>NZ_CP176756.1:0-127500 GCF_046603685.1 Paenibacillus sp. WLX1005
GTGGACAGCCATACCTCCGAATTATGGCAGCAAATACTATCGATTATTCAGACAAAGCTCAGTAAGCCGAGTTTTGACACCTGGTTCAAGGCAACCAAAGCGCTGACATTTACGGAAAACTCAATCGTTATCTCAGCACCGACCACCTTCGCCGTTGAATGGCTAGAAAGCCGGTATACCAAACTGGTCAGCTCTACGGTTTTTGAATTTTTGGGAAGACAGGTTGATGTGAAATTTGTCATTGAGGAAGCTGTTCCGGAAGAAGCTCTCATCCCGCAGCAGGCACCGGTTCAACCGGCAGTCGTGCAGGCAGAGGAACCACTCGCCAACATGCTGAATCCCAAATATACATTCGATACATTCGTCATCGGGGCGGGCAACCGTTTTGCCCATGCAGCCTCGCTTGCGGTCGCCGAAGCGCCTGCCAAAGCATACAATCCGCTGTTTTTGTACGGTGGTGTCGGTCTTGGCAAAACGCATTTGATGCATGCGATCGGTCACTACATTTTGCAGCACAATCCGAACAGCAAAGTAGTGTACATTTCCTCGGAGAAATTCACGAACGAATTTATCAACTCAATTCGTGACAACCGTGGGGAAAGCTTCCGCAACAAGTACCGCAACATCGACATTTTGCTGATCGATGATATTCAATTTTTGGCGGGTAAAGAATCGACGCAAGAGGAATTTTTCCACACGTTTAATGCACTGCATGAGGAAAGTAAGCAGATCATTATTTCCAGTGATCGACCGCCGAAGGAAATTCCAACACTGGAAGAACGACTACGTTCGCGGTTTGAATGGGGTTTGATTACGGATATTCAGCCGCCAGATCTGGAGACGCGGATTGCGATTTTACGAAAAAAAGCCCGCGCCGAAAATCTCGATATTCCGAATGAAGCGATGATGTATATCGCTAATCAGATCGATACGAACATCCGGGAGCTAGAAGGCGCTCTCATCCGAGTAGTCGCGTATTCGTCGCTGACGAATCAAGATGTGACCTCGCATCTGGCAGCGGAAGCACTGAAGGATATCATTCCTTCCAGTCGTCCCAAAATTATTACCATTCAGGACATTCAGCAGCGGGTTGGCGAATATTACAATCTCAAGCTGGAGGATTTCAAAGCGCGTAAACGGACCAAAGCAGTTGCCTTTCCACGGCAAATCGCCATGTATCTGTCTCGCGAGCTGACCGATTATTCTCTGCCGAAGATTGGAGAAGCTTTTGGTGGACGTGACCATACAACCGTAATTCACGCCCATGAGAAAATCACCCAATCGCTCAAATCCGATCAGGAATTGTTTAAGGTAGTCAACAATCTGATGGACAAGATCAAAAATCCATCCTGAACAACAACAAGCCTATACACACTTTATACACATGTGGATAGGCTTAATTTTATGCCGTCATGACTGGGCTCAAGTGGGTTATCCACATATTCACCGCCCCTACTACGATTACTACTATATTTTAAATATATACTTCTTGCTAAAACGCACCTCACGGTGCATCGGTATAAAAGATATCGCAAAGCATGAATGATGCTGATTAGGAGTGAAACTATGAAGATCCAAATCTCGAAAACCTATCTGAATGAATCGATACAACATGTATCCAAAGCTATTTCCAGTCGCACAACGATCCCCATCCTGAGTGGTATCAAGTTTGATGTGAGTTATTCAGGTGTAACCCTCACTGCTAGTGATACAGACATTTCGATCCAATCGTTTATCCCGGCAGAAGATGCAGATAAGACGATCGTGCAGATCGACCGCCCAGGCAGTGTTGTTTTACCAGCTAAATTCTTTGTTGAAATTATCAAAAAACTCCCATCCCAAGAAATCGAGATGGAAGTCAAAGATGGATTTCAAACATTTATCCGTGCAGGTGCTACCGACATCCAATTGGTTGGTCTGGACCCCGAAGAATTCCCAGTACTACCAAACATCGAAGAAAATCAGCAAATTTCCGTTCCTGGTGATCTATTGAAAAATATGATCAAACAAACGGCATTTTCCATCTCCACACAGGAAACAACACCGATCTTGACTGGTGTCCTGTGGAATCTCGTAGAAGGCGAATTGAAATTTGTCGCAACCGATCGTCACCGTCTCGCCAGCCGCACCGTTCATCTGAATGACGAAACGACTGTTCGTTTTAGCAACGTAGTTATCGCTGGTAAAACGCTAAATGAATTGAGCAAAATCATCCCGGACCAAAATCAGCTGCTAGACATCGTCGTTGCTGACAACCAAGTACTGTTCAAAATCGACCGTGTATTGTTCTATTCCCGCATTCTGGACGGCACATATCCGGATACATCCAAAATCATCCCGACCAGTTTCAAAACAGAGCTGGTGATGGATACGAAAAAACTGGCAGATTCTATTGATCGTGCCTATCTGTTGTCCCGCGAAGAGAAAACAAACATCGTACGCATGCAAACGCTGGAAAATGGCGCTGTTGAAATTTCCTCCAGTTCTTCCGAACTCGGTCGTGTTACCGAGCAACTGGATATTGCGCGTTTTGAAGGTGAGCCGCTGCGCATCTCGTTCAACTCCAAATATATGCTTGATGTACTGAAAGTGATCGAAAGCGAGCAATTGTCGATCCAATTTACCGGCATTATGAGTCCGATCATCATCAAGCCACTGGATGAAAGCCGTAGCCTATATATCATCCTGCCATACCGTACAACGAACTAATATGCATAAATAAACAGGTTTATACATTTGCGAAACGTCGTCTCAAAAACTTATGCACATGTGTATAACCATTTGCTTTGCATGTCCACTCCACAAAGACACGTCATTTCAGGCTGCCCTCGCGGCAGCCTTTGGCATGCTCTGTATCTACTGCCTTATGGCAAAATAACGAAAAATAGCCGGGTACTTTGCCCATAACCGTAGTAGTGCATGCTTGGACTATGGTATGATGCAAAGACCTGGCTATTCATTTCTGAGCGGCCCCATTAATTAGTCATCCCGAAAGGACGGTTTATCCCTATTATGAAAATGATTTCGATTTCGACGGAATATATTAAGCTGGATCAATTTTTGAAGTTAGCGGATTGCGTATCCACAGGCGGAAGCGCCAAAGCCTTATTGCAAGAACAGATGGTCAAAGTGAACGGAGAGCCGGAAGAGCGTCGCGGTCGCAAGCTGTATGCCGGAGATGAAGTGGATGTGCAAGGCGAGGGCAAATTCAAGGTTCAACGTGAGCAATAAGCCGGAGGATCGTACTGATGTTCATTAACCAAGTTAGCCTACAACATTATCGCAATTATGAGCATCTACAGCTGGATTCCTTTGCACCAGTCAATCTGTTTATCGGACAGAACGCACAGGGCAAAACGAATCTGATCGAAGCGCTGTTTGTGCTGGCGCTATCCAAGTCACACCGGACGAACAAAGACAAGGAATTGATCTCCTTTGATTCCGATAGCGCTCGGATCACCTGCGAAGCGGACAAAAAGTATGGCAAGGTCAAACTGGAGCTCAACTTTTCCGCACGAGGGAAAAAGGCAAAGATTAACGGGCTAGAGCAGCGCAAGCTGAGCGATTTTATCGGTACGATCAATGCGGTTATGTTCGCGCCAGAAGATCTGGAGATCGTCAAAGGCTCGCCGGGCATTCGCCGCCGTTTTCTGGATATGGAGATCGGACAGGTACAGCCGAGCTATTTGCATCACTTACAGCAGTATCAGAAAGTGCTTGTACAGCGCAACAATTTTCTGAAGCAAGCGTGGAGCTCTGGCAGTAAGGACAGCACGATGCTGGATATCTGGAATGAGCAACTGGTCGAACATGGTGTACGAATTGTCAAAAAGCGCAAGCAATTTATCCACAAGCTTCAAGGCTGGGCGGAAAATATCCACATGGGGATAACTGGTGGCAAAGAGAAACTACTGCTATCATACGTCCCGTCATTTGGCGAATCGGAAGAAGAAGATGAAGCTGTCTTATTTGAGCAATTTATGATAAAATTATCACAAGTGAAAGAACAGGAATATCGCCGTGGCGCGACTCTGGCAGGTCCACATCGGGACGATTTGACCTTTCACATCAACGGCAATGAAGCCGCTGTTTTTGGATCGCAAGGTCAGCAGCGCACAACCGCTTTATCGCTGAAACTGGCTGAAATTGAATTGATTCACGAAGAGATCGGAGAATATCCGATTCTTTTGCTGGACGACGTTCTATCCGAACTGGACCCTTATCGTCAAACCCAGCTGATTGAGACATTTCAGGACAAAGTGCAGACTTTCATCACAGCGACCGGAATCGAGAGTATCAATGCCGGACGTTTGAAGGAAGCCCAGATTTTCCATGTCCAGCAGGGGCATATTGAGAAATAAGGGAGGCCCGTTCTTATGTATATTCACCTGGGCGGCGAGAAAATTATCCGTTTTTCCGAACTTGTAGCTATTTTTGATATATCGATTGAGAAGTCTTCCAAAATCTCCAAGCAGTTCGTCAGCTTTGCTCACGAAGACAAAAAGGTCGAAGCAATCGGCGAAGAAGAACCAAAGTCGATTGTAGTCACCAAAAACAAAGTGTATTACTCTCCCATTTCCTCTGCCACGCTGAAGAAGCGTACCAATAGCTTTTTGATGAATGCATAACTGCAACCGCTGCGTATGGTTGCCTTAAAATACAGAAGTAGGTGAAATGTCATGTCGACGAATCAACCGGCTTATGATGCCAGTCAGATTCAGGTGCTTGAAGGTTTGGAAGCCGTTCGTAAGCGTCCGGGTATGTATATCGGATCGACCAGCTCCAAAGGCCTGCATCACCTGGTCTGGGAAATTGTAGATAACAGTATTGACGAGGCGTTAGCCGGATACTGTGACCATATTGAAGTAACTATCCACGAAGATAACAGCATCACCGTTGTCGATAATGGACGCGGAATCCCGGTAGGCGTGGAAGCGAAAACACAGCGCTCCGCGCTTGAAGTCGTTATGACCGTACTACATGCCGGCGGTAAATTTGGCGGCGGCGGATATAAAGTATCCGGCGGTTTGCACGGTGTCGGTGTATCCGTTGTAAATGCACTGTCCGAACATGTGCGCGTTGTAGTCAAAACAGATGGCAAAGTCCATCAGCAAGAATACAGACGTGGTGCGCCTGTCGAAGATATCAAAGTACTTCGCGAGATGAATGACGACGAAGGCACAGGTACAACCGTAACATTTCGTCCAGATGCGGAGATTTTTACTGAAACGACCGTATACGATTACGATACGTTATTAGGACGGATTCGTGAGCTGGCTTTTCTGAATAAAGGTATTGCTCTGAGTCTGACTGATGAACGTACTGGCGTGTCCAACAGTTTCCGTTATGATGGCGGTATTATCGAATATGTGCAGTATTTGAACCAGAATCGGGAAGTCATCAACGAGCAACCGATCTATGTAGAAGGTATGCGCGATCAGATTCAGATTGAGATTGCATTGCAATATAACGAAGGCTACACGGAGAACATTTACTCCTTTGCCAACAACATCAACACGCATGAAGGCGGTACGCACGAATCCGGCTTCAAGAGTGCTCTGACGCGGATCATTAATGATTATGCCCGCCGTAACGGATTGCTCAAGGACAACAACGGCAATCTGACCGGTGAAGATGTGCGTGAAGGTCTGACGGCGATCATTTCTGTGAAGATTCCTGAACCGCAGTTTGAAGGTCAAACCAAAACCAAGCTTGGCAACAGTGAAGTCCGCGGTATTGTAGAATCCCTCTTCTCTGAGAAGTTGCAGGAATTCCTGAACGAGAATCCTTCCGTGGCACGCCGCGTACTGGACAAATCGCTTCAGGCATCCAGAGCGCGTGAAGCGGCTCGTAAGGCACGTGAATTGACACGCCGTAAGAGTATACTGGAAGTCAGCGCATTGCCAGGTAAACTGGCAGACTGCTCGTCCAAGGATGCATCCATCAGCGAACTGTATATCGTTGAGGGTGACTCTGCCGGCGGTTCAGCCAAACAAGGTCGCGATCGTCATTTCCAGGCAATCTTGCCGCTGCGTGGTAAAATTCTGAACGTGGAAAAAGCACGTTTGGATCGGATCCTCGGCAACGCTGAGATTCGTGCGATTATTACGGCGCTCGGTACTGGTATTGGCGACGAGTTTGATCTGTCCAAGGCGCGTTACCACAAAGTTATCATCATGACCGATGCTGATGTCGACGGCGCGCATATTCGTACGCTGCTGCTGACTTTCTTGTATCGGTATATGCGCCAGATTATCGAGGCAGGCTATGTGTATATCGCTCAGCCTCCATTGTTCAAAGTAGAGCGTAACAAAACGGCAGTATACGCCAACTCGGAAAGAGAACGCGACGAGATTATCGCTGGGTTTGGCGAAAATGCCAAATTTAACGTTCAGCGCTATAAAGGTCTGGGTGAGATGAACGCTTCCCAGCTGTGGGAAACGACCATGGATCCCGAAAGTCGCGCCATGCTGCAAGTGAGCATTCAAGACGCCATTCTTGCTGACGCCATCTTTGATACACTGATGGGCGACAATGTAGAACCGCGCCGCGACTTTATCCAAGAAAACGCCAAATACGTCAAAAATCTCGATTTCTAACGAGAAAATAGCGTAATTATACAAATGACAGAGGAGCATCTGCCACACGGTAGATGCTCCTTTTGCTTTTTATAACGCTTTGTCAGGTATCGATAAATATTTTGTGATTTTTGATTGGAAAAGTGCTGCAAATAGCGCGAAAACACAGGACATTACACGAAAAAAATGGTATAATAAAGTGATGTAGCACCGGGCATAACATCATCATTTGATCGCCCCTGAGGCGAGTGCTTTTAACCCCCATACTGGTGACAGGAAACTTATTTTTATACAAAGACCGGCTGGAGTGTAGAAGTCTCCATGACCAGGTCAACAAGCATCCATTTGTGCAAACGAAGGCTGCAATAAGGAGGCTAGGCTTAGCATGGCGGAAGAGAAGTTTTCGCAGATCAAAGACCGGGATATCGGTACAGAGATGCGCGAGTCCTTTATGGACTATGCGATGAGTATTATCGTCAGCCGGGCTTTGCCTGATGTACGCGACGGTTTGAAGCCTGTACATCGGCGTATTTTATTTGCGATGTCGGAACTCGGCATGGCACCGGACAAACCTTACAAAAAATCGGCGAGAATCGTCGGCGAAGTAATCGGTAAGTATCACCCACACGGTGACTCTGCCGTATATGAAACGATGGTAAGGATGGCGCAGGATTTCTCCATGCGTTATATGCTAGTCGATGGTCACGGTAACTTCGGTTCTGTCGACGGCGATATGGCGGCAGCGATGCGTTATACTGAGGCACGTATGTCGAAGATGGCGTTGGAAATGCTACGCGATCTGAACAAAGATACCGTCGATTTTATCCCCAACTATGATGGGGAAGAGCGCGAACCAGTTGTACTGCCAGCTCGTTATCCCAATCTGCTCGTAAACGGCGTTTCGGGGATTGCGGTCGGTATGGCAACGAATATTCCGCCTCATAACCTCGGCGAAGTGATTGATGGCGTACAGGCGATGATCGAGAATCCAGATATTACGTCTATGGAGCTGATGGATTATATCCATGGACCAGACTTCCCGACTTCGGGTTATATTCTGGGTCGTTCCGGTATTCGTCAGGCTTATCAGACAGGTCGTGGTTCTATTACGATGAGAGCCAAGGCAACCATCGAGGAAAATAACAATAAAGCACGGATCGTCGTCAACGAGATTCCGTATCAAGTCAACAAAGCGCGTCTGGTTGAGAAGATCGCTGAACTTGTTCGCGAAAAACGGATCGAAGGCATTACCGATCTGCGTGACGAGTCTGATCGTAACGGGATGCGGATTGTTGTTGAGTTGCGTCGCGATGTGAATCCAAGCGTCGTGCTCAATAACCTGTATAAGCATACTGCGATGCAATCCACATTTGGTGTGAATATGCTGGCGATCGTGAACAACGAACCGAAGCTGCTTGGTCTGCGCGAAGTGATTTATCATTACATTCAGCATCAAATCGAAGTGATTCGTCGCCGTACTGAATTTGAACTGAGAAAAGCAGAAGCTCGCGCGCATATTCTTGAAGGTCTGCGTGTTGCACTGGATAACCTGGACGAAGTTATCGCCCTGATCCGTGCGTCCCAGACAAGTGAAGCGGCACGAGAAGGTTTGATTGAACGTTTCTCACTCAGTCAAGAACAGTCGCAAGCGATTCTGGATATGCGTCTGCAACGTCTGACTGGACTGGAACGCGATAAAATTGAGAATGAATATAACGAACTGCTGCGTATGATTGCTGAATATCGCGATATTCTAGCGAATGAATACCGCGTACTGGAGATCATCAGTGAAGAGCTGAATGAGCTCAAGGAACGGTTTGGCGATGAGCGTCGTACTGAGATTACGGTCGGTGAAGAAAGTATTCTTGACGAGGATCTGATTCCGCAGGAAGAAGTTGTCGTCACCGTCACTCATACCGGTTATATCAAACGTTCTCCGGTAACGACGTATCGTAGCCAGCGCCGTGGTGGACGCGGAGTGATGGGTGTGGATATGAAAGATCAGGACTTTGTCCAGCATCTGTTCGTAACCAATTCTCACCATCATCTGCTATTCTTTACGGACAAAGGTAAAGTATACCGGATCAAAGCATACGAGATTCCGGAACTCGGTCGTACTGCACGCGGAACACCGGTGATCAACCTGATTCAGATCGAACAGGGCGAATCGGTCAATGCCGTCATCCCGGTTCAGGACTTTGAAGGCGATCAGTATCTGTTCTTTGCCACCCGTCAAGGTGTCGTGAAGAAAACGCGTCTGGATGACTATACGAACATCCGTAAGGGTGGTCTGATTGCCATCAATATGCGTGAAGATGATGAACTGATCCAGGTCAAACTGACCGATGGCAAGCAGGACATTATTATGGGTACAGCGTACGGCATGTCCATTCGCTTTAACGAGAATAATGTTCGTTCGATGGGACGTAGCGCTACCGGGGTCAAAGGTATTACTCTGGATGAAGGCGACCGCCTGGTCGGTATGGATCTGATTCAGGACGACCTCAAAGTATTGATCGTTACTGCCAAAGGCTATGGTAAACGCACACCAGGCGAAGAATATCGTCTGCAAACGCGTGGCGGTAAAGGGATCAAAACGATGAACGTGACTGACAAAAATGGTGAGCTGTCCGGTCTGAAAGTCGTTGGCGAGGATGACGATCTGATGATCATCACTACCAGCGGTACACTGATTCGTATGGGCATCGAGACGATCTCCACGATGGGTCGGAATACGCAGGGTGTACGTCTGATTCACATCCGTGATGAAGATTCAGTAGCAACTGTATGTATTACCGAGAAGAGTGAAGAGCCAAAAGAAGATGAATTGGAAGAAACCAATGCAGATGGAACAAAAACAACGGAAGCATCCGCAATGGTAGACAACAGTGAAGTTTCCGATGATGCTCTAGCAGCAGACGAAGGCGACGCAACAGAAGAGTAATACATTCTGCAAATAAACAATCTATAAGCCTCAATTATCATAATTAGTAATGGATACGTGAACCTGTAAAAGCTAGTTTACTATCCACTTTCATAATCAAAAGAGCATGAACCTTAGCCTGAATACAGGCGAAGGGTTCATGCTCTTTTATTTTACATGTATATGATAATGCTATAACCAATCCAATACACAATCACATACCAACGAACCCACCTATACAGCGCCAATCAATCGATCTATCAAGCATGGGATGGTAATTAACCTACTTTATAACTAATAAATTGAATAAATAGATTGTATTATAGGTCTTTAGATGCTAATATATGTACATAATTATAAGTCATAGTACCTATATGTAATTAATTGTAATTTTTATTGCAATCATCTTCTTTATTCTTTCCTACTCTATTCCCCTCTATATACTGCTTTTCTATTGTATTAGTATCTCATTTTGATCCCAGATAGTGATATTCCAATCAATAATACAAGCGGTTTTCGATTACATACATCATGTGCTGATACACCGATGTCCGTTTTGTAGCTACTCCAATCTTTATATAACTAAGAGCTCTGTCCTAATCAACAATTGTTTATTTGATCAAGATGAAGCGGTATCAGATTCTTTCTGATCATGCCTGCATTCTTTCTGAACGTATGTAACCGTCTCCACTATGTACGTATAGTGTCTATTTATGTGAAAACTCCTGTTTTTGTCGTCTCCCATTGTATAGAACATGATCACCTATCCCTTATGAAAAGAGGTTATCCGTATGGTCCTGACTCCAGTATCGGAATTAAAGCCTGGTACTCGTCTGAATAACGATGTATTCACCGAGAAAGGTAATTTGCTACTACCAAAAGGTAAAATGCTATTACCACGCGATTTGACTGTTTTGCAGGCGTTTCTGATTGAAGCGATTGATAATGAGAGACCCGCTCCACCGGCAGCAACAGATACGCCCCTTATTTTGGAATCAACGACGATCAAGCGTCCAGAACGTGTGTCATTTGAACAATCGTATACCTCTATGGTACATATGATCAAACAATGCTTTCAATCTGCATTGGCACAGGATATTCCCGTATACAAACTGCGTACCGGGCTAGAGCAGCTGATCTCACATTCCCGTCACTACAATATCCTGACTTTTTATCCAGCACAGATGAAGCAGGATGAGTATATATATCACAATGCATTGTTGACTAGCTTAACCTCTTATCGAATCGCCAAATGGATGGGTGTCCCTGAGAATGAAGGTATGCAGGTCGCGCTTGCAGGTCTATTCCATGATATCGGTAACATCCGTGTCGATCCCGATATTTTGTACAAACCATCACGTCTTGAGCCATCCGAACTCGACGAGATGCGTCGTCATACATTATACGGATATGAAATCTTGAAAAAAGTAACCGGTATTAATGAAGGTGTCAGACTGGCAGCACTTCAACATCATGAGAAAGTCGATGGATCGGGCTATCCTCTTCGTTTGGATCATACACGTATTCATGTTTATGCTCGTATCGTAGCCGTAGCGGATATTTTTCATGCCATGACTCTATCCAAAAATTATCGTAAAGCCCAATCTCCTTATCTTGTACTGGAACAATTGGAAAGCGAATCCTTTGGCAAACTGGACCCTGCGGTCGTTACCACCTTTATCCGCAAAGTCACCCAGTTCCATAATGGTACAAATGTACGTCTTAGTAACGGAGCAATCGGCAAAATCGTATTTTCCGACCGAGATCATCCCACTCGTCCCATGGTTGCAGTCAATGAAACAATCTACAATCTAATCGAAAACCGCAAACTGCACATTCAATCTGTATTGCAGCACTAGGTGGAATATCGATGATTTACAATCAATCCTATACAATAATGAAGATCATCGTAAAAGAGTATACAGACTATATAAAACACGCCAATTCTTCTATTTGTATCTGTATCCATTTCTATAAAATCTTCTATACAAGGCGCACGAGAGGCTTTGCATTTGAAAATTGTAAATGAAAGAGCTGGAATCTAACAGCAATATGATCCAAGGTAGATATTAAAACTCCTAAAGCATTCCCGTTTGTTGGGAATGCTTTTTATATTCAAAAGTCTTACAGCACCTGTTCTCGAATCTCTTTTATCTTCTAAATATGTATTACATCTATTATAAAGAAAGACAAATGATAACTCTCATAGCTATTCTATTATTGATGATCTAGAAGAGCAGAATGCCATCTGAACAGAATGGACAACTATACGGCAAATATATAAGATGCAAGCTAGTTAAAAAGAAATGGGTAAAAAGGTGTTGACTTGCCCAATCCATCCATGGTATAGTCTATTGTACAAGCATTTTGCAAGCATCTGTCGTTTCTATGATGAGTTACATCATTGAGAAAAACAACTTCAAAAAAAGTTGTTGACAGCAAGCTAGCGAGGTGATAAGATATAAGAGTTGCTGCGAGAGACATCGCGGCACACGAAAGAGCTTGATCTTTGAAAACTGAGCAACGAGTGAGTGAAGAACGTATGTTCTTCAAACTATAGAGAACAGCAATGTTCTCGCCAGCAAGAATTGAGCAAGTCAAACACTTTTATGGAGAGTTTGATCCTGGCTCAGGACGAACGCTGGCGGCGTGCCTAATACATGCAAGTCGAGCGGAGTCAATGAGAAGCTTGCTTCTTTGAGATTTAGCGGCGGACGGGTGAGTAACACGTAGGCAACCTGCCCTTTAGCCTGGGATAACTACCGGAAACGGTAGCTAATACCGGATACTTTCGATGTCCGCATGGACGACGAACGAAAGACGGAGCAATCTGTCACTGAAGGATGGGCCTGCGGCGCATTAGCTAGTTGGTGGGGTAACGGCTTACCAAGGCGACGATGCGTAGCCGACCTGAGAGGGTGATCGGCCACACTGGGACTGAGACACGGCCCAGACTCCTACGGGAGGCAGCAGTAGGGAATCTTCCGCAATGGGCGAAAGCCTGACGGAGCAACGCCGCGTGAGTGATGAAGGTTTTCGGATCGTAAAGCTCTGTTGCCAGGGAAGAACGTTTTCTAGAGTAACTGCTAGAGAAGTGACGGTACCTGAGAAGAAAGCCCCGGCTAACTACGTGCCAGCAGCCGCGGTAATACGTAGGGGGCAAGCGTTGTCCGGAATTATTGGGCGTAAAGCGCGCGCAGGCGGTCATGTAAGTCTGGTGTTTAATCCCGAAGCTCAACTTCGGGTCGCATCGGAAACTGGGTGACTTGAGTGCAGAAGAGGAGAGTGGAATTCCACGTGTAGCGGTGAAATGCGTAGAGATGTGGAGGAACACCAGTGGCGAAGGCGACTCTCTGGGCTGTAACTGACGCTGAGGCGCGAAAGCGTGGGGAGCAAACAGGATTAGATACCCTGGTAGTCCACGCCGTAAACGATGAATGCTAGGTGTTAGGGGTTTCGATACCCTTGGTGCCGAAGTTAACACATTAAGCATTCCGCCTGGGGAGTACGGTCGCAAGACTGAAACTCAAAGGAATTGACGGGGACCCGCACAAGCAGTGGAGTATGTGGTTTAATTCGAAGCAACGCGAAGAACCTTACCAGGTCTTGACATCGGAATGACCGGTACAGAGATGTACCTTTTCTTCGGAACATTCCAGACAGGTGGTGCATGGTTGTCGTCAGCTCGTGTCGTGAGATGTTGGGTTAAGTCCCGCAACGAGCGCAACCCTTATGCTTAGTTGCCAGCATGTAATGATGGGCACTCTAAGCAGACTGCCGGTGACAAACCGGAGGAAGGTGGGGATGACGTCAAATCATCATGCCCCTTATGACCTGGGCTACACACGTACTACAATGGCCGGTACAACGGGAGGCGAAGCCGCGAGGTGGAGCGAATCCTAAAAAGCCGGTCTCAGTTCGGATTGCAGGCTGCAACTCGCCTGCATGAAGTCGGAATTGCTAGTAATCGCGGATCAGCATGCCGCGGTGAATACGTTCCCGGGTCTTGTACACACCGCCCGTCACACCACGAGAGTTTGCAACACCCGAAGTCGGTGGGGTAACCGCAAGGAGCCAGCCGCCGAAGGTGGGGTAGATGATTGGGGTGAAGTCGTAACAAGGTAGCCGTATCGGAAGGTGCGGCTGGATCACCTCCTTTCTATGGAGAATCGCTTCCTGCAACGGAAGCATTCAAATATAAGTCGTTGAGTAATCGACGCGGATCCCATGTGGATCGACACTCACTCGTTGTCAGTTTTGAAAGAGCAACCACTCTTTCAAGTTGATCCTTGAAAACTGGATACCGAAACGAAACATCGCGTTTTAGAAAACTGTTCTTACTGAACACTGTGTAAACAGGATTCGGTAACGAAGAGTAAGATAGGTTCTTCTTTTCTAAGAAGACCACCAACTAGGTTAAGCTAGTAAGAGCACACGGTGGATGCCTAGGCGCTAGGAGCCGACGAAGGACGTGGCGAACAACGATAAGGCCTCGGGGAGCTGTAAGCAAGCTTTGATCCGGGGATGTCCGAATGGGGAAACCTCACTGGATTCATCTCCAGTGACTCACATCTGAATACATAGGATGTGCAGAGGCAGACGAGGGGAACTGAAACATCTAAGTACCCTCAGGAAGAGAAAACAAGAGTGATTCCGTCAGTAGCGGCGAGCGAACGCGGAACAGCCTAAACCAAGAAGCTTGCTTCTTGGGGTTGTGGGACGTCTCTTTGGAGTGACAAAGGAATATGGTAGATGAAGAGGTCTGGAACGGCCCGCCGTAGAAGGTGAAAGCCCTGTAGTTGAAAGCATATTCCCTCCGAGACGGATCCCGAGTAGTGCGGGGCACGTGAAACCCCGTATGAATCTGCCAGGACCATCTGGTAAGGCTAAATACTCCCTAGCGACCGATAGTGAAGCAGTACCGTGAGGGAAAGGTGAAAAGGACCCCGGAAGGGGAGTGAAATAGAACCTGAAACCGTGTGCTTACAAGAAGTCAGAGCCCGATCTATGGGTGATGGCGTGCCTTTTGTAGAATGAACCGGCGAGTTACGTTCCCGTGCAAGGTTAAGGTGAGAAGCCGGAGCCGCAGCGAAAGCGAGTCTGAATAGGGCGACTGTAGTACGTGGACGTAGACCCGAAACCGGGTGATCTACCCCTGTCCAGGATGAAGGTACGGTAACACGTACTGGAGGTCCGAACCCACGCACGTTGAAAAGTGCGGGGATGAGGTGGGGGTAGCGGAGAAATTCCAATCGAACCCGGAGATAGCTGGTTCTCCCCGAAATAGCTTTAGGGCTAGCCTCGGAAGATGAGTCGCGGAGGTAGAGCACTGATTGGATGCGGGGCCCGCAAGGGTTACCAAGTTCAGTCAAACTCCGAATGCCGCAGACTTTATTCCGGGAGTCAGACAGTGGGTGCTAAGGTCCATTGTCGAAAGGGAAACAGCCCAGACCATCAGCTAAGGTCCCGAAGTGTGTGTTAAGTGGAAAAGGATGTGGAGTTGCCCAGACAACCAGGATGTTGGCTTAGAAGCAGCCACCATTGAAAGAGTGCGTAATAGCTCACTGGTCGAGTGACTCTGCGCCGAAAATGTAACGGGGCTAAACACACCACCGAAGCTATGGCTTGATGCATTCGCATCAGGGGTAGGGGAGCGTTGAATGAGGATTGAAGGTGTACCGCAAGGAGCGCTGGACATCATTCAAGTGAGAATGCCGGTATGAGTAACGAAAAGATCAGTGAGAATCTGATCCGCCGAAAACCTAAGGGTTCCTGAGGAAGGCTCGTCCTCTCAGGGTAAGTCGGGACCTAAGGCGAGGCCGAAAGGCGTAGTCGACGGACAACAGGTTGAAATTCCTGTACCACCGAAAGCCGCTATGAGCAACGGGGTGACGCAGGAGGGTAGTGACGCAGGCTGATGGATGCCTGTCTAAGCAGTGAGGCTTGTGTGTAGGCAAATCCGCACACTTCAAGGTCAAGCTGTGATGGGGAGCGAAATATATAGTAGCGAAGGTCATGATCTCACACTGCCAAGAAAAGCCTCTAGCGGAAGCAGGTGCCCGTACCGCAAACCGACACAGGTAGGTGAGAAGAGAATTCTAAGGCGCGCGGAAGAACTCTCGTTAAGGAACTCGGCAAAATGACCCCGTAACTTCGGGAGAAGGGGTGCCCCGGTAGTGTGAATAGCACGAGGGGGCCGCAGTGAAAAGGCCCAAGCGACTGTTTAGCAAAAACACAGGTCTGTGCGAAGCCGCAAGGCGAAGTATACGGGCTGACGCCTGCCCGGTGCTGGAAGGTTAAGGGGAGTGGTTAGTCTTCGGGCGAAGCTATGAACCGAAGCCCCAGTAAACGGCGGCCGTAACTATAACGGTCCTAAGGTAGCGAAATTCCTTGTCAGGTAAATTCTGACCCGCACGAATGGCGTAACGATTTGGGCGCTGTCTCAACGAGAGATCCGGTGAAATTTTAATACCTGTGAAGATGCAGGTTACCCGCGACAAGACGGAAAGACCCCATGGAGCTTTACTGCAGCTTGATATTGAACGGGGTGCGATTTGTACAGGATAGGTGGGAGCCTTGGAAGAGGGAGCGCAAGCTTCCTTGGAGGCGCCGTTGGGATACCACCCTGATCGCATCTGAGTTCTAACCTAGTACCGTGATCCGGTACGGGGACCGTGTCAGGTGGGCAGTTTGACTGGGGCGGTCGCCTCCTAAAATGTAACGGAGGCGCCCTAAGGTTCCCTCAGAATGGTTGGAAATCATTCGAAGAGTGCAAAGGCAAAAGGGAGCTTGACTGCGAGACCTACAAGTCGAGCAGGGACGAAAGTCGGGCTTAGTGATCCGGTGGTACCGCATGGAAGGGCCATCGCTCAACGGATAAAAGCTACCCTGGGGATAACAGGCTTATCTCCCCCAAGAGTCCACATCGACGGGGAGGTTTGGCACCTCGATGTCGGCTCATCGCATCCTGGGGCTGAAGTAGGTCCCAAGGGTTGGGCTGTTCGCCCATTAAAGCGGTACGCGAGCTGGGTTCAGAACGTCGTGAGACAGTTCGGTCCCTATCTGTCGTGGGCGTAGGAAATTTGAGAGGAGCTGTCCTTAGTACGAGAGGACCGGGATGGACGCACCGCTGGTGTACCAGTTGTTCCGCCAGGAGCATCGCTGGGTAGCTACGTGCGGACGGGATAAGCGCTGAAAGCATCTAAGCGTGAAGCCCCCCTCAAGATGAGATTTCCCAAGTTAGTAAGACCCCTTGAAGACGACGAGGTTGATAGGTTGGGGGTGGAAGTGCAGCAATGCATGGAGCTGACCAATACTAATCGGTCGAGGGCTTATCCAAGATTCTAAACACGCGATGAATCGTTTCGGATTCAGTTTTCAGGTGATTAACCTGCACGTTTGGTGATGATGGCGGAGGGGTTCCACACGTACCCATCCCGAACACGACCGTTAAGCCCTCCAGCGCCGATGGTACTTGGACCGCAGGGTCCTGGGAGAGTAGGACGTTGCCAAGCGAGAGCAAGACAGAGAAGAAAGACGTTGTCCTAACCGATAACGTCTTTTTTTGTATCATAACATGAGTATTTATTGTACTTTGTTTTGCTGGAGTTTAGTTGATTATGGTGATAGTTTGTTTTATTTTGATTCTAGGTGCCGCTTCCTTACAAGTAGAGTTATTTGATCCTGAATGAAGTTAGGTGCAGGATTGTAAGTAGAGTTTTCTGATTTACATTTTGTTTGTTATTTGGGTCATTGTTGTTAGTTCTACTACATGAACTTTATTTGATCTACATTTGCTTATTAGTTTATGAATGGATAAAAGACGCTATCTATTGAGATAGCGTCTTTTTTATTATTATTTACAATTATTCGATTTCTATCTATGACAATTGATATGATGTCTTGATGTCTTGATGTCTTGATGTCTTGATGTCTTGATGTCTTGATGTCTTGATGTCTTGATGTCTTGATGTCTTGTATATTAGCTGATGTAATAGGAAACATCTTCACGGCTCAGTTTTAACATGCCGTCTTTACGTTGGCGCATTAGACGCATCAAGATCAGCATACGGGGCAGACACAACCATAAATGCCATACGATTAGCGATATGGAGAATGATACTGGCAACCACATAAATAGGACGGCTGTAAAGCAAAAACCAATCCAGGTGGTATGTAGGAGTACACGGCGGAATGTAGAGTAGCTCATATACTGGTCTGGCAAATAACCAATCCATGGATAGTGCAGCTGAAAACGCCACTTTTTGCGTAGATGGTTTACGGTCATAATGAGTACGGAACGTGAAATGACAAATTGAATCCATAAAACAAGCGGGAATGCCAGTAACCAGAAGCCGATACTTTCCCAGGAGAAGTAGAATACTTCAGCAATCAAAGCCACGACGGGCAAAAGTAGATATGTCCAGAACCAGGCTTTGGTAATCGGCCATTTTTTGATGAGTTTGTATTGATAAAATGTTGCATTTTCTTGTTGCTCTACTACCATATGGTTGCAATCCACCTTTCGATTCATATACATATAACTATGGATATGGTTTGTAGCGCAAATAAAGACATGTATGGGGAAGAAACTGATTGTTTGATTATAAATGAGATGTACTATACGGTATGTGCAATTTCTGGAATGGATCAATAAGAAAACAGTATGCCTTATGTATATCGGTCAAAAGATGACATGGATAGAGAGCACTTTGGAACCAATTTACAAGCAGATTAGCAGGCAAAAAGGTGCAGTATGGCTTGCATCATTCTGCAAGATCCGAGTAAGAAGGATGAACTTGTAATATAGCAGATTCCATGCTTCTGCTATAATTATAATAAGGATAACTGGAAGTCTACAATAAATTTATGTCCATGCTGGAAGAAATAATTATAGAGTTGGAAATTAAGATCAATAATAACACATCTATTCGGCGGATAGCTGTAAATCATAGATATAGCTACTAAATTATTATAGTGATTGGGAAAGTATAGATTGATCTTTGATCACTTGATGGATTTATAATTTGCGAGATGGAGATGGAGATGGAGATGGAGATGGAGATGGAGATGGAGATGGAGATGGAGATGGAGATGGAGATGGAGATGGAGAGCTTGGATTCTCTATATCAATCATATTGTATTTAGAAGATATAAGTATATAGAGCAGGACGTAGACAAGATGGTAGGAGTGTTGGCAAAATGAAGGAGCATCAGCATCAGCATCGAGAAGCAGAAGGGAAAGTGGACATGCGGGCGCCATTGTATGAACGGTTAGTACAATATGCGCAATCCGGGCAGCATAGTTATCATGTGCCTGGGCATAAAAACGGTGCAGCTTATGTTGAGTCATCATCTGAATTCGTAGAAGCTATACCGTTGCTTTCTGAATCAGACACTAGCCTGGTGAATCAGTTGCATTTGGATGGAGAACTACATGCGGGTAGAGAACTAGATGATGTTACAGAGCGTGGCTACGATCTAGAATACGATATGGAGTATTTGCATCATATATTAAAAATTGATGTGACTGAGATTGAAGGTACGGACGATCTGCACCATCCAGAAGGAGTTATTCAGGAAGGGCAGAAGCTGGCAGCGCGTTGTTTTGGAGCGGAAGAAACGCATTGGCTGATTGGAGGGAGTACAGTTGGGAATCTCGCGGTATTGTTGACCGTGTGTACACATCCGAATGATCTGATACTGGTGCAGCGTAATGTGCATAAGTCGGTTATTCATGGTTTGATGATGGCGGGAGCGCAAGCGATATTTTTGACACCGGAACTGGATATACAAAGTGGGTTAGCTGTCATTCCTTCATTCAAAAGTATCAAACTGGCATTGCAGAAGTACCCTCAGGCGCGTGGTGTTCTACTAACATCGCCTAATTATTATGGAATGGGCAGAGATTTGACGGATATTGCCAAGCTCTGCCACGAGTATGGTGTACCTTTGTTAATTGATGAGGCGCATGGGGCGCATTATGGTCATCATCCACGTTTTCCACAGAGTGCGTTAGCGGCAGGAGCGGACGCGGTAGTGCAATCTACTCACAAAATGTTAACGGCGATGACGATGGGAGCGATGCTGCATGTGCAGGGGGAACTGTTGAATCGAAGTCTGCTTAAACAGCGTTTGACGATGATTCAAAGTTCTAGCCCGTCGTATCCACTTATGGCTTCGCTGGATCTGAGTCGTTATTTGCTGGAGAAGAATGGATCAGCTTGGTTTGAAATGGGATTAAAAGTACGGGATACGCTGGTAGACGGTGTAAAGCATATTAACTTTGTGGTGCGTAAGGAAGATGAAGTTATTTTTGAAAAGCAGGTTTCGGAAGGAATTGCTGGGCAAGACGATTATACAGCTGATGTTATTCGGGTTCTACAAGGGATTGAAGCGTCTGAGCAAAGTGAACATACAGAAACTCGATTGGCTCGGTTTGGTGTGCTGCATGAACCGTTAAGTATGTTACCTGAACAGAATCAGGAAATTGTATGTGAAGTAGGCGATATAGCGAATACAGCCGAAAACGATATAAAGTATAGATTGAATGAATATAGTGACGATACAGTTGATAAATACGCTAATCAAGTTAATCCGTTCAAAATCGATAAATACGGTCACGAGGTTGATGAACTCAAAGTTGATAAATATGGTCACCGGACTAATGTTTTCAAAGTGGATGAATACAGTAATCAGCTTGATCCGTTCAAAGTAGTACTGTATGATCGCGCAGGAATCTGGTCGGGGAGTGAATTGCAGGAGCAGTTGGAGCGATATGGCTGCGTACCGGAGATGAGCGATGAGCGGTATGTTGTGCTTGTGTTTAGTGTAGGTTCGCGGATGGCAGATGCTGACGTATTGTTAGATGCACTAAGTCATATAGCAGCAGCTCATCCGATTGATCTGGCAGCGGCTTGTCATGCTTATTATGAAAGTGATGTTTGCGGCAATAGGGATCGGGAGATGGCAGATCTGATTTCTGAACCGGTCTCTTTTCATATGATTCCGATTCTGCCGGAGGATGTAGAATCAATTAAGCTAGAGCAGGCTGTAGGTCGAATATGCGCGGAGATGATCATTCCGTATCCACCGGGGATTCCGATTTTGTATGCAGGCGAGCGGATTGGGGAGCAGATACATGGGCGACTGCTTGGATTACGTGATCATGATATCAAAATTCAGGGTGCTGACGATGCTTCGCTTCATTATATAAAAGTATATCGTTGATTGAGCGATCGGATAAAAACAACTTATGTTATAAAGAAACATACGTGCAGCAGGCAACGGTGTTAAAATAGAAGATGAACATGTTATGGAGAGCAGGAGTATGAATATGACAGCAAAAGGTTTATTTATCGCGATTGAAGGTATGGATGGAAGCGGCAAAACAAGTCAATTGGAACGGATCAAGGCGTATCTGGTAAATCGGAATGTACCGTTTTTGTCGACCCGTGAGCCTGGTGGAATACCAGTATCGGAGCAAATCCGCAGCGTGATTTTGAATGTGGAGAATACAATGAGCGGGCTGACAGAATGTCTGCTGTATGCGAGTGCTCGTCGTGAGCATCTAATGCAAAAGGTGATCCCGGCGCTGGAGGCAGATCAGCTCGTTATTTGTGATCGGTATGTGATGTCGTCCCTGGCGTATCAGGGGCATGGACGTCAACTCGGTAAAGCGGTACTCGATATTAATCGGATGGCTATCGAGGTGGAAGGTAAGGAGTACTGGGCGGATGTGAATGTGTATATTAATGTTCGTCCAGAAGTAGGGTTGCAACGTATCATGGCAAAAACGTCTGATCGTGAAATCAACCGACTTGATCTGGAAGCGATCGATTTTCATCATCGTGTGTATGAAGGCTACAAGCAGCTGACAGATACTTATGCGGAACGCTTTATCATCGTTGATGGCGAGCAGGATGAAGAAGCTGTATTTCAGGATATTCGTGTCATATTAGATCGTTTGATTGCAGAGCGCTTACCGGCTATAGATTGATATTGCTATATGCCAGTACTTTTACAGTGAGTTAGCTGGCTAAAATGGGGTAATATAGTGTAATTGTTCATGACCAATACAACGCAATTGAATTGGAAACAGGCAAAATAAAGGATATTGCCTACCTTATGTCAAATAAAGTATAGACGGTTCTAGCGTTTGCGAATTTCAAACGCGGGGTACAGTGAGAAGTGATTTTTGCACTAGCAAAATATCTTACTTATTTCAGCGTTTGTGATGTTCAAACGTAATGTTCAATCGAGAGTGATGTTTGGCAGTAGTGCAGCATCTTGTTTATCGAATTTTGCTTAAAGGAGGCTATAACGATGAAACTGATTATAGCGATCGTGCAGGATAAGGATAGTAACCGTTTGTCCGGAGAACTGGTAAAAGCGAACTTCCGTGCAACCAAACTTGCCAGTACAGGTGGGTTTCTGCGTGCGGGTAACACGACTTTTATGATCGGGGTGGACGACAGTCAGATCGAAGCTGTCATGGATGTCATCCGCAACAGTTGTAAAATTCGCGAACAACTGGTTACACCAGTGACGCCAATGAGTGGTACAACCGACTCGTATCTGCCGTTGCCGGTAGAAGTTCAAGTAGGCGGAGCGACTGTATTCGTCATGCCGGTTGAACGATTTGAGCATTTCTAAAACAATTCCTCAAAAAATTGCACATTATTGCAATTTGATGCATCACAGCGCACGTTTAATAGTATAATAGGTAAGAAGATAAGGATCGGTGACCATTATTGGAGCCGGTCCGTCTTTATTATAGATGCAGGATTTTTTCATTTTCCTATTCGTAAAATCATCATGTTGAACGATACAGTTTATATAGGCTTTTTGGAAATGAATAGACAGTGGACACGTCAATCTGGTCTGATTCACTATAGATTCCATGTATTCGGTACACAGAAAGGAAGATGATGATGAAAATTAATCCGGGGTATCCTCCGTTAAAAAGTAATCCGGTCATTACGGAAACGCCAGCTAAGGTTGTGCAGCAAAAGAACTTCTCGGATGTGCTGCAAAATCACGGTACGCAGGCAACCAATGACGAGATTCAGCGTCAGTTCAAGGCGATTCAGCTGCAAGGTGACCGCCTTGCCAAATCGATGACACTACGTGAACTGAAATCGTATCAGATGTTAGTTAAACGCTTTTTGGAAGATACGGTGCGACGCGGAATCAAGCTGAAAGAAACGCAAAGCTTTGATCGTCGTGGACGCAGTCGCAAGTATAAAATTCTTGATGAGGTGGATTCGACATTGCTCAGTATGGCGGAAGAGCTGCTGAACAGTGAAGAAGGGCGCATCGAATTGTTGCAACGCATGGGCGAGATTCGCGGCATGCTGGTCAATCTGCTGTACTGATCAACGAAAGAATGGTACAGAGGGAAGTAAGGAGGCACTATGTCTTTTCAAGAAATTATCGGGCAGGACACGGCAAAACGGGTATTGCAAAATGGACTGCGGCAGCAGAAGATTTCGCATGCGTATCTGTTTAACGGTCCGGCAGGCAGCGGTCAACTCAAAATGGCGCATAGCTTTGCCAGAGCGCTCGTATGTATACATCGAGGCGAGGAAGCCTGCGGAGAGTGCATTGAATGCCGTAAAATGCAGCACGGCAATCATCCAGACTTTCTGCTGGTGGAACCGGACGGCAATTCCATCAAGATCGATCAAATCCGCGAATTGCAGCGGATTTTTTCATACCGCTCGGAAGCGGGCAACCGCAAAATCTATATTATTCGCGATGCCGACAAAATGACGGTGCAGGCAGCAAATAGTCTGCTCAAATTTCTGGAAGAACCGCCTGCTCCGGCAGTAGCGATTCTGTTAACGGAGAATATTCAGTCCATTTTGCCGACGATTCGTTCGCGTACGCAGCCGGTGTTATTCACCGCCGTTGATTATCATCAGATGACCCAGATTCTGGCGGATGAAAATTATCCGCTGCCGCTCGTTCGTTGTGCGGTGCATCTGGCTTCAGACCCTGATCAATGCCGGGAAATGCTGAATGAGAATTGGTTTGCAGAAATTAGAAACGTAGTGTTACAATTAGGGAAGGAATCCGCCGGTAGAGGCAGTATAAGCCTGATTACCGCACAGCAAAAGCTGTTCAAGGGCGGATTTGGCGATCATCTGGAACAGGTATTTGATCTTTTCCATCTGTGGTTCAAGGATATGATCCATATACAGATTGGCAGAAATGAAAGTATCGTTTTTATAGATCAGTTAGAGTCTCTCTCCAAGGTGGCTCACACCCGCAGCATGCAGCATTGGATTTCCTGTATGGCGCTTGCTGCCGAATGCAAGAAAATGCTCCGCTCGAACGTTAACGGGCAGCTTTGCATGGAGCAGTTTCTCATAGGGGTAAGCAGCTAAGGTACAGAGGAACACTTCTTACAGGTAACGGACCGTGTATACATCATGCGGAAGCAACATCGGATGAAAGAGCAATGACTTTTTCGAAATACGCCATGTCCGTGATAGCTAGAGGGGATTCTTCTTATCGTTTTTGCATCAGTAGGAACGGTATTGGCAAATGAGGAGGCTTATCTTTTGTATAACGTAGTAGGAGTCCGCTTCAAAAAGGCGGGTAAAATATATTATTTTGATCCGCTCGAATTTGCGATTAGCAATGAAGAGCATGTAATTGTTGAGACGGCAAGAGGGATTGAATACGGCAAGGTTGTGATTGGACGCAAGCAAGTACAGGAAGACGATGTCGTGCTTCCACTGAAAAAGGTGATTCGAATCGCCGGGCAGGACGATGCTCAGGTAGTAGAGGAAAACCGAATTGCCGCCAAAAACGCATTTGCCACCTGTTTGAAAAAGATCAAGGAACATCAGCTGAAAATGAAACTGGTTGATGTTGAATATACATTTGATCGCAACAAGATTATTTTCTATTTTACAGCGGAAGGTCGAGTAGACTTCCGTGAGCTGGTCAAGGATCTGGCAAGCATCTTCCGTACTCGGATTGAGCTACGCCAGATCGGTGTACGTGATGAAGCCAAAATGCTGGGCGGTATCGGTCCATGTGGACGCATTCTGTGCTGCTCGTCCTGGCTGGGCGATTTTGAACCGGTATCGATCAAAATGGCCAAAGATCAGAGCCTGTCGCTAAATCCGACCAAAATCTCGGGTCTATGCGGCCGGTTGATGTGTTGTCTCAAGTTTGAGCATGATAATTATGAAAGTATGAAAGAAGAACTTCCGGCTGTCGGTAAATTTGTCGTAACCTCGCTCGGAGACGGTAAGGTGGTAGGA
Source organism: Paenibacillus sp. WLX1005 (assembly GCF_046603685.1). Classification (NCBI taxonomy): domain Bacteria; kingdom Bacillati; phylum Bacillota; class Bacilli; order Caryophanales; family Paenibacillaceae; genus Paenibacillus; species Paenibacillus sp. WLX1005. The sequence goes on from NZ_CP176756.1 coordinate 24,780, forward strand.
ATTAATGCCAATTCCCGAACTGTGCACGTTCAGATCTTTGAAATTAGCAAGGTCAAGGAACTACCGTTTGATGAGGTCGTTGTGAAGTAAACCGTCAAAGGCTGCTTTTGAGGTGGAAACTTGGAAAAGAAAAATCTTTTTGAGTATATTCATGAACTGGAGACACAAATGAACCATATGCACGGGGATATGGGCAGGCTCAAACTGGCAGTGAAAGAACTGCTGGAGGAAAATCAGCGCCTAACGCTGGAGAACGAACAGCTGCGCCGTGTATTGAAAAAAGAGGTCCCGGTCGAGCTTGAAGCAGCCGAACCTCAGATTATCGAAGTGCTGGCGGACAGTAATCCCCATAATCACCCACATCCTGAAGTCGTAGGTGAGGGATATGACAATCTCGCCCGTCTATATCATGAAGGATTCCATATTTGCAATGTGTATTATGGTCATCTGCGTACAGAGGGAGACTGTCTGTTCTGTCTATCCTTTTTGAACAAATCCGAATAATCCGAAACAAAGCCGCAGATGATCTGGTCTGCGGCTTTATCGATGTGGAGAGGAAACCGGGAACTTGGAAGAAAACAATCAAACCGAGCAGCATCTGGAGCTGTTACAGCCGGGAGAGCGAGTGGACGATCTGCTGACTCGCAGGCTGCATATTATTCAAAGTAGCGACGTATTCAGTTTCTCCATGGATGCGGTGTTATTGGCACGATTCATAGCGGTGCCACCACGTGGGAAAGTGATGGATTTATGTACGGGCAATGGGGTCATTCCGATTCTGCTAAGTACACGTACTTCAGCTCATATTGAAGGGGTGGAAATTCAAGAGCGGCTGGCGGATATGGCAGAGCGCAGTGTACGGATGAACGGTCTGGAATCACAGATTGCGATTCGCAATCAGGATCTGAAGGAGCTGCCGCTACAGGGCGAGCATGGCACGTACGATGCGATCACAGTGAATCCGCCGTATATGCCGATGAATGGCAACGAAGTGAAGCTGAACGTACATCATGCAATGGCACGCCATGAGATTGGCTGTACGCTGGAAGATGTGGTGCGTACAGCAGCTGGTTTACTCAAGAATGGTGGCAAGCTGGCAATGGTACATCGTCCTCATCGGTTAGTCGATATCGTACTGATGATGCGTCAGTATGGTGTAGAGCCAAAACGTATCCGGTTTGTGCATCCACGTCGACATATGGAAGCCAATATGGTACTGGTAGAAGGTATTCGCGGTGGTAAGCCGGAATCTCGCGTATTGCCGCCATTGATCGTATATAACGATGAGAATGAATATGTTCCGGAAATTATGGATATTTATTACGGGCAAAAGGAGTCCTTATGAGCATACAGGTACAAAAAAGCTTTGCTGCTGTATCGGAGCCATCCAGTGGACAAACACCGGGTACGCTGTATTTGGTTGCCACTCCAATCGGCAATCTGGAAGATATGACCTACCGGGCGGTACGCACATTGCAGGAATGCGATATTATCGCTGCTGAGGATACACGGCAAAGTCGCAAGCTACTGAACCATTTTGAGATTACGCCGCGGAAATTGGTTAGCTATCATGAGCACAATAAGCACAATAGTGGCCCGGAACTGATTCGACTGATTGCAGAAGGGCAAAGTCTGGCACTGATCAGCGACGCGGGCTTGCCTGCTATATCCGATCCGGGTCAGGAGCTAGTTCAACTGGCTGTAGAGCAGGGAATCGCCATCGTACCGATTCCAGGCGCCAATGCGGCGCTGTCGGCGTTGATTGCTTCGGGATTGTCGACCAACCGGTTTACGTTTATCGGCTTTTTGCCGCGTGATCATCGTGGACAGGCGGAATTGCTGCAAGGGGCGCGTGCGGCGGAAGGTACACTGTTATTGTACGAATCCCCGCATCGGATCATCAAAACGCTACAGGCGATTTTGGAGCATGTTGGCAACCGCCGGATCGTATTAGCGCGCGAATTGACCAAACGACATGAAGAATGGCTGCGCGGTTCGGTAGAGGAAGCGCTAGAGTGGCTGGACGAGCATCCGCCGCTGGGCGAATACTGTATCGTGCTGGAAGGGCAGCCACAGGAAGAAGCGATGGCCGAAGCGAACGAATGGTGGCAGCAAATGAATATTTTGCAGCATGTGGAGCATTACGAGCAGCAGGACTTGTCACGCAAAGATGCGATGAAAAAAGTCGCCAAAGATCGCGACGTATCCAAGCGCGATATTTATCAGGCACTACTGGATGAAGACAACTGATCTCTAATTTTCGGTACGAATGGATGGACGCGTCGCTCTGCTGTACATGGGTAACTATATAATAGAAGAAACAGAATTTAAAAGGCATGAATTAACGATAGAAAAGGGACCGAAGATCGTAACAGGTCCCTTTTTCCTGTGCCATTGGCAGTAGTTTGTGAAAATCGGTATAATGTAGGCTATGTAAACAAAAAAATACCTTTACCCGACAAAACATGTCGCCGGATAAAGGTCCAAGGAGATATATAAAGGTTAGAATTAATAAAATGGAATGATGCTGACTTTATTATAACCTATTCTATTTATTTTGTCACAGGAACTGGAATTTCGGAGATGCATTCGTTACAAACGATTTTGCCTTTGAAGTATGTTACGTTCTCAGCATTACCACAGAAGATACAAGCTGGCTCGTATTTTTTGAGCATAATGCGTTCGCCGTCAACATAGATTTCCAGAGCGTCTTTCTCGCCAATACCCAGTGTGCGACGCAGTTCGATTGGAATAACAACGCGACCCAGTTCGTCTACTTTTCTTACAATACCTGTTGATTTCATCATGATAATTCAATCCTCTCAAATGTGTTTTGTTTTTTATAATTGCGTTTAAATTCGCTTGTCGAATAGGCTTCGTATGGCTGTTCCCGTGAAACGAATGGAAGTAATACAGTGAATCGGTAATGCCTTTCATTGTTGTTGCTGGTTCGCGCCGGGTAGTAATTATTAAACAAGCAGTAATGATTTGAAGTGTCATGTTTCGACAAATTTCTTTCTTTTATGATATTTATAATACCAACGTTTCCCAAATCAGTCAACATAGAAATTATAAAAAAAAGCCTTTTTTAGGGTAAAATCGCAAATTTTTTTTAAAATAGTGCTGTTTTTTGCGATAATATAGACATATACAGCTTTTGTCGATTTGGAAATACATTTTAATCATATAACGACACTGTTCGACATTAGTGACATAATTCTATTTTATACGATTCAAAATACTGGAATCAAGTTTGGCTCAAGGAGGAATTTGGCATGAAAACAATGGAGCCTTTAGAAGAAGAAAAGGTATTCAAAGACCCGGTACACAATTATATCCACGTTCAGGATCGACTCATCTGGACATTAATCAATACACCGGAATTTCAGCGGCTACGTCGGATTCGACAATTGGGTACGTCGTATCTGACTTTTCACGGAGCTGAACATAGCCGGTTCTCGCATTCACTCGGTGTATATGAGATTACGCGTCGAATCATTTCGCAATTTGAACGAAGCGGGTATGAAGATTGGCCGCGTGAAGAGCGGATGGTCGCATTATGTGCGGCGCTACTGCATGATCTGGGACATGGACCGTTTTCCCATTCTATAGAAGAAGCTTTTGATATGAACCACGAAGAATGGACGTGTCGCATTCTATTAGAAGATACAGAGATTCATCGGGTGCTGGAAGATGCTGAACCGGGCTTCTCGGACAAAGTGGCTGCGGTCATTCGCAAAGATTACGACAAAGCAGTTGTCGTTAATCTCGTCTCCAGTCCGCTGGATGCTGACCGGATGGATTATTTGTTGCGGGATGCTTATTTTACCGGCGTGAATTATGGCACGATCGATATGGATCGCATCATTCGCGTACTGCGTCCGCATCAGGGACGTGTTGTAGTCAAAGAGTCCGGTATGCATGCGATTGAAGATTATTTGATGTCACGTTATCAGATGTACTGGCAGGTTTACTTCCATCCAGTCACACGTAGTTCCGATATTGTGCTGCGTCATATTTTCCACCGTGCCAAAGAGTTATTTGATAACGGATATACCTTTGGATTTTTACCACATCCATTGCCTTCACTGTTCAAAAACACGCTGAATGTGAAGGAATATCTGTTACTGGACGAAGCGCTTGTACAGACGACCTTCATGCAGTGGACGCTTGAAAAGGACGAAATTCTGGCGGATGTATGTACTCGATTCATGGATCGCCGTTTATATAAATATGTAGAAAGCGAATTGATCGATATGGATCTGATTGATCAGATTCGTAATGAATTTGCCGAAGCAGGTCTGCATCCGCAATATGATCTGGAGATCGATTTTCCGACCGACTTGCCGTATGACGTATTTCGTCCAGGCGACCCGAAAAAGGAAAAGCAAATTTTGCTGCTGAATCGTCAAAATAAAGTACAGGAAATTTCCGAAGTATCAGACATTGTACGCTCTATTAGCGGGATTCATCGTGGACGGTATCATCTGTATTTCCCACAGGAGAAGTTGGAAAGGGTAAAACACAAATTGTCCAAACCGGTGGCGGATATTTTTGAAGACAAATTGGGTCCGGCACAGATGGAATTCGAAATCTAGCAAATTTGAAGAGTATACAGATTATGCAGATAAACGCCTGCTGGCATGGCGTGCTCTCGACATATGTATAGAAGAAAAATAACGGAATTACGGTAGTAAAGGAGAGAATATCTATGTTATTTGATACACATACACATTTGGATTCCAAAGATTTTGATAAGGATCGCCAAGAAATTATTCAAAATGCTTATGATTCTGGTGTCACTCGCATGGTCAATGTGGGGTTTGATCGGGAGACGATTCCGACAACGATGAAACTGGTCGAGGAATACGATTTTATTTATGCAGCGGTTGGTTGGCATCCGGTGGAAGCGATCACGATGCAGCCTGGCGATCTGGAATGGATTGCATCTTTATGCAGTCATGAAAAGGTGGTTGCGATCGGCGAAATCGGTCTCGATTATCACTGGGACAAATCGCCCAAAGATGTGCAACACCGCGTCCTGCGTGAACAAATTGGACTTGCACGCGACATTCATATGCCGATCGTCATCCATAATCGGGATGCACATGAAGACATCGTTCGTATTCTGCGCGAGGAAAAAGCATCCGAAGTCGGTGGCATTATGCACTCCTTCTCCGGCAGCTGGGAAACTGCCAAAATGTGTCTGGATATGGGCTTCCATTTGTCATTCGGTGGACCGATTACATTCAAAAATGCGAAGCAGCCCAAAGAGGTGCTCAAACAGGTGCCGATGGATCGATTATTACTGGAAACGGACTCCCCTTATTTGACTCCACATCCATATCGTGGTAAAAGAAATAACTCAGGATATGTGCGTCTGGTAGCAGAGGCAGCTGCCGAGCTAAAAGGCGTATCTCTGGAAGAAATTAGTGAAATCACAACGAAAAATGCACTGGCATTATTTGGTATACGATGAAATAGGGAGAAAAACCACTGAAAAAACGAGCTAGACGGATATATGAATGAATTTTAACTAAAAAATGCTCAAATATTACAAGATTTTAACCACTTTTTCTGAAAAACGGAGTTGAGGCTTGCTTTACAGTGGGGTTAGGTTCGAGATATTATTTCATCAGTGATTTAATCTTGTTATTTATGTACGAGATTCCATGATTCGGTCTCGCTGAGTTTCCTACATAGGAAAACGGGGGAACCAACAGCTGTCTTCATCCACTTTCAACCAGCAATATCGGAAGGCAGATTGTATGATTCCTGTTACAGGGTCTTTGGGGTGAATTGAAATTTACTTGCGCCATGAGCGGAGAACGTTTCACAGGGCAACATATACAGGCAGTATCATGTCCGAACCCGACAGCTAACCTCGTAAGCGATGCAGAGGCAACCTCTCATTTTCTAAAAGTTTCCAAGATGGTACAGTCGTCGGAAGCCCAGGAAGAGTTGCTCTTGCACTTTTCCCAAGGCTTTTTTGTTTTGTGCAAAAGGAAAAGGCAAGATGAGAAGACCCGGATGTTCACTGTCGGGGGAACGGAAGCCGCTTGGACTGACCATGGCGCAGGCACATTATACACCAAGAGACGATTACCGATTATGCGCCGGTATTCGTAAACATGATAACCGCCTGTGGAAATTCTGATATAGTCGCGTCTTAACTCATTTTAAGATACAGCAAGACGGCGAGACTATGTAAGGAGGACGGAAGAAGTGGGAATTGCTCCTTTCAAAGAAACCCATGGTTCACGCTCATCCAGCATGTCTTACGCGCTGCGTTGGAAGCAAAAAAATCTACGCTTTGCCCTATTCACTTCGCTGGCAGTCGTTATGGTTATTGCCATGGCACTCTGGCTTCTGTATATGCAGGCAGGCAAAAATATTTATGTAATCGTTGATGGCAAAGCCCAGAGCGTGGAAACACGCAAACTGAATGTTGCCGATCTGCTGGCAGAACAGAACATTACTGTAGCGCCGCAGGACAAAGTTTCCATGTCCATGAATGGAGCGATCCAAGACGGGGACAAAGTATACGTGAATCACGCGGTTGCCGTAAATATTACGGCTGACGGCAAAACGAAACAAGTGTACACGACTGCGAAAACAGTAGGCAGTACACTCGACCAGGCAGGCGTTGATCTCGGTGAAGAGGACAAGCTGAACCCTACGGTCGAAACAGCTGTACAACACGATATGGATATCAAAGTGGTTAGAACGACTTCCTTTGTAGCGAAGCAGGTTGTGGAGCTTCCGTATCAGGTAGTGAAAAAGCAAGACAGCACACTGCTGGAAGGCAAAACGAAACTTGTCCAAGATGGACAAAAAGGGAAAGTCATTCAGTATGTTGAAAAAACCTATGAAGATGGAGAATTCGTCTCCAAGCGCATGATCGATAAGAAAACAACGTCCGAAGTACAGGACAAAGTTGTAGCCGTCGGAACGAAAAAGGAGCAGCCAAAACTGCTTGCTGCCAGTTCTTCAGCCGGTTCGGATAAAAACTTCTCTTATGCCAAAGTCATTAACAATGTTACGCTGACCGCCTACTCCTCTCAGGAGCCAGGGCTTGGCACGACGACTGCTTCCGGAACGCGAGTAACGGAAGGACGTACCATCGCTGTCGATACCAGTGTCATTCCAATGGGATGGTGGGTATACATCGAAGGCATCGGTTACCGCCGTGCAGAAGATACAGGTAGCGCCATTAACGGCAATAAGATTGACGTATATATTGACAGCCTGAGCCAGGCAAGAGCATTCGGTCGCAAATCCGGTTATACCGTCTATGTGATTGGTCCAGTTAAACCGTAATCGGCGGACTGGAGATTGGCTATCTGCCTGCACAGAGTTCATCTGTGATATAATAGTTATTAACCATGAACGTGAATAGAATCAACAGAAGAAGGGGAATCTTCCCCTTCTTTTTGTTTGTTATTTTGGTATACTGAGGACAATATGGATAAGGTCGACTATACGGATGCAGAGGGCAGCAGCCCTGTCCAGTACGGCCCGGAAGGGAAGCGTCAGATCAAGTGATCAAAGAGGTAATTGTTGTAGAAGGACGGGACGATACCGTAGCCATCAAGCTTGCCGTACATGCAGATACGATTGAAACGGGCGGCTCTGCCATTGGTCCGCAGGTGATCAAGCGTGTCAGACTGGCACAGGAGCGGCGTGGTGTTATTATTTTGACCGATCCGGATCATGCCGGGGAACGGATTCGCAAGATCGTCTCCCGCGAAGTACCCGGCTGCAAGCATGCGTTTATACCGGAGAGCGAAGCGACGCTCAAGGGCGATATCGGTGTAGAGAACGCCTCGCCAGAAGCGATTCGCGAAGCTTTATCCCGACTGCACAGCGAGATGCCAGAAGCGGAGACGCTAATCGACTGGGATGACCTGATCATGACTGGACTGGTCATGCGCCCTGACGCGGCAGCACGCCGTATGATCATGGGCAATCTGCTCGGTATTGGTTACGGCAACGGCAAGCAGTTTCATAAACGACTGCGCATATTTGGCATCAGCCGCGAGGAATTCGCAGCGGCACTTTCACAACTTGAAGCGGAGGAACAGCAATCCCATGACTGATAGACACGATATCGCCACGCCCGGACGGACGAAGGAGATTATTCATAAACACGGATTTTCATTTAAAAAGAGCCTTGGTCAGAACTTTCTGATTGATGCTAATATTCTGAACAAAATCGTCGATGCAGCTGATCTGACACCAGAGCGTGGTGCACTGGAGATTGGTCCTGGTATCGGTGCGCTCACAGAGCGTCTGGCACGTCAGGCAAGCCGTGTAACGGCTGTTGAGATTGATCAGCGCCTAATCCCGATTTTGAAAGATTCGTTGCAGGAGTACGGCAATGTGCATGTACGTCACGGTGATGTGCTCAAGGTAGACTTGCAGCAATTGTTCCGTGAGGACTTTGCGGAGGTGGATAAGGTGAGCGTAGTGGCAAATCTGCCCTACTACGTTACCACACCGATTCTGATGAAGCTGCTGGAGGAGAAGCTGCCACTGGATAATATCGTCGTTATGATCCAGAAGGAAGTTGCACAGCGTATGGCAGCGTCTCCGGGCGGCAAGGATTACGGTAGTCTCAGTATCGCTGTTCAGTATTACTGCATTCCGGAAGTGGTCTGCATCGTACCCAAAACGGTATTTATCCCGCAGCCGAATGTTGAGTCGGCGGTTATTCGTTTGAAGCTGAGAGAGCAGCCAGCAGTGCAGGTGGAGGATGAGCAGCATTTCTTCGATCTGGTACAGTCTAGCTTTGTTCAGCGCCGTAAAACGATCTCCAATAACCTGAAGACGCGTTATGGCGGCGATCGCGAACAATTGGACGGTTTGCTGCAAGAAGCAGGCATTGATCCGGTACGTCGCGGAGAGACACTCAGCCTAGAAGAATACGCACGATTGAGCCATGTATTTATACAAGCGGGCATTCGCTAAAAAAATCATTGACAAAATAAATTTTGTGTTGCATAATTTATTATTTGATTGACATTTCTCTTCCTTTTTGTTACAATAAGGATTAGGAAAAGAGGTGGTTGTAGGCATGGCTAACAACGCGCTTACCGAAATCAAACGCAATCTTGATGCTCATGTAGGGCACAAAATCACATTGCGCGCTCACGGTGGTCGTAAGAAGACCATTGAACGTACTGGAATTTTGGAAGAGACCTACCCTTCTGTTTTTACGGTAAAGCTTGATGATGATCATCAAACTTTTGAACGAGTGTCTTACAGCTATGCAGACGTCCTCACGGATTCCGTAGAGATTATGGTCTGCGAAGATGATTCCCATTCAGACGTACAGTATGCTGGGAATTAAATAACTGTTTTATGATAAGGCAGTCTTTATCTCCTGCGGGGGTAGAGACTGTTTTGCTTTGTGAATAGACTTTGCCATTCATTTTTTCTATAATTGGAGTATTCATGGCTGTATACAGCCTTTGGTCATCTTGTGCGCTAGAATAGCGTTTGAAGCTTGGAATGGGTATAAGATGCAATAGAACATAGAACGGACGCAATGTTGAAGGTGGAGGAACCTCATGAAGTTATATGAAAAAGCGCCGGCAAAAATCAATCTGATGCTGGATGTACTGCATAAACGCCCGGACGGTTACCACGAGGTGGAGATGATCATGACGATGGTTGATCTTGCCGACCGGCTCACAATAACCGATATACCCGGAGACGTGATCAAAATATCCAGTCAAGCTGGTTATATCCCTCTGGATGATAAGAACCTTGCCTATCAGGCAGCCAGTCGGATCAAGGAGCGCTATGGCATTCGCCAAGGCGTGCATATTCATATCGACAAGAAGATTCCAGTAGCAGCCGGATTGGCAGGCGGTAGCAGCGATGCAGCAGCTGCCTTACGCGGGTTGGATCGACTCTGGAATCTGAATATCTCTCATGAGGAGATGATGGAGCTGGGAGCGGCGATCGGTTCGGATGTGCCGTTCTGCATCACGGGCGGTACAGTGCTGGCAACCGGGCGTGGTGAGATTCTAACGCCGCTAGCTAGTCCGCCGGATTGTTGGGTCATTCTGGCGAAGCCGCCGATTAATGTATCGACAGCAGGCATCTACGGGCGTCTGAAGGCGGATCAAATACAGCGGCATCCTTCGGCTGCGGCTATGCGGCAGGCGATTGAACAGCAATCGTTTGACGACATTTGTAGCGAGCTGGGCAATGTGTTAGAGGATGTGACGCTATCTCATCATCCAGAAGTACAGCAGCTCAAGCAAACGATGATTCAGCTGGGTGCTGATGGTGTGCTGATGTCAGGCAGCGGACCTACCGTATTCGGTCTGGTGTCCAGAGAATCCAAAGTGGCTCGTATTTATAACGGGTTGCGCGGATTTTGCAATGAAGTATACGCAGTACGCATGTTAACCTGAGCAATCCAGGTCGCAATCTTTTTCAAAAAGCTCCGGCATTTTGTTGGGCTTGTTGAAAAAGATTGCGATTTTCTTTTACAAACACGTACAAAAATGGTATATTCACTTTAATTATTCGGATTTGGGATGTTAAAAGGGTATAAATGTAAATTTTCGTAGATGGTGAGGAGTTCAAGTGAAAAAACTAAAACGGAGCGCGCGTCTGGTCGAACTGACCCAGTATCTGACTTCACGACCGCATACGCTCATTCCACTGACGACCTTTGCTGACCGTTACGGAGCGGCCAAATCATCGATCAGCGAAGATCTGACTATTATTAAAGAGGTATTCGAGGAAGAAGGTATCGGTGAATTGCAGACGCTGGCTGGTGCAGCTGGCGGTGTCAAATATATTCCGCGTCTGTCCCATGAGAAGTCGCTATCATTCATGGAGAATTTGTGCAGACAATTGGAGCAGCCGGATCGCTTGCTGCCGGGGAATTACATTTACATGTCTGATCTGCTAGGACAACCGGCGATATTGAATGAGGTAGGCAAGATCTTTGCCTCTGTGTTTGCGGATACACCAATTGATGTGATTATGACGGTCGAGACGAAGGGGATTCCGCTTGCACACGCGACAGGCACCCAGCTCAATCTGCCAGTTGTACTTGTACGTCGTGATCATCAGATGACGGAAGGCTCTGCGGTTAGCATCAACTATGTATCCGGCTCACATAAGAGTCTGCATACGATGACGCTGTCTCGCCGGGCGCTCAAGGAAAAGTCGCGTGTACTCATTATTGATGACTTTATGAAGGCGGGCGGAACGATTCAAGGTATGGTCGATCTATTGGATGAATTCAATGCGACGGTTGCGGGCGTAGGTGTGCTGCTGGAATCCGGTGCAGTCGATGTGGAAGATCGGTTATGGGCGGATTATGTATCGCTTGCCAAATTGACGGATGTCGATGCAAAAAGTAAGAAAATCATGGTACAGCCGGGCAATTACTTTGAAAATGCAAAGAAATAACTGGTGTCACCTATAATTTAAATTCAGTGGTTGAGAATCTCTATCAATGGAATTGCGTGCAATCGGCTGAAAACGGTAAAAAACGGCAATCCGCTAAAAAAATACACAATTAATTTTCAGAAAAAAGAAGGTATTTTACTTCCATGTGTGGAAATACACAACCAAGTCTTTATGGAAAAAGGTGGTGAACACACATGGAAATAACGGATGTAAGACTCCGCCGGGTGAATTCCGAAGGCCGCATGAAAGCCATCGCATCCATCACAATCGACAGCGAATTTGTCGTTCACGACATTCGCGTGATTGACGGCAACAATGGGATGTTCGTTGCAATGCCGAGCAAACGGACACCGGATGGCGAGTTCCGCGATATCGCGCATCCTATTTCTTCAAGCACACGCGAGAAGATTCAGTCGGCCGTACTGGCTGAATACGAACGTGCCGGTCTGGAAGAAGAAGTTATCGAAGAAGGCGCATAAGCAAGTCCTTTATACTTATTGGGGTTTGAAAGAAAAGGGAGTCACGGGAGCTACAATCGTGGCTCCCTTTTCTTTTTGTCCGGAATAAGATATATTCAGTATGGAGTTTTTTTGCGGAAGTTAAAAACTGGTTAAATATGGTATAAGCTTCGGCTTTCACTTATCATCTATAGATCCATTTCGAGGGGGCATTATTTTGAAAAGGTTGGCAGTGGTACTGGCGGCAGGTAAAGGCAAGCGTATGAAATCCAAGTTGTATAAGGTACTTCATCCGGTATGCGGTAAGCCAATGGTTGCTCATGTATTGGATGCAGTTAAACAAATCAACTGCGAGCGCAGCGTTGTTATCGTTGGGCATGGTGCGGAAACGGTCAAAGCTTACTTGGGCGAGCGTGCGGAATATGCGCTGCAAAGCGAACAGCTGGGAACCGGACATGCGGTAAGTCAGGCGGAGCCGCTGATCGGTAGCGAAAAAGGGATTACGATTGTCATTTGCGGCGATACACCGCTGGTTACACCGGAAACGCTGGAAAACCTGATTGCCCATCACGAAGCGGAAGGCGCGGCTGTCAGCATTTTGACTGCTTCGATGCCAGACCCGACTGGTTATGGACGGATCATTCGCGGCGAAGATGGCGGCGTACTCAAGATCGTTGAGCAAAAAGACGGCAATGCGGAAGAGCTGGCAGTACAGGAGATCAATACTGGTACGTATTGCTTTGATAACGAGCTGCTATTTGCTGCGCTCAAAAATGTAGATAACAACAATGCGCAGGGTGAGTTTTATCTGACCGATTGTGTTCCTATTTTGCGTGAACAGTGCAAGCGTATTGCGGCTTACGAAACGAAAGACCTTTCTGAATCAATCGGCGTCAATGACCGTGTAGCGTTGTCAGATGCAGAGCAATTCATGCGCGAACGTCTGGCGAAAAAGCATATGTTAAACGGCGTTACGATTATCGACAAAGCATCCACCTATATCGGTGCAGATGTAGAGATCGGTTCCGATACGATTCTGTACCCGGGTACGATCTTGAAAGGCAATACCATGATTGGCGAAGATTGCACCATCGGTCCAAACACCGAGATTGAGAATTCGACCGTAGGCAATGGCACCATCATCCGTCAATCGGTAGCGTCGGAAGTGAAAGTTGGCGACCGCGTGAATGTCGGTCCATTTGCATACTTGCGTCCAGGCACTGAACTGGCTGACGAAGTAAAAGTCGGTGATTTTGTTGAATTGAAAAATGCGAAGATCGGTCACGGCTCCAAAGTGCCGCATCTGAGTTATGTAGGCGACGCAGAGGTTGGTTCCGGTGTAAATATCGGTTGCGGCGCGATTACTGCCAACTATGACGGCTACAACAAATTCAAAACGATCATCGAAGACGATGTGTTTATCGGCAGCAACTCTAACCTGATCGCACCGGTACGTGTGGGCAAAGGCGCTTATGTGGTCGCTGGCTCCACGATTACGAGCGATGTGGGCGAAAGTGATCTGGCGATTGCACGTGCACGTCAGGAAAATAAAGCCGGATATGCCGACAAAATTCGCGCCAAAGCGAAAGCAATCAAGGAACAAAACAAATAATTGCCCTTTTACTAACAAAATGCCACTATTTCATGCCGAATTATTATATACTATATAGTGCACAATGCTTGTTGAATGATAGGAACGAAATCTATTTAAATAGCCAACGCTAATATAGAGACAGAAGCTGATGAGCATTTCAATGAACCACCACGGAGGGTTTTAACCATTATGACTTATTGTGATTCCAAATTAAAGATTTTCACCTGTAACTCCAATCCGAAGCTGGCAGGGCAGATTGCCGATTATATCGGTATTCCCATGGGCGAATCCCATACGACCAGTTTTAGCGATGGTGAGATTCAGGTGAAGCTATCCGAGAGCGTCCGGGGCTGTCATGTATATGTAATTCAATCCACCTGTGCGCCGGTCAACGACAATCTGATGGAGCTGCTCGTTATGGTCGATGCGCTGAAACGTGCATCTGCGAAAAGTATCAACGTTGTTATTCCATACTACGGTTATGCTCGTCAGGATCGTAAAGCACGTTCCCGTGATCCAATCACGGCGAAGCTGGTAGCCAATCTGATCGAAAAAGCAGGAGCTCATCGCGTGATTGCAATGGATCTTCATGCAATGCAGATTCAAGGGTTCTTTGATATTCCGGTTGATCATCTGCTTGGCGTGCCGATTCTGGCACAATATTTCCGTTCCAAACAAATCGAGAATCCAGTCGTTGTCTCTCCAGACCATGGTGGTGTGGTTCGAGCGCGTAAGCTGGCTGATTTGCTCAGCGCTCCGCTGGCAATTATCGATAAGCGCCGTCCGGAACCGAACGTCAGCGAAGTTATGAATATTATCGGTAACATCGAAGGCAAAACCGCGATTCTGGTCGATGATATTATCGATACTGCCGGTACCATCGTACTCGGTGCCAACGCTCTGATCGAAGGCGGCGTGAAGGAAGTATACGCGTGCTGTACGCACCCTGTACTGTCCGGCCCGGCGATGGATCGTCTGGAAAACTCTCCGCTCAAGGAAGTGATCGTGACCGATACGATTCCGATCACGCATCCAAACCCGACCAGCAAGCTGAAAGTGCTGTCGGTTGCTCCTCTGATGGGTGAAGCGATCATCCGCGTTCACGAAGAACTGTCCATCAGCAAGCTGTTTGAAATTGAATAATTGATTCGCCGATAGATTCGTCATACCGCCAACAACAGAAAAGGGTTACTTCCTCCAGCAGAGGCAAGTAACCCTTATCGGCATATCTGCCGTATTTTCTATCTGTCCGTCAGTAGCCGGGTCTGGAAATAAACGTATGGCGCTGGCGGTGATACAGCACACGGTTCATCTCGATAAACTGGTGATCATAAGCAGTGATCAGCCCGATGTCGACAGGAATGCCATGCCTGTACACCTGTACTGGCATCTCTTGCCGGAAATGATCATAGAAATGACGATTTTTCAGCAGCTGCTGCCCGAAGGTATACATGCTGATGTCCTCCTTGTGCTGGAATACAGATCGGGATAAGCCGTTTATCGCCCGCGGCATATCTGCTTGCTTGAATGTAACCCAATTTTAGCAAAAAATAAACGCCACTGCACATGCAAATGACGTTGCATCGATACGGTACGTGTTGAAGGGCGTAATTGCCGCTCACTGCCGCAGACCTGTAATTTATGTGGAAATGAGGAACCGAACATCATGAAATGGATTGTTGGTCTGGGAAATCCGGGCTCTGAATACGCCAAGACGCGTCACAATGTCGGCTTTATGGCATTGGATCGGCTGGCGGATCGCCACGGCATCTCCATCAGCCAGAGTAAAAGCAAGTCACTGATTGGCGAAGGTCATATCGGTGGCGTGAAAGTAATTTTGATGAAACCGATGACCTTTATGAATCTATCTGGCGAAGCGATTCGCGCGCATATGGATTATTACAAAATACCGCTGGAGGATCTGATCGTCGTCTACGATGATATGGATACCGAAACAGGCAAAATCCGTCTACGCTACAAAGGTAGCGCTGGCGGTCATAACGGCATCAAATCCATTATCCAGCATACCGGTACACAGGAGTTTGACCGTATTCGTATGGGGATCTCGCGCCCGGAACCGGGTCATGCGATTGTGGATTACGTTCTGTCCAATTTCCCCAAAAAGGAAAAAGAGCTGCTGGATCAGATGATCGAATCCACTTGTGATGCGATCGAATTCAGCACCAAACATACATTTGAACAGACGATGGCTAAGTTTAATGGGTAATGATATACTAGAAAGCAATACGGGCGCACAACAATGCCCTTTATAACTCCATAAGTACCGCCTTCCAAACCGATGGATTACAGGTAAAGAAGGCGGTTGTTTGTAGGCAAACCGATCTTATTCACGGTTTGTCGTTTTACCGTTGTGTTGTTTGTGCCGCAAATTGTCAATCATTATGGTGACTACGGTTTAAGTAGATTGAGCATAGATAGATTTTGACCTGAGGATAAGTGAGGTGCCGCTTTGTTACACAATCTGATTGAAGCAATTGCCAAGGATCAAGACTTTGGCTCCATAAAAGATGGTATTTTGTCGGGAATGAAAGAACAGCTGATTTCGGGTTTGTCAGGTTCCGCGCGGCATTTGCTGATAGCGGGTCTGTATCATGAGACACAGCGACCGATGCTGGTCGTTACGCATAATATGTTCCACGCCCACAAAGTGGCTGAGGACTTGCAGGAAGCGCTTACCCCTGAGCAAGTGCTGCTGTATCCGGCGAATGAGCTGGTAGCGGCAGAGAGCGCCATTTCCAGCCCGGAGACGCTGGCGCAGCGTATTGATGTGTTGACACAATGCGCAGCTGGTTTCCGCGGCGTTATTGTCGTGCCGTTTTCCGGTGTACGACGTTATCTGCCTGCGCGCGATGTGATGGCAAATGCCAAAATCGTACTGGAAGATGGCGGTACACTGGAATTGGAATCATTTTTGAAACGGATGATCGAGCTAGGTTATGAACGCGTGGAGCGGGTAGAGTCGCGCGGTGAGATGAGTGTGCGCGGCGGGATTATCGATTTTTACCCGGTGACGACGAATCTGGCATACCGTGTAGAACTGTTCGATGAAGAGATCGATTCGATCCGTACGTTTGATCCTGATGATCAGCGTTCTATTGATAAAGTAAAATCGGTCACTATCACGCCATGCCGTGAGATTATCGCTGACGGCGACCGGATGCGTCAGGCTGCCGATCAGGTAGCGGCGCGTCTCGATATACAGCTGGAGAAGATGAGCGATCGTCAAGCAAAGGCACGTCTGCGCGAGGAGATTGGACGCGAGATTGAATTGCTACGTCAGCATGTATATTTCCCAGAAATGTATAAATATATCGCGCTGCTGTATCCAGAGCAGATTACGCTCTATGATTATCTCGCTGAAGATACGGTCGTTATGATGGAAGAACCGGCGCGTCTGCTAGAAACAGCCAGACAGCTGGAGCGTGACGAGAGCGAATGGGATATGCATCTGCTGCAAAACGGCAAAAGTCTGCCAAATCTGGAGCTGGCACGCCATACCGATGATGTGATGTACCGCAGTGGTTTCCAGAATATCTGGATGTCCGTTTTCCTGCGTCAGGTGCCGCATGTACAGCCCGGCAATATCGTTAATTTTGTCAGTCGTACGATGCAGGATTTCCACGGGCAGATGAATGTACTGAAGTCCGAGATGGAACGCTGGAAAAAGTCCGGTATTCATGTGGTCATGGTAGCAAGTGGTGAAGAGCGGATGGAACGCGTACGCCGTGTGCTGGATGACTATGATATCGAGACGCCGGTCATGATGGATGGCAATCTGCAATCCGGGTTTGAGCTGCCATCGATTCATCTGGCAGTCATTACCGAAGGCGAGATGTTCTCCAAAAAGCAGCGGAAAGTGCGCAAAGTTAGCAAAAACGTCGATAACGCTGAACGGATTCGCAGTTATACCGAGTTGAAGGTTGGCGACTATGTCGTGCACCAGAATCACGGGATCGGTAAATATATGGGCATTGGCACACTGGAAGTTGCCGGTATCCACAAAGACTATATGCACATCATGTATGCTGGCGGCGATAAGCTGTCCGTGCCGATCGAGCAGATTGATCTGATCCAGAAGTATGTCGGCTCTGAGGAAAAGGAACCGAAGGTATACAAGCTGGGCGGTAATGAATGGACACGCGTGAAGAGCAAAGTTCGTTCATCGGTACAAGATATCGCGGATGATCTGATCAAGCTATATGCCGAGCGCCAGGCAGCGACCGGATATGCATTTGAACGCGATACGAATGAACAGAATGAATTTGAAAATACATTCCCTTATGACGAGACACGCGACCAACTGCGTGCGATTGACGAGATCAAGGGCGATATGGAGAAAAACCGTCCGATGGATCGGTTGCTGTGTGGCGATGTTGGATATGGCAAAACCGAGGTGGCGATTCGTGCTGCCTTCAAAGCCGCGATTGAAGGCAAGCAGGTGGCGATTCTGGTGCCAACTACGATTTTGGCACAGCAGCATTATGAAACATTCCGCGAGCGTTTTGGCGAGTATCCGTTTAACATCGGTGTACTGAGCCGTTTCCGTACGCGCAAAGAGCAGAACGAGACGATCAAAGGGTTGAAGCAGGGCACGATTGATGTAGTCATCGGTACGCATCGACTGCTGTCTCAAGATCTGATTTTCAAAGATCTTGGTTTGCTGATCGTCGATGAGGAGCAGCGCTTTGGCGTTTCCCATAAGGAGAAGCTGAAACGTCTCAAAACGAATGTGGACGTGCTGACGCTGACGGCAACACCGATTCCGCGTACACTGCATATGTCCATGCTCGGGGTGCGCGATCTGTCCGTTATCGAGACACCACCGGAAAATCGTTTCCCCGTACAAACGTATGTGGTGGAGCATAGCCCGACACTAGTGCGCGAAGCGGTTGAGCGTGAGCTGAATCGCGGCGGTCAAGTGTATTATCTGTATAACAAAGTACAAGGCATTCACGAGATGGCAGCTCATATCTCGGAACTGGTGCCCGATGCGCGTGTGGCGGTTGGTCATGGGCAGATGTCTGAGCAGGAGCTGGAGAAGACGATTCTCGACTTCCTAGATGGCGAGTTCGATGTGCTGGTCAGCACAAGCATTATCGAGACTGGTGTCGATATTCCGAACGTGAATACGCTGATCGTGCATGATGCAGATAAAATGGGTCTGTCCCAGCTGTATCAGCTGCGTGGACGGGTTGGACGTTCCAATCGCATCGCTTACGCCTACTTTACGTATCAGCGCGACAAAGTGCTGACCGAGGTAGCGGAGAAGCGTCTGCAATCGATCAAAGAATTTACCGAACTTGGCTCCGGCTTCAAGATCGCGATGCGTGACCTGTCGATCCGCGGAGCAGGTAACCTGCTCGGTGCGGAGCAGTCTGGATTTATCGCGTCTGTCGGATTTGATCTGTATTCACAGATGCTGGCAGAAGAGATTCAGAAACGCAAAGTGACGATGCTGGGCGAGCAAGATCTCAAGGCGAACGACTGGAATACCAGCATCAATCTGTCGGTTGACGCGTATTTGCCTTCGGATTACATTTATGATAGTATCCAAAAAATAGAAATTTATAAAAAGGTAGCAGCGGTTTCTTCGTTCGACGATATTGCTGAATTGGAAGACGAGCTGCTGGATCGCTTTGGGGAGCTGCCAGAGGCAGTCATCCAGTTGATGCAGGTCGCGCGCTTGAAACTATACGGCAAGCGTTACGGTATTGAGCAGATTACGCGTCAGGGCGACAATGTACAATTGAAATTCCACGAAGGTCAGGAAAAGGCGTTCGAAATGCCGAAACTATCCGATATTGGCAATCAGTTTGAAAGGCGTGTACAATTTAATCAGGGTTCCGCCATGGTCATCCAGGTCAAAGGCAAAGGCTTGACCGATCACGAGCTGCTGGAATTGCTATGCAATTTCCTCGAAGCCATGATGGAATCATACAAATTAAAGGGGGAACTACAGAATGTGGCCAATTAAAAAAGCTGCTCGTAAAACAGCGGTATTGACAGCAGGAGCTGTACTGAGCATCAGTCTGTTAGCAGCTTGCAACAACACTACGGCAACTACGGATAAAACAGAACAACAAAAGGATAACAGCCCGGTTGTTGCGCAATACGATGGCGGTACAATCACCGAGAACGAATTCAACAAAGAAGTCAGCATGATGAAATTTTTGACCCCACAATATGCACAAATGTTCGATCAAGACCAGTATAGAGATCTTCTGCTTCAACAGGAGGTTGCATATAAATCATTGGCTGCTCAAGCAAGCCAGACCGCACAGCAAGCAGGTGCGAAGCAAGCAGATGAGCAATTGGCTCAACTGAAATCCAGTGTGGATGCAGA
Organism: Paenibacillus sp. WLX1005; assembly: GCF_046603685.1. Taxonomy (NCBI): domain Bacteria; kingdom Bacillati; phylum Bacillota; class Bacilli; order Caryophanales; family Paenibacillaceae; genus Paenibacillus; species Paenibacillus sp. WLX1005. The sequence goes on from NZ_CP176756.1 coordinate 44,635, forward strand.
GCAATTGCAACAAATGCTGACTGCTTCTGATCTGACAGAGCAAGATGTCAAAGATTATATGAACCGTGCGCTTACGGCTTCTGAAGTGATGAAAGAAAAAGTAACCGATGCTGATGTACAGAAGTACTTCGATGAGCACAAAGAAGAATATACAACAGCGAATGTACGTCACGTACTGATCGGTCTGCAAAGTGCAGATGGCAAAACAACACGTACCGATGCACAAGCTCTGAAACTGGCAAAAGAAGTGAAAGCGAAACTGGATGCTGGTGCAGACTTTGCCGAAATCGCTAAGAAATATTCCGATGATCCAGGTTCCAAAGACAAAGGCGGTCTGTATGAAGGCCAACCAGTCAGCAACTGGGTAGAGCAATTCAAAGAAGCAACATTGAGCCAAAAAATCGGCGTTATTGGCGATCCGGTAAAAACCGACTATGGCTACCACATCATCAAAGTGGAATCCCGTACAGAGAAAGCTTTTGCTGATCTGACTGACGAAGAGAAGGACACAATTAAGTCCCAACTCGCTTCGCAAAAATTCAGCGATTATATGACCAATGACATTCCAAAAATGATTAAGAGTAAAAACTTGCCAAAAGTTGAAGGCGCAGCCGACGGTACAGAAGCTGCACCACAAGGCACAATGGATGGAACAGGCGCTGATGCAACCGGCACACCGGGTACAGCTGGCGATGCTTCCACTGGTAGCAGCACAACCGATAGTGGTGCAAATGCAACAGATGGCGCAGCAACAGACAGCAGCACCAGCAGCAAGTAATCCGCTGGGCGTAAGAGTAACATCACAAAATAGCGCGGGCTTCCGCGCTATTTTTGTGCAATAAGCAACCGGCAATCATGGAGAAGGATATGCCGCCGGAGGAGGACCGATTTTTTATGAAAGAAACAGCATCCCCATCATCCCGCTTGCTGCGCGGGGCATTCATTCTTGTGCTGGCAGCGATTCTGTCCAAGCTGATTGGTACAATTCAGAAGATCCCGCTGCAAAATATTGGCGGTGATGGGGTATTTGGCATTTACAATGCGGTCTATCCTTTTTATACATTGGTGCTGCTAGTGGCAACAGCTGGTTTCCCGGCGGCAGTATCCAAATTTGTGGCGGAGGAAATGGCATCCGGGCGCGAAGCGGGAGCACGGCGTGTGCTGCGCATCTCGTCCATGATGCTGGTTGTGCTAGGTGTGCTGTTTGGCGTACTGATGTATGTGGCAGCACCGCTATTAGCAGCGTGGATTGACAATATGCACACTGAAGCAGCATTACGCAGTGCGGCGCTGGCATTGCCGCTGGTGCCAATTATGGCAGGACTGCGCGGGTATTTTCAGGGGATGCATGATATGATGCCGACGGCAGTGTCGCAGGTGGCAGAGCAAACGGTACGTGTAGCTGCGATGGTCGCATTGCTGCTCTGGCTGCATCAACTCGGCGCTGCGGATGACTGGATCGCGGCTGGAGCGACATTTGGCTCGGCTGCGGGCGGAGCGGCAGGGCTGCTCGTGATGTTGATCTACTGGTGGTTATACCGTCGTCGTACCCGATTAGCTGCTATTCAGGTACAGGTGGAACAAGCACCAGTTCAACATCAGCCCGCCTGGCCGCTGCTGAAGGCGCTGCTGCTATACGCATTGCCCATTTGTCTCGGTTCTCTATCGGCGCCGCTGATCAGCCTTGTAGACACGTTTACGATGCCGCGTCTATTAAAGGCAAGCGGCTGGAGTGAAGCGGAAGCGATGATTCAGTTCGGCGTGTACAACCGCGGGATTCCACTTGTCCAAATGATGTCCATGCTGGCAACATCGATGTCGGTGCTATTTATCCCGGCATTGGCAGATGCTCGCATACGTGATCGTCATGATCTGATTCGTTCACAGACGCAGCAGACGGTAAACTGGTTCTGGCTGCTCGGACTAGCTTCTTCCGCTGGAATTGCGATGTTGGCGATGCCGGTAGACATTATGTTGTATGAAGACGCCATCGGTAGCGATACGATCCGCTGGCTCGCATTCACCGGTATTGGGGCAACGCTATCGATTGTGACCGCAGCGTTATTGCAAGGAATGGGTTCAGTCAGAGCACCAGCCATTCATCTACTGCTAGCGACCATCGTCAAAGCGGTGCTTAATATCGTACTGGTGCCGCACTATGGGATCAATGGTGCCGCGATTGCCGGTATTGTCGCGTACAGTTTGGCGGCGCTGCTGAATATTATTTTGCTAATCCGATTAACTCAATTCCCTGTTTCGTGGCGAGAGATGGTCTGGAAGCCGCTGCTAGTGACGATTGTAATGTGTGCAGGCGTTGGAGTGTGGCAATGGCTGATGGATTGGTTGCTGCCTGCACTGGGCATGCACGCCCGTCTGGAAGCATTGATTGTAACGTTGGGTGGGATTGCGATTGGAGGAATCCTGTTCCTGATCGGTTTGTTCCGCACCCAACTGATGACTGAACAGCAAGCCGCAGCGTTACCGAAAATAGGCAGTCGCCTTGTACCATGGTTGAACAAATTGAGAATTATTAAAAAGTAACCACATATAACTATTACGCTTAGGAGGGATGAACATGAGCGCTACCATTACGATTGTCGGTCTTGGCTCCGGTGACGAGGATCAGCTGACTGTCGGTATTTTCAAAAAGCTTCAGTCTGCCAAGCGTCTATACGTGCGCACGAAGGATCATCCGGCACTGGAAGCTGTGACCGCCGAATTTGTAACGTTTGATGATGTATATGAAGAAAAAGAATCGTTTCCCGAAGTGTATGCTGAGATTGCATACCGTCTGCTGCAAGCCGCTGTATCGCATGAGGATGAAGAGATTGTCTACGCGGTACCTGGGCACCCGATGGTGGCAGAGAAAACGGTACAATTATTGCGCGAAAAGGGAAAAGAGCAGCAGATTCAGGTTCATATACTGGGCGGAGAGAGCTTTCTGGATGCAGCATTTACACGGCTTGGATTTGATCCGATTGAAGGCTTCCAACTGTTGGATGCGGCGGGGTTAAATGCTGAGCTACTGCAACCGCAGCTGCATACGGTCATCGGTCAGGTGTACGATACCTTTACCGCGTCAGATGTGAAGCTGAGCCTAATGGAGCTGTACCCGGACGATTATGAGGTGATCGTAGCACATTATCTAGGTGTCGACGGTCAGGAGCAGATTCACCGCATACCGCTGCATGAACTGGATCATGTGCAGGAATATGGCAATCTGTCGCTGATCTATGTGCCGCGTACCGAAGATGAGCAAGTGCGCAATCGTACCTTTGCCCGTTTGCATGAGATTGTGCAGATTTTGCGCAGTCCGGGTGGATGTCCGTGGGATCGTGAGCAGACGCATACTTCATTGCGTCAGAATTTTATCGAAGAAACGTATGAAGTATTGGAAACGATCGACGACGATGACCCCGATCATATGCAGGAGGAGCTGGGCGATGTCCTGCTGCAAATTATGCTTCACTCCCAGATTGAAGAAGAAACTGGCACATTTAACGTATATGATGTGATCGAGGGGCTGAACCGTAAGCTGATCTTCCGTCATCCGCACGTATTTGGCGATAGACAGGCGGGAGATGCTCAGGCAGCCCTACAAAACTGGGATGCGATGAAAGCCGAGGAGAAGCGCCTCAAGGGGCAGGAGAAGGCAGCCTCTATTCTGGACGGCATCCCACGCGATCTACCAGCACTGCTCACCTCTTACAAGCTTCAGAAAAAAGCTGCCAAAGTCGGCTTCAACTGGGAGGATGTTGAGGGTGCTCTGGGCAAGCTAGACGAGGAACTCGCTGAGCTGAAAGAAGCGATTCGCGACGGTCAGACACCGGAGGAACAGCAGCTTGAACTAGGTGATTTGCTGTTCTGCGCGGTCAACATATCACGCTTTATCAAGGCAGACCCGGAACAAGCGCTCGCACTTGTGAACCGCAAATTCAAGTACCGTTTTGGGTACATTGAACAGGCGCTACAGGCGCAGGGACGGGCTTTGGAGGATGCCGATTTGGCTGAAATGGATCGCCTATGGGATGAAGCCAAATCCCAGAATAAGTAAATTATTTTGCAGGAATTTGGGCTTGAGCCAAGAATGTACTATACTTAGGGAGCGGCTGTGTGTTAACATGCTGTTCATGGGACAGCACAAGGTTGACCCAGTTGAACTTTTTTGAAAATTTGGGAGGCTTTTAATAATGAACAAAACAGACCTGATCAACAACATTTCGAACAATAGCGGTTTGACTAAAAGAGACGTAGAAGTTGTACTGAACGGATTTCTGGATGAAATCACTGGCGCACTGTCCAAAGGCGACAAAGTACAACTGATCGGCTTCGGAACTTTCGAAACTCGTAAACGTGCTGCACGTACCGGACGCAACCCGCAAACTGGCGCTGAAATCAATATCCCTGAGTCCAACGTTCCTGCATTCAAAGCAGGTAACAAACTCAAAGAAGCGGTTAACTAAATGCGTCTGGACAAATTCCTGAAAGTATCAAGACTGATCAAGCGCCGCACCGTGGCCAAAGATGTGTCTGAGCAGGGACGAGTCCTGTTAAATGGGCGCGAGGCCAAGCCTAGCGCCACGGTTAAAGTCGGCGATGAGATTACCGTGCAATTCGGTCAAAAGCTCGTCACTGTTCGTGTCGAGCGTCTGGCGGAATCCACGCGCAAGGACGAGGCGGCTACGATGTACACGCTGCTCAAGGAAGAAGCGGTTCAGCGGAACAACGATTTGTTCTAACGATATCTGCGACTGCCGAATAGTGGAACTGCCATCGTGCGCAGATTCAGGGGCATCGGACGCTCGTCCGTGATCATACGGGCTGCAAAAGGCTGTTTTTGTGTCATTTTCGACACGAAAACAGCCTTTTACCATTTTCTTTGATGACAAAGTGTTACATTTGCTTATTTTGTGGTAATGTAACGTATAAGCAATAGTTATGTTAATTAAAGGTCACTCGACACTTATACTTTTGCATCATCTCCAACCCGATGGAACGGAATGGAGCACACACATGAAACACTGTTCAAGGAGGAACCCTGATGATACCAAAACCAGTATCGGTACATAATGGCCGCCAACAGCAACCAAGAAAACAGAATGCTTCATCCCCTACACCTAATAACGGTGCGCGTAGACGGTTACGGATCTGGATGGTCGTGATGGTGCTTTTCCTCGGTTGGGCTGCCTATACATTTATTCATCAATCGATACAATTGTCCGCCAAAAAGCAGCAGCTTGTTGAGCAGCAGCAGAAGCAGACGGAAGCACAGGCGGTACTAACCCAATCGCAGACAGAATTGAAGCGTTTGGAAGATCCGGAATACATCGGTCAAGTGGCTCGTAAACAGTACGGCATGTATCTTCCGGGCGAAAAGCCGATCTGGGCGACGGAACCGCAGGAAAATAAGTAAATATTGACGTGAAATGAGCCGTAAGACGCGGGTTTCTCGGTTGACCTTACTAGGGGCTTCCGGTATAATTTAATCACCGCATGTAGCAATCCAAGTAGGATTTTACTGTACATTTTAAGGGAGGATCATTTTACTCTATGGCAATTGAAGTGGGCACGAAGTTAGAAGGCAAAGTGACAGGCATTACGCACTTTGGAGCATTTGTAGATCTGTCTGGAGGTGTCACTGGTCTTGTTCACATCTCGGAAATTGCCGACAATTACGTTAAGGATGTTAACGATCACCTCAAGCTAGGCGATGTCGTTACCGTTAAAGTAATCAATGTCGACAAGGATGGAAAGATTGGACTTTCGATTAAACAAGCAGTAGATAAACCAGCAGAGGCAGCACCATCTTCAAGACCACCATCCTCCAGACCTCCACGTCCGGAATCTCGTGGCGGCGGCAGAGATGGCGGAGATCGTCCTAGTGGCGGTGGCGGCGGTTTTAATCGCGGCGATCGTGGTGGACGTTCGTTTAACAAGCCTTCTTTTCCTAATAAAGCTTCATTCGATGATAAATTGACTCGCTTCCTCAAAGATAGCGAAGAGCGTATTTCATCATTGAAAAAAAATACGGAATCCAAGCGTGGAGGCCGTGGTGCCAAGCGAAGCTAATCCTCACCTGGCATACAGTATGATAAATAACGACCGTAGACGTTTTGTCGTCTACGGTTTTTTGCTTATGATGCAGGATTACACGCAAATAATGTAACTAGATATGGTACACTGGGACAATACCCAACCTGATGGGAAGGAGAGACTCGGTTGTCGACATTGGAACATTCTGAATTGCCGGCAGGCACAACAGTGACAGGTAGAACGAGAGGCCAGCAATACGTCGTTCAGCGGACACTGGGCAAAGGCACCAACGGAATCGTTTATCTGGTGAGCAATGCACAAGGTCAGCAGTACGCACTCAAGATGGCAACCGTAAACCATAACCTACAGCCGGAGATCAAGCTCCTGTTTTCCTTACATAAGCACTGGAAGTTGACCGGCAGAAATGATTCCAACCGTTACCTGTACGATGTCGACGACTATGAGGAGACGGGGGAAAGTATTCCTTTCTATGTGATGAAATACGTCAAAGGTCAGCCACTCAGTCTCTACCTGCGTGCACGCGGCGCAGATAGGATCGGGATTGCCGGACTCGGCGTGCTGGAGATTTTATCCGAACTGCACGAATCAGGCTGGGTGTTCGGTGATCTAAAAGCCGAGCATGTGATCATGTCCGACGAAGGACAGGTCGATCTGATTGATTATGGCGGTGCGCGTCCACAGGGACAGAGTATTCACCAGTTTACGGAATGGTATGATCGCAAGTACTGGAAGGCGGGCGATCGGGTTGGCGATTATGCGTATGATCTGTTTGCATTTGCCGTGATTTGTCTCAAGCTATTCAATGAACCGGGATTGCAGCGAATTATCTCGACCCAGCTGCCGCAAATACGCAGTGAGGCTGATCTGGTGCAACTGATCGATCATACGCCGGGATTACGTCTGTATAACGGCTGGCTGAAAAAGGCGGTCAAAGGCGAATTCCGCAGCACACGCGAAGCTTATTACAGCTGGCGGGCGATTACTCGCTCCGGGCTTCCGGGGAATCGTAGCAGTAATGATCTGATGACGATGCGTCTGCGCAATGCCTTTATCTGGTCATTGATCGGGTTAGGCATTGTGTTGCTGGCGATCTATTTTCGGGGTTGAGCGGATCGGCAATGATAACATGCAAGGGTAAATAGAGGAGAGAAGCAACATGGATACACCTCACTGGAACAGCATCGTGAAGCAGACGAAGGCATTGGTGCAGGAGGGCATATTGCCTGTCCATTGCACCATCGTCGTGGCAGTATCCGGTGGGCCGGATTCGGTAGCTCTGCTGCATACGCTGCATGTGCTGTCACCGGTATATGGCTGGCGTCTGGTGTGCGCTCATATGAATCATGGATTTCGACCAGAGGAATCGGCGACAGAGGCGATGTTTGTAGAGCAGCTGGCAGCAGAGCTGGAGATTCCTTTGGAATGGGAAACGGCGGATGCACCTGCCTATATGCAGCAGACCGGGCTAGGCGCGCAAGAAGCGGCACGTCACTTGCGGTATGATTTTCTGCACCGAGTTGCCTCTGATTACAACGCAGAGGCGATCGCACTTGCCCATCATATGGACGATCAGGCGGAGACGATCTTGATGCGGATTTTGCGTGGCACCGGCCCTGAAGGACTTGGTGGAATGAAATTGCGCAGAACCGAAAAAAATGTGGAACTTATCCGTCCGTTCCTACGTATATACAAGGCAGACCTCATTGGCGCATGCCGTGAATGTGGGTTTCGCTATATGACAGACAGCAGCAATGACCAGCGCAAGTACACGCGCAACGCCATCCGGCTGGACGTGCTGCCTTTTCTGGAACCATTTAACAATCAACTCGTACCGGCATTGTCCCGGCTGGCGGAGATCGCAAGTACGGAAAATGAATATATTGTTCAACAGACCGAGACGTTGTATAACGAATTGGTTAAAGAGAAAGAAGGATCATTTTCATTTTCCGCAGCTTCCTTTGTCACGGTGCATGTCGCTTTACAACGGAGGTTGATTAAACTAATATTAAATTATCTGTCATCGGCTAATGAGACCTTTGATTTCGCCAAAATCGAAATCATTCGTCGTCAGATTGAACAAAGCGATCTCGCAAGCTGGAATTTGGATGTCGGAAGCCGTATTATCTGTATACGGGAATACGACGATATTCGGTTTATGCAGATATCCGAACAGGAAGCTGCACCATTTTGCCTTCCTGTACAGCATGAAGATGCTGTAGTGTATGTACCGGGCACTTCTGCACGTTTGGAAGTGACAGTACGGCATGGAGGTCATACTCTATCCGAGTCGGTTGCACTATCTTCGGACGAGGCGTTTTTCGATGCGGATCTATTGGATTTTCCGCTTTATTTGCGTTCCCGCCGTCCCGGCGATGTGATTGCCCTGCTCGGTGGCGGAACAAAAAAAGTAAAAAATCTTTTTATCGATGCCAAGATACCATTATCTCAGCGCGATCGTATGCCTCTGCTGGTTGATGTCAGCGGACGTATATTATGGATACCCGGGCTACGGCGCGCACGTGAAGCGCTGCTGGGACCAGATACGAATCGCTGTCTTTATATGAAAATCGTAAAGTCTGAAGATTAATGTTTGATTTCCATCGATTTAGCTTGATAAGTATAATGTAGGAGGTTCATCCAAGTTGCACAACGATATCAAAGAAGTGCTCATCAGTGAAGAAGAAATTCAACAGAAGATTTTGGAGCTGGGTGCTACACTCAGCGAGGATTACAAAGAGCGCAATCCGCTCGTTATTTGTGTCCTAAAAGGTGCATTCGTATTCATGGCGGATCTTGTGAAACGGATCGAAGTACCGCTTGAAATCGATTTTATGGCGGTATCCAGCTATGGTGCTTCCACCAAATCGTCCGGTGTCGTGAAGATCGTCAAAGATCTGGATGTTTCTGTGGAAGACCGGGATGTACTTATTGTTGAGGACATTATTGATAGTGGTCTCACGCTCAGCTATCTCATCGAGATTCTTCGCGGTCGTAATGCGAAGAGTGTGCGTGTAGTAACCCTTTTCGATAAACCGTCTGGTCGTACCGTCAATCTGGAAGCTGATTATACCGGATTCAATATTCCGGATGCTTTCATTGTAGGATATGGTCTGGACTATGCCGAGCATTACCGGAATCTCCCCTACATTGGGATTTTAAAACCGGAAATTTATTCGAGCTAATTACCTTGCCTGCGAATACCCGGTATTCGAATGGGCGTCGACAGAAAGCGGGGTTATTGGTGACTTTGCATAACTCTGACAATATCTGTTATTGTGCTCTGGCATCTATTGAGAACGCCAGACAGGCTATGGTAAAATAATTTAAGTGTCTTGAGAGGAGGTAGGGGATGAATCGGTTCATCCGGAATTCTGGTTTCTATTTAATACTTTTCTTAGTCGTGGTGGGCATCGTCCGTTACGTAAGTGACGGAAGTGAAACTACCGATAATCCAAGATATGACCAGCTCAAAGCAGCACTTGCCGCCGGTAATGTAGCATCGGTGACGATTCAATTCGACAACTATGCTTACCTGGTAACCGGGGAATACAAAACGCAACCTGCTGATGCAAAATCCAAGCAGTTTACAAGCTATATCCCTGCCACCGATACAGCGGTGAACGAGATCAACTCCGCTATTGACGGTTCAGGGACGCAGGTGACGGTGAAGCCGATGGAAGGCGACAGTATTTGGTTGTCCTTTATCACTTCCATGATCCCGCTCGTCATTATGTTTATCCTCTTCTTCTTCCTGTTTAATCAGGCGCAAGGTGGCGGCGGCAAAGTGATGAACTTTGGCAAAAGCCGTGCGCGTCTGTATAACGAAGAGAAGAAAAAGATTACATTTGAGGATGTAGCTGGTGCGGACGAGGAGAAACAAGAACTCGTCGAGGTCGTGGACTTCCTCAAAGATCCGCGTAAATTTAATACGGTCGGAGCGCGCATTCCCAAAGGCGTTCTGCTCGTCGGTCCTCCGGGTACCGGTAAAACCCTCCTTGCCCGTGCAGTAGCCGGGGAAGCGGGCGTGCCGTTCTTCAGCATCTCCGGTTCTGACTTCGTCGAAATGTTCGTCGGTGTCGGTGCATCCCGTGTTCGTGACTTGTTTGAAAATGCGAAGAAAAATGCGCCTTGTATTATCTTTATTGATGAGATTGACGCTGTAGGTCGTCAACGTGGCGCCGGTCTTGGTGGCGGACACGATGAACGTGAGCAAACGCTCAACCAATTGCTCGTTGAGATGGATGGATTTGGCGCCAACGAAGGTATCATCATCGTGGCTGCAACGAACCGTCCGGATATTCTCGACCCTGCGCTTCTGCGTCCAGGTCGTTTCGACCGTCAAATTACAGTCGATCGTCCAGATGTCAAAGGTCGTGAAGCGGTGCTCAAAGTTCATGCCCGCAACAAGCCGTTGACCAAGGATGTCAAACTTGATATTATCGCCAAACGTACAACAGGCTTTACCGGAGCGGATCTGGAAAACCTGCTGAATGAAGCGGCATTGCTGGCGGCTCGTCGTAACCGCCGCGACATCTCGATGACTGAGGTGGATGAAGCGATCGACCGCGTAATCGTCGGTACAGAGAAACGCAGCCGCGTAATCAGCGACCGCGAGAAACGCATCGTCGCTTACCACGAAGCCGGTCATACGATTGTTGGTTACTTCCTGGAACACGCCGATATGGTACACAAAGTAACGATCGTACCGCGCGGACGTGCTGGCGGATATGTAATCATGATGCCGAAGGAAGACCGTACACTCGTAACCAAACAGGAATTGCTGGATAAAGTAACCGGTCTCCTCGGCGGACGTGTGGCGGAAGAACTGTACATCGGTGAGATTGGTACTGGTGCTTACAGTGACTTCCAACAAGCAACAAGTATCGTACGCAGCATGATCGTTGAATACGGTATGAGTGAGAAGCTCGGACCGATGCAGTTTGGCAGTTCGCAAGGTCAAGTATTCCTGGGTCGTGACTTGGGTCACGAACAGAATTACAGTGATGCGATTGCTTATGAGATTGATCAGGAGATGAACCGTTTTATTACGGAATCGTACGAGCGTTGCCGCGAATTGCTGCAAAAGCATTCCCGCGAAATGCATCTGATCGCTCAAACGCTGCTTGAAGTAGAAACACTGGACTTCGAACAGATCAAATATCTGATCGAAAATGGCTCGCTGGAAGGCTTCGGCGAAGGCACATCCGGTGGCAACAATGATGGAACACCAACAGAAACTGGTGAACCAACATTCGATAGCATCGGTGATTCCAAAGTCCGTTTGGACAAAGATGATACGACTTCTTCCTCTCCGGAAGCAGGTGGTAACATCCCGAATAATCCAAATGATGATTCTGGCGATAACCGTGGTCCAGGTGGAGGTACACCAACGATCTAATCCATCGTACGGTGACGCTTTATCTGAATGGATCATAGCTATCACGTGATCAAATAATGCAATATAGAATACAAACAACCTACCCCTGAAGATCATATGATCTTCGGGGGTTTTTGTTTTGCCTGATGATAGAAGCATCAAGCATATCCACCTACGCAAGATTTTGAGATTGACAAGCACTGTTCAAATTGTTTACAGTATTGGGGAAGTTGATCACATTTTAGACACATTTCGCACTGGAGTACGCAATTTTTTTCACAATGTTATGTGGTTATCGTCTGGTTCGTATTCGTCTGTGTGAATGTGATCTTGTCTTTGTGCGAGATATATGGACACGAGTGAGCGATGAATCAGGCTTGTGCAGAGACATAGAGCGGGCATGAGCTATCTTTCATGATATCATGAAGCTAAAAACGAGTTGATACGTTTGTGGATTAGATTCAATATTGGTCTGTTCATTCTATATGTATCGTTCCTTGTGATAGCTTGGCATTACAGAGAATCGTCGATGACTTGAATTGTGAAAATTATTTCAAGAAATGTGAAAAAAAATTCAAACTACAGGGAGATGACATGATGGAAGCATTAGCACTGGAAAAGAAAGCAGAACGCGATGCGGAGCTGCGGGAACGTCTGATTCAGCTGAAAAAGGAACGCAATGCGATTATTCTTGCTCATTATTATCAGCGTGACGAGATTCAGGAAGTTGCCGATTTTCGTGGCGATTCATTTTTGCTAGCTCAGAAAGCGGCACAGACGGATGCGGATACTATCGTATTTTGCGGTGTGCATTTCATGGGGGAGAGCGCCAAAATTCTCGCACCCAACAAGACAGTCATTATTCCCGACGAGCGTGCGGGTTGCCCGATGGCGGATATGGTCAACGTGGATGGGCTACGCAAGCTAAAAGCTCAGCATCCGAACGCCAAAGTCGTCACCTATATTAATTCCTCTGCTGACGTGAAGGCAGAAACGGATATTTGCTGCACTTCCGCCAATGCGGTCAAGGTGATCCAATCCGTTGACTCCGATGAGATCATCTGGGTGCCGGACAAGAATCTCGGTCATTATGTACAGCAACACACCGATAAGAAGATGATTATTTGGGAAGGCTACTGCAATACCCATGATATGCTGACCGTGAAGGATGTATTCGAAATGAAAGCCAAATATCCGAATGCGCAGTTTGTTGTGCATCCCGAATGCCGTCCAGAAGTCGTAGCATTGGGTGATTTTGTAGGCAGTACGACTGCGATTATTAAATATTGCCGCGAATCAGACGTACAGGAATTTATCGTTGGTACGGAAGACGGTACCGGGTATCAGCTGCGTAAGGACAGCCCAGATAAGCAATTTCATTTTGCCAGTAAATATCTCGTCTGTCCCAATATGAAGGTGAACAATCTGAAAAAGCTGGTCAACTGTCTAGAAACGATGAAGCCGCAAATTTACGTACCGCCTGCTGTTGCAGATCGTGCCCGTGTATCGCTGGAGCGGATGCTGGAAGTCTCATCCTCGTAAATTACAACTTGTCTATATACTATTTGCTGTTGGCTACGCTTCATTGGTCGTATTGCTGCAAACAGCTGTACAGATGAGTAAGTGAACACAATGATGAATTGATGACAGAACCAGAAAGGCAGGCAAATAGAATCATGCAGCAGTCAAGATTCACAGTCTCTATCAATGATGATTACGACGATACTGTGTATACCGATGTACTGGTGATCGGAACGGGCATTGCCGGGTTGTTTACTGCCCTAGCGGCAAGTGAACATAAGAACGTGCTATTAATCACAAAGGATATACTGCTGGAAAGCAATACACGTTATGCGCAGGGTGGTATCGCTGCGGTGATGGCGCAGGATGATTCGCCTCACTTTCATCTGGAAGATACCCTGCTGGCAGGAGCGGGTTTGTGTGAGCAGCATGCGGTACATGTACTGGTGCAGGAAGGACCAGAGCGAGTACAGGAGCTGATGATGCTTGGAACGGCATTTGATATGTTGGACGGCAAGCTGGAGCTGACACGCGAAGGAGCGCATAGCCACCGCCGCATTTTGCATGCGAATGGCGACTCGACCGGACATGAGATTGTGCGGGCATTGTCGCGGCAAGTACAGCAGCATGACAGGATTGATGTGTGGGAGCGGCATAGCACGGTGGAGCTGCTCATGCAGGATGAGCAGTGCATCGGGGCGGTCATTCGCAAGCCGGATGGTCATGTGCTGCATGTCATCTCACAAGCGACCGTATTGTGTACGGGCGGCAGCGGACAGCTATATGAGCATACGACCAATCCAGAAGTAGCTACTGCCGATGGTATTGCGATTGCGTATCGGGCAGGTGCGCAGTTGCGAGATATGGAATTTATCCAGTTTCATCCGACAGCGCTTTGTTATCCAGGTGCGCCGCGCTTTTTGATTTCGGAGGCGGTACGCGGGGAAGGCGCGATCTTACGCAATACACAGGGTGAAGCATTTATGCCGAATTATCATGCGCTGGGTGATTTGGCACCGCGCGATATTGTATCCCGGGCGATTGTAAGTGAGATGGAGCGGGATGGGAGTGCTTTTGTATATCTGGACATTACGCACGAATCAGAGCAGCAGCTGCGACATCGCTTTCCGACCATTTATGAAACTTGTCTGCGGTATGGACTGAATCTGGCGCAAGATTGGATTCCGGTTTCTCCGGCAGCACATTATATGATGGGCGGTATTCGTACCGATGATAACGGGGAGAGCAGCATTGCGCGCTTATTTGCCTGTGGGGAAGTGTCGTCTACGGGCATTCATGGAGCGAATCGGCTGGCAAGCAACTCGCTGTCTGAAGCGGTTGTATACGGTCGCCGAATTGCACAGCGCATTATGGAATTGCCGCTGCTGGAGATGATGAGCGATAAGGCTGTATTTTCTGACTCTCCTAATGTAAATAAATTCACAACCCCGTCATCTGCATCATCTGCGCCGTCATCTGTCATGCAATCGCAATTGTTGGATGTGCGGCTTGCACTGCGGCGATGCATGACGATGTATGCAGGTATTCGCCGTACAGCTACTGGTCTGCAACAGGGGCTAGAGCAGCTGCAACATATTCAGCGTCAATATGATACGCTACCAGGCTATACATTTACGATGGATCGGGATCATGATGAGCTGGGCAATATGCTGCTTGTCGGACGCTTGATTATGCTCGCGGCGCTTCAGCGTGAGGAGAGTCGCGGTGGGCATTATCGGGACGATTTTCCAGAGCGAGACGATGTGAACTGGCACAAGCATACGATTCAGCACCGACAATATGGGCTAAGTGAGGAGAAGATCAGTCATGTTTAACGGATATCAGGAGCAGCTGGATACATGGATCAGACACTGGCTACAGGAGGATGTAGGTGCAGGCGATGTAACGACCGCTGTGACCGTTCCGCAAGGGCATATGAGCCGGGCGGTAATCCATGCCAAGCAGGATGGCATTCTGGCGGGACTGCCGATAGCGGAGCGCGTATTTGCCGTCGTTGATTGCAGTCTTCATTTTCAGGCAGTAGCAATTGAGGGGCAATTGCTGCAAAAAGGTGATATTATAGCAGAAGTGGAAGGCAGTACCCATTCGCTGTTAACGGGCGAGCGCTTGGCGCTGAATTTGCTGCAACGGATGTCTGGCATTGCGACTGGGACAGCAGAATATGTTCAGCGCATAGCAGGGCTGCCAGTACGGCTGGTTGATACACGCAAGACGACACCCGGTCACCGGATGCTGGAAAAGTATGCCGTGCGCATCGGTGGCGGAGCGAATCATCGTTTTGGATTGTATGATGCAGTGATGATCAAGGACAATCATATCAAAGCCGCTGGTGGCATTACGGCGGCTGTACAATCGGCACGCGCTGCCATTCCGCATACGATGACGATTGAAGTGGAGACGGAATTCATCGCTCAAGTACACGAAGCACTGGATAGCGGCGCTGATATTATTATGCTGGATAATATGGACAGTACCAATATGCGCGAAGCGGTACAGCTGATACGCAGCCATAGCCCACATGTGAAGATTGAAGCGTCCGGCAATGTCTCGCTGGATACGATTCGCGGACTGGCAGAGACGGGGATCGATATTATATCGGTTGGACGGCTGACGTATTCATTTCATAATCTGGATATCAGCCTTGATCTTGGAGCCAAAAAGAAGGAGTGACCCTCATTGATACTGGTGATTGATATTGGGAATACGAATATCGTATTCGGCATTTATAAAGAAAAAACATTGCTGCATCATTTTCGTATCCATACCAATCGCCAGGCGACCCCGGACGAATACGGTGTAACGGTTCATCAGTTATTTCAGATGTCTGGTATTGCGACGCAGGCGCTGGAAGGCATTATCATTTCATCGGTCGTGCCGCCGATCATGCATACGCTGGAAGAGATGTGTGCGAAGTATTTGCATCATACGCCGGTAATTGTCGGGCCGGGTATTCGTACCGGCTTGAATCTGCGGTATGAGAATCCGCGTGAGGTAGGGGCTGATCGGATCGCCAATGCGGTAGCAGCGATTGCGATTTATGGCAGTCCAGTGATCGTAGTCGATTTTGGCACGGCGACGACGTTTGATTGCATTGATAGTCAGGGGAATTATTTGGGTGGGGCGATTGTGCCGGGAATCGGCATTTCGACCGAGGCGCTGTATCAGCGTGCTTCCAAGCTGCCGAATATTGAGCTAGAGAAGCCGCGCAAGGTGATCGGACGCAATACGATTCATGCGATGCAGTCAGGTATTATTTTCGGATATGCTGGTCAGGTCGATGGCATCGTCAAACGCATTCACGAGGAGCTGGGTGAACGCGCGCGTGTTGTCGCTACTGGTGGTCAAGCGGAGCTGATTGCGAGCGAAACCGACAGCATTGACGAGGTGAATCCACTGCTGACGCTGGAAGGACTGCGTTTGATCTATGAGCGTAATCGCATCTCTGGTAAAGCAGTTGCCCGCAATGATGGATCATCTATTTTATAATTGCATACATTTCCAAGCCGACAGGCAGCACAAAACTTTTGACGTGTACGCAGCGTCACTTTAGAATATAAAGTGCTGAACCTGTGCGGCTTTTTTTGCAGCCGCCTTGTAATGACGTTACAATAATAGGGTAATGTGCAATACAATCACTACCACATTCTTAATGAACAACAGGATCAAGCGACGCATAATTGAGAGGAGTTTTATATAGATGGAACAACAACACAAGTCGGATCGCCTGATCCGCGGTATCGCTTTGGGTGGCAAAATTCGTGCATTTGCCATTCGTTCGACTGAGCTAGTAGAGGAACTGCGCCGCAGACATGACACTTGGCCAACCGCTACAGCGGCACTTGGTCGCACACTGAGTACTGCTGCGATGATGGGCGCTATGCTCAAGGGCGAAGAGAAATTAACGCTTCAGGTCAAAGGAAACGGACCGCTCGGACAGATCGTAGCCGATGCTAATGCCAAAGGCGAGGTTCGCGGGTATGTGGACAATCCACATGTGCATCTGCCAAGCAATGCGATGGGCAAACTGGATGTTGCTGGTGCAGTAGGTACCGAAGGCTTTGTCTATGTGATCAAAGATCTCGGTCTCAAGGAGCCATATCGTGGCAGTGTGCCGATTATCTCCGGCGAGCTGGGCGAAGACTTTACGTACTATTTTGCTACATCCGAGCAGACGCCATCTGCGGTCGGTGTAGGCGTGCTAGTCAATACGGACAACTCCGTGATCGTAGCGGGTGGATTCATTATTCAATTGCTGCCGGGTCTGAACGATGCCGAGATTGATGCCATTGAGAAGGCGCTATCTACATTGCCGCCAGTAACGACACTGCTGGAGCAAGGGCTGGAACTGGAAGATATGCTGCGCAAGATTTTGCCGGACGTGGAAATTATGGATCAGATGGATATCGTGTTCAACTGCGCATGCTCGCGTGAACGCGTTGAGCAAACCTTGGTCAGTCTGGGCGAGTACGAATTGACGCAACTGATCGAGGAAGACGGTCAGGCGGAAGTCGTTTGCCATTTCTGTAACGAGAAGTACCAGTTTAACCGTCAGGATCTGGAACACATTCTGACCGAAGCCAAAAGCTAAAGGAAGACAAGACATATGACGAAGGGCAGATCACCGTTATGGACAGCCGTCATGGTCTTGGTCATAGTCATTATTATGCTGCTCGGAGCCTTTTGGGTCATCCGAGCAGTTCAGCATTCTGGCGGTGACGGCGCAGCAGTAGCAGTCGTGAACAATCAGGAGATCAGCGAGGATCAGTGGGTTGCGGAGCTGAAGAAACGCTACGGTCAGGAGATTCTGACCCAGATGATGAATCGCAAGGCAGTACAGCTGGAAGCACAGACGCTGCATATTGAGGTCAGTCAGCAAGAGATCGACGATAGCTTGCAGGAGCAGATTAGCGGCTATGATTCACCAGCTGCCTTTTACAAGGAAATGAACAGTCAGTTCGGATTAAGTCAGCAGGATTTGCAGAACGAGGCGACGTATCAGATTCAATTGGAAAAGATCGCTACAGCCAGCATCAACGTGACCGACGCGCAGATCGATAGCTATTTGCAGCAGCATGAACAGCAGAATAGTCAGCAGCGACAGTACGAACTGGCATGGATCAAAACGGATAGCGAAGATCAGGCGAATGAAGCGGTGCAGCGGATTGAGAACGGTGAGGACTTTGGTGATGTTGCCAAGCAGCTATCCATCGATTCGTTTTCCGCTTCCAACGGTGGCGAATTGGGCTGGATCGACGATGATGATCCATTTCAACCAGCCGAGATGATGAAGGTCGTCAAAACGATGAACAAAGGCGATATCGTTGGTCCGATCAAGCTGGATGATAGCGGATACGCCGTTGTGCAGATGCTGGATATTCGGTTGCCGCAAACGTCCAAGCTAGAAATTAGCCGTGACACCGCTCGCCGCAAAATCGCGCTGGAACGCGCTCGTCCGCTGACTGAAGTCGAGCAGCAACTACGGAAAAAGTATAATGCGTATATTTTATCCGCGAATCCGCAGGAATAAGGAACAGAACATTGACAACGATGTTCCATATTGGTACTATTAAGTCATATTAATACCTACCATTTTACTCGGATTAGCGTAGTTCACACATACAGGGTGTAACACCCATTGCTACGTTCCATTATTTGAAGGAGGGCAACACGCATGGCAAAAGTCGTAAATAACGTGACAGAATTGATTGGAGGAACTCCACTCGTTCGTTTGAACCGTTTAGTTCCGGAAGATAGCGCAGAAATCTATCTGAAGCTGGAATATCAAAACCCGGGTTCCAGTGTCAAAGACCGCATTGCGATCAGCATTGTGGAAGAAGCGGAAAAACAAGGACTGCTGAAACCGGGCGGTACGATCGTTGAAGCAACCAGCGGTAACACGGGTATCGGTCTGGCTATGGTCGCAGCAGCCAAAGGCTACAAATGCGTGATCGTGATGCCGGAAACGATGAGCTTGGAGCGTCGTAACCTGCTGCGTGCCTACGGTGCTGAACTGGTGCTGACTCCGGGATCGGAAGGTATGAACGGTGCGGTCAAAAAAGCGGAAAGTATCCTCAAAGAAAACCCGGACTACTTTATCGCAGAGCAATTTAAAAACAAAGCCAATGTGAAAATTCACCGCGAAACAACCGGTCCAGAGATCGTGGAAGCGATCGATTCCATCGGCGGTTCGCTGGATGCCTTTATCGCTGGTATCGGTACAGGCGGTACGATCACAGGCGCAGGCGAAATCCTCAAAGAGCGTTTCCCTGAAGTGAAAATTTATGCAGTCGAGCCAGCGGCATCGCCGATTCTGGCAGGCGGACAACCCGGTCCTCACAAAATTCAAGGGATCGGTGCCAACTTCGTTCCAGAAATTCTCAACCGTGACATCTACGATGAGATTATCCACGTAGAGAACGAAGAAGCATTCGAAACGGCACGCCGTGTAGCCAAAGAAGAAGGCGTACTGTCCGGTATTTCTTCCGGTGCAGCTGTACATGCCGCACTGAAAGTAGCCAAAGAACTCGGCAAAGGCAAACGCATCGTCGTAATTATCCCAAGTAACGGCGAACGCTACCTGAGTACACCGCTGTACAACTTCGAATCGTAATTTTATGTTGCATCCTATACTGCGGATCAGTAGAAAGGTAGTATCTTCTCTGAACGACAGTTTGCAAAAGTCCTCCATCTCCGGTGTCACTTGACGCGGAATGGAGGATTTTTTATATCTTCCTATGACTTCATCCGTTCTTTACCCGTCTTGCCCTTCTCAAGTCCGCCACGCTTTAGTATACTAACGACTAACTACAGATGATCAGCTTGGAGGAACTACGTTTGACCAGAGGATGTATATCGTTACAGCAATGGCAGGTATGGAGCGAAGAAGGCTACAACCAGCTGCCCTATATTTTGCGTGTTCCATTGTCGGAGCAGCTGCTGCCAGAGAGCTGGGAAGTGTTATGGAGTGAACAGTTTCCTCATACCGTCTTGCTGGAAAATGGCAAAAGCGGACGTTACAGCTATATTGGTGTACAGCCAGTAGAATATCTGAGCGGCGATCTGACGAAAGGGCAATCGGTGATATTGCAACAGGGCGACCAGGAAGAACGACAACGCAGTACATCTACAGCAGTTGTAGAACCAGGTGACGATCCAGCGTATACGCCATCGCCAGATCAATTGATTGACAAAGACATTGAATATACAGGCAAACCACTAGATGTTCTGCGACAATGGATGTCTCGTTATCGCGCACCACGGGTGAAGGACGTGCCGCCGTTTACTGGTGGCATTGCCGGATTTCTCAGCTACGATGTAGCGCGCTCACTGGAGCGTTTGCCCAATCGGTTATCCAATGAATTGGAATTGCCGGAATATGGATGGCTTCGCTTTGATCAAGTATGGGTCGTCGATCATCAGGAGCGGTTATTGTATTGCTGTGTGCATACTCCATTGTTACAAAAAGAAGATGCGCGTGCTGAATCTACCCCAGCGGTTGGCATGAACATATCCGGTTCCACACATTCCAGCTCAACGGATACTACAGATTCAGAAGCGCAGCAGAATCAAACTCATGCTGCACATAACAGCAATGATGCCAGCTACACGTCAATCCATTTGGAACATGCGTATACAGAGGCAGCATCAGCCGCAGATCAAATGGCAGCGCAGTGGCAACAATGGCTGGAGCAAGCGGCACATATTCAATCAGCGGCGTCTCGTCAATTCTTTCTGGAGCAGCATCCACCAGCAACAGCTGATTCGCGCACGGATGCGTACGGATTTACGACTGATTTTCAACAAGCGGAGTTTGAGCAGGCAGTTTGTGCCGTGCAGCATTATATCCGTCAAGGTGATGTATTTCAGGTGAATCTATCACTACGCAGCCATCGCCAGATCAAGAGCACACCGGAAAGGATCTACGAATGGCTGCGTCTGACCAATCCGTCGCCATATATGGGCTTGCTTCGATTGCCGGGTTTCCAGCTCGTATCGGCTTCGCCTGAGCTACTCGTGTCTGTCATCGACGGTTCTGTATCTGCTCGTCCTATCGCCGGAACACGCCGCCGTGGCACAACAGAGCAGGAAGACCACGACATGGAGCAGGAGCTGCTGCATACCGAAAAGGAACGCGCCGAGCATATTATGCTGGTCGATTTGCAGCGTAACGATCTGGGACGCATTGCTCGCTATGGCACCGTACGTGTACCAGAGCTGCTGACGATTGAGCGCTATTCTCATGTGATGCATCTCGTCTCCGGTGTACAAGCAGAGCTGGCGGACAACAAAGATGTGTATGACGTGATCGCCGCTACGTTTCCGGGTGGTACAATTACCGGCGCTCCCAAGATTCGTACGATGGAGATTATCGAAGAATTGGAACATACCCGTCGTGGCGCGTATACTGGCTCCATGGGCTGGATTGACTATAACGGCAATATGGAATTAAATATTATTATCCGAACATTAACCATCCAAGATCGAATGACGTATATGCAAGCAGGAGCCGGAATCGTCATTGATTCGGAGCCTTATCGCGAAT
Source organism: Paenibacillus sp. WLX1005 (assembly GCF_046603685.1). Lineage (NCBI taxonomy): Bacteria > Bacillati > Bacillota > Bacilli > Caryophanales > Paenibacillaceae > Paenibacillus > Paenibacillus sp. WLX1005. Next base: position 66,150 of record NZ_CP176756.1, read on the forward strand.
ACCGTGAATGCTTTAATAAATCAAGAGCGCTGGCACGAGCGGTCATGCTGAGTGAACAGTATGATCAAGCCAAGCAGCAAGAGGAGGATATATCATGATACTTGTAATTGATAACTATGATTCCTTTACGTACAATCTGGTGCAATATCTGGGCGAGCTAGGCGAAGAGGTTGTCGTTCGCCGTAACGATGAGATCGATATGGAAGGCATTCGTGCACTGGCACCGGATCATATACTGTTGTCGCCGGGACCGTGTACACCGAATGAAGCGGGCGTCACGATTGATGTCATCCAAACGTTCAAAGGCGAGATTCCCATCTTTGGCGTCTGTCTCGGTCATCAGGCAATTGGTCAGGCATTTGGCGGCAATGTTATTCGTGCAGAGCGTCTGATGCATGGCAAGACGTCTCCTATTTTGCATGAATCCCATTCTGTTTTTGAGAATCTGCCGTCCCCGTTCACCGCTACCCGTTACCACTCCCTGATCGTTGAGCGCGAAAGTCTGCCAGATTGTCTGGAGATTACCGCTGAGACAGCGGAAGGCGAGATCATGGGTCTGCGCCATAAGGAATATCAGGTGGAGGGCGTACAATTCCATCCAGAATCCATCGTAACCGATCATGGTCATACCATTCTGCGCAACTTCCTCAGCCGCAAAGTGGACAAGCCTGCCAGCGTATGAATAACGTCAGTATAAATGGTGTGATTACACCGACAGAGCAAGCCGTGGTTTCCGTCATGGATCACGGCTTCTTGTATGGAATGGGGCTGTTTGAGACGTTCCGTACGTATCGCGGACGTCCTTTTTTATTGGACAAGCATATGCGTCGTCTGCAAGCAGGTTGTCAGTCGTTAGGCATTCAGTGGAATGAGACAGCCGACCAGGTGTGCCAGCAGATTGCTGAGCTGATGCAGGCAAATCAGCTAGCAGAAGCATATATCCGCTACACTGTCTCCGCAGGCGAGGACATTCTCGGTTTGCCATCCGGTCCTTATACACAGCCGACTATCGTTATCTACGCCAAGCCACTGCCGCTAGCTTTACAGGGCAATACACAAGAACGATTATCCGGCAAAAGCAAAGCATTGCGTCGCTTGCACACCGTTCGCAACACACCCGAAGGCGATATTCGGTTCAAATCGCTGCATTACATGAACAGCATTCTCGGCAAACGTGAACTAGCGCTGTACAATGACCAACCCTCTGCCTCCGTCGAAGGCTTGATGCTAACCGCAGAGGGACATCTGGCAGAAGGCATCGTCAGCAATTTGTTTTTCGTACAGGAGGATTGTCTGTACACCCCTTCGGTCGATACTGGCATTTTGCCCGGCATTACGCGCAGCTATATTATAGAGCTGGCAGAGCAACTGGAATTGCCAGTGGAAAAGGGGCTGTACAACTGGCAGCAATTACAGCGCGCCAACGAGATTTTTATGACCAATTCTATTCAAGAGCTGGTACCAATCACCGTGCTGCTGGACGATGATCATGAGATCCCTGTATCCGGCGGACAACCGGGACGGTGGACGACAGCTTTATATGAAGCTTATGAAAAGGAGGCTTGCCAACCGTGAAGCAGCCTGTACGATATACCCGCCAATACGATTTTGGCGCTGCCAGTCTTACACTGGATCAGACGACCAAGATCATGGGCATTTTGAATATTACACCGGATTCCTTTTCTGATGGTGGCAGTTATACATCAGTCGACACTGCCCTGCGTCATGCTATGCAGATGGCAGAAGAAGGAGCGGATATAATCGACATCGGCGGCGAATCAACTCGTCCCGGTCATGATCCGGTATCGGCTCAAGAGGAGCTGGATCGCGTACTACCTGTTATTGCCGCACTGCATCATGAACTACCGCAGCTCACCTTATCAATCGATACGTACAAAGCCGAAGTCGCGCGTCAGTCACTGCAAGCCGGCGCCCATATCGTCAATGACGTCTGGGGCGGCATGGCGGATGAGCAGATGTTTGCCGTTGTCGCAGAAGCGGGCTGCCCGTATATTCTTATGCACAACCGGTACGATATGGATTATACCGATGTGGCAGCTGACGTTTGTCGTGATTTGCAGCAGCGGATTGATCTGGCGCTGCAAGCAGGCATTGACGCTAATCATATCATTCTTGATCCCGGCATCGGTTTTGCCAAGCATGCACAGCATAATTTGGAGCTGATGCGCCGTTTGGATGAGCTGCATGTGCTGAAGTATCCCCTGTTGTTAGGCACATCTCGTAAACGATTTATCCGTTCCGTGCTGGACGCACCTGCGAACGATGTAGTTGAAGGCACAACAGCCACAACTGCTTTTGGCATTGCGCAGGGCTGCCAGATTATTCGCGTGCACGATGTACGCGCCAACAAGAAAATGGCAATGATGTGTGATGCCATGCTGCAATCCTGATTTCTCCCTACTATCTTCAAGGAGCTGAACGTTATGGACAAAATGATACTGACCCGGATGGAATACTACGGCTACCACGGCGTATTTGAAGAAGAACGCAAGCTCGGTCAACGCTTCTATGTCGATCTCGAACTAGAGCTTGATCTGTCCCGCGCTGGTCAAACCGATGATCTAAGCACAACGATCAATTACGCCGAGATTCATGAAAAGGTCAAAGACGTTGTCGAACAACAATCATTCCAATTGATCGAAGCACTCGCGGAATGTATTGCATCCACTTTGCTGGATGCTTATACTGGTGTACATGCACTGACCGTTGGAGTGACCAAGCCGCACCCGCCGTTTGATATTCATTTTCAGGGCGTGACCGTACAGCTGCGGCGTACACGAAAGTGAGCGTATGCAAGTGAGTAACCCATCATCTTCCTCTGATCACTCAGAGGCTTATATTGCTTTAGGCGCCAATCTTGGCGAACGTGAGCAGACATTGCATGAAGCGATTCAACGATTGCACCAGCATGATCATATCGACGTGCTGCGCTGTTCCGGTATCTACGAAACTGCGCCAGTTGGCTATGTGGATCAGCCTGCTTTTTACAATATGGTGATCGCCGTCCGCACTACTCTACAGCCGGAACAACTGCTGGACATCATGCTGGACATCGAGAACATACTTGGTCGTGTACGCGATATCCGCTGGGGTCCACGTACCGTTGATCTGGATTTGCTATGGATGAAGAACGTATCGCTGAATACGGAACGATTACAATTGCCGCATCCACGTATGTATGAGCGAGCTTTTGTACTGGTGCCGTTGCAAGAGATTGTACAGTCAGAGCAGACACCGCAACTAGCAGAAGATATTGCTTCTGCGCTGCACCTCATTCAAGAGCAGCAGCAGGATATCCGCTACGTGCACGCCTATAACGCTGCCCTTTAGTTCAAATTTGTAATATATAATGTAGAAAATAGCAGCGAATACTTGTTTAGATCTACCACAAGCGCCGCTTCCGTCGCTTAGTCTATACACCGTGTCGTCCCGTTTAGCGCTGCCAGTAAAAGGAGTGACTCATCCGATGCTAACAATCGGTGATATTCAATTAAAAAATCGCGTCGTCCTTGCCCCGATGGCAGGCGTCTGCAACCCGGCGTTCCGTCTGATCGCCAAAGAGTTCGGCACCGGTCTCGTATGTGCCGAGATGGTTAGCGACAAAGCCATCCTGCACGGCAATAAACGTACCCACGACATGCTATTCGTCGATGAGCGCGAGAAGCCGATGAGCTTGCAAATTTTCGGCGGTGACCGTCATTCCCTCGTCGAAGCCGCCAAAGTCGTCGATCAGGATAGCAATGCCGACATTATCGACATCAACATGGGCTGCCCAGCACCCAAAATCAACAAAATCGATGCTGGTGCACGCTGGCTGCTTGATCCGAACAAGATCAACGAAATGGTGGCCGCTGTCGTCGCCAACGTCAGCAAGCCCGTCACTGTCAAAATGCGCATCGGCTGGGATCACGATCATATTTACGTAATCGACAACGCTAAAGCCGTTGAAGCCGCAGGCGGTAAAGCGATCAGTCTGCACGCTCGTACCCGCCAGCAGCTATACACCGGTCAGGCAGACTGGTCCTACATCAAGCAGGCAAAAGAAGCTGTGTCCATTCCCGTCATTGGTAACGGCGATGTCATGACACCCGAAGACGCCAAGCGCATGTTGGATACGACCGGCTGCGACGGCGTGATGATCGGTCGCGGTGCACTCGGCAACCCATGGATGCTGTATCGTACCGTCGAATATCTCAAAACCGGCGAACTGCTACCCGACCCAACAGCGGAGGAAAAAGTACGCATTGCCATCCTGCATATGGATCGTCTCATCAATCTCAAAGGTGAACAGGTAGCGATGAGAGAGATGCGCAAGCATCTGTCCTGGTATTTAAAAGGGCTGAAAGGCTCTGCCAAAATCAAAGATTCCATCATGGAAGAAACGAAGCGCGATGAGATGGTACGTATCCTGCACAACTTCCTTGAGAATCAGCCCAGTCTGGCAGGCTCTGCTGCTGACTACGAAGCCGTTCCGTTTGTACAGGTACAATGCGCAACCCCAGCTTCAGTCTGAGTAGTAGCAACGATTATATATGTATCACCCAAAGCGGACTTTGTTATACGACGAAGTCTGCTTTTTCATGTATCATGTGAATGAATCCATATGATGAAGTTCACTCGGGTAGGGGAACAGGAGGCATTCAGAGCTCACGCTGCGTATAACTGCACATTTTCTACTATCAAGTTCAACTGTCATCATACTTACCAATTCAGATAAGTACATGCACAACAATAGACATCGAATCATACCGTTTATTTGCTTTACAGAAGGCAGTTTTTTGTCGGTTTTTAGGTTCTTCCGGCAGGGTCTGCCTTTTTGTTGACATTTCATTTTCATTCCAATATACTTTTGCAGTATAAATTTGCCTGAGTTAATGGTTGGATTTGATATAGCGAGTGGTTGAAAATTATTCACACGACAGGAGAATTGGTTAAGATGAGCGATAAAGAAGTCATTTTGACACAGGACGGTCTAAAGAAGCTGGAAGACGAACTCGAAAACCTCAAATCGGTTAAACGCCGTGAGGTAGCGGAACGGATCAAGATCGCCATCGGATACGGTGATATCAGTGAGAACTCCGAATATGAAGATGCCAAGAACGAACAGGCATTCATCGAAGGACGTATCATTACACTGGAGAAAATGCTGCGTAATGCACGGATTATTAACAGTGATGAGATTGATACAGATGCGGTGAGCATTGGTGCAACCGTTATCGTACAAGATCTGGAGTTTGGCGATACGATGGAATATACCATTGTAGGTAGTGCCGAATCCGATCCTTCTCAGAACAAAATCTCCAACGAAAGCCCGGTTGGCAAAGCAATCCTTGGCAAAAAGCAGGGAATCGTCGTAGACGTGAACGTACCTGCCGGCGTCATCCAGTACAAAATTTTGGAAATCAAAAAATAATAATGGTGTTACACACCATGATCCATTCGTAAAAAGCTTCCCCCAGGGGAGCTTTTTTCTTGAAATCTGACTGAAATTCATGAAAATATCCCGTTTTACGGATTTCAGTTTCAGGTCAAATCAAGTAAACTATACCTATGTGCGTATATCGCCGACAACGATAAGGATCGTTTTGGATTGTACAAGCGGTTGATAATCAAATTGCAAAAGCTATTTATTGAAGGAGTTGAATTTCAGCGATGTCTGATGAAACATTGAATCCCGGTCAGAACGAAGAGACCGTTATGAGCGAAAGCGAATTGAACGAAATGCTACAGTTGCGCCGGGCGAAGCTGGACGAACTACGAGGACTGGGTATCGACCCATTCGGTAAAAAGTACGTTCGCACAACCAATGCAGCCGAAGTGGTGCACACCTACGATACACTCACCAAAGAAGAGCTGGAAGAAAAAGCAGTAACCGTAAGTCTGGCAGGTCGCATCATGACCAAACGCGGCATGGGTAAAGCCAGCTTTGCACATATTCAGGATCTGAGCGGACGTATCCAAATCTACGTACGCAAGGATACCGTAGCCGAAGCACAATACGAAGCATTCAGCATTCTGGATCTAGGCGATATCGTCGGTGTCAAAGGAACAGTCTTCAAAACCAAAACCGGCGAGATGTCCATTAAAGTCAAAGAACTGGAAGTACTGACCAAATCTCTGCTGCCATTGCCGGACAAATACCACGGCATCAAAGACGTAGAGCTGCGTTACCGTCAGCGCTATGTCGATCTGATCGTGAACCCGGAAGTGCAGCATACCTTTATCACGCGTTCCCGTATTATCCAGTCGATGCGCCGTTACCTGGATTCGCTCGGCTATCTGGAAGTGGAAACGCCAACGTTGCATAGCATCGCTGGTGGAGCGGCAGCCAAGCCGTTTATTACCCATCATAATGCGCTGGATATGCAGTTATACATGCGCATCGCGATTGAGCTGCATCTGAAACGCCTGATCGTCGGCGGTTTGGAGAAAGTATACGAGATCGGACGCGTATACCGTAACGAGGGAATCTCCACCCGTCACAATCCAGAATTTACTATGATCGAGTTGTATGAAGCATACGCCGATTACAAAGACATCATGAGCCTGACCGAAAATCTGGTTGCTCATATTGCTCAAGAAGTGCTGGGTAGCACCGTCATCAACTATCAAGGTCAAGAAGTCGACCTGACTCCGCAATGGCGCCGTGTATCCATGGTCGATGCCGTCAAAGAAGTCAAAGGCGTAGACTTCGGCGTGCATATGAGCAATGAAGAAGCACAAGCACTTGCCAAAGAACATGGCGTAAAAGTCGAGCCACATATGACATTCGGTCATATTTTGAATGCTTTCTTTGAAGACTTCGTAGAAGAAACACTGATCCAGCCGACATTTATTACCGGACATCCGGTAGAAATTTCCCCACTGGCGAAGAAAAACGAAGAAGATCCACGCTTCACGGATCGCTTTGAACTGTTTATCGTTGCGCGTGAACACGCCAACGCATTTACCGAGCTGAATGATCCAATCGACCAGCGTCAGCGCTTTGAGGCGCAGCTGCAAGAAAAAGAACAAGGCAACGATGAAGCTCATGAGATGGACGAAGACTTCCTGCGTGCATTGGAATACGGTATGCCACCAACCGGCGGACTCGGCATCGGTGTCGACCGCTTGATCATGCTGCTTACGAATGCTGCATCGATCCGTGACGTTTTGCTGTTCCCACACATGCGCAACCAGTCCGGAGAATAAGCATCTCAATTGAGGCTTAACACAGCATAGAAGCCATGACGCTTACCATAAATGCCATATCACTTAGCATGTATGCCAAGAGTTATGAATATCATGAATTGAGCTCTATGTCACTCACAAATTAAGCTCTATGTCACCCATAAATCGAGCTGTATACCACTCACAGATTAAACGTGATGCTACTCATAGAGTCACCTATGATCATGACAGTATATGATCCACAAAACGCCCTAACGGAAAAAGGACATGACCCATCGTCATAACCACCGTCGACTCGACTAGGCGCTCAACAAGTAAGCTTCAAGTGATCATATCTCTATGAACTTTAAGTGGTCATAGCTCTATGAAGTAGACAGCAAAAACATGTACGTTTCCAATAGTCACAGTCTCATCAAGTAGACAACAAAAAAGTACATTCAAAAACGGTTACTCCCCAAAGATCTTTGGAGGAGTAGCCGTTTCGTTTGTTGTACAAACATTCCTCGTCGTAATACATCAGATAATGGCTCTTTTGTACTTCACTTCTTCTATACTATTGCTTCTCTATCATGAAGCCCTACCATCGAACGCTATCATCAAGCAGTCATCTCAACCCTCCCCCATTGCTACATAGCTGTACCCATTTGCGATCAAATTACGAGTAAGATTAAGTAATCTTCCCAAAGCAAAACATAACTGTTCCATATAAAGCTCATATACTATGTACGACTCTACATTAACTTTGAAAAGATAAAACAATTACAGCAATCATTGCTTCATATTGAATGGACAACAGCACAATCTAAAACAATAAAATAAGCACCGATTAAATTTACCTTTCACCCGATAAATAAAATTTATAAAAAAGCTTGTTTACTTTCAAAGTATGTGGTATTCTATAAATCTAGCGCGGTCAAGTAAGCTTGTCGTTGCGGGTTATCACCTGAATATGAGCTTCTATGTCATTCAGCTCCCATCAAACGGACTGAAAAATAACTTCAAAAAAAGTTGTTGACAGCAAGCTGGTGAGGTGGTAAGATATAAGAGTTGCTGCGAGAGACATCGCGGCACACGAAAGAGCTTGATCTTTGAAAACTGAACAACGAGTGAGTGAAGAACTTAGGTTCTTCAAAACATAGAGAACAGCAATGTTCTCGCCAGCAAGAAATGAGCAAGTCAAACACTTTTATGGAGAGTTTGATCCTGGCTCAGGACGAACGCTGGCGGCGTGCCTAATACATGCAAGTCGAGCGGAGTTAATAGAAAGCTTGCTTTCTTGAGACTTAGCGGCGGACGGGTGAGTAACACGTAGGCAACCTGCCCTTTAGCCTGGGATAACTACCGGAAACGGTAGCTAATACCGGATACTTTCGATGTCCACATGGACGACGAACGAAAGACGGAGCAATCTGTCACTGAAGGATGGGCCTGCGGCGCATTAGCTAGTTGGTGGGGTAACGGCTCACCAAGGCGACGATGCGTAGCCGACCTGAGAGGGTGATCGGCCACACTGGGACTGAGACACGGCCCAGACTCCTACGGGAGGCAGCAGTAGGGAATCTTCCGCAATGGGCGAAAGCCTGACGGAGCAACGCCGCGTGAGTGATGAAGGTTTTCGGATCGTAAAGCTCTGTTGCCAGGGAAGAACGTTTTCTAGAGTAACTGCTAGAGAAGTGACGGTACCTGAGAAGAAAGCCCCGGCTAACTACGTGCCAGCAGCCGCGGTAATACGTAGGGGGCAAGCGTTGTCCGGAATTATTGGGCGTAAAGCGCGCGCAGGCGGTCATGTAAGTCTGGTGTTTAATCCCGAAGCTCAACTTCGGGTCGCATCGGAAACTGGGTGACTTGAGTGCAGAAGAGGAGAGTGGAATTCCACGTGTAGCGGTGAAATGCGTAGAGATGTGGAGGAACACCAGTGGCGAAGGCGACTCTCTGGGCTGTAACTGACGCTGAGGCGCGAAAGCGTGGGGAGCAAACAGGATTAGATACCCTGGTAGTCCACGCCGTAAACGATGAATGCTAGGTGTTAGGGGTTTCGATACCCTTGGTGCCGAAGTTAACACATTAAGCATTCCGCCTGGGGAGTACGGTCGCAAGACTGAAACTCAAAGGAATTGACGGGGACCCGCACAAGCAGTGGAGTATGTGGTTTAATTCGAAGCAACGCGAAGAACCTTACCAGGTCTTGACATCGGAATGACCGGTACAGAGATGTACCTTTTCTTCGGAACATTCTAGACAGGTGGTGCATGGTTGTCGTCAGCTCGTGTCGTGAGATGTTGGGTTAAGTCCCGCAACGAGCGCAACCCTTATGCTTAGTTGCCAGCATGTAATGATGGGCACTCTAAGCAGACTGCCGGTGACAAACCGGAGGAAGGTGGGGATGACGTCAAATCATCATGCCCCTTATGACCTGGGCTACACACGTACTACAATGGCCGGTACAACGGGAAGCGAAGCCGCGAGGTGGAGCGAATCCTAAAAAGCCGGTCTCAGTTCGGATTGCAGGCTGCAACTCGCCTGCATGAAGTCGGAATTGCTAGTAATCGCGGATCAGCATGCCGCGGTGAATACGTTCCCGGGTCTTGTACACACCGCCCGTCACACCACGAGAGTTTGCAACACCCGAAGTCGGTGGGGTAACCGCAAGGAGCCAGCCGCCGAAGGTGGGGTAGATGATTGGGGTGAAGTCGTAACAAGGTAGCCGTATCGGAAGGTGCGGCTGGATCACCTCCTTTCTATGGAGAATCGTCTTCTGCAACGAAGACATTCAAATACGAAGCGGAATGCTTCAACCCCTCTTCGCAAGAAGAGGACAAGCCGGTCGGCTTGGAACTCACTCGTTGTCAGTTTTGAAAGAGCAACCACTCTTTCAAGTTGATCCTTGAAAACTGGATACCGAAACGAAACATCGCGTTTTAGAAAACTGTTCTTACTGGAAACTGTGTAAACAGGATCGGTAACGAAGAGTAATGATAGGTTCTTCTTTTGATAAGAAGACCACCAACTAGGTTAAGCTAGTAAGAGCACACGGTGGATGCCTAGGCGCTAGGAGCCGACGAAGGACGTGGCGAACAACGATAAGGCCTCGGGGAGCTGTAAGCAAGCGTTGATCCGGGGATGTCCGAATGGGGAAACCTCACTGGATTCATCTCCAGTGGCTCACATCTGAATACATAGGATGTGCAGAGGCAGACGAGGGGAACTGAAACATCTAAGTACCCTCAGGAAGAGAAAACAAGAGTGATTCCGTCAGTAGCGGCGAGCGAACGCGGAACAGCCTAAACCAAGAAGCTTGCTTCTTGGGGTTGTGGGACGTCTCTTTGGAGTGACAAAGGAATATGGTAGATGAAGAGGTCTGGAACGGCCCGCCGTAGAAGGTGAAAGCCCTGTAATTGAAAGTATGTTCCCTCCGAGACGGATCCCGAGTAGTGCGGGGCACGTGAAACCCCGTATGAATCTGCCAGGACCATCTGGTAAGGCTAAATACTCCCTAGCGACCGATAGTGAAGCAGTACCGTGAGGGAAAGGTGAAAAGGACCCCGGAAGGGGAGTGAAATAGAACCTGAAACCGTGTGCTTACAAAAAGTCAGAGCCCGATCTATGGGTGATGGCGTGCCTTTTGTAGAATGAACCGGCGAGTTACGTTCCCGTGCAAGGTTAAGGTGAGAAGCCGGAGCCGCAGCGAAAGCGAGTCTGAATAGGGCGACTGTAGTACGTGGACGTAGACCCGAAACCGGGTGATCTACCCCTGTCCAGGATGAAGGTACGGTAACACGTACTGGAGGTCCGAACCCACGCACGTTGAAAAGTGCGGGGATGAGGTGGGGGTAGCGGAGAAATTCCAATCGAACCCGGAGATAGCTGGTTCTCCCCGAAATAGCTTTAGGGCTAGCCTCGGAAGATGAGTCGCGGAGGTAGAGCACTGATTGGATGCGGGGCCCGCAAGGGTTACCAAGTTCAGTCAAACTCCGAATGCCGCAGACTTTATTCCGGGAGTCAGACAGTGGGTGCTAAGGTCCATTGTCGAAAGGGAAACAGCCCAGACCATCAGCTAAGGTCCCGAAGTGTGTGTTAAGTGGAAAAGGATGTGGAGTTGCCCAGACAACCAGGATGTTGGCTTAGAAGCAGCCACCATTGAAAGAGTGCGTAATAGCTCACTGGTCGAGTGACTCTGCGCCGAAAATGTAACGGGGCTAAACACACCACCGAAGCTATGGCTTGATGCATTCGCATCAGGGGTAGGGGAGCGTTGAATGAGGATTGAAGGTGTACCGCAAGGAGCGCTGGACATCATTCAAGTGAGAATGCCGGTATGAGTAACGAAAAGATCAGTGAGAATCTGATCCGCCGAAAACCTAAGGGTTCCTGAGGAAGGCTCGTCCTCTCAGGGTAAGTCGGGACCTAAGGCGAGGCCGAAAGGCGTAGTCGACGGACAACAGGTTGAAATTCCTGTACCACCGAAAGCCGCTATGAGCAACGGGGTGACGCAGGAGGGTAGTGACGCAGGCTGATGGATGCCTGTCTAAGCAGTGAGGCTTGTGTGTAGGCAAATCCGCACACTTCAAGGTCAAGCTGTGATGGGGAGCGAAATATATAGTAGCGAAGGTCATGATCTCACACTGCCAAGAAAAGCCTCTAGCCAGGAAGCAGGTGCCCGTACCGCAAACCGACACAGGTAGGTGAGAAGAGAATTCTAAGGCGCGCGGAAGAACTCTCGTTAAGGAACTCGGCAAAATGACCCCGTAACTTCGGGAGAAGGGGTGCCCCGGTAGTGTGAATAGCACGAGGGGGCCGCAGTGAAAAGGCCCAAGCGACTGTTTAGCAAAAACACAGGTCTGTGCGAAGCCGCAAGGCGAAGTATACGGGCTGACGCCTGCCCGGTGCTGGAAGGTTAAGGGGAGTGGTTAGTCTTCGGGCGAAGCTATGAACCGAAGCCCCAGTAAACGGCGGCCGTAACTATAACGGTCCTAAGGTAGCGAAATTCCTTGTCAGGTAAATTCTGACCCGCACGAATGGCGTAACGATTTGGGCGCTGTCTCAACGAGAGATCCGGTGAAATTTTAATACCTGTGAAGAGCAGGTTACCCGCGACAAGACGGAAAGACCCCATGGAGCTTTACTGCAGCTTGATATTGAACTGGGGTGCGATTTGTACAGGATAGGTGGGAGCCTTGGAAGAGGGAGCGCAAGCTTCCTTGGAGGCGCCGTTGGGATACCACCCTGATCGCATCTGAGTTCTAACCTAGTACCGTGATCCGGTACGGGGACCGTGTCAGGTGGGCAGTTTGACTGGGGCGGTCGCCTCCTAAAATGTAACGGAGGCGCCCTAAGGTTCCCTCAGAATGGTTGGAAATCATTCGAAGAGTGCAAAGGCAAAAGGGAGCTTGACTGCGAGACCTACAAGTCGAGCAGGGACGAAAGTCGGGCTTAGTGATCCGGTGGTACCGCATGGAAGGGCCATCGCTCAACGGATAAAAGCTACCCTGGGGATAACAGGCTTATCTCCCCCAAGAGTCCACATCGACGGGGAGGTTTGGCACCTCGATGTCGGCTCATCGCATCCTGGGGCTGAAGTAGGTCCCAAGGGTTGGGCTGTTCGCCCATTAAAGCGGTACGCGAGCTGGGTTCAGAACGTCGTGAGACAGTTCGGTCCCTATCTGTCGTGGGCGTAGGAAATTTGAGAGGAGCTGTCCTTAGTACGAGAGGACCGGGATGGACGCACCGCTGGTGTACCAGTTGTTCCGCCAGGAGCATCGCTGGGTAGCTACGTGCGGACGGGATAAGCGCTGAAAGCATCTAAGCGTGAAGCCCCCCTCAAGATGAGATTTCCCAAGTTTAGTAAGACCCCTTGAAGACGACGAGGTTGATAGGTTGGGGGTGGAAGTGCAGCAATGCATGGAGCTGACCAATACTAATCGGTCGAGGGCTTATCCAAGATTCTAGACACGCGATGGATCGTTTCGGATTCAGTTTTCAGGTGATTAACACATCTGCACGTTTGGTGATGATGGCGGAGGGGTTCCACACGTACCCATCCCGAACACGACCGTTAAGCCCTCCAGCGCCGATGGTACTTGGACCGCAGGGTCCTGGGAGAGTAGGACGTTGCCAAGCGAAATAGCAAGACAGAGAAAAAAAACGTTGTCCCACGGGATGACGTCTTTTTTTGTTGTCTCGTAGGGTATCTATTGTAGGTGGGTATGATTGTTATATAACAGAGCGGAGTAGTACATAATAAGCAGTAGCTTTGAACCAGTTCGACATAAATTGTAAATCAAATAAAACAGACCGATATCCGTTATTAGACGAAGTATCGGTCTGTTTGACTGGATGATTTGCATTGTGATTCGATAGAATCAATACGATGTGCTTAGGGTATACTTATATACCTTAACTGAAGGATTGAAATGTTAATGGAATGATGTCAGTAACCAGTACTGGTATCACTATACGTATTGCTTGTTGCGCTATCAGATGTGTCATTGCCAATAGCAGAAGTATCTGTTGCAGGATCATACGAATTATCAGTACTGCTAATGCCAGTACTATCAGAGCTGCTCGTTGTACTATCACTTGTACTACTAGCTCCATACGTGTTACCGGTTGCTGTTGTGAATTGAATAGTACCACTTGCAGAGTTGTATTTTACATCTGCACCAAGCAAGTCGGCTGTAGCGCGTACCGGAAGATACGTAGTTCCATCATATGTGAGTGGTGTAACTTTGGTGCCGTCTGACGATTGGAGAGTTGCTGCACTACCATCGACCTCAACTTTTACTTGGTCGTTTAAGTAAGCTGTAACCTTTTCTAAATTTGTGGCAGCCAAGGCACCTGTACCTGTTCCTACCAGTAAAGCAGATCCAATTAGCAAAGAGGTAATTCCTTTTTTCATCATTAATCTCCTTTCGATGTGTAAGATGGTTTGACTACCATAATAACTATTCTGATTTGATTTATCCAGTTTTTCTGGTAAAGATTTTGAATTTTTTTGGTTGTTGAATAGCTTGATTGCAGTTATAGCTTAGGATGAGCAACCGTTAATTTTTTGAATTTTTTTGTGTTTTTTTGATTGATTTGTACAATATTTGAAGTAAGAAGTAAGAAGTAAGAAGTAAGAAGTAAGAAGTAAGAAGTAAGAAGTAAGAAGTAAGAAGTAAGAAGTAAGAAGTAAGAAGTAAGAAGTAAGAAGTAAGAAGTGGTAGGTGGAGTATTGAGTATAGACGTTTACGAATAGCGATCTATTTTGCTTAGGAATTATATTTTCATGAGTTAAAACCCGCGGTGCTAGTTAATATAAAATACCTATTATTTCAGGACAAATAAATTGAACTAATTTACAAACTAAACCTATGCTTAGCATTCTTAAGCATGAAATAAACAGATCGTCAGGTTTTTCCTTCTCTTTTGTTGTGCATTTCATGAATGATACGGTTATTGAAATCAACTAGCACCACGAGTAAGTTGAAATATATGATTTGTAATGAGCATAAGTAAAGATGTTTTGAGCAAAAGTTGAGCTTTATGATGAGTGAATATGAAAGCGCAGAGTAATTTAAAGTTAATGGACAACAAAAGAGAATGATTGAGAAATAATATTAGATTAATAATCAATACTGGGTCTGAGCTTGGGTCTGAACGTTTGGCAGGGGAAACGGTTCAACTGGGTTTCTGAGAGAGCATTATTCAACAATCTCTTTGATTTGAATAATCATGCACATATATTAATCATTATACGAATGCTTGTCTTTTTGCTATGTTTACATACCTTATTTACAAAACAACTAGATAAAATACAACGATAGCCGATAAATGGGATGAAAGTGTTCTTTATTCCTGTTTTGTCCTTAGAGAGAGGACAGGCGTATGCAAGGGGAAGGCAAATTTTTGTTGTCTGGATTACTTCATGTGATTCTGCTGTAACGTTCTTGACAGCCCATACCCCCTTTGCTAAGATGGCAATAATATATTTTCAGAAACTTATTTTCAAGGTTGTTTTTCCTTGATTATCGGGGTTTTTAATACAATGAGTCGCTTATAAATATTCGCTTTTAAGAAGATGCCGTGAGTGTCGGAAATGATCGGATGGCAGTTTGATTTTTCCCGTTTGGGACAGCGGATTGAAACGGATGAGTTTGTAAGCCAGATTTCAAAACAGATTAAGGGAGGAACATCTTCGTGTGGGAAACAAAGTTTGCTAAAGAGGGACTGACATTTGACGATGTGTTGTTAGTGCCGCGTAAATCCGAAGTATTGCCGAAGGAAGTAGATGTATCGACTGTATTGAGCAACAATGTAAAGCTGAATGTACCTTTGATCAGCGCAGGTATGGATACGGTAACGGAAGCGGCAATGGCTATCGCTATGGCGCGTGAAGGCGGTATCGGTATTATTCATAAAAATATGTCTCTGGAGCAACAAGCAGAAGAAGTGGATCGTGTCAAACGTTCCGAAAGTGGCGTTATTACGAACCCATTCTCGCTGACTCCAGACAAAATGGTGTCCGATGCAGAGGCTGTGATGGCGAAATATCGCATTTCTGGCGTACCTGTAGTGGACGAGCATCATAAACTGGTTGGTATTATTACGAACCGCGATTTGCGATTTATTCACGACTTCAACATCCCAATCAGTGATGTGATGACTAGCGAAAATCTAGTAACAGCTCCTGTAGGTACAACACTGCAAGAAGCTGAAGGTATTTTGCAAAAACACAAAATCGAAAAATTGCCATTGGTGGATGAGAACAATATCCTCAAAGGCTTGATCACGATCAAAGATATCGAAAAAGCGATTCAGTTCCCGAATGCAGCAAAAGATCCACAAGGTCGGCTGCTTGTTGGTGCTGCTATTGGCGTATCGCAAGATTCGTTTGCACGTGCTGAAGCACTCGTGAACGCAGGTGTTGATCTGCTGGTTGTCGATTCTGCACACGGTCATCATATTAACATTTTGGATGCTGTTCGTAAGCTGCGTAGCATGTTCCCTGAACTGACTATTATTGCAGGTAACGTAGCAACCGGTGAAGCTACACGCGATCTTATTCAAGCCGGTGCTTCTATCGTGAAAGTCGGTATCGGTCCAGGCTCCATCTGTACCACCCGCGTTATCGCTGGTATCGGTGTACCGCAAATTACCGCTATCTACGATTGCGCGACTGTAGCTCGTGAATATGGCGTACCGATCATCGCTGATGGCGGTATCAAATATTCCGGCGAAATTACGAAAGCTCTGGCAGCAGGCGCTTCGGCGGTTATGCTGGGTAGTATGTTTGCAGGTACAGAAGAAAGCCCGGGCGAATCGGAAATCTATCAAGGTCGTCGTTTCAAAGTGTATCGCGGTATGGGTTCTATGGCTGCTATGAAACAAGGCAGTAAAGATCGCTATTTCCAAGATGACGATAAGAAACTTGTTCCCGAAGGTATTGAAGGACGTGTAGCTTACAAAGGTCCTTTGTCCGAGACTATTCATCAGTTGATCGGCGGTCTTCGTTCCGGTATGGGTTATTGTGGTACAGGTAATCTGGATGAGCTGCGCAATGATACGCAATTCATTCGTATCACTGGTGCAGGTCTACGCGAAAGCCATCCGCACGATATTCAAATTACAAAAGAAGCACCTAACTACTCGCTGTAATAGGTCGCTGTCAGATAATATCATAAATAATTGCTCGAAATGAATGATCTAACTATATACTTCTGACCGTATACAGTAATGTTCCACATGTAACAATTCATAAACAGGGTGTATAGCGAATCGAAATTGAATTGCGATCATCTATGTGTATGAAACTTCTATTCGGTTGTTAGTTAATTTGCAGTTGACGTTTGAACAAGCCTGTGATTTTGCGCAGGCTTGTCTTTTTTTGCATGCTACCATGTGCTAAAATGAGAAAGTCATTGTAATATCAGGCTTTTTTCGCATTCGTTTGGAACTACATAATGCCGCGTATTGCATGAAATAACATAAGTGAAGACTTGAGGGGAGCATTAATACATTGGAACGCAAGTGGTTAACGCAAAAAGGAAAGAAGTCGAAACGTCAACTTATTAAAAAGAGTGTAGCATCGCTGATGCTTGTAAATATGCTTTGTTTATCCACGATTATTCCAACCGCAGCTATGGCGGCATCTTCCAGCAGTACATCCACATCCACTGATCAAAAGTCGACTGAAGCAACATCGACCAGCAGTAAGTCTATTCCATCAGTTGATTCACTTGGTTTGCAGGTGAAATCAGCGATTCTGATGGAAGCATCCACAGGTAAAATTTTACTTTCTATTAATAGCGATGAAGCTTTGCCGCCGGCAAGTATGTCAAAAATGATGACCGAATACATCGTTTCCGATTATGTGAAACAAGGTAAGATCAAATGGGATGATCAAGTTACTGTATCGGCTAATGCTGCTGCACAAATCGGTTCGCGTGTGTTCTTAGCGGAAGGCGATAAGCATACTGTATTGGATCTATACAAAGCAATGGCAATTGGTTCTGCAAATGATGCTACGGTAGCATTGGCAGAGTATATTGCTAATGGATCAGAAAAAGATTTTGTGAAAATCATGAATGAGAAAGCAAAAGAGTTTGGTATGAAAACCGCATACTTTGCTAACTCGACTGGTCTCAGTATTGCTGACATGCCGCAAGCAACACGTCCAGATTCGGATCAAGAAACAATCATGTCTGCGATGGATACTGCCATTTTGGCGCGTCATATTGTAGAAGATCATCCGGATTTTAATGAAGTGACAAGTATCCAATCGTTTAAATTTCGCTCTACAGATAAAGACCCAGTTGTAAACTGGAACTGGATGTTGGAATCTAATTCATCTATCACCAATTTTAAAGCATATGCTTATCCAGGTCTGGATGGTTTGAAGACCGGACACACAAGTGCAGCGAAACAATGTTTTACTGGTACCGCTGAACGTAATGGCATGCGTTTGATTAGTGTTGTTATGGGGGCAGAGACAGAAGCCGAACGCTTCATTCAAACGAAGAAAGTACTGGACTACGGTTTTGATAACTTTGAAGTTAAACAAATTGTAGGTGCGAAATCGGCAGTATCTGGTCTGGCTAGTATTCCGGTTGTCAAAGGTGCTGCAACTGAAGTACCAGTTGTAACTGAGTCTGCTGTAAATGTTGTCGTTCCGAAAGGGACAAACCCGCAAAACGTAACCTATACAGTAGCTCAAGCTGATGAAACAGCACGTACAGCTCCGATCGAAGCAGGAAAAGCACTAGGAACGATCACGTATACGTACAAAAACGACAGCATCCCACAGGATCAGGTGACAACAGTTAATCTGATTGCATCCGAGCCAGTGGAAAAAGGCGGCTGGTTGCGCATGTTCTTCCGCTCCATCGGTGATTTGTTCGGCGATCTGTTCAACTCTGTTAAAAACTTGTTCTAACAGTAAAATAGGTACAAATGATTACGTATCTATGATTGTATATGTGTATCCATACGCGATCATATCCAGCAAATTCATTCACTAAAAGCGAATCATCTTCTATATGTAATCACATCCTCGTCTACACCATGTACCCGCCAGGCTTAGCCTGGCGGTCATACTGTCATATACGTGAATATTCTATTGTATAATGCATAGGTGTCATGTAAAATTATGAGTTAGATTCTGTCCTCTGTTTGCTTGAATAATAGGGCAACAGCGGCATATTGGGCCGTGAGCAGAACCACATTTTACAGTAATCTCCATCATCATAGAAATTAGGGGATTTACCGAAAGAATTCAGGAGGCATGGACATGGAAACTGGTACATCGAGAGTCAAAAGAGGTATGGCGGAAATGCAAAAAGGCGGCGTCATCATGGACGTCATGAATGCAGAGCAAGCGAAAGTTGCTGAAGCAGCCGGTGCAACGGCGGTTATGGCTCTGGAGCGCGTGCCTTCTGATATTCGTGCAGCTGGCGGCGTAGCCCGTATGGCTGACCCGACGATTGTTGAGGAAGTGATGAAAGTCGTTTCCATCCCGGTTATGGCAAAAGCCCGTATCGGTCACTATGTAGAAGCAAAAGTACTGGAATCCCTCGGTGTAGACTATCTGGATGAGAGTGAAGTTCTGACACCTGCGGATGAAGTTTTCCATATCAATAAAAGTGAATTCACTGTACCGTTCGTATGTGGCGCCAAAGACCTTGGTGAAGCATTACGTCGGATCGGTGAAGGTGCAGCAATGATCCGTACCAAAGGCGAGCCGGGAACTGGTAATATCGTAGAAGCGGTACGTCATATGCGCCTGATTAACAGCCAGATTCGCAAAGTACAAAGCATGTCTACAGACGAATTGTACGCTGAAGCGAAAATTCTGGGTGTATCGTACGAACTGCTGTTGGGCGTACACGAAAATGGTAAATTGCCAGTTGTTAACTTTGCCGCAGGCGGTGTAGCTACACCTGCTGATGCAGCTCTGATGATGCATCTGGGCGCAGACGGTGTGTTTGTAGGTTCTGGTATTTTCAAATCGGAAAGTCCAGAGAAATTCGCACGTGCGATTGTGGAAGCAACAACGCACTACACGGACTACAAACTGATCGCTGAAGTATCCAAAAATCTGGGTGCGCCAATGAAAGGTATCGAAATCTCCAAATTGACTGCGGACGAGCGCATGCAGGATCGCGGCTGGTAAGAAAGAAGGATGAATCCATGAAGATCGGTGTACTGGCACTGCAAGGTGCCGTAGCAGAGCATATTCGCAGTCTGAAGCTTGCCGGAGCGGAAGCGGTTATTGTGAAACGAGTAGGCGAGCTGGATGAACTGGACGGATTGGTCATTCCCGGTGGCGAAAGTACCACGATTGGCAAGCTGATGCGCAAGTATGATTTTATCGATGCGCTGCAACAGTTTTCCGCTCAGGGCAAGCCGTTGTTCGGTACATGTGCAGGTCTGATCGTACTAGCGGAGCGTATTGCCGGACAAGAAGAAGCACATCTGTCGCTGATGGATATGACGGTATGCCGCAATGCATTTGGACGGCAAAAAGAAAGCTTTGAAACCGATCTGGATGTCAAAGGTATTGATGAGCCGATTCGTGCAGTGTTTATCCGCGCGCCGTTGATCGAACAGGTGGGCGAAGGTGTAGATGTACTGTCCTTCTACAAGGACGAGATTGTCACGGCACGTCAGAGGCATCTGCTGGCTTGTTCGTTCCATCCTGAGCTGACCGATGATTATCGACTGCATCAGTATTTTGTAGATATGGTCAAGGAATCACTGGCAGCGCGTGCGTAATCCGAGATGACTTATCTATCGTATGAGCTTGTCGTTCAACCGTAGTAATAATGATGGAAATATAGACCTTAACTCTTGGCAGCTTCCGTGAGCGAGTATATTGTCTTTCGGAGTGCGGCAAGTTCTCGCTTGCCCGGTACAGTGCCTGGCTTGACGAAAATAGACGATCTGGTTAGAAATGACCAATAGCGCGTCTGATTCGTCAGCTGGTCTGTCGGCGACTAAGAGAGCTGAGAGTTAAGGTTATTTTTATAAGGAGGGGTTCTTAATGTTGGATGTCAAAATCTTGCGTAATGATTATGAGAGCGTAGCCCAAGCACTGGAAAATCGCAACAAATCTCTGGATTTGATCGCTGCTTTCCCTGAGCTGGATGCGAAACGCCGCGAGCTGCTGCAAGAAACCGAGCAATTGAAAAACCGCCGTAATACGGTATCTGGTGAGGTAGCGCAGCGCAAAAAGAATAAAGAAGATGCTGAAGAACTCATTCTGGAGATGCGTCAGGTATCAGATCGCATCAAGGCACTGGATGAAGAAATTCGTACGCTGGAAACAGAAATCGATGCGCTGACACTGGCGATTCCGAATTTGCCAGACAGCAGTGTACCGATTGGTGCTTCTGAGGAAGACAATGTGGAAATTCGCCGCAATGGTGAACCGCGCGAGTTCTCCTTTACACCGAAAGCACACTGGGATATCGCGCAGGAGCTGGGCATTCTGGACTTTGAAGCAGGCGCCAAAGTAACAGGTTCACGCTTTACCTTTTACAAAGGTCTGGGTGCGCGTCTGGAACGTGCGCTGATTAACTTTATGATGGATGTACACAGTAGCGATCACGGGTATGAAGAGATTCTGCCGCCGTATATCGTGAACCGTGACAGTCTGGTCGGTACAGGTCAATTGCCGAAGTTTGAAGAGGATCTGTTCAAGCTGACCGATACAGATTATTATCTGATCCCGACAGCAGAAGTACCGGTAACGAACTACCATCGCGAAGAGATTCTGTCGAAGGAAGATCTGCCGAAGCACTATGTAGCCTATAGCTCTTGTTTCCGTTCTGAAGCAGGTGCTGCTGGTCGCGATACACGCGGTCTGATTCGTCAGCATCAATTTAACAAAGTCGAGCTGATCAAGCTGGTCGAGCCAGAAACGTCCTACGAAGAGCTGGAGAAAATGACAGCCAATGCAGAACGTATTCTGCAACTGCTCGGTCTGCCGTATCGTGTACTGGCATTGTGCACAGGCGATATGGGCTTTAGCGCAGCGAAAACATACGATCTGGAAGTATGGTTACCGGAAAGCGATATGTACCGTGAGATCTCCTCTTGCTCCAATGTTGAGGACTTCCAGGCGCGCCGTGCCAGCATCCGTTATCGCAAAGATAACAAGAGCAAGCCGGAATTTGTGCATACGCTGAACGGTTCTGGTCTAGCAGTCGGTCGTACAGTGGCTGCAATTCTGGAAAATTATCAGCAGGAAGATGGTAGTGTCATTGTACCGGAAGCGCTGCGTTCCTATATGCGCGGAGTCGAGGTTATCGGTAAACAAGAAAAATAAATATTGTACTGCTATCGCAGATATGATATATTAATTATGTTGTGCAATATTCAATCGAATATTGTATAACATAATGTTTGGAGAGGTACCGAAGCGGTCATAACGGGGCGGTCTTGAAAACCGTTAGGGGGCAACTCCACGTGGGTTCGAATCCCACCCTCTCCGCCATATATTTTCGATCCAAGTCGTTCCGAAAGGGACGGCTTTTTTGTTGCATCCATATATGGTTACAGTAAGATAGGTCCGTATTGAAGTACATCCATATTCAAGAAAATTTGCTGCTTGATCGGTTTCTTATAGGAGACGAAGGGAATTTATGTAATAATAACAATATAAATATATTGCTAATCGACAAAAAATTGTCACCTTTTTGAAAGTTATCACGTACATAAGAAAAGGAGGCTAGGCCATGGCATTGCACCAACCTCCCGATATGGCCGCGTTCACCCCTGTGGAACACGGCAAACGTTCTCTACGAAGCACGCTAATTCGTACGATGTTGATCGTACTGGGCGCCGTTCTGGTGGCGATCGCACTGGAGCTGTTCCTTGTACCGAACAATGTAACGGATGGCGGCATTACAGGGATTTCGATCATCATGTCCTTTTTGACCGGTTGGAAATTAGGGATCTTTCTGTTTCTGATCAACATTCCGTTTCTAGTAATCGGGTACAAGCAGATCGGCAAAACGTTTGCGCTATCCACGCTGCTCGGCATCTCCGTGATGTCGGTTGGCACTCTGTTGCTGCATCCGGTTGCCGCCTTTGTGAATGAAACGGTATTGGCTGTTGTATTTGGCGGTATGTTTCTAGGATTAGGCACTGGCTTGGTGCTGCGCTCCGGTGGTTCGCTGGATGGAACGGAGATTATTGCGATTTTGCTATCGCGGCGTACGATCTTTTCCGTCGGTGAGATTGTCATGATTATCAATTTGTTTATTTTGACCGGTGCTGGCTTTGTATTTGGCTGGGATCGGGC
This sequence comes from Paenibacillus sp. WLX1005, assembly GCF_046603685.1. Classification (NCBI taxonomy): domain Bacteria; kingdom Bacillati; phylum Bacillota; class Bacilli; order Caryophanales; family Paenibacillaceae; genus Paenibacillus; species Paenibacillus sp. WLX1005. The sequence continues at coordinate 89,125 of NZ_CP176756.1, forward strand.
GATGTATTCGATTATTGCGTATTATATCGCGACCAAGGTTATCGATATTACAATCGATGGTCTGGATCAGTCTAAGTCGGTCTGGATTATTAGCGACCGTATTCATGATATCGGAGATGCGATTATTAGCCGATTGGGACGAACCGTTACTTATTTATCCGGGGAAGGCGGGTTTTCCGGTGAAGACAAGAAAGTGATCTTTTGCGTCATTACGCGCCTGGAAGAAGCCAAGCTCAAGGAGATCGTGAATCATTTTGACGAAAATGCCTTTATGGCGGTCGGCAATATTCATGATGTCAAAGGTGGACGCTTCAGAAAACGGGATATTCATTAAACGGACCCGTGTACATGTTTGGTTATCATAGTTACGATAGAAACAACAGTACAACGCATATCTGCATGGATGTGCAAAAGTAGGACTCTAGCAAATGGCAGAACAGCTCTATTTGATTCTTATTGATAGAATCAGCAGGTTATATTGACCTGCAATGTTAAGAATTTATAACTAATTTTGGATGTGTCATTTAAAATATTGCCAAAATGGGTTATCATGGATGCGGAGTCTATTTTCTTGCTTGATTCAACGATCATTAGAATATTTTATGCTTGCACACAGAAAGGGGTAACACAATGAACAAGAAGATGACCGGGAGCTTGCTGGCACTATTGCTGGTATTCACCCTCACACTGGTTGGCTGTACGAAAACAGCTGAACCGAAAGAAGCGGTAAAAACAGCGACAGCAAATGCTGCCAAAATGACCTCCTACACAATGACAAGCCAGTTTAAAATCAACGATCTGGCAATCACTTCGGCTGATGGCGCAGCATCGTCCGAAAGCGCTCAAATTGCCAATACGCTGAAAAATGCGGAATTGACACTGAACGGTGTGTATCAGGCTGATCCGATGCAAACCGAAATGACGATGAACCTGAAACTGGCTGGCGGTTCTATGAACTTTGAAGTGCCGATCGTGCTGACTCAGGAAACTATGTATATTAAGATCCCGCAAATCCCGATGCTGCCACTGTCGCAAAACGTAGTCGGCAAATTCTTGAAGCTGGATCTGAAAGAATTGGCACAAATGCAAGGTGAAGAGTATACACCAATCAGTGCGGATACTAGCCAGAAGCTGGCACAAGAGCTGTCCGGTGCTGTATTGGATAAATACGATCAAGCCAAATATTTCAAAGATATCAAACCTGCGGATGCAGGACTGCCAGATGGTGTAGATGCGAAGCAAGTGGTTCAATTCGCTGTAACGAATGACAATGCCAAAGAAGCAGTAACGATCTTTGTAAAACAGGCGTTGCCTGCGGTATTGGATGTATTGTCCAAAGAAGAATATCGTTCTGCATTGAACCTGACACAAGAAGATATTGACCAGGCGAAAAAGGAAATTCAATCCGAAGATTCCCAAAGCGAGTTCTCCAAAACGGTGAATGAGCTGGATAAATATCTGACACTGAATCAATTCAACATCAATACAGCGATCAACGATAAAGACTTCCCTGTTTATCAAAAAATGGTGATGGACGCTGTATTCTCTAATCCGGATACAAAAGAAAATGTGAAGCTGGCACTTGAAGGTAGCGGTCAGTATTCCAAAATCAACGAAAAACAAACCTTTGCAATCGGTATCCCTGCTGACGCTGATGTGATCACAATGGATCAACTGCAACAGGAAATGGGATCGTCGTACTAATTGCGAATGATAACCAATCAAACGTAGGATTCGCTGTAGATTGATCATAGCTTGAATCCTTATAAGTAAGATGACTCATATCATAGAAAATGACAACCTGTACAATCTGTGCATCAGTCAAGGCTGAGTTTTGCAGATACCACGCAAATAACCCCCGTAATCGCTTATGTAGCGTAAACGGGGGTTATTTTTATGTGAATATGGATAGTGAACAGCGAGGCAAGGTAGTAGTCGTTTCGCTTATCAATCAAGTGTGTTCCATAGGACTATCGTTAGCAAGTAAAGCGTACATCTGATGATCTTCCCATTGACCGTTGATCTTCACCAGTTGACGAGCAATTCCTTCCTTCTGAAAGCCACATTTCTCCAATACACGTCTGGATGCCGTATTATGAGGAATCACGCCTGCTTGAATACGATGCAGATTCAGCGAGCGAAATGCATACTCTACTACGAGCCGTACGCTAGCAGTCATATAGCCTGTGCCTTTGTATGCAGCGCTTAGGGAGTAGCCCAGATCAGCAAATTGACCAACTCCACGCACAATATGACTGACAGAGATCGTACCTGCCAGTACATCATCCTCATCGCGAAAAATACCAAATAGATAACTACGATCTTCAGCAGCTTCCTGCTTACGACGGTAGATCAGATCCAGCTGACTGGCAAAGGTGAAAAATTCATCCGGGTACTGCGGCTCATACCGTTGATTATCTTCACGACTGGAAAGCCGCAATTGCAGTAATTGCTCCGCATCATCCGGCTGCAACAGGCGGACATAAATACCTTTGTCCTGGTCGTGCAATTGCATATGCATGATAGTATCCCTCCTTGCTATAGCAGCTATGTGTAATCCTTTTGTACGTCTGTCTGACGTTCTAGCCGCGCCTGCTTCAGCTTTACGCGCAAGTCGCGGAAAAAGTCAGTCAGCAGGGCAGCGCATTCTTCCTGCATGATTCCTTCCAATACTTCGGTACGATGATTAAAGCGCGGTTCTTGTAGCAGATTCATCAGTGTGCCAGCACAACCTGCCTTGGGATCCGTTGTACCGTATACAACGGTTGGCACACGGCTTTGAACGATCGCACCGGCACACATCGGGCATGGCTCTAGTGTAACGTATAGCGTACAGTCTAGCAGCCGCCATGATCCGAGCGTTTCGCTAGCTTCGCGAATGGCTATGATCTCGGCATGGGCGGTAGCGTCGTGAGTCGTTTCACGCAGATTGTAGCCGCGTCCGATGATTTCGTTATTTTTGACGATAACGGCACCGATAGGGACTTCACCTAGCGCTTCGGCTTTGCGCGCTTCTAGGATCGCCTCTTTCATCCAGTGCTGATAGGAAGTATTCGAAATGGTAAACCCTTCTTTCTATTGTGGATACATATGGCACTTGTCCATCGAACAAATATTCGTTGTTAACAGCTTGTGGACAAAACTGTGGATAACTATGTTTTGTTGTGGAAAACTTACTTTTTAATCGTTTTTGTTAATAACTTTTAAGAGAATGAAGACAGCGAGAGAGCAGGCACCGTATAGGCTGGCGCGATTTGGACAGCTATGGGACATTTTCTATACGTATCAAATGTTTTCCACAGGCTTTCGACTCAATTTTAGGCAATTTAGGCGCTAATTTCAATTATAATCCACAGGCAAAAAAACGGATACCGAGTATATCGGCATCCGTTATAACGAGAACATAGCGTTCCCATTTCATATATACGATTAGTTACTAGTGTCGCTTCCATTACCGACAATGGATTGAAGAGTCGGATTCACATCGCTATCTACATATTTACGAACGATTGCAACCTCAACGCGGCGGTTTTTGGCACGTCCGACATTGGTTGAGTTGTCGGCAATCGGATGGTACTGACCATAGCCGATTGCACTGAATTTACGTGGGTCGAGTTTCTGGTTGAGCAATAGAATTTGCATAAAGTTCAGTGCACGGTCCGAACTCAGATTCCAGTTGGAAGTATATCTGGAGTTGGAGATCGGTACGTTATCTGTGTGACCGGAGACGATAATATCATAATCCGGAATCGCTTGTAAAATAGAGGATAAGGATTTGGCTAGCATACGAGAATCGGTTTTGACCGTTGCCTGACCGGAAGCGAACAGCGTATTATCGCTAATTGTTACTTTCAGTTCAGACTGGTTCAGCTTGGTCGTTAACTGAGAGCTGAGTCCGTTTTCTTTGATATACTGATCCAGTTTGCGTTTGAGATTCTCCAGATCTTGTTGTTCCTGCTTTTGCAGTGCTGCACGCAGTTTTTGCTGAGAAGACTTTTGTTCGGAATTGTCAGCTGCGGCTGCGGTATTGTCTTGTTGATTTTTGCTCGGAACTTCACCTTCTGTTGGAGCCATCGCATTCTCATCCAGTACACCACTACCGCCTGTAAAGGCAGCGCTCATTGCTTTGGCCATCTGTTGGAACTTGGCAGCATCCAGCGAGCTCATGGAGAACAGAGTAATAAAGAGTGCTAACAGCAGGGTCATCAAGTCGGAATAGGGGAGCAACCAGCTCTCATCGGCATGCTCCTCATGGGGTTCATGTCGTTTACCCTTCTTGCTCACCGCCGCCGCCTCCTTCCTGTTGTCCCTCTAGCTCAATTTTTTCCGTTGGAGTCAGGAACACTGCCAGTTTTTGACTGATTGCCATGGTCGATACGCCGGATTGAATCGATAGCAAACCTTCGACCATCATCAGCTTAATCTCCACTTCTGCTTTGGACAGACGCTTCAATTTATTGGCCATCGGATGCCACAATACATAACCGGTAAAGATACCGAGAACCGTTGCGATAAACGCACCAGCGATCGCGTGGGAGAGCTTTTCCATATCACTCAAATCGGCAAGGGCGGCGATCAGACCGACAACCGCACCGAGTACCCCGAGTGTAGGAGCATACATACCCGCCTGTGAGAAGATCAACGCGCCAGAGCGGTGACGTTCCTCGGTAGCATTAATATCTTCCATCAGTACATCCTGCACAAACTCCTGATCATTACCATCAATGATCATCCGCATTCCATTGCGGAGAAAGGAATTGTCGATTTCTTCAACTTTGGACTCCAGCGCCAGTAAACCTTCGCGGCGAGTAATCGAAGCCCAATCCATGAATGTACGAACCAGTTCCTTTTTGTCGAGCAGGGTCTGGTTTTTGAAAATGATCCCGAACAGCTTCGGAACACGTTTGACTTCGGGCATCGGGAAAGCCATAAAGATCGTTGCGGCTGTACCTACGAGGATGATAACATAAGCAGCTGGGTTATTAACCAGACTGACCAGGGGAGCACCCTTGAGGATCATACCGACAACTAGAGAGAGAACCCCGAGTACCAGACCAAGAATTGTTGAAATTTGCATAATACACCTCGTCCATGAGTATATGTTGTATTGCCTGCATCATTCTCTTCCATGGAATGATGGCATTGCTTCATTCGCTGATACTTTTGTTATCGACAGAATATGATGCTTTATGAAGAGTTTTTTGAGTTATAATGGAAAGAAGTTGGCAATTGTAACAATATTGACAGATGGACTGGAGGTTCGTTATGGGCGTGAAGCATGGACGCGAGTATGAGGATATACTGACAGATTTGACGACAGCACTGGACTTGATTCCCGATTGTTATCTGTTTTTTCAGATGCCGCCGGAAGAATGGGCAGGACTGCAACCGGATGAGCGTCGGGAAGTACAGGAAGCGCTGGCAGAGGATCTTTTTTATGCGCTGGGTTCCGAACCTTCCATTCAGGTTGGTAGCGGAGTGGTCATTTATGCAGCAGATACACACCGGATCGATATTTTGATTGGAGAAACGGAAATGACCTTTGTTCCGCTCATCTGATGAAGACCGTGATATGAATATAAATGGGTAAATCAAAAAGACCAGATTGTGGGAGATAGCTGCATGCTTCTCTAAGCGATCTGGTCTTTTGGCATTAAGTAGAGAGCGAGAATCATAATGTCGTTACCGATATTCGATATACAGAGTTTCTTGATAGAGGTTACAGATTACGCTGTATCTTCACCTTGCTCATACACCATACAGTAAAATGGCTTCATGCCATCTGGTGTGCGGCGGTCATACGTATCGGTAATATGAAAATCAGCCTTTTGGTATGTGCGAATAGCGCGCTGATTCCAGGTGAGGACTTCCAAATCAATCTCTGCTTCAGGTTGACGTGTGATTGCTTCCTGAGTAATAACGCGGACAAAATGTTCACCATACCCGTTACCACACAGATCAGGTCGCATGCCAACCCCTAATCTGATCGTACCTTCTAGCGGGAAAAATTGAGCAAAGCCACATAACACACCATCGGCGTCCATTACAGAAGCATATTGCTGGTGACGCAGCTGTGGATCGCCAAACTCGACCTCCAGTTGCTTCATTTGCTCCCACGGCATCCAGCCATAAATATCGTACGGCGCCTCATATACCCATGTACAAATATCAGCCGCATGAGCTTCCGTCATTGGCGTAACTGCAAAGGGTGGGGTTAGGGAAACGGGCATAAAAGATTGCTCCTTTACCATATGATTTAACAACGCAAAACACGGGTATAAATTAAAAAATAATTCAAATAAATAATGGAAAATGTGTTTACCATAATTATGAGATGTTTAATAAGTAGTAGACATAATTATAGATGTTGTTCCAAAATCTTATTTAACTTTTTAATGAAAAAGTGTAACTAATCCAATATTTTCTTCGTTTATATAGTATAGAACAAAATAAAAAAACCGCAAAAGATTCTGGCGGGAATCTCTTACGGTTAATAAATAAAAATGATCAAACAGATAAAAGTCGTATATTAATTGTCGGTTGCAAACGTGTCAAAGCTGTAGTTGCTCATTACGCGTTTTGCGCCGACATAACGTTCTGCATAGTAGTCCATGCTCAGGTTGTCGATGCGTACGCCTCTGGATGTAGAAGCATGTGCAAATTGCGTGCTGCTTACCATGACTCCAACATGTGAAACTCCTGCTCCAGTCGTGTTGAAGAAGACGAGGTCTCCAGCTTGCAGATTGTCTCTGCTTACTGCGTCGCCTACTTGGAATTGCGATGTGGATTGACGCGGCAGATCGATGTTCATTTTACCGAATACATATTGAGTGAATCCGGAGCAATCGAAACCGTTAAATGAAGTTCCCCCGATGCGGTACGGTGTTCCCATTGCTGGATCAATGATCTGGTCCATTTTGGAATCAGCATGTGCACTGCTATTCCCCATAACAGTAAATGCAATTGCGAATCCCATAAGTGCGGCGGTTAGTTTCTTTTTCATGTTCAAAATCATTTGTCCCCTTCCAATGCCTACGAGGTTAGCTTAAGGATTCGGTAGAAGGCTTCCCCTATGATCCCTCTCTTGCAAGATCAATTCACCCAAAACGGTTCCCCCGTTTCCCGGTGCCACGGAATTTGGCTTTACGCTTGATTAATGCACCGTATGACGTATGACGATATCCAACTTTTTCGACAAAATTCAGCTTTTCTGGTAAAAGTTACAAGATAACCTTCTAAAGTTTACAAAGTTGTTACTAAAAACTCGCTGGGTTTATTCTAACAGAGCTTTTTTACTTTGGCAACGTTTGATAACTGTTTTTCTATGAAAATTATTGTCATCTTTATGACATGGCATGGTGAAAACCGCGCCAATAAAGGGATTACATTTATTAAAAAAAATTCATTTTTAAGCGTAAAGTGATGATTGTTTACGCGCAAACTGGATGATTCGTGATTACTTTCCTTTTTTTCGGTCATTTTTTTGTAAACTTTAGACTTTTGCCGATATTTGTTTTAATTTTTTGATACTTTATATGACATAAGCGGCGTAGAATTGGCTTTTTGACCCCAAACCGCTACAATCATGGTAAAATCAATCATATGAAGATATCGGTTCATACTTGAACAGAAAAGGAGTTATTTTTATCATGGATCAAAATCAACAACCTGAACAACAACCTGCCAAAAAATCAATGTCTTTAAATATTATTAGCAGTAGCGCCAAGAGTACGAAACACAAAGGTTTTGGTGCTGGTTCTATCAATCTCAACAATGTTTCTCCTATTATTATTGACCGCGGCGAAGCCAGTATTGATATTGGCGCGATGCATGCGAAAAGTAAAGTAGAGCGTGGGATCAAATTCAGCGCCAATCGCGAAGACGTAGTAGATGGACGTCAAGTATGGGTCGTTTGGGTAGCGGTAGACAAGCAGCCGGAAGGCGGCAGTTATGCTGGAGCAACCGCATGTGAAATGTGGATTAATGAAGAAGAAAAAAGAGGCTGGAAAATTCTCGCCGATCACGTCAACAAATTGGACTATGCGATTAAACGCCGTATTATGCTGAGTGAACTAGGTAGCGAAGACAAAGCAGCTTTGAAAAAGCTCTTGTCTACGCATAATGAAGACTGGTGGAACCGTTCGCCAGAGGAATTAAAAGAAGCGCTAGAAGGCTGACGTTCGATGACTCGCCAAATGTGAATACGAATGAGATCCTGAATGTCAGGACTATCTGATGAAGCAACACATGGTAATGTCCATTTGGCGCGCACAAAATCGTTATTATCGTACGCCAATACTATATTGCCCACAAACGATGTACACAACATGAGGCTGGAGATCAACTGATTTCCAGTCTTTTTGCATAAATATTCATCATTATTCAATAAAATTTGAAATAATCAGCTGTACTCGCTGTATTTTCTGTACAAATTTATTCAAATTATGAAAAATGACCATGATAAACTGGAAAAAAAGGGTATAAATGATTAAATGCTTTTGACTCGTTATAAAAATGGGAAATTCCTTTCTTCAAGGTGCCTTACGTTGTTATAATTGCTGTACAGTCATCTTCGTAGGAAAAGCTAACCCTTGCGTGACTAAACTATGCTACAGATGGAGGGAGCAATATATGAACAACACTAGTGCTATTCATACGGGTATACCAGGACTGGATGATATTCTGTACGGAGGTATACCGCCGGGATCTGTCGTGATTTTGGAAGGCGAACCAGGAACCGGCAAGACGACGGTAGGCATACAATTTCTAGTGGAAGGTGCGGTTTCGTTTAACGAGCCTGGTATCTATATTACGTTTGAAGAATTGCCCGAACAAATTTACGAAGATGTAAAGGGGTTTGGATGGGATTTGCGTCAGCTTGAAAGAGAGAATAAGCTGCGCGTTATTTGTATGGAGCCAGATATTTTGCTGGATCAAATGTTACAGCCGGGCGGTATTTTTGAAAGTGTAGTCAGTGAGATCGGTTGCAAACGCGTGGTAATCGATAGTATCAGTCTATTCCGTCTCGTGAGTAGCGGTGATCAGGTGCGAAACAATGTGTATACAATTCGTAATATTATGCGTAAACACTCGCTGACTTCGCTCTTTATCCGTGAATATTCGGAGATCGGTGAATCCAATGTACCGTTTGAGAATTACATTTGTGATGGTATTATCCGTCTATCGCTGAAGCCGCTAATGGAGAAGTACCGCAAGCGTACAATCGAAGTGCTGAAGATGCGTGGTACTCGTATTATGGAAGGCGAGCATACGTATAAGTTTCTAAATCAGGGTGTGTATATCGTACCGTCACTGTCGATGGCAGAAGACAAGATTCTGATCAACGAGAGCGATGTACTGTCTACGGGTATTAAGACATTAGATGAGATGTTGGGTGGCGGCATTCCGCGTAGTAGTGTATATATGATCGATACGAACAGCAAAGCCAATTATCGCTATCTCTTATCGTCGATTTATGCACAGCGTATCAAAGATGGTGACTGTACCGTGACGATGATGTCTGGCAATACGTCGCTGGATACATTTGCCGATACGATTGAACTGTTTGGCGTTTCTCTTCGAGAGGCGGCAGAGCATAATAAGGCATTCTTTATCGAGCATTACCGAAGGGCTGTCGACGCCAATTTGGAAAAGGCAATGATTCGCGTAGACAAAGTGGACAATGAAGATTATGCGCAGGTGTTGAATGATCGCCTTGCACCGATTTTTGAATGTGAGGATCATTGTGATCGTCGTTGGTTTGTGTATTATGACCTGAACACGATCATCTCGGAACGCGGACGCGATTTCCTGCTACGCTACTTTGCTGAGGAGATGTCGATGTGGCGTGCACTTGGTATTACGATTGTAGTACATTGCAATTTTGCGGAGATTGGACAGGAAACGGCATCCTTCCTGGAACGGACCTGTAATGGTGTCATCCGTACCTGGGTCGATGGGAATTATCAGTATCTACAGGTTACCAAGTCCCCGAGTGGTCGCGTATCCGCGCCGCACATTATTGCGAACGCAGACAAAGAGCCATTTGTACAGCTGATCTAAGGAGGGATAGGAACCGTATGGTAGCAGAAAGTGATGTAATTACTTTGCAGATGGAATGCACGCTGTTTTTTGAGAACAACCCATATGCGATTGAAACGAGTAGCGGCCTGTCCAAAAGGCTGGGACGTAGTCAACAGGTTACCGAGCGAGCATTGAATCGTCTGGCGGAGATGGCCATCCTGGAGAAAAATGGGGATGGTGTACGTGCCATTTACCGTTACAAGGCTCCTTATATTCAGACAGAAGTGGATTTGAGCGCCTATGATTGAAACATACATGATCAATGACATTCGGGATATATGCCAAGAGCTTCAGGATACTTACGCTCAATTGACTGAATTGCTTATTTTTATAACGGATCATGAAGGTCGCATTATTACGGCGCCATCGCATTTGCGGAGTAGTTCGGTGTTTGAACAATATGCGGGTGAACTGAACGAGATGTTCCGACAGGAGATTGAGAATCTGCGCGGGGTGAAGCATACGATTTTGTCAGATCAGTGGATACCGGGAGTACGGTGGTTGATCTCGCCGATTGCATTTGACCAGCCGTTGTCCGGTCTATTCGTATGGGCAGGGATTCTGATTCAAGCGGGTACACGTCAGGGCATCATATCACATCCGAATTTTGTGCAGCCAACCAGTGATATACCAGCAGGATTTTTTGAGGCGATTCAGGACTGGATTCGCAGTGTGCCGGAAACGACGCCGGAGCAGGAGCTATTTAAGCGTGAGAAGATTACGAAGCTTGCCCACGCTTTGTCGTTGATCCTCAAGTCTAGCTATAAGGAGAAGAGGCTAACCGATCGATTGGTAGCGCTGAATGATACGCTGTCTGCTGATCAGAATGCGTCACATCCGATTGAGGAGATCACGCGTGCGGTATTATCGACGAGTGATCTGGCGGATGTATTCGGCTTTGCCCTTCGTACAGGTCCAGGCAAGTATACGATTGTGAACAGTATTGGTCCTTCGTCTGCCGAACTGAATGGAGCTGTATTCCATGAAGGCGAAGGTTTCCTCGGACAGGCAGTACTCAGTGCACAGCCAACGCGCTGGAACAATGTGGATCGTGATCCGCGCAGTAACTTTTTCCTGCAAAAAGGGGTGCCGCAAGTCCATGAAGTGCAAGGGTTCCCGATTCGGTATGATGACGAAGTGTATGGATTGCTGTTTGGAGTGAGCTTCAAGGAGCGTTCGGTGCCGGGTCTGCATTTCCAGTTTGAGGAGACCATGATCTCACTGATGGGCTGGTACATCGCTAACCATTTGACGTATGAAAAGATGGAAAAGCAGTTGCAGCGCTTCAAGCCGCTCATCGAACTGTCCCGTCTGATCGTATCGGTGCAGGATGCGCAGCGCGTCATGTTTATGCTGGTCGATATGAGTCTGAATCTGGTATGGAATCCGTCGGCATCCATCGTTGTACATCGTACATCCGATGATGGCAAGATTCAGATGGTGGCGCGCGGCATGCAAAGTCCCAATGGCGAGACATATGCCAAGGATATTGCTCGCCGTTATCTGGAAGCAGGCGATAATCCATCTGCCAACTATTACATTAACAACAATACGCCATTCTCGCTGATGCTGGAATATCCGATCGTTTATGGTAATCGTGTTCGCGCTGTACTGGCGGTAGCGGTTAGCGATGAACAGGAAGGCGAAGAGTGTCGCGAGATTCTGTCTGCGCTGGCAATGATGGGTAGCGTCGTTATGAAATCGGTTTACGACCGTCAGCAGTATATGTCCAACAGCAACCGATTCGCACAGATTCTGCATGAATCGATTCGCGAATGGAATATGGCACTGTATCAGTTGACTGCCGATTCGCGTAAAATTGTGCAGGAATTCGCTGTCTGGGGCGGTGTGACGAAGGAAGAAGCAGATGTCATCGGTCGGGCTTGTGTAATGTCGTATTCCGATCCGAACATGCTGCGCAGCTTCCCACATCTGTTCCAGCAGGAAGCAGAGATGATCGAAGATTACAAGCGCATTCAAGATGACCAATCCGTTCCTTCTGGCAGTACGTATTCCAAGGGGGGACAGATTATGTCGCTGGCATTTGCGATTGCGGCGGCGGGCGATCATGATATGCGCGTCGTTAACGATCTGCCAGTCAGTGGGATTGATCAGGGACTGGTTAGCCAATTCCGCCTCTTTGTATTGAGTCGTCATACGCTGGAAACCGAGATCAATCTAGTTGAGGAAAAGCCAGCCGCTGCTCAACCGACTGCTCGATCATCGGCAGAAGGTGCAGAAGGACGCGGTCTGGAAGCGATCGTCAAGCAGTTTGGTTTATCGCCGCGTGAAAAAGAAGTACTGGAGCTGGTTGTCAAAGCATCTAGTAACAAAGAGATTGCTGCGACTCTATTCATCAGTGAACATACAGTCAAGAACCATTTGACCAATATTTTCAACAAAATGGGTGTCAGTGACCGTGCGCAGGCGATTGCCGCTGTATTTAACAAAAGTATTGGTTAATAAGAATCATATAATATTACTTTATTCACAGAGAAATCAGTTTGTTACAAATCAAGCATGGTCTTGAAAATAGGCGTAAAAGAGCGTAAATGGGCTAATAAGTTGTTTTTTGTTGCTTTTTTGCGTCTATTTTCGTTGGTATTTAGAAAATTAGCAAAAGATCACCTTATTTTATATAAATAAGGTGATCTTTTTTTGCTTAAATGGCGAAATATGGAATTAAGGAGGTATTATATGACAATAATCCTAAAATAGGAAAATATGGCTATTAATTAAATTAAGAATTTAAGAGACAATAGTAAGGTATATTTCCCAGATGTTTCCAATCAGTCAACCCGTCGACCCAGTCACAATCACCCACTACTACCATTCTTCAAAGGGGCGAAAGAGATGAGAAAAAAGGGGTATTCGTTATTCATCGCAGTTTTAATCTTCAGTCTGGTGATGGTAAACTTCCCTGGACATGCGAGTGCAGCAGGTGCACTTAGGATTACGTCGCAGAATGGCCAGAATGTCACAGGTCAGACGACGACCTTAAATATTGCCTATGAACCAGGTATTCAGTTAAGTTTAATCGGGAGTGTCGTATTTGAACTTCCTACAGGCATAACAGTTGCAGCCGGTGATGAATTTAACGGTACAGCCATTCCGGCTAGTATGATTACGAACAATGGTAGAACCCTCACTTTAAGTGGCACCCTTATACTTAACCTGCTTGCCAGCGACACATTGACGCTGAAAAATAAAACCCTTCCTGCGGCAGGCACCTATACAATTACAGCATATACCAAAAGCGCTCTGAACGTAACGATTGGCGAATCGACCCAGCAGAATACATTCACTGTTCTGTCTGCTACACCAGCGCCAACCAGTTCACAAGTTAGCGTCTCCAATCAAATCTCCGGCACATCTACAATCACCGTGACCGGTCAGAATCCTACAGATGTTATTACCGCATACAATGCCAGCAGTCAGGTACTTGGCACGGCAACTGTTGATGCCGCAGGTACAGCTGTTGTTTCTGCTGCGCTCACACCGACTGGCGGCACGATTAGTGTTAGCGCCAAACGTGGTACAGCAGAAAGCGCACGTACAAATGTTACGTATAGCGCTGCAATCTTGAGTGCAGTTCCTTCCACTAGCATTAACGTTCAAAATAACTACGGCACCAGCGATACGATTACCGTTTCTGATATCAGTGCAGGTGATCTGGTGACTGTATATGTATCTGGTACATCGATTGGTACAGCAACAGCCAATAGTAGCGGAATCGCCAAGGTTACTGCACCGCTGACCGCCACAGGCGGCACGATCAATGTTACCCGTACACGCAGTGGTGTGGAGAGTGCTTCCACATCCGTTACGTATGGAGCGGAAACCGTTCCTCCTGTAGCAGCAGCTAATGTTTCTATCAATAATTCGTATGGTGGTACGTCTACTGTGACGATCGGTAGTCTGCAAGTCGGTTCGATCGTAACCGTATCTGCGGGCAGTACTGTTCTGGCTACAGGTACAGCAACATCGGCAACTCTAGTCTTGCCGATCGTCCTGAATGCTACGGGCGGTAGTCTGAATATCAGTGTCAAAGAAGGTCTGTTGCAAAGCGCAACGACTACGGTAACGTATCCTTCGATTACCGTTCCAGCTATCGTTTCTGGCAATATCCAGATCACGAACAATTCCGGTAATGCGGATACTGTAGCCGTGACAGGTCAGATCGAAGGTGATCTGGTGACTGTGTATGATGGCAACGGTGTACTAGGTACAGGTACTGTCAATGCGCAAGGTTCCGTTAGTGTACCTGTGACGTTGGTGCCGCTTGGTGGCACAATCAATGTTAGTGTGAAACATAACGGCGTAGAAAGCCCTGCAACAGCGATTGCTTATTTGGCAGAAGTGGTCACACCATTAGCCAGCAACCAGATTTCGCTGGGCAATATCGTGAATGGTCAGATCGTAGTGACCGTCAATGGGTTGACGTCGGGCGATCTGATCCAAGTGTACGGAACAGGTGAAGTGCTAGGAACAGCGACGGCAACCGCCACAGGTTCCGTTTCGATTCCGGTCAGAGCCAATGCACAGGGTGGCAGTCTGAATGTAAGTTTGACTCGCAATGGCATTGAGAGCGTAGCAACCTCGGTAACGTACGGTTCGGTTGTTGTGCCTCCAGTATCCAGTAGCAATGTAACAATTACCAACAATGCAGGTGATAGCGACACAGTCGTAGTTACCAATCAGACGGCAGGCGATCTGATCACCATCTATGCAGGTGGTACAGTTCTCGGTACCGGTACGGTTGCCAGCAATGGAACTGCCACCGTTGCTGTAAAATTAAATCCGCTTGGCGGAAGTGTGAGTGTCAGCATTACGAATCAGGGTGTGGAAAGCACGGTTGTGCCTATTCCGTATGGAGCAGAAGTCGTGCCTCCATTGACCGCAGCCAGCATTAATGTAACGAACAACTCCGGCAATAACGATACGGTTGCTGTTAGTGGTTTGACGAGTGGAGATATTATCCATGTATATGGCAACGCAACATTGCTGGGTACTGGAACAGTAGCAGCAAGTGCTACCAGTGCTAGCATTCCAGTAACGTTGATTCCAGTTGGTGGCAATGTGACTGTAACGTTAACGCGTAATGGTGTAGAGAGTGTCCCTACGCTTGTTACGTATACAGCAGAAGTGGTAAATGCGATTCCGGCGGAACGCATTACCGTGACGACTGCGATCGGTGTAGCAGCCAGTATTACTGTCAATCAATTGCAAGAAGGCGACATTGTTCATGTGTATGCGGATGGCACATTGCTCAGTACAGGTACAGCCGATGCACAGGGTGTAGTGCAGGTAGATGCTGCCCTTTCTGCCAATGGCGGTGCGATCAGTGTAACGCTTGTTCGCAATGGGATTGAAAGTATCCCTACCCTTGTTAATTATAATGCGTTACTCATTCCATCTATTTCAGCACAAAATGTAAACCCGCAAAATAACTACGGCGATACAGATACGGTAACGGTATCCGATGTGAACGAAGGTATGGAAGTTATCATTTATGGAAATGACAATACTGTTCTCGGTACAGCGACTGTTCCAGCTTCACGTCAGGTATCCATTTCGGCTACTCTGATTCCGACGGGTGGTACAATTTATGTATCGCAACGATATCTCGGTATTGAGAGTGATACAGTGGCGGTTAACTATGCGGCAGAAGTGGTACCACCAATTCCTGCTAATTTGATTACGATTAATAATAGTTCAGGTACACAGGATACCGTTAGCTTTACATCGTTGATAGCAGGCGATCTGATTACGATTTATGAAAATGGTGTTGTATTGGATACCGGTACAGTGGCGTCCAATGGTTCTGTGTCGATCGCTGTGACATTGAAACCGCAAGGCGGAACTTTGTCGGTTACGCGTACGCACAATACGATTGAAAGTGCAGCAACTGCTGTGAACTATGATGCGGAACCAGGTCCGGTATTGAACATCAACAGCATCAACTTGATCAACAATACGGGCAATAACGATAGCGCGACGGTTACTGGTCTGCGACCAGGGGATACGATTCGCATT
Organism: Paenibacillus sp. WLX1005; assembly: GCF_046603685.1. Classification (NCBI taxonomy): domain Bacteria; kingdom Bacillati; phylum Bacillota; class Bacilli; order Caryophanales; family Paenibacillaceae; genus Paenibacillus; species Paenibacillus sp. WLX1005. The sequence continues at coordinate 105,244 of NZ_CP176756.1, forward strand.
CTGGCAACTGACGGCACCGTTCTTGGTACTGCCGTTGCTGATGGGAATGGTACGGTCAACTTCCAGCTGCAACTGCTGCCTGCGGGCGGAACAGCTTCGGTAATTCTGATTCGCGATCAGCTGGAAAGCACACCGGTACAGGTCACTTATCCAGCAGAACCACAGGCACCGGTAGATTCACCGCAAGCTGTCGTTGATCGTATTCAAGGTGATCAAGGTACGATTACTGTGACAGGTATGCAGGCGGGTGTGGATGCCAGAGTATACGATCAGGACGATGCATTGCTCGGCACCGCTACTTCAGATAGCGGCGGCAAAGCAGTCATTACATTTAAATTCCTAAAAGCACAGGGCAAATTGTTCATCCGTGTACTCGTTAATGGTGTGGAAACAACGATCAGCACATTTGATTATCAAAATGTAGACGTAGAACCGACACCGGACAATACGAAGGCTGAATTGACCGATATCGACGGTGATCAAGGTACAGTTACGATTACCGGGGCGCAACCAGGCGATGTTCTAAAAGTGTACGGACCGAACGGCAATGTGTTGGGTACAGCTGTAGCCAATGGTAGCGGCGACGCGCTGATAACCTTTACATTCCCAACTGCTGACGGTCAACTGGTCGTTACATCGACACGTAACGGCGGCAATGGTGAAGTTCCAGTCACTACGCTCGATTACAGCGGCGTGGATATTCCAGCAACTCCGCAACCAGCAGCAGCGCTGAGTAATATTAATGGTGATCAAGGTACGGTTACGATCACCGATGTACAACCGGGCAATACGGTTACCGTATATGGTCCGAACAATGAGGTGCTTGGAACCGGCGTTGCAGATGGCAATGGTCAGGCGATTATTACCTTTGTTTTCCCAACGGAAACTGGTTCGTTAACAGTAACTACTACTGGTAACGGTACAGAAACAACGATCACTACCTTGCCATACAGCGGCATCCAGATCCCGGCGACGCCTTCACCACAGGCGGCTTTGAGTAACATTAACGGGAATCAAGGCGTGGTGACCGTGACAGGCGTAGTTGCAGGACAAGTTGTACGTGTATATGGAGATAACAATGTACAGCTGGCAGAAGGAACAGCTGACGGCAATGGCTCAGCTGTACTGCCATTTGTATTCCCGACGACTGATGGCACATTATCTGTGCGCACGGTTAGCAATGGTAACGAAACCGAAATTGGTATTTTGCCATATAGCGGCGTCGATCTGCCAAGCGCCAATCCAACAGCGACCATCAGCGATATTGATGGAGCGACGGGCACAGTAACCGTAACCGATGCACAACCGGGCGATATCGTCAAAGTGTATGGTCCCAACAATGAGGTATTAGGTACAGCAACCGCCAATGGTAACGGGGAAGCGATTATCAGCTTTACATTTACAACGACGGACGGCACATTAACTGTGACGTATACTCGTGGCGGTAGTGAGACACCGATTACGACGCTTCCATACAGCGGCGTCGATATTCCAGCGACTCCACAACCGACGGCGGCATTGACGAATATTGATGGCGATCAAGGTACAGTAACAGCTAAAGATCTGACAGAAGGTCAGGTTGTGACTGTGTATGGTGATAATAATGTCGTACTGGGTACTGGTACGGTGGGTGCGAATGGCGAGGTTATCATTGCCTTTACGTTCTCGACAGCCGACGGAACATTGACAGTCGTAGCGACTAGTAACGGAACAGATATTACGATTGCGACGCTGCCATACAGTGGCATCGATATTCCGGCGACGCCATCGCCAGAAGCAGCATTAAGCGGTATTACTGGGAATCAAGGCGTGGTAACCGTGACTGGCGTAACTGCTGGACAGACCGTACGTGTCTACAGTGACAGCAACGTACAATTGGCAGAAGGTATTGCAGATGGTAACGGTTCAGCGGTATTGCCTGTGACGTTGCCGGGAAGTAGTGGCGAACTGTCCGTACGGATCGTAAGTAACGGTACAGAGAATGAAATTGCCCTCTTGCCATACAGCGGTATCAATCCGCCAGCCACTCCACCAGCAGCAGTCATCAGTGATATTAATGGTGCAGAGGGAACGGTAACCGTAACCGATCTTCAAGCAGGCGATATTGTCAAAGTATACGGTCCGAACAATCAGGTACTGGGTACAGCAACTGCTAACGGAACTGGTGAAGCAGTGATTGATTTTACATTTACAACAGCAGATGGAACGCTGCGAGTCACTTATACACGTGGCGGAACGGAAACGGATATTGATAATTTGCCATACAGTGGCGTCGATATTCCAGCTACACCTCAACCGATCGCTGCATTGACAAATATTAGCGGCGATCAAGGTACAGTAACTGCCAGCAATCTGGCAGCAGGACAAATTGTCACCGTGTATGACGATAACAATGTCGCACTCGGTACAGCAACAGCAGGAGCGAACGGCGAAGCGATCATTGCCTTTACGTTCCCGACAACAGACGGAACATTGACGGTCGTAGCGACCAGTAACGGAACAGATACTACGATTGCGACGCTACCATACAGTGGAATTGATATTCCGGCGACCCCATCACCAGAAGCAGCACTGAGTGGTATTAACGGGAATCAAGGCGTGGTAACGGTAACTGGCGTAACTGCCGGACAGACCGTACGCGTCTACAGCGATAACAATGTTCAACTGGCAGAAGGAGTTGCAGATGGTAATGGCTCAGCCGTTCTATCGGTTACGCTGCCAGGAACTAATGGTGAATTGTCCGTTCGTACGGTTGTTAATGGAATCGAAACGGAGATTGCGCTCTTGCCATATAGCGGCATCACTCCACCAGTAACTACTCCTTCCGCTGTAATCAGCGACATCGACGGAGCTACTGGAACCGTGACGATTACGGATGCGCAAGCAGGCGACATTGTCACAGTGTATGGTCCGAACAATCAAGTACTGGGCACAGCAACAGTAAGTAGTAATGGCGAAGCAGTGATCGACTTCACCTTTACGACAAGCGATGGCACGCTGACAGTGACGTATACCCGAGGTGGAAATGAAACAGAGATCACCACATTGCCATACAGTGGTGTCGATATTCCAGCGACTCCATCACCGGAAGCTGTACTCAGCAGCATCAATGGGGATCAGGGTGTTGTGACAGTAACTGGTGTAACTGTTGGACAAACGGTACGTGTATATGGAGATAACAATGTGCAGCTGGCGGAAGTCGTTGCAGATAGCAACGGTTCAGCAGTATTGCCGTTCTCCTTCCCTACTGCGGATGGCACATTGTCTGTCCGTACCGTAAGCAATGGAACGGAAACAGAGATTACAACGCTGCCGTATAGTGGCGTAGACATTCCGACTACACCTATACCGACACCAACCGCTGATCTGACCGATATTAATGGAGCAGATGGTGTTGTGACGGTAACCGATGCACAGCCGGGTGACGTGATCAATGTCTATGGTCCGAATAATACACTTCTTGGTACTGCAACAGCAGGTAATAGCGGAACGGTGGCAGTCACCTTTACGTTTACAACATCTGATGGTAACTTGCGTGTAACGTATACCCGCGGTGGCACCGAAACCGATATTGACAATCTGCCATATAGTGGCGTGGATATTCCAGCAACACCTACACCACAGGCAGATCTGACAAATGTAACGAATGATCAGGGAACCGTTACTGTCACTGGTGTGACTGCCGGACAAACGGTACGCGTGTACAGTGATTCCAATGTACAGCTAGCAGAAGGTGTGGCCGATGCCAATGGTAATGTGACGCTGACCTTTACCTTCCCATCTTCGGATGGCGCATTGTCCGTCCGTGCAGTAAGCAATGGAACGGAAACTGAGATTGAGAATCTGCCATACAGCGGTGTCGTTGTACCAGGCACGCCAGAACCGCAAGTGGAGCTGACTAATAGTAGCAATGGTCAGGGTACAGTAACGGTAACTGGTTTGGCAGCACAGCAAATCGCACGCGTGTATAGCGATACCAATACCCAGCTGGCAGAAAATGCAGCCAACACTCAGGGTACAGCTGTACTGACTTTTGCCTTCCCATCTTCGAGTGGAACCTTATCCGTACGCAGTGTAACGAATGGCGTGGAAACGGAATTGGATACTTTGTCTTACAGTGGTGTTGTCGTACCGGGCAATCCGGGCAATCCAGATAATCCACAGGCAGCATTGGTTAATGTACAGGGAAGCCAAGGTACCGTTCGCGTGAATGGAGTATTGACTGGTGATACCGTTACTGTCCAAAGTTCCGTATACGGACAAGGAACGGTTCAGCTGGGCAATGTTACCGTTAGTGCAGATGGCTTCGTTGATATCAGCGTACAATTCCCTGAATCTTCGGGTCAGCTGGTCATCACTCTGAATCGTGGCGGCAATACGACGACCGTTGCGACAATCAACTATAGTGCTGGCGGCGGTGGCGGTAATACAGGTGGCAGTGATGATGATTCGACACCTGCTAACCGTACACCAGGTCAACTGGGCTGGCCGTATGGCACCGACACAACAGGTGCGGCAGCTGGAACAGGAGCAGCCACGCCAGCAGAGGAAAATAATACTGAAACAACACCGCCGGCAGAAACGACGACACCAGCAAGTAATGATGTCGAAGCCGCCAGCACAGGTGGCACGGAAGCTGTAGAAGAACTTCCTTCCGGTATCAATCTCACTGATAGCGATATTGCTGACTTTAACGATACTGCTGGACATTGGGCGCAAGCCGATATCGCCCGTCTGCATCGTCTGGGCATATTGGAAGGTGTCGGTAGTAACCGCTATGCACCGAATGCAACGCTGACACGTGCTCAGTTTGCCCAGATGGTTAGCAATCTGCTGCAATTGAACGCTAGTGGCGAAGCTGCCGGATATTCCGATGTACGTGATGCTGCTTGGTACAAAGATGCCGTTCAAGCTGCAACAGCAGCAGGTGTCACTAATGGCTACACCGACGGTTCCTATAAACCGAACCAAACGATCTCGCGTGAAGAAATGACGCATATCGTTAGCAATACGCTTCGTTATATCGATTCACAGAAATCTTATGATACTGATACAGACAAAGTGCTGTCTCCTTACAGTGACCGCGCCAAAGTCGGCAACTGGGCACGTAATGATCTAGCACTGACGGTTGATCAGGGATTAGTCAAAGGTAGACCAAGTGGAACGATCGATCCGAAAGCGAGCACGACCCGTGGCGAAGCTGCGACCATCCTGTCTCGTTTGCTGGATCAAGCAAGTGATAACTTCAACATCAAATCTGAATGATTTGCATGAAACAATCAGTCGGATGAGTAGAGTCATTGCACGATTAAAAGACGGCCGTCATGCTACCTGCAGCGGTCGTCTTTTAATTTTTTTATTAGTTAACATCATCTATTACGAAACAAACTGCATAAACCGTTGTAATATAGAGAGACGATGATTTAGAGACTTAGCAAGAAATGCAATCTATAACTTCATCTATATACTTGAACGTCTGATACAAGGAGGATGCCATGGAACAGATGCATCTTAATTACAACGGCTGGATTATCGGGCTATCCATCCTGATTTCCATCGTCGCTTCCTATATTGCCCTGAATCTGGCAAGCAAAGTATCCCATACCCATGGAAGAAGCAAAGTCGTATGGCTGTGCCTTAGCTCTTTTGTGATGGGCAGTGGGATCTGGTCTATGCACTTTGTGGGAATGCTTGCTTTTCATTTTGATATGCCTGTGAACTACGATATCATATTGACCATGCTGTCAGCACTAGCGAGCATTGTTGCTTCATTTGTTGCTTTTACCGTCAAGCTCAATCCAGCAAAAAAAGTATGGAAGCCGCTCATTGCCGGTATCATTATGGGCAGTGGTATTGTTGCCATGCATTATATCGGTATGGAAGCGATGCGCATGGATGCGATGATCAGCTATACGCCATCTTATGTGATTCTATCGATCTTAATTGCGCTGCTAGCTTCCTACGGTGCGTTATTTCTGTTTCACAAATTCCGCGATAAACCGGATTATAGTCATTGGAAGCTGATGAGCGCCGTTATTATGGGCTTCGCCATTTCTGGTATGCATTATGCGGGTATGGCTGCGACGAATTTTCATGCTATGCCGCATCTTGGTAGTGAAATGCCGATGATGTCATCGTTGTCTGCCAGTCAAGTACTGCTGATTACAGGCGTATCGATCGTCACATTCACTATTTTGTCCGTATCGTGGGCAGCGGTGTTTGTGGAGCGGCATTTGCTGGAACGAATGGCATATAGCGATCCGCTGACTGCGCTTCCGAATCGTCACGGCTTGCAGAATTATTTTGAAAAAGTATTCGATGATCATACCGAAGGTGCTGTACTATTTCTTGATCTGGATCGCTTCAAATCGATCAATGACACGTTAGGTCACGATATAGGGGATGAGCTGCTGATTGAGGTAGCAAGGCGATTGCGTGAATGTATTCTCAATGAGAAAAGTGCTGGCAACGAGCAGGTATTCCGTCTGGGCGGAGATGAATTTCTGATTGCGGCGAGCAGTATGAGTCCGTCGCAGGCGATTGCGCTGGCAGAGCGTATTTTGCAGTCGATCAAGCAGCCGTATCATTTATCAGGCAATCAATTGTTTGTCACGGGTGGTAGTATTGGCATAGCACTGGCACCGCAGCACGGGTATGATCGCACATCGCTGATGCGTGCCGCGGATACCGCCATGTATGTATCCAAAAATTCCGGTAAAAACCGATACAGCATCTTTAATGAAGATATGAACAAGCGGCAAATTCGCCGCATGGGCTTGGAAAATGATCTGCGTCAGGCGCAGGATAACAATCAGCTATTTATCGTGTATCAGCCCAAATGGGATTCCCAGCACGACCAACTGGTTGGTATGGAAGCATTATTGCGCTGGCAACATCATGAGCTGGGACTAGTATCGCCGGGCGAGTTTATTCCCATCGCCGAAGAGACCGGGCTGATCATTCCGATGACATATTGGATGATCGGGCAAGTATGCGAGCAGAATCTGCGCTGGCAACGGGAAATGAATGTTGCCGTACCAATCTCGGTGAATATGTCAGCACGTATGTTTGAGAATCCGCTATTTGCTGGCAGGGTCGAACGAATTGTGCAGCAGAGCGGCTTGCCGCCGCATTATCTGGAACTGGAGATCACCGAATCGATTGCGATGAACAGCATGGAAGGTACGGTAGAGCAGCTCAAGCATATTCAATCGCTAGGCATACGAGTATCCTTGGACGATTTTGGCACCGGTTACTCGTCACTTGGTCGATTGGATGAGATGCCAGTCGATATTATTAAAATGGATCAGATCTTTGTCCGCAAAAGTGACCAGACGTCCAAGCAAGCGATTGTCAGTACGATCATCGCTATCGCGCGCAATCTGGAATTGGAGCTAGTGGCGGAAGGCGTGGAAACCGCCGAGCAACTTGCCTTTTTGCAATCCAGAGGTTGTTATCTTATGCAGGGATTTTATTTTGGCAGACCGATGACGGTCACACAGATGAACGAATGGTTAAAAGAACGCGTACTCAACATGCCGCTGGCAGAGTGAATTCACTTTGTACAGCGGTTTTTATATGTCAGCATCGATTGAGTTATGCGGCAGAGTGAATGCTTGCGGCATTTTATTTTTCACCGACAGATACGTATGATCCTTAATGTAAAAGCGCCACGGATGCGCCGCATATTCTTCGGCGTAGTCGATATTGATGCGTGGTCCGCATTCGATAACCAATTGCTCCAACTCCTGCTCATCTGCCTGCTCCAATCGCAACTGAGCACCGCTGGCGAGCAGATGGATGCCATTTAGCGATTTGTCGATATCTAGAGCGCGGCACAGCTTGCCCGGACCGTTACAGAGCGTCTTGAGCTTGCCGGACGGGATCTGGCGGAGTAGCAGCATCAATTGCTCGTCTCGACTTGTCAACGGCTCAACCGCGCGGATCAGCACTGCCTGTGGATCATCCTCTGGTCCAGTCACGACATTCAGACAATGATACATGCCATAGATCAGATAAATGTAACAGGTGCCACCCTGCCGAAACATCATCTCTGTACGATTGGTGCGTCGATTGCCGTAAGCATGGCTGCCTTTGTCCTCAGCGCCGCCGTAGCTCTCGGTTTCTACAATTCGGCAGCGGATCTCCCCGGCGGGCGTAATGCGGCTAATAATCTGCCCCAACAATCGGGGGGCTGCTTCCAACGCGGGTAATTGAACGATTTGCTGAATATTCATGTCAGGCTCCTTTGTATGGTGGATGTAGATATCTTCTGAATGGCTCATACATGGATAGTTAACCAGATGGTGTGAATGCCGCTCAGGGAACAGCTGGTATCACGGTCAGTATCTCTTTTGCAGTGGGTGTACGGATGTCGTATAATGCGAAAGGAACGCAGTGTAGTTATTAACGTAATTTAACTTTTGAATACAACTATACACAAATGAAAAGAGGGACTTTCTATGGAACTGTGGTACACGGAAAAACAGACGCCCGTATTCGGCATTACCGCCAAAATCCGCGAAACGCTAGTCACTGAGCAAACCGACTTTCAGGATCTGGCGATGATCGATACCGAACAATTCGGTCGCATGCTCGTACTGGACGGCATGGTCATGACGACAGTGAAGGACGAGTTTGTTTATCATGAAATGGTCGCCCATCCAGCCCTCAACACCCATCTCAATCCAAGACATGTACTTGTTGTCGGCGGCGGTGACGGCGGCGTGATCCGCGAAGTACTCAAGCATCCAGAAGTGGAGAAAGCAGTACTGGTCGAGATCGACGGCAAAGTAATCGAATACTCCAAAAAGTACCTGCCTGAGATTGCTGGCGAACTGGATAACCCGCGCGTCGAAGTACACATTGCCGACGGCTATATGCATATTATTGAAAATAAAAACGCCTACGACGTCATCATGGTCGATTCGACCGAACCGGTTGGTCCAGCCGCGCCCTTGTTTGAAAAAGGCTTTTATCAGGGGATCTATGAAACGCTGCGCGAGGACGGCATTTTCGTCGCCCAGACGGATAACCCGTGGTTCAAAGCCGATCTGATTCAGCAGGTGAACCGTGATGTCAAAGAAATCTTCCCGATCGTGCGTGTCTACGGTGCCAACATCCCGACGTATCCGAGCGGGTTGTGGACGTTCACCATGGGTAGCAAAAAGTATGATCCGCTGGAAGTGGACGAATCCTCCATTCCCGAGCTGGATAGTAATAAATATTATACCCCGCGTCTGCACAAGGCTGCATTCGTACTACCCAAATTTGTCGAAGACCTGTGCAAATAAGCTGAACCACTTGTCTCCAAACTTCTCCAAAACAAACGCTATCTTCCTCATCATAGAATGACCTGTTGATGATCAACAGCCTATATCCTGCTTGTAATTAACAGACAGCAAGCTCTTAGCCAGTAGCCATCCGTGCGATGCACATGCCTGCTGGCTTTTGCCTTTTATGACATCCTCATCACTTCCATAGGGAACCCGCAACTTTTTCAACGAAAATGCGGCTTTCCTGTTCATAAAATGGTACAATAAAAAGGAGTGCGCTTATTGAATTTGCTATGAATATGTTCTATATTCAACAAGCCAAGTCAGAGAAATGTCCGAAATGGAGCTGGATGTATGACGGAAGCCAATCAGGTGCGACTTACGCTGCGGAGTGAGCAGGACGGCACAAGCAGCACAACCGAAATGATCGGTCAGGTGTTCATGAAGGGCAGTAGCCTGTATGTTCGTTACACCGAACCGCCGCAGCCACCTCAGCCGGAAATCCGTACCACAGTGAAAATTAGCAGCGACGAAATCAAGATTATGCGTCATGGCGGTGTCGAAGCCGAGCAGACTTTCCGTTCGGGAGAGCAACTGTCCGGATTTTATCGATCGCCTTTTACCCGTTTTGCATTGGAAACGGATACCCGAACCATTCACAATGAATTGGACGGAACGATGGGCAGCATTGCTTGGGAATACGATCTATACGCATACGATCAGCTAAGCGGCAGTTTCAAAGTCAACTTACACATCGAGTTGCTATAGCTATCCCGGTACATGACCCTCAATCATACATGCACAACCTGCCGTGAGGCAGACCCAAGGCAAGTCCGATCGCATGATCTGGTAGTGCCCTATACAGGAGGAACGTTAAACAATGACAGCTAATCCATTGGAACAAAGCCGTAATCTGGTCAGAGAGGCCGTACACGCTGCCGTGCTATCCGCAGGTATCGTTAACGCTGAAGACCTGCCCGAGGTTACGCTTGAAGTGCCAAAAGACAAAAATCACGGCGATCTGGCGACTAACATCGCCATGCAGCTGACGCGTATCGCGAAGAAGAACCCGCGTCAAATCGCTGAAAGTATTATCGAGAATCTGGATTTGAGCAAAGGCGGCATTGAACACGCCGAGATCGCTGGTCCCGGATTTATTAACTTTACACTGAACAAAAGCTATCTGTACCCGGTGATCGAAGCTGTCCACACACTGGGCGACAACTACGGTCGCATCGAACTGGGCAAAGGCAAACGCATCGAAGTCGAATTCGTCAGTGCGAACCCGACTGGCAGTTTGCATCTTGGTCATGCCCGCGGCGCTGCATTTGGCGACTCGCTGTGCAATCTGCTCGACTTCGCTGGTTATGATATGACTCGCGAATACTACATTAACGACGCCGGCAATCAGGTATCCAATCTGAGCTTGTCGATCGAAGCGCGTTATTTGCAAGAGCTGGGTCAAGATGTGCCGATGCCAGAAGATGGCTATCATGGCGAAGATATCAAAGGCTTCGCGCGTGAACTCGTTGCTGAGAAAGGTGACAGCCTGCTGTCCCTGTCCTCCAGCGAACGTTCTGACTTTTTCCGTGAGTACGGTCTGAGCAAAGAACTGGACAAAATCAAACGTGATCTGCAAGCGTTCCGTGTTGGGTTTGATATCTGGTATAGCGAGACTTCCTTGTACGAGACCGGACGTGTACTGGATGCGCTGGATGAACTGCGCGAGCGCGGTCAGATTTTTGAAGAGGAAGGCGCGACTTGGCTTCGTACAATGGACTACGGCGATGATAAGAACCGTGTCCTGATCAAAAATGACGGCACTTACACGTACCTGACTCCGGATATCGCGTATCACAAAGATAAATACAACCGCGGCTACGACCGTATGATCAACATCTGGGGCGCCGATCACCACGGCTATATTCCACGGATGAAAGCAGCCATGCAGGCACTGGGCAATGACCCGGAAAAACTGACTGTACTCATTGCACAGATGGTCAGCCTGTTCCAAAATGGCGAAAAAGTCAAAATGTCCAAGCGTACCGGTAAAGCGGTAACGATGGAAGATCTGATGAGTGAAGTAGGCGTTGATGCGGTTCGTTATTTCTTCGCCATGCGCAGTATCGATTCGCATCTGGACTTTGATATGGATCTGGCAGTGTCTACGTCCAACGAAAATCCAGTCTTCTATGTACAGTACGCGCACGCGCGAATTTGCAGTATTTTCCGTCAAGCCGAGGAGCAAGGAATCGTATTGCCAGAGCTGTCGCAAATCGACTTCAGTCAATTGACGACCGAGCACGAATATGACCTGCTGCAAAAGCTGGGCGAGCTGCCGAATGAGATCGCGATTGCTGCCGAGAACTTTGCACCGCATCGTCTGATCCGTTATGTGTACGAGCTGGCATCGCTGATGCACAGTTACTACAAAGCCGAACGCACCCTGACCGAAGATCAACCGAAAACGCTGGCGCGTCTGGCACTGCTGGGCAGTGTTCGTACCGTTATCGTCAACGTACTTCGTCTAGTTGGTGTGTCCGCACCAGATCGGATGTAATGAGATTCTAATCGTCGTAGAATGCCGATTATTGGCGTTCTGCGGCGATTTCATGTCCCTAATGCCCTGTTTTTTGTAAAAAACTTGATTTTTATAGGCAAATGGGTTTAACTTATCTCAGCATTTTGTATAATGTATCGTATAGTCTGACAACGCCTGTCTCCGTGGACATGATGCAGGATCATCCCGGAGTGAAATACACAGCCTGAAACTGGATCTGAGAGGAAGTGTCCGTAAGTGAGCACACCGCAAGAACTGAAGATCAACCCGGACAAAGTGCATGAGATTCCAATGGTGGATCTGGCCTTTGCCGTTCTGAAAAAAATGAATACTCCGTTGTACTACCGCGACCTGATGAAGGAAGTAGCAGAACTGCGCGGTTATACCGAAGAGCAGATTACGGAATACATCGCTCAACTTTACACCGAGCTGAATATCGACGGTCGTTTTGCATGCGTCGGTACGAACTTGTGGGGTCTGAAACGCTGGTATCCACTGGAACGTGCAGAAGATCCAATCGCGAACGCGAAGCGTCCACGCATCATCAATGACGATAATGACGATGATGATATCGAAGACGATGAGTTTAACAATGACGATAGCGCCGACAACGCGGACGAAGACGATGAAGTCGAAGAAGATAACTACGACGACGTGGACGAAAACGATGATGACGACGATATCTATTCTGATGATGACGAAGATAACGAAGATCTGGTCATCGAAGATGAAGACGACGATGAGGAAGAAGACGAAGAAGAAGAGGAATATAATGACGCTGAGGAAGAAGAAGACGAGCGTTAATATTCCAAAAGCCTGCCCGGTGATCCGGACAGGCTTTTTCTTTGGGTATGCAGTTTAGTATGCAGGTATGATGTATCGTTTGTGCTGTTTTGCAAAATAGCTACAGCAGCAAATTCGCTGATAACGGTTTCAAATGACACCGCGACAATCTTTCTTCGATATGTCTTGACACGCAATATAGAGACAGAGTAAACTATTGCATGGGCTTATGAATTAAACCTATAAACACACATATATCCAGCGTTTCTCAGCTGAATTAATAAAAGTGCCCCGTCGCTACGGGTGTCACTTTTTTTGTTTTTTATGAGTGATTTCCCCTGTGCATTTTGTATAAACAGCTTGCAAAAACGGCGCATCCGGTCATCTTTTCGAGAGGCTGTCCTGATGATTGCTGTGCTTGCAAGTTGCTGTTTATACATCGTGCGGTGTTTGCATGTCTGGATCATAACTAGGAGGTAATATTGTGACAAAGTATATTTTCGTAACAGGTGGCGTCGTATCGTCCCTCGGTAAAGGGATCACGGCTGCATCGCTGGGCAGACTGCTCAAAAACAGAGGTTTGAAAGTAACGATCCAGAAGTTCGATCCTTACATCAACGTGGACCCGGGAACGATGAGTCCATACCAGCACGGTGAAGTATTCGTAACCGACGATGGTGCCGAGACGGATCTCGATCTGGGTCACTATGAGCGTTTCATCGATATCAACCTGTCCAAGAACAGCAATGTAACAACAGGTAAAGTGTACTCCTCCGTAATTAGCAAAGAGCGTCGTGGTGAATATCTGGGCGGTACGGTACAGGTAATCCCGCATATTACGAATGAGATCAAAGAACGCGTGTTCCGCGCAGGTCGCGAATCCAACTCCGATGTCGTTATTACTGAGATCGGTGGTACAGTAGGCGATATCGAGAGTCTGCCATTCCTGGAAGCAATTCGTCAGATCAAAAACGATGTCGGTCGCGATAACGTCATGTACATCCACGTTACCCTGATTCCTTACATCAAAGCTGCCGGTGAAGTAAAAACAAAACCGACACAACATAGTGTAAAAGAATTGCGCAGTATCGGTATTCAGCCAAACGTAATCGTGTGCCGCACCGAATACGAACTGTCGGAAGATATGAAATCCAAAATCGCTATGTTCTGCGATATTGATGCCAATGCTGTTGTGGAATGCCGCGATGCGTCTTCCTTGTACGAAGTTCCGCTGAACCTGCGTGACGAAGGTTTGGACGAAATCGTTGTGAAGCATCTCAAGCTGGACAGCCCTGCGCCAGATATGAGCGAGTGGGAGCAATTGCTCGGTCGCATTCAAAATCTGGAGAAAACAGTTGAAATCGCAATTGTTGGTAAATATGTAGCCTTGCATGATGCTTACTTGAGTGTCGTTGAATCATTGTCCCATGCCGGTTACCACGCTAACGCTGATGTGAAACTGCGCTGGGTAGATGCAGAAGAATTAACAGACGAGAACGTAGCTGACAAGCTGAGTGGTCTCGGCGGTATCCTCGTTCCGGGTGGCTTTGGCGATCGCGGTATCGAAGGCAAAATCAGTGCCATCCGTTATGCGCGTGAGCACAATGTTCCTTACTTCGGTATTTGCCTTGGTATGCAAGTAGCCGTGATTGAATATGCGCGTGCACTTGCAAGCTTGGACGGTGCGAACAGCTCTGAGATTAACCCGGCTACACCGTATCCAGTCATCGACCTGCTGCCAGAGCAGAAAGATATCGAAGATCTGGGCGGTACGATGCGTCTGGGACTGTATCCGTGCAAACTGCAACCAGGTTCCCTGGCAATGGAATGCTATGGTGAAGAGCTGGTATACGAGCGTCACCGTCATCGGTATGAGTTCAACAACCAGTACCGCGAGCAAATTGAGAAAGCCGGCATGAAAATCTCCGGTACCTCTCCTGATGGCAGACTGGTGGAGATCGTGGAAGTCCCTGATCATCCATGGTTCTTGGCAGTACAATTTCATCCGGAATTCATTTCTCGTCCGAACCGTCCACAACCGCTGTTCCGTGAGTTTGTGAAGGCTTCTATCGCTCACCAAGGATAACAGCGTCGGGTTTACGATTATACGTTTAAATTGCATTTTGCGCAACCATCCGTTTCCTGTAGTAGGAAATGGATGGTTTTTTGCATATAAAGACCGTGTAGTATTCATCATGAATACCGTATCATTGGTACATAAATCATTGTATGCTATAGATGTAGAAACACATCAGACATCGATTGTCGAATATACACAATCTGCCTTGTGATACCTAATGTTTCACCTGTTTTTCGTCTACTCCATCACTGGCAACGAAATGATCGGATTTTTCGACAAGATGCAGGATTTATACGATAAACAGCGAATCCTATAGATTATGTTATTGTAAGCAATGTCTGGTGACTTCTAACGGATAATGTAAGTTTATTACGTTTCGTTTTGGGCACCGGATAACCACCTGTAGTTCGTCATCGTTCTGAATAGCAGCAGTTATGCAAATCGGAATACGTCAGCATAGAAGAAGGGAAAGGTGACAGATGGAACAGAAGAAGATATTGATTGTGGATGATCAGACTGGTATTCGGATTTTGCTGATGGAGTTGTTCGGTAATGAAGGATACGAGATGTTCCAGGCAGCCAATGGCAAAGCGGCGCTGGAAGTCGTAGAGCAAGATTCCCCCGATCTCGTACTGCTGGATATGAAGATTCCCGGCATGGATGGATTGGAGATTTTGCGTCATATTAAGGCGACTCATCCACATATTTATGTGATTATGATGACCGCCTACGGAGAACTGGATATTATCCAGAAAGCCAAAGAGCTTGGTGCATTGAGCCATTTCACCAAGCCATTTGATATCGATGAAATGCGTCAAGCTGTTGATCGCTGTTTGCGCGGTAGCAGCGTAGATCAATAAGGAAAGAACGGGCGGCATTTTGCCGTCTGCTTTGTTATGCAAATCGTTGTTATTTCCATGAAAATCGCCATAGATCTGTGCAAATTGTTTGTTTAGTATTTGAAGTGGGTTGTGTTATAATAAGCACGTATGCAGTAGCGGCTTACACATTATGGGACATACCCAACACTTTTGAGGAGGATGTCATTATGCCATTAGTATCTATGACAGACATGTTGAACAAAGCACTTGAAGGAAAGTATGCTGTTGGTCAATACAACATTAACAACCTGGAGTGGACACAAGCGATTCTGGCGGCAGCGGAAGAAGAAAAATCCCCAGTTATTCTCGGTGTGTCTGAAGGCGCAGCACGTCACATGGGCGGATTCACTACTGTTGTCAAAATGGTAGAAGGTTTGTTGCATGACCTGAAAATCACTGTACCTGTTGCTATTCATTTGGACCACGGTTCTAGCTTTGACAAATGTAAAGAAGCAATTGATGCAGGCTTCACTTCCGTTATGATAGACGGTTCCCACCATCCGATCGACGAGAACATCGAAATGACCAAAAAAGTCGTTGAATACGCACACGCTAAAGGCGTTTCCGTAGAGGCTGAAGTAGGTACAGTTGGTGGTCAAGAAGACGACGTGATCGGCGGCATTATGTACGCTGACCTGCAAGAATGTGTACGCATCGTCAAAGAAACAGGTATCGACACACTGGCACCAGCACTTGGTTCCGTACACGGTCCTTACCATGGCGAGCCTAACTTGGGCTTCAAAGAAATGGAAGAAATTCGTGACGCAGTTAGCCTGCCACTCGTACTGCACGGTGGTACTGGTATTCCGAAACACGATATCGACAAAGCCATTTCTCTGGGTACATCCAAAATCAACGTAAACACTGAAAACCAGATCTCTTTCGCGAAAAAAGTTCGTGAAGTACTGGCTGAAAAACCGGATGCTTACGATCCACGTACATTCATCGCTCCAGGTCGTGAAGCGATCAAACAAACCGTTATCGGCAAAATTCGCGAGTTCGGTACAAGCAACAAAGCATAATTCGCTTTTTGGTTAGGCATAGTGTATATTACAGTATGCAGAAGTTAAAACAGCAGCATTTACCGTAATCATCGTAACTTTTATATACAATATGCGTTTAATTGAATAGGTTGAATTTGGGAAGTACACCGCGCTGACGGTGTCTTTCCATTTTAACCGCTAATTTCACCGTAACATGCAAACACAACCGTCGTTTTATCGGCTGCAAAACACGTAGGGGGATACTAAGCTTTATGGAAAAATTGATGATCAGCGGCGGAAGTCCGTTGCAGGGAACTATCACCATCAGTGGTGCAAAAAACAGTGCCATTGCGCTTATTCCTGCGGCATTGCTCGCCGAATCCGAAGTTGTGCTCGATAACCTGCCGCTTCTGAGTGATGTAGCAGTTTATGCAGAGATTCTGGAAAATCTCGGTGCACAGGTAAAATGGAATGAAGCGGATAACGAAATGCGCATTGATCCAAGCAGCGTCAGATCTATTCCGATGCCTAACGGACCTGTCAAAAAATTAAGAGCATCCTACTATATGATGGGTGCATTACTTGGACGTTTTGGAGAAGCCACGATTGGCTTGCCGGGCGGTTGTAACTTTGAGCCCCGGCCGATTGATCAACATATCAAAGGCTTTGAAGCGCTTGGCGCTACTGTAACGAACGAACACGGCGCTATTCATCTGTATGCCAAAGAATTGCGCGGTGCCAAAATCTATCTGGACGTAGCCAGTGTCGGTGCGACCATCAACATTATGCTGGCGGCTGCAAGAGCCAAAGGCCATACGATTATCGAAAACGCGGCTAAAGAGCCTGAGATTATAGATGTAGCAACATTACTGAATGCCATGGGCGCCGTCATCAAAGGTGCTGGTACAGAGACGATCCGTATTGAGGGCGTTTCCGAGATGCATGGCTGCAAACATTCCATTATTCCTGACCGTATTCAGGCAGGTACGTATATGATTGCCGCAGCAGCAACACGCGGTGATGTGATTATTGATAATGTAATTCCGAAGCATCTGGAGGCGGTTACTGCCAAGTTGCTGGAGATGGGTGTACATGTAGATGAACTAGACGAAGGCATTCGTGTCCTCGGCAAGTCTTCGTATACACATGTAGATGTCAAAGCACTCACCTATCCAGGCTTTGCAACGGATCTGCAATCACCAATGACCAGTTTGCTCACGCAAGCACAGGGTGTCAGCGTATTAAGCGACTTTGTGTACAGCAGCCGATTCAAGCATGTACCCGAACTCGTACGTATGGGCGCTAAGATTAAAGTGGAAGGTCGTTCCGCTATTATCGAAGGTGGAGAACTAAACGCTGCCAAAGTAAAAGCGATGGATCTGCGCGCCGGCGCTGCACTCGTCATTGCTGGTTTGACCGTACCGGAAGGTGTTACCGAAGTATCAGGCGTCGAGTTTATTGACCGCGGATATGACCATCTGGTAGACAACCTGCGTCATTTGGGCGCGAACGTATGGAGAGAGATGCTGTAAATTTGATATGCAACCCGCAACAATGAATGTCCCTCTTACCCGGGAGGAGAGCTCTTTTGTATTTTCTGGAATACATACCTCTTGAATATCTCCTCCCCACAACGGGTAATGCTATCCTAAATGAATGGATTTGAAATCTGTCCACTCCCTTTGATTCAACCTTCTGAACATTCCCTATATCTTCTCTATGTTCTTTTAATATACCGACTAAAATTGAATAGGTGGTTATTTTATGGATTTACAAATTGCTGATCTGGAAGAAATGAAGCTAACGGATCTATACAAGTTAGCGAAACAATACCAGATTCCTTATTATGGACAGCTCAAGAAAAAAGAGCTTATTTTTGCTATTTTGCGTGCACAAGCAGAGAAAAGCGGACTGATGTTTATGCACGGCGTACTGGAGATTTTACCAGAAGGCTACGGCTTCCTTCGCCCGATCAACTACCTGCCTAGCGCTGAAGATATTTACATTTCCGCATCCCAGATTCGCAAATTCGATCTGCGTACCGGCGATCTTGTATCCGGCAAATGCAGAGCACCCAAAGAGAACGAACGTTACTTCGGTTTGCTTCAGGTCAATGCAGTGAACGGCACTAGCCCGGAACAGGCGGCAGAACGACTGCACTTCCCAGCTCTTACACCCCTCTATCCACAAAAGAAACTCGTACTGGAAACAGCTCCCAACAAACTATCTACCCGGATTATGGATGTATTGGCTCCTGTCGGATTGGGACAGCGCGGTCTGATCGTAGCACCTCCCAAAGCAGGTAAAACCCTGTTACTCAAAGAAATTGCTAACAGCATTTCGACAAACAACCCGGAAATTGACCTGTTTGTGCTGTTGATCGACGAACGCCCGGAAGAAGTAACCGATATGCAGCGCTCCGTCAAAGGCGAAGTGATTGCTTCCACATTCGACGAATTGCCGGAAAATCATATCAAAGTAGCGGAACTTGTACTGGAACGTGCACTACGTCTAGTTGAGCACAAAAAAGACGTCGTTATCCTGCTGGATAGCATCACCCGTCTTGCGCGCGCGTATAATCTCGTAATCCCGCCATCTGGGCGCACACTCAGCGGTGGTATTGATCCCGCAGCGTTCCATCGTCCGAAGCGCTTTTTCGGCTCGGCACGTAATGTAGAAGAGGGCGGAAGCCTGACTATTCTGGCGACTGCATTGATCGATACTGGTTCACGGATGGACGATATCATTTATGAAGAGTTCAAAGGAACAGGTAATATGGAACTGCATCTGGATCGCAAATTGTCCGAGCGTCGTATTTTCCCGGCAATCGATATTCGCCGCTCCGGTACACGTCGCGAAGAAGATTTGCTAGCAAAAGAAGAGCTGGATACCATCTGGCATATTCGCAAAAATATGAACGAAACGCCTGACTTTGTTGAAGGCTTCCTCAAAAAGCTGCGCAATTCCAAAACAAACGAGGAATTCCTCGCCTCCTTCGATACGACAGAAGATAACCGCAGCAATGGATCAGGCAACAACTCTAACAAAAAATCATCTACCGGTTCCAGTAGTAGCTCCAATAACAACGGTCGCCGTACGACTCGCTCCACAGCAACATCGGCTACCACCAACTGATTTTCCAATCACAGCTGTACGATTCAGATACCGGTTGCAAAGTGAAGTTGCGTAAAGTATAATAATGTAATGCCGTGCTAGATGGGGAGGTAGCGGTGCCCTGTAACTCGCAATCCGCTATAGCGAGATTGAATTCCTGTCATAGGTATTGTCGATGTGAGGCAGGTATCTGAGCGCAGTGTTGACGGATGGGTCCTTCGCAAGGGACACCTGTGAATCTGGTCAGGTCCGGAAGGAAGCAGCCATAAGCAGTTTCGTTCTTGTGCCGAGGGAGCGCCTATCCCGAGCTGTTGCTCAGAAGAACCGTTTGGATCGCAATTATCGAAGACAGGTGCACGGTATATAATACAGCTTATTCAAAACACCTTTTGCATGTAGCAACAGGTGTTTTTTGTATGTAAAATAAGTCGTTGCTGGTTTTGTTGATGGTGGATTTATAGTATAATTGAAGGTAGGATATTTGCTTTTGACCTATATTTTCAGACAACATGAATCCGGTAATAATCCAGCCGGAATAAAGCAATCCATAGCGAAAGGAAGGTAAGCAAGTGGAACATATCGCACTTTATCGTGCTTGGCGGCCGCAGTCGTTTCAGGACATGGTAGGACAGCAGCATATCATTCAGACACTGCAAAATGCCATTCGGGAAGAGCGTATATCACATGCGTACCTGTTTAATGGACCAAGAGGAACAGGGAAAACGTCAGCTGCCAAAATACTGGCAAAGGCGATCAACTGTGAAAAAGGCCCTTCTGTTGAACCTTGTAATGAGTGTGAAACTTGCAAACGGATCACGTCGGGCAATATTATGGACGTGTTGGAGATCGACGCTGCATCCAACCGAGGCGTAGAAGAGATCCGTGATTTGCGGGAAAAGGTAAAATATGCGCCTACTGAAGTACGGCGTAAAGTATACATTATTGACGAAGTCCACATGCTCACGACGGAAGCGTTCAATGCGCTGCTGAAAACGCTGGAAGAGCCGCCGGGGCATGTGGTCTTTATACTGGCAACAACCGAGCCGCATCGCTTACCGGCAACGATCATTTCACGCTGTCAGCGTTTTGATTTTCGGCGTGTATCGCTTCAAGAACAGACGCAGCGACTGCAACTCATTGCAGGTCAGGAAGGTTTGGAAGCGGATCAGGATGCGCTCGAATATATCGCTCGATTGTCCGATGGTGGGATGCGTGACGCATTGAGCATACTGGATCAGGTATCTGCTTACACAGAAGGCAAGATCACCTATCCTCAGGTACTACAAATGACCGGAGGTATCGCTTCTGAGCAGTTTGCTGAACTAGCTACTGCTTTGCAGCAAGGGGATGTTGGACAAGTATTGCAGATTGTGGAGTCTTTTATGCAAGCAGGCAAAAGCGCTGACAAGTGTATGGAGAATCTACTTTACTATTTCCGTGATGTGCTTATGATCAAGATGATTCCGCAAGCGGCTGATTTGACGGAACGTATGTTGAATCCGGATAACTTCCGCGAAACGGCATCGGCATTCAGTCGGGAGCAATTGTTTGCAATCATTGATACGCTGAACCACTATCAGACCGAGATGAAGTATGCAACCCAGCCACAAATGCTGTTCGAAGTAGCACTGCTCAAATTGAGCGGCATTGCTGATTCCAGTAGTGTGGCAGCAGTTGGGACATCCTCTTCGCCTGCTTCCACCTCTCCAGCAGACGCTGGCGAGATCCGACAGCTCAAACAACAACTGGCTGCACTGGAACAGAAATTGGAAAAGGCGATCAAAGCTGGTATTGGTAGTGGAGATGCTGGTGGAGGTGCAGCAGCCAATGCTGGACGCCGCGCCCCAACGCCCCGTATTTCTTCCGCTGCCAAAATTCCGTCGCAAATGAATCATTATGTGGCGAACCGCAGCCATGAGAACTTTACCAAAGTCTCTGGCTCATGGAGCAAAGTACTACAGCGCGTAAAAGAAGTGAAAGTAACCATTCACGCCTGGTTTGTTAACTGTGAGCCAGTATCCATTCATGAAGATGCCATTCTGGTTGCCTTCAAGCATGATATGCACCGCGAGACGATCGAAAAAGCGGCAAACCGCGAAGTAATCGAATCCGTATTGCAGGAAGTATTGGGAGGTTCGTACCGTCTCATTACGATGATGCAAAAAGATTGGATGGACGCGATTGAAGGAACAAGCGAGCAGCCTGGCGAAGAATTGAAGCTGGAACATGAAGAAGAACAGGGTGACGCTCTGATCGATGAAGCAATCCAGCTGTTTGGCGAAGAACTTGTGGTAATCAAAGAATAATCATACACTACAACCAAATAACATTGAGGAGATGATCGTAATGGGTAACATGAACCAGATGATGAAACAGGTAAAAAAAATGCAGGAACAAATGCTGAAAGCACAGGAAGAACTGGGCGACAAAACCGTTGAAGGTACATCTGGCGGCGGTGTTGTATCTGTTGAAGTCAACGGTCACAAAAAAGTGCTGGCAATCAATATCAAACCAGAAGCAGTAGATCCAGACGATGTTGAAATGCTGCAAGATCTGATCATGGCAGCAGTTAACGATGCAA
>NZ_CP176756.1:132500-4735000 GCF_046603685.1 Paenibacillus sp. WLX1005
TTGATACATCTGTATCAGGGGTAGGGGAGCGTTGAATGAGGATTGAAGGTGTACCGCAAGGAGCGCTGGACATCATTCAAGTGAGAATGCCGGTATGAGTAACGAAAAGATCAGTGAGAATCTGATCCGCCGAAAACCTAAGGGTTCCTGAGGAAGGCTCGTCCTCTCAGGGTAAGTCGGGACCTAAGGCGAGGCCGAAAGGCGTAGTCGACGGACAACAGGTTGAAATTCCTGTACCACCGAAAGCCGCTATGAGCAACGGGGTGACGCAGGAGGGTAGTGACGCAGGCTGATGGATGCCTGTCTAAGCAGTGAGACTGGTGTGTAGGTAAATCCGCACACTCTAAGGTCAAGCTGTGATGGGGAGCGAAACTTACAGTAGCGAAGGTCATGATCTCACACTGCCAAGAAAAGCCTCTAGCCAGGAAGCAGGTGCCCGTACCGCAAACCGACACAGGTAGGTGAGAAGAGAATTCTAAGGCGCGCGGAAGAACTCTCGTTAAGGAACTCGGCAAAATGACCCCGTAACTTCGGGAGAAGGGGTGCCCCGGTAGTGTGAATAGCACGAGGGGGCCGCAGTGAAAAGGCCCAAGCGACTGTTTAGCAAAAACACAGGTCTGTGCGAAGCCGCAAGGCGAAGTATACGGGCTGACGCCTGCCCGGTGCTGGAAGGTTAAGGGGAGTGGTTAGTCTTCGGGCGAAGCTATGAACCGAAGCCCCAGTAAACGGCGGCCGTAACTATAACGGTCCTAAGGTAGCGAAATTCCTTGTCAGGTAAATTCTGACCCGCACGAATGGCGTAACGATTTGGGCGCTGTCTCAACGAGAGATCCGGTGAAATTTTAATACCTGTGAAGATGCAGGTTACCCGCGACAAGACGGAAAGACCCCATGGAGCTTTACTGCAGCTTGATATTGAACTGGGGTGCGATTTGTACAGGATAGGTGGGAGCCTTGGAAGAGGGAGCGCAAGCTTCCTTGGAGGCGCCGTTGGGATACCACCCTGATCGCATCTGAGTTCTAACCTAGTACCGTGATCCGGTACGGGGACCGTGTCAGGTGGGCAGTTTGACTGGGGCGGTCGCCTCCTAAAATGTAACGGAGGCGCCCTAAGGTTCCCTCAGAATGGTTGGAAATCATTCGAAGAGTGCAAAGGCAAAAGGGAGCTTGACTGCGAGACCTACAAGTCGAGCAGGGACGAAAGTCGGGCTTAGTGATCCGGTGGTACCGCATGGAAGGGCCATCGCTCAACGGATAAAAGCTACCCTGGGGATAACAGGCTTATCTCCCCCAAGAGTCCACATCGACGGGGAGGTTTGGCACCTCGATGTCGGCTCATCGCATCCTCCTGGGGCTGAAGTAGGTCCCAAGGGTTGGGCTGTTCGCCCATTAAAGCGGTACGCGAGCTGGGTTCAGAACGTCGTGAGACAGTTCGGTCCCTATCTGTCGTGGGCGTAGGAAATTTGAGAGGAGCTGTCCTTAGTACGAGAGGACCGGGATGGACGCACCGCTGGTGTACCAGTTGTTCCGCCAGGAGCATCGCTGGGTAGCTACGTGCGGACGGGATAAGCGCTGAAAGCATCTAAGCGTGAAGCCCCCCTCAAGATGAGATTTCCCAAGTTTAGTAAGACCCCTTGAAGACGACGAGGTTGATAGGTTGGGGGTGGAAGTGCAGCAATGCATGGAGCTGACCAATACTAATCGGTCGAGGGCTTATCCAAGATTCTAGACACGCGATGAGATCGTTTCGGATTCAGTTTTCAGGTGATTAACTTTGAAAATTTTCTTGGAGAGATACCCAAGTGGCTATAAGGGGACCCTCTGCTAAGGGGTTAGACTGCGTAAGCGGTGCGAGGGTTCGAATCCCTCTCTCTCCGCCACTAGAATTTTGAGTTTATTCAGAATTTTAGGGCAAATATTTGTTCTTTAATATCGTGGCGGTGTAGCTCAGCTGGCTAGAGCGTACGGTTCATACCCGTGAGGTCGGGGGTTCGATCCCCTCCGCCGCTACCATACATATCTTGGAGACTTAGCTCAGCTGGGAGAGCATCTGCCTTACAAGCAGAGGGTCGGGGGTTCGATCCCCTCAGTCTCCACCATAATGTGCCGGTGTAGCTCAGTTGGTAGAGCAACTGACTTGTAATCAGTAGGTCGGGGGTTCAAATCCTCTCGCCGGCACCATTTTTTTCTCTGGAACCGTGGTGTAGGGGTTAACATGCCTGCCTGTCACGCAGGAGATCGCGGGTTCAAATCCCGTCGGTTCCGCCATTTTTGATTTAGTATGACGAAATGGCTATACAGTATATTAACTTAATATACAGTATGGCTCGGTAGCTCAGTCGGTAGAGCAGAGGACTGAAAATCCTCGTGTCGGCGGTTCGATTCCGTCCCGAGCCATCTTTTATTGTGGAGGCTTAGCGAAGTGGCCAAACGCAGCAGACTGTAAATCTGTTCTCTCCGAGTTCGGTGGTTCGAATCCATCAGCCTCCACCAGTTTTTTTATAAGAGCCATTAGCTCAGTTGGTAGAGCACCTGACTTTTAATCAGGGTGTCGAAGGTTCGAGTCCTTCATGGCTCATCTAAAAGAAAGCATCTTACCTTGTTGGTAGGATGCTTTTTTGTTTTTATATTATTTTTTATGTTATAGGTTTGTGTTATAAATATCAGATAATAAGATAAGTTGTTCTATGCGTATCGCAACAAGATGATATGTAGCCAGAGAATTCAGAGAATTATTTTATCCAATGGTAAAGGTGATTGTTAGAATGGAACTTTGGTTTCTGTATTTTTACCTATTATAATGTAGAAAACTATTAATTTTGATATGAAATGAATTCTGAAATGATTCTGATGAGTTGTGATTGCTGTTTACATGATCTGCATATGAGAAGATGAGGATGAGATAAAGCAACAAGTTACAATGATAGAATCACAGAATGCTAGAATCAAGGATAGAACTACAGATGAAACTACAAGTGGAATTACAAATAGAATTACAGATAGAACTATAAATTATTTGAGATTATTGAAATAAGATGCCTAAAAATATAAAGCGAGTGGTGGAATTTGCGGATAGAAGGGAATTTACGTTATGGATGTAAATGAACTACGGCAACGGATTGAGCAGATTACTGGGTTGCGTATTGGAGAGCACCGTTTCAATGAAAGAGAGTGGGATAAGAGAGAGCGTTCTTTTGTAGGGATTGATATGGAACAAACTGAGTTACCATTGATGATTCCAGTGTTGCGTCAGGCTGGTGAAGTAGTTGTATGGGAAGTAGTAACAGATCATCATAGTGCTGTAGCAGATGATGCGGGTTCAGAAGGTAATGTAGTAAGTACAGATACTGCCAACATGAATGCTTCGGACGAAATGAAGCGTATTTACCAGCTGCTTGAGCTTTTGTTGCCTTCGGTCATGGGGTTGCAGCCGATGGAGTTATCTCCTGTTGTGCAGGGAAAGGATCAACAGGCGCGTGAATTGGGACAGTGGTTGGTGAGGCAGCTTAGTTTGCGTAATTCGTCGATGGAGATTCCAGATGAATATGTGATCAAGGAACGGCTGAATTCTGTTATGGTTCCTTTTCTGTTGCTTGCCGAGAGTTTGCAGATAGGCACGTTGAATGGTAAGCAATTGGAGAAGCTGGTATCCAGTTATTTTGATCGGGATATGCTATTGATTCCATTGCAAGATAATGAATGGTTGGTGCTGGCGAAGCATGAATTGATAGAGGATGAAGAAGATGGACGTGATATTGGAGACGAAAATGAGGATACAGAGGAAGATTTGCTGACTGCATTTGCGCTTGGATTGTATGAGTTGGTAGCGAGCGAATGGGTTGGAAGTTTTCATATTAGCGTGACGTTGCCACTAAATCCGCTTCATGGATTGGCGCAGACGGTGGCACAGCTTCGAGAGGCTATTCATCTCGGAAGATTGTTTCAGGTAACTGAGCATATTCATTTGCCATGGGAGTTACGGTTGGAGAGTCTGCTGTATCGTATTCCAGAAGAAGAACGGCAGCGGTTTGTGGAATCAGCAGATCACCATTCACATTTGTTTGGTGATGAGGAGACAGTAACGACACTAGAGACATTTTTCAAAATGGATTGCAATGTGAGTGAGACTGCCAAGCAATTGTATATTCATCGGAATACGTTATTGTATCGACTGGACAAGATCAAACAGGATACGCAGCTAGATGTACGGCGTTTTGAAGATGCGGTATTGATGCGGTTGACACTGCTATTGTATAAAGTGACAAAAAGCTGAAATGTTTTTTGTAGGTTTTGTCGATAGAGCTGGCGAGCAGATTAGGGTAAGATAGAAGCAGATAAAGTAACCGGTTTCAAAATAACGTTCAATAAATCATTTTGTGGGAACCTTCTTGTTAATTTGTTACAGACAGACGTGGTCATAATAAACTATGATCTGAATGTATGGAGACAACGTAGAAGGCAAACGTGATAGTTGATTCCACAAAATTAGTAAACCGGGATATCTTTGCTGCTTTTATCTTCATTTGATAGTCGCTCCCATTTGTTGTCGACTTCCTTATACATAATAGACAATAAAGCTGTGAGCGGAATGAATAACAGTACTGTAAAAAGACCACATTATATTTTGGGAGGTTTTTTATTATGGCAGGTGTACGCTTAGAGCATATTTTCAAAAAGTATCCGGGTTCCGATAAAGCAACAGTAGTTGATGTCAATCTGGACATTAAAGATAAAGAGTTTTTGGTGCTAGTTGGTCCTTCCGGTTGTGGTAAATCGACAACACTTCGTATGATCGCAGGTTTGGAAGAAATCTCCGAAGGCAAACTGTACATTGGCGATCGCGTCGTGAACGATGTAGCTCCAAAAGATCGCGATATCGCGATGGTGTTCCAATCTTACGCTTTGTACCCACATATGGATGTATACTCCAATATGGCGTTTGGTCTGAAACTGCGTAAGGTGAAAAAAGACGAAATCGAAAAACGCGTGCGTGAAGCTGCGAAAATTCTGGATATTGAGCATTTGCTGGATCGTAAGCCAAAAGCGCTGTCCGGTGGTCAACGTCAGCGTGTCGCGCTCGGTCGTGCGATCGTCCGTGATCCACAAGTCTTCCTGATGGATGAGCCGCTGTCCAACTTGGATGCGAAACTGCGTGGTCAGATGCGTGCGGAAATCACAAAACTGGCAAAACGTCTGCAAACGACTGTTATCTACGTAACGCATGATCAGATCGAAGCAATGACGATGGGTGATCGTATCGTTGTTATGAAAGATGGTATCATTCAACAGGCTGCTTCTCCGGAAGAACTGTACAACCATCCTCGTAACATGTTCGTAGCGGGCTTTATCGGTTCCCCGACTATGAACTTTATCCGTGGTACACTGTCTGAGAAAAATGGTGGTACCGTATTCTCCGCTGCTGGTCTGGAACTGAATCTTCCGGGCGGTAAAGCACAAGTACTGAAAGATCAAGGGTATACAGGCAAAGAAGTAATTCTGGGTGTTCGTCCAGAAGATATTCACGAAGAGCCAGTATTCCTGGAAGCTTCGCCGAACAGTGTATTCACTGCAAAAGTGGACGTTTCCGAGAACCTGGGTCACGAAACGTTGCTGTACCTGAGCGGCATTAGCTCTGACACCGTTATTGCTCGTGTTGATGGTCGTTCCACTACACGCGATAATGCTACAGTAACTATGGCAATCGATATGAACAAAGTACACATCTTCGATCCAGCTTCTGAAGATAACCTGTTCTATAGTGAGCCTGCAACTGTATAATATGTGCGATTTGCCGAATGGGTGAATCCTCACTATAGTAAGTAAAAAAAGACTGCCGAACCGATCAGGTTCTGGCAGTCTTTTTGGTATGGAGTAAGGTGAGCTGGTATGGAGTAAGGTGAGCTGGTATGGAGTAAGGTGAGCTGGTATGGAGTAAGGTGAGCTGGTATGGAGTAAGGTGAGCTGGTATGGAGTAAGGTGAGCTGGTATGGAGTAAGGTGAGCTGGTATGGAGTAAGGTGAGCTGGTATGGAGTAAGGTGAGCTGGTATGGAGTAAGGTGAGCTGGTATGGAGTAAGGTGAGCTGGTATGGAGTAAGGTGAGCTGGTATGGAGTAAGGTGAGCTGGTATGGAGTAAGGTGAGCTGGTATGGAGTAAGCGGTGTGCGGTTGCTTACTGCATTAGTGACATATGTGGATTTATGATTAGTATGGGTCATTCTATTGCTATAATGAACAATATGATGTCATTCAGCGTCCGAAATCCGGCACTCTGATTGATTTCGTTGCCATTTTCCATTACCATGGGTACATTGGCATCAATATGTACAACAATACAAATACACTCCTAACAAGACAAGTGACCTACTCAGGGAAAGGAAGAACAGAATGGCCAAACATGTAAAGGTTTCGGAATTAGTGCAGATGTTCCAGCTTGAGGTTGTATCCGGGGGACTTGGCTTAAAACGAAACATTACCGTAGATGATCTGAACCGTCCCGGTCTGGAGATGGCGGGTTATTTTGAGTATTATCCAACTGAGCGTGTACAAATCCTTGGACGCACAGAACTGGCTTTCTTCAAAATGCTGACGCATGAGGAAAAAGCAGAACGTATGAGCAAGCTATGTAACGAAGAGACTCCTTGTATCGTGGTAACACGAGGACTTGAGATTCCAGAGGAACTGGTGGAAGCAAGTGAAGCGCATGGACTTCCTGTTCTGCGCAGCAATCTTGCCACGACGATTCTCTCCAGTCGCATTACCAACTTCCTGGAGAAAAAACTGGCACCGACTGCAACGATTCATGGCGTACTCGTGGACATTTATGGCGTCGGTATGTTGATTACAGGCAGCAGCGGTATCGGTAAAAGTGAAACTGCACTGGAACTGGTGAAGCGTGGACATCGTCTGATTGCGGATGATGCGGTAGAGATTCGCCAAACGTCCGATAATCAGCTGCACGGTACAGCTCCAGAATTGATCCGCCACCTGCTGGAAATCCGTGGTGTCGGTATTATCAACGTGATGACGCTGTTCGGGGCAGGCGCGATCCGCAACAATAAACGGATTACGCTCGTTGTTCGTCTGGAAGCTTGGCAGCAGGACAAACAATATGACCGCATCGGTCTGGATGAAGAGACGACTAAAATCATCGATACGGATGTGCCTCTGGTGACGATCCCTGTACGTCCGGGACGAAATCTGGCGGTTATTATTGAAGTAGCGGCGATGAATTTCCGTCTGAAGCGGATGGGTTACAATGCAGCTCTCCAATTCACGCATAAGCTGACCGAGACGATTGCTGAAGATCTCGACGAACTGGATTAAGGAGAGGTTACGTTATGGGGACATTGTTGATTAATCCGATTGCTTTTTCGATTGGATCGCTGGAAGTGCACTGGTATGGTCTGATTCTGGGCTTTGGTGCGCTGATGGGTCTGCTATTCGCGATTCGTGAAGGCAAACGGTTCGGGATTCCGCAGGAGTTTTTCATGGACTTGCTGCTGTTTGGAGTGCCATCTGCGATTATCGCTGCGCGCATCTATTATGTGGCTTTTCGCTGGCCGGATTACAAAAATAATTTTGTAGACGTTTTTAAAATTTGGAATGGCGGTATTGCGATCTATGGCGCGCTGATTGGTGCGATCATCTGTGCGGTCATCTATACGCGCTACAAAGGCTACAATTTCTGGCGGATTGCGGATATTTGTGCACCTTCGTTATTGATTGGACAGCTGATTGGTCGCTGGGGGAACTTTGTCAATCAGGAAGCATACGGTGGTCCAGTCGATGAGTCATTCCTGCGTAGTAATCTTCATTTGCCAGATTTTATTGTGAATCAGATGAATGTAAACGGCATATACCATCATCCGACATTCCTGTATGAGTCGGTATGGAACATTGTTGGTGTGTTGCTGTTATGTACGCTGCGTCGTCGTCCTTTTGTACGCGCGGGTGAGATCTTTATGTCTTATTTTATCTGGTACGGTATTGGTCGTTTCTTTATCGAGGCATTGCGTACGGATAGTCTGACATTTGACGGTCCGGCATGGCTCGTATCGTTTGTTAACGGATTGTGGTCACCGATGACGCTGTTTGGATTCCAGCAAGGTGCGATTGAGCCGGGATATGGCAATATTCGTATTTCCCAGCTATTATCGCTGGTGCTGATTATCGTGGCGATTCTGCTGATTATCATTCGTCGTCGTACGGGGATGTCGAGCGCGCGCTATAGCGATCCGATTATCTCGACCAAGCATGGTCATGAATTTGCATCGGATACGGATGCAGCACGTGCGGGTACAGCGGCTGCACCAACCGCAGGCGAACCGCATAAGCCGCTACCTGCGGATGAGCAGGAAAGGGCTCATTCCGAGCGGAAGGAGTAATAAAATATGATTGATACGGTATTGTTTGATCTGGATGGAACGATTGTGGATACAAATGAATTGATTATCTCTTCTTTTATGAATGTGATGAATCAGCCGGACGTATTGCCGCTGACGCGTGAGCAGATTATTCCGCATATGGGCTTAACGCTGGAGCAACAGCTGCGTACGTTTTCCGGTCAGGATGATGTGACTTCGCTAGTGACCGCTTATCGGGAATATAGCTCGATTCATCATGATGCGATGGTCGCGCCATTTCCTGAAGTGAATATCGTACTATCCCGCTTGCAGGCGGAAGGTCTGAAGCTGGGTGTAGTAACGACGAAGATTCGGGCAACGACGGAAAAGGTATTAAAGCTATTCGAGCTGGATCAGTATATGCAGGTCATTATTACGCTGGACGATGTGGAGCATCCGAAGCCACATGCACAGCCGATTGAGCGGGCGCTGGAAGCGCTTGGCTCCTCGCCGGAAACGACGTTGATGGTGGGCGATAGCCCTGCCGATCTAAAATCAGCAGAAGCAGCAGGAGTGCGTTCAGCCGGTGTTGCTTGGTCGCTCAAAGGCGAAGAAGAGCTGTCCAAATATAAACCGACGTATATTTTGCAACAAATGAGTGATCTGTATGAACTGGTGCTGGGCGATACGGTAGATCGATGAGAAAGCTGGAGCATTATCCGGTGGACGGCAAGCGCAATGCGCTGCGCCAGATTTATCGTACGGTCAGCCCGTTTAAGGGAGTACGGAATTTTGTGTTTATCCAGCTCTCCCGGTATTGTCCGGTGCTGGAAATGAAAAACTGGATCTATCGCCATCTGCTCCGTATGGAAGTCGGCAGGGATACCGCTTTTGGACTGATGGTGATGGTGGATGTGTTTTTTCCGGAACGTATCAAGATTGGACGCAATTCGGTGATTGGGTACAATACGACCATTCTGGCGCATGAGTATCTGATCAAGGAATATCGTCTTGGCGATGTAGTGATCGGGGACGAAGTGATGATTGGCGCGAATTGTACGATTTTGCCGGGTGTTACGATTGGGGATGGTGCGATTGTGGCAGCAGGATCGGTCGTACATAAAGATGTGGCGGCAGGCTCTTTTGTCGGGGGAAACCCGCTGCGGGTGCTGTCCGGTCATTCACCAGTTGCTGATGTGTCCCATGATCCGGATTCTTCCATTCATTCCTAAAACGACATAGACAAATCAACAGAACATAGACAGAAGTGAAATAAGCAGCATGATGACAGCAGAGGATGGATCTGATCCTGTGCTGTCTCTGCATGCTGTACTGCATTGACGTGGTACACTGTGCATCAACTCTCTACAGGAACGACAAGCCTGGGAACATAGAGGTATTGATCTGGCTGTACCATTCTATATGTAAGGGGATGCTTTAACATTGAATCAACTCAAGAAGGAGCGGCTGCCTCAGCTCGATTTTTTTCGGGCGCTGGCGATCATTGGCGTACTGCATGTACATTCTACATCCAATGCGACGATTGAGGCTGTAAATACTTCCATTTATTATGTGTTTAATTTTCTGAATTTGATGTTTAAATACGGGACACCGTCCTTTATTTTTCTGAGCAGTTTTGTACTGTTTTACAACTATTATGATCGTCCGCTGAATAGTAAGCTGATTACAGGCTTTTATAAAAAGCGGATGCTGTACATTTTGTTGCCGTATATTCTGATCTCGGCATTGTATTTCATTTATAAGCTGTATACGCGTGAGCGGTTTGACGAACCAGTCGGGACGTTGATTATGGATTATGTGGATGCGATTTTCCACGGTTCCGCTTGGACGCATCTGTATTTTGTATTTATTAGCGTACAGTTCTACATTCTGTTCCCGCTGATGCTCTGGTTGCTGAAAAGTCAGCGCTGGATGGCTCGCTGGGCACTCGTGATCGGGCTAGCCGTGCAATGGGGCTGGGTGCTCTGGAACAAGTACGATCTTCACTATGCAAGTAAGGGCAGTATTGCCTTCTCATATTTTGCCTACTATATGATGGGGGCGTTTGTAGCGATTTATTTCCAACCATTCCGTAAATGGGTGATGACCAGTTGGAAAGATATGAATGGCGGGTTAAGATTAGTTACAGCGGTTCTGTGGATCAGCTGGCTCGTGACTGGATTGATCTATGTACAAATCTGGTATGATGCACGTTTGACGAATGAGTGGCTGGATTCGCTCTGGTACGAGTTCTTCTGGAATGTGTATACGATGCTGTCATCGCTCGTATTGTTCCAGTCAGCATTTATCCTCAACCGGATCGCACCCAAAGGAATACTGGCAGTGTTACGCCGCTTGGGTGAAGTGTCATTTGCTGTGTATCTGGTGCATCCGTTTATTCTTGCCTTTTATCGGGAGACGCAGGATTGGTTCTCGATGGGCACACTTACGTATTTTGCATGGATCTATGCCGGGCTGATTATTGCGCTGGTTGTGTCTACATTGTTTGTACAGTTTCTGTTCCGGCGCTTCTCCTATTCATGGGTACTACTGGGTAGCATTCCGTATTCACTATCTGGACGTCATCGGGAAAAGAAAGCGCAGCGTGATAAAGTACGTCAGGATACCGATGCGGTACGTCGAACGAATCCGTAAGTTTGAATGATCCATTGATGAGAGTTAGCGTAAGGATTGATAAGAAGCAGCGCCAGATCATGCCTGTAGCTGACTTGTAAATGAACGATTTACGGTTCATTATCGTTTAGTGATGATACAATAGCCCCTGATTTCCATATGAATGGAAGTTGGGGGTTTTTGCTATGCACATGTATAGGTGGATGATTGTCAAACAGGATTACAGATGCAAAAGAGCGAAAGTAGTGAGGGTAATAAAAGCAATAAAATGAATGAACAATAGTTGCTAGGTTCAGATAAGTACATCCTGTATTTTCCGGGAAATATCAGCCGTTGAATCATTATCATATTGGGGTAATAGAGAGAAGCTATCTTACTTGCTGACGTGGCTGTCCCTGTAATTGACGAGGTAGAACAGGTATGGTAATATATCAAATATCCTTTACTTTATTAGCAAAGTAACACTTTAATGTGTTAAAATATATAATTTTAATTAGAGGTGACTGTTTTGTCGAAACCGAAAGGATTTGAAAAGCCGATTGGCGTGCGGGATTATCTGCCGCATGTTGTATCCAAGCTTCGCTATATCGAGCAAAATGTGCTGGATTGCATGTCTCGTTGGGGATACCGGCAAATCATCACGCCAACGCTTGAATATTACGATACGGTAGGTGTAGCAAGTTCCACCTCCGACAGCAAACTATTCAAAATGCTGAATAACCGCGGTACAACGATGGTACTGCGTTCCGATATGACCACACCGATTGCGCGCGTGATGAGTTCGCTGTTGCAGCAGGAAGAAGTGCCGGTGCGTCTTGCGTATCATGCGAATGTATTTCGCTCCATTGAAGAAGAAGCAGGACGAGAAGCGGAATTTTTCCAAACGGGAGCTGAGCTGGTTGGTGTAGATTCGCCAGAAGGAGATGCGGAAGTGATCGCGTTGGCAATCTCGTCATTACAGGCGGCAGGGGTGCAGAATTTTCAAATATCACTCGGTCATGTTGGGTTTCTGAGTGGGATTCTGGAAGAAGCACTGCCGGGACAAAAGGACAAGCAGGAGGCGCTCAAGGAACATCTGCTGAATCGTGATTTTGTCGGTTTCCGTGAGCAACTGAGTGCATTCCAGCTATCACAGGCGCAAAGTGCTGAATTGGAAGGACTGCTGCGATTGCGTGGAGCGCAGGATATTTGTGAACAGGCGCTGGAGATCAGCAGTAACCCGCAGGCAGCCGATGCGATTCGTCATCTGTGCAAAGTGTGGGAAGTGCTGGAAGCGTACGATATGTCTGAATATGTAATGATCGATCTAACGATGATCGGTAACTTTTCCTATTATACGGGCATGGTATTCGAAGGCTATGCAGCCGAATTGGGATCACCGGTATGCAGTGGCGGTCGATATGATAATCTGCTGTCCCAGTTCGGACGTCCACTGGCAGCAACCGGATTCGCACTGAAAACGAATCGGATTCTGGATGGTGTACAACTGCCAGTACCAGCCGCACCGCAACCGGTATTGATCGTATACGATGAATTAAGCCGTCATCATGCTTTTGCAAAGGCTAGTGAACTACGCCGACAGGGTACGATTGTGGTGACACGTCATGAAGAAGCAGAAGTAGTGGAAAATGAACAGGAGCCAATCGACGGATACAGTCAGGTGCTGCGATTTGCACATGGCAAGCCCGTTCTGACCTGATACCGTTCCAAGTCAAAATGATAACAGGGAGATGCAGACCTGATGAGCCAGATATTAAAAGTAGCCATGCCCAAAGGGCGTATCTATAAAAAAGCCGCCGAGATGTTCCGTGAAGCGGGTATTCCCGTTCCGATTGATGTGGACGACTCGCGCAAGCTGATCGTGGAACTACCGGAAGCAGGGATGGAGTTTATCCTTGCTAAACCGGTCGATGTACCGATCTATGTCGAGCACGGTGTCGCCGATATTGGCATCGTTGGCAAAGACGTGCTGATGGAAGAAAATCGCGACGTATACGAGCTGCTTGATCTGGGCATCGCTCGTTGCCGTATGTCCGTGATCGCATTACCGGATTGGGAGCCGGGCATTCGCCAACGGGTTGCTACCAAATATCCGAATGTGGCATCCCAGTATTTTCGTGAACGTGGACAACAGGTGGAAGTGATCAAGCTGAACGGTTCGATTGAACTGGCGCCGATGATCGGGCTGGCAGATCGAATCGTCGATATGGTCGAGACCGGACAGACATTGCGCGAGAATGGGCTAGTAGAAATGGAAGAATTGTTCGGTATCACCAGCCGTCTGATCGCCAACCGGGTCAGCTATCGGATGAAAAATGAAGAGATTCAACAGTTATGCGATCATTTACAAAAGGTGATTGTACAGCCGTCAGCAACATAAGGAACGATATAGAGAAACGCCAATAAATATCTGTTAGTCAACAGAGGCAGGAGTAAAGGAGAGAGCGGTATTGAAAATAGTATCTGCACGTGATTTTGATCTGCGGCGCGAGGTGGAATACGGCTCGCCGGAGCAAAATGCCACAGTAAAACAAATCGTTACTGACATTAAGCAGCAGGGCGATGCGGCGTTGCTGGATTATACAAGTCGGTTTGACCGCACGGAATTAACAGCCGACCGGCTACGAGTGACGCCAGATGAATTGCAGGCAGCGTATGCGCTAGTAGAGCCTTCGTTTATTCAAGCGATTACGCAGGCGGCGGATAATATTCGCCAATTTCATCAAAAGCAAAAGCGCAATTCGTGGATGGATCTACAGCCGGATGGCAGTCTGCTTGGTCAGATAATTCGCCCGCTGAAGCGTGTCGGCGTATACGTACCCGGCGGCAAGGCGGCATATCCGTCCTCTGTGCTAATGAATGTAATCCCGGCGCAGGTAGCTGGTGTGCCAGAGATTGTGATGGTGACACCGCCTGCAACGGGCGGAACAGAAGGCATTGATCCCTACATTCTGGTGACAGCAGCCGAAGCGGGTGTAACGGAAATCTACCGTGTGGGCGGTGCGCAGGCGATTGCTGCACTTGCTTACGGAACGGAAAGCATTCAGCCGGTTGATAAAATCTGCGGTCCCGGCAATATCTATGTCGCACTGGCAAAACGTGAAGTGTACGGCATTGTCGATATCGACAGCATCGCAGGTCCAAGCGAAATCGTCGTACTAGCGGATGAGCAGTCCAATCCAGCGTATATCGCTGCCGATCTGCTATCTCAGGCAGAGCATGACGAGATGGCATCTGCCATTCTGGTAACGCCATCTCAGCGGATTGCAGATGAAGTAGCTGCTGAAGTACAGCGTCAGCTGGAAACTTTGCCACGTCGTGAGATTGCGGCAGCATCGGTGAACAATTACGGTGCGATTATCGTTACCACAGATCTGAACGAGGGCATCAGTGTCGTCAACCGATTGGCGCCGGAGCATCTGGAGATTATGGTCGATCAGCCGATGAATATTGTTGGACTGATCGAAAATGCCGGTGCGATCTTCCTCGGCAACTACAGCTCGGAGCCGGTAGGTGACTATTTTGCCGGACCGAATCATATTATTCCGACAAACGGCACGGCACGCTTCTCGTCGCCAGTCGATGTGGATGATTTTATCAAAAAATCGAGCATGATTTCCTATAGCAAGGAAGCGCTGCTGGCAAACGGCAATATTATTATGGAGCTAGCGCGTCACGAAGGTCTGGAAGGTCACGCACGAGCAATTCAGATTCGTTTGGAACAAGAAGGATAAGCCGCGGCACCTTGTGTAGGTATAAGGTAAACCATGTATCCGATAACCGGTCAGAACAACGGCATCTTCTATGCTGGTGAATGAAGCTTCTTGCCAGTAGTCAGACTGCATACGGAACAGATATAAAATCAATCGTGAATTTAAACATGCTGGGGGAGTAGCCATATGTCAACGGAAAACCAGAATATACGCCGCGCGGAGGTTAGCCGCAAAACGAATGAAACGAATATTGAGCTTGCTTTTCAGGTGGATGGCACCGGGCAGGCGGAGATTGAGACGGATGTGCCGTTTCTGAATCATATGCTGGATTTGTTCACCAAGCACGGTCATTTTGATCTGACGCTCAAGGCGCAGGGAGACATCGAGATCGACGATCACCATACGGTCGAAGATATCGGTATCTGTCTCGGTCAAACGCTGCGTGAGGCGCTTGGAGACAAACGTGGTATCAAGCGCTATGCAAATGTATTTATCCCGATGGATGAAGCGCTGGCGCAGGTTGTAATTGATGTGAGCAACCGTCCGCATTTTGAATATCGTGCGGACTATCCTTCTGCGCAGGTAGGTAGTTTTCAGGTGGAGCTGGTACATGAGTTTCTGTGGAAGCTGGCGCTGGAAGCGCGCATTACGCTGCATGTTATCGTGCATTACGGTAAAAATACGCACCATATGATCGAAGCGGTGTTCAAAGCGCTTGGTCGTGCCATTGATGAAGCGACATCCATCGATCCGCGTGTGACAGGAGTGCCTTCGACGAAGGGAGTGCTGTAAGATGGCAATTGCAATTGTAGATTATGGTATCGGCAATCTTCATAGCGTCAGCAAGGCGATTGAGCGTCTTGGCTATGATTACATCATTACCGGTGATCGGGAAGAGATTCTGGCGGCGGATGGTGTGATTTTGCCGGGCGTGGGTGCGTTTGGCGATGCGATGAATCATATTCGCGAAGGCGGCATGGATCATGTCGTGCAGGAGGTTGCTGCTAGCGGCAAGCCGCTGCTGGGCATCTGTCTGGGCATGCAGCTATTGTTCAGCGAGAGTGAGGAGTATGGTATCCATCGCGGGCTGGACATTTTGCCGGGTAGAGTCGTACGCTTTGTGGAAGGACAGTATAAAGTGCCGCATATGGGCTGGAATCAGCTGGAGTACAAGCAGCCGGATCATGCGCTGGTGCGCGATCTGTATGCGGGTCATGCGTATTTTGTCCATTCGTATCATGTGCTGCCGGAGCATCCAGAAGACCTGATTGCCGTAACGGAGTACGGTCATCCAGTGACGGCGATTGTCGGTCGTGACAATGTGTATGGCATGCAGTTCCACCCAGAAAAGAGCGGTGAGCTAGGCAAGCTGCTGCTGCGTAATTTCTTGGCGCTGTGTGTGGGCGAACGCGTTCAATAATGTTGCAATTTGGAACAGAGTAAAAGCGAAGCAGGTATGATCGCTTCATGACAATACCTGCGACGATATTGTTGCAGATGTGCAACATGATAGAGTATGGCGAGAAAGCAAATCGAAGCGCATCGCACGCTTCATCATGCATCTACTAAGGAGGAAATGCTTTGTCTTCTTTTACTATTTATCCGGCAATTGATATTCGTGGCGGTCGCTGTGTGCGATTGATCCAGGGTGATTATAATCAGGAAACGGTATACAATGACGATCCGACGGCGGTAGCAGCCGGTTTTGCAGAGCAGGGCGCATCATTCGTGCATTTGGTTGATCTGGATGGTGCCAAAGCAGGGCATCCGGTCAATCACGAACTGATCGGTCGTATTGCCAGCCAATTGCAGGTGCCAGTACAGATCGGTGGCGGTCTGCGTACATTTGCCGATGTAGAGCAATTGCTGAGTCTGGGCGTTCATCGTGTCATTATCGGGACAGCGGCGATTGAAGATCGTGAATTTACCGAATCGGTGCTAGGCACGTATGGTGATCGTGTTGCGATCGGTATTGATGCACGCGACGGATATGTGGCGACACGCGGCTGGCTCGAAACATCGCAAGTCAAAGCAGAGGTGCTGGCAACCGAGCTGGCAGCCAAAGGTGCAGAGACGTTTATTTTCACCGATATCTCCCGTGATGGTATGATGCAAGGACCGAACATCGAAGCGATTGCGGCGATTGCGAAGGCTTCTGGTAAACAAGTGATTGCATCTGGCGGTGTAACGGTGCTGGACGATCTGGTCAAGCTGGCGGAGCGCCGTGAGGAAGGTATTAGCGGAGCGATTGTCGGCAAGGCGATCTATACAGGCAAAATTGATTTGCAGCAGGCGCTGCGTACAATCGGCTAAATAACCAACCGGAGAGGGGGAAACCACATGCTGGCGAAGCGGATTATTCCGTGTCTGGATGTGAAAGAAGGACGGGTCGTCAAAGGCGTGAATTTTGTCAATTTGCGTGATGCGGGCGATCCGGTAGAGCTAGCGGCGCTGTATGACCGCGAAGGCGCGGATGAACTAGTATTTCTGGATATCTCGGCATCGGTAGAAGGACGCGAAACGATGGTGGATGTGGTGCGCCGGACAGCGGAGGAAATCTCGATTCCGTTTACAGTGGGCGGCGGCATCTCCTCGGTCGAAGATATGAAAAAAATTCTGCGCGCAGGTGCGGACAAAATCGGCATCAATACCGCGGCTGTTCTGAATCCGCAGCTGATCAACGACGGCTCGCAGCGCTTTGGCGCGCAATGCATCGTCGTCGCTGTGGATGCACGCTTCAATGAAGATTGGGGCGACTGGGAAGTGTACACGCACGGTGGGCGCAAACCGACCGGCATCAAGGCGCTTGATTGGGTCAAAGAAGCTCAGCAGCGCGGTGCGGGCGAGATTCTGCTGACGAGTATGGATGCGGACGGCACCAAAGATGGCTTCGATCTGCCGCTTACGCGTGCAGTGTGCGAAGCGGTTAGCATTCCAGTGATTGCTTCTGGTGGCGCAGGCTTGCCGGAGCATTTTCAGGAAGTGTTCGAGCAAGCGAATGCGGATGCGGGATTGGCAGCAACCATTTTCCATTACAAGGAGATTTCGATTCCAGCATTGAAAACGGAATTGAAAGCCGAAGGAGTGGAGATTCGCTAATGAACGACTCCAACAGTTATAATCAATTTCAAAACGAAATCTTGCAGCAATCCCATTCCTGGGACGAACTGAATGCCAATATTCGCTGGGATCGCGACGGACTGGTGCCTGCCATCGTGCAGGATGCCGATAGTCATATGGTGCTGATGATGGCGTATATGAATAGCGAATCGCTGCGGCGTTCGCTGGATTCTGGCGATACGTGGTTCTGGAGCCGCTCGCGCCAGGAGTATTGGCACAAGGGCGGTACATCCGGCAATACGCAGCGTATCACGTCGCTCTATTACGATTGCGATGGTGATACACTGCTGGTCAAAGTGCGTGCCAATGGACCGGCTTGTCATACAGGGCGGATTAGCTGCTTTTATAATGAGGTGAATGAAGTGGACAACAAACCAGTATTTGAACATTCCAATGAACAACCACAAACAACAAACGGAGTATCCGCTGACCGTTTTGCCATTCTTGGTGAATTGGAGCAGATGATCGCCGACCGTGATCGTGAACGCCCAGAAGGTGCGTATACGACGTATCTATTTGAAAAAGGGATCGACAAAATCTTGAAAAAAGTCGGCGAGGAAACAGCGGAAACGATCATCGCTGCCAAAAACAGCGATAACGACGAGCTGCGCTATGAAGTGAGCGATCTGATCTACCATCTGCTCGTTCTGTTGCAAGAGCGTAAGCTGCCGCTGAACGATGTACTGGCTGAGCTGGATCGTCGTCATGAGCGTCCGCGCAAAGACTGAGCGTAGGGAGCAGTACGATACGTGATGTACGGAAGGAGCATGGATCATGCTGATTGATTACCATACGCACAATGTTCGCTGCGGTCATGCCGTGGGCGAGCTGGAGGAATATGTGCAGCGCGGAATAGAGATCGGGCTATCCCATCTGGGCTTGTCCGATCATCTGCCGCTTATTCATGTGAATCCGGCTACCTATTATCCAGAAATGGCAATGCCGATGGATGAGCTGCCGCGATATGTGGAAGAATGTTTGCGGCTCAAGGATAAGTATCGTCAGGACATCCAGATTCGGGTCGGACTAGAAGCCGATTATATCGAAGGATATGAAGAGACGATTCGGAGTATTCTGGAGCGCTATCCGTTTGACTATGTAATCGGTTCGGTTCATTTTCTCGGAGAATGGGATATTTCCGATTATCGGCAGACGCACAATTGGGAAGGTCGCGATGTGCTGGATGTGTACCGTCAGTATTACGATGCAGTGCAAAAGGCAGCAGCGACCGGATTGTACGATATTACCGGTCATCTGGATGTGATCAAGCGCTTCGGTCAAGTACCGCCAGTAGAGCAGGAGGCGGAACGCTGGGCGCTGGAAGATGCGGCACTGCGTGCGGTGAAGCAGGCGGATATGGCGATGGAGCTGAATTCGTCTGGTTTATTCAAAGTATGCGCCGAGATCTTCCCATCCCGGCGAATCGTAGAGCAGGCGATTGCACTGGGCATTCCGCTCACGCTCGGCTCGGATGCACATGATCCGCTCAAGCTGAGTGATGGACTGGATCAGGCACGCGCGCAATTGCAGGAGCTAGGTGTCGAGCAGGTTGCTGTATTTGAGAATCGGCAACGTTCGCTTGTACCGCTGAACGACTGAGTGACATTTATCTGCTTGAAGCAGGCGGTACAATGAGCAAGATAACATGGTCGATGGATATTGATAGATATCGAAATTTGTGATGCTGTATCAGTAAAATAAAGGACAAGCGCAGGCATATGCCATGGCGCTTGTCCTTTTTGCGATGTATGAGATTCATTTGGTACGCATATACCGTTACAGTTCGACCTTCCAGTTGCCCATCATCTTGGCAACTTCTGGGTCCTGATGATTCAGGAATAAGCTTGCTCCCATATCCAACGCGGCAATTTGTTGCAGATCATCGGTACTCAATTCAAAATCGAAGATATCGATATTTGCGATAATCCGCTCTTTGCTGACTGATTTAGGAATTACAACGATATGACGCTGTACCAACCAGCGCAGTACTACTTGCGCGATAGACTTATTGTACTTGTGACCGATAGCTGCCAGCACTTCATTGCTAAATAAATCATTTCTACCTTCGGCAAATGGTCCCCATGATTGATGCTGGACGCCCTGTGCTTGCATGAACACCAGATTGTCATCCTGCTGATAAAATGGATGCGTTTCGACCTGATTCACAGCGGGAGCCACCTGATTATGAACGATCAGATCCATTAACCGTTCTGGAGAGAAATTGCTAACGCCGATCGATTTGATCTTGCCAGCATGATACAGCTCCTCCATCGCACGCCATGCGCCATAATAATCACCAAACGGCTGATGGATTAGATACAGATCAATATAGTCCAGTTGCAGCTTGTTCAGCGACTTGGCAAAAGCAAGCTTGGCACGCTCATAATCCGCATCCTGCACCCATAACTTGGTCGTAATAAACAATTCCTCACGCGGAATGCCGCTGCGCCGAATCGCTCGTCCTACCGCTTCTTCATTCATATAACCGGCAGCCGTATCGATCAGGCGATAGCCCGCCATCAGCGCATCGTATACCGCATTCTCGCATTGCTCTGCATCTGGAATCTGATATACACCAAAACCGATAATCGGCATCTGCACACCGTTATTCAACGTTACTGTTTGCATCATGTATTCCTCCTGAGATTATAGAATGGGATTGGCAAATGGTGACATTGGCATGCCTGCACAGAAAGTACAATTCAGGGATGTTGTTTGCAGCGCATTTGCTTTACACTAAGCCTAGCGCCTTCGTGTTACACGAAGTCAAGACATTTTGCGAGAAAAAATGTTGAAGGAGGATGATGGAGGATGTATACGGTCAAA
The DNA here is from genome assembly GCF_046603685.1 of Paenibacillus sp. WLX1005. Lineage (NCBI taxonomy): Bacteria > Bacillati > Bacillota > Bacilli > Caryophanales > Paenibacillaceae > Paenibacillus > Paenibacillus sp. WLX1005. Next base: position 153,137 of record NZ_CP176756.1, read on the forward strand.
GAAGCTGCACTAATGACGGGGCTGACACAGCATGCTGTACGTTTTTATACTGATAAAGAATTGGTGCCTAGCGTCCAGCGGGATGCCAACAATATCCGTCTGTTTGACGAGGATTCGATTAACTGGCTGTATGGTATCAAATGTCTCAAGCAATCCGGTATGCCGATTGAAATGATCAAAGTGTATGTCGATCTCTGTCTGGAAGGCGATTCCACAATTGCGCAGCGCTACGAGATGATGATGAAGTACAAGGAAGCCGCACTGGTTCAACTGGAAGAAGCCAAACAACGCGTCGCCCATCTGGAGCAAAAAGCGATCCAATATCAAGCCATTCTGGAGCAACGGATGCCAGATATGACCAACCCCGGCAATTGGCGCACCATCCGGCAGGATGCCTGAATCTGCATAACATAGCTATACCAAGTCCAGCGCTCAAATTGGACTGTACAACAAAAAAGAACAATACTATGGCCGCGGTCATTGTCCGCAGACGCATAGATTGTTCTTTTTTACTTCTATCGTATGAACAAACGATTCAGTTACATTAGTTGCAAAGGTACATAGTTCATTGTGCATCCTATCGCGCATTCCCTAATACACCTAATATAGCCGCGCACGCTCAAGTCAGCATTAGCTAGGATTCGGCGTGGTTGTACCGGAATTGGCACCAGTCGCCGGAGCGGTCTTGGTGATTTTGATGCCATCGACCGTTTCAGTTGTGATGACCGTTTCGGTAGAATCTACGGCATCGGTATGCAGTCCGCCTTCTTTTTCCGCTTTGCGAATCTTACGCATTTCGTTCAGCATCAGCAGGAAAATGATCAGCAGGAAGCTGGTAATCAGAATCAGGAATCCGCCAATCTCCTGTCCAAAATATTTCAGATCGCCGCCACGGAAACCAAGTCCGCGCAGGAATTTGAAATGCCAGGATAGTGGCAATACATGACTGACATTTTGCAAAATCGGAGGCAGCAGCGCGACAGGAATCTGTGCGCCGCTCAAAATAAACGACGGCAGCAGGATCATCGTGATCCGCCCAGCTGCTCGTGCCGGATTGGAAGCACTCCAACCGACTAGCATACATAGTAAGGACAGCGCAATGGTGTACATTAAGAACGGAATCCACAGTTCATACACATTCACTTCAAACCGTAGCCCGCCGATTTGTTTGAGACAGCCCATAACGAGATACATCGAAATGGTTGCAATGACAGAGTACGGAACAACGCGTAGTACTAGACTGAGTGGGCGACGGAGAGCATCCGCCAGCACACCTTGTTCGCGCATCCGAGGAACGATGCCAAGTGTCGCACCACCCAAGATGGACAGGAACACCGTATTCAGAAAACCGATAACGGAACTCATCAGCGTATTGTTGGTCGGGTTGTACAGCAAGCGCGTTTGCAGACTGAGTCCTGTTGTAAAGTTAGCAGCCTGCGCCGAGCTAACACCGAGCGCAACCAGTTTACCAGCGGCGACACTAGAATTTTCTGCATTGATCACTTCAGTTACCCCGTTACGCAGATACGTAGTGGCTGTTGCTAGCGCGGTATCGACATACAAACCAATATTGACTTGACCACCTTGGGCATGTGATTTTTCTATCCCGGCGGGCAAGTAAATGACGCCAAAATAGTCTTCATTATACAGGAAGCTGTTCGGCTCCATGTAATTGTACGTAATGTACTTGATATTAATATACTGATCGGCATCCAGCTTCTCGATGAGCTGCTGGCTGTAATCGCTATGATCCATATCGACAACGGCGACCGGTGCTTCATTCAGTTGGTTGTTTTTAAATACATAGCCGAACGCCGAGGAGATGATCAGCGGCGCGATCAGCATGATCCAGATGAATTTGCCGTTCAGGATTAGTTTGATTTCATCAATTAGTGCTTTCATCGGTCGGAACCTCCACCGTCATTCCCGGCAGCAGGTCAGATGTACGCTTCACATCCACACGCACGATAAATGAAGTCGTATCCGCCTGTCCTTTTTCGCGGCTCATCCGTAGAGCAGCGTATTGCGGCGCGGAAGTGATATAACGAACGGTACCCTGTACGTCTTTGCCAAGAGAGATTACATTGGTGCTGACTTTGGCACCGGCTTGGAAGTTCTTGATGTTCTCTTCGCCAACGTACAGATCGTAGTACATTTTGCCAGTTTCGATTACGACTACTGGTGTACCGGCAGATACGTTCTCGCCTGCTTTAGGTACAACGCGAGTGACTTTGCCGTCAGCGGAAGCGGTCAGTACGCGACGACCTTTTTGTACATTCAGATTATCCAGATTGATTTGCAGAGCGTCTTGTTGCTTTTTTAGCAGGTCGATATTGTATTTGCCGTTGGAGATATCTTCCTGACCTTGCTCGATTTGTTTCAGTCCTTGTTGTGCTTGATCGACTTGGACTTGAGCTGCACTGCGGTCTTCAGAAGTAGCACCGTTTTGCAGCTTTTCGAGTGCTGTTTCTTGCGCTCGCACCTGATTCCCGGCAACCTCGACTTGCTTCTGAGCGCTAACCAGTTGATCCTGTGTGCTTTGCAGTTGCTTTTGAGCGGTATCCAGCGCGTTTTGCGCAGTATCGAGACTTGCTTGGGTTGCCAGACCGTTGTCAAATAGCGACTTGGTACGATCATAGCTAGTTTGGGCATAATCAACCGCTTGTTGCGCAGTAGCGACGCCCGTCTGAGCAGCATCGACACCATTATTAGCAACTTCGACCGATTTTTTGGCGGAGTCGACGGCGATCTCCTGACTTTGAATATCTTCGGGGCGTGCGCCTGTCAGCACTTTTTGCTGTGCGACTTTGGCAGCTTCGATACTCAGCTGAGCATTGGCTTTCTGTTCAGCCAGTTTGTGCGATTGGCTAGTCAGTTCGCTTTGTGCCTGAGCGATCTGTACATCGATCTGGGACATTTGTTCTTTGACGTTTTTGATTTGCAGGTTGATGTCCTGTGTATCCAGCGTCATCAGTACCTGTCCTTTTTTGACCTGATCTTCTTCTTTGACCTTAACGGACGTGATCTTACCGGCTTGTCCTTCAAAGGAGCTGTTAACGGTATCAATCGTCAATACGCCTTCCTTTTTGAGGGCAGCCATCGAAACGGCGTCCTTACCGTGCATCATCAGTAGTGTGCCGCCTACGCCAAGCGCGACAATGAGTACGACGATGGGAATGAGTTTTACAATTTTCACTGGGGTTTGCTCTCCTGTCTGTATAAAATCTAAGGTAAAATTTGAAACGTTAGTCACCAAATAGTTCGGTGCCGTACAATTAGACCGAAAAAAAGCCTATTCTGGCTTGGTTTCCTCAATGCCTGTGCGAATTTTGTGCAGTAGACCTTTGAGCAATACACGTTCTTCAGTCGTGAGTTTCGTCATAATGCCGGATACTAGATCGGCGTAAGCGGGCATAATCTTCATCAGCAATGCTTCGCCCTGTTCCGTCAGATGGATCGTCGTCATGCGGCGATCTTCATGAGCACCACGGCGAATCAGTCCATCCTTTTCCAAACCGTTAATCAATCCGGTCATTGTAGAGCGGGTGACACCGGCGGATTTTGCCATTTCGGACGGCAACAACGGATGTTTGCGCAGCAGCAGAGAAGCAAGAATGCGCACCTTGCCCTGAGACAATCCATTTTCAGTCAGTAAAGAAGCCGACTGGTTATACAGATCATGCGATGTACGGATCAGCAAAAAGGATGTCAGCAGACAATCCATATCCATATTAGGAAACAATGGCGCCAGCTCCTGCAAGCGATCCATCTTATAATCCATATCCGATAATTCTATTTTCGGCATGTGACTCACCTTTCTTTAGTTCTTCATGAAGAGTATTGTACGGCGCCTAACTACTTTTCGTCAAGAAAAAGATATGAAACTTTCAACACATCTTTTGTAAATGGTACATTTTATATGATGTATAGCATGTATGTTCCATATCAATTTTCAGTCAGAATTGTCTTTGATATACGAACGTGGCGCGATACAATAGGATAAAAGCAAGTTGTCCCATTCACAGGAGGATATATGAAAGAAAAGATGCGAATTTTCTCGGGTTCTTCAAGCCCGGAGCTGGCAGCTACCATTGCCGAACGTCTCGGACTGTCGCTGGGCAAGATCAAGCTGTCCCAGTTTAAAAGTGGCGAAACGTATGTACACTATGAAGAAACGATTCGGAATATGGACGTATTCCTCGTCCAATCTCTCTCTCATCCTATCAATGAGCTGTTCGTTGAGCTGCTCGTTATGATCGACGCTGCCAAGCGGGCATCCGCGCGTACGATCAATATTATTGTTCCGTATTATGGTTATGCCCGTCAGGAGCGTAAATCTGCACCACGCGAACCTATTTCTGCCAAAATGGTTGCTGACGTGCTGACTACAGTTGGTGCTGACCGGGTAATTACGATTGATCTCCATGCTTCAGCAATTCAAGGCTTCTTCAATATACCGGTTGATCATCTGACTGCACTGGATCTGATCAGCGATTATTTGCGTAATCAGTCGATCACAGATGCTGTAGTCGTATCACCGGATGCTGGTCGTGCGTATACTGCGGAAAAGTTGGCGAACCGTCTGGATGTCCCTTTTGCAATGATGATCAAAAAACGTCCTGCGCATAACGAGTCTGTCATCACCCATGTGATCGGCGATGTCGAAGGCAGAACACCGATCATTATCGAAGATTTAATTGATACGGGAACTACGATTGTCAACGTCATTGAGAGTTTAAAGGAACGTGGGGCGAATGACGCAATCGTTTGCGCAACGCATGGTCTGTTCTCAGGTGAGGCGCTGAAGCGATTGGATCATCCAGCGATTCGCGAACTAGTGGTGACAGATTCGATTCAATTGCCGCCCGGTCATCTTGACCGATTGACAGTATTATCGGTTGCGCCAATGCTGGCTCATGCGGTTCGTATTATTATGGAAGGCGGTTCGATCGCCACCATGTTCAGCGATGCTGGTATCTGATACGGCAGATGATCGTTTCGTATCCGTCGTTTACAAACATTTCCTTTGTCATTCTGTCTTTAGCGTGCGAAGAGGATATGGTATACTAACCGGTACTGATTATATTTTGATGAAGTCATGTGCAAGTGTGAAGCAATAAAGGAGGTGCCTTGATTCGGTGAATGAACATACGCGAAATGTGGAAGAGGCGGAACGGAACGTAATTAAGCTCAGACTGGATGCCAATTTCTTCTTTGAGCGGGCTGTGCGCTCATTGGACCGTTATCGTTATGACAAGGCATTGAAATATTTTCAAAAAGCTGTGGAATATGAACCTGAGAATCCGGTGAATCATTGCAATATGGCAGGGATTTTGTCGGAAATGGGGAATTATGCAGCTTCCAATCAAGTGCTGGAACAGATTCTGAATGAAGTCGACCCGATGATGGTCGAGTGTCATTTTTATATGGCGAATAATTATGCCAATATGGAGCAATTTGCCGAAGCGGAGCAGCAGCTGCTGATCTATAGGAGTGAAGATCGCGGCGGTCCTTTTGCCAGTGAAGCGGAGGAATTGATGGAGCTGATTCATCATGAATTGGCGCGCAGTGGACAGCAGCAGCAAGTAGCTGTGCAGGAGCAGCAAGTACAGTCTGACCCGGATGAACTGCATGACGAAGCGCGAGATTTGTTAGCAACGGGACAGCTGGAGCAGGCATGCGATGTACTGCGGCAGGTGTTAGCGCAGCAGCCGGAACATGATGCCGCTCGTAACAATCTTGCGGTGACATTGCAGCACCTCGGACAATTGTCGCAGGCAGCAGAGCAGATTGAGTATATTTTGGAACGTGATTCTTCCAATCTGCATGCGCTCTGCAATCGGGCAAGTCTGATGCAGCAGCTGGGAGAGTATGATCAGCTGCAAGCGCAGATTGTAACGCTGCGTCAATTGCGTCCGATGCATCAGGAGTATCTGATGAAGCTGGCAATTACGATGGCGATGCTGGGTGAGCATGATATGGCGTATCGGCATTTTCGCCGATTACTGCATCAACAGCCGCTGCGACAGCATCAGGAGCTGTACCATTATATGGCGGCAGCTGCGTGTTATGTAGGTAAATATGAGCAGGCTGAGCAAATCTGGCGCAATATGCTACGGTTTGCGCCGGAAGCGGACATACCTGCCTTTTACCTGGATCATCTGGATGCGTTAAAGGAAGGGCGATTGGAGCCTTCATATCGGTATACATTGCCAACAGAGCTGCAGCTGCCCGTCGACAAGCTGATTGACGATCTGGAGTCTGTTCGCGCGTCGCTGCCGATGTGGGATGAACGCTGGCAGCATGTTATGGACGAGTTCCGCCTTTTATCGTCACGCGCTCATGACAGTCAGGTCGATCATGACGTAGAGGCGTTATGGCTGGAATTCCTCAAACGTTCCTATCCCGAACTGCCTCGTCTGCATCATCCCGAAAGCTGGGCAGCCGCACTAGATTATCTCGTTGCGCGTATTCATCGCCAGCCGTTAACCTATGCAGAAGTGGCACAGCGTTATGGCAGTACAATTTCGCTGACTAGCCGCTATGCCAGAAAGATCAGTCGTCTCTGTCAGGTACAACAGAAAATTCATTCCCTACATACCGATTCTACTGAGAAAGTATAAATTGGTAAAAAGAGGGACAATACGTTTAACATATATAATGAGCAAACATTTTCAAGGAGGTTTTCGTTACATGTATAAATCAATTATTATCGGAACAGGTCCTGCCGGTCTGACTGCGGCTATTTATTTGGCTCGCGCTAATATGGAGCCATTGATCATTGAAGGGCTGCAACCCGGCGGTCAATTAACGACTACTACCGAAATAGAAAACTTCCCCGGTTTCACCGATGGTATTATGGGACCGGAATTAATGGATAATATGCGCAAGCAGGCAGAACGCTTTGGCGCCAAGTTCAAATCCAGCTGGGTGGAAAAGGTTGATCTGTCCAAGCGTCCGTTCAAAGTAACGGTTGAAGGTCTGGGCGAACTGGAAACTGAATCCGTAATTATTTCCACTGGTGCATCTGCCAGATACCTCGGCATCCCGGGTGAGCAAGACAATATCGGTCGCGGCGTCAGCACATGTGCAACGTGTGACGGATTCTTTTTCCGTAACAAAAAGCTGATTGTGATCGGCGGCGGCGACTCTGCGATGGAGGAAGCTAGCTTCCTGACTCGTTTTGCAACCGATGTGACGGTGGTCAATCGTCGTGACGAGCTGCGCGCATCCAAAATTATGCAAGATCGTGCACGCGAGAATCCGAAGATCAACTGGGCACTTAACCGTAAGCCGCTGGAAGTAGTAGCTGGCGACAAAGGTCTGCAAGGACTCAAAGTGCTGAATAACGAGACAGGGCAAGAAGAACTGGTGGAAGCGGATGGTATATTCGTAGCCATCGGTCACACCCCGAATACCGATTTCTTGGGCGGACAGATTAACACTGATGCTCACGGGTATATCGTGGTTACACCGGGCACAACTGAAACGAATATCCCGGGCGTATTTGCTTGTGGCGACGTACAGGATACGCGCTACCGTCAGGCGATCACCGCAGCAGGAAGTGGCTGTATGGCAGCGATGGACTGCGAGAAGTTCTTGGAAGGAACAATGGTGCACGACTGGAGCGAAGCGCTGGATAAATAAGCATTACACCGTAGGAAGGGGAGCCGTCTAAGGCTCCCTTTTTGCTGGGCTTCTTCAAGACAACAGACCCGCGGGTTTCGCTTGACCTGATGGGGGCATTCGCTTATAGTTGGATACGAACGTTTACATTTGGAAGTAAGCATAAGATACGGACAACATAGACACAGATAAACTTAAATTTTGAGTAGAAAAGGTGGCTCGGTCAAATGTCTGAGAATATTTACGTCGGCGTCGATCTTGGCGGCACTGCCATCAAGGTAGGCATTTGCAATCAGGAAGGAGAACTGCTTCACACCTACGAAGGTCCAACCGAAAAGGAAAAGGGCCCGGAGACGGTTATCGACAACATCGTCAAATACGTACGTTATATCGTCGAGCAATCTCCTTATGAATGGGAACATGTCGTTGGTGTAGGAGCAGGCGTAGCCGGTTTTACCGATCTGCGCTCCGGAGTGATCCTGCTGGCGCCGAATATCGGATTCCGCGATGTACCGATCCGGGCCATCCTTGAAGACCGTTTAGGCAAAAATATCCGTATTGATAACGATGCCAATGTAGCAGCATTGGGCGAAGCTTGGAGCGGTGCAGGCAAAGGTGTGATGGACTGCGTATGTTATACGCTTGGCACTGGTGTTGGCGGCGGCATTATTATTAACGGCAAAATTTATCAGGGCTTCTCTGGTCTGGCTGGCGAGATCGGTCATATCTCGGTTGTCCCTGATCTGGAAGCGATTCAATGCGGTTGTGGTAAAACCGGCTGTCTGGAAACCGTTTCTTCAGCAACAGGTATTATTCGGATGGCGGTAGAAGCGGTAGAACGCGGCGATCATACCAGCCTGTCGAGTATCGAGAAGATTACGGCGAAGGATATCTTCGATGCAGCGAAAGAAGGCGACGAAGTGAGTATTCGCATCGTCAACCGCGCTGCTTATTATCTAGGCAAATCGATGGCAGCGATTGCGGCGACACTCAATCCGGAACGCTTTATCATCGGTGGTGGCGTATCCAAGGCTGGCGATATTCTGTTCAATCGGATTCGTGAAGTATTCGCTGAACTGACACCGGAACCACTGCAAAAAGGCGTGGAGATCATTCCTGCCAAACTGGGCAATGATGCTGGTATTGTCGGAGCGGCGGGCTTACTGCTACGCTAACCGGCTTTAAGGAAGCTTGTTCTATGCCGATATAGATGATGATCCATACGTGAATGTAAATAGGACGATATGATGCAATGATACAGAGAGGGGACACAAGCATGAGCGTTAGCGAAAATTCAACTCAGGCCACCATGGTCATTATTACGGGAATGTCCGGCGCAGGCAAAACGATTGCCGTGCAGAGTCTGGAGGATCTTGGTTTCTTCTGCGTGGATAACCTGCCTCCTGTACTGATTCCCAAGTTTGCGGAGCTGATCGAACAGTCCAATGGTAAAATTGGCAAAGTCGCATTGGTGATTGACCTGCGCGGTCGCGAATTTTTCGCTGCCCTCTCCGAGTCGTTGAGCTATCTCAAAAACCATGAAACGATTCATACCGAGATTCTGTTCCTTGATGCGGTGGATGCTGTACTCGTTCAGCGTTATAAGGAAAGCCGTCGTCGTCATCCACTGGCACCGGACGGCATGCCGCTGGACGGTATCCGTTTGGAACGCAAAATGTTGGAAGAATTGAAGACATCCGCGACACAAACGATTGATACGAGTAACAGCAAGCCAATCAAATTAAAAGAAACGATCATTTCACGCTTTTCCCATCTGGAGACGAATCGATTGTCGATTAATATCACCTCGTTTGGCTTCAAATATGGGATTCCAATTGACGCGGATCTGATCTTTGACGTACGTTTTTTGCCGAATCCGCATTATATCGACAGTTTGCGTCCACATACTGGTCAGGATAGCGATGTATACGAATATGTGATGAAATGGCCGGAAACGCAGACGTTTCTGACCAAACTGCTCGATATGCTGCATTTTCTGATTCCTCAATACCGGAATGAAGGCAAAAGTCAGGTCATTATCGGCATCGGCTGTACCGGCGGCAAGCATCGCTCGGTCGCCTTGTCGGAATATCTGGGCCGCATGCTGGGAACGAGTGAGACCGAAACCGTCCGTGTCAGTCATCGAGATGCTGATCGTGATCGGCATTAAGGAGTGAAACCTATGTCCATTTCACAGCCGGGTTTGCCGGTGCTGCGCCCACGCATCGTCGTGATGGGTGGCGGCACCGGATTGTCCGTTATGCTACGCGGCTTGAAAGAAAAACCGCTGGATATTACCGCCATCGTGACGGTTGCCGATGATGGAGGAAGTTCCGGTATTTTGCGGGATGAGTTGAAAATGCCACCTCCCGGCGATATCCGCAACGTGCTGACTGCATTGGCAGACGTTGAGCCATTGCTGTCTGATATGCTCAAGTACCGTTTTCAAAAAGGCGAAGGTCTTGCCGGTCACAGTCTGGGCAACCTGATTCTGGCGGCGATGACCGATATTTCCGGTGACTTTGTTACCGCTGTGCGTGAATTGAGCCGCGTATTTGCCGTTCGTGGCGAAGTGCTGCCAGCTGCTGAGCAGGCAGTGGTGCTGCATGCCGAGATGGAAGACGGCGAGATCGTCACCGGTGAATCCAAAATCCCGGAAGCGGGCAAACGGATCAAACGCATTTTCCTTGAACCGGATCACGTGGAGCCGTTGCCAGAAGCCGTCAGAGCGATTCAACGCGCCGACGCGATTCTGATCGGTCCCGGCAGTCTGTATACGAGCCTGCTGCCGAATCTGCTTGTGCCGAAGCTGGCGGATGCGGTTCTCACCTCCAACGCGCTGCGTCTGTTCATCTGTAATGTGATGACACAGCCCGGTGAGACGGACGGCTACTCGGTAAGCGATCATCTGAATGCCATTTACGAACATGTCGGTCACCGATTGTTCGACTATGTACTCGTCAACAACGAACCGATTCCACGTAAAGTACAGAGAAAATATGCAGAAAAGGGCGCCAAGCCCGTTTTATTGGATCAGCAGGTAGTGGAAGACCTTGGCTACAAAGTGGTAGCGGATAAAATGGTCATGTACGGCACCTATCTTCGCCATGACGCGGAGATGCTGAGCCATCATATTTATGAACAAGTGAAAAAACACATTTTAGCGAAAGGGTGAGTCCATTGTCATTTGCGGCACAAACCAAAAAGGAATTAACGATGGTTGAAGCTGATGACTGCTGTGAATATGCAGAGTTGTCCGCGTTGATCCGGATGAACGGTTCCGTGCAGGTATCCAACAAGAAGATCATATTGGATATTTCCACGGAAAATGCCGCAATTGCAAGAAGGATTTATTCCCTGATCAAAAAGCATTTTGCGGTCCATACCGAACTGCTTGTACGCAAAAAGATGCGGCTAAAAAAGAATAACGTCTATATCGTGCGGATTCCCGCTGGTGTACAGGAGATTCTAAGTCGGCTGAAGATCGTTTCTGAGGGCTTTATGTTTACGCCCGGCATTAACAAAGAGATGGTTAGAAAAAATTGCTGCAAACGCGCATACTTGCGTGGTGCCTTTATGGCAGGCGGTTCGGTGAACAACCCCGAAGGCTCCTCCTATCATCTGGAGATTGCCTCCATGTATGAAGAGCAATGCCAGGCGCTCGTTGATCTGGCGAATGAATTTCAATTAAATGCACGCTGCATTGAACGTAAAAAAGGCTTTATTTTGTACATTAAGGAAGGCGAGAAGATTATCGAATTCCTTAGCATTATCGGTGCGCATCAGGCGCTGTTCAAATTTGAGGATGTGCGAATCATGCGTGATATGCGCAATTCGGTCAATCGGATCGTCAATTGTGAAACCGCCAATCTCAACAAAACGATCGGTGCTGCTGTACGCCAGATTGATAATATCCGTCTGCTTCAGCGTCATCTCGGTCTGGAACAGCTACCGGACAAGCTACGCGAAGTCGCCGAAATCCGGCTGGCACATCCTGATATGAACCTGAAGGAAGTAGGCGAAATGCTCAAGGGCGGCGTGAGCAAGTCCGGCGTCAACCACCGTCTGCGCAAGATTGACGAGCTAGCCGATAAAGTACGCGGCGAACATCTCGCTTAAAATATCTATTATGCGTAAGGATGCTTTATTTTTTTCTGCTAAAGCGCGTGTTATAATAATGTAGTATGATGAATAAGTGTCAATATACGAGGCATCAGTGTAGTAAACTTATAAATCGCAATGAATACGTATTGTAGGGGGTAATAATCACATGATCAAACACCCGGTAGTGGTTCGTCTGAAAACGGGATTGCACGCAAGACCTGCGGCACTGTTTGTACAGGAAGCAAATAAATATTCTTCCGAGATTTTCGTGGAGAAGGATGACAAAAAAGTAAATGCTAAGAGTATCATGGGTATCATGAGTCTGGCGATCAGTTCCGGTACTGAAGTATACATCAGCGCTGAAGGTGCGGACGCAGAATCAGCTGTAAACGCTTTAGTTGGTCTGGTTAGCAAAGAAGAACTGGAAAACCAATAAAAAGCCCCTCATGATGTCATGAAGGGCGAAGCCGTCACCGATTAAGGTGGCGGTTTTTTGGTATATTCATTTCGTTAATGATCAGCTTATGGCATGTCTACTTCTATTCGAGAAAGATTCCTTTTTTGGCGAAATTCAGTGTCAGCTGGGAAGCGTTCCATGAACTCTGATATCCAAATCCATCACGCAATACCGAAAATGGTACATACATACGGCCTTTGATAATTTGTGCGCTTGGTCCGTTCCATTGATGATTGTTCAGACGAACCGTGATGCCGGACGCCCCGGTAATCATATCGATCTGATCATCATTTTGGAGTAGGGTATATGTTTTGACGGCAGCTTCGTAACGTAGCGTAACACCGATGGAGTCACGTAACAGTACGATCGGAATCATCGTATTTCCATTCACAAGCAAACCGTTTTGTGGAAGGCGGGTGCCGTTCCATTCCAGTTTGACCTCACGCGGTGCTGCCGGTGTGGATGTTATTGGCGGTGCAGTTGTAGTCGATGATGCCGCTGGCGCAGATGTAGATGCGGCATTCGCTGGTTGTACATTGCAGATTGTACATAACAACAGAATACCTGCCATAAGCAAAATGGAGTTTTGTAGATACTTCGTATTCAACATGGTGACGCTCCCCTCTTTCTGGTATCCCTGACATTCCGTCGTTTATCCGAATCACGGCTTTTGACAACAGCACGGGATGATGTGAAATGGTAAAAATGATGGTGTTTGTCGCGACCAACCGGCAAAATAAATGCTTTCTTCTATCATGACCCCCCTGCGAATCGGTTTCAACCCCCGGACATTCAGCCATCAGGCTCTTCTCTTTTATATACCCCAAATGAGGGGCAAGTGTTGCAACATTCCGCAAATGCCCGGCGTTTACTTAAGTACAAACGCGAAAGGGTGAGTGACAATGAAAAGAAAACAATCTCTGGCTTCTATATTGCTGGCAGGTGCATTATTGACAGGTGTGGCGTTAAGCGTAGCGTTGCCAACGACTTCCGTATATGCAGCGGAAACGACTCAGACAGCAAGTGCAACAGGCGTAATCAATGTGAGCGGAAACGGCAAAATCACAGTAAAACCGGATATCGCTTATGTATCGATCGGCGTAGAGATAACGGCTGCAACTGCTGCGAAGGCACAGGCTGAAACTGCTCAGAAAATGAGCAAGCTGAATACGCTGTTGAAAAGTCAGTGGTCGATCCCGCAGGCGGATATTCAGACCGTTCAGTTCTATGTACAGCCTAACTACAATTATAACGACAAAGACGGACAAAAGGTTACAGGCTATACCGCATATCATACGCTGCAAGTCAGCTATCGCGATCTGGATAAGCTCGGTCAACTGCTGGATGACGCATCCAAAGCGGGTGCTAACAATCTTGGTTCCGTAAGCTTTGGTATTGAGAATCCACAAACGTATCAAGATCAAGTGATGTCCAAAGCCGTAGCAGATGCAGCTTCCAAAGCAAGTGCGATCGCCAAAGCTGCCAACCGTACATTGGGCGAACTTTTATCCATTAGCGAACAAGGTACAAGCACGCCACCAGTTGTACTTGAAAAAGCAATGGCTGCCAAAAGCGAAAGTGATAGCGCCAGTACATCGATTGAACCGGGAACCGTAGAATTGGATGCTACCCTGAACCTGCAATATGCGATGAAATAAGCAGCAGCATCTCGCTATGAATGCCGCGCGTTGACGGCATATTTCAAATTTGTAAGAACTTATTTGACCGCTGCGATACGAGTACATTGTATCCGCCTATGATATAACGCATGAACCGGCAAAAAAGTTTGGATATAGCAAAAGGTATGGATGTATACGGAATGGATGTCCACATCGTTTCAGTATACGCCCTGTTTACCAAACCGGGCATATTCCAAAAATGGAAACTTTCTGTTGGCAGAGTAGAAGACTGGCGGCAGGAAGTTTCTTTACATTTTCCTCACTTTTAGCATGGATGACGTGACTATGTTGTCATTCGGTTTTAAGCAGTTTGTAAATTACACCGCATGTAACGGGTATATACTGATACATGTTGTCATGGACTTACAAAACAGGGAGAGATACTTATGGACAAATGCTACAAGGGCAATACGATGCATCTGCAAAAACTGGCAGCTGTTGTACTGGCGAGCAGTCTGGCTGCTGTGGGAACGGTAGCTGTTATGCCGGGAAACGCTTCGGTCGCTCAGGCGGCAACAACGGCAACAAGCACTTCCAAATCCGCCATTCATGTACAGGTGGAAGGCAAAGCCGTCAGCACGCAGGGACTGCTGAGCAAAACTGGCAAAACATTGGTGCCATTAAAAGATGCCGCCAAAGCATTCGGTGCATCCGTTACATATGATGCCAAAACACATCAGGTAACTGTGAAAAAAGGCAAAGCCTCTGCCACATACGAAGTGTATAGTGGAACAGGTGATGATGGCGTCTTCGTCAGCTTCAATGGCGGAACGATTGGTGACAGCTACGATGGTCAAGTGATCAAAGGCGTATCGTATGTCGAGATCAAAGCACTGTCTGAGCCGTTTGGTTATCGTGCATTGTGGAACAATTCCACCCACACCGTTAATCTGACACAAGCAGGCATCAACAATGTTACCGTTACACCGACAACATTGAATGCCAAAGCAGGCAATGACTATACAAACATCAATATTGTATATCCAGTCGTCTCTGGTCTGGATAATACCGCTGCACAAACAGCAATCAACAAAGCGCTCAAAGCTCATTTTGACGAATTCCTAGCTGCTGTACAAAAACAAGCCAAAGAGTTCGGAGCACCAACAAACAAAGACATGAGCTACGAGATTGATGGTGGCTACAAAGTGACCTACAACCAGAACGGCGTGATCAGCTTCCTGCTGACCGATTACCAGTTCCTTGGTGGTGCGCACGGTGATGACATTCTCACAGGTATGACGTTCTCGCTCAAAGACGGCAAGCCAGTCAAACTGGATGATCTGCTCAAATCCAACACCAGCTACCGTCAAGATCTGAAAAAGCTGCTTCAAGCCGATATTCGCAAGCATGCTGACGATATGGGTGTTTCGCTGGATCAGTTCAATGATCTGAGCAAAAGCTCTAGCAAATATCTCGACAATTATTACCTGACCGATAGTGGCTTCAACGTATTTTTCCAAAAATACGATATTGCACCGGGTGCTGCGGGCAATCCCGAATTTGAATTCACGTTCAGCCAGCTGTTGAAATCTGGCAGCAATCCGCTGAGTTCATATAAATAACTGCATCACATGATTTCCATTGTCCGTCGTTCGTATTCTTTTTCATAACCTTTCGTGCATCTGCCTGCACGATCATAACATCCTGACTTAGCCTGTCACGCATCTTCGCTAGAAGTGCAGACAGGCTCTTTTTTTGGCTTGCGGTTATCGAATGACGTACAACTAGAAAGGTATTGTCAGCTTTCTATTGAGTAATGATCAATTTCTGGGCAATGAACAGGGCGATATTTTGATGGTAAGTATGACTTTTTCACTGCGCGACGGCAATTGGATTCAACTGGACGATATGCTGCCATCCGGCACCAATCCGTTGGCAGCATATAAATAAGCCCGCTTCATCGTATACGATCCGCCTTTTGTATGTGATCTCATCCAACCATCGTGCTATCTGCCTGCTTCATCGGAATACCTATATCCGACCTGTGACGCATTTTCACAATCCAAGTACGTAGAGGTTGTTTTTTTCCTTTGCATATTGTCGGATGATGGTACAATATATGCAGCCAAACGGGTACATAATCTTGCTGCACTTCTTGTCATATACACGGGTACTCCGCCTGTTTGATTCTTAACATAAAGGAGATTGTAGGCATGACACCATTTGATGTACGCAACGGATCATTTGTATGGCAGGAAAGGCCGGTGACGATCATTTCTGGAGCAATGCATTATTTTCGGATCGTACCGGAGTACTGGGAAGATCGGCTGCTTCGTTTGAAGGCAGCAGGTTTTAATTGTGTCGAAACGTATATTCCGTGGAATCTGCATGAGCCAGCACCGGGACAGTATGATTTTACTGGTATGGCAGATGTGGAAGCGTATATAGAGATTGCTGCACGACTGGAACTGTGGGTGATTGTGCGTCCAAGTCCGTACATCTGTGCAGAGTGGGAATTTGGCGGCTTGCCGTCGTGGCTGCTCGCTGATCCGGCAATGCGGGTACGGTGCAGTTATCCGGGCTATTTACAAGCAGTGGATCGGTATTATGATGAATTGATTCCGCGACTCTTACCGTATCTGTGCACCAAGGGAGGTCCTGTGCTGGCCGTTCAGGTGGAAAATGAATATGGCAGTTATGGTAATGATACTGCCTATCTGGAACATATTCGCGATGCGCTGATTGGGCGCGGAGTAGATGTTCTATTATTCACATCGGATGGACCGGAGCACGAATTACTCACTGCGAGTCATGTGGACGGTGCGCTGATGACCGTTAATTTTGGTTCCCAGCCAGAGCAGGCATTTCACAAATTGCGTCAGCATCAACCCGGACAGCCAGTGATGTGCATGGAATACTGGAACGGGTGGTTTGACCACTGGGGAGAAGAGCATCATGTACGGGATGCAGGCAATGTAGGTGACGAATTGCTTCGTATGCTGCAAGATGGGGCATCCGTTAACTTTTATATGTTTCATGGGGGAACCAATTTTGGCTTTTACAATGGGGCGAATCATATTCAGACGTATGAGCCGACCATTACGAGCTATGACTATAATGCTTTGCTAAGTGAATCCGGGCAGTTTACGGAAAAATATCATATTGTACGTGACGTGCTGCATACGTATCGCGGGCTGACTCCGCCACCGTTACCAGAACCGATCAAGTCCTATGGATACGGTGAGTTGGAGCTGACCGAGAGTGTAGGATTGTTCAGTGTGCTGGATATACTTTGCCCTGATCCGGTGTACTCGCCGTATCCATTGACGATGGAGGAGCTGGGACAGAGCTACGGATTTGTACTGTATACGACCACGGTGTCTGGTCCACTGCCCAATACGGAGCTGCATATTCAACATGTGCGCGATCGAGCACAGGTGTATATTGATGGACGATATGCCGGAGTCATTGATCGCTCTGATCCAGATGCACAGTCATTACAACTGGATATTGATGCGCAAGGAGCCAGATTGAGCATTCTGGTGGAAAATATGGGGCGCATTAACTACGGTCCCCATCTGCTGGATCGCAAAGGTATTACCGAAGGCGTGCGGCTGGGCAATCAGTTTCTGCATGAATGGGTGATCTATTCGCTGGATGGAAAATTACCAGAGGGAGCGGAATATACTTCGATATCCTCACCCAATACACTAGGTGTCATGCTGGAAGCGGAGGGCGAGAAGCCAGCCTTTTACCGGACGACGTTTGAAGTGTCGCAGCGCCGGGATACATTTGTTGATATGAAAGGCTGGCAAAAAGGCATCGTCTACATCAATGGATTCAATCTGGGACGATACTGGAATAAGGGACCGCAGCGAACGCTGTATATTCCCGCACCGCTATTAGTAGAAGGCACCAATGAGTTGATCATATTGGAGCTGCACGGCTCACATCGTCATCGTGTGATGTTAACCGACGAACCGCTATTAGGTTAACCTGATGTATGAACAGGACGATGTTAAGGTAGAGCAGGATAGAGCGAGTTAGGAATGGTATAGACTATAACCAACAACGATAAGCTCATGAGACTGTACGAAATACGAAAAAAGCTGCAATGGCATGATGCCGTTGCAGCTTTTTGTATGTCCATTTAGCGTATTACACGCCTTGTGGAGGAGTTTTCTCAATGACTTTATCGATCAGACCATATTCAGCAGCATCCGCAGCAGTCATGAAATAGTCACGGTCAGTATCGCGTTCGATACGTTCCAGTGGTTGACCAGTACGATCCGCCAGAATTTGGTTCAGCTTATCGCGCATTTTCAGAATGCGACGCGCACGGATCTCGATGTCCGTTGCTTGACCTTGAGCACCACCGAGTGGTTGGTGAATCATAACCTCGCTGTTTGGCAACGCGAAACGTTTGCCTTTTGCACCTGCATTCAGCAGGAATGCGCCCATACTTGCAGCCATGCCGACACAGATGGTGGACACGTCCGCTTTGATGAATTGCATTGTATCATAAATTGCCATGCCCGCCGTAATCGAACCGCCTGGGCTATTAATGTACAGATGAATATCTTTTTCTGGGTCTTCGGCTTCCAGGAACAGCATTTGTGCAATAATCGCGTTTGCCACCACATCATTCACTTCAGAACCGAGGAAAATGATACGGTCTTTCAACAAACGGGAATAGATATCATAGGCGCGTTCACCGCGGCTGCTCTGTTCAACGACCATTGGGATATAACTCACTAGAAACCCTCCTTAAAATTACGATCATCGTAAATGTTATGAATATAGTGGAATCATAGTCCAAACAATATAAATAATCAATTGTTCTTACCACATTATAGGTCAGTTCAAACTTAAAGTCAAAGAAAGTCAAACTATTGACTGCAAAACTGCCTAATTTGCTGGAAAATGGGTTAATGAAGAAAAGGGCAGCGTTGCAATGTGCTCCTTTTTCCATGGAATGACTGCCGTCAATCGCATAGCAGTGCTGTTTTACTAGAAGAATATACAAAAATAACCAGCATCAGCTGGTTAGCAATTCTTTCTATCATCATAATACAGGGTTAACAATTGTTTGTTATAACAGGATAGGAACGAAATATGTATAGTGCTTGAAAAAGAATGGCGCGCCCGCCAAGAATCGAACTTGGATCTCAGGCTTCGGAGGCCTACGTCATATCCATTGGACCACGGGCGCAAATAAAACAACAGCAAGAATGATTATAGAATAAATAGGTTTAAAAAGCAAGCAATCACCCTGTGAAAACTGTAACGTAAACCTGCCATAAATAGTTGTGCAGTAGACTTGATTCCGAGTCGGAAATTGGTTAATATAGTAGTGGGACTTAAAAAGTTACGCCGGGACATTTTGAGTCCATATACCCAGCCTGGTTGAAATGAACCAGATTACACTGAGCGAGATAAGTTGCAGGAGTGGAAAGCATGCGAAAATTACTTGAAATACAGAAGCAGCTTCTGCCCGATCTCACCGACGTACTCAAAAAGCGATATGCCATTTTGCATCAGGTCATGCTGACGGGATTGGTCGGACGAAGAGCACTTGCATCGTCTCTGGGCATGACGGAGCGCGTACTGCGCGCCGAAACTGATCTGCTCAAGTCCCAGGGATTACTGGATATTGAGAGTACCGGAATGAAAGTCAGTGAAGCAGGCAGACAACTGCTTGACGAACTGGAACCGATTATGGAAGAATTGCTTGGACTGTCTGCACTGGAGGAACGCATTCGCGATGCCTACGGTTTGCAGCAGGTTGTCATTGTGCCCGGAGATTGCGACGCATCTGCAAGTACGAAGCAGCATCTCGGGCGTGCAGGCGCAAAAGCACTGCTCAGTGTGATGCGAGAAGACGATATTGTAGCAGTTACCGGCGGTTTTACACTGGCTGAAGTTGCTGAGCAACTCAGTCCAACCTTGCCAGCACCGCTCAAACAAGCTTGGTTCGTTCCGGCAAGAGGCGGACTTGGCGAAAATATGGAATACCAGGCGAACTCCATCGTATCGACGATGGCGAAGCGGGTTGGCGCGCAGTACCGGCTATTGCATGTGCCCGATCTGCTACGCAGGGACGCCTATGAATTACTGTACGAGGATGAGAATGTACGTGAGATCGTCGAGTTTATCCGGCGCGCGCGCATTATTATTCACGGTATTGGCGATGCTATGGAAATGGTACGCCGCCGCCGACTGGATCCGCAGCTTGTACAGGAAATTCGCAAAGCAGGCGCCGTCGCCGAATCGTTCGGTCACTATTTTAATGAGCAAGGCGAAACGGTCCACCATATGCTGACCCTTGGGTTGCAGCTGGAGGATATCGCCAATGCCGAAGTCGTGATCGGCATCGCTGGCGGCAAGAGCAAGGCACAGTCTATCCATTCTGTACTGAAATTTGGGCAGGAAGATATTCTGGTCATCGACGAAGCTGCTGCTAGGGAGATCGTTAAGGAACTGTAGTTTTTTCTATCTATTGTAGTAAACGAAGTCAGCACCTTTATCCGGCAGCAGCAGGGAACTATTTCCCAACTTCACTTACAACGTACTAGGCGTTTGCAGTGTCAAACGTAATCACATTTCATGATCATCACTGTCTCGACAGATTCATGCGAATCTTGTCTTGATTGCATAAATTTCATTAAACTTATTTCTGGGAGGAATTCACTCATGGTTAAAGTTGGTATTAACGGTTTTGGACGTATCGGACGTCTGGCATTCCGTCGTATTCAAGACGTAGCAGGTATCGAAGTTGTAGCAATCAACGATCTGACAGACGCAAAAATGCTGGCACATCTTTTGAAATATGATACTACTCAAGGTAAATTCAACGGCGAAGTTGAAGTACATGATGGTTTCTTCAAAGTAAACGGTAAAGAAGTGAAAGTTCTGGCTAACCGTAACCCTGAAGAACTGCCATGGGGCGACCTGGGCGTAGATATCGTTCTGGAATGTACTGGTTTCTTCACAACCAAAGAAAGTGCTGAGCTTCACCTGAAAGCTGGCGCAAAACGTGTTGTTATCTCCGCTCCAGCAACTGGCGACATGAAAACAATCGTTTACAACGTAAACCACGAAATTCTGGATGGTACAGAAACAGTTATCTCCGGCGCATCTTGCACAACAAACTGCCTGGCACCTATGGCAAAAACTCTGCAAGACAAATTCGGCGTTGTTGAAGGTCTGATGACTACAATCCACGCTTACACTGGCGACCAAAACACACTGGATGCTCCACATGCAAAAGGTGACTTCCGTCGTGCTCGTGCAGCGGCTGAGAACATCATCCCTAACACAACTGGTGCTGCAAAAGCAATCGGTCTGGTTATCCCTGAACTGAAAGGTAAACTGGATGGCGGCGCACAACGTGTTCCTGTAGCAACTGGTTCCCTGACTGAGCTGGTAACAGTTCTGGAGAAAAATGTAACTGTTGAAGAAATCAACGCAGCAATGAAAGAAGCTTCCGATCCAGAAACTTACGGTTACACTGAAGACGAAATCGTATCTTCTGACATCAAAGGTATGACTTTCGGTTCCCTGTTCGATGCAACGCAAACTCGCGTTCTGACAGTTGGCGACAAACAGCTGGTTAAAACGGTAGCTTGGTACGACAACGAAATGTCCTACACAGCTCAATTGGTTCGTACGCTTGAGTTCTTCGCGAACAAAGGCTAATACTGGCCATACGCTGAAATAAATATTAATTCCATAAAGCGGAAACAGATCCTATTTGTTTCCGCTTTTTCTAAGTTACGTGCTGTACATACGTGCAGCCGGTTCCGATTTGGTAAAGCTTAAAATTACGGGCATGGAGGTAAGACAATGAACAAAAAAAGTGTGCGTGATGTAGAAGTAGCTGGCAAAGTGGTATTCGTACGTGTGGATTTCAACGTACCGATGGAAGATGGCAAAATCACGGATGACAAACGTATCCGCGAAACGCTGCCGACCATTAACTACCTGATCGAAAAAGGCGCAAAAGTTCTGCTTGCAAGCCATCTGGGTCGTCCAAAAGGTGAAGTAGTGGAGTCCATGAGACTGACTGCACCAGCGGAACGTCTGTCCCAACTGCTGGGCAAACCGGTAGCCAAAGCAGACGAATCGACTGGCGATGCAGTAAAAGCTCAAATCGCTGAACTGAAAGACGGCGATGTACTTGTATTGGAAAACGTTCGTTTCCATGCAGGCGAAGAGAAAAATGATCCAGAACTGGCAAAAGAATTTGCTGAGCTGGCTGATCTGTTCGTGAACGATGCATTTGGCGCGGCTCACCGTGCGCATGCTTCGACAGAAGGTATCGCTCATCACCTGCCAGCAGTAGCTGGTCTGCTGATGGAGAAAGAATTGGATGTACTGGGTAAAGCCCTGAACAATCCAGAGCGCCCTTTCACAGCAATCGTTGGTGGTTCCAAAGTAAAAGACAAAATCGATGTAATCGACAACCTGCTGAACCTGGCAGACAACGTAATCATCGGTGGCGGTCTGTCCTACACATTCATGAAAGCGCAAGGTCACGAAGTAGGTCAATCCCTGCTGGACGAGAGCAAACTGGATGTAGCACTGGGCTTTATTGAAAAAGCAAAACAACTCGGCAAAAACTTCTACCTGCCAGTAGATATCGTAATCTCTGACGATTTCAGCGCGGATGCAAACACGCAAATCGTTGAAGTTGGCGACATCCCGGCAGACTGGGAAGGCATCGACATCGGTCCAAAAACACGTGAGATCTACGCTGACGTGATCAAAAACTCCAAACTGGTTGTTTGGAACGGACCAATGGGCGTATTCGAAATCGAACCGTTCTCCCATGGTACTCGTGCAGTAGCAGAAGCTTGCGCAACAACAGACGCTTACACCGTAATCGGTGGCGGTGACTCCGCAGCAGCAGCTGAGAAGTTCCACCTGGCTGACAAAATGGATCACATCTCTACAGGCGGCGGCGCTTCCCTGGAGTTCATGGAAGGTAAAGCACTTCCTGGCGTTGTGGCACTTAACGATAAATAAGTTTACAATATAGGCAGTATGGAATAGAAGGAGTGATACAGCAGTGAGAACACCAATCATTGCCGGCAACTGGAAAATGTTCAAAACCGTTCCGGAAGCTAAAGCATTCATCGAAGATATCAAAGGCAAAGCAGAAGTGGAAGGCGTAGAGAGCGTAATCTGTGCACCATTCACCAACCTGCCAGCTCTGGTAGAAGCGGTAAAAGGAACTTCTATCAAAATCGGCGCGCAAAACCTTCATTTTGAAGACAATGGCGCATTCACTGGCGAGATCAGCGGCGTTATGCTGAAAGACCTCGGCGTAGATTATGTAATCATCGGTCACTCCGAGCGTCGTCAATATTTTGGCGAAACCGACGAGATCGTAAACAAAAAAGTACTTGCTGCATTCCGTCATGACCTGACGCCAATCGTCTGCGTAGGCGAGAAGCTGGAAGAGCGCGAAAGCGATCAAACCAAGGATGTATGTAAAGTACAAACCGAAGGCGCATTTGCTGGTCTGAGCGAAGAGCAGGCGAAAGCAACTGTTATCGCTTATGAGCCAATCTGGGCAATCGGAACAGGCAAATCTTCCACTTCTGCTGATGCGAATGAAGTGATTTCTTATATTCGTAACGTTGTGAAAGACCTGTACAACGAAGAAGTGGCAAACGCAGTTCGTATTCAATACGGCGGTAGCGTGAAGCCTGAGAACGTGAAGGAGTACATGGGACAAAGTGACATCGACGGAGCACTCGTCGGCGGCGCAAGTCTTCAGCCTGAGTCTTACATTCAGCTGGTTGAGGGGGCGAAGTAAATGTCAGTTCCAAAACCGGTAGCATTAATTATCATGGACGGTTTCGGTCTGCGTCCGGAAGTCGAAGGCAACGGTGTTGCTCAGGCGAAAAAACCGAACTATGACCGTTACCTGCAACAATACCCTCATACAACTCTGACAGCTTGCGGCGAAGCCGTAGGTTTGCCAGAAGGTCAAATGGGGAACTCGGAAGTCGGTCACCTGAACATCGGCGCAGGTCGCGTCGTATACCAGGATTTGACTCGCATTTCCAAATCGATTCGTGACGGCGAGTACTTCCACAACGAAGCACTCGTCGGCGCAGTCGAAAATGCCAAAACAAACGGCAAAAAGCTGCACCTGTTTACGCTGCTGTCTGACGGCGGTGTACACAGTCATATCGACCACCTGTTTGCAACGCTGGAACTGGCGAAAAAACATGACTTTCATGATGTGCTGATCCACGTATTCCTGGACGGTCGCGACGTAGCACCGGACAGCGGTAAAGGCTTCATGGAGCAATTGGTTGAGAAAATCAGCAGCATCGGTATCGGCAAAATCGCTACCGTACAAGGACGCTACTACGCCATGGACCGCGACAAACGCTGGGATCGTGTCGAAAAAGCATTCCGTGCTATCGCTTACGGCGAAGGTCCTCAATTCAAGGACCCGCTGAGCGTGGTAACTTCTTCCTACAAAGAAGAAGTGTACGATGAGTTTGTCATTCCGGCTGTGATTGTGGATGCTGACGGTCAACCGACCGGTACGGTAAGCAGTGGAGATTCCGTAATCTTCCTGAACTTCCGTCCCGACCGTGCGATTCAGCTGTCCCAAGCATTTACACAGCATGATTTTGACGGTTTCGAGCGCGGCGATTATCCGCAGGCGCTGTACTATGTATGTCTCACCACATACAGTGCAACGGTTGTCGGTCATATTGCTTTCGGACCGAAAAGTCTGGACAATACGCTGGGCGAAGTACTCGTTCAAAACGGCAAAAAGCAACTGCGTATTGCCGAAACTGAGAAATACCCGCACGTTACCTTCTTCTTCAGTGGCGGTCGTGATGTAGAACTGGAAGGCGAGACTCGTATTCTGATCAACTCGCCAAAAGTCGCTACCTACGATCTGCAACCAGAGATGAGCGCGCGCGAAGTAGCAGATGCATGCATCGCCGAGATCGAAGCGGAGCGTCAGGATGCGATCATCCTGAACTTTGCGAACCCGGATATGGTTGGTCACTCTGGTAAGCTAGAGCCGACGATCAAAGCCGTGGAAACGACGGACGAGTGTGTTGGTCGTGTTGTAGAAGCGATCCTTGCCAAAGGCGGCGTAGCGCTGATTACTGCTGACCATGGTAACGCTGAAACAGAGATCGACGAAGAGGGACGTCCGCAAACGTCGCACACGACGAACCCGGTTCCGTTTATCGTAACCGACGAGAACGTTGTGCTGCGCGAAGGCGGCATTCTGGGTGATATTGCACCAACTATCCTCGATCTGCTGCAAATTGCTAAACCGGACGAAATGACAGGTACATCCATCATTTCCAGCCGTAAGTAAGTTCTTATTTATTGTGATGAACGGAGGCTGCGACCGGCAGACGCATTAACATGCTCGTCATGTTCCGCTGAAATCGCCTGTTCTGTTGCAGTCATGCGTTCCTATATACAAGGTGCGCAGGTATACCTGATGTCACCCTGATCAAACTTATCTCAAAGGAGACTTTTAAATCATGACGATTATTACTAACGTGTATGCCCGTGAAGTCCTCGACTCCCGCGGTAACCCGACTGTTGAAGTAGAAGTATATCTGGAATCCGGCGTTGTAGCTAGCGCGATCGTACCTTCCGGTGCATCCACTGGTGCTCACGAAGCTGTTGAGCTGCGTGACGGCGACAAATCCCGTTACCTAGGTAAAGGCGTTCTGAAAGCTGTAGCGAACGTAAACGAAATCATCGCTCCAGAAGTAATCGGTATGGACGCTGTTGACCAACTGAGCATCGACCGCAAAATGATCGAGCTGGACGGTACACCAAACAAAGGGAAACTGGGCGCTAACGCGATCCTGGCTGTTTCCATGGCTGTAGCTCGCGCTGCTGCTGAAGCTCTGGATCTGCCACTGTACGCTTACCTGGGCGGATTCAACGCAAAACAACTGCCAGTACCAATGATGAACATCATCAACGGTGGTGAGCACGCTGATAACAACGTGGACGTTCAAGAGTTCATGGTTATCCCTGCTGGCGCTCCATCGTTCAAAGAAGCTCTGCGTACAGGTGCGGAAATCTTCCACAACCTGAAATCCGTACTGAGCAGCAAAGGTCTGAACACAGCTGTAGGCGACGAGGGCGGTTTCGCTCCTAACTTCGCTTCCAACGAAGAAGCACTGAGCTCCATCATCGAAGCGATCGAAAAAGCTGGTTACAAACCAGGCGTTGACGTATTCCTCGGTATGGACGTTGCTTCCACTGAGTTCTACAAAGATGGTAAATACGTACTGGAAGGCGAAGGCAAATCCTTCACTTCTGCTGAGTTCGTAGACCTACTGTCTTCTTGGGTCGACAAATACCCAATCATCAGCATCGAAGATGGTTGCTCTGAAGATGACTGGGAAGGTTGGAAACTGCTGACCGACAAACTGGGCAGCAAAGTACAACTGGTTGGTGACGATCTGTTCGTAACGAACACTGAGCGTCTGGGTCGCGGTATCGAAGAAGGTATCGGTAACTCCATCCTGATCAAAGTAAACCAAATCGGTACGCTGACTGAAACATTTGACGCGATCGAAATGGCGAAACGCGCTGGTTACACAGCTGTGATCTCCCACCGTTCCGGTGAGTCCGAAGACAGCACAATCGCTGACATCGCGGTTGCTACCAACGCTGGTCAAATCAAAACAGGTGCACCTTCCCGTACCGACCGTATTGCAAAATACAACCAACTGCTTCGCATCGAAGACCGTCTGGG
Organism: Paenibacillus sp. WLX1005; assembly: GCF_046603685.1. Classification (NCBI taxonomy): domain Bacteria; kingdom Bacillati; phylum Bacillota; class Bacilli; order Caryophanales; family Paenibacillaceae; genus Paenibacillus; species Paenibacillus sp. WLX1005. The sequence goes on from NZ_CP176756.1 coordinate 179,715, forward strand.
CGAACTGGCTCAATACCACGGCCTGAAATCCTTCTACAACTTGACTGAGCACCGTGGTCTGACGAAGTAATTTCGAATTCTTCGCAAGCATGATCAGATGTACAATCACATGAAGATATGGATCGCAGGTAAGACGAACGATAACCTAGCATCGGTTATCGACGAAATGTCATATCGCGATTCCGTCAGATTGCGATTGTCATCCAACTTATAGATATCATCTGACCTTCGCCCGGAGCGCTGAATCCGGTCGCGAAGATCAGATACAGCTGCACAGCATATCCTTATGCTGCTAGCCATCCGTTTGGGGAATGGGCGTCGCGGCTGACCGTGAACACATCGACAACAACGGCCTGAGCCGCTACTTAGCCGTTACAGCCACCATGTTCACTGGACAGCAGCCATCCGTTTCGACGGATGGCTGTTTTTTTATTTTCCTATCGGCGTAGTCAGGAAATCGTTGCTATCTACTTGCCGAATATGATAAACTATAAATGCTGTTTCTATAGAGTGATATGGTTAGATAACCTGTACATATACATTTATAGAGGCTCGGCGAATCCTTCAAGGAGGTGGAAATTATGCAATTGACTTTGCAGATCCTGCTTACTATTATCTCGGTTGCTCTGATTATCGTGGTACTGCTGCAAAAAGGTAAAAGTGCTGGTCTTTCCGGTGCCATCTCCGGCGGCGCCGAGCATCTTTTCGGTAAAACCAAAGCACGCGGCATGGACCTCGTCCTGCAACGCACCACAGCCGGCCTAGGAGCCGCATTCTTCATCCTCGCCATCCTAGTAGCTGTATTCAGATAATAAGCGCCAAAAACAAAAACAGCCCTTCCCCCGCTATCCATAGCGCCGAAGGGCTGTTTTTTGTTTCCCATACAATGACTTCCCATTCTTTCCTACTCGATATATGTTATGCATAATCTTACACCCTTTTTAATGAACAATAAGGTCATTCACAGTCACTCAAGGTCTCTCAGAGTCTCTTACCTTGAAGCCTCTCAAAATCTCTTAGATCTCTCAAATCTTTTGATATCTCTTACATATCATTTCCTGCTACAGACAAAAGCGCGTAGCGCAAGGAAGTAGTTTTCACTCCCACTACGCACGGTCTTTACGCAGGATGCAATCCGCACGTAACGCAGGGAAGGAAATAAGGGAAAAGGACGACTTTGGAGAGGCGAGAATCTACAAGTATCTCCTATTCCATAGATTCTCACCTCTCCACCGGAGTCCGTTCCCTTATTCCTTCCTGGAGTGCATGTTGCATCCAAATAAATGTCCCAATTCCCCGCAAAAAAACTATTTCCCCCCCAGTCTGTTCATATAGAATTCACATAACCCCCGTATAATCAGAACTGTTCCCGAGCTTGTCCATTATTCCCATGTAAGTTGAAGCAAGACCGAAGTCCATGATGTGCAAGACCATTTAGCGGCATATTCGTTCCCCTTAACCAAGGAGAGGGTAACGAGCATGCCGCCCTTTTTTTTGCCGGAATACAGGCTGGGGATTAATTTAGTGTATACTAGGGTATGTGTATACTAAATGAAACATGATCGAAGTGGCTTTCTGAAAACGCAGATGTCCGTGCAGATCATGGACCGGTCTGCGTTTTACTCATCCATCACCGACACAGACCAGCGTATAGAGCACATAAAACCCGCAATACATATGAGCCGGATGGGCGTGATCGCTGCTGAAGGTGGGCCGAGGTGAATTCAATGATTACAGAAGAACAACTATTAAACTTTATGCGGGACACCACTTATAATCCAATGACGTATCAGGAGTTGGAAGAACATTTTCAGATTGAAGATGCTTCGGATTTCAAAGAACTCGTCAAGCTATTGAACCGGTTGGAAGAAACCGGCGATGTAGTTGTGAATAGCGCCAATCGATATGGCGTGCCAGAACGTATGGATCTGGTCAAAGGACGCGTGCAAGCACATGCCAAGGGCTTTGCTTTTCTGATCCCGGAAGATCGCGAGCATGGCGATGTGTATATTCATGCCAATGATCTGAACACGGCGATGAACGGCGATACCGTACTTGTCAAAGTCACTTCCCGTAACGCTTCCGGTGGACGGATGGAAGGCGTAATTGTACGTGTACTGGTTCGGAAAAATACCCGCATCGTCGGTGTATTCCAAGGACAGGATACGTATGGTTTTGTGCTGCCGGATGATAAGCGTATCAACCGCGATATTTTCATCCCGAAAGAGCATTTTGGCGGTGCCGTCGACGGCGAGAAAGTCGTTGCCGAGATCGTTAACTATCCAGAAGGACGGGCAGCGGCTGAAGGTCGTGTGATCGAGGTGCTTGGACATAAGGATGATCCCGGTGTGGACATCATCTCCATTATCCGCAAGCATCAACTGCCAGAGAGCTTCCCGGACGAAGTGATGGACGAGGCGCAGGGAGCGCCGGACGAGATTACTGAAGAAGAGATCGTCCAGCAAGGACGCCGCGATCTGCGTGGTAAGAATATCGTTACCATCGATGGCGAAGATGCGAAGGACTTGGATGACGCCGTAAACGTCGAGCGTCTGGAGAACGGCAATTACCGTCTGGGCGTGCATATCGCCGATGTCGGTTATTATGTGCGTGAAGGCTCCCAGCTGGACAATGAAGCGTACAACCGCGGTTGTAGCGTGTATTTGGTTGACCGCGTGATCCCGATGCTGCCACACCGTTTGTCAAACGGAATCTGTAGCTTGAATCCGCAGGTAGATCGTCTGACATTGAGCTGCGAAATGGAGTTCGATGCCAATATGAAGGTCGTCAAGCATGACGTCTTCACTAGTGTGATCAAAACGAAAGAACGCATGACGTACAAAAACGTACGCCGCATTCTCGAAGACGAAGAACCAGAACTGCTGGAGCGTTATGCACCACTCATCGACGACTTCAAGCTGATGCGCGAGCTGGCGATGAAGCTGCGCGACAACCGGATCCGCCGTGGAGCGGTCGATTTTGACTTTGAAGAATCCAAAATTCTGCTGGACGAAAAAGGCAAACCGGTCGATATCGTCAAACGCGAGCGTTCTATCGCCGAGCAGATTATCGAGGAGTTCATGTTGGCGGCAAACGAAACGGTCGCTGAGCATTTCCATTGGCTGAAAGTACCGTTCCTGTACCGGATTCACGAAAACCCGGATCAGGAAAAGCTGCAAAACTTCCTCGGCTTTGTACAAAACTTTGGCTATGCTGTCAAAGGTACTGGCAATCTGATCCACCCACGCGCACTTCAGCAGCTGCTGGACGAAGTGAAGGGTGAAAAGGAAGAGACCGTCATTAGCACCATGATGCTGCGGTCGATGAAACAGGCAAAATACTCTGCCGACAGCTCCGGTCACTTCGGGCTGGCTGCGGAATACTACAGCCATTTCACTTCGCCAATTCGCCGGTATCCCGATCTGGTGATCCACCGCGTCATTCGCGAAGTGATTGAGAACGGTGGCAATGGGCTGACGCCAGATCGCCAGACGTATCTGGAAACCCGTATGCCGGACATTGCCCAGCAATCGTCCGAGCGTGAGCGTGTTGCTGTAGATGCTGAACGCGACACCGACCAGCTGAAAAAAGCCGAGTATATGCTCGACAAAGTCGGCGAAGAATTCGAAGGACTAATCAGCAGCGTAACTGGCTTTGGTATGTTTATCGAGCTGGACAACACCGTTGAGGGCTTGATCCGTCTTGGGATGTTGACCGATGACTATTACCATTTTGACGACAAGCAGATGATTCTGCTCGGCGAGCGCACATCTCGAGTGTTCCGTATCGGTGACACCGTGACGATTCGCGTTGCTAATGTCAATATGGACGATCATACGATTGACTTTGAACTGACCGACATGCCGAAAAGCGGTCGTCGCTTCGACCGTGGAGGACGCGGTGAAAGTGAGCGGCGCGGTGGACGTGGTAACCGAGCTGGTGGCAATGGCGCCGGCAACGGCACAGCTGGCGGCGAACGCAAAGGACGCGGTGGCAGAGGCAAAAACAAAAACGCCAAAAAAGCCGAAGTATTCGGCAAAGCTGCGAAAAAAGCCAAGTCCAAAGCAGGCGGTAATGGCAATACCAATAGCCCAGCAGCAGGTGGTAGCAATACCAACCCGGCAAAAGGCAATAATAATACTGCCAACCCATCCACCGCTGCAAACGGCGATAATACTGGCTCCGGTAAGAATAAGCGAAAAAAGGACAAAGGTGTCACTCTTTCCACTCCGGCAAGAAGCGAATCTGGCTCCCGTTCCTCTGGATCAGGACGCAGCTTCGCATTTGGTTCTGGCAAAGGCGGCTACAACAGCCCTGAACCGGAGAAGAAGAACAGAGGCAAACGTCGTAAGAAATCCGGCGAAGGTTCCGTAGCACCGGCAACAACCAACGATGCACCTGCATCTGTACATGCATCCGGCGATGCCAAGCCGAAACGTAGACGCAAGCCAAAGAAAAAGAATACAGAGAACGAATAATATAAAGCATATGGGCTGCGGGTTGAGATCGGTTGGAATCCAGTAGCAGAGATGCAACAGTTTCCGACTGATTATTCATCCTCGCAGCCGCCCCTATGATATGGGGTAGCAATGACGGAAGGAGCAATCCACATGGCGACCAAAAAGAGTGAAAACAAAGTACTCGCCCAGAACAAAAAAGCATCCCACGATTATTTCATCGAGGAAACCTATGAAGCAGGTATGGTACTGACCGGAACGGAGATCAAATCGTTGCGTCGCGCACGCGCAAACATCAACGACGCCTTTTCCACGATCCGTAACGGCGAAGTATTCCTGCACAATATGCATATCAGCCCGTTCGAGGAAGGCAACCGCAGCAACCCGGCAGACCCGACCCGTACACGCAAGCTGTTGCTACACAAGCTGCAGATCAGCAAGCTGATCGGCGCATCTAAGCGCGACGGCTATACGATTGTGCCGTTGAAAATCTATATCCGTAACGGTTATGCGAAGCTGCTGATCGGTCTCGGTAAAGGTAAGAAGCAGCATGACAAACGTGCCACAGCGGCAAAACGGGATGCACAGCGCGATATTCAACGTGCATTGCGGGATAATCAGAAGCGTTGATTGGTAGATATGTCGATTGAAGCTTGCATCTGAGGTTTATAACAAGAGAAAACGATAGTGTGAGTGTTGTTAAGGTGATCACATTTTGGGGTAATGGAACATATCGGTGACTGGTAGCTGTCTCTCTTTTATAACCTGCTGATTGAATGAGCAGAACGATAGAAGTTACAATGCTGGCTCATCCATAGTGCATTAGCTGGTATCTACCGGCATCTGCACAGCTATCCATTTGCATCAAAACATGGTATAATCAACATCTGTGAGGAAACGAATAACGGTCGGCGCTTGCCGATGTGGTTAGGACATTTCCCGATGTAGCCCTTTCTATGGAGGGAAAGGCTGCATATACAGAACACTTCGGAAGACGAGACTCATGCGCTCGTCCCGTATTGATCCAGACCCTTTTGATTAAGGGGGCGTTCTTGGATTCGACGGGGGTAGGTCGGGCATGAGTAGCGGGTAGTGGGGACGCGTCCGCTTTATCAACGCTAAAGCCTATTAAACGGCAAACAACAAACTAACTACGCTTTCGCAGCCTAAGAAACTGTGAAACGTGCTCTCGCCTCGCATCGCCCATGTGCCAGGATGAGGGCCCAACTCTTAGTGGGCTACGCTGTCACATCTCCGCCTGAGGTGTGCTGAATAAGATAATCAGGCTGACCCAACGTAGAGCCGGTTACAGGGCGCTACTCGGGTGACATCAAATCTGTAACTACACCCGTAGAAGCTTATGTTGCGTTATCTTCGGACAGGGGTTCGACTCCCCTCGCCTCCATTTTTGTACACACTTTATGAATAGAATAAAGTAGTATACAGCAAAAGACACTGCCCAATGTGGACAGTGTCTTTTTTGTTGAAATGAAAGTCTTTATAATAAAATCTCATGCATTGCAATCAAGTCATTAAAATACAATGCCTCTCAATAGTTTCAGCTGACTGCTGAAAATCAAAATGATGATTCACCATATCCACAGTAAAATCCTCTGCTTCTTTTGCGCTCATTTTAAAACTCAAACCATTATAACGAAGAAATACAACCATTGCTGTAAATGCTGTCCGTTTATTAGCATTATGAAACGGATGATTTTGTCCAAGCGATTCAAACAACTCGGCTGCCTTCTCAAAAATACTAGGATACGCATCCTCGCCAAATACGGAAGATTGAAGTCGGTGAACGGCGGAGTGTAGCAATCCGGGTTCTTTTACTCCTACTTGTTCTCCCGGACTGTATCGTTGAATCATAGCTACATTGATTGCGATGACTTCTTGAACAGACAGATGGCGAATGGGTGTCATCGATCTTTCAGTCCACGCAAGGTTTGATCATATTCTGTCATAACATCTGTTAACGTATCCATGAAGTCTGGACTGATTCCTTCTGGCAGTGAGATCTTCTTAGCTTTTTTGATCAGGATCTCTCCTGTCACCGGATTAGCATCGATCGTTACTGCATCGCCTTGTCCTAAACCGACTTTCTTTAAAGCGTCAGTCATGCTAATGCCGAGACTATTGCCAAATTTGGTTACTTTTCGCTCGATTTCATTTGTTTTGCCCATTCTAGTACCTCCTAATGAAAGTTTGACTGTTATAACAATTATACGTAACGAGAAGATGAATTTAAACAAGTATACCTTTTATTAGAAAAATAAATCATACGTATATTCTATTCACTCTCGCCATAGCCCCTGCCTATAACCAGCCATGCCTTTTGCGCTTATATGAACCACTCCGCCCCATGATAAAATGGAACCATTACATCCAAGTCCGAATCCAATCAAGGGGGATTACTACATGAGTGATAAATTTCAAATCGTAGGCAGCTTGCTTCGTCCGAAGGAGTTGCTGGAATATAAGACGCAAATCGAGCATCGAGATGATATTAGCTATCCGTTTTATCAAGAATTCGACGGGTATCAGCAATGTGAAGCGAAGGCGATCCAGTCTGTCGTGGAGAAGGAAATTGAGAACGATCTCTCCATCATCACAGATGGTGAATATTCCAAATCGATGTGGCATTTGGATTTTGTCTGGGGGTTTGACGGTGTGGAGCGGTACATTGCGGATCATGGATACTTTTTCCGCGATACGGATGGTACGTCCAAATACGAGACACGCAAAGACATCGGGCTGCGTATTACTGGCAAGTTGAGCGGAAAAAATCATCATTTTATCGAATCCTTCAAGCAGCTCAAGTCCCATGCGGGAGAACGTGAAACGAAGCTGTGCGTGCCTTCGCCGTCGCATATTTTTGGCGAACTGTCTTGGTCGGACAATATCGGTGGCACGGATGCGGTGTACCAGAATCCACAGGAGTTGAAGGCAGGCTTGATTCAGGCGTATAAAGAGTTTGTTGCGGATTTTGCGGCTGCGGGCGGTGAGATTCTGCAATTCGACGATTGCTTGTGGGAACTGTTTGCAGATGACAATCCGAATTCTCCGTATACGGGTGAGAACATCAATCAGGAGGAAGTACAGGCTCTGGCGACTGAATTTATCGACATCAACAATACGGTCATTGACTACGGACACAGTCTCGGTCTGAAAATGTGGACGCATAACTGTCGTGGCAACTACGATTCTCGCAATATGGGTGGCGGTTCGTATGTGAAGATCGCCAATCTGTTCCTGAAGCAGCTGAAATATGATCGTTTCTTCCTTGAGTGGGATGACGAGCGTGCGGGTTCGCTGGAAGCGCTGGCTGTGTTCAAAGACAAGCCGGATACGGAGATTGTGCTGGGTCTGCTGTCGTCCAAAACGAATACGCTGGATGACGAAGCGCGTGTACTGCGACTGCTGGATGAGGCGTCCAATATTATCGATAAAGATCGTTTGTTGCTATCTCACCAATGTGGCTTTGCTTCCTGTGATGGCGGGAATGAACTGAGTGAAGATGAGCAGTGGGCGAAGATTAACCAAGGGCAGCGGATTGCGAAGCAGTATTGGAGTAAGTAATCTGGGCTAATCGATTATCTGAAAATAGGTGTGCATAGTTGGTGAAGCATACTCATTTACAGGAGAATCAGTATTTTCATATGTGCGATATGAAGCGGGCGCCGAATGGTGTCCGTTTTATTTTATTTTGAAACAGAGTTTGGGAACGGTTGACAGAGTAATAGAAAGAGTATCTGCACAGCTTATATTACAATATAGCGATGGAGCAGGCGAAAGGGATTGATTATGCACCGAAGGAGCATGATTTGGATACCTCAATATTTTGCGACATATGTAATTGGATAATGAGTAAGATGATCACAAGGGACTACATATCACAAATGAACTAATTAATTCTTTTAGAGTATAAAAGATATTTATTTACCTTTAATTGGATGTATAATTAATAGGAATATCATTCTAACGTCGGCAGAAAAGAAATGGACGAGAGATAAAACTAGCTTGGAAGGGGTTATTATTTTGGCGAGAAAAAGTAGTTATATGGCTAATATGGCAAGAGAAGCGGCAAGGTAAGCTCGATTGAATGAAGCGGAGAGAAAACGTCAGGAACGCGAGCGAATCAGAGTAATGAAAGAGCAACAAAGACAGCAGATGCAATTTGAAAAAGAAGAGAAATTGCGTTATGTCGAGAGTAGAATACAGGAAACTGAAGATTTAAATAGCGAAACAAAACAACAAATACATCAATTAAATACTATTCTGGAGCAAGGTTTGCGTGTAAGTCATGTTGTGTCGTTTGCATCGTTAAAGAGTACAGAGCAATTCAAGGAGTTTGTTGCACCTCATGAGATTGCTGTGCCTATGCGTAGACCGGAGATTGAACAGTATACCAGTCAGGTAAAATCTCAAAATGTATTGCAAAAGTTAATCCCTATGTTAGAGAAAAAGTATCAGAAAGCAATGCTTGAAGCCAAAGAGCAATTTGAACATGATTTGGTACGTTATGAGCGTTCAGAAAGAGAACGATTGTCCAAATTAAATGATCTAAAAGTAAGCTATGAGCAAGAAAAAGCTGCTTTTGAACTGACAATCAAAACCAATAATCTTGAAGTCGATCAATTTGGAAAACGATATCGTCATGGCGAAACAGAGGCAGTCATTGCTTACAACAATATTGTATTGGAACGTTCCCAGTATCCAATGGAATTTCCTCAACAATTCCGTTTGGCGTATCTTCCAGACTCGAAAGAATTAGTGATAGATTATGAGATTCCAAACAAAGAGATTGTTCCAACCGTGTCGGAGTACAAGTACGTCAAGACTAGAGACGAGATTACCGAAAAGCCTAGAAAAGATCAGGAGATTAAAAATTTGTATGCTGATGTGGTGGCAAGTGTTGCCCTGCGCACGATTCATGAAGTTTTTGACGCAGATCAGGCGAATATTATCGAGGTTATCGTATTCAGCGCTTATGTTCATTCGGTCGATCCAGCGACAGGCAAAGATATTGCACCCTATCTGATTTCAACTCGTGTCATCAAAGAGAAGTTTAAAGAGCTTGACCTGAGTCGAGTAGAAAAATCGGTGTGTTTACGGAATTTGGGAGCACAGGTCTCGCCTCGACCTTCTGAATTGCAAGCCGTAAAACCAGTGTTAGAGTTTAATATGGTGGATAAGCGTTTTGTTGATCATGAAAGTTTGCTTGATTCGCTGCAAAGTCTGCCCAATCTAATGGATTTGAATCCGTATGAATTTGAAAAATTAGTTACGGATTTATTTGCGAGAATGGGCTTAGATACCAAATTAATACGTTCATCCAAAGACGGTGGAGTGGACTGTGTTGCTTTTGATACTAGAGCCATTCTCGGTGGTAAAATTGTTATACAAGCTAAACGATACAAAAATACGGTAGGGGTCTCCGCTGTCAGAGACTTATACGGCACGATGATGAATGAGGGTGCAAACAAAGGAATCTTGGTCACTACGAAAAGCTATGGACCGGATGCGTACGAATTTGCCAAAGATAAGCCGATTGAGCTGATTGATGGCGGAGGATTGCTATATCTGTTGGAGCAGAATGGCATTCAGGCTCGAATTATTTTTGAATAGTGTAATGATGTGTACGTATAAATTGGTGAGTCCGAAAAGTGTTCTATACTAAATATATATCATTTCGGGCAGGGGGACGACTAACTTCGGCTCCATGTCCATCTGGAAAAATCATATGTAGCATTAGAATAAGAAGAGACCGCCTAATCAGCGGTCTTCTTCATTTCTTATTGATCATCATATTCATAAAGCAGTAGACACTAAGTTAGATGAATCTCGATTTTTAAATTGTACAAATCACCATATTTCCATCAGTAAACGGACATGCCTAATTCCTCTTTACGTCTAGCCTACACTCCAGCCTTGAGCATAGCTTGCAAGCGAGTAGCAGTATCCAGCGATGCGGTGTAGATCATCATTTTCATCATCGGATTGCCGGATGGATGCAACACGATATGTTCAAACTCCATCACACCTATACGCGGGTCGTCAAAATGTTTGAAGCGGTCTTTGACGGCTTGCACGTCGTGCATGGGCCAGCGTTCGCGGAAGATGGGGATGGTTTGTTGAAATTCGTCTACTAGCTTTTGGAATATGACATCGTTGGGAGACTGGGCGTAATCTGCACGGAATTGGGCAATGATTGCCTGCGCTTTTTCATTTCGCTCCTGCGTGTCGGTTCCGAGTCTGTCTCCGCTGAGTAGATGCTTGATCCAATTGATCTGGTAATCATTGGCAGCGGAAAAGGCAGGTAAATGGAAAACAAATGCAGCTGCCCGGTTCCAAGCGGTCAGATTCCAATACGGATCAAGCACAAATGCGGGATTCGGTTCCAGTGCCATAACGGTACGCTGCATACCTGTCTGCAATTGTTGTTGTTCGTCTTCCGTCTTCTCCTCACGCTGCGCGGGTTTGGCAAGCACATGCAAATACTGCCTCTCATCCTCGGTCAATTGCAGCGCCCGCGCAATATGATCCAGTACGTCCTGTGACGGATTCACTTCGCGTCCTTGTTCCAGCGATGTATACCATGACGTTCCAATATGGGCAAGCTGCGCCACTTCTTCACGACGAAGCCCGGATGTACGGCGTCTTCCATAATTGACCAGACCGACTTGTTCCGGCGACAAGCGTTGACGTCTTGAACGCAAAAATTCGCCTAATAGTTTTTTCGGAGAGAGTTCTTCCATATACATATGCCTCCTTATCCTGACACTGCCAGTCCTACGATCATCGTGGGCAGGCTACCTGTTGTTCTTTTCATTATACTAAATCTATTCAGTCGATACACAGGAGGGCTATATGATGAAACTATTTATTACCGGAGCTACAGGCAAAGTAGGCAGTCGTTTTGCACCACGCATGATCCAACATGGACATGATGTAAAGGTGCTGGTGCGGGATGTGGCGCAAGCGCAAGCATTGGAGCAGCAAGGCGCGCAGGTGATCCATGGGGATCTGGTACAGCCGGACAGTTATCTCGCTGCATTACAGGACGTGGATGTGATCGTGCATCTGGCAGCCAAGTTTCGCGGTGTGGATGAGGAAACGACGCGTACTGCCAATACCGACGGTAGTCTGGCGCTAGCACATGCCGCCTTGCAGGCGGGAGTATCGCGATTTGTATTTGCCAGCACGAACAATGTGTACGGCACGGGCGGTGCGGATCGTCCGAAGCATGAAGATGATGAGTTGAATCCGTTGTTTGCCTATCCGCAGAGCAAGGTTGCGGCGGAAACGGCACTGCTGGAGCTTCATCGTGAGCAAGGGTTGGGGTTACGCATCGTACGATTACCGTTTGTTTATGGTGATCGTGATCCACATATTGCTGATTTTTTACCGTATGTGAAGCAGTGGAATCCGGCGAAGCGTATTCATATGGGGCATCATGCGGACATTAGTCAGGCGTTGCTGCTGGCGGCTTCGGTACCCGGGATTGACGGTAGAATCTACAATGTGGCTGACGATGCGCCAATCTCGGCTGCGGAATTGCTTCGTTTTCATGGTGAGGAGAGTCTGCCGGAAGCGGCGCAGCAGGAGTACGATGCATGGGATATGGTCGTAGACACGATGCGTATTCGCAATGAGCTGCATTACCGGCCGGTGTATCCATCCTTCTACTCGGCATGGGCAGCCGGTGCACTGTAAGGAGTATAAATGACGGTATAAAATGATATAACCCCTTTTGGCGGATGAGCTGCAAAGCATCGGTTGACGATGATGGTTGCGACTCTGCTGAAAGGGTTTTTTGTTGGTGTGGATCAGAATTATTCGTTGGGTGCGTATTTGTAAGACACTATGCAGATAAATAGGAATAATTAACGGTGTTGATCCAATTCAAGCCAGAACGGGATCGGTTTGACGGCGGTGTAATCCATATCCGAATATGGCTTCTGCTTATATTCGATCTGAAAATATTCCTCCAAATTCGTGCCATATGGAATCACATCGGTCTGGTACACAGATAATACGGGATTGCCCGTTTCATATGGTTCGGTCGGCATGTAACGATGTCCGTAGATCGGAATCAATGGCGGAAGCTGGGCGTACTGTTGTCTGGCGATATTTTGTGCGGTCTGTGTATCTGCTGGACGTTCGCCCCAAGCGGCATACCAGAACACGTTATGTTGAATATCGAATAAGATTCCTTCCAGCGGTTTATGTAAATAGTCGCGCATATGGGTGATCCCACGTTCGGATACGTCTCTCCACTGCGGGAATCCGTTGCCGGTTGGTAGCATATGAGATAGAAATTCGCGCAGATCAGGCGGAAAATGGAATTGGTAGATGTACTCAATTTGGCTGATTTCATCGCTCAACAGACCGGGGTGCAAACTGACACGGTTCGACTCTAATAATTGCTTGATGGCGGAAAGGTTCATTGGTATGTAGACTCTCCTTTGTATGAGATGACTATGTATAGGGAAGGCTAGTCAAGGTGAAACAGACATAGTCGCGGTTGGTTTCTGACAACAAGTATAGAGCTAGTATGTATCTGGTATGGATGATCCACCAATGCAGTACTATACCTATACACCATGCCTGCATTTGCCTATGTCTCCGCCAAACTTTCTTTCGTACTGAGCAGTCATTTATAATAGGACACCAGTACACATGCAGTCAGGAGGAGACTATTTACATCATGGATTGGATCAGACAACAACTTCAGAATGTAGGCATGAATGAGATGATGATTGGCTATGCTGCTACGATCATCATGATCCTGTTTATCGCGGTCGTCTGTGTTCTGGCGAACTGGATTACACAGAAGATCGTACTCAAAACGATTATACACATCGCCAACAATAATCGATATACATGGGACGACATCATTGTAGAGAAAAAGGTATTTCACAAGCTATCCCATCTCGTACCAGCAATTATTATTTACTATTCTGCATCCGTCTTCCCAGCGTATCAAGGATTGATTGAGAAGGCGGCAATGACGTATATGATCATAGTCGGTATTACGGTATTTGATGCGCTGCTCAATGCGTTTGATGCGATTTATCGCTCGTTTGAAGTATCCAAAATCCGTCCGATTCGCGGATACATTCAGGTGGCGAAGATCATTATGTTTATCGTCGGCGGGATTGTTGTCATTTCGAATCTAATCGGGCAAAATCCGCTCATCATTCTCAGCGGACTTGGTGCGCTATCGGCGGTATTGATGCTGATTTTCAAAGATTCAATTCTCGGTCTCGTTGCTGGTATCCAGCTATCGTCCAACGATATGGTGCGTGTGGGCGACTGGATTGAGATGCCCAAGTACAATGCCGACGGTGACGTGATCGACATTACGCTGAATACGGTAAAAGTAATGAATTTTGACAAGACGATTACGATGATTCCCAGCTATGCGCTGATCTCGGATTCGTTTCGCAATTGGCGCGGGATGCAGGTGTCAGGCGGACGACGGATCAAGCGCAGTGTGCAGATCGATACGAGCAGCATTGCCTTTTGCACGCCGGACATGATCGAGGAATTTCGTAAAATTCACTATCTTGCTGATTATCTCGATGACAAAGTAGCGGAGATTGAGGCTTACAATGTGGAGCGTCAGATTAACCGCGAGAGCAATGTGAATGGCAGACAGCTGACGAATATCGGGGTGTTCCGCGAGTATGTGTATCGGTATCTCAAACACCATCCGGGCATTCATAGCAATATGACGCTGATTGTGCGCCAGCTCGCACCTGCGGATAACGGGTTGCCGCTGGAGATTTATGCGTTTAGTAGCGATACGACGTGGGCGGTGTATGAAGGGGTGCAGGCAGATATTTTTGACCATATCTTTGCGGTCGCTCCGACATTTGGACTGCGCACGTTTCAGAATCCAACCGGGCATGATATTGGGCAGCTGAAAGATCATCCGGTGTTGGTGCAGGGCGATTGAGTGGCATGAAAGTGGAATAGGTGCGTGCGGCATGTAGGGTACGTAATGCAGATGTTGAATACGGAGACATTTTGCAGTAAATAGACAGTGGGTGTACGTATATAAAAGCCATTAATCTCTGAGTTCGAAGGTTAATGGCTTTTATCCTAACTATGATATCAAATAGGAGTGAATGTTATGCCTTTGAATCGAGAGCAATTACAAGAAGCGATGAAAAAAGCAAGCCAGCATGCACGTCAGCAAGCGAAGGAGCGGGGCGCTTCGATTTATTATATGAAAGACAACAAACGTTTCCGTGAGGATGCGTTGGGGAATATATTCGAAATTGTCTACGATACGAATGGGCAACGAAAAGAGTATACGTATGAAGAATAGACATTTACCATGGATAAACTGTAGATGTTATTTTGAATATGGTAACTACATCACGTATACAATATAGCGCTACGTCCTCATTCCACGGCTACCCCCATATTCATAATACTTCTCTCAGAAAAGCTAACACGATCTACTTTCCATACGTTCCCATTTCGTATAAAGGTAGCGCTACGATCCGTAACTCCATGAGTATCTCCTAATAGATCTGGTCCATAGATGGCGAGAGACTGGGTGATCTCGGCTTTATTTTGATTAATATACGTAACTGTCGTGATTGGAGGACTGTACGGACGTGTTTTGGCAAAACCAGCATCTGGTAGAGTCGAGTTGATAAATGCATTGGTAAAGTACGATCGATAGGTGGCGGCATCTCTTTTGATTGAGGTGCGATCTGCGATTTCTTTTAACTTATCCGAAAGAACGGTCAAGCGAGCTACGGTCAGTTGTGCATCGGCAGATACTGTTACTTGAGGTTGCTGCACATGTACGATAATCTGCTTGCCGTCCTTGGTAATGGTTGCCTGTTTGGTTTGTTCGTTCCAAGAGATAGAGGCTTGAATGTATTGACTCATAAAACGCAGAGGTACATACATCGTGCCATTGCGAATTTGCGCCGGAGCATCCAGATCAATGAAAGTGAATACGTACGGAACGTCGACGCCTGGTGTATGCGTGACTGTACGGTTAAAATTCGCTGGCATATACGTTTTGTTCTTTCCTTGTGTTAACAGCACTGTTTTCATATCTGCAATCCACGTTACTGGAACGCCAAAGGATTGCGATACGGCGCGCATCGGGATGAAGACGCGATGATTCAGCAATTGACCATTATCAATCACTTCCGATTTCGCAGCTTGCGCAGTGAGTGAACAAGGCATAGCGAATAGTAAAAGGAATGCCAGACTCAGGATCAGCTTTTTCACGAAATACCCTCCTGTTAGTAAAATGATGAGATAGAGTGTTACCATAATTGCCTTACATACTTGCATGAATGATAACCAAGCTGTTCATACAAACAGATCGTTACACAAATTGGATATGTATACCAACCAGCTCATGGCAGTGGATGCATAGTACAACCTATCTATGTTAACGTTGATTTCCTTATTTTGGTTGCTGTTCCTTTACTATTTTCACATGGGAAAAGAGCAGACCGCACGTCCATGATCCAGTATCTTCATTTCCATCCACAAATCCATCCACAAAAAATGAAACCCCATCCCCACGATTCGGGTACAATATTACATATACCTTGCCGAAAGGAGATGACGGATATGAGTATGTGGAGTCGATTCAGAGACGTAATGAAAGCCAATCTGCACAGCATGCTGGAGCGGTCGGATGATCCCGAGCGTACTGCCAGACAATACATGCAGCAGTTAACCAGTGATATCGGACAGGTAAAGGCGGAGACAGCCGCCGTGTTAGCGGAGGAAAGTCGCAGTAAACGCGCATGGGACGAGAGCAGCGGCGAGATTGCCAAATTGCAGCGCTATGCTGAGAAGTCCGTCCAAAACGGCGATCAGGAGGGCGCGCTTCGTTTTCTGGAAAAGAAAGCCCAGCTGGCGCCAAAGCATAGCGAGCTACAAGCCGCTCACGAACGGGCAGCTGCCAAAGCAGATGTCATGAAGCAGATGCAAATCAAGCTGACCAGCGATCTGGACACACTACAAACTCGGTATGCCGATATCCAGAACAAGCTGCATGAAGCGCAAACGCTACAGCAAAGCAACTCCAACCATACGTACAGTAGCGCCAACAATGCGCTACATGATATGCAGCAAAAGGCAAATCAAGCACTCAACGAAGCGGAAGCACTCGCCGAAGTACGTGGAGGCGCTCAGCCGGAGGAAGATCTGGATGTGTTAATCGCCCGACTGGAGCAGCAAATGAACGCACAACCTGACCATACCGGCACATCTGACTCTACACCGCAGGAAGAATTAGCCGCGATTCAGCAACAATACAAAGGCTAGACCCTATCTGTTGTATTTTGCGATACGACAAACTAACACGCAGGTATTCAGTACTATGATGCAGGTATGTAGTATGATGCAACCTGTACAGTCCAGCATTTCAAACCGAGGTGAATCCATTCATGCCCGTTATTGATTACAAATGTCCCAACTGCGGCAGTAGCATGATGTTCGACAGTACAACTGGCATGCTATCCTGTCCAAGCTGCGGCAGGCAGGACAATATCGAACAGCTGCCCGATCCATTGAAAAAAGTCGTCTTTACCGATGACGAAGTGAAGGAATACCATTGTCCGAACTGCGGTGCCGATCTGGTGACTGAGCCGGAGACAAGTGCGACGACGTGCAGCTTTTGCGGTTCGCCAGTTGTGCTCAGTGAACGGTTGGGCGGTCAATTGGCACCAGTGAGTGTCCTTCCATTTTCCATTAGCAAGCAGCAGGCGGAGCAGGCATTCAAAAAATGGTGCCGCAACGGACTGCTCACCCCGGCTGGCTTCATGTCTGCCGACCGCATCAAAAGCATTACCGGCATGTATGTGCCATTCTGGTTATATGAGTTACATAACATTGCGGAGGCGCGCGGGCATGCGACCCGTGTACGCAGTTATACGCAGGGCGATTACCATTACACGGAAACCCAACATTACGAATTTTACCGCCGCATGCGGCTGCACTACGTCAATCTGCCCGTCGATGCTTCCGAGAAAATGAACGACCAGCTTATGGACAAGCTAGAGCCATTTCCATATGCACAGCTCAAAGATTTCAAAACGCCGTATCTGGCAGGGTATATCGCTGAAAAATACAATTACGACGACAACGATCTACTACCGCGTGCCAAGGATAAAACGATCCCGTATATTGATTCATCCATCGCGTCAACGGTCACTGGCTATTCTAGTGTGAGTTATACCGATCGGCAGGTGGATACGAATGTGCAACGCGCGGATTATGTGCTGTTGCCGGTATGGATGGTGAATTACGATTTTGACCATAAAGAATATTTGTTTGCGATGAATGGGCAGACTGGTAAAGTGGTCGGCAAACCGCCGCTTAGTAAAGGCAAGATGTTTGCTTGGTTTGCGGGGATTAGCGCCGTTTCGCTGGTATGTCTGAAGACTGTCTCTTGGGCGCTGGGAGGTGGATTCTTTTGACGTATGATTCGAATAAAGAGAGAGAGACGAGACTATATGCTTCGAGTAATGATAGACCAAGCAGCAACGAAAACGGTGATTCGGATCGTAATGATTGTGTACAAATTCATGCAGATCATGCAGATGAGGCAGCACAACATTGTCATCCTAGTGGTCATATAGATGGGCAACGTGATGGTTACGGCGTTGGCAAGTTGTTCGTTACTCTGCTGGTACTCATCACATTGCTGTGTGCTAGTGCAGGAACACTGTTGCCGACGCTGAGTTATGCTGCCAGTACGAGTGAAACGATTACAGGCACTAAGACGCTAGTTTACGATGATGCAAACTTGCTGACGACGCAGCAAAAGCAGGAGATTACCGAGATGGCGAATCAATATGGTGCGCTGCGGCAGACCGATTTTGTCGTGTATACGACAAACAATGATAGCAATCTGGATGTGGTGAAGCTGACGGAAGATTTGTACGACAACAAAGCGTTCGGCTATAACCAAAAGTATGGTAGCGCCGCGATTCTAACACTGGATATGCGCAATCGAGATATTTATCTGGCTGGTTTTGGTGAAGCGGAGCAATTGTTGGATGATTCACGTTTAGATAAAATTCGCGATTATATCACCTCGGATCTCAGCAGCGGCAATTATACGACCGCCTTTGAAAAATATATTCAGCGCTCGTACGAATATATGGGCTATCGTGCAGGAGTGAATCCCGACAATTGGCTGTTCAAATTCTGGTTCCAAGCTGCATTGGCGATTCTCGTCGGTGTCATTATTGTCTGGATAATGGCATATCGTTCCGGTGGGCGGGTGACGGTGGATCGCGCGACGTACGAAGACGCCAGTGCATCGTCGCTGCTGGATCATTATGACCGGTATATCAACACGACAGTTACCAAGCAGAAAATCGAAAAAAGTAGTAGCAGCAGT
Organism: Paenibacillus sp. WLX1005; assembly: GCF_046603685.1. Lineage (NCBI taxonomy): Bacteria > Bacillati > Bacillota > Bacilli > Caryophanales > Paenibacillaceae > Paenibacillus > Paenibacillus sp. WLX1005. The sequence continues at coordinate 198,576 of NZ_CP176756.1, forward strand.
GGTGGCGGAGGCGGCGGTGGAACGAGCAGCGGCGGTCATTCGCACAGCGGGAGCCGCGGTTCCTTTTAGCATATTGGTGTTAGCAATCGGCAAGAGAGAATATATATCTGAATGACAGGGAGGATACTGAATATGGGATTTTTCAAAAATCAATTTGCCAATGTGGTGGAATGGGAAGAATTTAGAGATGATATGATCTTCTGGAAATGGAGCAACCGCGAGATCAAGAAGGGCAGTAAGCTCATTATTCGTTCAGGGCAGGATGCTATCTTTTTGAACAATGGCAAGATTGAAGGGATCTTTGAGGACGAAGGTTCGTTTAACGTGGAATCGGATATTATTCCATTTCTATCGACGCTGAAAGGGTTCAAGTTTGGCTTTAACAGCGGGATGCGCGTGGAAGTACTGTTCGTGAATACGAAGGAATTTACCGTGCGCTGGGGGACACAAAGTCCGATTCTGATCCCGGCACCACAGCTGCCGGGCGGGATGCCGATTCGTGCGAACGGGACGTTTAATTTTAAAGTAAGCGATTATGTATCGCTGATCGACAAGGTGGCAGGTATTAAGCAAAGCTATCTGGTCGAAGATGTGAAAATTCGTATTACGTCCGTGCTGGATCAGCTGCTGATGAAATGGATCGTGCGTGAAGGCAAGGACATGTTCAATCTGCAAGCAAATGCGTTCGATATTGCCAACGGGATTCGTGAGGATCTGGATATGCAAATGATGCAGCTGGGTATCGGCATTACGGGCTTCCAAGTGATGAGCTTCAACTATCCGCAGGAAATTCAGGATATGATCACGAAGACCGCTTCACATGAAATGATCGGCAACATGCAAAAATACCAGCAGGTCAGCATGACGGACGGTATCGCCTCGGGAAAAGTACAGGGTGGCGGTACAGCATCTGATATGGCGGGTATGATGATGGGTATGAACATGGCGAACGAAATGATGAAGAATATCAATCAGCAGAATGGTCAGAATAATGGCGGGCAAAATAATGCACAGAATGCCAGTGGCAACAACAGTGGCAGCAATCCGGCAAATGGGCAGAATGCCAATACGCAAAATGGCGGTAATGCCAACACTGGCGGTGGTCAGAACAATGGTGCAGAGGGCAACGCAGACACTAGTTCTGCACCAACAGGCTCCAGCGGTACAAAGCCGAATTTCTGTCCGAACTGTGGAGCGAAGAACGAAGGAGCGAATTTCTGCTCGAATTGTGGGTATAAGCTGGCATAAGGATTTTGAGACGATGTTGCTTCCTCACTTCGTATACAGTTTCAGTACGAATACAGAGAAGGAATACAGAAACATGGACAAAGAAAGATCAGCTTTACTACGGATGAGTTGTAGCAGTCGTACTATATCATACGTATGATTGTACGATGTAAGATTGAATTCAACCGCTGACAAGGGTATTACCTTCCTGTCAGCGGTTTTTTGTATGTTACAGCACCATACAATATACATGGATCATTCCGAACTTGATGACAACACGAAGAAATAGCGCATTACTTCAATAACCGCAAGCACAGCTCCACCCGAAACCGCTCATCCACATCACTCAGATCACTTCCCAGCAGTGACACGAGCCGCTCCTTCCGCGATAAAAATGAATTGCGCGAAATAAACAACCGTGATGCCGTCCGCGAATCATTGCGTCCTTCTTCCAACCAAATGTGCAGCGTCTCCACATAATCCACCGCAGACTGCTCATCATAATCGAGCAATCTTACCAACCCCGGCGGAAACAACAGGGACGGTGGCAGTTCACCCACACAATGATGCAGCACATACTCCTGCCAGCAATCTGCAAATGTACGCACCCGCGATACCTCTGGATTTACAAAATGAATAACTGCTTTCGCTTCCGCAAAATAGTCTTTGACGCTCACTAATGCAGCAAAGCTGTCGCTTGCCCCAGCAAGACAATCCATGTTGAGTAGCCATCTGTGAACCCAATCGTAAAAGTCCCGATCTTTACGCGCAAACCGAGTATCGTTGATCAGCCCGACAATCTGCTGGTCGTGCACAATCGCAATCGACGCGGGAATCTCCATCTGGAAACGATTGCGGATGTAGCGGCTCAAGTTGGTCAACGACTGCTGCGGCAATTGAATGACGATGCAGCGGAATTGATCGCCCGGCTGGGTATCTAGCGCTTCCGTTAATCGCTGTAAATGCTCCTCTGGCACAGGCAATCCATCCAGCAGTGATTGCAGTACATTTCCAAAAAACTTACCGCCCGTTTGCGATGGACGTAGCAGCATTGTTTTCACGTAGTCGGACAACAGTTCTAACAACTGCACATCATGCTCCTGTAACGGCTGACCGACGGGCTGCATGCTGAGAATACCGAGGTGAATCTGTCCATCGGTAATATGAATATAGTGCAGCTCAGAACTGGAACCGATATGGCGGGCATGCTGCGGGTCAAACGCATACCGATTACCAGATACACGCCGGATCGCCATTTTCAATCCATCCAGCGTATTGTCATCTGAAAAGACTCCGAGAATAGAATGATCGTCGCTAACTCGTTGCCCTTCATTAGAGGACGCCAAAATATGAATATTCTCATCGCTGACTGTCAGCAAGTGTCCCAGCACTGGCGAGCTAACGTCCAATAGCTCCTGAAGCGAACGGTTTCCATCCGATACAATCTGTCGTAGCGTATCCACCCATTGCTGATACATGACGAAAATAGCCTGTACCCGATTCAGCACAGTTGCGACAGATATGGCAGATTGAATCACGATCGTACCGGGCGCTATTGAGTTCTGCTCGTGGATGCCTGTTTCACAGCAGCAAACGAAAATTCCTTGCACCTCATCTGCTTGTGTCGATATCTCCTGTGTAGCATGCACGATATACACTTGATCTGACTGCAATCTCATCTCGGAATCATACAATAATGGAGGTTGTAACGGAAGATTAGCCTGAGATGGATCGCTGCAACTGAGTTTCCATGTTTTGGATAGCTGAGTGGTTAACATGTGAAAGGTTGGACGCATGAGGGATTCATCCTTCTTTTGAATATTTTCTATATCTTAACAGGTAGACCTACAATGTTGTAGGTCAGAGCAGAATAATAACTACAATTGCGACTATTACGGGAGATGGTCGGATTTTCTTATACTACATATAAGCAGTACAGATCACAGCGATACGCATCATGATAGACACGTAAAAAAGTAATATGATCTGCGATTGCTGATTCCGTAGGTAGTAGTTTGCAACACGTATTAGCTTCTATACATGATAACGAAATATAGATAAAGGAGAGATTGTGATGAAAGCAGCAATTTATTATGGTCAAAACGATATTCGAGTGGAGGCGCGTCCTGTTCCAACGGTAGGAGCGTCAGATGTGCTAGTACGTAATCTGCGTGGTGGCATTTGCGGAACAGATATTAACATTGTGAAAGTAGGCGGCGGAGACAAAGGCATTAGTCTTGGCGCGGAATTTGGACATGAGATGATGGGCGAAGTAGTCGAGATTGGGGAACATGTTGCCAGCGATATTCAGCTTGGCATGCGAGTCGGTATCAACCCAATTACCGCCAAAAAGGCAGGGCGCTTCAAATCACTGGAATGCTCCGGCTTCTCGGAATATGTGCTGGTGGAGGACGCGGTGCTGGATTACAATCTGTATGCGTTCGAAGCAGACGTATCGCCAGAAGCTGCGGTGCTGATGGAGCCGATGAGTGTTGGTCGTCACGGTGCCTTCAGCGTGGAACCGAAGCCGGACGAGCATATCGTCGTACTGGGCGCGGGACCGATCGGTTTGGCTGCTGCCGCCAGTCTGATCGCCGAAGGGATGCGTCATGTTTGTGTTGTCGATATCGATGACTGGCGTCTGAGTAAAGCGGCGGAATTGGGCGCGTTAACCGTCAATTCAGCACAAATCGATCTGGCGGAAGGATTAGCAGCCCATTTTGGCACATTACATGTGTACGGACAGGACGTACCGAATGTAGACGCATTTGTAGATGCAGCAGGTGCGCCGGTATTGTTCGACGCGGTGGCGAAGATTCTCAAGCCTCATGCTCGCATCGCGATCATCGCTGTCTATAAAAATGAAGTGCCAGTTAGCTTGCTGCAAGTGATGTCTAAAGAAGTGAAAATCATCGGAGCGAGCGGCTATACGCATGATGATATTGTAAAAGTGGTGGAGCATATCAGCCAGCAGAAAACGCCAATCCAATCCATCGTTACACAGGTGTACAAGCTGGATCAGATTCAGGAAGCATTTGAGACAGCGATTGCTGCCAAAGGAACGATCAAGGTAGTTGTTGATTTGACCTGATTATTATCTTGCGATTGCACATAAGCATTTGAAATAAATTCATGTAACAAAGTATTGAGACGTTTACAGATATTGAGTTTGCAGAATACGGTGCGAATGGTGAAAAAGGTTGTTTGTTATGGGAAGGCATCCCTTCTCGATGCAGCGGTTAAGATAGGGCTGGATCAAACAGGCAACTTTTTTCGCTGTTTATCTTTTTCTGTTCACCTTTTGCTGTTCCTCTGTCATATCATGATGTATAGCTATAGCCAATGGTCTGAGAAAATTCCTGCATGCGAACTGTTGCATTGAGTACAATACAGATAAAGAACGATACCGCACAACATGTTTTACACGATGACAAGACAGGAGGCAGCAGAAGATGAGCCATAGACCGTTGATTGGTATGATGCTGGGCTGGAAGGTGAAACCGGATCTGATGCGAGCTTGTACATTGTCGGCAGCGTATTACGGTGCTGATCTGTACTATTTTTATACATGGGATGTTAGAGAAGACAGCATTATCGGTATGCAATTGATCGATAATCAGTGGGTACAAGGAGAATTTCGTTATCCTGATGTAATCTACGACAACACCCGTCGGCGGGGACATGAACGATATGAGGAAGCGTACCGCAAGCTAGATGGCATCCCGATGGGACATATGCTCAAAGGGCGTGGCTTTGGGAAAACGAAAATCTATAATCTGATCCGTCATGATGAAGGATTGAAAAAGAATCTGATTCCATTCATGACGATGAAAGAACCGGAAAAGGTCATGGGTTTTATCGAAAAGCATAAGCGTGTCATTTTGAAGCCGGATGGCGGGTATATGGGACGTAATGCGCTGACGGTTCAGCTGACAGACGACGGAATTGAGGTATTTGATCAGGAGCAGCTGCATGTATGTAGCCGCGAGCAGATGCTACAGGTGATTGAGACGCTGATCCCGAAGAAATTCTGTGCACAAAAGCTGATCCGCAGCGAAACGTCGCATGGATATCCGTTTCATATTCGAGTGCATCTGTCCAAAAACGGTCAAAATGAATGGGTCGTGGCGTTCAAATCGGTCACGCTCTCTCTACGTCCGCATATTAAGATCACGAACAGCGATTCGACGTATCGCGGAACAAGCACATGGGCGGATTTCCTGCTGCATCGGTTTGGCGAAAAGGTCGATGGCAAGATGGACAACCAGTTGAGCGATTATGGTCTGGAGTTGGCGGCATATTTGGAAGAAGCTATTGGCGGCGGCTTTCACGAGCTAGGCTTGGATATCGGTGTAGATAAAAAGAAGCGCATCTGGCTGTTTGAAGCGGGGTTGGGTCTGCCGCGCTCGCCGTATTACCAGATGCAGCTGTCGGTTCCGGCGATGGCGCACTGTATGTATTTGTATAAGCAAGCGCAAACATCAAAATGAAATAGATGAACACATAACAATGGAACATCTTCTTGTCCATTATTCCGTAACCCCGCCGTTCTTTCTCCGTATTACTCTGTACTTATGACAAATAACGAACAGGATTTGAGGGAAAGCCTTATGAATCAACTATTCAACAATCGGGCGGAAGACGGGTATTCGGCGGCGGAACGGAAGGCGGCAGCGTATTTTGCAGAGCTGCGTCAGCAGTTGGAGAGTGAGCAGTATGCGCAAGGGCTGATGACTGATTTTGGTCAATGGCAAAAAAGGCACATTTCGCTGTCTTCTCGGCTGTCGCGCTGGCTGCCAGTCAAGCAAAAGCCTGATATGCGGGATTATCATGTATATATGCAGTGGCTGAATATGACGGGTAAGATGGACGGTTATTTGCAGCGCAGTGTGGCGTATATTTATATGCGTGATCTGGGGCGGGCGCTGCATACCCCGCATACGCAAACACGGGTGCAGGAAGTCGCAACCAGTCTGAAAAAGCGCCTGCTCACCTCGACGCAGAATAGAACGGATCATGTGCCGGAGTTTATGAGTCTGGATGGTGTATATCGCTGGGCGCAGCGCGAAGGCGTAGAAACAGCGATGATCTGGGTGATGAACAAGCTCCAGCAGGTGACCGCCCATATTCCAGAGGGCATGAATGCCGAGCAGGCACAGCGTAAATTGATCAAAATCATCGTCGGTGTTGTCCTACACGCAGTAGAGGAAATGGACGATGCTGTATCGCAAAGCGAGCGTTCGCGTCGACTGGATGAAGCGATGCGTCTGGGATATTCGTACGGGCTGACGTATCCATTTATCGACGATATTCTGGATTCCGATCTGCTTACCTCAGGCGAAAAGGAGCAATATTCGCGCCTGATCCGCCGTGCATTAGTAACCGGATCGGTGCCAAGATTGGGCGATTGGTCGGGCAGCCAGCCGGACTTGATCCGCTATATTCACAGTGAATTACGCGAAGCATTTGAATATATCAAAGGTCGTCAGCAGCCGCATGTTCAGAGTGTATTTTTTGAGCAGGCATATGTGTTTTTTCAGGCGCAGGATGTGGATCGGACACGCAGTCTGGCGAATGCGGAATACAGTAACGAGGAGTTGTATGTGCCCGTCATTCTGAAATCGGCATGCTCACGGCTGGTGGCGCGCTCGATTATCGGGGCGGATGAGGACGAAGGGTTTGATCAGCGTACGTTTTGCTATGGTATATACAATCAGCTGGCGGATGATTTTGCAGATATGTTTGACGATCTGGAGCGCGGAGCGGTGACGCCGTATACGTATTATGTAACATACGGACAGAAGCGAGACGATCTGATCAATCCGTTTGAACTGTATTGGGCAGTCATTCATTATCTGATTCACGATGTGTATCGTTCCGATGAAGCTACACGCGAAGTCATTCTGGATCGGGCGATCAACGGCTTGAAGCGGGCGCATGTACGGCTAGGTGCGGCGAGGTATGGTGAACTGATGGATCTGCTGACTGCTGGCATTCCGCAATTGAACATAATCATTCAGCGTATGGTGCGAGACGCAGAGGATGTGGATTTTCTCGACAAATTATTGCGTGACCAGATGTTAATCCATCTGCGACAAGATCGGGAACAGCAGGTACAGTTTGAATCTACAGTGCGACAGGTACGGAAGCAGATTAATGATCAGCTGCCCATCGCAACCCGGGAAGGCATCTTGCCGATGAATGAGCTATTAATCAGTGCTGCCAATTACAGTCTGGAAGGCTCCGGTAAAAGGCTGCGCCCGGTTCTGGCGTGGGTGATGGGCGTGCAGTATTACGGGCTGGATGCGCAGGCGGTGCTGCCGCTACTGCGTTCGCTGGAATATATGCACACCGCGTCCCTGATCTTCGACGATCTGCCTTCGCAGGACAACGCACCATCGCGACGCGGACGGGCAACATTGCATGAAGTACACGACAGTGCGACAGCCGAGCTGAGTGGTCTGTTCCTGATTCAGAAAAGTATCCGCGAACAAGCGTCGATGACCGGATTTCCCGCACATACCGTGTTGCAGCTGATGGACTATTCGGCGCAAAAGGCGGAAGAGCTATGTACCGGACAGGCGATGGATCTACATTCCCGTGGACAGGCGTTGACGTTGAAGCAGCTGAACGATATTTGCTTTTACAAAACAGGTGCGGCGTTTGAAGCCTCGCTGGTGATGCCAGCGATTCTGGCACAGGCGGAGCAGCAGGAGATCCAGACGCTGCAACAATTCGCGTATCACGCGGGTATTGCTTTTCAGATCAAGGACGATCTGCTGGATTTGCAGGGTGATACGGTACAGCTGGGCAAGCCAGTCGGGCAGGATGAGAGTAACAATAACTCGACCTTCGTATCCATTCTCGGTGAGGACGGGGCGCGGCGAGAGATGTGGAATCATTATTGCGACGCACTGGAAACGCTACGGGAGATGCCGAAGGCAGTGCCGTTTCTGAAGCATCTGCTGGACTATATCGTACATCGGGATCGGTAATGAGCGGCAGGATGTGGATGTGCAGAGTCGTCACGATGATCATAGATTGCGATAATATCAACGGAATCATAGATGATCCGTACAATGATTTTTGTATTTTACATTATGAGACAGCCCTGATTGTTTTGGCATACAAGGTGAGTACATCGGTTGATGTGCAACACTCGTATGCTGGAAGTTAAGGGCTGTTTTCTTTGTATCATATGGCGTAGAAATAACAGGATGTTGATCATGAATTTGTGATTTCTTGGCATATCTATTGGTGTATACAGATGGTGTAATGCATGTAGTTGACAGCGCACTTCAAATGGTGGAGTATGGAAGAGACGAATGCGCTCAAGCTAGTAATAGCAAGATGTGTATCGTCCAAAAAGCCCGTATGTTGCGGGTTGAAATAGCCGAAATAGTTGAAATGACAGAGTCTTATTCATTTACATATTGGGATTCAGCGAACAGGAGGAATAGAACATGACACAATCGCAAATTGGTGTACCGTTAGAAGGCTTTGCCGAATTTAGCCGAAAGGTTGCTGCTGAAGGTGCGGTATTGCTGAAAAATGAGAATCATATATTACCACTGTCGAAAAATGAAAGCGTTTCGATTTTTGGGCGGGTGCAGGTGAATTATTATCGAAGCGGAACAGGATCGGGTGGTAGCGTGCATGTGGCGTATACAACCAATCTGCTGGACGGGCTGCGCAGCAAGGGCAATATCTCGGTCAATGAGCAGCTAGCACAGGTGTATGAAAATTGGATTCAGGAGCATCCGTTTGACAATGGCGGCGGTGGTTGGGCAGCCGAGCCATGGCATCAGCAGGAGATGCCGCTGAACAGCGAGCTGGTGGCGGAAGCGAGACGTCAATCGGACAAGGCGGTTGTCGTCATTGGACGCACGGCGGGTGAGGATAAGGATAATGCAGACGAGCCGGGTAGTTACCGTTTGACAGCTGACGAATTGGATATGCTGAAGCAGGTGACGGCGCATTTTGACAAGGTAGCGGTTGTGCTGAATGTGTCCAATATCGTCGATATGAGCTGGGTGGATGACCCGGAGCATGTGCATCGCATCGGAGCCGTGATCTACGCATGGCACGGCGGGATGGAAGGCGGGAATGCGATTGCCGATGTGCTTGCTGGCGATGTAACGCCGGGCGGTAAATTGACGGATACGATCGCCTATTCCATCGATGATTATCCGTCCACTTCCAACTACGGGCATGAGACGAAAAGTGTGTATGCTGAGGATATTTATGTGGGCTACCGGTATTTCGAGACCTTTTGCCCAGAGAAGGTGCAGTATGCGTTCGGATATGGCATCTCGTATACGACATTTGCGCTGGAAGCAGGCGAAGCGTCGGTTGTGAACCGTGATGGGCAGGAGCAGGTGGAGCTATCTGTAACCGTGACGAATACTGGTTCAGACTACGCTGGCAAAGAGGTCGTGCAGCTATATGTCGAAGCGCCGCAGGGAAAATTGGGTCAACCCGCACGTTCACTGGCAGGCTTTGGCAAAACGAAATTGCTACAACCTGGCGAATCGCAGACGCTGACATTATCGGTTCCGGTCAGCCGACTGGCTTCCTACGACGATGCCGGAGTGACTGGTCATACACATGCGTATGTGCTAGAGCCGGGAACGTATTTGTTCCATGTCGGTACGAGTGTGAAGGAAACGACGGCGGTATCGTTTGCAGGTGATTCTGCTCAGGCAGGGCAAGATGCAGTGGCGACAGGCAGTAGTGAAAACGGCAGTACAACATTGCTCAATGGACAGGTAGCAGGTGTCGCTGACGCAGCAACCGCTGGCTTGTATATCGCTGAACTGCGTGTGGTGGAGCAATGGGAAGAAGCGATGGCGCCGGTAGAAGTATTTGACCGGATCAAGCCGGGGGCACGCAAGCCGGACGGTTCGTACGAGCTATCGTCTGAGCCAGTGCCAACGCGTCAGATTGTGCTGGCGGATCGGATTCAGAGTCGTTTGCCACAGCCACTAGCGCAGACTGGGAATCAAGGCTATACGCTGCAAGATGTGGGCAAAGGCAATGTGTCGCTAGAACAATTCGTCGCTCAGTTGGAAAATGAAGACCTTGCTGCGCTTGTACGTGCGGAAGGCATGAGTAGCCCGCTCGCAACACCGGGTACGGCATCGGCGTTTGGCGGCGTGAGTGACCGTCTGCTCGGATACGGTATTCCAGTCGCTTGTACGGCGGATGGTCCGTCCGGTATTCGTATGGACAGCGGAGACAAGTCGACACAAGTATCGATCGGTACACTGCTGGCAGCGACATGGGATGTAGAGCTAGTACAGGAATTGTATGTGCTGGAAGGCAAGGAGATGCTGCGCAACCATATTGATGCGCTACTCGGACCGGGACTGAATATTCGCCGTAGCCCACTGAATGGGCGGAATTTTGAATACTTTTCCGAAGATCCGTATATCTCAGGTGTGTTCGCAGCGGCATGTGTACGCGGAATTATGGACGGCGGCTCCAATGCGACGCTCAAGCACTTTGCGTGTAACAATCAGGAGCAGCACCGTAGTAAAGTGAATGCGGTCGTATCAGAACGTGCACTGCGCCAGATATATTTAAAAGGTTTTGAGATTGCTGTACGCGAAGGCGGCGCCAACTCGGTCATGACCTCCTATAATCCGATCAACGGTCACTGGGCGGCTTCCAACTATGATCTGAATACGACGCTGCTGCGCAAGGAATGGGGCTTCAAGGGCATCGTGATGACGGACTGGTGGGCAATTATGAACGACTGTGCCAACGGCGGTGAAGCAGATCGCAAATATACAAACTGGATGGTACGTGCGCAAAACGATCTGTATATGGTTGTTGCCAACTATGGAGCAGAGACGAATGTATGGAATGACAATACGATGGAATCGCTGGCAAACGGGACACTGACTGTTGGCGAATTGCAGCGCTGTGCGGTGAATATTTGCGACTTTATTTTGAACGCACCGGTGTTTGCACGCGGGGAGCTGTTGAAGGAGCAAACGCAGTCCTTTACAGCAGTTGCGGGCGCAGGCAGTGAGCATGGACAGGCGGTGACCGCAGGAGATGACGTGCAGATTCCCGTGCAGGCAGACGGCGTTACCGTGATCCAAGTGCCAGAAGCTGGCGAGTACCGTCTGTTTATCCATCTGATGTCTGAAGGCAACGAACTGGCGCAAAGTGCCACCAATCTGCTATTCAACGGACAGCTGGTCACTACGGCACAGACGAACGGAACGGAAGGACGCTGGCTGCGTCAGAAGCTGGTGAAGGTGCAGCTGGAGCAGGGCGTATACGAGCTGACGCTAGAGTTTGTGAAGCCGGGGATGCAGGTGGAATGGATGGAACTGAAAAAGGTGTAAAGTAGTTAAACATAGCCGTACGCTTGGATTGAATTCCGAGAGTACGGCTATTTCAATAATACGCAGAATATAATGATGTGACTGATATGAAATTGAGTAGCAAAGAATGTAAAACAAAAAGCAGAAAGCGTAGATACACTATGCTGTCTGCTTTTTGTTTTGCCAGCCATTTGATTAGCAAATCACACCTACATTTGAATGCATAAAGTACCATTTTCCAAATGTTCTACATTTAGCAGTTGAAAAACAACCAGCAGATGGAGTAGTATGACAGTATATAATACAATTATATTAATATATTAACAATAATATTAACTATATGAGCACAGGAGTTGTGAATGATGAGCAAGCTTGGGGAAGCTTTACTTGCATGGTATCCGCTGAATGAGCAGGAGCAAGCGGGCATAGATAGGTCAGGACACGGCAATGATGCACGTCCAGCAGGTCAACAATTACCGAAGATCAAGGACATACACGGACGCAAGGCAGCATGGTTTGGCGGTGGTGCCAACGGATCAAGTTATCTGGAATTGCCAGCTTCTTTGCTGGAAAATGTAAGCGATAACACTGGACTGACAGTGGCGGCTTGGGTGAACTTTGGCATGGGCGTAAGCATTTGGGAGCGGATTTTTGATTTTGGTAGCGGGGAAGGGAAACCATCGTTATTCCTCACCCGACAAATGCGCGGTACGCTGGCGGCAGATGGTGATCTGGCGGTCGACCCGGGCAAAGGGTATGTGCGTGACGAGTGGATGCACGTAGCGTTTGCAATCAAAGGCACCGAAGGCGGCACGCAAAGCAGTGCAGGACCAATTGTTTATGTGAACGGCGAGATCGCAGTTGACGGTACGATCAGCCAAACATCCAGCGGCAATTATGCCAAACTGCGCAGCTGGTTTGCTTCTTTCGGTCAATCGGAACATTACCAGAGCAACTATATCGGGCGTTCGCAATTTGCAGCAGATGACGATTACACGGGTGCAGTTACTGACTTCCGTGTGTATAAAGCTGGCTTGAGCGCAGATGAAGTCATCGAAGTGATGTGCGATTCGCTCGGAGATGATGAAGTGATCCGGTTAGCGCGGGATAAATATTTGTCCGCACCGGCAACCATCGTCACCAAGCCGCTACATTTACCAACAGAGTTAATGGGCGGACGTGTAACGGTAGCGTGGACGTCCAGCCAGCCGGCAGTACTGTCGCATACAGGCGAACTGCTGGATGTGCAATCGCCGCAAGGTGTACAGCTGAGTGCTACGCTGACACGCGGCGAGCATGTATTGGAAAAAAGTTTTGACGTTTCCGTGTTACCCTCCGATCTGCCGCCGTACACGTTAACAGTACATGGCGACCGCGAGTTGCTAGATGTGAGCGAAGTGATGTACGGGCTCTTTTATGAGGATATTAACAATGCGGCGGACGGCGGCATCTATGCAGAAATGGTGCAGAACCGCTCGTTTGAATCGTTTGCCTTTGATACGTATTCCCATGCATCGGGAGCTTGTGGCTGTTCGACTGGGCGCAATCGTGAACCGTTGTTTGCATGGTATGGAGAGACGGACAAGCTGACGGTACAGCATACAGGCGGATTGAATGCGCATTTTGGCGTGGACGACCCGGATGTGAATGCGTACTATGTGACCGCAACAGACGGCACGACCATCGTCAACCGCGGCTTCAACGATACGAATGGTGGCTGCGCGATGAATATTCGCGAGGGCGCTGGATATACCTTTACCATCTGGGCAAAAGCAGAGCAGGACGCGGAGATCACGCTACAACTGCAAACGCCGGACGGACAAGCTGCGAGTGAGCCAGTGCATATCGCTATCACAGGAAATGGAGCATGGCGCAAGTATGGAGTGGACACGCCGATTGTGTTGCATGGTAGCACCACTGTACTTGGTCAGCTGGCACTGACCTTTAACGGTGACGTGTCCATCGACATGGTATCGCTCGTACCACAGGATGTATGGGGGGCAGATGAGGAAAACAACTCGCCATCTGCGCATGCCAACTATACAGGCAACCCGAACTATCGTCTGCGCCGCGATCTGGTAGAAGCGCTACAAAACATGAAGCCATCGTTCCTGCGTTTCCCGGGCGGCTGTATTTCGGAAGGTTCCTTTATCTGGGACAATGTGTACGACTGGAAAGATTCGATCGGTGACATTGAGCTACGCAAGGAGAACTTCAACGTCTGGGGCTACATGATGACGATGGGACTCGGCTATATGGAGTATTTCCAGCTGGCGGAAGACTTGAATGCTGTTCCGTTGCCGGTAATGGCGTGCGGCGTGCTCTGTCAGGCGCGTTCGGATTACGCGCATCCGGCGGGTGGCGCATTGCGTGAGCATTATATCAAGAACTTCACCGATCTGATCGACTTTGCGATCAGTACCGATTTTGACCATAACGAATGGGCGGCGATGCGTCGTCATATGGGGCATGAAGCGCCATTCGATCTGCGGTATCTGGGCGTGGGCAACGAGAACTGGGGCACTGAATTTTTTGCTAATTTTGAAGTGTTCAAACGGGATATTGAAGCATATGTGGCTGCCCATTATCCGGGTCATGAGCTGTATATTATTTCTACCGTTGGTGCGCAGGCAGATGACGATGCGTATCAGCAGGGCTGGAAGTTCCTAAGCGGCAATCTGGAAGGCGGCGCTGAGGTTGAATTTGCCGACGGACAGCATGTGATTCAGGAGCACATTACGTGGTACGCCGACCAGCCGGATTATATGGATACGATTGCGGACGAGCATTATTATCGTTCCAATGAGTACCTGCTCAACAATGCGGATCGGTACAACTATTATCATCGTGCGCAACATCCAGACGGCAGCATCGACTGGCGCAATACGTCCAAAGTATTCGTCGGCGAGTACGCATCGACCGACAAAAACACACTTGCCGGAGCCGTCGCCGAAGCCGCAGTCATGACCGGCTTTGAAAATAACGCCGACGTCGTTCGTCTCGCCGCCTATGCGCCGCTATTCAACAAAGTGCTGACAGATGGCACGTACCGCTGGACACCGGACTGCATCTGGTTTGACGACGAGACGGTCTGGTACACGCCGAACTACTACGTACAGCATCTGTTCGCCACGTATCTCGGTGACAAAGTGCTGGGAACGTCCTTTTCCACTTACAAAAACGGTCGTTCACTGGAGCTAATCCCACGCGGCGGTATCAAGATCGCGACTGGGCAAGCGGAGATCGTCGTGAAAAAGGTCACCGTCACCTCTAACACTGACGGCGCAGTATTACTGGAACAGGACTTCACCACTGCAACCGAGCTATTGCCGGAATGGCAGATTATTCCGGGCTCTGCCGGTCATCGTCTGGAGCAAGGAACCGGACTGATTCTATCCGCGCAGGATAGCGGCTTGAACGGATTGTATGTACAAAACGACAACTGGACAGACTACCGAGTAGATGTGGTCGCCATACGCACATCAGGCACCGACGGCTTCTATATCGGCGCTGGTCTAACCGACATTCGCCCAGATACCAAGGACGTGCTGGAATACGCAATCGGCTACGGCGGCAACGCGACTGGCGTCAAAGTATACAAACAGGGCATCGAAGGCTACACACTGGGCGATTACTCCTCCAGCACCGCCGCTGGCAACCTGCGTGCGGCTAGCTACGAGCCACTGTCCGACGATACCGAATACACCATCACCGTCAACTACGGAGACGGAACCGGCAATCGCCTGATCTGCTCCTATACCGACGGTACATTCCATAGCAAAGTGCTGGACTATAAACTGGAAGCCTACAACCGCGAAGTCTTCCATTCCGTCACCAAAGACAACCAGCACGTCTATATCAAACTAGTTAACGCCGACGCCGCTTCCAAAGCAACCCGTCTGCAACTAAACAACCTAACCGTCGACCCATCCGCCAGATGGCTCACCCTAACCGGCGACGAGTCGCTACTGCACACACCAAACGTCAACACCAAAAACGCCGAACAAATCATCCCAACCGAACAACCACTAACACTAGACGGATCAACCGTAACACTCAACCTACCACCCAGTTCCGTCAACGTCTTAGTACTGAGCATCCGCGAATAGCAGTATGCAATAGTAAATAGAACGAATAATTACACCAACAAAGTCGCATACAGCAGAAGTGAAGTCCAACAGACTATCGTCGCAACATACAGATATTCCATATAGCTGAAATCACCAACCTGCAAAATCTCATAGCACTACAGCTCCAATATTCCAAACCGTTTACCCGAATGCAGTACCAGATGTACTTCAAGAACTTAAACATTCTAAGAACCCTAAGTACTGCATTCATCTTTTATATTTTTTCACTTCATCTACTACCCACCCACTTGCAATTGCATATGTTGCAAGGTGCACGGAGCGGAGGGAAGGAAATAAGGGAAAAGGGACGACTTGTAGTGTTTGTGTATTTCAAACACGGGGTTCAATAAAAAGTGATTTTTGCAAAGCAAAATATCTTACTACTCACAGTGTTTGCGCTGTTCAAACACGAGGTTCAATAGAAAGTGATTTTTGCAAAGCAAAATATCTTACTACTTCCGGGGCGTGAATCTTCATTATTTCCTAATCCAAAAGATTCGCGCGGCTCCACCGGAGGACGTCCCCTTATTCCTTCCCGAAGCGTTCGATGCACCAAGCACCATCCCAACACGCAAGTCCAAACGAAAGGGGATTTCAAAGCATGCTTCCATTGTCCACCATCAAGTCATCCGGCAAAAAGCTCGTCCTCGCTGCACTCAGCCTGTCCCTTGCAGCAGTCGTCGCCATCCCGGGCAACGCCTCTACAGCATCAGCAGCGTCTGACAACAAGGCATCATCTACATCGACGCCAACATTCAGCAACGCCACCGTCCACGATCCATCCATCATCAAGGACGGCAATACCTACTACGTCTTCGGCTCCCATATCGCTGCCGCCAAGTCACCTGACCTGATGCACTGGTCTAACTTTGCAAACGGTTACACCACGCCGGGCAATACTTTGTATGGCGACTTGTCCAAAACCCTCGCCGGCTCGTTCAAATGGGCTGGCGAAAATGATGCCGACAGCAAAGGCGGTTACGCTGTCTGGGCACCGGATGTGATCTGGAATCCCAAATATGTAAACAAAGACGGTAGCAAAGGCGCGTATACGCTCTACTATTCCACGTCATCCACCTATATCCGCTCTGCCATCGGCATGGCGGTATCACAAAAGATCGAAGGCCCATATACGTATGCAGACACCTACATCTACACTGGCTTTACCAAGGACACCGCATTTGATGCCAACAGTCAGGTAGACAAAAAGTGGACGAACACCAACGTACAAAGTCTGATCGACCAGAAAAAGCTGAGCGCCGCTAATCCGGCGTGGTTCAATGACAACGGTTCGTACAACAACCAGCAGTATCCGAACGCGATTGACCCAACCATTTTTTACGATAAAAAAGGCAAGCTATGGATGACCTACGGCTCGTGGTCAGGCGGCATCTATGTGCTGCAAGTAGATGAGAAAACCGGCAAGCCGATCTATCCAGGCAAAGACGGCAAAACGTCCGACGGTCGCCTGATCGACCGCTATTTTGGCACGAAAATCGCTGGCGGTTACGGTAAATCCGGCGAAGGCCCATACATCCAGTACAACAAGGATACTGGCTACTTTTACCTGTACATGACCTACGGTGGTCTGGCGGCAAACGGCGGCTACAATATGCGCGTCTTCCGCTCCAAAACCCCGGATGGTATCTACACCGATGCCAAAGGTCAACAAGCAACATGGCCGTCCGATGCAGATAGCAGTCAGTATGGCAACAAGCTGATCGGTAACTTTATGTTCGGCAGCAAGCCGGGTGATCCGGGCTATGGCGAGAACTTCGGTTATGTATCGCCGGGTCACAACTCCGTCTACACCGATGCCAAAACCGGACAATTGTTCCTCGTCTTCCATTCCCGCTTCCCGGGACGTGGTGAGGAGCATGAAGTACGTGTGCACCAGATGTATATGAACAAAGACGGCTGGCCGGTTGTATCGCCGTATCGTTATGCAGGCGAGCAACTGTCCAAAGTCAGCGACAAAATGATCGTCGGCGATTACCAGTTTGTCGATCATGGCAACGATACGTCCGCAGTGATCAAATCAGCTCAATCCATTCGTCTCAACGCAGACCATACCGTCACTGGCGAAGTGCAAGGCACATGGAAGAAGAAAGGCACTGCCGATGCTGAATTAACACTGGGCGGCGTGCAATACACTGGCGTATTCGTCAAAGATTGGGATCAGGTGTCCCAGCAATACGTACTGACCTTTACCGCCTTATCCTCCAATGGCACGATGGGCTGGGGCAGTCGCCTCGCCGATACACCGGATGCACAGGTGGTTAACGATGTATACGGTGATCTGACGCTGGGCAATACAGCGGAAGTGACGTCCAACCTGAATCTGCCCCAATTGGGCAGCCGAGGGACAACAATCGCCTGGACATCGTCCAATGCACAGATTGTGCAAACTGATGGAACCGTCAATCGTCCAGAATCCGGTAGCTCTGCTGTACCGGTCACGTTGACCGCAACCATTCGCAAAGGAAATAGCCAACGCAGCAAAACCTTTACGGTACAAGTATTACCTTATGTAAACGCCAAGCTAGTAGCACAATACAGCTTCAACAATAACCTGAATGACAGCACCAGCACATGGGGGCAAGGCACACTGACGGGTAACCGTCTCGATGCTACAGTCACCAGTGCAACGTATGCCACCTATGGTCAAGGTGTACAGGGACAATCGCTTGTATTGGATGGACAATCCGGCGTACGCTTGCCAAATGGGCTGATTCATAGCAATTCTTATTCACTATCGCTATGGGTGAAGCCGGAAACGTTGACGACGTATACACCTGCTTTCTTCGGGGCAGCGGATAGTAACCACTGGATTAGCCTGTTGCCACGCGGCAGTGCTGGTGACAATACGATGCTCTGGTCAGGCAGTCAGCCGTGGTACGATGCCAGCACCGGTCTGAAAATCCCGTCCGGTCAATGGAGCCATCTGGCAGTATCCGTCGATAATGGTAACGTCAAAGTATATGTAGATGGCAAAGAAACATTCAGCGGCACCGGCTTCCCGGATGTCTTCTCCGCTACGAACGACGCCAGCTTCGGTCTAGGCGTGAACTACTGGGATACTCCGTTCAAAGGAGAACTGGACGAGCTGAACATCTTCAGCGGCGCGCTGACACCAGCACAACTGGCGAAGCTATCGGCACGATGATCACACTCGTGCTTCAGTAAACGTTAAATGGAAGAGGTCAAATAAAACAAGTTAGATATAGGATGTCCATCCCAAGCATCCGTACTCAGCAAAACCAGCAAATTGTTCAATGTAATCTGAAAATCCTTCAATCTCGTACGTCGCTTCCTTCTTTATAATGAGCCATAAAGCCATCGCCGCAGAGCGATTCGCCGCCAACATCATGGCTGCGGATGTGCCCTGCGGCGATGTTGCATTTTAGGAAGAAACGCGGTGGTAGAGGTGAGAGAGATGAAGGAACATGTAACGGAAACGAAGTCTATTGAGCATACAGAAACAGGTGTGTTGAACTCGGCAACTTCTCATGCAGTACAAGGCAACAACGATAGGTCTGATTCAATAGTAGTTGATTCGGTAGAGTCTGGTGTATCAGCAGGAGGTAATACGGCAGATCCTGCTGTAACTTCCGCCGTGTCAGCAGGCATCGACAGTCTGCTGCGCTTGGATCTGCTACCTCGGCTGCGGAAGGATGTGCAGGTACGTTATGAAGGCAGTATCGACAAGCAGGGCTTTAATGCCGATTGGGATTGGTGGCTGTATAAGGAAGGCAAGGAGTGGGTGATCTTCGATGTAGATGGACCGGGGTGCGTGTACAATCTGGTGCAGCATCGGTACCCGGACAGCGAGGAGCCGACGTTTTTCTTTTATTTTGACGGGGAAGAGGAGCCGCGCTTTCAGATTCGGCATGCGGAGTTTGGACAGAAGGCACCGTTTCTAGCACCGCTGGCGGATCAATATATGGGACCAGACGATAACGGAAGGGGACCGATTCGGGTAGTACGCAGTTTTGTGCCGATGCCGTTTGCAAGGTCCTGTCGGATTACGACGGATATTCGTTTGAAGGGTGCTGCCAAAGGCGACGGCGGCTGGGGGCATGTAATATACCATACGTATGCTAGTGCACAGGGGATTTCGACCTTTACGGGACAAGAAGATTACAGTGAGTTGTTACAGCAGTGGGAGCATGTAGGCGACGATCCGAAGCCGCAAGTTGAGGGGCAAACGGTGACACTGGAACAGCTACATCTTCCGGCTGGACAGGCAGTAACCGTGTTGAAGCAGTGCGAGCCGGGCAGTATTGTATCTATGACGGCACGCTGGCATGAGGATTCTACGGTAGAGATTCCGCGCTCATTGCTTCATGATATCTGGATCGTGGCGCATTGGGACGAGCATGAGCAGCCGGATGTGGCATGTCCATTGGGGGCTTTTTTCGGTAATGAATTAGGGTATAACCGGATTGGGATTCTCTCGCATGGACAGCGCGAGGATGGACAGTGGTATCAGTATTTGCCGATGCCATATTGGAGTGGAGCGCATATCCAGCTGGACAATCGCGGGAGTGAGGACGTGGACTTTGCGCAGTGGGAGATTGTGTATACAGCGGCCAATGAACAGCTGTATCCGCAGCATGATACCGGGTACTTCCGTACGTCTGCCTATTATCCATTACAAGCTCGTCAGGGGCAGGATAGTATCATCGGGCGCATCACTGGGCGTGGACATCTGGTGGCAGGGCAGGTGACGGCATTTGCACGTACACCGGGTATCATTAGCTGTGAAGGGGATGTGCGTGTCTATATCGACGGTAATGCGACACCGCAGGTGGAGAGCGACGGTTCGGAGAGCTGGGTGAATTATGGCTGGGGCTTTCCGACGCCGCCAGAGATGAATCCGGCTACCGCTTATGACGGATTACCGGACAATCCGTGGTCGATGGTGCGGCTATGCAGCGGCGATTGTTATCCGTTTCGGCAAGAATTGATATTTGGCATCGAATCGGGGGAGTATAACAATCAGTATTTGCGGCATTCGGGCATTTTGCTGTATTACGGGCAGGATGAGAATGGGATGGTGCTGACCGATGAATTGGATATCGGTAACAAAGCATCTGAGGGCATTCACGATTATCGTAGAGAGGGCAGTCGCGGATATTGTACGCTGGAATCCAGCTACGAGGGCGCTGCCGACGATCTACGTATCGCGGATACAGGGCACGAAACAGAAGGCTGGAGTCAATTCGTCATGTCGATATCGCCAGACAATGACGGTGTACGTCTGCGCCGACGCTCTGACCAGATGATTGGGAGACAGCGGGCGCTTGTGTATGTAGACGGTCAGCAGGTGCAGGAACGTAGCTGGTACGTCGCCGACCGTAATCCGTATAAACGCTGGCTGGACGACGAATTTGAGATTCCGGTTCGTTATACGGCGGGCAAGGAGCAATTGACCATTCGGCTGGAATATGTGCAGGAGGGCGAGACGCGAACATGGAATGAATATTATTACTGGATGTATAGCTTGTTATGAGTCGCCCATGTCAGCGGAAATATAGGAATATACACGATAGTAAGCGCTTGAAAAATAATCTTAAAAAATGCTTGCGCCCTTCTCGCATACATGGTATGATCTTTCTTGTGGTTGCGAAATCAATCACCTAATCATTTGCGGTCGTGGCGGAATTGGCAGACGCGCACGGTTCAGGTCCGTGTGGGCTTACCCCCGTGGAGGTTCGAGTCCTCTCGACCGCATTATAGTGTTACTAGCGAAACTCTTCTCTTGCAGAAGAGTTTTTCTTTTTGTCCAGACAGGATAGGAGCTGTTCGTTGGTACATAAGGATATTACAGCAATTCGGCAATACAGCGCAATCGGTGAAAGGGTGGTAGAGAGATGGATTTGGGACATGTACTGGAATTGTTCAAACTCGGTGAAAAGCTGAAAATGGAGCTGCGGCATAGCTGGTTGTCCGATGGACGCCGGGAAAGTGTAGCGGAGCATACGTGGATGCTGACGCTGCTGGCGATGGCGGTCGAGCCGCATTTACCACAGCCTGTTCAGATGGAGCGGCTGCTCAAAATGCTGATCATCCACGATCTCGTCGAAGCCCGTGCCAGCGATGTCCCTGCCTTTGAGACGATGGACAATCCAGAGCGCAAAGCCATCAAACAAGCGAATGAGATTGCAGCGATTGCATATATCCGCGATCTGGTTGGCGGCGAGAATGGTCGTCAATTTTATGAGCTATGGTTTGAATTTGAACAGAAAGCGACCTATGAAGCACAGGTTGCCAATGCGCTGGACAAGCTGGAAGCGCAATTGCAGCACAATGAAGCGGCGCTGGATACGTGGTTGCCTGTCGAGCAGGGGATGACCTTTATGCTGGGACGACATACTGACTTTGATCCGGTATTGTCTCATCTCAAGGACCTGATCCAGCAGGAAGGTGACCGCAAGATGCAGGCAGGTGGAATCGACACGTCTGTGTTCAAAGATCGTCATCCTGAAGCTTGATAAGGATCATCGCAGGCATGACTGGAAGAAATAATTTCAGAACATTCCATTTTACTCTTCATAAATGCTGATAATCGTCTTAATATAGAGAACGACAATAACAAATAGAGCCTGATTGCGACAGGTTAAATAGATCATCGCAGCATCTGCAAACCCGTCGGATAAACGTGAACGAGAGCAACAACCAATTTTAACAAAAAAAGAAGTGAATCCATGATGGAAGAAGCTATACGCTGGAAGTGGGGTCACCGGATACTGGACAAATATTTCTCCGGGACTACGATGCATTACAGACAGATTATCGCGCTGTTCATTCCGATTCTGATTGATCAGGCGTTTATTATGGGACTCAATCTGATCAATACAGCGATGATCAGCTCCGCCGGAGTATCGGCGGTCAGTGCGGTCAATATGATCGATTCGCTGAATATTTTCCTGTTTAGTATTTTTATCGCGGTCGCTACGGGCGGCACGGTTGTCGTTGCCCAGTACAAGGGCAATGGCAATGTGAAAAAGGTATCCGAAGCGAGCGCAAGCGCCGTTTCGGTCGTGACGCTGCTCGGTGTCGTGGTCGGTATCTTCGGCATTGCACTGCATGTGCCGCTGCTGAATCTGCTATTCGGCTCGGCGGAAGCGGATGTGATGAGCCATGCGCGCACGTATCTAATCGGTAGCTGTATTTCGTTTGCCGGGATTGCGATTGTGGAAGCGATCTGTGGAGCGCTGCGTGGAGTTGGCAGTACGCGTGCATCGCTCATGCTGTCGCTCATTATGAATGTGCTGTACGTGCTGCTCAATTTCCTGTTTATTCACGGATTGGGACTGGGCGTACTCGGTATGACGATTGCGCTCAATATCGCCCGGTATGGCGGTGCGGTCTGCGCGCTGTATTATCTGTTCAAAATGGACGTCAACCTCAAGGTACGTATGCGCGAGCTGTTTAAAGTGAAATGGGAGATGTTCCGCAAAATCCTGTTTATCGGCTTCCCATTTGCGACGGAGCAGATGTTCTTCAACGGCGGTAAAATTCTGACTCAGATCTTTATCGTTGGCATGGGTACGTATGCGATTGCAGTCAATGCCATCTGTTCGGCGCTTGCTGGAGCGATGCAGATTCCCGCCAATGCGTTGTCGCTGACGGTAATTACGGTCGTCGGTATTTGTATCGGGAGCGGCAATGTGCAGGAGGCGCGCAAGTTTACGAAGTCCTTTCTGGTGCTGTCGTCGATGTCATTTATCGTGATGGGGCTCATTATTTTACCGTTGTTCCATCCGTTAATCTCCTTGTTCGATCCACCGGCAGAGATCGTGGACGAGATCTTTATCGTGCTGCTGGTCAATACGCTGGTGCAGATTCCGCTATGGTCAATTTCGTTTATTACGCCATCTGCACTGCGGGCGGCGGGCGATGCCAAGTTTACCTCCATGATCTCGATGCTATCCATGTGGCTGTTCCGCGTCGTCATGGGTTATATATTCGGCGTGGTTCTGGGCTGGGGCGTACTCGGCGTCTGGTTGGCGATGGATCTGGAATGGGGTGTACGGGGAGCGATCTTCCTCAAGCGCTTCTACGGGAACAAGTGGTTACAACATCGAATTATTTAGCAAGTATATTGCAATACACAGCAGGCGAAACGGCGTAGAGGATGCCGCTTCGCCTGTATGTACATAAATGGAGGTTATAGGTATGGAATTGTTACCCGGTGAGTATGTCGTCAAAAAGAATATTATGGCGAATCTGTTCAAAGGGATCGAAGCGGTCGGTGGCTTCATGCAGATTACGAATCAGCGCATCGTATTCAAGGCGCATGCGCTGAATGTGCAGACCGGTCCGGTCGATATTTGGATCGAGGATATTGTACAGATGGGCAAGCGCAATACGCTAGGGCTAGTGCCAAACGGTATGCGTATTATTGTGGCGAATGGAACGGAGTACCGATTCGTCGTCTGGAAGCGTGGCGAGCTGATGGCGCTCATCGACGAGATCAAGCGGGACAGCATGACACGTTGATACGATCTATTCCTCCGACGAGGTCTGACGTTGTCGCTTCATAAAATGATGCTGACTCCAGATGCCGATCGCGGCGATAAATGGTAAAATCACAGCTGCCAGCACCATCGCTTCCCGCAGCGGAGCCTTCATCCAGACCGGCATAATGATCACAAACAGAATAATCATCAGCACATCCCAGATCAGCTGCTTCTTGACGTAGATCTGTATCGCTTGCTGCATTCGCACGACCTCCAGTGAGCATAGTATGTAGGTAGAGCACTATTGAATATGGGAAATGCTGTAAATCTATTATACGTTGCTGAGGTTGAAATGAAAACGGTTTAGTGATAAATATAAAAAGACCGGAAATTCCCATCTTGCGGAAGATACCGGTCTTTTTGCTGTATATTTTCTATAAAAATGTACAGGCGGCTTGGAAATCACGGAATGATCAATCGCTTGATCTACCGTTTCCTCAATAGAAGCTAACGATTAGCCATCAGCTGACCAGCACCAGAATGAGTGCCATCAACGCTGGCAATCCCTGCATCAGCAGGATAGAGCGTTTCACACTCAGCCCGCCATACAGCGCCGCCACAATGACACAGAGTAGGAAGAAGATCGCCAGTTGGTGGGCAAATCCATCATTCGGATGCAGTAGCGACCAGATCAGACCTGCGGCGAGAAAGCCGTTGTACAGCCCTTGATTCGCTGCCATCGACGAGGTGGATTGTGCCAGCTCTGGCGTTGTACCGAACGTCTTCATCACACGCGGCGTAGTCCACAAAAACATCTCCATTACCAAAATATACAAATGCTCAATCGCTACCAGAGCGACCATAATACTTGCCAGAACAGAAAGCATCCGATTCACTGCCTTTCCTCATCAAAATAGAAACCATTTACCAAAGATTATTCAAAAAACATATGTAAATTCCACAGATGCCGTTACAATTATAATAACAGAAATTGTTCGTCATCCACTATGCATGACCACTCCGTCATCTCAGCCAGCAATACGAACAACAGATTTCAATGATAAATTGCTTGATCATCTTATCAGGGGAAGGTGTCACATGTCGAAGCACAGCACGGGAATACAACGAAGAATTACATGGATCACAGGAACCATCTTGGCGGCAATCGTACTGCTAACTGCATGGATGCTGCAATCCAGAGCATCTGAACAGGCATACGCAGCGCCGGCTGCTCATTACGTCGCTCCTACTGGCAAAGATACCAATAGCGGCACATTGCAATCACCATGGCGCACGCTGCAATACGCCGCAGATCATGCCGAAGCAGGCAGCACGATCTATATTCGCTCCGGTACGTACCGCGAACGACTAAACATTACCCGCTCCGGTTCGGCGAGCGCGGGCGCTATTACCTTTACAAACTATAACAAGGAACAACCGATTCTGGATGGCACCGGTCTGAGCGTAGACGGCATCCAAGGGCTGATCGAACTGAACAATGCCAGCTATATTACCATTAACGGCTTGTCAGTTCGCAATTATACGACGACCAGCCGCGATAATGTACCGGTGGGTATGTATGTACACGGTGCCGGGAAGAAGATCAGCTTGCTTAACAACAAGGTCTACAACATCCGTAATACTGCTACACCGGCAGGCAGTGATTTGTCGGGACGGGATGCGCATGGTATCGCTGTGTACGGCACAGCAGCGCCAGCTTCCATTCAGCAGTTAACTATCAGCGGCAATGAACTGTACAATCTGGTACTTGGCTCCAGCGAAGCGATGGTTATTAACGGCAATGTAGAGCAATTTGAGGTTACGAACAATGCTGTCCATGATAGCGACAATATTGGCATCGACGTGATCGGCTACGAAGGTACATCGCCCAATGACCAGTACGATGCTGCACGCAACGGCACCATCGCTGGCAATACCGTATACAACATCTCCGCCAACCAGAACCCATCGTATGGCAAAAAGCTACCGAACAATTGCAACTGCGCAGGCGGCATCTATGTGGATGGTGGCAAAAGTATTGTCATTGAACGCAATACCAGCTATGCGAACGATATCGGCATCGAGCTGGCATCAGAACACAAGGGCAAAGTGACGAAGGATATTACCGTGCGCAGCAATGTCGTTTACGAGAATCGCTATACCGGCATCGCTTTTGGCGGATATGACGAAGAACGAGGTACGACAACTGGCTCAGTTATTATTAACAATACGCTGTTCGGCAATGATACATTGTCTAGTGAGAGCGGCGATGGAGCTGGGCAATTGCTGATTCAGTACGGCACCTCCGGCAATACCGTGCTCAACAACATTATGGTGTCATCCGCATCGGGCGTACTGATTCGCAACGATTATCCATCCAGCAACAACAAAGTCGATTACAATCTGTACACGCTGAATGCTAACGTTGACACCGCCTATTGGATCTGGCAGGGCGATGCGTACGAAGGGCTACCAGCATATCAAAAGGCAAGCAAGCAGGATGCCCATTCTCGTCAGGCAGCACCGCAATTTATCAATACAAGCAAAGCCGATTTTCACCTGCAAGCCACGTCACCCGCACGGAATAGCGGCGTGTGGAACGATATTCTCAAAGGCACTTCGGATCGCGACGGCAAAGCATGGGTACCATCATCCACCGTTACAATTGGCGCATACCAATAACGTTTCGGATGATCCAAACGCCACTGCAAGCATGAATCTGTGCTAATCCGCACATGACCTACACCTTTGCTCCGTCTATGATCTCCATATAAAATGGTATAATGGACAGCGACATACAGGAACACATCATCAATCGATGAACACAATCGGCAAAGCAAACATCAATCAAGGAGGCAATCACAGTGGCAATGAATCCGGCAGAAACGGCAGTAGGTTTTATCGGTATTGGTGTGATGGGCAAAAGCATGGCGCGTCATCTCAAGGAAGCGGGCTATCCGCTGCATGTGTATACACGCACCGCAGCTTCGGCGCAGGAATTGGTGGATGAGGGCGCAATCTGGCATGAATCGCCGGGCAAGCTGGCATCGGCAAGTAACGTGATTATCACGATGGTCGGCTATCCGCAGGATGTAGAGGACATTTATCTCGGTCAAGACGGTATTCTGAACAATGCCGCCTCTGGCTCGTATGTGATCGATATGACTACATCCAGTCCACAGCTGGCACAGCGGATCGCCGAGCTGGCAAAGGACAAGGGCATTCATGCGTTTGACGCTCCGGTATCCGGCGGCGATGTGGGTGCGCGCGAAGCCCGTCTGTCGATTATGGTGGGCGGCGAGCAGGCAGCATTTGCAGAGATTCAGCCATTGCTGGAAAAGATGGGCACCAACATCGTGCTGCAAGGCGGTCCCGGCGCTGGTCAACATACGAAAATGTGTAACCAGATCGCCATCGCCTCCAATATGCTTGGTGTATGCGAAGCGCTGGCGTATGCCAAATTCGCTGGTCTGGATGCGGAAACGGTGCTGAAAAGTATCGCCACTGGCGCAGCAGGCAGCTGGTCGCTCAGCAACCTCGGTCCACGTATGATCAAGGGCGATTTTGAGCCGGGCTTTTATGTGAAGCATTTTATTAAGGATATGGGCATCGCCCTGAACTCGGCAAAAGAGATGGGATTGGATACGCCGGGACTTGCATTGGCAGAGTCGGTCTATCAACAGCTGTCCCAGCAAGGATATGACGAGAAAGGCACACAGGTGCTATACCGATATTTCACGGCACAATTTCAATAAGCACAGAGAAGATATCGTTGGAAACGTACAATCTCTATATTGCAATCATGCAACACAAAGCCGCTGTTCCTCCCAAAGGACAGCGGCTTTTATCGTTGTTCTAACTGTACTCATACTAGTTTGCCGCTATCATGAGTCTGTTTACACCAATCGTTCACACATCATACTACGATTTTCCGTTCAAAATCTCATCCACCAGCTCACTCATGCCCTGCCATGAATCCTTCATGACAAATTCGGACTGGATCGGCTGGTTCCACGGGCGCGGAATGCCAATCGTCTGTTTGCCAGCGTCACGCGCGGCGAGCAGATTATGCGGACCGTCGTCGATTAGCAGATCGAATTCCAACAGGTATTTGCGTTTGGCGACAAAGAAATTATCGTACGTAATAAACGGCAAATGCTGCTGCAACCAGCGCCACTTTTCCGGTACAGATGATGGGCGCGCAGCGGTAACGATGATCAGATCGTGCTTGGCATGGATTTTCTCCACTTCGCCAATCGTATATTCATCAAAAATCTCCAATTCCTCATACAAGCCCGGTCGCCCGAAAAAGATCTCCTCCGAGCATTCGTGATGCCAGATGCGGCTCATATCAAAATTCACAATCTGCTCCATACTGAGCAGCAGATCGGGATACAGCGCATTATGATAATGAATCGCCCGCGGCAGTAGATGGCACAGCGTATCATCCATGTCGATGGCGACAATTTTCCTATCCAATGGAACGTCCTCCTTTATACCGTGAACAAGCGGTCTGCCATCTTCAACGTGACAGACAATATCCAAATTGTAGCGGAGCCTCTCGGAAATAGCAAAACGAATGAGGAAAGGCAAACAAAAAGCAGGCTCGCTCAGAGCCTGCCAGTATATACGTGAATGATTGCTCTACTCAGTCGGTTCTTTTTACACCTGTCCATTGTTCGCCGGACAGATATTTTTCTGTGAGGATCGACAGCAGTTGAATACCAACTTCGTTATGTCCACCTTCAGGAATAATCAGGTCGGCATACTTTTTGGAAGGCTCGATGAATGCTTCGTGCATCGGCTTAACCGTCGTCAGATATTGCTGATGAATCGACTGGATGCTACGTCCGCGTTCTTCGATATCGCGCAATACACGGCGCAGGATGCGAACATCCGGGTCGGTATCGACGAATACTTTGATATCCAGCTGTTCCCGCAGTTTCTCGTCGGACAATACATGCAGCCCTTCGATAATAACGATATTGTTCGGCTGCAATTCCAATGTCTGGTCAGTAAAGCGTGCATGCATCGTAAAATTATACACCGGCGCATGTGCGACCTGACCTTGCTTCAGCTCGCCGAGATGTTGGATCAGCAGCTCATTGTCAAAGGCAAACGGGTGATCATAGTTGATCAGCGCGCGTTCTTCCAGATTCAGATGCGTATGATCCTTGTAATAATTGTCCTGCGAAATAAACGTGACTTCCTTGCCTGCACTCAAGCGTTCAATGACCGAGCGTGCGACTGTTGTTTTGCCTGAACCGGTGCCACCGGCAATACCAATAATGAGCATGGCGTTAACATAAACCTCCCTGGGATAAAAACACAATATAGTGCGGCGCGTAGATTATATCATTCGGTTATGGATATTTCCGTGATCCGGTGATCGTTCAGAAGCCTGCCAGCTGTCGAAAATGGACATGATACTGGCGAAACCGGATTTTACACACTACTAATATTTTAGAATAGCACAGCTGGCGCGATTTTTCACCTGATTTCAAAAGGTTTGCACTGGAAATATTACATTTTGTCAAATGACATTCACAACGATTGCTTTAGTATAGAAGATATGGAAATCGGCGGGACCTTGCGTTTCGGCATCCCAAATCTGGAGAGCGGAGTGATACAGATGAAGCAACAGCAACAATGGTTGGTCAATGTGCAGCGATTGGAGCAGACGATTGAGCGATTCGCAGATTACGGACGTACCGAGCAGAACGGGGTCACCCGGCTGGCGCTGAGCGAGCAGGATATTGCGGTGCGTCAGTATTTTCGGGAGTGTTGTGAGGAGCTGGGGATGCAGGTTGTTGTGGACGATATGGGCTGCATGTACGCGACACTGGCAGGTACAGAACAAGCACCGCCGATTGTGATCGGGTCGCATATGGATACTGTCAAAAAAGGCGGGTGCTTTGATGGTATACTTGGCGTGCTGGCGGGGCTTGAGATCGTGCGCACAATGAAGGATTACGGCATTCAGCCGCGCATTCCTATTACGATTATGAATTTTACTAATGAAGAAGGTGCGCGCTTTGAGCCGTCGATGATGGCTTCTGGTGTGTTGGCAGGACGCTTTGATAAGGCAATCATGCTGAACAAAACCGATCCCGACGGGATCACATTCGGTGAAGCGCTGGAACAGAGCGGGTATGCCGGCGATGTCGCCAACCGGATCAAAGAAGCGACCGCCTATCTAGAGCTACATATTGAGCAAGGACCGGTACTGGAGCGAGAGCAGCTGAGCATTGGGCTGGTGGATTGTGTGGTTGGCATGGTTTGTTATGAGATTGAAGTGATTGGCGAATCGGATCATGCGGGAACAACTCCGATGGATATGCGGCGAGATGCCTTTTTTGCTATGAACGATCTGGTGACGATATTGCGAGAGCAGCTAGAGCCGCTGGATTCGGAACTGGTGTATACGATGGGGCGTGCCAATGTGTATCCGAATATCCACACCGTCATTCCGAACCGGGTCGTCTTCACGCTGGAAGCACGGCATAAGGACGAGCAGATTGTGCGGCAGGTCGAGGAGATCATTCATGCGCTACCGAAGCAACAGAGCGGCTGCGAGGTGAAGGCAACGCGGCTATGGAATCGCGATACCGTCTGGTTTGACGAGCAGGTGTGTGCTACGCTGCAACAGGCAGTGCAGACGCTCGGATATTCACACAAAACGATGGCAAGCGGCGCGGGACACGATGCGCAGTTTGTAGCTGATTTCCTGCCGTCGGCAATGGTATTCGTACCGAGTGTGAACGGCAAGAGTCACTGTGAAGAGGAATTTACATCGTATGAAGAATGCGCACAGGGCGTGAATGTGCTGCTGGAAGCGGTCATGCTGTTGCAGAACGATACCAAGCTCTAATTCACAGTAGCTCGTTAAAGTTCGCTTATTTTGGACGCATCACAATCCACCATATCATACAAAAGAGGTATAACCGCAGCTATAGGAGCCGGGTTATACCTCTTTTAAAATAATACAATGCCCATGATCGCTGAGCCGAGGATGACCAGTAAAGGATGTGCTTTGTATTTAATAATCGCCAGAAATACACCGGCGCCGATGAGTAGTGTTAGCCATGTTTTCCATTGCAGCAGTGCATCCCAGCCGTTACCTATTCCAAAATGGATCGCTGCGTAGACGATCAGCCCGGTCACAATCGGACGTAATCCGTAAAAGTATGACTTCACCATACGGCTGCTGCCTAATCGGTAAAATAGCCCTGCCAGTGTAATGACCAGCACCAGCGATGGCAAGACGATCCCGGTCGTTGCGGCAAACGCCCCAGCAATCCCGGCGACATCATAGCCGATGAGTGTGGCGCTGTTCGTTGCAATCGAACCAGGCGCCATGCCCGCAATGGATACCGTCTGGCGAAACGTATCCGCACTCATCCAGCCGAATTGCTCCGCATCATGCTGAATCAGTGGAATGACTGCATAACCGCCGCCAAAGGAAACAAATCCAATTTTCAAAAAAGATAAAAATAGCTGCCATACCAGCATGGGTACACCTTCTTAAATATAATATTCAATATACGCCTGTGACGATGCATTCGCATGACGTTGCTTTTCCGTACGTGTTTGTAAACCAAGCGCTTGTTTTACGCGAATCACGACCCAGCCGATGACCAGCCCAGCAAGGATCAGGAACACTGGATTCAGACCAGTCAGCAGTAGAATCATTAGCGATCCGGCAGCTACGACAATCGTCGTCCAGTCAAACAGTGAATTCCTGCCCATCCGGTACGCAGCGACAGCAATCAGCCCGATGACCGCACCACGGATACCTTGGAATGCCGCCTGTACCTTCGGCTCATTCTGGAAGAACGAGTAAAACAGACTCAATCCGAATACGATCAAAAAGGTCGGCAGCGTAATGCCTAGCGTCGCTGCAATCGCCCCACCAATGCCTGCCATCCGGTAACCGACAAAAGCAGACGCATTCACGCCTACCCCACCGGGTGCCGAACCAGCAACTGATAGCAGATCATTCATCTCCTGCTGTTCCATCCAACGTCGCCGCTCCACCACCTCGCGTTCAATCATCGGAATCATCGCATACCCACCGCCAAAGGTCGCTGGTCCAATCTTGAAAAAGACTACAAACAGCTCAACCAGCACGCTCAAACGCTCCGACACCCGCGTCTGCCGGGAACTAGAAATTTTCATCATCATCCGTCCTTTCTATATACATCTAGTATATCATCTTTTTTTCAAAATGAAATTAACTTATTGGTGAACAAGCACAAGGAGATGGATTCATCAGGTAAACCAACAGGTACATCTTGCCTAATATCGTGTCTCACGTTCCAATACATAGCATTGTGCTGTAAATGAGTGTTTTTATTTGAAATATACGTACACATGCTGTCTCATACTGCCTCACAGCGGTACACCGCCATTCTTTTTTACGAAAATCAAACAGAAGGATCGTAAGTTTTTTTGTTTCTGGTAAAAAGTCGTCAAATTTGACAAGCTCTTGTGGCGGCACGTATCATAGAACCCAAAATCCAGCGAGATCTATATACAGAACATGATGAAACCGCAGATCGTCAGTGATGCTGCCATATAGTAACCAATCATCTGCTCTCGTCATCACAAGGAGGAAGCAACCATGCTGTCATTTTTCAAAAAAGGTAAGATTGAACAGATTGAGGCACTATCACCGATTACAGGTCAAGCCGTTGACCTATCCAATGTTCCTGATCCCGCATTCGCTGAGAAGTTGATGGGACAAGGTATCGCCATTGAACCAAAAGAGGGCAAAGTACATGCCCCATTCGATGGCAAAATCGCACAGCTATTCAAAACCCGCCATGCCCTGCTAGTAGAACATAGCTCTGGTGTACAGGTGCTCATCCATGTCGGCGTCGATACCGTTTCGCTCAAAGGCGAAGGCTTTACCGCTCACGTAGCAACCGGCGACAAAGTAAAACAGGGGCAATTGCTGCTGGAATTTGATATTGCATATATTCAGGCGGCAGGCTATCCGGTCATCACACCGATCATCGTACCAGATGGACAAGAAGCGGTGAAAAGTGTTGAAGAATACACTGGTAGCGTAACTGCGGGACAAGATAAAGTCGTACAGGTGAATCTGTAGTTCTTATATAATGTTTGGTTAGAATATTTGAAAGTATAATATTTATTTTCGTTTGAATACATCGATTGCAAAAACTAAAAATTTGTAATTGTACCTGAATAAATAATGTAAAAAATAAAAAGTAAGTACTTATCGTCATATGACGATAAGTACTTACTTTTTATTTTTTTGATATGAATAACTCTTCATTAGAATTCACCTAAAAACAAGAATACTAACAAAAATAATGGCATAAAATAAATAAATGTATCCAATCTTTATATTTGTTTTCTCGCAAAATAATTTTAATAAATCTCCTAATTTTTTGCTTAATAATAGGATAAGTAGATTAGCAAATAAAAATAGTCCAATTAACATAAGAGGAAAACTAAATGCTCCCTCTAATTTAAGAGTGTCATACGGAAACAAAAATAGAAAGGCAGATAAAAATACAACATCAAAAAAACTTTTGTAGGGTTTATCCTTAAAAACATGAACAGTACTCTCAAAAAAATTCGATAATCCTAATCGCATACTTTTCATTGTAGAACCTCCTTTAGAGAAAGTCCCTCATAATTATATTAAGAGGGACTCATGTTACTTATTTATTCTTTACTTGCTGCAATCTCATTATATTGAACCTTAATTGGTTTATTAAAAGAGTCGTTAGTGTAGTATACCACTGTAAGATAGTATCTGTACAAGCCAGAATTATTGTCATAAGATTTGGTAACCCAAGAGCCTACATAGGTTGGGTGTATAATTTGATTAAGCCCCCAGCCATGTACAACTCCAAAAACCCAACTAGATATTGTTCCTAAATTTTTAATGAATGGAATTTTACCTACGGTAGCACTCACTAACAAATCTGCAAGTTTTCGTTCAGTATAGTTAGAATAAGTTTTGTACTCAGGACCTGCTACTGTCATACCAGGTGAACCACCTTGATCAATAATGGAAGGTGTAACTTTATTTATACCTTGAGAAATATTTATAGTTTGATCATATAATTTTTTCAACTGTTCATCATTCAATGAAATGGTCGAACCTATTTCTACTCCATTATATGTATAAGAATATTGACTTGTTGAAGTAGAGTTTTGTGTTTCTACGATAGGACTATTTTTGACTTGATTACTAACTAGCGTTTGAGATGTACTTGCTGAAGCTAACGGAATAACTTGAGTGCTTAACATTGATGCTACAACAACTGCGGGTATACTTTTCTTGAAAAAATTATTCACTGATTTCCCTCCTGAAATTTAAAGTTAAACATTTTGGTATATGAAAATGATAGTTTATTGCAAATTAATTATATAAATAATTTGCAAGTCAAAATGTTCTATAAAGAAAATACTATACAAATATATTCATTGTCAAATTTATATCATAAATGTAATAATTTTATATTTTTATCTATACATTCATTCAGACTCAATCTTGCATTAAGTCTGTTGTTAATAATGATATCTGCAAGTGGAATTTTGTCTGCATGTATCTCAAAGTTGAATGAATGTATAGAACAAAGGGAAGTCGGGTCGAGACAATCGATTAAAATATGAGAACGTTCTCAGTTTGATTTCGCTCTCGTCGCATTCTTGGAAGCGATGCAGATGGTGCAGGTAGATTATCAGGTGCCGGATTTGGAATATTTGTGCTATCACGGCATTTTGTTGTTGTTGTCTGACTTCTGATTTGGAGAATACTCATCCTGTTACTGCTGTTTAGGCGGGCAGGATTTTTCTTTAATAAAGAGGAGGGGGAGAGGTATACATGAGTTACGATAGACAGAGCAGTTCGAATAGTGACAACAGCTCGATTCAGCGCATTACGCTCGGATTGGGCTGCTTCTGGGGACCGGAAGCATGGCTGGGCGCGCTGGAAGGCATAGTGCATACTTGTACCGGATATGCTGGTGGAACGACGGCGCACCCGGTCTATCGACAGATGGGCGATCATTCGGAAACGATTCAGCTGGACTATCGTCCAGACGTGTTGCCGCTGGAAACATTGCTTCAACTGTTCTGGGAACGACATCGTCCCGAAGGGATTAACACCTATAAGGACAGCCGCCAATATCGTTCGATCATCCTGTACGACCAGCCGTTTCAACTGGATATCATCCAGCATCTGCAAAATGAACAGCAAGCTCGTCAATCTACCGAAGTTCAGTTATGCACTGCCTTTTATCCAGCAGAGGAGCGGCACCAGAAATACTATTTGCAGCGTCGACCGGATGTACTGGCAGCGCTTGAATCTCTATTTACCAGCCGGGAGCAGGCGCTACAATCGCTACTCGCGGCACGATTGAATGGATGGAGCCGGGAAGCGTTAACGGCAACGGACATCATCGCGGAGCTGGATCACTGGCAGGAACCGCTGGATGAACAGCAGCGGGAACAATACCGAGCATTACTAATATCGCTTACGTGATCCTCATGCTGCGATATATCTGGATATATAGTGGTAACGTTTACCATTATTCCTGTATAATAAGCACAACTACAGGCACGGCATGTCGGCATTAGCGGCTGTGCCTTACATAGAACTCGTTGTCTCTTACATAGAGTTAGTCAGGAAACGAACGTATAAGCAAGAACGTACACATGCAATCATTTAGTGATACAAGCATTCAAGCATAGAGCAACGGTATGACACGCTGTGACGGAACATGCAGCGATGCTCTTACCTATTCGCCTATATACAGTTTCAAATGAAATATCCAGCCTGTATTCTTAGTAATGGGAGCGTATGCCCTGATGAAACCGAGTATTTTTGATGTAGCTAAACGGGCGGGATTATCTGTCGTGACCGTATCCCGTGTATTGAACGGAGCAGGAACGGTACGGGAGAAAAACAGGCTCAAGGTGCTGGAAGCGATCCGTGAGCTAGATTATCGCCCTAGTGCTGCCGCGCGCTCGCACGCGGGCGGACAGGCACGATTGGATTGATTTTGACGACATTGCACGATTCCTTTTTTGATTCGGTTGCCAAAGAGATTAACGATCTACTTGCCCTGCAAGGATATTATCTAGCGATTTCGGTATCGACCGGGCTAGGTGAGCAGGGTGAGCATTATATGATGCAGGAGGATCGGCTTGATGGATTGATTCTACTCTCGCCGGTAGAGGAGAAAGAGTTTGTCGATGAACTGGCAAAACGGGACATTCCGTATGTACTTATCGACAACCAGCTGCCGCAGCATAGCGCGGAAGCGATCTCCGTCGACAATGCGTATGGCGGGTATATCGCTGGACGGCATTTGCTAGAGCTGGGGCATCAGCGGATTGTGCATGTGTGCGGGGATGAACTGTTTTTGAGTACCCGTGAGCGGCGCAGCGGATTTGTTCAGGCGCTGGCGGAAGCTGGAGTGGAGCCGATAGTAGAGCAGGGAACGTACAGTATTGGCTTTGGATATGAAATCGGTCAGCGCTGGTTGCGAGAGGGAACATTGCCGGAAGCTGTATTCGCCGGGGATGATTATATTGCGATTGGACTGATCAATGCGCTGACGAATGGTGGTGTTCGTATTCCGCAGGACATGTCGATTATCGGTTATGACGATCAGATTATTGCGTCCCAGCTGCATCCGCTACTGACGACAGTACGTCAACCGGCAGACGAGATTGCCCGCTCGGCGGTCGAGCTGCTATTGAACAAAATGAATCAACAAGAGCAATCAGCGCAGGGCATGCGCATTCGTCCGCAGCTGATGATCCGTGAATCGACCGCTGTCCGCTGACAGCGGTTTTTGACGTTAAGGCATCGTAATTCACGCTCAGACTGCCTACATTCTGCGGGTGGAAAAAAGAATATGGTATGATGGGAGACAGCGAAGTTACAGTGGCAACACGATATAGAAAGAGCAGGTGGAGAGAATCATGAAACTGTTAACCTTGAATGCGCACGCCTGGCATGAAGAGAATCAATTGGACAAAATCCGCGAATTGGCGGCTTTTATTGATCAGCATTCCTTTGATCTGATCGCCATGCAGGAGGTCAATCAGCCTGCCGCTCAGCCGCCGTTATCGGTCGAGAAGCTGACTCATTATTTTGCCGCAGATTACGATGCAGTGATTCGCCGGGACAACTATGCGCATATACTAGTGTCGCATCTTCAGACCGTGTATTATTGGACATGGGTTCCGGTGCATGCGGCGTCCAGAGGTCGACTGGATGAAGGATTGGCGATTTTGTCGCGGACACCACTGACAGAGGCGATACTCGGTCACGTCTCTACGCAGCATATTTATGAACATTACAAAACGCGCAAAGTGCTGGCGGTGCAGACGGAGTATCAGGGACAACCGCTATGGTTGGCAGATGGACATTTTGGCTGGTGGAATGATGAGGTAGAACCGTTCCGTCCGCAATGGGATCGAGCAGAGGAGTTGCTGGCGCCGTGTCTGGATGATCAGGTGTTTTTCTTGGGCGATTTTAACAATGTGGCAGAGATTCGCGGCGAAGGCTACGACTATATGATGAAGCATATTTGGCATGATACGTATACACTCGCAGAGGAAAAAGACGGCGGACATACCGTAGTGAAATCCATCGCTGGTTGGGAAGGCAACGAACGTCCGCTGCGCATTGATTACATTTACAGCAATCGTCCAATGCGAGTCCAACGTTCTCAAGTTGCATTGGACGGGACAAACGGAGCTGTCGTATCCGATCACTTTGGTGTGATGGTAGAACTGGATTGCACGAATGCAGAGTAACGATGCTAGGCAAACATAGCTGCAAGCTCAATAACCATACAAAAGAGAAAAACGCTGATTCCTCGAAATGTTTAGCCAACAGGCAATCATCAGGAAACAGCGTTTTTATTTGATCAAATACTAAGTGAATAAGAAAAGCAAAACCAGAATACGCGTGTTCGTCTACATCACCATATCCTGCTTCATAGTCAACGACAACATCCTCCCGTTCATCGCTACAAGCAACCATAAACAAACAGACCAATACAATCAGGGTAACACGAAAGAAAACCTTCATCACAAGCTCCTCTCGACCACTTCATGTCTAAGACCTGCTACTCCCACAAAGTAGGAAATTGCGTTGGTGCTGCGATGAGCACGGAGCGGAGGGGAGGGAATAAGGGGAACGGGACGACTTTGGAGGTGCGAGAATCTACCTGCACTCCTAATCCATAGATTCTCGTACCTCCACCCGAGTCCCGTCCCCTTATCCCTTCCCGCAGCGGACTCTCACCCACCACCACCGTCAATTTTCCCCACACCACCTCACATTACACATCAACCCACTCACGCCGCAAGCTGAATAAGCTCTGCAA
The DNA here is from genome assembly GCF_046603685.1 of Paenibacillus sp. WLX1005. Taxonomy (NCBI): domain Bacteria; kingdom Bacillati; phylum Bacillota; class Bacilli; order Caryophanales; family Paenibacillaceae; genus Paenibacillus; species Paenibacillus sp. WLX1005. The sequence continues at coordinate 237,125 of NZ_CP176756.1, forward strand.
CTCATCGTTCGACAGTTCCGTAATCCAGCCTTCCGAAGTGGAAATAATATTGTTACTTAGCTGCTGCTTACTCTCCAGCATCTCATCGATCCGCTCCTCCAGCGTCCCGAGCGAGATAAACTTGTGCACCTGCACATCTCGCTGCTGCCCCATCCGGTACGCCCGGTCGGTCGCCTGATTCTCGACCGCTGGATTCCACCATCGATCCACATGGAACACATGGTTGGCGGCGGTCAGATTCAGACCGACGCCGCCCGCCTTGAGTGATAGGATGAATATATTCGGCTCGCCCGGGCTTTGGAATTGCTCAATCATACGGTCACGCGCCGTCTTGGACGTGCTACCGTTCAAGTACAACACTGACTCGTTCATATCCTCGCTCAATACTTTCTGGATGATCTGACCCATACCAATATACTGGGTGAAAATCAGACATTTCTCGCCTTCGGCACGCAGCTCACGCACCATCTCCACCAACCGTTCTAGCTTGGCAGAGCGACTGATGAGCGTATCGATGCTCCAATCTGTCTGTTCTTCTTCGCCATCTTCTTGCGGCGACACAGTATGCACGAGTGCCGGATGGTCGCAGATTTGCTTGAGCTGCGTGAGGGCAGACAGAATAGCACCTTTGCGCTTCATGCCCTGTAGCTGGTTCATCTGCTGCATCAGCTGATTGACCGCCTGATCGTACATGACGCCCTGCTCCGGGGTGAGGTTGATATACGTCTTCATCTCGTTCTTTTCCGGCAAATTCAGCTGGATATTCGGATCTTTTTTCGTCCGGCGCAGCATGAATGGCTTAACGAGCTGTTGCAGATTCTGGGTGCGTTCCTCGTCATGCTCCTTCTCAATCGCCGTTGCAAAACGATCCTGAAATCCCTTCATACTGCCCAGATAGCCGGGAGTGATGAAGTCGTAAATGGACCATAGCTCGGCAAGCCGATTCTCAATCGGTGTACCGGTCATAGCGACCCGGTGCAAAGCGTGCAGACTGCGTACTGTCTGCGATTGGCGGGTTTGTGCGTTTTTGATATTTTGTGCTTCGTCCAGACAGATCGTTGCCCATGTAACCGTCTGTAATAGCTCCTGATCTAGTGAAGCCGTCGCAAAGGACGTTAGAATCACATCGTTCTCCTCAACCGCTTGCTGAAAAGCATCGCCGCTCAAGCGTTTGCTACCATAATGCAGGGCAACACGCAGAGAAGGCGCGAAGCGAAGAATCTCCTTTTGCCAGTTTCCGAGTACGGATGTCGGGCAGACAACTAGCGAAGTCGGACTGGACACCGAATGACTGACCAGCAGCGATGATTCCGTTTCCGACATACTGGGTGTAGAGTTGGAAGAAGGAGGATGTGAAAATTGTGCTTCCTCGCCGCTCCCTTGCATCGTACGCGTAAGATCCTGCTGTTGTTGTAACGATTGCTCGGAAGAGATCGTTGCACCGCTCATATCTGGTACATGGATATTTTCGTTTACAGCAGTTGTCTTCGTATCAATTGGCGGCTGCTTCATTACTGCTGCCAGCTGTGTATGTTGTAATTCCTGCGCATCATTTTGCTCCATACTTTGCAGCACGATCTGGTGTAATCGCTCTGCTTCGGTTTCAGCATCTTCCTTAATATGCAGCAGATACGTGATGAGCTGGATCGTTTTGCCGAGACCCATATCGTCTGCCAGACAAGCGCCAAGCCCAAAGCGACGCAAGAAGCTGAGCCATGAGAAGCCTTCCTGCTGATATGGTCGCAGCTGTGCATGCAGCCCAGCAGGAACCGGAATGAGCGGCATATCGTTCTGCTGACTAATCTGGCTGATCAATCCATTCAGATGCTCGTTCAATTCCACTTCAATCTCAATACGTTGAAATTCTTCCTCTTCGGCGTCAATTTCTTCTTCTTGTTCGCCATTTTGCTTGCTACGCCGCATCAGATGGAGTTGCAGCACATCTTGAAATGACAACCCGCGTCGCCGATCGATTCCTTGCATTGCGCGGCGAATCTGCTCCAGCAGCTCGGGGTCTAGTACGATCCACTGACCGCGGAACAGAGCAAGCCGTTCTTGCTTTTCCGCTAGTTCGAGGAATTCATCCTCGGTCAGCTCTGTCTCGCCGATCGCGATCCGCCAGTCGAAGTCGATTAACGCGTCCAATCCGAAAAAGGACTTGCCGGTACGCTTTTCCTCTTCCTCGCTCACTTTGGCTTTTAGCTTCGGACGCTTGCGGCGCGCCGCTTCCCACCATGCAGGCAGCAGCACGAGCCAGCCCGATTGCAGCAGTCGATTGCTGTACTGCGACAGAAAGCGCCACGCCTGCTCATTGTTCAGACTGCGCCCGATCATATCCTGCTCCGTGCCAAACTGGTTGATCGGCAGGACAGCGCGCAATTGCTCACGCCAAATGGTAGAGCGATCCAGCACATGCTGCTGCCATGCTGTCGGCCAATCCCCATCTGCCTGACCGCTCATACTCAGGCGCACTGGCACCAGATGAGTTTCATCCGTTTTATCCTGTAAAATCAGGCGTAATTGCCAGCCGTTATTCTCCTCTTCCGGCTCGACTAGCTGCAATGCCGGACGGAAAGGTGCAGAATCACTTTTCCAGCCAATCGATACGAGCCAGCTATTCTCATCCATTCCTGCCGTGCTGTTGTTCCGGTCAAATAGCTGCGGATATTCGCGCCGCAGATCGGCAGCTTCGGCTTCGGTATTGTAATACCGCTCCGACACATTGGCAGAAAAGGACGCCTGCAACCCTTCCAGCAGCTCCGGCTCCACGCCTGTTTGCAGCAATCGCTGCAATTCCTGCCGCTTCGTCCGCGATACCGATTTGAGCAAATAGTCCGGGTCCCATTTCCACTGCAATTTGCCACGTCGGTATGCGCCGAGCGATGGCAGATACTTTTTATCGTTCAGACAATTCAGTAGCGCAGGGGTAAGCTGACGCAGGGCATCGGCGTCACCTTCCCAATTCCACTCCACATGATGGAGCAGCTCTGCCTCTGCGAAAAAGGGAATTACCTGTTCGGCAGGCAAGACGATCAGCTCCACCTCTGGCGTCTGCTCGATCTGTAGCTGAGTTCCGTAAAAGGAAGGCTTGTGCCACGCAAACAGCAGATGCTTGAGGTAGAGCGCTGGTACGAAGCCGTATGATTCCTTGGTGCCATAGATCAGCGCATCGCCGTATTCGCTCATACCGACGCGGATTTGAATATGTTGTAGATGATGACTCATGGAATCAGCTTTCCTTTCCGTAATTCTTCCTGTAGCGCCCGCAAGCGGCTATGCTGGGCGGCGAATTGCTCCATATACTCCCGCCAGACTTCATCCTGCTTCAGCTTGGCATATAGCTTGGATAGTCGTTTGAGTAGCTTTACCGCTGCTTTGTAGCCATCCCGGTTTTTGTGTGACATATGCCGCTCTACCGCCTGATGGTAAAAGGGCAATAGCAGCTCCGGTGCATTGTTTTCCAGCGGTTTCAGTTCGGTCACTTTGTAGTTGGCAGGGTCTTTCCCTGCGGATAACTGATAATCCATCCACTCCCGGTACTTCCCATACGCCAGCAGGCGATCTTCATAAATACGTCCACCAAGCGGTAGCATACGTCCCAGCGCTTGCCACATCTGTGACTCACGATCTGGTAACTGCTGGATTACCAATTCCCAGTAGTCGCCGTAATGCTGGAGGTCGGAATACTGTCGGCGCAGCACCGGAACAAGCTGCTCCAGCCACCATGACAGCCGTTCCCATTGCTCCGCTGCTGCCAGTTCGCCCATTAGATCGGGCATCCGTTCCGGGTAAAAGTCATGCCGCTCTGCCGCTTGGCGAATCCAGTCCAGCGCCTGCTCATCTTCATTGGACAGAAAATAAATATAACTGCGCGCCAGCATCCCGGAATTGTAAGCAAAGCGTGGCGCCTGCCGATTGTCCTTTTGCTGATCTGCCTGCGCAAAGGCGCGTTCCAGCAGCTTCAATTCGCGCTCTAATAGCGGCACCGCCTGTGGCAAGGACATAAGCCAGCCGCGCCAGAGCAAATAATAGCAAGTCAGCAACACATGCGTATCTCGTACTTCGTACAGCATACTTTGCCGTAATTCCTTGAGCAATCCGCCCAGTACGACGCGTTCTTCCGCTTGTTCCAGTGGAGCGAGTGGCGCGGATAATAATTGTTGTAACCGATTCTGTACTTCCGTTGCCGCCAATCGGGTATGGTAACCGAGTGATAGCGTAGTGGAGCCGGTCGTGCGATGCAGTGGCTTCATGACCCGGCTATATATCGTTAATTCCACCAGTAGCCGATACAATTGCGCGGCAACTGGAGTTAGATCGGGCATGATGCGAAGACATTGCTCCAGCGCCTGCTCGGTATACGTAACATTGCGAATCTCCTGTTCTAGTGGAATCAGCTGTTGTTCAATCTGACGACGCCACCGATCCAGTATCGAATCCGCAACGGATTCATTGGAAGGTTGGTTCATATTTATCGTTCTCCTGCATTCCTAGGCTTTGTGGTATCCCTTTATTATACCATTTGCCTGTAACACGACGACTGTGTTTTCATGAAAATTTATTGTTTTTCCCGTCAAAATGGGGCTTTCAGCGCTGTAAACTGTTATGACTGCCGCCGATATAATATATATTATTGATGTGTTTATCTTTTCTGAGTCGCGCTGATCCATTTTTCTTCATTCCCTAGCGGCGATTCAGGATCATTTTGCGGAAAGGAGGATTCTTATGGAATTCTCCAATGAGCTTCTGGTAGGTTGCGAGAATGAGTCGCAGCTACGTTTGCTGATTGATATGATACCGGAGCTGATTGTACTCAAGGACGGCGAAGGGCGCTGGCTGCTATGTAACCAGATGGTACGAGAGGTTCATAAGCTGACCGAGTCTGAATATATGAATAAAACCGATCTGGAATTGGCGGAGATGCGTCCGGAATTACGATCGATTTTTGAATTTAATACAATGACTGATGAACAAACGTGGCAAAAAGGCTCCACGTTAATCGTGGAGAAGTCGTTTGTCGGGTATGACGGGGTAGAACGTACGTGGGAAGTCATGAAGACGCCGATCTTTTGCGGTGTGCATGAACGGAATCGTCTCATTATCGTGAGCCGCAATATCACCGACCGTAAACTTGCCGAAGTTGCGCTGCAACAGAAAAAGGAACGTTACCAGCTGATCGCCGAAAATATGACCGATGTGATCACCATTCTCGGACTGGATCGTACCGTGCAGTACGCATCGCCGTCCATTTCGCGTGCGCTGGGTTATACGCCGGAAGAGTTGATCCAGACCGAACGCTTTCAACTGGTACATCCCGAAGATATTGGGAAGTTTGCCGGTTTATTAAATGAAATACTGGTAGAAAAGAAAGTGCATGTTGTGCATGAATGTCGCTACCGTCACAAGGATGGTCATCATATCTGGTTTGAGATGAATATGTCGTATGTGCAGCAGGAAGACAAAGACGATTATCTGCTGACCGTAGCGCGCAATATCGAGGAACGTAAAATGCACGAGCAGCAGCTCAAATCGCTTGCCTATATCGATCCGCTGACTGGCGTGCCGAATCGTCGCTATTTGCTGACTCAGCTGCATCAAGATATTGAACTGGCACATCAGAATCAGACGATGCTAGGTATATTGTATCTGGATATCGACCGATTCAAGCAGGTAAACGATACGCTTGGTCATGAAGCGGGCGACTCGCTGCTTATTCAGATGGTTCAGCGAATCGCGAGTGAATTGGGTCCTATGGATACGATTGCTCGGATTGGCGGCGACGAATTCATCGTTGTATTGCCACTCGTGAGCAGTCGTGGTCAGATTGGCTGGATGGCAGATACGATCTGTCAGGCTTTGCAAAAACCGTGGCAACTGGACGATCAGGAAGTGATCACTGCTTCGTCGGTCGGCGTTGCAATGTATCCGAATGACGGAACAGGGGCTAAACATCTGTTAAGTTGCGCCGATCTAGCGCTGTACGAAGCGAAGCGCTCCGGGCGGGCACAGGTTGTGTTTCATGAAGATATAGAACATACGCAGTAAAGTGGTTTTTTATATTTTTTTGCGTAATAATTATACTTTTAAATGAATATTTATGTATATTGATTTCAAGTCAATCCCATCGTAATAGCTATGAGTAGCCTATACGGTAGGGTTGACTTTTTGCGTTGAAGTATTATCATTCAATATAATGTATAAAAATGGAATACATAGTACAGGAGGGTGAAGCATGCTGGATATGACAACGATGATTGGCTTTGCACTGGTGGCGCTCGGTATGGTGTGTGCGCCGGGACCGAATATGATCTATTTGTTATCGCGTTCAATTACACAGGGGCGAATGGCAGGCGTAATCTCATTAATGGGCATAATGCTGGCATTTACTGTGTATATTACAGCAACGATGTTCGGACTGTCTGCGCTCTTTCGTGCGGTGCCACTGTTGTATGAGCTGATTCGCTGGGCAGGCGCGGGTTATTTGCTCTGGCTCGCTTGGAAGTCGATTGCACGAGGTCAATCATCGCCGCTGGAACCGCAGCAGCTATCGGTGGATTCCCCGCGCAAGCTATTCATGATGGGCTTTATGACCAATCTGCTCAATCCGAAAGCAGCGGTACTGTACATATCGTTATTGCCACAATTTATCGATCCGTCGCGTGGGTCGGTATTGCTGCAAAGTATGGAGCTGGGACTGATTCAGATCAGCGTTAGCTTTATGATCAATCTGCTGATCGTTCTCACTGCCAGTGCTGTAGCGGCATGGTTCTCCACGCGTCCACTTTGGTTACAATGGCAACGCTGGCTCATGGCGGGCGTGCTGACCGGGCTGGCGGCACGGATGGCGCTAGATCGTAGCAAATAACACCAACTCCTACTTTATATGTACTGCCTGCCAATACCCGTGATGTGCTCAAGACGACATGACGGGTATTGGCTATGTATCGGTAGCGATGTACAATCCTGTGCCACTAGTGATCGTAAAACATTTTGTGCCGCAAATCCCCGTTTTGTGATAGCATAAAAAGACAAAATCAGACAAACATTATCCCTCTCTTATGAAAACGTTATCAAAAATAACTTCGCAAAACGCCATATTCGCGATCCATCCCATATAATGAAGATAGATGATGAGATTCAAAGCAACTTATGCGTAACATCCAGTCTTATAGGGAGTGTCCTAATGAAAGAATTATGCAAAATAGTAATCGTCGATGATGAGGTGCTGGTTCGGAAAGGAATCAAGCATTATCTCGTCTGGGAACAATATGGATTCCAGATCGTGGGCGAGGCGTCCAACGGACGTGAAGCATTGGAGCTGATGGACGAGCTGCGCCCGCATATCGTCATTACCGATATCGTGATGCCTATTATGGATGGTGAGGAATTTACACGAATCGTCAAGCAGAATTATCCTGCGATTGAAGTCATCGTGCTTAGCAGCTACGGTGAATTTAATTATGTGCGCTCCACCTTCCAGAACGGAGTAGCAGACTATATTCTCAAGCCCAAGTTAGAAACGCAAGAGCTGCTACAAGTGCTGCAAAATACCGCCCGCCGCATCCCGGCGCTCCAATATGACGAGCAAACGGGCGGCGAACAGATCACCGTCGACCATGTACTGGAAAAGCTCATCGCTGGCTTTGACGCTGACTATGAGCCGGAATTGTTAACGACACAGTTTCCATATGCTCACTGTTATCTCGTTGGTGTGCAGCCGCGCCTGACGCATGGTGGCAATGGCGATGCGTGGAGTCAGCAGCGCAGCAACCAGATTGCCAATATCAGTTCCAGCATAGCGGAATGTCTGGAACAGTGCGGAGTGCCGCTGGCGTTCCGTCCGGTAGCTACCGATCCGCAAATTGTTGTCTTTTTGCTGAATACGGATGATGCACATGCTGACGAGCTTATTCATGTATTGCGGAAGCTAGCATCGCACGGCGAGCAAGAGGTCGAGACAGCGCAGCATGCGTGGGCGCTAACTGAACCATTTGAACAGCCACAGCAGATTGGTGAGATGTACCAGCATTTGCTGACATTGCTGGAGTACCGGTTTTATTTTCCCGATCAGGCGTTGATGATTGAGCATGAATTGCCGGAGCCGATAGAGGTGAAGGGTGGCTTCAATCTGAAGCAGTTTACCGAGGAACTGCGGCGGGAGCAGTTTGACAGTGCCTTTGCAGCGCTACAGGAATATGTGCAGACGCTGGCTGGTAATTACCGGGCAACGCCGTTTGAATTGAAGTCGTTTCTGGGCAATATTATTTTTAACATTATTACGCTGCTGGGCAATCAGGATTACGATGTACGGCAGCTGGATCAGGAAAAATATGATTATTTCCGCGATATTAACGATGCGCTGGACGTACAGCAGACGCTGGCGCTACTGAACGGCTTTCTGGAGCGGGTGCAGGCAAGCATCGCTGAGCGTTCTGGTCAGCAGAGTGGCTCCAATATGAAGATGCTGCTGGAATATATACAGCAGCATTACGCTGAACCGCTCAGTCTGACCGGATTAGGGCAGCATTTTCATTTTAATCCGTCGTATTTGTCGAGTTATTTTACGACTCATAACAAGGAAGGCTTCAGCGAGCATTTGAACAAGATTCGGGTGCAAAAGGCTGCCGAGATGCTAACGGATGACCGGTATGCGATCTCCGAGATCAGCGACAAAGTGGGCTATTCCGATCATAGCTATTTCACCAAAGTATTCAAAAAGTGGACCGGTCTGTCGCCCAGTCAGTACCGCCGGCAGCATATGCGCTAAACGGCAGGATCTTATGAAGATGAGTGGGAATGAGAAATGAATATCAAAAACCATATGCGTCGTTTTGAGCAAAAGGGACTGTTTTTCAAGCTGTTTATCGTTATGGTTGTCAGCATCATCACCGTCTGTCTGTTCACTTCGTTAGTGACGATTCGCATGTCGGAGCGGCTGTTTACCGAGACGTTCAGCATTACCAATTCCAAAGTGCTGAATCAGATCAAGAGCAGTATGGAGTCATTCAACGATTCCATCGTTAATGGCGTCAGCCATGCGTCGCAGAACGGGACGGTGAAAAGTTACCTGACTGGCGGTGAAGGGGATTCGTTAAGCGCGTCTGTGACCTATTTTGGCATGGGACAGCAGATGAAGCAGATCAAGTCCAATGTGGATGCGTACGATGTCGGTGTGACGCTTGTCGGTGTGAACGGGCGCAGCTATACGTCGGACTGGTCGTATTGGCCTGTGCCGACCGAACAATTGGCGAAAAACCGGATTACCGAGCGTACCGTAGCAGAGCCGAAGCGGCTCATGTACCAGTATGACGAGGAGACGGCAAAGAATGGCAAGGAAGATTATATTATCGCGTCCAAAGCGCTCATGGAGCGCACGAGCGATTACCTGTATGGCACGATCTATGTGGCGATTCGAGAGCAGGAGTTCAAGCGCTTTTACAGCAATTTTACGAGTACGGGTAACGATGTGCTCATTCTCGACGCGTACGGACGGATCGTGTCGTCCAACCGCGAAGACCTGATCGGCACCTTTTCCCCGGAATTGTTAAAAGACGTGACCGACATTCAGGATCAACAGCTGAGCTACAAGAACGACGATGTGATGGGCAAAAATCATATCATTCTCGCCAATTATATCCCGTCGTACAATTTCTATCTGGTGAATCTGATCGACCGCGAATATGCTGTCGGACAGATTATTAACGTACGTGATATCGCCCTGATCTGTATCGGCATCGTACTGGCAGCACTGCTGACCGTGTTCCTGATCTCGCGTCGACTCACGCAGTCACTCACTCGACTGGTGCGCCAGATGTCGACCATTACCGAAAAGGACTTTGGCAACTATGTGCATGTGACAGGCAGCTACGAGGTGCAGGAGCTGAGCCGGGCGTTCAACTATATGCTGGATGAGCTGAACGAGTACATCGCACGTCTGCTAGAAACGCAAAAAGAACAGCGTAACGCTGAGCTAGCGGCGCTCCAGCGGCAGATCAATCCCCATTTCCTGTACAATACGCTGGCGTCGATCAAGATGCTCGTGCAAAAAGGCAATAAAGAAACCGCCGCCGAGACGATCAATGCCCTAATCTCCCTGCTGCAAAATACGATCAGCAATGTCAGCGAGACAATCACCATCGAGCAGGAACTGAACAATATGAAAAATTATGTGTTCATCAATCATGTGCGTTACGGCAATAAAGTACAGGTCAATTATTTCGTCGCACCAGACTGTATGGACTATCAGGTGCCAAAGCTGATCATCCAGCCATTTATCGAAAATGCCTTTTTCCATGCGTTTAATGAAAAAGGAGCAGGCGTTATCTATATTATGGTATCGCGCTTGGATGACATGCTGGTGTGCGAAGTCGTCGACAACGGCGACGGTATCGACGGTTTGTCTGATGATGAAGATAGCCAACTGCCCAATCCGAAGTCCAAACGCCAACTATTCACCGGCATCGGGATTCAGAACGTCAACAACCGTATTACGTTGCTGTACGGCGATCAATACGGCGTGAGTATTTCTAGTAAGAAGGGCGAAGGGACGAAGGTGAAGATCACATTGCCGTTGATTGTAGAGCAGCAGGAGTTGTTTGATCGTTCTTGATAGTGATTGGTAAAGATGCTTGTTCATGCCGATGGTTGCTAATAGTTGGTTTCCCTTTTGTTCTCATTTGAATATTCAACTACAAGTAGGATACGGCGTTCTGAAGTGGAAATTGTTGTATTTTATATGATACTTTGGATATAGATTGTGGCAAAAAGGGGGAGGAAGATGAACATCGGACGAATGAATACTCGCAAACTCATCTGGAGCATCGTTGCTGCTGTAGTGATTCTGGCGGTAGGGTTTGAATTATTCATGCTGCTTGGGTACGCGATGGTGACTAACAATCCGTCGAGTTGAGGGATGTTGTGTTGTTTATGAATAGTTGAGTTAGTCATGAATAAAAGAAGAGCCGTGGGCAGATGGTGCCTAAACTACACGGCTCTTCTTTTAATTTATGTCAGATGGTACACTCATTAAATGATGCTTCCAATCTGGTATAAAACCGAGAACATCCAGATCAATATCGGATGAGTATGTAATGATTAGATTTTCCAATTCATCTACCCATTGCTGCCAAAAATCTAAATCTTGTACCAAATACTTTGCTGAGAAAATGAGTGAAAATAACTTTTTTGCATTCAAATGAAGTTCTCTCGCATTAAACGAACGTGCTATATCTTTGTCCAAAAGCGTAAAGTACAATCTACCAAAGTGAGCACATTTGTTACGGATAACAGATAGCGCATGAAGCCAATTTCGGAGCAAGTTATTCGTTTTTAAATTAAATTCTTTTGCGATTAATCTTTGATCTTGCGTATGTAGATTGGAATATAAGATGGATAGTGAAGAAAAGGTTAGAACTTCAATAGCAACCCATATAGGATATTGTCCTCCATAACGACTGCGATAGTGCTGGATGAAAATTTCTCTACTATCAGATAAACTTTTTTGCCAGCTTTGACTAAAAGAATCAAAACTAATTTTTTGGAAATTGAAGTTTTGCTCTTCTTTATAAAACAGTGAATTCTGTACATGCTTCATTGCCAGATAATATGACAATGTAGCTCTCATTTTGATTTCGATATGTTCACACAATTTAAATAAATGAAGTCGCAATGCGGAATCGAAATGTGCAATATTAACGATCGATTGAAAATAGGTATGTTTACGATAATTACCTTGTTGATTTTTGAAGGGCAGGAGATAGCCGGTAAATCGATAGTAACTAATTTGTTGTAATATTTTCTTGGCATAATTATGATCTGGAATGATGAGACCACGAGATTCCAATAATAAAATCTGCTGTTCTATAGAAATAGCCGGTTTTAGAGGCAGACCGCCAGTATTCATAATAAGCCCCCATATAAAAAAATGGCCCACCCATTTTTGCATCAAACTGGGTCTCAGTTTGCTAGGCCGGGCGGGAACTGTTAATTATATTATACCATGATAACATCTTATCACACCATAATAACATCGTATTATTTAATAATTATTGATATTGTATACTTCTTGCTTAACTATTTCGCCTGCGCCTTCTTATGCCGTCTCACATACCAAACGATAAACCCAATCCCCACCACAGCAATAATCGCATACGCAATATTTGAATACACATCCATAAACTCCGTAATCCGATGCCAGTTCTCGCCCAGACTTGCTCCAATAATGACTAGAATCGAGTTCCAGATCACCGTACCAATCGTCGTAAATAATAGAAACAGTCCAAATTTCATATTAGACATGCCCGCTGGAATGGAGATCAGGCTGCGTACGAGTGGCACCATGCGGCAGAACAGCACTGTCCAGTAGCCATACTTGTCAAACCACTTGTCCGCGCGGTGAATATCTTCCTTTTTTACTCGTAAAATATGACCCCAGCGGTCAACAATCTTCTCCAGCCGCTCCACATCAATCAGCAGCCCCACGCCATACAAAATCACTGCACCCGCTACCGAGCCAATCGTAGCCGCAATAATAACACCAATCACGGTTAGCGACGAGTTGGTCGTCATGAATCCGCCAAACGGAAGTACAATCTCCGATGGAATCGGCGGAAATACATTTTCCAGTGCAATAATTAGCGCAATACCGACATAGCCGAATTGCTCCATGAAATTCGTAATCCAATTTTGCAAAGTAATCCTCCTCCAATATAGTCTCTACACATCCTATTGTCTGTTTGTCATTCTCTCTATTACGTCATCCGTGCATATGTCATACTCATTTGTACAAAATGACATATGCAGAATGGCATTTACTTTATATCTCTTCTGTTTATACACCGAAATCGCCTTGCTTGAAGCGCGGAAAGGCAGTCATAGCAACATAATCATAAATAAAAAGTGTCATATTCCGATGATTTTGCTGAGATATACGGTTTGCATAAAATATACAGCATCGCTTCTCCATATGCAAAGTTTGCAGCGAGCAGAACATTTCAACATAACTGCATGTACGTATGTTACGCATGTATCGTTTCTATTATTATTCATCTCATGTATTTGTCTCACCACTACCACTTTTCCAAACGATGACAGAATTGAAATTTTATGAATATGGCATAGCGGGTAAGGATACATAAGCAGGAGCGCGGTTCCGCCATACCTTTGCCAGCTCGCTTAGTTGGCAGTCGGGGTATAAAAGATGATAAGATAAGGCTGGACAGTGGAATGCTCCGTTTCTGTATACACATGGGCAGCAAAGGATAGAGCTGCGGCAGAATCGGGCGACTTTCGGCATACGGATGGAGCGGGAACCGCAAAACACGGCGTTGGCATACAAACAGCCTATGCAACATTTACGTGCACGGCAGTGTATTGGTTTGTATGACGATCAATGGAGGAATAGAATATGATGAAAACATTTTCCAGGCTGATTTTATCGATCGCGCTCGTTTTTAGTATGGGAGCCGGCACGGTTCAGGCAGCAGCGGCATCACCGGACATTCAGGTTATCGTCAACAATTCGACCGTTTATGTCGGTGTGACCGCTTACGTGGACCGCGGTACAACGATGATTCCCATCAAGGCGCTACAGTACATACCGGGCAATTCAACGATATGGAACAATATTAATCAAACGGTAACCGTCAGTCAGGACGGCAATGTGATCACGCTGGTCATCGGACAGACGACTGCAACGATCAACGACCGCACGATTCAACTGCCGGTTGCGCCGACGATTCGTGACGGACGGGCAATGGTGCCGCTGCGCTTTATCGCAGAAGCCGCACAAGCGACGGTGTACTGGAATGCGACATCGCGCATCGTCTATGTTGCCAAAACACCGGATCAGAATTTGCGTCAACTGAGCGGTACCGATCTGGCAACAGCGCGTGAGGCAGCAGTGACAATTCCGCGCATTAACCGACTGAAGAGCTTCACTCCGTCTGAGGAGAGCGGCGGCATCTACCGCTATTATTTCCCAGAAGGACAATACTACCCATTCTTTGAACAACGTGGAGATGTCGTTTCTTACTATGAAATGAAGGACAATCACAGCGAGCTGGTATGGACAGCCAAGCTGGATCTGACCAAACAATCATCGAACAATCTGTTCTTCTTGCCGTACAGCATTGAGCAGGAAGATGGAACGATGCCGAGCATTTTGAGTAAAGTGGTATTCTTCGACAATCTGACAGCTAACGGCGTATCGCGTTACGGGTATATCGATAATCCGATTCAGCCGTCAACAACAACGACTCCTACTGGCACGACACAGACAGAAAATCGCTTTACCAACATACCGGAAGAGAAGCCGGTCAAATAAGCAGAGCCAGTATCTACCTCGTGTTCGATTCCTGCATAATGTAGACGGGGAAGCCGAACAGACAGACAGCGCTAGCAATACTGGCAGCATATACGATCCGCCGCGCCCGGCGGTTCATCATTCATCCGATTGTCCTGATCACAGCCGAACCTGCGCAGCAGTATGCAGGTTCGGCTGTTTTTTGCTGCCAAAGCCCAGATGTAATTCTTGTAATCGCCAATATCCAGTCTGTTATTTCCACATCTATAATGAGAAAAAGCAGATAAAAACGGATACAAAGTCATATCTATTTTAAAATGTATCTAAAAAATGTACCAAAAAGTAAATATAGTACCAAATGATAACGCTACCAATAAAAATAGAACCAATAATATCACAAATCCGCATAAAGATATTCCTAACGACCGACGGAACGGGAATGGTAAGATAAATTTGTCAATAAGCAAGCGCTTTCAATCAAGTTGGTATTCCATCATATAAGAGCAGGGGTTGAACAGAAATGAAAAAATGGATGTTCCTTTTACTAGCAAGCGTACTGTTGTTGTCCGCATGTTCCAGCGGTGGCGGCAGCAGCGCAAGCTCCGATCCGGGCAAAAAAGAAATTACTATCTGGGCATGGGACCCGAACTTTAACATCGCCGCATTGAATCTTGCCAAAGAAAAATACATGGCTGACCATCCAGACGTAACGATTAATATCGTCGAAAATGCACAAGCGGATATCGTACAAAAGCTGAACACTGGCTTGAACTCCGGTACTACCAAAGGTTTGCCAAACATCGTACTGATAGAGGACTATCGTTCCCAAGGTTTCTTGCAAGCGTATCCTGACGCATTCCGCGACATGTCCGATTCCATCAAAGCATCCGACTTCGCAGATTACAAAGCAGGTCCTACTAGCTATCAAGGCAAACAGTACGGTGTACCGTTTGACTCCGGCGTAACGGGTCTGTATGTACGTACTGACTATCTGGAAAAAGCAGGCTACAAAGTAGCTGATCTGCAAAACATCGATTGGGATCAATTCATCGAAATCGGTAAAAAAGTCAAAGCCGCTACTGGCAAAGACATGCTGACCCAAGATCCCAATGACCTCGGTCTGATTCGTTCTATGATTCAATCCGCAGGCTCCTGGTACCTGAAAGAAGATGGTACGACACCGAATATCGCGAACAATGCTGCACTGAAAACGGCACTGGAAACATACAAAGCGATGTACGATGCTAACATCGTCAAAGCAAACTCCGACTGGAGTCAATTCCTGGCTGCCTTCAACAAAGGCGATGTAGCCAGCGTTCCAACTGGTAACTGGATCACACCTTCTGTAAAAGCTGAAGCGTCTCAATCCGGCAAATGGGCAGTTGTTCCTTACCCTGTACTGAAAGGCGTAGCTAATTCCGTACACGCTTCTAACATCGGTGGTGCTTCTTGGTACGTCATGAATATGGACGGACAAGACACAGCCGCAGACTTCCTGAAATCCACGTTCGGCTCTGACAAATCGCTGTACAACGATATGCTGACCAAAATCGGTATCATCGGTACACTGAAAACTGCTTCCGAAAACGAAGCATATGACAAACCAGACGAGTTCTTCAGTGGTCAAAAAGTATATGCCGACTTTGCAAAATGGACGAAAGAAGTTCCAAACGTAAACTACGGTCTTCACACGTACGCAATTGAAGACATCATGGCAGTCGAAGTTCAAAACTACCTGAACGGTAGCAAAGACGTCGATACGATGATGAATGATGTACAAGCACAGGCTGAAGCCCAGCTGAAATAATCGCAACACGCAATGAACGAGAGATAAAACCTTGGGCTTAACGGTTCAAGGTTTTATTTTTCCGTATCGATAGGTTGAGATGGATATACCGAAGGAAACCGCAGGCGAGCCACTACACATAGACAAGCAGCAAACCGGCGATATGAGGGAGATGAAACCAGATGAAGACAGCAGAACCCGCTCTGAATCCGAGCAAAAAATCCACCCGTTCCCGCATGGGCAATCGGGTCAAAGAAGGCGTAACCGGCTGGCTGTTCGTTGGCGTAGCCGCCGCTATGATTGTGATCTTTTATTTCTATCCGATGATCCAAGCGCTGATCCTGTCGTTCCAGACGGGAACCGGCATGAATTTGAAATTTAACGGTATCGAGAACTATACGCGTCTGCTAACAGATAGTATGTTCCTGACCGCCGTCAAAAATACATTTATTTATCTCATTTTCCAAGTGCCCCTGATGGTACTGCTGGCACTGTTTATCTCGGTGCTGCTGAATGACAAAAACCTGAAATTCAAAGGCTTTTTCCGTACGGCGATCTTCCTGCCGTGTATCACATCACTCGTTGCTTATGCAGTTGTATTCAAATACTTGTTCGCACCGGATGGATTGGTCAACTCGCTGCTGATGAATATTCATGTCATCGGCGCACCGATTCAATGGATCACCGATCCGTTCTGGGCAAAAGTAACGATTATTCTCGCAATCACATGGCGCTGGACGGGCTACAATATGATCTTCTACCTGTCCGGTCTGCAAAATATCGATAGCTCTATTTACGAAGCGGCACGCATCGACGGCGCTTCGGCAGTACGTCAATTTTTCAGCATTACGGTTCCGCTGCTCAAACCGATCATTCTGTTCACGTCCATCACATCCACCATCGGTACACTGCAATTGTTCGATGAGGTTGTGAATATTACGAAGGGCGGACCGGGTAACGCGACGACGAGTATTTCGCAGTACATCTACAATCTGTCGTTTAAATATTCGCCAGACTTTGGTTATGCGGCAACAGTATCGTATTCGATCGTAATTATGATCATCATTCTTTCCTTTATCCAGTTCAAAGTGGCAGGTGAGCGCAATGGCTAAAACCAAATTAACCTTTACGTATGTGTTTCTGATCATCGCTGCATTTGTCTCGATCTTCCCGTTCTTCTGGATGATTGTTAGCTCGACGAACTTATCGGTGGATGTGACTGGCGGACGACTGCTGCCGGGCAGTCATCTGATCGAGAATCTGAGCAAGCTCGCTAGCTCAGTCGACATCTGGAATGCGATGTGGAACTCGGCGAAGATCGCGGTATCTACTACGATTCTTGCCCTGCTGATCGCTTCGCTGGCAGGCTACGGCTTTGAAGTATATCGCAGCAAAGCGAAGGATATCGTATTCAATATCCTACTGCTGTCGATGATGATTCCATTCGCGGCGCTGATGGTGCCGTTGTACCGGATGTTCGGCAAAATTACGAATGTGGTTTCGTTCATCGGGATTGATACGCCAGCGGCTGTCGTAATTCCGACGATGACGACTGCGTTCCTGATCTTCTTTTTCCGTCAAAGTACGAAGATGTTCCCGAAAGACTTGCTGGAAGCAGGTCGGATGGATGGGCTGAGCGAGCTAGGATTGTTCTTCCGCGTATATATGCCGACGATGAAAACGACATATGCGGCTGCGGCAATCATTACATTTATGTCCAGCTGGAACAACTATCTGTGGCCGCTCGTTATTCTGCAAACGCCGGAGAATCAGACGATTCCGCTGCTGATCTCCAACCTCGGATCAAGTTATGCACCGGATTACGGTGTGATTATGATTGCGATTGTGATCTCGACGATTCCGACAGCGCTGGTGTTCTTCTTAATGCAGAAGCACTTTGTGGCAGGTATGGTTGGATCGGTGAAATGATGTTGCGCTGGTTTTATGGAAAAGATGGGTTGGGGGTGTGAGCTGGAACGCTCCGGGGAAGGGATTGTCCTGAAGTGTCGCCGTTAAGGACTGGATATTTTGAATTTCCGCTTAGGCGGAGAATATCCAGTCCTTACATGCGAGCGCTTCGCTCTTTTCAGGACAATTCCCTTCCCCTCCGCTCCGGCGCACCCCCCCAACCCTTTTCCATGCACAGCGTAAATGATTTCACTCTGGGTGAGGAAGTAGGGAAGGATTGGAAGGGCTGTAGCTTGGAGTTGGGTTTTGTGGCTAGAACTATTGGATTTTGTTTGACATTTGTAGTGAGATTAGGATTGTTAATGTATAAGAATATAGAAATTTTCTATGCGCGATTTTATTATATTAAAATGGTTGATGGTGGCGGGATATAATAATTGGGTGAGTATTTTAACGGGATGGAGTGGATGAGTATGAGTAAGGCGGACGTGCATGTTCGTGGGAAGCAGCGTGTGAATGAGGCTTCGCTGGAGTGGTTGGCGGATACGTCGGTGTTTGCGGTGAATCGGGTGGATGCGTATTCGGATCATCGGTATTATCGGTCGGCGGAGCAGGCACAGGCTGGTGGGGAGATGGATTGGCGGTATTCGCTGAATGGGAATTGGAAGTTTCATTATGCGATCAATTCGGCGGCGCGTCCGCAGGATTTTTATAAAGATGGATTTTCTTGTGCGGGTTGGGGCGATATTGCGGTGCCGGGACATATTCAGACGCAGGGCTACGGGCAGATGCAGTATGTGAATACGATGTATCCGTGGGATGGTGTGGAGAATTTGCGTCCGCCGTTTATTTCGGAAGATTATAATCCGGTAGGCAGCTATGTGAAGCATTTTGTACTGCCGGAGCAGCTAGATGGGGAACGTCCGGTATATATTTCGTTTCAAGGTGTGGAATCGGCGTTTTACGTATGGCTGAACGGGCAGTTTGTTGGATATGGGGAAGATAGCTTTACGCCGTCGGACTTTGATCTGACGCCGTTCATGCAAGCGGGCGAGAATCGTCTGGCAGTGGAAGTGTATCAACGCAGTACCGGATCGTGGTTGGAGGATCAGGACTTCTGGCGGTTCTCCGGTATTTTCCGTGAGGTGTATCTGTATACGGTGCCAGAGGTTCATGTACGGGATCTGCATGTGCATGCTGGTCTGGATGATGCCTATACGCAGGGACAATTGAACGTGAAACTGTCGCTAGAGCAGGGACAATCTGCAAATGGTGCCAAAGCGGTACTGGAATTAAAAGATGCTGCTGGCAATGTAGTGACATCTGGCGAAGCGGCATTTGCGGATGGTGAACAGGGCGGACAAGCTAGCTTCCACGCGACGGTGAATCGTGTATCCACTTGGAATGCGGAGCAACCGTATCTGTATACGCTGTACATTTCTGTGTACAATGCGGCTGGCGAATTGACCGAAGTGATTCCGCAGCATGTAGGTTTCCGTCGTTTTGAAATGATTAACAAAGTGATGTGCATTAACGGCAAACGCATTGTATTCAAAGGCGTCAATCGTCATGAATTCAACTGCCGCACCGGACGTGCAGTGACCGAAGAGGATATGCTGTGGGATATTCGTACGATTAAACAAAATAATATGAATGCAGTACGTACATCGCATTATCCGAATCAGACGCGTTGGTATGAGCTGTGCGATCAGTATGGCATTTACCTGATCGACGAGATGAATCTGGAAAGTCACGGTTCGTGGCAGAAGCTGGGTGCGGTAGAGCCATCGTGGAATATTCCGGGCGATCTGCCGGAATGGCAAGATATCGTGATGGATCGTGCGATCTCGATGGTCGAGCGCGATAAGAACCATCCGTCGATCCTCATCTGGTCATGCGGTAATGAGTCGTATGCTGGTCAGGTGATCCTGAATGTAGCAAATTATTTCCGCGCAACCGATCCGACGCGTCTCGTGCATTACGAAGGCGTATTCCACAATCGCGACTTTGACGATAGTAGCGATATGGAGAGCCGCATGTACGCGAAGCCAGCCGATATTGAGGAATACCTGAACAATGATCCGCAAAAGCCATATATTAGCTGCGAATATATGCACGCGATGGGTAACTCCGTTGGCGGCATGCACAAATATACCGAGCTGGAAAACAAATATGAGCTGTATCAAGGCGGCTTCATCTGGGATTATATCGACCAAGCGGTGATGAAGAAAAATCGCTACGGCGACGAATATCTCGCTTACGGCGGCGACTATGACGACCGTGCGACCGACTATGGCTTCTGTACAGACGGTATCGTCTACGCTGACCGTAAGGTATCTCCGAAAATGCAGGAGGTCAAATTCCTGTATCAGAATCTGAAGCTGACCCCGGATCAACAAGGGGTGACTGTGCGTAACGAGAATCTGTTTGCCGGAACGGACGAGTATACGCTACTGTATCGTCTGTACCGCGAAGGTGTGCTGGTGCATGAGCAGCAGCTGGATGTACAGGTGGCGGCAGGCACAGAGCAGCATGTAGCAGTTACATTACCACAGACAGCTCAGCTGGCAGGTGAATATGCCATCCATGCGTCCTTCTTGCTGAAGCAGGCGACGCTATGGGCAGAAGCTGGGTATGAAGTGGCATTTGGTGAGCATGTGTTTATCGTGGAACATACACAGCCACAGCCGAATCCGGTTCGTATCGGTGAGTTGCGTATTGCTGAGGGCGATGTGAATGTGGGCGTACATGGTGACAATTACAGCATCATGTTCTCGCGTGGTGCAGGCAGTCTTACGTCGCTGCGCTACGATGGACGCGAATATATTTCCACACCACCAGCACCGCTGTTCTGGCGTGCGACGACGGACAATGATCGCGGAACGGCACAGGGCTTTACGTCAGGCGCATGGTTTGCCGCCAGTCTGACTCGTCGCTGTACCGGTATGCAGCTGGACAAAGGGGACGACCACGTTACGTTTACGTTCCAATACGCGTTCAGCATTCACCCGGATGTGAGCATGACGACTGTGTACACTGTGTACCGTGATGGCAGTCTGCATGTGAAATCTAGCTATGCTGGTGCCGCTGGTCTACCGGATCTGCCTATCGTAGCATTGTCGTTCAAAATCCCGGCGGATTACCATCATCTGAACTGGTACGCAATGGGACCAGACGAGAACTATATCGACCGCGCATTTGGTGCTAGACTGGGCACTTTCCAAAATGATGCTGCCGATAACGTATCTGGCTATGTTGTACCGCAGGAGAGCGGCAATCGTACGGGCGTCCGTCGTGTGGACATTACCAACGATAACCGGCAAGGTCTGCGCATTACGTCTCCGGCAGACGCGCCGGTAGAGTGCAATATCTCGCCATACACCGCATTTGAACTGGAAAGTGCTGCGCATCTGTATGAGTTGCCACCTGTGCATTATACGGTCGTCACAATCGCAGGCAAGCAAATGGGCGTCGGCGGCGACGATAGCTGGGGCGCACCAGTACACCCGGAATACCGTATTCCAGCAGATACCGATCTGAGCTTTGCATTTACGATCACGCCATTCCGCGGCTAATCTACAAGCAAATACGTGCTATCTACTACTATCCCTGTTGTGTCACCATCGACATAACAGGGATTTTTTATACCAAATATAGACTTTCAAAGTTGACATACCAAGTAAGCATATTATATAGTAGTCAAGATCGCATTCCTAAAAATATACATAAAAGGAATAAGAATCAAAATGGCGGTTGAACGGAAATGCGAGATGATGCGAAGCCAATCAGCCGACTTTACTGGAATGATAAAGGAGAATACATATGATGAAATCTGTAATAAACATGCGCTTGACGATCATTATAGCGCTGCTTGTTTCGTTAACTGGATTATGGGGCAATGCGCCGTCTGCCAGCGCGGCAACGACACATACACCGATTATTTTCGTGCATGGTTTGGGCGGTTCTGCGAGTAATTTTACAGCGATTGAGAGTTATTTGACTCGTCAGGGCTGGTCGTCGAATGAGCTGTACGCGATTGATCTGCCTACGAAGAACGGTGTGCAAACACTGAACGCCGCAGCAATCCGCAGTAAAGTAGACGATGTACTGGCACGCACCGGTAGCACCAGAGTTAATATCGTCGCGCACAGCATGGGCGGCGCAAACAGCCTGTATTACATCCTGAACTACGGCGGTGCTGATAAAGTCGACAAGCTGATCACCCTCGGTGGTGCGAACCGCCTCACAACGAATAGCGCACCCGCAGGTGTGGACGTAACCTCGATCTATACGCTGAACGATCAGGTAGTTAGCAACTATCTGTCCATTCTGGATGGTGCAAACAATATCCGTATCGTTGGCGTCATGCACATTGGTCTGCTGTTCAACTCCAATGTGAATAGCCTCATTCTGGAAGCTCTGCAAAAGTAGTATTTGTATATTCGCACATCAACTTTCCAGCTTGCTTCATACGTAGAGTGCGCTATTATGACGTGCTTGCTTTGGTAGAGCGATCATAGCTTTGCGATGGCTTGCTCGTTGGATAGCGATACGAATAGTCGTCAATGAAATATGCACATATTACGGTCGGTCAGGCAGATGTTGCCTGAACCGATCCTTTTTTTTATACTGAGAAGAACGTAATAGATGCAACGGACAAAAGGGGGAAGATTGCATGGCAGATGTATCCTTTTACCGTCATCCGCAGTTGCCTTTTGTGGAGGGGAAACGATGCCGGGCGGACGAGTTAGCGTATCATCGGCATTTTCATGAGGAGTATTCGATTGGGCATATTCATCGCGGGCGTACGCATGCGTGGTGCGATGGGCAGGAGTTGCAGGTGGAAGCGGGACGGATGATTAGCTTTCCGCCGCAAATGCTGCATGCGTGTCACCCGGAACAGGGGATGGCGTGGAGCTACGACATGTTATTTATCGACCCGGACTGGTTAAACGGAATGGAGCGGCGACAGGTAGAGCAGATTCATATTCCGTATTTGCTGTCAGAGGGAAAGAACCGCAACTGTCTGCTGCCGATGCAGCAAGCGATACAGACACTGATGAACGGTAGCGAGCCGCTTGAAACGGAAACGGCATTAATCTCGCTGCTGCACAGAATTACTGGCACAGAGCAGGGCGATCTGGAGCATGAGCAGATGTCTACTCAGCAGGATCGCAAGTATATTGGTATCGTCCGCGATTATTTGCATGCACATTTTGACCGACCGGTGCTGCTGGAGGAATTAGAGCAGGTGACGGATATTAGCCGATTTCATCTGATTCGGCTGTTCAAGCAGTGGCAGCATGTGCCGCCGCATGCGTATCAAAACGTGCTGCGCATCAATTACGCCAAAGCCGAGCTGCATCGTCAGCGCCCGATTGCTGAAGTAGCGGCGGAAGCGGGATTTTACGATCAGAGCCATTTTACCCGTATGTTCACGCGGATTGTCGGTGTTACGCCGCGCCGGTATAAAGTATCGGTGTAAGCCAAAGCTCTAGTTGGATTTATAGGATACGGATATTCCACGATACAGCAGGGACACGTCGATGATCGATGATAGATAATAAAAGTTACTTGTTGCGATCAGGTAGCATGTTGTAGACGACTTGTTGTGACCGGGCATCATCTTGTAGACGATTGCCAGCAGTACAACGTTTTACAATGTGTCTGAGATCGTCGTCAGAGCAATTTTGTACAATATTTTGTCCTTCTCTTCCGGTAAGGTGTACGGAAAGGGAGGGA
This sequence comes from Paenibacillus sp. WLX1005, assembly GCF_046603685.1. NCBI lineage: Bacteria > Bacillati > Bacillota > Bacilli > Caryophanales > Paenibacillaceae > Paenibacillus > Paenibacillus sp. WLX1005. Next base: position 260,863 of record NZ_CP176756.1, read on the forward strand.
TTTGGTATGAATCCAATCAATAGAGAGCAGCAAGTGATGACCGAAGCGGCGGTAGCGTTAAAATCCATTGCCCGCCGACCAGATGTTAAATCCAGTGTGGAGCATAATCCGCAGTTATATCGACTGTTACAACGTGCAGCGGCGCGTTATGTGACTGGAGATCAGCAATCACAGGCGCTGGAAGTGGCACAGCGTCTACGTCATGACGGATATGCCGTCTCGCTGGAATATATCGGGGAGAATACACGCACCCTTGCTGAATGTGAACATGCTACACAAGAATTGGCAACATTGATCATGAATATGGGGCAGCAGGGGATAAGCGGTCGGGTGTCGTTCGATCTGTCGCATATCGGACTGCTGTTGGACAAGGAGCTGGCGCTCCAGCATCTGCTACAGCTCGGGGAGCTAGCACAGCCGCTAGGCATTGAATTGTTCATCAGCATGGAGGAATCGGCGAAAACGGAATATATTTTGCATATCTATCAGCAAGCCGTCGCGAAGTATCCGTTGATCGGCATTACGCTACAAGCACATTTGCATCGTACGCTGGAAGATGCAGCAGCAGTGTTATCCGCTGGTGCCTATGTGCGGCTAGTCAAAGGGGCGTATGAGGAGCCACGCGACATATCGCTATCGCGTTCGGCAGAGCTGGATCAGCGCTATATAGAGCTGTTCCGACTGGTGGTGGAGCGTGGTTGTCATGTTTCGGTAGCTACGCATGATGAGTCGCTGATTGCATCGTTACTGGAGCTGGAGTGGAGTGGTGCAGCGAGTGTTGAGTTTGAATTGTTGTACGGCATTCGCCCAGAATTGTGTGTGCAGCTGCGGCAACAAGAACAGCCCGTACGTGTGTATCTCACCTACGGGCAGGAGTGGTATTTGTATCTGTGTCACCGGATTGCGGAGTATCCACCCAATCTGTTTCAGGCGCTGATTGATATCGTAGACGGACAGCGGGAAGAACCGGTGATGCAATATGTAACGTCAAGCTTTGATCCCAATCATTCCACCCATAGCGCCACGTAAATAAAGGTGATAAATAACAACACAGGCATAGCGGCTGCTAGCAGATATAATAAGGCTACACGCGGATTACTAAAATATTCTTTGAGTCGTTGCCAGTCGCTTTTTAGATATTGCGCTGTAACATCAGTGGAAGTATTCGGCGAATGGTCTTGTAGTTTGCGGATCATATCTTGTAAGGCGGCGACTTGTTCTGATTCGCTGCGTTGCTTTAGTTCTTGCTGTAACTGTGTTTGTAATTCTGTGATCGAAGGCTTCATGGTTCGAACTCCTTTCTAATCATTTCTAATTTGTATAAATATACCATACCATTAACAATGCACTGGTAAAATGAAAAACACACGGATCAACTACTTGAGTAGATGATTCGTGTGTTTTGGTGAATATCGACATCATCGCTGAACGTAATGATATGCCGGAGTTATTTTAATTTCAGCAGCTTGACCAACTTATCGTGAATGGCAGTGTTCTGGTAGTTCCCGCTAAATTGATCGGAGCCGGGACCCATAGCGGTCAGTGCGACATCGACTGCGCTATGCCCGCCAGTTGTCCAGTCGATATAGAATGTCTCCTGCGAATTGGCAACGGTAAACGGTCCATCTTCCTTGGAATCGCCATCGCCAGATTCGTCCTCATCGTCGGCGCCTTCGATCACCATGCCGCCAGTCTCGTGATCGGCGGTAACGAGGACAAGTGTGTCAGGGTGCTTTTTGGCGTAATCTTTGGCAACTTTGACTGCTTTGTCGAGCTGTTGACCTGCTTTGATCGTCAATTCGGCATCATTGTCATGTGCCATCTCGTCCGTCCCTTCCTCCTCTACCATCAGGAAAAAGCCCTTCTTGTTGCTGGATAGCACATCTAGCGCTTTGGTAGTCATATCTGGCAAGGAGACGATTGGATTATACTTGTTGCCCAGTTCGTTATGTGCCTGAAACATCTCTTCGTTGGCGAACAGACCGAGCAATTTGCTACCTTTGGCTGCTTGTAACTCGGTGCTGTCCGTCACATAAGTATAGCCGAGTTGCTTGGCACGTTCGACTAGATTGCCCTGTGTACCTTTGCTGGCTTCAGTTGGATCTTCAGCTGGCGCATCGGCATGAGCACCGGGCGTTCCTTTCGGATACCAGAAGTCTTCCCCGCCACCGAGCAGCACGTCGATCTTGCTGTTCTCGATATACTGCTTGGCAATATCGCTCTGCGCGGAACGATTCTCCACATGCGCGCCAAAGGCGGCTCCGGTCGCATCCGTTACTTGGCTAGTGGTTACGACGCCGGTCGACATACCGGCTTTTTTTGCCAGTTCCATAATGGTTGTCACTGGTTTCTTGTTAACATCGACACCGATGGCGCCGTTGTACGTTTTCACGCCAGTGGCGATTGCGGTCGCTGCTGCTGCGGAATCGGTCACCAGATTGTCGCTGGAGCTGGTGCGTACGAGTCCGCTGACGGGTAGACTGTCCATTTCCAGCGTGCCATGTTTGCCGACAGTGGCGTAGCGAATTGCATTACGACTCGCTTCACCCATGCCATCGCCGATGAAGAGGATGACATTTTTGGGCATGGTGACTTTGGCGGTGGTTGACGTTGGAGCTTTGGCAGGCGTCGTTTGAGCAGTTGTAGCCTTGGTTGTCGCTGCTGCGTCGGTTGTTGGTACGGTGCCTGCTAGCAGTGGCAGACTTAATACTGCTACAGCGCTGGCAGCCAGTGCCGCTTTTTTCAGAGAAGATTTGTTCATCATTCACACCCCTATATGTATTCATATGATGTATTGATCATATAAGAGTACTGTTATGTCTACATGTTTATTTTGTAAATTACATATGAAATTGCTTACAAATAGAAGGAGTGTCATTATTTTCTTCTTATTGGAATCATATATTCAGCCAAATAGCCAGCATAGTGCAACAGCCAGACCGCGGTAGATTAGACTGGGAAAAGACAAAACTAGATCGACGGTCGCATCCAGCCATGACTGCTTGCTCCAACGGCGTTCCATGATCGGTTGTGACATAGTAAAAGCCCCTTTCGATGAACTGAGAATAGGTCTGAAAATGAACAATGGACAAGGTAGCAGTATATAGCTTGGGTATAAGTATTTGGCATGCAGTATCCTTTTTTGTAAAAGGATGTAACCTTTTATACGTTTGAATATAGCGAAGGTTTGCATAAATATTTCGGTATAGCAAAAAGTCTACTGTTCATATTCATGGCAACAGATGATGGAATATCGCTTGCTTTGCAAGTTCATGTAAACGGAATATAAACAAACTCAACCTGTAGGTGGAGATACATTCCATCTATCGGTAGAGTTACATGTCCCGCGGCAGCTGTATCATAAAGACATACCTTTGATACGGGAGATGAGAATGATGTCCAATCTGTCCAATCTGTTGTTGAATCGCTCCACCCTGCTTACGCTTGTGATCAATGGGGTATTGCCGTGGTTAGTGTACATGTGGTTGCTGCCGCATACTAGCGGATTGTTCGCGTTATCGATCGCTACGCTGATTCCGCTGCTGGACAATGTGCGCAGTATATGGAAGCATCGCAAACTGGACGTATTTGGCGGATTGATGTTATTCGGATTTGTACTTAGTCTAGTGATGGTACTGCTGGGTGGCAGTGAGAAACTGCTACTGATGAGAGAGTCGTTCATTACTGCCGCCGTTGGATTGTTGTTTCTAGGATCGCTGTTGATGCCGCGCCCGCTAGTCTTTTACATGGTGGCACGGTTTGCCCGTTCGGTATCACCGGAGGAGAACTGGCAGTATCCATACTTCCGCCGTGTCATGCGCAATATGACATGGATCTGGGGCATCGGACTGCTGCTAGAAGTGAGTGTGAAGATTCTGATGATCCATCATCTGAGTACGACGCAAGTATTAGCGCTCTCGACACCAGTATCGCTGAGCATGATTGGTGGAATTGTACTGCTCACCATTGTGTATCGTCGCCTTGCAGCCGTACACATGAGACAGTTAAAAGAACAGGCGTAACCATATGGATCAAATCCATACTAAAACAATTCAAAGTATTTTCACGTATACCCATCCCGTTGTGATTATATTCACAATAGTGCTTATCTCACCGTGCTATCATGAGAAAGTAAAGACAATCAGTCACAGTCAAAGCAATTCAAAATAGATAGCGGAGGGAATAACGATGAGTACGCATGTGGTATATGTGCCAAGTACAAATCTGATGGGTAAAGGCTGTTTGGCGGAACTAGGTAATTTTATAACGGAACCGGGTTTTCAAAAGGCGCTGGTCGTGACTGACCATTTTTTGAATCATAACGGAACGGTATGCAAGGTGCTGAATATGCTGGAGGGCGCGGATATTGACTATAAAGTATACGATAACGTCAAGCCGAATCCGACGATCCGCAATGTGTATGACGGTGTAACATGTTACCGCGATCATCAATGCGACTTTATTATCTCGATCGGCGGCGGTTCTCCGCAGGATGCTGCCAAAGCAATCGGTCTGTATGTGAATAACGGCGGCGATCTGCGAGATTACGAGGGCGTTGGCAAAACGCAAAACAAATCCGTGCCGATTGTAGCGATCAATACCACCGCAGGCACATCAAGTGAATATACGATCAACTATGTGATCACCGACGAAGAGCGCGGCGTGAAGATGGTGATGGTCGACAAAAATTGTCTTGTTAGCATCTCGGTCAACGACCCCGAGCTGATGGTGGACAAACCAGCAGACTTGACCGCTGCAACGGGGATGGATGCACTGACCCATGCGATTGAAGCAATTGTTACACCCGGCGCTTTTACCGTTACCGATGCGACTGCGCTGGCGGCAGTGGAGATTATTTTTAAATATCTACCGCGTGCTGTGCGCAACGGACACGATATCGAAGCACGCGAGCAGATGAGCTATGCGATGTTCCTCGCTGGTCTGGCGTTCAACAATGCTGGTCTTGGGTATGTGCATGCGATGGCGCATCAGCTGGGCGGCATCTACGATCTGCCGCACGGTGTGTGCAATGCGATGCTGCTGCCAATCGTCGAGAATGAGAATGCCAAGCGCGACGCATCCAAATTCCGCCGGATCGCCTGTGCTGCTGGTATCGACACTACCGACAAATCCGATCTGCGCTGCGCCGAAGAACTGATTGGCGCCATTCGCATACTGGCGGAGGAAGTAGGCATTCCTTCCAAACTAAAACAACTTGGCGTCGAGCAGGTTGATCTGGAGCTGCTCGCCGATCATGCGATGCAGGACGCCTGTGCGCCCGGCAACCCGTATCAGCCGGACAAGCAGGAAGTCATTCGCATGTTCCAAGAGATTCTGTAATCCAGAGATTGTATCATGCCAAACATTCCATCATACCAAATATGCCTTCATCCAGATCGCTTTTCTTCGCCTGCTATGGACATTCAGTAGGCAGTAATCGTTGTACCGACAAACTCATACCTCTCTACCAGCCGCCTTTTGTTCCTGTATGGAGCAGAAGGCGGTTTTGTATTTCATTGCGATATGATCATTGGCTCGGAGCAGTCCACGATTCCCGTCACGACAAATACCTTTTATAAAATAAAGCAAAACATACATTCCGCACTTTAAACTTACGCTCACTATTGTTAGCATAGAACTACAGATCAAACCGAACAAATGCACCCCTATTCACATCTACACCTTATAACCCATTTTAGAACTCAGTTCAGGAGATGACCGATGACCGCAAATATTACTGTTGAACATGTACTGATCGCCGATAGCAAGGGCAGCTTTGTAACCCGTCCGCTGCCAGAAATTCAAGTGGAGCTGGCAGGCATTCCGGGCGACCGCCATTACGGATTGCTGCGCCCCGCCGATGTACGCCAGAAAATATACAAACGCGGCACGATGATTGCCAACCGCCGCCAGATTAGCATCATCTCGTATGAGGAATGCGCAGAGATCGCTGCCCGCATGAAGCTACCGGAGATTCAGGCAGAATGGCTGGGCGCAAACATCATGCTCAAAGGGCTGGAATCGCTCACCACATTGCCGCTCGGTACACGAATACTATTTCCCGATGGCACGGGGCTGATCTGTGAAGGCGAGAACCCGCCGTGCATATTGCCCGGTAAAGTGATCGAGAGCGTCAGCGGCATCGAAGGCATCAAATCGCGCTTCGTTCCCGCCGCCAAACAACGTCGCGGCATTGTCTGCTCGGTAGAACGCGAGGGTATGATTCGCTCCGGTGATGAAGTCCACATTATTTTGCCCAAGTAAATAAATATTTAGCGGCGCAGCAAGGAGGGGAGTTCCCACTATGAGCCAACAACTTCGATTGTCCACCATTCAGCAATGGTGCGGCAAGACGTCCTATACCAAAGGCATGTCCTACTACCGTGATGGCAAAGTCGGCTTTACGATGTATGACGATCATCTGCTGCAATACGAAGCGGACGTACAAGTCAAAGCCAGCGAGATTGAGCATGTATCGCTACGTATGGAAGAGGGACGCGATGTGCAGGCTGTATGCACCTGTCCCACATTGTCATCGTATCGCTATTATTGTCAGCATATCGCGGCAGTTCTGATTCATGTACATGAATCCCGATTACGTCAGGAGCCGCCGCAACTGATTGTGCCACGAACAGCTGAGTCGACATCCACATCGGCAACAGCAACACGGAATCGTTCAGAGCAGATCAATGAGATACCTGACGATCATACTAGACGTACAGATTTGCCTGACGAGAACACAGGCGCTATCGTTCATCATCCTATTCATCGCTCTGTTCATTCTACCAATGAGAATGAGGCACATGCTACTGGCGATCTATCAGCTATGAATGAGCAGCAGCTTGCTAGTGAACTGCTGACTTTGTTTGCCGGACCGCCTCAGCGTGCGGCTGGACGACGGCGATATTTGGAAACACGGGATGAGTTGGCGGTGCAGTTTATTTGCCGTCCGATCGCGTATGGCAACGGTCAATATCGGCTAGGTATCGAAATGAAGGCGGGACCGAAGCGACTGTATGTTGTGCGTCAACTGCGCAGTCTGCTAGATAGTATTCGCCGCCGCGAAAGCTATCCGCTGACAGCACGCTTCAGCTATGACCCGGAACTGCATAGCTTCACTTATGCAGATAACGAAGTGATTCGTCACTTGCTACAGATTGCCGAGGATGAACAACCGGACGAGGCATACAGCCATAACAACAGGCAACGTCGCCATTCCACATCGATACGTACAAGCCAATCGGGTCGACCAGAGGGGAGCAATAGTTATACTCGCGCCATTCCATTATCTACACAGGCAAACAAGACAGGCAAAAGCACTCTGTCCGCGATCAACGAACGGATGCTGATCATTCCCGCATCTCACTGGCACAGTCTGCTGGTCGCACTGCGTCAATGTCCGTCAGCACGCATCGCGGTTGGCGAACAGGACTTGCCGCTTCTTTGCCAGCAGGGCATGTTACCGCTGCATTTTGCATTGGACGCTGTGAAGACTGCCCGCACGAAGAGCGGTAATAACGAGCAAAGCAAAGCTGATCGCCGCAGTGAGCTAATCGTGCGCGGTTTGCAGTCTATGATCGTGCTGGAAGCATACGGTGCAGTGTTAAATGGAGCCGAGCTATGGTTGCTGGACGAAGATTTGTGCCGCCGCTTGAGTCGTCTGCAAACGCTGCTGCATTACAGCAATGAACAGAACGGCGAACAGCGGCTAACTTTATCGCCGGAGCAGCTGGAGCCATTTGTCCAGCAGGTCATTCCCGGTCTGATGAAGCTAGGCACGGTACAACTGACCCGCGGCGTCTCCGACCGGATTGTACAGACACCGCTACAAGCGAGATTGTATCTGGATCGGGTGCGCGACCGATTGCTGGCAGGATTGGAATTTCAATATGGGGATGTTGTGCTAAATCCGTTAGAGCCGGAACAGGGCAAGGATGAACAGGAACGCATTCTGCTGCGTGACGGAGAGCGGGAAGAGCAGATTTTGCAGATCATGGAAGAAGCGGAATTCACCGCGACCGAAGGCGGTTATTTTCTGACCGATGAAGAAGCGGAGTATGAATTTCTGTATCGCACCGTACCCAAGCTGGAAAAGCTGCTGCATGTGTATGCCACCTCTATCGTCAAAACACGCATCCAGCATCCACTATCTGCACCACGCCTGAGTGTGCATACCGATCACCGGCATGACTGGCTGGATTTCAAATTTCAGCTGGATGGTATTCCCGAGGCGGCGATTGTGGAAGTGCTGCAATCGCTGAAAGAGCAGCGGCGGTATCATCGGCTGCCGAACGGATCGTTTTTGCCATTGGAGGATGAGGCGTTTCAACAGGTCGCCGATTTTATCCGTAAAACAGGAATGGCGCTGCCCGATGATGTAGCAGAGCCACTGGAACAGGGCATTCTGTTCAAACTGCCTGTTATATACGGCATCGAAACGCTGGATGTGCAGGATGAGAATGAATATGTACGCTTCGACCGCTCGGTGCGCCGACTGCTCGACAGTATCAAGCATCCGGGTCGTCACGATGATCCGGTCCCACCTTCGCTGGAACCTATATTGCGCGATTATCAGCATGCTGGATACCAGTGGATGCGAACGCTGGCACGATACGGTTTTGGCGGTATTCTGGCGGACGATATGGGACTAGGCAAAACGCTGCAAAGTATAGCGTTTATCCTGTCAATGGCAGATGATATTCGCCGTAGTGGGCGTCCCGTGCTAGTCGTTACCCCGTCGTCGCTCGTATACAACTGGCAGTACGAATTGAACCAGTTTGCCCCGGAATTGAAGGTGCTGCTGATCGACGGCAGCAAGGAAGTGCGCACAGAGCGCTGGCAGCAGGTGCTGGCGCAAGAACCGGATACGTACGAGCAGAATGTCGGTACAGAGCAGCAGCCATTCGATGTGATTGTCACCTCGTACCCGCTGCTGCGCCGCGATATTGAGTGGGCTAGCACGCATGCGTACCATACGCTGATCGTCGATGAAGCGCAAAATTTCAAAAATGCGCTAACGCAGACTGCCCGCGCGGTGAGCAAGATTCAGGCGAAGCACCGCTTCGCCCTGACTGGTACGCCAATCGAAAATTCTGCCTATGAGCTGTGGTCGATCATGCATGTGATCATGCCGAAGCTGCTAGGCACGCGCAAGCATTTTGCCGATCTGGATCATGCGGTCATTGCGGCGCGTATTCGCCCATTTGTACTGCGGCGCATGAAGTCGCAGGTGCTGCACGAATTGCCGGACAAGCAGGAGACGACATTGGTATCCGAACTGCTGCCAGAGCAGAAGACGCTATACGCTGCCTATCTCGCGCAGCTACAGCAGGATGCACTGGAACATCTGCATGAGAAGAATTTTGCCGAAAATCAGATCCGCATCCTTGCTGGATTAACCCGCTTGCGGCAATTATGCTGTGATCCGTCGTTGTTTGTAGAAGGATATGAAGGTAGTTCTGCCAAGCTGGAGCAGTTGCTGGAAGTCGTGCAGGATTATCGAGATTCCGGGCGTCGGATGCTGATCTTTTCCCAATTTACCAGCATGCTGAAGATTATTGGCAATCGGTTGCGGGAACAGCAGACGTCTTACTTTTATCTGGATGGGAATACTCCTTCTGCTGAGCGGTTGGAGCTGTGTCAACGATTCAATGCAGGGGAACAGGATGTATTTCTAATTTCGCTAAAAGCGGGAGGAACCGGGCTGAATCTGACTGGTGCAGATACGGTCATTCTATACGATCTGTGGTGGAATCCGGCGGTGGAGGAACAAGCTGCCGATCGGGCGCATCGGATGGGGCAACGCAACAAAGTGCAGGTGATCCGTCTGGTCGCTCGTGGAACGGTAGAGGAGACGATGCTGGAACTACAACAAACGAAGAAAGAGCTGGTACAGCAAATGATCCAGCCCGGTCAGGCAAAATTATCGGCGCTGACAGAGCAGGATATTCGAGAATTGTTGATGATTTGAGTCTTCACAATGAATCACGGTCAAACGGTTGGTGAGGGCATATGCGAATTCATGCCTTCTACCGCTGTGATCATAACCGAATGATGGGCGAGCAGATCAAGGTCAAATGGAGCCGTGAGACGCTCGCCCTGTTCGTCGAATAAGATACGCACGATAGGACGCTGCGGAATCTCGGAATGAATATGCACGACTACACCTTTGAATCCGGTGCTGAGTGTGACGGTTACACCGATAGGGTAAATGGCAACCCGGCTTTTGAACACTTCCAGCATGGAACGGTCGTACAGCGTGCCAGAACCGGAATATAGTACATCCAGCGCCTGATGGGGCAGCATAGCCGCACGATATACCCGGCTGGTTGTCAGCGCATCATACGAATCGGCAATGCCGATCCATTTCGCATACTCATGAATATCCGGTTCCTTGATGCCGCGTGGATACCCGCTTCCGTTCAGACGCTCGTGATGCTGGTACGCACAATGAGCAGCTAGCAGTGGAATCCCTGGCTCGTCCTTGAGGATTTTGAATCCGTATTCGGTATGCAGCTTGATCGTATTATATTCGTCATCTGTCAGCTTGCCCGGTTTGAACAGAATTTCATTCGGGATATGTGCTTTGCCGACATCATGCAGTAAGGAACCGATACCAAGCACGCGAAGCTCATCCGTAGAATAGCCATGCACCTTGCCTAGTAACAATGTATAAATACAAACATTCAGTGAATGATGATACAGATAATGATCCTTTGTATGCATGCTCATCAGCATAACCATCACTTCTGGATTGCTGCTCAGTTCTCTCAGAATCGTATCTACGATACCGGCAAATGACTTGCCAATGACGGGATACATCGTCTTTTGGGTGTTAGGATCAGCCAATCTGCAAAAGTGTGTACGTATTTCCTTGAGTGCGCGTCGTTTCGTTTCAGCGGAAATAATGTCTTCCGCCATAACATCATCGGTGTCCTTGTCCTGAATGTAGACATAATCCAGCCCGTGGTTATACAGCTTACGGATGATGCCGGTAGTCAGTTCAGCACTTTCTGCTAGCAGTACGACACCTTCGTCATTATATATTTTTCTTGCCAATCGCATCCCGGGTTGGAGCGAGGTAATGGGTAATAGCCTCAATATGGTCACTTCCATCTATTCAGGAATTATCATGATCAGTATGCAGAGTGCGTCCATAGAGTTATAGCTGCTGAAGCATGATATGTATGTATGGGGAACGATATAAAGGAAGATATGTGCAGATCTAGTAGAACGTTATCAGAAATGTATAAAAGAAAAGATATACTATATATCGTCAGACAAGCGTAAATCTATAATGATTATAGGACGGATTTTTAAAATACGATAGACTTCCGGGGCAAAGTTTGACAAAGAACTAGTAAATTTAGCATCTCATATATCTGTAAGTTCCTAATGTGTATAAAAATGGATATAAAGATTTTCCTGTTTTCACCAACACTCCATTAAAGGAAACAATAAATGGAAAAAGGAGAGAGATTATGGAAACGAATCTATATGGGAAAAGTGTGTTTGTTGCCGCAGGCAGCAAAGGATTGGGACGAGCAAGCGCGCTGGAATTTGCTCGTGAGGGAGCGAACGTGACAATTGCCAGCCGAAATGCAGAACATCTACAACAAGCAGCGGCGGAGATTAAGGAAGTTACCGGACGCGATGTTCATTACGTCCTGATGGATGTGAGTGACGGCGAGCAGATCCAGAACGCTGTGAATGCGGCAGTGAAGCATTACGGACGGCTGGATGTGCTGATTACGAATGCAGGCGGACCGCAAGCGGGATCATTTGCCGATATGGATGATGCGGCATGGCAGCGTGCGTTTGAAAGTAATCTGCTCAGCACGATCCGTCTGATTCGTTCTGCGCTGCCATTTTTGCAGGAGGCGGGTGAGAGTCGAATCGTCAATATTGCCTCCAGTTCGGTCAAGCAGCCGATTGACGGATTGATCCTGTCCAATGTATATCGGGCAGGGATTCAGGCACTGACGAAGACATTATCATCGGAATATGCAGCGGCAGGTGTGCTGATTAATACGGTAGCACCCGGGCGCATTGCCACCGAACGAATGCAGGAGCTGGACAGCCGCCGTGCACAGACAGAGGGCGTTGCAGTAGAGCAAGTGCAGGCGCAATCGCTACATTCCATTCCTCTTGGTCGCTTTGGCACGCCGGAAGAGTTTGGCAAAATGGTGATGTTTTACGGTTCGTTTGCCAATACGTATGTGACGGGACAATCGCTACTGGTAGATGGCGGTACGATTCGTGCATTCTAGATTGATTCATTGTCACAAACCAACATAATGACACAAGAAAATCACATACAATCCCACAATGAAACACAACTATAATGTGACGATATTGTGTCATGTTAATGGCATAATAGATAAAAGTAGACCGAAATCTGCGGATTTTGGTCATTTTTTTGTCTTTCAAACGATAAAAATCGACTTTTTTCAATAAATGTAGTATAAAATAACTACAAACACATTTTATTTTTTTGTGATTTAATACACTATATCTTTGTTTTCAAACATGTTATTATGTGTATCAGTCGTTTCTGTGGATATGATTTCATTGCGTTGTAGATTGAAGGTAGGTTTTCATACATAAATACCGTGAATCGGTTATTTAAATTACCATCAATCTAACATCATTTTATAAAAAAGGAGCTGGGTACTGTGAGTAATGTAAGCCTGAACAATGTTGGAATCTGGGAGCTGGTTGAACCTGGTGTTCGCCGTAAAGTGTTCGAACCGGGACAATCGCTAATGATGATGGAAGTGCACTTTGAAGCGGGTTCCAAGAGCAGCGAGCATGCTCATCCACATGAGCAGATGAGTTATTGCATGAAAGGACGTTTCCAATTCGTCATTGATGGCGAAGTTCACGAGCTGCACGCCGGGAAAGCACTGGCTATTCCTGCCGGAGCGCTACATTCTGCGAAGGCACTGGCACCGGGAATCCTGCTAGACTCCTTTACCCCGCTACGCGAAGATTTGCTGAGCTGACTTTAACAAAGACGATCTTATTATCAAAGCCCGCATTCCCCAACCGACGAAGGGGAATGCGGGCTTTTCTATAAGTATTAAGAAATGAATGATCATCCTGCTGTTGTTGTATGCGGGCTGGAGGATTACCAATTAGAGTATGACACTAACAAGTATTCTCTTGCTCTTGTTCTGTATGATCTGTTTGCTCCATATCGTCTACGTCATATGTGAATCGCTCCAACTGCACACGTCCATCTAGCGTGAATTCCACGCCTTCTTCCTCCAACCTTGTCCGCTGCTCAAACGCAGATTCATCATCCTGAATGGAGATCTCGCCTTGCTTATTAATGATCCGGTGCCATGGTAGATGGTATGCAGCGCTCATCGAGTGCAGTACCCGTACCACTTGACGTGCAGCACGCGGACTACCGGCTGCTGCTGCAACCTGACCGTAACTCATGACCCGCCCGGTCGGAATGGAAGAGATTACTTCAATAACCCGTCTCGTAAAAGGTTGCATGATGATACCTCCTGTATGCAAACGCCGAAGTAGAAACATTCATATTGGCTTCATTATATCAGCAAAGCAGACCAGTTCAAAAGTGCATACATCCGCTAGGAATAAGGATTATAAACAGCGCATATCTATTCCGGTAACTTATTTATACATATTTTGGAACAAAGTTAAAAAATTTATAAAATTTCGCGAAAAATGTTTCAAAAAGTCGAATCATAGTTTAAAATTCTTATAAACTCATGAGTCTAAAGTTTTAATTTTATAATAAAATAGTTCCTGATACCTAAAAATAGACTTAGCTTATAAACCATAATTTTATTATACGTTGCTGCCATATTTCCAAGTTACCTACTTTTATGCACGACCATTTCGTAAAACGCCGTAGTAATGAATCCGGCGGTTTAAAGGAGAAGACAATATGTCCATTTTTGCCCCAAGAAAGAACTCGTCCGCTGTACAGGAATTGCTGGAAGCCAGTCGTCGCCTCGCTCAAGATCCAACAGCACCATTGCAACTACAGACCGAAGATCCTGTTATGCGCGAGATTGTCGAAAATATCAGTCAGGCTGTGCATATCGTTCGTCAAAGAAAGCAAGGTATCGCGATGCGGATGAATCTAGTTACTAAAGCGATCCATGTCGGTCTGTGGGATATGGAAGTCGAAGCGGGCGATCCAGTCAATCCGAACAATGCATTCACGTGGACAGATGAATTCCGCCATATGCTTGGCTACCAAAATGTACAGGATTTCCCGGATGTGCTCGACAGCTGGGCTTCCCGTCTGCACCCTGAGGATACCGATTGGGTATTGCAGGCACTGGCTGATCATCTGCTGGATCATAGCGGACGTACACCATACGATATCGAATACCGTCTCAAATTGAAAAATGGCGAATATCGCTGGTTCCGTGCAACAGGTACAACAGTACGCGACAACAGCGGTGTGCCGCTGCGTATCGCTGGAGCACTGTTCGATGTGCATGAGAGACGCACGAGAGACGAAGAATTGCAAATGCTCGTTACTCGCTACGATCTGATTAACAAAGCACTGGTAGAAGCACCTTGGGATATGGTCGTTGAAGCCGGTGATCCGATCAATCCGAACAATGAGTTCTGGTGGTCACCACAATTCCGCCAGACACTGGGTTTCCATGATGAGCGCGATTTCCCGAACGTATTGAGCAGCTGGAGCGATCGTCTGCATCCAGAAGACAAACAAATGTCCCTAGACGCATTTGCTGCGCATTTGAACGATCATACGGGGCGTACGCCGTTTTCCATCGAATACCGTTTACAGCTCAAGAGCGGTGAGTACCGCTGGTATCATGCAGGTGGCACAACGAATCGCGATGCGAGAGGATTGCCACTGCGTGTTGCCGGTACGATTCGCGATATTACGTTTGAAAAGAACAAAGATCATGTCGTTGATGCGATGACTGAGCGTATGTCGCAGCTGTCGCAATCGATTAGCGAAATGACGATTGCGATCAATTCCGTTACTGGGCAGGCGCAAGATCTGGCTGCCGCACAAGAGCATTCCACCGAAGCTGCCAACAAGGCGAAAAGTAGTGCGGATGAAACGAAAAACATCTCTACCTTTATCCGCGAGATTGCGAACCAGACTAACATGCTCGGTCTAAACGCATCCATCGAGGCTGCCCGTGCTGGTGAACTGGGACGCGGCTTCTCCGTTGTTGCCGACGAAGTGCGCAAGCTGGCGATCCATAGTGCTGATGCTACCGAGAATATTGAGAAAAGTCTGACTGAAATGAAAGATCAGATCGAAGAAATCCTGCAACAGATTAGCAATATGACGACGCTCACGCAATCGCAAGCAGCATTAACACAACAGCTTAATGCATCGATGGACGAGATCAATCATATGTCCCAATCGCTGACAGAGTTTGCGAAACAGATCTAAGCTGCCACTTTCGATATGGTGATTTCGCAGATTGAGAAATGTAGATAACGCGATAAACCTACAACGTGATAGCAAACGTAATAGAACTACAATGCAATAGAATACCGCTAACAAAAAGCACTCTACCTAATGGCAGAGTGCTTTTTGTTATATCACGCCACCATACTATCCGGTGGCAGCAAATGAATAGAGAGCATATATAATATAGCTTGCATACACGTTGAAATGAAAATCGTTATATTACACTTGTTGAATTTTGAGCAGGTTGGTATTACCGGATTGACCGATCGGTACGCCTGCGGACAGGACGACGATATCGCCAGCAGCGATATGACCGGTTGTTACTGCATTGCGAATTGCAGAGTCAAACATTTCGTCCGTGCTGGATACTTCTTCGCCATGTACCGGAATGACGCCGGACAGCAGACACAGCTTGTTCAGTACGGCTTCGTTATGCGTAACGGCGATGATTGGTGCATTAGGGCGATATTTGGAGATCATACGAGCAGTAAAGCCACTCTCGGTGGAGATGATGATCGCTTTTGCATTCAACTCCAGCGATGCGCTCACTGCGCCTTGGCTGATCACTTCAGTGATGTTCGTCGATTGTTGTGCTCTTTTACGGGAGAACTGCTCCTGATAATCGATCATCGTCTCGGCACGACGTGCTACAGCAGCCATTGTTTGTACCGATTGCACCGGATATTTACCAGCAGCAGATTCGCCGGACAGCATGATGACATCAGCGCCTTGCAGGACAGCATTTGCTACGTCACTCACTTCGGAGCGAGTCGGACGCGGATTCACCTGCATCGATTCCAGCATATGAGTAGCTACGATAACCGGTTTACCAGCTACATTACATTTGTCGATCATTTCCTTTTGCAGTGCCGGTACGTCTTGAATTGGCACTTCTACCCCGAGGTCGCCACGTGCAACCATGATGCCGTCGGATGCTTCGATGATATCATCGAGATTTTCCATTCCTTCGGCGTTTTCGATTTTGGAATAAATTTGTACATCTTCGGCGTTGTTTTTCGCCAGAATGCTGCGAATTTCGCGGATGTCATCGCCTTTACGGACGAAGGAAGCAGCGATCATCTCGATCTTTTGCTCCAGACCGAAGTGGATGTGCATCACGTCGCGCTCGGTAACGCCCGGCAGGGACGTGTGGATACCCGGCAGGTTCACACCTTTGCGCGGTTTGATCATGCCGCCGCTGACGATTTCGCAGACGATCTCGCTATCTTTTACTTCCAGTACGGTCAGATCGATCAGACCATCATCCAGCAGAATGCGGTCGCCTTCATTTACATCCTTGTTCAATTCTGGATAGTTGACACCGATACGCTCGGAATCACCCAGAATTTCTTCCGTTGTCAGAATCAGCTTGTTGCCGGTACGAAGTTCAAAAGATGCCTCTTTTAGCTTGCCAATCCGTACTTCTGGACCTTTGATATCCATCATGATCGGGATAAACGTGTTCATCTCGGCAGCAGCCTTACGCACGTTGTTGATACGCATCACATGATCTTCCAGTTCGCCGTGCGCCATATTCAGACGCGCTACGGTCATGCCCGCTTTGATCATTTCTTTCAGCATATCTACCGAATCACAAGCAGGTCCCATGGTACAAATAATCTTCGTTCTCAACATTACAGATGTTCCTCCTCATATTGGGCGGCTGTACGTCGACAGCCCATCATATTGGCGGCTGTCACACACCTCCTGAAACCCGGGGCAGGCAAGGACGATGTACCGACAACCTGTATTATCCATTTCATTGTAGCTGTAATATACACAGATATCTATGAAATATAGTACGGTGATTGCAATATAGTACGATTTTTATCGCGAATATTGTAGAATCTCATCTATAATGAAAGCATACAATAGCGGAACGGGGAACAAAAGGGGGGAATACGATGCTGCAACTAACCAGCGTGCATGAAGATCACCGGATGGAATGGTACGAGGAACGGCAGTTAGACCCATACAGTTATATTGTTAGTTTATGTACATATGGCAATTGTGTGTACTGGGTAGATGGGCAGAAGATGATCGTGGACAAAGGCGAATTGCTGCTGATTCCACCAGGCTGCTTTTATTATGGGAAGAGCATTCCGACCCATGTGCATACGAAGCAGGTGCTTCATTTCAGTACAGGCAATGATGTATCGGCGACAGTGGTGCAACAGTGGGGTGGGAGAAGCACTACCGTTGCGGCAACCAAGGACGTGGATGTAAACGTGGAAGCGGACGCACAAGCCAAACCCGATCAGCACGCCCGCGTTGAACAGAATGAGAATGCTATGCAAGGCGGCAAAATGCCTGTGCCTGTGCCGCCGCTCCAGCTTCAACCGACAGGCTTACCGTTGCTCGAACGCAGCCATGTACTGCATATTAAGCCCGGCAGCTATGAGCGATTGCACGACATCATCAAGCAGATTGTTGTACAATGGCGGGAAAAGCCTGCGTATTATGAGTGTATGAGTGAAGGGCTGCTGCTGCAATTGCTGGTGGAGATTAACCGCGAATATGACCGCGGACAGATGCGCGATGACAAGCAGCGACTAGTAGAACAGATGAAGCGTCATATTCAGCAACATTACAGTTCGCGTATTACGAAGGAACAGCTGGGCGATGTGATTCGGCGGACACCGAACTATGCAGCGACCCTGTTCAAAGACGTTACCGGGCAGACGATCAGCCAGTATATGCACGACGAGCGAATGAAGCGCGCCGTCTATATGCTGACCGAATCACAGCTGACGGTGGCGGAGATTGCGGAGTTTCTCGGCTATGCTGAAGTGTCGTACTTTTACCGGATTTTCAAAAAGAAGATGGGCATACCGCCCGCTGAGATGATGCAGGAGCGTCCACCGATGCGATAACGTGTGCAGCCATGTATGCACGTCGCTGTGTAGATCATGCAAGTGCGTATGCCAGCATATGATCGCATATATGGCAGTTTGAGGTTGATCTTGCATATTGCTCTTCGGTTGCTTGGTTGCATCGTTCAGTTCGTCTGACTGCGCATATGCTTGGGAGAGACGCCTTTGAGCTTTTTGAACATTTTGGAAAAGAGAAACGGATCATCGTAACCAACAGAGCGCGAGATTTCCCCGATGGACAGTGCGGTATGTTGAAGCAGCTCGACCGCTCGATTCATCCGATACTCCAGCATAAATGCCTGCAAGGACAATCCGAATTTGTCTTTAAATAGACTGGACAGATACGTACGATCCAGTCGTACCGAACGAGAGATGTCCAGTACCGTGATCTTCTGGCTGTAATTCGTTTCAATATAGTCGATGGCTTGCTGAATATGCAGCTCCTTGGAACGGGAACGACCTTTACCATGATCCGGCACGGGCAGTCGGGAGATCAGCTCATACATGACTTGATACAGAATACCCTGCGCATGAATATCTCCGGCAGGCTGTTGCGAGGTGGATAATAGCTGCTCATAAAAGCTACCCAGTGTTGGCGATATGATCGGTGGCACTGTATCGTCGGGAACGATTTCCGTAGCTTGGGCATGAGGGTATGAATAAGAAGCACGAGCATGAGTCAAGCGGTAGACTGGCTCCTCCGGTGTCAATCTAGCACGCTCCATCAGCGTTCTGGCATGCAAGCCGCGAAAACCGATCCAAGAATACACCCACGGCTGTTCCGTATCCGCTTCATATTGCACAACAGTATCTGGTGGAATGAGAAAGCCTTCATTGGCACATAATCGGTATTCCCCATCACCTAGTCGAAACATACCTGTTCCTTCATGAACATAATGCAAAATATAATCGTCTCGTACGCCGGGTCCCCAAGCGTGTCCAGGCAAACATTCTTCCTTACCAAAAAAGATCAGCTTCAAATCCATCGGCTGATGCGCCTCGGATTCGGTATAAATGGTATGATTCAGCGGCATTGTACGTTAATCCCCTTTGTACCTGTATACTCATATTATGACATGAGTAGCATGAGGTGAAAAGCATGCAAACCGAATATAATGATAATCAAACATGTGATTATGACATGCCAACGATAGAGGATGTATTCATCTTCGGCTAGAATATTCAGCATAGCCTCATACAGAATCAAGGCATATGGTGTATGCACAAAGGGAGCTGCTTATCGATTCGCTACACCGTTGATTCCAGAAGCAAATGACTCCTGATAACATCTGGAAGTGTTTTACAACGAGAAAGCCCAAAATGTTTGTGTTAGTATGAATGACATAACCTATATTTTCGGAGGGAGCGGGAGCATATCGAAAAGAATCTGCTTGGCACATGTATCGTTGTTTTTTTGCTGATCTGTGTCTTTTCTTATTTCAAATTTGCCCGCCCGCCGCGTCAACAGGAAGATGGCGAGACTCGTGATCCGCTCGATAGCATCATGAAGCCGTTCAGCCTGTTTGACCGGGTCTCCATGGCAGTGATTTTATCGCTTGGACTACTCATTGTGGTGGCAGCATCGGCGTTTGCGGCATATGCCTTTTTTTATCTGGCATCCTTCATACATCTGATTGGCTTTGAGAATCGGAGTACCGCGATGCTGTATTCGATCTGGACGAGTGCAGGATTGTCGATTCTGGCTATTTATATTCAACCTGCTGCTGCGGAATGGATCTATCCCATTCTTCGTCGTCCGCTACGGTTCTGGCAAACGCAAGTCGTTGCGATTGTACGCAATACGCTGCTGTTATACACACTGGCAGAGATCATTCGCGGCGTAGATACGCATGGCATCTGGGGAGCGTTGGGCTTGGCTTGTATCTTTCAACTGATTCAGTGTATTCGGTTTGATGAGGATTTGGATGTGAGATCGGGCGACAACGAGCAGCGCTAAGCTGCACAAGTGAAGCAAGAAGAACGAAGGATATTCCATCGGTCGATGCAAGCAACTTCGGCAATAGCCTGGCGTATACATACAGACGCACCAATACAGACTGCGATCCAACGGATGCAGGAGAACGTCAGGGTATATATGTCAACAACAGGGAGATGACAGGATGAAGGAAACCGTACCATCGTTGAGAGCGGCAATCACGCTTCGCCGTATTCCCACACTCTGGATCATGAGCGTATTGCTACTGCTAGGAACACTGTTGCCATCTGGAGTACATGCCGCCGAAGGAGGAAGCACTGCTATGCAAGAGCAAGATTGTACGATTAACAGCCAGACTCGCAAGCATTATGTCAATGTGGCAGTTGCTACGCTGTGGACGCAGCCAGGACTGGCGCGTAAGCTGGATCAATCGTCTCTATCGACTCCGGTAGACATGGAGCAATGGACTGCCGATATGAACACTGCCGACAAGCGGCGCTGGCTGACTGGCAAAACGGAAACGCAAGCGCTGTACGGTCAGGAAGTTCGTTTATTGCAGGTGAAGGGGGACTGGGCATACGTAGCAGTCGTTGGACAATCCACACCGAAGAGTAAATACGGATACCCTGGTTGGCTGCCCAAAGCTCAGATTCTGACTACCACGACGGGCGCTGCTTATAGCGAATGCCCTACCGCCATCGTGAAGGACAATAAGGCACAGCTGTACGGTGAAGATCGTCAGAGCAAGCTGCTGACGTTGAGCTTCAATACAAGATTGCCAGTAACGTCTACGGTCAGCGGTTGGGTGCAGGTGCATACCCCGGACAACCAATCTGCTTGGCTGAAAAGTAGTGCAGTAGACGTATACAAGCAATTGTCGGACATTCCTGCACCAACCGGAGCCGATCTAATTCGTACAGGTAAGCAGTTTCTTGGACTGCCGTATCTGTGGGCGGGCATCTCAGCATATGGATTTGACTGCTCTGGCTTCACATCGACGATCTATGGCTTCCACGGCATTAGCCTGCCGCGTGACGCATCCGCTCAGATCAAGGAAGGAACTGCGGTGAGCTGGGGCCAATTGCAGCCGGGTGATCTGATGTTTTTCGCTCATGATAACGGCAAAGGCAGTGTGCATCATGTGTCTATGTATATCGGTAACGGTCAGATGATGCACTCGCCCAAAGCAGGCAAAACCGTCGAGATCATCTCGATCAACACCCCTGCTTACAAAACAGAATTTGCTGGCGCAAGACGGTATATCCAGTAAGTGCAAGCGACGTATCGTTAGCAACAATAGTGGATCATGTTTTCTGATCTGAGACTGAAACTGAAACATCCCCTATCTTCGTAGCTTCCATCGTACAGGTGAAGGAATCATCTGACACGAGCAAGCGCGCAGGATAGGGGATTTTTATTATGATCATGTATATTTAATTTATGTTTTTATTTATTATTCTCTTTTTTATAAATTTAATGCTTGAAAAAGAGCAGAATGTTCCTTTATGATAAATCTATCTTCACTGAGCAAAGCGTATATTACTAAAGCATCCATACGTAATACCACATTTATGTAAGCGCTTAAAAAAATAATAGAAAGGAGCATGCTGATCTAATTTCTGAGCTATGTCCATTTCCGTTCCTATGCAACACCCATCCTATCGCCAAGTGAGAAAGGAAGACACTTATGACATCTCGTTTCCGTAAACAAGCCAGTATGACTGTTATCGCAGCAACTCTGGTGATACCGATGCTGCTGCCGTCAGCAACGATCTTCGCCGCTCCCTCTAGCACTGATTCGTTACAACCAGTGAATACGCCACTGCTGACAGATCATTCAGTTGCCAATGGAAGTGGGCAGGCTGGTACAGTTGCCGCGACGTCGAGCGCCAATCATACCAGTATCGCTTCATTATCTCCTACCTCTACATGGAACGCCATATCTACTACTGCGACTATATCTACTGGCACACCGGTGTATCAGGAAGCTTCTGTGCACGATCCGTCGGTCATCAAAGTCGGCAATGAATTTTACATATTCGGTTCCCATCTCGCCTCCGCCAAATCATCCGATCTGATGAACTGGAGTATGATCTCCTCCGGCGTCGCGGATGGCAATCCGTTAATCCCGAATGTCACTACTGAATTGAAGGATGCCTTGAGCTGGGCGCAAAGCAATACCTTATGGGCAGCCGATGTCATTCAGCTGGCAGACGGTAAATTTTACATGTACTACAACGCATGCAAAGGAGACTCGCCTCGTTCCGCGATGGGCATAGCGGTCGCGGATACTATCGAAGGTCCGTATCGCGATACAGGCATTTTCCTCAAATCAGGTATGTGGGATCAGATTAGCGAGGATGGCACCATTTACGATGCGCGTATTCATCCGAATACGGTGGACCCGGATGTATTTTTCGACAAAGACGGCAAGCTGTGGATGGTGTACGGTTCGTATTCCGGCGGCATTTTTGTTATGCAGATGGACCCGGCAACTGGCAAACCATTACCGAATCAGGGCTATGGCAAAAAGCTGATCGGCGGCAACCATAGCCGTATCGAAGGGGCGTACATGCTGTACAGTCCGCAAACAGATTATTACTACATGTTCTTGTCATTTGGTGGTCTGGATGCAGCTGGCGGTTACAATCTGCGCGTCGTTCGCTCGAAAACGCCAGATGGTCCATTTTACGATGCAGCAGGTAACGATATGACGAAGGTGAAAGCCGATCCGTCCAAGCCACTATTCGACGATGCTTCCATCGAGCCATATGGTGTGAAGATGATCGGCAATTACCAGTTTGAACGCCAGATTGGTGATCCGGGTACAGGCAGTGGAGCAGGTGCAGTCTCGCCGGGGCATAACTCTGCGTACTACGACGAGCAGACTGGACGCTATTTCCTCATTTTCCATTCCCGTTTCCCGGGACGCGGTGAGGAGCATGAAGTACGTACCCATGAGATGTTTATGAACACAGATGGCTGGCTAACGGTAGCACCATATCGCTATGCAGGCGAGCAGAATCCGCAGACCAAGGTTCGTGCTAGTGAGATTGCGGGCGAGTACCAGTGGATTACGCAGGACAAACATATTAGTGCTGACATCCACAAGGCTGTATCGGCAACGTTGAATACAGACGGTACAATTACTGGCGACGTAACCGGAACGTGGAAGCTGCAAGGCAACAATACGGCGCTACTGAGTGTAGATGGAACGCTATATAATGGTGTCTTTTTACATGAAACCAACGCCGATTCTGGCAAAACCGTGCTTACACTAACCGCATTGTCCCGCGATGGGATAGGTGTATGGGGCAGTCAGCGCGAGGTGCAGAAGGACAAGCAGCTCGTCTCGGCGGTAGATGCGGATTTGAGTCTGGGCGAGACGGACGGTGTGTTTTACGATCTGGATCTGCCGCTTACAGGAACACGCGGTGTGCAGATTAGCTGGCATTCCAACAAGCCAGAGATTATTTCTGATACAGGCAAAGTTACTCGTCCGGCAGCAGGCAAAGGCAATGCCCGCGTCACCCTGATCGCTACCATTACCAAAAACGGTGCCAAAAAGAACAAAAACTTTAAAATTACTGTACTGGAACAGGCGCGTGGACCGCTGCTGAGTCAATATACCTTCAATGAAGCCAGTGGCACAACCGTTGTCGATAGTACGTACAATCATTATGACGGTACGCTGATCAATGGCGTGACTCGTGCTGTATACGGCAAGTCCGGTGCAGGCATTACACTAGACGGCGTGGACGATTATGTACAGCTGCCGGGTACGATTACAGATGCAGAGGATTATACGTTTGCCAGCTGGGTCAAGTGGGACGGCGGCGCCGCATGGCAGCGGATTCTGGATTTTGGTGATGGGATGAATGGATTTATGTTCTTGACTCCTTTTCAAGGAACCGGTGTGCAGTTTACGATTCACCGCAACAATACTGACCAGAGCATCATCACACCATCCGCGTTACCAACCGGTCAATGGGTACATGTAGCAGTCACGCTGTCCGGCAATACGGGCAAGCTGTACATTAACGGCAAGCTGGCAGGAAGCAACGACCAGATGACCTTCAATCCACATGATCTGATGACCCGCGAAGCATATCTAGGCAAAAGCCGCTTCGCTGCCGATGCGTATTTGAAAGGCAGTCTGGATGAAGTGAATATGTACAATCGCGCGCTGAGTGAGCAGGAGATTCAGGATCTGGCGAAGTAAATGAAGGCGTCAAAATAATGTAGTCTGAACAGTTGCAGGCTCTTATGTTGTTCGTTGCACCGAAGAGATATACCTATTAAAAAAGAAGCATGTTCATCTCACTTGAGCATGCTTCTTTGCTATATCGCAAGCTACATCCTGCCAGCCCTCACCTTTGGTTTAAAATACTGCCAAAACTGCATAATAGACAGTACTCATCTCCGGTATCAGGTGGTATACTCAAGGTGCATGCCAGCAATATGAAACTTTTACATAACTACCCGCGTATTTCCCGGTATACCTGCACAGCACAGCAGTTCAAATTACGAACGAAAGAGGTTAAAACATGTCTAATTATCAAGACCCGTACGGTCAACAGGGCGATCCGAATGATGTACAAGCAAACAAAGTGATGGCGATTCTGGCGTATATTCTGTTCTTCGTCCCACTGCTTGCCGCTCGGAATTCACCGTTTGCGATGTACCATGCCAATCAAGGATTAGTATTATTCCTGCTGGCACTGGCGGCCAATGTAGTCGCTGCGATTATTCCATTTATCGGCTGGGTATTGTCGCCAATCGTGTCGATTGCCGTTGTCGTGTTCATGATCATCGGTATTATCAATGCTGCGAATGGTGAACGCAAACCGCTTCCTTTCATCGGCACCATTCAACTGATCAAATAAACCGGTATTTCTTCTACTCTACATAATACTCCGGTTTGCCAAACGCACGAAAACAGCCTTCCTTTTCACAGGAAGGCTGTTTTGTTGTTGCATGAGATTGTTCTACAGCATAGATTTCCTAAATACCACTTGCTGTTAGCGTATTCTGGATTGAGCTGTTGGTTACTGTCCCAACTGCTGGAACTGATTCAGCAAACCGTTAATCTGATCGACAGTCTGGAAAATTTGCGAATTGTTCAGGTCGGCTACGGTCAATTTTCCGGCTTGCACCTGATCGACCAGACTGTTCACTTCTGTACCCAGTGTAGCGCTGTATGCAGACAGTTGCTGATGCAAATCTTGGGCAAAGGCAGGCGGTTCCAGCTGATTGAAGTTGTCGATCTGGCTCTGGGTATTCGCTAGTTGCTGAGACAGCTGTTCACGCGCTTGTGGATCGGTGAGCGCTTGCTCGGTCAGCTCCGGCAGATTCTGCGACAGATTCGATGTACTGTTGATATACGAAGTAACTTCACTAACATAGTTAACGGACTGGTTGACCTGATCTAGTGCAGAACAGCCTGACAGCAGACCAGCGACCATAACAAGCATGAGCATGTATGTTTTCAATAGAGACACTCCTTGTTGAGGGAATACCTATATTACTGCGCAACACCGCATATGGTTTCAACAATTGCCTGTTCCGGGCGCTGGCAGATATGGTACAGTTACATACAGAGGAATCATCATCGGCAACGATGACGGATAGAAAGGAAGTAGAATATGGACAATCACGATGTACAAGCGCAGGAAATTGCCAGCTGGATGGTCGAGCATATTCGCGACCGCGGCATACTGCGGCAGGAAGAAGCGATTGATTATGTGCGAGAGCAGTACGGCGAGCAATTCCTGTTTACGAGCGATAGCGGTAACGTTTCGCTCGATAAAGAGATCAAAAAAGCATTTCGGAAAAAGCACGGCGGGCGCGTTGCCTGGGATCGGGACGGTTTTTTCTGGGCTTGGACGTAAGGCACGTATCATTTGAGATAAAAGGGTAAGCAAAAGGATCATGATCCTATCGTACACATGTACACAA
Organism: Paenibacillus sp. WLX1005; assembly: GCF_046603685.1. Taxonomy (NCBI): domain Bacteria; kingdom Bacillati; phylum Bacillota; class Bacilli; order Caryophanales; family Paenibacillaceae; genus Paenibacillus; species Paenibacillus sp. WLX1005. The sequence goes on from NZ_CP176756.1 coordinate 287,075, forward strand.
ATACGGGAGAAATGCGGCGTCGAATGACGGATTGCATTTCTCCCGTTTGCATAGGAAAGGGCTGCGTAGTATTGAAGCAAGCAACAAATGTTATAGATGAAGTAGAGATGAGGCGGTGTTGTCGTGATCAGTAGAGACAGGCTGAGTCGGCATCGCGGAAGACTGCTCTGGTTTGTCGGTCATCAGTCGCTGTAGATCGTCCAAATTCTCAATTCGTAGATTGTTGGTCGGTGTCGTCTGGCTATCATGCAAGCCTGGCAACTGATGATTCAGATATACATACATCGCCAGACTGCTGGCAATTAGAAATGACAATAGTCCGTAAATTAAAATTTGTTTTGGTTTCATTATGGATTCCCCACTTTTCGTCCACTCTTTGGTACCTGTTCAAGCAGGTACATTTCTCTATTGATGGAAGTGCCGGTACATTTTCTGCCAGAAAAATGACTGAAATTGAATTATTGTACAGGCGTTGTATAGTATAATGGAAAGACAGCCTTTCACGGGCAGTAGCGCTTCAAGCGCGTAATCTCTCTCCTTTACACTATAAAAGCTGCCAGGCAAGCAAACAATGAAAGGAATCTGATGATTCTGTCATTGAGCCTTCGCCAGGAAGGCGCTATGCTGACATGGCAGTGTATTTGTTGTGGAATGAGAATCTACTGGAAAGTGAGCGATGATCCCATGCCGGACATTATTAAAGTAATTGTAGATACCGCCGGCCAGGAAGGCCATGGTTCTTTTATTTATTTGGAAACTCATAAACCGATTCTGATCGGACGTCATACAGGCAGCGCGCAGACGGATCTGCCGCTGTATAACCAGCTCGTATCCAAGCAGCATTGTGTGCTTAAGCGTATCCATAACGATATCTACGTCGAAGACCTCGGCAGCAAAAATGGCACCGAGCTGAACGGTCAGCGTCTGCAACCTTACCAGTCGCGCCGAATTGGGGATGGCGATCAGTTAACGCTGGTGAACGGATTGGTCACACTGCATCTGGAACGAGGTACTGATCTGGAAGAAACGCGCGAGTACCGGGTGAGCGATCTGCTGGAGCATGAAGTGCGTCTGAACGATTATTTGCAAAATATTCAGGTGGGCGGCGACAGCATTACGCTATCCAAAAAGGAATATCAGTTGTTCAAGCTGCTGTACAATTGTCTGGATCATTTTGTGACTCGTGAGCAGATTGTACGCGAAGTCTGGCCGGAGCGTTGTGTCGATGATGCAGAGCTGGTCGGTGTGGATGAAGTGAACTCCTTGATCTATCGAACAAATAAAAAGCTGGGCGACCATTTTACAATTCGTTCGGTTTACAAAAAAGGGGTATATATGAAGAAGCAGGATCAGAGCGAAGCACTGGATCGCCATACATCCTCCTGAGGAACGGAACAGCTGAGAGCATCGATAATTGCTGGATCGTGAGCAGACGGCAAGCCATTCAAACATAAGGGGGATCACGATGACGCTATTGCTTTCCTTTTTGAAGAAATACAGGGTTGCGGCAGTACTGGCGCTGCTCATGATGCTGATTGAGCTAGCGCTGGAATTGCTGCAACCTTTTCTGATCTCCAAAATCATTGATGACGGCGTGAGTGAGCGCCATATTCCTACCGTTCTGTTATGGGGCGGCATTCTGATCGGCGGAACGATTATTGCGTTTATCGCCGGTATTTTTAGCTCTTTTTATGCGGCATATGCCAGTCAGGGGCTAGGCTATGATCTGCGGGAGGCGTTGTATCGCAAGGTGCAGTCCTTTTCATATAGTCTGTTCAATCGGTTTGCTACGTCATCGCTCATTACGAGATTGACGAACGATGTGACCATTTTGCAGGATATGCTGTTTATGGGGCTACGCTTTATGCTGCGAATTCCGCTGCTCGTCGTTGGCAGCAGCATTATGGCGCTAGTTGTTAACGTGAAGCTTGGACTGCTGCTCGTGGTAGGCATACCTGTGCTACTGGTTTTTGTAATCGCCATCATGAAGCGGGCAGCGGTTTCGTTTGAAAAGGTACAGCGGCGATTGGACAAGGTCAACAATGTGATGCAGGAAAATCTGACCGGGATGCGGCTCATTCGTGTATTCGTGCGAAGACAGCATGAACGGAATCGATTTGAGCAGCAGAGCGGGGCGCTGATGAATGATACAGTATCCGCGCTGCGGCTGACGGAGACGACGATGCCGTTTATTTTGTTCGTCATGAATGTCAGCATTATCGCTGTATTATGGTTTGGACATCGAGATATTCTGTCTGGTAGTACGTCAGTCGGTGAAGTGGTAGCGATTATCAACTATTCGATGCGTACGATGGGGGCGTTGTCGGCATTTTCGATGATCGTGGCGGCATTCTCGCGTGCGCGCGCTTCGGCAGGTCGGATGGATGAAGTGATGAGTTCCACGGAGGAGCAGGCAGGTCAGATGCTGGATATGCAGCAGAAGGATGAGGGGGCAATAGCTTCCGATGTTCGTGCAGCAGTTCATCCAGACGCACATAACGGTAACGGGCAAGTTGATCAAACTGCTATGGCAATCGTTGATGATCCTGCGGCAATGGTACATATCGATCCAGTCGTTGAAACCGTTCAGGAGCGCGACATGACAAGCGGTGCTGCACTGGAATTCCGGCATGTTCAATTCCGTTACCCTGATACTGACCGCGATATATTGAAGGATATTTCATTTACTGCCAACCGCGGTGTTACGACAGCGATTATGGGCGCGACCGGCTCGGGCAAATCGTCGCTGATGCAGCTTATTATGCGACTGTATGAAGTGCAGCAAGGTCAGGTGCTGGTCAATCATCAGGATGTGAGCCAGATGAACGAAGTGTCTCTGCGTAGCATGATCGGTTATGTGCCGCAGGAAATTGTGCTATTTACCGGCACGATTCGCGACAATATCGCTTGGGGCAATGAACATGCCAGTTCCGAAGAGATTGAGCAGGCAGCGCGTATTGCCCAGATTCACGATACGATCCTTCATCTGCCGAACGGTTATGATACACGGCTCGGTCAGCGCGGCGTGAATCTGTCAGGCGGGCAAAAGCAGCGCCTGTCCATCGCCCGCGCACTGGTGCGCAAGCCTAGCATTCTTCTGCTGGATGACAGCACAAGTGCGCTGGATGTACGAACCGAAGCCCGCTTGCTAGAAGGGCTGGCAACCTTATCGTGTACGACCATTCTGATTACACAGAAGATTAGCTCTACGATACGCGCGGATAAAGTATTGCTGTTGCAGGATGGCAAACGGATCGCTGAAGGCGGTCATGAGCAGCTGTTACAACATTCGGAATTGTACCGCCGTATTTACGCATCCCAGTTTGGAGAGGAGGAGTTGCAGCATGTGGAAGGCATTCATTGATCCGTTTCGCGTTGCTAGACCGCCAACGCTTGCTGCGCGCGAGCAAGGGGATACCCCGTCGTCAGACCATTCTGCTGTCACATCCAACAAGAAGCGTGCCAAGAACTGGCGCGGCACCTTATCTCGCATCTGGACGTATCTCGTAGAGCGTCGATTGAAGTTGTTTATGGTGCTGTTTATGGTACTGCTGACATCCGGCTTCACCCTGCTCGGTCCATATCTGGTCGGGATTGCGATTGACGATTTTCTGGAACGCGAAGGCGGTCAGCTATGGATCTGGTTTCTCGTCGGATTGGGTGTTGTGTATCTGTTGAATTCGATCACCTCATGGCTGCAAAATGTCTGGATGATCGAGATTGCACAGGAAACGGTATATCGGATGCGCTCCGATCTGTTTGCCCATTTGCATCGACTGCCGATTCCGTTCTTCGGTAAACGCCAGCAAGGTGAGCTGATGAGCCGTGTTACGAACGATATTGAAAATGTAAGTGCAACACTCAATAGTTCGGCGATCCAGATTTTCTCCAGTGTGCTAACACTTGTCGGAACACTTGTTGTGATGTTATTGCTCAGTCCGCTGCTGACGCTACTGACCTTTATCGTAGTGCCGCTGATGGCATTCGGTATGCGCTGGATTACGCGGCGTACTGGTCCACTGTTCCGCGAGCGGCAGCGCAACCTGGGTGAGCTGAACGGTTATATTGAAGAAACGCTGTCCGGCGAAAAGATTATTAAGGCGTTTGGACGCGAGCAACAAGTAATCGACGAGTTTGCGGAACGCAATGATCGCATCCGCTTCTCCGGTTTCTGGGCGCAGACGATCTCTGGTCTCATTCCGAAGCTGATGAACGGATTGAACAATTTGAGCTTTGCGCTCATTGCCGGAGTTGGTGGCTTGTTAGCGATCAAAGGCAGTATCACGGTCGGCGTGATCGTCATTTTCGTGGAATATGCGCGCCAGTTTACCCGTCCGCTGAACGATCTGGCGAACCAGTGGAATACGCTGTTATCAGCGATTGCCGGGGCAGAGCGTGTATTCGAGATTATGGATGAAGATATTGAGGAAGCGGATGAGCAGCACGCATCCGAAGTGACACAGATTACGGGCAAAGTAGAGTTCCGCGATGTATCGTTTGCGTACGATACTGGTGAAGGCGGCGACACGTTGCAGCATATTTCGTTCCAAGCGGAGCCGGGCGAGATGATTGCGCTGGTCGGACCGACTGGCGCAGGCAAGACGACGCTCATTCAGCTCATTTCTCGCTTTTACGATGCGGATCAGGGGCAGGTTCTGATTGACGGACAGGATATTCGCAGCTTGCGCCGTGCCAGTTTGCGGCAGCATATGGCGTTTGTCTTACAAGATTCGTTTCTATTTGAAGGTACGGTGATGGATAATATCCGTTACGGTCGATTGGAAGCGACGGATGATGAGGTGCGGCAGGCAGCTGAGCTAGCGAACGCCGATTCGTTTATCCAGCGATTACCGGATGGGTATGAGCAAGTATTGAGCCGAGATGGCGGCGGTATCAGTCAGGGGCAGCGTCAATTGCTGACGATTGCCCGTGCGATGCTGGCTGATCCGGCGATTCTCGTACTGGATGAAGCGACCAGCAGTATCGACACAGTGACCGAGATTCGGATTCAGGAAGGATTGCAGCGGTTGATGGAAGGACGTACGAGCTTTGTGATCGCTCATCGACTGAATACGATCCGGTCAGCAGATCAGATTCTAGTATTGCAGGACGGGCAGATTCTGGAGCATGGATCGCATGATCAATTGCTGGAGCAGGGCGGCTTTTACAGTGAATTGTTCCATAGTCAGTTGAAGGTGTCGTCTTGAGTCGCAATCTGATGTATGAAAAAGACCTTTTCCACTAAAGGAAAAGGTCTTTTATGTATCCTGCCTAGGTTTCTGTTTTATTCATAGTTGCTTCTGCAAGACTATTTTGTTGCTAACGTCGATGGAGAGATTAGCGTTTGCTCAGATCTAGTGGATGGTACGGTGGTTGTGCAGATGGCGCGCTAGTCTCTCTCTGACGCGTGGATTGCGGATTGTTACGAATCCATTCCAGCTGCTGCAAAATCTCCTGTTCCGTCTGCGTGTTCAATTGGCGAACCATACGCGGAATCATAAACAGATCAATAATGATCCAGATAAACAGTGGCACTCCGGCAATAAACATAATAGTCAGTCCCACAAACGTAACATTGCTAGATGGATCGAATCCCGAGCTAATAAGCAAGGTGAAATAGCCAAGCAGTGCGACAACAAACAAAACAAGCTGAGTGACAGCAGTGGCTGTCCGGCGCAAATAAAAACGATGCACACCAAGATGCCCGCCGATCAACATGATGTAAGCTAGCGCAAGTGACTTTTCCCGTGGGCGCATTTCCGAGTTAAGCAGCATTAGCTCCTGTGGAGATAGTTCGTATCGTGTCAGCATCTCTTAGTAGTTATAATCCGATGAAATAGGCTTTTGAATTAGAATCTGATCAATAACATTGCTCTCTACATAAGCATTGCGCTCTTTCACCCATGTATGCAGCAAGAACGCATCCACGATCCACCATATCGATGTAACAATAGCGCCGACCAAAGTTAACGTCAGAATCAGTTGTGTAACGGCTGTACCAATTTTGCCCATGTAGAAGCGGTGTGCGCCGAATACACCTAGAAAATACCACAATACGTAAGCGACAACCATATTCTTGCCGTACGTCTTCACTTCCGATTCCAACAACATCAGCTCGCGTGCGTCGAGCTGACTTTTACGCTGGAGATTGTAATTCATACCCATAATACTTGAACCCCTCAATTCCTAAAAGTAGTCGTGTTTCCCAACAACAATCATATTTTAACAAGAATGTACATTTTAATCTACCGTGTTATACGTGATGCGGTAAGGTAGGTTTCTTTTTTGACATATAGAAATCGCCCGGTTTCAGCGGAAACCGGGCGATTTTACATTCATACATATATAGTACGCCAAACGATTAACTTTCGACGATAAACGTTTTGACAAAAGATGGACGTGGGAAGATGGACGGTTGCTGTACATCAATGCCTTCCTCCGTATGACGCTTGCGGTGTGCATGACTGTATGCCTGCGATTCTTGCCACGCTTTGAACTGCTCCTCGCCATCCCACAGTGTCAAAATCACATACGTATCATCATCAAGCGGACGCAGCACACGAATACCGACAAAGCCCGGTTCTTCCTCTACCTTACGCGCCCGATTCATAAACCGCTGCTCAAATGCAGAGCGACCATCCGCCGTTACCGGAATATGATTCAACACAGCAAAGCCACCACTGACAATTCCACTACTATCCAAGACTTCATAACTAAACGTATGCTCCGACCGAATATCGACTGGCAAAATCTCGTCGATTTCCATTACATAGCGCGCATCGCCATCCTGATGCAGATGGATTACATCCGGTAAATGTGCTGCTTCTGGAAACTGCTCATGGATATTATGGGAGCTGATATACATGTACATGACATATTCCTCCAATAGGTTCGATACGATTCTGATAAAAACCTGATATTTGTACCTTAAAATAAATTTCACAGTTTATCAACGCAAAGGAACTGTTATTTACATAACCGGACTGCTGGTCTACTGAATCGCCTGTAAGTCATCTATCCAACACAACAGATATTATCTGCTCCAATACATTTATTTGAAAAGAGGTCATGGAGATGAAGCCACTTTTTCAGCCAGTCGGACAGTATATGGTACGCCTGCCCCTAAGCCCTGTTTCCGCTGAGACAGATTCTATGAATAGGAGTGGAGCGGAGGAGCAATTGCAACAATGGTGCGGCGATCCGTTATTTCGCGAACAGATATTGATCGCCAGTCGCACATTGTATGACACGATGAATGTGTATATCAATCACCCAGAGAAGTTGAATGGAAAAAAGAAGCGCAATTTTGTACAGGCGATGATGAAATATGCAGGACGGCGCGCTCATCGCACCACTCCGTTCGGTCTATTTACTGCTGTAGGTGTTGGGCAGTTTGAGGAGCACAACCAATGGACGTACGATCATCGTCACATCCGCAAATCGGCGCGCGTGGATCTGGAATGGCTATTTTTGCTAATCAAACGCCTGGAGCAGGAGTGTAGTGTGCAACTTGATTTTAAATTAAATCCAGCTTGTTATATCAAGGGGGATCGCGCGTACTTGCTGTATAGTCTGGACGGTCAGTCCGAAGATGTTCAGATTCGCGCGACGCCTGCCTTTCAGATTTTGTATGAGAATAGCCGGGCGGCGGCTTCCTTCCCTGCACTAGTGCAGACGTTGTTGAATTATTATCCCGATACATCGGCAGAACGCATCCAGCAGTATGTGCAGGAGATGGTCAATCAGGAGTTTCTCATTTCTAATCTGCGTCCTCCGCTGAATGTCAGTGATCAGTTTGCTTTTGCCATTCAACAAATGGAACGATGTCATCTGGATGCTGGAATCATTGCACAGCTTCAGCAGATTCAGCGTATGATCTGCGATTACAATGCGACGAAGCCGGGAGAAGGAGAAGCAGCCTATTTGCAGCTCGTAGATGCGATGCAGCATATCCAATCTTCATCCTCGCCGCTACAGATTGATACGAGCATGGATCATGACGAGCACACGTATTCGGGATTGGGTCTGAATCAGGAGCTAGCCGGGCAAATGGCACATCTGGCTTCTATGCTGGCTGCTGTAGCGATACCGCTTGAGCACAGACAAGGTTACTGGGAACAATACAAAAACAAATTTATCGAAGCATACGGCGTGGATCGCGAAGTCCCTTTGCTGGAAATGCTGGATACCGCTACTGGGATCGGGGCACCGTATTCGTATACTCATCCAGCAAATGATTATTTTGAGCAGATTCAGCCGGGTGAATATGTGACACCAGCATTCAAAAGTTTGCTGCTGCTCGATTATACGGAAGCGGTACAGAAGGGAATGCCGATCCAATGGACACGGCAGCATTTTGCAAAAGTTATCCCTGCAGAGCCAGATCGCGGTGAAGTGCCGGTGTCGCTGGAATTGAACTTCCTGCTGCGTATGAGACAAGGGCAACCGCTGCTGTATTTGGGGCCGAATATCGGTTCGAGACAGGCAGGCAAAACATTTGGACGATTTGCTCATCTATCGTCAGGCATGCATACGGTACTTACGCATATTCATGGTCATGAGCATAGAATACGCGGTCAGCAGGCAGAGCAGATGTGTGAACTTAGCTTTATTCCTCATCAGATTCGTTCTGGCAATGTGACGCGTAATGCCAGTGGACGCGCCAAGGAAATGGCTTTATTTACGAACAGTTCGCGCCGCACGGAAGATCAGGTAGGGATAGAGGATATCGGCATCGGTATACACGGCAATCGCTTTTATGCTCGGCACCGAATAACGGGGGAGCTGCTCGTGTTTGGTGCGAACAATATGCTCAATCCATTGATGACTACGAATGCGATTCGGTTTCTACAGGAAATGGAAGAGCATCGCCGCCGTAATTGGAGTTATTTTCCGTGGACAGACGTGTACAAAGCCTTCAAATATATACCGGAAATTCGCTATGAAGGTATTGTGCTGTCCGGTGAACAATGGCAGGTCAATCTGAATGATCTATATGAGCATGACAAGCCGGATGAGAATGAGTTTGCTGAACGATTTGAGCAATTCCGGCTACGATATCGTTTGCCGACAAGCTTTTATATTGCTAATTCGGATCATCGGCTGATCGTCGATACGCAGGATGAACGCTCCTTGCGCATGTTGTTCGCCGAGCTTCGCAAAGCGGGTAGCCAGAATATTCAACTCGTCGCTCTGGAAGAAGGAGAACCGGCGATTCATGATGCGGAAGGACGCGGTTATGTTGCAGAAGTGGTCGTACCGCTCGTACGTATCGCAGAAGAGCAGCCGCAGTTCATTCAGCAGAAATTGTGCAGTATGGAGCTGGAACAGCAACGGTTGAAGATGCCACTGGACGACTGGTTATACATCAAGCTGTATGGCAAACAGGCAAGAGAGGAAGAGCTGATTGCATTTGAGCTGCTGGACTTCTGCCGCGAACTGTCTGCCCATCTGCCGGTTCAGCATTTCTTTATGCGTTATATGGACCCCAAGCCGCATCTTCGACTTCGGTTTGCCGCTGATTCCGCTACGTTGTTAACGATGTTACCGGATGTGCTGGATTGGTTGAAAGGGCTGAAGCAGCAAGGGTTGATTGCGGATTATACGATCGCTTCGTATGATCGCGAATTGGAGCGTTATGGTGGTGTTGCTGCTATTCAAGCGGCAGAGCGACTGTTCGGTGCAGACAGCTTTGTCGTTGAATCGATATTACGCGGAAGACGCTTAAAACAGTTGAACATGGAGATAGACACGATTGCGATAATCTCCATCATTCGTCTGCTACAGCAATTGAATCTGAATCCGCAACAGCAGCTCGATATTCTGAGCCGTCAGGGTATGACGAATAGCGAATATCGTCAGGAATTCAAGCAGCAGGCAGCGTACTATACGGGGCTTTGCGATCCCGCGGATCACTGGCAGCGTCTCAGTGCAGAAGATGGAGGCAAGGAACTGCTAGATCTGCTTGCGCTTCGGGATGCACATGCGCATGAATATGCACACTATTTGCAGGGCGATATACCGCTGACTGCACATCCAGCTGATATGATCGGCAGCGTACTTCATCTGCATTGCAACCGTCTGCTCGGCACAGATCGGGAACAGGAACGCCGGGTACTGGCATTGACGGCGCATACGCTTCATGCTCTGCATAGCCGCAATCGGGAAGGACATCTGTCATGGAAGTAAAAGAAACCTTTCGGCTGCATGATTTGTTGTTTACGCTACGCCAGCTTCCGCGAACGTTGCAGCTTGTATTTCGATTGGAAGGCAGACTGTTTACCGTCATTGCCGTACTTAGCTTGATTACGGGATTGGCACCGATTGCTACGCTGTATATTTCCCAAGAACTGATCAACTCTCTGGTGCATATTCAGTCAGGGCTTCAGCCGATCTTATGGCTGTTTGCCACGTATATCGTAGTCACCTTGATCTCGGAATTGATCTCGCAGACGATGGACTTTTACAATACGCGCTTTCAATTCAGTATGAATTACAAATTGAACTATATGATTATGGAGAAAAGTGGACGTCTGGCACTAGAGGACTTTGAGAATCCAGAAGTATACGATCGGTTGGAGCGCATCACGCGCGAGATTTCGTACAAACCGTTTCAGATTTTTCAGTCGTTTATTGCCATGATTACCGCTGCGGTCACATTAGTATCAGCGATTCTCTTCCTGATGACCTGGAATTGGTTTATCGCGGTACTGTTGCTGCTTGTGCCGGTATTGTCGCTGTTTTATTTTCTACGGATTGGTCAGCAGGAATTTTTCATCCAGTGGAAACGGACAGGTGAGGAACGTAGAGCGTGGTATCTGAATTACATTTTGACGCATGATTTCTCATTCAAAGAAGTGAAGCTTTATGGGTTGAAGGGATATATTCTGGATCATTATTTGCGGATCAAACGCAAATTTTTGGAGCAGGATACCGCTGTGCTGCGGCGCAAGACGGCATTCAATGTTATGTACGAGATCATTGTGCAGATCGTTGGTGCGGCTGTGATTCTGATGGCGATTCTGTCCGCTTATGCAGGTCGGATTATGGTCGGTAATGTGCTGAGCTGCATTCGTTCTGTCGGTATGGTGCAGAGCAATTCGCAGGCGATCATTAATCAGATCTATGCGATCTATAACAGCAATCTGTATATGAATCAGCTGTTCGAGTTTTTGGAATATCGGGAGGAAGTGATTCCAGAACATCTGCAAGCAGGTGAATATACGGAAGCTATCCATTCGATTGCAATTGAACATGTGAGCTTTGCCTATCCGGGCAGTGCACAGCGTAGTCTGGAGAATATTAGTCTTACGTTTCGGGCGGGTGAGCGAGTAGCGATTGTAGGGCCGAATGGTTCAGGCAAAAGCACACTGATCAAATTACTATCCGGTCTATATCGCTTGCAGCACGGAAGTATTCAGATCAACGGTCATTCCGTAGAGCATATTCATCCAGCTGATTACAGCAATCAACTGGCAGTATTGTTTCAGGATTATATGAAATACGAGATGACGCTTCAGGAAAATATAGGCTTCGGTCAGGTCAATCGTATGCACGATACGGATCAGATGAAATCTACGCTGGAGCGGATGCAGGCTCATTTTGTCAAAGAGCATGGTGATTACAATCTGAATATGCAGCTCGGATTATGGTTTGACGAAGGACGCCAGCTATCCGGTGGACAATGGCAGAAGATTGCACTTGCGCGCACGTATTTCCGCGACGCTTCGGTCTATATTTTGGATGAACCGAGTGCAGCGCTTGATCCTATCGCGGAAAAAGATACATTCGATACCTTTTTCCGACTGTCTCGGCAAAAGATCGGTATTTTTATCTCGCATCGGCTTATAGCTGCGCAACAGGCTCATCGGATTATCGTGATGGATCAGGGACGCATTGTAGGTGAAGGCGTGCATGAACAGCTATTGCGAGATTGTCCAGTATACCGACAAATGTATGAATCGGAAAATTACGAGATCGATATGGGAGGCGAAGCCGAATGGAAACAAGTGCAATAAGTGCAACCGGCTTGCCGATCGTTGACCGGATCAAGCAGATTGCGCTAAATATGCAAGATTATGACCGCTTACTGGATGTGGTTACTCATCCACATAATGATTTGCAGATTGGCAATGAACGCATCAGTCCATGGAATGTTGCGTCATTGAGTCACGGGATTCCGGGCATCTGTATGTTATACGCTGAATTGCATGCTCATTTTCCAGAAGAAGGCTGGGATCAGAAAGGGCATCATTATTTATCCATTCTGGTGCAGCATATTGCCAGAGAAGGAATGCATAGCCCGTCTTTATTTTCAGGGGCTGCCGGCATTGGTCTGGCTACTGTCTGTTTATCGCAAAATGGACAGTTATACGGCAAGTTTATTCAGCGGATTCACGATTACTTGCTCATTCATGTTCCTGTCATGCTGGACAATGCCAGAACAGGCGGTGTGCGTAGCGGAGATTACGATGTGATCGAAGGATTGAGCGGCATCGCTGCCTATCTGTTATGGTTCCGGCAAGATGAGCAGATTCGTCCATTGCTGGAACAGGTAGTCGATTATTTGATTGAACTGGCACAGCCGATCAGATGGGGGCATCAATCCATACCCGGCTGGCATATTCCAGCTGCTCATCAGTTTAGCGAGAGCGAGAGTCAACAATATCCAGACGGTAATTTCAATCTTGGTCTGTCTCACGGGATTCCGGGCCCACTGCTGGTCTTATGCAAAGCATGGCAGCAGGGCGTTCGGAGAGCGAACCAGCTCGAAGCGATCCGTGATATGGGAGCGTTCGTGATTCGATTTGCTAGTACGGATCAACAGGGTCATCTATTCTGGAAAGGCTGCATTGGCATGGATGAATTCCAACAGGGGAGAGCGCATGAGCAGACTGAATTTCGGCGTGATGCGTGGTGTTATGGCAGTCCCGGTGTATGTGTAGCACTTTGGCATGCGGGCGAGGTGCTGGCACGAACGGAGTGGAAGCAACTGGCGCTGGATACATTTCAGCACACGCTGGAGGAGATCCATCATATCTATTCGCCAACCTTTTGCCATGGATTTGCAGGTATCGCCCAGATCGCGAGCCAATTCCAGCAATGGAGCGGATCGCCATCTATGCAGACGCATATTGATCGGATCAAACATACTATGATGGAACATGATAATCCACAATATGTATTTGGATTTTGCAATCTAGAGCATTTTGAGCATAGAGGCATGACTGCTGTACAATATACCGGATTGCTGGACGGCACAACTGGAACGGCGCTGACATTGCTGCATCTGGAATTAGGGCAGCGCACACCGTGGCAACAGGCATTTTTGTTATAGGGAAAGGAATTGGAAGTGTTAATTTTACCGATTTGGAAAAATATATAACTTAAATCCATATTCTGATAAAATCCTGATATTTGCCGTATACAATGAACTCATCCCAAAGAGAGGAGTGAGTATCATGGCAAAATTCGATGATTTCGATCTGGATCTGGTGAAAAACCCGCAGCAATCTTCGCTGCAAGTGGAGCCGCAATGGAAAAGCAAAAGTTTCTGTACACCGGGCTGTGTAACAGGTGTATTGCAAACATGTTTTATCCAAACTGCGACTTGCAACTGTCATATCAGTAAGTAATCAAACGGGCCGTATACATACGTACACTATAAATTCAGGGCACGGCCTGTGTATGAAATGATTGCAAGCGGGGGACGAGAGCTACCTTTAGGGTAAGCGGCGTGCTCCGCTTTTTTTATATGGATTGAGATCGGCTATTCATCAAGGAGGCGAAGAAATGAGATCAGTCAAAGTGATATCTTCCGTCGTTTGTATGCTGCTCGTTGTTGTATCTACGGGATGTCAGAGTCTGGATCAATTCAAGAAAAAGGTAATCACTGAAACGGAGAAAACAGCCAGCTATACGGTTGATCCCGATGTGGAGCCTGTGACTATGGCACAATTGATAGATGAAGGGCGTTCGGATTGCTTTGTATTTAACGGTGAGGTATATCAGATGCAGCATGAGGTAAAGTCGGATCAAGTCGGACGCGCACTGGGATCGGTAGGGGAAATGTATATGGTAGATCAATATGGCAAACGGTGGAGCAAGCAGGAGTTGAAGCAACCGTATGTCTATGCAAATCCGCAAGATGTTCGCGAAAAACATCCCCTGCAATATGGAGTCGTTTATCAGCTCAAGTCGACTTCAGCTCATTCTGATCAGGAATCGGTCATTATTCGTTTCAATCATCAATATATGCTAGCTATCAAATCTGAACTATAGAGGATGGATCATATGAGTGAATACATGTTGGAAACACACAATCTCTCCAAAACGTTCGGACGTGAAATGGCTGTTGCCGATGTCAGTCTGCAAGTTCGTCGCAATAGCATATACGGTCTGCTCGGACCGAATGGCGCTGGCAAATCAACAACCCTCAAAATGCTGACGGGGTTGTTATCGCCCACTTCCGGTAACATTGTATTTGATAATCATCCGTGGAGCCGCCGCGATCTAAGTTCCATTGGAGCGTTAATCGAATCACCACCACTCTATGCGAACCTGACAGCGCGCGAGAATCTGAAAGTGCACAGCATTTTATTAGGGCTAGATGATCAACGCATTACCGAGGTGCTGGATATGGTGACATTGAGCCATACGGGTCGTAAACGAGCAGGGCAATTTTCGATGGGGATGAAACAGCGACTCGGAATCGCGATCGCCTTACTCAATCATCCACAACTGCTTATTCTGGATGAACCGACCAACGGTCTGGACCCGATTGGCATTCAGGAGCTACGTGAATTGATTCGTTCATTTCCGCAAGCAGGCATGACGGTAATTTTATCCAGTCATATTTTGTCCGAAGTGGAGTTGATTGCTGATCATATCGGTATTATCAACAATGGCAAACTCGGATATCAGGGCGAGATTCACCCAGATGATGATCTGGAGCAGCTATTTATGGATGTTGTACAGGCAGATCGTATGACAGAAGGGGTGACAGGATGATTCGTTATGTGCGCGCAGAGCACCTCAAGTTCAAGAAGTCCTTTTCACGTAAATTGCTGCTGGTTGTGCCTATATTGGTGCTGCTATTTTCCTTTTTTATGAATCCGATGTATACGGTGACGAATACGTTTAACTGGTGGTCGATTTTCTTTCTACCGCTAGTTATTGCATTGTTGAGCGGGTTGTCTCATCAGAAAGAGCAACGATCGATCGGTTACAATCGTATCTTTTCGTTGCCAGTATCTCTGGCGAACGTCTGGTATGCCAAAGTGATCGTGATTGCAGGCTACACGCTGTGTATGTTGCTCTTTTTTGAATTGATATTGATGCTGTTTCAACTGGTTATGCCTATTGGAGGGCAATTGTTGAATACATTGCTGGCGGCAGGGTTGTTGTGGCTCGGAACGTTGTGGCAGATTCCATTGTGTTTATGGCTGGCACGCAAATGGGGGTTGGTCACTGCTCTGCTGGTGAACGCGGTAGGCGGAATTGGATTAGGTACGTATGTTGCGCCATTGCCGGTGTGGTGGGTCAATCCGTGGAGCTGGTCGATTCGTATGATGTGCCCGACGATTGGTGTTCATCCGAATGGAGTACCGCTTGTTCCGGGTGATGCACTTTGGAATGTGGATGTGATTGCTATTGGAGTGCCGCTAGGGCTTGTTCTATTTGGGCTAATGCTCGTCTGGACGGGTAAGGTATTCGCAGGCGTGACGCGTTCAGCTTCTATTGCAACGGAGGTGAGTTGAGATGATAGCGGTCTGGCGATGTCTGCATGCAGATTGGTACAAAGTCAAACGCACGCCTTTTGTCTGGATGCATGTGGGCTTACCGCTGATCTGGACGATTGTGTATGTGCTGTATATGCAAGGGAGAACGTATACGATGGTCAATGTGTATACAGGCTATATGGAAGTGCTAGGTGCGATGCTGCCTCTGCTATCGGGAATCATTTGCGGCATGGTCGCTATGCAAGAGGAACAGGCAGGTCATTTTCAAAATGTATTGACCCGTACTCGCATCAAAGAAACCGGGTATGCGAGCAAGCTGCTACTCGTCTGGGGCTGTGGCAGTCTGTCAATTATTCTGTCGGTATTACTACTTGGTTGCGGCATATCGCTGTCATTGAATATCGGGCAGGTTCCGTATGCTGCATTTCTGCTAGGTGCGGTCTATTTGTTGCTTACTAGTGCTATACTGTATGTAATCCAGTTATGGGTAAGTTTTACATTCGGTATCGGAGCGTCTATTTTGCTAGGCGGTTCGGGTACGTTGATTGCTGCTATTATGATTACCGGTCTAGGCGATCACATCTGGCACTACATTCCGTGGGCATGGGGCGTACGCATGACTGACAGTATCGCTTTGCTGCATATGGACACATTGACCGAAGCGGTGCAGTCTTATCTGAAACAGGATATGGCAACGGGATGGTTATGGGTGATTGCTGTCAGCATCGTGACTTTATTAGGCAGTCTATTATGGTTCCGTCATTGGGAAGGAAGCCGAACATACGAATGAGTAGAACTGGAGACCGATTACGAGGCAGGAGTGATGGTCGTGTTCAAAATACTGGCGATTGATGATGATCGCGATATTCTTGCGCTGATTTGTAATATTTTGCAGTTGGATCAGCATCTGGTCAGCGTTCGTGATCAGGTTCATCAACTGACGATTGAGGATGTTCAGGGATATGATTTGATTTTGCTTGATGTGATGATGCCGCAACTCAATGGATTTGATTTTTGTCATACGATTCGAGATGCGGTAGATTGTCCGATCTTATTTTTGACGGCACGTTCGGAAGAGGAAGCCATCGTACAAGGGCTGATGACCGGAGCTGATGATTATATTACGAAACCGTTTGGCGTGAAGGAATTGAGAGCGCGGGTGAATGCACATTTGCGGCGTGAGAAACGGGAGAAACGACCGTCTCGTCAGCAGATTGGTGCATTTACGTTTGATTTTGATCTCCGGCAAATCTGGATTGGTGATATGCAGCTACATATGACCAAAAATGAATACAAAATATGCGAATGTCTGGCTCGTAATCGTCATCATGTGTTTACAAGGGAAGAGATTTACGAAGAAATCTACGGGATGGACGGCAATGCGCTGTATTCGACCATTACTGAATTTATCCGGTCGATCCGTAAAAAATGCAAAGAACATGACAGGATGCCAATTACGACCGTCTGGGGTGTTGGATACCGGTGGGAATAAACATACATAAACGTAAAACAACCTTGCGCCGAGAATTGTTTAAATACTTGATTGCGCTGGGGCTTAGTTTTGTTCTGGTCATTGGTCTATATCTTGCACTCACCACCTTTGCCATTCGCGCTGGCTGGGTCTTCCCCGCCAATTACAACGAACAACTCATCAAGCAGGGAGAATCTATCATACGTGAAGCTCCAGAAGTTCGCGAAGATATGTTGCCGCTTGGCTCCAAATACGTCGTTCTGGATAAACAGAGCCATGCTGTATTGTATGGCAATATGGATGATGCGGAGACCAAGCTAGCGAGTCAACTCGTTAGCGGGCAATCCCCGGCGTATTACGGGCAGCAAGTGTATACGCTGATCGAGCGTCCCAAAGACTACTGTGTACTGCTATCCGATCTGCGTCCGCAATTCAGCTCGCCCTATTTACGCAGTCATCTGCCCAATTACGAATGGACAGGCAATGTGCTGCTGGGACTATCGATTTTGAGCATCTCGTTTCTGGTTACGACGATCTTTGCCAGACGATTTCAAAATAGTCTGAAAACTTTAACCCGAATCACTCGTCATATTCAAAATCAAAATCTGGATTTTGCCGAGAAGAAATCGGGCATTAAGGAATTTGACGATGTGGCGCAGGCGCTAATCGAAATGAAGGATGCGTTGCAGCAATCGCTAGAAACGCAGTGGAAAATGGAACAGACCAAGCAGGAGCAGATTGCGGCGCTTGCTCATGATATCAAAATTCCAGTCACCATTATTCGCGGCAATGCCGAATTGCTCAGCTTATCAGAGCAAAATCAGGAACAGGATATGTACACCCGCTACATTCTGAATGCCAGTGACAAAATTGATCAGCATGTGCGCATTCTGATTATGATGTCGCGCACCGGCAGCAATTTGACCCTTCATAAGGAACATGTGGTGATTCAAGAGTGGTTGAAGGAACTGCTGAGCGATACCCGTGCATACGCAGGCTGCAAGCATATTCAGATCGAGCAGCAGGCGCAATGCACCGATATGGTAGTGCCGCTGGACAAGCAGCTATTTCACCGGGCATTGATGAATATTATTGCTAATGCACTGGATCATACACCAGAAGGTGCCAGCATGCACATCCATGTGCATTGTGATCGCCATGGATTAACGATGGTCATTACGGATAGCGGTCCAGGCTTCACACCCGAAGCACTGGAAAAGGCGACGGAACTCTTTTATAGAGGGGACAAAGGTAGAAATGCAGACGGTCATTACGGCATGGGACTGACCTTTGCCGAATATGTGATCAAGCTGCATCATGGATCGCTACAATTGCAAAACGATCTACAGGGCGGAGGCGGACAAGTAACGATTCGAATGCCCGGCATATCGGAACAAACGCCACCTACACCGACCGTCAATCATTGAGACGTGTAAGGCAAAGACATGATCGGTTGAAATAAACGACACCCTTCAGCTCCTTCTTAACGTATCTATATAGGAACACGATCGCTGTTGATTCAGCCGTGCTGGATTGACGTAATAGTATGTGGGATTGGGAAGTGTTGTGCTATACTATTGCACATCCGGCCACATGCAGGCCGACGTGGAGTGAAGCGCTGGAGGAGGAAACTTATGAATTCGAGGTATTTGGCGAGTATTTCGCTTGCGGTTATGGCAGCCGGGTTTATTGGGACGCTGTTTTTGCCGCAGACGACACTCGTTTTGCTGATTCAGGGCGGCTTTGAAGCTGGGCTGGTCGGCGGGATTGCCGATTGGTTTGCGGTGACCGCGTTGTTCCGGCATCCGCTTGGATTGCCGATCCCGCATACATCGTTGTTGACCCGCAATCGGGAGAAGATTATCCGCTCGCTCATCTCAGCGATGGAGAATGAACTGCTGAACAAAGAAAGTATTGAAAATAAACTGCAACAGTTCAAATTGTTTCCGTTTGCGCTGTCAGCGATTACCCGCCAGCTGGGCAAAAAGACTGTGCGGCGTGAGATTGTTAGTCTGGTGATCCCAACGGTACAGCGGTTAGACCTGGAGCCGATTGCTCGTTCGGTATCATCCGGGCTGGTCGATTATATGCACAAAGCTAATTTGCAGGCGGCTGGCAACAAAGTGTTGACCCATCTGCTGAATGAGCGCTATGACGAGAAAACGCTCGATTATATGCTCAAGCAAGTGCACAGCTGGGCAGCGCGTCCACAAAACCGCGACAAACTGGGCAAAATTGCACTGGAGCAGCTGGAGAACATCAATCTGGGCGGGTTCAAAGGCTTTGCCTTTCAGGCGTTCGCGGGCATGATTAATGAAGATACCGTAGGTGGTATTTTACAAAATGCTCTGATGTCTGCCGTCGATAACTTGCAGCGTTCAGATAATGAATATCGCGAATCACTGCTGCGTGAGCTGCGTATCCAGATGTTCCAAGTCGTCGACGATGAAGAGACATGGTTCAAAGTCAAAGGCTGGGCAGACGAAATGCTGCAAGGCGAAGCAGCGCAAGCGTTCATCATGGAGCGCCTTGAAGAGGTGCGCGGTATGGCAGTGAATATGCTGGAACGCGAACGCGATACCGGCGGCAAGCATCTGTTCAAAATGTACCGCTCGCTTATCCGCGAACTAGGTCGCGACCCGGAGAAAGTACATGCGTGGGAAGAACGTCTGCGCGGCGGTATTATTAGCGCCGTCAGCCGCAACCATTACCGTCTCGGTCAACTGGTCAAAGAAAATCTGGATCAGATGGACAACGAGACATTGGTACACATGCTGGAGGAGAAGGTCGGTCAAGATTTGCAGTGGATTCGCGTCAATGGCGCACTCTGCGGCTTTATCGTCGGTTTGATCCTGTCAGCGATTCATCTGTTTTTGGTTTAATATAGTTTTGATAAAGATAGCGTTATCGTTTTAAAATGACTATGATAAAATTAGATTGCTTTTCATCTCAAATCAATAAAGAATGGAGTGATAGTATGGAATATAATTATATACCAACCACAGATAAGCGCCGTTATATCAGTGGACTGCATTCTTTAAATTTGGACGTTGGCGATAATACAAATAGCGATTGGCATTTTGCTAATTATTGGCTAATAAAAAATAAACCTATCGAATTATTTGGTGTT
Source organism: Paenibacillus sp. WLX1005 (assembly GCF_046603685.1). Lineage (NCBI taxonomy): Bacteria > Bacillati > Bacillota > Bacilli > Caryophanales > Paenibacillaceae > Paenibacillus > Paenibacillus sp. WLX1005. Next base: position 307,416 of record NZ_CP176756.1, read on the forward strand.
GGAAGTAAAGCAGACACTACACCTATATTTGGAAATCAAGGTGTGGAAAATCGTGCATATTCTCTACGTCGTTATGGTATTGAAGTAAGTAAGGTTTATATTGCTGATCATACTCGAGCTTTTGTTGATTTGGTATATCGTACCCTGAAATCTACAGGTCGTATCGGCTATGCTAAAGGAATGAAAGACGAAATATTTAATAATATTGAGCAAGTAAACCAAGTTTTTGACATGTTAGTCAAGTTGTTGCCTTATTTAAATGAAGATTCCAAGGAGGTTCTGGATGAGTGGTTATCTAGAGAATTTAGATCTTTCTATAAATCCAGAAAGTTTGGAGAAATACAAAGTTGAGCGAATACACGTCATCGGTAAAATTCTGGCTGCAATTAATAGTAGTAAGGACGCTGATAATTTTGCACTAAAAGGTGGTACAGGACTATTATTTTGTCATGGTTTAAACAGGTTTAGTGAAGACATCGATCTTGATGCTATAAGACCAGTAAACCTTATTAAGCTTATTGAAAACACCTTGAAAAATGAAGGTTTTACATGTTCTATTCGGGTTGCTAAGAATACAGAAACTGTAACCCGGTACATGATTAATTATGGCAGTGTTAGCGATCAACCGTACCCTTTAAAAATAGAAATAAGTTACCGTGAAAAAAAAATGTTATCTCGAGGAATATTCAAACCTATCTTTATCAAGGGTATTCGTACGTATTCCATGGATCATTTATTAAACACAAAGTTTGCTGCATTCTCGAATAGAGAAAAAGCTCGAGATTTTTATGATCTATCTTGGATGTTAGATCATCATCCGCAATTGTTTGATGCCCGTTTAGCTACTCAGCTTTTACAAATAATTGCGTATAAAGATCCTGATAGTTTAGAAGAACTTTTAAAAGAAGAATATATTAATGACCATATACTCACAAAAATTGATACTACGTCATTGGTTATTAATTTTATCGAAAAGCTTGAAGTTATTGCGTCTACTGATAATTCTGAAAAAAAGCATTAATCAAAGTTAATTTGGCTATGTATGAGGTAAAGCATTCTATCTTTGAATTTATGATGGAGTGCTTTACCTTTTACTATTTATTGATCCAAAATGGAAAAACCGCGGAATACAAGCGATTCGTATGGCTTCAATTGGGCAGGTTGTTGAGAGATCGCAGCGCGTGCCACATCGCGCGAATGATCGCCGTGTGTACACAAAATCAGCTCGGACGATTCGAGACGATCAATCAACTCCTGTGGCAATTGCAGCTCCACTTCAGAGCGCGAGAAGTTCAAAATGATCAGCCAGTGCTCATCGTGCCATTCGCGTGTATAAGCGAAGATCTGATCGTGTTCGGACATGATGCAATCGTATTTGCCATATAACAAAGCCGAACTTTTGCGGCGGATATGGATTAGTTTACGGTACATAGTCAAGATCGAATCGGGATCATCTTCTTGCCGCTGGACGTTAATATATTCCTTGTTGGGATTCACCTGCATCCATGGCTTATGCGCTGAGAAGTCGGCATATTGACTATCATCCCACTGCATCGGGGTACGTGCGTTATCGCGAGCTTTGGGACGAATACGCTTCATTACCTGTTCCGGGTCCTCGCCGTACTTGGTAGTCATTAGATCGTAATAGACGCGTGCCTGCTGTTCGGTCACATCATCAATCGTATGCAGATGAGACGCATTGGTCATACCAATCTCATCCCCTTGATAAATGTATGGCGTGCCGCGTAATGTCAATTGAAAAATGCCCAGCATCTTCGCAGACTCGACGCGGTAACGTCCTTCATCGCCGAGATAGGCAACGAGACGAGGGTGATCGTGATTACTCAGATACGTGCCCATCCAGCCTTCCCCGTACAGATCTTTTTGCCACTTGGCGACAATTTCCTTTAACTCGTGCAGATCCCATGATTTGCTTTTCCACATGTCCTTCGGATCGTCGCAGATTTTGGATGCTTCGATCATCAAGACCATGTTCAGCTCTTCGCGCGCGGGGTGCGTGTATTCTTTCACTTCTTCCAGCGTTACGTCAGAAGCTTCGCCTGTTGTGAAGATATTATAATGGGAAAAGACTTCGGTATACATCTCATGCAAATATTCATGAATATGCGGACCATTTTTATAAAACTCTGACGAGTTCGCCTGCATTTTTTCTGTATCAGTGGCAGGTGGAAAGCTCGTATCTTTGGAAATGGAATTGACCGCATCGATCCGGTAACCATCCATCCCCATATCCAGCCAGAAACGCATCGCTCTATGCATATCTTTGCGCACATTGGGATTATCCCAATTCAAATCCGGCTGTTTGATACCGTAGGAATGTAGATAATATTGTCCGGTTTGTTCATCCAGATGCCACATCGAATCGCCGAGAAACGATGTCCAATTGTTGGGCGGTCCGCCATCTGGTGCTGGATCACGCCAGAAATAATAGTCTCGGTACTTGTTATCACGCGAGGAACGAGATTCTTTGAACCACGGATGTTCATCTGAGGTATGGTTAATTACCAGATCCATAATCATGCGCATATTGCGTTCATGCAGCTCGTGCAAGAGCTGCTTCCAATCATCCATCGTGCCGTATTCGGGATTGATGCCGTAATGATCGGTAATATCGTACCCATAATCGGCATTCGGAGACGGATAAACGGGAGGAAGCCAGATTATATCGATGCCCAGATCCTGAAGATAATCAAGCTTGGAGAGGATGCCCGGAAGATCGCCGATGCCATCGTTGTTGCTGTCTTTGAAGCTGCGGGGGTATACTTCGTAAATAACACTTTCTTTCCAGAATTCGGGCTTCATGATTTTTCTCATAATCCTGCTCCTATCGGAAATAAATAGTCTGACCGGATTGTATATGTGTACCGGATATGCTGTGTAAAAGGAAGTTCCTGTTCTTTTTAATACCCGTAACTGGCTTGCCGAAATCCGGCAGTTATAAAAAGATAAACTTTTGTTACTTCGCAGTAATATGATGATCCAAGTGGAACATCAATATTTGCGCAATACGACAGATGCGAGCGATACGTAGCGGCAACTTTGCGGTTATATAATAGACAGATAGCATGGGAAGGATGATCATCATGGACAAACCGGAAGTACTACCATCCGGTCAGGGCTGGAAATGGTACCACTTGGATGACAGTCAGCATTTGATTGAGCATGAGGATTTTGACGAGCGAATCAATGCTTGGGCTTCGGAAAGTCTGCTGTGCAGGCATAATCATATATCGACCATCTCCTATGTCGACGGGCAAAATGCCATGAATGGCACGCTTATTGCGCGCTTGACGGACGAGCCGGGTGACGGCTGGATTTTCCATTATTACGTAGATGGAGATAGGCTGATCACAGTTGGCAATACCGATTGGCTGGAAAATAAGATTAGCGGTAGAGCGTGGGAAGAATATGTACTGGAACAAGGACAGCCGATCGAAGGATTTATTTTCGTGATCAATTCCTTCATTCGTGCCTTATTCGCGCGGATGGATGAGATCGAGCTGTATCTGATGAAGATTGAGAACCGGATGCAGGGCAACAATGGCAGTCGTTTGCTCAAAGAAATTATTGATCTGCGCAACCAGTTAACCCGCTGGAATCTACATACGATTGCGCTCAAGGAAATCGAGTATGCGATCGAGGAGACGTTTCCCGATACACACGACAATTCCAACACCTGCCGTATTATGCGCATCTATATGAATCGGATTCGAATGCTTCAGCAAAATTACGAGCATGAGATTGATTCCCTGCTCAAAGTCGATGACAATATCGGCAACTATCGCTCCAACATGATCATGCGTACATTGACTGTCTTCACCGTGCTGCTGACCCCGATGACCGCACTCGGCGCCATCTGGGGCATGAATTTCAAAAACATGCCGGAACTGGACTGGTCATGGGGCTATGCTGGAGCGCTCGGTCTGATTGCCGGTACTACTCTGATCACGTATGGATGGCTAAAACGAACCGGTCTGACCGACGACATTTTGCGTATTGATCTGAAGCAGGAAGAACATGACGATGACAAATGAATACGCATAGGATCCGCTTTGTCGCCAGTATTGTCACAAGCTGCGCAGTAGCGGATGGTACATGGCACAACAAAGGCTACCGTCTGTTATATGCGGTAGCCTTTGTTGTGCTTGTCTAGCCGATTCATGCTGATCCGTCGATCAGCGCCAAATGGAAGAAATGCGTGCTACTAGCGGTTTGCCTGGTGTGATCGGATAACGCGCCGTCAACCAACTGATCGTATTTAGGCGGGTACGCAATTTGATGAGGTCGGGAATCTTCCCATCATATACGCGGAACGATATAGCAAATTGCGGATTGCCTTCTGCATCGTGTTCGCCAAAGAAAAAGTCATAGAAATCCATGTCATGACCTATTTCAGCACGCATGATTGGAAATAAGACATCCGTCATACTTTGACCGTACGCACCTTCATATCCTCGGTAGATGCCATCCTCCATATTCAGCGCGATCGAATAGTTGTATCCATTACGATACGATTCTCCCTGTGCCTGTGTGTCTAATGAGGCGGCGGTAGAACTTGAAGCGACAGGGGAATCGGATGATTGTACTGCTCCTTCCGCTGCGTGATCAGCAAGGGCGACAGGAACCGATACACCCCACAGCAACAACATACATATGGATACCATTAACCATCGAATCATGATAGACTCCTCCTTTGTGTGTTTGCAGAACAGATAGAAGCAAGCAAAGCGTCGCGCGCTTGAGGGGCATTCCTCCTTTCCTTAAATATGTTAAGATCATAAGTTATTTACTAAAATATGTATATATAAAATAATTATTCCATTTTAGGTTGAATAACAAATCCGTTTTGGTAAATGAATTGTTTCCATTTGTAACTTTCCGCAGGTTGTTCGCCGAATATAAACGGTGGTACCTTACAAGGTGTCCGGCGCACAAGCCGTACGACGAATGGCAGCGAAGCCCGCTATATACTGGCAATACATACCGAGGTGGAACGCTGGGATGCACATCATCCGGTCTGCTGGTCTTCATCGCAAGGAAGGAACACCGTCATACATAGAGAGATGGTACGCCTGCATATGAACGACTAACATTCGCGAAACCAAGAATAGCGGAATATGGAAACAAGTTTGTAATCAGGGGACAAGGAGATGTCAAAGTGAAAAAGAAGCTAGGAACAGCATTACTTGCAACAGCATTAACCGTCAGCGGGGGTGTACATATCCCTTACGCGGTTGCGGCAACGCCAATCAAGATTGTGATCGATGGTGTACAGCTGAACACAGATCAACCTTCGGTGATGTCCGGCAGCCGTACGATGGTTCCGCTGCGTGGCGTATTTGAAGCATTGAATGCCAATGTCGGCTGGAAGCAAAGCACACGCACCGTAACCGCCACCAAAAATGGCACCACCATTACATTGCCACTCGGCTCCAAAACAGCCGTAATCAATGGCAAAAATACATCGCTGGATGTACCGGCAAAAGTCATCAACGGTCGCACCATGGTGCCACTGCGTTTTGTCAGTGAAGCGCTAGGCAACAAAGTGGGCTGGAACAAATCCACCCAGACTGTAACGATCACCACCGGTAGCACAACGACTCCAACAACACCGACGACACCAACCGTCGACAGTGCGGTCATGCCTGTCGCTTACGTAAACGCAACCGTCATCGGTCAGCAGGGCAATGGCAGCGATCTGCAAGTCGTTTTCCCGGCTTCCACTAGCAAGACAGGCTTGAGCCAGTACCGCATTCTGGTGAGCAAAGCTTCCGATACAAGTTCCTTTACCCTGAGCCGTGCGCTGGCGGTGCCTGCGAGCAATTATCAGGCAGTACCAGCGGGCAGCAGCAGTAATTATACGATCACCCTCACGCCGCAAGCCAAAGATGTGAACGGCGAGCTGATTCAGAAAAATGTCAGCTACCGCGTCTATGTTCTAGCGGTTGGCAATACCGGGTATATTAGCGCCATCACGACGGGGCAATCACTCGTCAATCTAGGTGCTACCGTATCCGCATCAGCAACACCAAGCAATGTGAAGCTGAGCGACGTGTCTGACTATAACGATGGTCGCGATCTGTCTGTATTTTTTGGCAAAGCGTCCAGTGAAACGAATGTTTCGGCATACCGTTTGTATATCGTGCGTACCGCCAGCGCCAGCACATTCAACACGTCCCAAGCTTCTGCTGTAAGCAGCGATAACTATACATTGGTAAGCAAGACAGGTTCCGATCAGACCGTACGTCTGAAAACGGCAACCACCGACACATCCGGCAAAACGATCCAGCAAGGCGTAGCGTACTCCGCATTTGTAATGGCGGTAAACAGCACTGGCGACGTACTCGGTCTGTCCGCAGTGTCCAACAGCATCACACTGGGCAATACGTCACCAACCGTCAGCATCAGCAAAGTCGCAGATGTTAGCAATCTGGGCGACGCTCGCGATATTCAACTGTCCTTTGACAAAATCGCTGACGAATCCAAAATTAGCGGATACCGTGTCTTCGTTGTGCGCAGCAAAGATTCCGGCAACTTCGATCTGGCAACAGCTAGTGGTCTGGCATCCAGTCGGTATATGGATGTATCCAAAGACGGCTCCGATCATGTACTGACCTTATCTTCTTCACTCAAAGATAACAACGGGGATGCGATCGCCAACAATGTAACGTACCGTGTATTCGTCATGAGCCGCGGAACAGGTTCCTACAGCGATTCACTGTCTGCCGCTTCATCCAGCATCACCCTGTCGTCCAGCAGCAAAACGGTCGGCACGACTAGCAGTGTAGCGTTGACCGACGTGAGCGACTATGGCGATGGACGCGATGCGCAGGTTACTTTTAACAAAGCGAGCGATGAGACGCTGGTGAGTCAGTACCGCGTAATGCTCGTCAAAGCGAGCAATGCCAGCAACTTTACCCAGACCAAAGCTCAGAATCTGTCCAGTTCCAACTACACATCGGTCACGAAAAATGGCTCTAACCGCACCGTGACATTCACCGCTGGTGCGCGTGATACCGATGGCGACACCATCAAAAACGGCGTCGCTTATCGCGCGTATGTGCTGACAGTCGGCACCGGCGATGCAGCAGATACGTATGCTCTGTCATCCAGCTCCAGCACCGTTACACTGGCAGGTAGCACTGCGGTGTCCGCCGTTACCGGTCTAACGGCGAGCGGCAGCAGCCCAAGCAGTGCCAAAGATATCACCGTTGCATTCACGCCTGCGAATGATACCGGCATCTCGGAATATCGCATCATTGCGGTGCGTACCGATCAAGCGGGATCGTTCAATCTGGCAGCAGCGAACAATACCAGCTCTGCCAACTACACCCGTGTGAACAAAACCGCATCCAAAGTAACGCAAGCACTGACAGATAGTACCAAAGACTACAACGGCAACGCCCTTGTGAAAAATGTCAGCTATCGCGTCTATGTGTTGGCTATAGCGGACGGTTCTACACGTACAGTCAATGCGCTGTCCGGCGCGTCCAATGATTTTACCCTTACAGACAAAGCAGTTGCTGCACCGACAAGTGTGTCTGCCGATGCAATCAATAACGGTACGGCAATCCGCGTAAGTTTCTCCCGTCCGTCCGATACGACGGGAATTAACTCGTATGCGATCATGCTGGTGCCGTCTGCTAATGCCAATAGCTTCTCCTTGTCCGACGCGAACCGCGTAACCGCGCCGAACTACCAGACTGTAACTGGCTCGACGTACAGCGAATGGTCGTTCTCGCTGAGCAATACCGATTATAGCGGCAATGCGCTGCGTCAAGGTGTAGCGTACAAAGCATTTGTCGTATCGGTAGCCAACGGCAGTACCGCAACTGTAAATGCATTGTCACCAGCTTCCCGCGAAGCAACGATGCTGCAATAGGAACACAATGCACTTGCTAGTTCCTATATGTACTATGGAAGTAGCTTGGATATGCTGCGTACGTTTTGCTTGTACTCTAATTTTCTACCCAGCCGATCATTTCCTGTACAGGGAGTGATCGGCTTTTTGGTATGTCTGCTCAAAGTGAGATCAGACCAAGACAGGTGAGCATACGACACCGATTTGACTTTTCATATCGGAAATTGGGTACAATACAGAGGTGCAAGCCGAAATCATGCCCGGTGTGGCGGAAACGAGGGAACAGCATGGAATATGTAAAATTGGGACGTACTGGTCTGGAAGTATCGCGTCTATGTCTTGGATGTATGAGTTACGGCGTACCGGAGCGTGGCACGCATCCATGGACGATGGAAGAGGAAGAGAGCCGTCCATTTATCCGGCAAGCATTGGAAATGGGCATCAACTTTTTCGATACGGCCAATGTGTATTCCGACGGAACGAGCGAGGAGATTGTCGGTCGTGCGCTCAAAGATTACGCGCATCGCGACGATGTGGTAATTGCGACCAAAGTACACGGCAAAATGCGCCCGGGACCGAATGGCGGTGGACTATCACGTAAAGTCATCCTGAGCGAGATCGACAACAGCCTGCGCCGCCTCGGAACGGACTATGTTGACCTGTATCAGATTCATCGCTGGGACCCGTTGACACCGATTGAAGAGACACTGGAAGCGCTGAACGATGTCGTTCGTGCTGGCAAAGCGCGTTATATCGGTGCTTCGTCTATGTACGCATGGCAATTTATGAAGGCGCTGGACATCTCCAAACGCAATGGCTGGGCGAGCTTCGTCTCCATGCAGAATCATGTGAATCTGCTATATCGCGAAGAAGAACGCGAGATGTTGCCGCTATGCCGGGAAGAAGGCATTGGCGTTATTCCGTGGAGCCCGCTGGCGCGCGGTCGTCTGACGCGTGACTGGAACGAGGAGACATCGCGCTCTGAGAGCGATGCGTTTGGCAAAACGTTATACAACGCATTTGAAGATGCCGACCGCCAGATTGTTGAGCGGGTCGCCGAGATTGCCAACGAACGCGGCGTACCACGAGCGCAGATTGCACTAGCTTGGGTCATTCAGAAAAATCCAGTCACCGCGCCGATCATCGGAGCAACCAAGCTACACCATTTGGAAGATGCAGCCGCAGCGCTGGATATCAAGCTCACATCAGAGGAAATCGCCCGTCTGGAAGAACCGTACGTGCCACATCCAGTGAGCGGATTCTAAATAGCAATGCTCCAATGATCGCTTGAGAAACGTACGGATCGTTTGACAAACGTACGAGATAGCATTAGGTGCATAACCGCATACTAAGGATATCGCTCTATAAAAGTGATTACGTAAATCGACTATATACATGGACTACAGCGAATAAAAAATGGACGATATTCAATACAAAAGCTAGTCAACAAAAAACACCCTGCTCTCATGCAAACCGCTCTTAAAACGGTGAGCTGCAAGAAGCAGGGTGTTTTTATGATATCCCAACTACGATAACAAGCTACAATATCGTAGGTATAAGCTGCCAATATGAAGATGAGAGATGATCCACTTCAAGCGTGATCTACACGGAGCAACCAATCACCGTCTATACGGTGCACCATCATACATCTTATCCAAAAGAATTGCCGATGATCACACCTTCCACCAGCAAATGCGAGATTGCCTATCCTGCATCAAGCGATGCTATGAATGCTGCCTGCGGTGACGGTGCGATTTTTGCCGGAGCGTTTTGCCTGATACAGATACTGGTCGACCTGCTCAAACAACTGCTCTTTGCTAAGACCCGGCTCACAGCTATGCAAACCGACACTGACTGTTACCGTCTGGTTGTCCAGTTCCTTCCATTTCAGACCTGCCAGATGACTGCGGATATTCTCAACCAGTTCATATGCTTCATCGAATTGCTTGTCAAAGATAAGCAACGCGAATTCCTCACCGCCATAACGAGCAGCGATATCACTGGACGAAATATACTGCTGAATGACCTGTGCCACGATGCCAAGCACCATATCACCTACTCGGTGTCCATACGTATCATTGATTTGTTTGAAATTATCAATATCCAGCAGTGCCAGATGCAGCGTCACACCCTGACTGGCATAATCGTAGGCGGTCTCATAATAATCTTTGAACGATACCTGATTGTATAGATTGGTCAAGCCGTCGGTTTTGGACATCTTGCTCATAATGGCATTATGGACGATCAATTCTTGCTTGGATTGCATGGTCTGATGCAGATTACTCAAAATCTCACTGCCGCTCGTCACAATAACATGAGCGACAAAGGTGCCTCCCATAATGAAGGCAGGAATAGAAACAACATCAAATGACGTTAAAAAAGTTCGGAAATGGGGATCGGCTAGATACAGAGCTGCAAATGCCACAATCTGAAGAATGGAAGAAATCCACAGCAATCGTCGTTTGAAGAAGATGACTGCCGAGAAGATGGGTATCAGACAGAGGGCGGTAATGATGCGTATGTCGTAGTTGAGATAAATGATCATCCATGTGATAAAGGTACTGGTCAGAAACAGAGCATAGTAGGAGTATGACTGTCTTTTGCGCTGCACCCATTCCGCCCAGAGGATCATAGCCATCATACCAAGCGTCGGTACAATGAGAATGTGAACATAAAAGTGGTACGGAGTCGCCTCATAGTCCAAAAATAAAAAAGAACCCAGTTGGGCAACGAAGTGAATGAAGACGACAAACCAGTATGTACTGAGAAAATTGCGAATCCATTGATGCTGATTAATATGTTCCAGATGTGCAAAGATAGGGTTTGAGGATTTCATCATATCACCCGATTACCTCATTCGATAATTTACATAATCGTATAACTGTTATTATAAAACATACCGATAGCAGAATAGAAGGTAACGATTACCAGAATATACAAAATGAAAGGCTTCTATAGCTGCATTTGCCTAATGTTTTAAAATTTTTGTACAGATCGTGTCATTCCATACATAACGGTAGCTCAGACAGTATAATGAAGTCGTTGTGTAACAGTCTAACCGTTTCAAATGAATAGTGGGTGTTAAATAACCGTTGTATTCCGAAAGGGAGGCGACTATTTTATGCCCACACAAAGTGTAGAGATTGAACATCATACGGTACACGTAAACGGTATTGATTTGCATGTGGCGCAGGCGGGACCGGAAGATGGACCGCTCGTTATTTTGCTGCATGGGTTTCCGGAGTTCTGGCATGGCTGGGTGCATCAGATTCCTGCGCTAACCGATGCAGGTTATCGCGTCTGGGCACCAGATCAGCGTGGATACAATCTAAGTGACAAGCCGGAAGGCATCGATTCCTATCAGCTGGACATTCTGGCGGACGATATTGCCGCGTTAATTCAGTCATCCGGTCGAGAGCAGGTGGATATGGTTGCGCATGACTGGGGAGCTATCGTCCAGTGGCGTTTATCCGAACGATATCCGCAGTTGATTCGTCGACAGGTCATTATGAATGTACCGCATCCGGCGGTGATGATGGACTTCCTAAAAAGCAATCCGAAGCAAATTGCCAAAAGCGCATACGTCTTTTTCTTCCAGACTCCCATCGTACCGGAAAAGGCGATTGCAGCCTCGAACTGGAAGCGTCTCGCGGACATGTTGCAGGAATCGTCCAATGAGGGTGCTTTTACCGATGAAGAGTTGGAGTTATACCGGGAAGCATGGTCACAGCCTGGTGCAGATACTGCCATGCTCAACTGGTATCGCGCATTGATGCAGAAAAAGCCGGATCTATCGAGCGAGGAACTGATTACCGTTCCGACACGTATGATTTGGGGCAGCAAGGATCATGCACTCAGTCGCGAAATGTCTGATCTGAGTATCCGCCGATGCGCGGATGGAGAACTGATTCATCTGGATCACTGTACACATTGGCTGCATCACGAAGATCCGCAGCGAGTGAACATGCTCATTTTGCAACATTTCCAATATGATTAAATCGAAGTGAAATCGAAAATGGATACCGGGATGGCAGAATCTTGCCGATTTCAGGTATCCGTTTTCATGCCTGCTAATTCGCTTAATGTCCGGTGTTGTGCGGTTTTTGGCAGCGTAATAAGAATATAGAGAGCGAACTTAAAATAAAATTACAGAAATTACCTTATAGACGTTGTGTTTATCGGCTAAATGGGTTATAATATGAATATCGAAATCGTGACCTGAACTCACCTATTGTAGAGGGTTATCATATAAGAAATGTAATAACCTTGTACAATATGTGATTTTTCATTTTATCGGATGTTTTTCTCTGAATAAAGAAAGTCATGTAAATTTAATTTTTTGGAGGTACCTCACATGCAAACAGGTACAGTAAAATGGTTCAACGCTGAAAAAGGTTTTGGTTTCATCGAAGTAGAAGGCGGTAACGATGTATTCGTTCACTTCTCCGCGATCCAAGGCGACGGTTTCAAAACTCTTGACGAAGGTCAACGTGTAGAATTCAACGTAGTTGAAGGCAACCGTGGACCACAAGCTGAGAACGTTGTAAAACTGTAATTTCAGCTTGAAAAGCGCCCTTAACGTAAGTTAGGGGCGTCTTTTTTATATTCCGGCAGTGCCGATGGGAAATGGTGTATGTCTCATATGTTGCCGTCCGGTCCGACGACGGACAAGATGGTTATTGAAACAGGAGCAAACAGCTCCGGAAGGAGACCTTCATGTATTATTCGCGTAAAAACCCGATGCAGGAAATTCCAAAGGAAATGACGGACGTATGGGAATGCAGTAAACCAGACTGTAATTCTTGGATGCGGCGTGCATTCGCCCTGGAGGATGAACCGGTGTGCGCAATATGCAAATCGCCTATGGTACACGGGCAAAAAGAATTGCCAGTGCTGGATTATGATGCCAAAGACAAATCGGCGAAAAAATAAGTGCCGACCATATAGCAGCTTCGGCTGCACTACATCGTTCGGATCAGGAATCCAGTATGTCCTGAAACGGGCGATTTTTTTTGCCCTTTTACACAAAATTTACCGAAATCACTTGGTGCAACCGTCCACGTATTGTATGATATAGGTTGTTCCAAACCGTTCTGCTTTGCATGCTGTGTATTGAACAGAAAAAGTGAACGATCCATCCTATATGAATAAGGTGAAGACTACTCATGAAACCCGTTGATTTGCAATATATGATGCCTGCCGAATGGGCGCAGCATGAACGTACAATGTTGTCCTGGCCCGTGCAGGATTCGATGGTATATCCAGACGATTACGCCAATGTGTGCGCAGGCTACCAAGAGCTGGTGAGCGCCATTGCTGAATTTGAGCCAGTGACACTAGTCGTAAACCCGGAAGATTTGGAAAAGGTACAACCGCTGTTTGTCGGACAACAGGTAGACTTCCTGCCACTTGCGCATAACGATGCATGGCTGCGCGATAACGGTCCAACCATCGTAGTGAATGCACAGGGCGAACGCGCTGGTATTAACTGGGGCTTTAACGCTTGGGGCGGCAAATATGAGCCTTGGGATCTGGACGATGCAGTCGCTCCAGCTGTGCTGAAGCATCTGAATCTGCGTCAGTTTGACGCTCCACTCGTACTGGAAGGCGGCTCCATTCATGTGGATGGTGAAGGTACACTACTCACGACCGAAGAATGCCTGCTCAATACGAACCGCAACCCGGAGCTAAGCCGGGAGCAGATTGAGCAGCATGTCAAAGAGTATACCAATGTGCAGCAGATCATCTGGCTGAACCGCGGGCTGGCTGGCGACGAGACAGACGGTCATGTCGACAATGTGGCTTGTTTTGCGGCTCCGGGTAAAGTGATTTTGCAAGTGTGCAACGATCCGTCGGACGATAACTATGCTATTACGCAAGAGAATCTGCGCATTCTTGGTGAAGCAACAGATGCACAGGGGCGCAAGCTGGAAGTAATCCAGATTGAGCAACCACCGCTAGTGATGCACGGTGAACAGCGTCTGACGCTGAGTTATTTGAACTTTTATTTTGTAAATGGCGGTATCATCCTGCCGATCTTCGGTGGCACTGCGGAACAAGCTGACCGTCAGGCAATCGAAGTACTGCAAGCAGCATTCCCGGATCGTCGTATTCGTACGATTAACGGTATGGCTGTCATCAAAGAAGGCGGCAACGTACACTGCACGACCCAACAGATTCCGACCGGACAATAATATACGGTTCCATTGATCAAGACCAAGGATACCGATTAAGATACGTCATTCTATAAGAAGTAACGAAAGGATGATCCACACCGATGAGAAACGTAAAAGTAGCCGCGACGCAGATGAGCTGTTCGTGGGATATCGACGATAATATCCGCAAAGCCGACAAGTTGGTACGGGAAGCTGCCGCAGAAGGCGCACAAATTATTTTGCTGCAAGAGCTGTTTGAAACGCCGTATTTCTGCCAAAAAGAAAAAGCTGAATATTATCAATACGCTACCGAATTGGAGCACAACAAAGCGATCCTTCATTTCCGCCAAGTTGCCAAAGAGCTTCAGGTCGTACTGCCGATCAGCTTTTATGAAAAGAAAAACTATGCTCGTTACAACTCGCTGGCAGTGATTGATGCCGACGGCGAGATTCTGGGCAAATATCGCAAAAGCCATATTCCGGATGGTCCGGGCTACGAGGAGAAATTTTATTTCAATCCGGGTGATACAGGCTTCCAAGTATGGGATACCAAATATGCCAAAATCGGCGTCGGCATCTGCTGGGATCAATGGTATCCAGAAGCTGCACGCTGCATGGCACTGATGGGCGCAGAGCTGCTGTTCTATCCGACAGCAATTGGCTCCGAGCCACAGGATGCAGGTATTGACTCCAAAGATCACTGGCAAGCGTGCATGCTTGGTCATGCTGGTGCGAACCTGATTCCAGTCATCGCATCCAACCGGATTGGCAAAGAAGAAGATGAGGATTCCTCAATCAACTTCTACGGTTCTTCATTTATCGCCGGACCACAAGGCAACAAGATGCAGGAAGCTGACCGCAGCAGTGAAGGCATCCTGACTGCTGAATTCGATCTGGATCAACTGGAAATCCAACGTCTGGAATGGGGCATCTTCCGCGACCGCCGTCCTGATCTGTACCAAATGATCGCGACGTATGATGGAGAGCGCCGTTTCAAGTAAGCTTGTTTTGAAACAACTGTCATAAACAACAAGCAGTATACAATGATCCATATCAAACAGCGACATGGCGCAACGAACGGTAGCATCATATACCGAACGACGCCATGCCGCTGTTTTTTGTATATACAGCTATATCTTGCTTTTGCTCTACATAAAATAGGAGGGAATAACCGATATATTTGATATAGCAACAAAGCAAGCAATATGCCAAGGGATCGTATAGTATAGAAAGAAGGATTAGAAATAAAAAGTAGCAACAACGAAGTGGTACTACAATGAGCATACAAGTATAACGATAAGAGGAACATGATTATGCTGATGCGAAAAGCAAACGTGAGTAGAAAGCAAATAAACCAAGTAGATACAAAAAGGAGACTTGCCTATGCAGCAATGGCTGGAAGTTCAAAGTGCCTCTATACAGACCATGACATCGTTTGTGCAATCGTTTGATGAGTTATCGTTTGTGTTGATTGGGCTACTTGCACTTAGCTTGCTTGCTAGTATTATTTTTCTAACTATTAACATTCGGTCTTATGTACATAACCGGTTCCATCCGGAATCATATGGAAAATACGATATTTTGGAACTATATTTAATCAACAATAGCTGTAAGATGTATCATGAAAGTATTTTGGTTGGGCTGATGTCCCTGTACAATCGCGGACTGTTACGGATGTCCCTTAAATCTACATCTATTATGGAGATGAGAAAGCTTCGATTTACGCTGACCAACTCTTTTGATTATGACGAGTTAAGTGAAGATGAGCAGTATCTGATAGATTGGCTGTTTGACGATCCCAATAACGATGAGTTTCTTCTTGATTCCATTGCTGGACCTTCACCGAGTGAGAAGCGTAATAAATCACGGTTTCCTTTTTATAAAGAGCGGCTGGAAGAACTGAATGAGAACTGGGATGAATGGACAGACCTTGTATATGAGCAGTGGAATGTACAGGCATGGATGTGTAAGTCGAATTCTTTTAAATGGTATATTGTATCGTTTGGGATTTTGTCTTTAATGCTTTTCTTCGCGTTACTTATGAATGAATATGAGTTTATAACAGCTTGCGCTATAATGTGGTACAACATAGTTGTTATTTTTTTATCTCTTACAACTGCTTTCTTGCTGGATTGGAACAGATTCGTTCTGGTAGTTTATGCAGTATTACAATCTGCCTTTTGTTTGTTGTATTTAGGTCTGGATAATCCGAATACAATCCTCACTATTATTCTAATCTTTTGTTTCTCACTACTGGTGTGGTTACTGCCAGAGAATCGCAAAAAACTACAATACAAGCAGACTTTTCGTTTCAGACAATGTTTGATGAACAAAGCATATCAACCTTTCGATGATCCACAGCGTTTGGAATATCTGATTCAAGCAAGCATCATATTGGGATGCAGCCAGCAATTTATGAGCCGACACGAAGATTGGATTCAACAGCAGGCGAAGCAATATCGAGGGGTCCATTCCTTTCTGACATATGCGAAGTTGATGGTTCAGGCGGAACAGGAGCTGTTCGTCTTGTATGATATAGTCGAGAGATATAGGGGCAAACCGCACTCGGTTCTTCATCAGTCGCGTCCGATTAGGTATCAGACTGAGCCTGTTGTGTACGAATCTGATCATTGTTCCGTTACTGTGGAGTGTGAATTTGAAGTTAGCTACGAAACGGAATACGAGATCGAATATGTAGATCATACTAGAAAACATACTGAGAAACGCGACAGTTCTGCACGTCGATCCAAAGATTACCTTAGCAGCGATTCGTACAGCAGCAGTAGCAGCTATAGTAGCGATAGCTCCAGCAGTGACAGTTCGAGTAGCAGTGACTCATCTTGTAGCGACAGTTCTTCGGATAGCTCTAGCAGTTCTAGCTCTAGTGATTGATACATGGATGCTGAACGATTGATCGTCTGCAATATGGATATAGTATAGCGAGACGATGGATATTCGGGGAACTCTTTTTCCAGTGTTTAAGCGATTTTCCAAGACAGATACTTCTTCATTAGAGGTGTCTGTCTTTTTGTTATATCCAGCTATATCGCCACCTAGAACATCCATTCCAACATATTATCTGTTCTCCGCTGCTCCATATCGGTTAATGGGTAAGTAGAGAAACAACGAGATTATGCAACGCTAAGGAGGAACATTACTATGTTAAATCGCAATATTACGTTAAAAGACGGAACTGTCCTTCCTGCGATTGGGCAGGGGACGTGGAATATGGGTGACGATGCTTCGCGCCGCCAAGATGAGATTGAGGCGCTACAGCGTGGATTGGATCTTGGTTTGAGTGTGATTGATACCGCCGAGATGTATGGAGAAGGACGCTCCGAATCGCTCGTTGGTGAAGCGATTCAAGGACGACGGGACGATACATTTCTCGTTTCCAAAGTGTATCCGCACAATGCAGGTGGCGAGCGGCTCATACACAGCTGTGAGCAAAGCTTGAAGCGACTCGGAACAGATTATTTGGATCTGTATTTGCTACATTGGCGTGGGCAGATTCCGCTGCATGAGACGGTGGAAGGCATGGAACGCTTGGTGCGTGATGGCAAAATTCGTCGCTGGGGTGTATCCAATCTGGATGTGGATGATATGAATGCGCTGATCAATCTTCCGGACGGTAGTCATTGTGCCGTCAATCAGGTGCTCTACCATCTCGGTTCACGCGGCATTGAATATGATCTACTATCATGGCAGGCAGAGCACCAGATTCCAGTGATGGCATATTCGCCATTGGCACAAGCTGGCTCGCTACGCCGTGAATTGATGAATCATCCCGTTGTACAGCAAGTGGCGGATGAAGTACATGCTCAGCCATTTCAGGTGATGCTGGCGTGGTGCATTCGGAGCGGTCATGTACTCGCTATTCCCAAGGCATCGTCCGTAGCGCATGTGGAAGATAATGCGGCAGCGGCTGCATTGGAGTTAAATGACGAGCAAGTACAGCGATTGAGCGAGGCATTCCCTGCACCCGATCATAAAGT
Source organism: Paenibacillus sp. WLX1005 (assembly GCF_046603685.1). Taxonomy (NCBI): domain Bacteria; kingdom Bacillati; phylum Bacillota; class Bacilli; order Caryophanales; family Paenibacillaceae; genus Paenibacillus; species Paenibacillus sp. WLX1005. The sequence continues at coordinate 325,448 of NZ_CP176756.1, forward strand.
GCCGCTGGATATTATTTGATCCTTGGCGTACTGATGTTCATGATTCGTATTCTATGTATTCCTTTTCCATCTCGAATGAGAGTGTCTAACACATCATCCTATGAACCGTATCCAGCAAGCGATACAACGAGCGATTCAGAGAGGCGGAACTACCATGCAGCATCATTATCTGTTTATTAGCAGTTGGACGATCGGTGCGCCGCGTGCCCAATTGTGGGATATGGCGAATGAGATTGAATGTATCGATTGCTGGAACAATGTCGTCTTTGACAAAGTAGCGCATGGTGACGGTCCAGACGGCATTGGCGACGTATTCCAATGTACGTTTCAAACGAAAATGCTGTTCCGCCTGTCCATTCGTCTCAAGGTGGTTGATCGTCGCAAGCCGAATCAGTTCACGCTGGAGGTCGAAGGACCGCTTGCTGGTATCGGCACCTGCTACATGGAAGAAACAGAGGACGGGCAATCGACATTGCTGCGCTGTGAGTGGAAGGTGCGGCTGGATCATGGCGGGCTGCGTGCGTTCAATCCAGTACTGCGTCCCGTCTATATCTGGAGTCATGATCGGGTAATGGATGAAGGTGTGCAAGGCGTTGCTGCCAGTCTGGGTGCTACGGTATCGGATCGGCATCATGAAACGAAGGTCTACCGCGCGAATAGCAGACAAACATCCTGACCGATGGAGGATTGAACGAAGATGGGGAACTATCAGTTTACACATAGCTGGCGGCTGCAAACGACATCCCGCAAGGTCTGGGAAATGATTAGTGATTTTGAGAAGATTGACAACTGGGAAGGTGTCACCTTTTGCAAGGTACATCAGTCAGCTCACCCACATGGCATCGGCGATGGCTATCGGATGAATATTCGTACCCGGTTTGGTTATCGGCTGTCCTTTGATTTTATTGTTGTGGAGAAGCGAGAAGGCACGCTGATTCGGTTGGAAGCGTCCGGCGATCTGCATGGGCATGGTATTTTTCGATTAGAGCAAACGGGTGACTGGACGGTGCTGCACTATCATTGGGAGGTACAAACTCGCAAGCCGTGGATGAGAATCTGTGAGCCATGGCTCCGTCCTTTTTTTATCTGGAATCATAATCAGGTGATTTATCGTGGGATTCGCGGATTAAGCCGTCATCTCGGTTCACAGGTGGTGCAATAAATAGCGATAAACGCGGGTGGATCTATCCATTGCCTGTTTATTCCCCGTCCATTGGGGTAAATGTCAGATAGGTAACATTCACTCATTATATACAAGCATGATCTTCTATATGATTTTCACAATATTGAAGGAGGCGTATGATTATGACTGGAAAAAAAGCATTATGGACAACGATTGGATTGGGTGCGGCTTATCTGATGCGTAACAAGGGAGCACGTGACAAAGTGATCAGTCAGGTGCGTAATATCTCCAACTCGCTACGTCAGCGTAGCAATGCAACAACTAGTTCATCTGCACATAGTCCGGCAACAGGTACAACGACTACAGGCACGAATAACATTAGTCCGCCAGCACAATAAGGCAGACTTTAATCGCAACGGAAGCATTACAGGATAGGCATATAGCCGATCTGGATCTTTATAAGACATCGATTATGCATAGCCGCGTAATCGATGTTTTTTTATGGAAAGAAATGAATGCAATCGTATGATAAATTTGTCGGTATTCGGTGATTATACGATGTGTAATATGGTGAAATAACGAGCAGCCCATACATATGTATATTTTATTCTATATAGAAATGTCGCTATTCGGTTGTCTGTTTAAAGGGTAATTTGCAGTATATCATTCTTTTTATAAGAAAGCCGACGATGTGTTGTGCATATACGGGAATAAACGATTGTTATACACGATATGTATTCATGAAGATAACGATTTTCTATTGGAACATAAGCGATTAAGATGTATAGATGTAGATAAATGGCAAGTGGTGGTATTTGGGAGGGGAGCAACATGATTAACCAATCAGGGCATGATCCAATGCTATATGAGCATATGTACCGGACCGCTTCCATCGGCATGGCGGTGATTATACCGCAGGAAGAGACGTGGAGCAGCGTCAATCCTGCATTGTGTCAGCTGCTAGGCTATGATGAGTCCCAACTGCTGCAATCTGGAGAGCAGCAGTTGGTTGCTATAGACAGCGTATCCGGTGACTCCTATATGACAATCGCAGAGGAGACACGTCATGTACAAAGTGATATGTACTGTACGGAACGGCAATTTCGCCATGTGCAGGGACATGTGCTTCGCATCGGAATCGAAGTATCGGTTGTACGTGATTCGAATGGAGAAGAAACCGCGTACATTGCCCAATTTCATGAATTAAAAGCATTACAGGAGCAGGTGCGCATGTCGGCGTCGGATCGGGAGATTTACCGACTGATTACCGAAAATGCCAAAGACCTAGTGTCGTACAGCAGTCCCGAAGGCATGCTGCGGTATGTATCCGATTCCTTTTATACCGTACTTGGATACAGACCGGAGGAGATGGTCGGGCAAAATCGGATGCAATTTTATCATCCAGACGATGCTGGTCATATGATCGCTAGCGGACAGGCATATTTGGATCAAGGCACGGTAACGCGTCGATTGAAGCACAAAAACGGACATTTTCTCTGGTTTGAGATTTCCTTTCAGGTTGTACGAGATGAAGATGGGCACATTATGCAGATTCTGGGCATCGGTCGCAATGTGAATGACCGCAAAAAGTACGAAGACAGTCTGCATGAAGCCCAGCGAATTGCCCGTATCGCTTCATGGGATTGGGATTTAATCGCTGGAACATTGAGTGCCAGTCAGGAGGCACAGGAACTATTTCCTTATATGTTCACGAGTCACAATAATGCTGCCAATCGTGTATACGAACTGGTGCATCCGTCAGATCGTGAGCAGCTAATGAATGCGCTGCGTCATTCTATCTCAACCCGTCATGCAGGCGAAGGGATCTATCGCATTGTATTACCGGATGAGACGACGCGATATTTACAATCCCACTGGAATGTTGATACCGATCATGAAGGACGTGCGATCCAGATTATCGGGATGACGCAGGATATTACGTCGCGTATTCAGATGGAAGAGCGGCTCAAGGAAAGCGAGAGGCAGTATCGCCTGATTTCGGAGCAATCACTCGACTTCATTAGTCAATTGTCGGTAGAGGATGGGATCTATCTGTATTGTTCGCCAGCTTGTTATACCATTCTCGGTTACGCTCGCGAAGAACTGACAGGAATGCCGATTCAGGACTATGTGCATCCAGATGACTGGTCAGCGGTGCAACGTTATATGACGATCTATGCAGCGGAGGAACAACCGAAACCGGTTACGTATCGCCATCGTCACAAGTCTGGCGGATACGTGTGGTTAGAAGCATCCGGTCGTTTTATTGAAAATGAAGATGGACAAGTACAGCAGCTACTCAGCATTGCACGTGACATTCAGGAGCGCCGACATGCTTCGCAACTCATTCAGGAGAGCGAGCAGCGGTATCGTTCTCTGTTTGACTATAATCCAGCAAGTGTATTCTCGTTCGATACACAGGGACGGTATACAACGATCAATGCAGAGATGGAAAATTTGGTCGGTCGTACTGAAGACGAGTTAATCGGTCGATCGTTTGAATGCTTTGTTGCACCGGAAAATGTCTATGACACGGTGGAGCATTTTGAACGAGCGCTGCAAGGAGAACCGCAATCGTATGAATCACAGGTTGTCGTCAAAAATGGCGAAAATCGCTTCGTTAACGTCGTCAATTTACCGATTGTCGTCGATGATCAGATTGTCGGTGTGTACGGCATTGCAACCGATATTACGGAAATGAAGCGGCATCTGGAGCAGATTGAGAAGCTCAGTAACGAATATACGCTTATTTTGAATTCTGTATCCGAAGGTATCTTCGGTCTGGATAATGAAGGCTATACGACGTTTATTAATCCGGCGGCAACACGAATGTTAGGCTTCAGCACGTATGAGCTGGCAGGTAAACCGTTACTGGAGATGTTCCAGTTAACACATGCGGACGGCACTAGCTATTTGCCACAGGATCATCCGATTGAACAGGCGCTGCGAGAAGGTCATTCGTATGAAGAACAGGAAGCCGTATTTTTGCGCAAAGATGGCACTAGTGTCCTTGTTTCCTACCGCATTACGCCCATCTGGGATCGTGGTCAGCGGAAAGGGGCAGTTGTCGTATTTAACGATATTACGAACGAAAAGCAGATCATCCGCGCCAAGGAAATGGCGGAGCGCGCAGACCGTGCCAAGTCTGAGTTCTTAGCGATTATGAGTCATGAGATTCGTACGCCGATGAATGGCATTATCGGTATGACCGGGTTGCTGGCGGATACGGATCTGGATGAGGAGCAACGTAGTTATATCGATATTGTGCGCGATAGCAGTGACGCATTGCTGCATATTTTGAATGAGATTCTGGATTTTAGCCGGATCGAAGCAGGCAAAATGATGCTGGATCACGCACCGATTCATCTGGGTTCACTGCTGGATAGCGTGTTCGACCTGTTCGCTGCGCGAGCGGCAGAAAAAGGAATTGAGCTGACGTATCAAACTGCTGAGCAGGTGCCTACGACGATTATTGGAGACGCTTCACGGCTGCGGCAAGTGCTGGTCAATCTGATCAGCAATGCAATCAAATTTACGGATAGCGGCAGTGTCGCGCTGTCGGTACGACAGCTGGAGCAGCGATCCAGTGAATGTGTGCTTGAATTTGAAGTGAGCGATACCGGGATTGGTATTTCTAGCGACAAACAGAATCTGCTGTTCCAATCGTTCTCTCAGCTGCATCCATCCATTAACCGCAAATATGGCGGAACCGGATTAGGGCTGGCGATTTGTAAAAAGCTGATTGAGCTGATGGGTGGTTCGATCAGCGTAGATAGCGAAGAAGGGCGCGGAGCTACATTCCGCTTTATCCTGCCAGCGCAATATTTGCCGGAGGAGTATACAGTGGCGCCACTTCCAGAGGAGAATGATGGCGAGATCAGACATGAGGAACACGCAAACGGGAAATATGGACCGCTGCGTATTCTGATTGCCGAAGATCATCCAGTGAATCAGAAATTACTGCGTGAGATGCTGCGCAAGTATGGGTATAAGCCGGATATAGCCTATAACGGACATGAAGCTGTTGTAGCGGCACTCACGCGTCCGTATGATCTGATCTTTATGGATGTTCAGATGCCTGAATTGGATGGTATTGAAGCAACGCGGGAGATCCGAAGTCGTTTACGGCAACATGAACAACCAATTATCGTAGCAGCTACCGCATTTGCCCGCAATGCCGATAAGGAAATGTGTCTGAACGCAGGTATGCAAGACTTTATTAGTAAGCCGCTTCGATTGCAGGAAGTAGAACGTGTATTAAAGGAATGTGCTGTCCATCTTCACCAGCTTGAATAGAGGAGGAGTAGGATGAAACGCAAACTACTAATCACAGGTGCAAGTGGCGTTATCGGTAGTGTGCTGTATGCCGGATTGCGGCAAGTATACGATGTCGTAGCGACTGACGTTGAAGCCGATGAACAAGCAGGTATTCAGCAGCTCGATATTACGAATGCACAGCAAGTAGATCAGATCATGCCGGGGATCGATACGATTCTCCACATTGCTTGGAAAAAGGACGAAGACGACTTTCTCGGCGTGGCGCTGCCGGTTAACGTAGGCGGAGCTTATCATCTGTATGAGGCGGCAAGACAGCATCATGTAAGACGTGTGATCTTCGCCAGCTCCAATCATGCGACCGGATTTTATCAGGTGGGTGAAGAGGTGGATGTGCATGATCCATACCGCCCCGACAGCATTTACGGGTTAAGCAAATGTTATATCGAATTGCTCGGACGGTGGTATGCGGATCGGTACGGTTTGTCTTCCTTTAATGTGCGGATTGGTAATTTCCCGGGTGATGATCGTCCGCATTCCGAGCGTTCTATGCATATCTGGATCTCGGAACGCGATATGATCCAGCTGATGCAGCGTTGTATTGAAGCAGAGGATGACTGCAAATATATGAATCTGTACGGCACTTCCGCCAATACAGACAATTATTACGATATCGCTTATTTGGAACAGGCGATTGGCTACAAACCGCAAGACAATGCCGCTGATATTCTGGCAGCCGAACATCGTCAGCGTGATGACTTGAAGCAGGATGAGACGATCTATCAAGGCGGACAACAGCCATAATCCCTTTTAAAAAAAAGAAACAGCCTGTCATACCCTGCTACCATGCAGCGTATGACAGGCTTTCTTTGTATCGAACAATCCAACGAAGGATTGAACGAAAGATCGAACGAGAAATCGTTGGCTAGAGCTATCTAATGAGAGGGTTATTCAGTGATCTAGTTATCCAATAACGACATGATGAGGGACGGGACACTGAATTGCCATTGCTTGCAGTCATAACAGACCATAATGGAGTAGAGCAGGCGAGGACATTCAGCGATTTATACTTTAAAACGCGAAACCGAATCGTTTAATTCTTCTGCCAAATGCGCGAGTGATTGAGAGGAGGCGGCAGTTTCTTCGGCAGCAGCAGCAGATTCCTGACTTGCAGCCGCGATCGATTCGACTGAGATCATGACTTCATTCGCTTGTGCGGATTCCTCTTCACAAGCGGCAGCGATTTCGCTGACCTTCATCGCGGAATCGTTGACCATTTGAATGATTTTTTGGAAAGCTTCGCCAGTTTCATCCGCCAGTTTATTATTTTGGGCAAACGAAGTAACGCTATCGCGCGTATTTTGCTGCATCACTTTGATAATACCGGTAATCTGTTTAGTTGCATCCATGCTGCGCTCTGCCAGCTTGCGTACTTCGTCGGCAACGACAGCGAAGCCTTTACCCTGTTCACCAGCGCGTGCGGCTTCAATGGCGGCATTCAGTGCCAGCAGATTCGTCTGATCGGCAATTTCGTCGATGACATCGATAATCTCACCGATACGCTGCGAATCTTGTTCCAATCGGTGAATGGCGTCGTTCACATGCTGCATGCTGATCATTGCATCATTCAGAACTTGTCCACCTTGATGCGCCATACCGGCGGTATCGTTGGACAGTTCCGCAGCTTCGCTAGCACTACGAGCAACAGAGTTAATAGCAGACGACAAATCTTCGAACAGCTCGGTAATATTGCTGGCGGATTCCGCCTGATTGGAGCTAGTGTTGGCAATTTCTTCGGTGGTAGCAGAGATTTCTTGGGAGGATGCAGCGACGCTTTGCGCAGACATAGAGATTTGTGCGATCAGATTGCGCAGATTATCTGCCATTCGGTTAAAGGAATGAGCCAGACGTCCGACTTCATCTTTGCTGCGAATATCAGATTGACCACTCAGATCGCCATCTGCGAATTGGTCGATCAGTTTGGACAGATTTTGGAGTGGTTTGGAGATCGTACGAGCGATCAGATAGCCAAGCAAAATGCTGAACAGGGTAATACCGACGAGAATAAGAATCGTTAGCTGACGGGTGGAGCTGTAGCTGGACATGGCATCATTGTTCGCCTGTCCGGCAAGCTGATCGTTGATGCTGATCAATTGATCAATATGATCGGACGCGCCGTCACCAGCAGGCTTGAGTGTATTATCTTTGAAATCAACAAATGTTGCGCGTGCTTCATCACCTTGTACTTGTGCCAGGCTCATTGCTTGATCCAACAAGGTAATGTACTGATTGTACGTATTGTCGAACTTGGCTAATTCTTGTTGCTCCGCTGCCGTTGTAGCGAGCGGGCGATATTTAGCCATATTGTCGCTAATGCTTTGCTTCAAGTCTTTGATTTTGCTCAAATACTCGGTGGTCACGGTAGCATCAGATGTATTGTTCAGATTCAGATCACGCATGTTGACACGGATACGCTGGTAATAAATTTGTACGCCCGATAGCGTCTGGATGGATACGAGGTTTTTGTTGTATACCATATCCGTTTGGAAATTGCTTTTTTGCAGGTTTTGCAAACTATATACGCCAAAGGCGATCATGATGGCGATGACGACGAGAAAAGCGGAAATAATCTTAGCCGATGTATTCCAGTTAAGGAACCATTTCATTGTAATACCCCCATTTTAATCCATAATATATAATATATTTCGTCATCCTACTCATTATGGTAATAGGGAAAAAGTAATAATTTTGATCAAATTTTGAAACTTTTTCTCGCTAAAGGATCAGAATGTGAAGATGAGGGCAAATTTTGAAGCGCGGTTTTGTTTCGCTTGCGAGGCAGAAGGGGATAAAAGGATAGATCGTTTTTCAATCAAACATCGGTTGTGCTGCATATAAAATGAAGTCCAAAGGAGAGAATATTATGCAAAATATCGTAGAAAACGAAAAAGGTCTTGTGATGGAAATTGATGGCGAACCTAAAGCGGAAATTGGCTTTGGTCCTTACGATGACAAGTCTCTCATTATTGATCATACATTTGTATCGGAAGAACTGCGTGGTCAGCATGTAGGTGAGCAATTGGTCAAACGGGTCGTCGATATTGCGCGTGAACAGGGCAAGACGATCGTTCCGGCATGTTCGTACGCGCAGGCGCAATTCAAACGCCATGAAGAATATCACGATATTTGGCGCAAAGACAACTAAGCCGGACATGAACCGCAAAACGTTCAAACTGTTGTCACCAAAAGGCTTGGTTCGTGTCCAAAATTTAAAATATAATGTACATTGAGGATGCACCAGATCCTGAGTCTGAATTGTAAAGATGGGAGCAAACACATGGGCAAAGGGACACAAACAGGCAATTTGAAGCCGACAACCAATAAAAACTTTGCGGGATTGATCATTACGGTATCAGTTGTTGCCAATATTATTATTCTGCTATTGTTCTTCGCACCGGGAATTGGTTACAAAGGGACACTCGATTTTGACGTGACAATTATGCCGCGTATGAATGCGATTTTTAACAGCTTTACGTTTATTTTTTTGGTGGCGGCATTGATTGCCATATTGAAGAAAAATATCAAATTGCATCGTGGCTTCATTCTAGCAGCCTTCTCCAGTACGCTGCTGTTTCTGGTCACGTACTTGAGCTTCCACTATCTGTCGCCCGAAACGGCACGGTATGGCGGTCAGGGCATCATTCGTCCGATTTACTTTTTCATTCTGATTACGCACAGTTTCCTGGCGGCAGTTGTTGTACCGCTGGCACTGTTCGCACTCGTATGGGGCTGGACGATGCAAATCTCCAAACACAAAAAAATCGTTCGTTGGACGATGCCCATCTGGCTATATGTTAGCTTCACTGGCGTAATCGTCTATCTGATGATGGCACCTTACTATTAAGCATACAAGTAGCTTCGACGAGCGATAACTATATCGAAGCTGTATCAACAGCATACATTGGCACAAACAAAAACCCGCAGCGAGTCAGCTGCGGGTTTTTCATAATAGTAGGTAGAACGATGGGCAGAAGTGGAGTGGATTCGTTAGAATCTGTCCATGAGGCTCGCCCGGCTACGGTATGACATGCTATGCAAAAGAAGGAATCACGTAGCGTGTATCTATCTGTACAATCGTGATGATAATTATTTAATACCGTCTTTGTAGTTTTTAGTCCAATGTTTGTCGCCAACGTGCATGAAGTCTTCTACCGTTCTCTCCAGTGTTTCGATCAGTTGTGCTTTGATCTCGGAAATCGTGTCACGGTATACGCGTTCTTCATTGCCATTGATTTTCTCGCCGTAGATTGCCAGGGAAGCATTATATTGACGGTGTTTTTCAACCAATTCGTCGATCGATTGCAGGGCGTGTTCAACGTAACGTGTAATTCCTTGTTGATCTTGTGGAATCATTTCGCGCAGTTGCATTACTTTACTTTGGTTTGTCATGATCATTCACCTCGAAGTTTTAATTGTAAATTTACATTAGCACATTTTCACAAATTGTTCATTAAATTTAGCTTAAATATGTTGATTTTTTTATATCATTTTTTTGGCTCTTGTGAAAATATACCCTTTCTACCTATATATAATCATGGTCAAAGTCAAAAATCACTTTGAACCTTGTTTACTGAAAATGATGTGTCCAATTTGTGACTTTAGTTGTGTGTAATACTATTTCGGCAGTACCATTTTCAAAATGTATAGCGTTTATAACTTTTGTCGCAAAAAATCGAATAATAGGAATTTATTCCTATGCTTATTGGACTATATAACATTTTGATAGCTAATTTCCTATACAACAGAAAATAACATGGGAGCGTGTACATTGAGCGTAAACGAGGTAATAGTACATAACAGGCAGCCAATCGTTTTGCAGCGTGAAGCAGGGTTTCATTGTATGACAGGCGAAAGGTACACAGAGGATTCAACCCCGTATTGACAGCTGGCAGACGAAGCAAACGGTCATTGACCGGAATTATGGAGGTGGCATAGTGGAAGTCCATACGTTAAAACAGGTTGAGAAACTAGCATTGGAAAAGCATTACATCTACAAACAGAGCAAATTGCGCTACCTTTCCCGGTCCATGCTGGCAAGTATGTTTATTGGCTTCGGTGTAATTGTAGCCTTTAAAACAGGGAATTTCTTTTATGCGGTAGAATCACCAGCAGCGTATCCGATGGCGGCGCTCACGTTTGGTGCGGCGATCATCTTGATCTCGCTCGGCGGTGGGGATTTGTTTACAGGCGATACGTTCTATTACTCGTATGCCGCACTGGTGCATAAGCTGAAGTGGTTGCAGGTAGTCAGGCTATGGGTGACGAGTTATATCGGCAATATTCTTGGTGCCTGTGCATTTGCGTTATTGATTTACTTGACGGGATTGTACGCGGATCATTCGGTTAACGGGTTTCTGCTTGGGGTGGTTGAACACAAGATGGAAGCGCCCACGTCGCAGTTGTTCTTCCGGGCGATTTTGTGTAACTGGCTCGTCTGTCTGGCATTCTTCATCCCGATGGGGCTAAAAAATGAAGTGGCCAAGCTATTCTGTATGATGCTGTTCGTATTCTGCTTCTTTATTTCCGGGTATGAACACAGTATCGCTAACATGTGTACATTTGCGATTGCGCTGGTAGTGGATCACCCCGCTACGATTAATTTTGCTGGCGTAATTCACAATCTGGTGCCTGTTACCATTGGTAATCTGATTGGTGGCTCGGTATTCATGGCGATGATGTACTACTACGTCAACAAGCCGTTTATGAAAGACCCGGCTTATGGTGGTAGCGATGAACAACAACCGACAGAGCGTGAACTGCATTAAATCTAAATCGCGGACAATACAAAATGATCGTCAGATGCAAGGGATGGATCTATAGAAGGCTAAGGGACTGTCGTATATGTATTATCGGCAGTCCTTTTATGTGTGTTCATATGTCAGTTTTGACTACCTATCATTTATTTACAAAAAGATAAAAATATACCTTATTTTATTGTGAAACAGGACTTTTATATTAACGGAATGTAAAATTTCGACGAAATACGACTTTTTTTGTAGTTCTATAGTTTCATTCTTCTTCTCGTTTGGGTACAATGGTATAGCACGTTATATTATTGTGAACGAAGGAGAATGACATAAATATATGAGTATTTATCAATTTTCGGCGAAGGCAATGAATGGCAAGGACATTTCGTTAGAGGATTATCGCGATAAGGTCGTTCTGATCGTCAATACAGCGAGTCAATGCGGATTCACTTTCCAGTATGAAGATTTGCAACGTCTGTATGAGCGCTATTCGGAAAAAGGTTTTGTGATTCTTGGCTTCCCATCCAACCAGTTTGCAGATCAAGAGCCGGACGGCAACGACCGTATCAATGCCTTTTGCACATTGAATTATGGTGTCTCCTTCCCGATGTTCCAAAAAGTCGATGTACGTGATCGCAATGCGCATCCACTGTTCACGTATCTGGCAGATAGCAAACCGTTTGAAGGATTTGATACGACGCACTCGGTTGCAAAAATCCTGTTGCCGCTGCTGCATGAGCGTCATCCAGAATATCTGCCGGGCAATTCGATCAAATGGAACTTTACCAAGTTCCTGATCGGTCGTGACGGAGCTGTCGTGAAGCGCTTTGAGTCGACAACCGATCCGTATGATATGGAACAAGATATCGAAGCATTGCTCTAATAGCAGTAATACGATAAGAAGCGTCCGATAGCTACAGCCCGACTATACATTCTTGATTGATGTACTGCTACCGCTACATAAGGAAGCAGAGCAGGGTGAGCTTGTTATCCATCTTGCGTGTGCAAGTATCGGCTTGATATGGTTTGTACGTATCGAAATAAATAGCAAAATCCCGGTGTGAGGAGCACCGGGATTTTTGGCATACACACATTTCTATATGATGAGCAGTCCAATCAGAGGGTCAGTGAAGATAAGCTGATGGGACAGTCATACCGATTGTTAGTGCCGAGGATACGGCAAAGGATAGCGATACATGACTAGATTACATTGCGCTGGCGAACATGTTGATAACATCTTCTTTGGATGGCTGGATCGGGTTGGTTACACCGCACGCATCCTTCATCGCATTGGCAGCGAGTGTGTCGAAGTCGTCGCGTTTTACGCCCAGTTGTTCCAGACCAGCAGGAATACCGACGCGTACCGCCAGCTTCTCAATCGCTTGGATTGCTAGCTCAGCGCCTTGCTCTGGTTGACTCTCATCGACCGTTTCACCCAGCGTACGAGCAATGATGGTCAGACGGGCAGCCGCAGCGGTTGCATTGTAGCGTTCTACATGTGGCAACAGGATCGCATTACACACGCCGTGTGGCAGATCGTAGAAGCCACCCAGTTGATGTGCCATTGCATGCACATAACCAAGACCCGCATTGTTAAATGCCATACCGGCGAGGAATTCCGCATACGCCATTTGCTCGCGAGCTTCTTCATCCTGTCCATTGTCGACAGCGCGTACCAGATAGTCGCGAATCAGCTCAATCGCTTTTAGCGCGCATGCATCGGTAATTGGTGTTGCATCGGTAGATACATATGCTTCGATGGAGTGAGTCAGCGCATCCATACCAGTAGCGGCAGTCAATGATTTTGGCATAGCCATCATCAGCTGTGGATCATTCACAGCGATGAGCGGTGTCGTGTGCTTGTCGACGATTGCCATTTTTACATGACGTACTTCATCGGTAATGATGCAGAACTTGGTCATTTCGCTGGCAGTACCAGCAGTAGTGTTGATCGCAACTAGTGGTGCAGCTGGCAACAGGGAGCGATCTACGCCTTCATAATCTTCGATCGTTCCATTATTCGTGGCAAGCAGCGCTACCCCTTTGGCGCAGTCATGTGGAGAACCGCCGCCAAGGGAGATAATACAGTCGCATGCATGCTGACGATACAGTTCTAGCCCTTCGTTGACATTCGTAACGGTCGGATTCGGACGTGTGCCATTATAAATAACGGAAGCAATTCCTTCCTTGTCCAGCATATCCGTAACGGTAGCGGCAATGCCGATATCGACGAGTGGTTTATCGGTAACGATTAACGCTTTTTTGTATTGCAGCTTGCGAATTTCTTGTCCTGCGTCTTGCAGAGAACCGGAGCCCATCAGACTCATACCGGGCATTGTAAATTTAGTCGTACCTGCCATTGTGATCAACCTCGCTTATTGGAAGATAGAATCAATTGAGTTATAATCTCTGTGTTCAGTGTAAATCGCCAACGGTTATAGAAATATCGATTTCTGCGCAAAAATATACGTGGCTTCAGGAAGGTGAACGTATGGATCAGGCATTACGTTGTTTTGACCGGTATAACGAGCTTCAATATGGATATCAGACTGATCTGCTGCGCATTTTGTATTACGATCTGCCACAGGATTACAGCGAGACGTACGCTTCCTATGAATATCCGAAATTATGTACCATTTTGAATGGGCAAAAACATGTGCGTATCAACGGCACACAAGAGCAGTTTGTGTACGATAACAGCGAAATGGTGCTGCTACCGCCGCGCTCGCTCGTAGAGATGAAGATTCCTATGCCAACGCGTGCGCTTGTATTTGAGCTAAGTGACCAACTGGTGGAACGACTGCAAAGTACGGTAGAGGAAGAACTATCCACTTCGATCATTTTGGAGCAGAGTGGATTGCTGCGCTGCGGCATCGATCATCGTACTCACGAATTAAACGAGACGATCCAGCGTATCCGTCGCTATCTATGTTACGATGATAAAAGTAAACGTTTTCTCGTTGATCTGGCAGCGCAGGAATTGACGTACCATCTGCTGCATATTCAAGGTGCTGAGCAAATCTTGCATCTGCGCAGCAATGACCCGGTACAACAAGCGATTCGCGAAATCAACGAGCAGATTGGTGAGATTCATCATGTGCGTGATCTGGCGAGTCATTACCAGATGTCCCATACGAATTTTACAAGCCGATTCAAAAAGTTGACCGGGCTCAGTCCGCGTGAATATATTACGAATCGCAAATTGGAAGAAGCCGAACGTCGACTGGAACGCTGTACAGTGACCGAGGTAGCGATGGATCTTCATTATGATAATATTTCTCATTTTATCGGACTGTTCAAAAAGAAATACGGCATGACACCGAAGCAATATCAATTGGAGCTTCAACATCGACGTGTCATTCATCACCCGGCTGCTCCATCGACGGAATATAGCCTGCACTAACAGCGGCAAACACGGAATATACAAAAAGCATACAAAAAAACCGACTTCGCGATGATAGTCGGTTTTATTTCATATAAAAGCTTCCTGATGTACAGGATGTATGTGTGTAGGGATCAGATCTAGTAACGGCTACGAGCAACAGTGGCACACTTTTTCATGTAAGCCAGTTTGCGGATGATTTCCTTTTGCCATTTCTGGTCGCCGATATGAACAGCCAGATTAAGCATATCCAAATAATCATCTATTTGAAGTGAAGTTTTCTGGGTCATTACGTTCATTGAGGTTCCGTCTCCTTTGTCATGCACCGATTGGCGCTGCATCTGGGTTGTGGTGTATACCTATATTGTTGATTCATCGGACATGTGGTAAACAATTATGTTATCGTAATATTATCAATCCGTTATCAATCAATCAGGAATGATAATCATTATCACATCTTCTTTCTCATTGTAAGCATACCGGTAGTGAAATGCAAATGATTTGACTATATTTCTTTAAATTTTTTTTAAAAAGTAATGGTTTGTTCACTTTTTCACAATATTTCTTGCAATCAAAGGAGAATCGTATGTCTTATCAACGGATCAAATGGATGATTCTGTTCTTGCCTACGGTGACGATCGGGTTATGGGAATATGTGCGTCATCAATGGTTAATGCCATATTTATCAATGGAGGCAGGCAACTGGCTATCGCCGTTAATCATCTATATCGTCAGTATTACAGTGCTGCGCGGGCTGTTTCAAATGATGGAACATACTCGTGCTGCGCTGGATCAGGAACGAATTGCCAAAGGCAAGCTGGAAGAACGGCAACAACTGGCGGGAGAATTGCATGATGGAGTGGCGCAATCGCTATTTCTGCTCGGTGTGCGTCTGGATCAGGCACGCCGCCGATTTGATCAGCCACAGGTGGTGCAACTGTTGAATGATCTTAGTCGCACGGTCAGTGAAGCGAATCATGATGTGCGTCAGGCGATTGCTGATCTGAAGCAGGCGCCGCGTCAGGAGGGCGCGCAGACTTCGTCATTGGAAGCGCGGATTCAGGCGATGGTGCCGCTTGCCGGGGTAAAGGTGGATGTGGACTGGCAATTAGAGGACGATATATTTTCCCCATCGGAGCAGGCGGAGCTGCTTGCCTGTCTACGGGAGGCGCTGCTCAATATTCACAAGCATGCTCGTGCACGTAGTGCCCGTATCGTCGGCACAAGGAATGAGAGAGGTTGGCAGATTGCGGTGGAGGATGATGGTAGCGGGTATAACAGAGATGATCTGGAGCAGCCGGGACGGTTTGGATTGCGGATTACGGCAGAGCGCGCACAGCAGCGCGGGTGGACATTTGATTTTGAGCGGGTCGATGAACGGACAGTATTTGTATTGAGGGAGGGCAAGCATCATGGATAAGGTGCGAGTGTTGATTGTGGATGATCATGCGCATGCGCGTGAGGCGACGAGTGTTATTTTATCGGAAGATCCATTGTTTGCTATTGTGGGAATGGCGGCAAGTGGACAGGAAGCACTGGATTTTACAGAGAAATGGATGCCGGATCTGATCCTGATGGACATTTCGATGAAAGGTATGGATGGGCTGGAGACGACGCGGCTGATCAAGCTGCGCTTTCCGTATGTGAAGATTATTATGATGACGGTATCGGATGATGCGGCGCATCTGTTCGAGGCGATCAAGCAAGGAGCACAGGGCTATCTGCTCAAAAGCTTGCCGCCATCGACATGGCTGGAATATTTGCGAAGTGTTGCTTCGGATCAGGAGGGCATGAGTCAGGAGATTGCGCTGCGGATTTTGCAGGAGTTTCCGTTTGGCAAGACGCGCAGCGATCCAGCGGCGGATACGCTAACCCGGCGGGAGCGGGAGATTCTGCAATGGGTATCGTCAGGCATGACCAATCGGGAGATTGCCGCTGAGCTGACAATTTCGGAGCAGACGGTGAAGAATCATCTCAAAAATATTTTGCAAAAATTACAGCTGGAGAATCGGGTACAGCTGACCCGGTATGCGATGGAGCAGGGATTGGCGTCTGATCGGCAGCATCGTCCATAATTCATTCAAATTTAAACGGAAAAGATGGATTTTATAGCCCCTTCTAGTCATTTTCAGATGCTGGCGTTCTTTGTATCATACAATAGAGGTATGACCGAACGATGACAATGGATGAAGAAGACGGCGGATTGGGCTATTTTCTATTCCATGTTCTGATTGGCATGTCACCAGTACAGGTAATAATGCAGCAGGACACGACTTCAATGATAAAGCAGGTGAGCAATCATTTCGGATTATACGATAATGGATACGACTAGTAACAGCAATAACAGGGAGCATATGCCACTTGGCACTGCACTGTGGCGCCGCTGGCGGATGATTGCTACAGCGCTGCTGGCAATGATGCTGCTGATGCTGAGTGTAGCTTTTCCACAGCAGGTATCGGCGCATGCGTCGGTGACACAATCTACACCGGCGCAAAATGAAGTGCTCACTCAGTCGCCCAAGCAACTGAAGATCAAGTTCAACGAAGATATTCAGCGGGCGTATTATGGGATGACATTGATGAATTCCGAGGGGCAGAGCATCGACGGTATTACGGCGCGGGTCGATGAGAATGACGGTACGACTATGCTGGCGGATGTATCGCAAACGTTACCAAGCGATGTGTACACCCTCTCTTGGAAAGCGATCTCTGGTGACGGGCATCCGGTGGAAGGCGTAATCATATTCCAGCTTGGCGATGGTGCAGGCAAATCGCTAAAGGAAGCGACGCAGGTGTCGCTGGATGACAGTAAACCGCTCAGCCCGCTGCTCATTGTGGCACGCTGGCTGCAATATGCGGCGCAGGCGATTGTGCTTGGTTTGCTCTGTCTGTCGCTATTTCTCATGCCGCCAGCATATCGTCAGCAAATGGCATGGATGAACGAATCACGGTATCGTCTACTGCTACTTGGTGGTGCGGTGCTAGCATTGATCGCGCTGGTGGCTCAGCTACCGCTGCGTATATCGTGGACAGCAGATGTACCGTTATCAGCAATTGGCGGTCAATTCAGCGATACGTTTAACGGAACGGTGTTTGGCAAAGTATGGATCTTGCAGACGATTGCTGCTGTTATCGTGCTGATCTGCGTACTGTTGCAATCGCTACGCAGATGGTCGCAGGGCATACGCAATCTGCTAGGGATGATCGCCTTTGTGCTGGTAGCATTGGGATTGCTGGCAAAAGCGTTTGACGGTCATGCGTTTGCTGAGCAGTACGCGGTATTGGCGGTTGCGGCAGATTATATTCATCTCTTGTCCGCATTGATCTGGAGCGGTGCGCTACTGGCGCTAGCGTTATTCTTGCCGCGAATTGTGAGCGGCATAGAGGGCGAGCAGCGCCGCACGCTGTACTGGGGCATCATTCGTCGATTCTCTTGGTGGGCGATTGCTTCGGTAGCTGCACTGCTGGTGACGGGGATTTATGGCAGCTTGTTGTATTTGCCAACATGGAGTGCCTTGTTTAACACGGGTTATGGTTTAACGTTATTGTCCAAAATGCTGCTGTTTCTCGTGATGGCAGCGTTTGGCGGTATGAACTATGTGAAGGGGCGCAAGCAGGAAGGCGAGATCGGCAAAGATATGGTCTGGGAAGTGCTGACCGGCTTCGTCATTCTGGTGCTGGCAGCGATCCTCGTTCATCTGTCACCGTACGCCGCACCACTTGGTAATAGTGGAACACCGCGCGGCGTGCAAACGCAGGTGCAGCAGGTGGACGGTTATGATATCAGTCTGAAGGTGCCGCCGAGTCGAATGGGCATGAATACCTTTACTGTGACCGTGAAGGATCAGCAGGGCAAGCCAGTAGATGTGGAGCAGATCACACTCCAATTGCAGCATCTCGATATGGCGATGGCACCGACCAATATTACGATTACTGCCAAGGATGGCAAAGATGGCGTATATGAAACGCAGGGCATGATCAGCATGAACGGGAGCTGGCAAGTCGATATGCGTATTTTGACAAAATCGCTGAACGCGGTAGAAACGAAATTTACGCTAAAAGTACCGGGCTCTTGATGAAGATGCAAATATTTTACTATAGACGACAAAGGGGAATTGTACAGATGAAAAAGAACACGTTGTGGACAAAAATGATAACGACCGGTGCAGCGGTTACCTTCGCAGGCATGTTAGTATTTAGCGGAATTGCCAGTGCGCACGTAACGGTGAAGCCAGCAACCTCGGCTACTGGCGCATGGGAAACGTATACGCTCAAAGTGCCTTCGGAAAAAGACATTCCAACAACCAAAGTGACACTGAAAGTGCCAGAAAACCTGTCCTTCAAGCAATATCAGCCTGTTCCGGGCTGGAAAGTAACCACTGAGAAGAATGATGCTGGTGAAATCTCCACCGTTACTTGGGAAGCGGAGAGCGGCGGCATTGAAGACGGTCAATTCCAGCAATTCGTCTTTGTCGGTCAAAATCCAGAGCAGGACAGCGATCTTGCTTGGGACGCGTATCAGTATTACAGTGATGGCAGTATTGTAGAATGGACGGGCGCAGAGGGCAGCGATTCCCCGCACTCCATCACCGTAGTTAGCAAAGATGGCGCAACTGCCGCTGCACCAGCGGATCACGGTCATGACAGTGCGGGTACATCCGGCACAGAAACAACACCGGAAGATGCCACAGCAACAACTGGTACGGAAACGACAACTGACAATAGTGCCGCAGGCAGCGAGAATGCGGCTACCGGCACTACAGCGACAGATAGCACAACCGCTGGTACGATGACAGGTACAGCTGCTCCAGCAGCCAATACTGGTCTGCAAACTGCAACGCTCGTCATTGCCATCGTGGCATTGATTGCCGCAGTGGGTGCATGGGTAACAGCAGCGCGTAAACGTCGCGGCTAACTCACTGTGATTGATGATGCGTCAATCACTACGTATTTCCCGATTATTGTATCGTCTATCGTATAACCGATGAAATATATGCAGACGGCATACTGTAGGATTAGCTGTATAGGATACAAATCGTGATATTGCGAACAAAAGTTGCATACGTAAAAATGAACAAAGCCTGACATCAGATCGGAGATTACCTCTGAATGAAGATGTCGGGTTTTTTCGTTTACATATTGATGCCGCTTACATGAATGAAATGACTACTGAACAAAATGATTTATCACATCTGTAATGAATGTTTATAATTTTTTTCGAATTTTTTTGTAAAAAAACCTCACATATCTATTGCGCAGACAAGAATCCATTTCCTATAATCAATTAAACGAAAATATCGTTAATAGGTCTAAAATTAGGGGGAAGGTCAGTGAGTGGATTAAATGGTGCAACAGCAAAGCAGCAGTCGGGAAATACGGGGTTGTTTGGAATGGTGGAACGGATCGGTAACAAGATTCCGAATCCATTTTTGTTATTTGTGTATCTGATCGTCATTCTGATGCTGGCAACGGCAGTGCTGTCATGGCTGCATATTTCCGTAACCGATCCGACCAATGGCGAGCAGGTCACCGTCAAAAACCTGCTGAGCAAAGAAGGCATTCAGTGGATTCTACCCAATATTATCGCCAATTTTAGCGGCTTTAAGCCTCTTGGCTCTATTCTCGCACTCGTGTTAGGTGCTGGTCTTGCCGAGAAAGTTGGATTGCTGCAAGCGTTGATGCTGAAAATGGCATCCCGCGTTAGTGCCCGCTATGCCAGCTATATGGTGCTGTTTATCGCTTTCTTCAGTCATGTGTCCTCCGATGCGGCGCTTGTCATTATGCCTCCGCTCGGCGCACTGATCTTCCTCGCTGTTGGGCGTCATCCGGTGGCTGGGCTGATGGCGGCAATCGCTGGGGTTGGTTCCGGGTTTACCGCGAATCTGTTAATTGTAACGACGGATGTGTTGCTGTCAGGTATCAGTACCGAAGCTGCGGCTGCGATCAACCCGGCGGCAACGGTCAGCGTACTGGATAACTGGTTCTTTATGGCAGCTTCGGTAATCGTGCTGACGATTACGGGCGGGATTATCACTGATAAGTTTGTCGAACCGAGATTGCCTGCGTATCACCCGTCTGACGGTGATGGCGATCATCAGCTGGAAACTCTCACACCGCAGCAGAACAAAGGTCTGATCGTCAGCGGTATTGCAGTACTGGTCTCGCTGATTGTGCTAGCGCTCATGATTCTGCCGTCCAATGCCATTTTGCGTGACCCAGAGCTAGGTACGATTGTGCCATCGCCGTTCATGTCGGGCATTGTGCCAATCATTATTTTCCTATTCTTCGTCGCCGCGATTGCATACGGACTGGCAACACGCCAGATTACGAATCAAAATGATCTGCCACGCCTGTTGACCGATCCGATGAAAGGCATGGCAGGCTTTATCGTAATGGTGTTCCCGCTGGCACAGTTTGTCGCTTTCTTCAACTGGAGCAATATGGGCAAGTTTATGGCGCTCGGTCTGACTGATCTGCTGGAAAAGACAAATATGACGGGTGTTCCTGCTTTCCTCGGTCTGATGTTCCTGTCCGCTCTGCTCTGTATGTTCATTGCCAGCGGTTCGGCGATCTGGTCGATTCTGGCACCGGTATTCGTACCGATGTTTATGCTGCTCGGGTATCATCCGGCATTTGCACAGATGATCTTCCGCGTGGCAGACTCGTCCGTCATTCCATTTGCTCCGATGTCACCGTTTCTGCCGCTGTTCCTCGGCTTCTTGCAGCGATATCGCAAAGATGCAAAGCTAGGTACGTATTACTCACTAGTGCTGCCATATCCGATTGTCTTTCTCATCGTCTGGTCGCTGCTGCTGGTTGTCTGGTATATACTGGGATTACCGATTGGACCGGGTGTATATCCGAAGCTGGAAGGCTAACTCATAGTGGACAGATGAATATTCGTTCGAACAGGTGAAGGACAGAAGGTGGATACTGGATAAATATTGGCTTTGCCGCCTATCGATCGGACTGGATGTTGTTATTCATCATGCAAGCTCTGTTTGATCTTGTCTTGTCTTTATCTTTTGATGCTAGCTATAGAAGAGATTGTGCAAACGAACATGAGCATATTACCCCATCGTTATCCGCGTCGCCCGGTACGTTTTCGCTCGCCGGGTGGTGCGATCTTACCTACAACCATCACAGGAGATGAACAACATGTTGGATATTATTGAAATGCGTCGCGATCTACATCGACACCCTGAGCTTGGATTTACCGAATTCCGTACCGCCACTATTGTCGTAGAGACGTTGCGGTCGCTTGGCTACGAGGTCATTTACGGTCGTGATGCGATTGATGGACCTTCGCGTCGTGGCTTGCCGTCCGAAGAAGTGTTAGATCATGCCTATGAGCGTGCGATCAAGAACGGAGCAAATCCGCAGATTGCGGAGCAGATGAAGGGCGGCTATACGGGCGTAGTCGGTATTTTGCGTGGCAGTGAGCCGGGACCAACGCTGGCGTTTCGTTTTGATATGGACGCATTGCCGATCAAGGAAAGTACAGATCAGCAACATGTGCCGCAGGCGGAAGGATTTATTTCGCAATTTAACGGCAATATGCATGCGTGTGCGCATGATGGACATACTACCATCGGTCTGGGCGTTGCTGAAGCGCTCTCCAAGCAGAAGCTAAAAGGCACGATCAAGCTAATTTTCCAACCTGCCGAAGAAGGTGTGCGCGGCGCATATGCGATGGTCGAAAAAGGAATGCTGGACGATGTAGATTATCTGTTCTGCGCCCATCTTGGCTGCGATGTGCCAACAGGGCAGGTGCATGGGGGAACACAGGGGTATCTGGCAACAACGAAGCTGGCAGTGCAATTCCATGGTGTTGCATCCCACGCAGGCGCTGACCCAGAAAAAGGCAACAATGCACTGCTTGGTGCGGCAACGGCGATGCTGAATATTCATGCAATTCCACGCTTCAGCACAGGCGATACTCGAATCAATGTTGGTGTATTGGAAGGCGGAACCGCCGCCAACATCATTCCTGAGCATGCACGCATGATCGTGGAGACACGTTCGGAATCGGAAGAAACCAACCGTGATCTGGAACAGCGGGTACGCCGCATTATCGAACATAGCGCAGGTATGCACGAGCTGACCTATGAAATTGAAGTTGCTGGTGGAGCGATTCCGATCACCTGCGATCCAGACATGGTAGAGCTGGCAAATGAAGCTGCGCGGGATGCCGCAGGCGTACACACTGTACCGGAGCAGATGGCATATTCAACTGGTAGTGAGGACGCAAGCTATATGGTACGCCGCGTACAGGAACACGGCGGCAAAGCGACCTATATGATCGTCGGTGCCAGCAATCCGGTGCCACATCATCATCCACGCTTTGATATTGAAGAGGAAAGTCTGCATATCGGTATCGACGTATTCCGCCGAATTGCAGAGCGCTTGTTGCAAGCGGAATAATGGTATGAGTGGGATAATATGTCGGGATCTACGTAAACCGACGAATGCGATCGGTGCAGTCTTCTTTTGTGCAGGGAACTTGGTATAATGGATATGATACGCCGGTGGCAGACCGGGCATATCTTTTATCACAAGCAAGGGTCTGTATGTGCATAAGCAGTGACAGACACTGAACATAAAGAGACTGGCGGAGGAGAGTATGATGACATACCGTTTCGGGGTAATCGGCCCGCAGCCTTCCGTGGAGCATATTTTGGAGATTACCGCATCCATGGGGGAAGATGTACAGTTTATTCCTTACATTTATAATCACCCGCAGGAAATACCGGACATTCTGGAACGTAACCGGACAGGTCTGAAAGGCTGGTTTTTCTCCGGTCCAATTCCGTTGTCGGTGGCACAGCCGTATTTGCGCAAAGAGGAGCTAGCCGTGTATTGCAAGCCTGCTGGTTCTGCGCTGTACAAGGCGATGGTACAGATGATGAACGGTCAGGATGTGCGCAGCAAGCCGTATTCGATCGATATGATTCGCTCGGAGGATCTCGATTTGCATGAATCGTTTGCCGAGCTGGGCATTGCGATGGACGGGTTGCCAGTGCGGATCTTTGATGGAACGGAAGAGCCGAACGATATTGTGCAGTTTCATCTGGAGTTATGGAAAAATGGCAAAAGTGCCGCGGCGCTGACGTGTATGCATTTTATTTATAGCGAGCTTCAAAAGCACGGCATGCCGGTATACCGGTTAATGATTACGCGTCAGGATATTCGTCAGGCGGCGCAGCTGCTCATTCAGCAGGCGCGCAGTTCGTATTTTAAAGATACGCAGATTGGTATGCAGATTGTGGAAGCAGATCTGCTCGGAGCTAGCGCACGCAGTAATGGCAGTCGATATTCTGTCCAGTATGCTGAACTGAAAATGCAGCAGCGGATCTTGCAGCTGTGCGAGCGATTGGACGGTATTATGGTGCACAACGGTGTGGGCAGCTACCAGATCATTAGCACGCGCGGCGCGATTGAGCGTGAATTGGTACGTCTGCGCCAGACGGTAGAGCGGATGGAGCTGGAATCGGATGTACAAATGTCGGTCGGTATCGGGTATGGCGATACGGCATTTACCGCCAGCAATCATGCGATGCGTGCGCTTCAGCACGCTCGTCACAACCGCCAGCAGTTACTCGTTATCGTGCAGGACAATGGCGATATTCGCGAGATCGACAAAGACGAAGGCGAATGGAGCTATGCCTCACGCTCGCTGGATTCGGAATTGCTGGAGCGATTGAATGAAGCGAATATTAGCGTCAAAACGTATCGCAAAATCGAAGCGTTAACCCGTCATATGAATTGGGACGGATTCACGACCACCCAGCTTGCTCAGCATTTGTCGATGACGATTCGCAACGCCCAGCGCATTATGAGCAGTCTGTGCCAGATTGATCTTGCCGAGATTGATGGCGAGGAACAGCAATCGGTACGGGGACGACCGCGCAAAATTTATCGTTTGCGCAGGGAGCGTTAGGATCATACATGTCGGTAGGGTTGCACAGTATAGTTTCGGCAATGAAGGGATGAGCAACGGTGAATAAACGTTCGAAGGTATGGAGTATAGGCATAAAAATATACTATGTAGTCATGGCGCTTGCTGTCGTGGCACTTGTGACGGGCAAAGAACGCTGGTTGGAACAAGGTGCCACCGGTGCGCAAGCGGGCGGGCTCTTTTACGGAATTGTAATTGTTGGAATCTTGATCATTGCACCGGCACTGATCTTGCTCTGGTTCTGGCTGCGCCGCTGGATGGAAAGTCATGGGGTAGAGCGTCAGCTACGGTTGATTCTGTTAGTGGTGACGGTGCCGATGATGCTGGTGATCGGCTATATGCTGGAACTGGTCTTTATTATGGTATTTATCGGACTGGGAGGGAGTTAACGGATGACAGATACGCAGGCAATTCGCCAGGCGATTGAGGCAAGAGGGCAGCGGTTGACGGACATCAGCGATCAGATCTGGGAATATGCAGAGACGCGTTTTCAGGAACAGCGTTCGGCGGAATTGCTGTGCCTGGCGCTGGAGGATGAAGGATTTGCTGTGGAGCGTGGTGTTGGCGGGCTGGAAACGGCGTTCATCGGCACATTTGGCAGTGGGAAGCCAGTGATTGCACTGCTCGGCGAATATGATGCATTATCCGGTTTGAGTCAGCAGGCAGGCACGGCGGTACAACAGCCAGTGGAGCCGGGCGGCAATGGGCATGGATGCGGGCATAATCTGCTCGGTACAGGCGCGCTGGGAGCGGCATTTGCGCTCAAGCAGCTGATGCAGGAGCAGGGCTTGTCTGGTACGGTGCGGTATTACGGCTGCCCGGCAGAGGAGGGCGGTTCCGGCAAAACCTTTATGGCGCGTGCCGGGTTGTTCGATGATGTGGACAGTGCGGTCACTTGGCATCCGTTTGATTATCATAGTGTGATGTCGGTACATACGCTGGCAAATTATCAGTATTATTACAAATTCAAAGGACGCAGTGCTCATGCTGCTGCCGCTCCGCATCTCGGTCGCAGTGCGCTGGACGCGGTG
Source organism: Paenibacillus sp. WLX1005 (assembly GCF_046603685.1). Taxonomy (NCBI): domain Bacteria; kingdom Bacillati; phylum Bacillota; class Bacilli; order Caryophanales; family Paenibacillaceae; genus Paenibacillus; species Paenibacillus sp. WLX1005. The sequence continues at coordinate 351,024 of NZ_CP176756.1, forward strand.
GAGCTGATGAATATGGGCGTCAACTATTTGCGCGAGCATATCGTTCAGGAAGCGCGTATTCATTATGCGATTACCGATACGGGCGGACGCTCGCCCAATGTGGTACAAAGTCAGGCAGAGGTGCTATATCTGATCCGTGCTCCACATGTTAGTCAGGCGGCGGAGATTGTAGAGCGGGTACATGATGTAGCACGCGGCGCTGCGCTGATGACGGGAACGGAAGTGGAGATTGTTTTTGACAAAGCATGCTCTGAGATTGTACCAAGTCGTACGCTGGAGCAAGTCATGCTGGAGCAGTTCTTGTTATTTCCGGTGCCAGAGCATACGGACGACGAGATCGCGCTGGCACAGGCGGTACGTGATACGCTGACTGAGCAGGAAAAGCAGGTGTCATGGCAATTACCAGCTTCACAGCGAAATCTGGCATTGGCTACAGAAGTGCTGCCTTATCAGCATGGGCAGATGCTATACGGTTCGACCGATGTGTCAGATGTGAGCTGGATTACGCCGACGGTGCAATGTACAACTGCTTGCTTTGCGAACAGCACCGTTGCGCATAGTTGGCAATGGGTGACATTGGGTAAAACGCCGATTGCGCACAAAGGCATGCTGTACGCATCGCAGATTATGGCAGCGACTGCGCTGGAGCTGGTAAAACGTCCAGAGTTGCTGGAAGATGCTCGTAAAGAATTGGATGAGCGTTTACAAGGACGAGCATATGAGTGCCCGATTCCGGCGGATGTACAGCCTGCGCTAGTGAGATAGAGGATAGTAGGACGGTCAGACGGATCATTGAGATTCAGATAATGGCTGTAAATGATATGCAACAAGGCGCTTCCTGAGATGCAGGGAGCGCCTTGTTTGCGTTAAATAGCCAGAATGATGTATGCAATTTGTGAAGGGAGATTGCATTTATAAATGTGGAATCAACTCTTTTAGCTCATTCTCAGCATCTGCGCGTGTGTGATCAGCGATCCATTGGTTGAGACTTTTACCTGCTTTGCTGGCGGCAATCGCCATTAATCGGTGCTGAGTGGGACTGATTCGTAACATTAAGTTTCCCGAGTACGGCTTATCCGGTTCTTCGCCACGCTCTGCGCAAAAGTCCAGATAATCATCAACCGATTCCTGAAACGCCTGTTTAAGTTCGTCAACAGATAATGCTTGAAACGTAATCACATCTTTGATGTTAATGACTTCTCCGTGCAAGATTTCCTGTTCATCATCAAATTCAACTTTGCCAATATAACCTTTATACTCCAGCATCGGGCTTTACACCTGCCTCTATTAAAAATCGTCTTACGGATTTGACCGCGCCTTTGTCTGTTTCTTTTTGTGGATGAGGACGATGAAATACGGCACGTCTATCATTCAAAAAGATACGAACTCGAGATCCATTACCTTCACTTATTTCTGCGCCACACGCAGATAAGAGTGATTCGATATTAGACCAAGGAATATTGGAGCGTACAGGATCGTCGAAAATAGCTTGTAATGTTTGCTGCTGTTTATTGTTCATGATACGTAGTACCACCTTTTGATATCATCCTTTGATACTATTTTAAGCAAACTTGTTGATATATTCAATATCAAAATAAAAAAGACAGCATCATTCGATGCTGTCTACATGCACAACTGGAATATTGATATTCATCCCCGGCGTATTCCCAGGTAACGGATTGTCGCCCAGTCCATAGTCCGGTTCAAATTGCTCATCTGGCATCGTATTGCCGTCATTGTTGCTATTACCATCGCCGATATCGCCGTTTCCATCTGGTGCAGATTGATTTTCATCCGATCCATTGTCATTCCCAGACAAACCGGAATCCGTAGCAGTAAACGATTCGTATTCTCCGTTAAACTGCCCGTACACGGTAAACGTTCCCGTCTCCAACGAAAGATCGCCTTTTAACCGCACATACGTGCCGGCCTCATTCACAATCGCGCCCGCATCATCCACCGATACAATATTGCCTGTAAAACGAATCGGTTGATTCAGATGCGCGCCGATCTCGGAGACAGCAACGTCGGTATACTGTTCGCTGTCCATTTGGCTGTCGGTTTTGCTGTACGTTCCATTCTCATCAGGCGTATATATATCCACCTGCCCTACATTGCCGCCGACTGGCTGATGCACGATAATGCTACGATCTGGTTGCACTTCATAGCTTGCTCCGGCAAAGGAGGCTACCGCCTTCAAACCAGCGCCGGTTACTGCATAGAGCGAGAACAGTGGACTGCCTTCCACACCAGATTCGGACTGAACGACCACAATCGGTTGCTCGGTCGTGCTCAATTGCGTATCAACCGCCAGCGATTGAATCTGAGCCGACGTCTGCCCGATCTCCCCAGACCAGACGCTGGCATTGCCGTCATTGTCCATTTTGCCGAAGAAGAGCTTGTTGTTCTGATCTGTCGCTACCACATAGACCGGGAAGATACCGCCATTCGTACCGCCAGTAACATGCTGATAGGCAACCGACGTATTGCTTCCTTGTAAAATAGTGACTGGTTCGTCAATGGCCCATGCCAGCTTGGTGCGGGCGATATTTTGCGTCATATCGCCAAGCGGTGTCAGCGCATTGTACAGATCCAATGCCTGCTGAAATTGCTTGTTGGTCGTCATCGTGAATGCCTGCTCCTGCAACGAGGATACTTCATTGTCAATTGTCGTCAGTACAGAAGACGACGACAGATTGAGCTGCTGTGCCGCTGAGCGGAAGCTAACCGCATGACTGACAAAACGCTCTGCTTGCCCAGAAGCGATATCCTTGGCGATGACCGATTGCGCGCCGTCTTCGGCAAGTGTGGTCACCCAGCGGGCGCCAGTATATTGGTGCTGCTGATACGCCTGCCATGTTTGAGACGCATTGGTCAGAAAAGCGTTAAAGTCCCCCGCTGATGCTAGACGCTTGAGCTTGGTCGTGTCATAGTTTTCAAACAACTTGCGCAGCTGATTGGATTGTACCGCTGCTTGTTGGCTGGCAGTAACATTGGTAGAAGTTACATCACTGGCATTGCCGTCGTTTATTCCGGTTGCAGAGTCCGATTTTGACCAGTAAGCGGAAGGGATGCGCAGCAGATTCCATTTGGCGGATTCGTCGCTGTAATTGCGATTGTCCAGATTGGTTTGCAGCGTTGTCTCCAATCGTGTACGAAACTCGCTGAAGCCCTGCTTCCATAACTGCTCCATGCCGTATTGCTTTGTGATTTTGCTATATTCATTGCTGTACTTGTCGTTCAGCGTTGCCTGCTGTTGTTGCTGCTGCGTCCATTCCGCATACACATCCATATACGTATCAAACTGGTTGAGATCCAGCGCCGCCTGCAAACGGCTCGCCGTATTGGACACGGTATCACTCCATGCACTAATGGGCGCTAGCTCCTGTAAACGGGACTGAACATGCTGCTCCTCATACTCCAGATACCGATTCTCCTGTGCCTGACGGTAAAAGGACTCTGCCTGTATCCAGTTTTGCTGCTCATAATATTGATCTGCTGCCTGTACCCAGTTGATTTTGTGATAGACGCCGATTCCTTTGAACACAAGCAACACCACGCCAACTGCGCAGCAGCACAATAGCAGATTGCGCAGCGCGAACCAGCGAAATACGGTTCTCATGACCGTTGCGCTCCTGTCGTTTGACCGCCAAAGGTCGTATCAGACGCATACAGCTCCATACGGATGCTATCCAGATCCTGTGCCAGCGCATCTGCCAGTAGTTCCGAATCGCTATGCACAATCCGATACAGCCGCACAAAGCGCTCCTTGGGCAAATGACGAGCATATCGGCGGATAAAGCCCGGATAGAGCGCGATATAACGCTTCATGCGCACCATCGCAGAAGTGACGCTAATCAAAATATTCCAGCCCTGCTCCATCTGCAATATTTTTGGTTCATGGGCAATGATATAGCGGATCGCTTTGTCCTTGATCATATCGCGCTTGAGCCGTGCTATCTCGCCAATATATTCCGCTACCAAAGGGTCAAAGTCGCGCGTAATCAGCGACTCCAGCTCCAGATCCATATCGCTGCGCAATCGGAAATTTTGCAGCAAGGATAGTAGGGCAAGCCGTAGTCGGTCATTATGCACAACAACTGCTGTCTGGCGCAGAATATGATATCCTTCGACTTCTTCGCCATCCCGCACCAGCTCTACGCCAACTCGCTGATCTTCTACCAATCCGTCGTAAATGGCAGTTCGTTGCTGCCAAAATAAGCGACTCAATTGTCGCAATGTCGCGCGCTCACGGAAACGTCGCTGCACGATGATCAGTGCCGCTAGTATCATAACGCCGCCCCCTGCACATAATGCAATCAAGGTCGTGGTCGGTGCAGCCACAATAGCGCCAATCACTAGAATGATCGTCAACAAAATCTCGTTCAGCATTCGCCGTCCAGCTAACCGACGTGCCTGTTCCATCACAGGCACTAGTCTCGATTTGCCGCAATCTGGACAGCTGTCACCCGGTAAAATGGTGAACCGTCCGCACTTGCGGCAGACGCGCAGTCGATCGTATTTGCGCCGACTTTGCTCCAGTGTCGGCAATTGTACCGCTTGTTTGGTTGTACTCATGTATGACATCACTCTCTACATTATATTTAAAATCATTTGCCCTGCTTGTGATTGACTGCATCCAGTAGCAATTGTTCCAGTTCCTGCTCGTCAGGCGTTTTTTTGCGCCGAATTGCGTATAGTAACAACCGGCTACCAACAAAAAGAAACGCAGCGCCTATACATACGTATGCAAGTATATCCATAATCCAATCCTTTCCTGTTGATCCGGTATCGGCTATGCGTTTGCCTGTTTGGGTGGTCGGATGCAGAGGATGCGAAGATCGCTCCGTGACATCCGGCGTTTGGGCAAGGACTGTGTAGTGTAATGAACAGTAATTTACCCGGCACCGTTAAGCAGAACCTGCCGATTGCGAAGTTTGTATTCTATTTTATGCCAAAATTGATGCCGGAATAAAGGGAGCGATGGTGCATATTCAACTTTTAGCCGATAGTCCAGCCCTTTTCCCCGTCTTAAGGTGGGGAAAAAATTGCATATTATAAGCTATAATGATATCCGTTCCTTGTATAGGCAAGCCAGTCAGGCACATGTGCTGTCTATAAGGATACATTGGATTGGCTTGTTCGCGATGTAAGATCAGGTTTTGGAATTCGGGAAGATATGGATTATTATGGATATTGTGGTGAAAGTGGTATCAAATTTTTCACTTTATGTTTTTTAAGGCATGTTAAGGTGAATTTAACCGGCGTTTAATCCTGATCCGCTACAATGTGAGATCATGGCCGTAGTCCTGCCAGCCACGAACTAACATTTTACCTTGAGCAAAGGAGTAGAATGATGCCCGTACGAAAATGGAATTTCATGCATATACTGCTGGCAGTTATGCTCAGTGTGACCTTGCTGCCGGGAACCCTGTTTGCCGCTGCGACAACAGGAAGCAGCAATACGAACAATGGTAATACCGCGCCAATTGATGCAGTGCTGCTATTGGACACCAGTTCTTCGATGAAGAACAGTGACCCTAACAAGCTGGGGAACGAAGCAATGAAGCTGTTTATCGATATGCTGCCGACGCAGGGTGATCGCGTAGGTGTCGTCGCTTATACCGATCAAATTGAGCGGGAAAAAGCATTGACGAGCATCGCCTCGGCAGACAGCAAATCTGGATTAAAAACATTTATCGATGATCTGAACCGTGGACCGTATACCGACATTTCAGTCGGGATGAGTGAAGCGGTCAATATTTTGCAGGATGGTGCCCAGCAGGGCAATGAGCCGATGATTGTACTGTTCGCCGATGGGAATAACGAGCTGAACAGCAATGGCGGCAAAAGCAATAGCGAAGCCGATCAGCAATTGCAAGCTGCTGTCGACAAAGCCAAACAGCTTGGCTATCCGGTTTATACAGTGGGTCTGAATGCGGACGGCAAGCTCAATCAGCAGGCACTGGCGAACATCGCCAGCGAAACGGGCGGTAAATCTTTTGTAACTAGTTCCGCCGATGAACTGCCGCAGATTTTGAGCGATATTTTCGCTGCACATCAGCAGGTCAATGTCGTACCAGTTGATTCGATTACTGGTAATGGACAATTTCAGGATGTGAAGATCAACATCCCGAACCAGAGTGTCAAAGAAGCGAATATCTCGATCATGTCCTCTCAGCAGGTCGAAGTGAAGCTGGTTGATCCAGACGGCAAAGCAGTAGCTGTACCATCTGATCAAGCGACATTATCTACTTCCAAAAGCTACTCGCTCGTCAAACTGCTGAATCCGAAGCAGGGAGATTGGACATTGCAAGTGAAAGGTGTCGATCGCGATAAGATCGATATTAACCTGATTTTCAATTACAGTCTGGAGCTGGCGCTGAACCCTATCGAGGACAAAGCATACAGCAAAGGCGATACCATCGATATCTCCGCTTATCTCGCTAGCAACGGGCAAAAGCTGACCGATGCTTCGCAGGTAGGCAGCATGAAGGCTGTACTCAACGTGACAGATCTGGATAACAATGCAACAAGTCAGGTTCCGCTCAATACGAACGGTACGGAGTTTACCGGTGCATTTGAAGTGCCGGACAATCATCGTTACCAGTTGGTTGTACGCGCCGAGGAGCAAAGCTTTTACCGTGAAACATCGCCGGTAACGGTAGATGCAAGCGGCGGCGGTGCCAGCGATGGCAAAGTTGCGGGTCTGAGCATCATGAACTGGATTATCCTTGTAGTCGTTCTGTTGCTGCTAGCTGTCGGCATCTGGTTCCTGCTCAAATGGCTAAAACAGAAAAATCGCGGCTTTGTCGGTCAGATGGTGATCGAGATCCGCGACGAGAATACGGGCGAGAAATCGTATCCGCAGTATAAAAAGTTAACTACCTTCCGTGGCAAATTCAATCTGCACCAGTTGTTGCAACTGGCGCCTGAACTCAAAGAAACGGAACAGATCGTCTTCACACCGGGTAATAACGACCGTCTGGTGCTCCGCAATCAAGCGGAAAGCGGCATCGAGAAATCCGGTCGTGCGATCGACGCCTCCAGAGGCTACGAGCTGAAGAGCGGTGATCGTCTGACGATTGCACTTCGTCAGGTAGACAAAACGATTTTGCTAGAATATTTAAACTGATTGCTACTTCATCTTATGCGGCAAACTCGGTATGTACCGAGTAGCCGCAACACATCATGGAATACAGAGAGATATGAAACGGATGTCTGCCAGCGGATCATGCGGTTCGTCTGGCGAGTCCATTTAGTACCAGATCATAATTCAACACGTATAGACACCATACTATGAAGGTTACAAGGGGGATCATCCATGAAACCAATTGTTAGAGAACACATTCAACAGCTCGACGTATCGCTCGGTGGCGGTATTGTCAGTGAAAAAATACGCGTCGATACGATCGACAATCCGATTCTGATCATCGGTCTGGGCGGTACAGGTATCGATGCCCTGCTGCGACTGAAATATCAGATCAACCGTCGCTTCCGTCTGCCGGAAGACCCGGTAACGAAGAAAAAGCAAGAGAAGCCCGATAACGTCGAATTCCTTGCTTTTGAAACGAACGAACAAGATCGCAACAAAAAATACAAAGGCGTTGGTCTCGACCCGCATAACGAATTCGTGCTGCTGTCCAACCCAGAGATCGGCGGTTTGTTGCAAAATCGCAGTCTGCTGGAGCCGTATATTACGGAATGGCTGTCCCCGGAAATGAGCATCACCGATGGTATGAACGGTGCAGCCGGGGTACGCCAAGCAGGACGTCTGCTGTTATTCACCAAGATCAATCAAGTCGTACAGAGCATCGATAAAAAGATCAAAACGCTGTCCGTCGGTACGAACAAAAAGCTGATGGTCTTCCTGCTCACCGGTCTGTCCGGCGGTACAGGCAGCGGTTCGTTCCTTGATATCTCGTATATTGTTCGCGGGATTGTGGAGCGTGACTTCGGCTCTGCTGGTATCGACCGTCTGAACATGCTCGGCTATCTGTTCACGCCTGACGTCAACCTGTCCAACAAGAGTCTGAGCGAGCATACCCGCGAATATATTCGCAAAAACGGTTATGCCGCCCTGAAAGAGCTGGATTACTGGATGAATGTCGATGCACGTGGCGAACGGTTCAAGCAGCAGTATGGCAATATTTTGAATGTCAATTCGCCGCTGCCACCGTTTAATCTGTGTCATCTGATCTCGGCAACGAATACAGAAGGCAAGCTGCTGGAAAATGCGTATGACTACTGCATGAATGTAACGGCTGAAAATATTACGAACTTTATGGCGAGTGAGGAAAAGGCGTCTGGCGAGGAATTTGCGATTCATGACTATATTAGCAATATCCGTACCAATATCGCTCAGATGAACCGTGCGTATCCTGCTAACTATGAATACAACATCATCGGTGCATCGTCTGCGGTACTGCCGATTGAAGAAATGACGACGTATCTGGCATATCGTCTGTTCCAGAAGATGGACAAAATGTTCGACAAAGCACCGGATCAGGAAGCAGTAGAGAATTTTGCCCGCAAACTGGGCGTCGATCTGGACACGATGACCAAAACGTTCGAATCTCGTGTGCCGGAACCATTGCCGGGCTTTGAAAATAGCGAACGCCTCAGCTACAACAATGTGGTGAAAATGCAGGCGGTTAGCATGGATACTGAGCTGGAGCAAACGTTCCTGACTCGTGCACGCGAGGAATATATCAAAGCGAAGCAGCAACTACCGGGCGAGATTGTCGGTCAATTTTCCGATCAGATTCGCCGCATGTTCCTGCATCCTGAGCAAGGTCCATTCTATGTATCGCGTATGCTGTACACGGAAAAAGGTTTCTCCTTGCTGAAAATGTTGCTCTCGTATATTGAAACATTACGCGAAAGCCAAACTCGCATTCCGCGCGATATCGAATCGGCGGCAGAATACGCCAATGATCGTCTGGGCGACGCGAAAAGCGCGTTCGTTTCCAAAGACAAAAAGAAAAATGTATATATTGAAGCGAAGATCGACGAGTACTGGTTGCGTGCCGATGTTGAACGTACGCAGCAAATGATCGAGTTTTACGAAGATCTGTATCAACTGCTGAACCGTGAAAATAACCGTATTTATGGCGTGTTCACGGAAGTGCTAAATGCACTTAGCTCGATTTTCGAGAAAAATGGAGAGCTGCTCACCAGCGGCAACGAACAGGAAGATCATCGCGGTAACAAAACGTACTATTGGAATCTTGTTAGCGTGCCGGACATCTCCAAAGCGGTCAGCGATATTATGGATAGCAAGGACGGCGACGATCTGATTCGCGACTTCTCCACGCAATTGCTGGATCATTCCGATCAGTGGGTCAAAGAAAACGAAGTTGATATCGTACGCTCTATCTCCGACTTCCTGAGCGACAAATTCGGTGACCTGATCACCCGTTCTATGGAAGACTTCTTAGTGATGAAATACGGTGAAGACGAGCCGATTGAGAAATTCGTCGAGCGTCAAATTGCCAGCCGTCTGGATGACGATGCTGTGCCAGTATTCCATCTGAGTAACAGTGCGGGCAATTTGCACTTCCCGTCGTGGGGCTTTGTGTCTGTACCGGTACAAGCGCCAAGCATTCTGCGCGGAATTCGCAACTACCAGAACAACGCGATTGGCAAATCGCATTTTACAATTAAAGAAAGTCAGGTCAAAAACCGGATCTTCTGGCTGAATACACGCAACGGGGTACCGCTGTTTGTGTATACACCGCTGAAAGTGTATGAGGAAAACTACGAACGCACTATTCTGGATCGCGAAGGTGTCGGTCGACATCTGGTCATGAGCGAGAAGGAAAACTGGACGTACCTGCCATCTCCGATTCCAGAACGTTCATGGGGCGACACGTATGTGAATACACGTGTGCAGTCGTACAATGCCCGCGTGCGTAACGACTTTGCTCGCGCTCGTGCGCTGCATGTAATCGTTGAGAAGGATGTAGATCAGAATACGAGCAGCCGGTTTGCTGTGCGCTTCAGTCAGCCGTTCGATTTGGAAGCGGTGCTGAGTGCTTACGATCTGCGTCTGGATGCATCCCGTCCGAATCTGGGCGAGGTGAAGCGAGCGCTGGCGGAACTGCGTCGTCTTCTGAGTGAAGGGCTGCCTGCGGAATCGACTAAAGATATTTTCAACAGCTATAACGAGGAGCTTGCGTCCGATAACCTGATCCGCTCGCCGAAAATGATATCTCGTCTGCGCGAGGAACTGGGCAAATACGATGCATTGCAAGCGAAGATCAGCGAGCTGGAAAGTCTGCTCGGTCGTCACGAAGGCGAAGAAAAGCTGATCGACCAATTCGTCCAAGCGCTGTACACCGATACAATCACCAAAAAAGGTGCCTTGTTCGTATACGACCGCGACGAGGAAGAAGAAGCGTGGGAACCGTTCGTCAATCTGATGAAAACGAAAAATGTAGTGGAATTCGAAATCTTCGAACATTTCCGCAAATTGGATGAGAAAAGCCGTGCCGTGCTGATGCGCAAAGCGGATCGTCGCGACAATGAGCTGACCGGTTCTGAGGATGTAACACCACTGCTGAACAAGCTGGATGAATTGTATGAGACGTATCTGGAAGCACGGGATCGTCTGGAATATGAGCGCGTGGAACTGGTCAACGGTGATGAAGCATACCAGTTCTACAAACAAATGGTTTCCAAATTAAACGATCTGCGCCGGAAGCTGAAATAAGATGAAGGAACGGCTGACACCATTTGCGGAAGCTTACGCTGCCGCCGGGGAGAAGACAGCCGGACAGGGAGACGGGCGGAGCAGTATTCACTACCCCGCCGTTTTCCTGTTTGTCGGGGATGGTCTTCAACAGGCGGCAGAACATATCCGCAGCGTAAATGCGCAAAAATGGGATAACGGAGCTGGTGTGATGTATGTGGAGGTGCAGTCGGAAGCGGCGGCATCTTCCTCCGTTCACCGGGAGAAGCATCCACAGCAGCTCATTACGTACTTATCTTCGCCAGATGCTACACGTTCAAGCGCGCAACATCGGCGCCCGGACTGGGCAAAGCATTTTCGGGAAGAGAGCAAGCATTTACTGGAATTGAATAAAACGTTTCGTCAGGCGTCGCACCGATTGGCGGATTTTGGACGATTGTATTCGTCCTTTGATCGTCTGCATCTGTCGGTCATTACGCGTGTGGAAGATCCTATGAATATTCTGGTGCCGGAGATTGCATTGCTGGCGCGTTCCATCTTGGGTCAGTCGTTCAAGTCGGTGCAAATGGATCTGTATGTACTGGTGCATGAAGGTGAGCAGGAGAATAACTTTGCGTATGCCAGCTCGACCGGTGTTGCCTTTTTGCAGGAAGTAGAGCAGATGCAGCGCGACGATTACAGTCTGAGTGCACCGCTACAGCGTACCGAAGATGGGCTGTCAGTAATGGTACAGCATGTGGCAGCGCCGCTGTTTGAGCTGGCGTATATTTTATCCGACCGGAACGAGCGCGGGGTGTCCGTCAATGGCGGCATTAGGAGCAATTACGATATCATTTGCCGGATCAGCTTGCTGAAAAATCGGCAGCGTGTCGATACAGGTAGTGACTCGTCATCCTACGGCTCGGATTATAACAATACGGCGTTTCGCAACAATATTCGCAATGCGGACGGTAGTCAGGGACTTGTATCGGCAGGGTTTGCGCGGGTACGGCGACCGGATGAGGCGATTGCGCTAACCGTATTGGAGCATTTCTTCCTCGGATTGGTGCAGCGAATGAAGCAGGAGCCGGATCTTGGCGTTGCTGAGCGTGAACGGCTGCTCGGTATGGACGAGCCGACGATGGATGCACGCTTGGAGCAGCTCATTCCAGACGAAGGTCGCTTGGAGGATATGAATAGCCTAATGACCCGCTCGGTCAGCTTCTCCTCGCTACGCTCAATGAGTCTACGGGAGGCGGAATATGCGCTGTTTGAACAGGGTGGGGATGCTTTTTTCGCGGACAATTACGAGCAGGAAACAATGAGAAGATTGGAACGCTGGAATGCGGAATCAGAGTTTCGCACGATAGTTGCCGAGCGCATGAAGGGGCGCAGAGATGTGCACTTTTACCAATTGGCGGCATGGAGTGACGAGAATCATTCGGACAGCATCTGGACGGTGCTGCACAGCCGGATTCGCGATTTGAATATTGCCATTGAACAAGCGCAGCAGGATTTGGAGAGCTGGTATGGCAGTCGCGCGGACGATCTGACGTTTCAAAAGCTGCCTTTTATGGACAAGCACAATGTGCGCAATCTCACGCGCGCGCTTATCCAGACGATCTATCCGCATAAGCTGTATATTTTAACATTACAAACAAGATTGAAGCTGTGTCGTCGTTGGGAAGAGCAATTAACCGCCCTGCATCGCGGCAGTCAGGTACTCGTACGCCAGATGGACGAGTTGGCGCTGGAGCTGAACCGTGCCGCCACAGCTAGCGTACGTTCTGCCGACGATTATATCGGTCAAAATATCGCCGATTACTACAGCAGATTAACGGCAGACGTGATGGCAGATATGGAAGAAAAACGCGGCGAACATGTCTTTTTTGAAGAGCGTAGCGTGGGCGATGTCATGGCTTTACTGCAAAAGGGCTCAGACGTGCTGCTGGATCGCTTGATCACCATCTGCCGTCAAGACCTGCTGCCATCGCCGATCTTGTCGCAACCCTTTGAACAAGAACTGCTCAGCCGTGCCAACGTCACCATCGACTACAACAACAAACAGGCTTTGTCGCAGGAAGACCTGTTCAAAGAGCTATACCGAACACTCGAAGACCGCGCCACCATCCACATCCGGCTGCTCGACTACACACACAAGCACCGGTACGAGGAAAAATACATGTTCGGCAACGCCAACGGCGAATTCGTCCGCTACGCCACCGGCGTCGACCACACGACCCGCATCTACAAAACCGGCTTCATCCACGAAGACCGCACCAGCGGCGTCGAAAAACTGAACCTCATGGGCGGCTTCACCATCGAAGACCTTATGTACTACCGCAACGGCAAAACGTATTACGATACGTATCTAGCCAACGGCTACACATTCCACGCGGACGCTGAGTAGCCTAAAAGCAAAGACGGCTTGACGTACAAAGCATGCTTTGAAAAAACTTATAGAGGTAATTACCAAATCCAGTCAAACAAATAAGGACTAAAGATGAGTTGAGACGCCGATGGACTGTTGATTTATATGTTTACTCATAATAAAACCACTTCAATCACGAACATGTAATAACAACTAAGAATATCTAAAAACCATCAAATTTAATAACAACATCTGTACTGCAAAGAATTTGAATTAAATCTTACGTTAACTACCCACCCACAACATGTCTTAAATCTCGACTTTGGCTGTATGCACGGAGCGAAGGGAAGGGAATTTGGGCTAAGGACGACTTTGGAGCCGCGAGAATCTACATGTACTCCCAATTCGTAGATTCTCGTGGCTCCACCGGAGTCCGTGCCCAAATCCCTTCCCGAAGCGGTACAGTGCATCCCAGCCACACTAAGAGTTTAAGGCTATCTATCAAACGAAAGGGGTTGAAGCCACAGATGCAGCGCAAGATCAACTGGCTTCTCGTATTGTTCAGCCTCATCGGAGGCGCGCTCGGCTTTATTTTCAGCGAGTGGTTGTTGCACGCGTATCTCGACCGGATGCCGCGCATTCTGCTTATGGGATTGTATTTTGGCATTATCAGCTTGATGATCGGTATATTCTGCTTGCTGGCAGAGATGATCTCGCCAGTGTTAAATGGAGCTTCTTGGCGGCAACGGTATGCCGATATCTCATGGAAGCTGCTCGTTCCAGCCACACTGGTCGTTATGTTCGTCGGCGGTCTTGCATCACAAGCATTGTATCAGCTGGATTTCAACGGCGCGCGTACGGTTAAGGACGTGGTTGTAGTCGTCGATAATTCCGGTAGTATGCTGAGAACCGATCCACAGAACCTGCGATATCAGGCTGTAAAAGACCTCGTTAGCTCGATGGACGATGGCATGCGTCTCGGTATTATCGATTTTACCGATGATGCTAAAGTTGCACTGCCTTTGACGGCTCTAGACACTTCGTCCAGACAGCAAATCAATACAATGATCGATAGTCTAGCTGTCAACTACGGTGGAACTAATTTTACAGCTGCTTTGAATGGAGCGATGCAGCAGATCACAGATCAAGGGCAGGATGATCGTGGTACCGTTGTAATTATGCTATCCGATGGATACAGTGAGCTAGACTCATCGGCACTACAGCCGTATAAAGATCGTAATATTGTGATTGATACGATTGGTCTGAATTTGACGGACGGAGGCGGACAAAACCTTCTGACCGAAATTGCTGGGCAAACTGGTGGACAATACCATGGCGTAGCACAAGCAACCGATCTCACGCAAACGTTCCAGCAAATTTACGACACATTAGACAAACGGACCCTCGTCACAGAGCGTAGCGAACCGTTTAACAGCAACCTGTACTACCAGATCCTCCACGTTGTATTGATCGCTCTCATCGGAGCATTGATGGGCGTTGGTTGGGGACTAATGTTCGACAATCGCTTTCTGGCGCGCAGTTTTGGCGTCGGCGGCGGGGTTGGCGGATTGCTAGCAGGCTTATTGTTGGAATGGGGTATTGGTAAAACAGACTGGTCGTGGACAGATGCAGTGATTCGTTTCTTGGCGATTATGATATTGGCGCTGGTATTCACATTATTCACGCTGGTCATTCCAATCGGTGAGAATAATAAGCGTCTGATTCGCCGCAATGAAACACCACCGCCACCAACGAGTAGCTCTGGTTCTCCGCGTCGCCGTCGTCCAGGTGATAGCGGTCGTACGTTTCAGCGATAAATGATCTCTTGATTCATACAGATCACATACAACAGGCATATACTAATACAGATACTATATATTCAGGGGCGGGAAGTCATTCCTGCCCTGCCGTTGTATCTATAGCAGAAATCATAAGGAATAGGCTGGGTATACAGTCTATTCTAGTTTAAAATAAAAAGGAGCATAGGTAGTGACAGGCGGTATCACGATATCAACGTATACAAAGCCCAATCACAACGACGATTGCTACGATATCGTATGTCTTTATTTTGATCATATGGGCGAGAACAAGTATGCCAGTTACGTGATGAGCATACATACCGTCGTAACTATCATACAGGTGCAGAGGAAGGAGAGGGTGTGATGCGTTATCTGGATGCAAAGTCGGAGGATGAGCAGGTGATCCACGGATTAACGGCGCAGGCGGAGGAAGGCTGGTGTATATTGCGCTGGTTATGGCCTCGGGGCGCGGAGGCAGTATATATCGAGAAGCTGAACAGCAGCGGAGAAGGCGATGGCGATACATCGTTAGCTACTGCTCCTGCCACTGGAGTAAAAGCAGTGATCGCAAATGATCCTCTCTCCGCCTCTGCTTCTGTCGACACTGCCAATCTCAAGCTGTACACACGCGAAGAATACAAAGCAGCCAACGGCTACCGCGACCGCATCGATCATTTTGGCAAAATCGCTTATCGTGTACATCTGGTCACCGAGCAACAAGGCGAAACGCTGCTTGTGCGCCAGCATGATGATCGTAACGTAGTCGAGCTGAGCGCAGGCAAAGCCCAAATTCGCTACACGATCCGCCAGCAGTCCAGCTGGTTCAGCAAACGCAAAACAGTACGCATCGACGTACACGCCGAAGTACCGGTTGAACGCGATGTGCTCTGCTATGTAAAAAAAGATGGCGGCTATCCAGCTAACCGTGACGACGGCATTGTGTATCCATTTGCCGAGCCGTTTCGCGCCGGACGCAATGAGCTACCAGCGATTGAGATTGGCAAAAACGAATATGTACGTCTGTTTTTTACCGATGGACGCAAGTATGGACACATGTACGAATTAATTTTGGAGTAGGGGGAAGATGGGGGATATGAAAATCTTCGATTGGTTTAAACGCAAACCGGAAGCGGAACCCAGACCATTATTTTACGATATTGTATGCCCGTATTGCTTTAACAAATTTACGCCAGACGAGGTAGAGTTCCGGGCGAGTCATTATCGTGAGGATGACGAGGATTATGCGCTGCGTGAAGACGCGCGTCTGAACCGATACCGTGCCCGCTTCGGTCTGGATACGGTGCAGGATATGGAAGCGGTGCTGCGTCCGCAGGATGTGCCAGAAGAGCATCGGATCTATTCCGACGAGGTGCTTGTTGGATTAAATGACCGCTATGGTGAGGTGACTCGTCGTCGTCTCTGCCCGCATTGCCATAATGAATTGCCAGTGACGGCGGGCAAGGTGCCGAGCAATATTATCTCCATCGTCGGTGCGTCTCAGGTCGGCAAGTCGGTCTATATGACCGCGCTCATTCATACGCTGCAAAATTCCACGGCAGATCATTTTGATGCTGCTTGTATGCCACTGACGACGGAGATCAGTCGCAAGTTCCGTATGAATTACGAGGAGCCGCTGTTTGAACGTGGCGATCTGCTCGCTTCTACACAAAAGGAACGGATGCAGGAACCGTTTATTTTCCAATTTGTATTCAAGGATGAGAGCAAGCCACCGCTTACGCTCGTATTTTTTGATGTCGCTGGTGAAGGTATGGTCGATCAGGATTATCTGGGACTGCACGGTCAGCATATTAAGAACTCGTCCGGTATTCTGTTTATGGTTGATCCGCTGCAAATTCGTTCCATCCGCGACCGCATTCGATTGAAGCTGGGTGATACGCGCGGCGAATGGGTGTCCCGGTATGACGAACCGCGTGATGTGGTGCTGACGCTGTTTAGCGATTTTATTGCCCATCAGGAAGACAGCAAAACGGATATTCCGACGGCGGTTGTATTAACGAAGAGTGATATGCTGGAATCGCTGCGCGGCGATGATGGCGAATATATCAAATCCAACAGCAATATTTTCCACAATGTAGTGCATCGTGATCACTTTGATCTGGATGAATTTGAAAATATTGACGGGGAGATTCGCCGCTTTATTGAGCGTGTGGATCGTCCGTTCAAAGGCACGATGGATGTGTATTTCAAGGATACCGCCTATTTTGCCGTGTCTGCACTGGGCAGCAATCCGGTGGAGCAAAAGCTACAAAGCGTCGTCAGCCCGATTCGGGTGGATGAACCGTTTGTATGGCTGATGTACAAATTGAATTATATCGAAGGGAGACGACAGGCTTGAGTATGGTTTCTGACGCTCGCATTCAGCAACAGCTGTATACACGCGAGAAAAGCGGAATATTCCGCACGACGGAAGGCTATGACACGATTGCGCGTTCTCCCGGGCTGGACCCGTCTTTGATCAAAAAGGCGATCCATCCGCTGTGCGGCTACGATGCACCGGCAGAATTGCAGGCGAAAGGGGAAAAGGATGCGTCGCTGTATCCGTCTGCCCTGCAACTGGTACGTCTGGAAAATCGCGATATCGTGCTGGGACAGAGCGTATACGTGCCAACTGATTTTACCGGTCTACGCAGTGCCTTTTTTACACATAACTATATCATTCCGTCCGCGCTGGGCGAGGATTGGGTACATCATTACGACCGCTGGCTGAATGCTTCCTTTGTCGATCATTACGATCTGGAGCAGGGTAGCGAATTGCCGGAGCTGGATGAACTGCCTGTGCGTTCTGCTGGGCAGAATAATCTGATGGGCGGCAGTGGATCTGCCGATTTTTCCACATCGCTATCGCCAGCGCCGCACATGCAATCCATTCCGCCGCGTGCCTTGCTGGATCAATTGCAGATCGGCGATGGTATGTTCCGGCAATTGCTCGGCGCAGTCATGTCGGCGATTCATCGTCACCGGAAAGTATACATTTCGCTCAATGTACCGATTGCGCAGTTGTCGGATTATGCGCGGCAGCTGACGAGTGTAATCATGCTGGCGCTGCCCTATGCGTTTCGGCGCAGGCTTGGCTTTACGACGTATGCCAAAGAACCGGAAAGCCGCAAAGGCATGCAATTGCTGTTTGTGGAGAGCGGTTCGATTCGCGCGGGAGATCGCAATATCGAGCGGGATTATATTTTTGATCTGAACAGTGGACGTATTCAGGCGGCACAGGCAGGACGTGCCGGTCAGTTGTACATCGATTGGGTGTGTCAGCATCTGGATCAGCCAGCATTGCTGCGCGAATTGCAGCAGTTTGCCGATCAGGGGCAGGCAGGATTGGATGCGGCTGAAGAAGCATTGCCTGATCCGGCGCAATACGATGAATGGACATTGCTATTCCGGGTGGAAAAAGGCGATCTTCATCTGTATGCCGAACAGCGCCCGCTCGTGCTGCAAACACTGCTGCGTCATCTGCGTCCAGCAGGCGCGCTGACAGCGGCAATGCGGCTGAACGATCTATTCTTGGCATGTTTTGACCGCGAATTTGATGCGGTGCGTGATGGTCAGGTGCCAGATGTGGCGATTGCGGAAGTGTTTGCCGAATATTATGGAATTGATCCGCAGCATACCGGACGTAAAATTTTGGAGTATTTTATCCGGGCGATTCGCAATGCGCTCTCTTCCGGGCAGGTGGCGGAAAGTCATGCGTTGTATGCGATGATGGAGCGTCAGCCGCCGCTGTATGAAGCGTTTATTTCGGTGGTCGGCAGTCAGCCGGGCTTGGCAACTGTGCTGTTGACTCCGCTCATTGATCGCAAATTCCAGCAGGCGCAATCGGTAGAGGAAGTGATTACGCTGGCAGCGGAGTGGGGCAGTAAGTACCCGCAGCTACTCGATATGGACGATTACTGCAACCGTGCCGGACAGTCGTTTATGGAAGCCTTGCGGCGCAGCCCAGACTTGTTGCTGGCAACCAGCAATGCCTTCAAGCAGCTGGAGCGATTGGAATCCGAGCAGCAGCCAGAGATCAACAGTGTGGCATGGGTGCAATCCGGTCTCGGTGACGATATGCGCGCGTCAGCAGAGCGATTGCTGCTTAGCGAACTAGACTTGAAAAGTCTTACCCGTAGCCGTCTGCTACAAGCAGACTTCCTATCGTATCCGCTGCCAAGCGATGAGCAGCCAGAGCGTGCGGAACGCCGATTGATTGGCAAGAAGCGGGCGCTGCAACTGCTGCATTTCTGGTTCTCCGGTAGCGGCGATGAGACGAATGAAGATGTGCTACAGGAAATGGACAATCTGCCTGTCGCCGAAAAGGATATTATGCAGCAGCTTGGTCGCGCTTGGATTGGCGAAGATATTCGCAATGGTCAATTTGAGCGTTTGCCTGCCGCTTTTGCCTATAGTGCCAAGCCCAATGATATCGATTATGCGGCGCTGGTCGAAGAAGTACGGCGTCATTCGCCAGATGAGCAGAACATTTATCGATTCTTCAACTGGTCGGAAGGACGCGCTGCTTTTATGGTGGACGAAGATGTGTTGGATCGTCCGCGTGCGTCAGTAGGTGAGCGTTCCGGCACTCGTAAGGGTAATGAACGAATAAAGGGTCGCACAAGTGGCCCCCGATTTGTGCTTGCGTATGAAACAGCGATTCTGGCTTACTTCCGCAAGCATGATCGTGAAGCATTCCGTCGTGGTTCGCTGGCAAAAGATAACTGGCCGCAGAACAAGCCTGCCCTGACCGCTGTGTACACACGCGCACGGGACGAGCTGGCAACACCATTTCAGAAATGGATGCGCCGTAACCGCAGTCGTTTGCCGATGTTGATGGGTGTCTTGGTTGTATTCATTGCGGGCATTGTCGGTCTATCGATCTATTTTGCCCATATCTTTGGCGGTTCGGAACCTGTGGTCACTGCACCGACGACACCGGAGCAGCAAGCACCTGCTATCAATCCGAACGACCTGCCGAATGTGCTAGTTACGTTGTCCGGTACGAATGGCGAGGATAGCGATGCCGCTACATCCACCGATTCGACGACTAGCGATTCTTCATCGTCGAGCGATTCTGCTGATAGTGCTACTACTGGAGCCGCTACAACCGGGCAGACTGCTACAGGCTCGGACAGCAACATCGTAACTGCTGCTGCATCCGGTACGAGCAGTACGGGGTCGTCCAATAGCAGCAGCTCCACCGATGGTGCTACATCTGGCAGCACTTCTACACCAGATAGCAAGAGCACTGCCGCATCCGAACGTCTGGTATTTCATTTTAAGACGATGGAGCCATGCACTGCGTTTCAACCGAAAAAGGCAACCCTGCATCTGAGCGGCAAGCAGGATGTTCATTATGAAAAGCTGGACGTACAATCTTCTTGCGCTTCCAGTACAGACACTTCTGGTACAACGAATAATGGAAATACAGGAGAGCAAAGTAGTAGCACATCCGATCGTACAGATACTTCTGCGACTGGTGCGACTTCCGATACAAGCACGTCCAGTAGGGACATCACTGATGCCGAAGCAACTGGCAGTAAGGAATCGACTGCCACTGGTTCTGATACGTCCAGTAGCTCATCTACGTCAGGAGATGACAGTACATCTGGGGAATCAGAGCCATCTACATCGGCAGAAACAGAAGCACCTTCATCGCTCACATTGACACCGGAGCAGATGCAGCAGGTATATCCGTATGAAGTCAGCCTTGCGCTGCCTGCGGATACCGACATATCGCTGCTAGACAGCATCACTATTAATGGACAAACCTATATCATTACCACAATTACGACGACTTCTTGATCGTAATTTATGTATACCTTCCATGCGTTTGTCCGTTTGATGAAGGACGCAGGTAAGCCCGCTTTTTCATGCAGTTCCGTGCAGAAAAGCGGGCTTTTGCCTTAGGAAGATTCATTGCTCCAGACCATCCCAACAGTCGGCAGGAACCGTTTATCAAAGGAGTGCATCATGAAGGATAAGGACACTACACAACACACATATGTAATCGGTGTGCTGATCGGCTGGCAAATTGAATCAGAATTGCTGGTTGCCTGCGCGCTGGCGGCGGCAAGCCATAAGGCAGAACTATTTTACTTTTATCCCTCTGGCGTGGACGAACAGCGGCAGATGATTCGCGGACGTACGATGCGAGATGGAGAATGGGTGAAGGACGAGTTTCCGTATCCTGACGTGATCTACGACCGGATGCGCCGCCGCGGTTTGAAAGGGTATGAGGATGTGTATCGCCAATTGGAGCATATTCCGCTCACTCATAGTCTGCGCGGTCGATCGATTCGCAAGCTGATGACGTATCGCCTGCTCAAGAAGGATGAACAGCTGCGCAAGTATCTGATCCCGTTCATGACCCTGCGTAATGCAGAGACAGCGCTGGAATTCATGATCCAGCATCAGCAGACGATTTTGAAATCCGATTCCGGCGCATCTGCACGCGGCATCTATACGGTGGAGTATCGCGACGATGTATTCGAAGTGTCTGATCAAAAGTACATTCACCGATTGACCCGCGACAAGATGGCAGAGCTGATCGAATTTTTGATTCCACAGCGCTATTGTTTGCAAAAGCTAGTGCGTAGCGTCACACCGCAGGGCTTTCCCTTTCATATTCGTGTGCACATGAGCAAAGATGGCAAGGGGCGCTGGATCGTTGCTTTCTGCTCTACGTCCATATCGATGCAACCAGAGCGCAAGGTCACGAATAGTGAGCATACATTTCGCGTGATCCCGATGTGGAAAACCTTTCTCAAGCATCATCTGGGCGAAGAACCGGGTGGAGAATTGGATCGCCGCATCGAAACATATGGCATCCAGCTGGCAAAATATATGCAGCAGCAACTAGGCGATGGATTTCACGAGATTGGGCTGGATATTGGCTTGGACGAACAGAATCGGATTTGCCTGTTTGAAGCAGGTATCGGCTTACCGTCTACCATCTTTCATTATGTGGAAATGGTGCGTCCGGCGATTGCTTACAGCTTGCTACTGGCACGTCGTCATCGAGAAGAGGAACAAGAGCAATAACGTGTAGAGCAGAATAGTCAAAGGGAGAGCTGATCATGCCGAAACCATCTCATGCGGAACAACATACGTCCTGTGAAGTGTTGATTGTGGGAGCGGGACCGACGGGATTGACGTTGGCAATCGAACTGGCGCGCCGAGGCATCCATTGTCGCATTATCGATCAAGCCGATGAGCCTTCGCGGTACAGCAAAGCACTGGGCGTTATGGCGCGCACATTGGAGCTGCTGGAGCAAGCGGGGCTGGCGGAAGAATTCACTGCTCGTGGACTGCCGATTGAACAGGTCAGCATTTATGGTGGCAAAAAACAACTGGCGGATGTACCTTTCGGTCAGCGCATCGCCAGCAAATATCCGTACGTGCTCATGTTGCCGCAAAACGAAACGGAAGAAATTTTGCTGCAACGGTTGCAACAGCTCGGCTTGCAGGTAGAACGTAGTACGACGTTGACGGCGCTTCAGCCGTATGATGCGACAGCCAACGAGACGCAGCACACGGACAACTCGTCAGTGGTGACTTCGGCGGCAACTCATACAGCAGACGTTGACAGCGCGCAGCCAGCAAGCCGAACAGCACTGCCGCATTTTGTCTCTGGCAGCCGAATACAGGTGAATACTGCATCGTCTACCGGACAAAATGGCAAACCGTCTACCTATCGCCTGACTGCGACCATTGTGCAGAATGCCTCCTCTGATTCAGCTGTCACCTCCCATATTCATGCAGGCTGGGTCGTTGGATGCGACGGCGCGCATAGCACGGTGCGTCATCTGCTGCGCATGCCGTTCAAAGGAACTTCGATTACGCAGGATTTTGCGCTTGCTGATGTGATGGTATCTGGTCAGATTGCGCATGACCGTTTGCAGATTTATTTGCATCAGGGACGAATCGCCGCCTTTTTCCCGATGAAAAGTGGTCGTCATCGCGTCATTGTTGCTTCGCCAGTTCAGCCGCAGCATCAGGCAGAGGACAAGGATGGCACGGGGAAAGTACGGCAGATTTCGTTGGAAGAAGTGCAGCAGGTGCTGGATGAATGTACGAGCGGGCAGTTTACCGTGTCAGACCCGATCTGGATGACGCGCTTCTCGGTCAATCAGCGCAAGGTCGAGCATTATCGCTCAGGTGCGGCTCTGCTGGCAGGGGATGCAGCGCATATTCACTCTCCGGTCTGCGGACAGGGCATGAATACAGGCATGCAGGATGCGTTTAATCTGGGCTGGAAGCTGGCGCTGATCTGTCAGGGACGAGCGGATGAGATGCTGCTGGACAGCTACGAAGAAGAACGCGAGCCGGTAGCCCGCTCATTGCTGCGCTGGACTGGCGTATTTACTCGGCTCGCGATCAATCGGTTTCCACTGCTGGCAGCGGCGCGCAATACGGTAGCGCCGTTGTTATCGTCGCGCAGCATCGTACAGCGTCTAATGGCGCGTGCGATTTCGGAAACGGATATTCATTATCGGCATAGCGAACTCGTGCTACGCGGGGAGAATTGGCGACATGGTATGGTCGCGCCTGGCGATCGTGCGCCGGATGCAGGAGCAGGGCTGGACTGGTGGGATAACCGCAAGCATTTGCTGCTCGTATTCCCAGAAGCGTCGCCACAATTGCCATCTCCAGCGAATCCCGAGTTGTGGGACGAGGATGAGCGCACTCGTATTCCGCTACTCATTCGGATTGGCGACAGCTGGCGGTCGGTGACGGAGATTGTGAATATTTTGCCGGATCAGTCGTTAATGGTGCCCCAGCCGCAGCCTGCTCATTTTCGTCAGGATGCAGGTTCCGTATTACGCAAGCTATACGGGATGGAGCAAGGTGGGTATGTGATGATACGCCCGGATGGATATATCGGCTTTGCGGGTAGCTTGAAGGACGAAATGGAATTAATTGGATGGGTGTATCGATTATTCCGTATCCCATCTGCGGTGAAATAAAAAAAACACCATATGCAACACATGCCCCGAACGCTGCTGCCGCACTATTGTGAGACTTTCACGATAGAACTGGCAAGCAGCGTATTTGTTAAAAATCACGAAAATATGTTCGTTCCCTATACCAATCGCCCAAAGGCATCATGTATAATTGGATATTATGTTGACCGACGGATGACCGGAAACGGTCGTATTGTGATATCCACCAATAACGTATTGCGCATAGATGATTACGCACGCAGAAAGGCCAGGTTCTACCATGACACTATCTTCTCCGGTATCCCTTACAGATAAATCATATATTGCCCTGCTGAGCTTCGAGGAAGACCGAGGCTTTTTCCTGCATATTTCCTATGGCAGTCTGGTGATGGAAATGGACAAGGCGCTGGAGATCCAGCAGCTGGTAACTGGACGTGTACTGGAAGGCGATGAACGCTGGCAGGTGAGCGCTTCGGGACATACCGAATGTCTGCTCAGCACTGAAGAAGCGGGCAAACTATACGCCCGTTTGCTGCGTATGCTGCCGGGTACGCTAGAGATGGACGACGGTGTGCCAGTGCAAGCGTACTGGGATAAACATGCTGCTGCTGTTCTGGCAGGGCATGGGGAAGCCACGTCTGCTGTCCTGTATGAAGCACCGGAATGGCAGGATACGTTTATAGACAATCTGGATGATATGCCGGATATGAATCAGCATGAAGGTGACGAGCAAGGAATACACATCGAGCCAGGATGGCGCAAGCAATCGTCAGGTTCGGATATTCCCAAATCTGATACAACTATATCCGCTGGAATATTGGTGAATACGCCGCTGCGTAGCCAGCCGGCACGGCAGATTCCGGCAGATTGGCAGACGACGGGAAGTAGAGCAGATCACCAGCACATGGAAGCAATGACAACAGACGTGTTGCCAGAACAATCGTATATTCCGTATAACGACGAGTTTGTCGCCGATGTGCATCAGGAAGTGAACTGGATTCTGGAAGGGCAAAGAGAATCCAGGAACGGGATCGGACAGGTGATGGCGGTGCCGATGATTCAGATTGGCGGTGTTCGCTATCCAGCGGTGGAATTGTCGCGGCGACTGCATGCTGCTGGGCGCTATATTGCGCTGGATGACGGTGGGCAGGTCGAGATCGATCTGCTGCGCGAAATTGGACTTGGACCGATGGGACGGATGGCAGACGGTACGCCACTGGATCGTCATAGCAAGCTGACGCCGCAGGAAATTATCCAGCGCGGTTCGGAGCGATTGCGTGGACCGTGGTCGACGATGCTGTTACCCGGTTTGGAATTGCCCAGTGACGATGGCGAGCGCAGCTTGACGGTGCACTTTGACTTTCTATGTCAGTGGGGATTGTCCGGTGGGATACTCGGCGGTGTGATGCACCATGCCGACGATCTGGGCGAGTTTCTGTCTGAATGGTTACGTCGTGAGCCGGATTGTCGTATCGGTCTGATTGGGAAAAAGACACAGCTTACCGCTCTGCGCAAGCTGTGGTCCGATCTGCTGGAACCGTACTGGCAGGATGCATCCGCGCCAGTAGTTAAAAGCAAAAGCGCTGCATCGCCCCGTCCGCTAATCGCTGTGCCAGTCAGCATGTTGACCCAGCGCGCTGCGGTACTGCCGGGCGGCGTCGATATCGTCATATATCTCGAACCGGATGAGATGACCGCTGATGTGACCAGCAAAATGTACCGCGCTCTGAACCGAATTCAGGCGCGAGTGCGACTATCGGTCTTTGCCGAAGAACAATTGCTGGACGAGCCGCATATGCGCACCGCCCAGACAAGTTTGCTCAAGTTATTTCATTCGGTCGTACGCGAATACGCGATTGCAGATCCGCAGCATCCGCTGACCGCGCTGCCTCCGGTTTTTGAAATGGAGCCGAAGCGAGCCGCTCAACCCGGTTTGCCGCAGCTTGCCCGCGCTGGTGGGTTTGCCGAGATTCAGCTAGGTAATGAGGACAAAGGCATGTCCATTCCGCTGCGTCCGATAGTAGATCATGACGAGCGCACAAGCCCCACGGAACGCAACAGCTACACCGAACGCAGTCACAGTCACTATAATGAACAAACTAGCTCCAATGAACATGGGCTGGATCATCATATGATGGATCACGACAATCCATCTGTAGAGAATCATCGCCCACGCGAAGTGCTGAACAATACACAGCCAAGCGATAAGGCAGAACGAATGGAAGGCTTGTTGCAGGAGCTATCCAGACAGGGCATCCATATTCAGCGTCCGCCTGCTTTTGCCACATCGGAACCGCTGGATAGGGAAGAGACATCCGCACGTATGGAATATGGTGAGGAACATATTCCATATGATGGTGCCGAACTGGAAATGTCGCCAGAGCAACAGCGCCGCAGCAACCTGTATATTCCACCAGTGCAGCAGCAACGCGCGCTAAACTGGGAAGTAGCAAGTGGCGACTGGACGAAGCCATCTACCGCATCTAACCGTCAAAATGATACCAGTCAGCACGATGATCATGTAGACGAGAACAGCCACAATCCATGGGAATCGTCCGTATCGCTACCATCAGCTTCACCCGGCATGCCAATCATGCTGTCCAAAACGGAAGGACGTACGTATGCCATTCCACCAGCAGAACAAGCACCATTGCCATCGCAATCATCCTTTGCCAACATGGACAACGATTCTAATGACATCACAGACTGGCGCGCTGACCATGACAATGAACTGACTATTGAATTGGAGCCATTGCATCAGGAAGGTTTATCGACCTACGCTTCGCAAGGACAGCCTTTGTCGGCAGCCGAGGATGCGCAGGATCGTAGTCGCTCGATGTCGGCGATCCAGAGTGCGGAATATATTTTCGCCTGTCGGGCGCATGATATGGTAGAGCAGGTAGAGGACGAAGCGGAGTTTGTACCGTTTATGAGCTATTGGCCGACCTATGAGAGCATGACGTGGCGGCAGAAGAAATGGTACTTTTACTGGCGCAACGAAGTACGGAATGAACGCTATCCGACGACTGATCTGTCATACATTTTCCTGCTCTGTTACGAGATTATTAATGGGGCAGGCTGGCAGGAGCCGCTGGACGGTCATCATCTGCTGATGAATCTGTGGCGTCAGTATCGTCGTCGCTTTCATAAAATGGATCGGTATCTGCCACAGTGGATTATCGATTTCTCGCAAGTGCATAGTCTGAACGAATCGCTGCTGGAGCTGCTGCTGGAAACGCCGCGCCATGTGTCGCAGGAGCTGGTCGATCTGGAGTGGGAGCGCATTTGGAGTGCATCGCCGATTCAGTTACCTTTTGCATTGCTGCCGCAGCTGCTAGATTATGATCTGGAGCGTAGCCGCTTGTATGCCGAGCAGGGCGGCGATGTGATGCGTCAATATATTCCGAAAGTACTGGCAGCGATTGATGCTTTTCTGGATAAACAGCAGGGAACACGCTTGATCCAGCTATTCCGTCCGCCTGTCTATCGTGAAAATGAACGGTATCTGTTCCGCAGTGCTGTTTACGATGCTTCACGCTATGGACGCACTAGTCTGGTGCGCCGTTTGCCGCTAAGTGAGCACAAGCCGCTGCGCGAATTTCTAACCGGCATTGTCAAAATGACCGAAAATGAACTGCGCCGTCACTTGAATGTGAACGGGCGACTGCGCATCAACCCGCCGGTGGAGCCGGAGATTGCGCGTCTGATTGAGCGCTATGTTCGCCGTGCGTTTACACCGGTCGAAGAATTGCCAGCACCGCGCCGGGTGGAGATCAACGCCGATCTGCTGGAGCAGTTGCAAGCAGACTCCGCTGTCGTGCGCGATATGTTAACGCTGCGTCAGGAAGAGCTGGATGTGATTCAGCAGGAAGCGAACGAAGAAGCACAGCGTCAACAATGGGCATCTACGCTTGCAACGTCTCATAACGAGCCAGATTATACTGCTGAACTGGATAGGAACGGTAAGAACGATAAGAACGAGAAGAGCGATACGAATGATACAGACCCTATGTATGATGATCTGACAAGCTGGATCTCCACCGGCTCCGAGCATGACGATCCCGACTGGACGCAGATACAGGAGCAGGAGGAGTCCGCAACAGATGCGGAGTCGGTATGCGACACTGATTCGGTATCCGATTCTGATTCTGTACGTGATACCGAGTCTGTCGATGATATACACAGCAGCACAGCCATCTCTACAAACGCAACACTGGGCAATATGAGTGAACTGGATGAAGAATGGCAGGATTGCTTGAATGCTTTACAGCCGCAGCATATCCAATTGCTAGCGGCGATGCTGAATGGCGCCGATGAACACGCACAGCAAGTCGTCGCTGGACGCTATAATACGATGGCGGCGCTACTGGCGGACGAGATCAACGATCTGGCGATGGATCATATCGGCGATCTGCTGCTAGATAGCGGCGAAATGATGGAAGAATACCGATCCATACTGGATGCAATCATCATGAGGTGAACTGGAAATGAATGAAGTGAAAATACCAAAACGCATCACGACCGCACTGGTCAACTCGTTTGCTGCCGGGGTTGTTCCGCGCATCGGGCTGGAGCATGTGGCAGTCGGTCGCAAATACGAGATTGAATCCATTTTACGCGAGCTGGACAATGTTGCCGATGGCGGTGCGGCGTTCAAGCTGATCACCGGTCGGTACGGCAGCGGGAAAAGCTTTTTGCTGCAAATGATTCGCAACTATGCGATGGATCGCGGCTTTGTCGTTGCTGATGGCGATCTGTCACCTGAACGTCGTCTCACGGGCGCGAAGGGACAGGGGCTGGCAACATACCGCGAGCTGATGATCAATCTGTCTACCCGTACTCGTCCCGATGGCGGCGCACTGGAATCGATGCTGCAAAAATGGATCTCCAATCTGCAATTGCAGGTGATGGAGGAACAGGGCGTTACTGCGGATGATCCGTCCATCGGCATCGAGGTACAGCGCCGCATTCATACGGTAACTGGCGAGATGGAGGGCTGGGTACACGGCTTTGATTTTGCCAAAGTATTGTCTGCGTACTGGCAGGGCATTCGTCTGAACGAAGATGCGCTCAAGCAGTCTGCGCTGCGCTGGCTGCGCGGTGAATACCAGACCCGTACTGAAGCGCGGCGCGAGCTGAATGTGAGCGTCATTATTGACGATGATGGCTGGTACGATTATATGAAGCTGTGGGCGGAATTTGCTGCTCGTATCGGCTACAAAGGATTGCTGCTGTTCGTCGACGAAGGTGTCAATCTGTACAAAATCTCCAACAGCGTCTCCCGTCAAAGCAATTATGAAAAGCTACTGACTATCTTCAACGATACGATGCAGGGCAAAGCCGGTCATCTCGGCGTCTTCGTTGGCGGCACGCCGCAGTTTGTCGAAGACCCACGCCGTGGATTGTACAGCTATGAAGCGCTGCGTTCCCGATTGGCAGAGAGCCGATTCGGTAGCAGCGGTACGAAGAATTTTGCTGGCCCGGTCATTCGCTTGGAGATGTTGTCTCATGAAGAAATTCTGCTTATGCTGCAAAAGCTGCGCGATATTCACTGCCAGCATTACAAATACGACAGTGTGCTTCAGCAGGCGCAGCTTGTTTCCTTTATGCAAACGGCGGTATCGCGACTGGGCGCAGATGAATTGCTGACTCCGCGCGAGGTGGTGCGTGATTTTGTCGATCTGCTGAATACACTGCATTTCAACGAAGAATTGACGTTTGACCATCTGCTGGGCGAGTTAGCATCGGCGCCAGCGGCGTCATCGAACAGTTATAGCGCAGATGATGAAGACCGTCCGGCAAAAGCGGGCGGCGCGCAGTCGACTTCCACACGGGCGAACGGAGCCGCACCGAAGCAGCCGGATGATGTGGATGACTTCTTGGCGGAGTTTGACCTGTGAGCGGGCATCCGTTTTACCGGATGGCGCCGTTTATTCAGGAATACATTTATCGTAGCGGCTGGAAAGAATTGCGGGAGGCACAGGTGGAAGCATGCCGGGTACTGCTGGATACGCCCCATCACCTGCTGATCGCATCAGGTACAGCCTCAGGCAAAACGGAAGCTGCCTTTTTCCCCGCGCTGACCGCATTATATGAGCAGCCGTCTAAATCGGTAGGCATTCTGTATATCGGGCCGCTCAAAGCGCTGATTAACGACCAGTATGAGCGGCTCAAAGGCGTGCTGCGGGATGCTGACATTCCGGTCTGGCACTGGCATGGGGATGTACCGCAATCACATAAGACGAAGCTGGTACAGAATCCATCTGGCATTTTGCAGATTACACCGGAATCGCTGGAAGGGCTGCTCATGAACAAGCCGAATTCGATTCCAGCGCTGTTCGGCGATCTGCGCTATATTGTCGTTGACGAAGTGCATGCTTTTATGGGTGTAGATCGTGGGGTGCAGGTGTTGTCGCAATTGTCGCGTATTCAGCGCATGGCTGGTTGTCGTCCACAGCGAATCGGTTTATCCGCGACGCTGAGCGATTACGAGAGTGCCTGTGAATGGCTGTCTTCGGATACCGGGCAGCCGGTAGAGATCGTATCGCCGCAAGGCTCGCGCAAACTGCGCATTAGCGTAGAGCATTTCTCGTTTCCCGATGCGCGCAATGAAGAACAGGCGCAGCAGCTTGAATATGCACAGCAGGCGTATCACAATTTCATTTACGACCAGACGCATCATAAGAAAGCGTTGATCTTCACTAACAGCCGCTCGGATGCTGAATATTTGACACTGGAAATGCGTAAAGTTGCTGCTCATCGGCAGGAACCGGATATTTTCCATGTGCATCATGGCAGTATCTCGGCGATGCTGCGTGAAGAAGCGGAAGCGGCACTACGCGAAGGCTACGGGCCAGCTGTAGCAGCGGCGACGCTGACATTGGAGCTTGGAATTGATCTGGGCGAACTGGAGCGTGTCATTCAGCTGGGCGCTCCGTATTCTTGTTCCAGCTTTGTTCAGCGGCTTGGTCGCTCCGGGCGACGCGAAGGAGCTGTCTCGGAAATGATCTTCGTCTGTCCAGAGGAAGAGGATGAGCAAGCGCAATTACCTGCGCGCATGCCATGGATGATGCTACGAGCGATTGCGGTCATTGAGCTATATGTACGCGACCGCTGGGTCGAGCCGTTCAGCGCGCGTAAGCTGCCGATTGGCATTCTATATCACCAGACGATGAGTACGCTCAAAAGTATGGGCGAAGCCGAGCCTGCCGAGCTGGCGCGTGCGGTGATGACATTGCCACCGTTTCGGCATTTTACAGTGGAGCAGTATCAGCAATTTTTGCGGTATCTGTTGCAGCTGGATCATATTCAGCAGACGGAGGAAGGTACGCTGATTATCGGCATGGCGGGCGAGAAGATCGTCAACAACTTCCGCTTCTACGCCGTGTTTAAGGATGACGAGGAGCATGCCGTTTACAACGGTTCAGAGGAAATTGGTTCGATTACGACTGTGCCGCCGCCGGGCTACTGCTTCTCGCTGGCAGGTAAGCTGTGGAAAGTAGAGGAGATCGATAGCCGTCACAAGGCGGTCTACGTCAAATCGTCCAAAGGCAAAGTCGATACGCTCTGGCTTGGTGCAGGCGGCGACGTCGACACCCGCGTGATGCAAAAGATCCGCGAGATTCTTGCTTCCACCGATCTCTACTCGTATCTGGCACCTAACGCTGCTTCCCGACTGGAGCGCGCACGGCGGCTTGCACGGGAAACTGGATTACTGGATGAGATCGTTATTCCGGCGGGTGGCGATTCGTGTTTTGTATTGCCTTGGTTAGGAAGTAAGCCGTTCCGTACACTGGAGCGGATGCTCAAGCATAATCTTGCTGAACGACTCGGAATTCGCGCTGTCACGCCGATGGAGCCGTATTATTTTGTCGTCTCAGGCAAGGCGGATGCGGCAGAGCTGCTAGCTGAGATGATCGCCGAATGCAAACATATCGATTATCCTGAGCAATTGCTGGGCGAGGAAGAAGCGCCGTATCTCGGCAAGTATGATGAATTTATCCAGCCTGGACTAGTACGGCAAGCATTTGCAGCTGATGGTTTGGATCTGGACGGATTGCGGGATGGACTGCTAAATATCCAAAATATACAAATTAATTTGAATCCGCCATCCGATAAAGAAGCTAGAGAGTCGTAATCTCTGGCTTCTTTTCCTATTCCCATCGTGGGTGTATCGCTTCTTAGATGCAGAAACACATATGACAATATACGAATACACAAAGTTGACAAAGCACATTTTCTTAAATATAATCTACTTATTAAAAGTAAGTAATAAACCAATAGAGCGACCACTACTACAAATAAAGGTACTGTAATCGCGGTGGGAAGGAGAAGCCGATGAGTTTGCATGCAGAAGTAATTATTGCGGGAGCGGGTCCCGGCGGTGCGCTACTCGGGTATTTGCTCGCAGCTAGCGGAGTGTCCGTGATTTTGCTGGAACGGCATAGTCATATGGATAAAGAATTTCGCGGGGAGCATCTGAACGCACAAGGAGAACGTATTTTGAAGGAGCACGGACTGTACAAGCGCGTACAGGAGGCGGGGTTACTGCTGATGGAGCGTGTGGAATATTTTCAACAAGGACGCATCATCA
Source organism: Paenibacillus sp. WLX1005 (assembly GCF_046603685.1). NCBI lineage: Bacteria > Bacillati > Bacillota > Bacilli > Caryophanales > Paenibacillaceae > Paenibacillus > Paenibacillus sp. WLX1005. The sequence continues at coordinate 383,404 of NZ_CP176756.1, forward strand.
AGACGATCTTGCCCGGTCCGGGTGAACGACATACCGGTATCCATGTTCCACAAAAAAACCTGCTGCATGTACTGATCGGCGAATCTCTTCCATTCCCGAATTACAGACTGATGATGGATACAACGGTCACCGAGCTGCTACACGATGAGCAAAGTGGAGCCGTCAACGGCGTCAAAGTGCGCCATCAAGGGGAAGAACAGATCATACACAGTCAACTGGTCATCGGCGCAGACGGACGTTACTCTACCGTGCGCAAGCTGGCAGGCATTAGCACGCGCATTCTCAAGCACGGCTTTGACCTGCTGTGGGCGCGCATTCCCGCACCGGCAGGCTGGCCTGCCACTGTACGGATGGCGCTTGCCAATGATTCGCAGCTGGCGTTATTCAGCCAGCAGGGTGGATATATTCAGGTCGGCTGGAATATTCAGCAGGACAGCTATCGCAAGCTGCGCAAACAGCCAGTAGAGCCATTTGCACGCGCACTTGTCGAGGCATTTCCAGAACTAGAACAAACCGTGGAGAAGCATATCCGCACATGGGATGATTTTGTGCTGCTTCAGGTGCAGAGTTGTGTGTGTGATACATGGGTACAGCCCGGACTAGTCATTATGGGCGATGCGGCGCATACGTTCAGCCCAACTGGCGCCATCGGCGTGAATAGCGCTATGCAGGATGCCCACATATTGGCTCCACTGCTGCTGGATGCGCTGCGGTCGGGTGACACCGGACTGGAAACACTGCGCCAGTTTGAACAATTGCGCCGTCAGGAGACAACTGCCGAGCTGGATATCCAGTTTGCCAAAGAATCCAGCTTCAGCGGCAATTTCCCGGCATATCAGCCGTAAAGTAGCATCAGGCGAAGTCATCGCTTTTCAACATGTTGAGTACCAACTATGGAGATGATACGCATTCACACCATGGACAGTCAGAGGACACAAGACGGGATGAAGCGGAATGAATGCAGCCGGTTCATCATCCAATTTTGAATATAACACGTATCTATCGTTGACAGAGATACACAACCGGAGGTAATTCATAATGATTAATCCCAAAATAGCAGATGCCCTCAAAGATCGTATACAAATTGTACCCAGTGGTGAAAAATCCATCTATCTGGTCGGCCCGATTCGTCTGCCAGTCAATCTGGATGGCGAAACGGTCGTCTTCCAGTGGTATTGCTGGTTGCGCTGTGACAATATGCCGGGCGCAGAATGCGGCAACCCGAATGTTGATCATGCGGCAATTATCGAGATGCTATCCTCGTCCAATCTGGCGGAAGCACAGCAATCGAGCGTACTCGTATACGGCGACTTCCAAGGTTCCGCTGATGCGCTGATTCGCATGCATAGTATTTGTCACACCGGCGATATTTTCGGTAGTAAACGTTGTGACTGTGGCTATCAGCTGAAGCAGTCGATGAAAATGATCGTTGCTCATGGCACCGGCGCATTGTTCTATCTGGCAAATCATGAAGGACGCGGCATCGGTCTGTTCAGCAAAGCGATGGCATACGTATTGCAAGAGCAAGGTCTGGATACAGTAGAAGCGAATTTGGAGTTGGGCTTTGAAGACGATACGCGTAACTATGACGATGCGATTGCCGTACTCGGTCAACTGCGTCAACAACCGGTAACACTAATCACCAACAACCCGCGCAAGCTGGACGCCTTGCAGCGCTCCGGTGCAGTCGTAAGCGGTCGTGTGCCGCTGTGGGGAGATATCTCCGAATTTAACGAAAAATATCTAAAAACAAAAGTGAATCGTTCCGGTCACTTGGGCAGCGGACCACTGACCAATGCAGCGGGCGATTAAGCTGTTGTTGGATAATTCATAACAGCAATACAGCAGATGCAGCAGGCAGCCGGAACTACATATCCGGGCTGCCTTTTTGCATTATGCCCAGATTTGTATTAAAATTGCCAAAAGCTAAAATTTGAAATATCGGCGGCTGAAAACAGAACGTTGTACAGCCTATCCAGCGATGAGGATAGAAGCGTAATCGCGATATACCCGATCATTTATAGAATTATGTAACTTTATAATGTAAAGTACGTGTAAATCTGATATGGTAGAAATAGGAATCGTTTGGTAAAATTCGTAGACAGAGCAAGCTATGCAGACTGCCTTAGAATAGAAAGATATAGAGACGTACAAATAAGCAGCTGTTCCTTTTACAGATCGCGGCAGGAGGTGAGTTTCTTGGAAAGTCTTAAATTAATGGAAGAGTGCATCGAACAGGAGCGCCGAGAACTTAATGAGATGGTGCAATTCTATGACCTACAAGACCACCGCGTATTGGACCAGTCGAGACGAGTAGACTCCATACTTAATCAGTACAATCATTTGAAGCAGGCACTTTTGGGTACTCGCAGTTCAATCGTAGGGTCTTCATAACCAAACGGGAAAGACGAGCGGAATACGTAGCAAGCGACAGGGACGCAACATAAGATTCCACTATACAGATACACAATCATTCTACTCATTCCAGCCTCCGTGCCTAGCGGGGGCTTTTTTATATGTATAGGGAATGATGTGGAACGTAGCAGCTGTATCCGTAGCAGACGTATCTGTGCAAGCAAAAACAACCGCCTGCCGACCATGGGATATGGTTGACGGGCGGTTGTTGGTTGTATTTAGCTTTGGGCTACATCGTAGCAGCCTAAGTTAGAAGTTAAAGTTGTCCGGGTCTGGGCCAGTACGCTCGTTTTTGTTGAGCGCGTTCAGCTGGTCGATCTCATCAGTCGTCAGCTGGAAGTCGAAAATGTTAGCATTATCGACAACACGTTCTTCTTTTACAGAGCGAGTCAGAACGACAACACCTTTATCCAGTACCCAGCGCAGTAACACTTGTGCAGGGCTTTTACCGTATTTATCGGCGATGGATTTGACGGTTTCGTTATCGAACAGTTTACCGCGAGCGAGCGGGGACCATGCTTCGACTTGAATGCCTTTTTGCGCGCTGTAGTCCAGCAGTTCGTTTTGCGTGAGCAGTGGGTGGAATTCCACCTGATTGACCGCTGGTACGACTTCCGCATCTGCCAGCAGATCGTCCAGATGATGCGGTTGGAAGTTACTTACGCCGATTGCACGGATGCGACCTTCTTTGTACAGCTTTTCCATCGCACGCCAGGAATCTTTGTACTTGCCTTTGACTGGCCAGTGAATGAGGTACAGATCCAGCACATCCAGACCGAGCTTGTTCATCGTATCGTCAAACGCTGCCAGCGTAGATTCGTAACCTTGATCGCCGTTCCACAGTTTGGATGTCACGAACAGTTGGTCGCGCGGTACGCCGGATTCGCGGATTGCTTTGCCGACGCTTTCCTCGTTTTTGTAGGCTGCGGCGGTATCGATCAGTACATAACCTGCATTGATCGCAGCAGTTACGGATTTGGTTGCGTCTTCGCCTTCTTCGACTTGCCATACGCCCAGACCGAACCATGGGATTTCCACACCATTGTTCAGTTTGACGGTTGTTTTGATATCTGTTGTCATTCGTGATTCCTCCTTCAAGGGTGCTTTTGGCTTCCTTATAGAACATACCCTAATCTGAGCGTGTTAATCGGGATTCGCTGGAAAAATTCCTGTTTTTGAATCGGTATCTACCACTACGGAAAGGAATAACGGGATAGGCTCCAGGGAGAAAGGAGAATCGATGGAATGGGAGACAGTTGTAGATTCTCCTCTCTACAAGGTCGCTTGCTCCCCTTATTTCCTTTCCAGCGTTCCGAGCAGCATGGGATACAATGTATTAGTTTATGGATGGATGACAAGACTGGTGTAGGAATTGGAGCAGAGCTTGCAGGTTTTGTTTTAACGTAGGGTCTGTGATGGTGCCCTCTTTGGATAGCTTTAAGGTGATGTGCGGGATGGTTAGGGTCGTTGTGTCTGATAGTTGGGCGTTGATCATTTGTAAGGTGAGCAGTAGGGAGGCGTTGGCATAGTTGCCGCCCAGTGGCGATGGAGAGGCTGTGATGACGGCGGTCGGTTTGTTGACAAATTCACCGGACGATACGATCCAGTCGAGGGCATTTTTGAGTGCGCCGGGTACGCCATTGCCGTATTCAGGCGAGCAGATCAGAACGCCGTGAGCTTGGCTGAGCTGTGTTCTAAGAGTTTGGACAGGCTGAGGTACTTGATCGGTATCGAGATCTGGATTGAAATGAGGCAGGTCGCCGAGACCGGTATAAGTGGTGAAGTCCAGATAATCTGGGGCAAGATTGATGATAGCGTTCATCAGCGTTGTATTGGAGGAAGACTGGCGCAAGCTTCCTGAGATGGCGAGTATGTTCGTTGTAGGATGCATAGGATGATTCATGGTGGATGTCCTCTTTTCTATAATTGGGATATTGGAATCGGGATATGTAGTAATGTTGTGACTGGTATACAGCGGAGCGACTACCTTTAGTATAGAGCAGTGTGGAGTGATGGCGGATGAAGATTGGATGTATCCTTTGTATGCAAGGGGATGTGATGGGAAACATAGAGTAAGCAGTCTGGAAGTATAGCTGCGGCAAGATGAATAGGAGTGGGAGATCGAAACGGAATAGAAAATAAAAACAAAATAAAAATAAAAAATGGAGCGGCAACCGTATGTGGATGCTGCTCCGTTCCATGATGAGAATGACGATCATCCGATGATTCCACAATCAGATAGTGTGATGTTTGGATTGGTAGGAGTAGCCAATGAATGTTTGAAGCTACTCCACATGAATCTCGGTGTCTTTGGTAGCGGTAGGGTAGATATAGCCTTTGCTGCCTGCTCCTAGACCGGTGTAAAGAAGTGTCGCTGCTGCTGCGACGAGTAGCAGCAGTGGAATCGTCCAGCTGTTGGAGACGTCGTGCAGGATACCGAATAGGGTAGGACCGCAGGCGGCTAACAGGTAGCCGACGGATTGTGCCATACCGGAGATTTCGGTTGCTTGTTCCGGTGTCTGGGTACGCAGGTTGAAGAACATCATCGACAGGCTGAAGGCAGCCGCACCAGCGATACCGATCAGGATCAGGCAGACGGCGATGATGCCGATATGTCCGCTGCCGAAGATGATACCGAGCAGACCGATCAGGTACATAGCGACCGTTCCGGCGACGAGCAATCGTTGGGTCGCAAGACGCGCCGCCAGAATCGGGATAATAAAGTTAAAAGGCAGCATCGAGAATTGCATCAATGACAGCATGTAGCCGGATTGTATGCGCGATAAGCCTTGTTCTTGCAGAATATCCGGCAACCACGCAATCGAGACGTAGAAGATCATCGACTGCATGCCCATGAAAAAGGTGATTTTCCACGCCAGCGGCGATTTCCACACGCTATGACCCGAAGTATGCGAGCGCTTGGCGAGACGAGCCACTTTGTTGTGACGCAACTGGGTGAGCCAGAACAGCAGTGCTCCGGTCGCCAATACTGTCCATGTGAGCAGCGATCCTTTCCAGCCGAGTCCAGCGCTCAATGCCAGCGGCAGGCTGATTGCCGATGCCAGCGCAGCAAATACATTACTGCAAATCGAATAAATACTCGTCATCAGCCCGATCCGATGTGGGAATTCACGCTTGATCAGACCCGGTAAAATGACGTTGATCACAGCAATCGCCAGACCTGTCAGAAAGGTACCAGTGACCAAGATCCCCAGTCCACCAAACGGACGCATCCAGCCGCCGATCATCATGACGATCATCGAGAAGAAAATGATCTTTTCCATGCCGTAATTGCCAGCCAGCTTGGCGACAAAAGGAGATAATAATGCAAACGCCAGTAGCGGAATAGTCGTCAGAAAGCCCGCCATCGTATTGGAAATGGGGAAATCAACACGAATCAGATCCAGTAGTGGACTAAGCCCGGTAATCGGACTACGCATCGTACAAGAAACAAACAGAATACAAAACAGCAAAAACGCCGGATTCCGCAACGGTGCAGACTGACCGGGTATAGCAAGGGTACGCTTCATTGCTTGAAATCTCCTTCAGTCATAATAGTTTTAAAATAATGAATATAATCGTCCACAATTGCCGCTGCCTGCTGCTCATTCTGCTGGCGAATAGCGTCGATCAGATTGTGATGCCCGGTATGATCGTTGTCGGTCGTCAGCTCGGTCGTGCTCATGATCGACATTTGAATCCGTTCAAACATATGATTGTACAGATCGACCAGCAGCGGATTGTACGATGCCGCGATGATCGTATGATGCAGCTGCATATCAACCTCAACGAATGCTTCGATCTCGCCAGCATGTGTATGCTGCAAGCAGAGGGCGGAATAATGCTCCATCTGTTGTAGATCGTCCTCTGTGCGGCGCTGGCATGCCAGAATGACCGCTTCACGATCCAGCGCATGTCGGACTTCCAGAATCTCGATGACGCTAGAATTACCGATCCGCTTTTGCAATACCGAGCCGAGCGGACTGGCGGCGATGACAAACGTACCGTCTCCCTGACGCGTTGCTAGCAGACCGATATGCACCAAGGCGCGAATCCCTTCACGCAGCGTATTGCGGCTGACGCCAAACTGCTCCATCAATTCCGCTTCTTTTGGAATGCGCATACCGACGGTCCATACGCCGCTGCGAATCTGCTCCTCCAGCCGTTCGCACAGCTGCTCGACCAGCGATTTCTTTTCTAATTTATCAAACATATGCTTCACCGCATTTCTGTATATATAGATTGCCAGTTATCATCAATAATCGTTTTGAATGTAAAGGTAGGATGATTGGTCTATTGGACATTTTAAGGGATGATGCTGGATTTGTCTATATCTGACATGAAAAAGACATCACGTAAATACGAAAAAATGACCTAAATTTCCTTTTAATAAAAATTTTACATAAAAGAGGAATTTGATAGATAAAAGAGGAATATGATCAATAGAGAATCGCATTTTCCCGCATGGACGGGTACAGGAGGAATGTTCATTGAATTACACTATTCGCAAAAGATGGGTTGCTACGCTGATGACTGCTGTTCTGACAGTCGCTACATTGCTGGGATTTATTCCACAACAGCAGGTGCAAGCAGCAACAGCACTCACCGTAGCACAGGCGATCCAATCGCAAAGTGCAGGCACGATTACGGTAACCGGTATTATCGTTGGGCACGCCAGTGGTTCGCAAACCGCGAATTTCAAAAGTCCATTTGCGAATGATTTTAACGTGTTGCTGGCAGACAGCAGCAGCGAAACCAGCACATCCAAATTGCTGGATGTTCAATTGCCAACATCGTTCCGTTCCCAATACGGTCTGCAAACGAACCCGGGACTGATCGGCACAACGATTACGGTTACAGGCACAGCCGGTACATACAACAACTTTGCGGGTGTAAAGAACCCGACTGCCATCACGACAGGCGGCAGTACAACCCCAACCCCTCCACCAACCGAACCCGGCACGACACTGCCTAACGGTACAGGCAAAAAAGTACTGTTCGACAATACCCATGCCCAAACAGCGGGTGCAGCCGACTGGGTAATTGACGGCGGATTCTCCGACTTTGCAAGTGGTCTGCGTGCAGACGGCTTCACAGTCGCTTCGCTGGAACGCTCGATTCCTTACACATTTGGCGAGCAAGCGATCACGTACGACAAGCTGAAAGGTTATGACGTATTCGTCATCGCTGAGCCGAACGTACCGTTCAAAACAAGCGAACAGGCAGCGATGCTGCAATACGTCAAAGGCGGCGGTAGCATCTTCTTCATCGGTGACCACTACAACGCTGACCGTAACAAAAACCGCTGGGATGGTTCCGAAGCGATCAACGGATACCGCCGCGGCGCTTACAACAATCCGACACTGGGCATGACAACTGAAGAAGCCGCTTCTCCGGCAATGCAAAATGTAACTGGCTCTGACTGGCTGGGCAGCAACTTCGGTATTCGTTTCCGTTACAATGCGCTGGGTGATGCTAACGCAACGGACATCGTTGCTTCCTCGCAAGCATTCGGCATTACTGCTGGTGTTAGCTCGGTAGCGATGCACGCCGGTTCTACACTCGCCATTCTGGACCCGAACAAAGCGAAAGGGATCGTTTATATCCCATCTGGCATGTCCAAATGGGGCAATGCTGTCGATCAGGGCGTATACAATGGCGGCGGACGTGCAGAAGGTCCTTACGCGGCTGTATCCAAGCTCGGTGCAGGGAAGGCAGCATTTATCGGCGATTCCTCACCAGTAGAAGACGCTTCGCCGAAGTACAAACGCGAAGAAACCGGTCAAACGAAAACGACTTACGATGGCTACAAAGAAGTGAACGATGCTACCCTGCTCGTAAACACCGTGCGCTGGTTGGCTGTCAAAGAAAGCTATACCGATCTGACACAAGTAAGCGGTCTGACACTGGACAGCAAAACATCGTTGCTGTCGATCGAGAACCCTGCTACATCGACGGAGCCGCAAGCTGAACCTTGGGCTGCTCCATCCGCAGGATACAAATGGTATGACCCAAAAACATTCAAATCCGGTTCTTATGGCTATGTAGCCCAATAATGACCTGATCCCGACAGAACAGAAAACAAAACAGAACAACCAAGCGATACACCACACCAAACAGCCCCTATGTCTCCCATATCGTCATGGGTACATAGGGGCTGTTTCCTTATTCGCATAATTACATCAAAAATGTGCCGATGACGAACGAGATGCCGATAATGACCGAGCGCAGCAAACGCGCCAGCGCCATATTGCCGTTCTGAATTTGCTCGCACAGCTTTGTTTTCGGTGTGATCAGGTCAAAGATCATATACACCAGACACAGAATCACGATCCCGACCGCTGACCAGATGATCACATCCAGCCAATTGTCCGAGCTGATCGACACTAGCCCGACGATAATACACAATCCGAGCAGCTTACTGCCCATATACATGCCAGCTGCTTCATTGCCTGCGGCGATCTCCTTGTTATCATCGTACCGGGTTAAACGGCTGAATACATAATACCCCACCAGCAAAATGGCAAATAAAATCACCAGCCCAATTCCTACATGCCCCAGATCCGCTACAAAATTTCTCAACACAGTTCCTCCTTAGTAAATGAATACCATCTCTTTGTTCTATCCTATCGAGTTCTGCTGCTATACTTACGGCAAAATTGCCGCTGCACAATAACATGCCAGATTGTCCGTAACCTTGCCACCAATCCGTGGCAACAGACCGGCAAATTGTCCGCCGATCACAAAGGCACCCGTCAACAAATACCCGTCAAAATCGCCTTCCACCGTCTGCGCACACACTGGCTCCATCGGTTGCAGCTGCTGGTAAATTTGCAATTGATGCTCATAATAAGCAGCGATAGCGGCGGCGGCTTCGTCCTCTGCTCTGTCGGTAGGATCGGAATCGGAAGCACCAGCTGAAGGCATCTGCGTTTCTGTGATCGCCTGTTCCTGTGGCGAAGGCGAACGATCTACAGTCTCCGCTACAGGTTCACCCTGCAACTGCGGTTGCTGTATGAGCTTCGTGCCCTGACCTTCGCGCCCAAAGAATCCTTTTGACACATATGGAATATCCGCCAGTATAAACGGCTCAGGTGTAAAATAAGTCGGCAGCATATACCGCTCAATCCACTGACATTCTTCCTCTGTAAACAACGTAAAGCCGATCTGCTCCGCCATCTGGTCGTTGCGTTCATATAGCGACCAGAGCGTAGCCAGAAAGCCTTTGCTCTGGGTGATCATATGCTGTACCGGATTGATCAGTCCCAGCTTGCCATCCGCTACCAGATGCAGCAAGTCCTCGCCTACCGTTCGTCCGCTGTCTTCCTCGCGATCTTCCACCAGATATTCAAGTGGATACAGACGGTATAACAGCTCAATCTTCTGTTGTTCATAAAAGAGTCCGTCACCCGGCACAATGCGCAATTGCTCCAGCGGCACGTATACCGCGTCAATGCCCGCTCGCTTGCATTGTTCCAACAGATAGAGCGTATTCATCCGATCCTCATCATGCCAGTCGTAGCTAGTCATATACAGGATACCGCCAAGTCCGCGCTGCCGATAATCGTATACCGCAGACAGGAACATCTCACGAATACATTCATCCATTTGCGCAGATGCAGGTCGTAAATCCGGCGCGTATTGCAGCAGCTTTCCTTCCAAATACGCGACTTCTGGAATGCCGCTAGGCGTATCGGTGTTATTTTCAATACATTTCATATCGCCGTTCGGGCTGATGATCCAGTCCAATCGGGTGATGCCGTCCCAATCGATCTGCTCTGTTGCTAGCGCAGCGAGTAGAGGATGCAGACCAAGCTGATGGATCAGATATGGCTCTGGCAAATGCTGCTGGACGAAGCGCAGCGTTTTGCGATATAGCTGATGCACCCGCTGTGAACCGAGTGCAAGCTGCTCATATTCATGTGAGGTGTACAGCGTTAAGGCGGACAGGCAATACGGCTTATCGTACATAATGTGATACGGTACGACCTCTGCCACTTCACCGCTAAATAACACCTCACGCGATAGTTGCAAATTACGGGTTTGCCGCATAAGATCAGCCTCCAAAGAACGAATGGCTAGAGCCGGAGCTACCAAAACCGCTGTGCGAGCTGGACGTACTTTTTTTGTAAGAATGGGAGCTATAGTAGCCACCGCCGGAGCTATAATAATAATCTTCATCCTGACAGTCAAATGGCTTGCCTGCACTGTCATACTGACAATACTGATCTTTGTCGCCGCAGCCGGTGAGAGCAACCGGTACGATCAGCATGAGCGAGAAGGCGGTCATTTTGGCTTTGTTGGCGGCACTACCTGTCGTTTGGCTGGATGACTCCGACGATTCGCGGCGATGCACCTGTGAAGACGAGGGGATGTTGTTATCGTTGTTCATTACAGATCCACTCCTCTCATGAAAATCATAACCTTTTGCCGATCGGCATCTAGTGCCGTATACAGCAGTTCATACGTGTATCCCTGTTCGACCCGATAATGATCCAGCAGCATACGCGCGATATCCAGTGTGGACATAAACGAAGAATAAGAGGCGCGGCGCATAAAATCACGCCCGTCCCAGATCCAGAATTCCGGCTCCAGTCGCGATGGATAATCCTTTTGCCCGGCGATGACACGACCGAGACTTTCCTGATACGGCTCTGATAACTCCTGAGCAAATGGACGCGCATACACGACATGCCGCTGATCGTCCTGCGTTTCATGCGAAATATGTACCCAGATGCGATGATTCAGCTTGACCGCATCTACCAGCTTGTGCAGAAATAACTCATCCTGCGGCAGTGACGGATATTCGTGAATCAATCCTTGCTCGCGTTGTTGTCGTTCCGACCACTCTATGTATTGTAGTGGGTAATACATCTTGTCATGCTCACTCCTTTTGAATACTTGCTATTTGCAATACTTCCATGTTTACGAAGCATCTCGCATAAAGATGCAATATTCCCATTTTTCGATAAAAATGTGCATTTGGCAATACTATTCTGGCAAATTCGGACTTCCTATACAGAGGAAAGGGAGGAAGGTCATGATACGGGCTAGTAAATGAGTGGGCATTGTTGGTAATCCAGCCATAGACGACTGTATAATAGGGGCAAGCATTATCGTTTCTAGTATGTATGCGATGAAGCATATCATGCTTTCCTTGGATAAACGTCTGCCACTTTTGTATTGCACAGGGAGGTAAGACCGTATGAATAAACGCGCGGATGCGCTGCAATCTCGTCTGCATCGGACGGGACGATACAATACAGACAATCGCCGCCGTGAATGGTGGTGGATCGCGGGGCTGTTAGTCGCCGGTCTGCTGGTTCGACTCTGGCTTGGAGGACGTTATCCCGGATTTATGGACGACCAGAATCTATTCGTGCAATGGATGAACGATGTGAGGCAATATGGACTGGGAACCGTCTATATGCACAATCATGGAATCAACTACCCGCCAATTTTCTTGGCGCTGATGAGCATCTATGCGGCAGTCCTACATCTGTTCGGCATACAGGCAACCGCAGGTACGCTGTCGTATAAAGGAATTCTGATCGTACTGGATTTGCTATCTTTTATCGCTGTAGCGATCTGGTCACGCGGCAAAGCTGGAGTCATCACCCGCCCGCTACTGCTGGCACTGTTCGCGCTCAATCCCGTGCTAATCGTCGATGGCGCCATCTGGGGGCAGGTCGATATACTGAATGGCATGCTGATGACCGGCTCATTGCTGCTCATCTTGTCCGCTCCACTGATCGCGGGCATTCTGTTCGCGCTCGCACTGCTAACCAAATTTCAGGCAATTGTCATCGCGCCTGTATTCGGCTGGTACATGCTGCGTACGTTATGGAAAAGACAATTTCGTCCCTTGCTGCTATTCCTTGCTGGTGCCTTGCTGCCGCTCCTACTCACGGCTCTATATTTCGCCCTATACGGCGGATTCACAGCGATGATTCGAGGGGCGTACCTGAGTGCAGTCGGCATGTACAAGCAAGTAACCTTGAATGCCTTCAACATCTGGTACTATCTGGTCGGTACAACGCCTGATACAAGCGACACGATCAAGCTGTGGAACGTAATATCGCTTCGTAATATCGGCTTTGTATTATTACTGCTGGCAGTGCTATATACCGGCTGGTATATAGGGAGACGGTTTACCCTGAATACCGCCACCATGCTCAAAGCCGGCGCCTGGATCTCCTTCGCCTTCTTCATGCTACCAACCGAGATTCACGAGCGCTACAGTGTCCCCGCACTGATCATGCTGCTGCTGATCACCTTGCTGGATCGCCGCTGGATACCACTCGCGCTACTACTCAGCGTCACCATCACCTACAACCTGTGGGCAGTCATGACCAGCTACCTACCACCGACCCCAGGCATCATCGTATCCTGCATCCACGTCGTCGCATTGCTCTGGATGGCATGGCTCATACTGCAAGACCTACGCACCCAACATCAACATCGCAATCCCCAAAACCATTCAACAAACCCAGACCATCCACAGCCAACCAATACAAACAACACCTAATTACAATGCAAACATTGCAACCCAGTACCACCATCCATTCCACACAACTACCCGTCAAATACCAAGCAAACAAAAAGAAGTCGCTCCCCCGAGCAGACTTCTTTTTTACTACGTATCACTATCTTTATATTACGATTTTCTCAGTCATTCCAACTATCCCTATACACCACCATCACCTATCACTCTCATTTCTTTCCATCCCAACCACCCATCAACCAAACACCAAACCATCCCTATACCCCAACAATCCCCATCCTCTCCAATTCACTCCCTAACGCCAATCCATCCCCCAAACTCACTGCCACTCCTTCTCTTTGCAAAAACCTGCCCTCCCCCCCAAAGAGTACAGGATGAGGTACGGAACGGAGGGGATGGAACAATGCCGGACGTCCGACTTTGAAGCCCGGATGTCGACCGCATTCACCCATTCCTGACATCCGGGCTTCACCGGAGGCGCCGGCATGTTCCATCCCCGGAGTGTTCCCCCTCTCCCGAAAAATTTCAAATTCTTTGTTTGACAGTATCCGCTTTCAGATTCTATGATATTAAACGGTTGTTTGAAAAACTTGTTCCAGCAACGTTCCAGCAACTAAATTTTAACAAATGTACAGACAGTCCATTGCTACATGGCGTCACAAGGAGGATACATGAAAAGCGCGTTTCAAGCATTTATGAAATTGCCTACCACCAAAGTCGGAATTATGACGGCAATTTTGTTCCAACTTATCTTCACCGTCGTGTGGATGACCGGCTACCAAGGCATTACCGACCGTCTGCAAAATCTGAGCGTAGCGGTAGTCAACGAAGACCCTACCTACGGACAGCAGATTATCGAAGGATTGCAAGGCAAATTGCCAGTTCAACTCAAAACAGAACTGACCCTTGATCAGGCAAAGCAGCAATTGCAGGATCGCGAGGTGCAAATGATTATCCAGATTCCGTCCGATTTTGGTACATCGGTGCAATCGGCGAATCCGGCACAATTGCATTATCTCATTAACGAATCCAATCCAGTCATGATCAAGAATATGATGACCAATATCGCCGATCAAGTAACGGCGAGCGTGAACAAGGTCGCGATTCAGAGTGGCTTGACTGGTGTCTTCTCCGGTTCCGGTCAGGCATCGGCAGAGCAAGCGCAGGCAACCGCAGCTATGCTGGCGCAGCGTGTCGTATCGGATATTCAATCTGTGAATCCGGTGCAGGGTATGAACAACCAGATGGTGCCAATGATGATGGTTCTTGCTTCGTATGTGGGCGCGATGATCATGGGACAGAATTTTCAAATCTCATCCAAAGCGATGGCAAGCCGCTTCGGACGCTGGCAGCGCATGTCGGTACGTCTGCTCGTTACCGCTGCGTCAGCAGTCGTTGTATCGCTGATCGGTACTTCGCTGGTGGCGTTGTTCGGCGGACAGTTAGGGCATGGCTTCTTCGCTTTGTGGGGCTTCCAGGCGCTGTTCCTGCTGACCTTTATGTTCGTAGCGCAGATGTTCCTGTTTGTATTCGATATGGCGGGTATGCTGTTCAATATCCTGATTCTGTCGGTGCAGCTGGTATCGTCCGGGGCGATGATGCCGCGTGAGCTGTTGCCGGAATTTTACCATGTACTGGGTAGTGCCTTCCCGGCGACGTATGCGGTACAAGGCTTGATGAACATTCTGTTCGGCGGCAACGGTACGGGAGCGGCTTGTCTGGCGCTAGTACTGATCTTTGCCGTAGCGCTGATCATCATCGTTGTATCGACGTATTTCCGCCGCGACCGCATGCCGGTATCGCCTACAGTAGCGGCAGCCGAGTCTTGATGCTAAGATAAGAGAAGCAAGTCTGGAAATGATTGGTGAATCAGAACGAAACAGGTCTGTGTGTTGTTTCCGGCTGTAAGCAATTTGAAGCAGGGAAGTGAAGGGGACTTTGGTAAAACAAGGCGAAGATCATGTGAAACTGCGGATTTTGCAGGCGGCACGCAAACTGGCGGCAGCCAGAGGCTTTGAAGCGACGACCATCCGCGAAATCTGCCGGGAGGCGAATGCGAATATTTCGCTCGTTTCCTACTATTATGGGGGCAAGGAGCATCTGTTTGAAGCGATGCTGCAACAGTTTATTCCGTTTCCACTCTTTTCCGAACATATTCGGCAGGAGCAGCTGGACCCGGTTAACGGGTTGGCGCGCTTGATTGAGCGACTGTTCGATTTCGGTCAGCAAGACCCGGAGATTTCGCATATTTTGCATCAGGAGTTTGCACTTCGTTCAGAGCGAATTGCGACGATTCAGCAGTATACGTTCCCGGCATGGGAACTGCTGCGACAATATTTAAAAGAAGGTCGAGAACAAGGCGTGTTTCAGTTCTATTCGCTCGACCAGACGTTTTTGCAAGTGATGGGGAGTATTCTGTTCGGCAGCAATACCGCCAAATCGTTTCCGTTTATTCCGCTGCTCGATCAGGAGCAACCGAATCGACAGCAGCAGCTGGATGAACTTCAACGATATGTGTTGTACGGTATCGGTTATCGCGAACAATCGCCATCATAACAATCAGATAGATACACATAAGGATGATCTGAACACGCGGAGAGAAGCGGTACAGGTCATCCTTTTTGCATATATGAAGCCATGACCAAAGGTATACACATGTAAACAAATTTCCTTATATTCACATTAATTTTACATAAAATAGGAGAATTTAATGATTCATATGACCTATATTCTGGTTACTGCATATTAGGTTTAGAAATCAACCTGCTTCTGTTGCAAAGTCATAAGGTAGGCAAATATTCATGTTGTCGTACACGTAAATACGTATAACAAGCATTTGTAAACATGGGTTGACGGATTACATCTCGCTGTTCCATCAGGTGCAAGTATAGGGCAGACGGCATGTAAGACATGAAAACGAACAACAGAGGGAGAGATGGCATGAACAGGCTGACACGCTTGATTATTTTCCTGATCGGATTGGCGGGCATGGTCGTTACGGCGGTGCTGATTGCGATTACGTATCCGCTGGGACGTGTAACAGAAGTGGTTGTTACATACTTGTCACGGCAACCGTGGGCCCTGCAATCGCTCGTCATTTTGTCGCTGATTGTGTTTGTTGTATGCACGCTGATGGTTCTAGTTAGCTTGCTGGCGCGTCCGAAAACAAGAGCGTTGTATATTACGACTCCTGTCGGCTCTATCCGTCTGTCGCAGGCGATGATCGAACAGACCATTTTCTATGCAGTACAGGAGAAGAATCTGCTAAAACAACCGCAGATTAGCACCAGACTGAACAGCCGCAATCAGGCGGTATATGCGCGTATTAGCGGCGGCGTCATACCAACAGCGAGACTGGTGGATGCGTCACGCGAATTGCAGCTGTATGTCGAGCAGCAGCTTCAGCAGCTGTTACAGATTGAGAAGGTTCAGGTGGAAGTGCTCATTAACGAAAGACAGGAAGAGAAGAAAAATAAACAGGTGCCGCGTGTCATATAAGGAGGGAATCCATTGGAATTGCTGGAACAGTTGATGCCTTATCGAAGACGGATTTTGTGGACACTGCTTGGTTTGTTGATTGGCATTTTGTGGATCACCATCGGGTTCAAATACACTCTGCTGATCATCGCCTGCATGGTCGTCGGGTTTCTGATCGGCAAATGGCAGGATGGCGCACTGGATGTACGGCGCTGGATTCAGTTTTTTACCCGGTAGCCCTGAATAGAGAGTAAGGAACAACAAGATCGGTATTGGGGAAGGATACAGCTCGTCGCAGATGAGTGATCCATCCTTTATACAATAGATGTATGACTGCGCTGAACAAGCGTATAGCTAATTGCTGCACCGTCGTGATGGGAATGAATTACAATTTGCAATCGTGAAAGGATGACTGAACATGGCAGAAACCAGACTGGAACCAACACAGGAAGCATCATTGCAAGCTCGCAAAAACTCACTTACCTTTGAAGACCAGGTGGTACAGAAGATCGCTGCTCTGGCAGCTAACGAAGTACCGGGCGTACTGTCGCTGGAAGGTGGATTTTTCAGCAATCTGGCAGGTCGTTTTAGCAATGCGGAACATGTCATTCGCGGCGTAGATGTCGAAGTTGGTGAAAAGCAGGTCGCCCTTGATCTGGTCGCTGTTGTCGAATACGGCAAAAGTATCCCCGCTATCTTCAATGAACTGATCAAAAAAGTATCCGAAGCGATCAACCGGATGACCGGTTTGGAAGTCGTGGAGATTAACCTCAATATCGTAGATGTCAAAACACGCAAGGAATTTGAGCTCGAAACCAAACCACCACAAGAAGAACCAAAAATAGAACGTGTGAACTAAACCATTCTATACATGTATCTGCATGTGCCATATGGTATTTAGAATATACCTAGTAGCCCATCCAGAGTTGTACCAGTTGTACGCCGCAAAAACAAGAAAAACCGCCGGTCATAGAGGTTGAGGAACCTGACCCGGCGGTTATCTTGTAATATTCTGATGTTATAAGCGATCGCCGACGTTTCCGCCGACCTTGCATTCCAGCCTACAGTGTTCACGCACTGTGGGCTTTCTTTATAATCTTATGATACACCAAAATGCAAAGAAATGAAACGTTAAGAATTAGTACAGCTCGCTTTTTAAATCAATGTTGCATTGATACAGTAGATGACCACGGGGTTTGGTTTATGTTGACAAGAGATTCTTCAGGAAATGGGTGGATTGTTGTAGCATTTGCGACAAACCGGGTAATAACTCTCATTACCACCAATCTGAATCTGCTCGCCCGTATAGACGGGATGTCCGTCGCGCATGCGCATATTCATCGTCGCTTTGCGCTCGCAGAACCAGCAGATCGTCTTCATTTCCTCAATTTTGTCCGCATAGAGCAACATATATTGGCTGCCTTCAAACAGATGGTTTTGAAAATCGTTTTTGAGACCGAAGCCCATCACCGGAATATTCAACTTATCTACAATATCGACCAGTTGCAGGACAACGTCCTTTTTTAGAAACTGGCATTCATCAATTAACACGCACGATGGCTTGGGCTGGTAATTTTGTACGATATGGTAAATATCCGTATCTTCGTGAATCGCAATAGCCTGCCGCCGTACCCCAATGCGTGACGATACATAACCCATTTCATCCCGCGTATCCAGCGCAGAAGTGAAGATAAGGACATGTTTGTTCTGTTCTTCATAATTATGGGCAACTTTGAGAATTTCAATCGATTTGCCGCTGTTCATGGCGCCGTACTTAAAAAATAGCTGTGCCAACGAAAAATGCCCCTTTCTCCGTAGTTTCGCTCCGTTAACCTGATCCATTGTATCAGGAAACGGCAGCAAGACCAAGACATCACGGCAAAGTATTGCAAAGGGCAGGGCAACGCTGAAATAGGAGAATACCGTATGCAAGACTACTATGCTTGAATCCAACCACTACACGTATACCTATGAATACGGCGACAGAGTACACACCTTATACGATACCTTATTCGGGTTGGGCAGCTTGATCCAGCAGTCGTTTCAGCTCATTCGTTTGCTGCTCTAGCCAGTGAATATCAGGAGACTGCCATATTTTGTCTGAATCGTTTAAAATGTAATCAGTCATCACAGCACAGATGTGATCAATCTCGACAAAGGACAGCGTTAACGCCAATCCCTTGATGGCATGCACATGGCGGTGCACCAGCATGGCGAGTTCGCGGGCGGTAGATTCAGACGGATCGTTGGTCTGGCGGTATGTGGCGAAGCTGGCATCTAGCTCTTGCATTTTGATGCTGGCATCATGGAGGAAGCGGATGCGTGTCTGCTCCATAATCTGCCGGTATCGTTCTGCTTTGGACACGTGGGGTTCCTCCCTTTGATTATAAAAAAGGATGTGAGAATAATCGTGAAAAAAATAGTAATTATCGATGATAGCAACCCATTTGTCATGCTGGTGAAACATTTGCTAGAAGATGAGAATGTATTGGTGGATTCATTTGAGGATGCGGTCGACTTTTTGCGTATTCCTTCCCGTATTACAGCGTATGATCTGATTATTCTGGATATTAATTTGCCGGGCATGAACGGATTGCAAGTATTAGAAGAATTAAAAAGCAAACCGGCGACACGAGATGTACCGGTACTGCTGCTGTCAGGTGACTCGCGTTCTGAGATTGTAGTCAAAGGCATTCGCCGCGGAGCCATCGACTTCCTGACCAAGCCGGTCGATCCACCACAGCTGCTAGAACGGGTAATGAAGCATTTACAGCCAGAAGGGAAAGCGGGTAGTACGTCTATGAAATCGCCTGCTGATCCGAACGATTTGGAATCCGTGCCCGCAGAACCTTTGACTGAAGCGGAGCAGAGAGAATTGGACGTCATGTTGAGCGGCGATCATCAGACAGACGATGCGTCGCAAGAGGAGTCATATTCGCAAGCGCTTGGGAATATGCCGGACGATTCGTCTTCAGCGTCGGAGCAGGAGCATCCTTCTCAACAAGAAGAGGACAACAAAGCAGATACAAACAGATCACAAGACGCGCCATCGGACGATGAGAAGAAGAATGCCAAAGCGCCGGTATCGGATGCAGCAGATTCTTAATACAAATAGATAGTTGGAATGAACTGAATAGGGAATGATCTAAGTTTACCATAATGAGAGCAACAATCCCGTTGAAATTACCTTTTTATGTAATTTTTTGAGTGGTACACTAAATACAATATGCAAAGCATATGATCACTGTATCGTCAGATAGCTATTTCTCGTAGTTTGCAAAAACAATACGAAAAGAATCAGATCATCTTGAATACCCCATGGGGGTATGTTAAGATGGAAATATAATCAACATCCGCATCAGTGCGAGTAGGAAACATACAGTCTACTGATGTGATGGCAGAGGGGGACATGGAATGGAGAAGACAGGCGCTTCGCACGAAGAAACATTGCTCGACATTGCGGAACAGGGGGAAGCCTGTGCTACCGGCAGTCATCATGGACGTCGCAGCCATCATTCGGATGAGATGAAGACGAATCTCGTTCGCCGTCTGAACCGGGTAGAGGGACAGATTCGTGGCATCAAAGGCATGATTGAGAAGGACACATATTGCGATGATGTGCTGAATCAGATCGCTGCTGCCCAGTCTGCACTTAATTCGGTTGGCAGATTGCTGCTCGAAGGTCATATGAAGAGCTGTGTCATCGAACGGATCGAAGCGGGCGAGAACGAAGTGATCGACGAACTGCTGATCACGATCAACAAGCTGTTGAAATAAAGCCAGAAGTAAGAAGCATTGCTCGACTATGGAATGTTCGATGATTCAACTCTGTAGGAGAGCTAGTGTTCATCGGTACATTTATGGTAAGCATATACAAGATGTTATTTGAATGATCAAACCCAACGAAAGAGGAGGAATTACAATGGCACAAGTAACATTAGAAGTAGAAGGTATGTCCTGCCAGCATTGCGTCAAAGCGGTCGAAGGCGCACTCGCAGAGATCGGCGCAACTGGGAAAGTCAATCTGGAAGGCAAATCAGTCGATATTGAATACGATGAGAATCAGGTCGATGTCGTGAAGCTGACCGAAGCGATTGAAGATCAAGGCTACGACGTCGTTTCCGCAGGGGCTTGATTTGACAGCATTGAATTGGGCAACGATCAGCAAAACGGCGGATGCGGATCAATTACGTATCGCTGTGGAGCAACTGGACATCAATCAGCCAGACGAACGTGGACGTACACCGCTAATGTTGATGATTACGAATCGTCGCCCGGCAGAACTAGTATCCCTATTGCTACAGCAACAACCAGCATTGGAAGTATCCGATAAGCTGGGCGATACGGCGCTGATCAAAGCGGTGAAGTTCAAGCAATACGATCTGATTCCATTGTTATTGCAGGCAGGTGCGAAGCTGGATCATCCGGCTGGGGTTCTTCATTCCGCATGGCAAGAAGCGAGAACCAGACATGATCTGCAAGCTACCCGTCTTTTATCCAATACGACAGGAGCAGTACGGTTGGAACTGACAGAGCAAGAGCAGGCAACCGTTGATACCGTAGTGTATCAGGAATCGGTATCTGCCGCCTGCCAAGCTGCCGCTCTGCTGAATGATGATGTCGTGCTGCATGCAGCCGCAGAGCAGTACAACTGGGATGATAGTCCAGCACCGATGCTGATCATCGCCCGTAACCCACAATGTGCCTGGATCACACTGCATACGATGTACGAATTGCTGGATGGCGATTATTGGTTAGCAATGGATGAGGCGACTCTACTTCAACGTGATGAAGGAGAACAGTATAAGGAGTTAGCTGTGCTTTTACAACAGAAATTAGCTGCTTCTCGTTCACAGTCATCCTAGAGTGAGCAACAGAGTTGCATGTCATACGCACTCAACATCTGCGTATGCTTCATGTTGATGGGATACGAAGTGAAATGCTCTGCCGAATGGATACATCCAGATGGAACATCCGTCGGCAGTTCTCTTTTGACTGAAATATACCCCCACTGGGTATTCGATAATGAAAATGGAACTGACAATATAGTATGTAACTCATGATTGAATCTGACCTATTCTTTGCAAAGGAGGTACTTCCTATGAACACGCCACTTGAGAAATCATCCACCGAGCCATCTTCAACCCCATTGCCGACGTCCCATACCGACGGCTCCTCTTCCGCCAAACAACTGCAAGTGCAGATCGGTGGTATGACCTGCGCCGCCTGCGCAACCCGGATTGAAAAAGGGCTGCGCCGCATGGATGGTGTGACCGAAGCCAATGTGAATCTGGCATTGGAGCGCGCGGCAATTACGTATGAGCCTGGCAAAACGAGTGCTAGCGATGTAGAACGCAAAATTCAGCAGCTCGGTTATCAGACGCTCAAGGAAACGGTAGATTACGATATTACCGGTATGACCTGCGCCGCCTGTGCGACCCGTATCGAAAAAGGGCTGTCCCGGTTGGATGGCGTGGATAACGTCAATGTGAATCTGGCACTAGAAACGGCACGCGTCGTCTACAATCCAAGTACGCTGGACGGCGAAGACATTATGCGCCGGGTGGAAAAGCTTGGCTACAAAGCTTCACCGAAGCAGGAGGAAGGGATCCGCAATCGCCGTCAACAAGAGGAAGAGCAGCGCAAGTGGAAGCTGATTGCTTCGGCGGTATTGTCGTTCCCGCTGCTGTGGGCAATGGTTGCGCATTTTAGTATAACCTCGTGGCTGTATATGCCGCCTATTTTGATGAATCCGTGGTTTCAGTTGATTTTGGCGACACCTGTGCAGTTTGTGATTGGGCGTCAGTTTTACGTAGGTGCTTACAAGGCGCTGCGTAGCGGCAGTGCCAATATGGACGTGCTGGTGGCACTGGGTACGTCAGCGGCTTATTTTTACAGTCTGTTTCTGATGATTCGGGCGCTCATTGTGCCGGGTGCGGAAGTACAGCTGTATTTTGAAGTCAGTTCGATTCTGATCACGTTGATTTTGTTAGGCAAATGGTTTGAACATCGCGCCAAAGGACGTTCGTCTGAAGCGATCCGTAGCCTGATGAATCTGCGTGTGCAGACTGCATTGGTAGAACGGGACGGACAGGAGATACAGATTGCTGCCGAAGATGTCGTGATCGGCGATATCATTATCGTCAAACCGGGCGAGAAGATTCCAGTAGATGGACAAGTCGTTGACGGTGTATCCTCGGTGGATGAATCGATGCTAACAGGCGAAAGTCTGCCAGTCGACAAAGCCATCGGTGATACCGTCATCGGGGCGACGATTAATCGTAACGGACGATTGAAATTCCGAGCAGAAAAGATCGGGCGAGATACCGCACTGGCACAGATTATCCGTGTCGTCGAAGAAGCGCAGGTGTCCAAAGCGCCGATTCAGCGGATGGCAGACGTCATTTCCGGTATCTTCGTACCGGTTGTTGTCGGCATTGCACTGCTCACCTTCGGTATCTGGTATTTCGGCGTGGAGCCGGGTAATTTTAGCAGTGCTTTGGAAAAAGCAATTGCCGTACTCGTTATCGCTTGCCCGTGTGCGCTTGGGCTGGCGACACCAACTTCTATTATGGCGGGCTCCGGTCGTGCTGCCGAATACGGCATTCTATTCAAAGGCGGCGAGCATCTGGAAGCCGCCCATACAGTAGACACGGTCGTACTCGACAAAACAGGCACGATCACCCGCGGCGAGCCGGTGCTAACGGATTGGCATGCAGAGATTGATACGATGGATGAATGGCAATGGATGACGCTTATCGCTGCTGCCGAGAGTGCATCCGAGCATCCGCTGGCGCGTGCGATTGTGAGCGGATTGAAGAAGCAGGGAATTGTAACCGAATCGGTACAGTCGTTTGAAAATATACCTGGCAAGGGTATCGTAGCTGTGCAGAATGGACATACGATTGTTGTCGGTACACGACTGCTGCTGCGCGAAATTGGTATAGATACCGCACAGGTAGAAGATACCATCTCGGCGCTAGAGCAGCAGGGCAAGACGGTGATGCTGACTGCAATGGATGAGCAGTACGCCGGCTGGATTGCTGTTGCTGATACGGTTAAGGATACATCGCGTGCTGCGATTGCGCGACTGCATGAGCTAGGGTTGGAAGTGATCATGATTACAGGCGATAACGAACGTACTGCGCGTGCGATTGGAGAACAGACGGGCGTGGATATCGTACTGGCAGGCGTACTGCCGGAAGGCAAAGCTGCGGAGATCAAACGATTGCAGGATGCAGGCAAAATCGTAGCGATGGTGGGCGACGGAATCAACGATGCACCTGCTCTGGCTACGGCGCATACCGGCATGGCAATCGGCACCGGTACAGATGTAGCGATGGAAGCCGCCGATGTAACTTTGATGCGCGGCGATCTGAACGGCATCGCCGATGCGATTCTGGTCAGCCGTCGTATCATTCGCAATATCCGGCAAAATCTGTTCTGGGCGCTTGCGTACAATGTGATCGGCATTCCGATTGCTGCTATCGGTCTGCTGGCACCGTGGCTAGCAGGTGCAGCGATGGCATTCAGTTCTGTTTCCGTCGTATTGAACGCACTGCGTCTGCAACGGATGAAGCTATAAAAGAGAACGAAACCAAAACAGACGCCCGACACGTACAGTATGGCATCATACATCATCTAGTGATTAATCCGGTAAGCTGCAAACAGTATGAAGTAGCATTATGGAGTGTAGCCGTATGGAGAAAGTCTACATGCGCCAAATAGCGCAACTTGCACACTGTCTGTTTGAAGATCATACTATAAAGGTAAGATACTTATGAATAATTAGCAGACAGGAGTGTATATAGATATGAACGAAACGATTAATTTACTGATGAACCACCGATCCATCCGTAGCTACAAACCAGATCCTGTGACAGATGAGCAGCTAGAGGCGATTGTAGCTGCCGGACAGATGGCATCCAGTTCCAGCAATGTGCAAGCATACAGCGTGATTGCTGTTCGCGATCCAGCACGTAAGTCCAAGCTGGCAGAGCTTGCGGGAAATCAGCGCTATATCGACGAATGCCCGGTATTTCTCGTCTGGTGTGCCGATCTGTATCGTCTGGAACATGCGGTACAAGAACATTTGCCAGAGCAGGAATCATATGCTGATGCAGTCGAGAACTTTATCGTAGCGACAGCAGATGTTACACTGGCAGCGCAAAATGCCGCAGTAGCCGCAGAGTCGCTCGGTCTAGGTGTAGTGTATATCGGCGGGATTCGCACACAGATTGAAGAAGTATCCGAGCTGCTCGGCTTGCCAGAGCTGGTATATCCGATCTATGGCATGTGTATCGGCTATCCGAACCAAGAGCCGGGGATTCGTCCACGTTTACCGCTCAAAGCTGTTCTGCATCATGAGTCCTATCAAGCGGAGACAACGCTGGAAGCAGTGAAACAATATGATGAGCAGATGGTCAACTATTTGAGCGAGCGTACAGGCGGTGCCAAAACCGAACCGTGGTCCAAGCTGATGGCGCAGAAGGTCACCACTCCTTCACGCATGCAGCTCAAAGGATTTTTGGAGGAAAAAGGCTTTAACAAACGTTAATTCATCATAAGATTGTTATTGCGATGCAGCTGCTTTTTGCTATTCGATATGTGCGATTTGCGCATAGAATGGCAAAAGGCTTTTTGCTGTGTGTATTTTTGTTGTAGGTAGCATCTGCTGGAAGACAGGTAAAGT
This sequence comes from Paenibacillus sp. WLX1005, assembly GCF_046603685.1. Taxonomy (NCBI): domain Bacteria; kingdom Bacillati; phylum Bacillota; class Bacilli; order Caryophanales; family Paenibacillaceae; genus Paenibacillus; species Paenibacillus sp. WLX1005. Next base: position 408,492 of record NZ_CP176756.1, read on the forward strand.
TGATTCTGCCGCGTTGCGTTGTATGCGATTCGTTTTGCCATGCCGGAATGAAACAGTTACGATTCTGAAACCATGTGATCAGACAGCAGTATATACTAAAGAAAGAACTCGCCCATTTACACATACAAAGGGCACATCATGGTCGCCAAGCAGTTGGCATGGCAAATGGTAGGACAAATGAAATGATTTTCGTGCAATGGATCGCACTGCAACGATCCTGACGATTGCACGGTACATAAGGGGGAAGATCACATGTCACTCGCTCGGGAACAGCAGGTGATGCGCAAACTTCATCCAGATTGGATCTTGGCAGAGCGCAAATCAGCGCTGATCAGTAACGGTATCTGGTTGCTGGCTGTGCTAGTTATATTGAGTGTGCCAACGCTATTGGACTGGTTTCGTGTTCCGGTCTGGATCTGGATCATTGCTATATTGGTAGTAGTACTGCGAATGGGGCTGAACGCATTCGTCTTGCCTTACTTCCGGTATGAGAAGTTTGCTTTTCACGTGTCGGATGAAGAAGTGCATATTCATAGAGGATGGCTGTTTATTAGCGAAATGATTGTGCCGATGATTCGCGTACAGCATGTAGAACTGGAATCGGGACCGATTTTGCGGCAGTATGGTTTGGCGTCGGTGGAGATCGTGACGGCGGCAACGACGCATGTGATTGCCGGACTGAAGCTGGACGAAGCGGAGCAGCTGAAGCAGCGTATCGGTGAGCTGGCGAGGAGGACGGACGAATGAATAGTGAACCTCGTCGTCAGCATGTGCTGTATTTGGCATTTACCGTGTTGAAAAGTGTACGCAGTCTGGCATTTCCACTGGCGTTGATGCTGATCAATTTGTTTCGTGGTGACGATGTGAATCGTTCGTATATGTATATTTTGCTAGTATTGGCACTGATCATTGTTGGTATGAATCTGTATCAGCTGGCGTCATGGCGCAAATTTACGTATCACGAGGAACCGGATCGTTTTGTCATTCGCAGCGGATTGTGGACACGCAATGAAAAGGCGATCTATTACGAGCGCATTCATTCGGTCAGCATTGAACAACCTCTGCTTCAGCGTCTGCTTGGTGTGGTGCAATTGAAGATTGAGACGCCGGGTGGAAGCTCTGGCGGCGATGCCGTGCTGGAAGTGCTGTCCACGGCAGAAGCAGATCGTTTGCAGCGGGTACTGAATGAGCAGTCGGAACGTTCCAAAGGGGAAGGTCATACTAGCGAGTCTACTGCTGTCATTGAATCGCTTTCTACTGACCATTCAACTGCATCTACGATGGCAAGCGCAAGCGTAACAAATATAAGCGATAGCGATGCTGCTGAGATAACGACTACTGCAACAGCACTTCAGCAGCCACAGTTGTTATACCGCCTTACGACCAAGCAGCTACTGCGTGCTGCTTTGACAGAGATGAATCTGGGGTTAGGACTGGCGGTTATCGCCGGAGTATATTCGTTTGCCTACGATCTGATTCCGCAGTCCATGCTGGATCGCTTATTCATAGATGCCAGTGGATATATGAGCGGCATCAAGACGCTAGTCTGGGCGGTAGTTGCCGGATTGCTCATCACATGGCTATTATCGCTTATTATGTTCATCGTAAAATACGCGGACTTCTCCGTCTATCGCGTTGGAGAGCGACTATCGATTCGCTACGGCTTGCTGGAACGCAGACAATTTATGTTCCATCCACGGCATGTACAGGCAGTAACGGTAAAAGAAAGCACGATCCGTCGTTGGTTCGGTTATGCGCAGGTCAATCTGCATGTGATCTCGTCAGATCATTCTGGCAAACTGCCCACGCTGCATCCGTTTGTTCGGCGCGACGACGTGCAGATGTTGCTGGATGCGCATACTCCCGGTTTTGTATATAGCAAGCCGCAGTATCATTCGCCGTCGCGTGCGCTGCTGGCGTATGTATGGCCCAGTCTGCTAGTGTGTGCGTTAGCTGGCATTGTCTTTTCTTATTTCTGGTCATGGTATGCGATTGGCATGATCATTCCGGCAGGGCTATTGTTCTGGCTGGATTACAATCGGTATCGTTATTCCGGCGCTACGTTAGATGGGCAGCGGGTCATTGTCAGCAACCGCTATATCGCGCACTATACGCATTGTGTGCAGTGGAAGCATATCGAAGCGTTTTATCTGCGTGGGAACTGGATGCAGCGCCGCCGTGATCTGCTCGACATTCGGATGTACATTGCAGCAGGCAGGGCTGATTTTGAAACGAGACGGTTGGAGCGGACGGACGCGGAACGATTTTTTGACTGGTATAGCCGTCGTCGCCCTGTAGCAACGATAGAACCTGTAGAACCCGCAAAACAACAAGACACAGCAGTAGAGCCGGATCATTTGTAGAATAGGCAGATTGTGCATAGACAGATTGTAGATGCCAAGCGGATAGAGAAAACGTCAACAGCAAAGAGACCGTACTTGATTATACAAGTACGGTCTCTTTTGAATTCCAACGCAATTACTGATGATTGTGTAGTAGCTTGCTGCTTGGTGGCAGGAACAAGGCGACCAGCAGATTGAGTGCAGCGACTGCTAGCATGAGTACAAATACACCATGAATACCGCTGGCAATCTGTAACGGTGTATCTGCTGTTACGATGGAGTTGAATACGAGACCAAACACAGCAACACTGACCGTCTGCCCGAGCGAGTTCATCAGCGTATTGGTGGAGGTTGCTACACTACGCATTCGGAAATCGACAGCACCTTGAATCGTAACCATGGATGGAGTGACGATACAGCCCATGCCGAAGCCGATCAGAATCAGCGATCCGACGATCCATCCATACGTAGAGCCTGCTTGCATGAGGGCGACCAGCAGACTACCTGCAACGACCAGCACCGAACCGAACACAATTAGCCATTTGGCACCAATTCGGTACATCCAGCGTCCCGCAAGGGTGGAGGCAATCGGCCATGCAATCGACATCGGCATAATAGCCAGACCAGCAAGGGTCGCACTGGAGCCAGATACGTCCTGCATCCAGAGCGCGCAATAGACGGTCACACCCATAACCATCCAGCGTGTGGTGAAGCCGAGAATATACGGAATCGACAGCACCGGATTACGGAATAGCGACAACGGCAGCATCGGTTCTGCGGCACGATTCTCAATCCACAGAAACAGTCCGAGAAATACGACCGTAATCGCGAACATGATCAGAATGACAGGCGAGTTCCATGCGTATTCCTCACCACCCGTCAATAGCGCGAGCAACAAGGAGGTCATCCCGATTGTAAAGGTAATCGCCCCGGCATAATCAATCGACTTATTCTGCTTCTCAAACGACTCATGATAATAGATGAAAATAAACAGCACGGCGATAATGCCGACCGGCAAGTTGATAAAGAAAATCCAGCGCCATGAAATATAATCGACAAAATAACCGCCAACAAGCGGGCCGAACAGACCGGCAATTGACCAGACAGAGGAGAAAATGCCCTGCACTTTGGCACGTTCCTTGCCCGGATATAGATCGCCAACAATCGTAAATGTAACAGGTGTCAGCGCACCAGCACCAATCCCTTGTAGCGCGCGGAACCAGATCAGCTCGGTCATCGAACCGGCGAATCCGCACAAGACTGAGCCGAGAACGAATAGACCCAATCCGATGGCAAATACCAACCGACGCCCATACAGATCGCCCAGCTTGCCGAAGATCGGAGTAGCGATACAGGTCGTCAGCGTATATACAGAGAAAATCCAGCTGATCAGGCTTAGTCCGCCGAGTGAATCGATAATGCGAGGGGAAGCCGTACTGACAACGGTCGAATCCAGCGCGCCGATAAACAGGGCTGCCAGCAGACCGACCGTCACCATAGAGCGGTTCGTTTGTTTGGACATAGAGAGCAATTCCTTCTTCCTCATTTGATCTGACGATATAATTGAAATAGAAACGTGAAACAGATGTTCCTATACTAGCATATTCTACATATATACAGAATATTTTATTATTCAGCGTCTGTATTAGCTGGTTTGTGTAATACAAAGCAATGGTTAAAGCAGCAAAGGGGTGAGCATATGGAAACGACCATTTTTGAAGATCAGATCTTATTTCAAAAAAGTAGACTACTCTGTCAATCCCAATTTGGTAGACAGCCCTATATTATCGAAATGTCAGTTCATTCAGCAGGAATTTCATTGATGTTCAGCGGTTTGATCGATTTTGAAGATCAGCGAATACCGGATGATATAGATAAACAGTATTTGCATGTGTTTATTTTGCTGGAACAATTTATTTCACCGATTTTATCCAAACGAATCGCAAAGATATTTCACAAAGATATTGATCATGTCTTTATCGATTGGCAAAAACGAAACAATACAGCTCATTTAACCTTTTTGTTCAAAGATTGGCAGATGGCTTTATCCTACGAACGTTATGAAGGACGAGAGCAACTACACAACGAAATATCCAGACTAACAAACAAAATTGAAAAACGACCCTTTACAGTGCAATCTTTATGGATCAACCCGACTAGGTTACTAGTGATCCGTACAGGATTGCTTATTTATTTGGAGAAAAAATCACGATTATCAAGATCTCTCCAATCATTACGCATATCCAAAAGAAAAGTAGAATTGGAATATTTTAAACAGAAAATTACCTATCCACAGTTCGTACAGCAATCATTGCAATCGGCTTATCTGGACTGGACATTTGATTGCAATATGAGTGTATTGATTTTACAATTTAATTGATTTTGCCAAATATACGTTTGTGAAATTAAAATGGAAGAATAAAATGGATTATATTGACTTGTTGCTATAATATATAAGGTACTGCATTAATCGAGTGCGGACATGATAATTTAAAAATAGTTGTTTGATTGTACGCATATATTTGGCAAAATGGCGTATAATTGGAGATATTCCTATCATTTCAATCATTAATCAAGGATGCAAATCAGTTTCTCATTAGAGAGGAAGAATGCAACGTTCATGAACTACAAAAAACAGCAGATTTTCGGCTTTGGTTTTCTTTTGTTTCTTTCTATTTCCTTACTGGTCATTGAAGGACTGATTTTTCAATACACTTCCATATCGGGTATATGGGGGGTTACAGGAATACTGATGCTGCTGTTGATTGCCAGCGGAACTTTTATTGCAGGTTGGACGATTCGGCGCACTACGAGTCGCTTGCAGTTAGCCACCGATGTTATCAACAATACTGACTTTAATCAGGCGGAACGTTTGCCGCGTCTGGAAGTAGACGGTGGCGATGAAATTGCCAATATTGCCGAGGCATATAATCGCATGTCACTTGCTTTGGAACTTCATAATCGCAAAGTACGCGAAGCTTCGGAGCATTTGGAAGACAATAATTGGGTACAAACACAGTTTGCATTGACTGGTAATATCTATCAAGGAATTAACAATAAATCTGAATTGGCTGAGAAGATGATGGCGCGGCTTGTTCCATTGTTGGAAGCAGCATACGGACTCCTGTATTACAAAGAGGCAAACGAACAAGGAGAGTATTTCAAACTGGATTGTGCTTATTCCGCATATACGGATATGCCGGATGCCATCTCTGTATTTGCATCAGGTGAAGGCATCATTGGTCGTGTTGCCAGCACTCAGCAGACCATTATACTCAATGATAACGCTGAGCATCCGATTCGCATTCAAACGGGGCAGGTTGCATTGACGCCACGGCAGATTGTAGTGATTCCGATTGTATTTGAAAATGCTATTGTTGCGGTATTAGAGCTTGGCTCACTGACAACCTTTTCCCAGCGCCAATTGAAATTGATGGATCTGGTGTGTGTTAACCTTGGTGTTGTAATCGACAATATCGAGAATCGCATGCAAGTAAATCAACTGCTACAAAATTCGCAGCAACTCAATATGGAGCTACAGGCGCAGCAAGAAGAGTTACAAGTTCAACAGGAAGAATTGCAAGTTCAGCAGGAGGAACTGCAAGCTACGAATGAACAACTGCGCGAACGTAATCAGTTCGCGGAATCCAAAACGCATGAATTGGAAACTACCCAGCAGGAACTGCAAGAATATGCCAAGCGTTTGGAGCAAAGCTCTGGTTACAAAAGTCAGTTTCTTGCGAATATGTCGCATGAGCTGCGTACACCAATCAATAGCATTTTGATTCTGTCGCAATTGATTGCAGAGCATGAACCGGTGAATGAAGATGATGAGATTCCAAAGTATGGAGGCATCATCCATCGCTCTGGTGAAGATTTGCTGGCGTTGATTGACGATATTCTGGATCTGTCCAAAGTAGAAGCTGGTATGGTCGACGTTCATCATGAACTGGTATCTGTGCAGGAGATTCCAGAGTTGTTGAATTATAGTTTTGGCAAGTTAGCGGAGCAACGCGGTATTCAATTTAACTATATGATCAATCCTGAGGTTCCGCATACGATCTACACGGACGGTAAGCGAGTACAGCAGATTTTGAAAAATTTGCTGTCTAATGCCTTCAAGTTCACACCGAGTGGCTCGATTACATTAAAAGTTGAGCCTGCCTCGAATGTGATCCCAGCATATGGATACAGCATCCCAGATCAGATTGAGGATATGATCGCTATATCGGTGATCGATACGGGAGTGGGAATTGCGCGCGATCGACAACAACCTATTTTTGAGGCATTTCAACAGGAGCGAGGATCGGTCACCGAACGTAATTATGGAGGTACGGGCTTAGGATTGTCCATTTGTCGAGAATTTTCCCGTTTACTGGGCGGTTTTGTAACAGTAGAGAGTGAGCAGGGGAAAGGAAGTACATTTACTCTGTATTTACCAGCAGGTCAAAGCGAAGAAAATACCGCGTTAGTTAGTCACTATGATTCTGGACCGATTGATATCACCGCAGATATGCAGATTTTACAAGGTAGAAAAGTGCTGCTGGTTGATGATGACCCACGTAATATTACCGCTTTGGAAAGTGCCTTGAAAGTGAAAGGATTACAGGTATTCAGTGCTCCAGATGGCAATCGTGCGCTGCATATGATAGAGCAGATAGAACCTGATCTTATAGTAATGGATATGATGATGCCTGTTATGGATGGCTATGAAGCCTTACGACGCATCCGCCTAAATCCTGAATGGCAGCAACTCCCGATTATTGCCTTGACTGCTAAGGCAATGAAAGATGATCGTGAGCGTTGCTTGCAAGCAGGAGCTTCTGACTATCTAAGCAAGCCCATCAATATGACACAGTTACTATCGGCTATGCAAGTATGGTTAACGCGTGTACAGGATGACAATAAAATTCCTGTCTGGCAAGAAGAGAATAGGTAAGTTAGACAGCCCATCATAACGGAATGAATGACAAAAAGCCTGATCGGTTACTCGCTCTACGTATTTGTAGGGTGGCTCCGATCAGGCTTTTTGGTATAGATATAGTTGACTTCATTGCCAACTACAATCTGTAAAATCGCCGCGCGTTGTTGTACAGCAGCTCCGCCGCATCGCCAACATCCAACCCTTGAATGTCCGCCCATGCGCGGCACACATCTACCACCATACTCGGAACCGTCGGTTGACCAGCAAATTGATGTTCGAACGGCCATGGGCCATCCGTTTCCGTCATCACCAATTCGCGTGGATAGATTGCCGCCAGCTCGCGAATTTCCGATTCATAGAGTATATCCGGTGTAAACGAAATAAAATACCCACGTTCCGCCATTCGCTGAATACTCTGCGCCGAACCTTTGAACCAGTGAAAATGTGCACGCTCGATCCCATGCGCTTGCAGCAGGTCGCAGACGGTATCGGCATCTTCGTATACGGCATGCAGGATGACCGGCTTGTCATGCAGCCGCCCAAGTTGCAAATACTGATCCAGCAAATCAATATAACCTTGCTCATCTAGTGCTGAACCCGTGGCAGCCATTTCCTGACGTCGGTAATACGGTAGCCCGATTTCACCAATCGCTATCGTCTCGTCGATCCGCGCCTCCATCCATTCCAGCAATAACTTGGTCTGATACTGCTGAGGTAGCGGCTGTTCTGGATGATAGCCATAAGCTGGTTTGACAATACCGGGATACTGCCGTGCCAGCTTTTCGGTGCGCAGACAGGATTCTCGGTTCATGGACACAGCGATCAAGTGCTCTACCCCAGCAAGCGGCAGCTGCCGAATGATCGTGCGAATATGTGTATCGCTATATTGATCCAGATGAATATGCGTATCGATCAACTTCATATCGTACTCACCTCCGCGCGCAGCAGATTGGTCAACCTGCGTCGCAATGCCACAAACTCCGGTGTGTCCACCAGTTCTTCACGCCGCGGGCGGGCAAACGGAATACTGACCTTTTCCAATACATGCGCTGGTCTCGCGGACAGCACGTAGATCGTATCGGATAGCAGTAATGCCTCTTCAATATGATGCGTAATGAATACGACCGACCGCCGCGTCTCTTCCCAGATGCTCAGTAGCCATGACTGCATCTCGCTGCGTGTAAAGGCATCCAGCGCACTAAATGGCTCATCCAGACAAAGTAGCGACTGCGGACCAAGCAGAGCACGGACAAAGGCAGCACGCTGCTGCATACCGCCAGACAGCGTATGCGGATAGGCAGTACGGAACTCACCTAGTCCAGCGCGCTCCAGCCAGCGGCGTGCCTGCTCCAGCGATTCACGGCGCGGCATCCCGGCAATCTCGCGTGCCATCACAACGTTGTCCTCGATATTCCGCCATGGGAGCAAGGCAGGTTGCTGTGGCATATAGCCTGCCTTGCCACGCTGTCCGGTGATGGATTGCCCATCTAGCACAATGTCGCCGCTGTCCGGTAGCATCACGCCGCCGATCATTTGCAGCAAGGTACTTTTGCCAGAACCGGACGGACCGATAATGGAAACAAATTCGCCTTGCTGTACGGATATGGAGATATTGTCCAGTACATGCAAGCGACTTGCACCTTTGCCGAACGACTTGCTAATCCATTGAAGCTCCAGAAAAGCAGGATTGGCTGTAGATTGACCGTTCATCTGGACTCCGAATGAGTCCACATCCGTTGTTGTAGTGAGTCTGCCTGTAGCTGCCGATCCATTGTCAGCATTCAGACCGGTAACATGGAGTTTGCCATTATGGTGTGTATTGTCACGATTCAAGCTTTGTCCCTCCCTTGTTGCTGTGATGATTGCCAGCGAATGCACCATCTCTCCAGCCATACAATGATGGAGAACATGAGCAGACTGAGCAGCACCACAATCATGATCGCTACAAACATCCGATCCGTACGGAAGGCGGACTTTTGCAGCAGCATATAATAGCCCAGCCCTTGATCACTGCTAATCCATTCCGCGATAATGGCACCCATAATGCTATACGTCGCGGCGATGCGCAATCCAGAAAAGACGGCAGGCAAACTGTACGGCAATTCCAGCTTCCAGAAGATCTGACTGCGAGAAGCACCGATCATTTGCATATAGTTTAGCATGGTGCGATCCGTACCGGCTAATCCACCGAGCGCGGCAACTGTAATCGGGAAAAAGCAGACCAGCACGATGACGATCAGCTTGGATAATATGCCAAAGCCAAACCAGATAATGAGTAGCGGCCCGAGCGCAATAATCGGAATATTTTGACTGAGAATGAGCAGCGGATATAGGGCACGCCGTAGAAAGGGAACATAGTGCAGCACACCTGCCACGATCAGCCCGGTTGCTGTACCGATGGCAAAGCCGGACAGTGTCAGCTTGAGCGTCGCCCACGTATGCCCAAGCAGCCGTTCATAGCTGCTGGACGCTTCATGCGCAATTTGCAGCGGAGCGGGTAGAATCCAATCCTCAATTCCGAACAGCGACGTCGCCGCCTGCCAGAGCAACAGTAACAAAACGACCGCCCCTAAGGGCGGCCATATGCCTTTCCACCATTCACGTACCGTCATGCGCGGTATTTCTCCGTCAGACCGTTCATGCTGATGCCGGTGGGATTATGGGCGATTTTGATCTGGGAAATGATGCTGGGACTTCCTTTGGCGACTAGTGCTTCGTGCATACGGCGCACGATATCCAACAGCTCCTCCAATTCGCCTTCTATCGTCGTTTCGAGCGGATGTACTTCGTAGGGAACGCCGGAGGACTGAATGACTTCAATCGCGGCATCCACGTAATCGTAAGAATCCTCGCCGGGCTGTGTTTTGGGAATGACCTGAATGCTGAGTAGTGTCTTGGACATGGAATCTGCCTCCTTGAATGCAAAGATGAGAGATGATGAAACCTGTTATACGACGATAAGGTATGGCAAACTTACAATACCTGTATACGCCAATGATGCTTGTATACGGAAATGATGATTTATTTTGCTGTAGTATCTGTTGTGGTCGTAGTGTCTTGGGTCGTTGCCGAAGCGGACGGTAAGAAGTCGTTAGTAAACGCCTTGCTTGCATCTAGCGGCTGCTCCAATAGTTTCTGCTTGTACATCCAGTCGGCGTAACCTGCCCAGACCGATTCTTTTTGCAGACCCCACTGAGCAGCGTCATCCTGATAGCGCGGCGACAACCATTTCTGGCTTGCTTTGACCAGTTCGGGATCAAGATCGGGAACGGCTTTGACCAGAATATCAGCAGCTTTGTCGGGATTGGCGATGGCGTATGCATAGCCTTTGGCTGTGGCGGACATGAATGCCTTCACCAGTTTGGGATCGTTTTTGATCTCATTCTCGTTCGTTACGATAACCGGTGTGTAATAGTCGAGATTTGGCGAGTAGTCTTTGACGTACAGCATATCGAGCGGTTCGCCGCGCAGCTCGGCTTCGATTCCCGTCCAGCCGTAGAAAATCCACGCGAAATCAATTCCTTTTTTGACAGCTGTAAAATAGTCCGCATCGCCGATATTAACACTCTTCACCTTGCTAACATCACCGCCGTCCGTATCCATGATCGACTTCATGACGGCTTCTTCGACAGGTGAACCCCATGCGCCGTATGATTTGCCTTCCATATCTTTGGGAGACTTGATGCCACGATCTACCGGAGCGGCAAAGCCGGACGTATTATGCTGAATGACTGCTGCCAGTGAGACGAGCGGCACATCCTGTACACGCGCCTGCGTCACGCTCTCCTGATAGCTAATGCCAAACGGCACCTGACCGGAAGCGACCATTGTATCTGCGCCGCCTTGACCGGGCTGAATGATCTTCACATTCAGACCAGCTTCCTTATAATATCCCATCTCTTGAGCTACATACAGACCGGTATGATTCGTGTTCGGCGTCCAATCCAGCACGACCTGCACATCTTGTAATGCAGTTCCGTTGTCGGTGCTGCCAGTGCTGTTCTGACTATCACTACTGCGTTGTCCGCAGGCAGTCATTAGCAATACCACAGACAGCAGAATCAGCAGACCTGCTTTGTTGCGTAATGTATTCATGTTTCGGTAAGACTCCCCTCTGAATATCGTGCTTGGTATATAAAAAAAGCGCCCCGGACTGGGACGACATAGGTGCATATATGAGTAGACATACATGGCATGCTTCACTTCCTACGCTGGCATTATCCAGATCAGGTATAAGGGTCAGTATTGTTGGAATACACTCTCAGCCGGCTTCCCAGCTCCCCTAGACAGATATGCGCTTTTTCTAGCTGTAATTATAGACGAGCAGGGCATAACTGTCCAGCAGGTCAGCGGCGAGCGCATCGCCAGAATATACGGCATAACCGCTGGATGAACCGTTCGAATCATAAAGTGGATAGTTATAACAAGTAGACGCTGACACAACACCAAGCAGACCGTAACATTCACACCAAACAGTCTGGAAACAGGCTGTAACAGGTTCACTGCCAGCCGCATCGGGTATGTATGCAATGAAGTATTTTTTATACCATTAACGGAGCATACGTATGTATATCCGTTGTCATAGGACGAATACACCTGAGCGATCAGGATACATGTCTATGATAGAAGCAGGATCTGGAACACCCAATACTATATCTTCCTATTGCGAAAGGAGCTTGATCATGAGTACATCCATCGAAGAACAAGCAATCGTCAAAGCCCTGTCCGACAATCCATTTTGTGCATTTGGTACAGTAGAGGATAACAAGCCAAAAGTGCGTTATATGGCGCTCTACAATGAAGGATTGAATATCCATCTGGCAACGGATCGCAAGACGCATAAAGTTGAAGAATTGGAACAAAACCCGAACTGCTATCTGCTGCTAGGTTACGAAAAAGGCGGCAATAACGAAGTGGTCGAAGTACAGGCAACGGCAACGGTGTCTGATGATGCCGAGCTGAAGCAGCGCGTCTGGAAAGACGATTTCAAGCAATGGTTCTCTGGACCGGATGATCCCGATTATGTCGTACTGGATATCAAGCCGCAAACAATCGAATATACCGATCAGGACGGCAATAAGCAAACCTGGCAGGGCTAATCCTGCCGGTTGCGGTTGCACCTGAGAGATACGATCAGCCTTGCTGTCGTATTTTGTTACACAGGTAAATCCTTGTCATAGTAGGCATTCGTAAAATCCGGTGACGAATTTTGTAAATTTCTATCCCGAAATACAAAATTCCAAACCGGATTTTTTGTCATTTTTTGTTTCCAAAATAAGGATAAAATAGGTACTGTAGGAACTTGAAACGTCACATGAAAGTAAGGTATAACCAATATAATACCAACAATTTAATGTAAACAACTAAGACATATAGATGAAGCAGCATTCTTTCGCAGATCAAACCATACAATCGCGGGATATGGTGATGGAAAATATGCCCGTAATCAGACAGAGCATGCACGTTGGAAGGGGTATTTTACGGGAGGTGTTTTCCTTGGACCTGGAAAAGATTGAACAGCAAATCGAGCAGGAGCGCCGCATTCTGAATCAGATGGCAGCCGAGCACGGCATTCGGGATCATCGGGTGATCGATCAGTCAGAGCAGCTGGATCGCATTCTGGATTCGTATTTGCAGTACAAACATCGCAAACGCCGGGAGCCAGCTCATAAATGGAATGAAAATTGCTGATCTTGTTATCGGGATTCCCGATAGCGGGACAGTGTAACAAAACGCCGATTGGTAGGTAATCTGCCGATGCGGCGTTTTTTGTGTTGAAGTGCAGCGAGTTGATCAAAGGCTTACAACGATGAGGATTGCAGACGATGCGACAGTCCGCGATAGGACATTCGGTTTATGGACGAAAACAAGTTTATTGCCGGATGGCAGAGACAGCACCATACTTTGGAATACATAACGGCATCGCCAAATCTGTAAGCAGAAGCTGTTATATGCTATACATTGCGAAAGGATGATCCTTACTATGACAAAGTGGAGCACTATTGCGAGTTCCTTATCGCCGGACAAGATGTTTTTGATGAAGCAAGCAATGGAACAGCTGGATACACGATACGACGAGCAGGAGAGCATGGTATGGGGCGAAGAGGGGCAGCATGATACGCGGGAAAGCGCTCATTATGCGCTTGGATTGCTGCTACGTGGTAGTCTGGAAGATGTACAGATGGCGAGCGGCATCATTGATCGTGTGCTGGAGATGCAACTGACGCAGCAGGGCGAGATCTATGAAGGAACATTCCGTGCATCGCCAGAGCAGCAAGCTCCACCATCCGGGTATACAGCTTGGGGAACCTTTTCGCCGGGATATGGATATGCGCAGCAGGACGCACTGACAGAAGTGTATCGCCGGTTTGCGCAGTATGCACAGCTGGAGGAGCAGACGCAATATAAGGAGCAGTTTGGGCGAGCGGCGGATGAAGTATTTCCACGGGTATGGGAGAGCTTTGATCCGAATTGGCGCGAGTTTATTGCCTGTACGTTTGCGGTGATTCTGGAGAATTTTGAAGATCGATTGTCGATCAAACAAGTGGCACGAATGGATAAGGCGATGCAGCGTGCGGTATCCACATCACTAGAGCGGTATGTATCGCAATCGATTCCGACGAATACGAATATTGAATTGATGCATCTGTTTATCGCGCATTATTATGGGCATCGGTATGAACAGATAGACTGGATTCAGCATGCAGAGCGTGGAGCGATGGCGCTGCTGGACGATTATAGGGAGCTGCATTCCTTTGCCGAATTCAATTCCAGTACGTATTATGGGGTCGATCTGACGGTGCTAGGCATGTGGCGAGTGTATGGACGTTCGGTATCGTTTCGCAATATTGGGTTACAGCTGGAACACGGATTATGGGAAGATATCGCTGCATTTTACAGCCCTGCTATGGAAAATATATGCGGACCGTTTGCACGTAGCTACGAGAATGAGATCACTAGTCACAGTTCGATCGGTGTGCTGCTCTATCTGGCGCTGGGCGAATCAAAGCGCCATCTCACAAGCATAAACTGCGAAACAAGCCATGATCTGCTTATTGCGCTATTTGGTGTAGATGTACCAGAAGCAGCGTTACAGCAGCTCAGAGAGCAGCAAGGCGAGCGGTTTGCGGTTCGTCAGTTCAAGGAGTTGTGCGAACGTGATCTGCCAGGGCATAATCGGCATGTGTGTACCGCCACAGCCTGGCTATCACCGCAGTTGATGATCGGCGGTCTAACAGGGAGTCATAATACAAATGGGCAGATGCATCATGCTACCGCTCACTGGCTGGATGAGCAGGGACGGCGATATTCTATGCGTATGGTACGGCGGGAGGTCGGGCAGAGCTGGAATACCCATCTGCGCGGCATGACATTTAACGTAGAGACGGAGGTAAGCCGTCTGGATATTACTGCTCATTTGGAGGCTGCTGTACCGATTGAGCTGGTCTTCGAGCTAGAAGGGGCTGCTCTGCATGAGATTCAGATTACCGCTGATCGCTGGCAGTTGCCGGGGTTGACTGTTCAGGTGGACGCGCAGGCTCCACAGCCGCAGGTCATACAGCAAGGTGGTCGGGCAGAGATCGTATATGCAGTGGAGCATCGTGACAGAATCTGGAATCAGATGCATTTTCGCTTGTATTTTCTGTAAAATAAAACGTCTCCTTTCGCTGATCATAGGAAAGGAGACGCATATAAGGCAGGAATATTCTGTCATCACAGGGGATTTATACTGAACATCGCAATCATGGAGCAGGGCATACAAGTATCTTTTACTGAATGATTTGGATAAAAAACAGAGTTATATAGCAGGTTTTATAACAAAGAATGATACATTAACAACGTTTCAAGGTTATTTTTCACAAAAACATTAAAAAAACCTTAAATTATACTTCAAATATATCAGCCAATAGTATACAATTCTATCATGTAACAGGGTATACGGTCTTGCGTCGACTTTCATTTTACCATCGGTCAATACTTAACGGGAAGAGACTTCCTATCTATTCTGGTTCATACATAACTCGGCTCCGGCTGAACCGCGCGTTACCGACCGTTATTGAAAGCGATACATCAAGCTGATACCCGTGCTCAATTTATGTGGGAGGGGTTTTGTATTTTGAAACTGGGGAAAAAGACGATTCGCAATGCGGTTAGCGCATTTGTAGCACTACAGCTGTTTGCTGTTACGGCAATTCCGGTATTCGCAGCGGACGCAACAGGCAACGCGGTAGTCAAGATTCGACTGATGGAAACGACGGACATTCACACGAACGTGGTCAACTATGACTATTATTCCGATAAACCGACGGATGAGTACGGTTACGCCAAAACAGGTACACTGATCAAAGCTGCTCGCGATGAAGCGAAGAACAGCGTTCTGATCGACAACGGTGATCTGCTGCAAGGCACACCGCTGGGTGATTATATGGCAAAGATCAACCCGCTCAAAGACGGTGAAGTGCATCCAGTTTACAAAGCGATGAACCAGTTCGGCTATGATGCCGGCAATTACGGTAACCATGAGTTCAACTACGGTCTCGATTTCCTGGCAAAAGCGGTTAAGGGCGCTAATTTCCCTTACGTGAACGCCAACATCTACGTTGATGACGGCACAGGCAAAGGCGAGAAAAACTACTTTACCCCATACCTGATTCTCGACAAAAAAGTAACCGACGAGAGCGGTGCTACCCATGATCTGAAAGTAGGCGTGATCGGCTTCGTGCCACCGCAAATCATGCAGTGGGACAGTGCGAACCTGAACGGCAAAGTAGTCGTGAAGGATATCGTAGAAACCGCCAACAAATTTATCCCGCAAATGAAAGCAGAAGGCGCGGACATCATTATCGCGGTCCCTCACTCCGGCTTTGAAGATATTCCACAAACCGAGCTGATGGAAAACTCGGTATTGTACCTGAGCAAAGTACCTGACATCGACGCGATCATGTTTGGTCATGCACACAAAGTATTCCCAAGCAGCGACTTCGCTGGTAAAACAGGCGTCGATCTCGAAAAAGGCACGATCAACGGTGTTCCATCCGTCGAGCCGGGCTTCTGGGGGGATCATCTCGGTATCATCGATCTGGAACTGACACAAAACGGCGACGATTGGGATGTAACCAGCTCCAAAGTAGAAGCACGCCCAATCTACGACAAAGCGACCAAAACAGCGCTTGTACAAGCAGACCAAAGTGTAGTCGATGCTGTGTACACTGAGCATGAAGAAACACTGGATTATATCCGTGGTCCGGTTGGAACCACAACGTCCCGTATTACCAGCTATTTTGCACTGGTGAAGGACGATCCGTCGATCCAGATCGTAACCAATGCACAGAAATGGTACCTAGAGCAGAAGTTACAGGGAACTGATTATGAAGGTCTGCCAATCCTGTCCGCAGGTGCACCATTCAAAGCAGGCGGACGTTCTGGTGCAGCTTATTATACCGATATTCCTGCTGGTACGATTGCAATCAAAAACGTATCTGACCTGTATGTGTATCCAAACACGGTCTATGCGGTAAAAGTGAACGGGGAAGAAGTGAAAAACTGGCTGGAATGGTCCGCAGGACAGTTCAACCAGATCGATCCATCCAAATCCGGCGAACAAGCGCTGATCAATATGGATTTCCCAACGTACAACTTTGATGTAATCGACGGTGTAACGTATCAGATCGACGTAACCCAGCCTGCCAAGTATGACGGCAAAGGCACAGTTGTGAATGAATCCGCTAACCGGATCGTCAATCTGCAATACAACGGCAAGCCGATCGATCCAAAACAAGAATTCGTCGTAGCAACCAACAACTATCGTGCATCCTCGTCCAAGCTGGCGAATCCGGATGGCAAACGTATCGTTCTGGCTGCTCCGGATGAGAACCGTCAAGTGATCATCGACTATATCCGTGAAAATAAAACAATCAATCCGACCGCCGACAACAACTGGTCGTTTGCACCAATCAAAGGCAATGCAGATGTAACGTTCAATACATCTCCGAATGCGCAAAGCGCGCTGACGTCTACCAAATCGGCAGTAGCCGGTGCGGGTGAAGCTATCACTTACGAAGGTGATGCAGCAGACGGATTTGCCAAATACAAAATCGATCTGTCGAGTGCAGCAGCAACGCCGACAACAGGTGGTACAGGTACGAAACCAACAACACCTGCCAAACCGTCCACGCCTGCGACACCGGCGAAGCCATCGACTCCGGCAACAACACCGGCGAAACCGGCTACACCAGTAGCTCCTGCAAAAGGCGAACAATCGTATACGATCAAACGCGGTGATAACCTGTACCGTATCGGTTTGAAATACGGTGTAACATGGCAAGAACTTGCCAAATACAACAAAATTACAGACCCAACTGCACTGCAAGTTGGCGATGTGATCCAGATTCCGGCAGACTGAGTGTTTCCACAATAACGTCTTCCATGAACATCAGAGCTGTGGTGTATACTATGCACCACAGCTTTTTATAACGATTGAATGAATATTTATACAGCAGGATGATTTATTATTAAAAAAGAAAAATTTGAAAAAGATGTTTGAATCAACGACAATTCGGGTAAATACAATTATTTATAGGTCTAAATGATCATTATAAAGGACTAAATAACTAATTTAACGAATGAAATAAATAGAAAGATCATGTTTCTATCTGTATCGTCGATATGTGTCGATATATATGATAAGAGAGCTATGGAGTGGTATGCTCATTTATCTGTTTGCATAGCGAGATAGTCTAATACCTTTGTCTATCTGTTATTTGCTTGCTATCTAGCTGTCCTTTATCTAAGACCATGATACGGATCGATATTGTATCCTTTACTATATTTCTACCCGGGGGGATCACCATGAATTGTAGCGGATGCAGCTATATTCAACCAATTGAAGACCAGGGAGTGATTTCTCTGCGACCGCTGACTCAGGAACTGGAGCAGTCGGTTCAGCAACAGTCTTTTGAATGTCGTTCCATCGTGCATAACGCTTGTTCGATTGAGTACGATTCAAGAGAGCAGATGCTGGACATTTTGCAGTGGATTTTTCATCTTCCCAATGTGGAAGGGAGCGAATTGCAGGTGGGTATTGGGGGAAAGAACAGGAATCAAGGGGAGCCAGACTGGCTTCCAGTAGCGGTGATGATTTCCCGCCTGCAAAATTACGATATTGTCGATATTATCCGCCAGCGTAAATTTACTAGTCATATGCAGCCTATTGTTGATCGTAATGAACAGATTATTGCCTACGAATTTCTACTGCGTCCAACACCGAATGGACCGTCATTTCAGCCATATCGCTTGTTTGAAGTTGCGCATCGGACAGGGCTACATTCCTTTTTGGATCGTGCTGCGCGTATCTCGGCGATTGAGACTAGCGCGCTTCATTTGCCCAAAGGAATCAAGCGGTTTATTAACTTCCTGCCGTCTTCGATCTACAATCCGCAATATTGCTTGAGTCATACATTTGCAGCGATTGAACGATTAAGTCTGGACCCGAAAGATTTTGTATTTGAAGTAGTGGAAACGGAAAATATTTTGCATATGCCCAAGCTTCAGGAGATTTTTGAAGTGTATCGTAGCAACGGTATCTATGTGGCATTGGATGATGTAGGTTCGGGGTATGCTCGTCCGGAACTGATTAACCGTCTCAAACCGGATTTCGTCAAAATTGATCGTGGATTGATCGATGGCTGTGATCAAAGTACAGAGAAGCAGCAAGCGATTTTGCAGATTATGGAGCGCTCGCGTGAGGCAGGCAGTCAGGTACTGGCTGAAGGCATTGAGCGTCGCGAGGAGTTCGATTTTTGCAGCAGCATCGGTATCGATCTGGCTCAGGGGTATCTGTTTGGCAAACCAGCGGAGCAGCCGGGCTTGCAGCTGTAAAGGAATATTATATAACCGAAGAAAAACGCCCTTTCAACGAAAGGACGTTTTTTGTTCGTATCATAAAAAGAACCTGCCGCGGTATGCCCGGTGCAGGTTCTTTCTCGTATTAGCTTATTATTTTTTCAGAGCAGCCAGTTCGTCGTAGGCTGCCATGATCTGGTTATAATCGTCGCTGTCTTTGGCAAAGCCAGTTACATCGCTAACGACCGGACCAAGTCCTTCGGCTTGAATGCGTCCTTGCAGTTCAGCGGATTGTGGGTCATTGGCGTTGTCATAGTGGAAAGCGGCAGCTGCACCTTGCAGCAGATGGTCGTGTGCCAACCCCAGTTCGGAAGCCATATTCGCTGGTCCGATCAGACGATCAGCAGGACCGAGTTTGCGTAACGGTTCCCGTCCGACACGGATGACTTCGTCGCGAATGTATGGATTTTTGAAACGGGTTTCGATTTTGTCGATATATTTGGCGTGCTCAGCAGCGTCAAAGCCATGCTTTTTCACCAGTGCTGCGCCGCTTTCTTCCATTGCCGGACGTACGATGGCACGTACCGATTCATCCTGAATGCTCTGGTCGATCGTCTCGATCCCTTTCAAGAAGCCGAGGTAAGCAGTGATCGCGTGACCTGTATTCAGCGTGAACAGCTTGCGCTGTACGTAGGCGACCAGATTGTCGGTCAGTTTCATGCCGTCGATTTGTGGTGTGCCGCCTTTGAGCTTCGGTTCTTCGACGATCCATTCGTGGAACGCTTCTACGCCTACATCCAACAGATTGTCACCTTGGAATGGCGGAACGATGCGGTCAACGGAACAGTTGGCAAAGCCAACATGCTCGCGAGCGTATGCTTTACCTTCTTCGGACAGATGGCTTTCTACCTGCTCTTGCAGATGGCTGGTCGCACCGACCATATTCTCACAGGCGATGACGTTCAGTGGACCTGCACCAGCTTCGCGGCGGGCTTCGATCCCTTGAGCGATTGTTGGAGCGATAAACTTCAATACGTTGGGACCAACAGCGGTTGTTACGATTTCAGCGGAAGCGATCTCGTTGACGATATCTGGACCGTTGGACAGACAACCGGACACGTTGGTAATCGTTTCAACGCTTTTTTCCAGATCGAGGATATGAATCTGGTAGCTCTTCTGCTCATTCAGGGCGTCGATCATCTTCTCGTTCACATCAGCAAATACGACATGATAACCGGCATTGGAGAGCAATGCCCCGATAAATCCGCGTCCAATATTACCTGCACCAAACTGAATAGCTTTTTTCATCACTTGCACCTCCGATAAGTATAGAGCAATTGCCGTTTGCAGTAATATTCAGATAACGATAATCTCGTTTTCATAAATGAACCGCAAAAAACGGCAAGTGCCGTTCATATGCGTCTGTGTTCAGACCAAGTATGGATAAACAGGTTCAATCAGCAGGCGGATGCGCTGCTGATTGAACCTTGAAAGCTTGTTTAAGATAGAATCCTTATCATGGATCGATTGTTGCGATACTACAGATTAGATCGAGAATGTGCGATAGATTTCGTCCGAATCGGTTACTTTTGCCAGATGGTGGACAACCGATTCGTCTTCGATCGTTTCAGCGATTTTGGTCAGGATTTGCAGATGTTCTCCGCCAGCGCCAGCGATACCGATTACGAGATACGCTTTGCCACCTTCAAAATCAACACCATTTGGATATTGCAGAACGACGATACCAGATGTTTGGATTTGTTTTTTCGCTTCTCCGACACCGTGTGGAATCGCTACGCCGTTACCGATGTAAGTAGTGGCTACTTTCTCGCGCTCTTGCATGGCAGCTACATAATCCGGTTTGACATAACCGGCGCCTGCCAGCAACTCACCTGCTCTGCGGATTGCGTCTTCTTTTGGCTCGCTGGACAGACCGAGTACGATGTTTTCTTTGCGAAGTACACCGGAACCGCCAACAGGAGCAGGGACGCCTTCCTTCGTATCTTCTACCACATGCGGTGCATTGTGACTCAGAACTTCGCTAACTTCTTCGCGTACACCGGCAGCTTCTTTCGGAATCGAGGAGGATGCATTGCCGGAAGTGGCGTCTTTCAATTTGCCGATCATGTCATCATAGATCGGGTTATTGATAAAGTTGTCGATCGATACGTGCTGTGCATTTGGCGCTTTGCCGCGTGCACGGCTAGTCAGGTTTTGCTGTGTAACGACGATGTCAGCATCGCCTGGGATTGCATCGACCGCCGAGTTGGTTACTTGAATCGGCAGACCGGCTTGCTGTACTTTTTTACGGAACGATGATGCGCCCATTGCGCTGGAACCCATACCTGCATCACAAGCAAATACGATTTTGCGAACGTTGCCGGATTGCAGATCTGCTGCTGTAGTCAGTGCTGGAGCTGCTGCACCACCACTAGACTTCATGCTTTTCGAAGCGGCTTGTGCTTTTTCCAGATCGCCTTCGCCTACAGGAGATGTGCGCAGGAAGATCGCAGAGAATACAAACGATACGATTGCAGCGGCAGCAACACCAGCGATAACAGGCAATGCGCCACCTTTTGGAGCGAGTGCCAGAATAGCGATGATACTACCTGGTGAAGCCGCACTGGTCAGACCGCTATGCAGCAGAACGTTGGTGAATACACCAGCCATACCGCCCAAAATAACAGATACGAACAGGATTGGTTTCATCAGTACATAAGGGAAGTAGATTTCGTGAATACCGCCCAGGAATTGGATAACGATTGCGCCCGGTGCGGAAGCTTTGATGCTGCCTTTGCCGAAGATCCAGTAAGCAACAAGTACGCCCAGACCTGGACCAGGATTGGCTTCCAGCAGGTAGAAGATTGATTTACCCGTTTCCAGTGATTGCTGTGCACCCAGTGGTGTGAAGATACCGTGGTTGATCGCGTTGTTTAGGAACAGGATTTTACCCGGCTCTACAAACAGAGATACGAGTGGCAGCAACTCATGTGCAACCAGGAAGTTAACACCTGCTTCAATCAGATGAGTGAATCCTTGTACGAGTGGACCGATCCCTACATAACCGAGGATCGCCAGAATCATACCGATAATACCGGCAGAGAAGTTGTTGACGAGCATTTCGAAACCGGCTTTGATTTTGCCTTCGATTGCTCTGTCAAATTGTTTGATTACCCAGCCGCCGAGTGGACCCATAATCATCGCACCGATGAACATTGGAATGTCCGCGCCGACGATTACGCCCATTGCGGCGATCGCACCGAGTACACCACCACGATGATCATGAACGACTTTACCGCCAGTATAGGCGATCAACAGTGGCAGCAAATATTTGATCATTGGATCGACCATTGTTGCTAGTGTAGCGTTAGGAATCCAGCCTGTTGGGATAAACAGGGCAGTCAGCAGACCCCATGCAATAAATGCGCCGATATTCGGCATAACCATGGAGCTGAGGAAGCGTCCGAAAGATTGTACGCGGTCTCTAGCGCTGCGTTTGGCTGGAGCAGGCGTGTTTACTGTGCTCATATTTGTTCAACCTCCATCATATATTGTTCAATTTTGCGGGTATATAAATCGCGCATCATGCCGGATATTTCCGACTTCAAACCGGAGGACCGGTCGGAGACGAGCCTTGTGACAAAGCCGGGGCGGTCGATCAGCGATTTGCTGACTTCGTTGACCGCTTCCAGATACGACTTGCTGCTGTCCTTCGGAGCGAGTAGTACAATGGAAGCGTATAGGTCAACATCTTGGGTCGCCGCCTGAATCGGTTCGGAGAACCGGATAATGCCGAGAAATAACTTGTTCACGACGCTGGAACGACAGTGTAGCAGGATCAATCCGTCTTGCGACAGTACGGTCTCGCCCATGCGTTCTCGTTCATGCAACTCTTGCTCCAGCGTATTGGCACGTTCCGCCGAAGCGGTGAACATGCCAGCGATCTGGTGAATCAGATCGGGTACCGATCCAGCGTGAAACTGGTCACGGATGACAAGCCCGGCGGTGAGATCGAGAATGCCGGTTAGCGTTTCCTTATGAATGCTCAGCGTGTCGGTTAATCGCTCTGCTGGATCGGTCGGTCTTACCATTTCGTTGTGCCGTGGTTCTGCTGTGATTTCCAAACGGGATAGCAGTTTACGAATGTCATTGATATCCTCTGGCGAAAGTAGCGGCGATACCCGAATCGTCGGGATGCTGCTGTCTACTTCGACAGTAGAGATAATCACATCCGCACGCGTTTCCATACTCGCTGCTTCCGAAGAAGAAACGACATCGATAATTTGCAGCGATGGAAATTCACGCTTCACCCGAATGGAGAGCAGGCTGGATGTGCCCATCCCGCTTGCACAGGCGATAATTGCTTTCAGCGGTTTGCGCTGGGCTGCGGCGTATTCGGACATAGCGCCAATATGCATCGCCAGATATCCAATCTCCGCTTCTGGCACGTCGCGCTGTGTGAACTCCGCCAGTAATCGGGAGCATTTACGAGCGATCTCAAAGGTAGGTCCATATTGCTCCTTGATCTGCGCTAGCAGCGGGTTACGGATATCCAGTCCCAGCCGCAGCCGCTCAATCGCCGGACCGAGATGGTTGATGAATCCCGCGAACAAGCGGCTGTTGCCTTTCAGCTCGAATCCGGTTTGCATTTCCGCCATCTTGAGGATATCGCGTGCCAGCTTGACCAGTTCAAAGCTGACATGCTCGTAATACGGATCGGATTCGACGCTGAGCCGAGTTTCGGCACCTTTGAGATGCATGGTGATATATCCCATTTCATCCTCAGGCACCGTAATGTCGAAGGACTGCTCCAACCGTTCTGCCAGCGTGCGAGCGATGCGGAATTCGCGCAATTGCTTCAGCTCATCCAGAATGTGGGACGCAATCGTAATGCGTTGTCCGCGCCGAATGCGCTCAATCGCGAGTGCCAGATGCACCGTCAGCCCGATATAGGCGCTATCGGTTAATTTCATATGCATCTCGCGTTCCAGATCGCTCAAGTACGTTTGCAGCTGATCCATCATGCCGTCGTCGACTAGATTGAGCAGTCGATTACGAATATGGAATTGCACGCGACCTGTTTCCTCATCGGGCGAGAGCTGATCCCGCACCAGATGGGTCAACTGGTATTCGTCCACACTTTCGTAGAGCAGATGAACGAGCGCGGAGCGGATGCTGCTCTCTGAGCCTTCTACATATACGCCTAGCCCGGGCTTTCGGACAAGCGCAATATCGAAGGAGGAGAGCCATTGGGCGATCCGATCCAGGTCGTTGCTGAGTGTGCCTTCTGTAACTTTGAATTGAGAGGCAAATGCGTAAAGTTTAATCGGTTCCTTGGAGAGAAGAAGTTCGCTAATAATGAAGTAATGCCGTTCCTCACGCGTGTAATCTTTGCGAAGGTTCTGTTCGTCGAGTTCTTGACGAGCGGCATCCAGAGCAGATGCACTGCCTTCCAGAGCCAGACCGGTTCCGGGCTTGCGAATGAGCTTCAGGTGATGCTGGCGCAGCCATTCTTCGGCGGCAGGCAGCTCACGTTTGACCGTTTTCTCACTGACGTCCAGATGATCCGATAGATCGCGAATCGTAATATAGTCGCCATGTGCCCCGGTCAGAAACTGAAGCATCATCGTCAGCCTGGCGGTCAGCTTCTCCAAAATGACAAACCTCCTCTCCCCAAAATCCGATTGTAAACGATATCATGAAAATAGTGCTGAGAAATTAGAACTAGTTCCGGTACTTCAAATTTTAAGCCTTATGTAAGCTGACATCAATTGAAAGATGCCTTGATTTGACCTCTGTGCATAAGGGACAAAGGCAGATAAATCCTTGCTAGTAAAGGGAAGTGAGTTGATTTTGGAAGGAATGGAATAGAGCATAAGTAGATAAGACAGGAGAAAACTGAACATATCACTCTGTAATATGCAGTTTTTTTACGACAAATAGCGACATCTAATAGCAGTTTGTTCACCTATAAGTGTAAGTGAAAGTTTAATTTCGGCAATATTCAGCAAAGAGGAGAACAGTAGAAGATAAAATACACTACATACATGAATTTTATCCAAAAGAAAATGAATTTCGATTATATTTCAGCAACAGAGTAATTGATATTAAGTTCGGAATACAGAAAAAAAAAGAGTTTAGATAAATTGAAGAAAATGGATAATTACCATGTATTAAACAAAAATAAAACTTGTTCAAACATGAAGATACAATAAAAATGTAATTTTGATACTTAATATTTATTATATAATTTTTAAGAAACATAAATTATAAAGTTCATTGCCTTACATATATAAGGTTCCCGGTTTTTTTGGTTGCCAACTAGGATGATCGAAATAGGTGAAATGTCGATTATCAGGTGAAAGGTTATGGGTAGGGTTTAAGAGAAAAGCCCCTGAAATGTTGTAGAATTTTAGCGAAAACGGGGACTTTATTACGAAATTGTCGCAAAAAGATGACATTGAAGCGGTTTTTTGTTACCTTACTTTTAAATAATTAATTATTTTGGTTAAATGTGGAAGATGCTTCAACAAGATACACATTCAATAACAATACAGAAGTAAGCAACTTGCAGCATGGAATGTATATTGCAGCCTTATATGATAACGATGCAGGATGAATACCTGATCGCCAGTATCCCGGACAAAATGCCAATCATCGCAGCTTATTCCCACTTTTTATTAAACTAATTCTAATCACCTTATTCTTAGTACGCGTATTTTATTTAGAACAATAGCTACATATTAAGTTTTGCCGGGTAGTTGCAATATGTATACGTTCCATCCTTTATCTTACCTTCATCGTAAGAATCACAATCAAGTTAACATAAAGGGGAAGAAGCGAATATGCTTGAGTCGAAGCGCAAAGCCACCATATTTATTAGTATTGCATTTATCTTTGCCTGTATTGCCGGATTTCTGTTTTTCCGACAGGTACAGAATCTCAATGAACAATTGGGAGGCACCACGACCGTTTATGTGGCGGCAGAAGATATTCCATCACGTACTCCTATTAAAGAAGAATATCTCAAAAAGATGGAACTACCGAATAAATTTGTGACTCCTTCTCATATCACGGATTTGTCATCACTGAAAAATAAAGTGTTTGCTGTTCCTTTGTCATCTGGTGATCTACTTACCAAAAATTTGCTCAAACCGGTATCGAATGTACAAAACCCAGAAAATCGTCTCGTTGCACTTTACAGCGGTGAACGGGTGAGGTTTGATCAAGATTTGAGTGCATTGGATCGTGTCGACCTTGTAGTATCGCAACAGGAGAACGGCAAGCCCGTTACCAAAGTATTTATGAAAGATGTTCTCGTATCGGCGGTTATGCAAACCGAAGGCAAATTGGTCGGTGTTGGCTTGGAAGTATCACAGGGAAATGCACCTTCACTGATTCATGTGCAAAATTATGCCGATTCCATTCGCGTACTGAAAGCAAATGTGGGTACCGAACAGGACACAGCTGTTCAAAGTAGTAAAGACAATGCGAACGCAGCAGAGCAGAAGGCAAGCAATAAAGCTTCTGATAAGGCAACCAATACAAAACAACCCGCAGTCTCCGATGCAAAACAGTCTCCAAAGGAGAGTGATCCATCATGATTATGAAACTAAAATCTATGATTATTAGCGAAGATGCCGCTTTGATCGCTCAATTGCATCCGCTGCTCTCCGATACGACGGTACATCAGATTAAGCCGGATGATGTGTTCAAAGAATTTGATCGTATTTCCCCAGATATTGTACTGATTACTGATCCGAAGCCAGGTACGGTTGTGGATAGTATTCAGCATATGACGACCCTGCAGCCACTTGCACGAATTGTATTGATTGCTAGAGCGCCAGACTTTGACTTGTTTCGTGATTGTATCCGAGCAGGTGCGACTGACTTTTTCGTCATTCCATCGGAATTGACACTGCTACAAAGTCGAGTACCTGCATTACTCAATCAACTAAACGAACTGAAGAAGAATGAACAAGAGCATCACAACACGCAAACATTCAAAAAAGGTCGAGGTCAGGTGATGGCGTTTTATAGCGCAAAAGGTGGGTCAGGCAAAACCTTGATTGCCGCCAATTTTGCTCATACGCTCAAGCTAGAATCGACTGCCCAAATTTTATTGATCGATCTCAATCTTCAATATGGAGGTATCGAAACGGTACTGAATATCGAATCAGGACGTTCGCTAGCAGATTTGCGACCGGTTATTAATGAATTGAATGGTAATCATGTATTAAATGTAGTCGAACGCGAACCTTTATCGCAGCTAGACATTTTACTAAGTCCGTCAGATGGAGAAGCTGCTGAATCGTTAAACGCGGACTTTGTATCAACGTTAATTCGTACTTGCCGTCGCAACTTTGATTTTGTCATTATAGATCTGCCAGTAGAGATGAACGAACTTACGTATACTGCTATGGAAGAAGCTGATAGTGTATTTTACATTTTGACACCTGATACACCAGCAATTCGCACCTTCAAAAAAGCAGAAAGTTTGTTTTTTACACTCGGTATGAATATGGCAGACCGTCTCAAAATCATCTATAACAAAACAGGCAAACAAAATGAACTTCAACCCAAAGATATGCAAGAGTTTATTAGTTATCCGGTAGAAGCTAGGCTTCGAATGGATGATAGAGGAGTACAATCTGCATTGAACAGAGGAGAACTGTTACGCAAAGCGGCAAATGAGAAGAAACTGCCTCAATTTTCGAAAGATATCAAGAAATGGGTGGATGGTTTGATCACCTGATATTCCGTGAGGAGGAAGCCACATGCCGTTGTTTGGTAAAGAAAAGCTCGCTGCACCTACAGCGAGCAGTGCATCCTACACTGTTCAACGTAGTATAGCGAACACGTCGTATATCGATGAACTGGTAGAACATTATAAATCTCGACTGTTGAAGGATGCCAATCTGGATATGCTCACTAATTTGTCACAGGGTGAGATGAGAATGCATATCGAAGTAATTATTAATCAGTTCATGGCAGAGGAGAAAGTTATTGTATCCCGTCAAGACAAAGAATTTATATTAACTCGTATTCTGGACGAGTCCGTTGGCTATGGACCGATGGAGCCGCTAATCCATGATGAGAACGTAACCGAGATTCTGATCAATGGTCCACGAGAAGTGTATGTAGAGCGGCTAGGTCGATTGGAACTCACTCCGATTGTTTTCCGAGATGAAGCTCATATCCGTCATATTGTGGACCGAATCGTTGCCCCGATTGGTCGTCGAGTGGATGAGAGTTCACCAATGGTCGATGCACGTTTGCCGGATGGGAGCCGCGTGAATGCAGTTATTCCGCCTATCAGTCTAAATGGCACGCTTGTATCTATTCGAAAGTTTCGTAAGGAGCCGTTTCAGACAGAAGATCTACTCCATTTTCAAACGATGAATGAGCCAATGGCAGCATTTATGAATGCACTGGTAGAAGCCAAATTTAATATGCTAATTTCTGGCGGTACTGGCAGCGGAAAAACAACGTTGCTAAATGTGCTGGCTGCCCGGATTCCACATCATGAGCGTGTCGTGACGATTGAGGATTCAGCAGAATTACGTATTGATCGCCCGAATGTGGTCGGTATGGAAGCCCGCCCTGCCAATGTGGAAGGAACTGGTGAAATTCCGATCCGCCAGCTGGTCAAAAATGCACTTCGTATGCGACCGGATCGCATTATCGTTGGAGAGGTAAGGGGTTCGGAGGCATTCGATATGCTGCAAGCGATGAATACGGGTCATGAAGGCTCGCTGACTACGGTGCATGCCAATTCACCAGCAGATGCGTTACGGCGGGTAGAATCGATGGTCATTATGGCTGGATTGGATCTACCCAGCGCGGTTATACGTGATTCAATCGTGGGAGCGCTTGATTTTATCGTACAATCGCTTCGCTTGACGGATGGAACACGGAAGATCGTTTCTATTGCAGAAGTCATTAACGATTATGATGGGAATTTTAAATTGCAAGAAATCTTCACTTTCCGACGTACCGGGCTGATAAATGGAAACGTTCACGGATACTATACAGCTACGGGTGTCATCCCGCGTTGTCTGGAACGATTGCAAACGTATGGTATTGATCTGGATCATACGATGTTTGTTCCAGAAGGCGAGCCAAAGGAGGCTGGCGTATGATCGAGACGTTGTTATTTATGGCAGCAGTACTGCTATGTATTTTTAGCATTTACTACTATCTTAGTTACCGTGCCGATAAACGCACCTGGAAGCGGCAGATGGAAACTCGTTATCAAAAAACGGAAAAGCGTCGTAGCTTCATTATGGTAATGGGTGATCGATTTGACCGAAGCCAATATGCAGAGCCGGTTCGTCTCCGACTAGTACGAGCGAATGTGCCGCTCAATCCGTCAGAGTTTCTGGCCATTCTGATTGTTGGTACGATGGCAGCTGTATTCGTCTTCAGCAACTTTTTCAGCATGACTTTTCCGCTTAACGTTGTACTGGCGGTTGTGTTGGTAGCGGCTGCTCAATATGTGTTCTTTTTGCTTCGCCAAGGTAAGCAGCAAGAGCGTATGAATGAGCAGCTGCCAGAAGTTTGCCGTATTCTGGCAAATACGACTCGCTCCGGTATGACGCTGGCACAAGGAATGGGAATGGTCGCTCAGGAGATTGCCGAGCCAGCACGTTCCGAATTTCAGCGGATTGTCTCAGAAATGTCGCTTGGTATCGATTTTGAACGGGCATTGCGAAATATGGAAAAGCGATTGCCTAGCCGTGAATACAAGCTCTTTGTTGCGATGTTGCTTGTACAGAAACGGGCGGGTGGCAATCTGTATTCCATTCTGTCTGATATGAGCACGACGCTGGAAGAACGCAAAATTTTGCGGCAGGAGATTCGCACGATGACCGCTGAACAGCGGTATGTCGCTTACATTTTGCCAGTCATCCCCATTTTCCTTATTCTGATGATGAATTCGATTGTGGACGGTTTTTTAGATCCGTTGTTCACTCCGGTAGGCATGATTCTAGGCGTTGTGTTCGTCATTGGTATTGGAGTTACGATCCTACTAGTTCGCAAAGTCACAAATATTAGGGTGTAGCGTATGATCTTCTTCATTTTTGTCTGTGTGTTCGTTGGATTATTGTTTTTTGGACTATTTCTGTTGGAATACCGCAAGTATGCGGAGAACAGACAGCAATTGAAATCTCATCTAGGTGAAGTTGCCACAGGATCACCTTTTTTAAAAGTAGAGAAAAAGCAGAATGTGAAGACGAGACTGCTAAATCGGATGTTCCATTATGCCGATGACTTTTCCGGCATTGGACACCGGATCAACTTTTTCAGTGAATCGCAGGATGTGGAGAAATGGCTAGTGCAGGCGGGTCATCCGTATGAGCTGAATGTGGAACGGTTTCAGGGACTCAAGATATTTGCCCTGATCCTCGGTGCATTGGCAGGAGCTTTCTTCTTTGTTCTTCGGTTTCCATTTTCACAGTTGACACTTATTTTACTTCCACTAGCAGGCTATTTTCTTACTATCTTTTGGCTCAAAGGTTTAGCAAAGAAAAGG
This sequence comes from Paenibacillus sp. WLX1005, assembly GCF_046603685.1. NCBI lineage: Bacteria > Bacillati > Bacillota > Bacilli > Caryophanales > Paenibacillaceae > Paenibacillus > Paenibacillus sp. WLX1005. The sequence continues at coordinate 439,135 of NZ_CP176756.1, forward strand.
CAGGACGAACTGGCATATAGTTTACCCGATTTTCTGGATACGATGAGCGTTACGCTGGAAGCCGGGATCGCATTGGATCAGGCGATGCGCGAAATTGTACGCTATTTTGAAGGACCGTTGCGGGAAGAATTCACAAGATTTTTGCAAGAAACCGATCTGGGTATTCCGCGCACAGCAGCTTATGAGAATTTGCTCAAGCGTAATGATAATATGGCGTTTACGACGGTTATCCGTGCTCTGATGCAAGGCGAACGTCTAGGTGTACCGATCTCGACCACTTTTAAAATGCAGGCGGAAGATATGCGCAAAATACGCAAGGAAAAGATCAAGGAAGTGGCAGCCAAAGCGTCACCAAAAATCACGATGATTACAACTTTTATCGTGATGCCGTCCGCAATGTTGCTGATTGGTGGACTCATGATTTTGAACATGTTCACTGGTGACAACAATGTATTTGATCTCTTTAAATGAGGAAGATGAGGCACGATCCATAGCGGAAATAACGTCATCTGACGTTTTTCATATATTTCACTTACACACGAGGAGGAATTTATAATGAACAAGCTCAACGAATGGACAACAACACTGGCGGTTAAGGCATCCAACGTACTTAGCAATGAAAAAGGTGCACAGTCGCTGGAATGGCTAGGTCTGGCAGCACTGCTGATTATGGTACTTGGTTTTGTATCGACAGCATTAAGCGGTGGACAGAGTCAAATTCAAGACCTGGTCAACAAAATTTTCACTAGTATCTCCGAACAGTTTGGCGGCTAAGATTTGTGATGAAGCAATATGATAACCAGCATCCTATCAGAGGCTGAGAACATTTGGATTTTCAGCCTCTTTAGGGGTCAGTATGCCTTCCGATTGGGATAGGCTATATGGCGGAAAGGAGTGCCTATGAACAAGAAGATACATTACATCATACCCGCCCTTTTGTTTGTTGCTTTGTTGTCAGCCTGTACCGGCAATACTACAGAGCAATCGAAAGCGGCTTCACCATCTGCCACTACAGCGCCGGTTGCCACGGACTCCTCATTATCAGCAGAAGAGACGACAACGGCAAGCGTACTGCCCAAGACTTTTGATGAGCTGGCAGAGTATCCGGCAGGTCCTTATGCCGATGTAACGTTTGCAGATCGACAGGATGAGATCGTTTCCCATGTGAAAGAACAGATACCGACGCTTAATCAACAAGCTACCGATGTAGTGTTGGATCAGTCGTTTGATCAGCTGGTCGCGATGTACATGCCTGCTCATGAGAAGCCTTTACAGCTCGCAGATTACAAAAAAGTAGAATTCAATGCAGGCGGCAATGCACCCGCGCGTGAGTTTAAACAAAATTTCAACGTCGAAATCGTACTGGATGCTAGTGGAAGTATGTCTGGCAAAATCGGTAGTAAAACAAAAATGGACATTGCCAAGCAATCGATTCAAAAATTTGCTTCCCAATTGCCAGCAGGCACCAAAGTCAGTCTTCGTGTATACGGTAACCAAGGAACGAGCAACTTCAAGGACAAGATGGAATCATGTAAAGTGACAGATCAGGTGTATCCGTTTAGCGAATACGATGCAGCTAAATTAAATACTGCATTGGATAGCTTCCAGCCATCTGGTTGGACACCGCTTACTTTGGCACTTACTGAAGCACAGCAGGATCTGGCTAACTATCCAGCAGATCAGAACACGAATGTCATTTATCTGGTCAGTGATGGGATCAACACCTGCGATGGTGATCCGGTAGCTACAGCGAAAGAAGTAGCCAACTCGGATGTGCAGCCGATTTTGAATGTCATCGGATTTGATGTAGATAATAAAGGGCAGCAGCAGTTGAAGCAAATTGCCAAGCAGAGCGATGGATTATACAGCGATGTGAATTCCGAAGATGAACTGATGGCGGAATTCAATAAATTACAGCAAATCGCCAAACAGTGGGATAGCTGGAAACGACAATCTCAAGTTGCCAGTTCCAATTATCAGGGTTGGAGAAATTTGGATGTCAATGCGTATGATGCCAAATGGCGTAACCATGACGACGATCTACGTCGTAATATTAGCGCAACATTGGATCACCTGCGCGACGATGGCACTATTACATCAGAGCAATATACCTATCTAGTTAATAAACGAACCGAATACGTCAATGTGCTAACACAGATTCGAATGGATACGGTTGCCGATATCCGCAAGCAGTTAGATCAGAAAGTGAATGACGTCAATCAGGATATTGACGAAACGTACGAACAGGGACCGCAGGATGTGAATAGTAGTACTCCATAATGTGCAAGCAAAGAACAGGCTATCGTCAGACAGCCTGCATATGACAGCAAAGGAAGTGTAGACTCATGTCCGGGAACAAATGGGGAATGCCCCATCTACGTAATGAAAAAGGAGCAGTCAGCTTAGAATTTCTCGGCACGCTTCCGTACTACTTTCTTCTATTTCTGCTGCTCTGGCAGGTAGTGGCTTCCGGTTATGCAATTATGACTGCACGCTCAGCAGCAAGTGAAGCTGCCAAAGTATATAGTTTGACTGGTAATCGACAGGAAGCCGATAGTATGGCACGCTCCATTCTTGGTAATGCTGCCAATCTACAATATGAAAGCTTGAGCATCAATGATAGTGGGACTAATTTTCAGGTCAGACTGGAATCGAGGCACAGTCTGGTATTGGTTCCCAAACAATGGCGCAGTAGCGCAAGCATCGAGTTAGATCAGACGGCTTCTGGAAGGCTGATCAATTGAGACATTTGATGCAGCAAATGAAAGAAGATGAGCAGGGGAATGCCTCGATTTACCTGCTGTGGTTTATTTTCGTTGCCGGTATTGTACTGGTATTGTCGGTTAACGTAATCAATGCTTTTGGCAAACAGGAGCAGTCATCGGTAAGCGCTGAACAAGCTAGCTTTGCAGCGACTGATGTGGTACTTCAAGCGGTAGCGGATGGCGTAGACAAATACGATGAGTGGAAAAAAGAAGAAGATGGAGACCAGTCAAGCGGAGATGAAGATAGTGCAGAAGAGCAGAAATCGATTGCCGAACAAATTGACAAAGCCAGACAGCAATGGATAGCAAAAGGGAGAAAAGGAGCAGAAGCAACAATTGCAGCATATGATGAAGTATTGAATAGTAATATTGCTTCCGAGTCTCGACTCCGTGAAGAGATTAACCGTGCTATCCGCAGCAGAGAGAGTGAAATTAAAGATGAAGCTCGGCGTGTGATTAGTGCCAATGGAGGCTTAGCGAACAAATCCGAAATCACACTGTTCAAGGACGATCGCGTTGCAGTCAAAGCGTATACCCATTACCAGGCACGTGTATATTCGCGCTACATCCCCGGTATGGAAAAAGATGTAGATTATACCGGTTACGGACCGAAATTAAGCTTTATTGAGCAACTTGGTTATGGACAATCGACAGGTAACATCGACTCACCACCGATATTACCCTAATAGTCTTCTTGGCAAATGAAATCAACAGATTCATATCAAATATCAACATGAAAAGGAGGAACTATCATGAATTTGGTCGCCGACGGATTTCGATTGTATCGCGAACGGTTTCTATCGATTTTACTACTTTCGTTTACGATTGTTTTTCCGATTCTGATCGTGCATGCGCTAATGACCAATTATGTATATGCAGTCACATCGTTTCTAGACGGGGGCGTTGTCGGTGACTTTACGAATGGAATGCTAGTGTTGTTGTTTCTTATGATTGCTCAGATCCCGTTTATTGTATTTACGCGTTATGAGCAGGAAGGCAGTGAACATCCGCTACGTTCTACCTATTTTGCATTTACGCAGCGCGGCTTTTCAGCATATCTATTTGCTATGGTATATTGTGCGCTTGTTGTGGCTGGTTTTGCTGTATTTATTATTCCAGGACTAATCATTATGATCTTGCTGTTTTTGACACCATACATTTCCATTTTGCGCGATCAGCCAATGCGTCGTTCATGGAAAACTGCTTTGCGTTTGGGGAAAAAGCATTTTGTACGTATTTTCTTATTATTGGTACTGGTATCTCTAGCTGAACTGATTCTGGAATTTGGCGTACTTTATGGCATGTCTTACGTAACGACCAATTATCTAATCATTCTGTTTACACAAATGGTACTTAACACAGTCTTGTTTCCTCTGGTCGTTATTATCATTACCATGCATGTTATGGACTGGAAGAGAAAAACCTGGCTGTAAATGAATTACATGTTCAATATTTTCATCCACATAATAAGCAATATATTCCTTTTCTGCATACATAGTGATGCAGATCATACCGGGAGGTAAGCAGCGCATGAAATGGTGGAGCAAGTACCGCAGAGTATGGGCAAGCACAGTTGTGTTGTTGCTGCTGTTATTACAATTTAGCCCTGTTATATCTGCAAATGCCATCCAACCTGGCGATCCGATCCAACCAGGCACAGCTATTCAGCCGGGCAATCCAGTCCAGCCAGGAACGTCTATCAAACCGGGTACATCCATTACGCCAGGCACACCGATTATTCCGGGAGAAATGATTCAACCAGGCACTCCTATCTCGCCGGGCACACCGATTCAACCAGGTACGCCGATCACTCCGGGTGATGGAATTGGGGGAGGAGGTAGTAACGGCTCTGGCTCAAATAACGGTTCACAGGGGAACAGTAATAGTAATGGTTCAGATTCATCCAGTAATAATGGGAACGAATCATCGCAAAATGGAAGTAATAACGGTTCTAACAATGGAACCAATACTCCAGGGCAAAATAACAATGCTCCCAATTCTTCATCCAATAATAACTCCAATGGCAGTGACACAAACAACCCCGATTCATCGAACACTAACAATAGTAATAGTGCTGATTCTGATAGTGGAAGTAACAACAGTAATGATAGTGAAAGCAATGGAGAAAATGGGGCGGATGACGAAGTCCAACCTTCTGAATTTACGCCGCCTAGTGCATATGATTGGTATAAATATTTGAATCAGGATGTGTTGTCAGGAACACTGGATTATATGGTGGATAATAATATTACCACACCCCGAGAATTACTGAATGAACTGGGACCCAATGGAGGTTCAGGTTCACATACTGGACTAGGGACACAATTGATGTGGAGTACAATCAAAACCTTAGACGGAAGCAGCGTCATCGTTCAAACAGCGGGCGATTCGGTGGATATGATCTCGAATGGTAAAGAAGCTATCGATAATATACGCAATTTGTACTCCTATACCAATGCTGTGAATGCTGCTCGTTCAGGTCTGCAAGGAACGACTCAGTTAACAGATGGTGCCCGTTCCGCATTACAAGCGACTCATTTTGCTACATCTCCGATATCCAAGTTTAATGTGGTGACATCGGCAGTCAGTCTCGGATTTTCAACGGTAGATACAGTTAATAATATTAAGGATATTACACAAGCCAAAAATGGTACTGAAAGTGCACTCGCTTGGGGAAGTTTGGGGCAGAGCAGTGGAGATATGCTGATGAGCAGCTCTGTACTTTTAGCAGCTTCTGGGGTAGGTGCTCCGGTAGCGGCGGGAGTATTTGTAGCTGGGGCTGTATTATGGACAGCGGGCACATTGACCAAAGCCTGGGTAAACCGTAAGCAAATTGCAGCAGATATTAAGCATGGCTGGAATGAAACGAAAAAGGCAGTAAGCAATGTAGTGGATAATGTCAAAAATGCTGCTAAAAATACTTGGAAATCCGTTACTTCCTGGTTTGGGTAAGAGAAAGTAATACCATGTATTGAATCCCAAGGGTAAAGGAGTCATGCACAATGACCTTAACGGTAACATCCAATATTCAATCTCAAATCGATGAATACAAAAAGTGGTTAGAAAAAGAACATGTATTTACGTACGCCTACGAAAAAGATACACATCTATACTATTATGTAGGCTATACCCGATTTAATAAGTTGAGTGGTCTGGTGATCTTATCGGAAACAGATCAAGATCCAGTTCGTTTACGGAATGCTGCACAATCTGTTTTCCAATTCAATCGCATCGTGATCGAAAGTAGTAGCGAACTTATTTCCAACATTAATAGACCTATTGAAGAAGTAGAAAAAGGGAAACGACTTTTGCAGCAGGCTCAACAAAATGCTTCGTTTCAAATGCAATCACAAAGTGAAGATATCTCTATTATCATGAATGCAATTGATTTAACTATTCAATCCATTCCTGAGCTTCAAACTATATTTAAGAAAATACAGGGTCTAGAGCGAAAAGTGCTTGATGAAGGAATCTTGAGAGATGCAGATGTGGAGCAAATGATTCATTATAATCTCCAGCATTATATGACGATGTATCGTCAAGGTCAGGCACAAATCGAAATCTTACCTCATTTGGAACGGGTAAGACAACATATTGAAGTATTAGAAGGACAGTTGAGCAATACAACAGATCAACAGCTTCGCCGCGAATTATTTAATTTTCTAAATGCAATGACAATAGATAAGAATGTTCAAAAGCTTCGTGAGTCACAATCTACTTTTCAACAGGATGGTCAGGGCAAACCGATTAGCCTTCCGTCTGGCGAAGAAGGTGTACATCAAATGGCTGCTTATTTGCGTGAATATATGCAATACAAATTCAATACCGAAATTATTAAAGATTTCCGCAATTTGTAGGTTGCGAATTTTTCGGTACCTTTATGTTCTATTATTGTTAAAAGTATTTGTTGAACAGTGTATGTTCAAATCTGAAAAGGAGGAGCATCTATGCTGCTTGTTGTATTGGCTATTGTCGGTATCGTCTATGGTTATCTTATTCACAAGCTTGCAATCTGGTCGCTGCGTGGGCGAGAGTATCGACAACAAGCTGCGGCAGTATGGGTAGCTTCAATCGGTATGGCATCGCTGTTGCCTCTGCTGTATATGATCAATCCAGGTTATTTTCCGTTGCATGGAATTGTAGCAGGATTGTTGTTCTGGATTTTGTTGACCGATTGGCTGGCGATGTTAATTTTGAATCAAACGTTATTGATCTGCCTATTGCCAATTATGGCTTTGCGACTGCTGTATCCTTTACCAGGCGGGATTGTAGATTCGTTGTTGGGAATGGCAGGTGGTTTCATCATCATGCTTATACTTGGAATAGCGTCACGTGGCAACATTGGCGGTGGTGATATCAAATTGTATGCTTTGCTAGGATTTGTCTTTGGTTGGAGTGGTATTTTATCTAATTTGTTTATCGCTTCGGTATTAGCATTAGGTGGAACGCTATTGTTTATTGTCATTCGTCGCCGTACAGCCGCAGCTAGTATTCCGTTTGGACCATATATCGCTTTGTCTTCTTGTTTGTTGCTATTGGTTCCAGTATGAACTAGAGTCGTACGATACCCTAAAGATCATCTTGTTGATTCACAACTACAACAGCCCTCTGATCTGCACACATCCTCGAAAACGGGATGCTGCGGAATCAAAGGGCTGTATCTGTTGATTAACGTTCTCTCGCATCAGATGAGATGACCATCGCTGCTTCTTGCTGTTCATCCGCATACCACGGATTCAAATGCACCAGCACTTCCGTCACCTGCGCGTCCGAGTGCATAATATTCTTTTTCATCAATCGTGAAATGTCGTGCCCCTGCTGAATCGTTAGCGAAGCATCCACGCCGATGCGCACATCGACTACAATATAATGCCCATGCTCACGCGCGCGAATCCGGTCAATTCGTTTGACCTCTGGCATTGCCGTCAAGACAGCAGTGTACGCTTCAATTTTCTCAGGATGTACTGCTTTTTCCATTAAAATATCGATCGATTCACGACCGGTAGAATAGGCGAGCTTGAGAATGAGCAAAGCAACGACAATTCCTGCCAGCGGATCGCCATAGGCAAGCAGCCCATAGCCGTAATATTCTCCGATCAAGCCTAGCCCAATCCCTAGAAAAGCCGCACCAGAGGCGTATACATCTGCCAGATGATCCTGCGCAGTAGCGATCAAGCCCTTACTGTTGGCTTCGCGTCCGATCCGCATCGTGTAGATGTACAGCAACAGTTTCCAGACTAACGAAACGGCGGCTGCCAGCAGGGCAATCACATGCGGCTGCGATGGCGCTTCAAACAGCAGCATGACCGAATGATACCCGATATACAGCGCCGCCAGCAGCAGAATTACCGCGACCATACTGGCACCAAGCACCTCGGCTTTGCCATGTCCATATGGGTGATCTTCATCTGGCGGGATTGCCGAGATGCGCATCGAACCAAGCGCTGTCGCAGACGCGATCACGTCACCGGCATTATGAATACCGTCGGCGATGAGTACCTGACTGTTAAACAGCACACCGACAATGAGCTTGAGCAGGGTCAGTGCCACATTGCTGATCAGGCTGAGCCAGGCGGCGAGCATGGACTGATTCACGGAAGAATTGGACATGATAGGGGAACCTCCTGCAAGATGGAATACTATATATAGACAACAAAATAGTCTCAACGTCTGCGACTGCCCAACGCGAGAATATAGTAAAAAACAAAGATGACACTGACACAATGATTGACTATATACGCCCAATATACATGTAATACACGTTCATAAAACAAAGTCTCACTATATCACATTTACCCGCAACCACCAATACGTTAAGCGTAAAAGCACACCTATTATATACATATGATTATATGCACCTGAATGTTATGTACATCTATGCCCTACATGCACTAGATAGGAAGTAATAATACAGAAATCATCCCAATTCATATAAAAGCAGGATTCCCGAGTATGAAGGAATCCTGCTATCTTTGTTCGTCTATCGTCTGCCTATACAGCCTTACTCGTCACCGTGTGGATGCTTGTCTTTTTCCAGACAGCGCAGTACTTTATAGCCGTAAGCTGGCAATTTGCATTGCAGCTTGCCACCGTCTAGCTGCACTTCCTGTCCTTCCAGCATATCTTCCCAATGATCGGCATCAATATCGATATCGATCTCAATCGGCTCACTAGAACTGTTCATAGCGATGACAAAGGTATCGTGCTCATCTGTACGCTCATACACCAGCTCATTACTACCTTTACGTGAGTGCAAGAAGCGGAAATGTCCCTGACGCAGCGCTGTATATTGCTTGCGCAGCCCGATAATGCGCTGGTAGTAGGCGAACAGCTCAAGATCCTGTTCTTCCTTGTCCCATACCATACAGCGGCGGCAATCTGGATCGCCGTCGCCTTCCATCCCGATCTCGTCACCATAATAAATGCACGGCGTACCGGTAAAGGTCATCTGGAACAGTGAAGCTAGCTTGAGTCGATCTTTGTTGCCTTCTGCCAGTGTCAGTGCACGCGGCGTATCGTGGCTATCCAGCAAGTTAAAGGCAACTTCGGTCACCTGACGCTGGTAACGTGCCATCTGCATCCCGATTGCATGTGAGAACGTGAGCGCATCTGTTGTGTCTTTAATGAAGAAATCGGTCACGGCATTTTTAAATGGATAGTTCATGACGGAATCAAACTGGTCGCCTTGCAGCCATGGACTGGACTCGTGCCAGATTTCGCCGAGAATGTAAATGTCCGGGTTGATCGCCTTTACCGTTTGCCGGAATTCGCGCCAGAATTGGTGATCTACCTCATCCGCTACATCCAGACGCCAGCCGTCGATACCGTATTCCTCTGCCCAGTAACGCGCTACGCCAAGCAGATATTCTTTTACTTCTGGGTTCTCCGTATTCAGCTTCGGCATGAGCGGCTCAAAGTCGAATGTGTCGTAGGTCGGAATTCCATCCTCGACCGCCAGCGGGAATTTGCGCACATGGAACCAATCTTTATACTTGGAATGCTCGCCTTTTTCCTGTACGTCGACGAAGGGAGCGAACGTTTTGCCGGAATGGTTGAATACTGCATCAAACATGACACGAATGCCTTTGCTGTGGCAGGTGTGAATTAACTTTTTCAGCGTTTCTTCATCGCCAAAGCTTGGATCAATCTGCATATAATCTTCTGTATCGTATTTATGATTCGTCGTCGCTTTAAAAATCGGACACAGGTAAATCGCGTTAATACCCAACTCAGTCAGATGATCCAGGTGGTCGATAATGCCTTGCAGATCGCCGCCAAAGAAATTGTACCACTCCGGCTTGCCGCCCCATGGCAACGTGCCTTCCGGGTCATTAGACGAATCGCCATTCGCAAATCGCTCCGGGAAAATCTGATAAAAGACTGCATCCTTTACCCAATCTGGCGTTGTGAATACATCGACCGGGTTGATAAATGGAATATCGAATAATCGATCCATCTGCGGCTCGTCGCTACCGAATTTATCCTCATCCATCCAGATCGTTTCCTCATCATTGGACAGCTTAAACCCATATTTCAACCGTCGAAACGGAGGCTTCACTTCACATTCCCAATAATCGAACAGCGTATCCGTGGCGAGAAATGTCATCGGCACTAGCTCTTTGGACTTCTCCCACATATACTTGTCACCCGCAAGCGCCCATGCCTGCTTCACATCCTGCTTTTTCGTCCGCAGACGCAAATGAATCGTCTCCCCATCATATGGATAACCCCAGTTCATTTTCGGACGATGATAAATAGCTTCAATCAGCATGTAAGTTCCTCCTGTAACAATATGTAGATGCTAACGCTTTTTACCCTTAAAGGGTATAGTGGAACCAGTTCGATTCCAAATAAAAAGGCACAGCCAGCAATCCCTGCCAGCCGTACCTTTGATCCGTTATATTACAATCTTCAAGTACATAAAAAAGGCTTCGTAATGTAGATTAACGATATAGATTGTAACAAAAATGCTTCCTGAAGCAATAGGTTTGTATCATGTCTAAGATGCATGTTTAAGATGCGAGTTGCACGGAGCGGAGGAAAGGAAATTGGGGAAAAGGACGATTTTGGAGTTGCGAGAATCTTCATTTTATCCTAATACCAAAGATTCTCGTAACTCCACCTGAGTCCGTTTCCCAATCCCTTTCCGCAGCGCATGTTGCACCTCTCCGCATCCATTCATTTTCCAATCCAACGTGCTTCCCCCGATGCCCTTGGCACCAGCACCGTTGTATACTCACCCGGTGTCTCCGACATGTGCACCTGATCGGTCACTCCTTGATAATGCCCACACACGGTATCTGCCGTAAATAGCTCTGGATCAAGATACAGATGTTCGTCATCCGATCCCGCAGTCTCATGGGCAAATTCTTTCTCAAACAATCCTAGCGACATTAACCACAGCGATACTCGGCTGAGCGAAATATGCACGCGATAACTGCCGCCTTCCTCTGCACGACGTGCCAGTGCCGCCATCGCTCCGGCAGCAGCAAGCCACGAAATAATATAATCATTCACTACTAGAATTGGCGGCAATTGTGGCTGCTCCGGTGTGCCTTCAAGCGACATGACACCAGTCAATGTACCAGCCGTCTGGTCAAAACCGATCCGATCTGCCCATGCACCATTCTCACCGTTCAATGATACCGATACGTGAATAATACCCGGACGTAACGCGGCACTCTGCTCTGCACTCAATCCGAACCGTTCCAGATATGACGGACGACGATTGGCGAAGAAAATATCCGCATCACGCAGCAGATCCATCATGCGCTCATGCGCTGGCTCATCATCTAGCTCCAGCATCGCGGAGCGCATGCCTACATTGGCGGTATAATACGTCGTATCGACTTCCCAATCGGACGGACGCCAAATGTTTAGTACATCCGCGCCATGCAGAGCAAGCGCACGACCGACACCCGCACCAGCAATAACATGTCCCATACCGAGTGCGCGAATACCGTCCAATGGTGCGGAGCCGCCCTGCGGTAACGGTTCTGGTGCGCTATCGCCAATTTTCTCAATTTGTACTAACGGTAGCGAAGCGACCGATTCAAACGCAGGCTCGTTCAGAAATTCGTCCACAGTACGTGCCATCGGCATAACGACACCAGCTTTGGCACCTGCTTCTTCCAGATCGCGAGCGTTCCATTGGGAAATAGCATTAGCTACTGCTTCCGGCGTATCCGCGCAATCGAGTAGCTTCAATGTGTTGATTTTTAGCTTTGGATATGGCTCTAACGGCATCACCCAGCGTTTATCTTTTGTCTGGTAAAAGCGGAATTTGAACGATGGGCTTGGATCGGATGGGCTGGTGGGCGAATAGCCGTTCAGTTTTTCCCATTTGCGGTCGTAGAAAGGAGAGAGCCGATGCAGAATTTTACGCAAATCGAGCGAAATGTCCTGACCTTTCCCACCGCGCAGTCGCCACAGATTCGCAGCAGCAACCGACTTCGCAACCATGCCGATGCCTGCCGAACTGGCGAGTCGGAGTACACTCGGAACGATAGGGTCTTTACCGGTAAAGCTAATCTGCCCGCCGCTGTCTGCGGACGATAATCCGATGCCGTTCAATACATCTTCTAGCGCGGCATGCATATCGAACTCTGTATGATCTGCCCGATTGTTTACGGCGTGTTGAATTTGTTGTTTGAGCAATGCGGTATCTTGTGTAGCTTGCGTATGTGTAGACATGATATGCACCTCTTTGGATAGAATCGTAATTCACTGCATGCAATAACAAAACATAATAGCCAAACTCAAAAGGTCTGTTTGTAATATCTATATATAAATTTATACATATAATTCTAATGTTTTTACAAGTGGAATGCAATAAACAATACCGGGTCAGTTGCGGTGTATGCCACATTTTATTAGCATTTGTAGGTTTAGTCGTACTATATTTTGTAAATATACAGTTTGAGGTGAAGGGGCGAAATCATGTGCATGTCCAATTGCAATCGCGCACTTATACAATAAGAGTGAAAGTACAAAATGAAGAGCGAGAGTACGATATGAAGAGTGGAAGTATAATATGCAATACCAATACAAACGAACAATACAGGCAACCTCGAAAACAAAACAAAAAATAAAACAAAATAAAACAAAACAAAACACATAATAAAAACAGCAACAGACCTATTCTAGTCTGCTGCTGTCTTTTTGTAGAATATCTATGCTTCATCCAGTGAGCATTGCATAAGCGCTGTTCACGAATGATAAATGACGAATGATGAGTTACGAACTACAAATTACGCGTTGCGTTTCATTACACTTTTATGATGGGAGAATACGTCGAAGCTTTGTTGTCCGTGGTATGAACCCATGCCGCTTTCGCCAACACCGCCGAATGGCAGATAGTGCGAAGTCATGTGGGACAACGTTTCGTTAATACAGCCGCCGCCGAAGGAGACGGTATTCAGCACTTGTTCTTCCAGTTGCTCATCCTGTGTAAACAGATACAGTGCCAGCGGTTTTGGACGATTCACGATTTCATCCAGCAATGGATTCAGATCGTCATATGCGATAACTGGCAAAATCGGTCCGAAAATCTCTTCCTGCATAACCGGCGCATCCCAGCTTACATTGTCCAGCAGAGTTGGCTCGATCAGCAGTTGATCGCGCACAGAACGTCCGCCAACTAGCACTTGCTGATCCTGCATCAGCCCGGTAAGACGGTCAAAGTTGCGTGCATTGACGATATGTGGGAAATTCGGGTTGTGCAGTACATCGTCAGTGAATTTGTCAGCAATCTCAGCGGAGATCAGTTCCACCAGTTGCTCTTTTACACTGCTGTGTACAAGCAGGTAGTCTGGTGCGACGCAAGTTTGACCAGCGTTCAGGAATTTACCGCGTACGAGACGTTGTGCAGCGAGCTTCAGATCAGCATCCTGATGCACGATGCTTGGGCTTTTGCCACCCAGCTCCAACGTTACCGGAGTCAGATGCTCAGCCGCCGCACGCATCACGACGCGACCAACACCTGTGCTGCCAGTGAAGAAGATATAGTCGAATTTTTCTTTTAAAAGGGCAGTACTTGCTTCGACTTCGCCTTCCACAACATGAATATATTCAGCCGGGAACAATCCGGTCAGCAGTTCATAGATGACGTGGGAAACGGTTGGTGTCAGCTCAGACGGCTTCAGGATGGACGTATTGCCTGCTGCCATCGCACCGATCAGCGGACCAAAAGCAAGCTGGAACGGATAGTTCCATGGAGCAATGACCAGTGTCACGCCATATGGCTCTGGATAAATTGTGCTGACTGCATCTGGCAACGCAGAAGAAGTAGGCACCTGACGTGGAGCTGCCCAGCTTTCCAGATGTTCCAGTGCAAAGTCCAGTTCACCCATTACGATGCGAATCTCCGAACCGTACGCTTCTGCTTCCGATTTGTTCAGATCAGCATGTAGGGCATCCAGAATGCGTTGATGATATTGCTCAATACCGGATTTCAGCTTGCGCAGAGCATCCAGACGATACGCTGTCGATTTGGTAGTACCTGTATGAAAAAATGTGCGCTGTTGCGCGACGAGTTGTGGAATAGAGTCCATATTAGTTATTCTCTCCTTGAACATTCATTTGGTTTAGTTAGGAAACGCTGAACAGATGTGCGAAATAGATATAGAGTAGTATTACCCATCTTTTAATCATTGTGCACAATTTTATTTTGTTTGAATAATCTGGTGCAATATATCGCATTATAAGTCAGTATATACATAGTGACAATAACCAGAATATAAAACGATGGGGTTTATGCCACATTTGTTGTTTAGATGTAGAGATAGGCGGTTTATAGTGGTCATAGAGTGAATAATGGTATCCAATCCATCGATAAGAGATTTAATGTGGAATTCATATTAAGAAGTTGTGTGTCATACAGATCTGTCCATGATAGAGTCATTTAGTATAGATTTGTTCATAATAATGACTTTTTAAAGTTATTTTTTGATATGATGTCAGCAGGACAGCAAGCATTCGGTGGGACGATCACGGTGTAGCCTTCGGTAAGGAGGTGATGCCATGATCGTATTGGTTTGGATGGAGTTTGTGTATGTGCTCAAAGCAGTAGCCGCTTCGCTCAGCATTGTGCTGAGCGGGCGCAAGCTGTATCGTATCGCACGTCGCAAGCGACAAGACCAAAACAAGCAAAAAAAAACCACCGAATAAAGGTTGAGAACCTTCGGTAGTTTTTTGCAACGTGATTTTGAAATCATTTGCGCGCCGTGGTTGTCGCACGCCTGTTGTCTCATGACTCTGCCGTTCCAGCGGCGGAGTCATTTTCATTTCTATACCACAGATTATAAACGTTTAAACGCTATTTTTCAATCTACTTATCATTATAAATACAATGAGACGGTTGTTCCTATTTCAATAGGATAGTTCATTCCTCACGTTTCCCTTGGTCACGAGGACGCATCGTTTACATCTTCCACATGAAATCTCAATCCTATTTGCAAAGGAGACTCTTACCCATGCCGGACAAAACACCATCGCCCAACCCGCAGCTGACCAATACCATTCCACAGACGATCCAGCAGACGACCTCTACCGAGCGCGTCGATCCGCGTATTCTACGTACGCGCGCACTGCTGCGTGATGCGCTGATCCACCTGATGGAGCAGCAGCCATATGACAAAATCACCATTCAAGATATTACGGCGCGTGCCACTGTCAATCGCAAAACCTTTTACCTGCATTACGAATCCAAAGATCATCTGTTGTTCGCGGTCACGGACGAGCTGTTAGGCGAGCTATTCGGTGAAGCGCGGGATGCAAGTACCTTTCACCAATCCATTGACGAATTACAGCGTTATATCGCCGGACGCATCTTTACCTATATTATCCGGTACAAGCGCTTTTTCGAGGTTATGTTTGAGCAGCGAGCGATGTTTAACTTTGTTCAATATATGAAGCAGTATATCGCACGCTTTTACGAGGAACGATTTGCTGCGCTGGATGATGCGCAGCTGCCCGTGCATAAGGATGTAATTGCCAGCTACATTAGCTCTGCCTATGTAGGTGTGATTCACTGGTGGCTGCGTGAAGGTATGCCGTATACACCGGAAGAGATGACCGAGCAGATGATCGCGCTCAATTCCAATGGACCGATCCGCTTAATTCAGCAGCAGGGCATGGAATAACAGATGTTTACTGGTGAAAACGTCACGGAGAAATCAGCGGATATACAGCTGTATATCTATCGAATACAAGTGTATATCCATCGAACATAAGACTCATACCTCTATAAATACAAAAAAGATCAGCGTCGCCATTACAGGCTGATGCTGATCTATTCAAATCGTATAGTCCGCCGTTTCCTTGGCGACTTCTGCCAATTCGCCTTCACGGGCATTTTGTTTGATCTTGCCGAGCAGTCGGCGCAACGTGTCACGTTCATCTTCGGAGATGCCTTCCATCAGATGTTGTCCGGTTTCCTTCATAATGCTGCATACATCCTGTTCCAGCCGTGTGCCGTCTGCCGTTAGATAGATTTTGAAGCGGCGGCGATCATCGGTGCAGGTGATTTTGCGAATAAAGCCTTTGTTTTCCAGATTGGAGATCATTCGCGTAATATTCGTTTTGTCTTTGCCGAGGCGTTCGCCGATCTCGTTCTGGGTCAATCCGTCCTTTTGCCAGAGTAGCATCATAACAAACGTTTGTTCCGGCGCGAGATTGAAGGGAGCAAGCTGCTGCTTGATATAGCCAGCAATTGCCAGATGAACATCACGAATGAATACGGTATAACTCTTCTCTACATCAAAATGCATATTGTTCACCCTTATATGGATCACATGTGCCAAACGGATCGCAAATTTATAAAAAATATAATTTAAAATTGAATAATTAGTACTTGAGGGGGTATAGTTGGTATAGCAACCTTTACAGCGCTTGTCATTTTCAATGCATATGTCAGCCGTATTGTCGAACGATAGCAAGCCACATCGTTGCATAACAAACGGTGCAGTGCAAGCAATAATGGTTGCATAAGGTAGATCTCGCACGTCTGAATCGACGTTAGACTATCATGTTTGTGCAACACTGTCAACGCTGCTATACGACAGTCATTTAGCTATTCATCATGGCGACCGGTTGACCGATAAAAAGGAAATACCGGATGCAGAAATGGAAATGGTAATATTCATTGTGAAACTTTCATTTTTATCTTGACATTGTTCGACACAAGGTCTATTGTAATTTTTGTGAGTTTGACTGTCACAAAAGAGACACAATGAAAGATTGACTTTATAACGATACCTGCATATGAAATATGTTTTTGTATACATATTTTATGGAGAGGTTCGTTTATTTTTTGACGATATAGTTGCTATATCAACAGTATCAAGCTGGCAGGACGTTAAGGTCTGTACACAACTAGCCCATAGACACAGAAGCATGCAAAATGCTATAGAACACACGGGATGGGTACATTTTGGAGGAGAAACGATATGGAAGCTATGACATTTGTATTGTTCGGTTCAACCGGGGATCTGGCGAAACGCAAAATTTTCCCTGCTTTGTACAATTTGTATGTAGATCGCAAAATGCCGGAAGCCTTCTCCATCATCGGACTGGGACGCAAATCATTCAATGACGCGACATTCCAGACGTATGTGGAGCAATCGCTGCAAGAATTTTCCCGCAACACACCAAATCATCGCGAAACGCTGGACGCGTTTTTACGTTCTATTCGCTATCATATTCTGAATGTGGATGATACCGCCGGTTACAAAGAACTGCTGAGCATTGTTGAGCAGCGCGAATCCGAGCTGAACATTCCACAAAACCGCATGTTCTACATGTCGGTAGCACCTGAATTCTTCGAGGTGATCGCTGACAACATCAACGCGAGCGGATTGGGTACAACATCTGGTTGGAAGCGTCTGATCATCGAGAAACCATTCGGTCACGATCTGGAATCGGCACGTCAGCTGAACAATCACCTGAGCAAAACATTTGCTGAGGAAGAAATTTTCCGCATTGACCACTATTTGGGCAAACCGATGGTGCAAAATATGGAATCCTTCACTTCGGCGAATCCGGTTATCCAATCGCTGTGGAACAACCGTCATATCGCAAACGTGCAAATTACTGCATCCGAAGTAGTCGGTGTAGAAGAGCGCGCAGGCTATTATGATCATACTGGTGCTGTACGCGATATGGTACAAAACCATATGCTGCAAGTGCTGATGATGACTGCAATGACACTGCCTGGCGGACATACGGCGGACGATGTACGTTCTCATAAGAAATACATCGCCAAAGCGCTGCGCCCAGTATCCAAAGAAGAAGCGCACAAACATATCGTGCGTGCACAATATACTGCTGGTGTCGTATCTGGTCGCGAAGTGCAGGGATATCAGGATGAGCCAGGCATTACACTTGGTTCCAACACCGATACCTTTGTCGCTGCACGCGTCTGGGTTGACGATTTCTCTTGGCAGGGCGTACCGTTCTACATTCGTACCGGTAAACGCATGAAGGAAAAATCGACCCGTATCGTGATCGAGTTCAAAAACACGATGCACAACAACGAAATCTGTATTGATTGCGACGGACAGCCGAATATGCTGACCATCAGCATCAATCCAGAAGAGAAAATTACCCTGCAATTGAATCGTCGCAATGTAAAAACGGGTCAACTGGAGCCGATGACATCCGAATTCGTGATGGGCACTGACAATGATCCAGAAGCATATGAACTGCTGATCGGCGATGCACTGCGCGGCGACGGCACCTTCTTCGCTCACTGGGATGAAGTGGAGCTGTCCTGGCAATGGATTCAACCGATTCTGGAAGCTTTCGCGGACAACAGTCTGCCGCTGCATGATTATGCCTCCGGCACCTATGGTCCAGAAGCATCCGATGCGCTGCTCGCCGAGCAAGGATTCCGCTGGTTGGGCGACCGCAATGCGGCACCTGTGCGTACCGGCGTAGCATCACGCTAAGCGTTCCACGCGTTCTTTTGCAGATGAATGTCTGGTTTACGCTCTGGTTTAGGATGAACAGAGCGTATTCCCTATGCCTTCAGAGCCGGTTGTATGGCTTTGCAGAGTGCCGTTGCAGTCTATGATTGGATAATTAGGCATGAGATGGCAATCAATTGGAGCAACATCTTTTACAAAGATTCAGATAAAAAAAGGGATCTATCATCCCACTACATGGAGGGCTATACTATGAAAATCGGATTGATCGGACTTGGCAAAATGGGTATGAACCTGGCACAAAACCTGATGGATCACAGCCACGAGGTTGTTGCCTTTGACCTGAACAAAGAAGCGGTAAAAGAAATCTCTGGACTGGGTGCACAAGGCGCCAACACCATCGCTGAGCTGGTAGAGAAAATGGAAGCACCACGCGTACTATGGGTGATGGTTCCTCACGGCGTCGTTGATTCCGTACTGGCTGAAATTGCTCCACTGTTGTCCGAGAAAGACATCGTGATCGAAGCAGGAAACTCTCACTACAAAGAATCTATTCGTCGTTACAATGAAATGAAAGTCAAAGGCATCCACTACATGGACGCAGGTACATCCGGCGGCATGAGCGGCGCTCGTAACGGTGCGTGTTATATGGTTGGTGGCGACAAAGAAGCATGGGATGTTGTGGAACCAGTATTCCGCGATACTTCCGTAGAGCATGGCTACCTGTATGCTGGCGAAGCGGGCAGCGGTCACTACCTGAAAATGGTACACAACGGGATTGAGTACGGTATGATGGCAGCTATCGGTGAAGGCTTCGAAGTACTGGAGAAAAGCCCGTACGACTTCAACTATGAAAAAGTAGCGCGCGTATGGAACAACGGTTCCGTTATCCGCTCTTGGCTGATGGAGCTGACCGAAAATGCATTTGCTAAAGACGGTCGTCTGGAAGAAATCCAAGGCATCATGCACTCCTCCGGTGAAGGTAAATGGACAGTGGAAGAAGCAATGGATCTGCAAATGGCAACACCGGTTATCGCGCTGTCCCTGCTGATGCGTTACCGTTCCTTGGACAACGATACATTTACAGGTAAAGTTGTCGCTGCACTGCGTAACGAATTTGGTGGTCACGCGGTCGAGAAATCCTCGAAATAATATAGTATTTAATATCCAGAACCCTTGCGCATAACGTGCCGGGGTTCTTTTTGTTGTATCTCATCTTGCTGAGCCCTTGCTTATACATACAGCAACTCAATTATAGATAGAATCAAACAACATATAACGGAAGTTTGTTAGATTTAGAATGAAAATAGATGAAAAATCTAAATTTAATTTTCAAATAACGTTGACGTTAACGTTAAATAGTGCTATTATATTCATATACAATATGTAATTATTTAAATATATGAATGTGAGGGAACGTCATGACGCTGTATAAGATTGATGAAGTAGCTACCGAATGCAATCTGACCAAGCGTACGATTCGCTATTACGAGGAGATCGGTCTGCTGGCTCCGCAGCGAAGTGAAGGCAATACCCGGTTGTATACGCGTGACGATATTGAACGGTTGAAAAAGATCATCAGTGCGCGCGATGTACTTGGCTTCTCGTTGCAGGAATTACAGCGGTATATCGAAGTGATGGAGATGCTGAGAGGTCAGCGTGAGCGGTATCGTAACATTACCGATCTGCAAGAACGCAGACAGCAGCTACAGCAGATCGATATCACGCTGGGCGAGCAGTTGGAGATGATGGAGAGCAAGATGAACACGATTCAGTCGTTCAAGCAAGAAGCGGAGGAATTGCGTCAGCAGGTGCGCGAAGGCTTAGAGAGGCTAAGCGGCGAAAAGGCGGATTCTTGAAGCAGGATATGCTAACTATACGTTAGCTACAAAGTCGTACGGTGTTCCAAATGGACGGTTCTGACAACGAATCGTTGGGACATTCTGTGATGCATCATCATATTACATGTAACGGAGATTGGAAGAGAAAAGGGAGGAATATATCATCATGAGTACCAAAACAGCTCAAGTCAAAGAGCTGCCCAAACAAGGCGGACTATTGTCGCAGCCAAAAGCAGTGTGGGCAGTTGCCTTTGCCTGTGTCATTTCATTTATGGGTCTTGGTCTGGTTGACCCGATTTTACCAGCGATTGCCACTCAGTTGAATGCAACACCAAGTCAAGTATCGCTGCTGTTCACCAGCTACAATCTGGTAACTGGTCTGGCGATGCTGATCACTGGTTTCGTTTCCAGTCGGATTGGTGTTAAATGGACGCTGCTAAGCGGTGTCATCCTAATCGTCATTTTCTCAGCATTGGGCGGTATGTCTGATACAATCAGTCAGATCGTTGGTTTCCGCGGCGGCTGGGGATTAGGGAATGCGCTGTTCATCGCGACTGCATTGTCTGCGATTGTCGGCTTGTCGACTTCCGGTACAGCCAAAGCGATTATTTTGTATGAAGCAGCACTGGGTCTGGGGATCTCAGTCGGACCTCTGCTGGGCGGCGAATTGGGCTCCATCTCATGGCGCGGTCCATTCTTCGGTGTCAGTGTCCTGATGTTACTCGGTTTTGTATTCATTCTGGTGATGTTGCCGAAAATTCCAAAACCTAAAACACGCAGTTCCTTATCTGATCCATTCAAAGCATTGAAATTCCCGGCATTGAAAACATTGGCGATTGTTGCCTTCTTATATAACTTTGGTTTCTTCACCCTGATGGCGTATTCGCCGTATGTGATGGGACTGGATGAGCACGGTCTTGGTTATGTATTTTTCGGTTGGGGCATTCTGCTGGCGATTACGTCCGTATTCGTAGCACCGAAGCTGCAAGCACGCTTCAATCTCGCTGGTTCGATGGGCGTGATGCTGACGCTGTTCGCACTAGATCTCGTATTCATGGGTGTAGGTGCAGCGACTGGCTCGCCAACTCTGGTCATTATCGGAGTGATTGTTGCTGGTATTTTCCTCGGTATTAACAATACGCTGATTACTACAGCTGTTATGGAATCTGCACCAGTGGAACGTTCGGTCGCTTCCGCGGCATATAGCTTTGTCCGTTTTCTCGGTGGCGCGGTATCCCCATTCTTAGCAGGTAAACTGGCAGAATGGTACAACTCGGCAACTCCGTTCTACTTTGGTGGTCTGATGGTGTTGGTTGCTGTTGTCGTGCTGATCGTTCGTCGCCGTCATCTGGCTGGCATCGACGTCTCGCACGGTCATTAATGGATGGAGCAGTGCTGAACTGCGTTGCGCATGAATTGCTGTGCCGCAGTTCGGCATATAATGGGTAATAGTAAGATATAACTGATTTGTCATATGAGTCGTATAGAATGGAGGACAAGCTTATGTCTGACAATAATCAAAGTACAGTATACCAACACATTGCTGTTGCGGTAGACGGTTCCGAACATGCTCGTCGCGCATTGGAGCACGCAGTATCGCTGGCGCGTTCGCTGCAAACGCCAGCCAGATTGACTCTGATCCATGTGAATCCAACAATGATGGTGTCTGAACCGCCATTCGGTGTTGATATCGATCAGCGATTGGATGAGGAAGGTCATGAATTGACCGAAGCATACCGTAG
Source organism: Paenibacillus sp. WLX1005 (assembly GCF_046603685.1). NCBI lineage: Bacteria > Bacillati > Bacillota > Bacilli > Caryophanales > Paenibacillaceae > Paenibacillus > Paenibacillus sp. WLX1005. The sequence continues at coordinate 461,406 of NZ_CP176756.1, forward strand.
TTATCTTGACCCAACGGGTGTACAATATACAATTCGTTATCACGATGGCGATCCGGCAACTGTGATTTGTGATCTGGCTACCGAGGAAAAAGCCGATCTGATCATTATGGGAACACGCGGGATGAGCACCGTATCCGAGTTGTTTCTGGGCAGTGTAAGTCATAAAGTCATTCAACATGCGAAATGTCCGGTGCTGACGGTGAAATAAACTGCGTTGGCTGAACGTGACAGTCGTATTATGAACCGATTGGAATAGATGCGTTTCGAGGTAGTAGATCACTTACGTTGAAGAAGATCGATAATGATACGGATAAAATGTAAAACCACCAGTAGGATGATGAGAACTGTCTCTCATGATCTTACTGGTGGTTTTTTGTATGCAATGATTCGCTGGTGATATCGAAGTAATAATACGCTGTGTAAATATTTCTGAATGAAAAATATGCTATTGATAAAATGTATACGTATTTTGATATAACTATATTTATCATTAACGTGCTAAGAGATGGGTGCTTGAGAAGTGAGACTCGTTTGACAACACCTGCTGCCAGACGTATGATCTACCTGAATCTGGTATACAGAAATATCCAAATCGTAGAGGAGGCAACTGTATGAACATGACGTGGAGATGGTATGGCGAAGGCAATGACAATATTACACTGGATCATATCCGTCAGATTCCCGGGGTGATGGGTATCGTTTGGTCGCTGCACGACAAGATCGCGGGCGAAGAGTGGGAGCTGGAGCGCATCCAAGAAGTAGCCAATCAGATTACTGCCAAAGGATTCAGCACTGCCGTTGTGGAGAGTGTGAATGTACACGACGACATCAAGATTGGACGCCCGACGCGGGATCATTATATCGATATCTACATAGACACCATTCGTAAACTGGCTACGGTTGGCGTCAAAGTCATTTGTTATAACTTTATGCCAGTATTCGATTGGACACGCACGGAGCTGTACAAGGAGTTGCCGGACGGTTCGAATGCACTCTTTTATGAAAAAGCGGCGATTACTGACAATCCGCGCCAGATGGTGGATCGCATTTTGCAAGGAGCAGGCAAGTTTACGATGCCGGGTTGGGAACCGGAGCGTCTGGCAAAGCTGGATGAGCTGTTTGCAGCGTATGCCGATGTGGATGAAGAGAAGCTGTTTGATAACCTGAAATATTTCTTGGAGCGCATCATGCCAGTCTGCGAAGAAGTGGATATCAAAATGGCGATCCATCCTGACGATCCGGCGTGGCCGATCTTTGGATTGCCGCGCATCATTCGTAGCCGCGATACGATCCGCCGTCTGCTGGATATGGTAGACAGTCCGTACAATGGGCTGACATTTTGCACCGGATCGCTTGGCACGAACCCTACTAACGATCTGCCAGCGATGATTCGAGAATTCCACGACCGTATTTATTTTGCCCATATTCGTAATGTGAAGGTGTTCGACAATGGCGACTTTATCGAGGTGTCGCATCGCGGACAGGATGGTAGTGTCGATATTGCTGAGGTTGTCAAAGCATATCATGAGAACGGTTACAACGGATATGTGCGTCCCGATCATGGTCGTCATTTGTGGGGCGAGGAGCAGGATTGTCGTCCAGGCTATGGATTGTATGACCGGGCGCTAGGCATTATGTATTTGCTTGGGGTGTGGGATAGTCTGGATAATGTAGCTATAGCTGATGTTTAGAAAATAAAGAATACAGCCAGTGGGGACATGGAACGTGCATATCATCCCTACTGGCTGTATTTTGTTATTCTGCCTATAAGTTCATAGATAAAACCTATAAATTGATCCTCATGAAAAACCAATTAAACCGTAATGTGCACCTGTTCAATCGCGCCACGGATCACATCGCAGGAATGAGCGAATTGACGTTGTTCGCCTTCATCCAGTCGAAGTTCGATTAATTCCTGAATCCCTTCGCCGCTAATGATCGCCGGTACACCTGCGCATACATCGGTTTGACCATACTCTCCATCCAGAATAGCAGATACAGCGATAATCCGGTGCTCATCGTATAGAATCGAGCGGGCGATATGCGCGAGTGCATTGCCGATTCCGAACTGAGTGTGACCTTTGCGTAGGAAGATTTCCCAGCCTGCATCACGCGTCTTGAGGGCTACATCTTCCAGACTGAGTTCTGGGAAACGCAGGGCATGTTGTTCCATAATATGCAGCAGTGGCTTGCCGCCAATCGTCACATGCGACCAAGCTACAAATTGAGATTCGCCATGTTCACCGAGGACGTACCCGTGTACGCTACGTGGATCAATGGAGAACACGTCCGATAGGATCGTTTTTAGACGGGATGAGTCGATCGATGTACCAGTGCCGATAATGCGCTCGCGTGGCAGACCGGAATATTGCCAGGTTAGATAAGATACCACATCGACCGGATTGGCTGCGATGATGAATACACCGTCAAAGCCGCTTGCCATGATCGGATCAACGATCTCTTTGGTGATCACTGCTGCTTCATGCAGTACGGTCATGCGATCCTGTCCGGGCTTGGGATTGGCACCTGCGGTAATGATGACGATATCCATATCGCCGCATTGGTCTAGCGTACCTGCATATACTTTGGTGCGGTGTGAGGTAAAGTCCATGCAGTGTGACAGGTCAAGCGCCTGTGCGACTGCTTTATCGTGAGTGCGTCCGACCATCATAATCTCATCGGCAATCGACTGGTTGATCATGGAATAAGCACAACCTGCTCCGACCATGCCAACGCCGATAATCGCTACTTTTCTATTTTTTCTGCCCATCTTGTATAGCCTCCCGCTCCATATAAATTGAACGTGCGCAGTCCGAAGAAATGATCTCTCCTCAGCTCCGCCTCTTTCTGACAGGACGATAAAACAATGTTAAAATACTTTCCATCTCTGCCATTATACAATCTTTATCCGCCGCTGTAACCGTAAAATATGTCATATAAGTTAACTCTTTTTGAATAAAGATAGGGCGATGGATGTCTTTTGCGCATGCTAACGCTCTCATCATTTATATCGTCATAGATTGCATCGTTAGATATAGTCATCTATGGTCAATATGTGTATAAAAATGGGTAATAATAAGTTTGGATATACTGTGCTGAATGTTGGATATGCATTGTTTGATGTGTACACAACAGTATTTGCATACCATCCAAGATAGGCTAACAATTGTATCTCGTTGGCATCACCTTATACAAAAGAGGTACAATATTATGTGAAGGCAGACATATGATCTGCTGTGATGAACATTAGTTGAGCACTATATGTATCAAAACATTCAATGAATGATCCAGGGAGGAATAGAACATGGCAGAACAACAAAACGAATATATCGCACTTGCCAGTCGGCCGGAAGGCACGCCGCAGCTGGACAATTTTACATTTAAAACGGAAGAGCTGAACCCGCCGCAGAACGGACAGCTATTGATCAAAACGCTGTATGTATCGGTCGATCCATATATGCGTGGACGGATGAAGGATGCCAAGTCGTACTCTGCTCCGTATGCAGTCGGTGAAGTCATTACTGGTGGCTCCATCGGTAAAGTGCTGCAAAGTAAAGATGATGGTTTTCAAGAAGGAGATATCGTAGTCGGCGCATGGGGCTGGCAACGTTACGGCATTATGGATGCCAAAGCTTGCCGCAAAGTGGATACCGAGCTGGCACCGATCTCAACTGCACTTGGTGTGCTAGGCATGACCGGATTGACGGCGTACTTTGGTACACTGCGCATCGGTAACCCGCAGCCGGGCGAGACGCTGGTCGTCTCCGGTGCAGGTGGCGCGGTCGGCATGATCGTCGGTCAGATCGGTAAAATCAAAGGCGCACGCGTCATCGGCATCTCCGGTTCGGATGAGAAGAACCGTTATCTGAAGGAAGAGCTTGGGTTTGACGAGGTAATCAATTACAAGACTGATCAACCACTCGACCAAGCGCTGGAAAAGGCTTGTCCAGACGGCATTGATGTGTATTTTGACAATGTAGGCGGAGAGATTACAGATGCCATTATTCCGCTGTTAAACCGCAATGCACGTGTTCCGCTATGCGGTCAGATCTCGCTCTACAATCAGGAGAAGCCGGAACTCGGTCCACGCATTCTACCGATGCTGCTCACGCGTACCGTTCTACTAAAAGGCTTCCTTGTCGGCGATTATGCGCATGAACAGGCAGAGGGCTTGCAAGAACTCGGTCAATGGGTACGCGAAGGCAAGCTGAAGTACAGCGAGAATATTGTGGATGGATTTGAAAGTATTCCGGAAGCATTTATCGGGCTGTTCAGCGGGCAAAACTTAGGCAAACAGCTCGTGAAGGTTGCCGAACAATAAATAGCTGGGAACTCAGCATAGCAACGCTTAAACAAGACATGCAATAGCGACAACAAAGCGCCTACGAGATGTAGGCGCTTTGTTCATATGGTGTTCATGTTGATCGTTTACGATCATGAAGACGACGAATTCAACACCCTATACAACCGAAAAAAAGCTAAAGCCACCCCAGCTTCGGAAACCATTCGCTGCGGCAACGCAGCCTGTCCCCTTGGTACCGGAGTACGGCTTTAGCTTTTTGGTTTGTCATAAGAAGTAACCGTTCACAATGAAGTGCCTGATTGATGAGCTTGATACAGTTTGCGGTATTTGCGATACATATCCAGCCGCCAGTGCAGCAATGTACCGAAGGCGAGGATGAAAAACACACCTGCTGTTTGTGGAATGCTAATATATTGCTCGATAAAACGGTGCAGCAGCAAGCGAATCATCAGTAGACCGAGCAAAATGAATAGAAAGCTCTTGGAACGCTGTACGACGATATCTGTTCCATTGTGCTCAAACCGTGTACCACGAATGAGTGGATACGAGAACAGCAGCCAGCCAGCGAGAAAGGCACCGAGTGCCCATAACCACGATACGCGAAAATCAGGCAAGACAAACATAAAGAAGCCTGTACTCATGCCCAGTGGCGGAATGAGGATCTTTTTGGCGTTCACAGGTCTGTGATTGGTGCGCGACCGAACCAGAATAGCCGTTAACGCGATAACGACCAAACCGACAGTAGAACCTATTTGTAAAAAGGAGGGACTGAGTTGAAACATAATGAAGGAAAAACCCCTCTCCGATAAATGAAGTACACTACCTGTTCAGTATAGCATATTCGCTGTTTGGAATGCCTGTCCGGTATCGTTCGCATTTGTATATTTTGAAAAATATTCAATATCCGCTAGATCCTCTGCAATTCGTATGCCGTCCAGCATTTCCTCGGCGACTACATCTTTTCATTATGCCTCAACAAGGAGCAATCCTTCATCCGATTTTCGGCGAATCTACAATAGAAAGCAAAAGCTAAAATAATATGGAAAAAAAGCGCGTTTTTTGGCGGCAAAATACGGTGATTATGACGCACGATTAAGAACGAAGTCCTATTTCTGAAACGCCTATTTTTGCCGATAAATGGAGCAATAGTGACGCATGGTATGACCGGTAGTCTGTAATCTGTACATGATTTGTTGAACAAATACAGAATTTTAGCAATAATACCGGATTATAACTTGAAATAAATACTATTTATTGTTAAAAAATGTTTAAAAATAAGTAAGACGGAATGCGATGAAGCAATGAACTAACCCATTCGCTGTTGAATATTTCAGTGGCGGTATAACAGGAGGATGACACAATGGCAGCATTTCAGATTTTGATCGCAGAAGACGAACCGGCTCTGCGCTTTTTGTTAACGGAAACATTGGAGGATGAAGGGTACGAGGTAGCGGAAGCAGAAGATGGCGGGATTGCGCGCGATCGCTTGCAAGAACAATCGTATGATCTGGTCATTCTCGATTATATGATGCCGGAAGCGACTGGAATCGAAGTGTGTGAGTGGCTGCGTGGTAGCGGTGGTATCAATGCGGACAAGCCGGTTATTTTACTAACTGCCAAAGCACAGGAAAAAGATCGTATACGTGCCGAGCAGGCGGGCGTTACGTTGTACATGTCTAAGCCATTTAGCCCGCTGCAACTGATGGATGCGGTTGAAGGTTTATTGGAGGAAAATTAATGCAGCAGCGCGGCGGATTGGCACGGCGTGTAACCCGTTGGACAATCGTTATTTTCCTTGTATTTGGACTGATTATTTTTGCGGTGGAATGGATGTTTAAGCAGCAGGTGGCAGATATTACAGATGAGGTGAATGTACATCTGGAGCGCCAGAATCGGCTGCAAACGATTGGGGAAGATTACCGTTCAGCAGTATCGAATTTTCGAGCCTATCTGGCATTCGATGGAGCGAACTTCCTAGCATTAGCTGAGAGTGATCGAGATCGTTTTCAGCAGGAACTTGCGCAATATCGTAGTGATGTGGGCAATGACGAGGCGGTAGCGGATGATCTGGAGCAATTGTCTCGCCAAAGTCAGGAGTATTTTAGCTATTTTGCTATTATCGAAGATTATAAGCGGAACGATCAACAGGCTGAGATTGAACGTGTAGCCCAGACCATTACGACCAATCTAGTTCGCGGCGTCAATACGCAGCTCAATCAGATTGTGCAAAGTGAGCGTATGGAAGTGAATTCGCTGCTCAAGCAAAGTCAGCAGCTTAATTCCGCAGTATTGTTTATTCCGCTGGTCTTTATCGTGCTTGCATTGTTTGCTGCCTTGCTGCTGGTTCGTTATTTGCGCCAATCTATGATTAAGCCAGTGGTGGAATTGGAAGCGGCAGTGAAGCGTATTAGCAACGGAGAATATATCCATGTACCTGAGCGCGATCGCGACGACGAAATCGGCAGTTTGATTAATGGAATCAACCATATGGCAGAGCAACTGGAAGAGCGCCATCAGCAATTGGAAAGTAGTCTGGAACATATGGCACAGCAAAACGACAAAATGGAATCTCAAAATGAAGAAATCTTGCTGCAACAGCACGAACAATCCGTTATTTTAGAGAGATTAACCGAACGCGAACGTCAATTGCAATTGATCAACACGTATCAGGAACAACTGACTGGGTATACGCGTATGAGTGATTTTCTGGAAAATAGTCTGCGTGCGCTGATGCATGCCACGCATCATGATGCAGTGATGCTGGTTGTACAAGATCCTTCGACAGATAAACAATGGTTCCGTATGGTTCACGCGATTGGCTGGCCAGAAGAACAGGATCATATGACTAGCGAGCAATTATATGGACCTGCCCGTGAAGTGATTGAGGAACGTAAACCGACCGTTCGTAGCCGTGCAGTCAATGGCGCAGAACGAGGGCTACACAGCGGCAATGAACGAGCAGATGATCACTACTATCCACTGTTCGATGAAGAGAGCAAAGCTATCGGTTATCTTCTGTTTACGACGTACGGCAGTCTGTCTGTGCATATTATGGATCGTTTGCTAACGGAAGGCATGATCAATCAATTTGGACTGGCGTATCAGGCACAGCTGGCTGGCGAAGATCGTCGCAAGCAAAGTGCTCGTCTGGTCGAACTGAATATTGAGCTGGAAGCCGAGAAGCAGATGATCAAGCAGCAGCGGGATACGATTCAGGAGATTATCGATTCGCTGCATGAAGGATTGGTATTGTGTGATCACAACGGCATTGTATCCTTCTGCAATGAGCAGGTGAGCCGTGTATTGCCAGACTTGCGTACCGGGGCTTCTATAGCTTCGCTGGGCGAGTTTCTGGATCAGCAACATATGGGCAGTTACAAGCTGAGCGAACAAATTCGTCATGTGATGAACGAGCGAATGAACGAATGGAAAACGCAATTTACGATGCGAGCTCGGGATGGTTCGGTTCATTATATGGAGATGTATGCCAACGTCATCACTGGTGCGGATCTGAATGATTACCATCTGTTCGTGTTCCGTGATCGTACCGAAGAAGAACAGGCGAATCAGATGAAAAATGAATTTGTCAGCATTGTATCGCATGAATTGCGTACACCACTGGCAAGTATTCTCGGTTTTGTGGAAATTCTACTCAATCGTGAAGTTAAACCGGAAAAAGCGAAAAAGTATATGGATACGATCTATCGCGAAGCGAATCGTTTATCGAATCTGATCAGCGACTTTCTGGATTTGCAGCGGATGGAATCAGGCAAGCAAAGTTATACGATCATTCCGTTCGATCTGCGTACCGTCGTCGCGGATGTGGCGGGACAATGGGATGGCAAACAAGATCACAGCATCAATATCGTATTGCCGGAACAGACGACACTCGTACGTGCGGATAGAGATCGCATTACGCAAGTCATGCACAATCTGATCAGCAATGCGGTGAAGTATTCACCAGGGCAAGAATTGATCGATGTACGTATCCGCGAGGAGGACGACAACTGGTTGGCAGAAGTGCAGGATTACGGTCTTGGTATTCCGGAAGAAGCGAAGGATCAGATGTTTGGCAAGTTTTACCGGGTGGATAATTCTGACCGTCGTCAGATTGGCGGTACAGGATTGGGACTCGCTATTGTGCGCGAAATTGTCCGCGATCTAGGCGGCGAAGTAACATTTGACTCCATTCTTGGTCAGGGCAGTACCTTTACTGTGAAATTACCGAAAATGCACATTCCACAGCTGGATAATCGAATCGTTGTAGTAGAAGACGAGGAGAATCTGGCACGTCTGATCGGAGCAACGTTTGAAGAGCAGCAGTACGATATTTTGACGCTAAACAATGCGGAGGAAGCGCTGCTTGGATTGCAGATGCTACAGACGCCGCCGCTGCTCTGCATCGTAGATATTCAGCTGCAAGGTCCGAAGACGGGATGGGATTTTATCACTGCACTCAAAAGCAAAGAGATTACCCGCCGTGTACCGGTGATCGTCTCATCCGCGCTGGATCAGCCGGGAGACTTTGCCGAGAAACCGGACGAGAAGTATTTGCAAAAGCCATTTACGGTAGAGCGTCTGCTAGAACTCGGTATCTCTCTCTTGGGACAAGACCCGCACGCTTCCGATATGGTCATCACCAGTCGCAACGAACTGGCAGTTCAAGCGGAACTCAAAAAGAACGGTCTCAGTGCTGCTCAACTCAAAGTAGTTGGCGATGTCATTCGAGTCGATCTATTGCAAGAAGGTAACGATACACCATTGTTGCCAAAATCAGAAGAATCTCAATAATGGTAATATTGTGAAAATATTACTCCAATAGGTAGCAGAATGGGTAATACGTAGTACGAATTAATTTCCATTTTATTCAAATTAATGGCTGTGATGTCATCTGCATTATACGATTGCAGCCAGGGAGGGCCGTATGGACAAATATCAGCGCTTATTTATTAAACAAATGAAGGATAAAATCAGGGAAATGACCCGGCCCGGCCAATCCAGCACAGAAGCAGAATTGTATCGACTGCTGCATTCGGTAAAAGGAACAGCAGGCACGATTGGGCTGGATGATTGGTTCCAGGCTGCTTCGGAGCGGATCGATCAGCTGGATTCGGAAGGCGAACGTCAGTGGGATGCGAAGGAAGCACGCGAACTGCTGGCATCACTGGCATATTTGCTGCTGGCTGTTGGCGATGAGCTGGAGGAAGAGGAAGCGGACAGCGTATCGGATGAATTGCAGTCGACAGACGAGCTGCCCGCCTATCTGGGTACGCTGCTAGTCGTGGATGACGATCTCAGTCTGCTACAAATGCTCAAAGATTATCTGGAACGTCTCGGTTATATGGTGCTGGCAACACCAGATGCTGGTCGTGCACTGGAGTTGTTTTACAGTATGAAGCCGGATTGTGTTGTGCTGGATATTGTACTGCAAGATAGCAATGGTCTCGATCTGTTACAGGAAATGCAGGCGCGCAGTGAGCAGTATCTCATTCCGATCATTATGATTAGTGCAAGCAATAACCGTGAGACTCGTATTCGTGCGTATGAATCGGGCGCGGACGATTTTATCGGCAAGCCACTGGATGTGGAAGAATTCGCAGTGCGAGTGAAGCGTCAGATTTCCCGTCGTCTCAAGCTGAATACGCTATTGATGACAGATGAGCTGACCGGTGCCTATAACAATACGTACTTCGCTCAGGAACTGGTTCGTCATTTACAGCGATTGCCAGAACGTCCGGAACCATCGGTATTGACTCTGTTTGATCTGGATAGCTTCCGTTATATCAATGAACGGTTTGGTTACACCGAAGGAGACCGATTGCTCCAACATTTCTCCGATCTGGTGAAACCTTCGCTCGGACCGCTGGACATCTGGGCGCGTGATCGCCATGACCGTTTTTACCTATTACAACCTGGCATTAGTGAGAAGGAAGCAGCATCGTTTGCTAATCAACTGCTCGCGAAGCTGGAACAGGAAGAACAGAATGTAGGTTCCGAGATTTATCATATCTCCTTCTCTGCTGGTGTGCTGGAATTGAAGCCGGGTATGACTGCACCGTTCTGTTATGATCGGATTCTCCGTATTGTAGCAGAAGCGAAGCGCCGCCATGATGGAGTTATTGTAGTACCGGAACGTCGTGCACTGGACAGTCATTCGTCGTTACGTCTGAGTGATACTGTTCGCCATGTACAAGAAGCAGCGGGTGATACAGCTGCTGTATACGATTCAACGAGCCAGAACGAGACATACGAAGATCCATCTGCAACAGCATCCGTGACGTATCAAGGGGAGCCTGATTCTGCGCCCGCAGCACAATCTATTCATCACCGCGAGGTTCGTGCTGCGGTGAACCCTGTAGAGGAAGCGGAGCAGAAGATGGATTCGCTGTTGTCCAACCTGTCGTCGCGGCTGCAAAAGCATGCTAATCATGAACCGTTATTCCCCGGCACTGATGAAGCGACATATGCGTCGTCGCATCCCACTTCTTCTGATGCCGATTATCGGGAAGCAAGTTCTGCTGCTTCATCGAACCCAGTAGAATCGGTCATGTTGCCGGATAATGATTTGATCCATGAGCCGGAAATGGACGAGGCGGCAGGCAGCCCTGCGGGACAGCAATCGCCATTGTTGACCGAAACCGGTCAAAGTCGTCGTACGGCTGTTGCTGCCGGATCGATTGTCTTGCCCAATGAAGCTTCTGCTCCAGCCTCCGCTTTCCGTGCGGATACGATCCGTGAAGCAGTGGCAGCCGAGAGTGGAACTCGCCGATTAGAATGGGTCGATGGCGACGAGAAGCGTCTGCAACATAATGAGCGTGCCGAGATTCAGCAGGCACCCATTCCACCGGTAGATATTCGTTCATGGAGACTGGCGATCATTGATGATGATGATCTGATTCGTAATATGCTCACCAAGCGTCTGGCTGGTATTCAAATGGATCATAAGCTGGATGTACGTGCATTTAGCGATGGTGAGGACTTTTTCAGTGATGACTGGCATAACGAGGATACACAATATTTGCTCATTCTGGATCGGATGATGCCGCGTGTGAATGGGATGGAAGTGCTCCGTCGTCTGCGATCTTCCGAGAAGCGTAGTCGCTATACAGTGTTGATGTTGACGGGTGTCGGTGATGACCGTGAAGTGGCGGAAGCGATCAGTGCAGGTACAGATGATTATTTAACCAAACCATTTAGCATTGTGGAGTTGGAAGCCCGGATTCGCCGGTTATTGGGGAGGATGAGAGCATGAATCATCTGAGCACAGAACAGGTATTGATCATTATCGCCATTCTATGTGTAATCATGCTGCTGGCATTATTAGGCTTATACGGCTACCTGGCACTGCGCAAATCCACGTATAACAAACGGCGATCAACTATATATGAAATGGTACGTGAGCTGGAATTACCGGATTCAGCACTAGAACATTATCTGGCGACTGGTGAAACGTCGCGTCGTCTGTCGACCAAAGAACCGTATCGGATGGAAGCGGTACAGGAGGCATTGCAGCATCGTCTTGCCGTGACTCGTGCTCCAGAAGAACGGATTCGGATCTATGAATTTGCAGAACGTTATTTCTCCGGGCAGTATCGGCAGGCATTGCGTAGCTCGCGTTGGAGTACGCGTATGAACACATTGCTCTGGATTGAACAATTTCGTATAAATACGCTGGAAAACGATTTGATCCGCTGGATGAAAGATCCCAAATGTACGGATGAAGAGCATTTTCAGATTTTGCGTGTATTGTCCAAGCTGAGCAGTGAACAGCTGGTGGACTTTTTACGAGATGGTAATCATGAGCTGTCCGACAGTCAGCTGCTGCAAATCTTGTTGCCGCTCAATGAGGAGATACGCAACCGGATGCTACGCGAGTTTGACCAATTTCCGTATCGTGTACAGTGCAGCCTTATGGATGCCTTACGTGTCAACAATATCCGTTCTACCGAAGTACTCAGCCTGCTGGAGCGCCAACTGTCAGCAGGAGATAGCGAATTGCGTATTCGTGCGTTGAAGGCAATCTCTAACTTTGGCTATTTGTCACCGGAAGCGACTCGTCGATTGCTGAATGTATTGGAGCACGAGCATGATTATCCAGAAACACAAACAACCTCGTGGCCAGAGCGGTTGATGCGTGCCAAATTGATGGGCAATGTGCATGAAGATGTGTTTGTGTCCTATCTGATGGAAATGCTGGGCGACTCCGCGTACCGGGTTCGTCAGCAAGCAGCAGAATCACTGTCCGGTTACAAAAATGGGCTGAAGTTGTTGGAAAAAGTAGCCGCTGGCGAACACGCCGACCGCTATGCACGCGAGATGGCAGAAGAGACATTGGAACGAAAACACTACGAGCAGCATTTGGCTTAACGCTATGCTATCGCTATTAGCGATAGTATCGTAGCAGTAACTCACCCCCAATACACTGGAGCCGCTGCTCAAGCAGCTACCAGCGAACATGCGGACCGCTGTACATGAGATAGCGGATGAGACGCGGGAAGGAAACAATATGAGTGAAATCTGGCTGGAGACGATCGGCACGATCTTCGAGATTCTCGGCTATATTATTATGGTTTACGTTGTCGTTGTCAGCCTGGTCTATGTAGTATTATTTTTCATCGCAGCGATCAAGCTGAATCGGGAAAAGGATGTCAACGAAGCTCAATACGAGCAGGTGCTACAAGAAGAGTTAGCGCCGCCGTTGTCGATTATTGTCCCTGCCTACAATGAAGAATTGAATATCGTCTGGAGTGTACGCTCCCTGCTCGGTATCAACTACAAGCAATTTGAAGTCGTGGTTGTCAATGATGGCTCCAAAGACCGGACAGCACAGGAATTGATCGAAGAATTCAACATGGTCGAGATCAAAAGCCGGGTACGCTGGTCAGGGCTAGGCAAACCGACGCAACCGATCCGCGGCATTTACCGCTCCCTTCAGCACAACAATCTGGTGCTGGTCGACAAAGAAAACGGTGGGAAAGCAGATGCACTGAATGTCGGCATTAACGTATGTCAGTATCCGTATTTTGCTTCCTTGGACGGCGATACGGTGCTTGACCAGGATGCTTTTATCAAAGTAATGAAGCCGATCATGGATGCCGGTCCGAATGAAGAGATTGTAGCGACCGGTGGTAGTGTCGGTATCGCCAACGGCAGTTATGTGGATAGCGGCTATCTAAGCCGTGATAGCGTACGATTGTCCAACAAGCCGCTGGTCGTGATGCAGGTTATCGAATACTTGCGCGCCTTCCTGATGGGGCGCATCGGACTCAGTCGTTACAATCTGCTGCTGATCGTATCCGGTGCATTTGGTATTTTCAAAAAGAGCTGGGTGATCGAGGTCGGTGGCTACGATGTGAACACGATCGGTGAAGATATGGAGCTGGTCGTACGTCTACACCGACGGATTCAGGAGAAGAAGAGCAAAGCACAGATCGTCTACGTGCCCGATCCGGTCTGCTGGACGGAAGCACCGGAGCAAGCCAAAATTTTGCGTCGTCAGCGGACGCGCTGGCATCGCGGTCTGTTTGAAAGTCTGTGGAAAAACCGCAAGATGCTGCTCAACCCGCGTTACGGCAAAATTGGCATGATCTCCATGCCATACTTCCTGTTCGTCGAGCTGCTCGGCCCTGCGGTGGAGCTGGCGGGGATCATTACAGTTATTACTGGATTGTTTCTGGATACGATTGATATTCGGATTACGATCATTCTCGCGTTCTTAATGCTGCTATATGGCTCGCTGCTGTCGATGGGCGCAGTGCTATTCGAAGAATGGTGCTTCAAGCGTTATAACCGGGTATCCGATCTGACGCGACTGTTCTTCTACGCGCTGTCCGAGACGCTCTGGTATCGTCCGATGATGACATTCTGGCGCTTCGAAGGTCTGGTGCGCATCGCCGCTCGCAAAAAGCACGTCTGGGGCGATATGGCACGCGGCGGTGTAATGAACTCCAAGAAAACCGATAGCGGGGCGAGCGGAGGCAATCCATGAAAATAATCAAAGCATGGACGTTCTGGCTCATTCCCGTCCTATTGGTCGCTCTTGCCGTAACGCCATGGATCTGGTGGGAAATAAAGCCGGATCAGACATTACAGGTGACGATTCTGGACAAGACCGTTGCAAACGACTCGTACCGTGAACATAAAGGTCTTGTCTGGCTGCTCAATCAGCAGAAGTATGTCAAAGCAGATGGACAGCCTTACGATTATACGAAAGATTATTATGGCTTTTTCCCGCAGGCGGATGGCAAGTACACCACGACCGAGCTGCCTGAACAGATGAAAGGCACAGATATGATCTATCTGGCGGACACCTATGGTGTAGAGAAGGCTGAGTATCAGGGTACTAACGCTGGAGATGAAGATAGCTCTGCTGGTACAGGCGATCTGTCACAAGGCATGTTGTACGGCGGTCTGACAGATACCGATGTACAGCGGATCAAAGCGGGTGTTGAAGGCGGTGGTGTGAAAACGTTGATCGCCGAGTTCAACAGTCTGGCAACACCAACGAAGCAAAGTGTGCGTAAGCAGATCTATCCGCTGCTTGGAGTGGAATGGACAGGTTGGACAGGGCGTTATTTTAGCGATCTGACGCGCGGCGGTGAAGTGCCAGCATTTCTGAGTGGCAACGGCAGCGATGCCAACCAGTGGCCGTATACGGGACCGGGGATTGTACTCGTTCATGAAGATGGTCGCGTGGTTGTACTGCAAGAAGGCAAGCAGATCGGTACCGAAGGGGTACAGACGATCCTGACCACACAAGGGAAGGCATTGTTGGGACTGAATGATACGGTGCGCTATAACTACTGGTTTGATATTATGAAGCCGGCAGCAGGCACGGAAGTGCTGGCAACGTATGATCTCGGTCTGACCGAAGATGGACGTACCAAGATGCAGGAAGCTGGTATTGATGGTTCATTCCCGGCGATTATCCAGCAGCAGCATGACAGCTACGTATCCTACTATTTTGCAGGCGATTATGCGGATCATGATCAGTATCCGTTCTGGCGTCGTTATGAAGGTTGGGAGACGGTAAAACGGTGGTTTACATTTGACCGACCGAACAGTGAAGACGCATTTTACTGGCATATTTATGTGCCATTGATGAAGGCAATTCTGGCGCAAACGGCTGGAAGTAAATGATTCAGAAAAGGAAGTCGCGACTCTGCCGAAAGTAGCATTTCGGCAGTAGTGGCGGCTTTTTTGCGCCTTTGTTTGGATTTACTACAGGCATGTTCTGTGATAATATCGCACTAATACATATAACAACCGAGAAGATATGAACAACCGGCAACGCGACCGATGCGTTCTGCCGGTCATTCCTTTGATGTATCATTCCTAGCTTGGGCAGCAGCGTGTTGTTCGTCACGTCAAAACGTACAGAGGAGGATGATCTATGGACCACGTCGATCAATGTATTTTGCTTCATCTTCAACAGCACGGTCGCATTTCTATGACTGATCTGGGCAAGGAAGTGGGGTTATCGCAGCCAGCGGTGACGGAGCGGGTACGTCGGATGGAGGAAAGCGGCATTATCCAGCAATATCGCGCCATCATTTCCCCAGAGAAAATTGGACATCAATCTACTGCTTATTATCTATTTCATACGAGCGACGGACTGAACTTTGTGGAGTTCTGCCAGCAGACGGTGGAGATTGCCGAATGCCACCGAACGAGCGGCGAATACAATTATTTGCTCAAGGTCATCACTTCATCGATCCGTGAACTGGAGGATTTTGAGAATCGAATTAGTGCGTATGGGGATTATACTACGCTGATCGTGCTGTCTTCGCCGATTGATCATAAGCCGCTATCGCCGACGATTTTGGAGGAGAAGCGTCCCGTATAATAGTGAGGCGCAGTCCTATATCTATGCGTTCAAGACGGCTATATCGCGCGTCTCCAATAAAGCGATACGGATTCATACTACTTCAATCGAAACAACCAGATTGCATACTACACCATAGCTGAACATAACAAAAAGACCCGCAATGTCTACGGCATCAATATGCCTGAGCAATGACGGGTCTTTAACGATTGCTTATTTGCCCATGATTCGCAATAAGCAGCTATACAAGCAATATTACATAAAATAAGGCAGAGCGAACGCACCGTACGCAAACGCCGCCAGAATAACAAAAGCCGGGTGAATCTTGCGAATTTGCATCGCCCAGAAAGCAACAGCAGCGATAATGAGCGATTGCCATAGTCCGATGGAGGTATACGATTCCTGCGCTAGCTGCCACGTCAGAATGAGCATCAGCACCGCAATAACAGGCTGTACGAGCAATGTCAGCCCTTTGACCACAGGCGAGGTACGGTACTTTTGCAGCAGCTTCAACAGCACGATCATCGCTACCGCCGACGGAATGACCGTAGCGCCCAGCGCAATCAGCATACCCGGAATACCGGCTACATCAAAGCCGACAAATGCAGCGATCTTAGTAGCAATCGGTCCCGGCAGCGTATTACCCAGTGCCAGTACATTGGAAAATTGCGTATCGTTCAACCAGTGATAATGGGTAACGATCTCGTTATACATTAACGGAATGGAAGCAGGTCCACCGCCGTAACCAAGCACGTTAGCAAGGAAGAATCCCCATAGCAGACGCAGCCATTCCAGCCAGTCGATTACAAGCCCCTTGATCATCATCGTCATCATACTGCACCTCCGCTGCCGGAACGGCGGCTTTTGAGCCAGCTAACGAATTTGAAGTGAAAGGCGCCATACAACAGAAAGGCAGCGATCACGATAGCTGCATGCACATTCAGAATCTGCAACAGGATGAATACAATAATGAACAATACAATGCCAAGCGTCTTGCCTAGCCCTTTGACTGCCTTTTCGCCAAATTCGTACGCCATCACGCCCAGCATAACAGCGATCACTGGCACGACAGCAGCGATCATGCCCTGAATCATCTTCGACTGACTGAGGACAGCGACGGCAGATAGCAGCAGAATCATCGCTACAAAGGAAGGTACGATATGCGCCAGAATGGCGACGATGGCACCTAATGTGCCTTTGCTACGATAGCCGAGATAAGCTGCCATCTTGGTAGCAATCGGTCCCGGCAGGGCATTGCCCAGCGCCAGAATCTCGCCGAATTCGTCATCGCTGATCCAGCGATAACGAGTCACGGCTTCATACCGGAACAGCGGCATAACCGACGGACCGCCGCCATAGCCGAGAATACCGGTACGGATCATCGCCCAGCATAATTCGCCATAGGTTGCCTCGCGAAACGGCGGTGGTGATTCGCTACTGCTTGGAACAGCAGCGGGATTGGATGAATTGGATATGTTCATTGGATTAGAGCCTCATTCCCATCCGGCTTTTATAACGTGTAATCAGCACTTGGCAGTCCACGCTCATAATTCCCGGCATTGTGTATAGTTTGTCTTTCAAAAACGTCTCCATCTCATGGTTGTCGCGGAACAGTCCATGCATATGCAGCTTACTTGGTCCGGTCATATGATACAGACTGGTCACTACCGGTTCTTCGGCAAGCATATCCGCCGTTTCATGCAGATGCTTCGGCTCTACCTCTACATTGAAAAAGGCAGATACAGCAATACCGATCTTCGCCGGATTGATCACAGCGGCAAAACGCTCAATAATCCCGTTCTCGATCAGCGTATGTACACGCGCCTGCACAGCAACTCGGGACAGACCGATATCCTTGGCAAGATCGGTATAGGATATGCGTCCATTCTGGTTTAAAATAGCAATAATCCGTCGATCGGTATCATCAATATCGACTGGCAGCATATCATCGGATGGCTGAGAAGGATGCATCGTTAATCACTCCTTATGTTTTCGTATATTATGTCAGCCATATGTGAATTTCACTTTCTTTTCGACTGCAAAATAATACTTTTCATTACAATATGAATAAATATATAATGATAAATAATTGATTTCAATAGAAAATGTATTTTGTTTGCCAGGGAGGAACCATCATGACGCAGAATTGGAACGCATTTGTAAATGAACAGTGGACGCTATCTCATCATTCGGCAGAAGGACAGCTATCCGGTTTGACGTTTGGGGTAAAGGATGTATTCGCGCTGGAAGGTTACACATCCAGTGCAGGGAATCCAGATTGGCTGCGCACACATAGTCCAGCAGAACAGACTGCGCCAGCGATCCGCAAGCTGCTGGAAGCGGGAGCGGAGCTGCGTGGAACGACGCATACGGACGAATTGATGTACAGCCTGAACGGGCAAAATGTACACTACGGCACGCCGGTCAATCCGCAGGCGCCTGATCGTATTCCCGGCGGCTCATCGAGCGGTTCCGCGGTAGCTGTGTCCGCTGGGTTGCGTGACTTTGCGATCGGGACAGATACGGGCGGTTCGGTGCGTATCCCGTCGTCGTACTGCGGCATTTATGGCATTCGTCCGACTCATGGACTGGTAGACATTCACGGTGTGATTCCACTGGCGCAAGGATTTGATACAGTAGGCTGGATGGCGAACAGTGCGGATGTGCTGTACAGAGTAGGGCAGGCGCTGTTGCAGGATGTAGCAGCAGCTGCACAGCCGCATTCTGGCGACTCTTTTGATATCGTGTATTGGCCGCAAGAGGCGTGGGCAGGGGCAGAAGCGGAGACGAGCGAACTGCTGCGTCAGGTGGCGGAGCGTCTACTATCTGGTGCTTCTTCTCAGGAAGGGGCTGTAAAACAAGAGCAGATCGCTATCGCGCCAGAAGGGCTAGCAGCATGGATGACCGCGTTCCGTACAGTGCAGGGTATCGAGATCTGGGAGCAACATCAGCAGTGGATTGAAGAGGTACAGCCAACCTTCGCCGACGATATCGCTGGACGCTTCCAATGGGCATCCACGTTGCAGCGGGAACAGAGTGGCGAAGCATTCGCGCTGATGAATGAGGTACGTGACCGATTGCATCAACTGCTCGGTAACAACGGACTGCTGATTTTGCCAACAGCTACCGGGCCGGCACCGGCTGTCCATATTGAAGGTGAAGCCAATGAACAGCGTCGTTCACGCACGATGCAGCTGTCCTGCATCGCGGGTCTGTCCGGCTTGCCGCAGGTGAGCATTCCGGCTGGATTGATTGAGGGCGCACCGGTTGGTTTATCGGTGATCGCTGGTCCGGGACAGGATTTGCGATTGCTGGACTGGGTTCGTCAGACTTCACAAGCGTTAACGCCACGTTAAAAGATCAGGTGACTGGATAATTACAGTTGACACTCCATTTGTACGCTTATATAATCACAGTGGAAACGATATCTGATTACTAAAAATAAGCTTTATACCTGTTCCGTATAGTTTCCTACTTTTGATCGAGGAGTGTTCTACATGTCCAACGTGGTTAAACCAGAAACAATTCAAGTAATTGAAGACCGTCATTCGGTAAAAGTATACGAAAAAGGGTACGTGATTCCACAGGACGATATGGATACGATCCTGTCCGCAGCCAATGCTGCTCCATCTGCATGGAATCTGCAACACTGGAAATTCCTTGTGATCGACGATGAAGCGAAAAAGCAAGAACTGCTGCCTATCGCCTACAATCAATCGCAAGTAACAGAAAGCTCGTTTACCGTAGCGGTACTGGGCGATCTGGAAGCGAACAAAAACGCAGCTATCGTCTATGATGCACTGGTAGAAGCTGGCGGCATGACACAGGAAATCCGCGATACGCTCGTAGGTCAGATCAATGGCGCTTACCAGAACCCGGATGTAGCGCGCAATAGCGCACTGTCCAATGCTTCTCTGGCAGCGATGAACCTGATGCTGGCAGCACGCGCACTTGGTTATGACACTTGCCCAATGGGCGGATTTAACGCAGCGACATTCGTGGAGCACTTCAACGTGCCTGAGCGTTATGTTCCGGTTATGCTGATCACTGTAGGAAAAGCAGCGAAGCCTGCTTACGCATCTGGTCGTTTCCCCCTGACTGAAGCTGTCGTTAAAAACTCGTTCTAAATTGTAGCTCCTTTGTTATTCTCTCTATTCGTCCATCCGCTGGACAGTAGATTGTATACGTCGTACAGACCGGTGTCATCCGACACCGGTTTTTTTGCGGCATGTATCGGTAATATCTGTCGAAAATGGTGTTTGGTAGAGGATGTACCATTCCTTTACACATTACATTTGCGCATGCTATGATTCAATGCGTCGTTATCCGTACAGCATAAAGTTTCTTTGGTACATCTATGAAATAATAGTGTTGATTTGCCGTATTATATAGTATAGTTGCTGAATTATGTTGACTGAGACGTAGCGTGAATAATATGTCTTTTATTGAATATGATGTAGAAAACCATTGATAAACTGCCACGTTGGCATATATGAAAGGCTTACTATGATGCTTATTTTGATTAATAATCTGACTATGGTTACAGCTTTTTTGTTTTTTACGAACTTGCTGTTGAATCGGTTCAAAGAGAAGTTCCCGCGTTATCATGCAGCGTATCCCTATCTGGCGGGCTTATTGCATGGCGTACTTGGAATCGGGCTAATGCTGTTAAGCAGTGGGGCACCCGGTGGATTTCATCTGGATATGCGTGCGCTGGCGATTGTGAGTGCAGTGTACATGGCTGGGCGGTTTGCGGGCGGTATCGCGTTAGTCTGCATTTTGCTTGGTCGCTTCCTTTTATTGGATATTAATAATTTGGCGGGATTGCTGGCGGGTACAACGATGGTGGCGACTACATATGTACTGTCGGCGTTGCTGTTTACGTATTCGCATCGCAAGTCATTTCGCCGCTGGTTGGGCATTATCGCAGGTGGTATGCTGATGCCGTGTGTCGTTGTTTATTTTGCCGTACCGAACAGTGGATTACTGAGTACGCTGATCGTTATGCTCAGTTATTTTGCAGGCGGGGTATTCACGTATTTGCTGCTCACCTATCTGAGTCGTTCCAACCGTTCTCTACATTTGCTCAAAGAAAAGGCGAGTCGGGATCATCTGACAGGGCTGTACAACTCGCGTGCCTTTGAATCGATTATGGAGCAGAAGCTGCAACGGGCTGGACAGACGCGGGAGCCTTTTTCATTGTTAATGATCGATATTGATTATTTCAAATCGATTAATGATACGTATGGACATGGTGCCGGGGATACGGTGCTCTCTATATTTGGTGAATTGCTGATGGATTTTGTGCGTTCGTCTGATCAGTGTGCCCGCAAAGGTGGAGAAGAATTTGTCGTACTGCTCAATCATTGCCGATTTGATCAAGCGCAGCATATGGCAGAGCATTTGAGAAAGTTGGTAGAACAGCACGCCTTTCCGCTGTTGAATGGCAAACAGCTGCATATTACAATCTCGATCGGCATCGCGACCTTTCCGGCTACCGATGCGCATATGTTGTTGGAACAAGCGGATCAGGCATTGTATCGTGCCAAGCGTGAAGGACGTAATCGGGTATGCTCTATGTAAACGGATCAGGATGTGTCACGACACAGGTAGACGCCTGATCCGTTTGTTATGATGATATATACATAATTAACAGGTGGTATTATTTTGACAATTCCGACTGGAAAGAATGATAATGGAACAGATCAATCATTCCGCTCTGGGAGGTGAACCGAAGCTTGCGCTGGCAGGCTTTGGAATAGATATGAATAGTAATGAACAGATCGAAGTGCTTCATTTGGAAGTGACGATGGGTGGTCATGCGGCCGTACTGCATCCGTTTGTCATTTATGAAGAGGGGCGTGCCTATCTATTTGATACGGGGATACCGGGCAGTTATGACAAGTTGAATGCATTGCTCCAACCAGATTATCCGGTAGCCGGAGTGATTCTGACGCATCAGGATATCGACCATGTAGGTACGTTGCCACAATGGATCGCCGCAGGTGGTGGCGAACTGAACGTGTACGCGCATGAAGGGGATCGTAAGGTGATTGACGGCACTGCTCCTTTTCTAAAAGCTACACCGGAGCGACTCAACATGATGCTGTCCTCGCTCACGCCGGAGACTGCCCAGCAGTTCCGCGCGGTCTTCTCCGCAGATACACCGCCGAACGTTACTGATGTGCTGCAAGACGGCGATGTGTTACCACTGGCTGGTGGTCTGCAAGTCATTTATACACCGGGACATACACCCGGTCATATCAGTCTGTATCATCCAGGCAGCAAGACGCTGTTTGCTGGCGATGCGATGGCGGTGAATGACGGGCAGCTGGACGGACCAGTGCCGAATTTTACTCCAGATTATCCGTTGGCAGTGCAATCGCTGCAAGCCTTTCTGGAGCTGGATATCGACAAGGTCGTCTGCTATCATGGCGGAGCATTCCACGGCGATATTCATGGACGTATTCGTGAGCTGGTAGCTTCTTCGTGACTTCTTCCATCCGCTGGAGAAGTTGGGGCAGCACGCTGCTGTGTGCCCTGATTGGCGGTGTATTGTTCAGCCTGCTACATTTGCCGGTGCCGTGGTTGCTCGGTCCGATGATTAGCGTATTCATTGGTTCGCGACTATTGAAGCGCTGGCAACCGTCGTGGCCTGCCGCCGCGAAAAATGCCGGTATTATGATCGTCGGTTATTCGATAGGGTTATCGCTGACGGTATCAACATTAGGACAGATCGGTCAGCAATTGCCATCGATGATTACATTGACGCTGTTGCTACTGTTATTCTCTATGTTGATCGCGTATGTATTGTCGCGCTGGACAGGCATTCCATTTCAAACGATGCTGATTGGCAGCATTCCGGGTGGGCTCAGTCAGGTCATTGTGCTGGCAGAGGAACAGAAAGGCATTGATATTACGGTAGTGACCTTTTTGCAGGTGTCGCGGTTGATGATGATCGTTATCTTCGTGCCACTGCTTGTGTTCAGCCCATTGTTTGGCGTGGATGCGGATGCCGTATCGGGCACAGTAGTACGCTCGTCGGGGAGTTGGAGCGCGTTGTTCCCCGCTATTCTTCCATTTCTGATTCTTTGCCCGCTGGCAGCATGGATAGGCAAAAAAGTTCGCTTCCCGACTGCATATTTGCTATTGCCGATGATCATGACCTTTGTGCTGCAACTGATCGATCTGCACGGTCCGGCGTTGCCTGTTGCTGTGCTGGATGTGGCACAGCTGCTAATCGGTAGTTCGGTCGGTCTGATGCTGCATCCTGAGCAATTGCAGCGTAAGCGGCGCATGATTCTGTTGGCGCTGGGCAGTGGCGTCTTGCTGATTGTCTTCGCCTGCATCATGACACTGGTGCTGATGAAATGGCACGGTGTCTCTGCTGCAACAGGTCTGCTGAGTATGGCACCGGGCGGTATGGATCAAATGGGCATTATCGCGCATGAAGTACATGCCGATATCGCAACCGTGAGTTGCTACCAGCTATTTCGTACAATGCTGATCTTTATCGGTATCCCACCACTAGTGCGGTTGCTGTTCAGTCGCATGAATAAAGACGATGCAGCCGAATCATCACGCTAGTCCGATTTGGTTGTAATGGTTGTGGCTGACTGGATGACAAATACGTGCTCTGCTGATTCAGGAACGGATGGATTCGGTATTAAATAGAGAGTGTGCCTGTTCACTGAACAGGCTTTTTCTATAGCCGATCCGCATAATATTGCGTCGTGCAGGTGTAGATGCCTTTTTAATGACATCGCCTGTCGCGATTGACGTGCTATACCATCATAGTTGCAGAGAGGGGAATCATCATGTCAGTAATCGATCATCAGGTATGGCTTTATATCGGTACATATGCCGAGACACAAGAAGCAGGAATTCATGTAGCAATAATGAATCAGAATACAGGTGAGCTGAAGCTCGTTTCCCATGTGAAAGGGGTAGAGAATCCGTCCTATCTGGCATTGTCAGAGGATGCGACGCATCTGTATGCTGCCAGCGAAAAGGACGAGGGCGAAGTGCTGGCATATTCTATCGATAGTGAACACGCCTTGCATCTGCTGGATCGCAAGCCAACTGGCGGTGGAGCGCCATGTTATGTGCAATTGACACCGGACGGTCGGTATTTGCTGGCTGCGAACTATACCGGCGCGAATGCCAGCTCGTTTCCTGTAAACGAAGACGGCAGTCTGGGCGACCGTAGCGGCAATGTGCAGCATGAGGGGAAAGGGACTTACCCTGAACGTCAGGATGCCGCGCATACGCATTCTATCGTGCCATCGCTGGATGGTAGCATCGCGTACGTATCTGATCTGGGACAGGATATCGTAGCTGCGTATCATTTGGGCGAAGATGGCAGTCTTACCGAAGCTGGTAGCACGTCGCTGCCTTCAGCCGCAGGCCCGCGTCATCTGGTCTTTCATCCAAATGGTCAGCTAGCATATGGGATCAATGAACTGGATAGCACAGTGACTGCTTACTTCCGCAACGTAGAAACCGGCGTATTGGAGATTCTGAATACTGTATCTACACTGCCAAAAGACTTCGATGAAGAGAATACCGGTGGTGATATTCGCCTATCGTTGTGCGGTCGTTATGTGTATGCGTCCAATCGCGGGCATGATAGCATCGTGCAGTATGCTATCGATCAGGAAGCAGGGACGGTATCGGTAGTGGAATGGGTACATGTCAAAGGCAGAACGCCCCGCAACTTTGCCGTCGTTCCCGGTGGATACGTACTCGTCTGCAACCAGGATTCCGGCAATATCGTGCAGTTTGCCGCCGATCCAGAGACTGGTCGTTTAACTCCAACGGGTCACGAACTGACTGTAGATCGTCCCGTATGTCTGATGGCGGATATGAACGAAGTGGAAGATTGATATACTGGATATACATGATCTTTGGTACAAGGAGCTGACTCGTGAGGAGTCAGCTTCTTTTGTATTATCTTTTATAAAAAGAATTGCTGGTGTGTTGGATAATAGACAATCCTTCAAGAAATCAAATACAACAAAAACAGCCTGTAACCCATTTTTTGGGCACAGGCTGTATTCGATACTGTAAACTATACAATCTGTACATCATAGCACTGCATAGTAGTTATTCTTCTTTCGCTCAATCAAGCGCTACAGTGTAGATTATTTGTACTCGCCCGCATATGGACGCTCCTTGCGCTTTGGCTCCTGAGTGAATCGATATCCGACTGCAAAGACCAATACCTGAACAATCAGTACATACGGTGCTACCGCCAAGCCGAACAGATGCAGCAATCCAAGCCCCGCGATCACGAGTGCGTTGATCACAAATGACGTCCGGCGCCCGCTTTCTCTAAATTGTGCACTAAGCACACCGTACAACAACAGCAGTGCACCTGTTAGCGAAATCAACCGTAGTAATACGAAGAAAGGCGCCGGTGGGCCCGCCAGTTGCGCTATATGTATCGCCTGCAAACTGTGCACTAGCAGCGCACCTTCTAGCAGCAACACTACGAGCGGCAGCAGGGGACGCAGCGTTAGCCAGAACAACAATCCCCAGTGCGGCTGTTCGCCACGTGCCAGCAATTGTTTGCGTTCGCGGGTCAGACGGCTAATATTCATCTCCAATGTGCGATATAGCAGCAGCATTGCCTGTCGATTTTGCATATCCAGATAGCGGTCGATGCGCTCGACCAGCTCATGATCTGCATACGGTGCAGCTTTGCAGGCAAGTACGATTTCAGCGGTTAATGCCACTTCGCTGCGGTCGGATGCTGATACGGGGGAAGCAACACCAGTGGCACTAACTACCGGATACAGATGTCCGGCTGCCCGGGTAAAATGATTCAAACTGACTTCGATCCGGCGCATCCGTTCGCGGTCGGTTCGCTTGCGCTGTGCGGCGGAGAATCCATACACCGCCGCCAGCAAAGCCAGCATGGCGACACTCGACCAGATCCATCCGATCTGGTCGTATTGCCACATGCTTGATTGCCATGCGTCCACCTTGTTCACTCCTTTTACAACCATTGGTCGCTTTCCAGCTTGCTGATACCACTATTGCACAACCGTGCCGCTGATTCAACACCTTGTTGTTCTAGCGAATGATCTTACCTATTGTTGAAGCGTATGATCCAAGCAGACAATGGACGCTGGAAGAAGCCGATATTGCTACAGCAACGTGAGGTAATCCCTGTTCGTCCGATTAGTAACGACGATTATATTGATCGTATGGTGGCTGATGAACCGACGTGCCGCGCATCGTTACCGCAATCGATTCGAGCAGCAGCACAATTGCCGTAATCGTATGCATAATCCAGCCAACAACCGGAATCCAAGCGATCGCTGACGTCACAATACCGATCGCATTACCAAACGGCGAGCGACGTGCACGAATAGCCAGCACCAGCGTAATCAGATGCAGGATAAAAGCGATAAATAGCGGTCCGTACCCGTAGCTAATGACGAAGGTTCCGCCAATCAGCGGAATCGCCATCAATGCCTCCAGAGCGAACGTCAACCATTTCATAACAGGCAACGCATTATTGTACATGTATACTGCACTTCCTTTCGATAGGGAATGAGTTGAGACTGCATAGACAGGCTTACATTATAGTATTAAACGAAAAAAAGCATTTTGCGTTTCTTTCTGCTGATTGTTTAGATAATCAGTTGTCAGTTTTGGGTGAAATACTGGTATACTGGGATATGGACTGAAGTGATTGATGATGGACATAAGTACTTCGATATACACGTATAGATAGCATACTCAAGCCGGGACGACGATAATCTGCATAACCATCAGGCAGGAAAAAGGAGGAATCCGTATGGCGTACAATAGCCGTTTTGCCGTAGCGATACACACACTGTCACTGCTCGACTCTACCGAAGGCCGGATTACTTCGGAAATGATTGCGGGCAGCGTCAATACGAACCCGGTCGTGATTCGCCGCATGATCAGCTTGCTGACCAAAGCAGGCATTTTGCGGACACAACCTGGTGTTGCCGGAGCACAGCTGACCCGTCCAGCAGGCGAGATTACGCTGCTGCACATTTACCGTGCGGTACAGAGCGAGAATCGGGATGAGCTGTTTGCGATTCATGATACCCCGAATCTGGATTGCGATATCGGGCGCAATATCCAGCAGGAATTGGAGCAGGTATTCGCCAGAGCGCAGCGTGCGATGGAGCATGAGCTGGAGCAGATCACACTGCGTCAGGTGACGACCGATCTGCAACAGATGGAAGAAGTCCGTCAAGCGATCGGTCAGCAGAACTGAATCAGTTCCGGCTGTACCGGGTATGTAAGGACAGAACCTCAAGTCAGGTACTGTCATGACGGAAAGGATGGATAGAGGATGAAAATTATTATTATCGGCGCCAGCGGTATGATCGGTCAGCGCCTTGTACAAGAAGGGTTGCGTCGTCGTTATGAAGTGACCGCAGCTGGACGCGACTTGTCCAAATTTGATCAACAGCAGGAGCAGCTGCATCTGGTACGTGTCAATGTACTTGATCCGGCAAGTGTCGAAGCGGCAGTGTCCGGGCATGATGTCGTGATCAGCGCCTTTGGACCACAATTTGGCAATGAGGAAGAACTGCCGGAAGCCGCGCGCTGCATTAGTGCAGGTGTAAAAAATGCAGGCATTCAGCGCCTCGTCATTGTTGGCGGCGCTGGTAGTCTGGAAGTGGAACCGGGTGTACGTCTGATGGATACCGCCGATTTCCCCGAGGAGATCAAACCGCTGGCACAGGCGCACGCGGAAGCGTATGAAGTGTATCGTCAGAGCGGTCTGGAATGGACATATGTGAGTCCGGCAAGCTGGATTGAACCGGGCAAGCGCACCGGTAACTTCCGTATCGGTACGTCTCGTCTAATCACCGATGATGACGGGGCAAGCCGCATCTCTGCCGAAGACTACGCAGCAGCGTTGTTCGATGAGGTGGAAGATCCGCAGTTTGTACAGGATCGCTTTACCGTAGCGTATTGATCAAGTGTAAAAGAACCCAAGGGATGAAATAATATCAAGCAATGCGATATGCAGTCACTGGAATGAGATATAAAGTCACTGGATAGAAACAAGGTAACCTCAAGACACTGCCCTTTTCGGCGGTGTCTTTTATTTTACCCATTGGATCAGAATGGAAAGGATACGAATACGGTTAATAGAACAGTAGAGTTTGGCAAGAACAGAGTGATAGTATGCAGCTCAATCATATACGGAAAAGGGGCTTTTTTATGTATATCGTTACCGCAGAGCAAATGCGCAATCTGGATCAGCATACGATAGAGCAACTGGGCATTCCGGCAATGTCCTTGATGGAAAGTGCAGGCAAAGCCATCGCCGAGGAAGTGATGACATGGATCGGTGGCAAGCAGGAGGAGCAGGCAGATGTGCCATCTGGACCTTCACTGAAACGGCGCAGCGGCATCCGCAGCGATGAACACGTCATCCCGCATCGTCAGCATCAACACTGGCTCATACTGATTGGCAAAGGCAATAATGGCGGCGATGGACTAGTGGCGGCACGTTATTTACAAGATGCGGGAATCAAGGTCACACTGCTGTATGCAACCGAGCCGTCAGAGCTTGGCGGTGATGCTGCATTACAGCGGGATGCGGCGCAGCACTCTGGTATTCCTCATATCGTCTGGAATGACAGCTGGAATCTGCCATCTGATGGACAAGGTGACGATGAACAGCATGCTAACAATGCCCAATCTTCTTCTGCTGAATCGGCATCACCGCAGACTCAGTGGCAACCTTACACCGGGATTATCGACTGTCTGCTTGGCACTGGCAGCAAGGGCGAACCACGCGAACCGTACGCATCAATCATCCGTTCTGCCAATCACAGTGGCAAGGATATCATCGCCGCCGACATTCCGAGCGGCTTGAACGCCGATACGGGCGAAGTGGCGGAGCATTGTATTCAGGCAAAAGTAACGGTCTGTCTCGCTTTTCTAAAACAAGGCTTAACCCAGTATCCGGGTGCAGGCAATGCGGGCGATGTAATCGTACGCGCCATCGGCATTCCACGTAGCGTCGCACACAATGCCAACATGCAAACACATCTCATTACAGACGATACACTGCGTCAAGTATTGAAAATAGATACCGAACGTACTCGCACTGTAGATGGTCACAAAGGCACGTACGGTCACGTTATGATCGTAGGTGGCAGTCTCAATATGAGTGGTGCAGGCTTGATGGCATCGCGCTCAGCGCTGCGTATTGGGAGCGGATTGGTCACATGGCTACTGCCAGAGCAGCTAATGAAGCATATGGTCGGTCATGTGCCAGAGCTGATGATGGCGCCAGTATCATCACACCCGGACGGACAATGGACTGCTGATACGGTAGCTACTATTTTGGAACAGGCAGACAAAGCCGATGTGCTGGCAATCGGTCCCGGTCTGGGACGATTTGATGGGGATGGAGATTGGCTTCGTCAGTTATGGGAGCAGAGCGAACAGCCGCTTGTCATCGACGCCGACGGTCTGAATATTCTCGCAGAAGCGGATGGGCTGACCCAATGGTGCCGTCGCCAAGCACCTACTATTCTTACACCTCATCCTGGTGAAATGTCTCGTCTGGCAGGCATACCGACCAAAGAAGTCCAGCGCGATCGCATCGGTCTAGCACGCCAATTTGCGCAGGAGCATGGTGTCACGCTTGTACTCAAGGGCGCACGTACAGTGATTGCTTCGCCAGATGGTCGTGTATTCGTTAACACCACCGGGCATCCTGGTATGGCAACAGGTGGCTCTGGTGACGTCTTGACGGGCGTGATCTCCGGTCTGCTTGCACAGGGGCTGGATGGCATTCAGGCAGCGGCATTTGGCGTTCATCTGCACGGACATGCTGGCGATATCGCTGCCCTGTCACGCCCCGGCAATCCGGCTTCCTTGCTGGCAGGCGATATCATCGAGCATTTGTAATGTACAGTATAGGATACTGACCATATCGTATACTGCAAGGATCAACAGGGAATGCTATCGATATTCGGATATGAATCTAATTCGAAAATAAACCTGAAAAGCGGCTACCCTTCACATGCAGAGGGCAGCCGCTTTTCAGGTTATTGCAATGTTGGAGCATAGCTGGAGCATATAAATCATCTTTTGGAGTAGATGAATGATCCACATATATTTCCACCAGCATCATATTGATGCCGGGTACAACAGTGATTAAATTTTGAATGTATTGACCGAATCTTGCAAATGTTCAGCCAATTGTGCCAGTGTTTGTGAGGAGGTGGCAGTTTGTTCGCACGCCGAAGCTACTTCTTCGCTAGCGGCGGCAATTTCATTGACCGAATTGACCACTTCGGACGATTGCGCACTCTGTTCTTCACTGGCAGCGGCGATACCGTTAATTTTCAGTGACGAGTCATTAATGCGACCCATAATATCGTTAAATGCTTCACTCGTATTCACCGAATGCTCGGTGTTCAGCTCGGCAGAGTTCAAACTTTGCTGCATATTTTTCTGCATGGAGCGGATAATGCCGGTAATTTCCTTAGTCGCAGTTCCGCTGCGTTCTGCCAGTTTGCGTACTTCGTCGGCAACAACAGCAAAGCCTTGACCTTGCTCACCAGCGCGTGCTGCTTCGATCGCAGCATTCAGCGCCAGCAGATTCGTCTGATTGGCGATATCGTCGATGACTTCGATAATGTCACCGATCTGATTGGAATCCAGCTCCAGCTTGCGCATTTGGGCACTCATCAGCTGCATACCATCAGCAGACTGGTTGACCAGCGCACTGCCTTTGCGCGCTTTTTCTACGGTACGGTCGGCAATTTCGGCGGCTTCTTCGGCACTGTGTGCTACGTCATCAATAGCGGTCGACATATCGCGGAACAGCTGGGCAATGGAGTGGGCAGATTGGGATTGGTTCGCACTATTGCTGGCAATCTCTTGTGTGCTGGCAGAGATTTGCTCAGAGGTAGCGGCTACATTCTGTGCAGAATCGATAATGCTGGATACCAGCTTGTTAAGACGAGTGGACATATCATTCGCAGCGGCAGCCAGCTGACCGATCTCATCGCGTCCGGTCAATGGGGAGCGCTGACGCAGATCACCCGCAGCTACATCTTTGAGCAGCGCAGCAATTTGCTTGAGCGGACGACTGATCATGCGGGCGATTACAGTACCGAGTATGATTGAGAAGGCAAAGCCAACCACAATCCAGATCATCGTCCACAGACGAGAGTTGTTAAATATCGTATTGGCAGACTGATTGGCAGTACTTGCCTGCTGCACATTCAATTCGTTCAATTTGGCAATGCTGGCGTACATATCTGTGCCGGCAGGGACAACACTTTCTTTGACAAAGTTTTGGAAGGCGGTAGCGGAAGACGTTTGTGCCAGTTGGATCGCTTGATTGTAGACTTGCTGATACGTCGTCCAAAGTTGTTCAAAATTTTGCAGCTCGGTTTGTTCTTCGTTCGACAGCGGAGTACTGCGATAGCCTGTAATGCCTGCATTGACTTCTTCGATCAGACCGGGCACTGTATCCAGTACCGTTTGTTTATCCTGCGCGGTGGAGCTAAGGGCGATATCGCGCGAAGCGACACGCATTTTTTGCAAAGCAAGTTCGGCGTCGGACAGATGCTGCATGGAAACCAGATTATTGTTATACAGGTTATCTACGCTACCTTTGATCCGATCCAGATTGATCATGCTATACAGACCAACAGCGGCAACGATGAGGGATACCAGAATAAAAGCAGTGATCAACTTGGTAAACGTCTTGAAATTACCGGCAATTCGCATAATATTCACTCCATTTGGTGTAGTGTCATGCTTGGCTGAAGCTATGTAATTCACAAAATCAAATTACAAGATGCCAGATGCGTGTGCGTAACGTTCAGGCTATAGATGAGGGAGAAATGGACGGCTCAAGCAGTAACCGTCAAGCGAGAGGAGTAGAGCTGGAAATAAACATTTACATATTACTATTTCGTCACTTTATTCAAAAAAATAATATTAAATCCATAATTTTGAAAAAATATTATATGTATCCTGTATTGATGTGCAGGTAAATTGATATGGAATATAACAAAAAGGCAGCCTCCGTAGAGACTGCCCATTCGTACTTGCCATAAGTCGTGAATCGTAATACACGACCTATGACTTGTCTATAAGATTAGAAGCTTATGGTGTTACAGGTCTTCTTTGATCTCTTGCTTCACTTCTTTGACTGCGTTGTCTTCTGCCGGAATCTCACGCTTGCTGGACAAGAACCAGCCCGCAGCAGCGATGGCAACCAGAACAACGTAGAAGCTGAATTTCCAGATTTTATTTTCAGGGAAGTGTTCCGAAATGACTGCCAGTGATGGGTGAGCCAGCGTAATCACCGCGAGCTTCACACCGACCCAGCCGACGATAACGAATGCGGCGATCTCCAGACCCGGACGTTCCTGCAACAGCTTCACGAAGAACGAAGCGGCGAAACGCATGATGATCAGACCGATCAAACCACCCAAGAAGATAACGATAAACTGACCGCCATCCAAACCGCCGATTGGCGGCAAACCACTTGCAGGCAATGCCACAGCCAGCGCGACCGCTGCCAGAATGGAGTCAACCGCAAACGCGATATCGGCAACTTCCACTTTGAAGACCGTCATCCAGAAACCGGATTGCTTCTTCGGATTGGCAGCTGGCCCTTTGTCGTCAGCCGCTTCATCCGTCTTCGGCTTGGCGAATACATGCCGGACGATATGGTTGATGGAAATGTACAACAGATAAAGGGCACCAATCGCCTGCACCTGCCATACGTCAACGAGGAACGAGATAATAAACAGGGAAGCAAAGCGGAACACGAATGCCCCGAACAAACCGTAGAACAATGCCTTTTTGCGTTGCTCATCTGGTAAGTGCTTAACCATAATCGCCAGCACGAGCGCGTTATCGGCAGCGAGCAAACCCTCCAGCGCGACCAGTACGAGCAGTACCCAGCCATACTCTAACAATAATGCTGCATCCATAAGACTCCTCCTAAAAATAAATTGTTGTTAACGGCCACTAGCAGCCTCTATATAAAAAGAGACCTTTACCACAAAGGTAAAGGTCTCCCAAAAGATAGCGAGTCTTCACCAATTTTGTGGTAAAGGTCTCGCTAACAATGAAGTTCAGGTTTCTGATCCATTGCCAAGCAAAGCCGGGGTTATTCACCCGTAATGACGACGTTGCCTGTACAGCTACTCCCCTTTAACAGGAATAGGTTTATGAAATTAGTGTACGGTTTGAAGTGTTACTGATTATATATAACACCGGATTGTCGTGATTGAAGCAGCTTATTGACTACTTTGATCAAATCATATGCAATTTAATCGCATAAGTCAATATTTTGTGCAATAAAATTTTGAAAAAGTAGAAAATATTGCTTGTGATTATCTTTTTATTAAGTGGCGTGTCGACCGATTGATATCACAATCGTACCGGATGATTCCACAGAATAACGTGCCGCTGATCTATACTCTGCTGCACATCGATCACTCGCTGATTGCTACTGCCACGGTAAGGCAGTGACACATCGCGTAGCGATTTCTCGAATCTTCCATCAATCAATACGTCGCATAGAGAGAGAAGTTTCAAATATTTTGGGGACTGTTGCAAAAAGATTTCTTCCCATGTAAATCCGCTATAGATCCAGATCGACAGTTGTGGCAATTGAGCGCGAACCTTCTCTACAAATCCCGCCACCTCACCCGCGGAAAAAAATGGATCACCACCTGCAATAGTCAACCCATCTAGCAGGGGATTGCGCGCCATGCCGTCGATCAATTCCTGTTGCAACGAAGCGGTAAAAGGTTCCCCGGCGGTAAATGACCATGTATGCGGACTGAAGCAGCCCGGACAGGCATGACGACAACCGCTAATAAATACGACTGCTCGCATACCGTGTCCTTCATTAATCGACTCTGGAATATACCCGCAAA
Organism: Paenibacillus sp. WLX1005; assembly: GCF_046603685.1. Taxonomy (NCBI): domain Bacteria; kingdom Bacillati; phylum Bacillota; class Bacilli; order Caryophanales; family Paenibacillaceae; genus Paenibacillus; species Paenibacillus sp. WLX1005. The sequence goes on from NZ_CP176756.1 coordinate 495,463, forward strand.
TGTGCATACACATCAGCGATGCTTGAGCCGGTCGCGAACTTCCGCCTGTTTGGCAGGATTGAAGCGCGTCTGATAATCGCCCGTCAAATAACCGGTTACCCGGCGCAGACGGGCGATGTGCACTTGCTGCTCCGATTCACCGCAGGATGGGCAATGGGAGCCGATGATCCCTTCATACCCACAGGCAGTGCAGCGATCTACCGGATGATTAATGCTAAAATAACTGATCTGCTGTGACAGCGCATATTGCACAATTCGCGCCAGCGCTGCATGATTTTGCCGGGCGTTGCCATCCAGCTCGATATATGAGATAGCACCAGCATTGCACAGCTCATGAAACGGAGCTTCCAGCCGGATTTTGTCAGCAGCTTGAATATTGTGGTAGACCGGAATATGAAACGAGTTGGTGTAATATTCCCGATCAGTCACTCCTGCGATGCTGCCATACCGTTCACGGTCGATAGCGACGAATTTGCCGGATAATCCTTCTGCTGGTGTTGCCATCAGCGAGAAGTTCAGATTGTGCTGCTCACTCAGTTGATCGCACACATTGCGCATATGACGAATAACTTGTAGCGCTTTGGCATGGATGTGATCATCTGCGCCATGATGCACACCATACAGAGCATACATACATTCCGCTAGTCCGATAAAGCCGATAGATAGCGTACCATGCTTGAGCAATTCGCCGACCATATCATCCGGGGCGAGTTCATTGCCGCCTTCCCAGACGCCTTCTCGCATCATAAAGTCAGATGCTTTGGCAGGTTGTACCGCTTGAATGCGGAATCGATGCAACAGCCCTTCCGCCGCCAATTGCATACATTCATCCAGCGCCTGGTAAAAGCCTTGTTCATCCGCCTGATCTTGATCCATCATCCCGTAATCTAGCCCCAACTTCACCAGATTGATCGTATTAAAGGATAAATTGCCTTTACCGGATAGATGATTCCGTCCAAATCGGTCAGCCACGACGCGGGTGCGGCAGCCCATAGTGGCAAACTCCGTATCAGGATCGCCTTCTATGAGATATTCGCAGTTCAGCGGCGCATCCAGATTGGCAAAGTTCGGATACAATCGGCGCGACGTGCAATCGATCGCTTTTAGAAATAGATCATAATTAGGATCACCAGGCTGCTGGTTCACACCCTGCTTACATTTGAAGATTTGGATCGGGAAAATAGGCGTCTCGCCATTGCCCAGCCCACGTACTGTCGCCGCCAGCAGGCTTTCCACGACCAGTCGACCTTCCGGTGACGTACATGTCCCATAGTTGATACTTGTAAATGGAATCTGTCCACCGCCTCGACTCGACATCGTATTCAGATTGTGAACGAGACTCTCTGCCGCCTGAAACGTCTCATTGCGCGTCTCTTCCATGGCATATCGGTACGCCAGCGGATAGCTTAGCGCCAATTCACTGTCATTCATATGTGTGCAGGCGATCATCTGCTCCATCTCGGCAACCGAATGCTCATCTCCAACGGAACATGTGGTTGTTGGCTGTTCGTTGTGCTCGGTATGTAGCGATGCCGTGGAAGTGACTGGATGCAGATCGGCATTACGTGCGGCGATCCATTCACCGAGATAACGCAGCCCTTTGCGCAGATGCTTGCGGAATGAGCGGGTAACGTACGGTGCCAGATCGTAATCGAGCTTGTTAGCAGCGACTCCGCCGTATTGCGAATTTTGCTGACATTGGAAAATAATCGCCACCTGTGCCATCGCTGTCATGATCGAATTGGGCGTACGCAGACTGCCGTTGCCACTGCTGAAGCCTTCGCGCAGCAACCGTTCAAACGGGATGAAAATACAGTTAGTCGTACCAAGCGCATAATGATCCAGATCATGAATATAGATCCGGTTCTGCTTGACCGCTTCGGCGATAGGGGGAGGCAGAATACGCTCTTTGGTGTAATATTTGGAATATTCGCTGCCGAGACGGCTCATTTTGCCGGAAAAGCTGTCTCCATTCAAATTGGCATTCTCGCGTGTGGATTCATGCTCACCATACATAATATGCTCGCCCATCTCCATAATAGGGTGCTGCTTATGCTCTGACGGTGTGATGCTAAAGGGAAGAGAATTCTCGTCCGAATGGTCTGGATTTAACAGATGTGCAGGGTTCATCATCGACCGATGAATAGTCATAGGTGTAGATCATCCTTTCCGTGTATCAAATGGAGTGCGTTTGTAGTCAGCTCATTCCGACGAATGCTGGCATACAGACGGTATACATACTAAAAAAACGACGGTACACTTGCGTTACAGGTCGTTTAAAGAGTGCTACAGTACAATAAAAAATCGTTAACTGTATTCTATATGTAGGTGTGTTGTCTATGATATGACACAATATATTGACAAAAAAGTAAAAATGGGCGTGTCTCATTATGTTGCATGAACGTAAGGACGAGCAGCGTATCGCCTGGTAGCAGGGTTGGATTTTGGGTAAAACAGGAATAGAATACAATCACATGCGGGAATAGAGGAGGAGTTCAAGATGGCAATTGCAGAAGTGACCGTGATTCCGGTCGGTACAGGTAGTACGAGCTTGAGTTCATATGTGGCGCAGATGCAACGGGTATTGGATCAGCAGCAGGGCATTCAGATTCAACTGACACCGATGAGTACCATTATCGAAGGCGATATTGCAGATGTATTCAAAGCGATTCAGGCGCTACATGAAAGTCCCTTTGAACAAGGCGCGGGTAGAGTGTCTACAGCGGTCAAAATCGATGATCGGCGCGATCATCCAACTTCGGCACAGTACAAAATCGATTCTGTACGCAGTAAATTGGAACATTCTGGTCATTCTTGAGCAAAAAAAGGCATAAAATCAGAAAATTAATAACTTTTTTAGGTTGAGTTCATAAAGTTTTAAGATAAAGTGGCTATAGTTAACGCATACCCCTTTTGAATATATAAACAGATTGAACGCCATGGACTGCGACCGTGGCGTTCTTTTTTGCCCAATATTATAAAGGAAGATACCTAAAATGATAAAATTAATGTTTCTTTAAGGTTATTATCAGGTTTTTTTAAGATGCATCCGTTATGATGTCTGTAATAACCCCTTTTGAATTACTATATTTTTAGACCTCATCAGCTGCGAATGATGGGGTCTCTTTTTTTGCATTTTTTTAGCGGGAAGTTGCGGGAGGGGAGTTTTGTGCGGACATCACTTCGGAAAGGAATAAGGGAACGTCCTCCGGTGGAGCCGCGGGAATCTACGGATTGGGTAGTTACTTGTAGATTCCCGCCCCTCCAAAGTCGTCCTTTTCCCTTATTTCTTTTCCTTCGTTATGTGCGGGTGCAAACTTTATTGCTTTTGCATCATTGTAAAAATGTACTTTTAGAGGTGGGGGAAGGCAGTTTGAAATACATAAGTATTTGGTTTGAAAGGATGGATTAAAGTGATTAGGTGGTTGCTTCCTTTTTTGTTTGGAGAGGAAGTGGTGGGAGTGTAGGGATGGAAATGGTAGGGGAGTTGAATTTGCAGGGTATTGGGGTTAGAAATTGGACGATCCCCGGTGGGACAACGTGGTGGTTGTCCTGCCGGGGATCTGGTGTTGCGTCTTATGTTTGATTTGCTTGTAATGCCATAAGCCGTTATGCAGCTTACGAGCCATATGTGAATTGCTTCATGCTCAACAATGTGTAATTGATGTAGCCGGATTTTGCGGGGGCATGTTGGGATGCCTGAGGTGCAAAATGTACTGCTTTCGTTACAGAGTCAGATTGCGTAGGTCTGCTCTCCGGTGTCATATGGCTGCTTAACTGCAGCTATCGTTAACCCGTAACCCCGTGCGCGGTGAATGTGAAATGTGTGGACGGGGACGGTTTTGGTTCGCTTGCTTTGTGTATACAAATGGAACGTACATGGAATCGTCACTGTCTGTATACGATGAATCCAAAACAACAAAAGCCCTACCTCTCTTTTGTCCTTGCGGCTCCGATGACCGCGCCAGTGTGAATCAGATACTCAAATTTCAATGGATGTTCAGAAAAGAAAGGAAATTTGAAATGATTCCGGCAGCACCCGGAAAATTGCGAAGGATAAAACCGAGGGTTAAAAACAACATTACATAGTATACACCTATACTGCATAAAAGTCAAAAATTAGCATGGCGATATTCAAATGCGAACAGTGATCGTTTTGGAGACGGTATCTACTGCTTTTCCAATATTGTGTATCCTGTAATGAATAAGATGTGTACAACATGTCCATGAATGGTGCAAAGCGGACGCGATAAACGCCAAAAAAGGACTTCCTGTGAAGGAAGTCCTTTTGGTCATCCATAGCTTCGTTTGCGAAGAGGCAAGGAGGGAGTCTGCGATGTGTTCCCTAGTTGACCTGAACTGCCGCTTCCGCGTCCGTCCGCGTGGCGGAAGGGTGTAAACGATGACGTAGGATTAATATACTTTAGTCAGTGTGATCATGCCGTTGCTGTAGGACATGTTCCAGTCGAACTGGTCAGCGAACCAGCGTACTGGTACCAGTGTGTGACCGTTACGGGAGATGATCGGTTGGTTCAAGCCTTTGCGCATGTTGTCTACTTTGTAGACTTTGGCGTTTGTGCCTTTGGTCCAGAACTCGTAGCGAGCCAGACCTGTATCCAACCATGTTGTATCTGTCATTGCATCGTAAGATACTTTCATGTTGGCGTTAGCTGCCAGGTAGCGCAATGGCACGTATGTAGTGCCCATGTATTCTACTGGCATAATAGCCATGCTTTTAGACATGCCGTTCACCATGTACATTTTGCTGCCCATTGTGAATTGGATCGCTCTTGTTTGCAGTTCCGGATTGTAGTCAGCTGTTGTGCCTTCGGCAGCAAATGCGCCAGCCGCTGGCAACATCAAGGAAAGTCCCAGTACAGGTGCAAGCAATTTTCTCATTTTCATTGTGAATTACCCCTTTGCAAATTATGTGTATTTGATTTCTTCGGCTGTGCAGAATAGCGGTATGTGCAGACATCGCCCACAGTATAGCGCTTACATCAGCTAAGAATGATACAGCTGATTTTCGATTTTTCCCCTTCATGATGCTGCGCGCTGCAACATCGGGACGATATAGTTTGTCGATACGATGCTGTCTAAGTATTGTATAAACCTATTCCTAAGTAGTTAATCAGATAGTACCAAAAAAGTTACAACTTTGTTTTTGAATATGAATATATGGTTATGGGTCCATCGAACGGAAAGCAAGTGAGCAATGCAGTGAATATGCTATCTAGCCTGTGAATATATCCAGCTATTTGGCTCATACACAGCATAATGAACATATCTACCTATTTCATTCCAAAAGAATGACAGACAACAAAAGAACAGCAGACAGCTCCCAGTAGGGAAGGCTGTCTGCTGCTTGGCGTCCAAGTATCGTTTACGGTGAGTTCCTGCTCTTCATTCGGTACATCGATATGAGTAGCCGATATCAGTATTCGGTATTAATACGTTTTGCTCAGAGAAATCACACCGTTGTTATAGCCCAGTTTCCAGTCAAATGTATCCGCGATCCAGCGTACCGGAACGAGAGTGCGTCCATCTCTGGAAATGACCATTGCATCAGCTTTCATCTGCATATTGTTGAGTTTGTAGATTTTAGAGTTCGCCCAGAATTCGATCACATCTTGACCGGTATTGAGCGTTGTTGTTTTGGTTTTGTTGTTGTACGACATAGTGGCACCAATATTGGCAGCCAGATAACGAACCGGAATATACGTACTGCCTTTGTATACGATCGGTTTGGTTGTCATCGTTGCCGATTTGCCATTCACCATATACGTTTTGCTGTTCAGTGTAAATTGGATCACTTTTGTTTTCAGTTCTGGACTAGCATCAGCTGTCGTGTTGCCTGATCCAGTACTGCCTGAAGAGGAGTTGTCCATACCCGGCATGTTGCTGTGATCTACCGGTGTAGTAGTGCTACCCGGCGTTGTGGAACCGCCGCTAGCTGTACCGCCGAACTTGGTCGGGAACTGATTCACGATCGCTTCGCTCAGAATATCGCCAAACATAAACATGTGGGCGTAAGCTTTGCGTTCTTGATCGTATGCGCCAGTGTAATTTTTGGCTACATAATCGTCAAATGCCATCAGCAGCATATTGATGTGTTCTTCGAGACCAGCTTCCAGCGCTGCTTGTTGCAGATTCGGATTGGCATCAGCGAAGAATTTGGCTTGTTCCACTTTGTATTCTGCCAATTCGTCTTTCGCTTTTTGCTTGGCTGTGCTGTCATTGGTAGCCGTCGCTTTGACATAATCGACAAAATAGCCGATGTGGGAACCCCAGATTGTTTTGAATGATTGACCCGCAGCATCGCCGTATACGGAAGCGACCGCAGCAGACAGTTTATCTGTGTTTTTGTTCAATTGGGCAGCAGCCTGATCAAAGTCTGGTGCACCGTCGATGCCTTTTTGCATTGCCCATACAGCTAGTGTCGCGTGTTCACCCAGCACAATGCCTAAACCGGAACGCAGATCGGATGCTTGCGTAGTAGAAGCATCACTTGTAAATTTGTCTGGGAATTGTTTCTCGATGGCGCCGCTCAAAATATCACCAAACATAAACATATGTTTGTACGCTTGATCAGCGGTTGTGTAGACGGACGTGTAATCTTTGGCTACGTAGTCGTCAAACGCTTTCAGCAGCATATTGATATGCTCTTCCAGACCAGCTTCGAGCGCAGCCTGTTGCAGATTCGGGTTCGCATCAGCGAAGAACTTGGCTTGTTGTACTTTGTACGCAGCCAGATTGTCTTTCGCTTTTTGTTTGGCTGCACTATCATTAGCAGCTGTTGCTTTGACATAATCGACAAAGAAACCGATATGCGAAGCCCAGATCGGTTTGAACGCTTGACCCGCAGCATCGCCGTAAACGGAGGCGATCGCAGCTGTCAGATCATCCGTATTTGCATTCAGTGCAGCGGCAGCCTGATCAAAGTCAGCTTTGCCATCGATGCCTTTTTGCATAGCGATGATTGCCAGCAGGGCATGCTCACCGAGAATTTGTCCGAGCGCAGCACGGAGGTCGGAGCCAGCACCTTTGGTTGTTGCGGCTGCACCAGCTGTGGCAGGTACGAGCAGTACGACAGCCATGAGCACGATACAGACTTTAGAGAGAACCGATTTGAACATCTTCCCACACTCCTTTGGTGTAATGGATAGACACGATATAATGATGTCTATCAAAATGAAAATGAGAAACCGACGACGACGTACCCTCAATCCTCACAGATGTTACCTGATGAGAGGGGTACAATAATGGCAGCAGACAAATATGTATATCATGGTGTGATGCAAAAAGGTCCGCAATGTGTTATTAAACGGGTAATACCTATTTAATGCAAAATATTGGATATAAGATTAAGGAAGTGAATTTTATGAATATGAAAATATTGGTTGATTCGACAAAGTAACATCCTCTGTTCGACATCGTTCTACATAAGCGGATGTTATAGTATGTTGTTAGTATCACTGGGAAAAATGTTTTTTCTGACGGATGTCGGATCTTGCTTTTACGCTTGAAATACAACAATATGGAAATCAGTGCCCACCCTTTAGATAACCGGATGCAAAAATAATATTGCGTAAAAGTCATCCATCGCAAATTATTGTGCGAACGTTATAATAGAGGGGAATGGGAAAGGAGCCCTTGGATGAGTGAATTGTTGGACGACAAAGAACTGATGCGTCGGATTGCCCGCAAGGACACCGAAGCTCTGGAAGAAGTATATGATCGCTATGAACGCGCAGTATATGCTTTCGCTTACCGCATTGTGCACGATACGATGGCAGCGGAAGAGGTAGTACAGGAATTATTTTTGAGAGTATGGAATCATGCGGAACGCTATGATCGGGGCCAGGGGAAGCTCTCGACATGGATGTTTACCATTGCACGTAATATAGCCGTAGACATGCTGCGGCGCAAATCATCACGCGCAGCGGCCGATGCCGTAGGCGACGAGGTGTTGCAGGTTCTTCCAGATACCGGGACTGATGTGGAACAGGAGGTCACGATGAACTGGGAGCGCGAGCGCATCCGTGAAGCCATGATGGAACTCCGTGAAGAACAGCAACAAGTGATTGAGTCGATCTATTTTCAAGGATTGACGCAACATGAAGTATCCGAGAAATTCAGCATTCCGCTTGGAACCGTCAAAAGCAGGGTGAGACTTGCGATACGGCAACTTCACGGTAAGCTTGCTGAAGCGGTAAAGGGGGGAAACGCATATGAGTAACGAGCACAACAATAACGAGTGGATGGATATGGTCGAGATGTATGTACTCGGGGGTCTGGATCGGGAAGAACAGGAGCGATTTGAGGCATATATGAGACAATCTGAACAATGCCGCCTTGCCGTAGAAGAGTTACGGGAAGTGGTCGGCTTTCTGCCGCTGGTCACCGAGTCTATCGTACCACCAAAAGGAATGAAAAACCGTGTACTGGATCGAGTGTTTGCCGAAACCAAGTCAGGCAGTGAACATGAAGCTTCTGCCTTCGGATTGCCGTTTGAATCGGTAGCACCAACGACAGTTACACTACCAACCGGGGAATTGGATACACCACAACAGCCAGCATCTAACGTCACTCCGCTGCCTCAGCGTCGTAATGAACCGGCAACGGAAGTGACGGAGAAACGTACCAGTCGAGGTGCGATCTGGCGTATAACAACAGCTGTAGCTGTAGCCGCAGCGATTCTGATCGGCGTTTATGCGGGGAATCTGCGCGGTCAGCTAGACAATATGCAACAGCAATTGGCGATGAACAGCAGCCAGATTGGCAGCCTGCAGCAGCAGATCGTAGCTGCCTCCATGCCAAGTCAGGGGTTGCGCGTGAATGAAGCGGTCAAGCTCAGTCCGGCTGCCAAAGATATTGTGGCACAAGGATTAGCGACGATTGTGATTGATGATAAAGGCACGCATCTGCTGGTACAGGCTGACAACTTGCCTAAATTGGAAGGCACTCAGGCGTTTCAAGTATGGCTCATTAAGGGGAATATCAAACAGAGTGCCGGTACCTTCTTAACAAGAGGCGGTAACGGAGCGATGTATTACACGTTCAAACCGGAAGACTATGATACGATTGCGATTACGCTGGAGCCAGATGGAACAGGCGATCAGCCGCGCGGACCGGTCATTCTGGCCGCGAATATCGCGGATCAGGGGTAACACCGGTCTGGGCATATAGCTATACAATTTCACGACGATTATGGCAGCACAGTGAGGGAGTGTTATGCTGACTTTGCTGCCGGAACGATCGTATGCAGGTCCATGAGAAAAAGCAGTGCTTCGATTGACAGGAAGCACTGCTTTTTTTGTTGAGATTACGATGCTGACGGATTGCTGTCGCCAGTAAACAGACGGCGGATATCCTCACGTTTGGCTTTGGGACCGAGCAGATAAATTTTATCACCAGGTAGCAGCATCGTATCGCCGCGCGGAGTAATGATATCTTCATTGCGTAGCACGGCGGTGATTAACACACTAGCTGGAAGATCGATCTCCTGCAATTGGCGGTTGATCAGCTTGCTCTGGGGCGTTAACGTCATATGGCTGATCTCCGAGTGTGTTCGTCCGGTGGCGACCAGCTCCATAATGGATGGCTGCTGATCAATCGTTTTATCGACCAGACCTAGCTTTTGCGCTAATGGTGAGATGGTAGTGCCTTGAATCAGTGCTGAAGTTAGGACGATGAAGAAGACGACATTGAAAAAAAGCTGTCCGTGCTCCACGCCCGCCAGCAGTGGATAGGTGGCGAGTACGATAGGCACCGCACCCCGTAGCCCCGCCCAGGAGAGCAGTGTCTTTTCACGGAGATTGAATTGGCTGAATAGTAGGCTGACGAACACACCGAGCGGACGCGCCACGATAATGAGCAGCAGGGACAGTGCCAGACCTTGCCAGATAATCGACGGTAATTGTTCAGGAAAGACGAGTAGACCGAGTAGGACGAACATTAGAATCTGCATAATCCAGCCGAAGCCCTGATTGAATTGCAAAATCGTTCGTCGATAGGTTAGATCGGAATTGCCCATCACTAGCGCCATGACGTATACGCCGAGAAAGCCGCTTGCATGCGTAAGCGAGCTAACGCCGTACGTGAACAGGGCGCTGGAGATAGCCAGCACCGGATATAGGCTGGATGTCTCGAAGTTGATTTTGTTGATCAGGAACACGGACAGTTTGCCGCAGATCAAACCGAGTACAAGCCCAAAGCCCATTTCCCAGACAAAGGAGAAAATCTCGCTCCAGATGCTGGTATCCGGATTGTTCAGCAATTCGATGAACATAATCGTCAGGAAGACCGCCATCGGATCGTTACTGCCAGATTCCGCTTCCAGAGTGGAGGTGAGCCGAGTACGGACATTTTTGCCGCTTAATACCGAGAAGACAGCGGCGGCATCGGTTGAGCCAACGATCGAGCCGAACAGCAATCCTTCCATCAGACTGACGCCCAGAATGAGATGCGCACAATACCCGATCACAAATGCGGTCAGCAGCACGCCAACGGTTGCGAGTGATAGAGAAGGGCGGATAATTGGGCGAATCTGACGGAAGTCTGTCTGCATCCCGCCTTCAAACAAAATGATCACCAACGCCAATACACCAAACCACTGCGTAATAAACGCATTGTCATAATAAATGAATTTGCCGAGAACCATACCGGCGACGATAAAGAAGACGAGTGCGGGCATGCCGAACCGCGAGGAGAATTTGGCGGATAACACGCCGAGCAGTAGCAGGGTTCCCAGCAGTAAAATCAGATTGCTTGTCATTTCTGTTGCTTCCATGCGAACCCCTCCATCAGATTGAAATGTAGAAAAAGCATCAACTTTTGCGCTGAAATGCCGACATATACATAGTGAGACTATAAAATGGAAATGGAACTTCGGAATTCCAATATCATCTGTTTTTACTAGAATGATTCAGCCTGAACGGTACGGGAAAAGAGGAACCTCAGTGAACGAATATCAACAATTTTTACGGAAAATGGTGCTGAATTACATTCTTGGTTCCGTGCTTGCCGTTGCTGTTGTCGGCGGTCTGCTCGTACTTACAACTATAAATGCTTCGCTGCTGCAAAATTTGAGAATGCTCGGCATTATGCTGACTTCGTTTATTTTTATGGTAACGGTGGAAGGTTTGACCTTCAATCACCATATTCGTCCGATTCGTCAAGCATTTCAAACGGAACAGCCTACGGTGGAACAATTGGAAAAAGCGTATACTCAGTTGCATCGCTTCCCCAAGTTGGCTGTCTCTCGGATTATGATTCCTCACTTTATGGGGTTGACCATTCCAGCAGTGGCACTAGTAAGTATCGGTATCTACACCGGCTGGGTAACGCTGCCATGGTACTATATTGGAATCGGTACCGCTGGTGCACTCATGGTGGCAAGCATGCACGCATTTATTGAATTTTTCCTGACATCTACTACCATTCGTCCGTTATTGCTGGCGATTAAGGGACGTCTGAGAAGTCTATATGATCGCAATACATTAGGCTTGGAAAAGGTATATCTAACGGTTCGCCAAAAGTATCAACTCAGCATTTTCCTAATGGGCGTCTTTCCGGTAACTCTGTTCAGTTTGGCAGCGCAAATTCGGTTGCAGGAAATGACTGGTATTAACGCGACTGCATATTGGCAGTGGGCAGGCATGGTCATACTCGTCAGCATCGTGTTCAGTCTGTGTGGTGCACTGCTGCTGGCGCGTGATGTGGAACATCCGATCAACAATCTATACAGTGCAATGTCCCGTGTAGAAGCGGGCGACTTTAACGTATATGCACAGGATTATTACTCCGATGATTTCTCACGTCTGATTCTCGGCTTTAACAGTATGGTCAAAGGACTCAGCACACGCGATCAACGTAATCAGCAGCTATTGGATAGTTATTTTGCCACATTGGCAGCGGCGCTGGATGCGCGTGATCCTTATACAGCGGGTCATTCGCAACGGGTTGCCGATTATGCTGTCAGTATCGCCATTCGTGCCGGATTGTGCGAGTACGATATTGATCAATTACGCAAAACGGCGCTGCTGCATGATATCGGCAAAATCGGTGTAAAGGATTCCGTCCTGCTCAAAGATGGAAAGCTCACAGATGAAGAGTTCGATCAGATCAAAAAGCATCCAGAAATGGGTGAAAGCATCCTGCGTCAGGTGGAACCTGCCGATGCGATGCGTCCGTATCTGCCCGGCGTTCGTTCCCATCATGAGCGCTTTGACGGCAAAGGATATCCAGACGGATTGAAAGGTGCAAGCATTCCGCTGTTCGGCCGCATTATCGCGGTGGCGGATGCGTTTGACGCGATGACGTCTGACCGTCCATACCGCAAAGGCATGCCCAAGGAAAAGGCAATTTCCATTTTGGAAGAGGGGCGCGGCACCCAGTGGGACCCACAACTTGCTACGATATTCATTGATGAATATCGCCGTAATCAACAGCAAGAAGAATTGGCATTACCACATAAAGAGTCGGTCTGAAAACCAGCGAATATTGGCATGTTAGGCGAATATCAGTATGTGATGTGTATACATCTAACAGAAGACAGCAAAAAGGCCTGATGATTCACAATCACAGGCCCGCAGCCTGCGCGATGAGGAATGTCCCATCGTGCAGGCTGTTTTGCATATAAAGGACCTGCGGGTCGTGCGCAGGTGAAGCAGCATGGCTTTGCTCGTTTGGATTACGGAATCATTTTGGTCTTTTTGGCTTTTTGTGCCATCTTCTCGGTTAGTGGTCCGAGTGGTTTTTTGAATAATAGTGCGAATAAGATGAACAGTAGCATAAAGCCGATCAGATATAGGATGTCTTTGTACACGGTCGTCATTAGCATACCGCCAACCGTCTCACGCAGCAGTTCCACCGCATACGTAAATGGAAACCACGGGTGAATCGCTTGGAAAAAGGTGCCGGTCATGCTAACAGGGAACGTACCGCCGGAGCTGGAAAATTGCAGCACCAGCAGGATAATTGCCAGCCCCTTTCCGATATTGCCAAATACGGACACTAGCGTATACACCATCGTCACGAACACCATACTGATCAGCATGCTCATCGTGACGAACCAGATCGGATCAGCAACATACGCACCGAGGATGAAAATATCTCCCATCGCGATAACGAATGCCTGCACCAGACCGATGGTCATAAACGTCGCTAAGCGTCCAAAGTATACTTGGTAAGGACGGAAGCGACGCTCTGGATCATCCACCTCTGCTTTGAACATGGAGATGAGCAGCATGCCGCCTACCCAGATCGACAAGGTAGTATAAAATGGCGACATAGACGAGCCATAGTTCGGAATCGGATATGTGCGTACTTGCTTCAGCTCGACCGGGCTTGCTAGAAAATCGCTCTCCTGTTGAATATCCCCTTTGAGCCATTTAATAATCTGGGACAGCTCGCTATCGCTGTTTTTGAGTACACGTACTTTGTCAGCGGCGCTGCGAACGGATTTCTCCAGACCGGGCAGATCGTTGCGGACAAAGTCGCCGACCTTGTGCACCGCATCTTCAGCTTCCGGTAGCTTATTTTGGATCAGATCGCTGATCTTGGTCAGCTCCTGCTCCGCCTTCGGCAGATCGTTACGAACAAAATCCGCTGCCTCATGAATCTTGTTCTCAATCTTCGGCAGATCATTGTTGACGAACGTTGCTGCTGTATTGACCAGCTCCGTAAATTGATCCATGCGGCTCTGAATCAATTCGTTGGCATCATGCAGCTTCTGACGGATCGTCGGCAAATCGTTCTTGATGCGTGCCAGCTCTTGCTGTCCGAATTGCACACCGCTCTGAGCATCGCTCAATACAGCCGCGATATCCGGTAGCGTATTGTTGGCGGTGTTCAGTACATCGGAAGCATCCTTGGCGACCGTTTGCAGCTTGTCCAGACCTTCGTTAATATTCGGTACAATAGTGGAATCATAAACGGACAACAGATCGCCCAGCGCATCGCTCACATTGGTAGACAATGTGCGCAGATTGTTCAGAATATCTTTGGCAGGCTGCTGACCGTTCTGAATTGCCTGACTGATGCTCTGCACGAGCGTAATCTGGCGTTCCATCAGATCATGAATATTGTTCAAGCGACTAATATTGTCAGTCAGCGGTTGATTCGGCAACACATTGTTCAGACAAGTGAGCAAATCGGTAATCCGCTCGACAATCGTCGCCCCGCGTGTCAACCTTGTTTCCAAAAAGGACAGCGAATCGATTGCTGTTTGTGGATCAATATCTGCATTGTCGATCGCATCGACCAGCTGTGTCGTCGCATCGGCGGTCTGTTGCAGCAATACCAGATTCTGACGAATGACCGGTGCGATCGCATCGAATGCACCATCGTTATCATTCAGAAATGTATTCACCTTGTTGGCAAAATCGGAGCCAATACTCGTAATCTCTTGCACCTTAGGCAATGTTTCCTGTGCGGTAGAGATAATACTTGCCAGCTTGTCGGCATCTTCAATCGCCTGATCCAGTGCATCTTCCACCTTGTAGAAGTTCTGATCCAGTTCGTTCACTTTGTCAGCGGCTTTGCGGATTTCGGGTAGCCGCTTTTGCAGTTCCAGAATGGCATTGCCCGCTTCCTTGATCTTCGGCAGATTGTCCTCGACCTTGAGGATCATCTGTCCGGCTTCTTCAATCTCAGGAATGCGCTTTTGCAGCTCAACGATCTTTTGCGCTTGGGCATCGATCTCCGGCAATTTCTTTTCCAGTTCCAGCGCCTGATCGGCGAACTGATTAATCTCCGGTAGACGTGCTTCCAGCGTTAGAATTTTATTCTCAATATTGCGAATAGTCGGCAGTTCTTCTTCCAGCTTGATGCCTGCTTCCTGCATCTTGGTCAGCACAGCTTCACTGGCAGTCTGGATGAATTCCTCGCTGATCTCCTGCGTCAATGTGGTCGCGCCTTTGTCGGTGATTTTGGGTGCGATGGCGCTAATCTTCTCATTAACGGTGTAAACGATCTGCGGTTTGACCGGATCGTCAGTCAGAATGCTACCGATCTTCTCGGAAAAGTCAGACGGAATCAGGATGGTGGCGTAATAATCGCCATTATCCAGCCCTTTTTGTGCTTGCGCTTGATCGACAAATGTCCAGCCAAGCTTGTTGTTCTTTTTCAGGTTGGCAACGACCTGATCGCCGACATTGACCTGTTTGTCTTGGATTTTGGTGCCTTTGTCCTGATTGGTCACTGCGATGATGATGCCGGACGTATTGCTGTATGGGTCCCACATCGCCTTGATATTAAACCAAGCGTAGACGGACGGCAGCAGCATGATCGCAATGACCAGCAGAATGCCGGTCGAGACGCTGAACAGGTTTTTCCAGTCGGTTTTATAAATGGTCCAGATATTTTTCATGTTATAGCATTACCACCCGGTCTTAATATTTGTGGTGTCAATCGTAGGAAGTGTACGGCTGAACAGCAGTAGTTATTACCCTGAAATGACATGCTTGCTTCCTAAAAGGAAATCTGCCATTGCATTTTGCCTGCGGATTCATGAATGTGTTGGTTTGCGGAAAGCAAAGAGAGCGATGGATAGCACAATCAGCATGATAATAATCACGATCCAGATGCTAAGCAGGGCATGTCGTTGTTCGATAATAGTAGCAATCACCGCACCGCCACCGTAGATCACAATTGCCGCACTGCGTAGCAGTGTCTCGGCAAGCGGCCAGCCTTCACGCGCTGCCGAACCGTCGCGTCGTGCCAGTTGGCGCAAACGAGCGGTCACATCTTCAACAACACTCGCCATATTGTTCGTCAAAACGGTAGTGGAGATACCTGCTACCCCGAGTCGACGCGCCATCGTCGTTTGCGTGCCCATCGTGAAACTGAGCAGCGCGATCAGACCGTACTCAACTGCCGGAATGAGCAGCGACTGCGCCATCACTGAGAAAATGAGGAAAAAGACGAGCTGAATCATCACCAGTATCGTCAGTCGCGGCGACCATAATCCGGCAGGCTTGCTGCTGCCGAGCATCAGTCTGGCGACGGCATTCCCTACAATGAATCCGGCAAACGCCACGCCGGAGCGTAAAAAGGATACAGTGTGCAGATTGCCAATCGCCATGCCCATGACGATAATATTGCCAGTCATATTGGCGGTGAACACTCTGCCCAGATTCAGATAGCCGATTACATCGACAATCCCCGAGACTAGGCAGAGTAATAAAATAATCAGATTGCGGTATACATTAAGCCTCAAGTTCCATTCTCCTTACTTGCAAATGAACTGCAACAGTATCGTTTGCTTTATACATTTCTATCCTTTTGCAGAGATTGTTATATATCTATGTTACCATAACCCGTCCAGTAAAGCGGGACGACAGATCGAAGGCATAGTCTTGTAATATTTACCAAAAGGCAAATATTTTATAAAAACACTTGCATCTTCGTAAGAAGTGCGATAGTATTACATTGCATCTGACAACGACATAGAAGGCACATAACATAAAGGACGGCTGTAGAATCCTCTCGGGGAGCTACAGCCGTCTGTTTTTATATTTAGTATTTGACTGATCGTTACAGAATAGATATACTAAGTTCAATTCTGAAATGGAGCAGATTCCCTAGGGGAGTGATGCTGATCAGATGAAAGGAGGGGGCATCTTGCCTGCACCAGGTAGACCACGGGAGTTTAAAGATCAGCGTGTCGTGGAAGCAGCGGTAGATGCGTTTCTACAAAAAGGCTATGCTGCCTGTTCGGCGCAAGATCTGTGCGAGCAGACCGGATTGGGTAGAGGCAGTCTGTACAATGCTTTTGGCAATAAGCATGAGCTGTATATCGAAGCGCTGGAGCATTACGACCTACAGGGATTGAGCGAGCAGAAGCAGATTTTGCAGCGTCCGATTTCAGTTAAAGCGCGCTTGCAGGCGCTACTCGATTTTCCAATGGCGTTTGATTTTGCTGAACAGCAGAAGCCGGGTTGTCTTGTGATCAATGCGGCAATGGAACGCGGCGGGATGGATGCCGATGTAGATCGTATTTTTCAGAGACATGTTGGATTGCTAGAGGATATGATTATCGCTGTACTACACGAAGCGCTAGACAGCGGTGAATTGCAGTTAGCGGATTCAGAGTCACTCGATACACAGGTGGCAGAGCTAGCGGCGATGTTGTTGAGCAGCTTTTACGGATTGCGTGTATTGAACAAAGGAACGCAAAATCGCGAGCTTGCTCACCGGATTGCGAATGGAACATTAACGGCAATATTCGGTGTTTAGGAAAAGGAACTTGTAACACATATCGCTTCGTGCTATCCAGTTTCAGAACTGGCATATTACATGCCGGTTTGTTTTTTGGACAATTCTGTAACGATAATTACAAAATAGGAGGAATATGCGCATGCCTGTAACAGTATACATACTTGGATTGATTGTATTTGCGATGACAACTTCGGAATTTATGGTGGCGGGAATGATGAGCGAATTGTCGCAGCAGTTTGGTGTATCGATTGCAATGATCGGTTATCTGATCTCGGCGTATGCGGGAGCGATGACTGTAGGCGGACCAGTACTGGCGATTTTCCTCAGTAAAATACCGAAAAAAAACGCGTTAATGCTACTGGTGATCATCTTCCTCACCGGGCAGACGCTGGGCGCGTTATCTTGGAATTATGAGAGTATGATGGTGGCACGAATATTGACGGGGATTTCGTCGTCGGCAGCTTTTGGGATTGCAATCTCGATCTGCTCCGATCTGGTGCAAGTGCAATTGCGTGGACGAGCGGCTTCGGTAGTGCTGAGCGGAGCGATGCTGTCCAATATCGCTGGTTTGCCGCTTGCTACCGTAGCAACGCAAGCATGGAATTGGCGTACGAGCTTCTGGATTGTGGACATATTCGTCTTGCTGTCAGGGCTAATCTCGCTTTTCCTTATTCCAAAGCTAGCTTCAGCTGGTAGCCGCACAGAATCAGAATGGGCGTCTTTTCGCAAAAAAGGACTATGGGCGGCGTATACTACGAGTATGTTCATTATTGGAGCAACATTTGCGGCGTTTAGTTATTTTTCACCAATTTTGACTGGGTTGTCGGGATTTCAGGCGAGTACGGTGCCTTGGCTGCTAGTGTTGTACGGTGCAGCTACGGTATTCGGCAATATTGTTGTTGGACGATTGGCAGACCGATATACGATGAAAGTACTGGTTGGTGGTCTAGTATTGCTACTCAGCGGTTTGTTAGGCTTCGCGTTATTCGCACAGGTGCAGATTATCGTGTTAGCTGCACTTTTATTGATCGGACTGACCGGCATTACGATGAATCCGGCAATGTCGGCAAGGGTTATGCGTGCAGGTGGCAGTGGTATGCTGGTCAATACGGTGCATACGTCAGTTATTACACTTGGCGTTCTGCTTGGCTCATCCATCGGCGGACGTGCAATGGATCATGGATATGGACTAACTGCACCGCTATGGACAGGTATTGTGCTTGCTATGCTGGGACTGCTGTCGCTGGTTCCTGTCTTATTACCAATAGCGCGCCGTCAGTCGTTGCAGATGTCGAAAAAGATATAAGATGCAACCATGCAATGCCCTTTATATTACAAAAGTCCTCTCCATGGCAAAAAGATCATGGAGAGGACTTTTGTATAATGAGTCAGCGAATAGACTACCGTGCTGTGTATCAAACATTATATCCAGCGTGCCAGTAACAAGCATTGTCTGTTACAGTGGCAACAGATCCACTTGCGCGCGTTCACCGACTTCGCTGACCATGTGTTCCCATGCATCCGGCTTTTGTGCCAGAACGGCGTAATAACGGCGCAGGAACTTCTCAATCAATGCCCCCGGCAAGATGTCGACGGAAGAATCGTACGATAGGAAGCAGAGATCTAGCTCAGATACTGCTTCGCCGTCATTGTTCCACGACGGATGCACATAGGTAAAGTCCAACCGACGATAGCCGAGATGCGCCAGCACTTCGCGGCGAACAAACGGGTTCATCGGCTTGATTCCGCCAAATTCATGACGCTGCGCACGATACGGATCATAGATTTCAGCGAACATTCCGAACAGCTCTTTGCCGTTGTCCGCAGCCAGCTTTTTCAGATCGCGTTGACGATGTTGTGCCAGAAATGGACCAACCCCCAACCCCGGCTCGCCAATGATCGTAAAGTCGGTCATCGCCACATTATCATCTTCATAATATCGGTATTCCGTCGCACCTACGACGCTACCTTCATGCACAGCCACAAATACACGAATCCCCGGATCTTCCAACGGCTCACGCCACAGTTCAAACTCCAACACTTCCTCTGGTGGGAAAATGCGTCCCATCATCTTATGCATATCCGCGAACAGCGGATCATCAATATGCGTAATACGTGTATACTCCATTCTGTCCTACATCCCCCTTCAAATTATTGGGAGTGGATTGTTCCACTCCATCAATACCGCATAATTCAGCGATTCTTCGTCATCCAGATAATCGGGAATGACAGTAAGCGGCGTACGACCGCATCTCATTAAAAAGGAGATCACCGGATCGTACAGTTCGCCTGTTGTTACATGCTCTACATATTGCTGTGGCGTATAGTCTGCTGCGTATCGGTGATACCCCGGCATGCGCCCAGCACCAAGCAGCCTTTTCAAACCAAGTGCAGTGGTTACTTCATACATGGACTGCATAAGCAGCTTGCCTAGACCCCATTGCCGGTAATCTGGATGTACACACAGATCAGCAACATACAGCGTATCGCCGTTTGGATCATGGTTGCGAATATAGCCATGATCGGTGATCTGCTCCCATGTATGCTGCGGATGCTCTGCATCAAATGTAATCAGCAGCCCGGTCATGGAGCCGACGATGACGCCGTTCATTTCCACGCATAATGCTCCTTGCGGAAAGCGGCTAACATGCTCGTTCAGCTGCTCCGCATTCCACCACAATTCGGGCGGATACGGTGGCGGGAAAGCAGCCGCCTGCACAGCGATCATCTGTGTATGATCGTGCGCTGTGTAGGAGCGAACAACCGCCGGATATGGGCGGTTATCATGAAATATATAGCAGGATTTATAATATTGCTGCACACGAGAGGATGCCTGATTCATACGATCAGCTCCAGTCGGTGTACAGATCGGTACGGCGGTCACGCCATGTAGTGACTGAGCCTTTTTCACGGACTTTGTATAGCAGCTCCAGATCAAGATCAGCAACGATGATCATATCGTCGTTTAATTCACCTTCTGCGAGAATGCCGCGCGGCGGAAACGGAATATCGTTAGGCGTAATGACAGCTGCCTGACCAAAGTTACCACGCATAAAGTCGACCGTCGGTAGCGAACCGATGGTGCCTGTCGTCACGACATACACTTGATTCTCTACTGCACGCGCATGACTCGTATAGCGCACCCGGTGGAAGCCGTGACGGTCATCCGTACATGATGGGCAGAAGATCACATCTGCGCCGCGCGCTTTTGCCATGCGGACGATCTCTGGAAATTCGATATCGTAACAGGTCAGCAGTGCGATGGTGCCTTTCGATGTTTTGAACACGCTCAGACCGTCGCCAGCGGACATATTCCACTCAGTCACTTCGGTCGGCGTAATGTGAATTTTGGCTTGAGAAGCGACGTTGCCATCTGGATAAAACAGATGGGCTGTATTATATAGCTTCCCTTCCTGTTCAATTACGTGTGTGCCGCCGATAATATGAGTATGGGTCTCTTGAGCAAGACGTTGGAACAGCTCCAAATAGGCATCGGTAAATTCCGGCAAACGCTCAATCCCAAGTGCCTTACCGTTCTCATCACCGATAGAGAGCAGCTGCGTCGTAAAGAATTCAGGGAACAAAATAAAATCGACGTCAAATTCCTGCGCGGTACGTACATAATGCGTCACTTGATCCGCGAATTCGTCGAAAGAAGATATCGTATGAAGATGGTACTGTACGGCAGATACACGGAATGTCATGGATACGAAAAGCCTCCTTTGGGATGTCACAATGTGTACTCATCATACCAGAAGCATTATAGCTACAAAAGGGATGAATCTCGCTCTGTTTGTGGTATGATGAAGACGGGATTACCAATTATTTTACAATTAAACGAGATTCCTGCACATGAACACCTATCCGTAATCGATCTTAACTAATCTCAGGAGTGAGCATATGGAACTTGTAAAGAATTTCCTGGTCAACACAGGGATGCTGGTAACGCTCGCTTATCTGGCAAATCTGCTGTATAAATACGGTTTATCCCGCGTCTCGTTACGTTTGAAATATATATTATCTGTATTGCTGTTAATTTTTGCAGGTTGGATCAGCTCGTCCTTTGGCTTTCGGCTGAGGGACAATCTGATTTTTGATATGCGCTTTTTGCCATTGATCGTGGCGTCGATGGTCTATTCACGTCCAAGTATGATTATGCTGATTGGATTCGGTATCGGACTGACCCGATTTACATACAGTATCGATGAGGCTGCTTTTGTCGGATGGCTCAATCTGACGATTCTTGGTGTCGTCTGTGCGGTGCTGAATGTATGGATGCGCAGTAGTACGGCTAGTTTACTAGTCAAAGGTGTAGCAACGGTTCTAGTCGTCAATCTAACCAATGTTTTAAATATTGCAACCTTTGGTGTGTTGCCGCCTCGGTTATATTTGACTGAAATTGTACCTGTGCTGTTGCCTGTATCGATTGTATTGAGCTGTGTGATCATGTTATTACTACGCGAATTTCATCTGGAGCAGCAGCGGATTATGCAGATTGAACACGCCAATCGATTGTTATCCCAGCAGACAAGCGAATTGCAGCAAGCGCATCATGTGCTGGAAGAACGCGCCAGCCAGCTCATGCTGTCTTCACAGTATAAGTCGGAGTTTCTCGCCAATATGTCGCATGAACTGCGAACGCCGCTGAACAGTATTATTAACCTGGCACAGCTGATGGCGGAGCAGGACAATGAACGAACACCGGGGGAAACGAAGCTGTACAGTAGCATGATTTACCGCTCAGGTATGGATCTGTTGGAATTGGTAAACGATGTGCTTGATCTGTCCAAAGTAGAGGCAGGCAAGCTGGAAATTCTATACGAAGAAGTGAATATTAGTGAGATTCCAGAATTGCTGCAAATGTATTTTGAAATGACAGCCATACGCAAAGGGCTGGTGTTCGATATTGAACTGGAGCCTTCGCTGCCCGCAGTGATTATCTCAGACTCACAGCGGGTTCAGCAGATTTTACGCAATTTACTTGCTAACGCTTTCAAATTTACCGATCAGGGTGGCGTTACGCTGCATATTTGCAAGCGTACCGAAGCCGATGCGGATGAGTATATGGACTGGATGGTGTTCGAGGTAAGCGATACGGGTATTGGGATCGCTGCTACTCAACACGAGATGATCTTTGACGCATTCCAGCAGGCGGATGGTTCGATTACCCGGCGCTATGGCGGTACAGGTCTCGGTCTGTCGATCAGTCGGGATCTGGCGAATCTGCTCGGTGGTCATTTGCGACTACATAGCGTGGAAGGTCAGGGTAGTACATTCTCGCTGTATTTACCGATTCATTGATTCGCAAACTTCATAGATGATCGTCAAAGCAGCCTGTACGAAGGGCTGCTTTTTTGCATAGAAAGCAAAAAAAATAACATTTTTCTCAAAAATGGGACATTCGCTTAACCGCGCGCATGTAAGCGTTCACGATGATGTGTATGTCAGGTATTACGCTGTAGAGAAACGTTTGGTCAAAAAAGTAGCGGGTAAAAGAAACTTAAATAAGGGTTGATCAGAGATTATTGCCATCTGGTGGTTGCGAAAATAATAGTTTCTGGTTTAGTTTAATTTCTGCCCTAAGGGAGGCAGCTTATGAAACGAAGACGCGCACTTGGAGTGAATCGATTAAATATGCAAAAGCGCAGATACTCGATGTATCGCAGTCATCTGCATATCGCTACTGTGGAAGGCATTCCGTCTACCATTTTCTCGACGTTGTTAGGTGGACCATTTCTGACGGGATTTCTGCTCTATCTAGGGGCTAATTCCGGGCAGATCGGTTTTGTGATCGCGTTAACGACACTTGTGAATGTAGCGCAGATTATTATTGCGTTCCTATTGCAACGACTGAATACGCGTAAATGGGTACTGGTATTGTTCACGATTTTGCAACGAACGTTATGGGGAGCAACCGGGCTAGTACCATTTTTGTTTGATAAGTCGGTGTGGGTGAACTGGTTTATCATTTTGTATGTAGCTGCATTTCTGTGTAATGCGGTGATTGGGGTCGTCTGGGCGTCGCTGATTGGCGATATTGTACCGGGACGACTAAGAGGGCGCTATTTTGGCATTCGCAATACGATCTTGAATGCACTCGGCAGTCTGACGCTGTTTGTTGGCGGCATTTTGCTGGATCAGGTGCCGGGCGGAATGGGCTTTCTGTGGCTGTACATGATCGTCTGGACGTGTGCGGTGATCAATATTGTGATCATTCTATTTTACCCGGATGCGCCGTTTGAGCGCTCCACGGAAACGAAGTTCGTACCGATGCTGCGTCAACCGCTGTATGATGGACCATTTATTAAGGCATCGCTGTTTCTGGCGGCGTGGTTGCTAATGCAGACGTTGGTCGTTCCGCTATATTCGTATGTGATGCTGGAAGTGCTCAAGGTGAGCTATTCGGTGACGACGATTATGACGGTCGTGCAGACGATCTTCATGATGCTGGGCTTCTACTTCTGGGGCAATCTGAATGCTCGCTTCAGTAACAAAACGCTGTTGTACTGGACGTTGCCGTTTATCGCAGCAGCGTGCATGGCATGGGGCTTGCTTGCCTTTGTACCCGTTATTGTCGGGCTGCTGATTATTCATATGCTGCTTGGCATCGGCATTGGAGGCTTCAACCAGCTATCGTTTAACTTTATCATTGGCGATACGCCGAAAAATGCACGTCCGATGTTTATCGCTGTCTATTCGGGTATTACTGGATTTGCTTCCTTTATCGGACCGTTGCTAGGCGGGCAGATCTTCGAATGGCTCAAGCCGTTTCCATTCTGGGTACAAGCATTCGGATTCCAGATGCTCGTTGGGCTACTATTGCTCTTGCTGGCGGTTACTGCTGGACGACGTGTGCTCAAGGCACCAGCTGCCGTTCCGATTCAGCAGTATCGGGAAATTGAAATATAAATGGCAGACAGGAAGCACAAGTGTGAGTCAGATAGAAGTGAGATAGCGGACAAGAACGTCATGTTTGAATGGGCAACACGTACAGACCTTGCGTGGAATTCTTGTATGGAACTTGGGAGAAGACGAAGGTTCAGACGATGGATGGTTGCCAATAGACAAGGTGCGCTTTAGAATAAAAACAGACCATGAACCATGGCACAGCGGGCTGCCGTCGTCTGTACAGATGACGCAGACCGCTCATTTTATATACGAAAAGAGGTTATATATTTATGAGTAAACAACCGATTGCAACAGATCGCGCACCGGGCGCATTGGGTCCATATTCGCAGGCAATTGATGCAGGACTGTTTATTTTCGCTTCTGGTCAACTGGGTTTGGACCCGGCAAGTGGCGAACTGGCAGAAGGCGTACAAGAGCAAGCACGCGTAGCATTGCAAAATGTAACTGCTGTGCTGGAAGCTGCAGGTAGCAGTCTGGATCAAGTCGTGAAAACAACCGTTTTCCTGCATGATATGAATGATTTTGCAGCGATGAATGAGATTTACGGACAATTCTTCCAAGAGCCTTATCCGGCACGTAGTGCAGTACAAGTCGCTCGTCTGCCCAAAGATGCTCTGGTAGAAATCGAAGTCATCGCCTTGAAAAAATAATGGACGCCATCCTGCCTTATGGTGTCGAGATTCGCTTTACGCCGCTGTATGAATGTCTGAACAGTCTGCATGCGTACATCTGCCGTCCGTCTTATAAAAAGCTGGATATGGACCCTGCTTGGGTGAAACAGGTGGAGGAACGTATTCCAGACACGCTGCGCGAGCGGCTAGGACAGATGAGCATTGACACCGAATGGCGGCTGGTTGTACTGCTTGTCTGCTGCTGCCCCGCCGATACACCGCAAGGATTCGTGGATTGGCTGGACAAGATGAGTGTGCCGCAGTTAGAGCAGTTGCTGGTGGATCAAGGACAACAGCCTCCGGCAAGTGTAGCGCGTCTACGCAGTCGGTTGCTGACTGTATTTGACCAGTGGAATACGTCTTATTGGGCGACCATCGATCAGCATATGTTGCAGCGACTGGATGAAGAAGCTGCACAGCGTCGTCAGCAATTGCAGCAGTACGGCGCAACGGCAAGCTTTGTCGATATCACGACAGCAGGGATTGTGCTGGAACCGCAGCCTGAGTTGAAACGGCTCGTGCTGGTGCCGCATTATCATTTTCAGCCGCTGAATGTGTTGTATGCGTATCGGGAGTTTACGATCTGTCATTACGCTTCGCGCGTGCATTTCAGCGATGAGGGTGATTTGCCGCCGTATGAATACCGGATGCTGCGTAGTCTGAGCGAGCAAAGTCGATTAAAAATTTTGCGCTATCTGCACAAAGGACCGCGTAGCTTTATCGAGATTGTACGTCATCTTGGATTATCCAAAGGCATTACGCACGATCATGTGACCAAGCTGCGCAGTGCCGGATTGCTGCATGCGCATATTAAAGGTGAGACGCTGGTATCGTACAGTCTGCGTCAGCAGGCGCTGGATGAACTGCGTGCGGGATTGCTGCAATTTATCGAGAGCTGATGGATTGAAAAATCGCTATACAAATGCTAACCCCAAGACTGCTTCTACAAAGAGGCAGTCTTTTTGCTATGTTACGACATACATAAATTTACTTTTTTCTTAAATGGTTTCAAGTTCTCTATTTACAGAACCGGATGAGGTTTCTATAATAGGGCTTACCGGCTTTTCTGAGTTAATCGGTCGGAATAATTAAGTTTAGGGGTATGATGTATGAAAAAGAGTATGACTTTGCTGTCTGGTGTGCTGTTGTCTTCACTACTGTTCACGGCGTGCTCGAATGAAGGAGCTTCCGGTTCATCAGCTTCCAGCGGCAGCGAGTCTTCCGCAACCGGTCAGGCAGCAAGCGCAGCGCTGACGGAATTGTATAAAGCACCTGATCTGTCCAAGCTGCCAGCCGCAGCGCAGCAGCGCACGGATACGATCATTATGGCACTCACCGATCCAAGCGGTGCGTTTACGCCCTATTTTCACCAGAGCGGGTATGACGGCAACGTATCGTCACTGCTATTCGCTTCTCTCGTAACGACAGATGGCAAAGGATTACCCGCTCCGAATCTGGCAAGTAGCTGGGATATCTCGGACGATCAGCGTACATACACGTTTCATTTGCAAAAGAATTTGACCTTCAGCGACGGTTCGCCGCTTACTGCTGACGATGTTGCTTTTACATGGACGATTCTGCACGACAAAGCCTACGACGGCGATTCGCTCATTCCAGCGCTCGGCATAGAAGGGAGTCAGGAGTATCACGACGGCAAAGCCGACAGTATCTCTGGCATTAAAGTGACCGATCCGCAAACAATCTCGGTGACAATCGCCAAGCCCAATGCGACCGCACTGCTCACACTCGGTAGTGATGTACTATCCAAAGCTTATTACGGCAAGGATTATAGCTTTGGGCATCTGGATTACATCAAGGACTTGCATTTGAAGCCGCTCGGCAATGGACCGTACACATTGGAGAAATTCCTGCCCGGACAGGAAGTACGCTTTACTGCGAACGAGCATTATTTTAAAGGCGCACCCAAAACAAAGAACTTTATTTACAAAACATCCGAAGGCGATACATGGCAATACGTGGAGACAGGCGAGATCGACTTCGCCGCGTTCAGTGCTACACAGGAAAATATCGACAAGCTGAAAAGTCTCGGCTTCGTCAATATTCTGCCTTACACTGGCAGCACGTACAGCTATCTGCAACCAAATCTGGAGCATGATGCGCTCAAGGACAAAAAGGTACGTCAGGCGATTACCTACGGTCTGGATCGTCAGAGCATCTATGTAGATGCTAATCAGGGGGCAGGGGAACTTGCCAATATTCCGGCAGCACCGATCTCATGGGCATACACACAGGACGGCATCAACCCGTATGCGTATGATCCAGAGAAAGCGAATCAGTTGCTCGATGAAGCAGGCTGGACTGCCGGTAGTGACGGTATCCGTACCAAGGATGGTCAGAAGCTGACCATTCACTATCTCGGCACGAAGAGCCCGCAAACCGACGTGTTCATCGCTGTCGCAACCGAGAACTTTAAGGCGATTGGCGTAGACTTCCAGCCGGAAGTGTTTGCTGACTTTAACGCACTCGTGTCCAAAGTGGAAGGCGGCGATTACGATCTGGCATCCTTCTCCACACCGATGCTGACCGATCCGTCTGACGGACTGACTCAGTTCCTCGACGGCGAAGTGAAGGGCTACAACAATCCAGAATTCGTGAAGCTGTACAACGAAGCGTTGGCAACATCCGATATCGAACAGCGCAAGCAGATTTACGCCAAGATATTCAAATTGCTGAACGACGATCTGCCGGTTATTTTCACCAACTACAAAAAGACAGTGTACGCGTACAATGGTCGCATTCAGGACTTGAGAGTCAGTCCGTTCAATGGCATCGCGGCAAGCGTACCGGACTGGAATTTGCAAAAATGATCATGTCTACTTCTAGTGTTTGCGATTTCCAAACACGGGGTTCAATGAGAAGTGATTTTTGCGAAGCAAAATATCTTACTGCTTCTAGTGTTTGCGATTTCCAAACACGGGGTTCAATGAGAAGTGATTTTTGCGAAGCAAAATATCTTACTGCTTCTAGTGTTTGCGATTTCCAAACACGGGGTTCAATGAGAAGTGATTTTTGCGAAGCAAAATATCTTACTGCTTCTAGTGTTTGCGATTTTCAAACACGGGGTTCAATGAAATATGATTTTTGTGAAGCAAAATATCTTACTTCGTTACAAGCAGATCTTGACGGTCTGCGCCATTCATCAGGGCAGGAGGGATGTATATGGGAGCGTATCTGATCCGTCGCTTGTCGTACACGATCTTCATCCTGCTGGCGGCGTCGCTGCTGATCTTTGCACTGTATGCGATGACGCCGGGCGACTTTATTAGCGGGAACATCAAGCTAAGCCCGGAGCGCAAGGCAGAGCTGCGCGAGCTGTACGGGCTGAACAAGCCGCTGCTGGAACGGTATGCGGCATGGATGAATCAGGCGTTTCATGGTAACTTCGGGTATTCGCTCGATAAGCAGATGCCGGTGCTGACGCTGTTCAATCAGTATATTTGGAATTCGTTTTTGCTGGCGGCGGTATCGACCTTTTTGACGTGGGTGATTGCGGTGATCGTTGGGGTCGTCGCCGCATACCGTCAGTATTCGTGGTTTGATACGATTGTCATGGTAGGCATATTCGCAGCGATGTCGATCCCGTCGTTTTTTATCGGACTATTTCTGATCAAGATTTTGGCGGTAGACTGGAAATGGCTGCCGCCCGGCGGGATGGTCACGACTGGTAGCAATGCGACCGGCATGGCATATTTCGTAGAAGTTGTGGATCATATGACACTGCCGGTGATCGTCATGACGCTACTTGGTGTCGGATCGCTGACCCGGTACTTCCGCAGCAATATGATTGATGTGATCAAGCAGGATTATATCCGTACCGCTCGTGCCAAAGGGTTAAGCGAGCGCCGTGTTCTATTCAAGCACGCATTGCGCAATGCGCTGTTGCCTGCGATTACACTGGTCGGATTTGAATTGCCCGCGCTATTTGGCGGATCGCTCATTATTGAACGTATTTTCAATTGGCCCGGCATTGGGCAGCTGTATATGCAGTCTTTTACGGTACGCGATTATCCGCTGCTGATGGGCTTTACGATGTTTATTGCCGTACTGACGGTGATCGGTACGTTGCTGTCGGATATTTTGTACCATGTGGCAGACCCTAGGGTGAAGCTGTAAATGGACAGGCTCCGACAGGCAAGCAGAAGGCACAGGAAGGATGGGGAATCTATGCCCTCGGTGCAGGTAGAATTGGCGACAGGCAAGGCAGCCAGCAAAACGGTTGCCCGCTCGTCATTATGGCGACAATCGGTGCGCAAGCTGATCAAAAATCGCTTGGCGGTAGTAGGGTTTGTCGTTGTTGTATTGATGTTTTTGATTTGTTTTATCGGTCCATTGTTTTCCCCGTATACGGACGGCAAGGTCAATATGCGGATGATGAATCATGCACCTAGCGCGCAACACTGGCTAGGTACGGATAAACTGGGGCGGGATGTGCTAACCCGCGTCATGCAGGCAGGGCGGATCTCACTGACGGTCGGCATCGCTTCGATGTTTCTGTCTGTGTTTATCGGGACGCTACTCGGTGCGATTGCCGGATATTATCGCGGTATTGTCGATCAGATCATTATGCGCATTGCTGATTTGCTGCTGACGATTCCAAGTTTGCCGCTACTGTTTATTTTTGGAGCGTTGTTGTCGGAGTGGAAGGTGCCGACGGATTATCGGATGTATATCGTGATGCTCATTTTGAGCTTTGTCGGTTGGCCGTCGCTGGCGCGTATGATTCGCGGGCAGCTGTTATCGCTGCGAGAACGCGAATTTATGCAGGCGACAACGGTACTGGGGCTGCGGGATCGGCGGAAGCTAGTACATCATCTACTGCCGAATCTGGTGCCGCTGCTGATCGTCATTGCAACGCTGAATATCGGCGGCGCGATTTTGAGTGAATCGGTGCTGAGCTTCTTCGGGCTGGGGGTTATGCCGCCAACGCCAACATGGGGCAATATGATTGATACGGCGAACAATATGATTGATTTTCAGGAGCGTCCGTGGTTGTGGGTACCGCCCGGATTTTCCATTTTTATTACAGTGATTGCGATTAATATTTTTGGGGATGGGCTGCGGGATGTACTTGATCCGAAGCAGAGAAAGTAGGTGGACAGCATGAGTGACAGTGTATTGCGGATTCGCAATTTGCAAACCAAGTTTCGGACGGATGAAGGTATTGTGCGTGCGGTGGATGATGTAAGCCTACGGGTCAAGCCGGGCGAGATCGTCTGTATCGTCGGTGAATCCGGCTGTGGCAAAAGCATTACCGCGTTGTCTGTGATGGGACTGGTTGAGGAACCGGCAGGACAGATTGCCGGTGGAGTGATCGAATTTGAAGGACAGGATCTGTTGCAATTGAGCAAGCATCATCTGCGCGCCATTCGCGGCAATGAGATCTCGATGATCTTTCAAGAGCCGATGTCCTCGCTCAATCCGGTACTGACGATTGGCGAACAGCTAACCGAGCCGCTGATGGTGCATGGCGGATTGAATCGCAAAGCCGCTAGTAAACGAGCGCTGGAGCTGATCAGCGAAGTCGGCATTTCCCGACCGGAGCAAATTGTACGTTCTTATCCGCATGAACTGAGCGGCGGTATGTTACAGCGCATTATGATCGCGATTGCAATTTCCTGCCAGCCGAAGCTGCTGATCGCAGACGAGCCGACAACCGCACTCGACGTCACGATTCAAGCGCAGATTCTGGATACACTGCGCCGTCTGCGCGATGATACCGGTATGTCGATTCTGCTGATCACCCACGATCTGGGCGTAGTTGCGGAGATGGCGGATTACGTGATCGTCATGTATTCTGGCAAAGTGGTGGAGGAAGGCGATGTGGTGGAGCTGTTCGAGCATCCGCGTCATCCGTATACACAAGGGCTGCTGCGTTCCAAGCCGGTCATTCACCAGCGTAAGGAGTCGCTCTATTCGATTCCCGGCTATGTACCAAATCCGCTGGAATTGAAGGAGTCCTGCTATTTCCACGAACGGTGTGAGCACTGTATGGACATTTGTCGCAATCAGCAACCACCGCTGCGCGAGCTGGATAACGGACAGAAGACCGCCTGCTGGCTGTATGAACAGGAGGTTGCTGCGCATGTCTGATATCGTATTGCCTGCTGCTTCTGCAATATCGTCGTCATCTTCACAGACGCCATTGTTGGAGATTACGAATCTGAAAACGTATTTTCCAGTCAAATCCGGTCTGCTCAGTCGCACGGTCGGTCATGTCAAAGCTGTCGACGATATCAGCCTGACCATCCGCCCGGGCGAAACATTCGGTCTGGTTGGCGAATCTGGTAGCGGCAAATCGACCGTCGGGCGTACTGCCATCCGTTTAACCGACAAAACGGCAGGTGACGTGCACTTCGACGGTATCGATCTGTACAACATCTCGCCACAGGAACTGCGCCGATTGCGTCCGCGGATGCAGTTGATTTTTCAAGATCCGTACAGCTCGCTCAATCCGCGTGTACGCATCGGGGATGCGATCGGTGAGGCGTTGTTGGATCACGGACTGGCACCAGAGCATGAGATTCGTGACCGGGTACAGGATGTACTGTCATCATGCGGATTGTCGTCTTATCATATCGACCGATTTCCACATGAATTTTCCGGTGGGCAACGACAGCGGATCGGGATTGCGCGTGCGCTCATTCTGAATCCTGATCTGATCATCGCCGATGAGCCAGTGTCTGCACTGGACGTGTCGATTCAGGCGCAGATTATCAATCTGTTCAGCCATTTGCAGGAGACACGGGGATTGACCTATCTGTTCATCTCACACGATCTGAGTGTAGTCGAGCATCTGTGTACGACGATTGGCGTGATGTATCTCGGTTCGATGGTGGAAAAGGCACCTCGGGATGAGCTGTTCAGACATCCGCTACATCCATACACCAAGGCGCTGCTGTCCGCGGTGCCGATTCCGATTCCACGGTTGAAGCGCGAACGGATCGTGTTAAAGGGCGATATTCCAAGCCCGGTTAACCCGCCGTCTGGCTGCAAATTCCATACGCGTTGTCCATTTGCCATGCAGCGCTGTATAGAGGAGATTCCACAGTTCCGCGAGGTAGCACCGGATCATCAGGTGGCTTGCCATTTGGTGTGAATGGAATATTTACATGAAAGATAATCATTACGAGATAAAAAGCAATTTTTCTATTAAATATGGAAAAATTGCTTTTTTATTTTCACCAATTTAATTGCTATAAACTATTATTACAAGGGATACGATATATTATAAAAAGTAATATTAGTAATATAATCCTCATAATTATATTTAATGTAATGTAATTATAAGGAAAATTATAAAAATAGTGTAGATTTATGTAGATAAAGATAATAATATGATGTAAAAGGAGGTAATAATATGTCGAATGAAGTCGCAAAAATGATCAAGTCGTTGCCGGAAGTAGAATTGAGTTATTGGAAAAATGTTCTAAGAGTGGATACAGATCGAATCAGGAATGCTCTTAAAAATCCAGAAAGTGGAGTTTTAGATCGCATGCTACAAAAAATAACAAAATCTAATGATGGAATTTTAGAACTTTTAAATGAAATATTTCTCTTCGAAGATGAAGTGAAAACTAGTGAGCAAATTAGGACAGAACTTGCATTAAAATATGCAGATGATAAACACTTAATTGTCTTACTACTATGCCAAGAGTTCTTGAAAAATAAACATCAATTTTCTAAAAATAGAATATACAGCAAGTTTCTTAAAGGGAAAACAGATGTTTTAGGTAGTTTTGAAAAAAAAGATTTATTTCGGTGTATTTTATTATTATCCTTAGATTGGAAAAAAATGATTTATTATATTTTATTTGATAGTCATGAGAAGGCAGCTATCAAACGTTATAAACTTGTACCTGACGAAAATGAAGGACGATTTGAGAAAGCCGAACAGATATTAAAAAGAGGAATCAATATTGAAACTTATTTAAAAGAAGAAGATATTGATAGTGTACTTGCAGCATTTGAAAAAAATGAAGGAAATGAAGGCGTTAGTAGGAGCTTAGAAGTTTTGAGCGAATCAGATTACATTACTTTATTCGTTCAGAGAAACTACAAACCTACTAACATACTTGAACAAAATACAACTATTTTTGGTGATGAGACTAAAGTTGTTATTATGATGTTTAATAGAAACGGTATGATTTTAAATCAACATTCTGTACAAAAAGATAGTACAAAATTGGCTGGTTTTTTAATGTCTAATGCTTATAAATTAAGATTAAGATACGTTGAAAGTAACGATGCTAATGCTAATGAAATAGGTAAATTTAAAAATGTTTTGGGCTTATTATTAGCAGATCAAGATGAATTTATTGATATAGTATCAGTAGAATATCGAAACTTTGAAGTGGTTGGACACCCTATTGTTAAAATAATCAAGACACATACTACACCTTTGTCAGAAACTATCGAAGATTTTAAAAATAGAGGTTTTGGCGTACTTAATAACCCTGATAATATTATTGCTATAAAGTTGAAGTTTAAAAGTAATGAGAACGATAAAGCCAATACGATAACACTAAGCCTTCGAGTTACAGAAGATGGTGTAGTGTTGTATTATTTTAATAATCGTTTGGGAAAAGCGAAAACGGAATACTTTCATATCTACATGCAGCAGGAATATGGAATCATAGTCATACCTGATGCCGCCAATCAAAAAGATGCTAAGTAGTAAATAAAAAAGCTAGAGTCTTATAGACTCTAGCTTTTTTATTTACGTTACATACTATCAATCCCTCGCCGTATTCCTCGCAAAGAAAATCCACAACGAGTACGCTGCCAGCAGCACGGCGATAATCATGCCTGTCCACCATACCGTCTGAATATCTGGATGCTTGAGCGCAATCGCTATATACGCCCATGTGAACACTAGCGGATAGATGCTATCCCGAAACCGATAACTGATCACGACCGCCAGTAGCGCGCCAACGATTAGTCCAATGACTGACCAGACAGTCGGTGCAATTCCGAAGCCTGACCATTGATTGCTCGACAACGTGATTCCAATGTTAAGAATGGTAGCGACCGATACCCAGCCCATGTAAATACTGTATGGTAATTTGACTAGCCAGATTTGTCCCATCGTCGGACGTACAATCCGGCGAATCTGCACATACGGCACGATCAATGTCACCAGCAACAGCAGAATGACCAGCACAGCAATCTCCAGTTGCAGCGTATGCCATAGCATCAGCCAGCCCATATTACAGAGCGAATTCAGAATCAGCCACGGGCCGATAATCTGTACCGATTCCCGGCTGTCTTCCTGATTGCGGAACTGGTAGATCAGGAAACCGATTAGTAGCAGATAGATGACCATCCAGATCGAAAAGGCATAACCCGACGGCGTAATTTGCAGCGGATATTGATCGGAAATCTCGCCAGTATCTCTACCGAACAGACGTAATGCGGATGCCATATAATTGACGACCAGCACACCGACGATACCCAGTACATTTAGCCAGCGATACATATTCAATTTTGTCAACATCATTGCCTCCTTAAATGGAAAAGATATCGTGCTTGTAGAGGACAGTACGCTATTTATATACCCGCTGCTTGCCATATCGCCTACAGAAAATTCGCACAAATTCCGCATAATTTTCTGGCACGGTGTGCATGCCCCTTGACCATCCTACTAATTCAATGTCCCAACCCAGAGTCTACGCCAATGATAGCGTTATCAAAAAATGAACAAATCGTGTCATCAAGCTTACAATCTTTGGGTATATAACAATATATTGCGAGTGAGGCGCGACATTCTTCTATGCGCGGCACCCGCGGTTGAGTGGTTTTGCTCAGCAAAACGCCTCGCCCATAACAATACGGAAAACCGCATTGTAGAGCAGGTGCTTGTGCCTGCGACTATCGGCAGTACATACGCACCCGCGCCAAATGATAATGGAAAAGGGGTTGGCATGATGAATGATACGAGGGTAGCGGCAGGAACACGCGGAGCGGCACGCACGTCCAGCCGCAAACGGCTAACGCAGTGGCTTCATCAGATTGTGTTTGTAGGCCCGGCTACATTTTTCTTTATTCTGATTGTGATTATTCCGTTCTTTCTCGGTCTGTATTACTCGTTCACCGACTGGAACGGCATCTCCAAAAACATCAACTGGATCGGTATCGAAAATTATACCCATATCCTCACCAAAGACCCTGACTTCCGCAACGCGTTCTGGTTTACCGTTCGGTTTACGGTAGTCGGGATTATCCTCACCAATCTGCTCGGATTCGCACTGGCATACATTCTGACCAAGCCGCTGCGGACGCGCAACATTATGCGGACGATCTTCTTTATGCCGAATATGATCGGCGGTCTGTTGCTCGGGTTTATCTGGCAGTTTATCTTCATCCGTGGGTTTGCTGCTGTGGGCGAAGCGACTGGGTTGAGCTTGTTTACCTTACCGTGGTTGGGTGATCGGGCGACGTCGTTCTGGGGCATTGTCATCGTGTTTGTATGGCAGACAGCCGGTTATTTGATGGTCATCTATATCTCCTCGCTGAACAATATTCCGAAGGACGTACTGGAATCAGCAGAGATCGACGGAGCGAATCGCTGGCAGATTATTCGTCATATTGTTGTACCGCTCGTTATGCCTGCGGTGACAATCTGTCTATTCCTAGCAATCTCATGGGCGTTCAAAATGTTCGACTTGAACCTTGCGCTCACCGGCGGTGGGCCATTCAAGGCAACCGAATCGGTAGCACTGGATATTTACAATGAAGCGTTTACCAATAACCGTCTCGGACTTGGTACAGCGAAGGCTGTGATCTTCTTCGTGATCGTTGCCATTATTACAAGTATTCAGGTACGTGCTACCAAGAGCAGGGAGGTTGAGATGTAATGGACGTACAAAGCAAATACAGCGCCCGTACATTGATTCTGGAGATCGTTGTTATTCTCGTGGGCTTGTTGTTCCTCGTACCGTTTTATTTTCTGGCGGTCAACTCGGTCAAATCGTTCGGCGATATTTTGTCTAATTCGGCAGCATGGCCGCAGCAGTTTGTATGGAGCAATTATAAGGATGCATGGACAGCGATCGACTTTCCATCCGCTTTTAAAAATTCATTGATCGTTACCGTATTCAGCAACATATTCCTCGTGCTGATCAGCTCGATGGCAGCGTACCAGATGGTGCGTCGCCCGACGAAATTCAATCAGATTTTGTATTTTGTATTCGTAGCGGCAATGGTTATTCCGTTTCAATCGATCATGTTGCCGCTGGTAGAGATGGCAAGCGCTTATCGTCTTAATAACAGCATGCTTGGTTTGGTCGTCAGCTATCTCGGATTTGGCGCACCGTTGTCCGTTTTCTTGTTCCATGGATTTGTGAAAAATGTACCGCTGGAGATTGAACAGGCTGCACGGGTGGATGGCTCCAATCGCTATGGCGTCTTTTTTCGCATCGTCTGTCCGCTAATGATGCCGATGTTCGTAACGGTCATCATTCTGAATACATTGTGGATCTGGAACGATTACCTGCTGCCTTCGCTGATGCTGTCTAGCCCGGAGCTGCGTACCATTCCGATTGCGACCTATAGCTTCTTCGGACAATACACGAAGCAGTGGGATCTGGCATTGCCTGCACTGGTGCTGGGTATTACGCCGATCATTATTTTCTTCCTGTTCCTGCAACGGTATATCATTCAGGGCATTACGGCAGGCTCGGTCAAAGGCTAAACATGGCAATGATGAAGAGGGCTTGAACAAACGGCATTTCAAAGACAGGAGGATCTGTGCATGAACAAGCTGTGGCTTACCTCCCTGATCCTGCTAATCAGTCTGTCCCTGATCATGGCGGGATGTTGCAATTCGGGGCAGAGCAGTACTTCGGCGAGTGGGAAAAAGGTGATCCGTATTTATCAAGGCAAGGTTGAGATCGCTGATGCCCTTGCCAAGTTGAAAGTGGAATACGAGAAGGAGCATCCTGATGTGGAGCTGCAAATTCAGTCCGTCGGTGGTGGTACCGATTATGCGGCTTCATTAAAAGCGAAGTTTGCGGCGGGCGATATTCCAGACATTTTCACCAATGGTGGAGATGAAGAATTGAATTTGTGGCAGGAGTATTTGGAAGACTTGTCTGATCAGCCGTGGGTGAAAAACATCGTCGACGGTGCCGCCGACCAGATTAGCAAGGACGGCAAGATTTACGGTCAGCCGAACGGTCTGGAAGGATACGGATTTATTTATAACAAGGATATTTTCAAAAAGGTAGGCATTACCGAAGTGCCGACTACGATTGACGAGCTGCGCGCGGCATGTGAGAAGCTGCAAGCGGCAGGCTATACGCCATTTTCCAATGGATTTCAGGAGTGGTGGGTGCTGGGCAATCACAATGTAACGATTCCATTTGCCCATCAGTCAGATCCGACACAATTCGTTGAGGATCTGGATAACGGAACCGCTCAGATTCCGGGCAATGAGAAATTCAACGAATGGCTCAATCTGCTTGATCTGATGGTGAAATACGGTAACGCGAATCCGCTGACGACCGACTATAATACGCAGGTGACGCTGTTTGCCAATGGCAAAGCTGCGATGATGCAGCAGGGGAACTGGACGCAAGTACAGATTGATGGTATTAAGCCGAATATGAATATCGGGCTGATGCCAATGCCGATCAATAACAATAAGGAAGAGAATGACCGTCTGTTTGTACGTGTGCCGAACAACTGGGTCATTTACAATCAATCGCCTGTGAAGCAGGAAGCAAAGGATTTCCTCAATTGGCTGGTGACTTCCGATACAGGCAAACGCTACATTACTGATGAATTCAAATTTGTACCAGCATTCAAAAATATCCCGACTACCGACAAGCAGCTCGGTCCGATCGGTGCGGATATTGTTCGTTACAACGATGCAGGCAAAATCTTGCCATGGATTTTCCCGAAATTCCCAATGGGATTGAGCAAAGATTATGCGAGTACGATGCAGCAGTATTTGGTTGGTGAGTTGAGCAAGGAAGATATGCTGCAACAGATGCAAGAGCAGTGGGTAAATCTGCAATTGCGTTGATGCGTTAGGTACGCATGTTCATCGAATGGACGTTCAACCTCTTACTTGTATAGTGGGACTTGTATAGCTTGGTACCCAAAAGAGTATCTGAAAAGATACTCTTTTTTACTTAAAGCGGCAGATTCACTGTTATGCTGAACGTACCTTTTGGAATAAAATTAACGGTGAACATTCATATCAATGAATACACTTCGTTCGTAAGCTCAATATGCCAGACAAAGCGTATAAATCAATATTGCGCAAACGTTAGCACAAATGATATGATGCAACATAATGAGCATAATTGTCTTCAATTAGCAGATTGAACAGGAGCTAGGTAGCTTAATATAAAAGTATAGATTGAGCAAACGCCAAACCCCATAGAATGTGCAGCTTCGCCGTGCGACAGCCCATGATGCAGCGATAACGATCAATCTGTTTCTCAGTTCACATTACCAGCCATGGAGGGAAAACCAATGATGGAAGATACAAGCGAAGCGATACACCCCGATAAAGCGGACGCCCCCGTCATACAAGAAGTGTGGAATACGTTTGGTCAGTTACGCGACTGGCGCGAATATGATGGCGCCTATCTGTGCCACGGTCAGAAGGCGGGAGCGGTGCTGGTGTTTTTCTCGCCGACGCAGTTTCGCTTCAAGGTGTTTGGTGAAGGGGTCATTGATCTGACCACGACGATTGCTGTGCTGCCATCTCAAGAAATCATCAAACCGGATGTAGAAGAAACAGAAGGTCATTTGAATTTTAGTACGGGTG
Organism: Paenibacillus sp. WLX1005; assembly: GCF_046603685.1. Classification (NCBI taxonomy): domain Bacteria; kingdom Bacillati; phylum Bacillota; class Bacilli; order Caryophanales; family Paenibacillaceae; genus Paenibacillus; species Paenibacillus sp. WLX1005. Next base: position 534,064 of record NZ_CP176756.1, read on the forward strand.
AACTGATCGTTTCCTTAGATAAGCAAACGTTTGCACTAACGGTGTTTAACAAGGAAGGCGTGGAGGTGGCTCGTCAGGAAAGTGTGAGCTGGAGTCCGCGCGGAGCAACGAGTGCGCTGTTTAATATGGAAGAGGACTCGCACTTTTACGGTCTGGGCGAGAAGTCCAGTTTTCTCGATAAGCGTGGAGAGCGATATACGATGTGGAATACAGACGTTTACGCGCCGCATATGCCGGAGATTGAGGCGCTGTATCAATCGATTCCGCTGCTCATCCATACGCATAGTGGGCTGACGTATGGCATTTTCCTCGACAACCCGGGACGTTCGGAATTCGATATGCGCTCGCATGGTGTTGCGTATACGGTCGGCTGCATGACGGGAGCGTACGATATTTATTTCATTTATGGACCGGAGATCAAAGATATTATCAATCAATATACTGCATTGACCGGACGGATTACGTTGCCGCCGAAATGGGCGCTTGGTTATCATCAGTCCCGGTATAGCTATATGAATCAGGCGGAAGTGATGGATCTGGCGCACAAATTCCGCGACAAGCAGATTCCGTGCGATGTGATCTATCTGGATATTCATTATATGGATGAATACCGCGTATTCACGTTTGACCAGATTCGTTTCCCCAATCCAAAAGAAATGCTGGCAGAGCTGCGTGAGATGGGCATACGGATCGTGCCGATTGTCGATCCCGGCGTGAAAAAAGATCCTAAATATCGTATTTATCGTGAAGGTGTGCAGGAGGAACATTTCTGTCGTCATCTGGAAGGCGATATTTATTTTGGCGATGTATGGCCGGGTACGAGTGCGTTTCCTGACTTTACGGAGACGCGCACATCGCAATGGTGGGGCGATCTGCATGAATTTTATGCTTCGCTCGGGATCGACGGCATCTGGAATGATATGAACGAACCGGCGATTTTTAATGAGTTGAAAACGATGGACCCAGACGTGATGCATCTGAACGATGGCGATCCGGTTACACATGAGGAGATTCATAATCTGTACGGAATGCTGATGTCGCGTGCGACGTATGAAGGAATGAAGCGGCATATGAACGGGCGTCGTCCGTTCGTGCTAACGCGTGCCGGATATTCGGGCATCCAGCGGTATGCAGCGATCTGGACAGGCGATAACCGCAGCTTCTGGGAGCATATGGCGATGGCGATTCCGATGGTGCTGAATATGGGCTTGTCTGGATTGCCGTTTGCTGGACCGGACATTGGCGGCTTTGCTCATCATACGTCGGCACAATTGCTAGTACGCTGGACACAGATGGGAGTCTTTTTCCCGTATTGCCGTAACCATTCGGCGCTCGGTACGACGCGTCAGGAGCCGTGGGCATTTGGAGAACAGGTAGAGGAGATTCTGCGCGAGTACATTAGTCTGCGTTACCGCTGGATGCCGCATCTGTACAATTTGTTCTATGAAGCGTCCCAGACAGGTATGCCGATCATGCGCCCGTTGCTGCTTGAATATCCGAATGATCCGAAAGTGACGAATCTGTGCGATCAATTTCTGCTCGGACCGGATGTTATTATCGCGCCAGTATATCGCCCGGATACGGATTATCGTAGCGTTTATTTGCCGGAAGGTGTATGGCATGATTACTGGACAGGCGAGAAGCATGAAGGTGGACGTACGATTCTGGCGGATGCGCCGCTGGACGTGTTGCCGATGTATGTACGTGCCGGAGCGATTGTGGCGGAAGGGGCGCTGTATCAATATAGCGGCGATCATGATTCCGACGATGTGGTCACCTTCCATCTGTATGGTGCGGATACAAACCCGGACTTTGACGTTAAATATACATTGTATGAGGATGACGGCGAGACATTTGCTTATGAGAGTGGCAAAACGTCCAAGCTGTATATCCGTGCGCAAGGTCAGCAAGATTCGCTGCGCCTGATGATTCAATACATGGAAGACACGTATGTACCGAAACGTCAGCACCTGCGCTTCACTCTGCGTCAACCCGCGTTCAAGCCTTCTAGTGTAGAACAGCTCGAACGCATCTCGCTCGATGATCTGGCAGAAGGCAAAATCGGTTGGAGCATCGACGATAACAGCGGCGATATTCTCATTCAAATCGAAGATCGCAAGCTGGATGAACTCGTGCTGAAAGTGTAATATAGCGTCCAGTAAACGACACATTTATTCACGATGAGGATTCAGCCTGCATAGGCAGCAGTTCAGGAAAAACCGCTTTTTCGGAGGGATACCGAAAGGCGGTTTTTCCCCATTTCAAGCCGCGTAAGCGATTTAGCGTGCTGCGCACGGAGAAAAGGACGCGATACGCGGATTCTGGTGCTTATTTGTGCAGATGGTATAATCTTTTACAGATAAAATATCGATAAACATGGAGAACCCTACGGAATTACATAATCCTTTATACTCATGTCAGCGTTGGTCATCTGCAAACGCGAGGTGCAATCCCAAGTGATGATTGCTTCAGCCAAATATCTTACAGTAGTATTCGCGCAAGTACCTTACATGAACGATGATGGACGCTTTACAGTATGGCGAATCAAGCTGTATCTACTTATACAATCAATGCACTCATGGAGATGATGGATATGCAATCATACTGGATCGGAATCGATATTGGCGGTACAGGAATTAAAGGGGCACTCGTCAGCGACAGCGGACAAATGATCGAACGCATGGAGTTGCCCACTCAGGCGGAACAGGGCGCAGAACATGTACTAGGTCGAGTGCTGTATATCGCCAATGAATTGAAAAGCATCGTTTATGACCGAGTGAAGCAAAATATTATTACCGTTAAGGCAATCGGCATCGGTTCGGCGGGACGAATCGACCGCGAGAGTGGCATCGTCATCGACGCGACCGATAATCTACCTGGCTGGAAAGGTCTGCATCTGGCGGAGAAAGTATCGGAAATGACTGGTTTGCCGGTATTTACTGTGAACGATGCCCATGCGGCAGCGGCAGGCGAGGACTGGATCGGTTCAGCGGCAGATATTCATTCGTGGATTATGCTGACGATTGGAACTGGTGTTGGCGGTGCGCTGGTGCATTACGGAGAGATTATTTCTGGACAATATGGCGGTGCAGGCGAGCTGGGGCATATGATTCTCCATCCGGGCGGCGTACAGTGCAATTGCGGCAAAAAGGGCTGTGTGGAACAATATGTATCCGGCAAAGCGCTGAACCGATTGGCGTATCAGCATCAGCCGGGCTGGACATCGCGCGAACTGTTAAAGTACGCGCGCCGTGGCGATTGTAGCGCACGGTATATTCTCGATAACTGGCTAAACGATCTTGCCAGCACGATCATCAATCTGGATCAGATCTTCGATCCGCAGGCAATCGTGATCGGCGGCGGCATCATTGTTACACGTGAAACATGGTGGAAATTACTGAATCAGCGCATCGACGAATTGGGCGGTAGACCGGTGCGACTGGAACCGGCATTGCTCGGTAATCATGCCGGTATGATTGGCGCAGCGCGTATTGCGATGCAGCGTTACGCACTTCAGATGCGTGCGCAAGGCTAGAAAAAGATAGAGATCGAGCGAGAATAAAGAGAGAATAGATATACGGATACAATGGCAGCGTGTGTTCACTGTAACGTGTCCCTTCCAGCATGACGATTTCAACATCCCCTTCCGAATACACCAACAAGCCAATCATCTGCTTACGATGAATAGCTCGTGGTGGAACGGAAGGGGATGTTTGTGTTGTAGCGCGAAATGAAGAGCACTTGTTTACGATCAAAGTGGGGTATGGGCTTCATCCAGAATCTGTCGTGCTTGCCGAATGCGTTGTGGATCAAGCGGCAATGCAATATTTCCCTCGCACCGAACCGCACTGCCCAGATGCACTTCACGTACACGAGTACGACGGACAAAGTCACCCAGCGTATCCAGCGTCAGCCCTGCCCCGGCAAGCAGCGTAATATGATGCTGCTTTGCCAGTTGTTGCAAGGAAGACCATTCATCTGCCGCATCTAGCACTGACGAGTGTCCGCCAGACGTTAGAATGCGCGTAATCTGCGGATACTGACTCAACGTTATGATCGCCTCGCGAATGTCCGCCGCTTCATCGATGGCACGGTGAAATGTCACTTTGATGTCTGGCGCTGCTGACAGCAGGCGCGACAATACTTGCGTATCCACATGCTGTGCATCGTCCAGCACGCCCAGCACAAGCGCAGCCGCTCCCGTATTGGCGATCAATTGCGCATCGCGCAGCATGCTGTTGATCTCGCCGACTTCATAACGAAAATTACGGCTATGCGGACGCAGCATCACATGTACCGGAATAGAGACAGAGGAGACAACTTCTTGGATCATCCCAAGACTGGGCGTTAGCCCGCCTTCGGATTGGGCAGATATTAATTCAATCCGGTTGGCACCAGCGGCTTCGGCGATAATCGCATCTTCCGGGCTGGTAGCGATCACTTCAAGCAGAGGAGAATTGTGCAACATCAACTTCATCCTTTCCATTGGTTTACTATAGAAGATCGGTAGAACGAATAGTGCTCATCGGTCATACTCGTACAGGGTCTGGCGTTATTATAACCGATTTCCATATACCGTACTCTTTTCACGATGATTGCAATCCTTTCTGATTAGGATGAAGCTGATGACATATATTCAAAATAAGGCGCAACAGAAGAATAACGATAGGATGTCGGATATTGATTTTTACGCGCAAGAACGCGATTTGCACAGCTTTACAAATAAAGCAGGGATGGTATTTTTGCACAAGCAATCTTATAATAGATAAGATACCTGTTCTGGGCGTATTGTTCGTTCTATTGGGCAGGAAAAGGAACAGAGGACCGACAGCAGTCTGTGGATTACGAACAGGCGATGAAAGGGAAACCCTGTAATGAAAACAAATACCAATTACAACGATCGCAAAGATTTGACCAAGATGGACGGGAGACGATGATGGATCAACCGTTATATGGAATATGGATTGGAGACGTATTTTTCTGTTTTTCCGGCGAAATGTCGGAGCCGAAGGTAGACGCATGGATGAAAGTTATGCGCCGTGTGCAATTGCCAGCAGGCACGCGCCCGTTTGCGCAATCCGGTCTGCGATTGGCGGAGCTGAAATCCGGCCCGGTCAATACATCCAAAGAACCGGTGCCACGCCGTGCTGGACGTAATAAACGATTGCCCGGACGCATGGTGGAGGGGCTTGCCCTGTCTGCGGAGCAGGCATATGATCTGCTGCTATCCTGGGATGAACAAGTCATTACCTCGCAGGGCATTACGCCCGGTAGCGAGATGAAATACTGGCAAACCGTCGCCCGGTTTGCAGAGAAATTGCTGCGCGAAGGCAAAATCGTACCGGATAGCAAAATTGTTGCCGGTACCGGACGACGCAGCTCGCAAGCGTCACTGCATGGCGTATGGAAGCCGTTGTTAGTAGGTGAAGATCGCGAGATGTTTGCCAAACTGGCGGAGGCGATTCCGATGATCGGATTGTCGGCATTGTCGCTCTTTTCCTCATCTGAGCCACCGGTTGCTTCGCGCGCACGCGCCGAAGTGCTGCATTCGTTCCTCGTTGCGATGATGGATGCCGAAGTGCGCCGGATGCTGCGGGATGCAGGTTATGGCAAATTCCGCATGTATCAGGCGAATTATCGCCGTGGTTCGTCGCCGCAGGCACATCTGTGGTGGAACACGCTGTTCGACGCATCTGCTGAGTTGGCAGTACAGGGCACAGCCGAGGATATGGCGGAACTTGAAGCGGAGATTCGTCAACATAACGGAGCGGAAGTTCCTATGCCGGAAGCGGGCAGCTCGTCTGATACTCATGGCGAATTGTCACTCGTTGTGCGGCTGGAACCGCCAGCGGCAAGCGAACCGGGCAGTTACAACGATGCATTGCCGCCAGCGCTACAGGAATGGCGTATGTCCTTCTGGGCAGGCGATGAATCTGATCCGGCAGTCTTGCTGCCAGCTGCACTATTGTGGCGGCATGAAGAATCTCGTCTGGTAGTACGCGGACGGACGTATGAGCGGGTGCAGCAGTCGATGCTCATTCAGCTAGGACGCGCATCAGAGTGCTCCGACATTGTCCGTTTCTGGATTGATCATCCGCATCCGGTCGGCGGTATGCTGGAAGCGGCGGATGTGTATACGTTTCTCAAGGAAGATGTGCCGCGCCTGCGCAAAGCGGGCATTGCAGTACAGATTCCATCGCGCTGGACACGGGAAGGCAAGCGCCGCACCGGTCTGAAGCTAAAAGTAAAAACCGCACAGCCACATGAAAAGCGTAACCCGAATGAACATTCGCGACTAGGTATGGAGCAGATGGTATCATTTGAGCCGCAAGCTGTACTGGATGGCAAAACATTGTCTGCTACCGAACTGGCAGAGATCGTCAAAAACGGCGTACCGATCATTCCGCTGGATGGCGGCTGGGTCGAAGTAGATCTGAACGAGATCAAGCAGGTGCTACGTTTTATCCGTCGTCATGAGGAAGGCGAGATTTCGTTTAACGAGTTGATGCATATTTATGCCGAGGAACAGGATGCGCTGTGGAACGGATTGCATATTTTTGAGATTGAAAGTAATCCGCTGCTGAGCAATCTGATGGATGGCAGCGCATGGCGCAATCTGCCGAAGCGTGAAGTGCCAGAAGGATTGCACGGTACGCTGCGTCCGTATCAGGAGCGCGGCTTCCAGTGGCTCGCTACGATGCGCGATCTTGGCTTTGGCGCATGTCTGGCGGATGATATGGGTCTTGGTAAAACGGTGCAGGTTATCACCTGCATGTTGGATCAACCAGCGACTGCACCGCGTCTTATTATCTGTCCGACTTCACTGCTGGGCAACTGGCAGCGTGAGCTGGAACGGTTCTCGCCGGAGATGAGAATGTATATTCATCACGGTAGCCGTCGTCCGCGTGGACAGGAATTTATCAATGAAGCACGTTCGCACAATATCGTACTCACGACGTATCATCTCGCTGGACGCGATGGTGAAGATTTGCGTCAGGTGGAATGGTCGTCCATTGTGCTGGATGAGGCTCAATATATTAAGAACTATCGTACCAAGCAGGCGCAGAGCGTCATGAAGCTGAATGCGCCGCATCGCATTGCGATGACCGGTACACCGGTAGAGAATCGTCTGAGCGAGTTGTGGTCGATTTTCCAATTTTTGAATCCGGGGTATCTCGGCACTGCGTCGGGTTTCCGTCAGACATATAACGCAGCAGGTGGACCGGAAACGGAAGGCAAATTATCGACGCTGCGTAAGCTGGTAGCGCCGTTCATGCTGCGTCGTCTCAAAAGCGACCCGGACATCCGCCGCGATCTGCCGGACAAGATCGAGTTGAAATCGTACTGTTATATGACCGTCGAACAAGCAGGCATGTATCAGAATGTCGTATCCGATATGCTCGGACGTATGAGTAATAGCGAAGGCATTACTCGTAAAGGGATCGTTTTGTCATCGCTAACCAAGCTCAAGCAGATTTGTGATCATCCATTTCTGATCGGTAGCAGTGGCAGAAGCGATACAGGCAAGCAAGAACGCTCTGGCAAAATGGCACGTCTGATCGAATTGCTGGATATGATTCGCGATAGCGGGGAAGCGGCGCTCGTGTTTACGCAATACGTAGAGATGGGTGAACTGCTGACTTCGCGACTGGGACGTCACTACGGACAGGAGCCATTTTTCCTGCATGGTGGTGTGAGTAAGGCAAGCCGCGACGAGATGATCCGTTTGTTCCAGCAAGGAGAAGGACCACCGATCTTCGTCTTGTCGCTCAAGGCAGGCGGCGTCGGTTTGAATCTGACTCGGGCGAACCATGTTGTCCACTATGATCGCTGGTGGAATCCCGCGGTTGAGAATCAGGCAACGGATCGCGTCTTCCGAATCGGACAGCAGCGCAATGTGCAGGTGCACAAGCTAATCTGTCAAGGTACGTTGGAAGAACGAATCGACGAATTGATCGAAAGTAAGAAAACATTGGCTGAGCAGGTAGTCGGTGCTGGGGAGCAGTGGTTGACCGAAATGTCGGACGAGGAACTGAAGCAACTCGTTTCCCTGCAAGCGGCAGAATGGGGGACTGAAGAATGAGCAGCGAGCGATGGATACTGGAGCAATACGGCATAGAGCCGGGACAGATTCAGGCGACAGTGCGCCAAACTTCTACTTCGGAACCTGTATCGGTTACAATAAAAGTAGAGCCACCAGAACCGGCAGCACTTCAGCGTATGATGGAGCAGCTCAGCATGTCTGCGGTTCAGTTGCATCTGCTACTGTCCAGTGACCCTGATGCTGCTGGCGAAGATGTTGCACCTTCCGGCAAGGCGCCGGCTATTCTCAGTCTGCAATCATTGGTCGGACAGGAAGAAGACACTACGATCTCGCACAAGTTGCTATCGTTTACCCCGTACATTGGAGAAGCTGGTCCATCGTGGACAGAGGTAATATCCGCTGCTCAGTTGGATGATGATTCCGTTGTATTCGTATTGGATAAAATAAAGTCTGTGCTCGAGCAGCAACCGCTGCTTGCCTGGACACTGGCAGGACGAACGTGTGAGCAGGTGCTTGAACAGGTGTGGACATGCTGGCGTAACGATATGCCAGCTGCTCCATTGCCTTCTGCCGATGGGCAGGAGGAGGAACAGGAAGAGACATCGTTATCCGACGAGCCAAGTCTGGGCAGTCTGCTTGCTGAAGCTGCTGCTGCGGGCAATCTGCATCAAGTGGGCGAAGGGTTGGCCGATGTACAGGCGTATCTGGATCAGGCGGATATCGTCTGGCAACCAGCTATCAAGTCGCCGCCCGTGTTCGGCACAGATGGCGAAGACAAGCAGCAGCTGCCGCAAGTCGGAGGAATTGTACCAGAAGTGAAACCGGCGATGGACGGGTACGAAGAGATTCGTCGCCGTGTTGCCGAACGAATCAAGCAACGTCAACTGACTGCCCAACGAGGCAAAAAGTAGACTGCACCGCCAGTTCACATTCCGCATTTTCGAGATTTCAGCTGTTTCAGAGTTCAGCGTTAAGACGACAGAGGTATGTATTGCAATGTAGGAAAGGAGCCGGAGCAGTTAACAGCCGGCTCTATTTATTTCCAGGGCAGTTCAATCACAAAGGAGACTTTACATGAAAAAGCAATCATCATGGAAATGGGCGCTACCTGCGGGCGTGCTAATGTCCGGGCTCGTATTCGCTGGTTGTGCGGGAACGCAACCGACGGCATCCAGCGGACAAGCATCTAGTACAACCGGCACTCAACAGACAGATAACGGGAATAATGACAATGACAGTGAAACGAGCAATGCTACGGACAGTACGAACAACAGTACCACTGGTTCCGATAGCAATGCCGCCAGTGGAACAGATAGTAGCTCCAATACCGGTACAACACAAACAGGCGCGTCCAGCAGTGGTTCGTCTTCGGATAACGGACAAAGCAGCGATGCGACTAGCAACAGCGGTACATCAGGTTCGAACGAGAGTAGTAGTACCGATGCAAGCAGCGATGCCGCATCCCTGATTCAGCAGCGTGAAGACAGCTCACTGCAATCCACGATTGAGAAAAAGGACGGCAAAATGGTCGTGACCAATCCAGAGTCGCTCACCGTAATCGCCAACAAGGAACGTTTCTTGCCCGACGGCTACGTACCGCCTGATCTGGTCGTGCCTGACGTTGCCTTTTCCTATGACGGTGTTCTTGAAAAAAGTCATATGCGCAAAAAGGCAGCCGCAGCGCTAGAGCAATTGTTTGCCGCAGCGAAAAAAGAAGGGCTTGATCTGCGCGCCGTCTCTGGCTATCGCTCCTACAAACGCCAGGTTGCCATTTACAATAACAATGTGGCGACCAAAGGCAAAGCGTATACCGATCGCGTCAGCGCGCGTCCGGGTACAAGTGAGCATCAGACAGGGCTTGCAATCGACGTCTCCGGTCCCGGCATTGGCTATGGACTGGAACAGAGCTTCGGTGCAACTGCCGAAGGCAAATGGCTGAAAAAGAACGCACCGGACTACGGCTTCGTAATCCGCTACACCGAGAATGGCGAATCCAAAACCGGCTATACGTGGGAACCGTGGCACATCCGCTATATCGGCAAAGATCTGGCTGAGGATGTTACTGCCAAGGGGTTAACGCTTGAAGAGTATTTCGATCAGGATACTATCAAGAACTGAATCGCTAGTTAGATCAGACTATACGATAATCACATCATATACTCATAATGAAAACAACAAGAACGCCTTCGGATGCAAAACGAAAGGCGTTCTTGTTATTTGTGCAATTATGTTTTTAGAGAATTTCTACTGTAGACATTGCTAGTATCTAGCATTAAATTGTAATTGCTTAAATACTTTTCTAAGAAATGTAACGATTTGATCGTAGGGAACAGAATTATGTACGAACAGTTGCATGGTCAAACGGTTATAGTCGTTTTCAAAAAAGTTGGTATCCAGAATTTCAATTAAACGTTGTTGAAATGGATAGTCCGTTGCGGATGAAGGATTACGCTCAATATCTTTGGATAAATCCGATTGTACTAAAGAGAACAAAGCTAACAGCTCATGCTGATCAGTCTGTATGACGTCCCATATATGATACAAATCATATAAATGCCTCGAAAATTTATCCGGTGTGCGCGCTTCGTATTTATCGCATATGGCAAACAGTTTATCGATAAATGTCCGATGTAGACTTTGCACTTTCATATCAAAAGGAACCAACTCTGTAAATTGATCTGCAAGATGAAGCAGATTGTCCTGCTGGATATAATCATAGATATAATTGGAAATGGTTGTCTTCTCGCAAGGATAAGGGGCATGAACAAAATACGTTTCAATTAATACATGATCTTTTAAAGTATCGGTGATATGAATATGGTCGTAGATGATTTCATATCGATTTACCCGCCCTCTTGAACGTATATGTTCGGGATTTTGTATCACTAAACCTACTTTATTCACTACATCCATAATGGTTTGATGAATATATTTTAGATCACGTTGTGCAGGCAAGTGATGATCTGCGTTAAAAATAGACAGGTCAATATCTTCAGAGAATCGCTCAATGAGCCGGTATGCCTTGGATAAAGAAGTACCACCTTTAAAGATAAGATCCGGTATGCACTGGCTTAGTTCATTTAATAAAAGTGAAACATAATAATCCTTCTCAATAATAGCTTCTGGTATAGCTGTATACTGGCTAGCAAGAATAACCAATTGTTCAAAAGTCTCTCGATCTTCATATAACTGCATCATCAATCCCAAGCTCCTTCAATCGTTCTCTCGTTTTTCGGGAATACTGCGATAAGATCCATTCATAATCTCCTACACAAGGCGTTGTGCTGGTTAGATATCGTTTGATTTGTTCACGAGTATATGTGAGATCAGTTTCGATATAGGCAGAACTGCCAGATAATAAATCAAGCACCTGCAACCATTTTACGTTTTGTGAAGTAACAGGTACTTTGGGTTTTCTTAAAATAAGAGTGTAATTTTTTAACGTAACCATTCTTTTCTTAGATGCATTGTGCTCGGTGACAATTTCCAGTAGAGCAGGGACTTGTGTGGTCAACTTTAACTGATTGGCAAAAGCCAGCCCAGACACATACCCATACACATCCGTATCATTTCGAATATATTTTTTCTCAATAACCGCCTGCTCACTGATTAAAGATTTGCGATTAAGCAGTTTGTTCCACTTGGGAAAATAATATACGCCTTCACTGAAACGCTCGACTTCTCCTTTTTGCACAAGTCGATTTAGATTTCTACGTAAACTGTCCTTTTTTAAGCCAAAATACTCATTTCTCATCTGATTAATAATAATAGGCTCATTGTATCCATAACGATCTAACAGCTGCTCTTTCAAAGAATTCATTTCTTCACCTCCTTCACATGTATACTTTTATTTTACCATCATTTCAACTGAAAAAGTCAAAAATCGAGACAAAACATACTCGAAAAAGGCAGTGCCATCCCACTTGCAATCGCACTGCCTTCTGCATTCATTCCAACATTAGTCTACTTAAAAGCTTCCAGCAAAAATCGCGACGGCGGCACGGTCTTGCCGTGGTGCATAACAGGTGACGAAATGTACAGCTCATGCTTCGCCCGCGTCACCGCTACATAAGCGATTCGGCGTTCTTCTTCCAACGCCGCCTGCATCAGCTTGCCTTCTGGATCAGGTCCTGTCATGCCTTGACCTGCCTTCACATCCTCTGGTGCTTCTTCCAGCAGTGCCGCTTTGTGCGGCAGAATGCCTTCGGACGCGCCAAGCAGATACACGCAAGGGAACTCCAGCCCTTTTGCCCGGTGAACGGTCATCAGATGAATGCCTTGTGGCGATTCCTGCTTCATCAGCTCGATCATCTTCTCGCGCTTCACTGACAGATCATCGGCAAACGTAACCATTTCCTCGACTGTTGTAAACTTCGCAGCCGCACTTTCCAATTCATCCAGCGTCTCGCGGATATTATCTTTATGCCGGGTGGCAGGGCCGCTAAAGTCGGCACTAGCAAACTTGTCATAAAAGACCCGCCGAATCTCGCGAATCGCATACACCGGCTTTAATTCGCGCAGCTTTTTCAAAAATACAATTCGGTCCTTCACCTGCTGGCGCTGAAACGATTGCAGCTTCTCCCAGTGGTACAGATGAATGAGCGGGTACTTTTTCGCTTGTCGCTGCTCTTGAGCCATAATGTGATCCATTCCAACATCACGGGAAATGTACAGCGGTCCAATCACTCCCGGTAGTGCATCCATTCGGCGCGGATTGACCGCTAGCCGCAGATGATCCATCACCGGACGAATCAGTGAATGATCGTAGAACACGGGCGCTTCGCCATACTGAATAAATGGAATATCTTCCATGAGCAGCCGCTCGGCAATGGCACGCGTGCCGCTAACAGTACGATGCAACATAGCGATGTCGCCCAGCTCATACCCTTCTGTCTGCTGCTGGCGTAACTTTTGTACAATCCAATCGGCTTCTTCGTCCGCATGGGAGGGACGTAGGTAATACGGGCTTTGCCCTGCCGATGCTCCAGCTTGCAGTGTCTTGGCATGACGCGCCTGATTGTGAGCAATCAGCCGAACACCAAGTCCAAGAATCTGCGGATGACTGCGATAATTAATATCCAGTGCAATGATCCGCGTGCCTGTATATTGCTTGGGGAAATCGAGAATATATTCCTGACGCGCCCCGTTAAACGAATAAATCGTCTGATCATCGTCACCGACCACCATCAGATTGCGGTGCTGATCCGCGAGCTTCTGCACCATACCGTATTGCAGACGATTCGTATCTTGAAATTCATCCACCATAATATATTGAAACCGCTGCTGTAGCACATGCAGCAGATCCGGGTCTTGTAACAGCTTCTCTGTACGCAGTAGGATATCGTCAAAATCAAGCTTGCGATAATTCTGCTTCCAATCCTCATACCGACACAGCAGTGCACAGCGGTCGCGTTCCTCTGGCGTATCCTTTGGCAGATCGTCCGCTGTACCGCCTTCCAGCTTGATCGCCGACAGCATCGCAAGCAATGTTTCCGGTGGCGTCGTGCTTGTGGAATTAATCTCGCGGCGCAAGCGCTGAATGATACCATGCTGGGCGCGCGTATCACCGAAAATATCCTCGGTCAGATTGCCATAGCGACGGAGCAGCAACAACCCGAAGGAGTGAAACGTACGTGCTTCAACCGCCCGTGCTACTTTGGCGGTAATACCAGGCAGAGCGGCAATCCGCGACTTCATTTCGGCTGCCGCCTTCGTTGTAAAGGTTACCAGCAAAATATGCTGCGGATTCACTTTGCGTACGGATAACAAATACCCGGTGCGTGCCGTCAGCACGGTCGTCTTACCGCAACCAGCACCTGCCAGTGTGAGCAGTGGACCGTCGCCATGCCGCACCGCTTCGATCTGTGGCGCATTCAGCAGAATGCCTTGCTGCTCCAATGCTCGAAAGAAAAAGGCATCGTCTGCATCGTCCGGCACTAACGTTACGCTCGTGTCTGCCGGAGCGGGCTGCGCAGCAGGCAGCGGAGTCTGTGGTGCCACCCCCTGAGGTCGGAGGGAATCTTTGATTGTAGTCTCTTTCAAGAGGGATCTTCCTTTCTATATCGCCTGCATTTCCAAGCACTTTTTTCAAAGAAGCCGGAATTTTGTTATGATAGGGTTACAAGCTGTTTATATTGCGGGTATATTCGTTATAAGGGGCTACTTTTGTACATATCCTTCTATTATAATGGATGTAACATTTTTGAGTAATCCCCCAATACAACGCTTGCGGCGATTTGTAATGGAACAGTGATGATTCATGCCCGTATATACTAGGGAAACGGGGTCATCCGTTGGAATTAGAGGAGGAGAACAGTCATGAATTTATTACAGCGGCTTAAAAGCGGTGCCGGCAAAGCGACCGAGCGCGCACAGAATGCGGTGGAGGTCAACCGGATGAACGGCCACATCGTCGATATCGAGCGCGAAGTCGGTGTGCATTATATGCGGATGGGTGAAGTCTTTTACGAAGGCTACCGCGCTGGCGATATGTCCATTGCCGAGGAAGAAATGACTGAATTGTGCAAAGCCTGTGACCTTTTAAATGAAGAGATCGAGGAAATCCGCACTCGGATTGCCATTTTGAAAAATGAACGATTGTGTGAATGTGGGAATGTAGTCGCGCTGGAAGCGAACTTCTGCCCGAATTGCGGTCGCAAAATGGAGAAGCTGGCGATTCCGCGCGATGAGCAGCATCTCCATGACGACGAAGATGGTGAAGTGGATGAGGAGCAGGATATCTATGCGGTAGCGGCAGGATCACGTAAGCCGGAACCAGAACCAGATCTGTCGGATCTGCCAGCGGATGAAGCAGAACGCCGCCGCGCTGATCGTCAGCGTGAGGAGCATGAGCGTCAGGAGGAGCTGGATCGTCTCGTGCGTGCATGGAAGCAGGATCTCGGTATCCCGTATGAAGAAGAACCAGAAGAACAACCGCCAGCGGAGCGCTCGGCATCGTCAGCTTCAACTGCTCGCCCTGTAGCTGCTGCACCGGTTGCGGAACCGATTGCTGAGGACGAAGGCGATGTATTGATCGTAACGGAACCGGTGGAAGTGCCGCCGTCGACCGATCCAGACACATTCAGCTGTCAAGTATGTGGGAAAACATTGCCGAAAGGCTCCAAATGGTGCCCAAGCTGCGGCACCGAGCAAATCGTCGGCTAATTTGCTTTCAAATGCTAACAACTAAGAATAACATAACAGGACAACAAGCACAGGCTGATCACAGACGCATAAACGGATGGATCAGCCTGTTGCCGCATACATAACCGTGCACGCGAGCGGGCGGGTACGGATGATCACGCGATAGTCTGCGAGAAGCTGGCACAGGCAAACAGGAAAGGCGGTAGAGGGATGGAACAACTGCTGAATCATTTGCGCAATCTGGGATTTACCGAATTGGAAGCCAAAGTGATGGTTTGCCTGGCTCGTCATTCGATGCAATCCGGTTATGAAGTAGCGAAGCGTCTCGGCGTGTCGCGCTCGAACGTATATGCCACATTGCAGCGGCTCGTAGCGCGAGGCGTCGTGCAGCATACGCCGGGTGAGCCGGCACGCTACAGTATGCTGCCCGTGCAGGAATTTACACGTATGATTGCTGGACAGGTGGATGAATCGTTATCGTATCTGGAACAGGAAATGCCGATCAGCAGCATGGAACAGCCGTCGTTTTACATCGTGGACGGTGAACGGAAAGTGATGGAACTGCTGGCTCGTGAGCTGGACAAAGCGCAGGATGAGATTATTGCAGGCATTTGGCGTCAGGAAGCGACGTGGTTTCGGCAAAAGCTGGAGCAGGCGGAGGAGCGCGGAGTGCGGGTGTTATGGTCATTCGAAGGAGTGGATGATAATCATCCGGGCATTACCTTGCTCAAAGACGGTGGCAGCGGTCGCAAATTCTGGCTTGTGATCGACCGCCGCTGGTGTATGGTCGGCATGAGAGGCGATGGTATTCCTGCTCAGGCGCTTGTAACCGAGCATCCGCTCATGGCGGAACTGCTATTGCAACATTTCTCACAGGAGATTATTTTGTACGAAATGGAAAATGATCTCGGTAGCGAGCTGGTACGTCGTTATGGCAAAGGCTATGCTGGGATTCTCGACCGCTATCTGCCGGGTATTATTTCGACGGAGTGAGCTGTTGGAGCAGGGAGAAGGTTTTTATACAATATCCGGGCTGATGTGGGACAAAATCAGCTATCGTCACCGAGATGTCGAATACATCGTTATGCTGCATTACTGGTGCATTATGAACACCGCGCGCTTGAACATGATCGCGTTGTCCGGCGAATAGTTCCGTCATCTCATCAAGACGCGCTTCGTAGATGCCAGACACTTCATCATCCTGTAGCGTATACTCATACAATTCCCGATCGCTGAATGCGCCGAATACGCTACTCACTTCTCGGTCGATAAACGTGCCGTGCATCGTCTCACCTTGCGATTCATCTCGCAGAACGAACAATGGAGTCAATTGGGCAAATGTCAGCGGCAATCCTAGCTCCTCTTGAATCTCGCGTGCTGCCTGTTGTACCGTTTCGCCTGCCGACAGATGCCCGGCGGCAGTAATATCATACAGATCGGGAAACGTATCTTTGCCCGGATGCCGCCTTTGGAAAATCAACATACGACCTTCTGGTGTATCGCGAACGAGCCAGCAGTGAAACGTATGATGCCAGTGTCCGAGACGATGAACCTCTGACCGTTCACAGACGCCAAGATGCCGATCTTGATCATCGTAAATATCGAGCAATTCCTGCTTTATCATGTAAAATCACATCCTTAAACGTTAAATGATTCATAGGTTTTTGATCGTGTTTCTACTATTATAATAGTAAGCCGTGCAGCACCGGAAATTGTAAAGCCAGCGTATGTATATATCACCATTTTGCAAAGCGCATATACAATCACGATTCTATGCAAAACCGGTTCCGTAGAAGTAGTGTAACTAGCCATACCGTATGACTGATAAATCTGCTTATGATTATACCTCTGTATACCGCCAGCTGCCAATCCGTCAGGGCAAGTGATCATCTCCCTGTGTTGCTATCGGCTATATCTATCATTCAGACAGAGAGGAAGAGAAACCATATGGAATGTATCGTAAAATTTGATGTTGTACATGGACAAGACGTGAAGTCACTGCGTGGACTTGTATTCGTAGATGGTAATGCACTACCTACTACGGAACAATTAACTGAAATGTTCAAAGACATGAAGTATGAAGTGACTCCCGATCGTACCGAACCGATGCGGTTTACACCGGTGCAGCCAAGTGCCGGATATGATCATATTCGGATCCGCGAGCTGGACACAGGCGAGAAAAAGTACACCGAAGATCGGGACTTGAAGAATATCGTATCCAATCTAATGCCTAATCCCAATCGCCCCATCTAATTTGAAGCAGAGTCCAGGGAAGCATAAAAATGAGTATCCAGTACTGTTACTGTACCAAAAGAGCGTATCCTCAGTGTTTGTAGACTGAAGATACGCTCTTTTTTGCATATTTGTGAAAATACGCTGAATGTAACGATATTGGATATGAACATAACGAAATGACAAGCTTTTGTAGACTGGTAAAGTTGCTCAGGACAGTCCAGCTGGAGCAGTGGTCAACTCGGATGTGCAGTGTGGGCAACGTGTTGCCTTGATCGAAATCTCATTGGTGCAATATGGGCAGGCTTTGGTCGTTTTTTCCGCAGCTGGTTTGGCATGTTCTTTGCGTTTGAGCATATTCACGCCTTTGACGAGCAAGAAGATACAGAACGCAACGATCAGAAAGTCGATCACGGTATTGATGAATTGCCCGTAAGCGACAACAGCAGCTCCTGCTTGTTGCGCTTCAGCTAGCGAAGCGTACACTTTATCGCTTTTGCCCATCAGGGAGTCGAGATTCCAGAACAGGTCTTTGAAATTGACGCCGCCCATTACAGCACCGATTGGAGGCATAATGATATCATTTACCAGAGATGTAACGATTTTACCAAAAGCTGCACCGACAATAACACCGACTGCAAGGTCGATGACATTGCCGCGAACAGCAAATTCTTTAAATTCCTTGATTAAACCCATAGTTCTTAGCTCCTTTTTATTATGAAATTGGTGTTTTTGCTCCGATTCGTGGAAAAAGTTGTCGTATTGGACGATTTGGAACTTTGGACACCTGGAAAAGCCGTTTTTATTTTAACATATTTCCTAAAACCTGCGGCAGCCCCTTTTTGATAATGAGAACAAACCCTTATGATTAAATAAATGTAAACGTATTCAATGAAAAGTAACAATTCATTAACCGCTGTAATACCCAAATTTTTACTGTTTCATAATTAAAGAACTGTTTAAATTAACGGGTAAGCAATAAACTAGGGTGGAACTAGACGAAAAGACCCGAAACTTACAAAATTTGCTTGCCAAGTGAGTCTAAAGGTTACAAAAACGACATTTTACCCGTCTTAAAGCCCAAAACTAAAGCCGTGGAAAGTCGAAAATTAAATAAATAAAGTTTTATTTTTATACTAGCTTTCGACATGATTTTCAGATAACCTAATTTATAATTTATTCAAAACGAATAAATGCTAATCGGAAATATAGGAGGGAATTGATGTGAGAAATCAGTATGTCCTTAATCAAGTAGGAGTTGAAAAGAAGAATGAGGTGAAAACATTCTTTGATCGGCTTTCGATTGACCCTGCACTTCAGGAGAGTGAAACTTGCAAATCTGACGAGCATCTGGCAGACTGGTTGTCGTTGGTTCGCTATCCGATTCATCAGGAAATCTCTTATCATCAGGGTATTTACGAAGATAAAACGTATCGTCCACTAACCGATCAGCCTGTGAAGAGCGTTAACGTTGCATTGCTGATTGATATGGTATTCGAGAAAATGGGCGTTCAAGCCAATGTCAATGATCTCATGAACCATATCAACAATGGAGGAACGCTGGAAGGATTCATGACAGAGCAAGATAAACATTCTTCATGAAAATGGGAATTGCAACCATTTTCGCAACTATGGGTGGTTTACAAAGTTTTCATGAGGCAGTATAATGAGCGCAGGAGTTATTCAAAACGAATAACATTGTGAATGGAAATCCAGTCACCAAGTGATTGACTTTCTATCACCGGCACAATTTCATACGCATTATGAAAATGAATGTGAAAAGCAACTTTTGCAGCTTTCAAACAGTCATAATATACAGAACGGCAATCTCTCTTGATCAGCAATGAAGTGAAAGCCGTTATTTTCTATTTTGAACATGTTACAATTTTGTAATTTTAAAATGAATTTTTGTAACTATATTCATCACAGCGCTTGAGAGGAGAATGGCTACCCACCCTGACGGACCACGGCGATAACGGGCACATGTTTATGAACGTCCGATTTCAAAAGTTATTGGAGGAGAAATAGTGGAGATTAAACAGTACTTTAACATCATAAAGAAACGCCTCTGGCTGGTGCTGCTGATCGTATTCGTCATCACTGCTGCTACTGCGGTGTATGCGTTCATGACGAATACGCCCAAGTATACGGCGACCGCTAAGCTGGTTGTGAACAGTACATCCAGTTCGGCAGACGGCATAGCCAATCAGCTGGATTTGGGAGCGATCAACTCCAACATTCAATTGATTAAGACGTATCAGGAAATCATCAAAACGCCGGCTATTATGAACAAGGTGGTAGAAGAACATCCAGAGCTTGGATTGAATGCTACGCAGCTTATCAATATGGTCAGTGTAAGCTCAGTGAACGAAACACAGGTGATGTCATTAAGCGTTACTGACGGCTCTTATGAGCGTGCTGCACAGACAGTCAATGCGATCGCAACTGTGTTCCAGCGTGAAGTTCCACAGATTATGAAGCTGGACAATATTAACGTACTGGATGAAGCAGATCCATCCGCAGGCGGCGTACCGATCGGCAACAGCCCGATTCTGTTCGTTCTGATTGCACTGGTTCTGTCGATCGTTATCGGTATTGCAGTTGCATTTGTACTCGAATACATGGACGATTCCATCAAAACGGAAGAAGATATCCGCGATGTACTTGGACTTCCCGTTCTTGGTGTCATTGCCAGAATGAATGAAGAAGACCTGACAGCCAAAGAACATCTGCCAGCGAAGCCTTTTGTAGGAGGTGGAGAACGTGCCAACCACACTTAAATGGCCATTGATTACGAAACAGAATCCTAAGTCACTGATCGCAGAATCTTACAAAGGTCTGCGTACCAATATAGATTTTTCCCGATTGGATGCCAAGGTGAAAAGTATTCTCGTCACTTCGGCGGCACTCGGTGAAGGCAAGAGCACAACGGTAGCCAATCTCGCTATCGCTTATGCAGAAACCGGTCGTAGTGTACTGATCGTCGATGGCGATCTGCGCAACCCGGCAATGCACAACATCTTCAACCTGTCGAATGACAAGGGATTGTCCAATGTACTGTTTAATACGGCAGATCTGGAGAAGAACATCCAATCCAGTCGTACGATGAACCTCAGCGTGCTGACATCCGGCCCAGTTCCACCGAATCCATCCGAGATTCTTGGTTCGCACCAGATGGAAGCTCTCATGAATGAAGTGAAATCGCAGTATGATCTGGTCATTCTCGATACACCGCCAACCTTGCCATTTACCGATGCGCAAGTAGCTACCGCATTGTGTGACGGTGTGGTGCTGGTGATCAAGTCCGGTGGCGAAAGCCGCAAGGATATTAGCAAAGCAGTAACGAGTCTGGAATTTGTCGGTGCCCGCTTACTTGGCGCCGTATTGAATCAAGCAAGTCGCAAAACATTATCTGCTGCTTATCACGAATAACGTCTCATCTGTACTGTGCCAGCATGGACAGTAGGAACAGGATCGCGTTACTTTCAGCCGTGAACCGGCCTTACCGGATTTCAAAGTTGATCAAACCGATCTGAAAACCATTTTATGAATGAGTACACGAACTACGTTTTATAACTTTGCTTAACATATCTTCTTTGCCGCTAAGGCCAAGCTTGGGGTAATGCCTCCTGCACCCATATCACTGGAGACACTCGGTCATGCCGTGGGCTGCAAGAGGCAGCCTTAGACGTTCATCGTCAAAGGTATGGTGATGAGGACGGGTTGAATGCCCGGTACCTGCTATTTGCCGGTACGTACCCGGGTGCGTCTGAAACCATGCGTTATATCCATATACAGTAAAGGAGAGAGTATAACGCGTTGTTTCAGGCGTCCCGCGTATGGATCGGAAGGTAGTGCAGTCTTCATAACAAGGGGTTATGGAGAACGTCATTGCCTACATAATTTGCAACTTGGTCATCATGAATGCAAACCAAAACAAAGGATAGGGTGTGATCTTGTGAAGAAGGTTCGTAAAGCCATCATCCCTGCTGCAGGACTTGGAACACGCTTCCTGCCTGCAACCAAGGCGATGCCGAAAGAAATGCTTCCCATCGTGGACAAACCGACGATTCAGTACATTGTTGAAGAAGCGATTGCTTCCGGTATTGAAGACATTATCATCGTAACTGGTAAAGGCAAACGCGCCATCGAAGATCATTTTGACAATGCCTTTGAACTGGAAACGACATTGCTGGAAAAAGGAAAGCTGGATCTACTGGATGAAGTACAGAAGTCATCCAAAGTGGATATTCACTATATCCGTCAAAAAGAAGCCAAAGGACTGGGACATGCAGTATGGTGCGCACGCAACTTTATCGGGGATGAGCCGTTCGCGGTTCTGCTGGGCGATGATATCGTCGAATCCGATACACCATGCACACGTCAGTTGATTGAACAATATGAAGTAACGGAGAAATCGGTGATCGGCGTACAAACCGTACCGGAAGATCACACGCACCGTTACGGCATTATCGATCCAATCGAACAATTTGGACGATTGCATGAAGTGCGCCAGTTCGTTGAGAAACCTGCTCCAGGCACAGCGCCATCTAATCTGGCGATCATGGGTCGTTATGTACTAACACCGGAAATCTTTGAATTCCTGGGCGAGCAACAAGTTGGCGCCGGCGGTGAAATTCAGCTGACCGATGCGATTCAACGGTTGAACGAATTGCAACAGGTATTCGCATATGACTTCCAAGGTACACGTTTTGATGTTGGTGAGAAACTCGGCTTTATTCAGACAACGATTGAGTTTGCTTTAAAGAATGAAGATCTTAAAGCACCGCTGCTGTCTTCTCTCAAAGCCGTATTGGAGAGAGAATCACAGGAGGATGTGCTGATAGCAAGAGGTGAGGGATAATGACTCCAAGACATGGGAGTGAAGCGGAAGCTTTAGCAAGCTATAGCGAGTTCTATGCGAGACATGTAGGCAGCATGACCACCAAACTCCGGTTTTATATGCTGATGAAACGGACCCTCGATATTATTTGCTCACTGCTGGGGTTAATCGTACTATTACCACTCTTTATTGTACTTGGCATTCTGATTAAACTGGAAGACCCGAAAGGGAAAGTATTCTTCTACCAGACACGAACTGGCAAGGATGAACAGCCGTTCCGAATGTACAAATTCAGATCCATGGTTTCGGATGCAGAGGAGAGGTTAAAAGAACTGCTCGCGCAAAACGAAATTGAGGGTGCCATGTTCAAAATGAAAAACGACCCGCGGATTACGCGAGTCGGACGTTTTATCAGAAAAACAAGTATTGATGAATTGCCGCAGCTGTGGAATGTGCTGCGTGGTGATATGAGTCTAGTTGGACCTCGTCCGCCATTGCCGCGTGAAGTGGAAGAATACAGTCCACGCGACAAGCTGAGACTGAGCGTAACACCGGGGTGCACCGGGTTATGGCAGGTCAGCGGACGAAACGAGTTAAGCTTTGATGAGATGGTTGATCTCGATTTACATTATATCAAAAAACGAGGGATCATTTTCGATTTATTTATTCTCGTTAAAACGGTCAAGGTGCTGTTCGGTTCCAAAGACGCGTTTTAAGAGACGAATTTCAGAATTGATGAGGTGATTATTGATGAATAAGGACTCCAAAATTTACGTAGCAGGACATCGCGGTCTAGTTGGATCGGCGATCCTGCGCTCCCTTGAAAAGCAAGGCTATACGAACCTCATCTACCGCACCAGCTCTGAGCTGGACCTGCGGAATTTGAATGATGTCTATGCCTTCTTCAAAGAGGAAAAGATTGATTATGTATTCCTGGCTGCCGCTAAGGTAGGCGGTATTGCGGCTAACAACGATTTCCCGGCAGACTTCATTCGCGATAATCTGATGATTCAAACGAATGTGATCGATGCTGCTCACTTTAACGGCGTACAGAAATTGCTGTTCCTCGGCTCTACGTGCATCTATCCGAAGTTTGCACCGCAGCCGCTCAAAGAGGAATATCTGCTGACTGGCGAACTGGAACCAACCAATGAGCCATACGCTATCGCCAAAATCGCTGGTATCAAAATGTGCGAATCGTACAATCGCCAGTATGGATCGAAGTTTATCTCCGCCATGCCAACGAATATGTACGGGCCAAACGATAACTTTGACCTGAAAACATCGCACGTACTGCCAGCACTAGTACGCAAAATCCATGAAGCGAAGGAAAGCAACTCACCAACGGTGGAAATCTGGGGAACTGGTACACCGAAACGTGAATTCCTGCATTCCGACGATCTGGCGGATGCTTGCGTGTTCCTGATGAACAACTACGAAGGCAACGAGATTGTGAACGTAGGTGTAGGGGAAGACATCGCTATCAAAGATTTGGCGCATCTGATCCAAAACATCGTCGGCTACGAGGGGGAACTGGTGTTCAATTCTTCCGTACCGGATGGTACACCACGCAAACTCGTTGATACGACCAAAATCAACGGTCTCGGTTGGAAAGCCAGCATTCCACTGGAAGAAGGCGTTCGTGCCGTTTATGAAGATTACCGCAACAGCTTGGCTGTTCAATCCTAACTTATAAAAAAAACATATTGGTGGAGGGAATTAACTTATGAAAAGCGCATTGATCACGGGTGTAACGGGACAAGACGGATCTTACTTGGCAGAGCTTCTGCTGGAAAAAGGATATAAAGTATACGGCGTACGCCGCAGAACAAGCACACCAAACTACGAAAATGTAGAGCATATCAAAGACCAAATCGAATGGATCTCTGCTGACCTCGGTGACCTTGCTTCCCTGATCGAAGCGGTTCGCGTGTCGGATCCAGACGAAGTATACAACCTGGCAGCTCAATCATTCGTTGCAGCTTCTTGGCCACAACCAATTGCTACTGGTCAAATGACAGCAATGGGCGTAACGAACATGCTGGAAGCGGTACGTCTGGTAAAACCGGAAGCACGCTTCTATCAAGCATCCAGTAGTGAGATGTTTGGTAAAGTTCAAGCGATTCCGCAAGTGGAAACAACACCATTTTATCCGCGTAGCCCTTACGGCGTAGCAAAACTGTACGGTCACTGGATCACTGTAAACTATCGTGAAAGCTTCGATATGTTCGCTTGTTCCGGTATTCTGTTCAACCACGAATCCCCGCGTCGCGGTCTGGAATTCGTAACGCGCAAAGTTACTGACGGCGTAGCACAGATCAAACTGGGTCTGTCCAAAGAGCTGCGTCTTGGTAATCTGGATGCACAACGTGACTGGGGCTTTGCCGGTGACTATGTAAAAGCGATGTGGCTGATGCTGCAACAAGATACTCCAGACGATTATGTAATCTCCACTGGCGAGATGCACACGGTTGAAGAACTGGTACAAATCGCGTTCGACCATGTTGGTCTGAACTGGAGAGACTATGTCGTAATCGACGAGAAATTCGTTCGTCCGGCTGAAGTGGATCTGCTGCTCGGCGATTGCACCAAAGCTAAAGAACAACTGGGCTGGGAGCTGGAAGTCGGATTTGATCAACTGGTGAAAAATATGGTCGATGCTGACCTGAAGCGCCATTCTCTGAAACCGTCCGCTGTACCTGTCTACTAAGCTAAGTGAGATGATTATGAATGGCTAATACAGTTGCCAGATTGAAGAATAAATTTTCCATGAGCCCGGAAAAGCGCAAAATCTTCTTTAACAGTAACTGGCAGTTGATGGACAAATTCCTGCGACTCGGAATTAACCTCATCGTCAGTATCTGGATTGCGCGCTATCTCGGACCGGAACAGTTTGGACAGTATAACTTTGCGATCTCATTCGTCACGATCATAGCGGCCGTCGTGCCGCTCGGTCTGGCGAATATCATCGTAAAGGAGCTCGTTCAACACCCGGATAACAAAAACGAGATTCTGGGAACCGTATCTACACTTCGGATGCTCAGTGGTCTGATCGCTTTTGCGATTACGCTTGTACTGGCATTTATGATTCCCGGGCAGGACGCTATCGTCCGCTGGAGTATTGTTGTCATCGCGGCGAACATGCTGTTCCAACCGCTCGACGTCATCTCCCAGTGGTTCGATTCTACGGTGGAAGCCAAGTATGCGGTCTATGCCAAAGGTATTGCCTTTGCAATGACATCAGTGATGAAGGTTGTACTAATCGTATTCCATTCCTCTCTGATCTGGTTTGCCGCATCGTATGCACTGGAATTGATTCTCGGATACGTGTTCTTGCTATTAACGCAGCGTAAACGGGTCTCAATTACGAAGTGGTCGTTCAACTGGAAGCTAGGCAAACGACTGACGAACAGCTCGTGGCCATTGATCGTCGCTGGTATCTCCACGATCATCTACCTGAAGATCGACCAGGTTATGCTGAGTTATATGATCAACGATACAGCGGTTGGTATTTACGCCGTCGCTGCAAGGCTGTCGGAAGTATGGTACGTCATCCCGACCGTCGTCGCTGCATCGTATTTTCCAAGCATGATCAAGAATAAGCAGCTCGGTCCAGATATCTATCATGCCGAATTGCAAAAGTTGTACAACATGCTGTTCTGGTTCGCGCTTGCCATCTGTATTTGCGTCACCTTGATGGCGAAGCCAGTGATCTCAATCCTGTATGGAAAAGAGTATCTGGAATCGATTAGCATCCTGGTTATCCACGTATGGGCGTGTCTATTCATCTTCATGCGCGCCGCACTGAACAAATGGATCATCAGCGAAGGATTGTACCGCTTCGAACTGATTAGCCAGGTGATGGGCGCAGTGACCAAAATCCTCGTTAACCTGATCCTGATCCCAATGTTCGGCGGTGTTGGTGCAGCCGTTGGTACGGTGCTTGCCTTTATCGTATCTAGCTACGCGTTCACCTTCCTGTTCAAGGAAACCCGCGTATCCGGCGTGATGATGTCCAAAACACTCATCTCACCAATCACCACACCGATCTCGAAGCTAAAAACAAGCAAAGCCAAACTATCCACCAATCAGGAATAAGCAACCCAGTCATCAGGTTCCCCATCAAGGGGAACTGATGCTTTCCTGCTTCATTACTTGAAAATAAGCTTCGCATTTGCGAAAACGACTCATAAACAAAACATAGCACATCGTAATTTTATACGTACCCAGTCTTAAATATTTTTGAATGTGATGCAGTGATACTGCTTCCTATTCAAGTTCATTTGAGCAAAACAAATCAAGGAGGCGTAGGCATTGAAAAAAGTACTGTACGTTCATCACTCGGGTCATATGGGCGGTGCACCGCGTAGCCTGACCTACCTGATCAGCCATCTGGATAAGGAGAAATTCCAGGGCAATGTACTCACCATTCGCAACGGTCCTGCGGTCAAGCTGCTGGAATCCGGCGGATTGCCGGTTGAAGTTGCTAAGGGCATGTTCCCGTTTCACGGTTCTACCGTATCGGGTATGACACCGAAGCTGTTCATCCGCAATCTGATTGGCGCGCTGCCGACTTATTTTCAGGCTAAAAAATACATTCGCAAATACAAGCCCGACATCATCCACTTGAACAGCACCTGTCTGTTCCAAGTTGCGCGAGCTGCCAAAAAAGCATCCCCGGATACCAAAGTCGTCTGCCATGTGCGTGAGCCGCTGCTTAATTCCTTTGCGGGTAACATCCTCAAACGGATGAATCACAAATACGTGGATGGCTACATCTCCATCGACCAATTCGATTCCGAGACGGTAGACAGCCAAGGACGCGAGCTGGACGTCGTGTACAACTTCGTTGATTTCAAATCGTACAACCCGCAAGTCAACGGCGCACCGGTTCGCCGGGAGTTGGGATTGGCGGACGACGATATCGTATTCCTGTATATCGGTCGTGTCGTATCTGGCAACGGAGTACTGGACATGGTTAATGCGTTCAACAAGATTGCCAAAGATCATCCGAAGTTCAAGTTGATCGTCGGCGGATTTTATTTTAATAAGAACAATGCGTATGAAGATAAAGTAATGGAAGCTTGCAAAGGCAACGACCAGATTCACCCGCTTGCGTTCCGCGACGATGTACCACAAATGATCGCTGCCAGTGACGTGATGATGTGCCCATTCGTGGAGCCGCATTTCTCGCGCAGCATTATCGAAGCCGCTTCGATGAAGAAGCCGTCTATCGGCACCAACATCGGCGGACCAAACGAGCTGATTTTGCAAGGGAAAACAGGCTATCTGTTTGAAGCTGGTCAATACGATGCTATGGCACAGTACATGGTGAAGATCGGAACTGACCGCGCTCTGCATGAGAAGCTGGGGCAACAAGCACTGGAATTCGCTGAAGAGAACTTTGACGCTAGAAAGAACACCAAGCGCACCTTTGAATTTTACAACCGATTCTTCGTTAGGGAGCCTGTATGATCACTTCTTTTATCAAAATCAAACGTAAAATTGCAAAAAAATGTTCAACTTGGGTGACCCGCCGGATGTTCAAGGAACAGCGGATCTCCTTCGGTCACAACCTGATCGCAGTCGGCGTACCGATTGTCGAGCAGGTAGCGGGCAGTAGCATCACGATCGGTCGCAACAGCATTCTCTGTTCGGACGATTACAGCAATCCGATCGGGCTGAATCATCGTACTGTGATCCGCACACTCTCCAGTGGCGCGGTGATCAAGATCGGTGACGACGTTGGCATTAGCGGCGCTAGCATCTGTGCGGCGTCCAGTGTGACGATCGGTAGTGAGGTAATGCTCGGCGTCAATGTACAAATCAGCGATACCGACTTTCACCCGATCAAGCCGGACGGACGACGCTTTAACAAGAACGTCGCCGATGTCGGCACGTCACCCACGATCATTGAAGACAATGTATGGGTCGGCGCCAACTCAATCGTGTTGAAAGGCGTAACGATTGGCAAAAATAGCATCATCGGAGCAGGCAGCATCGTCTCGGGTTCCATTCCGGCAAATTGTATTGCCGCCGGAGTGCCTGCCAAAGTGATCAAACGTCTGGATGTGAATAATTGATGATGTCAACTCCATCTACACTGTCCGATTCGTCGGACATTACGGTGAAAAGTAAGTTTTTAACCTTTGTGGCAGTGATGCTCATCGTTGTCACTTCCGGTTCGGTCCTGTTTGGCAAACAGTTCTATGCCGAGTGCATTATGGTGCTGTTCGCGATTGCGCTCGTCTTTTTCTTCCCGAAAAAGATTGAGCCGCGTCAGTTCCTGATTCTGATGGCGGTTATGATCGTGATTCTGTTCAATATGTTGATCTACCGCACGAACATCGGCGGCTATGCCGGGCTGATGCTCAAGATTATGGCGGTATTCATGGTCTTGAACCGGATCGATCTGCGGCAGGCAGCGAAAAGCTATCAATGGTTAATTACCGCACTGGCGATTCTCGGTATGCCGTTCTATCTGTTCGGTGTACTGGATGCCGCGCTCGTACGTGAAGTGTTCCCACCGACTGCGGTGTGGGGCGGCGCGTATCGGATCACTCCGTTTCATGTATACGGATTGTGGAATATGTCGCGTAATCAGGGGATTTTCTGGGAACCGGGTGCGTATCAGGTGTTTCTGAATTTAGGGATTCTACTCACCCTATTCTTGAATAAAAAAGTTCCCAAATGGCGGCTCATTATTCTGACCGCGACCCTACTGACGACGATGTCCACTTCCGGTTACATGATCTGTGGACTGATCTTTCTGGCGTATGTCATCCGCAACGGCAAGAGAGAGCAGATGGCACAAATGCTGCTATCGCTACTACTGTTCATCCCGCTCGTGTTCTTTATCGCTCAGAGTGGAGTCGTTACGGACAAATTTCAGGATGGCAACGCATCGTTCGACCGTCGCTCGCTCGATACTAGCTCGAATCTGGAGCTGATGGTCGAGAAGCCGCTATTCGGTTGGGGCTTCCAGAACAACGCGGTATTGATGGAGCGCTACGGTATTCCCGATTCGTCGAACTCGCTACTCACGTTCGGCTACCAATTCGGATTACCGCTGCTGCTGATCCTGATGATCTACTACTACTTTCAAATCTTGAGACCGGTCGGCGGCGTGTTCCAGGCACTTCTGATCTTTATCGGACTGCTGGTCGTGTTCTCAACAGAAAATATGCTATTCCAACCGTTATTCATTACGCTGATGTTCCTGGACACCAGCCGCATCCAAGCCGCCGTACAGGCAGAACGAGGTGAAATCCGTGGAAACGAAGTCAGTCGCATACGTGGCCCCTTACGTCAACAGCGAGTTACAGCTGAAAAGGGGATATAGTGCCAAGCATACAGCCGGTAACAAAAAGATCGATTGTATTCTGGAGGCATTGGAAGAGGGCGGACATCAGATAACGGTCATCTCGCCACTGCTGCTCAAGCGCAACACGCTGAAATGGTTCAGCCGTGATACGTACGAGATCGGCAAGCGTAGCAAGGCAGTCTATCCGGGCAACGTCGATCTCAAAGGATTCAGCCTGTTGGTTACATTATTCACTACGTTTTTCCAACTGGTTCGCTGGAATCGGGAAAACAAAAAGCAGCCGCGCGCAGTCGTCTTTTACAACTATCGACTGGAAACCGCATTGCCTGCGATTCTGTTCAAACTGCTGTTCCGTGTACCACTGGTTGTGGAATACGAAGATGGCATCTACGCTGTCACCGAGACCAACCGTCATTACAAAAAAATCTCGGTCGCCGTTGAGAAATTCGCCAACAAATTGCTCGACGGCGCGGTACTCGTTACGTCCGTTCTGAAAAAACGAGTCAGCACCGACAACTACACCGTCGTGCGCGGCGGTACGGTTCATCCCGCTCGGCTCAAGCCGGTGCAGGAAGTCGATCTTGGCAGAGAGCGTCCATTTCGGATGGTCTACTCCGGTCGACTGGATTATGACCGTGGTATCGAGATTCTGCTGGATGCTCTGCCGCATGTGCACACCGGTCGTCCACTGGAACTGCATATTACCGGCTACGGTCCGGTAGAGGATAAGCTGAAGCAGTTTATTCAAGATTTCCATCATACGCACATCAGTATCCAATTCCATGGCTTCCTAGATGACCGGGAATACGGCGAACTGATGGAAACCGCAGACCTGTTCATCAACACCCAACGTGAGAAGATTGCATTCAGCGAATGCTCCTTTCCATCCAAAGTGGTCGAATATATCAAATACGGCAAGCTGGTACTTACTTCCGGCGTGTCCGACATTAATGTCATCAATCAACAAATGTTTGTGACGTATGACAATGACGATCCACAGTCGCTCGCCGCAGGGTTGAACGAAATTCTGGATCATCCAGAGCGTTACAGCCTGTATCCGGTACGCGCGATGGAATGGCTCGTCAGCGACTGTGCTCACGAAGTCGTCGCAGGCAAGCTGGATCGCGTACTGAGTCAAGCGATTCACGGCAAACCGGGACAACCGGTATACTCGTCCGAATCGCCGCAAGCGGAATAATTCAATCAAGAGAGGAGAACGGACATGACACAAATCCGACTGGATCAATACTCGCAGGCAGAATACGATCGCGGCAAGCCGGGCTGGTACTG
This sequence comes from Paenibacillus sp. WLX1005, assembly GCF_046603685.1. NCBI lineage: Bacteria > Bacillati > Bacillota > Bacilli > Caryophanales > Paenibacillaceae > Paenibacillus > Paenibacillus sp. WLX1005. Next base: position 564,940 of record NZ_CP176756.1, read on the forward strand.
CCTGATCTGGTGGTTCGTCCAGGGAACGGTGTTCCGTTTCTCACTGCATAATATGTATGGCTGGCGGCGCTTCCTGCTCAAGCTGTTCGGAGCGAACATTGCACCCGGCGCCAGAGTACGAGCATCCGCCAAATTCACCTATCCATGGAAAGTCACCATTGGCGAACATTCCTGGATCGGTGATGACGTCGAATTTTACAGCCTGGACGAGATCATCGTCGGCAGCCAATGCGTCGTTTCGCAAAATACGTACCTGTGCACTGGCAGCCACAAACTGAGCGACCCAACCTTCGGCTTGATCACCAAACCAATCGTGATCAAAGACGGCGCCTGGATCGCCAGCGACGTATTCGTCTACCCAGGCATCACCATACACGAACTCGCCGTTGCCGGCGCAAGAAGCACCATCACCAAAGACATCCCGCGCAACGAAGTTCACATCGGCTTCCCAGCAGCATTCCATAAACACCGCTTCCCAGAAGCCGAAACCCAATCTCCACCCGCCGTCCACATCGTGAAGTAAAGAAATCGCCCTTCACATCTGAACGGGATGAAACAGAACCAACATTTCCGGGACACCCCGGCTTAACGTAAAAGTAAAAAGCATGAAAAAAATTGCTTTTTAAATCAACCCAAGCTTGAACCAAGCAAAGTGTATTAGTGATTCTCACAAACCCGACTTCATTAAACAAACTCAAATCTTTCCCAACTGCCGCCCCACTCATCTCTCCTGCTTTGAACAGTTGAGCGCGTCATGCGCTTGATTGCACAGAGCGGAGGCAAGGGAAATCGGTCAAAGGACGACTTTGGATCGTGAGAATCTACAATTCATTCCTTATCCGTAGATTCTCACGATCCACCGGAGGACGTGACCGATTCCCTTGCCGGAGCGGACCTATGCAATCCCAGCTATGCACATCGCAAAACCCTGTCAAAGAAAAGGAGGGATACCCACCCATGAATGGTAAGCCGAAAATCGTCTTTGTCATCAACTACTTTTATCCCGACTACGCTTCGACTGGACAACTGCTGACCGAACTGTGTCTGTACTTGCAAAATGACTTTGACATCACCGTTATCGCCGAATGTCCACCGGGCTACGGCGGCGACAATGCAGGCAAAGGACGCGTCATCCGCGACCGACTGGAAAATATCGAAGTCGTACGCATTCGCTTGCCGGAGGTCGACAAGCAAAATAAACTGAGCCGGATCAAGTATATCTCCACCTACTTCTGGTTCGCGACCTACCAGCTGCTCAAGGAAAAGGACACCGACTTTATCTACACCATCTCCACCCCGCCAGTGCTAGGCGGTCTGATCGGAACGATCGGCAAACTCTTCAAACGCGCCAAGCACATTTATAACATTCAGGATTTCAATCCGGAGCAGGCGGAAGCGGTTGGCTACACAGATCGCAAATGGATTTTTAATATCGCTCGTGCCATCGACAACATCAACTGCTCCATGTCCGACCATGTTATCACCGTCGGCAAGGATATGCAGGAGACGCTGGATAAGCGCTTTGGTGGACGCAAGAAGATCGCCAATACAGTGATCAACAACTGGACGAACGAGCAAGAGATCGTGCCGGTGAGCAAGGATCACCCGCGCGTGGCGAAGTTCATCGCCGACAACGGCTGGCAGGACAAATTCGTCGTAATGTACTCCGGTAACCTCGGATTGTACTATGACCTCGAAAACCTGATCAGCGTAGTGCCGAAGCTCAAAGAATGCAAGGACATGGTGTTCGCCTTTATCGGTGAAGGCGCCATGAAGAAGAAAATGCAAGACTACGCCGAGCAGCATGGATTGATTGCTTCTGGTCAAGTCTGCTTCCTACCGTTCCAACCGAAAGAAGATTTGAAATATTCACTGAATGCCGCCGACGTCCATCTGGTCGTTAACCAGAAAGGCATCAAGGGCGTATCCGTACCAAGCAAAATCTACGGCGTCATGGCTGCTGGTAAACCGGTACTAGGCGTACTGGAAGAAGGCAGTGAAGCACATCGCCTGATCGTCGATAGTTACTGTGGACTCGTTGCCGAGCCGCAAAACTACGATGACGTTGCCGTTCATCTACGTACGATGTACGAGATGGATCGCGCCGAATTGCAGCAGGTTGGTCATAACGGACGCCAGTATCTGGAGAAGTATTTACGCCGCGATGTATCGCTGGAGAAATACCGCCAGCTGCTACTATCTATGGCTACACCGTCCTCGTCACCAAGCATGTTGCCTGAATCGCAATAACATTCAGCATCATCGCAAGTGCAAACAGGACGTCAACGATATACACAACCGAACGACCCATTACAGAAAACACAGGAGGGATCGGAGTGAAACTTATCCTTTTATCCGGAGGTTCAGGCAAGCGTCTGTGGCCTCTATCCAATGATGCGAGATCCAAACAGTTTTTGAGAGTGCTGGAAAATGAACGCGGCGAACTGGTATCGATGGTACAGCGGGTGTGGAACCAGCTGGACATCAGCGGCTTGAGCGAATCCAGTTATATCGCGACAGGCAAATCTCAGGTGGAGATTATGCGCAGTCAGGTGGGCGCCGATGTGCCTCTGATCGTGGAACCGGAAAGAAGAGATACGTTTCCTGCCATTGCATTGGCGGCAACCTACCTTTACTCCATCAAAGGCGTCAGCTTGGACGAAGTCGTTACGATTTTGCCGGTTGATCCTTATGTAGACAATCACTTTTTCGAGACGGTACGCAGCCTGGAAGAAGCGATCAATGAATCGCAAGCTGACCTGGCGCTGATCGGTGTAGAACCGACGTACCCGTCTTCCAAATACGGTTATATTATTCCTTCTGGGGAAACAAGCGAAACCGGTCTTCGTTACGTTAGCCGTTTCCAAGAGAAACCAACGGAAGAATATGCAGAGCAACTGATTGCTGAGAAGGCATTATGGAACTGCGGCGTGTTCGCGTTCAAGCTGGGGTATATCATCAACCTGCTGGAACAAAAAGGACTGCCAATCCATTACGAGCAATTCTTGAAAAACTACGCTAGCCTGCCGAAGATCAGCTTTGACTACGAAGTTGTGGAAAATGCTGAGAACATTGTGGCAGTACCGTATACCGGTTACTGGAAAGACTTGGGTACATGGAACACATTGACTGAGGAAATGAGCAATGTGCAGATCGGACGCGGTATTATTAGCGACGATTCCACCAATACCCATCTGGTAAACGAAACGAATATCCCGGTTACTGTACTTGGTATGCAGGATGTCGTCGTAGCTGTTAGCCCGGACGGTATTCTCGTCTCTGACAAAGCAAGCAGTCCGAAGCTGAAAGAACTGGTGAACTTTGATCAGGGGCCGATGTTTGAGGAACGTCAGTGGGGCTGGGTACACGTACTGGATGACCAGACGTACGAAGATGGTCGCTGCGTATCAACCAAGCGAATCGGTTTGAAAAAGGATCACAACCTGAGCTATCGCACCCATACGGAACGCGAAGAAGTATGGACGATTGTGAAAGGCGAAGGCGAATTTGTACTCAATGGCAATATGATGCGTGTTAGCGCAGGGAACGTACTGCATATTCCGCTCAAAGCGATGCACAGTATGAGAGCCACAAGCGAGATGGAATTTATCGCTGTACAAACGGGAGTGTTTGAACGCGAAAATCAACTGGTGGAGCTGTTCCATTCATGGGAAGAGATCGCGCAGAACTGCATGAAAATCTGACGTCAGTCGCCTATTACGTATCTGATTACGGTTACGGGCATGCGGCGCGCAGCATTGCGGTGATCCGGCGGTTATTGGCGGACAGTCCCGAACCGTTACGCTTGATTATCCATTGCGGCAAAGCATTAGGGTTTATGTATGAATCACTGCAAGAGGACAGCAGACATCAGCTGGAATTCAGAACCGTTAGTTCCGATACGGGCTACGTGCTGAAGCAGGATTCCATCGCTGCCGATACAGAGGGCTTGCGTAACAAGTACCGGCAGGATCTATCGTTGTTGGGCGAACGAGTGGAACAGGAGAGGGAGTTTTTGCTGCAACAACGGGTACAGCTAGTCATTAGCGATATCTCGCCGATTCCGATTGTAGCTGCCGCACGAGCGGGCATTGAATCGCTCGGCATCTCCAACTTCACCTGGTATACCGCATATCGCGATATGTTGGAGCCAGTGGAGCTGGATGCGCTACGTACGGCGTATGCACGCATGGATCACTTTATCGGACTGGCAGGGTGTGCAGAGCCCGCATGGGGCTGCAAAGACCGGATTCATACCGGATTCTTTTGCCGCCAGCCAGATGCCCGTGAAGTGGCGCGTATCCGCCGCAAGCTGAATCCGGATGGCACGCGCAAAATTGTGTTTTTCGCACTTGGCATGAGCATCGAAGTGGGCGAGCTGGAACGGCTGCCGCTGTGGAACAGCGAAGGCTACAGCTTTATCGTTTCCTCCAATGTGCAGCTAGAGCGAGAACATATTGCCCGGATTCCATTTCACTATAGTGAATCGCAAAACTATCTGGCAGCTGCCGATCTCGTCATTACGAAGCCCGGCTGGGGCACGATTGGCGAGGCGGTTACGCTAGGCAAACCGCTGTTGCTGCTGAACCGCAGTCAGTTTTACGAAGACCGCCATACGGTGGCGGCGATTCCTAATCATCATCCTTACATGCTGATGAGCTGGGAAGAGATCAGCCGGCTGGATCTGAATGATCTGCCGGCGGTAGAGCAGCCTGATTCGTACCGAAGCATCCAGCGACACGGCGTGCAGGCCGTACGGGAAGATGCATTGGGCGAGATTACCGGCTATATCCGCAATTTGTTACATCAGGTACGTGTGTAAATGACGATGGTGTGCATATATGGTTAACGACAATCGGCGGATGAATCGTATCTCGAACCTTATGCTCTAAGCAGCACAATTAACGCAGGGCAATGGCAACGGTGAAAATAGCTGCCCACAGCAGCAGGGACAATGCAGTGCCCCAGAGACAGCCTCTGGCAAACGTCGGGTTTCCCAAATGTTTCATCTTGATCAGCCTCCAAAAGTATATAAAATGCTTCAACAACTGATGTTTGAATACTTCAAACACAACATTGAGTGGAATGAGATTTTTGCGATCGCAATCATCTTACACTTTATATCGGTTGCTTGATGTCAACCATGAATAGAGGTTTTTTAATCAACTGACAATAATGGCAACACCAACAAAAAACGGAAATAGGAGTGTGGATTATGAAAATTACAGTCATTGGTACAGGTTATGTGGGTCTGGTATCTGGCGTATGCTTTGCAGAAGTCGGCAATACAGTAACATGCGTGGACAAAATTCCAGCAAAAATCGAAACGCTTAATAGTGGCGAAGTACCGATCTATGAGCCAGGTCTGAAGGAGATCATGCTGCGTAACGTAGAAGCAGGTCGCCTGTCCTTTACGACAGATCTGAGCGCTTCTGTACCGGATTCTGATCTGATCATCATCGCTGTAGGTACTCCACCGCTTCCGTCCGGTGAAGCCAATCTGGAATATATCGAGGCGGCAGCGCGAGAGATTGCGCTTTCAATTCAAGGCTACACAGTAGTTGCAGTGAAAAGTACCGTTCCAGTTGGTACCAATGAGCGCGTAAATACGATCATCGGTAGCCTGACGGATCAACCGTACGACACAGCTTCGATGCCAGAATTCCTGCGTGAAGGCTCTGCTGTAAAAGATGCTTTCAACCCGGATCGCCTCGTTATCGGTGTAGAGACACAGGCAGCAGCTGACGTGCTGGTTGCATTGCACAAGCCGTTGACTGAGAATCTGGTCGTAACAGACATCCGCAGTGCAGAAATGATCAAATACGCATCCAATGCGTTCTTGGCTACCAAAATTTCCTTCATCAACGAAATTGCCAACATTTGCGATAAAGTAGGCGCGGACGTAGATCAGGTCGCACGCGGTATGGGTATGGATCGCCGCATCGGCGCTTCATTCCTGAATGCCGGTATCGGCTATGGTGGTTCTTGCTTCCCGAAAGATACACATGCGCTTATCCAGATCGCTGGTAACGTTGAATATGACTTTAAACTGCTGAAATCGGTTGTTGAAGTGAACCAATCGCAACGCTGGGCAGTAATCGACAAGCTGCTGGATGCATTGGGTACATTAAAAGGCAAAAAAGTCGCTGTCTGGGGTCTGGCGTTCAAACCGGATACCGATGACGTTCGCGAAGCACCATCGCTGGAGATCGTACCAAAACTGGTTGAATTCGGCGCATTGCCACAAGTATTCGATCCGGTAGCTGCCGACAACTTCCGTCGTGAGTATGATCATTCGTCCATCACTTATGCAGACAATGCACTGGAAGCTGCGCGCGATGCTGATGCGATCTGCCTGCTTACGGAGTGGGGCGAGTTCGTGAACATCGAGCTGGCAGAAGTAGAAGCAGTTATGAGCAATCCTGTACTGATCGACGGTCGTAACGTATACAGTGCCGATCGTATCAAAACAACAGGCTTTGACTACCATTCTATGGGTCGTCCGGCACTGCTGCGTGATAACTCTATAGTAGCCAAATAATCCAAATTTGAACCAATTTATGTTAAAATTTAACAAGCCGTTCGGTGATTATATGAACCGAACGGCTTGTTTTTGCTATTTTCCATTCCATATTCTTATGTAGATAGACATCAAACCGGATAGATGAATAGCTGACATACAGGACTAAATGCCTGAACTAGGAACATATTCATGTGATGGCAGGCAATACAGACATAACAAAAACCGGCTTCCGAATTCATCGCCAAAGCCGGCTACGTGAGACTGACATATGCAACGATACGGAAGTGTACCTATGGGGATGGGAAGAGACGAAATCATGATAGTAGAAGCAATAGAGGTAACAGACGGATATGATTAATGTTGTTCTTCCTCGGATTGGGCACGATCCCGCACAACACGCTCCAGCAGCTGGCGAATCAACTGCAAATCATCGGCTTCCAGAGGGACGCCGTCCCAGTGCAGATGGGCATAGTTCAGGAATTCGCGGGCATTGGTATTTTGCAGAACAGGATCAAATTGTTCCGTCAAACCAAGCAAATAATCCGATGTCGTACTCAGCTTGCGTGCAATTGCCTGGATCGTTTCCAGAGTAGGTTGGCGGTAACCGGATTCATAGCCTGCATATGTGCTTTTGGCTACTCCAACATAATCCGCGACTTCCTTCATCGACATATTTCGCCGTTTGCGAAGTTGTTTGAGGCGTTGGGCGAACAATACAAAGACCTCCTAATGAAGCAATAATGTATACGGCCCGGACAGACGGAATAGGAAAAAAGCCGCAGACAACAACTAGATTATAGCATGATGATGCACCATTGCCTACTTGACCTGAAATTCAAACAAACGGGCCACTATACTGCTATTTCATTTTCAAATTAGATAAGCCTAATTTCTTATCCATAAACAATTTTTACAAAAAAAGTTAAAATATAGAGTGTCCATTATACATTGTGTTAAGGAAAAGGAGCATTTGCTATTTTATGTAAAGCATGTTTGCAGAAGAATACAGGCTATTCGCAACCTGTCAATATAGTAGGATCATTTACAGAAGCTGCGTATCATTTACGTATTTTTTAAATATTTAAAGTATATATCGGTTATTTTAACGCAATCTTGAACGAATTTGGTAAAAAACTGTAAACTTTTTAAAAAAGTTTTAACATCAGCATACTGCTACAGGGTGGTATGACATCTACAGATTCGGTTATAGTGAGTATAATCTCAACCGGTCAGACACGATCATATCGACCGAATATAAGCCAAAGGAGCTACGACAATATGGAACTGTTGCGCAATAAGGTAATCACAGAAGGGATTGTACTGCCCGGCAATGTACTGAAAGTCGATTCATTTCTGAACCATCAGATGGACCCAGTGCTGATGCAGGCCATTGGTCGTGAATTTAAACATCGGTTTGCCGATGCTGGTGTGAATCGGATTTTGACTATTGAATCATCAGGTATCGCTCCGGGCATCATGACTGCACTGGAGATGCAGGTGCCGTTGATTTTTGCCCGTAAACAAAAGTCGCTCACATTGACTGAGGATATTTTTGTGGAAACGGCATATTCGTATACGAAGCAGCAGAGTAATGATATTACCGTCTCCAAGAAGTTTATTCAGCCCGGTGACAAGGTGTTGGTCATCGACGACTTTCTCGCCAATGGAGAAGCAGCATTTGCACTGGCACGGATCGTGGGGCAAGCTGGAGCAGAGGTGGCAGGCATTGGGATCGTCATCGAAAAGTCCTTTCAGCCGGGCGCGGATCTGCTAACAGGGGAAGGATACCGACTGGAATCGCTAGTGCGCATTGCCGGGCTGGAAGACGGCGGCGTGCAGTTTGCAGACTGATCTGTATACGCGGCGCCATCGCAGAGATATGCTGTAGCCTACAATACCAATCGTTATAGCAGAAAAAGAGCGTATGCCATCGTATGTGCATACGCTCTTGGTGTATTCATCTATCTGTACATATCACTACGTCTATATAGATCAATTCATTGGCAGATATAACTGCCGCTTACGTGCTTTTCTAGCGATATACGCCTTTGCTCAGCTTGTTCAACACGCGCATCGGTACAGCCGTCGTATCGGTTGCTGGTGCATCCAGATAGCGTGCGACCAGATCATTGGCGATGTAGCCTGCCGCATCTGGCATACGCAGTAATTCCATCTGGTTACGCATCTGTTCCAGCCGTTCTGGTTCATCCAGTGCGGTACCAAGCACTTGTGCCAGCTCTGCCGCGGAATGGCATACCTCGGCAATCCCTTCCTGCTGCAAATATAATGCATTGGCAAGCTCTTGCCCCGGCACTGGCTTGAGTAGGAAGACAGGCAATTCGCAGCGAATACACTCTGACATCGTAATTCCACCGGGTTTGGTCACGGCGCAATCGCTCAGCATCATCCAGTCGCTCATGCGGCGGGTGAAGCCTTCGATGTGGATCTGCTCGTAATGACCGTAGCTTCGATTCAGATCGCGACAGAGCGCCTGATTTTTACCACAAATGACGACCAGCTGCGTATCCTGACGGTGCACGATCTCGTCGCACACTTCGTGTACATGTTTCAGTACGCCATAAGCGCCTGCCAGTAGCAGTACGGTCTTTTTATAAGGATGTAGCCCTGCTTGCTCTCGCAGACGTTGCTTCAATGCCTGATACTCATCCGGGTCAACGGAATATTGCTCAAAGCTGCGATGCAGCGGAATACCCGTCACACTAATATTGGTTGCTGGAATGCCGCGCTGGATCGCTTCGTTGCGCATATGAACAGATGGCACGTAATAATGATCAATATGCGGATGCAGCCACCGTCCATGCAGATCGTAGTCGGTCAAAATATTGATCAGTGGAACCTTCAATCCCCAGCGCGTTTTCAGATGCGGTAGCGCTAGTTGAGGAAAGGTATGCACGATCAATTGCGGCTGCTCTATATTCAGCACTTGCCGCAGCCGCCGAACACCAAATGAATGAAGCCAATTGGAAAAGGGCGAGTTTGCCTTCATATCGCGGGTTGCATTATATACCCAGCCATACAGATGCGGAATCGTCTTGAAGCTCTGCATATAGACGAACCGGGTCACTTCATTGATGAACGGATGTGCTTCCGCCATCAGATCGAGCAGGATCACCCGCTGCACGCCCTGCTCCAGCAGGCTGTCATATAGCGAGCGCGCCGCTTGCAGATGACCGTCGCCATAACTTGCATATACAATCAGAACACAGGAATTGTGCTGCATAAGGATGTCCTCTCCAGATTAGTTAGTTGGATTACTGCTCTCATCAAGCAGCGGAAATAATAACTCCGGCAGCAGATGCCGCGGATTTTTGTATTTGCGTACTTTGCTTTCGGATGTGAAGACGACGACAGTATCCCATTTGGGCAGCAGAATAATCTCCTGGCCGCCGTGTCCATGGGCACAAATATAATCTACTCCGTCTTGCACACCATTCCACCAGCCATAGCCGTAATGACCAAAGCCAGCATAACCGTCGGTATGCGGTAGAAAGGATTGTTCCAGCCATTGTGCTGGAATCAATGACTGACCCTGCCAGCGTCCTTGCTGCATACAGCAAATGCCGAATTTTAGCATATCGCGCGGCGTCATACATAGTCCAACATGACCAATCGAATGACCTTCCGGTGATGGTGACCATGCAACCTGCTCAATGCCAAGTGGCACGAACAATCGCTCATTCGCATACGTAAATGCATCCTGTCCACTCCAGCGACTAATCAGTACGGAGAGCAGATGTGTGTCAATGCTCCGATACTGGAATACTTCGCGCATATCCGGTACAATCTGACGGCGCAACGCTGAGCGGCTCCAACCGCGACTACGGTGAAAGGCATGAATATCTGGCTCGCCCAATTTTTTGCCCGTTTTCCAAGCAAAGCCGGTTGTCATCGTTAGCAGATGCCGAATCGTCGTTTCTTGTAAGAGAGACGAGGGATGTGGGGGAAACAGATCACCAAGCCAGCGTTCAATACGTTCTTCAACGCTGTTGATGCCATATTCCTGCATCGCCATGCCGGTCAGTACCGAGGTGAAGCTTTTGGTAGCCGAGCGTAAATCTGCCAAACGCCCCGGCGTATGTCCATTATAATAGCTTTCATGTACCAGTTGTCCACTTCGGGCGATGAGGAAGCTATTTACGCCTGGATAGCGCTCTGCTACTTGCTTACCGATCTGCTCCAATTGCCTGCTGTCCGTTTCTGATACCGACAGTTGTTCGGCATTGTTCAACCCGTCCAGTGACGGACGTAGCAGGTTAGTATGTACCATAATTGTTGTTCTGTCCGTCGTATCGCTCATACTGCACCTCCTGCAAGAATGAATGTGTATTATCCATTACCCGGTTAAGAGGAAGAGTAAGAATATTTGTATACATTCTGCTGTTTTGTTGTAGCATCAAAACTTGGTTCCTATATGATTGGCAAATTGCTTTATTTGCAAACTATTTGTGCTTTTCAAGAGTCTATTATGATACAATAGGGAAAGATGGTGCTTAGATAAGTGCTGATAATGTAACATGATTGACGACCGGTCAGCACGCCAGAGACGCGCTCTCAAGCAAGAAATTGCAGCATTACGAAGGGCAATATCGGCCTTGTACAAGCGATAGGAGCATTCAGCCGGATTGATTCAGGTATCGTATCGACGGGTAATTTTTTAGATCAAATGCCTACCGATATAGGTGCCAGAAGATCACAGACGAGATATAACTTCATACTACTACGACACAGCTACGGATCTTTTCGGCGTTCTCACAAACAAGGCACGTTTTGGGGAGGGAATTCCATGGCAACTAAAGGTCACAATGAAGTCAAGGAAAGTCTACGGGAGATGACAAGAATCTTCCGGCCTAAGGATCCAAAAAAATTCGTCAAAGAATATGTGCGCAAATATCACATTACCGGCGGCTACGAAGAAGAACTCACGCTTCTTGTAGAGGATGAATTGCACAAACTAAATTCATCGGTTTCCTAATGGAATGACAGATAGCACATGCACTTGCAATGCTGGCTGGTGCATACGGTAGAATCAACTCATGATTGAACATTGTTAACATTTGATAATAGGAATAATGGCAATGAATAGTCCTTTGGCGCGTACGCCAGAGGACTTTTTTTACGTGGATTTGACGTCTGTTTTGCAGCTGCTTCTGGTAGTTGCAGGAGAGGCGTATTTGCTGTTGTTTGGCGCTGGAATGCGGATTTGTAGCAGTTACAGTTGTTATGTACAGGATGGAGAAAAGCAGGATGTGCGAGAACTTTTTTATGAAAAAGGGAATAAAAGGTTGCACAGGTGTATCTAGTGTGTATATACTGTGCATATAGATATACACACTAAGCACAGATTCATTGCATGCTGACATGTAGACTATACGATATGCGCATCGCAAGGATGACTGTGATCGAGGAGAGTGTACATATGTTTGATTTTAAAAAGGGCTGGCTGATTACGAAACGGGAATTGTCGCTGAATTGGACGATGTTTATCTGGTCGACTATTTTCATGCTGTATATGGGCGGAGTGATCGGATTTCTGTATTTTACACAGGGATATGTGCAGGAAGAGTCGCGTATTACGCATACACTGCTTGATTTCATTCTGTTACTCATTGCGCCGCTGCTCGGCATCGACTATTCGCGGCGTGCGTTCCGATTGTGGCAGGAGGATTCGTATCGCAAGCAGATGCAATATTATCGCACTCTACCAATTCCGTTCGCTGCTGTACTTGGTAGCCGATTGCAGATTTTGCTAATGAGTCTTATTTATAACAGCATTCTCGTATTCACACTTACGTATGTAATCGGCATACGTACGATACCGGAAGTTACATTCAGCGGGTATCTGGCATTCGTGCTTACGACGATTGGATTTGGACTGCTACTGACGGCGCTATACATTTATTGGGAGTATATGGTCAATTACAAACGATACGTATTCTGGTCGAGTATCTCCACAATACTGATCGTTGCGATCACGATTACTAGCATGAATATGGGTTGGAACATCGCCAATCGAATGCTGGCACTATCGATTCGTGACGGTCTGGCTTCCCCGCTAATGTGGATCGGACTAATTGCTGGTATTGCGGCGCTGACGCTGTCGTTTACGATCGTTAGTCGCAAAGCGAAAACAAGAGATTTATTATAACCAAGCCCTGCCGAAGGGGAGCAACAGGTGCAATGGACGGAGGGCAGAACAATGAGAATACCTGTACAGATTAATGAAAATAGTGCAGAACCGCTATACCGTCAGGTGGAGAATCAGCTACGCGCGCTAATCATAAGTGGACAATTGCAGGAAGGCACCTTACTACCGTCGATCCGCGAATTCGCCGCCGATCTGAAATGCAGCGTGATCACGATTCGGCGCGTCTATCAGGATCTGGAAAATGAAGGATTGCTGCGTACCCGTCAGGGAACGGGAACATTTGTGACTGGTGTGGAAGAGGAGCTTCGCACGCGAATGGGCGAGGAGCAAGTACGCCAGCTGATCGATGATATGATCGTGCGCAGCTACAATCTGGGTTGGACGCGGCAGCAATTGAGTCTTTTGATTGAAGAGCTGCTGAACAAGCATGACGACCAATATACATAAGGAGATGGGAACGATGAATCGCAATCCTTTACAGAGCAAATATGCCACATCACATACACTGGAATCACAGCCAGTCATTATGCTAGAACATGTATGCAAAACAAGACGCGACCATATGATCGGACCACTCAACTGGAGTGTACCGCAAGGATATGTGACCGCACTTGTCGGCGAAAATGGAACTGGTAAAAGTACACTGCTGCATATGCTGCTGCGTACGATGTATCCAGATAGCGGACGTATTCACTGGTTTGGACAATCGCCTGCAAGCGAGCTGCCAGTAGAACTGCGTCAGCAGATTGCTTATATCGGTGAAGGGTCTTCGCCGGAGGAGGATCGCATGACCGCTTACGAAGCAGCGGCGTTTCGCTCTAACTGGTACTCGCGCTGGAATGCGGAACGATTTGCACAACTGCTGGAAACATTAAACGTACCGTCCAATGCCCGCCTGTCCAAAATTTCCAAAGGACAGCGGCAAAAGTTTGAACTGGCTGCTGCGCTTGCATCATCGCCGCGTCTGCTATTGCTGGATGAGCCATCGTCGGGGCTTGACCCTTTTGCATGGAAAGATATGCTGGATGTGCTGCACACGTATATGGATAGTGGCGAGATTACGATGATCATCACTACGCACCGGATGGAGGAAGTGAAGCGTCTCGCCGATTATGTCGCACTTATGCATCACGGTCAGATTGTCGGCATGCGGGAAAAGGACGAGCTGTATCAGCAATGGAAGGAAATCTGGATCGACTCGTCAGGTCAAGGTACCGCCGCAGATGTAGAACTGCTGCGCGATTGGCACGGCATTCTGGAGTGGGAACAACGTCCAGATGGAGCGGTACGCATACTGACAGCAGATGCCGATGCACTGGTACAAGTCGCTGAGGAAAATGGGATTCTTTTGCAAGTGCGTGGTCTAGAATGGGAAGAACTACTGTTATGCTGGGTTCGTCATCATCAAATGAATGTGAACAGGGAGGTCCAATCATGAACCAACCGTTACAATTGCATGACGTCGTTAAGCAATATGCTGGTCACACTGCGGTCGATGGATTATCGCTTCAAGTGGAAAAAGGCGAGATTTATGGGCTGCTGGGAGGCAACGGCGCTGGTAAAACGACTACGATGCGTATGGTGCTAGGCTTGATTCATCCAGACGAAGGTCATATTTCCTACGATGGCAAGCCGTATCATAACGGTTTGCAGCCGCTGATGGGGTATCTGCCGGAGGAGCGCGGATTGTATCCAAAGGTCAAGGTGAGCGATCAACTGCTGTATTTGGCACATTTACGCGGAATGAAGGCAGCAGACGCGCGCCAGAGTTTGCACTACTGGCTGGAGCGTTTTGACGCAATGGAATACGAGCACAAGCGGATTGAAGAACTATCCAAGGGCAACCAGCAGAAAATGGGCTTTATCGCTGCTGTCATTCATCGCCCGAGTATTCTCATTCTCGACGAAGCATTCAGCGGACTGGACCCGGTAAATGTAGAGATGCTCAAGGAAGTGGTGCTGGAGCTACGCAATGACGGAACAGCGATTTTGTTCTCTACGCATCGTATGGAACATGTGGAGGAGCTATGCCGTCACCTGACGATGCTCAAGCGCTCCAAACCCGTCTTGCAGGGCGATATTCGTGAGATCAAACAGGCATATCCGCGTGAGCATGTACTGCTGCGAACTCCGCAGGATATTAACGGATTGGAGCAACTGCCCGGCGTGCTACAGGTCGAGCGCCGCGATGAGGGCGATTATCGACTCAAGGTGAGCGACGAACAGGCGGCAAGGCAAGTACTGCAAACGGCACTGGCGGCAGGCAATGTAGACCGTTTCGAGATTCAAGAACCAACATTGAATGAAATCTTTATCAAGGTGGTGGGACAATCTCATGAATAAAATGGGCGCAGTTATCTCCTTCACATACCGTAACAAAGTCAAAACGAAAGCATTCCGCTGGACGACAATTCTGCTGGCACTGCTCATCATTATCGGCTTGAATATTCCGTATGCGATCCAGCTCTTTTCCGGTAGTTCCTCAGATGGAACGATCCGAATTGGCATCGCTTCCGGGCAGTATAACGATATTGCCGACGATATCCGGCAAGCATCGGACGAAGCACAGCAAACAGCCACACATTCTGCATCGGGCATGACCAATGGCAGTACTGTCAACAGCACGAATACGGATGCATCTTCGGCATTGGCAGGCAGTACAGACGAAGATATTCCTACCAAACTGACGTGGAACAATGAACCGCAAGCTGTTGCTCAGTTGAATCAACAGCTGGAGCAAAAGGAACTGGATGGTTATCTGTTGCTGCGCAGTGGAACGGGGACGGACAAAGAGGCTTTTCCAACAGTAACTTATGTGAGCGATAACGACGATTCAACCGTACAGGCTATTCTGCAAGGCGCTGCACAGGCGGTCAAGCTGCGCACGATTGCCGCTGGTCAGCTTAGCGATGAGCAGCTTACCGAGCTGGGCAGCCCAGTTACTGTCGGCACAGTATCGCCAGATAAGCTGAACGGTGGAGCAGCGGCAGACAAGCCGTTTTCGGTAGAGAACTTTATTCTTGTCTATATGCTTATGGTGTTGTTCTTCATCTCGCTGACGATGACTGGTAATATGGTCGCCGCCGAGATTACCGCTGAAAAAAGCTCGCGTGTTATGGAGATTCTAATCACCAGCGTCTCGCCACTCACGCAGATGTTCGGCAAGATTATCGGCATTTTCCTAGTTGGGCTGACGCAGATGGGCATCTATGCGCTGGTCTTTGGAATCCATCTGACCTTGCCGTATTACCAGCATGTACTGGCGCAATTCGATCTGCATGTGTCCAATTTGTCGTGGGAAGTGGCGGTATTCGGCTTTATTTATTATATTCTCGGCTATTTCCTGTACTCTACATTGTATGCGGCAGTCGGTTCGATTGTCAGTCGCACCGAGGATCTGGGACAAGCAGTATCACTACTGACCGTACTGACACTGGCAGCATTTTATATCGGGATCTTCAGTATTTCTAAACCGGATACGTTGCTCGTTCGTATCGCATCGTACATTCCCTTCTTCTCGCCGACCACTTCACTGATCCGGCTTGGGCTGGGCAATATAGCGTGGTGGGAAATCGCCATCTCGATGCTTATCTTGCTAGTATCCATCGTCATCTGTGGCTGGATCTCCGCGAAAATTTATCGCACTGGCGTACTCATGTACGGCAAACGCCCAACGTGGAAAGAATTGCGCAAAGCAATGAAGGCATACAAAATCTGAAGTCCCATATTCAACATCCAACATCCGACATATAGGCAATCTAAGGGAGGGATCATCCATGGATCATCAGCACAGGCTGAACGTATCAGAGGAATTGCGCCCAACACCTAAGCCAGTACTAAGGATCAAAGGAACAGCCATCTCCGCACTTGTGCTTACAGCCGCACTGTCTATGACCGCATGTAGCAGTGGGAACGACAGTAGTAGTGGAAACGACAGTGGTAGTGCGATGTCTACCGATTCCGCATCTTCGGTAGAGCAGCAACCGACCGAATCTACTGCACAGGAGGAGGCAGCGGACGAGACAGCGATGGAGCAGAATCGTTCCGATTCCAATGAACAGACAGATGACACAGAGATGTTGCCACCGGAACAGATTCCGACGGCATTGTTACAAGGCAAGGAGTCAGCTGTGTACAAACAGCTGACTCCGGCATTTCAACAGGTGCTCACGCAACAGCAACTGGTCGATACTGTGCAATCTTCGTTGCAGAATGTAGCATCATTTGAACAATTGGGGAAGGTTGTTACGCTTAATCATCATACGCAATACAACTGGCTGGACAACAACGGCAAGCTTGGGCTGACGGCTATTGTGGATGAACAGGGCAAGATTGCCGGGTTGCAATTGCAGCCGATCCAATCATTTCCGGCAACCGATCAGAAGCTGACAACAGCCACATATCGCTTGCCTTTGCAAGGCGACTGGTTCGTCTTCTGGGGCGGCAGCAATGTACTGCAAAACTATCACTATGCGGTGGAGTCACAGCGGTACGCGTATGATTTTATCCAAGTGAAAGATGGAATGTCCTACAGCGGCAATGCTACGCGTAATGAGAGCTACTACGCATTCGGTCAGCCTGCACTGGCACCAGCCGATGGGACAGTGGTAGCTGTGGTAAACAATATCGCAGACAATGAACCAGTTGGCAACATGAATCCGCAGCAGCCCGCAGGTAACAGCGTAGTGATCCGCCATGGCAATGAATACAGTCTGCTGGGGCATTTGCAGAAAGGTTCGGTTACAGTAAATAAGGGCGATACCGTGCAAGCTGGACAGATCATCGGCAAGATTGGCAACTCCGGCAATTCCAGCGAAGCGCATCTACACTTCCAAGTAGCAGATCGCCCGGATCTAGCAACGGGAACATCGATTCCGATTCGTTGGCAGGGAGAGATTGAGCCGGTTAAAGGCGATATGGTTTCCGGAAAAGTGAATTATTAGAAAATAAACAAATCGCCTCACTCATAGCTGATGCGGTTTGTTTATCATGTTTATGAGAAGTATAAACATAGCTGAGAGGATAGGATTTTTTGGTTTTTATAGTAAAATATATAAATTAATTATAGTTCTTTATATTGATTTTCGAGTATAGGAGTGATACTTTAGTCATTAATTGAGGATATAATGAACGTAATTCTTTTAGAGGTGAGAATCATATTATGAAAATGGAAGATTTCATTGATACATACAAAGACAACTTTACTACGTATGCCTTAGTATTTAAATTTATGAAAATACAATATACGTTAACTAATATAATGGTTGTTATTCTTGCCTTTTCTACTTACTCAATTATTGTGGCTTTGCCGACTACTATAATCGTAGGTTTTACTATATTAAAAGTTTTGGTTGTTATATACGGTTGTGTTCTTTTACTTACTCTTTTATTTTTAGTATGGTTCATTTATTCAGCAAAAAAGATTATTTTTAAGCGTTATGATATTCTTTCCAGTAATGGAGCATGGCGTTCTAAAGAGTTTGATGACCATCAGTCTCAACTGCTAATCGATTATTTGAAAAGTAAGAAAGTATATACTGCGGATAAATTAAAAATCTTGATTACTAATCTGGAAGCAGCAATAAAGCAAAAGAAAAGTCCATCTGTGTGGACGGCAGGAGTATTTCTTGCGCTGTTTACTCCATTATGGAATCAGTATATGACATATTTATTCAAAATGGCTGAAGGAGAAGATTGGCTTAATGTATCTAAGATTGTTTTAGTGGCAAGCGTAGTTATTGTTTTTATTAGTCTTTTCGTAGGCGGATTTAAAAAGATTCTATTCTTTTTGCAAGATCTATTTATGACAGAAAAAATCATAGTATAATAGGTCAAAAACTCCTTGAACATGTTCAGTCTATACAATTAATGTATGAGGAACCTGAAGAACCTATAAAGAAAATAATTATTCCGTAATTGTAGAAAGATTATAAAAAATCAAAACTATAAACAAAAAAGACCATCTAGACTTGCGGATGATCTTTTTTGTTTGTAGTTTTATTGAATTTTATCGTATAGACTTTGAATCGGTCGCCCGTTGCAGCCACGTATACACCGCAACCATTACTATCACAACCAAGACAAACACTGCATAGATCTCTCCATACCGCACCGCTGCCGGATTTAACATCCAACTAGCAACAGAAGTCGTCCCTTCGTGATTCAGCCAATTGCCCATCACTGTAGTTGCAATCGAACTGAACACAAAGTTCACCAACATGAACAATCCCATCCCTGTACCAGATAACTCCGGCGGAAGAGTGCGGGAGATCGTGTTTGCCATCGTCAGTTGGAAAAAGGACTGAGCGATATAGCCGAAGATCAGCAGCAGCATAATCCCATACGGATTACTGCCAGCCAGCACGGTGAATCCTGCGAAGCAGATCAGGTAAAAGCTCAATGCCAGATACCCCGTCCAAGCGTTGCCTTTGCGGTCAGCCAGCTTACCACCTGCTCGCGCCAGCAACGCTGCACATAGCGCACCGGGGAACATTAGTAACCCACTATTGAAGGCGGTGAGTCCATTGATCTCCGAGAACAATAGTGGTGTCAAATACGGCAAACTAAAGCCGATTCCTGAGCTGCATCCGAACAGCAGTAATCCCCAGCAATAATATTTATTTCGGAACAGCGACGGCATAATAAATGGCACTGCCGTCTTGTGAATCCGCCAGATCAACAATACCAGCCACAACAACGTCAGTGCAGCTGTAACGATACTGAAATTCGTAATCATTAACAGTAACGTCGCAATCGTTAATCCTAGTAATAAAGCACCTAATATATCCAGTTTACTGCGCGTTCCTGCTTCTTCCTGTAAATATTTGCGAAAGAAAGGCAGGGACAGAACAGGGAGCATCGCCAGCAAAAACAGATCATTCCAATGTAAATACGTCGTCAGGAAGCCCGCAATAATCGGTCCCACTGCTACACCGAAGCTGAGTCCGGCAGACGTCATACCGAGTGCGCGACCGCGCGTCTCCGGTGGAAAGAAGCGTACTGGAACAATCATAGCACAGGCAGGAAAGACCGAAGCGCCTGCCGCCTGAATGAGTCGTGCAGTTACAATCCATGCAAAGCTACCTGCAAAATAACCACACAACGATCCGATCGCCAAGAGCACCAGACCGACCGTTAACAGGTCTTTAAGGCGATACTGGTCAGCAAGTCTGCCGTACATAACCGAGCCAATTGCGTACACGATCATATAACTGGTTACGATCCAGCCAGCTTGCGATGTTTGTAATCCCAATTCGGTACGAATGGATGGGAGTGCCACATTGAACATCGTTGCATTCATAGATGCAAAGATAAGTGCTCCCGCTAACACAAGCAGTAGACGATTAGCAGATGGGGCATGGGGTAAAGGGATAGAAGAATCCAAGTCTGTTGTTCACCTCCTGAAAATAGAAAGGGAGTGGCTATTCCCATAGCCACATTCCCGGTAGATCTATATTTCCTGTGTATCTATCCTTATATTGTTGCTGTTCAATCTGTAATTAGTGTAAATTTGCGCGCTGTTTCCTTATTAGAAGACATATCCAGAATCGGATAGCTATATGAACGCATTTGTTGCTCGTATGCTTCCACATAATCTCTCCAATCCGCTGGATGATCATTCATAGCAATCAGCTGTTGTGCCAGCTGATGAGCGTCCTTGAGTGCCAGATTCGCTCCGGCACCGTAGCTTGGCGGCATTGCATGAATCGCATCGCCAAGCAGAGTCACACGACTGGATGTCCACGGTTCTGCCGGGTCAAGACGACGGATTTTTTGCGGGAAAATAGTTGTAGGTTCGATATGTTGCACCAGCTTACGCAGATCGTTCGACCAATCATATGTTAAGCGCTTCATGATGTCATGCAGCTGTTGTGGAGTAGATTGACGCAGTGTATTGTCAGTGATGCCCGCGTTCGGTCCGATACTAAGACTGACCATAATATAGTCATCCACAGGATCGATTGCCGCAGTTGGTACCAGCTCGGCGACTGCTTCATGTACGGCGCGGCGTGGTTGATATGGACAGATCGCCATATACGTACCAGCATCATCGGATGCGCTGGTCAATCCGTCAAAAAATACATCTGGCAACGAACGTGCCAGTTCGTCATTCAGCTTGAGCTTGGAATAGAGAGCACGCGTACCCGTATCGATCACATTGATGTTTGGTAGCAGCTGTTTGCGGACGATAGAGTTGATGCCATCGGCACCGATCAACAGATCACCGTTGACGAGGCTGCCATCCTGCAATTGTACTTGTACTCCGCTGTCAAGTTGCGTAAACCCGGTTACCTTTTGACCAAAATGAACGAGATGTTCAATCCCGGTTAGCAGAATCTGACGCAGCGTTTTGCGGTTGACTGCGGTGTGGGGCAGGACAGGATCATTGGCAGGTCCGATATGTGGACGAACGCCCAGCTCGCTGCCATGTTTGTCCAGCAGTACTGCCATTTCGCGGCGTGGTGTGCGACGGGATGTTTGTACGTATAGCTCATACAACTGCTCAGGCAATGCAAATCGTAGTGCATTGCCGCCATCTGCATTCATATGGAGACGATAGCCAGAGATCCCCATTTCCAGATCTCGTTCATAAACGGCGCAGCTGATACCAGCTTTGTGTAGTGATTGTGCCAGACAGAGGCCGCCAATGCCTCCGCCAGCGATAATAATATGCAAATTCGACATGATTTCCCTCCTGATGATTCGCAGATGATGCGATACAAAATGTCAGCCTTACATTGATCATGGCTGTCATGCTATATTTTACATATTGAAAAATGGCAATCAACCGTCAGTTTTACAGGAAATGTTTCTTACCCGTCACATTGGATATAAGTGTTGCTTATATCTCAAATTTTATACAAAAAATGAAGGATTGTTTCGGTCAGTTCGCCGTATGGAGTCTGCCGGAATGAGGAAAAGGAGTGCCATATGAAATTCATTCATCCTACGAACCGTACCCCTAACCATCTCAATACCAGTAGCCATGTCACCATGTCTGATATACACCTTTCATTGACCAATGGCGGGGTGTATGCTGGAGCCACTGAAGATTCTACCGATAGCGAGCGTACGGATCGCCGCGTGCTGCGTACACGAGAAGCGATTTGGCAGGCATTGTTGACGCTCGCCTACCAGAAGCCATTGCACAACATTACCGTCATGGATATTACGCGCGCAGCAGATATTAACCGGGCAACCTTTTATGCACATTATCAGGACAAACAAGATTTGCTGGACAGCTGTATAGATGAGGTGCTGGCAGAATTGGAAGAAGTAATGGAGCGACCGCAAAGTCTTCAACCAGAGCAGCCTTTTGATTTGGCACTGCTAGCAGGTGTATTTCGCGAGATGTTTGAGCATATTTGGCGGCATGCCCATTTTTATAAGGTGATGCTGGGGAAGGAGAATACGTTTACGGAGCGGTTTCAGCAGCTATTGGAAAATTTTATTAACAAAGGATTGCAGATTGTACAAGGTGAGCAGCCAGAACGATTGGTTCGGCAGGATGTGTACATGAGCTACAATATTTATGCTCATCTTGGTGTCATTTATAACTGGTTGGAGCAGGACTTGCATTATTCGCCTTGTTTTATGGCAGAGCAATTTATGCTGCTGTACAAGCTTGGCGGTGCTCGTCTGGCAGAGTACGAGTTATAGTCCACTCGTTAGTATGCAATCGGTTCCTTTATTTGTATGAAAATATAAATATACAGCAACAATGTATTGTACTTGAAATGAGAATATGCAATATTTAGAGAGACACGTTTGGCTTGCACAATCCCTGTCATATCAAGGAACGGGACAGTCCGGATATCAAACTATTCAAAGGGAGTTATGCAATGAGAAAATGGCATCACAAAATCCTGTCCCTGGTTCTCGCAGCAGGTCTGCTGGCAACTTCTGCTCCAGCGCTGGCGTCCGCAGCCCAGCCGCTGACAGTCAAAGTGAACGACAAAAAAGTGGAGTATCGTGCCGGTAGCGGCGCACCGACGGTTCAGCAGAAAACAACGCTTGTACCACTGCGCTCCACGCTGAAAGCGATGGGCATCACCCTGTCCAGTGCATCGGGCAACAGCATCACTGCCATCGTTAATGGCAAGAGCGTCACCGTCAAAAGCAAGCTGACGAAGATCAACGGCGTCGTCTATGTGCCTATCCGTACATTTGGCGAATTGACGGGCTATACGGTTAGCTGGAATGCCAAGACGCGTACGATTCAGCTGACGTCTGCTCCAGCTGTGCCTGTAACGACCGAACCAATCACGACACAGCCGGTAGACAGCACAACGACCGCACCGACTGACAGTACAGCGACACCAACTACACCAGCAGCTTCCACAGCACCGACAGACAGTAGTCCGTCTCCGGCAGCTACCACCGAAACAGCGGATACGGGTGGACGCGGCTTCATGTGGGAAGTGCAGGCGAATGGCAACACCGTCTACCTCGTTGGTTCCATGCACATCGCCAATGACAGCTTTTACCCGCTGCGTAAGGAATACGAAGAAGCATTCTCGCAAGCGGATTATCTCGGCGTCGAAGTGGATGTGACGAAGACGACAGACGAGCAATTTTTCGAGCAAATTAGACAGATGGGCACGTATCAGGATGGCAGCACGCTCCCTAATCATATCGCTGCGGATACATACGCCAAACTCGGCAAATACCTTCAGGCAAACGGCATCAAGTCCGGTGACATGGATCGCTTCAAGCCATGGGTTGTGGAAATGTTCATCGACTCTGCGGCGACAGCCAATTCCAGCTACGAAGCCGCAAGCGGCATTGATCGGTACTTCCTCAAGCAGGCGGCAGAACGCAACGTACCGGTGATTGAGCTAGAATCCGGTGAATCGCAACTGAGTATGCTGAACAACTTCTCTCCTGAATTGCAGGATGCTCTGCTGTATTTTGCCCTTCGCGATCTCGAGGAGAACGACAACGGCAAGCAGGACGAAGCGATCGACAACATGGCAGAAACGTGGAAAACTGGTAATGAAGCGGAACTATTGAAGATGACAACCAGCTCCGCCGATATTCCCGAATACCACAAAGCGATGCTGGTTGACCGCAATATCGGCATGGCAAACAAAATCGACGGCTATCTGAAAAGCGGCGGCAACAAGCAATACTTTATCGTTGTTGGTGCTGCTCACTATCTGAGCGATGACGGCATTCTCCACCTTTTGGAGAAAAAGGGCTATACCGTCGTACGCAAATAGAACCAGCTTTTCCCCTCAGAATGATAACCCTATACTGTGTTAACCTACAAAAAGATAACAATTGGTATTCCTAACAAAACAACAATAGTCCGTACCCACCATACTGCGATGCTGCTGTCAGCAAGCCACTAACGTGATCACAAAAAACCGCCTGTCTCTTTTGGAGAACAGGCGGTTTTTGTATGATGTGCATACTATAACAGAACGTTGATCGGAGATCTCAGATTCATTGGCATGAGATCAGGAAGAGGAATTGCCGTTGACACGATCTAGTAGCTGGGCAAGTTGTGCTTGATCGTAGGCGTCATTGATGACTTTCCATTCGCCGCTAACCTGTTGTAGTTGCAGCGTGCCCTTGGATGGAATCTTCTCCTTATCACCGACGGCAATATTCATCTCGTAGGCGATTTCCATAATACCCTTAACCTTGAATACCGGATCGGCAGTCAATTTCAGATCGGTAGTAGTCACATTGGATTGGGACTGTGTGGCGAGTCGTTGTGGCAAAATAAGCACCCGGCTCATTGCTTGTTTACTCAGGAATTCTGCTGAAGCATACGGCTCCAACCGATCGTATTGCTGTTGAGAAACTTCTGGTAGTGATGCTTCGTTCAGACTTTCCTCATTGTTGGTATCAAGATTCAGCTTGCTATAGTCAGTGACTTGATACTCAGCTTGTTTGTACTGCTTGGCAACATCTGTAGCTGCTTGAACCTGCTCGTCAGTAGCTGTTTCCCCCTGTTTGGCTGTCGGCGTTGTTTGCTCAGTCTGTCCGGTTTCATTATTCGTGGTGGCTGCGGCATTGGTCTCCGCGGTAGTGGGACTGGATGTTTCGTTGGTGCTGGCTGGACTGCTTTGTTGGCTGCATCCGAGCAAGGAACCGCTCATGACCAGTGTCAGCAGCAGCAGAGTATATTTCTTCATATGTAGATAACCTCCTTTGATGTTGTGACAGGGTAGTGATGTTAAATTTACCATTAAAAGGCTTAGTTATGCAAATTTGAACATGCAACAGGCGCCATCTTCCTTATGCTGCAAGGAAAAGGCGCCTTTGAGAGGAGAGCTATTCTAGACTGAACTGATCGACATATTTGTATATGCTTTGATTGTACTGTGTAATGATTTTGGTCGCCAGTTTGATCTTGGTATTGATCGTATATTTTTGTTTGGCGGTTGGGGTAGCTGTGTTCAAATAGTTGGCGAATAGTTTGAAGCCTTCTAGCTGAATGTTGGCGCCTTTGAGAAATTTCTCGTGTAGCGCAATCAGTTCAGGTTGCTGAGGTTTGGCTTTTTTGATCATATTGATAAATTTGGTGTAATTGGGGATAGCGATAGTTTTGATGTTTTTGTACGCTTGTTTACGAGTAGCTTGGGTGAAGGCGGTATTTTCGTTATAGGTTGACAGTCCGATTTCACCGTATGCTGTGGCTTTGTTGGTCACTTTAAAATAAGCTACATAGTCGTCATAGGCATCCAGTAATTCTGGATCGACTACCGTGCGGAAGTCTTCCAAGTATTCATACACGTCGGCTTCTGACTCGAATACTTCGTCAGCAGAATAGACTTCTGCATGAGCGTTCTGTGGCATAGCGGGCAGTAAGACAGCTAGCAGCAATAGACTGCATAGCAGGGACAGGACAGATTTGGAATTCATGTGTTTTCGCTCCTTTGAATCGTATGTAAAATAACATGCTTTATCTTTATCGGCAATCTGAGTCGAAATTGGAATATTTTTGGTATATTTTCTGTGGTGGTCATTCTTTCAGCAGGCGGATACAATGGAGACAGAGACTGTCCATGCGTATGTATCCTATGCACAAGAAGCGGGCAGTATATGTTATTACGAACAGGGAGAATGAATAATTGTGTATCGGACAATCGCCAAAACGCTGAAACGGCAAACGTATGACCGGATTGCCGTGCAGGATGACGTTTCCAAAATTGAATTGATGAAAGACATTGATATTACGAGTAGTAGTCTAAACCGAGTACTGGATGAGTTGCTCCATGAAGGCTGGATTGTAGAATCCGGTCTAGGGCAATCGACTGGCGGGCGCAAGCCTGTGTTGTACCGGATTCAGCCGCATAACCGCTATCTGTTCGGATTGGACATTTCGCGCAAATATTCAGTGCTTGGACTGTACGATCTGCGGATGAATACGCTATTCAGTCATCGCTGGCTCATGGATGAGCAGATGACGCCGGAGCGGCTGGTGGAGGAAGTAGCAGAGCAGATTCAGCAGGTGCTAGCAGAGCGGCATCTATCCAAGCGTCGCATTCTCGGTATCGGCATTGGCGCTGTTGGACCACTAGATTATGAGCAAGGGATGATTCGCAATCCGCTGTATTTTACCGCTTCCGGCTGGCAAGATGTTCCGATCTGTCGCCTGCTTACAGACAAGACCGAGATTCCGGCGCTGCTGGACAATGGGATCAATACGGCATTGCTCGGTGAATACTGGGCGACTCGTGAGGATTCTCCGCAGCATTTGTTATATGTAAATGCTGGCGTCGGGATTCGTGCGGCATATCTATCGGATGGACGTATCATGCGAGGTGCTTCCGATAAGGAAGGCTCTATCGGGCAAATGGTTGTGCAGGCAGGCGGTGCAAGGCTGCATGAGCGCGGTAATTATGGCGCACTGGAAGCCTATGCTTCGATTCAGGCACTAGAACAGCAGACGCGTCAGCATGCTCGTATGGGGCTGGAATGGTCGGCTTTTGCCGATGTGGATGTAGATGAAGCTGCTGAGGGCAAGAACGATCTGCCGTTTGACCAGATGGTTCGTCAATTGCAGGAAGGGGAACCTTTTTTACAGGAATTGTTCCACCGTTCAGCAGGGTATATGGGCATCGGGTTAGGCAATCTGATCAATACGTTGCAGCCGGAGCGAGTCATTGTAGGCGGTGCACTGATTCATGCAGCACCAGGTTATTACGAAACGGCAATCGCTGTTGCTAGAAAAAAAATCTACGGCGAATCGGCAACACATCCGCAATTCTCACGCGGACATTTACAAGATAAAGCTGTGTCTGTAGGTGCAGCAGTGATGGTATTGGAACGGATGGAGATGTAAATCGCATCTATATTGCATTTATCGCATAGGAAAAATCGTATATCAAAAAACAGCTCCGTATCGGCAGGCATCTTTGTTGAAGAGGATGTATGCTTGATACGGGGCTGTTGTGGTATCGATAGTAATTATCGTATAGATATTAAATATCTAATATTGGATATTCAATATTTACTGTTCGAATTTGGCAGAATATTTCTCTACGGCAGCTTTGTAGGCATTCAGTTCATTCATGCCTGCGGTGATTTTCTGATTTGCCTGACTCAATACGGATACATTCAGCTTGCTGCTGGCTACGTATTTTTTGAATAGATTCAGTGCTTCCAGTTGCAGCGTAGCGGCTTTGATATATTTGTTATGGATTTTTGCCAGCTCGGCGTTGGCGGGCTTGATCTGCTTCAGACCTGCGACGAATTTAGTATAGCTTGGAATGACAGTGTACGTCATCGCGGCGTATGCTTGTTTGCGGTTAGCGGACGTAATGTAGCGATAGTCGTTGTATGTATCAACGGCTTTTTCTTCGTAAGTCGCGATCGCCGTCAGGGCATCGCCGTAATCCAGCAAGCCCTGTGCTTCTGCGCGCAGTGCCGGAGCGACCTCGCTCAGCAGATCTTCTGTATCTTCACTAACATCTTCACTGGCATTGTCTGTACTTGGTGCAGTTGTGCTGTTATTGGATGCCGCGTAAGTGGAGGCAGCATAGAACGGTGTAGCTGCACCAAACAGACAAGTCAGGGCAAGCGTAAGCAATAATTTCTTTTTCATAATAAGACTAAGCTCCTTCGCAATTCTATTGAATTTCTTTAGATGAAATCATCGCTTACATCGCTGCTGGAATCGTCGCTCGTGCTGGAATCTAAGCTGCTATCGTCCAGTACGTCAAAGCGGGTAATATAATCATCCAGCTCACTGTAAAATTGGTCGATCAATGCGCCGCCGCTATCAAGCTTCGCTTCGGCTTTTTTGAGCAGGGTTTTGTTCAGTGTGGTACTGGATACGTACTTTTTGTACAGCATGAATCCTTCCAGCTCGGCATAAGCACCTTTGACATATTTGGCATGCATGGCAGCCAGCTTGGCATTTTGCGGTTTGACTTGTTTCAGACCTGCGACGAATTTGGTGTAGTTGGGTACGACAGTGTACGTCATCAGGCGGTATTCTTCCTTGCGGTTGGCGGCGCTAACATAGTCGTTTTTGTTATATGCGCTCCATGCTTTGTCTTCATACGTCAGCAGCGGGTCCATGGCATCAGCATAATTTACAAATTCATTTGCTTCCGCTTCCAGTGCCGGATCGATCGTATCCAGACTGCCGTCATCGCTATACGTATCGTCTTCCACATCGCCGGATGTGCTATCGTCGTTGTTCAGATCCATAGAATACGAACCGTCTGGTGACTCATCGGTGGATGCGGCTGCAACCGTACCAACAGGCAAGGCGGCGAAGCCTACCAATACAGCAGTTAGTAGCAAAGTTAACCATGGTTTTTGTTTCATTGTTCATAACCCCTCTATTATGTATTTAATAGATTTTTTTTACAATTTAACACGGGAAGCAAGTAAAGGAAAGAACTAAAAACAGACGACTCCGATAAAATGGCAAATACATTCTATCTTTCACTACACTTTAATTGCGATTTGATGAATTTTCTTGACCGTTCTTCGACTCTATCCATGTCATGAAGGCGTCATAGCGATTGTGGTATATATTTAACCCGTCATAGAAGGATTGCACCGTATCATTCACGGTTAATGGTACAGAGAGCTTCTTACCAAATTATACAGAGAATGAGGCGATACTCTATGACATCAAGCTTCGATCTGATTGTAATCGGAACAGGCAGTGCAGGCGCTTCGGTAGCGCAAGCATGCCGCCAAGAGGGCTGGAACGTAGCCATCGTGGATGAACGTGAATATGGCGGCACCTGTGCCCTGCGTGGCTGTGATCCCAAAAAAGTACTAGTAGGTGCCGCGGAACTAGTTGACCGCACCGCCCGACTACAAGGCAAGGGCATGACTGATAGAGCCAATATAAACTGGAATGACCTGATGGCGTTCAAGCGTACATTCACCGACCACATTCCCGGTGCTCATGAGCAAAAGCTCCAAGATGCTGGCATCCATACATGGCACGGACAGGCGCATTTTGCCGGTGAAGATCTTATTGAGATCAACGGTGAGACGTTTCAAGCAAAGCATATTCTGATCGCTACCGGTGCAGCACCCGCACCACTGGATGTAGAAGGGGAAGAGCATCTGGCGAATAGCGATGATTTTCTGAATCTTGAGCAATTGCCAGAACGTATCGTGTTCGTTGGTGGCGGTTACATTTCGTTTGAATTTGCGCATGTTGCTGCTCGTGCAGGGGCAGAAG
Source organism: Paenibacillus sp. WLX1005 (assembly GCF_046603685.1). NCBI lineage: Bacteria > Bacillati > Bacillota > Bacilli > Caryophanales > Paenibacillaceae > Paenibacillus > Paenibacillus sp. WLX1005. The sequence continues at coordinate 594,298 of NZ_CP176756.1, forward strand.
TACACATCATACACAATAATCATCACCCTCTCAAAGGCTTTGATCCTGATCTAGTTGACGAGTTAGTTGAACATTCGCGAACAGTGGGCATCCATATTCATCTGAATGTATCCTTGCAACAGATCAAGCTGCTAGCAGATGAGGCAGACAAGAAGCGCTATCAACTCACTGCTGCTTACAAACAGGAAAATGGAGACGTCGACGACAATCGTTCGCCATTGCAACTGGAATGCGGTCTGATCGTACATGGTGCTGGACGAGCGCCGAATATCCAGCAGTTACAGCTGGAGCAGGGCGGTGTTGATTACAGTAAAAAGGGCATCGCAGTGAATGAATATCTACAGAGTACGAGTAATCCGCGCGTCTATGCAGCAGGAGACTGTGCTGATTCGCCCGGCTTGCCGTTAACGCCGCTTGCTGGATTGGAGGCGAAGACGGTTGCTCATAATCTGCTAAATGGCAACAGTCAGACGACAGACTATACGGAGATGCCAAGTGTAGCTTTTACGATTCCAAGCATTGCGGCAGTCGGTCTGTCGGAAGAAGAAGCCCGTAAACAGATCAGCCATGTGGAAGTCCGTCATATGGATATGTCTTCATGGTATACGTACAAGCGGACGAATGAACAGGCAGCTAGTGTAAAACTCATTCTGGATACGGAGCAACGTACTATTCTTGGTGCGCATGTACTTAGCGGGGAAGCCGGCGATCTGATCAACCATTTTGCAGTCGCGATTCGGCTCAAGCTAACAGTAGATGATCTGAAAAAAGTCACCTTTGCATATCCAACTATCGCTTCGGATCTCGGATATATGCTGAAGCTGTAGATTGAATCGTAAGTAGATTGAGTAGTAAATCGTCATTGGGATTTTGTAGCTGCATATAGAGCGGAGCAGTACAGTTGTAAGCATGTCGGTGTATCTGAATCTATAGCTATCCGTATGTATCCATGTATAAAAGTATATGCCCGGCAAAACTACATGACGCAACATCCATATGATGCAAGATCCATAGAATGCAGCAGCATAACAATACAAATCACCCCCAGCCTCTATGGTTGGGGGTGATTGGATTACATACTATTCAACTGATCGTTGTGCATACCTTTGGCGAATACATAGTATTCACGTTCCATCATACACAGTCTATTCAGAGCGACCGCCTGTTTTTACTTTGCGGTTTTGCATACGGTTGATAATAATACCCAGTGCGATCAGTGCCGCACCACTCAGCCAGTATGGCATACTGCTCGATTCACCCGTTTGCGGCAACATTGGTTGCTGCTGCGGTGTCGGATTTGGCTCCGTTGTTCCCGTCGGAATCGGTTCATCCGGTACAGGAACTTCCGGTGTTGTATCTGGGTTGCCAGACGGATTCGGCGTTGTATCCGGCGGTGTTGTACCTTGCGGTACAGGTTCGTCTGGAATCGACACATCCGGTGTACCACCAGTATTCGTCGGCTGCTCCGGCTGGGACGGTGGTGTCGTACCCTGCGGAATCGGCTCATCATCTACCGGAACAGGCTGCTCCGTTGTAGGCGGCGTATTGCTGCTCGGTGGTGTTGTGCCTGGGTTAGATGGTGTATTCCCCGGTGTATCATCATCGTCATCCGGGTTGGATGGATTAGATGGTGTACCTGGATTACTTGGATTTTCTGGATTGCTTGGTGTTCCCGGTGTGCTAGGATTCTCTGGCGTACCCGGTGTCGTTTGTTTTGTATTCGTAATCGTTACAAGCGGCACATTGCCGGATTGTTGATTGTCTGCATTAATCGTTACCGCATGGATCGTATCATCTGCGGTATATCCTTCAGGTGCCTGAATCTCTTGCAAATTGTACTTGCCATACAACAGGCGAGTAAACAGAGCGCGACCTTGGGAGTCAGTCGTAATCGTAATCGCTGGGCGACTGCCCGCTGCATCTTGCAAACGGAACACAGCGCCTGCGAGTGAGACGGTATCGTCGGATGCATCGACTTTGTGAACGATCAAATTACCGACAACCCCGGTTCCTGTACCGGAAGCACTGGATGTACGTACGATAATGTCTTTGCTCGTTTCTACTGTGCCAGTCGTAATGCCATCACCGACAAATTGAACGCTATTGCTCAGCTTATCACGGTCATTAGCATTGATCAGCGTAGAGTACTCCAGAATATAAGCGGACGAGATCGGCTTCAGGAATGCCAGTTCGAACTTCTCTGGTGTACCAGAAGTGACAGTCAGTTTATAATCCGTACCTTCTACGAGTTCAGTACTCTTAGTCAGCTTACCATCCTCAGAAGGAACGGTGCTAAACAGATGGAAGGAATCGGTCATCAGAATCTGATTGGCGGTCGGCTGGTCGATGATTTTGGCGTTTTCCACATAGGATTGACCACGGTTGATCTGAACCGTCCAGTTGACCTTATCGTTATCTTGAACACCGGTTTTGTATACATATTCGCCGCCGTTTGGAATGCTTACAACGGAAGCCCATGGATAACTGTTCTCGTTCGCCTTCAGTACGGCATCATTGCGTACAGTCGGTGGAATGACTTTGCCAGTGAGCGTAGTTTTGAACGTAATCCAGTAAGCGGAATTGATCGGATTGTTGAATTTAACTTGCAACGCTCCGCCATCGCTTCCTGATGCTGGCGTAGTAGCTGTATAAGCAGAAGGATCAACGGCAACGCCGCGACTTACACCATTCCAATAGCCCAGCACATTCATGTGATACACACCCAGCGAACCGTCTACATACGTTTGTCCGGCTCCGAGCGTATCATTCAAAATAGCATTGGTTAATGTTTTGTTGTTGTAATTGGCTTTGATCGTCCAAGTGATTTCTTTGGTCACTGGATTGTAGACGCCTTCTTTGGCACCATTATTCACAGTCAGATTATCCGGCCAGAAACGAGCTTCAGCTGCAATCGTACGGTATTTACCGTTTTCCAGCCAATAGAGCGCACCGATATTCTGGTACGATACTTCGGATTTGTTTTTCTTCCAATCCGCATCAAAAGTCGTGCGGTAAACGATGATCAGTTGTTCTTTGACGGATTCTTTGAAATCAATTCGGAAGCCAGCACGCGCATCATTCACAGTCAGCGTGTACAGACTCGACGGATATACACTACCATCCGCGCGGGTGATTTTCAAAGTATCCGGCAGGAATTGCAGACCGCCGTTCGGGAATTGATCCTCAATCAGCGCACCTTGTAGCGGCTGATCTTTCGTATTCAGCGTCAGTTTCCATGTTGCATCTTTGCGAACGTAGTTGGCATCAGTCAATGCTTTGGTGAACAAGGCACCTTGTACACGCTGGTTAACACCGACACTTACGCCACCTGCTGTTACAATATTGCTAATATTCTCGTTGCGTACGACTTGATCGACCGGACGAGTCTGATACTTGATCGTATATGAGGAGTTGATATCGCTTAGGAATTGCAGATCAAAGCCGGTACGTCCGTTTGTCGGTGTAATCGTCTTGATCTTGTAATCTTTGTCGAGTGTGAGCAGATTGCCTTGATTGTCGTATACTTTGAGCGAACCATCGACTACCTGTTGACTGCTGTTGAAGCGGTCTTTAACAATAGCATTGCTTTGCGTAATCGTCTGGTTGTTCAGATTGTACCCAATCGCCCAATCGATTGTTCCTGTGGCAGGGTCGTAATTCTCTACCTTTTTGCTCAAAAATTGCTGTTCTACCGTAACCTGTGCTTGCGCTTCGGCATCGCCTTTGCTACTAGTCAGCGTTGCCGTGTTGGAAAAGACCGTGCGTGCATTATCCGTCATATCGGTTACGTATACAATGCGGTAAGCGGAATAGATCGTATTGTCAAAAGACAGCTTAAACTGGGACTCATCCGCACTGAGCGTATAACCGGATGTGATGCGATCTCCAAGTGTAGTCGTACCGTCTACATTCACATTCAGTCCATATACTTGAACGGATACCGTATCGAGCTTCATACCAGCGCCGGTCGGATCAGTGATAACGGCATTTTCCAGCTTTTCTTTCGTCGTATTCAGATCGATGGTCCAACGAATCTGGGAACTGCTGATGGCTTCACCGCGTTTGCCAATATTGCTGCCTTTATCCGGTTTCAGGTAAACGACAACAAACTGCGAGCTTTCGCCCAGAGGAATGGCAATCTTCACTTCGGTGCTGCCTGTTACTGTTTCCTTGCTAAGTGAGGTACGGAATTGCATCGTACCGTGGATATCGGAATATTCATCTACAGTGGAGTTAAATGTTACAGTTACATGCCCCGACTTGGTTGCATCAAAGCTACCGACTGTCGTATCGCCAAATTGCAGCGGAACATTGTTAATGTCGTTGTACAATTGAAAAGCGGACGGCAGATCGAATTCGAATGTCGAACCGCTAGTGTAGGAACCGTCATTTGGCAATGCCCATTCGTAATTTAGATTGATCGCTTCATCTGGATCAATCGGATCTCCAGGATTGGCTTCACCATCAATTACTTTACCATTCGCATCTGTCAAATATGCTTTGGTCAGAATGCTCTGCTTGGCAGCAGGTGTAGTAGGTTCTGTACTAGTTGTATCCGTAGGTGTCGTTTCGGTTGAACCATCTGTTGAACCAGTATCCGTTCCACCATACGTATCGGATTGAACCGTTGTAGACGATGTGGAAGCGGTGCTATCATCCGCGCTGGCGGATGTACTATTTGCAGATGGAGCTGTGCTGCTTTCATCGGCAGCATGAGTAATTCCCGGCATAAAAAGACAGTTCAAAATCAACATGAGTGCGACTGCTAATACACTCACTTTCTTAAATACATTCATACGTAACCTCTTTTCGTATGTAGTTATTCGTACCTAGCGACCGAGCAACAATGAATTTCCATATGGAACGCTGGAAATGGATAATTAAGGAGAGAACGACAATAATATGTACAAGGACTGTATTGATTATACATGATTGTACAAGATAAAATACCGAACTTATTAACGAATTTAATGATTAATTTTATAAAAAGTCATTCTATTCGCATAAGTCCAAAGGACTATACAGACTTAGTATGCCGTATGTACTAATAAAACGGTAGCCTGCTAAGTGAAACATGGTAAAAATTGTTTGGAATCTGCTTGAATGCAAGATAAGTAGCTCCGATTTCGTCTAACTTCGCCCATGACGTTGTTTGGGGAAGAATGATGATTATGAAAGGATGAAACAGGGATGACCACATTATCGATTCTGGATTATTCACCAGTGGACGAGGGCAGTAACGATCAAGAAGCGTTACGTCAAACGGTACACATGGCGATCGCTGCCGAACAGCTGGGCTATCATCGCTTCTGGGTATCCGAGCATCATCATTTGCCACCACTTGCCGGCAGCAATCCAGAGATGCTTATGATGCATCTGGCAGACCGTACCCACTCCATTCGTATCGGCTCCGGTGGAGTGATGTTGCCCAATTACAGTGCGTACAAAGTCGCCGAAAATTTCCGTATGCTGGAAGCACTGCATCCCGGTCGCATCGATCTGGGAGCAGGGCGGGCTGCTGGAGCTGGTCGAATTGGACGAACTGCATTGAACGAAGGACGGAATGAATCTGTATCGTACGAGCAACAATTGGCTGATCTGATTCACTATTTGCATCAAGACGCAAATGGAGTGGATCGCTTCCCCGGTCTGATCGCAACGCCGCAGATTGATACGCAACCGGAACTATGGCTGCTCGGTACAGGGAATGGCAGTGCAGAGCTGGCAGCAACATATGGCACGGCACTCGCATTTGCCCATTTTATCCATGCTTCCGATGTTGGACCGCAGGCGGCAAAGCGATATCGCCGAGAGTTTCAGCCGAGCGAGGTACGTAAGCAACCGTATACGATGGTTGGCATCTTCATCAGTGTGGCGGATACAGAGGAAGAAGCGCAGCTTCAGGCGCTTAGCTGGGACTACTGGTTACTCATGTCCGAAAATAAAGGGCTGCGCAAGCCCGGTCTCCTACCCCCAGAGCAGCTACAATCCCATATATATACGGAAGAAGAGCAGAATCAGATCACTGCTCGCCGAGAACGTATTCTTATCGGTACGCCGCATAAGGTGCGTGCGCGCATCGAACGTCTGGCAGCGCGTTATGAAGCAGACGAGGTGCTGATCCTGCCGCTTGTCTACGGATTCCATAACCGAATGCGTATGATTGAGCAGCTGGCAAAGGTGTTTGAAATGGGTGAGAGTGCAGAGAAGGAGCGGGATTTGCAGGATTTGCTATGAATCAAGTTTGGAGAGCACCGTGTTTGGGGTAAAAGGATCATGTGAGAGGTTCATAAACGATCCCAACAACCAACGGACACTATAGCGAAAGGGGCTTTTCCCAATGATGAATCCATTAAAAATGAGTGCCGCGGCGGCATTGCTATTATCGGGTGTGATTGCAGGTTGCAGCAATGGTAGTCAACCTGATCCGACAGCACCTGTTCAAAGCGTAAGTGAAGCGGAAACGGATCAAGCTGGTCAAGATAATACAACCGCGCAAACGCTGGAGGGAGACTTCCGTCAGTATTCTAGCGATCCCAACAAATCCGATGCCAGTGCCGATTATAATGTAGTTGGTAAATATGTAGCCGAAAACGGCGATACAATGACACTGGACGTGAATGGGAAGCAGCTCAATATTCCCAAAAGCAATTCCTACGAAGCAGCAGCAGACTTGCCCAAATCGACCGATCTGCCCGGTCAAGAAGTAAGCGTAACGCTGAATGCACAAGATAGCACGATTGCGACAGCTCAGCTTGCCAAAGATGCAGACGATATGGACAATTCACAGCCTGATATTGTCGGTCAATTCGTCTCCGAGACAGATACTAACGTCGTTATCAAGCAAGGTACAGAAGAGAAATCGTACCAGAAAGCGGCTGACTTTGAAGGTACAGACGGTCCATCCAATGAGCGTACCGTAGGTACAACTGTCAGTCTGGATCTAGACAAAGATGGCAAAGTCATTCGTGTTCGTGGCGAATATCAGGATGGCAGCTCGGTTGGAGATGGCAATTCGGTCAACAATTAAGTGCTAGCTACGCGCATTCTGTTTGCGAAATCGATTCACGATGCTTGTTTTCACATTTGGATATATGAGATGACAGATCGTAACGAGGCAATGAAGAATAGATACACGCATATAAAAAGCTTCGGACAGCAGCATTATAATGGGCTGTCCGAAGCTTTTTTGACGTACTGTTATGGGATTACGTACCAATGTCTCCAAGGAATGCGTCCCTATCGCTTAGCAGAATCAAGACATAGTTAGGGAAGGAGCAATGGATTGCTTATTTGTACACTTTCACGCGTTCTTCAACAGGTTGGAATGTTTTCTCGCCAGCTGGGGCAGCGGGTGTACCGAATGGCAATTGTGCTACCAGCTGCCATTGTGCCGGAATGTTCCACGTGGATTTTACTTCTTCGTCGATTACTGGATTGTAATGTTGCAGAGTGGCGCCCAGACCTTCGGCTTCCAGTGCAGTCCATACAACCAGTTGCAGCATACCGTTCGCTTGTTGTCCCCACAGTGGGAAGTTGTCTTTGTATGCTTCGAATTGGTTTTGCAGGTTGGTGATGATATCGGTATCTTCGAAGAACAATACGGTACCATAGCCATTTTTGAACAGACCCATTTTTTCTTCGGTCGCTTTGAATACTTCTTCGTTATTCACAATACCGCGCAATGTTTCGGTTGTGATGTTCCACAGTTTATCGTGCTGCTCACCGAGCAGTACAACCGCGCGAGCGCTTTGAGAGTTGAAGGAAGACGGTGTATGTTTGATCGCTTCCTCTACGATATGTTGGATCTTGTTATCGTCGATAGGCGACTCTTTACTGATTACATAAACGGAACGACGGTTTTCCAAAGCTTTGAAAAATTCAGCAGACATGAAAAAATCCTCCTCTTTGATATGTAAATGTTTGTTACTTACTTTTTTAATGATACTACATAATTGTTGTGAGTCAAGAACTTTTTGAAAAAGAACAAATAGGTGTGGTAGTAATCAGACTGACAATATGTTGTCCAGCAAATTTGGCGTTGTGATCGAGCAGCCGATCCAGTGTTGCGACAAACGGGCTAAAGCTGTAGCGACCGATCCAGTGTCGTGACAAATGTGCTGAAGCTATAGTGACCGATCTAGTGTTGTTGCAAACATGCTGAAGCTATAGCAACCTATTTTTTTGCAAAATAATAAACCTGCTTCTACAGACATATTGTCCGTTAGAAGCAGGTTTCCGTTTGCAGGGAGCTTAGTTGTGTTTGCGATGTTTATTGTGTTTATTGTGTTTATTGTGTTTGCTGTGAGATGTCTTGGCTGATCACACGATTATTCGTACAGTGATTCCAATTCTGCGATCAAGGAGCCGACATAATCGGCGGCGGATTGGATTGGTTCAGGTCCCGACATATCGACACCGGCAAGCTTCATTAACTCCAGCGGGTCTTGTGAACCGCCTGCTTGAAGTGCCTTTAACCAGCGATCAATTGCCGGTTGCCCGTCCTGACGAATGAGCTGCATCGCAGCGGTGGAAGCGGTCAATCCAGCAGCATAAGTGTACGGATACAATCCCATATAATAATGCGGCTGACGCATCCATGTGAGCGTAGCGCCTTCGTCCAATTCCAACGTCTCACCCCAGAACGATTGTAAAATCTGACCTTTGGTAGTCGATAGCCAGTCAGCGGTTAGCGCTTGACCTTGCTCGGCAGCCGCATACACCTGTCGTTGTAGCTCTGCTTCCAGCAGATGAGTAATGAAGTTATGGTAATACGTGCTGAGTAGCTGCTGAATGACCCAACTGCGCAGACGCTTGTCATCTGATCCTTGTAGCAGATGATCTGCAAGCAGCAGCTCGTTCATCGTGGACGGCGCTTCAACGAAGTATGTGGAGCACCAATAGTTGCTGAATGGCTGATGTTCTGCTGCCAGTGCAAAGTGTGCGGCATGTCCTAGCTCATGCGCGAGTGTAAAGGCATTGCGCATATTGTCTGACCATGCCATCAGAATGTACGGATGTTCTCCGTATACCGGCGAGCAGAATGCACCAGTCGACTTGCCGTCATTATCGGCATAGTCAATCCAGCGTCCGGCAAAGGCATCGCGGATGATAGTACTATAATTTTCGCCCATTGGAGCCAGTGCCTGCTGAATTATATCGCTGGCTTCCTCATACGATACAGATGGATTGTACGATGGATCAAGCGGCGCTTTCAGATCGCAGAAGTATAACTTGTCCAGTCCGAGTTTGCGTTTTTTCAGAGCGGCATATCGCTGCATATGCGGAGACAGCTGTTTCAGCAGCACGTTGTGGATGTTGTGATACATGTCCACATTGACTTGTTGAGGTTGCAGCAGCATGTCGGTCACGGAAGTGTACTTTCGTAGACCGGAGAGTACGATCTGCTTTTTCACCTCGGTCGCATACGTTTCAGCAAAGGTGTTGCGGTATTGCTTGAGCGTTTTGGTAAAAGAAGCAAAAGCATTGCGGCGTAGCGTAGTATCAGCGGACACTTCATACGCATTTTCATATAAACGGAACGACACTGGGATGATATTGCCCTCACTGTCCATGCAATCGTCAAAAGTCATATCGGTCAGCTTGCTGCGCACATAAATGCGATACGGCGCGCCGGTGACTTCACCCAGTGCAGCCAGTGCATTTTCCGTTTCTGGCGCAAGGCGATGCGGACGTGTCTCATCCAGCTGCTGTAAAATACGCTCGTACGGTTGCAGTCCAGCTTCTTGTTGTCTGAAGTTTGCAATGACGTCCTGCGGCAAATCCAGTATTTCCGAATCGATCCATGTGATAGCGGCTTGCACGCGGGAGTACAGATCACCTGCTTTGGCAGAACGGGCGATATTGGCAGAGTCGCTACCGTCAGCGGATTGCTGTAGACTGGCATAGCTGTACGCTTTCGAGAGCGCAAGCTCTAGTACCGTTTGCTGCTCCAGACATTGCAGCAGGGTAGCTGCGCTCTCGCCAAGGCGACCGCGGAATTGTTGAATCTGCTTCGTTTGCTGTTCAATCTCGGCTAGAGCATCGTTCCAATCTTGTTCAGTGGCGTATAGATCATTCACATTCCACGTAGCGGGAATCGGCACTTCGGAGCGGCTGAGCGTTTTGGACATGATCGTATTCCTCCTTGAATGATGGTATGTAGGTAAGTATTCATTTGATTCATAGGGTAGGAGCTGACTTTATCATGGTATGACTGTCTAACTGTTTATAGTCAATTCTATCATGAAAACGTGGCAGCATAATCCTTTTTGTAGTTGCCATGTTACAGCATGATGTCTCATCTCATTAGCTTTTTCTTTTATCGTTACTCATTTCAGCAATGATGATAAAGATAATCCCAGCGATCAAAAAGATCCACGCTCCAACCGTTAGAGGGGTAAGAGAAGTATCATAAATAGGTAACAATGTACCTGCTCCCAAAATGGAAGCACATATAAAATAAATGGAATAAAGGAATGCTGCAATGAAACAAAATACACCACCCAGAGTTCTTCTTGACATTTTTGGCACCTCCTTACTGAAAATTGAAATGAACTAATTACACAGTATATATCAAAAATACACGTGTTCAAAATGTGTAGTATGTAAGAAGTAATCATCGGGATGGAGTGAAGAAATCAAAGAAAGCCGCTCACAGGAGCGGCTAACAAGGGATTGTTTATATGCGTTTACGATTCAAAAGTCATTAGATCGCCTGTACCAAAATCTCGGCAAAGCGCTCCAAAAACTGCTGATCCTGCTCGTCAAAGCGGTTTTTGAGCGGGCTGTCGATGTCGATGACACCAAGTAGCTCGCCATCGCGTACTAGCGGCACAACGATCTCACTATTGGAGGCGGCATCGCAGGCGATGTGACCGGGGAATTCGTGCACATCGGCAACGAGTAATGTGCGACGTTCGGATGCGGATGTACCACATACGCCTTTGCCCAGCGGAATGCGAATGCAGGCGGGCAATCCTTGGAATGGTCCAAGCACTAGCTCCTTACCATCATACAGATAGAAGCCTGTCCAGTTCGTATCCTGCAAACATTGCTTCAATAGCGCCGAAGCGTTAGACAGATTGGCGACGCGATCCGGTTCGTCATGGATCAGACTTTTGAGCTGGCTTAGCGCTGTCTCGTATTGCTCCTCACGGGAGCCAGTATATGCTATATTTTCAAACATGAAAGTCACCTTTTTCAGATAGATTTACAGACCTTTCAGCTGTACCTATGCCAGATTCGGCATCTACACCCAGTATACAATTGTTGCCCCTATTTGCAAATGAACATTGCCTAAAATGAAAGGTATCCGTTCAAGCGGTACAGCGTTACTTCAAATGTAAGGTAAAAATTGGTATAAATTTAGCAAACCTGTTTACGTAATAGGCAAGCAGGGTAAGTACAGCTTGAATCATAACGGTTTACAGGGCTAATCTGTCAACAGCGATTACAGTTTGCTTACGCTCTTAGCCAGAACGGCGTACGACCTTTATACATCATTTCATCGACTGGAAGGGGAGAAGGGTATATGCATGCGGAGGTACAAAATTTGTTTATTCGAATCCATATGCTGCATCAGGCGAATCAGCACATGCTGACGATTGCCGATATGCAGCCTATTCTGGAGAACCGTGGGTATCGTGTTGGAGATCGTGAGATCAAGCAGGAGCTTGTGCATCTCACAGCCGAGAATATGCTGACTGTCAGCGGTGATGAGTATCGGATTACCGGCACGGGTATTAGCGAATTGAGGGAAATCCGCAAGCGGTTATCGCTGCTGTGCGGCGAAGTCGTTTCACCTACGGCTCCCGGCAACCTTCCAGAGCGTACGATGTCCAAGCAGGCATCTTCCGCAATCGTTTAATTTGATAAGTACAGTCGGCAAAAAGCCGGTATCCGCTATGATCAGCGAATACCGGCTTTTTGCCGTATACCCATACGCCCAACACGGTATCCCAAACACAGTATCCCACATATACATGTGCGCGATATGTATAAATGTAGAGGAATGATTTCTATACAGAACGTCAATCTTGCAGTTGCACAATGCAGACGTGCAGGTTATTCTAAGACGGTTCTAGCATATCGTGAAGCATAATGGAGGAAGCGAAATTGAATCAGGAGAAAAAGCCGTTCCTATACCGGATCGATCCGCTAACGAAGATCTTCATGCTGCTGTGCATTTCGATTCTGGCAGTGCATATGAAGCATGCTCTGCCACAGCTGATTTTGTTCGGATTCGTGTGGACGACGGTTGTGATCGGTACAGGGCAGATGGTAAGTCGCCCGCTTGTGCAACTACTGGCAGGCATCGGGATTCCGTACTTTGGATTATCGCTCTTGTCGGTACGTGAAGGCGAAGTATGGTGGCAGTGGGGCGCTTTGCAGTTGACGAGTGGTGGGCTGGAATATGGCGCGGTGATGACGCTGCGTATATTTATCTTTTGCCTGACTTCGGTGGCACTATCGGTAACGACTGATTATCGTGAGCTGGTCGGTGCGCTCGTATTGAAGTTGAAGGTGCCGTATCGGTTTGCTTATGGGCTGGCGCTGGCATTGACCTTTTTGCCATTGTTGCGAGAGGAAGGCAGATTGGCACTGGCGGCAAGGCGTTTGCGCGGACAACGTATCTCGCGCGGACCGGCAGCATTACTGCATGCACGAGACTATTTGGCAGCTGTATTTACCGGTTCGGTGCGCCGTATTCAATATATTGCCGGTGCAATGGATGGCAAAGGATTTGGCGCATCCGCATATCGTACATTTTACCGTCCGTTTGTACTGCCATCCTATGCCCTACCACTCATGCTGACCAGCGCAGGAGTTACACTGGCGCTCTGCCTGCTGGTGTAACTTCGGTCTGAAGATGTCGCACTGGCGACTACAATGCAAGAAAAAGATTGACTTATCCATATTGTTAACCTAAATTATATTTTGTGGTTAACAATGAATGAGCAGTAATGAATTAACATTATTGCATCATTATAAACCGCTGAATACCAACACATAGGGAGCGAAATCATGAGTACAAATGTAAATAGCAATTCATCCAACAGCAAAATGAGCCGTACCTTCCAAGCGTTTACGACGATGGATATCGTGCTGATGGCGCTGCTGGCGACCGCCAATGCGGTCATGACGATGTATCTGGGCGCAGTGAATCAGCTGCTTAGCAGTATCGGCGGTCCTATTCTCACTTCTACAATTGTCGGTCTGTATATGATCTATGGACTGCTGGCTTGTTATATTATCCGTAAACCGGGCACAGCCGTAATTACATATGCGCTGGGTGCGCTAGTGCAGAGCTTTGTCGGCGTATCATACGGCATTGCTTCCGCTTTTGCCGCAGCGATCTGTTATATGCTCGTTGCTGAACTGCTGATGGCGATTACTCGTTATCGTCGCTGGTCGACTGGCTGGATGATGCTCATCGGGGGCGCGATGGTGCCAATCTGGTTTGTAGTGGCAGTGCAAATGTTCGGCTATGCCAAATGGGGAATGACCATTCTATCCATTGCACTCGTAGTGCGTATTCTGAGTGGTGTGCTGCTGTGCGGTCTGTTAACGGTAGTCTTTGCCAAAGCGATTGGTAAAACAGGTCTGCTGCGCCGATTCGCCGGATTCAACGGACAACGCTAATGAGCAATAACGGCATGGACATGGCGAAACCGGCAGTTGTACTGCGGCAGGTGTCGTATGTGTATGACGGCAGCGAACAAGCGGCGGTGCAACAAATTGATTTGCAAATACAACAGGCACAATGGATTGCGATTGTCGGTGCAAGTGGTAGCGGCAAATCGACCTTGTGTCGCCTGATCAATGGTCAATTGCCACGGCTGGCTGGTGGACAGCGGCAGGGAGAGGTGTGTATTCAGGGTATCGACCCTGCGGAAGCACCGATTGGAGAACTGGCAGCTGCTATAGGTTCGCTTGGACAAGACCCGGATGCTGAGCTGGTCGTCGGCACAGTAGAGGATGAGATTGCATTTGGACCGGAAAATCTCTGTCTGCCGCCGGTGGAGATCGGCTTGCGCATAGAGCGGTTGACGACAACACTGGCATTGGAGCATGTGCGTCATCGCCGTGTTCATCAGCTCTCCGGCGGGCAACGCCAGCGTACGGCATTGGCAGCTGTGCTGGCGCTGGAACCGCAAATGTTGCTGCTGGATGAACCGGCAGCAAGTCTCGACCCCGCAGGTCGTCAGCAAGTACTTCATATGATTGATGATTGGCACGCCGCTGGCGGTACGCTAATTACGGCATCCGCTCGCTGGGATGATAGCGTACAGCAAGCAGATCGTGTCATTGTGCTGGAAAAGGGCAGGATCGTTCTGGAAGGTACACCGACGGAGCTGCTACAACAGCACGGAGAGGATCTGCGTCAGCTATACATTTTGCCAGCGCTATTAGAAAAGGAAGCTGAAAAGGCGGATGAGTCATCTGGCTTCTTCGCGTCTAAATCCGTATCTCCATCGTCGCAACAGTCGTCAGTTCCTTCAGCATATAAGTCGCCATCGTCACTGCAATCAGAACCGAGTCAACAGCAGCAAGCACCATTAGTATCATCTGAGAAACAACGTTCCTCATCAACTATGTTGCAGCCGATTGTAGATATTCGTCAGCTGGAGTACACGTATGCAGGTTCATCCGTGCCAGCATTGCACCATATTTCGCTATCGTTGTATCCGGGGGAAATGGTGCTATTATGTGGCGCCAACGGCTCTGGCAAAACAACACTAACCCGTCTGCTGACAGGTTTACTGACGCCACCGAGCGGACATATTTTCCGTCATGGGCGAGATAGCGGACGCGAGTTCATTGATGCGCGCGCGCAAGATACAGGATATTTGTTTCAGCACCCGGATCATCAGTGGGTAGCGCCAACGGTATGGGACGAATGCGTATTCGGCATTCGAGCACAGTTGAATTTGCGTCGTCGGCAACCACTGCCGCAGCTATGGGTGGAGCAGGTCGAGCAGAAGTTAGCGCAAGTTGGATTACTGGCAGAACGCGAAGCTTCGCCATACAGTCTGAGTGCTGGGCAAAAGCGATTGTTGTCCGCTACCGCTCAATTTTTGCTGGAGCGTCCGTTGTATATTTTGGATGAACCGGGAGCAGCAGTAGACTATTTTACGGTACAGCACATATTGCAGCAGTGCCGTACTGCTATGAAGCGCGGTGCAGCGCTGCTAATCGTCACTCATGAACCGGAATTGTTCAGTAGAGACGCCACACGTATCATTACGCTGGCAGAAGGACGCATCCAGTCTGAACAGCATCTGCATCCAGCCAGCCACTCCTGAAGCAGGGATCACAACCAATATGAAAAGAAAGCACATCTGTCAAGGAACGGCAATGGTACACATGGTAATTCAAAATAACAACAATATGGCGGTACAAACAAAATGCAGTTCCTCTCCGGCGAAACGATGTCACCGTGAGAGGAACTGCATTTTGAGTTATATTCAGACTGATCTTATTTTCGCATAGATGGAGACAAGCGCTCTGCTTCCATACCTAGCTTTTTGAGCAAATAGATCAGTTGTTCTTTTTCCTGCATATTCAGACCGCCTAGTGCAAAGTTCAGGCGCTCTTCGTATTTTGGATAAATCTCGTCCATCATCGCACGACCTTGATCAGTCAGCTCGGCGTAGATGACGCGGCGGTCGGTTGGGCAAGGGTGACGGCGCAGCAGACCACCATGCTCCAGCTTGTCGATGACATACGTAACATTGCCACTTTGCAGCAGCAATTTGGCTCCGATCTGTTGAATTGGTTGAGCGCCTTTAAAGTAGAGCACTTCCATGACAGAAAATGCGGTAGAGTTGAAGCCTTCGATTTTGCTTCCGGCAACAGCATGTTCGTTCAGGCTTTTAAAAGCTTTGGCGAAGACGCGGTACAGATGCATGGATTGCTCAGTGTTATTCATAGACATGTTAATCATGATACAGTCATCCTTTCCGGGTGTGGGATACGTAACATCTATGCAAAAGAGTTATAAGAAGTAATCTGGAATCTAATTCAATCTTACCTGCAATTAAAATTAAAAAATGTATCATTTGTCACAATGTCAGCCATTTTAAATATTAAATTTAAGGATTAAATTGCGTTTAAAAAGGTACTTATCTGTTCTAATTTTCACAAGAATAGAAATTGTGGATAAAATGTATACGCTGACGGCAATTTCTTTATAATCGTAATATTCATCTGGAATTGTACAAATGAAAAATGATTTCATCTTCATTTGGTAATGTTCAAATGTAGAAATGGAAAAAAGTCTGTGTGCAAGATGTGTATGACCTGTGGAAAAGTGGATAAATATTGTGGATAAGCATGTGCATAATTTCTCTTTTATCAAAAGGCGGAGATTACAATGCATAAAAAATAGTTGTTATACATAGCAAATCAGCAAAAAGGCGACTTATCAGCATTTTATACACATGTTGCTCTGCATAATGTATTGAACCTGTGTATAGAGTGGAATAATTTTACTGAAATCTATCCTCAGGCTGTGGATAAGATGTTTATAACTTGTGTGTAAACACTTAATATCTGGTACTAATTTGTGTATAGCATGTTGGTAACTGAAGTTGGTCTTTTACAAAACGTTTACGCAAATATTGCACAAATATCCATTCCTTTTAATACTCACACGTTAAAGTGGATAAAAAGAAAAGGCAGCCATTAGCGACTGCCCAACAATAAGGAAGTGGAGAGACGAAAGTGATGAGAGATAAGTCATTGACCTTGGGAACGGAGCCATATCACAGTCATTTGCAACAGATTATCGCCAGCTTTCACGATCATCGCGGGCGTGTACTGATTGCTGCACATCGCGGCGATTGGCGGTTAGCACCGGAAAATTCACTGGCAGCTATTCAGTATTCCATCGTGGCAGGCGCTGATCTGATCGAGATTGATGTACAGCGCACCGCCGACGGACAGCTCGTACTGATGCACGATGAGACGGTGGATCGGATGACGAACGGTAGCGGCAGAGTGGCGGAGATGACGCTGGAACAGCTACGGGCATTGCGCTTGCGTCAGCATCAGGGCGGGCATGATCAGCGGCTGACCAATTATATGATCCCGACGCTGGAAGAGGTGATGATTCTTGCACGCGACAAGGTCATGATCAATCTGGACAAATGCTGGGCATGGCGCGACGATGTATACGCTGTGCTGCTGCGTACAGACACCGTGGCACAGACGGTATTCAAAAGTACGGCTGAACCAGAAGAAGTCCATTCTTTTCTGAATCATAAACCACAGAAGCCGCTGTATATGCACATATTGGACGATAGTAATGAACATCATGTGGAGCGGATCGGAGAATGTTGTGAAATGGTGCGCCCGGAAGCGGTAGAGATTTGTTTTGAACAGGAGAACAGTAGGTTACTTCAGCCATCGCTGCTGCAAAGGATACAGCAATATGGTTGCCGACTGTGGGTAAATACAATGTGGGATTCATTATGTGGTGGTCACTCCGAGCTACATGGAGCGGAAGGCTGGGAATGGCAGCTACAGCATGGATTTAATATGATCCAGACTGACAATGCTGGCATGCTGCGTCGTTATTTGGATGAGCAATGACGGTTGGTATTTAAAAAGGATCTGAGGCGGAAGTACGCAAGAGAATGATGCGCTGAAGAAAATGGTAGGCAAGCAGCTTCTCTGTTCGGTGTCATACTGCGAGACACATATACTAACAGACGCCTATACTGCCAGCTATCAAGAAGATTGCTGGACACCCATACACCAAAACCCCCGGCATTCTGAGTCATCAGTTTGCACCAGGGTTTTGGTGTATGGGTGTATTTCTATATCAATAGACGATAGTCTATCTCCATATTGATAGACTATGAACAATATGTTTTACCTTGGACGATTATCAATCCAAGGCAACAATAGATAAGATTCTACAATCATCCAACGCTACGATCATCTAACGCTACCATCATTCGATAGTTGGAATCATTTGGCTATCATTCACGCTTATCGTTAGACTAGTTCAGATTCACTCCGACCAACTGCTTCCGCCGCGCTGCTGCCTGCCGCATGACCAGTTGTAAAGGCAGCCGTAATATTGTAACCGCCCGTATATCCGTGAATATCCAGCACTTCACCGCAGAAGTACAGATGATTCATCAGCTTGGATTCCATCGTCTGCGGATGAATCTCTTTTAGATTCACACCGCCGCCAGTTACAAATGCTTCCTTGATCGACAGCGTACCGTTGATTGCCACTGGGAATGCCTTGATCAGCCGTGCCAGCTCCAGCCATTGCTGCTTCGGAATATTGTGATACGTGATATCCTCAGCGATTTGTGCTTTTTGCAGCAGTAGCGGAATCATGCGCTCTGGTAGATAGCCTTTGAGCACATTTTTGACCGCTTTGCGCGATTCTTGCTCAGCAATCTGCAATGTTTCTCGGTAAATGTCGTCTGCACTTTGCTCCGGTAGCAGATCAATCGTCAATTGCACCGAAGTGACCGGGAACTTTTTGAGCGCTTTGACCACATACTGGCTGCAACGTAGCGCCGCAGGACCAGAAATGCCAAAGTGTGTGAACAGCATATCGCCATCGTGCATGATCAGTTTTTTTTCTTTGGGATTCCAGACACTCAGCTGCACATTGCGTAGGGACAAGCCTTGCAATTCTTTACTCTGGATAAACGATTCCGGTGATGTGAGCGGCACCTCGGTTGGATACAGCTCGGTAATCGTATGACCTGCCTTTTCCGCCCATGGATAACCGTCGCCTTCGGAACCTGTTTGTGGCACGGATTTGCCGCCAACCGCGATAATGACTGCCCGGCTGCGAATGACTTCGCCAGCACGTAGCTTCACCCCGCAGACAGTACCTTCATCGTATAACACTTCCGCGACCGGGCTATTCACCCGGATATCAACACCCTGCGCGCGTATTCGGTTCACGAGCGCATCGACTACAGATTTCGCTTTATCGGTTACTGGGAACATGCGCCCATTATCTTCTTCCTTCAGCGCAATTCCCATATTCTCGAAAAACGCCATAATATCGCGGTTGCTGAAGTTTGCCAGCGCGCTGTGCAGAAAGCGTCCGTTGCCCGGAATATATTTGATTAATTCATCGACTTCTTTGGCATTTGTGACATTGCAGCGTCCGCCGCCGGAGATGCCCAGCTTGCGTCCTAATTTGTTTCCTTTATCAATCAGCAGCACGCGCGCGCCATGTTCGCTGGCTGCCACACTCGCCATCAGACCCGCTGATCCGCCGCCGATCACAATAATATCGTATTTCAAACGTAATCGTTCCTTTATATAAAGTAGTAAAATGTATATCTCAGACTACTATACCATGAATCGTGACCGATCGACCGCTGCATTGCAAAAGCAGTACAATAGATTGCAGATTACAACGGATTGAGTAAACTCATCTGATTGCAGTGTTTATAGTTTGGAGAAACAAGGGTATTGTATAGGTGATTTGAAAATGATGGCACAAAGAACCATATATTGTAATGCTATCCGTGCTGTGCTTTAATCGAAGTACGACAGAGACAGGGGGAGGGGCGCGTCATTATTATTGCGGTCAAGGAAATCCTGCTGCAAATGCTTGCTGTAGGCGCTTCTGTTTTCGTATTCTCCGGTGTGGTGGAACGCAGTGGTGACGATTCTCTGCATCATGGACGGTTAGCATGGCGCGGATACGCTCCAGTGCTCGTCATCTCCTTTGCACTCAGTATTGTGATCGGCTGGATTCTGGCGGCTTATAGCGCGATTGATAGCCGAATTCCACTCAGTGTGGTGTCGTTGATTGTCGGTGTATTGTACATAGGCGCATGGCGTGGGTTGTGGCTACTGCTGCTCAGTGTATTTATGTATATATTATTTAGTGATAACGTTAACATTAGTGATTTAATGATTCAGACCGGGTTGCTATTGTATCCGATTGCAGGTTTGTGTTATCCGCTCTTTCAGCGCTCCACTCTTCGCCGCAAACGGTTGATTGTGATGGCGCTTGTCTTGCTGAGTACGTTTCTGGCGTTGGTTGTTATTGCCCTGCAAATACCGCTATTCCAGCTTGGTATAGGTATCTGGATGTTGATTACGCTCATTGTCGTCGCGGCGGTCATTGCAGGCGATTACTGTACTACCGCGATTGAACAAATTATTGAGAAAAAGCAGTTGAGTCGTCAGATGCTGGATCTATCCAACCGCGTCATTACGGAAGCGGAGAAGCTGCGCCAGATTATGAATGTGGCGCCGATGATGATCACCTCCATTGATGCCAAAGGACAGATCACAGCAATCAATGAAGCGGCATTCACCTTATTGCGTCATTCGGTGCCTGGCTTACAACGTGAGCAGGTGAATGATATTTCGTTTTTTGCATTGGAAGGCGGCGATATTCGAAGCGGGCTGAAAGGCACGATTCGTCTCATTCGGCGGGTGCAACAGAGTCGCAGTAATGAGAGCGAGATTCTGCGGCTGGAATACGGCGTCTTTTATCTGAATGTGGCGCCGTTGTTTCATAAGCCGGGTGGCGAATTGAGCGGCTTCGTCATTGTCGGTCAAGATGTTACCGAAGTGGAGCGGCTACGTAATGAGCTGAGTCATGTGGAACAGCTCAGTCTTGTCGGCAAAATGGCTGCCAGCATCACCCACGAGATTCGTAATCCGATGGCTGTCGTGCGCGGATTCCTGCAATTGATGCATGAGAAAAGTCCATCGTCGTTAGATCACTATTATATGATCGTTCTCGACGAACTGGATCGCGCCAATAGCATCATTAACGACTTCCTGTCGCTAGCGCAGAACCGAATTGTGGAAAAAGAACCGTTCAGTCTGCACGCGATCATCGAAGAATTGTTACCGCTATTATGGGCAGATGCCAATCTACGCGGACAGACGATTACATTTATACCGGGACAGGATATTCCCCTGCTAGAACTGAACTCCAAGGAGATCAAGCAGTTGGTTCTCAATCTGGCACGTAACGGCATGGAGGCGATGGAGGACAAAGGGGAGTTGACGATTGAAACGGAAGTGACGGATGCCGAAGTGATCATGCATATCCGCGATACTGGACCGGGAATTGCACCGGATAAGATGGACAAGCTGTTTGAGCCATTTTATACGACCAAGACCAAAGGGACAGGCTTGGGGCTGTCGCTCTGTCTTAGTATTGTCGAACGTCACAATGGGCGCATTACCGTCTATTCTGCGGAAGGACGCGGCACGACCTTTTCCGTCATTTTCCTTAGAGCTTCCGAAGAGTCACTTCCGCCAGAACCAACTCCGATACCGGATATGGGGTAAAGCGGTTGATCCTCTCATTATCGCGGCTCGAACCAAGTCGATAGGGGTAAAATAAACCTGTATTTTCCATGAAATCTACCGGGATACGGTGGTATTCTGATATAACCTGTGTATAATAGAGGTAATGCTTATGAAAAGTAAGGAGTGAACCAATATGTCAATGTCATTTGATCAATATATGAGAGATATGGTACAGCCGATGCGTGATGAGCTGACTAGTATCGGTATCCAAGAACTGCGTACACCGGAAGAAGTGCAAGAGCAACTGGATAATTCCAAAGGTACTGCACTGATCGTTGTGAACTCGGTGTGCGGATGCGCTGCTGGTCAATGCCGTCCGGGCGTAGCTCATGCACTGCAAAGCGATGTAAAACCGGATCACCTGTTCACCGTATTCGCTGGTCAGGACAAAGAAGCAACTGCCAAAGCGCGTGAATACTTCGCGCCGTACCAACCGTCTTCCCCATCGATCGCTCTGCTGAAAGATGGCGAGCTGGTGCATTTTATCGAGCGTCACCAGATTGAGAACCATTCCGCTGAGGATATCGCGATTGCACTCAACGACGCATTCGAGAAATATTGCCTGTAATCTCATACGAGAACACAACATCCTGCGCTGTCACATTCATGTGACGGTTGCAGGATGTCCTTGTTTATGGGTATATATAAAGAGAGCAACTTCTGCGTCGGCGATGTTCGGATGCAGAAGGAAGGAAATACGCATATCGGTTGTAGTCCGATCATGTATATTTGAGACTAGTCGAAGGAGTGAATGATGAGTATGAGTCTTCAACAGGACATTATTAACGATTTGAAAGTACAACCAACGATTGAACCGGAAGCTGAAATCCGCAAACGGGTAGATTTTCTAAAAGGATATATTGAGAAATCCGGTTCCCAAGGTCTGCTAATTGCGATTAGCGGCGGGATCGATAGTGCAGTAGCCACCGGTCTGTGCAAACAGGCAACGGATGAACTGACACAATCGACCGGACGCGAATACAAAACCGTCGGCGTCTTCCAGCCGTACGACACCCAATCCGATATCGACGATAGCTACGCGGTCGCACAGGCATTTGACCTGAAATACAAAGTCGAAACCAATGTGCACAAAGCAGTCGATGCGATCGAGCAAACGGTAAACAGCGTAATGCCACAGCTGGAACAAGACCCACTCAGCCCGCAGGCAAAAGGTAATGTCAAAGCGAGAACCCGCATGGTCGTACAATACGCGATTGCCAACTCGCTCAACCTGCTCGTTGTTGGTACAGATCACGCATCCGAAGCGATCACAGGCTTCTTTACCAAATATGGCGATGGCGCGGTCGATATTACACCGCTTAGCTCGCTCGACAAACGTCAGGTTCGTCAATTGGCTTCCCATCTGAATATCCCACAATCCATTCTCGACAAAGCACCAAGCGCTGGTCTGTGGGAAAATCAAACTGACGAAACCGAACTCGGCATCACCTACGCTGACAACTCCGACTACCTGGAAGGCAAATCGATCGCTCCCGAAGTAGCAGAACGTTTGGAGACGTACTACAAACGTACCGCACACAAACGTGATCCGATCCCAGGTATTTAATGTAAAGCAAGTACAACATCTGACTTAGATGTAATGAAACAAGCGACTTATATCCGATGATGGATTGAGTCGCTTTTTTATAGTGTAAAAAAGAAAGAGAACATACAAAGTTCAATGACGATTACTTACAAGTAGAGGATTTTGCCCATGTCATTTGATACAATAAAGAAATTGAAATTGCAGGAGGACACTTACTTGATTTACGGAATAGGGCATGATGTGCTGGAGATCGCCAGAATGATCAGCTTGCTGGAAGGCAAACAAAAAGACCGCTTCCTCAAACGCGTTCTGACACCCGCCGAGCAAACACTGGCTGAGCAGCGTGGTCCCAGACTATCTGAATTCACTGCCGGTCGCTTCGCCGCCAAAGAAGCCATCACCAAAGCCTTCGGCTGCGGCATCGGCAAAATCATAAGCTTCACCGACATCGAAATTCTGCCCAACGCATCCGGCAAACCTCAGGTTACTCTGTCCACCGGAGCATGGCAGCGATTGGACCTACAACAAGACTCCAACACCTACCAGATCCACCTAAGCATCACCCACCAACCCACCCTGGCATCCGCATTCGCCATCGTGGAAAAAACCAACTAGACGTTCAAGCAAAAGTTGAACAAGCAGACCCAACATATAACAAGCAACATCCCATATAAAACGATCTGCTGAATAATCATCCTTAATAATTACTACTCAAAAAGTCAAAAAGACATGTAAGATGTCAAAAGTCTCTAAAGTCTCTAAAGTCTTTGAATTTTTTAAAGTATCGCAACTTCTCAAAACACCAAATCAAACACCAAATTCACTACTGCTTCGCACAAAAAGAATGTTGCGCGTTGCACCAAGCGGAGGGGAGGGAATAAGGGAAAAGGACGACTTACAGTGTTTGTGATTTGCAAACACGAGGTTCAATGAAAAGTGATTTTTGCGTAAGCAAAATATCTTGCCTCTTTGGAGGTGCGGGAATCTTCATGTACTCATAATCCAAAGATTCCCGTAGCTCCACCGGAGTCCGTTCCCTTATCCCTTCCCGGAGCGCTATGTTGCACCAAAGCCCACATTCAAATAAAGGGCGTTCGATGGGAAACACGCCCCAAAGGAGATTGATGATGTCCAACATAACACCACAACACGAAGCCAAGCGTTATTTCAGCCGCGAACTGCTGGCATGGTATGACGAACATAAACGAGACCTGCCGTGGCGACGCAGCCGCAATCCGTACCATATCTGGATTTCCGAGATCATGTTGCAACAAACGCGCGTTGCAGCCGTGATTCCGTATTTTCAGCGATTTATCGAGCGCTTTCCAACTGTCGAGTCGCTTGCCGAAGCGCCAGAAGAAGACGTGCTCAAATGCTGGGAAGGACTTGGCTACTACTCGCGCGCCCGTAACATTCAAGCAGCGGCGAAGCAGGTCGTTGAACGTCATGGCGGGATCGTGCCAGATACGCCAGAAGAGATTTCCGCATTAAAAGGAATCGGTCCATACACCGCTGGAGCCGTCCTGAGCATCGCCTACAACGTGCCTGAACCAGCGGTGGACGGGAATGTCATGCGCGTCCTATCCCGCTATTTTTGCCTGAGTGACGATATTGCCAAAGCATCTACCCGTGTCAAAATGGAAAAGCTCGCTCGCGAATTGATCCCGATTGGACGCGCATCCGATTTTAACCAGGCGCTCATGGAGCTGGGCGCACTCGTCTGTACGCCCAAGTCACCACATTGTCTCACCTGCTCGGTCATGAAGCATTGTGAAGGGCGAATCAACGGCATGGAAGAACAACTGCCGATCAAAACCAAAGCCAAACCACCACGCCCGGAGCATCGCCTGATGGCAGTAGTCGAAGGACGCGGCGAGCATGCAGGCAAAGTACTGATTCGTCAGCGTCCAGCAACCGGTCTGCTGGCACGGATGTGGGAATTGCCCCATGTCCTGTCTTCCGACGCCAAAAAAGCTGGTGCTGGCTCCGATCTGACACAGCCTGCCGCGATGGAACGACTCAACCATGTACTCAAAAATGAAGGCATCGACGTTCGTCCAGATGAGGAATGGATGAGCGCTGAGCATACATTTAGCCATATTCAGTGGTATATGCGCGTCTTCCGCTGTACGGAAGCTGGGCAAATTGATGTGCCGGTAGATGGCAAAGATTGGCACGGTATGGGCGTCATATCTGGCGAGCAAGTGGAGCAGGGCACACTGGACATCCGTCTGCCGGGTTCGACACCGGAAGTGCGCAGTGCTATTCGTCAACAGCTTGCTACAGGCACCCTTATCGATACATCGGAGCCGCTGGAGCAAGCGCAGGTGGCTGAACAGCCTGCCGACTATGATGTTGTACCTAGCACATTGCTTGGCGAAGCAGTGGCATATGATTACCGCTGGATCGGACGCGACGATATGGAAAAGTATGCGTTCCCGAATCTGTTCCTGAAGATTTTGCAGCAGCATTTTGGCATTTCAAAATAGTCCGGCACAACGGTTCGAGGAGCCAATTATCCAAGCGATTCCATGACTAAAGCTAATCATGTCAGCAAGTAAGCAGCCAAGCAGAGCAACCAGATTCACACGGAAGTCATTGAAGCTGAATCCAATCATGAGGAGGGATAAACATGTCGAGAACGATTGCTATGGTCAAAGGCACGATATGGGCGCCAGAGTGGAGTACGTACACCGACCGTCGTACCGGGTTAAAGGTACACCAGCTGACGGATTATCGTGGTCATAGCCGATTGCCGTATTTTACCGAACATTCATTGTATGACGATGGCAAACGGCTGCTGTTTATTTCCGACCGGGATAACAGCGCGAATCTGTTCTCGATACAGCTCGAAACCGGTGAAATGACCCAATTGACTACGTATGCCAACAACGACGATCTGGACGTGGCACTCACGCCGGATGAGCAGTATGCGCTCGTATCGGACAAGCAGGTGATTCGTGCGCTGCATTTGACCCATTTTCGCGAAAAAATCAAGTACCGCTGTCCAGAAGGCTATGTGCTGGGCAATGTAACTTGTACTGCTGACAGTCGCACGCTGCTGACGTGTATTACCGAGGATTTGTCACAGCAGATCGATACCGATCTGGGCAACGGGTATGTCGGACATCGCGAGTGGATGGATGCGCAGCCGAACAGCATCATCATTGCAGTCGATCTGAAAAGTGGCATATCACGCGAGGTGTTCCATACCCGTCATTTTGTGACTCATATCAATGCATCGCCGACCCTGCCGTGGCTAATAACCTTTTGCCATGAAGGACCTTGGCATCTGGTGGATCACCGGATATGGGGATTGGATCTGCGCAGCGGTGACGTATGGACCATCCGTGAGCGTCATGAACAGGGAGAATCAGTTGGTCATGAGTGCTTTTTGCCAGATGGAGAGCAGATTGGATATCATGGGATTGCAGCGGATGGAACGTGCTTTTTTGGACGTATTCGATACGATAATACTGGCTTGGAGGAGCAGAAGATTCCTTTTTCAACTTGGCACTTGTACCAGAATGAAGGTTTAGTAATAGCGGATGGGCAGGGGGAAGTCGATACGCTGCATCTATGGGAGCGTGATGAAAATGGGCGCTATGCTGGTGCGTATGCAGTATGCGAGCTACGATGCAGCTTTCACTCGCAAAAGCTGCACGCCCATCCTCGTCTGAGCGATGACGGACGACGATTGTTTTTCAACAGTGATCGTAGCGGATATGGCAACGTATATATGGTGGAGTTACCGGAGGATGTACAGCGATTGCCGCGTTTTGAACTGCTGGATCATTCAGGCTAACCAGTACATCTGACCATTGTGATCATTCGTCATGGAATATAACTACTCGTGATGGAGAATAGCAACGAATGAGTGAGTACAGCAGTAGAAGATAACACTACAAAAAAACAATACAAAAAGACGACCTGCACTATGCAGATCGTCTTTTCTGTATGCGCTGTGCGCGTTATCTATGCTGGAATTACTTCGCAGCAGTGTAACGTGCGTTTACAGCATCCCAGTTTACTACATTCCAGAAAGCACCGATGTAGTCAGGGCGTTTGTTTTGATATTTCAGGTAGTATGCGTGTTCCCATACGTCCAGACCCAGCAGTGGAGTCAGACCTTCGAATACAGGGCTGTCTTGGTTTGGTGTGCTAGTGATTGCCAGTTTGCCGTCTTTGCCGACAACAAGCCATGCCCAACCACTACCAAAACGAGTTGTAGCCGCTTTTGCGAAGTCTTCTTTGAATTTGTCGAAGCCGCCCAGCTCGCTGTCAATAGCAGCTGCCAGTTCGCCTGTTGGTGCGCCGCCAGCGTCAGGACCGATTACTTCCCAGAACAGACTGTGGTTATGGTGACCACCGCCGTTGTTGCGAACCGCTGTGCGGATGCTTTCTGGAACGCTGTCCAGATCGGAGATCAGCTCTTCCAGACTTTTGCCTTGCAGTTCAGGAGCGCTTTCCAGAGCGGTATTCAAATTGGTTACGTATGTGTTATGGTGACGATCGTGGTGAATCAGCATCGTTTGCTCGTCAATATGTGGTTCCAGAGCGTTATTTGCATAAGGTAGTGCCGGTAATTCAAATGCCATCGTAAAATACCTCCTGAGATTTTAAATTTGAAGCGGAAGTTCCACTCCATATGTAGATAAACATCTTACCCTATATATTAAACCGTATATTTTTGACTAAATCAACATTTATGTTTAGAAAGTCCTAGCCATGCGGAAAAGGCAAGAAAAATTTTTTTATCGGTCTGATGGATATTTATTCAAAAAGGAATGAACAGAAGAAGGATCATATGTTCGTTTATTGACCAAATATAAATATAGGCGAAATCACGTCATTTTCCTTATGGAATGGGTAAATCAGGAAGTTGCGTCATAGATGACTCGCTTTTGTATAGCGCTTTCATAAAGAGATCATGTAATTTTATGGTAAAAGAAAACCTGACGTCATTATGATAAAAAGTATAGTGACAGCCAGAAACTAGTGATATAATCGTTTTTGTCGCTCCTGTGATTTCATATTAAGATATTTGGTTTTGGAGGAATATTTATAATTGGAGCTTTATATTCATAGACATAAGCCCATGTTGCCAGAACTATTCCTGATGAACTGGATATTTGGAATCATTTTTGCTGAAAAACGGAGTTATGAAGCGCTTTCATGAGAAAAGTGATGTAATTGTCAGAAAATTATGGTTTAATTAACACTGAGATTATATTGTGCGATAATATGAGGTTTTTTGCCGAAATTTGGGTACAATATAACAGGGGATTTTACACAAACATCGATGTAGGGCTTGTGGCTGGTATATGCAGATGTCCTTCTTTTTTGTGCTTCCCATATGTAGTGTTAAGGGGTATGTTTGCAAACGTTGCTTGATTAAGCTGATAAAGAGGGAGTTTGGATGATGAATATTCGTTCCTTTAAGCTGAGTGATTTGAACCTTGTCCAGGAGCTGCTCCAGGTAGCTCTGTCCGAAGAGTGTTACGAACACACGATGGGACCTTTTGCCAGACAATTGTCCTGGGATTCCGAACTGATTATTGTTGCGGAGCAGGGAGAAGAGATTATTGGCTTGTTAATTGGTACGATTGATCGCAACTTCGGTTGCTACTACCGTATCGCCGTTCATCCTGATATGAGAGGCAGAGGTATTGGTACCGCGCTGATCACTTCCATGGAGAAACGCTTCGAGCAGCGCAACGTCAGCGGCATTATGGTTGCCGGCGACGAACACAACGAAGTGGTTATGCCACTGTACGCCGCTCTGGGATATGATGAGAGCAAAGTGCTGCGCACTTATGAAAAGTTGAGCATTGTTGCGGCAAACGCCTGATTTTCTGAATGTAAACAAGAGATAACAGAACAGAAACCATACTTGAATATACACGCTTGCACGAGCGGCCCGCTATCCTGTGACGGATAACGGTGCTGCCGGACATTGCGGTGCGGACGATCGTCGGGAGGGATGATTGTCAGTAAGCATCGTAGTGATCCGGTTGTGAGGCTTCGGCTGCGTATGCTTTGTTAATGTAACACATTTTGTTTTCCGACGAGGATCGGATAAACGGATGTGTTTTTCTATTTTTTAGACGTTTTTCCAGTCGGATGCAGTATAATGGGAGAGAAGTTTTGTGATGAATGGTAGGAGGACTGTGTGTCTTTGAACGTATATATACAACATGATTGGCAGCAGAAGATACAGGTTTGCCGCTTATCCAGCAGGATGCAGGCGAATCAGCAATACGGATGTTTGGAAAGGAGTGCCGCTTCATGACACAGCAGATTGATACCGGAATCGCCGGTACAGAGTCCAACCGCTGGGAGTGGCTGAAGCAGGAAATCAAGGATGCAGGTCCGGAACTTGGTATCGACGATATCGGCTTTACGACCGCCGATCCTTTTTTATATTTGCGTGAAGTATTGGAAGAGAATCGGCGCAAAGGGTATGAGTCAGGATTTGAAGAACCGGATCTGGACAAGCGGATCGATCCGTCGCTGACACTTGGTGGCGCGCGTTCGATTATCGCCATTGCGGTTACGTATCATTCCAAAATGGAGAATCCGCCGAAGTCCGCACCCGGTGAGTATCGCGGCATTATGGCGCGGTCAGCATGGGGGCTAGATTATCATACGGTGCTGCGCAATCGGATGCAGCGACTGGAGGATTTTATCCGCGAAAAGGTGCCGGAGGCGCGTATTGAGAGCATGGTCGATACAGGGGCATTGTCCGACCGCGCGGTTGCTCATCGAGCGGGGATTGGCTTTTACGGGCATAATTGTGCGATCATCTCGCCCAAGCTTGGTTCGTGGATTTTCCTTGGTGATATGATTACCGATATTCCATTTGCCCCGGATACGCCGGTAACGGAGGATTGCGGCACCTGTACCAAATGTATTGATGCGTGTCCAACCGGCGCGCTCGTGAATCCGGGTCAGTTGAATGCGCAAATTTGCGTTTCCTTTTTGACCCAGACGAAGGGCATGTTGTCCGATGAGCATATGCGCAAGATCGGGAATCGGCTGTATGGCTGCGACACCTGTCAGATCGTTTGTCCGAAAAACAAGGGCAAAAGCTGGAATCACCAGCAGGAGCTACGTCCTGATCCAGAAAAGGCGAAGCCGCTATTGTTGCCGATACTGGAACTGAGCAACAAGCAGTTCAAGCAGGAATTTGGCGATACATCATCAGCATGGCGCGGGAAGAATCCGATTCAGCGTAATGCGATTATCGCGCTCGGTAATTTTAAAGATAAAAGCGCAGTACCAAAGCTCGCAGAGATGCTGATCAAAGATGTGCGTCCGGTCATTCGCGGTACGATTGCATGGGCGTTAAGCCGAATTGGCGGTGAGGAAGCGCTGGCAGCGGTGCAAAAAGGGCTGGAGCGTGAGCAAGAGCATGAAGTGATCGAACGCCTGCTCACCGCGCAGCATCTATTGGAGGAGGCATTGGCGAATGAGCAGCAAGCAGGAGAACCATCTGGCGCCACACAACAAGTCTGACCAGACAGTGCATCATCTGTACTACGATGAGTTGGATACACCGCTTGGCACACTGACACTTGTTCATTCCGGTGCTGGATTGTGTCATATCAAATTCCGCTCTTATGAGCAGGCTGCCGAACGTTTGGTAGTCTGGTGTCAGCGCTGGTACGGCGATCATGTGCTGGAGCATTCGCCAGACATGCTGGCAGAAGCGACTGCGCAGCTCAAGCAGTATTTTGCCGGGGAACGTGAGGAATTTGACCTGCCGCTGGATATGCAAGGAACGGACTTTCAACTGCGTGTCTGGGAAGCGCTGCGTCAGATACCTTATGGACAGGCGGTTTCGTACAAGCATATCGCCACTGAGATCGGTGTTCCGGCTGCGGTGCGTGCGGTTGGTGGTGCGAATAACCGCAATCCCGTTTCCATTATTGTGCCGTGTCACCGGGTGATCGGGATGAATGGCAAGCTGGTCGGATATGGCGGCGGTCTGAACAACAAGGAATGGCTGCTCGGACTGGAAGGGTACAGCAATCTACAAAATGAGCCGGTATTGTTCTGAAAAATCCCAACGCATATGATCCAAATTGCTACATGCGGCGAATCATGTAACGGAGCTGTAATCGTAATCCCAATTCATGTTGTGAATAAAGGGGGATGTTGAATGAGATATGTAAGTATCGAAAATGTGGAAACCGGTCAATATCTGGCAAAATCCGTCTACTCCGGCAATGGCACCATTCTGCTGTCGGTCGGCGTTCAGCTTACTGTCTTTATGATCAACACGCTCAACCGAATCGGGGTTACGATGCTGTATATCCGGGACGAAAATTATGCCGATGTCGAGCCAGAAGAAATTCTGAGCGAGCAGACGAAGCAGCAAATGATCCGCGAGATGAGCGATACATTCGATGCGCTGCGCTCCGGTAAGGAATGGCATCCGCTGCGGATTGCGCTTAGTGTGGACGCGTTGCTGGAGGATGTGGTCGGTGCGCGTGAAGTACAAGTGCAATTGACCGAGATTCGTACGGCGGATAATGCCGCTTATGTGCATGCGATGAATGTGTGCCTGTTATCGGCGATTATCGGCATGAATATCGGACTCAATCAAGCACAGCTTCGTGAATTGGCGATTGGTGCACTGCTGCACGATATTGGCAAGCTGGGTGGTTCGGGGATGCTGGATAGTATTCCCGGCTCACGTATGCATCATACGTGGCGCGGCTTTGAACTTTTAAAATCCAAACGCGAATTCAATCTGATGATCGCTCACGTTGCTCTTCAGCATCATGAACGGATGGATGGTAGCGGTCAGCCGCGTGGATTGCCGGAAGAAGAGATTCATCGGTACGCCCGTATCGTGGCAATTGCCAATACGTACGACAATCTGATCGCCGATAAGGAACAAGGTGGCAAAGGCTTGTTGCCACATGAAGCGTGCGAGGAGATGATGGCATTGTCGGAGAGCGGGCTTGACCGTCAACTGCTGATCGAGTTCAACCGGATTGTGTCGGTGTATCCAAATGGGACAGGCGTCCGACTATCTACGCGCGAATCTGGTGTAGTCGTGCGTCAGCACCGTGGATTGCCGGGTCGTCCGGTCGTTCGCATCGTTAACGGCAGCGGCGATGCGCTGGAGATTAAGGAGATTGATCTAGCCAGCGCTACGACCGTATTTGTCGAAGCGGTCATGAATTAACATAACAGATGAAACCGTTCCGAAAATGTTTGCCTGTCCCTACCTGAAAATGGTATGATAATTGCTGTTCATGCCTGAATTGGCAGGGAAAGTGAAGGCGCTTTTCCGTGAACGAACGACAATGAATATACAGGGGTGGCTTTATGATGTGGTGGAACTGGGTCATACCGATTGTGACTCTGATTGTAGGTCTTGTCGCGGGATTCTTTATCGGTGCGTACTATTTGCGCAAACAGCTTGAGAAAATGCAAGGCGATCCGCAAATGCTGCAAAAAATGGCGAAGCAAATGGGCTACAACCTGAATGCCAAGCAAATGCAGCAAGCACAGCAAATGATGAAAAACGGCGGCACTCCACAAAAAGGCGGCAAGCCACAAATGCCTCCAATGGGACGCGGCAATCAAGGCAAACGCAGAAGATAATCAACATGACAGGCGTCAGTACATGAAGACCCTGAGTGTGGAAGGAGGTCAGCATGGCTGGCATTAAGGACTATACCAATCTGAATGTTGGTGAACACCGCGAACAGATTGAATACCATATCAAAGAAATCCTGAACCTGATCGGTGAGGATACAGAGCGTGAAGGGTTGCTAGAGACACCGGCACGGGTTACACGTATGTATGAGGAGATTTTTGCTGGATACAGCGTAGATCCGCGTGAGGCGTTAGGCGTTACGTTTGACGAGAATCACCAGGAAATGGTCATCGTGAAGGATATTGTGTATTACAGCCAGTGCGAACACCATATGGCGCCGTTCTTCGGAAAAGTGCATATCGGTTACGTACCAAGCGGGAAGATCGCTGGTCTGAGTAAATTCGCCCGTCTGGTAGAGGCGGTTAGCCGTCGTCTGCAAGTACAGGAGCGGATTACATCGCAGATCGCTGATATTCTTGATGAAGTGCTGCATCCGACCGGCGTCATGGTCGTCGTGGAAGGCGAGCATCTGTGCATGTGCGCGCGCGGCGTCAAAAAGCCGGGCAGCAAAACGATCACTTCCGCTGTTCGTGGCGGCTTCCGCAATGATGCTCCGCTACGTGCAGAGTTTCTATCGCTCATCAAAGAACACTAATGACAACGTGACGGCTGTCTGAATCAAGTAATATATATTCAGGTAGTTGAACCGGTGCAGAAGTGAACGATAAGAAGCGATGATTCGCAAGCCCAGAGAACGATCCGTTATGGATCGTTCTTTTTTTATTGTTAGCATCGGAAACAGAAAAAAGAGCGGCTACACCGCTTTTGGCGCAATACGATGAATGTCAATGGCAAATATAGTTGCTTCCTTATGCTACATTGTATTAGACTTTTCTGAAAGAAGACTTTTTATCATCTGATCCAAGGCTATACCCGATCAGAAAATTAACGTACGGAGGGGAAGCACATGGATATTCGTGAAAAGCTTGATCAACGTCTGCTGGAAATGACGGACGAGAACAAAAGCGAGTTTATTAAGCAAGTTTGCCTCGTGATGAACAACCGCAACAATTCGGATCTGATCGTTCGTGCGAAAATCAACGAGCTGGTTCAGCGTTTTGGTCTGTATGACTGAGGCGATATGCGATGGAATAACAGATGTAGCTGTATCCGGCGATGATTCATCATCGGAATGACATCTAACACAATAAAAAGGGCAGTCCTACGAAATCGTGGGACTGCCCTTTTTATTCAACACTCAATACTCAACATTCGGCATGAGGCATATAATATTCCACATGA
The DNA here is from genome assembly GCF_046603685.1 of Paenibacillus sp. WLX1005. Taxonomy (NCBI): domain Bacteria; kingdom Bacillati; phylum Bacillota; class Bacilli; order Caryophanales; family Paenibacillaceae; genus Paenibacillus; species Paenibacillus sp. WLX1005. The sequence goes on from NZ_CP176756.1 coordinate 628,092, forward strand.
AGTGCATCATGATCAACGTTTGCTTTTGCGTACGATATTGCGGCTCTTCTCCAAGTAGGTGACGGATTGTTCGTAGTCACGACTGGCGACGGCGAGATACAGAATATCGATCACATTCAATTGGGTGATGCGTGAGGACGTGGCGCCACTGCGAATTTCATTTTCGGTGGAGGAGATGTGCAGCGGGATATCTGCTAGACTGCCGACTGGTGTATTGCCGTAGCGGGTAATGGAGATCGTGCGTGCGCCCGCTTCCCGAGCAATCTTCATACACTCTACCGTTACAGGCGTTTTACCGGAATAGGAGATGCCTACGACGGTATCATCCGGGGTGAGCATGACTGAGGAGATCAATTGCAGATCCGCATCTGCAAAGGCAAAGCAGGTTTTGTTAATCCGTAGAAACTTATGCTGGGCATCGGTAGCAATCAGATTGGAAGCGCCAATGCCAAAGAAGAAAATGCGCTTCGCATCCAGCAATGCCTGAACTGCTTGCTCAATGCTGGCAGGATTGAGGATTTTGACTGTATCGCGGATGGACTGAATGTTGTTGGCAGATACATTCTCTATAATGCGCTCAATCGAATCATCCGGGTTGATCTCCTGATATCCGCTCTGCGACTGGCTCTGTTCTTGCAAATCACCGGCGACTTTGAGCATTAGCTCCTGATATCCTTTGAAGCCAGCAGATTTGCATAGCCGGATGACGGCTGCCTGACTGCCGCCGCTCTGCTCTGCAAGCTGTGCGACTGACATGCCGACGAGCCGCTGCGGTTGCTCCAAAATAAAGCTTGCGACTTTGCGCTCGGATGGGGTGATTGTATGAATAATTTCCCGTAATCGAACTAATCCGCCATTCATAATCATTGCTCCTTTGCCGGAGAGGATAGGTGAAGCGCCTTCATGTACAAGCCTTCATATACGATATGCACATGTGCAGCAAGTTATACCAAGGAGGATAGCTGATCCAGTACGCTGACAAGCGTGCTATGGAAATCACGACGTAACTGCTGGATGGGACGCTGCCGACCGTAATGGACACGATTAGTGAGCAGGACAACTACAAGTTCGCGTTCTGGATCAATATACAGGCTGGTGCCAGTAAAACCAGTATGCCCGTAAGCAGACGATGACAAAGCTCCACCAGATACATCCATCTCATCGCCATCTAGCACCCAACCAAGTCCACGGTGTACATGAGGCAACTGAGGCGTTTGCCGCTGAATGGCGGCGTGCTTGATTTCGCGACAATCAGCATCGTGTGATGTATGCAGCCATGCAAGCCCATAAGTTAATACATCATCCGCAGTAGCGAATAGACCGGCATGTCCGACGATACCGCCGAGTTGGCGTGCATTCTCATCGTGAACGATGCCCTGCAAATACGCGGCAGTTACAGCATCGTACTCCGTTGCAGCGATGCGCGGTATCCATGACGGTTCAGGGCGGAAGCAGCTATTTGGCATATGGAGAGGCTGAAAAATATACTGCGCTGCGCCTTCCTCCAACGACATTCCGGTGATCACTGTGAAGAGGTGCCCCAGCAGCATAAAGCCCGGATCGCTGTAGATCCGCTGTGTTCCCGGCTTATATTGCAGCTTCATCTGTCCAATTTGTTGAATTGCATCTTGTACTGTCCACGGACGCTGGGCGAAATCTGCGATTGCTGGCAGCCCGGATGAGTGTGACAGGAGTTGCCGGATCGTGATCATATGATGCGGCGAATGATTCATTTCCGGTAGATAGCGGGCAATATAATCATCTGGATCTAACTGCCCTTTGTACCATAAATGCAAAATCAATGGTAGCGTAATCATCACTTTGGTCAGTGAAGCGCAATCGTACAGAGTATGTACATCCGTGCGAATATGTTGATCTGGCGTATCGATTGCCCAGCCACCAGCATAATGCAGTTGATGTCCGCGATAGCTAATGGCGACAGATGCACCCGGAATTAGCTTATCCTGCATACCATGCCGCAGCGGTTCCCAGATCTGATCCAGCTCGGCAGTGTTCATAGATGATTCAAGCAGCTCGCTGTAATGAATGTATTCGTGGTGTGACTGATGTTGAGACATGGGAGGCTCCTTTCTGGTGAGATCAGAATGAGGATGAATGTGATCGGATCATGATGTTGGTTATATGTGATGTAAATTTACGTTTTGACATTATATTTTATCGTATTAAACGTATGATACGTCATGAAGGGGATATCTGGATAGACAGATCATGAACTTTTTGCAGAAAAAAACGAATTTTTTTAGAAGGAATGTATGAATTTCGGCACGATTTCGACAAAGGTAAGCGCGTGAGATTATAGGCTAACAATAGGTTGGATGTAAATAGGCGTATTGCGAGTAGCGGGATTAAGTGGCTGTTAGTGTTAGATACATAGAATATTCAGTGTGTTTTTGAAATAAAATTTCAAGATATATAGTTATTATAATAGACATACATGCAGTCTAATAGAAGAATTGATTATAGAATGGGAAAGGTAGAGGATGGAGAGAGAGAAATGTCGACGTTGTTTAAAATAGAGCTGTACATATCGTATCAAAATAGAGCAATATACATAAAATTTTATTTTACAAACAGCAAGTCGTGCACTAAAATATAAGCAATTATTCGAATCTGGAAATATGCTGGTATCTGTAAAATGAATGAACGAGTGAGCAACGTTATTTTAGTTTACATATACGGAGAGGATGAGGATATGCAGTTCGTGCTGGGCGTGGATAGCGGTGGAACGAGGACAGAAGTCATGGCTTGGCAGACAGACGGTCAATTGATTGGTAGCATGCACGGTGCGGCAGGTAATCCGAAGTCCGCTTTGTATGGAAACGAAGCAGATGCTGTGATGGATACGATCTTTCGTTTACTGACAGCGTACGATCTGGAACAGCATCATTGTATTGGAATTGGTGCTGGCATCGCTGGAGTGTATACAGCGGAAGAATGCGAGAGAGCGGCAGCGGCGATTCGTTCACGTTGGTATGAGCATCATGAGTCAATAGCCAGACTGCATCGTGATGCGGCTGTATTCCCGATTCAGGTTATAAATGATGCGGAGATTGCACTGCTGGCGTCGAATCGTACACGACACGGAATCATTGCGATTGCTGGAACCGGCTCCATTGTACTGGGCATCATGCCGTCGGGGGAACGGGTGCGCATCGGTGGCTGGGGTCATATTCTTGGTGATCAGGGCAGTGGGTATGCCATCGGGCTGCGCTGTCTGCAAACGGTTATGCTGAGCTATGACGGCATATTGCCATCCACGCGACTTACGGCGGAGGTGCTGGCTCATTATGGTGCAGACGTTCCGTCGCAACTGCGCGACATGGTGTATAGCATAGAGATAGGCAAGCAGCATATCGCAGCAGTGGCTCATTGTTGTCTGCATTCCGCAGAGCAAGGCGATCCGCTGGCGCAGCAGATTGTGACGGATGCGGCTCATGATATGGCGCGATTCATTATGACGTTGTACAAACAACATAAGCAATTGCAGCAGAGCGCTGTTACGGTGAGCGGGTCGATGTTCACTCGCTCTGACTGGTATCGCAATACGTGTTTGCAATATCTGCATAGTGAATATCCTGACATGCAGGTTGTTCCATTGCATCAATCGCCATGTTACGGGGCAGCGTTGTTGGTAGCGCCGCAGTTATTTTTGTAAACGTGTGCGAATGTAATGTTCCATTACGTTGATCGTATTGGAATCGATCTGATTGAAGCTGATCTCATTGAACATATAGTATTCTTAATCCCAAAGGAGCTGAATGCCATGAAACTGCCTATCGGACAACTGGTAACAGAGCAGCAAAATCCACGTACGATCCATATTGATGAACAATCCACTGAAGGTATTTTGCATATGATTAATCGGGAAGATCAGCTCGTTCCAGCAGCGGTGGAGGCATGTATTCCGCATATTGCGGCTGCTGTCGATTTGATTGTGGAGCGGTTTGCACAAGGTGGACGACTACTGTACGTAGGTGCAGGTTCCAGCGGTAGATTGGGTATACTGGATGCTGCCGAATGTCCGCCGACGTATGGCACTGATCCGCAGCAGGTAGTCGGTCTTATCGCTGGCGGACAACGAGCAATCCAATCGGCAGTAGAAGGGGCGGAGGACAATGTATCGCTCGGTCGCAGCGACCTGATTGCGGCACAGATTCGCGCCAACGATACACTGGTGGGTATTGCCGCCAGCGGACGTACGCCGTATGTTATCGGAGCGATGATGCAAGCGCGCGAACAAGGCGCAGCAGTCGTTGGCATTAGCAACAATCCGGGCAGCGAAATGGGTTCTTATGCCGATGTGATGATCGAAGCGGTCACAGGTCCCGAAGTGGTACTCGGCTCCACGCGTATGAAGGCAGGCACCTCGCAAAAGATGATCCTCAATATGCTGACAACTGCTAGTATGATTCGTAGCGGCAAAGTGTATCGCAATCTGATGATCGACATGCAGCCCACTAACGAAAAGCTGGTGAATCGAGCGAAGCGGCTAATTATGCTGGCAACAGATGCGAATGAGCAGACAGTAGAGCGGGTATATGTAGAAGCAGGCGGGCATATGAAAACGGCAATTGTGATGATTTTGCTGGACGTGGCTGCGGAGGAAGCGACACAACTGCTGGCGCAAACAAATGGCAATATCGGCAAAGCAGTACAGCGGATTACGTAATCTATAGGCGTCAGCAAATGTATGAACTTTATGTAGTAACTTTGATCATATCTGTTATAACGAACGCATAGGAAGCAACACCAATAAGCTCACCAATCATCATCTGGCATAAGACCTCGATGTTCGCAGTCCCTGCGGATCAAGCGGTCTTTTTTGTTATACTTTGCCCATGTGTCTTAATGAGATGCAACCATTCTCATCCGTAGAGAGGTTACAGAATATGTGCTGTATTGTAAAAACATCATTGTAAAAACTGGTATAATGAACAGATCAACTCAGCGAAAAAAGTGCAGCATACAGCAGACATCATGCCGCCAAAGGCAGGAGGAAACAGCGTAATGGATGAACAGCAGTATAAGCAGCAGGGAGAGGAACGGTACAGACTATCGACCGTGCCGGAAGGATTGGAGCAAGCGATCTGGTACAAAACACCGCTGCTGGGCAGCGATGTATCCATATTGGAGCCGATGGCATGGGAGGAGCTAATGTGCCGCAAGGTCGGACTTGGTCATCCGCCTGTTATTCATATGTGGACACACAGCGATGCGATGACGATCGGCTTGCGCGATCGCCGCTTGAGTGGAGCGGTGCAGGCAATGGAGCAATTCCGGCAAGAAGGTACATCGGTAGCAGTGCGCGCATCCGGTGGCGCAGCTGTTCCGCTGCATCGCGGTATTCTCAATCTGTCGATTATGCTGCCAAATCCGCGTAGCCGGATTAATATTCATGATGATTTTCGTTTTATGGCAGAGTGGATCAGTCGGGCGGTGCATCCGTGGACAACGAACGTGCAGACAGGCGAGGTAGAAGGTGCCTTTTGCCCGGGGGATTATGATATTGGTATTCATGGACGCAAGTTTTGCGGTATTGCGCAGCGTCGCCAATCCAAAGCATATATGATTACTGCCTTTGTCATTGTGAACGGGCATGGCGATGAGCTGGCAGCGCAGATTCGCCGCTTCTACGATCTAGCAGCGGGACCGGAAGATGCGGACAAACAGTATCCGATCGTGCGCTCTGGCACAATGGGCGGCTTGGATGAATTGGCAGGTGTGCCATCGGTGGAGAGCTATATGGAAGAACTGCAAAAGCTGTTGAATCACGGTCAACTGGCGAAACTACAATCGACGAACGGCGTATTGGATGTGCAGGAAGTACAGCAAACGATGCAAGAGCTGCGTAGTCGGTATGACGATTAGGCGAAGCCTGTTTTGTATATGTAGATAGACAACAACATGGACCGAGAGAACATACACACAAATAGACAAGTATTTTATAGATTCGAGGGATCATTATGCAGCATCGAAAAGTAAAGATCTTGGGTACAGGCAAATATATGCCATCCACGGCAGTTACAGATGAACAGGTTGATCTTCGTCTTGGGGTGCAGGCTGGCTGGGCAGCCAAAGCGGGTGGTGTTGGAACACGCTATTATGTGAGCGAAGGCGAGACGGCTTCGTACATGGGAGCAGAAGCGGCGAAGGCGGCACTGCAAGCAGCAGGGCTGACATTTGACGATATCGATTGCCTTGTGTGCACGAGCGGCACGAAGGAGCAGCCGCTACCGAGCACAGCGTCGTTTATCCAGCAGGCGCTGGGACAGCAGGACTCTGGTGTACCGGCGTTTGATATCGACGGCACCTGTCTGAGCTTCGTATTCGGATTGGATACCTTATCGTATATGGTTGCAGCTGGACGTTATCGTCATGTATTGCTGGTGGCGACTGAAGTGGCATCGGCAGGCTTGGACTGGAGTCATAAGGAAAGCGCTGTATTGTTTGGCGATGGAGCCGCAGCGGTCGTCATCGGTCCATCAGCACCGGATGAGACGTCCGGTATTGTGCATACATCGCTGCATACGTACAGTCGTGGCGCGCGGTATTCGGAAATTCCGGGCGGCGGTACACGGTTCCCGCCGGGCGATGAACGCAATGCGGACAATGCGTATCTGTTTCAGATGGACGGGCATGGTATTTTCAAAATGGCATCCAAGTTACTGCCAAACTTCATGAACGAATTGCTGACTGGTGCGCAAACGAAGATGGATGACTTCAAATTGGTCATTCCACATCAGGGCAGTGCGATGGCAATGCGTCTGATGCGCAAGAAGTTAGGCATCGGCGAGGAGCAATTTATGAATATTACGCCGAACCACGGCAATACGATTGCAGCTTCGATTCCGATGGGACTGCATGAAGCGATTGTGCAAAATCGAATTCGTCGCGGGGATCGCATATTGCTGATTGGCACCGCCGCCGGTCTGTCGCTGGGGGGCATGGTGCTTGATTACTGATCATGATTCTGCTCAGACACCACGAACTATTTTGCTAACTGGGGGACGTGCTCCTGTCACATTGGAGCTGGCGCGTTTGCTGCATCAGGCAGGGCATACAGTGGATGTTGCCGAAAGCTTGCCACAGCAGCTCTGCGCCCGTTCAAAAGCGGTACGTCAAAGCTTCGTTGTACCACCGCCACGCCAACAGCCACAGGCGTATATACAAGAGCTGGTGCGGATTGTGAAGCAGCAATGGATCGATATACTGGTGCCGACATGTGAGGAGATTTTCTATGTGGCGCATGGGTTGGAGCAGTTGCGTCAGGTGTGCGAGGTGCTAGTTCCACCAGCAACGATGCTACAGTCGCTGCATCACAAGGGCGAGTTTATTCAGCTCGTTCATGCTGCTGGATTGGATGCACCAGATACGATGGTGATCCATAATAGACAGCAGTGGGAAAAGGTACAGCATGGTGAGTGGAGCAGTCTGTTGGCGGCATCGTGCTCCGTCCAAGACTTGGATGCAGCGTCGGATCTACCATCTGTGTATACGTCTCGTTCGCTTGTATTCAAGCCTGCGTATTCACGCTTCGCTTCCAAAGTGATCATGCCTGCACAGGATATGACAGATGATCCAGCAAGTGCAGGTGAGCAGAATGAACGGTCGCCATCCGCTGTTATTGCAGCGCCAGACGGTCTGTCGGAACAGGAACCGTGGATCGCACAGGCTTACGTGCCGGGAGAGCAGTTATGTACATACAGTATCGTATATGAAGGAACCATTGTAGCGCACGCGACCTACCAGAGTCGTTATCGTAGCAGCGAAGCGGGAGCAAGCGTGCACTTTGAAGCGTTAGATCGACCGGATACGCTGGTGTGGGTACAGCAGTTGGTACAGCAGTGGAATAAGGAAGCTTGTTCGGTTGATCCGTCATCTGTCTCTCATCAAACGAACAACGCGGACGCATCCATAGCAAGCGAATCACCAATTCGTACTTTGTCAGCACGCGCATGTAGCGGGCAACTGAGCTTTGATCTGATTCAGGAGCGACAGACAGGCAAGCTCTACCCGATCGAATGCAATCCGCGGGCGACCAGTGGTATTCACCTGTTTACTGCCGCAGATAGATTGGATATGGCGATTGTAGCGCCGCAGCTGTTAGTGGAGCAAGGGCAGGTGATCATGCCGCAACCGGGCAGACGGGTGATGCTAACGTTGCCGATGCTGACAAGCGGCTGGGGACGGCGCTGGAGCGGCAGGCAATGGAAGCAATGGCTCAAGGCGATGAGAGGCGCACATGATGCGGTATTTCGATGGCAGGATATGATGCCATTTTTCGGACAGTTTGCCTTGGTATTGGCGGCGGTTCGCATTAGTAGACGAGAACAGATTACGGTGACGCAAGCGCTGACGCATGATATTGAATGGAATGGGCAGCCACTGGAAAGGAGCGACGTATGACCAAGGCACTTGTAACAGGCGCCACTGGATTTCTCGGTAGTCATCTGGCATATCGTCTGGCGCGTATCGGTTGGGACGTTACAGCGACGGGACGCAATGAACAGGTCGGGCAGCAGTTGGCGGCGGCAGGCATTCATTTTGTAGCAGCCGATCTGCGGGATCGTCAGCGGATGATAGATGCGTGTCGCGGGCAGGAGTATGTATTCCATTGTGGCGCGTTGTCGTCGCCGTGGGGGAAATATCGTGATTTTTACGGTAGTAATGTAGAAGGCACAGCACATGTAGCAGATGGGTGTATCTCTGCCGGAGTCAAGCGGCTAGTGCATGTATCGACGCCAAGTGTGTATTTTGACTATCGTGAGCGTCAGATGATCTCGGAAGTCGATCCGCTGCCAGAGCAGCCTGCCAATCATTATGCGGCGACCAAGCTAGAAGCGGAGCAATTGTTGAAGCGATATCGGCGTGAGCAGGAATTGCCGGTCATTATGTTGCGACCACGCGCGATCTTCGGACCGGGTGAGCAGGCGTTATTGCCGCGCTTGCTGCGTACGAATGCGCAATCTGGTGTGCCGCTGCTCAACGGTGGGCAAGCGGAGATTGATCTGACGTATGTAGATAATCTGCTGGATGTGATGCTGCTCTGTTGCGATTCTCCAACATTCACGCTAGGACAGGTGTACAACATTTCCAATGGCGAAGCGATGCCTTTTGAACAATTGGTAAAGCGGTTATTTGCCCTGCTGGATATTCCACTACGTACGAAAAAAGTTCCTTACAAAGTCGCCTATGGTGTAGCGGCGATGCTAGAGACGATGTATCGGATCTTGCCACTGTCTGGTGAACCAGCACTCACGCGGTATACAGTCGGCTCGATTGCAGTGCCGCATACGCTGGATATTAGCCGAGCGCAACAAGAACTGGGCTATGCACCGACAGTTAGCGTAGACGAGGGATTGCAGCGATATGCAGATTGGTGGAAACGTAACTCCCAATGGTAATAGCGAGAGCAATAAGAGCAATAATAACAGCAAGAGCAACAATAGTAAGAACAGCAAGAACAGCAATAGTAAGAACGACAGTAAGAATAACACCAGCAGCAACAAAAAGAACAGTAAGAGTAGCACAGCCATACCGAGAAAAAGCATAGTTGTACACAGACATCAAAGTCTAAATGAGTCATCTATTCAACGATGGCATGCAAGCAGATGAATACAGACGGAGCGATTATTCCAATGGAGAGCGAGGTGCAGTTTCCATGAAGCATAGCAATGTGTCCCTGTGGCTTGGTGCTGCGGGTTATTGCACACATCCAGAGATCTTGACGATTCGCGGTGGAACATGGCGTCCGACGGCATTTCCGGCAGGCTTTGCTTGTATTCGGCATCCACAGCATGGCATGATTTTGTTCGATACCGGGTACAGTATGCGCTTTTTCGAGGAGACGCGCAGATTGCCGCAGGCGTTGTATCGTTATTTGACTCCGGTTGTGTATACCGAGCAGGATCATAGTAGCGTGCAGCTGGAGCAGGAAGCTGGTGTGCGTGCGGACGAGATTCGGTATGTGATTTTGTCGCATTTTCACGGGGATCATATTGCGGCGGCACGAGACTTTCCGAATGCGCAATTTATATATTTGTACGAATCGTATGCGGCGGTGAAGCGGTTGAATACGTGGAAGGCGGTCAAAGCAGGATTTTTGGCAGGATTGCTGCCGGATGATTTTGAACAGCGATCCTTGCCGTTTACTCGCAGCGATCTGCAATACGATCATGAGCGACCGTTGGAGGAACGGAACCATGCTGCCAATATACTGGACATTTCGCCGCTGGCTACTCCGTTTGGTATGGCGGCTTCTGTGCTGCCGGATCTTGGTGTGCCGTACTACGATGTGTTCGGCGACGGCAGCATTCGCGCGTTAGAGCTGTCTGGGCATGCGGAGGGGATGATCGGTCTGCTGCTACATGCAGGAGGTGAGCCGTACTTGCTCTGTGCAGATACGGTCTGGAGCAGCCGCGCGTTTGCCGAGAATCGTCGTCCGCATCTGCTGGCGGGCTTGATCATGTCCAATCGTCAGCAGTTCCGCAGCAATATGGATCGCCTGCGTCGCTGGCATCTAAAATATCCGCAGCTGCGGATCGTACCGACTCATTGCCGGGAAGCACTGGCAACATGGGGAGGGAGATGGCTGAAATGAGTGTGCTGCGCATTGTGTATCATTACTGGCAAACGAGACAACGACGTAAGCGCTGGAATAGCCGTGAGGCGCTAGAGCGCTGGCAAGAGTGGCAGGTACAGCGCCATATTCAGTGGGTGCGAGCGCATTCCCCTTTTTATCGGCGGCTCTGGAATGGGATGAGCGATGGAGAGTGGCGCGACTTCCCATTGATTGATAAACGTATTATGATGGAGCATTTCGATCTACTGAATACGATTGGCATTACGCGTGAGCAGGCGCTGGATACGGCGCAGCAAGCGGAGCAGACGCGGGATTTTGCACCGGTATGGAACGGGGTGACGATTGGGCTGTCTTCCGGTACGTCGGGCAATCGCGGCATCTTTCTCGTGAGTCCACAGGAGCAGGATGCGTGGACAGGTAATGTGCTGGCGCGTCTGCTACCGGGCAGTTTGCGCGAGCGGCATCGGATTGCCTTTTTCCTGCGGGCGAATAGCAATCTGTATGAATCGGTACAGCGAGGGAGCTTGCAGTTTCGCTACTTCGATCTGACGCTACCGATGGAGCGGCATATTGCAGATATGCAGCAGTATGGTGCGGACATCTGGGTTGCGCCGCCTTCACTGCTGCGGATGCTAGCACAAGCGGCACAGGATGGCAAGCTGACTGTTCAGCCGTCCAAGCTGATCTCGGTTGCGGAGGTGCTAGACCCGCTGGATCGCCAGTACATCCAACAGACCTTCCAGCAAAAGGTACATCAGGTGTATCAATGCACCGAAGGCTTTCTCGGCACGAGCTGTGAGCATGGCACCATTCATCTGAACGAGGATGTGGTGCATATCGAGAAGGAGTATATCGACGACGAGCGGCGGCGTTTTATGCCGATTATTACGGACTTTTCGCGGAGAGCGCAGCCGATTGTGCGTTACCGGTTGAATGACATTTTGACCGAAGCGGCGGAGCCGTGTGCGTGTGGATCGGTATGTACGGCGATTGAGAGGATTGAAGGGCGGTATGATGATATTTTGTATATTCGTCCTTTGCCGCAACGACATTCAGATAGACAGGCAGATGGAACGGGGGCGGATGAGAAGTATATCCCGTTATTTCCTGATCTGGTGACAAGGGCGATTATTGCGGCGTCGCCGGATATTCAGCATTATCGGGCTATACAGCATGATGTGGATCGGCTGGAAATCTCGTATGTGTTGCCGCAGGGGATGGATGGCAAGGTAGAGCAAACGATCCGGCAGCGGATAGAGCAGCTATGTACAGGGCTTGGCGGACAGGTGCCGCAGCTAATGTTCAGCGAGTATGATTTTGTACCTGGACCAGTCAAATTACGCAGGGTAGAGAGAGGCTGGCATATATGAACGCTTCGAGAACAACGATGGATCATCGTTCTGACGATCGGTGTGCTGGCTCGGATGAAGTCAGTGTAGATATTCGCTGGTATGATCGGGACAGTCGCCACGAAATCGTCTGGCAGGATGACGCATATGGTGAATATGCACGTAGCTATCTACTGCCGCTACTGGAACACGGTACGCTGTCCATGTTCGCCAATGTGCAGACAGAACTGCTTATTGTGACGGTAGATGGCATTCCTCTGCCAGTTACAGTCAATGATGCACAATACGACAATTCCTACGTCTGCTCTCCGTATACGCATTATGTCAGCTATGCAAGGCAGGAGCTGAGTATGTTAAAGAAGCCATGGCTGGAAAAGGGATTGTCCCTGCTGCTACGTGGTCTTGGCACATGCTTGCGGGCAGTGCATATGAACAGAGTGGTGCAGATCAACAACTGGTTGCTATCCACCAATCTGTATCCAACACTTACGCAATTGCAGATTGAACAGGTGCAGCAGGCAGTTAACGCGCGTTATCCGCGTCATGTGATCATCTGGCGCTCGCTCAATGAAGTGACTACGCCTACACTCTGGCATACGCTGCACAATATGGGTAGCCGCTTCATTCCAAGCCGTCAGATTTATTTGCTACATCCTGCGACCATTCCTTCCAAGGCGCGCTGGATCATCAAGCGCGACCGCAAGCTGATGGACACTTTCCATTACACCGTTGTGCGCCCAGATGAATGGAATGCAGATGATATTCCGCGGATGCTGGAGTTGTACCAGATGTTATACATTGAGAAATATTCGATACATAATCCGCAATTTACAACGGATTTTCTACAACTTGCGCTGGAGCAGAGGACGTTGCAATTGTATGGATTGCGCACGGAAGGTCGGCTGGACGCGATTCTAGGCTTTTTTGCCCGGGATGGCGTGATGACGACGCCCCTGTTCGGTTACGATACGTCGCTACCAGCGGAAACTGGTCTGTATCGGATGCTGTCGGTGCTGCTGATCGAATTGGCAACAGAGCGCGGCGATCTGCTGCATGAGAGCTCCGGTGTCGGTCAGTTCAAGCGCAATCGCGGAGCATATGGTGCGCTGGAAGTGTCTGCCGTATATGATACAGGACGAGCATTGCCGATACGCTGCTGCTGGTGGATGCTGGAGCAGCTACTATACCGGATCGGCGTACCCCTCATTCATAGGCTCAAATTGTAAATAGTAAGCAGTTCACGAAAATGATGTGTCAGGGAGGGAAATGATGTCAGCTTCGTCTACACAGCAAGCGATTCGGAATCACTCATCAACCGATAGGAAACGCATTGTACTCATTACTGGCAGTTCGAGCGGATTCGGGCTACTGACAGCGATCACACTGGCACAGCAGGGCTGGCAAGTAATCGCTACAATGCGTGACCTATCCCGTAGAACAGAGCTGGATCAGCAGGCACAGCAAGCAGGCGTACAGAACCATATTCACTGTGTACGTTTGGATGTCACGCAGCCGGAATCTATTGCGGAAGCGATACATGTTGTGAGGCAGCAGTATGGACGGCTGGATGTGCTGATTAATAATGCTGGCTATGCTGTCGGCGGCTTTATCGAGCATGTGCCTATGGAAGTATGGCGGGCGCAATTGGAAAGTAATGTGTTTGGACTAATCGCAGTTACTCGTGAAGTGTTGCCGATGATGCGGGAGCAGCGTAGCGGGCAGATTATCAATATGAGCAGCGTGAGCGGCATTGCTGCTTTTCCAGGATATGCGCCGTATGCGACATCCAAATTTGCTATTGAAGGATTTAGCGAAAGTCTGCGTCATGAGATGGCGTCGTTTGGCATTGCTGTAGTGCTGGTCGAGCCGGGAGCATACCGAACGGCGATCTGGAACAAAGGATTAGATGATATTCAGACCGGTGCACAGAATCAGACATCTCCTTACGAACGACAGCTGAACAAAATACTGGATTACTCCCGCCACTCTGCCCAACACGCTCCGCATCCGCAGCAGGTTGCCGATCTCATCGCTCGCATTGTACAGACGAAACGACCGCGTTTACGTTATCCTGTTGGCAAGGGGAGTGGGCTGCTAATCTGGGCGCGCCGCCTGTTGCCTGCTTGGTTGCTGGAGTATATTATCCAGCGTGTTTTACGTTGAAATACGTTATTCCGTGATTAGATTACCTTTGCATAGGTTAATACTACAATGGGCCTGAGAAGCTGACTGGCATCAGCATCCCAGTAATCTACCCGATTTGTAAAAACTTCTGTACACAAAGGTGAGAACATTGAATAACACATATAACAGTAAAAAACACGTCGCATGTAACAAGTGTGGACACGAAATTCAAAACGTACTGGAACACGTCAAATACGTATTAAATGGTCACTGCGAGCACTGCGTACAATCTCCCGCTCACGCCGCGATGACACTGAAGCATTCTTCCTGAAATGATCGCAACGACCAAGACGATGCAACGAATACGATGATCACATAATGATCACTACCCAATCAGTTGATTACGCAACACTTTATAAATATATGCCGCTAGATGGCACACATCATGCTTTGATTGCTTCATAGCTGCAATCCTATTGGTGCAGCAGGATATGGATATCCCTATATATCGTACACCCAAGTCTGATGCTGGCTGAAAAGTCGGTATCAGACTTTTTTATATTCAGGAGGAACTTGATATGATCATTCCAGCTCGTCGCACTCATCCATTCACTTCAATACTTCGCATCACTGCACAAACGATAATTTTACTATTCGCTGGATTGCTGGCATTATGGGGAATTGTTGCCCAGCTACTGGCGGTCATCCCGACAACATGGCTGGTGCCTGCTTTGCGAATCGGTAGTGTACAGACCGTCATTCTTACCGTGTCCATTATCCGTGATGGCATGGGCATCTATAATATCGTGTATACATTCATCCCGCTCGTCCTGTTCGTACTGCTTATGTGGTGGTTCCGACGTCAACATCGCTGGTTACGCATTGTGACGACGTTATGTGCAGCAGCGTTTATCGTCAGTATCATTACGTATGTCAGTCTGGTCGTTACGGTTGCGCGGGAAGGTGGCGGCATGTATGCCTTGGCGCCAGCGAATATGCAGATGCAGTCATGGGGCAAGCCGGATCAGAGCATTACATTTGGTCAGCCGGACGGGACGCCGTTACAGGCAGATCTATATTTGCCAGCACAGACGGACAATAGCAACAACGTACCAGTGGTCGTGCGTGTGCATGGCGGTGGATTTACATCCGGTGGCAAAGCACCAACTGCCTATAATCGCTTTTTGGCAGATCACGGGTATGCTGTAATGGATGTGAATTATCGGCTTGCGAATACGCAGCAGCATACATGGAATACCGAAGTGGGCGATGTAGGTTGTGCGCTCACTTGGCTGAATACAAAGGGTGCACAAGAGTACCCACTGGATATGTCCCGAGTCGGTATATTCGGCGATTCAGCAGGTGGTAATCTGGCGATCAATGCGGCGTATATGTCCAACAATGGGACGCTTCAGCCTACCTGCGGCAATAGCAGCGACCTGCCGCATATCCAAGCGGTAACCGGGCTGTATCCAGTCGTCAATATGGTCGTCGCTCAGCAGCAATCTGCGATTGGCTATACGGTTGGGCAGAGTTATGTCGGCGGTACACCGTCACAGTATCCCGACCGCTACACATTTGTCTCCCCATCGACTCATATTAGCAAGGAGGCACCACCGACTCTGATCATTCAAGGCAGTCGGGATCATCTGGTGCTGCCGGGACCTGTGGCGGAATTTGCCACACAGATTGCTGCCAAAGGCATCGTTACCCGCTATATCGAATTACCATTTCTGGATCATCAGACTGGAGATGGATTGTCTACACTCACAGTTGGTACGCTGGCTCAGCAGCAATTTTTGCTAACTTGGATGGATCAGTATGTAAAATAAAAGTGTAGCTGATACAGCGAATGCTCTCATGTACTGAATATTAGATGTTCTAATATGTCAAATAGAGCAGATACGTTCTTAATACAATAAACAACATGATACACACAGTAAGTATCGCAGGAAACATTTCACAAAAAACAATAAGCATACTAGTAAAAGCGCTCACTTCCCTCGGGAATGAGCGCTTTTTGCTAATGGATATAAGGTAGGCGATTGATGAATGTTGGGCTACATCGTCCTATCGTATTCTGTAATTCTCTATTACCACTGCACTATTAGCTTCACTAGCATGATCGATGCATTCATTCGTCAAAGCAACTACAGCATGCGGCGATTACGTCGTAACGTTATTCCGTTGGATTGCTGCTATTTTCCTCTGTGTTCGTACTCTGCTCCGACTGTGATTGTTTTTCCGCTTCGGATGCTGGAATAGGTACAGAGTCAGTCGTTGGGTCCGTATCGGTATTGTCCGAAGAATCATTCAGCATCGGTTCGTTGTTCACTTCATCCTCGCCTGCCAGATTCAGATTGCTCAGGAAGTTGGATACATTACGCAAATATTCGCGTGGATGTTCCCGGAACTCCAATTCGTGATGCGCTCCCGGGATGATCCAGACTTCCGAATTGGGATTGGTCTGGTGCGAGGCGAGCAGTTCGGCAATCTGGTACGGCGCTTTGCTATCCTGTGTCCCGTGAATAAAGAAGATCGGGAACGGATAATCTTTGCTTTTTACCTGCTGATACGGAATCTGGTTCAGACTAGTACCGTTAACGAGCGGCAATAGAAATTCCAAAATCTCAATCGATGGATGCTGCGGCAAATCCAACTGTTGGCGGATATTATAATAGAGCGTATCCGGTTCTAGCAGGAAGGAACTATCCAGAATCATCGCATCCACCTGATCGGTCAGCAGACCCGTTTGCAGTGCGGTTCCGGCTCCCATGGAGAAGCCCCATACGACCAGCTCCTGTGCACCGCGCTGTTTCGCCAGATCAATCGCGCCTAGCAATTGCTGAGATTCTTTTTTGCCGCCAGTTGCGACTTCTTTGTTCGTCTTGGCGGCGAAGCCATAGTCGAACATAATGACATTGAAATTCAGACGATGGGCGTAATGGGCGAGATCGTACATCGGAATCCACGTTTCTTCACGATTCGCGCCATACCCATGGCTGAAAATAATCGTTTTGCTGGACTTGGTTTCAGCCGGAATATACCAGCCCTGCATCATCCGGCTGCCATCACGGGCAGGAAATGTAATGTCTTCGTACGCCATGTTTTTCGCTTGCATCGGATTAGAATAGACGCTGGCTACGGTCGGATTGGACAGCACCCACGCAATATACGCATGCAACGCGACAAAGCAAAACAGAAAGAAAAATACGATAGACAGCAAAAAAGCGATAATAATATGCTTGAAGCGTAATTGCCGCGTCAGCACAATCGGCGTTTCTTCGCGTTCGGATGATGGGGTCTCGTTATTCGGCTCGAGAGTTGTAGACATAAGGCCCCTCCTGAAAAATAGTAAAAAGTAATACTCTACAGCATCATATGCAGCAACAGAATCATTTTCATAATCATTCATTGTAGCAAAGACTTGTTTCAGACTCCACTATACCTGATGAAGATTACACTATAATATCGTCCTATTTTCCTTTACCTTTACAGGTAGCTTCGATATAATTTATGTAACCAGGTTTCATTCAGTGAAACCAAATGATATACGACTTTACGGCACAACAGGAATACTTATGATCATACGGCAATCGCAGGAAGATGGCAAAAGGCTGCCGAATCAAGGACAGCCATCACAATAATGGACAGCCAATGGAGGCGAATGCAATGGAAGACCGCAAATTAACCGTACGCGCTGTAGAGCGTGCGCTTGATATACTACTTTGTTTTACCCGCTCCGGCGATCTGGGACTCACCGAAATCTCTTCGGAAATCGGATTGCACAAAAGCACCGTTCACCGTCTGCTCGCTACGCTGGAGGAACGAGGCTTCGTTGTACGTAATAGCGCGACAGATAAATACCGACTGGGCATCAAAATCTGGGAGCTGTCGACCCACCTATCTCAGAGCGATGATCCTGCGACCATGCTGCTGCCCGATATGGAGCAGCTGCGTGATCGGCTGGGCGAGACGATTAGTTTGTACATCCGCGATGGTGCTGAGCGTCTGCGCATTCAAGCAGTACAGAGCAATCAGGCAATCCGCCGCGTCGCTCCGGTCGGTGCGCGCTTGCCGCTGACTGTTGGCGCATCCAGCAAAGTACTGGTCGCCTTTTCCGGGGATCAGGAGCGCGAGCAGATTCTAAGTACCGCCGAATGGCCGCCAAGCGTCGATCCGGTGCTATACCGTCAGCAATTGGAGGAAGTGCAGCAGAGCGGCTACTCTACCAGCTATGAGGAGCGGGAACCGGGAGCAGCGGCGGTTGCTGTGCCTGTATTCGACAGTGCAGGACAACTGCGTGCATCGTTATCGCTATCCGGCCCAGTGAGCCGATTATCGCTGGACAAGCTACATGAGTACGCGCCGATCCTGATCGAGGTTGCGCATGATATGGGCATTAAGCTGCGGTAAATAACACGGTGAATAGAGTAAGAACTATACCAATGCGTATACCCGCAGATGTAACGATAATACGTATGGATGTAATGCTAACAGCAAGGAATGGAATATAAATATGTGAAATATTGGATCAAGAGCAACATTTTTGTCTATCACGTGTGTTTAAAGTAAACGCACAAATAGACGGGAGGTTGCTCTTGTTATGTTCTCAGCTATATATCGACTATGGACGACGCCTATATCATCGCCTATTCTCAAATGGTTCGGCATTCTGATTCTCCTGCTTATTAGCCTATCCCCTCTGTATACTGCCAAGCCTGCATATGCGTGTAGCTGCGCCCAGACCTTGGATGTAGCTGGCAAAATGAAGTATGCAGACACCGTATTTGCTGGTCAGATGACTGATGTGCGGCAAACGATATCGGCGTCTGAACATCAGCCGCTGTTGTATACGTTTAAGGTGAAACAGGCGTGGACGGACAATGTACATGAACAGACTTCCGTCGTAACGAGTGGTGAATCTTCCGCTTGTGGCTATGTATTTGAAAAGGGAAAAAGCTATCTTGTCTACGCCCATATGCAGCAAGGCGAGTTGAAAACGGATCTGTGTATCGGTAATGCTGTCTATACGACTGCCGATGCCCAATCCGATCTGGCGCAGCTCGGCGACCCGCGTCCTGTATTGCCCGGCAGCAATCATGTATTGGTCGGACAGCGACTTCGTCTTGTGATTGCCTTGGGTATTGTAGTCAGTCTCGTCGTATGGATCTGGTTGTATCGCCGTCGGCATCATCGACGTGTATCCTAAGTTAAGGACATTTCGTATGTATGCTTTTTATAGTACATTTACTGCTCGTATATAATGTATATGTCATTCTCATAAATAAGCAAATAAAAGCCCGCCGACTCCAAAAGGAGCAGCGGGCTGTTCATTATTGTATCGTGAATGCCAGATGGAGCGGTAGATTATACCGTTTCACCTTTGTTGGCGTTCTTCATCATTTGACGCAGAACCGTTTGAAGGATACCACCGTTATGGTAGTAATCTACATCGACTGCACTGTCCAGACGAACGGTAACAGGGAATTCAAATGTACTACCGTCTTCGCGTGTCGCGGTAACAGTCAGCGTTTGACCCGGTTTCACATCGTTGTTCAGACCGACGATATCGAATACTTCTGTTCCGTTCAGACCGAGCTGCTTCCAGCTGTAGCCTTCTTGGAATTGAAGCGGCATAACGCCCATACCGACCAAGTTACTGCGGTGAATACGTTCAAAGCTTTCGGTAATAACGGCTTTGACACCCAGCAGGAAGGTACCTTTGGCTGCCCAGTCACGCGAGCTACCTGTACCATACTCTTTACCAGCGATAACGACCAGATTCTGACCTTCTGCTTGGTAACGCATGGAGGCATCGTAGATGGACATGACTTCGTCAGTTGGCAGGTACTTCGTAACGCCACCCTCAGTGCCCGGAGCCACTTGGTTACGGATACGAATGTTGGCAAATGTACCGCGCATCATGACTTCATGGTTACCACGACGAGAGCCGTAGGAGTTGAAGTCTTTGCGTTCGACATTGTGCTCTTTCAGATATTGACCACCCGGGGACGATGGAGAAATGTTACCCGCTGGTGAGATGTGGTCGGTTGTTACAGAATCGCCCATCAGCGCGAGTACGCGTGCTTGACGAATATCCTGAATATCGTTCATGCCTTTTGCCAGACTTTCGAAGAATGGCGGGTTCTGGATGTACGTGGAGTTCGGGTCCCACTCGTACAGTTCGCCCTGTGGTACAGGGATATCGTTCCAGCGTTTGTTGGCAGTGAAGACATTTTCGTAACGGCTGCGGAACATTTCGGGACTGATCGACAGTGCGATTGCGTCGCGAATTTCCTTGGCTGTTGGCCAGATGTCTTTTAGGTAAACTGCTTCACCTTGCGGATCATGTCCGATTGGGTCGGTAGTCAGGTCGATGTCGACAGTACCAGCAAGCGCGTAAGCTACAACGAGCGGCGGCGAAGCCAGATAGTTCATTTTCACCTGAGCATGCACACGACCTTCAAAGTTACGGTTACCGGACAGCACGGAAGCGACGGTCAGATCGTTATCCGCAATTGCCTGACTTACTTCGTCTGGCAATGGACCGGAGTTACCGATACATGTCGCACAGCCGTAGCCAGCGAGGTAGAAGCCGAGTTGTTCCAGCGATTTGTCGACGCCGGCTTTTTGCAGATACTCGGTAACGACGAGCGAGCCGGGAGTCAGACTTGTTTTCACATAGCCTGGCACGGTCAGACCGCGTTCAACTGCTTTTTTGGCAAGCAGACCTGCACCGATCATAACGCTCGGGTTGGATGTGTTCGTACAGCTAGTAATCGCTGCAATCACGACTGCACCTGCGCCCATTTCGCTTGTTTTGCCGTTCGGATGTTGAACTTTGACCTTCTCGGCAATCTTCACATCGGACAGACCGTAGCCGCCGGATTCAACCGGTGTACGGATTGCAGTGTTGTAGCTCAGTTTCATATCAGTCAGTTCGATCCGATCTTGCGGACGTTTTGGACCGGCAAGACTTGGCACAACAGAAGCCAGATCCAGTTCGATGACATCAGTAAAAGTCGGATCAGGTGTTTCCGCTGTACGGAACATGTTTTGTGCTTTGTAGTACGCTTCTACCAATTCCACCTGATCGTCAGCACGACCGGTGTTGCGCAGGTAGAACAACGTTTCGTCATCGACAGGGAAGAAGCCGATTGTTGCGCCATACTCTGGAGCCATGTTGGCAACCGTCGCACGGTCAGCCAGACTGATGTTACCCAGACCTGGACCGTAGAACTCGACGAATTTGCCGACAACGCCTTTTTTACGCAGCATTTCGGTAACAGTCAGCGCAAGGTCAGTTGCAGTTGCGCCTTCACTCAGGCTGCCTGTCAGTTTGAAACCGATCACTTCTGGCATAACGAAGTACAGCGGCTGACCGAGCATACCTGCTTCGGCTTCGATACCGCCGACACCCCAGCCAACAACGCCCAGACCATTAATCATGGTCGTATGGGAGTCCGTACCAACGAGGGAATCTGGGAATACTTGCGTTTCGCCGTCAACCGTTTTGGTTGCCGCGACAGAGGCAAGATACTCCAGGTTTACTTGGTGAACGATACCAGTGGATGGTGGGACGGCACGGAAATTATCGAATGCCGTTTGCGCCCAGCGCAGGAAACGGTAACGCTCTTCATTACGTTCAAATTCAACGTTTACATTATATTCAAGTGCATCTGGTGTACCAAATGCATCTACCATGACGGAGTGGTCAATAACCAGGTCAACCGGTACAAGCGGGTTGATCTGCTTCGGATCGCCGCCCTGACTTTTTACAAAATCGCGCATGGCTGCCAGATCGACTACGACTGGTACGCCAGTGAAATCCTGCAATACGATACGTGCAGGGATAAATGGAATTTCCTTTTCCTCACGGCCTTCAGCCCATCCCGCGAGTTGTTTGACGTGCTCCTCAGTGATCGCGTGCCCATCGAATTGACGAACAGCTGCTTCCAGCAATACGCGAATGGAGAAAGGAAGCTTGTCGATGCTAGTGAAACCTTGATCTTTCAGCGCTTCAATGCTGAAATAACGGTAACTTTTGTCTTTCACTTTCAGTTCACGGCCAACGGAAAATGAATCTTTAACGGACATAGATGAACCTCCTTGAATGAAATACGGCTTTACAAGTTACAGGAAAAAGTAAACATGGGTGAAAAAAGAGTCAATCCGGCGGAAATGATTCTGGATATACAGAATCTAAGTTCCGTAGAATGAAACTTGATTTCAAAATTAACCACTACTACAAGTATACCGTTTACATGGAGGCGCGTAAAGTTGTTTTTGGGAGAATTTGATAGCATATTTTATCAATGTAAATATCATAGAATATATTAAGTACTCAAAAATTTAGGATTTTATTACCAGTACAAAGTTTAAATGTAAATCATAATGCTAAAAAAATGTAGTAAATTGTCGATAATAATTAAAAAAACAAAAAAAAAAAAAAACGTTTTTAAAATAGAAAAAAAAGTTTTTTTGTTATAATATTAAGTTTATAAAAACGTAATTTCGTTTTAAGGAGAAGATGCTATGTTAATAGAGTTTTCAACAACTAATTTAGGTTCTTTTAAAGAAGCTGTCAGTTTTTCAATGGAAGCAGGGGAAAAATTAAGGAAATTTAATGAATCAAATACGATAATTCAAAAAGATAAACGCTTATTAAAAAACGCTGTTATTTTTGGACCTAATGGTTCTGGTAAAAGTAATTTGTTTGCAGCTATGTCTACAATGCGTTCTATTGTTTTACAACCTACAAAAAATGCAACAAGCACCTTACCATATCAACCATTTGCTATGAATGTAGATTCGCTTAGCAAAGAAACAACTTATGAGATCAAGTTTATTTTCAATTCAAATGAATATTCATATTCCATAACTCATACTAAAAAAAAAATTTTGAAAGAAAAATTAATTGTTAATAATCAAATTTATTTTGAAAGAGACTCTGTTCAGAACTGTTTTGAAGTTCCTAATAATTTACAGGATTTAATAGAAAAAACTCGTGATAATAAGTTGTTTGTTTCCACTGCGCAAGATAATAACGATAAGGTGTGTATAGAAGTAATTACATGGTTTAATAACGAGTTGATATTCTTTGGTAGTAATCAACTCGAAGATATGTACTTTCTATTAGAGGATCCTAAAAACAAAAAACTTTTTTTGGATTTTTTGAAATTTGCTGATTTTTCAATATTATCGATATAGAGGTCAAAAATAGAATTGTTGAGGTTCCTGAACATTTGAGAAAAGCTATGGATACAATAGCTGAAACAATGGGCGTTGAAAAATATGATTACAAAAATACTAGTAGAGAATTATATACGGTGTATAGAAAATATGATAACAATGGTGAAGTTGTAGGAAGTTCTTCTATCCATGTATCTTCTTTAGAATCAAAAGGAACTAAAAAAATAATTGAAATAGCGTTGACTATATTATTTAGTGAAAATAATGGAAAAGTAATTATAATGGATGAATTTGATGATGCTGTTCATTTAAAATTATCGAAAGCATTAATTAGACTATTTAATTCGGCAGGAAATAAAAATCAATTTATATTAACTTCTCATGAACTTCAATTGTTAGATTGCGACTTAAGAAAAGATCAAATATATTTATTAGAAAAAGACTTTGAAGGACAAAGTAGTTTGTATTCCTTGTTTGATTTTAACGAACTGAATAGCACTCCAAGAAATGATATTTCCTTTTTTAAAAGATATATGAGAGGTCAGTTTGGTGCTGTTCCGACAATAGACATTCAAGGTATGTTAAATTCTCTTACAGGTGAGGAACAAAATGGCGAGAAGATCTGGAAATAAAAAATTAAAAAAAGAAATTCTGATTTTTTGCGAAGGTGAAACTGAAAAGCTTTATTTTGAGATGTTAAATCGGAAATATAATGCAAGTAATGTCAAAATAAATAATACTATACAGGTAAGCCCTTTTGTTGCTCCTGGTCAATCTCTTGACCTAGTTGAATATGTAATTCGCTCCATACAAAAAAATCCGCGGTATAAGAAAAACGATGTTGAGAAAATCTATGTGGTTTTTGATAAAGACGACCAAGATTGGGAAAGAGTTGATATGGCAATTAGATTAGCAAAAAGTAATGGATTTGGAGTCATATTTTCTAATATTTGTTTTGATATCTGGTTATTAATGCATTACGAAGATGTAAATATTGCTTTAGAAAGAAAAACTATATATTCAAAACTAAGCAACTCAATGAGCATTGAGAACTATGAGAAAAATAAAGCTAATTCTATTATCAAAGATATATTATATACTAAAGTTAAGGTAGCCCATGATCGATCTCAGAAATGTTGTGATTGGAGTTGTATGAGGTCCAATCCGTTCACTAATATAGCCGAAGAGATAAAAAATATCTATGGTACACAAAAATTGTAATTTGGTAATCAAGTCCAGTACTGAAGAAAATCAAAAAATCCAGAGCTGGACTTTTGTTATTTATTACATGTATTCTTGGATGAAAATTAAGAATGTGTACGTTTTTTTAAATACAACTAAGTTTTCGATATGTTTGAGATGTTATTTCATAAATCTATTGCTTGTTAATTAAAATACATAAAAATTCGTACTCGTATTTGACATTTTACACTTGTTATCTTCGAAATGATAATCATATATATTCTGCGGCTTATCTTGAAAAACAACTTCTGTCGTACAAGCATTATGACTTGTTTTGAATGAATACGTGCCTTGTGCGCTACTGATACCATTCACCGTATAGGTTTTTGGCTTAATCAAGTATTGATTTACTTCATAAGCAACTGCGTATGTATTGAATGGATTGCCATAGATACCGACATATATTACTAAACGACCGATGACTACAACGGTAACCAATTCAATCAGAAAAGGAAGAAACTTTTTAGAATTTCATACTCTTCTTCAAATCTTTTTTAGTTCATCAGATTCTGTGGACCGCTGCTGACTGGCGGACTCAGCAGTGTACTATCTGGACTCGTGGATGAAGATGAACAGCATCAACGGCGTGCAGAGAGCTGGGATGCGCTCACGTATGGCATGAGCGGCACGCTGGGACCGGCGGCAGTTGCGGTCATTGCGACGGTGTTTAGTCCACTGTTGGCGCTGATCTTGCTTTCAATAAGTGTGATTGTAGCAGTGTTGCTGATTCTGTGGCTACCTTTGCAGATGCGAACATCGCATACAGAGGAAACGGTCGTCTCGGAGCATGGCGTATTGCATATTTTGCTGCATACAGGACAACTGCGGCGGGCGATTGTTGTTATGATGGCGGCGGCATTTCCAGGTGGGGCGATCTCGGTCATTGCGGTTGCTTTTGCCTCGGAGCAGTTGGGCAATTCGGCAGGCGGCGGCTGGCTGGTAGCGGCATTTGGACTTGGGAATCTGGCTGGTTCACTACTGTTAACGCTATTTCCGCTACGCGGAGAGCCGGAGCGCAATATGCTGTTGTATACGGCGCTGGTGGCAGTTACTTTTGGCATTTGCGCGCTGGCGGCGCAGACGTATCTGGCGCTGCTGTTGGCACTGGCGGTAGCTGGCGCGGCAAATGCACCGTTTTTTGCGGCAACGCTTGGCGTACGGTCGAACTATGCACCAGATCATGTGCGGGGGCAAGTATTTACAGGTATGGCGGGCTTCAAAATCGCCAGCAGCTCCGCAGGCACGGCATTGGCTGGATTGCTGACCGGATTGGGCGCACCGTTGTTACTGCTGGCGGGAGGCATGATCGTTGGTGCGGCGTACGTATATGCAGTGCTTGATCGTAAAGGTGCTAGCAGACTGGCGAGATCATAAGCTACCAAAGTTTTTTTGCAGCCGTTCAGCTGAACATTTATACTAAGAAAGGGCAATAACACAGCCCGTCCGCCTGACTTTCCGATATAGCACATTTTATGTCTGCGGACGATTCCGACTGTACACTTTGACCTTCACTTTTACAGGTATATTCTAAATATGAACAATAGTAACGGGGGTTCCAACATGACAGCAACAAAATTGACCGTAGGCTTGATCTACGGTGGTAAATCCGGCGAACACGACGTATCACTGCAAACCGGATTTTCCGTACTGAACGCATTGGATTACAACAAATACGATATCGTACCGATCTATATCGACCGCGACGGACGCTGGAATATGGGGCAGACATATACAGCTGCGCCGTCCAAACCGGAAGAACTGCAAATTCAAGGCGGTGAACAAGCGACCTCGGACGCGATGAGTGTACTTTGGCGCAAACTTGGCGGACAAGAGAGTACGATCGACGTGTTATTCCCGCTGCTGCACGGTACATACGGCGAAGATGGCACGATCCAAGGGCTGTTTGAAATGATGGATATTCCTTATGTTGGTGCTGGCGTGCTGGCATCATCCGCAGGCATGGACAAAGCGATCATGAAAAAGCTATTCGCCCAAGCCGATCTGCCGCAGTGCAAATACGAAACCTTTATCGCTGCCGAATACGAAAGTAGTGCACATGAGATTCTGAGCAGCATCGAGCACAATCTCGGTTTCCCTTGCTTCGTGAAACCGGCGAATCTCGGCTCCAGCGTCGGCATTACCAAAGCCAAAGACCGTCATGAGCTGGAACGTGCAATTGAATACGCGCTGCGCTTTGACCTGAAGGTTGTTGTGGAAGAAGCGGTTGATGCGCATGAAGTGGAAGTTGGCGTACTGGGCAACGAATTACCGCTTGCTTCCGTACCGGGCGAGATTGTATCCAGCGGTAGCGACTATTACGATTACCATGCAAAATACATCGATGGCACGTCCCGTATGATTATCCCGGCGGAGATCGACAGCGAGCTGGCGGAGAACCTGCGCGAGATGGCGCTGCGTGCATTCAAGGCGATTGACGGTAGTGGGCTATGCCGCGCCGACTTCTTCGTTCGCCGCAGCGATAACGCCGTTATGATCAATGAAGTGAACACGATGCCGGGCTTTACCGCATACAGCATGTATCCTCTGTTGTGGCGTGAAACCGGCAAATCCTATCCAGAACTGCTGGATCAGCTTATTCAGCTTGGACTGGATCGTTACGCCAAGCGTCACGCGCTGCAATTTGGACGTGACTAGAATCGTAGCGTGTCTATAACGGTCGTACTGCACAGATTGGGCGGTGCGGCCGTTTCTTCTTTTACCGAATACCGACCAATCCAGTATCTTCACTCTGTATCATCTGCTATTGTTGCATGGAACTGTTAGGATCATGCGTCAAAAGGTTTATAAATGAGACGACACGTCAATTTAACGATCAGGGAGGCGAAAGGGATGGGGTTTCAAACCGAATTCAATTCCGTATGTAAATTCAAAAGCGAACAGGAGCTGCTCGATCTGCTGGAATACGGCAAAGGCAAGATGGTCAAGCAAGGATTTCGCGTCTATCCAACCGGGCAAAAGGTCATCGCCTATAACCCAGAGAACACCGCAATTGCTATCGTCAAAATCACCGGCTGCATCGCAGAGATCAACTTCCAAGGCAACGAGGTCACCGAAGTCGAGATGGAACTGATCCGCAAGCTAACGCCAGAGGAATCCAGCGTGCAAACGCATCTCGCCTACGAAATGTTCTTTGGCGAGCAGGATCAGGAAGCCTGATGATCGTCCGTTTCGGGTATGTAGCGATCTCGCTGGAAGTGAAGGATTCATCCCCTTCCAAAACGATGACCATGTCCAATTTTCGCAAGCTTCCGGATCGTGAAGCCGGGCTGCGGAGATTGGAAGAGATCGCTCGTATTAATTTGCAAAATACGCTGCGTTTGCTCAAGCATAATGTGGCGGAAGAGATTCATATGTACCGCATGAGCTCCAAGCTAATTCCGCTCGCTACGCATGCTGAGCTAGCGGATTGGGACCCGTTTCCGGCGTTGGCGGACGATTTTGCTGCGATTGGGGAATATGTGCACAAGCATGAGTTGCGGGTGTCGTTTCACCCGGACCATTTTACCGTGCTTAGTACACCGCGCCCGGAAGTACTGGAATCGTCAATTCGCGATCTGCGCTATCATGTGAAGATGCTGGATGCGATGGGATTGGATGCACGCTCCAAGAACAATATCCATATCGGCGGTGCGTACGGCGACAAGCCGACGGCGGCAGACCGATTTGTAGAGCATTTTGCTACATTGGACGACGATATTCGTTGCCGGATCACGCTGGAAAATGACGACAAAACGTTTACCACACCGGAGACGCTTGCGGTAGCACAGCGTACCGGGCTGCCGATGGTGCTGGATATTCACCATCATCTAGTCAATTGTGAAGGTGAGCCAGCGTCATACTGGTGGCAGCAAGTAGCGCAAACATGGGAATCGGAGCTATCTCGTACGGATGTACCGAATGGCATTCATTTACCACCGAAGATCCATGCGTCCAGCCCGAAAAGTCCAACCGACCGTCGTAGTCATGCCGATGGCGTAGAAGCTGGCCCGCTGCTAGACTTTCTGCGCGAAGCAGCACGTACATCCAGCCATCTTGATGTGATGCTGGAAGCCAAGCATAAGGACGCAGCACTGCGGCAACTGATGAACGATTTGCGCAATGTTAGCGGGGATGGCGTACGCATCATCGACAACGGAACCATTGAAGTGTTACCTTAATAGTAGGCATATCGAAATAACACATGCGGACATGCCATCGTGTATGTTCGCATCCATACTTAGCATACAGCCATCTGGCTTGCGGCGGCAGGTACACACTGCACGCCCATTATAATCAGGGGGATTGAACATGGAAAAAGACCAAAAGCAACCCTATGTTGTCAGCAGTAAAAGTCGTGTTGCCGTAGCGATTAACGCGGCATCCAAAACCGGCGAATGGATCAAAAGCAAAGTCGGCGATCACCGCCAGCTTAACATCAAAACATCGTCACAAGACCTCGTAACCGAAGTCGACAAAGGCTCAGAACAGATGATTCGCAAGCTTGTCCAAACGTACTGCCCAGGCGACGAATTCCTCGGCGAAGAGAGCGCAGGCATCGGTGCTGAAGCATCCGCTAACGCTGTGGATGCGGTCAAAGACGCCGAATACGTCTGGATTGTCGATCCGATTGATGGCACGACCAACTTTGTGCATGGTTTCCCATACTTTTGCGTATCGATCGCTGTTGCGCACAAAGGTGAAGTGATCGTCGGCGTTATTTACGACCCGACCCATGATGAGCTGTTTGTAGCCGAAAAGGGTAAAGGCGCCTACGTACACGGCAACCTGATGAAGTCCGCCGACCATGCAACATTGAACGAAAGTCTGGTCGCTACTGGCTTCCCGCCAAGCACAAGCGTCGAACTGAAAACCAAAGCGTTGACCGACATCCTGCCGAAAGTCCGCGGCGTCCGCAACGTCGGCTCCGCTGCATTGCACCTCGCCTATGTCGCCGCAGGACGCATCGACGCCTACTGGGAAATCGGTCTAAACGCATGGGATCTCGCCGCAGGCGCCCTGCTCGTAGCCGAATCCGGCGGCACCGTCACCGACGTCGCCAATAACCCATACGACATCACCGTCCGCAACATCGTAGCGAGCAACGGTCACATTCATAACGAACTCATCCAACAACTACACAATTCCGGCTTAAACGCCTAATAATCGATCCACCGAACACCAGCACCAAACGAATCATGTCCAACGATCACCCAGCTGACCAGAACACCACACCCTACATTCCCACTCTAGTCCGGTCAGCCACCAACTGATTTTCCAAAACCCAAAACGGGTAAATAACCGACAGGCACCCAGCCCGCCGGTTATTTGCTCATATCCAATAATTTTAATATCCAAACAACCATGCAAACTCAACATAATCTAAGTCCAAACTATTCTAAGTTCTAAATATTTTAAGTTCTTATCCCTTAAAATTGCTACGCCCCCACCCGAGTGCGATGGCGAGCAACGTGACTCATATGCACGGAGCGGAGGGAAGGGAATTGGGGAAAAGGACGACTTACAGTGTTTGTGGGTTTCAAACACGGGGTTCAATGAAAAGTGATTTTTGCGAAAGCAAAATATCTTACAGTTTTGGAGTGCGGGAATCTTCATTCACTTCTAATCCAAAAGATTCCCGCGGCTCCACCTGAGGACGTTCCCCAATCCCTTCCCGAAGCGTTCCCGCATCAATGAGCCAAAGCCTTGCCCCATCCCACTCAAAAAAATAAAAATGAGGTGCCAACCATGTCATCCGACGAACTTGAACGCGAATTGTCCGAACGCTTAACCGAAGGCGAGATGCAAGAAGAAGACCGTGAAGTCCGCGAACGCCGACTCATTCCGTCCAAATACGAAGTCCGTATCCAAGCCGAACACGACCCCATTGTCGAAGAAACACAGCACTACCGCAAACTCGCCAAAGAACTCGACGACCGCTACGACAAATATTTGGAGCGTACCAAACAAAATAAACCAAACGACGACGCCAACAATAACAGCACCGACCCGAATAGCCCTGTCGAAAACAAAAGCAACAATAATCACACGCAGTAAATACATTCACAAGCATTAACGACAAAGGAGTACCTGAATGCGCCACAAGAACCCCGTCACGTTGGACAATAAGCAACCGAACCAAATCAAAGTAACAAACCAAGCCAGCACGATTCCTACCCCTCATTCCCGCCCGGCGAAGCGCAAGATTCATCAGGTCAGACAGGAGACAACACGCATGATTGCACAATACATGATGATTCTCACCCTGCTGCTTGGCGGCAGCGGTATTACCGGTGGCATGACTACCACTGCTTATGGAGCGGCAGCAACTGGCGCATCCAAGACGCAAGCCTATGAACATATGGTCTTTCTCGGCGATTCCCTTACGGTCGGCTATGAGCCGGGCATAGCGGCAACTGATTACGATGGCTTTGCTCCGCGATTGGAAGAACAGGAGCTGTTCCGCGGACACGCGCAGGCAGATAACGCTGGCATTCTTGGTCTAACGAGTACCGGTCTGAAACATTACATGGACGCTATCACCGCCGGACGCAGTGTTAGCACTGCCGATATTCAGAGCACATTGCCCGGTGCTACACGTACGCTGGATGGAGCCGCCACCCGCAAGGAGATTCAAGCAGCCGATCTGATCACGATCACGATTGGTGGAAATGACTTTCTGAATGCGCTTGGCTCCCTGACTGCACTGCCGCAGGATTTATCGCAGATCAATTTGCAGCCGGTGCTTAACACGTATCGCACCAATCTCGGTTCGATCCTAGATCAGCTGACGACGCTGAATCCAAACGCAGTTATCGTGATCGCGGATCAGTACCAGCCCGTGCCACTACTGGCAGGTGCAACGCTGTATCACGATCTGAATGAAACGGCTGCGGAGTTCAGCAGCATTATCGACGATACGGTGTCTACCTACACTGCCAAAGGAAATGATATTCGTGTTGCCCATGTTTCGCCGTCTTTTCAAGGTAAAGAACTGGCGATGACCCATATTGCTGCTGGTGATATCCATCCGAATGCTACAGGCTATCAGGCGATGGCTGTTGCTTTTAGTATGGCGATCTGGGGCGAAACAGGTTATATGACACCATCCTCTGCGGTCAATGGAACGGATCAAACGATCCTATATACCAATGGCAAATTGCTGCAAAGTCAGTCCAAGCCGATCATTCGCAGCGGGCGCACATATGTAGCGCTGCGCGACGTGACGACAGCACTCGGTGCCAAAGTAAGCTGGTCAAGCACAACCAAGCAGGCAACCGTCACGAACGGTAGCAGCAAAGTGACGGTGCCGCTGAACAGCAAAATTCTGAAGGTGAACAACCAATCAGTCACAACCGATGCAGCAGCCTTTATGCAGCAAAATAAAGTATATGTACCAATTGCTGTGCTTGCCGATCAGTTTGCGTATGATGTGCATTATGTGAATCGCTGGAAAGCTGTCTTTATCCGCCAATAACGATAGATGAAGATCAAGCATAACGAGTAAAACGTATAGATTGGAACAACCGCTGTATCCATTGGTTTCGACAGATGGAATGCAGCGGTTACTTTGCCATTCGCGCAATCCCTTTTTCCACTTCTGGATAAAACAACTGCAATTTTCCACATTCCACGTTATAATATACATTAAATTACAAATGATAAATAAATATGTAAATGAAGATGTGCGGTAAGTAGATAGACAGGAAATAGGAAAACAACGACAGAATGATCTTCTGATGGGGGAAGGCATGATGCTATCTCGTTTTAAAAGCGCTTACATTAATTTGGGCATTCATCGTCAGATGCTGTTGTTGATCTCGGCGTTGATGCTGGTCAGCTTTGCTTCGTATTTGATCGTGCTCAATACCGTGTACAGCACGTATGACAATCAGATGTATGAGAAGACGTCTGAGCTGCTCAATATGTCGTCATTTGAGATCGAGAATCAGCTCAAGGATATGGAGAATCTAACGTTTCGCGTTGTGACGGATGAGCAGCTGCAACGGTATTTGTTGCAATTGCAGGAGGAGCCGTCCATTTATGAGAAGAACGTCATCCGTAAAAAGATTACCAATCGACTTGTCGCATTTGCCGGTTCTGAGCAGTTTGTGTATTCGATGATGGCAATCGACCGCGAAGGCGAGATTATGTTTGCAGGGAATCGTGAGGGCGTGCCTGTGAATGTGCGTCCAGCATTAACCAAACTGGCGCAGCAGTACAGCGGCTCGAACGCATGGTATGTAGGTGAGCAAGGCGAATTGCTGGCAGTGCGCCAGTTCAAGCAGTTCAGCGATTCTACCTTTACCCTGAACGATCTGGGGACGATAATGATTCGCGTACGTATTGACCGGATTGTGCAGGAGCAGGTGGAGAGCAGCGCAGGCAGCCAGCTCATTATCTCGGATGGCAGCAAAATCGTCTACCCGGAGGAACCGCCCTTTTCACGCGGGCAGATTGACAACCAGCTGCATAACAGCAAGCCATATGGCGTCATTTCCGAACCGGAGGAAAGTTATTTCTCCGCACGGATTCAATCGCCATATACAGGCTGGACGTACTTGCATATTACACCATTTGACCGCATGTTTCAGCGCATTATGTGGATTAAGCAGCTGGTGACGATTATTTTCATCGGTATCTTCCTGCTGGCGTTACTGTTCGGTACACGGCTGTCGCGCAGCATTACCCGCCCGATGGAACGACTATTGCAAAAGATGCGCACCGTCGAAACTGGCAATCTGGATCAACTGGGCGAGCTGCCAGCCGACCCGTCCATTACTCGGGCGCAAAATGAAGTCGGACTGCTGCATCGTACGTTTAACCGGATGCTGCGCCGTATTCGTGAGCTGATCGACGAGAATTATGCCAAGCAGTTGCTCATCCGCGAAACAGAGCTAAAAGCATTGCAGGCGCAGATTGATCCGCATTTTCTATACAATACGCTAGAATCGATCAACTGGATGGCGAAGATGAACAAGCAGCCGGAGATTTCACGTATGGTCGAAGCGCTGGGCTTTCTGCTGCGTAGCTCAGTCAATATGACGGAAAAGGTGATCTCACTTGAACAGGAGCTGGACATCGTGCGCAGCTATGTGACGATTCAGCGGATGCGATTTGAGGAGCGGCTGAATTTTGAGATTGACGTACCGGAGGAATTGTACGACACGCTCATTCCGAAGCTGACCTTGCAGCCGCTAGTAGAGAATGCGATCCATTATGCGCTAGAGCCGAAGATCGAGGAATGTCATATTCGCATTGCCGCGCGGCTGGAGGGCGAGCAGGTGCATATTACGGTGCAGGATGATGGACCGGGTATGACGGCGGAGTTTCTGGAGCGGCTGTATCAGGGGCAGGTGCAGACACGCGGCAAAGGCATCGGGCTGAACAATATTATGGAGCGCATTCGGCTGACCTTTGGACCGGAATATGGCATTCATATTGAGAGCGAACCGGACGTACGGACTGCGTTCCATATTCGTATTCCATATCAGAAAGGGGAGCAAGATCATGTACAAAGTGTTGTTGGTAGATGACGAGCGCATGATTCTGGAGGGCATTTCCAGCGTGGTAGATTGGCAGGGCAGTGGCACGGAGCTGGTCGGCACCGCGCGTAACGGATTGGAAGCGTATGAACGAATCGCCGAGAAGCGACCGGATATTGTGATCAGCGACATTTCCATGCCCGGTCTGGACGGCATTGGGCTGGTGGCGAAGACGTACGAGCAGTTCCCTGATGTGCGCTTCATTATGCTGTCTGGGTACAAGGATTTTGATTATGCGCGCCGGGCGATGCAGTACGGGGTGAAGCATTATTTGGTCAAGCCGTGCAATGAGCAGCAGATTCAGGAGGCGATTGCGGAGCTGTTGTCCGAGCGCGCCGCCGAGCAGGAGCGCGAGCTGTTCGTCAGCAGTATGCGCGACCAGTTTATCCGAATGCTGCCGCAGGTGAAGGAGCAATTTCTGAAGGAATTCATCTCCAACAAAATGTACGGCAGCCGCGATCTTGCGTATTACGAAGGATTGTTTCATATGCAGCTGACCGACCGCACCGTGCGCATCGTGCTGATGCGGGTGGAAGATTCACATGAATATGAGCATCTGTTTGCATTGAAAAATATCGCCGAGGATGTGCTGGAGGGTGTGCTGATGGGCACGACGATTCAGTTGCAGGATGAGCTGCTGCTGCTGATTGATGATCCGGCAGAACCGATGCGGCTGATCGAAGGATTGAATCGGGTAAAGGATGTGTTTGCTGGCTTTTACAAGCTGGATGTGACGGTGGCACTTAGTGAGCCGGATGAGCTGGAACAACTGCGGCGTATGTATCGGGATGCTCAGCAGGTGATGAATCATCGCTTTTACATCGGCGGGGGGAGTCTGATCACCCGTCAGGACATCGCGCTGCACGATTGTCGGACTGGGAGTGGATTTGAGCTGGATGAGGAGCAGTTTACGCTGATTATCAAGTCCGGTCAGGTGGAGCAGGTGGAGACGGAGATTGGGCGGTTGTTCGCGACGCTATCGGAATTGCGGCTGGATATTGCCGTGACACGCTCGTATGTATTGCAGCTATATGCAGTCATGCTGCGATTGTACCCCGAAGATGAGCGCTCCATGCCGACAGCGCGGCTTGCTGAATTGTCGCGATTGGATACGCTGACCGGGCTGCATGACTTTATTCGTCAGGTGGCACTTGAATTGACTGGCAGCTACTACAAAAGCAACATCAATCGCCAATCCTCGGTTGTGAACAAAATGCTGCAAATTATTGAGGAGAACTACACGAACGCCGAGCTATCCTTGAATGGCGTTGCCAATCAGATGCTGTACATGAACCCTGATTACTTGGGTAAAATTTTCAAAAAAGTGACCGGGGATAATTTCTCGCATTATGTGAATCGCTATCGGATTGAGCGGGCGACTGAGCATATTCGTCGCAGCGGGGATGTGAAGGTGTTTGAATTGGCAGAGCTGTTCGGGTTTGGCGGGAATTCGCAGTATTTTAGCCAAGTGTTTAAGAAGGTGACTGGCATGACGCCGACGGAATATCGGCGGGGGTAGGCTTAGGCAGCAGACATTCGATGATGATCCGATAATAAGAAGTCAAAGGGAAACGGGACAGAGCGGCAGCGATGGAAGCTGTACATCCCTCGTTTCCCTATTTTGCGCGAACTCATTTGTTGATCCGATCTATGCCCCTCTGTTTTTTACACCAAAACCTCGGATTTGTGTATTCATTTGCGAATGTCCATCTGCGAGAATAAAGACAGAATAAAAATGTAAGCGTTAACAAATTAAGCATTGTGATTATCGTTTACAGCTACATATTGTTTGCCAACATGCACCAATCATCCACGCTCTACACCTGCTTTACGATTTGCGATGTATCTTTTATCTCATTACAGATGGCTGTATTCGTCGGCATGATTCCACAGCGAATCTACATCTGTCCATTATCGAAAGGGGAGAATACGCATGAATTTTAAAAAGACAGCTTCTATCCTGACCCTGATCGCCATTCTGCTTACGATTACTGCATGTGGCAATTCTGGCAGCAGTACTTCTGGTTCCAGCAGTGGCGGGCAGGACGGCAAGACGATTCGCATCGCTTGGTGGGGATCGGATACGCGTCACAGCTACACCCAGCAGGTGATCGACATGTACAAAAAGGAAAATCCCGGCGTGAATATCGACATCGAATACGCGTCCTTTGATGATTATTGGAAAAAGCTTGCCCCGCAGGCAGCCGCCAACCAGTTGCCCGACATCATCCAAATGGACATCTCCTACATTAGCCAATATGCCAAAAACGGTCAGCTTGAAGACCTCAAGCCGTACATCGGCAACCAGATCAAGCTGGACGATGTGAGCGAGAGCGTCGTTAGCACTGGCGTAATCGGCGGTACACAATATGGTATCCCAACCGGGGTAAACGTACTCGGCTACCAATACAACCCAGAAACGCTCAAAAAAGCAGGCATCACCGAAATTCCGAAAGACTGGACATGGGATGACTATGAGAAGCTTGCCGGACAAGCCAAAGATAAAGGCATTTACTTTGACGAATCGATGGCACCGGATATTTTCTTTAACTATTTCTTGAGAACAAAAGGCATGTCACTGTACAAAGCTGACGGTACGGCACTCGGCTATGAAGATGACGCGCTGTTCACAGAATTTTTCGGTCGTCTTGCCAAGCTGATCCAAGAAGGCGCGGCACCATCTCAGGAAACGCTGAGCCAAAATAAAGGCATTATCGAGGAATCGACCGTGGTCAAAGGCACGGGGATCGGTACATGGCAGTGGTCGAACCAGTTCGTCGCCCTGCAAAAAGTAGCTGACAAGCCGCTGGAGCTGGCACCGATGCTCGGACCGGATATGCAAAAAGGCATCTACATGCAGCCAAGCATGTACTGGTCCATCTCCAAAAACTCGCAATCCAAAGACGAAGCTGCCAAATTCATTAACTTCTGGATCAACAATCAGGATGCAAACAAGCTGATTAAGGGCGAACGTGGTGTACCAATCTCTGCCGCTGTCAAAGAAGCGGTAACACCGGATCTGACGGAAGCAGAGAAACAGGTGTTTGATTTTGTTAGTCAAATGGAGCCGATCGCATCACCGATGAGCCCGCCGCCACCGGTAGGTTCCGCGGAGGTTATCGCTACGCTGGCGGATTATGTGGAGCAGATTAACTTTGGACAGATTACGGCAGCAGAAGCCGCACCGAAGTTCCGCGCCGATGCCAATTCGATTCTGTCCAACAACCAGCCGTAATGTGATGATGTAATCACTATAGCCGTGATGATCGAGTGCAGTAGCAGTAGGCACAAGCAGAGACGGCGTAGAAGAATGTCTCTGCTCTGTGCCACGGTATCACTGTTCCTGTTTTGATACGGT
This sequence comes from Paenibacillus sp. WLX1005, assembly GCF_046603685.1. NCBI lineage: Bacteria > Bacillati > Bacillota > Bacilli > Caryophanales > Paenibacillaceae > Paenibacillus > Paenibacillus sp. WLX1005. The sequence continues at coordinate 665,505 of NZ_CP176756.1, forward strand.
GATGACGAACACGAACGAAGCAAGTCGGAGTAAATGGGAATCGGGAAAGAGACGCATGGCAGCATCGATACGCTGCGATGTGGTCGGCTTTCCTTTTCCCGCTCATGGCTGAGCTATTTTGGAGCATGCCGGATACTATGATAATGCCCAGTTTTGTATTTTCCCAAGGAGGTGTGCGGATTCATGCGGAACAATTATTCGCTAAAAGCCAATTTGACTGGTTACGCGTTTATCAGCCCATTTATTATCGGATTTCTGGCGTTTACGCTAATTCCGATGTTTATCTCGCTGTATCTGTCGTTTACGAGCTATAACCTGTTTAGCCCACCGCGCTGGGTCGGATTGAATAATTTTGAGAAAATGTTCACTGGTGATACGAAGTACTGGAATTCGGTCAAAGTCACACTGTACTACGTGTTTATCGGTGTCCCGCTGCGACTGACATTTGCGTTATTCGTAGCGATGATTCTCAACACCGGCTCGCGTATGATCGGTGCGTATCGGACGATCTATTATTTGCCGTCCATCATCGGTGGTAGCGTTGCGGTATCCATCATGTGGCGCAACATTTTCAGCGAGCAGGGGATCGTCAACGGTCTGCTGATGGCGCTGGGAGCAGCACCGATTCAATGGTTCGGCGATCCGGGCGCTGCGCTCGGTATGCTGATCACGCTGTCGGTCTGGCAGTTTGGTTCGTCCATGCTCATTTTCCTCGCTGGTCTGAAAAACATTTCCCCGGAAATGTATGAAGCAGCAAGTGTAGATGGTGCGCGTCCGGCACGGAAATTTTTCAGTATTACGCTGCCGCTACTCAGTCCGATCATTCTGTTCAATCTGATCATGCAGACGATTAGCGCCTTTATGACCTTTGTACCGGCGTATATTATTTCCAAAGGCGAAGGCGGTCCGCTGGACGGCACGATGCTGTATTCGCTGTATCTGTTCCGTCAGGCATTCATGTTCAACAATATGGGGTATGCGTCTGCGATGGCGTGGGTCATGCTCATCTTCATCGGGGTGCTGACGTTGATTCTGTTCAAAACGTCGAAATTCTGGGTGTTCTACGAGTCGGAAGGAGGTCGCTGATCCATGGCAGATACCAAAGCAGAACGCTATAACCAAACGATCGCCGGTTCAGCGGCAAGTCAGGGAAGTCTATGGCGGCGCATTAAGTGGCCCGTCTACCATATCTTCGTCGCTGCACTGGCACTGCTCATGCTGTATCCGATCATCTGGATGTTTTTCAGCTCGTTCAAGGAAAGTCGCACGATCTTCACGACAGCGACGACACTGCTGCCAGCGGAATGGATATGGAGCAACTATGCTTCCGGCTGGAAAGGCATTGGCGGCTACTCGTTCGGTCATTATATCTGGAACTCGCTCGTGATCGTCGTACTGTCCACACTTGGTGTCGTGGTATCGTCGGCATTGATCGCGTTCGGCTTTGCCCGGTTGCAATTTGCCGGTCGTGCGTTCTGGTTTGCGGTGATGATGGTTACACTCATGCTGCCGCATGATGTCGTGCTTGTGCCGCAGTATATTATTTTCACGAAACTGGGCTGGCTGAATACGATCTGGCCGATCGTTGTACCGCAGTTTTTCGGCGCACCGTTCTTTATTTTCCTGATGGTGCAGTTTATCCGTACGATTCCAAAGGAATTGGATGAAGCAGCGACGATTGACGGTTGTGGGAAGTTCCGATTGTTTATTCAGATCATCATGCCGCTGATCAAGGCATCGCTGGCAACAGCGGCGATCTTCTCTTTTTACTGGAGATGGGAAGATCTGCTTGGACCGGTACTGTATCTGAACTCGCCGGATAAATATACCGTCTCTATGGGTCTGAAAATGTTCCTTGATAGCGAATCTGCATCCAACTGGGGCGGTATGTTCGCGATGTCGATGGTCAGTCTGCTACCGGTCATTCTCGTGTTCTTCCTGTTCCAGAAGCATATCGTGGAAGGCATTAGCAGCAGCGGGATCAAAGGCTAATCATGGGAGATTCCAAACAATCGGAACATGGTCAGGATCTGCTATCACAAGAACAACGTTCGTCATTACACGAGCAACATCCACGACTACAGAAACAAGAGCAATATCATCCATCAGGGCAACAGAAGCAATCGAATGAATATCAAACAAACATGGCGGCTGTACAGCAGGATATTGCACTAGATGCAGAGCGGCAAACGGCAGATGGCTGGAAGTTTGATGCAGGGCCTGGTACGCCGGTAGAAGGGTATCTGCCGTTAACGCCGGAAACGGTATATACGTCAGAGTCGGGCTATGGATTTCTGCCCGGCGGTGCGGTGTACGGTCGTGATCGCGCTGCATCTGACGATCAGCAATCTGCATCAACACAGCATCTGCAAGCTGCTTTTTGCATTCCGCTGCAAGCAACCTTTGTCCTCGATGTGCCGGATGGTTGTTATCTGATCCGTATGCAGCTGGGTGATTGGCAGACTGCTACGCACACGATCATCCGCGCATCAGGTAGCAAAGTGGTGGTGCCGCCGATTCGTACCCAATCTGGGCAGATTCAGGAAGTACTATGCAGCGTTCACGTACACGGCGGACGATTGGAACTGAACTTCAGCGGACAAGCCCCACGGCTCAATACGTTAGACATCACACCCGCACCGCATACACTGCAACTGCTGTTGGCGGGCGATTCGACCGTAACCGACCAGCCAGCGGATGGATATCCCTATGCTGGTTGGGGGCAATTGTTACCGGAGCGATTCAAGCATGATGTGTGCGTGGACAATCATGCGATCTCTGGGCGTAGCTCCAAAAGCTTTGCCGACGAAGGCAGGCTGGAAACGATCCGTCAGCAGCTACGAGCAGGCGATTATCTATTCATCCCATTCGGACATAATGATGCAAAAACGGACGTTGCTCGCCATACCGATCCATTTACAACGTATAAGCAGCAGTTGACCGAGTACATTGTAACCGCTCGTGAGAAAGACGCGCATCCGGTATTGCTGACGCCGATTCATCGTCGTTATTTTACCGAAGATGGACAGCTGGAAGATACGCATGGCGACTATGTGCTCGCTGTACGTGAACTGGCAGCCGAGCAGCAAGTGCCGCTCATCGATCTGGCGGCGAAGACGGCGATGGTATGGGAGCAACTTGGACCGGAACAGAGCAAGGCGTTATTCGTCTGGCTATATCCGGGCGAATATATGAATTTCCCAAGCGGCGTGCAGGATAATACACATTTGCAGGAGCAAGGGGCGCGGCAGATTGCCGGGCTAGTTATCGAAGGCATTCGGGAATTGAATCTGCAACCATTGGTCATGTATTTGAGATAGCAGATCAGGTATTGGAGATAACAGGTGGATATTCAAGTGCATCTGTATGTATATCAGTACTTCTATATGTATATTGCAGGAGGAAAGGATGGATCATATGCCAGCATTGCATTTTGACGAGGAACATATTAAACAGGTGATTGATCGGGTCGTAGAGCGTACATTCAATATGGATTTTAGCTGGGATTGGCCGGGCGGTGTAGCCTTTTATGGAGTGTGTGAAGCGTATCAGGCGACTGGCAAGCGTGAATATCTGGATCAGCTGCGACTCTGGGTCGATGAGAATATTGCGGATGGTCTGCCACCGTTATCGGTCAATGGAGTATCGATCGGTCACTGTCTGCTAACACTGTATGAAGCGACCGGGGAAGAGCAGTATTTGCAGATTGCTACAGAAATGGCGGAGTTTCTGGATAGCAAGGCAGAGCGGTTCGGAGAAGGCATTTTCCAGCATACCGTCAATTCGGTGACAGATGTGTTCCCAGAGCAGGCGTGGGTAGATACGATGTTCATGGCGGGATATTATCTGCTACGTATCGGTCATCTGCTGGGGAACAAGCGGTATTTTGACGACGGACTACGCCAGTATCATGGACATGAAAAGGTATTGCAGGACGAGCAGACGAATCTGTATTATCACGGCTGGGACAATGTGAATCAGAATCATCTGTCCTCGATCTTCTGGGCGCGCGGCAATTCATGGGCATCGTTAACGATGTCGAAGGCACTGGCATTCGTGCCCGTACAGCATCCATCGTATATGATCATCGACGGCTCACTGCGGGATCAACTTAGCTCACTCGTCCGCCTGCAATCGCCAGAAGGCTTATGGCATACCGTGCTGGATGATCCAACCTCGTATCTGGAAACGTCTGGCTCATCAGGTATCGCGACCGCGTTACTCATGCGCGGCAGACTATACAACAAATATTCGCAAAAAGCGATCGACGGCATTCTGTCCCGCATCCGAGAAGATGGCACCGTAACTGGCGTATCCGCAGGAACCGCGATTATGAATGACATTGACGGCTATCGCGAAGTGCCGGAGAAACGCATTCAAGGCTGGGGACAAGGACTAACATTGGCGTTCCTTGCTCAACTGCTACGCACGCGAGACGATCTGTATGGACAAACGATGAACCCAACCAATAAAGCCGCCACCCCGGAAACTGCGCAGCCACCTTCACAGTTGGAAGACGATCCTACCAATACGCAGACTGGTGTGGAGACGCTGTAGTTGTAACGGTAAACGGCACTAGAAGTCGACTTGTTTCGTACTATTCAGCTTGTTGTAAATGTGAACTATACATGGGAAACAGTAAACGCAACATTACGTAACGTCTTGTAACGTAGGTAAGCACTAGCGTCTACCATACCCGCTCAGATCAAGCAGAACAAGTTTAGATTAAGAATTAAGATCGGCGGATAAGCATAAATCAAGCACAGATCAAGCACAGATCAAGCACAGATCAAGCACAGATCAAGCACAGATCAAGCAAACTATACTCAATACAGACAAAGACCGTATTTCCCATATAGGAGATACGGTCTTTGCCATACGATGATATTCTTGCCCTACACCAGTGGCTGCTTCACAATCCGAAACTGCCGATTCTGATCCTCGACCAACAGATACAGCGTGCCCTTTTCATACTTGATAAACCGAAATAACAGCTGATCTGACAATGTCGGCGTGCGCCATAATTCATTTCCAGCTTGATCCCATAAATACAAACGCTGTTCGCTATCCACCTGTACAAATACCTGATGATTGTTGTAATCGGTTCGCCAGTTTTGCTTCGCATCTGTGAAGACGCGCGTTCTCTGCACTAGCAGCTTGCCGGTAGTCACATCATAGCGCGAATAGATCGGATACGAGGTGGAGCCGTCCTTTTGCAGCTTATTGCCGGTATCATTGGAAAGGTAGATCACCGCCTGCCCCTGATCCAGCTTGAACTCGCCAATCGTACTTAGCGGCGCACGCACCAGATGCGAACGATGAGAGGCAGAACTCGTATCCAGCAATTCAAATACATACCGCTGATCATGCAGTTCGCCACTGCGGTACCGAATGACCAGCTTGTTCGATTCATACTCCATATTCAGTACAGTTAGCGCTTCGTTATTGTTGTTGCTGTACGCCTGTAAGGACAACGTACGCACTGGCTTGTTCCACGGGGAACGGTAAATCAGTACCTGCTGCCCTGTTTGTAACGCTATACGTTCTGCATTTCCGGCAGTCTGCGCTGACCAACTCAGATGCGCCGTCTGGTCATTGCCGCCTGTGTTTAACGTTTGCAGCAGAGCAGTTGGATAGATAAAGGTAGACAGTGTGTTGCCGTTAAGCGATAGTACGATCTTTTGCAGCTTGTGATTCTGGCTAACAATGATGACGATCTTACCGCTGGCATCCAGCACATCATAGCTATACAGATGATCATACGTATGACTCCACAGCCGCGTACTGCTGGACAGACTCGTCATATATAACGTACCTTCCTCCTGATTCACAAACAAAGTACGCTCACCAGACAGATTCACAATGTCCGTCTGAATATAGAAATCGCGGGGAAAGGATAGATTGTCTTCCGTATCCTGACTCCAATTCATCCCATCGTGAAAATCGGGCAATGCCGCGGTCGCCGCTTCAGTGGAAGCAGGCAATAGCGTTACGGTCAGCAATAGTAGTGTCACGACCAACAGCAGCAGCTTTTTGAATATCACGTTACATTCCTTCCTCTCCCGTATGAAATGATGGATATGTAGTTAGGTATCCAATGTAATTGTCTACTCCTACTATACCTCATTCTCGTACAGAATGATAAGGCGATGGATAAAGGAATACTTGCTTATTTGCCCTTCCGTCGTCCGTTCCAATTCGTACCGAGCACACCGCCGATAATCAGCACCGCGCCGATCACATGATACAATAGCAATTGCTCATGTAAAATAATCGTTCCAGCGATCATCGATACAATCGTGGAGATGTTGCTGAATACACTCATCTGCGTTGCTTTTAGCCGGGATAAGGCGTAGCTTGACAGCAATGTTGTACCGAGTGAGGACAGCACACCAAGATACAGCAATGCCATCATATAACTCGGCTGTGTCAACGGCTGTACATAGTCGATCCAATTGCCTGCCGCGAAATGACGAATCAGCGCGATCACGTTGAACATGATTGCTGCTGTCAGCATGGTTACCCATGTCAGCTCCAGCGGATTATACACCCGAGTGAGCGGACGCATGAGCACACTATACCCGGCGAATGCCAGTGCCGAGCCGATCAGTAGCACAATGCCACCCAGATGATCCGCACGGAATCCGGCATTGCCCTGCATAACGAAGATCAGAATCACGCCGGCAACAGATACGAGTAGCGATACCTTTTGCAGCCAGCGTGTCCGTTCCTTGAGAATATAAGCAGCCAGCAGCAATGTGAACACTGGCACGGTCGCCTGAATGATCCCCGCCTCCGAAGACGAAGCGTACAACAGTCCAAACGCCTGCAAGGTAAAATACAACACCGGCGATAACAGCGCTAGCGGCAACATACGTTTCAAATCTGCCGCCCGCACCGAGATACGAATCCAGCCCAGCCGGATTGGTACCGCCATCACCAAGACGGACAGCAGAAAACGGTGAGCCAGCACATCGAACGGACTGGCAGTATACACCGTCATTTTTACAAATAGAAACGAGAACCCGATAATAAGCGCATAGGCAATCGCCGCTGCGTACGATGTCCATGTACGAGTCGGTGTTGCCTGTAGGTTCGAGGAAGAATGAATGGATGCAGAATCGGAAAACGAATGTGATTTCATAACTAAAAAACCTCCTGCTAACGCACAGCGTAAATGAGAATCAAGGCGATGCCGTGCACAAACATCGTCTCTATGCCCTTCACTATAGACTTCGCTTGAGGGAAGCAGCAATGCCTATCTATAGCATCTGTACCGGTACAGATGTACAGAACAGTCCAATGGCAAGCCGTAAGCATACGGTATAATGAGGTAGTGTAATCATACGGACAAAATAACACTAAGATCGATCCTAACCAAGACAAGGAGGAGCAATCCAATGCCGAGCAAGCACAGCACACTGGCAGCAGCGCTACGCCAGCAGATTATCTCCCGCGCCCGCCCGGCAGGTGACAAGTTGCCTTCGATTCGGCAGATGGCGACAGAGCAGCGATGCAGTGCCGCTACGGTTATTCGCGCGTATGAGCAGCTCATTGCGGAGCATTATGTGTATGTGCTGGATCGCAGCGGGTATTATGTAGCTGCGCACGGACCACAGCAGGATGCATTGCAGCAGCAGATGCTTGATCTGGCGTCTGCGGCACCGGCGGCAGAGATTTTCCCGTTTGCCGATTTTCAGAGTTGTCTGAATCAGGCGATGCAGCTGTACCGAGATCAGCTATTCACGTACGGCATGCCGCAAGGATTGCCTGCCTTGCTGGAAGAAGTCCAGCAGCAATTGGCAGAGGTGCAGGTATTCGCGCCGTTATCGCGGCTGTATATTACGTCGGGTGTGCAGCAGGCGCTGTCGATTTTGACGATGATGCCTTTTCCGGGTGGGCGGCAATCGGTCATGATCGAGCAGCCGGGTTACCATTTGCTAATGGAATTGCTGGAAGCGCTGGATGTTCCGATCGTGCAGATTGCCCGTACAGTCAAGGGACTGGATCTGGCAGAGGTGGAGAGATGGTTCCGCAGTGGAGAAATCAAGTTCTTTTACATCATGCCGCGCTTTCATAATCCGCTCGGTCATTCGCTGCGTCATGCTGATAAGAAGAAGCTCGTTGCGCTGGCGGCACGGTACGATGTGTATCTGGTTGAGGATGATTATCTTGCCGATCTGGAGCAGCATACGAATGCTGATCCGTTGTATGCGCACGATCTGTCCCAGCACGTTATTTATTTGAAAAGCTATTCCAAAATGCTATTCCCCGGACTGCGTATCGGAGCTGCTGTCTTGCCGGAACCACTCCAAGCATCGTTTGCCCGTTACAAAAATCTGCTTGATATCGACAGCTCCATGTTATCGCAGGCGGCACTGCATATGTACATTCATAATGGCATGTTCGCCCGTTATTGGCGTCTGTTACTTGATGCGTATCACCGTAGAAGCAGGCAGCTCCATAAGACATTGCAGGAGTTGGTGCCCGTATGCGCGTTGTTCGCAGATGTGTATCATGTGGATGCGATTCATGCGGTAATCCCGCTACCGGCACATTTTCCGACGAAGGCGCTCATTCGTCAGTTGGCAGAGCAGCAGCTGATTGCCGATTCGCTAGAGCGTTATTTTTTACCGGACAGCCCGTACAGCTGGAACGGATTGCGTATCAATGTATCCAATGTGCCCGAAGAACGCATTCCGACAGCACTACATACTGTTGCGACGCAGATCAACAAACTATGGATCACATCGAACTGACGAGGTAGGTATACACCTGAACATGAAGCTCATACACTGACAATACAGTGTATACGTGCAGAGATGATTCTTCTACATGTGGCAGCGCATATCACCTATCCAACTGCCACATCATATATCTGATTTATATGTCTGATTTGACAAAGCATAGACAAAGGTATAATTTAAATACAGAACGTTTCGTTTCTAAAATAAAGGAGTTACGAAATGAACAACATCAAACGAAAGCCCGGTCGACCGCCGAGCCAGACGTCGCGGCAAGCTGTATTTACCGCTACGATGGCATTGTTACGGGAACAAGGTTTGCGCAAAATGACGATCGATAAAGTTGCCGAACAGGCGGGAGTCAGCAAAGCGACCATTTACCGCTGGTGGAGTGATAAGGTCGAGATGTCGATGGAGGCATTTTTGCACCATGTGCAGATAGAAGGCATCATTGAAGACAAAGGCAACTTTGTGGACGATTATGTAGGATGGTTCAGCAAGTTGAATCAATTTTATGATAGTCCAGAAGGTCGGATTCTGGCGCAGATTATTGCGGAGAGTCAGAGCCGTCATGAATTGCTGCTGCCATTTCAGCATACGTTACAGGAGATGCTGGTCAGCAAATGTATGGTCATCTGGGAGCGTGCATTGGCGCGCGGTGAAGTGGATGAACAGGTATCCGCACAGACGGTAATCGAGCTGATCTATTCGCCATCCAGCTACCGCATGCTGTCCAATCAGCCGATTCTAGACGATGTCGCGACAACGGCTATGATTCGGGTTATATATAACGGTATCAAAAAGCGCTAGCGCTTTTTTAGATCACATAGACGATACATTCATAGGGAAATCTCAAGGATTTGTACATCAAGGAGGAATGACCAATGAACATCGCAAAACATATGCAACACACAGGAATCGCCATCGCTGTCACCGGAGCCGCCACACTGGGTTCATTTGCCGCTACTACCGCTATCGTGCCGTCTTCATCGGCATATGCCGCAAGCACGAGTGCAGCGACAAGTCAGCAGCAGAGCGGTGCGACACTGCTGAACACCTTTTACAAGCCCGCGCTAAAAGGACACTTCCCGCAGGCAAACGGCAATCCTGTCGATAAGCTGATCGTAGGCGATACGACGCGTGCTTCAGCAATCGCCATTTATGGCAAACCGACTACTTCGCGCACCAGTGCATCCGGCTACGATGTATATCAAGCCGAGATGGGAACACCGGGTTACGCGCTATCCTATACTAGCTCCAATGTGCTCAAAGAGATTCGCTATCTCGGCACAACCGTCGAGCGTAAGCAGACGATTGGCAGCATCACCATGAGCGTACTAAAGAAAAACTGGTATGCCCCAAGCTCCACCACGACGATCACCAGCGGCGGCACCAAGCAAACGAAGCTCACCTACAACCGTGGTGACTACAAGCTAGAATTCATCTACAACAGCCCGACCGATCTCGATCATATCAATTTGCTCCAAAAATAATTCCGACGTTTGCGATTGTACCTGACTCTTTATCATTCACGCAGCCGTACCGCACAGTGTTTTACTGATGCGGTACGGCTTTTTAACAATCTTGAATGCCTGAATGTGCGAATGTCTATTTTGGCAAAATAGCATGTCGATCATATCAGAGCAATAACAAGATAGCTGTCCAAACAAGCAGGAGAGCCATCGTCTAGTTAAACAGACGACGATGACGTTGAAGCCATGTCTGGAATAGCGCCCCGCCTAGACTCCAGCTAAACGAACTACATACACCGACCGCTCCCAGTAGTACGGCAAAGCCGATATAGTGAATCAGCGACGAATAATACGGCAGGATGAAGGTAGAGACGACCGATAGGCTGAATAGAATGCCTTTCGGATTTAGAAATTGAATCCATAGCCCAGTCCAAAACAGTCTTGGCTGTCGATTCGATTGTGTTGTCGATGTTTCACCGGAATCGGCGACCATTTGATATGCAAGATACAGCATATACACAACGCCAAGCACTGTAAGCGGCAAACGTATGAATGGTATCCACTGCACTAACAGCAGATTGGCTACACTGCACATCATAAGTAATAAGCTGAATCCTGTTCCCACACCGAGACAGAACGGTATCGTCTTGCGCAGCCCATAGCGATTCGCATACGCCATCGCCATTATATTATTGGGTCCGGGCGTAAAGCTGGCAATCAAAATAAACATCCAAAATGAAAATACAGGCATAACCAAGCTCCTTCCTATACTTTGTATGTTATAGTGAACAAAAATTCAATATAACGAAATTAAATCCATCATAACGAATTAGGTGGCTGTTGTACAGTTATTTTCTTTCTATTGCACCGCATAGTAAAAAAGTGCCGATCTACGATACAGTCGAAGGGTATTTCCTTCGCGCTGTACCATGGATCGGCACTTGCACATTATTTATCATTCGCTACATGAGTGATTATCACATTCACGATTTTATTTCCCCTGTGAGACCAGCTTCAGCGCTTCATCCGCCGCTTGCAGTGTCAGATCGATATCGCCATCGGTATGCGCGGTAGTCAGGAACCATGCTTCGTATTTGGAAGCGGCGAGGCAGATGCCGCGATCTAGCATATGGCGGAAGAACGAAGCGAATTGCTCGCCGTCTGTATCCTGCGCCTGATCGTAATTCGTCACCGGATGATAGCAGAAATGAGTCGAGAATGCCCCTTTGATCCGGTTAATCGTCAGCGGGACACCGTAGCGTTCAGCAGACGATTGGATACCGTCGGTCAGACGAATCGCCAGACGCTCCATTTCATCGTACACGCCATCGCCTTGCAGCACTTCCAGACAGGCGATACCGGATGCGATGGACGCTGGGTTGCCTGCCATCGTACCTGCCTGATAAGCAGGACCGAGTGGAGCGACTTGCTCCATAATATGCTTGCGACCGCCATAAGCGCCGATGGGCAAACCGCCGCCGATGATTTTGCCCAGTGCGGTCAGATCGGGCGTAATGTCAGCATGGTTGTCCAGACCGGCATACGTTTGTGCTGAACCGTAGTGGAACCGATACGCAGTAATGACTTCATCGTAAATAACGAGCGCGCCATATTGGTGAGCCAGCTTACACAGCCCTTCCAAAAATCCTTGTTCCGGCATAACCATACCGAAGTTGCCGACAATCGGCTCTACCATCACGGCTGCGACCTCATCGCCCCAGCGTTCCAGTGCTTCTTGTAATCCATCTAAGCTGTTGAACGGTACGGTGATTACTTCGCTCGCGATACTTGCTGGTACCCCAGCGCTATCTGGCGTGCCAAGCGTAGAAGGACCAGAGCCTGCCGCCACCAGCACCAGATCGGAATGACCGTGGTAACAACCAGCGAATTTGATAATTTTGCTACGGTCGGTGTACGCGCGTGCTACCCGAATGGTGGACATGACCGCTTCTGTACCGGAATTGACGAAACGGACTTTATCCAGTGAAGGAATGCTGTCTTTGAGCATTTGTGCCATTTGAATTTCTAGCTCAGTCGGTGTGCCGTACAGTATACCATTCTCGGCAGCGCGAGTAATTGCCGCTGTAATATGCGGATGTGCATGACCGGTAATGATCGGACCGAATGCCGCCAGATAATCGATATATTTGTTGCCATCTACATCGAAGAAGTGCGCGCCTTTGGCGGAGGACATGAATACCGGCGCCCCGCCACCTACCGCCTTGAACGAACGCGAAGGGCTGTTGACCCCGCCGACGATATGCTCCAATGCTTGCTCATATAATTGTTCCGAACGTTTGCGATTGCCATTCATCTTAACCTAGTCTCCTTTTTAACCTGTTGTATGGAAGAAAGCGTCCTTGCTGTCTGGACGCTGTAACCGTGCGATATGCGTATCTATTTTAACACGAGAGCGCAGTCAGGCATATGACGACTGTATGAACAAACCGTGCAGCGGCATGAAAAAAGGAAGCTTTCGTGAAGAAAGCTTCCTTGGATATCGCGAAATGAAGCGATGGAATGAATACAATAACAATTCATGATTTACAATGATACGCCCTGTTGAAAAGATAATATGAAGTAGAATGCCAGGTATACGCCGTCAGTCTTGTTCTCTCTACATCCTGAGGCATCGCGATGATATCCATCCAGCAGTACAGTTACCATATCCGATACTATAGTACTTCATATAGCGGATTCTGCTTCCTATACTGCATCGGATTCTAGTCCCATTTTAGTTACTGGATGAACTCGAACTGGAAGACGTGGACGACGATCCACTGCTAGAGCTGGATGAAGTACCCGACGTGCTGGAAGAACCAGTACTGCTCTCTGGATCGGTCGTACTGCTACTGCTTGAACTTCCAGATGTAGAGCTGCCAGACGAAGTGCTATCTTCGTTGGTGCCAGTTTGACCGTTACTTGATACTGGAGTCGGCTCAGTTGTGGTTTTGTTCAAGCTATCCTGTACGAATTGCTTCAGCTTCTCTTCGCTGCTAACGCCGATCACTTGAGCGCCGCCTACATGCTTCTCAGCAAGCAAGTCATTCGGCGGAAGCTGCTCGCTGCCACTCATATTACTATCATATGCCACGCTGGCGAGTTTCCACAGATCATCTACACTCAGATTCGTATCGATATACGGATTCACCTGGTTGAGGATGTCTGGCAGATTCATGATCGAAGTAGTCGATTTCAGCTTATCACCGACTGCTGTCAGGAAGGCACGTTGACGCTCGGTACGGGAAAAGTCTGACATCGCATCATGGCGGAAACGTACATATTCCAGCGCCGTTTTGCCGTCCAGATGCTGCGCACCGGCTTTCAGATCGATATCGTATTCATGTTTGTCGGCTACACTGGTGTAATGCATATCTTTTTCAACGGTGTAGTCGATACCGCCTACTGCATCCACCAGCTTAATAAATCCTTGGAAGTCAGTATAGACGTAATATTGCACCGGAATGCCGAGTAGATCACTAACCGTCTTCATCGCGGTATCCGGACCATGCGTAATCGCGGCGTTAATGCGGCTTTCCCCGTGTCCGGGAATATCCACGTACGTATCACGCAGGATGGAGAACAGATGGATCGTCTTTTTTACTGGATCAAGCGAGGCGACGAGCATCGTATCGGAGCGTGGAATCTCTCCGTCATCCGAACTGCGCGAGTCAACGCCCATCAGCAAAATGTTGACCGGCTCGGTGCCTTCCCATGCCGGCGGCTCAGCAGCCACAGCGGTATTGGTCGGTAGATTTTTGAAGGGAGAAGCGTCTCCCGTTTTTTGGAGAGCGCCAATCTGGTTGTAAACTGCGGTAAAATAGTAAATGGCGTAGCCGATAATCGCCACAGCGACGATAATCAGGCTCCAAAGCAGCGTGCGCTTTGTTTTCAAATTCATGCACGTTCTTCCTTTCAAAGATAAGGTTCACGATGTATAAGGCTGTACCTCATATTCAGTGTTATCGGTTTGTCGATGGTTGTCTGTAGCCATACATTCTGCGCAATGCAGGCGGGTAAAGGCGTGAAGCTTAGCATTGTCTTCACAACACCCGTACATTATAATTTCTTTTCAGACAACAATCAATTGTGACATCTCGATGGAACAAGCAGGTCAGCATCTGTCAATCCCTGCCCCTTTGAATATGATAGTGCGAGGAAATGTCGAAAAAAAGAGCAGAACGGTTACAATCCGGTCTCAATCCGGCAAACAACAGCAATCGCTGTACCCACAAATGACCGGCAGAGAGCCGGTACACAAGAAGGAGAACAACATGCAGGCGATTGAAGTGAACGCATTACGCAAAACGTTTCAGATTCAGCAAAGTCGTGGTGGTTTGAAAGGCGCACTACAGGATTTATTTGCGCGTCAGTATCATGAGGTCACAGCTGTTAACGATATTGATTTTAGTATTCCGCAGGGCGAAATCTGCGGATATATCGGCGAAAATGGTGCGGGCAAGTCGACCACTATCAAGATGCTAACCGGCATTCTGGTGCCGACATCCGGTCATATCAAGGTCAACGGCTACGTGCCGTACGAAGAACGCGAGAAATTCGTACAAGGCATCGGTGTCGTATTCGGTCAGCGTAGTCAGCTATGGTGGGACATCGGCGTGATCGAGTCGTTCCAATTGCTGCGCAAAGTGTATCGGGTGTCTGAGCACGACTTCCGTACACGCTTGGATGAGTTGGTGGAGCGGCTGGAATTGCAGGAGCTGCTTAGTCGTCCGGTACGCAAACTTAGTCTCGGTCAGCGGATGCGCTGCGAGCTGGTAGCGGCGCTGCTGCACAATCCATCGATTATTTTCCTCGACGAGCCGACGATTGGACTCGATATCGTCGTGAAATCGGAGATTCGCGAATTTCTCAAAGAATTGAACCGTACGCAGGGCACGACCATTCTGCTGACAACTCATGATTTGCAGGATATCGAAGCGCTCTGCTCACGGGTCATTATGCTGGATGCAGGCAGTATCATTTACGATGGCGGCTTGGATGAATTGAAATCCCGCTGGGGGCGCGGACGCGAAGTACGATTCCAGTTTGGCGAGAATGTGCAGCATGCTCAGCTCCAGCAGTGGACAACGGGCTTGCCGGTAACATGGACACAGGAGAGTGAACTGGTGGCGACTGCCCTTGTACCGGCAGAGCTGACGGTATCGGAATTGTTCTCGTGTGTGCTGTCCGTAACGCAGGTGACGGATGTGCAGATTTCCGAGACGAGTACGGATGAGATCGTTCGTCAGATTTATAGCTCTGGTTCGGCGGAGAAGCCGGGAGGCACGCTGCATGTCTAGTCTGTACTGGGATTTTATCCGTATTCGTTTTTTGACGATGCTGGCGTACCGGGTCAATTATTACTCTGGTATTCTGGTGTATACGCTCAACATCGGGGTGTACTATTTTACCTGGCAAGCGATCTACGGGGGCAAAGAAGAGCTGGCGGGCTTTACCGCTGCTCAGATGACCACGTATGTAGCGGTGTCGTGGATGGCGCGAGCGTTTTATTTTAACAATCTGGATCGGGAGATTGCGACCGAGATTCGGGATGGCACCATTGCGATTCAGTTTATCCGTCCATACAACTACCTGCTGGTGAAGATGATGCAGGGCTTTGGCGAAGGGCTGTTCCGGTTTTCGCTGTTTATGATTCCGGGTATGATCATTGCGGTATTGCTGTTTCCGGTACAGTTGCCAACCAGTCCGGTATCATGGGTGGGCTTTCTGGTGATGCTATTTTTCAGCTTTTTGATTAATACGCAGCTGAATATTCTCGTCGGGCTGATGGCATTTTTTATCGAAAATAATGACGGTCTGATGCGCATGAAACGAGTCGTGGTCGATCTATTCTCCGGCTTGCTCATTCCGATCAGCTTCTTCCCAGGCTGGCTTGTTTCCATTATGAATGTTTTGCCGTTTCAGGCGATTACGTATTTGCCAAGTTCGGTGTTTACGGGACGCATCGCTGGAACGGGGATATTGGAAGTGCTCGGCATTCAGGTGATCTGGTTTGTGATCCTGCTAGTGCCGATGATCATCGTATGGCGCGCCGCCCGGGTGCGACTGTTCGTGCAGGGAGGGTGAGGAGATGCGCATGTCGTATTATACCGGACTGATTTGGGAATATTTTACGAATTATATGAAAACAAGATTAACCTATCGCGCCGACTTCTGGGTGGAAGTGATCTCCGATCTGCTGTTTCAGGCAACGAATCTGATCTTCATCTTCGTTGTGTTTGCACATACAGAGACGCTGGGCGGATTTACCGAGGCAGAAGTGGTATTTGTATATGGCTACTTTATGGTGCCGTATGGATTGTATAGCTGCTTTATCAATCTGTGGAATTTTGGCGACCGTTATATTGTCAAAGGGGAGATGGATCGCATCCTCACTCGTCCGGCACATAGCCTGTTCCAGATTTTTCTCGAAAATCTTGATCCGCCATCGCTGATTGGCTCGGCGATTGGACTGATTATCATGATCTGGAGCGGCGGGCAACTCGGTTTGGAGATGGAATGGTGGTATATTCCAGCCCTGATCCTGATGACAATTGGCTCGACGCTGATCTACGCGGGCATTTATATTATTCTGACTTCGGTGTCCTTCTATTCCGATTCACCGACTGGCATCATCCCGCTCATGGTCAATATCCAGACCTACGGACGTTACCCGATTACGATCTACAACCGCATCATTCAGATTCTGCTGACGTGGGTACTGCCATTTGCCTTTGTCGGCATTTATCCGGCAGCTTTATTTCTGGAACGACCGGAGATGATGAATATGGCATGGATGACACCGGTGATGGGACTGATCTTCTTCACGGCGGCGCTGTTGTTCTGGAACAGCGGAGTGAAGCGGTATCGGGGAGCGGGTTCGTAGTTCTGTTACTGTATTTCATAGAACGTATTTCGGCAAAATCTAAGCTCAACATCTACGTTCTGATCATCGACGATCAGAGATGATCTTTATCGCAATATTGCTATGTCTCACCAATCATTCAACAGCATCCTGCATTTCTGCTATGGCATGTTCAACATTTTCGGCTGTCTCATTGGACAGCTATACGTGAGCAGCCAAGCAGGAATACAGGATGTTTTTTGTGTTGCATACAAGCATCTTTACATGCAAAGTTTAATTTCTTCTTTTTCTAAATTTAAAAATAGTTGGAAATCCTGCAAAAGTCATGGTATTATGGACGGCGGGTATGAAATAGATATAAATACCTAGTTCTTAATAACTAATTCTGAAAGGGGCAATACCATGGCTTTTTGTACACAATGTGGTACAGAACTACAAACAGATGAGGTACATACTTGCTTGACCAAACAGCAATCTGTAGCAGTGCCAACAGCTTCAACCGCTTCGGCGGCAACCGTATCTACTCCAGCATCATCCGCAGCACCGATGATCGCTAGCGCAAAAGAACAGCTCTCCAAAGTAGACAAGCACAAAATCTTAAACCTGCTCAAAAATCCAATGTCCGCCCTTCAACTGCGGGGCGACAGTGACCTGTTATACGGCATCATAGGCATCGCCGTATCGTTAATCGGCTTTATGTTATGGGCATGGTCGTTCAAACATCAATTGATCAAAGCAATGATTGGTCAGCTGAGCAGCATCTTCGGCGGCGCTGATCAATATGATGAAACGTACCGTTCTGCGAGCGATTCCATGTCCATCGTCGGGCACTCGCTGATCCTTTGCCTCGTATCGACGCTGATCTTGCTAGCAGCCGTCTTTTTCATTGGCAATAAGCTGGGTACTCAGCGCTTGTATTGGAAAGATGCACTCGTGAAGCTTGGCGGCTTGCAATTTGTAACAGGAGCTGCGTTGATCGTCGCTGCTCTGGTCATGCTAGTAACAATGAAATTTTCATTCGTATTGCTGTTTGCTATACTGATCTCTTCATTGATGCTGACACTGTATGCAGGGATTGAGATGTTCCGCCTATCGCGCGAGCGTGCCGTATGGTTTATCGGCAGTACCGTATTGATTCAGATTGTCGCTATCTTACTGGTGTTCAACTCGTTTGGCAATGAGATGGTCAGCAGTCTGCGTAATATGTTCTGATTGCGTACGTATCTATCATTGAACGGATCTAGAGAGGAAGAGACATCCCTATGTATTGTGGCAATTGCGGTACTCCTACCGAGAAAGACTGGGTATTCTGCAAACAATGCGGACACCAGCTTGAGCAAGGAACTGAAACAACTGACGACGAACCGGCAATCATGACTGCCGATACACTAGCACCTTCCGATATTCCAGCAACAACTCCTGTGCCACGAGCACCGTTATCCAAAGCAGCCAAGCGGAATCTGCTTATCGGCGGTGGTATACTGGCGCTAGCGCTGGCAGCGTTCCTGATTCTGCGTCTGACGAATGGACCTGGTACACCGGAGCAATTAGCAGATAAACTTAACGCCGCTGTCAATGCAGGCGATGCCAGTCAGCTAGCATCCTATCTGGATGACAAAGATTCACCGCTGCACGATCAGCAGAAAATCGCGTTGCTCACCGAAGCACTCAAAAACGAAGATACACGCGAAGAATATCAGTACGAGATCGCTAACGCATTGGATGAAGCCAAGATAAACGAAGAAGATAGCACCTCCGCTGCCGATGCGATCAAAAAGCAATTGCAAGCAGTACTCAGCAATGATTCTAGCTGGATCACTTTTGCTCCAGAGCAATCGTGGCGCGGCACCCGCTGGTCAGTACACATTGAACCAGTAGAGGTAGGAAACGACGTGTCTTATATGCCAGAAGGTGTCAAATCGACCATCCAGATCGGCGATCTAACCTCCAATAGCGATACGTTAAGTGATCTGTGGCCAGCAGCTTACCATTACACAGCTACCATCGATGGCACCTATGCCAGCGTACCGGCGCAAGGAATCGTGAAAGCATTCAAGGTTACTCGTATGAACGAAACGGATCTTGATCAGCAAAAGATTCAATCGATGACGTTGATTATGCCGGATGGCGATGCACAGGTGACGCTGAACGATAAACCGGTAAGTAGCGATCAGGGCGACTATGTTACCATTTTCCCTGCACCTGCCGAAGCCAAATTTACCGTCAGCACTACAGCGCAAGGTGTCGATCTCAAAGGCGATCTGACGATCACACCGACCAATGACCATAATTATGATTTGAATACAGTATTGCAGAAGCCGATTGCTGAGAAAGCGCTAGATCTCGTATACAACGCATCCGAAAGTCTGGCAACTGCGATCAACACCAATAATCCCAAAGCACTCAAGGACGTGAATCCTGATTCGGATTACTACAACCGTGCTACATGGGAAATGAACGAATTCACTTCTTCACCCAAGTACAAACTGCAAAAAGTTGTCATCGATCTCGACTCTGTAGATATACGTAGCGACAGCATCGAGTTAACTGCGACACAAGTATACAAACGTACCAATGAAGACGGCTCTGTCGAAGACAAAAACGTCAATTGGGACTATACCATCACCCAGAAGCCGAATACCGACCAATGGTGGGTACATTCTGGCTACGCTGGTTGGAATAACGCGATTGGTTCCCAGCACACGATTGAAAAGTCAGCTACCGATGCAGCTTCTTCCTCATCGGATACGTCATCCACATCGTCCGACACTGACGCAACGTGACTTCGATACAGTACGTATTGCATTGACCTTCTAAGCAACACAAAAAGCATCCCTTTCCTGACAGGTTTGGCACCAACCGTAATGGTTGTACCAGCAGTTCTGCGAAAGGGATGCTTTGTTTTGCTAGATAGTCAGGTATTTATTAGTCCCGTGGATTCACAATTCCCATCGTTACGTGATCCTGCCAGACGCCGTTAATCTTCACATTTTTACGAGCCAAGCCTTCACGTTCAAAACCTGCCTTTTCCAGCACTCGAATCGACCCGATGTTATGCGGCATCACACCCGCTTCCAGACGGTGAAATTGCAGTTCCTCAAACGCATACTCCACCACCATCTTCACCGCTGCCGTCATGATACCTTTACCGTTATACAGATGATCCAGAAAATACCCGATCCAACAACTCTGCAAATTGTCCCGCACAACCTCACTCAGCATAATCAACCCAACAATCTGCTCCGTCTCCCGCTGCATAATCACAAACCAGTATCCGACATCCTGCGTAGCCCGTTCCATCCGTTTGCGCGCTAAGTCTTGCTGCCCTTCTAACGTATAAAACGTTTCTGCTCGCGCCCCGGTAAACTGCTGGAAAAACTCGCGATTCGCAGTTTCCATATTCAGTAGCTGCGCGGCATCGTCCACCTGTACCAAGCGCACCTGAATGCTTTCATTTTGCATCATTGTCTTCATACTTTATCGCTCCTTTTGCTTGTTGAGAATCAATCTGTACGGCAGAGATGGTAGGTCGTGCCATGTGCCAATAAGCCATGTTTGAGACTATACTGCACATTGCATCCGATCTGTCACTTTATACATCCTATTCTATACTCCGCTCACCATCATATCCCGTATCCCGTACGCCGCATCTTACGCACCACGCCAAAAACCACAGGCAACAACTCCCTGTGGTCGGCGTTCATGCTGTATACCGAGTGTATTCACAGGCGTTAACCTGTGTGCATGTCCGTGGTTTCTTTTGGCATCCGTGTGTACATAACCATAGCGGATGCTGTCCAAGAAAGCCTGCACACCGGTCGACAATATCCAGTTTTGGACAGAGGAATCCCGTGAATACCCGCTGCAAAAAACACAGCGGTCTCATAACCGACGCCTGCAGACAGGGAAGAGAGCACTCGTTTCTTCATGGGATATCCTCCTTTAGCAAAATATTGGGTAGTGCAGAGATGATAGCAATATCCATACACTTTGTTAGCATAATGTACGGTTGAAGCAATATTCCGATCAGTTATTGGCATGATATGGGGATGAGAATAGTACTTCCATCTTTCTCTGACACTGCTGTAATAGATCCGTTCCGATTATGCTGCTTGCCTGCTATTATATCGACTCCCGCAGTTCTTTTCAAATGAGTATACAGATTCCTCATCATCGCAAAGCAATTCCCTTTTTCGTCATGCTAGTAAGCTGATGTGTAACATAACCGTTTCGGCGGGTATACAAGTAAGAAGAGGACACGTTATTTTCTAGTGAATTGTATCGTGCGAATCATGCAGGCTTATCTGTTAGATCGCTAATATAAGTCACCTATCATCCTTTGAATAGGAGTGTTGATCATGTACAATCACATTCTGATTGCCGCCGACGGTTCTGATAATTCCCTTCGTGCTGCTGGTGAAGCTGTGCAGCTGGCGCAATTGAATCCGCAGGTAACCGTAGAAGTGTTATTCGTCGCCGAACCCGATAAAATCAAAGACGAAGTGCTGCAATCCCACAACCACGACGAGATTCAATACCACCGTCAAGAAAAGGTACAGCCGATTCTTGATACGTTCCGTCATGCAGGAATTGAGCCGAAGCTGACTACTGTAAATGGCGAACCCGGTGCCACAATTGTAGATTATGCGCACAAGCAAAACGTCGATCTGATCGTGATCGGCTCCCGTGGACTCAATTCCCTGCAAGAACTCGTCCTCGGCAGCGTCAGCCACAAAGTCATCAAACGCGCCCATTGCCCGGTACTGATCGTCAAATGATTCAGCATTCGGCATCTCCGCATGTCAGACGGGCAATGGCAGTTGGCTTTTCATCCCGTACCCTTTCTACTATGATTAGAGCATACTATCTTCCATACCCTATTTTATTTCAAAAGGAGCTATAACCATGAGCGAACTGCAACCTGGACAACCCGTACCGGACTTCACACTCGAAGCATCCGGCGGCAACGAAATCTCCCTGAGCGATTACCGCGGCAAAAAAGTCGTGCTCTACTTTTACCCCAAAGACAACACCACTGGCTGCACGCAAGAAGCCTGCGATTTCCGCGATAGCACAGCTGGTTACGAGCAATACGGAGCCGTCGTACTAGGCATCAGCCCAGATAGCGTCACCTCCCATGACAAATTTGTAGCCAAACACGAGCTACCATTCTCACTACTATCCGACCCTGATCACGCCGTTGCGGAAGCATACGGTGTATGGCAGTTGAAGAAGATGTATGGCAAAGAATACGAAGGCATCGTACGCTCCACCTTCCTGATCGACGAAGAGGGAAACCTGCAACAGGAATGGCGTAATGTGAAGGTGAAGGGGCATATTGAAAAGGTGCTTCAAGCGGTGCAAGGGCAAGAGGGATAGCAACTCTTAGATACTGAGAAATAGCAAGATAGCAGAATCATTTTCTGAATATTGTCTTGTATAGTCTGGAGTATCATTCAAAAGATAACTTCTCATTCAAAAGAACCTGCCGACAGGAGTAAATCATCGGCAGGTTCTTTTATTTACGGGACAGCAATAGATACTTGCTGCTTTAATTCCTCGTTAATGCCCCTTTCAAACAAGAAATATTAACCTCTACATGCCAAAACAAGATGTTAATTCGTTGTAGTCACGCCATCAGTATGAATGTCCACCTCATAATTGGCACTATTCCAATTCACTTTAGCGCCAATCGTCTCCGAAATGAAGCGTAACGGAATAAAAATACTCTCGTTGGCATATTGAGGCGGAGAAGATAGAGATACCGTTTTACCATTAACAATGGCGGTATTTTTTCCTTTGGTCAGTCGGATAACAGTATCTCCATCTGTAATAGATACATCGTTTTTATTGGTTTTATCCCATACAACTGTTGCATTCATCTTCTCAAACAGTCCGCGTACAGGCACATAGACTGCATTTTTGATTAGCAATGGAGCATTAGGCATTCGAATAGTCGAATTGTTCAATGTTACTATGATTGGTTTTTGGACAATTACAGGTGTTGCACTGGATGAAATAGACGGATCGCTAATTCCCAATTGACCTTTATCATTCATACCCCAGCTATGCACATTTCCATTTTGATCAAGAGCAAGAGTGAAATTGATTCCTGAAGCAACTTGCGTAATTTGCTGTAAACCGCTAACTTGTGTTATTGCAGTTTGGCTATTTTGAGGATCGATTTTCCATACAGTATGGTTATCGGCAATAGCATAGATGACGCCAGTTGAGCTGTTATCGGTTGCTATGGCTGGTAATTTCAATATATAGGTTTTGGGAGCAACCATATTGGAAGACAAATCCCAATATAATATTTTACCCTGTTTATTAACAGCAACAATCTTCTCATAACTCATTTTGGCAGATATAATCTGTTTCCCGTTTGTCAATAAAGTAGGCGCTGTTATAGTATTATCGACAGATCCCCATCCCCACAATGTGCCATCTTTTTTCAAAGCAATTGAATAATTGTCATAAGCAGCAATAGCTGTGACTTCATTCAAACCAGACAAACGCACAGGCGTATTGTAAAAAGAAGTAGTATTTGTTTTTGTCTTGTCTAATTGTCCGCTCGCGTTCGATCTCCATCCCCATACTTGTCCATCTTTGTCCAGAGCAAGAACATGCTTTGCTCCGGTTGCTGTGGTAACAATACTTGTTAGATCTTGTATCTGTACAGGAGTAGATGTCTTCTGACCACTTGGATCTTCAACTCCCCATGTATACACTTGTCCTTTTTCAGTAACAGCACTTGTATATATGCTTGAACCGGGAGAAATAGCTTTAAACGGTGTACTTGGTGTTGTAAAGGAAAGCGGCGAGAGGTGGATATAATTGTCACCAGTTCCTGCATTTTTCCCAAGTCCCCATGTGAACGTTGTACCATTCTGGTCAATAGCATAAGATGTGCTTGATGAAGCTTGTATGTAGCTAATAGATTGTAGTGCATGGACTGTATTGCTTTTGGCTGCTGTTACATGAATAGGTGTCCAGAGATTTAGACACAAAAAAATGATTAAAGGTACTGCATATCGGCTTGATCGCATCTATTTTTCCTCCTGTTTTTATATGATTATGGTTACATAAAGAGTATATTTTATCTACAGTCGTATAGTCGAATCTAATCTCGCCCTATTGAAAAAATATAAAAGCAGTGCAGATTGTGGCATTTAAGCTCGGTATCTGCACTGCTACTTATATTCATCCTCGTTTATTCACCACTCGAATCATCCGACTTCTTCTTCCCAAATTTATTCACCAGATCAATCCCGAGCTGCCTGCGGTACTTCACAATCACTACTGCCAGTACCAGACCGACCAGGATCGCAATCGCTTCGCCCGAATACTCGTGAATCCAGTGAAACACCAAATTCCACTGCGGTCCAAAGATCTTACCCAGTAGCAGAAACACGAGCACCCATAGCATCGCCCCACTATACGCATACGCCGCAAAGCGCCAAAACTTATAGTTCATAATCCCCGAAAAGTACCCCGTAAAATGCCGTACCCCCGGAATAAAATACCCGACAAACACAAGCGTATACCCGTACTTATTAAACCACTTCTGCGCCTTGTCCAGCTTATGCTCCGGCAACAGAATCCATTTGCCATACTTGCGCATAAACGGCAAGCCCGCCTTTTTCCCAATAAAATACGTAATCGTCATCCCGATCGTCGTTCCGGCAAAGGCGCATACAATCAACCATCCAAAATGCAGATGCTCCAAATACGACAAATAACCTGCATACGCCATCGTCGTTTCACCCGGAAAAGGCAACGCCACAAATTCCAGCAGCAGCCCTAGAAACAACACCAGATAGCCATGATGGGTAAATAACGATTCCAAATATTCCACAATTCCCATGAGATTGCCTCCACAAGCTAGAATAATCCTTACTATACTATAAGGAAGTGGCGTTTCTGTGCCCATGTTCGAATACGATGGGGCAATCGTTCTCTTCTATAATAATAACAATAGCAAATTCCAGTCAGACATATATACGATACCATATCTACGTAAAATGAGGTGCTTCTATTCCTAGTTTACATATTGCTCCTACTATATAGTATACGTTTATGCAGTACAAAGGAGGAGTACTCATGGACATTCAAGTATATACCGTTCACTCTCACTACGTAACATGATGAGTATCGATCCAGTCTTGCACAGCTTCGAATACCTCGTGCTTACGCTCTGCATAACAGACCAGATGTCCGCTGGCAGAGATTATCACTACGTTCGTATGCGGCGTACCTAGATGCTTTGCCAGATACGAAGCACTTTTTAGTTTAACAAGATGGTCCTGATCGCCTTGCACGATCAGGGTAGGGATTTGGATCTGAGGATAGATGGCAAATGATTCGCGAACGATCCGATAAAATTCACGTGTTGCTTGGGAAGGCACAACGAAAAGATTGCGAATATATGCTGTTACCATTGGCCACTTCGACAGCGTTCGAATAATCTGCCGAGGATTGAGTGGGAAAACGGGTGCAGCCAGCATCGTTAATGAGCGAATCTGATTCGGATATTTTGTTACCAGATGAGCTGCAATGAGTGCGCCTGTTGAGAAGCCGATCAGATGTATGTGAGAAGACGTAGTGAGCAATTGCTTTACTTGGGTCTCGGCGCTATCGATCCAATCATAACGAGTGGCATGTCGAAGCTCGGCTTTCGTACCGCCATGCCCTCGTAAAGTGAACAGTTTGACCCTACACCCTTGCGCTTCTAAATGTTCAGCTAATGGAGAGACTTCATGCTCTCCTCCTGTGAATCCGTGAATCAGCAGACATACGTTCACAATAAGCTCCTTTGGTTTTTATAATTGTAAGATGCGTATACAATACGTGTATTCTTCCAAACGCTAGAATCTTATCATAACGGTTTATGATATCCGATGGAACGTTTGGTAACAGAACAGAGATGACTACCGGTTCATGGGAGTGATTGCATTTCAATAATGTACGTAAGAACCAGGTCGGGCAGCCTGCTCGTTTGAATCGACCTCCTTCGATACAATGCTCCCTTCCAGCCAGATGTTCCTGCGATATCCGCGCTTCTTATTTATCTGTTATGAAAAAACAATGAAATCATCTGAAAAATGAGCAATTCTAAGTACGACAAGCCTTGACGGTCTCTTTTGCGGGTAGGTATAATTAGACTCATTGAAAAGTGGGAGGCACATGAATGAACAGTCCAAATGAAATAATCGTTGTCCTTGATTTTGGTGGACAATATAATCAGTTGATTGCAAGACGTATCCGCGACCTTGGCGTATACAGCGAACTTTTACCTTTTAATACTCCTGTTGAACAAATCCGCGAACTGAACCCGAAAGGGATCGTGTTCTCCGGTGGTCCATCCAGCGTGTATGCGGAAGATGCACCGCATGTGGACCCGGCTATCTATGATCTGAATGTGCCAATCTTCGGTATCTGTTACGGTATGCAGTTAATGGCTCAACAATTGTCCGGTAAAGTAGAACGTTCCGCAAAACGCGAATACGGCAAATCCGATGTGGATTTCATGGCGCATTGCGTACTGAACAAAGGCATGGAAAGCAGTCACACCGTCTGGATGAGTCACGGTGACCACGTAGTCGGTCTGCCGGAAGGCTTTGTGCTGGATGCCAGCACCGAGTCCGCACCAATCGCGGCGATGAGCAACGAAGCGCGTCAGTTGTATGCTGTCCAATTCCACCCGGAAGTGCGTCACTCCGTATTCGGTAACGAAATGATCCGCAACTTCTTATATGAAGTCTGTCAATGTCACGGCGAGTGGAGCATGCAGACGTTCATCGACGATACAATCGAAGATATCCGCAAACAAGTCGGTAACAAAAACGTACTGTGCGCACTGAGCGGCGGCGTCGATTCTTCCGTCGTAGCGATCCTGCTGCACAAAGCGATCGGCGACCAATTGACTTGTATGTTCATCGACCACGGCCTGCTGCGCAAAGGCGAAGCCGAGAGCGTGATGGAGACATTTGTCGGTAAATTCGATATGAAAGTTGTCAAAATCGACGCACAAGAGCGCTTCCTGTCCAAACTGGCAGGCGTAGACGATCCAGAGAAGAAACGTAAAATCATCGGTAACGAGTTTATCTATGTATTTGACGAAGAATCCAAAAAACTGGGCGACTTTGCTTTCTTGGCACAAGGTACACTGTACACCGATATCGTCGAGAGCGGTACAGCAACAGCGCAAACGATCAAATCTCACCATAACGTCGGCGGTCTGCCGGAAGATATGGACTTTGAACTCGTAGAGCCGTTGAAAACCCTCTTCAAAGACGAAGTTCGTAAAGTCGGCGAAGAATGCGGTCTGCCACGCGCCATCGTATGGCGTCAACCGTTCCCAGGTCCGGGTCTGGCGATTCGCGTATTGGGTGAAGTAACTGAAGACAAACTGACCATCGTCCGCGACTCCGACTACATCCTGCGCGAAGAAATCGCGAAGGCAGGTCTGGAAAGCGAAATCTGGCAGTACTTCACAGCGCTGCCGAACATGAAGAGCGTTGGTGTTATGGGTGATGCGCGTACGTATTCCTATACGGTAGGTATTCGCGCGGTAACTTCGATTGATGGTATGACTGCGGACTGGGCACGTATTCCGTGGGATGTGCTGGAGAAGATTTCGGTGCGGATTGTTAATGAAGTGGATAACGTGAACCGCATTGTGTATGATATTACCTCGAAACCGCCAGCAACGATTGAGTGGGAGTAGGATTTAAATAGTTGTACGTTTGTAAAAAGCAGTCTGGTCGTTGATCAGGCTGCTTTTTGTATCATTATTCAAGAAAGAGGAAGCTATATATGCCGATCATCGTTCACGAAATCTATATTGAAGCTTCAATCCAACGTTGCTTCGATCTCGCCCGAAATGTTGATATTCATACGCAAACTACAGCAAGCACAGGTGAGAAAGCAGTCGCTGGAAAGACAAGCGGTTATCTAGAAAATGGAGACGAAGTAACATGGGAAGCTGTCCATTTTGGCATCAAGCAGCAATTGACCGCAAAGATTATACAGATGCATCCGCCGCATGTCTTTGTGGATATTATGGTCAAAGGTGCATTTCATTCGTTCAAGCACACGCATGAGTTTGTTGAGCAAGGTACAGGTACGATTATGAAGGATTATTTTGAGTACAAGTCTCCACTTGGAGTACTAGGTAGAATAGCAGATCATTTATTCCTGAAAAGTTACATGACTCGTTTTTTGATTTTGCGTGCCAAAGAATTGAAAGTACTCGCAGAATATACGGTAAATAGAAAGGATATAGAATGATATGGGTAGATACTGGGATTGATCGCCTACATACAAAAATGAAGCTCTATATGAAAGGTAGTTCTTTATTGATTATTATTACAATGTGATTCGTCGAATTACTCAACGAACGTTCTAAATATATAGAATACATGGTATTATTTCACTATTATTCTTTATTGAGATAGTCCATAAGATTCATAATCATAAGCAAGATAAAAAGTGGAGGTTAATTGTTTGGAAATGATATCAGTTTTAATTATTGTAGCCATTCTCATAGTCGGTACAGTCGTATATCTAATAGTAAAGGGTTCAAAAACAAAACATAAAGCTAAAGACATTCGATCCATAGCAGAAAGCCATGATTTGAAAAAAATCACGATAGAGCATATTGATCAAATGAAAGATGGTTCCGAGTTTGAGATATATTTGTACAGACTATTTGTGAAGTTAGGATATGCTGGTGTGTATAAAACGGTAGGAAGTCGCGATTTCGGTGCAGATGTGGTGTTTACAGATCGCGAAGGTATTCGAAATGTCATTCAGGCTAAACGTTACTCTCCAGAAAATAAGGTCGGAATTGGCGCGGTTCAAGAAGCATTTTCCTGTATGCGATATTACAAAGCGAAAAAATCAATGGTCATCACCACATCTACATTTACAGATTCATGTGAAACATTAGCTGGTATTAATCATGTGAAGCTACTGGATCGCGATGATTTAATCGCCATCATAAAGTGCTTACAAAAGGACGATATTGCAGCCATCAAAAACAGAATTGAAGCAGAACCGCGAATGATTCTGGAATCGTGGAACGAAATGAATCGTTCCGAATTGCATGAAATCAAAAAGGATCACAAAGCAGAGGAGCTTCTCCAAAAGATGAAAAGTAGCTAACCGTATTCCTATGTTTCGCAACCCAAGAAAGGAGCACACCCGTGAACTTCTACACCATCACCTACCTAGAGGGACAATCCACCATCAATCTCTACCTCAAATACATCTTCATCTTCGTCGCGCTCATCATCTTATTGGTCGTATTCTCCCTCTACCTGCGCCACCGCATCCAGACCAAGTACCGCGACCTCAGTATCATCCTACTGCTGGTGATCGTCTTCCTACTCGGCGTGCAGTACTCCGACTATACCCAAGACCAGAGCACTTATTCCAAATACTCGCAAATGGTTCAGTTCATGCACCAACTCGCCAAGGATCAGAGTCTCGACGAAACAACGCTCAGCGTCAACGCAACTACACTCAGCGACGGCATCATCGTCAAAACGACAGATACCTACTATTCCGTCCGATTCAACTCGGACATGAGCGCCTATACATTGCAGGAAGTGCATCTGGTCAATCCCGACATCAAACTTGTCGACAAGTAAACAAGTAGAGGAGACACGCCCCATATGGAAACGTACTATCCCGTTATTATCAAACTCGCGCTGGGCATTCTCTGCCTGATTTTTCAGATCAATCTGATGGGCAAGGGCAACCTGGCTCCGACGTCGGCGATGGATCAGGTGCAGAATTATGTGCTCGGTGGCATTATCGGCGGTGTTATTTACAATGAAGCGGTTACGCCACTGCAATTTTTCCTCGTACTCATTATTTGGACGTTGCTGGTGTTCATTATTAAATTTTTGAAGGAGCACAATCGTCATGTCAAACGCATCGTCGACGGTAGACCAGTCACGTTGATCGCCAACGGCAAGGTGGATGTGGGCGAATGTCTGCGCTGCGGCATGTCTGCCAATGAGCTGATGTTCAAGTTACGCTCCAACGGTATTTACGAGATTCAAACGGTCAAGCGTGCGATGTTGGAGCAAAATGGACAGATCTCTGTCATTCAATACGGTGATGAGACGATCCGTTATCCGATCATCGTGGACGGACAGGCGAATCAGGATGTGCTGGATCTGATCAACAAGGATATGGACTGGCTGCATGAACGTGTGCGGGAGAATAACTTTAGCGGGCTAAGCGACATTTATCTCGGCGAATACATTTCCGGTGAAGTACGATTGCATGGATATGTGAAGTGAATGCGCATTATACCCGTATCTATTCACGATTATTTGTGATAGGATGAACACCTATATTGAAAAAGGAAGTGACCACCACTTGATTCAAATTACGATTCCCGAAGCGGATGTATCGATCACCAAGCAAAGCAATCCGCAACTCAGCCATATTTATGGATTTACTGATTTTCATCTGATTACCCGCGAAAAGGGCGGCATTTACATGTTCTACAACGAGCAGGATGAACTGCTGTTCGTCGGCAAAGCGCGCAAGCTCAGACCGCGCATCAAGAAGCATTTTGAAGATACGGTATCGCCGATCAAGAACCATCGCGACGAAGTGACGCGGATCGACGTTTGTGTAGTTGAGGATGCGACCGAGCGTGAGATTTATGAAACGTATATCATCAACAGCCTGCAAGCACGCTATAACATGGAGAAAGTGTTCTACAAATAAGTGCCTGCTTTGTAGCCAATGGGCAGTCGCCGAGCATCTACAATAGCAAGCCCTGCTTTACGACTAGCCGTATAACAAAAGCTGCCTTCCTCAAAGGGAAAGCAGCTTTTTTCGTGTATATTCTTGTAGCTGTAGTTGATAGAGCTGGTATTGAGATACCGGGTGTTCATATAGCTGATTTTGATTCATTTTGAGAATCGCTAGTCCTTTTAGAAAAGCAAAATTGGAGATTGGATTTGAAATAGTAGTTTTGAAGAAGGTGCTTTGAAATAGCAGACAGCGGCTCATTCATTCGCGATTGTCCGATATTGCCGTATGATCTAGCAATACACTTTACAACGGGCGCGGCGTATAATCCAGATCGCTGAACAGCTGCTCTCGTTCCTTGTCCGTCAGATCACGCCACTTACCGATCGGCAGACTGCCGAGACGGATATTCATAATCCGCGTGCGACGCAGTCCGTGCACTTCATACCCAAGCGCCGAACACATCCGGCGAATCTGGCGGTTCAAGCCTTGCGTTAGAATAATTTTGAATACATATCTGGATTGCTGAGTCACTTTGCAAGGAAGAGTGACCGTATCCAGAATCTCTACACCGGATGCCATTTTGTTCAGAAATGATGGCGTGAGCGGACGATCCACGGTCACGATATATTCCTTCTCATGCTTGTTCTCCGCACGCAAAATCTCGTTAACGATATCGCCGTCATTCGTCAACAGGATTAATCCGTCGGAATCCTTGTCCAGTCGCCCAATATGGAAAATGCGCAGCGGATGATTGACAAAATCGACGATATTTCCTTTGATATGTCGCTCGGTCGTACTCGTAATGCCGACTGGTTTGTTGAGCGCGATATACACATGCTCTTTTTTCTGCTCGGCACCGATTGTTTTGCCATTGTAGCGCACATCGTCGCCAGGCTGTACCTGACTGCCGAGTTCGGCAATGACACCGTTGATCGTTACTTTGCCTTCGTTAATCCATTTATCCGCACCACGGCGGGAAGTCGCTCCAGACTCGCTAATATATTTATTGATTCGCACGTATGACACACCTTTAACTCGTTTTTTGGAAATGCAGCGCTTGGCTGTTTCCAGTCTATATCTAAGATACCCTTTTTCGTGCTTTTTTGAAAGGTGTCACATCGGTTAATATACATAGTAACTACATCGTAAGCACAAATAAATGAGGTGAGATTATGCAATATATTCCGCAGCATGTAGATCGGTTGCTGACTATGTTTCCGCCGGAAAGTCAGCAGGTGCAGGATGGGCAATTGATCGTGCGCAGTCTACCAGACAGCGACTTTTGGCTGAAAACACATTATGGATTTGAACGATATAACGGGCATGTGCTGTATGATGAGATCAAGGGCGATTTTGACGTGACGGTGGAGCTGAGTATGAAGCCGCAGAGCACGTTTGACCAGTCGGGGCTGTTTATTGGCATTGACCGGGACAACTGGCTGAAGACGTCGATTGAATACATACCGGATGGACCATGTCATCTGGGCGCGGTCGTGACGCGCTTGGGATTCTCGGACTGGTCGACACGTAATATGGAGTCGCAGGTTTTTGCAGGGCGGCTGTTCTTTCGGGTGAAGAGGGAAGGGGAGGACTTTTTCGTGTATTTCCGAAGTGCGGCAGAGCAAGAGTGGGAGCAGCTGCGCATCGCTCATCTGGATTGTTCGGCAGGGCAATTGCTGCGTGTAGGCATGTATACAGCGAGTCCGATGGATCGCGGATTTGAAACGACCTTTTCCAGCTTTGAGATTCAGCGGCTGGATTGAGGAAGATGTACAGGAATGGATGAATACGATTGACTGTCGATAGGAGGGAAGAAGATGACTCCGCTCATACTCGTGCTCTGCTGCGCCGGGCTGCTGGTGCTATTCGCGCTGGCGATTATTGTGCTGCCGGCATTACAGCGGCGGGGGAATCTGACCGAGCGTATTGTGCAGGAAGGATATGCGGCGCGCGGACTGATTTTGGATTTGACACCTACGGGCAATTATCGCTCTGGACAGCCCGAGCTGGCAATCCACATGCGTATTGAGAAGCCGACCCAGCTACCGTTTGAAGCGACGGCAGTTGTGACGGTATACAGCATCCACCGTTCCCGATTTCAGGAGGGCATCCATGTCCCTGTTCGTGTACTGGAAGACCGCAAGGGCAGACATGTGGTAGTTAAAGGAACGGTGGAGTATCCGTAAGCACTACAATCCTTTTGAAAATGGAGATGACGAGATGATCGATTTTCAATACATTCATCATGCCAGTTTGGCGGTGCGCGATATAGAAGTGTCGCGGCAGTTTTATTCAGATGTGCTGCAATTACAGGAGATACAGCGTCCACCGTTTGATTCGGTCGGGATCTGGTATGCGTTGGGCAGTCAGCAGCTACATTTGATACAACAGCCGCAAGGAGAGACGCTACGCAACGGCGGGATTGATTCGACAGATGGGCATGTGGCGATCTGGGTGGGAAGTTATCGCGGAACGCTGGAATGGCTGGATGCGCAGGGTGTGTATTATGAAGCAAGACCGAATAGTGTGGCGGGATTTGCTCAGATATATATTTTAGACCCGGATCGGAATATTATTGAACTGGACACTGCGTATGAGAAATGATTTTAGTGTGTAGTGTAGATAATCTGATAAGTAGATCCTTCATACTCGCTCGTTGTAGAGAGAACAACACGGTGAATACCTTCGTGAGAAGCTGGTAACGAATCTCCAAAACAGTGCGGGGACTCCCAATCCTCCAACGTTCTGCCTTCTATGATTCGAACAGATTCAGGCTCCCATTTGTCTTTCTCACCATTATGATATTCGAGTGAAATAATCATATACTCGTTATCTCTAAGTTGATGAGAAAAGTGAAGATTTACACTATCGTCGGTATTGAATGTAGGACTGTAATAAACGGGAGATTGAGACGTTAATAGAAAATTCCCTTTCAGTTCGCCTGCAAATTTGGGAGACACTCTGAAATCTGGAACCAAACAAGAATCCCATCCCGTTTTATTGGTCACCGCAGATTGTTGAGCAGTAGCAAGCGAAGGTGATAATGCAACTACCGACAAAATCCCCAACAACACAAACAGACGAAGCGAGCGTTCAAAATGATTCATAAATGAAACCTCCTTCATGTTGATACCCGGGAATGTGGAGAAATGCTTATGTAATGGGCTCGACTTCATAGTAGCATAATTCAATTACAGAAATATTTGTTTTAAAAAATAAATATTTCCATATAAAACAGACCATCTGATCGTAGCATGGTCTGTTTTGGTTTACTCGAATAGTGCTCTTATTACTCTGCTTTAACGGTAGACAGTGAAGTGGAGAGTTGCAGTCCAATCGTACCGGCATCTTCACTTTCAGGAATCATCGTGTGGAAAATATAACCGTTCTCGCCTTCGGGTTCCCAAACGATATAGTTGTACGTGCCTTTCTCATTGCTTACCTGTAACAATAGACGAGCCTGACTCATCGGACTTTCAGCCAGCTGATCGCCGCTGTATTCCTTGACTTCGCCATATTTTTGCAGCTCGGCTTTACCTTGTTTGCGTAGCTCATCCAGATTGAAATCGGCTGGCAAAGGCTCGATGGTTGCTGTGTTTTTGGGCTTATCCGTCAGCATCAATTGATTGGCACTGCTGTCAAAAGTAAATCCGTCAAATACATACAAGGAATAACTGCTTCCTTTTTTCAAAGTGGCAGGGTATTTCTTCAGTTCACCGGTTGCCATCAGTTCAAACGATTGAGATTCCGGGCGGTTGTCCATAGAACCGGCAGTACCGGAGCTAGTTGAACTTTCATTGTCCGTAGATGCCGGCGTGTCTGTACTTTCATTAGTAGCAGGGGCATCGCCAGTGCCAGAGTTAGTTTCTGGAGACGTTGTTTCAGTCGTTGTAGCTGGTGTTGTTTCCGATTGCGGCGCTGCACTGTTGCTGGCGGTATCGCTACAGGCACCGAGCAACAATCCTAGTAGTACAGTTGCAGTCAGCGTCATGATTTTGCGGTTGGTTTCCATGTTGATACACTCCTTCGTATTGGAATCGTGGATAAGCATAGGACAACACGCCTTGTATGTATAGACGGGATGAACCTGTAAATGGTTACGGTTTCAGCCAAATTCATTGCATCAACATGAAAAAAGCCCGATTTGGTGCGCTTGTTCATGTTGGGGGCATGACACAAGCGAACGACCAATCGGACAAGACATGTAAGGGAATCCGGGTGGTACAACATCATTCAAACGAGCATGTTACGGTAGAAGGAATGACCATTTGCAAGAAGCAAAAAAGATAATTCGGCGAGTGTAAAGCATGATCTCCATATGATATCGCAGCCTGTTGTCAGTAGTCGGTAAGTGGCAAGCGTTCTTACCCCGACTGCGCCTGATCTTTTTTGCCAAATAACAGGCTGGTCACATACTTGCGCGCATCGGCAGTCAGCAGTTGCAGCTGGGTGCTTTCCTTAGAGTTACCATTGCGGGCAAACAGGATCATCGCACCGTCCAGAGTTTCACGGATAGCGAGTACCATATATCCCTGTGCCATCACTTCGTCGATCTGCATCTTTTCCTTTTCAAACTCGGCAAAAGTAGACATCAGATCACCCCTCCGCTCAGTTCTGTTTCCGGCATCGTCTTCAGCTCAGTTGTGGCAGGTGCTTCAAAGCGATTCCGGTGTAAATATTGTCCGCTACCCGGTGTGCCAACAAATGTCTTATCGCGAATCACAAATTCACCGCGGCTTAATACTGACACCGGCTCGCCAGTCACTTCCATGCCTTCGAAGGCGCTGTAATCTACCTTCATATGATGCGTGGCAGCAGACAGCGTCCGCTTCACAGTCGGGTCGAAAATGACGATATCCGCATCGCTGCCGATCGACAGTGTGCCCTTTTGCGGGAACATACCGAACAGCTTGGCGCTGGTCGTCGAGACCATGGATACAAATTGATTGAGTGAAATACGACCTTTGGCAACGCCCTCGGAATAGAGGATACTGAAGCGATCTTCAATGATCGGACCACCATTTGGGATTTTGGAAAAGTCGCCGCGTCCCAGTTCCTTTTGTCCTTTGAAGTCAAAGGAGCATTGATCTGAGCCGATCGTTTGCAGACTGCCATTCCACAGACAATCCCACAGCACATCCTGATTCCATTTTTCCCGCAGCGGTGGCGACCAGACATATTTGGCACCTTCAAAGTCCGGCTTTTCCAGATCGGTCTGATCCAGTACGAGATATTGCGGACAGGTTTCGCCGTAGATGCGCAGCCCTTGCTTGCGTCCTTCGGCGATTTTCAGCGCAGCATCGGCGCAGGTCACATGCACAACATATAGCTGCGAATCGGTTAGTCCAGTTAAGGAAATTGCGCGTCCGGTTGCTTCGCCTTCCAGCTCTGGTGGGCGAGTGAGTGCATGGTAGATCGGGTCGGTCTGTCTGGCAGCAAGCGCCTGCTCGATCAGGAATTCGATCACATCGCCATTTTCGGCATGTACCATAACGAGTGCGCCTTCGCGGCGCGCGGTTTGCAGTGTTTTATACAGGGTACCGTCATCCGCTTGAAAGCTGTTTTTGTACGCCATGAATACTTTGAATGATGTGATGCCTTCATGTTCCATGATGACTGGTAATTCGGTCAGCACATCGTCATTGATCTCGGAGATCATCAGATGGAAGCTGTAATCAATCACCGCTTTATCCTGCGATTTGGTGTGCCACGTATCGACAGCACTTTGCAGACTTTTGCCTTTATTGGTCAGACAGAAATCGATAATGGTCGTGGTACCGCCGAAAGCAGCTGCTTTTGTACCAGATTCAAAATCGTCCACAGTGGTCGTTCCGCCAAACGGCATATCCAGATGAGTATGCGGATCAATGCCGCCGGGAAAAATGTAACAGCCGGAAGCGTCGATGATCTCGGCGTCCGGCGCATCCAGCTGTACAGCAATGGTGGTGATGATACCGTTCTCGATCATCATATCGGCAGTATACGTTTCGGCTGCGGTAACAATAGTTCCGTTTTTGATGATTTTTTTCATCATATAACCTCCACGGTGTGAGAATCGTTGAGCGAGGCAATCGTGCGTTGACGTTCGTTCCACGTCATCGGCGGCAAGCCACTATCGATAGCAACCATATCAATCGCATCATCAACTGGACAGACGATCGAGCAGAGATTACAGCCAACGCAATCTTCTTCACGTACCTGCACGATGCTCTTACCTTCGGCATTGGTCAGCATATCGATACATTGATGCGACGAATCTTCGCACGCAATATGGCATTTGTTGCAATTGATACAGTTGTCCTGATTGATACGGGCAACGACTTGATAGTTGAGGTTCAGATCGCCCCAGTTGGAATATTTCTGCACCGAGCGTCCGACTAGTTCGGATACCGATGACAATCCTTTTTCATCCAAATAATTGCTCAGTCCGTCGATCATATCCTCCACAATGCGGAAGCCGTGGTGCATGGCAGCGGTACATACCTGAATGCCTGTAGAACCCATTAGCATGAATTCGACCACATCCTGCCACGTACCGATACCACCGATGCCCGAGATCGGTACATTGATCTCTGGATTACGCGCACATTCAGCAACCATATTGAGCGCAATCGGCTTCACTGCCGGACCGCAGTAACCGCCATGCGCGCCCTGGCCGCCAACGTGTGGAATCGTATTCCACGTATGAATATCGACGCCAGCGAGACTGTTGATCGTATTGATCATGCTGATCGCATCCGCACCACCGCGAACGGCATGGCGGGCAACGACCGTAATATCTGTAATATTGGGCGTCAGCTTGACGATAACCGGAGTGGTCGCAACCTCTTTTGCCCAGTAGGTTTGTTTTTCGACCAGATCGGGCTGCTGCCCGGATGCTGCACCCATGCCGCGCTCTGCCATACCATGTGGACAGCCGAAGTTCAGTTCCAGCCCATCCACACCGACATCTTCCACGCGCTTGACGATCTCGTGCCATTTCTCCTGATTCGGCTCCACCATCAGCGAAGCGATAATCGCATGATTGGGGAAACGCTTTTTCGTTTCGTAGATTTCCTTCAAATTCACATCCAGCGGACGATCAGTAATCAGCTCGATATTGTTAAAGCCTGCCACCCGTTGACCGTTAAAGCTAACAGCCGCAAAGCGAGAAGAGGTGTTGATGATCGGATCGCCCAGCGTTTTCCAGACAGCACCACCCCAACCCGCTTCAAAGGCGCGCTGCACCTGATAGCCGGTATTGGTCGGTGGCGCCGAAGCAAGCCAGAACGGATTCGGCGAACGGATACCTGCAAGATCAATACTCAAATCTGCCATAATGAAATCCCTCCAGTCATGTATAAGCCATTCCATACGGTCCTTGTTGTTGACAAAGATTACACTGCTGAGCCGATCACATGATCCTGCTGCGGCAACAATTGACGAACGATCGCATGTGCCGCATCCTTGCCTTGCTGGGCAGCGGATACGACCATTGCTTCACCGCGTCCAGAACCGAAAATAATATCCCCGGCAGCATATACTTTCGGATTGGATGTTTGATACGTTACATCGTCTACCTCCACCACGCCCCACGCATGATGCAGTCCGAATTGTTCAATCAGTCCTTTTTGCCGCTCCTGCCCAATCGCCGTTACGACGGCATCAACCGGTAATAGAAATTCCGAACCAGCAACCGGCATCGGAACGAGTCGTCCATCTTTGCCCGTTTCGCCAGTTAACGTCATCTGCACACATTCCAAATGGGTCACTTTACCGCTCTCATCGCCAACAATGCGCTTCGGCAAGGTTAGCCAGCGGAATTCCACGCCTTCCTGCTTGGCGAATTCATATTCAAAGTCGTATGCTGTCATCTCCTCGCGTGTGCGACGATAAATCATTTTTACATTGGCAGCGCCGAGACGAACCGAGCAGGTAGCAGCATCAATCGCCGTATTGCCTGCACCGATTACAGCGACATGTTGACCGATCAGATTAACGGAGGGCAGACCGGTTTTGGTCTGTTCCACCAGCTTGATCGCATCGTACACACCGTCCAGCTGTTCACCCTCGATGCCGATTGGCGGTACATAGCCCATACCAGCAGCCAGTACAACGGCATCATACTGCTCCAGCAATTCGTCGGCGCTAATATCGGTGCCGACACGGACGCCCGTTTTGATCTCTACGCCCAGTTTCTGTACTTGCTCCACTTCCCATAAGGAGATGGATTGTGGCAGTCGGAAGGAGACGATGCCGTATGTATCCAATCCGCCCGCCAGATCGCGCGCTTCATAAATTACAACGTCAAATCCCTTTCTTGCTAGCTCACGAGCTGCCGATAGACCAGCAGGCCCGCCACCAACAACCGCAACTTTATACCCTGTACGTTGTCCCGGTTGGAACAACTCCGCATTGCTGGCAATTGCCCAGTCTGTCGCATAACGTTGCAACAATCCGATCTGAATCGGTGCAGAAGCATCGTTCAATACACATGCACCTTCGCACAATTCTTCGGTTGGACATACGCGTGCGCAGCTGGCGCCCACCGGATTCGATTCCATAATCGTCGTAGCGGCTCCGCGCAGATTATCTGTTGCAATTCTTTTTATAAAAGAAGGGATATTAATACTCGTCGGACACGCCTTGATGCAAGGTGCATCATAACAGTAGAGACAGCGATTCGATTCTTCCACCGCTCCTTTGCGCGATAAGCCCGGTTCAGCCTCGGCAAAATTATGCATAAACATATCCGGTGAAAATGCGGTAATAGGTGAAGAATGGTTCATCAGTCAGCCCCCTTGTACACAATATGAATCTGAAAAGTGATTTTTATGTTATTTATTATGACATTTATAAATGAATTCATGAAAAATAGTCATAAATAACGTCACATAAAATCACTTTATGTCCTATAATGAGAAAATAAAATATATAACGGATCAAATAAGTTATATATTCTAACATGTGATATACAAACTATAGTCAATTGTCGGTTTTATTACACTAGACAGACTGTCTAATTTCAAAAGTGTCTTTTTTGACGGGGTTGTGAACGCAGGAGAGAACCATTCCGATTGATGGGGGGAACATACAATGAATGGACATCGCATGTTTACGCTGGAAGATGCTTTGCAACGACCATTGTTCGCGGAAGCACAGGTGGCAGGTGGAGCGCAAGGATTACATCGCACGATCCGCTGGGTGCATGTACTGGAGAGCGCCAACTTTGAGAGTCTGATTCATGGGGAAGAGATGATTTTGACAACAGGGCTTGGTTTTCATACAGACACCGAATCGGCGCTAGCTTTTATGCACAATCTGATTCAGAAGAAAGCAGCATGTCTCTGTATTGAGCTAGGCGACTACTTTCCCGATATTCCCGAAGCGATGGTGAAGCTGGCAGATAAGCATGATTTTCCCTTGATCGTATTTACAAAGACGGTCCGCTTTGTAGATATTACGCTTGATCTGCATTCGCTTATCATCAATCGCCACCACCGGATGTTGCAAGAGCTGGAGAGCATTTCGCGTGAATTTAACCGACTGACACTCAGTTCGCAAGGCACTGGCAAAGTGCTGCAACTGCTGCATAGAAGTACTGCGCATCAGCTCGTTTATTTGCAGCTGGATGGGAAACCGTTATTTTATCCGGCGCTATCACCGGAGCGTCAGCAGGAATTGCTGGAGCAGTTTACCCAGTTTAACGATGGGATGGATGGTGTGCCACATGATGCGGCTCCCTACTTTCGCCAGCTTGATACACGCACGCTTGTAATGAAGCCAGTCGGTGCACTGGATCAGACGTGGGCATATATTATGATGGTCTGTCCACATCGTCCGCAGGAATATGATTGTCTATTGCTCGATTCGGCGGCATTGTCGATTGCTCAGGAACTGCTGCGCACTCGGTATATGGAGGAACGCCGCCTCTTTTCCGAGAATTTGTGGGTAGAAGAATTGATCAACGGACGACTGGAAGATGAGAACCGACTCAAGGGGCTGGTCGGACCCGATTTTAATCTGATGAATGAGCTGTCTTACCGCGTCTGTCTGATTGAGATCGAGAATCCGCAGGATGTCCGCTGGAATAGCTCGGAGAATGAATGGGAATCGATCACCTTTCATCTGTCAATCGTGCTGCGCTCCATTCTTGAAAAATATATGTTCCATCCACTGATCACACTGAAAAATAACCGACTCACTGTGATCGCACTGGATCGCCAATCTCGCTTGCCGTCCAAGCCGCGTCTGGAGCAGGCGCTGCATGCTTTGCAGCATATTCGTTCAGACGATAAGCTCAAAGACCTCAATCTGATCATCGGCGTTAGCAAGCTGGGCAAATCATTAAAAAACGCCTCCACCAGCTATCAGGAAGCGGTGCAGGCATTGTATATGCACTCATGCTCACAGCATTCGTTGCTTTTTTATGAGGAGCTTGGTGTGTATCAATTGCTACTCAGTCTCAATGATGGCAAAATGCTGCAAACGTTCGTCCGCAACTATCTCGGTCCGCTCATCGATCATGACGAATCCAGAGGTAGTGAGTTGATGCTAACATTGCGCGTCTATCTAGATCACGACGGCTCCAAACAAATCGCCGCCCAGAAGCTGTTTATCGTGCGCCAGTCTCTATACTACCGACTGGATAAAATAACCGAGCTACTGGGCGAAGATTTCATGTCACCGGAAAATCGCATTTCCATTCAAGTGGCGCTGCGTGCTTACCAACTGCTGTACCCGGACAAGCTGGCGCTACCTAATGTTCACTCATCACATGTTTGAAGGTGGAGATCAGGAAGTCCAGATCGTCATCGGTGGACGAGAGTGGCGGGGCAAAGGTGAGTACATTGTTGAAGCCTGCGACCGTATCGCCATTTTTACCTATGATCAATCCGCGCCGCTTGCAGCCAGCGATGACGCTTTTGACAATATCGAGCGATGCAGGCTGACGGGTATCCTTGTCGGCAACCAGTTCTACGCCGCTCATCAGCCCGAAGCTGCGCACATCGCCGACGAGTGGATGCTCCAATAATTGAGATAACTCGTTATGCAGTCGTTGTCCCAATACGCGCGAGCGTTCGACCAATTGCTCCTCTTCCATCAATTGCAGATTGCGCAGCGCCAACGCACATGCCGCCGGGTTACCGCCAAACGTATTCACATGGCGAAAATGCGAATACTCGTCCGACGAATCCTTGAATGCTTCATAAATATCCTTTCGTACCGCAGTTGCTGACAACGGCAAATATCCGCTTGTTAATCCTTTGGCCATCGTAACGATATCCGGCTTGATGCCGAAGTTATGGTGGCCGAACTTTTGCCCGGAACGCCCGAATCCGCAGATGACCTCGTCAATAATCAGCAATACACCATATTTACGACAAATCTCCTGCACTTTATCCGTATAGACACGATGCGGCACAATGACACCCCCGCCGGTAATCGTAGGCTCCATAATGACCGCACCAATCGTCTCCGCACCTTCCCAGACGATCATATCCTCAATCGCCTGCGCACATTGCAGATTAAATGCCTCTACCGATTGCCCGGCGGGACGACGATAGCTATCCGGTGGCGCTACGTGCAGGAAGCCTCCTGCCAGCGGTTCATACTTGTACTTGCGCTGCGCTTGCCCGGTCGCTGACAGCGCGCCAAAGGAGTTTCCGTGATACCCACGATAGCGGGAGATGAATTTATGACGATGATGCTGTCCGATCTGCTGATAATATTGCCGCACCATTTTAAAAGCCGCTTCATTCGCTTCTGACCCGCTATTGGAAAAGAAGATCACATAATCGCCTTCTAGCCATTCATTCAACTTTTCCGCCAGCTGGATCGCGGGTAGATGACTTTGTGTTAGTGGAAAATAAGGCAATTGCAGCAATTGATGATACGCCGCTTCCGCCAGTTCTTTACGTCCATAGCCGACATTGACGCACCATAAGCCGGACATACCATCCAGATAGCGCTGCCCATTCAGATCCGTTACCCATGAGCCTTGCCCGGATTCCACGATCATCGGCGGAGCGGATTCACTGTAAGGGGTAATGTTGTGCCATAGATACTGCCGATCCTTTTGCAGAGCGAGTTCATTTGCAGTTTCTGACTTGATCATGATGGGTATCCTCCTGGATTATTGGAATTTGGATCATTGGCATCATTTGGATTGAGTTGCCATATCCATAATTTCGTTTGTATACGCGGTTTGTGTATCAGCTGCCTTTTTGATGACACCGAATTGGAGAGCGATATCGGCAGTTTGCTTGAACATAGCATCATCGGTATAACCCATTTTCGATGCGTCAAAGCCTTCTGGCACGATCAGCTTGGACACTTCCTCCATCATTTTGAGCTGATGTTCTTTTGTCGTACTGCCGGATTCTGCTTGCTTCATCACAATATCCACGGCGCCTTCAGGATCTTTGATAGCATCCTGCCAGCCTTTCAGTGATGCACGTACAAATTTGGCGGCAGTCTCCTTGTTGTCCTGTAACCATTCGCTATTAGCGAATAGATTGTCTTCTAGCATGGCGACGCCTTCTTTGTTCATATCGATCACATTCATATCATCCGCTTTGACGCCTGACTCCAGTGCGACTTGATATTCGTTGTACGTCATTGCTGAAGCTGCATCCAGCTCACCATTCAGAAATTGATCCATCGTAAAGCCCTGTTTTGTAAAGCTCAGGTCTTTGTTAGGATCGAGCTTGTACTTATCGAACAGCGCCAGCAATTCAAATTCATTGCCGCCCATCCAGTTGCCAACTTTTTTACCTTTCAGATCAGCAGGGGAGTTGATATTAGCAGACTTTTTGGAGATCAGCACCAGACCGCTTTTTTGAAAAATTTGGGCAATTTGCACGAGCGGCATCTCCTGCTCCTGACTAGTTAACAGACTTGCAACCCAATCGACGCCGATATCAGCAGACCCACCAGCAACTTGCTGTTCCGGTACGATATCCGGCCCGCCTGGCAGAATTTCGACGTTTAACCCTTCATCCTTGTAATAGCCCTTGTCCAGCGCCACATAATATCCAGCAAACTGCGCCTGCGGCACCCATTTCAGTTGCAGCTTGACGGTCACTGGCTCTGACGAACTGCCAGCGCTCTCTGATCCGGCAGCACTGGAGCTTTCATTAGAGCCTCCACAGCCCGCCAATATCAATGCCATACACAACACAACTACACCCATCATACCTGTACGCTTTTTCCAGCTCATGATCTTCATATTTCCATGCCCCCTGTATCGTTGGATAGACTGCTCATGACCGGAAGTGGTCGAGAATTGCCAAGATGGAACCAGATCAAGACGAGGAGAAAAGAGTTGAGTTGAAATGATCTAAGAAGATCTAGGATGATCTAAGACGATTTAAGACGACCTAGGACGACCTAGAGATATCTAAAAATATCCAAGAATATGTGGCAATCCATCCACCGTTTTATGTTTCATGTATCATCCTATTCGTTGCGAGGAATGCCAGCGGATAAATACCTTCTCCAATCGCTCCACAATCAGATAAAAGAGTACGCCCGCCACCGCAGCTAGCACGATGCAAGACCAACCGAGTGGCATCTTCGCAACCTTGACCGAATTGGATAGCAAATACCCAAGCCCCTGCGAAGAAAAGAAAAATTCGCCCACAATCGCCCCGATCATACTAGCAGTCGTATTGATCTTGAGTGCCGTGAATACAAATGGCAGACTGTTCTGGATGCGCAAGTACCGGAATACCGCC
This sequence comes from Paenibacillus sp. WLX1005, assembly GCF_046603685.1. NCBI lineage: Bacteria > Bacillati > Bacillota > Bacilli > Caryophanales > Paenibacillaceae > Paenibacillus > Paenibacillus sp. WLX1005. Next base: position 710,086 of record NZ_CP176756.1, read on the forward strand.
GGTTTTCTCGCTGCATACGAATGCATCAGATCAAGTGCTAATGGATCGACCGAGCTCATACCTTTGTAAGCATTGATTGCCATCGCTGCCATCGTCGTTACCGTCACAATCGCTACTCGCGAACCGATGCCATCGCCAAACCATAGATTCATCACCGGAGCGAGCGCCACAATCGGTACGGCATTGAGGGCGGCTACGATAATGAGACTTGCCCCGCCCCAGCGCGGCCAAGCTGTCGCCAGCAGTGCAATGACAAAACCAAGCGCTGAACCGCATATCATTCCAAGTACCGCCTCTGTTAGCGTATAGCCGGTATATGATAACAACATGCTTGCGTTTTCTTGCATGGATTCCGCAATTGCGGAGGGGAGAGGGAGCTGATACTTTTTTAGATCAAACAAGGAATGGAATACTTCCAGCTGCCACATGACCAGAAATCCAATGCCCGCCAGGATCGGTAGCCAAACGTTTGAACTGTTCACGAACATCCGTCGTAACGAGAATGTTCGTTGCGCATCAGAACTGCCCATTTCAGTAGGAGTAGACACAGTATGCATACCCGCCGAGCGATTGCCGCTGTCATATCTACTTTCCATTACCGATCACCTCCCGCCGAACGAAATTCTGGCTGCCACGGCGCGACCAATCGTTCGATCAAGCCAATCACCCAGTAGCTGAGAATGCCGAGCAATGCACCGACAACGACAGTTGCCCAGAACATATATACGTGAGAAGGACCATAATATAGATTACGCAGCATAATGACGCCAATCCCATGCTGTGCCCCCATCAATTCCACCAGAATTGCTCCCGTTACTGCTAGCGGCGCAGCGATTTTTAGACCGCTGAACAGACTCGGTAGCGCAGCAGGCAAACGCAGCTTCCAATAAACCGTCCATGGACGAGCGGCATACGAGTGCATCAGCTCCAGCGAAGACGGATTCACACTGCGCAGTCCGCGTAGCATATTCAGTGCCACCGGGAAAAAGGTAATATACCCGGAGATGATAATGCGCGATATGTATTCATCTCGCACGATGCCGTAGATGATAGGAGCAAGTCCGAGAATCGGAATCATCTGCGAAGCAATCGCATACGGAAAGGTCAATCGCTCTACCCAACGCGACAAACTCATCAGAATTGCCAGCAACACGCCCGCCACCGCCCCGATCGCAAAGCCGATACCCGCATTGCCAAAAGTCGCTCCGCCTTCCCGCAGCAGTGTTCCGCTATATTGAATACTTGTCAGCAACACTTCATGCACATACGGAAGCTTGGACTGAGCAAGCGGCACCTGCGCAACATGGAGCAGTGCCCACGATCCGGCTTCCCACAACAGCAAAATGAGTGCAATCCAGACCAGTATCGGCAGCATTCGATGCCGCATCAGTAGCAGATTCATTTTCATGCCTGTCCTCACACTCCTTCAAAGCTGTTGCGAATATTGGCAATCAATTCAAAGAATTCCGGGCTATTGCGCATCTCAGCCGTACGTGGACGAGGCAGCGGAATATCCACCACCGCCGATAATCGCCCCGGATGCGGAGACAGTACGAATACCCGATCTGATAGGAACACCGACTCTGGAATGCTGTGTGTAACAAATACAATCGTATTCTGCACCTTATTCCAAATGGACAGCAGCTCCTCATTGAGTCGTTCTCGCGAGAATTCATCCAGTGCAGAGAATGGTTCATCCATTAGCAGAATCTCCGGCTCCATTGCCAGCGCCCGTGCAATCGCCGCCCGCTGCTGCATCCCGCCGCTCAATTGCCACGGATACTTGTCAGCAAATTTGCCCAGACCGACTAGCTCCAGCAGTTCCATCACCTTTTCCTCACGTTCCTTGCGCGGCACATTCATCATTTCTAGCGGTAACGCTACATTGTGCTTCACCTTACGCCAGTCATATAACACCGGGCTTTGAAATACAATCCCGTACTTCCGCGCCAACCGAGCTTCCCGCGCACTGTTCCCAGCAACCGTTAATTCACCGGATGTCGGCTCCAACAAATCCGCCATCAAACGCAGCAACGTCGTTTTCCCACAACCAGATGGACCAAGTAAGGATACAAACTCGCCCTTGGCAATATCCAGACTAACCTGATGCAAAGCCAGCACCTCAGTAGTACCAGTACGATAACGCATCTCTACATCCTTGAGAGAAATTTCCGGCGTATCCGTCAACACCATCGAAGCGGGCAATGATACAGAGTCGACAACCGATGAACTGGAAGAGGATACAGGATCCGTAGGTGCAAGAGAAGAATCAGTAGAATGAAAGACATTAGACGAAGCAGAGATAGAAGTAGAAGTAGAAATGGATGTAGATATAGCTGTAGAGGTAATTGTAGATGTAGGAGTAGAAGTGGAACTGGATGTAGATGTAGATGTAGATGTGAAAGTGGATGTAGGAGTAATAGCAGAGTGCCCAGCTACCGACTTTTGTGTGGTAGCCCAAATTGTAGATTCGCTGACTTTAGGTTTAGATGAAAAACTGGACAACGATGACATACCGAACAACGCGTTTGTGAACAGGTTGGACATGCTAAATCTCCTCCTGAAAAGCAATATGCCAAACATAAAATAACAACATGCTGAACACGAAATGATAAATCAAGCAGCGCTACATTAAGAAGCGTTACATCAAGAACCATGAAATCCCAAAAATGAAATACAACTAAGGAAATATGAAATAAGGCAGATCGAATAACCAGAGTTCCAATGTTGCAACAACCCCAATTCAGCTATTGCAATCCTAAGAGTTATTCCAGATCGGCATAATATCTTGCCACAGATCAGCATACATTGGAATTTGTTGATGATCCTCACACATCCACAATCAACCACAAGAACAGTGAAATCAAGAAAATAGTCATATAAACTCATAAAATGTTAATTAATATGACTTGATAAGTAGGTTTTTAATAATTATGTCACTTTTTTAATCATGAACAAAACGAAATACGCTTTTTAGTAAAAGAAACAAACCTTTATCGTACTCAATATGTTCTATTGACTAACATCATACTTTGCGGTTTTAATATTATCACTAGACAAAAAGTAATATAGCTTACATAAAATTACGTCAGTTTGTCTATTTGACCGTTCAGGGAGAATGATATTGTCTTGTTTTGCAAACTTGTTGACGAATTGCATCCAAATAGCGTGCAATTTGTAAAATTATTACCGAACATTAAGTGTGCGCTTACAATCTAACATTCGTATTTTTTGATTGACAACAATTAAAGCGTATCCTAGAATGTAACAGGTAAGTCATCTTTATATGACAAAAACAACACGAATGCGGATAAGCAATAAAGTTTTCGACAGCTGCAATTCTTTCGTATAATCCTGTGAATGGGCACAGGAGTCTCTACGTGATCACCGGAATGATCTCTCTACGGAATTCAGAATATGGCTTGTCTTTCCTGGTCTATGATTAAAAGTGGGTACGTGTATTCCATGCGCGCATTAGCTGTACAATCAGATCCGGGAAGGCGGTCCAATCTGACCGTGAGACCCCGATGAGTAATCGTACAATCGGGGTCTTTTGTCGTTTTCTTTATCTATTTTCCACAAGGGGGACAAGTATTCATTATGGAGCGTTTCTTTAAATTGCGGGAGCATGGTACCAATGTGAAGACAGAACTAATCGCAGGTCTGACTACCTTCGTTACCATGGCGTACATTCTGTTCGTCAATAATCTGTTCCTGGGACCTGATGGTGCAGGCATCCCTGCACAAGGCGTATTTTTTGCCACAGCTGTAGGTGCTGGTCTGGTTACCATTCTGATGGGACTGGTAGCTAACATTCCGGTTGCACTTGCACCGGGTATGGGGTTGAATGCCTATTTCATGACGGTCGTATTAAGCTCCAACGGTATGATCACGTGGCAGGCTGCACTGGGTGCGGTATTCCTGTCCGGTATTATCTTTATCATTTTGACTATTACCAAAGTCCGACAGTTACTATTAGTCGCTGTACCACACTCGTTGAAAATGGCGATCACAGTCGGTATCGGATTGTTTGTTACTATTATTGGTTTGAAGCTCGGTAACGTCGTTTCCGTCTCCGCTACAGTAAGCGGTATAACAGATGTAGCCCAGCTGGCTGCTCCTGTTACTGTAAAAGGCGGCGATTTCCAGCTTGGACTTAGCGATTTCATGCATAACAAAGATACATTGTTGTCGCTGATCGGTCTGTTCCTGATCGGTGTCCTGATGGTTATGCGCATTCGCGGCGCACTGCTGATCGGTATCATTGTACTGACCATCATCGGTATCCCGATGGGATTGACGGATGTAAGTAGTCTGTCTCATGCACAATGGTTGCCTTCGTTTGACAACCTGGCGGTTGGACAGCTCGACATCAAAGGCGCAATCGGGCTTGGTCTGTTCGAGATTGTTTTCATCTTTACCTTTGTAGAACTGTTCGATACCTTTGGTACGCTGGTTGGTACAGCCGAACGTGCCGGACTGTTCAAAAACCGCAAAGAAGGCGAGAAAAAAGTCAGCAAAGCAATGCTCGTCGATGCAGTCGGCGTTAGTGCCGGTGCTGTACTTGGTACAAGTACCATCACTTCTTATGTAGAAAGTACGTCCGGTGTAGCTGCCGGTGGTCGTACAGGTCTGACTGCTGTAACGACAGGCGTACTGTTCATTCTCGCGTTGTTTATCGCTCCACTTGCATTGATGGTTCCGTCCGCAGCAACTGCTCCAGCATTGGTTGTCGTTGGTGTACTGATGATGAGCCAGGTGCGTAACATCGTTTGGGATGACTTCATGCAAGCTTTCCCAGCATTCCTGACGATCATCTTCATGCCATTCACCAATGGTATTGCGAACGGTATTTCCGCAGGTATCATTGCTTACGTGCTGCTTGGTTTCTTCTCCAACACATTCACAGGCCACAAAGTAAAAGTTCATTGGCTGATGTGGGTTCTGGCAATTATCGTTATTTGCCGTTACGTATTCCTTGGATCAGAGTAATCAAGAACATTCTGTGTAAATAACGTAAACGTATTATTCTTTTGCACCTAGGTGTCGCCGATTTGCACAGCTTAGTTTTACAGAACATGTATGCACAAAGCATATAATCTGGAGCACATGCATCTTCATTGACCAATGTCATACACAATCCCAAAAAGGCAATTTGTAGCACATCATTGTGCCTGCGAATTGCCTTTTTCTCATCCTACTGTCTGTAGCTGATCCCCTAACCCGATATAGTTCGCAACAATGAGTGATAATAATTATCATTTACAAACAACAACAGAATGAAGCGAAATACAAATAGAAAACATACACAAGGAGCGAAAAATCATGAAAAACCTGTACATATCCAAATACATACGTTACCGCAGTTCGCTATTGTTAATCGTAATCATGTTTGTGATTGGTGGTTGCTCTTCCACACAACCAACCAATAACGATTCATCTGCCTCGTCTTCAGAAACGACATCGGAAGTCAATGGAGAAGATATCAGCTCCAAGACAAGAACCTTTACTCATAAAATGGGTACGATCCAAGTCCCCGAACATCCCAAGCGTGTTATCGGACTGTATGTAGAAGATCAGCTGCAAGCGCTTGGTGTAAAACCAGTTATGCAATGGGGATCGGGCGGACAGACGCGTAGCTATTTGAATCTTCAGGATGTACCGGTACTCGATGTAAGCGGCGGCGTTAATTTTGAAGCCGTATTGTCTGCTGATCCGGACTTAATCATTTTGTTTAACGATAGTCTCGCTGTCAAAGGCGGATATGAACAATTTTCAGCAATTGCACCTACGTATGTATTTGATGATGCCAACGAGAATTGGCGCGAAAGCTTAACAACGATCGGCGATCTGCTGCAAATGTCCGACCAAGCAACCGAAGTGATCAAACAGTATGATCAACAAGCAGCCGATTCAGCTCGTACATTACAACAAGCCATCGGCAACGAAACTGTCGCTCTGCTGCGAATCGAACAAAAAGGAATGCTTCTATATGGAGGTCCTAGTAAAGGCTTTACTGGTCCAGTCTTATACGGCGATCTGCAATTGCAGCCAGATCCGCTTGTGCGCGAATTAGCATGGGAGGATTACAACAAACAAATCACAATGGAAACGATCCCCGAATTGACCGCTGACCACATATTCATCGTCGTTGGCAATCAGGCAGAAGAACAAGCAGAACAGCTATACACTAATCCACTATGGCAAAATATCCCGGCTGTTCAAAAGAACCATGTACATGAAGTGGATTTCCTAACTTGGATGAGCAGTGGCCCCATAGCCAATAGCTTGAAAATAAAACAGGCAACAGAATTGCTCCAAAATAGGAATCTTCAATAGAATGACATCATAGAAGCATACCTATTTAAAATCAAAAGCATATGATAAACACAAATAAACCAAACGACAAAACACAACATTACAATTATCAAATCAAACGATCAGGTATGACTATAAACTATTCAACCATATTCAGATGACTATACACTTGCGCCGTACTTATTCCTCTAATCTACGAACATGTTCGATCCCTATACAAATGTACGAGACTTATATAATAGATAAAAGATAATCCAACGAAAACAAAAGAGCAGAAGAGCGAACTATGTTTCGCTTTTCTGCTCTTTTATACTTTACAAAGGTTTGAATAAGTATAATTGATCATCATATAACATTATTAGGATGCGGAAATAAAATAAAGATAAAACAAAAGGAATACAAAACAACAAGCATGATACAAGACATAACCACTGTAAAAGCCGATATTTGAATACTATCTACATTACTCATAATAATTTAACAAATGTGAATATAGAGATCATAAGCGTACCAGAAGGGATACTCACATCAATAATAAAGGAAAATTACTGTTTTACCCGCATTTCTTAGTGCTTGGTTTCCGTATCCTATAGTACTCTATCTATTAGAAATTAATACTTCATCTATGCAAAATAATGTATCGAAAGTAATAGATGCATGAAGTTATAATACTCATCAAATTGTATATAGATGTTACTTTGATAAAAGGGTTGCTTTTTAGAATGTATTCATGGTAAGATCTAATTCCGGTCAATAAATGACTGGTTATCACCTGAATATGAGCTTCTATGTCACTCAGCTCCCATCAAACGGACTGAAAAACAACTTCAAAAAAAGTTGTTGACAGTAAGCTAGCAAGGTGGTAAGATATAAGAGTTGCTGTGAGAGACAATGTAGCACACGAAAGAGTTTGATCTTTGAAAACTGAACAACGAGTGAGTGGAGAACTTTCGTTCTTCAAACAATAGAGAACAGCAATGTTCTCGCCAGCAAGACATGAGCAAGTCAAACACTTTTATGGAGAGTTTGATCCTGGCTCAGGACGAACGCTGGCGGCGTGCCTAATACATGCAAGTCGAGCGGAATTGATGAGAAGCTTGCTTCTTCTTTGATTTAGCGGCGGACGGGTGAGTAACACGTAGGCAACCTGCCCTTTAGCCTGGGATAACTACCGGAAACGGTAGCTAATACCGGATACTTTCGATGTCCGCATGGACGACGAACGAAAGACGGAGCAATCTGTCACTGAAGGATGGGCCTGCGGCGCATTAGCTAGTTGGTGGGGTAACGGCTCACCAAGGCGACATGCGTGCGTAGCCGACCTGAGAGGGTGATCGGCCACACTGGGACTGAGACACGGCCCAGACTCCTACGGGAGGCAGCAGTAGGGAATCTTCCGCAATGGGCGAAAGCCTGACGGAGCAACGCCGCGTGAGTGATGAAGGTTTTCGGATCGTAAAGCTCTGTTGCCAGGGAAGAACGTTTTCTAGAGTAACTACTAGAGAAGTGACGGTACCTGAGAAGAAAGCCCCGGCTAACTACGTGCCAGCAGCCGCGGTAATACGTAGGGGGCAAGCGTTGTCCGGAATTATTGGGCGTAAAGCGCGCGCAGGCGGTCATGTAAGTCTGGTGTTTAATCCCGAAGCTCAACTTCGGGTCGCATCGGAAACTGGGTGACTTGAGTGCAGAAGAGGAGAGTGGAATTCCACGTGTAGCGGTGAAATGCGTAGAGATGTGGAGGAACACCAGTGGCGAAGGCGACTCTCTGGGCTGTAACTGACGCTGAGGCGCGAAAGCGCGTGGGGAGCAAACAGGATTAGATACCCTGGTAGTCCACGCCGTAAACGATGAATGCTAGGTGTTAGGGGTTTCGATACCCTTGGTGCCGAAGTTAACACATTAAGCATTCCGCCTGGGGAGTACGGTCGCAAGACTGAAACTCAAAGGAATTGACGGGGACCCGCACAAGCAGTGGAGTATGTGGTTTAATTCGAAGCAACGCGAAGAACCTTACCAGGTCTTGACATCAGAATGACCGGTACAGAGATGTACCTTTTCTTCGGAACATTCCAGACAGGTGGTGCATGGTTGTCGTCAGCTCGTGTCGTGAGATGTTGGGTTAAGTCCCGCAACGAGCGCAACCCTTATGCTTAGTTGCCAGCACATGATGGTGGGCACTCTAAGCAGACTGCCGGTGACAAACCGGAGGAAGGTGGGGATGACGTCAAATCATCATGCCCCTTATGACCTGGGCTACACACGTACTACAATGGCCGGTACAACGGGAGGCGAAGCCGCGAGGTGGAGCGAATCCTAAAAAGCCGGTCTCAGTTCGGATTGCAGGCTGCAACTCGCCTGCATGAAGTCGGAATTGCTAGTAATCGCGGATCAGCATGCCGCGGTGAATACGTTCCCGGGTCTTGTACACACCGCCCGTCACACCACGAGAGTTTGCAACACCCGAAGTCGGTGGGGTAACCGCAAGGAGCCAGCCGCCGAAGGTGGGGTAGATGATTGGGGTGAAGTCGTAACAAGGTAGCCGTATCGGAAGGTGCGGCTGGATCACCTCCTTTCTATGGAGAATCGTCTTCTGCAACGAAGACATTCAAATATAAGTCGTTGAGTAATCGACGCGGATCCCATGTGGATCGACACTCACTCGTTGTCAGTTTTGAAAGAGCAACCACTCTTTCAAGTTGATCCTTGAAAACTGGATACCGAAACGAAACATCGCGTTTTAGAAGACTGTTCTTACTGAACACTGTGTAAACAGGATCGGTAACGAAGAGTAAGATAGGTTCTTCTTTTGATAAGAAGACCACCAACTAGGTTAAGCTAGTAAGAGCACACGGTGGATGCCTAGGCGCTAGGAGCCGACGAAGGACGTGGCGAACAACGATAAGGCCTCGGGGAGCTGTAAGCAAGCTTTGATCCGGGGATGTCCGAATGGGGAAACCTCACTGGATTCATCTCCAGTGACTCACATCTGAATACATAGGATGTGTAGAGGCAGACGAGGGGAACTGAAACATCTAAGTACCCTCAGGAAGAGAAAACAAGAGTGATTCCGTCAGTAGCGGCGAGCGAACGCGGAACAGCCTAAACCAAGAAGCTTGCTTCTTGGGGTTGTGGGACGTCTCTTTGGAGTGACAAAGGAATATGGTAGATGAAGAGGTCTGGAACGGCCCGCCGTAGAAGGTGAAAGCCCTGTAGTTGAAAGTGTGTTCCCTCCGAGACGGATCCCGAGTAGTGCGGGGCACGTGAAACCCCGTATGAATCTGCCAGGACCATCTGGTAAGGCTAAATACTCCCTAGCGACCGATAGTGAAGCAGTACCGTGAGGGAAAGGTGAAAAGGACCCCGGAAGGGGAGTGAAATAGAACCTGAAACCGTGTGCTTACAAGAAGTCAGAGCCCGATCTATGGGTGATGGCGTGCCTTTTGTAGAATGAACCGGCGAGTTACGTTCCCGTGCAAGGTTAAGGTGAGAAGCCGGAGCCGCAGCGAAAGCGAGTCTGAATAGGGCGACTGTAGTACGTGGACGTAGACCCGAAACCGGGTGATCTACCCCTGTCCAGGATGAAGGTACGGTAACACGTACTGGAGGTCCGAACCCACGCACGTTGAAAAGTGCGGGGATGAGGTGGGGGTAGCGGAGAAATTCCAATCGAACCCGGAGATAGCTGGTTCTCCCCGAAATAGCTTTAGGGCTAGCCTCGGAAGATGAGTCGCGGAGGTAGAGCACTGATTGGATGCGGGGCCCGCAAGGGTTACCAAGTTCAGTCAAACTCCGAATGCCGCAGACTTTATTCCGGGAGTCAGACAGTGGGTGCTAAGGTCCATTGTCGAAAGGGAAACAGCCCAGACCATCAGCTAAGGTCCCGAAGTGTGTGTTAAGTGGGAAAGGATGTGGAGTTGCCCAGACAACCAGGATGTTGGCTTAGAAGCAGCCACCATTGAAAGAGTGCGTAATAGCTCACTGGTCGAGTGACTCTGCGCCGAAAATGTAACGGGGCTAAACACACCACCGAAGCTATGGCTTGATACATCTGTATCAGGGGTAGGGGAGCGTTGAATGAGGATTGAAGGTGTACCGCAAGGAGCGCTGGACATCATTCAAGTGAGAATGCCGGTATGAGTAACGAAAAGATCAGTGAGAATCTGATCCGCCGAAAACCTAAGGGTTCCTGAGGAAGGCTCGTCCTCTCAGGGTAAGTCGGGACCTAAGGCGAGGCCGAAAGGCGTAGTCGACGGACAACAGGTTGAAATTCCTGTACCACCGAAAGCCGCTATGAGCAACGGGTGACGCAGGAGGGTAGTGACGCAGGCTGATGGATGCCTGTCTAAGCAGTGAGACTGGTGTGTAGGTAAATCCGCACACTCTAAGGTCAAGCTGTGATGGGGAGCGAAACTTACAGTAGCGAAGGTCATGATCTCACACTGCCAAGAAAAGCCTCTAGCCAGGAAGCAGGTGCCCGTACCGCAAACCGACACAGGTAGGTGAGAAGAGAATTCTAAGGCGCGCGGAAGAACTCTCGTTAAGGAACTCGGCAAAATGACCCCGTAACTTCGGGAGAAGGGGTGCCCCGGTAGTGTGAATAGCACGAGGGGGGGGGCCGCAGTGAAAAGGCCCAAGCGACTGTTTAGCAAAAACACAGGTCTGTGCGAAGCCGCAAGGCGAAGTATACGGGCTGACGCCTGCCCGGTGCTGGAAGGTTAAGGGGAGTGGTTAGTCTTCGGGCGAAGCTATGAACCGAAGCCCCAGTAAACGGCGGCCGTAACTATAACGGTCCTAAGGTAGCGCGAAATTCCTTGTCAGGTAAATTCTGACCCGCACGAATGGCGTAACGATTTGGGCGCTGTCTCAACGAGAGATCCGGTGAAATTTTAATACCTGTGAAGATGCAGGTTACCCGCGACAAGACGGAAAGACCCCATGGAGCTTTACTGCAGCTTGATATTGAACTGGGGTGCGATTTGTACAGGATAGGTGGGAGCCTTAGAAGAGGGAGCGCAAGCTTCCTTGGAGGCGCCGTTGGGATACCACCCTGATCGCATCTGAGTTCTAACCTAGTACCGTGATCCGGTACGGGGACCGTGTCAGGTGGGCAGTTTGACTGGGGCGGTCGCCTCCTAAAATGTAACGGAGGCGCCCTAAGGTTCCCTCAGAATGGTTGGAAATCATTCGAAGAGTGCAAAGGCAAAAGGGAGCTTGACTGCGAGACCTACAAGTCGAGCAGGGACGAAAGTCGGGCTTAGTGATCCGGTGGTACCGCATGGAAGGGCCATCGCTCAACGGATAAAAGCTACCCTGGGGATAACAGGCTTATCTCCCCCAAGAGTCCACATCGACGGGGAGGTTTGGCACCTCGATGTCGGCTCATCGCATCCTGGGGCTGAAGTAGGTCCCAAGGGTTGGGCTGTTCGCCCATTAAAGCGGTACGCGAGCTGGGTTCAGAACGTCGTGAGACAGTTCGGTCCCTATCTGTCGTGGGCGTAGGAAATTTGAGAGGAGCTGTCCTTAGTACGAGAGGACCGGGATGGACGCACCGCTGGTGTACCAGTTGTTCCGCCAGGAGCATCGCTGGGTAGCTACGTGCGGACGGGATAAGCGCTGAAAGCATCTAAGCGTGAAGCCCCCCTCAAGATGAGATTTCCCAAGTAGTAAGACCCCTTGAAGACGACGAGGTTGATAGGTTGGGGGTGGAAGTGCAGCAATGCATGGAGCTGACCAATACTAATCGGTCGAGGGCTTATCCAAGATTCTAGACACGCGATGGATCGTTTCGGATTCAGTTTTCAGGTGATCAACACATCTGCACGTTTGGTGATGATGGCGGAGGGGTTCCACACGTACCCATCCCGAACACGACCGTTAAGCCCTCCAGCGCCGATGGTACTTGGACCGCAGGGTCCTGGGAGAGTAGGACGTTGCCAAGCGAACCAGCAAGACAGAGAAGAAAGACGTTGTCCCACGGGATGACGTCTTTTTTTGTTTTTTCGTATATTGTTTTATCGAAGTTTTTACTGGAGTTTGATTGATTTTGGTTGTATTTTAGTTATATTATTGGTTGCGGTTTGTTTTATTTTACTTTTAGGCATCGCTTCCTTAGTAAGTAGAGTTATTGCACATTTGGTGATGATGGTGGAGGGGTTCCATACGTACCTATCTTAATTCTAAATGGAGTTAAGTAAAATATTGTAAATAGAGTTTTCTTTTTGGGACTTTTTCTTTAACTTAGAACATAGAACAGCGTATGATCCAATAATATAAAGGGATCATACGCTGTTTTTCTATTTATTATTTATTGTTTAATCGGTGGTAACGATTGTATTGGGAGCTTCCAGTTTTTGAAGCTGATTAAGATACGGTCGTAGTGCGACAGGGATGTAAATACTGCCGTCTTCCTGTTGATGATTTTCTAATAATGGGATCAGAATTCTTGGCGAAGCTACAGCTGTATTGTTTAGGGTATGGCAGTATTTTAGTTCGCCTTCTGCTGTGCGATATCGAATATTGGTGCGCCGGGCTTGGAAATCATGCAAGTTCGACGACGAATGAGTTTCACCGTAAGCTTGTCGTCCAGGCATCCACGTTTCGATGTCGTATTGTTTGTACGTTTTTTGCGACATGTCTCCGATACAGACGGCGACAACTTGATAAGGAAGCTCTAGCAGTTGCAGAAGTTCTTCAGCATTGGCTGTAATCTCCTCATGAATCTGTGCCGATAATTCTGCATTCGCTTCGCAAAGAATAACCTGTTCCACTTTTGCAAATTGGTGGACACGGTATAACCCTCGCACATCTTTACCAGCCGAGCCGACTTCACTGCGGAAGCTTTGTGAAGCAGCTGCCAGCTTGATAGGACCACTTTTCCAATCGATGATTTCATTCTGGTAATACGATACCAGTGCAACTTCCGATGTACCGGTAAGCCAATGATCTTCGTTCTCAATTTTGAAGGTTTGATCCATACCTAGTGGAAAGAAGCCCGTATTTTGCAGTGCAGCACTGCGTACCATCATCGGTACTTCGAGCGGCGTGTAGCCTTTAGCCATCAATAAGTCGAAGGCTAATTGCTGAACTGCGCGATGCAGCAGTACGCCCATACCGGTAAGGTAATAGTTACGGCTGCCGCTGACTTTGACTCCTCTTGTTGTATCGAACAGTTGATGTAGTTCGCCCAGTTCGACGTGGTCTTTTACTTTGTAGTCAAACGTTGGTAGTGTTCCATGTTGGCGGAGTACGATATTGTCTTCATCCGATTGTCCATCTGGTGTGTCTGGCGATACGTAGTTTGGCACCAATTGGAGCAATGTTTGATAATGGTGCTGAATACTATCTGCTTGTTGTTGTAGGTGCTGTAGTTGGCGATTGATTTCTTTTACTTTTACGCGTAGCTGATCTGAATTTAGATCATGTTTGTTTTTTATTGGCAGATCAGTTCGTAAAGGGTTGACATTGTCCGGTTCCATTTTCAACAATCGAAGTGTATCTGGTGTATCTGGTGTATCTGGTGTATCTGGTGTATCTGGTGTATCTGGTGTATCTGGTGTATCTGGTGTATCTGGTGTATCTGGTGTATCTGGTGTATCTGGTGTATCTGGTGTATCTGGTGTATCTGGTGTATCTGGTGTATCTGGTGTATCTGGTGTATCTGGTGTATCTGGTGTATCTGGTGTATCTGGTGTATCTGGTGTATCTGGTGTATCTGGTGTATCTGGTGTATCTGGTGTATCTGGTGTATCTGGTGCTTTTAGCTTGGTGCCGATTTTTCGGGTTAGTTGGTTGCGTTGTTGGCGTAATTGTTCAATATGCTGCATGAGTTGATTGCGCGACTGGTATTGGGTTAGTAGTTCTTCAATCGACACTTGAATATGCTTTTTGTCGGCAATTCGTTGTAACTGTTCTGGATGTTGTTTGATGTACTGAATGTCTAGCATGATTAATTTGCTCCTTTGTGGATGGGCAGTGGCTGCCGATTATTTTTAAAAACACAAAGAGCGCTCCTCATCAACTTGGGACGAGGAGCGCTCTGCTCGCGGTGCCACCCAATTTAACCGGAGAATATACCATCTCCGATCCACTCAGGTTCCGCGATAACGGGCGAATACCGTTTGACTTAGGGAACATAGCTGTTACCGAACGTTATACGGAAATAGAGCTATTCCTTGAAGAAAACGCCTCTGGGTTGGATTCCCTTCATTGGCCGTTTCAAAATATTAATTTGTGCTAGTGTACTTGATTGCAGCAAGATCGTCAAGCTATGATAAATGGAATAAACGTAAATTATACAGTTATCATTAGGAATGTTGGATGGAAAGAGGGTTTCAGCATGTTGGAAATTATACATATTCAGGAAGAACCTTTGGAATGGATGTCTTACCTTTCACCGACTACGGGAAGTCAGTTTATTGAACATAAGCAATTGCCTATTTATAGAGGTACAATCAGAGGATTGTCGGAATCTGTGAAGGTACTTATCGTTACATCTGATTTACAGGGAATTGTCGAAGATATAGCAGGGAATTTGGTGCAAGATGAGAACGAGCGTTTAGTGAGGGGAATTCAGCCACGCCTTCTGGGGGAGGCATTACCGGAAATGTTAGAATTGTTATTGGAAATGGAGGTGCCGCACATTTCGAAACAACAGGTTATGATTCTGCTTTGCGGTGATCTGTATACAGATATATGGAAAAGGGGTTCTAGTGGCAGTCCGATTGCGGTTTGGCAAGCTTTTCAGCAAAAGTTTGTGAATATTGCTGCCGTGTCGGGGAATCACGATATTTTTACAGATGAAGAGAAGCGAGATTTGAACACCAGCGCGCAAGCGGTGTGGATGCTTCAGCCGCAACTGCACACTATATGTGGTTTACATGTCGCCGGGCTGGGTGGCATCACAGGTAGAGCAGATAAGCCCAATCGTATGTCAGAAGTCGATTTTTCAAAACAATTGAGTAGATTGCTGAAAAAGTCACCAGATGTATTGATGATGCATCAGGGACCAGATGATCCACTCAATAGTCGACCAGGACATGCAGGTGTACGAATGGAAGTGGAGAAATCTGATCCTGTATTATTGTGCTGCGGACATGTAGGTTGGGATACACACAAAGCACAAGAACACTATACTCGCTTACAAAATGGAACCCAGGTACTGAATGCAGATGGAAAAGTATTTATACTAATTGCTGAACATGAACATGAACATGAACATGAACATGAACATGAACATGAACATGAACATGAAAAAGGATAAAGAAGGTTTGAACATGAGTGAAAATAAATAGACAGCTATGCTTTGAAACGTAGCTTATATACCATCATTGTTCTGCTCTTGGCAAAACGGGATTTTATGGTATAATACTATAAAGTCAAAGAAAGTCAAAGTCAGCGCACGCATACAGCAATGTATTATTCACGAAATGGATGTGATCCTGTCAAGAAACGTTGTTTTCACTTATTACGGGGATTATACAATATGTTCGTTTCTGACCATAAAAGATATGGTTAAGTGTTGTTTATGCAGACTTTGATATTAACATTGGCGAATTCATGTTTTAACTATACATGGAGGAGGATACAATGCGTAATATCTCCGACATTATCGAACAATATTTGAAACGCATGCTTCAGGAAGGTGAAGGTGCATTGGAGATTCAGCGTAATGATCTGGCTGATCAGTTTTCCTGCGTACCGTCGCAGATCAACTATGTAATCAGTACACGTTTTACGCTGGAAAAGGGCTATCTGGTGGAAAGTAAACGAGGTGGCGGCGGATATATCCGTATTCGCCGGATCGAACTTCCATCACACTCTACTCTTCATACGCATATTCATGAAAGTATTGGTCAGGCGATGAGCCAGACGGCAGCGGAAGGATTGATCTATCAGCTGTTTGAGGCGCGTCTAATCTCCAAGCGCGAAGCTGAAATGATGCGTGCTGTAGTGTGCAGGGATGTGATTTCACTCAATCTTCCCTATCGGGATGAAGTCCGTGCACGAATGATGAAGGCCATGCTGATCTCATTGCTTGGGTCTTGATCATAGGGAAGAAGGGAGGCATAGCAATATGATTTGTCAGGAATGCCAGCAACGGCCGGCTACCCTTCATTTTACCAAGATCGTAAATGGCGAGAAAACTGAATTCCACATTTGCGAACACTGTGCCCGTGAAAAAGGGGAGTTGATTCCAGGCACTTCTGGAGGATTTTCCATTCATAATCTGTTATCTGGACTGATGGATTTTGATTCCAGTAATAAAGCGAAAGCGGCAGGAACACCTGCTCAACAGCTGCAATGTCCAGAATGTGGCATGACGTATGCGCAGTTCCGCAAGCTAGGACGTTTTGGATGCAGTTCTTGCTATCCTACGTTTGACCGTCAGCTTGATCCGTTACTGAAACGCGTGCATGGCAGTACCGCTCATGCGGGCAAGCTGCCTGAGCGTGTTGGAGGGCAGATTAAGGCAAGACGTCAGGTGCATGAGCTGCGTCATGAGTTGCAGCAGCGTATCGCTGAAGAAGAATTTGAACAGGCTGCCCAGTTGCGCGATCAGATTCGTGAGCTGGAAAAGCAAATTTCACAGGAGTCGTAAGGAGGAATGACGTATGCCGGGTCTCCGTTTTACTGAAAAGCCTTTGAGCGAATGGATGCAAAAGGGCGGAGATTATTCGGATGTTGTCATCAGTAGCAGGGTGCGTATCGCCCGAAATCTGGTGCATCAGCCATTCCCGATTGTGTCTTCCGTTGAACAGGCGGAGCAGGTACGCCAGCAGCTCACAGCTGCGCTGGAAGATGAAGGTGTACAAGCGCTTGGACCGTTCGAGCCGATCGTCCTAAACGAGCTGAATGATGTCGACAAGGAAGTGCTGATGGAGAAGCATTTGATCAGTCCTAGTTTGATCAATGATTCCAAAGCAGGTGCGGTACTGTTAACAGATGATGAGGCGGTCAGCATTATGCTGAACGAGGAAGATCATCTGCGCATTCAGTGTCTGTACCCAGGCTTTCAATTGCAGGAGGCATGGCAACGGGCGTCGCAGATCGATGATGCTTTTGAAAAGGTCGTCGATTATGCATTTGATGATCGGCGTGGTTATCTGACCAGCTGCCCAACCAATCTGGGAACAGGCTTACGCGCATCGGTTATGCTTCATCTGCCAGCGCTGGCGATTCTCAATCAGGTTGGTCGTATTTTATCGGCGGTATCGCAGGTAGGCTTGGCGATTCGTGGATTGTACGGCGAAGGCAGTGAAGCGATCGGGAATATGTTTCAAATTTCTAACCAGATTACACTGGGATTGTCTGAGGATGAGATTATCGACAATCTGCGCAGTGTAGTCATGCAGATTATTGAATATGAACAGCATGCACGCAGTCGGCTGTTAACTGAATCCAAGCTGCGTATTACGGATCGCATTATGCGCTCTTATGGCATTTTGTCTTATGCAACGATGATGGATGCCAAAGAAGCATTTCAGCGAATCTCGGATGTGCGGCTTGGCGTGGATCTCGGATTGATTGATCGAGCATCGGTCGTTCAAATGAACGAATTACTGATTATGACACAACCGGGTTTCCTTCAGAAAACGTTCGGTGTTAAAATGGGATCAGGAGAACGCGATATGTACAGGGCGCAGCTGATCCGCGATACATTGGGTAATGTACATGTAGAAGACTAAACCGTGGAGGTGCTTCAATATGATGTTTGGCAGATTTACGGAGCGAGCGCAAAAAGTCCTGGCATTGGCTCAGGAGGAAGCGGTTCGTCTCGGTCACAACAACATCGGTACAGAGCATATTTTGCTTGGATTGATTCGTGAAGGCGAAGGCATCGCTGCCAAAGCGCTGATCGGTCTGGGTCTTGGACTTGAGAAAATTCAGGATGAGGTAGAATCGCTGATTGGCCGCGGTCAAGAGCAACCTACTAATATCGCGTATACCCCGCGTGCGAAAAAAGTCATCGAGCTGTCGATGGACGAAGCGCGCAAGCTTGGTCATACGTATGTCGGCACAGAGCATATCCTGCTCGGTCTGATCCGTGAGGGTGAAGGCGTTGCTGCTCGCGTATTGAACAATTTGGGCATCAGCTTGAACAAAGCGCGTCAACAAGTGTTGCAGCTGCTGGGCAGCAATGAGGCAGTATCTAGTCATCATGGTACACCTGCAAATGTCAGCACACCGACGCTGGACAGTCTGGCACGCGATCTGACGGCTATTGCCAAGGATAGCAATCTGGACCCAGTTATTGGACGTAGCAAAGAAATTGAACGCGTTATTCAAGTTCTGAGTCGCCGTACCAAGAATAATCCAGTATTGATCGGTGAACCGGGTGTTGGTAAAACAGCTATCGCCGAAGGTCTGGCACAAAAAATCATCAACAACGAAATTCCGGAAACACTGCGTGACAAACGCGTCATGACATTGGATATGGGTTCGGTTGTTGCTGGAACCAAATATCGCGGTGAGTTTGAAGACCGCCTCAAAAAAATCATGGACGAGATTCGTCAAGCGGGCAATATCGTACTGTTCATTGATGAGCTGCATACACTGATCGGTGCCGGTGGCGCAGAAGGTGCGATTGACGCATCTAACATTCTGAAGCCTGCACTGGCTCGTGGTGAGCTGCAATGTATCGGTGCGACTACGCTGGATGAATATCGCAAATATATTGAAAAAGATGCTGCTCTGGAACGTCGTTTCCAGCCGATTACGGTGGATCAACCGTCGCCGGACGAAGCAGTTCAGATTCTGATGGGTCTGCGCGATCGTTACGAAGCGCATCACCGTGTAAAAATTACTGATGAAGCGATCGAACAGGCAGTTAAACTGTCGGATCGTTATATTACCGACCGCTTCCTGCCGGACAAAGCGATCGACTTGATCGATGAAGCAGGTTCCAAAGTACGACTGAATTCGTATACCATTCCGCCAAACCTGAAACAACTGGAAAGCCGTCTCGAAGATATCCGCAAGGAAAAAGACGCGGCTGTACAAAGTCAGGAGTTTGAAAAAGCGGCAGCACTGCGCGATACCGAGCAAAAGATTCGCGAAGAGCTGGATACAACGAAGAACCAATGGAAAGAAAAACAAGGTCGTACTGATTCTGAAGTTACCCCGGAAGATATCGCTGATATCGTAGCGAACTGGACAGGTATTCCGGTAACGAAACTGAAAGAAGAAGAAACCGATCGTTTGCTCAATATGGAAAGCTTGCTGCATGAGCGTGTAATCGGTCAGGATGAAGCTGTCGTTGCTGTCAGCCGTGCGATTCGTCGTGCGCGTGCTGGACTGAAAGATCCGAAGCGTCCTATGGGTTCATTTATCTTCCTCGGCCCTACTGGTGTTGGTAAAACGGAGCTTGCTCGTGCGCTCGCAGAATCGATGTTTGGTGATGAGAATGCAATCATCCGCATCGATATGTCCGAGTACATGGAGAAACATTCGACTTCACGTCTGGTCGGTGCGCCTCCGGGATATGTAGGCTATGAAGAAGGCGGTCAATTGACCGAAAAAGTACGTCGTAAACCATATTCTGTTGTCCTGCTGGATGAGATCGAGAAAGCTCACCCGGAAGTGTTCAACATCCTGTTGCAAGTACTGGAAGATGGTCGTTTGACCGATTCCAAAGGTCGTGTTGTCGATTTCCGCAATACGCTGATCATTCTTACTTCCAATGTAGGTGCAGAAGCGATTCGTCGCAATACGACACTCGGCTTTACCGCAGCGGTTGATTCCGGTGCTGAGTACAACAACATGAAGGGCAAAGTGACCGACGAATTGAAACGTCACTTCCGTCCAGAGTTCTTGAACCGCATCGACGATGTGATCGTATTCCACTCGCTGGAAGAGAAGCACATTGCCGAGATCGTTACGCTCATGTCCGAAGAGCTGCGCAAGCGTCTGCGTGAATATGCAGTCGACTTCACACTCACGGATTCCGCAAAAGCATTCCTTGCCAAAGAAGGATTTGATCCTGCTTACGGTGCGCGTCCACTGCGTCGTGCTATTCAGAAGCATATTGAGGATCGTCTGTCCGAGGAGTTGCTCACTGGTAGTGTGAAAAAAGGCGATACCTTGCTGATCGACGAAAAAGAAGGTACGCTGTCTGTTGACAAAGTAACGCCTTCCGAAGAAAGCGACAGTGTTTCTGCAAACGAAGCGAAATCCTGATTATACTGGATTGTAGCGTTTGATGGGAAATGGTAATGTTGGATTTTCCAACTTATCCTGCACTGAATATAGCAACTTTACCCGCTACCATGCGTATGTATAGACGCTGAGGCGATACGAAAGCATCGTTAAAATAAAGGTTGGTTCCAGAGGCAAATATGCCCTCGGAACCAGCCTTTTTAATGTTATAATGTAAATAGACTGCAAAATCCTGTCTGTTGCAGAACAGATGGTTCTCAAAATTCAACGTGATTGAGCGTATATATAGAAAGGGACGTCCATGGCAAAAGTAAAAACAAAATTTTTCTGTACCGACTGCGGCTATGAATCGCCCAAATGGTATGGCAAATGTCCGGGATGCCAATCCTGGAATACAATGGTGGAAGAAAAGGAAACGTCAGCTGTCAAAACACAAGGCATGAATTCCAGCCTGTTCCAAACGCCAACATCGGTGAAGCCGCAAGCGATTACCGAAGTAGAAGCAGGTCAGGAGCCGCGCATTCAAACCGGTATCCATGAGTTGAATCGTGTACTTGGTGGCGGTGTAGTGCCGGGTTCGCTCGTGCTGGTTGGCGGTGATCCGGGAATTGGTAAATCGACGCTGCTGCTGCAAACGTCGCATGCACTAGCGGTCAAAGGGCTGCGGGTGCTGTACATTTCCGGTGAAGAATCGGTACGCCAGACGAAGCTGCGTGCAGAGCGACTTGGTGCGTTATCCAATGAATTGTTTGTATTGTGCGAAAGTAATATGGAGATTATCGAGGAAGCGATTGATAACCTTAATCCGAATTTCCTTGTCATTGACTCCATTCAGACGGTGTACCAGCCGGAAGTTACGAGCGCACCCGGTAGCGTGTCCCAAGTGCGTGAATGTACGTCACGCTTTATGCGCATTGCCAAAATTCGCGGTATCGCTACTGTGCTGGTCGGTCATGTGACCAAAGAAGGTGCAATTGCGGGACCGCGCATGCTGGAGCATATGGTAGATTGCGTGCTTTATTTTGAGGGAGAGCGTCATCATACGTACCGGCTGCTACGAGCGGTGAAGAACCGGTTTGGCTCAACGAACGAGATGGGTATTTTTGAAATGCATGAGGAAGGTCTGACCGAGGTATCCAATCCGTCGGAGCTGTTCTTGTCGGAACGGTCGGCAGGAGCGGCAGGTTCTACCGTTATCGCGAGTATGGAAGGCACAAGGCCGATGCTAGTAGAGATTCAGGCGCTGGTAGCGGCAACACATTTTCCTTCACCACGCCGGATGGGTACGGGCATCGACAACAATCGGCTCGCACTGATTATCGCTGTATTGGAAAAGCGAATGGGCTTGTTTTTGCAAAATCAGGATGCTTATCTGAATGTAGCTGGTGGTGTAAGACTGGATGAACCGGCGGTCGATCTGGCAATTGCGGTCAGTCTGGCTTCCAGTTTCCGCGATGCACCAACCAAGCCAGAGGACGTTGTGTTTGGCGAGATTGGTCTGACTGGTGAGGTTCGCGGCGTATCGCGTGCAGAACAACGGGTCAAGGAAGCGGCGAAGCTAGGCTTCAAACGCGTCATCATGCCGGAGAAAAGTCTCAAAGGCTGGACACATCCAAAAGATATTAAGTTGATTGGAGTTAATACAATAGCGGAAGCATTAAAAGCTGCGTTGGACTAGGAGGAACAGTTGATGAAGGAGCTCAGCCAGGCTGAGAAAATTAATCGGTTATTGAAAATGGTTGCACCCGGCACCGCATTCCGCGACGGTCTGGAAAATGTGCTGCGTGCCAAAACGGGCGGACTGATCGTCGTTGGCTCAACATCGCAGGTCATGAATGTAGTCGATGGTGGATTTTCTATCGATTGCGAGTTCTCACCCAACTACTTGTATGAGCTGGCGAAGATGGATGGAGCGATCATTCTGAGTGATGATCTGAAGCGGATCTTGTATGCCAATACGCAGTTGATTCCTGATTCGTCTATCTCGTCGATTGAGACGGGGATTCGTCACCGGACAGCTGAACGTGTTGCCAAACAGACAGGGGAGCTGGTCATTTCCATTTCCCAGCGCCGCAATATCATTACATTGTACAAAGGGAATTTGCGGTATGCGCTCAAGGAAATCGGTGTGATTTTGACCAAAGCGAATCAAGCGATTCAGACGCTGGAGCGGTATCAAGTGGTGCTCAAGCAGGCGTTGACCAATCTGACAGCTTCCGAATTTGAGCAGATGGTGACGATTGCTGAGGTAATCGGCGTCGTACAGCGTGTCGAAATGGTACTACGTATTCAGACCGAAATCAGTCGCTATGTAACGGAACTCGGGGCGGAAGGTCGTCTGATCTCGATGCAGATGGATGAGCTGGTCGGTAATACGGAAGAAGAATTCCGCTTACTGCTCAAAGATTATGGTCGCGATATTAGCGATGAGCGTTTGGATGAAATCGTTAACGGATTGAAGCGGATTACCGATAATGAACTAATGGACGTCAATCAGATCGTCAAAATGCTTGGCTATCCGATGGCGGCTGCCCAATCCGAGGAAGTGGTGCCATCGCGCGGTTATCGTGTATTGAACAAGATTCCACGTTTGCCAAATGTGATCATCAACAATCTGGTAGAGCGTTTTGCTGCTTTGCATCATGTCATTTCCGCGAGCATTGACGAGCTGGATGAAGTGGACGGTATCGGTGAAGTACGCGCACGTACAATTCGTGCTGGTCTGGAACGCATCCAGGAGCAAGTATTTATTGACAGACAAATCTAAAAGCGATAGAATCGTAGAGTTAATTGGTTAATATATCCATCTTTGAGGTGACAAGACAAAATGATAACAAAATCAATTCCAAACCTGTGTACGCTGTTTAACCTGGGACTTGGAATGTTGGCTATTTTACTGGCGCTACACGATAACTATAGCCTTGCGGCAGTCATGGTTATTGTAGCGATGTTAATGGATGGTCTGGACGGACGGATGGCACGCGCGCTCAATGCGCAGAGCGAGTTGGGGAAGGAACTGGATTCCCTGTCTGACCTTGTTTCATTTGGTGTAGCTCCAATCGTCATCATGTACGATATGGTCTTCAAAGACATTAACCCTGTTCTCGCGATCTCTGCTGCTCTGATTTTTCCGATGTGTGGAGCGATGCGACTAGCCAGATTTAATGTCAAAGCCGGTGTACCGGGTTATTTTACCGGATTGCCGATTCCAGCGGCTGGTGGCGTATTAGCAACGCTCTCGCTATTCCATAATGAAGTATCTACTCCTTATATGATTATCAGTACCTTTATGCTGTCGTATCTGATGGTCAGTCAGGTGAGATATCCGAATTTCAAAAAAGTCGGCATTCCCAAAAAAGCTCTCTGGCTCGCACCGATTGTAGTTGCTGCCGGTGTAGTTATTGCAATTATGTTCCCTGATCAGGTATCCAAACTGATCTTCGTACCGCTAGCAGCGTATGCGCTGTATGGCTTCAAACAGAATATTCGAAGACTGATGCGCCGTCATGCCCGCCGTGATGATGAGAATCGCTCCAAGGAATCGCTTCGTTAAGCGGTTGACGGCTCAGCAGATAGATAATGAAAAAGCATTTATTTCTCTACTTCTAAAGGGGAATGAATGCTTTTTTTATGCACTTTATTACAACAAAGGGGATAGTCAGATGCTGGAACAATGGATGTCATGGATGTCATGGATGTCATGGATGTCATGGATGTCATGGATGGCAATAATAGGAGGGAAACCAGATAGTGTAGGGATGATGGCAATTCATATTGGGATCATTGTAGTAGCAGCGGTATTGTTATCATTGCTGCTTCGTCGTCTGCTGCTGTTGATTGAACGTCAACGCGTGCAAGTACTGGCATTACCAGCGGAAAAGGTGCTTGCCGCCTCGTTCGGCTTGCTCATCGGTTTGCTGATTGGCTGGCTGGGCGCGCTTGTCATTGCATGGTGGCCGAGTGTGTACGAGGTGGTCCGAACCTTTCTAATGCTTACACTAGGTTATCTAGGGCTTCGTACTGGTTATGAACGTGCTGGCGAATTATTGTATACAGAACGTAACCACGTACGTCATCACGTTCAGCATCCGACACACAATTCTAATTATAATATGCCGGAAAGTAAGGAACAGACGGTCAAACCATTGCCGACTGATAAGAATCACGCAGATATGCTCATTTCCAGAATGCCAGCCATTAGTATTATGGATGCCAATATCGCTATTGATGGCAGAATCGAAGGGATTATCGCTTGCGGATTTATACAGGGAATCGTGATCGTACCTGATTTTATCGTACAGGAACTACAATTTATTGCCGATTCTGCGGATACACTACGTCGTCAACGAGGCAAAAAAGGGCTGGATACGCTCACTCGTTTACGGGAGCAATCAGGAATTGAATTGGAAGTAGCATCAACTCATTACTCGGACAGTGTACGTGCAGATGAGCGACTTGTACAGTTGGCAGCAGCGCGCAAGGCGGCGCTCATTACGAATGATCGGAATTTGCAGCAAATTGCCGAACTACATGATATCCGCATATTGTCGGTCAACCGTCTTGCTGCTCTACTCAAGCCACAACTCGTTGCTGGTGAACTGTTATATGTACAGATGACTCGCGCCGGCAAAGAACCAGGACAGGGCATTGCCTATTTGGATGATGGGACAATGATTGTCGTTGAACAGGGAAAGGATCATATCGGGCAAGAACTAGAAGTGATCGTAACAAGTGTACTGCAAACATCCAATGGTAAAATGGTCTTTGCACGTCCACATACAGAAGAACATATAGAGCAACACGACGATTAAAGAGCAAGCGTGAACGAAACGACGTCTACGCGGGGAAATATCATGCTCCATGCTGACAATGGCAGTGTGTGCATACGTGTCAGCGGTATTCGCTGTTGTGCTGTTGGTGCCGCCGGGTATATTATTAAGAAATGGAATTCGCACGCCTTGCAATCATACAGGTGTGGATAGCAACCGGTAAGGATGGGGAGTATGACAAATAAAGCTGGAATCATCGTCGTAGCGGCGGGCAAAGGCTCGCGTATGGGCACGGTGGAGAGCAAACAGTATCTGAAGCTACAGGATAAACCGATTATAATACATACACTGGAAGTGTTTGAACGCTCGGCTGTTGCGGAAGAGATCGTCATCGTTACGGGGACGGAGGATGTAGAGCGTTGCCGGGAATGGGTACAACAATATGGACTGCACAAAGTTCGAGCTGTTGTCGTTGGTGGACAGGATCGTCAGGAATCGGTATACCGTGGCTTGGAGCAGATTCAGTCTGACTGGGTAATGGTGCATGACGGGGTACGTCCATTTATTACTGAACAGCATATTGAGCAGTGTCTGGAAGCGGCACAGCGTGCAGGTGCGTCTGTATTGGCGGTGCCAGTGAAGGATACGATTAAGCAGGTCGATCAGCAGCTGCATATTACAGGTACACCGGATCGCAGTACATTATGGGCGATTCAGACACCGCAGACGTTTCGCTCAACCGATTTGCGGAATGCACATCAGCAGGCGGAAGAACAGCATTTTCGCGGTACAGATGATGCAATGTTGGTAGAACGACTTGGTATTCCGGTAACCGTAGTGGAAGGCAGCTATAGCAATATTAAGCTGACAACACCGGACGATCTGGATTATGCTGCTTATTTATTGACACACAAGGGAGAGAATTTATCATGATTCGTATAGGTCAAGGATTTGATGTGCATCAGCTGGTCGAGGGCCGCCCGTGCATCATTGGTGGAGTGACCATTCCATATGAAAAAGGACTGCTCGGTCATTCCGATGCAGACGTGCTGTTGCATACGATTGCCGATGCAGCGCTAGGCGCACTGGCGCTGGGGGATATTGGCAAGCATTTTCCCGATACCGATCCAGAATTCAAGGATGCGGACAGTGTGAAACTGCTACAGCATGTATGGGGACTCATCCGTGAGCGCGGTTACGTACTAGGCAATGTCGATGCAACCATTATCGCGCAAAAGCCGAAGATGGCTCCGTATATTCCGCAGATGGCGGAAGTGATTGCTTCCGTACTACAAGCGGAGATTGATCAAGTAAACGTCAAAGCAACAACAACCGAATGGCTCGGCTTTGCTGGACGCGGTGAAGGAATTGCTGCTCAGGCAGTCATTTGTCTTGTGAAGGAAGCCTAACACTAGCTTCGCGAATCAAAAGAAGTATAGCTCATTGGTGTACAAATAACACCAATAGAATCTGAATGTTGTTCAACCAGGGAGGAACTAAAGATGTCTAACGAAATACGCGTACGCTATGCACCAAGTCCAACCGGACACCTGCATATCGGTAACGCTCGTACTGCTTTGTTTAATTATTTGTTTGCCCGCAGTCAAGGTGGCAAGTTTATTATTCGGATTGAAGATACCGATGTGAAGCGCAACGTAGAGGGCGGCGAGGAGAATCAGCTGTCTTATCTGAAATGGCTCGGTATCGAATGGGATGAAAGTATCGATGTAGGCGGCAACTATGGTCCGTATCGTCAGACCGAGCGTCTGGATCTGTATCGTCCATATTGGGAAGACCTGCTCAACCGTGGCTTAGCTTACAAATGCTACTCCACTGAGGAAGAGCTGGAGCAGGAACGCGAAGAGCAAATTGCCCGCGGTGAGACGCCGCGTTATTCTGGTAAACATCGCAATCTGAGTGATGAGCAGCGCGCTGCCTTTGAAGCCGAAGGACGTGTACCAAGCATCCGTTTCCGTGTACCAGAAAATAAAACCTATACCTTCAACGATATCGTCAAAGGCGAAATTTCCTTTACAACAGAAGATACAGGCGACTTTGTTATTGTTAAAAAAGACGGCATTCCAACGTACAACTTTGCCGTTGCACTGGATGATCATCTGATGGAGATTTCTCATGTACTGCGCGGGGAAGACCATGTATCCAATACACCGCGTCAATTGATGATCTATGAAGCATTAGGCTGGGAACCGCCGCAATTCGGTCATATGACCTTGATCGTCAACGAAAATCACAAAAAGCTGAGTAAGCGTGATGAGTCGATCATTCAGTTTATCGAGCAGTATGATCAACTGGGTTATCTGCCGGAAGCCCTGTTCAACTTTATCGCCCTGCTGGGCTGGTCGCCAGAAGGAGAAGAAGAAATCTTCTCACATGATGATCTAATCCGTATTTTCAATGCGAAACGTCTATCCAAAAGCCCGGCTGTATTCGATACGAACAAACTGGCGCATCTGAACAATACGTACATCAAACATGCCAATACCGACCGTATTACTGCGATAGCAATTCCACATCTGCAAAAAGCGGGTCGTTTGCCAGCTGAGTTGAGCGAAGAACAACAAGCATGGGCGCATGATCTGGTGGCACTGTATCAGGAGCAGCTGGTTGCCGCTTCTGATATCGTAGGACTGTCCGAAATGTTCTTCCGTTCGGATCTGCAATTGGATGCCGAAGCCCAGCAGTTGCTGAGTGAAGAACATGTGAAACCGGTATTGCAAGCATTGTTGGACAAAATCCAAGCATCATCCGAGTTCAGCCCAACTGTAGCGGCAACGCTGATCAAAGAAGTGCAAAAGGAAACAGGTTACAAAGGCAAACAACTGTTTATGCCAATCCGCGTTGCACTGACTGGCGAAATGCATGGCCGCGATCTGAACCATACCATTTATTTGCTAGGACGCGATCGTGTAATCGAACGTCTTCAATCCCAGATTGCAGGCGCTTGATTGTCGACTGAATTGCATATTGTTTAATCCGCCGCAGTCCGTTATAATGATCACCTGAAGCAGCAATTGTGATGAACATCTGAATATAACTAATTTTATCCATATAATGGCAATGAGCAGGAAAAGTAAGTCTGAAATCGAAGTTCCAGAGAGGATGACCCTGTTGCAAACAGACAGGCGGCTGAGAATCATCCACTTCGGACAGACTGAACATGCACCTGTGAGCCGCAAAGCCGAACATTCCCGTTGTCTTTCCCTCAATTTGAAGAAAAGAGCAGGGCAAGTAAGTAGGCTTTGCCGTCTGGTCTTACGTTACGGACTGCATAAGTTGGGACAACTCCATCGTCTGCCGATCAATCATATTGTGCAGAATATGACGTTCTCCCAAGCAGAGTGGAACCGCGTAAATCGACGCCTCTGCAGCCTTCGGGCTGCGGGGGCGTTTTTTAATGAGCGTAAGCAAGGAGAGGTAAACCAATGCTGACCAATTTAAGATCTGATGTCCGCGCTGTATTTGATAATGACCCCGCTGCGCGTGGCTGGTTTGAAGTCATCTTTACCTATTCAGGACTGCATGCAATCTGGGGACACCGGCTTGCTCACTGGTTTTATGGCAAAAAGTTTTTTACGATTGCCCGTGTGATTTCGCAGCTTAGTCGTTTTATGACTGGAATCGAGATCCATCCGGGCGCAACGATTGGTAAGCGGCTGTTTATTGATCATGGTATGGGTGTTGTCATCGGCGAGACATGCGAGATCGGCGATGATGTTGTTGTTTATCAAGGCGTAACATTGGGCGGTACAGGCAAAGAAAAAGGAAAGCGCCATCCCACGATTGGTAATAGCGTCGTGATCGGCTCCGGTGCCAAAATTCTCGGTTCCTTCTCCGTCGGCTCCAATTCCAATATCGGCTCCAACTCTGTTGTACTGCGCGAAGTACCGCCGAATAGCACAGTAGTCGGAATTCCCGGCAAAATCGTTATTCAAGACGGCAAGCGTGCGGATCGTCTGAGTCACCAGATGCCCGATCCGGTTGCATCAAGACTGGCAGAGCTACAAGCCGAGATTGATCGACTCAAGCAGGAGCTGGAACAGCAGCAACGTCAGATTGATCACAGACTGATGGCAGGACGCGATCATAACCGACATTCGTCATAAATGCGGAATATGGTAACATGGTGCCTATAGTAGCTTGGATCATAGAACGATCAAGTAGACATTCAAACATATCGTGTATACAGGGAAGGGATGAACGTATGGCATTGCAAATTTACAATACCATGAACCGCAAGAAAGAAGAGTTTGTTAGCCAGATCGCTGGCGAAGTGAAGATGTACGTATGCGGTCCGACCGTTTATGACTATATCCATATCGGAAATGCACGTCCGATGATCTTTTTTGACGTCGTGCGCAGCTATTTGGAAAATCAAAATTATAAAGTCGATTATGCAGTGAATTTTACCGATGTCGATGACAAGCTCATTCGCAAAGCGGAAGAATTGAATACGACCGTCATCGAAGTGGCTGAACGGTTTATTGATGCTTATTTTGCCGATCTGGAAGGGTTGGGTATTCGCCGCGCTACCATCCATCCGCGCGTAACCGAGAATATGGATATTATTCTGGACTTTATCGGTACACTGGTCGACAAAGGCTACGCCTATGCCAAAGAAGGCGATGTCTATTTCCGTACACGCAAATTCCCGCAATACGGACAACTGTCGCATCAGAAGCTGGATGAACTGCAATTCGGTATTCGTATCGAAGTCGATAAACGTAAGGAAAATCCCGAAGACTTCGTACTGTGGAAAGCAGCCAAACCGGGTGAGATTTTCTGGGAAAGTCCATGGGGGAATGGTCGTCCGGGCTGGCATATCGAGTGCTCTGCGATGGCGCGTCATTATCTGGGCGATACTCTGGATATTCACGGTGGTGGACAAGATCTTCAGTTTCCACACCATGAATGCGAATGCGCTCAATCTGAGTCGGTGACAGGCAAGCCGCTATCCAACTACTGGATGCATAATGGCTTTATCCGTATCGACGATGAGAAAATGTCCAAATCGCTTGGTAACGGTATTCTGGTCAAAGACCTGCGCGCCGCACACAAGCCAGCAGCGATCCGTTATCTGATGCTGTCTACTCACTATCGTAATCCGCTTAACTATACCGACGATACGATGACACAGGCAGAAAATAGCGTAGAGCGTATCTCCAATGCCGTTAGCAATGTGCAGCACCGTCTATCCTCTTCGGATACCGTATCTCCAGCAGATGCACAGCTGACAGCTCGTGTAAACGAAATCCGTGCTCTATTCCATGAGAAAATGCAGGATGACTTCAATACGCCGGATGCAATCACTGCTGTATTCGAATGGGTGAATGAAGCGAACCAACTGCTGCAACGCGAAGTAGTACAAAAAGCGTCGCTGGAAGCATTGTTGGCACTGTTTAACGAAATGAACGAAGTGCTGCGTCTGTACTGGGCGGAAGAACAACTGCTCGACGAAGATGTAGAGCAACTGATTGCGGAACGCGTCGAAGCCCGTAGCAACAAAAACTGGGCACGTTCGGATGAAATTCGTGATCTGCTGTCCGCACAGGGCATCATTCTCGAAGATACGCCGCAAGGCATGAGATGGCGCCGCAAATGATGGGAGGAATGACATCATGACCTCTCCAGAACAGGATCAACCATTTGAAGGCTGGTTTCCATTCCCGCCTTCTCGTCCGTTAGAGCAGTTGCCACCGCTGGCGCTAGCTTATCTGGGCGATGCTATTCACGAAGTAGCCGTCAGACAGTATATCTTGTCTGGCAAAAATCTGCGTCCCAATCATATGCACCGCTTATCGACAAGCTTTGTTTCCGCTGGCGCTCAGGCTCGTATGCTTCTGCATGTAGAACCGATGCTGACCGAGGATGAAGCTAGTATCGTTCGTCAGGGACGCAATGCCAAATCCGGTACAGTGCCCAAAAATGCTAGCGTGCTGGATTACCGTTATGCAACAGCATGGGAATGTCTGATTGGCTATCTGTACTATCGCGGACAACAACAGCGCATTCTGGAACTAATTACGACAGCAATCCATCATCTGGAGCAACAACCGAAAGTATAATTTAGTCGAGCTATCGAGCTATCGAGCTATCGAGCTATCGAGCTATCGAGCTATCGAGCTATCGAGCTATCGAGCTATACAGAATAAAATGAGATCGCTGCTTATGCACAAGCCTACAAAGCGGGTAATAAGCAGCAACGTGAATTGTAGTACACAGGAGGAAACAGGATGGAAGAAGAATATATCGCCGGTAAGCATTCCGTAACGGAAGCACTGCGTGCCGGAAGAAGTATTAATAAAATATGGATCGCCGACGGCGCACAGAAAAACCTCGTGCAGCCTGTTGTAGCGGAAGCACGCGAAAAAGGGATCGTAATCCAGTACGTCGATAAGCGTAAACTGGACAGCTTCGTACCTGGCGTACAGCATCAGGGTGTCATTGCTCAGGCAGCACCTTATGAATACGCTGAGGTTGAAGATATTTTGGCAGCAGCACATGCCAAAGGAGAAGCTCCCTTTATCCTGCTGTTGGACGAGATTGAAGACCCGCACAATCTGGGCTCGATTTTGCGTACAGCAGATTGCACCGGTGTGCACGGAGTTATCATTCCTAAGCGTCGCTCGGCAGGTATTACTGCTACCGTATCCAAAACATCTGCGGGTGCAGTGGAATATGTACCAGTGGCACGCGTAACCAATCTGGGACAAACGATTGATCGACTCAAAGAGCAAGGTGTGTGGGTCGTCGGTACGGACGTCAACACCGACAGTAGTCTGTATCAGGCTGACGTATTTACAGGTCCAGTTGCTGTTGTTATCGGCAATGAAGGTAAAGGCATGGGCAGACTCATCCGCGAAAAATGCGATGTGCTGGTGCAGCTCCCGATGCAGGGACAGATCAATTCACTGAATGCATCCGTCGCTGCTGGCGTTGTGATGTACGAAGTGCTCCGCCGCCGTCAGGCATTGGGTTAGACCTATGAATGATCTTCGCGATGTTCTGCTGGTAGATGGTTATAACATGATCGGATCGTGGCCCGAACTGGTAGAACTGGCGGAGAGCAGCCTACAGGAGGCTCGCGATCGACTGCTAGAACGGTTGGCAAACTATCAGGCATATTCCGGTCAGCGTGTCGTTGCTGTATTTGATGCTTACCGTGTGCCCGGGCTGGGCAAGTCATACGAGCAAGGACGCGTCGAGCTGTACTTTACCAAAGAAAAGGAAACTGCGGACGAGGCGATCGAGCGCTTTGTTGGTCAGTTGCGCCATCGGCGTAGGCAAATCTATGTGGCGACGAGCGATATGACCGAGCAACATGTGATTTTTGGTCAGGGTGCGTTACGTATATCTGCACGCGAATTGCTGATCGAAGTTCAGATTGGCGAACGCGAGATTCGGCAGCGCATCAAAGACCAACGATTGGATGGCAGTCGCAACACACTGGATGGCAAACTCAATCCACAGCAAAGGCTGATGTTTGAAAAATGGCGCAGGGGAGAGTAGGCTGTCACTCTGATGATAGCTTATCTACGAACTTGTGTTCCGGTTTGGGGTAGAATCGGTAAATAAGCGTGTAATCTCCCGTCAAATGGGGCAAAATCGGTTGACGATGTGAGGTTACATAATATATACTGATGCTATATTTTATAGGGTAACGGAGACCTTGCGTTGCAACCGGAGGGATTGTTTGTGAGTGTCGACCTCAAAGATATCATGGTATCACCATATGATTACCAGAGCGATGAAGATCTTGTGGAAGCTGTCCGTCATGGCGATTCCGAAGCGCTGGAGTACTTGATTACCAAGTACAAGAATTTTGTCCGCGCCAAAGCCCGTTCGTATTTTCTGATTGGTGCTGACCGCGAGGATATTGTACAGGAAGGCATGATCGGCCTGTACAAATCAATCCGCGACTTCAAAAATGATAAGCTATCTTCGTTCAAAGTCTTTGCCGAGCTGTGCATCACCCGCCAGATTATTACGGCGATCAAAACAGCAACCCGGCAAAAGCACATTCCGCTGAACTCCTATGTCTCTCTGGACAAACCGATCTATGATGAAGATTCCGACCGTACACTGCTCGATGTGATCTGCGGCTCACCGATGTCCGATCCCGAAGAACTGGTGATCAACAAGGAAGAATTTACGGGTCTTGAAGATAAGATGTCCGAAATTCTGAGCGATCTGGAACGCAAAGTACTAATGCTGT
This sequence comes from Paenibacillus sp. WLX1005, assembly GCF_046603685.1. Lineage (NCBI taxonomy): Bacteria > Bacillati > Bacillota > Bacilli > Caryophanales > Paenibacillaceae > Paenibacillus > Paenibacillus sp. WLX1005. Next base: position 743,560 of record NZ_CP176756.1, read on the forward strand.
ATCTGGATGGACGTTCCTATCAGGAAATCGCGGTTGATCTATGCCGCCACGTTAAATCCATCGACAATGCACTGCAGCGTGTCAAACGCAAACTGGAACGGTATCTTGAAGTGCGGGACGAGCAATAAAGCCCGAGGCAACCAAGTGAAGACTCTGTGACGGAGTCTTTTTTATTTTGCCGGACATCCCTGTAAAATACGGCGCTGGTCGTCGGAAATGTCGCTGTCGGAACAGAACAAAAAATGTTATTTTTTTGCAAAGCAAAACAGTAATATTCGTTGACAGTGTAAGGGTGCTGTGCTAAAGTGTTTTAGGTAGGCCAAAAATCGCCTGTTTTTAAGTGTGCCAATCTTTAATTCGTTTAAAGAATGGCGTTCCTGAGAGCATGCGTAACCACCCTGACCACATGGGGATGAAGAACGTTGGCAGGCTCTAGGTCTGGATATTTTCTTCGATTCACCAGATCGTCTTTTGGAGGTGTAGTCGTGGCACGAAGCTTCAAGTCTTTGTTTTCCTTTTTCTCCGAAAGCTGGGCTGAACTTAAAAAGGTTCGCTGGCCTAATCGTAAAGAGCTGATAAACTATACACTGATTGTTATCGGTACGATTTTGTTTGTTGGCATTTATTTTTGGGTTTTGGACATCGGCATTTCCGCTGTGATCGAAGCGATAATTTAAGAAGGGTTCCAGGTGGCTTGATATGGAAAAAAGATGGTACGTCGTTCATACCTATTCCGGGTATGAAAACAAGGTCAAAGCCAATTTGGAAAAACGCGTTGAGTCTATGGGCATGGAAGACAAGATTTTCCGGGTTCTTGTTCCAATGGAAGAAGAGCTGGTAAACAAAGACGGTAAGAAAAAAACCGTTATGCGTAAAGTTTACCCCGGTTATGTACTTGTTGAAATGATCCAGACCGATGATTCTTGGTATGTAGTACGCAATACGCCTGGTGTAACCGGCTTTGTCGGTTCGACAGGTTCAGGCTCCAAGCCGACTGCGCTGCTGCCAGAAGAAGTGGAACAAATTCTCAAACATATGGGTATGGAAGAGCCGAAGGAGAATATCGACTTCGACATCAAAGAATCCGTGCGCATCAAAGTTGGACCGTTTGCGAATTTTGTTGGCTCCGTGGAAGAAATTTTGGTGGACAAGAGCAAGCTCAGAGTGCATGTTAACATGTTCGGACGGGAAACCCCGCTTGAGCTGGATTATACTCAAGTGGAAAAGATATAAGCAGGTTTCTAGGATGACACAGGGAATTGAAACAGAGCAATCTGTTTTGGTTCTGACCGGTGCTTCCGGTTTTACCGCAGTCTGTGCGGCGCAAGCCCGCAATTGCGGCGTTTTTCGTGGGAGGGCAGCGATGTCCGTCTACCACTATTCGCAAGGAGGTGTTTTACATGGCTAAAAAGGTAATCAAAATGGTAAAACTGCAAATCCCAGCTGGTAAAGCGAACCCGGCTCCTCCAGTAGGTCCGGCATTGGGTCAAGCAGGTGTCAACATCATGGCATTCTGTAAAGAATTCAACGCTCGTACAGCAGATCAAGCAGGTTTGATCATTCCGGTTGAGATCACAGTGTTTGAAGATCGTTCTTTCACTTTCATCACCAAAACTCCACCGGCTGCAGTTCTTCTGAAAGTTGCTGCTAAGATCGAAAAAGGATCTGGCGAACCGAACAAGAAGAAAGTTGCAGTTGTTAAACGTTCCGCAGTTCGTGAAATTGCTGAACAAAAAATGCCTGACCTGAACGCAGCTTCAATCGAAGCAGCAATGCTGATGGTTGAAGGTACAGCACGTAGCATGGGTATCACAATCGAAGACTAATATGTATTAGTTTTTACTGCACTCCTTCGGGAGGCAGTCTATGCCGAATCATATGATTTGACATATGTGGGAGGAATATCCGCTAATACCACAAAGGAGGAATATTAAATGGCTAAACATGGTAAAAAGTATCTGGAAGCTGTTAAGCTGATTGACAGCGAAGCTACTTACGAGCCGGCTGAAGCAGTTGCTTTGGTTAAAAAGGCAGCTACTGCAAAATTCGACGAAACTATCGAAGCAGCAGTACGCTTGGGTGTTGACCCTCGTAAACAAGACCAAGCTGTTCGTGGTGTAGTTGTACTGCCACACGGTACTGGTAAAACTCAACGTGTTCTCGTATTCGCAAAAGGCGAAAAAGCAAAAGAAGCGGAAGCTGCTGGCGCTGACTTCGTAGGCGATCAGGACATGATCAACAAAATCCAACAAGGATGGTTCGACTTTGATGTCTGCGTAGCTACGCCAGATATGATGAGCGAAGTTGGTAAACTGGGTCGTCTGCTGGGTGGTAAAGGTCTGATGCCTAACCCTAAAGCAGGTACAGTTACATTCGACGTTACCAAAGCTGTTCAAGAAATCAAAGCTGGTAAAATCGAATACCGTCTGGACAAAGCAGGACAAATTCACGCGCCAATTGGTAAAGTATCTTTCACTGAAGAGCAACTGAACGAGAACCTCAAAGCTCTTGTTGACGCTCTGAACCGCGCTAAACCAGCTGCGGCAAAAGGTATCTACCTGAAAAACATTGCGGTATCTTCCACAATGGGACCAAGCGCGCGCGTAAACGCTACGACTTACAGATAATTAAGTGTTGACATCTGTCAACGCATTTGATAATCTGTAAAAGTTGTGATTACGTACGAACTTTGTTTGTGCTATTACATTCGAATACGTTTAACCGTAGACAGTAGGTGCCGCTTGCGGCTTAATTTCCTACCGAGGTGTTCTGATAGAATAACGGGATGAACGGTTGTCGCTCAGGCGGCAACCGGCACATTCCGCCTTATCAAGCCTTCGTGATTCTACGGGGGCTTTTTTAATGCCCGTAGGAACACTTTTTCGCGACTCATTCAGGAGTGTACGGAGAAGCAAGAATACGATCAGGAGGTGTCCACACTTGGCAAACGCAAAAGTAATCCAGGCAAAACAGGAAGCGGTAGAAGCAGTAGCAACAAAGCTGCGCGAGAGCGTATCGACTGTTGTCGCTGATTATCGTGGTCTGAACGTAGCTCAAGTTACAGAATTGCGCAAACAACTGCGTGAAGCTGGCGTTGAATTCCAGGTATTGAAAAATACACTGGTTCGTCGCGCAACTGAATCTGCTGAATTGACTGAACTGAACGAAGTGCTGAGCGGTCCTACCGCTATTGCTTTCAGTAAAGACGATGCAGTAATCGCAGCGAAAATTCTGAACGACTTTGCTAAAACCAACGATGCGCTTGAATTAAAAGGCGGCGTTGTAGAAGGTCGCGTAGTAAGCGCGGACGAAATCAAAGCGCTGGCAGCACTGCCATCCCGCGAAGGTCTCTTGTCCATGCTGCTTAGCGTGCTTCAAGCTCCAGTGCGCAACTTTGCACTGGCAGTCAAAGCAGTATCCGAGAAAGAAGAGCAAAGCGCGTAAGCGACTGTTTCTTCCGCCTCACGCCCATGCGGCGTAAAATAGGCTGATCACAGCCACAACAAATCCAAATAAAACCAACATGGAGGGTTTATAAATGAGTCAAGAGCAAATCCTTGAAGCCATCAAAGGCATGACTGTACTGGAACTGAACGATCTGGTAAAAGCAATCGAAGAAGAATTCGGCGTAACTGCAGCAGCTCCAGTAGCAGCAGCAGCTGGCGGCGCAGTAGCAGAAGCTGAGCAAACTGAGTTTGACGTAGTACTGACTTCCGCTGGTGCTTCCAAAATCAACGTAATCAAAGCAGTTCGCGAAGTAACTGGTCTGGGTCTGAAAGAAGCTAAAGAAGTAGTAGACAACGCTCCTAAAGCAATCAAAGAAGGCGTTGCTAAAGAAGAAGCTGAATCCATCAAAGCAAAACTGGAAGAAGCTGGCGCATCTGTAGAATTGAAATAAGAGAGTTTCTCTTGTTTCTTACAAACCCCTTGAATTCGTTCAAGGGGTTTGTTTTGTAAAAAAGGAACAGGGAAAGGGTGAAGGAATGATATGGGAGATCATTATTATTCCAGTCAGCCAGGAGCTGCACACGAACGTCGCAAGCTCGATACGGAGTTGCGCGAACGCAAGTTTACCTTTGTCAGCGATGCCGGTGTCTTTTCCAAAACAGGAATCGATTACGGTAGCCGTGTATTGATCGAGGCGCTGGATATTCCGGATCATGCCAACGTATTGGATGTAGGATGCGGCTATGGACCAATAGGTCTGTCAGCAGCGATTCTTGCTCCCAAGGGGCATGTTACTATGCTGGACGTGAATGAACGTGCTGTACAGCTGGCACAGGAAAATGCCAGACTAAACAACATTCATAACATAGACGCGAAAGTCAGCGACCGTTTGGAAGCTGTATTCGGACAGTCCTTTGACGTGATCATCACCAATCCACCGATCCGTGCCGGCAAAGAAACCGTGCATTCGATCTTTGAACAGGCACATGAGCATCTGAATCCAGGTGGTTCACTGTGGATCGTAATCCAGAAAAAGCAGGGTGCACCATCTGCCTGGGCGAAGCTGGAACAGCTGTTTGAAACCGTGGAGGAAGTAATGAAGGATAAAGGGTATCGCATCTTCAAAGCGACCAAATAAAAAACCTGATCACCGGGCAAGGGTGAGCAGGCTTGAACAATTTGTAAATGAAATGGGCAATAATTGTGACGCAGTATAGTTGACTGCATATGCTTAATATGATATTATTATGAAATGTCAGTATTAAGATGCCCTTTTTGGCTTTAGTTTTCTGCAAATGTCGAAAATTATGTACCATGAAGGGTGTTTCATATTGTCCATAAACGTATAATAATCGTTCTTCCGATGAATTTCAACCGGAATTGCAAGTGTAGACGCTGGATCACATCCGTTGATAGCTGATGGTGCTCTTTTTTCGAACCATTCGATAAGGGCTTTTCTCTATTTCTGGGTGTGAACTTCTGTGTTATGAACTTATTATACGTGATCCAAACAGCAGTTCGCAATGAAATTTTTAAGTGAGTAGACATTAAGGGGTGAGTATAAGTTGGCAGGACATCTTGTTCAATATGGTCGACGCACTCGGCGAAGTTATGCACGAATTAACGAAGTTCTTGAAGTACCAAACCTGATCGAAATCCAACAAAAATCTTATCAGTGGTTTTTGGATGAAGGATTGCGTGAAATGTTCCAGGATATCTCGCCGATTCAAGATTTCACTGGCAATCTGGTGCTTGAGTTCATCGACTACAGCCTGGGTGAGCCTAAATATACAGTAGACGACGCGAAAGAACGCGACGTTACGTATTCAGCTCCACTGCGGGTCAAAGTCCGTCTCATTAACAAGGAAACGGGTGAAGTCAAAGAGCAGGAAGTATTCATGGGTGATTTCCCGCTGATGACGGAAACCGGCACCTTTATTATCAACGGTGCAGAACGGGTTATTGTCAGCCAGTTGGTTCGCTCTCCCAGCGTCTATTTCAGCACTAAAGTCGATAAAAATGGTAAAACATCATATACAGCTACCGTTATTCCTAACCGCGGTGCATGGCTGGAACTGGAAATGGATGCGAAGGACATTGTTTACGTCCGTATTGACCGCACCCGTAAGATCCCTGTAACAGTATTGCTGCGCGCGCTTGGATTCGGCAGCGACGCTGAAATTTTGGACCTGCTTGGTAATGACGAATACATCCGCAACACTTTAGATAAAGACAACACTGACTCTACCGAGAAAGCGCTGATCGAGATTTATGAGCGTCTTCGTCCGGGTGAGCCGCCAACATTGGATAACGCAAAAAGCTTGCTGGTAGCACGCTTCTTCGATCCAAAACGCTATGATCTGGCGAATGTTGGTCGTTACAAAATCAACAAAAAGCTGCATATCAAAAACCGTCTCTTCAACCAAAAACTGGCTGAGACGCTGATTGATACGAATACTGGAGAAATTATTGCAGAAGCTGGACAAGTGGTAGATCGTCGTCTGTTGGACGAAATCATGCCATATCTCGAAGGCGACCTGAATTTCAAAACGTATCACGTAGCTGGCGGCGTTCTGGATGCTAACGATATCCCGATGCAAAACATCAGTGTCTTCTCCCCGCTGGAGGATGGCAAGGTAGTATCGGTAATCGCTAATGGCATCATCGACAAATCTGTCAAAAACATCACACCAGCTGATATTATCGCATCGATCAGCTACTTCTTGAACTTGCTGCAAGGTATCGGCGATACCGACGATATTGACCATCTGGGTAACCGTCGTCTGCGCTCCGTAGGTGAATTGCTCCAGAACCAGTTCCGCATCGGTTTGTCCCGTATGGAACGTGTTGTTCGTGAGAGAATGTCCATTCAGGACGCTAACGTCATTACACCACAGGCACTGATCAACATACGTCCGGTCATTGCATCGATCAAAGAGTTCTTTGGTAGCTCTCAGCTGTCCCAGTTTATGGACCAAACGAACCCGCTGGGCGAACTGACGCACAAACGTCGTCTGTCCGCACTCGGACCCGGTGGTTTGACGCGTGAGCGCGCAGGCTTTGAAGTCCGCGACGTCCATCCAAGTCACTACGGTCGTATGTGTCCAATCGAGACACCGGAAGGGCCGAACATTGGTCTGATCAACTCCCTGTCCACATTTGCCCGTATTAACGAATACGGCTTTATCGAAGCTCCATATCGTCGTGTTGACCCGAAAACGCATCGCGTAACCGAGCATATCGACTATATGACAGCTGATGAAGAGGACAACTATGTGATCGCTCAGGCGAATGCGCAGCTGACAGAAGACGGCTCCTTTGCAGACGAGATGGTTATCGTCCGTTATAACAAACAGGCAGATAACATTCTCCCTATGCCAAGTGAACGCGTTGACTACATGGACGTATCCCCTAAACAGGTTGTGTCCGTGGCAACAGCACTCATTCCGTTCCTGGAAAACGATGACTCCAACCGTGCGCTCATGGGTTCCAACATGCAGCGTCAAGCGGTGCCACTGCTTATTCCGAAGGCGCCTCTGGTTGGTACGGGTATGGAACACAAAGCTGCCAAAGACTCCGGCGTATGTATCGTTACGAAATTTGACGGTATCATCGAGCGTTCCACAGCTAGCGAAATCACGCTGCGTCGTATCGAGAACGTAGATGGCAAAGAAGTCAAAGGTGACCTTGTTAAGTATAAATTACACAAATTTATGCGTTCGAACCAAGGTACGTCCATTAACCAACGTCCGATCGTCAAAACTGGCGATATTGTCAAAAAAGGCGATATCCTGGCAGACGGTCCTTCCACGGAGATGGGCGAGATCGCACTCGGTCGTAACGTTGTCGTCGCATTTATGACCTGGGAAGGTTATAACTACGAGGATGCGATCCTGCTGAGCGAGAAGCTGGTAAAAGAAGATGTATACACTTCGATTCACATCGAGGAATACGAATCCGAAGCCCGCGATACCAAACTCGGACCTGAAGAAATTACACGCGACATCCCGAACGTCGGTGAAGACGCGTTGAAAAATCTTGACGAGCGCGGAATTATCCGCATCGGTGCTGAGATTGCTGCTGGCGATATCCTCGTTGGTAAAGTTACTCCAAAAGGCGTAACTGAGCTGACTGCGGAAGAACGTCTCCTGCATGCGATCTTCGGTGAGAAAGCTCGTGAAGTTCGCGATACGAGCTTGAGAGTACCTCACGGTACGGACGGTATCGTTGTAGACGTGAAAGTATTTACCAGAGAAAACGGTGATGAATTGCCACCGGGTGTGAACCATCTGGTACGTGTCTACATCGCGCAAAAACGTAAAATCTCTGAAGGCGATAAAATGGCCGGACGTCACGGTAACAAAGGGGTCGTAGCCCGCATTCTGCCGGAAGAAGATATGCCATTTATGCCGGATGGTACACCTGTACAGGTTGTACTGAATCCGCTGGGCGTACCTTCCCGTATGAATATCGGTCAGATTCTGGAAGTTCATATCGGTATGGCAGCGATGAAGCTGGGTATTCACGTCGCTACACCGGTATTCGATGGCGCGAACGAGTACGATGTATTTGACACTATGGAAGAAGCTGGTATGCAACGTAATGGTAAAACTGTCCTTTACGATGGTAGAACTGGTGATGAGTTTGAGCGTGAAGTCACTGTCGGTGTCATGCACATGATCAAGCTCGCTCACATGGTCGATGATAAAATTCACGCCCGTTCCACTGGTCCTTACTCGCTTGTTACGCAACAGCCGCTGGGTGGTAAAGCTCAGTTTGGTGGTCAGCGTTTCGGTGAGATGGAAGTTTGGGCGCTGGAAGCTTACGGCGCTGCATACACCCTGCAAGAAATCCTTACAGTCAAATCCGATGATGTCGTTGGTCGTGTAAAAACGTACGAATCGATCGTCAAAGGCGAAAACGTTCCTGAACCGGGCGTTCCTGAATCATTCAAAGTATTGATTAAGGAGCTGCAAAGTTTAGGTATGGACGTTAAGATTCTCAATGAGGAAGAAAACGAAATTGAGATGAGAGAGCTGGATGACGAAGAGGAAAACACCAATGATAAACTGAGCCTGAACCTGGAAGGCTCCGAAGTCGGCGTAGATTAATATCACTTGTCATATTCCCAACATTGTTCGATGGCAGATGCAGGCGAACCGGAGTTATTCCGGTTCAGCCTCATTCGTCGGACGGTGCATTGGGTTTTGTGCGGAATAAAGAGCTTTACAATAAATAGGATTTGGCCTTAGGAGGGGTGTCTTTTGATAGACGTTAACAATTTCGAATTTATGAAAATTGGGCTTGCTTCCCCAGACAAAATTCGTTCTTGGTCCCGCGGAGAAGTTAAAAAACCGGAGACAATCAACTACCGTACGCTCAAACCGGAAAAGGACGGTCTGTTCTGCGAACGCATTTTCGGACCAACCAAAGACTGGGAGTGCCATTGCGGTAAATACAAACGCGTACGTTACAAAGGCGTCGTTTGTGACCGTTGTGGCGTTGAAGTAACACGCGCCAAAGTACGTCGCGAGCGCATGGGTCACATCGAACTGGCAGCACCTGTATCGCATATCTGGTACTTTAAAGGTATCCCGAGCCGCATGGGTCTGGCACTGGACATGTCCCCACGTTCCCTCGAAGAAGTAATCTATTTTGCATCTTATGTCGTTACTGATCCAGGCGAGACACCACTGGAGAAGAAACAACTGCTGTCCGAAAAAGAATACCGCAGCTATCGTGAAAAATATGGTTACGGATTCCATGCAGGCATGGGTGCGGAAGCGATCAAAAAACTGCTTCAAGATCTCGATTTGGATAAAGAACTGGAATTCCTGCGTGAAGAGCTGCGTACCGCTCAAGGTCAACGTCGCAACCGTGCGATCAAACGCCTTGAAGTTGTCGAAGCATTCCGTAATTCCGGCAACTCTCCAGACTGGATGATCATGGACGTACTGCCGGTAATTCCACCGGAAATTCGTCCAATGGTACAGCTGGATGGCGGACGTTTTGCAACATCCGACCTGAACGATCTGTATCGTCGTGTTATCAACCGTAACAACCGTCTGAAACGCCTGCTGGATCTGGGCGCTCCTGACATTATCGTACAGAACGAGAAACGTATGTTGCAAGAAGCGGTAGATGCTTTGATCGATAACGGTCGTCGTGGACGTCCGGTAACCGGTCCAGGTAACCGCCCACTGAAATCTCTCAGCCACATGCTGAAAGGTAAACAGGGTCGTTTCCGTCAAAACTTGCTCGGTAAACGTGTCGACTATTCCGGTCGTTCGGTTATCGTCGTAGGTCCTTACCTGAAAATGTACCAGTGTGGTCTTCCAAAAGAAATGGCACTGGAACTGTTCAAGCCTTTCGTTATGAAAGAGCTGGTCAACAAAGGTCTGGCACACAACATCAAGAGTGCGAAACGCAAAGTTGAGCGCGTAAGCCCTGAAGTGTGGGACGTTCTGGAAGAAGTAATCAAAGAACATCCAGTTCTGTTGAACCGTGCACCGACGCTGCATAGACTCGGTATCCAAGCGTTTGAACCGATTCTGGTTGAAGGTCGCGCGATCCGTCTGCATCCGCTCGTATGTACGGCATACAATGCCGACTTTGACGGTGACCAAATGGCGGTTCACGTTCCATTGTCTGCTGAAGCACAAGCGGAAGCACGCCTGCTGATGCTGGCATCTGGTAACATCTTGAACCCGAAAGATGGTAAACCAGTTGTTACACCATCCCAGGATATGGTCCTCGGCTCCTACTATCTGACTATGGATAACATGGAAGCCAAAGGCGCTGGTATGATTCTGCGTACTGTAAACGAAGCCGTATCTGCGTACCAACGTGGCACAGCTTCCTTGCATGCTCGTGTTGCAATTCCAGCAAGTGCACTGGGTAAAACCAGTTTCACAGACAAACAACAAACCGGTATGTTGATTACAACGGTTGGACGGATCATCTTCAACGAGATCTTCCCTGAATCGTTCCCGTATATCAACGAACCAACTCGTGCCAACCTGTATCAAGGTATCCCGGATCATTACTTTATTTATGAAAAAGGTACAAACGTACTGGAATTCATGAAGGCTGTTCCGCAAACCGGCGCTGTCGGCAAAGAGTACCTCGGTACAATCATTGCACGTTGCTTTGAGATCTATCATACAACACTGACTTCGGTCATTTTGGATAAAATCAAGCAACTTGGTTTCACATATTCCACTCGTGCTGGTATTACCGTTGGTGTGGCAGACGTTGTCGTTCCACCGGAAAAAACCGCATTGCTGGCTGAATCCGACAAAAAGGTTGCCGTTATTACCAATCAGTACCGTCGTGGTCTGATTACAAATGAAGAGCGTTACGACCGCGTTATCGAAATTTGGTCCCGTACCAAAGACGAGCTGACCGATATCCTCATGAAATCGATGGATCGTTATAACTCCATCATGCTCATGGTTGATTCCAAAGCCCGGGGTAACAAATCGCAGATCACCCAGCTGGGCGGTATGCGTGGTCTGATGGCCAACCCATCCGGTCGGATCATCGAACTCCCAATCAAATCGAACTTCCGTGAAGGTCTGACGGTACTCGAGTACTTCCTGTCCACTCACGGTGCGCGTAAAGGTCTGGCGGATACAGCACTTCGTACAGCTGACTCTGGTTATCTGACTCGTCGTCTCGTTGACGTTGCCCAAGACGTAATTGTTCGCGAAGATGATTGCGGAACGGACAAAGGCTTTATCGTTGGTCGTATCCAAGATGGCAAAGAAGTAATCGAAGATCTGTACGATCGTCTGGAAGGACGTTATTGCTTCGAAACTGTTCGTCATCCAGAAACAGGCGAAATCATCGTTGGTCGCAATGAACTGATTGACTCCGACAAAGCCGAAGCAATCGTTGCAGCTGGTATTAACAAAGTACAGATTCGTTCCGTACTGAGTTGCCGTACTCGTCATGGCGTATGTAAAAAATGTTATGGCCGTAACCTGGCAACTGGTAAACACGTGGAAATCGGTGAAGCGGTTGGTATTATCGCTGCCCAATCCATCGGTGAGCCAGGAACACAGCTTACTATGCGTACGTTCCACACCGGCGGTGTTGCCGGAGACGATATCACGCAAGGTTTGCCTCGTATCCAGGAGCTGTTTGAAGCCCGTAACCCTAAAGGTCAGGCGACAATCAGTGAGATCGACGGCGTTGTCAAAGAAATCCGCGAAGCAAAAGACCGTCGCGAAATCGAGGTTGAAGGCGAAGCAGAAACCAAAGTTTACTCCGTTACCTACGGTTCCCGCCTGAGAGTAAGAGAAGGCATGGAGATCGAAGCAGGGGACGAGCTGACTGATGGTTCGATTGACCCGAAAGAAATGCTGCGTATCAAAGGTATCCGTGGCGTTCAAAACTATATCTTGCAAGAAGTACAACGCGTATATCGTAACCAAGGTGTAGAAATCAACGATAAACACGTTGAAGTTATGATCAGACAGATGCTGCGTAAGATCCGTATCGTTGATAACGGTGAAACGACGCTGCTGCCAGGTTCTTTTGTCGACATCTACGAATACGAAGATGCCAATAAAGTAGCAATCGTAGCAGATCGTGAACCAGCCGTTGCCAAACCGGTACTGCTTGGTATTACAAAAGCATCTCTGGAAACAGACTCCTTCTTGTCTGCTGCATCCTTCCAGGAAACAACTCGTGTCCTGACAGATGCTGCAATCAAAGGTAAAGTCGACAAACTGCTCGGTCTGAAAGAGAACGTAATTATCGGTAAACTGATTCCTGCTGGTACAGGTATGAACCGTTACCGCAGTGTTCAATTTGAAGAGCCGGAACAGATTGAAGGAAACGAAGAGAATCTGGAAACTGTAACGGTTGAGTAGTAGATATAAAGCATGCTGATCTTCCTATGACAGCATGCCACCGGTGAGTTGGTTGTATACAATCACCAACGCAAAATAGAGTCTGACCAAAAAAAGGAGCAATCCTTTTTCTGGTCGGGCTTCCGTTTTGTGGTTGATGTCACGAAAGTGATGGAGACAAAATAATCTTTTCGCCACAATTGATTTATGTGTTGACACCTTGCCTATGATAATGCTACTATATCAAAGGTGCGTGAGTAGAACGTTGATCCCTGTTCTTTTGGAGGGAATCGTAAGATGACTAATGATAAAGGATTACAGGATGCCCGGATCAAGATTGGCACAAAGCAGACAATGCGAATGGTCGAACTTGGACAGGCTGAAGAAGTCTATGTTGCGCAGGATGCAGAACAGCATCTGATCACCCGAATCGTACAGCTTTGTAACAAGCATTCCGTCAAAGTCACCTATGTGGAGACGATGAAGGAATTAGGCAATGCGTGCGGCATCGAAGTGGGCAGTGCGATGGCTGTCATTCTTAAATAAAAGCAAGTCAGGAATGTTTTTGCAGGTCGAGTGGCAGGCAAAAACTTTTCATTTGTTCTTTTATGAACCGCCTGGGTCTGTGGGCTTAACAGACGGTTTACAAAAGTTCCAAACATATTGGAAGGAGGTGGCAATACAATGCCAACTATTAATCAATTGGTCCGTAAAGGACGCCAAGCGAAAATCGAGAAATCGAAATCTCCTGCACTGCAAAAAGGGTTTAACGCTCTGAAACGTCAAGAGACAAACCTGAGTGCTCCACAAAAACGTGGTGTTTGCACTCGTGTAGGTACGATGACTCCGAAAAAACCAAACTCCGCGCTTCGTAAGTATGCTCGTGTACGTTTGACTAACCGTATCGAGGTTACTGCTTACATTCCAGGTATCGGTCACAACCTGCAAGAGCACAGCGTCGTACTTGTACGCGGTGGCCGGGTAAAAGACTTACCAGGGGTTCGTTATCATATCGTTCGTGGCGCACTGGATACTGCTGGTGTTAACAACCGCATGCAAGCTCGCTCGAAATATGGTACAAAACGTCCGAAAGAGAAAAAGTAATCCGCTAGCGCAGATCACTGCGCTGCATAATTGAGAAAGGGGGATAACCATGCCAAGAAAAGGTCCAGTTACCAAAAGAGACGTGCTGCCTGATCCGGTTTATAACAGCAAGCTTGTTACACGCCTGATCAACCGCGTCATGATCGACGGAAAACGTGGAGTTGCTCAAAGCATTCTTTATAATGCGTTCAACCTGATTCAAGAACGCACAGGAAATGATCCTATGGAAGTATTCGAGGCGGCAATCAAGAACATCATGCCGGTTCTCGAAGTTAAAGCTCGCCGTGTCGGTGGTGCTAACTATCAAGTACCTATCGAAGTTAAACCGGAGAGACGTACTTCCCTGGGTCTGCGCTGGCTCGTAAACTACTCCCGCAACCGCGGCGAGAAAACAATGGAAGAGCGTCTGGCTGCTGAAATCATCGACGCATCCAACAACACTGGCGCATCCGTTAAGAAACGCGAAGACACACACAAAATGGCTGAAGCGAACAAAGCGTTTGCTCACTACCGCTGGTAGGATTTAAGCCTGTTTTCAAAAATTCATATTTTTGAAGGGAGTACCTATTCATGGCAAGAGAGTTCTCCTTGAAAAATACACGTAACATTGGTATCATGGCACACATTGATGCCGGTAAAACAACCACTACGGAACGTATCCTGTTCTACACAGGCCGTACGCACAAAATCGGTGAAGTTCACGAAGGTGCTGCGACTATGGACTGGATGGAGCAGGAGCAGGAGCGTGGTATCACTATCACGTCCGCTGCGACAACTGCACAGTGGAAGGGCCACCGCGTTAATATCATTGATACTCCAGGTCACGTTGACTTCACAGTTGAAGTTGAACGTTCCCTGCGTGTATTGGACGGGGCCGTAGGCGTATTTAGTGCGAAAGAGGGCGTTGAGCCACAATCCGAGACTGTTTGGAGACAAGCAGACCGTTATGGTGTACCTCGTATCGCTTATGTCAATAAAATGGATATCATTGGTGCAGACTACCTGAATGTTGTTAAAGACATGCGTGATCGTCTGCAAGCAAACGCTGTTGCAATTCAGCTGCCTATCGGCGCTGAAAACGACTTCGTTGGTATCATTGATATCGTTGAAATGAAAGCTATCCAGTACAAAGATGATCTGGGTAAAGATCCGGTAGATATCGAGATCCCAGCCGATCTGAAAGATACTGTTGAAGAGCTTCGCATGGAACTGGTAGAGAAAGTTGCAGAACTGGACGAAGACCTGATGATGAAATACCTGGAAGGCGAAGAACTGACGATCGATGAGATCAAAGCTGCTTTGCGTAAAGGTGTTTGTGATGTTAAGATCTTCCCTGTAATCTGTGGTTCCTCTTACCGTAACAAAGGTGTTCAGCCTATGCTGGATGCTGTCATCGACTACCTGCCGTCTCCACTGGATGTACCGGCGATCAAAGGTGAACTCGAAGACGGCACAGAAGAAGTTCGTCATTCTTCGGATGAAGATCCTTTCTCTGCACTGGCGTTCAAAATCATGACCGACCCTTATGTTGGTAAACTGACATTCTTCCGCGTATACTCTGGTGTACTGCAATCCGGTTCTTACGTTGTGAATGCTACTAAAGGCAAACGCGAACGTATCGGTCGTATCCTGCAGATGCACGCCAACAGCCGTGAAGAAATCAGCGTAGTTTACGCTGGTGACATCGCTGCCGCTGTAGGTTTGAAAGATACAGGAACAGGTGATACACTGTGTGATGAGAAAAACCCAATCATTCTGGAGTCTATGAACTTCCCTGATCCGGTTATCGAAATCGCTGTAGAACCTAAAACCAAAGCAGACCAAGATAAAATGGCAACTGCTCTGGGCAAACTGACAGAAGAAGATCCTACTCTGCGCGCTTCTACTAATGAAGAAACAGGACAAACCATCCTGGCAGGTATGGGTGAGCTTCACCTTGATATTATCATCGACCGTATGCGTCGTGAATTCAAGGTTGAAACGAACGTAGGTCAACCTCAGGTTGCTTATCGTGAAACTTTCCGTCAACCAGCTCGCGTCGAAGGTAAATTCGTACGTCAATCCGGTGGTCGTGGTCAATACGGTCACGTTTGGGTTGAATTCGAACCTCTCGAAGCAGGTACTGGTAACCAATTCGAAAGCAAAATCGTCGGTGGTTCCGTACCAAGAGAATATGTTGGTCCTGCACTCGCAGGTATCGAGGAGCAAATGAAGAACGGTGTTCTTGCAGGCTTCCCGGTTGTAGACGTAAAAGCTACAGTTGTAGACGGATCTTATCATGATGTCGATTCCAACGAGATGGCATTTAAAATTGCCGGTTCGATGGCATTGAAATCCGCAAAAGACAAGTGTAAACCTGTCCTGCTGGAGCCAATCATGAAAGTTGAAGTTACAGTACCAGAAGAGTACATGGGTGACGTAATGGGTATGCTGAACTCCCGTCGCGGCCGTATCGAAGGTATGGATTCCCGCAGCGGTACTCAAATTATCCGTGCAAAAGTACCTCTGTCCGAAATGTTTGGTTATTCCACAACACTTCGTTCCGGTACACAAGGACGCGGTGTGTTCTCCATGGAACTTTCTCACTACGAAGAAGTACCTAAGAGCATCGCTGAAGCAGTTAGTGCAAAAGCTAACGGCTAATACGTCCCACCTTGTTTTTACCTATGGGATGTAGAGAAAGCGGGTTGACCGCTTTCATACATTCCGTACTTAATATCAATACACAACACTACCTTTAAGGAGGAAATGTTTAAAATGGCTAAAGCTAAATTTGAACGTAATAAACCGCACGTTAACATCGGTACTATCGGTCACGTCGATCATGGTAAAACAACTCTGACAGCTGCAATCACTACTGTACTGTCCAAAACTTATGGCGGTGCTGCTGTAGCATTCGACCAAATCGATAAAGCACCAGAAGAGCGCGAGCGCGGTATCACAATCTCTACTGCACACGTAGAGTACGAAACTCCTAACCGTCACTACGCACACGTAGACTGCCCAGGTCACGCCGACTATGTTAAAAACATGATCACTGGCGCGGCACAAATGGATGGAGCGATCCTGGTTGTATCCGCAGCTGACGGTCCAATGCCACAAACTCGTGAGCACATCCTGCTGTCCCGTCAAGTAGGTGTTCCTTACATCGTCGTATTCCTGAACAAATGTGATATGGTTGAAGACGAAGAGCTGTTGGAACTGGTTGAAATGGAAGTTCGCGATCTGCTGAGCGAATATGAATTCCCAGGCGACGACACTCCAATCACTCGTGGTTCTGCTCGTGAAGCACTGCAAAACCCTGATGGTGAGTGGGCTCAAAAAATCGTTCAAATGTTCGAAGAAATCGACACTTACATCCCAACTCCAGAACGCGAAACTGACAAGCCTTTCCTGATGCCTGTCGAGGACGTATTCTCCATCACTGGTCGTGGTACAGTTGCTACAGGCCGTGTAGAGCGTGGTGTGGTTAAAGTCGGCGATGAAATCGAAATCGTTGGTATCCACGAAGAAACTAAAAAATCCGTTGTTACGGGCGTAGAAATGTTCCGTAAATTGCTGGATTCCGCTCAAGCGGGTGACAACATCGGCGCACTGCTGCGTGGTGTTGATCGCACACAAATCGAGCGTGGACAAGTACTGTCCAAACCGGGTTCCGTTAACCCACATACTGAGTTCTCCGCTCAAGTATACGTTCTGACAAAAGAAGAGGGTGGCCGTCACAAGCCTTTCTTCACTGGTTACCGTCCACAGTTCTACTTCCGTACAACTGACGTAACTGGCGTTATCTCTTTGCCAGAAGGTACTGAAATGGTTATGCCAGGTGATAACATCACTGTTACGGTATCCCTGATCAACCCAATCGCGATCGAAGAAGGCACACGCTTTGCGATCCGCGAAGGCGGTCGTACTGTAGGCGCTGGTGCGGTTGCATCCATCTCCAAATAATAAATCGTTCCTGATTGGTCTTCATTAGACTAAGGAAGATTTTCGATAAGCAACAGTGTATTGTAACGAAGCAACAATGTATCCTAATCGAAAGTCCGATAAGGTCTGCTTCCTTCATTGTGAAGCGGGCCTTATTTTTTTATGGAAAGTTTCAAAAAAGACTTGCGTCAATGCATGCTCATCATATATAATAACTAATGTTGTGCTGAGACGTTGCGATGATGTGAGAGGTTACTGACACACCCGGCTCCTTTGCCATGAGCGGTGCGGTCGGAAAATTTTCACGGAGTATGTCCGATAATAAATTGGGCGATAGAAGGAGGGACTAAAAATGGCAAAGCAAAAAATTCGTATTCGCTTGAAAGCTTACGATCACAGAATTCTTGATCAATCCGCAGAGAAAATCGTTGAAACGGCTAAACGTTCCGGCGCAGGAGTATCAGGACCGATCCCACTGCCGACTGAGAAACAAATCATCACTATTCTCCGTGCAGTGCATAAATACAAAGATTCTCGTGAACAATTCGAACAACGTACACATAAACGTTTGATCGACATTGTAAACCCAACTCCACAAACTGTGGATGCTCTGATGCGTTTGGACTTACCGTCTGGCGTAGATATCGAAATTAAATTGTAATCCACATAGATTGTGGTACTACGGAAAGTAGAAAGAGGTGTCAACATGAAAGGTATCTTAGGAAGAAAACTGGGTATGACTCAAGTCTTTACCGCAGAAGGTAACGTAATTCCTGTAACGGTTATCGAAGCAGGCCCATGTGTGGTGCTGCAAAAGAAAGACCTGGAAAATGACGGATACGAAGCGGTACAAATCGGTTTTGCAGACAAGAAAGCTAGTCGTGCAAACAAACCGGAAGCAGGACATGCTACTAAAGCAAACACTGTGCCTAAGCGCTACGTTCGCGAAATTCGCGGTGTTGACCTCGCTAGTGTCGAGGTTGGCCAGGAACTGAAAGCAGATCTGTTTGCTGAAGGTGAATTCGTTGATGTAACGGGTATTTCTAAAGGTAAAGGTTTTGCCGGCGTTATCAAACGTTGGGGCCAAAGCCGCGGACCAATGTCCCACGGTTCCCGTTACCATCGTAGACCAGGTTCCATGGGTTCCATCCAGGCTAACCGTGTACCAAAAGGTAAACGTCTGCCAGGACATATGGGTCATGATACAGTAACGATCCAACGTCTCGAAGTTATCCGCGTGGATGCTGAGCGTAACGTTATCCTTGTTAAAGGTTCCATCCCGGGCCCTAAAAACAGTTTCGTTAAAGTAAAAGAAACGGTGAAAAAATAAGTAAAAAAGAAAGGAGGAACATGAAATGCCAAAAGTAGCACTTTATAGTATCGATGGTAGCCAAGTTGGCGAAATCGAATTGAGCGATTCCGTTTTCGGTATCGAACCTAATGCTAGTGTGCTCCACGATGCAGTTGTTATGCAACGCGCTTCCCTTCGTCTGGGTACTCACAAAGTTAAAGGACGTTCTGAAGTTCGCGGTGGTGGACGCAAACCTTGGAAACAAAAAGGAACTGGACGTGCCCGTCAGGGTTCTATCCGTTCTCCACAATGGAAAGGCGGCGGCGTAGTATTCGGACCGACTCCGCGTAGCTATGCTTTCAAACTGCCTAAAAAAGTTCGTCGTCTGGCGATCAAATCGGCTCTGTCTTCCAAAGTAATTGCTAACGAAATTATTGTTCTGGATGCTCTGACTCTGAACAGTCCAAAAACAAAAGACTTCGTAGCGATTCTCAATAAATTGAACGTAGACCGTAAAGCACTGATCGTTGCTCCGGAATACGACAATAACGTTGCTCTGTCTGCTCGTAACATCCCAGGTGTTAAATTTGTTGCAGCTGATGGTGTGAATGTTCTCGATGTGCTGTTGCACGACAAACTGATTCTGACTAAGGATGCAGTTCAGAAGGTACAGGAGGTGTTCGCGTAATGAAGGATCCTCGTGATATCATTAAGCGTCCGGTAATTACTGAGCGTACTGCCGACTACATGAGCGAATTGAAATATGCTTTCGAAGTTGACATTCGTTCTAACAAAACCGAGATCAAAAAAGCAATTGAAGAAATCTTCAAAGTGAAAGTGTCGAAAGTTAACACTCTTCGCATGCCTGCTAAACCAAAACGCTATGGACGTTACAACGGCTATACTTCCGAATGGAAAAAAGCTATCGTAACACTGGCTCCAGATAGCAAACCGCTTGAGTTTTTTGAATCTGTAGAGTAAGGAGGAATAACCTGTGCCTATTAAAAAGTACAAACCGACATCCCCGGCTCGTCGTAATATGAGTGTTTCTACATTCGAAGAGATTACAACGAATCAACCGGAGAAAACGTTGCTGGCTCCGCTTTTCAAAAAAGCTGGTCGCAACAACCAAGGTAAAATTACAGTTCGTCACCACGGCGGCGGACACAAACGTAAATACCGTATCATCGACTTCAAACGTAACAAAGATGGAATACCAGGTCGCGTTGCTACAATCGAGTACGATCCAAACCGTACTTCCAACATCGCGCTGCTGCATTATGCAGATGGTGAAAAACGCTATATCATCGCTCCAAAAGGACTTAAAGTTGGAGATCAAGTATTCTCCGGCGCGGACGCTGATATCAAAATCGGTAACTCCCTTCCACTGGAAAACATTCCGGTTGGTACAGTTATCCACAACATCGAATTGAAACCAGGTAAAGGTGGTCAGCTGGTACGTGCAGCTGGTACGGAAGCCCAATTGCTTGGTAAAGAAGAAAAATACGTGTCCATTCGCCTGTCTTCCGGTGAAGTACGCCGTGTACTGAAAGTATGCCGCGCTACAATCGGTTCTGTAGGTAATGAAGATCACGAATTGATCAAAATCGGTAAAGCTGGTCGTAACCGCTGGTTGGGCAAACGTCCACAAGTTCGAGGCGTAGTTATGAACCCGAATGATCACCCACACGGTGGTGGTGAAGGTAAAGCTCCTATCGGTCGTAAATCTCCAATGTCGCCTTGGGGTAAACCAACTCTGGGTTACAAAACTCGTAAAAAAGGTAAAGCTTCCGATCAATACATCATTCGTCGTCGCACGAAGTAATAATCTTTGTGCGTGACTGATGTAACGGATTGACGAACAGTGAAGGGAGGATTCAATATATGAGCCGCAGTCTTAAAAAAGGTCCTTTCGTGGATGGATATCTGCTGAAAAAAGTAGACGTTCTGGATGCCGACAACAAAAAGGCAGTGATCAAAACATGGTCCCGTCGTTCTACAATTTTCCCACAATTCATCGGACATACATTTGCAGTCTATGATGGCCGCAAGCACGTGCCTGTATACGTAACGGAAGATATGGTTGGACACAAACTCGGTGAGTTTGCACCAACTCGTACGTACAAAGGTCACACTGACGATGACAGAAAAACAAGACGTTAATATAGAGTGGTAACAGTAAGAGAGGAGGTCACGCAATGCAAGCGAAAGCACATGCAAAGTTTGTACGCATCGCTCCGCGTAAAGTTCAACTGGTTGTTGATCTGATCCGCGGTAAGCAAGTTGGTGAAGCGATCGCAATTCTGCGTCATACACCAAAATCTGCGTCTCCGGTAGTTGAGAAACTGCTCAACTCCGCAATCGCGAATGCTGAGTTCATCAGCTCCGAGAAGAATGAGTCTATGGACGTGAACAACCTGTTCATTTCCGAAGCTTATGTAAACCAAGGTCCTACTTTGAAACGTTTCCGTCCCCGTGCGATGGGTCGTGCAAGTAAGATCAACAAACGTACAAGCCACATTTCTTTGGTGGTAACTGAAAAATAAAAGGAGGGAAAACGTGTGGGCCAAAAAGTAAATCCCATCGGATTGCGTGTAGGTATTATCCGTGACTGGGAATCTAAATGGTACGCTGGTAAAGATTTTGGCGATCTTCTTTTGGAAGATGTTAAAATTCGTGAATACCTGAAGACAAAACTGAAAGAGTCCGCTGTCTCCCGTATCGAAATCGAGAGAGCGGCTAATCGTGTGAACGTAACAATCCACACCGCAAAACCTGGTATGGTTATCGGACGCGGTGGTTCCGAAGTTGAAGTACTTCGCAACGAAGTAACGAAAATTGCGGGCGGTAAAAAAGTTCACATCAACATTTCCGAAATCAAAAATCAAGAGCTGGATGCAATCTTGGTTGCAGAAAGCATTGCACAACAACTGGAACGTCGCGTTTCTTTCCGTCGTGCTCTGAAACAATCGATTCAAAGAACTATGCGCTCTGGCGCTAAAGGTATTAAAACAGCCGTTAGCGGACGTCTTGGCGGTGCTGAAATCGCCCGTTCCGAAGGTTATAGCGAAGGAACTGTTCCACTGCATACACTTCGTGCTGATATCGACTATGGTACAGCAGAAGCTCATACAACTTACGGCCGTATCGGCGTAAAAGTATGGATCTATCGTGGCGAGGTTCTTCCTACGGCTAAGAAACAAGCTGCTCAGGAAGGAGGCAACTAATCATGTTGGTACCTAAACGTGTAAAACACCGTAAACAGCATCGTCCAGGTATGAAAGGACGCGCTAAAGGCGGTACTGAATTGAACTTCGGCGAATTCGGTCTGCAGTCTCTCGAGCCTGCTTGGATCACGAACCGTCAAATCGAAGCTGCCCGTATTGCTATGACTCGTTATATCAAACGTGGTGGTAAAGTATGGATCAAAATTTTCCCGGACAAACCAATCACTCAAAAGCCTCTTGAGGTTCGTATGGGTAGTGGTAAAGGTAACGTTGAGAAATGGGTTGCCATCGTAAAACCAGGAAAAATTATGTTTGAACTTGCTGGCGTATCTGAAGAAATCGCTCGCGAAGCGATGCGTCTGGCTTCTCATAAACTGCCGGTTAAAACTAAGTTTGTGAAACGTGAAGAATTGGGTGGTGAAGCAAATGAAGGCTAATGAATTGCGCAACCTTACCACTGCTGAAATCGAGCAAAAGATTGCTGGTTTTAAAGAGGAACTCTTTAACCTGCGCTTTCAACTTGCTACCGGTCAATTGGATAACCCTACTCGTATTAGCGCCGTTCGCAAGCAAATTGCTCGTGCTAAAACAGTAGTACGTGAAAGAGAACTCGGAATTACTTCATAATCCAATATTTGACGGACTGTTGATGCCCGTCAGCAAGGGAGGAGGCACACTATGAGCGAACGTAATGCCCGTAAAGTACAGGTAGGTAAAGTTGTCAGTGATAAAATGGACAAAACTATCGTTGTTGCTGTAGAAACTTACAAAAAACACGATCTGTACCACAAACGTATCAAGTACACTAAAAAATTCAAAGCTCATGATGAAAACAACACTGCGAAAATCGGTGACGTTGTAAAAATCATGGAAACTCGTCCACTGTCGAAAGACAAAAACTGGAGACTCGTGGAAGTAGTAGAAGAAGCAATCATCATTTGATGATTACGATAAGCTGCCCGGAAGGAGGAACTAACAATGATTCAACCATTTACACGTTTGGCTGTAGCCGATAACTCTGGCGCAAAAGAACTGATGTGTATCCGCGTACTTGGTGGTACTGGACGTCGTACAGCTGCAATCGGTGATACTATCGTTTGTTCTGTAAAACAAGCAACACCAGGCGGCGTTGTCAAAAAAGGTGATGTAGTGAAAGCAGTAGTTGTTCGTACGAAGAGCTCTGTACGTCGTAAAGACGGTTCTTACATCGCATTTGATGAGAATGCAGCAGTGGTAATCAAAGATGACAAAGGCCCTCGTGGTACTCGTATCTTTGGACCAGTTGCTCGTGAACTGCGTGATCGCGATTACATGAAAATCGTTTCCCTGGCTCCGGAAGTCATCTAAACGATACCGATATAAGGCTCTGTGCCTGAGTGAGTTATAGGAGGTGTACAGAAATGGCTAAAGTGAAAAAAGTTTTGGAATCCCACAACAACAAGCTGCACGTTAAAAAGGATGACACAGTTATCGTAATCAGCGGTAAAGACAAAGGTAAAAAAGGTCGCATCATCGCTGCTTACCCTCGTGAAAACCGCGTGCTGGTTGAAGGTGTGAACATGATTACCAAACACCAAAAACCGTCTCAGCTGAACCCACAAGGTGGACGCATTGAGCAAGAAGCACCTATTCACGTGTCTAACGTAATGCACGTTGATCCTAAGGACGGAAAGAAAGTAACCCGCGTTGGTTACAAAACATTGGACAACGGCAAAAAAGTTCGTGTAGCTAAACGCTCCGGCGATACTATCGACTAATAATTTTCCTTACAGAAAGGAGGACTTTCCAGAATGGCTTCAAGAATGAAAGATTTGTACCTGAATGATATCGTTCCAGCCCTGACTACTAAATTCAACTACACTACAGTAATGCAAGTGCCTAAAGTTGAAAAAATTGTCATCAACATGGGTGTGGGTGAAGCAGTATCGAACTCCAAAGTATTGGATTCTGCTGTTAGCGAACTGCAACTGATCGCTGGTCAAAAGCCAGTAATCACTCGCGCTAAAAAATCCATCGCTGGATTTAAACTGCGTGAAGGCATGCCAATCGGTGTTAAAGTAACACTGCGTGGCGATCGTATGTACTACTTCCTGGACAAACTGGTTAACATCACACTGCCTCGCGTACGTGACTTCCGTGGTGTTTCTTCCAAAGCATTTGACGGTCGTGGTAACTACACACTGGGTCTGAAAGAGCAGCTGATCTTCCCTGAGATCGAGTACGATAAAGTTGATAAAGTACGTGGTATGGATATCGTTATCGTAACAACTGCAAAAACAGACGAAGAGTCTCGCGAACTGCTGACTCAACTGGGAATGCCTTTCGTAAAATAAGATGTGAAATGTACGGGGTTCTAATATAAGCCCCTTTTTCTCCGAAAATATTTAGGAGGTGTCAGGCGAAGTGGCTAAAACTTCAATGAAAGTAAAACAACAACGTACTCCGAAGTTCAAAGTGCGTGCATATACTCGTTGCGAACGTTGTGGTCGTCCACATTCCGTATTGCAAAAGTTCAAAATCTGCCGTATTTGCTTCCGTGAATTGGCGTACAAAGGCCAGATTCCTGGCGTGAAAAAAGCAAGCTGGTAAACCATTGATTAACAGGAAGGAGGTTCACACACATGTCTATGTCAGATCCAATTGCTGATATGCTTACACGTATTCGTAACGCCAACACTGTGCGTCACGAAACGGTTGAAGTTCCAGCTTCCAAAATGAAAAAGCAAATCGCTGATATCCTGAAACGTGAAGGTTTCATTCGTGATGCTGAAGTCATTGAGGACAACAAACAAGGAATTATCCGTATTTTCCTGAAATACGGTCAAAATAACGAACGCGTAATTACTGGTCTGAAACGTATTAGTAAACCAGGACTTCGTGTTTACACAAAGAGCAATGAGGTTCCTCGTGTTCTTGGTGGACTCGGAATCGCGATCATCTCTACTTCCAACGGAGTAGTAACTGATAAAGAAGCTCGTCAAGCGAAAAGCGGCGGCGAAGTCGTTTGTTACGTTTGGTAATTAACGTCATAAAATAAGGAGGTGCAATGCAATGTCCCGTATTGGTCGTAAACCAATTGAAGTACCTAGTGGTGTAGAGGTGACTCTGAACAACACTACTCTGACGGTAAAAGGTCCGAAAGGATCCCTGTCCCGCGAACTTCACAAAGATATGAAAGTAGTTGTTGAAGACAACGTGATCACGATTGAGCGTCCTTCTGACAACAAACTGCATCGTTCCCTGCACGGAACTACACGCAGCGTAGTAAGCAACATGGTTAGCGGAGTAACTACTGGTTTCTCCAAAGCCCTGGAACTGGTTGGTGTCGGTTACCGCGCAAGCAAATCCGGCGAGAAAATCGTTCTGAACGTTGGTTACTCTCACCCGGTAGAAATCACACCGGAAGCTGGTATCGAATTTGATGTTCCTACGAACACTCGTATTGTAGTTAACGGTATCGACAAAGAGCGCGTAGGTGCTTATGCTGCGAAAATCCGTTCCGTACGTGAACCAGAACCTTATAAAGGTAAAGGTATCAAATACGAAGGCGAACGCATTCTGCGTAAAGAAGGTAAAGCTGGTAAGAAGAAATAAGCTAGGGGATAATGGCTCATTACCCCGGGTAGCTTAACCGGAAACTGGCTTATGTGAAATGAAGGGAGTGAAATATACAGTCATGATTACTAAAGCTGATAAAAATAAAGCTCGTCTGAAAAGACATCTGCGTGTTCGTAAGAACATTACTGGTACTGCTGAACGTCCACGTTTGAACGTGTTCCGTTCTGACAAGCACATCTACGCTCAACTGATCGATGACGTGGCAGGCGTGACTCTGGTCTCTGCTTCCACTATCGATAAAGAAGTTGGCGAGATTGCTAACGGTGGTAGCGTAGAAGCTGCTGCAAAAGTTGGCGAACTGATCGCTAACCGTGCAAAAGAAAAAGGACACGAAGCTGTAGTATTCGATCGCGGTGGCTACTTGTATCACGGACGGATTCAAGCCCTGGCGGATGCTGCTCGTGAAGCGGGTCTTCAATTCTAAACCATTGCAAAAAGGAGGTAAACGACTTGCGTATTGATCCAAACACTTTGGAACTGACTGAAAGAGTAGTTCATATCAACCGTGTTGCTAAAGTAGTTAAGGGCGGACGCCGTTTCAGCTTTAGCGCGCTGGTAGTAGTAGGCGACGGTAAAGGCTGGGTTGGTGCTGGTCTGGGTAAAGCTGGCGAAGTACCTGATGCGATCCGTAAAGGTATCGAAGATGCTAAGAAAAACCTGATCCACGTTCCACTCGTAGGAACAACTATTCCTCACCTGGTAAACGGTAAATTCGGTGCAGGACGCGTAATGCTGAAACCAGCATCCGAAGGTACTGGTGTTATCGCTGGTGGTCCAGTTCGTGCCGTTCTGGAACTTGCTGGTGTAGGTGACATCTTGACAAAATCCCTGGGTTCTTCGAATTCCATGAATATGGTTAACGCTACACTGGAAGGCTTGTCTCGCCTGAAACGTGCCGAAGACGTAGCGAAACTGCGTGGAAAAACAATCGAAGAGCTTCTCGGTTAAGGAGGGAATCTAATGGCTAAATTGGAAATTACCCTCGTACGTAGTGTAATCGGTCGCCCGGAAACACAACGTGTTACTGTGAAAACATTGGGTCTGCGTAAGCTGAACCATTCGGTTGTTCAAGAAGACAATGCTGCAATCCGCGGCATGGTTAACCAAGTAAAACACTTGGTATCTGTAAAAGAAATTCAAGGCTAATTGATCGAAAGATTAGCCTATTATCAATAAGGAGGTGCAACGAACGATGAAATTGCATGAGCTTTCACCAGCTCCTGGTTCCCGTAAAGAACGCAAACGCGTAGGTCGTGGTACTAGTAGCGGTACAGGTAAAACATCGGGTCGTGGTCACAAAGGACAAAACTCCCGTTCTGGCGGCGGTGTTCGTCCAGGATTTGAAGGCGGACAAAACCCATTGTATCGTCGTTTGCCGAAACGTGGATTTGTTAACCCTACCCGTAAAGAGTATGCTCTGGTAAACGTAGCTGAGCTGAACAGCCTGGCTGCAGATACTGAAGTGACTCCGGCATTCTTGGTTGAGCAAGGTATTGTAAAAAATACGAAAAGCGGAATCAAGATCCTGGGTAACGGTGATCTGACTGTAAAACTGAACGTAAAAGCGAATAAGTTCTCTCAATCTGCGGTAGAGAAGATCGAGGCTGCCGGCGGTAAAACCGAGGTGATCTAATGTTCAAGACCCTGAAGAATATATGGCGGGTGGAAGACCTTAGAAGTCGGATCATTTTCACTTTGCTGGTGCTGATCGTTTACCGTATCGGTTCATTCGTACCAGTACCTGGAGTAAATACGGAAGTATTCACTGCTGTAAATAACCAGGGCCAAGAATTGTTCGGTCTTCTAAACACTTTCTCCGGTGGAGCATTGTCTCGCTTTTCGATCTTTGCTCTCGGAATCATGCCGTATATCACCGCGTCCATCATTGTGCAATTGCTATCGATGGACGTTATTCCGAAATTTGCGGAATGGGCAAAACAAGGGGAACACGGTAAAAAGAAACTGGCACAGGTCACCCGTTATGGTACAATCATTCTGGGTCTGATCCAGGCTTTTGGTACGTCTATCGGTTTTAACCGTTTGTACAATACAGAGATGATTCCAGGCGCAACGTTCTGGAGTTATGCTTTGATTGCTATTGTACTGACTGCCGGTACATCGTTCCTGATGTGGCTAGGTGAGCAGATCACTGAAAAAGGAATTGGTAACGGGATTTCGATTATCATCTTCGCAGGTATCGTTGCGGCTATTCCGCAGCATATCCACGATATGGTTCAATCGGATTTTCTCGCTCAAGGTCAGACGTTCATGAATGTGATCAAGCTGATTGTTGTTGTTCTCGTCGTGATTTTGATTGTAGTGGGTGTTATCTTTATCCAACAGGGTATTCGTAAAATTCCGGTACAATATGCAAAACGCGTTGTTGGCAACAAAATGTATGGTGGTCAGAATACACATATCCCACTGAAGATTAATTCGGCTGGTGTTATCCCTGTAATCTTCGCTGTATCCTTGCTTCAATTCCCAATCATTATCGCAAGCTTCTGGTCCACACACGGCTGGGCAAAATGGATTACCGCAAATCTGTGGTATGACAAACCGCTGGGCATGGTCCTGTATGTTGTAATGATTATAGGCTTTACTTTCTTCTATACATTTGTGCAAATGAATCCTACGCAAATGGCGGATAATATGAAGAAGAACGGTGGTTACATTCCGGGCGTACGTCCAGGCAAACCTACGGCAACGTATCTGACGAAAGTTATGACACGTTTGACGATGACAGGTTCCTTGTTCTTGGCGATTATCTCGGTACTGCCAGTATTCCTCGGGGCGATCTCCGGTTTACCGAAATCGGTTCAAATCGGCGGTACATCGCTGCTTATCGTAATCGGTGTTGCGCTGGATACGATGAAAACGATCGAAAGCCAACTTATCAAACGTCATTACAAAGGTTTTATCAATAAATAGACGGCAGGTTCCGGCTGAATGGGTGATCCCGTTCTAACCGGCACCTTTCCGTGCTGTTCTTGCAAAAGTCGTTTTGGGGGGAGTGATGTAGCGTGAATATCCTATTCATTGGACCTCCGGGAGCAGGAAAAGGAACACAGGCTGCGGTTATCGTAAAAGAACTAGGCATTCCTCATATTTCAACAGGCGATGCATTTCGTCTGGCGATCAAACAGGAAACTCCAATTGGAGTCAAAGCCAAGTCCTATATTGATCAAGGCTTGCTTGTACCGGATGATGTAACAAACGGAATCGTGGAAGAGCGACTTGCTCAACCCGATTGCGAAAAAGGTTTTTTGCTTGACGGTTATCCAAGAACGCTAGCTCAGGCTGAAGCGCTCGACAAAATGCTGGCAGCAATGAACCGCAAGCTGGACCACGTAATCAATTTGAAAGTAGACCGTGACAAGTTGCTCGTTCGTATTACCGGACGACGCATTTGTAGAACTTGTGGCGCTACGTATCATATTGTTTTCAATCCGCCAAAACAGGAAGGCATTTGCGACCTGGATGGTGGTGAACTTTACCAAAGACCGGATGACAATGAGGAAAGCGTAGCAACGCGTCTTGATGAGTATGGTAACAAGACTGCACCGCTGCTGTCGTACTATGGTGATCAGGATCTGGTAAGGGACATCGATGGCGAACAGGGCATTGACCAAGTATCATCTGATATTGTGTCACTGCTTCGGGGTTAAGCAAAATGATCATTTGCAAATCCGAAACAGAACTTGGCTTTATGCGGGAAGCAGGGCGTATCGTCGCTGAAACCCATGCTCTAATCAAGCAGCACATTGAGCCAGGCATTACTACGCAAGAGCTCGATATGATTGCGGATCGTTACATTCGCAGCCATAACGCCTTGCCGTCATTCAAAGGATACAATGGTTTTCCAGCCAGTATTTGTGCTTCGGTGAACGAAGAACTCGTTCATGGATTCCCAAGCAAACGCAAACTGCAAGAGGGCGACATTGTTACTTTTGATATTGGAGCCCAGTATCAAGGGTATCATGGTGATTCGGCGTGGACATATCCGGTCGGACAGATTTCCGACGAAGCTAAGCGTCTTCTGGAAGTAACAGAGGGAGCTTTATTTGCGGGTCTGGAGCTGGTGAAGCCGGATGTTCGTCTGTTTACAATATCGCATGCGATACAGCGTTTTATCGAAGATGCCGGTATGTCTGTCGTACGTGAGTACGTAGGTCACGGTATTGGAACCAAATTGCATGAAGATCCAAAGATTCCGAATTACGGAATTGCAGATCGCGGCCCGCGCCTCAAGCCGGGTATGGTGCTTGCAATTGAGCCGATGGTGAACGCTGGCGGACGGCATGTTAAAACGTTGGAAGACAAATGGACCGTAGTTACGGTTGATGGCTCGCTGTGTGCCCATTTTGAACATACGGTTGCGGTAACGCCAAACGGTATGGAGATTTTCACAAAACTTAATGCGTAGGTGATTTTGTTGAAAACAGGAACATCCCCGCAGGTCGGTCAAATTGTGAAAGTGTCAAAAGGTAAGGGAGCTGGCCAGCCTGCTATAATCATTGGGATTTTCGATGAGAAATTTGTTTATATCGCCGACGGACACAAACGCAAGTTTGATCAGCCGAAGAAGAAGAGTATTCTTCATCTGGAGCTAATGCCAGTGATCAGCAGCGAAGTAGTAAACAGTTTGCAAGAAAGCGGACGGGTCACAAATGGAAAGCTGCGTCATGCAGTTGCCAAGTTTGTCGAATCTGCCGAAAACAATACGGTTTAAGGAGGAACTCATTGTGGCTAAAGAAGATGTTATTGAGGTAGAAGGCGTGGTTCTTGAACCATTGCCGAATGCAACGTTCAAAGTTGAACTAGAGAATGGTCATCAGATTCTCGCTCATGTTTCCGGTAAACTGCGGATGCACTTTATCCGTATTCTGACTGGAGATAAGGTGGTAGTCCAACTGTCGCCTTACGATTTGACAAAAGGTCGTATAACTTATCGTAAATAGAACACAAATGCATAAAAGTGTGCTATAATAGATACTTATGTGGACTCATTTGTGCTGCAGATAAAATGCTGACGAAATAAGTTTTACAACCGTAAAGCTTAAGGAGGTAATTAACATGAAGGTAAGACCTTCTGTAAAGCCCATCTGCGAAAAATGCAAAGTCATTCGCCGCAAAGGGAATGTAATGGTTATTTGTGAAAACCCGAAACACAAACAAAAGCAAGGTTAATTAATCGAGGAGGTGTAGCGTAATGGCACGTATATCTGGTGTGGATTTACCACGTGATAAGCGCGTTGAGATCGCCTTGACATATATTTTCGGAATCGGTAAAACGACTT
This sequence comes from Paenibacillus sp. WLX1005, assembly GCF_046603685.1. NCBI lineage: Bacteria > Bacillati > Bacillota > Bacilli > Caryophanales > Paenibacillaceae > Paenibacillus > Paenibacillus sp. WLX1005. Next base: position 774,332 of record NZ_CP176756.1, read on the forward strand.
CTCAGAAAATTCTGAGTGAAACAGGTATTGACCTGAACACTCGTGTCCGCGATCTGACTGAAGATGAAGTAGGAAAACTGCGTGAAGCAATTGAAGGTAAAAAAGTAGAAGGTGATCTTCGTCGTGAGATCTCTTTGAACATCAAACGTTTGATCGAAATCGGATGCTACCGTGGTGTTCGTCACCGTCGTGGTCTGCCGGTTCGTGGACAACGTACCAAAACAAATGCTCGTACACGTAAAGGTCCTCGTCGCACAGTAGCGAACAAGAAGAAGTAAGGGAGGTTAATGATCAATGGCTAAAGCGAAAAAAGTCGTACGTACGAAACGTCGCGACCGTAAAAATATCGAATCTGGCGTGGCACACATCCGTTCCACGTTTAACAATACAATCGTTACTATTACGGATCCTCACGGCAACGCTATTTCCTGGGCAAGCTCCGGCGGTCTCGGATTCAGAGGTTCCCGTAAATCCACTCCATTCGCAGCACAACTGGCAGCTGAAACTGCAGCAAAAGCAGCTATGGAGCACGGCATGAAAGCTGTTGAAGTTATGGTTAAGGGTCCTGGCGCAGGCCGCGAAGCAGCGATTCGTTCTCTGCAAGCAGCTGGTCTGGAAGTTAACATGATCAAAGATGTAACTCCAATCCCGCATAACGGATGCCGTCCGCCAAAACGTCGTCGCGTATAATCGAAGCATGTCTCTGCTAGTGTGGTGAGCCTCCCGGAAGAAGCTTTGAGCTTACCGGGAACTACTGCATGTCTAATGAATAAAGTTTTAGCGACAGTTTCACTGAAGCGACGTTTTGAAGGAGGGATATTGCAGTGATAGAAATCGAAAAGCCGAAAATTGAGACCGTAGATGTAAATGATGAAGGAACCTATGGCAAGTTCATCGTAGAACCTCTCGAACGTGGTTACGGCATAACACTTGGCAACTCACTTCGCCGGATTTTGCTTTCCTCTCTTCCGGGAGCGGCAGTAACATCTGTTCAAATCGATGGTGTATTGCACGAGTTCTCAACGGTTCAAGGCGTAATGGAAGACGTTACCGAGATCATTTTGAACCTCAAGGCCCTCTCGCTGAAAATCCACTCCGATGAAGAAAAATTGTTGGAGATTGACGCAGATGGAGAAGGAGTAGTCACTGCAGGAGATATCCGTGCAGACAGTGATGTAGAAATCCTTAACCCGGATCTTCACATTGCAACTCTTGCTCCAGGTTCGAGACTCCACATGCGTATTTTTGCTAACCGTGGTCGCGGTTATGTATCGGCGGATAAGAACAAACATCCGGATCAGCCAATTGGTGTGATTCCGATTGATTCGATCTATACTCCGATCTCCCGTGTTAACTATGGCATCGAAAATACTCGTGTTGGTCAAGTGACGAACTATGACCGGTTGACAATTGAAATCTGGACAGATGGCAGCATCCGTCCGGAAGAAGCAGTCAGCTTGGGCGCCAAAATTTTGAGCGAGCACCTGATGCTGTTTGTCGGTCTGACTGACGAAGCAAAAGATGCTGAAATTATGGTCGAAAAAGAGGAAGACAAAAAAGAGAAAGTGCTTGAGATGACGATTGAAGAGCTCGATCTCTCTGTACGTTCTTACAACTGCTTGAAACGTGCCGGCATCAACACGGTGCAGGAATTGACTACTAAATCCGAAGATGACATGATGAAGGTGCGTAACCTGGGACGCAAATCTCTTGAAGAAGTTCAAGAGAAGCTACAGGAACTCGGTCTTGGTCTGCGTCAGGAAGAATAGTCACTTAATCATTGATGAAGGAGGGAATACAAAATGGCATACCAAAAATTGGGTCGTAACTCCAGCGCTCGTAAAGCACTGTTCCGCGATCTGGTAACTGACCTGTTCTTATATGAGCGTATTCAAACGACTGAAGCAAAAGCGAAAGAACTTCGTTCTATCGCAGAAAAGCTGATCACCCTGTCCAAACGTGGAGATCTGCATGCTCGTCGTCAAGTTGCTTCTTACGTTCGTCGTGAAACTCTGAACGGTGAGCAAGATGCAATCCAAAAATTGTTCGCTGAGCTGGCTCCTCGCTATGCAGAGCGTCCAGGTGGATACACTCGTATCCTGAAACTGGGACCTCGTCGTGGCGACGCTGCTCCTATGGTTTATCTGGAACTGGTAGACCGCGCGTAACATGCAGATAAAGAAGGGTGGACAGGGTCTTGTGATTCTGACAAAGCCCTTTTTTTCTCTGTCTGAATAAAGTTGTGTTGAACAACACAAAGGAGGGGGCTCCAACCTGGAGCTCCCTTACTTTGTATGTGGATATAAAAGGTGATGACCATGCGGAATCTATGTATGACCGTCAACTATGACGGAACTCGATATAACGGCTTCCAGACGCAACCTGACGGCAATACCGTCCAGGATCATCTGGAAAAGGCAATTGCCTCCATGATTGGTGAACGTCCCAAAATCCACGGTTCTGGACGTACAGACGCTGGCGTACATGCTGTAGGTCAGGTGTTCAATTTTCAGACCGATTCACCGATTCCAGCAGATCGTTGGCCATTGGCTCTAAACGGACGCTTACCACGCGATATTATCGTAACGGGTGCACGCGAAGTGTCGTTGGAATTTCATTCACGTCGCTCTGCAAAGCGTAAAACGTATCGATATACGATCAATGCCAATCAGTACCCGGATGTGTTTTTGCGTCATATGCAGCTGCACCATCCTGGGAAACTGAATATCGGTAATATGGAAAAGGCGTTCCAGCATTTTGTAGGGACGTATGACTTTACGACATTTGCTTCACGTTACTCGCAAAAGCAGAGTCATGTTCGTACAGTGCTAGAAACCAGAATGGAGATCGATCTGTCACAAACCCGTGAGCATACAAGGGACCAGGGCATTTTGCATTTTTATATCACGGGCACTGGTTTTTTGCAGCATATGGTGCGGATCATTATGGGGACGCTCATTCAGGTCGGAGAAGGCAAATACAAACCGGATGATATTCCAGGTATGATTGCTGCCTGCGATCGCAATGCAGCTGGTCCTACAGCGGTCAGTAAAGCGTTAACGATGTGGGGCGTACAGTATGACGAAGTTGATTTTGGATGATTTTAATACTGAAATAAATTCAGCAAAAAAAGTCTCTGAAAATAACAAATAATACTTGCTTAACGCGGAACCATGCTGTAAAATCAAAGTTGTGTTTTCTTACGGCTCTCCCACAGCCCCGGTAAGAACTCACATAACCAAAGCTACAACCAACTGAATTTCAAAATTGTAATACTGTGTATTAATAACACAACCAATAACGAACGATCATATATGAAAATATATATTTTCAAAACAGACTAAGGAGGAACTTCTCATGCGTACAACTTATATCGCGAAGCCAAGTGAAGTAGAACGCCAGTGGTATATTATTGATGCTGAAGGCAAAACGCTTGGCCGTCTGGCAAGTGAAGTTGCAGCACTGATCCGTGGTAAACACAAACCATCTTTCACCCCTCATGTGGACGGCGGCGATTTCGTTATCGTAATCAACTCCGAAAAAATCCACCTGACAGGTAAAAAACTGCAGGACAAAAAATACTACCGTCACTCCATGCACCCAGGTGGTCTGAAAGTAACGACTGCTCAGGACATGATCAACAACAAACCTGAACGTGTAATCGAAGCTGCTGTACATGGCATGCTGCCAAAAACTCGTCAAGGTAACGCAATGAAACTGCGTCTGAAAGCTTATGCTGGCGCAGAACATCCACATGCAGCACAAAAACCAGAAGTTTACGAACTTCGCGGATAATTAAAAGGAGGACAGTTTCATGGCTAAAGTACAATACTATGGGACAGGTCGTCGTAAACATTCGGTAGCACGTGTTCGCCTTGTACCGGGTGAAGGACGCATTGTCATCAACAAACGTGAGATTGACGAATATTTCGGTCTGGAAACGCTCAAACTGATCGTTAAACAACCACTGAACCTGACAGAAACTCTGGGTAGCTACGATGTAATCGTAATCGCTGAAGGCGGCGGTATCTCCGGTCAAGCCGGCGCGATCCGTCACGGTATCTCTCGTGCCCTGCTGAAAGCAGATCCAGAACTGCGCGGTTCCCTGAAAAAAGCTGGATTCCTGACTCGTGACCCACGTATGAAAGAACGTAAAAAATACGGTCTTAAAGCAGCACGTCGCGCACCTCAGTTCTCCAAACGTTAATATTTATTTCATCAATGATTGCAACCCTCTGGTCCTATCGATCAGGGGGTTGTTTTTATTTTGTCGTTTTATTTACAGACAGATTGAACTGTGTTGAGGGAAGTTAAGCTGTAATGATGCAACATTGAGTATAAGAACTTATCCCCATCCCAGTAACATAACATCTTCTTACACTAGATTCATCCACAGGTGATTTCCCTTTTTGTGAGATTCGCCTCATGATTCTTCATTGAGAGTGGGTATAAAGGGGATAACTCTGTGAGTATGTGAATGAATTTTGTAGAAAACAGTAGCATCATTCAGGTTATCAACAGCTTTCTCAAAATGATTTGTAAAATATCCTATTTTCCTCTTGAATTACAGCTTCATCACTTTTATAATATACATATAATTCTTAGTAGTTTAGTCGGTTTTAGAATTCGAACAGATTAATATTTTACACACATCTTTTTTCTAAAAGAGTAATTCGCAAATTTCAAGTATAATCGCATCTACCCTTCATAGATAAACAAGGTCCAATCAATTGGTGTATCCATGAGAGTAGATTCATTTTTATTTGCGGACTTAAAACCAGTTTGGAAAAAAGAAACTAAATTTAGTGATGGGGGAAATCACATGAATTTGTTAGAAAAAGAAGAACTTGCTAAGATCAAAGCTGAAGAACTGGAACATGCCTCAGCAGAACAGGTTATCCGCTGGGCAGTAGATAATTTTGATAGTCTTACGTTTGCTTGCAGCTTCGGAGCAGAAGATGTTGTCATCGTTGATATGATACAGACGATTAGTCCATCCACAGACATTTTCTATTTGGACACTGACTTTCACTTTCAGGAAACGTATGAGACACGAGATCGAATGATTGAGCGTTATGGAATGAATTTTGTGCGTGTTGCTCCAAAACTGACACCGGAGGAGCAGGCTGCCCAGCATGGTGAATCTCTCTGGACGGTAGATCCGAATGCATGCTGCAATATTCGCAAAGTAGAGCCATTGACTCGTATTCTTTCACAATATGATGCTTGGATCACAGGTATTCGGCGTGATCAGGCACCTACGCGTGCGAACGCCAAGAAGATTGAATATGATTACAAATTTGGTCTAATGAAGTTCAACCCGATTGCAGATTGGACATCAGAAGATGTATGGAAATATATCCGTGATAATGATATTATCTACAATCCGTTACATGATCGTCACTATCCAAGTATTGGTTGCGAATATTGCACACGCCAAGTTATGCCTGGTGAAGATCCACGTGCTGGACGCTGGTCTGGTAATGATAAGACCGAATGCGGTTTGCATAAATAATGTGAATCAATCTATCTGTATATTTAACATCTACATGAGATGAATGGCGGAGTACTATATCCGCTGTACTATATTCGTTGTACGTATATAACAGCACATCCATTTTATTTTCAAAAGGAGCGACTTCAATGACGGCAATTTTACCACACGGCGGTAAACTGATTCAGCGTATTGTGGAAGGCGATGAGCGTACACAGTTGCTAGAACAGGCAAAAGGATGGAAGCAAGTTCCGATCAATAATTGGACAGTATCCGATCTGGATCTAATTGGAGTAGGTGCCTTCTCTCCATTGGAAGGTTTTCTGGAAGAAGCAGACTATCATTCTGTCGTAAATGATATACGTTTGAAAAATGGTCTTGTATGGAGTATTCCGATTACTTTGGCGCTAGATGAAGAAATTACATCTCAGCTGCAAATCGGTGAGAAGGTAGCTTTGGTAGGCGAAAACGATCAGATCGTCTATGGAGTGCTGGAAGTGCGTAGCATTTATACAGTCGATCAGCAGCAAGAAGCAATTCGCGTCTTCAAAACCGATGATCCTGAACATCCCGGTGTCAAAAAGCTATTTAGTCGTCCATCCACCTATGTAGGCGGTCCAATTCAAGTACTGAATCGCCCTCAACCAGAGAAGTTTGGCGAATTCTATTTTGACCCAGCTCAGACCCGCAAGATCTTTGCTGATAAAGGCTGGAAGACAGTCGTAGGCTTCCAAACACGTAATCCAGTTCACCGTGCGCATGAATACATTCAGAAAAGCGCAATGGAAATTGTGGATGCACTCTTTCTCAATCCGTTAGTCGGCGAAACGAAATCGGATGATGTTCCAGCCAATGTGCGGATGCGCAGTTACCTTGTACTGCTGGAAAATTATTATCCGGCTGATCGTACCTTCCTCGGTGTATTTCCAGCAGCGATGCGCTATGCTGGACCACGCGAAGCAATTTTCCATGCGATGGTACGCAAAAACTACGGTTGTACACATTTTATCGTTGGACGGGATCATGCGGGCGTAGGCGATTATTATGGCACGTATGAAGCGCAGGAGATTTTTGCTAACTTTACCGCAGAAGAGTTGGACATCACCCCATTGTTCTTTGAACACAGCTTCTTCTGCACTCAATGCGGCAATATGGCTTCTAGCAAAACTTGCCCTCATCCCAAAGAAAAGCATCTTACCTTATCCGGAACCAAAGTACGCGGTCTGCTACGTGAAGGGAAATGCCCACCGCCGGAGTTTACTCGTCCAGAAGTGGCAGAAGTCTTAATTGAAGGTATGGCAGAGCACGTACCTTCCTGATTTTGAAAATATGTATTTTATTGAGTATTAGCCCCCTGTATACGAATAGTGAAGCTGTCGAGAATGACAGAAACACTTCCATCGTATACAGGGGTTTTGCGTTTATGACAATGTGCAATCGATTCGCTACGCAACCGTATACAGTGGTATAATAACAACTATGAGTTTGTAATCAGTACGTATCATTCATCCATTAAATTCATCGTATAAGGAGTGCGCTATTATGCTATCAAGAGATTATGTTCTGGAGCTGTTAAATAAAGTGAAAGACCCGCAATATGAATTCCCACTCCTGGAAATGCAGTTGATCCGCGATGTAATGGTAAAAGACACGCGTATTTCCCTCACCGTGGTCTGTGTAGAGCTGGGACAAGAATACAAAGAATCGGTAGAGCAAGAGATTCGTCAGGCATTGAAGATCGTAGAACCGATCGACGTACATATCCGTTTCAGAGAGCCCTCTGAGCGCGAGATGGAGGCGATACGACAATTGCTGTCTCCAGATGAACAACGTGAGCCGACAGCCGAAGAGATCGAGCAGAAAGGTCATGCAGCGGGCTTAGAGAATCTACCTATTATTCATCCAGACTCCGGTGTACGCTTTGTCGCAGTCGCAAGTGGTAAAGGGGGCGTCGGTAAATCAACCGTTACCGTCAATCTAGCAACATCGCTAGCACGTCTTGGCAAAAAAGTTGGACTTATTGATGCGGACATCTATGGCTTTAGCGTACCGGATATGATGGGCATTGAAGAATACCCGCAAGTGGATGAAGGTCGCATTCAGCCAGTCGAGCGCTTTGGGGTTAAAGTCATGTCGATGGGATTCTTTATTCGTGAAAATAACCCAGTCATCTGGCGCGGTCCGATGCTTGGGCGGATGCTGCGTCAATTTTTCGCTGATGTAGACTGGGGTGATTTGGATTACATGCTGCTTGATCTACCGCCTGGAACAGGTGATGTAGCATTGGATGTACACCAAATGCTGCCACAAAGTCGAGAGATTCTCGTTACGACACCACATGCAACTGCATCGTTTGTAGCTGCGCGTGCAGGAGCAATGGCAATCCAGACCAATCACGAAATTATCGGCGTAGTCGAGAACATGGCATACTACCAAACACGCGATGGGCAAAAAGACTATGTATTTGGTCGCGGCGGTGGCGGTATGCTTGCCGAAAATCTGCATACTGATCTGTTAGCGCAAATTCCACTAGGTGCACCAGACAACCTCGCAACCGATCCTGAATTCTCGCCATCTGTCTATGCGGAAGATACTGAGATTGGGCAGCTATATCTAGAACTCGCCAACCGCGTCATTCAAAAGTTTGTATAGAAAGACCAGCGTATAATGATTGTTGAGCTCATGCTTATTCAGTGTATACGAATAACAATATAAACAAATAGAGAGACAGGGAGAAAAGAAGTTCCATCCCCTGTCTCTTGTTATAACTATAACAGTACATCCGCATATCAATACGTCTGCATCATTCATATCATTAATAGGGAGTGAAGCTATGCTGTCCTTTCGTACCTTCTGGCATGATTTAAAAAATAACTCTTCCATGTTGATCGTGGCAACCGCACTGTTTGTAATTGGTATTGTCCTCGGTATCATTATGGTTGGACCGCTGGGCGACTACTTGCAAAGCCAGCTACAACAATTACGGGGAATTAGCCAACAACTCCAATCTGGTAATCACGTGGAATGGAACTATTTTTTATTTATCTTTTTCAACAATGCAATCAAAAGCATTTTTATTATCTTTCTCGGGATTTTTTTTGGAGTTGTACCGGTCATTTTTCTTGTTATGAACGGTATGGTCATTGGTTATCTGCTACATGCTTCCACATTGCAAGGTGCCAATGTAATAGAACTGATTGTCAAAGGATTGCTACCCCATGGAATTATTGAAATCCCTGCGATTCTGATTGCTTCCGCTTATGGGTTGAAGTTTGGAAAATTGATTCTAGACTCCATGACAACTTGGAATACAGCAGGGCGGGAAAGACTGAAAACAGAACGCCGTCATTTTCTGCGCTCGACTTTGCCTGCTTCGTTGTGGATTGTAGTCATGTTGCTTATTGCCGCAGTGATCGAAAGTACAATTACGTACTGGTTGATGCAGGCATAGAAAGTATTCCCTTTTTCCAAGTGATATGTTTACAAGCATACAAAATGAGGTTAAATCATCACTATCTGGGCTATCCGCAAGTCAGTACCGCTGTTACAAGGAAACACCTTTTTCATTTAGCGGTATCGAACTGGCAGCCCATAAATAAGGACGCTATACCAAGTGAGGGTTAACTAGGGAGGATTTTGTATGCTTGGAATGCTATTAAATGAAAAAGAATGCAAGGAGATGGCTTATGTGCTGCGAAAGGAACTGGACGAAATGTTGTTCGATCTGAGCGATCAACGGCTGAACCAGGATATCCGACAAGCTATCGATAAACGCTACAAAACCATCTTCAAAATGTATGCACGTTTTGCACCTCAAAAAGAGCTGGCTAAGTATGTACGTAGCGCTCGCTATCCAGAAGCAAAAAACTGATTCATTATAGTTGACGACTTTCGCCATTTATGATAAATTTGTTTTCGCACTAAACAACTTTTAGCGCCGGTAGTAAGGAGAGAAGTAACAATCATTCCTCTCCTAACTAATACGGGCTAAAGTGTGTTAAAAAAAGTGTTGACGATTCGAAACTCACATGATATATTATGAAAGTTGTCGCAAAGACGCGATGATGAAATATAAGCTATCATGAGTAATCGAAAATCACGCATTTTGGTCGCTAAACGGCTTTAAAAAAGTGCTTGACGATCAAAACACAACATGATAAGATATAAAAGTTGTTACGAAAGCTAACAATGAAACGAAAGAGCTTGATCTTTGAAAACTGAACAACGAGTGAGTGGAGAACTTTCGTTCTTCAAACAATAGAGAACAGCAATGTTCTCGCCAGCAAGACATGAGCAAGTCAAACACTTTTATGGAGAGTTTGATCCTGGCTCAGGACGAACGCTGGCGGCGTGCCTAATACATGCAAGTCGAGCGGAGTTAATAGAAAGCTTGCTTTCTTGAGACTTAGCGGCGGACGGGTGAGTAACACGTAGGCAACCTGCCCTTTAGCCTGGGATAACTACCGGAAACGGTAGCTAATACCGGATACTTTCGATGTCTGCATGGACGACGAACGAAAGACGGAGCAATCTGTCACTGAAGGATGGGCCTGCGGCGCATTAGCTAGTTGGTGGGGTAACGGCTCACCAAGGCGACGATGCGTAGCCGACCTGAGAGGGTGATCGGCCACACTGGGACTGAGACACGGCCCAGACTCCTACGGGAGGCAGCAGTAGGGAATCTTCCGCAATGGGCGAAAGCCTGACGGAGCAACGCCGCGTGAGTGATGAAGGTTTTCGGATCGTAAAGCTCTGTTGCCAGGGAAGAACGTTTTCTAGAGTAACTGCTAGAGAAGTGACGGTACCTGAGAAGAAAGCCCCGGCTAACTACGTGCCAGCAGCCGCGGTAATACGTAGGGGGCAAGCGTTGTCCGGAATTATTGGGCGTAAAGCGCGCGCAGGCGGTCATGTAAGTCTGGTGTTTAATCCCGAAGCTCAACTTCGGGTCGCATCGGAAACTGGGTGACTTGAGTGCAGAAGAGGAGAGTGGAATTCCACGTGTAGCGGTGAAATGCGTAGAGATGTGGAGGAACACCAGTGGCGAAGGCGACTCTCTGGGCTGTAACTGACGCTGAGGCGCGAAAGCGTGGGGAGCAAACAGGATTAGATACCCTGGTAGTCCACGCCGTAAACGATGAATGCTAGGTGTTAGGGGTTTCGATACCCTTGGTGCCGAAGTTAACACATTAAGCATTCCGCCTGGGGAGTACGGTCGCAAGACTGAAACTCAAAAAGGAATTGACGGGGGGACCCACACAAGCAGTGGAGTATGTGGTTTAATTCGAAGCAACGCGAAGAACCTTACCAGGTCTTGACATCGGAATGACCGGTACAGAGATGTACCTTTTCTTCGGAACATTCCAGACAGGTGGTGCATGGTTGTCGTCAGCTCGTGTCGTGAGATGTTGGGTTAAGTCCCGCAACGAGCGCAACCCTTATGCTTAGTTGCCAGCATGTAATGATGGGCACTCTAAGCAGACTGCCGGTGACAAACCGGAGGAAGGTGGGGATGACGTCAAATCATCATGCCCCTTATGACCTGGGCTACACACGTACTACAATGGCCGGTACAACGGGAGGCGAAGCCGCGAGGTGGAGCGAATCCTAAAAAGCCGGTCTCAGTTCGGATTGCAGGCTGCAACTCGCCTGCATGAAGTCGGAATTGCTAGTAATCGCGGATCAGCATGCCGCGGTGAATACGTTCCCGGGTCTTGTACACACCGCCCGTCACACCACGAGAGTTTGCAACACCCCGAAGTCGGTGGGGTAACCGCAAGGAGCCAGCCGCCGAAGGTGGGGTAGATGATTGGGGTGAAGTCGTAACAAGGTAGCCGTATCGGAAGGTGCGGCTGGATCACCTCCTTTCTATGGAGAATCGTCTTCTGCAACGAAGACATTCAAATTGAAGTCGTTGAGCAATCGGCGCGGGTCCCATGTGGATCGACACTCACTCGTTGTCAGTTTTGAAAGAGCAACCACTCTTTCAAGTTGATCCTTGAAAACTGGATACCGAAACGAAACATCGCGTTTTAGAAGACTGTTCTTACTGAAATCTGTGTAAACAGGATCGGTAACGAAGAGTAAGATAGGTTCTTCTTTTGATAAGAAGACCACCAACTAGGTTAAGCTAGTAAGAGCACACGGTGGATGCCTAGGCGCTAGGAGCCGACGAAGGACGTGGCGAACAACGATAAGGCCTCGGGGAGCTGTAAGCAAGCATTGATCCGGGGATGTCCGAATGGGGAAACCTCACTGGATTCATCTCCAGTGACTCACATCTGAATACATAGGATGTGTAGAGGCAGACGAGGGGAACTGAAACATCTAAGTACCCTCAGGAAGAGAAAACAAGAGTGATTCCGTCAGTAGCGGCGAGCGAACGCGGAACAGCCTAAACCAAGAAGCTTGCTTCTTGGGGTTGTGGGACGTCTCTTTGGAGTGACAAAGGAATATGGTAGATGAAGAGGTCTGGAACGGCCCGCCGTAGAAGGTGAAAGCCCTGTAATTGAAAGTATATTCCCTCCGAGACGGATCCCGAGTAGTGCGGGGCACGTGAAACCCCGTATGAATCTGCCAGGACCATCTGGTAAGGCTAAATACTCCCTAGCGACCGATAGTGAAGCAGTACCGTGAGGGAAAGGTGAAAAGGACCCCGGAAGGGGAGTGAAATAGAACCTGAAACCGTGTGCTTACAAGAAGTCAGAGCCCGATCTATGGGTGATGGCGTGCCTTTTGTAGAATGAACCGCCGAGTTACGTTCCCGTGCAAGGTTAAGGTGAGAAGCCGGAGCCGCAGCGAAAGCGAGTCTGAATAGGGCGACTGTAGTACGTGGACGTAGACCCGAAACCGGGTGATCTACCCCTGTCCAGGATGAAGGTACGGTAACACGTACTGGAGGTCCGAACCCACGCACGTTGAAAAGTGCGGGGATGAGGTGGGGGTAGCGGAGAAATTCCAATCGAACCCGGAGATAGCTGGTTCTCCCCGAAATAGCTTTAGGGCTAGCCTCGGAAGATGAGTCGCGGAGGTAGAGCACTGATTGGATGCGGGGCCCGCAAGGGTTACCAAGTTCAGTCAAACTCCGAATGCCGCAGACTTTATTCCGGGAGTCAGACAGTGGGTGCTAAGGTCCATTGTCGAAAGGGAAACAGCCCAGACCATCAGCTAAGGTCCCGAAGTGTGTGTTAAGTGGGAAAGGATGTGGAGTTGCCCAGACAACCAGGATGTTGGCTTAGAAGCAGCCACCATTGAAAGAGTGCGTAATAGCTCACTGGTCGAGTGACTCTGCGCCGAAAATGTAACGGGGCTAAACACACCACCGAAGCTATGGCTTGATACATCTGTATCAGGGGTAGGGGAGCGTTGAATGAGGATTGAAGGTGTACCGCAAGGAGCGCTGGACATCATTCAAGTGAGAATGCCGGTATGAGTAACGAAAAGATCAGTGAGAATCTGATCCGCCGAAAACCTAAGGGTTCCTGAGGAAGGCTCGTCCTCTCAGGGTAAGTCGGGACCTAAGGCGAGGCCGAAAGGCGTAGTCGACGGACAACAGGTTGAAATTCCTGTACCACCGAAAGCCGCTATGAGCAACGGGGTGACGCAGGAGGGTAGTGACGCAGGCTGATGGATGCCTGTCTAAGCAGTGAGACTGGTGTGTAGGTAAATCCGCACACTCTAAGGTCAAGCTGTGATGGGGAGCGAAACTTACAGTAGCGAAGGTCATGATCTCACACTGCCAAGAAAAGCCTCTAGCCAGGAAGCAGGTGCCCGTACCGTAAACCGACACAGGTAGGTGAGAAGAGAATTCTAAGGCGCGCGGAAGAACTCTCGTTAAGGAACTCGGCAAAATGACCCCGTAACTTCGGGAGAAGGGGTGCCCCGGTAGTGTGAATAGCACGAGGGGGCCGCAGTGAAAAGGCCCAAGCGACTGTTTAGCAAAAACACAGGTCTGTGCGAAGCCGCAAGGCGAAGTATACGGGCTGACGCCTGCCCGGTGCTGGAAGGTTAAGGGGAGTGGTTAGTCTTCGGGCGAAGCTATGAACCGAAGCCCCAGTAAACGGCGGCCGTAACTATAACGGTCCTAAGGTAGCGAAATTCCTTGTCAGGTAAATTCTGACCCGCACGAATGGCGTAACGATTTGGGCGCTGTCTCAACGAGAGATCCGGTGAAATTTTAATACCTGTGAAGATGCAGGTTACCCGCGACAAGACGGAAAGACCCCATGGAGCTTTACTGCAGCTTGATATTGAACTGGGGTGCGATTTGTACAGGATAGGTGGGAGCCTTAGAAGAGGGAGCGCAAGCTTCCTTGGAGGCGCCGTTGGGATACCACCCTGATCGCATCTGAGTTCTAACCTAGTACCGTGATCCGGTACGGGGACCGTGTCAGGTGGGCAGTTTGACTGGGGCGGTCGCCTCCTAAAATGTAACGGAGGCGCCCTAAGGTTCCCTCAGAATGGTTGGAAATCATTCGAAGAGTGCAAAGGCAAAAGGGAGCTTGACTGCGAGACCTACAAGTCGAGCAGGGACGAAAGTCGGGCTTAGTGATCCGGTGGTACCGCATGGAAGGGCCATCGCTCAACGGATAAAAGCTACCCTGGGGATAACAGGCTTATCTCCCCCAAGAGTCCACATCGACGGGGAGGTTTGGCACCTCGATGTCGGCTCATCGCATCCTGGGGCTGAAGTAGGTCCCAAGGGTTGGGCTGTTCGCCCATTAAAGCGGTACGCGAGCTGGGTTCAGAAAACGTCGTGAGACAGTTCGGTCCCTATCTGTCGTGGGCGTAGGAAATTTGAGAGGAGCTGTCCTTAGTACGAGAGGACCGGGATGGACGCACCGCTGGTGTACCAGTTGTTCCGCCAGGAGCATCGCTGGGTAGCTACGTGCGGACGGGATAAGCGCTGAAAGCATCTAAGCGTGAAGCCCCCCTCAAGATGAGATTTCCCAAGTAGTAAGACCCCTTGAAGACGACGAGGTTGATAGGTTGGGGGTGGAAGTGCAGCAATGCATGGAGCTGACCAATACTAATCGGTCGAGGGCTTATCCAAGATTCTAGACACGCGATGGATCGTTTCGGATTCAGTTTTCAGGTGATCAACACATCTGCACGTTTGGTGATGATGGCGGAGGGGTTCCACACGTACCCATCCCGAACACGACCGTTAAGCCCTCCAGCGCCGATGGTACTTGGACCGCAGGGTCCTGGGAGAGTAGGACGTTGCCAAGCGAAATAGCAAAACTAGCCACTCTAGAGAGTGGCGACTATTCCCTGATAGCTCAGTTGGTAGAGCACTCGACTGTTAATCGAGTTGTCACAGGTTCGAGTCCTGTTCGGGGAGCCATGCTCTCATAGCTCAGTAGGTAGAGTGCATCCATGGTAAGGATGAGGTCACCGGTTCGAATCCGGTTGAGAGCTTTGTGGTAAGGCCCGTTGGTCAAGGGGTTAAGACACCTCCCTTTCACGGAGGTAACAGGGGTTCGAATCCCCTACGGGTCATTCTTTTCTTTTTATGAAAAGATTTAAGTAGTAAAGGATTGTCAGTGCTTGATAAGCCAAGATTTAGGGTGCGACTATGTACAATGATGGACATTGCCTTTACAACTAATACTTTTGGAGACTTAGCTCAGCTGGGAGAGCATCTGCCTTACAAGCAGAGGGTCGGGGGTTCGATCCCCTCAGTCTCCACCATCGTTATTTCATGACGTTGGGGATTAGCCAAGCGGTAAGGCAACGGACTTTGACTCCGTCATGCATAGGTTCAAATCCTATATCCCCAGCCATCATGAGCCATTAGCTCAGTTGGTAGAGCACCTGACTTTTAATCAGGGTGTCGAAGGTTCGAGTCCTTCATGGCTCACCATTTTCACTTCAGGTTTTACATGCGCGTGTGGCGGAATTGGCAGACGCACTAGACTTAGGATCTAGCGTCTTACGACGTGGGGGTTCAAGTCCCTCCACGCGCATCCTTTGCGGACGTGGCTCAGCGGTAGAGCATCGCCTTGCCAAGGCGAGGGTCGCGGGTTCGATTCCCGTCGTCCGCTCCATTTGCGCCCTTAGCTCAGCTGGATAGAGCGTTTGACTACGAATCAAAAGGTCAGGAGTTCGAATCTCTTAGGGCGCGCCATATTTTCATATTTCTGCATATCGGGATGTAGCTCAGCTTGGTAGAGCACCTGGTTTGGGACCAGGGGGTCGCATGTTCAAATCGTGTCATCCCGATTGTATGCGGGTGTAGTTCAATGGTAGAACTCCAGCCTTCCAAGCTGGTAGCGTGGGTTCGATTCCCATCACCCGCTCCAATTATAATTTAAGACCGGAAACGGTCTTTTTTTGCTATATGGGCATGCAAGCGTATTCAGATTAAACATTCATATTGGAAATTTAGATTAGGGATTTAGAGTGTTGATCATGTGTAGGGATGATGTGGGTAGCTGTTTCATTTTTAATAAATAAATGTATGTGATTGTCATTCTGACAAATAGGTCTAATTTAATCTTCACACGTTAAAGGATTGTAGTATAATGATGTAGTGCGATAACGCTGTGAAGTCATTATGAGTGAATGATGAAATGTTTGCATAAATAATCATAACGATTAAATTAATTAAAGTATTCGCTGACGCTTTGTTGTATGATGTTAAGAAGATGTTAACCTTCATTAGAATCAACACCGGTGGGGAACGATAGGAGGAGAAGCATGTCTGAGTTGACAGTGAATGTAAGTAAAAACCATTCTAACAATCTGCTACGGCGCGATGTACGCTTTTTGGGAAACATCCTGGGTGAAGTGCTTGTACATCAGGGTGGTCAAGAGCTGCTGGATATTGTGGAGAAAATCCGCGAGCTGAGTAAATCGCTGCGTGCAGTGTCTTTGCCTGAAGTATTCGAGGAATTTAAAACATTGATCCGCAATCTGGATTCAGATAATCGGCATCAGGTGATACGGGCTTTTGCAATTTATTTTCAATTGGTTAATATTGCAGAGCAGAATCATCGCATCCGTCGCAAACGTGATTATGAGCGTTCGGCGGGAGAGACGGTTCAATCCGGTTCCATGGAGAGTGCAGTTCAACAACTGAAGAAGCACAATTTCAGTCAAGAACAAGTGGAAGCTCTATTAGCTGATCTATCGCTGGAACTCGTAATGACTGCGCATCCGACTGAAGCGATGCGTCGCGTTATTCTTGATATCCACAAGCGCATTTCTGAAGATGTTAAATTGCTCGACAATCCGACTCTAACCTTCCGTGAGCGCGAACAGCTGCGCGAGAAGTTGCTGAACGAAGTCATTACGCTCTGGCAAACCGATGAGCTGCGTGATCGCAAACCAACGGTACTGGATGAAGTTCGTAACGGTATGTATTATTTCCATGAAACGCTGTTTGATGTATTACCAGAGCTGTACCAGGAGCTGGAACGTTCGTTGGCGAAGCATTATCCAGATCATCACTGGCATGTACCGGGCTTCTTGCGCTTTGGTTCGTGGATCGGTGGCGACCGCGATGGTAATCCTTCCGTAACAGCAGAAGTGACTTGGAAAACACTACAAATGCAGCGTAAGCTGGCGATTCGTGAATATCAGCGGATTTTGCGTGATATGATGAACTCGCTGAGCTTTAGCACAACAATTATTGACGTATCGGAAGAATTGCTTTCTTCCATTCAAAAGGATCGTCTGCATGTGACGATTGATAAAACGTATAGCTGGAACAATGAGAATGAACCTTACCGTATCAAAATCGCCTATATGCTGCGCAAATTGAACAATATCGTCGACGACTCCAAACGCGGTACGATGGAGCGTTACAATCATGTCTCCGAACTGCTGGAAGACCTGTGGACGATTGATAAGAGTCTGCGTCATCACTATGCCGATTATGTCGCGGATACGTATGTACAAAAAATGATTCGTCAGGTGGAGCTGTTTGGTTTCCATACGGCTACCCTCGATGTACGTCAGCATAGTCAGGAGCATGAAAATGCACTGAAAGAGATTCTTGCTGGTATGCAGATTGTGGATGACTATTCCAGTCTGAGTGAAAGTGAGAAGATCGAATTGCTGGGCAAGTTGATGACCGATCCGCGTCCGCTGACTTCGCCGTATTTTAATTACAGTGAAAGTACTGAAGAGTGTCTGGCGGTTTATCGTACGATTGCCAAAGCGCAACAGGAATTCGGCAAAAATTGTATTTCTAGCTACCTGATCAGTATGACTCAGGGTGCGAGCGATATTTTGGAAGTTATGATCTTTGCCAAAGAAACAGGGCTGTTCCGCTTGTTGCCAGATGGTCAAGTTCATTGTACGGTGCAAGCAGTGCCTCTGTTTGAAACGATTGACGATCTGCATGCAGCACCGCAAATTATGCGTAGTGTGCTGGATCTGCCAGCTTATCGTGCTGCTGTTGCTTCGATGAACGATCTGCATGAGATCATGCTTGGTTATTCTGATAGTAATAAAGACGGTGGTGTGGTAACAGCGAACTGGGAATTGCGTCTGGCGTTGAACGATATCACGGCAATGGGACAAGAATATGGTATCAAGCTGAAGTTCTTCCACGGTCGCGGCGGTGCGCTCGGACGTGGCGGGATGTCGCTGGATCGCAGTATTATGGCTCAGCCTCCACATACGATCGGTGGCGGTATCAAAATTACAGAGCAGGGTGAAGTGCTGTCTTCTCGTTATTCCTTGCAGGGCATTGCTTACCGTAGTCTGGAGCAGGCGATCTCTGCACTGATTACTTCGGCGGCGATTGCTCAGACTGGTGAACCAGCTGGCGAGAATAATAAAGAATGGGATAACATTATCCGTGGGATTTCGGAAGTGTCTCTGAACAAGTATCAGGATCTGATCTTCCGCGATCCAGACTTTATGAACTTCTTCAAGCAATCGACACCGTTGCCAGAAGTGGGCGAATTGAATATTGGTTCGCGTCCATCCAAGCGTAAAAACAGTGACCGTTTTGAAGATTTGCGTGCGATTCCGTGGGTATTTGCATGGACACAAAGTCGTTATCTGCTGCCAGCTTGGTATGCAGCGGGCACGGGTATCCAGCATTTCTATCAGGACAAACCGGAAAATATGGCTGAACTGCAACGTATGTACAAAGAGTTCCCATTCTTCAAAACGCTGATCGATACGCTACAAATGGCGATTGCAAAAGCGGATCTGACGATTGCTCGTGAATATGCTGGTATGTGTAAAGAAGAGAGTTATCGTAATCGGATCTTTGGTATGATTGAAGAAGAATTTAATCTGACACGCGATCTTGTTTTGCAAATTAGCGGTCAGCAGGAGATTCTGGACAATGTACCGGTCATTCAGGAATCTGTACGTCTGCGTAATCCGTATGTAGATCCATTGAGCTATTTGCAGGTACAATTGCTGAGTGAGCTGCGCGATATTCGCGAAGAAGGCTCGGATGATGCTGAATTGCTGCGCGAAGTGTTATTGACAATTAACGGCATTGCATCCGGTTTGCGCAATACCGGTTGATATTAGAGATAATATATTGGAGTAATTAAATAGAAAAAGGATACTATTAAAGTACTATACAATAGTATCCTTTTTTCTTATCATCCGTTATGAGTTATGAGTTATGAGTTATGAGTTATAGCTGATGATAGATGAGTTGTCGAGCGTGTTCTGATCATTGGAGAATGATATTATAAGTATTCTTTTTTCTGGGAATATTCATGCTGAAATTGTAATTGATCATTTCCATTTGGATGTGGAATGTACGGATTTTGATATTTGGTATACCGTAATTGTGTAAATGCTGAAATTATCGCAGGATTAAGATTGCAATTTACGGAATCATCCAGTACGATTTTAAGTGGATTGTAAAATGGTTTACACAACAAACAATATACATACCGGGAACATAGTTTGGGGGAGTGATGGTGGACAATCTGGATACGAGACTGGCAAAGCTGGCGCTAAAAGGTGATCAGCGTGCTTTTGCTGAGATCGTTGATTTATACAAAGACAAGCTGTTTCATCTCGGGTATCGGATGCTGAGTAATCGGCATGAAGCCGAAGATGTGGTGCAGGAGACGTTTTTGAGAGTATACAAAAATCTGGATCGGTATGATCCAAAACAGAAATTCTCGACATGGATCTATCGGATTGCAACCAATCTGTGCATTGACCGGCTGCGTAAGCGCAAGCCCAGCTTTTCGCTGGATGCAGAGCTGAACGATCAGGACAATACAGATGGCTATGCGCTTATTCCTGGCGATGAGCGGACACCGGAAAGCGAATATATGCTGACAGAAACGCAGCAGCTTATTCATCAGGCGATTGACTCATTACCAGATAAGTACAAGACGGTTATGGTACTGCGCTATCTACAGGAGCTATCCTTGCAAGAAATTAGTGATGTGATGGATATGCCAGTGACCACAATCAAGACCCGGGTGCACCGTGGCCGTGAATTTTTACGCAAAAAGCTGGAAAATAAGCTGTAAAGCCTATGTAACAACGCTATAGAAACCGTGTAAAATAAACCGGTTGGCATGGAAACATATTCAAAAAATCTTTCTGCTTTTTTGAAACATTACCGAAGCTACACCGTATTGAACAGAGTATTCGCGGTTCCAGACATTATGCCTGTACGGTGTGATGTACGAAGCGCTATTTTACGAGAAAGGAATGGCTCATATGGATTGCAAACTGGCTGTCACCTATATGCACGAGTACCTGGACGGCGACTTACCCGATGAACAGGCGGATGAGCTAAATCAGCATATGGCTGAATGCTCGGAATGCCGTGCCGCTTTTAAAGAGCTGGAGCAAACGGAGCTGCTCTTATTTGCTGTCAATCACCGTAAACCGCCAGTATCTGATGAGCTCACTGACCGGATCATGCAGTCACTGCCGAAGCCGAAGAAGAAGTCAGCCTGGGTTACCTGGTTGAAGCATCATCCGGCATTGACCGCAGCAGCAGCATTTTTCATCATTTTGCTTGGAACTCTTCCGTTGTGGGATGAAGGTCCTGAGATGATCGTCAAGGGGCAAAGTCTGGATCAGGTTGTGATTGAAGGAAATACTGTCATCGTACCGGAAGGTAAAACGATCGCCGGTAATTTAACAATAGAAAAAGGACAAGCTAGGATCTACGGTGATGTTGAAGGCAATGTAACGGTCATCGACGGTAGCGTATTTCAGGCAAGTACTGCTCATATCTCCGGACAAGTTCAGACGATAGATCAGGCAGTAGGCTGGCTTTGGTATAAGATTTCAACTGCATTCTCGGATGTCGCCTCTACTAATTAAATCAACAACCGAAAGGCGCCTCTTGTACAAGATGGCGTCTTTTTTGTGTGTTTTACCATTGTTCTTTGCATGTTGTACGAAAAAGCGTGTAAAATAAGAAAATAGGAATACGATCCATATCATGCACGGTTCATTTTGCCATGGAATGCGACTTGAATTGAATTTTCTGAAAAAGATCGCAAACTTGTCTGTATGTTGGGGTAATATGATAATAGTTAGTGCATGGAGTAGTTGATGTGATCATACGATGAAGGTCACGATCGTTGAATGGATTGGACAGAATTGCGTAGTTTGGATTTGAAGCTGTTACATTTTGAACTGCGTGAAATTCTACCCCTGAATGTTTTCTACCATGCAATACATTCATGACTTGTTAACGATCCACCAGATAGAATATAACGGGGGTTGCAGTATGGAGTATTTTGCAGACTTAACATGGAAAGATTCCATTAAAGATATTATTGATATTTTGATCGTTACGTATATTATTTATCAGCTGATTTTGCTAGTGCGCGGTACGCGTGCAGTACAGCTGTTAAAAGGGATTCTAGTGCTGGTGGTCGTCTGGGCGCTGAGTAGCTGGTTTGATCTGTATACGCTCAAGTGGCTGATGAACCAGGCATTTACCTTCGGGGTACTGGCGATCTTTATTATTTTCCAGCCGGAGTTACGGCGCGGTCTGGAGCAGCTAGGTCGCGGTAAAATATTCGGACGAACGGTAGCGGACGATGAAGAAATTACACGTATGATCGGTGAGATGATCAAAGCGGTCAACTATTTATCACGTCGCAAAATCGGGGCACTGGTTGTGTTTGAACGCACAACGGGTCTAAATGAGTATACGGAGTCTGGTATCAAGATGCAGTCAGCTATCAGCTCAGAGTTGCTGATTAACATATTCATACCGAATACGCCGCTACATGATGGTGCAGTTATTGTACAGGAGCAGAAAATCGCTGCGGCGGCATGTTACTTGCCCCTTTCAGAGAATCCATTTATTAGTAAGGAGCTGGGAACGAGGCACCGGGCAGCGATTGGGATTAGTGAAGTCGGAGATGCAATCTCACTGATTGTATCGGAAGAAACGGGTCAAGTATCGCTGGCTATGAACGGTCAGGTGGTACGCGATATCAACGAAGAATCGTTGATTGCCAAGCTGCATGAGGCACTCAAGCCGAATGTAACGACCGAGAAGAAAATCCCGTTCTGGAAGCGGAAGGGGGGCGGTCGTGATGATGGACAAATGGATCAGTAATAATACGGTTGCCAAAGTACTTGCTCTCATCGTGAGTCTATTATTGTGGGTGATGGTGCATATGGATAACAATACGATGCCTACGTCTACTTCATCCGCAGCGGTGGGTACAAGTGTCATTCATGATGTAGAAGTACAGCCTTACGGATTTGACGAGGACAAGTATGTATTAAAGTCGATTTCACCGACTACTGTTAATATTGAGGTACGAGGACAATCTGACTTGATTTCCTATTTTTCCAAAGATAACTATAAGGCTAAGATCAATCTAGCCGATATTAAAGGTGCAGGAACCGTTACCTTGCCGATCATAGCGGAGACGCCTGCAAGTGTGCAGTATGTATCGTCCACGCCAGGATTTGTACGGGTAACGATTGAGGAGAAAACGTCCAATTCATTTACTCCACAGATCAGCGTTCAAGGGGAACCAGCGAGCGGCTATCAAAAAGGTGATCCGGTTATTACCGATGACACGGATAAGGTAAATGTCACATTGCCAGAAAGTCGTTTATCGCAAGTAGGTACTGTACGTGGTGTAATCAATATCGCTGGTGCCAGTGAAACGGTGAGCAAGACTGTCACATTGTCTGTATACGATAAAAACGGAAATGCGATGGAGGATGCAACGGTATCTCCATCTACGGTCAAAGTAGAAGTACCGATCGGCGCATCTTCACGCAAATTACCGCTCAACTTGAGTTATACAGGTCAGTTGCCAGATAATCTAGTACTGGCGGGAACCGAGGTTAGCGCTGATGAAGTGACCGTATACGGTTCGGAAGAAGAGCTTGCAGCGCTGGGCGATTCTGTAACAGCATCGGTGAACCTGAGTTCCATTGAACAGGCAGGCACGGCTACGTTGACAGCGAAGCTCGATATTCCAGAAGGCACGGATAAAGTATCGCCTTCGACTGTACAGGTAACGATTACGACAGAGGAGTTCTCTGAACGTACAGTGCAGAATGTGCCTGTGAAGCTGAATGGTCTAGGCGCTAATCTGGAAGCGGCGATTACGCAGCCGGATAGTCAGCAAGTGTCTGTAAGTATTAAGGGGGCACCGGATGCGATTCAAGCGGTTCGTCCAGAGGATATTACGGCAACAGTCAATGTAAGTGGACGCGTAGCAGGAACTTACAAACTACCCGTGCAGGTCGTTTTACCGGAAACAGTCAGCCTCTCCAATCCAGGTGAACAGATTACGGTTACTGTGACGATTACTGAAAGTGCTACAACAACGCCACCGGATAATGGGCAGGGCAATACTGGCGGTACAACTAGTAACGGTGATGATAGCGAGAATGGTACAGGCAGTGGCAATACAGGAAATAATGGTAGCGGTTCGGATGGAACAACAACACCGGACAGCAACAACCCCGATAGTACCAGTGATAATGATGCGAGTGGCGGTGACAGTGCCGAATCTGCACCAGACGGTACTTCTGGAAGTACAGATAGTGGCACAAATAATGAAGCATCACCTTCCGATGCGACGGAAGGAAATGCGGCGGGAAGTGGTGCTTCCACCGCATCTCCGCCACCGCAAAATCAGATGATCGATCAGGCGCTTGCCGTGCCTGCTGTCTCATCAAGCACGTATCATTGATACCTGTACAAAAGCAGTACAGTATTGACATTGTTAATGGTAAAGACGTATAAAGGAATGGTTATGATGTGCAATCGGTCATTTTCATAAATGACCGATTGTGTCATGCAAACATATAGGATCTACACATTGGATGCATACAAATCAAAGATATGGGATTCCAACTGAATTCAAACATAAGGAGCACAATTCATGGGTAAATATTTCGGAACAGACGGCGTACGTGGTGTCGCCAACAAAGAATTGACAGCAGAAATGGCATACCAAATCGGTCGTTGTGGCGGTTATGTACTGACACATGGTGCAGAAAAGCCGACTGTCGTTATTGGAATGGATACACGTATTTCCGGGCTGATGCTGGAATCGGCATTGATCGCGGGTATGCTGTCCATCGGTGCGCATATTGTGCGTCTTGGGGTAGTTAGTACACCGGCAGTAGCATATATTACAAAATTACTAAAAGCAGATGCAGGTGTCATGATCTCGGCTTCGCATAACCCCGTTGAAGATAATGGTATCAAATTCTTTGGCGGCGACGGCTTTAAGTTGTCTGATGAAACGGAACTGCGCATTGAAGCACTGATGGATGCGGAAGAAGATACATTGCCACGTCCAGTTGGTGCGGAACTCGGAACAATCGTGAATGACGATGAATCCAAGTTTAAATATCTGGAACATCTGAAATCGACAATTTCTCATTCTTTTGCAGGTTTGAAGATCGTGATGGACTGTGCTAATGGTTCGGCATATGAGCTGGCTCCGGCACTGTTCAAAGAATTGGGTGCAGAAGTCATTACGATTGGTGCAGAACCGAATGGTTTGAATATCAATGATCACTGTGGGTCTACACACCCTGAACTGTTAAAAGAAGAAGTCGTTCGTCATCAGGCACATATCGGTCTTGCCTTTGATGGAGATGCGGATCGTCTGATCGCTATTGATGATCAAGGTGAAGAAGTGGATGGCGACTATATCCTGTGCATTTGCGGCGATGCAATGAACCGTGCAGGTAAGCTGAAAGACAGTACGATCGTGTCTACCGTGATGAGTAATATCGGCTTCTACAAAGCGACGGAAGAATTGTCGCTAAATACGGCGCAAACCGCTGTAGGTGACCGTTATGTGATGGAGGAAATGAGACGCGGCGGTTATACGCTCGGTGGCGAGCAATCCGGTCATGTGATTTTCCTAGATTATATTACAACCGGTGACGGTATTCTGACGGCTGTACAGTTAGTGGATACGCTGGTAGGCTCCGGTAAAAAGCTAAGTGATCTGAAATCGATGATGAGCAAATATCCACAGGTCCTCGTTAATGTACGTGTAGAGAGCAAAGCGCGCTATGAAGGAAACGAAGGCATTGCAGCTGCGGTGAAAGACGTGGAGGGCAAGCTTGGCAATAACGGTCGTGTGCTGGTGCGTCCATCCGGTACAGAATCGCTGATTCGCGTAATGGCGGAAGGTCCGGACAAAGATGAGTTAGAGCAATTTGTTGCGCAAATTGTTGATGTGGTGAAAAAGGAACTCGTTTAAAACAGTCCTTGTCCGCATTCAGAAGATGCTGTAGCAAGTCATAGAGAAGATGAAATGGCAAAGTCTGCTGTTATGCATGAGTGATCATGTGACAGCAGGCTTTTTTGTATGGATAAGATGCACAGGGATAGGAAACGGGAATATTAAATTTTTGCTAAAACTTGCATATATCTAGTTATTATGAGTGGTTAAAAGGTTAATAAATGTAATATTATGGTATTTAAGATTATTGTAGAATTCTGTCATGAAACCGTAATATAATGCAGCTCTCATCTACAGCATCGTTGATATGAAACAGGTGCATAACGAATATGTGGTGTGCTTAGCAACAGGATGGAGGGAGTGAGGTCAGGCGGTTTTTTTCAGTAAGTCTATGTCGTTATGATAGCAATCGTGTTGTTTGAACAGAATAGTTGCTATGTCGGTTCAACAGCGCTGGTAGCAGGTTAATTGTAAAGGGTGTGGTGTGAAGGATGGCTTTTATGATGTGTCAGCCAAGGAATAACACAGCTGTCACATTTTTATCATTGCCATATGCGCCAAAGATGAATATAATGAACGAGTTGCCATTTGTAATATAACTGTAACATTGGACATATTATAAAGGCGGCATCACTCTAGTATAGAAAGTGAGGATCGTTTGTTACCCTTTGCAAGATCAAGCGCCAGAGCTCGAATCACGGACGGAAACAGAATCGAGCTGACGAGGTGAAGGTGTTCGAAACATTCGGCGGGGACCTTCCGGTGACGTACCAGACCGTAAATAGAAATCCAAATATCGGGAGCGATCCTGGTTACAAAGATTTCTGCCGGTACAGATATAGATGGATTGCATTTGTGCACCAGCTATACACTTATACAATTACACTCATACGATCAGATGATGAATAAGCATGTGCATGAGACCTACAGGATTACGGACGAACGCCAATGCATGTGCAATCCCAATTTTATATGGATAAAGCGTTCCACGTGTCCCTTATGCACGGTTAACATCCATCGTCGAACTATTGAACGGAGGAATATAAACATGTGCGGTATTGTTGGATATATTGGAGATAAGGACACACAAGCTATTTTGATCGATGGTCTGCGTAAATTGGAGTATCGTGGTTATGATTCTGCGGGTATCTCGGTATTTACGAATGAAGGTTTGCAAGTCGTGAAAGCACAGGGACGTATGGCGAACCTGGAATCCAAGCTGGAGCATCATCCACTGGTAGGTACAGCAGGGATCGGACACACTCGCTGGGCGACACACGGTAAACCATCGGATGAGAACTCTCACCCACATATGGATGCACAACACAAATTCTCGGTCGTTCATAACGGTATTATCGAGAACTATCTGGAACTGAAAGATGAACTGATCCGCTCCGGTGTTGAATTTTTATCCGAAACGGACACAGAAGTTATCGCCCATCTAGTAGCACGCGAATACGAAGGCGATATCGTTAAAGCAGTACAAAAAGCAGTTACCTACATGCGCGGCGCATTTGCACTCGGCGTACTGACTGAGCATGAGCCAGACAAACTGGTAGCTGTACGTCAAGCTAGCCCGCTCGTGATCGGCGTAGGTGAAGGCGAGAACTTTATCGGTTCGGATATTCCGGCGATTCTGAAATATACACGTAACGTTTACATTCTGAATGACGGCGAAATGGCTGTTCTGACACAGGATGCGGTGGAACTGATGACCATCGAAGGTAACTTTATTTCTCGGGAAATGATTCATGTGGATTGGGATGCAGTAACCGCAGAAAAAGGCGGTTTTGACCATTTCATGCTGAA
The DNA here is from genome assembly GCF_046603685.1 of Paenibacillus sp. WLX1005. Lineage (NCBI taxonomy): Bacteria > Bacillati > Bacillota > Bacilli > Caryophanales > Paenibacillaceae > Paenibacillus > Paenibacillus sp. WLX1005. The sequence goes on from NZ_CP176756.1 coordinate 801,284, forward strand.
AGAAATTCACGAGCAACCAAAAGCATACCGTGATACGATGCTTGGACGTATCAATGACGATGGTAAAGGCGTTCATTTCAGCGATCTAAAACTGACTGCTGAGCAAATCCGCAATATTCGCAACGTACAAATCGTTGCTTGTGGTACGGCATATCATGCAGGTCTGGTTGGACGTAACATTATTGAGAAAATGGCAAAAATTCCGGTGGAAACGGATGTTGCTTCTGAGTATCGTTACCGTTCCCCGATCATCAACAAAGATACACTGGTGATCGTAGTTAGCCAATCTGGTGAAACAGCGGATACACTTGCTGCACTGCGTGAAGCACAAGCAAACGGTGCACATGTGATCGCTGTAACGAACGTAGTAGGTAGCTCTATCGCTCGCGATGCGGACGATGTGATCGCGACACTGGCAGGTCCAGAAATCGCGGTAGCTTCGACCAAAGCATATACGTCCCAGTTGATCGCCTTCTACCTGTTCGGTCTGCATCTGGCAGACATTCGCGGTACGATGACGACAGAAGAAATCTCGGAAACACTGGCAGCTATGGAATCTCTGCCTGAGCAAGTTGAGAAGATTCTGGAGATGGCTCCAGAAATCAAACAATATGCCGAGCACATCGCTCAGCACAAGCATCTGTTCTTTATCGGACGTGGTGTCGATTATGCCGTTGTACAGGAAGGATCTTTGAAACTGAAAGAGATCTCTTACATTCACTCCGAAGCATATGCAGCAGGTGAACTGAAGCACGGTACATTGGCACTGATCGAAGACGGTATTCCAGTAATTGCACTGGCAACACAAGAAGATGTACTGGAAAAAACGGTGAGCAACATCAAAGAAGTCAAAGCGCGCGGCGGCGAAGTGATGGTCATCTCTTACGATGAGCACCGCGAAGACCTGCTGAAATCGGTTGATTATGTAATGACAATTCCCAAAACATTGCAAACCCTGACACCGGCACTGTCAGTTGTTACGCTGCAACTGCTCGCTTACTACGCTTCTCTGGCGCTGGAACACGACGTGGACAAACCGCGTAACTTGGCGAAGAGTGTAACGGTAGAGTAGGTTTAAGAACTGCATGCTATCAAGCAGATTTCACTAAGTTGAGCACCATGGTAGCAGTGTGAACATGATCATCAATAATATAGTCATTAACAGATCTGCAATCCGTATCTTGATTGGCTGTAATGTTTGTTAAACAGATATATGCTCTAACGAGTACAGATGCAATCGTGTAGGTTGTTAAAGTATAGTCTTCCTGTAGCTCAACTTGGGTTATAGAAGCAGCAAAGCCCCTTCGACTTTACCGTCGAAGGGGCTTTGCTTGTATTTAGCGTAAGTGATTTTAGCGTGATCAATTACACACAGAGGGCGATCTTATTACACTAAGGCTTGTTGCGATATGGGGTTTATTTAGAATGCAGTCTGTTATGTTGATGGCGCTATACTTGTTGTAATGAAGATCATTGCTCATATGAACTCGTATCGTTACGTGTTTTACAATTGAAACCGGTACCCCGCACCCCAGACAGTCTGGATATAATGCGGATTTCCCGGATCATCTTCAATCTTCTCGCGCAGTCGGTTAATGTGAACCGCTACCGTTGCGTTGTCGCCGATAGAGTCAAAGCCCCAAATCCGCTCGTACAGTGTGTCTTTGCTGAATACGATATTGGAATTATCCACGAGGAAATGGAGCAGGTCGAATTCTTTCTTTTTCAAATCCAGCTCACGACCTTTGAGATAGGCGCGGTGGGCATCGGTATTAATGAGAAAGGGACCGACTTCGATGTGACTGCGGTCGGTATTAGCGCCAAGCTTCGCTTTGAGACGAGCATACTGAGCGAGATTGGATTTGACCCGCGCAACCAGTTCGTTCGGGGAAAAGGGTTTGACGATATAATCGTCTGCGCCCAATCCCAAGCCACGAATTTTATCAATATCGTCCTGTTTGGCGGTCACCATCAGGATCGGAATGTCTAGTTTGTCGCGCAGTCGACGACAGACGGAAAAGCCGTCTTCGCCGGGTAACATCAGATCCAGCAGGATCAGGTCAAATTGACCGGATAATGCACGCTCTGCACCAGTGATGCCATTATCGGCAATCTCGACGGCAAAATGGTTGATTTCCAAGTAATCCCGTTCAATCGCGGCAATGGCTTCGTCGTCTTCGATGATGAGTATATGTTTCATTGACCTTCCTCCTGCCTGATCAGCGGCAAACGAATCACGATGCGCAGCCCGCCAGACGGTGCAGCCATCGCTTTGATGCTACCGCCCAGACGTTCTACAGCTTTGGCGGTAATCGCTAGCCCGAGTCCGCTGCCTTTGTTGGGATTATTGCGCGAAGGATCGCTGCGGTAAAAGACGTCGAACAGTTGACTGAGCGATTGCTCAGGTACACCGGGACCATCATCAGTCATGTAAATAATAATCTGCTCATGATGCACCATCGTCTGAATACGGATCATGCCGCGTTCTTTGTCTTTGTATTTCAAGCTATTCTCGATAATGTTAGTAAAGATGCTGTCTAGCTGCAACGGATCGGCAAAGATACGCGTCGATTCGCTGGCGAGATCGAGTTGAATATCCAAGCCTTTGCTGCGATATTCCTCGGTTGTGGCACGGATTAATGATTCCAACTCGCGGTTTACATCGAGCAGTTCGGGATCGTACGGATAATCGCCCATATCCATTTTGGAAAAGAGAAAGATTTTGGCGACCATACGATCGATATCTTCTGCTTTTGTATTAATCATGGTGATGTACTTATGACGTGCTTCTGGTGTGCTGGCAACGCCGTCCAGCAGACCTTCCGAATACGCACGGATGGAGGTGAGCGGTGAACGCAGATCATGTGAGATGCTTGCCAGTAGCTCTTTGCGATTCTCTTCCTGCCGATGAATTAACTGTATCGATTGCTTCAGCTGCTCTGCCATATCGTTAAAATCATGGCAGATCGCAGCAAATTCATCTTTGCTAGCATAACGGATACGTGTATCCAGATTGCCATCGCGAATCTGCTGCACACCTTCGCCAAGTGTACCGAGCGGTTGGCTAATGCGCTTGAATACAAAATAAGTCAAAAAGCGGTTCGTAAAGAAGATAGTCACCAGAATACCGACACCGAATAAAATCATAAATAGCGTAATGAGTGAATTGTATTCATTGTAATATGAATCGTCGCTGCTGCTACTATCCAGATACGAGCTAAAAGTAGAAATGACGTATATATTACCGTTTACGATGGACTTTTTGCTGTACACGCTATCGTTGCCTACATAAGCGCTACCTTCGCCATTGAGCGACCAGATAGCTTGGAGAAGATTGCCGCCAGAATCGATTGTAGTGTTGCCCATATTTAGCAGCAGCTTATGCGTTTTAAAATCATTAACAGCAAGCCGCATATGATTTTTTTGCAAATAGGCTTCAAGCTGTTGCTTCTCGGCAGCTTTACGACTTTGCGGGTCGCGGATCAGCTCAGTAGCGACTGAGATAATCTTGTCAGGCACATCGTAGATGGAGCTTGTTTTGTCGTATTGATTTTTCCAGTATTGATAAGAGAGGTACTGACCGGCTCCGATAATGATGGCGGAGATGAGTACCGGTATCACAATCATCAAAATGTTGGAGATAATCAGGCGATGCTTAATTGTCATACCGTTGCTCCTTTGAAATTCGTTAGCCTGTTACGGCTTCATTGTAGCACATTCTCCGCACATCCAAGATGCAAGATTGACCATGAGCTTGGAAGCTCGTTGGCAAGGCTCCTTTTAATCGGTACGCAGTGCGTAAATAGGACGCAGACGCGCAGCTTTGTTTGCTGGAATAATACCGAACAGCACTCCGATAGCAAAAGAAAAGGCAAACGCAATCACTACCATATTCCACGCATACTGAATCGGGAACGGGATAAATTGTCCAACGATCCACACGAGACCGAGTCCAGTACCAATCCCTAGCAGCCCGCCGAGTGTGCTGAGAAAGATCGATTCGATCATAAATTGCAGCAAAATGTTGCTTTTGCGAGCACCAATCGCCTTGCGGATACCGATCTCGCGGGTACGTTCATTGACCGAGACGATCATAATGTTCATAATGCCAATGCCGCCGACGATAAGCGAAATACCGGCGATGCCTGCCAGTGAAGCGGACAGCAGGGCGCTTGTTTTCTCCATCGATTCAATCATTTCCCGGGCATCGAAAATATCATAGGCGGACGGGTCACCCAGCGCCGCAGTTAGCGCCGCCTGCAATTCTTCTTTGACCATCGGAATCTGCTCCGGCGATGTTGTTTTGATCTCGAAAGATTGAATGCCTTTGGTTTGTAAAAAGCGTTCCGCCGTCGCTAGTGGAATCAGAATTTTGTCGTCATTGGAACCCATCAGACTGGAGCCTTTAGTACGAAGGAGTCCAACGATGGTGAAGGTATCGCCATTGAGACGAATATCTTTGCCGACTGGATTCTCCATGCCGAACAATTTGCTTGCTGTCTCTGAACCGATCAGCGCTACTTTCTGACGATACTGGTTATCGATATTGAGTAGAAAGCGACCGGACTGCACATGAAAGTCTTTTACATGTTCGTATGAGGGCATAATACCTTCTAACGGTACATCGGCATTGCGACCACGATTCTTGGCAGTAACATTACCGGAAATGACCGGGGAGACGCCGCTGACGCCGGGAAGCTGTCCGTATGCCATCGTTTGCTCGGTAGTTAGTGAGGTAGTTGCGCCGTAACCCATAATACTGATCGTCAGCAGATCGGTGCCCAGCCCGCTGAACTGATCGCTGATCTGGTTGTTGTAGCTCATACCAACCGAGACGACCAGAATGACGGACGAGACACCGATGATGATACCGAGCATCGTTAGAAATGAACGAATTTTATTACCAATGACGCTGAGCAGCGCCATACGGATACTTTGGAACAGAATCATGGCTCATTCCTCCGATCCTCGGTCAATATGCCATTTTGGATGCGAATGACGCGGCGTGCCTGATCAGCAATATCAAGATCATGGGTGATCAGAATGATCGTATGTCCTTGCGCGTTGAGGGATTGGATCATCTGCATTACTTCGCGCCCGGTCTGACTATCCAGTGCACCGGTTGGCTCGTCCGCTAGTAGCAGCGGCGGATCACCAGCAAGCGCCCGGGCAATTGCCACACGCTGCTGCTGACCGCCGGATAGTTGATTGGGACGGTGAAACATGCGTTCCTGCAATCCGACTTGCTCCAAAGCGAGTGTGGCACGCTTCCGCCGTTCATGCTGAGACAGCCCACGATAGATGAGCGGCAGTTCGACATTTTCCATTGCAGACAGACGGGGCAGCAGATTGAAGCTTTGAAAAATAAAGCCGATCTTCTCATTGCGAATGCGAGCGAGCCGATTATCGGACAGCTTGCGTACATTGCTGCCGTCCAGCGTATAACTGCCGCTATTGGGTACATCCAGACAGCCGATCATATTCATTAATGTCGATTTGCCGGAACCGGATGGACCGATAATAGCGACAAATTCGCCTTTATGCACAGTTAGCGAAATATCCTGCAAAATAGGCATCCGCTGTCCTGCCATCATGTAGCCGTGAGACATTTGTTCGATCTGGATCAGCGGTTCCATACTCACGCACCTCCAGTGGATGCACTGCTATCGCTATTGGAAGTGCTGTTGTCTGTAGAGCTATTGCTGGAAGAGCTGTCAGAGGAACTTCCAGCGTCAGATGAACCGGAACTGTCAGTAGAACTGCTGTCGCCAGATGAATCGGAGCCAGTGGAACTGCCATCACTGGAAGTGCTATCGGATGAACTGCTATCGCCGCCAGTGGAACCACTCATGTCAAAGCTACTACTGCCACTAGTAGGTGTACTGATTCCACTCATATCGGAAGACGGGACGCTCACCAGATCACCAACCTTCAAGCCGCTAGCAATTTCAACATGACTTTCATCATGAATGCCGACACGGATTGGTTGATCTTCGGTAATTGGTGAGGTGAGATTTTGCTGATCGGCGGATACGTTTAACTTTTGTACAATATAGGCGTCGCCCTGCTGAATGATAGATTCGATGGGCAAGATTAGAATGTTCTTTTTGTGCTGTACAAGAATACTTGCTTGGGCAGACATGCCTGCTTTGATCTGACCGGGACGATCCAGATGAATCGTAACGCCAAAGGTAGAGACGCCATTTTTTACAGAGCCTTCATTCGCGATGGACGATACATGACCAGTGTACGTCTGATTCGGTAGGGCATCTAGCTGCATGGTTGCTTTCATGCCTTGGCGCACTTTTAGAATGCCCATTTCGTCCACCTGAATCGTTGCGCTGAGATCCTGATAATTGATAATGGTAAATGCTTCGGAACCCGCGCTGGAAGAGCCGCCTGCGAATACGCTCACTTTAGTGATTGTACCGTCGGTTGGAGATACTAGCGGCGCTGGTGCCGCCTGATCTTTTTGCAGACGGGTAATCTCGGTCTGCGTGGTAGCGATGTCGTCCTTGGCTTTTTCAATTGCCAGACGAGTGCTGTCCAGTTCGGTCTGGGCAGCGTTATCCATCATTTGCTGTTTGTATTGCTCTTGTTTGTCATGAAGATCATTCTGTTGTTGACGCAGTGTGCTTTGCTGTTGCGTCAGGTCTTTGGAGTTGTCCTTGGGCTTGTAGGTGAGCAAGACTTGTCCTTTGGTGACGGTATTGTTCAGCTTGCCAAGTACCTGATTGATGTTGCCTTCCTTGTCAGTGTAGACCATTGTCTGACTGGTTGCTTTGACAGCACCGGAGCCTTTGATACGGACCGTAATATCGCCTTTTTGTACGGATACGGACGGTGTTGTCTCGATGATCGGTTCCGTGGATGAACGTGGCCAGAGCAGGTATACGACAATACCAGCAATGGCGATTGCGACGAAGACGGATGCAGATATCCAAATTTTCTTTTTATTGGTCATGAGGTTCCTCCGTTTTACCGCTATTTCCTGAGCCAGTAGTTCCTGTACCAGTATTACCTTTGGACGTGCCAGTGTCCGGGTTCGTTGTCGGTTGATCGGACGGTATTGTTGTCGTTGGCGATGTCGTCGGTGTATTGACGATATTTGGTGTAAAATCGACCCGGTAACTTTGCATGCCGAGCAGGATACGTTCGCCTTCAAACTCATCGTATACGTTGATCGTAAAATGACCGCCCTTAACGTTTTTGTAGGCGCTGCTGGATAGGGTGGTGGCGTATGGTACTGATTTGCCCGGTGTCAGGTCTGTGCCCGGCACCATCGTTTTCTCTTGCATCTGACCGGATGGATCGACCCATTGAATGATCAGATTATGACCGAATGTGCCCATCGTATACGTATTGTCTTTGCTCAAGTTGTAGGTCATGTTGATAGCGATACTTTCTTGACCTTCGGTCAGCGAGCCAGTTGCGCCAGTAATAGCAAATCGGTACGGGAATAGCTCCATTTCGCTGCTGACACTGGTCGTTACTGGTGTGGTCTGTGTATTCAGCGCCAGTTCGACGGCATTGATATAGCCAGTTGGTGTAGCGGTTGCGGTGGACACTTTGCCGTCATTGATTGCTTCGCCGATGTATAGGGTCAGCTGTGAAGTATTGACCGAGGACGGCAGCTTGCTCCAGATAGTGATCAGACTTTTACCATCTGGACCGACGGTTTTATCGGACTGATTAACAGTTGCTTCGTAATATTCATTATCTGGCGTTTTGTAGTAGGCGACTAGACGAGATGGCAGAGAAGTACGTTTCTCCTCACTCTTCATATCCAGTTCGGTATAAGCGATCTTCTGGCTTGCACCTTCGTATGTGATCGTGCGACGTTCCTTGATCTCTGCCTTTTTGCCCATAGTCTGGATATGGAAGGAGGAGCCGCGAGCGATTTTGGCAACCGCAGAGCTAGTTTGTCCCACATAAAGCGACAGGAATGGATTGTCGCTGTCCAGCGTATTGCCGCTAGTCGTACTGGATTTGATCGTATCGCTATTTGTGGCTGAAGCGGTACTAGCCGTATCGGTAGTCGGATACAGCTCGATTTTGAGCTGAGCCAGATCGACATCGGAGTTGAAGCGTCCGACAATGTAATATACACGGCTTGCTCCAGCATCCAGCGAATTGTCAGTTTGCTCGGCGACAATCTGTACAGGACTGCTGATTCGGTTGTTCTGAGCTTTCATCCAGCCACCCAGTTCTGGCAGAGTCACAGAGGATGAACCTGCATTACGCAGACGGATTTTGGCAGCGACGATATCGTCGGTAGTCCACGGCATCCGCTGCAACGATTCTAACGTTACGCCAAAGCTACCGTAGTTATTATCAAAGGTATATTCGGTCTGGGCAGATTGGCTCTGCTCCTGACTGTATGGAATCATGTAAAAGGCAGTCGGCAAAATTACATTGCTTTGAGAAGCAGTCGCTGCCACCGTTTCTGTATTACTGGTTGTACCGGTCTGTGCTGTTGTCGTAGCAGGTTCCAGCAATTGCAGCTTGAGCTGTTGTTGCTTCAATTGCAGCGGTACTTCAGTAGACAGCTGGATTAACTTTTCTTCCAGTGGTTTGAGTGTCAAACTGGAAAAGGTTTTGGTCTGAATAGGAAAGGTATAGCCTTCCGCCGATGCGATAGAAGCTTCATAGGCAGGGATGATGACTGCCTTGTTTCCAGTATTTTTGAGACTGAATTGCATCGTCCATACCGCTTTGTCACCGCTGGTGGATTGAGAAGCACTTTTCAGTGTAGAAGTGACTGCATTCCCGTCGATCCACAGCTTCCGTGATTTGGATACCGGTACAGTCAGACTAGATGAACTGACCGCAGGTAGTCGGAACGAAACAATCGGTAATTCCAGATTGGTCGATGACGTACTGGATGTAGCATCGCTGCTCGTGGAAGCTACGCCTGTCGTATGTGTAATTTGCAACGATAGATTGGATGTTGGCAAATGTGCTGGAATAGCAGCGACATAGCTGATGCGCGTTGTAGCGCCCGGTTGAATATCCAGTTCTTTGCTAGAACGATCCAGACCTAGTGCATAGCTGGAACCGCTAGATGATAGCAGATAGGCGTTATAACCGGGAGATTCCAGCATTTCGGTGCCAAGATTAGTCATTTGCAGGGTAAGGCGTGCATAGTGCTTGCCATTGAAGTTGATGATTTGTAATTGCTCCGGTTTCAACTTTAGCGGTGTATGCCCGATCATGATTTTGCGTGCCTGATTGGCAGCAACCGCTGGGGAATAGCTAGCGGGCAGGGTGAATGTGCCGAGTTTCTTTTCATAATTAGCACTGTCAAAATCCCATCCGTATACGCTGATCTTCGTACCATTCACTCGGCTCTGATCTTGAGCGTTGACGTAGTAGGTGATAGATTGACTAGTTCCCGGCGAAATGGTGATATGGTCTTTGTCTTCTGGCACCGGTACGCCTTTGAATGCGCCATTTTGTGGCGTTTGCACTCTGGAAAATGTATTGAGCAGCTTGTAAGGGCTGGATGTACGATTAGTGTAGGTGAGGGTGTACGTGAGAATGCTGCCGGAATTGCGGGCAGATAGTTGCATATCGCTCAATCGGACACTGACCCCCGATTGCAGCCCAATAGCCGGCAGGCTCGTTAATGAGCTGCCGGTTGAGCTGGAGGCGGCTTGCGCTGCACTGGCTGGAGAAGACAGTACGGCAACACCGGATGTGCTGCTGACCGCCATGATTCCGGCAAGCAATACGAGGTACGCATGATGTTTCTTCATTGGTTTTCCTCCCAGATCGTTCTATCTCTTTATCTATATCCATGTAAGTTGAAGTCATGATTTAGCATAGAGGGAGGAAATAAAGTGAAGATAAATAAATGGCTCACAATTCTATGTAGAAGTTAAATAAAATATAAACTTTTTATAAACTGCTAGGTGAGGGAACCCAGCTACTGCATACAATCTATCCATTCCCAGCATACACAATAAAAAACCGGCATCGTCGTATAGACAATGCCGGGCTGTATGGATGTATTTATAAGGAACTGATCTTCTTCAAATAGAAGAAGTATGGATCGCGGCTACCTTTCATATCCATAATACCCATCAGCACATCGGAACTGACTTTGCGGAAATGATCCATGATGGGTAGATGATCATACACAAGTGTGCCGGTAATACGACCGCGATGTTCGACCATGCGAATACTACCTTCGCCGCCGTCGCTCGGTACAATTTTCATTTTATCAAAAATACGTCCCGGATCAGCAGCGAACGTCTGTCCATTGCGTTTGTAAAATAGCAGCGGATCTACCTTGTCAGCAGAATGGAATGCTTTGCCGTACCAATGTAGCTTCTCCAATGCGCCCTCCATCGGGTGTCCGGTGTGCAGCTCAAAACCGCGCCATACGCCAATCATATCTTCAAGTTCGACAGCATCCAGCTCGTCGTACAGATCAAAGGCTTCCTGCGGTGTAATACGATCCTGATACGTCATGCTCCAAAATTGCGGTTCTAGTGTCTCAAGCATAGAAGCTCCTCCTTATAAGTTCAACCTATTGATTCAGGGCATACCCAATCGTTAGTACCCTGCACGATAACGTAATTACTTACAGGAAAAATGTTCCTGTACTTATTTATAAGACGGATAGCAAGAGATGAAACGTTAGCTTTTGGGAAAATGAAGGAGAAGCGTCTAAACAAGGCAGTGTGTATGGCTGTCTGGGACTGTTATAATGGAACATGCCCCTCTATAAACCTTGTCTATCATTGAGTCTATGTAGTCTGACAATCAAACCAATGAGCTTCAAACCAATTTGGTCGACCAAAGAACTTAGATGTATATGCTTGATAAGTACAATGATGAATTAGGAGGTAGCATGAAAATGAGTATACATAGGAAGCAAGGAAAAAGGTTCGCATCTTTGGGTGGAACATATTCATACCATCGCTATTGGTGTTACCGTAATGTGGCGCGATTGCATGATTGCAGAGGACATAGCGTATGAGTCCATCCGCATCAGCCTCAGCTACATCTGTCGACGATTCTCACAACAGCCCCTATAGCTGGAAGTTTCCAACGATTCTATTGATCGCCTCCGGCATTGCTTACACTGGAGATTGGGTGTTTCTGATTGCACTCAATCTGACGATGTTACATCTGTCAGGTGCAGCGCTGGCGATTGCTGGATTGTATATGCTCAAGCCGTTTGCAGCATTGTGTACGAACGGCTGGTCAGGTAGCATGATCGACCGTACCAATAAGAGACGATTGATGTTCTCCCTTGATCTGGTACGGGCGATTCTTATTGGCATCTTGCCACTGCTCCATAACGTCTGGGTGATCTATGCCGTTGTGCTGGTTGTGTATATGAGTAGCTCTATTTTTCGTCCAGCGGCGATGGCGTATATTGTCCGTCTAGTGCCAGAAGTGAGACTCAAGCGCTTCAATGCAGTTCAAAGTCTGATCCATTCCGGCGCGTTTCTGATTGGTCCGGCGATTGCGGGGCTGTTATTTCTCATACTCAGTCCGCAGGCGACGATTATCGTAACGGCAATTAGTTTCTTAATCTCGGCATTGTTAACATTACTATTGCCCGATCTGGAACCAGAACTAAGTAAGTCTATCCATCCTTTAACTCTGGAACAGAAACGACAAACAATGATAGATGTAGACCAAGCAACGACAAATATGGATGAAGCAGCTACCCCTATCGTTCCAGCGACTACAAGTAACAATCCAGCTACAATGCGTCGCGCGCGCTCACCATGGACGATTTTGCGTGAAGATTGGGGGCAGGTGTATAAGTTTAGCCGTCATGTACCGATGGTAATGATTATTTATTTGCTCTTTTATCTTATTATGGTGTTAACTGCTGCGTTGGATGCACAAGAGGTGGCGCTGACCAAGCAGGTGTTGCAGGTTACGGATAGTCAGTACAGTTATCTGGTCAGCATTGCCGGAGCAGGTCTGGGTGCGGGCGCATTGGTAAATCTATTGATAGTCAAGCGACTGCATGTCGCTACGCTGATGGGGGCTGGCTCCATCGGTGTCGGTATCGGGTATATCATGTATGCGTTCGGAGGATCGTTTGGTATGGTCGCGGTAGGATTTTTTGTCCTTGCGTTTTTCCTTGCTTTTGCCAATACGGGGTTTACGACCTTTTACCAGCAGCATGTGCCAGTGGAGATGATGGGGCGGATTAGCGGTGTATATGGTCTGATTCTTGCGATTGTACAAATGCTATGTGTATTCGTCATTGGCGCGTTGGCACAGATATGGGATATTGCTGGTGCGGTGCGTCTTGGTGCCATATGTATGTTGGTGGTGGCGATTGTGCTGGCGATGTACTCTGGGCGTTTGTTAAAGAAATTGCCAATCTAACTGTCGGCTTCGCAGTAGAGGGGCATATGTACAGATTACGTTTCAACAGGATGCGTAGCCATAATTTCAAAAAAGTTATCCACTGTGGATAAATACACAGCCGCCATGCACATGCGATGCATAGCGGCTGTTTTGACGAAATATCCCCTGTTTAATTCCAATATGAAGTACAAAAAAGTGAACATGCCTACATTTCAAAACGATCACCGCATATTTATGCACAATGCTGGTGAATGAAAATCGGTAAACGTAGCATTTACGCACATGTTATGCACATTATCCACCGCTCGCAATACTGCAATGCTGCATCTGCCAGTATGTCGGTGCATCGTTGCCAAGTGATCCTTCGAGTGTACCACCTTCCAAACGCCAGTATTCGATCCCGCCCAGCATTTCTTTTACCTGAAAACCAAGTTGCGCCAATTTGGCGGCTGCTTTGGTAGCTCCGTTGCAGGCAGGACCCCAGCAATATACAATGACCACTTGCTCTTTATCCCAATCGGCAGTCGTCTGTTCGTTAATCTGACGACCCGGCAGACTGATTGCACCAGCAACATGAGCTTTCTCATAATCGGCTTCACTACGCACATCCAGCAGTTTGAAAGGGGCATTGCCTTTTTCCAAATCAGCGGCAACATCGGATACATCGGTTTCACAGGATAATCGCATATTCCAATAATGATAAGCTTGCTCTGGTAATAAGGCAGGTACTTCCAATACAGCAGAAAAGCGTGGACGGTGACTCATAAGACCCAACTCCTTCAATATAATGGATAGATTACAGCGCTGTATGAGCCGCTGCAAGGTTATATTGTCATTGTAGTACAATGAACAAAGTGCAGTGATGTGATCCTATCTATAGCTACTATCGATCTGATCGATACCAGTAAGAATACTAGTAAAAAGTCGTCCAAAACGCCTAAAATCATCGTTATTTGCCGAAAAACAGTTATAGCCGCTGTTCTGCATATGGATTAACATTCGGCGGTATGGTAACGTACATATCAACCTGCGGGTTTGCCCGGATCAAGCGGCAACCGTAATGAAAGGAGCCTGCCGATGGAGCTGCTATATTTGCGAACATTTTGCGCACTCGTGCAGTGGGGCAATTACACGCGTACTGCGTTAGAGCTGGATTATGCCCAATCCAGCATCACCAATCATATTCAGCGGCTAGAGCAATTGTACGGTGGGCAAAAATTACTCCAGCGCAGCGGCAATCAGGTGGTGCCGACATCAGCAGGTGAGCGTTTGCTGCCGTATGCGCGTCAAATGCTGGAATTGCAGCAAGCTGCTCATCTGGTAGTAAAACCGTCATCTGATCCAGCGCCAGTACTGAATATTGGTACGATTGAATCGCTATCGCTGTACCATTTGCCGGACATGCTGGATCTTTTTCGCCAGCAATATCCGCAATACAAAGTCAAAGTAGTCATTGGCTCGGAGCCGGAACTGGTCGCCCAGCTCAAGCAGGGGCAGATCGATGTAGCTCTGGTGCTGGATGAGCCAGTCCAGCAGCATGGACTGCGTAGCTCAGTACTGCTACGTACAGAGATGGCAGTGCTGGTGCACAATGAGCATCCACTTGCATCCAGAGACGGCGTAACAGCAAACGATCTGGCACCGTATCCGCTGATTTTGACAGAAGAAGGTTGTACGTATCGTTCGTATTTGTTACGTACATTACGTTATGTGCAGAGTGAGATCGATATTCGCTGGGAGCTTGGCAGTATTGAGTCTATTCGACAGGCGGTGCACAAGCAGTGGGGAATTGGCTTTTTACCATCGTTTGTCGTAAAGGATTGGCTACCACAATCCAATCTGCAAGCGATAGACTGGGTGCAGGACGATCTGAATCTGTATATTCAACTGTTATATCTACAGCAATGGTCACCACAGCCGAAGCCTTTGCAGATAGTCAGCGTAATCGCGAAGTTCTGCGTTATACGTGAAATAACAGCTTATTTATGTAGTCAAAGGAATGGTATGGATGCGAAGGGAGCCTGTTGTATGGATATCCGCGAGAACAATCTGTTTATCAAAATGCACGATCATCAGCTCTGGTATTGGCGTATCCGGGTCAAACCGGGCAAAGTAGAGACGCTATCCGCACCGGTCGGACAGCGCGGCGAATTTCAGGAGCACGAACTGAGCTTCTGGAAACGATTGTTGTCACCCAATGCGGCGCTGACTATGGTACATCAACATCAGGAGCATGGATACGATCTATACGAGCCAGCAGAGCAAAATATCAATCTGCTTGTTCACAATACAAACCGAAGTATCGGAGAGATGAATGAAGAACAGCAAAACCTGCTGGAAGATCAGATCGTACAAGCGCTAGAACAAACAGGGAATGGGTATGTGCTCTGCTGGCACGGTGTGGATGGATCGCTGTCTGCTTATTTGGGATGTGCAGTATTGGATGAGCAAGCTGCTGTTCGCTCTATTACAGAGAATTTGCAGTCCTATCCTGATTTGTATCAGGGACTGATCATTCAGAGTATAGAACAGACTGGCTGGCGGAGGAGTGCAGAAGAGGGCACCGTGTTACAGGGGAAAATAGAAACATTGTATCCATAATCCAACCTTAAATTCGTTAATTCCTATAAAAATAGTAAGAATACACTTCATTTTAATTTGGAATCAAGGTATACTATTGAAGAAAACGGGGAAGGTACGATATACTGTTCCCGCAAACCTATCCAATTAAAGGAGTGTCATTATGCCACAGGTATTGATTTTTGGTCATAAAAATCCGGACACGGACACGATTACATCCGCTATCGCTTATGCGGAACTGAAAAAAAAGCTGGGTGTGGACGCGGAAGCCGTTCGCCTTGGTGAAGTAAATGGAGAAACGCAATACGCTCTCGACTACTTCAAAGTAGAAGCGCCACGTCTCGTGGACAAAGTGAGCGAAGTGAAGGAAGTTATCCTCGTTGACCACAATGAGCGCCAGCAAAGCGCTGACGATATCGATCAGGTAACCGTTACTGAAGTTATCGACCATCACCGGATCGCTAACTTTGAAACTAGCGCGCCGCTGTACTATCGTGCGGAGCCTGTAGGCTGCACAGCGACTATTCTGAACAAGCTGTACAAAGAAAATGGCGTAGCCATCTCCAAAGAAGTTGCTGGTCTGATGCTGTCTGCGATCATTTCCGATTCCCTGCTGTTCAAATCTCCAACGTGCACACCACAGGACGTTGCTGCGGCAACTGAACTGGCGCAAATCGCTGGCGTAGAAACAGCAAAATACGGTCTGGACATGCTGAAAGCTGGCGCTGATCTGAGCCAGAAAACAGTGGAACAACTGATCACACTGGACGCCAAAGAATTCCAAATGGGCGATGCCAAAGTCGAAATCGCTCAAGTGAATACGGTAGACGTGAACGATGTACTGTCCCAACAATCCGAGCTGGAAGCAGCGATCAACAAAGTAATCGCTGACAAAGGGCTGGATCTGTTCCTGTTCGTCGTAACCGATATTCTGAACAACGACTCGGTTGGTCTGGCACTCGGTCAACGTCAGGACGTTGTTGAAAAAGCATACAGCGTATCCCTGAACAACAATACCGCCCTGCTGAAAGGCGTTGTATCCCGTAAATCCCAAGTTGTGCCGGTTCTGACAGACAACTTTACTGCATAATAATCAAAAGCAGGTATAGCAGGTACCATCAACATAGGTACGATCAATAGAAAGTCCGGAGTGAAGACTCCGGGCTATTTTGTTGGATATAAATAGACATCATAAGTAATAGTGACAAATATAACGAGAAGGGATCAATACAGGTGGATGCAACTTCAATCGTTTCTTTTATAAAAGAAAACGTGTATATCTCTTTGTTGCTGCCGTTATTCATATGGCTGTACAAAGAATGTAAAGTGATGGTCACAAGTGAGGAACAGGGCAAGATTACTACTGTAGAAAATAAACTGAAAATGTACGCCCGTCTGGAAGCGCAAATTGCTTATGTTGGACATTATCCAACACCAGATGCGCAAAAGGAATTATTTCATCAACTGGCAGAGATTCGTTTACATATGGGTGAGAGCGCGCAATTGATGATTCGTGAGTATTACCGAACAACAGATATCGATATGATCAAAACGCTCATTCCTCTCATTACGGTCGAGATGAACAAGCTGCATAAGAAAAAAGATAAATTGGTGCCAGAAGAGGCGTTTGGCGGTGTATTCCAACCTGTGATGAATCTGTTCAAGCCGTTTAAGCCGATTGTTATTTTGACGGTATGGATTCTATTGTCTGTAGTCATTGGAATTGGAGTGATGCTAAATACCGATCCGTTAACGAAATGGAATATTGCCTTATTATTTCTATCTATATTATTTAGTTTTAGTATAGGAGCGGCTGTAGTTTCGTTATATCTGGAAAAGAGCTTGAGAAAACTTACAACACTTAATTGGATTGCTACTTTGTCATTATTATGTGCCCCTTTGCTGGGAATCGTACTCTTTCAATATTCATATGCAATTCTGCCTATTCAGATCATTGCTCTTATCGTCTATGCCAAAATGAACAAGCCAACCAACATCATCACGTTCAAGTAAAAGTAATCACGTTCAAGTCAACACAAACTGCAACATAATCCACGAAACGATTCATTGACGAATTGAGCAAAAATGAAATCGATCCATGAACCCAGTCGCCATGCACCAAAAACCAAAGGCATTTTTTGTTTTCGTTTATAAAAGCCAGTCAGTGGGTAAAGGGATACATCAAGCGGTTTCCCTAATCATAGTCGCGCGAACCTACTCTTTGCCGAACTATAGGTTGAATAAATTGATGTTGCCTTAACTTAATAGCTGAGCTAAAATCTGAGATGAAGAACTAGAAGGGGGAACGCTATGACTGTATCCAGAACCAGATCGATTGGTCCTGCACGATTCAACACCGCAGTACACGCTTTAGCCGGATTGGCACACAATGGGGGAACCGTATCCAGCTCGGTGATTGCCACGCAAGTTCAATCGCATGCCACCTTTTTGCGAAGAATTCTGGCAACACTGGCTAACCACGGGATTGTGGATACGCGCGAAGGTAGAGATGGGGGGTATTCATTACGTATTCCTGCTGATTCGCTGACTTTGGCGGATATTTATCAGGCGATTCGTACTGAGGATCAAGCCAACCGTGAAGAGGTCAAATCCGGTTGTGCACCGCTTAGCGATGCGCTGGGCAGTATTATGCTGGATGCTGAACTTCAGGCTATCGAATATTTACGCAATTATACGTTATCTGATCTGCTGCACGATGCCAACGATAGAAAGAAAATGGAGGCAGGTCAACTGGAACTTCAGGACTGACGATCTGAACGTCCGGGAACATGCAAAAAACCTGCTGAAGCGAAAAGCAATCGCAACAACAGGGTTTTTGCATGTCTAACGTTAAGTTTATAGAATGGCGATTCCTACTATGGATATCGTATATAACGTATCCTATGGCCATCATTTGCGCTTTATTGTAGGGGGAGAGATTCTTTTTCCCGTCGAGCGGCGCGGCAAGCAAACCACGTTGCGAGTAGCGAACCGGAGATATTATGCCACACGCTGAAGATTGCACTTGGTACTGCTGCCAGTGGATTGAAATGTGCTGCTGCCAGGCTAGCACCAAGACCAGAGTTTTGCATTCCGGTTTCAAATACAATTGCTTTGCGTTTAGCTGGGTCCATGCCGACGAGACGGGCGAACAGATAACCAAGCAGATAACCTAAGCCATTGTGCAAAATAACGACTGCGAAGATCAGCAGACCAGATTCGACGATATGACTTTTGTTCAGACCGACGACAATCGCCACGATCAGCACGATTGCCAGCGTCGATACGAATGGCAAGGCAACTGTCGCCGCTTCGGCTTGCTTACGGAACAGCGCTTTGACAATAACACCGAGGATGATCGGTACAATTACGACTTTTAGAATATCCAGAATCAGACTGCCTGCACTTACATGCATCCATTGACCAGCAAGAAGCGAGATCATCGCCGGTGTTGCCAGCGGTGCGATTAACGTGGATACAGAGGCAATGGAGACGCCGAGTGCTACATCACCTTTGGCAAGATAGGTCATGACATTGGATGCCGTACCGCTTGGGCAGCAGCCGACGAGGATGACACCGACCGCAATATCCGGCGGCAGATTGAGCGTCACCGCTAGACCGAATGCCAGTAGCGGCATAATGATATAGTGACCGATGACACCGAGCGCCACATCCAGCGGACGGCGGAATACTTCACGGAAATCGGCAGAAGATAATGTTAACCCCATGCCGAACATAATAATACCGAGCAGCAATGAAATTTGCCCTTTTAACCCGATAAACCACGATGGCAAGAAGAATCCTAACAACGCGAATAAAATGACCCAGACGGAAAACGTATCTCCGACAAACTTACTGACTCTAGCAATTGCATTCATATGTAACTCTCCTTCATTTCCATTTCCCTGTCTATTGC
This sequence comes from Paenibacillus sp. WLX1005, assembly GCF_046603685.1. Classification (NCBI taxonomy): domain Bacteria; kingdom Bacillati; phylum Bacillota; class Bacilli; order Caryophanales; family Paenibacillaceae; genus Paenibacillus; species Paenibacillus sp. WLX1005. The sequence goes on from NZ_CP176756.1 coordinate 820,125, forward strand.
AGATCTGTTATCCTACAGATCAGCGCGTCACCGCACAAAACAGCAGTAACCAGAATTTTACTATATAATATCTGACATCACCATTGTTCACATGTCAAAAAATACAGAGATTAACCCCTCATTCTTTGTCTGTTGTGCACAAAATCCTACCTTTTATACCCTCAATAACTGGAAAATCTACATTCATGCTGCAACAAGCTTTGCCATTGCTACAACGCCAAAGCCTCTTTTTTGTATAGAACAGAGCAATTTGGCAAAAAAGGCGATATAGTTAAAATAGCTACTGTAGCTTTACAAATCGCCATGCTTTTAGCTCGCTAAGTGCCTATAATCAACTACTATATGCAGCCATACCAAACCTTCTTAGATCACGATGACAACAATGAATTCACATATATCGCCGGTACATGATATATACATCCAGAGTCCACCATATAGTATTGTGCCTACGATACAAGCCGGTTGAAAAGCAAAGAGCCATGCGCACGCTAGAGAAGAAAGGGGTAGTAAAGATGCAAGAAGAAGTATATAAACCGCATCAGGTCGGATTGTTTTTGTTTCATGAAGTGGAGGTGCTGGATTTTGCAGGTCCGTTTGAAGTGTTCTCTATCGCGGAAACCGAACCGGGCGTGAAAGGGTTCAAAGTGAATACCGTGTCCGCAGATGGGCAGATGATCACGGCGCGCAATGGCTTGCAGGTGCAGCCGGAGCATAGTTTTGACAGTCTGCCGGCGATTGATCTGCTCATTATTCCCGGTGGATATGGTGCGGAAGAGCTTGAGATTCGCAAGCCTGACGTACTGCAATGGATCAAAACGTATGCATCTGCTGGCGTACAGATTGCCTCGGTCTGTACCGGCGCATTGTTGCTGGCAGAAGCAGGATTGCTTGACGGTCTCAAGGCAACAACCCACTGGATGGATCTGAAACGATTGGAGCAGGATTATCCGGCGGTCGACGTACAATCTGACGTAAAGTTTGTCGATCAGGGGTGGATCATTACATCCGGCGGCATCTCGGCAGGCATTCATATGTCGCTGCATCTGGTCGGCAGATACCTCGGCACCGACGCAGCGAATACAACCGCCAAACGGATGGAATACGACTGGCAAGCCAGCGAGTAATAGATCCATACAGCGTTTGAATATAACGAAATGAGTGATTACGATGTTTCAGGGACAGTCTATTTTACCAGCCGCCAAAACGATGAAGCAATTTGATCAATTGCTGGATAGCCCTTATCAATATGGGGTATTTCTCGATACCCATATCGCGCAGCTGAAAAGTATTTACCGAATGGCAAATGCCAACAACAAGCAGATGTTTCTGCATGCCGATCTGGTGCACGGACTTAAGAACGATGAGTATGCCGCCGAATACCTGTGTCAGGAGATCAAGCCATATGGCATCATCTCTACACGCGGCAATGTCATCATGAAGGCAAAACAAAAAGGCGTTATCGCTATCCAGCGTGTGTTTATGCTGGATACAATCGCCCTTGAGAAAAGTTATGCATTGCTGGAAAAGACACAGCCTGATTATATCGAAGTACTCCCCGGCGTAGTGCCGCATATGATCAAGGAAGTGGTCGCGCGCGCTGGTGTACCTGTATTTGCTGGTGGATTGATTCGAACGGTAGACGATGTGGAGCGTGCGCTACAAGCAGGAGCGACAGCGGTCACTACATCGAATCAGGAATTATTCAACCATTATCGCAAATGATGCCCCGAGTAGGGCATGTTGATTGCCCGTTTTAAAAATAGAAGCTTCATTATATCGCGTTTTTTGAAACGCTTCATGAACACCAAATGAAAAAAATCATATTGACACCGCTTACATGTTACGATATGATGAACACAAGTTAATACATGTGACGGAGAACAGGAGAGCCACGCAGAACCCCCTTTATGATCAGGGGGAGATTTGCGATGGCTCTTTTGTGTTCTTACAACCTGTATAACCATCAGCTGAGTTTTACATTATATGTGTCAAATTACTTAATGCAACAGGTGTAACAATCTGTTTCTCACAATCGAATGGAGGTTTTGTTCATGTCACCGTTTTTGGCTGAATTAGTAGGAACAATGATTTTGATTGCACTGGGTGGCGGTGTGTGCGCGGGCGTTTCACTGAACAAATCGTTTGCCCAAAATTCCGGCTGGATCGTAATCGGTGCTGGTTGGGGTCTTGCAGTAGCGATGGCAGTTTATGCAGTAGGTAGCGTCAGCGGTGCACATTTGAACCCGGCAGTTACACTGGCGCTGGCGTTTAACGGCGACTTCCCGTGGAGTCAAGTGCCGAGCTACATCATTGCACAGATTATCGGTGCGATGGCTGGTGCGTTACTGGTATACTTCCAATACTTGCCTCACTGGGGTGCAACACCAGATCCGGCAACCAAGCTGAGCGTATTCTCTACTTCGCCAGCGATCAAACATCCAGTTGGCAACATGCTGAGTGAGATTATCGGTACATTCATCTTCGTTATGGTATTGTTGTCCATGGGTGCAAACGAATTTACACAAGGTCTTCATCCGTTGATCGTTGGTCTGCTTGTCGTTAGTATCGGTTTGTCGCTCGGTGGTACAACAGGTTATGCAATCAACCCTGCTCGTGACTTCGGTCCGCGTCTGATGCACTTCCTGTTGCCAATCGCTGGTAAAGGTCCATCCAACTGGAAATATGCTTGGGTTCCGGTTGTCGCTCCACTGTTGGGCGGTTCCCTGGGCGGGCTGTTCTACAAAAATGTATTCCTCGGTCAAAGTGCACCAATGCTGTGGGTTGTACTGGGTATTACACTCGTCTTCCTGCTGCTGGCGTACCTGAACGGACGCAAAATTGAACGCACGGAATCCAAACGGGCTGCTGCCTGATTGGACTACCCGATAGTCCAAATTACGATATTGCAAATTGAACGAACATTTCGAGGAGGATATTTCAGATGGAACAATATATTATGGCACTTGATCAAGGTACAACCAGCTCCCGCGCAATCTTGTTTAACAAAAAAGGCGAGATTGCCTACATGGCACAGCGCGAGTTTCCGCAATACTTCCCGAAACCGGGTCATGTTGAACAAAATGCGGATGAAATCTGGAGTTCCATTCTGGCAGTTATCGCTTCCGTTCTGTCCGAATCTCATGTAAAACCTTCGCAAATCGCTGGTATCGGTATTACGAACCAACGCGAAACAACAGTCATCTGGGATCGTAAAACAGGTGACCCGGTATATAACGTACTCGTATGGCAATCTCGTCAAAGCGCGTACATCTGTGACGAACTGAAACAGCAAGGTCTGGAAGAAACATTCCGCAAAAAAACCGGTTTGCTGCTGGACCCTTACTTCTCCGGTACAAAAGTAAAATGGATTCTCGACAATGTGGACGGCGTGCGTGAGCGTGCAGAACGCGGTGAGCTGATGTTCGGAACGATCGACACATGGCTGATCTGGAAACTGTCCGGCGGCAAAGCGCACGTGACTGACTACTCCAACGCATCCCGTACTCTGATGTACAACATCTTTGACCTGAAATGGGACGAAGAACTGCTCGACATTCTGGGCGTTCCAGCTTCCCTGCTGCCAGAAGTACGTCCTTCCTCCGAAGTGTACGCGCACACTGTAGATTACCACTTCTTTGGTCAAAATGTACCGATCGCCGGTGCAGCAGGTGACCAGCAGGCAGCTCTGTTCGGACAAGCATGTTACGAAAAAGGCTCAGTTAAAAATACGTACGGCACGGGTTGCTTTATGCTGATGAACACCGGCGAAGAGCCAATCCGTTCCGAGCACGGTCTGATCACGACCATCGCTTGTGGTGTTGGCGACAAAATCAGCTATGCGCTGGAAGGTAGTATTTTCGTAGCGGGTTCGGCAATCCAATGGCTGCGTGACGGTCTGCGTATGTTCCGCGATGCTTCCGAAAGCGAAAACTATGCGTCCCGCGTCGAATCGACAGATGGCGTGTATATCGTACCAGCATTCGTTGGTCTTGGTAGCCCGTACTGGGATAGCGATGTACGCGGTGCAGCGTTCGGTCTGACTCGCGGTACAAGCAAAGAGCACTTTATCCGTGCAACACTGGAATCCCTGGCGTATCAAACGAAAGACGTACTGACAGCGATGGAAAGCGACAGCGGTGTAACCGTAGATTCGCTCAAAGTCGATGGCGGTGCCGTGAAAAATGGCTTCCTGATGCAATTCCAAAGCGATATCCTTGGCGTACCGGTTGAGCGTCCGGCTGTTAACGAAACAACAGCACTCGGCGCAGCATACTTGGCAGGTCTGGCAGTCGGCTTCTGGGAAAGTCTGGACGAAATTGCGTCCACACACGAAGATCTCGTTGACCAATTTGATCCGAAAATGGAAGAAGCACGCCGCGAAGAACTGTATGCTGGCTGGCAAAAAGCAGTTCACGCAACGATGGCATTCAAATAAGTTGGATGATGCTGTATGCATATGCAGAATAACTTCATACCGTATGATAGGAATCTGCGCAATACAGTAGCAACATGCTATGCTTTATTTAGAGAATGCAAAGAGCCTGTGATCCCTTCGCGGATGACAGGCTTTTTGTTATGTATACGTGTTCTATTCTGCCAAGCGTAATAGATATGCGACTATGCAAACGATGCACTATGCTCCTATTCATCATTCTGCTAAATATTGCTATCATCTTCATCAATCATTCACAAAACAGATCGTGCAATCGCTAAAGTTGTGTGATACTATGACAAATGAAAATGATTATCTTTATCAATTACGATACAAAAGGCGGTTAAACCATGTACACATTTCGCAAGTACAGTATGATCCTGATGACGATTCTGCTAGTAGGGGTATTGGCAGCATGTGGTCAGGCACAAACGCAGTCGCAGTCGAGCAGTGCCTCTACATCAACAACAGGAAGTAATGAAGCAGCATCTTCCACAGAAGCACAAAATACAACCATTACTTATAAAGCAGCCAATGGGGAAGTAGAAGTACCTAGCCATCCGAAGCGTGTCGTTGTGCTGGCGGACAGTTATTACGGCTTCTTCGTTGCTCTTGGTCTGCAACCGATCGCTACAGTCGATCATGTCTTTTCCAGTGAGATGCTGAAAAGCACAACAACCGACATGACCAATCTGGGCGAAACGCCGAAAGTAGAAGAAGTAATGGCGCTCGATCCTGATCTGATCGTCGTCTGGGATGGCGATGCCAATCTGGCAAATTACGAAAAAATCGCACCGACAGTAGCGATCAAATACGGACAATACACGTACAAAGAACAGCTGCAAGAATTCGGCAAAATGACGGGCACCGAGGACAAAGCCAAAGAAGTTGCCGCTGCTTGGGAAAGCAAAATTGCCGAAGCAAAACCAAACGTACAAGCAGCTGTTGGCGACAAAACCGTCTCCATCCTGCAACCGTATGCCAAAGGCGTGTACGTGATGGGCGATAGCTACGGACGCGGCGGCGAGATCATTTATCAGGAGCTTGGTCTGAAAGGCACAGAAGCAACACAGAAGGAAGCAGTCGATAATGGACCGGGGTATGTAGACATTTCGCTGGAAAATGTACCTGACTTTGCGGGCGACTACATCTTCACCGCACCATGGGGTGGCGATGGCGAGACGACGGGTTCGACGCTGTATGATAGCAGCCTGTGGAAATCGCTACCTGCAGTCAAAGAAAAGCATGTATTCAAAATCGATCCGGTCGCTTACTATTTCAATGATCCGATCTCGATGGATGCACAGCTTGATTTCATCGTGAAAAGTCTGACTGGCGCGTAAAGCTTCCGATTGATTGGCAACCGATTCTATCATCGTTGACGTTGCATTAAAATCTTTGTAAAATTTTAACGATTTCTTTGCCTTGCTCACATGAGTATGCTATAATAACGTTAACAAGTTAATAAATACGTCATTAGACTTTGGAGAGACCACGAATACACCCGGTTCACTGCCGGTACGGTGTACATTTCGTGGTCTCTTTTTTCGTGACTTTAATTGGAATAATATGCAAATTGGCATCCTGCACATGCAGGACCTTGCCATCTTGAGTTCACATTTATATTCACATCATAATCAGGGAGGCAATACAATATGAGTACTTCTTTTTCCGCACAACACAGGGCAGAAACATTACAACAAATGAGCAGTGCACCACTGGACGTACTGGTCATCGGCGGCGGTATTACCGGTTCCGGGATCGCACTGGATGCAGTAACACGCGGCATGAATGTCGGCGTAGTAGAAATGCAAGATTTCGCGGCAGGTACATCTAGCCGTTCAACCAAACTCGTTCATGGCGGTCTGCGTTATTTGAAGCAATTTGAAGTGAAAATGGTTGCCGAAGTTGGGAAAGAACGTGCGATTGTATACGAGAATGGTCCGCATGTAACGACACCAGAATGGATGCTGTTACCGTTCCATCAGGGCGGAACGTTTGGCAGCTTCAGTACATCGATCGGTCTGCGCGTATACGACTTCCTCGCTGGTGTTAAAAGCAGCGAACGTCGCAAAATGCTGAGCGTGCAAGAGACGCTTGCCAAAGAACCGCTTGTAAAACAAGATGGTCTCAAAGGCGGCGGCTATTATGTCGAGTATCGTACTGACGATGCCCGCTTGACCATTGAAGTGATCAAAGAAGCAGTAGAACGCGGCGCACTGGCAGTCAATTATGCCAAAGCGGCGGACTTCATTTATGAAAATGGCAAGCTGAAAGGTGTAAAAGTCAAAGACACCATTAGCGGCAAAGAATATTCGATTTATGCACACAAAGTGATCAACGCGGCAGGTCCATGGGTCGATACACTGCGCAAAATCGACAACTCCAAAAAAGGCAAAACCCTGCAAATGACCAAAGGGATTCACCTCGTTATCGACCATGACCGTTTCCCGCTGGAGCAAGCAGTTTATTTTGACACACCAGATGGTCGGATGGTATTCGCGATTCCACGCGATGGTAAAACGTATGTCGGTACGACCGATACGGTATACAAAGCCGATCCTGCGCATCCGCGTATGACGACAGCGGATCGCGATTATGTTATCGAAGCGATCAATTACATGTTCCCAAGTGTAAAAGTAACCGCAGCAGATGTGGAATCCAGCTGGGCTGGTGTACGTCCACTGATTCATGAAGAAGGCAAATCACCATCCGAGATTTCCCGTAAGGATGAAATCTGGCAATCCGATAGCGGTCTGATCACGATCGCAGGCGGTAAGCTGACGGGTTATCGCAAAATGGCAGAAATGGTTGTCGATCTGGCTGCCGAATTGCTTGGCAAAGAGCAAAACAAAACATTCAAACCGTCGCAAACGAAGCATATGTCCATCTCCGGTGGTAATGTAGGCGGATCTGCGGGTCTGCCAGCATTTATCCGTCAGCATACGGAAGCGGGTGCGAATGTTGGTCTGACTCGCAAAGAAGCAGAACATCTGTCCAGCTTCTACGGCTCGAACGTGAGCAAGCTGTTCGCACTGGTGAATCGCAAAGACGAGATTGCCGATGAACTCGGTCTGCCAGCAGATGTACGTGTACGTATCGCGTATGCGATTGAAGAGGAAATGACCTTTAAACCGGTTGACTTCTTTATCCGTCGTACTGGCGCATTGTTCTTCAATATTGCTTGGGTGCAACAATGGAAACAACCGGTCATCGACTATATGGCGAAACGTCTGGATTGGAATGCTGAGCAAAAACGCCGTTATATAGATGAGCTGGAAGCACAGCTGCACGATGCGGTCGTTCCGTCCGATGCAGAAGCGACAAGCGAATTTGCAGTATAAGGCACTTAGTCAGAGAAATAACAAACTGAGAAACAATCAATAGATGAACAATATTGTAAGAACAAAAACAGGCAGCGGTGCATCAACCGTTGTCTGTTTTATTCGTTTATCGCTGATTGATCATTCTTACTGTAATACATAGCATATGATACGTAATCGAGCATTTGAATATGACTTTTTGAATACGGTTATTATATGCACACAGTAGACAGCAAGTAGCAAAGCAGCAAGTAGACAGCAAATACTGGATAGTAGAGAGTAAGTAAAAAGCACATGCAAATCTGTATCCCCGACTAAAGTCTAGGTTACGCGTTCCCTGCGGACGGAAGTGGGATGTTGACGGATGTGGTATGCTGACTGCATCAGGAATGCAAAATATGGAAAAGGAGAGCATACATATGATCAAACGGGCGATTATTGCACCGGTTTTGCTGCTGCTGGGCGTATATTTATTTTTGAATCCTGGAGGCTCGGGTAATGCTGGAACGATTTTTGCGATCTTCTGGCCTACCTTGTTTATCATTCCACTCAGTTTGTTTTTGCACTGGATGGTATTCTCGCTGATTGGACGCCAAGCATTATGGCTCGTTGTACCGGGCGGGATTTTGCTAGTAAGCGGATTGACGTGCCAGATTGCGCAGATGTTCGGATTGTGGCATGTGATGTGGCCGGGCTTTATTCTCGCGGTAGCCGCAGGGTTGTTTGAATTGTACTGGTTCGGTACGCGTAACAAATGGCTGTTGATTCCGATCAATCTGCTAACTGTGCTGTCGCTGCTATTTTTCGCGGTATTTTCTATCGATTCGGTGCTGTCGAGCTTCGTGTTCGTACAGCCACTTGTCGCGATGGCGCTAGTGCTCGGTGGCGGCTGGTTGATTTTCAATCGCAAGCAAGAGTGGTAAGTCGATTGTGGTGAATGCCATCGGCTGTAGATGCAGTAGATGACAATGATCAGCAGAGACAGATATAGCAAAAGATGTAGACATAGAAAATTCTAGACATAAAAAGGCATCAAAGACTTCCAACTGTGGAGAATTTGGTGCCTTTTCTTTGTATTCGGATCCTGCTCTTTTGCATAGTGGTGTTTTTCTTTTGTACGTTGGTGTTGTGATTTGTATGTTGGTGTTTGGGCTTGTAGGATGATCGAAAAAGTATAGAAAGTCAAAATAGCAGCAAATTTCAGCAAAATCGTATCAAGCAAACTGTAAACGCTTTCTCTATAATGAGGATAAGAGTGCTATATCAAGAGGATGATAGAGTGTACTACGGTTTGTCTATTTATAGCGTTTGTCTAATTTATGGGATGTATGTATGCGATTTGTTTATTTACAAATAACTCTGCAAGGGATGACTGCTATAGAGCAATGACCGCCATAGAGCGAAGATTCTATATTCGTTGATCTATTTTACGGATAAGGTATAGGTCATTGTTACGCAGCATGTTGAAAGGGGAACACAGCATGGAAATGAATCGTGATCGGTTACTGGAATACAGTTCTCGCATGCGATCGGCAGACCGAAGCTGGTATTATCGTGGCAAACCGCATGAGACGTATTGGTATGAATTACGACATTCTACTGTAGTGGCGAAGGATATTCAGCAGATTGTGGATACAGGCGAGCAAATGTGGGGACAGCATATTCCAGAGCTAACCTATACGCTATTTGCGATCTTTGCGGAAAAAGGCTCGCGCTTGGAATATGAAAATGTGTATTTTGAGCGGCGTTGTCGATTGAATACGTATGCGTTGCTTACGCTGCTGGAACCGGAGCAGAGTGGATATATGGAACGGCTGCACGATATGTTATGGGCGATTTGCGATGAATATACATGGTGCTTGCCTGCGCATGTTGCTGCCGATCATCATCCAGCCGAGATTGCGCAGCAGATCGATCTGTTTGCTGCTGAAACTTGCTTTGCGCTGGCAGAGATTATGCTGCTGTTGGGCGAACGGTTGCCCCGCTTGTTACGGGAACGAATTACATATGAAGTGGAGAGACGTATATTCCAGCCATTTCTGAGTGAACGGTCGTATCATTGGCAGAATGCGCGTCATAACTGGGCGGCGGTATGTGCTGGCTCGATCGGTGCAGCGGCATTGTTATTGCTGGATGATACGGAGCGATTAGCGGATATTTTGGTCAAAACGCAGCATAGTATGGAATGCTATCTGGACGGCTTTGGCGAGGATGGTGCTTGTCTGGAAGGTGTAGGGTACTGGAATTATGGATTTGGCTTTTTTGTATATTATGCGGATTTATTGCGCAAGCGTAGCGATGGGGAGCTGGATTGGTTTCAGAATAAGAAAGTGGCAAGTATCGCTACATTTCAGCAAACATGCTTTCTCGATGGCAGTCTAGTGGCGAATTTCTCAGATTCGCTACCGCATGTGCATGTACATATGGGGCTGTCCCACTATTTAGCGGAGCAATATGCTGCGGTGCAATTACCGCCGCAGCATCTGCGCGCGACATACAGCGAGGATCATTGCAGTCGCTGGGCGCCCGCGCTGCGCAATCTACTCTGGACGATGGAAGCACCAGTCGTACACGATTGGCAGGACGGCAGTTATTATTTACAAGATGCGAGCTGGTTAATCTCACGGCATCATGGTGGGGATCATCGATATGGATTTGCAGCCAAAGGCGGTCATAATGATGAACCGCACAATCACAATGATCTGGGACAGTTCATCTGGTGCGTGAATGGCGAGGTGTATTTGGCTGATCTGGGTAGTGGCGAATATACAGCGGCTTATTTTGGCGAAGGACGATATGCGTATGATTGCAATGGCTCGCAGGGGCATAGCGTGCCGATGATAAATGGGCAGCTGCAATGTGCAGGTTCTGCCTATCGGGCGGAGGTGCTGCATGCGCAGATTGGCGCGGAGCGTGACGAATGGACAGTGGAGTTAAATGGTGCTTACGATATTCCGCAGCTCCAATCACTGACACGCTCACTGATCTGGCACAAAGGAGCACAACCTTATGTGAAGCTGACCGACTCTTATGTGTACGATGGAACGCCGAGCAGTTGGCGTGAACGCTTTGTCACATGGAAGCAGCCTGAATTGGCGGTGAATGAGGGAACAGTGATCTTATCGGGAGAACACGGGCAGGTGGAAGTGGAGTATGATCCGCAGCGCTGTCAGGTTGTTGTTACGCCGCAGCGGTATCGCGATCATTTTGGGGTGGATACGGTATGGTACAGTGTGGATTTTGACGTGGTAAAGCCGGGAGCGGAAGAAGCATTGACGTTTATTTTTCGTTTCGTACCGCTGTGTACGTCGTCTGTGTAATCTTGAGAGAATGACTAGATTTACAAATGAATACATCGATAACAGATACGGCGACGACAGTCTTATGTTTAAATTCAGCAAAGGTGGTGCTTGATATGAATGCAGGCAATCCGGCATGGGTAGAGGAAGCGTGGAGCAAGGCGCTTGATAAGACGAGAATCAATAGCGCGATCATTGGGGCGGAATTTCCGCATGCAAGTCAGAATGGGAAGTATGTGTTGGAGCCGCCGTACTGGTGGACAGCAGGGTTTTGGCCGGGAATGCTGTGGCAATTGTATGGAGATAGTCAGGAGCAACAGCTGCGCGATGTAGCAGAGCAATGTGAACAGCGACTGGATGAGGTGTTGGATGGGTATGTGAAGCTGGATCATGATCTGGGCTTTATGTGGCTGCTGACCAGTGTCGCCAATTATAAGCTGACAGGCAATGCGCAATCCCGTGTACGAGCGCTCAAGGCAGCCAATTATTTGGCAGCGCGCTTTAATTTGCAAGGGCGCTATATTCGTGCGTGGAATCCGTGGCGAGAAGGCGAGGATAACAGTGGTGTCGCGATTATCGATTGCTCGATGAATACCAGTTTGTTGTTCTGGGCGTCAGCAGAAACAGGTGATCCGCGCTATCGTCACATTGCCGAAGCGCATATGGATACGGTGTTGGAACATTTTGTCCGTGCAGATGGTTCGGTGTATCATATTGTGAATTTTGATGCGGCGACTGGTGAAGTGGTGGAGAAGCTTGGCGGGCAGGGACATGCGCCGGAATCGGCGTGGTCGCGCGGTGCGGCGTGGGCATTGTATGGGCTGGCGCTAGCGTATCAGCATACAGGACGCGTGGATTATTTGCATGCTTCGCAGCGGGTCGCGCATTTTTTTATTACCAGATTGCCGGATGATCATGTGCCACATTGGGATTTTCGGGCGCCAGCAGAGATTGGTGAGATTCGTGATACATCGGCGGGTAGCTGCGCTGCCAGCGGATTGGTGCTATTGTCGAAGCTGGTGGACGATTCGGAAGCACTCATTTACCGACGTACTGCGCTGCGGATGCTAGAATCGCTATATCGTCAGTATGGTAGCTGGGATGATCCCAATGAGCAGGGCTTGCTGCTGCACGGCACGAGTCATTACCCGGAAAATCGCAATATTGATGTACCGCTCATTTACGGTGACTTTTTCTATGTTGAGGGACTGGCGCGTTTGCAGGATAAAGGTCCATTTTACTGGGAATAAGAGAGGAGAATGAGAATGACTTCTTCATCGCGATATTCACAACATCTATCAGAACAGGCGCAACACCCATCGTCTACACAACAGGCACAACATTCATCGCAATCGTCAAACTCGGAAACGGATGCGGAATCTTCTGGACTGGAGCTGTACACGCGCGACGATCTTGCTGCGCTGCTGCATCGTCTGACGAAACCGCTGTTGCCGCTGTACAGTGAAGGCAAGGCTAGATTGCGTATCGGGCATACCGGAGCGAGTTATCCAGCAGATCTTGCTGAAATGGAAGGCTTCTCGCGTGTGTTATGGGGACTCGTACCACTGCTGGCGGGTGGCGGAGATAGTGAATTATGGGAGACGGTGCTGGATGGTATCCGTCATGGTACGAATCCGGTGCACCCGGAATATTGGGGCGATGTGAACGATTATGATCAGCGACTGGTGGAGATGGCTGCCTTCGGGCTGGCGCTGGCATTGATTCCAGAGCGCATCTGGACACCGTTATCCGCGGATGAACAGGGCAATCTGCATCGCTGGCTAAATCAGATCAATCATCATCCGTGCTATGACTGCAACTGGTTGTTTTTTAATGTGCTGGTCAATGTGGGATTTCGCCGTGCGGGATTGGACTATGATGCAGAGCAATTGGAAAAGAACGTACAGCGTATGGATGCCTTTTATCTGGAAGATGGCTGGTATAGCGATGGAGTGAATGGGCATAGCGATTATTATGTGCCATTTGCTATTCATTATTACGGGTTAGTGTATGCGCGTCTGATGGAGCAAGATGACCCGGAACGTAGCCATATATTCAAGCAACGCGCGGCGAAGTTTGCGACCGAATTTCTAGCTTGGTTTGCACCGGATGGATCGGCGCTACCGTATGGGCGCAGCTTGTCGTATCGATTTGCACAATCGGCGTTCTGGAGTGCGCTCGCGTATGCGGGGGTGGATGTACTGCCTGCGGGTGTACTCAAAGGATTGGTGCTGCGTCATGTACGCTGGTGGCTGGAGCAGCCAATCTTGGATGGGCGCGGGATCTTGACGATTGGATACGCCTACCCCAATCTGGTAATGGCGGAAAATTATAATTCGCCCGGCTCGCCGTACTGGGCGCTGAAGGCATTTCTGCCACTAGCGCTGTCGCAAGATCATCCATTCTGGAGTGAAGGCGAACTGCCATTGCCGGACATGGACATCTATCATGTCCAGCAACCGGCGCATCTGGTCATTGTGCGGGAACAGAATAGCGGTCATGTGGCTGCCTTCAATAGCGGTCATAAATATACCAATGAGCATACCCACACCTCTGCCAAGTACGAGAAATTCGTCTATTCGACTGGTTTTGGATTCAGTGTGCCACGGTCGGAGTGGGGACTGGGACAAGGTGCATTTGATTCGATGCTGGCGCTGAGTGAGCACGAGGATAATCTGTATCGGGTACGGCGACGCAATGTAGACACGCAGATTACGGACAATATCCTGCATGCGATCTGGAAACCGTGGCACGATGTCGAGGTGCGAACATGGCTCATTGCTGGTCTGCCGTGGCATCTGCGTATTCACCGGATCGAAACTACTCGTATGCTAGATATCGCAGAAGGCGGTTATGCGCTGGGGCAGGAAAAGCAATGGCAAGCGCATACCAAGCCAATGGGTACTGCGGTCATGACGGCTTATGGCAGCAGCGGTATAGTCGGATTGCGCGGATATGAGCAGGCAGAGCTGATCTGGCCGAATGCGAATACGAATCTGCTGCACCCGCGTACTGTATTGCCGACGCTCAAGGCGACATTGCAGCATGGCGTTCATTGGTTAATCGCCGCTGTATATGGCAATCCGGCTACAGGCGATGCGATTCCAGCTGAAGCCCATTTGCATGAGTTATTGTCGCAGTCGCCTGCGGATATGCTGCATGTGAACATTGCCGACGAACAAATCATTGTCACTACTCATACAGGTAAAGAAGTTACAATTAAGCTGAACGATTGAACGATTGAACGATTGAACGATTGAACGATTGAACGATTGAACGATTGAACGATTCTTTATCGTTCGTATACGCAAAAGCCTGTCTTGAAAAAAGTCAGGCTTTTTGCTATACCGTCTTACAGCGTATCATCTTCACACACTGCACACGCTTGATAGCAGAAGCAAGTTACAACACATCTGTGAAAATCGCACAACAACACGGATTTCTTCGCAAACAAGTGCAATTGTGGGTATATAATAAGAAGTTGGGTAAAAGCATACATATCATAAGGGATCGGGCAGGATAGCATTGCCCGTAGAGAGAGAGGAGAAACAGACCCGTATGGAAACATTGAACGTCATTCTGGTTGTTTTACTTATTTTATTGACTGCCTTTTTTGTGGCGTCAGAATATTCGATTATTCGGGTGCGAATCTCGCGGATTAATCAGCTTGCCGATGAAGGTAACAAAAATGCCAAAGCGGTGCAATCGATTATTAGTCGGCTGGATGAATTCCTGTCTGCCTGTCAGCTGGGTACGACGCTGACTTCGCTGGCACTCGGTTGGTTGGGAGAATCGACGATTGAGGAGCTACTCCATCCGTTGTTCGTGCTGCTGCATATTCCAGATGCGCTCACCTCGATTCTGTCCTTCCTGCTGGCGTTCTTGCTGTTAACGTATTTGGAAGTAGTCATCGGAGAACTGGTACCCAAATCATTTGCGATTCAGATTGCGGAGCCGATGGCATTGTTCTTTGCACGTCCGATGATCGTCTTTTACCGACTCACGTATCCGTTTAACTGGGTGTTGAGCCGTTCGTCGCGTCTGATTACCGGTTTGTTCGGGATTAAGCCGATCTCTGAGCATGAAGCAGCGCAGAGTGAAGCGGAACTGCGGTTTGCTCTATCCGAGGGGTACAAGAGCGGCAGTATCACGCCGACAGAATATCGGTATTTGAACAATGTATTCGATTTTGACGAGCTGGTGGGCAGTGAGATTATGGTGCCGCGTACCGAGATGATCTATATTGCGCAGGATGCGAGTCTGGCGCAATTTTATGAAGTGATCCGGTTGGAGCCGTACAGTCTAATTCCGGTAGCATTGGAAGGGGATAAGGACAAAATTATCGGTCTGCTCAATGTCAAAGAAGTGCTGCGCGATGTCATTCACAAGCAGCATGTACCGGAAGATGCGATTGCGCCATTTATCCGTCCGGTCTTGCAATTGATCGAAACTGTGCCTGCACGCGAACTGCTCGGCAGAATGCAGAAGGAAAATATTCATATGGCGGTGCTGCTAGATGAATACGGCGGTACAGCGGGTATGGTGACGCTGGAAGATATTTTGGAAGAGATCGTTGGCGATATTCCATCCAAATCCGATACCGAGCCGCCACCAAGCCCGACGATTACAAAGCTGGGCGAAAAGCATTACGCATTGCAACCACAAGCACTCATCCATGAAGTGAACCGTCGTCTAGGCACCGAGCTTGAAGCGGGCGAGGCATACACGATTGGCGGCTGGATCTGGTCACGTAAATTCAATATCCGTGAAGGGGATTCCGTCGTCGAAGACGGGTTTGAATTTACCGTAACCGTGATGGAACAGCAGCATATCCGCAAAATCGAAGTCCAGCCCTATATCGATCCAGAAGACCCAGAATTGGACTAAGCAGGAGAAATACAATAAAAGCGCTGAGGATATAAGGTGGATTGTCTATGTCCACGAATGTATCATCTAGTACGATGAACGATGAACGATGAACGATGAACGATGAACGATGAACGATGAACGATGAACGATGAACGATGAACGATGAACGATGAACGATGAACGATGAACGATGAACGATGAACGAGCTGCGTATGTGCAATCATCCTGTAATATCCATGCGCAACCGTGATATAATAAAAGAATGCATGAGCAACCCGCATCATGTAAGATCGCGATAGGCGATACACGATAAACCGATATAACGGGGTGAACATATGGCAAAACGGAACAAACAACCGACACGTCCCGCAGCAGCTGCGCAGGACAAACCGGCTACATTAAAAGACTTACTCAGCGCAGATGTGCTGGATAAGCTGAAAGCACAAGCAAATGAGCTACGCGAAGCCGAGCAGGAGCGTAAGGAAGAACAACGCCTTCAGGTGGAGCAAGAACGCAAAGCGGAACAGAAGCGACGCGATAACGATTTTGAATATTTGCTCGATAACACGAAGCAGGATTGGAAGAAATTCAAATAAGGGCATAACCCTGACACACCGGCATATGCCATTCTCCCGTGAGAGTGGACATGTCGGTGTTTTGCTGTGCTTTTGCTTCCAGCTCACGTAGTTAGATACATGCGATAGAAAGAAGCCTGCGATGCGCTGAATTGGAAATACAGTAAACCTTTATTTACAAAACACCATCTTTGTTTGTTATATAAACTAACTTGATTATATCAATACAACTATAAAATTATGGAATATACTGTTTATTTTAAAAGAAAATGATAAAATTAATCATATAAAATACGTTTACATAAAAAATAATTACAAAATGAGGTATGAAACCTCTAGTCAAAATTCATGATTACGTTATAATGAATTACAATATAAACGATGTCGCATTTCATCCTTCATCAAGACGTACACCGATGCCAGGAATGCTTCAGGATGCTGATCAACCTAACTTTTGCTGAAAGAGGGTGGAGTATCGTGTCTGAAAATGCACAATCGCTAACGCGCAAATCGTCAGCTGTCGTCAAGCGCAAATGGCTCAGTTACGCAGATATTGCGGGCTGGTGTTATGCGTTGCCGCTGCTCGTCGGAGTCCTCGGTTTCTCGCTGTATCCGATGCTGTCCGCACTATGGACAAGTTTCCATGGGAACGGTGCAGCTTCCTCATCCTGGGTAGGTCTGTCCAACTACACCCGTGTCCTTCAGGACGATCTGTTCTGGAACTCGCTGTACAACACCATTTACATTGGCGGATTGTCCGCTGCACTCGGTATTGTGTTCTCCTTTATCCTCGCCAGTTTGGTGCATCATCTGCCCTGGCAACGCACTCGCAATGTATTCAAAGCCCTTTTTTTCCTGCCCAATGTCGTCTCTGCGGTAGCGACCAGTCTATTGTTCAGTCTGCTCTTTTATCCCGGTCGTGAAGGGGTGATCAACTATGTACTGGGTTGGTTTCATATCGATCCGGTAGGCTGGTTTACCGATCCGTCGGTTGCTCGGCTTAGTGTAGTGCTCATGATCTTATGGGGCGCGCTCGGCTACAACACGATTATTTTCCTCGCTGCTCTACAAAGTGTGCCACGTGAACAATACGAAGCTGCCGATATTGACGGGGCATCGTCATTTGGCAAATGGCGCTATATAACGATTCCGTCACTGCGTCCGATCTTCGTCTTCATGATCATTATGGGTGTGATCAGCGGTATGAAGCAGTTTACCAATGTATGGCTCATTGGCGGCAGCGCAGGCAATCCTGCTGGATCATTGATGACATCCGTATTGTACATTTACCGTAATGCCTTTTTATCTGCTCAAATGGGGATTGCTACGGCTGCATCGTATCTGTTGTTCATCTTGATCCTGCTGCTCACGCTCATTATTCTGCGCGTGAATCGACGAGGTGCCACCGACTGACTAATAAAATAATCCAGAGCCTGCACTACTCAATATAATGAAATATATTCTTGAAACAATGTGTTGTAAACATTATTTTAACAGCGAACGCGTCTCGCCACATGATCCCATTTTGGAACATACACATGTACACGCACAAGCTTCCTTGGAGACAGAACCATTTCACTCACCTGCACATCTCCTATGTGCCACCGACTCTAATCTGATTGAGGAGGACAACTGCTATGGATAGAAGTACTCGCTCTCCAGCCGCTTCACCTCTGCGTATGAGCCAGCGTAATATGCGCCGTCTGAACAGTACGATCATTCTGTTCATGCTCTGTCTGGTTTCCATTACGATGGTGATTCCATTTGTTTGGATGGTGACGACCAGCTTTGACTGGGGGGCACGGCTGAATGTGCCTTTTCCACCGCGCTTCTGGCCGGATGATCCGTCGCTGCGTACGTATCGTGCCGCACTCACGAATGTTGATCTGCTACGCTACATATTCAATTCCTTTCTCGTTGCTGCGGGAACGATTCTGATCAGTCTGATCTCGGCGCTAATGTCCGGCTACGCCCTGTCCAAAATCCGCTTCAAAGGTGCTGGCATCGTACTTGTACTTGCGCTCAGTACGATGATGATTCCGTTCGAGATGACGATGATTCCGCAGTATATGCTGTTCAATCAGCTGCATCTGCTGGATACGTACTGGGTCTTTTACTTACCTGCATTGAATTATGCGTTTGGTACATTTCTGTGCAAGCAGTTTATTGATGGACTACCTGGTGAATTGCGCGAAGCGGCGCTGATTGATGGAGCGAGCGAGTTTTCCATTTTCCCGCGTATTTATTTGACAATCTGTATGCCAATTGTTGCGACAATGATTATTTTACAATTTCTCGGCGTCTGGAATGAATTGATCTGGCCGCTGCTGGCGCTAAATGATCCGAACAAATACACGATTCAGCTCGGTCTGGCAATGTTCAATTACAACAACGGTACCCGGCAGATGCCGTCGATCATCATGGCAGCTACTTGCGTCAGCCTGATTCCGGTACTGCTGCTGTACATGTTTCTACAAAAATACATTGTCGAAAGTATCGCGACTACTGGTATTAAACAGTGAATAGACAGCGACAACAGAGCAACGCTGCACATGCACAGTATACAATAAGAAAAGGCGGGGATGAGATGAGTAAAACATGGCAAACGGCGATCGTAATCGGTCTGGTGCTACTGCTGACCGCATGCGGTTCGTCCGGTGGTAGCGGTTCGGCAACGGAAACGTACAATACCGATGTCCAGCAAGTATCCGATCTATCCGGTACGGTACGCGTAGCGCTTGCTGGTTGGCAACTCGAAAACGGGATGGACGCGGTGACTGGACAGGAGACGACGGGCTTTAACCAGTATGTAGAGGACACCTTCAAGAAAATGTATCCCAATATTACACTGGAAGTGACACAGGTACCATGGGAGAATGCGCAGGCAAAACAGCGCGCATTGCTCATGTCCGGCGATGTGGATGTATTGTACACAGGCGGTGCGTTTGCTTCGCAGTATTATAATGAAGGATTGCTGCGTAATATCGACGATCTGATCAAGCAGGACAAGGATTTTGATCCATCCATTTATTTGCAAGGGATCTGGAACAATTCTTACAGCACGCGCTCGCCAGATGGTAATAATCAATATGGCATTCCGGCAGTACTCGGTAAGCGCGTTACCATTTATGATAAGCAGTTGTTCGACGAGTGGGGCGTAGAGCCATTGTCCGAAGTACCAACACCGGAAGAAATTCTGGAAAAAGCGAAAAAGATGACTGGCACCAATCCGAAAACCGGTGAGCAGAATTACGGATTATACTTTGCAGGTAATTCGCTCAATCAGGCGACACTAGTAGCGCTCAGCTATTATTTTGGCGAAAAAGGCGGCGAAGGTACACTCGACAAACCGGCAGATATTCAATGGGAGCTGAACACACCGGGCATGGTCAAGGCAGTGCAGTGGCTAGGCGAAGCCGCCAAGCTCGCGCCACCCGCATTCGTCAATGGCAACGGTGCCGAGAACTTCGGTTTGGACAACAATAATGTTGGTATGGTGCTGGATAATAGCGGTACAACAATCATGAGTGAATATCGCGCCAACAAAGACGATGCGCTACTACAGCGGTATATCCCGGTTATGAATATGGGAACGGACGGCACGGGCTGGGTCGCCGTCGATCCGATCATCATGGCAAAAAAAGCCGAGAACCCGGAAGCAGCATGGGCGGTTATGAAATTCCTCGCCAGCTATGATACACAGAAATGGGCGTATCTGAACTTTGATATGACGCCAACACTGACGAACGCCGATTTTGTGGAAGACAATAATGGTTTTATCAAACATGCAATGAAGATGGCAGAGATTAGCAAACCAACGCTGATGGACGAAGCCGATCCATTTTACAATAGTGAGATCGTTCCAGCGGTGAATGGCTATATCAGTGAGGTTGCTAATGGCGGCTCCCCGGATGTACAGGCACTGCTGGATCGACTGCAATCGAGAGCGGAGCAATGGTCGGCAAGTCAGAAGTGAGATAATGGCAGGTACTATCATAGGAGCTATTGCACCGATAGCTGAACCATGTAATAACACAAGATTGTACAAATAATGTTGGTCATTTCACAAGCCGCAAAATGAAACACTGTACAATCAGCAGAATACCGTTCCCCATCATGCCTTTGCGCGGATAGCATTGTCCGCCGCAAAGGTATTTTTGAGCTGCTGACAGATCGAAATGTTTATACCCGTACAAAGTCAGGTATATAATGGGAATGTCACGCTAGCTTTACGTATCCTCGATGATCTACAGTCGATGATGTGAAAATGATTATGTCAACATGCCTAGAAGTAAGGCATTTACACGAAAGGAAATGAACAGATGAACGGACAAACACGCGCTAATATCAAAGCAGGGCTAGAAGTGGATATTGTGCTCAAACAGGATCAGCGCACGGGTAAGCTTACGCGCGGGATCGTCAAAGATATTTTGACCAATTCGCCCAATCATCCGCATGGCATCAAAGTGCGGCTCGCGTCAGGACAGGTAGGACGGGTAAAACATATTATTGCGGCTTCCAATTGAAGACCGCACCAATGGATAACGAAAGGGGCATGACATGATGAAACAGAACAAACTAGGCGCTTCCGATCTGGTGGTCGGTGAAATCGGGCTTGGCTGTATGTCACTCGGTTCGGAGGAAAGACAAGCGACACGATTGCTGCACGAAGCGCTGGACCTGGGCGTCACCTTGCTAGATACTGCCGATCTGTACGACGAAGGACGTAATGAGGAGATTGTCGGTAAAGCGATCAAAGGTCGCCGTAGCGACGTCGTACTCGCTACCAAAGTCGGCAACCGCCGTGTTGCTGGCAAAGACGGCTGGGAGTGGGATGCGTCGAAGGCATATATTTTGGAAGCAGTCAAAGACAGTCTGCGTCGTCTGCAAACCGATTATATCGACCTGTATCAGCTGCATGGTGGTACGCTGGATGACAATATCGACGAGACGATTGAAGCATTTGAGCAATTGAAGCGTGAAGGTCTGATTCGTCAATATGGTATCTCGTCGATCCGCCCAAATGTGATCCGCGAATATGTCAAACGTTCGCATCTGGTGAGTGTGATGAGTCAGTACAGCATTCTGGATCGTCGCCCAGAGGAAGAAGTATTGCCATTGCTGGCGGAGAACGGTATTAGCGCTATCGTGCGTGGTCCCGTTGCGAGTGGTGCACTTGCTCACGGTCGTCAGGACAAAGCGGAAAAGGGATATCTGGATATCGACGGCGAGGAGATTGTGAAGCTGCGTCGTCACTTGGAAGAATTCTGTAACCCAGAGCGCACCTTAACACAGCTGGCGATTCGCTACTCGCTGGCGCATCCAGCGGTCGGTGCGGTCATTCCGGGCGCAAGCTCATCTGAACAGCTGCGCCATAATGTGGAGGCTGCTTCTGCACCGCTGCTGACGGAGGGCGAATACAACGCTATTCGCGTGCTGCGTCCAGCCAATACGTATGCACAACATCGCTAATCCGTTCTAATTGCAAGCTCAATCCTCTTATTCTCAAAACGTCATTGCCGTGAATATTGGAATGATATTGTAATAGATGTAGCAAGGTGACATACCACTCCATTTTCTGGTTAATAACTGGAATAGTGAAAAAGTAACCGGGAGGTGGATGTTGATGTGGAGCGCATTGATGTGGGGCGCCATCGCCGGCTCGGCAGTATTGCTGGGTGCGGTTGTGGCGGCCTTTTTTAAAATTCCGAAACGAATCATCGGCTGGATTATGGCATTTGGTACGGGTACGCTGATCGGTGCAGCAGCATTTGAATTGTTGGGCGATGCCATCCAAGACGGTGGACTGGCATCAACAGCAATTGGCTTTGTCGTCGGTGCGGTCGTGTATACGATCTTCGATCTGTACATATCCAATAAAGGTGGGGCGAATCGTAAACGGTCATATTACGGACGCGGCTCCAATCCAAAGGATGACGATGTAGATCCAGCGATCAACGGGATATCCGCCGCTGCATCCAATCGTGCCAAAGCCGCTTCCGACAGAATTACGGCGGCTGTTACTGACAGTGGAAAAGGTTCTGGTACTAATGATAGCAGTGGATCATTCCGACAGGGAGCCGCTTCCGTATCACGTCAGGAAGATGGCGGTTCTTATGCAAGCAACAAGCGCAAGGGCAAGCCAGCAGGCAATGACAATGCGAATGGCAAAGACGGAGGCGGCAAAAGCCAAAGTGGACTCGGTATCTTCGCCGGAACCGTGATGGATGCCATTCCCGAGTCGATTATGATCGGTGCCAGTCTATTGACCGGACAGGGCGTAAGCTGGGTACTGGTCGTGTCGATCTTCGTCAGTAACATTCCAGAAGGTCTGTCCAGCACCGTCGGTATGCAACAAAGCGGCTTTTCCCGCCGCAAAATCTTCTGGATGTGGATCGTCGTACTGGCGATTTCGTCAGCAGCTTCGATGCTGGGATATCTATTTCTGGAGATGCTGCCGAAGGAATTCAAAGCAGGCATCGGCGCCTTTGCCGGTGGTGGGATCATTGCCATGCTCTGCTCCACGATGGCTCCCGAAGCGTATGAAGAGGGCGGACCGATCGTCGGCTTGATTGCTTCGCTGGGATTACTGGCGGCGTTGGTGCTGAGTATTTGAAGTGGGGATTAGATAAAAAGCAGGTTTTATCATGTGCTATATAGAATAAAAGCTCTTCTGCATATTGGAAGAGCTTTTGTTGTACATACATAAGCTTCTCTGATGTCATGAATAAAACGAATGATAAGCAGGTGACTGAGATTGAAGATTTTTGGAGAGCGTAGCACATTCTCGATTGAATATGAATTTAAAACGAATCCGTTTGATGAACAAGGGCTGAATGGTAAATCATGGGGAGTATTTAGATTTTGGGTGGCTGGAAAAGATATATGTATGTTTTACAAAAATAATCGACAACATCAATATGAATGGAATTTGATATATATAGTAGAGTGGATGATTCAGAATATACATATCATTTTAGACGAAGAAGAATTTCCTTTACCTGTTCAGGGTGAGCATACGCTTGAATTGTTGAATCATAGCTTGGAGTTTGATTCAGCAAACGAGGAGGAATTTGAAAGATGGTTTGATATTAAACAAGATTGGGAATTTAGCCATTCTTGGTTTTCCGGTAGAGGAGGGTCGTATTTGCCGGTAATTTACTTTAGAAGAGTCAATAATCAAATAGAGGTTTGTTGGGACAATGAAGATGCATACAACAATCAAGTTACATTTCTTTCTTTAAAAGGTTTGGAATACATTCCTATTGGAATATTTGAGTCTGTGCTTACTGGTTTTATTGAAGATTTCTTGAAAGAGTTGCAATTAAAATCGAATGAAATTTGTTGATTGAGGAGATGCTTTTTTGACTGATATAAAACATTATCAAGCCTTGACTGCTGAACTACATTCATTGGGAGCGTGGACATTCAAGAAAGTAATGGAAATTCATTATGACGTGGATATGGATTTTGAAGATAATTATACAACTACACTTTATTTATCTTTTCTTGTGCTAACGATTGAGACAAACCGACGATTTAAATTGAAAATAAAATATGTAAACATTTCTAATTTAAGTTTAAATAAAGTGACCAATTTTTATTTAACAAATAGTTTAATAGTGCATGACAAATCACAATTAGGATGGGATGCCAATCAACGGTATCATGTGCATGATGATAGTGGGTATGGTGAAAATGATGGATACAACTTTATAGAATTTTATTGTAGTTCTATAGAAGCTGTTTCATTGGAGGAATTCTAATTTAGTTAGTCGTCAGCATGCTACAATCTAGCAATTATTTAATATTCGATTGATGTATCCAATAAACAAATAGTATTTTGGAATGAATTCTGCCATCACTCGCCTTGCAGGATGAAGCCACTTCATGCCGAATATCTCTGTATACAGGTATAGCAACACATACATCGTATATCATCATTCACATCCATTTCATCCATACCAGTCGTCCACATATCCATACAATCCAGTCCGTATCGATATGCGGAAAAGGGGGAGTCGTTATGAAGGGAACACTGTTTGTTGAGAGACATGCTGGGCGGGAGCTGCTCATCTATTTGCCGCCTTCGTATGATCAGGCGCAGTATCCGTTGCCAGTTGTGTATGTGCAGGACAGCGGCGATCTATTTGATCCTGTGTTAAACGGCAATATTTATCATCTGGAATTGCGGTTTGCGGCGGGGACGTTGCCGGAGATGATGCTGGTTGGCATCGTACCGAACGACCGTATTCATGAATATACGCCGTGGTCAGCGCAGAAGTTAGAACCGGGGCGACATTATGATCACTTTGGCGGCAGAGCGAGCCAATATCTGTACGATATTACGCATAAGGTGAAGCCGTGGGTTGACCGTAACTTTTATACCGATCCGCGTCCTGAATGTACCGGTATCGTCGGCAAGTCGCTGGGCGGGCTGGTGTCGCTATTTGCAGCTTACGTCTATCCCGAAGTATTCGGACGCATCGGGGCGATGTCGGCGTCACTCTGGTATGAAGGCTTTGTGGAATTCATGGCGGAGCGGCAGCTTGATCCTCATCTGCGTATCTACATGGACATCGGATCGCTGGAGGGAACGAACAAGACGAGCCGTCAGCGATTTATGCAGTCGTTAACCGACGAAGCAGCAGCGATTCTGTCAGGCAATGAGTTACAGCCGGATCAGCTACATTTTATCCGTCATGAAGGGGAAGACCATGAATCGGATTCGTTTTATCGGCGTTTCCCAGAAATGATGGACTGGCTGTTTGCCCGTAATACGGTGCGCTTGCTCAAGTGACTTCAGAAACGATCTTGCCAAATTCACTTCAAAAGCGGATAATGAGGAAAGAGATTTCTTAAAATTAAGATAGTCGCAGAAAGGAGCGGTTCTGATATGGAACGCATCGAAAGTGAAGATCAATACCGTCAGCTGATTGGTGAAGGAGAGTACACCGTCATCAAGTTCGACACCAACTGGTGTCCGGACTGTAAGACACTGGATCGCTTTATGGGCGGCATTATTGAAGAAAACAAGGACAAACGCTTCTATGCAATGGACGCGGAGAAGTTCCAAGATCTCGCCGAGCAAAATGAAGTGCGCGGCATTCCAAGCCTACTCGTCTACCGCAATGGGGAGAAGATTGCCCATCTGCATAGCAAATTTGCCAAAACGCCAACCCAGGTAGCTGAATATCTGGCTGAGGTGAAATAATACAGGACGTCCCGATATGTAGCGAGGTGACGGTATGCTGCCTGCGCACTAGCCTAGCAGGGCGGAAGGCGCAGAACGGCATAACTACTGCATTGTGTTCGCTGCATAGGCAAAAAGCCCGTACAGACCCAAATCTGTGCGGGCTTTTTTGCGTTCATAATAACGTTATTACATTATTACCTTTGTTTCGTAACTATTTATTTGACGGCGATTTGTCTACGCTTCAGAATAAGCTGTTCCACACTGCGCAGATGTAACAGCATTTCATCGGCTTCGTCATCGCTCAATTCACGAATATTTTCGACCAGTTTGTGCGCCATCGTGCCAAAGATTTTGTCCAGAGCGCGTCCACCTTTACGAGTAATGGAGATGCTGACATAACGACGATCCTGATCCGAACGGGTACGCTCGATCAGTTCTTCCTGCTCCAGCTTATCGCAGATCTGGGTAACTGCACTGGTTGTCAGGCCGGTTGCCTTCACAATATCCGTGCCATATTGGCTGCCGTTATTGAGCAGAAAATGCAAAATGAAAATTTCGGTGGTGTTTGATTTGAGCTGACGCATAAGCGTAGGCAGTTCCATGATTCGTGGCATCCGATCCACCAGCAAGAGATAGCTTTTTAAGAGTTCGCCAGACGTTTCCAATAGTAAATCCTCCTCAATGAAAATAAATAAAACTGTTAGTTAATTATTGGTATAATGAAAGCAATCAGAGTTGATTGGCTATCACAATTCAATTATGTAAATCGCCAGGATGTGAAGATACAAAATACCAACATACAGGATGAGACATAAAGATAATGATATCAATCATGAAATAGCATCATCTTTTTCTTAAAACTTCCTTAACAATATAGTAATTTGTTACCAGTATTCCGTCAATGCAAATTCGACAGATTGAGACAAAAAACCGTTGTCATTGACGTAAATTTGAACATTTTTTATAATTAACTATCAATATCGCCGATTACGAGGTGAAATCCCGAACATTTGACCTTACGTTTTAACCAATTTTAGAAAAAAGGTGGCATCAGCTACATTGAATCAATCATCACTTCCCTTTGTAACGATGGACGAAATCGTACGCGAAGGTGATCCGATTTTGCGCAAGGTAACGGAACCCGTAAACCTGCCGTTATCGGAAGAAGAACGTACAACTGTCAATCGCATGATGGAGTTTTTGAAGCAATCGCAAGATGAAAAAGCGGCCGAAAAATATGGCCTCCGACCGGGTATCGGGTTGTCCGCCAATCAGATTGGCTGGGACGCACGTGTGTTTGTGGTCTATTTTACCGATGACCAGGATCGTCAGCTTGAATATGTATTTTGTAATCCCAAAATCGTCAGTCACTCTGCGGCCATGACCTATCTTGAACATGGCGAAGGTTGTCTGTCTGTAGATCGTCCGGTGGACGGGTATGTACCGCGTTATGAGAAAGTGACCGTACAGGCATTTACGCCGGATGGGCAGTCATTCAAGCTGAAGCTGAAGGGCTTCTCAGCGATTGTATTTCAACATGAATACGATCATTTGAATGGGGTTATGTTCTATGACCACATTAACAGGCAGGATCCATTTACCCTGCCAGAGACCGAATTTATTAAGCCGCTCTAAGTCTAATGTAGTATATCGGTAATGGGTAAATAATTTATAAACAATTCTTAAAATTTTTCGCTTATAATTTAATACTTTTTTAAAATTTACACCTTCTACCAGAGACTGTCTTTTATGGACAGTCTTTTTATTTGAGAATATGTTATGATACAGTATATTTCCACCATGACTTTTGTAAGCGTTTCATATTTGGTGAGGTCGAATTTGATCAAAGCAAGAAACTTGTAGGGGTAACTTTTCGACCTGTTGTTGTGCGGAATGATTGTCAAACGATATGGAAAGCGGGTACACCGATGTGGCGTATGTTGATCCATCGTATTAACGATATCAAAATCAAAAACAAGCTGATTATCGCCTATATTTTTGTCGTGATGTTGCCGGTCTTGATTATCGGCGGGGTTGTGGTGAATTATATGCGTCAGGATGCACTCAACAATGCGGTTGAGCAAACGACAACCAATGTGGAGCGGATCAAGAACCAGCTGACCACTATGCTGCGTGTGCCGATTAACATTTCCAATGAGCTGCTATTTGATACACGGCTGAGTCAGGTGGTCAATACAAGGTATGACCGGGTATACGATCTCGTGGAAGCGTACCGGAATTATCAGGAATTTGACGAGTATCAGCGACTGTATTCCGAAGTGTCGGCGATTCGCTTTTATGCGACGAATGATACGTTGCAGGACAATCTGGAGTTTATGCGGGTGAACTCGGATACGCGTAATAGCAATTGGTATCAGGCGGCGATCAATAGCCGCAAGATTAACTGGTTTTATCGCAAGGATGATCAGATCAATACGCCGCAAGTGCTTAGTCTGGTGCGCAAAATCAATTTTACCGATTATACGACGAGCGGGGTGCTAGTGATCGAGCTAAGCCAATCGTATCTCAATTCGCTGATTAGCGCAGAACCGTTTGAGACGATGATTCTGGATGATCGTGGCAATATCGTATCTGCCAAAAACACCGATCTGATCGGGAAACGGCTTGATGATCCCGGTGTAGATATTGATATCGATCTCGCAGGCAAAGGTATCTATGAACGCGAGGTCAATGGGCAACTGTCCAATATCGTTGTAGACGAATTGATTCCAGAGAGTAGTATGAATGGACTGAAGATTGTATCGGTCTTTTCCAATAATAGTATTGTACGCGATTCCAATATGATCATCCTGATCGGGACGGGCGTGCTGGTGGCGATTCTGCTGATTGGTCTGTTATTTTTGCAACTGATCTCGTTGCTGATTACGCGCCGTCTGTCTGGATTGAGCCGTCAGATTAATCGGGTCGGCACAGGTGATCTCAAAGTCTCATCCAAAATTACCGGGATGGACGAGATTGGTCAGTTGTCTCGCAAATTTAACGATATGGTGCTGAATATCCGGCAGCTGATGGATCAGGTGTATGAGACGAATGAACGCAATACGAAGCTGGAGATTAGTCAGCGAGATATTAATTTTAAAATGCTGGCAAGTCAGATGAATCCGCACTTTCTGTTCAACGCGCTAGAATCGATTCGGATGAAGGCACACGTCAACGGGGAAAAGGAGATCGCTTACATCGTTCGCCTACTCGGCAAGCTGATTCGCAACAATCTGGAGATCGGCAGCAAGCATACAACGATTCAGGGCGAGATGGAACTGGTACGTTCGTATCTGGACATTCAGAAATTCCGATTTGGAGATCGTCTCAGTTATGAATTGCTGCTTGATCCACAAACTGGCGAGACGCCGATTCCACCGCTGATCATTCAGCCGCTGGTGGAGAATGCGATTATTCATGGTTTGGAGAGCCGGGAAAGTGGCGGCTTGATCATTATCCGCACGCTACAAATTGAGCATGAAGTATTGATTGATGTGATCGATAATGGTTCTGGCATGAGCATGGAGCGATTGAAGCAGGTACGCCAGTCGCTGCGTACGGATAGCGAGGGCGACCGTATCGGGCTGAAAAATGTACACCAGCGGCTTACTTTATCTTACGGCGAGGCGTACGGGCTGCATATCTCCAGCACACCGCATGCCGGTACACAGATTTCTTTTAAAATACCAGCTTCGGATATGACGGAATCCTAACAGGGGAGGGACCACAGATCATGTTTAAAGTGATGATTGTCGACGATGAACCAGCGATTCGGGAAGGATTGAAAACGATTATTGACTGGGACCGGATAGGCTTTGAGGTGGTAGATGCGGCAGCAAATGGGCGCGAGGCGCTGCAAAAGTTTGAACGCATTCAGCCCGATCTGATGATTATGGATATCCGTATGCCGGGCATGAGCGGGCTAGAGGTCATTCAGCAATTGCGTCAGGAGCATAATCAGGCACATGTGCTCATTCTGAGCGGTCATGCGGATTTTGAATATGCGCGCCGGGCGCTTGGGTATGGGGTAGATGGGTATTTGCTGAAGCCGGTGGATGAAGAAGAGATGGAGCAGGAGCTGCGCCGGGTATACCGCACGCTAGAACAGGAGCAGCGTGGGAATGCTGTGCAGCCGCAGCAGGTGCACGCTCATGAATTGGTGGAGCAGATGCTGCTGAGTACGTCTGGCAGGGAGCAGGAGCGTGCGCTACAGGAGCTGCGATTGGACTGGGACGGATATCAGATTCTTTTGCTGGAGTGGCATGCAGGTACAGGCGAGCAGGGAGAAGGGATGAATCGTCCGTTGCAGCGGTTACGTAGCGGATGGCAAGGAGAAGAGCAGCATATTGTATTCGCAGCGGGGCAATGGATTGGCATATTGACTGGCAGGCATTATGATGCGCAGGCATTGGCGGATTTGAGACAGCGATTGCTGGATGAAGATGGCGCTCGGGAGCAGTGGTATATTGCTGCCGGACAGATGGCACAACAAGCAGAATGGATTCATGACAGTTATGAACAGGCACAGTTGTTGCTGGAAGGACGATTCTGGTTTGACTCTTCCGGGGTAGCGCTGGCAGAGGCGGAAGTACAGCCAGCAACGTTTGATGAAGCGCCAGTGGCTGCGGAAGAGGGGACGACCGTTCCGGCACCTCAAGCAGCGGAGTGGGCAGATCGGCTGTATTATGCAGTCGATATTCGTAGTCTGTCTGCTGCACAGCGGGTATTGCAGGAATTGCTGGATACATGTCATCGCGCAGCCATGCCAGAGCGGGAAACGAAAAGTCTGTGCTCGCATGTGCTGTCACTCGCGCTCAGCCGCTTGCCGGGGAGCGTGTCCGGGTCAGGTCCAGCGGTGCAGCAGTGTCTGGCATTGATTCCAGAGCTGTATTCGGCTTCTACAGCGGCAGGCGTAGTGGAGCTGATTAGCGAACGGTTGGATTGTCTGCTGCAATCGATTGATGGAGGCAGTCATGAATCGGTGATGAAGCAGATGACTGACTTTATCCGTCGTCATTATAGCGACAATCTGAAGCTGGAGCTGCTCGCGGAAGTATTCAATTACAATAGCGCTTACTTAGGCAAAATGTTCAAAACGTATACAGGCGATTCGTTCAATCATTTTCTTGATCAGGTGCGGCTGGATCGTGCCAAGGAGTTGCTGGCGCAGGGTATGAAGGTACACAAGGTCGCAGCGCAGGTTGGATATGCGAATGTGGATTATTTTCATAGCAAATTCAAAAAGTACACTGGCATCTCACCGTCCGCTTATCGGGAACAACTGGATCGGCAATTGGATTGAAGGATGAACAGACTAATAAGCAATGCCCACTGGATGCAGAGCTGATAGATAGAGCAAGGTATATGCTGCAACAATGCAGACCGAATGCAGTAGCAATGAAATGATATGATGCGTCATACCAATTATGATAAGTAGAATATCCTGTTTTCCTGTTCTGTTGAGGAGAGCAGGATTTTTTGTATTGGTATCTGAATGTTTATGTAGGGATGATTCAGAGAATGGATGGTGCTGTACCCTTTATTTTTAGTGATGTGACAGGAAATGGAGCCGATGACTAATTTTTATATGATTTTACATCCAATTTGTCAGGTATAAATAGAAAGCGCTTTCTTTTATAATTCAATATGTACTCACCACGATACGGTTGCAGCACAGCAAGGCATCATCCTCGCGATGAAGCCGATTATAGGAAGGTGGATGGAATGATGGATTCAACAACCAAACAGGCATCTTCCCGCAAACGGGATAAGGCGTCCAGCATCAGTACCGGCAAAACCGGCAGCTTCTGGAAGGTGTTCAAGCAGCAGCGTTATCTGTATCTGATGTCGATCCCATTTGTGATCTGGGCATTCATTTTCAGTTATGTTCCGCTATGGGGCTGGCTGATGGCATTTCAGGAATATCGTCCGGCACGCTCGTTTTTTGAACAGCGCTGGGTCGGGCTAGATCAGTTTATTGCATTGTTTCAGGATCAGCAGTTTTACCTGGCACTGCGCAATACACTGGCAATGAGTTTCCTCGGTTTGATTTTCGGTTTTATTTTCCCGGTTGTGTTCGCGATTCTGCTTAATGAAGTGCGCGGCATGATCTTCAAGCGTACGGTACAGACGGTATCGTATCTGCCTCACTTTGTATCCTGGGTCGTTGTAGCCGGGATCGTCACCAAGTCACTCTCCACCGATGGTGGTATCATTAATGAATTGCTCGTTTCGCTCCATATTATTGACCAGCCGATTCAATTTATGGCACAGGGGCAATGGTTCTGGGGCATTGTAACCGCTTCCGATGTATGGAAGGAAATGGGCTGGAATACGATCATCTATCTGGCTGCCATTACGGGTATTGATCAGGAGCAATATGAAGCATCACGGGTTGACGGTGCGAACCGATTCCGCCAGATGTGGCATATTACCCTACCTGGTATGCGAACGACGATTATCGTCCTGCTCATCATGTCGATCGGTCACTTGGTCAGCATCGGCTTTGAAAAGCAGTTCCTGCTTGGCAACAACCTTGTCACCGACTATTCTCAAGTATTAGACCTGTATGCACTGAAATACGGGCTTGAAATGAACCGGTACTCCTATGGTACGGCGATCAGTATTTTCAACTCCGTGGTCAGTATTGCGCTGTTGTTTACAGCAAATGGCATCTTCAAGAAAACGACCAAAGAGAGCATTATGTAACATTGTATTCGCAGATAACGTAGCAGCATCGGCGGGGATGAAGACGTTCCGCCTGCTGCCGTATACGATATGAGTTTGAAAGGGGAGAACGGTAATGGCAACCAACAAAGCATTCAACGCCACCAAAGGCGACAAAATCTTTGATGTGTGCAATACGATTCTGATGTCGCTTGTACTGATTGTAACGCTGTATCCGTTTCTGAACGTGCTGGCGATCTCGCTTAACGAATCGTCAGATACGGTACGAGGCGGTATCCATATTATCCCGCGCGCCTTTACATTTGAGAATTATTCAGTCATCTTCCAGTATCAAGGTCTGCTGCAAGGTGCACAGATCTCGATCCTGCGGACGGTGGTTGGTACGATTCTCGGTCTGATCAGCGCTTCGATGCTAGCATTTACCCTCAGCCGGATTGATTTTCAGGCACGCAAATTCATCTCGACCTTTCTGGCGTTGACGATGTATGTGACAGCAGGTCTGGTGCCTACGTTCCTGCTGATGCGCGATCTGCATCTGATCGGCTCGTTCTGGGTGTATGTACTGCCCGGCGTGGTCAGTGCGTTCAACGTGTTCATTATCCGTTCCTTTATCGACGGATTGCCGTATGCGCTGCAAGAATCAGCGAAGCTGGACGGGGCAAATGATTTTACGATCTATCTCAAAGTCATTTTGCCACTTTGTAAGCCGGTACTGGCGACGATTGCCCTGTTCCTCGCAGTGGGACAATGGAATTCCTGGTTTGATACGTATCTGTACAATGCCAGTTCGCCAGAGTGGACGACGCTTCAGTACGAGCTGATGAAAGTATTGCAGCAAAGTACCCAGCAAAGCGGCGCTGTGAATGCAAACGATATGGCGAAGCAGATGGCAAGCATCTCGCCAGAATCGATTCGGATGGCGATTACGATTGTCGTTACCGTACCGATCCTGATCGTGTATCCATTCCTGCAAAAGTACTTTGTTAGCGGTATGACACTGGGTGCGGTGAAGGCGTAACGCCTTTGCCCTCCGGGGCTGGCGTACATAGTCATTCCTGCATCTGCTACTCTGCATGACAAGCACAGCGATCGTTTCTGCAATCCGATTCCAAACGATTCCTGCCGTATTGCCTCAGCCGGTCATTGCACCGGCTATCTATTTCCCCTTAAATGTAAGCGGAAACATTGAATGTTGAATGGTGATCCGCAAATGGTCTCAGGGAAATACTGTTTCCGAATTGTGTACATGTTATTTTCGCAAAGGCTACGTGACGGCAGTGCCGTCTTAGCATACAGAGGATGACCATTCAAAAGGGGGCTTTTTCATGGCTGGCAAATTGTTGAAACGCGTCATGATTCCGCTGGCGGTATTGTCGCTGGCAACCGTAACTGCCTGTGGCGGCAGTGCAGATCCATCCGAATCGGAAACGTCGGACACATCGACACCGATCACCATTTCGTTCTTTGGTTCGGATGCAAGTCCAACTTGGAACAACATGAAGGATGATGTCGGTCAAGCGATTACGAAGGCGACTAATGTAACGATCAATGCCGAGTATGATGTGAGTGGCGGCGGTACGCAGAAGATTGCTTTGATGACGGCATCGGGCGAATACCCAGATCTGATTTTCCCAAAAGGATCGATTACGAAGCTGGTAGAAGCGGGCGCACTGATTGATCTGACCGATCTGATCAACAAGTACGGTCCGAATATCAAAAAGGTATACGGCAATGATCTGGCGCGCTTGCAATACAGTAAGGATGATCCATCCATCTATGTCATTCCAACAAATGCTGGTGTAGGTCAGACATCCTTTGATGCAGGCGGCGGCTTTGAAGTGCAAAATGCGGTCATGAAAGAGCTTGGTTATCCTACGATCAAAACAGTCAAAGACTTTGAAAATGTGCTCAAAGAGTACAAAGAAAAACATCCAACTATCAACGGTCAGCCAACCATTCCATTGTCCCTCAATGCAGACGATTGGAAGATCATGATCACTGTCACCAATCCGGCATTCCTGTCCACCGGCGCACCGGATGACGGCGAATTCTACATCAACCCGGAGACATATGAAGCGCAATTGCATTACAAACGTCCGGAGGAAAAAGAATACTTCCGCTGGCTGAACCACATGTACAATGAAGGTCTGCTGGACAAAGAAACCTTTACCCAGAAGAGTGACCAATATCTGTCCAAAATCGCCAGTGGTCGCGTTCTTGGTCTGATCGATCAGGAGTGGGATTACCAGCAAGCCGAGAACTCGCTGAAATCATCCAAAATGGCAGAGCGCACCTACGGTCACTATCCGGTACAACTGGATGAGTCGACCAAAGACCGCTCCTTCCAAGACATCGGTGCACCGGTCGGTTACGGTATGGGGATTACGACTTCTGCCAAAGACCCGATTCGCATTATCAAGTTCCTCGACTGGATGGCATCCGACGAAGCCCAAGTATTGAACAACTGGGGCGTTGAAGGTAAACAGTATGAAATGAAAGACGGAAAACGCGTCATCCCGGCTGATGTACAGGAGCGCAAAATCAACGACAACACCAACTTTACCAAAGAATCCGGTATCGGCATGTACAACTTCTCCGTTCATTACGGTGACGGTGTGAAGGATTCTACTGGCAACTATTACACAACCAACTTCCCGGAACAAATTATCGCTGGATATACCCAGCCGGAGAAGGATACGTTGAAAGCATACGGCGCAACGACATGGAAAGATCTGTTCCCGCAAAAAGACGAGTTCCCGGTCAAAGCGTGGGGAGCAGCGTATAACCTGCCTGCACCGGATGACCCGAACTATACGGTAACATTCCAGAAATCGCAGGATATCGTACGTAAAAGTATTCCAGAAGCAGTACTCGCTAAACCAGATCAGTTTGACGGGATCTACGATCAGATGATCGAGCAATTGAACACCGATGATATGAAGAAAATGGAACAAACGTATTCGCAAATGATCAAAGACACGGTGGACCTGTGGAGCAAACCCGTAGCCGCCAAGTAAGCAGCAGCAAGGAGTGTAAGCTTCACTCCTGAATACCCGGTTTCTGTATGGAAATACAAATGGGGGACTCTGTTGCTGGAGTCCCTTTTTTCATACTCTGCTACTGTAGATGAAGAGGAGAGGAGGATGTACGGCAGATTTGCGCAGCAAGAGAGGCTTTTACTATAAAGGAGGACTTTTTACAATGTCTGCAACATTCTTAAAACGTGCACTGATTCCGCTGGCAGTTCTGTCGCTGGCAACTGTAACCGCATGCGGAGGTAACTCCGATCCGACCCAAACCGAAACATCTGATACATCGACACCGATTACATTTTCCTTTTTCGGCTCTGACCCCAATCCAACCTGGAACGGGATGAAAGATGATGTAGGACAGGCGATTACCAAAGCAACCAATGTTACGATCAACGCGGAATATGATGTCAGTGGCGGTGGTACACAGAAGATCGCGCTGATGACTGCATCCGGCGAATACCCGGACATGATCTATCCGAAAGGTTCGGTTACGAAGCTCGTAGAAGCGGGCGCACTGATTGATCTGACCGATTTGATCGACAAATACGGTCCTAACATCAAAAAAGTATACGGTGACGATCTGTCCCGTTTGCAATACAGCAAGGAAGATCCGTCCATCTACGTCATTCCAACAAATGCCGGAGTCGGTCAGACTTCGTTCGATGCAGGTGGCGGCTTTGAAGTACAGAATGCGGTTATGAAGGAGCTTGGTTATCCGAAAATCCAAACGGTGAAGGATTTTGAAAATGTGCTCAAAGAGTACAAAGAAAAGCACCCAACGATCAACGGTCAGCCGACGATTCCATTGTCTCTCAATGCGGATGACTGGAAGATCATGATCACCGTCACCAACCCGGCATTCACCTCCACCGGTGCACCGGATGATGGCGAATTCTACATCAACCCGGAAACGTATGAAGCGCAATTGCACTACAAACGCCCAGAGGAAAAAGAATACTTCCGCTGGCTGAATCATATGTACAACGAAGGTCTGCTGGACCCTGAGTCCTTTACCCAGAAGAGTGATCAGTATCTGTCCAAAGTAGCAAGCGGTCGCGTTCTCGGTCTGATCGACCAAGAGTGGGATTATCAGCAAGCCGAGAACTCGCTGAAAACATCCGGTATGGCGGAACGCACTTATGGTCACTATCCGGTACAACTGGATGGTCAAACAAAAGACCATTCCTTCCAAGATGTTGGCGCACCAGTCGGTTACGGTATTGGTATCACCACATCTGCCAAAGACCCGATCCGCATGATCAAATTCCTCGATTGGATGGCATCCGATGAAGCTCAGGTGCTGAACAACTGGGGCATTGAAGGCAAACAATATGAAATGAAAGATGGCAAACGTGTCATCCCGCAAGATGTGCAAGATCGCAAAGTCAATGACAATACCAACTTTACCAAAGAATCGGGAATCGGCATGTACAACTTCTCCGTTCGCTACGGCGATGGTGTGAAGGATTCCGGCGGTAACTACTACACAACCAACTTCCCAGAACAAATCGTAGCCGGATACACTCAACCGGAAAAAGATACACTGAAAGCTTACGGTGCCACCACATGGAAAGACCTGTTCCCGCAAAAAGACGAGTTCCCAGTCAAAGCATGGGGAGCCGCGTACAACCTGCCAGCACCAGATGACCCGAACTACACTGTTTCTTTCCAAAAATCGCAGGATATCGTACGCAAACGTATTCCAGAAGCGATTTTGGCAAAACCGGATCAGTTTGACAGCGTCTACGATCAGATGATCACCGAGTTGAATACCGATGACATTAAGAAAATGGAACAAACGTATTCGCAAATGATCAAGGATACCGTTGAACTGTGGAGCAAACCGGTAGCCGCCAAGTAATCGCGTAATCCTCAAGTCAGCAAGTACGATGCATAGTTAGCAACAGCACAACAAGAGAGGCTCGGTGATACGAGCCTCTTTTTTTCATCGAGCAATCATTGTGGGACATTGATTCCGATGCTCCTCGTCTGGAAGAGGCTTCACTGCTCGGAAATGAATACAAAGGAGGACTGAATATGACGGAAAATCAAGCACGCTCTACAAATGATATGTATAGACTCTGGTATAGCCAACCCGCGGAGGTGTGGGAAGAAGCGTTACCAATTGGGAACGGGCGAATCGGTGGCATGGTATTCGGTGATGCAGTACGCGATGTGGTACAGCTGAATGAAGATACACTCTGGTCTGGAACGCTGCGTGAACGCTCGAACCCGTCTAGCTTGGAGCATCTGGAACAGGCACGCAAGCTGATCTTCGCTGGGCAACTGGATGAAGCGCAGGAGCTGGTCAATGAGCAGATGCTCGGTCAGGATGTACAGGCATATCAACCGCTGGGTGATCTGATCGTGCAATATGTTGCGCCAGAAGCGGATAGCGAGATTCGGCATTACCACCGGGAACTCGATTTACAGCAAGCGGTATCGCGCACATCGTGGCAGCAGGGAGCGCAATCGTTGGAGCGAGAGGTGCTGATCAGCTATCCGCATCAGATCCTTGCCTATCGGCTACGTAGCACCATTCAACAGCCATTGTCTGCGCAGATCAGTCTGAATAGTGTACAGCCGCATAGACTCACCACATCTGGTCACCAGCTGGAGATGAAGGGCTATGTATACCCGGAAGCTTCGTGGTATGGGGAAAAGGAACAGCCGTACCGCTGGAATGATGCCGAAGAGCAGGGCATTCATTTTCATACTGTTCTGCATGTATGGAGCGATAGTGGAACAGTACAGGCACATGGCGAGATGATTCATGTGGATGGGGCAACCGAGGTTGTTATTTTACTAGCGGCGGCAACCAATTATGACGGCTACGATCGTCAACCCGGTAGCACTGGACGCTCGTTGGTGGAACAGTGTCGTCAGCAGCTGGATAGTGCAGCAGCACTCGGTTGGAACCAGATCCGGGCAGAGCATGTTGCCGATCATGAACGTTTATTCCAACGGGTACAGCTGGAGCTGGGGACATCACCAGAAGAACGTTCGCAGCAGGCAGATGTGTTGCCGACCGATCTGCGATTGCAGCGGTACAAACAGCAGGGGCAGGATAACGAGCTGGAAGCTCTCTATTTCCATTATGGACGATATCTGCTGATCGCCAGTTCACGTCCGGGCAGTCAGCCTGCTAATTTGCAAGGCATCTGGAATCCGCATGTGCAGCCGCCGTGGTACAGCGATTATACGACCAATATCAATACGCAGATGAATTATTGGCCTGCGGAATTGTGCAATCTGAGCGAATGTCATGAACCGTTGCTGACGATGATTGAACAGCTGAGCCATAGCGGGCGACAGGCTGCTACTGTTCATTACGGTGCAAGCGGCTGGGTCACTCACCACAATACCGATCTGTGGCGACAGGCAATTCCAACGGGTGGCGATGCCAGCTGGGCATTCTGGCCGATGGGCGGCATCTGGCTGTGCGCGCATCTGTGGGAGCATTACGAGTATACGCGGGATGTAGAGTATCTACGCCAGACCGCCTATCCAATTATGAAAGAAGCAGCCCAATTTGCATTGGATTGGTTGGTGGAAGACCCGCAGGGGTATCTCGTAACCGCACCATCCACATCACCGGAAAATAAGTTTCTGACGGAACGTGGCACGCCATGCAGCATATCTGCGGCATCGACGATGGATATGACCTTGATCCGGGAACTGTTCCGGCATTGTATGCAGGCGGCGCAAGTGTTGGCTTCTCAGCATGACAAAACAAGCACAAGATCAGCAGCGGATCAGCCAGCATCACCGATCGACGGATTATCATCAGTAGATGGATTATCATCGATAGACGAATCGTTTGCGATAAGCGAATCATCATCGATAGAACATCATCGTCTGAATGGTTTTGATGAGCAATTTATGGATCGCCTCACGACCGCGATGGATCGTCTGTATCCTTTCCAGATCGGACGTCATGGGCAATTGCGCGAATGGTATGACGATTATGAGGAGCATGAACCGGGACATCGCCATGTATCGCATCTGTACGGATTGTATCCAGGTAATGAAATCAACCGTCAGGAGCGCCCTGAGCTGGTACAAGCGGCAAGCGTATCACTAGAGCGGCGTCTGGAACATGGTGGTGGGCATACCGGCTGGAGCTGTGCATGGCTGATCAATCTGTATGCGAGGTTGTTGGACGGCGAGCAAGCACATCATTTTGTGCATACATTGCTAGCACGTTCGACGTATCCGAATCTATTTGATGCACATCCACCGTTTCAGATTGACGGCAACTTTGGTGGAACGGCTGGTATGGCAGAGATGCTGCTGCACAGTCATCTGGATCATCTTCACCTGCTGCCTGCGTTGCCCTCCAATTGGCAAAGCGGGAGTGTTACGGGGCTACGTGCGCGCGGCGGATATACGGTAGATATTAGCTGGAGTGACGGACAGTTGCAGCATGCACAACTCCAAGCTGATCATACTGGCGTATGTCGCATCCGTTCTGCACAGCCGCTGCATATTCATGATATCCCGGTTACTTCTGATGAACCTATCGTAGCGGCACCAGAGTTCAAATATACAGAGGATGAGCATGGTCATCTGATCGAGTTTGCGGTAACAGCAGGAGAACGGTACAACTTGATTCATCGTACAGAACATGTAAGTGGTCTATTGTCTTGAATTTACGTACCGGGAAACATAAGTTACAGCCTGTTGTATAACACTGAACTATACTATGATGTAAGCGTATACTCATTTGTAAATATTTTACTATGGGAGGGTTTCGATTATGACTATTTTCCAATTTCCAAAGGATTTTCGCTGGGGCACAGCGACCGCATCGTATCAGATTGAAGGCGCGTATCAGGAAGATGGACGCGGATTGTCGATCTGGGATACATTCGCTCATACGCCAGGCAAAGTGTATAACGGGCATAATGGGGATATCGCTTGTGACAGCTACCATCGGTATGAAGAAGATATTGCTATAATGAAAGAACTCGGTATTGATACGTATCGCTTCTCGGTAGCATGGCCGCGTATTATTCCAGATGGGGATGGAGAGATTAACCGTGAAGGCATTGAGTTTTACCATCGTTTTGTAGATGCGTTGCTGGAAGCGGGAATTGAGCCTTTTTGTACGTTATATCACTGGGATCTTCCACAGGCATTGCAGGATGTAGGTGGTTGGGAGAATCGACGCACTATCGATGCTTTTGTCAAATATGCCGAAGTGATCTTCCGTGAATTTTCCGGCAAAATCAAATTTTGGCTCACGTTCAATGAACCGTGGTGCATCGCTTTTCTGTCCAATCTGGAAGGCAAGCATGCGCCGGGGAATGAGGATCTGCAAATGGCGCTGAATGTTGGGCATCATGTTCTAGTAGCGCATGGACATACAGTGAAGCTATTCCGTGAACTGCAACTGGAAGGACAGATCGGAATCGCGCCGAATGTCGCGTGGGCGGTTCCTTACAGCAAGCGTCCGGAAGACCGCGCTGCTTGTGACCGTAATATTGAAGTGTATGCCGACTGGTTCCTTGATCCGATCTACAAAGGACAATATCCATCTTCTCTATATGAATGGTTCCAGCAAGCAGGCGCAACGCCGCCTATTCAAGATGGCGATCTGGAGATTATCGCGCAACCGATTGATCTGCTAGGTATCAATTATTATCATCCAACTGTTAATCGGTATAACGCATCCGCTGGTTCTTTGCAAAGTGAAGAAGTAGATATGGGGCTGTTCAAGACCGATATCGGTTGGCCGATTGATGCGACCGGTCTGTATGATGTCATTCACTATCTACAAAAATACGGCAACAACGATATCTATATTACCGAGAACGGCGCTTGTATTAATGAATGTCCGATAAATGGTAAAGTGAATGACGTGATTCGCGTCTACTATTTGCAACAGCATATTGCTCAGGTACACCGTCTGATCAACGACGGTATTCATCTGAAAGGATATATGGCATGGTCGCTCATGGATAATTTTGAATGGGCAGAAGGATATCGTATGCGTTTTGGGCTGGTGCATGTCGATTTCCGTACTCAGGTGCGTACACCGAAGGAAAGTTATTACTGGTATCAGAATGTGGTGCGTAATAACTGGATGGAAACGCGTTAATACGATCGATCTTTAAAATATAAATGGGACGAGCGAATCAAAGACCCTATTTTGTGGTAATAGGCAGTATAGCATACCGATGCGATCCAATATTGAATGCATGCAAGTGATCACCGGTACACATACTAGCAAAACAACTACGAAGAAAGGGGAGTGGATTCCATGGCTACCAACTCGAAAAGTCCCCGTA
The DNA here is from genome assembly GCF_046603685.1 of Paenibacillus sp. WLX1005. Classification (NCBI taxonomy): domain Bacteria; kingdom Bacillati; phylum Bacillota; class Bacilli; order Caryophanales; family Paenibacillaceae; genus Paenibacillus; species Paenibacillus sp. WLX1005. The sequence goes on from NZ_CP176756.1 coordinate 861,831, forward strand.
ATAGAACATCAGCGCAAAATACGTATGGACTGAGCCGTATGCTCAGTATCGTGGCATGGATTGCCTGTGCTGCCGGTATCCTGCTGATTGTATTCAATCTTCAACCATTTAACGACAATAACTTGGGATTGATGATGGGAGTAGGCTGTTTGGCGGCTTTTGCGATCATTTATTCGCTTGGTAAATGGCTTGGATCGATGCAGGCTCGCAGCGATGAGGGCAAAGAAGGCATTAAAGATGATTAATAGTTATACGTTGTTAACAGATGTATAGTATGCAACAAACAACATGAATACGGCCCTTTTAAGATTTATTCTTAAAGGGGCTTTTTGTTGAAATAAAAATATGTTAATCTTGAAATAATGTGAAATCATTCACTTTTGGTTACTAATAAATTGACAGATTTGTTAACAAGCCAAAAAAAACTGAAATTTACACCTTCTATGGATACGCAAAAAGCACACTTAGTGTTACCATAGGAATGTGTGGTTTCAATATTATGAACGTCATGAGCGTTAAGTGAGAAAGGGGATCAAGATGAACAAAAAACCAGGTTCGCGCCTTATGTTATGGGTTCTTCTGGTTGTAACTGTTCTGTCGCTGGCCCTGACGGTGTGGGCGTTAGCTACTGGCTCCAGTAACTACGCTGTTCTCAATCCGAAAGGCCCTATTGCAGAAGGACAACGGGATATCATTATCATTTCTACGATTCTGACCGCGATTGTCATCGTACCAACTACCATACTGACATTTGTCATTGTATGGAGATATCGTGACAAGCCGGGCAGAAAGGCGAAATACGATCCGGATTTCAGCCATAGCACATTGCTTGAATCCATTTGGTGGGGCATTCCGATTGTCGTAATCGCCATTATTGGTATCGTAACGGTACGTTATACGTACGCGCTCGAACCTTCCGTGGCTATTCAGTCACAAAAGCAACCCGTAACCATCCAGGCAGTATCGATGGACTGGAAATGGGCGTTCTTCTATCCTGAAGAGGGAATCGCGTCTGTGAACACATTGACCATTCCTGAAGATACGCCAATCCGTTTTGAATTGACTTCCGATGCTCCGATGAACTCCTTCTGGATTCCGCAGCTGGGTGGTCAGATTTATACAATGTCTGGTATGGCGATGACCTTGTATTTGCAGGCAGACCATACAGGCACGTATTTCGGTTCCGGTGCAAACTTTAGTGGTGAGCACTTTGGCGACATGAGATTTGACGTAAATGCAGTGAGCGATGCGGACTATCAGGCATGGGTGAACAAAGTGAAAACTGAGTCTCAGCCAATGACTATGGATACGTACCAATCGCTGTCGACTCCAGGTACAGCTGAAAAGCAATTCTTCTCGGCGTTCCCGGACAATTTGTTCCAACAACTGGTGGGCAAATATCTGCCAGGCGGTATTGCTGATACTGATCGTGCATCCCATACGACTCCTCAGACTCAAACCGGTGAAGGTGAGAGCAATGAAGGTCAAAGCGACATGGGTACAGACAGTGAATCCAATCAACAGCATGATGGATTGGGTACGGATTCCAAGTAATCCTCTGTCGGTTGAATGATGTTCTGGCATTGATACAATGCTGCATTATACTGTTGTCTGCCTGACACGGTATAGATAAAGACAGTGAAAGGAGCTCCACGATGCTCGAAAATATTAAACAGTTTGCATCCGAGTTTTTCGTCACCGGTGATCCGCTGATTTACGGTGCAGACGTATCCATTGCATTGGTATCGATTGCCATCGTTGCTGGATTGACCTATTTCAAAAAGTGGAAATGGCTCTGGCGTAACTGGTTGACTACCGTTGACCACAAAAAGATCGGTATCATGTATATCCTGGCTGCCATCATCATGATGTTCCGCGGTGGCGTTGATGCCCTGATGATGCGTACGCAGCTAGCGATTCCAAACTTTGAGTTTTTGCATCCTGAGCATTATAACCAAGTCTTCACTACGCACGGCGTAGTTATGATCTTATTTATGGCGATGCCGTTTATGTTCGGTTTGTTCAACGTTGTCGTTCCGCTACAGATTGGCGCGCGCGACGTTGCGTTCCCGTATTTGAACTCCCTGAGCTTCTGGCTGTTCTTCCTCGGTGCGATGCTGTTTAACCTTTCCTTCGTTATCGGCGGTTCGCCGGACGCAGGTTGGCTCAGTTATCCACCATTGTCGGAGATGCAGTTTAACCCGGGTCCGGGTCAGAACTTCTACATCTGGGGTATTCAGATCTCTGGTATTGGTTCCCTGGCAACAGGTATCAACTTCCTCGTTACCATCATCAAAATGCGTGCACCAGGCATGACAATGATGAAAATGCCAATGTTCACTTGGTCGGTATTCGCAACATGCGTAATCATCATCTTCGCATTCCCGATTCTGACTGTTACACTGGCACTGCTGTTCCTCGACCGGTTTGGGGGCGGCCACTTCTTCACCCTTGACGGTGGGGGTAACCCGATGATGTATATCAACTTGATATGGATGTGGGGTCACCCTGAGGTATATATCGTTATCTTGCCGGCGTTCGGTATCTTCTCCGAAGTCGTCAGCGTGTTCTCACGCAAAAAGCTGTTCGGTTACACTTCCATGGTCTTTGCGATGATGATCATCGCGTTTGTATCGTTCTTTACTTGGGCGCATCACTTCTTCACGATGGGTTCCGGTGCAGACGTCAACGCCTTCTTCGCTTTGTCCACGATGTTGATCGCAATCCCGACAGGGGTTAAAATATTCAACTGGTTGTTCACAATGTACCGCGGACGTATCCGCTTCGATCTGCCCATGCTTTGGACGGTCGCGTTTATCCCGGCATTTATCGTCGGTGGTATGACAGGGGTACTGCTCTCGGTTGCACCTGCTGACTTCCAGTATCACAACAGTTACTTCCTAATCGCCCACTTCCACCAAGTTCTGATCGGTGGCGTCGTGTTCGGTTACTTTGCCGGCATGTACTACTGGTGGCCAAAAATGTTCGGCTTCAAGCTGAACGAAACGCTGGGCAGATGGTCCTTCTGGTTCTGGAACATCGGTTTCTACGTATGTTTCATGCCGCAGTACCTGCTCGGTCTGATGGGTATGACTCGTCGTGTAAGTACATTTGATTGGGATACCGGCTGGGGCCCGCTGAACGTCGTATCGACGGTTGGTGCGTACCTGATGGGTATTGCCTTCATCTTGCAGGCTGTACAGATCGCTTATAGCTTTGTACACCGCGAAAGAGATGTTACTGGCGACATGTGGGATGCTCACACACTGGAATGGACGATTCCTTCTCCAGCTCCAGAATACAACTTTGCCATTACTCCGGTAGTGGATAGCAGAGATCCACTGTGGATCGAGAAGCAGCGTCGTGCTGCTGGTAAGCTTCCTGCGAAGGATGCGAAACCAAAATACGAACCAATTCATATGCCTAGTAATTCGGGTATCCCGATTATCTTTTCTACGTGCTTCTTTATCGCAGGTTTCGGTTTTACATTCCACTGGGTATGGATGGCCGTAATCGGTCTTGCGGGCGTGTTGGCTTGTCTGGCTGCACGTTCCATGAATGATGATGAGGGCTTCTACATTCCAGCAGAAGAAGTAGAAAAAACTGAGGCTTCATTAAGGGGGACACTTTAATGGCACAAGCCGCAACACACGGTCATGATCATCATCATGACCATGGACATCACGATCCACAGGAATTGAAGCTGCTTGGCTTCTGGATCTTCCTGATCACGGACGTTGTTTTGTTCGGTACGCTGTTTGCTACGTATGTGGTCTTGCACCACAATACGGCAGGCGGACCGAGCGCGTCCGAGATTTTCGAAATGCCGGGCGTTATCGCTGAAACCTTTATCCTCCTGACATCCAGCTTTACAAGTGGTCTTGCTGTACTGGCAATGAACCAAGGGAAAGTAAAGCAACTGATTTCCTGGTTAGCAGTAACATGGGTACTGGGTGCAGCGTTTATTTTCCTGGAAGTTGACGAGTTTATCAAAATGGTACACGAAGGCTTCAACTTCGGTACAAGTGCATTCGCGACCTCGTTCTTCACGCTGGTTGGTACGCACGGACTTCACGTATCGATGGGTCTGGGCTGGATGTTGCTTATTATGATTCAACTGGGACGCAAAGGCATTACCGATGTAACACGCGGTAAAGTCAACGTACTCAGCTTGTACTGGCACTTTTTGGACGCCGTCTGGATTTTCCTGTTGTCGGTCGTTTATCTGATGGGGGTGATGTAACATGGCGGATCATTCCAACCATACACACGGACACGATGAAGCACATGCTCACGGTTCGTTGAAGTCTTACATCATCGGTTTTATCCTGTCGATCATTCTGACCATCATTCCACTGGTCGTCGTCCTCAATCATATGCTGGACAGATTCCCTACGGTTCTGGTGATCATGATCACTGCCGTATTGCAGTTCGTTGTTCAGTTGTTCTTCTTCATGCACGTGCGTGAACGTCAGGGCAACCAACCTCGCTGGAACGTGATGGCTCTGATCTTCGGTCTGGCAATCGTACTCGTTGTCGTATCCGGTTCGATCTGGATCATGACATACAACGGCGTAGGTTACTAAGTGTTATCGTAATAACAACAGGCTGCTTGCCTGTACTGAAGCTCTCCCGGGTAACCGGGGGAGCTTTTTTGTATACATTGGATGAAATAGACGAAAAATATGATCAGCTTCTACATCATTCTGCTTCGTACGGGTAGAATTTGTTATCAATGAACAAGAGTGCAAATGAACGAACAGAAGTGAATAGGATATATGAGAATCAGAGGATCTATACACTAGCACATCCATTTCATCAGGCGTATTCAAGATATAAAAGGAAATGTAACGCAAGGACGGCTTGTATGAGGCATTGCAATGGTTGGGAAATCTTTTGAATTTCTGAAATAGATGAGTAGTAAGTTACCCGGGAAATAATTGAATACGAACTGGTATTATCAACAGCTGCTGGATACTCTATACCGCGCACAGCATCATAAGGAAGCATAAGCAACTGCCCGTAAAATCCATTTGCAGCAAAACCGGTAAGAAATCCAAAAAGCCTGCACAATGAGATGTGCAGGCTTTTGCAGGTTATCATCGATGATTCATTTTACAAGTACGTAATGATAATTTAACAATACATCGTTGCTTCACATACGATACGTCATTACTTCACAGCTACACGGGAGCGGTTATACAGCTCTTCCAGATACTTCTGAATCTCGCCGCGCAGTTCCGGGCGATTCAGGGCGAACTCGATGGTCGATTTTACATAACCAAGTGGATCACCGATGTCATAACGGTTACCCTGAATTTCTAGTGCAGCCAGATGTGGCAGGCGGGAGATGGCATCGGTTAGTTGGATTTCGCCGCCTTTACCCGGTGGTGTGTCTTCGAGAATGTCGAAGATTTCCGGTGGCAGGATATAACGTCCGATGACCGCCAGATCAGAAGGGGCATCTGCCACATCTGGTTTTTCGACGATCCCGCTTAGTGGGATAATGGAATGTGGCGTATTCGGGAGTGCAGACGGCGCGACGATTCCGTATTTGTTCGTTTCTTCATACGGTACATGCTGTACGCCGACGATAGCAGTAGACGGATAGACTGTCTGGTTAATCAGCTGTTTCAGACCTGGCTCTTCATTAACGATCAGGTCATCACCGAGCAGAACAGCGAATGGTTCGTTGCCGACGAATTGCTTGGCGCACAGGATCGCATGACCGAGACCGAGCGGCTTTTTCTGACGAATATAATGAATGTCCGCCATCTCGGAAATATAGTTCACTTGCTCCAGCAGAGCGGTTTTGTTTTTGGTAGCTAGTTCGAGTTCCAATTCAACGGAATGGTCAAAATGGTCTTCGATCGAACGCTTGCCACGACCGGTTACGATCAGGATAGACTCGATGCCACTGGCAACCGCTTCTTCAATGATGTATTGAATCGCCGGTTTGTCGACGATCGGAAGCATTTCCTTAGGTTGGGCTTTGGTAGCTGGCAGCAAACGTGTACCAAGACCGGCTGCCGGAATAATCGCTTTACGTACTTTCATGGGAATGCCTCCTTAGATGATGGTAGCTTAGGTATATTTGAATCGAAATATCCATTGATATAGAGAGCAAGAGATATAGTTTGCTTAACGAAGGATGGAAAGGAAACCTTGCGCATTGGCAATAGAAAACAGGCATATATGGATCTTCTAACGTATGAATTGTCTTGGGATCATAACGTATAGAGTTTGGAATCCTAGAGACAAAACAGTCTGTTCGTTATATAACCAATATCTTATCCGCGGAATACCCATAACTTGCTGAATCCGAAGTTGATGCCTAGACCGAGAATCGTCACAGCGATCTTCGCCATCCAGACTGGAATGGTGACAGGTACAAGGCTGATTGCGATACTGGTAATGACCGCAACACAGATATTGACGACGAGAAAACGGATCAGTTCGCCTACATCCCAACCTTTGTCGCGGGCAAATGTCCATTTGCGATTCCAGTAGTAGCTGTTAGCAGTTCCGGCGCTATAGCCGAGAATTTGAGCTGCTGCAACCCCAGTTAGGTTTTGCAGCAGCATGAATACGATAAAGTCGATAACGGTATTGGAGACGCCGACAGCGGCAAAGCGTACTGCCTGATTAGAAAAGAGCTTAGAAACCAACATAGCGTTGCTCTTGGTTCATTTGACGTTGGTCGTTAACAGCGCGTTGCTCGGTAACGATGTGTTGATCATGCAGCGGTTGTTGCTGTTGTTGCACAAAGTTGCGTTTTTCCTGTACGAGGTAGAGCGGACGACCTTTGACTTCATCATAGATGCGACCGACATATTCACCCAATACGCCGAGAATAACAAGCATAATCCCATTGAGGAACAGAATGCAGGCGATGATGGATGCCCAGCCCGGTGTAGTTGAGAAGTTCATTAACTTCTGACCGACAACGAACAGCAGGAAGATAAAACTGAACAGGGAAACGAAGCTACCCAGTACGCTAGCGAGACGCAGCGGTTTGAGTGAGAAAGCGATCAGGGCGTCGGATGCGAAGCGCAGCATCTTTTTGAGTGGATACTTGGTTTCACCGGCAAAGCGTTCTTCACGCACATAAGCGATTGATGTTTGACGGAAACCGACCCAGCTGACCAGTCCACGTACGAAGCGGTTGCTTTCTTTCAGGCTTTTCATCGCTTCGCATACTTTGCGGTCGATCAGGCGGAAGTCGCCTGTGTCGAGTGGAATGTCGATATCGCTCAGTTTGTTCAGCGTGCGATAGAAGAGGGCAGCTGACCATTTTTTGAAGCCTGTTTCGCCTTTTCGTTCCGCGCGAGTGGCATAGACAACGTCATAGCCTTCTTTCCATTTCTCAATCATTTGCAAAATCAATTCGGGTGGGTCTTGCAAGTCGGCGTCGATGACGACGATTGCTTCACCGGATGCACTGTCCATACCGGCAGTGATTGCAATCTGGTGACCGAAGTTACGGGAAAAGTCGATCATTTTGACCGATGAATCGGTATTGCACAATTGAGTGATCATAGCAGCCGTTTGGTCACGGCTGCCGTCATTTACAAAAATCAGTTCATACGTTTCTCCAGTTTGCTGCATCACTTCCGTCAGACGGCGGTAGCACTCCAGTACAACTTCTTCTTCATTGTAAACTGGAACGATAATGGAATATTTCATCGGTAGTCCTCCTTTGGATGTTCAAGAGCTTGAGGTAACATGCTGCGGAATATTCATTCCGCCGTCAGTTGATACAGTGTCATTTGCGAGCCGCCCATACCGCCGCCACGACCGGAGCCGCCGGCAGAACCACGACCGGAATCAGTGCTGCTACTCGCTTGTGTTATTGTCGAAGTGTCATTGTTACTCGTTGTATTGGTAACGGTTGTACTTGCCGATGTATCGGCGCTTGTCGAAGTGGTTGTGGCAGATGCGGTAGAGCCGGATTTCCATTCCGATTCGGAAATTTCGGTTCCGTGTTCTTGCACCCATTGCGTCAGCTCGGAGCTGCCGCTGCCCATACCGCCACCAAGCAGTACGTACCGGAGTTGTCCACTGTTTACGAGTTGTTCCAGTTGATCGACTGTTAATGCACTATCAGAGCCTTTGAAACCGCCCCATGCAATGACAGCGTCACTCGTTTGCAGAATGATCGGTGTTGCAGTTTGCGAAGCCGTTGTTGCGACGAGATATTTGGCATCGCCTTGATTGGCTTCCAGATAAGCGATCAGATCGGCATCTACGTCAGAACTGTTATTGTTGCCGCTACGAGAGTCGGCAAGTTCCGGTCCAGCATACGGTTGAACCGAGTTGCCGCCATAGAGTGCTGGAGTCAGTGACCAGTAAGCTGGAGCTGCCAGCAATGCTACCAGTGTCAGCGCCAGAGCGCCACGTTTCAGTGCATCGCGTTTTAACAGCAGTAGGATCAGGGCAACGATACCGAGGGCAAATGCCGCAATAGCTAGCACGGTCATACCTTGTCCCCATGTAATATAGATACCCGTTCCAAGTGCAACTGCCATAAAGGCGATTGTCCACCAGCGTCGTCCTGCTTTCCAGAGCTGAACGATACCTGCACCAGTCAGAGCGGCAATCGCAGGAGCCATCATCACAAAGTAGTAACGGTGAATGTGACCAGCGATGCTGAAGAATACGATCATCGGCAGCAGCCATGCGAACCAGAATAGTACGATGTTGCGTTGTTCTCTGCGTTGCAGCCAGAGCATGAGAGCGCTCAGCAGTGCAGCTGGCAGGAACCAGGCGATTTGACCAGCATTGCTGTCATCCAGCAAGCGGAGAATACCGGCGTCACCAGCGTCATTACTGCCTCCGCCACCACTCATGCCACCGCCGCCAGAGCCACCGCCCGGACCGCCACCCGATCCGCCAGAGCCACCGCCCGGACCGCCACCCGATCCGCCGGGACCACCGGAACCTATACCGCCTGAAGGAGCGCCATTGGTCTGGGCTACGCTAGTATCCGCTGTTGTAGATGATGCAGTGGATATCGTGCTGGACTTGTCAGATGATGTATCTGAGCTGGTTGTGACTGCCGCAGTACTGGTTGTCGATGTACTGTCTGTAGTCGTTGCAGCTTGATCTGTCGAAGTGTTAGCAGTTGTTGCTGTTGTCTGTGTGCTATCGGTTATGGATGAGGCACTTGAATTACTCATACCCGGAGGTTGTCCGCCTCCGCCACCACTTCCACTACCACTACCGCCGCCAGAATCGCCAGTCAGACGGCTAATGCCGTTATAGCCAAGCGCCAGTTCCAGTACGGAGTTGCTTGTACCGCTACTGCCTACATATGGTCGTTCGCTAGCAGGTGTCAGGTCGACGATTGTTGCCCAGGACAGCGACACGGCAGCAAGTACGACACCGGAGATTAGCAGGTGCATAATCTTTTGTTTCCATTGTCCTTTACGAGCGAGCCAGTAGAATAGATAGAACGCGGGTAGTACCATAAACGCTTGCAGCATCTTGGTATTGAATCCGACACCGACCAGTGCAAAAGCGATGCACAAGGTGAGCAGTTTACCAGTTTTGACACTGCGTTGCAGCACGTAAGCTGCCAGCATCAGGAAGAAGACGAGTGTGCTGTCCGCATTGTTCGTGCGGCTGACTGCGACCGCAATCGGTGTCAGTGCGAGAATCAATGCGGAGATGCGAGCTGTTGCTAGTCCAAAATGCGGCTTGATGATCAGGTAGAGCAGGATGACCGAGCCAGCCAGTCCAAGTGCGGATGGAAGAGCCAGGCTCCAGCTATGAATGCCGAAGATTTTGGCGCTGATTGTTTGCAGCCAGAATGCGACAGGCGGTTTGTCGATGGTGATGAATCCGCCGGGATCATACGAGTTAAAGAAGAAGTTGTGCCAGCTCTGCATCATGCTCGTAACCGCTGCTGCGTAGTAGGTGTTCAGATCACCGGATTGACTGATATTGTACAGCGATAATCCCGCAGCGACCAGAGCTAGAATAGCAAGGATCGGGTCGATCCTTCGTAGAAATGAGCCTTTCATATTGTTGCCTCCTCATGCATGAATATGGGGTCCAGCTCCGTGACATGATGATGAGGAGCAGTTGTCATATGTTTTTGATGTACAAAATATAACAATGCAATATGAACAAGAAATGAACGCTACCTTAAACGATGCTGAATATTATTTTAAATATACATAAAAAAGGTGCGAACCCCCATTATGAAAGGGTTTCCGCACCTTTTATTACAGCACATATATGGAAAAGTAATAACCAACTATAACACATAAGTTACATATAAATATTGCATATTTATCATCGAAAAATCATATCCATTCATAGATAAATCCTGATGTTGGGATGAAAAAGCCAGTATATTGTACAAATGATCGGTGGTGCATGTTTATTCTGACGGGCGTTGTTTCTCAGGCTCTGGTAACGGAATCGGGCGCGGCAGATACACAGTCATCGTCGTTCCTTCACCAACTGTACTTGTCGCTTCGATCCGACCGCCGTGCAGCATCAGAATTTTTTGCACAATCGATAAGCCAAGACCATTGCCGCCGACTGCTGAATTGCGAGATGTATCCGCTTTGTAAAAGCGTTCAAAAATATGCTCCACATGTTCAGCGTCGATACCGCAACCCGTATCTTGCACGCTCGTCTTGATCCACTGTTCATCCTGAGTCAAGGTGATGTAGATATTGCCCTTTTCCGGGGTGAACTTGATCGCATTGGACAGCAGATTGATCCATACTTGGCTGAGCAGATCCTCATCCCCATCGAACAGGATTTTATCCAGATCGGCGGATACTTCAATCTGCTTCGCCGTCCACATTGGTACGCAGGAGACGACTGCCATGCGCACCTGCTCATCCAGTCGGAAGTGCGACAGATTCAGCTTGACCACATCGAGAGAAGCAAGCTTGAGCAGATTGCTACTGAGCTTGGATAGTCGTTCGCTCTCTTGCTCGATGATCTTCAGGTGCTTCATTTGCTCGGTGCTTGCCGTATCCTTGAGCGCGACCGCGAAGCCGCGAATGGAAGTGAGCGGCGTCTGAATTTCATGCGAGACGTTGGAGACGAACTCCTGCCGCATCGCTTCGATTTTGGATAACTGACTGGTCATCTGGTTAAAATTATTGCCTAGCTCGCCAATCTCATCTTTGCGCTTCAGATTGACACGGACGTTGTAATCGCCCTTCGCGACTTGCCGCGTCGCTTCGGACAGCTTCGTAATCGGTCGTGCAATCAGGCGTGCAGCGAACAGGAACAGTAACACACCCGTCGTCAGCATGACTGACAGCGCAAGAATCATCCATTTGTTCAGCTGATTGCTGAATTGATTCGGACGAATGAAGAGGGCATAATGTACCCCATTGCGTTCAAACGGTACACCTACATAGCGCGGTTCCGGGTCTTGCTTGCCAAATCCGAAATGGAAGTTCATTCCCGGAATGCCGGGCGTACTTTCCATTTCTTTATTTTCTGGATGGTAAATACCGCCATCCAGCACGAGCTGCTTCACATCATCTGGAATCGTCCAAGCCTGTTCCTGATTGGGCGGTGGCGGCGTCTCGCCGTTGTTGGCACCGGACGGCGGAGGCATGTCACCGGGAGTGTTCGTAGCGCCGTTAGCATTCGGAGCAGATGGAGAGGGCGAGCTTTCATTTCCAGTTGACGATGCGTTGCCATCCGTGTTGGACGTGCCTGAACTAGAATCTTCCGTCGATGTGGATGACGATCCAGTAGAAACGTCATTCGTAGTTGACGAACTACTCGTTGACGGGTCAGAGCTAAATGGACTCGGAGGAGGTGCCAGACCGAGAGGACCGCCCGGACCGTTACCGCTCGAACGATATTCCGTGCCGTCCTCGCTAATTACCATAATCTGCGTTTGCCCTGCCTGACTATCCAGATACTTCTGCATTAACTTTTCGGGAATCTCTGCCTGCATTGCCGCGATGGCTTCCGCATTACTGAGAATACCGTCTTGCATATATTTGGATTGTTGCCGCTGAATCACCCAATCCGACATAAGTAGCGTAATGACAAAGCTGGCGACGATGACGAGAATAAACGTAATCACCAGCTGGCTGTATATATTTTTCAATCTGCTTTCACCTCAATCCGGTAGCCGATGCCGCGGATCGTCTGAATCGTAAATCCATTTTGTTCGGAAAAGCGGTCGCGCAGACGCTTGATATGCACATCGACGGTACGCTCGTCGCCATCGTAATCATGTCCCCAGATCTTCTCGATCAGCTGATCGCGGGTAAAGATCTGACCGGGGAAGCCAGCTAGCGTATAAATGAGTTCAAATTCCTTCGCCGGAAGCGGCTGTAATGAACCGTCTACATCGGCTTCCTTGGTCGCGGCATCCAATCGCACATTGCCAATCGTCAGCGATTCCCCAGCGAAAATACGATACCGGCGCAGCAGCGCTTTGACACGCATCACCAGTTCTTCCGGTACAAATGGCTTCGCCAGATAATCGTCGGTGCCAAGTCGGAAGCCCTTGATCTTGTCTTCGGCTTCGCCTTTGGCAGTAACGAGCAGAATCGGTACATCGCCATAATAGCGGCGAATGTCCATGCACAGCTGCCAGCCGTCCATATGCGGCATCATGACATCGAGAATAATCAGATCCCATTTGCCATCGCTCAGCATATCGAATGCCTCCTGCCCATCGCGAGCGCGGTGCACGCTATAGCCTTCGCGGGTGAGGTACATATGAATCAATTCCAGAATGGACGCATCGTCGTCAGCGATTAAAATTCTTACCATGGTATTGTTCTCCTTTGGATTGAGTTTTAGGTAGATGTGTGGGCATCAAACGCTCCGGCAAGGGATAAGGGGACAGACTCCGGTGGAGGGATGAGAATCTACATTCAATCCTAATCGGTAGATTCTCATCCCTCCAAAGCAGTAAGATATTTTGCTTCGCAAAAATCACTTTTTATTGAACCATATGTTTGAAATTCGCAAACATTGTAAGTCGTCTTTTCCCCTTATTTCCTTGCCTCCGCTAAGCGATGCTCGCATCACATACACAATAAAATTACTAAGTATCGTTAAAAGTGCAATGAGAAGCATGAATGAACATCTAATTGCGCCAATGTACACGTTCTTCATACGAATATAGCATTCTTTATTTTATCTCGACTATCTTGAATCAAGCTAAAAAACAGGATTCTATTTCCTTCTCAAATCCCCGAAATCAGCAGTGAATAGTAACATGCAATCTGCCAAACTTCGTTCAACACAGACCTGCCTACAATTATCCTACCACAATAATATGTAGAAAATATGAACGAATCAACGTATACTTGTTCACTTTTCAAAATAGATCAAACCATCTTCTTACTTCTCTGAACAGTAAATTTTCATATTCGATAGCAGCACATGTTGATCAAAACAACAGTAATTCCAAGAAATAAACTTCACCAATAATCCCATCATTCACACCAGCCAAATCAGCAGCAACAAACTAAATAAACGTAAAAAAAAGACCACCAATCCAATATCTGAATAACAACAAACTACCAAGCCAACAATAATCCAACCAATAACTACATAACTAATAACGACCAATTCCTCCCGAAATGTAAGACTACCCACGCTTTGCGACCAAGCAAAATACACATCCCATAATGATCACAATCATCACGTATGAACACTACAATAAATATTCACTGCCATCTGCCCACTAAATATCATGCCTATTCATTAAAACAAATCAATAAAAGCTTCCCACAACAGCAAATCCAATAATCAAAACGCCGCAGTCTGCAAAACGTCTTTCAATCTTTCCAATCTACTCTCCACCAAGAGATAAATAATCTTGCGTTGGATGCGGCAAGCACGGAACGGAGGGGAGGAAATAAGGGAAAAGGGCGACTTTGGAGGGGCGGGAATCTACATGTACTCCTAATCCGTAGATTCCCGCGGCTCCACCGGAGTCCCGTTCCCTTATTCCTCCCCGGAGTGAATGCCACCCCATCCACCGAAAAATTATTTCCATCTCCCCCTTCCTTTTAGGTTCAAAATGAACTAATATAAACGTATATGAACATAAAATAAACCTATTCGAAAGGATGATCACCATGGAAAACCGTTATGTATCTCACCCGAATGATGTAAAAACGTTTGACACTGCCCGTTTGCGCGAGGAGTTTCTGATCGAGAATCTGTTCAAGCCGGACGAACTCGTAACCGTTTACAGTCATGTGGATCGCTACATTGTCGGTTCGGCGGTTCCAACATCGAAGGAGATCAAGCTGGAAGTGAACCTCAAGGACATTGGCACCGACTTTTTCTTGGAACGCCGCGAGATTGGGATCATCAATACCGGCGCGCCGGGTACAGTTACGGCTGATGGCGAAACATATGAAATCGGCGCATTTGAATGTCTATACGTATCGCTTGGCACGAAGGAAGTAAGCTTTGCTAGTAACGGCGGGGATGCGGCAAAATTCTATTTTGTCTCCACACCTGCACACAAAGCGTATCCAACGACCAAATCGACTCGTGAAGATGCAACGCCAAGCCATCTGGGCGACATCAAAACATCCAACGAACGCACCATCTACAAATACATCCACGAAGGCGGCATCAAGAGCTGTCAGCTCGTGATGGGGATTACGCAGCTGGAGCCGGGCAATATGTGGAATACGATGCCTTCGCATACGCACAATCGCCGCTCGGAAGTGTATCTGTACTTTAATGTGCCGCAGGATGCAGTCGTATTTCACTTTATGGGCGAGCCGCAGGAAACGAAGCATCTGGTCGTGCGCGACGGTCAGGTTGCTATTTCGCCAAGCTGGTCGATCCACAGCGGTGTTGGTACGAGCAATTATACGTTCTGCTGGGCAATGGCAGGTGAGAACCAAACGTTCGATGATATGGACGCGGTTGCCATGCAGGATTTAAAATAAACCCAAAAACACCATTCCGGTACAGCTTATAAACGATATTGATATCTACATCTTTGCTCATCTGCATAGACTTCTATACATGAAGAGTCTGTACGAGCATGTGCCGGAAAGGACGGGGGTTGGAATGAGCGCAATCAAGCGGCACGAGAAGATTATGGAATTACTGATCGCCAATCAGGAGATTACGGTTGGCGAATTGAGCGATACACTCAGCGTAACAGGCAAGACAATACGTGAGGACCTGGCACGGCTGGAGGAAATGGGGCTGCTGATGCGTGTGCATGGCGGCGCGGTGCTGGCGCAGAACGACCAGTATGGCATCTTGTCTGGTCAAGGCATCAACACCAAGCATATGCCGGAAAAAGGCGAGATCGCCGAGCGCGCCTTATCCTATATCCAGCCAAACGATATTATCGCACTGGATGGCGGCAGCACGACGCTGGAAATCGCCCGCCGTTTGCCTGCCATTCCGTTAACAGTTGTGACGAACGATCTGTTTATTTTGAGTGAATTGGCGCGTAGGGAGCAGGTACGACTCGTTGTACCGGGCGGCGAACGCAATCGCAATATGCTCATTAGCAGTCAGGCGATTGAATACGTGCGCGGGCTGAATATTCACAAGGCGTTTGTTTCATCGACTGCACTGCATTCAGAGTTTGGATTATCTATTTATACAGGCGATCTGGTTCCTTTTAAAAAGGCATTGGTTGCAGCGGCGCAGCATGTATACGGTGTTGTGGATCACCAGAAATTCGGACAGTTTGCACTTTGGACATTTGCATCTTGCTCGGAAATGGATATGGTCATTACCGACAGCGGATTGTCCGACGAACAGGCAGAGCAATTCCGTCAGGCGGGTGTACCGCTTGATGTAGCAAGACGTTAGCATACGGCACCATGCTTTCCATTTTGATACGAAAAGGAGCAATAAGCATGAATTCATTTGATTTGAACGGCAAAGTCGCCCTGGTGACAGGTTCCAGTGGAGGCTTGGGACAGGGAATGGCACTCGGACTAGCGGAAGCGGGCGCGGATGTAGTATGTGTATCGTATTCTGACAGTAACGATACCGTGGAGAAAGTGAAAGCACTCGGACGCGATGCAATCTCCATCGAAGCCGATCTGAGCAAGCATGATCAGCTGGAAAATGTGGTCGGGCAGGCATTGAACTTTAAAGGGCAGATCGATATTCTGGTCAACAATGCGGGCATTATCCGCCGCACACCGGCTGTGGAGCATTCGTGGAAAGATTTTGCCGATGTGATCGACATTAATCTGGAAACCGTCTTCTATTTGTCGCAACTGGTTGGGCGTCATATGATTGAACGAGGCAGTGGCAAAATTGTCAGCGTCGCTTCCATGTTGTCGTATCAGGGAGGCATCAATGTGCCAGGTTACACTGCTAGCAAACACGCGGTTGCTGGTATTACGAAGGCGCTTGCCAACGAATGGGCATCCAAAGGCATTCAGGTGAACGCGATTGCACCGGGCTATATGCTGACTGACAATACAGCACCGATCGTTGCTGATCCCGCGCGCTTTGATGCGATTACCGATCGTATTCCAGCAGCTCGCTGGGGCACAGCGGAAGATATGAAAGGACCGGTTGTCTTCCTGTCTTCGTCCGCTTCGGATTATCTGAACGGTCATGTGCTGTGTGTAGATGGCGGCTGGTTGGCGCGTTAAGCTTCCTTTTTATTGATTGCAACGGATATCCGATGTCCTCACTGTACTGGCTTCGTGGTGAATTGGATATGTTGGGTTTAAACACTTACGCTTACGTCTAGTACTACTGGGAGTGCTATTATGCATCACTGCCAGCATTGTCGTATACGATCCATAGATGCAGTACATCGTTACCATTTCGCGATTGTGTAGTTCCATTTATAGAAACGGGGTGTATTCGATGAGACAATCCGTGCTTTCCCATATTTATGGCAAACAGCCTGCGGCTGATCTGGCGGTACGTGTTGCTGCTGGTGGATTCAAGGGCGTACAACTGGCGCTAGCCAAAGCCATTTCCGATATCGACACTGCCAACGGCAAGCTGAGTCCGGGGCTGGGCAATTATGTAGCTGAGCAATTTGACCGTCAAGGTGTGCGTATTGCGGTGCTCGGCTGTTATATTGATCCGGTGCATCCTGACCGTGATGTGCGGCGTAGTGAGATCAACCGATTTAAGGAGCATCTGCGGTATGCGCGGGATTTTGGTTGCAGTATGGTGGCGACGGAGACGGGTTCTTTTCATACATACCAGCCGACTCATCCAGACAACTATGCGGAGATTGGCTGGCAGACGCTGCGCGAGACAGTGACCGAGCTGGCAGAGGAAGCGGAGAAATGGGGTGTCCATCTGGCGATTGAGCCAGTAGCAACGCATACGCTACATACCGCTGAGCTGATGGAGCAGTTAATTAGCGAAGTGCCTTCCCCAACGGTCGGTATGCTGTTCGATCCGTGCAATATGATGAAAAAGGAATTTGTGGACGATCAGCAGGGCTTTTTGCGCGGCGTATTGGAACGGCTCGCGGAGCGTATCATTCTGATCCATGCGAAGGACATTCATTTTACAGCGGATGGGCAAAAGGAAGAGGTGCTGGCGGGAACAGGCATACTGGATTATCCATACTTCTTCGAGCTGTTGCAGCAGTACAAGCCGCATATCGACATTTCGCTGGAAGGTGTGACCAAGGAGCAACTGCCGCAAGCATCGCTGCATATGCGCCGAATCTGGCAGGAAACCATCAGTCCGCATCATCAGACGAACGGTTAACACATCTGGCAGGAAGCACAGTCAAGTGTTCCAACATCGGTTGTGCTATCCTTTCCTTTATCCAATAACAGGCATCTTCGGATTTGTATCCGGGATGTCTGTTTCTATGTACGTTTCTATGTCTGATTCAGCTTGGTCTTGGTTTGGTATGTGGTAGGATGTTCATTTCGCAGGGTGAAGCAAGGAAGGCGGGGGTAATAATGTGCATCATCTGTTGTGAAAGGGGCTTATCTGTGTATGACCAATAGAACTCAGCAGCATCGTCCGGTGGCACTCGTTACTGGAGCGGGCGTTGGCTTGGGACGAGGTATTGCAACCGTACTGGCGCAAAAAGGGTATCGACTTGTGCTAACCTGTCATTCCGGTCGGGAGGAAACGGAACAGTTGGCGCAGGAACTGGCACATCAATACGGGACAGACAGCCATATTATTGAGAGCAATCTGGTAGAGCAGGAGGAAGTAGAACGTACCATCCGTGAAGCGGTGGAACATTATGACCGGATCGACCTGCTGGTGAATAATTCCGGCGCCAGTACAATGAAGCCACTGGTGGAACTGGAGCCGGATGATATCAACTGGATGATCAATCTGGATTATCGCGCACCTATTCTGGCAACGCGTTATGCCGCACAAGCAATGATCGAGCGGCAGATTGCAGGCAATATCATCTATATTACCTCGTCGCGCGGGGAACGCGCCTATCCGGGTGACAGCATTTATGGCGGGATGAAGGCAGCATTGATCCGCTCCTGCGCATCGCTGGCATTGGAACTGGCACCGCACGGGATTCGGGTCAACTGTGTTGCACCAGGAGCTACCGTCAATCGACCAGAGCAAGACGCATTAACCGAACCCCTTGGACACAAAATTCCACTGGGGCGTATGGGTACACCGGGTGATATCGGTGAAGCGGTAGCATGGCTATCATCAGACGCCGCATCGTATATTACCGGTATCAATTTACGTGTAGACGGCGGACTGATTTTACCGGGAATGCCGGAAGATGTATCCGAAGAAGCTGGGTATGGCTGGGGAAAAGTGTACAAGGATTGATTGCTATTCAAGTGTAAAATATGTGTGCTTGCTGCAAGGGCATTCTCATCATCAAATATAGTAAACAGAATATGCAGTATAGTAGACAAAGGATCTGTACTTCCGATGAGAAGTATACAGATCCTTTTTGCTGTGAAGTGGAGTAGATCAGCAATTTCGATTTCAATGGGGCTACATCGTACGGTTCATTAGAACTTCATTTGACTAACGTTTACCTACACAGCATAATAAATATTGTTTTATAAATAAATTTAATTGCACACAAAATAGTTTTGTGTTAATGTTATTTATACAAACTATAGTAAACGATAGGATCACTTGCTAGTTGGCATGATTAAATAGAAGCATATTCGCATAAACTTGATTGTACAGCTTGATAGAGAACATAGCTTTAGCCCATTATTTATCATCATGGAGGAATGGAACATGTATAAATCCGTAATTATTGGTACTGGTCCTGCTGGTTTGACGGCTGCCATTTACCTTGCTCGTGCAAATATGAGCCCGCTCGTCATCGAAGGTCCACAGCCGGGCGGTCAATTGACTACCACAACAGAAGTAGAGAATTTCCCTGGTTTCCCTGACGGAATCATGGGTCCTGAGCTGATGGACAATATGCGTAAACAAGCAGAGCGTTTTGGCGCTGAATTCTACACTGGTTGGGTCGACAACGTAGACATGTCCGAACGTCCATTCAAATTGCAAGTGGAAGGCAAAGGCGAGATTGTTACCGAGACGCTGATCATCTCTACCGGTGCAACTGCCAAGTATCTCGGCATTCCGAACGAACAGGACAATATCGGTCGCGGCGTAAGCACCTGTGCGACTTGCGACGGATTCTTCTTCCGTAACAAAGAGATTATCGTGGTAGGCGGTGGTGACTCTGCACTGGAAGAAGCAAGCTTCCTGACCCGTTTCGCTTCCAAAGTAACACTGGTTCACCGTCGCGACGAGCTGCGCGCGTCCAAAATCATGCAAGATCGCGCTCGTGCCAATGACAAAATTGAATGGGGTCTGAACCGCACACCACTGGAAGTCGTTGCCGGGCCACTCGGCGTCACCGGTCTGAAAGTACAGAACAACGAAACGGGTGAAGAAGAGATCATCGAAGCACACGGCGTCTTCGTAGCGATCGGTCACCATCCGAACACCGGCTTCCTTGGTGGACAGATCACGACTGATGAGAACGGCTATATCGTAACCCATGCTGGCACATCCGAAACGAACATCCCCGGCGTCTTCGCTTGTGGTGACGTACAGGATACTCGCTACCGCCAAGCGATTACCGCAGCAGGTAGCGGCTGTATGGCAGCGATGGATGCTGAGAAATTCATCGAAGCGACTGAACATGCAGCAGTAATGCTGTAAGGATAGATGTAAGTTTTACTATGATATATCAATAAACAAAACATCCACTCCGCGATATGGAGTGGATGTTTTGCTTTGTCATGATAATTAAGAAAGGCTGGCTCCCGCATCGTAGATCGTCAACGCATCTGTATACAAAAAGAACGAATACGATGGATCGATAAAATCTCCATGCTGCTGTGCATAGTGAACCAATTCCTGCTGGTATGTGCGGAATGCGGCAGTAGTGTCAAACCAGAATGTAGCCAGCACATCGTATCGCACATTCTCTTTGGAGCCAAAATAATTCGCATCTCCCGCACTGATCTGCACATTGTGGATACACTTGCGGAGCTGCTGACGAACCGTTACATTTCTCTCTACCACCTCATGATGCCCTTGTAGCCATAAGCGCGTAATCTCATCTGGTGCGTAATTATCATTGCCTTTGATCATATAAAAAATCTTGATTCCGCCTGCTGCCAGGTGTGGTACATCGATCTCCTGTTCCTGCACGAGAAACGGTAGCGATGTATCCAGATTGCTAAAATTCGCACCATCCGGTCCGATTACTTCATGCACATATGGATGTGCAAAGGTCTGCATCATTGCATCTTCATCGGCAAAATACAATTCCGTCACTGAATCTCGCTGATATACGATCTGGTATCCGCCGGTATGCAGATCACTTCTGGCGCCGTAGGCAGCGTCGAATACATAGTTTTGAATATATCTGCTTACTTGCAGCGGATTGCCGCAGGTGATCTGGTAGCCGTGAATGTGCTTGACATAGTTTACATATTCTTCGTGAGTCATATCCGGTCGTCTCGTCACAACCGCCATTTGTTTGATCATCTTCCAGTCCCTCCATGCTGTTCACTACGGATAGGGAGCAATGTAGGCACTGCCGTCCGCTGCTCCATACCTGTATTGTAAGCAAACGTTTCGCTGTATACTATGGTTAAAGAACAGGCGCGATGTTGTATAAACGACAACGTACCCTGCTCATGTTGTATGACACGACAGGAGGGACGATATTGTCTATAAAACAGGACTTGCGCGTCGCACGTACGCGCAAGTTTATAGAGCAAGCGTTGATTCGATTGATGCTGGAACAGCCATTTGCGACGTTGACCGTGCAGCAGATTGCCGATGCGGCGATGGTGAATCGTTCGACCTTTTATTTGCATTACACTGACAAATACGATTTGCTAGAGCAGATTCATGTACGGACGATACAAGCATTTACGAGCTGTATCGATTTTGCACAGGAAGATCAGTATGAGAGCATTTTGCGGGTGATTCGGCATGTGCAGCAGCATGTGACAATCTATCGCAGTCTATTGACGGTATCAGCCGAGACGTCGGATTTTGCCGAAGAAATCCGGTCGATATTTGCTACACTGGGCAGCCAGCAGGTCACTACGTATGCGGGCAAAGAGCGATTCAAGGGAGCTGGCGATTATTTCCTCCGCTTTTTCGCATCGTCTGCGTTGACGACGATTCGCTGGTGGATCGAAGTAAGCAATGACACGACGGCTGAGGAAGCAGCGCGTATGATTCGCGATTATTCCGAACAGGGGCTGCGCAATTCATTTGAACTGTGATGAGGCAGGGACTACATGGCTGTTCAACTATTTCCTTTTGCCGGACGAACGATCAATTCGTTCACATCCACATGTGCTGGCTGTTGGATGGCATACAGAATCGCTTCGCCAATAGCAGTAGCGGGCAGCGCAATGCGGCGATATTCGCGCATGAATGCTCGTGAATGTTCATCGGATATACTGTCTGCCAGCTCGGATTCGGTAACACCCGGTGATACAAGTGTGACTCGAATATGCGATTCGGTTTCCATACGTAATCCATCCGAGATCGCGCGAACGGCGTATTTGGTTGCACAATACACAGCCGCCGTAGGCGTCACTTCATACGCACCTACCGAAGCGATATTGATAAATTGTCCGCTTTGCTGATGTTGCATGATTGGCAGGGCAGACGCAATGCCATGTAAAACACCGCGTATGTTCACGTCGATCATGCGATTCCATTCGTCGATTTTATGTTCTGCCAGATTGGATAGCGGCATCACTCCGGCATTATTCACCATCACATCGACACGACCGCATGTATGCTGTGCATATTGGACAAAATCGTCCATATCCGCCGCATCGGTCACATCGAGTTTACGACAATATGCGGTACCACCTGCTGCTGTAATATCGGCAACGAGCTGTTCCAAACGTTCTGTGCGTCGCGCGCCCAGTACAACAATTGCTTGATGTCGAGCTAATAAGAGTGCAGTAGCTTCACCAATTCCGCTGCTTGCCCCTGTAATGAGTACAACCTTGCCTGCGATTCCATCCAATGGTACTTTGTTCATCATGTAATTCCCCTTTCGCTGTTGGTATTCTCAGTATGCGATGTTGAGATGGGGAAGCGATAGAACGATACACTCATAGCATTGCCTGATTCGCGCAAAGATGGTTGTTGTTGGAGAACATCGTGTAATGGAGCGTTATAATAAAAGTTATAGGAATGGGGGGAGAGTATACAGATGAACAGTCGCAATGTTACGCCATATCCTGCATCAGCTTTGCATAAAATCGGGAGTTTGATTGAAACATACTGTACAAACGATGGTGTGTATCAAACGGATTTCTCTGCACTGTCACTTATTCGCAACGCCCACGAAACGGCTCCGCTGCATAGCGTGTACGAACCGTCGATCTGTCTGGTGGCGCAGGGAGAGAAGTTGGTTTTGCTAGGGGAAGAGCAGTACCATTATGGACCTTCTGAATATTTTGCCGTATCGGTCGACTTGCCGATTTCTGGTCAGGTGATCAAGGCATCGCCGGATGAACCGTATTTGGCAGTTCGTTTGCAGATTGATTCGCAGCAGATTTTGGAGCTTATGCGTGTTATGGATACTGTGCCTACTGCGCAAGCGCAAGGGGAATTGGAACGGGGCTTGTTTGTTAGTCAAGCGAATACGGAGATGCTTGATGCTTTTGTTCGATTGCTCAAGTTGATGGATAAGCCGGAGGAGTTGCCTATCCTTGCGCCTATGATTGCACGAGAAATTCTGTATCGCGCTTTGCAAGGTGACCAAGGAAATGCACTCAGACAGATGGCGCCCGGTGCTGGGCGCGCTGCCTATATTGCGGAAGTGATTCAGCATATCCGTGAGACATATAGCGAGCCGCTTCGTATCGATGATCTGGCTTCCAAAGTCAGTCTTAGTCCATCGTCGTTATATCGCCATTTTCGCCATGTAACGATGATGAGTCCCGTACAATTTCAAAAACAGATTCGGCTTCAGGAAGCACGAAGAATATTACTTAACGACGCTGTCCAAGCTGCCGAAGTCGCTTTTCAAGTCGGCTATGAGAGCCCTTCACAGTTTAACCGAGAATATGCTAGACTGTTCGGTCTACCGCCGATAAGCGATATTCGGAGACTTCAAGCGATGTCACCAGACTCTGTCATCCGCGAGGTTTGAACGATATATTCTGTGTATGGGAAGCTATAGTTAGCATCCCTTTATATGCAGCGCCATACTGTGATTGTTCCGTCGTTTATTTTCAAAAACAAATCCGCTTGGGTATGATACAGATCAGGTACAGCGGGACAGTCATGAATCTGAACTTGCCGATCTACTAGATTCCAGCTGTATATGGGCAGTCCTTGTCCCCATGCAAATAATGTCCCACTAGACGATACGGCGAGTTGCGCTTGTGGATACGAAAACACATCCGCTACGCCAAAATTCGTAGAAAAAGCAGGTACATCCAACAGCACTTCCTGTCGTGTACGCTGGTTTACATTGTAGATCAGTATAGCGGGCGAGGTACCTTCTATATTCCAATCTTCTTCATCCAGCATATCTGCATCGACTTGTGCCCATATAGCAAGCCGCTCATGATTCAGCCATACCATCGGCACATCCCAATCGATTAACGGTTGCCAGATGGAATCCAGAGATTCTCCGTCTTCGGATTCCCAGACGTTGTGCAGCCAGTCATCAATACTCCATGCTACGGTAACGCCGATCGGTGCCCATACCCATCCCGTTTCTGCTACATGCTTGCCGTCAGGCGATACATGCAGTTGTCCATGAAAATAATCTAAATAATGGGCATCGTGCGAATGCGTTTCCGAATCAATCCCGGGAATTGTGCGCTCACTGAGCAAATGTACACCCGGAACCAGCGAGATCAGCTCCAACCGATTCCAGTCCGTACCATGAATGAGCAGTACCTGATCGTCACGTTGTATAAAAGCGAGCGGATACGCAGATTTATCATAATGATATTCGCCTCGGCTCAATTCCAATACAATATCCCCGGATTCCAAATTCATCACGACTGCGTGACGACCTAACCGATGGCATACGGCTGCGAAGCGAGCACAGGGGCTTATTACCAGTTGGATAGGATGCGACAGATTGAAGTCTGGCAGATTCAACTGCGCAAGCCTCTGCGCTGTACCGGATATCAGATTTATTTTCCATAGTTGTTGCTGTTCATTCAGCGCAATCAATTGCGGTTCAACATTGTTCGGTGTGCATGGAATTTGTGGATATTCACGAATGGCAAGTAGCTTGCCGATCTCATTCTGAAACGATGGATAGGTGTGATATTGAATTGTCATATGTATATACTCCTTTGCAAGCAGATCAAATGAATACCAAAAAAGCGATCAACCTCTGTAGTATACCAAAGGTCAATCGCCTCCTGCTAAGAGTACCTGCAACTCTTGCTACAGGTACCGCATCTATATCTGTCCATTGCGCTAAAAGAACAGCTTGGTCACTGCCTGGAAGATCAGGAAGAATCCGAATCCTGCTGCCAGCAGCGAAGCTCCTTTTTTACGTTTCGCCTGCGAGAAATTAAACACTCCCAGACTGAACAAAGGTACGATAATCAAGGCAAACAAAAACATCAGCACGTAAAAGGGCAGCGAAATATCAGCATTTTCCCAGAACGTCATGGTTGCTCTCTCTCCATTTCACAGTAGGTTCATCATCCTGCTTCTCCATCCAACTTCGTGGATCGCATACCGGCATAATAACCGTCCGATCTCATCTATACGTTTCAACTTCTATTGATCTCTCTCTATACATAAGGCTTTGCTCTGCTTCTTCAGCATCTCTATCAATCGTACAATCAGAGCTGCAAATAGAAAACATAGGTTGCCCAGCAATTACCAATAACGAAATTATAGTCGAAAACCGATAAAAGATTCACAGCCAAATAAGGCGATTTTACGTCAAATTTTAGATAAGTGATGTCGATTATGTGCTCTCAACCGCCGCTGATTCTAGCTATAGTCTATCTATAGGTGCTGGCTATTCAATAAAACTATAACGGATTATGTAACTTTCTAGTCCAAATCTATTGAAAACCTGTATATTCCGAGTATAATACTTGGTATATAAAGAGATTGAAGGTGAGTATAACTGTGAATCCTATTCAGAATATCGTAACAGAACGCAATGATGACTATCTGGACCTGCTGAATTATGCAATTGCGATTGGAGACGAAGAGTGGCAGCAAGAGATTGTCGCCAACTTGAGCCGTCTGAATCATTCTCAGCAATGGCAGCGCGAGTGGGCGGTAACTGAACATCTCTGGAGACAGTTCGACCGCATCAATGGCAAGCTGCTGGAACTGTATGACAATATTCGTGAAAGTAAAGATGATACGGTCAAACAGAATCTGCTGGAGCAATGGTGGGAATTGAAGCTGCAACGCATCTCGGTATCGCGTCAGATTCAAGAAGAAACCGCCGGTCTGAAACATGATTGTGAATCGTGCCGCTGAGTCGGCTACCCATATACCCGTCGTAATGTACACAATGTACATGTGCAACGCTGTACACGCCAAGATGTACATGCCAAAAACCGGACAACTGATAGTTGCCCGGTTTCCAGATAAAGCGCATGTATAGTTATACGTAATGCACTATGAATACTGTTGTCTTGCCCCGTAGTTGCCGATCCGCCAAGACGCGGCACTATCGTCATGCAAATAAGCCAGTATGGATTCACATGGACATGTGAATTACATGCTGGCTTGTTTCATGTCGCGCATCATGGACATCATGGATGTCATCATTTCGTCGCACTCTTGCAGTTTGCTCATCATCATATTCATGTCCATATCCATGTCTTTCATCATGTTCATGTCCATTTTATTGCACATTTCCATCATCATTTTCATGTTGTTCATTTTACCCATCATGTCTTCCATACACATACCCATCATCATTTGCATACACATTTTATCCATTGTTGCCATCTCCTCTAAAATGTATTTTGGATGTTGCCGGGTACAGAGCCGTTAGACGAAGCCCTGACGCTGTTAGCATACTACATTTTCCTATCTAAAACAATCAGATTATGGAAAACAAAGAGAGTTCTAATGCGTCTGACAACGAGCTGTACCACATGAATGTTCTGGTTTATTTTCATGAATCTATCATGTTTGTAAAAAACATGTCTCTGCTCATCAAAATACCCAAATCGCATGCAGTGTGAACAGTAGCGGCACTGACGTACTATACTTAATGTAACCTCATCTACGCATCTTTAATCTTCTACGCATGACGACAATATGGCAATATCGGTCGCGTCATGCGCAAAAGTCCACTTTATGATTCGTTATCACACCTAATATTACAAGCAGTGATCCATCCATGGGAAAGGTAATGATATACAGCTTTGTTGACTATTTAGATCGATACGCGTACTCGACCTAGAAACTGTGAAATTGCAGAGTAAGCAGCTCCAATGACAGTCGATTGTTCGCCCAATTCGGAATATTGGATGACCAGTTTTTGCCGATGGTATGGCAGGGTGCGCTGGGAGACTACTTCTTCTACATAGGGAGCAATCCAAGGTTCTGCCTGACGCATATGACCACCGATAATGACCAATTCCGGGTTGAAGCTATTAACCAGATTGGTAATGCCGATACCCAGATATTCGCCAATACGCTGAAACAAACGAACGGCTTCTGGCTCATCCCATAGCGCCTGTTGTACCCAGTAAGCGGTATTCGTATTCGGCTGTGGATCAGGCAGTGCATGTTCGTAAGCAAGTTCTGATGCGTACAATTCCCAACATCCGCGGCTACCGCAGGAACATGGCAATCCGTACGATTCTACAGACATATGCCCGGTTTCGCCAGCGTATCCACGTGCGCCTTTGTACGGTTCGCCGTCGATAATAATGCCGGAACCGATTCCCATGCCGACGCTGACATACACCAGATGACGGGCATGACGACCGGCACCGAATTGTAGTTCACCAATCGCACCCGCATTGGCTTCATTGTCAATCGTAACCGGCAGGCTGAACAACTGCTCCAATTCTTCGCGCAGAGGTACGCCTTCCCAGCCCAGATTGGGAGCAAACAGCACATTGCCCTGTTCATCAACCATTCCCGGTACACCGACGCCCATGCCGATCAAGCCATGGACAGATGGGGGAACTTCCGCCAGCAGATGCGCCATCATACGCTGCATGAGCGATAGCGTCGTTTCCAGTCGATGATCCGGCAGCGGCTCCGTCTGGCGGGTGATGATAATGCCTTCCAGATTGGTCAGCACAATTGTCAATTCGTTGACACTCAACTCTACACCTGCCGCATAACCGGCACCGCTGTTGAATTCCAGCATAAGCGGTTTGCGACCGCCGCTGGATTGACCTTCGCCTGATTCTAGTACGAGCCAATCGTCGATTAATTCCTGAACAAGATTGGAGACAGTCGCTTTGTTCAGCCCGGTTAGCTGCGATACGCGAGTGCGTGACAGCGGGGCATAACGGCGAATATTTTCAAGGACAAGGGATTTGTTTATTTTTTTGACCAGCGCCTGATCTCCGGTGATTTTCATAATAGTTCTCCTCTCCAGATGGTAGTTCGAGTACTTTGTTTATCGAATAGACAAAGTGATTTATATATGTTAGGATAGCGATGTAAACGATTTCTTACAAGAAATATCTGGCGGAACAGCCGTAGGCTGGCGCAAGATATGGGCGGTCCGGGCGCTGCAATGTCTGTCCGGTAACGAATTCAACGACTCGTGAGGAGGATTTATGTAATGGCTTATTTTGCAAATATTGAGAAAGTACAATATGAAGGTGTCCAATCCAAAAATCCGTATGCGTTCAAATTTTACAACCCGACCCAGGTTGTTGCCGGCAAGACGATGGAAGAGCATCTGCGCTTCGGCATGGCATACTGGCATACACTTGTTGCAGGTGGCGCTGATCCGTTCGGTGTTGAAACCGCTTCCCGTCCATGGGATCATCTGACTGGTCTTGACCTTGCCAAAGCACGCGTTGAGGCGCTGTTTGAACTGCTGGACAAGCTGAATATTCCGTATTTCTGTTTCCATGATGTAGACATTGCTCCTGAAGGCGACAGCCTCCGCGAATTTTATAACAATATCGATACCATTGTCGAGTTGATTGAACAACAGATGAAGCAAACTGGCAAAAAGCTGCTCTGGAACACGGCGAACATGTTCAGTAATCCGCGCTTTATGCACGGTGCAGCTTCCACTTGCAATGCCGATGTGTACGCTCATGCAGCGGCTCAGATCAAAAAAGGTCTGGAAGTCGGCAAACGTCTTGGCGCCGAAAACTACGTATTCTGGGGCGGTCGCGAAGGCTACGAAACGCTGCTGAATACCGACTATGCTCTGGAGCAGGATAATATGGCGCGTATGTTCCATCTGGCAGTCGATTATGCCAAAGAAATCGGCTTTGATGCTCAATTCCTGATCGAACCGAAGCCCAAAGAGCCAACCAAGCATCAGTACGATTTCGACGCGGCAACGGCAATCGCCTTCTTACAAAAATATGATTTGAAAGATCATTTCAAATTAAATCTTGAAGCGAACCATGCGACTCTGGCTGGTCATACGTTCCAGCATGAGCTGCGTGTTGCTCGTACGAACAATATGCTGGGTTCATTGGATGCGAACCAAGGCGATCTCTTGATCGGCTGGGATACAGATGAATTCCCAGTTGATCTGTATGCAGCGACAACGACGATGTATGAAGTGCTACAAAATGGTGGTATCGGTCGCGGTGGTATTAACTTTGACGCCAAAGTGCGCCGTCCATCGTTCCATGCAGATGATCTAGTAATCGCGCATATCGCCGGTATGGATACATTTGCCAAAGGTTTGACAACAGCTGCTCGTCTGCTGGAAGATCGCGTATTCGAAGACTTTATCGACAAACGCTATAGCAGCTTCCGCGAAGGCATCGGCGCTGACGTAGTTGACGGCAAAGCGACACTGTCCTCGCTGGCAGAATACGCACTCAACAATGAACATCCGCGTGCCAACGAATCTGGACGCGAAGAGTTGCTAAAAGCAACCTTGAACCAATATCTGGTGACCGAATAAGTCTCAGCAGTATAGGAACATAGGTACACTTGATCAACGCCTTCTATATTTATAATGAAAATGGAGAGATTGGAAACAGGTTCTCCTAAATACAGGTCTTTGGGTGGGGAATATGCTTGAGCATGTTGAGCGTATGACATGACGAGAGAGGAAGTACCTGTACGTAGCCTGATCTTGTTCTCTACATGAATAGCTATAGGACCGATGCTCCCTTGTATTCCCGTCAGGGAAGAAGGGAGCATTTTGGTTACAATGATCAGGTGATGATAAGGATTGGATCGTACATCGTAATCATAGTGATACAGGGTGTATACATGAAGGAGGTAGATGAGATGAGTTATGTCATTGGAGTCGATCTGGGTACAAGTGCCGTGAAAACAGTACTGGTGAATCGTGAGGGACAGGTAGCTTTTGAAGCGTCTGAAGCGTACCCGTTATCTCAGCCAAAGCCGGGCTACAGTGAGCAAAACCCGGAAGACTGGGTTGAAAAGACACTGATCTCGCTGCGCAAGCTGCTGGAAGTATCGGCGGTACCCGCGCATGAAATTGAAGGCTTGAGCTTTTCTGGGCAAATGCATGGTCTGGTATTGCTGGATGATCAGCATCAGGTCATTCGTCCGGCAATCCTGTGGAACGATACGCGCACGACTGCGCAATGTCGTCACATTGAGCAGGAGCTGGGAGAGGATCTGTTACGTATCGCCCGCAACCGCGCGCTAGAAGGCTTCACTCTGCCGAAAATCTTGTGGGTGCAGGAGCAGGAACCGGACAACTGGAGCAAAGCGGCGCTCTTCCTGCTGCCCAAAGATTATGTACGTTACCGGCTGACTGGTGATCTGGCGATGGATTATTCGGATGCAGCAGGAACGCTGCTATTGGATGTGGCGGGCAAATCATGGAGTACACGCATCGCGGAAGCCTTCAGCTTGCCAGAATCGTTTTTCCCACGGTTGGTAGAGTCGTTTGACGATACAGGGGCCTTGCTGGCGGAAGTGGCAGATGAGACAGGCTTGAGTGCGCAAACACGTGTGTATGCAGGTGGTGCAGACAATGCGTGCGGCGCAATAGGTGCGGGTATTCTGACTGAGGGGCAGACGATGTGCAGTATCGGTACATCCGGTGTAGTGCTGTCGTATGAAGAACGTCGTAATCTGGACTTTGAAGGGAAGGTTCACTTTTTCAATCATAGCGAGAAGGATGCCTTTTACATTATGGGTGTGACGCTAGCAGCAGGCTACAGTCTGGAATGGTTCCGCAGTACATTTGGCGAAGGGCGTTCCTTTGAAGCGTTGCTGGACGGAGTGGATCAGATTGCGCCGGGAGCGGCAGGCTTGCTGTTCACACCATATATTGTCGGCGAGCGTACCCCGCACCCGGATGCGGATATTCGTGGCAGCTTCGTCGGGATTGATGCGGCGCATAAGTTGCCTCATTTTGCTCGTTCGGTGCTGGAAGGCATTACGTTCTCACTACGCGAATCGATCGATATTTTGCGTGAATCGGGTAAAATGATTACCGAAGTTATCTCGATCGGCGGCGGAGCGAAGAATGAGACGTGGCTGCAAATGCAGGCAGATATTTTCAATGCCGAAGTGATTCGTCTGGAAAATGAACAGGGACCTGCGATGGGGGCAGCGATGCTAGCAGCGTATGGGAGCGGCTGGTTCGAATCGCTGGAGCAATGTGCATCAGCATTCCTGCGTACTTCGCGCTCATATGTACCAGACCAAGAGCGTGCCGCACGGTATGATGAACTGTTCGGAATTTATCAGGACGTATACGCACAGACGGCAGGATTGAGTAGCAAATTGGCTGCATTCCGCGGATAATGAACGAGCAGTTAGCAGTTAGCAGTTAGCAGTTAGCAGTTAGCAGTTAGCAGTTAGCAGTTAGCAGTTAGCAGTTAGCAGTTAGTTGGCGCTGGATGTAGGGTGAATATATTGTAGCAAAGCCTCTTTTTATCGAAAAAGAGGCTTTTTGTTCTGTATCGATCTCATACCCTAATCATCGCAAGTATCCCATCTCCTGTTCATCTGCTTGGATCAATGCCAAACTGTATCCAGAGAAGCGACAGTGGTATAATGAAACAAGCCAAACAGCAAGCACATTTTGTACAGAAGGCGATACACAATACTTTCTACACGCTATTATGCTCAAATTAGCATAACCATGCGGCATTCGAACGTTTTTTCACAAAAAATTAATGTCTATTGCGCAACTATGCAAGCCTTGCTGCGTTTACCTGTAGAGACGATAAATAAATGGCTACATTCCGCCGTCTATCTATTATCCCCATCGGACATTGTGCCGATATAATGCATTACAGTGAATTTATTTGGGAAGGGCGGATACGTCTGCATGAAAAGATCAAGTCACCTCTGGGCTAAGACCCTTCTAGCCGGAACATTATTGTTTGCCGGTCTACCGCTCGTTGCTCCGCATCAGGCTGCTTATGCAGCAACTACACAGATTACCGCAACTAGTCAAAGTGATGTCGCCGATCAGCTGTATCAAGCACTGATGAACCGCGATGCGCAGACGACCATTTCATATAAAGGAAGTACTACCGGTCTCAAAGCGATGCTACAAGATGCGTTTGAACAAGCATTGGAAAAAGACCCTTACACCCATTATATACTCGACAGCTACGGTCTGAATTGGCGCCAAAGCTCGTCTGCTGCCAAAGTGACGGTACAGATGAACTATCGCGAAACCGCAGCCCAGACCGCTTATGTACAAAGTCAGGTAAAGCAAATCCTATCCACGATCATCACATCCGGTATGAACGATCATGAGAAGGTCAAAGCGATTCATGACTGGGTCGTGCGTAATGTAAAATACGACGAAACATATACTCGCTATACTGCTTACGAAGCACTGCATGACGGCACTGCTGTTTGTCAGGGGTATGCACTTCTCACTTACGAACTGCTCAGACAATCGGGCATTCAGAATCTGATCGTTGAAGGAACCGCTGGCGGCGAGCTGCACGCCTGGAATCTGGTCAATCTGGATGGCACCTGGTATCACCTCGATACGACATGGGATGATCCAGTTCCCGATCAAGGCAACTATGTTCAAACGAGCTACTATCTGTTAACAGATAGTCAGATGAAACAGGATCACAACTGGACGAAAACGTATCCTGCTGCTAGCACGACGTACCAGAGTACGTTGAGCAAATTGGTTGCTGCCGGTGGCGACAAAACAAGTGTGTATCAGCAACTTCAGCGCGCACTTGATTATTCAGGCGTATCCAGCAATTTGACACAATCATCCAACAGCACAGCCAGCACGACCAGCGATGCTAATGGCGCAATCAGCACGCCCGCTGCGTTGAAAGCACAAGTACAATCTGCTCAAACGAACGGCAAACATACACTGGTCTTCCGCTACAGCGGCAATTTGACCAGTCTGAAGAGTGATTTGCGCACATTATCCTCGATTGGCATCCGCTCCATTTCGTATACGGTGCAATCAGGTAGCAATACGAATGATCTCAAGGTGACATTGAACTGGCAATAAACCAGCTGATACGTAATCAGATAATGCGTAACGTAGAATAAGATAACAAGGAAACAGCGATGCTTGGTGTACCCGGCAATCGCTGTTTTTTTGGATATTATCTGTATTCTTCTCATTTCATAAATAGATAAAGATGAAGCAACAGAACGAACTATGGATAACGTAGCGAAATGGAACGAAATAATCCTATATTTTCAGTTGCACAAAGCACCAATAAAAGCAGTTTAGCTGTCACTCATGTTCCATATTGTTATATACCGATAAAAGAGACAAAAATACGGAAATCCAGTATCCACGCTTTTCTGATACAAACATCAACAATAACCTTTATTTATTAACATAAATAGAAAGTAGCTAATATATACATTAACTATAAAATCATCAAAAATTGCCTCTGATATAAAGAAAGGAGGATACGGGAATATTATATTTCCCTCTGATGAAAGCGTTTTTATAATTAAGATAGACCTGACACGGACGCCGGAGCGTTGTTCCTGTTGCTGCATGTACAGGTTAAAACGCACAGAGAGGATGGGGTAACATTGCATATCAGAAGCAAAGTGGTGACCTTGCTCGTCATTGTATCGCTGATTCTGACATCGTTTGGCGATAGCCGCACGTATGCTGCACACTGGGCATTGACCGGGGATGTGGGCGTACATGATCCTTCAATCATCAAAGAGGGGAATAGCTGGTACGTCTTTTCGACTGGACAGGGCATTCAAGTGCTCAAATCGGACAATGGCACTAACTTTTACCGTGTACCACAGATTTTCCTGACAGCACCGTCATGGTGGAAAACGTACGTACCGAACCAGACACCACTGGATGTATGGGCACCGGATGCGAAGCAGTATAACGGCAAAACATGGTTGTACTACTCCATCTCCACCTTTGGCAAAAATATCTCTGCGATCGGTCTGGCTTCCGCAAGCAGCATCGGCGCAGGCAGCTGGAAAGACGAAGGCGTCGTACTGACAACAAACGGCACACAAAATTACAACGCAATCGACCCTGAGCTGGTAATCGATGCAAACGGCGATCCATGGCTTGCTTTTGGTTCCTTCTGGAGCGGTCTGAAATTGACCAAACTGGACAAAAACACGATGAAACCAACTGGTAGCCTGACTTCCATCGCTACTCGTACTACCAATGGCGGCGCGATTGAAGCACCATCTATTACTTATCGCAACGGTTATTACTATCTGTTCGCTTCCATCGATAACTGCTGCAAAGGCGTGAACAGTACTTACAAAATCATTTATGGTCGTTCCACCAGCATCACCGGTCCGTATGTGGACAAAAATGGCGTAAGCCTGCTGAACAACGGCGGCACCATCCTCGATGCAGGCAATGATCGCTGGAAAGGTCCGGGCGGTCAGGATATCTACGGTACAAGCGTCATCGCAAGGCACTCGTATGATGCCACCGACAACGGAAATCCAAAATTGTTAGTCAGCGATCTCAACTGGGATTCCAGCGGATGGCCGACGTATTGACGCTTTCTAATCGTATATTCTTTTAGTCTCATTGGATAACACACAAACCGATTTTCCCAACCAGCAGAGGGAGAATCGGTTTGTGTTTTTTTCTATATAAAGGCTGCTT
The DNA here is from genome assembly GCF_046603685.1 of Paenibacillus sp. WLX1005. Taxonomy (NCBI): domain Bacteria; kingdom Bacillati; phylum Bacillota; class Bacilli; order Caryophanales; family Paenibacillaceae; genus Paenibacillus; species Paenibacillus sp. WLX1005. The sequence goes on from NZ_CP176756.1 coordinate 896,482, forward strand.
TTGTTATTTTTAAAATTCTGTGCAACGTTTAGAGATACTGAGTGGTATATGGATTAGAAGCAACAAACGAAGCACATTAGTGCTATACACTAGGAGGAAAACGTGAATAACAAATTAAATCGTAAAGTGACTTTGTGGGGAACTGTATGTATGGCTGGAATGATATCACTAGGAACTTTGGGGATTCAAGAAATTGCATCCGCTCAAATCACGCCAGCATTGATTGCAAATGTATCGCAACAAAAATCTTCGATTGGAGATACTTGGACGTTCACAGCAGACAAAGATGGAACGTATACTATTAAATTTGTATATGTTAAATATGGTAAGGACAAAACAGAAATTGCAAAGAAATTAGTATATAAAGTAAAAGTAGCAGGAACTTCTACAGAAAACAAAGCACCAATCGCACTGCAAACGAATACGTTGAATACAGTCAAAAAAGGAGAACTTCTTACAGTGATTTTACCTGAGGCTGATAAAGAAGGATATGTATGGGTACTAAAAGACGCAGATCAATCACTTCATAGTGAAAAACAACCTGATGGGCCTATCCTCTTTACTGGAGATGGGCAAGAAAATAAACAAACGATTAAAACTACACCGAATAAAATGTTTAATATAACATTAGAGGAGAATCCTTCTACTGGATATTCTTGGTCATATAAAGCAAGCAGTAATGCTATCAGTTTAGTAAAAGAACAAAGCCAACCTCAAAACAACTCAAATGAAAATATTGTCGGTGCACCGAATGACAAATCTTGGACATTTAAAGCTGCAAAAGCTGGAACCTATACTCTAACCTTTACATCTGCACAGCCTTGGGAAAAAGACACCTCTAAAGCTGAAACAAAAACGTATACGATTGTTGTCGAAGATAATCAAACAACAGACCAAGTAAAAACATTTACACAAGCTGGGAATTATAATATACAGCAAGGTAAGACATTTGCAATCAAAATGGATGAGAATGCAACTACCGGATATTCATGGGAACTTTCTTCTAAACTTCAAGGGATGAAACTGGTCAAAGAAGGTTCTGATAGTTCAAGCAATGAAAATAGTGCAATTGGAGCGCCTTCTTCAAAAGTGTGGACATTTGTTGCAAAAGAAAAAGGCACGCATACAGTTGTATTTCAATATACCCAAGCTGGAACAAATGATACTCAAACAAAAACATTACAATACACGATTAATGTGAAGTAGGATGTACAATGAATCACTAAGTATCGTTTGCAGAATGTGAATATGAATATGAATTTGTATGGCGCAAGGTATATTATCCATTTATGATAATATACCTTGCGCCACCTTTTTGAGGTTGATATTGGTACGATACGTTTTGCATAAGCCATTTTATTATTAAGTATAGGAGGGTTTTTTTTGTACAGTTTGTTGCATGGCGAAAAAGTATGTAATGAGAAAAAAAGTTTTTACTGGTTATTGTTTTGCAAATTAATCAATTACTTATTCAGTGCTACAACAACAACGGAATAAGGAAAAAGAGTATAGCAACGTCGAGAGTAAAGAGGAACCATTAGATATAGGTGAAAGAGCAAGAGATATTATCGATAAATATGGGGATTCACTTTTGCGTCTTTCTTATTCGTATATGCATAATTTGATGGATGCTGAAGATGTGATACAAGAAACGTTAATTCGATATTTGAACTATTGCCCTAAGTTTGAGAATGATATACATGAAAAAGCATGGTTAATTCGTGTAACAATCAATTTGTGTAAGAATAAATTGAAATACAATAAACGGCGTCAATCGGATGAGTTAGACGAGGGGTTATTTTCAAGCGAAGATGCCGATTTATTGTTTGTATGGGAAGCAGTCAAAAAACTAGAGCCTGCTTATAGCGAAGTGATACACCTTTTTTACCACGAAGGCTATTCGACGGTAGATATCGCAAATTTGACTCATAGAAAAGATACAACAGTGCGTTCATTACTACATCGTGCTCGGATGAAGTTAAAATCTATACTAGTGGAGGAATATGACTTTGATGATTGAGCAAAATAAATACAACAAAATGATGGAAAAAGTAAAAATGACTCCTGAGATGCGAGAACGAATCATTGATCATGTACGCATTCAAACAGTAATGATGCAGCAACATAAAAAAAAGAAAAGCAAATTTATTTTAAAGTATCAAAAGTATATGTACGCAGCGGCTACTTTTTTAGTATTGCTTGCAGGAATAATAACTGCACAATATACGGTTAATCGTAATCCAAGTGAGAACCCTATAGTATCTTCTAACAATGGTTCCAATACAGGCTCTTTTGGATTGAATGAATATGATTCCTTAGCTGAGTTGAGAACTGCTATTCCATTTACATTCAAATCCGTTACATCTGTTCCATTTGAGCTAAAAGATACAACGTACTCTTCGTTTTCTAACACACTAGTGCAGATTGATTACATTGGCGCTACAAACCAATTAAATTTGCGCACGTCTCCTAATAAAGAAGAATTGATCGGCGATTACAATACTTATTCGCAAATCGACGAAATTGAAATAAACGATATTATTACAACGATCAAGGGTAACGACGGAAGCTACACTACAATTACGTGGAAACAAGATGGTTTATATTATTCACTTCAATTTAATCAAGGAATTAGCAAACAACAGATCCTTCAGACCTTTCGTTCCATGCAATAAATTTGATGTGAATAATAGGATAGCTGAATGAGTTATATCCAGATGGACAAGTGAGATACAGGAAAGAATGAAGGCCGGGATGCGGCTCGCAAACATGGACTATATGATGCAAGGAAAGAACTCATGGAGCAGATCACGCAAATGTAGATACAAATAAAAAAACCTCTCTGAATCGGTAACCGTCGGATGCGACAGATTGTACCGGAACAGAAAGGTTTTTTGTTATAGCTCGATTTCGCGTATACACTTAACTAGACTCACAGACTCACAGACTCACAGACTCACAGACTCACAGACTCACAGACTCACAGACTCAGGAGTCTGGTTCGCATGTCACAGTAGACTAAACCGCTACTATTACACGTCTTGCCGTGCGCCGGTATCCAGATCGCATTGCTCCAGTGGAATAATACGTGTACGTTTTGTCCATTTATAACCGAGCCACAAAATAAGAAATAGCGGTACGCTAATGTACGTGGCAAAGATCGACTGCCAATCAATACCGTCAGCAGAGAAGTACGACAAACTCTGTCCGATAATGACAACCGCACACAATACAAAAGCAAATAGCGGACCGAACGGGAACCATCTGGCACGAAACGGCAATTCACTCAGATCGCGTCCCTGCGCGACGAACGCACGACGGAACCGATAATGACTGATCGCAATACCCAGCCACGTAATAAATCCGCACATCCCAGACGCATTCAGCAGCCAGTTATACACGATTCCATCGCCAAACAGCGAAGCGAAAAAGGCGAGCATCCCGAAGGCAGCTGTGACGATCAGCGCATTTTGCGGAATGCCGCGTGAGTTCAAACGGGCGAACATCTTCGGCGCTTTGCCTTCTCGTGCTAGTGCGAACAATACACGGGTGGACGCGTACATACCGGAGTTACCCGCGGATAGCACGGACGATAGAATAACCGCATTCATGACCGCAGCGGCGAACGCCAGACCTGCCTTTTCAAAAATCATCGTAAACGGACTGACACTAATATCGGTCAGATCACTTCCTAGCAGCGATGGTGTGGTATACGGAATGATCAGACCAATCACCAGAATCGCCAAAATGTAAAAGATCAGAATCCGCCAGAACACCTGACGGATCGCGCGTGGCACATGTTCGCGTGGATTCTCACTTTCGCCCGCAGCAACCCCGATCAATTCGGTGCCCTGGAACGAGAATCCTGCCGCCACAAACACGCCGATAAAGGCAAGCAGCCCGCCATGAAACGGTGCATCCCCAATCGTAAAGTTGCGGAATCCGACGGCTTCGCCACCCATAATGCCGAAGATCATCAGTACACCGACGATCAGAAAGACGACAACGACCGCAATCTTGATCATGGCAAACCAGTATTCGGCTTCACCGTATCCTTTGACCGATAACACGTTTAGCAGGAAGATCAGCGCGAGGAATAGCAAGCTCCACAGAAACGATGAACTTTCCGGGAACCAGTATTTAATAATAATCGTCGCCGCTGACAATTCGGCAGCAATGGTGACTGCCCAGTTGTACCAGAAATTCCAGCCCATCGCGAATCCGAATGCTGGATCGACGAATCGTGCTGCATACGTATTGAAGGAACCTGAATCCGGCATATATGTCGCCATTTCGCCAAGGCTGGTCATCAGAAAATAAACCATAATGCCGACGCACAGATAGGCAAGCAATGCGCCGCCCGGTCCGGCTCCAGCAACTGCGCCGCCGCTCGCAAGGAACAGCCCGGTTCCAATCGAGCCGCCGAGGGCGATCATCGTCATATGTCTGGCACGCAGACCGGCTTTCAGGGTAGTAGGTGTTGGTTTCGTTGCAGGTGAACTCATGTTGCTTGGATACACTCCTTCATCAATATCCAGGGAAAGAAGGCAATAAAAATAGACCGCAGGCGAGCTGCGATCTATATACAGATAGACTCCGCACCATACTTTCCCTTTAAGATAGCTCAACACAATGAAAGGCTAGGTTTTTTCCATTGTGACAGTTCTGTTCCTTTCGGAGACAGCCCCAGCGTCATATTCTGGAGTGGAATACGGCACTTCGGCAGCAGGACCTTTTCTCCCGGGATCGACGGCGACTCCTGCGCCTGGTCCGGGGGTACTGATTCATGCTGCGACCTCTACCTCATCGGTTCTGCTGATGAGGCATATTATTTAATTGGTTAAAGTATTACGCACATGCCGACTATTGCATACTTGCAAGTAGCTGACACGGATGTGTTACAGTATAGCTTTTTGGCGTGCATTTGGCAATGACTTTTCTGTGACAGCATGCGGTATACGTTCGGACGCGGATAGTCAGGCGTTAGACGGAGCTATTTTGCTGACGACTTTTCGCCATTTGCTGCCAGATCGTACCGGCAGCTTCTTCACCGGACTCGATGCGTTCCAGCGCCATTTTCGCCTGTAAACTCACTTCAAATTCGGGATCTTCAACCGCTGATTCCAGCGCATCACGAGCTTCCTCTGTACCGACCTCATACAGGAAGCGTGCCGCGCGCCAGCGAACGAGCTTGCTGCTATCCTGCAACGTTTTTAGCATCGCTGGTGTCGCTGCATCGTCACCGATATCCGACAGCGTATCGCCTGCCGTACGACGAACAGCAGCCGATTTATCCTCCAATGCGCGATATAACAGCTCCATCGCAGCTGGCGTTTTCAGATCGCCCAAGTAAACGACGGCAAGGCGGCGCAACTGCATTTTCTCGTCATTCAACGCTTGCTCAATCAGAGGCAAGCTGTTCTCGTCCGGCTCCAATACGTCGAAGGCGGCATAACGCACACGCCAGTCGTCACTATCCATCGCTGTAGCAATCTCGTCAGCCGACAGCCCGCGCCGCTGCTCGACAAACTCTTCAGCACTTGCGCCATGTGAGATCGCCTGATCGATGATTTTACGCAGACGCTCCTGTGGAAATGCCGCTTCTAGCTCCTGTTCCACCTCACGCGCAATGTCCGGCAATTCGCCATAACGCACGCCATAATCGGTCAGCTTGCGTTCCTTAATCAGCGTAGCGCTTGCAACCTCAGTCACCGCCTGGACAAACCGCTCTGCCAGCGAAATTCGTTCTTCCTTCGTTCCCGCCTTTACCCGAATCTGCATCGGAATGCCGCGGAAAAACTGTACGAACACATTCGCTTCTCCAAAATGCTCACCCGACAGATCTTCCGGTACTTCCAGCTTGTTCTCAATACCATCCTGACCTAGCTTCTCCTGCACTTCATTCAGAATCGCTGACCAATCCGCACTTGCACGACGATCCAGCGCGACAAAGTCAGCGGTATGGAATACACTTTTGACCCCTTGAATATGCAGCATCTCCCGGATGAAAGACGGCGCAGAACGCTCATTGTCTACTGTATATGTTTTGCGAACACCATGCGGCAATTGCTCGTCAATCCGCAGCATCATCGTATTCGGACTCGGTGTCGGTTCTATCGATAAAATTTTCATGCAACATGTACCTCCTTGTTTACTTGTGATAACGCAATTGACCGACGAAGCGCTCAATCTTCCTTTTGTCACTACTTCATTGTAACCCAAATCACTGTATGCTGGCACAGTCCCTCAGATGAGAAACCTATAAGCTCAGAATAACTGCGGATTGTTGCCTTGTTGATTGCTCCAGTATACGTCGGTACATATAGATTCCAAGTGTTCAGCTTCTATAACAGGGTAGAATATCAATCCCAAAAGAAGTACCAGATAGGATGCTGCTTTAAATAGTCGGCATATTCGCCAATCGACTCGAAGCCTTCCAATACATAAGGGCAAAAGAGTACATGTTGACGTGCCAGCTCTATGGCATTTCCGTCTGTGCGAGGTAAATGTTGTGCCTGCAAAATCCAAGTACTGTCATTGACAGCTATCGGAATAGCGCCATATTGTTGCTGCCATTCTCGGAAAACGGTTGCTTGATCGACAGGTAATGGACATTCATTATATCCTCCCATCGGAATAATAAGCGCCGCTTTATATTCGCTTCCCTCCGGCAACGTTAGCCAGAATGCACCATCTTCTTGCCGAGCTTCCGCCCAATCACTATCCGGTACAGGTACAACCTGTTTGGAACGAATAGGTGTTTCGTTCAGATACGGCGTGTTTTCCAGTTCGCGATATGCTTCGTATAATTGTGTAGCAGATAGCTGTTCTAGTGGTGGGTAAGCGGCAGGTAATGCATTGGAAGCGAATAGCCATTCCAGTGAATGACGCAAGCTATCTGCGAATGAAAGAGAGGAGACTTTCTCCATACTATGTTGCACAAAGGCAGGTAATGATTCATGCTCATCCAGAGTTTCTTCCATTAATTCCATTATATTATCCCCTGGTAGTACTAACAGACGCCAAGGATGTGGAGGATCGCAGTGAAACGAAGCGGGATAGGTAATGTCTGCTATCTCTACGGATTCGATATCATAATCTTTTAATAGATCGCGTATTTCTTGACTCATTTCTATATCTCCTTTTCTATGTAATCTTACTCATGTGAATGTAGTATTAGTCCAAGATGAATGATATATGATGATGGATTGCTACCATGACCATAGCTATAGCGTTTGTTTACATCTTGGATAGTTCGTATACGTGTAATGATAGATAAAAAAGATATATAGCGATGCAAGCATACATGATATGGCATCGCTATATATCTTTTATTATACTTCATTCTGCATAGTGCTCCAAAGCAGTCTAATGTCATACCACCGTGAACTCTTATGAAGATAGAGCTGTAGGTTAGATAGCTACATGGGCGATGATTACACGATCTGCGATCGCTTATATTATTCGGTGACGTTATGCTCGTTCTCCACCTCAGCAGATTTGCGGTCAATATGCTCTTGCTCGCCTAGATAAAAGCGGCGCAGCGGATGAATCTGCTCATCCAACTCATACACCAGCGGAATACCGGTTGGAATATTGAGTTCTGTGAGTGATTTCTCATCCATATCCTCCATATATTTAATCAGCGCTCGGATCGTATTGCCATGTGCGGAAATAAGCACGCGTTCCTTTTCGCGAATGAGCGGGACAATCCGTTGATGCCAGAAGTCTTCGACCCGTTTGATTGTATCCTGCAAACTCTCGCCAAGCGGCAACTCCTGCGGATCGATATGACGATACCGCTCCTCTGTACGCGGACTGCGTTCATCGTCTGGCTTGAGTAGGGGAGGACGAACCGTCAAACTACGACGCCACAGCTTTAATTGATCTTCCCCATACTTTTGTGCTGTGTCCGATTTGCTCAGCCCTTGCAGCGCGCCGTAATGTCGCTCGTTGAGCTTCCACGACTTTTCCTCTGGAATCCAGAGCAGATCCAATTCTTCCAAAATAAAATGCATCGTCTCGATAGAACGCTTCAATACCGAGGAAAACGCCATATCAAACCCATATCCTGCTTCCCGAATCAATTGCCCGGCTACGCGCGCCTCATGAATGCCCCGCTCCGTCAGCGACACATCTGTCCATCCGGTAAATAAATTTTGCTGATTGTACTCACTTTCTCCATGCCGAACGAGAATGACGCTATACATGCTATCTTGCTCCTCTCCATGAGTGGATGATTTGGGTTGTTTGCTGCTGCGAAGTTGAATCGTTGTGCGGATAGAATGATTGTTCTCTATGTTCATTTTAACCAGAGCAAGCAGGTTACAATCTTGGGAAAAAGAACTGGTTATGTAGATACAGACATAATATGAGTTTTGGATTGTCAATCCAAGTCTGGGTACGTGTATATTGTTTTATGTTCGATAACCATAATCCAGTTTCTGCATACAATCATCACAACTATTATCAAACGTCATTGTCCATGTTTCCCTATACTTAAACCTATCACCACAGCAGAAAGGAGCAGCATATGAACGAAACGCACTCATCCAACCATCCTGTCCAGCAGATGATCGATATCATTGAGCACAGTCTCGCACACCAGCAAGACTTTTCCCTGTCAGAGCTGGGCGAGCAAATGGGCTATTCCCCATTCTACTGCTCATTCCTGTTCCGCCATCACACCGGAATCAGCATCAAAAAATACATCCTGCTGCGTCGTACCTTTCTGGCAGCATCTCGCTTGGCAGAGACGAATGACCGCATTCTCGATATCGCTGTTCAATACGGTTATTCCTCACAGGAAGCTTTTTCACGAGCATTCAAAGAGATCTTCGGCGTCACGCCCGCCGCATTCCGCAATGATCCGCAGCCATTACAGCAGTATGCCAAACGCAGTTTAATTGCACCAGACACATACGAAGGAGCGATTCCCATGCACGAACTCAAAACAGCAGATATTCTCCACCTGCAACATCAAGTGGAACAGATTTACGAGCAGGATATTTTGAACGTATTAAACGGTCAACTAATGTATCAGGAATTTCAATCCAACCAATGGATGGGCAATAGCGACTATGTGCCGTTCAATGAAGCAATGTGCACGCATGAAGCAGCGCAAGCTATTTTCAGCCCAACGTTTCATACAATCAGAGCAGCGGGACACGGCAGCACCTTATCGAGTTATGAGCAGGTCGTGATTCAGCTGCTACAGCCGCTCTGGGAGCAGTTGCATGATTACAAATGTATCGTTCTCTGGTTTGGCGATGATATGTTTTGCCAGCTTAATCTGTTAACGATGCTGGCGTATCTGGAACAGCAGCAGTTCAAAGGAACGGTTTACTTCAATACGGTACAAGAGCAGACGTACGATGTACAGCAGACGGAGATGACGCTCGGAACGTTTGCTTCATTATATGAGCATGTAGTACTGCATCACATGATGCCGGAGCAGAATCTATTGCCGATAATGTATCAGGGGATTACATTGTATCTGACTATGCAGCAGTCCGATCATGAGTTGAAGCGCTATATTATCGCCCATCCAGAACAACCAGCTATGGAGCTAGTGCGTCAGATGCTGAAGCTGTTCACGCATTACGGTCTGGGCGATACGCAGTATATGGAGATGATTGAAGATGTGCGCGGAGCAGAGAGGTAGCTACATGGATAGGCAAGAAGTAGAGAGCAGGGTAGAGTAGAGTAGAGTAGAGGTACACATATCGCGCATGATGTACGATAAGAACATGGTAATACGATGAGAATATAGTAAAAATAAGCGTATCACACACAAAAAGGCTGCTCCGTATCCTAACGGAACAGCCTTTTCGTTTATTTACACATTCAGATACTCAGGCACGCATAGCATAGATTAATCGCTCTCATGTACGTCATCTATCCATCATTTTGGTTGAAGCAATTCAATTGAACAAGCTACTGGCGCTTGCGCGCTTGATCTTGCTCATAGCTTGCGCCTTTGACACGATCCTTATACCGCTGCCTGATCACCGCTTGGCGATTGCTGCGGATCACGAACAATCTTCACTTCATAGAAACCGATTTTGTTATCCAGAATGTAATCTGGAATATTGCGGTGTGCATGGGATTCGCGGAACGCGTCGCTGCGTGTCCAGCCGTGGAAATGGTCTTTGGATTCCCAGCGAGTGCTGATTACGACCTCGTCGTATTCTTTGTTGCCATCATTGTACAGCACTTCCAGACCGAGAAAGCCTTCCATAAATTCCACTTTGCCTACTTTGTCAAAACGTTCAACGAGCAGATGGGCACTACCTTTGGTGATTTGCGATGTGTTCGTTACGATGATCATGGGATTGTCCTCCTGAATGGTGAGGGATTACCGGTACGATGACCGGATATTTCCCTTCATATTTAATAGTGGCATTCATGCCGTATACCTGTTTGATAAAATCATCCGTCAACAACTCCAGCGGCTGCCCCTGTGCAGCTAGCTGTCCGCCCTTGAGAGCGATCATATGATCACAGTAAGCGGCTGCCTGCTGTAGATCATGTAGCACCATCACAATCGTCAAACCAGTATCGCGATTGATTCGATGCAGCATATCCATCACTTCAAACTGATGAGCGATGTCGAGAAAGGTCGTTGGCTCGTCTAGTAGCACGACCGGTGTCTTCTGAGCAAGCGCCATGGCAATTCGTGCTCGTTGCTGTTCGCCGCCAGATAACGTATGGAACATCCGGTCACTGTAGGCAGCAATGCCTGTCCAATCCATCATCTGTTGTACAATGGCGTCATCTTCGGCGCTGTGAAGCGTCTGGAAACGTCGCTTGTGTGGAGCACGTCCATACGCGACCAGTTCACGCACCGTGAGCAATGGCAAAGATTCCTTTAGCTGGGGTAGCATTGTGATTCGGCGTGACCATTCTCGCAGACTATATTGTGACGATGGTTGTCCAAGTACTTGCACCGTACCGCGATCCGGCTTGAGCAGTCGTACCATGATGCGCAGCAATGTCGATTTGCCCGAGCCGTTCGGTCCGACAATGGCGGTCATTTTGCCTGCCGGAATAGATATCGAAATGGAGTCCAGTTGGAAATGCCCGCGGTTTAGAGCAATATCCTGAACATGAATGGCATGGTTAGGATCTGAATGTAGCTCCCAATGGATTCCATCCTGTAACAAGGCGGCATCAGTCGAAGTTGTTGGCATGTGATTGTTAAATGTCATGACAGCACCGGTCCTTTTCTTTTTAATAAATAAAGGAAGAATGGAGCGCCGATAACCGCCAGCAGAATGCCAACTGGCAGTTCGATTGGATCAAACCACGAACGGGCAATCTGATCTGCCAGCACAACGAGTACACCGCCGCCAACCATGGAGTACGGTAGCAGAAAGCGATAATCTTCGCCGATTAACAGCCGGATCATATGCGGTACAACCAGCCCGACAAAGCCGACCAATCCTGCGACACTGACCGCTGCCCCTGCCAGCAGTGCCGCTAGCATGATCAACAAGAATCGCTGCAACTCTACCCGCTGCCCGAGTAATTTTGCCGAATCGTCACCGAGCAGCAGTAGATTGGCAGGCTGGATAGCGAACAGACACAGTACCAGACCAATCAGCGCGTAAGGCGCCATGAACTCCAGATGATGCCAGCTGCGTCCGTTCAATCCACCGGATAGCCAAGGCAATACCGCCTGCACACGGTCGCTAAATACGACCATGATGCCATTCGTCACCGCGCCGAGCAGCGCATTAACCGCCACACCTGCCAGTACAATTTTGACGGGTGAAGCGCCGTGCTCCCATGCCATGAAGTAGATGATGATCGCTGTGATAAAGGCACCGATAAAAGCAGTCACTGGCAGCAGATAGCTGAATTGCGGCAAAATAACCATCGTGACCATTGCCGCCAGCCCACCACCTGCCGAGACGCCGATAATGCCCGGATCGGCAAGCGGATTTTTCATGACGCCCTGTAGCAGTGCACCGGACGCAGCGAGACAGGCACCGACAAGGATACCGATCAATACACGCGGCAAGCGCAAATCCATGATAATGGTGCGGTATACAGATTCTTGTTGACCGGACAGCACTGCTAGCAGATCAGATAAAGGAATGGAGATCGATCCGTAAGCGATGCTATACAATGACACTACAAATAGTAGTGTTGGCAACAGTACGGCAAGCAGCAGACGGCGACGCGACCGCCTACGAATATCGGCGTTACCCATGAGATGCGGTATCCGGGTAGAGCAGATTGTGTAGCAGATCCAATGCTTCGGTTACACGAGTACCGGGATTCGTGCCGAACAGATCGGAGGGAAGCACTTCGACGTGATTGTTCTTCACCGCGCTTACACTGCTCCATGCCTGATTATCCTGCATTTCCTTGAGAAAGCCGGCTTTCACTTCCTCGCTGTTACCATGAGTCATGATGAATACATAATCTGGATCAGCTTCTACGACTCGTTCGGTACTCAACTGGGCATATTGCGGATAATTTTGCAGTCCGGGCAGATCGGCAGCGATATTACTCCCACCTGCCAGCTCCAAAATGTTGCCGCTGAGCGAGTTGGGCAGTGCTGCCATATATGTACCGGGTGCGCCATAGACGAGCAGCACTTTGGGCTGGGTTCCATTGGCTTGGCTATGTGTAGCGAGTTTGGCGATATGCTGCTTCAGCTCAGTATTGAGCTGGGATGCTTGCTCCGGTTTGCTCAATAACTGTCCGAATAAAGTAATCTGCCGCTGTATATCGTCAACCGAGTTGGCGGCGCTAAGTATCATTTGCGCACCGATGCCTTCCACGGATGGGATATCCTTTTCATTCATCGGACTGTTGCCAAGCACAATATCCGGCTCAAGCAGAGCGACCTTTTCCAGATCAATCTCGTGAGTGGAGCCGATCGTCTGTACATTCTCCGCTTCCTTGACTGGAGCGCCGCCGCTGGACGTAGGGCGTCCGACAACTGTTCCGCCCAAGGCGTACACGATATTCACCTCGCCATTGCTAAGCGCTACGATACGCTGTGGTGTATGTTGCAGACGAACGGTTCTGCCTGCAAAATCGGTAACCGTCACCGGTGATCCTGTCGCTTCGGCTACTGCCGAGCCTGTTGTAGGGGATGTGTTGCTACCAGCCGGTTGACTGCATCCGGCAAGTGCACACATCAGCAGGACGGATAAACCGAGATAAGAAGCCTTCATGAATATCTATTCCTCCTGCCATTTGTATACAAAATATTGCAAGGTATTAATTGATAATCGTTTTCAATTACCTTAACCTAAATGATAATTAATATCATTTGAGGCGTCAACATTAAAATGAATTTTAATTTATTTTTTTTAGAAAAAAGCTCGGAATTCGTGTTAGCTTTATGTGCGTATAGATGAAAACAAAATAAAGAGTATGCCTGATATGCCTTATCACATGAGGGATTAAGCAAAAAATGACGTATTGACAAGTAGGAAAAATATAGTCTACCATTGGCATTGTGTAATGCACACAACTTTCCTGATAATGAACAGGGAGGGAAAAACTAGCATTTCACATGTCCTGCGAGGACATTTATTTTTTAAAGTTAATTGAGAATGATAATCAATTAACCTGCCAGCATCTCAAAAAAGTTAGAAAGGAGGAACCCTGTCACCAATGAAACGGAAATTCGCTTTACCGGTAGTATGGATGATTATGATCGCAATGCTAGTTGTCGGAACCACACCATCTTCCGCTAACGCAGCTGCATCATCCCGACCGGCTGTAGGTACATATACGCTGGATTACGATATTGTGCGGGCAGAAGACAATTCTGTATCGATGGCAAACGATTATTTTGAGAAGCCTGCCAAACTGTATGTAACTGGCAGCAAAATGACGATGCAAATTACGATTAACCACAGCGCTTGGACGACGCAGTTCAAGGTGAAGTACAAAGGCAAAATCGTAAACAGCACCGTGCTCAAAACGAACACAACCAAAGATACGCGCATCGTTCAATTCCCGATTGCGGATATCACGAATCCGATGATCTCGCAAATTCACGTTACTGTACCTTCATACAACTACGACCACGACTACACGATTCGCTTCAAGTTTGACCGAAGCACCCTGAAAAAAGTCAAATAATCCATCCAAATCGAGGAGAGTGTTGTTATGAATATTGCAATCAACCGTAAACAAAAATGGAGCTTCAAAAATACCCTGCTGGCTATGGTTATGACTGCTTTGCTGGGCGTTCTGGTTCTGCCATTCGGCGCTAGCCAAGCACGCGCAGCACTGGCAAACGGAACGTATTCCGTAGATTACACTGTACTGGCAGATGGCACATCCAATACATCGCGTCTGGATAGCTATGTTGTGAAGCCAGCAACTGTAACAGTAGCTAACGGCGTAACCAAAGCTCGTATCACAATCACAAGCAGCAACCTGATCACAGCGTTCAAAGTAGAACAAAATGGTCAACTGGTTGATGCTACCGTTGTTAGCACAAACACAGCAAACAACACTCGCGTTGTTGAATTCCCGGTTGCTGATCTGGATGCAACACTGAACGCTTATGCTGAGATCAAAATCCCAGTGATCAACTACACTGGTAAATACAACGTTGACCTGAAATTCGATTCTTCCAGCGCTGAGTGATCGCATTTTATTTACACTACGCTTTGTAAGATGGAATTGGGAATAACAGAACCGTTAATCAAACTACAAAAGAAGGAGAATGAATACAATGAATATGACAATGAACCGTATGGAAAAAGGAACATGGTTGAAAGCACTCATGATCGCAATGGTAGTCGCTCTGGTTGGAGCCCTGATGGCACCGTGGGCTTCCAAAGCGGACGCAGCGATTGCAGATGGCACATACCAAATTGACTACACTGTATATGCGAACGGCACGAACAATGCTTCTTATATGGACAGCTCCGAGTATTCCCGTAAACCAGCTACGCTGATCGTATCCGGTGGCAAAGCAACGGTAAAAGTAACACTGAATCATAAAGATTGGATCAAATCCTTCAAAACGCAACAAAACGGAACGTACGTTGCTGCTACATCCACAACAAGTGGTGACACTGTAACATACACATTCCCAGTAAGTAATCTGTCTGCAAAAGTGAACGCACAAATCCATGTTGTGGTTCCTGCTGAAATTGCAGGTCAAGCATACGATAACACGTATACTGTGCAATATCTGTTTGACCAAGAAAGCATCTAAATTAAAAGACAAAACGATGTAGACGTATGACGATTGCTTATCTGGGGCCACCCGGCCCCGGATAAGTCTATTTTGTTAACAGGGGGAGCATGACTTTGAAAAGGCGCTTTGCACCATATGTAATAAAATGTATTGTTTTTGTAATGCTGTTCTCTATGATCTCACCGGCACTGCCTTCCGCTTTCGCAGAGGATACAGGTAGCGGTGATTCCAGCAGCGTAAGTGCCGACACCTATGGTGATTCCTCGTCCGGAACGGTCAGCAATGACACCTACTCACCAGCGGAAACACCTATATATGTCCCTTCGCAGGACCCGCTGAGTCAATTCAATTATTCTACAGCTACAACGGCTACGTATGATACGTATGCAGATGGACAGTATACGATCGGGTACAAGGTTGTTCGTACTACGGATACTAGCCGAGAAGTAACTGCTTTCCGCGAAAGCTATGGAAATGCTGATCGTCCCGGTCGCGTGATTGTGGACAACGGCAAATACACATTCAGTTTCCGTGGGGTTAATGCAAGTAGCTTCACTGATCTGACCGCCACTCAAAATAATCAAACTAGCACCGCAGTATACACACAGGAAACACAAGCTGCGACAAGTAGCTCTTCCGCCAAAAACTATACGAGAGTCAGTTTTGATGTATACGATCTGAATACTCAGATCACACTCAATTACAAATTTAACGATGTAGACGGTTCTGGTTATTTGATTCTGGATACATCCACATTGACCAAAGAAGAAACGACAACACCTACTCCAACACCGACCGATCCTGAACTGGTCGAAGCTGTGACAGGTACCAAACAAAGCCTGACCTACACCGTCTTCAAAGACGGTACGAGCGAAACATCTATGATGGACAGCTATATGCAGAAGCCTGCTACTCTGGTGACAACAGCGGATAACAAACGCTATATTCAACTGGGAATTAACAGCAGCAGCATGGTAACTGAACTTCAAACGGATGTAAATGGTTCGTACACCAATGTAGGTATCATTGCAAAAGACACAGCTAACGATACACGTACTGTACAATTTCTAGCGGATGCGTTGACAGAAAGCAATTCCAAACTTTCTGCCAAAGTACATGTTGTCATTCCAAGTATGAATTACGACAACTGGTATACAGTGCAATTCCAATTCGACAACAGTAGTCTGATCGAAGAAACCGTATCAGATATTAACTATACCGTACTCAAAGATGGTACCGAAGAAGCGTCCATCATGGACGGTTATATGCAGAAGCCTGCGCAGCTTGTAACAAAAGGGGATAAACAATATATCCGCTTGACTGTTGGCAGCAGTAGTCTGATTCCTTCCTTGCAAACGAAGCAAGATGGAGCGTATACAGAAGTAGAAACGGTATCTCAAGACAGCGAGAACAATACACGCGTTGTCCAATTCCCAATCAGCGATGTCACGCAAAAAGTGGACGCGTATACCCATGTAGTCATTCCAAGTATCGGATATGACAACTGGTATTATGTACAGTTCAAATTTGACAGCGTAGTACAGACACCGGCTTATGCCAATGGCGATTATACGCTGAATTATACTGTGCTGCATGCGACCAAAGAACAAACATCGTCGATGGCGAATTATTTCACGACACCAGCTACATTTACAGCTCAAGATGGCAAGTATTACGTATCATTTGATGTGAAAAGCAGTTCGGTCGTAACAGCATTGAAAACGACATGGAACGGAGCA
Source organism: Paenibacillus sp. WLX1005 (assembly GCF_046603685.1). NCBI lineage: Bacteria > Bacillati > Bacillota > Bacilli > Caryophanales > Paenibacillaceae > Paenibacillus > Paenibacillus sp. WLX1005. Next base: position 913,405 of record NZ_CP176756.1, read on the forward strand.
TTAGTGGATTCGGAAGTGGTGAGCGAAAATACCGCTAACGATACACGTACCATTCGTTTCCAAGTAGCGAATCTGGATGACATTTTGACTGCGCAAGTTCATGTCAAAGCAACGCCAACATACGAAGCAGATTATACGATTCGTTTCCAATTTGACGCTTCTAGCCTGACACCGGTAACGACAACCCCAACTACGGGTGTGATCGCTGATGGCGAATATAATGTGAATTTTACCGTTTACAAAAATGGCACTAGTGAAGCTTCCGTGATGGATGCCTATACCGTCAAACCGGCGAAACTGATTGCCAAGTCTGGTAAATATAATATTCAAATGACATTGAACAATAGCTCTTGGATTCCATCCTTCCAAACGCAAGTGAACGGTACATTGCAAGAAGCAACAACTATTTCCATCAGTGGCGATACGCGTGTCGTACAGTTTGTATTGGAAGATCCGACGCAACAGGTGGAAGCATATACTCATGTAGTCATACCGAGTCTGAACTATGACAACTGGTATAAGGTTCAATTGAATTTTGATACATCAGATTTGCTTCCAGATACGACCACACCGGAAACACCAGAGACTCCTACACCAGAAGATCCTACTACGGAAGAGCCTGGGAATTCTGAATATGCTGATGGCACTTATACAATTCCTTTCTCTATTTACAAAGATGGTACTTCTGACGTTTCTGTAATGGATGCATATGTAAGTAAACCAGCAACGTTAGTTGTTGCATCAGGGAAATATAATGTTCGTTTACGCCTGAGCAATAGTTCTTGGATCCCTTCTTTCCAGACTAAAGTAAATGGCAAGTTCGAAGAAGCAACGATTGTTTCACAAGATACTAATTCCAGAACTGTTGAATTCCCTATTGAAAGTGTAAATACCAAAACCAATGTATATACACATGTTGTCATACCTGATTTGGATATAGGTGGTCAAAAGTATGATCACTGGTATACAGTACAAATCAAATTTGGTGAAAATGCAAAACCAGTACCAGCAAGTCCTAAAGCAATCGAGTTGTCTGATGGTAACTACACCGCCGATCTCCATGCTTGGAATATTGACGAAGATACCAACTCAGCGTTGGATAGCTATCTGGATCACACTGTTAATATTAGTGTTAAAGATGGAGTATATACGACTTCCTTTAAGCTGAATAATAGTGATGAGATTTCAAGATTCCAGATTAATGAGAGTAGTGTCTATGATGTTCAAGCATTGGACGAAAGTACAACCAACAATCAGCGAACAATGTCATTTAGTACAAAATCGCTACAAACGATCACGGAGGCATATATTGAATTAATCTCGTCTACTGAAGGTTTGGAATCCGTACGTTTGTACATGGACCCGAATTCCATCCAAACCGTCTCCACAACACCAGACGGCATGGCGGACGGCAAATATAGTGCGTCCCTAACAGCCTACAAATACGGAACCAAAGAAATTTCCGTGATGGATGAATATCTCGGTAAACCGGCAACGGTACTCAAAAAATCCGGTAAATACTATGTACAAGTAACACTCAAAAACAGTAGCTGGATCAAAACGTTCAAAGTTGGCGGGCAAGATGCGCAAGTGATCGAAACGTCCGGCGATACCCGTGTCGTTCAATTCCCGGTAACCGAACTGCCGCGCAAAGTGAAGATCAATACGCACGTCATTGTACCCGGTCTGGAAATCGGCGGCGTGGCTTACGATCACACGTATGATGTCGATCTGCAAATCGGTTCGCTCATGCCTTACGAAGCACCTAAGTTGTCCGCAGCAACCACGACGGTTCCGCTGGACTTTACCAACCTGGCAGCCGGTAAGTACAAACTGCCATTCAGCATCGTAATGCCAGGTATTGCTGCTGGTACATCGTCTCCACTGGATCGCTTTATGTCATCAGAAGAGCCAGTACAGTTGACTGTGGAAAATGGAAGTCGTTACGTAACGATGACACTGAACAACGGCAACAACATCAAAGCGCTGCGCGTCTCCAATGACGGCAGCTATACCGATGCCGAAGTGGTCAGCAGTGACGAAACGAAAAATACCAAAACAGTCAAATTCAGCGTGTCCGACTACACCAAAAATGTACCCGCACAGCTCGTAACGACCGGCGGTGTCAGCATCGCCAGCACAACGGATAGCAGCGATACTGTATACGATTTTGCATTCAAATTCGATACAGCGTCCGTGACTGCGGATAGCTCTACGACTGATACGGCAAATGGCAAAGGCACCAATAATATTGCGAATGGCGACTACACTGCCACATACCGTATTTTGAAAAATGGTTCTGATGCAGATTCTGTACTGACACCGTATCTGGATCGGACTGCCAAATTGACAGCAAAAGACGGCAAAGTATACGCGACCATCACGATTGCTGATGACGAAGCAGTGCCGGTATTTATGACTGATTATGAAGGCAAATACACGGCACCTGAAGTAGTATCGCAATCGCAAGACGGCAAGTCCCGCACAGTCACATTCGAAGTTCCTGATCTGGACAGCAAGCTGAGTATCTTCGCTCATGCCAACGTTTCGTCCCGCTATATGAACAACGAGAAACTGGGCGGTCAACTGCTGTTCGACCGTGCAACCTTGAAATCCAATGATGGCACCACTGAGACACAACCTGCACCAACAACGGAAGCAACGCCTGCCAACCCATCTGGCACAACTGGCACTGTTCCGGCAGAAGAAGCAACGACAGGCACGAACGGTTCCAGCGACACTGGTACAACCGTGACTGCACGGAAATATAGCATTAACGTCAAAGTATACAAAGACAAGAGCAGTGAATTGTCCGTGATGAACGATTATGTGACTCCAACCGCTACACTGGTGGAAGAAAACGGCGTAACGTATGCCGAACTGACACTGAAAAATGGCAGCTGGATGCCTGTCTTACAAGTTGAGCAGGACGGCGCGCTGAAGGACGTGGAGAAGGTATCCTCGACTGGCGCAACCACAGTCGTTCGTTTCAAAGTGGACAATCTGTCCAGCAAAATCAATGCGTATACGCATGTCGTAGTACCTGGTCTGGTCATCGGCGGCGTACCATATGATCACTGGTATACGGTGCAATTCCAATTTGACGAAGCCAGTAAAAAAGAATTGAGCTAACAACAACACCATATTCATACAGGCTTGATCCTGTACGCTTGCAAGTCTTGGCATTCCTTTATGCCAGGGCTTGCGGGCATTTTGGAAACTATTTTGAACGTTGGAGGGAATATAGGTGAAGTTACATTCATCCCGTCGCACCGGATACCATACACGTCCAGCGATGTTTGCACGCAAGCCGATCTATCAGGGATTGTCACTGCTGTTTCTGCTCATGCTAATCTTGTCCGGCTGCTCGTCTGCATCCGGTACAACATCTACTTCCGCTGCTGCGGACAATGAGAGTACGTCCAGCAACAGTCAGGCGCGCATTGTCGCAACGACAGTAGCGATTACCGAGATCGCCAACGCGCTGGATCTTGATCTGGCAGGCAAACCGACCAGCAGCAAGACACTACCGGAACGCTATAAGGATGTACCCGATGTTGGTAACCCGATGAGCCCGGATATGGAAAAAGTCATGTCGCTCAGTCCGACGGATATTTTATCTGTAACGACGCTCCAATACGATCTGGAACCGAAATTCAAAGGCTTGAACATTAACGCTGAGTTTTTGAATTTTGAAAGTCTGAGTAATATGGAAAATGAAATTACTAAGCTGGGTGCTCGTTTTGATCGTGTACAGCAAGCAGAACAGGTCAACAGCAAGCTGCAAAGCAAAGTGGCTGAGATCAAGAAAGAAGTAGCAGGTAAGCCATCGCCGAAAGTGCTGATTTTGCTAGGTGTACCGGGTAGTTATCTGGTAGCGACCGAGAATTCGTATATCGGCGATCTGGTGAAGATTGCGGGCGGTACGAATATTGTGCAGGGCGAGGATGTAGAGTATTTGGCATCCAATACAGAATATTTGCAGCAATCGAACCCGGATATTATTTTGCGCGCGGCACATGGCATGCCGGAAGAAGTTGTGAAGATGTTTGATGAGGAATTCCAAACGAATGACATCTGGAAGCACTTCAATGCCGTGCAGAATGGGCGTGTCTACGATCTGCCAGAGCCTTTATTCGGCACCACCGCTAGTCTGGCTGCGAACGATGCACTGGATGAACTGGTCAAAATGATGTACCCAGACTCGAAATCATAACAATCTATTCAAGAACAGGAGAGAATCATGTTGCCGAATCTACAAACGACCCCGGTGGCAGCGGGACGTGCGGACGGACAGAGCGATGATACCCATCTGATCTACCGTCGTCAGCAGAAAAAGAGAACATGGAGCTTTATTGGAATGATCGTGCTGCTGGTCGGTGTCGTGCTGTATTCGGCGATGACCGGCAGTCTGCGCGTCGGTGCGCTGCAACTGATACAAGGGTTGTGGACTGGCGATGATGCGCAGGTGAATGTGGTGCGCGACTTACGGTTGCCGCGCATTATTATTGCGGTGATGGCAGGAGCCGCCTTGGCGGTTGCTGGGGTGTTGTTTCAGGCGGTGATGAAGAATCCGCTCGCAGACTCTGGCGTGATCGGCATCTCATCCGGTGCTGCACTCGTATCGCTAATTGCGGTGACCATTTTCCCGGCACTGTATTTCTGGATGCCGGTCTTTTCCTTTCTCGGCGGGGCGCTAGCGTGTCTGATGGTATATGGCTTCTCGTGGCGTTCAGGGCTACATCCGGTGCGGCTCATTCTGATCGGGGTAGCGGTGAATGCGATCTTTTCCGGTTTGGGACAGTCGTTTAATTATCGGGGGAGTTATGCAGTGACAAGCATTAATCAGGTGACCACCTCTACGTTGTCGATGAAAAAGTGGATTGATGTCGATGTTATGCTCTGGTATGGTGGTATCGGTCTGGTGCTGGCGCTGCTGGTAGCGACTTGGTGCAATTACTTGTCGTTGCAGGAGAAGACGGCGCGCAATCTGGGGCTAAATGTGACACTGGCGCGGGTGCTGATCTCGATCGTAGCGGTCATTCTGGCATCGACAGCGACTGCCATTGCGGGTGTGATTGTGTTTATCGGACTGCTCATTCCGCATATTGGCAGACAGCTGGTCGGCTCGGATCATAAATGGCTGATTCCATTCAGTGCGCTGGCAGGTGGAGTATTGCTATTGCTCGCGGATACGCTTGGACGAACCGTACTGGCGCCGCAGGAGATTCCGGCGTCCATCATTATGGCAGTGATCGGCGGACCGTTCTTGATTTTCCTGATTCGGAGGAGTGATCGCATCTATGGACGTTAATCAGATTACCTTTTCATATGATGGCAAAATCGACCGGCTGCATAGTGTGCAGACAACGATTGAACACGGTAAAATCACTACCATCATTGGTCCAAACGGCTGTGGTAAGTCCACGCTATTGAGCGTCATGTCCAACAATGGCAAGCCGCGTCAGGGCGAAGTGATTCTAGACGGCAAAGCGATCGCCCGCTACCGTCCGCTAGAGCTGGCAAAGCAGCTAGCGGTCGTGCATCAGCAGAACGAGGCGCCGGATGATCTGACGGTAGAGAAGTTAGTCAGCTTCGGACGGATGCCTCACAAGACGATGTTTGCTAGTAATAAGGCAGAGGACGAAGAGGCGATAGAGTGGGCGATTGCCTGCACCAATCTGGAGCAGCGACGCTTTCGCACACTGGATCAATTGTCTGGCGGTGAACGACAGCGCGTCTGGATTGCGATGGCACTGGCACAACGAACTCCGATTCTGTTTCTTGATGAACCGACGACGTATCTGGATATGTTTTATCAATTGGAAATTATGGAGCTGATCCAGCGGCTCAATCAGGAGTTTGGCTTAACGATTGTGATGGTGCTGCATGATATCAATCAGGCGCTACGTTATAGCGATGTGATGATAGCGATGAAGGACGGACGAATTCTGACCTCTGGGCATCCGCATGATATTTTGACAGCTGATTTAATGAAAGAAGTATACGATGTGCAGGTGCTGGTGCGCCGTGATGAGGAGGCAGGGATGTATATCGTGCCAATGCAGGCGGTGTTGCGGTCTGTCTGAAAGCGGGTAATATACCGACAAAGACAGCCAGCCCAGTCTCCAGCCTGCCCCCAACAATGCCAGGGTACTGTGGATGACACAGCTCTGGCATTTGTATTTGTTCCAGACATTCTACATTTTACATGCGGGAGGACAGCATCTTTATGCCAAAAACTCGTTATCATAACATCGACAACGTTAGTATCGACAAGACGCTCAAGCAATTCCGCCAATGGCGAGAAGATCGGCGCAAAAAGGCAAGCCGCGACCGCTCCTATCTCGTGCCTAATCATCCGCCGGAAATGGATTACTTGCACGCTAACCGCGATGATGCCTCGATTACATGGATCGGGCATTCGACTTTTTTTATACAATACGAAGGGCTGAATATCGTGACCGATCCTGTATGGGCGCAGCGTCTTGCTTTTCAAAAGCGTATCGGTCAGCCGGGCATTCCGATTGAAGATATCCCGCCCATCGATATTATCCTGATCTCGCATTCTCATTATGATCATATGCATATCAATTCGATCCGCAAGCTGTATCGTAGCTCGACAACGATTCTGGTGCCTCAAGGATTAAAGTCCAAAATGGTACGCAAAGGCTTCCATCGTTGCCATGAGATGAAATGGTGGGAAACGTTCAAAATGGGTGACGCCAATATTACCTTCGTTCCGACCCAGCATTGGAGCCGTCGTACATTGCTCGATACCAATACGTCTCACTGGGGCGGTTATGTGCTGGAGCCAGTACAGCATCCGGTCATGCCAGACGAGCCGCATAATGTATGGAATACGGAACTGGACCCGACGCATCCACGTCCCAAAATCCCAGAAGTCAGTAATAGCAAAGAAATGGGCTATGTCCATCGTGTAGTGCCACCGACCGTTTACTTTGCCGGAGATAGCGGATATTTCCCCGGCTTCATTGATATTGGACGTCGTCACCGTATTGATGTTGCTCTATTGCCGATCGGTGCATACGATCCCGAATGGTTCAGTAGCTCCCAGCATACGACACCGGAAGAAGCGTTGCGCGCCTTTTGCGACGTGTGCGCGGAGGTTATGGTGCCGATGCATTACGGTACATTTAAGTTAGCCGACGATACCGCTCGTGAAGCACTTGACCGTCTTGAAGCCGAACGAGATCGTCTCAACATCGAAAAAGATCGCATTCGCGTACTCGGCTACGGTGAGACGTTGGTCGTACATGGTCTGCTGGATGAAGAAGCGGAACAACGCGCCGATGCTTGTCGTGCAGATGCTTTATAAAAGAATATTGCGATATAAGTCATGATAACAATCAAACATAGCAACGAAAGCCTTCTCTTCCCTATAGGAAGAGGAGGCTTTTTTTATTGCAACATACAATAAAGTGTAGCCATATTGCTTGAAATAGTAACTGTTATATAGTAGTTACTATTTCATCATTAATAAAATACTTGACTACAAAACACTACCGACACAATCTTATTCGAGTTTCGAGTTTCGAGTTTCGAGTTTCGAGTTTCGAGTTTCGAGTTTCGAGTTTCGAGTTTCGAGTTTCGAGGTTTAAGCATACGTTGCTATCCAACACTAAGCGGAGGGAAGAGAATTTGACCAAAGGACGACCTTGGAGCACAGGAATCTACATATATTCCTATTCCGCAGATTCCTGTGCTCCACCTAAGGACGTGGTCAAATCTCTTCCCGCAGCGATTGCTGCACCAGCAAGTAAGCATACATTAAATCCCCATCACTCCCAAAACCAACCTTCAAAATTTTAATCATCAAAACATTCATTCCACGCCTACGATTAGCCCAACTTGTGTGTTATACTAGTGCCAACAGTCGTTTTATGAAAACGAATACTGTCTTTTTCTTATGAGATCAGACATTTTCATTAAAACAACACTTTATAAACGATAAGGATGGGTTGTATACATGATAAGTACTTCAGGTGTCACGCTGCGTTATGGGAAGCGCGCCCTTTTTGAAGATGTAAATATTAAGTTCACACCAGGTAACTGCTACGGTCTGATCGGTGCGAATGGCGCTGGTAAATCGACCTTTCTAAAAATTCTGTCCGGCGAAGTGGAGCAGAATGAAGGCGAAGTGCATATCACACCGGGCGAGCGGATGGCGATTCTGAAACAGAACCAATCCGAATACGATGAGTTCCAAGTGCTGGAGACCGTCATCATGGGTCACAAGCGTCTGTACGATATTATGAAAGAAAAAGATGCACTGTACGCAAAGGAAAACTTCAGCGATGAAGACGGCATGCGTGCCGGCGAGCTGGAAGCGGAGTTTGCTGAAATGAACGGTTGGGAAGCCGAAGCCGAAGCAGCTGAGATGCTGAACGGTCTTGGTATCGACAACGAAATGCAATACAAAACAATGAAGGAATTGAACGGCAACGAGAAAGTACGCGTCCTGCTGGCACAAGCCCTGTTTGGTCATCCAAACATCCTGCTGCTGGATGAGCCTACCAACCATTTGGACATCGAGTCCATTCACTGGCTGGAAAACTTCCTGGCATCGTATGACGGTACCGTTATCGTAGTCAGTCACGATCGTCACTTCCTGAACACGGTTTGTACGCATATCGCAGATATCGACTTTGGCAAAATCCAGATGTATGTCGGTAACTACGACTTCTGGTATGAGTCCAGCCAATTGGCTCTGCAACTGAGCCGTGAGCAAAACAAGAAAAAAGAAGACAAGGTGAAGGAACTGCAAGCGTTCATTCAACGTTTCAGTGCCAACAAATCCAAGTCCAAACAAGCAACATCCCGTAAGAAAATGCTGGACAAAATTACGCTGGATGACATTCGTCCGTCCAACCGCAAATATCCGTTCATCAACTTCAAGGGCGAGCGCGAAGCGGGCAAACAACTGCTGCTGATCGACGGTCTGACCAAAACCGTAGATGGCGAAAAAGTCATCGACAATCTGACCCTGACCGTGAACAAAGGCGACAAAATCGCGCTGGTTGGTCCAAACGGCAACGTAAAAACTGCCTTGTTCCAAATCCTGATGGGCGAAGTAGAGCCAGATGCAGGTACGTACCAATGGGGCGTAACGACATCACAAGCTTATTTCCCGAACGACAACTCTGCGTACTTTGATGGCGTAGATGAGACGTTGGTTGACTGGTTGCGCGATTATTCCAAAGACCCGGATGAATCGTTCCTGCGTGGATTCCTTGGTCGTATGCTATTCTCCGGTGACGAAGCGCTGAAAAAAGCAAGCGTATTGTCCGGGGGAGAGAAAGTTCGCTGTATGTTATCCCGTATGATGCTCATGGGCGGTAACGTATTGCTGCTGGACGAGCCGACGAATCACTTGGATCTCGAATCGATCACAGCGCTGAATAACGGTCTGATCGACTTTGACGGTACCATCCTGCTCACGTCGCATGACCATCAGTTCGTCCAAACAATCGCCAACCGCATCATCGAGATTACGCCAAACGGCGTCATCGACCGCATGATGAGTTATGATGAATATCTGGAAAGCAAAGAAATTCAAGAAATGCGTGATAAAATGTACCCGGTACAAGTATAATCACCGGAGCATTTCCTTCATTTATTACTGTAAGCCTGTAGTTCATCGGATAGTACTGTCCGGTGCGCTACAGGCTTTTTTGCTGTTACGGAACATTTAGAACAGCAATGGTAGGAAGAGCCTGCCTTTACACATACAGCGTTATATTTACTATATTAAACAAAATCTTATGTTGCATACAGGCAAAATTGTTGAGTTACCCTTACAACATTTCGTTAGGCATACATGATTTGCCCGGCACTACAACGTTTAGTATAGGCTAAAAGGTTTGCCCTACCCTACAACGTTTCTCTAGACCCACAACAATTTCGTTTGTTAAGATGAACAGACGAAAGTGGAACTGAGTCATTGAGTAGGCTCCAATGGTGGGAGGATTCAGAACAAATGGTTGATGTGTATCAAAACCTAAAAGAAGGCGAACGTGGCGCGTGGCTCAGTATTATATCGTATCTGGTGCTATCCTCGTTTAAATTGATTCTTGGTTATTTATTCCTATCGAGCGCACTACGGGCAGACGGAATGAATAATTTGACCGATATTGTGGCATCCATTGCTGTATTGATCGGACTTCGCATTGCACGCAAACCGCCAGATTCCGATCATGCGTATGGACATTTCCGTGCGGAAACAGTAGCAGCACTTATCGCTTCACTTATTATGGCGATGGTTGGCATTCAGGTGTTGATTGATGCTGTTCAATCGTTATTTGGTGGTAGAGAACAGGCACCTGAGCCATGGCTGGCAGCTGTAGCGTTAGTATGCGCAGCAGTCATGTACGGCGTATATCGGTACAATATGGCACTGGCGAAGCGTACGAATAGTCAGGCATTGATGGCAGCAGCCAAAGATAATCTGTCAGACGCGATGGTGAGTATCGGCGCAGCAGTGGGGATTATCGGCTCACAGTTTGGTATGCCTTGGCTCGATGTCGTAGCCGCACTCGTCGTTGGCTTATTGATCTGCAAAACGGCTTGGGATATTTTGCAGGAATCGATGCATCGACTGACTGACGGATTTGATGAAAAGGAATTGCCAGAGCTGCGCGAAACGATTGCTTCTATCAAAGGTGTAGAACATATCAAAGATATTAAGGCTCGTGTTAACGGCAGTCAGGTGCTAGTCGATGTCATTATCGAAGTCGCACCGGAGATGTCCGTAAGCGACAGTCACCATATTACCGACCGAGTTGAAGCGGAGATGGCGAAAGTGCATAATATTCATTATGTACATGTGCATGTGGAGCCAAAGGATACCTGATTGGGAATACCGGCTCCTTTGGGCAAAAAGGAGGCCGTACGTTGAACCAGTCACCGCAACTTGATCCATCCTCACCATCTCAGCGACATCAACCGTCTGATCCTTCACGCAAACGGCGAAACAAACGTCGCTGGCTGATTGCGCTGCTCGTGCTTATTTTATTGTTAGGTGGAAGCGTCGCGTTATTATCGTGGATGATTGCGCCGCAGCGTCAGCCGGGCTTGGCATATACTGGACTGGATATGCAGGCGAAGATTATCAAGATGGTCAAGCAGAAGAAACCGGAGATTACGTTATCTCCAGCAGAATTTAATGATCTGGCGCGGGAAGAATTGATGGAGCGTGCAGCCCGTTTTCCAGCAGGTGTTCATATTATAGGCGCCGATTTTAGCTGGAAAGGCAGTGTGGTGCAGGCGGATGTACGAGGTAGCTTATGGGGCATACCGTTTGGCGCACTGCTGGATTTTAATGCGGAGCGGCAGGGCAATGCGTTAGTGTTGTCACATGTGCATACAACGGTGAAGCATGGTGCCTTTAACTGGCCGCATTTGCAGCCCATTTCGATTTCATTGAACAAATATGTACCCGCTATTGTGGAGGTGAGCGATCTTCAATTCGGAGATCAGCATCTTACCGTTACATTTAAACTGGATTTATTCACATTACCTCGCTTATTATGGAGATAGCAGACAGACAGCAAGCGAAAAAAGCAACATGATCCTGTAAAGGAATCATCCTGCTTTTTTCGCTTTTTGCTGTGTATGAAAGTATTACGCTGCAATTGTCTTCGAATGTACGAAGGGTGCACCGCTAACTAATAGGTTCGACGTCGTCCGGTAAACAGACTAACCACGAACAAGATCAGGAACAGGAAGAACAATACTTTGGCAATAGTCGCTGCTGCTTCCACGATACCGAAGAAACCAAAAATACCGGCTACGATGGCAACGATCAGGAAAATAATAGACCATTTCAACATGAGTTTCACCTTCTTTCAGGGTGGATTTGCCTATATGTAGGCGTTCATCAATGAATCCAACGGGAGTTCCATAATAAACATATCCAATATGGCAATATGTTCATTGTGGCGTTGTTCCGTTAGCGGATCGTAATGAAACTTAACCTTGAATTTCCAGCTTGAAACAAGCTAGCAAAAAGGGGATGGCAGCAGTCGCTTTTTGTTTCGGTGCCTGATCAGGCGGGTAGTTAAGAGTAACATAAAGGTGCACCACGAAATACATCGAAGACAGAAAATTTCAATCGTTGAAGGAGAGGACAGACAATATGATCATTAGTATCAGTGTCGCGATTATCGCGATCGCATTCGCAGTACTCGTAGTATTTCTGGTTAAACTTTTATTGGCAGCAAAGGATTCGCTTGATAACGTATCCGCTACATTAAAAGACGTTCAGAAAACCGTAGAAGAATTAACCTATGAGGTGAAACAAACCGTACGTAACGTAAACGACATTACGTCGAACGTAGAGTACAAGCTCAAGCAAGTCGATCCAGTTGTTGATTCCGTCAATAATCTCGGTATCGTACTGAGCGAAGTAACAGAAACAGTCAAAGACTTGACGCTGAAAACAAAAGAAGTATCTGGTGCTTTTTTTGAAAAAGTAAAGTTCGCAAGTGGTGACACACACGAGCATGCCAACAATCCGCATGGCGTAGTTAAAGCTTCGACTCCAGAAGATCGCACGCTGCAATCGTATTCGGCTACATATGCCAAATCCGGTGCGTGGGTGAACACTGTTGATATTATCGCTAACGTATGGCAACGCCTGCGCAAAGCACAATCTCGTTAATTGACATTAGGATAATTATATTGCTTTGAAGTGTTATTCCTCTATTTAACCGGCAGAGCGAACTTTGTTTAGACGACTACGCTTTGCCGGTTGAATTATAGATGAAACAGACCTGTAACCCCGAATAGACAAACTGGTAACCAAGCAAGCTTTCTTATGTATTAAGATGTAGATATAACGCTTCACAGAAGCAAGCCGAAGAAAGGGTGAGACGATGCTAACTCTCATGATGTTACTCGCTGGAATATTGTCCCCTGACCCCGGTTATGATCAAGTATCTGCTGCTTCCGTACAGCCGGTTACGACTGTACAGACCGCTCAATATGCTTCATCCACACCGGACACCGGTATTACGACTGCTCAGGCTTCTATGCCAACGGTATCGAATGCCGTATATGAAGAGGACCACAATTATACGTACAGCACACTGAATGGTGTATCGCTGGAAGATACCAAGGCGGATGTCATTCGCAAACTTGGAGAACCTGCGAGCATTGCAGAGAATGTGAGCGGCTATACCGAATACCGCTACAATCATCTGACTGTAGGTCTGCGCGATGGTCTGATTTATTACATCAGTGTCCCGGTAACAGCAGGTTCTATTGAACTGGATGGACAGCGTATTGCGCTAAATAAACAGGATATCACGAATGCACTTGGACAGCCGCAGTTTACCGCTGAGGACGGACAGGGCTATAACAATGAATTTTATGCCTTTAAGGTATTTACCGACCCAGAGACCGGCAATATTGTAAGTGCAGATATTTTTGACGCATTGTCTCAATAATAGACATGGTAGGACGTTGTTTCACGCAGCGAATATCATTATGCGCAAATTTTGACAACATACATGTTTCGGATGATTGGAATCGGGTTAATATACTGAATGACCATTTTGACAAACTTGAAAAGGATTGGTGAAACAGCATGGCATCTACCAACGCAAAACCTTATGCAAAAGTTGTAGAAAATGGAACACAGGCAGTAGCTGTAGTAAATGAACTTCGCAGTACCGGATATGGATTTGAGGAAGTGTATGTACTTGCTCACCAAAAAGACCGTACTGAAAAAATCGCTGAAACTGCTGATGCGCAAGAAATTGGCATCAAAGAAGAAGGCGCATTTGATTCTCTAGCGAATCTATTCCGCTCTCGCGGTGATGAACTTCGCTCCAAAATTACTTCCTTGGGCTTTACGAAGGAAGAAGCAGATTTTTATGAAGAAGAGCTAGACAAAAATAAAGTACTGGTGATTGCACAGCATAAAGCCTGATGAATCACTTGCCTGTTTTGCGGAAAGAGGTTATATCAAACGCGTATACCCATCGTCCCCGCAAGGGCCCAGTATGGTAGGGAATACACCTTCAACATCACCTATTTGGTGGTGTTGAAGGTTTTTTGACGAGTTTTTGATATAGCCCCTTTTCATACGGATTTTAATGTATTCTAAAATCAGGAAGTATGGCATGATGTTTTAAGGTTGAATTCAAGGAATGAGGAGAAGATATGAATATATTAATCGTGGATGATAATCCGACTAATCTAATCATTATCCGGGAAATTCTGAAAAGAGAACAATATACTGATCTGGTCACTGCAACTTCAGCGAAGGAGATGTTTGATTATCTGGGACATGGAGAACCGGATGCTGTTTTGCGTTCCAAATCTAATACATTTGATTTGATATTGCTGGATATGATGATGCCAGAGATGGATGGGATCGAAGCATGCCGGATTTTGCAGCAAAATGAAGTGTTACGGGATATTCCAATTATTATGGTCACAGCAGTTGGTGATTCGAAGAAATTGGCAGAGGCATTGGATGCGGGTGCTGCTGACTATGTAACCAAGCCGATCAATAAAGTGGAATTGATGGCGCGTATTCGTCTTGCCTTGCGACTCAAGCATGAGAAAGATTGGCACAAAGAGCGCGATCAACATATTCAAGACGAATTGAAGCTGGCGAGTCTGGTACAGCACGCGGTGCTTAGTACACCGATTACAGATCAGCAATTCCAAATTGAAGCGCGCTATAAACCTTCGTTTGAGCTGGCAGGTGATCTGTATGCCTGGTATCCACTCGGTGAAGGGCGATATGGCATCATTCTACTGGATATGATGGGTCACGGTATTTCATCATCGTTATTCTGCATGTTTATTGCTTCCGTGCTCAAGGATACGGTCACTACATATGTAGAACCTGAGAAAGTTATCCAGGAGCTGAATCGTCGCTTTAATCAATTGCATATTGAGAATCAGCTCGTTCAGTACTATTTTACAGCGATCTATCTCGTTGTAGATACGAAGTACAAAAAAATCGATTATGTGAATGCTGGTCATCCGCCAGGTTTATTTTTTGATGATCAAGGTGAAGTGACGCGCTTGACGACAACGACATTCCCGGTTGGATTATTTGACCGTATTGATGCAGAGTCGAACAGTTTCCATTATGAAGGAGATGCGCATCTGGTGCTGTATACCGATGGCTTGCTGGAAGCGGTGGAAGGCGATCAAGAAGTACAGCTGGAGTTCTTAATCAATAAATTGAAACAAGGTCATCATCTACATCAAACAGATGTAGAACAGGTGTTTTTCGAAGATATCATACCTGCCGACCGGGACGACGACAAGTGTCTGGTCTGGATTTCGTTACAGGAAGGGACGGACAGTGAATGAAACTAAGAACGAAACTCGTTCTGGGGTTCAGTGCCATTATTATGATTTTAATGGCGCTGGGCTTTATTACGTATGACCGTATGAATTACATGAACGAACAGCTGGACAAAGTATATCAAGATCGGTATTTGAAAGTTCGTTATTCTACCGACGTTCGTTCCGAAATGAATATTATTGCCCGCGAAATCGCCAATGTATTGCTCAGTGCCACTACGCAGCCAGCGCAAAGTCGCAGCATCATTGAAGAAAATATCGCAAGTGGTAACAATAACCTCAAGTTGCTTAAAGCTGGCGCAGATACGCCGGAAGAACGCCAGTTAACGGCTACCGTTACAACCAACTGGCAGACCTATATCGAATATGCTCGCAAAGTGACTGATTTGTTATCTCAGGATCAGATTGCTGCCGCGAATAATTATCGTACTACGAGCGGCTTGCCTGCTCAGATTAATCTGAATGATAGTCTGGGCATCCTGTCGAACTATCAAGATACGACGATTGATCAGGAGATTCAGGCAGCCAATACGGCGTATCAGAATTCGATTCGGATGACCACATACGTCATGGCATTCGGGATTTTGCTAAGTCTGTTGGTTATGCTATGGATTGTACCGAGTATTAGCCGTGGTCTGGGAACGGTATCCCTGATGATCAAAGGCTTTTCCGAAGAGCGTTTTGGCGCCATTCGCCGCATCAAAGTGAAATCGAAAGATGAGATTGGTGATGTGGCACGCGTATTCCAAGATATGGCGAATGATCTGCAAGAGAAGCGTAAGCTGGAAGAGCAGTATCAGCAGGCACAGGACGATCAATCTTGGCTCGCTTCCAATACTGGGCGCATTACCGAATTACTGCGTGGTGTCATAACACTTCAGCAAAGTTCGCAAACGTTCATTGATGAGTTTGCTCCGCGCCTCGGTGCGCATTATGGCAATCTGTATCTGCGTACTCATGAATCACCAGATCATATTCATCTACTCGCTTCCTACGCAGCAGAAGGATTATTGCCAGCCAAAAAAGAATTGCGGGTCGGCGAAGGATTGGTTGGACAATGTGCCGCTGATATGAAGCCGATTATATTGGATGATGTACCTGCCGGTTATTTCCCGGTCAGTTCTTCTCTTGGTGCAAGTCAGCCGAAAAGTATTATGATTTATCCGATTCTATTTGAAGAGGAATTGCTCGGTGTTATTGAAATGGCATCGCTGCAAGGATTCACATCGCTGCAACGACAGTTGTTGCACATGCTGTTGCAAGATCTCGGTGTCATTGTCAACAATATCAACCGTCGTCTGCATGTAGAGCAATTGCTGCGCGAATCTCAGGCACTGACCGAAGAATTGCAAAGTCAGTCGGAAGAATTGCAGATGCAGCAAGAAGAGATGCGTCGTTCCAATGAGCGACTGGAGGAGCAGACCGAGGAACTGAAACGTTCTGAAGATTTGCTGCAACGTCAGCAACAGGAACTGGAGCATTTTAACAATGAACTGATCGCCAAGACACGCGAGCTGCAAGAGCAGGTACAGCATGTTGAAGAGCAAAATGAAGAGATTGAGCAGAGCAAGCATCAGCTGGAGCAACAGGCGATGCAGCTGTCTGTAACTAGCAAATACAAATCCGAATTTTTGGCGAATATGTCGCATGAATTGCGCACACCGCTGAACAGTCTGCTCATTCTGTCGCAGCTGCTGACCGAGAACAAGGATGGCAATCTGACTGACAAGCAGATGGAATACGCCAGCACCATTTATATGTCCGGTGCCGATTTGCTCAAAATGATTGATGAGATTCTCGATCTGTCCAAAGTAGACGCAGGCAAAATGGAAATGAACCGTGAGACGATGCCAGTCAAAGTACTGGAATCGTTTGTAAATATGAACTTCGCTCCGGTCGCTGCTAAGAAGAACATCGATTTGCATGTGAATATTGGCGACAATGTGCCGGAATACTTGGTCACCGATGAACATCGAGTGAAACAGGTGCTGCGTAACATGTTATCCAATGCGTTCAAATTCACTGAAAAAGGCTACATCGAAGTGGATATCAGTGAATCGGACGGCAAGGATCTGCCGGTATATTTGCGTAAGCAGAATGAATATATCGCTATTCGGGTTACTGACAGTGGGATCGGTATTCCACAGGACAAGCTGGATCTGATCTTTGAAGCATTCCAGCAGGTCGATGGCACAACCAGCCGTAAGTATGGCGGTACAGGATTGGGTCTTTCGATCAGCCGTGAATTGGCACGCCTGCTAGGAGGTGGCATTACCGTAAGCTCTGAGCATGGCAAAGGCAGTAACTTTACGCTATATCTACCTAAAGTATTACCAACAGCAGAGGATCAGCCTGCCAACACGTCTGGAACATCGGTTGATCTGGTGAGTGCTTCGTATCTGCCGTCAGACTTTATCAGTCAGCAATTGCAGAATAGTGGCAATCCGTCGCGCAATCGTATGATGGAACAGGAAGAGAGTAAAGTGATCGCGGCTACGATTCTGGATGATCGCGATACTCTTACTAAGAGCGATAAGGTATTGCTAATCATTGAGGATGATCCGAACTTTGTTCGTATTTTGATCGATATGGCGCGTGGTCGTGGATTCAAAGCATTGGTAGCGATGCAAGGCGATACAGGGCTTCATATGGCGAAGACCTACAGTCCGGACGCGATTATTCTGGATATTCAGCTGCCGGTGATGGATGGTTGGGCAATTCTGAGCGAACTGAAGAGCAATGCTCAGACTCGCCATATTCCAGTTCACGTTATCTCTATGATGGATGATGTGAAGCAGGGCTTAATGATGGGAGCAATCGCGTATCTCAAAAAGCCATCCAGCAAAGAATCGCTGGAAAAAGCATTTAATCAGCTGCAAAATTACACCGAACAGGGTCTTAAACAGCTGTTGATCGTTGAAGATGATGAGATTCAGCGCAAATCCATTATCGAGCTGATTGGTCATGACGATGTGGCGATTACTGCTGTATCCACTGGCGGTGAAGCAATGCAACAACTGAGCAGCAAGCGATATGACTGTATGGTACTGGATCTGATGCTAACAGATATGACTGGATTTGAATTGCTGGATCGGATTCGCGAAAATCCGCAGCTACGCGATCTGCCAATCATTATTTATACAGGGAAAGAACTGGATACCAAGGAGGAAACGCAGCTGCGCAAATATGCCGAGTCGATTATCGTCAAGGATGTGAAGTCGCCGGAGCGCTTGCTGGATGAGACAACCTTGTTCCTGCATCGGGTGGAAGCTGATTTGCCGGAAGACAAACGCCGTATTCTACAGAAGCTGCACAACAAAGAAACATTGTTTGAAGGCAAGCGTATTTTGCTGGTCGATGATGATATTCGCAATGTATTTGCTCTATCGAGTGTGCTAGAAGGATATCGAATGGATGTCATGTTCGCTGAGAATGGACGCGAAGCAGTCGAGATGGTAGAGAAGCAGGACTTTGACCTCGTATTGATGGATATGATGATGCCGGAGATGGACGGTTACGAAGCGATGCGTCTGATTCGTCAGATGCCAGAACATGATAAATTGCCGATCATCGCACTAACCGCCAAAGCGATGAAGGATGATCGCTCCAAATGTTTGGAAGCCGGAGCTTCCGATTATGTGAAGAAGCCGATTCAAACGGATCAACTTTTATCACTAATGCGCGTCTGGTTGTATTCGTAAACCAAAAAAGTGGGTAAATGAAGTATAATATGGAGTACCAGGTTATTTTATAATATGATATGCATAATAAAGTGGAATGTCATGAATGATACGATTGCGCAACGACGTATAGATAAATGTATAGAGACTAGATAGAAGAGTTTACAGAATTGGGGCTGAAGAAACGATGACACCAATCGATCATGAGCAAATACCGAGTAGTTCCGAAACGCCCCAGGCGAACAACCAGATTATAACCAATATCGCAGAACGTGAGAATATCGAAATCGACTTGCTGCTGGAAGGTGTGCATCGATTGTACGGGTATGATTTTCGTAATTATGCCCGTGCATCGTTAACACGTCGGATTTGGCATCATGTGCATGCTGAGAAGCTAACCTCTGTGTCAGCACTTCAGGAAAAGGTACTGCATGATCGTTCTTGCTTTGAGCGACTTGTGCAGAATCTGTCCATCCCGGTTACCGAGATGTTCCGCGATCCGCAATTGTTTCGTATGTTCCGCGAGAAGGTTGTTCCACTGCTGCGCACCTATCCATACATTCGGATCTGGCATGCAGGTTGTTCTACTGGCGAAGAGGTCTATTCCATGGCGATTTTGCTTCATGAAGAAGGATTGCTGGACAAAGCCCGAATTTATGCAACGGATATGAATGATCGTTCGCTACAACAAGCACGAGAAGGTGTGTTTGGTATTGAGCGGATGCAGCTTTATACGAAGAACTATCTGGAAGCTGGCGGTACACGCTCCTTTTCGGAGTATTATACTGCCCGTTATCAGTCGGTGATTTTTCAGCCGTTTTTGCGCAAGCATATTATTTTTGCAGAGCATAATCTGGCGACCGACCGTTCCTTTAATGAATTCAATGTGATTTTATGTCGAAACGTTATGATTTATTTTGATGATAAATTGCGTGAGCGCGTGCATGGTTTGTTCCACGAAAGCCTGAGCCGTTTTGGTATTTTGGTGCTCGGCTCTAAGGAGTCCATGCAGTTTACTGGTTACAGCGATAGCTATGAACCGCTGGATCGGATTGAAAAGGTATACCGGAAAATTAACTAGAGAATGTAGGGGGATTCCATGAGGTTTCATGAAGCGATTCATATCTTGCTCGTAGATGATCGACCTGAAAACTTACTCGCCCTGGAAGCTGTTCTTGAAAGTGAACGCTACAATCTGGTCAAAGCCACTTCAGGCGAAGAGGCGCTACGATGTTTGCTCAAGGACGAATTCGCTGTGATTATTCTGGATGTGCAGATGCCGGGCATGGATGGCATCGAGACCGCCAAGCTGATCAAAGCTCGCGAGAAAACAAAAGAAATACCGATTATCTTCATTTCTGCCAACAGCAAGGAAGCTGAGCATCTGTTCGCTGGGTATTCTGCCGGGGCAATTGATTATATGGTCAAACCATTCATTCCACAAATTCTCAAGTCCAAGATTGAAGGCTTTGTGAATATGTATTTGACCAACAAGCGACATAAAACCCAGTCCATGCTATTACAGCAAAAAACGCTGGAATTGGAAAAGATGAATCAAGAGCTCATCCGCGCCAAGGAAGATGCAGAGATTGCAGCCAAAGCCAAAACTGAATTTTTGGCAATGATGAGTCATGAAATCCGTACTCCAATGAATGGTGTCATCGGTATGATCGATCTGCTGATGGAAACCGATCTGCATCCAGAACAAAAAGGCTATGCCGAGATTATCCGCAGCAGCGCGGATACGCTTGTCATGGTCATTAATGATATTCTGGATTTTACAAAAATGGAATCAGGCAAAATGGAGCTGGAAGAGCATCCATTCACACTGGACTCCTGTATTGCCGAAGTATTCAGCCTCTTCTCGGTTGAAGCAAGTAAAAAGAATCTGGAGCTGGTGTATCGTCTGAGTGATGATATTCCGGGATACTTGTTTGGCGATATGGCGCGATTGCGTCAGGTCTTAATTAACCTGACAGCGAACGCGGTCAAGTTCACCGAGCAAGGCGGGGTCTATTTGGAAGTCCAGCGCAAAGGGCAGTTGGATGGTAGGCTGGAATTGGAATTCAAAGTCAAAGATACTGGCATCGGTATCGCTCAAGAGAAACGTGAGCAGTTGTTCCAACCGTTTTCCCAGCTCGATTCATCCATGACCCGTAAATACGGTGGGACTGGACTGGGACTTGCCATTTGCAAAAATCTGGTGCAGATGATGGGCGGCGACATTTATCTCGACTGCAATGAAATGGATCTACAAAACGGAGCCATCTTTGCTTTTAATATTATGGTTGGTGAATATACGGTAGAAGAACCGGAAATCGGCAATCTGGAAGAAGGTCCGGCAAATTTGATTCACCCGAGGACGACAAACCCTCAGATCCTGATCGTGGATGATCATCCCATTAATCAGAAACTGATGGTGAGTATGCTCGGAAGACTCGGGTACACATGCGAAACAGCGGAAGATGGAGCGGAAGCAATACAGATGGCAGCAGCCAAAAGATATGATTATATTTTTATGGATGTGCAGATGCCAAACATTGATGGCTTGGAAGCCACCCGCAACATTCGCGAATTGCAGAATGGTGAACATACGGTTATTATTGCGATGACCGCTGATGTGATGGAAGGAATCAAAGCACGCTGTTTTGCTGCTGGAATGGATGATTATATTAGCAAGCCAGTTAAGATGGTTAGTGTTCAAAATGCATTGGAGCGTTATTCCGCAGAATTGTCGCGCTTTGAAGTTAAGAAAACAGTATACTAAATACGCAATGACGTTTGTCCTATAGCAAGCGCGATGAATTGCAGGTAAGCTGGTAGTAATAAAAGCGCACCCGCGATCGATCGCGTTTTTGCCTTTATGGTTGTTACGACAACCATTTTTTGCGTTTTTAGTTACCGATTGGAAAGCAACATACCAACCGAATGGAATATATTGGTTGTTTCAGGTCTTCATCGGTTGGGTTATTAGTAAAGAAACCATTGTTCAGGGGAGAATGTCTATGAATACTAACAAAAATGAGAAATTCAATGCTGTAACCCAGATGGATGAACGTGCATGCACCGTATTTTTAAGCGGGGAAATGGATTTGTCGGTCGCACCTGATTTTCGTCTGGTTATGGAACCTTTGGTCGGTAACGCAGACCAGGACTTGATCGTAAATATGAAAGATTTGAAATACATCGATAGTACGGGTATCGGTATTCTGCTTTCTATCCTTAAAGCGCGGCACGGTATGAATGCCAGCTTTACTGTTGAAGAAGTTCCTCCACAGATTCAAAGATTGTTTGAAATGACTGGTATTGCCAAGTTTTTTGCCCCTCAGGAGAACTCCCACTAGGAAAGGACCGAACATAGCATGAAAGCTGATACTCAAAAGGTAATCCTTAATCTGCCTGCCACAGCAGAGTTTGTTGATGTGGTACGTTTAAATCTGTACGGAATTGCTTCCAAAATGGGTTTTTCCTACGAAGATATTGAAGATATGAAGGTCGCTGTCTCCGAAGCATGTAACAACTCGGTTTTATATGCTTACGGTCAAGATGGCGGTCATATTGACGTCATTTTTGAAATTGGTGAAGAAACGCTGTCGATTATCGTTGAAGACGAAGGGGAGAGCTTTGACACGGTAACCGAAGTGGCGGATCAGTCCACCCTACACGACAAAGAACTGAGCGATGTTCAAATCGGCGGATTGGGCTTTTATCTGATGCAGGCGTTGATGGATGATGTCAGCATTGAGAATGTGTCTGGTCAGGGAACACGTGTGACCATGTCCAAAAGCCTTGCTCGAAGTGAGGAAAGAGTATGAGTGAAAAAGTGACTCCCCCTGCATCGATGGACGAGGCAATCGGCCTGATCTGGGAGTATCAACAAACAAAGGACAATGATATTGCAACCGTACTGATCAAAAAGTACGAGCCGATGGTCAAAATGGCTGCCGGCAAAATTGCACGTAACCGTCCTGACCTGTATGAAGACCTGTATCAGGTTGGTCAGATGGCACTTATCCGTCTTTTGCAACAGTATGATATTTCCTTGGGGATTCCTTTTGAACCGTATGCCATGAAAAGTATGATCGGGCACATGAAAAACTTTTTGCGCGATAAATCATGGTACATACAGGTTCCGCGCCGTATTAAGGAAAAGGGTGCCCTGGTTCAGCAGGCGATTGACGAACTGACTGTGAAGTTAGAGCGTTCGCCAAGTGTACGTGAAATTGCCGGATTCCTGGATCTGTCCGAAGAGGAAACGATCGAGGTATTGGCAGGACGCGAATGCTATCATTATGTATCCTTGGATTCCCCATTGTCGCAAGAAGAAAGTGCAGCGACACTGGGCGAACTGATCAGCGCGGACGTGAATGATTACGATGCTGTTGAGAAACGTATGGATCTGCAACAGGCACTTAGCCAGTTGAAGGAACAGGAGCAAAAAGTATTGCTGCTGGCATTCCAGGAAGGTCAATCCCAGCGCGCGATTGCGCAGAAGCTGGGCGTTTCCCAGATGAGTGTATCACGTATCCAAAAACGGGCAACCGAGAAGCTGAAGCAGATTATGTCCAATGCTTCATCGTCCGGATAACGCCAGTGGGTTATTCCATTTCATATGCAACATTGTCGAGTAGGCAATGCCAGAGGGTATGCTAATTCTTCCATCATGGAATGAAGCAGCATACCTTTTTTATGTATGTATATGTGTACGATAAAAAAGAGGCGGATTATTTTCCGCCCCGGGATGTATTTACATAACCAAGCAGTTCACTGATAAAGTCGCCAATAACCGGAAGGTTAAAGTTTACCAGCAAAGTAAGTACGTAACCAAGTAGAGCCAGAATAACGATCGTTCCGAGCGATAAACCGAGACCACGTGCTGCACCAGCGACGAAGTTAGTCAGGATTCGCTTTTTGACGCTGCTGTAATTTTCAATAATGTCTTTGATCTCTGCTTTGTCGAGTGCAGAGGTCAATTGATCCAGGCGCTCATTGAGACGATGTACCTCATGACGCAATTCAAATGGGTGTTCGCGAATGGCATCAGGTGCAGGGACAACCTGTGGTGGATTCGGTGATAACTCCTTATCGTCTTTATCAGCCATATCGTTCCCTCACTTTCACAATAATGTAGAGATGGACGTGTGCCGGGCATAAAAATAGCCGACTGCAATGAGCCGGCTATTGGAATTGTTCGATTCAATCACTGCTTATTTCTTCGGTGCATTCGTGGAAGAAGGAGCAGTATAAGAAGCAGAACCAGGTGTAGTTGTGCTTGTACCAGTTGTACTGCTGCCAGCAGAGTTATTTTGCGCCAGCGGTTTTGCATCTTCTTTTACGTTGTCCGAAGCTTTGCTTACTTCTTTGCTGATATCGTCTTTTGCATCTTTGATATCTTCAGCAATGTTTTTGGAAGCTTCTGCTACGTGTTTTACGATATTGTCTTTCGCTTCTGCCTGTTCTGGTGTAGGCGTTGTAGCATCTTTTACTTTACCAGTCAGTTCCGTAGCTTTGGTTGCTACGGTTTGAGCGATTTCGGTTGCTTTGTTACCTACAACACCAGCCAGTTCGACTGTTTTGTCGCTGATCAGACCAGCGGCTTGAGCTGTTTGGTCGGATACTGTACCGTAGACGTTTTTCGTTTTCTCACCAGCTACAGTCAGCTTGTCAGAAATGTCACCGCGCAGTTCGCGTCCAGGCTTTGGCGAGAACAGCAGTGCTGCGGCTGCACCGATCAGACCTCCGATAAATACACCTTTTATAAATGTGGAACTGCTTTGTGCTGGGTATTCTTTTTCTGCTTCGTTCATGAACAATCACTCCTTGGATTAGTATAAAGTGCATGGGCTAGCATATAAATCTCCCAGGCAGGAAGATTCAGCCATATCATATCAAGTGAAGCTTTCTGAGGAGTACATCTACCGAGAGTTTAGCTTACGAAAGGTATGGCTATATTTAAGCCTGGTATTGGATCAGGCTGCTCTTCGCAGCAGTCTGGAAACCAGTCCAAGCAAAAAAACAAAGATTGCAGTACCGATAATAGCAGGAATAATTGCGAAATCGCCGATCACCGGTCCAAAATTTCCAAACAATAATGCACCTAACCATGAGCCGACAAAACCAGCAATGGCTGCACCGATGATACCACCTGGCATGTTATCGCCTGCCAGTGCATTTCCGATGATACCAATAATAATAGCTAGAATCAGGCTGATAATAATTCCCCACATATGAACGCCTCCTTTTCCAGTGAAATGGCTTGGATTCAGATGAGGTGAAGAACAAGCCGGCTAATCGATTCGGTCTTACTTCGTATATAAACCGTGTTCATACAGCATGAAACATTACGATTCATTGGGCATTAACGGTAAGGAAGTTGCTGAGGGCGCCGCTTTTGCCACAAAGACAGGCAGTAAGCACAGGCAGCAAGCCAGAGAGCGCCGCTAAAAAAGCCAGCCAGCACATCGGTTGGATAATGCACACCCAGATAAATACGCGTCGTACCGATGATGACAATGAGGCAGATACCGGACACAATCGCAGGCCACATCGGTCGACCTTGCTGTTTGCGATACCGCGCCCAGATGAAGAACAACATACCATACATCGCTGCGGCAATCGTTGCATGTCCACTTGGAAAGCTATAGCCCGAAGCTGGTGTCCAGAATTCCAGCTCTGGTCGCGGACGCATAAAGTGGGCTTTAAGCAGCGTATTCAGCTGCCAAGCACCAGCTGTCGTGATGACGATCATCAGCGCTTCGCGATATTGTCGCCAGCTAATCAGGAGCGCCATAAAGCTAAGCGCCACAAACATCGTCGGGTAAAAGGAACCCAGATACGTAAAGAATAGCATAATACTACGCAGCGGCTCCCCGTGGTATTCACGCAGATCGCGCTGGAATTCATTTTCCCATACATGGATATTGACGCCAAATATTGCTTGCATCAACCAGATGGCTGCTTCTAGCAGCAAAAACGAACCTACTGCACCGCCAATCAGCACGAGAATGATTAGTAGCCAGAGGGGAATAGAGGGAGGAGAACGGTGCCCGGATGTACCGGAAACAGATCGCATAGAGATGGTCATCGCCTTCTTTCATTTTAAAATCAATAATCGTCCAGCTATAGCAGCCTGTCGATCACCTGCATCAGATTAGAACGTATTCACCGCATCCATTGCCAAGCAACAGCAAATGCTAATCACCGCCAAATCATGCAGAGAACATATTCCATTTGTAATCGTTATGTTAAATATAACCGCCGCCCGGCGTCTGAACCTTGTTAGCTGCAAACAAATCGTGAACAGAATCGCGCTCACTTTACTATCAATAGAAAGGAGCACGTGGCAGGAGCACAGTTATACGCTATCTCTAACAAATGACAAAGCCCGCCACCGTGGGAACGGAAGCGGGCTTTGCGGGCAGGCATTACTTGTTGCGCAGACGTCCAAGTTCAGAGACGAGGGCTTCCACTTCGCTAATGCTCAGATTCGGTTTGTTCATCACAATATCGTAGACATCATGAATATCTTCATACTGATCCAGCGAAAAGGCAGAAGCTTGCATCGCTGCGCCACTTGCCATCCGTAGCTTTGTTTTAATACCTTCAATCATAATGCTCAGATTTTCAGGCGTTGGTTGAGACAGGTCCATAATATCGTGTGCTCCTTCGTTTTCGCAAATAACTGATTTTGTTGTATTGTATCATGGATATGGAGTGGGAACCAACATTTTGCGGTAACGGAAGTCATGAGGTAAAATGACAGAAAATACGATCAACACGATGAGGGGAATCTACCATTATATGATTAATCGCCGTTCAAGCCTGCTGCCATATGATCAGCAGAACCGACGCAATGTAAATATGGATGGCATGGTGCAATTTTTCCGAATGATTCACAGCAGGCATACGCTGGATCAACTCGCCTTTGTCTGCATTGGCACCGATCGTTCCACTGGCGATGCGCTCGGTCCGTTAACCGGTAGTGGTCTGGAAGCACACGGCATTCCCCATGTCGTCGGCACGATGGAGCATCCGTGTGATGCGCATAACTTGCATGTACGCATCCCGCAGATTGCTGAGCATCTGACGATTGTCGCTATCGACGCCTGTCTTGGACAACCGCGTTCGGTCGGATTATATAGCATCGGCGAAGAACCGCTGTTCCCGGCATTGTCCGTCGGTGGTCAATTTCCGGGTGTTGGTACGTATAGCATCGCTGCTATCATCAACGAGAATGGACCCAAACCGTACGTAACCTTGCAAACGACATCCCTGCACCGGGTTATGAATATGTCGAACGATATTGTACAGGCTGCGGTACGCGGACTTGGCTTACATCGTGCCAATTCATCGATGATATGATCCATGCATTGTATATTATGATCTTTGGTGATCTATGTATAGAATAAAATTTAATTTGAAAATACGATCCTATACCGACTACAGGAGGAATATATTATGAGCAATCTGTCACCTCAATCTACCCCATCTCTGCTGCATTATACCGACTCTGGCAAGGGAACACCTGTCATACTGCTGCACGGATTTTTCGGAAGTTCTGCCTATTGGGACGAAGTCGTACCTCTACTAAATGCACACATGCGCTGTATCGTACCCGATCTGCGCGGACATGGGCGTAGTCTTGCACCAGAAGGCAGCTATCGAATCGAGCAAATGGCAGACGACATCATCGCCCTGCTGGATCATCTGGAATTGGATCAAGCCGTAGTGCTCGGACACTCCATGGGCGGCTATATCGCACTGGCGCTGGCAGAACAACATAGCGACCGTTTGCAAGCATGGGGACTCATTCACTCCACCGCCCACGAAGATACACCCGAAGCCAAAGAAAAACGCTTGCAAGCCGTATCCAAAATCAACAGCGAAGGCGTAGCTACCTTTGTCGATGGCTTCGTCGAAGGATTATTCGCACCAGCTTCCGTAGACCAATTCCCACAAGCTATCCAAAAAGCCCGCGAAATCGGCTACAATACACCGCCACAAGGCGGCTGCGGCGCCGCACTCGCCATGCGCGAGCGCCCGGATCGAAGACAAGTGCTGTCATCGTCAACTCTGCCGATCCTGCTAGTCGCTGGCGAACACGACCAACTCATCCCAGCAGACCGCCTGTTTACCGCCGAAGGCACCAACATCACCACCGCCACCATCCCAGCCGTCGGTCACATGAGCCTACTAGAAGCACCCGAGAAACTAGCAGAAATCATCACTTCATTCGTTCAAAAACTATAAATCTTGCTAACGGATCAAGTATTCCGTCTAATCATTACAAATAAACACCAATGCCATCATCACATCAAGACGTTCCAATCCAAACCAACTGTTCCCAAAATTGCATATCCCCCAACCATCCATTATAGTTAAGCAACAAATCAGTAAACCATATAAACTTATTTTCATATCCGAACCTATATTTTAATGCAAATCCAATTAAAATATGCCACAAAAACTTGTTATAACTCAAACAAACCTATAACAGCTTGAAATAGGCAAAGCAGATAAAGTAGACGGAGCAATCAAAACACTTCAACGCACCACAGTACCTATTACTTCAATACTGCTCTACCCAGAGACAAGGTAAACTTGCATGATGCACCGGCACAGAGCGGAGGAAAGGAAATAAGGAGAAAGGGCGACTTTGGAGGGGCGGGAATCTACAGCTATCACCTTATCCGTAGATTCCCGCGGCTCCACCGGAGTCCCGTCTCCTTATTCCTTTCCAAAGCGGATGTCCCCAGCAGAAACTGCATTTACCCCACTCTCCAACCATGTAAAGGCGGGATACCCAATGTTCAGAAAAGACTACCTCATGGGCATGATCGAAGACATGACCACCATGATTGCCAAAGCATTTGGCTTAAAAGAACAAAAGAAATACACCGAAGCATTATGGGAAACAGACGATCTGATGCGCAAAAACTTTCGCTTGAACAGCGAACTGGTCAACCGCATGCCGACGGAAGAGATCGTTGAGATGTTCCGTGTCGGTGCGACCGTAGAAGTGGATCAACTGCAAGGACTGGCACGGATGGTCAGCGTCGAAGCGGATATTTATGATGCCGCTGGGAATGAAGATGAAGCCGTCGTGCGCCGCATCAAAGCGCTCAATCTGTTCCTGTACAGCGCCATCAATCAGGCAGATCGCAGCCTGCTGGATTATCCGGCACAGATCGACGGTCTGCTGGATGCGCTCGAAGAATTCGTGCTGCCAGCGGCTGTTGAGAAATTGATGGTGGAATATGAGCAGCAGGAAGGCTATTATGATAATGCGGCAGATGCCGTGCGCCGTCTCGTAGAACTAGATGCTGCGGAAGGCAAACAGATCGGTCATGAATTTTACGTGCGTATGCAGGTGAAGACCGATGAGGAGCTGGAAGCGGGCGGATTAAGCCGCGCGGAAGTTGAAGACGGACTGGTTCGTTTTCAAAATTGAACAAATGGAAAGTGAGATGTACGCAATGGAGTCACTCCACAAATTGATTCACCAACTCACCGAAGGCGGAGAACTGATCTCGGCAACATTGAGCCAGCGCCGCAAGCGTGACCCGGAAGCATTCGCCAAAGTGGTCATCAAGCCGGTTGAGTTGAAGAAGCAGCTGTTCTACCAGTTTGCTTATCATTACAGCAACAAGGTTACTCATGACAATGTACCGGCTGCCGAAGCCGCAGGTCCGCTGATGGAACTGTTTGAACAGCATTTGCGTCAGGGGCTGCTTTGCACGCCCGAAGCCGATTACCAAATATTGGTCAGCAAAAAGTACAAAGTATCCATTTTGAAGAAAACCGCTACCAAAACGGTCGCTGACCTGAATCATAATCGCAAAAAGCGCTACATTTTGGACGAAGGTGAGCCAGTTCCATTTTTGGTGGAGCTGGGCATTATGAATGCCGACGGCAAAGTGCTAGCGAAGAAGTACGACAAGTTCCGTCAGATCAACCGCTTTTTGGAGATGGTGCAGGATATTTTGCCTGCGCTGCCGGAAGGTCGCGAGCTAACCATTGTCGATTTTGGTTGCGGCAAGTCATATCTGACATTTGCCTTGTATCATTATCTGAATATTCAGCAGCGTCGTCCGCTGCGCATCGTCGGTCTCGATCTGAAAGCAGATGTCATTCAGCATTGCAGCCAGCTCGCCGAGAAACTGAACTATGAACATCTGCGCTTCCTCGTTGGCGATATTGCCGATTACGACGAGCTGGATCAGGTCGATATGGTCGTTACGCTGCACGCATGTGATACCGCGACGGATGCCGCGTTGGAAAAAGCAGTCCGCTGGGACGCTTCTGCCATCCTGAGCGTACCGTGCTGCCAGCATGAACTGTTCAGTCAGGTGCAGAACGATGCACTCAGCCCATTGTTATCGCATGGCATTTTAAAAGAACGCTTCTCCGCTCTTGCGACCGATGCGATCCGTGCCAAGCTGCTTGATCTGATGGGCTATCGTACGCAGCTGCTGGAATTCATTGATATGGAGCATACGCCCAAAAACAT
Organism: Paenibacillus sp. WLX1005; assembly: GCF_046603685.1. Classification (NCBI taxonomy): domain Bacteria; kingdom Bacillati; phylum Bacillota; class Bacilli; order Caryophanales; family Paenibacillaceae; genus Paenibacillus; species Paenibacillus sp. WLX1005. Next base: position 943,945 of record NZ_CP176756.1, read on the forward strand.
CTTGATCCGCGCAGTCAAAGGCTCCGCTGGCGAGATGCCTGTCATGTGGCAGGAATATACGGTATTCCGCGATATGCTGCAAGCCGATCCCTATCTGGAAAATGCCTGTCGGGATCTGTTGCCGCAGGAAGTTGGAACGACTTCCAACTGATTCGTCAACTGCTGTATTCAAACAGAGTTCATAATGATCATCTATACTGCAATAAGCCGGCGTTGCCACCGCGCAATGATCCGGCTTATTTTCATATGTCGCTATGCAACCGGGATGGTATGATTGGAATCGCGCAGTTTCTGCTCGTGCTAATGCTTGTAAAGTAGCTGCTTTACAGGCGGGTGTGCTAAAATATGTAAGGACATCATGAGCATGAGCTGCATGCGTGGGAATACATACGCCCGGATATAGAGAACGTACACATATACAAGGAGGATTGGTGGAGATTATTTCCAATATTATTGCCCAATTACTGCATATGGTCGAGCAACTTGGTTATTTCGGTATCATGCTCGGACTGATGATTGAGGTTATTCCAAGTGAGATCGTACTGGCTTACGGTGGTTATCTTGTTCATATCGGTAGTATCAACTATTTTGGCGCTGTGCTGTTCGGAACCGTCGGCGGTGTGCTAGCGCAGCTGTTCATTTACTGGATCGGACGCTATGGCGGACGCCCAGTGCTGGACAAATACGGCAAATACATTTTGATCAAAAAAAGCCATATCGACCATGCGGAAGAATGGTTTGCTAAATACGGTACAGGTGTTATTTTCACCGCTCGCTTTATTCCGGTTGTACGCCATGCCATCTCCATCCCGGCAGGTATCGCCAAAATGTCACATATGCGCTTTATTTTGCTGACAACGATGGCGGTTATTCCATGGTCGGCATTGTTTGTGTATCTCGGTATGATACTGGGCAGCCAGTGGGAAAATATCGACGAAATTGCCGGAAAATACACAACGCCAATATTAATTGTTGCTGTTGTGCTGTTGGCAGGCTACCTTCTGGTTAAAATGAAGATGAAGAAAAAATAATCTGCATTTCGAAAGGCGGCTAACTTCATGAGCAAACGCAATCTGGCAGACAAATGGGAACAAGCCATTACACCGCAACAATTCATGGATGGTATGACCAAGAACAAGGAAACATTTCATGACAACTACCAGCTGTTCAATTGGACCGATCTGGATGATCATGAATTTTTCAAACTGCTGAACCAGCGCGATGATCTGCGCTCGCTAATCGTAGCAGCAGACTGGTGCGGCGATGTAGTGCGCAACATTCCGGTCGTATTCCGCGCGTTTGAAGAAGGCGGTATTCCAACCAAAGTGTTGATTATGGAAGAACATCTTGATGTGATCGACGAATATCTAACGATGGGCGGACGTTCCATACCGGTTGTGATCATTACCGATACCGGTGGTCATGTACTCGGTCAATGGGGTCCACGTCCAGAGCATGTACAGGAATTGATGGTACAGTTCCGTGAGGAGAATCCCGACCGCGAAGCACCGGATTACAAAGATAAAATGGCAGTCGTGCGTCAGCATATGATGGAGCGGTATGGCGAAGGTTCCGCTTCACATGCGATGGTCATCCGCGAACTGCATGAATTATTGTCAGGAGTGTGAGTTATCTTGTTTAAAGTTGAAAGCTTTTCTCTCGGACCGCTGCAAACGAATGCGTATCTACTCATCAACGAAGAGAGCAAGCAGGCGGTTGTGATCGATCCGGGTATGAACCCAAGTTCGCTTATTCGTCGTATTCAGACGCTGGGTGTGCAGCTGGAAGCTATTTTGCTCACGCATGCTCATTTTGATCATATGGGCGGTGTAGAAGAGATGCGCCAGCATTTTGACTGCCCGGTGTACCTGCATGATCTGGAAGCGGAATGGATGACCAATGCCAAGCTGAACGGTTCAGCGAATTGGCCGCAAGTGACACCACCGCTTACGGCAGAACCTGCGGAACATGCGCTGGATGAAGGGCAGAAGCTAGAGCTGATCGGTCATACGTTTACCGTCTACCATACACCGGGACATTCGCCGGGTAGCGTCAGCTTCCTGAATAGTACGCATTTATTTTCCGGTGATGTCTTGTTCCGTATGGGTGTAGGGCGTACCGATCTGACTGGCGGCAGCGAACGTCAGCTGGTAGATTCGATTCGTACCAAGCTGTATACCTTTGCCGATGATGTGACTGTGTATCCCGGACATGGACCGCGTACGACGATCGGTGCTGAAAAAGCCAGCAATCCATATGTGCCTGCATAATATAGTGATGTAACACGAAATGATAATTTTCGACAAGAAATTTGCAATTTGCTATTGTATTGCGCGCAATTATGAATATAATAAACATATGCACGAGCACGCGGACCGCATGATCATCACGGTTTGCGTGCTTTCTTTCTATCTTTTTTCCATTTTTTGTTGAAATAAGAGCATCCAAAGCCGATAACTAAACGTATAATCTTTTGACACCAATCGACGCGGATGCACGTAGAAGATACTCATATCATTTTGGCAAGAGGATTTGGATGTAACTTTCATGATAGAAGTGGACACTACTTACTTTTTGTAGTAGGATGTACAAATAAGTAGATACAGCTAGGAGGAGATAAACGATGCTACACCTCGGAGAAAAAGTCGTAGTCGTCGCTGATACCTTTGAGCAAAATCTGCCTGTAGGCGATTACGGATATATCATCGCATATGACCGCAATCCTGATAATGCCTTCGATTATGTCGTTCGCATTCCCAAAGCGAATCGTAACTTCTTCGTCCCGGCTGTCGATATCGAGCCAGAGGAAAAGTTGCTGCAACAGGAAGCGGAACGAGTCGGACGCGAGGCACTCATCGATTATGCTCTGGCGACACATAATGAACAGTTGTTTTTCCATGTAATGAATGGTGGAGAGATTCCAGTCCCAGAAGAACCGTTAACTGATAAAAGCGCACAGGCGGATTTCGTCAAACAGATCAATCTGCGCGCGTGGATTTAAAAGAGTCGGCTAAGCCGGCTCTTTTTTTGTATGCTTCGCTTTAACGGATTGAATTGTACCAGCATGTACCCTATAATGAGAAAAGTTATTTCCGACCGCATCCAGACAGGATTTGTCCTGATATGGACGACGGATGAACGGTATAGCATCAAAGGAGGATGGCATATGAGTATTAATATTCAGGATGTGGAGCACGTAGCGCGTCTGGCTCGTCTCGACTTGAGCGAAGAGGAAAAGGAAATGTTTACAGCGCAACTGAGCGCCATTTTAAAATATGCGGAAAAGCTGAATGAGCTGGATACCGACAATGTGGAGCCAACGACCCACGTTCTTCACGTCAGCAATGTGATGCGTGACGATGAAGTGAAGGAAAGCCTGCCGATTGAAAAAGTACTGCTGAACGCACCGGACGACGAAGACGGACAGTTCAAAGTTCCTGCCGTATTGGAATAGGTACACCCGGCGCATAGCCAAACTGCGGATACAGAATTAAAGGAGGACATGCAAGTGACTTTATTTGACCTCAGTCTGAATGAAATACATAACCGGCTGCATGCCGGCGATCTGTCTGTAACCGATCTGGTACAGCAGGCGTTTCAGACCATTAACGAACGTGATGACCAAATCCAAGCGTATCTGACGCTGGATGAAGAGGGTGCTACCCGTCAGGCGAAGACGCTAGACGCGAAACTGGCATCTGGCGGCGAGCGCGGACTGCTGTTTGGTCTGCCAGTCGGCGTGAAGGATAACATCGTAACCGAAGGACTGCGCACAACGTGTGCTAGCCAATTTTTACGTAATTATGATCCGATCTACAATGCAACAGTAGTCGAGAAGCTGCAAGCGGCAGATTCCGTTACACTAGGTAAACTCAATATGGACGAATTTGCGATGGGCGGTTCCAATGAGAACTCTAGCTTTAAGCCTGTGCGCAATCCATGGAGTCTGGATCATGTACCGGGCGGCTCCAGCGGTGGTTCAGCAGCAGCAGTCGCTGCGGGCGAGGCTTACTTTACACTCGGCTCGGATACTGGCGGCTCGATTCGTCAGCCAGCGTCATATTGTGGCGTCGTTGGGCTGAAGCCGACGTACGGTCTGGTTTCCCGTTTCGGTCTTGTTGCCTTTGCATCCTCATTGGATCAGATCGGTCCAATTACCAAAAATGTAGAAGATTCTGCGTATGTGCTGCAAGCGATCGCTGGCTATGATGCCAAAGATTCGACTTCGGCAAATGTAGATATTCCCGACTATATCAGTTCTCTGACTGGTGATATCAAAGGTCTGAAGATCGCCGTGCCATCCGAATATATCGGTGAAGGTGTCGATCCAGCGATCAAGCAATCCATTATGGACTCGCTCAAAGTATTGGAAGGACTCGGTGCGCAGTGGGAAGAAGTATCGCTGCCATACACCGAGTACGCGGTAGCGACGTATTATCTGCTTGCTTCTTCGGAAGCTTCGTCGAATCTGGCGCGCTTTGACGGTGTACGTTATGGCGTACGTGCTGACAATCCGGGCAATCTGCTGGAATTGTATCATCAGTCCCGCAGTCAAGGCTTCGGACCAGAAGTAAAACGCCGGATTATGCTTGGCACGTATGCACTCAGCTCCGGTTACTATGATGCCTACTACCTCAAAGCGCAAAAAGTCCGTACCCTAATCAAACAGGACTTTGACAATGTATTTGCCAAATACGACGTCATTATCGGACCGGCTGCACCGACGACCGCGTTCAAGCTAGGTTCGCAAGTGGATGATCCGTTGACGATGTATCTGAACGACATTTTGACCATTCCAGTCAGTCTGGCAGGCGTACCGGCAATCAGTGTTCCGTGCGGATTTGTATCCGGGTTGCCAGTCGGCATGCAGATTATCGGCAAAGCCTTTGACGAACAGACGGTTTTGCGTGTGGCGCATGCATTTGAACAACATACCGATTTCCACAAGCAGCGTCCACAGCTGTAACCACATCTGAAGAAGGAGGAACTACCGATGTCCACAGCCAGATACGAAACTGTTGTCGGGCTTGAAGTTCACGTTGAGCTTCATACCAAATCCAAAATTTTCTGCGGTTGCTCCACCGCCTTTGGCGCACCGCCGAATACCCATACATGCCCTGTCTGTCTCGGTCACCCGGGCGTATTGCCCGTATTGAACCGTCAGGCAGTTGATTATGCAATGAAAGCGGCGATGGCGCTGAACTGTCAAGTGGCAGATATTAGCAAATTCGACCGTAAAAACTACTTTTATCCCGATTCGCCCAAAGCGTATCAAATCTCTCAATTTGATCAGCCGATCGGCGAACATGGCTGGATCGATATCGAAGTTGATGGTGTAACCAAGCGCATCGGCGTGACCCGTCTGCATCTGGAAGAAGACGCGGGCAAACTGACCCATACGTCAGGTGGCTACGATTCACTCGTTGACTTTAACCGTGTCGGCACACCGCTGATTGAGATTGTATCCGAGCCGGACATTTCCTCACCGGAAGAAGCCCGTGCTTATTTGGAAAAGCTGCGCGCGATTATGCAGTACTGCGACGTATCCGATGTGAAAATGGAAGAAGGCTCCCTGCGCTGCGATGCCAACATCAGCTTACGTCCAGTCGGTCAGGAGAAGCTCGGCACACGCGCCGAACTGAAAAACATGAACTCTTTCCGCGGTGTACAGCGCGGTCTGGAATACGAACAACTGCGTCAGGCACAAATTCTGGATGATGGCGAGCTAGTTGTACAGGAGACACGCCGCTGGGATGAAGCTCAGGGCAAAACGATCTCCATGCGTGGTAAAGAAGAATCGCATGACTATCGTTACTTCCCGGACCCGGATCTGGTTACTCTGCATATCGATCAGGAATGGAAAGACCGTGTTCGCGCGTCCATTCCAGAGCTGCCGGATGCACGTCAGGCACGTTATGCATCTGAATACGGATTGCCGGCATACGATGCAGCTGTCGTTACTTCGTCCAAACCGCTTGCCGATCTGTTTGAAGAAAGCTTGAATTATACGAAGGATGCCAAATCAGCAGCCAACTGGATTCAGGGCGAGTTGCTTGGTTATCTCAACGCAGGCAATCTGGAGCTGACCGATGTACCGCTGACTGGACAGCATCTAGGTGAGATGATCGGCTTGATTGAGAAAGGCACGATCAGCAACAAGATCGCCAAAACTGTTTTCAAAGACATGCTGCAATCAGGCAAATCGCCACAACAGGTCGTTGAAGAAAAAGGTCTGACCCAGATCAGCGATACCGGCGCGATCCAATCGATCGTCGAAGAAGTGATTGCCGCTAATCCGCAATCTGTTGCTGACTACCAGGCAGGTAAGGACAAAGCGATCGGCTTCCTCGTTGGTCAGGTAATGAAACAAAGTAAAGGGAAAGCAAACCCTGGCATGGTCAACCAACTGCTGGCGGAATTGCTACCGCGTTAAGCTATCCATCATCATCGCAACTATCAGTACAAGGACCTCACATTCCACTCTGTGGAGCATGAGGTCCTTCTTTGCAGGTATACTTATATCCATAGACAGATAGAACATATGGAGCAGAATGGTTGTCAAAGGACACCATGTCGTCCGACAGAGAGAGGGGAAGGTAATCATGATACGCCAGTTTTCGTTGCACGACGATGATACCGTACGTCAAATATGGAGCCTTCAACATATCGCCTACCGTATTGAAGCAGAGATGATCGGGGCAAAGGAGCTGCCACCGTTAATGGATACGATGGAGAGTTTGCGCAGTTGCGGTGAAACCTTTTATGGAGAAGTGGACGAGGATGGCGAGATTCATGGCGTCGTCGCTGTACTGCGCGAGAAGCCAGATACGCTCACCATTACACGCATGATGGTGCATCCAGATTACGGTCGTAAAGGCATCGGCAGTCAGCTGCTGAATCATGTCTTTGCGCAGCACTCGCAGGTGCCGCTTTATATCGTGTCCACTGGTACATTGAACGAACCCGCTGTTGGTCTGTACCGCAAAGCTGGTTTTGAACCGGTTGAAGCCTTCGATGTAGCACCCGGTGTGGAACTGACGACTTTTCATCGCCACAATCCGAATGCAGTACAGACAGACAACAGGGAGGAATAGCCTTGGTCATCGACAATCCGTGGTTTATTGATAACACTCATATTTTGATTCGTTTACTGATATCGATGCTGTTAGGCGGTTTGATTGGCTGGGAGCGTGAACGTTCCAGTCATGCTGCCGGATTGCGCACGCATATTCTCGTTTGTGTCGGTTCGACGCTTATTATGCTGCTGTCTGTGTACGGATTTTCTGAATTTGTTAATGAAACGAATGTACGGATTGACCCGGCGCGTCTGGCAACAGCCGTCATTTCCGGTATTGGTTTTCTCGGGGCAGGTACGATTCTGTTTACTGGCAAAGCGATCACAGGTCTGACGACCGCTGCCTCATTGTGGGTAGTCGCTGCGATTGGACTCGCGATTGGCGCAGGCTTTTATTTTGCATCCATTACGGCGACAGCACTGGTGCTGTTGAATCTATGGGTACTTAACATCGTGGAGCTACGCTATATTCGCCGCAGTAAGGCACATTCGATTACCGTAGAAGGGGTGTCTGGTATTTTGACGTTGGAGCGTGTATCCAAATTTCTCTATGCCGAGAATATTACGATCAAGAAGGTCACCTTTATCAAGGAGCGCAGCGGGCATACGATTTCTTCTGAAATTCTGCTAACTGAACTGCGTATGAATGTGGAGATTCACCACGATTACAGCCCAATGGACATTATCGGTCGTCTGCAAAAGATCGAAGGCGTTACCGCTGTTTCATTTGAATAAATAGACATTACTCATCGTCTCTGATGAATAAATCATACGCTCTGACATAGAAACCAATCAAAAACGCCATAACGGTGTAAATAGTAAACAGGTTGTTTTCATAATGGATTGTTTTGAATGGAAGGAGGACCCGGCATGACCACACCACCGTCCAAACTCCCGTTGAAGCGCAAATTTTTTGCGTTGCTTATCGCTGCACTATTTCCGGGTTTGGGTCATATGTATCTGGGATTAGCCCAGAAAGGGATTCAGTTTATCGCTCTGCTGCTGCTGGATGTGTCGGCACTGCTGTATTTTACATCCAAAGGCATCCAGATCAATTTGCCGCTGCTTATTTTGCTAGGGCTGCTGATCCCGATTATTTACTTTTACAACATCTACGACGTGCTGCAATCGACCGACTGGATCAATGATCATATTCGCGCATTGATTCCGTTTAAAAAGAAGCATCGCAGCTTCGCACGTCTGCGCGGCATCACCTTCGGTATTCTGCTTATTGTCGAGGGCGTGCTAATCTGCCTATTCTGGCTACGACCGTACTGGCTACGCAATATCGTCAGCTTCTGGGCAGGCTATCTGACCGCAGGTGTCTGTCTGGCAGTCGGTCTGGCACTGCTGATTTTCCAGATCGTGCGTATGTATCGTGGACTTCGTCGTCCGGCATCTGGCGAGGCAGGAGGTGTAATCCATGCCCGTAAAAATTAAAGCTGGTCGCATTACCGCAGCCCTGCTCTGGATCACACTTGGCGTGCTGGTCATGATGGATCAGCGCACTGGCGATGGACAACTGATGCTATTGCTCACCTGGTGGCCGCTCATTCTAGTTGCATGGGGCATTGAATATCTCGCCTTTTACATGTTGGCACGGTTGCGCAAGCTACGTTTGCGACTGGATATCAAAGGTGTACTGATCGCGATCGTAGCGGCGGCGGCTGTATTTCTCGTTACTGAGCAAAATCAGTATTTGTACTTATGGAGTAAAGTCAGTCTCGATCTGACCGCCGCTTCTGCCGAATTTAGCGAAGCTTCCGGTACACGTACAGAGCTGGATCAAGTAGATGTTCCGATTGCCGAAGAAACCGATGAGCTAACAGTCGAAGGTATTAACGGCGATCTGATTATTCATACTGGTAACGTAGATCAGGTGCGTGTACGCCCTGTCGTTTGGGTAGACGAACTTGACACCGAACAGGCGCAATCAATCGCTGAAGCTACGACGATCCAGACGAGTGAAGGCGAAGAGATTAATATCCACGCTGAGACGCAGGCGTACGGTCAATCGAAGAATCGTCAGCCCCGTGTCAATATGGAGATTACTCTGCCAACAGATCGTCATTTCGATATCAATGTCCAGACGACCAATGGCAAAATTACGATGAGTAACGTAGAGGCATTGCGTAACATTTCCGTACGTACTGGCAGCGGCGGTATTGTATTACGTAATCTGATGGGCGATGTCAAAGCCCAATCTACGAACGGCAATATGGATATCAACTCTATTCTTGGCAGTCTGAATGCTGAAACAAGTCAGGGTACGTTTAAAGTAAACGATATTAGCGGTGCAGCCAAACTGTATACTCAGGTTGGCGATATTACCCTGACCAGCGGGCTTGGAGACATCGATGTGAATACACGTAACGGTAACATTCTGGTCGACGAAGCCAATTTTGGTGTCAAAGCCCAAACGTTGAACGGCAACATTGAGATTCGTTCCGTCAGCATCGGCGCTGATTGGTCAGTATATAGCGCGGTCGGCGTGATCAGTCTGTATTTGCCACCGACTGGAGATTATGCCGTTGACGGCTCTAACAGTTATGGCACGCTCAAGACCGATCTGCCATTGGAAACGAAAAACAAAAACATCAGCGGTGAATTTGGTACTGGTGAACATACGGTACAAGTAGACGGTAACGGCGATCTGAATATTTTGCGCAATACCGACGCACTGGTCGAAGATAATGACGATGAACAGATCGTTCCAAGCAATGGAGAAACAGTACCGGAGCAAGGAACACAGGAAGGCGATGCAACAGACACTACCAATAACAGTACCGATCGCAGTACGAATAACAGTGCCAACTAACAGTATGAAATAGCAACGTCAATACTAATCGTAGCGCTGCTATTGCGAATGATCGGTATATCTTCATGCTAAACCATACTGACTGGCTCTTACTGTAAACAAACGCCAATACCATAAGCAACACAGTTTCAATTGCAGTACTTTTAACAGTAGTGTCATTACAGATAATGAATAAATGTATACACCCACCCAGCATCCATTTGTCCACGAACTCGTTCTGCCAGCTTGCAGCGTTGACAATCCCTTTTTGCAGCACGTAAAATGTAAATCATATACGTCTGCGCGTTACATGCAGGCATTACGCATCGCAACGGAACAGGAACCTGCGAAATTTGGAAGTTCAACAGGATGGTGGGCAGATGACAGCACGTGTAGAACATGCACTAGAACAACTGAAAACAAGTGGAGTGCGCATCACGCCACAACGACATGCTATATTGACCTATTTGCTGGAGGAGTTGGAGCATCCAAGCGCGGATGAGATTTACCGTGCGCTGGCGCCACGTTTTCCAAGCATGAGTGTGGCTACGGTATATAACAATCTGAAAATGCTGATGGAAGCGGGCATGGTACGCGAATTAACGTATGGAGACAGCTCCAGCCGTTTTGATGCTAACGTTACCGAGCATTATCATATTATTTGTCAGCAATGCGGCAAAATCGAAGACTTTCATTATCCGATTCTCGCTGATGTCGAGCATCAAGCGCAGAAGCATACCGGTTATCGTATTTCCGGTCATCGTATGGAAGTATCGGGAATTTGCCCGTCTTGCCAGCATACTCCACAAGCAATGAAGTAAACTATCTCGGCAGCACAGATCATTTCATCCTGTGCTGCTTTTTTTATGAAGTACAAGGTTAAACTACATAGAGAGAAGCAATCAGCATCATCCTACGTCCATCATGTCAATCCAGTACAGTCGCTATCGCATCTACAGATACCGCACAGCACATAGGAGGGTTACCTTGACCAGACAGAGGCGCTCACGCGCACGCAAAAGCCGTATCATCAAATGGTGGATTGGAATTTGGGTATTCATCATCGTTGCCGGATTCGCTGCCTTTTTGATTTTGCCTAACTCACTACATGAAGACCCAGATTGGAAAGGCTTGAACAAGCCTATTTTCGTGGAAGGCGTACTGATGGATCAACCCGCAGCTGGCAGTGGAGAATCGCTGCAACTGCCATTATCGGTTGTCCAATCGCAGATTAATGAGAACATCCGTTATGAAGAAAGCACACGTTCCGTCATTTTGACGACGGGTAGCAATATTATGCACTTGCAGGAAGGAAGTACCGAAGCAGAGCTAAATATGAAGTCTGAGCAGCTGCGTGTCGCTCCACAGCAAGAAGACGACATCTTCTACATTCCCATTGCGCCACTCAAACAGATTTATCATGTCGATGTATACGAAGATCCACAGACCGGAGCCGTTATTCTCATGCGCGCTGGCGACAACATACAATATGCCCATGTCTCTAACGGCGATAGCACCGTACCGATGCGAACAGATGATAGCATTCATGCACGTATCTATGCTGATGTAACGCCGGATAGCCGTCTGCGCATATGGGAAACGGGCGATCAATGGGTATTTGCTCAGCTGGATAGCGGAGTCGTCGGCTATATCCAGCGCAGTCAGATCGAACTGGAAAAGCTCGTTACCGTACCAGTGCCAACCATTGCTGACAATCGTGTCGATATTGACTGGCGTGGCAAAAAGGTCAATCTTGCTTGGGAAGCCGTTTATGAGAAGCGCATTGACCCGCACCAAATCGGCTCCTTGCCCGGTATCAATGTCCTTAGCCCAACCTGGTTCGAGATTATTGACAATAACGGCAATGTGCGTAGCAAAGCCGATATGGAATACGTCAATTGGGCGCATAACCGCAATATCGAAGTATGGGGTTTACTCAGTAACGGGTTTGACGCTGATCGTACAACACAGGCACTATCCACATATGAGAAACGCAGCCGCATCATTGCGCAAATGCTGGAATATGCCGATCTGTATCAACTGGATGGCATCAATATCGACTTTGAAAGTGTCCATACATCCGATGGACCGAATGTCGTACAATTCATACGTGAATTGAAGCCGTTAGCCGCACAGCGTAATTTGATCTTATCGATGGACGTTACACCAAAGTCGAACAGTGAACTATGGTCGAAGTTTCTAGATCGCCGCGCGTTGGCGCCATCGCTTGATTATATGATGCTGATGGCATACGACGAACATTGGGCGTCTAGTCCAGAATCGGGTTCGGTCGCTTCCTTACCATGGGTAGAGAACGCAACACGTCGTTTGCTGGAAGAAGACGAAGTGCCAGCGGATAAGCTTATACTAGGTGTCCCGCTCTATACCCGTATTTGGACGGAGCAGCAGGAGAATGGCAAGACGAAAGTCTCCTCGCGCGCATACGGTATGGAGAAGATCGCCAACCTGATTCAAGAGAAGAAGCTACAACCACAATACGACAAAACTACCGGACAAAACTATGTGGAATACCAGGACAACGGAGCCACCCAGAAAATCTGGATTGAAGACGAAGTATCCCTGCAAACTCGTGTCAAACTCGCCCGCGAACTCGGTCTGGGCGGTATCGCCTCATGGACTCGTAGCCTCGGCGATGATCGCGCCTGGAACGCCCTATCCGGCATATCAGCGCAATGATTCCACTAAGGATGCAATCATACCGAACCGAATCAACAAAGCAAACTTGGCGTGATGTAACCCCATTAGCATGATTCATAATTGTAATGACATTCTTGAACAAACGAGATAAGCACTCAAATATCCAAGCAATGGTTTCAGAAAAAGATAGCCTTTTCCGAATTATGGCGAAAAAGGCTGTCTTTTTCCGTGTTGATACAATATTTAAATGCATCGTAGCAAGCTTTGCATACAGCTTGTAAATTTCACATCTATTCATTTTTACGAAATTTTGCTTTGTACCAGCAGGAGAAAAAGGGGTGGTCAGCGAAATTGTTATGCAAGAAGGCATAGCATCGTCAGAATGGGATTTGCCTGGTTTGCCGTCCATATTTCGTTGAACGGATAAGGGAGGATATTGTGGAATTAACCAATCTTTCTTTTCTTCATGAGAACAAAAACAATCACCGGATCATCGGAGCCATCGCTTCCCGAAGCAGAGGCAGTAACTTTAACGGTTCGCTGCTGCATGATTTCGATGTGCTGATTATTGTCGTTTACCGACAGCATGAGGAAGAGGAAATCATCGAGCATCGTATGGATGCATTTAATACGAATATTCAAGTTATTTATGTCGACCGTCAAATGTTGGAAAATGATACGATTACCGGCCGCAACCCTATGCTGGTCGAACAATTCATGAATGGCGAGATCATCTGGGATACCGACCGCGAATTGGAGCGGATGCGCGAACAGTTCACTCATTTTTCTCGTCCACTGAGCGAGCGCCGTATTCTGCTGGAATTTGCTCAGTTTCTCGCCTTGTATGTAGAAGCTAAACGTCATATGCAAGAGCAGCAAACGATGGATGCCTACAATTGCATCTTTCAGGCGCTACAGCACTGGGCACGCATTGATCTGTGTGAAAAGGGGATTTACCCGGTATCCGCTGTCTGGGAGCAAGTTCGCGAACACAAGCTGGACGTACACAAGCTGTACGAGCAGCTCGCCTTCAGTACCGAAACGATGGAGCAGCGTGTAGAGCTGGTTCTACTCGCCTGTGAATTCTCCGTCATGTCCAAAATGAGAGAATGCTCAGAAGCCTTATTCCGCGTATTGCGCAGTCGCAAACAGCCGTGGAGTATCCGCGAATTAATGGATCATCCCGAACTGTCCCATATCGGCAGCAACCTGTCGATGGTTATTCGCAAGCTGGTCTATCGCTCACTCATTAACGAGACCATCACTTGGAAACCAACACCCGGCGGCGAACGCGAGATCCGTTATTGGATCGGCTAAGGAGATCAGGTACAAAATAGCGTCATAAACTAAAACAAAAAAGCATGCCCGAATAAGGCATACTTTGATCATTACTTATGAGTGGTTGGTTATAGACGATGAACGGTATTAACGATTGGAAACAGAATACTCATCCTGTAATGGATGTACCGGAAGAGCAATATCTGTCTGCTCTTCTTTTTGTTTTTGTAGCGAAGGCAGAATGAATAGCGAGAAGACGGCAAGCAGGATCATGTACAATCCAATCATATATCCGGTATAAAGGACACCAGTACGCTCAATAAGTACACCAATCAGGAAAAACCCTGGTAAACTCGCACCTTGCATTAGCAGTGTGTAGAAGCTGGATATCCTTGCATAATAATCCTGAGACGTAATCTCTTGCAAATACGAGTTCACAAACGTAATGAAAATACCTTGCGCAATTCCGCCAATCATGAGAGAAACAAGTAGAACTGGTAGCGGAAGCTGCATAGCATAAGCGACAATCACCAATCCGAAGATCAGACTGGGCAGGCAAAAGCCGATCTTTTTATTTATAGTTTTATAACACCACGGGGCAAGCAGGGAGCCGATCACGATTCCGCAAAGTGAAAAGATAGAGATCAAATACAGATTTTCCGTACCCATATGCAGAATTTGATTTAAATAAGAGATCAAAAAGATATCAATGGACGATCCAACAAGCCATGCCAATCCAAAGATGATAAAGATGCTACGAATAACAGGCGTTCGTTGTATAAATCGCACACCCTCAACAGCAAGTTGAAGTGTTTTAGCTGTTTGATTACTGTGATTGACAATATACGGGCGAATACGTAGTACAATGCTAGCCGAACATAGAAACGTTGCAATCGTCACGACTAACAGCATAGATAGGCTCATCCCTTGTTTGATTAAAAATGCACCCATCGAATAGGACAGCAACTTGCCAGTCATCATGGCCATTTGCAATTGACCGTTGGCGGAAGGGCGTAACTCCTCTGGAACGATCCAGCGCAGTAAAGATTGGCTGGCAGGCAGAAAAAACATATCGTTGATCGTAATAACGAACAACAGTGTATAAATTAGTGCTGGATGCTGCCAACCATAGATTTGCATGGCGATAAATATAACGATCAATAGCGCACGCGTCAGATCCGTTATAATCATCGTTTTTTGTAAATTGGATTTTTCAACAACGGCACCTGCTGGAATCGCAAACAGAAAAGCGGGGATACCGGCAGCTAAATAATAAAACGACAATCCTATACTCCCCGTTTGCTGCAATTCCAGCATTTTCAATAAGGCTAAAAATAATAAACCATCACCGATTAACGCTACAAAGCGGGCGAGAAACAAATATACAAAAGGTCGGTTTTTCCACAGCTTCATATGATCAACCTCAATTTGTTTTGGTTTCGTAAATCTGACCCGTTCTCAAATCCACACCTAACCCATACTCCTCATCTATCCAATCGACATTTGGCGAAAAGGAACTCTCATCAGTAAGTGTGTCGCCCCACTGATGCACATACTGATGATGACGATACCAGAAACGCCACAAATCCGGTCGCTTCATCAGGGAATCGCGAAATAGGGAATAACTATGATCCGCACTGCTCTGCAATTTTGTTTTATCTACAGCAAATGGTTTATAGGCGATCAGACGATTATGACCCGGTTCCGGTTGATCCGCGATTACAATACACAGTTCTTTTTTTAATAGCGATACCAGACGGTAAATCCCGCTACGCATCTGCACGGAAGAAGTCAAATGCTGACAAACGAGAGGCTGCGAATCCTCGCCGGACCCGGTATTGCCGTCGAGATAGAGGAGAATATTTCCACGGTTGCGAAGAATGCGTACCAACTTTAGACCGCTGCCCTGCTCCTCGGAAACAATATAGTGAATATCCGACTCTCGACGAATATCGTTCCATGGCTCCAGTTCCTTTTCGCTATCATACGAATCCTGATCCACCACCACATCCAGACGCGAATTCAGATTCTCCATCATGCGTACCAGTTCAAGACCGACATATCGATAGGCTCCATAATGAAACGTACCGAATACTCCCTTGTTTCGAACACATTGTAAAATATGCTCGGCACCGACAATCTCGTCAAAACCAGCAAAGGCATCTGGGGATAAACGATATTCATTTTGTTCCAGATTGTTCATGCGATATTTCATCCAAGTGGATTCAATATGATTGGTATCAGCGGAATCTAAGGGCAGCAGCTCTTTGGAGATGTTCACGAGTGCCATAAAATCATCATAGCCCAGTCCATGCTCTTTTTCATATCGAAGCAGTTGATCTAACTCATTTTGTAATGGTGTTGTTTTCGTATTCATGGGGGATGCTCCTTTCTGGAATAGACACAGATTGTTGAAGCATATGCAGTAGCTGAGAGAAGATATGAATCACAGTGTCATATTGAAAAGGAATATGTTCTGCGTTTATATCTGCGCCATGACCTTCGACCAGATCCATGCCGATGATGCCTGGTACATACCGCAAGCTGCGAATGACATCCAGCAATACATGTGCAGACGGACCACCAGGAGAAGGGAAATCAACAAAAGGAAATACAGAAGGGTCCAAAACATCGACATCGAATGAGACGTAGATATCATAATGATACGCTGATAACGATTCCAATATATGCTGTAGTTCTTGCGCATTCAATTGTGCAGCAGGAATACAGGATAGGCGTGGATGCTCATAATATTGCCCAAGTGAGCGAAGTCCCCGAACACCGAGCTGTATCACATGCTCAACAATTTGATTGGCAAGTAAATGACGCACAAAATTTCCGTGATGTACTTCATGATCCAGGCGTAGAGGATCAGAGCCGCAATCCAGGTGGGCATCAAAATGTAAATAAAGAATACGTCGACCATTCTGCTTCAATTGCTTCAGAATATGGTATGTAACCGAGTGATCGCCGCCAATATATGCGAATTTGGCGTTAGCGGAGCAAAATTGCCGAATCGGCAGTTCCAACGATTGTGAAAGTGCCTCAGCATTGTAGTCTTGGAGCGACATGTCGCCGCAATCATGTAGATGACAATGGGTGAGGATATGCTCCTGATAGTTTATATCGAAAATTCCACTGGATTGTGTACGTTCCAGTGCTGGGTAAAGCGGCGTTTTCGTACTCACATAACGTAGCGTCGCCGGAAACTGCCGTACCTTGCTGTCTGGATGGTTGGAGCCGTCAGCGAAGGGTAGACCCATAATATGAAGCTGTTCCGAATAAGGGGCGGATGGTAGAGAGGCGTGATAGAAGCATATATCCTGCGTAGGGCTGGAACATGTAACGTCTTCAGATAGCCAAAAGTTTTCCAAAGAAGAATCGCTAATGATTGCCTCGCCCCGAAGAGTTTTATCTAATACATATTTCGTCTTATTCATGTTCCAACCTTCTTCCTTTTATGGAATAGCGTACAAATTTCAGTACAACCTGTCCCCATATCAGCAGGCACAATAACAGGTACGTCCATTGAGCGTACGAATGAGACAATGCTAATATACTTTGTAAACCCGATAAGGCTGCTATCCAACTAATGCAAAATGAAAGGTACAGTAATATACTCCATATTCGCATTTTGAATGTAGCCATGTTTTCCAATACATAATGACCATCCAATCCATAAAATGGTAAAAGGTTAAAGAAAATATAAGGCATATAGATGAGCGCGATACAGGATAGCATCATGGAGAAAGGTTGCCAGATCAGAATCATAGAGAAAATAAATTGCAATCCTACGCCCGCTACACTGACAATGATATTTTGCTTTTCTGTCATCTCCTGTTCAAACGCAAAGTATGTTTTGAACTCTACCTGATACGAACGACGACTTTTGGCAATAACTACCTGATTAGCACCAAGAGCATAAGCACTTAACGCGTGCCCAAGTTCATGAATATACGTGCTTACGAACGTAAACAAAATATAGACCAACACAATCCACATAATGATCAGCATGCCCATTCCTCCTTGAGAAAAGGAATGGAGGTGCAAAAAGCCGAAGCTTTCTGCACCTCCTAAGTATATTAACAGCGGCCAGAAGCACAGCGTCCGCTTGCACAGCGACCAGAAGCATTTCTGCGGTTCGCTTCCAGTTCTTTCAGGTCTTTCGCGTCAACAGGTTTCAGAACGATACTTTTTTTCATGATGGACTCCTCCTTTCACGAGTAATATTTATTAAAAGTCAATTAGACCTTTAATCCATTTTCGTGAGGCAGTTCTTCCTGCTTGCCGGAAAAGATCACATCATGATTAGAAGCGGGATGCATGGTGGTCATACTTATTGTCAATATGGAGTTAACTGTTGAAAAAAATAGCAGCCCTGCACACAATGATTTGAATACAATGTTCATGATCACCACTCCTTATGTAAGAACTGAATTGATCATACAACATTGTCTAAAAGGGTGGAGAAAGCCGGAATGATCATATTTTTTGGGTTTTATTACACTTAATAACAAATAATACTTGTAGCGTGATAAAATATAATTGTAGGCATATTCCATGTATCATGAAGAAAGGAGAATGGCATGCAGCAGTATAATACGTTAGGATCAACTTTAAAAAAGTTCAGACTAGAAATGGGAATGTCGCAGCAACAGCTGGCACAAGACATATGTACTCAAGCGCAAATCAGCAAAATTGAAAAAGGTGACATTCTTCCGTTAAGCAGCACATTATCTGAGTTGACCAGCAGGCTTGGCATTACATTGGATTATTTCTTTTCGTTTGTAAGAAGCCCTGAATTTGATTACGTGAGTGATTTCTTTTATTTTTTACGAAAGCATGTTAGGAACAAAGAATACGATGAAGCATTATGGATGGTACAAAAAGAAAAAGATAATCCGCTATTCGATTCCAAAGATAAAAAGCAGTTTTTGTTATGGCATGAAGGCATGTGCCACTTTCAGATTTATAAAAATGCCGACTATGCAATGCAATGTCTGTATGCGTCACTCGACCTCACACCGCAAATCAATCGAATCTACTCTGAACGTCAAACCGAGATTCTGAACAGCATCGGAATTATTCACGACCAATTGCACGAATACAGCCAAGCAGCAGAGATATTTCATACTGCATTACAAAGCTTGGACAAACTTCCTCTAGTACAGGATCGTAATATCCAATTACGTCTCTACTACAATCTATCCAAAGCATTAATCAATCTGGAGCAATATCAGAACTCTTTATTGTATTGTCAAAAAGGAATCAAACTATGCATTCAGGAAGAACGTCTGTACTTATTTGGAGAATTACATTATCAAATGGGGATCAATCTAGTAAATCTTAAACGAAGAGAAGAAGGTAGGAGTTATATCAATAAAGCAAGAAGTATATTTGAACTTACCCATAAAACAGAGCTAATTACAATTGTAGATAGAGAATTGAATTCATGGTCTTCATAGAACAGCAAATAGTCGAGCTATGCTTATGAAGCTAGAGAGTAAACATGTAATCCCCTTTAAGGTAGTAGATACAAGTGTCCAAGCCTTATTTCATGAATGTTAGATACTAGAAAACAATCTATATCATAATCCGATTTTTATCATAGATCAGAAAAGGATTTCACATTAGAATAGGAATCAACCAAATAAGTTGTAAAGACAAAGTGGTGACCTTTATAGATCGATAATAAAATGCTAAATAAATAGTTGACTCAAACAATTCATTTATGATAAATTATAAAACGTTCCGCTTAAAGCTTTTACAGTTTTACAAGCAGAATAAACAATGTCATTAATTTCAATCAAACAAACTTTTAAATGATTTTGAAAAAAAATTGTTGACGAAATAATTGATAACATGATATGATCTAAGAGTTGTCACGAACGAGTGATAGCGATGTGAGGTATATCATAAAGATCCAAGTTAAACACTTGAAAAGAGAAAAACTCCTTTAAAAAAGTGCTTGACGAAAGAAACACAACATGATAAGATATAAAAGTTGCTGCGAGAAATATTGAGCGGTAACGAAAGAGCTTGATCTTTGAAAACTGAACAACGAGTGAGTGAAGAACTTTCGTTCTTCAAACAATAGAGAACAGCAATGTTCTCGCCAGCAAGCATTGAGCAAGTCAAACACTTTTATGGAGAGTTTGATCCTGGCTCAGGACGAACGCTGGCGGCGTGCCTAATACATGCAAGTCGAGCGGAGTTAATAGAAAGCTTGCTTTCTTGAGACTTAGCGGCGGACGGGTGAGTAACACGTAGGCAACCTGCCCTTTAGCCTGGGATAACTACCGGAAACGGTAGCTAATACCGGATACTTTCGATGTCTGCATGGACGACGAACGAAAGACGGAGCAATCTGTCACTGAAGGATGGGCCTGCGGCGCATTAGCTAGTTGGTGGGGTAACGGCTCACCAAGGCGACGATGCGTAGCCGACCTGAGAGGGTGATCGGCCACACTGGGACTGAGACACGGCCCAGACTCCTACGGGAGGCAGCAGTAGGGAATCTTCCGCAATGGGCGAAAGCCTGACGGAGCAACGCCGCGTGAGTGATGAAGGTTTTCGGATCGTAAAGCTCTGTTGCCAGGGAAGAACGTTTTCTAGAGTAACTGCTAGAGAAGTGACGGTACCTGAGAAGAAAGCCCCGGCTAACTACGTGCCAGCAGCCGCGGTAATACGTAGGGGGCAAGCGTTGTCCGGAATTATTGGGCGTAAAGCGCGCGCAGGCGGTCATGTAAGTCTGGTGTTTAATCCCGAAGCTCAACTTCGGGTCGCATCGGAAACTGGGTGACTTGAGTGCAGAAGAGGAGAGTGGAATTCCACGTGTAGCGGTGAAATGCGTAGAGATGTGGAGGAACACCAGTGGCGAAGGCGACTCTCTGGGCTGTAACTGACGCTGAGGCGCGAAAGCGTGGGGAGCAAACAGGATTAGATACCCTGGTAGTCCACGCCGTAAACGATGAATGCTAGGTGTTAGGGGTTTCGATACCCTTGGTGCCGAAGTTAACACATTAAGCATTCCGCCTGGGGAGTACGGTCGCAAGACTGAAACTCAAAGGAATTGACGGGGACCCGCACAAGCAGTGGAGTATGTGGTTTAATTCGAAGCAACGCGAAGAACCTTACCAGGTCTTGACATCAGAATGACCGGTACAGAGATGTACCTTTTCTTCGGAACATTCCAGACAGGTGGTGCATGGTTGTCGTCAGCTCGTGTCGTGAGATGTTGGGTTAAGTCCCGCAACGAGCGCAACCCTTATGCTTAGTTGCCAGCATGTAATGATGGGCACTCTAAGCAGACTGCCGGTGACAAACCGGAGGAAGGTGGGGATGACGTCAAATCATCATGCCCCTTATGACCTGGGCTACACACGTACTACAATGGCCGGTACAACGGGAGGCGAAGCCGCGAGGTGGAGCGAATCCTAAAAAGCCGGTCTCAGTTCGGATTGCAGGCTGCAACTCGCCTGCATGAAGTCGGAATTGCTAGTAATCGCGGATCAGCATGCCGCGCGGTGAATACGTTCCCGGGTCTTGTACACACCGCCCGTCACACCACGAGAGTTTGCAACACCCGAAGTCGGTGGGGTAACCGCAAGGAGCCAGCCGCCGAAGGTGGGGTAGATGATTGGGGTGAAGTCGTAACAAGGTAGCCGTATCGGAAGGTGCGGCTGGATCACCTCCTTTCTATGGAGAATCGTCTTCTGCAACGAAGACATTCAACTCTAAGTCGTTTGGGAAACCAGACGCGGGTCACTACGTTGACCGACATTCACTTCGTTGTTCAGTTTTGAGAGGTTAATCTCTCGATGTAGATTGCGTCATCGTTTGGTGGTGATGGCGGAGGGGTTCCACACGTACCCATCCCGAACACGACCGTTAAGCCCTCCAGCGCCGATGGTACTTGGACCGCAGGGTCCTGGGAGAGTAGGACGCTGCCAAGCGATGCATCTTCATCATTTCTATTGTGGGCCCTTAGCTCAGTTGGTTAGAGCGCACCTCTGATAAGGGTGTGGGGTCGGTGGTTCGAGTCCACCAGGGCCCACCATTTTTTATTTCATACTGTATATGGGGCCATAGCTCAGCTGGGAGAGCGCCTGCCTTGCAAGCAGGAGGTCAGCGGTTCGATCCCGCTTGGCTCCACCAATATTATTTTGACAAGTTGATCCTTGAAAACTGGATACCGAAACGAAACATCGCGTTTTAGAAGACTGTTCTTACTGAACACTGTGTAAACAGGATCGGTAACGAAGAGTAAGATAGGTTCTTCTTTTGATAAGAAGACCACCAACTAGGTTAAGCTAGTAAGAGCACACGGTGGATGCCTAGGCGCTAGGAGCCGACGAAGGACGTGGCGAACAACGATAAGGCCTCGGGGAGCTGTAAGCAAGCTTTGATCCGGGGATGTCCGAATGGGGAAACCTCACTGGATTCATCTCCAGTGACTCACATCTGAATACATAGGATGTGTAGAGGCAGACGAGGGGAACTGAAACATCTAAGTACCCTCAGGAAGAGAAAACAAGAGTGATTCCGTCAGTAGCGGCGAGCGAACGCGGAACAGCCTAAACCAAGAAGCTTGCTTCTTGGGGT
This sequence comes from Paenibacillus sp. WLX1005, assembly GCF_046603685.1. Taxonomy (NCBI): domain Bacteria; kingdom Bacillati; phylum Bacillota; class Bacilli; order Caryophanales; family Paenibacillaceae; genus Paenibacillus; species Paenibacillus sp. WLX1005. The sequence continues at coordinate 966,357 of NZ_CP176756.1, forward strand.
TGTGGGACGTCTCTTTGGAGTGACAAAGGAATATGGTAGATGAAGAGGTCTGGAACGGCCCGCCGTAGAAGGTGAAAGCCCTGTAGTTGAAAGTATATTCCCTCCGAGACGGATCCCGAGTAGTGCGGGGCACGTGAAACCCCGTATGAATCTGCCAGGACCATCTGGTAAGGCTAAATACTCCCTAGCGACCGATAGTGAAGCAGTACCGTGAGGGAAAGGTGAAAAGGACCCCGGAAGGGGAGTGAAATAGAACCTGAAACCGTGTGCTTACAAGAAGTCAGAGCCCGATCTATGGGTGATGGCGTGCCTTTTGTAGAATGAACCGGCGAGTTACGTTCCCGTGCAAGGTTAAGGTGAGAAGCCGGAGCCGCAGCGAAAGCGAGTCTGAATAGGGCGACTGTAGTACGTGGACGTAGACCCGAAACCGGGTGATCTACCCCTGTCCAGGATGAAGGTACGGTAACACGTACTGGAGGTCCGAACCCACGCACGTTGAAAAGTGCGGGGATGAGGTGGGGGTAGCGGAGAAATTCCAATCGAACCCGGAGATAGCTGGTTCTCCCCGAAATAGCTTTAGGGCTAGCCTCGGAAGGTGAGTCGCGGAGGTAGAGCACTGATTGGATGCGGGGCCCGCAAGGGTTACCAAGTTCAGTCAAACTCCGAATGCCGCAGACTTTATTCCGGGAGTCAGACAGTGGGTGCTAAGGTCCATTGTCGAAAGGGAAACAGCCCAGACCATCAGCTAAGGTCCCGAAGTGTGTGTTAAGTGGGAAAGGATGTGGAGTTGCCCAGACAACCAGGATGTTGGCTTAGAAGCAGCCACCATTGAAAGAGTGCGTAATAGCTCACTGGTCGAGTGACTCTGCGCCGAAAATGTAACGGGGCTAAACACACCACCGAAGCTATGGCTTGATACATCTGTATCAGGGGTAGGGGAGCGTTGAATGAGGATTGAAGGTGTACCGCAAGGAGCGCTGGACATCATTCAAGTGAGAATGCCGGTATGAGTAACGAAAAGATCAGTGAGAATCTGATCCGCCGAAAACCTAAGGGTTCCTGAGGAAGGCTCGTCCTCTCAGGGTAAGTCGGGACCTAAGGCGAGGCCGAAAGGCGTAGTCGACGGACAACAGGTTGAAATTCCTGTACCACCGAAAGCCGCTATGAGCAACGGGGTGACGCAGGAGGGTAGTGACGCAGGCTGATGGATGCCTGTCTAAGCAGTGAGACTGGTGTGTAGGTAAATCCGCACACTCTAAGGTCAAGCTGTGATGGGGAGCGAAACTTACAGTAGCGAAGGTCATGATCTCACACTGCCAAGAAAAGCCTCTAGCCAGGAAGCAGGTGCCCGTACCGCAAACCGACACAGGTAGGTGAGAAGAGAATTCTAAGGCGCGCGGAAGAACTCTCGTTAAGGAACTCGGCAAAATGACCCCGTAACTTCGGGAGAAGGGGTGCCCCGGTAGTGTGAATAGCACGAGGGGGCCGCAGTGAAAAGGCCCAAGCGACTGTTTAGCAAAAACACAGGTCTGTGCGAAGCCGCAAGGCGAAGTATACGGGCTGACGCCTGCCCGGTGCTGGAAGGTTAAGGGGAGTGGTTAGTCTTCGGGCGAAGCTATGAACCGAAGCCCCAGTAAACGGCGGCCGTAACTATAACGGTCCTAAGGTAGCGAAATTCCTTGTCAGGTAAATTCTGACCCGCACGAATGGCGTAACGATTTGGGCGCTGTCTCAACGAGAGATCCGGTGAAATTTTAATACCTGTGAAGATGCAGGTTACCCGCGACAAGACGGAAAGACCCCATGGAGCTTTACTGCAGCTTGATATTGAACTGGGGTGCGATTTGTACAGGATAGGTGGGAGCCTTGGAAGAGGGAGCGCAAGCTTCCTTGGAGGCGCCGTTGGGATACCACCCTGATCGCATCTGAGTTCTAACCTAGTACCGTGATCCGGTACGGGGACCGTGTCAGGTGGGCAGTTTGACTGGGGCGGTCGCCTCCTAAAATGTAACGGAGGCGCCCTAAGGTTCCCTCAGAATGGTTGGAAATCATTCGAAGAGTGCAAAGGCAAAAGGGAGCTTGACTGCGAGACCTACAAGTCGAGCAGGGACGAAAGTCGGGCTTAGTGATCCGGTGGTACCGCATGGAAGGGCCATCGCTCAACGGATAAAAGCTACCCTGGGGATAACAGGCTTATCTCCCCCAAGAGTCCACATCGACGGGGAGGTTTGGCACCTCGATGTCGGCTCATCGCATCCTGGGGCTGAAGTAGGTCCCAAGGGTTGGGCTGTTCGCCCATTAAAGCGGTACGCGAGCTGGGTTCAGAACGTCGTGAGACAGTTCGGTCCCTATCTGTCGTGGGCGTAGGAAATTTGAGAGGAGCTGTCCTTAGTACGAGAGGACCGGGATGGACGCACCGCTGGTGTACCAGTTGTTCCGCCAGGAGCATCGCTGGGTAGCTACGTGCGGACGGGATAAGCGCTGAAAGCATCTAAGCGTGAAGCCCCCCTCAAGATGAGATTTCCCAAGTAGTAAGACCCCTTGAAGACGACGAGGTTGATAGGTTGGGGGTGGAAGTGCAGCAATGCATGGAGCTGACCAATACTAATCGGTCGAGGGCTTATCCAAGATTCTAAACACGCGATGGATCGTTTCGGATTCAGTTTTCAGGTGATCAACACATCTGCACGTTTGGTGATGATGGCGGAGGGGTTCCACACGTACCCATCCCGAACACGACCGTTAAGCCCTCCAGCGCCGATGGTACTTGGACCGCAGGGTCCTGGGAGAGTAGGACGTTGCCAAGCGAAATAGCAAGACTAGCCACTTCTAGGGAGTGGCGACTATTCCCTGATAGCTCAGTTGGTAGAGCACTCGACTGTTAATCGAGTTGTCACAGGTTCGAGTCCTGTTCGGGGAGCCATATGGAGAGGTGTCCGAGTTGGCCGAAGGAGCACGATTGGAAATCGTGTAGGCGTCACAAGCGTCTCGAGGGTTCGAATCCCTCTCTCTCCGCCATATGTTTTCTCTATTAATTATAAGGCCCGTTGGTCAAGGGGTTAAGACACCTCCCTTTCACGGAGGTAACAGGGGTTCGAATCCCCTACGGGTCATATCTTTACTTCAATACTCATAGTATTGATTGTACATAGAAGTTGATAGGTTTGACATTAACTTGAAAATGATGATACAATCAATCTTGTGTCCTATGGAGACTTAGCTCAGCTGGGAGAGCATCTGCCTTACAAGCAGAGGGTCGGGGGTTCGATCCCCTCAGTCTCCACCATCTAGAATTTCTTATCAACGACGCGGGGTGGAGCAGTCCGGTAGCTCGTCGGGCTCATAACCCGAAGGTCACAGGTTCAAATCCTGTCCCCGCAATGATGGAACCGTGGTGTAGGGGTTAACATGCCTGCCTGTCACGCAGGAGATCGCGGGTTCAAATCCCGTCGGTTCCGCCATTTTTATCTTGTATCTTCTCGGCTACTGGATTGAATGTAAGTAGAGAGTCGACACTGTACCATGCATCATTAAGGCTCGGTAGCTCAGTCGGTAGAGCAGAGGACTGAAAATCCTCGTGTCGGCGGTTCGATTCCGTCCCGAGCCACCATTTTTATTTACACTTGCCGGTGTAGCTCAGTTGGTAGAGCAACTGACTTGTAATCAGTAGGTCGGGGGTTCAAATCCTCTCGCCGGCACCATTTTTTCTTTCTTTTCTTACTATGGAGGCTTAGCGAAGTGGCCAAACGCAGCAGACTGTAAATCTGTTCTCTCTGAGTTCGGTGGTTCGAATCCATCAGCCTCCACCAGTTTTATAGGGGCATAGTTTAAAGGTAGAACAGCGGTCTCCAAAACCGTTAGTGTGGGTTCAATTCCTGCTGCCCCTGCCATATTATATTTTATTCACTTTTCATACTTTGGCGGTCGTGGCGAAGGGGTTAACGCATCGGACTGTGACTCCGACATTCGCGGGTTCAATTCCCGTCGATCGCCCTTTTATAGGGGATTAGCCAAGCGGTAAGGCAACGGACTTTGACTCCGTCACGCACAGGTTCGAATCCTGTATCCCCTGCCATTACTTCATTGAGCGGACGTGGCTCAGCGGTAGAGCATCGCCTTGCCAAGGCGAGGGTCGCGGGTTCGATTCCCGTCGTCCGCTCCATTTCAATTTTATATGGCGCCATAGCCAAGTGGTAAGGCACAGCTCTGCAAAAGCTTTATCCCCAGTTCGAATCTGGGTGGCGCCTCCAGTATTTTATTAAGCGCCCTTAGCTCAGCTGGATAGAGCGTTTGACTACGAATCAAAAGGCCAGGAGTTCGAATCTCTTAGGGCGCGTATCTTTTTAAATTATAAGCTCATTAGTTCATGAAGAAGTTCATGTGCTAATGAGCTTTTTTTGTTGTATTGTATTATTTTTTATTTTATATTGCATTGAAGCAGAATTGCTTTATTAACGTTCATTTTCCTATATACTCCCCGTCTAAGGTCTAGGTCAAAATACCATCCCCGGTCCATTTTGCAATGCTATCATTTTCTTTAGAATGTAGTTATAAGGCAATTGAGTATTAAGGGAGGTGAGTACAGTGAATATTAATCGGAAAAGTGTTGCAGCTGTCGGACTGATTGTCATTGGGGCATTGATTGTATTCGGAAAATTCGTTCCTGTTTTACATAGTCTGATGGGGCATTTGATCGGACTGCTCTTCCCAGTTGCATTGATTGCACTTGGTTATTATGCGCTTCAAAGTGGACGTAAAGTTCTTGGCTTCGTACTAGCAATCATCGGAGCATGTATTCTTTTCTCCAAACTTTCTTTCTTAATCGGACCAATTATTGGTATTGCTCTTGTTGTCGGTGGTGTCTATATGCTCAAGAATCGTCATCAAACGTACTAATTGCGTTCGAACGTTGAATGATGAAGTGGAATTACTAACCCGTGCACTACAGTAAGGGAGGGAGCATTTACCCATGAACATGTTCAAACGTATACGGGATATCACCGTAGCGACTTTAAATGAAAAGCTGGAACAAAGTCAGGATCCGGTTCGATTGATTGATCAGTTTTTGCTGGATACTCGTCAGGAGATTGCGGAGGCAGAGCAGCTGCATAACAGCATTTCGCATCACACACGTCAACTGAATCATCATGTGGAAAAAGCATCTGCAATGCGCCAGAAACGTGAAGAACAAGCGATGTTGGCTCTGAAAGCGGAAGAGGAAGAATTGGCACGTATGGCTTTGCAGGAAAAGGTTATGTATGAAGAAAAGGAAAACCAGTATCATGATTTGCTGGATAAAAATAAAGAAGCGCTCAACGAGATCGAGTATCAGTTGAATACGCTGAAATCGGAATATCAGATTGTGTATAGCAAACGTGAATATTATCATGCTCGCATGGAAACACTTCGTTTACAGCAGCAGATGAATCGACGTTTTGGCAATGGAGGCGGCAACATGCCTTCCTTTAATCGACTGGAAGATCGCATCTCTGATTGGGAGCTTGAAGCCAAAGCGGTACGTGATGTACGTCAGATGGACAGTTATCCATCCGGTGGTTCTGATCCCGCCAGTGCGATTGCACTTGATGCCGAGCTTGAGCGTCTGAGACGCAAGCTTGATCAGCAGCGGAAGGAGGGCTGAATATGCGACCGAAGTTGTACCGGTCGAGCAATGACCGGATGTTATCCGGATTGACGGGCGGATTGGGGCATTATTTTCAGATCAACCCGACGCTACTGCGGATACTGCTTATTCTGAGTATCCCATTCACGGGTGGAACTACGATCTTGATCTATCTGATTGCGATCTTCATCGTACCAAAAGAACCGCCTATGTATCGTCCGTTCGATTTTGGTCCGGATGCACATGATCCTCGTTTTGAACAGGATCGTTATGGTGGTGAACGTCATACGTATGGCGGGTATTGGGGAACTTCCCAGAATGCCTATGAGCCAGATAAGTATGCTGAGCCGCATAAAAGCAATACGCGTTATTTTGGCCAAAATCGCCCACCTTACGAACAGCCGGAGCCAGTCAATAAAGCAACCGCTGACTTGGACTCTATGATGAAAAATATCGAAACAAAAGCACTGCGCAAGGAAGTTGAAGAGCTTCGCAAAAAAATTGCTCAATACGAGAAGGGAGAACAATAACATGGGAGTATTTAAAAGATTGAAAGATATGACAAAGGCATCGGTAAATGAAATGCTGGATAAGGTGGAAGATCCGATTGTGATGCTGAACCAGTATCTGCGCGATATGGAAGCTGAGATTCATCAATCCGAGGTGACGGTAGCAAAACAAATGGCGAACGAGCGCCGTATGAAGCAGCGTTTGGAAGAAGCAGGTCGCATGGCAGCACAACGTGAAAGCCAAGCAACCGCAGCACTGAAAAGTGGGCAGGAAGAAGTGGCACGTCGTCTGCTGGAAGAAAAATTGTACTTTGATCAGAAGTATGTAGAATATGGCGATATGCATGCACAGGCGAAAGAGCAAGTAGCTGGTCTGATGACTCAATTGCATGAAATGAAAGACGAATTCTACAAAATGCGTAATAAACGCAATGAGCTGGTATCCCGTGCTCAAATGGCGAAAGCGAAAAAACAAATGGCGAAAGTTAGCTCCGGTGACTCTTTGAACCGTGGTAGCGCATCGCTTGGATTTAGCCGTATGGAAGAAAAAATTATGCAAATGGAAGCGGAAGCTGATGTACTGCGTGTTCCTTACAACAGCTCCGGCTATAACACTCCATATATCAATGCTGAGCAGGCTGAAAAGCAACTCAAAGTAGATGAGCAGCTGAATCTGCTGAAAAGCAAACTGGCAGGTCCATCCACACCTAAAACAATCGAATCTAGCGCACGACCTGCTGACGAATCTACGCATTGATTAGTCTCATAACATCGAATCTAATAAAAAGTATTGATGAAGACAATGATTGATATGCGTAAATTGAAGATATATTCTAGTCAGCAATATTGATTCCAATAAGTGTATACGTACCAAGTGATTACAAAGAAATATTTCGTAATACACGTAGATAATTGGAATGTTGATATGAGTTCAAGATACGTTCGTAATATGATATAGTTAGATAGGTTAAGCCATACAGCGTGTGTCTGATGCATGCAGTATGGCTTTTCCACTACATGCCTGGGATGGGCGGTAAAGGAGGGGTGACATGAACAGAAAAAGAGATGCAGCTGCGGTAGTGTTAATCGGGCTGGGAATGCTGATTTTGCTAGGACCGTTTTTTGGCTTTTTTACGATTGTCGCTCTTCTTTTGCTGCTGATCGGCGTACTTGGATTACGCAAAGGTAAAATGAAGCAGGGGTATATTTGTTTGTCGATTGGCACAGGGCTGTTGCTGTTGGATCATTTGGCATTAGTTCTAGGTATTGTGTTGATCTCGCTGGGATGGTTTTATTTCCGAGCGAACAAGGCGCACCGTGGGCAGAAGCATCATGCGAAGCAGAATTTTATCAATACGTCGCAGCATAATCGTGATCCATGGTTGATGCAAAGCAGTAGTTCGTGGCATGCCATTGGCGATATTGATTATGATTTGTCGCTGGCAATGGCTGAAGATGCGGAGACGGTGTTGTATTTTCAGGGGATTATTGGTGATCTTGATTTTACGATTCCAGAGGAGTATGGTGTGGAGATTGAAGCACATGTGCTGTTTGGGCAGATTGGGTTTGATCCGGATCGTCGGTCTGGCGTAGAGCGCAGACAGGGAGTATTGAACCGGGTGCAGTGGACATCAGCGAATTATGGCAGCAGTGTGCAGCGGGTGAAGTTGGTTGTATTTTATGTGGCAGGTGACTTGAATATTCGGTTGTCGGCATAATTAGTCTGTAGTTGTAGTTGTAGTTGTAGTTGTAGTTGTAGTTGTAGTTGTAGTTGTAGTTGTAGTTGTAGTTGTAGTTGTAGTTGTAGTTGTAGTTGTAGTTGTGTTTTGCTATAACTCGTTGGGATAGAGAGTAATGAGAGCGGATTTGTTTTCTATAATAATAGGTGGAAATGTATAGGGCTGTTTGAGTGAGATGAATGAGTTGGTTGTGATTGGATTTTGTAGAGTATGGAACAGGTGGGACGGGTGGATATTGGGAGGAGATGTTAGGATTTCTCGATTGCATCTGTCTTTTGAGTAGGAACGAATGAAGTGTGGATTGTCAGAGAAGGCTTATTTGTAACGGTGTATAGTTAATGTGCATAATGTACATTTCATATTCATGTTGGATTGTTACTGTATGTTTTATGTGGGTATACGGTTAATGGGAAGGCTATGACGAGATGCAGTTAAGCCGATGTCGGGACGGAGGGATACATAGATGACGAAACGGAAATCTGCTGACATGATTGTTCGCAGTATGAGTGAAGGGGTGCTGTTGGCAGTCCTTTTGTTGATTGTAGTGATGTATGTGCTATATACGTCCGGGCATCTCGATCTGGAGGATTCTTGGGAAGCGTGGCTGCGCACAGGCATTGCGCTATGTATTCCGGTGATGGTGATTGGGGCATTGTTTGGACTGTATCATTCACTGCGGCTCAAGATGCGGATTGATAAGCTGCGGGAGACACTGCTTATGTGGGAAAAGGGAAGCTGGTCGCAGACAGCACCAGAATGGGGCAGTGATGAGTGGACGCGGCTTGGCGAGCAAATGGATCGCATCGGTAAAAAGTGGGGCGATCAGATCTCCAGTTTGCAGCGGTTATCTACTAACAATGCACAGCTTGCCGAACAGGCGCGGGTCTCGGCGATTATTGAAGAACGGCAACGGCTGGCACGCGAATTGCACGATGCGGTATCGCAGCAGTTATTTGCGATTTCGATGACGGCGACTGCGGTGGGGCGTACATTTGACAAAGACCCAGATCGGGCGAAGCGGCAAGTGCAGTTGATCGAAGAGATGTCGTCAGTGGCGCAGTCGGAGATGCGGGCGTTGTTACTCCATTTAAGACCGGTCTATTTGGAAGGAAAACGATTATATCAGGGCATTAGCGAGCTAGTGCTTGAGTTACAAACGAAGATTCCGATGGATATTGTGCTGGATATGGATGAAGACCTTCGGCTTGTCAAAGGGGTGGAGAATCATCTATTCCGTATTGTACAGGAAGCGCTATCCAACACGCTTCGTCATGCTAAGGCGAACCGGATGGAGATTCGTATTTTGCAAAAGGTAGACGCTGTACGAGTGACGTTGCGCGATGATGGTGTAGGCTTTGATCTGGATGAAACGAAGCAGACGTCATACGGATTGTCCACAATGCGAGAGCGCGTGAACGAAGTTGGCGGTACGATTCAGTATATTACGGCACCGGGGAAAGGGACGCGGATTGAGATCGTTGTGCCGATCGTGACATTACACACAGAAGAAAGCGGGTGGGCATAATAAGATGGATAACAGTGAATTGATCAAGGTGCTGCTGGTCGATGATCATGAGATGGTGCGTATTGGTCTAGCGGCGGTGCTCGATACAGAGGATGGGATTGAGGTCGTTGGCGAGGCAAGTAATGGGAATGACGGAATCCGATTAGCGCAGGAGTATCATCCAGACGTTGTGCTGATGGATCTGGTGATGGATGGAATGGATGGGATCGAAGCGACACGTAAGGTGCTGGAAATTAATCCGAACTGTAAAGTGATCGTGCTGACCAGCTATTTGGATGACGAGAAAATGTATCCGGTCATTGAAGCAGGTGCATTTAGTTATTTGCTCAAAACATCTCGTGCAAGCGAAATTGCCGATGCGATACGTGCAGCGGTACGCGGTCAATCGGTATTAGAGTCGCAAGTTGCTTCCAAAATGATGAGCCGTTTTCGCGAACCAGCCGAGCGTGCATTGCATGAACAACTGACTGAGCGGGAGATGGATGTACTGCGTTTACTGGCACAAGGGAAATCCAATCAGGATATTGCGGATGATCTGATCATCGGGATTAAAACAGTTAAATTTCATGTGACCAATCTGCTCGCTAAGCTGGGTGTAGAGGATCGGACGCAGGCGGCGATTTATGCGTACAAAAATGGTCTGGCGGAATGATAGAATGGGTAGTTTGCTGTAAAAGCCCTATGGCTCATCCGTATTGGTAGCGAAATGAGAAGTATATCATTTTGTGATTACTTAACTGACCAACCTAAAACGCCTATCTGATATACATGAATAGAAAACCGGCACTTCGCAGTTGCCGGTTTTTTGGTACATTGGTATGCTGATTGCGTAAGCCAGCTTTTTGATTACGTAAGCGATATCAATTTTAGCTTTACAAGGTATAAGTACTTTTGATAGGTGGTCAGATGGTATGGAATCGGGTAATTATGGTAAAATACGATTGATCAAAATGGCATCATGAGCACTATCTCACCAGCGTGATTTTTGTCCAGTACAGCAGCACCTTGTTCACTCTGCGGTAAAACAAAAATTTACATAGAAAGTGGAGGAGCCATGACGGATAATCAAACTTTGGAATCATTGCAGGCGCCTAGCGCAGTATTTTTCATTTTCGGAGCTACCGGTGATCTGGCGAGTCGTAAACTATTTCCGGCGATCTACAGTTTGTATCGTGAAGGCAAGCTGGCAGAGGATTTTGCAGTCATTGGGGTCGCACGTCGTCCACGTACGAATGAGGAGTTCCGTGTGAATGTGCGGGATTCGATTGATGAATTTTGTCGATATAAAGTGCGGCAGGATGAAGATTGGGATACATTTGCGCAGCATTTTGAATATAAATCATTGGATATTAACAATGTAGACGGATTCCGCGAATTGAATGAGCAGACCGAAGCATTGGAACAGAAATATAGCATTCCGGGGAATCGACTGTTCTTCCTTGCATTGGCACCGGAATTGTTTGGTAGTGTGTCGACCAATCTGCGGGATGGCGGCATGCTGGATGCGGATGGCTGGAATCGGCTGGTCATTGAGAAGCCCTTTGGTTATGATCTAGAATCGGCACGCAAGCTGAATGGCGAGATTACGGAAGTGTTTAAAGAAGATGAGATTTTCCGGATTGATCATTATCTCGGCAAAGAGATGGTGCAGAATATTGAAGTGATTCGCTTCGGCAATGCCTTTTTCGAGCCGCTTTGGAACAATCAGCATATTGCGAATGTGCAGATTACTCTGAGTGAAACGGTGGGCGTAGAAGAGCGTGGTGGGTATTACGACCATTCCGGTGCGCTGCGCGATATGGGGCAAAATCATATGCTGCAAATGCTGGCAATGATCGCGATGGAGCCGCCAAGTCGTCTGCTGGCGGAAGACATTCATGATGAAAAGGTGAAAGTGCTGCGTTCGCTGCGTCCCTACTTAAATCCAGAGGATGTAGATCAAAATGTAGTACGTGCGCAATATACAGCTGGTCAGTCCAAAGGTAAAGAGCTACCGGGTTATCGGGAAGAAGATAAAGTTGATCCGAATTCGACAACGGAGACGTATTTTGCCGCGCGTCTGTTCGTGGACAGCTTCCGCTGGGCGGGTGTGCCTTTTTACATTCGTACTGGTAAACGTCTGCCGGTCAAAACGACAGAGATTATTGTTGAGTTCAAGCGTACGCCAACCAATGTGTATCTCGGTCAGCGTCATAATCTGGAACCGAATCTACTCGTGATCCGGGTCAATCCGATGGAAGGCATTTATGTGAAGATCAATGCCAAAAAGCCGGGCTCCGATTCTGAGATTCAGCCGCTGGCGATGGAGTTCTGCCAAAGCTGTATGATCGGTATCAATTCGCCGGAAGCATATGAGCGATTGCTGGAAGACGCAGCACAGGGCGATTCGACGTACTTTACCCGCTGGGATGAAGTAGCAGCGGCATGGAGCTTTATCGATCATATCGACAATGCGTGGAAACAGCACCCGGAAGATGTGAAAAATTATCCTGCCGGTTCATGGGGACCTGTAGAAACGCATCAACTGCTGGAGCAGGATGGCTTCCATTGGTGGCCAGTCAACGGTCAGGACGAAGATGATGTGATCTGGACGGCGAACAGTCGGTAAAAGAGGATAGACACTGCCCGCCGCATCACGTACAATAAATACAGCGATTTTTAACGATAAAACACTCTTGTGATTGCCATTCATAAGAGTGTTTTTGCTGTGGATATGGTACAATGAGAGCAGTCTATTTAAGCGATGAAGGGAACATGAACATGAGTAAAACGATAGATACACAATTGCAGCGTGAAGTCGATAAACGCAGAACGTTTGCAATTATTTCTCACCCGGATGCGGGGAAAACAACACTGACGGAAAAGCTGCTGCTATTCGGGGGCGCAATCCGTCTTGCAGGTACGGTCAAAGCGCGTAAAGCAAGCAAACACGCGACCAGTGACTGGATGGAAATTGAGAAGCAGCGCGGAATCTCGGTTACGTCTTCCGTGATGCAGTTTGACTATAATGGACACCGGATCAACATTCTGGATACTCCGGGTCACCAAGATTTCAGTGAAGATACGTATCGTACGTTGACTGCTGCCGATGCGGCTGTCATGCTGATCGACGTCGCAAAAGGTGTCGAGGCACAGACGATCAAATTATTCAAAGTCTGTGCACAACGTGGTATTCCGATCTTTACCTTTATTAACAAACTTGACCGTGAAGGTCAAAGTCCGTTCGACCTGATGGAAGAATTGGAGCAAGTGCTCGGTATTCGTTCGGTTCCAATGAACTGGCCAATCGGTATGGGACGTGAGCTATGTGGCGTATACGACCGGATGAAAACGCAGGTTGAGCTGTTCCAAGGCGATGACCATTCCACGATTGAAGTACGCAAGGTGGAAGACTACCGCGATCCACTGATCAAGGAAATGGCAGGCGAGTTTCTGTATGAGCAGCTGAGTCAGGATATTGAGCTGCTGGACGTAGCGGGCGATCCATTTGACTATGAAAAAGTGATGCGCGGCGAATTGACGCCAATCTTCTTCGGTAGTGCGATCAATAACTTTGGATTGCAGACGTTCTTGGAGAACTTCTTGGAGCTGGCACCGAAGCCGGAACCACGTCGCAGCACCGAAGGCATGATCGAACCAACGAACGAGAAATTCAGCGGATATGTATTCAAAATCCAAGCCAATATGAACCCCGCTCACCGCGACCGTATCGCATTCCTGCGTATCGTGTCTGGTAAGTTTGAGCGCGGCATGAGCGTGAAGCACGTACGTGTTGGCAAAGACATTAAGCTGGCGCAGCCGCAGCAGTTTTTGGCGCAGGATCGGGATATTGTCGAAGATGCGTATCCGGGCGATATTATCGGTTTGTTCGATCCGGGTATTTTCCGCATTGGAGATTCTCTGAGTCAGGGCGGGGGCATCGTCTTTGATGAACTGCCAACGTTCTCACCGGAAATCTTCGCCAAAGTTACAGCGAAAAACGCATTGAAATACAAGCAGTACCAAAAAGGTCTGGATCAATTGACCGAGGAAGGTACGATTCAAGTATTCAACGCAGTCAGCTTCGACGATATCATTCTTGGTGTTGTCGGTCAGCTGCAATTTGAAGTATTCGAATATCGCATGAAAAATGAGTACGGCGTAGATGTGCAATTGCAGCGTATGCCGTTCCAATTTGCTCGCTGGATCGTAGCGGACAATCTCGATCCGTCCAAATTCCGCATCAACTCGACGCTGGTGAAGGACAAAAAAGGCAACTATGTTGTTCTGTTCGAAAACGAGTATGCGATGAGAACGGCAATGGAGAAAAATCCAGATGCCCAATTCTTGCAAACGGCACCGTAAAGTATAGACAGTCTGTACAACAGACAGATGTAGAACGAGCTAAATGTGTCTGTTATGAATAGTACTTTCTGTAAAGCCAAGCAGTGTACTTTACGCATAAAAAGTATTGGTTTGGCAAATAGGTTATACAGCATACAATCGCAGATTGTCTGGCAGCATGCAGCAGTGCACTGGCCTGCCGGGCGATCTGCTTTTTATTTGAGAATAATGGTAGAAATGGTGGAGGTACAATATGGGCAGAAAGCAATATGCCGTCATCGGAATCGGACGCTTCGGTTCCAGTATTGCCAAAACGCTGAGCGAAATGGGCTTTGACGTGCTGGCAATCGATTCAGATGAACATCGCGTACAAGAAGTATCAGCGATTGTCACACAGGCAGTAGTCGCAGACTCTACAGATGAAGAAGCACTGCGTGCGATTGGACTACGCAACTTTGACGTTGTCGTTGTGGCGATCGGGGAGGATATCCAGTCGAGCATTCTGACGACCCTGATCCTCAAGGAAATGGAAATCCCGACGATTCTCGTCAAAGCGCAAAACGATCTGCATGCCAAAGTGGTGCAGCGGATCGGTGCGGACAAAGTCATTTTCCCAGAACGCGATATGGGGGTGCGGGTTGCGCATCATCTGACCTCGCCGAACGTGCTGGATTATATCGAACTGTCCGACGATTACAGCATCGTAGAGATGCTCGCATCCGAAGGCATGGTCGGTCAGAACCTGATCGAACTGAATATCCGCGCTCGCTACAGCTGCAACGTAATGGCGATCAAACGCAACAATCATATGAATATTGCACCGGCACCACAGGAACGTCTCGAACAAGACGATATCCTCGTCATCGTCGGACAAAAACATGATCTGATCAAAATGGAAATGGATATGGAGAGCTAAATGGAGATACTATCGACTCAAAATGCCCGTGTAAAAGAATGGGCGCAACTGCTGGAAAAGAAGCACCGCGACAAGCAGGAGAAGTTTATTATCGAAGGCATTCATCTTGTGAGCGAAGCGCTGCGCAGTGACTGGGATATTCAATATATCGTATATGATACAGACAAAGGCATTCCGGCAGAGCTGAGAGAGGATATCTCCACTTACTCTGGTGGTGCACAGTATGTGGCGGTGTCGCAGGCGGTGCTGGAAAAGTGTACTGATACGAAGACTCCACAGCCAGTGTTCGCGATTGTGTACAAGCGTAATGCGCTGTTGTCGACACTGTTGACGGATGAACAGGGGATTGTGATGGTATTGGATGGTGTACAGGACCCCGGTAATGTGGGGACGATTATTCGCAGTGCGGATGCGTCTGGGGCGAAAGGGATTGTACTTGGAAAAGGCTGTGCGGATCTGTATAATCCGAAGACGATTCGCTCGACGATGGGCTCGCTGTTTCATTTGCCGGTGTTGGAGAGTGATCTGACGGAGGTATTGCCAGCGGCGAGGAAGCAAGGTGCACGGTTGATTAGTACGTCGTTGCAAGGGAGTACGTCTTGTTATGAGTATGACTTCCACAGTGGGGCTTGGATTGTGATCGGGAACGAGGGGAAAGGGATTTCCGAGCAGACGGCAGCGCTTGTGGAGGAGCATGTGTTGATTCCAATGCAGGGTCAGGCGGAGTCGCTGAATGCGGCGATGGCTTCGACGGTGTTGTTGTTTGAGGCGATGCGGCAGCGGGGCTTTAACTAACTAATAATTCCTGTCCAATTTTATTTTTACCGTCCCTACTAAAATTAACTTTCCCCAAACCACCAAAGACTGGAGTCTGGTTGACGATTGTTCCAACCATTTCTCCAGTCTTTTTCTCAGATATATAATTCACCTTACTATCTAATCTTTTATTAATAATAGCTTTATCACTTTTTTGTTTGATTTTATTTTAATTTATTCTTCATGATTAAATAATTTATTTTTGGAATAGTATCATGCATTGTTTAAACATCAATATGGATTTATTCATAATTTATTCCCAATAAAGAACTAGTAGAATATTTAAGAATGCAGACAAATTATCAATTAACAAGTAAATATATCCTTTATTTAACAAAAATAATGAATCATCTTAAGATTTAAGGAAAATTCTTCGCCACCACGTAGATGAATAAGTATTCTTTGATTTTATTAAATATTGTTGTAATAGAACGTAATGAAAAATAGATAACGCCAATTCATTTCTCAAAAAAGAATAGTATTTAATTATTTCTTCTTCTAATTCATATTCAGCATCAGATACCACTTTTTTGAAGGTAACTTCATGAGAATTAAAGCCAAAATCAATTCTTAATTCTTCATTGAATTTTTTATAAGGTATTAAGAATTCTTCTTCAGTAATTTGATTATACCAAACCTTTTTTATTTTTCGAATTTTTTGATTATTCTAGACAAACTATGTGATGGGAATTTTGTATAATTCTCAATTTTTTCTTTAGAAATAAAAGACTCGCTGAAATCAATGTCTCCAGCAGATAAGTAAATATTGAGTTCAAACAACTCGTAAGTGAGCTTTTTGTTAATATCATAATATACACTTTGAAGATGTTCTTTTTTTATATTTTTTAAGATTTTACTAACAGCTTTATTTTCTTTATTAAAGCTTTTAAAATTGTTTGTATAATAGTTCTGTCTAATATGGAATTCTCTTGATGAATTTACTTGACTAATTTTGTTTTCTTTGAATTGATACTTTTTTGTTCCTGTTATTAATTCGCAAAATGAAGTAGATGCTTGGTTCATGTATCTTGATAAGTTATCTATATTTTGCTCAGCATAGTAAAGAACGATTGATAAATTCCGAATCATACTTTCTTGATATTTTATTGTTTGTTCGTATTTATATTCTTTAGTTTTTTTTATGGCAGTCCATTTAAATATTTTAGTATTAAGCCAAATTACAAATATTAAAGAGAATATAATTGTAATTAAAGTAATGAATTGATTAACCAAAGTAAGACTAATTGCTGAATTATAGTTAGCAAAATTCTTTATATAAAAATCTAAATTTAGATAATTTATTATATCTGAATAGAAATAAGCTAAGATTATTGACCATATGATTATATTAGTTACATGAGGGTATATCAAATAATGAATTATAGTTTTGATATTATTGAATATAGTTATTGGACCGAATGCCTCTGATTTTTCCATTAAATTTTCTCTTCGAAATGAAGACTTTTTAACAATTAGATTTATGTTTTTGTCTGAAAATTTTTCTAAAAGATAATAAATTTCTGAAATTTGCCTTATATTGGTAATGGTATTATTTTTACGATTTATAAGTTTGTGAAAAAGAATATAAATACGCGAAGATAAAAAAAAAGAATAAGTAGCTCATAAAAAATACGAATTATGAAAATAATTAATAATAGAAGTAAGTATATTATAAAGAGTGAAAATAAATGGCTAATAAATTGAGTAAACAAATTATGTATAGAGTGAAAATTTATTTTGCTAGAACTACTAAACAAATATAAGATTTTGTTCAGAAACCAGTCTAAAAATTTTTCAATAGATACCATCGTTTTTGCACCCCAATCTTCAAAATGAGTAATAATAAATATATCGGAAGAAATAAGCATCTATTTAATATATTGATTTCAAAGGAGAATACCAATGACCTTACCAATAGAACTCCAAAATATTTTCCTTCACAGACAAAAATCATACAAAATGGTTCTCATCCTCGTACTCATCGACGAGATGCGCGCCACTCGCGAACGGGAAGTTTCGATGACGCGGATTAAGGAGCGCTTTTTGGAATATTTTCAGAAGCGGGAAGCGCGTAGTATGCCCGTGGATGCGCCGCCGTCGCGGATTGCGTTTCGGTGGGCGGATATGCCGGTGAAGCGGGTGCAGTATGTGGTAGATACGCCGATTGATGCGTTGTCATCGATTCTCGACTATCCCAGTTCCGGCTACACGATCGGCTTCAAGCCGGAGCTGTACAGTCAGCTAAATCCGGCGGTGTTGGATGAACTGTACCATTATACTCTTGATGAACTCGACACGTACTATGCTCCACCACAGTCTGACTTTTCGCTACGGGAGGACTTGCTCAACATCATCGGCAACTATCTGCTTGCCAAGCAGCAGCCATTGACCGGACATCCGCTTGCGAAATATGTACGTAAGGAGATTCCACAGCATTTACGTTCGTTACCATTTGTGCATAATCATTTTAAGGTACAGGGATCGGTGGGCAGTGGCAGCAATTGGGCGACCATTCCTTGGATTGCGGTGATGTATCCACAGTTGACGGATACGATCCAGCGTGGGGTGTATGTGGCGTATTTGTTTTCTGCGGATATGAAGCGGCTCTATTTGACGCTCAATCAAGGGTTGAATGAAGTGCGTAGTCATCTGGGACGCAGTGAGAGTCAGACGTATTTGCAAGAACGGGCGCGGGTGATTCGGGAGAAGTTGCCAGCGGGGCGAATGAAGCTCTCGGATGATATTGATCTTGGGGACGGGCGGCTCGGAGACGATTACCAGACGTCGACGATTGCTTATTTTGCGTATGATACGGAGCGTTTGCCAGACAATGAACAGCTGGTAACGGATCTGTGGGATGCGATGGATAGTTATATGTTTTACATCGAGAGCACAGCGATTACGCTGAATACGGTGTGGACGACGCAGGTGCAGGAGGATGATGGTGGTGATGTATATACGCCGCGGCTGCGCGACCGGGATGTATCTGGTGTGCTGGAGCAGGTGCATGAGCATATAGCAGGAAATGGGTTTTATTTTCCAGAGCAGCTTACGTATAACTTCTATTTGTCGCTGAAAACGCGACCTTTTGTTATTTTGGCGGGCATTTCAGGAACGGGCAAGACGCGGCTTGTGCGGCTGTTTGCGGAAGCGGTTGGAGCGACGGCGGAGAATGGTCAGTTTACGCTCATTCCAGTGCGCCCGGATTGGAGTGATCCGGCGGAGTTGATCGGGTACCGTGATCTGTCGGGTATGTTTCAGCCGGGACCGTTGACACTGGTCATTCGCGAGGCTTCGCGTCCAGAGAATCGGAAGAAGCCTTATTTTGTCTGTCTGGATGAGATGAATTTGGCGCGGGTGGAGCATTATTTTAGCGATATGATGAGCTTGCTGGAAACGCAGAAATGGCGGCAGGAGAGTGAGCATTTGTATTCGTCGCCGGAGCGATGGCAGGAGTATGTGTACAGCGATGGTCAGGAACATGCGTACAGCGATGGTTCTGAGTATATGCAAAAGCATAAAGATGGCAATGTTGATGCTGGTGGAAGATCGTATCCAGGTCGTACGGATTACGGTGTTGATGCAACCGTGCATACGGATGCAGATACGAAGCGAAGTGAGAGAGTGCAGCCGGAGCCGGTGAATGGACAGAATGCAGCGGAACGTTCTGATTTGACGGCTGGGAAGCATGGACATGTTGCTGATGATGAATATCGATTAGTAGATGGGCATGATGATCATTGGGATGGGGCTGAGTCTAGGTCTCGTTCGGATTGGGAAAATAAGAGTCCAACGCGTATGAATAAGGATGGATCTGGTTATCCGGGTAACATGGAAGAGGAGACAGAGCAAGATTCCATTCACATGCGCAGCCGCTCAGCAAATACAACATCTGGTCATAATGGAGTATCGCATAGCAGTAAGATATCCAACAGCGATAGGATACCAAATAATAATACGATATCCAACATCAGTAGAGCACCTAGCGGCAGAGCTTCCAATAGCGAAGGACCTTTTGGTAATAGCAATTCGGCAAATGGTAACAATGTCGATAGTGTGTGGCAACAGCAATCCTCCGCTACCAAAGGAGAGCGTCGAATCGTTACTGATCCGCTGATTGCCGCCGGGATGCTGCAATTGGAAGAGGATCGTGTGATGTACGGGCATCTTGGTATACCGGACAATGTGTATATTGTTGGTACAGTGAATATGGACGAGACGACGTATCCATTTAGCAAACGGGTGCTGGATCGGGCGAATACGATTGAGTTTCACCATATTGATCTGATGCAGTTACCAGATGATGCAGCGGATCACGCGCAGAGTGTGGAAGTTGTGCCGGTGGAGCAGGGATTTTTGCGTAGTGATTATTTGCAGTTGAAGGATGCCATTGGGGAATACCGGGAACTGGTAGTGCGTACGACGGAGCGACTGGTGCAGGTGAATGCAGTATTAGAGAGCATTCATGCGCATGTGGGGTACCGGATTCGGGATGCGGTTTGCTTTTATGCGGTGTACAATGAGCGCTTTGGGCTGATGAGTGAGGAAGAAGCATTCGATCTACAATTGCTGCAAAAGATTTTGCCGCGTATTCAAGGTAGTCAGATGGCGGTGCGGCGGGCATTAGTGCGTTTACTGGAATGGTGTCTGAAGGGCAATGTGCGTGTGCCGTCGCCGCTGGAGGATGATGAGAATTTCTGGGATAGCTGGGAAACAGGGAATACACCGCCGGAAGCGGATTATCCAGACAGTGCGCGTAAGCTAGTGTATATGATCCGTCGCTTGGATGAGGATGGATTTACGTCGTATTGGGTGCATTGATGAATAACGCGTGAACATACACATACCGAAGGAGGTGTCATGATGAACCCGGAACAGACGGTGCGGCTTCTAGAGGTGGGAACGAATATTGGTACTCTGTACATCGAGGGGCGACCGTATCATCCGTCGGTGGAGACATTGGAGTTACACCGGGAGCAGGGGAAGTGGATGGACGCGCATCTGAAATGTATATCGCTGTCGCCGGATGTACAGGTGCATGATGTCAATGTGTTTTCGCCGCTGGAAGGACGGCTGGTGGAATGGAATTTGCATACGCTGGTGTTGCCTTGTTTTTATGAGCAGCAAAATTATGAGTTTGTGTACGAAAAAGCAGACGGAATAGTGCAGCGTGTACACTTTTATCATGAGAATCGGTATTTGCGGGAAGCGGTTAGTGAGAAAGGAAATCGAGTGCTGTCCGGGCTGCTGAATTTCCGCAATGAAGTGGGGTTTAGTGAACTAGAGCTGCGCGCGGGTAACCAGCGTTTGTTGTCGCTGGAGCTAGAAGTGTTTCCATCCAAAATCGATTACCGTGACGATTACGCCATGCTGCTACAAGATGTGAATCGGCAGGTGTACAATCTGAGCTTTGACTTTCTAAAACGGACGTATCAGTCGGTGTCGCTGCGTAGTAGTGAGCGGCAGAGTCTGACGGAATTTTTCTCGATTATCTCGCATTTGTTTGAGCAAATGGAGCGGGCGATGGAGCGGATTGGCAGACAACCGCATCACCGGATGGAGAAGGAACTGGAGATGCGTAAGGCGGCACTTGCCAAGCGTCCGGGGCGGCGGAACAGCGATTACCTTGCCAAGCATCCGCAGTATTTGGAACATGTACGGGAGGACAGAACAAGGGCGAATAGTGGAAGTGTAAACGACAATAGAGGAATTCATAGCAGTCATCCGATTACTCCTGCTCGCGGTACAATTCAGATCGGCGGCGAAGCATATCGTCCGACACGGCTGCTGGATACGGTCAAGCATCTGTCGTACGATACGGCAGAGAATCGGTTGCTGCGCTGGATGTTGGAGCGGATCATGGGCAAACTGGTGCAATTGCGAGATCAGTATGTGCAGCTGAGCAAGCCGAGCAATTTCCGTAGTCGCAGCTACGACGAGCATTTTGCGATGCAGGTGAATCAGATGATGCGGCGGATGGAGCGAATGCTGGATGCGGAATGGTTGCAAGCGTTAACTCCGATGCGCAGTATGAGCATTAGTCTGGTCATGCAGATGGCGCCGGGGTATCGGGAGATGTACCGATATTATCTGACCTTGCTCAAAGGCTTGTCGATCCAGAGTGATGTCCTGCGATTATCGATGAAAGAAATCTCCGAGCTGTATGAATACTGGTGCTTTCTCAAGCTGAACGAGCTGATGGCGAGCAAATACCAATTGGTGCAGCAAGACGTAATCCGGCTCAACCATGCGGGATTGTTCGTCACACTGGACACGGGTAAACAGTCGCGTATGCAGTATCGTCATCCGCGTACTGGAGAAATCTTCGTGCTGTACTACAACCGTTCATCGCAGCAGCGTTGGTTGCCGACATTACCGCAGCGACCGGACAATGTGCTATCGCTGCGCAAGCTGGATGCGGGATTGGAAAAGGAGTATAGCTTTATTTTCGATGCCAAGTACAAGCTGGATGTAGCGGAGCCGGGATCGGAATATCATCGGCGGTATAAGTTCCCGGGACCGCAGGAAGACGATATAAATACGATGCATCGGTACCGGGATGCGATTGTACATCTGGCAGAGGATCATACTGCGGAAGATGTGACTTCGCGGTATGAACGCAGTATGTACGGAGCGTATGTGTTGTTTCCATATGGGAATGAGCAGCAGTACAAGCAGCACCATTTTTATCAAAGTGTTCGTAAAATCAATGTCGGTGCATTGCCATTTCTACCGAATGCGACGTCGCTAGTCGAGCAGTTTCTGGATGAGCTGATTGCGGATAGTCCGGAAAAGGCATACGAGCGGGCAACGGTGCCGCAACGCACAGACGAGTATTATACGGATGTTATGCAGCAGCGTCAGCGCAATATGCTGGTTGGATCGGTGCGTGGATCAGAGCAGGTGGAATTGGCGTTGGAACACCGATTTTACCATGTGCCGTTACGTAATCTGGGTGATGTACAGCAGGTCACTTCGCTGGAATATGTAGCGATGTACCAGTCGAAGCGATTGTTTGGCGCAGAGCTGGCGGGGATTCGGTACTATGGACGGGTGACAGGCTGGCAGATTGTACAGCGCAGACAGATTGCCGAATTGCCGCGTGACGAGAAGCGGGATGAGCAGTTGTATGTCAAATTCACGGTGGATGCGTGGCAGCAGTTGGAGCAAGCAATTATGCCAGGTGGACAAGGCATTTATACGCTGCTGTATACGAGCAAGTATATGTTCGACCGGGCATGGGAGCTGGCGGAGCTGCGATTGGATAGTGAGCAACAGCTGCGTGAATGGCGGGAGAAGCGTCGGCAAGGTCGGGTCAAAGTAACGCTGGATCAGCATTATGTGGATCAGGCGGAGCAGGTGCTGGATATTGACGTACAGCCGCAGCCGTTAGACCGGAAATGATGATAATTGAGTCTCTGTCCAGTAAATTCGCAAAGGTAAAATAATCGAAAAAGCGAAATAGATCATGCGTATACAGGTTATTGCTGTTCACAGAATAGGATACTTCATCCCGTATGATGACATCTTATACCTGATTTACATGAACCAGCATGATTTTGAACGAATGGTGACAGATGCTTCGTATCGGTCATTTTGCTCCAACTCTATCCTTTCAAATTGTAACCACAATATCCTTACCGCGTAGTAAAGGTAATTAAATATTATCGTTATTGGCGGTGGAGGGATAAGATGAAGTATTTTTTCGGTAAAGGGCGTATCATTCGGTGGATTGAAGTTATTGTCGTCTGGATCGTGCTCGCGCGGATCTTTGGCGTGATGTCGCATATGGCGTTTTTCGGTGTTGCTCTGATGGCGCAATTGCTCATGTATCAGATGTACGAACAGCAAAAGGACAGCAAGGGCGATACGCGCCTCAAGCGCTTTTGGCTGGCAGGTTTGACCGGATTCGTAACATTGGCGAGCGCGGTCAGTGCATTGTGGGCGGAATATGACGCTTGGTGGTTCAAGGCATTCATGATCTTGTTCTGGCTGTTTTGCAGCTATGGAGCAGTTCGCATGTATCGGGAAACGAAAAAGTCGCAACCTGCTGTTGTAGCAATAGGGCGAGTAAAATAACTATTTTTGTAGTAGAGACCAAGTGACGTCTGTTGACATGTATAAAGTTGATGTATACTTTACGGCAATTTTGACGATTCAAACGTCCATATTGATAATGTATGCGAAACAGTAGCGAAGAAGTCGCAGAGTAACACAGTACAAGGAAACCGGCTGAGACATGAGCCGGTTTCTTTGTATGTGTACACAGGAAATCTGGCGCTGTTTGGCAAAGTGTTTCCGTTATCTGCAAGATCTACAACCGCTATGTTAAAATGATGGCAACAGATATTTCATTACGATTGTAGGCAAGGATGGAGGGAGTGCAGCATATGAATATTGCGTATTTGATCTTGCAAGGGGTAGGAATGATCTTCATTGTGATCGCGATTTTTGTAGTGATCACATTGATTCGTCTATGGCGCCGCAATAACAGCCGTTGAAGCTTCCCGGCAAACCGGGACTTTTCGTTACATGATCCGCTGAGTTAACCAATACAAGAGCAAAGATAGCTAGCGAGCCCTCTTGAAAGTGCCAAAACGCGTTGTAAGGGGCTAGTTTGCACATGATTCCCTTTTCCCACGTTCTGGAACTTTATATTCATTTTATGGTAAAAATATATTAATTTGGTTATAAAATGGATATACTGACGAAGGCAACAAAAGATACTGCATAATCACCCGTTGCACATTCGCGAAATACAGCAACCACGTCAGCCTGCAAGATGTGCGAAACGGGAAAACCATGCAAAGGGGAATGGGAATCATGTGGAGAAACAAAGTCAAGAAATGGACAGCAGGAGCGGCAACGGTAGTACTTGCCTTTTCGCTCACAGCAGGCTCATGGTCGGCACCAGCGTATGCGGCAACAACACCTGTTCAGCAGCATGGACAGCTGAAGATTTCAGGCGGTAAGCTGGTCGATGCTAGCGGCAAAGTAGTGCAACTGCGCGGGATTAGCTCGCACGGTCTGCAATGGTATGGCAATTACGTAAACAAGGATACGATGAAATGGTTGCGTGATGACTGGGGCATCTCTGTGTTCCGAGTAGCGATGTATACAGCCGAGAACGGATACATTTCCAATCCGGCAGTAGCGAATAAGGTCAAGGAAGCCGTCGCTGCGGCGAAGGAGCTGGGTGTGTATATTATCATCGACTGGCATATTCTGTCGGACGGCGATCCGAACATTTACAAAACACAGGCGAAAAGCTTTTTCAGTGAAATGGCAGGATCGTATGGCAGTCTGCCAAATGTCATATATGAGATTGCCAATGAGCCGAATGGGAATGTGAACTGGAACGGGCAGATTCGTCCTTACGCGCTGGATGTAACACAAAGTATTCGCGCAAAAGACCCGGATAATGTGATCATCGTCGGTACAGGTACATGGAGTCAGGATATTCACGATGCAGCCGACAACCAGCTGCCAGATGCGAATACGATGTACGCGCTACATTTCTACGCAGGTACACACGGGCAATCGCTACGTGACCGGATCGATTATGCACGCGGCAAAGGAGCGGCTATTTTCGTAAGTGAGTGGGGAACAAGTGATGCGTCTGGCAGTGGCGGACCGTTCCTGACCGAATCGAAGACATGGATCGACTTCCTCAACAGCCGTAATATTAGCTGGGTAAACTGGTCGCTGTCGGATAAAGGCGAAGCGTCCGCTGCGCTGGCTTCGGGAGCAAGCGCAACGGGCGGATGGACGGATGCCAATCTGACCGCTTCGGGTAAATTTGTCAAACAGCAAATCAAAGCGGGCAGCACCAGCACAGATGGTGGCAGTACAACAACACCAGGAACGGGCAATGGTGGTGGAACGACTACTCCTGATCCGGGTACAGGCGGAGGCAGTACAACGCCAACTCAGCCCGGAACGCCTTCGACTGGCACTGGATCGTTGGTATTGCAATTCCGTAGCGGAGATAACAATCCGTCTGACAACGCGATTCGTCCCGTGTTCAATATTCAGAATACCGGCAGTACAGCGGTCAAGCTGAGTGATCTGAAGGTACGGTATTATTTTAACAATGATGGCAAATCCGGCGACCAGACGTATATCGATTGGGCGAAAGTCGGAGCATCCAATGTAAGCACCATATCGAAAGCATTGACAGGAAAAACACAGGCGAACCGGTATGTAGAATTCTCATTTGGTAGCGGTGCAGGTAATATTGCGGCTGGCGGACAAAGCGGCGAAGTACAGGCACGCATTCATCCGGCAGACTGGAGTAACTTTAATGAGACGAACGATTACTCGTACAACAATGGCAGTACGACATTTGCCAAGTGGAGTAAAGTGACTGTGTATCAGCAAGGTAAGCTGGTATGGGGCACGGAGCCGAAGTAAGTGGATGTTGCGTGATGATTATGAGCATATGATCATTTAAAAATGAAAATGAGCATCCCAAGAAAAGGCATGTACCATATCATTCGGTACATGCCTTTTTTGTGCAACCATTCATGCCTAAACATCAATCTCAATATACAGTACTTCACTTATATGCTATGAGCCGAAACGAATCTCCTACATCCCAGCCCAATCAAAAACTTTGTGCTGAAGTCAGCTTGCCGTTCCAGAAATATAAATAGTTATGCGGGTAAATCCATTGTTCGTACACGACTCCAGCAGACTGGTACGTATTGTGGTCGGAAGGCATGCCCCATGAGAGAACGACCTGCTGAGGTGTCATGCCGGATGATACGCGGTTGTTGCTAATGGTGTTCCAGACTTTTTCGCTCCAGTTATATACGGAACGCGGGTTGGTGCCGAACAGGTAGCGACTCAGCATGTTGTTCACATCGTAGCTGGCATCGAGCAGGACGGCGACTTTGTTGCCATTTGCTTTGCGGAGTACCATGCTGATCTCGTTATCCTTGCTGATCTGGAACGAAACAAAGGTCAATTTTTCCAAATGCTTAAGCCCGGTGCCATAGAATTGGCGGTTATCGAACCAGACGTTTTTGCCACGTAGAGCATCCTGTGTTTGATTCAAGGCGGCATCTAGTACAAAGTCGAATGCTTCGTAATTCGTATTCGTATGAATCTCTTCGCCGCCAGAATTGCGGGCAGTTACGTAAAAGATCGTACTATCTGGATCATAGTAAACATTGGTGATCCAGTAAGCTCCGCTTTCGTGAGCCGGGTACATTTTCTGACCAATCAGTAAACCCATGTTGGATGGAAGCTGACTAATATTGGTAAGGATTTTGGATGATTGGGCTTTGCCTTCATCGGTTGTCCAGAGGAACAGCGTGTACGCACTGGACGCGTATTTGCCATCCAGATCGCTAATGGATAGCAGGGTTTTGTACTGTACATACGTTGTACCCTTATATTCAAACGAATTGCTGCTGTTCACATTGGCACTGCCACGACTACCGGTCAGACTGAGCGGGCTGCCGTAGTTGATCGTAATGCCGGGAATGCGCGTGATCGTTTTGACCGGGATGTACAGAGTGTTGCTGTTCATAAACTGGACGTTCTGGGTAGGTGGTAGAATTTGCAGCTCGCCATTTACATAAAGCGAGACGGCGCTGTATGTATTGCCTTTGGTTGAAGCTGCGTTGGCGGACAATGCCAGACCACTCGACAGAATGAGTAGCAATGTCGCTGCACACAGTAGCTTGACGACCGGATGAATCGATAGACGTGTAAACATGGAACGTTCCCCTTTTCTCTATATTCTCTCTGTATGATGGCAGGTGAATGGTGCATCAGTCAGCCATTTACCTGCCATTCCTAATATCGGAACATATGTCGAGATCATGAAGATGGGAACGTACACCAAACAAGGCTGTTCATTTTGGACAGCCTTGTTGGTATGACAGTTTATGTTATGAAATGAGAACGCCAATAAATGAAAACGTCAATGAATGAAAACTACAGTGGAGCTGTGCGCAATGCTGCGCTAATCATCGACGGAACGACAGAACCGTGATTCTCATCGGCATATTCACGAAAACGCACATGTAGTCCATATTCATGAAGTGGCTGCAATCGCTCTGCTAACGCTGCCGCATGTTGCAGCATGTGAAATGGTGGTGTATTTTCCAATTCGCCCAGTGCGATGAACAGATGATGCTCTTCCTGCGCCGTCTTCATATACTCGGCAAATTGCTGTTCTTCATCGACAATTTGTGGTTGCGCCCAATGCAGCGAAGGGCTGGCTGCTACATAATTGCGGAACGATTGCGGTGAAGTGAATAGCGTATGCAGGGTGAATAAGCCACCGAAGGAATGACCAAGCAGTGTCTGACGATTGCGGTCAACTGTCTGACGTCGTTCGACTTCCGGCTTCAGCACTTCCTGAATAAATTGTAGAAACTCATCTGCTCCGCCATGCAAAGGCCATGGCTGACCGTCGCGGGATGCGGGCAGATTGTCTACAGGAACGGGCAGAGTGTAATCGTAATGACGTTCCGGTGAATTTGGCAATTCGGACGGATAGCCGATGCCGACGATGATAGATGCGACGGCATCGGTCTTTTGGCTACGACGCGATTGTGCACGCTCGGCTGCCAGCAGTGTCGCGAAGATAGCATGACCGTCGAGTGCGTAGATGATTGGGTAGCCTTGTTCCGTTGGGGGCAGGTCGGGAATCGACATTAGAATACGATACTGCCGACCAGTAGCGGATGTGAGATCGAATTGAGTCGTTCCGCGTAAACGAAATTCACTTTCCGGTGCTTGTGGATGAGCGGCGACGGGTTGTGTATGAGGAAACGATGAGTTCATACTGATTCTCCTTGTCTGTAGCTTGAAATGAGATGAATATTGCAAAGTAGGATGATTGCATCTATTCCTACTCATGTACGTGTGCCTTGATAATACAAAGTTGTCGCTTGTCCGACCATGCACAATATTCCACGCCAATCATGGACAAATGTTGAAAAAGGAGTGTATTCGTTGACGTGCCGGGCTAGAAAGGGGTAGAGTGATGAAGTATATATTGAGAATTATTATCATTTGGTGATGCTCAGATTTGGTGATAACCAGATTAAAATAGAGGAGAGATGAGCTATGAATACGATTGCGGATCGGAAAATAAAAAGTCATTCATCGTCAGCATCTGCCTTGCAGTCGCAAAGTACACAACAACCGCTGTACGGCTCCATCTTATCAGCGCTAGATCATATGAGTTTTCGGCTACGCAATGTGGAGAAAGTGCGCAAAACTGGCGACTTTCATCTGCCGCAGCAATATGCGTCCAGCCATACCTTGCTTGTTATTGCCGAGGGCGAAGGCATTCTGACACGGGAACAGGAGCGACTGCGTGTACAGGGGCAAAGTGTACACTGGTTTGTGCCGGGAAGCACGCTCGGGTTGCGCTCGTCTGGGCGTAAAGGGATGAGTGTGTATTTGCTACGGTTTGACTGTTATGTGGAGCGGGAGCAGGAGTTGGAGCTGCTCGGATTGTCAGCATATACCGCCATGCCTGCCTTTGAACCGGAATACGAGAATTACGATCATAGCGGCTATCCGGTATCTGGTTCATGGCTGCTGCCGATGTGTCAGTCCATCCATGAGCAATGGTTGAGCGGTGAGCATGGTAGCCGGACACGAGCAGTCAGTTTATTTTTGCAACTGTTATGCGATCTGCGGGAACAGGAAAATGTGCCGGAAGGCGATGCGGGTGTGCAATTGCAGCGGACGCGTGCGTATATTGAGCAGCATTACCGTGAACCGCTGACGCTGGAACAGCTTGCCGAGATGGCTGGACTCAGTCGGAATTATTATGTCAGTCTGTTCAAAAAGCACTATGGCGAAAGTGTTATTCATTATATGACCCGTCTGCGTATGGAGCAGGCACGTCGTCTGATGGCGAACCCAGAGCTGCGGCTGCGGGATATTGCACATGAAGTCGGGTACAACGATGAGTTTTATTTTAGCCGCAAATTCAAGCAGGAAACTGGCATCACACCGTCTGCCTACATTCGCAATCGGACGCGGAAAATCGCTTCTTACGATCCGATTATTACTGGTTATCTGCTGGCGCTGGACGTGATTCCGTATGCCGCACCGCTGCACCCGAAATGGACAGCTCACGATGAGAAGCGGCTTGCCGCCGATATTCCCGTTCATCTAAAAGTGCAGCGTGCGACGGTGCAATGGCAGAGCAATATCGCTATTTTGCGGCGCTGTAATCCAGAGCTGATCATCGCGCCAGAGCATATTTCAGAGGAAGAAAAGCAGCATTTGCAGCAAATTGCCGAGGTGTATTATATACACTGTGCTAGTCCGCAGTGGAAGCAGCAGCTCCAACAGCTGGCGCAGAAGCTAGGGCAGGAGGCGGAAGCAGCAAGCTGGCTAGAGCAATATGATCAGCAGTGTCGTCAGGTGCTTCAGAAGATAAAAGGTGGAAAGGAAACGGCGAACAACCATGTGGACGATCTGCATGA
The DNA here is from genome assembly GCF_046603685.1 of Paenibacillus sp. WLX1005. NCBI lineage: Bacteria > Bacillati > Bacillota > Bacilli > Caryophanales > Paenibacillaceae > Paenibacillus > Paenibacillus sp. WLX1005. The sequence continues at coordinate 996,273 of NZ_CP176756.1, forward strand.
GCAGAGCGAGAGCGAGAACGTTGTCTTCGTCCGGTATTGGAAAGGCAATTTCTATTCATGTTATTCATCCGAAGCTGCTCATATGCTGCGTCATGATCTGCATGTGAATCTGGTGCGTTTACTGCCGCAGCATGCGTCGAATGCTCCTACAAACGGCAACGAAGAGATAGAAGACGAGGATACGCCAATCACACCTGCCATGCTGGCACATGTGGATCCGGATCGGTTATTGCTGCTCATTTGTCAGGAAAGCCAGACGCTGCAACAGTGGAAAGAGCTGGAGACGCAGCCAGATTGGTTGAATCTGCGCGCTGTACAGCTCGATGCAGTGCATGTATTGAACTCTGATCCGTGGCGCGATCGTTCGCCGGAAGCATATAAACGAATGGTAGACGATGCAGGCAACGTCTTTTGCCGGTAAGGTGGATCAGTTGCTTCATGGGATTGGACTGAATATACTCCATGACTTTTGCGAATATTGTCCATGTTCGGATGACGGTATCCATACTATCATTTTATTGAGAATGATTATCAAGTGGGATGGATATCGAAAGGGGAGCCATATAGTGATGAATAGACAAACTCAAACGGCAGGAGGGGAGCGCACATCTTTGCGTTCCTGGACAGCCATTTGCATACTGGCGTTAATGATGGTGCTAGTATCTGCGTGCGGCAGCAGCAACAATGCGGCAAGTAGTGAAGGCAGCGCGGGAGGTACAACATCTGCGAGCGGCACAACGTCGGATAGCTCGGCACAGGCAAAGCAGCAAACGATCACCTATCTGGGCAAGGAATATACCGTTCCTGCCAAAGCAGAGCGTATTGTAATTACCGGTTCCATGGAAGCGATGGAAGATGCGTTGATGCTGGATGTACATCCGATCGGTGCGATTACGTATCAGGGCAATTTCCCGGAGAAATTCGCTTCGATTACCGATCAGGCGAAGTCGATTGGGGAGAAAACAGAGCCGAACTTTGAAACGATCCTGTCGTTGAAGCCGGATGTGATTCTCGGTACGACCAAATTCGATGCACCAGTGCTGGAGCAACTGAACAAGATTGCACCAACGATTGCAGTATCGCATATTTCGGATAACTGGCAGGATAACCTGAAGCTGATGGGTCAGCTGACTGGAAAGCAGGATCAAGCGGAAAGCGCCATTTCCAAATATGATCAGGATGTGCAAACAGCCAAAACCGAGCTAGGTGCCAAGCTGAATGACAAAACAGTACTGGCAGTGCGTATCCGTCAGGGTGCGATCTGTGTGTATCCGTCGAACGTGTTCGTTAATGCGGCGCTGTATGAAGATCTGGGTCTCAACGTACCAGACATTATCCAGCAAACAAAGGCGCAGCAGGAAATCTCCGTAGAGCAGCTGGCACAGGTGAATCCAGATGATCTGTTTATCCAGTTCTCCGAAGATGAGAATGCGGATACGCCAAATGCACTCAAAGACCTGCAAAGCAATCCGATCTTGAGCAAAATGAAAGCATTCCAGGACGGTCATGTGTATGTGAATGTGATTGATCCATTGTCCGAAGGTGGTCCGGCATGGAGCCGTGATCAATTCGTACAGGCAGCCGTGAAGGAATTGTCCAAATAATGACTACCATAACTGGCGGAATCCGAAGCTGGTTTCCGCTACTATTCATCGTGGGCGTGCCGGTTTCGGCTACGCTCACGATTGCTATTTCCATCCTGTATGGAGCGAATGATATCGATCTGTCGACAGTGATGCAGGCGCTGTTTCATTTCGATGAACATGATATCAGGCACCAGATCATTATGCATTCCCGGTTGCCGCGTGCGCTCGGGGCGCTACTGATTGGCGCCTTTCTGGCGGTATCTGGGGCAATCATGCAAGGCATGACCCGCAACTATCTTGCTTCTCCGTCGATCATGGGGGTATCGGATGGTTCGGTGATGGCGATTACGCTATGTATGATTATGCTGCCGGGTGCATCGTCGTTGACGATGGTCTTTTATTCGCTGATCGGCTCGGCGATTGGAGCGGGGATTGTATTTGGGCTAGCTTGGCTATTGCCGAATGGGACATCACCAGTACGCATGGCGATTCTAGGCACGATCATCGGCACGTTTTTGAGCGGAGTAGCAGAAGCGGCGGCGACTTATTTTCAAGTATCGCAATCGGTTAGCTTCTGGTATAACGCCCGGCTGAATCAAATTGATCCGACGATGCTCAAGCTGATCATTCCATTTGCACTGGTCGGTTTGATAATGGCGCTTATGCTGGCGCGTTATATTACCGTGCTGTCGATGGGCGATGAGATTGCCGCCGGATTAGGACAGCGTACCAGTGTGATTAAAGCACTATCGATGCTGGCGGTTGTGATTCTGACGGGCTGCTCGGTAGCGTTAGCGGGCAAAATCGCCTTTGTCGGATTGATGGTGCCGCATATTACACGTTATCTGGTTGGTACAGATTATCGCAAAGTCATTCCATGTGCTGCCTGGTTAGGTGGATTGTTCCTCTGCTGGTGTGATCTGATCAGCCGCTGGCTGAATGCACCGTTCGAGACACCGATTGGTGTCGTTACCGCGCTGTTCGGTGTTCCGTTCTTCCTGTATCTGATTCGTCGCAAAGGAGGCAAAGCACATGAAGCTTCCTGAAGCGGAGATGTTCCCGGTGCATCGGCGCATCTGGCTTGTCGTACCGCTATTGCTACTGGTGACGCTGGCGGTCGTATACATCAGCGTTACCAATGGCACGTTCGATATGACGGTCGGTGATGTCATTCGCACACTGCTGCGTATTGATGTCACTCGCGAATATGATCTGGTTGTGTTCGATTTTCGATTGCCACGTATTGTGCTAGCGATGTTGACTGGCTTCGGGCTGGGCATTGCGGGTGCTGTTATTCAGGGTGTCACTCGCAACGGTCTTGCCGATCCGGGGATGCTGGGGATTAACGCTGGTGCGAGTATGGCGGTTGTGCTGTTCATGCTGGTGTTCAGCCAGACGCTAGATCTGACGGGCTGGTTCGCATATATAGCGATGCCGCTGTTCGGTTTGGCTGGCGGAATGCTGGCTGTGGCGATTATTTTCTGGCTGGCGCGCAGCAATGGACGGCTTGATCCACAGCAGCTAATTCTAGTCGGAATTGCAGTCAGCGCGGGCTTCGCGGCGGTTACGCTGTATTTGTCGTTAAAAATGAATCCGAATGACTTTGAAGCAGCGGCGGTATGGTTAGCGGGTAGTCTGCATAGTGCCAATTGGCGGTATATTGGTGCGATGCTGCCGTGGCTGTTGCTGATTGCCCCGTATTTATGGTGGAAAGGCAAAGTGCTGGATGTACTGCAATTGCATGACGAGACGACGCTCAGTCTCGGATTGGATCTTGGTCGGCAGCGGCGCAAGCTGATGTTGGCGGCGGTCGGTCTGGTGGCGGCGTGCATTTCGGTATCGGGCGGGATTGGCTTTGTTGGTCTGATCGCACCACATATTGCGCGGCGACTAGTCGGTCTGCATCATCGCCGCTTGTTGCCTGTGTCCGGTCTGGTCGGTATGCTGATGGTATCGCTCGGGGATCTGATCGGCAAAACGATATTCGCTCCTGCGCAACTAGCAGCCGGAATCGTCATTTCCCTGATCGGTGTGCCGTACTTCATCTATTTGCTGTTCCGCAGTCGAATGTGAGTGAAGATTGGAATGTTCGCAGCTGAATAGATTCAGGATAGAATACAATGTGAGGATGTGCCTGTACAAGATGTATAGGTACATCCTTTTTGCATTTGCAGCAATAGATAGACACAATTCCTTCTATATAAAAGGGATGATGTACAGCTTTGCAATATCGTGCAGATGAGCAGACAACATTGACTACAATGAGGTTATCCGCTAGCATGGATACAATCAAGTTGACTGGTGAGTCAATCGGGAGGTTCGACATGCAAGAGCGGAATGCAACGGGGAACAATGGAGAGAGAAGGCAGGAACTGCTGGATATTGCAGTGGAATTATTTGCGCGGAACGGATATCATCAGACCAAAGTTTCGGATATTGTACGACAGGCGGGTGTCGCGCAGGGAACGTTTTATTGGTATTTTAAAAGTAAAGAAGCGATTGCGCTGGAGATTATCGCCAATGGGCGGGAAGAGATTGCGAACGTGATCTCGCAGGGATATCGTACGCAATCTGGTTCGGTGGTCGATATGGTGCAGGCATCCCAACATTTGCTACAAAATCTGTTCCAGTTTGCCAGCGATCATCGTTATCTGATGGAGCTGCTGCTCGGTAGTGGCGCGGCGGATGAAGCGATCCGGCAGGCAGCCAATGAAGCGCGGATTCAGATGGAGCAGGCATTCCGTCGTAACATCGAGCGAGCCATCGAGCTGGACATGCTGCCGCCCGGTATTGATCCGGCGATGCGCGCAGCGATGCTGACGAGTCTAATCGAAGGCATGATCGCCAGATGGCTGTTCGGTCCACAATCGGCGGATTCGTCACTTGCGGATAAAACGCTGGAAGAAATCTCGGCGCAGACAGCACGATTTGAATTTTTCGGATTACTCGGTATTTGAGTGGCTGAACAGTCTAAAATAGTTGAATACCAATACCAATACCAATACCAATACCAATACCAATAGCTAAAAGACCAGGTATGCCCTTCTTGTGTAGAAGTAAAGGCGTACCTGGTCTTTTGGCTGTTTGTATCATGAATGTGCGTGTGCTATCCAGTCTTATGCACTTAGTCGAGCAGACCGACCATTTGCAGCCCGTGCAAGATGCCGTCTTCATCGACTGCTTTGGTTATATGACGCGCGACTGCTTTGGCTTCTGGTTCGGCGTTGCCCATCGCGACGCTGTTATAGATTTGCTTGAGCATCTCTACATCGTTCAAGCCGTCGCCAAAGGCATACTGGCGTTCCTTGGGGAAGCCCAGCTTGTCGGTGATTTTGGAAATGCCATTCGCTTTGGAGCCACCAGCGGGCAGGACGTCGACCGACATCGGATGCCAGCGGATAAAGTCAAAGTCTTGGAAGTTCTCGGCATAGTTTTGCTCGGCGCCTTCCAGACAGAACAGCAAACACTGGTACATCTCGCGCTGTTCATAATATGCCGGATCGTAGGTTGGAAATTTGTCCACATGCAGGGTGCTAATGCTGGTGGTGATATATTCATGCTCATCCGGTACGTTGGCGCGCATATCGTCCGCATCCATGTACACGATTGGATTTTCATTTTCGTTGGCAGCCTGACTCAGTTTGACAAGCCCATCCGGGTTAAGTGGATTGGTGTACAGCACTTCGCCTCGCAAAACGACATATTGTCCGTTGTAGCTGACATACGTGTCAATTTGCAGCTCTTCGCGGATCTTCTCAAACATAAATGGCGCACGTCCGGTCGCAATCGCTACTTCATGTCCACGCTCGCGCAAATCGAAAATAGCTTGTTTGGTGGAAGCAGGCAGTTCTTTGTTGAAATCTAGCAGCGTTCCATCGATATCGAAAAAAATAATACTTTGATTAGACATAAGCAGCTCCTATCCGTCTCTCTGTATTGTTGGTGCAGTTTAAATACGCCTCTATGATAGATGCATATTCGCAGTTCCTTCTATTATATCAGTCGAGACGGGCGTTGTCGTGGAATTGGGCAAGTATAGTCGTTACATGCAGCTTCTCCCAATCGCCAATTAATAGTTGCCAGACAGTGATATGAGCAAAGTGGGACTACTAATAAATAGAGTCTGAAACTTAGGGGAAACTCCGATTTTATATAAATGGGAGTTTATTCATATACACAGCTGTCTATGTGATAGACAACATGAATCGATGCATGTTGCTGTATGGAATATTGTAGTTGTAGCTCTGTTAGTTTGGAGTTTCGGTGCTTAATGTATACGTTAGTTCCTGCTCGCGATCTGTTCCTTTGGCGTAGGTGAAGTACAGCGTTTGTCCCGTACGGTGATCAAACGTGATCTCATCTCCTTGAGCCCACGGTGTAATAAGCGGTTCAACGAGACGTTGTTGTTCCGGCGTCAGCAGATTCTGGTATAGCACAATCGACTCGCCTGTCTGGCGGTGTACTATCATCAGATGGGCATCGTCGGTATTGCGCATAAGAATGAATGCTGGTTGGATGGCTTCGACAACATAAGTTGCTTTTTTACCACCAAGTTTGATCAGATCGATCGTCTCTAATACATTGCCAGTCTCGCCAGAAATTATGCGAAGCGTAGCACCGTCACTCAATACGATATTGTTATTATACGTCTCAATATTGCTGCCATGTTCCCAGAAATACTGCATATGTGCCTGCCGGATCAAGGCATCTTTTTTGAAAATAAGGGTGAAATCCTGTGTGTTTATACCCGGTTCCCCGTAATTGTCTCTAATGCGTATGACCTGTAAACCACCGCTTGTATGACTGACCTGAATCTGTGCGGTTGTAAGTTGAGTGTCGATGGATGCGATCAGAACCGGAAGACTTGAACCGCGGGAAACGAACAGATCACCTGTCTGTTTTTTTAGCGTATAGGTTGAATCACCGTATACATCTGTCAGAACCGTATAGGATTGTACATGATCTGCAGTTATGCGATGGTTGGCGGCATCCACTTGGATGTTGCCACCACCGATTGCCTGTAGGGCAAAACGAACAGGGACATAAATAGCGATATCTCCACTGTTGTGATTGCTTTGCTTGAAGGGAGCAGCTGGCAAGGTTACCTTTTTGCCATCCAGCATAGCGGTGCGACTGCCCATGCGAATAGCAATCTTTTTGTTAAAGCCCTGAAACCCGGCGCGCATTTGAGATTTGTCCCATGTAAGTGTAAGACCGGGGTCGTTGGTATAAAAAAAGCCGATATCGATATAGGTAATGCCGCTGCGGACGATGAAAAGATCACTCGTTTGTGTTCGGGCATAATGGAACAGATTACGTTCACCTGCAAAATCGTAGGAAGTGATAGGAGCAGAAGCGGCATGAGTCATACTTGGCGGAACAGCAGATGTGAGTAAAGCAGAAGTGAGTAGGACGGAAGAAATGATTTTTTTGTACATGATATGGAGTTCCTTTCCGTTTGAGATGGTTGCTGTATCAATGATTGTAATGGAGAAGCCAATCATCCAGTAGTTGCTCATCGTTCAGTTTACCCGGTTCGGTCTGAGCAAGCTCAGCCTGAGTAACATAATCTTCGAAAGTATCTCCGTTAGTATCGACACCATCATCTCGTTTACTAGTTTGATTCAATCGATCCAATTCCCATTCTCTCCAACTTGGTTCTTTCCCTTGTTTCCTCATTATAGATTCATATTTCTCATAAGTATCAGCTAAAGAACTGCGCGGCTTCATATTATCTAAGCTCTGCTTAATCTTGCTCTCTGCCATTTCTGTAAGAGTTTTTAAATCCGCGTCATTGGGCTGGTCGACTTTAGCCTTTTCAAAATGATACAGCGCAGCGCGATAATATTCATTCTTCATGGCTACTTTTCCGAGACTGACATTTTGATCGAATTCATTTACATTTTGTGGCGTGGATGTGCATGCAGTTAAGAGCAACATGACTAATAGAAATACCATTTTATTCATGGATTGGAACTCCTTGCTGTATGTGTTTTCTCTATCATAATATTGAACACATCAAAAAAGATACTCCCATTTGTATCAATGAGAGTATCTGTAATGTGTAGCTATTTACGCTTTCAAGTTCGGTTTGAAGCCTTCTTCTCGTAAATAATCATCTGCTTCGCGGCGCGATTCGAATGCCATGTCGAGGTTGTCGCCTGCGTACAGGCACCACATGTCATCTTCGTACTTCAGAATCAGAGTGTGACCTTCTTCGTCGATCCAGTTACCGCCTGCGGATGGGCTGGATGATGGTACGAATGCAGCCGAAGGAGCGGCAGATTTGTCTTGCTCTTGCGTATCTTCAGCTGGTGCTTGGCTGGACATGGCTTCAATTGTAGCATCCAGCAACGTACGCAGTTGCTCTTCCGAATAGTCGCGGATATTCACAAAGCCTTTGTCATCGGTTTCGTATGCATCCAGCAATCCAGCGTAGACAAAGCCGTTGCCGTTGGGATGAATGTGAAACGCTACAATTTTCTTATCGACGGTACTTTCTTCAAAATGAAAATTAACCCGTCCGAGTGATACATTTTTACGCTGCAATTGAGGGTACGATTCCAGCAGTTCAAGCTTTTGTTCAAAAGTAAGCATGTGTGCCTCCTGTTAACTGTCAATAGTGGTGATTATACCATATCGGCAGTCGCTTGGGACGGCTTTTCCTTAGAGGGAGTACAAACGGTAGAAGCAAGCAACGGAATCGTTATGTTTTAGGCTACGTTTTATTATGATCCAAGATTGGCTGGATTAAGAAATCTGCTCACGCGCAACGGTAGTCTCCGATATCCCATGTGAATGAACAGGTGCCGCTTCGACCTTACGCCGTGACGTCATATTGAAAAATACATTCAGTACAATTGCCGACAAGCTGCCGGTAATCGTACCATCGCTGACGATGATGCGCAGCGAAGCTGGTAACCCGGCGAATAACTCTGGCACTACGGTTGCACCGATGCCGAGCGAGATGGAGCAGGCAACGACCAACAGATTGCGCTGATCTTTGAAATCCACTTCGGTCAGCATACGAATGCCAGACGCGATGACCATACCGAACAATACGACTGTTGCACCGCCGAGTACAGCAGGCGGGATGATCGTTGCCAGCGCAGCGATTTTCGGAACTAAACCGAGCACCATGAGAATACCGGATGCCATAAAGATGACGTTGCGCGTTTTGACACGAGACAACTCGACCAGACCGACATTTTGCGCAAAGGTATTATACGGAAACGCATTGAACAATCCACCCAGCATGATCGCGATCCCTTCAGTGCGATAACCGCGCGTCATATCCTGCGGTGTCAGCTTCTGATCGCAGACACGACCGAGAGCGAGGAATACGCCCGTCGATTCAACGATAATGACCATACAGACGATGATCATGGTGAGAATGGGAGCGATTTTGAACTCCGGCAGACCGAAAGCGAAAAATTGCGGCAGATGGAACCACGATGCTTCCATCACGGCACTTAGATTGACTTTACCGAGCATCGCAGCAGCCAGTGTACCGGCGATAATACCGATCAGCACGGATAGCGAACGCATAAAACCGGTAAAGAATCGGTTAATCAACAAAATCAATGCCAGTACGCCAAACGAGAGCAGGAAGTTTTGCAAGCTGCCGAAGTCGTCATTGTTGGCACCGCCTGCCATATTACGAATACCTGTTGGAACAAGGGAAAGCCCGATCACTGTAACGACCGTTCCGGTTACAACTGGAGGGAACAGCTTGATAATTTTACCGAACAATCCGGCGAATATCGCAACGAATAATCCGGCGGCGATAATTGCACCATAAACGGATGCCAGACCGTATTGATTGCCGATCCCGATCATTGGCGTAATCGCGACAAAGGAGCTGCCGAGCATAACCGGCAAGCCGATGCCGAGATATTTGGTCTTCCATGCTTGCAGTAGCGTAGCAATACCGCAGGTGAGCAGATCAATGGCGACGAGATAGGACAGTTGTTCTGTCGTCAGATTCAAGGCGCGTCCGACGAGCAGTGGTACAAGAATAGCACCGGCGTACATTGCTAATACGTGTTGCAATCCGAGCGAAAAGATTTTACCGCCACTTACTTTGTTTTCCATACATAACTCCCCTTTGAATATAAGTATGATTGTATCGTTGTATGCTTATGTTAGAAAATATATCTGTATTTGCTGGTATTAGTGTTATCATAGGAGTATTTTGGTATTTTGCAGAGTATTATTCTTAACATTTGTAAAAAAATATAATTAAAAGTTCGGATTTTATGCAGAAATATGATTATTATGTTAGTTAATATTACACAAGATAAATTTTGAACTCATTTACTTGGGAGAAGTAGTTGCTTTAACGCAGTGTTGAGCGATATATACATCAAGACAGCATCCTATTCACACATGTGAACAATTCTCGTATAAAATGTAGAACGATCATCGAAACAGACGGGTATTTAAACAGTTCAATCTGATTTTTGAACACGTTAACATAAATGGAATTCTATAATAAAGAGGCAATCACAATATGTAAGCGTTATCAAAATCACGAATGAACAGGGAGTGAATCACGTGATCAAAAAGCAGTATGCTTTGACAACTCGCTTGCTGACTGTTGCACTGGGTATCGCACTTGTTGTACCAGCAGGTGGGGTTACCGCAGCAGATGACACAAGCGATGCAGCGCTGTCCGCTCATGGGCAAGGCAAGCAGCAGAAGGTACAGCTGGAATATCTGGATCGTGGATTGGTTGCTGCGCATACGACAGATGGTAATTTTCTCAGTTGGCGGCTGCTAGGTAATGAGGTGAATGGGTATTCCAAGACAGGGCTGACTGGAACGGATTTTGCCGTGTATCGGAATGGTCAGTTTGTGGCGGTAGTTAGTGACAGTACGAACTATCTGGATACAAAAGGGAAGGCACAGGATCGGTATCGTTTACTGGCGATTCCTGTTCGTTCGCATCCATCTGCTACAGCGACGGAATCGGTATATGAAGATGATGCCAATGCAGCATTATCCACGTCTACCGAGGTCACTTCTGCTACATACGGCATCTCATCTAGCAGTGGTCAAACGGTAGAACAGACGGCGGCAGCACATGGCGTCTCCGCTGCCAGCCTGCTCAAGCCGGACAAAAATAAGCTGAGCGCACCAGTTTCCGTTTGGAATGATACGTATTATGATCTGCCATTGCAAAAGCCGGCGGATGGTATCACGCCAGCAGGTGAAGTGTACAGTTATTCCGCCAATGATATGAGTGTGGGCGATGTGGATGATGACGGGGAATACGAATATTTTGTAAAGTGGTATCCGTCCAATGCGAAGGACGTATCGCAGAAAGGCTATACCGGCAATACGTATATTGATGCGTACCGACTGGATGGCACACTGCTGTATCGGATCGATCTAGGCGTGAATATTCGCTCGGGCGCGCACTATACTCAGTTTCTCGTGTATGACTTTGACGGCGATGGCAAAGCCGAGATGATGATGAAAACAGCGCCGGGTACGAAGATTACCCGTTATGGAGCACGCGGGAATGTCGTATCAGAGCGCTACATTTCGCTGCCGAAAGAAGATCGGCAAGCAGGATATGCCAATACCGACGATTACCGGATGAGCAGTGAGGACTATTACAATCATGTAGTGCAGATGTTTCAGGGCTGGAGTGAGCATCCTGAAGTGAAAAATGGGCATTGGCCGAAGACGCTGGAAGAGGCATTTGGCATAGCACCGAAGTATTCGTATCCGTTGTCGCTGGACGATGCAAAAGCGCTGGCAGATTATTTTATCGACGTGTATGCACCGTCACGAAGCACACGCAACGACCTGCGTGACTTTGAAGGCTTCATTGTAAGTGGACCGGAGTATTTGACAGTATTTGAAGGACGTACTGGCAAAGAAGAGCAGACCGTACGTTATGAGCCAGAGCGGTATGACGATGGACTCATGTGGGGTGATTATGCGATGAATCGGATTGAGCCGGGCAATCGGGTCGATCGTTTTCTCGCGACGGTCGCCTATGTCAATGGGAGAACGCCGTCTGCTGTATTTGCCCGTGGATACTACACACGAGCCGCGCTAGTTTCGTATAGCTGGGATGGCAAAAAGCTAAGCAAAGACTGGACTGCTGATACCGGCTGGGCGATTATGACCAATCCCTTCAACGACGGTCCGCATGGACGCGACGGTACTGATCCAGATCTGGGACCGCTCGCTGGGCAAGGCGCTCATTCATTGACTGCCGCGGATGTAGATGGAGATGGTAAGGACGAGATTGTATACGGCTCCGGTACGGTTGATCATGACGGTACATTGCTGTACAGTTCCAAAGATGTGATGCCAGCAGGCAGTGCGATTCCAGGTCAGATTGCCAAATTGGGACACGGCGATGCCCTGCATGTAGCAGATATCGATCCGAACCGACCGGGATTGGAAATCTACATGGTGCATGAAGCAGCGACATACGCGCCTTACGGGTATGCACTGCGCGATGCAGCAACGGGCAAAGTGATCTATGGCGCGTATACCGGCAAAGATACCGGTCGCGGCATGGTCGGCGACATCGATCCGTCCCGTCCGGGGCTGGAAACATGGGCAACCGATCTGCGTACCGCCGATGGCAGCCTAATCGGTAAGAGCTATCCGGGCACCAATATGAATATCAAATGGAGTCCGCAGCTAACTACCCAAATCGTTGACGGTTCGCAGGATGTTACACCATCGATTCAAGACTGGCAAAAAGGCACAGCACTGGTCGCGACCGGCACGCTGTCCAATAACGGAACAAAAGGCAATCCTTCGCTCGTAGCAGACATTTTCGGCGACTGGCGTGAAGAATTGCTGCTGCGTACAGCAGACAGTTCGGCAATCCGCATCTACCTGAGTACAGATGTGACGAACCACAAGCTGTATACGCTGATGCACGATGTGCAGTATCGCACCGGGATTGCACGTCAGAATACGACGTACAACCAGCCGAGCTATCCAAGCTTCTACTTTGCTTCAGATATGGACTGGTCGAAGGTGCCAGTGCCGAATTATACCGCGCCGGGTCGAGGGAAATAACGAAGAATAAGGTTGCAGCCAAGTGAGCTACTACTACAATCTCTCTTTTATGTAATATCGTCTTCTATTATAGTACTAAGGCATGTGAGCGATAGATTGCGTAGCATAGTAGAACATGAAAAGGAACGTATCTATAATGGATACGTTCCTTTTATTTGCAATTGTGAGTCGTTGAGCGCGCTTTGAAGAAGTGTGAGAGGTAAGCTTATTTTTGACTGAATAGAGTTTATTTCGCTGGACACTATATGTTTTCGTTGTTGACTAAAATAAGCATAATACATATTTTCGATTAATCCACTCATACATTCACCTCATCATTCCAGATTATGAATTCACTTTTTATGCGAAAAACGCATAAAAATAATATGCAGTTTTCGCATAAAATATGATGATTTATGGTGATGTGAAATGTACAAACGTATACGCGATTTGAGAGAAGATAAGGACCTGACTCAGCAGGAGATGGCGAATATGCTTCATACTACGCAGACGACATATTCTCGCTATGAACGCGGCGATCTTGATATTCCAACGGCAGTCCTGATCAAGCTTGCAAGGTTCCACAATGTGAGCATTGACTATCTGTTGAATGAAACCAATCATCCGCAAAGGTACGATTCTTAAATGACGATTAGATATACAGTGATGTAGACGCTCTACGACTTATAGTGGAGAATACACTTGCGATTCTGAACAGAATAAGCGTTCTTGCTATAAGTGAATGTAGGCGAGAGAACGAGGAGTGTATGACCAATTTGAAATGTGGTTAATCAAGTATAGGAGCTATAGGTTTATAGTCGGATTGTTTTATTTGTTTTTAGCCAACCGTTTGATAACAGTATCGATTGTGGATTCCCATGCTGGTCTGCGTTTACTGCTAAATGAGTAAGGAATGTATGTCTTATGTTGATGCAACGTTGCTTGGCACGAGCGTCGGTATTTTATTGGCTGTTATCTACTACGCCTATCCAACGAAAAAGTACGCAAAGCATAGAGATCCAAAGAGCAGCAAACATCCACTTATTTTATACGAAAAGGAGTCTACATCTATGACAAACAAGAAGCTTACTGAGCCAGAAACTGAATTCTCCACAACTATAAATACAGTGAAATCTAATTCCAATACATCTGCACAGGCACAATCTGAACACCAATATCCTGCTGTCACCACATATGAATATCGCAAACTGCATGCAATGCCAGAAACAGATATGCTCCAGCATATCGCTACGCTGCATGAATCTATATTTGCAGCCCGAGAAGATGACGGACTCATTCAAAAAATACATAATAATGTCACTATACCCGATATCAATAAGCTGCTAACGATCGTGGCACTGGATGAAGACAAAGTTATCGGCTACAAAATCGGCTATCCGTTAATGGAGGATCAGAATACGTTCTATAGCTGGCTTGGAGGTGTCGATCCCAATTATCGTAAGCAAGGCATCGCATCAATGCTAATGGACATGCAGCACAATCATCTGCGCCAGTCTGGATACCGCAAAGTTCAGACGAAAACAATGAATCGCTGGCGCAATATGCTGCTGCTGAATATTCAGTATGGCTTTGATATTGTAGATACATTTACCGATGCACGAGGGTCATTCAAGATTGTGCTGGAGAAGGATCTGGTATAGCTTTTAGGGGTACAGGTCATTATGGAGATGCAGGAAAGAATAGATTGATTATCTAGCATATATCTAGCACCGTAGGGATTTAGACAGCGAAGCACAATATATGTAATCCTAAAAGGCAAATCAGTACGCACTGGTTTGCCTTTTGCTGTATTCGTACATGCTTGCTAATAATAGAAGCAATTCCATAAATACAACAAGATCAGCTCGATATGTTCCTTAAAAAATCAGGACATTATATCGAGCTGGTTTACTACACCATACATAATCATTATTTTAAAAACCATCTGGAATATTCATGTTGACTCTACGTTTTTGTATTATTAAATATGTTGCAACTCGCACGTAACGGAGAAAAGGAAATACGGGAAAAGGACGACTTTGGAGGTGCGAGAATCTACATGCAATCCTAATCCGTAGATTCTCGTAGCTCCACCGGAGTCCGTTCCCGTATTCCTTTTCGGAGTGCTTGCTGCACAACCACCTCTTCAGTCATTTACATGCCAAACTTAAAAACTAGCAAACAATGAACATCTACCAGCCCACTCGAACAATCAACCCTTTCGGATCGCCCACCTCAAGATAAGCCGCCTGCTGATTATAATCATCATAAGCAAACCCATACGCCAGCCCGCCAATACTATGATCATGCCAGAACTTCGCGTAATAATTCGCCGGAGCCGCTTTGTAATACGCCGCTACATTGTTCCAATCCGCCTGATTGCTATACACATGCCGATTGATCGCCGAGCAAATGCCAGGTGATTCCTGCAACGCTCCATTACAGAGCAGAATCTCCTGCGTCGTATAATTCGCATAGCCGGCAAAATAATTCGCATTCGCCCCACCTGCTTTGAACGAACCGTGAATCGGCGCTACGATGCGGTACGGCGCTTGCACATCTGCCAGCCCTTTGAACGCGGTGGGTACTTCACTCTTATACTTGCTAAAAATACTCGCCCGTGTTTCCGATTCCTGTTCGCCCACGGTACGATCATAGTTGCCCGCACGATTCACCAGACGATGTTGCAGCGGAAAGCCGAATCCATCTACACGCGTCGTATTGCCATGATACCCGGAATCATTTACCGTAAACTCCACAAAATCAAAATACACATTCAGATTCGGATCGGACGGATTGTTAATATCCGGTCCAGCAAAGCCGTCGTTGTACGTTTTGATATAACAGGGAGAGCCAACGCAGATGAACATGCGACCAGAATCCATTTTCGGCAGACTCACCCATTCCTTCTGGGCGATTGTGCTGTAAATGTTGGCGTAATTGACACCATTTTTGGTCAGATGACCAGAAGCATCATTCAGCGCCGCAGAGATTGGGCGCAGCTCGCCAAAGCTGGTCAAGTAGCTCCATTGCTTGGTCGCCGGATTGATACCGAGAATGCCCCAGTACACCTGACTGTCCGAATAAGCGCCATTGGTTGCATTCAGCAGCTTGAAGGTCATCACGCCACTACCCGTTGGAGCGGGAATGGATGAAGCGGGAACCGAACCTACCGAAGGGGCAGCAGCAGAGACGTTACTCACAAGACCCGGTGAAGCAAAGCCTGCGATCACCAGCGCTGCGAGTAGAATACATTTGCCAATCCAATGAAACATCAAATTCCTCCTTTTTTGTATACGCTTTCATATTGCTTTTTTATTATACATTATATGGTATTTATTTAAAATTATAGAATTTGGAAAGATAATCCTGATCTATATGTCCGCTATGTACGATCACTCACGTCATTAGAAAATAAAAGGGAAGCAAGCAAAACCACAGCCTCGATCTTAGCAGGCTGCGGCACATAGAGGCACATACAGATGAAGAGATACATATTAGTTAAGCGCGGCGCACAGGGCTGGCATCGACCAGACCGTAACGAGATAGAAACAATCGCCCCAGCCATTGCACAATCCGATCTGTCGTAAAGCCCATGATGCCAAGGCAGATTAGCCCAACGAAGATCCAGTCGGTACGGAAGTACAGCCGTGCATTCCAGATCAGAAAGCCAACCCCTTCGTTGGCGGCGATCATTTCCGCCCCGATAATCGCCATATAGGATGTGCCCATTGCGAGCCGAATGCCGGTAAATATATAGGGCACCGCCGATGGAATCATCACATGCAGCAGAATTTGCCACTCCGACGCGCCCATACTGCGGGCGGCACGGATTTTATCCTCCTGCACCGCCAGTACGCCAGTCAGCGTATTCATCACCACAATGAATAGCGTTGCATATGTGATGAGCGCGATCTTGGACTGCTCACCGATGCCGAACCAGACGAGAAACAGCGTAATGAACGCAATCGGCGGGATAAAGCGGATAAAATGTAGCGCCGGTTCTGCGAAGATACGAATGATGCGCACTTTGCCAATGATTAGCCCGAGCGGGATGGCGATCAGACTGCCTAGCAGCCAGCCGCTAATCACCCGGTAAAAGCTGATCCCGATATACTGCCATAACGAGCCGTCCACTGCCAGCTCAACCGCGCCATTCCACGTTTCCAGCGGACCGGGTACAATCTCTGGACCATACTGCCATGCCGCTACCTGCCAGATCAATACCACCAATACGATCAGTAGCGGCACACTAATCCATTTTCGCGAAAGAAGATTCAATATATGAGTGGTCATCAGATCACCTGCCTGTTATTCATCAAAATGGGATTGGATATGCCGCAAATGTTCATAAAATTCCGGCAATGACGGATCGCGTGGATATTCCAGCGGAATATCGTACAGCTCAGCGATACGGGCAGAGGGACCTTCGGACATAATACCTACCCGCTGACCGAGCAGCACCGCCTCTTGAATATCATGCGTTACGAAAATAATCGTCTTACCCGTCTGCCGCCAGATGTTAACCAGCTCGCGCTGCATCGTCCGCCGAGTCATCGCATCCAGCGCACCAAACGGCTCATCCATTAGCAAAATATCCGAGTCATTGGTCAACACCCGCGCCAATTGCACGCGCTGCTTCATACCGCCGGACAATTCGCCCGGATACTTGTCTGCATGTGCTGATAATCCAACCATTTGCAAATAATGATCAGAAGTTTCCCGGCGCTGCGCGCGTGGTACTTTTTTCATTTTTAATCCGAACTCGACATTTTGCCGAACTGTGAGCCATGGAAATAAGGACGCATCTGCCTGCTGAAATACGACTGCCCGATCACTGCCGGGCTTGTCGATATCACGGTCGCCGATTTGCAGCGTACCGGACGATTTGGATATAAAACCAGCGATCATGTTGAGCAGCGTCGACTTACCACAGCCACTCGGACCGAGCAGGATAAAGCATTCCCCGCTGCGCACGGTCAGATCAATATGTTTGAGCACATAATGCACGTCACCGGCGCGAGGCGTATAACTTTTGTCCAGCTCACGGATCGTAATCGTACTACTGCCTGCTACAGAATCATTCGGCGGCACAGCCGCAGCAGACGAGATGGGGGCGGTAGGCGATGAAGCCGACAGCGTCTTACGAGAGAAGGGAAGGGGCATAATCGTTGAGCCTCCTTTGACGATAAAATAAGTTGAGCAAGCGTCGCATACATTTTGCAGTTGTTTGCTATCTGATCTGATATTGATATTCATGCTGGTGGTTTGTTGCACAAAATGTTGCTGTCTGTGTTACTTCGGTTCTGCTCCTTGTCTTACATCGTTGAATCGCTACTATTGCTTATTTTGTACATTGTTCTTGTTACTTGCTGTAGAGCCATCTTATTGTGTAGCGTACAGGCTTGTTATTGCTTTTTATAAGTTACCGAGTCCGGCAGTGCCTGCTCTAGGGCAGTCAGATTCAGCTTGTCATCCAGCTTGAAGTCGGCTTTGATCACGCCTGTGCGCACCATATATTCCTTTTGCTTTTCCAGACTTTCGTAGGCGGCTGGTGTGAAGCCCAGCTCCCACGCATTGGTTTTCAAATCCTCAAGCGTCGATTCACGCGGTTGCTTCACTTCTTTGTAGAGAATATCCGCCGTTTCCTCTGGATTCTCGTCGATGAACTGCTGCGCTTCGTTGATCGCAGTCAATAGCCCTTTGACCGCTTCGGGATGGTTTTGCAGCAGTTCATTCGGCGCGACCATGCCGGAAGCGAGCCGTAGACTCGTTTTGGACATATCACTCAGTTCATGCACACCGTCCAGCTTTTCAAACTTAGACAGCATGGCGGCATTGGTGACCCACGCAGCATCGATATCGCCCTTTTGTAGTGCTACATATGCTTCGTCAAACCCGCCTTGACCGATCTGCTCCACATCAGTAGCTGCCAGCCCATTTTCCGTTAGATACAGCTCCCACAGATACGGCAAAAAGGTTCCGCGTAAGAAGCTCACCTTTTTCCCTTTTAACTGAGACGGCTCGGTAATATCGGAGCGTGCGAACAATTTCCACTGGGCGGCATTTGCGTCCGTTCCTGTGCCAGTCGAGGCGATGATGGAGTACGCGCCTTTGCTGACTGCATTGAGCACAGGATAATCTGCGCCAAATGCGACATCCGATTGCTTGATGAAGAGTGAATTAATACCTTCTGCTGGTGTAGCGAATGTAATGATATTCGCATCAATTCCTTGTTTATCGAAGAATCCTTTTGTTTTGGCGATACGGAATACAGGATTGGATAGTGTATCCGCGATATTCAGTGTCAGCTTGCCATCAGCGCTCACCTGCTGCGACCCATTGGAGCCGGGTGCACAACCTGCGAGTAATGGTAACATGAGCAGGAGCAGGGATAGCGTGACAGACCAGCCTTTGAATCCAGCACGTCGACGGCGGAGCGAAGAGAAGAGAGAGATGATCATGCCTCCGCCTCCCCAGTACGCGGACGTTCGTTAATATCCGCGACGCAGAATGCGCCATCTCCATATTCCTGCGTACCCGCAACAGCTACCACATCTTCCTCCAGCCGTCCCGCAGGTGCTGCACCTGGTACTCGGAAGGTTGCTACATCCAGTCGTTCAATAGGCTGTTCTACTGGCAGCTGTAATTGCGGAATCCATTCATATGGAACTCTGTAGGCTCGATACACCATATTGGAATTGCGTTTATTTTTGTAAGGGGAGATGTATTCCCATACCAGTTCATGCTGTGCAGTCACTTCCAGAATGCGCCCGTCCGCGCCTTCGGTGATCAGCGTATTGCCATTTGCCAGACGCTGTGCCGAACTAATATACGGGCTGTAAAATTGATACGAATCGAGCGGCGCAGTAAAGCCTGCCTCGGTCGGTGTAAACTGCCATTCAATTTCCAATGTGACCGGATTGATCTCCAGTACACGCGAATAATCACGTAACGCATGTTTGACCCCGTCTGGTGACGATGGATTGGGTTCGCCATAACCGCCCCAGCCGCCGTTATCGAAGACGAGCAGATTGCCTTCACCCGGCAATCCTTTCGGGATGATATGGGCGTGATGCTGTCCGATAATCCAGCCGATATGCTCCAGTTCTGGTGATGAATAATCCGGTCCAAGTTGCCAGACGATCTTGCCTGTCGCTTTGTCGATAATGGCAATAATATTCGTCTCCCGCGCATCCCAGATAATATTGTTTGGGTGGAAGCGCTCATCTCCGGCATCGTAAAATTTGTTCGGTCCAACGAGCGACATCGAATTGATATGCATCCAGTCACCTGCTCCGGAAGCTTCGCCAAAATAGCGCGTATTCGGATCACGGTACAACGTTTCCCGTGCCGCTGCATCAAAGCCCAATTCCTCAAAATGCTCACTGCACACCCATTCCCACACAATGTTGCCCTGTGCATCCACCTCGATAATAGCGTCGTCCAGTAGTTCCTTATCGGAGATGTCGGGATGATGTACATTTTTATGGACAAGGATCAGCGTATTGCCGCCTTCGGTCTTCGGCTCCTGACCGGGCGAGTAGTAGCCAACCGGGCTGCCTTCGCGCTGATAGTCATGGTGGGCGCGTGCCATCCATTGCGGTTCATTGTCTGGGTCTTCGATATACTCATAACCGTTGAAGCGCCAAACGATATTGCCATCCCAATCCACCTGTACTAGATCCGCCTCATCCTGAAACGAATATCGTGGATCGCGTTGAGCCGTACTGCCAAGCACATGACCACCGGGCAAAATTTTGTTCGGAAAGCCGCGTAACCCCTGCCACAGCCGCACTTCGCGTCCGCTCATATCAATCAAGAGCGCCCCTGTATCCGCCGCCTGATAAATCGTGTACCCACTTGCCGCTTTGTCCGGGTTGTACAACGTCGTGCCTGTTGGATAAATGCTAGGATGTCCCATAATGCAATCTCTCCTTTAAAGGTCAATGTGTAAGCATCGTTAGGAAAATAACGTAACAGCTACCAAAGCTATATTGCTCAATAACTGAGAAAACGAGGTTTCGTCTTCGGTGTCTTGCGCTTATCCGGCGTGTGCGATTGATCCTGCTGCGTTGTCGCTTCATGCGAAGGAGGTGTCGTTTGGTCTGCTGCATCTGGCTGTTGCTGATCCGGTGTCGCTGTATAGTTGCCAGTACCAGCTGTATCTTTTCCAGTTGGATGAGAACTTGCTGCCTGCGTCGATCCCGTCTGTGCTACCGAAGCGGACATAGATGCCACTTCTGCCACTTGTGTGTCTACTTCGTCCTGCTGACCATTGGCTGCTGCCAGCTCCAGAATCGCTTGTGAAAAGCCATTCAGTCGCTCGGTCATCTCACGGTACCGCGTAATCTGCTGTTGCAGCTCCTCCTGACTATGTTCGCCAAAGAGGAGCGTCGTACACGCCGCACCGATATTGCGATGTCGTTCATAGAAGGTGCGACCTTGCTCCGTTACCGTCAGTAGCACCGTACGACGATCTTCCGGCAATCGTCGACGAATCGCGAGTTGCCGTTTCTCCAGCTTGTCACTTACCGCTGTAATCGCCCCGGACGTAAAATCCAGCTCCTCCGCCAGATCGCCAAGCCGCTGCTCACCATCTTCAATAATCTTGTGCAAAATAAACATTCCCGGTAGCGTAATGCCATCAATCGTAATCCGATCACGCTCCTTCACAAACTTGCGTACCATTTTGCGGAAATACCAATCCGCCTCCGCCAGCAATTCAAAATCCGATTGTGTCATGACGAGATATCCTCCTATATATTGATCGCTAACGAACATCCGTAGTAGATGGAGTAGAGCCTGATTGGAGATTGTACAAGTACAGCAATAACAAAGTGGATACCATTCAACAATAATTAAATGAACGTTAAACAAATGAATATTAAAATAATGAGTCATGAAGGATTGAACACAGTGTATGATCAATTATTCCGGGTTGTAAAGTAGGCTTTAAGTGAAGACAGTACCTTGTACCGTACTCATAAAAATAATCTATACATCGATCCAACCGTATACCGCCTACCTTCGCGCACTTAGTACAGCACCAAAATAAACACATAACAAACATCCTATCAAATATTTTGATTCAAGTGTTTGCGCCCTCCAAACACGAGGTTCAATGAAAAAGTGATTTTTGCGAGAGCAAAATATCTTACTGCTCAAGTGTTTGCGCCCTCCAAACACGGGGTTCAATAAAAAGTGATTTTTGCGCAAGCAAAATATCTTACTGCTCAAGTGTTTGCGCCCTCCAAACACAGGGTTCAATAAAAAGTGATTTTTGCGCAAGCAAAATATCCTACCTAATACCAGTGTTTGCGCTCGCAATCCTACAATCATGACTTCTATAGAAGAAACGTGACTCGCCATGCTGACTTCTCAGTATCCTATTCACAAATACAACACCTCTCATCGCAAAATGATTGTTTTCATCCTCATCATTTCAAGACAAGCTTCTGAATCCGCTCCCAAATGGCGGTACATTAACAAATCTGCAATTGCAACATTCGCACCGATATGACATCAAGAAATCAAAAAGATTGTTGCAAGCTTTTTCAATTATGAACTTTCTTAAAATGAGGTAAATTTCATTTGCTTTTTTAGATCGAAAGCAGTAAAGTTTTATACTTGAGTGTCCAAAAATGTTATCGTTCCGACTACGTTTCTTGTTTTGGAAATGATAGACAAAACGGTGGAAGGAACAAACCATATATAGTATGTCAAGCAGTTTATTTTTTTGACGACATACCGGCAGTCACAACGATGCATATGTGCTGAATAGTTCTTGTTTTTAAAGGGAAAAGTGCTGCAAATCATCACGTGAGCACTTACGTTTCGTGCTTTCGTACGCTATTGACAACACAATATATAGGGTATACACTCAAAAACATCTCCCATATATTGATGAACGGATGTTTTAGGGGACAATATATGGGTAATGCTTTGTAAGAGCGGCTGACACAGTGGGGAATCAGCAATTCAGCGGGTTGTTACCGGTGATGAGGAAGCTGAGCTGTACAGCACACCTATACTACATATTGAGTTGAAAAGGAGATGTCATCCCATGCTGATTGCGTACGATTCCAAGACGGGCAATGTACGGCGGTTTATCGGAAAATTGAAACATGCATCAGTGCAGGCGGTACAGATTGAAGAAGCGCTGCAACTGAATGAACCTTTTGTATTGGTCACCTACACGACTGGCTTCGGTCAGATTCCGGAACGGGTGACTCATTTTCTGGAAAGAAACCATAACCGTATGCTCGGCGTAGCAGCGAGCGGCAATCGCAACTGGGGTGACAACTTTGGCAAAAGCGCTGATCTGATCTCAGCACTTTACAACGTTCCCATCGTATACAAATTTGAACTGTCCGGCACGACAGGAGATGCACAACGATTCGTACAGGAGGTAGAAAAAATTGCGGCATATTGAATTGAACAACCTATTGATGCAACGCGACGATAACGGTTTTTTCCGTTTGGATAAAGATAAAGAAGCGGTTCTGGAATATATGAAGGAAGTTGACGAGAAGAGCATGAGCTTCGCGGACACAACGTCCAAAGTACGCTACATGATCGACAACGACTATTATGAGGATATGTACCTCCACTATGGTGCACAAGATGTAGAAGAGGTGTACGAGATTACACACAGCTACAACTTCCAATTTCCTTCCTATATGGCAGCCTCCAAATTCTACAAAGACTATGCGGTAAAAACGAACGATCGCGCACAATATCTGGAGCATTATGCAGATCGTGTCGCTGTAGTCGCTCTGCATCTCGGTCGCGGTAACGCTGACAACGCCAAGACGCTGGCACGTTCTATGATGGAGCAGCGTCTGCAACCGGCAACCCCGACATTCCTGAATGCTGGGAAAAGCCGTCGCGGTGAGATGGTATCGTGCTTCCTGCTGGAAATGGACGATTCCCTCAATTCGATCAACTATGTACTGAATACATGCATGCAGCTGTCCAAAATCGGCGGCGGTGTAGCGGTCAACCTCTCCAAGCTGCGCGGACGCGGTGAGCCGATCAAAGGCGTGGAAGGTGCAGCCAAAGGCATCATGCCAGTACTGAAGCTGATGGAAGATGCGTTCTCCTATGCCGATCAAATGGGTCAACGTAAAGGCTCCGGTGCTGCATACTACAACATCTTCGGCTGGGATATCCTAGAGTTCCTCGATAGCAAAAAGATCAACGCCGACGAGCGTACGCGTCTGAAAACACTGTCGATCGGACTGATCGTGCCTAACCGTTTCTACAAACTGGCGGCGGACAACGAACTGCTGCACGTATTCGCTCCATATAGCGTATACAAAGCATACGGCAAACATCTGGACGACATGAACATCGACGAGATGTACGATACACTGCTGGCAGATGATCGTGTGAAAAAGAAAGTCATCATGAGCGCACGCGACATGCTGACTAAGATTGCAAGTATCCAGCTGGAATCCGGCTATCCTTATATTATGAACAAAAGTAACGCCAACAAATTCCACGCGCTGAACAGTATCGGTTCGGTGAAAATGTCCAACCTGTGCACCGAGATTTTCCAATTGCAGGAGACAACCGAAATTAAAGATTATGGCGTAGACGACATCATCCGCCGCGATATTAGCTGTAACCTCGGTTCCCTGAATATCGTTAACGTGATGGAGCTAGGCAAAATCCGCGAATCCGTACACGAAGGCATCATGGGTCTGACCGCTGTCAGCGATATGACCAACATTGCGAATGCACCGGGCGTAGCCAAAGCAAACCGTGAGATGCGTTCCGTCGGTCTTGGCGTCATGAACCTGCATGGCTATCTGGCGAAGAACAAAATCGCTTATGAAAGTGACGAAGCCAAAGATTTCGTTCGTACATTCTTCATGATGATGAACTTCTACTCGCTGGAGAAAAGTATGGAGATCGCGCGCGAAGCCGGTCAAACGTTCATGGACTTCGAGAAATCCGACTATGCTAGCGGCGTCTACTTCGACCGTTACCTGTCTACTGACTACCGTCCAACGACAGCACGCGTACAACAATTGTTCGGTAGCATGACCATCCCTACACCAGCTGACTGGCAAAACCTGAAAGCTGATGTAATGAAACACGGTCTGTACCATGCGTACCGTCTGGCAATTGCGCCGACCGCAAGCATTTCGTACATCCAAAATGCGACTTCCAGCGTAATGCCAATCGTTGAACAAATTGAGACTCGTACGTATGCGAACTCGACAACGTACTACCCAATGCCGTATATGCAGCAAGATAACTTCTTCTATTACAAATCCGCGTATCAGATGGATCAGTTCAAAGTACTGGATCTGATTGCGGAAGTTCAGCAGCATGTGGATCAAGGTATTTCGACCGTTCTGCACGTAAGCAGTGACGTAACGACACGCCAGCTGGCACGTTACTACCTGTATGCCGCGCAAAAAGGTCTGAAATCTCTGTACTACACACGTACGAAGCGTCTGACTGTAGAAGAGTGCATTAGCTGCTCGATCTAATCTATGAATGAGTAATTCGCCGGTAGGATAGGCAACAAGATACCCATATCATACCGACAGAAAGTGTGCATACTATGATACAAGGTATTTTTGAAACGCATATTAATGTAAGTGATGTACAAGCGTCCGCCCGGTTTTATGAACAACTGCCAGGCGTTACTCTTTTGCATAATGATACGCAGCGCAAAAGCCGTTTTTACTGGATCGGTCAGCCGGGGACTTCCATGTTGGGCATCCGTGAAAACTATCCGTCTCCGCTCGTACAGCGCCAGCATTTTGCGTTTACCACGGATGTGGAGACATTGTATACCGCTGCGGATGAGCTTGCTCAATTGGGCATTGCTGCTCAGAATTTTTACGGTGAATCGGTGCAGGATGCCGGTGAACTGATTGTTTTTCCATTTATGCCTGCGGTTTCGATCTATTTTGCCGATCCTGATGGTCACTCTCTTGAACTTCTTGCTATGCTGCCGCATCCGGCACGACCGGAGCAGCCGCTAATGACATGGGATGAGTGGAACCAACGGCAAGCTCAACAATGAGCAAGGAACGAAGGTTTGGATAGGTCAATGGCTGAATCCATATCATGATTGCATTTCAATACAGCTTGCATTAGATGCACCTCACGGGCATTCACGCTCAAGGCTTCTTTTGCAGGCTGTCCTTATGCTGCGCGCAATATGTTACGCGTCAGTCGCCTACATTATTGTTCGTCATTCGCTGTGCTGTATCCGGCAGTTGTGCATTCGTACATAACGGTTCACCGTCCGATTCGGGCAGACACGATATGACATTTACGCTTATAGATGATATGAAATGAATAAATTCAAGCAAGACTGTATGGAGATATTGTACAGGATATATCGCTGGATCTTGTGAGCCAGCCTATTACGAAAGGGGCATACAACCGATGAGTGAGCCAATCAAAGCGGTAAACTGGAACCGTCCAGACGACGATTTTACAATGATGTTCTGGAACCAGAATATTATGCAGTTCTGGACGGATGACGAGATTCCATTATCCGACGACAAAATGTCTTGGATTCAGCTGACCGACGCCGAGCGCGAAACGTACATGAAAGTACTGGGCGGTCTGACCCTGCTGGATACGATTCAAGGCGGCATCGGCATGCCGCAAATTCTGGAGCATGTAGACGGTCTGCAGCGCAAAGCCGTACTTGGCTTTATGGCGATGATGGAGCAAATCCATGCCAAATCGTACAGCAGTATCTTCACAACGCTGTCCTCGACCGAAGAGATCGACAACATCTTCAAATGGGTCGAAGAGCATCCGCGCCTGCAACGCAAAGCGGAAACGATCCGTCAGTACTACACCAATATCAACTCACCCAAAGAGCTGTTCTTGGCGATGTCTGCATCGGTTCTGTTAGAGAGCTATCTGTTCTACAGCGGCTTCTTCTACCCGCTCTATCTGGCAGGTCAAGGCAAAATGACATGCAGCGGCGAGATCATTGACCTGATCCTGCGCGACGAAAGTATCCACGGCGTATACGTGGGCGTACTGGCGCAAGAGATCTACAACGATCTGGACGAAGACGAGCAAAAAGATGCATACGAGACGCTAGAAGGTCTGTTCCGTTATCTGCATGAGAACGAAGAAGGCTACACGGCGGAAGTATACGACACGCTTGGTCTGACCGAAGAAGTGAATGTATTCCTGCGCTACAATGCGAACAAAGCGTTCATGAACTTGGGCTTTGACCCATTGTTCCCGGACGAAGAAGTCAATCCAATCGTGTTCAACGGTATCAGTACCCACACGAAGCAGCATGACTTTTTCTCCAAAAAAGGCAATGGCTATGTGCGCGCGATCAACGTAGAGCGCCTGACTGATGAAGACTTCAAATTCGATTTCTAAGCCAGTCAAACAGAAACAATCACGTTCCAACCTAAACAAAACATCAACGCCAGCCGATAAATATAAAGCCGGTTACAAAGACAAGGCGTAGAGATGTATAGAGAGATAAAATAGAGATATACAAAGGTTTGTATTGCAAAAGGGGATTTAGAGAAGGCTGCTTTGCCACGCAGGGGTGCGATGGCAAAGCAGCCTTCTTACGTATGTACTGTTTGCATGAATAATTACTGCTACGATGGAATTCAACCGACTCAACTATTGGTTGAGTTAAAGGATTCAACGGATAGGCGATGTTCAGTTAACTCTGTTTTACATATGATTAAGTGGAAGTGCAGGCATGGCATTTTACAAACTTAACTGATGAAAGGATGATTACGATGGAAATGTTTGAATCACGCAAAGATCATATACTTTCAGAGCAATTGCTACGCCTGCGTAAACAGCATCACATGACTCAGGAAATGCTGGCAGAACGTTTAGGTGTTACTTTTCAAGCAGTTAGCAAATGGGAGAATGGGAATAGTTACCCAGATATTATGTTGCTACCGCATATTGCTGATGTGTTTGGCGTTACACTGGATGAATTGTTTGGACGCTGCTCTACTGAATCAGTCTTGATAGCCGATGTAGAGAATACTGTATATCAAGAGCAAGAATCGACATTTAAACAAGACATACCTTTTCAGGCATCATATGACGTCCATGATCATAGGAATGCAGCAAATGTAGACTGGCCAGATGACCAACTATTACGCATCGTCATGTATCGCGGTCAGCAATTGCTAGATGAGCAGCATGTCAAAAATAGCGAAGTTATTGTGCATTACCGAGGAGAGCCTCTAAATGTATATAGTCATTTATCGATCCAATGCGGAGATGTACTAGGTAGCGTAGATGCGGGTACACATTTACAATGCAAAGATATTCACGGTAATGCTTCAGCTGGCAGTGATTTGTATGCGGATGACGTATTTGGAAATGTGCAAGGCGGGCGCGATGTGCAATGTAAAGATGTTACTGGAAGCGTCATTGCAGGTCGCGACCTAGTTTCAAGAAAAGAATAAAATCTGAGGAAAAAGGAGAACGATATGCAATCATTCAACTGCGCTGAACAGATTGACCAGCTGCTGCAATCCAGTCTGCTCACTATCATGCTGTTTAAAACGAAACATTGCAGCGTTTGTGAAGCGGTACAACCGCAGTTGGTTACGCATTTGCAGCAATATCCGCATATCGGCAGTGGATATCTGTATATGGAAGATGCACCGGAATTGGCTTCGGCGTATATGATTTTCACTTCGCCGGTCGTATTGCTGTTTTACGAGGGCAAGGAAGTGTATCGTGCAGCTCGGTTTATCCGTTTTGCCGAGTTGGATCAACAGCTGCAACGGTACAGTTCGTTGTTGGATAGCTAATGAATGTGCTGGAGACAAGGTGGATGTATTCGATCACTACGATCTGTTGGTACAGTAGTAGGTCTAACGATTATGGGATCTAAAGCATCCGCTCCATAATCACATACGCTTTGTCGCCTTTTTGAAAAGTTTCCGCTGTAGGACGCAATCCGAACGTTTCGTAAAAGGCGGCTTTTTCCGTGCGTGCATTGCAATACAGCCGTGATATACCTAGACGCTCCGATTCCTGCACGACAAAGGCAAGCAACTGACTGCCATAGCCGCGCCCCTGACATTCGGTTCGAGTAGCAAATTTGCGAAATTGAGCTTCGTTGCCATTTACAAATAGCGAAATGACGGACACCGGATGATCATTGGACTCCTCTGTAAATAAACCATAATGGGTGCCATCTGCATCATCTGCCAGCTTCACATAATCCAGCTCACGATCCGGCCACATCACCTCATGACGCAGCTGCCACACCTGTTCTATGGGTACAATCTGAATGTGAGTCGAATGAGAATTGGAACGGTTATACATGAAAAAACTCCTTCGTTTGCACAGAATATATTGAGTGTACAATGCACTGTCGTCTCATTCAACATCCATTTCATGGTAAAAATAGATTGACATATCAAATCAACTGTACTAATAATAGTAATACAGTTAGTACAGTGAAAGGAGGCAGAGTATGTTTGAACTGGATATACGCAGCCGCAAGCCCATTTACGAACAACTGATGGACAAAATCAAAGAGCTGATCGTATACGGCGTACTCAAGCCGGATGAGCAATTGCCATCCGTGCGTTCACTGTCCACCCAGCTTACGGTGAATCCGAACACGATTCAGAAGGCGTACCGGGAGCTGGAGCGGGAAGGCTACATTTATTCACAAGCCGGGAAAGGCAGCTTTGTCTCGCCGGTTCAGCATCAGCCCAATGCGTCACAGATGGAAGAGATGAGGGGGAAACTGTTAAAACTGTTTGCTGAAGCGATCTATCTTGGTTTTACACAGGAGGATATGGAGAAGCTGTATCGGCAGGCGATGGAAGAACAGAGGAGGGAGCAGGATGATTGAGATCAGCGGACTTCATAAGAGATTTGAGGAAGAAGCAGCGGTGCAGGATATTAGCTTGACCGTACATAAAGGTTCGATTTTTGGTCTACTTGGCTCCAACGGTGCAGGCAAGACGACATTATTGAAAATGCTGGCAGGCATTTATCGCCCAGATCGCGGTAGCATTACACTGGATGGTCAGCCGGTGTATGAGCATCCGGCAAGTAAACAGCGCATGATCTTTTTAGCGGATCAGCCATACTTTTTTGCGCAAACAAGCATTACGCAGATGGCAACATTTTACCGCTCAACCTATACCAGTTGGAGCGAGGAACGGTTTCAGCAATTGGCACCGGCATTTGCCAGCATCAGCCCCAAACGGAAATTGCATCGTATGTCCAAAGGCATGCAGCGGCAAGCATCGTTATGGCTCGCTCTTAGCTGTAAGCCAGATGTATTGATTCTGGATGAACCGATTGACGGACTTGATCCGGTGATGCGCCGACAGGTGAAGAATCTTCTGTTCCAAGAGGTCGCCGAACGAGGGCTGACCGTTGTCATCTCATCGCATAATCTGCGCGAGATTGAGGATATGTGCGATCATGTCGGCATTATGCACGAAGGACGTCTATTGCTGGAAAAAGAACTGGATGACCTCAAATCCGATACACACAAAATCCAAGTTGCTTTCCGCGATGAGCGTCATCAACAGGCGATTAGCGGATTGCTGGACATTGTCCATCGCGAGCAGCGCGGAAGTGTAGGCACGTATATTATCAAAGGCACGGTGGAGCGGATTACCGAAGTGGTGCAGGTGTACCAGCCGTATGTGTTTGATGTACTGCCGATGACGCTGGAGGAGATCTTTATTTATGAAATGGGGGATGCCGGTTATGACGCACACATCATACTTCTTTAATCGGGGCATCTGGTGGTATGCTTTCAGACAAACAGGCTGGTTGGCAGCATTGTACTGGGTTGCGCTTATTATGGTCTTGCCATTCCGTTTGATTAATAAAGAAAACAATATTAATACAATCAATGCAGGGGTCTCTACAGTCAATCATTTATATGAATATGATATATCTGGCGATTGGCAAACTGCTGTTTTGATCGTATTCCCATGTTTAATTGCAGTATTTTTGACGCGTTATATGCAGCATCGTAAGTCTAATGACCTCTTCCATAGCTTGCCTGTAAAACGGCACCATTTGCTTTCGGTTCATCTGATCGTGGGAATGATTATGCTAAGTGTTCCCGTCTGGTTGACGGGATTGATTTTATGGCTGATGCGTTTTAGTCTCAAACACATATATTTTGGAAATGTACAGATCATTGAATGGATAGTTTCTACCAATGTAATCATGCTACTTCTTTTTTCTTTTACTATGTTAATCGGTATTTGCGTTGGACAGTCGATTTTGCAGCTTATTGTAACCGGAGGACTGTTGTATTTACCTTCTGTTTTGTCCAATTTGTTTGATCTTCATTTCAAAATGTTTTTGTATGGTTATGTGGGAAATAATATATTTCACGATAGCCCGGCATTTTGGTCGCCTATATACCGAATTAGCAATCTGAATTATTGGGCATTGGAAGCGCGCGAAGGCTGGATGTATGTATTGTGGTCGATTCTGTTTGTTTTATTAAGCTACTGGTTATATCGTATGCGACCAGCAGAAAGTGCTAGCGTTTCTATCGTATTCCGGTATTTCAATCCGCTCTTCCAATTTGGCATGACACTGACGATTTCTTTAATGATTGGTATTCTTTGTAAAAGCCTGATTGTATCTAAACCAGTGATTGTAATTGGGGGATACATAATCGGAGCTATTATTGGTAGTATAGTTGCTGATATGATTATTCGAAGAACTTGGCAAATAGCAGATAAATATATGCTTAAGCAATTAAGTATATACGGAGTACTGACATTACTTGTATTATTTTTTTCGGTATCAAGTTTAAATGGTTTCGCATCCAGAGTACCGGAAGAAAACAATATTCAGAGTGTATTTGTAGGAAGCGATTTGCAAATGGATCTATATTCATTTGAACGGGCAACAAATGGAACGAATATCTCTCAGCAGTTAAATTCAAATGTATTTTCCAATGATCATTCTTATATTGAAGCAGTTATTGACCTACATCGTATTCTTGAACAAATGCGACCTAACGAGAATGTAAGTGAACAGGATATATATCACTTAGGTAATGATCAACAGTATATTCAGATTGCATATCAACTGAAAGATGGAGATTTATTGACTCGCAAATACTCATTCTCATTTGATGAATACAAAGCCTATATTTTACCTGTAATTAATCAATTTTCGTATAAAAGAAGTTATTACTCACTAGATGAATTAGAATCTTATTCTGAGAATATACAAGTTGTAAATCCTGATCTAGTTAGAACAGCTAATAATAATGGATTATCGCTACTGTCGATAATCCAAAAGAAATCAAAGAACTTAAAGCATTAATTATTGAGCAGATGGAAAATATAAATGATCCTTGGCATCATGTGGTTCTTGGAAATAGCCTAGATTTCCAAATTAGTATACCTGACGGTTCACCGGGAAGCTATGTTATAAAAACATACTCATGGAGTCCTGATAATAAAAAGTTATACAAGTGGCTAAAATCTAAAAATTTACTTTCTGATGCGACATCAATACAAAACATCCAAGCTATCCGTTTATTGCCAACATCAATATCCAATAATATTGGATACGATGAGCTATTTGAGCAAAATAAATCAAAAGTAACAACGATAACAAATCCTGTTCTTATCAAAAAATTACTCGATCATAGCGAATCGAATTACAGAGAAATTGATGATAGTTACATTCTGCAACTTGAATTTAAATCCAAAATTAAAGCGTATCGCCAGTTAAGAAGTGCCGATATTACACCAGAGTTATACTCTATCATATCGCGCTAATTATTATAACTGGAGGGACAGGTTAGTAATTAATTGCTCTAAATAAAAACAAATTAGCCATAATCCAATAACGATTCGCCCCAAATATCATAACTAGCAAAACCAAAGCAACAAACTA
Organism: Paenibacillus sp. WLX1005; assembly: GCF_046603685.1. Taxonomy (NCBI): domain Bacteria; kingdom Bacillati; phylum Bacillota; class Bacilli; order Caryophanales; family Paenibacillaceae; genus Paenibacillus; species Paenibacillus sp. WLX1005. The sequence goes on from NZ_CP176756.1 coordinate 1,028,792, forward strand.
TAACAGCAATACATCCAAGCAACAAACCCAGCCCCACCCTGTCCCTACCTCACCCGAAAAGCCCTGCTGTCTCGCCAACAACGAGCAGCAGGGCTTTTCCCTATGCTCTATTACACGATTTCCCACCACATTCTCCGCCCCTCTCTTTACAAGCCATTCTATCCCATAGTCCCATCCTTCCAGCTCAACAATTTTTCAGATCTTTATCTAATTTTACAGATCTGTTCATAAAGAGTTCAAAATACCTATTTATAATCAGAATTGTTAACGGGATGTAAAATCTACGTAAAATACAATCCCGACTGGACAAGCGGCGACTGCTCATTTCAAAGCAGTTGAAACGGGAAAGGAGAACAACAGGTGTACTATCCCCGAACGGATTTGCAGTATCGTCATGAACTGAAGCATTACGTCAATTATCATCAGTATTTTATGATTCGCCAGCGGCTCAAAGGCATTCTCAAGCAAGATACCAATGCCAATGAAGCCGGAGAATATTTGATTCGCAGCCTTTACTTTGATGATGTAAACAACACAGCACTGCATGAGAAGCAGGGCGGTGTGCGCGACCGTGTGAAATACCGGATTCGCATTTACAACGGCAGCGACCGTATTATCCATTTTGAGAAAAAGATCAAAATGAACGAATACATCGCCAAAGTAAAAGAGTCCATTACTCGCGAAATGTACGACGAGATGCTGAAAGGCAACTACGAAGTATTCAATATTCCGGAGAAACCGCTGTTGTATGAAATTTATCATGCAGCCAACAATGTGCTGCTTCGTCCCAAAGTCATCGTCGATTATGTGCGTGAGGCGTACACATCGCCACTGGGCAATGTGCGCATTACCTTTGATAAGTATCTGAAAACCGGGCTGAATAATGTGGACATTTTTGATCCACAGCTCGCTATGGTAGATGCGATCGACAACAAGCATTTTGTGCTAGAAGTGAAGTACGACGAGTATTTGCCCGATTACATCAAGACGGCATTACAGCTCGAAGGACTGATCCGGCAATCGAATTCCAAATACGTCATTTGTCGCAAGCTCGGCAAAGAAAACAACTGGGAGGACCAATAAACATGGCAACAACGACAACCGTCGCAGCAGCGGCAGCGAATAATACTACAGATTCCACCACAGCAACAAACTTCTCCGATATCGTCAAAAATTCGGTGCTGGAGAGCTTCTCCACCGATATCAGCATCACGCATATCCTGCTCACGATGGGCATTTCCTTTTTGATCGGATTGTTTATTTATTTCCTGTACAAACGCGTCTTCAGCGGCGTGTTATATTCCAAAAGCTTTAACATTTCTCTCGTCGGTATGGTACTCGTTACGTCGATGGTCATCATCGCGATTAACTCCAACCTCGTGCTCTCGCTCGGTATGGTCGGTGCACTGAGTATCGTTCGTTTCCGTACCCCGATCAAAGACCCGACTGACCTGATCTTCCTGTTCTGGGCAGCAGCTGCGGGTATCGTAACCGGTGCAGGGTTCTACACACTGTCGATCATCGGTTCCATCATCGTCGGTATCGTTATGTTCCTGTTTATCAAAGGCTCTTCGTTCGAAACGCCGTACCTGCTCGTTGTGAATGCACAAGGCGATGAAGCGGAGAAAACGGTCAACAGCAAGCTGGATTCCCTCGTAAAACGTCACAATGTTAGACAGAAAACAATCACTGCCGACAATATCGAGATGACAATCGAAGTTCGTCTGAAAAACAACGAACCTACATTTGTTAACGAAATTAGCCGCATCAGTGGCGTGAAGAATGCTGTTCTGATCAGCTACAATGGCGACTACGTATCCTAATATCCATCGCAACAATTGAAAATAACAGGATAAGCGCACGGTCATTCGTCAGCAATTTGCGTAACGATACTGTAGCTTATCCATGAACTGAATGAATGTCGTGAAGATTCCCTGTAGCTATCGTCAATGGATACAGGGAATCTCATGTTATGAACGTATATCCATCTTGAAACTGGCGGTGATCTAGTGAAGTGGGCATTAAAAGTAACGCTTGCGTTCAGCCTGTGCATGGCCGCGGTACCGTGGTCATCCCTGCAACAAGCGAATGCAGCAACAGAAACAGAGCAAGCGGAGCAATCGTCCAATGTATTTATAGAAGATAAAGTGGTCGATGTGAAGATTACCATTGACTCCGATGATTTCCAGGATATTCTGGACAATGCAGCTGATGAGAAATATTACGGTGCAACCGTCGATTATAACGGCAAAGTGCTGAACAATGTCGGTATCCGTGCCAAAGGTAATCTGTCATTGCGCAGTGTTGTGCAGATGGATGATTCCGACCGCTACAGCTTCAAGCTGAGCTTTGACCAGTACATTTCTGGACAAAACCTGTACGGTTTGGACAAAATCAATCTGAACAATGGCTACAGTGACGCCAGCTATATGCGCGAGTTTCTGGCATATGAGCTGTCCGAAATGCTCGGCTTGCCAACACCGAAGCATTCCTTTGTCCGCGTCTATGTGAATGGCGAATACAAAGGGCTGTATCTGGCGGTAGAGCAAGTAGACGAGTCGTTTATCGACAGTCATTATACCGATACAACTGGTACATTGTACAAAGGCATCATGACTGGTAGCGGTAGTGATCTGCAATGGATCGACGACGATGCTGACTCCTATACTGGCTTGGAAGTGAAAACCGACAAGCAGGATAAGGATGCACTCATCAACATGCTGGACAAGCTGAACAATGATGCGACCACACCGTATACCGATTATCTTGATGTGGACAGCATTTTGGAATATCTGACCTTGAACGTAGTGACGAATAATACCGACAGCTACATCGGGCAGAATAAGCAGAACTATTATCTGTATGAGCACGGCGGCATCTTTAGCATGATTCCGTGGGATTACAATATGGCGTTTGGCGGTCTTGGCGGTGGAGGCGGCATGGGCGGAGGCGGTGGTTTCCCTGGCGGAGACGCAGACGACCGTACCGACAACGGTGCCGATAACACCAATGCACAAACCAATACAAACGGTCAAAATGGAGCCGATACGAATAACGCTGCAAATACAACGAACAATACCCAGTCGACTGGTAACGCAGCAACCAACGGTAATACTGCCGCAGCCGATACGACTGCTCAACAAAAAACAGATAATACCGCAGCAGGCAATACAACCGATGCTGCAAAAACGAACAATGCAACGAATAACACGAACGCAGCCAATGATAATACGACTGCAACTAATGGCGACAATGCCAATGCAACAAATGATGCCAACACAAATGCAGCGAACGGCGATAACGCGAACGCAGCAAATGGTGACAATGCAGCCGAAGGTGACAACGGTGGCGGCAGTTCCAGCTCACTGATGATCGATGAGCCAACGAGTGGTGCACTGGCAGAGCGTCCGCTAGTAGCAAAATTGCTGGCTGTCGACGAATACAAAGCCAAGTACCATGAAATGATCCAGACATCGATCGACAAGTTCCTGAACAACGATACATTCACGGCAAAAGTGAAAGAAATTCAGACCATGATCGCAGCCGATGTCAAAGCCGATCCAACGTCATTCTACACGTACGATGAATTTGAATCCGGCGTGCAATCGCTGATCGATTATAACAAAACGAATGTTGAGAATTTGCAAGGTCAATTGGATGGCACAATTGCATCGTCTGGTGACGGCTCCGGCAGCGGGGGCGGCATGGGCGGTGGTGGCGGACAAGGCGGCGGTCCTGGTGGACAGGGCGGCGACCAACAAAATGGTGGCGGTATGCAACCACCTAGCGGCATGGGCGGAGGCCCTGGCGGTGGTGGACAAGGTGGCGGTCCCGGTGGCGATATGGGTGGCTTCGGTGGCGGTCAGCCAACCGTAAATAGCAGTTCGCAAGCGATGTATACAGCTATAAGTATCGGCGTGCTCGTACTCGCAATGGGCTTCGTCTTGATCTTCCGACGCAAACGCATTTAAGATCTCAAAGCGGAATGATGATACAAATCTCATGATGGCGATTATGGTGATGATACAAGCCGAATGATGCTGGCAATAGTACGTATCCTTTCATACTTGTAGCCACATAACACATGAGACAAACATCTACGAAATTGAGTCAATAGACATGATCCATTCCAAAAGAAGGCGGCATTCGTGCTTGCCTTCTTTTTGCTATTGCTGCTATCGATCTTGGAATGAATAACTTCTCTTCCTCGTCTCAATCTCAACTCTGGCAGACTGAACGTCGTAAAACTATGCGGAAAAATGGCACAACAATACGGAAATTCACACAAACAGCACTGATTTTTAACCAAACACCACGGTTTTGTGAATAACAGCGAATCTAACATCCAGCTATGATGTTTTATGTAAGCGCTTTATAATTTGAGAAAAGAAAGGATGATCTTGCGCATGTCCATGTTGAATCTACGCAAAACCCCTCTTTTCCTGATTGGTCTGTTTACATTGCTTGGCTTTTTGTTTGGAGGGATGTCTGGCACTATCCAAGCATCTTCCGGTCAACCTAACGGTACAACAACAGTCGCCGCACAGCATGATGCTACTGTCGTAGCTAACGAAACGGCAGCGACTGTAACGACCGTCTATTTGGCTGGCGATTCGACCGTTCAAACGTATCGTTCGTCCCAACAACCGCAAGCAGGCTGGGGTCAGATGATAGGTAGCTATTTTGATAGTGGAGTTGTCATTAGTAATCATGCGATTGGTGGACGTAGCTCGCGTTCCTTTATCGAGCAAGGGCGGCTGGATACCATTCTGAATCAGATTCAGCCGGGTGATTATCTGATGATCCAATTTGGACATAATGATGCAGATACGAAGCCGGAGCGCTATACACCGGTGAATGATTACCGCAATTACTTAAAACAATACATTGACGGCGCACGCAGCAAAGGCGCCAATCCCATTCTGGTCACTTCTGTCTCGCGTCGTGACTACGATGCCAATGGACAATTCAAAACGAGTTTCCCCACCTATGTACAAGCGATGAAGGAAGTTGCTGTAGAAACGAACACGCCGCTACTTGATCTGAGCGCCCGTAGCGTCGCCTTGTACAATCAGGTCGGTGTAGAAGGCACGAAGTCGATTTTCCTGCATGCCGCTGCTGGCATCTATCCATACTTCCCGGATGGAGTCGCGGATAATACGCATTTCCAAGAACAAGGTGCAGTACGCATCGCCAGTCTAGTTGCTGACGGGATTCGCGATTTGCAGCTGCCGCTTTCTGCGCATCTTTTGCCGCAATGATCGTCATAAAATGCTCATCGAATGTATCTATCCTTTTCTATTTTCTACAAAATATTGTTGTGCAATGAGTACTCATTCGCTAATATAAAATCAGGATCATAGATACGGTGTAAGCTTGCATCGTATGATCGGAGTACGTATTTTATTTACGAAAGAGGGACTGGATTGAACCGGATATCGTATCAACCTGCACGACGTTATATGCTGCTGCTTGTTGCTCTAGTATTGCTTGTTGGTTTATGGATTGCTATGGAAGCTTCGGCAGACAAGCGCACTCCGCATGCACAGCCTGTCGTGTACATCGCTGGTGATTCGACCGTGCAGACGTATACATCGGATCAACAACCGCAGGCAGGTTGGGGTCAGATGATCGGGCATTATTTTGATACAGGTATTGTGTTCAGCAATCATGCGATTAGCGGGCGCAGCACGCGTACGTTTATACAGCAGGGGCGGTTGGACGAGATTATGAATGAGATTCGACCGGGCGATTATTTGCTTATCCAGTTCGGACACAATGATGCCAATACCGCCAAGCCTGATCGATATACGCCAGTCAACGAGTATGGTCGGCTGCTGCGTGATTATGTAGAACGTGCACGTCAGAATGGAGCAACACCGGTGCTGATTACGCCGATGGGTACACGGGATTATAACGCGCAGGCAGGTGGATTCACGATTAGCTTTCCGCAATATGTGGAGAAGATGAAGCAAGTCGCTGCCGATACCGATACACCGCTGGTCGATCTGAGCACAAGTAGTGTTGCGTATTACAACCAGTTGGGTGAAGACGCTACGAAAAAGCTATTTTTGTACGCTGAACCCGGACAATATCCGGCTTTCCCGAATGGCGCACAGGACAATATTCATTTTCAAAATAAAGGTGCTGATCAGATGGCGCGTCTGGTCGCTCAAGGAATACAGCAACTCAGTATCCCACTCGCCAACCATGTACAATCTGCTACCCTGCATGTCGATTCTACGAATTGAAGTTGGCATGTGGATGTCCAACGCTAAATGTTGAACGTGCAACAACCTTTCATCCTAACAAATGGCAATGATCCTGCATGATCATCTTGCTTCAGCAAGCATAATCTATAACCGCCGCATATCCGCGTACATGTACCGGATTCGGCGGTTATTTTTGTATAGGTGCACATCGACTACCCGCACAATATTCATCTATTCTACATCCAAAACACATCATTCTCTATAAACTTCATATTCATTAATATACGCGCACAAACTAGTTTTTATCCGAATTATAACAGTGAATTCTACTCTCCAAGTTAACTTGCTTATTATCCTAATAAACCATAAAAAATAAGCGGTTTTGACCGATATAGTTACAGAGTGATTCCTAATATGAAAAGGATAACGAATCTATACACATAATTCCTGTGACAATCATGATTGGCGTATCGCTCATGTATTGGTGTCGTAGAGCAATGAACAGTATGGATTCGTTAATGATCTGGGAGGATGTAGGGTGAAATTATTCAAAATTAACAACTGGAGTCTGACTGTGAAAATGTTGATTCCAGTCATGATTGTCATACTGGCGCTGATCGTCTTTTCCGTATTGTCATTGCGCAATCTGGAGACGATGGGCAAGCAGTTGACTAGCTCCCTGTATGATCGAGCGTACAAAATCAGTTACCTCGTACTGAATGCCGACCGTGATTATTATCAGGCAATGGTCGCCGAGACGCTGCTGACGGATCTGCAAAATGAGCAGCAAATCAAGCTGCAAACGGACAACTACAACGATAACGTCCAACAGGCATATGATCGTATTCAACAAGCACGCGCTATTATGGAGCAGGACCATGATGCATTTGCGGCTTACAAAGACGCAGATACTGGGAAAAATGTGTTTGAACTGCTGGACGGGTTCAATGAGAATTTTAACACTTGGAAACAGGAGTTTGATGTGGATCAACGCCGATTTAGCAACTCTGCCAATTCGGATGTGAAGTTCGCTGCTGCACGTGATAATCTAGAACGTCTGGAAGCTCTGATTGATACGTACAGTCAGGATTCCATCGGTAAAGCAGCCACACTGACCAGTCATATGACATTGCTAACGTACATTCAGTTAGGTGTGATGCTGCTGATCTCACTGCTGATCATTTACTTTATTATGCGCAATGTTAGAAAGAGAACCAAAGACACATTGGAGCTGATCGAACGTACAAAACAGTTTGACCTGACGTATGCCGGTCATTTGACTCCCTATTTGACCCAAAAAGACGAATTTGCTGTGATCATCCAAGCGTTGGGTGAAGCACGCAAAGAATTCAGAATGATGTTTGGGAAAGTGATTGATGAGAGCGGTAATTTGCAAGGCATCATTCGTACAGTAGAAGAGCGGATGAATACGTTGGAAGGCAGTATGCACGATATTTCCTCCACGACCCAGCAGTTATCCGCTGGTATGGAAGAAACAGCTGCTTCTGCTGAAGAGATGAATGCGACGTCTAACGAGATCGAATCGGCTGTTCATTCTGTAGCTGACAAAGCGCAGGACGGTGCCAAAGCTGCCGAGCAATTGACTACGCGTGCCCATGAATTGAACCGCCAGTTCCGTACTTCGTACGAGAAGAGTACAGCGACGTATCAAGTTGCCAGTGATAGTCTGGTACAAGCACTGGAAGAATCCAAATCAGTACAGCAGATCAATTCGTTGGTTTCATCGATTATCGATATTGCATCTCAGACCAATCTGTTGTCGCTGAATGCAAGTATCGAAGCGGCACGTGCAGGAGATGCCGGTCGTGGATTTGCCGTTGTAGCTAGCGAGATTAGCAAGCTTGCCGATGATTCCAAGCTGGCTGCCGATCAGATTAACAGCATTACCGGCACCGTAATTCGTTCCGTCGATAATCTGTCGCAGAACTCCAATCATCTGCTGGAATTGTTCCGCACTGATATTCGTGGTGATTATGAAATGATGCTCAGCTCAGCAGAACAATATGCGAGCAGTGCGCAGGAGATCGATGATATTGCCAGCGACCTAAGTGCCACGTCCGAACAATTGCTGGCATCCGTTGAGAATGTCGTCAAAACGATCCAAGAGATTTCTATCGCTGCCAACGAAGGTGCGGAAGGAACAGGTCTGATCGCGGAGAAAGCGGACGATATTGTTCAGCAGGCTGCCCATGTTAGTGAGCAGATGCAGGTATCCAAGCAAGGCGTAGAAGACCTCGCAGGCTCCGTATCCAAATTCAAGCTGTAAATATCTAGTGATTGATTATCTTTCTCAGAGGCTGCCATTCTTCACGGAAATGGCAGCCTTTTGTATATAAAATATAGGTAGAACCTTGCTGGAATAGCCTTTGTATATGTAATTTTAGTGAGGAAGAGAGCAGGTTCTCAATCTTTTCTCAACAAATTTGCAAAAACCTATTGATAATAATAATCATTGCTGATAGAATGTAAAAAGAAAGAAGGAACTCGGCAAAGTCCCTTCTTCCAGTAAAGCTATTGAGTTAAGTAATGCTTATTTCTTTTCAAATGTTTGACAATCTGTTTCTTGAGTTTCTGTTGTTTCTTGTTGAGCGTGGCTCACTACAAAGATTGTTTCAGCAGTACATTTATTCTGTTCTGCCCAGTGAGTACAGCTGTTTACTTCACACAGTACGCCTTGTGCCATGATATTTCACCTCCGTTATTATAATGGATGTACACTTAAGAAGTCCCTTCGGCAAAAGGGGCTATTTTGCGTTGATGAAGAAAGATTCATCAGCAACACCAGTATACATCATATATAACCCATTTGGCAAACCATTTTACCACTTTGAGCAGAAGTTGTCACAAACATATAGCCCCGATTGTCCAATAAATGGCGATCGGGGCTTTTTGCTGTACTTTTTCAGAGGGAAATATTCACTTGTATCGGCTATAAAGCAGTTGTAGCGCTGCTATCTGCTATCACATTGGTATAGAGATATGAATACAGTACGGTAAGAATCCTTATTTGCGCAGCAGACTGAGATCAAATTGTGGGACTAACCCTTCACGTGCAGCTCGTCCCAGTAACGCTTCGATCGCATTGTAACCATCTTCACCGAGATCGCGGGTGAACTCGTTAACATACAGATCAATATGCGAATCTGCTACATCCGGGTCCATCTCCTGTGCATGCTCCATAACATAAGGGCGCGATTGCTGTGGATGTTGCCATGCGTATTCTACCGAAGCACGCGTCCATTCCGCAATTTGCGCAGTATCCAGCGAACGATGAGCAATGATTGCACCAAGTGGAATCGGTAGCCCGGTATCTTGTTCCCACCAGCTACCCATATCTTGTAGCAAGGTCAGACCATAGTTCTGATACGTGAACCGGGCTTCGTGAATAACGAGTCCAGCGTCGATGTGACCGTCGCGAACGGCAGGCATGATCTGGTCAAATGGCATTACGACCACTTCGCCTATGCCGCCCGGTACATTTTGCGCTGCCCATAGGCGGAACAGCAAGTAAGCGGTGGAACGCTCGCTTGGCACAGCTACTTTTTTGCCGGACAATGCGGCTGCATCATTCGCTTCGGGGTGGTTGGTCAGCACAAGTGGTCCACAGCCGCGACCAAGTGCGCCACCACAAGGGATGAGTGCATAATTGTCTAATACCCATGGTAGAGCGGCGTAGGAGATTTTCATAACTTCTGGTCCTTCGCCAGCCGCTGCCCAGTTATTCGTAATATCAATATCTGCATACGATACATTGAGTTCCGGTGCGCCTGCGACCAGACCGTGCACCCATGCATGAAATACAAACGTGTCATTCGGACACGGGGAAAACGCGATATTCATTTACAGCACCTCCGCTAAAATACGGCTTGCTTGCGTTAACGATTGCAGCGCAGCCGGGATGTTCCAACTGTCACGATCACGCGGACCGACAGCATTTGAAATGGCGCGTAGCTCCAGCACGGGCAGTTGAAATGCCTGTGCTGCCATAGCTACGCTAAAGCCTTCCATACCTTCACAGGCAGCATTCGGAATACGTTGCAGCAATGCTGCCGTGCTAGCAGCCGAGCCGGTTGTCGTGGATACGGTTAGCGCCGAACCGATATGCACCGAGAGCCCTGAGGAGGTAAGCGCCGTCGCCAGTGTAGCATTGTATGCTGCATCACTGGTCAACACCGATTGTCCAAATCCCAGCTCATCGACGGAGATGAAGCCCTGTTCCGCCGTTTCCGAACCAAGGTCGGCAGCGATGATCTGATCTGCCAGTACGATGGAGCCGATGGAAGCGTGTGGAGCAAAGCCGCCGCCGATTCCTGCGCTAATCACCAGATTGTACGTTTGACCTGTCAGTGATAGTGTTGTCGCAACAGCTGCCGCCGCTGGACCGACACCGGCTGCTTTGACGGTAATACGTGACGCTGCTTCTGCTGGAATACCGCGACGAATCGCTTCGCATTCCGCTTCCACTGCCGCCATGATCAATATATGGTTGTTCCGTGAATGATCCGGATGGGGAGTGTTCATGCCTGATTGCCTCCTTGTTCATGCCCGCCTTGCGACAAGCCCATCCTTTAACGTTACTCCTAATAAAACACAAAGTAAAGCCTCTGCGGCTACAGAAATGAACGGTAGCGACAGAGGCTATAGGTCGGATCGGTATTGCTTTGGTCTGGAGTGCTATTGCGTTGGATTGTTATCGTTTTCTTATTCTGCGCGCAGCTGTTCAATGACACGCTGTAATCCGTCGGACGCTTCATTTAGCGTATGAGCAACAGTCATATTTTCCTGATTGACGGCATGTTGTCGTGTGGCGAGCTGGCGTGCGTCTTTGCAATTGGTCGTAAATTTGCCTGCGATCTCGGCGATGCGTTCGACAGCACCTACGACCTGTGTGGAGGTGGAAGACATTGCCTGACTGGATTGTAAAATATGCTGTACACCGGCGTCCACATCAGCAGCATGCCCCCAAATTTTCTCCAACGATTGCTTGGTGCTGCGGGTCGTTTCCATACTGGTATCGAGGCGGCTAGTTACCTGATCCATGGAGCTGGCAGATTTCTCGGTATCGGTAGTCATTTCGGACAGGAATGAGGTGATCTGAGTCGCGGAATCGCTGGATAGATGAGCAAGCTTCTGAATCTCCTGTGCTACGATCGCGAAGCCTCGTCCTGCTTCACCGGCACGTGCCGATTCGATAGACGCATTCAAGGCGAGCATCTGGGTTTGGGAAGCAATTTCTTGAATGAAGCTGGTGATTTTGGAAATGTTTTGCGAGCGCTCTTCCAGTAGACGGATATATTGACGGGATTGTCCGATTGCTTCACGTAGCGCGGTCATATCCTGATTCATTTGCTCCAGATTGCGGTTGCTGAGTTCGGCAAAATTAGCGGTTTCGGTAGAGCGGGTGGAGACCATAGAGGTCGTTTGAATGATGCTGTCGATCTGCTGATTGGTCTGATTCATCGCATTCATCGTCAGCGTTGTCTGATCAGTTTGCAAGGAGGCACCGTAACATACGCCATCGATCTGTACATTCATTTCTTCACTATGACGAGCAGCTGCGGTAGAACTGTCCTTTAACTCACCGGAGCTGTGGGCGATGCGGCTGGATACGTCATGTAGACGTTGAACGATGGAGTCGATAATGCGGCGGCGTTCCTGCTGTTTCTCCAGTCGTGTTTTGGCACGGTAGCGCTGACTGGTGATAATCTGGACACTGACGGCAATAGACGTACAAATGAGGAAAAAGGCGTGTACGATCAGCATTTCTAGCGAGTAGCTATCCGTGCCGAAAATAAAACGTGGAAAAGAGAAAAAGCCGATTAGATGCTGCACAGCGAACAAGATAGTGGCAAGTGACAGCAGCTTGATACTTTCATAGAAGCATAGAATGGCGATAACCATGAAGATAGAGAAGTGAAAGACGGCATCGCCCTGACCGCCGGAGATCATGGACATGCTGCTAAATACGAGCGAGAGCGTATTGAGCACAGCGACTTTGAAATCGGAAGGCTTGCGAGCGTACATCCAATAAGCGAGTACGAGTAGGACCGCCGGCACCAGCAGCAGGAAGTTTAACCAATCCGAGCTGCCATGTACCGGCATGGTCCCCGTCATTCCAGGCATATCGCTCATCGAATGCTGCATCCCCGCAAAGATTTGTAACTGACGGGCAAGAAAATGAACCAGCAGTGAAACGATAAATACACTGGCTGAAATGTATAGCATGATTTTATTTTTCTGTGCACTCATTTGATTTTTCTGTGTAGTCATGTGGTACTCCCCCTGAACATACATAATCAATCATCGGGACGAAACGACGGAGCGGCAATGTCGGCTGCGACCTTCATTCCGTTACTTGGACGCAGTCTGCTGTTACCTATATCGGCACGGTTGACCGAAATTTTTTAGCTTATTCATTTAATTTTTCATAAAAATACATAATTAGGAATTTGGAATTTGATAATCGACATCGGTCGACAGGATTCGCTTTGTTGCTCAGTAGATAAGGCTATGCTTGGAATGGTGAGTGTTTATCAGTACAGATCATGAACGTCTATTACAGATTGCAAGAGTCGATTCTGAGCGTCAATTCATAGAAAGAATCAAGCAGAACTACTTTATATAAATAATATGTAAAAAAATAAATATCAAATATAGCCAACTAAAATGCTTAAATTTTAAATGTAAGGGTAATAGATGATCAAAAAGCTCTCTGTCGTAAGTTGGGCAGTCTATCGTTGTGCCTTAATATGAAATGTAAAATCATCCGAGAAAGCTTCCGCTGAGGTGAACATCCAATGAAAATGCAATCCAATGAACCTATCGTAATTCACGTAGACGGTCAGTCTGTCGTAGCGCAGCCGGGCATGACGATCGTGCAGGCAGTGAATACGGCGCCCGATCTGTACATTCCGCAAATTTGCTACAACGAGCAATTGGGACCGATCAACACATGCGATACCTGCATGGTTGAAGTGCAGGGCGAGCTAGTACGCGCATGCAGCACACCCGTAACACCGGGTATGCGCATTACCCTTCAAACAGATCTGGTCAAAGACGCACAGCAAGAGTCGATGTCCCGTATTCTGCGGAATCATGAATTGTACTGTACCGTTTGTGACAACAATAACGGCAACTGTATCGTGCATAATACGACCGAGAAGCTGGGCATTGAACACCAGACGTATCCGTTCCGCAACAAGCCGTATGAAGTGGACAATACGAATCCTTTTTACCGGTATGACCCGGATCAATGTATTCTGTGTGGTCGCTGTGTGGAAGCATGTCAGGATTTGCAGGTGAATGAGACGCTATCGATTGATTGGAGTCGTGAACAGCCGCGTGTCGTCTGGGATGATGATGTGCCAGTGGATCAGTCTTCCTGTGTATCGTGCGGACATTGTGTCACCGTATGTCCATGTAATGCGTTAATGGAAACTTCGATGCTGGGCGAGGCAGGCTTCATGACCAATATCGATAACAGTCTGATGGAGCCGCTGATTGATCTGACAAAAGCGGTGGAGCCGGGCTATTCCAGTATCTTTCAGATTTCTGAGATGGAAGCGGCGATGCGTCATTCTCGTATCGAAAAGACCAAAACGGTCTGCACGTATTGCGGTGTAGGATGTAGCTTTGACATTTGGACAAAAGATCGCGAGATTCTGAAGATCGAGCCGTCTGTAGATGCGCCGGTGAACGGTATTTCCACTTGCATCAAAGGCAAATGGGGCTGGGATTTTGTGAATAGCGAGGAACGATTGACCCAGCCGCTAATTCGTCAAGGTGACCGGTTTGTGGAAGCGAGCTGGGACGAAGCGCTAGCACTAATCGCGGAGAAGCTGGGCGGGATCAAAGAACAGCATGGCTCCGATGCACTGGCGTATATCGCTTCATCCAAATGCTCGAATGAAGAAAATTATATTTTCCAAAAATTCGCCCGTTCTATTATGGGTACGAACAATGTGGATAATTGCTCCCGCTATTGCCAATCCCCGGCAACATCCGGTCTGATGAGAACAGTTGGCATGGGTGGCGATAGCGGTACGATCAAGGATATTCAACAGGCAGAGCTGGTTATGATCGTCGGTGCTAATCCGGCAGAATCGCATCCTGTCTTGGCGACACGAGTCAAACGCGCGCACAAGCTGCACGGGCAAAAGCTGATCGTCTCCGATATCCGCAAGAATGAAATGGCAGAACGTGCCGACCTGCATCTGCATCCAAAACCAAGCTCGGATCTCGTCTGGCTGTCCGCAGTAACGAAGTACATCATCGATCAAGGCTGGGAGCATCGCGAGTTTCTTGATCAGCATGTGGAAGGCTTTGACCAGTTCCGCGATTCGCTGTCTATGTATACGCTAGACTATGCTGAGGAGCATGCCGGTCTGTCACGCGAAGAGATCATTCGTACGGCTGAGATGATTCATCAAGCAGACACCGTATGCATATTGTGGGCGATGGGCGTGACTCAGCATCGTGGCGGTACAGATACATCGACTGCGATCTGTAATCTGCTGCTGACGACGGGCAATTTTTCCCGTTCGGGTACAGGTGCCTATCCACTGCGCGGACACAACAACGTACAGGGCGCTTGCGATTTTGGTACGATGCCGAACTTCTTCCCCGGTTATGAAAAGGTATCGGATGACGATGTGCGTCATCGGTATGAGCAAGCATGGGGCGTGACCTTGCCATCCGAGCCGGGCATGGATAACCACCAGATGGTCGACGGCATCAAAGACGGCAAAATCAAAGGCATGTATCTGTTCGGTGAGGAAATGGCGTTCGTCGATTCCAATTCGAACTTTGTGGAAGAGATGTTTGAGCAGCTCGACTTCTTCGTCGTACAGGATATTTTCTTCTCTCATACAGCACAGTATGCCGATGTGGTGCTACCTGCATCGCCAAGTCTGGAAAAAGAAGGCACCTTTACGAATACCGAGCGCCGGATTCAGCGGTTCCATCAAGTGTTGGAGCCACTAGGCAACTCCCGTCCAGACTGGGTGATCATTCAGGATGTAGCGAATGCACTGGGCGCAAACTGGAGCTACAGCCATCCATCCGAGATTATGGCGGAAGCTGCCAGCCTGGCACCGATCTTCGCAGGTGTTAGCTATGAACGTCTGGAAGGCTGGAACAGTCAGGTGTGGCCGGTGAAGCCAGATGGCAGCAGTACAGAATTGCTGTATACCGATGGTTTTGCATTCCCGAATGGCAAAGCACGACTGTTCCCGGTGGATTGGACAGAGCCGCTAGAATCAGAAGCAGAATACGATCTGCATCTGAACAATGGACGCTTGCTGGAGCATTTCCATGAAGGCAATATGACGTATCAGTCTGCCAATATTCGCCACAAAGTTCCGTCTACATGGCTGGAAGTATCACCAGAGCTGGCGGCAGAGCGCGGGATAGAAACAGGTGCCAGCGTTCGTCTCCTGTCCCCATATGGTCAGGCAAAATTGTCAGTTGTTGTTACAGATCGGGTAAAAGGCAAGGAACTGTATTTGCCAATGAATACTCAGCATGCTAGCGAAGCGGTCAATCGACTGACAAGCAGTCATACGGATCATGTCACCCATACGCCAAGCTACAAAGAAGTTCGTGTGAAAATGGAAGTGCTGGAAGATCGCGGCGTATCTCCACTGCCATCTGTCAATCACCGCTTTGCGACACGTCATCCACAGGTGAGTGTACGAGTGGAAGAGAAATGGAGACGCGAAGACTACGAGCCGGTAGCTGATACAATACGGAGGGAGCGTGCCCAGTATGGCCAGAGCCATTAACAAGATCGAACGACATGTGCCGACCGAAGCAGAACTACAGGCAGAATCGCTAACCCAGATCATCGGAGCAATCGCTGACAACAAGGAAGCAATTCTCAAAACGGTCGATATTGTCAAAGAACTGAACGAAGCCGGTGTATTGGATATTGCCAGTGCTGCGCTCAAGAATCGCACCGAGGTCGGGATTCACGGCGTTAAGCTGATCAATGCGCTCAATGTGCCACCACTGCTGCGCAATTTATTTACACTGACCGAAATGGTTGGAAGTATCGATCCAATCGAGATGAATCGTTTGTTATCAGCACTCGGTAACGGTCTGGAGCATATTAGCGAGATCGATCCGACAAACAAGCAGTATGGTGATCATTTTGACAAGGAACCGCCGGGTATGCTGGGATTGCTGAAGACGATGCGTGATCCTGATGTGCGCACGACGCTGGCATTTGGACTGCATTTTCTGAAGGCGATGGGCAGTGAGCTGAACAAACCGAAGCCAGCGGAGGAAGAAGTTATTCCGAATCCATCTGGCAAAGAGCATAAGACAAATATGGAAGTGTAATAAGGAAAAAGGCGCCTGTCTCGACATGAGATAAGGCGCCTTTTTCCTTTGCTGAAATCTGTTCATGAAGTACAAGGATCATTCATTGCATCTGAAAGAGTACTCTATTGGGAGGAATGCTTTATCCGAAGCATCACTTACTCTATCTTAACAATTACTTACTCTAAAGTATGACAGCTACTTAGCATTGGGTAGAGAAGTACGTCATTTCGATCTGCAAGCGACTAGTTGCATTGTGTGAACAGAATATGATGCACGGAATAATCGGTATATGGTGAACCGGATGATTAGTATACTTTAGCAGCTGTATATTGTGCGCTGTCTGTAGTCAGCGTTGTTTTTTTGCCGCCTTGTTTCATGCTGGCATCAACTGTTGTATCGATAGTCGACCATTTGCCATTCAGGAACACTTCGTTCCATGCATGGTATTCTTTGACGCGTGTTGTTGTACCCATTATCAGTTTGGCAGGGATGCCAACGCTACGCAGCATTGCTGCATTCAGCGAAGCGTAGTCGTAGCAGATGCCTTTGTTCGAAGCTAGTGTTCTGTCTGGGCTAGGAATATAGACAGTTGGCAATGCGCTGGCAAATGCATAATCGTATTTTACGTTAGATGTGATGTAGTCGTAGATTGCTTGCGCTTTTTGAGTATCGGTAGTTGCATTGGCAGTCAGCTGCTGTGCTTTGGCGATGACAGCGGCGCTATCTTTCCAATTGACGTTTTGAGTAGAAGCGAGGTAGACAGAATTTTGATCAGCCAAATCCAGTTGCAGCGAATCTGTGCCAACTTTCTTATAGTTGTTACCGGAAGTATTTTCCAGTAACGTTACTTCGTATGTGCCGTTGCCTAGTTGCAGTGGGAACGAAGCAGCGCTAACGGTATTGAGATCGTAAGTGTAAGTGGTGTCGTTTTTGCTGATCATGACTTTGGTGCGGGCAGTGTTATCCGGTGCATAGTTGACCGCGATATAACCGCTATTTAGGTTGGATGTATCGAGCCAGTTGGCATCGGTAGTAGCAGCGAAGGTGGATACGGGTGCAACAGCTAGCAAGGTAGTAATAGCTGCGAGGCAGGTGAGGGCGAATGTTTTCATGGTTTAAAACCCCTTTCGGTAGCTGGCTGCCAACCCGAATTCTGACCGGGGGAGGCCCTTTAGCTTTGCGTCACTATCTTTCGATAGTTTTGCCATTATCGTCTAAGTTTTATATTAATTGGTAATAAGAAGAGACAAAAAAAGCTATTTCATTCGGCAACTGGCTGCCAACCCGGATGAAGATATGGGTAAGGCCCTTTAGTTTTGCGTCCCTGCTTTTCAACAGGTTTGCCCTTATCGTGCAACAGCTTCGTTACATATGCGACAAGTTATTTAGTTAGGTACATGTGTGAAAATGTGATGAAACAGTAAAGTTACTGGATTACCATAATTAAATGATAGCACGCCCTATATTTTTCGCAATCAAAAAACGACAAAGTACGCGAAATGAATAAATACAGGGCGAGGAAATGTGTCTAACTTTGCAAATCGGTACGGTGAGCGTGGACGATCAGGCGGTGGGTGGGGTTGATCAGCGGATCGCAGGTTACAAGGGTCAGCTCTTGTTCTTTGCCATTGCTGTTCAATACCGCAACATCGGTTGGTTCGACAATCTGAATGTTGTCGACGGTGTAGTGATACGTCTTGCCTTTGGCTTCAATCTGAATGGTATCGCCGTTCTTCACTTCGTTTAAACGGTTGAAGAGACGCCCATATTTATGCGCGCGGTGCGCGGCAACGGCAAAATTGCCGATTTCTCCAAGCTGATTCGTTTCGGAAATGTGGACAGCTGCACTGCGCATATTGTCGCGAGTGGCGCCTTCGATAACCGGCAGCTTTACATCAATGACCGGAATTGTAATAATCCCAATAATATCACCCTCTGATGCTGCTGGTAGGGGGTCATTACTACTATTATCGGCAGACGCTCCTTCATTTAGTAGAGCATTTACGTAAGAATATTCTTTTTTTAATTTGCCGTCATTCGTGCTTGCCGTTTCGCTTTGTTCCGCTGCTGTCAACAAACGTTCTTGCTGCCAGTCGGCATACCATTCACTTGCTTTGGGGTATAGAAGCACGGCAATGCCGAGCAGGATAAGTACATAGGACCACTTTTTCATAGGTCATTTTCCGCCTTTCAGGTAGCACTTTCGCTTGATTATTCAAGAGTAAGAGGTACATTAGATGCGCCTCTGTCCTTATTATTAAAGCCATCTGACCAAATTTATTCAAATGTTGCGCAAATAAATTTGAATTATTTTCCATGAAAATAAGTTTCAAGGAGTATGTATGTGCAAATTAGAAATGGTAAGTGATTGCACAACATATCCAAAGAAGCACTTAGAGTATATCAGATGCAGAAATGGAATGACATCTGTCGAACGTATGGAAAATAAGCACGTAGTTATGCAGAAAATCTGCTTTATGGCAGGTTCTTTATCGTGAAAGCATGCTATACTTTATCAAACAGTATAATGTTATGTTGTATTAGATTTCAGGCTGTATTTGTCGTGTATTACATATTCTATGAAATGGAGTGAAGAGTATGGTCACACAAGCGATACATTCCTCTACGATACGACCGGAATGGCAATGGTTCACAGATAGTCGGTATGGATTGTTTATTCATTTTGGCCCGTATGCGCAAATTGGACGCGGGGAGCAAGTACTATTCCGCGAGCATCTGGATCAGCAGGAATATGCTGATCTGGCGTGTGCATGGAATCCAGAGCACTTTGACGCTGCGTTATGGGCGCGGACAGCCAAACAGGCGGGTATGAAATATGCTTGTTTGACGACTCGTCATCATGACGGCTTCTGTTTGTGGGATTCGAAGTATACCGATTACTCTACTGCTGCGCAAAGCTGCGGTCGGGATCTGGTCAAGGAGTTTGTAGAGGCGTTTCGGGCGGAAGGGCTGCGAGTCGGTCTGTATTATTCATGGATGGATTGGCGCATTCCTGCGTTCTTCGATGGGCCAGACAAAGACCCGCAGGGCTGGGCGGAAATGAAAACCTATATGCACAATCAGGTGGAGGAACTGCTGACTGAGTACGGCGTAATCGACCACTTTTTCTTCGATGGTGTGTGGCCAAGAACAGCAGAAGAACTAGGTAGTGTAGAGTTGGTGAAGAGGATGAAGGAGCTACAGCCGCATATTCTGGTGAACAATCGTCTCGGTCCGTCCGAAGGTACGAAAACGTATGCTGACGGTGGAGCAGGTGCAGGCGATTCGGACGTGTTGGGTGACTTTGGTACGCCGGAGCATCAGATTATCGCTGATCCCAACCGACTGTGGGAATCGAATCAGGTGACGACGTGGCGGTTATGGGGCTATACAAAAGGCGAACGTTGGCGCCCAGCGGATGTATTGCTGGATCTGTTATGCGAATGTGCAGAGAAGGGCGGCAATCGTGGCGGTAATCTGCTGCTCAATGTTGGTCCGCAGCCAGATGGTCAGTTGCCGCCGGAGTTTGTGGAGCGGGCGCTGGAGATCGGGAAATGGCTAGATGTGCATGGTGAAGCGATCTATGGCTCGGATGGTGGCAATGTGACGGAGTTTATTTCACGGGGACGACAGACGACGAGCGGCAATCATCTGTATCTGATCATTCGCTTTTGGGACGGGGAGCCGGTACTACGGTTAGCTGATCTGGTGACGCCAGTGAAGCGTGCGACGCTGTTAACGACCGGGCAGGAGTTGGAAGTTGAGCAGCAAGGGGATGTGCTGTGGATCAAAGGGCTGCCCAAGGAAAGCCCGAGTCGATTGTTTCCGGTGATTCGGCTGGAATGCGATGGTGTGCCGGAAGGGAATGTATGGGGCAAACAGCGATTGTGGGAAGGTGATCCGACGAGGATTGCGGATTGGGCGAGGTCGCGTGGGACGTCGGTGTATGTGGATGGGAAAAGGAAATAGTGAATTTGTGACGTAAATACATTATTTTTATTAGTGAATCGTTTAAAAAGTATTCAAAACCAGTTTCGGTTGATGTATACTGTGGTTAGAAAGAAACAAGGAGCCGTGCTAGTAACACGACTCCTTGGTACAATCACTGCGTAAAGAGCAGCCGGCTTTTATTTAGGATAGACGAATAGACCGTATCCCTGGACCGGGCGGTCTATTTCTTTTTCATGTAGGTAAGAAGCGCCAGAATGAACATGCCGAATAACAGCATCAAACTGAGAGTATCTTGGACCTCCATGGGCTTCACCTCCCTTCATGGGGAGATTAGCCGACCGCCCTTGTCGCCGTAAATTGTACTCTGGTAGTATAGCATGAAATGAATAATAATAGCGTAAAAAAGTTTTAGTATAATTTCAACATGAACATGAACATGAACATGAACATGAACATGAACATGAAAGGATTAGATCGTTGCCAGTACATTGTTGGTGACGGTCTGATCCGTTTTTTTTGTACATCCCATTTATGATTTATTCCCATGTAACAATTGATCTACCAATCGGCGTAATCTGTTCAGACTATAGTCCAATTGCTCGATCGTCGCATACGCATACGACAAGCGAATATGATGAGCAGACTGGCGGTCGTAAATATAGCCGGGATTGATCAGAATGCCTTCTTTGAGCGAAAGGTGGAACAGACGATGCACCGATATATGAGTAGGCAGTTCCAGCCAAATATAAAAGCCGCCGGACGGCACGCTCCATTGAGCCAGATCGCCAAAATAACGTTCCAGCAGCGATAACAACCGCGTTCGCCGTACACGCAACTCAGCGCGCAGCCATTCACAATGCTGCTGATGATAACCGTCAGCGAACCAGCGGGTGGCGACATATTGGGAAAAGCCGCTGGAGCCGTAATCGGTTTGCATTTTGATATCTGCCAGTCGTTGGATGACTGGTTCGGGAGCGATGATCCAGCCGACGCGGATGCCGGGGGTCATCATTTTGGATAGGCTACCGAGGTAGAGAATATTGCCGTCGGTGTCCTTCGCCTTGAGCGGTGGTGGGGATGGTTCATCCAGCCATAACTCACGGTATACATCGTCTTCGATTAACGGCAAGGACTGGTTGCGGCACAACTCTAGCAATTCGTTACGGCGCGCAGGTGACATAACGATGCCGGTCGGGTTGTGAAAGGTTGGGATCGTGTATAGCAGTCCCGGTTGGTGCTGAGTAATCTGCTGTTGCAGCGATGTCAGTTGAATACCCTGCTCGTCCATCTCCACACCATGCACGCGAATGCCTGCCGATTGAAAGACGCGTACGGACTGAATATACGATGGTGCTTCCGCCACAATCGACGATGGACGTGCCAGCAAACCGACGGCGATGAGCTGTAAGGCTTGCAATGCGCCAGATACGATCAGCACCGATTCTGGACTACATGCAATACCCATGTCAGCGGCATGAATAGCAATTTGCTGACGTAGGGCAAGACTGCCTCTTGGTTCTTCATAACCGAGAAACAGTTGCTCGTCAGCATGGTTCAGAATCTGTTTGATAGCTGTCATCGGCAGCAGTTCTGGTCCGGGTTCACCTGTGCCGGTGCGAATCATATCGGTCTGGTATTCGGCTTCGTTGATCTGGCGAATCGCTGGTAAATTGGGCTGATGCGCACCTGCTTCTACATAACTGCTCCAGTCGATAGCATTAGCGGCAAGCATATTCCATGTGCTATTGACGACATGCGTACCACCGCCCTTATTACCAGCGACGATGCCGTAAGATGCCAGTTCTTCGAGCGCCTGCGTGACGGTGCTGCGATTGACGCCAAACTGCTCTGCCAGCTTGCGCTGGGACGGGAGCCGCGTACCGACTGGCCATTCGCCGCTGCTGATTTTGTGGCGCAATTGCTGTTCAATTTGGCGATGAATCGGCACCGAGTGCTCACGATTTAGTTGCCACGGTTGCGGCGATTGTGGTGAAGACATGATAAGTTCCTCCGTGAATGAAGCTGATTTGGAACCATTATAGCAAAAGAAACAAATGAGATGAGCATTATGCTATACACTTGGCTGGTGTGTAGAAAATGAGTTTGGCTGTTTGCATGAGATACACTCCTTGCTACACTTGGATTTGTGTACAAGGGGGATGACGATATGGCTGGTGTGATGATACATGCGTTTGTTTTGGCGCTGGGATTGATTTTGCCGCTTGGTGTGCAGAATGTGTTTATTTTTCAGCAGGGGATGGTGCAGCGCAGATTATGGAGCGTATTGCCCGTCGTGGTTACTGCCGGATTGTGCGATACGCTGCTCATTGGTCTGGCGGTCGGTGGTGTATCGGTGTTGGTGTTCGGCTTGCCGGGAGTGAAGCTGATACTGATGAGCGCCGGGGTATTGTTTTTGATCTATGTGGGCGCTGTAACGTGGAAAAGCACATCGTCTGTACAGCCGACCGTAGGCGGTGATTCGGTGGATTCTCCGACATCGTTGACGGCGCGAAAACAGGTGGCGTTTGCGTTATCTGTTTCGCTACTCAATCCACATACTTTGCTGGATACGATCGGTGTGATTGGTACGAGTTCGTTGCAATATGAGCATGGAGCAAAATGGGTGTTTGCGTTGACTTGTATCGGTGTGTCGTGGTTGTGGTTTGGATTGCTAGCGATTGCGGGGATGACAGTTGGCAGATGGGATGAAGATGGGCGTTGGTTTCGCGTGTTAAATCGGTGCTCGGCGCTGTTGATCTGGGGCATTGCAGTGTATTTGCTCATAAGTGTGTGGCAGGAGATTCAGTTTTTACTTTGACTGGACAATAGAGGAATCCTATATATAATTGCGACGAACGACGAACGACGAACGACGAACGACGAACGACGAACGACGAACGACGAACGACGAACGACGAACGACGAACGACGAACGACGAACTAGAGAAGTAGGAACGTCTATAAGATCAAACCAATAAAAAGGCAGAATGCTGGAATGAGCGCAGCGTTCTGCCTTTTTATATAAAGCATGTTGTGGTGACAATGTTCTCGTACATACTATAATTCGATGACGAAATGATCATCTACACCTAATAGCTCGTGCGATTCCTGCCATATAGATACTGATGCAGATACATGGAAAATCTATATGCTGAAATGAAAGTCCAACTTTTTAGCCTTCAGGATTGAAATGTACGCGTACGCTGTTAAACCTTCGCCTTAAATCCTTTAATAAACTCCACCGCTTTACGGATATCCTGCTCCGGTTGGCTACCGACTTCGCGTTCAATCGTCAGATAGCCGGTGTAGCCGATGTCCTGTAACGCTGCGAAATACGCTTTGAAATCAACGCTTCCTTCGCCTAGCGCCACTTCCTTAAATCCAACACTACCATCTTCAAAAGCAGCAATCTGCTCATGACTCAGATCACCATACACGTCATGCGGATTCACTTCCGCCGTGCGAATGCCGTCCTTCACATGGGTATGCACGATGTAGTCGCGCAGCGTATACACGCCCTGAACGGGATCATCGCCGGTGACCATCACCATGTTGGCAGGATCGAAGTTGACGGCGACGCCTTTGTTATCCAGTGAATCGAGAAATTGCTTCAATCGTGTCGCTGGTTCCGGTCCCGTTTCGATGGCAAAATAACCGCCCATGGACGAAGCGAACGAAGCGAGTTCGTTACACGCGGCTTGCATAATGGCATATTCCGGGTGATTGGTATCTTCGGGAATGATGCCGATATGTGTGGTGACGATAGGTGTACCGAGTTCGAGCGCGAGTGTCATAATCTTTTTGGATTTTTCTACTTTCCATACATTGTCTGTCTCGCGGCGGAAGCCGTGTCCGCCGAAATCGGCGCACAATGCGGACACTTCCAATCCCAACCCTTGTAAATATTCCTTGAGATCGCGGCGGCGGTCGATGCCCAGATTGTCCGGGTCCATTATGCCTTCGGTTGCCCAGATTTGTACGCCGTCTGCACCGACTTCAAGCGATTTTAATAAATTGTCGCGCAGTTCCAGTTTAAAAGCATCGGCGATCACACCGATTTTACCCAGTTCGGTTGTCATATCGTCACGTCCTTTTTGGAAAATATCGTGAGCATACTTGAGTGTGTATCCATACATATTCGTAGGTATTCAATGGACGATTATCCATGTCACGAATGGAAGCAACGTATCTAGTCGCTACTTCGATGTAGCTAATATTGCGATGTGCTCCGTTTCGCTACATGGAAGTATCTGTTAAACGGCATCCCAGATACGGCGTACATTGTCCAGTCCAACTTTCGCGCCGATCAGGCAATCTTCCATGCCTTCAAATTCCACTGACAGGTAGCCGTCGTAACCGGAAGCTTTGACAATTCGCAGAATCTCCCACATATCCAGATCGCCCTGCCCGATAATCGCGCCGCGCAGATACGTTCCGCTAGTGCTTGTAAACCAGCCTGCACCCGGATTCCGATCTGCCGGACGCAGGTAAAAGTCTTTGATATGCACCATTGAGGCAAAGGGCAGATTTTTCTGCACGGCAGCGACCGGATTCTCGTCGGCACACACAAAGTTGCCGACATCCAGCGTTGTTTTATAATTGTCGCGGTTGACTGCTTGAACTAGCGTCTGTACGCGGTCGGCATGCTGGATCAGGTAGCCGTGGTTCTCGACGCTGGTGGTGATGCCATACGTGGCAGCGTGCTCAGCGATGCGGCGACAGGCATTGGCAAGCTTCTCCAGATGAGTATTGAAGTTGGCAATCGATACATCCGGCGAAGAGGCGACATCGTGGCGCATCAGCTTGACGCCCAGCTGGGCAGCGATATCCACTTCACGGATGACGCGCTGGATTTCCTGCTCGTATGCTTCCTCGCTATCTGTCAGAAAATTAGCGCCAATCGCATAATTAGACAACTCTATGCCGCGTTGCTTGGCACGTTCCACGATCTGGTCAATCCATTCCGGGTTATCCGTCAGGCTATAGCTGAGCGGTACAATCTCGACATGTTCTGCGCCGTGTTCGGCAGCGTAATCGATCACATCCAGCACGGTCATGTCGCCGCTGGATAGTTTGCCGTGCAGGCTGTACGTACTGAGTCCAAGCTTCATAGAATCACCTCCCGACCGAGCTTCGCCGATTCGTACACCGCAGTCAGCATGCGCATCATATGCACGCCGTCTTCCACCGGGCTAATCGGCTGGCTGCCAGTCTGAATACAGTGGATAAAGTGACGAATTTCGTTGTCAAACGCACCTTCAAAATGGAACCCGGCATGATCCGTTTGCGGCTGGATATTCAGCACGGTATTGTATTTTTCGGTAGTGATGGAGATGGCTGGATCCACTTCAAAGCCGCCTTTGCTGCCGTATAGCTTGATCTGCCCTTCATTTTCACGGGCGTGCAGACTGAAGCTGACATCGACGAGCAGGGAAGCCCCATTTTTGAAACGGATCATGACGTTTGCCATATCTTCCACATCGTTCTTGGTGGCGTCGTAATCGGCGGCTTTGTAATGGGACAGGTGTTGGATGTGGGCGCGGTTGCCCAATTCGTAATATGTATTGCCACTGACGGATACGGGTTCTGGACGACCCATCAAATACCAACATAGGTCGATCACGTGTACGCCGATGTCGATCAACGGGCCGCCGCCTGAGCGTTCGATGTCGCTAAACCAGCCACCCGGATTGCCGAAGCGGCGGATATACGATGCCTTGGCATAATAAATGTCGCCAAAATCGCCTTGTTCGCTAAAATGCTTGAGCATTTGCGCATTGTTGTCATACCGACGGACAAAACCGACCATCAGCGTTTTGCCAGATTCGCGGACGGCGGCTTGAATTTGCTCTGCTTCTTCCACCGTGCGGCAGAGTGGCTTTTCGACGAGTACGTGCTTGCCTGCTTTTAACGCGGCGATGCTGATCTCAGCGTGCGTATTGTTCCATGTACAGATACTGACGGCATCGATCTCTGGATCAGCGAGCAGCTCGTTATAATCGCTGTACGCTTTGGCACCTTCATATTGGGAGGCGACAGCGCGTGCGCGTTCTTCATTTTTATCGCAAACGCCGAGGATGGTTACGTCTTCATGGTTGTGATACGGCTTCAAGTGAAACTCCGAAATACTGCCTGTTCCGATAACGCCAATACCGATGGTGGTTTTCATAGCAATCGTCCTTTCCGGGTAGGTGAGTATGTAGCTGATTTGCAACGATTATATAATTTCGGGAAAGAGGGAGCATGAATGGAAATGCGCTTTATTTGAACTATTGTGCTGTTAGGAGAGGCGATATGAAGTATAGTAGAAGTGTGATGAGATGCTGGAATGTACTCCAAACGTGATGAACACATGAGCGAACAGTATGTCACCCAAGTGTGTGGAGAAAGGCATATTTGCAACACGTAGAATACATACTTGCATCGTTGTGAACCATCTAAGTCCTCAGGAGGTGTGTTTATGAATTGGCCGGTGGATTTGCAGGAGCCGATGAGTATGCCTGATCCTTCGTTTCCGATTAAGGTGAATTTTTGTGGATCACGGGAGTATGGGCAGGTGATGTTTCCGCATCATTGGCATCGGCATATGGAATTTTTGTATGTGGAAAGTGGGGAAGCGATGATTGAGTGCAATGCGGAGCCGGTGCATGTACGTGCTGGGGATCTCATTGTGCTGAATGGTAATGATCTGCATCAGGGGACAAGCTTGTCGAATCAGCTGGTGTATTATGCGTTGATCGCGGATTTGCAATCGCTACAAAGTCCGTCACAGGATGCGGTAGAGACGCGTTTTATTACGCCGATGACGCAGAATCGGCTGCTATTTCGCACACATATTCGCGGGGATGCCGAGTTACAGCGCTGTATGGAGGATATTATCGACGAGTTTCGCAATCGCCGAGTAGGGCATGAATTGTCGGTCAAATCGTATATGTATCGGCTGTTAACGCTACTCGTGCGTGGATATGTGGCGGACGTGTCCAACTGGAAGCATAACGAGAATCGGATGCGTAATCTGGAGCGGTTTACGCCGATTTTGCAGCATATTGAGCAGTGTTATGCGGATGAAATGACGATTGAACAGCTGGCGGGCATGGCAGGGCTGAGTCGGTTTCATTTTAGCCGATTATTTCATGAATTGACTGGGCGCACAGTGACGGAATATATTAATCGGGTAAGGATCAATCGGGCGGAGTATCTGCTGATTAATACCGGGATGACGGTATCGGAAGTGGCGATGGCGGCAGGGTATAACGACATCTCATATTTTAGCCGCACCTTCAAAAAATACCGGGATGTTGCGCCTTCGGAAATTCGGGAGCTGTTGATGTAATGTTTGAATAGTGTAATGTAAGAACGATAACGTACTGCATATAACGAGCAGTTACAGAGCAGGTGTAACGTAGTGATCTATCATGGATATGTTACCATTTGAATAATTGTGCTGCTTTTTGCAAGTATATATTTCAGATTTGAAGGAGAGACGACAGGCATATGTTAAATGTATTCATCTGGGCAGGCTTTATTTTGCTTGCGCTTGCGGTGATTTTGAGCAGTTCTTGGTTTGGCGGCGGGTATGTACGTAGCGAGGATGAAGCAGTTATTGAAGCACGAAGATTGCAGAAAAAGCAGCGTATGAAATGGGCGCTGCGCTGTATCGGTCTGTCGGTGCTGGCATTCGTGCTGGCGCTCATCGTTTACAATTTGCCACTATAAAATAGACAAAAGCAAGCGTTGACAGAATCTGGGGACGCGGTTATGATGTTGACATTCAAGTGCTGCAACAGCGGCATCACCATTACTTTTGAGGAACAGGAGGACGCAGGAGATGATGTACTATACGTATTTGCCAGAGCAACCGTCGAATTCACATTATGATGAACGCAGCCCGCAGCGAAATTTGCGCACGGTCGAACGTTCTTATTTTCCGGAACATATATCCGGATCGCTCACCCCTATACGTACATGTACAGACTCATCATCCTTACCGGACCTCCATATCGACCTGCCCAGCAGGCGGTAACTTACTCATTGGTCTGACGCTATGTACCGCAGTGACATGATCTACATGTCATTCTGGTAACAATAGCAGCAGGCAAATTAGCATTAGGGAGAATATAAGCCAAGCAGTGTATCTGCTCGTTGTCGTCGCATGAATATTCAGCTAGTATCGTTGAATGAACATGGCGGATGACGCAGCAGCAGGCATTTGCCCAGCATACCCGGCCGTGGACTGAATAGTCTGCGGTCTTTTTGTGTTGTGGCATGGATAGCAAGTGAGGAACAAGGAAGTAAGCTACATAGGGAGGAACAAGCATGTATTTACAAATCAAATCTGTCGGTCCGCACGCTGGCATGATCTCGCATCTACTCGCAAAGAATCCATACAACCTGTACGACCGTCAGGAAAAAGGCGCTCGTGTGCGTCTGTTATTTCCCGTATTTACAGAGCAGGAAATGCAAGTGCTGCTGTTTGTTACACCCGACCCTATCGATCTGGTCAAAGGCAGCCCAGACAGCTATGACATTACGAATTATATTAACGACCGCGAGTTTGTCGTTAGCAGTTTATTTTGCTCGTATATTCGTCCAGCGCTCGGTACAGCGCTGAATGGTAAGCCGAAGGCGGATTATGCACAGTGGGTCGATTATCAGTTCCCGCTTGAAATCAGCGTAGGCCCAGTAGCATCCAATTTGCCGGATGATGTGCTGTCGTCGCTGTTCACGGCACTTGGGTACGAGGTGGAGCTGGAGCGTGGAGAAAGCGACTATTCCTTTCAGCTGAAAAAGCGCAGTACGATTCGAGTCATTCATCTGCGCGGGGAAGCTACCATTCAGAATCTGCTGCGGCAATTGTTTATTTTGCTGCCCGTGCTGGATGATTATAAGCATTATTATATCGGCGACGAGGAAGTAGAACGGCTACAGCGGTATGGCGAAGGCTGGCTGACGATGCATCCGCAGCATCGGCTGATTGTCAAACGGGCATTGCGCTTTATGCCGCTGATTCGCCAGTACAGCGCATCCTTGCCGCTGGAAACGCAAGATATGCTGGAACAGCCCGAAGAAACGCAGGAGGTGCTGGAGCAATCGGAGGATGGTAGCAGTGAGCGCGACGGAACAGCAAGCAAGGCAATTGCACCGGAGGATCATCTGCATACATCCAGTTCGCACGTTCCTACAGTATCTACAGATGTCGTAACAGATGATACGGACGCGACGTTGGAAACTGTACCTGCTGCTGTACACACTGTCAAAGCTCCGCGTCTGAACGAACTTCGATATCAGGCAGTCGTAGAGCAGATCGGTGTATTGCCACAGCGTCAGACCATCGTCGACTTTGGCGCTGGCGAAGGCAAATTGTCTGAGCGGTTGGCACGTATTGGCGGTGTAAAGCAGGTATGGGCAGTGGAGCCGTCCGCTTATGCAGGCGTGCGTGCACTGGAGCGATTCGCTGATATGCAGGCTTCGGGAGCAGGTACGGTGCCGCAGCTGGCGACCGGCTCGTTATTTTACCGGGATGATCGCTGGAGTGGTGCGGATGTGATGATTCTGTGCGAGGTGATCGAGCATATCGATGAGCTACGCTTGCCGATGGTGATGCGTACGCTGCTGGATGAATATCGTCCGCAGACGTTGATCCTGACGACACCGAACCGTGAGTACAACGCGGTCTATGAAATGGAACAAGATGATATTCGCCATACTGATCATCGGTTTGAATGGAGTCGTCAGCAATTTGCGGACTTTTGCCAGGAATGGAGCACGTACGGCGGTTATAAGATGAATATGCACGGGATTGGTGAGGTGTCCGTGGAATATGGTCAACCGACACAGATGGCGGTATTTCACAAACAAGGAGGGAAGAACAAATGACTGGCTACCGGGATGAACATAACAAAGGGCAAGAGAATCAACAATATGACGACAAACGAGATCAGCCATTGCAGCAGGAGCCGATTCGCACGATTACAATGCCCACCGGCGGAATTGTGCTGCTGATGGGACCGTCCGGCAGCGGGAAAACGACATGGCTGGAACAGCTAGTAGAGAACGGCACTCTGTTAGCTAGCGAAACGGTATCGTCTGACCGCTTCCGCCAGCTTGTTGGAGATACCGACCATATCGATTGGCGGCAACATCCGCGTGAGGAAGGCGATGTACTGTATCAGCAGTATCGGCTAATCTCGGATCGCGCGTTTCGGGTGATGGAAGAAACGATTGCCGCGCGTGCTCGGCTCAACTTGCTAACATGGGTAGATGCGACACATTTGCATCCTGAAGATCGGGCGGTCTATATCAACCTTGCACGTCGCAATCATGTGCACATTATCGTCATTGCGCTGGATGTACCGGAAAAGGTACTGCTGGAGCGCGACCGCACTCGTCTGCATGCGCGTGGACGACAGAGAATCAAGCAGCATATCGGCGTGTTTCGCGAGAATATGTACAAGCTCAAAAGCGAAGGTTTCGACGCTGTACATCTATTGAAGCCGCGCGATCTGGAACTGGTTCGGCTGGAACGTACGGCGAACCCGCTACTGCAACCGCTCGGAAACGGTGTGGATGTAATCGGTGATATTCACGGCTGTTACGAAGAAATGATGCAGCTCATTCACAAGCTTGGCTATGTCGCAGATGAGCAGGGCATCTACCGTCATCCAGATGAACGGATGTTAGTCTCAGTCGGCGATATTATGAGTCGTGGTCCGCGCTCGCTGGAAACGATGCAGTTCTGGCAACGTCAGCTGGCAGCACAGCAAGCGCTGATGGTTGACAGTAACCACGGCTGGAAAGTGGCGCGTTATCTGGAAGGACGCCGAGTACAGATGAACCACGGTGACGAGCAATTTGTAGCGGAATTGGAGCAATATGGGGCTGTACACGGGCAGGAAGCACTGGACACACTCAAAGAACAGTTTCGTGCAATGCTGCTGGCAGCGCCGTCCCATCTCGTATTTACGCATAACGGTGTGCGCCGCTTGATCGTAACCCACGCAGGAATTCGGGATCATTACATTGGCAAGCAGTCCAAAGGTATTTCCGATTACTGTCGTTATGGCGAAACCGATGGACAGGATGATAGTGGCAAGCCGCAGCGCACCGATTGGTTTGCGAATCATGAGTCCGGAGAATGGATCGTATGGGGACATGATCCGCGTCTGCGTCCGACGATTGTGAATCGCACAGTCAATATTGATCAGGGCGTCGTATTCGGCGGGCAGCTGACGGCGTATCGTTTTCCAGAGCAAAGCTTTGTCGCGGTAGACGCGTTGCACGATTATGCGCAGGATGTAGACAGCCCGCTAGAGCGTCAGCGCAAACGTCGCTTTGCCGCGCCGAACTTGACGCCGCTTATTAACGGGTACAGCGTCATGACTGACAGTTACGGTGAGATCGGCGTGCGTAGTGAATTTGTGAAAGCAGCGGTCGATACGGTATCGCATTACACCGTGCCGCTGGAAGAATTGATGTATGTACCGCCAACGATGACGCCGCCAGCGGTCTCAGCGCTGGACGACTATCTGGAGCATCCGGCGGAAGCGCTGGCGTATTACCGCTCCCGCAATGTGTCTCGTATTGTTGCACAGAAAAAGCATATGGGTAGCCGTGCAATTGTACTGCTGTTCCGCGATTCGCAGGCAGCAATTCCGTATATCGGACGTCCGCTCAGTGGACGCATTTACACACGTACCGGGCGTGCCTTTTTCCCATCTTCATTGGAGCAGCAAGTGCTGGATAAGCTGCGTACAGATCTGGAGCATGCGAACTATTTTGAGCAATATGGGACGGATTTTGTACTGTTGGATACTGAGATTGTGCCGTGGAATTTGAAGGCACGCGAACTGATCTCATCCCAATATGCGCATGTGGCAGAAGCGGCGCTGCATGATCGTCGTACGATTCTAGATACGCTACATACCGCGCAGCAGCAAGGGCGCGAAGTAGCGGACTGGATTGGGGAATGGAGGGAACGACTGGATAATGCACAGCGATTTGCAGAGGCATTTCAGGCATATTGCTGGGATACAGACGGGCTGGACGGCATTCAGATTGCACCGTTTCATATTCTGGCGCATAGCACAGGTTCGCTCATGGATCGGGAGCATAGGTGGCATATGCAGCATGCTGAGCAATTGGCACAATCTTGCTCGATGATACTAGCTACCGAATATCGAGTAGTGGAGCTGGGCGATGAAAATGCCGAACAGCAGCTCGTACAATGGTGGAGCGATATGACTGAGCAGGGGCATGAAGGTATAGTGATCAAGCCAGAGTGTATGACGACATATGACGGAGATCGTTTGGTACAACCGGCGATCAAAGTGCGTGGACGCAAGTACCTGCATATTATTTATGGAATGGACTACTTGCAGCCAGACAATCTGAAACGATTAAAACAGCGCAAAACGCGTAAAAAAGAACGCCATGCGCTGATGGAATTTGCGCTCAGTCTGGAATCGGTAGCGCGCTTTGTACGTCAGGAGCCGCTGGAGCGGATGCACGAATGTGTACTCGCGGCGTTATCGCTGGAAGCCGATGCGGTCGATCCACGTCTGTGATCGCTGAAGCCCCCCTTTAGATAGAATAAGAAAACAAACATAATGAAAGTAGAGTGAACAAGATGGCATTTCAAATTATCGACGGCGTGCGTGTCTGGGGTGAACCGGACAGCAGTGCGGTCAGTCAGGCAGTAACGTGTGCCAATCATGGTAATGTGGTGCAAGCGCTGCTGATGGCAGATCATCATAAAGGCTACAGTCAGCCAATCGGCGGTGTGGTCGCCTATAGTGGTCAGATCTCGCCATCTGGTGTCGGCTATGATATCGGTTGCGGCAACAAAGCGGTACGTACCAATCTGATGGCAGCGGATATTATGCCTCAGATCGGTAGCATGATGGATCAAATCGCCAATCAAATTACGTTTGGCGTTGGACGGGGCAATCGCAACCGTGTCGATCACGAGCTATTCGACGATCCAGACTGGAATGTATACATGCAGGTTGCAGGGAAAAAAGGGCATGATGCACTGAAAAGGCTTGCCCGTGAGCAGCTGGGCACGGTCGGCAGTGGTAATCACTATGTCGATCTGTTTACCGAGCCATCTACAGGACGGCTATGGATCGGCAACCATTTTGGCAGTCGTGGATTTGGACATAAGACGGCAAGCGGATTTCTGAATCTGGCAGCGGGACGGGGCTTCTTGGATAAAGCGCCGGGTGAGCACATGGATCAGGCGCCAACGCTGTTCGATCTGGATCAGGAGCATGGCGAGCTATACTACCGGGCGATGAAGCTCGCAGGACGGTACGCGTATGCCGGACGCGATTATGTCATTGATGAAGTACTGCGTCTGCTGGGCGCGACTGCGGATTTTGCAGTGCATAATCATCATAACTTTGCGTGGAAAGAACAGCATGACGGGCAAGAAACGATTGTCGTTCGTAAAGGTGCGACACCTTCGGCACCGGGTCAGCTGGGCTTTATCGGCGGCAGTATGGGCGATATTTCGGTCATTGTGCGCGGGAAGGACAGTCTGGAAAACAAGCAGTCCTTTTACAGCACCGTACATGGCGCTGGTCGGGTCATGAGCCGTACGCAAGCAGCGGGTAAAATGAACTGGAAAACTCGCACCCGTAATGGTGGCGCGATCACGCGCGAGCAGATGAAGCAGGCGATTGACGATTTTGGTGTGGAACTACGTGGCGCGGATACGGATGAAAGCCCGTTTGTGTATCGCAAGCTGCAAACGGTGCTGGACGCGCATCATGAGACGCTGGATGTGCTGCATGTGCTGAAGCCGATTGGCGTGTGCATGGCGGGCGCGAATGAATTTGATCCGTATAAGGATTGAGTGGGGTTGTATTGTTGATCGTTCTCCAAAACGGGTATGCTAATACATAGCACCGCCAAAATGGATTCATTGGAAGGAGAATGATCGATGACGAATCTTGTTAATAATGCGATCTTGAAAGCAAAAGCAGGGTATGAAGAGCAGTTAAAAGCAGAGTTAATCAAAATGTTGGAGCCTTCTCGCAGCGAACGTGGTTGTATTCAATATACGTTGCATGAATCGGTGGAACCGGGTGTATTTGTCTTTTATGAAATATGGGAAGATGAAGCTGCGCTTGAATTTCATATAAATACCCCTCATTTCAAAACCTACCGTGAAAATATTGCATCATTGATTGATTCTCGTGAAGCATTCCGTTTGCACCAGATCGAACAATAATATAAGCATCATACAACAGTGATTTCCGATATCGGGAATCACTTTTTGTTATGTGTATCCACAGATTGTTGATCTGATCCAGACTACCTGTGCTTTTTGTATCAACATTATCTATTAGACGTCGATTGGTAATTTCGATAATCTAATAGATACATATTAAATTTTATAAACCCGATAGGAATTATAAGTTTTATAGAAAGGGACTGCTTATGATCAAATATGTAACGAAACGGCTATTGATCGCGTGCTGCACACTGCTCGTTATTTTGTTCATTTTATTCGCGATGATGGAGTGGATGCCGGGTACGCCGTTCAATGATGATAAATTGACCGCACAGCAGCTTGCCCAGCTCAACACTGCCTACGGGCTGGACAAGCCGGTGCCGGTAAAATTCGCTAATTACGTAACACATGTGCTGCAAGGCGACTTTGGCGTATCGTATGTCATTCAGAAAAATATGCCGATTGCCAGCTTGATTCAAGATCGGCTACTCATCTCCTTCCAAATTGGTTTGCAGGCAATTACGCTCGGTGTGGTGATCGGTCTCATTCTCGGCATCATCTCAGCGCTGCGTCAT
Source organism: Paenibacillus sp. WLX1005 (assembly GCF_046603685.1). NCBI lineage: Bacteria > Bacillati > Bacillota > Bacilli > Caryophanales > Paenibacillaceae > Paenibacillus > Paenibacillus sp. WLX1005. Next base: position 1,064,110 of record NZ_CP176756.1, read on the forward strand.
TCGACGATCTGGGATACGATCTCGTCGCTCGTATCGATGCTAGGCGCGAGTATTCCATCGTATGTATTCGCGCTAGGATTAATGTACGTTTTCGCTTTTAAATTGGGCTGGTTTCCGGTGTTGTTCTCGCAGCGAATGGCGGATTCGTCAACTATTTTGCCGAGTATTGCACTGGCGATGCTGCCAATTGCCAAGGTAGCACGATTCACACGCAATGAGATGATCGAAGCGCTGCAATCGGATTACATCCAGCTGGCGCAATCAAAAGGTATTAACAGCTTTGGCATCATTCTATTCCATGCGCTACGCAATACGCTCATTCCGCTGCTAACGGTCATTGCACCGATGGTCGTGGGCATGATGATGGGCAGTATGGTAATCGAAAACATTTTCGCTATTCCAGGTATCGGCAATCTGTTCATTACCGCTATTCAGGTGAATGATTACAATGTTGCGATCTCGATTGCCTTTATTTATAGCGTACTGTTTATCGGCATGATGCTGCTGGTCGATCTGCTGTATGGACTGATCGATCCACGAATTCGGCTGGCGGGAGGAGGAAAAGCGTGAAGAAAGGCATCGATATCTATGCTCGTCATACGAAGCGGAACGACACTTCCTCTCTCGACGCATCCCATGACGCTTCCAATAACTTAGCACAAGCTAATCAATCGCCAGCATCTACCGATCTTCGCCAGACTAGCGGAGCGAAAGTGCCTACAGAAACGACAGCTATTGCACAAACGACGAATGCTGTACAACATCCATTGAATGCACAAGAACATTATGTTGGCAATAACGGTTCACATGAAGGAAATTCTGCGTTTGCTGCACCGTTTGAGCTGGCACATCGGCAGCTTGCCGCTGAAGGCATTAACGAAGAGTACCGCAAGCCGCGTTACGACAGTATCCGCCGTGTCTTTCGCAGTAAAAGTGGCTTGATTGGCGCTATCATTCTCACGCTGATCGTTCTGTTTGCACTCATCGGTCCACTCATTAGCGGCTATGCACCGAATGCAGTAGATATGAAAATACAGAACCTGCCGCCACGGCTACCGGTTGTGGAGCAGCTGGGCTTTTGGAATGGAGAGACGCGGGGCGAGAATCCGTATATCGAACGGGGGATTCAGCAGCAGTATCACTATTTTGGCACCGATACGCTCGGGCGCGACCTGTGGACGCGTGTATTTACCGGGACACGCATTTCGCTATTTGTAGCGATGGTGGCGGTATGTATCGATATTGTAATTGGGATTACCTATGGCATGATTTCAGGATATTTTGGCGGCAGGGTTGATCTGGTGATGCAGCGGATCATCGAGGTGATTGCGGGTATACCGAGTCTGGTCGTCATTACGCTGTTTATGATTATTCTGAAGCCGGGGCTGATTACGATTATTATCGCGCTCATGATTACGAACTGGATCGGGATGAGCCGGATTGTTCGGGCGCAGGTATTACGACTGAAGCAGCAGGATTATGTACTGGCGGCACGTACACTGGGCGCTTCGGATATTGTCATTTTGCTACGGGAGATTTTGCCGAATATGTACGGCACGATCATCATTATGGCAATGATGTCGATTCCAGAAGCGATCTTTATCGAATCGTTCTTATCGTTCATCGGGCTGGGCATTCCTGAGCCGACGGCTTCGCTCGGTACGCTGATCAGTACTGGCTTCAAGTCGATGATGATTCATCCGTATATGGTGGCGATTCCGGTCGCTGTGTTCGCACTGCTGATGATCAGCTTCAATCTGCTGTCTGATAGCCTGCGCGATGCACTGGATTCCAAATTGAAAATCTGAAGCCAAGGAGGCGAGCAAGATGACAGTGGCAGAGCAATCAACAAACTTTATCCAGCCGGTGAAAATAGCAGCCGACGATGCTCCCTTGTTATCGGTCAGCGGATTGAAGCAGTCCTTTCGCTCCAATGGGCAGAGAGTGCAGGCGGTCAACGGTATCGATCTGCACATCCGGCAAGGCGAAACGTATGGACTGGTCGGTGAATCCGGTAGTGGCAAGTCGACGATTGGACGATGCCTGATCCGTATTTATGATCCAGACGAGGGCAAGATCATATTAGACGGTAGTGAGATTAGCGGCAAATTGACGCGGGAGCGCAAGCGATATATTGCCAGCCGCATGCAGATGATTTTCCAAGACCCGATGGCAAGTCTGAATCCGAAAAAAAGGGTGATCGACATTATCGGGCAGGGGCTGGATATTCATCGCACATATCGTTCGGCAGCAGAGCGGCGGCAGCGCGTGTATGAAGTGATGGATAAAGTAGGGCTGGCGCGCAGTCATGCGGATCGGTATCCGCACCAATTTTCCGGCGGGCAACGACAGCGGATCGGCATTGCGCGGGCGCTGATTATGAATCCAAAGCTGCTCATTGCCGACGAAGCGATTAGTGCGCTGGATGTATCGATTCAAGCGCAGATTGTCAATCTGCTCAAGCAATTGCAGCAGGAGCTACACACGGCGTATCTGTTTATCGCGCATGATCTGGCGATGGTGAAGCATATTTCGGATCGGATTGGCGTGCTGCATCACGGTTATCTGGTGGAAACGGGCACAGCGGATGATATTTTCCTGCGAGCGGTGCATCCGTATACTCGCTCACTGCTGTCAGCAATTCCAGTACCTGATCCACGGGTGGAAAAGCATCGGCAAAGCTTTCACTACCACGCGAGCGAGCTGGATTATGTCGATGCAGTAGAGCATCGTCTGGAGGGAGAGCATGCAGTGCTGGCTACACCGGAGCAGCTGGTGCAATGGCAACAGGAGATGAAGGTATAGAATGCAGCAAGGTGAAAGGAGGAGCGTACATGAGTGAGTCAACGATACATAATGATGCACAATCTGCAAATCAGCAGATAGCGTCCGGTACACAATCTCTATCGTCACAAGCGTCAGATGCACCATCGCAATCTCTATCATCGAAACCTATACCGTCACAAGCGCCAGTCGTATCATCCGATGCACCGCACATCTTGTCCGTATCGAATCTGGCGGTTAGCTTTCGGACGGCGCGCGGATTGCTGCGGGCGGTGCGTGGTGTTGATTTTGAATTGAAGCGTGGGAAGACGCTGGCGATTGTTGGTGAATCTGGCAGCGGCAAATCGGCGACAGCGCGGACGATTATGGGGCTGGGTGGACCGCAGCAGCAGATCGACAGTGGGCATATTTATTTTCACGATAGTCAGAATGGAAGTGGAGAGCCCATTGATTTGCTTGCGCTCAGCAAGAAACAACTGATTTCCGACATTTGTGGTCAGAAGATTGCAATGATCTTCCAAGATCCGATGAGTACGCTCAATCCGACGATGAGCATCGGGCGTCAGATTGTGGAAGCGATTCGCAAGCATCAGCGGCTCGGTCGACGGGATAGTCGTGAGCTAGGCATTCAATTGCTGGAGGAGGTCGGTATTCGGCAGGCGGCGCATACGTACAAGCAGTATCCGCATCAGCTGTCCGGCGGAATGCGGCAGCGGGTCGTCATTGCGATTGCACTTGCCTGTAATCCACAAATTCTGATCTGCGACGAGCCGACGACAGCACTGGACGTGACGATTCAGGCGCGTATCTTGGAGCTGATCGCACGGATTCAGCAGGAGAAGAGTCTGTCCGTCATTTACATTACGCATGACTTTGGCGTAGTGGCACGGGTAGCGGATGAGGTGGCAGTGATGTATGCCGGGCAATTGGTCGAAAAGGGCACTGCCGACGATATATTTTACCATCCGGTTCATCCGTACACTCGTGCGCTGCTGTCCTGTGTACCGGATGCCGGAATCGATGCGCACCGCTTATATTCGATTCCGGGCATCCCGCCTGATCTGGTGCATCCCATTACAGGCGATGCGTTTGCACCGCGTAATGAATATGCGCTGAATATTGATTTTGAACAGGAGCCGCCAGAATACCGGATCAACGATACGCATACCGTTCGTTCATGGCTGCTGCATGAACAGGCACCGGAGCTGGACGTGAATCCTATTTTGACAGAGCGACTGCGTCAGATGCAGCAGCGCGCTGCCGATACAACAACGCAAGCAGAAGCATGACCCACTATATGTAATCAGGACAGGAGACTGAATATGAGTAAAAAAACGATGGTATTGCTGTTAACGCTGGCGTTATTGGCGGGGCTATTAAGCGCCTGCGGCAAAGGCTCGGAACGTTCGGATGCCTCTTCATCCAGCAGCAGTCAGGATCTGATCGTTGCCAACACAGCGGATGTATCGACACTGGATTCCAATCTGGCTACGTCGGCGGAGGATTTGAATATTATTAACAAATTGGTCGAAGGATTGTACCGTCAAAGCGAGAAGGGCGTCGAGCTGGCGGCAGCAAGCGATGTGAAGATCAGCGATGACAAGAAAACGTACACCTTTACTATTCGTGATGAGAAGTGGTCGGATGGCACACCAGTAACGGCGCATGATTTTGAATATGCGTGGAAACGATTGGCGAATCCAGAAACGAAAGCGGAATACTCGTACATGCTGCTAGTCGCTGGTGTGAAAAACGCCGAGAATGTACTTTATAATGGTGCCGCCCTAGATACACTCGGTGTAAAGGCAACCGACGACAAAACATTTGTCGTGCAGCTGGATCGGGTCGTGCCGTACTTTGATTCTTTGATGGCAGGTACATACTTTGCACCGATCAATGAGAAATTTGCTGCGGCGCAAGGCGATCAATACGGGCTGTCCAAAGACAATGTACTGTCCAATGGTCCATTTGTCATCTCTGACTGGACGGTTGGCGGTGACTCGGTTGTCCTATCCAAAAATACGCAGTATTGGGATCAGGACAATATCAAGCTGAACACCCTGACGTACAAAACGGTCAAAGATTCGCAATCCGGCATTCTGGCGTATCAATCGCAGCAACTGGATTATGTAGAGATTAACGGTGAAGAAGGGGCAGCTTACAAAGATTCCAAAGATTATCATACTCAGCTTGCCCGCATGCTGTACTATTTCCAACCGAATCTGAAAGTAAAAGAATTGAACAACGTGAATCTGCGCCTCGCACTGGCACTGGCGTATGACAAACATTCAGTCGTCGATAATATTCTAAAAGATGGCTCTGTTCCGGCAGATTTCCTGATCGTCAACACGCTTGCTTCTGGCGTAGAGGGCAAAACCTTCCGTGACGCTGCCCAAGCGACGTATCTGGAATCGGACAAAGCCAAGGCGGTCGAATATTTCAACAAAGCCAAAGCCGAGCTGAAGCAGGACACGTTCACATTTGAATTACTGTACGACGATGACGATACAACCAAGCAGATCGCTCAATTCTATCAATCCGAAATTCAAAATACACTGCCCGGCATCACGATCAATCTGAAAGCCCAGCCGAAGAAAAATCGTGTTGCTCTCGCTGGCAAAGGTGACTTCCAGATTATTATCACTCGTTGGGGCGCTGACTATGACGATCCATCCACATACTTCGATCTGTTCACGGAGCGTTCCGGTTACAACTTTGGTCACTGGGTGAACCCGGAATACAACAAGTTGGTTAACGGCGCATCGCAGCAGTGGATCGCTTCGCCGGAGAAACGTCTGGATGCGTATATCAAAGCAGAGAAAGTATTGCTCGACGATGCCGCCATTTTCCCAATTTATCAGGATGGACGTTCGTATCTGCTTAACTCGCGTGTCACCGTGAAATTCAGTCCAGAAGGCTCGGCATTGTGGAGAACAGCAACGATCAGCAATGAATAGTGAATCTAGTTGTGGAGGATACACATGGGATATATTGATCTGCACTGCGATACGCTCATGCTGTTTGCCAGACCGGATCATACTGGCGATTTGCGGCGTAATGACCGACAGGTCGATCTGGACAAGCTGACACGCGGCGGAGCGTATGCGCAATTTTTCGCCATCTTCATGGTACCAGAACCCTTTTATGCTCATTTGCATATGGAGCCGCTGGCGGATGACGTATATTATGAGCGTTTGTATGAGGCGTTTCGACAGGAATTTATCGATGGAACAGTGGAAGGCGCAGCCGCACGGTTTGCTGGGAATTACGAGCAATACACTGCCAATCGGGAAGCAGGCAGATTGTCCGCTTTTCTGACGATTGAAGATGGACGGCTGCTGGACGGCGATCTGAATACGCTGGATCAGTGGTATCGTCAGGGCGTGCGACTGATTACGCTCACATGGAATTACGAGAACAGCATCGGCTATCCGCAATCGTCGGATCATGAGCTGATGCAGCATAGGTTAAAGCCATTTGGGGTAGAAACCGTGCAACGCATGAACGAGCTGGGCATGATCGTTGACGTATCGCATCTGTCAGATGGCGGGTTCTGGGATGTGGTGAAGTATAGCAACAAGCCATTTGTTGCTTCCCACTCCAACAGCCGAGTTCTGTCGCCGCACCCGCGTAATCTCACCGACGAGATGATCAGAGCGCTTGGTAACAAGGGCGGTCTGGCAGGGCTGAACTTTGGTGGCAACTTTTTGAATGAACAGATTTCCGATGATCGCAGTACGTTGCAGCAGATGGTGCGACATATTCATCATATGGTCAATGTAGGCGGAGTGGACAGTGTGGCACTTGGCTCCGACTTTGACGGTGTGCCGAGAAATCTGGAGATCGACGATGCCTCTCAAGTTCCGCTACTCGCTGAGCGATTACATCAGCACGGATTCCATCCATCCGACATCGATAAAATCATGTTCGGCAATGTAGAGCGACTAATTCGCGAAACGTTATGAGGGGAACGAATTCCAAATACTCATATGCAAGTCATACGTACACGCAAGAAGCATCTGTCACAAAGGGCAGATGCTTCTTTTTTGTTTGAAATGAATGAACGTATAAAAGTTATAAATAATACTTAATTACGATATTATTATATAGCCAGCTATCGTTATACCCGTTACAATGAGATTTAGAATAAATTAACAAATTATTATAGTTTTTGTTTGTAAATGGTGTACACGGCTTACATATCGTGCGATACTTAAAATTGACAAGTCGAAAAAGAAAATCATATACTGATTAAAACATAATTTATGGATCAATTTACATTATTTAAAATATTACGTACATACTCTAGTTAGCAAGACAATATCGTGCCACTTGTCATCCGCAACGGATAACCGTTTGAAGTGATATAAGCATGACTTACTCCACATTGCAGGAAGGGATGGACATTTTGATCAGAAAATCGTTTTACATGTTATGGGGCACACAGACCGTTTCCAATATTGCGGACATTGTGTACTCGCTCAGTCTCGTTACCCTCGTATTTATTCAAAGCGGCTCGCTGCTAACAACGATCTTTATTCCGCTATTCCGTATGCTGTCCAAAATCGTCAGCGGGTTGGTTGCACCGCTAGTGATGTCGAGGTATCGATTAACATCGATTTTAATGTGCTCGCAGCTTGGACAGTTTGTGCTGTTTACAGCGCTGATCTTTTACTTGTGGCTGACGCCTGTACCGTCGTACGGTATCGTATTTGCAGTCGTATTCGGCATGTCCTTCTTGGATGGCTGGACAGATCCGGCGCGTAATGCGCTCGTGCCACGACTGGCAGATGGCGAAGGCTTGATGCGAGCCAATGGATTGATCTCGGTCAGCGATCAGATCGTCAAATGCTCTGGCTGGGCACTCAGCGGTATTATCGTCGCTGTTGCTGGGGCGTTGCCAACAATGTGGATCGCGTCGGCAAGTTATTTTCTGGCGATGTTCTTTACCGCATTTATCCGTGATCCGTATGCACAGGCAGGTCTAGCACATGCCAAAGGTGCAGTGGACGATGAGGCTGCACCAGCGACCAAGCCGTCGTATGGACAGCAATTATCCGAAGGCTGGAAAATCATCGCCACTAACCGCCGCATTCGTCTGCTGGCAATTGTCGACAATATCGATACGTTAGGCGGCGCGGCGTGGTTGGGCGCATTTATCCTTGCCTTTGTCGTGCAGGTGCTGCATCAGGATGAACGCTGGTGGGGCTTTATGAATACTGCCTTTTTCATCGGTTCGATTGCAGGCGGACTGCTGATCGTCTCACGGGTGAAAAAGATTCAAAAGAACGCTTATCTGCATATGCTGCTGCATCTGATGATCTATGTGGTCATTGCGGTCGCATTTGCCTTCAATACCCAGCCGTTTCTGGCGATGTTCCTGCTCATGATCTCTGGCTTGCCAGTACAGGTGGCAGGCGTGATCCGTCGTACACTGATCCAGCAAAATCTGACACCGGAAGAAACACCGAGTGTCATGTCAGCATGGAGTGTGCTGAGTAATCTGGCATTCGCGGTTGCGATGCTGGGGCTGAGCTGGATTGCCGATCAATTCGGAATGAAAAATATGTATCTGATTGCTGCGTTAATGACGACGATCGCTGTCGTGATCGGATATGTATATCGCTCTTATTTCCGCGAGGAGCTGGCGGGTGAGAACGAGCAGTATGTCAATGAACAATCGGTAGCAGCGAACAAGGCATAATTGGTTGGCTGGGAGATACGTAATAAGCTTACGTTAGTAAACGGTGGAAAAGGTAAAATTGGTAGTAGGAACGATGCAAAGTAAGATCACAACAGCAACATATGTAGCTCCAACAATTACAGCTACAACATTGCAAACCAAGAGATAATACTGCAAATTCAGAGATAATACTGCAAATCCAGAAGTAATCGTTACAGAAAAAGAAGCAGTGATCTAAGATCGCTGCTTCTTTTTTACGTGGATGTGTAATATGACCACCTATGCACGTACATAGCACAATGACCCTACAGACAGACATTGCAAAATGCTTTCAGCTGTATGCTACATAAGCAATCATGAGAAGAACGATCTTAAACACCCGAATACGCCATAAATCCGCCATCCACCGGAATCGTTACGCCAGTAATAAACCCAGACGTATCGGCATCCGCCAGCCACAGCAGCGTGCCAAGCAGATCATCCGGTACACCGAATCGTCGCATCGGCGTATGCGCGATAATCTTTTCCGAACGTTCGGTGAGCGAGCCGTCTTCGTTTTTTAACAGTTTTTGATTTTGCTGAGTTAGGAAAAATCCCGGTGCAATCGCGTTTACTCGAATCCCAGTATGCGCAAAATGCACAGACAGCCACTGCGTAAAGTTGTTGATGCCTGCTTTGGCAGCTGAATACGCAGGTACTTTGGTCATCGGGCTGTACGCACTCATGGACGAAATGTTGATCACACTCACGCCCGTGCGTCCGGTCATATGGCGAGTGAAGATTTGCGTCGGAATCAGCGTGCCAATCATATTCAGATCCATCACCTGACGGAAGCCGTCGATTTTGATATCATAAAAGGTCTGCTTGTCGTCATCATTCAGATCCTGCTCGTGGAACGTTTCTTCGGTCGTATTCGCATCCGAATGATTGCCCCCGGCACCGTTGATCAGAATATCGCACGGACCGAGCTGCGCGGTGACTGCCGTCTCGGCAACGATCACGCTATCCTCGTTCGTGACATCGCATGCAACAGCAATAGCTTCGCCACCAGCGGCAACGATCTCGTCAGCGACCAGTTGTCCTTTTTCCACCGTACGGTTCAGAATGGCGATGCGGCAACCTTGTCGTCCTAACTCCAATGCCATCGCGCGGCATAACACGCCCGCCCCGCCCGTAATGACGACCACTTTGCCACGCATGGAATCGTGTAGCGGCAACGGCTTGGATTCTGTCTCGGTTGGTGGTTCCTGCTCCTGTTCCTCCACATGACGAATCACTTCGCGTAGCGTTTTATCCACCAGTTTATTGCCGGTAGTTGGCTCGGCAGGTGGAGCAATGGGAATGTCTGAAGCGGAGATCGTATCGGCGCTCGTAGCGAACTGTGGTATCTGATCGTCTGCCAGATTGTTCACAGGCAAGACACTGTTCGCTGCATCTGAAGTGGACAAGGATGGTTGCGTCGGTATTCTATCCTGCGTCGAATGTGGCGTTTGCTTATGGCTTGCTTGATTCTGAGAATGTACTTCGTCTCTATGTGGTGCGTCTGTCAGAGTTTCCAATACTGGCGAATCATTCTGGTTACGCTGCTGTGAGCTGTTTTCAGTCGTTATATTAGATGGTTGCTGCTTGTTCATGATGGATCATTCCTTTCTGTGACCGCATATGGGTAAACGGAAACCCGGTCGGCAGGATTACAATATCTTTAGCCCGATTCGGCGCAAGCGAACCGCACGTAAATAACTCGCACGCAAACAACCCGATATCATGTTCACCAGCATCAGCATTCTGCTTCCTCTGGCTGTCAACGATATCGGGCGATGGATCAAACGTAGTAGCAGTAAGTATACAAGCGGCAGCCAGCTGACGATGATGCCGTATGGAGCATCGTTATATTGCCCCTCATGGACGTATACGGCAGCGTGGCTGTCCGGTGGTTCAGCTATGTCAGACATCGGCTTCGAGTGGCTGATTCATATGCAGATGATTTTTACGGTAATGGCTAGGTGAGATGCCCGACCAGCGTTTGAACTGGCGGCTAAAATGCGCAATATCGCGATAGCCGAGTGTGGTCGCAATGTCCTGAATCGACATATGCGGATCGGCAAGCAGCAGCTTGGACTTGTGCAAGACGAGATTGGACAGGTAGCTGCGCGGCGAGATAGCAAACACCTGATGGAAAATGCGATTGCAATGCGACGGACTGATTCCCAGCTCGGCAGCGATATCGTCGATACCGTAATGCGATTCCGGGCGCTGGGTGACCTGCGTAATATTGCGGTTCACAATTCCTTGCAATCGTGCGGCAATCTGATGCGCCAGCTCCATATGCGCATACGTGGATGGCGATGCCTGAGCAGCTTCATCCAGCAGAATCTCCCACAATACGCCGAACAGCTCGAACGAAGCTGCCTGCAAACGGATACGGCGTGTGATCATATGCTGTCCTTCTAGCTCGGCAGCCTGTACCAGTTTCATAATGCACGGTTCGATCTGACGTGCTGCCAGACTATTTTTGCGCAAAATCAGTTGATTCGTACGTTCCAGCAGCGACAGGAAGACACGGTCATTCATCTCAAAATGAATGCAGACATACACCAGCGAACGGTCGCTGATGCTACGGCTCATATGGGGGATACCCGGCGGCAAAATCACCAGATCACCGGCTTGCTGCACATAGCTGTATTCCCCGATCTTCAATTGCTGGGTGCCCTCTAAGACATAATTGATCTCATACTGATGATGGGCATGACTTGGACATTCCCAATCCCGGCTCACCTCGCGCAGATTGATACCGAGCAGATTAACCGATGTCTGCACGTCTGGGCATACGGTTTCCGAGACGCTGAGACCCCATTCCGGCGATATAAAGGAAGTGGACATAGATAGCCTCCAATCTCACATTTATGTTTGCTGAGTATTGCCTCCAACCGGACAGAGAACGAAGAACGGCGAAATCAAACGGGATATGGGTAATTTGCTGATTGGACTAGTTTCAGCATACATGCATATGAACAAAAATGAAAGGGTTTTCATTTGATTCATATAAAAGTTTATGAATGGACAAAAAAGGGCTACCCCGAATGAAGAGACCGGGGCAGCCTGCATACATTTTGCTAGTAGCGATTTTCCAGTGATACGACGTGAATATCCAGCTCATACGTAAATGATTTTTCCTGCAAACGGAACATCTCCGCAAGCTCGGGACCACAGGAGTTAGAGCCAACACCGCTCATTTTGTAATCCAGATGCAGATACGTTTGTGGACGTGGGCGTAGTTGGTGCGCATGGGTTGCCGTCGTCAGATCGGCAGACGTATAATGCGACGCTTGGAACGAAAAAGGCTGCGAACCACTTACCTGTAAACCGACACCAAGTGGATTCGTAATATGCAGCCAATCGGTACGGTCACGGGAGCCATTTTCCTGCGGGACAACGTAGTTGTAAAATAGTTGCTCTACCGTCTGCGTATACCGTCCAAAGCGTGTACTATAATGCTTGTCCACATAACTCTCATACGGACCTTGACCGAAATACGTTACCTGCTCCATCCCCGACTGCAACGTCAATAACAGTCCAAATCGTGGCAAATACGGAGCTGTCGGCAATACTTGCACATCCACCTTCATCTGGATCACGCCATTGCTGTGAATCTGCCAGATCACATCACCATGCAGCAGTGGATACTGGCTAATCGCGCCGAGTGAGAAGGAGGTCTGAATCAGTACAGTTTGCTCGTCCGTCTGCTGCCACTGACTATCGTATATTTTGGTATGCAGCCGATCCATGCCGATGTCGCGCCACTTCTCCTCTATATGCATATCGTTGCTGATCGGCGCGCGCCAGACGGCAAAGCTGGATGGGGCATCCAGCAATTCGATCCCACTACGGCCGATAGAGAGAAGGGCGCCTTCTACCAGATCGTAGCGACAGCTAAATTCGTCGCCGCTCATATGCAACATACCGTCAAATTCCTGTGCGGATAGCGGTATGACGATCGGCTGTGCGTTAACAGCATGATTGTGGGTAAACGTGTCATCCAATGTAGAAATAGCATCAGTTGTTTCATCGCTCGTTGTCGTTGTTGTTAGCGAGGATGTCTGTATAGTATTGATTGTCGATAACGGCAAAGGATCGACTTTTTCCAGTGCATCCAACGCAAATTGGAAAAAAGCAATCTCGTAACCATGCTCCGCCCAGCGCGTCTGTTGGCGCTGACGAATATGGAACGTTACGTAGCGATTGCGACGGGCAGTATAAGATGGTGCTGTCAGATGGATATCCGGCGGCAATGACCATTCCAGCATCGCGGATTGCTGGGGTGCAATATCTGGTAGTGCCAACTCGCCCTGTGTTAACAGTACGCCATTCTGTTCCACAATCCAGTGCACAGTCAGATGCTCCAGCGAGGCAAAGTCATATCGATTATGCACGCGGAGCCACAGTGAGTCGGAATTTTTATTGTTTACGACATGGTCATAGTTCTGCTGATTCTGGTCATGTTCTGCATTATGCTTCGTCTGCTCGCTCCATTGCTCGATCCACACAGGCGCGATAATCTGCTTCAATTCTAGTAACCCCGGATGCGGCTTGCGATCTGGCGAAACAAGACCGTCGATGCAAAAGGCGCCGTCATTCGGTTGATCGCCAAAATCGCCACCATACGCATAATATAGCTGTCCGTGCTCATCACGCTGCTCGATGCCGTGATCTGCCCATTCCCATACACAACCACCCATCAGACGTGGATGCGCATAGATGGCATCCCAATATTGCTTCAGATCGCCAGGACCGTTGCCCATCGCATGGCTATATTCACACAGAAATAGCGGCTTGGTTTGCTGTTCGTCGCTGGCATACGCAATAATGTCGGCGGGAGAAGCGTACATCCGGCTTTCTACATCCAGCACAGATACATTGCTATGCCCATTGTAACCCGGAGCTGCCCCTTCATAATGCACGGGACGAGAAGGATCGCGTTCCCGCGTCCAGCGAGCCATGGCGATATGGTTGATATCGTAGCCGGATTCGTTGCCCATCGACCATAGAACAACAGAAGCGAAGTTTTTATCGCGTTCTACTAGTCTCACTGCCCGATCTACAAAAGCCTCTTGCCAATCCGCATTGGCGGACAACTGATGAAACGCACCCGGACCAAAGTCCTCAGGAATGCCAATTCCGTGACATTCCAGATCTGCTTCGTCAATCACATACAAGCCCAGTCGATCACACAACTCAAGAAAGCGCGGATCATTCGGGTAATGTGCTGTACGCACCGTATTGATATTATGCCGCTTCATCAACAGCAGATCGTCGATCATATGCTGCAACGGTACCGTATGACCAAGTACGGAATGCGTATCATGGCGATTGACGCCTTTGAGCTTGATCGGCTGTCCGTTGATCGTGAATACACCGTCAGCTGTAATAGCAATCTCGCGTAGCCCGATGGCAAAATACAATACTTCGCCGCTCGCTTCCACATACAGATGATACAGCTGTGGTTGTTCGGCATTCCACAATACTGGATTATTCCAGCTTAACGATAAGCAGCCTGTATGTGTATTCGGTTGTATGTCCACTATACCTGTAGCGACGATCTGCTTGCCGGATGGATCTATCAATTGTGCTTGTACTGTCAGCGTGTTTGATGGCGAATGCTTACAGGCAACTTTGAAATCGGAGCTATCCGCCCCATGCTCTATCGAACGACTATTCATATCAAGCTCAATATCCAGATGGGCGGAAGTATAGACAGGGTTACCAGCAGCATCCAGTTCTGTTTCCAGCGATTGACGGACGAACACGTCACGCACATGCTGTGGAGCACGACTTAACAGATACACATCGCGGAAAATGCCGTTGTACCGCCACATATCCTGATCTTCCAAATACGAGCCGTCACACCATTTCAGCACGAGCACAGCGATTGTATTGCTACCGGGCTGTACATACGGAGTAATCTGAAACTCCGCTGGTACCCGACTGCCCTGACTATATCCGACAAACTGTCCGTTTACCCATACGTATACACACGACAATACACCTTCAAATACCAGATAACTGTCCCGCTCCTGCCACGACGATGACAGTTCAAATTGACGCACATACGCACCCGCCGGATTGCGGGTTGGAATATGCGGCGGATCGCATGGAAACGGATAATTCAGATTGGTATAATGCTGCTGATCATATCCATGCCGCTGCCAGCAGGAGGGCACGATCAAGTCGTTCCACAATCCAGCTGTTGCATGCTGCCCGGTATGAATCGGCGCATGTTGCCAGAATTCTGGCTCTACTTCGCGAACGGAGTCATAATAACGGAATTGCCAGTTGCCATTTAACGATTGGTAAAAGGGCGAACGCTCGCGCTGCAAACTGGCAGCATCGGAGCGATGTGCATACGGAATATAGTAAGAACGCGCGGGTTCGCGGTTCACCTGAAGTACGTTCAGCTGTTGATGGTAGTTTGGAATGGATGGAATGACAGGATTCATAGGCGATACGATTCCTCCCTGGTGGATGATTGCACATAATGAATAACGAATTCGGCAAACAGACTATTTGACCAGGCAAACCACGGACGAGTGAATTGCGTCGGATCGTCCTTGTGGAAGCCTTCGTGCATCAATCCGGTTCCGGCATGAGTGGAGGACAGCCATTCTAGCAATTGCAGTTGCTCCTTGCGGTCGACAGACGTTAGCCCCTGCATCGACAATGCAATATGCCAAATATAATCTTTGGGTGTATGGGGACTGCCAATGCCACGAGCAGCTGTCCCGGCAAAATAATACGGATTGTCGCTGCTCAGAATAAAGCGGCGCGTATTCTGATACACAGGATCGTCTGCCGGACGATAACCGAGATATGGAATCGACAGCAGACTTGGCACATTGGCGTCATCCATCAGATGATGATTGCCACGACCGTCGGTTTCATAGGCATAGATTTTGCCATATACCGGATGCAGAACGGTACCATAATGCTCAATGCCAAATTCGATTTCTTCCCGTAACGTTTCCGCGCGTATCGCCAGACGTTCATCATTGTACATATCACGGGCGATGGTCGCCATATACCCTAGCACGACAACGGCAAACATATTCGACGGAATGAGATAGCCGAATACACACGCATCATCGCTCGGTCGGAAGCCAGACCAGGTCATACCAGTATACGAAGTAGGCATGCCGCGTCCTTGATTGCGCAATGTATCTGACGGCGGACAGTTCTCACGGATGAACCGATACGGCGACTGTTCATCATGGCGCTGCTCGCAGCTCCACAGATCGATGATTCGATTCATACCATTGTAAAAGGAGTGGTCGAACAGCTCGGCATTGCCCGTTTGCTGCCAGAACAGATACGCAAGCTGAATCGGATAACAGAGCGAATCGATCTCATACTTGCGCTCCCAGATCCACGGCGACAGAGTAGTAAGGTCTTCGTCGTATCTTGCATCATTTGGCTCATGATTGAACGCATTGGCATACGGATCAAGCCCGATGCAGAACAATTGCCGCCGAATCAATCCGGCGATACGTGCTGCTACCTGATTGTCGGATGATGCCAGTGGCAAGTAATGCCGCACCTGAGCTGCCGAATCACGCAGCCACATGGCAGGAATATCGCCAGTAATAACAAAGGAACTGTCATCGTCCATCACCCGAATGGTCGTCTCATATGTGCTAGCATAACAATGACGAAACATCGTACAAACGGCGGGTAGATGCTCCAGCCGCCGTTCGATACGTTCGACATACTGCTCCATCTCCGGTGTAAGCTGGAGTGGTGTATTTAACATGCTCATATTTATTCCTCCCGCAGTGAGATCAAGAAGGTGCGCAGCTCATATGGCGTAATCGTTATATGCAGCTCGCCCTGCTGCGAATCACCTGCTGGCTGTTCCATCAGATTGCATTCCTGCCATGACGCTATATCCAGATCGCTTGTAATCGTGAGCGGGGTGCGGATACCGCCGTATTCATGGATACGCAATACAATCTGGTTGGTTGGAACTTCGGCTTTTTTAACTGCGTCCACCATAACATGCTCAGCTGAGAATGAGAACATGGAAAAGGACGACCAATCACTGCCTGTCCCAGCGGATGAAGATACCATGTGTGCTTGATATGACAACGTATCGTGTGTAGCGGCAGAGAAATTAGCTGCATCGGCAGAAGCGGTAACCGGGATCGTCGTTACCGGCTGATTGAGCTGCCATGCTGCCTGTACCGTGCCACCGTCCAGCCAGTCGCCGCCATGCGGGTACAGCGAGTACGTAAACTGATGCTGTCCGTAATCTGCCATCGGATCGGGATAAATAGCAGATTTGAGTAGCGACAGTCGGATCACATGATCTTTGATATCATAGCCGTATTTGCAATCATTGAGCAGACTGACGCCGTAGTTGCGTTCCGACAGATCTGCCCACTGATGACCAACACTTTCAAAGCGTGCCCAATCCCAACTCGTATTCCAGTGCGTCGGACGCTTCACATTGCCAAATTGAATATCATAGGTCGCTTCGGTAGAGCG
The DNA here is from genome assembly GCF_046603685.1 of Paenibacillus sp. WLX1005. Taxonomy (NCBI): domain Bacteria; kingdom Bacillati; phylum Bacillota; class Bacilli; order Caryophanales; family Paenibacillaceae; genus Paenibacillus; species Paenibacillus sp. WLX1005. The sequence goes on from NZ_CP176756.1 coordinate 1,081,112, forward strand.
AATCTGTACCGGGAAAGCTACCTTCAGCAGCTTCTGCCGTTCTTTCCAATCAACATGCGTTACAAAATCGATCCGACGATCATGACTGTAGACGATCAATTGCTGCGTAATGATCGTATCGTTGTAATGCCAGACGAATTCTACTACCGCGCGTAGCGCTCCTTGCTCCAGAAGCTGCACTTGTTGCAGATCGGCAATCTCCTGCATCTTTTCCTGATAAAAGATATCGATATCCCACGCATCAAAGTTCATCGGCTTATCCTCGAACAATTGCAGCACATTACCGCGCTCGCCCGGTGCTAGCACTTCGCGATCATAATCCAGATCGGTAATAGAGATCAGTTGTCCCTGTGCATTCCATGTTAGCTCGTAATGCGGGGTACGCAGCACGCTATGTTCATAGGTGAATGTAGAATCTTCGTCTGTCACCGAAGCTGTGTGAACGAAGGGGAGCTGGCTCTCCTCCGTCGTATTGTTTCTCTTTGTAGCGCCTGTCATACGCTCAACATCTTGTGCCTGTGCAGCAATAGTCGTATCCGTAGCAGCTAGTTGTACTTGCTGTTCGGCATAGTGAATGATAGTAGTACCGAGCGATGGAACAGTGGATGACTGTACGATCCAGCCGTCCGTTGTGTGTTGTGCCGCAAGCGGTTGCCCTTCGCTGTCGCTCCACACATAATCACCTTGCGCACACTGGTCATACGGAATATGCACCAGCGGTTTCAGTGCCCATGAGGAGCTGTTTAGAACGAGCAATGTTCCATTATTATATTCCGGTTCGGAATATAATAGAGAGGTGGAGCTAGTCTGATTCGCTGTACTAGCATCTACAGTAATGATCTGATCTTCGGCACCGATAACGCCAGTTTCGCTAGCCGCATATTCACCTGCCAACAACAGGGACGGAGAGAGTGGAGCTAGCGGAAGTTCTGCTCCCGCCGCTTCACGCCATACTTGTCGTCCGATCTGCTCCTTCGCGTATTCTACCGTACTGTCTTCGTACACCTCGGCAATGGACGAGCCGGGGATAATATCATGGAACTGATTGCGCAGGATGATCTTCCAGCCTGCTTGCAGATTCTGTACCGGATACGACGACCAGTCGCCACTGTGCGCGATATTCAGCGTTTGCAGCCATTCAGCTTCCCGATACAGCAGCTCCAGCTTGCGATTGAGCTTTTTGTTGTACGCCTGACTGGTGTACGTGCCGCGATGATATTCTAGGTACAGCTCGCCATCCCATGTATGCACATAGCTGTCCGTCTCGTGGAACGTCTGTTGCAATTTGTTAAAATAGTCATCTGCCCGTCCGCTCTGCACAACCGGTACGCCGGGAATACGGTTCAACTGGCGACGCAGCTCCAGCATTTCACGAGTGACACCACCACCGCCGTCGCCGTACCCGTAGGAGATCAGCAGATTCTGATTCGCTTCTTTATCCTGATAGCTGTTCCATACGCCTTGCACAGTCTGCTTCTACCAGCCCGTTGTACGTATAATAAAAGGAATTGCCGCCTTCCCAATCATCCGGTGTCGTGATGAAGTGGGTTAGCACCTCCGAGCCATCAATCCCGCGCCAGCAGAACGTATCGCGCGGCATCCGGTTCACCTGATTCCAGCTAATCTTGGTCGTCATAAATGTATCAAACCCGGATTTGCGCAAAATTTGCGGCAATGCCCAGCTATAACCGAACACATCCGGTAGCCACAGATAGCTACTCTCCACGCCAAATTCCTCTTTGAAAAAGCGCGTACCGAGCAGGAACTGACGCACCAGCGATTCACCGGATGTCAGATTGCAATCCGCTTCTACCCACATGCCGCCGCCCGCTTCCCAGCGTCCTTCTGCGATACGCTCCTTGATGCGCTCATACAATTCCGGGTAATCTTGCTTGATATATTCATATAGCTGTGGCTGAGTTTGCAGGAAAATATACTCCGGGTCATGCTCCATCAGCCGCAGAACGGTAGAGAGGAGCGCGCAGCCTTTTCGCGTGTATGCTTGAGCCGCCATAGCCATGCCACGTCGATATGTGTATGACCAACAGCGGTAACGAGTACGGGATGCTCTTTTTTCAACGTTTCTAGCTGTGCATTCAGCGATGCATCCGCCGTCTCCACCGAAGCGTAAAAGTCCGCCGAGCCTGCCACCGACCAATCCAGTCCACGGTATGTGTCGTTCAATAGCTTCAGCAGTGCAGAGCGTTCATACGCAGATTCCGGCAAAATGGCAATCGTCTGCAAGATCGCTAGCGACGTGTAATACAGCCGATCTGCTGCATGATCCAGCCAGCCGATGCGTGAATCGCGAATGATATGCGTCAACTCACGCGGCGCACCGCCGCCTTCCAGCCCTGACCACAGTCGAAAATCAAACCGTGCTTCACCGGTATAACCGACTGGTAAAATCAACTCGATATGATTGCTATCCACGCCTTGAAATGGCTTGCCGTTCAAATAAGCAAGGCTTTCAAAGAAAAGCGCCATTGTTGCCGCCTTCTGTAGTGCCAAAATCAAACAGTCCAATGACCGTACGATCCTGCCACTCGGCGGGAATGGCAATCGTGGCGGATAGCCATATATAACGATCTCTGCCTGTCCAATGTTCGCCTTTGTGCAGCGTATAGGCAGCGGAATGTTCTTGTGATTCAGGCAGCGGTGGATACGCACCGTTGATGCCTTCACGGTCTTCGATTGCAGTATACGACGGCACGACAAATAGTTCTCGATAACGGAGCGGTTCCAGTTGCTCCAGACGCTTGCGCAATTTATCCTCGGTAAAAAACATGAAGTTCCTCCTTCATCGTCAGAGCGTATAAGGGTATGGTGTATGTTGATACGATTCCAGTATGATTGCGACCAATATTCGATCTTCCAAAAAAATAGGACAACCGGAGCGGGAGCGGTATCATCTGGTTGCCAATCGCGCCCAGCAACATGCAGTTCCCTGTTACAGCTTCCGGTTATCCCATTTTGATTGGTGATGCGATCCATTTTCGTTGCTTCATTACCAATGTGTTCATGCGCTGCTGCGGGTATGCCGATTGTTGCTGGCATTTGGACGGGCTATGCGATCACTTCCCAATCGTCCACAATTTGTCCGGCATGCTGTCTGATAAATTCCTGCACGCCATCATGATCGAGAATACCTGTATTGCCGCCATATGCAGATACCGATAGCGCGCCGCACGCATTACCATATTGCAGACATTCGCCCGCAGTCTTCCCTGTTAACACGCCGTACATATATCCGGCGTTAAAGCTGTCGCCTGCACCCGTCGTATCGACGGCGGTGACGGAGTAGGCGGAGCGGTACGTACGATCAGCGTTGTGTACAGAGACTGCACCGCGCGAGCCCATCTTCACTACCAGATGCGAGGCGTGACTGCTCATCCGCTGAATCGCCTGATGAATATCCTGTCGCCCGGAATAATGCAGAGCCTCCAGTTCGTTTAAGAAAAAGACATCCACTTCACGCATCACTTCAAAGATGCCGCTGTACCATTCGCCGCTGTCATCCCAGCCGACATCGAAGGAGATGGTCGTGCCAAAGCTTTTGATTTTGCGGATCATCTTCATATAGGCATCATGATTGCGACTGCCCTGATAACCGGTCATATGCACATGACGACCGTACCGCATACTATTTTCGTTTAGATCCTCCATCCGCACCTCGGCATTGGAGCCCATATACGTAATGAAGGAGCGGTCATGTTCTGGATTGATGGCGATGGAGATGCCGGTGTTGTTATGCTGGCTCTGACGAATATAGGTCGTATCGATATTCAATTCGCTGAATTCGTCCAAAATAAACTGACCGTAATAATCGCTGCCCAGCACCCCGTTAAAAGCTACTTTCAGTCCCAGCTTGGCAAGTGCCATCGAGAACAGCGCTGCGCCGCCGCCGATGTGCACCAGCATATTGCTAACGAATACTTCTTGCCCCGGTAGAGGCAACTGGTCGCTTCCGGCGACAATCAGATCGATATTGGCATCACCGATGGAGACGACATCATATTGTTTGTTATTCAATGAACATCCCCCATTTTCGTTACAGGCATGACTTGGTATGATACGTTGCAAGATGATGGCGGATCAGCCTTTGACCGAACCGACCATAATGCCTTGGACAAAATATTTCTGGATAAATGGATATACGCTCGCAATCGGTACGATGGAGATGATGACCATCGCCATTTTCAGCGATTCGCTCGTTACGGTACTGCTGGCGCTCATCATGGCGTTCATGGACAGATTTTTGCGTAGTGCTTCAGCGGCGGTCAGCATTTGCTGAAGCACCGTTTGCAGCGGACGCAGCTTCTCGTCGGTCACATAGAATGCGCCGTAGAACCAGTCATTCCAGTGCATAACACCATTGAACAAACAGATGACCGACAATACCGGCATACTGAGCGGGAAATAAATGCGGAATAACACCTGAAAATCGTTCGCTCCATCAATCTTGGCAGATTCCTCCATGCTGGGATCAATCGAGCGGAAGAACGTACGCACTAGAATGAGGTTCCATGCGCTATACAGCGTCGGTACGATATACACCCAGATCGTATTGTTCAGATGGAACATCTTCAGCACCATGAAAAAAGGAATGATCCCGCCATTGAACAGCATCGTGAATACGATAAAAATACTCGCTGCGCCGACACCCGGCAGATTGCGGTTTTTCAATGCAAATGCCGCCATAGCAGTTAGAAAGACGCTGAGTGCTGTACCGACAATGGTGCGGAATAGCGTCACTTCCAAGCCTTGCACAACCGCCGGATTTTTGAATACTTCGATATAGTTGGAGACGGAGAAGACGCGTGGCCAAAAAGCGATCCCGCCAAGCGAAGCATCCTTGCCGTCATTGAGCGACAACGCCAGAATGTTAACCAGCGGCAGCAGAATGATCAGCGACAGCAGGGCAAGCAGCATATAGTTGACGATATTGGCAATGCGCTCGTTGATGGGCGTTTTGCCGACAGCGTGAGCCTGTTGATCCATATTCAATACCTCCGCTTCAAAATAAGGATGGGGGATGGTGCGCATCCCCCGATGATTGCCTATCAGCTGAACAATACCGATCAGAAGAATGCATCGATGTAGAACACAACAGAGGACGGATCTTGATCATATTTTTGCTGTAAATATTGCTCGAATTGGTCGACACCGGCGGCTTTGAGCTGGGCGCGGTAATCGTCGAGAATCTTCTGCGCTTCGGTCATATCGCTGGCGAAGAAGGCTTGAACGAGCACGTCTTTGTACGAATCGAGAACCGGCTTCAGCGATGCTTCGATATCCGGCACCTCAGACAGATACGAAGCGGCGGTGTAGCCATCCCAATATTTGTACTTCGGATTGCCATCATTCATCAATTCAAAATACAGTTTGTAACGATCTGGTTGGGAATTGGCACCACGAATCAATTCGCCAAAGTCTTTGTTGTTATTCACATCCGTTTTGCCGAGCAGTCCGCCCCAGAAGTAAGGGATCGTATTGCGCTCATCCTGCGGGCTATTGTCGAGGATCGATTTTACTTTGTCAGTGTAAATATATTGACCTTTGTCATTGATCGTATAGTCGTCGCCTTCGATACCGTAGTTCCACAGTGCTTTGCCTTCTTTGCTGGCAAGGTAGTCAGCGAATTGTACGATTTGCTCTGGATTCTCGGTCGTGGATGGAATTGCCCATACTTGGTTACCGTATTTGCCTTTTTCATAAATCTCGTCTTCGCCTTTGTAGTTGTACATTTGATCCATTGGCAAGTATTTTGTTTTCTCGAACATAGTTAGTGCGTCCGGGGCGATATTCATATAGGAGGAGATGGCATAGGAACCGTTATTGTAGGCTTCTTCCGCACGCACGCCGTCCATATTGAATGCTTCTTTGTCGAGCAAACCAGCTTTCAGCAGCTTTTGGACAAATTCGATACTTTTCAGTGCATAGTCGGTTTCGGCAACGTGTTTGACTTTGCCATCAGCACGTCGAATTGGGTGCCGTTACCGAAGTCGTAGTTTTTGAACAGGGTGCTGGTTACTTGACCGCCCCATTTACGTGGACCGATAACGGTGATTGGCTTGCCGTTGTTGTCTTTGAAATTACCAGCTTTGATCTTGAGCGCCAGATTATACAGATCGTCCTCGGTTTTGATAGAGGAAGGATCAACGTTCAGCGCTTTGGCAATATCAGCTCTGATCCACAGACCAGCACGGTAATGCAGACGATCCTGATCAGTTGTATCTTTGGATGGGATATTCATATGGATAAAGTATACTTTGCCGTCAAAGTCCGGGCGGAACATAATGTTCTCACGCGTATCGCGCGGCAGGAAGTCGGGATCGAGATAGTTTTTGAGTACTTTGGTATTTTTCAGATAAGGGCTGAGATCGGTGAACATGCCTTCGCGTGCAGCCTTGAGCAGAACTGGCATTTCCGGGCGTCCACCGTGATCCAGATACGCTTCGATCACATCGGGCAAGTCGCCAGTAGCGAGCGCTACGGTCAGTTCTTGCAAGCCATCGGCAGCGCCACTGGATTGCCAGTTGATCGTCATACCGGTTTTTTCTTTGATTTTCTGAGCGACCGGGTTGTTCACCTGATCATCCGGCAATTGAGCACCGTCACCTTCGAGGAAAATACGACCAGTCAGATCGCGGTTGGCGATAAAGCCGCCTTCACCCGCTTTGCGACCATCAGCGGCAACCGTACTGGCACCATCATTACTGTCGGACGAACAGGCGGACAGCACAACAACCATCATCAGCAGCAGGGACAACGTAAGGGACAAGCGACGCGTAATCTTTTTCAATGAAATCACCCCAATGAATTATTGAAATTGCAGGTGTGCAGAGAATCCTACCAGAGGCTGGATTCGTTTTTACTGAAACGCTTGACCAGATAATTGGTCACGATAACGAGGATCAATCCAACCAGACCTTGCAGCAGTCCGACAGCGGCACCATAGCCGTATTGTCCCTGCATCATACCGACACGCAGCACATACGTATCCAGAATATCGGAGAAATCGGAGTTGCCTGCTGTCCGCAGCAGCCAGTTCTGTTCATACCCCGTTGTCAGCAGACTACCGATATCAAGAATAAACAAGATGGCGATGGTCGGGCGAATCGAAGGGAGCGTAATATGCCAGATTTTGCGCCATTTGCTGGCGCCGTCCATCTCGGCAGCTTCGTATAGCGTCGGATCGATACTTGCCATAGACGCGAGGTAGATAATCGAGCCCCAGCCGATATTTTTCCATACATACGTCACGAACATGATCAGATAGAAATAATGACCGTCCATCATATAAAAGGTACTGCTATCTCCGCCAAGCGCCGCCATAAACTGGTTGAAGATACCGTCATCCGGTGCCAGTACTTTGGTCGTGAACGCTGCGACTACGACCCATGAGAGGAAGTAAGGCAGATAGGAGATCGTCTGGGTTAACGATTTGAACCATTTGGTGCGTAGCTCGTTCAGCATAAGCGCCAGCAGAATCGGGAATGGGAAGTAGACGATGATTTTCAAAAAGCCGACGATAAAGGTGTTCAAAATGAGCTGTGTAGCGTCCGGGTAAGAGAAGAACAGTTTGAAATAACGTAATCCCACCCACGGGCCGCCGAACATGCCGCCGTTAAAGCGGAATTCCTTGAACGCCATCACGAGTCCCGCCATTGGCAGGTAAGCGAAGATGGCAAAGAAGATCAGACACGGCAGCAACATGATGTACAGATAGCGGTTGGCGACGATGATTTTCCATAGACCTGCCGAGGAGGCTTTTTTCGCCTTGGTCTTTTTTTTCGACATCGAATCCAGTTCAGCTTGCATGACATGTCTCCTTTCAAACGTGCATCATACGTGGAGTTGATTATATACCTCAGTTCGTTGTTACATGATTTAAAGTGATCATATGCTAACTATCGAGTTATCGCGCTTGCAGGTCATTACGATGTTAGCGCAGCGGCACAATCAGCTGTTCCAAATATCGAAGACTCTGCTCCAGACTGTCTAGTGGTGAGCCGGGACAATAATCTTGTTCGACGGCGTAGAACTGAACGCCATTCTGTTCGCCCCATTGCAGCACAGGCACGAAGTCGATCATACCACTGCCAATCTCAGCAAAATATTCCTGTCCGTCAGACGTCATATCCTTCAGATGTAGAATTGGCATGCGTCCACTATACTGACTAATGACGCTCAGCGGATCGCGTCCTGCCTTCTGCACCCAGTAGGTGTCGATCTCGGCGTACACCGGAGCCTGATGATCATAATCCAGTAAATATTGCAGGGCGTACTGTTCACCCATCATCGTATGGAATTCCCAATCGTGATTGTGAAAGCCGACCCGATAACCGCGCGGCGAGACGAGGGAGGATACATTACGTAGCTCGCGTCGTACAAATTCGTATCCGGCAGCGTTCTTATGTTCATCCGGCAGTGAGTGGCAAATAATATCCGGTGTCTCAAACAGATCGGCTTCGCGCAGCACATTGTCCAGATCGTTGCGCATGCGTTCCAGCCCGACGTGCATACCTGCCGTTTTCAATCCAAGTTCCTTGACAGCAGCGGCAATCTCCACTGGATCATTGCCATGCAGACCGTCAATCTGAACTGCTTTCCAGCCCATCTCTGACAGTAGCTTCAATGTGCCGATATAATCCTGTTTTAATTCATTGCGTACGGTAAATAATTGCGCCGCCAGTTTGTCCTGAATCATGCTCGTTCCTCCTTCTCCAGATTGATCCATTGCAGCTCGTCATCAGAAATGTTCAACGTTAGCACATCTAGCGATTGAGCCAGCTCGTCGCTACTGCGAGGCCCGATAATGGCAGCAGTAGGGAAGGGACGATGCAGGACAAAGTAGAGCGCGATTTGCGTCGGTGTTACATTATGTTCCTCTGCCAGCTGTACCGTGCGGCGATATCGTTCCCAGTTGGATTCACTGTAATACACGCGTACCATTTCTTCATTGGAGCGATCCTCTGGTGAGAACGCACCGGAGAAAAATCCGCCCGCCTGCGCCGACCAGGATAGTAACGGTAACTGTGTGCGTGTATGCCATTGAACGGTATCATCATCTGCGGATACACATCCGGGCCAGCGTGCTTCCAGCGCGACCGCAAGCGACAGGTTTGGGCTGTTGAAGCGGAAGCCTTGCAATCCGTTAGCAGCAGCATACTCGTTCGCTTCTTGAATTCGTTGCCAGCTCCAGTTGGATGCGCCAAGTGCGCGAATCCGTCCGGCTTGCAGATGTTCATTTAGGGTATCGATGATTGGCTCTACTGGTACATCGGCATTGTCGCGATGCAGAGCGTACAGATCAATGTGATCGGTACGTAGTCGTTCCAGACTGATGAGCAGATCGTGTGTAATGTTATCTGGTGTGACACGCGGCGTTGGATCGCCTTTGAGTGGATGACAACATTTACTAAGCAGTACAAGCTGCTGGCGATTCCCCTGTTCATTCATCCAGCGCCCGATGATCTCCTCGCTGCCGGTATACTGATACGCCATATCAATGGTCGTACCGCCAGCGGCAACAAATTCATCCAATGCCCAGGTGCCGTCCATTCTGGATAGATCGCCTGTGCCGATAATGAGCGGCGATATCGGGATTCCAGCTACAGTTACATTGGTCAAGTGAACATTCCCCCTGTTTTCTGGTATCGATACCAGATGTGGTTTCATAGCCTTGCGCCAAGTTGTGCAATCAGGATGATACTCTTGCTAATGATGTTCTGGTATCGATTCCAGAAAGTCAGGTTATTTGTAAATGACTAACCATCTGAAATCGATACCAGATGCGTATAAAAGCTGTAAACCTAAAAAGTGGATGAAGGATGTGTATACGATATAAACCGGGTGAATGATCATGCGCAATGGATGATGGGATCGTGGAGGAAAGAACATTCATACGGGTATAACCAGAATACGTAATGAATGAGAGCGATGAAATCATAATCTAACATGAAATGATGATTATAACGAGTGCGTAGAGAGTGAGGTAGGTTTTAAAAGCCTTAATGTAAACTTGTCTTACATAAATGATCCTAAACATAAGATTTAGATTCGACAAATTCTGTTGATATGAGACATTATATTACGCATGATTTCAAATTGACAAGTAAAATTTTAAATTTGTTCTCTGTCTGGTAACGATACCATATTTTTTTGTAAGCGTAAACATTTATCTTGCATAGCCCTGCGGCAAAAAGGGGCATGCCCATGGCACGAACCCTTCTTTTACACGGAAGCAGAGGACGGGATGATTTTGCAGCTTTCACGCACGACCAGCTGATGTTGCAGCATGATGTCGGCGCGGGGTTTGTTTTTGGCATGAATAATGAGTCGGTGCAGATTTTCCAGCGATACCTGACCCATCTCATAGATTGGCTGTTGCATTGAAGTGATGGATGGACGCACAATATCGGTAATATTGCTGCCGTCAAAGCCCATAATCGAGATATCCTGTGGCACACACGCAACCCGCGATCCAGTGCGCAGTTCAGTGCACCAACTGCCATATCGTCACTGGCGGCAAATACCACGGTTGGTCGCTTGCTCAGACGTAGCAGCTCATCCATCAGCGCATGTCCGCTCGGCAGCTTGTAATCGCCAAATTTAATATATTCATCAGGAACATGAATACCGTGTTTGTTCAGTGCATCCCGGAATCCGTTGTAGCGATTTTGCCCGGACGTTACATCTTCCAGATCGCCGCCGAGATACGAGATGTCTGTATGCCCGGACTGAATCAGATATTCGGTTGCATCGAAGGCAGCCTTATAGTCGTCGATCAGTACGGAGACAAATGCTGGATCAGGCGATTGTACGCTGGAAAATAGCACAGGCATCGTCGCATTGCGGATAAACTGAACAATCTCATCATTCGTTTTCTCATGCATAATAATAATGCCCTCCACACGCATCTCCTGAAAAATATGCAAGTACTTCAATTCTTTGCCCAGATTCTCGGCGATATTGCAGACGATCAGGTTATACCCGTATTTGCTTGCCGTCTCCTCAATGCTGCTCAGAATGGTGGAGTAGAAGTTGGAAGTCAGATCCGGTACGATCACGCCAATCGTGTTCGTTTTTTGCTTTTTGAGGCTGCGAGCGATGTGGCTAGGGGAATATTTTAACTCCTCGATTGCCTCATTCACACGTTGCAGAATGTCTTCACTGACATACTTTTCTCCGTTCAGCACTCGGGAGACACTGGTTACGGATACGCCTGCGCGCTGGGCGACGTCTTTGATTTTCACGGTCAAGTGGTTCAGCTCCCTTCATGGAACAAATGGAAATAGGGTGCATAATGTATGCGATTGGGTCTTAGTATCATATTTTGACGACTGCATTCCTTTTCGTCAATCCACAAACCCCATAATCTGCAAAATTTAGCATTGTATGCAGCATCAGGGAAAATTGCAGAATGCATAGGGAGTTCTGCCGCGTGGTCTGGTATAATTTAAAAGCCGTAAGATATTTTACAACTATAAGTAACTTCTTTTCACGATACCGAGCGTTTCAAAATGCTAAGCACGGTATATGTTGAATTTTATACAGAAAGGCTGTCTGGAATGGCACAATACCCACAATGGTCCTACTCACAATCCAGGGCTAATATGTTTGATGAATGTTTGCGTAAGTATTATTTTCACTATTACGCCGCTCATAACGGCTGGAATGATCGACTTGGTTCACCGGAGCAGGTACATGCGTATCGGTTGAAGCAACTGCGTAACTTTTACCTGCTGTTCGGTGATCTGGCGCATCGGATGTGTGAATCGGCACTCCGCCAGCTGAATGATGGCAAGCAGGCACCGCGTCCCGAATTTTTGTCGCAAACGATGCGGCAGCTGCTTAACGATGCGTATGTGCAATCCAAGGATCGTGACGCATGGCTGCGCAATCCGAAACAGCATATGATGCTGTCCGAAGTGTATTACGGCGATGATACGTTAACAAGCCGCATCTCCACGATTCGCGAGCGACAGCAAGAATGTGTGCGTCATTTATATGCTACTCGTACTTGGCAGGAAGTGAGCCAACCGGGCATGAATATACTGGAAATTGAGAAATGGGATCATCTGATTCTGTTTGATACCAAAGTCTATGTCAAAATGGACTTACTATACCGTCGACCAGATCACAACGTGGTCATTGTGGATTGGAAAACCGGACGCGAAGATGACTTTTCCGATCAGCTGTATCTGTACGCTTCTTATGTGCAGGAGAAATACAATTTGCCGCTGGATCAGATCGTCATTCGAGTGGAATATCTGGTCACCGGTGATCATCAGGAATATAGCGTCACCCGCGAGGATATTGATCGGGTTGAGCGCAATATTGGCAGCTATATTCAAGAAATGAAGTCCTGTCTGGACGACGATTATTACAATCGCCCCAAGCCGGAAACGTTTTTTACCCCAATGCCTTCGGCACGCAAATGCAGAGATTGTAACTTCCGTGAGATGTGCACGCCAGTGTAGTCTGAGCGCGATTGTACTGGAAAAGAAATCCATTACCAGCGTGCAAACGAATCTATTGATATCAAATCAGCCGTAAAGGAACAAGGAGGTTGGACTAGTGGATACAGGTTGTGCACCGGACATGTCCCTGTTAATTCATATATACCGGCATATCCCAACTGGAATCGCCGTCTTTTCACCGCAAGGCGACTGCTTGTATGTGAATCCAGCATTATGCGCATTGCTGGATGAAGAGGAGGGACGACTGCGTACCCGGCTGAATGAGCAGCAACTTGCTCCGATCTGGCTGAATAACCGCCAAGAAGAAGTTGTCGAGCGGCGCATGCTTCGTGGCGATCGGCAGCCAATCTGGCTGTCGCTGCATGCTTCCTTTTATCCAGAGCAGTCGGATGTACCACTGCAATATATGATTCTATATGCGGAGGAGATCACCGAGCAGCCAGAACCGATTTCGCAAAATCTATACTCGCTGGTCACGCAACATGGTGCTGGTATTGTAGCCATCAGTTCGCCGGATGGTGAAGTGCTGTATGCCTCGTCTTCCATTCGTAATGTACTCGGCTATGAACCGGAAGAAGTCGTCGGTACGAGCTATACGTTGTACTGTCATCTGGATGAACAGGCACCTGAACAGGAGCGTTTGCAGCAAGTGGAACGGACATTCATTCGCCGCATCCGGCATAAAGACGGGCATGACGTCTGGCTGGAAGGGTTTGTACAGCGGCTGGATGAGGAGAAAGGGAAGCAATCGCGTATTTTGTGTATTTTACAGGACGTAACATTGCGCAAAACGCAGGAGGATATCGTCTCGCGCGCACACCGCATGGCACGAATCGGAGCATGGGACTGGGATATGACAGCAGGCAAAATCCACTTCTCCGAAGATGTACTGCGTATCTTCGGTCATGTGATGAAGCCGGTAGAATATACAGCAGATGCGTATCTGTCTACCATCCATCCCGACGATCTGGAGTATGTGAGCGAATGCTTGAATCGAGCGCTGGCGCTGGGCGAAAGTGGAGCGAACACGTATCGCATCGTATTGCCAGATGATGTACAAAAGACAGTACAAACGCGCTGGGAAGTCATTACTGACAAGCAAACCGGCAAGCCCCTGCAAATCATCGGTATCGCGCAGGATGTGACCGAACAATACATGATGAGCGAACAATTGCGCATTAGCGAGCACAATTATCGTATGATTACCGACCATTCGCTTGACCTGATCTCGCGTCATCTGGACGATGAAGCATGTACGTTTCTGTACGCTTCGCCTGCCAGCTTGACCTTGCTTGGTTACCAGCCGGAAGAGATGGTGGGCGAAGCTTGCTTTGATCATGTGCATCCTGACGATATTAACAAGCTGCGTGCTTATGTGGAGCATATTCGTACGCTGGACAGCCATCACAGCGATACACTTGTCTTTCGTTATCGTCATAAAAATGGCAATTACGTCTGGTTTGAAACGTTAAGTCGGTACATGTACAACGAGCAGGAGAAGCGGTACACCTACACCGCCGTTTCTCGTGATATTACCGAGCGCAAATATTTGGAGATGGTACTGCGTGACAGTGAACACCGCTACCGCTCTCTGTTTGAAAATAATCCGTCCGGCGTATGCGCCGTTGATCTGGATGGTCATTTCCTGTCGGTGAATAGCAGTCTGGAAGAATTGACCGGCTATTCGCGTCATGAACTGATCGGTATGCGCGTCTTTTCCTTTTTCAGCAAATCGGATACTCGTAAAATTCGCTACCACGCCGATCTGGCTCGTCAGGGCGTACCGCAGATGTACGAAGTGAGCATTCTGCGCAAGGACGGTTCCCTCTTCTCGGCGGATGTAGTGAATGTGCCGATTATGTCCGAAACAAAAGTAATCGGTCTGTACGGCATCGTGACAGAGACGACCGAATTGAAACGATATATTCATATGATCGAGAAGCTTGGTAATGAGCGTGCGCTTATTCTGGATTCCGTGTCTGAAGGTATCTTCAGCGTGGATGCCGATGGCAAAGGTATCTTCATCAATCGTACGGGCGCCGAGATGCTAGGACTGAATATGTACCAGCTGGATGAGCAGGATCAAGCAGGTCAGCCAGAATGGCATAAAGGCTATTACAATTTTGACGTGCTGAACGAGCAATCCCCGATCATTCAGGCGATTCGTCAAAGCAAACCGCATCTGGAGCAGGAGACGGTATTTTGGAAAAGCGATGGTTCCAGCTTCCTCGCTGCGTATCGGGTAACCCCGGTATATGAGCAGGGCGAGCAGCGTGGAGCGGTTATCGTCTTCCGCGATATTACCGATCAGAAGGAAATTTTGCGTGCCAAAGAATCGGCAGAGCGTGCCGACCGCGCCAAATCCGAATTCTTATCGGTAATGAGTCATGAATTGCGTACACCGATGAACGGCATCATCGGTATGACGGGGCTATTGGCGGATACCGAGCTGGATGAGCAGCAACATAGTTACCTAGATATTGTAATCAATAGCAGTGAGACATTATTGCAGCTGCTTAACGAAATTCTTGATTTTAGCAAAGTGGAAGCCGGCATGTTAACACTGGAAGCAGAGCCGTTCCAGATGGCAGTGATGCTGGATCATGTTGCCGAGCTATTCCTGCTACGAGCAACCGAAAAGCAAAATGTATTAACGCTCAATATCGACCCCGATCTACCGGAATTGCTGCTTGGCGACGAGGGGCGGATTCGTCAGATTCTGGTCAATCTGGTTGGCAATGCGGTTAAGTTTACCGAGCAGGGGCAGATTACGGTTAGTGTTCGTCCACTAAGCCGAGAAGAAGGGCAAACGTCGTGTCAGAAAGATATCTGGTTGGAATTTGCTGTGAGTGATACGGGCATCGGCATCGCGACAGAGCAGCAGCATTTGCTGTTCCAACCGTTTTCGCAGCTGCACCCAGTCTGGAACCGCAAGTATGGAGGCACCGGGCTTGGTTTATCCATTTGCCGCAAGCTGGTAGAGCTAATGGGCGGTACGATTGATGTGATTAGTCAGGAGAATCAAGGCTCCACCTTCCGCTTCGTATTGAAGCTGGAAACACTCCAACCTGTCATTCCTGATTTGCCGGATATCGTCAATCGTTTGGCGGAGCAGGAAGCGTCTATACTGGTAGCAGAAGATTCCTTTGCCGAATTGCGCATTCTGATTGCCGAAGATCATCCATCCAACCAGCGTGTGCTCACGTCTATGCTGCAACGACTTGGCTGCACTGCTGATATGGTGGTGAATGGACTGGAAGCGGTGCGACTTGCGACCGAGCAGACTTATGATCTGATTCTGATGGATGTGCAGATGCCGGAAATGAACGGAATCGAAGCAACGCAGCGTATTTTGCAGCATTATGCGCAGACGCTGGACGCCGAGCCTCGCATCGTCGGAATTACCGCTTTTGCACGGCTGGAAGATCGGCAGCGTTGTCTGGAAGCGGGCATGCACGATTTTGTCAGCAAACCGATTATGAATGCGGAATTGCGTCGTGTGCTAGAGGAATGCAGTCAATTGGTAGCAAGCCGTCATGTCGAACGGCAATAGAGAGCCAGTCAGATCAATACTGGCATGTTCATACAAACAGCCTTATCCTTTTCCATTCACATCATGAATGGGCAGGATAAGGCTATTTATGTTGCAGATGAAACGAAAGGAATCGCGATGATACGCTACTGGCTGACTACTTGCTGGAATCGAGCTGCACCATCGCTTGCTTGCCGCTCACCTGAATACCAGTAGCTGGTTTGCCATAAGGCTTCAATTCGCTGATCAGTTCTTCCAGCAGTTTGCGTGCTGTTGCCGATTCCTTGCTGTTCTTAGTCTTCACGACCAGTTGCACAGCATTGCCGGATTGCAGCAGACGCTCCGCCTGATTCTTTTTCGTATCCAGATCGTGATCCTCAATCTGAGCGGTCAGTCGGATTTCTTTCACTTTGACGGGGCGATCTTTGCGTGCTTCTTGTTGCTTTTGTTGTTTGGCAGCGCCAGCACCGATCAGCTGACATGGTGGCGGGCTGCTGAATAACGATGTGCAGACGAGATCGACTTTCGATTTGCGTGCCAATTGCAAAGCTTCCACTGTTGGCATAACGCCCAGATCTTCACCGTTTATGCCGGTTACATGTACCTCGGATGCTTTGATTTTCTCATTTTTGATCATATGAATATCCTCCACACCGCATTGTTGACAGGGGCAATGCGGGATTTAATAAAATAGTTTGCTTCTCGTTCTATAGTTCACGATGCTTGTAAGCATAAGCATGCACATAGTACTGCAATGCAACCTATTCCATCTTAAAGACAATCCTTTGCAAATACAAATCATTCCTGCGTCTATAACAGGAAATAATAACCTGAAATTCAATGAAATATGATATATTTTAATCAAAATAAAGATTACATTCCAAGACAGCATCAGGCGTACAGTATCGAAGCATCGCTATCAACGATGCGGTCAAAAGACAAGCCTGTATGCAACAGGGGGTTATGATGTACTGCAATCAATGTGGTTCCAAACAACCGGATGACGCAGTGTTTTGCAATCAATGTGGTGCCCGGATGCAGCCGGATACCGGAAGTACACCGCCAGTTGATCCATTCGTGGATTCGCCTAACGCGGAAGCAGTAGACTCATCTTCATCATCAGCCGATGAATCGCCATTGTCACCGGAAGCACGCAACGATCTCTACCCTTCAAGAGCAGAGCAGGAAGATAGCGAGCATACAGCTACTCTTGTGCCATTGTATGACGCTGGGCATCGACCAGATCGTACGTCCGAATTGTCGGACAGTCTAAGTCGTAATGATCGCCAACCAAGATTTCTTCGATTGCGAAAGACATTGCCGTGGATCGTACCGATCATTGTACTAATTGTCGCCATCATATGCGTGAATGCGCGGTACGAACATGAACAGCAGGTGAACCGCCAAGTGTCAGCATTTCACCAGCAGGCGCAGCAGCTTGCTTTGCAGGGCAAGTATGACGATTCGGAGCAGCAGTTGCAATCCGCACTGAATCTGCGCCCGGATCACAAAGCGTTATCGTCCGATCTGACCATCGTGCAGACTGCACATCGTATTCACGACAAGCTGCAAGCCGTATCCTCTCGCTTAAAGCAAAATCAGCTCGCTCCTGCGGAAAAGTCGCTGACTACCTTACAGCAGACGCTGGATAAGCGTCAGGAATCCATTTTTGCCCGTGAGAAAAAGCTGGCTGCTCGCAATCAGGATCTGCTGGCAGTGCTCAAGGTCAAGCAGGAGGTGGACGGGCTTGATACGGTAGAAGCACTAGCGTACAAGCTGGATGAAGTGGAGCGCCTCGACAGCAGCGAAGCCGATGAAGTGAAGACGCTCATCGTAGACAAAATCGTCAATCTGAGTCTGAAAAACGCTGAAAATCTGCTGCAAAAAAACGACTTTACCGCAGCTACCGATACCGTCAAGCTGGGACTGCAATACGACGAAAACAACGACAAGCTAACATCGTTACAGAAGCGTATTGCATCCCAGCAACAAGCATTTGAGCAGGCAGAGCAGCAGCGGATTGAACGCGCTATGCAGCAGGCAGAACAAGAAGACCTCAACAATCGTACTGCCGCTGTGGAGCCGTCTGATGTCAGCGCTGTGTTGAACGAATACGGCGATATCGAGATTTCCGGTAGTGTAGAGAATGTTGCTACCCGTCCGATCTATTCAGTCGATGTGGAATATTCCGCTTATGATGCCAATGGTAACTATCTGTTCTCTTCATCAGCTGTCGTTGAGCCGTATTATTTACAGCCAGGTGAGAGTGGATATTATAGCTCTTACGAATATGGCTGGTACGAGCAAGTGACGATTCAGGTAGATCATATTACCTGGTATCTAGATTGAGGGGGCGGAGCAGATGAGCAAATCATGGATCATTAGCAGTATTGTCAGCGTGTTAATCGTTGCTGCAAGCATCGGTTCGATTCTGTATATTAATCGTGCCGTACCACAGCAGTTGTCTTCCAAGGTGCTGCTTGCCGACGCTACAGCGAGCAAAGCCTCAGCAACAGCAAGTGGAAGTCAGAAGCTCAAAGATGTCATTTTCACAACGCAAAAAAAAGTCGTTATGCTGGAAACGGAAGCAGGTTCGCTTGGTTCAGGCTTTCTATATAACAAGCAAGGCGATGTCATTACCAATGCCCATGTTGTGTCCGGCGTGAAGCAGGTAAAGGTAAAAACGGCAGACGCGCGCATCCTGACTGGGACGGTGATTGGCATTGGTACGAAGACTGATATTGCATTGGTACGTGTACCGGAGCTGGCGGGAACAGAACCATTGCAGTTATCTTCACAAAAAACAGCGGAGGTCGGCGACGATGTGCTAGCACTCGGCAGCCCGCTCGGTCTGCAAAATACGATCACAACTGGCATCATTAGCGGTGTGGGACGCGATTTTACAATCGATCCCTACGTATATCGCAATCTGTATCAAATATCTGCGCCGATCGCGCCGGGCAATAGCGGCGGACCGCTTGTTCAGGCGGATACTGGCGAAGTGCTAGGCATCAATTCTGCAATGGCGAGTGAATCGAATACGATTGGATTCAGCATCCCGGTATCTGAGATTCAAGATACGGTGCAGCAATGGTCTGCCAAGCCGATGAGCGAATTGCCGGAAGCAATAGAGTCTGCTGACGAAGACATCGAACCATCAGAAGAGATGTCTGAGGAAGAGTATGGAGAATATATCGTCAGTTACTTTTATGAGAATCTGAATATGCAGGATTATGTGACTGCCTATTCGCTGCTCGGCAGTAACTGGCAAGGGCATACCGATTACGCAGAATTTCGGCAAGGCTATATTAATACCGGTTATGTGAGCATCGATTCCATCACGTCCGCCACTTCCGGTGATCAGGTGAGCGTCACGGTACAGATTACCGCCGATGAGCGCAAAGACAATACCAATGTGACCAGTATGTACAAGCTGACGTATGTAGTAGGCTATGAGAATGATATTTTGAAAATCATCAGCGGCAAAGGCGAAAAGGTGCAGAACTGATCTGCCCTTTCGCCGGAATCCAAGCAGTCATATTGCAAAGTATCCTACCGCTTCCATGACCATAAATTGCAACAGATATTGCTGTCCCATTCGTTTTACAAAACCTGTGTAAACTGGGATAATGAAAGCGAAGTCAACTATAGAAAGGGGAACATTATGCGAAAAAAAAGAACGACCTTGTGGATAGTCCTTCCGCTCGTATTGCTGCTCATTGTGCTGTCTGGTTGTCAATCCGTAGGTAGTCTGGATATCCAAAAAGCGATGGTCAGCAACTTGGATGTACAGTCGATTGAATCCAATCAAACCTTGTCGGTGCATCTGACACCTGCATCTTCCGCCAGTGCACAAAATGTGATGATTGCGGAGGTACTGAACAACAGCAAGCTGATTATCGATCATGCCAAAATGGAAAGTCCAAGCGAAATGTCTCTAACCGGAGCAGTCGAATATGTTGGACAACGTCTTCCGTTCCATCTGTATATGAATAATGATGGAGTTACGATTGATCTGGAAGGAGCTAAGCAGCCCATATACATATCTTATTCACTCTACGAGCAGGCTACAGGGCTGAGTGGTGTAGGCTTTAACTTTGCGGCAGTGCAGGAACAACAACGTGAATTTACAAAAGCTGTAGCTTCGTTCCTGTTCAAACATCTGCCGAACCCATCCAATATTGCGGTCGATTCCGTGAGTACAGACGTATACGGAGAAACACTGGATCTGACCCGTCTGCATACAGAACTAGATGGCAAAGAAGTATTGGAACTGGTGAAGCCATTCCTGACCAGCATGACGGCGGATGAGCAAGGAATCAAAGATCTGATTGGTGCATTCTATGATTATTATGCGCCTATTATTGCTCAAAGCAGTGCAGACAGCGAATCTTCAGCCGCATCTATGTTTGGGGATCGGGATACCTTTGTTCAAGAAGGATACACTTCCGTGAAAGAAACGCTGGATGAAGTATTAAAAGAGTATGATCAGAACATCGCCGATCTGAAACAAGACGAGAGCTTCAACACCGTCTTCGGACCGGAGACACGCGTAACAGCAGACGTATACTTTGACAGCGATCTGCATGCACGCAAGCAGAATTTGGATGTGACGATTGCATTACCAGCGGATGGATCGCTGGATTACACCTCCATTAATATTCATACCGAAAGTGATGCATGGAATATTAACGGTAGCGTCACTGCCGAGCCAGTCGATGTGAGCGGCGGCACGCTGAATATTAGCGAAAATACAACGCCGGGAACGATTCTGCGCAATTTTGATTCGTCATCCCCAATCTTCAAATTGCTCAACTTAGCAGACATTAGCCGCAAAACAGTCTATATCGGAGACTACTCCGACTACGATGATATTATCGTGCGTAACAAAATTTCCTATATCCCTGCCAAAGACCTTGCTGAAGCATTGGATGCCAAAATGCAATGGAATGCGTCTACCAAACAATTAACCTTCACCGACGATATCACTGGCGCAGTAACAGTGCTGAAGGTCAATTCCAAACAGGCAACGGTAGATGGTCAGGCAAAAACATTGCCAGCGAACGTTATTCAAGTCAAAGGCAAAACGTATGTACCAGTGCGTGCGGTTGCGGGATTCCTTGGGGCTACAGTAACATCCAGCTATGGGGACATCGTGATCGAACGGAAATGATCATACTCGTATAATCAACCATATCAGAATAACGAAAAGGGCAATTCCAAAAGACGGAATTGCTCTTTTTTTGACAATTTCTTTTTACATCATTGCGAAAAAGGGTATATATATACTTCAATCGTTGTCGCATAAAATCGAAATACGCTGATATACGCCCTATTACTTATTTATCAATTGCAGGATTTTTACAAAAAACAGAGATATTAGGAGCAATTAACAAAATAATAATAAATAAGCATTTTGCATCATTTCAACCCGGATGGTAAGGGCTAAAATTTAGGCATACATACAATAGATCGTTGTTATATCTATCATTTTACACGGAAATGAACAGACAGCAGATGCGACAGTATAACATTACGGTACAGAAGGGAGAAATGAGACTTCAGCAAACAATTAATAAATTACACAAAATAATATTTATGTAATAAAGTGAGTCAATTATGAAAAAAATGGTTATTAAACCGTCATGGTAAATTTATTCATTCGTACGTTCGCAATGAGCTGGACAGGCTGAGTGCAATTAGGGGACGCAATACATTGTCTCATCCGTCCAAAACATATGGGGGAACGCAGTAGCGGAATCATCATGATTTCTGACATGCTACATAGGCAATCCTAATCCGGCGATGAATGGACATCACACATGGCGGCAATCAAGCCAAATCAAAGGAGATAGACATCATGGGATTGTTAAATAAACAAAATGGGTTATTGTTGGCTGGAACATTGCTGGTAGGAACATGGTTTTCGGGTGGAACGGCGTCCGCGCTATCGTATAGTAGCGATGTCGTACCAACATTGACATCCAATACTGGTAGCAATGGTGCAGCGAGCGCAAGTGTAGAGGAAAGTGGTCATGAAGCATGGCGTGCCTTTGACGATACGGTTACAGCAGATAGTTACTGGCGTGCTCCGGCGGGAGATACATCTCGCATTTCATACCAGTTTAACGATAAACGTACGATTACCAAATATACAGTGCAAGCAGCTACGTACGATACAGATACTGCACCGAAAGATTGGGTATTTGCAGGCAAAATCGGTAACAACTGGTTGGAGATCGATCAGCAGTCCGGCGAGAAGAACTGGAAACCCGGTGAACGCAGAACATTTGAAGTAGATAACGATGTTGCTTATAGCGGTTATGCTCTGTTCATTTCGAACAACAATGGCGGCGATTGGGTTGCTGTCGATGATCTGGAACTGACGCAGTTTGAGAATAATTACAATCTCGTACCGCCTACACCTGCTCCAGCAACTGGCAAGGCAAGTGCTTCGGTAAATGCTGAGAACGCCTGGAAAGCATTTGACCATTCGACTGCTGGAGATAGCAGCTGGGTATCCGATTCGCAGCGGTATGTCGATGCCTCGCTGTCGTATACATTTGATCATCCAACTGTGGTCAAAGGATATTCGTTAACTGTAAACACGAAGTCCAATGCACCTACATCGTGGATTTTGGTTGGTTCTAACGATGGCGAACAGTGGGAAGAAGCAGTTCATGAAGTGCCTTCCGCTATGCGCTGGGAAGCTGGCGTTGCCAAAGCCTATGCAGTTGATAACACCAAAGCCTACAAAACATACAAACTGATCATTAGCCGTAACAGTGGTCCTGCACAGGTCAGCATCTCTGAGCTGGAACTGTACTAAGCCCAAATGTAAGATGAATATCAAGTGTATGAATGAACAAATGATTCATACAAACGCATCGCTATAGATGCAATATGCAAACCCTGCTATCAATCACAATATAGACTTCAAGCCTGTCGGTTCGCAGACCGCACAGGCTTTTTGTTTTATACCTATTTGATTTCATGTTATTTCATTCTCTACTATAGAACATCCACAATATACGACATGAGATACGTAATATATGAATAAGAACGTTCTATTGTAATATAGTGTTCATCTGTGCGAACATGGTAACGTATGGACAGCAACGCAAGAGACAACAGAATGGGAGGAACGAATGATGAACAAAGTAATGCCACTCGTTCGACGTGGTGTAAATGCAAGCCGTCTGGCGCTAGGCTGTATGCCGTTTGGCGGTAGCTGGGACAGCGAGCCATTTACTGAGCAGCATGTAAAAGAAGCAGAAGCGGCGGTGGAAGCAGCGCTGGAGATCGGAATCACGATGTTTGACCATGCGGATATTTATACGCGCGGCAAGGCGGAGGAAGTATTCGGTCGTATTTTGCAAGCCAAGCCGGAATTGCGCGAACAGATCGTTATTCAATCCAAATGCGGCATTCAGCTGTCGGATGATCAATTACCGGGACGGTTTAACTTCTCGTATGATCATATTGTACAATCGGTGGATGATAGTCTGGAGCGTCTGGGAATTGACTATCTGGATGTATTGCTGCTGCATCGTCCCGATCCGTTAGTAGAACCGGATGAAGTAGCGGAAGCATTGGCTGTACTGAAAGCAGCGGGGAAAGTTCGCTATTTTGGCGTTTCCAATATGAGTGCACCGCAGATTGATTTTTTGCAGCAGGCGATACCGGATTCGTTTGCCGTGAATCAGCTGGAGATGAGTCTGGGACATCTGCACTTTGTCGATCAGGACATTCATGTCAACCAGCAGGCAGGCACCAATGTTCATTTTGGCTCTGGACTGATGGAATATTGTCGTAGTCGTCATATCCAGCTACAAGCATGGGGACCTCTGGCTCAGGGGAAATTCTCCGGTCGCAATGTAGACGATCAACCGGAACATATTCGCAAAACCGCTGCCCTTGTACAACAGCTGGCAGAGCAAAAGGATACAACCCCGGAAGCGATTGTACTCGGCTGGTTAATGCGTCATCCAGCGATGATTCAGCCTATTGTCGGCACGACCAATCCAGAACGGATCAAAGCTTGTCAGGATGCAGAACATCAGGCAGAACAGATGAGCCGGGACGAATGGTATCAACTGTACACAAGTGCACGCGGGCAAATGGTTCCTTAGTCGAGTGGAGAACATAAGGTCATAACTGGTATAATAGATAAAATAAGCATACGAATCTTCACTATCTTTAGATAAGTTAAAAGCCGTTTTCTCGCCAGCCCGGTGTGGATGGAGGAAGGCGGCTTTTTGCTTACAAATTTACAAAGTGATCAGGTAAAGTGATCAAGTCACAAAGTCGCACCTTGATATAGTTACAGAGTAATAGATCTACAGATCTATCGTATGTACATACCATTGCTATAGTTGCCCTAGCTGGACTCTGGAGCATCTCCATTATGAGAAAAGCGAAATCAATATCGCCGCTAGTCACCTAGCTATTTACGTAAAAACGTAGCTGTAACTTTTGGAGAATAAGGAGATATTACAAGTAATAAAGGATAAACCTGACACCAAAGTGGAGAAAATCAGCACTATTACAAGTTTTAAATATGAAAATAACGGATTAATAATTTACAATTTTATGGATTAAATAGGAACATGTGTTTTTTAATTGGAATTGGAATATTATCTTAATAAATGACAGTCAGAACGCTTTTGTAACCAAATTGTAATAATTTAAATCGCTTACGTAGCAAGAAAATCACAGCAAAAATTTTTACTGAACTATGTAAAATGGCGATTTGCGTATCACTTGTTAAAAACCTTATTATACCAGGGGTTAAAACACTTTATACACTTATAACATCACAAAAATGAGATAAGAATCCCAACGATTCCTTATATACCAAGGAATCATGCATTTCAAAAAAAAATCAATCAATCGCATAAAATGGAAAAATTATCATGTAAATTATTCTTTTTGCGTATATAATATGTTCAAACGAAGCAAAGTTATTCAAAACGAATAACATTTGGGTAAAGGTAACAATGGGATTGCGTCGTGAGTTATTTCATTGATTAAACTGTCGTTTATTCGAAAATCCGTCGTCAGGGTAGCTTTACTGCCAGCGTACAAACTGAAACTGCCTTAATTACTGAATTTATTCTCGCAAAACCGTAATTTCCAAATTTGAATATACGGGTGATAAAAATGATCAACCGATCTCTTCCCGTCTTTATAACGGGAGGTACAGTGGTGAAGCATTATGAAAAAAAGGCTAAGACACTTACTGAATTTGATAATGAACTGAATCAGCAACGTGCACAGGACATTTATATAGAAGGAGAACCGAAGCAAGTCATCCCTTCGGTGTATAACAATCCTATTACAATGGTAGATCAGCTGCCGATCGTAACACCTTCCGAATCGGAAACAATCAGTATTGCGGAATTGCAAATGTTTACTCGTCAATATGGTCAACGTGCCCAGCAGTATGAGACGCAAGCGCAAGTGCTGAAAAAGCAAAGTGAACAACTGCGCAATGAATCTCTCTCTTTGCTTAGTCGCAAAGACTGGCTGGCTGAAGATTGCCGACGTGCCAATATGAAGGTTCATTAAAAGCATTGCTTTGTATGAACGATGAACAATGATGTATACAAATCTGTAAATACACACGATACATACAGAAGATGACGCAATGCTAATGATGACACCATGCTACTAATGAATAAATATAGGACTGAAAGGAGTGCAGACGATGAGCGCAATCGCCGGAATATGGGATCGTAGCAAACAGCAAAGCCCGAAGCAATGGACAGCGTATGGGCAGCGAATGATGGACAGCATGAGCAAATATCCGAAGGATCGCTCAGCCATCTGGCAAGATGGACACGTCTGGCTCGGCTGTCATGACCAGTGGATCACTCCAGAGTCAGAAGGACAACAAGTCCCGTATGATGACGCATTGCGTAGATTGACGATTACCGGTGATGTCATTCTTGATAACCGCGAAGAATTGATGTCACGACTTGGACTGCAACATGAACATGATATGCCTGATTTGCATGTATTGCTGCGTGCGTATGAGCAATGGGGCGAGCAGATGGCAGATAAGCTGAATGGCGATTTTGCCTTTATGATCTGGGATGACGCACGTCAACAGCTATTCGGTGCGCGAGACTGGTCAGGCAACCGAACATTGTATTATGCCGAGCAGCAAGGAGCATTTCTGTTTGCAAGTACGATGGAGGCATTGCTGCATACGGGTATCGTTGGAAGAACGTTGTCCACACCATGGATGGCGGAGTTTCTAACCACAGTGGCAATGGAAGAGTCAACCGATATTCAGGCAACGGTGTATGAGCAGATCAAGCAATTGCCGCCTGCCCATGCTATCGTATTGAACGAATCTCATGTGCGTATGTACCAGTATGGTAATCTACTGCCAGATGAACCGCTGCATTTACGTTCGGATGGAGAATACGAAGAAGCATTCCGCGAGCTGTTTGCCCGTGTTGTACGTGCCAAAGTGCGTACTCGTCATGGTGTAGCTGCAACGTTGAGTGGTGGATTGGATTCAGGCAGTGTAGTCAGTTATGCTGCACCGATCTTGTCGGCGCAAAATAAGCCGATTCACACGTATAGCTTCGTTCCGATTCCCGGCTTCAAAGATTGGACGTCATCGCGCATTATGGCGAATGAACGTCCTTATATTGAAGAAACGGTCAAGCATGTGCGCCGTGTGAACGATGTGCATGATCATTATATGGACTTTGCCGATCGCAGTCCGCTGAGTGAAGTGGAGCACTGGCTTGGTCTGATGGAGATGCCTTACAAGTATTTTGAGAATTCGTTCTGGATTCGAGGAATCTTCGAGCGTGCTCAGCAGAATGGAGCAGGGGTATTGCTAACCGGGGCGAGAGGAAACTTTACCATCTCTTGGGGACCAGCGATCGAATACTATGCCGGGATGCTGAAGAAATTCCGCTGGCTGCGATTGTATCAGGAATTGAAATTGTACAGTCGGAACGCCGGTATTCGTCGCAAAAAGATCATTCAGCAGATTAGCGAAACGGCATTTCCGGGATTATCGCGCAGTGCGCCTGATCTCGGTCGCCCAGATGCGCTGAAATGGATCAATCCTGAGCTGGCACAGCGAACCGGTATGGTAGAGCGTGTGCGTCAAGCAGAGCTAGATCTGATCGGTAGCGATACGATGAGCGATATGGAAGTTCGGCATAGCAAATTTGCCAATTTGGCGGTAGCGAACAAGGATGGCGCGGTCACATCGAAGATCTCGATGGGCTACGGTGTCTGGGAACGCGATCCGACGAATGATCCGCGTATTATCAAATTTTGCCTGTCACTTCCATTTGACCAATATGTACAAAATGGGATGGATCGCGCGCTGATCCGCCGCGCTACCGCTGGTAATTTGCCAGATAAGATCCGACTGAACCAGAAGGTACGCGGGTTGCAACCGGCGGACTGGGTACTACGGATGCGTCCGCAATGGGGCGCTTTTACAAGTGAAATTCGTGATATTTGCCAGGATTCTGCGGTAGCGGAATGGGTAAACACGGATAACATTATGCACGCACTGCATGAGGTGGGAGAATCGCCTGATGCGGAGGCAGCATTCAATCCGGCTACACGCCTGCTGATGCGCAGTCTGATTATCGGACGCTTCATCCGCGGCTTAGCATAATGTTTGTATACTCTGTAAAGGAGGTGAAAAACAAGGATGAACAAAATGGAGTGGAATGCGCCAGAACTGGAAGTTCTGGACATCAACGAAACGATGGCCGGCAAAGGCTGGAAAGTCATCGACTGGGTTACCTACGATGATGCCGACCTGTACAATCCAAGCTGATCCAACTAAGGGGTAGTCAGTCGCTATTCAGTTTTATATCCAAACATTATGGGAGGCACGTGCAATGACAAACGAAAAAATGCAATGGCAAGCTCCACAGCTTGAAGTGTTGGATGTAAACGAAACACAAGCAGGTAAAGGCTGGAGAGTGATTGACTGGGTTACTTACGACGACGCGGACCTGTATAACCCGAGTTGATCGGCACATCCGCACCTTTCATATCCACGCACAAAGGAGGAATTAATGATGAATACTGATAAATTGCAATGGCAAGCACCAGCTATGGAAGTGCTGGATATGAGCCAGACAGCAGCCGGTAAAGGCTGGAAAGCTATCGACTGGGTCACTTATGACGATGCGGATCTGTACAACCCAAGCTGATTGGTATGTATGGCAAGGCCATTGATTACGTTTGATCATTGTTTCTGAGGAGGTTCATGAAATGGAGCAAAAAAAAGCAACATGGCACGTTCCGCAGATGGAAATATTGGATGTAAACCAAACGATGGCTGGTAAAGGTTGGCGCGCGATGGACTGGATTAACTATGAGGATGCGGATGTAAATAATTACAGCTGATTCTTCATCAAAACGAATATAAGGGAGGCTATGCGATGCAAAAAGAGCAATGGCAAGCACCGACGCTGGAAGTTCTGGATGTCAATGAAACAATGGCAGGTAAAGGCTGGAAAGTGATCGACTGGGTCACTTATGATGATGCGGATCTTTACAACCCGAGCTGATCGGTGTTCTGCCTGCACAGGATCATCATGGACCTGTTCGGGCCTCTGATGACGAAAGTGACCCTTATACCTTGTAACGTATAAGGGTCCATTTTCTTGACTTTACCCAAGACGAGTGAGTAGACAAGCTGTTTCACACATAGGTGACCTATCATAGCACAATTGCAGATCGAACAAGCAGGTCGCTGACCTGTAGCTTCATATTCCAACTGCGCACAACGCGTATTGCCGATGGATGTCCGGGATGCTGGCGCATCGCGCAGACCTACACTGGGAGGACCAGATTATGAACACGATCCAACAAACCGTATATCAGGCGTTTGGCCTGCGGATTCAAAGCGAAATTTCCTTGCCCGAGTTGCAGCAAGTTAACGATACAATAGATTCCATTGACGTGACCATCCGTTTTGGCGACTTGTCCAAATGGGAGCATGTGGTCAACGCACGCGAAACCAATTTCAGTATTCAGCTAGCGGGCTTTATGTTCCGTATGCCGGATACCGCCACTTTTTGCATTTCCGAAGGCGAACAGATTGTTATTGATCCGTTGCCAGGTGTAAGTGAGGATAAGATCCGTCTGTTTGTACTTGGAACGTGCATGGGTGTACTGCTGATGCAGCGCAACCGATTCCCGCTGCATGGTAGCGCATTGCTGATTGAAGGCAAAGCATACGCGTTTGTCGGTCAATCCGGAGCAGGCAAATCGACGCTGGCAGCTACTTTTGTCAAAGCAGGCTATCCACTGCTGAGCGATGATGTCATTCCGATTGCGTACAAAGATGGTATTCCGTTAGTGTACCCGACCTATCCGCAGCAAAAATTATGGCAAGAAAGTCTGGACCATTTTGGCATGTCGTCCAATAGTTATTCGGCGCTGCACGATGAATATGATAAATTTGCCATCCCGGTCGGGGATAAATTTCATAATGAGCCTGTACCGCTCGCTGGTGTATTCGAACTGGCGAAGACGGAAGATCCATACGCTTCGATCCGCAAATTGGAGCGTCTGGAGCGTGTGCATATTTTGCTCGCACATACGTACCGTAGCGCAGTCATTCCGCGCCTGGATCTGAAACAGCAGCATTTCTCGATGGTAGCTGCTCTGGCGGGCGAGCTGGAAGCTTATCAGATTCATCGTTCGACCACGACATTTACAGCACCGGAGATTGTGGAAAAGGTACTGTCCTTGATTCGCTCCAATCGTTACAGCAATTCCTAAGCATGCTCGTTATGCTCCTGAGCGCGAGAATATCGCGATCATCGTAACGAATGTTTCCAATCCAACAGGTGTACCAGACAGGCAGCAGAGCGATGGCATTTCCATCGCTATCGCCTGTTTGTTGTATACCGGAACGTTTCAGATCATATGCGATGTTGTTATAACATAAGAACGTCATGGAGAAATACGGAAGGGGTGTTGTCTTTTTCATCTGTATCATGAATCGGTAGAACGGTTCATCATTGTAAGCTAATTTGCCCATATGGAAAGGGGAGTTCATAATGACCCAAACAGAATTGTTAAACAATCAGAAGATCACGCAAAACAAAAATTATATCGCTAGTGATATGAATGGCGAAAAGGTGATGCTGGATGTGCAATCCGGTAAGTATTACAACCTCGGTGCAATCGGTGGACGGATCTGGGATTTGACATCACAGCCAACAACGGTAGATGGCATCGTGGATGTACTCGTGCAGGAATATGATGTACCTCGCGACGTTTGTTCACAGCAAGTGCAAACATTTATCCAGCAAATGCTGAATGAAGGTCTAGTTGAGGTGCAGGATGGCGCGGACGATCGCAATCTCTAAGCTGAGCAAGCTGCGTCAATACCCTGCCGAGATGCGACGTCTGATGCTGGAGGCGTTCTGGTATCTGGCATGGGGACGCGTATTGAAGATGCTGCCTTTTGCCAAAGTGTCGCCTTCCCTTGGTGACCATATGCAGGAGACGACTTACGAAACGCAACGTGAGGCACACCGCCAATCGGTTCAGATCTCGAAGGCGCTGCATCTAGTCAGCCCGCATGTGTTCTGGGAAACGGAATGTCTCGTTATGGCATTTGCCGCTCAGAAAATGTTAAACCGTCGTCGTCTGCCCAGTACGTTGTATCTCGGAATGCGGCGGGATGAACGAGGACGTACTGCTGCCCATGCGTGGCTGCGCAGTGGACGCTTTTACCTGACCGGGGCGAAGGAGCTGGATCAGTATACTGTCGTCGGTATGTTTGCCAAACAATTTCAATCTTAACCGGAGATGACCCTGTGCACGAGGCAGCGGCAGACCCGGACGATTTTGCGATAAAGGAGTACGCCATGAACAAGCAATGGAGCCCTGAACTGCATGATTTCCCTGCTGAACTGCTGCTTTTGCTGGATATGGTTCAATCCGGGCGCAGTTCGTTTGCTGCCTTGAATGTGGCAGATCAATCATTGGACTGGCAGGCGTTTGGCTCGCTTGCCTTGCATCACCGCTTGTATCCAACCATTCACGCGGTCTGTAATGCACAGTCACAGCAGTTGCCTAGTAACATGCTGCAATGGCTGAATCAAAAATACCAGCGCAATGCGTTTACAATGCTGCAACTGAGCGGTCAGATGCAGCGCGTGACACAAGCGCTAACCGATCGCCAGATTCGTGCTCTGCAATTAAAAGGGCCAGTACTGGCGCAATCGCTATACGGCGACCTATCCCGCCGCACATCCAAAGATCTGGATGTGCTGGTGCCGATCGAACAGGCGGACGAAGCAGAGCAAGTACTGCTCAGCCTCGGATTCGTGAAAACACAGGAAGTGCCGCGTACGACCGACAATTGGCGCTGGCGGTACAACCATGAATCGTATGTCGATGAACGCACGGGTGTGGAAATTGAACTGCACTGGCGACTGAATGGCGATGCCGGTGCGGAACAAGGATTCGAGGAGTTGTGGGAACGCCGTCAACAGCTAGAATTCGGTGGAACAGCAATTCAGATGCTCGGACAGGAAGATCTGCTGATCTATCTGTGTGTGCATGGCGCACGTCATGCGTGGTTCCGTCTACGCTGGCTCGTCGATATTGATCGACTGGTGCAAAGCCAGCTGGATTGGCAACTGCTGCGCCGCTTAACGCATCAATACAAATGTAATCATATCGTCGGTCAGGCATTTGTATTAACTCACTGGATGCTGCATACGCCGATTAGTGGCGAGATGGCACAATGGGCAGATGCTCCGCGTGCGCAGGATCTGGCGCGGCGCGTACTTGTCTTTATTCGGGAAAAGGTTAATCTATGCCCGGAGCCAGAAACGCAAGTGCTTGCCAAGTATTATCGGTCTTATCAATACGCGCTGAAAACGATCGGTCAGAAGGCGCTATTCTGGGTGCGCAAAATGGCACCGGATGATTGGGATATGCAAACATTGCCGCTGCCCAAAATGCTGTATTTTATGTATTATCCGTTGCATCCGTTTCTGCTGCTATATCGTCGTACTCAACGACGTGACGCGGTGCAAAGAGAGGTGGAGCAGCAATGAATGTGATTCGCAATTATGTGAATGAACTGCGTCAGTATGCGGGCAAACGACTATATCTGTATATCGCTTTAATGCTGCTGATCAGCGTGCTGGATATGGTGACACTGTACATGCTGGTGCCATTGCTCAGTCTGATTGGCGTATTCGGTGGTAGTACTGGTTCGTTGCCGATGGCAGGGCTGTTCGATCCGCTCAAGCAGATGCCACTTGTAACTTCACTGGCGATCGTGCTGGGCGTGTATAGCCTGCTGACGGTCATACAAGGATTCATGCAGCGCAAACAGTCGATGATGGGCGCGGAGATTCAGCAGGGCTTTATCAAAACACTGCGGCTGCGCGTCTATCGTCATATTATGCGCTCGAATTGGTCATTTTTCCTGCGTAAGCGCAAGTCCGATCTGAGCCATATGCTGACGACAGAGCTGGCGCGTGTCAGTCAAGGCACCAATCTGGTGCTGATGCTGGCGACGTCGATTTTGTTTACCGTGCTGCAAATTGGATTTGCGATGGTACTGTCGGTAAAAATGACGCTGCTCGTGCTGATCGGCGGCGGACTGCTGGCACTGTATGCCCGCCGGTTTGTGCGTCGCTCCAAAGCGTACGGCGACAAAATGACACAGTTATCTCAAGATTATTTTTCCGGTATTCAGGAAAATCTGAACGGGATCAAAGATATTAAAAGCAATATGCTGGAAGCATCGCATTTTGACTGGTTCCGCAATATGGCGAACAAACTGGAATATAATCTGATCCAGCAAGTACGATTGAATTCGGCGACTCAACTTATGTACAAGCTAGTTTCGGTTGTATTCATTATCGGATTCATCCTATTGTCGGCACAGGTGTTCCAGTTACAACCGGAACGTTCGGTGCTGATCATCCTGATCTTCGCCCGCCTGTGGCCTCGCTTTAGCGGCATTCAGTCGTATCTGGAATACATCAGCGCGCTCGTACCTGCCTTCCATGCTCTGTCCAAGTTACAGGAGGAATGCAAACAGTCCGAAGAAAGCTATAGCCCGGTTGCGCATGGCGAAGGGCCTGTGCAAAGTATGCAGGACGGTATCCGCTGTGAAGAGGTATCGTTCCGTTATACGACCGAGCATGAAGATGCCCTCAAGCAGGTCAATCTGTATATCCCAGCAGGCAAGATGACGGCGATTGCCGGACGGTCTGGTGCCGGGAAAAGTACGTTGATCGATCTGTTGATGGGTCTGATGGAGCCGCAGCAGGGCACAGTGAAGATGGATGGTGCTTCGCTAACTGGTGAACGCCTGCTATCATGGCGCAATTCGATCGGATACGTCTCGCAGGAGCCGTTTCTATTCCATACGAGCATCCGTGACAATCTGCTGCTGGTGAAGCCGGAAGCGACTGAGGATGAATTGTGGGAAGCATTGGCATTTGCCGCGTGTGACGAATTTATCCGCAAGCTGCCGCAAGGACTCGATACGATTATCGGTGACCGCGGGGTGCGACTGTCTGGTGGAGAGCGTCAGCGTGTCGTGCTGGCACGAGCTATTTTGCGTAAACCGGAAGTGCTTATTCTGGATGAAGCAACCAGCTCACTGGACACGGAGAATGAAGCCAAAGTGCAGGCTGCGCTGGAGAAGCTGAAAGGCAAAATTACACTCATCGTCATCGCTCACCGCTTGTCCACGATCCGCAATGCCGATCAGGTGGTCGTGGTAGACGAGGGTCGTATCGTGCAGCAGGGAGAATTCAGCCAGTTGTCACGCGAAACAAAAGGCACATTCCATCAACTGCTCGGCTATCAGAACGCCGCGCAGTGAAGAAGCTGCAATCATGGATGTTGCAAGCCGATTGGTTACTTATTGAGCATATATGATGCGGTATCAAGATCGAAGCTTGCTGCGAATCAACGCCAAGCTTCGGTTTTTTATTATGATAAATGAGATGATTGTTGTGTCTAGAAAGCTGGATTTGCTTTCACTTACTTATGTATCGCTGGAACCGTCTTGTAGCTCTTGTTGCTGCTCAAGGGCTTTCAGGGCTATTAATGTTTCTACTGCCTCGTACAGATTCAGAGTTTGAATTAGCTGCAAATCGACTTGCAACATTGTATCTGGATCCATTTCTCCTTTATACGAATCAAGCCATTCACGATTAAGAGTTACAACTTGCCCAGTACTCACATAGGAATCATGATCCAAAAATGGATGCTTCTCTTGTGTAATTCTTACTAGCGAACCCATAACACTACGATTTTCTTTCTGCGCTCGATTGGCTTCTGCTTTTGCCGTTGTAATCGGTACGACCAATACTGATCTGGAATCAACATCTTCAAAATCATGATCGTGCAGTACAATTGCAAAATGCAATCCCTTCATAATAAAGCTTGGCTTTGGTGTATCGATAGACTCTTTTGTTTCTGGAAAATGAGCTTTTATTACCCAGCCCCGTTGAAAATTGTTTGCCCCTTCTAGTGGCACGTATGTTCCCCCTAATGAACAAAATAAAATCCACCGTGTAACAGTGGATTTATTAATTATGTTTTGATGCGTAAAACAGCGTCTCTTTTTGCAGCGCACGATCAATTTTCTTTTGAACTTCAGGTGTACGATTGTGGCTGTAATACTCAGCCGCACTTACACCAAAGCGTTCTTTGGTCATTGCATCGATGCGTTTGGCACGCTCAATAGCAGATGGTTCTTTGTGTGTAGATGAAAATGGAATGATATCCATTACAATTACCTCCTAATTTGAGGTTGGTATTGAGGAAAAGTAACGTTACTTTTCTTCAATTGTATCACCAACAGAAGCTCTTCACAAACACTTCCTTAGCTTGTAAATAGAGAGCACCCGGATCATCTTTCCTTGCTCATCCGGGTGCTTGTTACGTTTTCTTCGACTAATAAAATATATAGGTTCTTCGTTTGGCTCATTCGGGCGCCTAAACTTTGAGCAGACACAACACGACTTAATCCTGACGCAAATCGAGCCATTCCACTTCGTCACGGGTCAATACAATGCCAGCACCTTCATCACAAGACAGCAATTCCTCACGATTTTGTGCACCAATCAATGCGCATGTCGGAAACGGTTGATTCAGCACATATGCCAGCGCGATCTGAATCGTGGTGGTGTCTTTTTGTTGCGCCAATTCTCCAGCGCGGCGCAGGCGTTCCCAGTTGCCATCACTATAAAATACGCGTACCAGATCAGCGTTGTCGCGCACTTCGGGTGTAAAGCGTCCGGTGAAAAAGCCGCGTGCTTGCGACGACCATGACAGCAGCGGTAGCCGGGTTTGTTCATGCCAATCCAGCGTCTGCTGATCGGCGGATACACAGCCTGCCCAGAACGGCTCGTTTGCTTTGGCAAGACTGAGGTTGGGGCTACTAAACGTAAAGCCGACCAGTCCATGAGCAGCTGCATAATCATTCGCTTCTTGCAGACGTTGCCATGTCCAGTTGGACGCTCCAAGCGCACCGATCTGACCTGCTTCCCGATGTTCGTTAAGCGCTTCCAGAATGACGCCGACAGGTACGGATTCATCATCCCGATGCAGAGCATACAATTCGACAAAATCGGTTTGCAACCGTTCCAGACTAGTCAGCAGATCGCTGCGAATATCCTGTGCATTCACACGCGGACCGTTCTGGTCATGATGCGCACCTTTGGTCAGAATAACGATGGAGTCGCGATTGTTATGCTCCTGCATATATTGACCGAGCACCACTTCACTTTCGCCACCACAGTAAATGTGAGCAGTATCGACGGTAGTACCACCGATTTCGAGAAATGCGTTCAGATTAGCAGATGCCTTCTCATATGTGTCATGTTTAAAATAATCTGTGCCTTTGATCAGTCGTGAAACGGGTTTACCTGCACCTTCAATATGGATATAGTCCATTTCGATTCAATCCTTTCCTATGGGTAATCGACTTCGGTAATTGATGTTCAAAACTAATTTTCATAAATGATTTCGATAGCTCATTTCGGTAGCTGATTTCTGATTTCCGTAAAGGCATATCGTATTACAATCCAATGCGCTGTTGTTCATCTGCCGAGCGCAGACAGGCTTCCAGCACTCTCATATTTTGCACAGCATCCTCTGCTCCGTAGCGTGGCGCTATACCATCCAGCACCGTACGGGCAAAGTCATCTGCTTGCGCCGCATACTGATTGATCACAGGCACTTCCACTTCGCGCCGCTCATCACCGACAGTGACGAAGAAGTTGGAGCGATTGTCCTCGTGACTCACAAAGGCGGACGGCACTTCGATGATACCTTTTGTCCCTAGCACTTCCAACGTATTGCGAAACGCCGCCCACATGCCGCTGTCGAACGTGACGCCGATCCGGTCACCAAATTCCAACAAACCACTTGCCATCATATCCACGTTATCATGCTCTGGTGAAAAGAAGCCTTTGACTGTCGCCGCAGATGGTTCCGCACGCAGCAACATACGCGCCGCACTGATCGAATAACAGCCGATATCGTACAATGCACCGCCACCCCAATCACGCCGAAAGCGTACATTGCCGTCGGCACTGCTGTTGTTAAATGTAAACGTACTATGAATGCCGCGAATGTCACCAATCTCACCGCTGTCGATTATGTTGGCAATCTGCTCATAGCGTGGATGATGACGATACATAAATGCTTCTGCCAGATGCACCCCGGCAGTCTGTGCTGCATCTGCCATTTGCTGTGCTTGATCGGCGTTCAGCGCAAGCGGCTTTTCACATAAAATATGCTTGCCCGCCTGTGCTGCACGGATCGCCCATTCGCAGTGCAAATGGTTAGGTAGCGGAATGTACACCGCGTCGATCTGCTCGTCTGCCAGCAGTTCCTCATAGCTGCCATACGCGGTAGGGATGCCGAGCTGCTGCGCTGTTTCGCTCGCCTTGTCGAGATTGCGACTGGCGATGGCGGTCACTTCATTTCGCTGTGATTGTTGAATACCGGGGATTACAGAGCGAATAGCAATACTGGCGCTACCGAGAATACCCCAGCGCAATTTGATGTTGGTGGTCATCTTGTATTTCCTCCTATGGACAGGTTAACTTTGTTCTATGTTGTGATTATAATGAATAATAAAGACCTTGAAAATGATAATATATTGAATTGAATTAACACAAAATTGTGGTTAGGAGAATGGATTATGATCAGGCAGAGTATGTTGCTGACATTGCAGGAACAGCCTTATTTTTGCCTGCCGGAATCGGTAGGATTGTACAGTGAGCATCCGAATCATTCGGTGCTGCGAGAAGAAGGAGCGCTGAACAATTTTAATATTCACTATGTCGCTTCTGGGAAAGGATATGTGGAGGTGGACGGGACGGTGCATGAAGTGCGCGGCGGGCAGGCGGTGTTATATTTTCCATTGCAGCGACAGCGGTATTACAGTAGTCAGGATGATCCATGGGATATTCGGTGGGTACACTTTTATGGAGAGCGGCTGCACGATTATATGATTGAGCGCGGATTTCATCGGCATCCGCTATGGACGCTGCGACAACGGGAATCGTGGGAGCAGGCGCATCTGCATCTGCTGGAAGAGGCAGAGCATAATCGCATGCTGCATCCGTCCCGATTGTCGACGCTGACGTATGCAGTACTGGCGGAATTTGTACATCAGGCGGTGCCACTCAAGAAGACGCGGGCAGGCAAGGCGGAGAATCGCATTTTGGCACTACTGCCACAGATGCAGCAGGAAGCATGCGAGCCATTTCTGTTGCAGGATTGGGCGGAACGGGCAGGCGTGAGTGAGTATTATTTTTGCAAGCTGTTCAAAACGCTGACCGAGATGACACCACTGGAATTTATCACCCGCTCGCGCTTGCAAATGGCAAAGCAATGGCTATTGGAGCGCCCGGATCGCAATATCGGTCAGATTGCAGCAGATGCCGGGTATCCGAGTGTGAGTTATTTTAATCGTCAATTTATGGCGCGCGAGAGCATGACGCCGAGTGAGTATCGTAAATTGTACTGGTGAGGGATGGATCGTAACCAGATAGCTGCTGCTAGCATTCCATCCGGTTACAACATAATCGGGATGTTACAAAAATGGAAAAAGAAACCGATTCTCTATATAGATCGTATGAGGTACAAGAATAAGCGATAATTGTATAGAGAAAAAGGGGATATGAATGTCATGAACAAATGGATCACAATAGGTACACTGACTGTAATGATGCTTGTAGCTACAGGCTGCAACTCGTCCGGCAATACGCAGATTGCTTCGGACACAAACACTTCTACCGCAAGTGCGGAAGCGAACAATCAAACTACACATAGCGACACTAGCATTGCCAAGGATCATGTCACTGCATCAGACTCAAAAGAGCTGTCGGATCATGATTACAATCTTATGGGCGAATATATGGATAAAACCGATAAGCTGATGCAACGATGGGATACGGAATTGTTTGCTATGCAGGCGACCATTGATGCACTGACGAACTATGAACTAGGAGAAGTAGAGGCGGAAGCCAAATTTAGACAGCATCAACAAGCATTTCACGGGTTGAACAGCGAACTAAAACTGATTTCCGCTCCTGATATGGAATCGGGATATTGGGGAAGTGTATTCAATAACTTTCATACTAATTTTATTGGGGCGCCTGCCGCTGCTGAGGATGCTGCGCAGTACTTTGTCGAAGCATTCGAATATCAGGACGAGTCCAAAGTAAAGCGGGGGAGTGAGTCGTGGGAACGGGCATGGGCGTATTATGATCAAACGAATGATAGTTTGGATGAGATGACAAAGCAAATGCGTCTACTCAAAGCCCAACAATAACAGATCGCAAAAGAATCGCCCTGCCGCATTGTCCAGTCATGACGAACAATGCAGCAGGGCGAGCACAATGAATAGTTATAGTGCATTTGATGTTGTACATATAAACGTCTAAAAGTAGGAAAGTCTAAAAGTATCCAACCGAGCGCGCCCAATCATCATTCTGATGGCAATCATTCATCGCAAATACGCAATCAAAGCAACGTTGCCTCTTCTGGTGCAGCACCTAATTCTAACGTTTCAACCATAAGCATCACAGCTTCCTGCACAGATAAAATCTCTGTATTGATTACTAGCTCTGGCGATTGTGGCTGTTCATACGGTGCATCTACACCTGTAAAGTGTGCAATTTCACCAGCACGTGCGCGTGCGTACATGCCTTTTGGATCGCGCAGCTCACACACTTCCAGTGGACACGCTACATGAATCTCGGCAAAATCTTCCGCTGCGAACAGCTCGCGTACACGATCTCGATCCTGCGCATACGGCGATACAAACGCGGCAATCACGATATGCCCGGCATCCAGAAACAGTTTGCAGACTTCGCCAATTCGCCGCAAATTCTCGCGTCGATCCTGCTGGGAAAAGCCCAGATCGGCATTCAAGCCATGCCGAATATTATCGCCATCTAGCACATAACACATCCGTCCCTGACGGAACAATTCCTGCTCCAGAGCAAACGCCAGCGTTGTCTTACCCGCAGCAGGCAGACCGGTCAGCCATAATACGCGCCCTCGCTGTGCATACCGTTGTTCTCGCTGCTGACGGCTTACCGTCGAAGTCTGCCATACGACCTCATTGGTCGATTTCATCATTCACTCGCTCCTTTGACAATATGTATGTGCTTATCATATCAGGTTGGGAACGCGTGATGCCAATCCTGGCGTGAAATTTGCACAAAAGCGAAAGCAAAACATACTACGTCGAAGAAGGATACAACAGACATACACAAGAGAAGGGCGGAATATACTATGGCAAAATGGTTCAAAGCGGTTTGGATCATGGTGGTGATTGCTCATGTGTTATGTATCATCAACTGGTTTGTGATGACAACCCATGTTTTCCAGCAGCGATTACATCCGTTGGACATCGTATATTTCATACTTGCAGGCTTTTTCTCTTTTCCATTATTAGCGATGTCCATTGCGGCAATCTGGTTTCCGCGCACGAGAGCAAACCCGATATTGAATTATGTAATCGGTACACTGATTATGATCTGTTTGGTCTACGTTATGCGTTGGTACTTGGAATACAATGGATATTCTCATCCTAAGTCGTAAAGTAGGATGTCAGCACAGTGATTAGTATGATCAAAAAAAACCGGGTATGCAGCGGAATTGTGCATACCCGGTTTCTATCAATAGCTGCTATTTCAGCCTACTTGAATGCTAGCTCATTTTCAAAATGGGATTCGTTATTCCATACGTCATTCGTTGCTTCATTCTCACCGTAGATCATCGTTCCAGTGCTTGTCCCTATTCTCCGACCGAGATTAGATTCAAAGATGACCAACCTCAGGTGAAATGACAACTGTCTGGCGCTTGCGAGTGCGTGCCTTTCTGTTGCCCAGTGCGATCCCGATCAGAATGATCAGCACACCTGTCCATTGCAGCACGCTCACCTGCTCGTGCAGGGCAAAGTAGGACATCGTTACCGCCATCGGCAATTCCGAAGCGGTCATGATCGTCCCCAGACCAGCCCCCAGATGTGGCAATCCGATCGAGAACAGCAGCGGCGGCAATACTACACCGAAGATACCAAGCACCAATCCGTATGGCAGAATGCCCATCAACATATCGCTGTGGAAAATAAACGTAGGCGGATAAATGAACAATACGAGCAAAAATGCGCCGGTAGACATCAGCGAGCTTTTTAGCATCGGTTGTGTACCTTTGCCGACAAAGCTACCGAGGAAAATGAACAGCGCGAACGACACGGCTGCCAGCAGCCCCCAGAAGATGCCGACCCATGAGAGCGAAGCGCTTTGCTGGGACAATACATTTGCCGCCAAAAATGAGCCAATCAGCAAGATGACGATTGCGAATAGTTTCTCGCGTGTCGGTTTCCTTTTCTGGAACAGCCATTCATACAGCGTGCCGATCCAGACGAATTGGAACAATAAAATAATCGCAAATGAAGCGTTCAGTGATTGCAGCGACTGGTAGTAGAACAATCCCGCCAATCCGAATGGCAAGCCAGCCAACACAATTTTGAGCGCGGTTGTGGTTTGTATTTTCTGTTTTTTGGTACATAGATACACAATCCATGTAAAGATCACACCGAAAAAGTATTGCGCTGCGGTTACTTGTCCGCTAGTGAATCCGGCTACATATGCCGTTTTCACAAACGTGGACAGAATACCATAGCTGCATCCTCCCAAAAATACAATCAGTGCGTACTGCCATAACTTCATAATTCCATTCTCCTTTATGCGTAACTAAGATGAAATAATGTTCAAATCTCCAAAACAACCAAATAAAAAAGCCACACACGATGTCGGAATGACATCGTGTGTGGCGAAAATAGAGTATGCCTCTACAAAAATCCACAATCATGAACAGAATGCACATTGGTTCATGGTATTTGAACATTATTTCAAATTAGTATAAAATGAAAATCTTTTTCTGTCAACGATGTGACATGATTCTCTTGTGTATCTACAGCATATACGTTCGATATTAACGTTCGTCGTTCCAGAAGTTCACTGGTTTGATCGACTTATCAAGCGTTTTGAACGTGTAGCCTTCTGCCTTCAGTTCCTTCATTAGGATCGGTAGTACTTTTAGCGTTCCCGGTTGATCATGCATCAGCACGACTGGAGTTTGACCACGGCGCTCTACGGAATGAATCTGACTCATGATGTTGTTGTAGACGCGCTGATGATCTTTTTTGTACTTCCAATCTAGTGAATCGACATTCCAATCCCACAGATGGAACCCGCCGACTGGCAGCAGCACATCGCGGAAGTTCTTTTTCAGATATGGTTTGCTGCCATAAGGCGTACGTACAAGGCTGGTGTATTTGCCAGTTACTTTGTACAGACTCTTGTTGGCGCCAACCATCTCGTTGTAGGCACTATACGGTGAAGCGTAGAATTTGCCCGGTACATGGGTCACGCCATGCAGTCCGAGTCCGTTGCCTTCTGCCACGATGCGTTTGGTCGCTGACGCGTAACGCTCCATATGTGGACCGAGCATGAAGAAGGTCGCTTTGGCATCATATTGCTTCAGAATGTCCAGCAGCTGCATCGTATGTGCAGTTGGACCGTCATCGAAGGTGAGGTAGATGGTTTTGCCAGCGGTCGCCTGATTCTGTTTGTCTGTCGTTCCGGACGATTTGGCGGCGGCAAAGACGGATTGCGGAATAAGTAATGCCATGATGAGTGTAACGATTATCCATTTTTTCTTGTGCAGCATACGATTGAACGCTCCTTACTTGATTGATTTCGTTTTCCATGATTCCCGTCATTCATCATAACAGGATTGGAGAAACGTAATCTTGCGTCAAACAATACTATTGCATAACATTTTTGTCATTTAACGGCGTCGAAATAAACAAAAAGTTTAAATTGTGAAGATTGAAATTTTCATATGTAGGCACATAGTCATCAACCAGGAAAAAGGAAACCATTTTGGAGCGAGTGCTCCAATGCTCTGTTAGCAGGAATAGGATGTGACATAACAGAAGCGCATACCGGTGTCGCTCTGGTATGCGCTTGCTGATCGTACCTGTAACCAAGTTATACATGGCTTGCCCAAATCAATCCGTACCTTGTTGCACCTTCGCCGACCAGCCAGCATAATCGTGTACAGCAATGCCAGCAAACGAAGAATAGACCGAAGCGGTCACAGTGACTTGAGCCAATTGCTGGTTCATGTAAGCTGCGCTCTCTTCGTAAAAGCTAATGTTGTTGCCTTCTTCACTTTGATTCGTTTCTACACCGATATACACACGGGCGCCGTTGTCGGAGCCTTCCGTCAATTCAGCGTAGGAAACATCCAAAATGGAATCCGCATGATCGCGATACGCCATAATCGTTACGGAATCATACTGTTTCATCATCCAGCTACTGAGTGTGGAACCGTCCGCAGTATTCAGTGTGTACAGCCAGAACGGAATATCGGCGGACGCTTCCACTCCGAGTTGACGTGCAGTTTGAGCTACGTCCAATACGCTTTGCTGCCATCCAGCGATGACGGAGGCTTGGTCGGTGTTCCATTCCGGCAACAGATACGGTTCAATGTCGATATGAATACCGCTGAAGCGTTGTTCTGCCGAGGCGCCGGTCTGATACGAGGAGATCCAATCGAGGGAGGATTGAAGTTGTGGACGCTGGGAATCCAGCGCCCAGGAAGGCGCACCATCCAATGCTTCCACGGCAATGCCTTGTGCGGAAGCGGCGGCGATAAAGCTGTGGTATACGCTGGCATCTAGGTCGGCGTTGATCTGCAGGTAGATCAGATTGACCTGTTGCGATGCAGCGAATTGCAAGACTTCGTCAGGCGAGCTGGCGATCAGCTGCGTGTTCCACAGCCAGGTGGCTTTCTGAGCCGATTGTGCATGAGCGGGTTTCATCGGGAAACCTCCCAGCAGGATCAGGATTGCAAGAAAAGTGATACCTGTCGTTTTGACTATCTGTTGTTTCATACTCATGTTGAATCGGACTCCTTCGATTCATACCGCATCAGGTATTCCTCGGCAACCGGCTGTCATAGCGAAACCCTGC
This sequence comes from Paenibacillus sp. WLX1005, assembly GCF_046603685.1. Lineage (NCBI taxonomy): Bacteria > Bacillati > Bacillota > Bacilli > Caryophanales > Paenibacillaceae > Paenibacillus > Paenibacillus sp. WLX1005. Next base: position 1,124,701 of record NZ_CP176756.1, read on the forward strand.
ATGTTCCACGTTAGACCCTTGGCTTTGCGTCTTCATCTTTCGATGAATTTGCCCTGACTAAATATGATATGCTATTTAGTTCGGCAGAGTATGCTCCGCCGAGTACAATCTAAGGAAAGATTGTACACAATATATATCGTCTTAGTTGCTAAGTTTATAAAGGGCTTTTCGCCAAATTTCGTCAAAATTTTATACTTGGTTGTGAAATGTGTAGTGATAAGGAAGATAACAAGCGGCAGACAACGAAATTTCTCCAAAATAAAAATACACCAATCCATAACAACAGCCCCGATCCTATTGATGATTAACTATCAATAGGATCGGGGCTGATTCAATAAGGTGAATACAATCCTCGTTCGGTATGAAAAACAGTATCACGATACGAACTGAACTGTACGAGAAGTTGATATACGGACGATATGTGTGATTTACATAGCGACTGTATGAACGCTATAAGAGATCAGTTGCTTTTTTCCGGTTCGGGATACGTTACGCCTTTGGTATCGACGGTGACTTTTTTCATAACTGGTGGTGTGTTTGGTTTATCCTGATCACCGCGTGGCAGATTAACGATAGTATCGACTTCGTCCATGCCGCTGATGACTTTACCAAATGGTGCATATTCGCCATCTAATTGAGCTGCGTCTGCGACCATGATGAAAAATTGGGAGCCGCCGCTGTTCGGATCGGTAGCGCGTGCCATCGAGATAATGCCGCGAGTATGCTTGAGGTCATTTTGCACATTGTTGGACTGGAATTCGCCCTTAATGCTATAGCCCGGTCCGCCGCTGCCGTTACCGTTCGGGTCGCCACCTTGAATCATAAAGCCAGGGATAACGCGATGGAAGGTTAGACCGTCATAGAAGCCTTTGTTCACGAGTGAGATAAAGTTGTTGACGGTGTTGGGTGCTGCTTTTGGATACAGCTCGATTTCGATGGTTTTGCCATTGTCCATTTCAATTGTGACGATTGGATCGTTGTCTTGCTTGAAACTGGCGGAATTATCGGACGCCGATGGTGTATCGGTCGTTTCGCCTGTTGTACCGCTCTGGCTGCCGGAATCACTGCCGGTGGAACCGGAATTGGTACTTTCCGAGCTGGAATTGCTGCCGGTCTGTCCGGTGGTGGGTGCGCTGTTGCCGCAACCTGCCAGAATCAGAAAAACGGCGGTGAATAGAAGAATGAGTACAGCATGTTTACGCGGTTGGCGTAGCATAGGAATGTTCACTCCTTTGGATGATGGAATCCGTCCGGCAATGGACGAATGGCACGACAGACTCCCCGCATGCTGTCATGCACGGACTGTCAGAGCATCTTTCAGTATAAAATGTCGGGCGACTGAACACAAGTTTATGGATATTTGCATCGCTTCTCGGATCAGGCAACATAGCTGGACAATGCAATCACAATCGTAATTGTAAACACATTGACCGTAGTCGATAATAGCACAGTCTGAGCGGCAAAATCCGGTTCATTGCGGTATTCTTCCGCCAGAATCGAGGTGTTCACACCGGTTGGCATCGCCGAAGCAATCAGCAGTGCCTGTGCGGGAATGCCGTGCAAGCCGAGCAACTCGATCAGCAGCAGCCCGATCAGCGGACCACCGAACAACCGTAGCACCATACTGAGATAAATGTCTGAGCGGTACAACCGCAGCGGGTACTTCACAATCTGTGCGCCAAGGGTGATGAGCGCGATAGCGACCATAGACTGCTGCGCATATGTCAGCGGCTGCGACAATACCGCAGGCAGCGGTACAGCCATCACATGCAGCACCAGACCGAGCACGAGCGCATAGGGCACTGGCATTTTCAAAAAGCCGATAATGACGCTGCGATAATTCCCTTGCAGACGCGAGCCTTGAATCGAAATGACGCCGTACGTGAACGTCAGCAGACTTTGCAGCGACATGATCAGCGCCTGCATGGAGGCTGCCAGCGGTTCCCCGCTGAATACGAGCTGATTGACTGGCAGACCGTAGTTGCCGGAGTTGTCGAGCATGATGCTGTTGTTGAACGCAGCCTTCTTCCCGCCTTTGTAGCCCATGACTAGAGAAGTCAGTGAACCGGCGATATAGAGCAGGAGGACGTACAGGCTGTAAAATAGCACCACATTGCCGAGTAGCTCCGGGTTCATATTGGAATGGTACATACTCATAAACACCGTTGCTGGCGTAATGCAGTAAAAGTTAATTTTGGACAGTGTATACAGATCAAGCTGAAACACCCGTTCCAGAACGGAACCGGCGATAATCAGTACAATGATCGGCAACACGACACTGAATAAAATGACAAAAAACAAATGCTCCACTTCTTTCTATAGTCTGAATAAGTATCCCAGCTGTGCATAGGTGGAAGATGAAGATGCGGCATTCTAACATGCCTGCATCATAGGTCGTACTAGAGAGAATCCGTTAAAAGTATACCATAGTCTCTCTCGGCAAAAGACCTCTGCGTGCAGGTATGGGCAAATCCGGTTATATAACTGTATATATATCAATAGATAGATACGAAATGGAAAGTGTCTATTCGCCAACACTGCACAACAGTCCGACTTCGGTAGTGATTCATTGTGTTCATTTTCGCCAGACGGTAAAATACAGGAAAGACGTACAGTTTGCGGTCGGTGCATCCTACTGCATCGTTTGGTACGTCGATCTGTATACTATGTGTCGCTATGGTCATGAATACAATCCTGTGTTGCTGATCAATCACAGGATATTTTCCGATAAGGATGTGTAGCTTTGAATAAATGGCTCAAATTGATTCTGCTGCTAGTCGGTTCAGCAGTGCTGACAAGGCTGATTCCGTTCTCGTCATTATTTCGCAATCTGGATACGATGATCCATGAATTCAGCCATGCGATGATCACACTGTTGACATCGGGCAGGGTCAACCGGATTGAATTGAATGCGGATCACAGCGGTGTCACCTATTCGATGATTACGTCAGCCTGGAGTGGTCTGCCAATCGGGCTGGCTGGATATATGGGTTCATCGCTCTTTGTTGTGTGGATGTTCTATCTGTATCACAAACGGCAGCAGCGCGTCGGTATTATCGTTACTGCCATCATTGCGCTAATTATGCTGGTATTGTATGTGCATCAGGGCTTTGGTGTAGTGTGGCTGATCGGGTTTGTCATTGTCAGCATTCTGATGCTAATTAGCCCGGAATGGCTGCGCAATGGGTATTTTCTGTTGATTATGTTTTTGACGTTGGAGGAGTCGGTTGTATCGGCGCTGACGATTTTGTTATTGTCGGTCACAAGCCCGTCGTCGGCAGGCGATGCGGCAGGGCTGGCACAGCAATTCTGGCTGCCTGCTGTCGTGTGGGGCGTCTGGTTCACTGTCTTCTCGCTGTGGTGTGCCAAATTGTCCGCCCAGCTGTTTGTTCGTAAACGCAAACCGCCGGTATCTACCGGTTCATCTTATGCACGGGGAGGACGTTCCCGATGAATTCATCGCCGCATCCCGGCCGCCCGTGGGCGCTGCGCGGAGCCAGTATTCAGATTGATCCTTTATTTCCGTATTATGCGGATCGTTCGCCAGACAGCATTGCCGATGAATTGGTGCTTGCTGGTTATCGGAATGTGCACTATTTTATCGTCAATGAGCAGCGGGTGGATGCTCGTCTGGTCGAAGCATTGCAAAAGCGTGAAATCGCCGTCTGGGCACTTGTGCTCGGTAATGGCACATTCAGTGTAGAACATGCGCCACCGGAATGGGCGTCGTGGCGAATGGAGCTATTGCGTCCGATCAATGATGGATTTGAACGGTTTTCCCATTTTTCAAAAGATTATATTGCTTGGAAAAAAGAAGTGCTGTCTGTCGTGTTGGACCATGTGCCGTTTGACGGGATTGAGATAGCAGAGCCATATTTTCCAGAATGGAACGGCTTGGAGCGCGGTGTGTATGGCGATATTGGTCCGCTGGCGGCGCAGTCGTTTCGCGAGCGATATGGCGAAGACATGCCAGAGTTCAGAGATGCTGATTCGGCGCGTTATTATACCAAAGTACCGAAGCTATACGAGGCGTGGGTTGATCTGCGCGTAGATGCAGTCAATCATCTGGTGCATGAACTGATCAACGGCGAGCAGGGTGCGCGTGCGATACGACCGGATATTAAAGTGGCAACTTGGTCACTGGCAGTACGCGATGAACTGGCGGCACAGCGATTGCGTGAATGGCAGGGGCTAGACCCGATATCGATGATCGGACTGGTACAGCCGGATCTGCACATGCTGCAAACGCATTGGCCGGACTGGATGAAGCGTGGCTTGCCTGCTGATTATATTCGGGATTACGAGCCACTCGCGGCGCCGATTCGCGAGCAATACCCGGATTTGCCGCTTGGTATTCAGGCGGATATCGGTTCTCGTGCGAGCATGATCAAGGGGCGGCGCTGGCTGGATGAATTTGCCCATCAGGCGAATACGCTGGGCTACCGCACATGGACGGCGTACGAATATCATATTGGCGGGTATATGTATGCTGAGCCGCCACTGCCATCGTCCGGGTTGCGATTGAGCGATCATGAGGTGATGATCACTTACAACAAGCGCGTCGATCCTGAATCGGTAGGTGGGGTGCTGCTCTATCATCTGACTGGCTTGAGCAAGCCGCAGGAGTGGAAAGTGGCGCAATCTGCGGTGGATGGCAATCGATTATTCCTGCGATTCAACAAAGCGTTACCACAAACTCCATTTCAATTGGAAATTCGCGATATTCGCGATACGCCCAATCTATGGCTGCTCAAAGGACGCAAAGCGAACAAAACGCCGCGCAAAACAAGAGTATCGATTATCCGCCCAGCACAATCATGACAGTATAATCATGACGTGCATTTGCATAATGCGCATTTTAGAAAAGAGGAACCTATATGATCATCTCCACTATCGAATGGCTTATTCTTGCGCTGCTTGCTATTGCGATCATCGTCTTTGTCATCAAGCGTCCATCGCGTGTGGAGCGTTTCGATCAATCGCCGCTATATAAATGGAGTCGTATCAATCTGAGCGGACAGGCGATGTCCGGCGACGGCTCGGACTATTATTTGCTCACCCGGCGCGGTCGCAGCAACAATCTAGTTGTGTATTTTTCGGGCGGCGGGATTAGCTGGAATCGGCATACGGCGACGAAGCCGTTCGGTTTGCGTACGCTGCTACACAACCGCGAGCTGGGCTATTATTTTGCCAATATTCCGTTTTATAAGCCGGATCTGCTGCGTGGAATGCTGGAAAATCAGCGCAAGGATAATCCTTTTTACGATTGGAATATCGTGTATATTCCGTATGCGACTGGGGATTTCCATATCGGGGATAACGAGGTGAAATATCGCGGACGAGGCAAGCTACCTTTTACCGCGCATTATAGTGGACGCGCGAATACACTGCGTGGGCTAGACTGGATGTTTGAGCATCTGCCGCAGCCGGACAAGCTGTTCATCGCTGGTGCAAGTGCGGGTGGATTCGGTTCGGCATTTTGGGCGCCGCATATTGCCAACCAGTATCCACAGGCGAAAGTGTACCATTATGCCGACGGTGCGTATCTGCACAGTCAGCAGTGGCCGGACATTATCGAAAAGGTATGGAAAGCCGACTTCCGCAATCGGTACGGGTATGCGATCGAACCTGATCTGATTGGCGCCGCCTTTCGCGCGAATGCGCAATTGTTACCGCCAAACACGGTGATGCTACAATCGAATACGGTATATGATAAGGTGCTTCCTTCGTACGAAGCCGTGCTAAATGGACGCACCAAGGGGCTGGTGAGCGACGATCTGGAAATTACCAATGATTGGTCGCTCGGTATGCTGTCGTCGGCTCGCCAGCTGCAACAGGAGCTGCCAGACTATCACTTTTTCATTACGGATTACGGTGTTGGCAATCGCAAAAAGCGTCGTGGTACTCCGCACACGCTGTCGCCATACAAGGTCTTTTATACGGCGCAGGAGAGTGGTGTGAAGCTGAGCCGCTGGCTGGACGATATCGTCAACAAGGACAAAACGTATTCGGTCGGCAAGGAGTTTATGGAATTTCCAGAACGTTGAGCATTCCAATCGACGATTTTGAAATAGTAACACCAGCAACATCATCAAGGGAGGAATAGGCATGCTGCATTCATTGTCCGCCATTCATCAGTACCGTCAGGCTGAGGTGCCGTATACGGTATCTCAGCGCTGGCTGAATATTCTCGTCTCCGCCGAGGAACGAATCGTCAATCTGGAACGAGTTCAGACGCTTCAGGAGTTGAACGATGCCAATCCGGTACTGGATTATGTCGAACGCACACTGCGTATTTTGGATCAGTTGCGTGTATCGTTCTGGTTGCGCGATATTGTGGAAGAGACGCTCTGCTGGGCAGAAACTGCCAAGGGCGGTAGCACACGCGAGCGCATGAGATGGCAGCAGCAGGGGATCAATTTGTTTGTACATAACGAAGGGTCAGCGCTGTTGTATGAGCGCGATGCCGCCGAACCGGATGATCCGCGTACGATTCTGGTAACGACCTTGATCCGTACACACGGGTTACTGGGACAATTTCTACGTGGGGAAGTGCCGTTTCGCGACAATTTGCCATTGGCAGAGATTGTGGCGCAGGGCATCCTGTCACCGGAAGAGTTGAAAAGTACATTACTCGTGCTGAACCGCTGTATTATTGAAGCGGTATCGCCAGAGCTGTGGCAGCGAGTACGAGATGAGATGTCTACGCTCATTCATGCGGTTACGTATGGCGAGCAGCCACAAGGGATGGGCATCGAAGACCGGATTATGCGACTGCGTACTGGCAGTGAGGCGCGCGGCGAGAATACGCTCGAACTTCTGCAACAGCTGCGTCAGCCTGCACGCTTGGATCAGGTGTTCATGATGCTGGACAATCGCACCTTCTGGTATGTGGAGGCGGCGTTGCAGGACTTTTCCCTAGAGGAATTTTGCAAAATATTCGGACTGCTGGCGGCGGCCGTACCAGAGCAGGTGCGCCATATTAGCTTTGAGCGGCTAATGAACGATCTGTATTACGATTATCGGGGTATTAAAAAGATCAATCTGTACAAAAAGCGGATTATCGAAAAGTATCTATCCGAGTGGAGCTGGGATGATGTACACGCTGGACAGCGCCAGCAGCGCAATCCGCATCTTGAATACGGACTGCTGATCGATGGGCAGCTGCAAGATACCGCCTTCTTCACGTTCCAATTCTCACCAGCAGCGGAGAAGCTGATCGACTTTTGCGTAGAGGCAGAGAAATCACCGCTGTATGAAAAGGCAGTGCTGATGCTGTTTGACCTGTTCGATCTGCGCCGGGATGCGTATGACCGTTTTCATAATGAAGACAGCTATTTGCAGACGATGAACGAAACAGTCGATTACAAACGCTTGCTGCTGCGTTATGTGACCGGACAGACCGTGCTGGATATCGGTCCCGGTGGCGGCGTGATGCTGGATTTGTTAGAGCAGGAGATGCCGGATAAACGGGCGATCGGTATTGATATTTCTGAAAATGTGATCGAAGCGTTACGTCGCAAAAAGCGGCTAGAGCATCATAGCTGGGAAGTGATGAAGGGGGATGCGCTGGCGCTCAAGGAGATTATGGAGCCGGGTAGCGTGGACAGCATTCTCTTTTCCTCGATCTTGCATGAGTTGTATTCGTACATTCCGTTGAATGGGCAAAAGTTCAATCTGGATACGGTTGCCGCAGCGCTGACCAGCGCCTACGACGTACTCGCACCGGGCGGACGTATTATTATCCGCGACGGAATTATGACGGAGCCGACAGTACAGCAGCGCAAAATCACCTTTTTGGAAGAGGGTGGACTGGCGGCGCTCGAACGATATGCTCGCGATTTCCGTGGACGGGAGATTGCGTATGAGGTGCTGGACGAGCAGACCGTGCTATTGCCTGTCAACGATGCGATGGAGTTTCTATACACGTACACATGGGGCGAAGAAGCATATGTGCATGAGGTGCAGGAGCAGTTTGGCTATATGACGCCGAGTAGGTACAAGGAGTTTATTGTCCAGACGCTAGGCGATGGCATAGAGATTGAGCATGTGGAGTCCTTTTTGCAGCAGGGGTATACCGAAGCATTGCAGCCGCGCGTGAAGATCACGGATGAGTGGGATACACCAGTGCCGCTGCCGGATAGTACGTGTATTATTGTGATTCGCAAGAAGGGGTAATGTAAACAAATGAAGCGTTCCAAGTAAATCCAAATAATTATTGTGAAAATCCCCTACTGATCACAGTGGTGCACTCGTCATACAGTGCAGCTCCATTACCAATCAGCAGGGGATTTTTATTTTAAACTATTCCTTGTCCTCATCGCGTAACTTATTGTCGCGTGGCAGTTCATTATCGATCACGCGCTTTTGTACCTCGTCTTCGCCGGAATCGGGAAACGAATCTTCGCGGAACAGACCGAATTGCTCGTCGTTGTCGCGTTCGGTGACCAGATTGTCTTGCTCGTCAGGATGTTTGTCATCTTGATTACTATGGTCTTCATGTGGACTCATCATCATAACCTCCTATACCAAATAATTGCCGTGAACGACAGTTCCCTATCCTATTTCTAACAAAATGATTGTGTTCAAAGGAAGCTGTCGATCCACCTAAAAGGAGTCCGCTGATCAGCGGCGGTCACGTTCCGGTACATCGGGATCATCATGACCTACCGAGCCGTTACGCAGATCCGTGCCGTGGGCATCCTGATCAAATGATGAAGGCACCGATGGATCTTCCGGTGTTTCTCCGTTCAGTTCGTCTGCATCGGGAATATCGGGCAGTGGAGCGTCTTCGAGCGAATCATCCACTACCGGATCGCCAGTCACTTCGTTATCGACATATTCGCCGCCTAGTGGATGATTCACGGGATCTAGCGGTTGCCCTGTTGCATTCACACCAGTATCCAGATCAATCGTATGGCGATCACCTGACAGGCGTTCTTCACGGCTTAGCTCGTTTACCGATTGCTCTTCGCTAACGACAGGTTGAATGCCTTCGTCGTCGCGCACAGTTGGTTCTACAATATCCAGATCGGATTCGGGAATGCTAGACAGTTCTTTTTCATCACGAGCAGTTACCGAATCCAGTGTTTGGTAACGGTTATATTCCTGTGCAGCGGCATCACGATTATTATCAAATGGTTTATTCATGCTGATCATCTCCTTGAGTATGCTTCATGTATGGTCATTCAGTTGTAAATAGTTTTAAGAAAATGAATACCTCGCGCTGAAACGCTTACTTGTTCTTACCCCAATCTTCGATAATTGACATCTTAATTTTAAAGTGACGATATCCATACGCTCTACACCTAGCACATACAACCATTCCAAGCCGCTCCTTCCCGTCATGGTGGTGCAGATAAATGTCGCGACAATAATATGAATAGAAATGAAGTCAATACTAGAGATAGCGGAAATACGTGTGGAACGATTTGGAATTTGTGATCGTCAGGAGTAGAATGGACGATAACGAAAGGATGTGTTGGAACCGGATGGAATTTTCTTGGAAGCGAAATCTTGTCGTCATCTGGCTTGGAGTGTTTTTTTGTAGTATGGCGTATTCAATCTCGATTCCGTTTTTGCCGATCTTTTTGGAAACGGAACTGGGTGTGCATAACCATCTCGCCGTATGGTCTGGTGTGTCATTTGGTATTACGTTTCTAGCGAGCGCGCTCATCTCGCCATTCTGGGGTTCGCTGGCAGATAAATACGGTCGCAAGCCGATGCTGATCCGCTCCGGTTTCAGTTTGGCGGCGCTGTATTTGCTCAGTTATTTTGTAACCGATCCCTACATATTTCTAGTTGTGCGGCTGTTTCAGGGCTTATTGGCAGGCTTCGTACCTGCCTCGATTGCGCTGGTCGGTACGAATACGCCAGAGGATAAAACGGGCTATGCCCTCGGTGTGATGGCAACATCTGGTGCAACGGGTACTATCATCGGTCCGCTAATTGGCGGGGTGGTCAGCTACTACGTTGGTAATCGCAATGCCTTTCTCTTTTCCGCATTGATCGTGCTGATCGCGGCGTTGATTGCGACGATCTGGGCGAAGGAGCATAACTTCAACCGCTCTGCCAAGCGCTCGCGTGTGCGCGATGATATTCGGCAGGCAGCAGGCAATCCGATATTCATTTCGCTGCTCATTTTGACAGCGGTGGCGAACTTCTCGGTTATGATTCTGGAGCCGCTCATTACGATTTATGTCAAAAGCATGGGCGTGGAAGCGGGCAGCGCTTCACTCAGTGCGGGGATCGTATTCTCGGCAGTCGGCGTAGCGACGCTAATTATGGCACCGCGCTGGGGACGCATTGGCAGCAAGGTTGGATTTGGCAAGGTGCTGTTGATCGGTCTGATCGGCAGTGGCATTGGCAATATGCTGCAATTCTTCTTTACGAACATCTGGGGCTTTGGTACGCTGCGATTTGGATATGGCTTGTTCTTTGCAGCGGTACTGCCGTCGATCAACGCAATGATCGTACGGGTTACGCCGCCGGAATTTCGCGGACGTGCATTCGGCTTGAATCAGTCAGCATCTCAGATTGCGACGATGGCAGGACCGATTATCGGCGGTCTGCTCGGTTCGTTTCTCGATATCCGGTTTGTGTTCATTATCAACGGCTTGCTGTTGTTACTGTGCGCGTTCATGGTGGCGCGTCGCCGCTGGGATATCCCACCTCAGCCGTCAGGTGAACCGGTTGCCAAAGTACGCACCAACCATTCATAATGAGGACAGAGTACAGTAAGGAAAGGAAGTATCATGGCAAAATCGAAATTTTATGTCGTATGGGAAGGGCATCGTCCGGGCATCTACAGCTCGTGGCCAGAATGCCAGCAGCAGACGAACGGATACAAGCAAGCCAAATACAAAGCGTATGAATCACGCGCCGAAGCGGAGCGTGCATATACCGAAGGCTGGAAAAAGCATTGGGGACAAGCCGCAGGCAGTTCATCCGCCAAATCGTCATCCAGCGGTGGCAAATCATCCGTTTACGGAAAACGCCAAACCTCGGCATCTGATATTCCGATGGATCAGATTGATTATGACAGTATTTCCGTCGATGTCGGTACACGCGGCAACCCGGGACCGGTAGAATACCGCGGAGTAGATACACGCACTGGGCAGGATATTTTTAGCAAAGGTCCTATTGCCAAAGGAACGAACAATATGGGCGAGTTTCTGGCGATTGTCCATGCGCTCGCGTATTTGAACAAGCAGGGCAGCAACAAAACCGTATACAGCGACTCGGCAACCGCCATCAAATGGGTCAAGCAGAAGCAGGCAGCGTCCACACTTGTGCGCGACGCATCGACCGCCGAGATCTGGGATCTGGTCGACCGTGCCGAGCATTGGTTGCGCACGAACAGCTACAGCAACAAGCTATTAAAATGGGAAACCCGCAGCTGGGGCGAAGTGAAAGCCGATTACGGACGGAAGTAACAGCGTATCCAAATGACAAAAAAAGCCGGAAGTCAGGGAATGTTCTCCTGCTTCCGGCTTATTTAATCATTCTGATCTTCATCTTCATGTCGTGCTAGCGAAGTATCTGAATCTTGGTCTTCCGGGTCTGCCTGTGGATGCGGACCGGAATCCTCTTCGTCCGCTACGTCTTGATGCAGCGGCTGATCCAGCCGTTCGGGATGAATGACGGCTAGCTCCGCATCACGCGGCAGTTCGGGTTCCAATTCTTCAGACACCGACTGGGCATCCTCATCATCCAGAAGCGTGCCCTTCGTTTTCCAGAACACATCGTCATAATGCTGTTTGTCTGCCATGCTGCTCAGCTCCTTACCTGCAATTTGGGAAATGGATATCGTTCCCCTTACAGGAGGTTACCCTTGACGGCTGCCTGCCAAACACCATATATAGCTGCTCATGCGCTGACGGGATGTGAACAGCAGTGTGTGATTGGTACAGCTGCTGCGTTTGGCGAAAAAGGTAAATTACCAGAGACAGGAATTTAATGGTGTTACTGCAAGGTAGGAAGAAGTATAATAGAATTTGTGGATTCAGCATGAATTTCCCAATTATGTAGTACATATGTGTCACTATCAATTGAGGTGCTCTATGAAGATTATGCCCAAAGCTTTCGTTATATTCCTGCTCTTTGTCATCGTCGTATTGTTGGCATTCTCCTTATCTGCCAATATGCGTGAAGACAAGCGTTTCCAGCAGATCGATTACTGGCAAGTACGCTGGCAGGCGCAAAATACATTTACATCCAAGCCGTGGAACGATGATCAGAACAGCTACTGGACCTCATCGCAATTAATGAAGGATGGCAAGCCAGTCAATAGCTCGTCCGCTTGGATTCGGATTCCGCTGCCGGAGCTGAACTGGAATACGTCCGGTCTGCTCATTCGCGAATTGCAAGGCAAGCATGTGATCGTCTACTTGGATGACAACAAAATCTACGAATCCCGGCGCGGCTATGCTTATGAGCAGAACCAATTGCTGCTGCCGCTTACCCGCGATGATTCGTTCAAAATGGTCTATATCTGGGTCGAGTCGGCGCGTGAGAAGATCGGTCTGACCAATGGCATTCTAATTGGCGATTATCAGGACATCCTGACCACCTACGTTAGCTCCGATCTGATGGATGTGGTAATTGGGTTCTCATTTGTACTAGTAGCGCTCATTATGGCGTTCTGCTCCTTTTTCCTAGAAGGGCAAGCACGGCGGATGTGGCTTAGTCTCTGTATCGTGATTCTAGCGCTCGGTGTGCTCGTAGTGACGTATTCGCCGTTTCTGTTTACCTTTTATCCACTGGGTGACCGAGTGTATGCGCTTCTGTTCGATATTAGTCTGTTTGTGCTCGTGCCGGCATTTTATGAGTTTTTTGAAAATGTATTTGGCAAAGGGTACAACAATCTCATTCATCGTATGAAAAAGGTGCAGTACATCTATTCGATTCTCTGTCTGCTGGCGCTGATTGGCAATGCGCTTACCCATGATCGGTATTTTAAAGTGTATTATGTAATGACCGTGCTGATCTTTGGCGTGTTTATTCTGGTCGGACTCATTACATTCCTGATTATGACGTTGCGATATGCGCGGCAGCAAAATCGGGCGGCGCAGATTTTTGCGGCAGGTTTCTCGACGTTTGCGCTTATTACCGGGTTTGAGCTGATCTGGTACTATGTGCAGGATGGTGATTACAAGCTCGTATTGTGGAAATGGGGCGTGATCTTCTTTGTCATTTCGCTCATTGCCATTATGGGACGTGTCTTCGCTGAAAATCGGCGGCAGGCGATTGAATATTCACGCCAGCTGGAGCTGTTCAACAATGAATTGCAGCGCTCGGAGAAGATGGACATCATTAGCGAACTGGCGGCTTCGGTCGCCCATGAAGTGCGTAATCCGCTTCAGGTGACGCGCGGATTCCTGCAATTGACGCAGATGAATACCGACGATAAGGGACGCGAGCATCTGAAGATGGCACTGGATGAGCTGGATCGTGCGGCTGGCATCATTACCGACTTCCTCACCTTTGCCAAGCCGCAATTTGATCAGGAGGATATGCTGGATCTGAGGCAGGAGTTCTCGAATATTGAGAATATTATGCAGCCGCTCGCCAGCTTGCAAGGGGGAACCTTACTGATCGACGTGCCAGAGCAGCTATACATTCGCGGTAACTCGTCCAAATTCAAGCAAGCGTGTATTAATATTATTAAGAACGGGATTGAGGCGCTGCGCAAGGATGGCAATGTGACGATTCAAGCGCGGCGTTGGGACGATAGCATCTGTATCTATATTCGCGATAACGGCTCCGGGATGGATGAACAGGAGCTGGCGCGACTAGGAGAGCCGTACTTTTCCAACAAAACAAAGGGCACCGGGCTAGGTCTGATGGTAACGTTCCGTATCATTGAAGCGATGGGTGGTGAACTGGAATTTCATAGCAAAAAAGGGGAAGGAACAGAAGCTGTGCTTACTTTTCCGCTAGTCACGCCCATGTAAAACGGGTGGCTAGCGGCGGGGGAGCGCGGCTTTTTTATATGCGATTCAACAATAACGTACAAATATAGCAGAATCGTAAAAGGGAATAGCAGAATAGTGAAATACCAATCATTTAGAAAACGCTTACAATAAAAGGGTAAAGGTTACGTTGCCCGCCGGACGATATGTAGACCGATTCCGGCACCCGTATCAACGAAGCACAAAGGAGGAATGTTCATTGGATACCGCCAAGTCGATCCCTGCTGTACGTGTCAAAAGCTCTCGGCGCAAAACGTTTAAAAATAGCCGCGTACTCCTAATCATGTGCTTGCCGGCCATTGTGTTTTTCTGCATTTTTGCGTATTTGCCAATGCCCGGTCTGTATCTGGCGTTCGTCAAGTACAACTACACCGACGGTATTTTCGGAAGTCCGTTTGTCGGCTGGGACAATTTCAAATTTCTAGTTATGACCGGCGATCTGTGGAGACTAACGTTTAATACGGTGGCGTATAACATCGCCTTTATTCTGATCGGCAATGTGGCACAGATTACCGTTGCCATCCTGCTGAATGAAATCCGCAAAAAGTGGTTTAAAAAAGTCACGCAGACGCTCATGTTTCTGCCGTACTTTATCTCGGCAGTACTGGTCGGTCTGCTTGCTTACAACATTTTGAGCTATGATTACGGTCTGCTCAATCATGTGCTGGCAGGACTCGGATTGAATCCGGTCAAAGCGTATTCCGAACCGGGACTGTGGCCGTTTATTATCGTCATTACGTATTTGTGGCAGACGACGGGCTACGGCTCGATTGTATATTTTGCCGCCATTATGGGATTGGACAGCGAAATCGTGGAAGCGTCGGAGATCGATGGTGCCAATGCGTTTCAGCGCATTATCCATATTGTGATTCCGTGGCTGAAACCGACATTTATTATTTTGCTGCTGTTCTCACTCGGCGGCATTCTCAAAGGAAACTTTGGCTTATTTTATAACTTGGTCGGTGCGAATAACACGGCGTTGTACGCCAGCACTGATATTATCGAAACGTATGTATTCCGCTCGCTGATGACGAATTTTAACTTCTCGATGGGTAGTGCGGTCAGCCTGTATCAATCCATCTTCGGCTTTGTCGTTGTATTAACAGCCAACTGGGTGATCAAGAAAGTCTCGCCTGAAAATTCACTGTTCTAGGAGGTCGCCGATATGGACATCAATCCCAAAGTTAACGTTATTGGAGGCAATGCTCCACGTCCGGCGCGTATCCGCCGGGACATGAGTGAGACGATTGTCAGCTGGGTCGGTTATGTTGTCATTGCGCTGTTCGCGGTTGCCTGTTTGCTGCCATTTCTGCTCATTCTAGGCACTTCGTTTACGAGTGAAGCGGCGGTCAAGCAATATGGCTTCAACATCTGGCCGCATGAATTTAGCACGTTTGCGTACCGAATCGTATTCGAGAATCCGAAGCTGATTATCGGCTCGTATCTGGTCACGATGGGCATTACGATTGTCGGTACGGCAGTCGGTCTGTTTATCGTAGCGATGACGGGATATGCGTTACAGCGCCCGGATTTTCAGTATCGGAATAAGATTTCGTTCTTTATCTACTTTACGACGCTGTTCTCCGGTGGGTTGGTGCCATTTTATCTGCTGATTACACAGTATTTGGAGCTGAAGGATAACTATCTGGCGGTGCTGCTGCCGGGTCTACTCAGTCCCTTTTTGATCATTATGATGAAAAGCTTCGTTCGCTCCATTCCGCATGCGATTACCGAGTCTGCCAAGATTGACGGTGCAGGTGACTTTACGATTTTCCTGCGTCTGATTTTGCCGATGTCGACACCGGCGCTGGCGACGATTGGATTGTTTATCGCTCTCGGGTATTGGAATGAATGGTACAATGCGATGCTGTTCCTGTCGCCGGATATGGATTATCGTCCGCTCCAGTTATTTTTGTACAACGTGGTAACGAGTGCCGACTTTATCCGCAACTCGGCGGCATCATCCAATGTATCGATGAGCGATGTGCCACTCGAAACGATGAAGATGGCGACCGCTGTTGTAGCGACCGGACCGGTCATTCTGTTCTACCCATTCGTGCAGCGTTATTTTATTAAAGGAATCACGGTTGGTGCGGTCAAAGGCTGAAGCTGATTACGGCAGGCTCCGACAGATTCATAGGGTGCTATCTATCTCAAAAGGGGGAACGTATATGTGGAAATTCCGTAAGCTAATCTCGGCAGTATTGATCACGGTGATCGTATTATCGCTTGCTGCCTGTGGTGGCGGCAGCAAATCAGGCGCAGGAGACGACAAATCGCAGTTTGTAACCGTCACCTTCGTAGCGCTGGGCGACAAGCCAAAGAACGGACAATTTGAGAAGGTAATGGAAAAAGTTAATACAATCATGAAACAGAAGATCAATGCCGAAGTGAAATGGAAATGGGTCGAATGGGCAGACTGGCAAACAAAATACAATCTGCTGCTGGCATCTGGCGAACCAGTCGATCTGATCACAATCGGTACGGACTGGCTGGAT
Source organism: Paenibacillus sp. WLX1005 (assembly GCF_046603685.1). Lineage (NCBI taxonomy): Bacteria > Bacillati > Bacillota > Bacilli > Caryophanales > Paenibacillaceae > Paenibacillus > Paenibacillus sp. WLX1005. The sequence goes on from NZ_CP176756.1 coordinate 1,141,172, forward strand.
ACATGGTCTAATGCGCAGCGTGGCGCCTTTATGCCGCTGGATGATCTGCTGCCAAAATACGCACCAGAAACGTGGAAATCAATCCCGGCGGAAGATTGGGATCAAAGTAAATATAACGGTAAAATTGTTCTGATTCCTGAAAACGATTACACACAATGGATCAACCACGGATTCTTCTATCGTGGCGACTGGGCAAAACAAGCAGGCATCACTGAGCCGATCAAAGATTGGGATACGATCGGCAAATATCTGCAATGGATCAAAGACAACAAACCTGGCGTCATTCCGTGGGATGCGCAGTCCAGCACTAGTACATTTGGCGGCTGGGTTCAATCGCATACCAGCTATCTGGAATTGCCGATCTCGACCGGATATCTGCCGGTATTCAATACCAAATCGTACGATGACCGTTACACTGTGGTCAGTCCGGTATTCGAAGATACATTCCTTGATTTTGCCAAAACGATGAAAGACTGGGCAGATAAAGGCTACTGGCGTGAAGATGTATTGAACAACAAAAACGATACTCGCATTGCACTGCAAGCTGGACAAACTGGTATGGATCAGCATCATACCCAAACGTTCTCCGGTCTGCGTGTACAGATGGATGAGAAACAACCTGGCTCTGAGCTGCAAATGTTCCCATTCTCCCGTACAAGCAATAACCTGCTAGAAATGCCAATCTCACATGGCGGCGTATCGATCGGCGCACATAGTAAAAACCCGGAACGTGCCCTGATGGCGTACGATCTGATGCGCAACGACAAAGAAATTTATCAGCTGATTAACTATGGTATGGAAGGTACACAATACGAGATCAAAGATGGAAAACGCACACTGCCTGCGGGCTACAATGAAACGAATGATGCATTCTATTCCGACTTCTGGGCAGGTCGTGTCGACAAAAACGAAATTCCAAGCGATACAACATGGGACAAAATCGATACCCTGTACAGCGAATACGACAAAATCAAAAAGCCGTATCCATATGGACAATTCGTATTTGACAAAACAGCTGTCGAATCCGAGCTGACCGCTATTTCACAAGTAACGGCAGAGATGGGACCAGCGATCACCTACGGTAAAGCCGGTGATCCGACACAAGCAGTACAGGACTTCCGCGACAAATTGAAAGTAGCGGGCTACGATAAAGTGATGGCTGAATTACAACGCCAACTGGATGCGTACAAAACCCAGCAAGATCAAGCTGCGGCTGCCAAGTAAAATCCCCCAATAGACAGTCGAAAAGTGTAAGTCGTGTATGAAGTACTGTGAATAAATTACAACGATTTTATTCTAGATTATCAATAGCTAGACTTTGATTTTTAGAAATGACTCTTTGGATGACTGCAATACAAAAGCGCCACGATGAAAATCGCGGCGCTTTTGATATGCTATTCGGCTAAATTTCTATATTTGTTCCATAGTAATGACCGATTTCTTCTTACCAAGAATCCCCATGAAGCCACCAATTACTAATAATATACCTGGTAGCAAATATAAGATAAGTACACTGAAAAATCCGCCTATACCGCTTACAAGCATCAGCCATCCTGCTAGTCTTGGTTTTGCTTTGCACATTGCAGCACTTACAATTGCTAATATACTAAATATTAAACCCATCAAACCAGCCGTCCACACCCCACTCGTACCATCAGGTGAAAGAACAACTGCAAATACTCCAGTAATCAATGCAACAACCGAACAAACAATTCCAAAAATGCCACCAGTCAGACCCATAGCAAACATTCAACCACCCCTAATTTATGTATTAAATACAGTATATAGGATAAATGGCATGCTGACTATAAAAAAATGGGGATAAAGACTCATAAAAAGTATTTAAGATAAAAAAATATTTTGGAGTACTATAGTATGCAACTGGTATAATAGCGAAACAAATAACTTTTGATATGATAGATGTATCTGTATAAATTTGGAGGAGATTGCATGGATATTCAAACTTTATTCGCTTTTCTGGGGGCAGCGATTGTACTTACAATCATGCCTGGACCTGACAACATGTTCACATTAACTCAAAGTATAATCAATGGCAAACATGCAGGTATATTTACTACGTTAGGACTTTGCACGGGATTATTAGTCCACATTTTGGCAGCTACTTTTGGTCTTGCTGCAATTATTTATCAATCGTCTTTAGCGTTTTCAGTAATTAAATATGCTGGGGCAGCGTATCTATTATACTTAGCGTACAAGTCGTTTAAAGCAAAAAATGCTAGTTTCGAGATTACAAATGAAGAGACTTTCAATCGCAAGTCATTGTATAAAAAAGGTGTGATTATGAATATTTTAAATCCTAAACTATCACTGTTCTTCTTAGCATTTCTTCCACAGTTTGTAGATCAAAAGAACAATATATCTATTCAAATGCTTACCTTAGGAATAGTATTTTTAATTCAAACTTTAATCATTTTTATGTTAATTAGTATTTTCTCAGATAAAATTGGTGTGTTATTTCGGAAAAGTCCTACTTTTTCAAAAAAGATGAATTACATCCAAGGTTCAATATTTACCGTACTCGGATTGAAAATTGCATTCACACAAAAATAAAAGAAACAAAGAGACTAGCTAATTAGCTAGTCTCTTTGTTTCTTTTCAAACATAGTTAAAGATACTATACCCAAAGGTGTCTCTAAATAGATTCAAGTGTTTTCTTTGTAAACTATTTTATTAGATCATAATATCAATCATTTGACTGTAAGAGCATAATAGTACTACCGAGATTGTAAAGTTCTTCTAATAATATGGGCAAATTGATCAAAGTGCTGATTAATATCAAAGTTCTTATCAATAGCTATACGCATAGTTAATCCATTAATCATAGCCTGTAGCCATAGAGCTAAGCTTTCTACTTGATAACTAGGGTCAAGAGAGTCCGAAACGACAGCCTCAGCAAGAAGATGCTGGAATGATTGCTGCACAAGAAGATTATTCTTGCGGAGTATATTTTGTATTTCATCATTTCTAGAAGCTTCGGATAGGATTTCTAGCCAAAGTTTCTGATCCATCGAATACACAGGCATATATATATAATCATGCAAAAGCTGAATAATACCTTCGATAGAATTATCAGTATTAAGATTTTTTTGAGCATGTTTTATCATAGAATATTGCTGTTCCTCAACAAGTGCAATGATAAAATCCTGCTTGCCTGAAAAATGACGATACAGATTCCCGGCACTCATACCGGCTTCTTTCGCAATTTGTGCAATCCCTGTATTATGAAATCCGTTAGAAGAAAAACATGTAACCGCGGCGTTCATCAACAAACGTCTACTATTTTCTTTTTGAAGCGTACGTTTCGATGAATGCTTGGTTGTTTCATTCATCATACTGATATACAGAAGGTATAGTTCATCTTCCTTTCCCCCTTATTATCAAGAAATAACATACTGAAATATCTTATGTTGTACGATATCATATTGAATTATCATTTTAAATAGTTACAAAGGTAGGACGTTGATTGTCATCAATGTCGCCGAGCAAAGGTAAACGAGACAACATATTTTGTAAAAAGTATGCATCCCAAGGGAAGTGCTCGGTAATACCCAATCCAACAATATCATATTGCTTAGCGACATCTTGTAATAGTTGAATAATAGTTTCCATGCTAACGCCACGTGGGAATTTGTCTTTGTATTCGTCATACGTCTTATAATAGGCAACTAACAAAGAGCGGAACTGAGTCATATCCAATACATCCAGATCAAAATGGATCATTACTTTAGAAGGCTTACGCTCATGTAACCATTCCAACACGTTAGAACTATCTTGTATTTCGTCTGGACCGAGTCGATCCAATGGTAACGACTGAATAGGTTTTGATTGAAGGGCATCTAACATATCGTTTAAACCAACAAAAAGAATCTGTTCCGGTTTGAAAACACGAGGCACTTCTGCGACAAATTCAGGATCACCTACGCCTAGCAAATTAGCAAGAACTTGTGCATGATGATTATGAAAATCTTCTGGAATGGATACATCTGGATGCGAGTCGACCCACAACAAGACAGTGTCTCCATCGTATTTATCATTCAAATACGCAAATGGAGCAAGATCTACGCTGCAATCACCGCCGAGAATGACAAGACGGTCAGGAGCATGTTTGCGAATGATTTGTTGGGCGGCACGGGCTTGGTTTAGAACAGTCTGTCGGGCAAGAATTCCATCTTGTATCGTAGGATCTAGTTCTAGGCTAACAGGTACTTCTTCAAATGGTCCTTCATGCTGTGGAGCCAGCCAATTTAGAAGCCGTGCCCCAAGAATATAAGGAGCATTATTCGCCCCCCCTTGCCATTGTGGGAAAAGGAGACGAAGTGTATGTTCAGAAGACGGTTTTGTCATAAATAAGCTCCTTTGTTTAGTATTGAGTGAACGTTCATTCACTGTTATCATATAAGATAATTGATTCTTTATTCAAGTTCGAATAGCGATTATTATACAATTTGACGAGGAATCACAGGGATGATGAGTTGGTCTTGAGTATCAATAAATGTCAGAGTATCTTCATCTAATCGTTGCCCTTCAGGTGAAATCCAAGCAGCTTCAGCAGCAGCAGCATTCTCAAAAATAAAAATAGATACTGCATCGTAAGGCAATTCGGAAGGTAAATAGGGACCATCTCCTTGACCAGGAGGACGTGTAGGATGCTGACGGTAAGAAAGTAGCCCTGGCAATTGAGAAGCCAGTGGCGCGTGAATATGTTCATAATGTGCATGGAATTCTTCCAATGTTATACCAGATTTTCTGCGGATCACCGCCACAAGCGTATGTCCATGCTCAGGATAGACGGAAATATTCTTCATTATATACAACTCCTTTATTAAAATTACGTGTCATTATACAGATGCAAAACCGAATATAAAAGAGTCTAAACATAGAAAATCAGGGTGTAAACCAAGAGTGGATTTGCTAAAAAAATGTCATTTATTCTCATTGACGCTCAATTTAATATGGTGGTAGAATCACCTTCAATTCAGTAGGTAAAGTAAAGCCCCCATAGCAAGGATATATAAGGAGGGATAAGAAAGTATGATAATTTCTAGAGTTATTAATAATAATGTCATTACGGCATTAGATAGTCAGAAAAAGGAACTTGTCATTATGGGGTTAGGTATCGCCTTTCAAAAGAGAAAAGGGGATGCGGTGGATGAATCCAAAATTGAGAAGGTGTTCAGTTTAGATAACCGAGAACTACATGATCATTTGAAGACACTACTAAACAGGATTCCTCTGGATATCATGTCTTTGACAGAAGAAATTATCAGCATGGTTGAACAAAGTACAAAGCGTAAGCTTAACGAAAGTATTCATATCTCACTTCCAGATCATATTCATTTTGCCATTGAACGACAAAACAAAGGACTGGATATTCAAAATGCTCTCTTATGGGAAATCAAACGGTTTTATCGCTTAGAATTTGATATGGGGCTACAAGCGCTAACGATCATCAAAGAACATACGGGTGTGGAATTTCCAGAAGATGAAGCTGGCTTTATTGCTATGCATATTGTAAATGCTCAAATGAATGAGTCTGTGCACGGAGTAACGAATATTACTAAACTAATCAAAGAAATATTGAATATTGTGCAATATAATTTCAAAATGGATTTGGATGAAGAATCACTCAATTATTTTCGGTTTGTTTCGCATCTACGTTTTTTCGGACAAAGGATGTTTAATCAAACTGCAACCGAAAGTAAAGATCAAAAACTATTCAAACTTGTAAAGGAAAATTATGAACATGCCTTCAATTGTGCAGAAAAGATTGGTAGCTATGTTAAACAAAATTACGATTATCAGCCGAGTGACGATGAACTACTGTACCTAACGATTCATATTGAAAGAGTAGTAAATAGAAATTAGTTCTTACACCACATGTAAGCGTTGACAATGAATTCGAATCGTGATAGTTTGTAACCACAACATATTTATACAACTGGAATAAGTAGGATTGTAACTGTTTCGAACAGGCAAGACCTAAATTCTATCGAACTTGTGAAAAGTCGCGAGTTGGTTGAATTTGGGTCTTTTTTTGTTCTTTATAAATCGTTGTGTGCATTGATTTTACAAATTTCTGCAACAAGGAGGAATGAAATGAGTATTCTGCTTGTACAGATGGATGATCATAAACTTGAAGAAGTAAGACAATGGATTCATGCAAATTATACGAAAGCTCAAGTAAAGACAATATCTCATCAAGATGAAGTGGATTGGCATCAATCCGAATTAATTATTGACGCTCATGAGATTGAAGAGGTAACTGCTCCTGAAGACATATTGCAACAAATCAAAGAATACATTCAGCAGCATTGTAGTCAATCTTTGACATTGACTCAGGTGGCTGAACAAATTCATTTTACCCCGGTGTACTTTGGTCAATGGTTTAAGCAGAAAACAGGCATCGGCTTCAAAGAATATATTTTGCAGATCAGGCTACAGCAAATGAAGTACTGGTTATTGAATAGTTCGTATACGATTGATTGGATTGCTGCGCATGTAGGCTATCAAGATGCAACGTATATCTCCAAAACGTTTGCGAGAGTATATGGATTATCGCCAGGAGCGTATCGAAAACAGTATCGGCTAATTTAAAACCTCATAACTATCAGATAGCAGGATTGTAACTGTTTCGAGCAGGCAAGACCTGAATTCAAACGAGCTTACAGCAACCGCGGGTTGTAAGTTGGTTGAATTTGGGTCTTTTTTTTATAAAAATGAATGACTTGGGGGAGACGATACGTATGAATAAAAATGAAAAAATCGCTGACGAATTATTGCCTTTGTTAGGCGGAAAAGACAATATAAATGACTATACTCACTGTGTCACTCGGTTACGACTTTCGCTCAAAGAAAATAGTAAAGCGGATAAGGCAGCGATTGAGTCTGTACCTGGCGTTATGGGAGCCACAGTAGTTGGTGAGCAATTCCAAGTCATACTCGGTGATAAAGTAGAGGACGTGTATCGAGCTTTTTCGAAGCTAGTGGGTGAAAAGGAAGGAGAGAAAACTACTGAAGGATCTAATCGTCCAAAAGGATTAAAACATGTATTTAGTGCTTTTTTAGATACGATTTCTGGTATTTTTGTACCGATCATCCCGGCAATCATTGGAGCCGGTCTGCTAAAAGGGATTATTATCTTTTTGATGTTTTATAAGTTGGTATCGACAGAGAGTACAGCGTATCAATTGCTGAATATCTTTTCGGACGGAGCATTTTACTTCTTACCTATACTAGTTGCATTCAGTTCTGCTAGAAAGTTTAACGCTAACCAATATGTAGCTGCTTCTATCGCAGGTATTCTTGTTCATCCAAGTTTGGCAACTCTATTGAGTGGAGAACAGGGTGTCACGATATTTGGAATTCCAGTTACAGCCGTTGGATATTCGTCAACAGTTATTCCTATCATTTTAGGTGTTTGGTTTATGTCTTATGTTGAAAAAGGACTTAGACGTATCTTACCTAAAATCTTACACACTATTTTCTTACCAGTATTTACAGTTTTGATTGTTGCTCCTGTTATTTTGATCGCATTTGGTCCGCTGGGCGTATTGATTGGAAATGGGATTGGAGCAGGATTTGTTTCCTTGTATATGAGTTACGGTTGGTTAGCTGGATTACTCCTGGGTGGATTATATCCGTTGCTGATTCTTACAGGGATGCACGTTGGTTTGTTACCTGTGATGGTGCAGTCACTCTCCCGATATGGTTTGGATTATATTATGGGAATTGGCGTAGCTTCTAACTCAGGACAGGCTGGAGCGACCTTTGCTGTTTATTTGAAAACTAAAAATAAAGCATTTAAAGCTGTTGCGGGAACCGCTGCATTGAATGCTTTTATTGGTATTACGGAACCGGCAGTGTATGGTGTTACAGCTAGACTGAAAAAGCCACTGATTGCAGCAGCTATTGCAGGTGCACTGGGCGGGGCTGTGATGGGATGGTTTAAAGTAGGCGCAACAGGAATTGGAACCGGTCCAATTGCGGGTATTCCTTTATTTTTTGGTGCAACATTTATTTATTATTTGATTGGCTGTGCTGTGAGTTTTGCAGCAGGGTTCATTTTAACCATTATCATCGGTTTTGAAGATATTCCTGAGCGTAAAGAAACATCTGTTGAGCCGGTTATACCTACAGATCAGGAAATCCAGCCTGAAAACAAGTTATTCGATAATCCAGATCGTATCCAAACAGTACTAAGTCCGATTCAAGGCGAAGTCGTAGAATTATCGCAGGTGGGTGATCCTGCTTTTGCTGCCGGAATGATGGGGAAAGGAATCGCGATTCGTCCGACATCTGGGCGTGCCGTATCTCCAGTCGCTGGTACAGTCGCTACTGTATTTAAAAAGAAGCATGCCATTGTGATTGTATCAGATGAAGGAGCAGAAATTCTTATTCATATTGGGATCGATACAGTAAAGCTGAACGGAGACCCCTTTACGACGCATGTTGAAGTAGGACAACGGGTAGAACCGGGAACGTTACTGGTTGAGTTTGATATTCCGATGATTCAGCAAGCAGGCTACGATATTATCACGCCAATTATTATTGCTAACAGTGCCGAGTTTCTCGATGTTCATCCGCAGCTTTCCGAGCATACGAATGAGTTGCATCTATTATTAAAAATCGTCGGATAATTCAGATAATTGCAGGAAGGAATCTACATGTTAACTTCAAAACAAAAAATACTCACTTTTGCTCTAGCCTTAATTACATTTACGGTGGGGACGAGTGAGTTGGTTATTGTAGGATTATTAACGCAAATCGCATCGGATCTACGTGTTAGTTTGGCTTCTGCTGGCATTTTAATTACTGGCTTTGCGATTTCGTATGCACTTGTCACCCCGTTTGTAACGGGATATATGAGCAAGTTTCCTAAGCGTCCTGTGGTACTCACTCTCATTCTTATCTTTATTTTGAGTAATATTGCAGGAGCATTAACCTCTTCCTTTATTTTCTTACTATGCACACGCGTGATTACGGCAGTAGTCAGCGGGGTACTAACGGCACTCTCGATGACGATTGCCAGCGATTTTATTCCAGCGGATAAACGGTCCTCAGTTGTTTCGATTATTTTCGCGGGCTTCACAACGGCTCATGTACTTGGTGTCCCGCTAGGTACCTTTATAGGGCAAATTAGTTCCTGGCATTATACGTTTTGGGCTACTGCTGGATTAGGCACCATGGCGTTGATATTAAGCTGGTTTGTGATTCCACCTATGCAGGCAGGACAACCCGCATCCGTACTCAAGCATTTTGTTATTTTTAAAAATCTCCCAATTGTAATCGGGTTTTTGATTCCAGCAGTAAGCTTGACTGGTTCGTATACTCTATACACTTATATTAGTCCCATTATTGAAGAGCAAATGAAGATTCCCTCTCAGTATACAGGTGCGATCTTACTTGCTTATGGGATATTCTCTATCTTCAGTAACTATGTAAGTGGCTATATTGCCAGTCGAAATGGATTAAGCAAGCTGAGAATTGGATTTATCTTGCAAGCAGCTGTATTAGCCTCTTTTTACTTCACCATGCACACTACGATTACAGGTATCATCAGCATCATGCTCATGGGGGTATTCATTTATATCATGAATGCAACGATTCAATTGTTTCTGATGGATCAGGGAGCACAGTACTCGGCAGCTACGCGAGATTTTGCGGCTTCATTAACTGCTGTCTCTGGTAATGTAGGAATTACACTGGGATCATTGTTTGGCTCCATCGTAGTGGCTTATGGACAAATGCAGTATCTTGCTATTACTGGAGCTGTGTGTGCTTTGATTGCTTCATTATTAGCTACTATTGGCTATCGTCTGCAACATACTAGTCATTCTGTACAGAAATAAATACTGCAAATATCTTGCTCCAACTTATAATAGAGTAAAGTCCATATTGTTATCGTTACAAGAGGAGATACTCATGATTATATATCAGCTGGAGAGAATGGAACATTTCACTTCACAAGAACAAGAAATCGCAAAGTTTGTTCTAGCCTATCCTATAGCGATCAGAGATATGTCAACGGATCAACTAGCCAAAGCTACATTTACTAGTCCCGCTACAGTTGTACGGCTATGCAAAAAGCTAGAAACAGAAGGTTATCATGATTTTAAACTAAAGTTCTCGTTAGAATATGTAGAACGTGCACAAGTCGAAGTCAAGTTGCAGGATTCTTCGTTGTCTTCTAAAAGCACGTATGCCGAACACAACGCTATCATTACCAATCTATACCAAAGTGCTCTTGCTTCTACCGATTTAATGATAAGTCCTCAACAAATACAGCGGATCGCTAACCGGTTACAACGAGCGCGGAAGATCGACATTTATGGTTATGGTATCGGGTATACTCTTGCGAATCAGGCTGCATTTAAACTGTTGTCTATCGGTGTTGACTGTATGGCACACGATGGAATTAATGAACATTATATTGCAGCCAGCAAAAAACCTTCAGATATGGTAGCAATCCTGATTTCATTTACTGGAAAAAATGCTTCGATGCTTCGAGTCGCCAAGTATTTGAAGGAAAAAGGAATCTATGTTATCAGTCTCACTGGACCAGAAAAAACAGAATTGACGCAACAATGCAATGAAAATATTCATGTAGACACAGATAAGACGATAGCAGGCATGGAAGCGATAACTTCGATTGTGTCCATCCAATATGTACTTGATATTCTGTTTTCTTTACTAAAGACATACCACCAAGAAGAATAAACGTATACAAGAGCGACATGCTTCCATTTGGAAAGCATGTCGCTTTTTTGTACCCAGTACACTAAGTGAAGTATTTAATGAAATTTCGTTTCACTTTACCACGCATTCAAAACACACATTTTGTAATTTGAAATCAATCAATTAAAAACACGCTGTATAAGTACAGGCACTACGTTACGATGTCAGGGATAGCCATCACACTTAGTCGGAAAGGAAGAGAAGAATGTCAGAACAGCAACCAACCGATCATACATTACTACGTTTGATCATGCCACAATGGCAGGGTGGAAATAATCCACCATACTTCTTAGGTTCGAAGCTGCTGAATTGGCTTGCTCCCAATGCTGAAGGAATAGAAGAGGAAGTTCCTGTTTCGTTACAAGAAGAAGGCTTGAAAGTAGAACAAGGTATTTTTGCACGTACTGATGTACTCAAGCAATTTCACGCTGCGCAAGATATTCTGCATAAAAATCAACCTACCCAAGTGGTCGTATTTGGTGGTGACTGTAGTGTAGAGTTGGCACCGATTGCCTATCTGAACGAAAAGTATGATGGGGATATGGCTATACTTTGGATTGATTCGCACCCAGATGTAAATGTGCCAGGGCATAATGAAGGACACAATTCGCAAGTACTTGCGAATTTACTTGGAGTTGGTGATGAAGAATTCGTGGCAGGAGTGCCCAAAAAAGTGGAACGTCATCAAGTCCTGTATGTTGGATTAAATGAATGGCAGCCCAAAGAACAAGAAATCATGGATACATTTGATTTAAAAGCGATTTCTCCAGAACAGATTTTGGATGATAGCTCTGCTGTATTGGACTGGTTGAACGATCATAAACCTTCGCGAGTGTTTATTCATTTTGATCTAGATGTCCTTGATCTAAGAGAAATTCGAGCTATTTTGCCAGCAAATCCATTTTATTACGAGAAAATGAAGACTCAGCTGCCACGAGCTTCCAGTTTGGAAACTATTATTCGAGTGATTCAAGATGTCGCTAATCAATACGAGGTTGTAGGATTAGGCATCACAGAGCATGTACCTTGGGATGCTTACTTTTTACAAAACATGCTGGAACGTCTTCCGCTGATTGGTGATGCACGGAAAAAAGATCAGCCACACTACAATTGGATCTGGTCTTGAGCTTATAAAGCAAAGAACGATCCAGCAATTCATTATACGAATATGGAGCGATGAAATATGTCAGTCGATAAATTATGGGGAAGAAAAGATGCACAACGTTTATTTCCAGAAGATTTTCTGTGGGGTGGAGCCGTAGCAGCTAATCAATTGGAAGGTGCTTATTTAGAAGATGGTAAAGGATTGTCTGTAGCTGATGTATTACCAGATGGTGTTTTTGGGCGAATCGCAGATCCACCAGAGGGGGAGTATTTGAAGCACCAAGCTATTGATTTCTATCACCGATATGAAGAGGATATTGCCTTATTTGCAGAGATGGGATTTCGTACTCTTCGTACATCCATCGCATGGTCACGTATTTTCCCAAATGGCGATGAAACTGTTCCTAATGAAGCAGGGCTTGCCTTTTACGATCGTGTATTTGATGAGCTACTGAAGCACAATATCCAGCCGCTTATCACACTGTCTCATTACGAAATGCCTCTTGGCTTGGTTCGTGAGCATGGAGGATGGTCTAACCGAGAAACAATTGCTCATTTCGAACGTTTTGCCAGAGTAGTATTTGAACGTTATGCAGATAAAGTGAAGTACTGGCTGACATTTAACGAGATTAATATCATTTTGCATGCTCCCTTTATTGGTGGCGGGATTTATCCAGAAAAAGCTACAGAGCAAGTATTGTATCAGGCAATTCACCATCAGTTTGTAGCGAGCGCACTGGCTGTCAAAGCCTGTCATGAACTGATTCCTGATAGCAAGATCGGCTGCATGATTGCAGGCGGACCATTGTATCCATTGACACCTAAGCCCGAAGACGTACTGGAAGCTATGAGAAAGGAACGAGAAAACTTCTTTTTCTCGGATGTACAAGTAAGAGGAGCATATCCAAGATACAAATTACGATACTTTGAAAAAGCGAATATCCAGTTGGATATTGCAGAAGACGATTTGGAAATATTGAAGCATACCGTTGACTTTGTATCATTTAGTTATTACATGAGTTATTGTGCCACTGTTGATACGGAACTGATCGAGCAATCTAGAGGAAATATTATGAGTGAAGTCAAAAATCCATTTTTGCCAGTATCAGAATGGAATTGGACGATTGATCCGCAAGGTTTACGTTATATCTTAAATCAGCTATATGACCGATATGGTGTACCTTTATTTATTGTTGAAAATGGATTAGGGGCTTTAGATCAGCCGGATGAACATGGTTACGTGAATGATGATTATCGTATTGATTACATGAAAGATCATCTTCTAGAAGCAGCCAAAGCTATTGATGAAGGTGTAGAGCTTTTAGGTTATACAAGTTGGGGATGTATCGATATTGTAAGTAATTCAAGCGGTGAAATTCGTAAGCGTTATGGGTTCATTTATGTAGATCGTCATGATGATTTAACTGGGGATTTCAAACGAACTAAGAAGAAGAGTTTTGATTGGTATAAGCAAGTCATTGCGACCAATGGAGATTATTTACAAACATAAATGTTACAAGATACTTGTATGTTTTGATGATCAACAAGCTTTTGCCTGCATGTTTAGAGGTGAAAGCTTGTTTATTTAGTAGCAATCGTACGTATTGACCCTATAGCTACTATAGGGATTATTGTGAATAATGTACCAAGCAAAGGAGGAAGCAAATATGGATGCGGCATTGTTCTCACCTTTCACCATCAAGGGGATTACTTTTAAAAATCGTGTAGTTATGGCACCTATGGGAACAAATTCTAGCTTTTCACTTGATGGTAAAGTTTCAGATTGGCAATTTGTTCATTATACGAGCCGAGCAGTCGGTCAGGTGGGCTTAATTATCATGGAGTCCATTTCTGTTTCTCCAGAAGGTCATGCCTATAATAGCGAACTTGGTATCTGGAGTGATGATCATATTGATGGACTGAAACGAGTCGTTAAATCTGTACATGACAATGGCTCAAAGATCGGTATTCAGTTGGGACATACAGGTGGGAAATCTTATTTTCGAGATACAGCTATCGCGCCTTCAAGCATCTCTTATGGAGAGGATCGTCAGCCCAAAGAGATGACCCGTGAAGATATTGTACAAATTATTCAGCGTTATCAGGATGCTGCTATTCGTGTACAAAAAGCAGGGTTTGATGTGATTGAAATTCATGCAGCTCATGGGTATCTTCTGAATCAATTTCTGTCGCCGCTTACTAATCACCGAACAGATGAATATGGTGGCACTGCCGACAATCGATACCGGATATTGGGAGACGTTATTGAAGCCATCAATCAGGTGTGGGATAAGCCTTTATTTGTACGAGTATCAGCTAGCGAATATCATCCAGAAGGAAATACAATAGACACTCATGTGGCGTATGCCAAGAACATGAAGAAGCAGGGGGTAGACCTGATTGATTGTAGCTCTGGTGGTGTCGTCACCGTACCGATTGACATCTATCCTGGTTATCAAGTGCCATTTGCCGAGCAAATTCGTCGAGAAGTTAAGATAGCGACAGGAGCGGTTGGACGAATTACTACAGGCATACAAGCAGAAGAAATTTTAAAAAATGAACGTGCAGATCTAATTTTTATTGGACGCGAGTTGCTTCGCAATCCGTACTGGGCACGAAATGCTGCGCTTGACTTAAATACAATTATTGATGCACCTGAACAGTATCAAGGAGTGTATGGTGCTGCTTGGTTTCCAAATCATGCGATCAACAAGTAAAGCCGAAAGGAATGAACGAATGAACGAATATTTCTCAGTTGGCGAAACCGCGCGACTGAATAATATTTCAATCCAAACCCTGCGTTACTATGACAAAATTGGGGTTTTTCAACCTCAATATATCGATCCTGCCAATAACTATCGGTATTATCATATACGACAATTTTTTTATCTCGATATTATTAAATATCTAAAGTATGTCAAAACACCACTTGATGAAATTCGTTCCATTGTTTCACGAACTCCGGATAAGATGCTTCATTTTTTAGAAGATCAGGAAATGGTCATTCATCATGAAATGCTAAAACTCGAGAAATCGCGAAAGCTTTTACAAAAAAGAAAAAAGCAACTGCACGAGCAGCTTGAGATATGCGAAAGAAAGGGTAGTGGATTGGTCTATTCGCGATATGTAGAAAAACAAACCATATTAAAAATATGCACACCTCCACTGAATCCGCATGAACAACCAGATATGTATTATCGCAAATTAGTAGACATTGTCGAAGAAAAAGGAGATCTCGCAGACAATTATTATGGGTATATCTATGATTTTAAATCGTATGAAGTATCTGGTGAAATTGAATGCAGCAGTATTTATACTACCGTTTGTGAGACAGATGATATTCATATTCAAGATACACGTATTCAAATAGACGACATCTCAGCTGGTGAATATTTATGTATATCTTTTGATTGGTCTACGCAAAATTATCTCTCTTATTACCAAATATTTCGCGAACATATCCTAAATGAAAATATTCAGACTGAAGGCAAAATTTATCAGCTGTCTCTACCGATTAATTACAGCTCTTTTCGCGAAGAACAGTTTTTAACCGAAATTAGAGTGAAAATCAAGAGGTAGTGTTGCCTCTAGCGTTGTTATATAGCTTATCAAGCAAAGTGCTGAACAACAATGAAACAAAGACGAATAAGTAAAGGAGTCTAACATGACAAATGAAAATAGAATCACGTCTATATTAGGTATTCAGTATCCGATCGTACAAGCAGCAATGAGCTGGATTACTGATGCTGCTATGGTAGCAGCAGTATCCAATGCAGGCGGAATGGGTGTACTGGGGCCCAATGCAGGAGCCAAATTTGATGGAGAACAGCGGATTAGCTCAGAAGAAAGACTTCGTCGCGAAATTCGTAAAATAAAAACGATAACCGATAAGCCTTTTGCAATGAACGTACTCTTCCCAGAAGAAGGAGACGAGACTTCAGAGCAATATGCTTTGCATACGTTGAATGTGGCTTTGGAAGAAGGAGTTAGACACTTTTTGGCTGTAGGTACAGTGAATACAAAGCTGTTCAAGAAAGTGAAACATCATCAAGCGATTCTTATTTTCCGTGAGCTAACGCCAACACCAAAAGGTGCACAAGCGGCTGAAGTAGCGGGGGCAGATATCTTGATTGCTACCGGTTATGATGAAGGCGGCTGGATTCCGCAAAACCAGATAGGTACCTTTTCGATTATACCGACTATTGCGGATGCAGTTGACATTCCAGTAATGGCAACTGGTGGGATTAACGATATTCGTGGCGTTAGAGCAGCTTTTGCTTTGGGCGCTGAAGGAGTCTATATTGGTACACGATTTATCGTCTCCAAGGAGTGTCCAGCAGCTGACATTGTGAAGCAGGATATTGTGAGTTCCACAGCTAATAATCTCGTGTTTGTATCTCCGCTTCAGCGCTCAATTGCACATAAATTGTCTCTTGAACTAGCAAGTATGCATGAGAATGGTACGGCACCTGCCGAAGAAATGAGCTTAAAGCCGGGAATGTTGGAAGGAAAGCTGGATGAAGGAATTATCTCGGTTAATACGGCTATTGATGTAATTAAAGAAATCAAAACCTGTGGCGAAATTGTCCAAGAACTAATGGCTGATTTCATCCAACACCCCCAACCAATGAACATATCTTTGTGATGGGTGGAGCATAGAATACGCTCCATTTTTGAAGTTAGGAGCTATTAGAAATAAAGATAAATATAGATAAAGAATACAATGCAAAAAGAGATGCTCATAGGCATCTCTTTTTGATTATTCGATTTTATTTTACGTAAGTTACTCTGTTATAGATATTATTCATACTTAAACTTATCTTGCGTAGATCATGCAGACTACTTATGAAGACGAAGATAGTCCTGCCGACTGGTTCAGTGCCGGAGCGGAGTCGCGAATACGTACATTCGTCTGCACATGAGCGGTGTAATATGGCTGCTGGGGATGACGGATGCGGGAGAGCAGCATGTCTGCTGCACGCACACCCATATCACTACTGAAAATATGCACGGTCGTCAGGTGTGGCTCTACGATCCGTGATTCGGTCGCATCATCAAATCCGGTCACACCAACATCTTGCGGCAGCGACAAGCCGCGCGCCTTGAGCGCCTTCATCAGTCGTACAGCGATAAAGTCATTGGCGCATACAAACGCCTGCGGCCATTGCTTCAGCTGCTCCAGTCGATGTTCCATCCAATCTGTTTCAAAAATAAAAAATTGATCATCATCCATAATGCACAGCCCCGGATCGAAGGAAATGTCCTGCTCCAGCAAAGCGCGGCGATACCCGAGCCAGCGCTCGTGGAAGCTTTTGCAATGCTGTCTGTCGCCGACAAAGCCAATTCGTTCGTAGCCACTATCCAGCAATTGTTTGGTCAAACGGTAGATGCTATGTTCATTTTCCATCAGCAGCACGTCTGCTTGAAAGCTGGAATAATCCGTCTCTGCTGCGCAATCGATGAAGATCGCCGGAATACCCAATCGAGTGATCATATCGCTGTAAGCGGCATCAAAAAGCTCAATACAGACGATACCATCCACCGCAGTACTGTCAAAGTTGTTCGGCAGCTTGCCAGCGTCGCGCTCATCGCTGCGCACAATATGAATCGATAGATTATAGCCTTCGGCGCTAATTTTTTTCTCCAGACCGCTGATTAGAGCAGAGCCAAAGTGTGACGTGTTGGGCATATTCGTCGTCAGCAGGGCGATATTGCCATTTTTGCGCGGCAGCAGATTGTCGGTTTCCATATAGGCGAATTGTTTGTATTTTAGCTCAATTGCTTTTTGAATGACCTTTTGCCGGGTTACGGCGGGAATGGCGGCATTATCGTTGAGTGCTTTGGATGCGGTATTGCGCGAAATGCCCAGCGCATCGGCAATATGCTGAATCGTTATCTTTTCTCGGGTCATGGTCCGTATCCACCTTTGTATGATTGGGTTGGAAAATCCGCTCATGAGATTACATAGTTTGAATATAAATCAGTTTGAGAGCAAAAGCAATTCTTGATGTACAAATGTAAACTATAATTGTGCAAATGTTTAGTTTAAGGTGATATTTTTGTCGCTTTATTTTTACATTTTATATTGACATATGAACAATCAATTTGATAAATTGTAAATGAAAAAAGCGACAAATGGATGAAGTACGATCGCATATGTAAACACGAATACGAATTAGCAGTGCGGAACGGAAGGGAGCGGAACATGTATCTGGCGGGAAACAGCCATCGTAACCGCACAAAAATGTAAGCGATTACTTATAGAGCTGATTCTGGGGTTAGAACGTAACTGTAATACTATCACCGATATGAAACGGGGGAACAAGCATGGAAAGCTCCGCCAAAGCAAGCAAACGGCATACCGGGCAAACGTTACTGCACAAGCGTCGGACGAGCGAAGGCATCTGGACGCAGCTCAAGAAAAATCGGTTTCTATATGTGCTGCTCACACCTGCACTGCTGCTAACGCTCATATTCAAGTACGGCCCGATGTACGGCGCGATCATCGCTTTCAAAGATTTCAGCCCGATTCGTGGCATCTGGAACAGCGAATGGGTTGGACTCAAGCATTTTGAGAAATTTCTGACCTCGCCGAATTTTGAAACGATTTTTATGAATACGCTTAAATTAAGCGTCTACGGACTGATCTGTGGCTTTCCGATTCCGATTTTGCTAGCGCTGATGCTTAATCAGATTCGCCGCCGTGGGATTAAGAAAAATATTCAGCTTTTTCTGTACGCACCGAATTTTGTATCGGTAATCGTAATCGCGGGCATGCTGTTTATTTTTCTGTCACCAACCGGACCGATCAATCAGCTGATCAGCTTCATTACAGGCACGCCATTGATGTTCATGACTGATCCCGAGTATTTCCGCTGGGTGTACATTTTGTCGGATATTTGGGCAACAGCGGGCTGGGCATCGATCATCTATGTGGCAGCGCTCGCCAATGTTGATCCCGAGCTGCACAATGCTGCCAGTCTGGACGGAGCGAGCTTACTGCGGCGCATCTGGCATATTGATCTGCCAACGATCAAGCCGATTATGGCGATTGTGTTCATTTTGGCAGCGGGCGGCATTATGTCCATCGGCTTTGAAAAGGCGTATCTGCTGCAAACGTCGATGAATCTGCCATCCTCTGAGATTATTGCAACCTACGTGTATAAGATCGGTCTGCAATCAGGCGATTACGCATATTCTGCTGCGGTTGGACTGTTCAACTCCTTGATTAATGTCGTGCTGCTGGTCGGCGTGAATCTGATTGTGAAGAAGCTGAACGATAATGAAGGGCTGTATTAAACGCTAATCGTAACTAAGATTCACGAAAGGATGAAGCTCATATGCTAATTCAAAATTCGCCATTTGACCGGTTCATGCTGGTGTGCATGAAGCTGTTTCTCATACTGGCGGTGTTGGTGGTCGTCATTCCATTTGGCTATATTATCATCGCTTCGTTTATGGACCCGACCGTGCTGCTCAATCGCGGACTGTCCTTTCATCCGGGCGACTGGAGTCTGGAAGGCTATCGCAAAATTCTGAGCAATGAAGCGATGATTCGCGGATTTTTCAATTCGGTCTGGTATGCGGCGGCATTCTCGATCCTTACGGTGCTAGTGTCGATTGGCGCTGGGTATGCGCTAGCTGACGATTCGCTAGTTGGGCGCAAGACGGTGATGACGCTGCTCATTATTACGCTCTTTTTCGGCGGTGGATTGATTCCGACCTATCTGTTGATTCGCGAGCTCGGCATGCTCAATACACCGTGGGCGCTGCTCATTCCGGGCGCGGTCAATGTGTGGAATATCATCTTGGCACGTACCTTTTTCAAAGGCATCTCGCGTGAGCTGAAAGAAGCGGCAAATGTAGACGGCGCGTCTGACCGAATTATTTTCACCAAAATTGTACTGCCGCTGTCCAAGCCGATTATGTTCGTACTGGCGCTATATGCGTTTGTCGGGCAATGGAACTCGTACTTTGACGCGATGATCTATCTGGAAGATTCCAAGCTGTTTCCGTTACAGCTCGTGCTGCGCTCTATTCTGATCCAGAATCAGGCGGCACCCGGCATGATCGGCGATCAGCAGGCGATGGCAGAGCTGAAGCGATTGTCCGAGATGATCAAATATTCGTCGATTGTCATCTCCAGTTTGCCGCTGCTGGTCATGTACCCGTTCTTTCAGAAGTATTTTGAAAAAGGCGTTATGGTCGGCTCGCTGAAATAAGCGCAAGCCCATCACAATATAGGCACATCATAATAATCCGGTACAACCGGAGGAGGTTGCGATCTATGAAAACAGTCAAGCCCGGCAAGAACATCTATGCTGCTATCGGTATTCCTGCACTCGTACTGGCACTGCTGGTCACCGGTTGTGGTGGTGAATCGGCTCAACCGCAGAAGACCGCAGACGGCAAGCCGATTCTGCGCATTCTCACTTCCAGTTCGCCGCTTGCGCCCGCCGATCCGAATGACAAGCTAATCCTGCAACGCTTGGAAAAGAAAACCGGTGTACATGTGGAATGGACAAGTTATACAAGTGATGTATTCGCTGAAAAGCGCAATCTGATGATTGCTAGCGGTGATCTGCCCGATGCGATCTTCGCAGCGGAATATAGCGATTACGATCTGCTCAAGCTGGCAAAGGACGGTGCGATTGTGCCGCTGGAAGACCTGATCGACCAGTATATGCCTAATTTGAAAAAGGTGCTGACGGAGCGACCGGAATATCGCACGATGATCACCGCACCGGACGGGCATATCTATTCGTTTCCATGGATCGAGGAGCTGGGACAGGATAAGGAACGCATTCAGTCCGTAGACGATATGCCGTGGATCAATCAGCAGTGGCTGGACAAGCTACAGCTGAAGATGCCAACGACGACGGATGAATTGAAGCAAGTTCTGACTGCCTTCAAAACGCAAGACCCGAACGGCAACGGGCAGGCGGACGAGATTCCGCTTTCCTTTATCGACAAGCCGGGCGGCGAGAATCTGACATTCCTGTTCGCCTCGTTCGGACTGGGCGACAATCCTGATCATACAGTTGTGACCAATGATGGCAATGTCCTGTTTACCGGTAATCAGGATGGCTACCGGGAAGCGGTCAATTATATCCACGATCTGTACAGCAATGGGCTGATCGATATCGAGGCGTTCCAGCAGGATTGGAATACGTATCTTGCCAAAGGCAAAGATGATCGGTACGGATTGTATTTTACATGGGACAAAGCGAATATTACTGGCATGAATGAGACATACGATCTGATGCCGCCAGTCGCCGGACCGGATGGCAAGGTGAATGTAACGCGCAACAATGCCATCGGCTTTTTCCGTGGCAGCATGGTTGTGACGAGCAGCAATCAGCAGCTAGAGCAAACTGCCAAATGGGTTGATCAGCTGTATGAGCCGCTGCAATCGGTACAGGATAACTGGGGCACGTACGGCGATACTACCCAGCAGAATATTTTCAAACTGGATGAGCAAAAGCAAATGCTCAAGCATCTGCCGCTCGAAGGCTCTGCACCGGTAGAAGTTCGTCAGAAGACGAGCATTGGCGGTCCGCTGGCGATCTTGAGCGATTATTTTGGCAAATATACGACGATGCCGGATGATGCCAAATGGCGGATGGATCTGATGAAAAAAGTACTGGTGCCGCATATGCAGGCAGATCATACGTATCCGAATGTCTTTTTCAGTATTGACGAGCTGGATCGTCTATCTACGATTGAAGCCGATCTATTCCCCTACATGCTACGCAAGCGAACCGAATGGTATCAAAATGGCAAAGCAGATCAGGAGTGGAATGAGTATATACAAGAGCTGGATCGACTTGGACTACAAGAATGGCTGAAAATCAGGCAGGACGGCTACAACCGCAGCCTGCAACAGACGGGAGAGTGATTGCATGTCTTTGCAAATACAACATGATTATCGTGGAGCGTACCATTTCTCGCCTGCACGCGGCTGGATGAACGATCCGAACGGTATGGTATATCTGGATGGAGAATATCATCTCTTTTTTCAATATCATCCGTTTGGCGAGACATGGGGACCGATGCACTGGGGACATGCGGTATCGGATAATCTGGTGCACTGGAGGGAGCTTCCAATTGCACTGGAGCCGGATGAACTGGGTACGATCTTCTCCGGCAGTGCGGTGGTCGATTGGCACAATACGACTGGCTTTTTCCCGGAGCAGCCGGGCTTGGTGGCAATCTTCACCCATCATGACGAGCAGCCTGGGCAAATGGTACGGCAAAGCCAGAGTCTTGCTTACAGTCATGATCGTGGACGAACATGGCAAAAGTATGCTGGCAATCCAGTGTTGACCTGTGAGACACGACCAGATTTTCGCGATCCCAAAGTATTTCGATATGAGCCGGACAATAGCTGGATTATGATCGTTACGTGCGGGCAGACGGTGGCACTGTATCGGTCATCCAATTTGCTGCAATGGAGTGAATTGAGTGTGTTTGGCGAAGGCATTGGTAGTCACGATGGCGTATGGGAATGCCCGGATCTATTTCCACTGCCGGTGCACAATGGAGAGCCGGATGAGCAGCGCTGGATTATGCTGGTCAGTATCGGTGATGCAGGCACCAGCGCGGAAGGATCGCGAACCCAGTATTTTATCGGACAGTTTGACGGGATGCACTTCATACCAGATGAAGCTTCACAGCAGGTGCGCTGGCTAGATCATGGACGAGATAATTATGCGGGTGTGAGCTGGTCAGACATTCCGGCAGCAGATGGACGGCGGCTGTATATTGGCTGGATGAGCAATTGGCGGTATGCGAATACGACACCGACTGGCAGCTGGCGCGGAGCGATGACGATTGCACGCGAATTGCTTTTGGAAAAAGGGGTGGACGGTTCCTTGCAGTTGCTTCAGATTCCGGTGAGCGAATTAGAGCAATGTCGCCATTCACTACTGCAACTGGAACAGGCGACACCAGAGCAAGTGAGGACAGCGCTAGCTCCGTTGCGACTGCGCAGTTATGAACTGCATGTTGTTCTGCCGACGACGGCATCGGTGGAATGGGAAGTGCTATCCGATGGACAGCATCGTACCGTGATCGGAGTCGATGCGGTGGCTGGCACATTGTATATTGATCGTACTGTATCCGGTGATGTAGTATTTCATGATCATTTTGCCGGACGGCATGAAGCTGTGTTATCGGCAAATGAGGCTGCGCTGTCAGCGCATGTACAGGTGCGGGAGCTGCGTATTTTCGTAGATCGCGGATCGGTGGAGGTGTTTGCCGACGGTGGTCTTGTTGTGATGACCGATCTGGTCTTTCCGACAGCGGGTGCAGAGCGATTAGGCTTGAGGAGCTGTTCTGATGAACAGAATGAGAAGCCAAGGATATCAGTAGCTGTTTATGATGTATCCACTAGTCGGCAAGCGTTACAGCATCTCTTGATACAAGACACGGGAGATGCAGGTATGTACGATGACAAGAATGTACAGACCAATACATGACGCTTCAAGGAGGCGGGAATTTGAATAGCGAACAGGTCGTCACATCCCAGTGCAACATGAGCGACGGAAGCCCGAATGCAGGCAACAATAGCGGTATACAACACAATCATTCGATGCGCAAGCAGCACAGGAACGTTCGTAATCATCACTATCCAATCGTGCTGCGTAGATGGGGTGCATTGTTGCTTGTTGTCTGTCTGTACAGTTGGCTAAGTGCCACGGCGCAGGCGGCAGATACATCGCAGTCAGGAGAGGGAACAACCATGACCACCCATCCATCGGTACTGGCGGCAGCGATTGCCGCCGAAGGCGAAACAGCAACATGGAATCAGAATTTGACCAATGAATATACAGTAGGCGATGCAGTGTGGGCGCTGGATCAGCGCGGAATGAGGGGAACAGTATCAGCAGGAGAACAGGGCGGTATGAAACTATACGCCCAGCCAACAGGCAAAGACATGGTACTGATGACCGATCTAATGCCAGTGGACGATCAGTCAGAGACGCAGCAACAAACACTGTCACCGATGCAGGCAGGGCTTGTATTTCGCACCGATGAACAAGGACAGCAGGGATATGAAGTGATGGTTGTTCGTAATGGCAATCGCATTACTGCCCGCTTGCAGCAGTCTGATGGCACTATCATTCAGCAATCGCAGCACAGTTATCCTAGCGAATCCGGCGTGAAGCATCGGCTGGAGCTGCATGTGCAGGATCATCATATGCAGCTGTATGTAGATGGCTATGCACAACCAGCACTTGATACCGAGCAGCTGACCGATGGCGCGGACGCAGATATGGCGGGCATTATCGTACAAAGCGGTGCGGCTTCATTTCAGGATACGTATCGGATGACCGGGCAGCAATTTTACGGCGAGGATTATCGTCCGGCGTATCATTATTCCGCGCTACGCGGCTGGGCGAGCGATCCGAATGGATTGGTGTATTATGATGGCGAATATCATGTATTTCATCAGGACGGTGGACGCTGGGCGCATGCGGTTAGTACCGATCTGCTACATTGGAAAAATCTGCCCTTTGCGCTGGAATGGAATCAGCTCGGACATATCTGGTCAGGCTCTATTATCGCTGATGAGCACAATGTCTCTGGTTTGTTTGACGGAACGACAGAAGGTGGCGGCTTGATCGCGTATTATACGTCCTATACACCAACACAACATAATGGCAATCAGAAAATTGGAATCGCTTACAGTTCAGATCACGGGCGTACGTGGCGGTATCCGACCGACCGTCCAGTTGTGATTGATAATCCGGGTAAAAGTGCGACAGAACCGGGTGGATGGGATTTTCGCGATCCGAAGATTGTGCGTGATGATGCGAACAATCGATGGGTGATGGTCGTATCCGGCGGTGATCATGTGCGCTTGTTTGTATCGAATAATCTGCTCGATTGGACATTAACGGACAATTTTGGATATGGCAATTATATTCGTGGCGGTGTGTGGGAATGCCCGGATCTGTTTCCGTTGCAGGCGGCAGATGGCACGGTCAAATGGGTGCTGATGATCAGCACCGGTGCCAATCCCAATACAGAAGGCTCGGACGCGGAATATTTTGTCGGTCAACTGCGTGCGGACGGTAAATTTATTAATGACAATCCTGTCGGTACGGTGCTGAAGACAGATTGGGGCAAGGAATTTTACGCTTCCATGTCATTTGCCGGATTGCCACAGCAGCAGCGCATCGTTATGGCATGGATGACCAATTGGGATTACGCATTTGACCAGCCGACCGGCGATTGGAAAGGCGTACTGACGATTCCACGTCAATTGTCGCTAGTATCGACACCAAGCGGATATCGTCTATCCCAGCAGCCAGTGCAGCAATTGAACACACTGCGCACCCCATTATGGCAAACGCAAGCGACAGAGCTGACCCCGGACAGCCCCAATCTGTTAGCTGGTCTATCCTCTGCTAGTTACGAGATTGAGGCAGAGGTACGCTTGTCACAACAGCAACCGGCATCATCGTTTGGCTTCCGTTTGTTGGCAAATGGTGACGGTACACAATTTACCGAGGCCGGCTATACGGCAGCAGATCAGCAGCTATTCATCGACCGTTCGCAATCTGGCATTACGAACTTCTCACCGTTATTCCGTACCCGTCAGCAAGCGACACTGCCATCAACCGATGGCGTGATTCGATTGCGTATATTGGTGGATCGCTCGACTGTAGAAATATTTGCCAATAACGGACAAACGGTGTTCAGCAGTATCGTATTCCCAGATGCCGCCAGTCGCCAGATGAGCTTGTATACAACCGGCGGTAATGTACAAATTGTATCATTAAAAGTGAATCGATTGAGCAATGTATGGGATATTCAGCGACCATAACACGAGCATGGACGTGCTGCTTATTTTCACAAATAATAAGCAGGCTCCTCCTCCGCAGACCGCGCGAAAAAGCTGCTGCGATACAGCGACGGGCTAATGCCGAAGTGACGGGTGAATTTGCATGTAAAATACGTCTGCGAATTGAAGCCAACTTCATAAGCAATCTCCCCAATATAGCGGGAAGTACTGCACAATAGCTGTTGTGCCTGTTCCAGTCTTAGCCGAAGTACCGTATCCATAATCGTCTCACCTATATGTTGCTTGTATAGATGGGATAAGCGCGAAGGCGATAGACAGACGAGCTGGGCAAGCTGCTCGACGCGAATATCCTCTGTATAATGGCGCTGCAAATACTGCTGCACCTCTTCAATGCGAGGATCGGAATGCTGATGATCCGTTCCAGCGTGCATGGCAAGCAGCAGCAACACTTCACTAAGCAGATGGAATGTCAGCTGACGATAACCCGGATGATCGGCGCGATCACCGTATTCCATCAATCGCTCCAGCACATATTGCAGTTCCTGACACAATCGACCGTCCTGAATTAATAGCGGTCGTTCCGCATGCGGGGTTTGCAATTGATGCAGCCAGCTGATCCATTGCGGACAGGCTTGGAACTGACAGCATACCCCAGCTGCTCTGCCAGAGAGCGGTTGTACCCAATGCACATCCTGCCCCGGCGGAATCAAATATATTCGTGATCCACCTGTCGCTACCGATGTACTAACAGCGGAAGGTAAATAGATCAACGTCCAGCGATGCGTCCCGGTTGCGGTATCCAGCGGGGATAATATGGGAAGATGATGATACTCCATTACAAAATCGGTATTCATCCAAACGACCTCCTTCTCCATCAATCAGGCAGACTCAACACCTTCATATGTGAAATGTAAGCGTTTTTATAAATAGGATAATCAAATTGCAAATGCCGCACAAGGGAGAAAAGACGCACTGTCATATAAAAAAAGCGCAATCCGTAACGACTACGGGTTGCGCTTTTTTGCATATGCAATGGTGCGTTATGGATGGAATTCATCAAACGTTATGATTCATGCGATGTTAGGAGAACAGAATCCAAAATAGGATTACCAGGCAGCTTCCGGTTTCAAGCGCGCGGAAGGAACCACTTCGGAAGGTTTCGGTGGAATGATCAGGTACAGCTCACTTGGTGTTTCTTCAATGGTCGTCAGCTTGATATGCTCTGGAAACGAAATGCCCATCACTTCCTGCAATGCCTGTTTGGGATTGGTTTTCAAAAGCTCCAAAAATCCCGGGTCTTCCCATGCTTTTTGAATCACCTGATTGTGAAAAATGGCTTGGCTGGACATACCCATCATTCCCTTCTTCAAATGGTTATATTTTCCTATTACTATAACATGCAATAATCCTAAAATCCATATCTTTTGTCATATTTTTCTTGTTATTTTAAGGAGATATGCGAGCATGGTACCATAGACTGCCTTGTTGCATTAGCAAATTGCGGTGCTGATCGACTTGCTCCGTCATTCGATTCAATTGGCGAATCAAATACGCGTGAAAATGGTTCAAGTATGGAATGGAAGAAGAAGGGGAGACAGCCAGATAACCGTCGGCAGCGATGGCGGCATAGCGCCGAAGAATATGATGATCGTAGATAGCCTGATGCACTCGTTGTTCCGTCAGAACTGGCACGGCTATCGACATGGGAACATCTGTAGAGGAAGTGGATTTGATTGACAATTCCTGCCGAATCAACGACAGCAAACAATTGTAATTACCGTCCGCCAGATCTTCCGGCCAGTCTGCGGCATCATCGTTCATTTGTAGAGCGATCAGCACTTCATCCAGTTGTTGCATCAGCACAGGCAATTGATCTGGCAATCGTGCTTCCAGCAGTAATAGTGCTGCTGACAGCTTGAGCGGACTGGCTTTTCCAGCAATTTTCTGCCGATCCTGTGCAAAATAATCGCTTTCCTGCTCCAGACTCACCGCACTCGCCCATTCGCTAACAAACCGGTGATAATATTCCCACAACCGCGCCTGATCATGAGTCGTCTGTGATAAAATCAGCAGAAACTCGCTGTGTAGCATCTGACTGAGCGGCACGAGCTGCTGGCGATCGATGCCATCAGATTGCCGATCCTGACGATCCATCAGATCATCCTGAATGAAAAAGTGCAGCATGCCCATTACATTGCCCAGCGCTGCTAGCTTGGCTACTGGAAGCAGCGATGTCGGTGACAGATGATGCAGTCGCATCGTTAGTGTGCGTTCCAACCAGAACGGTAATAGATAACAGATATAATTTTTGATGCTGTTCTGTTTGCGAATATCAAACCCGGACAGGTAATGAAGTCCCAGAACATTCAGCGGTGCCGGGAAGCGGTGAATCCGCTGCTCTGCTTCAGCAAACAATTCATAGATTTGCGGCCTGAAATCCTCCAGCCAGTCCATTGGCTCACCCCTTTCTGTATCTATTTATTATAACTTGCCAATTATTGGATTCCAAAGAGGAATAAAGGGGGTATTTTGGCTTTTATTGAGGAAATTTGTCGGCTGGAATCTAAGCCCATCATAACCCTATTTTTTACTTTTTACATAGGGCGCAAGGCATGGAAATGAGGTCTGGCATATAATTTTTTTTGAATGAGTGATACAAACATTTGAACCTGCCCGTCTTTCTTATAGCTGCAGCGGAAAGGAGCATTCCAATCGATGAACAACCCGGAACCGGAACAGTTCAAACAAATCTTTTACGATCATTATCCGACTGTAAAACGCAAACTATACGCGATGGTACGTGATGATGCCGCGGCGGACGATCTGGCGCAGGAGGTCTTTTTGCGGCTCTACCGCAATCCGCCCGACAATCCCGACGTGATCGGCGCCTGGCTGCACCGGGTGCTGACCCGCATCGCTTATGACTATATGGACAAAAAAGCGCGTGAGCGCCGATTGCAGGACAAGCAGGAGCAATACTACGATCTGAATCAGCCGTCTCCATCCAATGGCGAGGATGTGATGATCCGTCAACTCGAACATGAGGAAGTGCACCAGCTGCTAGATCAGCTGCCCGAGCGTGACCGACAGGCACTGTTGATGAAGTATTCCGGCTACAGCTATTCCGAGATCGCGGAACAACTTCAACTAAGACCGCCAATCGTAGGCACCCTGCTGCATCGCGCCACGAACAAGCTACGCAAGAAAATGCTGAACTCCACCTGAGGAGACAGAGACAAAGGAGGAATTTGCAGGTGACTAGACATCCTGTGCAAGGCAACAATGACCATGCCGATCGCCATGAGCATCCGCAGCGCCCCATTGATACTACCACGCCAAACTCGGCTGCCGATCAGACAGAAACCGACGCGGCATGGATGAAAATGCAAACCCTGCTTGCCGCCGAAACGCCTCATCCCAGCTGGCAGGCATGGGCAGAACGTGATCACGCTGTATCCGCATCCGCAACATCCGTACCGGAAACAGCCACTACATCGACCCCGAAAGGATTGAATATGATGAATCATCCATCACCCGCTGCACCAGAGCAGCATAATCGTACCAAGTCCCGTCGCTTCAGCAGCAAAGCCCGCAAATGGACAACCGGCATCGCCGCGTGTGTCGTAGCTGGTGCCGTGCTGGCAACACCATTTGGTAATAATGCGCTGGCATCGCTGCTGAATCAATTCCGTATGCAGGAGCTGACCGCTGTGAACGACGAAGGCATTTCCGACATGCTCACGCAGTATCAGCAAAAAGGTGTGACTTCCGAAGACATCAACCGTTTTGGCGTCTTTTCCTCATCGAATGGTTCGTATGAAGGTGAGCATACGGCTGACGAAGCAACGAGCAAGCTCGGCTACAGCTCCATTCCAAAATCGGCTCTATCTCCAGAACAAAATCGCGTCTATGTGAATCCGTCCCACACCGAAACGTACAAGCTGAATACCGAAGCGGTGAATAGTGCGATTACCCGTCTCGGCGGTACGATGCTGTTGCCAGAAGAAATGAACGGCAAACTCATCACCCTGACTATGCCGGCAACGATCTCCTATACATTGGAGCAGAATGATGATGTGTGGATGAACCTCGATCAGATGGATGTACCGAATGTGACCTTTGATGAAGGGGTAGATGCAGCGCGTGTATTCGAGACGATTTCCAACCTGCCGTTAATGCCGCAAGATGTCAAAGACATGCTGCAAAAAGAGAAAATTCTCAAAGGCGAACTGCCACTGCCGATTCTGTCCAATGCGCCAAGTGAACGTGTACAGGTGAACAATATTCCGGTCGTGATTCAAACACAGCAATACGGCGATGTGGACATGAATACAGCGCAAACCGAATATAGCGCATACTGGATCAAGGATGGCGAGCTGTTCACCTTGCGTGGCAATGACAAAGCATTTACCGGTTCAAGCGATGTAGCTGCCAAAGTGAAGGAATTGACTGCCTCATGACGCAACCCGCTATTCATATCAACAATCTGACCAAACAATATGACAACGGACGCGGCTGTCGCAATGTACAGATTACCGTTGGACAGGGGGAAGCCTTTGGCTTCCTCGGTCCCAATGGTGCTGGCAAAAGTACACTGGTGAAAATGCTAGTCGGTCTGATCGCACCGACAGGCGGATCGGCTACTCTGTTCGGTGATGCAATCGGCACTGTTGCTGCCAAGCGGCATATCGGCTATGTGCCGGAGCTGTATCGATATCAGGAATGGTTGACCGGCAGAGAGGTCGTTCAGCTTCACGCTCGTTTGTGCGGATTGGACAAACCAACGACACAGCGCCGTACATCCGAACTGCTGGATCGTGTAGGGATTGGCAATCGTGGCAAGGACAGAGTGAAGCAATATTCCAAAGGCATGCAGCAACGTCTCGGACTCGCCTGCGCGCTCATCGCTGATCCACCGATTTTGTTTCTGGATGAGCCGTCATCTGCGCTGGATCCGGTCGGTCGACTGGATGTACGTAACCTGCTGCGGGAAATGAAGCAGGAAGGCAAGACCATTTTCCTGAACTCGCATCTGCTGGAGGAAGTGGAGAATATTTGTGATCGGATTGCGCTGCTGAACAACGGCGAGATTTTGCGCCACGGAACAGTACAGGAAGTGCTGTATACGCAGACGCGCTGGCTATTCAAAATCGGGGGCTATACTCCCGATATTTTGCCGTGGTTAACCGAAACGAGCGGTGTACCGATCAACCCGGCACAATCGCTTCCATCCGGTGAACGTAACGGTGGCAGTATGGGCGACGAAATCTGGCTGGAAGCGGCGATTGATAATGAGCAGCAGGTCGGTCTGATCACGACGCTGATCGTCAATCAGGGCATGACGCTGTATCATGTATATCCGGTACGGGAACGGCTGGAAGAATGGTTTATGGAAGCCGTATCTGGACTCAGTCACCGGGGGGAACAGTAATGAATATTATTATCGGAATGACATGGAAAGAACTGATGCGCAAAAAGGTACTGCTGATGACGATGGTCATGACTGTACTATTTCTCATTCTATTCTGGTTTATTGCTCGCACATTGACTGGCGACAATGTGGCATCAAACACAGGAGCGGTCGATCTGGTAGCGCAATATGCGCAAGGTTCGATGCTGCTCACACTTGGCTTTTTCTTCGGTAGCTTTATTTTGGCGTTTCTCGTTATATTCAGTTCCTTTTCGGTGATTTCTGGTGAAGCGGAGATCGGTATTATGCAGGCGACATTGACTCGCCCGGTTCCTCGCTGGAAATGGTATGCAGGTCGCTGGCTCGGTTATGTATCGTTTGGTGTCCTGTATGCGCTCGTATTGTACGTATCGATTGTTATCGTGACTGCTACGCATACGATTGTACCCGGCAACTGGCTAATTCATCTGCAATCCTTTTTGTTATATGCGCTGACCGTACCGATTCTGATTACGCTCAGTTTACTCGGCTCAACTGCCTTCTCCGCGCTCGGTAACGGCGTATTCATGACGATGCTATATGGTGCAGGCTGGCTAGGCGGCATGGTGGAAAAAGTAACTTCTATGATGGGATTGAAACCGGATGTACAACAGACATTAAGCAATATTACCGGTCTTATCTCGCTGCTGATGCCTGTCGATGCACTACAGCGCAAAATGCTGGCAGTCATGCTCGGACTGAAAGATCTCGCTGGGCTGGTGGATGTCGGCGCCTCGCTATCTTCGACTATGGGGCTGGGGCAGGTCGTGTCGACGAGCTTTGTCGTCTATGCCATCTTGTATGCGCTAGTGTTGCTAGTATGGGGCATGCGCCGCTTTCAGCGCAAAGAATTGTAAAGCCAAACACTGCTTCCCGATACAACTGCGGGTATGCGGTGTTTTTGCTTTGTTCTACTCTTCTATATACTGCACATCCTGCGATGGAGTATGGTACACTAATGCCTGTACGAACAGACAGGAGATGACCTCATCATGATTCACGAATTTATACTGGATGCCGACTGGAAAGGCGGACGCAATAGCGAAGGCACCATTTCCACCGGTAATCTGAATACAGTAATCTCGATCCCGCAGCCGATGGGCGGACCGGGTACAGGAACCAATCCTGACGAGATGCTACTTGGCGCAGCAGCCACCTGTTATATCATTACACTGGCAGCGATGCTAGAGCGCTCGAATATTGCAGTGGAACAACTAACGATGCAATCGCAGGGCAATGTTGATGTGACGAACAATATTTTCACATATAAAGAAATTATCCATCGTCCGCATATCGTACTGCCTGCCAGCGCGACGGCGCAGGACTTGGACAAAGCCGAGCTACTGGCACATAAAGCCGAGCAATCTTGCATGATCTCGCGTGCCTTGTCAGGTAATGTACAGTTGTCCACCGAGCCGAATATTCATACAACTACAGAATAACTATACATCTATGACACACCCCTATACTCCATGAAAGAAGGTCTATGTATGAAAACTCAATTACCTGTATCCCCACTCGTTGCTGCACTTGGTCTGACTCCGCATGAAGAAGGCGGCTGGTATCGTGAAATGTGGAAAGCGTCGTTCGAGATTCCACAACAAATTCTGCCACCGCAGTATTCAGGTCCACGCTTCTCCGCAACGTCGATCTATTTCCTGCTGCATGCTGATGAGATTTCCGACTGGCATGTTGTGCATTCAGATGAGCTGTGGCTGATCCATTCCGGCAGCCCGTTGGAATTAACACTTGGCGGCAAAGGCGACAGCCCGGAAGAAGGAGAGAAATTCATCCTCGGTCTGGATATCGAAGCAGGGCAATTGCCACAGGTGCTCATCCCAGCCGGTGTATGGCAAATGGCACGTCCGCTCGGTGATGAGCCGGTATTCGTATCCTGTGTAGTAGCCCCCGGCTTCCACTATGACGATTTCAAACTGATCGAGCGCTAATTAGTATGACCTGGTACACGCTAGGTCAGCTATTGTCGGCAATCCGTATCGGGCAGAAGGCACGAACGATGGATGGTATGCGTGTCGTTCTACGTAGTGATGCCGGCTTGGTCTGGGCAGAAGGACGTACAGCCGGTCAATCGGTTGGATTGCAGGAGCATCTGTTCAGCGATCTGTGGACGATTTTTGAGGATGAAGAGACGCAGCGATGGCTGCCAGAGCGCGATGTATACGAACGGCGTTTGCATGAGATGCTGGAAAATCAGTATTTGGAATGGCGCGCCGATCGTCTGGAAAGTTAACCCGTTATATTCAGCTTCAGGATGCTACAATAGTAAGAATGCAAGATTATTGTATAAACGTGATTGGAATCGACCCTGGACGGCATATTCATATGCGTGCGGGGTCTTTCTATATGGATTTATTTAGTGAGCTACGGTACAATAAATATTAGTCATCTTTTCCAGAAATTAATAGAAATTTTCAGCGATATCATATTATTTTTTTGGAAATCAGATGTAGGCTGGCACAGTTCATGGTATGATCGAAGAATAGAATCGAACTTTGTCGACAAAATGGCTAATGTACTTATCTATCTATGCATAAATATGAATGCTCATAGGCAAGTACTGATATAAATGGGGGTAAAACTGCAATATGAAACAGCGCAAGAGCCTGTTGCCCAAACCGATCCCGGTCACTGTATATATTCTCATTGCTATGACCGTCGTATTGCTCATTGTGAATACGATTTATTACTTAACGTCACGCAGTGCCCTGATCTCTGTACAGGAACAGAATATGCGCGTCATCTCCGAACAGATCCGTTCATCGATCAAGCTGTCTCAGAACGGAGAAGAGTTTGTGGAGAATCTGAACGGTGAGAATCTCAGAATGGCAGCGCAGGCAGTCCAATCTACACTTGGCAATCAACTTGATAACATTACCGACGACGAATTAAAGGCGCTAAGCAAACAGATTGGTGTAGATCGGATTACATTATTCCAGCAACAAGGGGATAATGTGGTACCGGTTCGCTCTTCCGATGAAACCGATCTGTCCCGGTGGAGCACCTGGCGTTCTGATTGGCTGAAAGCAGTCAAGCAGCTCATACGTGGGCAGGAGCCGGATGTTGAACTTGGACAGAAGCTGCCCAATTTCTGGGCGGCACCGCTTATATCCAGTGAAGATGCGGATGTAACGAGTAGTGAGAAAATGGGCTTTTACTATGATGGTTCTGCCGATTACGTGATTAATGTCTATACGGATGATGAATCGGTTCGCGAATACCGCAAGGATACCGGTGTAGAAGCGATTATCCGCGAAATTCTAAATGGCGAAACGAATC
Source organism: Paenibacillus sp. WLX1005 (assembly GCF_046603685.1). Lineage (NCBI taxonomy): Bacteria > Bacillati > Bacillota > Bacilli > Caryophanales > Paenibacillaceae > Paenibacillus > Paenibacillus sp. WLX1005. Next base: position 1,175,590 of record NZ_CP176756.1, read on the forward strand.
GCCAGACGCTGGGGATTTCTATTTTCAATCCACCGATCTTTTTGGATCAGTCGAATCAGTACAATTCGCATGGTGTGATCTGGTATGACGAGAACAATACGATCAATAATGATTACTCGTACAAAAGCGCAACTGACCGCGATAATATCCGGCAGGTGAATCGTACCGGACAATTGATCTCGGTTACCGAAACCTACAATGGTCAGCAGGTACTGAAAACCTTTATCCCGGTAGAGCTAACCTATCCGGCAATCATTATGGTAGTCTCTGATTTGACCGATCTACAGGGAAGATTAAGCGAGCAGCTGTTGTTGATCTCGTTGTCCATCATCCTGTGTACGTTTATCATTATTGCGATTGTGCTCGCCGTTATCGCTATGCTGAATCGCCGCACCGAAGCAGTGGCGCAAAGCGTACAGAACGTATATCTGGAAAATATCGATGCCCTGTTCAACTCGATCAAGGAGCAACGACATGACTTCAATAATCACGTCAATACGATTCAATTATTGGTCAAAATGAAAAAGTATGACGATCTATCCGCCTACACCGCCGAGCTGGTCGGTGAGTCGATCGCGATGAACCAGATTATCAACATCAATCTGCCAGCGATGTCCGCATTGATTCAAGCGAAAATGACGCAAGCGTATGACCGCAAAATTCGATTTGAATACGAGATTGCCAATCTGAAATCAGTGCAGTTCGGTACAGTCAAATCGACCGAACTGGTCAAGATCGTCAGCAATCTGATCGACAATGCCTTTGATGCTGTAACCGAAACCGAGAATGCTGACAAATTGGTCAAAGTAACGGGGAGTATCCGTGGTGAACAATTAACGTTTACTGTCGGCAACAATGGCAACCCGATTCCCGAAAAGCTAAGACAGCAAATCTTCGAAGCCGGATTCAGCACCAAACCATTGAACCGCAAAAACTCCGGTCTCGGTCTGGCGATCGTGTCTAAGATCCTGAAAAAGCACCGTGGGGTCATTATGGTAGATAGCGACGAGGAATGGACTGAATTTTCAGTGCGTTTGCCACTGTAAACGGACTGTCGTATGCTTGGTATCATTTGAGATGTTGTGCTGGGCATATCTCGTAATGTTCACACGGATACGATTCAACATAATAGCGATGGCAACATGATAATCATCGGTATACCAAACACCCCATGCACGGGAATGTTCTCCTGTGTATGGGGTGTTCTTTTTATAAATAAGGATGATGCAAGCTTGCTGATGATTGCGATCTAAGTAGCTAGATAGCCAGTCATGCAAATGTGCCGCTATTTGGCGTTCTGCGGAATATGTTTGGATGTGCTTGTAGAAGTTGCAGATGATTTACGCTTTTTGCCAGCCGATCCAGTTAACCAGTGACCGCCGGGCAGCTTGGATAACAGACTGGTCAGAATAATCGCTGACGGCGCCACAATCGCAAAGCTAAGCAATGTCCAAGGTAGATGATATCCCGTCAAATCTAGCTTACGAGTGAAGCTTGCTACACCTGCCAGAATTAGTGCATGTGACAAGTATCCGCCAAATGAATACCGTCCACACCATTTCAGAAATCGTACCATGACATTGTGTTGCCGCGATAATAATAATGCCAGTCCATACATGAGCAGCATATGTGATACGACAATAATGAACGTTGTTGGCTTTAGATATGTCGATACATTGAGATTAATCGCATCAGTGGAATGCTTGAGCAGATCATAGCCGAGCCAGATATACATGATCAGGAACACAAGCGTACTCCACGGCAGCAGCTTCAGCACGATTTCGCGCCACGTCTGAATGGCCGATCCACATACCGCACCGAGAATAAAATAGAAAAAGTAAAACGGAAACTCATTCACCCGATGTTCCAGCAATGTCTGTCCGATTCCGGTCAGCGTCCATTGTGGGAACACATAATAGCATAGATACATCAACCAGCCATACAGGACTGCTAGTACCGCCAATACCGTAATTACGCGCTTACGCTGCTGCTCCGGGGTACGCTGAACTAGCGCCTTTTCCCGAAATTGCATTACCAACCAGCGAAACGCCGGGAACAGTAAATAAAACTGAAAGATCATAATGACGAACCAGAGATGATATCCGTTCGTCGGCGCAAATAGCTGCTCAATCAGGAGCCGCCAGCTTCCTGTTTGCCAGATTGGCTGATGATCTGCCAGTTGAACAGTTACCCAGTAAATCAGCGTCCAGATTACAAACGGCACATAAATATCGCCAATCCGCTTGAGCAGTACTGGTCGATACGGTCGTCCCTGCCCATATTGGTAAAATAAAATCGCACCCGCCAGAAAAACAAATGTCAGCGTGCCAAAGCGAGTGAAATGATACAGCATGCCAAGCATAATGGAGTCCGCAGGTACAATATCACTACGGTAAATATATTCGCCGATGCTATGCTGCATTACAACTGCAAGAAAACACATCCCGCGCAGTAATGCCCATTCATCGATCCGATCTTTAGTCATAGGGTCACCTCTGTTATCAATAACGAAAAAGTTGTACTAGTGAAACATTGTAACACTCAAATATGAATGGGGGGTGAAAAAGGTGGACTTTTTTTGAGTGTGTTGGACGGGGGGCGCTACGGAAAGGGATAAGGGGAAACGGCTTGGGTGGAGTCCAGGAATCTACGAAATGGGAGGGGCGGTAGATTCCTGGACTCCAAAGGCGCCGTTATCCCCTTATTCCCTTTCCTTCGCTCCGTGCAAGGAGGGAAAAAGTCCACCTTTTTCGGGAGAGGAGGGAAGCAAGTAGGGATACGAGTTTATGTGGCGGTTGAGAACTTGGAAGTGAGAAGTGAGAAGTGAAGAGGGAAGAGGGAAAAGGGAAAAGAGAGAAGGGGCGAGGGTATGGGATTGAAAATGTGTGTGTGAGAATGATGAGCTTTTTTGCGTGGGGGTGGATGTAATAATATCGATGGGGGGTGTGATAATGAAAACAAACGTCCTTGTCTGTTTTAGACGAAGGACGTTTGTTGGGGTTAGTGATGGGGTTTGGTTGGGATGATACGTTGGTTGGTTTAGTTGGTATGTTACATAGATGGAGTACGGATCGTTTTCGTTATTGTACGTTGACGCTCCATTTGGAGATGTTGATTTGGCCGTCGCCGCCGAAGACTTCGGTGCCGAATTCGACGCTGCTGACGTATTTGGTGTTGGCCATCCATTTTTTGTTGTTTACCAAGTAGTCGGTAAAGTTTTTGACGTTCAGGGTAGCATCGGATGTGTTGGAGGTGCGGACGAAGGAGAAGACGTTCCAGCCTTTGCCGCTGCCTGCATCGAGCCAGCCTTTGTTAACTTTCCAGCTGCTGCCGCCGATGTTGACGGTCTCTACGTAGGTGCCCAGTGGACCTGCGTTGGTATTGTTGAGCCAGATCATCACTTCGTCGGTTGGAGTGGAATCCCAGCTTGCTTTGTTGGTGTTATGGAACCAGACATCATAGGCAGCGTTGTATGTGCCGGATGCTTTGATCGAATAACCGACGGTGGCGTTGATGTTTTTGTTATCTGACAGACGGGTTGGGAAGCCGCTGCCTGGTGTGTAGCCTTCCGTCCAGTGCCAGCCGCTTACAATGGATGGGTAGGCTTTCACATCAGAGGTGGTGCTTGGCCAGTGCCATACCCAGCCGAGGTTGGAATCGCTGTTGTGGTAGATGTTTTGCCACCAGCCTTGGACTTTATCCTGACCCCAGACGTTGTTGAATATGTAATATTTGTTGTTCGCAAAGTTTAGCTTGGCGAACGCTGTGGATGAGTCGGCAGCGGATGCGCTGAGTGGAGCGATGGCAGCAGACAACAGAGCGACGGACAACAGGACACGGAGCAGACGTGCTTTTTTGGAAATGGATTTGAACATAGGTTTCTTCCTTTCAAATTGTAATTTTACAGATTTCGGACTATATTTTACCATCTGATAGCAGAAGAAGCTGTATGAATATAATGAACTGAAGATAGGAAAATAAAGCATCAGACAACGTATTGACGCGTGATTTAGAAAATAGACGTTATCGCTGTCGAATCATGGGGTTTGTAGGTCTAAAGACTCTTTTTTATGAAGGATGTTTGACAGTTGGAAAAAATCGCGAGTATGATAAAAGCAACTTTTACACGAGGGGAGGTTGGACAATATGACCTGGGATAATCAAATGAATATTCAGCAACGCATCGATGGCAAATCCTTCGACGTGCAGCACAACAATGATTATGGCTATTTGACAATTGCATATTCCGAGTTTTTATTTTCCAACCTCCTACGGACGACATAATCTTCAGTCTGCGGAGTTATACAAGCGGGCATCTCTATAATGGTATGCCGCAGGGAAATAATCAGGTGCGCTTCGATGCCTGATTATTTTTTATGGAAATGACGTGGTTTGCACATGTCGTGCTTGCAGATGTAGCGCGGCTGTACTTACAAATCCAGATGAATTGGATTGCTATGATAGTGATCGCTCAAGTATGGATTGCCACCTGTCATCATTTGTCTAACTTCTCTCATTGCCGAGCATGACAACTGCATATCCTGTTGGATCAGAGCCGCATTTCCTCAACGGAATTGCTGCCGATCCAACAGACGTAAGCCGCAGCCCGTAACAGGGGTTGCGGCTTTTTGTATAGTTAGCGATCATTGCAGCTAGTCTGGGCATATAAAAGTCAGATACACAAAACGTACAGCCTACAACAATACATGAACAGAGACACGAAAGGAGTGATTGACATGCAAGTAAGTCATGAGATGCAAGTGATAATCCGTGCGGAGATTCAGCGGATTGAACAAGAACAAGATGTCAAAATACTATATGCCTGCGAATCAGGCAGCAGAGCGTGGGGGTTTCCTTCGCTGGATAGCGACTACGATGTACGCTTCGTGTATGTACACAAGCCGGAATGGTATTTGTCTATTTTCCAGCGTCGTGATGTTATCGAATATCCAATCAGCGACCAGTTAGATGTAAACGGCTGGGATCTGATCAAGGCACTGAATCTATTTCGCAAATCAAATCCGCCACTGCTGGAATGGTTAGCTTCGCCAATTGTGTATCATGAAGCCTACTCACTGGCAGAGCAGATCAGGCAATTATCGCCGCTTGGCTTCTCACCACGTGCTTGCATGTATCACTACCTGCATATGGCAAAAGGGAATGACCGCGGATATTTGCAGGGCGAGATGGTAAAGAGCAAAAAGTACTTTTACGTGCTGCGCCCTGTGCTTGCCTGCCGCTGGATTGTCGAAAAAGGCACGATACCGCCAATGTCCTTCCATACGCTGGTGGATGAACTGCTGCCAGACGGTCTGTTAAAAAGCGATATTCATAAACTGTTACAACGCAAAATGTCCGGCGAAGAATTGGATCTGGAACCGCGCATCGTATCGATTCACGAGTTTCTTGCAGTAGAGATTCCCCAATTGGAACAGCTGGCAGGAGCACAAGTCGCTCCTGCTGAGTCAATGGATGACAGATTAGATCAATTGTTCCGCGATACGCTGTCTGAAGTGTGGAATACAAGCTCAACAATAGAAAGAGGTTTAAACCCATTATGATAACAAATCAACATCCTTTAATGGATAGCAGCCATCCCGGCGCAAATCCATATATTCACGAAGTGAAGCTTCCTGCTGGGGATCTTCACGTGTATGCTAACCCCGAATTATTCGCCGGGTTGGACTATAAAGTATTCGCCATGGCGAACAACAATCTACAAATTCCGGGCATTCGCTATATGGGCTATACTCCGGATGTGCATGTAGGCGTCGGAACCTGCATTGGCACAACTGCGGTCTGGGGCGGTGAAGACGGATGTGTATCGCCTTCCATCGTCGGTAGCGATATCGGCTGCGGTATGCGGGTGCATCTGACCAATCTGCACCGCGATGATCTCAAGGAGGTCAAGCTGCGCCGTAAGCTGGTCAAAGCGATTGAGAAATATTTACCGATGGATTCACAACAACGCGGGCACTTTAGCGATCTGCGTCTGGAGCATGTCGTGAACAAAGGGCTGCACGCCCTGCCCGGTAAATACGTACCCGACAGCTATACTCCCAAAAAATCAACGTCCCTTACGCATGTTGAAGAAAGCCGCTTCAAATTTGACGAAAATGTACTGAATCAAGTGAGCGATCGTGCGTGGCATCGGGGGCATCGTCAACTCGGTACACTTGGCGGTGGGAATCATTTTGCCGAGATACAAGCGCTGGAGATTGATGAGGAAAACCGTCATATCGCTGAGGCATGGGGCATGTACGATGGACAAATTGCCATTATGGTTCATTCCGGCTCACGTTCATGGGGCGGCGGTATTAGTCAGGATAGCAATCCAGCCATGATCGCCGCTATGCATCGGCTTGGACTGGGCACAGCTGATTCGCGGCTGGCATTTCTACCATTGTCACATCCAGAAGCACAGCATTATGTGAATCTGATGTATTCGGCGCTGAATTATGCAACCGTGAATCGCCATCTGATCGCATTTGCCATTCGTGAAGCATTCCGCGATGTGTTTGGCAATCAGTGTGAGATGCGTACATTGTACGATCTGATGCACAATTACGCGTGGTCAGAATATCGCGGCGACGAATCGGTATTTGTTCACCGGAAAGGTGCGACTCGCGCCTTGCCAGCTGGACATCCCGGCAATCCCAAACCGTACTTGGAAACTGGGCATCCAGCGCTCATTCCCGGCTCAATGGGCACATCCTCATACATTATGGTCGGCGCGCCGGGTGGCGAAGACAATTATTATTCAATCTGCCACGGCGCCGGACGGGCACGTTCCCGCTCCGCGACGAAGCGTTTGGTAAAAGTGGACGAATTCGCCAGTTCCATGAAAGTGGGCACGGATGACGAAATTGTCGTCAATCAGCGCTCGCTGGCGAGTATACTGGATGAATCCCCGCAGGCGTACAAAGACGTCGATCAGATTATCGAAAGTGTAACTGGTGCTGGACTGGCTTCCGTTGTAGCCAAATGCAAACCGCTGGCAGCGATCAAAGGCACCAACTAATCGGAGCATCGACTTCGACTCATTACAACTTTGCGGAGCAAAGGCGTATAATCCAAGATAGACCATGAATGTTGGATCAGACATACTTCATTTGATACAGGTATTTCATTGTATAGTACGACATCATGGAATTTGTATAACATGAGTTTATATTTTGTATCAGATGAAGCTTATCCATCTTGAGCAGTATGTCTGTACCTTTGATCAATAGCATGACCTGATGTATCTCGATAATGAACGATTGTATGAAATACGATAGAACAAATTTTATAAAATGAACCTACAAAGGAGGGTGACGGATTGGATTCTACCTACCGCACCAGTAACGAACCTACGCGTGCCGCCGAACCAACAACAGCGGACGCAATTATTGTATATGACCAACAGGACCCTCATCTGTCCACACGTTATGCTGATTATGCCCGTATTATCGCGGGAATCGAGAAGAAGCTGTGGGAACAATATGGGGTGGAATATAAGCTGTATGCCAGCGAAGACCCGAATGTGGAATACTGGGCATTGCTAGAGGATGATGTGCGCGCAGGCGTAGACAAGCTGGAGCATGTTGTCCGCATTTATGACCGGCTGGAAGAATGGACATTTTTATATGATGGTGACAAGCCGGAGCCAGACTTTGATGTGCACCGCTCGCTGAAAAATAACGTGTTTGCTTATACGGAGGCTGGCGTTGCATTAGCAAGAATGCCGGTGTTCCGCGAACATGGCATTTCGAATGACGATCTCGTGTTTGCAGTTAGCGATGAGGCACTGCTGAAGTTTCTGGCAGATGTACGTGTGCGTCAGCGGCAGCAAAGTCTAAAACGGGTAACAGTGTTCACCGATGGTCGACATGGTATTAACCGTCAGCTGGAACCGGTCAGTCGTGCCGTATCGCGTGATGATGTCATTATGCCGCCGGAGATTAAGCAGGATATTTACCGCTCGCTGGATCGCTTTTTTGAAGAGGATCGCAGCTTTTACGAGAAATACGATATTCCGTATAAACGCGGGATTCTGCTGTATGGTCATCCCGGCAACGGGAAGACGACGCTCGTTAAATCGATTGCAGGCAGTGTCCCAGGACCAGTCGCTTACTGGCAAATTACCGAATATACAAGCAGCGAATCGATTGAAGAAGTGTTTGAAGCAGCAGGGCGGATGATGCCGATGGTGCTGGTGATCGAGGATATCGACTCCATGCCGACGGAGGCGCGCTCCTTTTTCCTGAATACGCTGGATGGCGCGACGTCGAAGGAAGGGATTTTCCTGATTGGCACAACCAACTATCCAGAAAAGATCGACCCCGGTCTGATGAATCGTGCCGGACGCTTTGACCGTGCATACGAGATCACGCTGCCGGATGAAGCGCTGCGTTTGGAATATTTCCGTCGCAAAAAGCTGCATGAATTTGCTGGCGACGAAACGGTGGTCGAAGCGGCGCGCATTACCGAGGGCTTTACATTTGCCCAGCTGGGTGAGCTGTATGTATCGGCAGCACTGCACTGGCACGAAGAAGGCAAGCTGGATCTGCATGAAGTCATTCAAGGGCTACGCGGCGAGCTGGACAAGAGCCGTAAAGGCGTCTGGCTACGCAATGGCGAAGGTCGAATGGGCTTTCATTTCTAAGAGATAGATGGAGATAGATCACATCATTTACTTACAACCAATACGATAAAGATAAATACGACAGAGGCAAAATCAAGCAGCGAGTGCGTGCACTGGCTGCTTTTTGCTGTGATGTGAAGATGGCAGGTATGGAATATGTGCAATGTCTTTATTTTTATATGGTCCATGTTGGATAGGAATCATAAAACGGAAGCTTGCATAATACGGGTGGAAAATAGAGAAATATAGCAAGCGAATGGAGAAGAAGGCAGGAGAGGAAGGAATCGGTTTTGCAAAAGGGATGAATAGAATATGCTGACTAGCTTGTTGTAGAGCCGTATAAGATTACGGTTTCCGTATTTTATATAAATGAATATACATAAGGAATATCGCTCGTTTTATATGGAATAAAAATACATATAATTCTATAATTGGTTTAGAAGATGGATGTAACCAAACGATTTGGATAAAAGGAATAAAGACTTGTTATTTCCAATCCGTGATTGTGATCTTCCCGGTTACACCGTTGTTCTGTACATAATGACAGCTGCTTATGAATAAGTCTGCTATGCCATCTTTACTGTGTTGATTGTTGCTTTATATTTTACTCGATCGGGAGGTATTTTCATTGAAAACGAGATTGTCTTTGCAACACAAAACTTCTTCTAAAATAAAATTGTCGCTACTTAGTACCGCGTTACTGGCAGCGGTTGTACTACCATGGACGGGCGGCGAGCACGCGTATGCCGCATCTACAGGTGGTTATGCTACAACGAATGGTTCCAATGAAGCAGCAGTAACGGTAACGAATCTGACCGAACTGCAAAATGCGTTTGACGCGAACAAGCATCATATTGTGATCAAAGGCAATATTTACGGCGGCACCAAACCGAAAACGTTTACATTTGACAGCACCAAATGGAACAACACGACCATCGAAGGCGCAGCTGGCGGCGGAGCCGTATTACAAAATATCCAACTGAAATTCAGCGGCGAATTGCTAGCATCCGGCACCAATATCGAAAACGTAGTTATCAAAAATATCACTTTCTACGGCAATATCAAAGACCTGCAAAACCTGAGCGGCGCGGACACTCAGCCCGGCGGCATCGGCACAAACTATCTGGGCGCTTCCTTCCGTCGTACGAGCAACATCTGGGTTGATCATGTAACGATGTACAACATTAGCGACGATCTGTTCGTCATCTCCCAAGGTTCGGACTATGCGACCGTATCGAATAGCCATTTCTATTTTACCGATACATGGCTGAACATGAACCCGAACCCACTGTGGAACTGGGTCGGCACGAATCAAGATCTGGCTTCCGAGCGTCTGGCGATGATTATCGGCTCCAACAAAAATGACTCCTACGAATACGGCGGCAAAAAACTGCATGTTACGCTGCATCACAACTGGTTCGGTCCCAATATGAAAGGACGCCCACTGCTGCGTGGTTATGTACACATGTACAACAACTACTTCGATAACAGCACCCAGCCGTCCGGCAACAACTCCAAAGGCTTCAACCAGCAACAATACAACGCCGCCCAAATCGGCAGCGGCGGTAACATCTTCTCCGAAGGCAACTATTTCTACAAAACGAATAACAGCCACCAAGTCGGATTGGACAGTAGCGGCGACAGCTACAAATTCTACGAGCGCAACAACGTCTACAACGCAACAACCGGAACGAACGCACAAGCATCAACCTACCCAAGCGTAACGTTCCCATACAGCTTCACCGTAGACAACGCCGCCAACGTCCCCAACAGCGTCCAAGCCAACGCAGGTCCAAAATAAGGTAAAATAAAACACACAAACAGCCAGCCCCAACCATCTCCACCCCCAATCACAACCCCCAAGCCCTTGTTCCTTTCCCACCGGAACAAGGGCTTTTTTTGCATTCTATTCCCACCACACCAATCCCCATACCCAATCCACCAAAATTCACAATAATCTATAGAAGACTTTAATCAACATCCAACCAACGCCCCTTATCCTACCCTAAAAAAATAACTTGAAATCAAGCAGACCAAAAAACAAAATCACCTTAAACGAACAAACGAACAAACGAACAAACGAACAAACGAACAAACGAACAAACGAACAAACGAACAAACGAACAAACGAACAAACGAACAAACGAACAAACGAACAAACGAACAAACGAACAAACGAACGAACCAATTAAAGTAAAAGACTAAAAATAAACGAATCCTTACACTATGCGATACAATTTACATACTGCACCCCCGCACTCCAAAACTACCCACCCACCAAACAGGTTTGGTCACATTAAGCTCGGAACGGAGGAAAGGAAATAAGGGAAAAGGACGACTTTGGAGGGGCGGGAATCTTCAAGTACTGCCCATTCCAAAAGATTCCCGCGGCTCCACCGGAGTCCGTTCCCTTATTCCTTTCCGGAGTGGACGAACCAATAATGTGCCAAACCTCCCCCTATAAGACATATAGCAAAAAACTATTTGACAAAAGGCGACAAATTCCATTAGCATTATTAAAAATAAAAAAGACAAATTTGAAACAAAAGGGGAATAAAAACCAATGTCGAAACGTTTTTCGTTCGTCATTGTTCTGATGTTACTCGTCGCAATGCTGTCTGCATGTGCCTCGGGTAGTTCTACTTCCGAACAATCGGCTTCAGGCAGTGAAAGCGGCACCGCGAAGAAGAAAATTGCACTCGTCCTTCCGGAAGAAATCGGCGTGAACCAGTTTTTCGTACAGATGGATGAAGGGTTCCAAAAAGCCGGCAAAGAATTTGGCGTGGAAACAAAAACGATCCAATCGTCCGATCCAACCGCTTTTGAACAAAATATGCGTGCTACCGTCGCAGAGGATTATGATCTGATCATCACCGCTACATTCCAAGCGGAAGATGTACTGAAACAGGTCGCACAGGAAAACCCGGACAAATCGTTTGCTATCATTGATACTACGGTCGATCTTCCGAACGTGCGCAGCGTCGGTTTCCGTGAATACGAAGCATCGTATCTGCTCGGCGCGGCTGCTGGACTCGCAACCAAGACCAACGTGGTCGGTATGGTTGCAGCACAGGACGTACCGCTGCTGAAAAAATACAGCGAAGGCTTCAAGCAGGGACTGGAATCGGTCAATCCGAAAGCCAAATTCCTGATCGGTTATGTCGGCAGCTTTAACGACCCGGCAAAAGCAAAAGAACTCGCACTGGTACAATACGGTCAAGGTGCAGACTTTGTTGCTGGCGCATCCGCAACAAGCGATCTCGGCGTATTCGAAGCCGCGAAGGAGAAAAATCTCTACACCTCTGGTCAGGATACCGACCGTACCGTTGAAGACCCTGATCATATCGTACTGTCCCAGCTGAAAGGCACGGATGCAGTCGCATATGAAACGGTCAAAGACTTTGCTAATGGTAGCTTCCAATTTGGTTCCGCCAACTACGGCTTGAAGGAAGAGGGCGTTGGTCTGACCTTCGTAACCAAAGACAGCGAATCCAAGCTAAGCCCATTCATCGGCGAAGACAATATCACCAAGCTAAAACAGATCAAGGACGACATTATTTCCGGCAAGATTACTGTGAAAAATCCGCTGGAGCAATAAGGATTTATCCTGATCGCTGATCATACACAATCATACGAGCACGGCAAGTTGACGAAACCGGCTGCTTCACCGAGCAGCCGGTTTTATTGTGTTTCTTATGAATCTTGTATCGCTTACGTGAAGCGTATATGGCTCACGCATACTCAATGAAAGGGATGCAGATATCTTGTACAGAGGGGGAATGAACAGATGACGGTTTTGCTGGAAATGCAGGGCATTACGAAAAAGTATGGTGAATTTACCGCCAATCGCGATATTCATTTTGATGTGCGAAAGGGTGAGATTCATGCGCTTGTCGGCGAGAATGGCGCAGGCAAAACGACGCTGATGCGTATGCTGTACGGCATGGAGCAGCCTACGTCTGGGCGCATTCTGGTGAATGGCAAAGACGTTCATTTTCATGACCCGTCTCAGGCGATTCGGCAAGGCATTGGGATGGTGCATCAGCATTTTATGTTATTTCCAAGCTTCACACTGGCGGAAAATATCGTCATTGGCGGTGAACCGAAAAAAGGTGCTTTTTTTGACCGACAGGCGGCTGCGGATAAGGTCAAGCAGCTAGGCGAGCAGTACGGCATGCCAGTCGATCCATGGAAAAAGGCGGGCGATTGTCCGCTTGGGGTACAGCAGCGAACCGAGATTCTGAAGGTGCTGTATCAGGGTGCGGATGTGATCATTTTGGATGAACCGACTGGTGTGCTTACGCCGGGTGAGGTCAAGGAGCTGCTCCGTTCGATCAAGCGATTGGCAGCACAGGGCAAAAGCTTCATTCTGATCACGCATAAGCTGCATGAAGTGATGGAAGCAGCGGATCGTATTACTGTATTGCGCGATGGCGTGATTACCGGACAGATGGATGCCAGTTCGACGGACGAGGAGCAGATTTCGCGTCTGATGGTTGGGCGTGAGCTGGTACAGATGAGTCGAGCCGGACGACAGCCGGGTGAAGTCGTACTGCATGCACAACAATTGCAGCTATCTGGTGGCAAAGGCAGCAAGCCGCTGCTGGATAACGTATCACTTACAGTACACCGGGGTGAGATTGTTGGTATTGCTGGCATTTCCGGTAATGGGCAATCGGAATTGTTGCAGGTGATCGCCGGATTGCAGCAGCCGGATAGCGGTACAGTTGAGCTGAACGGCAGCGATGTAACCGGTGCGCCAGTACGCCGCATTCGGGAACAGGGGTTAGCGCATATTCCCGAAGATCGGTATCTATGGGGGGCTTCGCGTGAAGCGACCGTACTCGACAACGGCTTAATGGGGCATCAGCATCAATATCGTAAAAAAGGGCTGATCGACCGCAAATCGTTACGACAGGTGATGGACGGTTGGGTGAAGCGATTTGCTATTAAAACGGGCTCGCTGGATACGCAGGCACAATTTCTATCCGGTGGTAATTTGCAAAAGCTGATTGCGGCGCGCGAATTTGCGCAGAACAAACCGTTTCTAATTGCCGCTGAGCCGACACGCGGTGTCGATGTTGGTGCGATGGAGCTGATTCATGGCGAATTGCTGGCACGTTGTCAGGCGGGCGATGGCATTTTGCTAGTATCCTCTGAATTGACCGAAATCTTGAAGCTATCCGATCGCATTCTAGTTATGTACGAAGGCAAAATCGCTGGTGAGCTGGCGGCAGAGGACGCAACCGAGGAGCAGATCAGTCTGCTCATGGCGGGAGGGAAAAGGCAATCATGAATACACTAAAACGTACACTGCTAGGACTGCTTCAGCCAGTCATCGCGGTCGTGATCGGCTTGCTGGCAGGCGCGGTTGCCATTATGCTGATCGGCGATTCAGTCATTGATACGTACCGAGAAATGTGGAACGGCGCATTTGGCAGTTTTTATTTTCTGACGAATACGCTGACGCGTGCAACACCGATTATTTTGACCGGATTGGGTGTGGCGCTGGCGTTTCGAGCGGGATTTTTCAATATGGGAGCGACTGGGCAGATGGTGCTGGGCGGACTAGCGGCAGCGATTACCGGTCTGTATATGCCGGGACCAGGCTGGCTGGTGATGATCGTATCGCTGCTGGTTGGTATGGTAGTCGGCGGATTGTGGTCGCTGTTTGCGGGGTATATGGATGCACGCTTTGGTGTGAATCTGCTCATCTCGACGCTATTACTGAACTATATCGCTTCACTGTTCGCAGGGTATATGGTGTCGTTTCCACTCAAGGATCGCACCGGCTCAGCGGCAATGTCGCAGACGCCGATGTTGCCTGCGGATGTGTGGTTGCCGAAGCTATTTTCCGGGATGAGTCTACATGCGGGCTTCATTCTAGCTGTGCTGGCAGCGGTCGCGATCTATATATTCATTCATCATTCCGTGTCCGGGTATGAGATTCGGATGCTCGGTAACAACCCATTTTTCGCAGCATATGGTGGGGTCAAGCGTGGCAAAATGATGGTTGTAGCCATGCTGGCAAGCGGCGCACTCGCCGGACTGGCGGGCGCGGGCGAAGTGCTTGGTACACAGCACCGCTATCTGGACGGGGCGCTCACTTCGGCAGATTACGGGTGGAGTGGCATTATGGCGACATTGCTTGCTTCCTCACATCCGATTGGTACGGCGGTAGCAGGCATTCTGCTGGCGGCGCTGCAAACTGGGGCGATGGGCGTGGAGCGTAATACGAATGTACCGCTAGAAGTAGCGAGCGTCATTCAAGCGACATTGACGTTGTTCGTGTCGGCTCGCTTCGGCTACCTGTTCCTCAAGCGCAGAAAGGAGCGTAAAAACAATGGATCAGCTGTTTGATATTTCGCTTTTTAACTCTACACTGCGCATCCTGACGCCTATTCTGCTAGCAGCACTTGGCGGCGCGATCTGTGCGCGTGTCGGACTGTTCAATGTCGGGTTGGAAGGGCTGGTGCTGGTTGGTGCCTTTTCCGCGATTCTGGGCAATCATTTGTTAGGAAATGTGTGGTTGGCGGTCGTATTTGCGGTCATCTGTGTGATGCTGTTTTCATTGTTGTTTGCGTATATTAGCATCAACTTGAGGGCGAATGTGATCGTAGTCGGCATCTCGCTGAACTTTCTGGCGGCGGGGCTGACAACCTTTTGCCTGCGAGCGATCTTCGATGTGAAAGGCGCGTATTACGATAAAAATATGCAGGGATTGCCGAAATGGGACATTCCGCTGATCAAGGACATTCCGGTAATCGGCGGGATCTTTTCCGGGCATTCACCGCTTGTGTATGCAGCATTCGTGGCGGCGATTGTGATGTGGGTCTATCTGTTCAAAACGGTCAGCGGCTTCCGTCTACGTGCCGCTGGTGAGAATCCGGTTGCCGCGCAAAGTCTGGGCATTCCGGTACGCCGCATTCAGTATGGCGCAGTGCTAGTATCCGGTATGTTATGCGGACTGGCGGGCGCGCAGCTGTCGCTCGGTCAGGTGACGATGTTCACCGAAGGCATGACGGCGGGACGCGGCTTTATCGCGCTGGTGGCGACGATGCTTGGACAATCGAACCCGCTTGGCGTGGTCGCATCTAGTCTGCTGTTCGGGCTGATGGACGCATTTAGCATTCGTTTGCAGGGGTTTGCATTGCCAGCGCAGTTCACGCAGATGCTCCCGTATATCGTGACACTAGTAGCGATGTTCTTTTTCAAAGATCGCAGTTATCTCAAGGATGCGCAGCGTGCTAACGGAAGTTCGCGCTGATTACGCCCATTTGACAGCTGGATGAACGTACATTGGGAAGCATGTGTACTGTACAAATGAAAGACAAACAAGGCACAATAAGGAGGAACGGAGATGACACGCACTAAGGCAGAACGCATCAAATCATCCAAGACACCGTTATCCCGCAATATAACAGAGGAACAGGCGAAGAGATTGCCACCGGGGCAGTTTCTGACCGAAACCTTTCCTATTCTGCATGAAGGCGATGTACCGGAGATTGATCTGGCAACATGGCGGCTACGCATCTTCGGTGCAGTGAATCGGGAGCAGGAATTTTCGTTTGAGCAATTGTCTGCACTACCCACAGTGCAAATGACCGACGATATTCACTGTGTTACTCGCTGGTCGAAATTCGATACCGTGTGGGAAGGTGTACGTTTTCGCGATCTGTTGGAGCAATTGGATGTGCAGCCAGAAGCAAAGTATGTGATGGTGCATGGCGGCAACGATTACGAGACGAATGTTCCACTGGGGGAATTGCTGCACGATCATGTGCTGCTGGCATATCATTATGACGGTAAGCCGCTCACGCCGAAGCATGGGTGGCCTATGCGTCTGGTCGTGCCACAGCTGTATTTTTGGAAAAGTGCGAAATGGATCAGTGGTCTGGAATTTATGATAGAAGACCGTCCCGGCTTTTGGGAGCAAAATGGGTTCCATAACGAAGCCGATCCGTTTCGCGAAGAACGTTTCTCCGGCGAGGCATTGCCGATCCCGGAAGATGAATGGACGAAGAAGGAGTATGATTGAAGCATGTTGATGCCCATTTTGCAGGTGAACAGTGAAGATATTCCAGAATACGCCATCGTCTGTGGCGATCCGAAGCGTGCTGCCGTTATCGCAGCACAGCTGGACAATCCGCGCGAGTTGGCGTTCAGCCGCGAATACCGCAGTTTCGTCGGAACACGCGACGGTGTAGAAATCGCCGTTGTCAGCCATGGTGTTGGTTGTCCGGGAGCAGCGGTTTGTTTTGAAGAACTGATCCGCGCTGGAGCCAAAACGCTCATCCGCGTCGGCACAGCCGGTTCCTATTCCGCCGATCATCCCGCAGGAAGCCTGATCGTGAGTACTGCGGCGGTGCGTACCGACGGATTGACCCGCCAGCTCGTACCGGATGGTTTCCCCGCTGTAGCAGATAGCGATGTAACCGAAGCCCTGTACCGCGCTGCACGCGCAAGCGAAGGCGTCGTACAAAAAGGCATCACCGTCACACTGGATGTCTTCTTCAACGGCGTCGAAGAATTTCCACACAAAAAGTTCAAACAAGCCGGAGCCCTTGCCGTCGAAATGGAAATCTCTGCTCTCTACGTGATCGCCACCTTGCGCGGCGCACGCGCCGGAGCCATCGTCGCCCTAGACGGCTACGCTGATGCCGATCTGGCAGAGGAATACGATCCGAATACGAACACCGTAGCCAATGCGATCCAACGCGAAATCGAAGCCGCCATTCAGGCGACGGTGCAATTGGCGAAGCAGGCTGAATAGATCCGATTTACAAACAAAACGTCCATCCAACTCTATTGGGTGGACGTTTTGTTGTTTTTTAAGATTCTCATTCTGCCTGTCATTCCAAAGGAACGAGATGGTTGAAGGTAGCATCGAGCTATCTCCGCACCCCTTTCCGAAGCGGAGCCTACCAACAGCGTCTCTTCCCACTCCTACACTATTTATTGAAATTAAAGCGTTTTCTAAATCCCCAATATACGCTATATTAGATGTTGTTCCATCTACACTCATCGAATACAAGCAAAACAACCATCAATCAACGTCAGTTTATCTATCCATCCATGATGTATGATCACAATTATCATGATCCGAAGGGAAGAACAGTGATGCGCAAAATGCTATGGGTATATGCCTTGCTGGTCATTGCCCTGATCATTTATATCGTACAATACCAGGCACAGGATTCGTCCTCCACCTGGAATGAGCAGGGCATGAAGGGGGATATTAACGAAAAGTACGTTATGATCACCTTCCAGTCCGGTATCGAATACTGGAAAAGTGGACTCAAAGGGTTTGAAGATGCTGCCGAGGCGCTGGATGTATCGGTAGAGTATCAAGGTTCCATGCGTTACGATGCACGAGAGCAGGCAATGATCGTCGAGCAAGCAATTGCCAAAAAGCCTGCTGGCATTGCCATTTCTGCCATCGATTCGCCGTTACTTGTACAAGCTGTGAACAAGGCAGTCGATCAAGGCATTCCAGTCGTGATGTTTGATGCCGAGGCACCGGGCAGCAAATCGTATTCCTTTCTCGCTACTGACAATCGCAATGCTGGTATTCTTGCCGCCGACCAGATGGCAGATCGGACTGGTGGCAGTGGACAGATTGCGATTATTACACTCGGCAATCAGCAGAATCACAAAGACCGAACAGCTGGTTTTGAACAACAGATCAAGCAGCGTCATCCGAATATGAAGATTGTCGCTGTGGAAAATGACGAGGGCGACGCCATTCTGGCACAGCAGCAGATGACTCGTTTATTCAACCAATATCCGCAGCTGAACGGCGTATTTATAACCGAAGCAACAGGTGCTAGCGGTGTCGGCGCGGCGGTAGAGCAATGGGTGCAAGCTCCCGGTCATACGTCCAAGGACAAGCCGGTCATTATTAGCTTTGATACGAATAAAGAAACGCTGGATATGGTGCGCTCCGGTACGATTGATGCGACCATCGCGCAAGGAACATGGAATATGGGCTACTGGTCGCTGCAATATTTGTTTCATTTGCATCATGGGCTGACGGTTCCAGCACCATCCCTCAGCGGTATCGTGTCGCCGGTTCCGGTGCGTGTCGATACCGGTGTATCGGTCGTTACGAAGGATAATGTCGGGGATTATTATGCCAAATAAATCTACAGACGAAAATCGCTTCTTGCGCTGGTTGCGACAGGACTGGCGCAAGTACCATCCTGAGAATCTGCCGCTGCACACTCAGCTCATTACCTTATTCCTACTGATCGGCATATTGCCTGCGATTTTGCTAGGTGTGATGGTGAACTATACATCCGACCGGATTATAGAGCGGCAGGTGACCGATAATACGCTGCAATTGATCGACAAAGTCAACCAGACGCTGGACACCTATATGGAGCATATGCAGAGCATCACGTATCTGATCAGCTTTGACTCCGGTGTCGTGAATTTTATGAATGCGGCATTAAGCAATGTGGCAACTCCTGATCTCAATGACGATGAACATGCGGATTCTTCGTTATCTGGTACATCCGTATATCAGCTGCGCCAGTTTTTGCAGGGCTTTACTACGGTGTATCCAGAAATTGCCGGGATTCTGATCGTCAATCGCAATGGTGAGTATATTAGCAACGAACTGTACGCCCGTAATCCGCAGCAACGTTTGACGCGGGAAACGTGGTATCGTGAAGCAGTCGCCAACAAAGGGCTATTCACCATCGTCGGTCATCCGTCCGGTCGCAATGTGACGAGTCATACGAATTATCTGGATAGTGAAGTCATCTCGGTCGCGCGAGCGCTGTACGATCCGCATACCGGCAATATGCGCGGAGTGGTGCTGATCGATCTCAAATTGCGAGTAATCGCTCAAGCCGCCAAAGATGTAAGATTAGGCAAAACAGGCTACCTAATGGTGACCGATGCCAAGGGGCAGCCGATCTATTCGCCGAAAGGACCATTTGAACAATCCGTTCCCGCCCGTCTGGCTTCCTCATTAACATCTGCTCAGCAGGATGTGTTTACGAGTGAAATGCAAGGACAGCAGCTCCAATTCGTATATACTACCTCTGACTATACCGGTTGGAAAACGGTCGGCGTATTCCGGCTCAGCGAGTCGGTGGCGGAGTCGCGGACGATTCGCTTTTACGTAGTCATCTTTCTGTTTATCGTTTGCTTTGCCGGGTTGACGGCTTCGTACGGATTGGCGCGTTCAATCTCGCAGCCGATTCATCGCTTATCTGCTCTGATGCAAAAGGCGGAAGCCGGGGATATGACTGCTCGTTATATGAGCAGTCGCCGTGATGAAGTCGGTATGTTAGGGCGCAGCTTTAACCGGATGATTATCGAGATTCGCAATCTGCTACGGCTCAATCGTCGGCAGGAACGGCAAAAGCGTGAAGCTGAGCTGCGCAGTCTACAGGCGCATATTCGACCGCATTTTCTGTACAATACGCTGGATACGATTCAATGGATGGCGCGGAAAAAGGGTGCCGAAGACATCTCGCAGCTAGTCGATTCGTTATCCAAGCTGTTTCGCATCGGTCTGAGCGGGGGCAGTGATATTATTACACTGCATGAAGAGGAGCAGCATATTCGCAGTTATTTACAAATTCAGCAGACCCGGTATCGCGACCGATTGCATTATACGCTGGACATTCCTGCACATTTGCAGGGAGTATATGTGATCAAGCTGCTACTACAACCGCTGGTCGAAAATGCGATCTATCATGGAATTCGCGCCCGTCGTGGACCGGGCATGATTACGGTGCGAGCAGAGCAGCAGGAGGAGATGCTGATCTATACCGTAACCGATGATGGAGCCGGGATTACTGAAGAACGGCTTGCCGAATTGCAGCAACAACTGGAGCATCCGCTCGATACGCTAGGTAGTCGTGGACCGGAGCCGAGTGGCAGTTATGGACTACTAAATATTCAGGCGCGCATTCATCTGGCATATGGAACACGGTATGGATTGACGTTGCAGCGCGGCGAACAGGGTGGAGCAATCGTTACGGTGACTCAGCCGCTGCTGCGCCAATTTCCACCGCATACGATTCGTCAGGAGGAGGATGACAATGAGTGAACGATTGCAGGTCATGATTGCTGATGATGAATATATTATCCGCGAGGGTATTCGCGAGTCGGTAGACTGGAAGGCGCTCGGCATGGTCGTCATCGCCGAGGCGGAAGACGGAGAAGAAGCGCTGGAACTTGCTTTGGAGAACGACATTCATATTTTGCTTGTCGATATGAATATGCCGTTTATGGACGGGATTACTGTCATTCGGCGAATCCGTGAGCATCAGCCAGACTGTCGGTTTGTGATCATTACGGGGCATGACGAATTCAGCTATGCACAGGAAGCGATCCGGCTTGGGGTCAAAGATTATATTCTCAAGCCTGTCGATCCGGTACATCTGCGCAGTGTGCTGGAGCAGATTGCGACTGAGCTGAATGGGGATTGGCAGCAGGAGCAATATTTGAAGCAGGCGACCGATCAGATTCGGCGCAATATTCCACTGCTACGCGAGCAATTTTGTCTGGATTGGCTGCATGGACGACTGCTGGATGCGGAGGTGCAGCATCAGCTGCAATTTCTGGATTTGCCAACACAATTGCCTGCCGCCTTGCTGCTGATACGCTGGTCTGGTCATGCGGAAGGGCGACCGCCACTTCAAGAGTATGACCGTCAGCTGCTGCTATTTGCAATTGGCAATATCGCCGCTGAATTATTAAACGATATTCCGCTTGTAGCCTGCCGCGATGCTTCCGGTATCATCGTGCTCTGTCTGTGGCAGTTGCCGCAGCACAACATTGGTGAACGTATCATAACAGCGGTTCGCGATTATATCGGGCTGCATATCCAGCTGCATATCCAGCCAGTCGGTCATGTGGATGAATCCAATTTGCCGCTGAATGCACTATCACCTGCCTACCGCTTTGCGAGACAGATGATGGACGGGCAGCTTCAGCTATCACCATTAGTGCGGCGAGCGCGAAGTTATATTGCCGAGCATTACGCCGAGCCGCAGCTTACGCTGGAGGTGCTGGCAGAACAGCTACAAGTATCATCAGCATATCTGAGTCGGACGATGAAGCGCGAACTAGGATATTCATTTATCCATCTGCTGGTGCAGGTACGGATGCAGCGTGCGGCGCATCTACTGGCTGAGAGTGAGTGGACGATTTTGGAAGTGGCGGAGCAGGTAGGGTATGAATCGCAGCACTATTTCAGCACTGCTTTTAAAAAAGTGACGGGTGTATCGCCCAACCGCTATCGCCGCGAGAAGGTTCCGCATTAATGTAGGCGAAGCTCGCGATGGTAACAAGAAGACCAGCCAGTCGTCAACAGCCAGATGAACCAGTCATGAACAATTAGATGAATCAGTCGTGAATAATCAGATCATCAGACCTCAACAATCAGATCAACGTATGGTCTTTGGCAGTCTTTCTAGCATAGAATTAATGGACATCATAGTGTGAAGTAGCTTGCCGTCAAGGAACAGCTATAGTATAGTGGAGCAGTATCTTTGCATGATATGTACTGCTACCAAGATACAAGCAGACACAAATGTGTAAAAAAGAAATACCACTCTCCCAGCAAGCATCATACGCATTCCCATTTCCATGCTTACAATATCCTGTATTTTCCAACCATGATCATACAGACAGTATGTATGTATAACAATGGGAATATCCCATATAACTTCATAGACGTAACAACCGGAGGAGCCTGTCAACGCAGGCTTCTTTTTGTCTTTTTTGGGGAGTTTCAGATTGGAGATCAATAGCTGACTGGCTAATTCGATATAGGGGGGTTATGGGTACTATATAGTAGCAGGGCTTATTTTTGCACTGTTTTGCTTGAAATGATGTGGTATAGGATCGGCTTTGCTGCCGATTTGATATAAATCTATCCATACACAAAATAGAAAATTCGGGGGTGTGTCCAAGGGTGTATGTGTTGCATGCTGCTATTCTGGCTCCATTTGTACTGGCTGTGCTGGTGCCGCTGATTCGCAAATATATAAAATCCGTACATACCGGCTGGTTTGTGCTCATGTTGCCGGTGCTGCTCTTTACGCTGTTTCTTACTTACTTGCCGGTGATCCGCTCAGGGGATACCGGTGTGATGACCTTGCCGTGGATGCCGTCGCTGGGCATTGATTTTGCGGTCTATGTAGATGGGCTAGGTTTGCTATTTGCCTTGCTGATTACCGGAATCGGTGCGCTGGTTGTGCTGTACTCCATTTATTATCTCGATCCAGAGCAGGAAGCGATTCACCGCTTCTATCTGTATCTGCTTATGTTTATGGGTGCGATGCTAGGCATTGTGCTGTCGGATAATATGATTGTGTTGTATACATTTTGGGAGTTGACCAGTATCTCGTCGTTCCTGCTCATTGCGTTCTGGTATGAACGGGATCGCTCGCGGTATGGGGCGCTGAAGTCGATGCTCATCACCGTGTTTGGCGGATTTGCTATGTTGGCAGGATTCGTGCTGCTACATGGCATGACTGACACATGGAGCATTCGCGAGACGATTGCTGCCCTATCGCAGATTCAGGATCATCCGCAGTTCATGTTGGCGATGATTCTGGTGCTGCTCGGCGCATTTACCAAATCGGCACAATTTCCTTTCCATATCTGGCTACCTGATGCGATGGAAGCGCCGACGCCAGTCAGTGCGTATCTGCACTCAGCGACGATGGTCAAGGCGGGCATCTATCTGGTCGCACGTTTCAGCCCGATATTCGCGGGGGAAGCAGAATGGTTCTGGATCGTGTCGCTGGGCGGGATCATTACGATGTGTTATGGCTCGATGATGGCAGTACGCCAGAACGATCTCAAAGCACTGCTTGCCTATTCGACCATCTCACAGCTTGGCTTGATTATGTCGCTGTTCGGTGCAGGATCAGTGGCTGTGCATCTCGGATACGGCGAAGAATCGCTGTTGTATGCGGGCGCAACGACAGCTGCCATTTTCCATCTGATTAACCATGCTACCTTCAAGGGCGCTTTGTTTATGGTTGCCGGGATTGTCGATCATGAAACAGGCACTCGCGATATGCGCAAGCTCGGCGGGCTGATGAATCTGCTGCCGATTACGTTTACGATCTCCTGTATCGGCGCATTCTCGATGGCGGGTTTGCCGCCGTTTAATGGATTTTTGAGTAAAGAAATGTTTCTGGAAGCGATGGTGGAGCTGACGCATGCTGATCTATTCAGCCTGAGCACATGGGGCATAGTGTTCCCGATTCTGGCATTTGTCGGCAGTGTGTTTACGTTTGTATATTGTATGGTTCTGGTCTTCAAGACGTTCCGTGGACCGTATGATCCAGAGCAATACGATACGAAGCCGCATGAACCGTCGTGGGGGATGCTATTGCCACCAGCCATTCTAGCGCTACTCGTATTGGTATTCGGGTTCGTGCCGAATCTGTTGTCATACAGTCTGATTGAGCCAGCGATGCGTTCGGTGCTGCCGGGTCTCGTAC
This sequence comes from Paenibacillus sp. WLX1005, assembly GCF_046603685.1. Lineage (NCBI taxonomy): Bacteria > Bacillati > Bacillota > Bacilli > Caryophanales > Paenibacillaceae > Paenibacillus > Paenibacillus sp. WLX1005. The sequence goes on from NZ_CP176756.1 coordinate 1,199,698, forward strand.
CGGAAAGTGGACATTATGAGGTGCATATCTCATTCTGGCACGGATTCACACCAGCATTGTGGATGACGGTGGGCATTATTCTACTCGGTACGCTTCTGTATGTGCTGTTGCCGCGCTGGGAGCATGTATACCGATGGTATCCTGCGAAATTCACACTGACCCGATTGTATGACGGCTTGCTGCATTATGGAGAGCGTCTGTCACGCGGTATCACGCTGCGTTATATGAACGGTTCGGTGCATCATTATCTGGTATATATATTCGGTTTTATTATCGTGCTGATTGCGGTGGGGTTGTTCCGCGCGGACGGCATCTCGTTATCACTGGATAACGCTGCACCGACTAGCATCTATGAGATCATATTGATCATTCTGCTAGTTGGCTCAGCAGTTGCCGTGCCATTTGCTCGTCAGCGGTTAACGGCGGTAATTATGACCGGAGCGGTCGGTTATCTGGTGACGCTGTTCTTCGTTTTCTTCCGCGCACCGGATCTGGCGCTGACACAGATGATTGTAGAGACGGTGTCGGTCGTGCTGTTCTTGCTCTGCTTTTACCATATGCCAGAGCTGCGGCGTGAGGTGACAACAAAGGTATCGCGCTGGCTGAATACGATTATCGCGATTGGGGTCGGGGTGATTATGACGCTGGTGTCGCTCGCGGCAAGTGGAAGCAGTAGCTTTGACAGTATTGCCAGTTATTTTGTAGAAAATAGTCATGATCTAGGCGGCGGCGACAATGTGGTCAACGTCATTCTGGTCGACTTCCGTGGCTTTGATACATTTCTGGAAATTACCGTGCTGAGTATTGCTGCACTGGGAATCTTCTCTATGATCCAGCTGCAAATGAAAGTGCGCGACACCGGCGCACGCATCTTATATGTAAAGCCGAAGATCGAGCTGGCACCTAGTGTGCCGATTGGTCGGACGCGCAAGGAAACACGCACCATCTCGGAAAATATGAATCTGTTCAAAAGTAATGACGTGATTCTCGCGACGGGTACGAAGGTGATCGTATTCATCATTCTGACGTTCGCGCTGTATCTGTTCTTCGCCGGGCATAACAATCCGGGTGGCGGCTTTATCGGGGGTCTGATGGCAGCGTCGGCACTCATTCTGCTGGCGCTGGCGTTCAATGTAGAGCTGGCGCGCCGAGTGGTGCCGATTGATTATCGCGATCTGATCGCAACGGGACTCGGTATTGCCTATCTGACCGGAATAGGTTCCTTCTTATTCGGTATGCCGTTCCTCAGTCATACGTTTGCGTATGTAGAGCTGCCATTCCTCGGCAAGACCGAGCTGGCGACGGCGATGATCTTCGATCTGGGCGTGTTCCTAACCGTCATCGGCGTGACGATGATCATTATTTTACAAATAGGGGAGGACCGCTGATATGGAAATATGGATGTCGCTTGCTGTCGGCATACTGTTCGCTGTTGCCGTCTATCTCATTCTGTCGCGCAGTCTGCTGCGCATCATTCTCGGTGCTTCGATCTTGACGCACGGGGTGCATCTGCTGCTGCTAACCATGTCGCGGCTAAAAACAGGTGCCCCGCCACTACTCGGTGAGGAATCCGGTTCGTATGTTGATCCGCTGCCACAGGCGCTGATTCTAACCTCGATTGTGATTAACTTTGGCGTGACCGCCTTCTTCTTCGTACTGGCGTACCGCTCGTACATCCGTCTGAAAACGGACGATATGGAGGAGGTGAAGCGCAAAGGTGGCCAATAATCTGCTTGTATTTCCACTATTGATTCCGCTCGTAACGGCGGTATTGCAAATATTCGGACGCAACAATATCCACTTTCAAAAGATTGCCGGTATCTTCGCGGTACTGCTCAACATCGGGATTGCCTGCTGGATCATCGCTGATGTGCAGCAAAATGGCATTCAGGTGCTGCCAATGGGGAATTGGGCAGCGCCGTATGGCATCGTGCTCGTTGCCGATATGTTTGCAGCGCTGCTCGTGCTGACTACGTCGATTCTGGGCGCGGTATGTCTCTTTTATGCGTTTGCCAGTATCGGGGAAGAACGGGAAAAGCATCACTTTTATCCGTTTTTTCAATTTTTGCTGGCAGGGGTGTATGGGTCGTTTCTGACTGGGGATTTGTTTAATTTATTTGTTTGTTTTGAGGTGATGCTGATCTCGTCGTATGCGCTGATCGTACTAGGTGGAACCAAGCGGCAATTGCGCGAGACGCTAAAATACATTTTGATCAATATTGTCTCATCGTCGCTGTTCGTTGCATCGCTTGCGTATTTGTACGCGGCGACCGGCACGCTCAATATGGCGCATCTGTCACAGCGGATTGCCGAAGTCGGACAGACAGGCATCATTAGTGTCATCGCGTTATTGCTGTTGACAGTATTCAGTCTGAAAGCAGGGCTGTTCCTGTTCTACTGGTTGCCGGGTCCGTATTCGTCACCGCCGACGGTAGTCTCCGCGATCTTCGCTGGATTGCTGACCAAGGTAGGATTGTATGCGATTATGCGCACATTTACGCTGATCTTTTATCATGATACAGGATTTGTATATGATCTGATCGGCTGGCTGGGTATTGCCTCGATGGTGTTAGGCGTCATCGGAGCGGTTGCTTATCGCGAAATTAATCGCATTTTGGCGTATAACGTGATCGCTGGTGTCGGTCTGATCGCCTTCGGTCTGGCAACGGCTACTATGGCAGGGATGCAAGGCGCGATCTTCTATATGCTGAACGATATGATTATCAAGGCGCTACTATTCATGCTCGCCGGGGTGATGATCGGTGCAGCGGGAACGGCGCGTTTGCAGCAGATGAGCGGTCTGATCCGGCGTATTCCGCTGACAGGTTGGATGTTCTTCGTTACTGCGCTCGCATTGGCTGGCGTACCGCCACTCAGCGGATTCGCGGGCAAACTGTTAATTGTGCAGGGAGCGATGGAGCGCGGCTGGTATAGTATGACGTTGATCAGTCTGGCTGCTAGTCTGGTGATGCTCTACTCCGTCATGCGCATCTTCATGCTCGGTTTCTGGGGGAAAGAACGACCGCTGGCGGATGAGCAGGATCATGTGCCGGAAGATGTATACCGTGACTGGATTGCCGAAGCGGGGAATCCGAATCTGCTGCCTGATGCACAGGAGAATGTGCTGGAGCATCGCTGGGGCATGTTCAAGCCAGTCGTACTCATGCGCTCGGCATCTGTATTGTTTGTACTCGTCATCGTGATCGGATTGGGTGCAGGCTATATTCAGACCTATATCGCTGAAGCAGCGGGTGTACTGATGGAACCGACACTGTATATTCAGGCTGTACTGGGAGGCGGGTGAGAGATGGGATTCCAAATTGTACTGAATCTGCTAATTGCCTTCGTCTGGATGTCGCTGCATACTTCATGGGATACGCCCAGTTTCGTCATCGGTTATCTGATCGGCTTGCTGCTGATCTTTGCATTGCATCGCTTTTTCCCGCAGCCGTTTTATGGACGTAAATTGTGGGCAGTGGTGAAGCTGATTGTGCTGTTCTTTTCCGAGCTGGTCAAATCAAGCTTTGTCGTATTGAAGCATATTGTCAGCCCGAAGCTGGATATCAATCCCGGCATTCTGACGTATGAGACGGACCTGACATCCGACTGGGAACTGACGCTATTATCGACGCTTGTCTCGCTCACACCGGGTACAGTACTGATCGAAGTGTCCAAGGAGCAGCATCTGGCATATATTCATGCGATTGATATTCGGGATGAACAGAAGTTGTCGAACGATATTCGCAATACATTTGAAAAAGCGATCAAGGAGGTGACCCGGTAATGCCAATGTTGCAAACTGCACTGCTGATTACGCTGATTCTGCTATCGCTGGCGATTGCCGGGTGCATGTATCGGGTGCTCAAAGGACCGTCGATGACCGACCGCATTACCGCACTTGATACAATTGGGGTAAACCTGATCGCCATGATCGCGGTACTGTCGATGATGCTGGATACACAGGCGTATCTCGAAGTCATGCTGTTGGTCGGCATTCTGGCGTTTATCGGAACAGTTGCTTTTGCCAAATACATTGAACGTGGGGTGGTGATTGAACATGAATACGAAGATACAGACGAGCAGCCTGATACAGACGATCGGTGAGCCGGTCATTGCGATTCTGATTGTTCTTGGTGCGGTACTGAGTGTGCTGAGTGCATTTGGCATTATTCGGTTTCCAGACGTATATTTACGTGCACATGCCGCGACCAAGAGTGCAACGCTGGGGGTGCTGTTCGTGCTGACGGGAGCATTTCTGTTTTTCTGGGTGTATGACGGCTATCCGAGTATGCGGATTCTGCTGGCGATCGTATTCGTGTTTATCACTGCGCCGATTGCTGGTCATCTGAACGCCCGTGCTGCTTATCGGACGGGTGTGCCGCTATGGAAGCTGGCAAAGGACGAACTGAAACCAGCGCTCAAGGAAAAAGGCATCGACCGCGAGCGAGCGGAGCGTGAACCGTTAAATTAGATGGGCAAGATGGATCCATAGATGCGTCAAACCTGCTTAACCAAGCGCCATATTGAAGATATAGGAAGTGCACGATTGTGATCTAGCACTTGTCTCATGCAACCTTCTACCCTGATAAACCTTCTCGAAAGAAAGAAGGATATGACATTTCTATCATGCAAGTGGGTATATAATGTTGTATCATGTCTGTTACGAGAAATCGAATAGGAGTTGATGTTGATGAGTAGCATTCGAGCAAGCCGATCAAGTCGCATTACCTTATCCGCCATCCTTTGGAAAAGCATCTGGTACGGATTCATCGCCGGTATGATCTCTGGTATGGTGAAGATTGGTTGGGAGAAAATCCTGCCGCCACGCACGATGGCACGGGATGCCACCAACCCGCCGCAGCAACTGTTGCAGCAGCTTGGATTGTCACAGGATACGACGCATGCGTTTGTGTATTATTCGACCGATCAGAAGGTATTTTATGTGGCGCTTATTATTCACTTTGCCTTTGCGATTGTGTTCGCGGCGCTGTATATTTTGCTGGCGCAATACTGGCACAAGATTACATTGTGGCAAGGTGCAGTATACGGGATTGTGATCTGGATTCTGTTCCATCTGTTGTTAATGCCTGCCATGGGTACAGTGCCAGCAGCGTGGAACCAGCCGTTTGACGAGCATTTCTCGGAATTTTTCGGTCATATTATCTGGGCATGGAGTATTCATGCGACTGCCTTCTTCCTGATCGCTCAGGATCGTAAGCAGACATTGCGGCAGTTGTAATATGGTTGCCGCTGCGTTAATAGTGAAAGATCTTCGTTGTTTGGATGATGGCGAAGACGAGTGAAGGATTACGCTCAATAAGCAATTACGCTTGATGAGTGATTAAACGTAATGTGCAATGAGACGTAATGAGTGATATTTACGAATAACATGTGTCTGGTAAAAAGCTCCTTTGTGCAAATGGACTATGCTTCTGAACGTTGGAAACGTAGAGCCGTTGCAGCAAGGAGCTTTTTTGAGTTGATAATAGTAACGAAGTGGGATGAGAGACATGCAGACGTGGAAATCAATGAAGTGGAACTAACAGAAAATAAAAGAAACTAACAGCAACCATGAGGTAATAATCAACAACAGACAAGACAATGATTGCATGAAATGCGGATAGAGGCTATTTTGTCATGGGAAGAAATCTATGCTAGAATCATGTTGGATGAATTGTTAACCTTAAATTTATTTATTGGTTAACAATTAAAAATTACCTATCCCAAAGGAGATATTCGATCCATGATTTCATCTACTGTTTCCCCTACATATTGGAACGATCTTGCACAGCAAGTGCTAGACGGCAAGCTGTTATCGCATGAGCAGGCGCTATCGATTTTGCAATCTCAGGATGATGAATTGCTGCCAATCATGCAGGCTGCGTATGTGATCCGTCGCCACTTTTATGGCAAAAAGGTCAAGCTTAATATGATCATCAATGCCAAAAGTGGACTCTGCCCAGAGGATTGCGGCTACTGCTCGCAATCGATCATCTCCACTGCACCCGTGCAAAAATACAGCTTGCTGGATCGCGATACGCTGCTGGCAGGTGCGCGTGAAGCGCTAAACCGTCAGGCAGGGACGTACTGTATCGTTGCTTCTGGTAGACGACCGAGCGGACGCGAATTGGAGCAGGTGGTAGAAGCGGTCAGAGAAATCCGCGCTACGCTGCCGCTCAAAATCTGTGCCTGTCTCGGCTTGCTCAATGAACAGCAAGCACAGCAGCTCGCCGAAGCGGGCGTGCATCGATATAACCACAATCTGAATACCAGTCGCGACCATTATCCGTCAATTACCACTACGCACAGCTACGATCAGCGCTGTGAAACGGTAGAGCAAGTGAAGCGTAGCGGCATGTCCCCCTGCTCAGGCTTTATCGCCGGCATGGGTGAGAGCGATGATCAGCTTGTTGAGCTGGCGATGGCATTGCGTGAGCTGGGTGCCGACTCGATCCCGGTTAATTTTCTGAATCCGATTGCCGGAACACCGCTCGCACATCGTCCGCATACACCAGCGATGCGAGGATTGCGCATTCTGGCGATGCTGCGCTTCATCTGTCCGTCTACAGAAATTCGTGTTGCTGGGGGACGTGAATTGAATCTGCGCACCTTGCAGCCGATGGCGCTATATGCCGCCAATTCGATCTTTGTCGGCGACTATCTTACAACGCCCGGGCAGGAAGCAACGCTGGATTATCAGATGATCGAAGATCTGGGCTTTGAGATTGAGCACAATGCGCTTGGGGATCATGTAGTGTAGAGATAGTAGCAAGCGTAAATGAGGAAGCTAGCATAAGCACGCATGTAGTTTATCATGTTATAACAATCATTACTGCTGTGCAGCCACATAATCCAGCAGCATATCGATCACTGGCTGTACGACCACATCGCCTTCATGTCGGTCTTGCAGCTCCGGCGTAGACGTCATACTGACGCGTTGCAGCACACCCATCACCGTCTGGAAAATAAGAACCCCGGCATGGGATACATCCAACTGCGGCTTCAGCGAACCGTCACGCACACCCTGTTCCAGCGCATTCTGCAAAAAGTCACGTCCGGTTCCGTGCTGCACAAATTGTTCATAGCGCTGGCGCAGCTCGTCATCCACCTGCATCTGCTCATAATACAGATCAAATAGCGCGACAAAGCGCAGCTCTTTTCCATGAGTGCAGGCATAGTCGACCCATGCCTGCAAAATGCCCGCCAGCCGCTGCCGCCCATTTGTCTGCGGTAGATCGCTGGCGGTTAATCGTTCGGTCATATCACGCAGAATGTGTATTTGCACATCCAATACCAGCTCATTTATATCGCGAAAATGCTTATAAAACGTCACCCGACTGATACCAGCCTGATCGCACACATCCTTGACCGTAATATCTGGAAAGTTCCGCTGTAAAAACAATGTTGCACCTGCCTGTACTAATTCCTCCCGATGATGATTGCGCAATTGCTGATGCCATGTTTGCTGTTGTTTCATCATTTATTCCTCCATATGAGCGCTCTTCGCAAGCGTCGTTTGATTGCGCGTAAGCATCAATGCCGCCAGTAATACAACTGCCCCGATCATATAGGGTAGTCCAATCCGGTAATCAAATAACGTACCCGCCACAATCGGTCCAGCAATATTGCCGATACTACCATACGTTGTATTAAGTCCAGCGACGAATCCCTGTTCGTCATCCCGCGCATGATTCGCCAGCAACGTATTCACCGTTGGACGCAAAAAGGCATTGAATGCAAAAAATAACGCTGATACCGCCAGCAAGTACCACAGATTCACCGGAATGAGCATCAACACTAGCGCTACCGCCGTCATGATCAGCGAGAGACGAATGAGTCGGTATTCTCCAATACGGCGAATGACTGTATCCAGCGCCCAGATTTGCACGACGATCCCGATGACCGCACCTAGCGTAATGATGATCGCAATCTGTGCCGAGGTGAAGTTATATTGCTGCTCCACATAGAGCGAATATACCGTTTCATAATTGACCAGCCCGAATGTCATCACTAGAATGAGCAGCAAATAACGAAAATAAGGAGTCTTGAACGAAGATACCAGCTGCGATATCATCGACGGCGCCGCCTGTTGACCACGAACCTGCTGTGTTCGACGCTCAGGCGGCAAGGTTTCCTTAAGCAGCAAGGTCATCACCGTTGCTACTAGTCCCAGCGCTGCCGCGACCAGATACGGCACACGAATGCCGTATTGCGCAATAATCCCGCCAATCCCCGGACCAAGCACCATGCCCAGATTCATCGCCGCACTGAGATATCCCATGCCTTTTGCCCGCGTCGTACTCGTTGTTACATCTGCAACATACGCAAGCACCGACGGCACCATAATACCAAGCCCGATTCCACCGATAAAGCGCGCCATATATAGCGCAGGCAGATTGTACGATACCGCAAACATATAATCCGAGATCACCGTCAGAAACAGCCCGGCAAGAATCATTTTTTTGCGTCCATAACGATCCGACATTCGTCCACCGATTGGGGAAAAGATAAACTGTGCCGCACCGAATGCCGCAACCATATAACCTGCCGCTGTGCCTGCCGCATCAAACTGCTTCAAATATTCCGGCAAAATCGGGATCACCATCCCCTGACCGAGCAGTGCGATAAACAGATTGAGCATCAAAATGCCAAGCGGAAAGCCACTTCCGGCTTGAAGAGAAGGTGATTTTGTCATCGTATGTAAGCTCCTTTAATGATTTACACAAAGTAACTGTTAACAGTATGTAAATGATTATAAATGATGATTTTTGGAATTGTAAAGGATATTCGGCGACTGAGCACCACAAATGCCGTACAAACGCAAATCTGCCATACTCAACAGCAAATATTGAGTATGGCAGATTGGATATTGCATATCGAATCGGAATCAGTACAATTGCAACGTCTGCGTCTGCGTCTGCGTCTGCGTCTGCGTCTGCGTCTGCGTCTGCGTCTGCGTCTGCGTCTGCGTCTGCGTCTGCGTCTGCGTCTGCGTCTGCGTCTGCGTCTGCGTCTGCTTCGTGCGCCGGATCGTACTGTTTTTACAATGAATTACGCTTGTTGTACCGGCAGCAATCCTCGTTCCTTGAATACTTGTTTTGCAACCGCGATTGCATTCAGTACTTTTGGAAAACCGGTATACGGTGAGCAGTGCATCAGCGCTTCTACGATCTCGGCTGGTGTTAAGCCAACATTGAGCGAAGCGTTGATATGCACATGAAGCTGTGCTTCACAGCCACCTTGTGTGGTGAGCGAGGATATGGTCACCAGTTGTCGCTGCCGCGCATCCAGCGTATCGCGTGAATATATATCGCCAAACGCATATTCAATCACATATCGTCCCAGATCAGGCGCAATTTCTTGCAAGGAAGCAATCACTCGTTCACCTGCCTGACCGTCAATCTCGCGCAATTTGTTCCAGCCGCGCTCATATCGATTGTTCTCGCGGAATGTAGCCGTACCATCGTCAGTTGAAGTTGAAGTTGAAGTTGAAGTTGAAGTTGAAGTTGAAGTTGAAGTTGAAGTTGAAGTTGAAGTTGAAGCGGGTTGAGACATAATTTTGTCGTCGGAAGTATGGGTTGCGGAAATAGGTTTTGTCATTATCATCATCCTCCTGAAAATGAAATAGTATAACGCTGATAACGAATACGCTCTTTGTCAGTCATATGTACATTGAAGCGTATCTGCTCTCTGCACAATTAGCGTATCGCTTAGAGCGCGCTCAAAGGCAAGCATGAATGTTTTAAGCCGTATGTTCGACTGTATCAGGGACGTTTCACCATGTTTTTTTATACGATTTGCAGTGCGACATGGAATCATCTGCATTTATGTACACTCATCCATACATAATTCTTACTATTCCACTTGGAAATACAGCATCCACCCAGCGTCAGTATGATATAGTAGACCATATGGAACCTTCACTGAACATACAAGAAATGGCGGACATTACCGGACTCAGTGCACATACGCTACGTTATTACGAAAGAATCGGGCTGCTGCGTCATGTTGCACGCAATGCACAGGGATATCGTATCTATTCTACGCAGGATGTAGCGTGGGTCGAATTTCTACTGCGTTTGCGTGATACCGGCATGAATATCGCTGGAATGCAGCGCTTTGCAGAGCTGCGCAGTCAGGGCGATGTGACGGCAAGTGAGCGGCGGCAGATGCTGGAGCAGCATGAGACGCAATTGCAGCAGCAACTGGCGTCATTGCAGGATCACTTACACAATATCGGCGACAAAATTCAATACTATCGTCAACTGGAACAGCAGACCACACGGCAATCATAATGTGAATGCAATCGCTGATATGCGAACCGCAAATAAACAGAATCAAAACAGAATCAAAGGAGCCTTAGTCATGACCAGCAAAGTGGTACAACATATTAGCGAACTTGTCGGCGATACGCCGGTATTAAAATTAAACCGTATCACCTCGCCGGAATGGGCGGATGTGTACGTGAAGTTAGAGTATTTTAACCCCAGCGGCAGTGTAAAAGATCGCGCTGCACTAAACCTAATCATCGAAGCGGAAAAGGCAGGAGAGTTGAAGCCCGGCAGTATCATCATCGAACCGACCAGCGGCAATACCGGCATCGGGCTGGCGATGAATGCGGCTGCCCGCGGGTACGGCGCGATCTTGATCATGCCGGATAATATGTCGCAGGAGCGCATCAGCATTTTGAAGGCGTATGGGGCGCAGGTTGTGCTGACACCTGCCGCTGAGAAAATGCCCGGTGCGATTCGCAAAGCAGAGCAGCTGCTCACCGAGATTCCGGACAGCTATATGCCGCGCCAGTTTGACAATCCCGCCAATGCGGATGCCCATCGTCATACGACAGCGCTGGAGATACTGGAGCAGATGGAAGGGCAACTGGATACGTTTGTCGCTTCCGCAGGTACAGGCGGTACGATTACTGGAACCGGGGAAACGCTGCGCGATCATCTTCCATATGTGCGCATTATGGTCGTCGAACCGAAAGGCTCGCCCGTTCTGTCAGGCGGTCAACCCGGTCCGCACAAGCTCGTCGGCACCAGTCCAGGCTTTGTCCCTTCGATTCTGAATACGTCGATCTATGATGAGATTGTACAGGTGGCGGATGAGGATGCACTGTCCATGATGAAGGAGCTGGCGAGAACAGAAGGGCTACTACTTGGTCCGTCTTCAGCAGCGACGGTGTGGACAGCAGTGCAGGAAGCGAAGCGGCTAGGTGCGGGCAAGAAGGTATTATGTATTGCCCCGGATAATGGGGAGCGGTATATGAGTATGGAACTATGGTAAATATGTTATGAACAGTCATAATGAAACCCTCTGCCCGTTGCTGGGATAGAGGGTTTTGTCGTTTAGGAGTTGTTGATTATTGAAATAAAAGGATCAACGTACTAATATCTTTGTGCGGATTCCAGTCCAGAAACGTCATATGCAATGATTTGCCAAGGATGCTGTCATAGTTGATGCTATTCTCAATGAGTTCCAATTCCAATTCTCTTTTGGCGATTCGCAATTGTTTGGAGAATCCTTTGTTCACTAGCTTTTGTTCCAGCTGCATCACGAAGCCTGCTCGGATCACGACGAGTGTCTGTTCATTGACCCAGAAGGACTCGATGAACGAAGGCGGGTTCTCGATTTCGTGCGAGATTTCTGAGATCGCATCGTGGATTTGTTGTTTTCCTGCATAGTCTTTTTGAGGGACAGTCGAGATCCAGTCGCTAAATACAAACGTCATGCAGCCTACATTGATGTCGGATTTCCAATCTATAAATACATAGAAAATGCTTTTACCTGTTGATTTGATAATGGCTTTTTGGAGTAGGGGAGAGATATATTCATGTAGTAGAGTATGTACATAGAGGTATTGTGTGTCAGAACTAGTAGGTAATCTGCTGTCCGTCCAATCAACAAGTTGCTCCAACCAAAAGGAATAGCCAAACTGGTGATCCATAAATTCGATATGTTGAGGATGATTACCAAAATGCGTTTGGCATAGAAGAGTGCATTTCTCAATCAATGTTTTGGTCTGATCCATTTGATTCAACACGAAGCCGCCTCCTATCTCGTATTTGCTATGTATTACTTAAACGGCTTAACAAAATGAAAACGATGACTTGCTGAAATTGGTCTGAATTTGTACTATGTACCCATTGTTTTGTGAAATAAGTCGCGCACCATTAAGTTGCTGAATTGCTTGGCGCATGCGACATTCAACATAGAGGCAACTGTAGTTTTAGCGACAAATTGCACAGAATATAAGTCGAAAGTGCTCACATTTTGTCCCGACTATGCAACGTGATCATACCCTTGAACATGCAGGAAATCCCTCTACGGCATGGATCGTAGAGGGATTTGATTGGCAAACAGCCTATGCTGCTCACAGTGAAAGTGCTTCGTTCGAGCTAATCTAATAGCCACCCGTGATCATGCCACTGTCCATACATCTTATTGTCGCGTGTATGTATGAGCAATGTGTCCAAACGACTGGCAAATAGCTCCGGCTGCCTGGAAAAGAGAACTCAGACCGTTTCCGATTGTTGATACCAGAATAGAATGTAATCGTTCATCACAGAAGAATGCCCAAGCTGGCGCAGCATTGTAGCGATATTCCCGCGGTGATACGTGCCATGATTGACCAGATGCAGCACAATCTCTTCCAGCGACGTTTGCCGAACACCTACGTAGGGATTGTTAAGCTGAATCGTACGTTTCAGATCGGTTTGCTTGATCCATGTATTGTATTGCTGTGCTTGTTGACTGAGTCGTTCGTCGAATTCTTCTAAGCTCCAGTCATTTCCTTGCTCCATCAACGGACGACTTTGTTCCAGCGCTTCCGGCATATCGGTTCCTTGTACGATCAGATACCACATCTGATCGACCGCATAGAGATGCGTCAGCGTGGCGGCAAGAGTAGGGTACGAGCTGGCAGTTTCCTGATGTAACAAAGCGGAAGGCAATTCCCGCAAACGATTCAGAATTGTCTGATTCGCCCAGTGATGGTAACTCAGCATGTTTTCGGCAATATTGTTCATGGTTCAGATCTCCTTTGGTAGGTGGAATGTTGATGTCTGATACTAGTATAAAAAAAGAAGTATGACAACAGACTGTCATACTTCCGTGGAAAGATTAGAATTGGTTATGTTTTATGCTGCGAATAGGAGAGTGGATCATACGGAGAAGTCATTCTTACGTTCATCTTGTTCGTAATAGGACAACATTTGCCGCAATTGCTGACGCAAATGGACGCGTAGCTCCGGTGGATACAGCACCTCCGCCGCACTGCCAAAGCTCAACAATGTGCCGCATAGCCACTTGGATTGCAGTGGATGGCAGATGGTCAGACGAACAGTTATACTGCCATCGTCGTGAAACTGCCGTTTTGTATGCTGGAATTGATCCAGCCCATTCGCAAGCGCTTGTTGGCGAATGTGGATCACTACATCCACCATTTCGTTTGATAGGGAATGAGGAGCGGTCGTTTGAGTATTTGTTGTCGTCTGCGATTCGGGTACCGCTTGATCTGGAATATTCGTCTTCGACTGCTTCTGTATGTATGAACCAGGATCACGCACAACCTGTGGTCGAACCGCAAAATGCTCATCCCGCAGCACCACATCCAGCATCCGCGATAGCCGAAATTCGCGATAATCCTGACGAGAACGACAATACCCGTACACATACCACGCACCATATTTAAAATAAATCCGTACTGCTTCCACATTCCGCGCTGTTCGTTCATTGCTCGCGCTAATATAGTCAAAATGAATCACCTGATGCTCCGCTATCGCTTCACGCAGCAAACGCAGTACATCCGTATCCGTATGATACGATTGGAAATTAATCTCCAGCCGCGGCATTTGCTGGATCGGCTCAATACTTTGCAGCCGTTCAATCGTACCCTGTACCCGCGCATCGTCAAACATCGTCGACAGACTGTGCAGCACCGTCACCAGCGAAGCAACATCATGTGAACCGAGCAGACTTTTATCGAGTTTATAGCCGTCGATCATGCCATATCCACCGTTACTACCCTGATGCGAAATGACCGGAAACCCAGCTGCCCCGATCACATCCATATCACGATAAATCGTCCGCGGCGACACACCAAACTCCTCCGCCAGCACGGTAGCGGATAGTACTTCATGATTGAGCAGCTTATAAATGATGGAGATTAGACGCTCCAGCTTCATGGTGAGTTCCTCCCATCGTCATACTTCTTCCCTTTGCATCCGTGGATACAAGCCACTGTTGTATCGCATACCCATCCTTGATTCCTTGCTCATACATAGTCGATTCAGCAAGTGAACGTAGATCCGTCATCCTATCGCTATATTGAATCAAAGCTGCCGTTAACTCGTCTAGAGATCGAGGATGAAGGGACGGCTCTACGATAGATTGAAAGCAAGCTTCGCACTCCTCATTTATGTGCCGGTATTCTTCATTCTGCAACAGTATCTTCTCATGGATATGCGCCATCTGCAATGACAGCATCTGATAGTAATTTGTTTTTAAGATCATATAGCATCGCCTTCCTTAAGGTAGGTTGATTTCATACGCATCATGACTTTTCTCAGACATCAGCAATATTGTTTTGATTATAAAAGGCGCATATCTCTCAACATAGAATGTAAACGTTATGTTCGACAGATCGAAGGATATCTTCGACTTTACGAATGCGATGTACGACAAAACGAACATATCGTTTCGTTTTTACAAAAGTAAGTCCGATTTTTATAAAAAAGGTCGGATAAACGAAAAGACAGCACTCCATCCTCAGTGCTATCCTATTTCAAGAAAGCGTTACCAAAATATCTCAACGAGCATTACCGGGTGCCTATCAACTACGATACACCCGACAATGCACAACCAACCATTCCAATGTCAAACGTGCTATTTCAGCACTATAACGAAAGGAGCATTCGTGATGAAAAGGGGACTAATCCTGCTGCTGATCGCTGCCATGATGATTACACTCAGCGCCTGCAATCTGGCGGAAAGCAGCGTGGGCAGCAGTGAGAAAGGCTATATCGGCATCGCCATGCCGACCAAATCGTCGGCACGCTGGGTTGCGGACGGATCGAATATGGTCAAGCTGTTCCAGTCCAAAGGCTACAAAACCGATCTTCAGTACGCCGAAGATGTCGTCGAAAACCAGATTTCCCAGATTGAGAATATGATCACCAAGCAAGTTGACGTTATCGTCGTCGCCGCCATCGACGGCAACACATTAACCGACGTCATCGGCAAAGCGCATGCGCAGGGCATTCAGGTCATCTCCTATGACCGCTTGATCATGAACACGCCGTACTTGAGCTACTACGCCACCTTTGACAACTTCAAAGTCGGCGTATTGCAAGCATCCTACATCGAGAAAAAGCTCGGACTCGACAAAGGCAAAGGTCCGTTCAACATCGAATTGTTCGGTGGATCGCCGGATGATAACAACGCCTACTTCTTCTTTAACGGCGCGATGTCTGTCCTGCAACCGTATATCGATTCCGGCAAGCTCGTCGTCCAGAGTAAACAGACTACGATGGCACAGATCGCCACCTTACGCTGGGACGGCTCACTCGCCCAAGCAAGGATGGACAATCTGCTCAGCGCCTACTACGGCAGTCAGAAACTCGACGCCGTATTGTCCCCATATGACGGCATCAGCATCGGGATCATCTCATCCCTCAAAGGCGTAGGCTACGGCTCCGCCGACAAACCGCTGCCAATCATCACCGGACAAGACGCCGAACTCGCATCGATCAAATCCATCGTAGCGGGCGAACAAACCCAGACTATTTTCAAAGACACACGCAAACTCGCCGAAAAAACCGTCGGCATGGTCGATAGCATCCTGCAAGGCAAACAAGCCGAAGTCAACGATACCAAAACCTATAACAACAACGTCATGGTCGTCCCAGCCTACCTGCTCGACCCCGTATCCGTCGACAAAGACAACGTCAAACAAGAAATCATCGGCAGCAACTACTACACCGAACAAGAAGTCTACGGCGACAACGCACCTACCAATTAAATCAAATCTTATAACCAGCCAAAACTTAACCAACATCTCATTTAAAACCGCAACATCCCAAGTACTCAATAACGAAACAATCCAATCATCACCATGCATCAAATCCAACTCACCAACTCACAACTCAATACCTAAGACTATAAAGCTCATTAAATCTTGCGTCTCAAATCTCTCAAATCTTTTAAATCTCTAAACCCTGCCCCCGCGCAGAGAACGGCATGGAT
The DNA here is from genome assembly GCF_046603685.1 of Paenibacillus sp. WLX1005. Taxonomy (NCBI): domain Bacteria; kingdom Bacillati; phylum Bacillota; class Bacilli; order Caryophanales; family Paenibacillaceae; genus Paenibacillus; species Paenibacillus sp. WLX1005. The sequence continues at coordinate 1,215,943 of NZ_CP176756.1, forward strand.
GCCTTTGCACAGAGCGGAGGGAAGGGAATTGGGGAAAAGGACGACTTTGGAGGGGCGGGAATCTTCATTTTCACCTAATCCAAAAGATTCCCGCGGCTCCACCGGAGTCCGTTCCCCAATCCCTTCCCGCAGCGGTCTGACACAACAGCACCACGCCACCACCTCAAGCCAACTGAAAGGAGTGCCACTCTATGGACAACATCATCTTAGAAATGAAAGGCATCACCAAAACATTTCCCGGTGTCAAAGCGCTGGAAAACGTCAATCTCCAAGTACGCAAAGGCGAGATTCACGCTCTCTGCGGCGAGAACGGTGCCGGTAAATCGACCCTGATGAAAGTACTCAGCGGCGTATACGGCTACGGCAGCTATGACGGCGATATTATGTTCGAAGGCAAAACCTGTCAATTCAAAACCATCAAGGACAGCGAAGAACTCGGCATCGTCATTATTCACCAAGAGCTGGCGTTAATCCCATACCTGTCGATCGCCGAGAACATTTTCCTCGGCAACGAACGCAAAAAGGGCGCCGTCATCGACTGGAACGAAACGATGCAGCGCACGCAAGAATTGCTCAACAAAGTCGGTTTGAGCGAACCGCCAAGCACACTCGTCACCAACATCGGTGTCGGCAAGCAGCAACTGGTCGAGATCGCCAAAGCCTTTTCCAAAAAGGTCAAGCTGCTCATCTTGGACGAGCCGACTGCCGCATTGAACGAGGACGATAGCGAGAATCTGCTGGAGCTATTGCTCGGCTTCAAAAGTCAGGGTATTTCCTGCATCATCATTTCGCATAAACTGAACGAAATTTCCAAAGTCGCCGATTCTGTCACCATTCTGCGTGACGGCAAAACAATCGAGACGTTAGATATGAAAAAAGATAGCGTTACCGAGGATCGCATCATCAGTGGGATGGTTGGACGCGATCTGACCAACCGCTATCCAGAGCGTCAGCCGAAGATCGGCGACGTGACACTGGAAGTGCGCGACTGGAACGTATTCCATGAGCAGCACGCCGACCGGCAAGTCATCCATAATGCAAACCTGAACCTACGACGTGGCGAGATCGTCGGCATCGCCGGACTGATGGGCTCCGGCCGCACGGAACTGGCGATGAGCATTTTCGGCAAATCGTACGGCAAAAACATATCCGGTACTTTAATCAAAAACGGTCAGGAAATTCGTAACAACGACGTAACACAGGCGATCAAAAACGGCTTTGCCTACGTGACCGAAGACCGCAAAAACTACGGTCTGATCCTGCTCGACGACATCAAACGTAATATCTCCCTAACCGGCTTGGAGAAACTGTCCAAATCCAGCGTCGTCAACGAACACGAAGAAGTCCTCGTCGCCGAAGACATGCGCGATCAAATGAAGATCAAAACGCCGAACATCCTACAAAAAACAAGCAACCTGAGCGGCGGGAACCAACAAAAAGTCGTGCTCGGCAAATGGATCTTCTCCGGTCCCGACATCCTAATCCTCGACGAACCAACCCGAGGCATCGACGTCGGCGCCAAATACGAAATCTACACCATCATCAACCGTCTAGCAGACGAAGGCAAAAGCGTCCTCGTCATCTCATCCGAACTGCCAGAAATCCTAGGCATCTGCGACCGCATTTACGTCATGAACGCCGGCCGCATCACCGGCGAAGTCACCAAATCCGAAGCCACCCAAGAAAAACTAATGATGTACATGACCAAAGAAAAAGCCAAAACCGAAGCCTAACAAACACTAAAGTTCAACATCAAAAGCAACTATAATCCAATCCGTGTTCAAACAGAATACGATTACACAAACCAATCATATGAGCTTTTCATCGAACTCATAATCAACAAAGATGCAATCCCAACACCAAAGCTCACAACCAATCAAACTGCTACCCCCCCGTTTGGAGGGCACTGAGTATTGCAACGCACGGAGCGGAGGGAAGGGAATTGGGGATAAGGACGCCTTTGGAGCCACGGGAATCTTCATTTCCACCTAATCGAAAGATTCCCGTGGCTCCACCGAAGTCCGTTCCCCAATCCCTTCCCGCAGCGTTCTCCCATGCGATGCACAACTCATGCCAACCACCAACAAACATGTCGAAAGGAGCATCACCCATGTCCACATTAAGCAAGCCAGTCAAGCAAAAAGACAAGGAAGGCGGATTGTCCCGTCTCTTCAAAGGAAATATTCGCCAATACGGCATGATCATCGCTCTCATTTTCATTATGCTGCTGTTCCAAGTACTCACCGGAGGATTGCTGCTCAAACCGATCAACATCACCAACCTGATTTTGCAAAATAGCTACATCCTCGTGCTCGCCATCGGGATGGTACTCGTCATCATTACCGGTCATATCGATCTGTCGGTCGGCTCGATTGCCGCCTTTGTCGGCGCGATCTCCGCAATCTTTATGGTCAACTGGCAAATGAACCCCGTGCTGGCGGTCATTCTGTCGATCGTTATCGGTGGTCTGATCGGCGCATGGCAAGGCTTTTGGGTCGCGTATGTGCGGATTCCTGCCTTTATCGTCACCCTTGCCGGAATGCTATTGTTCCGCGGTCTGACCATGATCGTGCTGGAAGGGCAGTCCATCTCGCCATTCCCGAACGGCTTCCAAAAGATCAGTTCTGGCTTCGTACCGGACTTCACCAATGCTGCGACCAATATCGTCGCAATCATCGCAGGTATTGCACTGTCCGTACTGTATATCGTCACCGAGCTGAAAAATCGCTCCGCGCAACGCAAATACAACTTTGATACCGGTTCGCAAGGATTGTTTATTACCAAACTGGTACTCGTGCTCGCTATTATCAACCTGTTCACTTTCGTACTGGCAAGCTATGCTGGTATCCCAACGATTCTAGTACTGCTGTTCTTGCTGATCATCATCTACTCATTCGTGATGAACCGTACCGTCATGGGTCGCCACGTATATGCAATCGGTGGTAATGAGAAAGCAGCCGCACTATCCGGCGTCAAAACGAAAAAAGTAACGTTCTGGGTATTCGTGAATATGGGTGTATTGTCTGCCATTTCCGGTCTGATCTTCGCCGCACGTCTGAATGCAGCTACACCGAGAGCGGGCACTAACTTTGAGTTGGATGCCATTGCAGCCTGCTTTATCGGCGGCGCATCTGCTTCCGGCGGGATCGGAACGGTATTTGGAGCCATCATCGGTGGTCTTGTTATGGGTGTACTGAATAATGGTATGTCCCTCGTCGGTCTCGGCATCGACTGGCAGCAAGGTATCAAAGGTCTTGTACTGCTACTGGCAGTAGCATTCGATATTTACAACAAAAACAAAGGAACAAGCACCAACTGATTACTAGCATCTAAGTAATCGCCAATCGTACAACCGTATAACGGTATAAAGAAGGAGTCCTGCATACAATGAGGACTCCTTTTGCTGTCGTTTGAGAAGTCTTAGTATGTACATGCTAATAAGAAATATAACTGCTGGAAAACTGAACAAAATGTAATTCGAAATATAGACGTAATTAAGATTTTCTTGTTTATTTAAAACATGATGTTTTTACGTTATTATTTTTGTTTTTTTAGAATGAAAAGTTATGTTTTTGCGAAAAGAGTAGTTTACATGTACGTAGGATGAGTTATAATGGCGTTAGGGGGAAGGACATTATGTCCTTCCGATGCTTGTTACTTTTTTCGGGACTTCGAGCGTTGGTAGCGCTTGGAGTCCTTTTTCTTTACTGACGGTCGGCTGGTTATAAGGATATACATATGAATGAGCGCAGCCGAAAATTGGAGCACCGCCGTCAAAAAAGGCAACATGAGCATCACCTCCTAACTGCTCTATCATAACACGTTTATAAGTTATATATGAATATGTTTTTACGTTATTTTATAGATGCGTTTGAAGGCTCTTAGTTTGTGTTTCATTATGTTCGTTCTCATATACAACTATCATTCTGTATCATGCTATATATCTCAGCATATATTGAATCTGGAAATATATGATCTACTTCAGCAATCCTCGATTAGTACCCATTACATATACGCACCCAATACCACCCACCCGAAAAATGAGACACCTCACACGAAATCTGGTACATTCCCGCATCCAACTCCCACAGCTATAATAAAACACATAGATGTAATCGCTTACATAAATAGAAGGGAGAGGAATACATGGAAAGCGATATGAAAAGCAAGTCGGATTCGCGGCAGTCGGTGCGTTCTGCATCTGGTAGTGTGCGGCGCTGGTTTCGGCGGTTGTATACACAGCGACATTTGCAGACGATGGCGCTGCTTGGTGTAATCTGGATGCTGATATTCAACTATATTCCGATGTACGGCATCGTCATTGCCTTCAAAGAATTCAATATCGTCGACAGCATCGCAGCTGCGCCTTGGGTCGGGCTGGAGCATTTTCGCGCCTTCATGGAAGACGAGAATCTGCGAGATGTGATTCGCAATACGCTCGGAATTAGCCTGATCAAGCTGTTTATCGGGTTTCCGCTACCGATTTTGTTTGCGCTATTTCTGAACGAATTACGCTCTGTTCGTTTCAAAAAGTCGGTGCAAACGATCTCGTATCTGCCACATTTTCTGTCGTGGGTCATTTTGGGCGGTATTCTGACAACATGGCTGGCGGATGTCGGTGTGATCAACCAAGTGCTGCTGGCACTGCATCTCATTGATCAACCGATCTCGTATTTGGCGGAGCCGACCTATTTCTGGGCAATCGTTATCATCTCAGACATCTGGAAAGAGCTTGGCTGGTCAGCGATTATCTATCTGGCGGCGATGGCGAGTGTATCACCGGAGATGTACGAAGCGGCAACGATTGACGGTGCCGGACGGTTTCAGAAAATGTGGTATATCACTTTGCCGGGCATTCAGAGCACGATTGCGATTCTGTTCATTCTGGCAGTCAGCGGTGTACTCAACTCCAACTTTGACCAGATTCTCGTGCTACGCAATTCGCTCAACGAGAGCGCCAGCAACGTGATCGACATTTATGTGTACCAGACAGGGTTATTGTCCGGGCGATTCTCGTATTCAACGGCGATTGGACTGATTAAGTCGGTCATTGCACTCATTCTGTTGCTCATTGCCAATCAGGTGACCAAGCGATTAAACAATACTTCATTATTCTGAATATTCAATTGGAAAGGAGTGAGCCTGCCCATGATAACGTCGTCTCGGCGAACGCGTGGAGAAGTGATATTTGATGTGTGCAATACGATCTTTATGCTGCTGATTTGTTTTGTGACGTTATATCCAATCTGGTATGTGCTAGTCAATGCGTTTAATGAAGGCACGGATGCGATGCGCGGTGGCATCTACTGGTGGCCGCGGATGTTCAGTCTGGAGAGCTTTGGCGCGGTATTCCAGAGTGAAGGCATTATGCAGGCGATGTGGATTACGGTTGCCAAGACGGTGATCGGTACGTTTATTCATGTGCTGTTTACGGCGATGGTGGCATATGCGCTATCTAGGCGCGATCTGATTGGCGGCAAGCTGTATATTTGGATCGGTACGATTACGCTCTTTTTTAGCGGGGGATTGATTCCGACCTTTTTGCTGATGAAGGATTTGCAGTTGCTGGACAATTTTATGGTGTATATCATTCCGGCGATGTTCAGCTTTTTCGATCTGATTATCTTTATGACCTTTTTCCGCGAGATTCCAGATGGGCTGGAGGAGGCGGCACGAATCGATGGGGCGAATGATTGGTCGATTTTTTTCCGGGTCGTATTGCCAGTGTCGATGCCGGTGGTGGCGACGATTGGATTGTTTCATGGAGTGTACCAGTGGAATGATTATTTTACCGGGATGATCTATATGAATGATACGTCGCTACAGCCGATTCAGACGTATCTGTACCGCGTTGTGGCGGAATCCAGCTCCAACCAGATGCTGGCGGCGGTGCCGGGTGGTATTAATCGTTCGGTTACATCGCAGTCGATCAAGCTGGCGACGATGGTCGTGACGACGATACCGATTGTGTTCGTGTATCCATTTCTGCAAAAGTACTTTGTCAAAGGCATGATGATCGGTTCAATTAAAGGGTGATGCAATGCGAATCTTATGGATATAACAGCAATGCGATACGAAATAGGATGATCTCACAATCTATACGAATAACCGACAAAACGACATACGAGAGGGGTTATGATGATGGAAAATGGAAAACGGGAATGTATCCATATGGAATCAAAGGTAGCTCGCAGTGAACAGAAACCGATAGATGCTGCACAAAAATCATCCCATGATGCGCAAAAGGTCGTCCATTCTGAACCGAGCGTATCCAGCACCAGACATCATACGATGCAGCGTCAAGCAGGCAGCAAGCGTCCAACCGTTGCATGGCGCAAACCGGCGATTGCTGCCCTAATGGCGGGATTGCTCACGCTCACGACTGCCTGCTCCTACTTTGGCGGTGGCAGTAACAGTGCCAGCGAGAATACAACGCCAGTCAAGCAAGCGTCAGCCGATGAACCAGGCTGGAAAGTCGATACAGCTCCGATTACATTTGACTGGTATATGAATTTCTCGTGGTATACCGGCACCGATTGGGGCAAGGATATTACGAGTCAATATGTGACGAAGAAGACCGGGGTAAGCATTAATTTTATCGTTCCAGCGGGCAATGAGAATGAGAAGCTGAATACGATGATTGCATCTGGCAAGCTGCCTGACTTTATTACGATTGGCTGGGGCGAGGATGCGGTGAAGAAGATGATCGAGGGGAAATTAGTGCTGCCGCTGAACGAGCTGGCGGATCAGTATGATCCCTATTTCCTCAAAGTAACCGATCCGGCGAAATTATCGTGGTATACGCAGCCAGACGGCAATGTGTATGGCTATCCGAATGCGTCGTCATCTCCGGCAGACTTTGCCAAATACGGTGCTGACTATGTATCCAATCAGGTGTTTGTCGTGCGCAAAGATATGTATGAAGCGCTAGGTAAGCCGGATATGCGCACACCGGAAGGCTTTTTGAAAGCACTGGAGATGGCAAAGGAAAAGTATCCGCAGGTGAATGGACAGCCGCTCATTCCGCTCGGATTGCATGAATTTACCGAGAACGGCAATTATTCGCTGGAAGGCTATCTGCAAAATTTCCTCAACATCCCGATGGAGCAAAATGGCAAGCTGTACGATCGTCTGACCGATCCTGAATACTTGCGCTGGCTGAAGACGCTGCGGCAGGCGAATCAGGAAGGGCTGCTGGCAAAAGATATCTTTATCGATAAGCGTGCCCAAATGGAGGAGAAGATTTCGCAAGGACGCTACTTTGCGATGCTGTACCAGCGCAGCGATTTTAGCGCTCAGCAAAATGCACTGTATGCCCATGATCCGAACTCCGTCTATATCGCGGTCGACGGTCCGGCGGATGCCAAGCTGGATGCGCCGGTGCTGAATGGACCGAGTATCTCCGGCTGGACACTCACGCTAATTTCCAAAAATGTCAAAGACAAAGCGCGTGCGATCCGTTTTCTGGAATATATCATTAGCGAAGAAGGACAGCGCGATCTGTATATGGGCGAACCGGGCGTGACCTACGATATGGTCAATGACAAGCCGGTATTCAAACCGGAAGTGCTGAAGCTGCTCAATAGCGACCGCTCCGCCTTTGACGCCAAATACGGAGCTTCGCATAAATACTGGATGGAGATGGATACGAATATTACCGACCAGTGGAAGCCAGAGAGCGTCGAGCCGTTCAAGCAAATGGAAGACTGGACGAAGGGCAAGACGGTCAGTCGTTCTGAATTTGACCAGCTCAATCCGACGGGCAATTCACCGGAAGGGATTATCAATACGAAGATCAGCCAGCTATGGGGCAAAACGTTGCCACAATTACTACTGGCATCCTCGGACAGTCAGTTTGACCAGTTGTTCCAAGATTATTTGAGCAAACGCGACCAATACGGACTCGCCAAAGTGCAGGCGTATCAGCAAGCAGAATACGAGAAAAACAAAGAAAAGCTGAATATCCAATAATGAGTCGGAACGAGAACAACGAGAACATGGTGATGTGTCAGGGCTGTTGCTGATGGATATATTGAGATTAGGGAGTCATCCAATCTATTGAAGAAGTTCCAACAAACGCATCAACGCAAAAGAAAACCGCGCGGCATCATGTTACAGAAACATGATACTGCGCGGTTTTTATTATAGAAAGCAGAGCGATGGACAGCTGCTCCAGCATATTCACTGTCATCACATGGATACCTCGCCGACATTGCCTGAATATTCAACGGTTAGGGTCATTAAGCCTATACATTGCGATTGCAGTGCACCGATGGAATCTTCATCACACTATCGTACTTGGTAGCCCATATTATCTCTGCCTAATATCATCTTCAAGCTGATACTATATTCAAGAAATATGATCAGTCATACTAGGACAATATCCACTTTGGCTGCATACAGCGTACTTTGGTATAGCACTCTCTGTATGTTGCATCATTACCGCGTGCTGTACACGTTGACCAGCTGCTCGAATGGTTTGATGTTAGTATCAAAATCCGGTACACTGCCTGTCGCTTCGGCGGCTTGCACTAACTGTACGACGAGATCGTTAAATGGGGTCGCGATACCTTTGCCCTTTGCCAATTCCGGTACAACGCCGTTGATGTATCCGATCTCCGTTTTGCGCTGCTTTTCCAGATCTTGCAGCATGCTTGCTTTTAGCAGCCGGGATGGTGCCATCACTTGGCGCAACGTCATGATGCGTGCAGGCAGATCGCTGTCCTGCTGCAACTCCAGCGAAGCGATATCGAACCCGCCCATGGTGGCAAACTGGACACCGTTCGCATGTCCAACCTTGATCGTCTCATCAGCGATATGAGCGGCACTGGCGATGCCAATTTCGTTATCCAGAATATTACCGTATTCGCCGTTTAGCGCTGCTGATAATCCGCTGAATGCGTTATTGATCAGCAGTTTCGACCATTTGGTTCCGACCAGATTGTCGGAAATATGCGTACCGCCGACCAGCTCCAGCACCGATTGAATCTCACGAATCCGTGAGGTCATTTCCCCATTCAATTCGCCAATTTGAAAAGCATACGCTTTGAACTGTGTATATTCGGTAGTGAGTCGAGAGATACCCGGCTTCATAAACGTAGCGCCAAATTCAACGGAACCGGCAATGACGCGCTGCGCACCGACCAGTTCAGCTACATGCTGCTCCGGTATGCCATTTTGCAGTGAACAGACGACGCTGGTATCATTCAGAAATGGCAGCAGATCGCGCAGCACAGCATCGTTATATAGTTGCTTGGTCAGCAGCAGCACCAGATCGTAGATACCGGACTTTTGCTGTGGGGTGATCGCTTTGACGCTGGATACAAATTCCGTTGTACCAGTCACGGTTGCTCCTTGTTCATTGAGGGCATGTACATGATCTTCATACGTATCGATTAACTCGACATTCATGCCGCCAGCGCTAAGATATGCGCCAACAATCGTTCCGAGTGAGCCTGCGCCCAGAATAGCAATTCTCATCGTTACTTCCTCCTTGATTCTTGTTCCTTCGCTTAAGATTGCTCCAAATAGTTATATACCGGATGCGCCGCATTCAGCGTTAGATCTGTCAAAATATGCGAAGCCGAGACGATCTCACGTACCGGCAGATCAGCGAGTGGTGCGAGTGCATGTTCAAACAGTTGCAGTCGCGCGGGACCTGACCATGCCCATTTCACATCAATATCCGTAATCTGTGTGCGTACCAGATCGCAGATGCGCAATTGACCGGTATAATCGGTTGCCAGTTTGACCATAAAGGTTGGACGGCAGATGTCTTGTTTGGCTTGTTCGACGTCCATCGGTACATGCTTGTAGCCCATCGTTGCGGTAGCTACGCGCAGACTGCCGTAATCTAACGTGCCAACGAGTGTATCGGAATCGACATACAGCTTCGGTGCGCCGAGCTTTTTCGGATAGGCAGTCAGCTCGCGTCCACTGGCAATCGCGGGAAAGTTGTCTACGTACATAGAATGCACATAATCGCCTGCTTCGCCGTTGAATTGCACAGGAATGACCTGCCCGGCTTCGGTATAAGCGCCCAACCCCGACACGTCCGGCATCCACATTACTTCAAATTTGACGAGTGGATCGGTAATTTCCAGCGGCTCCGGCACCGCAGCACGCAATGCGTCTATATCTGTGCGATATACGATATTGAGATATTCGCGATTTACGAATTTGTAAGGCGGAAATGGATAAGCAGGTGCAGTCAGCGGGGTGTTGAAGTTTTTGGCAATCTGATTCACATCGATATTCATAGGACATCTCTTCCTTTCGACGAAATATAATATAGGTATATTTTACGTCTTTATTTACATATGTTCTAATACATAATAAAGTATAAATACATTGATCACAGTAAATGAATGGGGTGGAATTACAGATGGAATTGCTGCAACTGCAATACTTTCAGACGGTTGCTTATACGGAGCATATGTCGCGAGCGGCACAGCAGCTGCATATCACTCAGCCGTCGCTCAGTCTGACGATCAAACGGCTAGAGGATGAGCTAGGTACGAATCTATTTATACGCAAAGGACGCAATATCCAATTGAGCGAATCCGGTACAATTTTGCTCAAGCATGTCAATCGGATGTTTATGGAGCTGGACAACGCCCGGCTGGAAATTCAGTCCCAACATGAACGTGCATCTCATACGATCAATATCTCGATTTCCAACCCGCGTTTCTTGTCTCGCATCATCACTGGGTATATGCACAATGATCCGAATGCCAAAGTGCATCAGGGCATCCGCATGAAGGATGAGATCATCTCATGTCTCAAAAAGGGTGATATTGATCTGGGCATCGCTGGTCATGTCACCGCAGATGAGGAGATTGAGAGCTATCTGCTAGTCGACGAGGATATTGTGCTGGTGTTACCGCTCAATCATCGGTATGCGCAGCGAACAGAGCTTCCGCTAGTAGAAGTAGCGCAGGAGCCGTTTATTTCGCTGGCGGATAATCGGGAATACAGTGAATTTATTAGGGAGCTGTGCGCCCAGTCTGGCTTTGTGCCGAATAACATGTTTGAGGTGGATTCGTATTTGCTGACCGAGATTATTCAGATGAATCAGGGGATATCGCTGTTGCCAGTATCCGTCTGCAAGCAATTGAATCTGCATTACATCCGTATTGCTGGGGGATCGCCTACGTATTCGGTCCATCTGTTCTGGATGAAAGAGAAAGTATTGCCGCCCGTAGTTACTGATTTTCGCGATTACATTATGGAGTACTATCACAACAATCAACAACTATTTACTCTTTCTTAAAAAATAATTACAATATTAGGTTACAATGGGAGTAATAATGTAAGCGCTTATATTTAAAAGGGGGAAGCGATGCATTTGAAAGCATTGCGGGAGAGAGTACAGATGTTGTTCACACGTCTGAATGGTGTATCGCTGCAAAGTCGACTCATTGTTGCGTACATCGTCGTGATTTTGCTGCCGACTGCTGCCATTTCCTATTATTCGTATCAGCAGATTAATACGACGTATATTCAGGATACCCGGCTCAAAAGTATGGATACTCTACAAAATGAAAAGCAGACCATTCTTACACAGATCGAAACGATGGAACGTGCCGCACAGCTGGCGTTGTCGGACAAAGCGGTTGTTCCCTATTTGACCGAGGATCAGGATACACCGACGGCAGAACTGCTGGAATTCAATACGAATTCATATGCGCGGCTTGCCCAGATTCAGATTAACAATCCGTCGATTCTGCATTTGCGATTGTATAGCGACAGTCCGAATACGTATGAAATTTGGCCGATTATTCTACATGAACAGCGTACAGCGGAGGCGCCATGGTATAGCATGGTGAGAGGTTTAGGAGATCGGGAAGCATGGTATATGCAGCGTAGTGATCTGTCACTGGATGAGGTGGATACGCGCCGTGCGCTGGAACCTGATCCGCCCAAGCTGTCACTGCTACGCGAATTGGAATTGCCGCGTGGTCATCATGCGGGCATCATTCAGGTCGATATGCGTCTGTCCGATCTGGCACCGCTCACCTTTGGCAAAAGTCAGGAGGATAGCACGCGGATGCTGTTACTCGATGCTGGTGGTGGACATGTGTCGGCGGATGAGCAAGATACACTGTATACGCGGCTGGCACATCGTTTGCTGAACGATCCAGCAGGTGATGCTGTTGAGACAACAGGCTGGTCATTGTCAGACCAGAAAGACAGTGATGATTTATCATCAGAGCAGGCAGCGTACAACGATGACAAGGAACGTTCCTTATTATCAGGGCAATCATCATCGCCATATACAGGTGATAATGCTCAGTCCTTGCTGCCAACATCAGCGCAATACAGAGAGGATGGGCAATCGTATCTGCTGACCAGCATCCCGGTGGAACGACTCGGTGCACGACTCGTACAGGTCACTTCGCTGGAAACGATGCTTCAGGATACTGGTCGCGCACGGAATCTGATCATTATGGCGACGGTTGCTTTTATCTTGCTCGTCTCGCTGATTACGTATGTGGCGAATGCATTAATTCTCAAAAATCTGCGCAAGCTGACCCAGGCGATGCAGCAGATGCGCCGGGGAGAGTTTCCCCCTGTCGTTCAAGTGGACGGCGGTGGGGAGATTGGCGAGCTAGCGTACCATTTTAACCGGATGAGTAGCACGATCAACGAATTGATTGCGCAGGCAGTACGCAAGCAGGCGCTGATGAAGGAAGCGGAACTGCGAACGCTGTACAGCCAGATTGATGCGCATTTTCTATACAACACGCTAGAAAATATCAAAATGCTCGCCGAAATTCAAGATCAGCGTCAGATCTCCGACGCGCTCACTTCGCTTGGCGGGATGATGCGTTATAACTTCAAGTGGGCGGGCGAATACGTCACGCTGGAACAGGAGCTGCGCCATATTCGCAATTATATCGACGTAATGAATATCCGCTTCGACGAGCCGGTTATACTGGATGTGCAGGTAGCGCCTTTGTACAACGAACTGGAACTGCTCAAAATGTCGTTGCAACCCATTGTAGAAAATGCTTTCAAACACGGCTGGGACGAGGAGATGAGTAGAGAGCGCCTGCTAACCATTTCTGTAGAAGACGAGGATCATATAGAAGATACAGATGTCACGCTACCCGGAACCAATAGAAGAGTACAGGGCATGGACGATAGCATAGAGGAAGCGAAGCCTTCTCATGTCCTTATCCGTATATGTGATAACGGTCAGGGGATGAGCGCTACTGCATTGCAACAACTCAATGCCAGATTACTGCAATATGATGGGCATACTGAACCGTCTGAGCTAGCCTCACAGACCGATTCCTCCTCATCTGTATCTATACATCAGGGTGTTGGACTGCTGAATGTGCAGCAGCGTATTTCACTATTTTTCGGTGAACCGTACGGCTTGCAGGTGCGCAGTGTGGAGGGTGCTGGTACTGAAGTCAGATTGCGTATACCCAAAATTATACTGGCAGGAGGAGACATTCGGCATGAGACAACTACTGATCGTGGATGATGAGAAGAATATTCGGCATGGCTTACAGGTGATGATCGAGCGGCAATTTCCGGGGCGTTATGTGATTCGTAGCGTGCGTCATGGACGCGAAGGACTCGAAGCGATCATGCAGCTGGCTGCCGATCTGATCATTACCGATATTCGTATGCCGGTGCTCGATGGTATCGGTATGCTGGATGAATTGCGGGGTATGGCAGAGTTGTCGGTACAGCCGGAAGTGATCGTGCTGAGTGGGCATGATGATTTTGAATATGCGAAGGCGGCGATTCGTTATCAGGTGCGCGAATATCTGTTAAAGCCGATTCGGCGTGAGGATCTGTTTCAAGCACTGGAGCGGCTGGAAGTGGAATTGCACCAGCGCGATGAACGGGCGCGTAAGCTAGCGGATGCGCAGCAATATCGAACGCGCTGGCAGGAGGAACAACTATCTCGCTTGCTGGACAGCAACGGGCAGGATGCCGATAACATGCGTATGGACGGCGATTTGCCGGATTTGCCGCACCCTTATGTGATCTGCATTTGGCAATGTGTTACAGCGGATGGGCATCCCGTTCCGGTACAGGAATTGGATATGCTGTTGCGTCAGCTGGATGCAGGAGAAGGCTACGGTACATCTGCCATTGCGGATACGCAATTACTGGATCGCGAGGGTAGGCGTGTCTGGATTGTGCATGATCAGCAATTGCCACGGTTGCAGGAGCTAGCGCAGGCGGCAGGACGGCGTGATGTATCCGGCTTGTGGGTGGGCATGAGTCTGGCAGGCGAAGGGATTGCGCGCTTGCCGCTTGCGTATACCGAAGCTTGCAGAGCGCTGGGATACGGATTTTTCTGTCCGGGTGTGTATCTGCTGCATTATCAGCCAGAGCAGGAGTATGTAGCGTCCTCATCGGTGTCGGAGGAAGAGATTCGCCAGCTTGGCAATCTGCTTGGCACTGGCGATGTGGAGGAGATGAACCGTCGACTGCACCGACTGTTTCGCTTGTCGGAGCTGCATCATATGAATATCGACGTTGTACGGCGTACTGTATTGCTGGTGAACGAGCATATTCTGGATGAAGTCTTTCGGCATTTTGGCGAAGCATCGCTGGAAGTGCTGCGATTGTATCGCCGAGTGTGCAGTCTGGAGCATTATCGTTATTTTCACGATTATTACCGTGATCTGGAACGCTTATTGCTCTGTCTGGACGAGTATATCGGTCAGCTGCGATTCGTGCATAGCGAGCATCACCGACTGCGCGAAGCGGTCGAATACATGCAGCAACATTATGATCGTCCGCTCAATATGGCGATGGTTAGCAATCATGTGTCGCTCAACTATTCGTACTTTAGCGAAGCGTTCAAAGCGTACACTGGTGAGAACTTTGTGTTGTATTTGAAAAAGTTGCGTATTGCGCGTGCCAAACCGCTGCTGCATGAGTCGGAATTGCGGCTGAGTGAAGTCAGCCGACAGGTTGGATTCGAGAGCAGTCGACACTTTTCCAAAGTATTTCGTGAGCTGGAAGGCATCACCCCACAGCAATACCGATCCAAGCTGGAATTACGATCGAAAATTTATTAATATTTTCAGCGAATTTTACATTCTGATCGTTTGCAAACACAATAATTTGAAGTAAAATAGTTGGGTAGCCAAAATAATTGATTTTCGGTCTATATTATCGAACATATTGGCCATTTAACTATATACTGGAGGGCTTTAAGTGCCAAATGGTGCAAAATGGAGTATACGCACTAAAATTGTGGCGGGTTATATCGTGATTATTATCTGTCTGGGCGTCGTGCTGACAATGATGTCAAGCCGTGTGAACCAGCTGGAAGAAGAAAGCCGATATATTAATGATCATGACCTTGAAGTCCATAACCTGACCAATGCACTGGAAAAGCATGTGCTGGATATGGAAACCGGGCAGCGAGGCTTCGCCCTGACCGGAGAAGAAAGTTATCTAGTGCCTTATAACGATGCCGCGACCCAGTGGGAATCGGATTATAACGAGTTATTGTCCCTCATTGCAGGCAATGCGTTACAGCAGAGCAATCTGGAGACGATCAAGACAGGCATTCAAAGCTGGATCAATGATGCGGGCACGCCCGTTATTCAGATGAAGCGCGATGGCGACGAAGCGGGTGTTACACGCTTTTTTGCTAGCGATCCGGGCAAGCAGCAGATTGACCAGTTACGCACAGAATTGGACGCATTCCGTACGAGTGAAAAGGCATTGACCACAGCGCGTATTGAAGCAACATCGGCAAGCAATGAACGATTGCTGGCGATGATGATCGCTGTGTGGGTGCTGCTCGGTCTAGTGTCGATTTTGACAGCGGTATTCATTTCCCGGCAGATCGTGCGCACGATCAATGATGTGCGCGATACGGTAAGAGGGATTGCGACTGGTGGCAATCTCAAGACACGGATCGAGATTCAGAGCCGTGACGAGGTCGGTGAACTAGCGGAAGCTGCCAATGAACTGCTGGATCATGTGCAGTACGAGAACTGGGTCAAGGATCAGATCGCTCAGGCAGCTACTCGTTTTCAGGAAGCATCTGATGCGAATGCGTTAGCATCAATTTTGCTAACCAAAGGCAACAAATGGTTTCACGCGCCGTATGGGATCGCTTATTTGCAACATAGCGATGGCACATGGCACCGGGCAGCGACATTTGCCGCTGATAACGAAGAGGCAGAGCTAGGAACAGAGATGATTCAGCAAGGACGCGGTTTGACCGGTCAATGTATTGCTGAGCGTCGCATGCTGGAACTGCATCCACTTCCGGCAGAGTATATACGCAATGTCAGCTCCGGTCTCGGACAAGCAGAGCTGCAAGCGATGGTAGCGGCGCCGATTATTTTTGAAGGCAGAGTCATTACCGTTGTCGAATTCGCGCTGCTTCAGCCGTTGACCGAGCAGCAAAAGCAGCTGTTCCAGCAATTGCTGGATATCTTTGCAGTTACGATGAATTTGGTGATGACTCGTATGGAAGTGGAGCAGTTGTATCGTGATTCGCAGTCGATGAATCACGAGCTGCAAGTACAGTCGGAGGAATTGCAAGTTCAATCCGAAGAACTGCAAGCACAGACGGAAGAATTGCAGATGCAGACGGAAGAACTGCAAATGCTTAACGAACGCTTAGAACAAGGCAAGATGGCAGCGGAGAGTACAGCGATTGAGCTGGACAAATACGCCCAGCAATTGCAGGTTAGCTCCCGCTACAAATCCGAGTTTCTGGCGAATATGTCGCATGAGCTTCGTACTCCATTGAACAGCATGCTCATTCTGTCGCAGATTCTGGCGGAGAATGGTTCTGGCAATCTGGTGGCAAAAGAGCAGGAATACGCTTCGATCATTCACTCGTCCGGTAAGGATCTGCTGAATCTGATCAACGATATTCTCGATCTGTCCAAAGTGGAAGCTGGTAAAATGCAGCTGGAGATTAACCCGATCAGTGTACAAGCGATGGTAGAGCAGATGGAGCGTAGTTTCCGCGAAACCGCAGCGCTGCGCGATCTGTTCTTCAAAGTCGATATCGACGCCAATGTGCCGGATCTGATCTATTCTGATGAACTGCGTATTCAACAGGTACTGCGTAATCTGCTGTCCAATGCGTTCAAGTTCACGCAGACAGGCGGCGTTACTTTACAAGTAGAGAAGATCAATCGCATCCAGAACACTGATTATGAGAATGCTCAGCCGATGCTCGCATTCAGTGTTAGTGATACGGGGATTGGTATCTCTGCCGATAATCGCGATGTGATCTTTGAAGCGTTCCGTCAAGCAGATGGCGCAACCGCTCGTAAATACGGCGGCACAGGACTCGGATTGTCAATTTCCTCGCAGCTGGCAAGTCTGCTCGGCGGTACGATCCATCTGGAGAGTAAGTTGAACGAAGGCAGTATCTTTACCTTCTATATTCCGTGCATGATGACTGATCCGAATGAGGAACATGCGATGTTCGAAATGGCTGAATCGTTACCTGTGAATCGCACGTTGTTTATGGAAGAAGGTACATTGTCTTCCGCCGATCGACTCGATTCGTATCTGACTCCCGATCGTCCCCTGTTGAATCAGCATACACAGCCACCTGGTAGTGGACACGCTGGATTGAATCTGGACGATGCAGTCATTGTACAATCGCAATCTCCCGCCACTGATATTCTAAGCGGCAAGAAAGTTCTGATCGTAGACGACGATATTCGCAACGTCTATGCACTCACCAGTATGCTGGAGCGGTATAGTATGAATATCGTGATTTCGCAAAATGGACGCGATGCGCTGGAGATTCTGCATATGCATCAGGATATCGATCTTATTTTGATGGATATTATGATGCCGGAGCTGGATGGATACGAAACGATGAAAACAGTACGAAACCTGTACGGCTACAGCGAAGTGCCGATCATTGTTCTGACTGCGAAGGCGATGAAAGAAGATCGTGAGAAGAGTGTTCAGGCAGGCGCAACCGACTATATGAGCAAGCCGCTGCAAATGCAGGATGTGTTGCAACGGGTTCGTTATTGGCTGCACCAGCAGGCTACACGCTACTCTGCACATTAAGGCAAAATTCAATAGCTACACTGCAGCATTCCAAGACCCGGATATCCCGTCAACGACGCGGTATCCGGGCTTTTTGTATGGGTTCAAGTGCGCATTTGAAAATATATAAAGCAACTTAGTTATATAGGTCTTAATACCCTTGATGTGTCTAATTTTAAATAGTACATTTTTACTATAAACGTGGTGAGTTGCGTCATCTTTTTATCTCATTCACTTGCACTTCAATCATGGACTTATACAGCACGATCGGAAGCAGGGCACCCGTTCATTTTGAGAGAGAGGAAGATATCCAATGAATATCAGTTCAAGCCCTGGTTATGCATCCGGCAGCAGCAACTTGCAGCAGAGCTATTCTGCCAAAAGTACCAGTGTCGATTCGACGGCAACCGATGTTCCGAAACAGGAACAGGATAGCAACGATCCACAGGTAGTGGCGGACAAAGCAAAGGAACAAAAGCTGAAGGATCAGAAAATGCAGGATCAAAAACAGCAGGACAAGCTATCCGAGGAACAGAAAACCGAACGCAAAGAAGAGTACAAAAAAGAAGACAAGGCAAAAGAAGTCCGCAAAAAAGATCTGGACACCTTGTTCGACAAGCAGCAGCAGGAACAACAGGCAAGCAGCAAAGCCGCTCATGATGTATTGATCGAAACGATCTATAGCAAGCTTGGTACGGACAATCAGATGGCGGTAACCAAAAGCAACTATGAAGATACGATCAAAAATCTAGTCAGCCGTGGATTTCAAGTGAGTGCGGACGAAGAACGTTTGACGATCTCTTCCAAGATTCATCAGATGAAGCTGGAAATTAGCAAAGATTCGTACGAGCAGTACATGCAGTCCCTTTACCTCAAAGCGGCAGCGGCTACCAGCAATGGTGAAACGAACACTGGAACATCTGATAGTGGAAGTACAACGACTCCAACCAATGGCAGTGTAACGATTGGAACAGGCAGCGGCTCAACCGGGAATCACTCTTCGTCCGATGCGGCAAATACCGACACAGCGACGAATCCGGTAAACAATCAGCCAACGACAACCGAACCGACACCAACACCAGCAGAACCTACATCGACCACAACGCCGTCATCCTCTAGCGGCGGATCGGACACTTCCACATCTACCCAACCGGAGGCAACGACTCCATCCACAGACAACACCGGTCAGGGCAATTCACCTTCCAGTGATACGACGAGCAACACACCTGTTGCGAGCGACAGTAGCACGACACCAACCAGCGATTCGTCTAGCAGTGGAACAACGACAGGAAGCACAACGCCGACTACTGACTCATCGAGTAGTACGACCCCAACCAGTGGTGCATCCAGCGGTGGCACAACGACAGGAAGTACAGCGCCGACAACTGGATCATCAAGCAGCACGACACCAACTAGCGATTCATCCAGCGGTGGTACGACGACAGGAAGCACAACGCCAACAACTGGATCATCGAGCAGCACGACACCAACTAGCGATTCATCCAGCGGTGGTACGACAACAGGAAGTGCAACGCCGACAACTGGATCATCGAGTAGCACGACACCAACTAGCGATTCATCCAGTGGTGGAACAACGACAGGAAGCACCACGCCGACAACTGGATCGTCCAGCAGTACAACGCCATCCAGTGGCACTAGTAGCGCTAGCACGTCATCCGGTAATAGTACTAGCACTGGCAATACTACATCGTCAGGCAGTACAGGGACAGGAAGCAGCACGTCCTCGGACAGTGGATCAACGGGAAGTACAGGCAATACAAGCGGAACGGGCGTTGGCTTGATTCCAGGCGGGATTTTAAAATAATCTTCACCATCCTATACATTGTGCACACATATGCAATGCAGCCTTTTTCCTAATTATGGAAAAGGGCTTTTTTGTTGCTTCATGTCGGTTCTTCGTCAGCCCCAAAATACATAATTCTCATAATAACCAGTACACGCGTTTATTAATTAATTGGATAAAAATACCTTTATTAGGAATAAAGTACCTTGCTGTATAGCTATATAAATAGTAAATTATTACCAATAAATATGGTATTATATTCCTTAATTGTATAAGACATAAATATTGAACCTATAAATAAAATGAATTCTCTGCCACTGCTGTCGACGTGTACAGAATCAACAATCTACAAAGCGAGGAGCACACTTCCATGAATATGACAACAGCTAGCTACACTTCCTCTTCCAATATGTATAGCCTGTATGGAGGGTTACAAAGCCGTCTGCAAGATAGGTCCGTTGCGACAGATATTGGTTCTGGAACCGATCAGGATACGTCGTCCGACAGCCAAACACCGGCAGAGCAGAAGATCGAAGATAACAAACAGTACAAGCAAGAATTGCAGGATAAGGAACAACGTGATAAAGATCTGGATAAATTGTATGAACAGCAACAGAAGAAAACGGAACATGTTCATCAACAATTAAAACAGACGATGACGGGTCAGGGATATTTTCAAATTGGCGAGCAGCAGGACCTCGCCCTCACCAAAGATAACTTTGATACAACTGTCAAAAATCTAGTACAAAAAGGATTTCAGGTGGATAGTACAGAGCAGCAGGTGACAATCTCGTCCAAACTGCACCAACTGAAACTGGAAATGAGCAAAGAGTCATATAACAAATATGTGGAAATGACCTATGGCAAACAGATCGCCGAGCAGATGAACGGAACGAAAACGACCGGAACTGTTAATGCTTCGACATCGATTATCTATACAGGTAATGCTGGTAGTCTGTCTGGCAATGCGTCAGTCCAAGCAGGCGGCACCTCCGCTAGCGCATCTGCTGGAACATCTGGTACGTCGGCATCAGCAGGAACAACAGTTAACACAGGCAACGCATCACAGTCCCATTCCGTAGAAGCTCAGCCAGCGACTCCATCTGAGCAACCTGTATACACTCCGCCAGTTGCACCGAAGCAGTCTGTGAGTGAACAGGAATCGATAGATCATCAACCGACACCAACATCGCAACAATCAGAGGATCTCAATACCGGTTCGCAATCAACAGAAACACATGCTGGCGATGGTAGTGTAAACGCTGACACAACTTCCAGCAATACAGGAGCAGGAGGAGCAGCCAACGCACCGGCACCGTCAGATCCGACACCAACGCCGACAACTGACAACACACCAGCACCAACATCCGGTACTACCCCGTCGAATACTGGAAATAATCCAGCACCAGCTAATCCGATTCCGGTAGCGATCCCAGTAACTTTGCCTAATGTAGTGACAGACACAGTCGCATCGGTCGTAAACAGCCCTGCTGCTTCTCAAACTGCACCTGTAACGAATGCTACTCCTGCTCCAGAAGTAACAACACCAGCACCAGTAACACCGACACCAGTCACTATCCCGGCAGCTGTATCTGCACCCGTAATGACACCGGTCACTAGCACTCCGGTAACAGCGACACCGACTACCAGTACTCCAGTGACAGCAGTACCATCAACGACACCAATCATCAATACTACGGCGACAGCGACACCAGTCACAGCACCAGTTACTAGTACTCCGGTAACAGCGACGCCGGCTACCAGTACCCCGGTAACAGCAGCAACGCCAGTAACATCTACACCAGTAGCGACGTCGACACCTGTGAGCACTACGCCAGCCGCGTCTACAGTTAATAAGCCATCAGCAACGACAAGTACGCTGCCCCAATCCACAACAACTGCACCAGCAAGCACTACTACAGCCGCAAATACAACAACACAAGCAGCAACCAATCCCAATGTATTGGATGCACTCGTTGGTGGTTTGAACAAAACGCTGGTAGGCACACTGCGTAAATAAACGATCTATTATCTATTGTAAAAAATTGTATAGAGGAGGGGCGGCAACCAGATGCCCCGGAAGATAGTATCTTCTACTCAAAAAGCCTGCTTTTCCGGCTCGCCTGTGCAGTACATTCACTGTACGGACGGGAGCTGCGGAAAGGCAGGCTTTATTATATAGAGTAAACCTGTAAAAGAAAAAGGAGCTTACTCAGGCTTCTGCGGCTGTGCTATCGCTATGACGCGCATGCCGATATAGCTCGGCATAGATGCCACCGTTCGCCAGCAGACGAGCATGTGTACCTTGTTCCGCAATGCGACCATATTCCATCACAAGAATGCGGTCCGCGTGCATAATCGTTGACAGTCGGTGAGCGATAACGATAGTCGTTCGTCCACGCGAAACGGTTTGCAGTGCCTGCTGTACAAGCTGCTCTGTATGCGAATCCAAATTAGCTGTCGCTTCATCCAGAATCAGCACCTTCGGACGAAACACAACGATCCGGGCAAAGGAGATGAGCTGACGTTCCCCAGCCGACAACCCGCTTCCCCGCTCGGACAGCAGAGTATCGTACTGCTGCGGCAGGCGCTCAATCATCTCATGCGCACCGACAAAGCTACATGCTTCCATCACCTGCTCACGAGTAATATCAGGCTGGAACAGACGTACATTGTCGATAATCGAACCTGAAAATAAGAACGGTTCCTGCTGAATCAATCCAACGATCTGATGCAACTGCTGCTGTGGAATGTGACGCAGATCGATATCGTCAATCGTAACCGAACCGTCCCACACATCGTAAAATCGATTCAGTAAAGAGATCAGCGTACTTTTACCAGCACCTGTCGTTCCGACGACACCAATCATCTCACCCGCACGAATATGCAGATCCAGCTCCGGCAGGACGGGCTGATTTGCTTCATAGCCGAAGGTGATATGGTTGAAGTCAACCTTGCCTTTGACTTGACTCGGATCAAGCGGTTTCAGTTGATCTCCTTGTGCGTCGGCGATCTCCGGTTTTATACGCAAAATACGCCAGATGCGCTCCATCGATACGATCGTGGATTGAAATGTATTCCACTGCATCGTAATCTGTGTAATCGGCTGGAAAAATTGGCGAATGTAGCTGATAAATGCGTACAGTACACCGACCTCCATTTGCTTGTTAAACACTGCAACGCCGCCAAGCCATACCATCAGCACCAGCGCAATATTGCCAAGCACATCGAAGGTACGGTTGAACAGCACGTTCGATTTGAGCTGTCGCACATTCGCCTGCCAGTAGTCACTGTTATATTCAGTGAATCGGCGGGTTTGTTCTTTTTCCTGATGAAAAATCTGGATCAATCCCATACCAGACAGATTCTCAGCGGTAAACGCGACCAGTGTAGACAGGCGGCTGCGCGCATATTGATACACTTCGCGCAGCCGCTTGCGAAATAAAATCGCTAACGTCACAATCACGGGCAGCGTCAGCATCGAATACCATGCCAGCGTCGTATCCAAGCGGAACATAAAGTAAATGATAAATACGAGCATCATACCGTCACGAATCAGACTGAGCAGCACTTGAGTGAAAAATTGGCTGATCGTCTCTGTATCGCTGGATACGTTAGTCACCAATCCACCGCTGCTTGAGCGATCAAAAAAACTCATCGATAGCTTGGAAATATGTTCAAACAGGTCTTTACGAATACTGGCAACGATGTGTTGACCTGCATATTGCAGCAGATTACTTTGTACATACGTAAAGATCAGACTCACAATCGCTAGCCCCAAGAAAACCAGCGCCATTTCGATCAGAAAACGCAGATCATTATTGCCTACCGCGATATGATCATCAATCACGATACTGACTAGATAAGGCTGCAATAGATCAGCAGAGATTGAGAGCATCGTCGCGAAGATAATTCCGACGAAGGTCAGCCGATGCGGACGAGCATACCGTAAAATCGACCGTAGTGCCTCGTAACGTTGCGGTTGTTCTGATGGGGACGAGTGATGTGCCGTAGATGATCGTTTGCCATCCGGAGATAACGGCTTGTTGCCGGATGGCAAGTGCTTCGCTTGATCCGATGTGGATTTGCCTAAATCGGCAGATGATTTATTCGGCATACAGCCCCTCCTCCTGCAATTGATACATCGATGCGTAGATTCCTCGTTGTTGCAGCAATTGCTTATGACTGCCCTGTTCGGCAACTGTTCCTTGATCCAGCACGACGATATGATCTGCCTGCTTGACTGCGCTGATTCGGTGGGAAATGATCAGCGTGGTGCGCGCCTTGCGTTCCTGTGCTAGATTGGCAAGGATGCCCGTTTCCGTTACGGCATCCACTGCGCTCATACTGTCGTCGAGAATGAGAATCGGACCGGTTTTGGCAAGTCCGCGTGCCAGACTGGTACGCTGGCGTTGTCCGCCGGATAACGTAATGCCACGTTCACCCAGCTTCGTATCGAAGCGGTCGGGAAAACGAACAATCGGTTCATAGATCATCGCCTGACGCGCGTGATTCTCTACCTTTTCCAGCGAAATACTACGGTCGCTGAAGGCGATATTGTCGCGGATCGTTGTACTGAACAGAAAGCCATCCTGCGGCACATAAGCGATGCGCGAGCGCAGGCTCTTGATCGAGATGCGGCGTACATCCGTGCCGCCGAGTAGGACGGTGCATTTGGGTGGATCATAGATGCGCAGGAGCAGCTTCACGAGCGTTGTTTTACCGCTGCCTGTTTTGCCGACGATGCCTACCGTTTGTCCGCTGGCGATTTTGAGATGAATATCTGACAATGCGGGACGGTCGCTGCCCGGATAAGAGAAGGTCAATCCTTTCAGCTCCAGATCGGGTGAAGCAGCAAGCGGCTGGGCATGCTCATCATCGCGAATGTCCGGTTGTTCACCGAGCAAACGATTTACCCGGTCAAGCGAAGCGCTGGAGCGCTGCATCATATTGATCACGTTCCCAATTTGCTGTAGTGGTCCAGACATGATGCGCAGATACAACGTTAACGCGATAAAATTCCCAATCGTGATCTCACCGCGAATCGCCAGATAACCACCATATAGTAGCGAAATGACTAGTGATAATGCCCCCAGAAAAGGCACCGCTGCCTGAAACAGCGACGACATCCGCACCAGATGCAATTGATTGTCGCGAATATCATCTACTGTATTGCCGAAGCGCTGGTTAGCAGTCGATTCGATAGCAAATGTTTTGGTCACACGAATTCCGCGTAGCTGCTCTTCTGCCGAATCGGTCATGACGGCAAGCGATTCCTGTACACTCATTGACCGTGTACGAATCCGAGGTCCGAAGTATACGACCAGAAATGGAATCCCGATCATCGGCAGCACACTCACTCCGATCAGATAGAGCGGAATATGGCTAAGCAGCATCATGACTACACACGATAAAAAAAGAAATACCGCATTGGTCGTCATCGTGACTCCGTTGGAAATGGATTCGCGCACAGAGTTCACATCATTGGTCATCGAACTGAGCAGCTTGCCTGTGCCTTGACGAGAAAAGTAATGCTCGCTCAGTGTAGCGAATTTGCGAAACAGGCTTTGACGCATCGCAAACTCGAATTTGCGTCCAAGCCGCATAACCGAGAATTGCCCGGCGCCGAACAGCAGATTGTACACGATGCCGATTAGCGCCAAAATCAGGCTGTAGCGAATGATCATATTGTACTGAATGCCGCCCGCCAGCAGCGCATCGGTAAACTGTCCCAATACGCGTGGTAATGATGCCTGTGCGATATTGGACAGGATGATCAGCGCGACAGCCATCAGGTAGTAGTACCAGTGCTGACGAACATAATCCGTCAAAATGCTTCGGTCCTTTGTCATGGATGTGTTCCTTCTTTCTATTGGTAGCTGTTGTGCTGAAGACTGGTTGGTGATGGAGGGGCGGGAGTGTTGTAACTGCGTCTAATGTGTGAATGCGCTGGAGTGCTGGTGGTGAGGTGGGGATGGTTGCTTTGTTGCGCTATTATTCTTTTAACCAAAATGTGGGTGGAGTATGTAAAAAATGTCGTGAATTTTGGTGCTGGAGTCTGAGTGCGTTTTGAGCAGTTGTTACTTGTAGGCGGGTTTTTTGGGGATTGTGTGGTGGGGGCATCATGCACTTCGGAAAGGAATAAGGGAACGTCCTCAGGTGGAGCCGCGGGAATCTTTTGGAATTAGGCGAGAATGAAGATTCCCGCCCCTCCAAAGTCGTCCTTATCCCTTATTTCCTTTCCTACGTTCCGTGCACACGCATCAGTTTTAGATGCTTTATAAGCATAAAATCATTAGTATCGATCCTTATGCTGTTTTAAATCAAGTTTAAATTTACTTCAAATCGTACTCATCAATGTTATGCGAAAAGGATTCTATATGTGGTGGGCATTGTTTCATTCAATCAACAATTTATATGATCCACAGAACAGTCAAACTAGAATCTTGGATGAAATAACTTCATGCGTAGAATTTACATTGCCAAGTATACTTTATTCTGCGCACAATACAGAACTCCAAACTCCAAACTCCAAACTCCAAACCCCAAACCCCAAACCGCAGAACCCCGAACCCCTTAATATTTTTAACATGTTATTCAGTTTACTAGACGCTATAGAAGTGGGTAGCAGGTATTCTGGAAAGGCATATGAATGGGATGGTTAGTGGTTGTTTTTCTTGTATTGATATAGTGTTTGTGGATAGCTTAGATATTGGTTTACTGATATTGGTTTACTGTGTTCCAAAGGCTGCTTTCTATGCTACTTTAGATAAAATACAGTCCGTACATGTATGGGAGGGCTATGGTGGGGAAGGGGAGGTTGTGTTGGGACAGAGCCTCGGTATAAGGGTTGAACAGGAGGGAGCAGAGGTCCTGATCATTTGGGATGGGATAGTTGCCCTGTGGTGTTTGTAGGGTGTAGCTATTGTCTTCGTTGATGGTGATTTGGATGTTTTCGTCTTTGGCGAGTCCATGTAGTAAGCCGGTTTGGGATAGTAAGGCTCCGCTGTTGATGATCATCATGGTGCCGCCGTTGCGGATGGCGGAGACGGTAGCGCCTGCTTCTTGTGCGGTGGTGAGCATTGGTTGCTCTTGCCATGGAATGGTGGCAGACAGGGAATCCAGTTGAAAACGGCGGATGGCTTCGCCCCAGAGTTCGCGCACGGCGTCGGGTCTGCCTGCCCATTCGATAACAGAGCCGCGGCGAGGTTCGTTGATGGCATTTGTAGTGTCTGTTGGATGGGAAGTAGCGGTAGAATCAGCAGCGTTGACAAGGTTGGCAGGAATAGAGAAGATCGCAAAGGCGGCGATTCCATTAGGAGTCGCGGCGACGAGAATATGTTGTTGTTGGCGATTGACGTGTGCCATCGCTTCGGCGTGGATCATGAGTTGCATTTCGCTTAGGCTCATGTTGACGTGAGCGCTTGGGAGTTGGAGCAGAGCATGTACAGCGAAAATATCCTGTGATTCCAGCGGGCGGATGTCCCACAGATGGGAGGATTGCCATTGCGATGATATGTCAGCCGAGATGGTCGCCTGATGAATATGACCGAAAAATTGGCTACCCGCACGCGTATACAAGGAACGATCTCCAGAAATGAACAGCACCGCTGCACCTGCGGCAATAGCATGCTGTTTGCATTGCTCCAGCAATTGCCCGGCAAGCCGTTGCCCGCGATACTCAGGATGGGTGCATACTGCTCCGATGGAAAAGGCAGATAATATCTGTTGACCAGACGTGATCTGCACAGGCACAAGTCCCATAAAGGAAACAAGTTGCCCCTCTTCTGTAAATGCTCCATATGAATGGCTGATGCCCGGACGAAACAGCGTCGGAAAGCAATGTCCCATATACCGTTCTCCCGTTTCACAAAAGACCTGTTCTGCTAATTCTACGGCGAATGGCAATTCCTCATTATGTACTCTACGAATATTCATCATCCTAATTCCTCCTTGGAATCATTCACTTTATCAGATCATACATTCAACATACCGATTTAAAAGTTAAAGCGCTATAACTTTTGTGTATAACAATAGAGTTGTATATGGCAAGATAACGGTCGACGACAAAAAAGGAACACGCTGTCATTGTGACTGATTTACACACAAAGTGCAACAATGACAGCATATCCCGATGATTGGATCACCTATTTACTTCAACAACATTCCATGCTTCAACATCATATAATTAATATGTTATGCAGCATGCTTGCACAACTTACACAGCTAATACATATCATGCTTACGTAGCTTACGCGTATTATATCTACGCAGTTAATGCGTATTATATCTACTCAGCCAATGCGTATTATGCTTATGCAACTAATGGATATCATACTTACGTAATTCACATCCATCGCCCTATCGTGTTGTTCATACCTGCACAATCTGAGCCTTCCTGTGCAAATGAATTACAGTTTGCGGGAAGTCAGCTTTGCTTGAGTAAACAGCAGCAGATAATCATGTCCGCCAGCTTTGGAGTCCGTACCCGACATATTGAATCCGCCAAATGGATGCGCCCCAACGAGTGCGCCTGTACATTTGCGATTGATATACAGATTGCCGCAATGCATCTTGTTCAGAGCTTCATCGATCCGCTCTTCATTGTTGGAAAAGAAGGAGCCAGTCAATCCGAACTCGGTATCGTTATAAATGTCGATTGCTTCGCGGTAATCATCGGCAGGGCAAAGCGCCAGCACTGGTCCGAAAATCTCTTCCTGCATCACGCGCGCGTTACGATTCACATCGGCGATAATCGTCGGCTGGATATAGTAGCCGTTGCCGTCCGCCCGTTTGCCACCTGCCAGCAGGCGACCTTCGGTTTTGCCGATCTCGATATAGTTCATGATTTTATCGCATGAAGCCTGATCAATGACCGGTCCAGCGGGATAATTATCCTCTGGTAAGCCGCTGGACAGTTTACCAGTCAAGGTGACGATCTTCTGAACGAGCTCGTCATAGACTGAGCGTACGATTACTGCGCGCGAACCAGCAGAACATTTTTGCCCTTGAAAGCCGAAGGCGGAGGAAACAATCGCCTGTGCTGCTGCATCCAGATCTGCCGTTTCATCTACAACAATACCGTCCTTGCCGCCCATCTCTGCGATCAGGCGCTTAATCCAGATTTGTCCATCCGCCGTATCGGCAGTTAATTTGCTAATACGCAGTCCAACTTCCTTGGAGCCGGTAAAGCTGACGAACCGTGTGTGTGCATGGGTGGTCAGATAGTCGCCCACTTCAGCACCGCTACCCGGTACATAATTGATCACACCCGGTGGCAAGCCGATTTCTTCCATCAGCTCTACAAAGGCGTGTGCAATGGCAGGCGTAGTAGAAGCCGGTTTGAGCAAGACGGTATTACCGGATACGATTGCCGCTGTCGTCATACCGACGCAGATCGCCAGCGGGAAGTTCCACGGTGGAATGACGATGCCAACACCGAGTGGAATGTAGGACAGGCGGTTATCTTCGCCAGCAACAGCAGTGAGCGGTTGTGTCTCGTTGATCTGATCCAACCGAATCATTTCGCGTGCGTAAAATTCCATAAAATCAATCGCTTCCGCTGTATCGGCATCTGCTTCTGCGTAATTTTTGCCGGATTCCAGAATCATCAATGCGGAAAATTTATGCTTGCGCTCACGCATCAATTGAGCGGCATGAAACAGGTAGTCGGCGCGCTGACGGGGTGGTACGGTTTTCCACGTTTCAAAGGTGGACAATGCCGTTTGCATCGCTTGCTCTGCCAGTTCGCGATTTGCCTTGCTGACATGGGCAATGATCTGATCGGTATCGCCCGGGTTGATGGAAGTAATCACATCATCGGTAAAGAATTGTTCGCCGCCGATATGCAGCGGAATCTTGCGTCCCAGTTCACTTTTTACTTTGTCCAGTGCTTTTTTCATGGCATCGCGGTTTTCCGGTACGCTAAAATCAACAAATGCTTCATTGGCAAACGGTTTGATATTCGTCACTTTACTCATGATCCATATCCCCTTTCGGATGGTTAAGCCTGATGAAATAAAATCGGTTGATGGACGAAGCTTCCTGTTCAAGCATCAATGGCAGATGAACAGTCGTTCCGAACGTAGCAACACTGATGATCCATTCCCGCCATGCCTTACACAGCGGTATGTTGGCGGTTGTAAGGAGTAGCAAGCTCATGTAAAATGGATACAAAATAACACGAAGTGAGAGGTTGTTATGTTCAATAATGAACAGATCGTGATGGAAACTACATGGACACAGTTGAATATACAGGATGAGCGTGACACACTGCTGCAACTGCTGGAAGACGGTCAAGCGGTATACGTGCACACATCGGACGACAAGCATTATTTATGGACAGCGGACGATCTGGCGTTCTGGCGCAATTGGGACGGGACATTGCATGATGGTGTTCATTTGTTTGCACCTTCAACGCTTGTGAATGCTGCTGCGCTACAGCATGGCAATGATGACCAGTCGTGGCTGCCTGCATCGATCCAGCGTCCACTGCTCCTGACGGATACCGACAACAACGATGTGCTCATCGGTTGGTTAACGGCTCGGCAAGTTGTTCAGCAACTTGTTACGAACAAGCGTCGTGCGGAATTATATCTGGATGTATTGCTGGATACGATGACCGATGCAGTCACTGCCATTGACCGCGATGGTACGGTGCTCTGCTGGAACGAGATGGCTGCCGACATGTACGGCATTCCACGCGAGCGCATGATTGGACGCAAAATCAGTGATCATTTTAGCCCGGAATCGCTCATGCTATTGCAGGTGCTGGACAAAGGGCGTCGGGTGCGCAATATGTACCACCAGTCGTCAGAAGGCACACATGTGCTCATCAATGCTTCGCCGATTGTGGACGATGCGGGTCATATTGTTGGCGGGTTGGCGTCAGAGCAAGATATTACGCATCTGGTCAAATTAAATCAGGAGCTATCTTCGGCACAGGTAAGCATTCACGAGACACTGCCGCGCGGCGATGATCCATTCACTCTGATGGACGGGCAAAGTCACAGCATTAGCAAGGTGGTACGCATCGGCAAGAAGGTCGCTGAACTGAATACACCAGTACTGCTGTACGGTGAACCCGGCTCTGGCAAAGAACAGCTGGCACGGGCTATTCATCTGGCAGGTGCATACAGCGATGCTCCATTTCTGAGCATTAATTGCGGCGCGATTCCACCGGGGCTACTGGATAGCGAGCTGTTTGGTTTTATCGGCGGCACCTATTCTGGGCAAGATATTCAGGAAGCGGGTAAATTGGAGCAGGCAGGTTACGGCACCTTATTTCTGAACGAGATCCATCGTCTCACCCCGGAGATGCAGAACAAGCTATACCGCGCGCTGCAATCCCGTTCCTTCCGCCGGTATGGCGGTCAGGAAGAATTACCGCTGCATACGCGTATTATCGCCGCCAGTCGTTCCGATCTGGAGCAGCTAGTTGCCGCCGGACAATTCAGTTCGGAGCTGTATTATGCACTCGGCGTTGTCAGCATTACCGTTCCCCCGCTGCGTGAACGCAGAGAGGATATCGCGATTCTGGTACACATGTACTTGCGCGAATTTGCCATGCAATACCGTAAATCGTTACCGAAAGCAGCGCCGGATGTGATGTTCGCTTTTGCCCGTTACGATTGGCCGGGCAATGTCGCTGAGCTGAGAGCAGTGATCGAACGCTGCGTCATTTTGAGCGATCATGACGAGTTGCAGCCAGAGCTATTACCGGATGCTTTTCAGAAATTTCTGCATCTGCCGACGACAGCGCCTGTTACACTTCCGCCTCGATCCACGAGTTCTAGCGAAGCTCCTGTGCGGCATCAAGGATTAAAAGCCCGCATTACAGATGAAGAGGAAAAGGAACGTATTCAAGAGGCGATCCGCAGTGCTTCCGGCAACAAAAGCACTGCTGCCCGCATGCTAGGCATCTCGCGCGGTACGCTGTACAACAAGATGACCAAGCATCAGCTGCTTTGATGACAGCAGATGTACCGATCGGAATGTACAACATTCCATACTAGCCAGCCATCCTGCCGTCCGTTTGTTCATGCACAGTGATTGTATGAGGAACGGGCGGCTTTTTAGCGAAATAGATTTTTCATCACAAACCATACATTAGCTGGACGTTCGGCAAGACGGCGCATATTGTAGCCGAACCAGTCGCGTCCATACGGTACATATACGCGCACTTTGTAGCCTTCCTGCACAAGTCGCTTTTGCAAATCTTCGCAAATGCCATACAGCATTTGAAATTCAAATTGCTCCAGCGGAATGCCGCGCTCGCTAACCGTTTCTTTGACAAACCGGACGATTGTCTCATCGTGTGTAGCAATCGCGGTATAATTGCCGTTGCGCAGATGTTGGAGAATGATGCTGCGGTAATTGGTATCGACATCTTCTTTGGCTGGAAATGCGACGGTTGCTGGTTCTTTGTAAGCGCCTTTGACCAATCGCAGATTCGCATGCAGTGCATTCAATTGCTCCACATCTTCCGATGTACGGAACAGATATGCCTGCAATACGATCCCTACATTGTCAAACGATTGTCTCAATTCCCGATACACATCAAGCGCTGGCTGGCAATGCGAATAATCCTCCATATCGATCCGAACGAAGTTACCATAACTGCGCGCCCGTTCTACGATCTGCCGCATATTGTCCAGACAAAGCTGGCGATCAAGATCCAGCCCTAGCGAAGTCAGCTTGAGCGACAGATTGGATTGCACACCACTGCTGTGTACAGCATCCAATGTTGCCAGACACATCTGAAGGGATTCCAGTGCTTCCTCGCGTGTGGAAATGAATTCACCCAGATGATCCAAAGTTGCCAATCGTCCATCCAGATTCAACTGCCGCACCGCCTGAATCGCTTCTTCAATGGTAACGCCTGCAACAAACCGTTTGGCACCAAAGCGCAAACCGTACTTTTTTGCCATCCGATTCGCTGACGGATTTTTGGCTAGGGATTGAAACACATTGCGAAGCATCGTTTCCATAATACCCCTCTTTTCCACAATAACTGGTTGAATACACTTTCATTCTAGTCAGTCTGATAAATAATGTACACAAAAATGTTCAAAATAATACGAAAAAGTGTGAAAAAGTTTGTTTATCTTTGATTAATTGTTCAATATTGAACAATTAGGCGAGTTATTCTTAACCTAATCTGAGGGGGCGAGAATGAAAGGTCGAAAACCAATACAGCAAAAACCAAGATAGCAAAACGAAAGCATATAAAACGGAAACCTCGAAAGCCTCGCTATCTGCAATCGTCAAAAGCAAAAGAAAGCTCCCTTCATAGAGATGAATGAAGGGAGCTTTGAATGCTATATAGACGTTGGATGGATATCGTTAAGCGATATCAGCGACGGCAGTAGTCGAAGCACGATGAGCATGCAATCGGTTATGGGAATCAGAGTCAACGTTCTGAAGCGAATGAGTGGATGAGCGGGAGTGAGTATCATGTTGCTGGCTGAATTGCTGCATAAGGTCGCTCAGCTGGTCGCCCATTTTGTTTAATTGATCGGCTTCGTTACGTACTGCATAGCTATGTTCGAGTTGCTGATTGACTGTGCCAGCAACCATTTGCTGACTGTTTAGCGATTGCTGGATCATCTCGGTCACATAATGTGTCGCTTCATTCACTGCTTCCGCATTGCGATCCAGCTCTAGTGTACGCGTCGTGATCTGCTCTACCTGCTGACCGTTAAGCTTGGTCGCTTCCACAATATGACGGAACGTCTCATGCGTCTGCCGCACATCATCCAGTGTCAGGCGCATTTGCTGTGCACCGCGTTCGGATGATTGCAGTGCATTGCCGGTCGCGCCAGTAAACTCGTTAATGATGGCGGACATACGTTGCAGTGCATCCGCGGTTTCGATAGACAGCTTTTTCACTTGTTGGGCGACAACGGCGAAGCTTTTACCGTGTTCACCAGCGCGTGCAGCTTCGATGGAAGCGTTCAGCGATAACAGATTCGTTTCCTCGGCAAGGTGAGCGATAATACCGATAAAGCGGGCAATTTCCTGTGCGCGATCATCGACACCGTGAATCCCGGCAGCCATTTGCTCCACATCAGATTGCAAAGAAGATATACGCTCAGTGATCTGATCCAGCGATTGTCTGCCATGTTGGGCACGATCAATCGTTGTCGCGGACGATTGGCGCAGCTGTTCGAGTGCGCTGGCGATATCGTGAATGGCAGCAGTCATACGGTTCAGCTTGTCCTCGCTCTGCTGCTGGGAAGGCAGCAATTGACTTGTCGCGGCGCTGCTAATCTGCTCAACGGAACGGGCGATTTCTTCGGACAGCAGGACGAGCGATTGCGAACTGGTCTGCAAGGAACTAGCGGATTGCTCCATATACTGTCCGGTATGTTGCAGATTGTTCAGGGCGGTACGATTCAGCTCATCGGCGCTATGCTTCTGAGCTTCTAGCGAACGGGTCGTCCGATGCTTGGTCACAATGAGCAGACTGGCAGCAGCGCTGGTCAGCAGCAAGAATACAGCGTGAATGAGCAGCAGGGAGAAGGAATAATTCATATGCCCACAGATTAGCTCTGGAAAGAGGAAGAAGCCTGCGATATGATGCACCGCAAAAATTACCGTCGTCAGCAGTACCAGTTTTAACGAATCGTAAAAGGCGACAAAAGCGACGACCATAAATACGGAAAAGTGGTACTCGACCAATCCGTCACCAGCAGCAATCAGCGCGATACTACCAAAGGTCAGAATCAACGTATTGAGTACGGGCAGATAAGCGTGCATCGGCTGTTTGGCGAACAGGCTCAACGATACGAGGAACAGAATAAGTGGAATAGCGAGCAATACATAACGCATCGGTTGCACATGATCCATACTGCCGTGCGACATATGATCCATGTCCATATTCATAGGAACGGGAATGATGGTAGTAAACGTATGCAGCGCAAACACGATAAAAGAGAGCGCTACCGTAACAAGGCATAACATGTTCATAACTTTGTTTTTTTCATACATCAATGAGGGGCTCCTTTGGGCATCAAGATCGTTGGTGGGGTAGAGATGACATGCAGGGTGATGTCGGATGGGGGATTACACGGTATAATGAGGAGATGGTGACGCTGTATATCCTTCATGACCTGTTTCGTATCCGGTGTATCACTTCACAGATACCTTATACACTGAAAAGTTTAAAATTGAATCAATGGTTTTGTTCGATATTATAGGACGTTATTCAGTAGAAAGAAATTGTTTTCGACAAAATTCATCAAATCTACATTCAATTTTGTCAAATACAAAAACAGGTGTTTAAACAAGGAAACAGATGTAAGGATTTTAGCGACAGAGAAGGGGATAGAACGAATGAGTACATTGACAAACATGTTAGAAAAATACGCCGAACTGGTGATCAAAGTAGGAGTGAATATTC
Organism: Paenibacillus sp. WLX1005; assembly: GCF_046603685.1. Taxonomy (NCBI): domain Bacteria; kingdom Bacillati; phylum Bacillota; class Bacilli; order Caryophanales; family Paenibacillaceae; genus Paenibacillus; species Paenibacillus sp. WLX1005. Next base: position 1,251,171 of record NZ_CP176756.1, read on the forward strand.
AGCCCGGACAGGTGCTTATCGTCAATGCACCGCTGGAGACCGCCGATCTGACAAGACTGATCGTTGCCAAAGCGTACGATGCTGGTGCCAAATACGTAATCGTAGATTGGGATGATGAAGCCGTTACCCGCATTCGCTATGAGCACGCCGCAGACGATACCTTTGACTACTATCCGCAATGGCAGGCGGAAATGATGGAGAAGTTTGCTCAAGAGGGCGGAGCGATTCTACGTATTAAAGTACCGAATCCTGAGCTGTTCACTGGCATCGATTCGTGGAAGGTGTCCACTTCGGTCAAAGCAGCGGCGATTGCTAATGAGAAGTATAGCGTCTTCACCCGCAACAGCCGCATTAGCTGGTCGCTGATCAAAGCGCCAACAGCCGCATGGGCGAACAAAGTGTACGCCGACCTGCCGGAAGCTGAACGCATCCCGGCAATGTGGGAAGCAATCTTCATGATGAATCGGGTCAAAGCGGACAATGATCCGGTTGCCGCATGGCGCGAGCATATTGAACATCTGCGTCAGGGCAAAAACCTGTTAAACGGCAAACAATACAAAAGTCTACATTATCGCGCGCCCGGAACTGATCTGCATGTCCAGCTGCCGCAAGGTCATCTGTGGCGCAGCGGCGGTGGAGAGAATGAAGCGGGCGTCTATTTTGTCGCTAATATGCCGACAGAGGAAGTATATTCGATGCCGCATCGCAATGGCGTGAACGGCACAGTTACGAGTACGATGCCGCTCAATCTGAACGGTCGTCTAGTCGAGGGCATTCAATTAACCTTCAAAGATGGCAAAGTGGTGGAATATGATGCAACATCCGGTCGCGAGCATCTGACTTCGCTTCTGGAAACGGATGAGGGCGCACTGCATCTGGGCGAAGTGGCATTAGTGCCGTATGATTCGCCAATCTCGAACCTGAACCGTATTTTCTACAATACAGGTATCGATGAGAATGCGTCCTGCCACTTTGCGCTGGGCAGTGCGTATCCGACCAATCTGGAAGGCGGCACCAAGATGAGCAAGCAGGAACTACTGGATCACGGCGCTAATGTTAGTCTGACACACGTCGACTTTATGGTCGGTTCGGCAGAGCTGGATATCGACGGCGAATTGCCAGACGGCACGATCGAGCCAGTATTCCGCAAAGGCAACTGGGCGTATTGAAGGAAATGAATACTATCGCAATGAAACGAAAGGAGCAGTGTCGTATGATGACGCTGCTCTTTTTTGTATTCCATTTCTATCATCTGAACGTATATCCGAACAGACATACAGAATGGTGAAATTCTTTTTATTTTGTGAAATTTTTTTTCATTTCTATCCATTTGGCAGAGCGTCTCTATGCTGTCATAGCCGAAGGATGATATGGTAAATGACGTATAATCGTTTGAAAATGGGGAATATGAAGGCTGAAAACATTGCTATTCCCAATTTTGTTGGCATAAAGCAGAAAGGGGGCGATAGGAGTTGTAATTTCTGATTTTCAAGTATATGTGAAAATAATTTTTATAATAAAAAATAAATCTTTTATCGTTCTGAGACAGGTATCCCCGGTTCGAGGCAGAAATACTACACACAACCAGCCGCTGTCGGCATGTCCCGCGCGGAGCTGGAGCATCACCAAATAAACAACACAGGATTGCGCTGCAGCCAGACACATTCTACATTCCACCAATCGCACAGGCAGCCGCGCCACGAAAGGATCAAAGGTGACTATACACATGAGTTACAAAGACCCATCGACACCGTTGCAGGAACGGGTACAGGATTTGCTGGCACAGATGACGCAGGATGAGAAGATCGGACAATTGGTGCAGCCATTCGGCTGGCGCATGTTTGACAAACAGGAAGATGGCACAATTACGCTGACCGAAGCGTTCAAAGAAGATATTGTCGCTGGCAAGATCGGCGCATTGTATGCAGCCTTGCGCGCCGATCCGTGGACAGAGGTTACGCTGGAAACCGGGCTGTCCCCGCGCGAAGGAGCGGCGGCGCTGAATGATATTCAGAAATTCGTCATCGAGAACTCGCGGCTAGGCATTCCACTTATGTTTGGTGAAGAATGTTCGCATGGACATATGGCAATTGGCGCTACCGTTTATCCAGTGCCATTATTGGCAGCGAGTACATGGAACCCGGAGCTGTATGAGCAGATGTGTCATGCAGTGGCAGTGGAGACGCGTAGTCAGGGGGGCGTAGCAACGTATTCGCCAGTGCTGGATATTGTACGCGATCCACGCTGGGGGCGTACCGAGGAAACGTACGGCGAAGATCCGTATCTCGCATCACAGCTAGCCATGGCGGCAGTGCGAGGATTACAAGGAGAATCGCTGGACGGACCGGACAGTGTGATTGCAACGCTGAAGCATTTTGCTGGATATGGCGCGTCTGAAGGTGGACGCAATGCTGCACCTGTACATATGGGCATGAAGGAATTGCATGAAGTCGATCTGATGCCATTTCGCAAAGCGGTAGAAGCGGGGGCGATCTCGATCATGACCGCGTATAACGAAATCGACGGCGTGCCATGTACGTCAAGCGATTATTTGCTGGATGAGGTGCTGCGCAAGCAGTGGGGGTTTGACGGTTTTGTCATTACGGATGCGAGTGCGATGAATATGCTCGTAGGTGGCTACAACATCGTAGAAACAGGTGAGCAAGCAACCGCCCTTTCCCTGAAAGCAGGCATTGATCTGGAAATGTCGGGGTATATGTTTGGCAAATATCTAAAATCCGCGTTGGAGCAGGGCATCGCCGACGAAGCGCATCTGGATCAGGCAGTGCGCCGTCTGCTAGAGATCAAATTCCGATTGGGGCTGTTTGACCATCCGTATGTCGATCCTGACCGCGCAGAACGTGTGATTCATTCGCCCGAGCATGTAGAGTTGGCACGCGAAGTAGCTCGTCAAGGCATTATTTTGCTGAAAAACGATGCTTCAGCACTGCCACTCTCCGCTACACATACGGGGAACATTGCCGTCATCGGACCGAATGCCAACAAGCCGTACAATCAGCTTGGCGATTACACATCACCGCAACCAGCTGGCAAAGTAGTAACGCCGCTGGAAGGCATTCGTCAGCAGCTGGCAGACGCCGGACAGGAAGAACGCCTACTGTATGCACCGGGTTGCCGCATCAAGGATGGTTCGCTGGAAGGGATTCCGTATGCACTGGAAATCGCAGAGCAGGCAGAGACGGTCATACTCGTGCTGGGCGGTTCCAGTGCGCGTGATTTTGGCGAAGGAACGATCGATCTGCGTACCGGGCAATCGCTTGTGCATGATTCTGAGGAGAGCGATATGGAGAGCGGTGAAGGCATCGACCGTGTTGATCTCAATCTCGCGGGCGCACAGCTGGAGCTGTTCAAGCAAATACAAGCACTAGGCAAAAAGCTGATCGTCGTTTATATCAACGGTCGTCCAGTAGCCGAGCCGTGGATCGACGAGCATGCGCATGCGATTGTCGAGGCATGGTATCCGGGGCAGGAAGGTGGGCATGCGCTGGCGGAAATTCTGTTTGGTCAAGTCAATCCATCCGGTCGATTAACGATCTCGGTACCAAAACATGTCGGACAATTGCCGGTGTATTACAATAGCAAGCGCACTCGTGGCAAGCGTTACCTAGAGATGGATCTGCAACCAGCGTATCCGTTTGGACATGGATTGAGCTATACGACATTCGCCTATGCAGAGCCTGTCGTGCGTCAGATCAACGTTTCGCTGGCAGCGATTCAGGCAACGACTGCGGCACAGGCAGTGTCAGATGCCCCCTCTTTGGCAAAGGCAAAGCATACACCTTCAGCACTCGTAGCCGAAGTGGATGTGGAGATTACGAATACCGGAGATGTAGCAGGTTGGGAAGTAGCACAGCTGTACATCTCCGATCTGGTCGCTACGTTTACGCGACCGGAGAAGGAGCTGAAAGGATTTGCCCGCGTATATTTGGAGCCGGGCGAGACGAAGACAGTTACGTTTACGATTACGACAGAGCATCTGGAGCTAGTCACTTCCAGTCTGGAACGAATCGTAGAGAGTGGTGAGTTCCATTTGCAAATTGGGGGCAGTTCAGCGGCTGGACAGGTCGTCTCGCTCACGATTACGAACTGAATTATGACTGTGTCATGAATGCATCACATATCTCGCATATACCTCAGCAACCCGCATGGCGAAAGGGATAGCATATGACACATACTCGCTCATATCTGACATATTGTATCCGCAAGTCACGTATAGCATAATTCCGGTAAGCTGTACTGCCTGATCGCACTTAGGCACAGGCAGTACAGCACATCTATGTTGTCTCAGTAAATTAGGTATATATCCTTGCGTATTCATCCGTATTCGTTCCATCAACCTTGAACTTCAGGGAGGCACACTATGCATCGTATTCAACGATTTCTCAAACATCTGGCGACTCACGAGTGGCTGGAACAGATTGAACTGAAACAATGGACAGTAGAGGAAGTACGCTATATTACAGCCGGACGATATGAAGTGCTGAAGCCGCGCCAGACGAGCGATCTGACACTTCGGTCAACACACGGCATTACGTATATGCTGGAAACGGATATCGAAGTTCCGGCGGAATGGACAGGTCATCCGGCAGCTATTGTATTTAGTGCTGGTGGCGGCGAAGGATTACTGAAGCTAAACGGTGAGTTGTACCACGGGTTGGATCGCAATCATCAATTTGTACCGCTGCGTACTGAACAGATCGGACAGACCTTACGGGCAGAGATTGAACTGTACGATCCGATTCCTGAGCCGCATGATCCGCTAAATGGTCAACCGGAATTCGTCGCCCCGCTGACGGGCTTCACTGCCAGTCTAGTCAGCATCAATGCCGGACTGCGCAGTCTGATGCACAGTGTGCGTCTGCTGCTGGATGCGTCACGTCGTTTGCCAGAAGGTGAGCTGCGTCGTACCGATATTGAGCATGCACTTATCGAATGTATGCAGGCGGCGTATAATCTGCCGCAGGAATCATGGGAATTGGAGCAGCCTTGGCTGCAATTGCAGCAGTTGTTGCAGGAGCGAGTGGGCAAATACGCGCCAGAAGCCGCTACCGATGGACGCATGATTATGGTCGGGCAATCGCATATCGATATCGCATGGCTGTGGCCCATTCGGGAAACTGTGCGCAAAAGTAGCCGTACCTTTTCGACGATGTGTACGCTGCTGGAACAGTACCCGGAATTTGTCTACACTCAGAGTCAGCCGCAGCTATTCGCATATGTGAAGGATCATTACCCGGAGCTGTATGTCAAGATCAAGCAATATGTTGCCGAAGGACGCTGGGAATTGGTGGGCGGCATGTGGGTCGAGCCGGATCTGAATATTCCGAGCGGCGAATCGCTGGCGCGTCAGTTGTTGTATGGACAGCGCTTTTACCGTGAAGAATTTGGACAGACGTCATCGATTGAGTGGCTGCCGGATACATTTGGTTATGCCGCTTCGTTGCCACAGTTGTTGCGGCAGGCAGAAATCCCTTATTTTATGACGACCAAGCTGAATTGGAATGACACGAATATATTCCCGTATGATCTGTTCCAGTGGGTAGGGATCGACGGCACGCCAGTATTGTCATATCTGAATCATGGAGTGAACGAGCATACGACAGTCAAAGATATCGACGAGCACTGGACATCGTTCCGGCAAAAGGATATTCATCCAGAGCAAATGCTGCTATATGGACACGGTGACGGCGGCGGCGGTGTGACGGAGGAGATGGTCGAATACGTACAGCACGCCCAGTGGATGATCGGTCAGCCCAAAGCCGAATTTGGTACGGCGAAGGAATTTTTTGATCATACATTGGAAAAGGGAGACGACCTTCCGGTCTGGCGCGGCGATCTGTATTTGGAGCTGCATCGCGGTACATATACAACCCAGGCATGGAACAAGCGCTACAATCGCAAAGCGGAAGTATTATATCGCGAAGCGGAAATTTGGGAACAACTGGCGGTGCTACATCTAAACCGCAGCAGTCTGGCGGCGAACGATAGTACTAGTGAAGCGGAAAAGGCAGACGTTCGTACGTTGCATGCCACAACAGCATCGACAAACGCACATTCGGCAGGAAACGATCCACATGCGGAACATATTCCGAACGATGTGATCGCTGCTGCAACTGATCCTGCTGGTGGAAATGCCGCACCTTCTTTAGCTGACGCCGCTGACGGCAATACTGTACCATCCGCAGCTGACTTTTCGGTTAGCCCGCTCATTCTGAACAAAGCGGATAATCATGCACCGATTACGGCAGAGCTGTTCCGAGCAGGATGGATCGGCATCATGCTGAATCAATTTCACGATATTGTGCCAGGCTCGGCAATTACGGAAGTGTATCATACGTCAGATGTGGAATATGAGGAGATTTTGCGTATCGGAGAAGGCGCATTGGATCAGGCGCTAGCGTTGTGGATAGATTCGTTATCGTTGTCCGGTGAAGGCACACCATATGCCGTATTCAATAGTCTCGGCTGGGAACGCGGCGAATGGGTAGATATTCAGGGCGACGACGATCTGAAACAGATTGCCGTATACGATGATCAGGGGAATCCGCTGGCATTTGATATTATCGTCAACGAGCTGGCAGAGCCAGTAGCAGAATTCCCAGCAGCACCAAAGCTACGATTTACCGCAGCCCGCAGCAAGCTACCTGGACGCGTACCGTATGGAGCGCAGAATACAGAACCAACAGCACAGCAATCCACTACAGCACATCAGAATAGTGATCACTCGCCAAACGCTAATCAAGAAGCAGCACCGAATCAGGATGCGGGTACATCTCCATTTACCCTGCGCATTCATGTGCCATCTATTCCTGCATTTGGCTATCGGGTGATCTGGCTACGTGAAAAAGAAACCGGGTTGTCATCCACTACAACGGTGCCGGATTATCAACCGGACGATCAACAAACGTACGAGCAATCAGATGTACATGAATACGAACACGAAGACGATGTGCAAAGTCCAGCGGATGTCGTGCTTGGCGCACAGGTTCCGGCAATCTGGGAAACGCCGTATTATAGCATTCGCTTTAACGAGCAGGGCGAGATCATTTCATTGTACGACCGGGAATATGAACGCGAAGTGTTAAAGCCGGGGCAAGCGGGCAATGTATTCGGATATTACCACGACCGTCCGACCTTGTGGGATGCGTGGGATGTAGACCCGCATTTTGATAATCAGGTGGCAGGCAAGGCGAATCTGATATCATCACGCGTCGTTATGAAAGGGCGCACTGGCGATATTTTGTATTTCCGCTGGGAGCTAGGTGGTTCGATCATTACCCAGGAAATGTATCTGTACAACCACCATCGGCGCATTGATTTTAAAACAGAAGTGAACTGGAATGAAAGTCATAAGCTGCTCAAAGTCGAATTCCCGGTTGATCTGATCGCCGAGCAAGCGACGTATGAGATTCCGTTCGGCGCACTAGAACGGACGATGAACAACAATACGTCATGGGAGCGTGCACAATTCGAAGTGTGCGGACATCGCTGGGCAGATGTGTCGGAAGGCAATTACGGCGTCAGCCTGCTCAACGATTGCAAATACGGCTATGACATCAAACATGCACGCCTGCGCCTTTCACTATTGCGTGCGCCAAAATGGCCGGATGGCGAAGCCGATATTGGGCAGCATGAATTTACGTACTCACTGCTTCCGCATGGCGGTAACTGGCGCGAAGCGTACACTGTCCGCGCAGCAGCAGAGCTGAACCAACCCGCACCAGTGCGGATGATTGCATATACACCAGCCGTTGACGCTACCATTGCTACGCAGTCGCAGTCGCAGTCGCAGTCGCAGTCGCAGTCGCAGTCGCAGTCGCAGTCGCAGTCGCAGTCGCAGTCGCAGTCGCAGTCGCAGTCGCAGTCGCAGTCGCAGTCGCAGTCGCAGTCTCTGCTGGACTACACCAGCGAGCATGTCGTGCTGGATAGCATCAAACCTGCAGAGGACGGTGACGGTACGATTTTCCGATTGTACGAATCGTCTGGCAGTCGGTGTGCAGCTACTCTTCGTCCGGGCAACTGGACAATGTCGGAACACAATCATAACGGGCAATGGATATTGACCAATCTGCTAGAAGATGAAAAGGAACAGCTGGAATCCGCCGATGGCGTAATGACACTGTCCTTTAAACCATACGAGATCAAAACGCTGAAATGGAAAGTAGGGACAACGCAATGACACAACCGATGGCGAATATTGCAATGAGTACGTTTGAACTGCCGGAAGTGATCAAGCAGACACTAGCAGAAGCGGAGCAGCGATTGGCACATCGTCCGAAGCTGGCACAGCAATTCCGCAACTGTTTTCCGAATACATTGGAGACGACAACCAAGCTGCTGGATGACGGCACGACTTTTGTCATTACCGGTGATATTCCGGCGTTATGGCTGCGCGATTCGGTCGAACAGCTGATGCACTATGTACCACTTTGCGGTAAGGACGAGCAGCTGCAACGGATCATTAGCGGGCTGATCCGTCGTCATATGTTCTATCTGTCGGTTGATCCATATGCCAATGCGTTTAACGAAACCGCTAACGACTGGCATTGGGACCCGGCGGATGAGACGGAGATGGGACCGTGGGTGTGGGAGCGTAAGTTTGAGCTGGATTCGCTTTGCTTTACGGTACGGCTGGCGTATCAATATTGGAAGCACAGCGGCAATTCGGACATTTTTGATAGTGGGTTTAAAGAAGGACTGCGCAGCATTTACAAGCTATGGCGCACTGAGCAGCAGCATATGGAACAATCGCCATACCGATTCACCCGGCGTAATTGTCCAGCGATTGATACGATCCGCAATCAGGGCAAAGGCATGCCCGTTAACTACACTGGCATGATCTGGTCGGGTTTCCGTCCTAGCGATGATGCATGCGATCTGCATTATAATATCCCGGCGAATATGTTTGCTGTTGTCTGTCTGCGTCAGATGCAGGAGATGGTGCGGTTTGTGTATCGCGATCTGGCATTTGCCGATGAGCTGGCACAGATGGAAGAGGAAGTGCAGCACGGCATTGAGCTGTACGGCATTTACCGTCACCCGGAATACGGTCCGATCTATGCGTATGAAACAGACGGATTTGGCAACTATTGTCTGATGGATGATGCTGGTACGCCGAGTCTGCTGTCGATGCCGTATCTGGGTTACTGTCGACCGGATGATGCTATGTATTTGCAGACACGCAAATTTATTTTGAGCAAAGAAAATCCGTTTTACTTTGAAGGCAAAGCTGCGCGTGGCATGGGCAGTCCGCATACGCCGCCGGATTATGTATGGCATATGGGTTTGTCGATGCAAGGACTCACCGCCAGCACAGACAAGGAAATGCTGGAGATGATTGATATGCTGGAGAGTACGGATGCCGATACCGGTTATATGCACGAAGGCTTCCATGCTGACGATCCACATACCTTTACCCGCCCGTGGTTTGCATGGTCGAATAGTCTGTTTTCCAATCTCGTGTACACCGCTATGCAAAAAGGGCTGCTGGATAATAATCACGCATAAGACGTATGTGCATGGTTAGAGGTGCATCTTAGGTGCAGATATGCATGCGTAAGTCACATATGCATATGTAGGTTAATGCATCGTTACATGTACACCTGTTTTGAATAGGCGGTCAACGGCAACAGATCCACTGAATGTATTCCAATTGATGATAAAAGGGAGATTACGCATGAATTCCATTCTATCCAATCATTCCTCTGCATTGCGTACCGTTATTTTTTACGATTCCGGGTTTCCGTTTGATGGGCAGCGTCCGGGTGAGCAACAGCTCGCTGAACTAGGGAGCGACGTTATTGTTGCCGATGCCGCGGGACTTGCGGATGCGCTGACACACGCAGATGTGTACGTGCATCTGCATGGCAGTTATTTTCCCAAAGAAGCATGGCATGCTATTTGGCAGCATGTACGGGATGGCAAAGGGCTGGTGCATCTGGGCGGTGTTCCGTTCCGCACACCGGTGCGCTGGACGGACAATGGCTGGCAAAAGGAAAATGATCAGACTGCATATCATCAGCAGCTGAATATTCACGAAGCGTTGCCGGTTGATCCCGCGCCGATTGCAAGCTACGCTGCCAGCACCGATATTCCGCTGCTGGCAGGTCAGGAGCAGCTATTTGCGATCGACGCTACATGGGGACTCGTCTTGCATGTTACCAAAACGGATGATCATCCGGGGCAGGGCGGTTCCAGTGGTCCGATGGATGCGCATATCTATCCATTGCTCAAGGGCATCTCGCAGGATGGACGCGAAGTGGCAGCACCCGTTGTATTGCTGGAACATACAAAAGGTGATTTTGCCGGTGGACGATGGGTATTTGCCAATCAACTAGCAGGAGAGTCGTTCTGGGAACAGGGCATCGCCGCGCTGCTAAGCTGGGCGCAATTCGCAGCACGCGGTGTAACTGAAATCTGGGTGAAGCCGAATTATGCCAGCTACGATCCGGGCGAGCGCCCGACGCTGACAATTCAATTGCAAAGCTTGCAGCGTCATGCAAGTGGCGGCGAGGTGACTGGTGATTGGACATTTGCGCTGGCATTGCACAACACCAGTGATCATCAAGTTTCCCAGTCTGCTGCTGAAGAACAAGCGGCAAGCAGTCAATCTTTACTGTGGAGTCATCAGCTGACCATTCCGGCTTTCCGTGAGCTGAACTTTGTCAAAGTACCCGTGGACATTATCGTGGAGCCGGGATATTACGAGCTGTATGTGACTATTACCTCACCGCATGGAGATGTCCGTCAAGTGCGTCAGGGCTTCTGGGGATTTCATGCGGAGCTGCTGGCAGCGGGCGAGATGCTGACCGTAGACCGTGATTATTTTCGCAAAGAAGGACGACCGTTACCGATTGTCGGCATGACCTATATGACTTCGGATGTAGCGCGCAAATATTTATTCCTGCCGAACGCGTCCGTCTGGGATCGTGATATGTTGCAAATGAAGCATGCAGGCATTAATTATTTGCGCACAGGGATTTGGACGGCGTGGCGATACATTATGTTTGTCGATGGGCATCCGTATGAGGAAGTGCTGCGGGCGATTGACGCCTTTATTTTGACTGCAAAGCGGCATGGGTTGGAACTGACCTTTAACTTTTTCGCCTTTACCCCGGAGCAGTGGGAAGGTGTGAATCCATATCTCGATCCGCGTAGTGTAGAGGCGCAGAAACGCTTTATTTCTGCCGTCGTTACCCGCCACAAAGACACTGCCAATCTGCATTGGGATCTGATCAACGAACCGTCCATGTTCCACCCGGACAAAACCTTCAGCGGTCCACAGCCGGTGTACGATCGCTTCGAGCTGGAAGCGTATCGCCACTGGGTGCAGCAGCGCTATAACAACGATATTGCCGCGGTACAGGAGCGCTGGAATATGACACCTGCCGAGCTGCCGGACTTTGCCGCAGTGCGACCGGTTAGCCCGGATGAGGTCAGCTTCCGTACTACATCCATTTATCCGAAAAAAGGCAATCGCTGGCTGGATTACAGCCTGTTCACGATGGATATGCACAATGCGTGGGCAACTGAATTGCGTGAGATGATTCAGTCCATTCAGCCACGTCAGCTAGTGACAGTCGGGCAGGATGAAGGGCTAGCAGGACAGCGTCCATCACCGCTACTGTATGCCGAAGCGGTTGATTATACAACCGTGCATTCATGGTGGGAAATGGACGATCTCGTCTGGGACGGTATTCTGACCAAAACACCGCAAAAGCCGAATCTGATTCAGGAAACTGGCATTATGTATATCGAAACGCCGGACGGTCGCGCGAAGCGTAGTGAACAGGAATTGAAATATATATTGGAGCGTAAATATGCGTATGCCTTTTCTACTGGCGGCGCGGGTGCAGTGCAATGGATCTGGAATATCAATTTCTATATGCACAATGTGAATGAGTCGAATATTGGGGCGGTGCGTGCCGACGGAACGGAGAAGCCAGAAGCGGATGTATCGTATGATTTTGGACGCTTTATGAATGAGATTCGCGATCTGTTTGAGCAGCGGACATTGGAGCAGGTGGCGGTCGTCTATCCATATTCCAATGATTTATCGACCCGTAAATTGGCGCGGGCAGCAACAGCGAAGCTGATCCGTACGCTCACCTATGAGCTGAATGTGCATCCGCGTGCATTTGGCGAATATCATCTGCATGAGCTGGAAAGTGGGACACCGCCGAAGCTGATCATCGTGCCAAGTGCGCATAATTTTCAGGACGACGCGTTGCAGCAGTTGCTGACGTATGTAGAGCAGCACGGAAGCACGCTGCTATTTACCGGACCGCTTGATCTGGACGAGTACTGGCAGCCGGTCAATCGCTTGCCAGATGTGACGGAGCAAGCACCGTTATCCAATGTACGCCGAGAGGAAGGATTACAGCTGGGCGATACTGTATTACCGGTATCCTTTGGTGGAACCTCAATCGCCGAATTGGTCAAGCAAGCACCATTGACGGGCATCTCACAGGTGAAAACTGTTCCGCTTGGCGCAGGCAAGCTCATCTGGAGCCCTCTGCCGGTGGAGTTAAATGACCGTACGGATACGTTGAACGCGTTGTACGAATATGCGCTTAACGAAGCAGGCGCAGAGCCGGAATTGCATTGGCAGCAGGGCGGCGATCTGCCGGGCGTATACGGACGTAAGCTGGATTTTGCAAAGGGAAGTTTGTTTATTTTCGTATCCGAATATGGTGCAGATGCATCGATTGCTATCACTAATCCATTAAATCAGCAGCAATACAGTTTCACACTGGAAGCTGAACGTACAGTCATGTTTGCCACAGATTGCGAGGGTGAGCTGTTGTCCGTGTACCGTCCGCATGAAGTGGAGATTCAGATGGATTAAGCCTATACAGGTATACATGCGCCGACATCCTGCCTGCATATTGGCAAAAGTGAAAAATGATCCACCTAAACGAAAAATGATCCCGCAGGAAAAATGTATCATGCCCGTAATTGTTTATAGAGAACAGGAATGAATCATCACGGGGGAGGCTATATGACATGAGCGATGCAAAAACGACTGAAGCAACAGACAAGGAACAGGAGCAGATTGACAAGCTGTTGGAAGTACAGGATGGTGTACACAATTACAGCAGTGAGGACGCTTGGGTGAAACCGGAAGACCCGTATTTGCTGGAACGATTGGAATGGTTCAAAGACCAGAAGTTGGGGCTGATGATGCACTGGGGACCTTACTCGCAGCTGGGCGTCGTCGAATCGTGGGCATTGAGCGACGATGACGGCGACTGGTCGCGTGATGGCATCGACTGGCAACCAGATGCGCAGGAGCTGAAGCGTGAGTATTTTGGACTGAACCAAACATTCAATCCCATTCGCTTTCAACCGGAAGAATGGGCAGAGCTAGCAAAAGAAGGCGGCTTCCGCTATCTGAACTTTACGACCAAGCATCATGACGGCTTCTGTATGTGGGACACCCATACGACGGATTACCGGATTACTGGCAAGGACACGCCGTTTCATGCCCACAAGTATGCCGATATTGTAGGCAATCTGTTCAACGCATTCCGCGAGCGCGGACTGGCAATCTCAGCATACTTTTCCAAAGCGGACTGGCATACGCCCTATTACTGGGCAGATGGGATGGAACGCGGACAACAGAGCTGGCGTGGACCAAGCTACGATCCACATCAATACCCGTGGCTGTGGGAGCAATTTGTCCAGTTTACTCATGACCAGATTGAGGAGCTGCTCACCAACTACGGTCGCGTGGACGTATTGTGGCTTGATGCGGGCTGGGTACGCGCAGGCAAGGGTGGACAGGATATCCGTCTCGGAGAAGTCGTCGATAAAATGAGAAAGCATCAACCATGGCTGCTATCCGCTGACCGTACCGTAGGCGGGGCTTACGAAAATATCGTCACACCAGAACAAACCGTACCAGAGCACGCCATGTCCATCCCGTGGGAAAGCTGCGTCACGATGGGCACATCGTTCTCATTCCGCTACGAAGATCAATACAAATCCGTGCGCCAGCTCGTACACCTGCTAATGGAGATCGTCTCCAAGGGTGGCAATCTGGCACTCAACGTAGGTCCACAACCCGACGGTCGTCTGCCCGAAGGTGCCATCGCCCGGATCAAAGGACTAGGTGCTTGGCTCAACACCTACGGCGAAGCCGTTTACAGCACCCGTAGCTGCGCCCCAGCCTATACCGACAACTGGGCATTCACAGCCAAGCCGTCTCAAAACAAAGTATACGCCAGCTACCTCTACATCGACGAACAAACCCAAGTCCCAACCATGCACACCATCCCTTACGAGGGAACCGTACAATCCATCGACCTGCTGGGCGAAACCATCACCGAATCCCTACATTTCCAACAAACAACCAAGGGCATCGAAGTTCACCTACCACCCTCAACCCCAACGAACTCCCAACCCCAAACCCCCATCGCCCACATCTTCCGATTGCACACAACCTAAAAACAAACCATCCAAACCAGCCCCCAAAGGCTGGTTTCTTTTCAATGCAAAATAAAAAACCAATCCCCCATCCCTCCCAGCTACCTACCCACCCCACATGCTTGCTTCTGCGTATAGATTAGATGCAAGCATCGCGGAACGTAGGGAAGGAAATAAGGGAAAAGGACGACTTTGGAGCCGCGGGAATCTTCATTCTCTCCCAACCCAAAGATTCCCGCGGCTCCACCGGAGTCCGTTCCCTTATTCCTTCCCGCAGTGCATGTTGCACTAGTCAAAACCCAAAGCACCACCATGTGCAAAAACATGATACAGTATGTCAGAACTATTGCCATGAATCTACAAAAAACGTTAAGATATGAACAATTCACATTCATTTCGACAAAAATCCCCATTACACAGAAGGTGACTATATGAGAGTACTGCTAGTAGACGACGACGTAATCGTTACAAAAGGCTTGCGTAATATTATCCCTTGGCACGAATGGAACGCCGAGATTGTGGGTGAGGCACGGAATGGCAGCGAAGCGCTGGAGATTGCCTTGCAGCGACACCCTGACCTGATCATTACCGATATCAAAATGCCGATCATGGACGGACTGGAGCTATGCCGCCGTATCCATGAGCAGATGACCGATACAGCGATCGTATTGCTAAGCGCGCACGAAGACTTTGACTATGCCCGGCAAGCGATGCAATACGGTGTACAGCAATACATCGTCAAGCCTGTCGCCAGGCCCGAGATTGAACAGCTGACCGACTATGTACGCGAACTCGCACAGCGGCGTGGACAGCGGTTAGATCATTATCATTCCCTGTTTGGCAAAGAGCTAGAACAGCGTTGTACCGAAGCATGGCAGGCGGGCGATATGCTATTTTTCCAGCAGCTATTCGATCATCAGCTGGCGGCAGAGTTGCCTCCGGCGGAAGTGAAGGCACTGTGTATCCGCGTGCTGAATCTATTGTTTGATTTTAACGACCGCATCGCTGGTGCTCAGTTGGGAGCGCGAGCAACGTATATGGATCGGTTGCTAGATTTGAAAACATCGCCCGAAGCGATCGCCTTCACCTGTGAATGGTGCAGCACGATGGGCAAGCTCGCAAGTGAGAAAAAAGACACCCGTCAGCATTCGCTAGTCGACTATGTAAAGCAGCATGTGCAGGAGCATATCCACGAACCCGATCTGTCGCTTGCCAGCATTGCCGCGCGATTGGATCGTTCCCCCGCCTATGTTAGCGCGGTATTCAGTCAGAATACTGGCACGAAGCTGGGGAGTTATATTACGTCAATCCGTATGGAGATGGCACGCCGCTTGCTGCTTGATCCGGCGGTGCCCGTGTATGCCGTATCCGAGCAGCTTGGATTTCTGGATTCGCATTATTTTGCCCGTGTATTCAAAAAGCAGGAAGGCATGACCCCGTCGGAATATCGCAATCTGTATCTGAACGGCAACTCTGCAACCGGAGCGCGGTCATGAGATGGGCGAGCGGCTGGCGCAGTTGGCTGGAGCGAACCGGCATTCGTGGCAAAATCGCTGTCTTGTTTATCGGCGTCATCACGTTAACTGCGGTGCTATCGAACGGGATTTTGTATGTTGTATTTACCGGCATTATGCGCGAGCAGCTATTGGAAGATCAGCAAAACATTATGCTGCAAAGCCGCAACAATATTCAAAATGTCGAGACTAGCATCGATCAGGCAACATATTATTTTTCCACTGACAAGACGATTGCCGATATTCTTAACCAACCAACGGCAGATGATATTGAACGGTATCGCAACTTGAATATTATGAATCAGCAGTTTATCAAATATCTGGATGTGCCGCTGAGTAGTGTGGTGAACGCATACTCGGCGCTTTTTTTCGTCAGTGATACGTCGCCTGTTGCGCAGACCCTGCCGACAACGAGCTTGCAGCTATTGGGCGGGCTGTCGGATTCCGGGGGCAATCGCTTTTTCAGTCCACAGCTAGCGGCAGGTGAGGAATGGTTCAAGCGGACGGTAGAGCTGCAAGGAACGCTGAATATTTTCTATGCAGATGGTGATCAGGAGCATGTGTACGTTGCCAAGCAGGTGCGCAATCCACTAATCATGAACAGTAACAATGAAATGGGCGTCGTCGTGATCGCTATCGACAAAAATGAATTTGGACGCCAGATTGAGAATTCCCAGCTGACGAGCGGAACGCGCTTGTTGCTGGCAGATCAGAGTAATCGGGTGCTGTACAGTAACGACCGCTCCTGGACAGGCGTGCAGATTACGGATGGCGGACAGCTGGCACCGCTGCTGGAATACGCCGATGTGGGCGGCAGCACCGATTTGGATTATAACCATACCTCGTATATCGCTGACGTGTACCCGCTAAAATGGGGCTGGAATCTGGTCGCCCTCATTCCGTACAGCGATGTAACCGAGCGTTTGTCGATCATTCGCTATCTGATCGCTGGCATTACCGGGCTGGTCATTGTAGTGGGCGTCGTACTGACGCTGATCGTGTCCAACAGCATCGCTCGTCCAGTAATCAAGCTTGCCAATGTTATGAAAAAGATCAAGGATGAGTCCAATATCGACGTATTTATCGAGCCACCAGAGCAGAATGAAGTTGGCGTGCTGTACCGTCAATTCAACAACTTGATGCAGCGCATTAACGGTCTGGTTGACGATGTAGTACGCAGTGGGGAACGGGAGAAGCAGGCGGAGATGAAAGCGTTACAGGCGCAGATCAATCCGCATTTTATATACAATACGCTGGATTCAGTCAACTGGCTGGCACTGAGTCGCGGGGAGGACGATATTGCAACGATGGTATCTTCGCTTGCAGCGATTTTGCGTTATAGCATTCGTGAGCCGGGAGAAAAGGTTCCGCTGGAGCAGGAAATCGACCATGTGCGCAACTATGTCAGCATCCAGCAGATGCGATATGGCAACAATTTTGACGTGCAATATGATATCAATTCCCAATTGTATCGATATCCGGTACCCAAATTCATCATTCAGCCATTGATCGAAAATGCGATCCAGCATGGAACAGAGCGGCATAGCGGACAGGGTCATATCGTATTGCGCGCACAGATCATAGAAGGTACGCAGATCGAACGATCATATGGAAAAGCTCCAGTGATCGATGGCATAGATATAAGCGATCTATCGCAGCAGGTATCATTGCAGCACCCAGTAACGCCGCCGATATCAGATGATGCAAGTTCTCACACGATGTCGTGTATCCGATTGATCGTTGAAGACAACGGACCGGGCGGCGATATTGTCACGCTGAATCAGTATTTGAATGATCAGCAAGAAGTATTACCTAGCTCTGACGGTATCGGCATCCGCAATGTACATCAGCGTATCCGTCTGCACGACAATGACGAACGATACGGATTGCATTTTGAATATGAGAATGGAGTAATGAAATCTATCATCACCCTTCCGTATGAGGAGAGAAGATAACGCTTACCATAAAAATATGCACCTTATCTAAAAAAAGTACGCTATCTATGCTGTCATCGTTAGAGGATAATAAGTCTATACACAAGAAACGACAACAGAGCCGGATGAAAGGTCATGACGATCTGATTCCGCTCATGCCCTTCCGGTTGCCCATAGCACCGGAAAGTCAAAATATAATGCGGCAAACAATGGATTATCAATATCATTAAGCCTTAACACCCATTATATTCGACATAGTGGCAATATCATACGCAACATCATGTTCAGCTTGGTACAAGACGAAAAGGGGATGAAGCAATGCTGTACAAATCAAAAGCCTGGTCTTTAAGCCTGGCGGTACTGCTGTTACTGTCTGTCGTATTGTCTGCATGTGGAGGCTCGGATGAAAGCTCCGCTACCGATGCCAACGGAGAACTTGCTCCGGTTGAGCTAGTCTTTTACAACTACGCTACACCGATGAAGGGACAGGAACGTGTTCTTCAGGAAATTAACAAATACCTGAAAGAAAAGATCAATGCCACCGTCAAAGTCGTGACGATGGAAGGCAGTGATTTTGAAACGAAAGTACCGGTCATGCTCGCTTCTGGTCAGCCGATGGATATCGTGTTCACCAGCTCATGGACGAACAACTATCTGTCCAACGTATCCAAGCAAGCCTTTACCCCATTGACCGAATTGATGGACAAATACGGTCAGGATCTCAAGAAAACCGTACCCGATACATTATGGAAAGGCATGACCGTCAAAAACGAGATCTATGCCGTTCCTAGCTACAAAGAAATCGGTCATCAGGTTGGCGTACTCATGCGCAAAGATCTGGTGGACAAATATAAGATCGATACATCCAGCATCCAATCATGGAAAGACATGGAGCCGATCCTGAAAACGATCCATGAAAAAGACCCTAGCATTCTCGCACTTGATGGCTCGGAAGGCATGTACCGTTCTATTCCGGTACAGCATATGTCCGGCGACTGGAATCTGCCTGGCGTCATTAACGTAGGCGATCAACCGTACTACAACCGTCCGGATGACAAAATCTTTGATCAATACGAGACACCGGAATTCAAAGATTTTGTAGAAACGGCATACCGCTGGAACCAAGCGGGCTATACGCCGAAGGACGTAGAATACCAGAGTGAGAACGATTGGAAAGCTGGTAAAGTATTCGCTGGCTCCCTGCTGTATGCACCGAACTATGTGTACAAACGCAGCGCCCAGCTTGGATATGAGCTGGACTACCAGAATCTTGGTAAAGGCGTGGTAGAGACAAGCGATGTACAAGGTGGCGGCTTCGCCATTCCGCGCTCTTCCAAAAATCCAGAACGCGCTATGATGTTCCTGAACCTGCTGTACACCGATCCGGTGCTGGCGAATATGTTCGTCCATGGTATCGAAGGACAGGATTACGAGAAAGTGGATAATACATTTATCAAGCCTGCCGAAGGCGTCGATCCACTCAGCCCGGATTATGATTACGGGTATGGCTGGATGTGGGGCAATGTGAATATTTTCTACTATGATCAATCGTATCCGAAGGACACACTGGAACAGTTCAAGAAGTTCGAAGACAACAATACACCATCACCTGCGCTCGGCTTCAACTTTGATACGACACCAGTGCAGACGCAGATTGCTGCGATCAACAATGTCATCAGTCAGTTCTACCCGCCGCTCGTCCGAGGTACGGTCAACCCGGATCAATACTTGCCGATGTTTATCCAGAAGCTGAAGGATGCTGGTGTGGACGAACTGATCACCGAGATGCAATCCCAGTATGATCAGTGGAAAACAGAGCAAACCAAGTCCTGATATAAAAGCCGCTATCAGATCGCTATGCATTCACCAATCAACTATACAAAAGAGGAGAGGGGCGGAACAGCAATTCCGCCCTTTTGCTTTCCATACATCATTTGATCAGCACAGGGGGAGAGGGCATGACATTACTGTACGAACTGCGCAAGC
The DNA here is from genome assembly GCF_046603685.1 of Paenibacillus sp. WLX1005. NCBI lineage: Bacteria > Bacillati > Bacillota > Bacilli > Caryophanales > Paenibacillaceae > Paenibacillus > Paenibacillus sp. WLX1005. The sequence goes on from NZ_CP176756.1 coordinate 1,271,053, forward strand.
ATGGAGCGCTGTTTCTGATGGCGCTGCCGGCACTGGTACTGCTGGTGCTGTTTAATTACTTGCCGATGTTCGGCGTCATTCTGGCATTCAAAAACTACAACTTCTACGACGGGATTCTTGGCAGCCCATGGGTCGGGTTCGACAATTTCAAATATCTATTCAAAGGCGATGCGTGGCTTATTACGCGTAACACACTGCTGTATAACTTTGTATTCATTATCGTCGGATTGGTGCTGTCAGTGGCGATGGCGATTGTGCTGGACGAGATTCGTAGCCGCTTCTTATCCAAGACGTATCAGACGATTCTCATCATGCCGTATTTTCTGTCGTGGACGATTGTAGCACTAATCTTTTACGCCTTTTTAAGCGCAGACAAAGGGATTATCAATCAAATGATCTCATCGCTCGGCTTTCATCCGATCAATTTTTACACGGAGACGACGTATTGGCCTTACATTCTCGTATTCGTCTTTTTCTGGAAAAGTGTCGGCTATAACAGCATCATCTATCTTGCTTCCGTTACTGGCATCTCGCCGGATTATTACGAGGCGGCAACGATTGATGGTGCCAACAAATGGCAGCAGATTCGCTACATCACACTGCCATGTCTGAAGCCGATCATTATTATTATGACCATTCTCAGTATCGGTAAAATCTTTTACGCCGACTTTGGACTGTTTTATCAGGTCACATATAACTCCGGTGCACTCTATCCGGTGACACAGGTTATCGATACGTATGTATATAACGGTCTGACCACGATGGGCAATTATGGTATGACTGCTGCTGCCGGACTGTATCAATCGTTTGTCGGCTTTGTCCTTGTTATCTTCACCAACTGGGTTGTCAAAAAAATCGACCGTGACAGCGCGCTGTTCTAAAAGGAGGCTGTACGATGGAACAAACATCCAACCGTTTCAATCAGCTGCCGCGCAGCTGGAATCTGGTGTTCAATATTATTCTGATCATATTATGCGTCATCTGTATCATTCCGATCATTCTCGTCTATGCCATCTCATTTACAAGCGAATCCAGTCTGGCGGCAAAAGGATACCAATTCTGGCCTTCGGAATGGAGTCTGGCGGCATACGGTTATATTTTCCGCAATAGCGATCAGATTCTTCAATCGGCATATGTGACGATTGGTGTGACTGTGATCGGTACGCTGTTCAGTCTGATCGTGACCGCCCTGTTCGCGTATGTACTGTCGCGTCGTGATTTTCGTTATCGCAACATTATGGCGTTCTTCCTGTTCTTCACGATGCTGTTCAACGGTGGTCTGGTGCCATCATATATCGTCAATACGAATGTGCTGCATCTGGGTGACTCATTCTGGATTCTGATTTTGCCGTATTCACTCAGTGCGTTTAACGTCATTATTTTACGGACATTTATGCAGCAGTCGATTGAGACGGCGATTCTGGAGGCGGCGCGGATTGATGGAGCGGGAGAGTGGTATATTTTCGCTCGGATCGTATTGCCATTATCTAAGCCGGGTCTGGCAACGGTCGGTCTGTTCACACTCGTTACGTATTGGAATGACTGGTTTCTCGGTCAGTTGTACATCACCAATCCGAAGCTGGTCAGCCTGCAATACATGCTGATGAAGCTGCAATCCAATATCGACTTTGTGACCAACAATGCGACCTCAGCGACCAACAATATGCTGATGGCGCAAATTCCAGCAGAAGGCGCGCGGATGGCAATTCTGGTAATCGTATTGACACCAATCCTGTGTGCATATCCATTTTTCCAAAAGTATTTTGTCAAAGGTCTGACGATTGGCGGGATCAAAGGATAACGTACTACGTGTATGTATCATGCAATCAACCAAAAAACCTGATCACCCCCTCACAGCTGGGATTTCCCTACGGTGTGAAGGCAGTTGATCAGGTTTTTGGTCATGCTTTTGTTCTATCTCATGTGATACTATAGTTGGTTTGTATTGTCATTGCTAGTGAATTGCATATATGCTATTTGTTCACTTCCATAAGGTTGTTTAATCTACAACTAAGAATAATTGCTCTAAAAATAAGAATTGCTCTACAAGTAAGGATCATATATCTACAAAATACAGCGATATTACTGTTTATTTTTGTCCACGATCATATCTGCGAGCAGACCGATCTGTCCAACGATTGATGCTGGATCGTAGAAGGAGAAGGTGTCATATGGCAAATCGTACACTTGTCCGCTTTGAACAGCGGGCAGGTTTTTCCAGATGGAACTGTTCAATACTGCATCTTTCTGAGCTTCGGTTGTGCCGTCGTTGAAGCAGATGAAGATATGATCGGCATTGGCATACTCCGGCAGACTTTCCAATTGAATCGACAAAATCTGCTTGCCGCTGTCAATCACTTCTTTTTGTACATTGTCCAGCGGTTTCAATTGTAAGCCGTCATACAGCGCATAACCACCGCGACCGTAGTTATCGCCAAGAATGGAAATGTCTTTGTCGCGTACATTGATCAGCACAGCGGTTTCACCCGGCTTCACAACGTCCTTGATCTTCTCGCGTGCTGCATTGGCGGCTTCGTCATATTGCGTCAGCCATGCCTGTGCTTGCTGTTCACGTCCGAGCAGCTTGCCGAACAGTTGAATTTCTTCTTTTGGATTGTTGTACGCGTTGTAAGGCACGTACAGTGTCGGAGCGATTTTGCTGAACTGATCATAGGCTTCTACGTCGAAGTCATTGATTACGATCAGATCGGGATTGAGCGAGATTACCTTTTCCATTGAAGTCGGTGCACCGATATCTTCGATACCCTGTTCCTGCTCCTTCAGAAATGGACTTCCCATCCACCATTCCTTATTGGCGGCAACTGGCTTTAGACCGAGCGCCAGCAGAGTACCATGATAATACGTAGACACGATACGCTGCGGATTCGTTGGGATTGTAATTTTGCCTTTGGCGGTATCGATTGTACGCGTAGCCGATGTGTCGGTAGCAGCTGTCGTACTTGTGTCCGTACCGGATTCTGTCGTTGTTGCTGTACCGGATGAGGCTGTCGGAGCAGCGGACGATCCGCATGCAGAGAGCAGCAGGCAGAACATCACCATCATCGCTATCATACAGGCTGGCTTGCGAAGCAGCCGATTATTCATTGTTCATTCCCCCAGTTTGCTAATTGATAATCATTATCAACCAGAATCATAACAACCTACTGCGGGAACGTCTATGGACAAACATGATCAATTCCTGTCACAAATATGATGCCAGACTATCCAGCCATGCCTGTAATTGCAATTGCTGGGAAAAAGGGTCAAATCCATAAAATACATGCCGATCCATAAGATGCACCTTGCCCGCCTGTACCGCCGGTAATTGCTTCCATAGTGGCGACTCCATCACTGGCGCAGCTAGTTGCCGCTGCTGACCATCCTGATGTTCCACCGGATAATGAATGACGATCATATGATCAGCAGCATAATCGTCCAACCGATGCAGCGGAACTTCTATATTGAGCAAGCCTGTATCAATCAACTGCTGTCGCACTTGATCCGGTGGCTTACACCCTAACCCGTCATATAGGAGCGGCCCGCCCATGCTGCGCAGATTCCCATACACATATACCTTTTCAGAGACGATTTTGTAAATGCCCACCGTCTCGCCTTGATCCTGCCAGCGACGTAGCTGTTGTCGGACTTCTGCTAATTGATCATCCCAGCTGTCCAGCCAATGTTGTGCCTGTTCGCTGCGCTGGACACGCTGTGCAAGCCAGAGCCATTGCTGCCGCCAATTGTACTGCTCCACAGGTAAGCACTGCACTGGCGCGTACTCATCCAACCATTCTGCATGTGGATCATCCGTGTAGGCGAAGACTAGATCCGGCTGTTGCTCGCTCAGTACAGACAGCGAAGGAGAGGGCATCATCGTAATATCGACTTCCGGCAGCGCAGTATAGCCATTTACATATTCAGCTGTCTTCCGATGCGTTTGCCAGTGGTGCCACATCCTCCTGTCGATCTGCCCGGCAACCGGAAGGATACCTAGACCGAGCAGCATTGCCGTTAACGGTCTATTCCACGTCACATAGGATTTGGGCACCATCTTGTACTGACGCGGTGACATCCCGAATTGCTGCTTGAATTTGCGGCTAAAATAATGCATATCACCGTACCCGCAGCGGCGTGCGATCCCATCCAGACTAGCATGCGACAGTTGCAGCTCCAACCGCGCGCGATGCAGCCGTAATCGGCTCAAATATTGGCTGAACGAGCAGCCTTTATGACTGCGGAACATCCGTGAGAAGTGCTCTGGCGTCATCCCTGTTTTCCGAGCCAGTTCATCCCGGCGCAGATCGTCACGATAATGGGTCTGCACATAGCTGATCATCTGCTGAAAAGACAAGTGCTCGTTATGCACTCCAGTATCTGTTTCCAATGACAACAGATGCAGCAGCTCATAAAAGCTCCGGTAAAAAGCCAACATATTCAGCGTTGAATGCAGCTGTGCAACATCTCCGGCTAACTTATCCATGTCCTCACACAAGCGCCGCATTTCGGCAGGCGAGTGAATGAGCAATACAACGGCTGTGCCTGCAATATCACCCGTTCTCACTCCACTTGGTAGAAACGAAGGCCATACCGCATCTGTCGCCTGTTGCTGGTCATCCGCATGGCTTGGCAGTTCTCGAAACACAAGCCGATACAATTCCAGCGGCTGCTGTCCCGTACTGCCGATATGTACACCTGCTCCAGACGGGCAAAATAATAATTGTGCGTCATCCATTGTAGTCATTTGACCACCAATCGTCACCTGTGCCTGACCTTTGCTTATGAACAGCAGCGTATGCCCATCCGCCACCATCCATTCCTGTCCATCGGCATCATCGAACACCATGTTTGTAAAAGACAACGGCATCCACACGATCGGCAATATACCATTCGCCGCATAAGAGAGCGGAAGCGATACTATATTGTTATCTACAGTATGCTGAATAGAATCAGACAACTCTGGTTGTGGCGACGAGTTGATCCGCTCCCATGTATCTATATATTCCAGCACCTGCGCCTCCATAGTGTACTGCTTCAACTGCTGGCGCAGCGCTGCCGCCTGTTCCTGCTCCAACTTGCCTACATAACGTACCGTTCGATGCCGCACTTTGCCATCTTCAGTCCGATACGATTCCACCAGCCGATAATACGTATGCGTATTCGTCCCACGTCGAACGAGTTGCTTTTTCAAAAACATATCGCCCATCACACTCCATCCGAGAGCAAAATAACAATCAACAAAATAATCAACGAAGAAGTAAAACGAAGCAATAATCAGCTGCGTTCCAATGTAGCCGTAGCCAAATATAGCCGAATATAGTCAAACGAAAGTTAAGGACTACATATTAAAGTAAGGACTACACTTCATACGTTCATTTTGCCGTAAAAAAGCAATCTGCGAAAGAGCCAAACTTACAATGGCACAACTACCAATACAACCACTGACAACAGAACGAATGGGATACAGGCAGTAAACATGCCGCAAATCGCTCCATATCAGCGTTCAACCGCATTCGAATATTTTCCCAAACGCCCGGTTTGTGATACATTAATAAACAGATAAAGCTGGGTTTTGTACCATGCTTAACAGGAATGAGGGGAATGAAGGATATGGCTGTAGATGAAAACTATCAACGCAAGCTGGAAGATCAGAAGCGTTTGTTCAAGCAGCTTGGCGTCAAGTTCGATTCACTTACGATTCATGAGAAGGATTTCACCACCAAGATGAGAGGCTATTCACAGGAAGAAGTGGATTTCTTTCTCGATGATGTCATTCAAGATTATGAGCGCTTTTACAAAATCATCACTGATCTGCTGGATAAATATAACGAGCTGCAACGCCGCCAAACGTATGAAAAAGAACGCGCTGCCGTGGAGCGTGATCGCGTCACTGCCGAGCAGGAACGTGCCACCGCCAGAGCACGCGCGCTGGAAAGTGGTGTGGAGCGAAGTGTTGTAACCGATGCGATTAGCAGTTTGGAACGCACAATTGCTCAACTGAAATCACGTCTGGACGAGAAGCGTGACGATTCATACTGAATAACTAAGAAAGGGATGCCCTGCGATGGTTCACAGGGCATCCCTTTTCTTTGTACGTTAACGGTATTCATCCAGCTTAACTTGTAACCGTGCTACTGCTCTGACGCAGATCAACAATCTGTTGTAACTTGCGTGCATATTCCGCCAGTTCGTCATATCCGCTAATAAAGTTCAGCAGGGCACGAATCATACCGGAGCGACGTTCCGTACGAATGACTTCTTGCTCCAGCGAATGCAGCACTTGCCACAGCTCTTGTTGTTCCTCGTCACCGATGGCGAGGGCGTCCACATGGCGTTTGATAGCAAGCAGCAGTTCATGAATCATGATGCCCTGAAATACCGGGCTTTGCTCCACACATTCCGGCTTCATGGTCACTTTTTTCCAATCCCAGATCGGTTTGTACTCGTATTTGACCATATTCTTGACCATCTGGTCGACCAATCCAGCCAGAAAGCGTGCTAGCTCCTCATTGGTCGTCTGCGGCTGTAATCCGATGACTGGCAAGAACAAATATTGCATCAATAGCGAACGTACCATGAAGATAATGTCGTACACATAGATGCTCACCTGTTCACCATAAATATCGGTCAGGCAATCTGTACACCAGCGATTCGCCTGATACTCTACCTGCAAGCAGGCTTGCAGCAGCTTCTCATTTTGCAAAATCGTCTTGTCGTGCAGCGCCATCAGAATAGAGTGGATCTTGCTCTCCAGCATCATGCTTAGATGCAGCTGTACGAATCCGTTCAGCTTTTGCTCCGGCGATTGCTCCATGCCAGCGTACAGCCGTTCAATCCGTTCGTTGATCATACGCCCGTGCTCCAGAACTGTAGCGATCAGAACGTCTTCTTTACTCTGGAAAAACTTATAAAACGAAGCCTTCGCCATACCGCTTTCCCGGGCGATTTCGTCTACCGATGTCGCGGTATAGCCTTTTTCCGAGAAAAGCCGAACTGCCGCTTCGATAATATCCTGTTCTTTTGACTTCAAGGGCGTGTCCTCCTGAATCCGGGGAAGGGCAGAAGCCATTCATCACCGGATAAAAATGCGACAAACGGACAGTTTCCCGTCCGTTTGCCTGTTGTGCCGCGAATGCTGCGGACATTCTATTCCCGCATATCGATTCGTTAGTCACTTGCGATGTTCAGCTGCAAGTGGATATGATCTCGGTACGATATCCGCTTATTCCTGTAACGGTCTATACATTATACTTTCGGAGCAGCATTAAGTTTCTCTAAGCGTCTTTGTTTTCGTTCCATTTTGCGAATCTGGCGTTTTTCCTTCCAGCGTGCGACAACCATATAGAGAGAAGGAACGACGAACAGCGTCAGAATGGTCGAGAAGATCAGACCGAAGATAATAACGACACCGAGCGGTCGGAATAGCAGTTCCCCAATCGTAGCAATCGGGATCATACCTACGATTGCAGTCAGTGAAGTGAGCAAGATCGGACGGAAACGAGCGGAAGCTGCCATAATGACTGCTTCTTTCAGTTCCATACCTTCACGCCGCGCATCCTCGATAAACTCGATCAGTACGATACCGTTCCGTACGACGATACCCGCGAGCGCGATAATACCCATGACCGACATGAAGCCAATCGGTGTACGTGTCAGGAACAGACCGAGAATACCGCCTGCCGCCGCCAGATACACGGTCGTCATAATGATCAGCGGAATCGACAACGAGTAGAACTGAATCACAATCAGAATGAAGATCAGGAAGACGGCAACAACGAACAGCTTGCCGAGATCGCCGAACGTATCCGCCTGATCAGACGTTTCACCGCCGATTTCGTACGTGTATCCTTCTGGGAAATTCATTTGCTGCAATTTTGGCGTGATTTCTTGCATAACTTCGGTTGCAGTGCGACCATTCACATCTGCTTCAATCGTATTCACACGTTGCAGATTGTACCGGTCAATTTGTTGGACTGTGAATTTCGGCTTCATTTCCACGATCTGAGACAGTGGAATTTGCGTGCCAGCCGAGTTGGTTACATTGGTTTGTTGCAGCAGGGCGGTTGGATTCGCGGTTTGTGACCCTTTGATATACAGCTTCATATCAACCAGATCATCACCGTTGTCAAAATCACCTACGCTCATACCGCTACCCATCATCAGCAATGTCTGGGTTAGATTGTTGTAGCTCACTTTGTAACGATCCATAGCTTGCTTATTCACGACAAAATCAAGTGCATAGTTGTCGATGCCCAGACTGTCGCTAATGCCGTACGTTCCTGGCGTGTCGCTAATAATCTGCTTGATTTCGTTGGACAGCGAACGGATTTCTTCCAGATTGTCTCCGAGAATACGGATCGATACTGGCTTACCGACCGAGACGCCGACGGCGGTTCCGCTAACGGAAGTCTGGATACCCGGATAATCGGCTTCCAATTGATCTGACCATTTGTCCGTCGTTTGTTCTACCTTCATGTCATGTTTACCAGTAATAAGAATCTGACCGGTATTCGTGCCACCACCAGCAAGTGCGCTCAAGTTGGTAAACAGCTGAGGTGCGGCGCCGCCAGAAGCGTACGCCATATTTTCTACTTCCGGTTGTTTTTTGAGCCATGCCGCCATGCTGTGAACCGTTTTATCGGTTTCTTCCAGCGATGTACCAGACGGCATATTCACATTGATCGTAATCTGCGGGTCTTCCGATGTTGGGAACAGCTCAATCGGTGTAAAAGCAGCCAATCCGTACGCAAACGTACTGACGAGCAGACCGACGATGGCTACGATCAATGGACGTTTCAACACTTTTGGCATCAGACGATGCGCATAGCCATTGCTAACCGCTTGAATCTGTTTGCCCAGCAAACCAGCGGGTTTGTCCACATGACGACGACCGCGTTCCAACTGGCGTTCTTCATACCATTGACGGAAGATCGGAATAATCGATAGCGACATAATCATCGACGCCAGCATACAGAGCGAGATAATCGTCGGAATCGGGCGGATAAATGCTCCCATATCGCCTTGCAATACCATCAACGGCAGGAAGGCAGCAATCGTTGCGAGTGTCGCCGTAATGATAGAGATAGCGACCTCTTTTGTTCCTTTTAGCGCTGCATCGGTTGGATTCTCACCAAGCGTCGATAGTCGCCGCTCAATATTGTCGTTGACGACGACCGCGTCATCGACCAGAATCCCGAGTACGATAATCAGACCGACAATCGTAATCTGGTTGAGCGTGATCCCGAGTTGCGGCAGGAAGATCATGCCGAGTGCAATAGAGATTGGAATGGCAAGCGCGACAAACGCCGCAGTCAGCCAATTCATACCCAGTGTACAAATTAAGATAACCGCTGCAATCGCAATCGCCATCTCTTTGATCAGGTTGTTGTAACTTTTGTTCACCTCATCATTTTGAGCGAACAGCGATTCAATTTTGATATTAGCGGGCAGTGTTTTTTTCAATGTATCCATCTTGGCGGTCAGACGTTGATTCATCGTCGGAACGTCCGAACCGGTCTGACTGCTAATATCGAGCGAGATGGAAGGTGTACCGTTGTAATAACTCAAATACGATTCGGTTGCTTTGACCAGCTGTACATCGGCAACATCTTTCAGATATACCGGAATCCCGGCTTCCGTCTGAGACACAACGATATTTTTGAGTGTATTATAATCGGTTGCCTTGTCGACCGTGAGTTGATATGTACGGTCTGCATACGTAAAGTTCCCGGTTGGCACTCGGTTATTTTCCGATTGGATTGCCTGCATTACGGTTCCCCACGGAATTCCGTATTGTTGCAGTTTCGCCATATCGGCATCGATGCGTACTTGCTGATCCGGAATCCCTTGGATCTCGACATCGGTAATGCCCGGAACCGAACGCAACTGATCGCGCCAAGTATTCATCAAGTCACTCAGTCCATAAATGTCTTCTTTCGTTTTGCCATAGATGGCGAACGATTGGACAAAGGTTTGCGTCAGATTATCGTTGACGACTGGCGTATCTGCATCGGCAGGAAGCTCTGCTTGCGCATCTTCTACTTTGCGACGCAGCTCGTTCCAAGTGTCTTTGGCATCGGCGCTGTCCTCTGCCTGGACTGTAATGGAAGAAATACCGTTACCGGAGGTGGAGGAGATTGTCTTCAGATCCGTAACTTCCTTGATCTTCTGCTCCAGCACCTCGGTTACCGTCTGCTCCATCAGATCAGGGCTGGCACCAGCATACGTTGTTGTAACAATTGCCGTTTTGACCACAACGTCTGGCATGAGCTGCTTCGGCAAACCCATCAGCTGGGCAGCACCGAAAATAATCAGCATCACGAAGAACAGAAGCGTGATTTTACGTTTTTGAACAAAGTACTTAATCATTAGCAGTGGCCTCACCGTTTGTGCCGGTTGAAGCTGCATTGGATTGGCCAGCGCTGCTGTTGCCCTGCGCGTTGTTCGTCGCAGCATCACTTACTTTCAATTCGTCGCCATTGAATAACCGATCGGCGCCGCGGGTAACGACTTTGTCGCCTACTTTCAGACCGCTTGTAACTTCATAGCTATTATTGTACAGATTGCCCAGCTTGACAGTTGTCTGTACAGCTTTGCCATTCACGGCTTTGAATACATACGGTTCACTGCCGGAGCTAACGACTGCTTCCACCGGCACGAGAATGCCGCTCTGCGAGGAAGCTTGACGGGAAGCGCTCACGACCTGTCCTGGTTTCCAATCTTGGTTCGAATTGCTAATTGCAACTTCGACGCTGATCGAACCGGTATTTTCATTTGTTTGTGGATACAGCTTGCTTACTTTTCCAGTACGTACATCGTCGTACAGACTGATGCTCACCTGTTGTCCGACTTTCCACTGACTGATCTCGCTATCTGGAACCGGCAGCAATACTTTCAGACGATTGATTTCGCCGATTGTAAATACTTCGGTGCCTGCGCTAACCGTTTGTCCAGCTGACAGCGTTTTGGTCAAGATCGTACCGGAAGCAGGAGATTGCAGATTGCCGCGAGTCAGATTGAGCTGCGCGGTATCGCGGGAAATGACCGCCTGGTCATAACTAGCCTGTGCTTGTTCGACCCCAGCCTGTGCTTGCTCGACTGCGGCGTTGGCTTGAGCTACGCTCGCCTGTGCATTTTCGATGCCAACCTGTGCCTGTTTTACAGCAGCAGCGGCAGAAGCGCGATCCGAATCTTTGGCACCAGCAAGTGTCAGGGACAACTGCTCCTGTGCATCTTTTAAGCCAGAATCCGCATTATCAAGCGCTGTTTGTGCCTGTTCGTTTTCCTGCTGAGTCAGCAGCCCATTATCGAACAACGTTTGTGCACGGGTAGCGGCTGTTTTCGCTTGGTCATAAGCAATTTGTGCCTTGTTGACCGCGTTTTGCGCTTGCGCCTTTTCCTGCGGACGTGCACCATCCAGTACGCCTTGCTGACTTGCCTGTGCACTTTCGACCTGTGCTTGTGCAGAAGCGATACCAGCAGCGGCAGCTTGTTGACCAGCTTTGGCATTGGTCAGCGATGCTTTAGAGCTGGCAAGAGATGCTTGCGCGGCTGCAACTGACTGACTTGCATTTTCAACTTCGAGCTGAAGATCGGCCGTATCCAGTCTTGCAAGCACCGATCCTTTATTTACACGGTCACCTACATCGACGCCTACCGATGATACCGTTCCGTTAATCCGGAAAGACACCGGTGTTTCGTCATAAGCAGCAAGTGTGCCGGACAGATCATAGACCGCATCCAATGGTTGCTTCTTGATCGTACTCACTTCAACAGTAGTTGTGGTCGGCTCGACAGCAGCATTGTTTGCTGTTGAGCAGGCGGTCAGGCTGACGGCAAGCAGCAGCGCTGAAAAGGCTGTTGGCCAGCTTTTTTTCATATTGCAGGTTCCTCCTCTAAACTCCCCAGTTTTTTTTATACTCCTTAGTTCATGGCTGAATTATAGAATTAATCCAGTCTACTTGTCAATCATATCAAGACCTCCCGCCGATGTACTCAATCCAGAGATGTAGATTGAGAAAATGGGAACTCCGTCTCTAAGCCGATGCACATTTACCAAATAGATGTACCAACAACAATTACGTATATGTACAGACTCCTATAGCACAGTATCGGACAAAGGTAAGAGGAGATGTACATGTGGCACATAAAAAAAGAATGATGTGACTTGTGAATATTGTGTGAACGGGGAGACATTTGATGTTATAATTAAAATATACAACATTTGGAAGGAAGGTAGACGCATGAAAATTAGTGATGATCTGCAAACTAACCATAAAGCGACGTATGCCGAAGAAGAGCAGCCTTCATATCTTGCCGTCAAGACGTCCATTTCCAACGCACGCGCGCAACTGGTTATTGCAGCGCTTGTACTGGTTGTGTCTGTCGTCCTGTTCATTGAGTGGCAATGGTAGCCCATAACATGTTCCTGATCGTGCACATATCATATATAACTTTTTATATAGAAGATAAAATGGATCGTACTGCAACCTTCACCTGATGTCGGCGTCTAATAAGATAGAGCCGGCAAAGGTGACTTTTTTGTGTGCAGTTGAAATTGTTCTTATGTTAAGGTGGAATAAAGGTTGATTTATTTTGTTAGGAATGCTAAATTAATTTTATTAGTATTACTAAGTGTTTTGCAGACAGAGGATGAACGTCGGTCTCATATTTGCTGAAATACATGAAGGAAGGAATTTTGAATGATGAAAAAAGGAATGGTTAGTGCTTCGGTATTCGCTGCTGTACTGCTGGCTGCAACTCAGCCTGCTACATTTGCCAATGCCGCAGATAGCACCACAACAACTACACCTGCTACAACAGGTACAACAACGGATCAAACGGCAACAACCGATAGCTCCACTACAACGCAGACCCAGATCTCTGGTGTACGCGAAGCAAAAAAAGTCGATAGCCTGGATCTGGAAAAAGTAATCGATCTGGCGATCAATGACTCGTACAACCTGCAATTGCTGCAACTGAAATACCGTGTACTGGATCAACAAAATGCCAGTCTTGGTTTGAACTATGTTGATTATCTGAACGCTTCTCCGGGTCTGCAATATGTAACAACGAACCGCAGTAACGAAGTGAGCCTGTCTACTGGTTCCCAAACAGGTCAAACGTTGGAAACCAATATTCGCGATCTGGATACCCAGAAGCTGAACACACAATTGCAAGTCGATGAAGCCAAAGAAGGTACGAAGCTGGCAATGACCGGTCAGTACGTTCAACTGCTGACGCTGCAAAAACAAATCAACCTGTCTCAAGAATATATTCAAGTGCTGCAACGTGACGTGCAACGTGCACAAACGCTGCAAAGTCTTGGTTCCGGTACACAAGAAGATATCGACAAAGCGGATCGCGCACTCAAAGCAGAGCAGGATAACCTGACCAGCTTGAACGATTCGTACCAAAAAACACTGTCCACACTCAGCTATGATCTCGGCATCGTATACGATCCGAATATCAAACTGGCGGACGTTGATGTAAAATTGGATGCTGCACCGACAGTTGATGCAGATACACTGCTCGGCAAATCGTACCAGATCCAATCGCTGGGCAACAGCCTGAACAAAGCGGAACAAGATGAGCAAAAAGCAATTACAGACAACAGCTTTGAAGATCAAGCGAACAAAGCAACGACTCAAATTGCCGCTCAACAACTGGAACAAGGCAAAGTAACCTATGCCAAAGCAATCGAATCGAATCTGAAAGATATGGACACTGCGCTGAAAGACGTGCAAACAGCACAACGCTCGGCACAGGATGCTAGCGTCGATGGCGTGAACATGCAGATTCGTTACAATGCAGGCGTCGTTACCAAATATGATCTGGACAAATACCAGTATCAAGTCGATGCTTCCCAAATCAAAGCACAACTGACTCAACTGCAATATTATGTACAAAAAGCAAAAGTAGATGCGATGAACAACGGCTACATCGCCAGCAGTTCATCATCGGCAAGCAGCTCTGCTTCGTCAGGTAGCTAAGCTGATTGGTAGATACACGCTATCAACTCACAGTGTAACCGTTGGATTGATGCAACCGGATAGACTACGGAATCCGTCATCCGACGTTACACTGTATGAGTAATGAAATAAACCGCCGCAGTTCACAGATTATGTCTGTGAACTGCGGCGGTTTTTGTTTGACCGAACATAGCGATTGGTTTGATTGAATGATCTACACAGCTAGTAGAACGAAGCATATGTGAGATCAGGTGGCACGAGAATAGACAAATTGCTTCACTACATTACTCGGATGCACCGTTCGTCCATTCGTTCAGCTTGCGATCCGTCGGCAGCAGGAAGGTGAATGCGCCAAGCAGCGGCAAGAAGCTGCACAGCTGCATTACTGGCGAGATGCCGATTGCATCAATCCAGTTGCCAAGTACGAGCGCGCCTACACCACCCAGTCCAAAAGCAAGCCCGGTGATCAAGCCCGATACGGTACCAATCCGACCGGGTACGAGCATTTGCGCATACACGACCGTCACCGAGAAGCTCGATGTGACGATAAATCCGACCAGCGCCAGTAGTACACCTGTCCAGAACAGATTGGCATAAGGGAGCAATAGCGCGAGTGGAGCAGCAGCTGCCATAGACGTGAAGATGAGATTACGTTTACCAAAACGGTCGGCAAGCGGCCCGCCGAAGAACGTGCCCACCGCACCCGCTGCCAAGAACAGAAATACATACAATTGCGCTTCACCGACATTTGTATGGAACGTATCAATTAGCAAGAAGCTGTAGTAGCTACCGATGGATGAGACATACCAGGAACGAACGAAGACGAGCATAATGAGCACCACCATTGCAAACGCAATGCGCTGCTTCAGCTCGGGGCGGATCACACCAGCTGTTTGTTGTCGTTTCGCAATCGATGTATCGCGCAATGTATTGCCATACCAGCGAGCGATAAAGATTTGTACGATAATTCCTGCTGCCGCCACTCCGGTAAATCCAATCGCGCCGAATTGTCCATATGGTACGAAGATCAGTGACGTTAATAGCGGAGCCAGCGATTGTCCAGCATTGCCACCAACCTGAAAGATCGACTGTGCCAACCCGCGCCGACTACCTGCCGCCAGATTGGATACTTTGGAGCCTTCCGGGTGAAATGCCGCTGAGCCAAGCCCGACAAACACAACTGCAACGAGCACCGCTGTATACGTATCTGCCAGCGCTAACAGCAGCATCCCGGTAAATGTAAACGCCATGCCGATAGGCAACAGCGCTGGTGTCGGTCTTTTATCAGAGAATAGCCCGACAAATGGCTGCATTATAGAAGCGGTAAAGTTAATCGTAAACGCGATCCAGCCAATCTGCGTATAATTGAGATTCATCGTTTCCTTTAAAATCGGGAAAATTGCCGGAATCACAGATTGCATCGAATCATTGAATAGATGCACAAGCGAGATCGCCAGCAGTACGCCAAAAATCGTACGTTTTATCGGTGGCTGAGTGGTCTGCTGTCCGGCAGTCGTTTTGGATAAACTAGAAGAAGACACATGCAAGACTCCTTTGCTATAAATGGATTGGATAGAAACAGCATCTTATGTATGAAGCGTAGGGAAAGCAGTACAGCTGTAAACGAGCAGATGGCTACCTGTCATCGTCGGTGAAGATGGTTTTCAGTATACCAGAATTTTGAGGAAAAATTACAAATTTGTACAAATAAATATATGAATACAGACATATGAACATGACGATTAAATAGATGAAGTAGATACACGGCAGATAACAAGGAATGGATGCAGAAGTAGAGATGCAGTGGAGATGCAAGAGTGGAATGGAAAAGTGGATGTGTAGAAATCATACCTGATACTGTCATCATCTATAAAAAGCCGCAATCCACACAAAACAAAGCCGTAATACATCAACAACATCAACACAATCGGTGATCATAAAAATAGCAGCAAAAAAGCGGAGTATGTAATCATTCTTCGCTTTTTTTGCTGCTATTTTGTACCATTTTACAGAACTCAGAACTCAGAACTCAGAACTCAGAACTCAGAACTCAGAACTCAGAACTCAGAACTCAGAACTCAGAACTCAGAACTCAGAACTCAGTAGTTGATGGGTTCAGCTTTGCAGTATACTCGCTACTCGTTGCGGCTCAAATACTTCTTTCAATTCTTCCAATGCCGTCAAATACAGAAATCCATTTCCTTCCGAGCGCGCTGGATATCCAAGCGGAATCGTGCGTCGTACCAGCTGTGCATACAGCTCCGGCTCACTCAATAAACGCTCAAATTCAGCGTTAGCAATATTTTTGATCAGTGCCAGTGCACCAGATACGTGCGGAGTTGCCATTGATGTACCGCTCAGGGTAGCATAACCGCCGTTCAGATAGGTTGATTGAATATCTTCACCGGGTGCGACCAGATCGACTTCTTTGTTTGTATTGGAAAAGCTCGATGTTTGCCGTGCCAGATTGACCGAGCCGACGCTGATCACTTCATTGTAGTAACCGGGATATCCGTATTCATCGGTATCCGGGTTGGCGTCGCCTTCATTCCCGGCGGCGCATACAACCAGAATATTGTTATCGACTGCCTCTTGAATCGCTTTGTGCATATCAGGTACATCTTCGGGGCCGCCGAGTGACATGGAGATCATATCGACCTTCTGCTCGACAGCGTAACGAATGCCACTGATAATCCATTCATATTGCCCGGAACCTTCATGATTGAGCACTTTGATGATTAGCAGACTGGCTTCCGGCGCCACACCTACAACACCAGTACCATTTGCAATGGCGGCAATTGTACCGGCGACATGAGTGCCATGACCGTTATGATCTTCGTATACGTCAGCATTGCTGTCATCGTCATTGGTAAAATTGCGACCGCCGATAATACGTCCCTTTAGATCGGGATGATCGGTATCGCAGCCTGTATCCAGAATGGCGACGGTGATGCCTTTCCCTTTGTTCTGCGACCATACCTCTGGTGCCTGAATCAAATCCACGCCACGCGGCGTCTCACTTACCTGCTCCGCTTGTGCTTTAACCTGATACGGAATCACACGCATTTGACGTTCCATAATAAAGCCTCCTGTTCTATTGGTTTGTTCCCGACCTTGTATGTGCAATCTGTGTTGAGCTAGAGAGAATGGAAGGAAGTAGCGACATGCAGGATGAATGTATTTCATTACAAAGCATCGGTATAGAGTGGAATGGGTAGATTGAGATATGTCTTTTCTTTGTATAGATGCGTTGTAAACGGACGACGAGAAGGAAAACGGCTTGTCCATGGCATGATCCCTATTCATCGCCAACATCCTGCTAACCATAATTATCCATTCCATGCGTGAAGAAAACAACAAAATGGATCGGAATAGACAGGGAAATCATAGTAATAACAAATGATAAGTTAAAATAGATGACATGAATATTATTTTTAGCAAATAAAACAAAAGATAATGGGATGAATAGTGCATATTTATAGATTATAGTTATTTTATATGTAAACTATATTGACGTTATAAACAGAATCGGACTATAATCCGTGTAAATAAAACATACATGAAACTGAAGAGCGAGGGATATCAATGGCGCTGGAACAGGAGCAGGAGATATATCAGGCGATCAAGCAGGCCATTATTGAGCAGAAGATGCGACCGAATATGCAGCTGGTGGAAGAAGTGTTGGCAGAATCATTTGGCGTTAGCCGTACGCCGGTGCGTAATGTGGTACGACGATTAGCAGCGGAGAAGCTAGTAACGATCATCCCTTACAAAGGTGCATTTGTCTCATGCCCGACGATTGATGAAGCCAAGCAAGTATTCGAGATGAGGCGAGTGATCGAAACGGCAGTTGTACGCAAGGTGTGTGAGCATTTGGGCGATGAGCAATATCAATTGCTACACCAGCTCATTCGGGATGAACACGATGCCCAGCATCACGGTAATATTTTCGCAGCGATTCGCATTACAGGAGACTTTCATCTGCGGCTGGCAGAAGCGTCAGGCAATGAATACTACTCCAGATATTTGGAAGAACTGATCTCGCTGTCTTACGTCATTATCGCCTTGTATGGTGAGCAGAAGACGAAGTGCTGTGACGATCATCAGCTAATATTGGAAGCCATTCGCAGTGGACAGACGGAGCAGGCGGAACAGTTGATGAATGACCATTTGCTAGAGATCGAACAGGCATTGAAGTTTGAAGAGCAATATGAACGACCGTCGTCATTAAGCGATATTTTCCCACATCATGTTCGGATGACAAGCCTTTCTTAAAGGAGGGTACTGCCAGTTTTCCGCTGATTATGAGGATGATTGCTTTCATAATCTGAAGCATCGGCTAGCATTGTCCATCACTGTACACAAGATTGTATACAATCTTGGATTCAAAAGTGACAGGTATTGTATGCAAGATTGCATGGATGGATAAACGACTGAAATTGCTAGGAAGAACTACCAGCTAATCCTAACATCCAATATCGATGTTTGATAAGAATGCCCATCGTCACTGTGTTTAATTTGATGAAAGAGGTGGTTGTATGAAACTGATCGTGGAGCATGTGCAGAAGAAGTTTGGTGAGCGGACGATTTTGGAAGATATTAATCTGACGGTGAACGACAATGAATTTATTTGTATTCTTGGTCATAGCGGCTGCGGCAAATCGACATTGCTCAATATGGTAGCGGGCTATATGTTCCCTGACGAAGGCAGTCTGAAAATGAATGGCAAAGTCATCGAAGGACCTGCAAGAGAGCGTGGCATGGTATTTCAAGATCACGCGCTATTTCCTTGGTACACCGTACTGGAGAATGTAGCGTTCGGACCAGAAGTGCAAGGAACACCAAAGCCGCAGGCACGCGATATAGCGATGGACTTTTTGAAAATGGTCGGTCTGGACGCGTATGCGCATCATTATCCAGCAGATCTGTCGGGCGGTATGAAGCAGCGTGTCGGCATTGCCAGAGCGCTTGCTAGTCATCCAGATGTATTGCTAATGGACGAGCCGTTTGGCGCACTTGATATTCTCACCCGTGATCTGATGCAGCGGGAACTGCGCAGAATCTACGAAAAGCTCAAAACGACGATCCTGTTCGTCACGCACAGCATTAGCGAAGCAGTCTATCTGGCAGATCGCATCGTCGTAATGAAGCATGGAGCGATTGCCGAGATTTTTGAAGTGAATATGCAGCATCCGCGTACGTTTGAGACACCGGGCTTTGGCGAGATGATGGGCAAGATTGAGCGTCTGCTGATGGAAGATGAAGAGGAGGTATTGTTATGAACGAAGTTCCGACAACACTGGGCAAAGGCGGCAAGACATCCCAGCCAGTTCCCGTATCACCACCAGTCGCCAAGAAAATGTCATTGGATCTCAGCGTATGGAAAAGCGCACTCCCATACATATTGTTCTTCGTCATCTGGGAAGCATTCTCGCGCCTTAATATGGAGATCAAGCTGTTCAATCCGCTGTTCCTGCCTGCACCGTCACTGCTGCTGCACGATGGCTGGGCGCTAGCCAAAACCGGTATCATCGTCGATAGTCTGATTGCCAGCTCCATTCGTATCTTCGCTGGATTCGCGCTCGGCGCAGTAGCGGCGGTCATTCTGGCAGTGTTGATCAGCAAGTTTGCTACGCTGGAACGCTGGATTTCACCGATTTTGACATTGATAAGTCCGATTCCGTCGCTCGCCTTGCTGCCGCTGTTCATTATCTGGTTCGGCATTGGTGAATTTCCGAAAATTATGCTGATTGCTTGGACGACCTTTGTACCTGTGCTAGTGAACACGGTGGAGGGCTTCAAATCTGTTCCGTCTACATTGATCCGCTCTGCACTCAGTCTGGGTGCATCAGAGCGCAACGTATTTACCCGTGTAATGATTCCATCCGCTGTACCGAATCTGCTCATTGGCGCACAGATCAGTCTGGGGTTGTCCTTTTCCGCACTGATCGTATCCGAAATGATGGGTGCCGATTCTGGGCTAGGCTACATGATTGTCGATGCGCGCAACTATTTTAAAGTAACGAATATGTTTGTCGCTATCATCCTGATCGGGATTGAATACAGCATCTTCTCCATTCTGCTCAAACTGCTGGAACGTAAAGTACTCAGCTGGCGCAAAGGCGGCATGGGACAAGCTGTGGAGAAAGCCAGAGTGGTAAAATCCGCCAAACGTTGAGTTTGAGTTTGCACTGACTGCACAATCAAGGGAACTATACCATACCGGCATGGCACCATACATCGAGGGTATCCAAATATACAGGTTATGACCATTATTGGAGGGGGAAACAGAATGAAAACAAACTGGTTGAAAATGATTTCCGGCGTAACGATGGCGGCTTTGCTGGCAACAGCGTGTTCAAGCGGAGGTGCAAGCAGTGATACGAGCGCAGCCAACAGCTCGGCTTCGGCGAATAGTGGATTGGAACAAACGGATGTCACATTGGTAGGGGTACGGGATGCACAGATCTCCTCACAGCAGATCATTGCCGATAAACTGGGCTATTTTAAAGAAGAAGGCTTGAATGTGGAGAGCAAGCTGATCGAGAGCGGACCAGACATTGGACCAATGATCTCCGGCGGTAGTGCACCAGTCAGTGTGCAGACGAACTTTATGGACATTATTTTGAAATCGAATAATATTGGCGTCAAAGTTGTTTCACCGTTAGCTCAAATCGCGGGTACACAAGCGGTAGTCGGTTCTGCCAATCTGCAATTGAACTCTGCCAAAGATCTGGAAGGCAAAACGATTGGGATTCCGAACGGAGCAGATGTGAAGATCGCCATCGACAATATGGGCAAAGAACTGGGTGTCGATGTGAGCAAGATCAAATTCGTGAATCTGGCACCAAGTGATGCCGTAGCAGCACTGCAAAATGGTTCGATTGATGCGATGGCAGCATGGGAGCCATTTATCACCAAAGCGATTCAAGGCGGCGGTAAGTTCCTGTTCAGCGGTACGAAGAGCGAATTGCCTGACAAAAAAGGCGATGTGAACTGGATGAGCGTGCATACGACGATGCAAGTGACAGACGACTATTTGCAGGAAAATCCGAATACGATCAAAGCAATCCTGCGTGCATTGGAAAAAGCGACTACGTACATTAACGATCACCGTGAAGATGCCATCAAAATCCTCGCACCAGAGCTTCATCTGACCGAAGACGAGCTGAAGCAAATTATGGATCGCAATGTGTACTCGATGGAAGTGGACGATTCGTATGTAAATGGTAGTAACGGAGCAGCGGTTGGCAACTATCTGTTGTCAGTTGGAAATATTACGTCCATTCCTGATCCAGCATCGTATCATGACCTGAGTTTGCTGGAGCAAGTCGATTCGAAGCTGGTCAAAGCACAGATCAAGTAAGTCGTACGCTATCGTATTACCCTGCAACGCATCTCAGTACTGCACGATACACGATAGAGTGTAAGCAACCACGCAAGAGAACATTATTCAGCCACAATACAGACATAGCAATCGTGATATTCATTTTGCAGAAGGGAGTGTATCTTGTATGGACAAGCTGGATATGATCATTCGAGGCGGAACCGTCGTCTTTCCCGACCGGGTGGAACACTGCGATATCGGTATTCGCGACGGCTGTATCGTACAGATCGGTTCATTGGATGAAATCGATGCTTCTGCTCAACATACTGTCGTAGATGCAACCGGGCTGCATGTGGTGGCAGGCATGATCGATGCGCATGTGCATCTGAACGAACCGGGGCTAGGCGATTGGGAAGGATTCGTTACCGGTTCGTCGGCACTTGCCGCCGGTGGCTGCACGATGTATATGGATATGCCGCTTAATGGCATTCCGCCAACCGTAACGACCGCCGCTTTACAGCAAAAAGTCGCTGCCGCTCAGAACCGCACGTATATTGACTATGCGTGCTGGGGCGGATTGGTGCCGGGGAAGCTAGAGCATCTGCAAGCATTGAGTGACGCCGGAGTATGCGGGTTCAAGGCATTCATGTCTGCACCCGGCGACCCGGACGAAGAAGCGTTCCGCAATGTAGACGATGTGACGTTGTTGGAAGGCATGCGCATCATTGCACGTACCGGACGTATACTCGCACTGCATGCCGAGCATGAACCAACCGTATCGGCGCTGACGGCAGAACGTCTGGCAGCTGGTCAAACAACACCTGCTGATTATACGTCCTCTCGTCCGATCGCCGCTGAAATCGCTGCGGTAGAGCAGGCATTGAGCTATGCAAGGCAAACGGGATGCCGTCTACATTTTGTGCATATTAGCAGTGCGGAAGCTGTACAGATCATTACACAGGCAAAAGGCGAGGGCATGGATGTCACACTGGAAACCTGTCCGCATTATTTAGCAATGACCGATCAGGCACTGGAACATATCGGTGCCACTGCCAAATGCGCACCGCCACTACGCAATGAGTCAGAGCAGGAGCAGCTATGGCAATGTATCGCGCAGGAGCAGATCGATATGATCACTTCGGATCATTCGCCTTGCCCGACTGAGCTGAAAAGCAATGCCGCTCATATGTTTGACGCATGGGGCGGTATCTCTGGAGCACAACATTCGTTGGAGTTAATGCTGGACGAAGGGCATCTGCGTCGCAATGTACCATTGCCGTTATTGACTCGGCTGTTATCGCTACAACCAGCACAGCGCTTTGGGCTTCTTCCCTACAAAGGCGTAATTGCTGAAGGTGCACATGCTGACCTGGTGCTGGTCAATTTACAGCAGGGATATACGATTGAAGCTGAGCATCTGTACTATCGTCACAAGCACAGCCCGTATGTTGGACGCAAGCTAAACTGCCGGGTGGAACAGACGATTAGCCGTGGAACCATCGTATACAATGTACAGCACGGAATGATCGGTCAACCGCAAGGACAGCTTATTTCCATTCCTGCTTCGCAACCGAAGGACACGCAAGAATATCATCTGCATCATCAAAATGAACACCAAGTCGTCCAGAGTACGTATTCTGCAACATCGCTTCAGTACAACCAAAAGTAATGATTCATAATGTAAGCATCACAAAAGAAGCAAAGTCCCAAACAACCAGCTAACGGTTATGTGGGACTTTGCTTTGTTGATCAGCATAATAACCAGACCAAGCAGTCCAAAAAAATGGCAACCCATAGCAGCGAATTGCCCCATACAAAGTTGGTTTTGATTCTTATGATGTTGGCAATCACACTCAACACCAAACCACATGTAAGCACTCTTTTTCCAAGCTTCATACATAGGCTCCTTTATACTTTGATATCGTTCCGTCCTTGTACTGATGTGGCATGCTAACGATTCAGAATGAGTATGATCGCAATATGCAATCATGTTGATCACCTAATTTCAATGTTACATATGCTTTAAGCCATTGTACCGTTTCCCCAACGTTTTGTATCGCATCGTACGGATTTGCTCCAACCGATGGAAATTATCCGCAAACGAGATTCCAGCTGGTTTCAATCCTTCGCCAAAATCGTTCTTATACTTCAACATCGCTTCCGGGTACAATCCAATCACATGAATCTGGTTCCAGTTCGGCGCATCTGGATGCTGCATATAGACGTTCACCGTTTCTAGTGCAATCATACAATAACACCAGCGCTTATGCTCCAATATATAGTTCATAGCAGGTCCATTATTCGTAATCATAATATCGCGAAACTCATCCAAATACGGCTGCTGCACATCTACATACTCCACCGCGAAAAAGGGCTTGAGCTTGCGTTTATGTACATGTTCTGGCGGATACGGAAAGTGCGAAGCAGGCGTACTAACCAACAGCTCTTGACGAACGACCGTAACCAAAGCATCCATTGAGGCAGAGGCAGAGGCAGAGGCAGAGGCAGAGGCAGAGGCAGAGGCAGAGGCAGAGGCAGAGGCAGAGGCAGAGGCAGAGGCAGAGACAGAGGCAGAGGCAGAGGCAGAAGCAGAAGCAGAAGCAGAAGCAGAAGTAGAAGTTTGCTGCTGCAACGCCTGTGCTTGTTCTGCATGCTCCACTCCGATCAGCTCCAGTACATTCCAAGTCGGGAAATCGCCTTCTTTTTCAGCGGTAATACGTAGTGTGTATAGCTCATGACTATGAATCAAACCTTGCTGTACCTGCTGCTGCCGCTGCGGTTGAATATGAGTTTGATAATGATAAAGATATGATTTTAATGTGGAACGCGGCACCAACCGACTTTCCGCATAGTAGAACTGGTTATCCTGTGCTTGCATAACCAAACCTCCCTAATATGAAATGAATAACCTTCTGCACGATCGCTCTTGCTGTCACTGCATTATGTAGTTACGTGATATTGTAGATTATCCTCATTAGCATTAGTGTTATCTCTTTATTGTAAACTGTCCAACAACGGAGCGGATGTCAAACAGACAAACTGTACTCAAATGGTCATTTTCGTCCAAACTGTGAAGAACCAACCGAAGAACCAACCGAAGAACCAACCGAAGAACCAACCGAAGAACCAACCGAAGAACCAACCGAAGAACCAACCGAAGAACCAACCCTCTACTTGCAACCAATCTCTTGTAATGAGGGCTTGCACGACTTCGTACCAACGATGACTCCATAAAAAAGACTCCCTTCCATATTAGAAAGGAGCCTGCACTAATATTATTCTTATTTTCTCTCTCTATCCCTGCATCTATTTATGTTGTCGTACCTGTATCGCCACATCTCAATCGGTCAGCCAGACTACAACAATCCAGCAGAATGCTAACGATTCAGGTCCAGCAAGATCGCAACATGCAATCCATCCATGTATACTCAGGCGCCAGCTCCTGCACCTTCCGCAGTCAGAATCGCCTGTTCCAGATCCGGCGTTGCCAGATCGGCTTTCAGATAGTTGTCGTCGCTTGGTAGTAGTAGATTGAAATGCTCACTGCTGCAAATGGAGATTTTGCATTTCTCGACCACAAAGTCCAGCACATGACCGCCACCATTGCGCTCGTCGTTAATAAAATGCAGATGATACCCGGCTACGCCAATGCCTTGCGCAAATGCTGGTGTCCAGAAACCAGCAATCACACCATTTACCCGGTCAAAATGGAAGGACGATTGCGATTTGGTTACTTCTACAAATGGTTTGTACGGCTTGGTCTGATGCGTTACTGTTCGTGTATTCACCTCACGGAACGTGCCTTCGATCCGAATCGCATGGAAAATATTCGGACTGGATAGGCGATCGTTCAGCACCTCTTCCAGCTGATGACGAGTAAATGTTCCGTTCAATTCAAACGACTGCTCCGGTTCAAAATACGTTACCGTCGAAAATGGCGTCGATTCTTGCAACTCGACTTTACGAGCTGTACTGTTTGGATAGAGATGATAGTACGAGCCGTCAAATGCGATCATTTCCCCGTCCAGCTGATGAAAGGTTCCGATGCCAAAGTCTCCGTATGTTTGCAATTCCTCAAATGTAATCGCTCCGTCGTATAGTCCGCTGAGTAGTGCGACCATGGTGGAAGCCTGATAGACGACATGATTGCTCATTATGATGATCTCCTTTTTATATCAATTATCCGTTTCGTTTGCTTATCAGTTGGTCGTTCCCGGTAGTAGTTTTTGACCCAGTTTGATATTGTCTTTGTAGTCGATCGGTACATCAATCACGACCGGACCTTGTTGCTGCAATGCTTCACGCAGTACCGTTTCCAATTCGCCCGGGGAATAGACACGCATCCCTTTAGCGCCAAAGCTTTCAGCGTATTTGACAATATCCACATCGCCAAAATGCACACCGGATGTACGTCCATATTTCATTTCCTGCTGGAACGCAACCATATCATAAGTGCCGTCATTCCACACAATATGTACCATTGGCGTTTGCAGACGGACAGCCGTTTCCAGCTCCATCGAAGAGAATAGGAAGCCGCCATCCCCGGAAATGGAAACGACTTTCTCATGCGGATTCACCAGTCCTGCGGAAATTGCCCACGGCAGTGCTACGCCAAGCGTTTGCATCCCGTTACTGAACAGCAGGCGACGCGGCTCATACGAGCGGAAGTAACGCGCCATCCAGATGTAGTGAGAGCCAACGTCGCAGGTCACTGTTACATCGTCACCGATCAGCTTACGCAGCGTCTGGATAAAGAACAACGGATGCACGCGGTTGTTATCCGACGAAGTGTAAGAGATATCATCCTGATTCAGTTTGTTTTGCAGCGGAGACAATATATCTTTTGCTTCGGTGGATAGCTTCAGACTTTCCAGTTTGGGCGTGAGAGCTTCCACATTGAGCGCAATATTGCCGATAAGCTCTAGCTGTGGTTGGTAGTCCATATCGATATCGGCTTTGCGGTTATCCAGATGATACACGAGACGCCCGCCGCCTTTGTTCCACAAATATGGATCATATTCAATCGGATCGTATCCGATGGTTAGTACGAGATCGGCTTGTTGCAGCAGCAGATCGCCCGGCTGATTACTGAATAGACCGACTCGACCGTAGAAATGATCGACCAGATCACGGGAGATTGCACCTGCTGCTTGGAACGTTTCTACTACTGGTAGATCAGTGTGGCGAAGTAGTTGGCGTACGGCTGCTGTTACTTCCGGTGTACTTGCTTTCATACCAAGCAGCAGGACGGGGAGTTTGGCGTGACGAATCTGTTCTGCCACTTCGTCGATAAAAGCGGCTGGCGCTGTACCGAGTTGCGGCATACGCAGTGGTGCCAGTTCAAATGGCTGTGCTTCACTCAGCAATACGTCGGTTGGTAAACTGACAAATGCCGCTCCGGGCTGCGAAGAAGAAGCTTCGCGGAAGGCGTTGGTGATCGCTTCGACCACATTGTCGGGATGACCGACTTCGACGCTATATTTGGTTACCGGTGCGAACAGCCCGGCATTATCCATCGATTGGTGTGTACGTTTCAAGCTGGCAGTGCGTGGAACTGCACCGGCAAGAGCAACAACTGGATCACTTTCGGAATTGGCAGTAACTAGCCCAGTGACCAGATTGGATGCGCCCGGTCCCGAAGTTACGAGACATACGCCTGGTTTGCCAGTCAATCGTCCGATAGCAGCAGCCATAAAAGCAGCATTTTGCTCATGGCGACATACGATCAGCTGTGGTCCGCGTTCTTGCAGCACGTCAAATACCGGATCAATCTTCGCACCCGGAATCCCAAAAATATACTGTACATCTTGCGCGATCAGCGCATCTACGACCATATCCGCTCCTGTATTGCGGCGAGTAATAGTCGGATTGGCAGAAGCGGCATCCGTCTGATGCTCATCCGGCATCTGCAACTGATCCGCGGCAACCGATTGATTCTGTTGCGGCCGGGCAGGGGCAGATACCGAAGCGGCAGGTGCCTCCGATTGCTGCAATTTCATTTCCTCTACGTGGGTTTGTTCGGATGTTGCTATTTTTGTACTCAAGCTCTCCATCTCCTTTGATTTTGTAGTTTCTTGCTGGTCATATGCAAAAGAACAGCAGGGTCTGAATACACAATGAAATAGGTTTCTCTTTTTCTGAATATACATGTAAATATGGAAAAGAGTACATATCTATTCTATTCCCATAAAAAGTAAAATCAATAGTTAAAATTTGAATTATTAACTGGAAGCGATAACAAAAAGAGAAGGAGTCCAAGATAGATAACATAGAACAAAGATAGGAGATAGTTCACGCTTACATGAGGAAAAATGAACGAATTTGAATGGAAATGGCTTTTTTTGAGAAATTTATAAGAGGTTTATACAAGTGGAGTAGTATGTAATACATTAAAAAGCGATATACAAGAGTAGATATTCATTTTACAATTTCCAGTTTTTTATTCTGAATTTAATATTGATCAAAGGTTAGGAGGGGCAAATATTATAAATTTCTATCTGTAAGATTCATGTATTCTTCTCAAAAAAGATGAAAAGGTGCAAATATATTACGTATTAAAGCGTAGCACAAAACAAGGTTTGTATATAATATATTTCTTCTTAAATATAATAAAATTGCACTTTGTAGATACATGATATTTCGCACAATATATACATTGAAAGTAGAACGAGCCAAACAAATATGCCACCTATTCAGAATAAACAAAGTACGCAGCAAGGAGTATGTCGGGATTCATCTGTGAGTCGCCCATGTATATGTATGAATGTTGGCGATCACAAGATGAAGTATTTCTATTCAATAATACGGAATCTTTTCATAGGTTACATAAGAAAAACGAATACATAGAAAAGCGCCTGTTGGAATCCGTAAAGTACCAAAAACATCTTGTGTACGATACTTCATCAAACAGGCGCTTATTTAAGCGTCATAATCTATTCTATTCAAATAGTAACTATATCGTGTGTATATCTGTTTACGTCCTCGACATAGAAGAACATACTTTAAACGCAAACGCAAACGCAAACGCAAACGCAAACGCAAACGCAAACGCAAACGCAAACGCAAACGCAAACGCAAACGCAAACGCAAACGCAAACGCAAACGCAAACGCAAACGTGTTACGGCTTAGCGGTTGTCGATCGTCTCCGGGTACATATCGTGGTTCATCATGCGATGTTCTGCCATTTGCTCATACTTCGTGCCCGGTTTGCCGTAGTTGGTGTACGGATCAATCGAGATACCACCGCGCGGAGTAAATTTGCCCCATACTTCGATATAACGCGGGTCCATCAGCTTCACCAGATCGTTGAGGATGATGTTCATGCAATCCTCGTGGAAATCGCCATGATTGCGGAAGCTGAACAGATACAGCTTGAGCGATTTACTTTCTACCATTTTCTCATCTGGAATATAGCTGATATAAATAGTCGCAAAATCTGGTTGACCCGTAATCGGACACAGACTCGTAAACTCCGGGCAGTTGAATTTTACAAAATAATCGCGGTACGGATGCTTGTTGTCAAAGCTCTCCAAAATACTTGGATCGTACTCAAATGTATATTTCGTGCCCTGATTGCCGAGCAACGTCAGATCTTGCATTTCGTTTTCCTGTCTGCCTGCCATGGTGTGCAAAGCTCCTTTTTGTAAATAAAATAGTGTCGTTATATAAATACCGCATAGCGATGGCAGTGGCTGGGTGATACATTATCCTCCAGCATATCCCATGCCCACCATCGCATTGTCCATGATATATCATTACACGCCGCGTTTGTTACCCCAGACGAGCGTATGCAGCTGCGGCAGGATACGCGCATCGTTGAACGCGGGACGCTCCATCGCCTGATCGATCAGCCATTCGTACCGATGTAGCAGGGAGGAGGCGATATCGTCGTCCGCACTTACCACATCAGGATTCCCGGTTTGCATGTAAAAAGGAAGAGAGGGATAACGCTGATGCACCTGCTGCGCATAATCCAGATCGGCTTCGTCGAAAATTACAACTTTCAAGCTGACTGCCTGCTCTACAGCTGGCAACTCATCGCCATCCTCATCTGCAAACATAATTTGCTGCATCATCTGATCTACCGGATTCCGGCGCAGACGACCAACAATATCATCCAGCACATCAAAATCCGTCGTCATACCAGAACTTGGTGGCTTTGGCGAAATAGTCACGTCGTTAATATTCAGCAGCCAATCCTGCCAGCGCGAGCCTTGCGTTTCCACAGCGGTACGGATATTGTGCTGACGCAACAAATGCACTAGCTCGCCGATGGAACCTAGCAATGCTGGATTCCCACCGGAAATGGTCACATGGCTGAAGCGGTCGCCGCCAACGGCTTTCAATTCATCCCATACATCCTGTGCACTCAGTTTACGAATCTGGTCTTTGGCACTGCCATCCCACGTAAACGCCGAATCACACCAGCTGCAACGATAATCGCAGCCAGCGGTACGCACGAACATCGTTTTTTGCCCGATGACCATGCCTTCGCCCTGTACGGTGGGTCCGAAAATTTCCAGTACCGGAATCGTAGCAGCGGCTTTAGGGGATGCATTACGAGCAGATGACATATTCGAGCGATTATCAGATGGCGTAGCGTGACTATTGTCAGTATGGAGTGTGTTCATTTCGCTATGTTTGGCATGCAACGAGCCGGAATCAGGCAGTTTGTTTTCTTTTGTATTGGATATGGAAGCTGTCGCCTGTTCTGTTGCTGGACGAGTATCTTCCCAAACTTTACTCATGAGAACATCCACTCCCGTCTTGCTTCGGCATAGCTGGTCGGTGTCTCATACAGCTGTACGAATTCCGTCCGTCCGCCTTCCACCTGACTGCGATATGGCTCGCTTTGTAGCGCTTGCTCCATTTGTTCAAACAGCCAGACGACCATATTCTCGGCGGTCGTATTCATTGGTGGTAATGTTTCATTCAAATAGCGGTGATCCAGATACGTTTCGATCTGTTCTTTCCAAATGGTTTTGATATCGCCAAAATCGACGACGATCCCATTCTCGCTTGGCATGCCGCTAATGCCGAAGATTACTTTATACGTATGCCCGTGCAGATTCATACATTTGCCTTCATACGCATGCAAATGGTGCGCTGCATCGAACGTGAATTCTTTGTTGACCAGCACCCGTTTGCGATGGTAGCGGAGCTGTTCGTGCGTAATGTCTGTGCCAAACTGCTGTAGCTGCTCGACAATACGAAACGGTCCGGGTTGACTCATGATGATTGTCCTCCTTGTGAAGGAGTGACTTCGGAATCGTCCAGCTCCATCATGATGCGATTGCTGGAGGAGACGGTTGCGCGTTCCTGCATATATTGATCCAGACCAGCTTTGCGCAGTTTGCATGCCGGGCATTCGCCGCAGCCGTCGCCGATGATGCCATTGTAGCAAGTCAGCGTTTTCTCGCGGATATATTGGAAAGCGCCTAGATCGTCTGCCATTTTCCACGTTTCTGCTTTGTCCAGCCACATCAGTGGCGTATGAATCACGAATTGGTGATCCATCGACAGATTGAGCGTCACGTTGAGCGATTTGACGAAAATATCACGGCAGTCCGGGTATCCGCTAAAGTCCGTTTCGCAGACGCCGGTAATAATATGGCGTGCGCCTTTTTGTTTGGCAAGAATAGAAGCAAAGCTCAAGAATAGCAGATTGCGTCCATCTACAAACGTGCTTGGCAGCTCGCCTTCTTCATGTGTAATCTCGATATCTGAGCGAGTCAGCGCATTCGGTGCCAGCTGGTTGAGCAGACTCATATCCAAAATCGTATGCTCCACACCTTGCTCGGCAGCGATTTGCTGGGCGACTTCAATCTCTGCACTGTGGCGTTGTCCATAGTTAAACGTAACAACTTCCACCTCGGCAAATGTTTGTTTTGCCCAGAACAGGCAAGTGGTGCTATCTTGACCACCACTAAATACGACAACTGCTTTTTCATTTTTAAGCATGACAAAATCTCTCCATTTCCTTAAAGGGATAATCAGATAAGCAACGAACCATTCATTTCAAATGTCGTCTCTGTTGTCCTTCGGGAAGCGAGAGATCCATGAACTTGGTCTATAGGCATTTGGACAATGCAAAAACAAACCTGACGATGTGCCGCAAAAATTACGACTGTCTACCATTAAAAATAGGCATTGTCGCAACAGACATATCCATTTCAGGTGGGTTTTAGTTTTTTATAGAGGGAGTTCGCGAACCTCTCCCGCGTAGTACCGTAGCGAACAACGATCAGTGCAATATAGGACTGACGAAGTGCTGTATGGTGCGACGACGGATTTTCTTCTGTTCAGGATGCGGCTCAAAAACCGCTTTACCAGTATAGCATATTTACGTGCCGATGAAAGGAGATTTTGCTTCGATATATCGGGAGTTTGGACGGGTAGTTTGAAACGCGAAAATAAGGAATGAATCTTATGGTATGATATAAATGAGAATATTTATCATTTAGAGGAGGTACATAATGAATGTAACAAATCGTATTCGCCAATCTGCTTATCTCAAAGGAATGACGCTAGTCATGTTAGCGTTTGGATTGCTTCTAGTTGGATGCAGTACACAGTCCGAAGGATCAACATCAAGTAGCGCGCAGTCGAACAATGGAGGTACAACAGCTGAGACGATACAGGTACAGCACGCGTTTGGTACAACTGCTATTCCGGCGCATCCAGAGCGCATTGCTTCGTATAATTTGGAGGATATGCTGTTATCGCTACATGCACCGCTTGTAGCAGCAGTATCCGCAGGTGAAGATTACTATCTGGCGGATCAGTTGGATCAGCTTCACGTACCGATCCTGAATATGAATGGCGGCACGTCCAATCTGGAAGCTTTTATCAACGCAACGCCCGACCTGATCGTCGCAAGTGCTGCGATTGACCAGACGACATATGAGCAATTGAGCCAGATTGCTCCGACGATTGTATATGACCGCGAAAATTGGAAGCAATCCATCGTCGAACTGGGCAACGTATTAGGGTTGGAGCAGCAGGCACAAACCGTGCTGAAGCAGCATGATGAACAGGTGGCTGCAACCAAAAAAGCTGTTACCAAGGCTACTGGCAAAGGCAAAACCGTTGCGTTCCTGCGCACCACTGCTAAAGAAATCCGTTTATACCTGCCGGGTTATACCGATAGCCAAGGAACGGAGCTGCCCGGTTACGGCGGCATGCTGTATAACGATCTGGGTTTTACACCACTGGATACGATCCTTCAATTGCAAAAGCAAAACCCGACCAAACAAAATGTCACCGTATCACTGGAAACATTGCCCGATCTGAACGCCGACTACGTATTTGTCACAACAGGCAGCGCCGGCGGAACGGCCGCTGACCGTCAGCAGGATCAACAGCAATTCAAAGAACTCAGCGCCTCACCACTCTGGCAATCATTACCCGCGATCAAACAGAACCATCTGTTTACCGTCGATGCCCGTCACTGGATCAGCACCGGACCGATTGCGGATGAAATGAAGATGGATGATGTGACAAAAACGTTAGGCATGTGATCGTTTTGAATATATTGTAAGATTCTATCAAGTCAAATCATCAGTTACAGATTGTATAGTCTGTCTGATGATTTGGCTTTATTTTTTGAGGCAAGCCAATGGATGTAGCATTATTATATGAAGATTCTCGAAAACAGTAGTCACAGGAAACGAAAACAAAAGGTTAGCATATCTATATTGATAAAATGCTAAATCTACCAACCATAGCCACAGCCTACCCATTTACGCTATACTGTCATAGGAGAATGTGACTGACACCGAAAATTTACATTATGGAAAGGCGGACATTAGATGCTGACCATTCATATTCGTCATAAGCAACTGGAAAAGCTAGAGGAGCCAGATAAAGGATACTTGGGTCGTGTGGAGCTGGAAGTAGAAGGGCATGCAGAGCCGTATGAATTGACCCTCTTTTCCAAGCGTGGTCATGACTGGGATTACAGTCTGCACTTTTTGAACGAACCTGGTAAAGAAGAAGAGATTGAAGCGGTAGAGCAGATCATCGAGGAAAATGATGATGAATTTGACCGGATTATTGAAGCAATCTGGTCGGTATATCCGGGTGAGGACAAGCCAAAAGATTATCGCTAAGATGACATGGTGATGCACAACGGCAATCCTTTATCATTTCTAAGTAGAGATGTTAAAGTAATTGGTTGCCGTTAAGCTACCATATAGATGTAGATACTATTCAGACAGCAATGATTCGACAAAAGATAGATACATAAAAAATACAATCCAAAAGACATGCGCCTAAAGTTTGGTTTCTATGAAAATAACGAAAAAAAGAGATATCCGCAAAAAACTTAGATTCTGAGCTATATACTTATCATGAGATGACGCAAAATTGCTATATTACACATTTTTTGCCTGTTCAGCTTTGCTCAAGATGGGTATATAAGACTAGCGTTTGCATGTGTGTGTAGTGATAATATGACAAATATCATCATTATTTTAAACACGGTGTCTTTAGACTCAGGATTTTTGGTATGTATGCCTGTTATATTTAGTAATACCCGGATGATACGTAAATCCGAAAGTAGCATGGAATAAGAAACGGTGTGAAAATCAGGTGCAGTTGGGGACAGCAATATTAAAACTGTGCAAGATTGGATACATCGTTTGATTCATACCGGGTCAGTATGGGGAATTGGACATTTGTATTTGCAAATGAAGGATACAACAACACTGTACGCATAAATAGCAGGGTATTTGAACAATCATATGTGTAAAAGAATAGTTCATGCGCGACAAAAAGGGACGTTAAACAATGCCAATCTGATGGATTGTCCAGAGAGGAGATTAATAATGATCAGTTTTTTTCGCAATAAAACGATTCCGTTAGCCGATCAATGGAGCAAATTGCAGGAAGCTGCAATCCAGCTCAAAAATGATATAAGTATAGAGCAAGTAATTCATGGCAATTCGATGTCCTGGTATGAGGAACGACCGTATACCAATCTGTTGATTTCACTCGGGGAGAAAGTGTGCCAAGACGAGCTTGATCTGGATTGCACATATCCGACCGACCAGATCTGGTATGTAGACTTGCAAGAAGTCGAAAGTACGGATCTGTATACGCAGCTTGCGGAACGCCTCGTTGCCATGACGGGCGGCGAACTGAATATGACCCATATTCGCAGTTGTTTGGATCATGAGCATAGCAATGTTATGTTCAGCTTCTTGCATCATGGGGAACGGATGGAATGGGATATTCAGTATTACAGCGAATGGGTAGACAAGTCATTTTTTGACCGGATCATTAAGCTGAATCGCCAACGTGGGGATGAGCGTGAATTTGTGTATATGACACTTGGGCAGCACTTGCTCATTGCCTATATCGACCCACAGCAATTCAAAACATTAAACAAGATCGTAGAACCGAAATTTAATGTTTGGAAACTATGATCCTTATCTGTAGATGAGCATGAGGGGATGGAACGAGAAATACAGCGTTTCATGTCATGAGCGTTCCATTTCATACAGATGCCAAAAAGCACAACCGGATGCAGTGTAGACTGTTATCGGTTGTGCTCTTTTGTGTGCGTTAAGAAGGGAGATACGTACATTCTAGCTTGCCTTCATCGTCGAGATCTAATTGCAGACTATGATCAAATTGGATTGTTAATGGATGGATTTCGGATAATTGATGGGAGAAAAACCAGCGTCGCCCTACAGGGCCGAGCAACAAATATGCATCCATGCTTCCGACAAAATTCAATCGTTGTTCATCGATTAATTCAAGTTGTATAGGCATATTGGCTTTGTGTAACAAATTAGCAGTTGCCAATACGGAAGGAGTCGTGATGTTGATTTCACCAATGCTTTGTATAGAGGCAGGTGTGAAGTCATTCAGATCAGTTGGTGCATGCTGTTGACGGGCGATACATTCTACAATATTTCCAGCGGGATCTTCAAAATAACAAGAATACGAATTGAAGAATTCGGAATGTGTATCATCCTGACCTTCTTCAGTGGATAATGGTGTTGTTTTGGCGATCCAAGCTTTCGCCTGCTCCAGATGATTTGCTGCAATATTGATAGCAAAATGATAAAAAGGTTTTGTTCCGTTTGTCACTTCTTTGAACTCCAACCTACTAGTGCCAAACTGTATCGTAAATCCGGAAGATTGCAACTGTACGATATCTTTGCCAAATACCTGTACATAAAAATCATGCATTGGTTTGATTGCAGCAGTATATAAAATAAGGTGTTGAATGCGGAACATGATATAACACTCCTTTGTAGATACGATTGTACAGGGATGCAAAGCGCAAATTTACCGCAGGTATTCTGGTTAAATGGAGCCAGCAAAGCAACTGGCGAACATATCATTTTATAAAAATACCGCCAAACGGAATCACTTCGCGCAGGATGCGTTTGAACAGGCTGTTATCCTCCAGATGCTCGGCAAGCTCGCCGTTATCGTGTCCAGTCTGGATCAGAACAGAGCCGTGCCCTGTTATTGCCCACTGATATTGCATATGCTGACTGGCGAGATGGTTGCCGTATACGCTCAGCTTGAGCGTGGCATTTTCCGGATAAGCAAGCAGGCTACGCGCATCGACATAGATAGGCTGCGTCGGATGCAGCTTCATATCGATCACCGCACCACGAGTCAGCAGACCGATTTCACCTTCGCCGCCAAACTTCACTTTGATAACGTCACGAGTAATCAGGATGTTTTTCAGCTTGAGCAGTCGCGTTTGCATAGTAATGCCGGACGTATAATAGAACAAATGGCGAAAATCATACAGCAGATCGCTACCAGCATCAATCTGGATAGGAATCAAACTGAATCCGGGCGGCAATGAAGTGACAAATCGGCAAGGACCGGTAAAATCGGCACGGATCAGATTGCGTTTGCGGTACATGCCTTTCACATCCATCAGTCGGTCATTACGTCCAGCTGATGGACCTTCGTAGGCAATAATTTGACTCGGATGCAGCAGATGAAGTTTCTCGGCGTCCGCCAGATTGACGATCACCGCCTGTCCGCTATGCGGAAGTGTTGAGGATTGCTGCCATTCCAGTTGCAAGGGGGTGCCCTCCTTTGTATCCAGTATAAGAAAAGGTAGAGATACATTCATGATCATCATCTGAACAATCATTCATAAGTATAGTAAGACAAGAATACCACGGGCGGTGGAGAGCATACCATTGTTCATGGCAAATAGCCGCCGTATGCTTAACGGCGGCGTAGTCCGAAGCGAACGAGCCGAGTAAAAATGAACCAGAGCAGTACTAGACCGATAGCGGAGAAGAGCAGGATTTTCCAGAAACGAGCGCTGGCTGCACGTTCGGCTTCTGCCTGTTGCAGCTGCTTGATCGTCTGGGACAGTAATTCGTTTTGCTCCGCCAGACGTACATTCTCATCGCGATACGTTTGTATATTTTGCTGAGCCTGATCCAGCTGGTTTTTAGCTTGGTCGTAATTTTGCTTGAGTTCATTCACTTCCTGCGGAAGTTCAGTAAAACTTTGAATGCCTTCCCACCAGCTACTGGCTTGCGCGGCTTGTGCAGGTAGAAGTAGATTGGAACAGAGGAGCGTAATGCTCAAACCGGCGGACCAAATCAGGGATTTCCATTTCATAAAAGATGAATGCCCTCCTTTGCTAGGCAGAAGTAACGTTAATATATACGAAAATAATCATAAAACGATGCTGAATCTCTCATATTTTCATTATACATGTCGATAATATATATTGACATTATTCAAAATGTAGAGTAAAGTATGCTAAATCTTCCATGCACGTCTCTTTTATGTCATGAGATCTGACACTGGCTGCTGGCGAATCCAGTCATCTGATCCTTATGCACGTAATAGCTGACACTGATAGCTAGCAACTTTCTGCTGAATGTTTAACTTGTAGATAGACAGGGTATAAATGATGTGTCCCACCTGTCTCTTTTTTGCAGCCATGATATCTATTAAACCTCCTGATCCTTAGAATAAACGATAAGCAAAGTATAGGCTTTGCATATATAAGCAACAGACCAACAATAACGTATTTTTCAATACACTAGGAGTGAAACACACATGCATGAAACAAACTTTGATCCTAACTTCAAAAAAGTAATGATTACTGTAAATGGCGAGCCAGTCGGCAACGGTCTGGTGATCGACCGTATCACATACGCACCTGTACGCGAGCAAGAGCTTGTCAATGAAGCTGCACCAAAACCGACAGCACCGATGCTGTAAAGGTATAACGTACCCCGAATAAGCGTGCTCATTCGGTAAATGATTGATATACAGGTTATGAAGTACAGTCGCACACCTTTATGGTGCTGCGGCTTTTTCATTTCGATGAATAGGACGACAAGTTGCGGCACAAGATGACACCAAGATGTTTTAACATAGGCGCTTCGGTATAATAGACAGTAGGGCAACACGGATTCAACACTTGGTACATAGACAGAGCTGGAGGGATCAGACGATGGATATACAGGAAACTCGTAAACAACTGGAACACGAACTGGAGCAGGTCAACAAATGGGAGAAGGAACAGCGCGGCACATCGATTTTGGACAAAATCGGTCGCATTCCATTTGCGCTACTGGATCGACTGACACCCAAATTTATTCGTGAAAAATTAGGAGTTGCTCTGAATGAGATCGGACGCTTTATTCAAAATGGCGGCGCCTATCTGATCTCTCCCAAAGGCATTATGCAAAAGCTGGCGACACTTAGCGGGCAAAAGGATGCAGTGTTAAAGCCAAAGGATGTCGCTCAGTTGCCGCTAGAAA
Organism: Paenibacillus sp. WLX1005; assembly: GCF_046603685.1. NCBI lineage: Bacteria > Bacillati > Bacillota > Bacilli > Caryophanales > Paenibacillaceae > Paenibacillus > Paenibacillus sp. WLX1005. The sequence goes on from NZ_CP176756.1 coordinate 1,309,117, forward strand.
TTATGGACAAAGCGGCGCTGGACCTGTCTCGCAGTCGCTCGAATCTGGCAGCGCTCGAAGGAGCCGCTTCCGGTATCGGTGGTATTTTTACCATTGCGGCGGATATTCCGGCGATGATCGGCATTTCGCTGAAGGTGCTGCAAGAAATTGCTCTGTGCTATGGATATTATCCAGATGATCCGCAGGAACGTTTATTTATTCTGAAATGTCTGCAATTTGCTTCTTCAGATGTAGTCGGCAAGAAGGCAGTATTGCAGGAGCTTGCTGATTTTGAGAAGGCGGATACGGGTAAACAAGTATTTTCGCAAATTCAAGGCTGGCGTGAAGTAGTCAATTCTTATCGGGATAACTTTGGCTGGCGCAAGCTGTTTCAGGCTGTGCCGATTGCCGGAATTCTGTTCGGATCGTTTGTGAACAAGAATTCGCTTGATAGTGTAGCAGAGGCTGGACGGATGCTGTATCGCAAACGTCGTATTTTGGAAAGATTGAATGAGCTGAATCAACCAGTCACCGGGCAGAACGCCTGATTCACAAAGGAAAACGAAATATAGGATAGAATGAAAAGCCGATATGTGCGCATTTGTGCATGCTATCGGCTTGTTTATTTCCATATGGCGAACATATGTGCTATAATGGACGAAGCATCCAGATGGCAATGGTTGTATTGCCATTTGGCGACGTGTCTGTCATGGTCGCGCATGACGGAACAGATTCAGATAGATTTCGAAATGATGGAACAAATATGAGCAAATTATGGCAACACGTCTATGGAACATTTCCGAAGTGTACGCTTCATCGCAGATTGTCCCCCTGCTGATGTAAAGAGAAGAGCTGCACATATAATGAGCATCTCATCAATGTACAGCTCTGACGACACTGCCGGATGACGTCAAAGCGCCAACCTGCATAGCAAGAATGGTATGATCCGGGTAACCCGGGTGATGCTCGGCAAAGACAATCTCGATCCCTTTGTTATGCCTTGCATTGCACCAGATTTGACGTAGCTTCCCTTGTTCGCGCACACTGGAAGACAGAATATAGCTGTCTGGATCACTAGTGAACGATTGTAATGTATCCAGAAAGGCATTCCAGCTAACCTGGCGTTTGAAATGGTCAGATGTCTGAGAGTAGACAGTCTCGTAGTTACCTTGCATGATGCTGTCAGGCAATTGCTCGGGTGGAAGCGGGTATTGTTCGTTATATACAGGTGTTGCCTGATGATAACGGGATATTGGAACTGGTTGCTGATCAGACTGTTGCTGTCCGCCAAGCGGATGAGAAAGTGTAAGTTGGAGATCGTTGGCTGTGCTTATAGAGCTGCAACCTGCCAGCAGAATAGTGGCGAGTATGCCGCCTGAGGCTATCCAATGCCCTTTCCGCATTTGCTTCATGATAAAGACGCTCCTTATCGCCCGAAACGATATACCGGGCAGTAGTAGATCAGACATGCTGAATATCATCGTGGTGTATCTTAACCATACTACAGATGAGTAAGTGATACGTACTTATATCCAAAATTTAACACTAAGTTTAAAATATTGAAACATTAAATTTACACACATCATCTTGCGAGCGCAGCTGTCGTAACAGCAAGTGTTTTTGAAAGGAAGTTGTATTCATCATGATGGGCAAATCCCATTTTATTATTAGTACAGGGCTGACCGTATCGATCATGACGATGGTTGGTGTTCCTGTTACTTCTGCTGCTGTAGTAGCTGCCGCTGTTAGTTCTTTATTACCCGATATTGATGAGCCGAATTCACTCTTGGTTTCCAAGACATTGTCGGAGCCGATTTTGCGGATTTTGCAGACGATTATGCTAGGTGCAGTAGTGTGGATTTTGTGGAAAGGTTTGCTGGGCATGCCTTGGGATATTGGCATTGCCGTGGCGGTCGTATTCGTAGCCTTTTTGCCGTTACGTTCGTTGCGCAAATTCGTGATGTTTCTGATCGGTGTGGGCATTATATTGTACGGGCATGAGATTGCGCCGTGGAATTATATGGGCGGCAGTCTGCTGATCATTTGTACCTTTTTGCCACATCGTGGATTAACGCATACGATTTATGGCACGGCAGCATGGACAGCGTTGTTATATGGGACAACGGCACATACCGGCAATAGTATCTGGATTGCTGGTGGAGTCTCGTATTTTCTGCATCTGCTAGCAGACTCGTTAACCAACCGCGGAGTGAAGCTACTGCCACCGCTAAAATGGAGACTTCGCTTCAATCTGATGAGCACAGGGACACGTAAAGGTTCGGCAGTAGAGAATGTATGTATTTTGCTAACGATCATTATCGCTGGACTGGTGTTTTTGCCGAAGCTGACTGGTGGTTGAGTTGTGGGATACCAGATACTGCATACTGGTGGATACTGGATATCATGTAATAGATCACAAATGACAGATACCTGATAACAGACAACAGATAAGAGTTGCAAGAGTAGGGACAGCATCGGTAAGACAAGATTAGCTATGTTGAAGAGAATAGTAGTAAGTGAAATATACAATAAAAACAAAAGAAAAAAGCCCTGCCGTGACTGTATCATTCTCGTTTAACAGAGCAGAATGACAGAACAGAAACGGCAGGGCTTTGTAGTTACATAATGGAACGTATGTTCGATTACAGATCAAAAAAATATAGCATTTCACGAGGAATGCCAGTACGCATGGCGAATGCTTCCAATGTCTCGTCGTCACGCTGCTCACGTCCGGTCGTTAGTAGGGTAATGGCAAAAGAGTTTGCCTGACGCTCCATTTTGCCCGGCCAGAAATACGAATGCTCTTCCAAGAAAAAGCGGCTAAGTCCTTTGTGTAAACGGTCGTGACCGAGTTCGTGAGCGCAGACAAACCGCTGCCACTGCGGAGACAGCCCGTGATTGATGACGATAAAGCGCCGTCTTAGTTTGGTGTAGTACAGACCTTTGGTTGATTTGCCAAGATCCATGTAACGAATATGTATGCCGAGCGCTTCAGCAATGTCAAAAGGGCAATTGGTTTGGTATTGATGCACCAGCCTGGCTGCGATATCATCCATCGGTATGATTCACCTCGATATAAGCGTTTGGTTTGGAGCGCCGTTGTCTCCCTAAGAATAGGGCAACCGGGCGCGATGGTGTGCGTGTATAAAACCGGCTTACGATTGGCGCCTGTCATCACCTGCAACAGGTTTGCGTTTGTTCATATGCTTCGCTTCCCAGAATAGTCCGGTTAATACATCCTTGATCCGCTGCTTGTCTTCATCATCCAGCGGAACGCCATCAAACATCAATTCACCATCTTCCTCCAGCATTTTCTTAAAATCACGTTTGTCTCTGGAGCTTGCCCATTCTGGAATCTGCGCAGTCTCCTCCGGATGCAGATAACCGGCATGATCCATCATTTCCGCATAAGGCACATGTAGCGCCTGCGATAGCTTTTCAATCGTTTGCGGCTTGGGAACACCGCGCTTGCCATTTTCGATGCGCGAGATTTGTGAGGTACTGATCCCAGCAATATCGGCGAGCTGATTGATGCTCCAACTTTTTTGTTCGCGTATTTGCTTTAAATAACTTCCAAATGAAGGATTATCCACGGACATAACACCCTTTCTCCAGACACGATAAAAAGAAAGCAATCTACCGATGCATATTGCCGGTTTGCGAATACGTATCACATGTTGTCTTACCATGTTACTATAACCCATTATTGCCATTAGGTAAACAATGGAAATCCACTCTTTGCCAAAAGGCACAAATGCAGGAGCAAGAAGTAGATAAATGAAGATTTTCCCGTAAAAAGCAACTATTTTGGCAGTTTACGATCTCTATACTTTCGTGTTATCTTAAATATACGAAATGCGAACAAAATACGAACATTAACAAAAAATTGGAATTTTATTGTGTTGAAATGCGTAATAACTGGTTATATTTATATCATCATTGCCAAAAGGCAAAGATTGAATAGAGTGAATATGGATGGAATAGATTGAGCTTGAAGTCTTCATTATTATACTAAAGGAGTGTTGTACAATGAACCCTATGATTTCCCTACCGCAATTGGATCGTCGCCAAACTCGTAATGCCGTCGAAGCGGTATTTGAAAAATATCGGATCTACAAAACGATTACGTTTGAAATTCGCGAAACTTCTATGACTGCTTCCTATGAAGCAAGAATGCACGGACCGACTAACGTGACTGGTGACCAGACGGCTGGGGCTGCCATTTATAATGTAGATACACCGGCTGCACGTCGTGCATATTGTGAGCGCGTTGAAGCAATTGTGGATCGGTTGAGCGAACGTGAGCAATTGCTCATTCGGGAACGTTATCTCAAGCAGGATGATGTGTTCGATTATAAAGTATACAGTCACCTGTTCGATCCGCCGATTAGCAAAGACACTTACGTTAAAATTCGCAGCCGTGCTTTTTACAAGCTGGCACTGGCGCTGGCGGATAGCGGCATGATGCGACTGCCTGTCTAAGGTTAGATGCAAGGTGATGTACACAAGGCGCTCCATAGAAGTTTGGAATTTACAATGTCATTCCATTGCTTGGATGTAGTGGAAGAAGATGAGCAATTAGAGGTTTGCCGAAGTGTACAGGCTGTCCCAGGGTGGGACAGTCTTTTTGTTTGTATTGATTCGCAAGCTATGTATACAGGTTATGTACAAGTAAGGCAAAGGACGGATGAATACAATTCCATATTATTTTAGCGGAAAACATAGCATATATTCTGATTTTATGTTATTTTATGGTAAAAATATAGATGATCTTACATACATGTATACAATGTAAATTTATGATAGATAGGGGTATCGGTTCAGTGAAAAGCGAATTACCTGCCGCTGCCATGATGGTGAAGCGGTTCCGGTCTACAACGTATAGCCACCGGGCATGGCTATTTGATAGTACAATCGCAGCGCTATTCGTTAGTCTGCTGGGCGCACTGTATTTGAGCTTTGCTCTGCAACAGACGGTGCTGGCGCTACCAGATCGATTGCAGGAGCATCTGCTGCTGTTTTTGTTTTTCTTTATTCCATTGTTAGTTTATACACTTGTGATTCTTGCCCCGCTAAATCGGGGCTTGCGGACGTTAGTACGACAGGTGCCATTGCAGTTTCTTCTATTTAATATTGTAGCGCTGCCGTTTACATGGCTCATTATTCAGATTCTGCCACTACCAGCAGTAGTAGATTCGCCGATGATGTTATGGTTTATTCCAGTGTTTGCGCTGATCTCGTATTTGTATGCAGGTTTATTTTTGAGTCAGGCGTCGGTGGGGCATGATGAGACTGAGGCGCAATAAATCTTGTTCGGAATTGTATACATGTTGAACTCTAGATTTGAATTCTATATAAATGAAGCAAAATACCCGTCATCTGGCGGGTGTTTTTTGTTAAAAGCCTGATATAGCAGGATCTCCCCGTTTTGATCGCAAAATAGCGCTCTACATCCGCTGCAAAACATCTAATAACCGTCCTTTTTCCGTCTACAACACCGTCTCCATTAGGAGAAATCCAGTGTAAGATTGTATTATCGGAAATGAAGCAAAAGAGCACAAACGACCGAAAGCACATACGCTAATGTACAGGACTGGCATAGGAAGCCGGTTCTTTTTTATGCGGTCATACTGGCTCTTTTCTTCCTCTCCGTTGTTGATGTAGCAGCTATTCATTTTGTAAAAAGGAGGTGAGTATCATCCCTAAGATCAGGGCAACCCTCAAAGCCAAACTGGCTGAGCTGATTCCTGCCTGGTCTGGCAAGGTACTGGATATCCAGTTGCCGGATGTCGGATTGAGCGGCGCCAGTGCAGTCATTACGTTTGCTGAGGAAGTGCAGAAATCGTCATGGGCAGGTTATCGGCGGATTGTGAAAATTTGGCCGTATGCTTTGCCTGGCTCTGGTGGCATGGAGCAGGTGGAAGCCTGGTGCGAGACGTTGATCCAAAAGCTGCATAATACGCGGCTGGTAGACGATGCAGGCGAAGCCTTTACCTGTATATATCTCGGCGCTGCCGACAGCGATCGTACCGAACCGCTAGGTGGATTGGTCACACGACCGATTCGGTTTGGCATTTACGTACCAGAGCCAGAGTCGAATGTCGAAACCGACGTCGACAAAGACCCCTGGCTGACAGCACTTAATAACTGGACCGCGCAGCAGCTTGGCGAGAGCTGGACGATCTATAACGATGCCTGGCCTTCCGGTTATGTGGAGCGCTCGGTGTTGTGGCGGCTGACCAGCATCAGCACCACGGCAACAGGTACGACTGCTTTTGAACTGCGCAAGCAGTGGACGGGTCATATTTATGGGCATAGTGAGCAGGAAAACAAACGTATTGCCGCACAGTTGGTAGAGCGCTTGAATGCACAGGTGAAAATTGTATTGGATAGCGCAACACGCCGTTATTTGACGGTAGGCGAAGCATCTGCTGATGTACAGGCGGATGCTTTTTTGAATGGACAAATTCGCTTGACTCTGCTGCGTCGTGCTCAGCGCGATCTGCCGGATGCACCGCTGGTGCGTGAAGTACACAACAAACCGGTGCTGGACGGCTAGACGTTCTGGCAACGGCATACAAGTAACAGAATCGAGGTGGATGGCATTGGCAACAAGTGCAAAGGGTAGTACAACTACCGCCCGTAAACGTAGCAATACCAAAAAAGCAGACTCCAAAACGGTATCTGCGGGTACACAGAATACATCGCCGGAGCCGAGCGATGAAGCAGTAACAACGGCGCAAGCAGAGTCAACCTCTGTGCAGTCTGTAAGCCATTCGGTTTCCTCAGGTGAGGCGCGCTATCCGCTGGATGAACTGATCCAGCATGCTGGCTCCCTGTTTGGCGTAAAACCGGAAGTCATGCATGGCGTATTCCATGCTGCATCTGGTCAGACATTTACAATCGACGAAGTGAACCAACAAATCCAACAATTTATGAAAGCGAAGGTGGAGTAATATGGCAGGCGGAACTTGGGAAAGTACGAATCGACCGGTATTACCGGGTTTATATATGAATTTTCAGGCGGCAGCAGCTTCTGCAATCCAAGGTGGAGATCGCGGTACAGTCGTTGTACTGGTCAAAGGCAACTGGGGACCGGAGCAGCAATTTGTAGAGATTGGCAGCGAGACTGCAATCAACTCGATCTTCTCCGGTGATAGCGACAACGGAGCAACAGCTTACAGCTCGCTCTATCTGGCACTGCTGGGTAGTCCGAAAAAGCTGCTCGCTTACCGTCTGGCTGACGATACAGCCAAAAAATCAAGCGTTACGCTGAAAGCGGAAGATGTAGCCGTACTGAAACTGGATGCCCAATATACCGGTACACGCGGTAACGGCTTTACAGCAACCGTACAACCAAGCATTACGGATAGCACGAAAAAAGAACTTCGTCTGTACGAAGGCACACGATTGCTGCGTTCGTATGTATCTACAGCGGGTACAGCAGCCGATTTTGCAGCTCAGATCAATGCGGATGAAGACAACACGTATGTAGTTGCATCTGTCGTTGGTAATGGCGGTGTTCCTTCTGACGTGGCAACAGCTGCATTCAGCGGTGGTGCGAGCGGTAATGCTGGTCTGGTGAATGCCGATTATATCGCAGCACAAGAAGCGCTGGAAGGTGAAAACTTTGACGTACTCGCGCTGGATTTTGCAGCTGATTCTGCATTGCTGCAAAGTTTCGCTGCATGGGTAAAACGTGTACGCAGCGAAGGTAAGCTGATTACCGCGGTTGTCGGCGGCAGCGCAGCAGACGATATATCTGCTAAGGCAGCAACTACAGCAGCTACACGCTCGCTGGCACTGAACTACGAAGGCATCGTCAATGTCGGTACAGGCGTGCGCATCGGCACAACCGATTACAGTTCTGCTCAAACAAGTGCATATGTAGCTGGTCTGATTGCCGGTCAACGCCTGAACGAATCTACAACGTATCATGTCGCTCCATTTGACGATGTGACTCGCCGTTGGACTCGCTCTGAGCAGGAACAAGCGGTCAAAAATGGTGTGTTCATTTTCTTCAATGACGGTCGTCAAGTGAAGGCACTGCGCGGCGTGAACAGCCTCGTGATTCCGGGTGCAGGTCAGAACAATGCTTGGAAAAAAATCCGTTCGATCCGCGTTATGGATGCAATCAACACCGATCTGCAACAAGCGGCAGAAGATTCCTATATCGGCAAAGTCAATAACACGGAAGAAGGTCGTCTGGCGCTGATCGGTGCGATGAAGGAATATCTGACCCAGCTGGCACAGAGCAGTGTGATCGAAGCATCTGGCTTCGATGTGATTCTCGACCCGGCATACTATGGTGAATCGCCTGTGCTGAAACCAGAAGCGGATCAAGTATTCCTGCAATGGAATGTGAAGCTGACCGATGTGATGGAGCAGCTATTCGGCACCTTTTACGTGCAATAATTTCTAACTGTAAAGCAAGTCTATTCCAATCAAAACAAACATTCCTGAGGAGGAACAAACTATGTTGGACGCTTCAAGAGTAATTCTCGGTACCCATGGACAACTGCACATCGATGGTGTGTGGCAAACGCATATTAACAAACTGGAAGCAAGCGTGGAAATTGAAAAACGCGAGCTGAATCTGGTCGGCAACGACTGGAAAGTGCACAAAAATGGTATCAAAAAAGGTACCGGCACCATGACCGGTTACAAAGTAACTTCCGATATGATTCAACGCGGTTTCCAAAAATTCGATATCATCTCCAAACTGGACGATCCCGAATCGTACGGACATGAGCGCGTACGTCTGATCCGCTGCATGGCTGACAAAATCCAACTGGCGAACTGGACAGCTGGTGAGGAAGTGCCGGAAGAAACGACCTTTACATTTGAAGGATACGAGCTGCTGGATCCGATCGTTGCGAACTGAAGTTAATGTAATAACAGCGTAATAATAGCGCAGTATGAAAAGATGGAATGCGGTAAATTCGAGAACGATGGATTTGCCGCATGTTTCATTTTTGTGTTTAGTGAATTGTTATGTCTATTGCACTGTTACGTTTGTTTAGATATGACGTATGGTTTGTTGGCTAAGGCGTAGTAAGAACTGTTAACTGTCATTTGTCATGGTTGTAAGGAACCAGTATGGAACGAAATCTATTTTACTTTTCAGGAGGCATTTACCTATGAGTTTGAATGAAAATCTGTCGGAAGAACAAATCTTGGATAGTCTGTTTGAAGCTGCGGATAAGCTGCCAGAGGAAACGGTGCGCATCCAGCGTCTGGATCTGCTGATGACACTGCGCGGTTTGACGTCGAGTAAGGTGGATAGCATTCGTGAGCGTTGCACCGTGCGCAAGACGGTAAAAGGTCGCACGGAGGAGAAAGTGGATACAGAGACGTTCAACGCGCTGCTGATCTCGGAAGCGACTGCTCAATTGGAAGTGAAGGGTCTGGCGCTGAATGGCTGGGGCGATCCACGAATTACGAGTCGTTTGAAACTGTCCGGCGGTGAACAGGCAGTACGTCGTATGCTGCTGGCAGGCGAACTGGATGCCGTCGGTGACAAAGTGCTCGAACTGTCCGGCTTCGGCGTGGAGCTTGAAGACTTAAAAAACTAATCCACACCGGCGGAATCACGACGATGATGTACCACATGTGGGCACGCCATCATCTCCGACCGGGCGACTTCTGGAATTTGCCGAGGGGCGAGCGCATGATGCTGATCGCATTTTCACAGGAGGAAATGGATGCAATGACTCAATCCAATAGATAGTACGCAATCTCTGATCCCATAGAATTTGATAATGATATCAGGAGGTGACGCTATGGCTACAGATATTACAGAATTGCGTAAAAGCAACGGTGAATTAAGGGCGACTGTTCGTTATTTTGATCAAATTCAGCGTGCAAGTGAACGATTAGGTCGAACTCAATATCAAAATATAATGAAGCTAAATAACGAATTGAAGTTTACCGTTCGTTATTTTGAGAGTGCTTATCGTACTGCACTCAAGTTAAGTCGCTTGAGATTGATGCCAACGATCAGCTTAAACGATCAAGCTACTCCGGCACTACAGCGACTACTTCGGAAGCTGCGGAGTGTACAGGACGAAGCGATCAATGCATCAGGTCATTACACAGTAAAGCAAAAATTGGACGTATTTATTAAAGGATTGAAAATTCCACCTCCAGGTCCCGTAAATGTAACAGTGGATTCCAACTCGAATTCTAATTTGTTAGCACTTTTAAGTTCTAGCAAAACAGAAAAAGCAGAAGAACCGAAAAGCTTGTTCGATAAAATATTAGAATGGATTGATAATGCTAATAAAGTTGCAGACTTTATCAGCAATTTAATAGAAATTCCAGAAAAAATAATAAACCTATTTAAAAAAAATAAAGACGACGATTCTGATAAAGGTTCGAATGCAGATCGTGCAGCAAAAGGTAATAAAAAATGTTGCTGTTGTTGTAATGGCAGTGGTGGTAGTGGTGGCAATAGAAATGGTAGAAGAGGATCAAGAAATCGTGGATCTGGTAGAGGTAGCGGACGAGGTTCAAACAGGAATGCACCGCGTCGTGGAGGCAACTCTAATAATCAACGCGATCGTACGCAAAATAATAGTGGGAATAGAGGCGGTAATGGAAGTGGTGGTTCCCTTAGTTTCTCGGATCGGATAAAAAATATAGGCAAAAATGTAGGGCAAAATCTAGGTGACAAATGGAAATCAGCAAAAGGGTTTGTTGGTGGTCAAATGTCAACAGGAAGCGGTCTACTATCTCAAGGAATGAATGGCTTAAAAAATCTAGGTAATAAGGCAAAAGAATTAGCATCTACAGGATGGAACAAAGCTAAATCTATCATTCCACAAGGACAAGGAAATGGAGCTGATTCTGGGTTTTTATCCCGTGGAATGAATGTTCTTAAAAACGTGGGGCAAAAATTCACATCTAGTTTAGGTGGAGGTCGTTTAAGTGGTATAACCGATTTCGCCAAAACTGCAGGTAAAGGTCTTGCAAAAGGTGCAGGTAAAATATTCCGCCCTCTTGGAGCAGTTATGGATATTGCCAGTATTGCTACTGCTACTAGTGGCAAAGAACGTGGAGCAGCAATTGGCTCGATGATTGCCGGAGCTTTGGGGACTATGGCAGGTGGTGCACTTGGTTCTGTCGTTCCAGGAGCAGGAACTGCTATTGGTGGTATTGGCGGAGGTATGTTATTTGGAGCAGCTGGCGACTGGCTTGGTGGCAAAATTGGTGGTTTATTTGACACTAAAAAGGCTGCAGCAGCTCCTGCAGCAAGTATAGCTGCTCCACTAGGAAGCGCCGCAACAGTTAGTGCAGCAGCAACGGTTGCAGCCAAGCCTGCTACTGTTACTACAAGTGCAGCTAACAAACCTGCAACAGGCAAAGACAGCGCTATTCAAATTGATAGCAATCAGATGAATGCAATTTCAAGTTCACTAAAAGATTTTAAAACAGAAGTGACTAATGCTGTCTCTATCAATATTCCGGCTGGTGCAGTCCAATTGACGGTCAAAGAAAACGAATTGGATTATGATGCCCTTGTTCTACAAATTGGTCAACGCGTCGTCAACGAACTGCGCAAATCGATGCAAAATCGTAAATCCAATTCACAAGGCAATACTTCAGCTAAACCAATCATGGCTTAAACACATCTAATCTTACCTAGAAAGGAGGAACACTATGGACATCTACCTGATCGACGGTACACGCAACTTTTTCCACTTCCCAGTCAACCCCGAGGAAATTACCATCTCTCGCTCCAAAGGATACGAAACGATCAACATGCTAGAGTACGGCGAGTTCGACTTTACACTCGGCGATAAAATCAAGGAAATCAGCTTTACTTCCTTTTTCCCAAAAGACTACGACGCATCGTACTGTCGATACAGCACATTGCCTACCCCGCAGGCAGCGACGAACAAGCTGAACAACTTCCTTGTCTCCAAACGTCCGGCACAGCTGGTCATTACCGGCACAGGTGTAAACGTACCTGTCTATCTGATCACCTACAATACGACGTTCCGCGGTGGAGAGCCGGACGATATTTCGTTTGATATCACGTTCCGCACTTGGCGGGATGCCAAAGTACAACAGAAGAAAACAACAAACAACGGCAAAACGACAACCAAATCCGGCTCCCGTACCGATCTCAAGCAAACGGGCAAAACGTACACCGTCAAATCCGGCGATTCATTGTCCAAGATTGCGAAGCTGGAGTTGGGTGATAGCTCCAAATGGAATGACATTTACAAGCTGAATACGAAGGTCATCGGAGGCAATCCGAATGCCATTAAACCCGGACAGAAACTGGTGATGCCGTCATGAGTTACAAGGTCATCGTCAAGGATAAATACGATGTGACACAGCTGGTCGAGACGATTAGCTTGCGCGATTCGCTGGATCAGATTTCGTATCAGGCGAGTGTGCGGCTGGCATTGGACGGCGGTTCCGGCTTGCCTGCATTGACGCCGGGTATGGATATTCGTATCAGCGGCATTCCGTTTGGCGATAAGAACTACCATCCTTTGCTGCATCCGGCAGTCATTTGGGAGATCGAAAGTACCAATAGTGGGACGAAGCGATTGAATATGACAGTATATGATCGCATGATTTATTTGGAGAAATCCGAAGATGAGTATTTGTTGCCAAAAGATCAAACAGCAAGTCAGCGTATTCGCAAATATGCCAAAGATTGGAGTATTACGTTAGGCAATATTCCAGATACAAAAACGAAGCTGGGCAAAGCAGTATACCGAGCACAGACGATTTTCTCAATGCTGTTTGCTGATCTAAAAGAAACAGCCAAATCCGGTGGTCCGATGTTCCATCCACGCATGACAAGTCGTGGATTGGAACTATTTGAGCTGGGCAGCAATAGCAAGGTGCAGGAGCTGGATCGTCTGATCGATCTCACTCAGATGCGCACGCTGGAAGGTGCCGTTACCAAGGTGAAGGTACTGGCAGCTAACGAAGCGACCAATGGCAAAGAAGTACCATCCAAAGTACTTGCCATTGAAGAAAAAGACACCGCTACCCTCGGCACATTGCAAAAGCTAATGAACGACGACCAGATCAAAACCGCGGATGCTGCCAAAAAGTACGCCAAAAATTATCTAACCGGCGTACAGCAGACGTTTACCGTAACTGCACCCGATATGAATACCATCCGTGCAGGCGATGCCGTACTGCTAAGCGGTATGACGCTGATCGTTATGACAGTCAGCCACGATCTCGGCAATCCGGGTACGATGACGCTGGAGCTGGCAACGACGGATTACGTCAGAAGGAGGTATTATCTTGAGTAAAAAAGATCCTTACGGGCATTTTGCCGACGTGATGCGCTCCACGATGTCCAAGCATACGCAGCAGGCAGTTAACGGTCTAGGCGCGGTGCTCGGCACGATGACGTCATCCGGGGTCAAGCTGGACGATTTTAAACATGAAATTCAAGATTATATGATTGCTGAATTGCCGGGAATGCTGGAACTGCCGCAGCGTATTTATACCGGCAGCACGCATGAGCAGGGACAGGGTACATTTCACGGGAATGCCACATTGAGCGATTATGCGTTTGATCCAACTGAAGTGGAAGATGCCGTGTTATACCTGAACAAAGGGCTGAAGCCTGGCGACCGTGTGCTAGCGCTGCGTGTGAACAGTGGCAATGATGTCGTTATTTTATGCAGGGTGGTGAGCGGCAATGGCTAATCTTTTCCCAAGTACTGACGATTTTATCTGGGGAGACGAGCAAAGTGTCATCGACAGTGACAGCAGTACTGTCACCTTTGGTAAAAGCTGGCGCTACGATTATGACGCTGGTGATTTTGTGATGACGCCGAGCGGACGTGTCGCTGTAGCAGATGACAAAGAGGCTTGGGTACAGTGGTGTCACAAAGCGTTGCTGACTCCACGTTACCGGCATGTGATTTATTCCCGTGATTATGGTAGCGAGCTGGAGGAACTGATCGGGACCGGTCAAGGGCGTGCCGTATTGGAAAGCGAAATGACACGCATGATTACCGAAGCGTTGTTGGTGGATACGCGGACGGAAGCGGTGGACCAGTTTACGTTTACGTGGTCGGAAGACCATTGCACGATGACCTGCCGGATTACAAGTGTGCAGGACGATACGGAAATTTTGGAAAGCGAGGTGATCTGAATTGGCAGATTTCCCATACTATCTAGAAGAACAAACAGAAGACAATATTATGCAGCGAATGCTGGACAAAGTGCCTTCGGATATTGACAAATCGGAAGGCTCTTTTATTTGGGATGCGCAGGCACCCGTTGCCTTTATGCTGTCTGAAGCGGCGATCTGGGCGCAGGAATTGCTGCGTAGAGGTTTTGCGAGTACTGCAGCTAGCAGCGATGACAGTTATCGCTCAGAGGAATTGGATCTGCGTGCTGCCGAGCATGGTGTGACCCGGCGGGCAGCTGTACAGGCAGCTGGACACATGACGTTTACCGGCGAAGCTGGCAAAGTCGTGCCTGTTGGGACAGTCGTTGCAACGCAGGCGGACGATGTGTCTGGTGAAGCTTCATTGGAATACGAAACGACAGCAGCAGTTACACTTGATGCTACAGGTAAAGCAGACGTAGCTGTACGTGCATTGGTAGCTGGCAAAAACAGCAATGTACCTGCGGGCGCAGTTACTATTTTATCGACTGCTGTTAATGGTATTACTGGTGTTACGAATGCGGCGGCATTGACTGGCGGTGCCGATGTCGAGACTGATTCATCGTTGCTCGAACGCTTTTATGCGAAGGTGCGCAATCAGGGAACAAGTGGGAATAAAGCGCAATATATGCAATGGGCAGGCGAGATCGCTGGTGTTGGAGCCAGTCGTGTCATTCCACTCTGGAAAGGACCGGGTACGGTTGGGATTTATTTGCTGGATGCTGACAAACGAGCTGCCAATGCAGACATTGTGAGCGCTGTGCAAACGTATATCGATCCAACTCAGGACGGACAGGGCGAAGGTGCTGCTCCAGCTGGACCGATCATTACCGTTATGGCAGCAGAAGAAGTACCGATTCATATCGCTGTGCAATTGACATTGGCAAGCGATGCGTCACTTGAACAGGTACAGGCGCAGATTCAACAAGGCGTTAGTAGTTATTTGAAACAACTGGCGTTTACCGATTCGCTTGTCCGCTATACACGGATTGCAGCGATCTTGCTCGATATCCCGCCAATCATCGACTACACCGGGCTGACTGTGAATGGCACCAGTGATAAAAATATCGAGATCAGTGCTAATCAGGTTGCCGTACTGGGGACGGTGACGGTCAATGGCTGATGAAACACAAATCAATACTGGAGCAAGTAATGATGCTGAAAATAGTGTTCATACTACGAATGAAGTGCAATCCCAAAGTGTAACAAGTACTTTATCTTCAAACATCATATCTGCACAAAGCGGAGCAGTATTAAGTATTGCCAGCGATGCATTTTCCAGTGTGAAAGGCGCTGAGCTATTCTCCTACTTGCCTGCGTATTATGAAACTTCACGTGTGATACGCGCTGATATGGATAGCAAGGGTGCGGAAATGGACGCTTTATATCAAGCGTTGGATGAGACATTCCAGCAATTTTTCGTTCGGACGGCAACGTGGGGCATCGAGCGTTGGGAGAATGAGTTGGGGATTGCGGTAGATGTGACCAAGCCACTGGAGCAGCGTCGTGCGGTAGCTGAAGCGAAGCTGCGCGGTGGTGGTAAGTTTTCCGGGGCTCTGGTGAAAAATGTAGCTGAAGCTTATGATGGCGGAACGGTTGCTGTAACTTTTCAACCAGAGCGCTGGAACTTCACGATCCAGTTTGTTGATACACATGGCATTCCGCCCAATCTGGACGATTTGAAAGCAGCAATCGAAGAGATCAAGCCCGCACATTTGTCGGTAGAATACAAGTTTAGCTATTTGCTAATCAAAGAAATTCATCAGGTCAAAACACTAAGTGACATGGAACTGATCCCATTGTCTAAATTTGCAGGAGGTGCAGTATAATGGCGAGCAATACACCTAATTTGAATTTGCTGAAAAAGAATCCGGCAACGGACGGAAACGATACGTTCAATGTCCAAACGATGCTGAACGATAACTGGGATAAGATCGATACAGCTGTAAAGCAGGTGAAGGATAAGGTCGATACGATCAACGTGCCATCTGCCAGTACGACCCAGGCGGGCATTGTGCAATTGACCAATGCGACGAACAGCACGAGTGAAACACTGGCTCCAACAGCAAAAGCTCTGAAGACGGTTTCAGATGCGGCATTGCCCAAGACCGGAGGAACCGTTTCGGGCACGCTGAGCATTAGTGACCCGAATACAACCCCGCTGATGATTCATAGCCCTGGTAGTAAACGCTGGGTGTCTCATTTGGAATCACCAATAAGTTCAAGTACTACTGGTGGCAGACTGCATCTATCTCCTTCAAAAAGTGTAGATGCTACGGACTGGGATTTTGATAAAGGTATTATGATCAATTCAGATACCGGACGTGTGCGTATTAAAAATGGTGTGGAAGGCGACTTTGTGACTTATAACAATCGCACGTGGCTGAATGCACAAACGAATTTGGGCACTACTCCTTCATACACACTTACTCTTGGTGACTCAGACACTGGATTTAATTGGAATGGCGATGGCTATTTTGATATTAAAAGTAATGGTAGCACAGCTGCATATGTGAATAATGGAAAGTTCATTGTACGTGACGACGGAAATAACTATTATGATGTAGGCAATGATATTCGCGATTTAAAGTCCTCTGGCGCTAATGCTAAAACCAAGCTTGCGGCTGCCGTTAGCGCCAAATCGGTTACTACAACTGCAGATGCTACTTTTGACACGATAGCAAACAATATTTTACAAATCAAAGCTCTAACTATTAACGGAGTACCTGATGTAAACTCTAATAATATTGGTAAAGATGGAAATGGAAATTATCTTTATCAAATAAATAATAATGCATCGTTTGATTGGACGTTTACTCTGCCTAATGTCAATTTCATACCATCTTACGTTTCATTAGGAATAGGGAATATTCAGTGTTTTTATAGTGATGGAAGATACAATAATGTAGGTCTTTCTTACCCGCCAACAAATTTTATTTCAAGTTCTAATAGCAGCTCAGGCATTTCATTTTCAATTGTATCTTTATCAAAAGGCGCTTTAACATTACGTGTAACGGATACTTCGTCGAGTTATACATCTTTTAGATTTTATTTGACCAATTTTACTGCTGTGGGTATATAACATATCGAAAGGAGAAGGAAGGGGATGGGGGAGCCTTGGCCGCAAATCATCAAGATAGTCTCGACGGCATTTGGCGGTGCTGCGGGCTACCTGTTTGGGGGTTGGGATGTGTTGATTAATTTGTTGTTGTTGCTTGTAGTAGTAGATTGGCTGTCCGGTTTCGGAGCTGCCTGGATGCGAGGAGAGCTGAAAAGTCGGATCGGGTTCAAAGGCATTATTCGCAAAGTGACAATTTTTGTTATCGTTGCTGTCGCGCATTTTATAGATCAGGCACTCGGAAGTTTGCGTTACTTCCAAGATGCGGTGATCTTTTTTTATTTGGCAAATGAGCTGCTGTCTGTCATTGAAAATGTCGGCAAAATGGGACTGCCGATGCCGGATATTTTGCGCAATGCGGTACAGATTTTCGAATCAAAACAGACACCGCCTGAAAATCCGAATCTGACTACAGAAGCGCAGCCGGAAGCAGTGAAGGAGAAATTTAGCGAAAAAACCGACGATGCTCATTCAGCACAGTCGGTTGATTCGCCGAACAATGTCACGACAACTGGAAAAGAAACCGTTGCCGATTTCTCCACAAAAGAAGATTCGTCTGATCTGCATCCATCGTCGATCAATGTACATGCTACAGATCCCGACGAAGGTCCAAACGATGCCAATCACCGTTCTTCCTAAAATAATCATCAATGCCGTTATAACGACAGGCATAAAGCAGAGTGAGCGTCGCTTTATGCCTGTTTTTTACAATAACAACCAGATTGCAAAATGATGCTGTCATTTGAGTACCAGATCTAGGATTAGATGCAAACTGTCAAACGACGTTCAATATGATACATCGTCATATACAAACGTACACGTTACTGTATTTCATACAACGGATGATGCAAATGGAATTTTAAAAATATTTAAAAACAGTTCAAAACAGGTTGTACATGTGCATCTTATATTTCCTTATATAATACAGGATGCTTTTCACGACAACATGCAACATGCCAATCATCTGTTCTATGTTAGAACGCAGTCCCATTCTTTTCTTACGCAAACTATGAACACTTACTGCAAAGCAGACAGAACCAGCCGAATCATAACGCATTCATCTAAACGAATGTCATGAACAGACTTGAAAGGAGGATAACACCATGCAATCACGAAGTAGCAACAATGCTCAGGGGATCGATGTATCGCATTGGCAAGGAACGATCAACTGGAGTAAGGTGAAGGCTTCTGGCAAACAGTACGTTTTTATCAAAGCAACCGAAGGAAGCAGCTACCAAGACAAGCAGTTCATCACCAATGTCAAAGGGGCAAAAGCGGCGGGATTACTCGTCGGTGCCTATCATTTTGTAAATGCGACTACGGCAGTAGCAGCGCGACAGGAAGCAACGAATTTTGTGACCCGTCTTAATGAAGCGGGTGGCGTTTCTTCTTTTGATCTGCCGCCGGTGATGGATTACGAGAACAATCCTGGCAATTTGAGCAAAAGTGGCATCAATGCCGTAGCACTTGCTTTTTTGCAGGAAGTGGAGCGACAAGGTGGGCGTAAGCCAATTGTGTATACGGGCAATGCGTTTGCACAGAATTTCGATGTTACTTTTGGCGCGTATGACTTGTGGATTGCCCGTTACAGCAATACGCGCATACCGGATCATAGCGCAGCATGGCAAGAATGGGATTTCTGGCAATATACCGATTCCGGTCAGGTGGACGGGATTAGCGGTGGAGTGGATCTGAATGCTTACCGCGGTACGCTGGATGAATTGAAAGCACGTTATATCCAAAAACATACGGAGCAGGGAGGTGACCAACCGATGACAACTGATGAGCAAAAAGCATTTGCCGCGCTGCAAGCAACCGTTAAAGCACAGGCAGATCGTATCGCTGCCTTGAGCGATAGCCGTGATTTGCTGAAAACCAGCATTAGCAAAATCGACAGCCGGGTACAATCCGTTGAGAAAAATCATTCCATGGATGTGCCGGAATGGGCAAACGAAGCAGTACAAAAAGCAGTTCAAGCTGGCATTATTAACGACCCGGATGGCGGCAGTTATGATTTTTACCGCTTACTCACTGTACTGGATCGTAAAGGTTTGATTTAACTGAAATGACGACAAGCTAGAGTCAATGCTGAACCAAGCGAAGAACCAAGCGAAGAACCAAGTGAAGAACCAAGCGAAGAACCAAGCCTATAGTTAAACATATGATTTATATTTTTCGATCACCTATGTACAAATGAGAACAACAATGAAGATTGACAACAGAATGGAAGCTAAAAACAAAGAACAAAGGAGCGATTCTTCATGGCAAACGACCTGTTAAACAGCGTACTCGCTTTTGCATCTACACTGGCGGTTATTGTACTGGCACTAGTACAACTGGTAAAAACGACAGTGAATCTACCCAAAAACTGGGTGCCGTTGATTGGTACAGTAGTTGGCATTCTGATCGGCGCCGCAGCGTATCCATTTACCGATCTGGAGTTAGTGCCGCGACTATGGGCAGGCGGTCTAGCTGGATTGTCGGCGACAGGATTGTTCGAATTGGCGTTTAACCCGAAAAATGGTACGACCAAAGAGAGCATCTAATCTGTACTGAATAGCAGATAAACTGTCTTTCAGTGAATAGAATTGCATTGCAAGCATGCAAATAGCAAATAGCGAAACAACATATGTATAGAAGTGTAACAGCAGTAAGACAACTACAAGAACTACAAGAACAGCATAAAAGTTAAAAGTAGTACAATGACATTCTAAATTGAGTACTTGGAAAAAAAAGCCTGTATCCCATTTAAGTGGATACAGGCTTTTTGACGTACATATACCTCGGAACTACATATACCAAGATCAATCACAGTTCTAGATCATAGCATCACATACACTGCGTATAAATACTGCATACATACCGCAGCAGCCCAACAACCTCGCAATCACAGCTTGCAATCAATTCCCAATTCTATCTTACAATCAAGAATATTATGAAGCTTTTGTCGCTTTTACAGGCAGCTCAAGCTTTTGACCCGGATAGATCCAATGTGGATTGTTCAGGTCGTTCAGATCGCGCAGTACTTGCCAGGTTGTACCATGACTTTTAGCGATGGAATACAGCGTATCCCCATTTTTTACCACATAGGTGCTGCCATCTGCTACTGGTGGTTTTACCGGAGTAACAGGTTTGGTAGGTGTCGGCTTCGCAGGTGTGGCAGGCTTAGCCGGTGTAGTTGGTGTTGGTTTAGCTGGCGTAGCAGGTGTTGTTTCTTTGCCTGGTGTGGCGGCAGCTTCTACACCTTCGGTGATACGTTTTTCGGCAGTCAGGCTCTTAGTGCCGTTGGCTTGCATGTACTCGATCAATGCTTCATCCAATGTACCGTACGTACCGGTTTGCTGTTTGCCTACAAACATCGTGTACTCGTCACCACCAGCGACCATAAAGTCGTTGGTTGCTACATTGTACGTTTTGGTCAGATCCAGCGGTTTGCCGCCTACGGTAATCGTATGAACACGGCTACCTGCTGGTTTGGAAGTATCGATTTTGTACGTGATACCAGATACATGGGAAAATGCACCTTTAGCTGTCGGGTAGTCAGTCGCTCCATTTTCCAGAGCGGCTTTGATGTCCGCGCCTGTTACTTCAATAGAAATAACCAGGTTACCGAATGGCAGCACGGTAACGATCTCACCTTTGGTCACAGGACCTGCGTCGATCGAAGCACGGATACCACCGCCGTTCGTAATCGCGGCGTCTGCACCGGAAATGGAACGCATGGCATCTGTGATCAGATCGCCGAGGTTCGTTTCACCAGCACGAACTTTCTCGCGCGCACCGTCCAGCAGAACGGACGATTGAGCAACAACTTCATTCAGGATTGGCTCCTGCGAAGCTTTGATCGAATCGATCAGGCTGGCGACTTCGGCATTTGGTTGAACGCCTTCGGCTTGCTTCTCATCAATCGTGTATGCTTCTTTTTTTGTTACATTGCCTTTGTCTACCCACAGATCGATCACACCGAGATGTTCACCATATTCGCCTGTACTAGCGATCAGGGTACCATTTTCAGTCTGCCCGTTTTGCAGCAGTGTATGGCTGTGACCGTCAATGAATACGTCGATACCCGGTACAGCTTTGACGATATCAATACTCGTTTGCTCGGTCGACTGATCCATACCGATATGACCGAGTGCGACGATGACATCGACTTTGCCTTGCAGCTCGGATACCATGTTGCGTGCGGCTTCAGTTGGATCGGTGAACTCTACGTTTTTGACATTGTTTGGGTTGGTTTTATACGCCGTTTCCGGTGTTTCCAATCCGAAGATACCGATCTTCACGCCGTCTACTTCACGGATGATATACGGTTCAAATGGTGCTTTGCCCGTATCCTTTTGAATAATGTTGGATGAGATGACTGGGAAATTTGCCATTTTGGTCAATTCCAGCAAACGCTCGTAACCATAGTCGAATTCATGGTTACCTGGTTCCATAACGGCATATCCCATTTTGTTCATGACCTGAATGACACTTTCGCCGCGTACAAGTGTAGCAAAAGAAGTGCCGTGAACGGCATCGCCGTCATCCAGCAGCAGCGTATTGGGATTGGCTGCGCGATACAGATCCGCCAATCCAGCAATTTTGGCAAGACCCATGGACGGTGATTCTTCCACTGCATGGGCATGCACGTCATTCGTATGTAAGAGAGTGATATGGGTGCCTGTACCGGCATCCTGCTTCATTTGCTGCTGAATACCTTCCACCGTAAACGTAGCAGGTGCAGCCGCGCCTGCGAAGCTAGCAGCATTCAAGGTCATAAATGCTGACACAACCATTGCGAAAATCGTTTTTCCTTTGAACATATTTGTATAATTCCTCCCCTTTTGCATAATTCTCATTTATTTTATCAGCTTTCCGTTAAAAGTGTTACTACATTTATTGCGTATCTATGTAAAAAAGTTAATTTTATGTATGATATATGTAAAATATGTAATAACGATTATTTCGGCAATTTCGTATATAGTATCTTAAAAAAGAAAAAAACACATAGGAAATATACAAGATAAATTACGCATTTTCGACCTAAGTTGAGCAAAACTGCTAAAAAAAATAATAATCTGTCGAAAAACATCATTACGTGTTACATATGAAAATAAATTTCGGTTATTATGTAAAACTTGTTGCCAAAACAAGGTACATAATGTAAATTGAATTCATCCTATGGTCAATTTCGGCAATTTCGACATGGATAACTGTATACATATACATAAAGATAATTAAATAATGTATACCGTGTCGAATTGACCTCCATCTTGTTATTTCAGAAGGGAGTAATGGTTTGTGAAAAAAAGTTGGGCACTTGTACTTACACTGGTTTTATCGTTTGTCTTGATTCTGGCAGGTTGTAGCGGTGGAGGAAATGGTTCATCAACGGAACCGGCGGCTTCGGACAACGGTAGTGAAACCGCTTCCTCTGGTGGAACGCTGATTGTCGGTCGCGGCGGCGATTCGGCGGCACTTGATCCGGCAATTGTAACAGATGGCGAATCACTGAAGATTGCACAGCAAGTGTTTGATCCATTGCTGGCTTACAAAACAGGAACAACGGAAGTAGAACCTGCACTGGCGGAGAGCTGGGAAATCTCCGAAGATGCGCTGACGTATACATTCAAATTGCGTCAAGGTGTGAAATTCCATGATGGCACTGATTTTAACGCAGCTGCTGTTGTATTCAACTTTGATCGTTGGAGCGATCCAAAAAGCAAATACAAATTTGAAGGCGATTCATTCGATTATTATGATTCCATGTTTGGACCAGAAGACGCGCGTGTGATCAAAAGCGTCACTGCCAAAGATGATTATACTGTCGAAATTCAATTGAATAATCCGCAAGCACCATTCCTGCAAAACCTAGCAATGCCAGCATTCTCAATTGCTAGCCCGGCAGCCATCGAAAAAGAAGGCGCCAACTTCAAATCCAGCCCGGTAGGTACAGGACCATTCGTATTCAAAGAATGGAAACGCAGTGACTCGATCACACTGGAGAAAAACAAAGAATACTGGCAGGAAGGTCTGCCCAAAATGGATCAGCTGATTATTCGCTCCATTCCTGACAATACCGCTCGCTTCAATGCACTGCAAAACGGCGAGATCGATATGATGGAAGACCTCAGCCCGGATGATCTGACTACACTGGAAAGCAATCCAGATCTGCAAAAGTTCAATCGTCCACCATTTAACGTAGCATACTTGGGCTTCAATGTTACCAAAGAACCGTTCAACAATCCAAAAGTACGCGTAGCTCTGAACCATGCCGTGGACAAAAAAGGCATCATCGATGCGTTCTTCGCCGGACAGGCGGAAGCAGCGATTAACCCGATTCCACCAACGTTATGGGGATACAATTCCAATATCAAAGATTATGACTACGATCTGACCAAAGCAAAACAATTGCTCGCTGACGCTGGTTATCCAAACGGCATCGACAAAGAATTGACCTTCTACGCAATGCCAGTATCCCGCCCCTATATGCCAGATGGTCGCAAAGTAGCAGAAGTCATTCAAGCGAGTTTTGCCCAAATCGGTGTTAAAGTGAAAATCCAATCTCCAGAGTGGGCAACCTATCTGGACGATTTGAGCAAAGGGCAAAAAGACGATCTGTTCATCATCGGCTGGACGGGCGATAACGGTGACCCGGACAACTTCTTCTACCCACTGCTCGACAAAGACTCCATCGGCGGTAACAACTATAGCCAATATGACAGCGAACCGCTGCACAAGTTGCTCGTTCAAGCACAGCGCGAAACCGATCAGGATGCACGCGCCAAGCTGTACGAACAAGCGCAAGTCATCGTTAAAGAAGATGCACCGTGGGTGCCACTCGTACACTCCACGCCACTGCTGGCAGCGAGTGCTAAGCTGAAAGGCTACACACCATCTCCAACTGGCTCGGAGCCGTATACCGAGATCTATCTGGAACAATAATATGACTGCATCCAGTCGTATGAAGTAAGGGATAACGCGATTTTACAGCGAAAGAGACATGCTGCTATCTGTGCAGTCATGTCCTTTCACTGTCCTAATGAATGTATGGCAGGTGATCAACGAAGTGGGTTCCTACATTATTAAACGTCTGCTAGTCTTGATTCCAGTACTGCTCGGCATGACTATTATCGTCTTCTCCATCATTCATGCGATTCCTGGTGATCCGGCAGAAACGATCCTTGGGGAAAAGGCGACAGAACAATCCAAACAGGCATTGCGTGAACAACTTGGACTGGATCGTCCGCTGCTGGAGCAGTATTTCTCCTATCTGGGTGAGTTGGTGACCGGCGATCTGGGCAATTCGATCCGTACGCGTGCACCAATTAGCGAAGAGATTGGGCCGTATCTGGCGGCTACAGTGGAGCTGACCGTAGCAAGTATGCTATTTGCGATTGTGATCGGTGTGAACGCCGGGATCGTGAGTGCTTGGAAGCATAATTCATGGTTTGACTATATCTGTATGTTGATTGCATTAGTTGGGGTATCGATGCCAATCTTCTGGCTTGGTCTGATGGAGCAGTGGATTTTTGCGAACAAGCTGCACTGGCTACCATCGATTGGGCGGATGAATCAGCGTGATCCTATGGAAGCCATTACGGGCTTTTATGTACTGGATGCGATCATCTCTGGACAATGGAGTCAATTATGGACGATCATCAAACATTTGATCTTGCCATCTGTAGCGCTCGGTACGATTCCGATGGCGGTTATCGCACGGATGACACGTTCCAGTATGCTCGAAGTGATGCAGTCTGATTATATTCGTACTGCCAAAGCGAAAGGAATTTCGCAATTTCTCGTTATTTACAAACACGGGCTGAAAAATGCCTTTATTCCGGTGCTGACGGTCATCGGAATTCAGACAGGTGCCCTGCTTGGTGGCGCGGTACTGACTGAAACGATCTTTGCCTGGCCGGGTGTTGGTCGCTATATTTATGAAGCGATCAGTAACCGTGATTATCCGGTCATCCAGTCCGGCATTTTGATCATTGCCGTTATGTTTGTACTTATCAATCTGCTGGTGGATCTGCTGTACGCCGTGTTTGATCCGCGTATCCAGTACAAGTAAGAGGTGATTACATGACACAGGCTTCACTGGGTACAGGATCGGATGCACCGATCAAAGAAGTAAAATCAGGCCCTTGGCGCGACGGTATTCGGTTGTTTATGCGCAACAAGACCGCTGTGATTGGACTGATTATTGTATTGTTTTTCGTCGTGCTAGCGATATTGGCGCCGCTCATTACAAAATATGAGTATACCACTCAGGTGCTGGCGGATCGCTTACAGGCACCATCAGCACAGCACTGGTTTGGTACAGATGATCTGGGACGTGATATTTTTACCCGTACGATTTATGGTGCGCGTCTCTCGCTCTGGGTTGGTGTACTGTCTGTCATCGGTTCGATTATTATCGGAACGGTGCTTGGTATTTTGGCAGGCTTTTATGGCAAATGGGTAGATATGGTCATCTCGCGCTTTTTTGATATTTTGCTGGCATTTCCGGGGATTTTGCTGGCGATTGCGATTGTTGCTGTTCTCGGACCCTCATTGCAAAATGCGCTATATGCGATTGCTATCGTGAATATTCCGACCTATGGACGGCTGGTACGCTCGCGTGTACTGTCGCTGCGGCAGGAAGAATTCATTACGGCGGCAAGAGCGATTGGCGTGCGTGATGCACGTATTCTGTTCCGTCATATTTTGCCGAACAGTCTAACACCGATTATTGTGCAGGGAACGCTTGGGATTGCGACTGCAATTATCGAAGCGGCGGGGCTTGGATTTCTCGGTCTAGGCGCGCAGCCACCAGAGCCGGAATGGGGCAAAATGCTGTCCGATTCGCGTCAATTTATCCAGACCGCGCCGTGGACGGTGATTTTCCCGGGTTTGTGTATTTTGCTCACGTCGCTCGGCTTCAATCTGATGGGTGACGGATTGCGTGATACCTTTGATCCGAAACTGAAAAATCGTTGAGATGATCCCGCTATATTAAGCGGTTTAGACGTCTTCAATAAGGTCCGGGCCGTGAGGTCCGGATTTTTTTCTTCCTATATATAGGTGTAAAAATAGCGATGTGTACTAGCTACCTTTTGGAGCAGGTCCAAGCGCATATCCATTTCCGGCAAAAGCGACGATTTGCGGAATGAGCTTTTCGGATGCGTAAAAAATGTGTATAATCACTCCAACTGTGAACGTTACAGAAAGCATAAGTACAGGAGAGCAGGATATGGACAAATTTACGAAACTCAAACATATGCGTGAGCATCGGCAGTATGCTGAAGATAAACATGAAGCTTCCCGTGAAGCGTATGAACGTGATTATTCGCGTCTGATTCATTCACCGACCTTTCGCCGATTGCAGGGCAAATCGCAGGTGTTCGGTGCTGGAACCGGAGATTATTATCGTACTCGTCTGACCCACTCGCTGGAGGTAGCACAGATTGCTCGCCAGGCAGCGAAAAGTCTGTTAACCCGCTATCCCGAAATTCAGGAGCAGCAGGCGGATCACCCCGGTCTGATCATTCACCCAGAAGTGGTGGAGTGTGCTTCGATTGCGCATGACTTTGGTCATCCGCCATTTGGTCACAAAGGCGAAGAAGTGCTGGCTGGTATTCTGGATGACTGGATCGCCAGTAAAACGAAAGAAGCGCTGCGCGGACGTTCGGCAACGGAAGAAGAATACGAGCGTGTGTATCAGGAGATGCGTGAGAACTATGAGCATTTTGAAGG
This sequence comes from Paenibacillus sp. WLX1005, assembly GCF_046603685.1. NCBI lineage: Bacteria > Bacillati > Bacillota > Bacilli > Caryophanales > Paenibacillaceae > Paenibacillus > Paenibacillus sp. WLX1005. Next base: position 1,336,095 of record NZ_CP176756.1, read on the forward strand.
AAATGCCCATAATTTCCGACTGGTCATGTTTTTGGAAAAGCGCGAAAATCTGGACGGACTGAATCTATGCGATGCCGTGCTGCTTGGCATTAACAAGTACCCCTATTCTGGCATGGATAACAAAAAAGGATTGTATGAGCGCGAATGGCAATATATTCGCGAGATTCGTCAGCAATGGGGCATTCCTGATCGCAAAACAACACTTGAAGCTCAGCTTATGGATTTGTGTGACGATATTGCGTATTCTGCTCATGATCTGGAAGATGGCATCAAGGCAGGCAAGATCGAGGTACACGAGCATTTTATGAAAGACCCGCATATTCACAAGCTGATTATTGAGAAAATCATGACGCTGGAAGACTGGTTCTGGCAAGGTTGTAAATGGGATGAGATTTCCGCGAAGGTCGATCAGGTGTTAACAGATTATTTGCATATTTGGCGGGAAAAGCTACCAACCTGTGGTATGGATTATTCGCGTACCCGGCGTGAAGTCAAAGCGTACTGGGTAAATCATTTTGTAAGTCAGCTGGGCGTGATTGAGGATGATAGCTGGAAAAAAGTTACCTTTGTACAGGAAGGCTACGAGAATGCAGATATGCTACGCACGGTGAGCGTGCTGAAAAGCTTCGCCTGGGTAACGATGATCCGCGATCTGCGGGTACAGCGTCTACAAAAACGCAGCGAATGGATTATTCGCCGTTTATGGAAAGCATTTATCGATCAGGAAACGTCGATGGCGATTATGCCGTCTGACTGGTTGCAGCGGTTTGAACAGGATCAAGCTAGCGATCAGCCAGTATGGACGTGGGAGCGTATGATTATCGATTATATCGCCGGTATGACGGATGCGTTTGCCGAGAAAATTTATAATGAATTGTATGGATTGAAGGTTGGTTCTATCTATGATGTAGATTGAATCGATGGCAAAGCACGAAAGGAGAGACATCATGACAGAACAACAGACTTCCATTCCGCTAGGCATACTGGATATGTCTCCTGTGCTGGAGCAAGTATCGGTCGAAGAAGCGCTGGAACGTTCAGTACAATTGGCAATTATGGCAGAGCAACATGGATACGAACGATTCTGGCTGTCGGAGCATCATGATATTGCGGCGCTAGCTTGTACAGCACCAGAAGTGCTGATCGCTCATATCGGAGTGCGCACGTCCAGTATTCGGCTCGGTTCGGGAGCAGTGCTGCTGCCGCATTACAGTCCGATGAAAGTAGCGGAGACGTTTCGCATGTTGTCGGCATTGTATCCGGGGCGGATTGATCTCGGTATTGGCCGCGCGCCGGGCGGTTCGGCACATGCGGCGATTGCACTTAGCGGCAATTATCTGGCACATGTAGCAGAGATGCCACAGCTGGTAAGTGATCTGCGTAGCTTGTTACAAGATCAGTATCAAGTAGAAGGCGGCGCAGTGCGTGCTCGTCCACAGACAGCATTCCCACCACAGCTCTGGCTGCTTGGTACGAATCGCAAAAGTGCTGGTCTAGCTGCTGCGCAAGGTGCAGGTTATGTATTTGGTCATTTTATGAGTAGTAGTGACGGTCAGGCAGCGATTCAGCATTACCGCGAGCAGTTTCAGCCTGTTGCCGATGGAGAACAAGCGCGCGTGATTCTAGCAGTCAAAATCATCGCTGCCGATACCGAGGCGCGAGCAACAGGCTTGTACGAGAAATGGAAAATGTCACCTGCTGGTCTGGCAGCAGTCGGTGAGGAGATGCCAGAACCAATCATCGGCACACCTGCCACGCTGCGTCAGCAATTTACCGATTTACTGGAACAGTATCAAGCAGATGAGCTGATGCTGATCTGCCCGCTGGATCAATATGAAGAGCGCATGTATGTGTACGAGACGGCTATAGCTACAATAAAAGGCTTCTAACAGCGCATCGTCATATGAAAGCCCATCAAGCTATCGTTTTATAGCATCCTTTGCAGCTACAATAACAATGCGAATCCGATTGAAATAGCTGGAAATTGGATATCAAGCGATGGTGGCATATTTGTTCATTGTTCTCATGCCAAACTGGATTCTAGTTATCAGAACGCTACGCTGCAAAAGTTAACCCTTTCGTTATTGATTTAGCATTATATTTATACAGCTTATTGAATGAATTGATCACATTATAATGAAGAAACAGGCAGCAACCGGATGACATAAATCGGTTGCTGTTTTTGTATGAAACTGGATAAAGTACTTGCTGTTTGTCAGTTAGGATAAGCTATCTAGCTTGTTTTATGAAAAGTAATTACCGGATAATGATGTTCTTTCTTTATCATATGTAGCAGAGTATATGGACAAAAAGAGCTTCATTTTTTCGCTGCATATCGCCCTGTAATCTATGAGTTATTTCCCAGCATATGGAACAGTATATCGTTATACAAATGCAGCATCCAAAAAGCTCGTTTCTCTATTGAAGGAAACGAGCCTTTTGGGCAGTGATGTCAGCAGCAATACTTCCATTAAATACAGTAATCACCATTTTATCCATTTCATCTTTTTGTTGCGACAAGCAAGATCAGTATCCATGTTCGTAATCAACCAGATTGACTGGCAGCGATTCACCTTTGTGATACGCATTCAGATTGGCAAGGAAAATCTCCAGCACTCGATCCGTATAATACTCGTTGCTGCCAGCAATATGAGGCGTGATGATAACCTGCTCCAGCTGCCAGAGTGGATGATCTTCCGGCAATGGTTCTGGATCGAACACGTCCAGCCCTGCTCCGGCAATGATTCCTTCCTGCAATGCGGCAGTGAGATCATCCGTATTCACAGTTGGACCACGTCCCACATTGATAAAGACTGCGCTGTCTTTCATCCGCTCAAAACGTTCACGATTGAATAATTCGCGCGTATCATCGGTCAGCGGCAAAATATTCACAACAAAGTCTGCATTTGCAAGTGCGTCATCCAGACGATCCATATCGTACATCATATCAAATTCATCCAACGGCTCACCAGAACGGCGAATACCGATAACCTTCATCCCAAAGGCGCGTGCGAGATTGGCAGTACCTTTACCGATATTGCCCGCCCCAGCGATGGCGATCGTTTTGCCATGCAGTTCGCTAAACGTTCCGCTTTCGTCCCATTGATTACGACTTTGATTACGGATAGCGGTATGCAGATTACGTGCAAAGGACAACATATATGCAAAAATATGTTCCGAGATCGGAATCGTATGCACACCGTTAGCGCTAGTCAGCAATACCTGCTTGCGCTCCAGCTTATCAAGTGGCATTTTATCAACACCGGCGGACCAAGCCTGTACCCATTTGACCGGACAATCATCCGACAGGATAAAGTCTTGAAATTTGCGTGACCAGCCGACGATGATTTCCGCATCTGCTAGATCCTGCGATGATGCTTCCTTGACGGGAATCGCAACAATCTCGTCATGAGGAGCGGCTTCGCGGAGCTTTTGCTGCTGCTGTTCATTCAGTTTTTGCAAAAAAACGATTTTGGACATGTGTAAAACCTCCTCCTCGTAGATGACAAACGGGTGATGTTCATGTTCAGGATTGATCATACCAAATTTCGGAAGGGGAGGCGAATGAGGTGGCGGATGTCAGATGATAGCGGTGTGGCAGAGCTTTGTTGCTGCTTTGCACTCTGCGTAAGATTAGTGTATACTATTGGCATTCATGAAGAACGTGTGTTCGGTGCTGTGCGTTATAGGCGAATACTGATTGCACATGTAAACGAAAGGAGTGTTTGCGGATGACGGAACGTGGGCAGGAGCGTGTATTTGCGGCGATTCCTTTGACAGGAGAAGCGCAGCGTGTGCTGGCGGAATGGAGTCGGGAGATGCAGACACGGTATCCTTTTCGTAAATGGACATGGCATGAGGATTTGCACATTACACTGCAATTTTTCGGGGATGTGGATATTGCACAGTTGCCCAAGCTGCATGAAGCGCTGGCAGCGGCAACACAGCAGGTAGAGCCTTTTATGTTAAAGCTGGGGAAGCCGGATACATTTGGTGTACCGGAGCGTCCAAGGGTATGGTGGATTCAGATGCAAGGAGCACTAGATACGCTCAGGCAGTTGCAACAACACGTACAACAGGAGTGCGAACATCTTGGATTCAAGCCGGAGCAGCGTGCCTACACACCGCATATTACAATAGCGCGCAAATATGCCGATTCTACACCATTCGTACCGCTACCATCAGCACAATATCCGAGTTCGGCTCAATGGGTGGCAGATGAAATCGTGCTGTATCATACTCGGCTGGGGCAGATTCCGATGTATGAACCGGCAATGAGATTTCCACTTGGGAAGAGCTGACTATGCCCAAAACTCGCTTTTTGTCAATTTGACAAAAGCATGTTAACTATAATAATATACTTGCTGCTGCAAAAAGGCGGCAATTTGATTGGGGAAAATACAATGACAGCATAGCGAATGCTGCTGCTTTGGGCAGATATCCGGCTGACGGATATTCAAATTAACGTTGGTTCTTTTTCCGGAGCGCGGATGGACTCCGGACGGCGTTGTCAATCGTTCATGATTCAAAATTTGGATGTTGGTGTATTCAAATGAAAGGTCATACGATTACATAAGAGCCAGAGGTATGCCAACAATACTGGAGGACAAAAATGGAGTTTATTAGACGCAATCAGTGGATTACGCCTCTTCTCGGCGTGCTTTTTATATTTATCATGTCCCTTCCATTCTGGATGGACCATAAAATGAGTGCAGGACAAAAATCGTTTACCGAGCTGCCGTCGTGGGGTGCGCAGTCGCACGGTTCTGTTTCCTATGCGCAAAAGGACAGGAGTAGTACCGGTTCCACCTTTATATCGTGGAATCAAACTCACACCAAGAAGCTGATTCAGCAAGGCAAAGCCGAAACAGCCGCCGCTCAGACCCAGCAGGAGAACGGCACCAAGGCGAACACCGCAGTAGCCAAAGTGAAAGCATCGGCAGCCGTGGCAGGTTCGTCCATTCAGCATTCCACCCCCACCCAATTATACTTTACCCGGACAAAGCTGCTTCCCCAGGATCACAAAGCCCAAGCGACCTGGACCTACGCATTGTCGGATAAAGAACGGCTCATGCTTGAACGCATCGTTATGGCAGAAGCCGAAGGCGAACCGTACAAAGGCAAAGTGGCAGTTGCCAATGTTGTCTTAAACCGGCTACGGTCCGCAAATTTCCCCGATACCATCAGAGATGTATTGTACCAGAAATATCAGTTTTCTCCGGTAGGCAATGGCCGTTTTGACCGTGTGAAGCCGAATGCCGATTCCATCAAGGCTGTTCGCGAAGCACTACAAGGTCGCAAGGAAGTTCCGGACAATACGTATTATTTTGTGTCGCTTTCGCTGGCGACTGATTTTGCGATTCCAAATTCACGTACCGTCGTAACGAAGATCGGTCATCATACCTTTTTCAAATAAAGCTTCGAAATGGATACAGCTGTTTATGTAAAAGTTGAAATAGGCAAAGTTACAAATTTGTTTATTTTGGTGATAAAATAAACGGTGGATAATCAATTATATTTCGGAGGTGCTTCATCGATGAAAATTACGTACTATGGTCAATCCTGTCTGCTTGTAGAAGAAGGTGGCAAAACGGTTATTATTGATCCGTTCCTGTCCGGCAATCCGCAGGTGAATGTAGATGTAAAAGATATCAAAGTGGATGCAGTCATTTTGACGCATGGTCACGGCGACCACTTCGGTGACACCGTGGAGATTGCACAGAACAACAATTGTCCCGTTATTGCTGTCGTAGAGCTGGCACAATATGCCGGTGCCAAAGGCGCAGCGGAGACAGTTGGAATGAATCTGGGCGGTTCCAAACAATTTGACGGCTTCAAAGTAAAATACACACTGGCATTCCATTCTTCGTCTAACGAGCTGGATGGACAGAATGTATACCTGGGCGAGCCAGCAGGCATTCTGCTGACGATAGGTGGCAAAACGCTGTATCATGCTGGAGACACAGCACTGTTCGGCGATATGAAGCTGATCGGCGAATTGAACAGCATTGATGTAGCAGCATTGCCAATCGGCGACTTCTTCACAATGGGACCTGAGGATGCACTGTATGCGGCAGAATGGGTAAAAGCGAAGCATGTACTGCCCGTACACTACAATACTTTCCCACCGATTGAGCAGGACGGCGATGCTTTTGTAGCTGAGCTGCAAAAGAAAGGCATACAAGGCAGCGCGTTGAAAGTCGGCGAAAGTGTCGAAATCTAATCTCTGCGTAGATCAAAGGTCAATCAACATGCACTGATGGATCTACGAATAAAGGCTCTGGAAAAAACCGGTATTCTCCCAAAGAGATGCCGGTTTTTTGTTATTTGCGACAGAGTGGATACGCTATGTTGTCTTCTTTTCCGTCTGTTATGCACAAATGATAGGCTTGTTTGGTTATCATGGACCTATTCAAATGAAGAGAGATACGAGAAATATATTGAATTAAATATACGTTTAAATGTATAATCATACAATTATAGTTAATGCGTTACGTTATCACACTAATGCTTTGACGCAAAATAATAATTTATCGCATATATAAAAAGTTTGAATTGCCATCATGTCAGCTCAGTGTTAAAATGTATAAAACCAACGAAGGTTACAACAATATCACATCGCTGAATAAGTGACTTGAACCCGTACGAAATGGATATTTATTCTTCGTGCACCTCTTCAGAACTTATATTCAATGTAGGCTGCTTCCATAATCACTCTCTGTACAATATGTACAAATATTGTAGGGGATACTGTATGGAATGAGCAGCCTGTTTTGTATACCCTACTCGTAACAGCAATTGTTCTTCGTCCGGCCATCCTCTGGCTCGTCTCTTGACCATTCACTTCATAATAGAAAGGTTGCGTATTATGAACATTACAGGTTTGCCTCCAAAGCAGGGTCTATATGATCCGCAGTTTGAAAAAGATGCCTGCGGTATGGGATTTACCGCGCATATCAAAGGAATACCTAGTCACCAGATCGTAGGTCAGGCGCTGACAATGCTCGAAAATATGGAGCATCGTGGCGGCCAGGGCAGTGAACCGAATTCAGGTGACGGTGCAGGGATCATGGTCCAGATTCCGCACCGCTTTTTTGTCCGTGAAGCCGAAAAGGGTGGTTTTGAGCTGCCTGCAAAGGGTCAATATGGTGTAGCGATGGTATTCCTGTCCCGTGACGAGGAGCTGCGCGCACGTCATGAAGATCTGTTAAAAGAGATTATCGAGCAGGAGGGACAGGTGTTCCTCGGTGCGCGTACCGTGCCAACGGATGACAGTACACTCGGTAAAACTGCCAAAGCGGCAAAGCCGGTTGTACGCCAATTTTTCATCGGTCGTAGCGAAGAACTGCGAGATCAAGATGAGCTTGCTTTTGAGCGCAAGCTGTACGTTATTCGTAGACTGGCAGAGCGTCAGATTCGTTATGCGGAAGCAGCGGGCGGAGAAACATTCTACGTGCCAAGTTCGTCTTGCCGTAAAGTCGTTTACAAAGGTATGCTGACGACAATTCAGGTCGGTGAATTTTATCTGGATTTGCGTGATGAGGAGTTTGAGTCGGCGATTGCACTAGTGCATTCCCGTTTCAGTACGAACACATTCCCAAGCTGGGATCGTGCTCACCCGTATCGTTTCATGATCCATAATGGGGAGATCAATACGATGCGCGGTAATGTGAACTGGATGCATGCGCGTCAGTCGCTGTTTGAGAGCGATGTGTTTGGCAACGATCTGGACAAGATTCGTCCGGTTATTAACCCGGATGGCTCGGATACAGCGATGTTTGATAACACGCTGGAGTTTCTGTATCTGAACGGACGGTCCCTGCCGCATGTCGCGATGATGATGGTACCAGAACCGTGGAGCAACCACGATACGATGGACGAGAAGAAAAAGGCGTTTTATCAGTATCACAGCTGTCTGATGGAGCCATGGGATGGACCGGCAGCAATGGCGTTTACCGACGGTATTCAGATCGGTGCGATTCTGGACCGTAACGGGCTGCGTCCTGCGCGTTATTATGTAACCAAAGATGATCGGATTATTCTGTCTTCCGAAGTGGGCGTGCTTGATATTGCCCCGGAAAACATTTTGTATAAAGACCGCCTGCGCCCAGGTCGGATGCTGCTGATCGATACACAGGAAGGTCGTATCGTTGCCGATGAGGAGATCAAGGAGCAAATCGCTGCTGAGCATCCATACGGCGAATGGCTGGAAGAGCATCTGGTGAATCTGGAAGATGTACCGGAAGCCCCAGAAGCGATTCAGCCGGATCACGATAACGTACAGCAATTGCAGCTTGCATTTGGCTATACATTTGAAGAATTACGCAAAGTAATCGAACCGATGGCATCTACCGGTGCTGAAGCACTCGCTTCGATGGGTTACGATGCTCCACTGGCAGTACTGTCAGATCGTCCGCAGCGCCTGTACAGTTATTTTAAACAGCTGTTCGCTCAAGTAACCAATCCGCCGATTGATGCAATTCGTGAGGAGATCGTTACCTCGACAGCAACTTCGCTTGGACCAGAGCGCAACCTGCTTGATCCACAGCCGGAAAGCTGTCGACAGATCATCCTGAATTCACCAATTCTGTCCAACGAAGAATTTGCCAAAGTACGCCATGTACGCCGTCCAGGCTTCAAGGCGATGACAATCCCGATCTTCTTTGAAGCGGAAAAAGGAGCAGAGGGTCTGCGCGCAGCATTAGTTAACCTATGTGAAGCAGCGGATCGTGTCATTGCCAAAGGTCATAATTTCCTGATTCTGTCTGACCGTGGGATGGACAAGGAAAATGCAGCCATTCCGGCATTGCTTGCCGTTGCCTGTCTGCATCACCATTTGATTCGTCAGGGAACTCGTACTCGTGTCAGTCTGTTGCTGGAATCTGGTGAGCCACGTGATATTCACCAGTTCGCTGTATTGCTTGGCTACGGAATCAGTGCAGTCAATCCGTATCTTGCCTTCGAGACGATGCAGGATATGATCAAACAAGGCTTGCTGCGTGGTATCTCACACGAGAAAGCAGTCAAAAACTACATCAAAGCCGTTACCAAAGGCGTTGTGAAAATCCTGTCCAAAATGGGTATCTCTACCATTCAATCGTACCGCGGTGCTCAGATCTTCGAAGCAGTCGGTTTGAAGCAGGAGTTTGTCGATCAGTACTTTACGTGGACACCATCTCGTATCGGTGGTATCGGTCTGGAAGAAGTAACAGCAGAGACGCTTGTACAGCATTACCGCGCCTTTACGGACAAAGACGGCAATGACCGTATTCTCGATGCTGGTGGCGATTATCAGTGGCGTAATGACGGGGAAGATCATTTGTTTAATCCGCAAACGATCCACTTGCTTCAACATTCCGTTCGTACTGGCGATTACAAATTGTACAAAAAATACGCAGCGCTAGTTGAAGGGGAGAACGAGAAGCATCTTACCCTGCGCTCGCTGCTCAAGCTGAAACCAAATGGCGAACCGATTCCATTGGAAGACGTAGAGCCAATTGAATCTATTATGAAACGTTTCAAAACAGGCGCGATGTCCTTCGGTTCGATCAGTAAAGAAGCGCACGAAAGTCTCGCGATTGCGATGAACCGTATCGGCGGTAAGAGTAACAGCGGTGAGGGCGGCGAAGATCCGGCACGTTTTGTACCGGATGCGAATGGCGATTCTCGTCGTAGTGCGATCAAACAGGTCGCTTCTGGTCGTTTCGGCGTAACGTCCAACTATCTGGTGAACGCTGATGAGATTCAGATCAAAATGGCACAAGGTGCCAAGCCTGGTGAAGGCGGACAGCTGCCAGGTCGTAAAGTATATCCATGGGTTGCGGAAGTGCGTCACTCGACGCCGGGCGTTGGTCTGATCTCGCCACCACCTCACCATGACATCTACTCCATCGAAGATTTGGCAGAATTAATCTATGATCTGAAAAATGCCAACCGTCGTGCACGCATCAACGTGAAGCTCGTATCCGAAGTCGGTGTCGGCACGATTGCTGCCGGTGTTGCCAAAGGACGTGCCGATGTGATTCTCGTCAGCGGTTATGACGGCGGTACCGGTGCATCGCCACAAGGTTCGATCCGCCATGCGGGTCTGCCATGGGAACTTGGTCTGGCTGAAACGCAGCAGACGCTGATTATGAACAATCTGCGTGACCGTGTCGTACTGGAAACCGACGGCAAAATGCTGAGTGGACGCGACCTTGCGGTAGCGGCACTGCTCGGTGCGGAAGAATACGGCTTCTCTACTGCACCACTCGTTGCTGTTGGCTGCATTATGATGCGTGTCTGTCAAATGGATACTTGTCCAGTCGGCGTGGCGACACAGAACCCGGAACTGCGTAAAAACTTTACCGGTGATCCGCAGCATGTCGTCAACTTTATGAAATTTGTAGCACAGGATCTGCGCGAGATTATGGCAGAACTGGGCTTCCGTACCGTGCAAGAGATGATCGGTCGTCTGGATCGTCTGGATGCGTCGCAAGCTGATGCACATTGGAAGAAAAAAGGTCTCGATCTGTCCGTGCTGCTGCATGAACCGCAAATGCCAGCAGGTAGCGAGCGCTTCAACGTGCAACAGCAGAACCATCTGCTGGAAGAAACGCTGGATCTGCGCGAACTGCTTCCACTTGCTGCAAATGCACTGGAAACAGGCGAGCCGGTTCAAGCCGAGCTGTCGATTTGTAACGTTGACCGTGCAGTCGGTACCATTCTTGGTAGCGAAGTAACGATGAAATACGGCGCTGCTGGTTTGCCGGATGATACGATTTCCTTTACATTCAAAGGATCAGCAGGTCAAAGTCTAGGTGCATTTATTCCGAAAGGCATTACGCTGCGCGTCGAAGGCGACTCTAACGACTATGTTGGTAAAGGTCTGTCTGGTGGTAAAATCATCGTAAAACCAGATGCGGCGGCTACCTTTGCTGCTGAAGATAATATCATCATCGGTAATACAGCGTTGTACGGTGCAACTAGCGGTGAAGCATACATCAACGGTATTGCTGGTGAGCGCTTCGCAGTTCGTAACTCCGGTGCCAAGGTCGTTGTTGAAGGCGTGGGTGACCACGGCTGTGAATATATGACTGGTGGACGCGTAATCGTGCTTGGTTCGACTGGACGTAACTTTGCAGCGGGTATGTCTGGTGGTATCGCGTATGTGCTGGATCCAAGCCATGACTTTGTTAGTCGCTGTAATCTGGAAATGGTATTGCTGGAAGATATCGAAGAGGCTGACGAGCTGGCTGAAGTTCGCGCCTTGATTGAACAGCACGTTCGTCATACCGGCAGTGAAGCAGGGAAACGTGTGCTGGAAGATTGGGAACACCAATCCAAGGACTTTGTCCGTATCATCCCGAAAGATTACAAACGGATGCTGGAACAAATCCGCAAAGTTCATGAAAAAGGTCTGACTGGCGAAGCAGCATTGCTTGCAGCCTTTGAAGCCAACATGCGTGAACTGGCTCGCTCCGGTGCGTAATTTGTTGGGTGCTCTAACGCTGCTGCTCGCGATATTCGATTGTATGGAATAAACTGGCATCAAGAGGCGTTTGAATATGTAGCGGGAACCGTTACACAATAATGGAAAGAACTGTTGATCTGTAAGCAGCTGTGATGATAAGGCTGCTTATGGATAGAACAGTTCTTTTTTTGTTACGCGAAAAGCTATTTTCAAATTAACGCACTTCGTTAGAGCAGATGGTTTGAAATCGTCCGTTTTGTCCATGCAGTTATGCTTATTTTGGATTGGTTCCATGCTGTGTTACAATAAAACCGCCGAAATTTGACACAGTATACATACACTGGTAGTGTCATTGCGATTGGATTGGCTTGATGAATTTGATTACTATTCATACGGCATGATAACAACGATGAGTCGGTACGCGGAGAACGATAAGGAAATATGAGACGAATGACGATCTGATATGTGTAGAAAGATGAGGAAACGCGAGACGAACGATAAGCTGATTTGTGAAGAACGACAATGCAATACGATGGGAAAGCTAAGATCACTATTGCGCAGAATAACAAGACGATATGAGAAGCGCTGTGAGATGAGAAAGTACGGTTACGAATGTACGTGCATCATATACAGAAAGGGATGAGTACAGACAATGAACAGAATCACACGGCAAACAGGAATCACCATGCCAGTATATAAACATGATGGCGGTAACAATGGTGGCAACGGGTCTATTCCAGAACATATAAGCGAGGCAAATGAACGTAGTTTGGCAAATTCCGATTCTACTGAGTCATTGCCCATGCATCAGAATACTTCAACGACTTCGTCCTCGAACAATGTGTCCGGAGCATTGGACCCCATCGCTGCACCGGTTGTGCAATTTCGTAATATTACGAAGAAGATCGGTTCCAAAACGATTATCGACAATCTAACACTAGATGTGCCGCCGGGCTGCGTGTTTGGCTTTCTCGGTCCCAATGGTTCTGGTAAAACTACAACGATCCGTATGCTGGTTGGTCTGATGACACCGACACAAGGCGATATTTTGATCGAGGGACAAAGTATTCGCACTCATTTTGAACAGGCGATTGCCAAAGTAGGCGCTATTGTGGAGAATCCGGAAATGTACAAATATATGACCGGATATCAGAACCTGATGCAATATGCCCGTATGTCACCAGGCGTGACCAAGGAGCGGATTGACGAGGTCATTCGCTTCGTCGGACTGGTCGGGCGTACCGATGAGAAGGTTAGTACGTATTCGCTCGGTATGCGTCAGCGTCTCGGTGTAGCGCAGGCGCTACTACATCGTCCACGTCTGCTCGTATTGGATGAGCCAACCAACGGTCTTGATCCACAGGGGATTCGCGAACTGCGCGATTATTTGCGTGCCCTGAGCCGAGAAGAAGGTACAACCGTATTCGTATCCAGCCATTTGCTTTCGGAAATGGAATTGATGTGCGACCGCGTTGCTGTGATCAATGGCGGACGATTGGTGGATGTACGTAATCTGCGTCATGATTCTGCGGCAACGGCTCCGGTAGATGAACTGCTGACGGTACGCTTTGAGCTGGATCAGCCGGAGCGAGCAATGCAACTGGCAGCGACAGGTCAACTGGAAAATGGTAGCTGGAAAGTCACTGCTTCGCGGGACGACATCGCTCGCATCAATGCACTGCTAGTTAGCAATGGGATTGCCGTGTACAGCATTGTACCGGAGCGTCAGACGCTGGAAGATCAGTTCCTGGCGATGACACGGGAAGGTGGGCTGCGTCATGACTGATTTTGTCCAATTGATCTGGAATGAAATATTGAAAATTGTGCTGCGCGTATCCAACTGGGTGATGCTGATCTTGTTAGTTGCGCTGTCCCCAGCTCTATTATTACTGTTGAAGTTTGGCGATTATCCGGGAAGCGCACTAATGGCTTTGGAACAGTCATTTGCGATGTTTTTCCTAGTCGTATTGTTTATGCTGATCGTCGCTTCGGAATCAGTCGCTAGTGAATTTACGACCGGTACAATCAAACTGTTGCTGATTCGTCCGTGGCAGCGCTGGAAGATTTTAAGCTCCAAGTTTCTGGCAGTGACTGTATTTTTGCTAGTATTGACGTTGATTTTTACACTGATCAATCTGATCGTTTCGTATGTACTGTTTCCGGCACAGATCGCTGGTGTACCGGATGGGGAATTATCCTCCTATGAAAATAATTTATTGTTGCTGATAGTCTATTCCTTTATTCGTGCGCTGATTTTGGCGACATTCGCATTTATGCTGTCTGCGCTGTTCCGTTCGTCCGCGCTGGCGATTACACTGTCGATGCTGCTGTACTTTTCCGGTACGATTACGAATGGATTGCTGCGTCTGGCATTGAAACCGGATGATTATTGGATTGTAAAATATCTGCTGTTTACCAATCTCGATCTCACGCAGTATTTCTCTGAGCCGACTGGAAGCTTCGGCGTAACGAGTCTGGGCTGGTCACTGTTCATACTTGCAGTCTATTTTGTACTGTTCTTGCTGATCTCATGGCTATCGTTTGCCAAACGAGACGTGCGCTCTTAGGATATACGGTTGTAGATAAGGTTCGGAAAATGTATTAGATCGTTATGAACATCGATGTATACATCATTGTGTAAGCCCATTGATTTGCAGATCATTATGTCAGTCTATGGATTTGTAGATTATGATGTAAGTCCATTCAAAGGTAGTTTACGTGTATCGAACAATAAACAGATTGAACTCAAACAGGCTTCCTGCATAATAAACAGGGAGCCTGTTTTTCTTTTGCGGAAGTCGGTACATACATCACTGTGCCGTAGTCTCTATGCTACTCATTCTCGCTACCATTCCAATACAACGAACAAGCAATTATACCTCTTCTCACCAGTGAATATGACAAAAAACGACGAACGGTGAATCACTTTCTAGTAAGAATGGTTATATGGTAAAAGCAGGCTATCGCTAAATAACCATCTCTTCTGATATGATATTGTTTGCATAGCGAATAAGAAGGGTTCAGCAGGAAAGGAAGCGCAGGTATGATCTGGTTGTTGCTGTTATGCATCATTTTCATTTCTCAAGCAGGTATTATTCTTATTTTGGAATTCCGTTCACCCAGCAAAGCGGTGGCGTGGATGTTTATATCGTATTGTGTGCCGTTTCTCGGCTTTATTATGTACTATTTTGTTGCTCGTAATTATCGCAGTCGTCGTACGATTCGGAAAAAGGGTACGATCATTTTCCGTGAGGTGCGCAGTCGGTTGTGGCGTCAGGCAGCGGTCATTCGTTCTGCTGACGATATGGGCAATCCAGAGTTTCACGAGCAGGGGCGGCTATTTTCCTTACTATCGCATTTGACGGAAAATCCGATTACGTCATGCAGTAAGATTGATGTGCTGACGGATGGAGAGAATACGTTTGCCGCGATGCTGCAAGCATTGGAACAGGCGCAGCATCATATCCATATTCAGTTTTACATTTTCCGTGAAGATGAAATCGGGCAGACCTTTACCGATTTGCTGATTGCCAAGGCGCAGGCAGGTGTCAAAGTGCGTATGATGTGCGACGGATTGGGCAGTTATCATCTCAAGCATACATTTGTGCGTCGGTTGAAAGAAGCAGGCATTGAGTTCTACTTTTTCCTGCCACCGTTTACTTCGTTTATTCAGCGGGAAGTCAATTACCGTAACCACCGCAAAATTCTCGTCATCGACGGTGAAGTAGGCTTTATCGGCGGTTTGAATATCGGGGACGATTATCTCGGGCACGATCCGAAGCTGGGGTACTGGCGCGATACGCATCTGGAAGTGCGCGGAGATACGGTTTACTTTTTGCAAATTGTGTTTCTGGAAGATTGGGAATTTGCATCTGGGCAGCGCTTGACGGATTCGGCGTATTTTCCAGAGCATACGTGTACAGGTAGGGAACGTGCATTAATTGTTGCCAGCGGACCGGATCGCAACTGGAATGCCATTCAGGAAATGTGTTTTAGTGCGCTAGCAGCAGCGAAGCGGCGCATTTGTATTACAACGCCTTATTTTATCCCGGATCAGAGTATTTATTCTGCGCTAAAAACGGCAGCAGTTAGCGGCGTACAAGTCGATATTATTATACCGAAAGTGTCCGATTCGCAGGTTGTGCAATACGCTTCCTTGTCGTATATCGAGGAGCTGATGCGGGTAGGTGTACGGATTCATCAGTACGAAAAAGGCTTCGTGCATGCCAAAGTCGTCATCGTCGACGATCTGCTCGCTTCGGTCGGAACCGCCAATATGGACATGCGCAGTTTGTATAGCAATTTTGAACTGTCTGCCGTGCTGTTTGAGCAGGAAACCATCGAGCGACTTATGCTGGATTTTCGCCGCGATCTGCAAGAAAGCAGCAAAATCAATTATCATGAATTCATCCGTCGTCCACGTACTCAGAAAACGCTGGAAACCTTGTCCCGATTACTATCTCCTTTGTTGTAAAAATGCCATAAAGGGCTAAAGTCGCCGCCGAATATGATATACTGGTCGTACGTTCAATAACAGAATGCTGTTGGCGCCACGTCACAGCATATGATGGAGGATTTCATGGGACAGGCAAGACCAGAGCAGACAGTGGAATACACAAGTCGCCAGCTGGACGATACCAGCCGACTGGCGGCTTTTTTTGCAAAACGAGCATTGCCGGGTGCGATGATTACGCTAGATGGTGATCTGGGCGCAGGCAAAACGCATTTTTCCAAAGCGTTTGCGCAGCATCTAGGTGTACCGGGTATGGTGAACAGTCCGACCTTTACGATCATCAAGGAGTACGAAGGTGCATTGCCTTTTTATCATATGGATGTGTACCGGATCGACGAGGATCAGGCTGCTGAGCTGGGACTGGATGAGTATTTCTTCGGGCAGGGTGTGACACTGGTAGAATGGTCGAGCCGGATTCCCGACCTGCTGCCGGAGCAGCATCTGTCGCTAAAGATTACCGTCAACAGCGAAGATGATAGCCGCACCATCCTCTGTACTGGATATGGAGAGCCGTATGCCGATTGGTGCAATGAGTTAAAACAGAATGGAGTTAGTGACAATTCATGAGTGACATAAAGGAACAGCCGCGTAAGCGGTTTTTGGTTTTGGATACAGCGACAGCATCACAGGCGGTTGCAGTCACCGAGAATGGGACGATTCTGGCAGCTGAGAGCAGTCAGGCAGATCGTAACCATTCGGTCGGTTTGCTGGATCGGATTATTGATGTATTGAACACAGCAGGCGTGTCGCGTCAGCAATTGGACGGTATCGCCGTTGGGGTAGGACCGGGTTCTTATACCGGTATTCGTATTGCAGTGACGACAGCCAAAACGCTAGCATGGACATTGAAGCTGCCGGTTGCCGGATTTTCCAGTTTGGCGGCACTATCGTTAAGCGGATATCATGCAGCGACGATTCAGCCAGCTGTGCAGCCATCGCAGGCGCAAGCAGCGGCTACCGACTGGATTATTCCGCTCATTGATGCGCGCCGTGCGCAGGTGTATACCGGATTGTTTACGTTACATGACGAACAGTCCATTCCCGTATCCTTGGAGCAGGATCGCATCGTACTTATGGAGTTGTGGGTGCAATCGCTAGTTGAGACATATCGTGCATGTGAGCCGTCGGAACGTCCGCGCCATATTTATGTAGTTGGTGAAACGACTGCACATGAACAGCGGCTGACACCATTACGTGAGCTGGTTGGTGATGCGCTGATCGTAGTAGAACATGCACTGGAAGCGCATGAAGCAGGCATGATCGGTGCGGCGGCATTACTGTCCGGTCAGACGGAGCCTGCGCATACCCTTTTACCAAACTATACGCAGCTGTCGGAGGCGGAAGCCAATCTGCTGCGTCAATCCTGAAGAGAGGACGTGCTGGGATGGCGACATTATTCAATCATGACGAAGCAGAGCCGGTGTTCCGTCAGATGACCGTTGATGATCTAGCAGCCATTATGGAGATTGAGCATGAAGCATTTACGCTTCCGTGGACGGAAGAAGCATTCCGTAATGAGCTGACGATGAATCATTTTGCCCGCTATCTAGTGTTGGAACTAGACGAGCATATTATCGGCTATGCCGGCATGTGGACGATTATGGACGAAGCCCATGTGACGAATATTGCGATTCGCGAATTGTACCGTGGCCGTCGTTTCGGTCAGGAGTTGCTGATCAGCCTGATGAAATGGGCGGTAGAGCTAGGTATGATTCGTATGACGCTGGAAGTGCGCGTCAGCAATGAACCCGCGCAAAGTCTATATCGGAAACTGGGGTTCGCCGGAGCTGGCGTACGTCGTGGGTATTATTCGGACAACAATGAAGACGCACTGATTATGTGGTGCGAGCTCTCCACACAGGGAGAGTATGGCAATGAGGAAGGAAGCGTGAACAATTCATGATGCAGCAGGAACACCGGGAATCGGTGTGCAATATATTGGCGATCGAGACGAGCTGTGATGAGACATCCGTCGCGATTGTGCAAAACGGCAAAACAGTATTATCCAATCTCGTATCAAGCCAGATTGAAACGCATAAAGCATTTGGCGGTGTAGTACCAGAAGTCGCTTCACGCAAGCATGTCGAGACGATCAGTCTCATTATTGAGCAAGCGATGGAAGAAGCAGGCATGGAGCTGGATAATATCTCTGCCATCGCTGTTACGGAAGGACCGGGGCTGGTTGGAGCGCTGCTGGTCGGTATTATGGCTGCGAAAAGTCTGGCTTTTGCATTGGACAAACCGCTGATCGGTACGCATCATATTGCCGGTCATATTTATGCGAACAATCTGACAGCAGATATGCAATATCCGGCGTTGGCACTTGTTGTGTCTGGCGGTCATACCGAGCTTGTATTGCTCGAGCGCGAAGGTCAATTTCGATTGATCGGCAGTACCCGCGATGATGCGGTCGGCGAAGCGTATGACAAAGTGGCGCGTGCCCTTGGTTTTCCGTATCCGGGTGGTCCATACGTCGACAATCTGGCGATGGAAGCGAACGATGCAGTCGAGCTGCCGCGTGTATGGCTGGAACCGGGATCGTACGATTTTAGCCTGAGTGGCTTGAAGTCGGCGGTACTGAATGTAGTCAATCAGAAGAAGATGCGCGGCGAAGAACCGATGACTGCGGAGATTGCTCGTGGTTTTCAAGAAGCGGTAGTAGAAGTGCTGGTCGAAAAAGCGATTCGTGCCGTGAAAGCCTACAACGTACGTCAGCTGCTGCTGTGCGGTGGGGTTGCCGTCAACAAAGGGCTACGCCGCGAATTGACAGCACGCTGTCAGCGTGAGCAGATTGAGCTGCTTATTCCGCCATTTGAATATTGTACGGACAATGCCGCCATGATCGGCGCGGCAGCGTATTTGAAATGGAAAAACAATGAGTTTTCCGATCTACGTATCAAAGGAGACCCGTCTCTATCGTTAGAGCAGTGGTCGGTTGGTCAGCCAGTATCGGAATCGTAAGTTGCAAGTAATAGATCATAACCACACATTAACTGAATCTATTCCAATGACAATAACAAAACGAGAAGCACATAGAGCGCGCAATGCTCTCTATGTGCTTCTCGTTTTTTGATGTGTATATTTCGAAATGTACTTGATTCGTGACAAGGATTATGTCCTATCGACATGCTGTTGGAATTTACGATCCCAAGTTAGTCAGATAACATACGTAATTGCATTGTTGAGCAGCTCAGTATATGACTAGTTTGAGTTATTTACACACTTTACGAATACATAAGCTACATTTGTCAAGATGTTAACAAAGTTATCCACATATCCACCAAAATTTGTTTATAAAAGCGAAAATGCTTGCTGGATTAACCTTTTGCAGAAATTTGAAACAGGGGATAGTTAAACACAGCTTCTCTTCGTAAATCTGTGGACAATGTGCATAACTTAGTGGATAAATATGGATTTTATCGAAAAAAGCGATTCTACCAACAAAAAAACGCTATTTATTCGCTCAATATCAGCTTTCTGATTACAATTTTCTGTGGATAAATCTGTTTACAAAATAAATCGCTTGCTTTTACAAAAATCTCATATCTTTTACACATTGATGAACATGTATTGACAAATTGATATTTCTCATTCGGCAGCCAGTGTTTCCCATTCCTCATACGCCTGTTCCAGCGCCTGCTGATGGTCGGCGATGGCTTGCTGACGAGTCTGCACCGCTTCGTAATCCTGATATACGTCCGGTACAGTCAGTTCCTGCTCCAGCACCGCAATCTGATCTTCATGCTGCGCAATCTCTTGCTCCAGCTGTTCCAGACGGCGCTTCCGATTGCGTTCCTCACGCTTGGCTTGTTTGCCTTCCTCGTAGGCGTTGACAGGCACTTTGGCGGCATCAGCAGTTGCCTGTCCATTGCGAGCTTGGGTTGCGGCGGTTGCCGCAGCGGCTTCGGCAGCCAGCTCTAACAGTTCCTGCTTTTTGGCGGTATAGTCGTCAAAGTTACCGAGATATGTCGTTAATCCATCTGGACGCAATTCCAGAATACGCTCTGCCATTTTGTTCAGGAAATACCGGTCATGGGAAATGAACAATAGTGTTCCTTCATAATCAATCAGCGCTGATTCCAGCACTTCCTTACTCACCAGATCGAGATGGTTGGTCGGCTCATCGAGAATGAGTACATTGGCTTCCAACAGCATCAATTTACTGAGCGATACGCGCGCTTTCTCGCCACCGCTAAGCGAAGACACCTTTTTCAGTACATCTTCCCCACTAAACAGGAAATTGCCGAGCACTGTGCGAACACGTACTTCGTCCAGATGGCGGAAGCTGCTCCATACTTCTTCTAGCACTGTGTTGTTAGGATTAAGATGCCCTTGCTCCTGATCGTAGTAGCCAATCTTTGTTTTGGCACCCCATTCGATTTTGCCAGCGTCTGGTGGATGCTGACCAATCAGCGATTTGAGCAGCGTCGTTTTCCCCGTTCCGTTTGGACCGATCAGTGCGACCGTATCGCCACGCCACATCTCAAATGAAATGGGTGAGAACAAGGGCTGCTTATTTTCGTAGGACAATGTTAGCTGGTTCACCCGCAAAACATCCTTACCGGATACAACCGATGTCTCAAATGAAAAGCTTGCCTTTTTCAGATCACCAGCAGGGCGATCCATCCGATCCATTTTCTCCAGTGCACGGCGACGACTTTGTGCGCGCTTGGTAGTAGAGGCACGTACGATATTTTTCTGAATAAACTGCTCCATGCGGGCAATCTCATCCTGTTGCTTCTCAAACTGCTTCAATTCCGATTCGTACTCGGCAGCTTTGATATCGATATAGCGACTGTAATTGCCAGTGTAGCGTTTGGAGCGATGACGCTCGATCTCGACAATGCTGGTGACAAGTCGATCCAAAAAGTAGCGGTCATGGGATACGATCAGCAGCGCACCCGGATAAGCGCGCAAATAATCTTCCAGCCATGCGAGTGTGTCCAGATCAAGATGGTTGGTCGGCTCATCCAGCATCAATACGTCTGGGGATTGTAACAGAATGCGCGCTAACGCAAGTCGCGTCTTCTGCCCGCCGCTTAATGTAGATACTTCGGTATCTTGTGAAAAATCACCAAAGCCCATACCATGCAAAATGCTACGAATCCGCGTCTCCATCTCATAACCACCGCGTTCACGAAACCAGTCCGATTGTGTCGCATAGCGTTCCAGCAGATCGGCATACGCTTTCTCGTCTTCCATGCGGGCAGGATCAGCGATATGTTGCTCCATCATACGCAGCTCGCGTTCCGTATCGATCAGCTCCGCATAGACAGAGCGCATTTCCTCGCCGATCGTATTGCCATGGTGCAGTCCACTATTCTGAGCGAGATAGCCGAGCGACATTTCCTTACTACGGAACACCTGCCCGCTGTCGTACGACATTTCACCTGCCATAATTTTGAGCAGTGTCGATTTGCCAGCGCCATTGACGCCGACCAGACCGATCCGTTCCCGTTCTTCAATTTGCAGATTGATGCCTTCCAGAATCGGCGTAATGCCGTATAACTTCGTAATGCCGCTTGCTTGTAATAACACGTTGATTCATCCTTTCCGGTAGGCAGGGTGTACCTGCATCTATTTCATCATGGAACAGGGCAAAGTTTACAAAATCCCCATTGTTTTTTAATCATTCCTATCAATCTTGTGGTGGTTCATTTCACATATATGGAGTATGCTGAACGAAAAGGCGTATAAATAGGTGACATAAAGTCATACAATTGTTTACGCATAGTACGCGTAGTATTCTGTACATGACCGACATACTCTATTCTCCATCCTGTCTAGTGTACATGAAATGCCGCTTTTTTGCATGATTTATCACCTATTCATAGGTTGCAGTGATCAGGATTACAGCCTGTGATTCCTGATCTGTGAAACGTGATTCCTTCGCTTGATGAAGGGTACATAATGAGATAACGGGAAATTGGTTTTTATACAGGAAAATGTTACACTGTCAGTAGGTGTGACTCAACCCTGTCAACCGTTAACGCAGACATGTCTGCGCAGGGAGGTAGCATATGGAGCACGCTTTGGATAAAAGAATATTGCGCAAGCAACTTCAACAGAGCAGGCAACAATTGGAACCTGCGATCAGAATGAAACAATCGGCGGACATTCGTGCCGCTGCGGAACCATATATTGCATCATTACGTCGTTCGTGCGGAACGTCACCACTGACGATATTTAGCTATCTCGCGTATCGTGATGAACCGGATACGTTACCGTTGCTGGATGATTGCTGGCAGCATCACGATATTGTGTTGGCACCCCGTATTGACCGCACACAGCAAGGCATTTTTCATTTGCACTGCATTACAGGTATTGATGAGGTGGAGCCGGGAGCGTATGGCATCCCAGAGCCAGTATCCACCTTGCCACTCTATGAGCCGTCACAATGGGGCGATATTCAGCTAGTGATCGTACCGGGATTAGGATATGACCGGCATGGTGGACGCATTGGCTATGGTGGCGGATTTTATGATCGGTTTATGGATCGGCTGCTGTCTGTAAGTCCTCGTCGCCCATTACTGGCTTCGCTGGCGTTTGACATGCAGCTGGTAGAGCATATTCCGATGGACGCTCATGATTTTGCGATTGATCTGCTGTTTACGCCGGATGGCGTGATTACAACGGCAGCAGGTAGAGAGTATTTGCTCAATAGCGGAGTATCGTCTGGATAGATTTTCAATGTGAGCGACTACACGTACACCGTACCGTATAACAATTACAGCATACCCGGATCACGGGCTGCTGCTCTGCAAGATAGATACCACATTATGTGTATAGAAATGAAGGTTGATAGATCATGAACGAACATAACGACGATAGTCAATACGAAGGGCTACCCACCTCGGCGGGATCGCTGACACATTTCAATGAACAGGGTCGTGCGCGGATGGTTGATATTTCCGGTAAAACGCAAACGGTACGCATCGCGGTCGCTTCCAGTATGGTGAAGATGCAGCCGTCCACCTTGCAGGCAATCAAGGATCGTCAGATTGGCAAAGGCGATGTACTAGCTGTTGCGCAAGTTGCTGGTATTCAAGCAGCCAAGCGCACATCGGATTGGATACCGATGTGTCATCCGCTACCGCTGACAGGCGTAAACATTACATTTAACGATAACGAACAAGATGAGCTGTACATTGAAGTACAGGTCAAAACGGAAGGCAAAACCGGTGTGGAAATGGAAGCCTTAACTGCCGCTTCCGCTGTAGCTTTAACCATTTATGATATGTGCAAAGCACTGCAAAAGGATATGGTGATTGGTCCGACGCTGTTACTATCCAAAAGCGGTGGCAAAAGTGGAGATTTTGTACGAGAATCGGCGGATTGATGATAGCAACATACAACGATACTAAACGGATGGCATAGAGATGGGAGGGTAAGCGTATGGTTTGGAGAACGGCGATTTTGACAGCCAGCGATAAAGGCGCGCGTGGAGAGCGCGAAGATACAAGCGCACAGGTCATCCGCGAGCTGGTAGAGGAAGAATTGGGCGGTGAGATTGTTGAGTACCGTGTCGTACCGGATGAGCCGGACGAGATTATCGCCGCATTGATTGAAATGACCGAATATTTTAACGCGGATCTGGTATTAACGACTGGTGGTACAGAACTGGCGCAGCGCGATGTTACTCCAGAGGCGACACGCCGGGTCATTCAGCGCGAAGTGCCGGGTATGGCAGAAGCAATGCGTGCTACCGTTATGCAAAAGAACCGATCAGCGATGCTGTTTCGTGGTATCTGCGGTATCCGTGAACGCAGCCTGATCGTCAATCTGCCCGGAACCCCCAAAGGCGTTCATGAACATCTGGCAGCAATTATGGATCAACTGCCAGAAGCGCTACGAATGATTACCGGACAATATCTTCCCGGCGAAGAACGCTGAGTAGCAAAGCACGCTCAGGCACAGATCAGCGATATCCGTATATCGCAATACGACTGGATGAGATAACGATCATGTATACATGGAACTGCTGCTATATACAACATTTTTGAACATGAATGGTTGTATGTTTTTGTATGCAAAATTTTGCGATCTAAGCATGATCCAAAGGTGAATTGCGATGCGTAGTTATGCTATGATAGGAGCACGATAGACACAGTGCTGTCGTATCATGAAGGAGGAATTACTATGTTTAGCGGTGCAGGTATTGGCCCGACCGGATTTATTTTGCTTATTATTCTGGCACTGATTTTGTTTGGTCCGAACAAGTTGCCTGAGCTTGGCCGCGCTGTTGGTCGTACATTCCGCGAATTCAAGGAAGGTACGCGCGATATGATGAAAGACGATGAGACCAAATCCAAGTCCCGTACAGAATCGATTGAAGCGACTGAAGTACAGTCACCGATTCGTCCGGAAGATAAACGTTAATCATACACGTACGATACCAATCGCCATCCCATCCGGTAGCCAGATGGGGGTTTTGTTGATGACGGCGGTTGTACAGCTCTTCCGAATCCCTTCCCCGGCGGAAGGGATTTTCTTTTAACGAAATGTCGCCAGTAAGTAGAAGTGAGGGAGTTCATGAATAAATCGGATAATGAAATGTCGCTGATCGACCATTTGACCGAATTGCGCCGTCGATTGATTATCGTAATCGCTGTGCTGTTTTTAGGTATGATTCTGGGATTGTTCGTCGCTCAACCGGTGTATCAATATTTGGTGTCAGCAGAGACAGCACGGAATCTGGTCTTCCATGTATTTTCGTTTTGGGACGGGATCGGCTTGTATATGAAGATCGCGATGGTGGTAGGCATTGCTGTGACACTGCCATGTGCGCTATATCAAATATGGGCATTTGTCAGTCCGGGCTTACTGTTACAGGAACGTCGGATGGCGCTACGATACATTCCGTTTGTATTCTTGATGTTCCTGATCGGTGTATTGTTTGCTTACTATATTGTATTTCCGATGGCGCTGACCTTCACATCGCAAGTAACCCGTAGCATGGGGCTGGAAGAAACGTACGGTGTCGTGCAATATTTTACCTTTATGTCGAATATCGTATTTCCAGTAGCAGGATTGTTTGAATTGCCGCTCGTGATTATGTTTTTGACTACCCTGCGCATTGTGAATCCAGCATTGCTACGTAAGCTGCGGCGAGTTTCGTACTTTGTACTGGTGCTTGTGGCGGTCGTCATTACGCCACCGGACTTCATATCCGATATTCTGGTAGCCATTCCATTGCTCGGATTGTACGAGCTGAGTGTAGTACTGTCGACGATTGTTCATCGCAAGCAGATTGCACGAGATGAACAGAATATAAATAACGAATAAATCGTTGCTAGCTTGGTAAATTTTGAATTATCATATTAATGTAATCTATTTAAATAAAAAGGGGATATATTTTTGAGAAAGATTGCATTTCTAATTGTTACATTTGCTCTTATTTTTTTGTTGCCGCTCATAGGAAGTCTTGTAAGGTGGCAGGGGCTTCCTCCAGGCTATGGATTGTTTCCCTCACAAAAAGTAATTGAACCACCGGGGTTTAGCGTTAGTTTCTTTGTTTTTGGATGTGCTGTAGCATTGTTTCTTTCGATTTTTATTTTATTTCCGAGATGGTTTGGTTTTAAAAAATTACAATCAATATCAGAACCAAAGAAATCATCTAAAACTAAATTCCCGATATGGTTTTGGATATCAATTCCAATTTTAATTTTATGTTGGTTAACCATGTGGTCTCAAATTCCTTTTTTAAAATTTTTTGAAGCATACACATTTGTACCACTATGGTGGTCTTTTATTTGTATACTGGATGGGATGGTTTACAAGCGTAATCATGGTTTTTCACTTTTATCGCAGAAACCACGTCTATTGCAATTACTAGCTATAGTTTCATGTTTCAGCTGGTTTGCATTTGAATATTTGAACTATTTTGTAGTAGAAAATTGGTACTATCCTAATAAAGATGTATTTTCTAACTTTGGAAATGTATTCTGGTTTTCTTTGTCTTATACTACCGTTTTACCAGCAATTGTAGAATGGTATTTACTGCTTAAAACTTTTCCTAATATAAAAGAACGATATAGTAAAGGACCTAAAATTATTTTAAATAAACCCATTATGGTAACTCTTTACATACTTGGATTAATTCTAGCCGTAGCAATGGGATATTTTCCACATCAATTATTTTTTGTACTTTGGCTTGCATTGGTGCCAATGTTGTCTGCTGCTATGGGTTTGGTTGGTTTATGGAATCCATTTACTTCGATCAAAAAAGGTGATTGGACCTCTATTGTTCTAATCGCAGTTGCAACTGTATTTAACGGATTTTTCTGGGAACTTTGGAATTATGGAATTGAAAAATTCAATAATGGCTCTCCTACAAATCCTAATTACTGGAAATATTCGGTGCCTTACTTAGATAAATTCCATTTATTTTCCGAGATGCCTTTTCTTGGTTACTTTGGCTACTTATTTTTTGGAGTAAATTGTTGGATTATTTGGCTTACAGCAGCATATGTGTTTAAGTTTGATCCTAATTTTGAGCTCTCTTCGAAAGAAAAAACTATTTCCGACAAAATTTCTGCTTGATTTGAATTCAAAACAACCTCCAATTTGCCTACTTATTTGACTTTAAGCCAAAGAGTGAGTAAATTGGAGGTTACTTTTTGTAGTATGAGATAATTGAATTTTACACAAAGGGACTTGAAATCGTCGCTCAAGTTGAGTATCATAAAGTTGGTTGTTAGCACTACACGCTGTTGAGTGCTAATACATAGGTACATCGTTACCTGCTATAACGAATCATTCAAATTAAGGAGGCTATTTTTCATGATCAAACCTTTAGGTGAACGTGTATTGGTAGAAGCGAGTCAACAGGAAGAAACGACTTCATTCGGTATCGTGCTTCCAGATTCCGCTAAGGAAAAGCCACAGGAAGGCACAATCATTGCTGTAGGCAGTGGTCTGCTGAAAGACGGCGTGCGCACTCCGCTGGAAGTAAAAGAAGGCGACCGCGTACTGTTCTCCAAATATGCCGGTACAGAAATCAAGTTCGAAGGTAAAGAATATCTGATTATGAAAGAAAGCGATATTCACGCAATTATCGGCTAATCCCGTTACGTTGCACATAGATGGTTCAAGCCGTTGCTTGAATCCGGCTCGTTACTCACGCAAAATATCCATGTCTCATCATAAGATTGAACCCTATTTTTCCATCATACTGAGGAGGTACTGTTCAAATGGCTAAAGACATTAAATTCAGTGAAGACGCTCGTCGCTCCATGCTTCGTGGTGTGGATGCCCTGGCAGATGCAGTAAAAGTAACACTCGGTCCAAAAGGTCGCAACGTGGTGCTGGAGAAAAAATTCGGTAGCCCGCTGATCACGAACGATGGTGTAACCATCGCCAAAGAAATCGAACTGGACGACGCATTCGAGAACATGGGTGCGCAACTGGTTAAAGAAGTAGCAACCAAAACAAACGATGTTGCTGGTGACGGTACAACAACTGCAACCGTTCTGGCTCAAGCGATGATTCGCGAAGGTCTGAAAAACGTAACCGCTGGTGCGAACCCAATGGTAATCCGCAAAGGGATCGACAAAGCTGTTCGCGCAGCAGTTGAAGAACTGAAAAGCATTTCTCGTCACGTTGAAGACAAACAATCCATCGCACAAGTAGCGGCAATCTCCGCTGCCGATGACGAAGTTGGTCAACTGATCGCTGAAGCGATGGAAAAAGTCGGCAACGACGGCGTTATCACCGTAGAAGAATCCCGTGGATTTGCAACCGAACTGGAAGTTGTAGAAGGTATGCAATTTGACCGTGGTTACATCTCTCCATACATGATCACCGATACGGATAAAATGGAAGCCGTTCTGGACAACCCATACATCCTGATCACTGACAAAAAAATCAGCAATACGCAAGAAATTCTGCCATTGCTGGAAAAAGTCGTACAACAAAGCAAACCACTCGTGCTGATCGCTGAAGACATCGAAGGCGAAGCACTGGCTATGCTCGTTGTGAACAAACTGCGCGGTACATTCAACGCAGTAGCAGTGAAAGCTCCTGGCTTTGGTGACCGTCGTAAAGCGATGCTGCAAGATATCGCTGCACTGACAGGTGGTCAAGTGATCACGGAAGAACTCGGTCTGGATCTGAAATCTGCATCCATCGACCAACTTGGTACTGCACGTCAAGTGCGCGTAACCAAAGAAAACACAATCGTTGTAGACGGTGCTGGCGACAAAGCTGACATCGATGCACGTATTAGCCAAATCCGTTCGCAGCTGGAAGAAACAACTTCCGAGTTCGACAAAGAGAAACTGCAAGAGCGTCTGGCAAAACTTGCTGGCGGTGTAGCAGTAATCAAAGTCGGTGCTGCAACCGAAACCGAACTGAAAGAGCGCAAACTGCGCATCGAAGACGCCCTAAACGCAACTCGCGCTGCGGTTGAAGAAGGTATCGTATCCGGTGGTGGTACTGCCCTCGTGAACGTATATAACGCGGTATCTGCTGTGAATGTAGAAGGCGACGAGAAAACAGGCGTAAACATCGTCCTGCGCGCTCTGGAAGAGCCAATTCGCACCATCGCAGCGAATGCTGGTCAAGAAGGTTCCGTAATCGTGGAACGTCTGAAAAAAGAAGAAGTAGGCATTGGTTACAACGCCGCTTCCGGCGAGTGGGTAAACATGTTCGAAGCAGGTATCGTTGACCCTGCCAAAGTAACACGCTCCGCTCTGCAAAACGCAGCATCCGTAGCAGCAATGTTCCTGACTACTGAAGCTGTCATCGCTGACAAACCAGAACCAGCAGGCGCTGCGGCTCCTGACATGGGTGGTATGGGCGGAATGGGCGGCATGATGTAATGAAAGGATTCTCTTGAATCTTTTCAGCATCACCGCTCCAACCTCTGCAATCGCAAAAAGACTCTCCTGATGATTCAGGAGAGTCTTTTTTGTGCTTGTTTTCAGTTTGTATAAAACGATTGAAGCAGATGTCTTAGCATCTTAGCATACAAAAAAGCTGACACTCAGGGGAGGGTGTCAGCTTTTTATGGTGTCCGGCAGGCATTTGGCAGATGCTTGCCGGAATCTATAGCTTGGCCGATTTTGAAAGGGGGAACTTTCCAATCGTGTATGGGTATAGCTTGAATGTCGAATGTTACAGTTGGATTTCGTTGTTCAGTTTGATGGGGGCAAGCTGAACGATCTATTTCATGGATGAGATGGGTTCCGTTCAAATATTCTTATTTTTGCGGGATAGTCAGTTGTGTTCCAGCAGGCAGCAGGTTGTTGGCAGCAACCAGTTCGTCTACAGTGATACCGTATTGAGCAGCGATTTCAGCAAGGCTGGCACCTTGTGGAACGACAACAGTGACGTTGTTGGATGTTTCAGTCGAAGTAGCTGGTGTTGTTGTAGCAGGTTGTTCAGCAGGAGTTGTTTCTTCTTCTGTACCGAACAGACGATTGAATTCAGCAGTTTGTGCAGCCAGGAATGCAGCGTTATCTGCGCGTTGCTCTTCTTTATCTTTGCGTTTGTCAGCATTGGATTGATCGCTTGTTGCAGCGTAAGCGTGACTGCCTCCGATTGGAGCGGCTACAGCGATGGCACCCAGACTTGCAGCTAAAGTGGCGGACAACAGGATTTTGTTAAATTTTGAACTCATGATAATATCTCCTCTTTTGTTTATATTTATTAAGTATTCATCTTGTTAGTAATGTCTTGGTGTTCCCTTATGAATACATAATACCATAGAATAAAGATGATTGCAATACTAAATAAAAGGTAAATTAATAAAAAGTATAACTACATATTTTGAGAGTAACGTATTCTGCAACTGGATGAATACTTCATCAGTCTGCAATAACAAGATAGTCAATCTCAAAACAGAACGCAGACTCTCAATGGAATCCATTACGAAAGGCTGCGTCTATTGTATAAGATGAAAGCTATAGTTCTAGCATATACCTGGAATGTGTCGACAATATGTCGTAAGTGAAACTTTTTTCAATCTTGATGATTACGACTAGATTGGATACGATCAGCTATTTTGATCGATCAGATACTCCAAACGATCCGCGACATGATGTGCACCGCGGTTCAACTCGGCAGCACTCAGATCAAGCCACGCCTGACGCTCATCCATATCAAATGCACTTGCGAAAAATCCACCTAATCCGCGACCGCGACGATCTACCTCTACAAGCACCTGTAAGCCGTCACCGCGAAACGCCATCATCAATTCCAATTCAGTAATCTGTCCTTTGAAATCTGGTCCCGGGTAAAATTCAATCTCCTGCACATACGGAACACCGAATGGCGCGCGCGACGCATATTCTACACTGGACGCTTTGAAGCGAAAGCCAAGCAGCTCGGTTGCTTCCAATACAGTATCCATATAAGGATGTGGTCTAACCACGATATAATCCTGATCGGTCGGGTCCATGCTCATCTCGATATCCAATCCGGTATGCAGCCACACCTTCTGATTGCCTAGCGTGAGTGGCGTTTGCGGAGGCAGAATAAAGGAAAAAGGGACTTCTGTTTTCTGATTACTTTTTACAACCGTCCGTTCGGAAACTCTGTGTTTGGCGATGGTGTAGTTGACATGATGCTTTTTATCGTCTTCTTCGCGGATATACTGAGTCATCACTTCGATATAGATGTTACCGACTTCCTGATCCACGTTACCGCCTTGAATGTATACCACACCGCGGATTTCACTATTCGGATAATATTCGCGCTGCTCCACCACCGTATCGATTTTGGCAGCACCGACACCAACGCGTGCAAGCATTTTGTTAAAGAATGACATAGACATTTCTCCTTTAAGAATAAATAGTAAGTATGCAATTCTGCCTGTCTGTATATAGCAGGCTCATTAGTTATGGGGATATACGCAGCAAGTTATATAAACGTTTCTAAAAAATCGAAAATTGTCGTTATTTCGTCTATACCGATTGAGTGCAGTGATGTATATGCCGAAAATTTGAAAATAAACCCATATCTATTTAATACTGGTGCGAAAAACCGATATAGCTAAAGAGATGATTGGAACCTTTATACGTACACTGACCATTACCAGGGGGAGTTTATGAATGAACATTAAAATGAAGTTATACGGCGTATTTACGATTATGATTCTCATTGTACTGATTGTTGCTGGCATCAGTGGATATGCAACTCGTTATATGAATACGAGTTATGAGAATCTGCTCAACGGCAGAGTAGAGAACATTATGGGAATCAAGGATTTAAAATATATGGCTGCGGATGAGACCAAATACATGCGTGGTTATTTGCTAACTGGTCGACAAGATCAATTGGATTATTTGAATAAAGCCAAAACCGATATGGCTGCCGAATTGGTAACTTTGCGTACAGTGCTGGCAGATAGCAATCCACAGTTACTTGAGGAATTTGCCACTTTACAAACCGAATATGGAAAATTAACCGATCAGCTGATTGTGTTGAAGCAGGCAGGCGATGAAGCAGCTTACACTCAGATTGTATCGACGCAGTGTGTACCGATGGCACAGAAGCTTGCTGAAAAAGCGCAGCAGATGGAAGATTATGAGCGTCAACAGCTGGATATAGCCAAAGCTGCCAATGCCGCCGTCGTAACGCATGTACTCTGGACAATGGTTATCGCGGTCATCGTTGCGGTATTGATCGGGCTGGCGATTGCAGGGCTGGTTGTGCGTATGTTCTCCAAACCAATTAAAATGGTCGCTGACTCTGCTCGTGAAATTGCGGATGGCAATCTGACCATTCCAGACATTCATCTGAAGTCGCGCGATGAGCTGCACCAGATGGCAGAATCATTTAACCTGATGAAGAATAAACTGCGTGATTTGATGAAAGTCATTTCGATCAGCTCCGAACAAATGGCATCCGCATCCGAGCAATTGTATGCTAACGCCGAAGAAGGTATGAGTGTAGCAGAAACGACTGCCAAAATGGTCAACGAAATTTCCGACTCTGCCGAATTACAGAAAACACAGGTGAATATGAACAATGATCGTCTGGAGCAAGGCGCATCCAGTATCTCGCATATCGTCGATGCTACATCGCAGGTATCGCGTTCCTCTGAGCGTGTATTGAATGAAGTCGATCAAGGCAACCACAATGTGCAGCATACCATTTCGCAGATGAGTGTCATCGATGGAACCGTACAGGAAACTGCCAACTCCCTGTATAAATTGGCAGAGCATTCACAGGAGATTGCTGCGATTGTACAGGTCATTCGTGATATTGCTAGTCAAACAAATCTGCTGTCACTCAATGCGTCGATTGAAGCGGCGCGTGCAGGCGAGCATGGTCAGGGCTTTGCAGTCGTTGCCAGCGAAGTGAAAAAGTTGTCCGATTATTCCAGTCAGTCTGCTGGTCAGATTACGACCAAGATCGAAGATATGATTCAAAATATGGCGTATACTGTATCTAAAATGGAAGAAGGCGCCCGTCAAGTACAGAGCGGTACAGCAGCCGTCCAACAAATGGGGCAAATTTTCAACACTGTTCAGGATACGATTCGTCTGGTCACTTCACAGGTAGAAGAAGCATTCCGTTCTTCCGATGAATTGGCTAATGCGTCCAAGCACATTATGGCAGCAGAGAACAATATCGCAGGCATGTCGGAAAGCATCACATCCCGCTCGGTCAACGCTGCGAATGCATCCAATCAACAAGTAGAAATGATGCGCGAAATCTCGACAGCTGCGGATTCGCTCAGTCAGTTGTCGATCGAGTTGCAAGAGGAAGTACAGCGTTTCAAAATTTGACCTAAACGTATGTTCCCATGACATGCAATCCCGTTTATACTGATACAGTACCGTTATATAATCGTACGGTAGTTATCAAGCAGGAGGAATTGTATGTTATGTCATCGAAGAAAAAGTGGGCGCTGTTAACCGCCGTTGTTGTTGCGATTGTCATGTATCTGATTACTGGTAAGCTGGATTTATCTCATGTAACGGATCAGCTGCAATCATCATCAGGTACAACAAGCACCCGGCAGAGCGGTCAGGCGGAGTACACGCTACAGTTTCCTGCTGACCGTTACCCGAAGACCGCTGCGCATATTCGTGATGCAATCGCTGCTGGCGAATCGGCAATCTGTACGATTGATCGTTCCGGTGCAGACGCCAACCGCAAGCAATCGCTCAAAGGAACACCAACCCGCAAAGGGTATGATCGGGACGAGTGGCCGATGGCGATGTGTAGTGAAGGCGGAGCCGGTGCGGATATACGATATGTCACACCATCAGACAATCGAGGCGCCGGATCATGGATTAGTAACCAATTAGACAATTATCCAGATGGCACCCGCGTATTATTTGAGGTAAAATAATGGGAGAATGGGTAAAAACCTAGTAGTGCATATTTGCAAATGTTGAAGGAGGACGTAACGTGGAAGCGGCGATGACGGCTCTGTTGCCTTTATTTATGGAATTCAATGCACATACCCCTTATATCCTGCTGTATGCAGTGATGATTGTAGCGGCATGTATTGCATTCGGTCTGTGGATCAGAAAGCTGAACAAACATCAGGACGATTCGGATAGCGGTCTATAAAAGACATGCAATCGCAACGTCTGCCGGTGCTGTATAGCGATGCTGCACTTATGATGTATACATCAAGATGCAGCTAAACTATGGTATACCGGCGAATGAAAAAGGTGCATTTCCCCTTAGTATAGAGGGAAATGCACCTTTTTTGTATTCTATGCTTCTACAGGCATAGTCATCACTCACAAAATTTAAGAACCGGAAGAGGAAGTAGCCAGATCCTCAATCGAATCGATATTCATATAAGCAGGAACGACCAGCCCGATGCGTACGCCTTTCATATTCGGACCGAGATCATCCAATTTGGCTTTGTACTGCTTCCAGTACTCAACATGTGTCGTTGGCAGCCAGGCAGCCACGATCGCATCGGTATCGCCATTAGCCAGACCTACATACATCGGGCCAACTTCGACCTGCATCATACTCACATTGTACCCAAGTTTTTCTTTTAAAATATAGGCGATCAGATTCGTACTTACGATCTCGGAATCCCATGCCGGATAGCTTAGTTTGATCGTTTTACCGCTGACTGGTTTGATGCCATCTGTCCATTCCTTGATACGATCAGGATGGGCATCTGCCCATTGTTTCACAGCATCGGCAGGATCAGCACCATCTTGAACAGTAACCATAATCTCCTGCATTTCCTCTGGTGTCCAGAAGAAACGATCTAAAAAAGCATAGGCAGAAGGTTCATCTTGTTTGAGATTTTTGCGGGTTACGGTATGAATCTCTTCACCGCTACCAAATATGTTTTTGGGATCATCGAGATATTTTAGATCGTACTTGTTAAACATCCAGTGCGGAGTCCAACCCGTAACAACAATCGGTTGTTGGGTGTTAATTGCACGTTCTAGCGCAGCAGGCATAGCGGCAGAGGAACTGGATAACAGAGACCAATCGCTCAATCCATATTGTTCCATCGCTTTCCGTGTGGTCTGCATCTGTCCAGCAGCAGGTTCTACACCAGTAATCTGGTAGTTCAGCTGTTCACCAATTGGTTCTGAAGCTGAAGATTTGCTAGAACCGGGTAAGCTTGGAAACGGCTGGCGTTCTGGATTACAGGCAGTTAATAGGATCAACATCAATACGATACAACCAAACATCATTCTTTTTCTGTACTTCACCATGTGCGCACATCGCTCCTTTGAGTGTGTGGAATAGAATAGGTATATTTAAAACAAAAAGCAGCTTGTATCAAGCTGCTTTTTGTTTTTTATTTGTTGTTTCGTGTATTCATTCAATTAGGTGCACCTATTCATCGGAGATGGGTAAGGCACCTTAGTATCCCAATTTATTCCTTTCTTTAGGAATGAATAAAGAAAGAATGAACAGGGATTATTTTTGTTGGTCAGCCAGATCTTCGATCGAATTTACATTCATGTACGATGGAACAACTAGACCGACTTTGACACCAGTCATGCTTGGACCAAGATCATCCAATTTGGCTTTGTATTTTTCCCAGTAGTCGGCGTGAGTCAGTGGCAACCATGCTGCCAGTGTTGCATCAGCATCACCGTTGGCTACACCGGTAAACATTGGACCAGCTTCAACCTGCAATGCAGTAACTTTGTAGCCCAGTTTGTTTTCCAAAATGTATTTGGCAAGGTTGGTGCTGGCAATTTCAGAATCCCATGCTACATAACTTAGGGTCAGTGATTTGCCGCTTACTTTGCTCAAGCCTTTTGTCCATTCGTTTACTTTATCAGCATGTTTGTCTGCCCAGTCTTTGGCAGCTTGTGCTGGATCAGCGCCATCTTGAATGGCAACCATGATTTCTCCCATTTCGTCCGAAGTCCAGGAGAAATGATCCAGGAATTGATATGCTGTAGGCTCGTCCTGCTTCAGACCTTTACGAGCGATGGTATGAATTTCTTCAGCATCACCGTATGATTTTTTGGGATCTTCAAGGTATTTCAGATCATATTTGCTGAACATCCAGTGTGGAGTCCAACCAGTGATGATCACGGGCTGTTGATCACGGATTGCTTTTGCCAGTGTAGCGGTCATGGCGGCACTGGAACCTTCGACCAGTGTCCAGTCGCTCAGACCGTAGTCTTCGATTGCTTTGTGTGTAGCTTTCATAATACCAGCACCGGCATCAATACCGATGATCTGATGATTCACTTGCTCGCCTATAGGGGCAGAAGTATCAGCGGCAGCGCCACTGTTAGGAAAGCTCGGAAACGGCTGGCGGTTTGGATTGCATGCGGAAATGATCATAATGAGCACGATGCAACCTGCCAGAATCCAATTTCTATGTTTTCTCATGAGTTCATGTCGCTCCTTAATCTAAAATTGTTTATTAACGCGGAAAAATGGACAGGCAAAAGGGAAAGCGGCTGAATTAAGCCGCTTTTCTGCGTTTACCATTAAAGAAGCTTTGGGACAGACGGTCAAGTACAATCGCCAGTACGACAACAGCCAGACCGGCTTCAAACCCTTCACCAATTTTGAGCTGACCTACTGCACGATATACAACCGCACCGATACCTTGTGCACCGATCATGGACGCGATAACGACCATAGACAGCGACAGCATGATCGTTTGGTTGATCCCTGCCATAACGGATGGCAGAGCAAGTGGAAGTTGTACTTTAAACAGCTTTTGTCCGCCAGTGGAACCGAAAGCGTCAGCAGCTTCGACCAGTTCTTCGGATACTTGCGTAATACCGAGGTGAGTCAAACGAATGGTTGGTGGCAGGGCAAAGATTACCGATGCGACAACACCCGGTACCACACCAAGGCTGAAGAACGTAACGGCTGGCAGCAAATATACGAATGCAGGCATTGTCTGCATAAAGTCGAGTACAGGCGTAATGATGCGTGCAGCAATTTTACTAGATGCACACCAAATACCGAGTGGTACACCGATAACAATTGAGATCAGAGCCGATGTAACGACAAGACCGAGCGTATTCATTGTTTCTGTCCAGTAGCCAAGATTATAGATCAACAGGAAGCCCAGCGCGGAAAAGAGCGCCATTGACCATCGTCCTGCCATATAACCAAGAATAGCAACAATCGCTACGAACAGGAACGGATGCGGTAGCATGAACAACCAAGTGAAGATGTCCACCACATACGTAATAATATTGGAAATTCCGCGGAATAGGGAAGCCCAGTGGATACTGAGCCATTCCACAATTACATCAATCCAGTTTGCAATAGGAATCTTAGGCATTTAAAGCAACCTCCTCGTTCTGAACTTCTCCAGCCAGTGCACCCAGCAGTGCGCCACGTACGATTACACCTGTCAGGCGTTCTCTTTCGTCGACGACAGCAACCGGCAATTTGGCCGTACTTACCATTTCGAATAGATCGTTCAGCATGCGTTCAGGCTCTACATATGGAACGTCTTTGATCAGGATATCTTCAAGCTTCTGTTGTTGACGAACAGCAGTAGCTGCATCTTCGGCTGTAATAATACCAAGCATTTTTTTGGAGCGGTCAATGACAAACAGATTGGAAATCCCGCGTTCGCGCATCAGTTCCAGCGCAACACGAGGTCCGCGATCCAGTGTGATCGTTTCCGGTCTGCGCATAACATGTGCCGCAGTCAGTACTTTGGACAGATCGACATCTTCTACGAAGCGTTCTACATAAGAGTTCGCTGGTTGGATCATGATCTCTTCCGGTGTACCGATTTGCACGACAGCGCCGTCTTTCATCAGGGCGATGCGGTCACCGATACGGAGTGCTTCGTCCAGATCATGCGTGATGAAGATGATCGTTTTTTTCATTTTATCTTGCAGTTCCAACAGCTCGTCCTGCATATCACGACGAATCAGTGGATCGAGTGCGCTGAACGCTTCATCCATCAGCAGTACTTCAGGATCGTTGGCAAGTGCACGCGCCAGACCGACACGCTGCTGCATACCACCACTCAGTTCATCTGGCATTTTCTCGCCCCAGCCTTTGAGACCGACGAGTTCCAGTGAAGTCAGTGCTTTCTCACGACGCTGAGCTTTTGGTACTTTTTGTACTTCCAGACCGTATTCAACGTTGTCCAGTACCGTACGGTGTGGGAACAGTGCGAATTTTTGGAATACCATACTGATTGTTTTACGACGTACAGTACGCAGTTGTTCTTTGTTCATTTTGCGAAGGTCTTTGCCATTAACGAGAATCTCTCCGGAAGTTGGCTCGATTAAACGGTTGAACATACGCACGAGAGTGGACTTACCACTACCGGACAGACCCATGATTACGAAGATTTCACCTTCGTTAATCTCCATATTGACACGGTTGACACCGACGGTGGTCTGTTTTTCTTTCGCCATTTTTTCTTTGGTCCAGCCTTGCTCCAACAGTTTTGCACCCTGTTCTGCATGTGGTCCAAACAGCTTACTGACATTTTTGATTTCCAGAATAGACATTACATCGTCACCCCTTATATATAGTAGGAAAAGAATGGTCATGCATATTGCACGAGTTAGCCGAAGTTTGTGTATCACCTGCGAAGCGTCAAAACGTCCGGCAACGGATTGAAATTGGAATTTGCTTACTCGGTCACTTATTCAACAGTAATCTACTTAACCAATTTGACGCGAATGAAAACAAGAATATTTTTCATTCCAGTGATATGATTTTCACGATTTGCAACACAACGGGATTAATTGTAGCAAATCTGATTTTGCAAATCAACCGTAAAATCCGTATAATAAGTTTGTACAGAAAAAACTGTACGATGTTTACGATATAAATGCTATACTATGCTATGGAATACTCCCAAATACTCCACTTTACTTTTTTTAATAATTTTTTTAAAATGATGAATGTTCATTTCTTTCGGATTATTTCGTATAAACTGTATATATAGAATGGAGTGTGCAAGCATGAGCTTGGACCAATTAGATGAAAACCAACTGGAAACAATACAAAAGTTGCGAAAGCGAGTGATCGAGGTTATCGGTCGCAACATGGATCTGTACGGCATCTCGCATTCGACCGGTCATCTATATGGCTTGCTTTTTTTTGCTGATCGTCCGATGACATTGGATGAGATGGGAAAAGAAATGGCGATGAGCAAAACTAGCATGAGTACGGGGGTACGCAATCTGCTAGATTTGCATATGGTCAATAAAGTATGGGAAAAAGGTTCACGCAAAGATCTATATGAAGTGGAATATGATTGGTATCAGACGTTTACTGATTTTTTCGTTATCAAATGGCGGAAAGCAGTAGAGAGTAATATGTTAATTCTACGCAAATCCGTGCGGGAGATTGATCGGCTGATTACCGAGTTGGAAGAATCTACTGTGCGGGACGTATTATTAGAAGATAAAAAGAAAATGCAGGAATCAATCAAATACTATCTCTGGCTAGATCGTCTGATCGATGCGATGGAGGAAGGAACGATCTTTGATCTCGTTCCGCGTGAGGAATAAAATAGTAGAGGCGAACGGCACCACATACAAGATGGCACGATTCCAACCTCATTTTTGCTAGAGCATTTGGCGGCTGCATTAATAAACATGCAGAAAGCTGAATGCTTTTTTGTTATGTCATTGGAACGATAAGAGGGCAAAAAAAGGGCGGTTAGGCGGATTTTTTTGTGCGGATTAATAAAATATTACTTGCAGATTATAAGTAACGCAAAAAATATCTATTCATGGATAAAATATCTAGCCAGTGGTCAATTCAGATGATAATATAATGCTACGTAACAAAATCTTCCTAATATGAAGGAAACTTTGAAGAAGGAGGTCAATAAAGCTAACATAGCAATAATCTGGAATATTGCAGGGGTATGCTGCACAGACAACATCTTATTACACTACACGAAATGAGGGACGTAATTTGACGAAATTCCATGTTTTACGCAGGCTGTCCACAGTTTCGATGGCAGCGCTGCTTGCTGCCGGAACGATCTGGACGCCGGGAGCTGCACATGCTGCAACGTTAGGAACTGCCGAATCGCCATACATACTGGAGCAGAAGACACTGCCTGACCATCTGATTGGTCTTAACAGCAGTAGCCAAGAACATGTCATCTCTCCGAATATCAATACCGGCAGCAAAGCGAATATTCGCGTTATTGTTCAGCTGACTACACAGCCAGCTGCTGTTGGTGAATATGCGTCCCAGCTTGGATTACAGTCGCTTGCCGCTGAATCTACAGAAAGTACGGTCAACAATCAGCAGACGGATCTCGTGAGCCGTGCAGTAGCCAAAGGAATCAATCTGCACGTCAATTATCGTTACAACACGGTACTGAATGGGATGGAGATCACAATTCCAGCCAATCAGATTCCACAATTGGCGGAGCTGGATGGAGTCAAATCCATTTATGAGAACAGCACGTATTACACGATTCCTGTACAGGACCCTCCATCGCTGACGGCAACGCAAGCTACATATGATGCTTCCCCGTTGTCCCTGATCGGTGCGCAGACCGCATGGGCAAAAGGCTTGACGGGTAAAGGTGTCAAAGTCGGTGTTATTGATACTGGTGTCGATTATTACCACCCCGATCTGAAAGACGCTTACAAAGGCGGTTATGATTCCGTAGACAAGGACAAAGATCCGTATGAAGATCGTCCATTGTCGGTAGAAGAAGATCCGTACGGTACTGGCTTCTCCGGCACATCGCACGGTACACACGTATCTGGTACCATTGTCGGTCGTGCTGCCAATACAACCAGTGATATCGTACAAAAAGGGGTGGCGTACGGAGCAGACCTGTATGCTTACCGCGTATTGTCCCGTAACCCACAAACCAATCGTGCGTCCGGTTCTTCCGCACAGGTAATTGATGGTATCGAGCATGCAGTCAAAGACGGCATGGACGTAATCAACTTGTCACTCGGTTCCGATTCCGAGAAAAATGTAAATTCTCCGGATTCCGTAGCGATCAACAATGCTGTATTGAGCGGTGTAACTGCGGTAGTAGCGAACGGTAACGCAGCGACAGCTGGATATTACTACTACTCGATGGGTTCACCAGCGAGTGCACAGCTCGCCATCTCGGTTGGTGCATCGTCTACTCCGTATTCTCTCTATACAGCTAGCGTAACAGCTTCTGTATATGGCAGCACGAAGGCAGCGGCGGCTTCCGAAGCTTCCAGCGTGAACTATCTGGATGGCAACGGTCCAACCGTTAGCCAAAATGTGTACGATGATGCACAGAGTTATGGTCTGAACGTGATGGGCTGGCAAGTAGCCAAAGAAGACTTTGCTTCCATTCTGGGTACGAAAGCACTGGATGGCGTATATGTCGGTCTGGGTGCAGAAGCAGACTATGATGGCAAAGATGTAAAAGATAAAGTAGTACTCGTATCGCGTGGTAACTTGCCATTCGTCGAAAAAATGGCAAATGCACACAAACATGGTGCCAAAGCGATCATCATTTTCAACGGTAATGCCAAAGCAAGCAATGCCACTGAAGCTGATCTGTCGGAAAGCATCTCCGGTCGTGATGGTCATATCGGTTCCACTGCCTTTATCGGCGAAGGTTTCGACTATGTGCCAACATTCGATCTGGCTGGTAAAGAAGGACGCGCACTGGCACGCAAAGCGCTGAGCAGCAACAATGGCGAAGTTTCCTTTGCTTTTGGCAGCAGCTATCCGAAAACAGAAGTACCGGGCGACTACATGGCAGACTTTAGTTCCCGTGGTCCGAACCAGGATGGATTGCTCGGTATCAAGCCAGATGTATCTGCACCAGGTGTCGGTATCCGCTCCTCAATCCCGGCTTATGGCAAATACATCAAAGATGCTTCGTACGCACAAGCGTATGAGCGTGAAAACGGAACAAGTATGGCGTCTCCGCACGTAGCTGGTATGGCTGTGTTGCTGAAGCAAGAACATCCAAACTGGACACCATTTGATATTCGTGCGGCACTTGCCAACACGGCGGATAATCTGTCCGATCCAAGTGGTACACAGTATGATGTATATTCTCAAGGTGCAGGTCGCGCCAATGTAGGCTCTGCCGTTTATACACCAGCAGTATTGCAAACGGTCGAAGATATCACAATTCTGGACAAAAACTGGAATAAAACAAAAGTAACGAACTACAATCCATCCGCAGCCTTTGGCGTATTGACAGCTGGTGGCGATGCGGTAGATAAAACACTGCAATTGAAAAATACGTCCGGTTCGTCCGTTACGTACAAAGCGAGCGTGAAGCTGCATGCGAATGTTACTTCCGATCCGTACGCACCAACAGCTACGCCGGATGTAAGTAAACTCACCGCTTCCCTCAAAGGGGTAAATGCTGACGGTTCTGTAACAGCGAGCGCAGGCAATGCATCACAATTCTCATTGTCGGTACAAGCAGCATCTACCGCAGCAGAAGGAGCATACGAAGGTGAAGTTGTACTGACAGCTGCCGGTTATCCGACACTGCATCTGCCATTCGTCGCTCATGTTGGCAAAAACGATCCAGATAGCGGACTTGGTTTGCAAGAAGTAACTGTTAGCCAGCCGAAGATTACGCTGAACGGCAAACAGGATTCTACGAATGTAGGTTTCCGCTTGCTGACTAGTGATACAAACGTATTGGAACTGTATGCATACAATCTGGAAGACGAATATGTAGGAACTCTGGCACAAGCGGTACAAACGCCAACGGAACAAGGGTATCCAGTATTCGCACCAGGGCATTACCAGTTCAGCAATGTAGATAACGTCTATATCGGTCAGGACGATACAGGTAAGCCTGTTTACAAAGTACTGGGCAAAGGCGTGTACAAACTGGAACTCGTTGCGTACAACATCGACTCCAGCGGCAATGTTAAACAAAGCACACTCAAACGCGCCTATGCTTCTTACCGCGTAGACGGTACAGAAAAAGACCGCATCAATACAGCTGCCAGAGCGTTTAACTACATTCTGGATGGCAACAATGTATTGGGTCAACCAGTACTGAACCTGCCGCAAGACGGTCGCGTAGAGTACAAAATCTTGTCTAGCAGTGACGTGAAATACGTAGATAACAATGGTACGCTGATCAAATATCCGTATACCGATTACCGTATTGCTCGTCTGCAAATTCAACTCACTTCCGTTGCCGACCCGACTGTGAAAAGAACGGTGAACGCACTGGTGAAAATCAACAAACCCAAATGATCATACGTACAATAACTGAAATGAACTAAAAAGACCCTTCAGGATGTCAGGCAGCTGCTATATAGCAGCTTGCCTATGCCTGAAGGGTCTTTTATTTCTCCGTATTCGAAGAGGACATATTCCATACAATCAAAGTTGTCTTTTGCATGGTGAAGCCTATCTTTATTTTACGCCGAGTTGAGTATACAACAGCGTTTGCTGATGTACAGCTTCGGAGTATTTATCATGCTCTGGCTGTTGCAAAATGAACGTCAGATCGTCGTGGAAATCTTGCACCATATATCCTTCCGGCAGATCTTCAAACAAGCTGTGAAAATCAACTTCCGGTAGTTGCTGAGTACCTTCCGCTGCTCGTTGCAACCAGTCGATCCAATCGGTCAGCGATAATACACCAGTCATATATAGATCTTCCTGCAAGCTGATAGCATCCTGCAAGCGCTCGTAATCTTCCGCTGCCTGATGCAATGCAAAGGCTTGGATCACGACGGTATACAGCGCATCTGCGGCTTCGGCAATTTCACCGTGTAACGGTTGCTCTAGCTGCTCGTGGAAATCTTCCAGCTTCAACTGACCGCCTTCATCGTACAACAAGGGTACGACTGAGCATTGATGTACAATATCGATCAGTGTATCTTCCTGCAATGTATGTTCCTTGTACAATTGTTCCAATTGATGTGCTGACATGAATACCCTCCATAATATCGGCAGACCTGTTACAGCTTGCCGGGCGCGTAATTGATGAGTGTTGTTAACATAGTGCTGTTATGCAATCATAACTCGTAACGATTATACACTACACGGTTGCAGGATGCTCACCCTATTGGAGAATATACATATCTATCAATCGTGATTGATCATTCTGGTGATTATACCCACTGTGCACCATAGGGCGACGGACAACGACTAGCTACTAGCCGCGTGCGAATATGCACCAGACAACCACAATGTTTGCAGGTGGTACCGAATTGCAGGGAAGGGCAAGACATACAGGTGTTAAAACGTTCCTGTTGTAGAGCAGGATTTGCTAGTTCATGTTCCTGCTTGCCTTGCATAGCGATGGCTACCAACTGCTCAATTTTTTCCTGAGACAGCTGGGGGCTGCGGTTACAGCCTTTACAGCCAGCATCCACAGGCGGTGAAGAAGGATGACGAAATGGATCATGATGAGAGGGAGCAGGTTGTGAGTTCAATGCTTGCTAGACCTCCTCTGAATAGCAGAATAGGTTAAAATGAACCCCATCTTACAAGATAACATCAAGCTTGCGACAGAGTGATCGCAGCGACCGAAGCCGCCGGTAGCTCAAAGCTCAGTATACCTTCTGCCGACAACGTTACTTCAAGCGATTGCGGAGCAACACGATCCGGTTGGTCAAACGTATTGTGTGCATCCAGTGCATCACCAGCAATCACTTGTGCTGTAGCAGTGTAGGAGCCAGCGCCATCCAGTTGGCATTGAAATGCTTCTGATTCGTTATGGCTCAGGTTGCAGACGGTGATATGAA
Source organism: Paenibacillus sp. WLX1005 (assembly GCF_046603685.1). Classification (NCBI taxonomy): domain Bacteria; kingdom Bacillati; phylum Bacillota; class Bacilli; order Caryophanales; family Paenibacillaceae; genus Paenibacillus; species Paenibacillus sp. WLX1005. Next base: position 1,380,160 of record NZ_CP176756.1, read on the forward strand.
TATGACCGTGCGTATCACGCGAAGCAGCCGCACTGATTTTGGGAATGGATTGTGCGCCGAATTCGTATGATGGGCTATCGAATTGCAGATCCAGTCGTTCGCTATCCTGATGCACCTGATACAGATTGAATACATGATACGTTGGCGTGAGTAGCATACGATCGCCTTCGGTTAGCACCATGGATTGCAGCACATTAACCATTTGAGCGATATTTGCCATTTTGATACGGTCAGCGTATTTGTAAAATAAATGGAGATTGACGCCAGCAATCAGTGCATCACGGATCGTATTTTGCTGATATAGGAATCCCGGATTGGTGCCTGGCTCCACATCCGTCCAGATCCCCCACTCGTCGATGATAAGACCGACCTTTTTATCTGGATCGTATTTGTCCATAATTTTGGAATGTTTGATGATTAATTCTTCCATGAATAACGTGTTTTTCAGCGTACGGAACCATTCGGTTTCGTTGAAGCCAGTGGAAGGGCCTTTGACTGGGAAAAATTCGCCACTTGGCAATGTATAATAGTGCAGACTTAGCCCGTTCATATGCTGAGCCGCTTCACGCATCAGCACTTCAGTCCATTTGTAATCGTCGACGTTGGGACCGCAGGCGATTTTATAAATTTGGTTGTCGCCATAGTTCCGTACATAGGTGGAATAATGACGATACAGATCAGCGTAATATTCCGGGCGCATATTGCCGCCGCAGCCCCAGTTTTCGTTGCCGACGCCAAAGTAGGTGATCTTCCATGGTTCATCGCGACCGTTACGGCGGCGCCAATCTGCCATCGGGGACGTACCGTCCTGCGTCATATATTCAACCCATTGCTGCATTTCGTGCACAGTACCGCTGCCTACGTTGCCGCTAATGTATGGCTCTGTATCCAGCAGTTCACACAGTCGCAGGAATTCATGCGTACCGAAATGGTTATTTTCCTCAACACCGCCCCAATGGCTGTTTACCATGCGTGCGCGTTCTTCCAGTGGACCTACGCCATCTTTCCAATGATATTCATCCGCAAAACAACCGCCCGGCCAACGTAGCACCGGAATATGTAAATTTTGAAGCGCTTCCAAAACGTCGTTGCGAATACCGTCCGTATTTGGAATAGGAGAGTCTTTGCCAACCCATAGTCCTTCATAAATACAGCGTCCTAGATGTTCAGCGAATTGACCGTGGATATGACGACTGATGATGACATTTGTTTCGTTTGTGTTCACATTCATATTAACCATTGGAATAATCCTCCTTTAGTAGATAAAGCGTTGATTAGACAGGGATGGAAAGGAACAGAACGGTAGTTGAATATAAGATTTGAGAATTTCGAGCAGAAACGTTTGTATTTTTATTAACATAAGGATATAGTGATAAGATAAATATAAATGTTACACACTTGCCAACGGAGGAGCTTGAGTATGAATCTGGACATTTCAGAAAAATCATTGCCTGTGTATGAAGCCCTAGCCAGCAGTGTACGCCACAAAATCATTCAACTGCTTGCCGAACGTCCAATGAATATCCGCGAATTGGCGGAAGCGGTAGGATTAACGAGCGCCATCGTATCCATGCACGTCAAAAAGCTGGAAAAAGCGGCAATCATTTCAACCAATATGCAGCCTGGCAAAGGCGGCGTGCAAAAAGTGTGTATGCTACAGGTAGAAGAAGCGAATATTATTTTCCCTAACAAGGTCGAGCATTTGCGTCAATATCATGAAAGCGAAATCTCGATCGGGCATTATACCGATCTTCAAGTGGAACCAACGTGCGGACTGGCTTCAACCGACAATTTTATCGGTCAGGTAGACGATACGCGTTACTTCTTTGATGCGGAACGGTTTCAGGCAAAAATTCTCTGGTTCAGCGAAGGATTTATTGAGTATAAAATCCCGAATTTCCTATTATCGACCGAGAATCCGCTGGAGCTACTTATTTCACTGGAAATCGCTTCGGAAGCGCCGCTTACCGATAATCGGTTTCCGTCGGATATCACCTTCTATCTGAATGAAGTCAAGCTGGGTACATGGACCAGTCCCGGCGATTATGGAGACAAGCGCGGGAAATACAATCCGCCATGGTGGCCGGATATCGTCAACCAGTACGGTCTGCTCAAGCATCTACAAGTGACCCGTGAAGGGACTTATATGGATGGCATCAAGATCTCCGAGGTCAATCTGGATCAAGTGAATGTGCGTGATCGCCAGTGGAGTCTGAAGATCGCCGTTGAGACGACTTCGGAGCATGTAGGTGGATTGACGTTGTTTGGACGCGGCTTTGGTAACTATAATCAGGATATTGTATTCCGACTGTATTACGACAAAATCGTGCGTCAATCGCTGCAACAAGCCGAAGAACAACCTCAACCATAACCATCATAGCACAACCGCAAGCAACATAAATACTATCATAATCGGCATATTCGGTGGCGCTTACATTCTATCATGTATACACCAGTACAGAGTGCAATCAGTAGCCGATAAGATAAGGCAAGAGGGGCGAACGAATGACGTTCAGCCCCTTTTGTGCATATCTATTTGGTATTGTATTGTTGCTTTGCCCAGACCGCATATCCGTTATCGTCATATCCGGTGCCTGTAATGGTCGTACATTCTCGTTCCCAATCCCAAGAGGGCAATAGCTTCAATATTGTATGTCCGATCGGTACAAAGCCTGCTTGCCCGTCTTGAGCAGCTGCCTGTGCACTGTTCCATTCCAATACCAGTGTACGTGCATTGTCGAGAATCCATGTACCGTATCGCTCGCCAGCAGAGACGGTTCCATCACCGTTCAGAGTAAAAGGAACAGCTTGTGCCAGATCCGATTGTTGTGGGTCAAAGGTAATCCATTCCCAATGACCAATCAAGGCTGTTGCATCAAAATCCTGTTCCTGCTCGCCAGTATATCGCTCTGGGGAAACGACAGGCCAACCGTCTTCTGTCCATAACATCTTGCGGATATGCAGATACGGCCAGCTTTTGTCCTGTTCACCGCGTGCATGATGCACAATGTAATAATCATCTCCATCGCACAGCACGGAGTTATGCCCCGGTGCAATCCAGCCTTCGCCTTCGCTAAAACGATAGCCGCCAACGATTTTGCGTCCAATATCGTGCTGCGGACGATAATCCAGATCACTCATCACTCGCCCATGCTGATCGATATAAGGCCCGTCAATATTGTCAGCCCGTGCCACGCGTACATTGTAATCCTTGAACAACGAGTCATACGATACAAACAAATAATACTGCTTAAACTCTGGATGATACACAATATACGGCCCTTCAACCGCACCATCCACCGTTTGTTTGTCACGTCGTGCCAGCAGCGTACCGAATCCCTCTACAGACGGCTTACCCGTCTGTTCATCCAGCGGCAAAATATGAATGCCGCCGAAGAAGGAGCCGTATACCATCCATTGCTGACCATCAGCATCACGCAACACTTGAGCGTCGATCGCATTGGGACCATCGCCTGGCTCCGTACGAATGACAGAACCACGGTCGATCCACGGACCTTCCGGTGAATCACTTTCCATCAATCCGATCATAGAGCGAGTACTGCCAAACGTAGAAGCCGAGTAATACATCCGATACAGATCGCCGACCTGCACGACATCTGGCGCCCATAGATTGACAGATTGTGCCCATTCAGCGGCGATTTCTGGAATACCAGGCAGCGCATAACCAACCCATTCCCAGTGAATCAGATCCTGAGAGCGACGTACCATCACGCCCGGTGTTAATTCACCGCCAACTCGCACATCGGTCGAATAAATATAATATCCGTCTTTTGTTTTTAAAATGCCCGGATCATGGGCGTTGTTAATATTCCAACGGGATTCATCATCCAGAATCGATTGATCATACAGCTTGTATGATGGTGGAGCAGAAGGAAACAAAATACTCATCCTTTCACTCCAGAAATCGCAACCGATTCGATAATTTGACGCTGGAAGATCAGGAAGATGATCAGAATCGGCAGCAACGATACAACAGATGCCGCCATGATCAGCGGATAGTCACTTTGAATCGCATAGCTGGCGTTAAAGTTAGCGATAACGAGCTGCAAGGTTTGAATTTCTGGCGAGTTCAAATACAGAATCGGCGGCAAATAATCATCATCCAGAGATTCCCATAAACCAGAGGATCAATTGGGCAGCAATCGCTGGTTTGATCAGCGGCACGATAATGCGTGCATAGATACCGAAGTAAGACGTACCGTCGATTTTGGCGGCTTCAATGATCGCATTGGGAATGCTGTACAAATATTGACGCAGGAAGAAGATCATGATGATATTTCCGAACAATCCCGGTACGATCAGCGGCAGCAGCGTATCTACCCATGTCCATTGCGAGAACATAATAAACTGCGAGATCATAACTGCTGGATACGGAATCATCATCGCGGACAGCAGCATCAGGAAGATATGATTTTTGTAAGGAAAACGCAGTTTGGCAAACGAGAACGCCGCCAAACTGGATGTCAGCGTACCGACCACGGTCACACTGACAGCAACGATCAGACTGTTGATAATCCCGTTCATCAGTGGTCCAGCTGTCCAGATTTCCGCATATTTAACGAAATTGAATGTTTCCGGGATCCACTGTGGCGGTAGGGCGAAGACAGCTTCGCGATCCTTGAGCGAGGTGGAGATCATCCACAGCAGCGGCAAAATCATAAAGACGGCACCGAGGCATAACGCGATAAAGATGATAACATTGGTTATTTTATGCTGTTTGCTGTATACCATGTGTACACACTCCTTCTCAATCCATGCTTGTGTTGTTTATGCCAGTAGCCTTGTATCTATACACTTCCAATCAATCCACATCAAAGGAAGAGCTTTCGTTCATTTTGAACTGTACCAGCGTAACGATGAAAATAAATAGTCCGAGTACAACCGCCATTGCGGAAGCGTAGCCCATTTGCAGATTTTCAAATGCTTTTTGCCAGATATAGAATACGACCGTTGCGGAGGAGTATTCTGGTCCACCGGTTGGTGTCATGATGTTGATTTCAGTAAAGATTTGCGATCCGCCGATGATGTTAGTCACGACGAGGAAGAACGTAACCGGACGTACCATAGGCCAGGTGATATGACGGAACATACTGAATCCGCTAGCACCATCCAGTTCGGCAGCTTCATAGTACGAACGCGATACACTTTGCAGTGCTGCCAAATACAGCAGCATGGAGTAACCAAGACCTTTCCAGATTGTCATCAGGATAATCGCTGGTTTTACGGTCGATGTGTTGGCAAGCCAGTTAGGGCCTTTGATGCCGAACAGCTCAAGGAATTGATTGACCAGACCGTAGTCACCGTTGTAAGCCCATTGCCACAGGATGGAGATAGCAGCGAGTGAAGAGATAACTGGTACATAATAAATCACGCGGAAAGCCGTTGTCCCCGGAATTTTGCGATTTAAACCAAGTGCAAGCAGCAGAGAGAGCAGCAGCCCGATCGGAATTCCGATCATCAGGAAAAATGTATTGTACATGGATGTATAGAAGAAGTTGTCGGTAAACAATACTTTATAGTTGTCCAGACCGATAAAGTTCATTTGACCCAATCCGTTCCAGTCGGTAAACGAACCATAAATCGAATACAGTGCCGGATACAGCGTGAACAGCAAGAAACCAATGACAGGCGGGAGGATAAACAGATAGCCGTAAATTTTTTCTTTGCGGTATAGACTAGAGCCTTTTTTCATCACACGAGTTTTGCTGCCTTCCTGAAACAGATCAGAAGTCGCTTTCATCAATTTCACCTCTACTATTCTGAAATATTATTTCCTCATGAGTCACCGTAGCGGAATACAAATGAGGTTAGCTTTCCGCCTTGCTCTAAGTATGTTGTCATAACCTGTTTTGCCGAAAACTAACGTCATGTGCACTCCTTGCACAACATAGTTGCGGATGATGTGTCACTTCAAATGACGGAAAGGAAAAGACGGTCATGCCTGCATGATGGAAGCTGCGCACGCACGGCATGACCGATGGAAATTATTACTTGCTTGCTTTTGCCTTAGCTTCTTTGGCTTTGGTTTCTGCGGCAACTGCTTGATCCAGCAATGCCTGCATTTTTGGTTGTTCTTGTTTCACGTAATCGGCAGCAGTTACTTTGCCGTCCAGTACAGGTTGCAGGTCGGTGAAGAACAGGTCATACCATTCTGCGTTGTACGTGTACTGTCCTGGCAGTGGTCTGCCGTACTCGTTGACGATTTGCAGGTATTCTTCTTTGTTTGCAGGCGGTTCGGATGTGTTGGATGCCCATTCTTTTGCCATGTCTTGCAAGTTCGGAATTTGTACGCCTGAATCGACGAGTGATTTTTGTCCTTCTGGTGAAGCGGACAGGTACGTTACCAATTTGGCAGCCAGCTCAGGCTTGGTCGTTTTGTTAGAAACGCCGATACCGAGACTTCCCACCCATGAAGCGGTTTTGCCAGTGGAACCGGCAGGGAATGGAATAATGTCATAGTCGAATTTCAATTCACGTTTGAATGTGCTCAGATCCCAAGGTGCTACCGGGAAGAAAGCCAGCTCGCCTCTCATCCAACGTTGGTACGTATCGAGTGTTTGGGCTTGTTCAATCGCTGGTGTAATTTTGTATTTGTTTTGCATATCAGCGAAGAATTGCAATGCTTCAACGAATTTTGGATCGTCGATTGTTACCTTCGTATGTGTGTTATCCAACCAGTCTGCACCGTTGCTCCATACGAATGGTTGCAATGTCCATTGTGCGTTCAGACCAGTACCGAATTGATCGAGTTTGCCGTCACCATCAGTATCCTTAGTCAGCTGTTGGTTGACTTTGATAAACTGATCCCATGTATACGGTTTGTCTTTGTCAGGTATAGGGATTCCCGCAGCTTCGAACATTGTTTTGTTGTAGCCGAGTGCGAAGGGACCCAGATCTTTTGGCAGACCATAGATTGCGCCTTTGCCGACTTCAGTGCCATCATAACGGTACATGTTTACGCCGTCTGGCCACATGTTAGCAAGATCCACATTGTCTTTGTTCTCGATATACTGTGTAATATCAAGCAGAATATTGTTGTTCACATATGCTTTCAGGTCAGCTGGATTGTAGAAAAATACGTCCGGAATGCTGCTGTTACCTGTGATCGCAGCTTGCAGCTTGGCAGCGTACTGATCGGGGTTTGTTTGAATAACTTTTACGCTTACACCAGGGTTATCCTTTTTGAATTGCTCAACGACAGCGGTATACGCTTTTTGCTCATCTGGTCCGCCGCGGAACATAAAGGTAAGCTGATTCGGATCGGAGCTTCCTCTGGTGCCGCCACAACCAGCTAGTGCTAGTGAGAACAGCAGCAGTGAGGCCAGAATGATAAAAGCACTTTTTTTGCGAAACATAAAACGACCTCCTCATAATTGGTGAATCATTCCGTACGATAGATCATTCATTGCAATAGGATAAATCAATCTAAATAAGCAAGATCAGGAAAAAAAGATAATGATAACGCATACATAACTGATCTGAAAGGATTAGGCTTTACGCAAACGAATCACATTCCACGATGCTTTTGGCAGACGGGCTGTCAGGATACCATCGTCCAATGTAGATTGACCACGGTTATGCGGTTTGACTTTTTCTTCATCAGCCGTATTGACCGCTTTCAGATCATCATTTTCTAGTACGAGATATTCTTCGACCGTATAGCCTTCAAAGGAACGTACATCAATCGTGACATCAAGCGCATCGGTCAGATGACGATTGACAGCAAAGATCGTCAGATAATCGTTCTCTTCATCATGCACAACCGCGCTGTCTAAGTAAGGCACATCCGTATAATCCTTGGCATCGTATGCCGGAGAATTGATTACAGGTTTGAGCGATACACCGCGTCCATAAACGGAAGCATGCATATAAGGATAGAAAATCGTCTGTCTCCACGAACGTCCGCCAGTTTCGGTCATAATCGGTGCGATGACGTTGACCAGCTGGGCGAGACATGCCATTTTGACACGATCCGCACGACGGAGGAAAGTAAGCAGCATACTGCCAACCAACAGCGCATCTTCAAAGTTATAAATGTCTTCCAGCTGCGGTGGTGCAATGCTCCAAGGGTCCATTTTGCTATCCGCTTCGTTGGAGTGATACCAGACATTCCATTCATCAAAGCTCAGATACATCGTTTTTTTGCTGCGCTTTTTCGCTTTGATATAGTCGCAGGTCGAGATAACAGTGTGGATGAAATGATCCATATCGACCGAGCGTGCCAAATAGTTGGCAGGATCATTATCTTGATTGCCATAATATTGGTGCAAGGAGATGTAATCGACTTCATCATACGTGTAATCCAGTGTAGTCGCTTCCCATTGTGGGAATGTTGCCATACCGGTGTTGGAACTGCCGCAGGCGACAAGTTCGATAGAAGAATCAACTTGGCGCATCGCTTTGGCTGTTTCCAGTGCGAGTTTGCCGTAATCTTCTGCGTTTTTATGTCCGATTTGCCAAGGACCGTCCATTTCATTGCCCAGACACCATGTTTTGATGTTATGCGGATCGGAGTAACCGTGCTGCTTGCGCAGATCGCTGTAATATGTACCGCCGGGATGATTGCAATATTCGAGCAGGTTGCGAGCTGCATCAATACCGCGTGTTCCGAGATTGACTGCCATCATAACGTCAGAGCCGATCTCTTTTGCCCATCTGGCAAATTCATTCGTTCCGACTTCATTTGGTTCTATCGTTCTCCATGCGAGTTCCATACGTTTCGGACGCGATTCCACCGGTCCGACGCCATCCTCCCATTTGTAACCGGATACAAAATTGCCACCCGGATAACGAATGATCGGCACCTGAAGCTCGCGGATCATTTGTTTTACATCGTCACGGTAGCCATGCTCGTCTGCCTGCGGATGAGAAGGATCATAAATGCCCCCATATACAGCGCGACCGAGATGTTCAATAAACGAGCCATAAATCCGTTTGTCTACTTCGGCAATGCGAAAAGATTTGTCAATAATCATGTTGGCTTTGATACTGGATTGCGACATGTCGTTCATCCTTTCATTTAACCTCATGCAATAATGGATGACTGAAGATCAAGGCTTGTTAGGGATATACAGTTTTTACATTCCGAATGTATCACACAATCATTTATCAGTCAATAATAATATTAATTATTAACATTTATATTAACTAAAAGTGAAATGTAAAGGATAGCATGTTAGATGCCGGGAAGAGGAGAGTAATTGGGAGTTTTTTGAAGGGACGACCATTGTATGGAAGGATGAATTAAACATAGCCGGAATTGCTTGTAACGTCTGTACGATAATATGGAAGAAGAATGAATAGTGTAAATCACGATTTGTAAAGTGAATTCCTTGCATCTGTATTAAAAAAATGACGTCTTAAAAACGAAACTTTTGCAGGAGAACGATTATTTTTCTTCTTTATAAGAGAAATCATATGGCAACGTTCCATATGCCTATTTACAAACAGATGATACTTTGGGTATTATAGACTTATAATTATTCTAAGTATAAATCTGATCATGAACACTTAGAATAAACACAGCCTTACGCCCTGTGCGTGAATATACAGATGCCCATCTTCATTTATAGTATAATTGTCAGACATGACCGATACGTCAGAACGGTAGTGTACTTGCCGGTACAATGACCTATCGTAAATAGAAACAATGAAATGACGAATATGGTGAATACACAATCAATCATTGGACGGACTGTGCAAAATAAACCGGAAGGTGTGAATAACATGATGATGCTGACGGAACAGATCGACCGGATTAAGGAACGTTTGAAATCCAAAGGTTATAAACTGACGCCACAGCGCGAGACGACAATCCGGGTATTACTGGAACACCAAAAAGACCATTTGAGCGCAGAAGAAGTCTTTTTACTCGTAAAGGAGAGATTCCCGGAGATCGGTATGGCCACCGTCTACCGGGTACTCGATTTGCTTAATGAACTGCAAATCGTACAGAAGGTCAATTTTGGAGATGGTGCCGCTCGTTTCGATCTGCGTGCAGCCAATAGCCCTCATTTACACCATCATCTGATCTGCACACGCTGCGGCAATGTGGAAGAGATTATGGATGACTGGCTGCTGGCGCTGGAAAAACGGGTAGAGCGTGAATACGGCTTTACCGTTACCGATCACCGGCTTGATTTTCAAGGTGTATGCTCTGCTTGCCAAGCAAAAGAACGCGAAAAAAATAAAGGCGGTAAAAACTGCCAAGCAGTATCCTGAAAGTAAAGGTAGGAGCGTCGATTATATTGGCGCGACTTCCATAGGTACGTCATCAAAGAGCCTGTACAGGCTCTTTTTTGCTGTGGTGGTTACAATTTTCAGTTATATAGCCGACATATAGATGAAAAGACTATTTTTGACATGATAGATGATAGATCAATCATAAAATCAATTCTGCTCAAATCAAAGCATGACATACTAGCAAATATTGAGAAGATCGATATGGTAATGAAAGTAACGAATCATTGCAACGGCAAGCAATCCTTATACGTACAAGCAGTATAAAGTTACATATATAGAAAAGGGGAAGTAGATATGGCTCTTGTTGAAGTTGTGAAGTACGATGGTACACCCGATGTATATGCATGGAAATATCCGAATGACGAACTGAACACATGGACGCAATTGATCGTCAACGAATCGCAGGAGGCGATCCTGTTCAAGGGCGGACAAGCATTTGATACATTTCAGGCAGGACGGCATACGCTGAGTACGATGAATATTCCACTATTGAACAAAGTTGTTAATTTGCCATTTGGTGGAGAATCGCCGTTCGCAGCAGAAGTGTGGTATATCAACAAAGTGAGCAATCTGGATCTGAAATGGGGCACCAATGCACCGATCCAATTGCAAGACCCTAAGTATAAAATCATTATTCCAGTGCGTGCCTTTGGTCAGATGGGCATTATGATTGAGGATTCGCGCAAGTTTCTTATCAAGCTGGTCGGTACATTGTCCCGATTCGATCTGTCGGATATTTCTCGCTATTTCCGCGGCGTCTTGTTAATGAATATGAATGAATGTATTTCCTCTTATTTGGTCCATCGGCAGATTAGTATACTGGATATTAACGCGTATATTAGCGAAATCTCCGCATTTGTCAAAGATCGCATGGCGCCGGTATTTGCTGAATATGGCATTCGTATTCTGAATGTATTTGTCGATTCGGTCAATACACCGGATGATGATCCTTCAGTAAAACGGCTGCAAGAAGCGCTGGCACGCAAGGCAGAAATGGATATTATCGGTTACACCTATCAGCAGGAACGCAGCTTTGACACGTTAGAAGGCGCAGCCAAAAACGAAGGTAGTCTACAATCTGGCGTCATGGGTGCCGGGTTGGGCTTAGGTATGGGCTTTGGCATGGGTGGTCCGCTCGGTCAGACGATGGGGCAGGTCAGCCGGGTGATGGATGTGAATCGTAATGATGTATCCGGTGGTGCACCAGCTGCTAAGACACAGCCATGTAACAATTGTGGTCAGCCGCTAATTGCTGGCTCCAAATTTTGTCATCATTGCGGCGATGCCTATTTGGCTTGCGAACATTGCGGTGCGGATAATCCAGAAGGTGCAGTGAATTGTCATAGCTGTGGCAAAGGTCTATCTCATCCATGTGGTCAATGTGGTGCTTCACTGAAAGCAGATGCGAAATTTTGCCATGAGTGCGGTGCACCTACTTCCATGACATGTAGCAACTGTGGACAACCGATGCAGCCCGGTCAGAAATTCTGTATGGAATGCGGACATCAGGCGCCACAACAGGGAGGACAAGCCTGATGAGTCGAAACAAAGGAATCACCGTAATTGTATCGTTGTATGCACTGACATTAGTGGTCACTATTGTCGGCTTCGCGCTGCTTAGTCATATACTGATCGTAGACAGTGTATTTTGGATTTCGCTGACTGCGCTGTTACTGGCGGAGACGCTATTCTGGTCGCTGGCTGCTTGGGGATCGCTGCGCGGTGAGCAATTCGCATCGACCGTACCTGCTTTCATGGCCCAAATCGTTGTAGCTGGTATATATGCAGTACTGGTCATTGCTTACATGCTCATATTGTGGTTGCTGTTCCATGTATCAGCTTCCTTTTATGGTTGGTTGCAACTGGCAACGTTTGTAGTAGTAGCAGGAGTGATTGCGTTAATCAGCTGGTTTATGCAGTCGGAGCGCCATGTCGATGAGCAGGATCGCATGCAGCGAATGGGCATTGCCGATATTCGTCAAGGTCTGGGTGAAGCTAGTTTGCATATCCAGAATTGGCAGGAACCGTACCGCGCCGAAGTCCGTCGTCTGCTGTCGGAGCTTGAAGATAGTGTTCGTTTCAGTGATCCAGTTACCCATCCCGAAGTATGGAAAGAAGAGGAACGACTGACCGATGAAGTGCATCAGCTGCGGGATCAGATGATGCAAATGCCGAATGGAGATGAGCAGCAGGTGAATGTTCAATTGGATCAATTGCGTCAGCATTTTCAGTTAGCACATGAGATACTTCGTCAACGCAATGCTCGACTGGCAGTTGCCAAATCGTAAATTCTGGCGAATCCTATAGAACATATATCATGTAGAAATATAGAATTTTACAAAAGGGGAGATATGCCATGCTGGCAGGAGGAATCGTCTGTATTATTGTATCGCTTCCTTTGATCATGCTAGGTTTCTTTGGTTTGTTAGGAACGTTGCCGGAAGACCCCGGAACCGCAATCGTGATAGCGATGGTGTTTGCATTACCGGGAGTTATTTTAATGACGATTGGTGTGCGGTTGATTCGGAAAAGCAATGTGCAAGCCAAACTGCAATATGAGCAAATGATAGCAGCGCAAAATTGGAATCGTGGCAATACAGCAGCTTCTAGCGATGATTATCATTATCCTCCACCGCAGCCTGATGTTCATTCATCAGGTGGGCAATATGGAGCGCAGCGACGAAACGAATCGTACAAAATCTATGATCCGCTTGATCCGCGCACCACTGCGTATATGAATCAACAGGTGAGACAAGCACCATCCTCATCAGCATCGTCTCATTCTGCAAATGCTGCTGCGAATATCAGTCCGGAATCCAAAACAGTTGATTGTCCCGGCTGCGGTGCTCCTCAAACGCTGGCACCGCATCAGAGCCGCGAATGTGAATATTGCGGTACCATGGTCGCTTACAAATGATTTCAGGATACTTTAGCACTTTAATGTAAATTTCCTAAATTGCAAAATACCCGCTTCTATTCTGAAAGAAGCGGGTAAATACTACAAACAAGGCGAAACCGCACAGACATCTGCTGGACGGCTGTTCGCCTTTTCTAGGTGGAATTTGAAATGTAGTACCAATAACGGTTAAGCTTTTGTTGTAGGCTCTGATGCAATTGACAGGTATCCGACTTCCGCATTAACATAGTGATATTGCCCGGATGGGCAAAAACGGATAGAAGGTGACTGTAAGTGCAACAGCAATATCGACCAACAAGAGCCGAAATTAATCTGGATGCGCTGCGTATCAACTACGAAGCGTTCCGTCAAGCTTTACCGGATACGACTTTATTGATGCTTTGCGTCAAAGCGAGTGCCTATGGGCATGGAGCTGTCGAAGTATCCAGAGAGCTGGAACGACTTGGGGCAGATTATTTAAGCGTTGCGTTTCTGGATGAAGCGATTGAGCTGCGTCAGCATGGCATCAACCTGCCCATTCTCGTGCTTGGGTATACCGGGCCAGAAGCGGTGGCGGTCGCTTATGAGTATGACGTTACATTAAATGTATTTACGGAAGACGTGCTAGAAGCGATTGCCGGACTGTCTGTGGAACCTTCCGGACGCAAGCTCAAAGCTCATATCAAAATCGACAGTGGAATGGGACGACTGGGACTGTTTCCAGATGAAGCACCTGCTTTTATCGCAAAAGCATTTCAGGTGCCGACGTTGGAAGTCGAAGGCATGTTTACCCATTTTGCTAGAGCAGATGAGCACAACAAAGATTATACACTGATGCAATACGAAAATTTTCAACGAGTGGACCGGGAATTGCGGAACATGGGTTATACTATCCCTGTAATACATACGGGGAACAGTGCTGCCGCGATGGACATGCCTGAATTGTCTCCACAGATGATTCGGCTCGGAATTGCATTGTATGGGCTGTATCCTTCGACCGAAGTGAACCAGCAGGCGATAGAATTAGCCCCGGTCATGACACTTAAAACGGGAATATCGTATGTGAAGACACTGCCGACCGGTGCGGGTATCAGCTATGGCACTCGCTATTTTACCGACGAGCCGGAAGTCATCGCTACACTCCCAATCGGTTATGCCGACGGATATTCACGCTTAATGAGCGGAAAAGCCGAAGTGCTGATCCGCGGACGCCGTGTTCCAGTCGTTGGCACCATTTGTATGGATCAGTGTATGGTATCACTCAAATCTTTTGCTGATGAAGCAAAAGAAATCCAAATCGGCGATGAGGTTGTCTTAATCGGCCGTCAGCAGGATGAATTCATTCACGCTGATGTGCTTGCTTCTTGGCTCGGAACCATCAATTACGAAGTCGTCTGCATGATTGCTTCCAGAATACCACGCCTGTATTACCGCGATGGTATACCCGTTAGTCGCTGTAACCCCCTTCTAGGATAGAAAATATTTTTCGTCTAATGGAAGGAAACGGAAATTTCAGCGCGAATCTTACATAATGTGATGAAAAGTCTGTACGAGCGCCTTCATTGTGGTTTATAATGATGGCAGCAAAGTAGCCATATGCACTGTGCCTATGGTCAGACCATAAACTTGGATTCGCATTATGAAAATGCCGTTACACAGCTAAGGGGTATAGCTGAAAAGGTTTTGGGGGTGCTGGACAGTTGGACAACATGCAGAACGTGCAAGGGATTACGATCCATTTACCGGATCAGCTTTTGCAGGAAGTCGATGGGATCGCAGCTTTGGATAATTCCGACCGCAATGAGGTTATCAGAAAGGCAACGAAAGTGTATCTGACGGAGCGCAAGAAACGGATTGTCCGTGAATCGATGCAGCGTGGGTATATGGAAATGGCCAAGATTAATCTGAGAATCGCTTGTGAAGCATTCTATGCGGAGGAAGAAGCGGACATCACTCTGGACCGCTTAGTTAGCGGGGTGTAGACATTGATCGTAAAGCGTGGCGATGTATTTTTTGCAGATTTATCGCCCGTCGTCGGTTCTGAGCAGGGTGGCGTGAGACCGGTTCTGGTGATCCAGAATGATATCGGTAATCGCTTCAGTCCGACGGTCATTGTGGCGGCGATTACGGCGCAGATTCAAAAAGCCAAATTGCCGACGCACGTGGAGATCGACGCGAAGTCCCATGGGTTTGACCGGGATTCCGTCATTTTACTAGAGCAGATTCGTACCATTGATAAGCAGCGTTTGACTGACAAAATCACACATCTGGATGAGGAGACCATGCGTAGAGTGCATGATTCTCTCCAGATCAGTCTGGGCCTGATAGATTTCTAAAGGCTTACGGCGAGCAATTAGACCCGGTGGATGCACCGGGTTTTTTGCGTCTTCCCATGCAGGGTAACAGGAAGATAAGGTATGGTTTGAGATCATGCTCAACTTTTGAGATAATATATCTATTGAACACTTGGTTCTCCGCATGATCGGAGAGTGGAAAGAGGGATCAGATTGTCTGAACAAAACGTAATTAGTGAAGCACAGGCGAAAGTCAGTGAGCAGCAGGTTCGTGAACGGATTGTCCGGCAGATTGCCGACGAGCTGCACATTTCGCAAAAACAAATTCGTACAACCATCGATCTGCTGTCGGAAGGCAATACGATTCCGTTTATCGCCCGTTACCGTAAGGAAATGACTGGCGAATTGGATGAAAATCAACTGCGCGATATTGAAGAACGTCATCAATATTTGCGTAATTTGCAGGAGCGCAAGGAAGAAGTACTGCGTATTATTAGCGAGCAAGGCAAGCTGACAGAAGAGCTGGCTGCTAGCATTCAGAACGCTGCCAAATTGCAGGAAGTAGAAGATCTGTATCGTCCGTATCGACAAAAGCGCAAAACGCGCGCTAGTGTTGCCCGTGAGAAAGGTCTGGATCCGCTTGCAGAATGGATCATGAGCCAGCCCAAGGCGCCAGAAGCATTAGTGAAGGCTGCTGACTATATTGATGCTGACAAAGGCGTAGAAGACGCTTCACAGGCGTTACAGGGAGCTATGGATATTATCGCGGAAAACATCTCTGACGATGCTGTTATTCGTACATGGGTGCGTCGCTACACGATGGATCATGGACTGCTCGTAACCGAAGCACGCAATGCAGATGAAGAATCCGTATACGAGATGTATTACAGCTATCGCGAGCTGGCGAAAAAAATGCCACCGCATCGTATTCTGGCAATCAACCGCGGAGAACGCGAAAATGTGCTGAAGGTGCAGCTGGAAGTAGCGCCGGAATCTATTCACCGCTATATCGAAAAGCGGATCGTCAAGGGACCCTCTGCTGTGCAACAGCTGCTTGGACATGTAGTCGAAGATGCGTACAAACGTCTGATCGCACCTTCGATTGAGCGCGAAGTGCGTACTGAATTGACTGAAAAAGGCGATGAGCAAGCGATCTCGATCTTTGCTGGCAATCTGCGCAACTTGCTGCTGCAAGCACCGATCAAAGAAACGCGCGTACTCGGCGTCGATCCAGCATTCCGTACCGGTTGCAAACTCGCTGCTGTCGACGAAACCGGCAAACTGCTGGAAGTAGCAGTGACCTATCCAACACCACCAGTGAACAAAAAGCGTGAAGCAGCAGATATTTTCCGCCGAATGATTGATCAGTACGAGGTAGAGTTGATTGTCATCGGCAACGGTACTGCTTCCCGCGAAACAGAGCAATTTGTCGCCGAGCTGATTCAGGAGATCAACGAGCGCAAGCTGGCTTACCTGATCGTCAGTGAAGCCGGAGCGAGTGTATATTCTGCATCCAAGCTGGCGCAAGAAGAATTCCCAGATCTGGATGTGGCACAACGCAGTGCGGCTTCAATCGCTCGTCGTGTACAGGACCCGCTCGCTGAACTGGTCAAAATCGATCCAAAAGCGATCGGTGTCGGTCAATACCAGCATGACGTATCGCAAAAAAATCTGGAAAACTCGCTCAAAGGCGTGGTTGAATCCGCAGTAAACCATGTCGGTGTCGATGTGAATACAGCGTCGCCATCGCTCTTGTCTTATGTGGCAGGGGTGAACGCGACGATTGCCAAAAACATCGTGAAATACCGCGAAGAGAACGGCCGCTTCACCAGTCGCAAGCAATTACAAAAAGTACCGCGTCTTGGTGCCAAAACATTGCAGCAGTGCGTCGGTTTCCTGCGTATCAAAGGCGGCGACAATCCGCTTGATTATACCGGCATTCACCCGGAAACATACGATGCTACACTGAAGCTGCTACAATCACTAAATATCCAGCCAGAGCAACTGGGCAGCAGTGAAGCTGTATCTGCACTTGCGAGTGTGGACGCGGAGCAAACTGCCGCTGCACTGGACATCGGTGTACCAACGCTGCGCGATATTCTGGACAGTCTGCAACGTCCGGGTCGCGACCCGCGTGACGAGCTGCCATTGCCGATTTTCCGTACCGACGTGCTGAAGATCGAAGATTTGACACCGGGTATGGAGCTGCAAGGGACAGTGCGCAACGTGATCGACTTTGGTGCCTTTGTCGATATTGGTATCAAAAATGACGGTCTGGTGCATATCTCGCAGCTGAGCGAAGGATTTGTCAAACACCCGATGGACGTTGTCTCAGTCGGAGATAACGTAACGGTCTGGGTACTGAATGTTGATCTGAAAAAAGGCAGAGTCGGTCTGACCATGCGCAAATCGTCTGCCGGGCAAGCTTCAGGACAATAACAACCATAAACGTATAAGTACAGCGTACGTAGTAAGAGTGTTTCGAACGCCAAGAGTATTTCAAGTAACCGAAGCGCGAACAACACCATAAATCGTGCCCTCTACCTTATGCTATGGGTATTGTCGATTTCATCTAAGATATCCAATCGGCAAATATAAAAGGCTGCATCTCTTCATGAACAATCTCATGAAAGAATGCAGCCTTTTTGTTGCGCTACTGTAACGCATGTCTACAATTTGCACATACACATACACATACACATACACATACACATACACATACACATACACATACACATACACATACACATACACATACACATACACATACACATACACATACACATACACATACACATACACATACACATACAGTCAGCAGGCAAACCATCTAGTTATCAAATCGCAAGATTACACCTGCTGTTCTTCCCATTCCTCATACCACTGTTCCAATTGCGCCTGAAGCGCGCGGATTTCCGTTAGTAGCGAGATCAGCGGATACTCTTTTTCCTGCAACGAAGCAAACGATTGCTCCAGCGCATTGATATAATCCAATCCGCCAACAATGCTCGCTTCGTCCTGCAACAATTCGAGCTGACTGCATTCCGCTACCGCGCGTGGTAGAGCAGGTACATTGGTCGCTGTCAGTTTGCTGATTTCCTTATGTAAACGAAGATTCAGCGCACTCAATTGATACGCATAATCGGCAGGCATCTCCACATATTCGAGTTGTTGATCCTGCTGTAAAATAACATAACGCATACGAGATGTAGTCATTCGTAATTCTCCCCTGTATGAAATTGCTGCCGATGATGACAGCCTATCGTTACAATAAAACAGTGCCAAACTACAGTTTGTACTTGAAGTGTAATGCATAACAAAGTTAAAATTCAAGAGAAGATAACGATTTGCTTTGCTTTTCTGAAAGGAGCGCATTGCGAATACAAATCATCGTACATTCGGAACAATCATATCAAAGGAGCAGAGCGGGTTTCATGACTAACGAAGAGCTACAGGCATGGGTAGAGCAACTATCTCTTGAGCATTTTGACCGACCATTTCTGCATCATGCTGTATTCAACGGACGGCTCCGTACGACAGGTGGGCGCTATTTTCTGCGTAGCCACAATATCGAGATCAACCCGCACCAATTACAGGCATTTGGACGCGAGGAAGTAGAGAAGATCATCAAGCATGAGCTGTGCCATTATCATTTGCATATTACAGGACGTGGTTATCAGCATAAAGACCCAGAATTCAAATACTGGTTGCAGCGTGTCGGCGGCGGACGCTATTGCCAGATCCCGCCGGAGATGATGGGCGGCAAGCGTAAAGAGATGTACCGCTATCGATTGCTGTGCCGCGACTGCCAGACCCAATACTTGCGTAAACGCCGAATGGACCCGACACGATATCGTTGTGGCAAGTGTGGTGGGAAACTTACATTAGAGTCGCTTGACTTGCCGCGGGAAACATGGTAATCTATTTTTTGTATTGATCAACGTTCCCTGATAGCTCAGTTGGTAGAGCACTCGACTGTTAATCGAGTTGTCACAGGTTCGAGTCCTGTTCGGGGAGCCATTTCTTGGAGAGATACCCAAGTGGCTATAAGGGGACCCTCTGCTAAGGGGTTAGACTGCGTAAGCGGTGCGAGGGTTCGAATCCCTCTCTCTCCGCCATATGAATTTTACGATTCATGTAGCAATATTAGCAGCATACATAAGCAGTAGAAGAGTCGACGATGTCGGCTCTTTTTTTGTTCATTTGTATGCTTGAATATAGACCATCGATACATCAAGGAATGAACACATAAATTTCCGCAAGCAGCCGTTAACTACATAAGCAAGAATATGAATTAGAATTGTAAGTCAACAGCCCCTTGATCTGTATAGAGCAGTACACAGATCAAGGGGCTGTTGTTGATTAGTTTATATTGATATTACTTACACCGTTTTCGTTCAAGACAATGGAACATTCAATCCAAGCGCTTTGTAAATGGCATGCGCCACACCGTCTTCTTCATTAGTGCGTGTCACTTCATCCGCAATCGCTTGTACTTCTGGTTCGGCGTTGCCCATCGCCACGCCAAGCCCGGCGAGTTGGATCATGGATACATCGTTGAAGTTGTCACCGATTGCCATAGTCTGTTCCAACGGAATATTGTAATGCTCCGCCAGATGTTGAAGCGCTGTGCCTTTGGAAGCATTTTTATGTTCTAGCTCAAAGTTGAAATTACCGGATACGACCATCGTCATATCGTCGCGATTAGCAAAGTGCTGACGTCCAACTTCCAGTTTGGCAGGATCTATAGAGAGCGAGAGGATGTTGTAAAACTCTGCGTCTTGCGGAATATCTTGGTACGTATCAACACGAGTCATTTTCAAACGAGCGCCCATCGACTGCATCGCTTCTAGCATTTGCAAATAGGTCGGGTCCGGGTTAGTACTCAGCAGACGATCAACTTCAACTGCGAGCAGCTGATGACCACTACCGATCGTATAGATACCACGACTCGTATGCGCCTGATAGTAATAGTCATTGCTCTCCAGCCATTCTAGCACTTCCTCAGCCTGTTGACGCTCCAATGGCAGTGAGAACAGATGCTCGCGATGCTCATTATGGATAACCGAACCGTTCGAAGAGATAACCGGTGTCACCAGTTCAGCAGCATCAAGGAAGTTACGTACATTGTTGTGTTCACGTCCAGTTGCAATACTCACGATAATGCCTTCTTGCTGAGCAGCGAGAATGGCAGCTTTGTTCACTTCATTAATATAGCTGTGACCGCTTAATAATGTTCCATCCAGATCGATAGCGATTAATTTGATATTCATATTGTCAGCTCCTTTGTAAATAATGGATCAGCGACCCATAGTTCGACTTCATATTTATCCAGCAATTCTTGAATAGCAGGATCGGGCGAACGGTCGGTAATGATCAGATCGACTTCGGACAAATCGGCAAATTTATAAAAAAGTTCGCGTCCGAATTTGGAATGATCCGCCAGCACGACGACCATCTCTGCCTGCTGCATCATTTTATGCTTGATTCGTCCTTCCTCCACCGTCAGCGAAGTGAGTCCTTTGGCAGAAATACTGCCGACTCCGATAAACGCGCGTTCGGCAAAATAATGCGATAACGTTTCAACCGCCGCTGATCCGTAAACGTAACGATGCTGCGATTGCAGTTGCCCACCAAGCAAATGTACAGAAATGTCCTGCTTGTCGGATAGCACATCTGCTTGATTGATGGAATTGGTAATGACGGTACATCCAGGCGCATCGATAAAGTCAGCACAGGCTTGTACCGTTGTAGAGGAATCAAGGATGATGCGTTCGCCGCCTTTGATCAGCTGCGCTGCACGATGTCCAATTTGCTTTTTCTCAGTCGAAACGGTATTCAACCGATCTTTGTAACTAGGAATAATGATCTTGCCAGTAGAGAGGAGGGCACCGCCGCGGGTACGAATAATGGAGTTTTGTTCTTCTAATCGTACGAGATCCCGACGAGCCGTATCCCGAGATACCTGAAACAATCGGCAAATATCCTCAATCGTAATCCGCCGATGTGCACTCAAATAATCCAGAATATGAAGCATGCGTTCTTCCTGATACATAATCCACAGTCTCCTTTAGATGCAATGCGTGATAAGTATCATCATTAAGTGTATATAAGTCATTATAAGTAAATGTAAGTTTAATAACAAGTGGAAGGATGTAAATGAAGTATAAATAAGGCAAATGATCAGCAAAATAATATACAATTGATCTTAAATCAGTTTTAAACCATTCTATAAAAAAATGCTTGCAATGTGACTCTGTACTTGATATAATCATTTTTGTTGCTGAGAAAATACGGCCCGTTGGTCAAGGGGTTAAGACACCTCCCTTTCACGGAGGTAACAGGGGTTCGAATCCCCTACGGGTCATCCCTTATTACATTATTGAGAGCCATTAGCTCAGTTGGTAGAGCACCTGACTTTTAATCAGGGTGTCGAAGGTTCGAGTCCTTCATGGCTCACATTTATATTATGCCATGCGGTCGTGGTGGAATGGCAGACACGCTATCTTGAGGGGGTAGTGGGTGTATACCCGTGGAGGTTCGAGTCCTCTCGACCGCATTCAGAATGTACCAAAAAAGACCCTGTTGAAAAACAGGGTCTTTTTATTTGCATCTATAGCATAAAATGGAATAAAATGAATAAATAAGGCGATCTTGCACATAACGATGTTGAATTCCGTGACAAACCATACTATATTAGTAATCATAATTGTATTTTGTTTAAGCGGAACATCGATACATATCCAGGGTGCTCTGGTTGCTATCTTCACATCATCATATTGTTCTTGCTTTGTTTATGTATGCCATGTGCCGCTTATCTAAAATTCTCGGGAATGTCCAGCAGTTCGGCGACTTGTTTGCGGTATTTTGTCGCTTTGCGCGTTCCATTGATCAGGTTGGACAAACGCGATGGAGGAATCCCGTAACACTCACAAAACGTCTTTTGATCCATTTGTAACTCTGTCAGTCTCTGTTTGATAGCCCAGCCAAAAGAGGTAACAGGCTGCTTGCGGTTCAACAAATATCACCCCTTTGTTTGTAACAAGTGATGCTGTTTCTGTTATGCATGGACCGGTACCGGTTCCCTGTCCATGTGCATATGGTATAATGTTTCAGGAAAAGAAGTAAAAAAATGTCGTTAGACCAATTATATACTTAAATACGCTTTTTATCAACATTAAAATACTTATAAAAGTGTTGTTAAAAGATTTAGATGACATGGTCGGGGAGTGGAAATGATATGCAGTCGCAATCTATTTATGAACGCATCGAATTACTCATCAAAAATAAGGGTATTACCAAAAAGTCATTCTGTGAGCAATTGAAGATTAGTACAGGTAACTTCGGTGATTGGAAAAGAGGTAAATCCACACCGGGTACACATAAACTGATCGAGATTGCCGCTTATTTTGATGTCAGTTTGGACTGGCTTTTGACGGGCAAAGAGCGTTATGCCGAAACGGTTAACGAGCAAAATAGCCCGTATTTTTTTGAACTTATGGGGCAATTGAATTGCCAGGAAGAAGTGCTGGCAGATAAGGAAAAAGATTTCATCAAAGAATATATCGAATTTACCGTATACCGCAAAGCCAGACAGCAAGAGCAATAATTGTTGGATCACCGCAAACCGCAGACCGGAGCAGATAACAGAAAAAAGGCTGATTTCGTTCACCAGCAAGTAGGGTGAAGAATCAGCCTTTTTGGCAATCCTGTTAAGTGGTTTGAGCATTGTGTAGTGGAGAATCAGAGGTGATGTGGGATTGTATAGTCGTTCGCCAATGTGTATTCCAATCGTTTTCCATAGTTTGAGCCATTCGATCTGTTAGCAGACTGGCATCGCGGATACTTAATTGTAGCGGTGCTGCTGCCCGGCTCATACAGCAGGAGAGCAGGGTATAAAAGTAACATCCGACAGCTTGTTCCCGATCAATTCCCAATTGTACATTAATCCAGGCATGCAGTACGGTGAGCGATAATACTGCATGGTATTGCGTAATCGCTTGTTCCAGCATGGTGAATTCCATCCAAGGGTATAGATTACGCGCTAATTTTAGTAAGCGCTTACCTGTTTTTCTTGCTTCATCCATATCTTCGGGCAGGATGATCTGTTGAATAACCATTTTGTCTACTAGAGCAATCTGCCATATATCCTGTTTGGCTTCGGCGGCGTATACGCTATGAATAGCAGGCGCCTCCCACTGAAACAAATGCGGTTTCAATACACTGGTAATGTACGTTTCCAAATCGTCTACATTGCGAATCTGTCCCTGCTGCACATGATGCTCCAGATTATGCGCATGAGTGAAGCTAGCTGTCGGCAGTTTGGCATCCAGCAGCTGCACGTACGCAAGTAATTTCTGGCTACTGTTCATCTTTCATCAGCCTCCGTGAATGTAATCATGCTCTCTATATAGATGAATCTTGCTCAACGACGAACATTGCAGCAGTTTAAGTTATTTCAGATCCGACTGGTAACTGGATAAGGTACAGAGTAGTGCACACCAATCATAAAAGGGATAGAAAAGTTACGTATTTTTAATATTTTGTTAATAATAATTACACATTATACATATTTATGTCAATAAATTTAACTCATTATAATTAAAAATAAAATTTAAAAATGTTTAATAATGATGCTTTACTTACTCTGAATTTAATTATTGAGTCAATTTATATGACATGTAATTTCGTTTTAAAAATAAGCGTTTACAATTATTTGGACAGGTGATATAGTATAAAAGTTGTTGCATCTACTTATGTACTTCGAAGATATCGTCATATTGTGACCTCGCAATATACAGGACGGTACGAGAATAGATAAGGTATTACGAGCGAACATTCGTTGATCATTTGCAACAGCTTGAACGCAGTATTGCGCGGTCGTGGTGGAATGGCAGACACGCTATCTTGAGGGGGTAGTGGGTGTATACCCGTGGAGGTTCGAGTCCTCTCGACCGCATCCTTTATTTTTCATTGCATAACATAGCAAAAAGCCGGAGATGATCCGGCTTTTTTTATTTGCTTATTATAATTGCTTGCGGATATCGTCTTCAATTTTGTCCGGTGTCGTTTGTGGGGAATAGCGCTTGATCGGATTGCCTTCAGCATCAATCAGGAATTTGGTAAAGTTCCATTTGATCGCTTTGGAGCCTAGAATGCCGGGCGCTTCTTCGCTTAAATATTTAAATAGGGGATGTGCATCCGAGCCATTCACATTGATCTTCTCAAACATGGGAAAGCTAACGCCATAGTTTAATTGGCAAAATTCGGAGATTTCTTCGTTACTGCCAGGATCTTGACCAGCAAACTGATTGCTGGGAAACCCAAGGATTTCAAAATCTTCACCTTTGAACTTATCATACAGCTCTTGTAGTCCAGAAAATTGTGGCGTCAATCCGCATTTACTAGCCGTATTGACGATTAATAGGGTTTTGCCTTTGTACTGCTCCAGCGGAACTTCCTTGCCACCAATCGTTTTTGCATTGTAATCATAAACAGTCATCGGTTACACAGCCTCCTTTATGATATCGTGAAATCAATTTAATTTTAGGAAATTAAACTAATAAAGTCAATTTTAGCTTACCTATATAATTTGCTGATAAGCGTTTCATTCTAAGCGCAGTGCTTTACAAATATAGTGTTGGTTTAAAAAAGTTTTGGAAAAGGAGCTGAATGATTATGGCACTATATACAGCAACAGCAAAAGTTCATGGTGGACGTCAAGGTAAAGTTGAATCTAGCACAGGTGCACTGGACGTTAGTCTGGTGATGCCAAAAGAACTGGGTGGCGGTGGCGGTAACGGCACGAATCCAGAGGAACTGTTTGCAGCGGGTTATGGCGCATGTTATCAGAGCGCTCTTGCTAATGTGGCACGTCGCGAGAAAGTAAACGTAACAGATACACTCGTAACTAGCAACGTACTGATCGACAAAGATCCCGCAGATGACGGTTTCAAATTGTCAGTGCGTTTGGATATTAGCATTCCAGGACTGTCGCATGACGAAGCACTGGATATTGCTAAAAAAGCACATGAATTCTGCCCGTACTCCAAAGCAACCCGCGGCAATATCGATGTAGAATTGAATGTTGTGCAAAACGATTAAGGACATTTTGTGGTACGCTCACAATTTAAATGATTTGTGATCGATTATATTGCAACATGTTGTAAAAGGAAATATAGCGCCAGCCCGTCCATGTTGGATAGGGGCTGGCTTTTTTATGTGATACTATTTTGTCCATAATGGATTAAGTATGGCGTACACGGGTAAGGTTTACATAACGGAATATACTGCTATGATAAATATGAATGCATACGAGAAGAAGTGCAGTAAAAGTGTATATTTCGGATAAGCTGGTGACAAATGGCGGAATAATACTTGGAGTCGCTCCGATTTCTGCTCCCCCGCAGCTCGTTGGAGTTGACACATACCATAAAATTCTTTAATATGTCATAGGTGATTTGTAATTTGCTACGAAATTTAAAGGATAACGGGTGATGATAATATGGCATATAGACCGACGATTAAAGCGTTGAAAAAAGCCGGTATCAATGAAAAAGAAGGACTGTACGAATTCACAGCAACACTGGCGGACGGAACGGAATGCCGCATGTTCTACAATCGTTTTCCCGAGTGGAAAATGACCAATATCAACCGCTTGCTGACCAAACCATGTCCTATATGCCGCAAAGACTTCATTTGCAACTGCTTTAGCGCATTTGCTGGCGAGATCGATCAACAGATCAAAGATCGCCAATTGATTGACGAAGCACTGGCATAAAAACGAGTTGTTGTAACGAGATAATTGCATCATGCAGAGCGCGGGGGATTCTCTTCGTGCTTTTTTGCTTTATATAAATATAATCGATTAAACAACAGAGGATTGTATAAACGGTAAGGAGAGTGACAATAATGGTAACTGCACATGCTCCGGTATCCAGACCAGGAGAACCGACGGAATTGACAGATGCCCAGATTGATCAGCTGCTTCAGGGAGAACATCCGATTGTTCTGGTAGATGGTGTTTGTCACTTTTGCCAGGGTGCGACCAAATTTATCATTAAGCGCGATCCCCAAGGGATCTTCCACTTTGCTTCTTTGCAGTCAGAGGTGGGGCAGAAATTGCTGCAAAAAGGCGGGCTGTCGACAACGTCGATGGACACATTTGTGCTGGTGGAGCAAGGGAAGTTTTATACACGTTCTACAGCTGCACTTCGTATCGCCAAACGGCTGAAATTTGCTTGGAAACTGCTATATGCTTTTATAATCGTGCCAAAGGTACTACGGGATGGTGTATATAAGTATGTAGCGCGTAACCGGTATCGCTGGTTTGGCAAATCAGATCAGTGCATGCTGCCGACACCGGATATTCGTGCGAGATTTGTAGAGTGACCAGTGACCAGTGACTGGTGACGTGAAATAAAAAATCCCGCTTTTCATGCCATGCTGTATCTGATGGCTGGAAAGCGGGATTTTGTTTGTTTGAATATTATTTTAGTTTGTATCGATTTAGCATATCATCGTTTACTGTATAAACGGTTTGATCTACATAATCGTAAGGAGTACCCAGATTGTTCGTATCGAAGGTTTGTACGATAGACAGATTGGTCGGATAAAGAACATAAGTCCGATCTGCCATATTGATCATCAGATTGCCGTCAGTGGTACGATCAAGCGATGTATAGTTGGCAGGATCCCCCTCCAATGTTGCCGAAGCAATGGCTTTGCCGGAAGTGGTGTTGTAAAGCTTGAGTGTTTTGTTTTCATACGTGATATAGCCGGTGCCAGTGGATTGCGTAATAGAATCGCCAGGAATGACGCGTCCCCATAGCACTTTGCCACTTGGATCAAATGCAAACAGTTTATTGCCAGTTTGATCGATGTTGGCACGTACGAGTACGGTGCCATTTTTCAGTACAAACATAGAGTCGCTGCCATCGCCGTAGATGTTTGATTTTGCTGGGAATTGATATTTGTACAATCGTTTTAGCTCTAAACCGTATACATCCATCTGCGGATTGGATACCATTTGCCAACCATTCTGATTTTTGGTCAGTTTGCTAGCTGCTACGAGAATCCGATCGCCTTCCGCATGCAAAATCGATCCTTGCACTGTTTGACTGTTTAATAGCTTGCCGTTTGTATCAAAGCGGCTGAGTGAGGAACGAATGATACCTTCAGAATTTACATTTCCGTTAGAGGTTACGAGCAGAGAACCATCCTTCATCATCGTAACACTACCAGATGCAGGGAGTGTTTTTTCCCAGTTCAATTTGCCGGAGGAGTGGAGAGAAAGTAGTTTATAGGTTCCGTCCGAGTAAGCGGCATAGATGTAAGCCGTCCCATAAGGCGCGTATACGATTTGGGTGGATAAGGTATATGGACCAGCTGATTCATGGAGTGAATAGCTCCACAGTGGCTTGCCGGTCGTCAGACTATATCCTTTGATAGTATCCAAATACCAGTTGTTTTGTGTATTGCCAGTTGTGTTGGCAATATCTTGCTGTGTATGTACATAGACCAGCGATTTGGATGGGATCGCATGGACATCGACTGCTCGTACAGCAAGCGCATCGTCCATCTTATCTGTAAAAAGAGACGGTGATGTCCAGGATGGATTATTCAGCAAACGAATATCACTCGCTGCCGATGCAGGCAATGCCATTCCAATGCTAATGGCGCTTGCCAGCATAAGTGATGCCCACCAGTAATGAGGTTTTCGTGTTGGATTCATAGTAATTTCCGCCTTTCTATTTTGTAAAATATATCCTCTGATTGTTTAACCGGAATGACTACGGTCGCAACAGATGTAACTGTAATGTCATTTGTTTAGGAAAAATCATATCCTCATTTGCATAATAATCGTAAAAAATAGTATTGCAGACCTAGTACATCTATGCTATTCTTACGTTAAATATAGTTCTTGCAACGGAAGCACCGTTTAAGTACCGCACATGAAGTGCGTTATTTAAACGGTGCTTTTTTTTGCATATAAAGGGGGAAAAGCCAATGGCTCCGGTACAGATTGTACTTTGTGTGGAGGACAGCGAGTACATTGAGCTGCTGCTGCGGTATGTTCGCACGAGTGAATATGCAGCTAAAGTACGGATTCGGGCATTCTCGGATCCAGCAACGTTTCTAGCTTATATGAAGGAAGGACATCATCGCGGACTTGTAGCAGCGGAAGAATCCTTTTTACAATGCTGGCTAACGGATGATAAATCTACAAGCAATCGCTGGGTGACACTGGGCGAATATGAAGAAAAGAACGAAGAGCGGCAAGTGATTGCTAAATATCAGCCGCTGCAACGGCTGTTGGAGCAGCTTTGCGAATGGAGTGGCAAAGCACCGGCGGAATGGCAGCGTGATACAGGCAAGACGATGATCACAACGCTCTATTCGACCTCGCCAGGTAGCGGCAAGTCCGTGACGGCGATGAATATGGCAAAACAATATGGCATGAGGGGCGAATCGGTATTTTACCTGAATTTGGAGGCAGCTAGTAGTACGCATTGGCTAACGCTAGATCAGCAGTCCGATCCAAGCTACGCATTATCCAGATTGTTGTACGATCTTCAGGCAGCAGCGGAATCGAAACGACAACCGGAAGCATCGCCATCACAGTATGCAGTTAGAGCGGAAGAAATACGTGCGGATAGCTTCATACCACCGGACAATTTTAATGAATTGCTACATATGACAGAAGAAGAAACGGAAATGTTAATTCGTTATATTGCTGACAGCGGCGAATATGATCACCTGATTATTGATGTGGAATCGGGTTGGAATGACCGCATTTCTGCTGCCTTGAAGCATAGTGAGCGTATCGTCTGGCTGTTGACTGACGATCTGCCATGTATGAACAAAACACTGCAATGGATGTCGTACTGGCAACAGTATCATAGCGAATGGTATGAACAGATTGGCGGCAAAGTCTCTTTTGTGATGAATCGCTATACAGGCGGTGTCATGAATCGGTTGCCCTTAGAAGGGATGGAGCTGGAAGGAACGCTTCCGTATGTACCTTCATGGAAGCAGGTGAGCAATGGTGAACTGTTATGGTGCTCCCCGATCTTTCAGCGCGATATTTTGAAATTGTGTCGGTTGGATCATACTCATGGCGAGCACAATCATCTGGTCGTTAACGGGGTGAGCTTGTGAGTGAGGATCTATTTATTTCACTACGCAATGAGGTGCGTTCCGGTCTGGATGTGATGTTCGCCATTGATGACGACGAATTGATGCGGCGTATTGAACAAAAGGTACTAGATCATCATCGGTATCCCGGGCTGACAGCAGGGGAACGGCGGCGACTCGTTCGTCAGGTATTTGATTCGTTTCGTGGACTGGATATTTTACAGCCATTGGTCGATGACCGGAGTGTGACAGAGATTATGATCAACAGTCATCAGGATATTTTTATCGAACGTAACGGTCAGGTGCTACGCAGTGATACGGTGTTTGAATCTCAGGAACGACTGGAGGACATTATCCAGAGCATTGTGTCAGGGGTCAATCGGGTAGTAAATGAGTCTTCGCCTATTGTGGATGCACGCTTAAAGGATGGCTCGCGGGTGAATGTGGTACTACCGCCAATTGCGCTGAAAGGACCGACGATGACCATTCGTAAATTTCCAGAGCAGCCATTAACGATGGATGATCTGGTACGAATTGGTGCGTTGGAGCCGATGGCGTCGGGTCTGCTGCAAACGCTGGTGCGTAGTAAATTTAATATTTTCATCAGCGGTGGAACAGGTTCGGGTAAGACGACTTTTCTTAATGCACTTTCGCAATATATTCCGCCGGACGACCGGGTAATTACGATTGAAGATTCTGCCGAGCTGCAAATCCGTACCGTGCCCAATCTAGTCTCAATGGAGACGCGCAATTCCAATACGGA
This sequence comes from Paenibacillus sp. WLX1005, assembly GCF_046603685.1. NCBI lineage: Bacteria > Bacillati > Bacillota > Bacilli > Caryophanales > Paenibacillaceae > Paenibacillus > Paenibacillus sp. WLX1005. The sequence goes on from NZ_CP176756.1 coordinate 1,410,512, forward strand.
AGGTAAGGGCGAGATTAGTATTCGCGACCTGATTCGTTCATCGCTGCGTATGCGTCCGAATCGTATTATCGTCGGTGAGGTGCGCGGGGCGGAAGCGCTCGATATGCTGCAAGCGATGAACACTGGTCATGATGGGAGCTTGTCGACCGGGCATGCTAATAGCGCGCGTGATATGCTCAGTCGTCTAGAAACGATGGTATTGAGCGGTGCAGATTTGCCAATTCAGGTGGTAAGGCAGCAAATTGGCTCGGCGATTGATATTTTCGTACATTTGTCCCGATTGCGTGATCGTTCGCGTCGTGTGGTGGAGATTTCGGAAGTACGCGGCATGATGGATGGTGAAGTGGTACTGAATCCGCTCTTTGTATTCGAAGAACAGGGAGAGCGGGAAGGGCGTATTATTGGGCAGCTTGTACCGACTGGCAATTTGCTTATTCATACAGATAAGCTACGTGCAGCAGGCATTGAGGAATGGCGCAGGCTGGCTGATATAGGGACACAAGCTTCGGCGATACAGGCATAAAGGGAAAAGGAGATTATGATGATCAATACCAATAGCCGTATCCAGCGGCAACAGACCGTTGTTGAACGCCCGACTCGCTCATCATCTGGACAACAGCATCCGCCATCACAGCCATCATCGGCTCATGAACAGAAGCTGCCTGATTATACGGTGTATCATTTGACGATATTACAACGAATTGTGTGCATGATCGTATGCGGTGCGGCTTTTGCTATGATTGGCTATCTGTTTTATCACCAGTGGATTGTCAGTGCTGTGTTTGCTGGCGTTGCTTGGTTTACGCCCAAGCTATTGCGTCGGCATCTGTTGGAGCGCAGACGGAGTGCACTTAGCTCCTATTTTAAACAAGCATTGTATTCATTATCATCATCGCTAGCTGCTGGACGCTCGGTCGAAAATGGATTTCGAGAAGCAGCACAGGATCTGCTCATGCTATATCCAGATGGTGATAACGATATGATTCGCGAATTGAATATCATTACGACACGGTTGGATTATGGACAGCCGATTGAAGAAGCCTTGGCAGACTTTAGCAGTCGAGCGAATAATGAGGATATTTCCAATTTTGCTGATGTGTTTGCGACATGTAAGCGTACTGGTGGCGATCTGGTAGAAGTTATTCGTAAAACGTCATCTGTGATCGGGGAGAAGCTGGATATTCAGCAGGATATCGCCGTAATGATTGCGCAGAAGAAGATGGAATCGAATATTTTGATGGCGACACCGTTTATCTTTTTGTTGTTTTTGAACTTTGCCGCTGGCGATTTTATGAAGCCATTGTATGAAAGTCCGATTGGTATTGCTATAGCAACAGTTTGTCTGATTGCACTGGGCGGTTGTTTCTTTCTCATTCGCAAGTTTATGAATATCAAAGTGTAGAGTGTGGAATAGAGAACATACGCATTCAATATTCAGGTTGAGGTCTGAACATAACAACATAACAACAGAACAAGAGAACATACTCGTATGGATATGACTGAAAGGAGGTGAATCAACTGATTGGGGTGTGGCTGGAAGGATTGCTGGCGGCTTTTCTGCTTGTAGGCTGGGTTGTATTGCATCAGCAGGCGGAGGAGCGTCATAAGCAGTTAGCGGCTTTGCCATTTGAAGTGATCAAGTTGCGCAAGCTGCTGCCTGCGATGCTGGTACTGATTGAAAAAGCCAAATTTACGGCACGCTTTTCCAGTGCCTTTTACCGTGTGCAGAGTCTTGTGCAAAAAGGATTTGGGGTCCATTTGAGCGGAGAACGTTCTCTGCTATATATCGCAGAGATGGCAGGGTATTGCTGGCTGTTATTAACCGGGGGATGTATGATGGCAGCCTTTAATGGTGGTAGTGTAACATGGTTAGGTTTTGGCGCTGTGCTGGCTATATTGCTACCGGTATCGTTGTTTCGTGATCTGCGTAAAAAGGTGCAGGAACGTGAACAGGATATATTGCTGGAGTTGCCTGAACTGCTGAACAAGATTGTACTGTTGGTCGGAGCTGGGGAAACCGCACAGCGAGCAATTATGCGCTGTGTACAGCGTAAGCAAGAAAGTGCAGCGGATCATCCGTTGTACCGCGAGATGATCCAGATGCTGAATGAATTGGAAAATGGCTATGCATTTCCGCAATCGCTGGAGGCATTCAGCAAACGTTGCGGTGTCCAAGAAGTATCGGTATTTACTACGACTGTGCTGCTTAACTTCCGCCGTGGGGGTGGCGAGTTTGGACTGGCATTGCGTGAATTATCCCGTACGCTATGGGACAAACGCAAAGCGGTTAGCCGCATGCGTGGAGAACAGGCTTCTTCCAAAATGGTAATGCCTATGGTCATGATTTTTGTAATAGTAATGATTTTGGTCGGTACGCCGGCATTTATGATGATGAATATGTAGGAGGATAATAAGCAATGACAACTATACTTAAACAATCCTGGAACGGGATGAGAAGCTTTTGGAAGCAAGAAGACGGAATCGGTACGCTGGAAATGGTATTGATTGTAGCAGTTATTATTATGATCGCATTGGCGTTTAAAGCAAAAATTGTGGCAGTCGTAAACGGCATGCTGGAATACATGGGACAAAAAAGTGAAGAATTCAAAAAGTAAGCATTATACACTCAAACAGAATTTTTGGGAAAATACACGTGGGAGCTTCACAATTGAAGCTTCCCTCGTATTTCCGATTATTCTGTTCACGACGTTGTTGCTACTGTTTTTTTGCATGGTGCTGTACCAGAATACAATGCTCAAACAGGCGGCTTCCAAAACATCCGAACGTGCAGCCTATTCATGGGATAACAGCCACAAGGATGTTACTACCGGCGCTGTTCCCGAAGGGCAAAATGATGGTCTATATTGGCGGCTTACGAGCGATGATATGTTAAGCAAGCTGTTTGGCTGGGCAGGATCGGCACAACCGACGGAGGTTTCCATTCCAGGAGGCAGCGGCGGATCGTTGCCCGAGCAAAAGCTATCTGCCGCTGCCTCCTGGGTTCCCGGTGAAATGAGTGGAAATATCAAATACGACAATGGCGTGTTAGTGCGTTCCATCGAAACTACATTGGCACGTCCAGTATCGTTTGCTCCATTGGAGCGTCAACTAGGGCATTCGCTTAGTCAGGAGATTAGTGCCGGAGCGGTTGTAGTAGAGCCAGTGGAGTTTATTCGCAATGTAGAACTGATGCGGTATTACGCAGCTAAGGCTTCTGGCAATTTTGGACCAGTTTTTGATCTGGGCAAAGCGGGAGCCATTGTACAATGGTTTGGTCAGTGAGATACAACTGACATTTGAAGGAACAAGCGGAGGGAGTACAGTGAACCAATCCAAAGCAGCACGGGTAATCCGCAGCTGGAAAAGACAATTATGGCATAAGATAAACGATACACGCGGTGCAGTTACTATTTTTCTGATTGTAGTGCTTGCAGGTGTATTTACTTTTACAGCAGTATTTATCGATTATGCAAGAATTGCCGCCATGCAAGTACAGACGGAGCGCTTAACCCATGCACTGGTGCGTTCAGTAATGTCTGCGTATGAGCCTGAATATCAGACCAATTATGGACTGTTTGCCTTTGGCGGCAGTGATGCCAATCAGCTGTTGGATACAGCGATAGCTGAAAATATGAATTACACCGATGTAGATAATCGCTTGAATCTGATCCCGTTACAGGTCAAGGATTCATCGATTGTGTTGAGCCGACCGCTTGGCAAATATGATGTATTTAACCAGCAAGTCCAGGAAGAAATGAAATATAAAGCACCGATTGATTTTACAGTTGAAGTTGTAGAAAAAATGCGCAGCATGTCTTCCATTATGAAAGAAACGACGCAGACGACCGAAGTGTTGAACAATGTGCGTGCGCCTTATGAACGACGTGAGAAAGCGATTGACGAATTACTGACATTGCAAAAAAACACCGCCAAAGACGTACTGAAGCTCGCCAAAATGGTCATGTATCCAGCGGGAAACTCCATCGCGGACAAAAATGTAGGCTCGATCTCGTCACTGGCTGATATTGCTGCACAATTTGATAACTACACCGATCTGATCGCTGAAGACAAAAAGCGCAAAAAGAAAGATAAACCTGCGATCAATACGCAGAAAATATCCAAATACAAAAATAATGCAGCTTCTCTACTGGAAAAAATAATGCCTGAAGCACGTAAACTGATTACTACTCATAAAAGTACATACGATGAAGGTATGAAATTAATGGCAAAAATTCGTGAAGAGAATGGCAATATCAAAGAAGAAATTCGTAAAGCTAGAACACGTTCAGCTAACGGCTCTTATAACACGGTCAGTGGAACAAATACACCAGGCAGTACGTCCAGTAGCGCTAATTCGGCTGCCGAATCTCAAATTGCTGAGCTTCGCAAAAATCTGGATCAGCTTGTATTATCCGATGAGTTGTTGAATCGTATGGATGCCGCTATTACTAGTCAACAATCCGATTATGCTGTGATCAAAACATCGTTAGAGTTTTCCGTTGGTGAAGCGCAGCAAGTAGTTAAACGCACATCAGGTAGTGCCGCAACGTTAAAATCAAAAACGATTGAAACGGCGCGATTGCTGGAACAATATTTGAACAATTATCGTGGTTTGACAGATGCTCCATCTGGCAAACTGGGCAAAATCGAAAAAGATATTGCAGACGCGCGTAAAGGGACAGATACGGTAGCACAGGATGAAGCGAAGGCAAAACAATCAATGAAAAAGGCGACAGCTGTCATTAGTGCAATCGCCGCACTTGGAGCTGGAGCGCAAGCTTCCGGTGCAAGCTTTGACAAAGTAAATGAATATTATCAGTCCAATTTGAACTTTAATCAGGCGATCGCCGCTGCTGAGGAAAAAATGAAACAACTCAACGAAGATCCGTATGAGGAGAGTACTAGCTCCATGGGTGCGATGGATTTCATTTACGGTGGTATTGCCGATGTGTTGATGAAAAGCCGCAATGAGTTCTATATGAATGAATATGCGGTGCATTATTTTGAACCATTTGATGTCATGATGTGGGGCAACCTGGTGGAATCGGTGCAAAAACGAGATGCTTCACTGGCAGGCGATTTTCCAATCTCTGAGGTTATGGATCAACAATCGATTGAAGATGCGATGACACTATTAACTGTAGATAGTCAGCAACTCGAATATATCATTTACGGATATAATGGTCCGGTTGCCAATCTAACGGCGGCATATACGGAGATTTTCGGTATGCGAATGGCGATCCGTACCGCAGAAGGATTAGCCAAAAATGCCAGACTCGGTCATCCACTCGCCGTGCTTGCAGCCGGAATTGCTTATGGCGTAGAGATGGCACTCAAGGACATGATCGACCTATTTACGAAAGGATATACCGATCTGTCCGGCTATCTTAAAGTTCATTTTGAATACCGTGATTATTTACGATTGTTTTTGTTACAAACGAATAATGAGAAGAAAATGTCTAGAATGCTGGCGCTGATTCGCTATAATACCGACATCAATCCGCAGGAGCGTGATACATATGCATCAGCGCATATTCAGGCGGGAATGAGGATCTGGTTTTTGCCAGCGATTACCGGAATGCTGCAATCTGTGCAGACCGACAGTTCAGTGAAACAGGGTGTGTATTATGAAGATAAACAGGCAGACTTTAGCTACTGATAAGAATTTGTATCGCTCCGAACGTGGAAGCATCGTACTAGAAGCGGCAATGGTGCTGCCGATTTTCTTATTCGTTTCTGTGTTTCTGGTCTATATCGTGCAAATGACACTTATCTCTACATCGTTAAACAATGTATCCTCTGATACAGCGCGATATGTGAGTACGCATATGTATGTGGTCAAAGAAGCAGGTACTGCGATTGAAAATTCCAAATATATGCCGAAGATGAGCCTTACCGATCTGGCTGCCAAGTATGACTCGTTATTCCCTTCACCATTAGATGGCTGGATTCAAGATATGGCGAGTACAGGAGATACTAGACTGCGTCAATTGAAAAATCAAGCGTCAGCAGCGGTGCTGGATGCGGCGATTAAGCCGCTGATGAAGCAGGTAGCATCGGATAATGGACTGGACTTTGAACGCATTCATGTAACCGAGGTGACTGTGCCTGACATGTCAGGTGATCCGTATTTTGGGATTGAATTGAGTTATGAATTGCCTTTTAAAGTGCCGCTTGTATTTCGTCCCATTGTGCTGCAATCAAGAGCAACTGAACGGCTATGGATCGGTGACACGAATGAAAGTAACGGTGCTGCTAGCGATGAAAACAAAGAAGAGACAGGAGTACGCGTCGTTTCCGTCCCTCATCCTGCTCATCCCGAGTCATTGATTTCGATTGCGGCTACAGCTCCGCCCAATTCCAAAGTTCATCTGGAAGTTACTTATAAAAGCGGCAGCAGTACAGCACAAGGGCTTGGTGATGCCATAGCAGATGCAGATGGTAACATTATTTGGACATGGAAAATCCCGTCCTCCGCTACTGAAGGCTGGGCAACGTATGTACTCACCACAGAAGATGGCCAGAAAATCCGAGGGACATTTGAGATTGCTAATTATGATGGACGTCCAGTTATTTCCGGTGCTCCGGGCACAGGCGCATATCCTACCGAACCGTAATCATTTTGCTTTGCAGCCATCTATTTATGTTCATATGAATGAAAAAGGGAGTCAAGCGTAATGGAAACTGTATTTATTGGCAGTGGCATTTTCATCTTGTGGGCTTTTTGGACAGATATTACCGCCCGCAAAATTCCCAATCTATTAAACCTATTATTTGTAATCAGTGGACTAGTTTATCATGCCATTTTAGGCAAAGGAGAAGGGATTCTATTTGCTGGTAAAGGGCTGTTGTTCGGATTCGGACTGATGCTGATATTACATCTATTTCGCGCGGTAGGTGCAGGCGATGTGAAGCTATTCGCTGGTATTGGAGTCTGGTTTGGCGCAAGCATGACAGTACAGGTGATGATGTATTCAATTCTGTTTGCTGGTTTGATCGGATTGGTGATTATGTTGTGGCGACGAGAGACAATAACACGTATGCGCAATGTACTATGGAAAATTACAGGAGCATTGCTATGGAAGCAAAAGCTGCGTCCTGATGATGTGGAGCATAAGCAGTACTTAACATTTCCATTCATGACAGCCGTGCTACCGGGCGTATTGTTCTGTTATTTATACGTGGGATAGAGGAAAGCCAGACGAAATGGCAATAGGGAAGGAAAGGATGAATCGTATGAGCACGACATTAATACAGGATTTTATTCAGGATGGCAAAACATTTATGGTGATCCATCGCGAAGCAGGTTTTCAGCATAGCGATTTGAGTCGCACCCAGAGTGGGATGATGCTATCCAGTCGCATCCACGGCATGCTGCAATTGCATTTGCACGAAGTGAATTTACAGGCACAGCTGCGCTATGATATTACTGGCAAGCGAATGCTGAAGCATTGTTTACAAAGTGAGATGATCGGTATTGCTGAATATTTTGGATTGTTGTTACAGCTAGTATCGACGCTGGAGGAAAGCAGTCAGTATATGCTGTCATTGCCTAACTATGTGCTGGATGAGGATTATATGTTTATGGAAGGTTCGCTACAAGCAGGTAAATTATTTTTGACGTATATTCCTTGCACTGTCATGTTGACCGAAGAACCGGTGCAGCAGCAGATTAGTAGACTCGCATCTCACTGGATGACAGCGGTTCGTGAATTAAGTGGCAATGATGTGCAACGGTTATTGCGTTATTGCCAGTCGGAAACTTTTACATTACAGGAACTAAAATATATGCTTATGGATCTACTAGCAGGTGGACAAGAGCAGCATAATCCATCTTCTCCAGATTCATCATTGAACATGCCACGACCGGGGGATCGAGATTGGTACGGCGGGTACGATACAGCTATCAATACTGGAGGTCAGGAGAATAGTTTGGGAGGTCCCCCTTTTTCCATTCCGATCGATAATCATCAGGCGAATCATGCCAGACATGATACAGCACATTCTGCACCCCCACATTCTGTACAATCACCTGTTGAATCTGCTCAACCTGCTCATACTGAAACCAAACGTTCAGTACTATCATTTGGCAAAAAGAAAGAAGCTTCCGCAGCCAGTTTGAATATCCAGCCCGAAACAGGGGATATGGAAGTCGAACCGAACAAGCTTCCTTCTGCTTATCGAACCTATTTGTTGGCTGGTGGTGCGCTGCTGATCGCTATGATCTGGCGCTATGGTTATATGGAGCATCCCAATGACATGATGCTGTATGGATGTACTGCATTGACACTAGCAACTTTTTTGACAATTTATATGATTGTAAAAGGTAAAATCACACTCGGTAAAACGAAAAAAAGTGCAGGACCTCCTGATGCTACGATGCAGCAAAAAACAGCAGTATCATTGTTTGGTAAGAAGCAGCATCATAATGAAGTGCAACAAGAAGAATGGCGCTGGCAGCCAGCATTTGCTGGACAATCTGCAACTGCAATGTCTGGCGCAGGTGCAAACACTGGAAATGGCGTACACGCCTCAAATGCCGAAGTTGCTGGAATTACTGCAATTGCTAACAATGCTGCCTATTCATCCTCAATTCCTGTTGCTGGAACCACAAAGAGCAGCAATCAAAACGCTTATCATTCCCATACATCTTCTGATATAAGAGAATTTAGAAGTAGTCAAAATCAACATCCACATCAAAACCAGCAAAGTTTCGATCCGGCGGATATTCCAAACTATGTATCACAACCTTCATATGCAGCATACGATCCTGATCATCGCGAACATCAATCTGGATCGGACAGTTCTGCATACGCACATTCTATACAAATAAATAATATGCCTACTCAGAGCCTTTCATCGCATATGGCAACTGTATTACTGGACGATCTGGAACCTCAATCTACTGAAGAAAGCCCTGCTTTCCGGGGGTATTTGGAGCGTCGCGAAGCGAATGGCAATGCGATTGAATCTATTCGTCTTGGAGCAGGGAGTTTTATCATCGGACGAGCAGACGATGGAGTTCATTATCATGAACAGTCAGTAGGAACATCTCGTAATCATGTTGAACTGGATGTGCGCAAAGGACAAGTGACGATCAAAGATCTAAGTTCACGCAATGGCACGATTTTGAATGGTGAAGCATTGATACCGTATAAAGCGTATCCTATTCAAAACGGCGATTCCTTTAAAGTAGCCAAAGCTGTGTATACACTACGTCTGGAAACGTAATACGGTAAACAAGTAGTAAAATGCTGATAAGCAGTTGCATAAGCACACAAAAATCCGAATAATTGAACTCAAACTCAAACTCGAATAAACAAATAAAACCGCTGTGTAATCAGTGAAAGGAGCATTAACTGGACACGTTGTGATGAGATTACAATATAGATCACAACTTAGATCATAACATCCGGTAATTTGCATCGCTTTCCTTCTGATTCATCACAGCGGTTTTCAACTACATATTTTCTACTAATTACATACTCTACTGACATTTGCTTCGTTACAATATGTTAAGCATGCTCACTATTGGAAGCAGGCTGATGCTTGTCTTCCAGTTCAACAATTGCCGATTCCAGATCAGGATATACAAAGGTAAAGCCGTGATCCAGTGCTTTTTGCGGAATAACCCGCTGCCCTTGTAGCAAAATGCTGGCCATTTCACCAAGTGCAGAATAGATCATAATCGAAGGCACATGAAACCAATGCGGACGATTCAGCACTTTGGCGACGGTTTTACCGAATTCATTATACCGGACAGGTCCTGGACAGGAAGCGTTGATCGGACCTTCAATTTCTTTATTTTGAATACAGAAGTCGATCAACCGCACCATGTCGTCGATATGAATCCACGAAACCCATTGTTTGCCGGGACCAAGTTTGCCACCAGCGAACATTTTATATGGTAATGTCATCAGCGGATATGCACCGCCGTCTTTGCCCAGTACTAGACTAACGCGTAGCTTGATCAAACGTACGTCTTTGATACTTTCAGCAACAGCTTCCCATTGTTCCGCCAGACTGGATGGGAAATTCATTGTTCGCCGTTCGCTGCTTTCGTCAAACGTCTCCGTGTCTGATGTACCATAAATCGCCATCGCACTTGCCTGCACGACTACCTCAGGTTTGCGCTCCAACTTCTCAATCGCTTTGGAAACGATATTAACCGTACGCATCCTCGATTCGACCAGTTCCAGTTTGGTTTTGGTCGTCCAGCGCTGATTCAAAGATTCACCGGACAAATTAACGAGTGCATCGATTCCTTCCAGTTTCTCAGGATGCTGCTCCATATCGTCCCACGTTATATATTGAATCCGTCCAGCACCAGCTTGCTCTGGTGAAACTTTACGCGTTACTACAATCACTTCATGTCCTTCATCCAACCAGTATGGAATTAGATGTTTACCCACAAAACCCGTACCACCGCAAATTGCAATCTTCATATCGATTCCTCCTCAGGTAAGTAGATCTCTATTTCAGATAAGAGTGTGTATCACAAGTCAGTTCATGTATCATCAAAAATATGTTTTACATATTTCACTATACCTGCTGTCAATGTCGAGCATATGTTCAAATGAAGATAGCTTGTAGAAAAGCCACTACACTGTTATTAACCAATTTAAAGGTATTTCTTCTATATAAAATCACATTCAAATTTAATCCATTGTTCATACCAACATTCTGGCTTTATTGAACTATCCGCGTTAAAATAGGTGAGATTCCTGTAGCCGAATTGCAGATTACATTCTGAATCTACAGCTTATTGTTATGCCTGTATGTTCAAGCACAGGATGAACAATAGGTTTTCTTGTTTTGCACTATTCAAACGATTCAATAAGTATTAATTAAGCTGGCACAATTGACTGAGGAGGAAATGACTTGTTAAAAATAGGTTCTCACGTATCGTTTTCCAATAAAGGGTTACTTAGCGCAGCCAATGAAGCAGATGAATACGGCTCTAGCTCATTTATGATATATACCGGTGCACCCCAGAATACGCGCCGCAAGCCGATGGACACGATGTTTTTAGATGAAGGCAAAGCGAAAATGGAGCAAATGGGTGTAGAAGAAATCGTCGTACATGCTCCATATATTATCAATCTCGGTTCATACAAGGAACATACGTATGAGCTGGCTGTCAATTTCCTGCAAGAAGAAATTCACCGTACTCACGCAATCGGTGTACACAATATCGTGCTTCATCCCGGTGCTTTTACAGATATGGATGCAGAATATGGTATCGACCGTATTGCCAAAGGGTTGGAACAGGTGTTAGCTGGCGTGAAAGAAACAGATGTGAATATCGCGTTGGAAACGATGGCGGGCAAAGGAACAGAGATTGGTCGCAGTTTTGAGGAGATTGCTCGTATTATGGAGCGCGTACCGCATAACGATCGTCTAACCGTCTGCTTTGATACATGTCACACTCACGATGCTGGTTATGATCTGGTTAACGATCTGGATGGTGTGTTAGAGCAATTTGATCGGATTGTCGGCTTGGATCGTATCACTGTCGTTCACGTTAACGATAGCAAAAATCCAGTCGGTGCAGGAAAAGACCGACATACTCCACTAGGTAGCGGCTGGATTGGTTTTGAAGCGCTGAACAACCTAGTACACCATGAGAAGCTAACAGGACGTCCATTTATTCTGGAAACGCCTTGGATCGGTAAAGATGCGAAGAAACAAAATCCGATGTATGAAGTGGAAATTGCGTTGCTGCGCGGAGATGTAGCAGGACGTTTTGGCAATGAATTTGTAGAAGATGTGCAAAAGCTGCATCATTTCTTCGACGGTCAAGGCATTGATGCACGTCCGTATGTACTGGACACTTGGAACGTATTGAAAAGTGATGCGAAAGCCCGCAAAGCCGACCCGCGTGAGCCGCTGGAGCGATTGTATGATCTGATAGCAGCAGATGGACTGTTTGCAGCACTGAATGAGGAGCAGATCAACAAGCGTCTAATTGCATGGCTTGCAGGCAAGAACGCTCTGTAATGAATCTGTACATGACCCCCAAACACCAATACTGAGATCTTACCAATGGAATGATGGATATGTTCGATATTCTCTCTGTCCACCGGGCACAGACAGTTCGTCCAAACAAGCTTACATCTGAATATACCTTTGTTATGACGTCGATAGCAGAAGTATGATTGAACTATTTACAATATGCTGAATATCACCTAGATTGTAAGATAAGATATTTTGTCATATCGAACGAAACTGCGCCATTGTTGAAGGAGGATCTTACGTCTCATGGAAGTACATGTAAAACAAAATCAATCCCCGCGTGAACCACAGCAGCATCGTGCACGCATGCTAATCTCGTGTCCCGATGGTCCGGGTATTGTCGCTACGGTGTCGCGCTTTTTGTATGAACACGGAGCCAATATTGTACAATCTGACCAGTATACGATGGACCCGGATGGCGGTATGTTTTTTATGCGTATCGAATTTGATCTACCAGAACTAGCAGCCAATCTGCAAGCGCTGGAAAACGACTTTTCCGATATTGCCAACCGTTTTGGCATGACATGGAATATTAATCAGGTTAGTCGTAAAAAGCGTCTAGCGATCTTTGTATCCAAAGAAGATCATTGTCTGGTTGAACTGCTGTGGCACTGGCAAGCAGGCGATCTGGATGCTGAAATCGCGCTTGTTGTAAGCAATCACAATGATATGCGCAGTTATGTGGAATCGTTTGGCATTCCATTTCATCATATCCCGATTACTGCCGATACGAAGCAGGAAGCGGAACGTCGTCAATTGGAAGTGATTGGTGCAGATATCGATGTGATCGTGCTTGCACGGTACATGCAGATCATTTCGCCAACCTTCATCGAGCATTATCGTAATCGGATTATCAATATTCATCACTCGTTCTTACCAGCGTTTGTGGGCGGTAAGCCTTATGCGCAAGCGTATGATCGCGGCGTGAAAATCATTGGTGCGACAGCTCACTATGTTACGGAGGAGCTGGATGGCGGTCCGATCATCGAGCAGGACGTACAGCGTGTGAGCCACAGCGATAATGTGAATGAATTGAAACGCATCGGTCGTACAATTGAACGTGTCGTACTGGCTCGTGCTGTGCAATGGCATGTGGAAGATCGTATTCTGGTTCATCAGAACAAGACGGTTGTGTTTAATTGATTTGAATTATTGTTCGTATGAATGTGATGTATAGTATCGAATAAATCATACGGATTTTGCGTATAAAGAAACGCCACTCTAGCATTTAGAGTGGCATTTTTTATTAGTATGATCAACGACTAGCAATCTAAGACTCAGTCGTTAATATGATGCAAAAGGCTGTTATTTTTAACGCACTGTTTATATTCAAGTGATATTTTAAAATAATGAACGCTGACGTATCTGCCATCTACCAACCATACCTAGCACCAGCCCGTATACCAGATGCCCAATCAGCCAGTACATATACGCCTGTCCATCATTCACTGCCGGTACACGATCCGACATCATCGCCAGCGGGAAAAATAACAGCGATGATGCTGCACCAAGTGTTAGTCCCGCCAGCCACGGATGATGCCAGCGCGAAATCCATAATCGGAATAGCACGCCCAGTACTAGCGCCACGACGAGATGCATGGCAAACTCCAACCATTCCGGTAATACATCCGGCAACACTGGAACAAAATCAACATTCAGCAATAATGTATACACAAGCGCTCCCGTTCCATACTGAATCCATTTCAGCACTAGTCCGAGAATGATGCCGCTCACCAATCCGGCAAGCAAACCCTGTTGGATGATCTTACGCAAAATACAGTCCTCCTCTTTTCGTACAGGTGATATTGGGTATAAATACAGTGGAACAAAATAACGATATGGCAAACTGTCGAAACTAGTGTTACAATGGACAAAGGGTAATAAGTCAAATTGAAAGACTCAAGGGGAATCATTTCATTTGGAATATTCGTACTCCTGAAATCGACAACCTTGTTTCAAATGAGATACAACCTGGGCACCTCGCTTTACCAAGAAGAATGAGGAGGATTAACATGACTGACAAGAAACAAGAGCAGGAACAGAGCATTAACAAATCCGAAAACTCCAAAGTGGACAATCTGTCGATTTCCACAATTCGTACGCTTTCTATCGATGCAATCGAAAAAGCAAATTCCGGACACCCTGGTATGCCAATGGGCTCCGCTCCAATGGGCTATCAACTGTTCGCCAAAACTATGACACATAACCCGGCTAACCCAACTTGGGTCAACCGCGATCGTTTTGTGCTGTCCGCAGGTCACGGCTCCATGCTATTGTACAGCCTGTTGCACCTGTCCGGCTACGGTTTGGAAATGGATGAAATCAAACAATTCCGTCAATGGGGTAGCAAAACTCCAGGTCACCCGGAGTTTGGTCACACTGTAGGTGTTGATGCAACAACCGGTCCTCTGGGTCAAGGTGTAGCGATGGCAGTTGGTATGGCAATCGCGGAATCCCATCTGGCGGCAACTTATAATAAAGGCAATGCTAACGTAATCGATCATTTCACTTATGCGATCTGTGGCGATGGCGACATGATGGAAGGCGTAGCAAGTGAAGCTGCTTCTATGGCAGGTCACATGCAACTGGGCAAACTGATTATGCTGTACGATTCCAACGATATTACACTGGATGGTAAAGCAAATCTGTCCTTCTCCGAAAACGTAGAAGACCGTTACAAAGCTTATGGCTGGCAAGTACTGCGCGTCGAAGACGGTAACGATCTGCCTGCAATCGAAGCTGCATTGGCAGAAGCGAAAGCAGACACGTCCCGTCCAACACTGATCGAAGTGAAAACAGTTATCGGTTACGGTAGCCCGAACAAACAAGGTATCGGCGGTCACGGCGGTACGCACGGTTCCCCACTGGGTTCCGCAGAAGCGAAACTGACCAAAGAAGCTTACGAGTGGACATACGAAGAAGACTTCTACGTACCAGACGAAGTTCGTGAACACTTTGCCAAAGTAAAAGAACGCGGCGTAGAAGCGAACAAAGCATGGGACGAGCTGTTCGCCCAATACAAACAAGAAAATCCAGAACTGGCTGCTCAATTTGAGTCTGCATTCTCCGGTAACCTGGCAGATGGCTGGGACAAAGAACTGCCATTCTACAGCACCGAAGACAAAGCGGTATCGACTCGTGTTGCTTCCGGTAATGCATTGAACGGTCTGATCAATGGTGTTCCTCAGCTGGCAGGCGGCTCTGCCGACCTGGAAAGCTCCACGATGACTCACTTGAAAGGTCTGGACAACTTCACACCGGAAACACGCGCTGGACGCAACATCTACTTCGGCGTACGTGAATTTGCAATGGCTGGCGCAATGAACGGTATTGCATTGCATGGCGGTATCAAAGTATTCGGCGGTACGTTCTTCGTATTCACTGACTACCTGCGTCCGGCTGTACGTCTGGCTTCCCTGATGGGTCTGCCTGTAACGTATGTACTGACTCACGATAGTATCGCTGTTGGTGAAGATGGCCCTACGCATGAGCCGATCGAACAACTGGCTTCCCTGCGCATTATCCCGGGTCTGACTACAATCCGTCCTGCAGATGGTAACGAGACTTCGGCTGCATGGGCACACGCGGTTGAGAACAAAGGCGGTCCAATCGCCCTCGTACTGACTCGTCAAAACCTGCCAATCCTGCCAGGTACAGTAGACGGCGTACGCGAAAACATCAAAAAAGGTGCTTATGTTGTATCCGATGCAAAAGCGGGTCAACCGGTCGCCCAACTGATCGCTACAGGTTCCGAAGTACAACTGGCTGTAAAAGCACAAGAAGCACTGGCTTCCGAAGGTATCGAAGTTCGTGTCATCAGCATGCCAAGCTGGGAGCTGTTCGAGAAACAGGATCAAGCATACCGCGATTCCGTCCTGTTGCCTGATGTAAAACCTCGTCTGGCAATCGAAATGGCACAAACCTTTGGCTGGGAACGTTATGTTGGCGACAAAGGCGCAATTCTGGGTATCACTACATTTGGTGCATCCGCTCCTGGCGATCGTGTAATCGCTGAGTACGGATTCACTGTTGACAACGTAGTACAAAAAGTTAAAGGACTGCTGTCCTAATTTCATAAATCACATGGCAATGTGTATTGCCGTACAGCAAAATACCTTGTTATGGACAGAAAAGGTGCAGAGGTGGCCCCGCGCCGCCCTGCGCTTTTTTCTGATATGTTCATAGCGGTGGTGGAGTATCGATATGAACTGCGATACAAGATATACATCGATACCAAATGATTATTATCAAGCAAACGGGGAGCGGAATGATCAATGAGCCAACTGGAAAATGTAACGGTAGTCAAGCAAGCGAATGTATATTATGACGGTAAAGTGACCAGCCGCATCGTGCTACTTCCGGACGGTAGTAAAGTAACCCTCGGCATCATGCTACCAGGATCATACGAATTTGGCACAGACAGTCATGAAACGATGGAGATTCTGGCAGGGAAACTGTCTGTTCTGCTGCCAGGCAGTGAAGAATGGCTGCATATCGACGGTCAGGCGACATTTGAAGTACCGGCGAATTCCAGTTTCAAGCTGGAAATTAGCACGGTTACAGATTACTGCTGCTCCTACGCGTAATGTCATAACAGACACGTTTTTGATTACTGCAAGACCGGGTAAAGATATAGGTATGGTCAAAAGCTAGTGTTGGCGATATATCCAAAGTCATTTCGTCTTCTTTGGCAATCGCGGTATACTTACGTCATTAACTGACAGCCCGTGGCAGATCGCTTGCATTGCGAGTATGATGACGTCATACTTAAACACGGGTAAGCCTGATCGGTATAGAGAATATGTGCCGGCAGGATGTTGGATACAGAAACCATGTGTATCATGAATTCATTTTGGGAGGGTAACGATATTATGTCTAAAAAAGTGAAATTTGATTACAGCAAAGCTCTTTCTTTTGTCGCTCAACATGAAGTGGATTATTTTGCCGAGCCGATTCGTCTCGCACATGAACAACTGCACAACGGTACAGGCGCAGGTTCCGACTATCTGGGCTGGATCGACCTGCCAACCAACTATGACAAAGAAGAATTCGCCCGCATCCAAAAAGCGGCTGAAAAAATCAAAAGCGACTCCGAAGTCCTGATCGTTATCGGTATCGGTGGTTCGTATCTGGGCGCGCGCGCTGCGATTGAGATGCTGACGCATTCCTTCTACAATGTACTGCCAAAAGACAAACGCAAAACGCCTGAAATCTACTTTGCTGGTAACAACATCAGCTCTACCTATGTAAATCACCTGCTGCAAGCAATTGAAGGCAAAGACTTCTCCGTGAATGTAATCTCCAAATCCGGTACAACAACTGAACCTGCGATTGCATTCCGCATTTTCCGTGCCGAGCTGGAGAAAAAATACGGCAAAGAAGAAGCGAAAAAACGCATCTATGCAACAACTGACCGTGCTAGAGGCGCATTGAAAACACTGGCAGATGCAGAAGGCTATGAAAGCTTTGTTATTCCTGATGATGTTGGCGGACGTTATTCCGTTCTGACACCAGTAGGATTGCTGCCAATCGCTGCTGCTGGCGTAGACATTCAGGAAATCATGGATGGTGCTGCCGCTGCTGCCAAAGAATACAGCAACCCAAATGTTGCCGAAAACGAAAGCTACCAGTATGCAGCGGTTCGTAACGCTCTGCATCGTAAAGGCAAAGCAATCGAAATTCTGGTGAACTATGAGCCATCTCTGCATTTCGTATCTGAATGGTGGAAACAACTGTACGGCGAAAGCGAAGGCAAAGACTTCAAAGGCATCTTCCCAGCAGCTGTTGATTTCTCGACCGATCTGCACTCCATGGGTCAATTCATCCAAGATGGTAGCCGCAACATCTTCGAAACTGTAATTCAGGTGGAAGAAGTGGCAAGCCATATTACGATTGAAAAAGACGAAGATGATCTGGACGGTCTGAACTTCCTGGCTGGCAAAACGCTGGATTTCGTCAATAAAAAAGCATTCCAAGGTACACTACTTGCGCATACAGACGGTCAAGTACCGAATCTGATCGTGAACATCCCAGATCAAACGCCATTCTCGTTCGGTTACCTCGTATACTTCTTCGAGAAAGCTTGCGGAATCAGCGGCTACCTGTCCGGCGTGAATCCGTTTGACCAAGAAGGCGTAGAAGCATACAAAAAGAATATGTTCGCGCTGCTGGGCAAACCGGGCTTTGAGAAACAAAAAGAAGAGCTGGAAGCACGTCTGTCTGAATAAGCGTGTAAACTTTCTTCGCATCTCTGCAAAAGAAGCTGATTGAAAAGTCTTTTCGAGTAAGCTACTTTTGATGTAAAATAGGATAAACTTCATGGAGAAAGCAGTTCTCTGGCCGAAGGGTCAGGGGGCTGCTTTCTTGATACCTAAATATGGTGTATGATATCTTTAGTAACTCGCATAGGAAAGGGACATCATGACAACGGATAAGCCGGAACGCTACAAAACGATAAAACAAACTGGAGCCAAAGAAATTGTGATTAAAAAGTCACGTTTTATTGGTCATTCCAAACCGGTGGCAACCGAAGAAGAAGCGCTCGCCTTTATCGAGAGCATCAAAAAGCAGCATTGGAACGCCACCCATAACTGTTCTGCCTATCTGATCGGCTCGCGCGGCGATATACAACGCCAGTCCGATGACGGAGAGCCAAGCGGTACGGCAGGCAAGCCTATTTTGGAGGTGATCAAAAACCAAGGGTTGCAGGATATCGTCATTGTAGTCACCCGTTATTTTGGTGGTATTATGCTGGGAGCGGGCGGGCTCATTCGTGCCTATACGGACGGAGCGGTAGCTGCTATCGAAGCCGGACAGTCGATCACGAATGTGCTTCATGAGGAAGTGCAGGTGGAGATTGAGTATACATGGCTGGGCAAATTGGAGAATGAATTGCGCAATCGCGGTATCCGCATGGGCGAGACGGAATTCACGGATAAGGTGATTTTACATTGTTTGCCGATTGCCAGTGAGTCAGAGACGTTTCAAGCATGGATGACCGATCTAACTCAGGGACAGGCGGAGATTGTGCCGGGAGAGCAGCAATATTATATTGAACAAGAGTAAAACGATGACATATTCCATACAGGGAATGCAGTGGACGGAGAATCGGCATGCCATTGGGGTTGGCAATCCGATCGAGGAGCACATGAATGATCTGTTCATGATGCACACCGTCACACAGTCGCAAACCCGTTAGGCCAAATGCTTGCTTGAAGGGGAATCACACTATGGCGCGTAGAGCGGTTGAGCAGGAGTTATCAAGAGAGAGAATTTTGGAGGCAGCCAGGCATCTGTTTGTGACCAAAGGATATCGCGCTATCTCAATGCGCAGTATCGGTCAGCATCTCGGATACAGCCATGGTTCGCTGTATTATCATTTCAAAGAAAAAGCAGAGCTGTTTTATGCCATTGTGATGGAGGATTTTGACCATCTCTGTCAGCTGCTGATTCAGGTCAAAGAAGCGCCAGAAGTAGGCGATCATAATCGAGTGGAACGTTTGTTGCTCGAATTTATCCGTTTTGGGCTGAATAATGCCCACCAGTATGAAATTATGTTTATGATCCGCGATGAGGAGCTGTTGAGCTATTGTCGTGCTGAACAATCGCGATGTTTTGAGGTGTTCGCCTCGATCGTGCGTCAGCAGATGGATCTGAACGAGCATTCGCTAGAAGCGATGCATACCGTACCGCTGAGTTTGTTTTTATCGATCCTCGGCTTTATTTCGTATTACATTCAGGATCGTGTGAGCTTTGAGGAAGTCGAAGCGGCAGCAGTGGCGCATGTGAAGACATTGTGCCGGGTACTGTAACGAAACAGATAGTCATAGCTGATACGGATGATAAAAGTGATTATACTGAGGTGCAACACCGTATCATGGACATAACCGAATACTGGAGCAAAGGATGAAGTGCGTGCGTCTATATGCTTTAAGGCTTTCCCCTGTCAAAACGTTGAATCCCTATAGCGGGAACAGACAGGGGAAGCATCTGCCCTTGGGCGATCATACATGGGAACATAATCAAAGGCGGCTTACCTGATAGAGAATCATCAGGAAGCCGCCTTTTGGTACATTGGTAGACTATCATGTGCAGCAGTTAACCTGCCATGATTTTAATCAAATATTGACGCTGACGTGGGCCGTCGAATTCGCAGAAATAGATGCCTTGCCAGCGACCGAGCAGCAGTTTGCCGTCTTGAATGATAACAGTTTGCGATGGTCCGGTAGTGATCGATTTGAGATGAGAGGCGGTATTGCCTTCCATATGGCGATACTTCGGATGCTCCCACGGATACACTTCGTCCAGACGCATCAACACATCGTGCTTGACGTCAGGATCGGCATTTTCGTTAATGGCGATGCCTGCGGTCGTATGCGGGCAATAGATTAGAACGGTTCCTTCTTGTACACCGCTACGGCCAACTACTGCTGCGACCTCGCGTGTAATATCTCTCATTTCGTCGCGTTTTCCAGTGGAAAGTTGCATCGTTTCTAGCATGACTATCCCTCTTTCGCTACTTTTTTTCAGTGTGGTGATTACACTGGCGCTACATGTACATAAATGATGATAAACAGGTACATAAAACACAATTTCTGTCTGTATATTACCCGATTTTAGAGTAAAGTATGCCATTTTAACACAAAGAAGCAGTCATTGAACTGTGATCAAACATAATCCCAGAGCTTATCTGCAATGCTTGTCAAAACGCGTAAAAAGGGCAGTATAACGGTCTTTTCAGTCATAAAAGTGTCAAAATTCCGTCCTGCTCACAAGACTATTAATCATTTTGACAAAAAGTATAGCAATTGTTGACGCTAATGTGTCCATTTTGCTAAAGTATGGCTAAGATTTAAATCCAAGTATACAAATAGGAATAAGGGAACAGGCAAAGGAGTCATAGCGTGAATAACACAATTATTCGACACAAAGGATGGACCTGGGGCTTTCGTTCAACCGTTCTACTTTACTTTTTGATCTTGATCGTGCTGCCGATTGCAGGTGTATATGTTAATTCCTTATCTGACGGCTGGGCGGCTTTTTTGGAAAATATCAGTGATCCAATTGCATGGAAAGCAGTGCTACTGACGCTGAAATTGGCGCTCATATCGACGGCGATCAATGCGGTAATCGGCACGATGGCAGCATGGGTGCTGGTTCGATATGATTTTCCCGGTAAATCGCTGCTGAACAGTATGGTCGATCTGCCATTTGCATTGCCAACAGCGGTAGGCGGTCTGATGATTCTCGTTCTGCTTGGTCCGCGTAGTCTAGTCGGTCAGGCGGCATCATCGCTCGGGTTGGATCTGGTATTTCATCAACCTGCGATTATCGTGGCAATGGTGTTTGTTACCTTTCCATTTGTGATTCGGGCGATTCAGCCGCTACTGGAGGAGCTGGATACGTCGGCAGAGGAAGCATCGTATACGCTAGGTGCGTCCAAAGCGCGTACGTTTTTCAATGTCATTTTACCAGCGATGCTGCCGGGAATTTTGAGTGGTGGCATGCTGGCATTTTCCAGAGCGCTTGCCGAATTTGGAGCGGTTGTGCTAGTAGCTGGTAATATCCCTGGACGTACGCTAACGGCGTCCGTATACATTTTTAGTGAAGTGGAGAGCGATAACGAAGCAGGCGCAGCGGCGGTATCAATTATGCTGTTAACGCTATCCTTCCTTATTCTGTGGCTGATTAATCTGGTGCAGACAAGGAGGGTCGCCAAATGAGACGATTGTGGATTACGCTCACCTGGCTTGTCTTTAGCATTCTGATTCTGATTCCGCTGATCGTGCTGGCAACTGGCGCATTCAGCGAAGGAGCAGGTGGATTCATTGACGCTCTGAGCCGTCCAGAGGCGTTACATGCGCTCAAGATGACCGGGTTGATTGTGCTGGTTGTGACGCTGCTGAACGGATTATTCGGCATTATGATGGGTATTTATCTCGTGCGAGCCAACTGGCTGAGTTTGCGGCTACGACAATTATTTAATAGCATTGTCGATCTACCATACGCGGTGTCGCCAGTCATCGGTGGTCTGATGATCGTACTGCTGCTGGGACCGGATACGGTCGTGGGTGCTTTTTTTGAACAGATCGGCTTTAAGATTGTGTATGCTTTTCCGGGTATGGTTATCGCGACGCTGTTTGTTACGTTTCCACTAATGGTGCGTGAGGTGATGCCCGTATTGCAGGAAATTGGCACCGATCAGGAGCAGGCGGCATCTACACTAGGCGCGTATAGCTGGAAAACGTTCTGGCAGGTGACGTGGCCGTCGATTCGCTGGGCGGTCATCTATGGGACGATATTGACGGTAGCGCGCTCGTTGGGGGAATTCGGCGCGGTGCTGGTCGTATCAGGCAATATCATTAACAAGACACAAACGGCGACAACGCTAGTGTATCAGGATATGGAAAACTTTAACGTGACTGCTGCCAACGGCGTGGCACTGGTGCTGGCGGTATTCTCCATCGCCCTGCTGCTACTAATGGAACGCGCGAAGAAACGAAAGGAAGTGCACTGACATGCATATCGAGGTCCGGCATTTGGATAAGCATTTTGGCAAATTTCATGCGGTAAAGGATGTTAGCTTCTCCATCGAAAAAGGTCATCTGATCGGATTGCTCGGTCCGAGTGGTGGCGGTAAAACATCGATTCTGCGCATTCTGGCAGGATTGGAATCACCGGACAGCGGGGAGATTATATTCCACGGCAAGCAGGTGAATAATCTGCCACCGCAAGAGCGCGAAATCGGCTTTGTATTTCAAAACTATGCATTGTTCAAGCATATGACGGTATTTGACAATATCGCTTTTGGATTAAAAGTGAAAAAGCTGAAGAAGCCTGCGATTCGTGCGCGGGTGCAGGAACTGGTAGAGCTGACAGGGTTGTCTGGCTTTGAGCATCGGTATCCGCATCAGCTATCTGGCGGGCAACGGCAGCGTGTCGCCTTTGCACGCGCGCTAGCACCGGAGCCACAGCTGTTGCTGCTGGATGAGCCGTTTGCCGCGATTGATGCCAAAATTCGGCAAGAGCTGCGTACATGGCTGCGTGAACTGATTGAGCGCGTTGGCATTACGTCAATCTTCGTTACGCATGATCAGGATGAAGCGATTGAAGTGGCAGACGAGATTATGATTATCAATGGCGGACGTGTTGAGCAGAAGGGCACTCCGTGGGATATTTACAAACAGCCATCGACTCCGTTTGTCGCTTCCTTTGTCGGGGAGTCAACGACGGTGGATGATATTACGCAGCTCAAGGGCTTTGATCATCAGGTCAATCACAATGTAGCACGTGCACTGATTCGTCCCGAATACATCGAAGTTGGTTCGGCAAGCGAATTCCGTCTGCTATCGGCGACCGAGCAAGGTGTTGTTCGTCATATGCACTTCCGTGGTAGTCAGTGGATGGTAGAGGTGGAGGTCGGTTCGAATCGTTTGATCACCTATCGCTCCTTGGAAAAGGAAACGCTGGAAGTAGGACAAGATGTGCATGTGCTCATCCACCGTGCATATTTGTTTAACGATCAGGAGAGTTGGATCGCGGAAAATTCACTCAAAACAGACAATGTATCCATGTTTATCTAGGAAGCCAGAGGAGGAATCCGGCATGCAATCAACAGGAGCAGGCAAAAGCCGGCGTGCTCACATCAGCGGACTGCTGGCAGCAATTCTATTGCTCAGTGTACTGCTATCCGCCTGCGGTAATAGTGATGATAATCAGCAACAAGCTTCCGCATCGTCATCGTCAGATGGGGATGTGACGCTGGTGATCGGTGCGTATAGTGTCGCCAAGGATGCGGTCGGCGAGATTTTGCCCAAGTTTCAGACGTACTGGAAAGAGAAAACCGGGCAGAATGTGAATTTTCAAGAATCCTATGAAGCGTCGGGTACACAGGCACGTGCCATCGCTGGTGGATTTGAAGCGGATGTAGCAATCCTGTCACTGGAAGGTGATATCGACAAGCTGGTCAAAGCTGGTCTGGTCAAGGATAGCTGGCAGGATGAGCCGTATCATGGTATGATCACACGCTCGGTTGTTGTACTCGGTACGCGCAAAGGAAATCCGCTCGGCATTCATAGCTTTCAAGATTTGACCCGACCGGGTGTAAAAGTGTTGTATCCAAATCCGAAAACGTCGGGTGGGGCGCAGTGGGATATTAATGCCATTTACGGTGCAGGGCTTAAGCAATCGGAACGTACCGAAGGCAAAAAAGATCCAGCTGCCGCCAAAGCCTTTTTGGCAGCGGTGCATCAGAATATCGAATCATTGGACAAAAGCGGTCGTGCATCGATGGCGGCATTTGAATATGGTGTTGGCGACGTGATCGTCACATACGAGAATGAATTGCTGGCACGAATGGCAAAAGGCGCGCAATACGATCTGGTAATTCCCGACGATACGATTCAGATCGAGAATCCAGCAGCGGTTGTTGATTCGTATGTAGATAAGCATGGCACACGCAAAGTAGCTGAAGCTTTTCTAGATTATCTGTACACGCCAGAAGCACAGGAGATCTTTGCCAAGCATGGTTTTCGTCCGGTCGATGAGAATGTGTTCAAAACACATGCTGCCGAGTACCCTATTCCATCTGGGTTGTTCGATATTAACTATTTGGGCGGCTGGGATGAGGTGCGCAGCACACTATATTCCAAACGCGGCATCTGGTATCAGGTACTGGCAGGCATATAATAAGATAGTTATTCAGGCCGAAAACAATCACAAGCAGAAACATCTTTGATACACAATATACGATCAGGTATACAGTCGAAAAGGTATTAACTGATGAATATGCTACTAAGCTGATTCACATTCCGCCCGATAATGACGTATACCTGATAATGAGGGGAAAAGCACATTTTGTCGCTTTTCCCTTATTTTATTAGATTGTTCAAAAAAACAATGGTTCAAATTGTTTATTTATTATGGGAACTTCGTTTGATTGGATATCGAAAGTGACAGGAAAATGGTATACTTTAACGTATCATCACATGGATATAAATAACTATACTCATATAAACAGCCTGAATTTTCCTGTTCGCAATTACGGCACCATCAGGCGCAAGGAGAGAATACTGAATGAACGGACGCATAGTGGACCGACTGACTTTTTTGGGCACCGGAGATGCGATGGGAGTTCCCAGAGTGTACTGCGATTGCGAAGTATGTGAAGAAGCGAGGAGTGGCGGCAGTAACCGCAGATTACGTTCCTCTGTATTGATCGAAAGTATGGAAGGAGACTTCCTGATCGATTGCGGACCCGACTGGCGTTTGCAGATGGAAATGATTAATCGGCGCGCGGATATTGCCAATATTGTAATTACACATGCGCATTTTGACCATATCGCGGGTTTGCCGGAATGGGCGGATGTCTGCCGCTGGCAAAAGATCGAAGGGCGCGTATTTGCCCCGCAGGAAGTGCTAGATCTTATTCAGCGCCAGTATCCGTGGATTGTCAATCATCTGGAGCTTGTCGCTAATGATGAAGGTATGGTACTGAGCGGCTGGAATATCCAACCGTGGAAAGTTCATCACGGGCACAATGGATATTCTTACGCATATCGTTTGGAGAAGCAAGATTTTAGCTGGGTGTATTGTCCAGATGCCATCGGCATGACCGAGGAACAGAAGCGTCCACTGGACCGTCTGGATCTGCTGGTGCTTGGAACAAGCTTTGTGCATGAAGAAGCTGTGTACGAATCGCGTTCGGTCTATGATATGAAAGAAGCAGCGGAATTAATTGATGAAGTCGCTCCTATTCAGACAATCTTTACACATATGTCACACGGAGTAGATGTGCGTCAGAAGCTAGAGTTGCCTGTCGGTACGAGTACAGCACGTACAGGTATGACGGTTGATCTGGGTAATTATTCGGCGTTATTGTCTGACGAATAAGAGATCAGCGTAAACTGGCTATTCAAATTAATCATTATCATAACTGCGAAAAACAGCGTAAAACCAAGAAAAACGTCGTTTTTTACGCTCCTTCCTAATTGAATCTATAAGATGAATGTGTAAACCGGTATCGTTGGATACCGGTTTATTTGCATTATCCTGATCATTATTTATAGTAATCGCGGAATTTGTACAGAGATGCAGTAGGATTATGTAGTTTTACGTAGTCGGCTTTTACTATTATAGAAAATGTCATTATTTCTAACAACGATTGCTTAAAAATGGTTGTTTGATACATATGAAAGGAGGAAAAGGATGATTACCTTCCATGAAGTTAACAAATTCTATGGTGACTTTCAAGTATTGACTGGTATTAATCTCCATGTCGAATCAGGTGAGGTTGTTGTTGTACTGGGTCCATCCGGTTCTGGTAAAAGTACGATGCTACGTTGTATTAACCGCTTGGAAGAAACGAGCAGCGGACAATTGACGGTTAATGGTGTTCGCGTCGACGAACGCAAAACCGATCTGAACAAGTTGCGTCGTAATATCGGTATGGTGTTCCAGCACTTCAATCTCTATCCGCATAAAAAAGTGATTGATAACATCACTCTAGCTCCAATCAAGGCACTTGGCGTATCCAAATCCGAAGCCCACGATACCGCCATGCATTACCTGGAAAAAGTCGGCATCGCTGATAAGGCACAATCCTATCCTTCCCAACTGTCTGGCGGTCAACAGCAACGTGTTGCCATTGCTCGCGGACTGGCAATGAAACCACAAATTATGCTATTCGACGAACCAACCTCTGCCCTTGACCCCGAAATGGTCGGCGAAGTGCTGGACGTTATGAAAAATCTCGCTCGCGAAGGCATGACGATGGTCGTTGTCACCCACGAAATGGGCTTCGCCCGCGAAGTCGCCGATCGTGTCGTATTTATGGATCAGGGCAAAATTATCGAAGAAGCACCACCAGAACAATTCTTCTCCGCCCCAGCCGAAGAACGCGCCCAATTGTTCCTAAGCCGCCTGTTAAACCATTAATATTCCAATCACGTAAACAGTCAATTTTACTATGGCAATGAATATAATGGATACAGGTATATCGTAAGAGAATGTTACAGATCCATATTCAAAATCTGTAACTCTCAGCCTAACCATACATCCAACCATCGTAAAACCATAATGAAGCAAACAGAACAATCCAAAACAACGCTCCACCAATCAACAATGAAAGTGGCAGTTACATAAAGCCCTTCCAACTGCTACCTTCCCAGCCATGTGCTTTTCGGAAGGGTGGACTTAGCAGCACGGAGCGGCGGAAAAGGAATTGTCGTAGAGCAGCGAAGCGGTCTCATTTACGATCGGCTATCGACTGCTGAAGGCAGTCATTCCAGATAGCTGATCGTAACGGAGAGCGAAACGACAATCCTTTTCCAAAGCGGACCCTGCCAGAACACCCCATTTCCGAAAACGCACCAAACAAATCCAAATCCAAATCCAACCCATTAAGGAGACCAATCCCATGAACAAAAAAAGATTCTCTTTTCTGTTAATCTGCATGATCTCCCTCGTTACTGTACTCGGCGCATGTAGCACAACGACCGCACCATCTGCTAGCAACGGAGCGAGCGGTAGTGCTGACAGCGCTAGTTCCCAGCTTGATCAAATCAAACAACGCGACAAGCTAGTCGTCGGCGTGAAATATGACACCAAGCTGTTCGGTCTGAAAGACCCAGCATCCGGTGATGTACAAGGCTTTGATGTCGATATGGCACACGCACTGGCGAAAAGCATCCTCGGTGACGAAAGCAAAGTTGAGCTGAAAGAAGTAACGTCCAAAACACGTATTCCGATGCTGAACAACGGCGATGTGGATATGGTTATCGCGACGATGACGATTACCGACGAGCGTAAAAAAGAAGTCGATTTCTCTGATGTCTACTTCCAAGCGGGTCAATCGCTGCTCGTGAAAAAAGGTAGCCCGATTACAGGGATTCAGGATGTAACAGCGGACACTACAATTCTGGCAGCCAAAGGCGCAACGTCCATCAAAAATATCGAAGCAAAAGTACCGGGCGTGAAAGTACTGGAATACGATAACTATCAAGATGCGTTTAACGCATTGAAAGCCGGTCAGGGCGATGCACTGACAACAGATGATGCGATTCTGTACGGTATGGCTGCACAAGATCCGAACTACGAAGTCGTGGGCGAGCCATTTACAGATGAGCCATACGGTATCGCTGTGAAAAAAGGGCAAATAGCTCTGGTGGAAGCGATCAACAAAGGTCTGACTGATATGAAAGCAGACGGTTCTTACGACGAAACCTACAAAAAATGGATCGGTAAAGAGCCGACGAGCAAATAATACAGCGTTTGGAAGCGGTAGTATATTGAACCTGAAATACACGATTTGAACAATGATCAATACAGAAAGGGTGGGCTGCCACGCCCATCCTTTTTACTTCAAAGGAGGGATAAAGGATGATCGATTTCTCGATCCTGACGGATTATTTTCCCTATTATATGGAGGGTTTTCTGAATACGATCAAGGCGAGTGTGATTGCACTGATCGCGAGCTTTGTACTCGGAACCATTTTGGCGATATTCCGCATTACGGGTATCAAGCCATTGCAGTGGATCGGAACAGCGTATGTTGAGTTTGTACGTAATATTCCGCTGTTGATTATCGTCTTCTTCTTCTGGTATGCGTTGCCTACGTTTGGCATGCGGCTGGATGGATTTCAGGCTGGAACGGTCGGCTTGTCCGTTTATACGGCTGCATTTATCGCAGAAGCGATTCGTGCGGGGATTCAATCCGTACCGAAAGGGCAGATGGAGGCAGCACGTTCGTCAGGCATGGGATATGTACAATCGATGATTCATGTCATTTTGCCACAAGCGATCAAGCTGGTCATTCCACCGCTGAGTAACCAGTTTATCAATTTGATCAAAAACTCGTCCGTGCTGACTGTGGTAGCTGGACTGGATCTGATGTACTTTGCTGATAAAGTGAATGGCGATTCCTATGCGACGGTAAGTGCGTATATTTTTGCTGGTATGTTTTATCTGATTTTGACGTTGCCGATGAGTTACGGTTCCTACATACTGGAGCGCAAACTGGCGAAAAGCTCGTAAATCTTCCCCGAGTTTCAACCTGTATAAGTACGGAAACGTAGAGGTGGGAATGCAACGGTATATCGGGAAGTATGCTGGAATGAAGGAGGGATACTATGGATTTTGCAGGTGCATATTCATCTGATAACCTGCGCTTTTTGATGGACGGGTTGAAGATGACATTATACGTCGCTTTCTGGGCGATTATACTAAGCTTTGTGATCGGCTGTGTGATCGGCGTGATTCGGTATATGAAAATTCCAGTGCTATCACAGGTGCTGGCAGTCATCGTCGAAGTACTGCGCAATCTGCCGCTGCTGCTGATTATCTTTTTCGTGCAGTTTGCTGTACCGCAGATTCCGATCTTCGGTTTGCAGTTTAAGTTTTCGATTCCGGCAGGTGCAATTATCGCTTTGACGTTATTTGAAGCGGCGATGATCTCCGAAGTCGTACGTGCTGGTCTGAAGTCGATTCCAAAAGGTCAGATCGAGGCAGCACGTTCGTCAGGTCTCGGTTCGGTGCAAACGTTGTGGCATATCGTATTGCCGCAAGGATTACGCCGGATGGTGCCACCGCTAGTAAGTCAGTTCATTTCCTTGCTCAAAGATACATCGCTCGCGGTTATCGTGGCACTGGCAGAGCTGATGCACAATGCGCAGATCATTATTGGTCAAAGCCCAAACTATTCGATCCCAATTTTGCTGCTTGTCGCCATGATCTACTTTGTTGTAAATTATACATTGTCGATCATCTCCAAACGGTTGGAGACGAAAACAGCCTAAATTGCACAATACGCAGCCGGTTTCCGGAAGGAGACCGGCTTTTGGTATATAAACAGACAGGTGTTTTTACGATGAAAACAGCATGAGAGGGAATTTTTATGGTAACATATAAACAATTTCAAAAATCGGCAGAGACTATATTGCCGCATACCGGGGAACGTCAATCCCGTTTTCGTCGTAAAGGGGCTGAGGGGCGAATGCCTGCTCTTTTCAGAAATGAGAAAATCCAGATGCTTGTTGTGGCGCTCGGAACGGCGGCGGCTGGTGAATTCAAAATCAATCCGGTGCCGGGCGATCTGTTTCGGATCGGGCTAGGTGGTAGCGCGTTTTTGTTGTTTTTGCTACTGATGAACCGATTGCCTTATATTCGTACCGGCATCTATACGGCGGTAACGGTCATTGTATTTCGGATCTTGTTGGATCATCTGTTTTTGCCGATTGCACCGGGCTGGCTGGATAGTCTGCGTGTTCATACGTCAGGCGGATTGTATTATTTGACCTTTTCGGCGGGGATGTATCTGATTCAGAATCAGCTGGAGCGTATGAATCTGCTGCTGCTTGGTGTGGTAGCAACATGTATTGATTTTAGCTCCAATACGGTAGAGATGATTTTGCGCTGGCTGCTGAATGGATCGGATATTTTCAATCCGGCAACTTGGGGGTATATTGCGCTGGTGGCAGGGCTGAGGGGCTTCTTTGTAACCGGGTTGTACAGCAGTATTGCAGTCAGCCAGATTAGAGCTTTGTCATTAGAGCAGAACAAGCGGATGGAGCAGATGTTATCGGTGAATTCCGGGCTGTATGGCGAAGTGTTTTATTTGCGAAAATCGATGGATACGATTGAGCGTGTGACGAGCAGCAGCTACCGGCTCTATACTGATCTGAAAAAGGCGGAATTGAAAGATTTCAGTCAACGTCAGCTCGCTATTACCCAGGAAATACATGAGGTGAAAAAGGACTCGCAGCGCGTTGCGGCGGGGCTGCTCAAGCTATTCGATCAGGATGCACAGACGCTACTGGCAATGTCGGAGATTCTGGATTATGCCATTCGTGGCAATCGCAAATACGCATCCATGATGCAAAAGCAAATTGTCATTAGCGCACATCTGGAACAGGATTTTATGACAGCCGACTATATTCCACTGCTGACATTGCTGAACAATCTGCTGGCAAATGCGATTGAGGCACTGGATCATTCTGGTGCGATTGAATTGCGAATGGAGCAGGAAGGCAAGTGGACAGTATTTCATGTGTCCGATTCAGGCAAGGGAATTCCAGAGAAGATTCGGGAAACGATCTTCGAGCCAGGCTTTACGACCAAATTTGGTGAGGGCGGTAGTGCTGCGACTGGCATCGGGCTATCACATGTGCACGATATCGTAATCTCATTAGGTGGCAGTATTGCGCTACAATCTGGCGAGCAGCAGGATCATTGGAATACGGTATTCGTAGTTAAGCTGCCGACAGAAGCATTGAAAAAGGGGGAGTAGTATGGGTTTGACGTTTTGTATTGTGGACGATGATCCGGCAACACGCGCGATGCTCGAAAATATTATTTTGGACAGTCAGCTCGGTGAAGTGACGGGTACGGCACGCGGTGGTGAGGAAGGGATGCGTATTATTTTGGAGACGCAGCCGGATGTAGTGCTGATCGACTGGCTGATGCCGGATCAGGATGGACTAGAAACGATTGTGCAGCTCAAGCGACAAGGCTTTGGCGGCAAATATGTGATGATTTCGCAGATCGAGAATCAAGAGATGGTCGGTGAAGCGTACCAGTCGGGTATTGAATTTTTCATTCGTAAGCCGATTAATCGGATTGAAGTGGAATCGGTGCTATCGCGGGTGAGCGAGCATTCGGAGATTCGTCAGTATTTGCATGAGTTGAAATCGTCGCTGTCCAAACTTGATACTCTCAATCTGCTGTCCGCTGATCGTCAGAGTGCGGTTCCAGTCAAGCCACGTAGTGTGAACGAAGTAATTCGACCGATCTATATGAATCTCGGTATTGTCGGTGAAGCGGGCTGCAACGATATTACTGCGATTATGGAAATGCTGCTGCATCGTGGGCAGGCTGGACCATTTCCGCCGCTCAAGCAATTGTATGAAGGTGTAGCGGCAGCATACAAAACAACATCGCGGGAAGTGGACAAAGAAGCAAAGGCGATTGAGCAGCGTATTCGTCGTACCGTTACGACAGCGCTCACGCATCTTGCTTCCATCGGACTGACCGATTATGGCAATCCCAAGTTTGAACATTATGCGCCGTTGTACTTTGACTTTGAGGACATTCGTGCCAAGATGAAGGAGATCGACGAAGAACGTGATGATGGCAAAAGCAAAGTCAGCATCAAAAAGTTTTTGCAGGTATTGTATTTGGAAGCACTGGATCAGATGCAGACTGTATAGTGTGTAAAATAAAGTGATATGTACTCTTTTGTTCAATCTGGGCTGAAGTTTGCGCCTATATATCGCTATCTGGAGCGGCTGCACTAGATCGATCCAACAGACCGTTCATAACAACCGAATTTATGAAGAACGCCCATGAACCATTGCAACAGACCGGTAGAGTAGTTGCAACACAAAATAAAGAAGCACCTTGCGGTGAGTATAGGATTATCGGGTATCGATGACAGATACGGATGATCCTATACTCTCTGGCAAGGTGCTTTTTGGTCATTGCATTCGTTCCTTTTGAAGCTTCAGATGTGAACGGTATACTGCAAACATCAAGCGAGAATTATACCTGTGCTTCTGCATTTAGGATGAATTTCTCAATGACCTGTGTAATGCCTTCTTCGTTGTTGCTGGCTGTGATATAGTCTGCGATGTCTTTGAGTGGTTGGATCGCATTGCCCATCGCTACGCCAAGACCGGCAGCTTCCAGCATTTCATGGTCGTTCCACGAATCGCCAATTGCAATCGTTTCTTTTAGATCGCAACCGAAGTGGTCGGCGAGGAACGTAAGCGCTGCGCCTTTGGTGCCTTCCTTGTGCATAATTTCCAGAAATTCCGGTTTGGATTTGGTAATATGCACGCCGTCACCGAGCAGCTCGCGCAAAATCGGTTGCAGCTCATCCAGAAATGCTGGATCGTCGATGATCAGCATTTTTGGAGTTGGCAATTCCATCAGCTTGGCAAAATCCGGCTCGACATAGTACTGTGTACGGTTGAGCGTTGTGTAGTCGATCAGATGCTGATTCAGCTCACGCGCATACAGCTTATCATCGATATACGTTTGCAGATGCAGATTGTGCTGGATGCAGTAGTCATACAGCTTACGTGCGGCTTCGACCGGTACATAACGCTCGTACAATACGTGTTCATCCAGCAAGTTTTTGACCAGTGCGCCTTGATACGTAATGATCGGTACATTCAGACCAGTTTGACGGGCGATTGCTTGTGCGGATGCATACGCGCGACCGGTTGCTAGTGTGACTACGGTGCCTTTGGCTACAGCCTGCTCCAGCGCTTGCTGGGTTGCGGGAGTTACTTCTTTGTCGTCATTGATCAGAGTATCGTCGATATCGATTGCAATCAGTTTATACATATGGTTTCTCTCCTCTGTATTCGGTCAGCCCTGCAAAGGGTGCCGATGATCTCTCTACCTATAGTATTGCATCCTAGTATTTAATTCATCGCGTCATCATCAATCTTCCAGCAGTACCAGCCCGACAAAGTCATCCAGCTCGATATTGCCAAAATAATGCTTGATGTCCACGCCACTCATTGCTTCGCGTACGCTGATCTCCTCATAGCGCTTGCCACGCAGACGGTCTTCGATATCTGCTACATCGCCGATGCCGAAGAAATCGCCGTAGATTTTGATTTCTTCGATCAGCCCATCTTTGAGATCCATGCGGATATCGATGATGCCGACCGGGAATTTGCGCGCATGCTTGATATTGGATGCTGGAGACTGACCATAGTTCCAATCCCAGTTGCGATAACGCTCGGCGGAGATTTCGTGGATTTTGTTCCAGTCTTCTTCAGTCAGTACATATTGCGGTACGTCAGAAGGCTCCACTCCAAAGATATGGCGCAGAATCTCGGCACGGAATTGCTCCATGCTGAGCGGTTCTTTGAGAAATTCAGAAATGTTAGCAACGCGACTGCGTACCGACTTGGTACTCTTGGATTTGAACTTCTCCGGGTTTACCTTGAGCGCGGATTGTACATTGTCCAGCTCCGAGTCCACCATCAGGGTGCCATGACTGAACATACGACCACGAGTGGAAAACTGTGCATTACCGGAAATTTTACGCTCACCGATTTGCAGATCGTTGCGCCCAGACAATTCAGCATCGACGCCAAGCTGTTGTAGCGCTTCAACGACAGGCTGCGTAAATTTGCGGAAATTGTGGAACGATTGACCGTCGTCTTTGGTCAGGAAGCTAAAATTCAGATTGCCGTGATCATGATACACCGCACCGCCGCCGGATAGACGACGTACGACATGAATATGATTCGCTTTTACATATTCACTGTTGATCTCTTCGATCGTATTCTGATGCTTGCCGATAATGATGGATGGTTCGTTAATATAAAACAGCAGATAGCTGTCATCCATCGGCAGATGCTTGAGCACAAATTCTTCAATCGCCAGATTGATGGTCGGGTCGTTAATACCCTGGTTATCAATAAAGAGCATGGGACGTTCCTCCAGTGTCATTTACCTTACCGGTCAGTTCCGCCTGGCTGCTGCCTGTTGTCATCATCTATCGGTATAGGAGAAAAGGGAAGTGCGTTCTTCTCCATGGTATGTCAAACGGAAGCATACAGGGCATACTGCCTGCCTACTTATTGTAAACGAAACGAGCAGTAAAACCAATTGAATGTTGCAAAATGAAAGTATTGTTCAACCTGTATCTTATATCGTAATTCCAGCAAAATCCAGAATATACGTTTATGCAAAAGGTGCAGGGGTAATATAATGATAACGCTTGCAATAAGGAGGCACATTCACGATGAATGATCAAGCCAAACAATTGCTAAAAAGTAAACAGGACAAGGACAGTCACAATCAGGATATGAAAAGGTTCGTCGAAGGCAAAAATCATGCTCCCGATCCGGAGCAAAGCGCATCACATCAAGGTCGTCAGTTGGATCAACAAAACCGGATGAAAGATCAGGAGAATCGACTAGGCTGATTGTTATTGCATAGGGAATAGGTTCATACTTGGAATGGTATATGTTGAGGACGCTGGACAGATCAATAACAGATCGATCGCCCAATACAAATAATGAAATGGCATGATAATAGCTCTGTCCCAGCAATCAATGGGATAGAGCTTTTTGTATGTGTATGTAGAGCAGCATTTGCATTGTGACAGTAGCGGATTTGCCCTATAATCAGAGGGATTGGTTGTCCAATACAGAACGTAACCAATACAGAACTTGAATAGATTAAAGGAGAATCCACAATGAACCCAACACGTTACAACAAACGCTGGTTGTCCTCTGTCATGATGACGATGGCGCTGGCTTTGCTGCTGGCAGCCTGCGCTCCGACACAGGAAGCGCCTTCCAGTCAGCCAGCGACGGACAGTACAACTCAGCAGCAGACTACAGACTCATCTGCAACGACAAGCGGTGAGCAGACGACTTATCCGCTGACGATCAAGGATGCAACCGGTCAATCATTTACATTCAAAGAAGCACCGCAACGCATTGTTTCCATTTCCCCAGCGGAAACGGAAGCACTGTTCGCGATCGGTCTGGATCAGCAAATTGTCGGTGTATCGGAGTATGACGATTACCCGCAGCAGGTGAGCACCAAAGCCAAAATCGGTGGCATTAGCGAGCCAGATGTGGAAGCGATTGTAGCGCTGAACCCGGATATCGTATTTACCGGCATCTCCTCCAGTGAGGAATTGGTGAAGAAGCTGCGCGCCTCGGGTATTACTATTTTCAAAACAACGCCCAAAACGGTTGACGATGTGATCAGCAATATTCAACTGTACGGTCAAATTACGAATCATCAGGCACAGGCGAAGCAGGTAACTGACCATATGCAGGAGCAGGTACAAATGGTGAAGAATGCTGTCTCTTCAGTGAAAGCTGCCGACAAGAAAAACGTATATATTGAGTTCTCCCCAGGCTGGACCGTAGGCAAAGGCGAATTCATGGACGAGCTAATCACATTGGCAGGCGGCATCAATATCGCTGGCGACAATGAAGGCTGGTACGAGATCAATGAGGAACATATCGTCGCTGCCGATCCAGATGTCATTCTGTATTCCAAAGAATCGGTCGATTCCAAAACGAATCAAAGTCTGGATCAGATCATCCGCGCACGCAGCGGTTGGGACAAAATCAAAGCCATCAAAACTGATCAGGTATTCGGGCTGGACGACGATCTGGTCAGCCGCCCCGGTCCGCGTGTAACGGACGGACTCGTAGAGATTGCTCATGCGCTCTACCCTGATCTGGTCAAACAATGAGTCGTCAAGCAGGGTTGCCGCTACTGCTGTTTGTAGTCCTGCTTGTGCTTAGCGTTATTCTGACTGCTGGTATCGGTTCTGTGCATATTCCGGCAGGTCAGATTACACGCATTCTGCTCTATCATGTACCGTGGCTGCATCATTGGATTACGCCGGACTGGAATGAGGCAGCTCAGCAGATCATGTTGAAAATTCGGCTGCCACGCGTGCTGTTGGCATTGCTTGTGGGCGCGGCACTTGGGGTGGCGGGCGCTGCCTTTCAAGGTGTGCTGCGCAATCCGCTTGCCGATCCGTTTACACTGGGCGTATCGTCTGGCTCATCAGTCGGCGCGGCAGTATTAATTTTTACCGGATATCAGTATGCGCTGTTTGGTAGTGGGACACTGCCGCTTGTTGCTTTTGTGACCGGAGCGGTGACGTTGTATGCGGTGCTGGCGCTGGCAAGAGAAGAAGGACGGATTCCGACAGCCAGTCTTATTTTGGCGGGCGTAGTAATGCAGTCGTTTCTTGGAGCAATTGTATCGTTTCTGGCGTCGATGTCGGAAGGCAGTGTCAACGAGATTATATTCTGGACGATGGGCAGTCTCAGTTTGCGTGGCTGGTCGTATGTGACAGTTATGCTGCCTTATGTGCTGATCGGCATCCTTTTTCTATGGAGTCAGAGCCGAGCCATGAATATACTGGCACTTGGTGAAAAGGAAGCAGCGCATCTCGGGCTTGCCGTAGATCGGACAAAGCTGATCGTGCTGATCGTTGCCACACTGGTGACGGCGGCGGCTGTGTCGGTATCCGGTGTGATTGCGTTTGTGGGGCTGGTTGTGCCGCATATGATTCGTTTGCTGTTTGGCTCGGATTACCGCCTGCTCATTCCGATGTCCGCACTGGGCGGGGGGATTTTCCTGATGTGGGCGGATACGGTTGCGCGTACAGTGCTAGCACCAACCGAGATTCCGCTCGGCGTGGTGACCGCGTTTGTAGGTGCGCCGTTTTTTGCTTATTTGCTGCATCGGAACAAAAAGCAGCGTAATATGATCTGAAGTGTAGATGAGACGAAGCGAAGCTGAGAGATAGAGTTCTTGATAAAAGGATATCTTTCAGTGATTGTAAATGATATTGAGATATGTAGTTGCCAAGTCGGGCAATCCCTATCAAAATTGCTACGGAACACGGAACACGGAACACGGAACACGGAACACGGAACACGGAACACGGAACACGGAACACGGAACACGGAACACGCGCAGGAGCGAGGAGGTGAGCGGATGCAGAATATCGAGCATGCACGATGGGCTATGTGGCAGCATGATGACGGAATCAATGGCATATCATCATCTACAGCATCACATGCTTCATTTACAAATGCCGATGCGAATACTGGAGATACAACATCACCTTCCATAGCTACACCCGTCGTTCAACTTGAGCAGGTCAGCAAGCGTTACGGCAACCGAGAGGTACTACATAGTATCGATTGGTCGATACTATCCGGTGAATGTTGGGGTGTGATCGGACCGAATGGTAGTGGCAAAACGACATTGATGCAGCTGATCGCTGGGACGGAGCATGTTCACACCGGTCAAGTATCGTTACAGGGTCAGGCGTTGTCGAGCTACCGCCGGCGCGATATTGCCCGATTCATGGCGGTGCTGCGTCAGGATGGATTGGCTCCGCTGCATGATCCGGTGCGTGAAGTAGTAGCGATGGGGCGATACCCGTATCAGAACTGGCTCGGTCGTGACGAAGACCCAGATGTAGATGAATTGCTGCATACCATCATGGAGCGACTTGATTTGCTATCGTTGGCGGACAAGCCGCTGGATCAATTGAGTGGTGGGCAGCGGCAGCGGGTAGCTTTTGCCAAAGTAATGGCGCAGCAGCCTCAATTGCTGCTGTTGGATGAACCGACGACGTATCTGGATATTGCATACCAGGTGCATTTTATGGAATGGCTGGATCAATGGCGCAAAGAAACCGGTATTACGGTCGTTGCTGTGCTGCACGATCTGAATCTGGCAGCACGATATTGTGATCGTTTGCTCGCACTGGATAACGGGCAGGTACTTATGAACGGTACGCCACAGCAATTGATGCAGGAAGATGTCATTCGTCAGCTATTTCATATTCAGCCTGCTATCGTGCATCATGATGAGATTGATGTGCCACAGCTTCTCTTAAAACGCGGAAAAGGAATGCAAGCTCGCAAAGCGGCGGAATAGAGTGGTAGAATCCTATGCACGATGAACGACTTTTGCATGATGCCTTTACGTAGATGAACGATAATATTGGTTGGTGTCAGGGTAAATATACAATCTACAATCACACAATGCCATAATCGCAAACAGTATGCGCAGCGAATCTACGCGGCATACTGTCTTTTATTTTCAAATGGCTATGCAGTAAGCCATCCTATACGCCAAGTAGCAACAGCTACACAAAGGAGTGATCCAATGGATAAACAAGCAGCTGTCATTATGTTACAGGGCACCGCCTCGGATGTCGGCAAAAGCATGATCGCTACCGCATTATGCCGATTGTTCAGTCAGGACGGCTGGCGCACCGCGCCGTTCAAGTCGCAAAATATGGCAAACAACTCCTACGTTACGTTGGATGGCAAAGAGATTGGACGCGCGCAAGGGGTACAGGCAGAAGCATGCGGTCTGGCAGCGACCACAGATATGAATCCGATTCTGATCAAGCCGACTGGCGATATGCACTCTCAGATCGTTGTGCATGGCAAACCGTATGCACAGATGAGTGCTTGGACATACCGGGAAGACTTTTTACCACAGGCACAGCAGCTTGTGATGGATGCACTTAACCGATTGCGAGCACAGCAGGATATCGTTGTGATCGAAGGTGCAGGCAGCCCGGCAGAGATCAATTTGAAAAGCCGTGATATCGTCAATATGAATCTCGCAGGCTGGGCAGATGCGCCCGTGCTATTGATTGCGGATATTGATCGCGGTGGTGTATTCGCTTCACTCGTCGGCACCTTACAGTTGCTGGAACCACACGAACGAGAGCGAGTCAAAGGGTTGATTATTAACAAATTTCGCGGTGATCCGGCATTGCTACAACCGGGCATCGACTGGCTGGAACAATATACAGGCATTCCTGTGCTGGGCGTACTGCCGCATGATACTGACTTACAGTTGGATGCGGAAGATTCCCTTGCACTGGAAACGCGGCGGTATCACCATGATCCGGCAAAAGAATTGGATATCGCTATTATTCGCTATTCGCGCATCTCTAATTTTACCGATTTTGACATGCTGGAAGCGGAGCCGGATGTGTCGGTTCGCTATGTCGAGCATGCTGGACAGCTTGGTGTACCGGATGTTGTCATTTTACCGGGGAGTAAGGATACGTTGTCTGATCTGCAATATATGCGCGAACGCGGTCTGGATGTAGCTTTGCAGCAATTACGCGATTATAAACCTGTACCATTGATCGGCATTTGCGGTGGGTATCAGATGCTCGGTTATACACTGACTGATCCGGGTGGATACGATTCGCCGCATATTCGCACGGAGCCGGGGTTAAACTGGTTGCCGGTGACGACGGTATTTGCTGCGGAAAAGAAAACGGTTGTAGTGGAAGGTCATTTGCGGAGTGAGGCACTGCGTATGTTGGAGCCGATTTCTTCTGAGGAAACAACGCCTGCGCTGATTCCTGTGACTGGCTACGAGATTCATATGGGAGAAACGATATGTGCGGAGACGGAGCATCATCAGCCGCTATTTACGCTCCATCATGTCGCAGAAGTGGTCAACGATGAAGAAATCAAAGAGTCAGATACTGCAAGCACCATAACAAGCACACCAGAGACAAGGAAAGTAGAGGACAGCAAAGTCGAAACGGATTGGCAAAATGCAGGCTTTGATGGCTGTATATCACCAGATGGCTCGGTATGGGGGACGTATTTGCATGGAATCTTTGACAATGATCTGTTCCGTCGTCACTGGCTGAATATTTTGCGGCAGCAGAAGGGGCTGGAACCGTATCCTGTAACGGTACAAACAGAACCGTATCGTCAGCAAGCATTTGATCATATGACAGAGCTGGTTCGCGAACACTTGGATATGGAGCAGATTTACGAGATTGTCCGAGCTTCTATTGAACGGGATGAACAGTAAAGCATGAGTACGTCGTCATAATACAAAAAAGCAGAAGTCGCTAGATGGACTTCTGCTTTTACATATTTATAATTGATCAGCATCAGCATCAGCATCAGCATCAGCATCAGCATCAGCATCAGCATCAGCATCAGCATCAGCATCAGCATTACTTCAGTTTAAACTTGCTAACCGCAGCTTGCAACGAGAGGGCTTGCTCATTTAGCTCTTCCATTACCGCAGCATAAGCGAGCATTTCGGATGATTGGCGCTGGGTGTTTTTGGCGATGCCCTTGATGTTATCAAGTGCTTTTTGCGTAATCTCGGCGGTTTCATCTACCGATGCGCTCACCTGTTCAGAACCGGCGGAGATTTCTTGCGTAGCTGCGGATGCGGATTGGACAGTCATATTGACCTGTTGCACCAGCTCCACCAACTGATCAAAGGATTGACCTGCTTGCTGCACAAGACGTGTACCGGATTGCACCTCTTCGCTGACACGATTCATCGACTCGGTCGATTTGAGTGATTCTTCGCGAATCGATT
The DNA here is from genome assembly GCF_046603685.1 of Paenibacillus sp. WLX1005. Taxonomy (NCBI): domain Bacteria; kingdom Bacillati; phylum Bacillota; class Bacilli; order Caryophanales; family Paenibacillaceae; genus Paenibacillus; species Paenibacillus sp. WLX1005. The sequence goes on from NZ_CP176756.1 coordinate 1,451,423, forward strand.
GCAACGCGGATTCGATCTGCTGAGCAGCACCGCGCGATTGGTCTGCCAGATTACGAACCTCAGCAGCAACAACGGCAAAGCCGCGTCCATGCTCCCCTGCGCGTGCCGCTTCGATGGAAGCGTTCAGCGACAGCATTTGAATCTGTTTCGTAATCTCGCCAATCGATAGCAAAATCTGACTGATTGCTTCGGAGCGATTAATGAGCATTTGTACAGATTGACGAGTATCGGATACGACTAGCTCGACCGAATTCATTTGATCGACTGCATTTTGCGCCATACCATTACCAGCTACGGCGTGATCGGATGCTTCACCCAGTTGCTCGGAAATGTCGGATGTCGAAGTTGCAATATGCTGAATACCATTGGTGATTTCTTCCATCGCGCGTGCATTTTCGGTAGAGGAGGTAGCAATCGTTGTACTGCCATCCTTAATCGTATTGATGGACGTTACCGATTGATCGACCATGCCCTGCATTTTGTTAATACGCGTTGTCAGAGCTTCGGTACCGAGCGATACTTTTTCCGAGCTATCGAGCACTTGATTAACCATCGTGCGCAGATTTTCGGTCATCAGACGGAAACCGCGTGCTAGCTGGGCGATCTCATCGCTGCCTGTCATTTTGATATCCTGCTGCAAATTACCTTCGGCAACGAGACGGGTATGACGAACGAGACGCGCCAGTGGCAACGTAATTTTACGGCTGAATCGGTACGCTACGATCATGCAGACAATCGCTGCCAAAAGCGCAACGACGAGTGTTGTCCAGATCAGGTTGGCGGTAATTCCATCGACAAAGCTTGCGTCCATACTGGCGGCAACAAGCACCGAGCTTCCCGGAATATGATAATAGTACGTAACATGCGAACCGGTGTCTGTGCTGTACAGATCAGTTAGCAGCTTATCTTTGTCCATCGCGGTATTGATGTTTTCATTCAATTCCACTTCTTGCCCTTCTTTGAAGTTCTTCGATTTGCTGGCAAGAGCGGCAACGACTGCTTTATCTTTTTCTACACGCAATACATATAGATTATCCAGCTCATACGTAGTCAATTGATCGCCCAGATAAGATTCCAGCTTCATGATTTCGCCGCTGTTACCTTGAGCTGCCTGCATGACCTGTGTATTGTCGAGATCTTTTAAAATACCATCCATCGCGATATTCAGTACCTGACGGAACTGAGGCACCACGTTTTTGTCAACAATCCCTCTAGTCATCATATAGAAAAAGATACTCATGACCAGACAAACCGCGATAATCAGCAGGGCAAACGTCACCATGATTTTGCGGCTGATCGATTGATTGATAAAACGAAACATATGAATTCCCCTTCCTCTACTTGACGCATGTACAGTCTAAGATGTCAAAAATTGCGTCTATCCATTCTTATTTCCAGTGCAATTTCTCTCGGCGTAACATTAGCTAACACGAATCATTCCAATATTAGAACGGTACTCGTCTACATGGAGCAGGTTGTAAAGTTTTGATGTATGTAGTAATGAGCATCCAGCACCCAATGAGCGCATCGTCTCCCTTCCAGCTTTCGTCAATTCATAATCTGTTAGTATCAGTATGAACACAAGACCAGGCTATTTATATGCTAAAGGTACTAAGTAAAAAGACACAAATAATTTCTTATTTTATATCAATTGACCGTCGTTTGAATAGTTCTTTTTACATGTAAAATGTCAAAAAAATAAAAAAAACCGCAAAAATAATAAAAATTTGGCAAAAAAATCGAAAAATATATCATAGTATTAACACTACTTGTTTACTGGGCATTATGATACAATGGTTCATGCATTCGTTGTTTATACACAAAATGTAGAAGAAAAGGGGAGAATTAACGAATGAACGTAGGATTGGTTATTTTGAATGTGCTTCTGCTCGTTGTATTGATCGGCGTGCTATTCTGGATGCAGCGTAAGCATGTTTCGTTTACGAAGCGCGTATTTACAGGGCTGCTGCTCGGTATTGTGCTAGGGGCATTGATTCAATGGATATATCCGGCAGATTCGAAGATCGTCTCGGATTCAATGGAATGGTATAGTCTGATCGGTAACGGTTATGTCGGGTTGCTGCAAATGGTCGTGATTCCGCTTATTATGGTATCGATTATTATGGCAATCCTGAAGCTAAGTGGTGGTCAGAATCTCGGCAAAATCAGTACATCGATTCTGCTCGTATTGCTGCTCACGACAGCGGTAGCTTCGGCGGTCGGCATCGCTGCCGCGCTAGGCTTCGGCTTGACGGCAGAAGGAATGCCAGTCGGTGAAACTGAGCAGCAGCGTGGTACTGTGCTGGAAGAACGATTGGGCGAAGTAGAGGACAAGTCGTTACCTGCACAGTTGCTTGAATTTATTCCGACGAATCCGTTTGAAGATATGACAGGCGCACGTCCATCATCCACGCTCGCTGTGGTGATTTTCTCCGCATTTGTCGGCGTGGCAGCGCTTGGATTTATGCGTAAACATCCTGAGCAAGGTGAAGTATTCCGCAATCTGATGGAATCCATCTATGGTGTGGTGATGCGACTCGTCACGATTATTTTGCGCCTGACGCCTTACGGCATTCTGGCACTTATCGCCAAAATGGTCGCCACTACGAGCGGACAGGATATTATGAATCTGTTCAAATTCGTCATCGCTTCGTATGTAGCGCTCATCGCCATGTTCATCATTCATCTGGTGATTCTGGCATTTAGTGGACTCAACCCGTTCCAATATGTGAAAAAGATCATCCCAACGCTCACCTTTGCCTTTACATCACGTTCCAGCGCGGCAACGATTCCGCTGAATGTGGAAACACAAACGCATAAGCTGGGCGTATCGGAAGGTATTGCCAATCTGTCAGCAAGTTTTGGCGCAACGATTGGGCAAAATGGCTGTGCTGGTATCTATCCATCCATGCTGGCGATTATGATTGCGCCGACTGTAGGCATCAATCCGCTGGACTGGCAGTTTATTTTGACCCTGATCGCCGTTGTGACGATCAGCTCGCTCGGTGTAGCGGGTGTTGGCGGTGGAGCTACGTTTGCCGCATTGATCGTATTGTCGACGATGAATATGCCGGTTGCACTCGCTGGTCTGCTGATCTCGATAGAGCCATTGATCGATATGGGGCGTACAGCGCTTAATGTGAGCGGCTCGATGACAGCGGGTGTCGTTAGCAGTCGTGTGCTCAAAGAGCATGACCGTGAGAAGTACGATGAACCAGATCGCGGTCTGGATACAGTAGAAGCGTAAGCAATCAGCAACAAGGGCAATACACTTGTAGCATCAGAGAAAGCATGCAGAACCGAATCTTTTTTCGGAATTTGCATGCTTTTTTGATTGTGTTCATCTATACTATTTCCGAGTAATCATATGATATTGCAGGAATAACGGAAATATATCATAGGTATACGTAAAGAGGCGTCGCTCGTTATACCGTTAGAATCATACTTATAGAATCCATACCAAATCTAGTATTTGACGCCATATACGATCAGCATCAGTGGAAACGGAGGAGGCTGTGTATGCGCAATTCTGCATCATCCCGTCATCATACGGATTTTTGTGAGCAGTATCGTAATCAGCATGAGCATCTGGTGATCGGGCAAATGTCCGGCACATCGCTGGATGGGCTGGATACCGCGCTTGTGCGCATTACGGAGCATGAGCATGGAGTACCGTCGGCAGAGCTATGTGGCTTTCATTTTATTCCCTATCCACCAGAGCTGCGCGATTGGCTGCAAGCATTATGCTCACCACAAACGGCGCGTATTGATCGGCTAGTTCAGGCACATGTTGGAATTAGCGAATGGCATGCGTATGCAGTGCAGCAATTGCTGGTAGAACAGCAGCTAACCAGTGATGATGTGGATCTCATTGCTATGCATGGGCAAACGGTATGGCATGCACCAGAGCCGCAGCCTTTTCCCGGACCGGAAGGATCATCATTTGCTGTGCGTGCGACATTGCAGATTGGTGAATTGGCAATTGTGCAGGAGCGTACGGGCATTCCAGTTGTCGGTAATTTTCGCGCAGCGGATATGGCGGCAGGTGGGGAAGGGGCGCCGTTAACGCCTTATGTGGATGGATTGCTGTTTGGCAGTGAGCAGGAAGGGCGAATCATTCAAAATATCGGCGGCATCGGTAATGCTACCGTTCTGCCTGCTGGAGGGCGACGACAGGATATCTGGGCATTCGATACTGGACCGGGCAATATGATTATGGATGAGCTGGTACGATTGGACACGAATGGAAGGCTACACTACGATCCACAGGGAGAAATTGCAAGTTCTGGACAGGTAAATGAGGCACTGTTGTCTTTATATATAGATGATCCGTATTATGACCGTAAGCCACCGAAAAGCACGGGGCGCGAAGTGTACGGCACTGCCTTTGCGCATCAGTTTTGGGAGCAAGGAAGGCAGCAATCGCTCTCTTTTCCCGATATATTGGCGACGGCAACTGCATTGACTGCGGCTACGATTGCACAGGCGGTAGAACGTTGGATTATTCCGCAGCATGACATACACACCCTGCTGACGTGTGGCGGTGGCTCGTTCAATCTGACCTTGATGCGAATGCTGGAGCAGCGCTTGCCGACAGGCATAACACTAGGGCGTACCGCCGATCTGGGTGTGCCGGATGAAGCGCGCGAAGCGATGGCTTTTGCACTGCTGGGGCATGAGGCATTGATGGGTAGAACGGCTAATTTGCCCGCTGTAACCGGAGCATCGCATCATACGATTCTTGGCATGATGGGGTTGTAGAGACTACATTCCTGTGATAAAGTTAAACAGGTTTTCAGCAAATTTTCACCATTTTCGCGGTTCGTAACCATCCCGCGTTATCAAAACTAGGGGGAAACTGGATTGTTCAACATAGGTTGGGGTATTTTATTCGTGCTTGTGATTTATACATTATTTGTACTCAGTTATCGTTTGTTTGGGATTAAAGGGATGTATGGCTGGATTGCCATCGCCGCTATTCTCGCCAATATTCAAGTGATCAAAACGATTGAACTCGCAGGTGTGGTGACGACGCTGGGCAATACGCTATACGTTAGTATGTATCTGGCAAGCGATTTGCTGAACGAGCGCTTCGGTCCCAAGGTGGCACGTCGCGCCGTCTGGTTTGGCTTTTTCACCTTGATTGTAACGACGATTGTTATGCAGATGGCATTGAAATTTGAAGTTGCACCGGGTGTGGATATTTCCTCGGATGCGCAGGCAGCGCTGGAATTGATTTTTGGAAATATTTCTATTCTGCTGATTGCGAGTCTGACTGCATATCTGGTCAGTCAGCTGTTGGACGTGCGATTGTATCGCTGGCTGCGTCGCTCATTCCCGGCACCGAATCAGCTATGGATTCGCAACAACGGCAGTACGATGATCAGTTCATTTGTCGATACGCTGATCTTCTGTACTATCGCTTTTATGGGAATGTACGAATGGTCGGTCTGGCTGGAAATTCTGTTCACGACGTATATTTTAAAATTCATTCTGACTGCTGTCGGTACGCCATTTCTGTATCTGGCACGTAGCTTCAAGGTGCCGGCTGAAGATCAGCCACTGCTGATTCGCCCAGCTGCTGCCAAAGGCGAAGCGGAATAAAGGTAACGCTTAATGCGTAAGCAATATTCGTATATGCAAACAAAACACGCCATTCTCTACTTGAGTACGTAAGAGAAATGGCGTGTTTGCTTTTGCATTCATCCAAAATGATGAATGACTGTCGAACAACTCAGTTGCCGATGACGGTCAATTCTTTCGGGAACGAGGATAGTACATCAACACCTGTGTCGGTTACGATCACATCGTCTTCAATGCGCACACCACAATGTCCGGGGATATAAATGCCCGGCTCGACCGTAAACAGAACACCGGATTCCACCAGCGTTTCGTTGCTGCCGTGTACTGACGGATATTCGTGCGTATCCATTCCAAGCCCATGACCAAGGCGATGGATAAAGCGATCTCCATAGCCTGCTTCGGTAATTACATCGCGTGCCGCTTTGTCAATTGAGGCAAAGGTAACACCCGGTCGCGTAGCTGCAATCGCTGCTTCGTTGGCAGCAAGAACCGTATGATATACGTTTGCTGTCTCATCATCCACATCACCTAGCGCAAAGGTGCGGGTAATGTCGGAAGCATACCCATTGTAAAACAGACCAAGATCGAACATCACCAGCTCGCCGGATTGCAGCTTGCGGCTACCCGGTACGCCGTGCGGCAACGCAGTATTCGGACCGGACAATACCATCGTGTCAAAAGCGGCTTTTTCGGCGCCGACTTTTTTCATTTGGTATTCCAGTTCGGCAACGAGATCAATCTCAGTTATACCGACGCGTACGCTGGACAGACCACGGCGCAGCACTTCTTCGATTTTCTGAATCGAAACGATCATGCGCTGCACTTCGTCCGGCGATTTGCGCGAACGCATGCCGTTCAGCAGACTGCCGATATCGCTATAACTCTCAGCGTCCAGCTCGGCGGACAGCTGTTCAAAGCGTGCTACAGATAGATGTTCCTTTTCCACGCCCAGTTTGCCGATCTTGCCCTTGACGTAATGCTTCAAGCGAACATACGGATTGTCGGTATCAGTGTGCGTTTCGATGCGTTCTACAGTGGACACGCTGCGTGCCTTGTCTTCATCCAGAGCGGGCAGCAGAATAAACGGCTCGTCTCCGTCTGGAATGAATAAGCCGAGAAACCGCTCATGCGGATCGCTGGCGAATCCGGTCAAATAATATACATGCTTCGGATCGGTGATCAGCAGGCTATCCAAACTTGCCTGTTTCATCAATCCGCGCAGAGTAGCAATTCTGTCGTCCATCGGTTAGCAGCTCCTTTGATTGCTGGATCGTTATCTAGATTCTGAATCAATATCAACATCTTCTATTGTAACGTGTTCCCCAAGTGAACGAAAGCAGTCGACTCTGCAATCAGCTGGCAGCTGCCAGTGCGGATTGGATATCTTTGATTTGTTCCAGATGGCGCTGCTCGTGCAGACCGATAAATTCCAACCATTCTTCTAGCGTTAGCGGTCCAAACACGGGATGATTCATCGTTTTTTGCTTCAATTGCTCTGGATCAGCAGTTTCCACCACTTGCTCCAGACGATTGCGTGAGCGATCCAGACGCGTATGCAGCTCTTGTAAAGTGGCATGCTTATCAGCAGGCACCAGATTGGATGGCGCCGGGATTTTGCGTGAACGATCCAGCGTCAGGTAAAATGTAGGCGTCGCGCCATCTGCACGCGACAATGGCGGCGGAGTCGGTTCGGTTTGCTGTAATGTAGCATTCAAGCGTTCAGTGATCGCTTGTTCCATTAAATACATATGCTCCAATACCTGTGCAATACTCCACTGGTCAGGTTGCGCGTGTTCATTCAGTATCGTCTCATCCAGAGTATCGACAAAGTTCCAGACTTGTTCACGAACAGAAATAGTATGAGGATGGATCATAACAATACCTCCTTGGGTTGGTGTTGCGGATTAGGTGGAACATTCGGTACTGTCTATCTACCTTGAGCAGAACCGATTATAATTGCAGAGTACCCGGTTCAGCGGAGCGTTGAAACGCGAGTCTGCCTTTCCAGCCTGTTATAGAGGATTATACACCATCTGTCACGAATATGACTGTGACCGCTGTTATCGCTGTTATGTACATATTTTATTAAGGATAAGGATATACCCATACCTTTGTCATATCACCTTGTTGCTGAATAATTCAATACTGCCGCAATCAGGGTAATAAAGAGCAGCAGACCCCAATACCCGCAAAACGAAAAGCGAAGGGAGCATCATCATGACATCAATGGACTCCGGTCAGCCGGAACCGCAGCAACAACGAGAAATGGAAGAAGATTACGGCTATGCCGCTATCTATACTGCACAATTGCTTTATAAGGAAAAGCCGGTCATCGACCGGGAAGCATTGTACGCCAAAGTGCTGGAATATACAGGGCCCGTACGTACTGCCGAAGATCTGGCAGAAGATGCGGAAGAGACACTCGCCGTGTGGGAAGCGCGTAGTGAAGCAAGCAATAGTGAAGAAGAGGATCAGGAAGATCATTATCACTTTTTCCATCTCAATCACACATTGGAATATCAGGAAGGCTCTATGCCGGTACAAACGGCGTTGATGCCAGCAACAACCGCTCCATTGCCATCGATGTATGAGACGGCGATTCAGCAGTCTTGGCATTGGCCAGAAGCAGGCGCTGTGCTGGAACAATGCAGCTATGAACTGCTGCTGACGGATATGATGGCAAGAGGCATGCCGCCACAGGAGAGATTGTCTTTGTTCAATAAAGTGATGCGTGCCGTCCTAGAGGTCGCTCCATGTGATGCAGTCTATTACAATGCAAGCGACAAACTAGTATCGGCGGAAGCGTTATTGCAAGCGCTAGAGCAGGACCAGCAGCTATATGGTGCGCTGAATATTCGCTTGTATAGCATTCCGTCTGATGAAGAACGACGCGAGATGGTGATGGACAGCTGCGGCTTGTCGGCGCTTGGTGTGCCGGATGTGCAGTGTCATTTTTACGATATGGAACCGGCGGAAGTGGCGCAGTTTTTGATGAATGTAGCGGATTATATTTACCATCAGGGAGACATTATTACCGACGGAGAGACAATCGGGATGCAGGAGGATCAGCGCTGGAAGGTAGAGCATCAGTATTCGCTTGTTGCTCCGCGCCGAGTAGTGCTTGATCTGGACCCGGGGCAAACGTATTATGCCGGTCATCAGCAAACCGGACATTCCGATGGTGGACAGGAACAGGTTTAATTCATGGACTATTATCGATTACGATTTGAAGAAAGTGATGAAAATTATTATTTTGAGGTGGACAGTGAGCGAACCGTGTTGCGTCAAGTGATTGAAGACGAAGGACGCTGGATCGTATCCTGCCGCTCAGATGAGGAACTGCATTTCTGCTTATATGATCAGGAGTTTGATCAGAGTATGGATGATGCAGAAGGCGAAGATATTACCCGTGAGCAATTTGAACAGGTATGGAGCCAAGCGACTGCACCGCACCGCCGGGAATGGGAGCAGACCAAAGCCAAATTCCAGTTTGGCGATGTGGTGAGTGGGATTATCGAAGTCTTTTATCCACAGGGTGTTATTCTCAGTCTGCCTAATGATGCGTATGGTATTATCGACGACGGGGAATGCAATGCAGCCGTGCCGCCAGAAACACGGTATCCTGGCTATATGGTCAAAGCGGTCGTGACCGGGCTGGATGAAGTGAATATGTGGCTACGTTTATCGTGTAGTTAATCGTAAATAATGAAACAGGAGATTGATCAAGTGAAAACACTGATCTCAATCATTCAACCCCGTCTGGAGCAAGCACAACTGCTGCCGGACGGATTGTGGGAACTGCTGGATGAACAGGCTTATTTGGACTACCGGGACAGTGCTGATTTTGACGCTGCTTGGATTGCAGCGTATCAGAAGCTGCATCGGGATGGGCTGAAGCCAGTAGAGCAAGAACAGATGCAGGAATGGAGTCGGTTGGCTTTTGATCAGGTGATTCGTGCTTCTGGTAGCGGTGATCTGGCTGCCTATATCGCTGATGATATCGATCTGATCTTCTGTGCGTATCTGTTAGGAGTGGAGGACGAATTTGTCCACTGGCTGGCGGAATGTTATGCCGAGCAGCGTCTACCTGCCTGATCATTCCAAAAGAATATAGGAAGAAGACAGTCAACTGCATATGCGCTCCAATTATGAGCGCCTCTATACTTAATACGCCGTGCACCCATTATCGGGCAGCACGGCGTATCATTTGGTTGAACACTTCTGATAGAACGAGACCGAGCGCAATCGACCCGGATAACATAGCAGCCTGAGCGGCCAGTGCAGTAGCTTCAGCATAATTATTTTCCACAAAATGACGCATGGAATTGTACGCTAATCCGCCAGGAACGAGCGGAATCACACCGGCGACGCTGAAGATGATCACCGGCGTTTTGTAGATGCGTGCGAAGATCTGGCTGATACCGCCTACAATAAAAGTAGCAAACAGCGTCGCTGCAATCGGATCAATATGCTCATACAGCAAAATATACACCATCCACCCCAGCATACCGGAGATTCCACATTGCAGCAGCGAACGTCGCGGCGCATTGAACAGAATACCGAAACCGGCGGAAGCGATAAAGCTGGTCGCAAGCTGAGCCAGTATGTACATAATAACCTGCCTTTCTGTCCAGACCTGCTGGAGCTACACAAATGTCAAAATAATCGCGACGCCCGCACCGATCGCAAAGGCGGTCAATAGCGCATCCGCGCCTTTGGAGATGCCGGAGACGAGATGACCCGCCATCAGATCGCGGATAGCGTTCGTAATTAGCAAACCCGGCACCAGCGGCATAACGGAGCCGATGATGATTTTGTCCAATTCGCGTCCGATATGAAACTCGACAAAGATCGAAGCCAGCAGTCCGATCGCAAAGGCAGCAGACAATTCAGCAAAAAACTTCACTTGTACCCATTTATGCAAATACAATGCCGCTGTATAGCCGACAAATCCGGCAATGACCGACGGGATAAAATCTGCCCAGCCGCCCTGAAACATAATTGTAAAACAGCCACTGGCAATAGCAGCAGCCAGCATTTTCAGCCAGGTCGGATATTCCGGCGGGCCTGCCTCAATCACTTTTAGCAGGGTATACGCATCGACAGCGCTCAATTCGCCGCTGCTGATGCGACGCGAAATATCGTTGACCTGCGCGATTTTGTGCAAATCGGTGGTGCGTTCATCGATACGTACCAGTCGTGCGCTCTCAGCGCCGGTTGTAGAAAACATGATCGCTGTCGGCGTAACATAGCTGTGCGCGCCGGGCATGCCGGACGCATCAGCGATTCGGGTCATCGTATCCTCTACCCGATACGTTTCCGCGCCGCTTTGCAGCATAATTTGCCCAGCCAGCATACATGTATCCATAATCTCATTAATCGCCCGGCTAAACGTTGACGGTTGATCCAAGCCCATTCTCCATCCTCTCCTGAACATTCATCTATCACATTATGCGTGATCCTTCACAATCATTCAATCCTTAGCATACACAATCCTGCGCAAACTATTGCAAAAAGAACTGAATTGCTGAAAACGTCTGCAAATCCTTGAGAACCATCATGTGCTACATGGGATGTAAACAATTGCCGTGATATTCCCCAACTTTTCTCACATTTCGTGTCTAAATTCAAAAATTTGTATGATTTTTTTGGGAATATCCAATAAAAAATCTTTCTTCTTGGAGCGGGAGGGGTATAATGTTATGTAATCCACATCATCCAGCGAACAAGGGAGGAAAGAAAGATGGACAAGGTGTTACATGAGAGTAAGGTACTGGAGGAAGTGTTCAAAAGAGGGTTTCACCTAGAGCAGGTCAAATTCCGCAGAGGCCAGAGACGCAATCTTGCTTTTTATACCGAGTCTATCGGGGAACTGCGCGTGACCACAGGTAAAATCGTGGCCGATGATCCGTACAGCCTGATACAATCCACTCCATTTGTGCAGGAATTCCCTAAAGGATCTTTCCCGGTAGAGCTGTCGATTGCTTGCATTACCGATCCGGCGGAGCAGCGTGAGAATCGCCAGATTCCTGTGGACGAACGGGTTGCTTTTGCCCGTGTTATATTCAGTGATGCGCCAGTCGCACGCTGGGAAGGTGCAGAGCGCGAATTTAGCCCTGAAGCCGATCCGTACAATTTGTATGAGCAGGCGCGCTGGGGATTTGCCGTCGATTCTGGCACTGGTAGTTATCTGGATGCTCGCGCTTACCGTTGGTTGGCTGAGCAGCAGGAGCTGGACAATCCAGAATTGGCACAGGAATTGATGGATGCGTGGGAGGCGGCAGCGATCGAAACCTTCCGTCCTGTCCGCAGCTGGTTAGTGACTGAACTGGATACCGGCGATAATATGGCGCTATTTTCCAGTGGTTTTGGCAATGGTGTGTATCACAGCTATATTGGCTATGCTGCTGATGGTAGCTGCGCCCAGTTAGTGACTGATTTTAACGTATATCCTGATTAATGACATGTAGAGAGACAACAATATAATGGCACGATCAACAGGCACCGCCGGAGAAGTGATTCATCCGGCGGTGCCTGTTGTAATAACTAGCATAGCCACTTACAATACATTGAGATGTTAGGGAAAGGGGAGTTGGAGATGAGTAATCTGGATAGAGCCATTATCGTTGCAACACGCGCCCATTCTGGTCAAACGGATCGCGCTGGACAGCCGTACATTTTGCATCCATTGCGGGTGATGCTGAAAATGAGTTCCGAGGAGGCTCGAATCGTCGCCGTCCTGCATGATGTGCTGGAAGACACGGACGTAACCGCCCATGACCTTGCTGCCGAAGGCTTTTCCGAGGAGATTGTGGATGCCGTTCAGGCGATGAGCCGTCGTGAGGGAGAGGATTATCACGATTTCGTCCGACGTGCCAAACAGAACTCGATTGCCCGTACGGTCAAGATCGCGGATATTGAAGATAATATGGACCCGTCGCGTAACAACGAGCCGTCTGTAAAAGATATGGAACGGCTGAGCAAGTATGGACGTGCGCTGGATGAATTGATGACAGAGACGCAAGCGGCGCATTGAGCTGGGAATGCAACCATGTAGTGTATAACTATGCAGAGTGTTGTTGCGAAATAGATGTAACATTAAAAAGGAATGTTCGGAATAAACCTAAGACTGCCGCATATGGGCAGTCTTTTTTTGTGGAATAACCATTGTGAAACTATCCGATTTGCGCTTTGAATATTGTATATACGGCATAATTATGATGGTTCTCTGTAAATCTCTATACATAAAATTCATTTTTGAACCGATAATAACGTAAAAAGTTGTTTAGTTAATTATTTATATTTCATCGGTCAAAGGGGCTGCCAGCAGCATGAAGAAAAATAAAGAAAATCTAACAGCCAAAAAGGTTATACACCTCGCCAGCACGTCCATTCTGGCTACCGGTCTCGCAGCTGCGCCAGGCGTAACACAGGCACAGAGTGTAACGACATCGTCGGCAACCTCTACTTCTTCCTACAGCGTCAGTACCGATCAGCCAACCGTCTACACTGGTGATTCCATTGCCTATTTCAAACAGCAGTTTTTTAAAAGTTCTTCCAAGCTGACGCATGGTGAGAGCGGGTCGGTTCCGATTGCTCGTGCAATGAGCTTTGCTGTGAAAAAATCGGCAGTGCTGACGGCTCAATTGCAAGCGAGTGATGAAGATAGCGACGATCAATTAACGTACCATATCGGTAGTCAGCCTGCTTCGGGAACGCTGACACTGAATGCGAATACCGGCGATTTTACGTACAATGGCGCTAGCGCAGGCACGTATACCTTTACCTATTATGTGACCGATTTGCAAAATCATACATCCGATCCGGCAACGGTAACGATTGAAGTGAAAAAGGACAAAGACAAAGATACGACATCGTCCAGCTCTTCATCAACACCATCAACTCAGCCGCAAACGACTACACCATCCAGCCCATCCACAACAACTACGACTCCAACTGCAAGCGGCACGACAACGATTGATGCAGTACATTCTGGTACCAGCACCGATAGCGCACGTACACGAGGAGCAGCGGTTCTGGCTCCACAATCCAGTGAGCAGCAGGCAGTATTACAGGTACTGACCGATCAGATTCGTCAATCGGTCAGCGATTCTCAAGTCAACAAAACCGTAATGATCGACGCCTCCGCTGTCAAAGGTAAACAACAATACCAGATCAACTTTAGCGGTGCTGTTGTGCAAAGTCTGTTGTCCAAGCAAAATGGCTTTGCTGTTAAAACGGGCGATGTGAGCATCTATATTCCATCCTCGGCTTTGAACAAGCTAGTACAAAATGAAAAGCTGAACACCTCGGATCAGGCAAACTGGGTGATTAGTGCACAGAAAGTAGCCGCTCCTGCTAACGTGGCTGGCGCAGTAAATGGCACCGCATATCAGGTGAGTGTACAGGTTGCTAGTGGTGACCAACAAACAACGGTAAATGATTATGCTAACCGGTATATCCAGCTCGGCGTAGCCGTACCAGATGCCGCAGGTAGTAGCAATGATTATGTAGGCATGGCGACCGATACCAATGGCAATTCCTACGTTGTGCCCGTTACGTTTGACGAGAATGGGAATGCTTCTGTGCATGCACTGGAAGGCGCAACTTTACAAATTGTCAAAGTAACAGCACCAATTGCTAACAGTAGCGATTCCTCACAACTGCAACTACTGAAACAAAAGCAGATCGTGCCACAAGCGCAACAGAGTGATGTCAATGGCAATTCTGCAATGACACGCGGCGAATTGGCGCAATATCTTGCATCGGCGCTGGGCATCAATACAAGTCAATCTACGGGCACATCATCGTTTACCGATCTGGCATCGAATACACCGGAAACACGCGCGATTCAAGCCCTGTCTGCAACTGGTATTCTGAAAGGCATATCCGGCACGGAGTTTGCACCGGATCGCGTGATCAGCCGTGAGCAACTTGCTGTGATTCTGACGCGTGCCGCCAATGTATATGGATTGGGCGAAGGTGCGGCAACAAGTACAACCACACCAACGACGAACTCAGCTGCTAGTCAATGGGCAAAAGCCGAGCTTCAACAGGCGCTGAGCGATGGCAATGCTTCCGGTATTGTATCTTCCGGCGATTCCGCGCTGACAGCCAACCCGGTTGTCACGCAAAATGAAGGAGCCGCTACACTTGTAAGATGGCTGCAAAACAATCAATTGCTGAATTCCTAATCGAAACTTGTACACCGTACATTTCGTGCAGATTTGGCAACAGCAATAGACAATACTGAACTGCACAATGTGCATAACCAAAAGAGCCTCTGCTACGTTGAATACTTTCAACAGCAGAGGCTCTTTGTAATGATTGTATTTTGTAATGGTAGTATGTTGTATCGGTGGTATAGAGTAAGCGTACATGCTCCATCTGAATTGAAGATATATCAGGTCGTTATATTCAGAATCGCATCTGACTCATACGGCGATTATGACTTCGGAAGTAGCGACAGGGCATACGGCACAGCATACTTTGCAACTTCAAACGAATGGAAGGAGTTACCGATCCGGTTGAAATTTGCTTCAAATAACCAGATGTTGCGTTCGCGGTCAATGCCAATATCAATGGCCACTTCGGGGAACCGACGCTTGAGTAGCGGCTCCAGATAGGCGGCAACACCGGTAGCCAGCTCGCGAATGCGTTGATCCATTGTACCGCCTTGCTTCTCGCCATATTCCAGATTGAGAAACCAATCCCATTTGGTCGCTACCCGTAACGTCTGCTCATGATTGGTCACCTTACGATATGCAGATACCGCGACATAAGGCTGTACAAACGCCACATCCCACTGACCATCCGCTACTTTCATCACATGGGTTCGCAGATGAAACGGATAATCCTGCCCGGTCGAACTATCAACAAACCGCTGTAAAATATAACCCTGTCCAATCGTCATCGATACAAATTGCTGTAATTGCTCGGTATCCAGCTGGTGTAAATACGACTGATCATACACTTCGTAGCCATCTTCCAGCTGCCGAATATTGAAAATATGCTGTCCATGCGACCCGGTATCCGGCTTCAGCACGGTATATTGATGCTTCTGGATGAACCGGACGATGCTTTTCGGATGTACAGATTCATGAAACGGGATCAACAGAGATTGCAACGGTTCTGGTGCTTGTTGCAGCAAGCGATAAATATGCATTTTGCTCATGGAGCCACTTTTCAGTTCATGGGTAGCAGGAATATGTGACAATTCACTGTACATGCGCGAATAAGCGGCAATGCCGCGCTTTTTCAAGCGGTCGAATAATACGTCAGGATACGGACAATCGTATGCCACCCAGCGAGAATGCTCCCATACATAGCCGAGCAATCGTTGTTGTGGATAGAAAATATCATCAGCATATATACGCACCAGTATAGCGTCATGCAATCGGGCAACCGCTGAACAGGCTTCGATAAACAGATATTCTGTATCGTCCGCTTGTTGCAGAGAAAGCAAGCCGATCACCTGAGGATTCGTCGGCAACTTAGGTAGAGCATCCAGCAACAGATGACGCTGAGATAAATGGACAGCATAAGCGACCGCATGTTCAGCACGTTCTGCTTCATGCTCCCGTGTCTGCGGCGCAGTGTTGGCTTCGTAAAACCACCATTTGCCCTGCTGATCCAGCGCTATATCCAGCCCCAGCTCATCCAGCGGATAATCATACAGTCCATCGATATCCTGAGCCAGCTGCAAGCCCAGTTCCGGCAAACGGGCGATATAATCGTCGGCATGCTGTGGATGCTGTTGCTTGATCCATGCTGTCCAATCGGCTGTCGCACCGCCCTGTTCTAGATTGCTTGTTACTGCGCCGGGCTGTCCATAACGTACATATAATCGTGTCAGCTGCATCGTACCATCCTGCCCGCGCTGCACATGAATGCGAAAATCAAATGGACGTCCATCCTCAGTGACACTTTGAATATACGGCTGCATCAGATAGGTTTGACGCTCCAATAGCGGCTCGGCAAGTCTGCGCAATCCGTCCATTTCCAATATCAATGCTGTATTGCCTGTTTGCCAGCTATACTGGTCATTGTCCGTCAGTCGTACTCGAACGATATGCTGTCCTTGCCGTCCCTGATCTGGTTTTAAGATCAGATCGCGCTGCTGCTGCAACAATTGCAGCATACTATCAATGCCTGTGCAGACAGTGGTTGGCACAATCCAGTCTCTCCATTGTGGTAACTCGCTCAGCATGTCCTGCACCTTTTGCTTAGTATGAATAGGATGGGAAGTGAACGTGACTAGTCGATTCAAACGCTGTTCCACTGGGGAACGTTCAGCAGGCAGACGCGCCATTTCGTTCATCACAATCTCCGGCAGTGGACACTCGCGCAGAAGCCAATTGCCAGCTTGCTCTGGATCAGGAATCATCGCTTGCACGGTTCGCTGCTCCAGATCAATTCCATCTTCGTCAAAAAAGAGCAGCTGCACATGCTGCCGCTGCGCTGCTTGTACAAGTGCTTCTACACGCCCGGCAGGTAGTAGATGTAAAGGATGTACCGCATGATAAACCCCGATATCCGTCATAATCATTCTCCTCGATTAAAAATAAAACGTTGTACAGCAGGCAGGTGTTGCCACACAATCAGCAAGCACAGACTGTGAATCATTAAGAGTATCCCATCTATCCTGTCATCCATGATCGTTGGATACAGGAAAGGAGAGCACTATGCTCTCCTTTTTCTTGTGATCCCGTTCATTTGATCCAGTTCGTTGGTGACTACATCGTTGTACCGATGCAGATCAACCGGTTTATTTTACATCTGCTGGATACACAAGCCCCAGCTGCTTGCGTGCGTCTTCCATAATCTCTGCTGTAATCAGGGAGCTTTCCCATGAAGCAATCTCTGATTCCTGTCGTCCATCCGCAATCAGATCGAGGAATTCGCGGATTTCGTAGTACATGGGCGGCTCGTACTGCGTCACATGCAGATTCTCGGCGAATCCACCGCGATACGTCATCACGATCTGATTCGGCTCGCTAATCTTATCAATGCGAATGCTGCCCAGCTCGCCCTGAATTTCGGATGGCAGAGAGGAGTCGGTGATTTTGGAATACATAATCACCGCATCCATATCATCGTACGAAGCGATAATACTGCCTTCACCATCTACACCAGATTCCAGCATGACGCCTGTTGCGCGTACCGTATTCGGACGACCGAATAGTACTGCTAGCGGATAAATACAATAGACACCAAGATCCATTAACGATCCGTTGGAAAATTCCGGACGGAACGCATTTTGAATATTTCCTTCTTTGTACGCATCATAGCGAGACGAATATTGACCATAATTGGCAAAATAACGTCGTACCTGTCCCAGCTTCGGCAAACTATTATGCAGCGCTACGAAATTCGGCATTAGCGCCGACTTGATCGCTTCCATCAGCGCTACACCATTGCGGCGCGCCGCGTTAATCATGTCTTGCACTTCTGCCACATTAGATGCCAGCGGCTTCTCACACAGCACATGTTTGCCATTGTCCATACATTGAATCGCTTGCTCTGCATGCAGCGAGTTGGGGCTGGCAATATAAACCGCGTCAATGTTACCGCTATCCAACATCTCCTGCAAATCAGTGTAGTGATGCGGGATGCCATATTTCTGTCCAAATTGCGCAGCCCGTTCACCGGTGCGCGAATACAGTGCAGTCAGTTCAAAATCCTCATTGCGTTTTGCAGCCTCAATAAAACGCTCTGTAATAAAGTTTGTGCCAATGATACCAAAGCGGACCATACCATCGCCCTTTCTGTAGTGTATAGATTGTAGTAGATCGCCAGCAGATCAGGTCATTGCCATCAGCAGAAAACGATGCTGCCTGACATCCCAGTATCCGTGCGATTGCATGTGCAAATGAATGGAATACAGTCTAACCATTATAACTGAGTAAACCATATGCTGACAAAGTGTTATTTGGTACCGTTTTCGGCAAGTATAGAAGCAAATATAGAAAAAGCTGATATATACGCCTATTTCATCATAAATTTCGATAAGCAGGACAGTATAAATCTCTTCTTTTCATATTGAATAAAATGATCAATGCTGATAAAGTTCATTCATAACTTAGTATTTAGGTAGGAATTATAGGTTAACGAACAGTGTAGTAAGAAGTGGAGTAAGACTGGGACAGGCAATCAAATGACAAAGATGGGGTGTTGGGTTTGAAAAAGACAAAAGCATATGCACAAAAAGGCAGATTTTTCCGTATTCAAACTGCTGGCGTATTGTCAGCCATACTTTTGTTCACGTTGGTTTTAAGTGCTTGCGGAAATGGGTCCACCGACAGCAACGCTTCTTCCGGTAGTGACGGCAAAGGTTCGGTCGAGCTGCTGAACGTATCGTACGATCCGACGCGCGAACTGTATGAGGAATACAACAAAGCTTTCCAAACGTACTGGAAAGGTAAAACGGGTCAGGAAGTGACTATCAAGCAATCGCATGGTGGTTCTGGTAAACAAGCACGCGCAGTCATCGACGGATTAAAAGCCGATGTAGTCACACTGGCACTTGGTTACGATATCGACGCCATCGCTGAAAAGGGACTGCTGCCAACCGACTGGCAAAGCAAATTTGAGCACAACAGCTCTCCTTACACATCGACCATCGTCTTCCTCGTACGCAAGGGCAATCCCAAAGGCATCAAAGACTGGAACGATCTGATCAAACCGGATGTACAGGTTATCACTCCGAATCCCAAAACGTCCGGCGGTGCGCGCTGGAACTATTTGGCGGCATACGGTTACGCATTAGAGCAGAACAACAATGATGAAACAAAAGCGAAAGCTTATCTGTCCGAGCTGTTCAAACATGTACCGGTACTCGACACTGGCGCACGCGGCGCTACAACTACCTTTGTGGAAAAAGGCATCGGCGATGTATTGATCGCTTGGGAAAATGAAGCCCTGCTGTCGCAAAAGGAACTGGGACCAGATCAATTCGAGATTGTGTATCCGTCGATCAGTATTCTGGCAGAGCCGCCAGTAGCTGTCGTAGACAAAGTAGCCGAACAGCACGGCACGCAGGAAGTAGCGAAGGCGTATCTGGAATATCTGTTCTCGGATGAAGGGCAGGAGATTGCGGCGAAGAACTTCTATCGTCCGATCAATGAGAAGATCGCTGCCAAATATAAAGATACTTTCAAGGATATGAAGCTGCTGACGATCGACAAGGACTTTGGCGGCTGGAAAAAAGCACAGGAAACACATTTCAGCGACGGTGGTGTATTTGACCAGATTTACACACCAGGCTCCTGATCTGTAATACAAAAGCGCATACGTTCAGTATGAACATGAATAGATGTGAATAACAAGCAATAGCAATGGACAGGAACAATCAGCGAAACACGGCTGCGACATACGTTGCAGCTGTAGCTGTTTACAGGGGGGAAACAGATGAGTACGAAAGCAGCTATACAGCCAGGAGCATCCTCGCGCCGGGTTCGCAGCATCTTGCCGGGCTTCGGGTTGTCGATGGGATTTACGATTATCTACCTCAGTCTCATCGTGTTGATTCCGCTAGCTGGATTGGTGATCAAAACGACCGAGTTAAGCTGGAGCGGCTTCTGGGAAACGGTCACGGCAGCGCGCGTGCTGGCTTCGTACAGGGTAAGCTTTTTGACGGCATTTGCGGCAGCGCTGGTCAATCTGGTATTCGGTCTGCTGCTGGCATGGGTGTTGGTGCGTTATCGGTTTCCCGGCAAACGATTGATCGACAGTCTAATTGATCTGCCATTTGCGTTGCCGACGGCTGTGGCGGGCATTGCACTCAGTACGATCTATGCGCCCAACGGTTGGATCGGTCAACTGGTGGCGCCGCTCGGTATTAAGATCGCTTATACACCGCTCGGTATTACGATTGCACTGATCTTTATCGGGGTGCCATTTGTCGTTCGGACGGTACAGCCGGTATTGCAGGATTTGAATAAGGACACCGAAGAAGCGGCGGTGATGCTGGGCGCGTACCGACTGAAGATTTTTTTCAAAGTCATTTTGCCCGAATTGTGGCCAGCATTGTTGACCGGATTTGCACTTGCTTTTGCACGGGGCATTGGAGAATACGGTTCGGTTGTATTCATCTCCGGCAATATGCCGCTCAAGACAGAGATTGCGCCGCTGCTCATTATGACCAAGCTGGAGCAGTACGATTATGCGGGTGCAGCGGCGGTGGCGCTAGTTATGCTTATAATTTCATTTATTTTGCTGTTATTGATCAATGTACTGCAATGGCGAATCAATCGCAGTGCAGTAGAGGGGAGGTAAAGGATGGGGGGAGCACAATTGTCAGCCAAATCGGTATCTTCCCGCAGGCAACCTCGCCATATTACCGAGTCGGCTGGGATTCGCTGGACGTTAATCGGTATTGCGCTGTTATTTCTAGTATTAATCGTCGTTCTGCCATTGGTCTGCATTCTGATCGAAGCGTTCAAAAAGGGCTGGGAAGTGTATGAAGCCGCAGTCATCGATCCCGACGCACTGTCAGCGCTGCGGCTTACGTTGCTCATTACAGCGATTGCGGTTCCGCTCAATACGCTGTTCGGTATTGCAGCAGCATGGGCGATCAGCAAATTCCGTTTTCGCGGTAGAAATGCGCTGATTACATTGATCGATATTCCATTTGCAGTCTCGCCGGTTATTTCTGGTCTGGTGTATATTTTGCTATTCGGGGCGCAGGGATTCCTCGGTCCTTGGCTGGATGAACACAATATTCAGATTGTATTCGCATTACCGGGGATGGTGCTGGCGACAGTATTCGTGACCTTGCCGTTTGTCGCGCGCGAGTTGGTGCCGCTCATGCAAGCGCAAGGCACACAGGAAGAGGAGGCGGCAGTCAGTCTCGGTGCACGCGGCTGGCAGATTTTCTGGCGGGTGACGTTGCCGAATATCAAATGGGGGTTGCTATACGGAATCGTGCTGTGTAGTGCGCGCGCGATGGGTGAATTTGGTGCGGTGTCTGTCGTATCTGGTCATATTCGCGGGGAAACGAACACACTACCGCTGCATATTGAGATTCTATATAACGAGTATCAGTTTGCAGCTGCTTTTGCCGTATCGTCGATTCTGGTGTTGCTGGCATTAATTATTCTCATCTTAAAATCAGTGCTGGAATGGAAAATGGATCGCGCTACGCACCAGTCTTGATTGATCTACTCTATAGTAGAAATTGTATAGCAGAAACGTCATTCAGATCAGCATACGTATACCATTTGGAAGCGCTTGTAAAATAAATATGCCGACACACGTTTTAACGATAGGCAAGCCTCTGCTAAATGGGTAATAAGTGGATAATGCCTGTTGAAGGAGGGAATTCATGTGAAGGTAGAACAAGCTGAATTGAACACCGTTTCATGGGACGAGCCGCTTCGGCGGATTATGGAACAGCTGGCCCGTTCGGAACCGACGCCGGGCGGAGGCAGTGTTGCTTCCATCGTCGCTGCATTAGGAGCAGCAATGACCTCAATGACGGCAAACTTTTCCCAAGGTGAGGGATATGAACATATACAGCAGCATATGGCACAGGCTCTACAGGATATGGAGTACATTTCCACAGCATGCGAATGGTTAATGGCAGAGGATATTGAAGCGTTTGGTCAATATATCGAAGCTTTGCAATTGCCCAAATTAACACCGGATCAGCAGGAGGAGCGTCGACAGACGGTGCATGAGACACGGATTCAGTCGATCGACACGCCACTGCGGCTGATGGAATGCTGTTTGTATGGGATGTACAGTGCTGCACCGCTGATCGACGTATGTAATCGTACGGTATTGTCGGATATTGGCATCGGGATTATTCTGTTTGAAGCGGCGGCGCATAGTTCATTGTTGACTGTGAATATCAATCTGGTCACATTGCATGACGATGATCTGAAGCAGGCATATGCTGGTTATGCAACCGTCCTGATGAACAAAATCACTGACCGTAAAATGGAATTGCTAGAACAGGTACAACGCCGCATTCACGAAAATGCCTAATATGAAAAGGTATGACATCATAGATTGCAGATCGTTCATACAGATCATTCATATGGATGAAAAGACTGGCGAAACATAGCCGAATATCAATGGTGGATCGTACAATCAGACAAGACAATGATAAAAGCCCCTTACTCGTTGCCGCCAATCTTTCATGGCTGTAAACGATAAGGGGCTTTGTATGTTAGCTGTTGTAGCAATGGATCATTTAATATCCAGCATCATCTACCACGTTTCTATATACGCTGTACCGTCAGTCATATTGCTAGTCCAACTTGTTGCCAAACGCATAATTGCTATGATACTCGCGGTAATATTCCTTGTCTCTCCACTCCGATACCATCTCGCAGCTGCCTATATACAGAATATCATGTCCACGAATTAACCATTCTAGACCATGCTCTGGTTCCCATTCACATTCCAGCTCCAAATGCAGGACTGGATCAGCGGTTTCGGCAGTATATTCTTCTGGAAATGCCGGGATTTCCATGCTCATCGGGGCGATATATTGCAAAATATCCTCTGGCTGCTGGATCACTGGCGGCGTCTCGCCAACATATGCACAGAAGTCGAGACAGTAATCATAGCTATACCGATACAACTGCTGCAACAATGCCGGACTCAGCGCCTGAAACGCCTGTGCACAACGCTCGGCATACATCAGTGGGATGTTCGGCTCAATCGCATTCACCTGAATCGGCTGCCCAAAGAGTGAACTGTCAAACAGAGCGCTCAGGTATCCTTGTGTTTCGGTGATTTCTTTTAGCAACGCAGCTGGCAACTTGACTCACTCCTTAGCCCATATTTTTCCCGTAATAAATCTCGTTCATTTCTCGTGTGAGCCTGTCAGTAATATGCTGCTGCTCTTCTGGAGATAATGAGTCGCTGGTATATCCGAACAGATAATTATCCAGATCGAATTCTTTGCGTTTACATTTTGTATGGAAAATATTCTCTTGATAAATATTCACATCAATCATCTGATACAGATCCTGTACCTCAGCTGGAATGAAATTCTGAATTGAGCTAATATCATGATCGATAAACAGCTTGTTGCCTTCGATATCGCGTGTAAATCCGCGCACAAGATAATCGATAGTCATAATGTCCGTATCAAAGGAATGAATCATAAAATTAAGCGCCTTGAGCGGAGAAATCTCACCGCAGGTGGAGACATCAATATCCGCGCGGAAGGTGCTAATGCCCTCATCGGGATGATATTCAGGATACGTATGCACTGTAATATGGCTTTTGTCGAGATGAATCAGCACATGCTCTGGCAGCGGTCCCGGCGACTCCTCAAAAGAAGCATTCGGCGCTGTCTCGACCGGACCTTCCGAGATCAGCATCGTGACGCTGGCACCTTGCGGTATATAATCCTGCTTGGCGATATTGAGCACATGCGCACCGATAATATCCGATACATTGGTCAGAATACCACTAAGTCGATCTGCATTGTACTGCTCATCGATATATTCCAGATACGCTTCGCGCTCCTGCTTGGTGCGAGTATAACAAATGTCGTACATATTGAAACTGAGTGATTTGGTCAGATTGTTAAAGTTATGCAGTTGAATACGCTGCTGTTTGGTCAAGCCCACAATCATTACCTCCCATTCGTAAAATGTACGTGGATACAGATGATGTTATTGTTCATTTACCCAATGAATGATCTATTCCGACTGTGAAAATGGTATCGTAAACGTTCCCGCTGTCTGCGAATGCGAGAGTGCACTATGTAAAAAAGCGCGAATCAATGGATGAACGACATTGCGAAATACGGATCGCTCAGGTTGAAACAGCGTCCCGACGTAAAACGGATGATTCTCCAACTCGGCAATGCGTGCTTCTCCATTCCAATCCCTGCCAGTGATAGCAAACCCTTGCTCAGCAAATAGGTCTACATACTGCGCATTCAAACCGTAATTGCAGATACCATATTGCTCACTAATCTCTGTCATGCCGTATATCGTAGCAATCTTAGAATGCGGCTTCAGCGTAAAATGGTGGGTCTGTTCATTGACGAAACAGGTGAGCGGAGTCACGATTAACGTATTGGCTTCTGGATTGGATTCGGCATGATCAGCTTCCTGTAAATGCAGTACATGACGGGCAAATTCAATCAGCAGATGCTGATAACCACCGCATGTTCCGAGGGTAGGAATCTGTTGCTCACGCGCATATCGAATCGCTTGCAATGCGCCTTCCATATGGATATAGGGTGTAGCCGGAGCTGCCCAGACTGCATCGTAACCAGATAACAAAGGAATTGTTGTGTTGTTCAATTCTGGCGTGGGTAACCACTGTAATTCTGCTTGACACTGCAAATGTTCCGCTGCCAAAGCGATTGCTTGTGGAATGGCAATATGCGCTTTTGCTTCTGGTTGATAGTCGCCGATAATAGCAATTTTGAGCATAAAAAAGAGACCACCTTTCCATTCAGGAATGCTGCCGTATCGTTCAGGCAGTTGGATTAAAACGTTATTGTAATGGAAGAATGAAAGGCAGTCAAAACTTGTGGATCAATAGTGATACGATCCAGCTGTACTCCAGTGGCTACGGCAGTGTCGTTTGCCACAGATAGCTATTTTTAGATTCATGTTTTGAGGTTGCCGTCAGTGATGCTGGCGAGATCGATTCATGATGGTGATCCGATTGTCGTTCAGCAGCAGATACGTATCTTTTCCTGTCTGAATCATGATCCGATCCCTTGTACTATACGGTGTATGCAGCAGGGTAGAGTGGAATTCCGAGCATAGGATGTCTTGATCCAGCGTTACGTAGACGGCTTCATGCAGAGGGATTTCCAGCTTGGACTGCTGCCAGTCAATGGTCAGCTGATTGTCATCGCGGGCAATTTTGATACCGGTCATGGCAATTCCTCCTTCTGGTTCAACAGAATGGTCACGCTGAAAAAGAAAGCTAAAAAAGAAAATAGAGACGATCCAATCCATGCTTATGCGCGTCGCGTCTAAACAGTGATGAATATGCCTCTATATCTTTAGATTACCCAGTTTCAGGGACGTGTCAAGCACCTTTGTTGCCATTTGCCATCACTTGTGGATAGTGAATAATGCTGAACCGCGCACCGCCAAGCGTCGAAGGGCTATACACCAGATCGGCATGCAGCCGGGTCGCAATTTGTTTGCTGATTGCTAGCCCCAAGCCGGTCACTCCATTCGTTCCGGTGTAGAAGCGGCGAAAGATATGTTCTCGCTCCGATTCCGCCAAGCCCGGTCCATCATCATCAATATGCATGATCCAATCCGCCACACCGTCATCTGGGCATTCCAGTATCATCTTGACCTGAGATGCGCTGTGTCGAACTGCATTTTGCAGCAAATTGAGCAAAATCTGAAATAGCTGTTCCGCCGCAATCGGTACGGTATGCGATACACCTTCTGCGTGCAGCTGTACGCCATGCTGACGAGCTGCTGGTAGCAGGAGATAGACGGCTTCTTCTGCCATACTTTTCAGATCGACTTCGGTGATCGGCCATTCCTCATCCACACTTTCCAAACGAGATAGCTGAAGCAGCTTGCTGACCATATCGATCAGTCGCTGCGATTGAGCAGAGATTACATCCAATCCTTGTTCTACCGGCATCACTTGATCCTGAATCGCATACACATAGCCCTGAATCGACATGAGCGGTGTCTTTAACTCATGCGATACATTTTGCAGAAATTCCAGCTGATGCCGATGATGCAGCTGTAGCCGATCCGCCATCACTTGAAAGGTGCTGATCAGCTCACCAATCTCTGTATGATCCGCCTGCAAAAAAGGCTCCCGGTTCATCAGATGTGGCTCATACTGACTGACCGCTTCCTTGAGCCGATTGAGCGGCTGCACAGTGCGCCAGACGGCAAACAATCCAATCAACAAAATGACGATAAAGCTCGCTGCAATCGATAGCATCGTCGTTCGCATTAACGGAATATACAGAGCGCGCAGCGAAGAGAGCGGAGAGTACAGGATGACTCGAAACGGCTGATGCGACAGCTTGGCTTCGCTGTATAACACTTTGCTGCCGCTGATCTGCATAATGCCTTCGCGACCTGTTGGAAAGTTGGGCAAGGTTTTGCCAACCTGACCGGAGTTGCTGGACGCAATAATTTTGTCATGCGTATCCAGCACAAAATAATCGGCATAAAACAGTACATCTTTAATAAAAAAGCGAAAGCTGTCGCTATCCAGACTGTCCAGATCATCGGCATTGACCATATGCGCAGCTTTCATCGTTTGATCCTGCAACTGCTGCTTGACCTGATTGAGCAAAATGTCATCCAGCAGTCGAATAAAGAAGAAGCCAGTAATGCCAACCGTCACCAGCATACCCGCCAGCAGAGCAATTAGCATTTTGCCACGGATCGTCTTCATGGATGATGCACCGCCGCTTTGTAGCCAAAGCCCCATACGGTATCAATCGTGAGCGTCGAATGATGCTGAGACAGCTTTTTGCGAATACGTTTGACCAGATCATCCACAACGCGCACTTCGCCGAAAAAATCATAATTCCATACTTGCTGAATCAACTGCTCGCGGCTGAACGGACGATCCAGATGCTGTGCCAAGAATAACAGTAATTCAAATTCACGCCCGGTTAGCGATAGCTCCTGCTCCTGTACATGCACGCGCCGGAATTCCTCCGACAGCTGTACATTGCCTGCACTCATATACGAAGCATGCTGTGGCATAGCGTTGCCGGGAAGAACAGGGATGGGGGCATCGACCGCATTCAGCTCGTTGCCTACGGCAATTCGCGTGCTACGGATCAGGCGTAGCATGCTTTTCACCCGTGCGACTAGCTCGCGTGGATTAAACGGTTTGCTTAGAAAATCATTACAGCCCAGCTCCAGCCCATTCAGTCGATCCACTTCTTCTCCGCGCGCGGATATGATGATGATCGGCATCTCGGTAAACGTACGCAGCTCGGTTAGCAGGGTCAATCCGTCAATGCCCGGCAGCATAATATCGAGAATGAGACAATCGGGATGCTCGCTTTTCACCTGCTCGACTAGCTCGCGACCATGAGCGAATGAGGTTACTTCATATTGTTCTTTTTTCAAATAGCCAGTAATGAGCTGCAAAATATAATGATCGTCATCAACGACAAAAATACGGGTCATGGAGTCACCTCGAAATGAAGATTTACATATGTCACTTTTAATGTATCAGATGACAGGGGGCAAGATCAAAGCTATGAAGATGACAAAAAAGTAAAGAAAAAGACGGAACTCCGGGGGAAGTTCCGTCTTTTTATGGCGAGTTTTTCTACCTGTCAATCAGGGCATTGACAGGATATTGAATCAACATCAAACGCAGGGAGCCTTTGGAGCATGTGATCGATAGATAGAAAGGGAAGATCCATAGGATCAAGCCTCATGTTTATTTGTGGGAAGTTGTTTTACCTGTTGTTTTGCTAGTGGTTGCGCCTTTTTTAACTGGCGCTGTTTGGTGAGTAGTCACTTTGCCTTTGTGAGCGGCTTTTTTGGTAGTGTGAGCTGCTTTTTTGTGAGCTGCGCTTGCTTTGTGTGCAGCTGCTTTTGTTTTATGCGCGGTTGCTTTTGTTTTGTGCGTCGTTGCAGTTGCTTTGTGAGCCGCTGTTTTGCTAGTTTTCTTTTTACCAGTTGTTGCTTTGTGTGTTGCGGTTGCTTTTTTATGGTCAGCTGTTGTTGTTTTACCCGTGGACTTGGTTGTTGCAGCTGTCGCTTTGTGAGTCGATGCTACCGGTGTTTTGGAAGTTGTTTTCGCTGTTGCAGCTGGTGTTGTTTTGGTCGCTGTTGCGGAAGTAGAAACCACTTTTTTCACTGGCGTTGTTGTGGCAGGGGTTGCTGCGAATACGCTGCTTGCTCCACCGAGTACACTCACTGCTGTCAGTAATGCTGCTACATTTTTTGTCCATTTTTTCATGGGTAGGTCACCTCGTTAATAGATTTGTTTGCCATCGAAGTTGCTTCTGCCGTCAGGTACGCTGTCGTCTTCACGGTTGGTGAAGCGGTGCGCCTTGTCGGCAAAGTGTATTGTCAACTGCTGATGTAAGATCATCTTAACAAGGGATTATGTGAGAACAATGGGAGAGATGTGTGAAAAGTATATGAAATTCAATTATCGCTGTACTGCCCGTTTGCGGGTCATCAGCCAGAACAGGATAGTGATCGCCAGCGGGTACAGAATCGCCCAACCGGTAAATGGAAACACAATCAGTGTAAATGCAAACGAGATGCCGCTAATCCAGCGTCCAACCTTTTCCTTCCATAACAAGCGTACGCCGGCAGCACAGCCTGCTAGATACGTCAGAATGAAAGCGGAGTTCGGCAATTGTAATAACAATTCAAGCTTGAGCAGACCTGTCGCATACAGAGATAGAATGATCACAAAGCAGCTTCCGAGAAAAGCGATGCCTACTGTCGGTGTGCGAAAGCGCGGTGACAGGTGGCTGAATGGACGGGCGGCATATCCGCTACGGGACAGTGCGAAGGCGACGCGAGATGCAGCACCGATATAAGCGACTGTAGTCGCTGTACAGATACAGGCAGCGGTCAGACCGGATAACACAGCACCCCAGATGCCGAGTCGGCTACCAATCAGATGAACGAGCGAAGCATCCGCATCGTTGAGATAGCTCTGCGTGCCAATCGTAACGATGGCAGTGAGTAAGTATAGCAGCCCGACGATGGAAGCGGCGATTATGACGCCGCGTACGGCTGCCTTTTGCGGGTCTTTGAATTCTTCAGACAGATGCGATACCGCTTCCCAGCCGATAAAGCACCAGAACAACATCGCTGCCGATTGACCGACACTGAACCAGCCCTGCGGCATGAATGGTGTGAAGTTGGATACTTTCATATCCGGGATGGCGACGACAATCGCAAGACCAAGCACAAGAATAATCGCGCCGACGACTACGACTTGAATTTTACCGGCAAGCTGAAAGCCAATCCAATTGATCAATAGACTGAACAGCAGCAGGGCGGCGGCAATCGTGATGCGTATCGGTTCACTCCAGCCGAGTGCTGCGGTCAAATAACCGGCACCAGTTAGTGCAGCGACTGGCGCACCAATCGGCACCGACATCAGGAAAAACCAGCCGATCAGCGCCCCCAGCCGTGGACCAAAGGCAAGCGAGACAAAGTGCGATACACCGCCAGCATTAGGATAGCGCGCTGACAGCAGTCCCATGGACAAGGCGAGCGGTAAAATGAGCAGTGCCATACATATCCAGGCGATAATCGCGGATGGACCTGCCATATGAGCGGTAATGCCGGGCGTAATCAGAATACCGGAGCCAACGACTGCACCGATATACAATGCGACTGCTTGCGGCATATTGATCGTTCTGCCAAGATGAGCGTTCTGATTCCCGGTTGACGTAGAAGAGGGATGCGATGGGGCGGCTGTAGCGGCACCCGATCCAGAATTGTGCGAAAGGGTCATATATTTCCCTGCTTTCCTTGTTATTTGTTCCAGCGTAGCAGATAATAGACTCATCGGTAAAACGGATATAACGAATGCTGACCATCGGTATTTCCGATGGAAGAAATGATAGATATGGAAAAGGAGAGATGCAGCATGGAATCACGTCATTTGTTTACATTTCTGACGGTGGTGGAGACGGGAAGTTTTACGGCAGCTGCGCGCAAGCTGGATTATGCGCAGTCCAGTGTTACCGCGCAAATTCAGTCGTTGGAGCAGGAGCTGGGTACGCCGCTATTTGACCGGATTCATAAACGGATTTTGCTGACGGATGCGGGACGGCGTTTGCAGCCGTATGCGCAGGAGATTTCGCGCATGCACAATCTGGCACGCGAAGCGATTGTATCGGGCGATCAGATCGGCGGGGTGCTGCATATCGGTGCGCCCGAATCGCTGGCGGCATTTCGTCTACCGCCCATTATTAAGGAGTTCCGGCAGCAGTATCCGTCGGTGCAGATTATTTTGAAGCCGGGTGCGTGTGAGGAACTGCATGAGATGTTGCGGCGAGGCGAGCTGGATATTGTCTTTTTGCTGCAACCGCATATGGAAGATTACGAATTAAAAGTGGATATGCTTGTGGAAGAGGAGATGGCACTGGTCGCACCGCCGGACCATCCGCTGGCAATATTGTCCCATGTGGAGCCGCATCATCTGCGGTACGAGACGATTCTATATACCGAAGCAGGCTGTAATTATCGACTGTTGTTTGAGAAGACGCTGAATCGGCACGGCGTTTTCCCAGATCCAAGTATTGAATTTTGGAGCAATGAAGCGATCAAGCAATGTGTGATGGCAGGCCTGGGGCTCGCCTTCCTACCGCTTATTACGGTAGAACGCGAGTTGGAAGAGGGCAAAATGGTTGCGCTGAACTGGGACGATACCGACCAGCGCGTCTGCACCCATATTAGCTATCATACGAAAAAGTGGCAATCGCCTGCGCAGAGCCGCTTCGTCCAGATGACCCATCAGCATGCTGAACGCTGGCGCCAATCTGTGCAATTGGCACATAGTCAACTGTAACGAACCATGCTGCGAGTTTCTAACATCGCTTGACCGTCGGTTGTTCGCATCTCTATATGTATATCTATGTAAAGGTGTTACGCAATCCATAGATATACGTATGAATGCTCATAATTAGTAAAATTATTTTCAAAATTAATAAGATATATTTTTTATAATTTACGATATATGTATATTTATTGATTGAACTCAAAGGAAATTAGTTATAAGAATTTGTTATGTTCCAAGAATAAATTACTTTTTTAGTTGAAGTTTTGCACGTAATCAACTAAATACTCATAAAATTGCTCACTCAAATTCGTGAGATATAAACTGATTTAGTATCTGTATAATATTATAGAAGCCTTATGAATTCGTAAGACTTCTATGATATTGGAAATATATCCTTTGCTATATATTAGCAAGGCTATAATAACTCTTATCATCTGAGGGTATCAATCTGTACATTTTTGATTCCATCAATGATAAATAGTTTTGAATTCTCTTTACATTCTAAATGTATACGACATTGTCCATACTTCTCGAAGTAATCCATAAAAGCTTCAAGGCTACCTACCACTTTTCCCATCTGTGATTCCTCCCATCATATATAAATCGCTAAAAAATATCTCAATTAAAATATATTTTTCTCTTTCTTGAATTTTTATTTGGATATCATCTTTAAAATTTACATACAGAGGTTTGTCAAAATACTGGGAAATATCAACAGAATTTTGTATTTTATTTTTAATTAAATCAAATTCATCCTGTTTTTCAATGAATTTTCCTACCATGGGATACAATATTGTTCCAGTGTAATCGGATAGCGGAAAAATTCCGATGAAGATATAATTTTTTATCTCGTTTAAAGGAATTATTAAGTGTGATCCACATATGTCTACTGCTAGATGGTTAAAATCTTGTGCTTTTATTGTGGCAAAAAGCGTACGTTTCCAACCAATATCAATAATTTGGGACATCATTCCAATAGATTCACTAAACCCTAATTTGAAAAAATCATTTCTATAGTATTGGAACAACTTTTTGAAATAAATTGCAGATTCAGAAAGGTAGCCTTTTCTCTGCAAATGTTAATGAGATACCGTACAGTGCAGTCTTATTTTGCGTATCTCGTAATAAACATTCTTCAAAATAATCTATAGCATCATCATATAATCCGAAAAAGCGATAAAGTTCACCTTTATGGGAATACGCATTTGATAATTCTGGATCCAATTGTAGCGTTTTATTGATATGAAATAGAGATTCCATGTAAATACCACTGTGAAAGTAAACAATACTAAGGTTTAAATGTGCACTTACGAAATCTTGGTCTAACTCTAAGCATGCTTTAAAATGTCGAATTGCTTTCTCTTTAGAGTCATCATGTTCTGATATTAAATAGGTGTAGCCTAGGCTGTAATGAGCAATTTCTGATTCTTTCATATTTAAAATCTTTTCAAACTGTTCGATGGCTTCATCAATTCTATTTAGTCTACCTAAGGAGCTTCCTTTAATAAGGTTTGCATCATAATGAGATGGATTTAATTTTAAAACTTCGCTACTGTATTCTAAAGCATTTTCATAATCATCTAGCATTTCAAAAAGAACAGAACAATGGAATTTTATAACTTCCTTTTTATAAAGTTTATCCAAAGCTAAATATATTTCTAAGGATTCTTTAAATTCCTCATTGTCGAAATGTTTCTGCGCAAGTTGAATGTTAGCTTCTAACTCACTAAGAATTTCTTCTTTAGTTTCACCTAACATAGATATAGTTTGACTTGGCTCAATAAATTGAGATTCGTAAGCGCTCTTTATAATGTGATTGATAATCGACTCAGTAGAGTGATCTTTGACAAACTTCTCTAATTCAGATAACGATAAGGAGCCTCTATTAGCCCTTAAAAATTGAATATGAACTATTATGGTATTCATAAAGTTTGACATATCAACTGTAGTCTTGTTTTTCTCAAGCCATTTTAGAACTACAAAATAAAGAGCCATATACGCCATGTTTTCAGGTAATTCTAAAAACTCATATCTAAATAAACAATCTTTTAAATCATTGATCCCACACGTTTGTTTAATTCCTCATAAAAATCTCTGGTAATGGATATTTTCCATGCTTCATCTAGATCAGAATTCATAGCATATTTATAGTTGTTCATTTTTGTTATTAATTGTCTTAAATCTTCTTGAAAATTAGTACAGATAATCATAATAGTATCCGTATCGATATTTGGAGTTTCTCGTATAATTTTCAATATATCGTTTATAGACATAGTTTTCTTTTTTACCTGAGCGGTTATTGTAGAGTTTGTTCGGTGAATGGTGAAATCATTAATCATTTCTATTCCTAAACTTGTAACATTTTCTCCTCTATTTAAAGAGTTAAATAGACAAAAAAGAGCACATATATCTTGGTACAAGTAACCCGCTGAGCTATACGATCCTCCTGATAATCTGGGACCGAAATATGATGGGAAATTCATTTATATATCTCCTTTTACTTTAATGAATTTTGAAGGAAAAATCATGATACTTTTGGAGAGCACATTTTGCTTGTTCGGTGAGCGTTTAGACTATAATTAACGTAGTATCGATTGGTATTAGTGAGTTCGCTTCGAAAGGTATTGAGTCTTTCTTCTTAAATGAGCTGGTTAAATTTAGGATATCATAAATCGGTTCTTGGCTCTTATTAAATATATACGATTTATAATTCGATGCTATAAAATTTACTGCTAGAATTAAGAAGGTATAGTATAACTAAACTTACCATAAATAAAAAATTATATTACAAAGTAAGATACTGTATCTCTATATATGTGAAATGAGGATGAAAAAAAAAAAGTATTAATTGATGGGCTCTTATAGCTTATTTCTTTTGAATTAGAAACGTTGATGCTAAGCTAATATACTTTCTATTAAGTATTACATAAGCTATTTCAGGTTTTATTCTATCCAATGAGTCTATTAAAGAAAACAGTAGACTACGTGTACTATCACTTTGATTAAAAGGAGACTCAGTGCTTGATGGGAATTGGTCACATTTTGATTTTTTTCCTAGATATTTTGTTTGTTGTTATTATGGCGCTCTGGGCTTACCTCAAAACACTCCAAGGAAAACAAGATTAGGTAACAGGATTTACAAAAAAACCTTGTGTTGTAGGGAGGGATTGTAGATAGAAAATACAAAGAATATGTGGATAATTTAAGTGATACGAAGGTGGAATAGCTAAGTAACGATATAAACACACAAATTTACGTGAACATTTTTATTAACACTACGAAATTTAAGATTTATAACCAAGAAAGAATATTATTGGAATTCGGTTTAATCTGTTGGTTATGAGTTCATTTGCTTCTTTCCTATCATGAAAATTTAGTATATGCAATGACGATTCTAGAGCTCTTTATTATGTTTTAAGAGAGACTTACTATATCTCGTACAGCTTTTATGAAAATATGTTAAGTGAACCACAATATTAGTATTTGTGGGTAAATATACAAAGGTGAATTAGCAGATAGCCTCACCAATTGTGAAAATATAGTACAGTTAGATAAATTTTTTAAAATGTGTCTCATTGATTATGACAACATGCAATCCGTTGGGAGAACGAATTATTTGTTGATATACACGTTCAACACAAAGAAATGTATCCCGTAGAATAATAATGTATCTAATAAAATATGCAAACACATCTGGCTGCATCTATGAGCCGGATGTGTTTGCATATTTTTCTTACCTACTGCGTATCCATTCTCGAACAGCAATCACTCGCTGACGATCACTTCTTCTCTTCGATATGATTCTCCGGTCTTCGCAGCTCGGATCGTTCAAAATCAACCGCCGCCAATCCCAATCGAATCAGAATGATCAGCATAACGCCTGTACCTACGACCAGATAGATCATCGTAAAATATTTTGCCAGATCCGATTGCGGACTCAAATTTGTATCTACCCCGGTTGGAATCAGACTGACAAATGAAAAATAAAACGCGTCCAAGATCGACCAGCCTTCCGTACTCCGATAAAATATCGTGCCCGACAGCAGAATAAACAGCAGCGTCGTAATGAGCGAGCGGAACAGTGGTTCTTTGCCTACTTTGAACAATGCTTGAATCAATCGCTTCAATGTTAATAAAAATGAGATCATCGCTCGTTTCCTTTCTATAGATAGATTCCTGTCTAGTTCGATTTTGGTATGGATTGTATTAGAGTATATCGTACCGCAAAAGTCATCGACAGACATACCTCTCCTTATATTCATAACCACTTTCGCTATTGTTTTATTGTAAACGCTTCCAAATATATCTAAAATGAGTGTGAAATCCACCGCGGACGATTTCGATACGATATGAAGGAGGGGTACGATTGTGAGAAAAGGCAATCTATTTTCCCGGTCTAACTGGGCGGCAGGGCTGGCGTTGTTGCTATTGTTCACCGGTTTGAGTCTGGGCGCGCAACAAGCACAGGCAGCAAGTGTGACGATTACGAACGGTACAGACTGGAAGGATACTGCTGGTAATGCTATCCAAGCGAACAGCGGCAATATTCTCAAAGTCGGTTCTACATACTACTGGTATGGCGAGCATGCAACTAACGGCACCTTTGACAAAGTGAATGTGTACAAATCCACCGATCTCAAAAACTGGACGTTTGGCAATAGCATCCTGACCAAAAGCTCTGCTACCGAACTGAACTCCAGCAAAATCGAACGTCCAAAAGTGATCTACAATGCTTCTACCAAAAAATATGTGTTATGGGCACATTATGAGAATGGCAGCGATTATTCGCTTGCCCGTGTAGCTGTCGCAACTAGCGATACACCAGATGGTAATTTTACGTACCAAGGCAGCTTCCGTCCATTGGATTATGAATCCCGTGATATGACCGTTTTCGTCGATACCGATGGCAAAGCATATCTGATTACTGCTTCCCGTCAAAATAACGGCGGTGCCAACAACTCTATGGCGATCTTCCAATTGAACGCCGCGTATACCAATGTATCTTCCTTTGTCGGCTGGGTGTTTGAAGGCGCGTACCGTGAAGCACCAGCAGTTGTGAAAAAAGGCAGTGCCTACTATCTATTCACTTCACAGGCATCCGGCTGGTATCCGAATCAGGGTGCATATGCCACATCCAGCTCCATGACGGGCACATGGTCGGCATTGTCACCATTTGGCGATCCATCCGCTTATGCAACCCAGATTCATTCCATCGCCACGATTACCGGCAGTGCGGGCACCAGCTACATCTATATGGGTGACCGCTGGAATCCACTAAATCTGAGCGATCACAAATTCATCTGGTTGCCGCTTACGCTTAACGATAGCGCTCGTACCGCTACACTGAACTGGTATAGCAGCTGGAATATTGATGCAGCAGCCGGTACGATCACCACACCAGCACTGACCAATCACGCGCAAGGCAAAACGGCAACTGCTATCTCATCCGCCAGCGCCAGCCCAGCATCCAATGCCAATGACGGCAATGCACAAACATCATGGGTAGCGTCTTCCGCTACATGGCCTGCATGGTGGCAAGTCGATCTCGGTTCCGCCAAAAAGGTCAGCGAGATCGATATCTCCTGGTTTATGTACAAAGGATCTGAAGGCTATTACAAATACAAAATCGAATACAGCACCGATGGCGTTAACTACACAACCATCGACCGTACGACCAATACAACGTATGGGTTTACAACGGATGCGGTCTCCTTTACCGCCCGTTATGTACGTATCAATATGGTGAACGCCGTATTGCACAACAATCCGAACAACTGGTATACGCCAACCTTGCACGAAGTGCGAGTGTATGGAAACTGATTGTTCTTCTAGGCAACTGCCTTATCATTAGAGAGCACATACAGAGCACAGACAAAAGACCAAATTTCGTTGTCATGGCGAAGTTTGGTCTTTTGCTATTGTCATAATACATATTCAAACTGAATTATTAGTGACTTTTTGTTGCTATTATACTAAAAGTAAGTTATATTGATATTATCTTAATATCAAAGTATAGATGTAGCGTGCATGACAAACAACCAAAGTCGTTTTATACCATCTACATGTGTATCTACAGCACTTCATCTGGCATATGCGTAAACCAACGTTCTTATCCTACATACATCGCACGCATCAGCCAGAACACAAATATTTCGTTGCTAAATAAATAACTATTGGACAAGGGGATAAGAATCATGAGCGAACTTACACAGATTATGAAACAAAGACGGTCAGCTAATAAATTTTTGCAGGATGTATCTGTTAGCCGACATGAGCTGGATGAGATTTTTGATCTGGTGAAATACAGCCCGTCCGCCTACAATTTGCAACATGCGCATTATGTTGTAGTGCAGGATGAAGAGAACAAAAACAAACTGTACGACGCTGCTTATAAACAATATAAAGTACTGACTTCTTCGGCAGTTGTGATCGTACTTGGTCATCTGGATGCACATTTGAACGCACCGCAAATCTATGAAGGGCTGCTGCATCTTGGTGTGCTCAACCAACAGGAATTTGATCAAATGGTAACTACAACGCAGGATGCTTACGAGCAGCAGGGCGAATCTTTTAAACGCGATGAAGCGATTCGCAATGCCAGTCTGTCGGCAATGTCGTTTATGCTGGCTGCTAAGGACAAAGGCTGGGATACTTGCCCGATGATCGGCTTCGATGCACAGGCAGTATCACAAGCGCTGAATATTCCAGATCGTTATGTGCCAGTCATGATGATTACGCTAGGCAAAGAAGATACGAGCAGTCAGCGTGTACGTGGCTACCGCAAACCGGTTGGAGAATTTGTTAGTTACGATCATTTTTGATTTTTGTTTTGAGCAGTAGTTTGATTACTATACAATTCATGAATATATAGAAAAAGTAGATTTCTCTAATATACAAAGGAACAAAAGACCTGTATCGCAGTAAAGCACGATTTTCGCATAATGGAGAATCTTTTGCAGCCTTACAGGTCTTTATTGCGCTATATACATAAGCTATTCTCGAAACAACGGTTTACAAATAGCATAATATCATCTAAAATACGTTCACAATAAACTGACATTGACGGGCATTGATAATATGTACAAACATGCCCCAAAGCTTTATGGCTTGAAAGGAGTAAAGCATGAATCAGATTCAACAAATGATCGATCATTACGGAGTGATGATTCTGGACGGCGCGATGGCGACCGAACTGGAAAAGGAAGGTGCACATCTGAACGATGAGCTATGGTCGGCACGACTGCTACTGGATAACCCGGAAGCAATCGCACGCGTACATACGCGGTATTTTGAAGCTGGAGCGGACTGTGCGATTACAGCGAGTTATCAGGCGACGGTAATTGGATTTATGCAGCATGGATTGAGTGAGCATGAAGCGGTGGAGATGATAGATCGTTCGGTGCAACTTGCAGTAGAGGCGCGCGACGAGTTCTGGAATCGATACACCGCGGAGCAGGCGGAAGCGCTATCGACTGGTGCTGCCGCATCGTCAACGTCTCCCGCACGCCCCAAGCCGCTAGTTGCCGCATCGGTTGGTCCATATGGTGCTTATCTCGCAGATGGCTCTGAATATCGCGGTGATTATGGCAAAATAGAGCAGGAGCTGTTCGACTTTCATTATGACCGTATCCGTATTCTGATTGAGGCAGGCGCGGATATTCTGGCATGCGAGACGATTCCATGTCTGGTGGAAGCACAGGCGATTGCGCGTGTGTTGCAGCATTTCCCCGGTGTGTATGCTTGGATTAGCTTTAGCGGTAAGGATGGGCAGCATATTAGTAATGGCGAAACGGTAGCACAATGTGCATCATGGCTAGAATCACAAGAGCAGGTAGCAGCGATTGGTATCAATTGCACAGCGCTGGAGCATATTCCGTCCTTGATTACTCAGTTAAAGCAACATACATCCAAGCCGATCATTGTCTATCCTAATTCCGGCGAGCAATACGATCCGGTAACCAAAACATGGCATGGTCAGGCGTGTGATCATGTATATGGACAGGATGCACAACAATGGTATGAGCTAGGAGCGCGGCTAATTGGTGGCTGCTGCCGAACAACGCCGGACGATATTGCAAGCATACAGGCTGCCTTGCGACCGAATGTGAACTGAGGAGAGACTGAGGAGAGGTAGGAGATCATGTCATTGGAACCGACGCAAACGAAGGCATCAAACGAACAGAGCAATACTGAACAACAGGAAGGACAATTTCAACGTAAAATGAAAAGCCGCCATCTGGTTATGCTATCGCTTGGCGGCGTTATCGGCACCGGGCTGTTTCTCAGCTCCGGCTATACGATCAATCAGGCGGGTCCACTTGGTACGATTATCGCTTATCTGGTCGGCGCATTGGTCGTCTATCTGGTCATGCTCTGTCTGGGTGAGCTATCGGTACATCTGCCAGTGACGGGAGCATTTCATACGTATGCGGCACGGTTTATCGGACCGGGCACTGGCTATATGATCGCCTGGATGTATTGGTTGACGTGGGCGGTGGCGCTCGGTTCGGAATTTACGGCAGCCGGATTGCTAATGCAGCGCTGGTTTCCAGACAGCTCGGTTTGGCTGTGGAGCGGAATGTTTGCAGTGCTGGTATTTTTGCTCAATGCCTTTTCGGTGCGGTCGTTTGCCGAAGCAGAATTTTGGTTTTCGGGCATTAAGGTAGCGGTCATTCTTGTCTTTATCGTATTGGGTGGTGCGGCGGTATTCGGGCTGCTACCGATGAAGGAGTCGAGTGGTGCGCCGTTATTATCGAATTTTACGAGTGATGGCGGGCTGTTCCCGAATGGCATTTTCCCGATCTTTATGGCGATGCTGTCGGTAAACTTTGCTTTTTCCGGTACAGAGTTGATCGGGATTGCAGCGGGCGAAAGCGTTGACCCGGAGAAACATATCCCGCGTGCGATCAAAGCAACTGTCGGACGTCTGATCATCTTCTTCGTCGGTACGATCTTCGTACTATCGGCGCTTATCCCGTGGCGACAGGCGGGCGTGATCGAAAGTCCGTTTGTGATGGTATTTGACCGGATCGGGATTCCGTATGCGGCGGATCTGATGAACTTTGTCATTATCACCGCACTGCTATCAGCGGCAAACTCTGGCTTGTATGCCTGCTCGCGCATGTTATGGTCGTTATCGTCAGAGCGTCTGTTGCCACCGGTATTCGGCAGACTGACACGCGCAGGTATTCCGCTGAATGCGATGATCTTCAGTATGATCGGTGGCGGATTGGCACTGCTGACGAGTGTAATTGCCCCAGATACGGTGTATATTTTCCTCGTATCAGTATCCGGGTTTGCGGTCGTTGTCGTCTGGATGGGCATCTCGGCATCGCATTATATGTTCCGCCGTCAATATGTGCGGGAAGGGAACCGAATCGAGGATCTCAAGTATCGCGCGCCACTGTATCCATTCGTGCCGATTGCAGCATTCGTACTCTGTCTGGCGTCATGTATCGGCATTGCCTTTGACCCGAATCAAAGTCTGGCATTTTATTGCGGACTAGCGTTTATGGTGCTGTGTTATGCCGCTTATTTTGTACAGAAAAAGTTGCAAGGTCAGAATATGGGCAACCACAATTAAACAAGCAACAAGCAACAAGCAACAAGCAACAAGCAACAAGCAACAAGCAACAAGCAACAAGCAACAAGCAACAAGCAACAAGCAACAAGCAACAAGCAACAAGCAACAAGCAACAAGCAACAAGCAACAAGCAACAAGCAACAAGCAACAAGCAACGAGCGACGAGCAATACGAGTACACATTGTAAAAAAGCACACGCTCTCCGAAGGGTATCGGAAGGCGTGTGCTTTTTGTTTGTAAGTATTAAGGATGATGCTAGCAAATGAAGGAATGAAATCCCTCTCATCGTGATCGCATCTCGATGAAGTTCAACGCATCATCTGCGTTATGCTAAATCATTGGACAGGATACATTAGTTAATGCTGTACGCGTAATGGTAGAGAGTACTAATATCTGCATTCAGCAGTGTGCCGTTATTGCGGAAGCTGATCGGAATGATGTCGTAGTAATGAGTCGATACCGGTCCACGATATGAATATTGACCGGCAGCTGGACCGATATTCATCGGAACTGAGAAATAACCAAGGCTATCCGTAGTGGCATTCACAGTAACAACTTTGCTGGCTACACGCGTTTGTACGGTAACGGATACGATACCGTTGGCAACCGGATTACCTGTTGCGTCAAATGCGCGCCCTTTTACGGTAATGTTATAGCCAACACGCCATTTTTTGCCTTGTCCGTAATCAATGAAGCCTTGAACTCCACGGTCAGATGTAATCTCACTGACAGCAACACGCGAGATTGCTGGTCCGACACTCAATGTATATGGGGTAGTGAGATCAAATTTGGATGGCGCGTAAACTTGGAAGTAGTAGCTACCTGCTGGCAATGTAATTTGTCCATCCTGATTTTGATTCAGGGAACCGAGGTTTTGCAGGTTGGCATTCCACACTTGGACAATGTATGTTCCGTTGGACGATGTATTGTTCAGACGCAGGTTTAGCTTCGTTTGCGCTGTGAGCGTGATTTTGCTCCAGTCTTCGTCGAACAGGTTATCGATATTTTGCTGGCTGACAAACGCTGCACCGCGATTTTTGGCGAAGAATGGATTGTCATCCGGTTCGCTCTGATCGTAGCTGTCTGACAGTACAGTAGACAAGGTAAACGGATTGCTGGTGTCAGCACCTTGATACGATGTAACGCTGATAAAATAATAACCTGGCGTAGCGATATGACTTAGCAGCTCGTATTGCCCTGCTCCTTTGGTAGAATACGATACTTGCTCCAGTGTGGATGTGCTCTCATTGAGATGATACAATGTCAGATCATAATCCAGACTAGTATTGCCAGCGACCATAATGGCAGTTAATTTCAATGCACTGGCTACATTCACATAATACCAGCGTGCGCCGCCTTGCTGATCGATATAACCGGAAACAGCAGTGCCAGTACTAATAAATTGCGCAGTATCCGGTGACGTATTGCTGCCGTATGTATCATCTGTTGCAGTAGCAGCGGCAAAGCTGCGGGCAGATGGAGTATTCGACAGTGGGATGTTTTGCGCCGGTGTGGATTTGCTGTTATGTACGTTGGCGGGTTGAACATTGGTGGATAACGGCTGCACAGTCTGATTCTTTTGAATCGTAGTTCCAGAACTGCTCTGCGCTAGTGCGCTTGGACTCATACCAGCAATACCAATAGACAAGGCAAGAGCTGCTACGCTCATTAACTTCAATTTCATGTAATAATCTCCTTTAATATGGATTTAATGACGATTTCAGTATAAATCGAAAACAGAAGATGTCAACCATTTTTTATACATAAAGTCCTAAAGTATCCAGCAGTAACGAATGAAATCGTGGTTCTTTGGACATGTTTGTGAATACAGCGGAGAGGCAACTTATGAATCTGCGAGACGGGTGTATTATTGATTGCAGGGAGTGAATAATAGCTATCCGCGGCAATATACAGACGTTATTGCATCGCCATTATGAGTGAACAAGCATGACCTGCTTATCCTATATATACAGCCTTTATAGCTTACAACATTGCATATGCAAATCTCGGCAAAAGCTGGGAAAATCCCCCCTCATCGGTTATAATAAAAATAAAGAAAGCAGACCAGGCAGGTACTCCTACTTACTGGGCTGCTTTTTGCCGTCTGTGCCAGCGTCTGGCTGTAAACAAGCATATATGAGGCATATATTTTGACGTCAGCGGCACGGATTAGAGCATTATGGCGATACATGACAGCATCTGCGAAGATGATTATGAATTTTATATGGACAATGATACTGGTCAGTCAAGTTTAGATAGATAGGAGTTTTGAATATGAGCGTACAGGCGCCTGTGATGCAGCAGGCTCAGGAATTGCTGCAAAAATATTTTGGGTATGAAGATTTTCGGGAAGGTCAGCGCAAGATTGTCGGCAGTTTGCTGGATCGCCACGATACGCTTGGAATCATGCCGACTGGTGGCGGTAAATCGATCTGTTATCAGATTCCTGCACTCGTGAACGCTGGCGTCACGCTGGTCATTTCACCGCTAATCTCACTGATGAAAGATCAGGTGGATGCGCTGGAAGCAGCCGGTGTGGCGGCAGCTTATATTAACAGCACACTGAGCGGACGCGAGGTGAATCAACGCATCAATGCCGCGCGACGTGGCGAGTTGAAGCTGTTGTATGTGGCGCCGGAGCGATTGGAGCTGGATTGGTTCCGCGAAGAGATGAACGGTGTGAATATTACTTGCCTTGCAGTCGATGAGGCACACTGTGTATCCCAGTGGGGGCATGATTTTCGGACAAGTTATCTGGAAATTGCACCGTTTGTTGATCAGATGCCGCAGCGTCCGATTGTAGCGGCATTTACAGCGACGGCGACACCGGAAGTACGCAGCGATATTTTGCGTTTGCTGCAATTGAAGCAGCCGGAAGTATTCATTACCGGGCTGGGACGGGATAATCTGTCGATGTCGGTATTACGCGGTACACAGCGTAAGGAATTTGTAATTGATTATGCGCGTACTCATGAGAGTGAATCGGGTATTATTTATGCCGCTACTCGCAAGGATGTGGATGATCTGTATAGCCGCTTGCTAAGCAGTGGTGTACAGGCGGGACGATATCATGCGGGCATGAGCGACGACGAACGGGATAGCAGTCAGGAAGCTTTTTTGTATGATGATATTCGGGTAATTGTAGCAACGAATGCTTTTGGGATGGGGATCGACAAGTCGAACGTACGGTATGTCATCCACTACAATATGCCCAAAAATATGGAAGCCTATATTCAGGAAGCGGGTCGTGCAGGGCGTGACGGCGATCCGAGTGAGTGTATTTTGCTGTTCAGCCCGCAGGACATTATGACCCAGAAGTTCCTGCTGGAGCAGAATATGAATGAAGGCGAGCGCAAGCATAACGATTATCGCAAAATGCAGCAAATGATCGACTATTGCTATACGACCAAATGTCTGCGCAATGCGATGCTGGACTATTTTGGCGAAGAACATGCGGCAGAGCCGTGCGGACAATGTAGCTCCTGCCGCGATAGTCGTGAGCTGGTTGATACGACAATTGAAGCGCAAAAGATCTTTTCATGCATTTATCGTCTGCGTGAGCGCTTTGGTGTATCAGTTGTCGCGCAAGTGCTCAAAGGTTCTCGTAACAAAAAAATCCTGCAATACAAATTCGATGAGCTGCCTACGCATGGTCTGCTATCGCATTTGACGGAAAAGGAAATCTCCGAGCGCATCAATGTACTGGCAGCCGAAGGCTATCTGCTGCTCACCGAAGGTCAGTATCCTGTCGTCAAATTACAGCCGCTAGCAGGCGATGTGCTCAAGGGGCAACACAAAGTGATGCAACGTGCACCAATGCCAGTCGCCGCATCGGCAGGTCGCACATCGGGCAGTCGTTCCCGTTCCGGTGGCGACGAGCTGTCTGCGGTAAATGAAACGATCTTCGAGCAATTGCGCCTCATTCGACGTGAATTGGCTTCTCGCGAAGGCGTGCCATCGTATATCATTTTCAACGATGCGACATTGCGCGAGATGAGCGTAGTCGAGCCA
Source organism: Paenibacillus sp. WLX1005 (assembly GCF_046603685.1). Lineage (NCBI taxonomy): Bacteria > Bacillati > Bacillota > Bacilli > Caryophanales > Paenibacillaceae > Paenibacillus > Paenibacillus sp. WLX1005. The sequence continues at coordinate 1,496,076 of NZ_CP176756.1, forward strand.
CAAAGTGAAGGCGAGATGCTCACCGTCAAAGGGGTCGGCGAAGTGAAGTATCGCAAATACGGCGAACCATTCCTTGCCTTTTTCCAAAAGAAGACGATGGAGGAGAACAGCACGTTCGGAGACGAATATTAAGTCAATTGCAACGAGGATCGTATCCGTGAATTGGAGTCTGGCATGGTGAACATAACAGCGAAGCGATATTCCATTCAACGATCTATTGAATCTTAAAATGTACATGTATACAAACCTAGTAATGCCGGCGCATAAGTACCGCTGCTCGGTAATGAACCAAGAAACCCGCGCTTTACGAAAAGCTGCTGCCATCCAAACAATGAGAAGACATGCCTATCGGGCAGTTTCATTGTAGAGTGCAGCAATTATTTCGTAGAACGCGGGTTTTTGATTGGAGTTTGGCTGTTATAGATTCTGCGTATCCGATAGCGATTGCAATCGGTACTCACTTGGACTCATGCCATATTGCTGACGGAACAATCGGCTAAAATGAGCGGCATCGTTAAATCCCCAGCTTAGTGCGATGTCCATCACTGTTCGATGCAGCTGCCGACGATCCGCCAGCATACGAGCAGACTGCTGCAAGCGCTGATGCCGAATACACGCTGCGACTGACTGCCCTTCCGCTTCAAACAGCCGATGCAAATACCGAAGCGAAATGCCGAGATGGGCAGCAATCGCCGCCGGGCTCAATTGATGATCATTCAGATGTGCCGCGATATACGAATGCGCCGCTGTCCGATGAGCCAGCGCCAATGAATCGTTTTCTATCCTTGGTCGGTCGGCACCTTCAGCGAGATATAGCGCCGTCGATAGTAGATCGACAATGCTGTCTGACACCCGTAACCGAGTCGCTGGATCGAAATGATGATACGTAGACGATACCGTCCGCAAAAAACTCGATACCATCATCGTCACCGGATGCTGTCCGGGCATGCGCAGGGAGGTCAATTGCTCAGCATGTGTATGACGGTTTAATAGCAGCTGACGCGGCAATCGAAACACAATCTGCTGAAAGGGTTGTTCAAAATGAAGCACATACGGACGAGTTGTATCATATAATACAAAGTCACCCGGTTCTAAATTGGCTTCCCGTTTATCCTGCGACGTATAGCCATGCCCGGATACTTGTAAACTAAGTAGAAAATATTCTTCATTTGCCCGTGCAATCTGTTGTCGCGACCGAATCACATGCTGCGGATCGGAGAGAACGTCCGTGATCTGCAATTGCTCCAGCTGCCCAATCTCCAACCGCCCCGCAAAATCCGGTCGTACCGACAGATTATCCGCATCCAGCTGTACAAACACATCGCACAACGTTTCCCGCCAGTACGCGAATTGTTCGCGCTCCTTAACCTGTTCGGTTGATAAAATGGTCGTCATCTCGTTCCCTCCGTTTATCCGTAGATTACATACGATTATAGGAAAAATAAACAGAAAGTCAATGCTATACATCACCTTATGAGTCAACTAATATTACATATGTATATAAAAAATAGGGATAATGAGAAAATAAAATGAAAACAAAACTATGTATTCTCTATTTGTGCACAAAACGGCAAGTATCTGTACACGCATAGTCAAGACCTTAACACGAAGCGGAAATATAATGTTCATAAGCAGCAGATGATTCTCAAGCAGCGCAAACGATCATCTGAATCCATACCTATATTGCAGGAGGAATGAATATGACAACTTTTCCGAACTATCGTGTAGCCGCTGTACAGGCATCCCCGGTGATGCTCGATTTGGATGCAACGGTAGATAAAACATGTCGGCTGGTCGATGAAGCTGCCGCGGGCGGTGCGAAGCTGATTGCGTTTCCCGAAGCATTTATCCCCGGTTATCCGTGGTGGATCTGGATGGGTGATACGAATTACGGCATGAAATACTATATCGACCTGTACAAAAATGCAGTCGAGATTCCTGGTCTGGCAGTGCAAAAGCTTAGTGCCGCTGCGCGTCGTAACGGTGTCTACTTCTGTGTATCGGTAACGGAAAAGGATGGCGGATCACTCTATCTGACGCAGCTCTGGTTTGATCCAGACGGCAATCTGATCGGCAAACACCGCAAGCTAAAAGCGACCAATGCGGAGAAAACGATCTGGGGCGATGGCGACGGTAGTATGATGCCTGTATTCGAAACCGAGCTGGGCAATCTGGGTGGATTACAATGTTGGGAGCATATGCTGCCGCTTAATATTGCGGCGATGGCCTCGATGAACGAGCAGGTACATGTCGCTTCATGGCCGATTGGCTTACCATACGATGGGCATCTGTTTGGAGTAGAGCCGTGTGTTACTGCGAGTCGTTATTATGCGATGAGCAATCAGGTATTTTGCCTCGTATCTTCGCAAATCTGGACACAAGAGCAATGTGACCGTATTTGTGAAACAGAAGAACAGAAGCAATTTATGCAGCCGGGACATGGGTTTGCGCGTATTATCGGCCCGAACGGCAAAGACGTCGGCAATTCACTAGAGCATGACGAAGAAGGCATTATTTATGCTGATATCGATCTGGAACAGCTCATCCCGGGCAAATTTCTGATCGATAGTGCAGGGCATTATTCTACACCGGGCTTCTTGTCTCTGTCCTTTGACCGCACGGAGCATAAGCCGATCAAGCATATCGGCAGCGGTGCACAGAAGGTAATTGGTTATGACAGTATTCAATATGATCAGGATGTGCTCGTAAAATAAGATCATCTATAGCCGAACAGCAATAAGGGGAACCTGCCTATATGGTGGTTCCCCTTATTGCTGTTTATTGTGTATTCATTCGTGATCAGGCATACGGTACATAGTTACGCTTATACTCGTTACCTTGCCATTGATTCGAAGAAGCTTTATTTTATTTCTCCTGTTCAATTAAGCCGTTTTGCGGCGGAACAGTAGTTGATCCAGCGACCAGCCAGTATTGTTGCTCACTGCCAAATACAGAGCGACCAGAATGAACGACAGATCCAACTCGTAACCCGCCATTTGACCGTTACCCATCAGACCAGCAGACAGTTTCACCGTGAAGATCGCGCCGAGCAGAACGATAATTAGCAGAATCGATACATAACGTGTGAACAGACCAATGATCAGCAGAATACCGCCAACCAACTCAATCGGGGATACGATGTAAGCAAGGAAGCCGGGGATGCCAACGCTTTGGAACCAGCCGGATACACCCGCCATCGTCATTTGGAATTTACTGATGCCGTGAGCGAGAAATAGAATACCAAGCACAACACGCATAATAGTCGATACAACTGTTATTTTCATCATTGAACACTCCTTTAATAAATTGATTACTAAAAGTAATTTACAACCTGTTTGCTAGTATGTCAATACAAATATTATCTTTGTGTATATAATATTCGTGTAAGTAATATTTGTTGCGTCAACAAAAACAGTTGTAACCAAGCGGAATACAGGTGTCGGGAAGAGTCATTTTCTGCTCTTTTTGTATTATGCAAATCGTTAGGTTTATGACTGTGAGTAAGGTGTTATTTTACTGTAAGGACAACGATTGCCTTCCCATTCCCCCAACGGTATCATTAGAACACACGCGGTTCATCCCGTATATGTAAAGGAGAAACCTGACCATGGATATCGGTTCGACCATTCGTACGATCCGTAAACGGAAAAATATTACGATTGCTGCCATTTGTGAGCAAACCGGGTTATCTCAAGGCTTTATGAGCCAACTCGAAAACAACAAAACATCGCCTTCTATCGCTACATTAGAAAGCATTGCCCGTGCACTCAATGTGCCGCTTGCCTATTTGCTGTTAAGCAAAGAAGAACGCATGCATATCGTCCGTCAGGAAGAACGTCGACTGACTTCCGGTGGCGGTCAGCCGATGGAAGTGTATGAGCTAGGTGTGACGCGTAATATGCGTGCCGTACTGGTAGAGCTGCCACCGGGGCGTTCCAGTTCGGAAGCGGCGATTGCGCATGAAGGCGAGGAGATTCATACAATCGTGGAAGGACGCATCCGAGTCGAATATGGCGTGGATAGCGCGGAGCTGCAAGCTGGCGATTCCTTTAGCTGGAACGCCGTAGTGCCGCACCGGGTTACCAATATCGGGGAAGAAACAGCGCGCGTGCTGATCTCGGTCTATCGGGAAATGGAATGGAAGTGGGATGTATGAGCAAGTTATTTGATGTGTATATCGGCATCGATTACTCCGGTGCCGACAAACCAGATGCGCCTATCAAAGGATTGGCGGTTGCCGTCGCAGATGGAGCAGAGGAATGTCGTCTACTGTCTGCACAGGTCGTAAACAAAGCCAAAGGGCAGGCAGTATCATCTACAGTCCCCAACACTCAAGTCTCCCAAACCGTATCTCGATCAGACGCCAGCAGTTCATCATCGAAACGGGATAGCAAGATGCCGTCATCCAAGTCCGGCTTGTGGTCACGCCGCAGCATATATGAGTGGTTACGTCGCGAATTGCTGCATAGCAATAAGCGTATGATCATCGGACTCGATTATGGTTTATCGTATCCGCATAGTCAGTTGGAGCGACTACAGTTGCAGAATTGGGATGAGTTTTTGCAATGGAGTTATACGACGTGGAAGACAGATCGGCTGACGATGAAGCAAAGCAAGGAGCAGGTCGATTATATCAATTCCACTGACAAACGCTTAGTAGAGCGCGAATTCATCCCATCCACCAAAAGCGTCACCGATCTGGATCGCGTCTCCGGCATGCAAGGCGCCGTATCATATTCTACACACACTGGATTACCATGGATCTATCGACTGCGCCGCTGGCAAAAGCGCGGCATGAAGGTACATTTCTGGCCGTACGACGGACTGCACATGCCCGCTGATCATCATGTGATTACCGAAGCGTACCCGTCACTGTACCGTCGCCGGATGATGAAGGAGCATTGGAGCGCTGAATGGAGCGAACACGAACGCGACGCAATGTACATCGCCCGCTGGATGCAGTCGCGCGATCTGGAGCAGACACTGGCACCTTATCTGGCATTGCCAACATTGAGCGAGCAGGAGAAGCAGTTGATTTTGCGGGAAGGCTGGGTGTTGGGGTGTTTGTGAATATGAAGATAGAATATGTACAGCAAAGGAGAACCAGATATGGTGAACGTAAACGAGTGGCTACGTCGACATTTTGCACAGATGGATTTGAACGAACCGTTATTTTATCATGTTCCGTTAGGGCTGCGCTTTGAACTTGGATATCCGCCACGTGCTGTAGATGAAGCAACGTATTTTGAACAGTTACAGCAGCGTGCGGTTGAACTGTTTGAACAGCTGTTTGGAGACGGGCGGAAGATATATATTCGTACACGTTCTTTTGTCTGGGCGAATGAATTGGAAGGATACCAAGACAATCATGCAAAAGAACAGGACGATGGAGCGGATGCTCCCATCATCGAAAGATGGGAAAGGGATACCGTTTCCCTACATGACTTTTTAAATAAAGAGAGTGTTTCACTGATTGTAGAGGAAGAACGAATACCCGAATATGATGAAGATACCGGCGTCTTGGATGGATATCATATCTACTCTGGATTAGAATGCACAATAGCGGAAATAGATTATCCGGCATTGTTGGCTGCTGCAAGCTATAAAGACTTTCCGAATAAAGGACCGATGCTGCATGAACAGGTGTATTATATCGATCCTGTACGAAAATTGATCTTCTATATGTACGATGATCGCGGATTGGATATTGTCGGTCTGGATGATTCGCTACTACGACATCTGTATACTACATACAATGACTGGTTGCTGGATTACGATCGCGAACGTATGGATGCTATGTTTCATAAGGTAGTGAAAGGAGAAGATCAACAATGAGCTATAGCTGGGTTGGCAGCAGGTACATGTTTCTCGACGAGATCTCTGTGACAGAGCAGAAAGGTATACATATCGGTCGCTATGGCGGCAATACGCTAAGTGGAGCGAGCAAGAACGAAGATGGATTGATTGTACTACGCAGCGATACCGCTAGCTGGCGACTTGCGGTTGTATTGGATGCGCATAATAGTGCGGAGAGCGCGGCACTGGTCGTGGATCAATTGCTGGATCGGCAGGAGCAATTGACGACATTGATGGAGCGGGATGACGCGTGGGATACACTGGAGATCTATATGCTCAACTGGCTGGGCAGCAAGTCATTTCGCGAAGCCTGCCGTCAAGTGCAAGGCGAAACTGCATGTCTGATGGTATTTCAGATGGATCAGTATGTATGGTGGTTTTCGGTTGGCGATTGTGTTGCCTATTTGTTACATCCAGAGTTGGCGAAGCTGGGGCAATATGCACTGAATCAGCGCCAATTTTACGAATGGATCGGTCAGGTCAATACGTTCGACCAAGCGGTTCCTTGTTATAGTAGCGGACGACGCCAACTTCGCAGCGGCAGAAATCTGATCGTACTGCTAACTGACGGCATTCTTGAAGGAGCAGATCATTATTATGAGCAAGCTCCCGTACTATATGATGCGCTGTACAACGATAACAGCATGAGTTCCAACCTGCATCAACTGCTCAATCATCTGCATACAAGTCAGGCATATGACAGTGCAACGATTATTTGCTGGGAATACGACAATGCCGCAGAAGCAGATATTCCCTCTGATCAGAAGCGCGAGCAGGAGTAACCATGGAGCAAGCACAGATTATGATCAATAAGAGGAGAAGATGATGAATCGTAGAGCCGCAGGAATCGTCTTATTAACAATCGCCGCCTTCATGTATGCATTGCGTTACATATCTGCGGAACGGAGAAAAGGAAATAAGGGAAAAGGACGACTTTGGAGCTGTGAGAATTTACGAATGAACTCTTATCAGGAAATTCTCGAAGCTCCACCGGAGTCCGTTCCCTTATTCCTTTTTGTAGTGTATGTTGTATAACCCACCTTTTGAAAATATGGTAAGCTAACAATATCCTTGGACATTCTGATGTTGCAGGAGGCGTTCATATGCTGGAAACGGAACGATTGTATTTTCGACCTTACATGGAGCTGGAACGCGAAGTTATTTTCCGTTCTCGGCAAGTCTTGCTATATTCAACAAGTCCGTCAGTGTAAGTAACAGAATACGATGATGAAACGATGTATGACTATATGTGTTGTAAATGATTTGACCATGAATATCCAACCATCTTGGCATGGAAGCGAAGGGAACGATAGCATTGAACGATAGTAACTGTACGTCTACCGATGTATCTTCACAATCGAAGAGTCCAGCGCAACAATATGCGCTGCATGCTGATGATCTTGCTCGTTCATCAGCACTTGTGGCGGAAGATCATCGCCAATTGCCTGACGAGCAGCAACGGATTTTGGCGGCAACGTATGCTTTTGTAAAACAAGAACTGGGCGGCGAGACGAGCGGTCATGACTGGTGGCATATTCACCGAGTCGTTCAGATGGCGCGGCGCTTGGCGCTAGTAGAAGGTGCGGATGATTACATTTGCACGATGGCGGCACTGCTGCACGATATCGCTGACGAGAAGCTCAATCCTTCCAAAGAAGCCGGAATGCAGCGAGTGACCAATTGGCTGAGCGGTCAGCAGGTAGAAGACGAAGCGCAGCAGCATATCGTCTACATCATCGCCAATATGTCCTACAACGGTGGTAACAATCCGCCACTACCGACAATCGAAGGCAAAATAGTGCAGGATGCAGATCGTCTGGACGCGCTGGGAGCTATGGCGATTGCGCGCACATTTGTGTATGCCGGTCATGTCGGTGATATGATCTATGATCCAGATTTGCCGGTGCGTCATGAGATGAGCGCCGAGGAATATCGCAATGGACGCAGCACGGCGCTCAACCATTTTCATGAAAAGTTGTTCAAGCTCAAAGACCGCATCAATACATCGACGGCGCGCCAGATTGCGCAGGAGCGACATGAGTATATGGTGGAGTATGTCGAGCGCTTTTACCAAGAATGGAATGGGCAATAAAACTTTGCCAATGTTCACAAAGTAACCTATCATTTTCAAGCCGAAGCCGGGAATATAGATATAGCAAAAAGCACCTTGTCCGCTGTAGATGACAAAGGTGCTCTTTGTTATAGTTATATCCCAAACAGTTATAACAGTGCACATATCAATACCAACATAATAAATCCACATAGACTATACATCTGCTCCCAACTATTTCAATCAGCATAATCAGCCCATTCCACAATCAACCTACCAGAATCCAACTATCATACAGTCTCACATCGCCGCCCACCGTATACATCGTAATCTTCTCGCAGGTACGATCTGGAAAGATCAGACTCGTAATAGCATACATCCCATCCCCGGCAAACGCTTCAATTGAGCAGCGATCCAGCACAATACGCAGACTGAGATGACTGCTTGGCGGGATATGAACCTGTTGACCGCGCTGGAACAGTGGATGCGGCTCCAGATCAGATGAGCTGCTATGATCTCGCTTTACACTGAACAATTCGTTCGCTGCATTGTAGCTAATCACCGTATATTGTTCGGCCGTATGATGAATAATGATACCCATTTCCTGCAACCCATCATGCTGCATACGGAGTTGAATATCAGCGATGTTCAGCGGCTGTATGAGTTCATATGGTTGTTGCTCAGTGATCGTACATCCATTCAGTTTGTATTTCTCATGAAAATGACGTTCCAGTTCTGCAACCGGACGCTGGCAAATGAGCATCCGATTTTTGTATGGTCGCAGGGTCAACGTGCGTGGCAAGGTCATGGCGCCATTCCAGTTCGCTACGGGCAGTTCATCTGCATACCGCCAGTTGTTCATCCAGCCAATCTGAATTCGCTTTGGATCGCGCTGAGTGTGGTCAGTTAGGCTGATGCTCCCATAATGGTCGCGTCCGTAATCCAGCCACTGAATTCGGTTATCATCTGGCATGAACTGGCGTCCGTCAAAAGAACCGACAAAATACTGTGTCCGCGAGCCATTTCCAAGTGCAGGTTCGTCCGCCATGCTGATCAGCAATACCCATTTACATGATTCCGTGCCTTCGATATTCAGCCGAAACAGATCAGGATACCGCCATTGTCCTTCATGCGATCCATGCTTACTACCAAATCGGCTCGTTCGCTGCCAATTCAGCAAATTAGATGAACTGTAAAAGCATACATCTTGCCCGGTTGCCAGTACCATGATCCAGCAGCCCTTTGGACGATACCAGAATACACGCGGGTCTTGACACACAGTACCATTTTCCAGATCGGTCAGTACCGGATTCCCAGCATAAGGCATCCACGTTCTACCCCCATCATGACTATAAGCAATACCTATGTTCCATGACGGTATCGTCTGGTCAGCGGCATCCGGTGTATCGGTAATCGGTTGCTGACTAGTGGTAGGTTGCTGAGATGTATGGATAGCCACCATGCCAGGACCATCTGGGAACAGACCGGATGTATTACTCGTATCAACGACAACGCAACCTGATTGTGCCCATCCACGTTCATCCCATTGCATCTGCATATCCAGTTCTTGCCATTGGATAAGATCGGTACTGACAGCGTGTCCCCAGCGTATATTTTGTTGTACAGCATGATCCTGTTCATACCTGTAAAATAAATGATATTCTCCTCCCATATCAACCAGTCCACTAATATCATGTACACGATGATGGGTAGGGGCAAAATGAAGTCGGGGCTTGTACACTTGCAAATCGGAAGTTTCCATCCTGTAACCACCTTTCAGCAAAAGAATACATGCTTATTAATGATAACGCTTACAATAATCTTACTAATCTGATTCCAGCTCTAACGTGAACAGGGTAGTGATTCACTCCCTATTACTGTTATTGTATTCCAATTTTCCCATAACAACCATATGTAAAATGAAAAAAGAACCGTTTCGCTCAAACAAAACGGTCCAGTGATACTATATGGATAAAGCTGCGCATACATAAAACAGAAGATCGAAGGGAAGACAGGGTGTAATTTAGACGATGCTGGACACTTTGCGTGCTTGACAATCCAATTGCTGGGCAGAGGAAGCGAGCATATTGAACTCAGAAATGGCAACACCGATCTGATCCTGACTTTGCTGCACATCCTGTTGCACATTGGTAGTGCCGCTAGCGATTTTGTTAATTTCACGAGTAATCGAATCGACGCTATCTTTGACTTCAATGATCGATGCTTCGACCATACCGGATAGCTTGCGCACTTCTTTGGCAACGACGTCAAAGCCACGACCGAATTCACCTGCATGGGCAGCTTCAATCGCTGCATTGAGTGCAAGCAGATGAGTTTGGGAAGCGATATCGCGTATCGTCTGCACTACGTTCTGAATCGAACGCGCCTGCTGCTGCAAATTGCTCAATGTGGACGTATTTTCAAAAGCGACCGAAGCGATTTTATCAATGCTATGCAATAGATCGTTATTGCGTTTGATACCGCTTTCGGCACGTTCAGTCAGATCATCTGCCATCTGTTGCATATCGCTCACTAGAGTCGTGATATTGTTTTGGCGATCGGTAATATCGGTAGCGATTTTGCTGACGCTGATGACTTTGCGTCCGTCTTCGCTATAGACTGGCATATAGGTAGCTTCGAGCCAGAGCGCTCTGCCATTAGCATCTTTACGTTTGATCTTGTCTTGGAAGCTGCGACCGGCAAACAGACCACGCCACATCGCTTCGTATTCTGGACTGCTTGTCAATTCGGGAAAACAGAACTCTCTATGGTTCATCCCGTACATTTGTTGTGGGGTATATCCCATGGCAGCGGCGAATTTATCGTTGACATAAGCCACGCGACGTTCTTCATCAAAGCGAATAATAGCAAGATTGTTTTCCAGTGCTTTGACGACCAGTTCGTCGCTCACCTGATATTGTTGATGATTAATTGACATGTTGATTGCCTCCATCATTCGGTTTCCGTCTGTGTATGCTTTCTCTGTGCGGTCGCAATTCCAGTTGAAGTTCATTCACAAAATTTCATATAAGGCCGGTAACTCGCTGAATTAATATTGTGTATACTAATATATCGTATGCAGTCAATTATTTGATTAGGCAATTTGAATCATATTCAATAAAAAATGGCGAAATTATATTGAAATTGAATCAATTGCTAGGATATTAATAGCAAGCAACCTAATTAACGCTTGATTTGTCTGCATTTGCCTATTATTTTGAAGAGTACAGGTATAGGTAGGAGAAGAGAGGGGAGCAAAAACTGGCAAAAGCGCTCCTTATATATATCGGATGCTTTCGCCAGAACAATAAGTAAAATATGGTGACGCAAAAATGTGGATAGTGAAGAGTTAGATGATGCGAGTAATGCTGCTTGCCTGTACATCCAGTTGACGGGCGGAAGAAGCAAGTTCGCTGAATTCACTGAGGGCGCTTTGCACCTGCTGTTGTCCATGTTCCACATTGCGCTGCACATCGTCAGTACCTTTGGAAATGACCTGAATTTCGGTGGTGATGGAGTCAATATTTTGCTTGATTTCGATAATCGAAGATTGCACCATACCCGACAGTTTACGTACTTCTTTAGCCACGACATCAAAGCCGCGACCGAATTCACCAGCATGAGCAGCTTCAATTGCTGCATTCAGAGAGAGTAGATGCGTCTGCGATGCAATATCGCGAATCGTTTGGACAATCCCCTGAATCGATTTGGCTTGCTCCTGTAGTGTTTTCAGATTCTGATTGTTCTCGGCGGCAACGTCTGCGATCGACTCGATACTGACGAGCAGTTCCTGATTACGCTTGGTGCCGACTTCGGCGCGTTCACTCAGATCGTTAGCCATCTGCTTCATCTCTTGCATCAGCTCCGAGATATTGCGTTGTCTTGCTGTAATATCTGTGGCGATTTTGTTAATGCTAATAATCTGGCTACGATCTTCGTTATAGACAGGCATATACGTCGCTTCCAGCCAGATCACATTGCCATGAGCGTCCATGCGCTTGAACTTGTCCTGAAAGCTGCGACCGGACATCAGACCATTCCACATTTGCTCATAATCCGGGCTGTTGACGAATTCTGGGAAGCAGAATTGTTTGTGATACATTCCGAGCATCTCTTCTTTTCGATATCCCATAGCTTGTGCAAAATTATCATTTACATAGGCGACCTGACGATTGAGATCGAAGCTAATAATCGCTAGATGATCCTGCAATGCTTTTATAATCAAATTCTCTCGAACATCCCGACTTGTATTCTGCGTATCAACATTGTTTAACATAATAGGTGGCTCCTTCAATTCTCAAACTGGCGCGGTATTCTCAACCACGTTGTACTCTTCTTCCGACCGCAATTCATAGTACTGCACGTACACGATAAGCCATACCAATCTAATATGTACAAACGCAAAAGGTGTATGCTGGCTTTCAAACCGGACTGCTGTATCCATGGGTTGACAAACTACAAACGACATATAAAAAGACAGGCAGACAGCGGCAGACTTCTAAGCATCATTGATACTTTTGATAACGACAGGGCAAGGGGATAAGTACATATAAACCGACCGACCTACCAAGTAAACATGTAAAAAATATCAGCTTTTAAAAAGAATGTTAATTGTGTAGGAATACTCCTTTCTGTATGGAGGGCGATTGTTGTTCTTTGTACACAGGAACGATATACTAAAAAGTAAGGTTCAGTGACCGACGTCCTGTATGCCATGACTATTATTGCCCTGACCTGTATTGTCTGTCTATGTCAAAGCGATGTTCCCGTTTATTCTTGGGCATCGGTTGTATACGTATTATAAAATAATTGCAGCATACGTAAATCGTAAAAAAGAACTATTGAAACGTAAAGAAGCTATAATCTTAAGTGTTGAGTGTTGTTTGCAGTAAGGGTTACATAGGATTGATTACATGAGCATGGACACAACCTGACCTACATTTGTACCGCAAAGGAGGAATAGATGATGAAGCGTTTTGTCGATCCTTTGTTTGAGCCATACACCGTTTACAATATACTTGTGCATGGAGGCAGTATTCTTGTACGCTGTCCCAAATGTAACGGTCCAGCAGAGATTCGCGAAGATACAGAGATTCTTGAGGACGAAGAACAATGCATCACCCGCCTGCAATGCCAGCATTGTCTGTATGCAGCAGAACCTGCTTCCAGTTATACGTATCGTGTTGCCGCTAACTGCAACTGTTGTGAGCGCTGGTTTAACGAGGAACTGACCGATCAACGCCAATTTACGCAAAAGTACGTTCATTTCCCATGCCCTTATTGCCAGAGCGATAACGTGCTACAAGTGAACAAGCGTGCCAGCGGCGTCTGGCGTATGCCGCGTATTGTCGATGGACGTGATCCGATGTTCGGACTAGAACTGTATTTCAAAGATTCCTATCGCGGCAATCCAGTATGGGCATTGAACCGCGACCATCTGAATTACCTACTAGATTACATCGCCGCGGATCTGCGCGAACGCCCACCGTACGGCTACCCGCGTACCGCATCGTATCGGCTACCGCGTTATATGAAAGAAGCCAAAAACCGCGAAGGTTTAATTCGTCTATTAACGCGCATGCAAAACGCATAATCCGTCCAATAAAGGTCTGATGCAATCTTCAAATACGATAACCGGATAACCGTCGCCAAAGGAGTGAATCCCATGAGCCGCTACGAAGACCGGCTAAACGACTACAACCGTCGCCGTAATGCCGACCGCCTTCAATTCAACACATTACAAGAACTGGTCGCCATTCGTGGACAATTGCATAACCAATGGCTACACACCAACGTCGATCAATGGAACCAAGATCCACTCCATACGCCAGTATATTATTTTAACGAAGACTGGCTCTACGATCAGCAGGATGTTAACCAAGCTACCGAACTTCCAAATGGCGATATCATCCCCAACGACTTGCTGGATGAACATCTGCAAACCTGGTTCGAGCTGGCAACCTTCGAAGACGTCGTCGACGTCCTGCACCAAGCCCAACAACCCGTCACCCTGCCCATGATCATAATCGCCCTAAAATACTATCACGAATACGACGCATTCCTAGACTACGACCAAGTCGAAGCCAAACTGCGTCTACACAACACCCTACAACAAGTCGCCAACAACCAAAACAACCCAGAATAAAAGCGATTATATATGAACGATACTGTATTCATTCGATCTTACAATAATAAAATGCAAAACCAACAAAGCCTAAAGCAATCAACAAACAATCATCAACTATATTCACCCATATTCAATCAAACACCAAAACCATAACAAGCCATTTCACAAATCAAAACTAAACTCAACATCGCAAAAACATTGCAACCAATAATCTAAAAAATCAAAACAAGCCAATAGATCAAATCAAAACCAACAAAGCCCAAAGCCAATTAACAAATAATCATCAACCTTAACAACTAAAACATCATGTCTATCTAACTACTACCCACCCGCGTGCGGGTGAAAAGGGACTGATGCAAGGTGCACGGAACGAAGGGAAAGAAATAAGGGAAATGGGACGACTTCTAGTGTTTGTGATTTTCAAACACGGGGTTCAATCAAAAGTGATTTTTGCGAAAGCAAAATATCTTACTGCTTTGGAGGGGCGGGAATCTTCATTCCTTCCTAATCCAAAAGATTCCCGCGGCTCCACCGGAGTCCCATTCCCTTATTCTTTCCCGGAGTGAATGTTGCCCAAGCAACTTCAGCCCTTTTCCCACCCACATCGCACCATTTGAAAGGATGACACCCATGACCAACAAAGATACATACCGTTTCCAGGTCAACCTGAGCGGCATGATTAACATTTTGTCCAATCACCTGTACAGCAACCCGCGCGTCTTCCTGCGCGAAGTTATGCAAAATGCGGTCGACGCCGTCACTGCCCGCAATCAACTGGAACCAGAGCATCAAGGGCAGATTCATATCGAACTGACTGGCGAATCTGTCGATCGTACGTTGATCATCGAGGATAACGGCATCGGTCTGACGGAAGAGGACATTCACGAATTTCTGGCACAGATCGGTCAATCGTCCAAGCGCGGCGAAGCAGCGTTTACTGGCGAAACGTCCTTTATCGGACGCTTTGGTATCGGATTGCTCTCTTGTTTTATGGTCAGCAATGAGATCGTCATGGTCACTCGTTCGGCAAAAGGCGGACCGACATTGGAATGGCGCGGTCAACCGGACGGCACCTACAGCATCCGCAAGCTGGATAGCGAGCTGTCGCCGGGAACGAAAGTCTATCTGCGCTGTAAACCCGGTAGCGAAATGTATTTTGAACCGGAATATTTGGCGGAAGGCTTGTACTACTACGGCGCGCTGTTACCGTACCCGATCACACTTCAGGACGGAACACAATCACGCATCATCAACGATAACCGTCCAACATGGCTGCATGAGCCGGAGCTGGCGCGCAGTCATCGTGAGGAGGTGCTGGCATTTGGCGAACGTCTGATGGGTGAGCGGTTCAAGGACTTTATCCCGCTGCGTACATCGTCAGGACGTACTGGTGGTATTGCGTTTGTATTGCCGCATGCGGTCAATCTGAACGCCAAGCGCTCGCATCAGGTGTATTTGAAATCGATGCTGGTCTCGGACAAAGCGGAAAATATTTTGCCAGACTGGGCGTTCTTCGTCAAATGTCTGATCTGGACAGACGAGCTTCAGCCAACGGCGTCGCGTGAACATTTTTATGAAGACGAGAAGCTGGAAAAGGTACGCGGCGAGCTAGGCGATTCCATCCGCAGTGAATTGATGCGCATGGCGGATTACGATCCAGATCGGTTGCAGCATATTATTCAACTGCATGTTCTGTCGATGAAAGCACTGGCGACAGAGGACGAGCAATTTTACCGGATTATTCACCGCTGGCTGCCATTTGAAACGACATACGGACGACGCACACTGGGCGAGATGCTCAAGGAGCATGATCAGCTGTATTTCACCCTGACGCTGGATGAATATCGGCAGATTACTCACGTCGCTGCTGCGCAGACGCTGCTAGTTGTGAATGGTGGTTATATTTACGATGCCGAGCTGATGGCGGCACTGCCACTAGTGAACGAGCAGGTGAATACCGAACGATTGTTACCAGAGGATGTATCGCTATCATTTACCGATCTGACGCCAGATGAACGTAGACAATATTATGAATTGACACGTACCGCCGATACGGCGCTGCAACGGTTCCGTTGTCAGATTCAATTGAAACGTTTCAAACCGTCCGAATTACCAGCGTTGTTCACGCTGTCCAAGGAATCGTCCGAGCTACGTTCACTGGAAGCGGCAAAAGAAGTGAGCACGGACGCGCTATCTTCGATTCTAGGTAGTCTTGGTTCTTCGATGGAGCAGTCGGCGTATTCGACGCTGTACTTGAATCTGGATAATCCGGTCGTTAACAAAATCTTCATGCCCGGCAATCAGTCGATGATGGTGGTAGCGGTGGAGATGCTGTATGTGAATGCGTTGATGATGGGACATTATCCAATGAATCGGCAGGAGCTGGCGGTATTGAATCAGGGCATTTTGCGATTTCTGGAGCTGGGGTTATCGGCAGGAGGGGCGCAAGGCGGTGAACTGCAATGAGTGATTATTTTGCAGATGCCGAATGTGGCGAATTATACGAGCAAGCCTGTGCGTTGCCGGACGGACGTGCCAAGATTGAGCTGTTGGAGCAGTCGGTTCGTATTGCCGACCGTCTCGGCGATGTTCGAGGCGCATATACGATACGCACAGAGCTAGTCGAGACGGCAGTGTTCAACGGCTATGCACTCAAAGCAATTACGCATTTCTCATGGCAGTTGGGACAATTCGACCGTGATCCGTCCGCATATTGGGAGCGTTCATTGCTATGGTCTTATAAATGGATTGTTTCCAACTCGCTGCACTTTCCGCAGATTAGCCGTCAACAATTGATGGAGCTGATGGAGGATATGCGGGATCGTTTTGTGCGTGCAGGATATACCAATCGTACGTATTATTCCAATCTGTTTACCTTTTATATCCATACTGGTGAATTTGAACTGGCGGACGAATATTACAACAAGGTACAGCAGATGGAGCGCGAAGACATTAGCGATTGTCATGCTTGCGACCGGAACGAAATTGTGGACTATCTGGCTGCCAGCGGACGTGACGAGGAAGCGTTAGAAGCGGCTGCTGATATTATAAAAGGCAAGCTGAGCTGTACCGAGATTCCTCATCTCACGTTAGCGACGGTACTGCTACCGCTGTACCGACTCGGGCGGCAGAAAGAAGCTGTCCGTTACCAGCGCAAAAATTATCCGATGATTCGCGATAACCGTGACTTCCTGCGCAGTATCGGTGAGCACATCGCCTATCTGACGTATGCTGATCCATTTCAAGGGCTGTCATTGTATGAGCAGCACGCTCAGTGGTCGCTCGATTGTGACAGCCCGCTGGATCGAATGTATTTTCATGCGTATGCAGCTGGATTATTTCGAGTGCTGGCACGGGAGACGGTGGCATTCCAGATCCGTTTACCGGAATCGTATCCGTATGCAGAAGACAGTACGGATGTACAATCGTTATCTCGTCATTTGCAGGAGATGGCGCTGGAATTGGCGGAGCAGTTTGATCGGCGCAATGGCACGCGTTATTACAGCGAGCTGATTGATCAACTGTCCCATCCACAGCCTGTACAAGGATAAGTGATAGAGGGGACTTTCTATACAGAAGTGATATCGTACAATTGCAGGGCAAGCAGATTCATTGAAATGTATATATGCGATCGTTATCACAGAATCATCGCATCAATCTCGTGTGCATTATACCAAGTATGTAATATACAACTATAGTCTTTACACTTCATACAATATCGAGCACGACTGGAGGAATAATAATGAGTATGGATACAGAGCGCAGCTATGATGATCTGATGATGGAGGCGTACGGATTGCCAAATGGGCGTGCCAAGCTGCAATTGCTGGAAGAAGCGGCACGTCTGGCAGATAGTGCGAACGACGTGGATGCAGGATATGGCATTCGTGAGGAAATCGTGGAAACGGCGACCTTTAGTGGGCATCCACGCACAGCACTTGTTGCTTTTTCATGGCAGCTCGGTCAGTTTGACAAGAACCCAGAAGAATATGATGAATTCACGCTGCTGTGGTCGTACAAATGGATTTTGGATAACCTGACCTGTTTTCCAGAAATCGAATTGGCACAGGTAGATCAGCTGCTTGAGGATATGAGACGCCGCTATCAGGAATACGGATACAGCGATCATATGTATTATTACTATCGGTTTACACTGGCACTACAATGCGGTGAGCTGGATCAGGCAGGGCAATATTTGGAGCAGATGCAACAGATGGAACGGGACGCCATGAGCGATTGCGAAGCCTGTATCCAAAATGAATTTGTAGAGTACTGGGTACGTCAGGGCGACGATGAGAATGTATTGAAACTGGCAGAGCCAATTGTCAAAGGTGAAATGAACTGCGCCGAAATTCCGCATCTGACGTTACCTAAACTGCTACTGCCCTTGTACCGTCAGGGCCAAAAAGCAGAAGCTGATCGTTATCAGAAAAAGGACTATAAGCTGATCAAGGATAATACCGATTTCCTGCGTTCTATCGGCGAGCATATTGGATATCTGACCATTACCGATCCGTTCAAAGGATTGGAGCTATTTCAGCAGCATGCCGCTTGGACGGATGTGCACGAAGCTCCGCTGGATGTGATGCTATTTCATAGCTATGCTGCCGGACTGTTCCATCGTCTGCAACAGGAAGATGTTCAGTTTCATATCAAATTGCCTGCTTCCTATCCAAATCCTGAGCATGCAACGGATGTCGCCCGATTGGCACAGCACTACAGTGAACGTGCGCTGGATGTAGCACGCCGTCTGGATCGCCGTAACGGCAACAATTACTATGTAACGTATACCAATAGCCTGATGAACCCGGTTATCAACTAGATTTACAATAAAACGTAGAGTTATAACTAAAAAGCCATCTGATATCCGCCGAGGACTTGTTTCACAACAAATCTGAACGGATGCAGATGGCTTTTCTTCACCTGAATATTTACAAGGCCTATAGTCGCTGTCAGACAGAACCTGATAACAGGAAACTTGCATCACATATTTGTAGATCACTAGAAGCGGAGTCGTTCCTCACTTATGATGAGCAAGCAATGCGACTATTATCTGCCGTCCAGAAAATTACCCAGTCCGCCGAGAATGCTGCCTTCCTCGCGTGTGCGTCCGCTGCCTTTACTGGCGGCGAGAATGCGATCCGCCATCCGGTTAAATGGAAGCGATTGTACCCACACTTTACCTGGACCGCGCAGCGTAGCGAAGAATAATCCTTCGCCGCCGAACAGAGCCGATTTTACACCACGTACCATTTCGATATTGTAGTCAATGCCTGCTGTCATCGCGACCAGACAGCCAGTATCAAGGCGAAGCACCTCACCAGCATGCAGCGTCTTCTCTACTACATGACCACCAGAATGCACAAAGGCTTTACCGTCGCCTTCTAGCTTTTGCATAATAAAGCCTTCACCGCCGAAGAATCCGGCACCTAGACGACGCTGGAATTCGATGCCAATCGATACGTCCTTGGCTGCACAGAGGAAGGCGTCCTTTTGACAGATTACTTTGCCGCCGTACTGCACCAGATCGAGCGGGATAATCTTGCCCGGATAGGGAGCAGCAAACGTTACACGTTGCTTCGGTGCATGACCAGCATGTGTGAACACGGTCATAAACAGACTTTCCCCAGTTAGTACACGCTTGCCTGCACCCATCAATTTACCGAATAATCCGTTTCCTTGTCCGTTACCGTTGCTGCCATCTCCGAAGATCGTCTCCATCTGAATCTCCTGATCCATCATCATAAAGCTTCCCGCTTCGGCAATTACACTTTCACCCTGATCAAGTTCAATCTCGACACACTGCATTTCCTCGCCCAAAATCTCATAATCAATCTCATGTGCTGCCATGGTAGTGCCTCCCGTTGTGGTTAGAATGTAAAGCTGTTATGCACGGTTATAAGCAGGATAACGATCTGGCGTTGCAGGTTATAGAGCAAATGATATACCTATTTTAGCATAATGGCACCAAGTGAGCAGGTGGCGGAAGACGCATACGTGATACGAATGATGTGTCATAATAGGATTGTAGATAATAGGTTCATGTATAAGTCCAAGTATTTAAAATAGATAGATAGAGAGGGAGGCAATGAAGATGATGAAGTCGCCATATGAAGATCAACTGAATCGTCTGGCAAAACAGCAGCAAGAATTGATACATATTCATTCGTTATATGATTATTATTTTCCTATTGTGATCGCAGTAGATGAGCAATTATGGATTCATGAATATGATAAAGAATATCAACACTATCAATTGACTCGACTTTTGTCAGATCACATTGGTATACCAGATGGGTGTCTCGCAGCATTTCCGTTAAAAGAGTTGAATGGGCATATGAGTGCAGTGCTAACTCCTGTTGTTTTTACAGAAATGAAAAATACTATATTTTTATATCATGAGTTTGTGCATTGTTACATGTATGAGTATACGAGGCATAATATTTATCGCAATCAATTGGCATTATGCATAAGAGCAGAATCAGAAGGATGTATAGACTGGGAAATAAGTTACGATTTCCCATATGAACAACCCTTTTTTGTGTCAAAAATGACAGTATTGTTGAAAGCGCTGAGAAGAAAAGATTGGCAAGAGATTTGTACAATCCGTACAGAGCTTATGAAATGTTTGTCCGAAGAACAAAGAGATTATTGGCTATGGTTAGAATGGAACGAAGGATACGCGCGTTACATCGAAAATTTGATTCGTTCGTACTATAAAATGGAACAAAATAATGAAGGATCAAACCAACCATATGATCGGTTAACCTTTTATTATAGTGGAGAACTTTACATTCGATTACTTATCGAACAGTATCCTGAGTGGCACGAGGATATGGACAAAATATACCTTTATGTTCAAGAACAACGTCAATATGTAGAGGAGGAATATCATGCTCGAATTGACTCAGCACTGGATACAACGAATCACAGTGGGCGAAAGTGAGTATGATATTGAGCTGGCTTCGATGATGAGTGCCATTATCGATTATGGCGATGATCATGATGCGCGGGCGATGTATCATTTCTGGTCGGCGCAGCGGCAGCAACATGTGCAGGTGCATGCTTGTCTGGAACCTATGATGCGATTAGGCGATACCGAGTTGGGCAGGGAGTTATATCGGCATATTTTCCGTGATGGAATCTTGAAGGATGATATGCCTGCGGAACTGCTGCATGTGATCGGTTATCTCGGTGTGGATGAAGCGCTGGATCGATTGGTACATTATGCATTGGCGCCACAGGCGGATTGGCAGCAGCAACAGGCAGCATGTCTTGGACTACTGCATTTACCGTTGCCGCATCTGGATTTGCCGAAGCCGTATGCTATACGGATGATAGCGGCATTGGAGCATATCTGGGGACAATCGCTGTTTCATGAATTTCTACCAGCACTTAGCTGTAAGCTGGGCATGTCTGGCGGTGCAGAAGGGTTGGAGCAATGGGGCGAACAGACCGCATCAACAGACTGTAATGCAGGGTTGATTCTCGGCATCGCCATGTACGGTTCATCGCAACAAGACAGGCTACGCCGCATTTTTTGGAATCCGATCTGGGAGGCTGATAATACGGGTACAGGCACATGTGTATGGACGTATCTCGCACTGGGGCATGTTGGCATATCGCTAACAGTATTGATCGACGATCTGAAGCAGGCATTGTCTCAGGAACAGAACGAGATCATTATACGCCATCAGGCAAGTGCATTATGTCGTATGCTAAATCTCAAGCTAGACTATCGTCATCAGCCAATCCGCTGGCTCAATCGCAATACCGATTCGCTGACAGAGCTATATCGCTTGCTGTATGGTTGGAGCAGTGCGCATAAGGATGATTCAGTAAGCGGGTTATTGGCTGCGCATCCAGCGCTGGGGTCATTTTATATGGATGAATACGAGACGTTAAGGCAGCGAATGGAGCTGGCTGTACAATACGAGGTGAATGCTGATCTGCTAGCTTCGGGGCTGCGTAAGAAGCATCGCAAGTAAGCATGTCAAAAGCGTCCAACACTCATCTATCTATCGTATAGATCATGCTGAACGCCGTTGTTCCTATCATATCATTCGTGCGAATGTCGTTCGTGATCGGTACGTGTTTGTTTATAATTCTGACTGCTTGCCATTCTTATCGCGCTGTTCACCGGCAACCCGCCAGCGACTACGGAACGTTTCCATTCGTGGATGCAGATGATCCGGTTGACGGGTCAGCACCAGACTGATTTTGGTAATCCATTCTTCAAATGTGGCAAAGGACGCAAACCGATTTGCCATCTCTGGCGTCATCAGCAAGAAATATGGCGATGAATAATGATCCATACATGTGCGAATCGCGGCTTCGATCGGCGTATATTTTTTGCGTTTGCCATCCCAGCCTTCGACAAGAATCGACTTGCGCCCGCTATCCAGCTTCCATTCCTGCAATCGCTGCTCTCGCTTGTAAAAAGGAGCCACCTGCTCGTTGGATATGCGGCGGACGGTCTGCTCATGCAGCGGATACAGCACAAGCTTGGCAAAGCGCATTTGCTCCGCTACGATAGCCGCCTGTTCCAATGCAGCATCCGTAATATCGTTGAAGTCATCGTAATAAATGAGTGTGCCGCGAACATTACTCTGCGGCGGTTCATACCCGTAGGGAACCTGTTGATTGGATGAAGCCATGATCTGATTCTCCTTTCAAAATAAAGCCGGGTGCTATGAGGTCATTCGTATTCTTATTGTACCTGTTTGCAATTCGCGCTGTATAGCTGTTCAGCGTTTCCTGCAATTCGCCAAGTGATATCCAGTCATATAAGGGAGGTTGTCCATCAGTATGAGTTTAGAAATGCACTATAGTATTCAACCGATTACAGAGCTGCCCAATGACCTATTGTTGGAGCTAGTTCCATTCAGCGAACAGGAAGGTTATCGCCATATCCGACGTCTATATGATGACTATGTATCCGGCAGCAATACGTTTTCGCTGCCGGGTGAAATCTTGTATGGAGCGTACGCCGATCAACGATTAATCGGCATCTGTGGATTGAATCGCGATCCGCATGCCGGGCAGGATGGCGTTGGCAGGGTACGACGCATGTATGTGCATCCGCAATTTCGCCGCTATGGTATTGGTGGCGCATTGCTGGCGCCTATCATGGAGCACGCAAGGCAACATTATCGGCTATTGGTATTGTATACGCCGGATGTAGCTGCCGGAATGTTTTACGAATCGCTTGGTTTCCAACGTACCGAGGATACTACTCAATGGAATTATATGATGTTACTGTAAGGTGGCTTCAATCTGGCATGACTCATAATGAAGCGGCTCGCTGGAATTGCTGGCATCCGCGATAGATCGATCGATAGATCTTGAGCAGGCACGTCATACGTTAACTGAGTTGCCAGAAATTCCAGACTTACACGCATAACATCAATAGTCAGCCATTCCCCGGCACAGCGGTGGTCATTGCGGTGATCTCCGCCACCTTGTGGGATAAGATCGAATGGACTGCCATCCCAATCTGCAAAACGAGCGGGATTGAATTGATTCGGCTCTTGCCATAGCTGCGGATCATGAGTCGTGCCGTACACATCCAGGATGACCATCGTTCCCTGTGGGAAATGATAGCCGTTCCATTCAAAATCCTTTTTTACCTGTGCACCGAGAATCGGCGTAAATGGATACAATCGGCGCACTTCCTGTACAAACCACTGGCTGTATGTCCGATCCGCTTCTGTTTGAAACGAAGTAATCAGACGTTCACGCGCCTCTGGATAATCGTGTAAAGCCAGTGCGCTGAATACGACATATCGCCCAATCGCAACAATCGGACGAATAATATTGATTAGCTCAACGGCTGCGGTTGAAACGTCAAGTAGCTGATCTTCTGTATCCCGGTGCCACGACATCGCATACGCAGCGGTTTGCTCCGGTACATCTACACGACCTTCGCGAATCAGCCCGATCAATTCGCTAACCCATTGCTCGGTATGTCGACGCGCCTGCTTGCCTTCCTGATAGCGACTACCTAGTCCACCGAATGATTCGACCATCTGTCCCAGCTCATCGGAGATAAGCTTCACATCCTGTTCGCGCAATGGCACACCTGCCCATTGACAGGCAGCACGACACATCACCTGCTGCGCTTCGTCGAATAGCTCCAGCTGGACTGTACTTTCCCAGCGAAGTGCCGCCGCTTGCCATTGTCGTTTAACGATACCAGCGATTTCACCAAGTCGTTCCGGTGTCATTAGCGACATGAATAGCTGCTTGCGATGCAGATGTGCCTTACCATCAAGCGTCTGTACCCCTTTTTCGCCAAACAATGATTTCTGAATCCGCTTGGGGATAGCCCCGCCGCGTTGGAACAGATCATTATTGTAAAATAACTCCGCGCCTTCACGTCCACCAAGACAGATTGCCGTCTGACCAAGCAGTCGTGTCTGGAAAATATTACTTTGTAACTCCTGTCTACGATGTAGTGCAAATTCATACCCTTCTGTCAGCAACGGAATGCTGCCTTCCATCGTTTTATCCTTAGGAATTTTTAAATGGGTCATCATCAGGTCCCCTTCGCTCATATGATATACTGGTAAAGCCATACTGGAATTCATTACCTCTAATCCCAGCCGGTATAACAGCTTCCATATGATTTATGGAAAAGGAGGGAATTGACGTTGCATTTTCAGATTTTCAATCTAGTGATCACCTTGTTGATCGTTCTAGTGCCTAGTGTAATCTTGATCTGGTGTGCGGTGCTATGGATTCCGGTGGCGATTCGAGCTAAAAAGGCACTGGATCTATACATTGTCGACAAAGAGAAGCAGATGAATCAGGATCATTTATAGAAGTACAGGCGATATACATAGTCTTTGCTCATGCACATACCTATTTCCATCATACAATCTCTCCGATCTTCGGTGGATGCCAAATGCCAGACGCAACGATAGAACACCATATGCAGGGGGGAGCAACACGCATGGCGATCACATTCAAATATAGTGCACCGTATAGTCTGGGAGCCGAGCTGCACATCATTAACTCCAATCCATTCTACAACCAGATCACCAAAGGCAAACAACAGCTGGAACAAACGGAATTGGAGCAGGAGGTGGCAGAAGCTTCTGAGCTAGGTGCCGAGCGTTACGTTATTCTGCTGGATGCAGACATCGTCGGGATTGTGGAATTTCTGCCACTGAATCCATATGATGATTGCTCTTGGCTCGGTCTGTTTATGATGGAATCGTCAAGGCAACGCAGTGGTCTTGGTGGTGAGGCATTAGAAGCTTTTGAACAGCAGCTTCGTCAGCGCGGAATCGGTATGCTTCGATTGGCTGTCGTCGTCGACAATGAGCCTGCGCATGCGTTCTGGAAAAAGCATCATTTTCAATACGTGCGATCAACGACAACACCTGCTCAGCTGGATGTGATCATCTATGAAAAGCAGCTTCAAGCGCAAGTGCAGTAAGCGCAGTAGTCCCTTTTCCAAATAGGTAACTATACAGTTCGCTTGTAGGTAGTCATTCACAGTATAGAGACATTCAATACACACTTTACATCCTATTAATAATTACTATATTATTTTACAAACTTAGCGATTGACACCATGTACCTTGCCCCTTAAAATTTGTTTAAACCGTAAGGTTTACTCATTCATTTAAGGGAGGGACCCTCATGCTGCAAACCATTCAAAAAGTGTTCGAATGGCTGTTTGTCCACCGTAACGGCGTTTATCAATTTGGTGACGTGTACTGTGAAGACAGTGGCTTTATCGTCTATGTCCCTAGAGAAGAGCAATGATCCTTACAACCAACGACTAACTCAATCGATGAGCTGCAATGCGGAAGCTTCGTGCTTCACATTGCAGCTTTTGTTTATGCTGACATTCCAGTTATAATGAATAGGATTACATGATTCTGTGCGATAAGTGTGCGTGTACAGAATGACCATGGCAATGCACTATATTTTACTGCTGAAAGGATATATGACTATGGCACAATTGCAAAAAGCAACCTTCGCAGGCGGCTGTTTCTGGTGCATGGTAACTCCGTTCGAGGAGCAGCCCGGCATTCACGGCATCGTCTCTGGCTATACTGCTGGACATGTGAAGAATCCAACGTATGAACAGGTGAAGACTGGCAATACTGGACATTATGAAGTGGTAGAGATTACCTTTGATCCTGAGTTGTTCCCGTATGAGCGTCTGTTGGAGCTGTACTGGCCGCAGATCGACCCAACCGATGATGGCGGGCAATTCCACGACCGGGGTACGCAGTATCGGACAGCGATCTTCTACCATAATGAGCAACAGCAGGAGCAGGCATTGCAGAGCAAAGCCGAAGTGGCAGCCAGCGGACGCTTTGACGGCAAACCAGTAGTGACTGAAATTTTGCCAGCAGACGTCTTTTACCCGGCGGAAGAATATCATCAGGATTATCACAAAAAGAACAAAAAGCATTACAAGGAAGATCGCGAAAAGTCAGGTCGTGACGAGTTCATCGCCGAGCATTGGCAGCAATCCTGATCTCTCTATGAACTTCATATCTCAAGCATGTCCCCCAAGATCCAGGCGGAATTTGTTCTGCCTGGATTATTGTTTGTATGGCATGGAACAGTACATCTTCAATTTTCAGGAAAATATACCGTTAACTATAATGGGGTATCAATACAAGAGAGAAAAGGATGAGGGGTAATGGCTCTACGCAATCCAGTATTATACGGAAATGGATTCAATCGTCCATCGGATCGACATTACGATCAATCGATGACACTCGCAGGAGCGGCGGGCAAAGCGCTTGTACTTACTGTTTTACTTGTAGCATCAGCAATATTTACATGGTACTTATTTAACAAAGGGGAAGACGTGATTACATTTCTGAAAGTTGGCTCTATCGGCTCACTGCTGATCGCTCTGCCGACCATCTTCTTTCCAAAAATCTCGCCAGTCACGGCACCGCTGTATGTCATCTTGAATGGCTTGATGCTGGGTGCAGTGTCAGCGGTGATGGAGTACTTTTATCCGGGCATCGTACTGAATGCGATTCTGATTACGTTATGTCTGCTAATGGTCACACTGTTTCTATATGCAACTCGGATAATCCGCGTTACACCGGGATTGGTGTCAGCGATTGGCATTAGTACACTGGCGATTGCACTGACGTATCTGGTCGATTTTGTACTTAGCTTTTTCGGTATGAGCGTGCCGTATATTCATGATACCGGCTGGGTTGGTATCGGGATTAGCATCTTTGTCGTGATTGTGGCAACAGCGAATCTGCTGATCGACTTTAGTAATATTGAGCAATATGCCAACGAAGGTCGTCCAAAGTACATGGAATGGTACGGCGCGTTTGGACTGATGGTAACGATTATCTGGATGTACATCGAGATTCTGCGCCTGCTGTCCAAGCTGGCGGCGAGCCGGAACTGATCTGTCATATCGTCATATGTTCAGTGTGCGATTATGAGATCGTAAACGAAGCGTTACACAAATTAGATACCCCATAAGAGATAAAAAAAGAAACGCCGCCTTCTGTATATTTGCAGACTGGTGGCGTTTTGTCGTTGCACAAAGATCAGGCACCTTTCCGAACGTATCATACAAATGAAACGAAAAGACTGGTTGCTTGCATCATCTTTCGGTATAGTTAGTTTCATGAAAAAAAGGAGGAATACCTATGATACTCGAAGTCGCTATTCTCAACGTCATTCCCGGTCAGAGCGACAGCTTTGAACAAAGCTTCAAACAAGCAGAACTGATTATTTCCAGTATGAACGGCTATGTCTCCCATGAATTGCAGCGTTGTATGGAAGTGGACAATCAGTACATTCTGCTCGTACGCTGGGCAACGCTGGAAGATCATACGGAAGGCTTCCGCGGCTCTGCACAATATCAGGAGTGGAAAAAGCTGCTACACCACTATTACGATCCGTTCCCGGTTGTTCATCATTATGAAGTTGTATAGCCTGCAATACTATAAGTAACATCTTATGCCGAGGAGGAACTACATATGATTACCATTCAACAGGTTACTAGCCGTGATGCGGGTCTGCGTCAATTGATCAGCGAGCTGGACGACGATCTGTTCCAGCGTTATCCGGCAGAGCAGGTGCATCGGCTGGATCTGGATCATCCTGATATGGAGCAGGTGACATTCGTCGTTGCGTATCTGGATGCAGCCCCGGTCGGCTGTGGTGCCATTCGCAGGCTGGACGATCAGTATACCGAGCTGAAGCGCTTCTACGTGCAATCGTCTCATCGACGCAAAGGCATTGCTGGACAGCTGCTGACAGCGCTGGAACAGCGTGCAGGTGAGCAAGGGCATAGCGGAATTCGGCTGGAAACCGGAGCAGCGCAGCCGGAAGCACTCGCCTTTTATGAGCGCAATGGATATATTGCTATTGAGCGTTTTGGAGAATATGTTTACGATGCAAGCAGTCTTTGTTACGAAAAGTCCATTTGATGGACGATAATTAAGCTACCAACGATTCCAACAATATGCTGGCAAGCTAATCATGTATAATATTTCGATTCATGGAGAGGAAGGTATCTATGCCATTTATTACGATCAAAGTATTGGAAGGCAGATCAGTTGAGCAGAAACGCGAGCTGGTACAGAAGATGTCTGATCTCGTATCCGACGTATTGGAACTGGACAAAGAGAAAATTTTCATCTTTTTTGAAGACCTTCCACAACACAACTACGGCAGAAACGGTGAATTGTTTTCTGATTCCATTGCTGCCAAACAACAAGATGACTCGCAGGATAAGTAAATAAATAAGATGCAGCAATAAGAGCCGACTGTATGTATATGCAGTCGGTTCTACGTATAGTAGCGTTTACTATCAGAATATGGAGGGATGGATACTATGTGGGGAGTGGAGCATTACTGGTTGTTTGTGCTGTCTAGCATTTTGCTTAATATTACGCCGGGTAGCGATACGATCTATATTTTGAGTCGCAGTGTATTCCAAGGACGTCAGGCAGGGTTGATGTCTGTTTATGGCATTATCGCCGGATCGATGGTGCATACTCTGCTGGCAGGTTTGGGATTGTCACTGATTCTGATGCAATCGGCGCTGGCATTCAATCTAGTCAAATGGCTCGGTGCCGCCTATCTGATCTGGCTGGGTATTCGTTCCATCATGACACGTCAGGAAGCTGCCGCCAAGATGGAGCATGCGCCGCGTTTACCGCTGCGTAATGTCTTTTTTCAGGGGATGCTGACCAATGTGCTGAATCCGAAGGTGGCGCTATTTTATCTGGCGTTTATTCCGCAATTCGTCGATCCGGGTCAGAGCATGGGACCGCTACCGTTTCTGCTGCTGGGTCTGACATTTAGCGCGACTGGATTGAGCTGGTGTCTGCTGCTTGTCTTCTTTTCCAGCAAAATGGCAGGGCGTCTACAATCCAGCAAAGTATCGCGTTATATGAACAAAATTACTGGTAGCATCTTTGTCGTGCTTGGACTGAATCTGCTACGTACTTCGCGTAGTTTGTAAAGTTGCACTGTAGTGTGAATCACAACAATGATATGAAACGTCAAAGAGGTGCCTGTTTGCAATCTGACAGGCACCTCTTATGATTGATTGGTATGATTTATTGGGCTTCTGGAAAAGACACTGCCGGTACATGACGCTCCAGCCAGTGGATCAGATCGGCGGTCACTTCATCCCGATTAATATCGTTCAGCGTCTCATGCCGCCCACCCGGATATAGCTTCAGCTCTACATCGTTGATATGCAAACGGCGATAATGCTCATACAGTTTTCGTACGCCTTTGCCATATAATCCGACTGGATCACGATCTCCGCTGAAAATGTACACCGGTTTGTCCTGTGGAATACAGTTCATACATTCCGGTCGATGAATTTCCATGAGCAAATGAAAGAAATGCACATAAAAGCGCACGCTGACTGGTTTGGCACAATACGGGTCGTTCACATACAGCGACACTTCATCCGGGTCGCGAGATAGCCAGTCAAACCGCGTGACCAGTGGCTTGGGGAGTCCCCGATTGTAAGGACCGAATACAAGCGCATGCAGCAGTAGACTGCGATGCAACGGTCCTTTGAACCGTTGTTGCCAAGCAGCAATGCGCATCCCGGCAGACAATAATCCACGCGGACCATTGGAGCCAGACAGCAGGAAGCCGCTGTACAGTTGCGGCTGTTCATACATTAACTTTTGTACGACAAACGATCCCATGCTATGACCGAACAGAAATAACGGCACACCTGCATGCTGCTCAGCAATATGCTGCGAGAGCTGTGCCATATTTTGCGCCATCCAATAAAAGCCGTCCTCACCCGGATCACCTAGCTCATCCAGTGAAGGCGCAGTTAATCCATGCCCGCGATGATCGTTCGCATACACCGCAAACCCACGCTCCGTCAACGCTTCCGCCAGTCGCACATACCGCCGCGCTGTCTCCGACATCCCATGCGACAGCTGTACAATCCCGTTTAGCGACTGTCCAGCGCTCCAACCATCTGGCAGCCATTCATATACATGCACCGCAATGCCCTGCGGATCGATCATGCGAAATGTTCGTTCTTGCATGTCCGTTTCTTCCTTTCGTTATTTATAAATGTGAGATTTATTCATCGTAATATTGCTCTACCAACTCTTTATCGTATAGATCCAGCAGCAATGTAATAACTGGTGTATCATCAATTAAATCCTGATCAAATAAATGCTCAAAACGAAATCGTTCTTTGTACCAATGCCATACATCCTTGATCGCATCCAGAACGATATATCGCTCATTAAATTGTACAGCCATATGTAAAATCGTATGCATTATTTCTGTACCATATCCATTACCCTGAAATGGCTTGGCAATCGCCAACCTCGCAATATCTAGAATCTGCTTATCTTTATCTGGATTAATATTAGGCAACAAAGATGATAGTGCAGTATGGCGCAAAGTATAGTAGCCAATCAACTTATTTTACAAATAAATGAGTGTAGTACTAGATTCTCTCTCAATATGAGAAGGATATGACTCTTGATTTAAAAAATAATCCATGGACGAGTTGCCGCATGTAAATGCTCTTATGTCAGGCAAGTCATCTATGGATATCGTTTTATATATCAAATTCATTTGATTACTGCTTAGGATGAGCGAGTTTTTCATAATACTCCTTTGCTTTCTTTGCTGCATGTTCGCGCATGAATGTTTCGTTTTTTTGGGAGCGTTCTATAAAACGTTCGGCATCTTTTCCTTGTAATATGGGTCTTTTTCGGATACCTACAGCCATAATCGACTCCTCCTTTCCTATCGTTTCTTTTGTCCATTTTACCATAAAAATGTAGCATGAATAGTAATAAGATACGTGATCAAAGAATTCAAATTGACGAACAATCCACGGACTGCTAAATTAGGTATAATCTTGTGATGGAGGCGGTCTGGTTATGAATTTTGTATTTTTCTCTCCACATTTTCCCGGCAGCAGCAGTGAATTTGCCATTCGGCTGCATCAGGAAGGCGCGACAGTGCTCGGCATTGGCGACGCTTCGTATGAAAGTCTACACCCGCGGTTGCGGGAAGCGCTGACAGAATACTACCGTATCGATAGCATGGAGAATCAGGACGACATCCTGCGGGCAGTTGGATTTTTCATACATAAATACGGCAAAATCCACCGCTTTGAATCTATGAATGAATACTGGCTCGAAAGCGATGCGCAGATGCGTACCGACTTTAATATCGACGGCACTAAAGCCGACTTTGTCGATAACCTTAAACAGAAATCGAAAATGAAAGACTTTTTCCAGAAAAGCGGTGTAGATACAGTACGCTTTCTCAAAAATCCAGACCGCGATAGCGCGGCAGCATTTATCAAGCAAAATGGGTTCCCTGTCGTCGTAAAGCCTGATCTCGGTTCAGGAGCGAGCATGACCTACAAGCTCAGTAATCAGGAAGAATTAGATTATTTCTTCCATACTTCCCCGGATGATACTGAATTTATTATGGAAGAATTTGTGGACGGCATCATTCTCACGTATGACGGGCTGATTGACCGTGACGGTATTGTTCGTTTTCAGGCAAGTCACCGATTTGAACAAAGTATTATGAAAGTGGTTAGCGATGATGATCATCTGCGGTATTTCTGCT
Source organism: Paenibacillus sp. WLX1005 (assembly GCF_046603685.1). Lineage (NCBI taxonomy): Bacteria > Bacillati > Bacillota > Bacilli > Caryophanales > Paenibacillaceae > Paenibacillus > Paenibacillus sp. WLX1005. The sequence goes on from NZ_CP176756.1 coordinate 1,528,205, forward strand.
TACAAACGGTTGACCCGGACGTGGAAGCGGCAGGGCGCAGCATTTTGCAGGCATTTGATATCAAAGAACGGTTTTTCCATATTGAGTTGTTTAAATCCAACAAGGATGGACGGCTGATCGCGCTAGAAGTGAATATGCGTCCACCGGGCGCTTGGATGACCGATGCCATCAACTATTCATATAATGTCGATATTTACTCGCGCTGGGCACAGATGGTTGTGCATGGTGGCAACGGCGAACCGCCGGAAGGGCAATATTATACCGGTTATGCCAGCCGCAAGGATTGGAAGCATTACGTGCATTCGCATGATGATATTGTGTGGGAGTTGGGCGATGCGCTTGTGCGCTACGATGAGATTGAAGAGATTTTCAGCCGGGCAAGTGGCAACCGTGCGTATCAGTTCCGAGCGGATTCACTGGAGCGTATACGCGAGATTGCCGATTATATTCAAGCAGAGCACCGTTAGGACTCCATAGCTGGATCATACACGGACAATACAATACGTACGCAAGAACAGATAAGCAAACAGGGCAATAGCCCATGTTACAGAGCAGCAGAAGGGCGGAAAGCGTGGATATGGTAACTGTACAATACCGAAAAGAATACAGCTCGGCGCTTGGCCGCGAGATGGAATATAAAGTGTATGGCAACCGGGGGAAGCCGATGCTGGTGTTTCCAACGTCGCTTGGACGCTTTTACCAGTACGAAGATTCCGGCATGATTCAGGAGTTATCCCCTTGGATTGATGCTGGTAAATTGCAAGTATGGGCATGTGACAGTATTGATGAGGAGACATTCTTTTCGCTGCATTGGAATGTAGAGGATCGCATCAATCGGCATGAGCAATACAACGCGTATATTATCAATGAATTGATTCCGCACATTTTATGGGAAAGTCAGCACAACAACAACGGACATGAGCAAAAGATTCTGATTAGCGGCTGTTCCATGGGTGCTTATTACAGTGGTAATTTCTTTTTCCGCCATCCGCATTTTTTTGATACATTGCTGGCACAAAGCGGTGTGTATTCGGTTCAACATTTCTTTGGCGATCATCGTCATGGAGCGTCTTATTACAACTCCCCGCTTGATTATTTGCCGGGATTGTACGACGAGCATCTGTTGAACCAATACCGTAACAGTCGTATCATTCTTTGCTGTGGACAAGGCGCATGGGAAGACGAGATGCGTTATGAGACGGATCGTTTGCACCAGATACTACAACAGAAGCATATTCCTGCTCGTGTAGAATTTTGGGGACACGATGTAGATCATGATTGGCATTGGTGGAGAAAGCAACTCCGATATTATATGAGCAGTTTGATGTAGACAACTGAAAAGTATCTCCACACCATTTAAACGCACAACGCACAACGCACAACGCACAACGCACAACGCACAACGCACAACGCACAACGCACAACGCACAACGCACAACGCACAACGCACAACGCACAACGCCACATGAAAAAGCCTGCCTCGTAAATGTTGCACATCGAGGCAGGCTTTTTGTTATACAGATCATTCATTTCTTTTGTTTATATTCGTCATGGGTCATGCACAATTGGATTGGTGATCTGCTCCCATCCATGATCGACCAGAACTGAAACTAGCGCTCAGAACCAAGGCGCATCAATCCAAATTCAACATCATCCTATGGCAAATACGAACGGATCACGGTAAAGTTACCGTCCAGCGAATACTCACCCAGATTTGCAGGAAGCAGGAAGCATTGACCGCCTTGCAGCTCTGTTGTATCGCCATTCCAAGATAATGTACCTTCACCATCTGCAATGACAAGAATCGTAAAGCTTTCCGGTGTCGTAGACAATGCCCATTCGCCGTCAACTACGCCTTTTTCCACGATAAAATAAGGAGAAGTCGCCAGCGTCAGCCACTCGCCTGCTGCCAGACCATCCGTCTTCATCGTTGTGGCACCAGCGCCTTCGTAGGCGATCACATTTAGCGAATCCTCGATATGCAACTCACGCGGCTTGCCGTCCAGACCCGGACGATCGTAATCGTATAAACGGTAGGTCGTATCGGAGTTTTGCTGAATTTCGGCGACAAGTACACCTGCACACAGCGCATGCACCGTACCTGCCGGAATGTAAAAAGTATCACCAGCCTGAACCGGTACTTCTTGCAGATCATCTGTAATGCGATTTTCGGCAATCGAAGCTGCCAACGATTCGCGGGTAACGCCTTCGTTTAGACCATAGATGATTTTGGCATCCGGTTTGGCATCCAGCACGTACCACATTTCTGTTTTGCCCAGCTCGCCTTGCGGCAGACCTTCATAATCGTCGGTTGGATGCACCTGTACAGACAGATCGTCATTGCAGTCTAGTAGCTTGATCAGCAGTGGGAAGCGACCGTTTGTTTCGGATACGCCTTTGCTGCCGAACCAGTCGCGTCCGAGCTTCTCACGCAATTGATCCAGTCCCCAGCCATCCAGCTCGCCGCCGATAACAGATGTGGTGCCGTTCGGATGATCTGCGATCATCCAGCCTTCACCGATTGCACCTTCCGGGATGTTCCAGCCAAATTGCTCCAGTGCGCGTCCACCCCAGACACGTTCCTTGAATTCCGGTTGAAATTGTAGCGGGTATGGCTTCGTCATAATATCTCTCCTCCACTTGGATAATAGCCGCACTATGTATAACTGTTCCTTGCGGACAGCCTGTATCTCTGGCAAATGCGGCAAATGCCTGTACTCATCTTAACGTGCTGACTGGAAAAACTCCAGACGCTCGCCATCCGGTCCACTGAAAAAGAAATAGCGGCTTCCGTTTGGCAATGTCGTAATTTCAGCATCCAGCTCACTCACTTGCAACCCTTGGATACGTTCAAATTCCACGTCCACATCATCCACCGCAAAAGCGACATGATGCACCTGACCTTCAGCAGGCAATTTGTCTGCGTACCCTTGAATCAACTCTAGCTCGGTATCGGTATGACCCGGAAAAGCGAGAAACGCCAGTTGAATCTGTTCGTTGATATGCCCGGTCGTTTCCAGATGCTTCAGACCGATCACCTGCTCATAAAAGTCGATAGATTGCTGGATCGATGATACCATAATGCCTACATGCTCGATTTTGCGTACTGCCATAAATGGATACACTCCTTTTTCTGCATGGAATGAACAGCATAATCTATATTCATAATGCTGATGGATCACCTGATTGATAGCCAAAAGATGCCGTCTGCATATGCAGCAGCATCTCGATTATAGCAGTAACACAGTTTAAAGCGCAAAAGCAGCATAGACATCATTAGCATGGATTGTCCGTTGTTGGCTACGTATCAGCTTTTTTCTCTATTGCAATCAGATACGGCGCATCCTGCCGTTGTAACTGACGGTAAATGATACATTGTGCCAGTGAAACAGGCAGTGAGGACGCCCATTGCTGTACCATCTCTGCTTCCACAGCACCACCATCATGACCCGGATACAGCATAATCGTCAAAATACCACGCGGAGCCAGTAGAGACAGCGACACATCCAGCGCAGGCAGAGTAGAGGAGGGCAGTGTAATAATAGAATGATCTCCAGTTGGCAAATACCCTAGATTGAACATGATTGCCCGCAGCTTACCATGCAGCTCCTGTGGAATATGCTGCTGCATCAGATCATGACTGGACAGCACAGGAATGACCTGTGCCAGCGCTTCGTCTGAATACTTGTCTAGACGCTCCATTGTACGATCCAGCGCTTCCTGTTGAATATCAAAGCTGAATACTTTACCTTTTGCTCCTACAGCACGCGCCAGCATGAGCGTATCTGCACCCGTCCCAGCAGTTGCGTCCACTACGGCAGCGCTTGATACATGTTCCAGTCGTTCAAGGATCAATTTGTGAGCAAAGCTCAATACAGAAACGAATCCCATCTACGTCGCCCTCCAGTACTTGCCCTGCCAAGTGTCACGACGCTTCAGTTCAGCGTCAAACCCATTTAACACTTCCCATTTTTTCATACTCCATAGCGGACCGATCAGGAGATCACGCGGCGCATCACCAGTCAGCCGATGGACAATCATTTCTGGCGGCAGAAATTCCAGTGTATCGACGATTAACTTGATATACTCATCCTGTTCCAGAAAGCGCAGTAATCCGGCTTCATACTGTTTCACCATTGGCGTTTTGCGCATGAGATGCAATAGATGAATCTTGATTCCTTGTACATCCATTTGTGCTACAGCACGTCCGGTATCCAGCATCATCTCGTGACTTTCCTGCGGCAATCCGTAAATGATATGCGTGCAGACACGAATGCCGCGTGCGCGTAGCTTATGCACGGCTTCTTCATAACAGGCAGTATCATGCGCCCGATTGATTAGCGTAGAGGTGGATTCATGAATACTTTGCAGCCCCATTTCTACCCACAGATACGTGCGCTCATTAAGCTCTGCCAAATAATCAACCACATCGTCAGGCAGACAATCCGGTCGTGTAGCAATCGATAAACCGACTACCCCCGGTTGCTGCAAAATCACTTCGTAATATTCGCGCAATTCTTCCACTGGCGCATATGTATTCGTATACGCCTGAAAATAACCGATATATTGAGCATCCGGCCACTTCTGATGCTGCCGATCCCGAATCGTATTGAACTGCGTTACCAGATCGTCACGTCGTCGTCCGGCAAAATCACCCGATCCGCGTGCACTACAAAATGTGCAGCCACCAGTAGCGATACTGCCGTCACGATTCGGGCATGTGAATCCCGCATCAAGCATAACCTTGAATACTTTCGTGCCGAATTGTTCACGCATTTCTGTATTCCATGTATGAAATCGTTTATCTCCCCATAACAGAGGTTGTTGAACCGTGTGCATACGTTCCATGCTGAAACTCCTTTTCGATGCCCAAACGAGAACACGATACATGTTCGTTCTGCATTTCTTATCCTCGATTGTAGCAAAATCATTGCCCTATGAAAATGAATTACCGCATGGCGATTCAACTTTTACGGGAAAGGGTAATACCATGTTGCTGACTTTTGCAGTCACCATTCATAGGATTTGCTAGATGATTTGCTTTTATGTGCAAAAATGAGTAGACTATGAATGCTCAAAATTTGTTGGACCCCAATTCCAAATATAGAGAAAAGGATTTTTTGCATCATCTTTTCATGATGCCAGAAGTCCTTTTTTCCTTTTTAGGCTTTACAATTACGGATTTCTTCGTCAAAATAATTTCGTACAACATATCTATTGAGAGTAACGTGACAACGTTATTGAAAATCGGAGGAACAAGATGCGTTTAAGAGGCAGAAAAGGGATTCGCGAGGATCTGGAGCAGCAACAGGATCTGGTCGTACTGAATCCTGAGGAATTCAAAGGCAAATGGCGTGAGCGTTTTAACAATGATTATCCGATTCATGTCGAATTCGGCATGGGCAAGGGACGTTTTGTGAGCCAGATGAGTGTACGCAACCGCGAGGTTAACTATATCGGATTTGATATGTACGACGAACTGGTACGTCGTGCAGCAGAGAAGACTCGTATTGCTTGGAATGAAGCAGAATTGGGCAATCCGACCAGCATCCAGCTGGCACTGGCGAATATCGAGAATATCGAAGACATTTTTGAGCCTGGTGAGATTGAGCGAGTGTACCTGAATTTCAGCGATCCATGGCCTAAGAAAAAGCATGGTCGTCGTCGTTTGACACATCCACGCTTTTTGGAAAAATACTGTCGTTTGCTGAATGATCAAGGTCAGATTCATTTCAAAACCGATTCGGAGACATTGTTTGAGTTCTCGCTCAATTCATTTGCTGATTACGGTCTGCAAATGACCAATCTGAGTCTGAATCTGCACCGTGACGGAATTAACGAAGAGCATGTGATGACAGAGTACGAAGCCAAGTTTATGGGCAAAGGCATGCGCATTCATCGCTGCGAAGTCATCATCGGTGAGCAAGCGTTGGTGCAATACAACAAAACCCGCTTGGATCAATATTAAGATTCATACTGTAATATGAAACGTATATGCACAGCAAAAAGGTCTTAACCGTGATTAGGTTAAGACCTTACTTTGTTCAGCCATATCCATAATGCTACGCGCACATTCCGTTGGATTGTAGCGGTCGATTTGTTCCAGCTTGAGCTGACGCTGAGTCATAATCGCTTCATAGTCGTGAACGAGCAGATCCATCCACTGAGCAACGACATCAAGCGATGTAATCGGTTCGCCCCAACCTTGTTCTGTAAAGTACTGTGAATTCTGCTCTTCCTGTCCGGGAAGTGGATTGTAAAATAGCATCGGAATCGCTTTGGCAAGTCCTTCTGTGCATGTCATGCCACCTGGCTTCGTTACGAGCAGATCAGACACTTCCATTAATTTATCGATTTCTTTCGTATACTGGATTAAATGAATGTTGTCATGATGGAATCGCCTGTCCTGTGCTGCGCGTTCATATGCTTTGGTATTGCTGCCAAAGCAGAAGATCAGTTGCGCATAATCAGCATAACGTGCCAAGTATGTACTGACCACACTATCACTCATTCCCCAGCCGCCGCCCATAACCATCACTGTCGGCATATCCTTCAAACCAAAGCGGCAACGAATTTCCGCTTTACTAGGGTGTTCCCAGAAGTTCGGATGCACTGGAATACCAGTAACCATAATACGTGAACTGGGAATGCCACGCATTTGAAGTTTGGAGCGTACGCCTTCCGTAGAAACCAGATAACGGTCTACTTCGGGATTGACCCATGTGCCATGCGCATCATAGTCCGTAATGACCATACAAAGCGGTACATCCAATCCCAGCCGTTTTAGCCGGGCGATGACTGCACCAGGAATTGGATGGGTACAGACGATCACGTCTGGACGCAGCTGGCGGATCACATTTTGTGTATGGGTATAAAAGATACGGTGAAGCGCCAGTGTCGCCAGACGGTTAATCGAGCGTTTGTACTGCGTTCTGTACATCATCCGTATCAGTTTTGGCTGCGAGACAATTGTTTTTTTGTAAGCGGTGATAATGAGTGGCGCTACTTTGGGATTGAGGAAACTGCCAAGCTCCAGTACACGGGTCTGGATATTGGGCGAGATTTTACGTAAGCTGCTCGACAATGCGTAAGCAGCCTGTGTATGACCTGAACCAAAACCTTCCGATAGAAGCAGCACTCTGTATTTTGTCACGTTCATTTCACCTTTTCTGCAAGGTATTCTCTACATAGATTTGTGCCATGATGTGTAGATATCCCTGATGCCCATTCTGTAATATACCTGTAACATTATTACCGTAATGTTACAATAACCCCTTTACGGCCATAATGCAACTGTACCGAAGGCTACACCTGAACCGATCAATGCACCGACCAGCACATCAGAAGGATAATGCAGACCGAGATACATTCTGGATATCCCAACGAGTAAGGCAATCGGTAATAACCAAGCCATCGTAGTAATATCAGTTAGCATGAACGGAACCGTAACCGAGAAGATAGCTGTCGTATGTCCGGATGGAAAAGAATGATCCGTCAGCGGATTGCGAAAGGTGATCGTTTCCGGTATCGCCAGATAAGGACGTATACGCGGATACAGCTTTTTGGCGATAGCGACAGGTATATGACTGATTGCTAGCGCAATCGCCGCTTGTAGCCCGGCAAGACTCCAAGGTTGCGGAGCAAGTAGCCAGATAGCCAGCGTCGCAATAATCGTAAATGTAGCTCCGCCTAGATTCGTTAAATAATAAAAGAACAGATTCAAAAACTGGTTATGAAGCCGTGTATTGAAAAATCGGAAAATATATTGCTCCATAACTTGTAAGCGGATTAGAAACTGACGCATGAGAGACCCCCGTATACATTGCCATTTTTGGGCTTAAATTAATCATATTTTTATTCTTTAACCATTTCAAGCATTATAACGTTAACATTCGGTTAAATTGATCGTCTATTATTTGCATGTTGTCGTTTTGCATCATATTAGACATTCCAATCGGACAGGTGACTGCCTTTGCTTAAACTTACCCGTTCCGTCTGCAACTCATTCATCGATACACCTAGTATAATGAACGCAGTGTGCAAAAGACATGTTGCAACAAGCGATCATCCTTCCTTCAATGTTCATCAAAATGACTGATTCAATCGAAAATAATGCGTTTATAGATTGGCAGACTAGAGAAAGAACGGATGACATTCTTATTTTAGATCCACATTGCAGGCGATCTGAGAAGATTGAACCCATTTTTCATATGTAAAAATGAGACTAAAGATTTAGAAAGCGAGCAAAATGGAGCAATTTGGAGCTAAAACGATTTTTATTATCATTCTGCAACATTCTCGTAATATATTACGTATATATTACAGAGAATTTCGCGAATTAGTGAAAAATGTCGCTTTGACAAAAAAACAAAAAGTGTGCAAAATCTTAATGTCCGCATCGGAATGAGGTTAAACAGGAACAATTTGCGGAAAGCTGAATCTTTCAGTCATAATGAATCAGGATGTAAAAGGCAGAGAAAATCACAAACATAAACTCATATTTAAAAACAAACATGGTATCACGTTTTATCATCGGATACCAGCTAACCATGGATGAAACGTCAATAGTTCAAAGCTTGAAAGGGTTCTACCAATGAAGGGGGTCACACATCGTGATGGGTAATATCATGGACACAATTTTTATAGTACTGCAAGTTATACTGGCATTTATTGCAGTCTATCAATTCGGGTTCTCATTATTCGGTATTTTCAAACGTAAAAAGAGACCAGAACACGCACCGCAAAAATCATTCGCTATTCTGGTTGCTGCACATAACGAGGAACAGGTTATTGGCGCGCTAATGGAAAACTTAAAGCAGATGGACTATCCAAAAGAATTGTACGATGTATTCGTAATTTGCGATAACTGTACAGATAGCACAGCCGATATCGTACGTAGCCATGGCATGAACGCTTGTGTGCGTACCAATGCTGCACAACGCGGTAAAGGATATGCAATCGAGTGGATGCTGCGCGAACTGTGGAGTATGGAACGTCAATACGATGGTATTGTGATGTTTGATGCCGACAACCTGGCTGCACCAAACTTCCTGACTGAAATGAACAATGACATGTGTGAAGGCGCACGTGTTATTCAAGGATATATCGATACAAAGAACCCGGAAGATTCTTGGATTACAGCTGCTTACGGCGTATCGTACTGGTACATCAACCGTCTGTGGCAGTTGTCCCGTCACAACCTGAATATGGCCAACTTCCTTGGTGGTACAGGAATGTGCTTTGAGAACGAATTGCTAAAAGAAATCGGCTGGGGCGCAACAAGTCTGGTCGAAGACCTTGAGTTTACTATGCGTTGTGCCGAAAAAGGCATTTATCCAAAATTCAGCTATGATGCTAAAGTATTCGATGAGAAGCCACTGACATTCAAAGCGTCTTCCCGTCAACGTCTGCGCTGGATGCAAGGTCACTTTACCGTAGCACGTCGTTATTTCTTCCCGCTGCTGTGGAAAAGTATCAAGGAAATGAACATCATCAAGTTTGACTTGGCATTGTACAGCGTCAATGTCTACGTGGTGCTGATCACATTCTTGATGACTGCCGCTGTCTGGATTGACACTGCAATTCTGGGTGGACCGCATGTGGTATCGATCTATAACTACCTGCCATTGTGGGTAGCGTATGTAGCGATTGCAGCGAACGTAGTGACGTTCATTCTGGCAATGGCTCTGGAAAAGGTCAAATCGTGGAAAGTTTACATGTACCTGCTGCTGTTCCCAATCTACGGTCTGTCTTGGTGGCCAATTACGTTCTACGCGTTCTTCACGCAGAACAACAAACAATGGAGCCACACTGAGCATACACGCGTTGTACGCATCGAAGAAGTACACGGAAGCAAACAAAGCACACTGTAATATTCGTGGATAGCTAGAGTTGTTCCGAATACATGGTGTATAGATATTGGTAACTTAAACAAAGAGGAATGTGCCGATCAACGTCGGTGCATTCCTCTTTTTGATGCGAACGACGAATAGACAAGTCCAAGCCAAGTCCAGCCAAGTCATTACAATTGATACTGTCGGTGTCGGTGTCGGTGTCGGTGTCGGTGTCGCACGTGCATTAAATAAAAATAGTCAAAGTGGTTGACGTGTGTATTTGCGCATGATATACTATTCTAGTGTTTTGTGATACGACTAATGAATAAGTAGAAGCTTGTCTTCTCACCTGACCGATTTACGTCGGCTGGTTCATTGATCTCTATTTGAATGACAGTGCGTCTGTCATGAACAATTTGCTGATCAAGGGATGCAGGTGATGAGACCTGCATCCCTTTTATTTTTCCAAATAGCATTGTCTATCATAATGTGGAGGTGGAAGGTTATTAGTAAGGAACATATGATCAACGAAGAAATCCGGGGCAAAGAAGTGCGCCTGGTAGGTGCTGACGGTGAACAAATCGGAATCAAGCCAACTCGCGAAGCGTTGCAAATGGCGATCGATCTGAATCTGGATCTGGTCAACGTTGCTCCTCAAGCGAAACCACCGGTCTGCCGGATTATGGATTACGGCAAATTCCGTTACGAGCAACAGAAGAAAGAAAAAGAAGCGCGTAAAAATCAGAAGATTGTTGAACTGAAAGAAATTCGCTTCCATGCCAATACGGAGGAGCATGATTATCAAACCAAACTCCGTAATGTAGTAAAATTTCTTAACAATGGCGACAAGGTGAAATGCTCGGTCCGCTTCCGCGGTCGCGAGATTGCACATGCAAATATTGGTCAAAGAGTCTTGGAACGTGTAAGAGATGAAGTTGCAGATATCTGTACTGTTGAGCGCCAACCGAAACTGGAAGGCCGCAGCATGATTATGATCTTGGCGCCGAAAAATAACTAAGGGGGATATTCAAATGCCTAAAATGAAAACTCATAGCAGTTTGAAAGGTCGCTTCAAAATTACAGGAACAGGTAAAGTAAAACGCCACAAAGCGTTCAAAAACCACCTGCTGTCCCACAAATCCAAACGTCAAAAACGCGTACTGGGTACTAGCCCGTTGATGGCTGCTGGTGACGTAAGACGTTTGAAACAAGGTCTGGCTAATCTTAAATAATTTAATTTTCCGGGAGGGTTTATAATATGGCACGAGTAAAAGGCGGATTCGTCACACGTCGTAAACATAAGAAATATCTGAAACTTGCAAAAGGTTACTTCGGTTCCAAACACCGTATTTTCAAAACTGCAAAAGAACAGGTTAACAAATCCCTGGTCTACGCATACCGTGACCGTCGTCAAACCAAACGTAACTTCCGCAGACTGTGGATCGTACGTATTAACGCAGCAGCACGTCTGAACGGTTTGTCTTACAACAAACTGATGCACGGTCTGAAACTGGCTGGTGTGAACATCAACCGCAAAATGCTGGCTGAACTGGCAGTGAACGATGTAACAGCGTTCAACTCCCTGGCAACCGTAGCAAAAGAAAAAATCAACGCGTAAGTGTTACGTGTTACAAAGAGAGTCTCTGTATATGCAGGGACTCTTTTTTTGAGGATTGATTACCCATAGAATTGTGCTAAATATATAGATGTGCAAGCCGATAATAAAGAAAGACAAATCCCTCACAGCTTCATCCAGAAGAAGAATTGTATAATAGGAAATAATGACATGCTTTATATCTATGAAATGTTGTGAATATTACATCGTATTCATGTACTTGCTGAAAACCTTACATATAATATGACGATTTAGCGCGTTAAAACATAAATTGCTGTACTCTCGTAAGAGGTTTACTGACATATACCTTACATATATTAGTAAAAGTGAACAAAATTAAGCGCTTTCTTAGTATCTTGTATAAATTAATTGACCAATTGTTATTAAAATAGTAGATTTTCCTACCACATGATTGTATAATCGGTTCAGTGACTATTGAATCTGTCCACAAGACGAATATTTTTACGTTGAAAAGGGTAAAATGTTCGGGTTTCAACAGAAAGAAGACAGACGCGTAGTTGATACTTTTAAGGGGGAAAAAGATACATGAAGAAGGTCTATTCACTTTCGCTGATCATGGTACTGGCATTGTCCGTACTTCTGGCAGCATGCGGTAACAAAAGCGATTCCACAAACAATGCAAGCAACGGTACATCCGGAAGCGGCGGTTCTAGCGACGTAAAAATCGGTATGGTTACTGACGTAGGCGGCGTGAATGACAAATCCTTTAACCAATCTGCCTGGGAAGCACTGCAAACAGTACAAACAGGCGGCGGTGCAAGCGTAAAATACCTGCAAAGTAAATCGGATCAGGATTATATTCCAAACCTGAACCAATTTGTGAAAGATGGCTACGCTCTGACATGGGGTATCGGCTTCAACCTGGCGGATGCAATCAACACGGTTGCGAAGCAAAATCCGGATTCCAAACTGGCGATCATCGACAGTGTGGTAGATCAACCGAATGTAAAATCCGTAACATTTGCGGAAAATGAAGGTTCCTTCCTGGTCGGCGTTATTGCCGGCAAAATGACGAAAACAAATAAAATCGGTTTTGTAGGCGGCGAGAAAAGCCCGCTGATCCAGCGTTTCGAAGCTGGCTTCAAAGCTGGTATCCAAGCTGTAAATCCTGATGCAACACTGCAAGTGAACTACGCTGGTGCATTTGACAAACCAGACGTTGGTAAATCTGCAGCAGCTACACTGTACAACGATGGCGTAGATATTATCTTCCACGCTGCCGGCGCTACAGGTACTGGCGTATTCAACGAAGCAAGCGCTCGTGTTAACGCAGGTCAACAAGTATGGGTTATCGGTGTCGACAAAGACCAATCGCTGGAATTCGGCGACAAAGTAACTCTGACTTCCATGATCAAACGCGTAGATACAGCGGTTGAGAAAGTTTCCCAAGAAGTAATTGATGGTACATTCAAAGGCGGTACAGAAACACTGGGTCTGAAAGATGACGGCGTAGGCGTTGCCGAAACTTCCAGCAAAAACGTTCCAGCTGATGTACTGAAACTGGTTGATGAGTACAAAGCAAAAATCATCAGCGGCGAAGTAAAAGTACCTGATACCGTTCAATAATATAATGCGCATCACATAATAGATATAACAACAAGGCTGGTTAACCACTAGCCTTGTTGTTACGTCTATCGATAAATACAGCAGTTCTCCAACATACATGGATATGAGTGAGATGAAATGATGACAGTGGTTGCAGGATTTAGCTGATCAACAGCCGAACATATACAGATGTGAAGCCATACTATACGGATAATCAATTTGCTTATAAGGGTGATTTAATGAATACAGCAACCCCTGTTGTAGAGTTGAAACAAATTACAAAACGTTTTCCCGGCATTGTTGCCAATGATTCGATTAGCCTGAAGCTGTTCAAAGGCGAGATTCACGCGCTGCTGGGCGAGAATGGTGCAGGTAAGTCCACACTTATGAATATCGTATTCGGGCTGTATCAGCCAGATGAGGGCGGTATTGAAGTGGATGGTAAGCCTGTCCTGATCGACAGCCCGAACAAGGCGATTGAACTAGGCATCGGGATGGTCCATCAGCATTTCAAGCTGGTACAACCATTTACTGTTACCGAGAATATTATTCTGGGCTCGGAACCGAAAAAGGGCGCTAGAATCAATTATAAAAAAGCAACGGAAGAAATCCGCAAGCTATCTGAGCAATACGGTCTGCGTGTAGATCCAAACGCCAAAATCCATGACATTTCCGTCGGGATGCAGCAGCGTGTTGAAATCTTGAAAACACTGTACCGTGGCGCTGATATTCTGATCTTTGATGAGCCGACTGCTGTACTGACACCGCAGGAGATCTCCGAGCTGATGGACATTATGCAGCGTCTGATCAAAGAGGGTAAGTCGATCATTCTGATTACGCATAAGCTCAAAGAGATTATGCAGATCGCTGACACGGTAACGATTATTCGTCGTGGTAAAGTGATTGATACAGTCAAAAAGTCCGAAACCTCGCCACAAGAGCTGGCTGAGAAAATGGTCGGTCGCAATGTCAGCTTCAAAGTGGACAAAGTGCCAGCCAATCCGGGCGAAGTCGTTATGGAAATGCAGCATATCGTTTCCAAAAACAAAGATGGTATGTCTGTACTGAACGAATTGAATCTTCATGTCAAAGCTGGTGAGATTCTTGGTATTGCTGGTGTCGATGGCAACGGTCAAAGTGAATTGATCGAAGCATTGACGGGTCTGCGCCATATCGATGGCGGTAAAATCACGCTACATGGCAAAGACATCACGAATCTGACGCCGCGCAAAATTACCGAATCTGGCGTTGCTCATATTCCGGAAGACCGTCATAAGCACGGTCTGGTGCTGGACTTCTCCGTCAGCGAGAATATGGTGCTTGAAACGTACTATAAACAGCCGTACAACAAAAATGGCTTTATGCAATATGATGAAGTGGATAAAAAATCGCAGCGTCTGGTGGACGCTTTTGACGTGCGTACGCCAAGTATTCATACGATGGCACGCTCATTGTCTGGTGGTAACCAGCAGAAGGCAATCATCGCACGCGAGATCGACAAAAACCCGGATCTGCTCGTAGCGGCACAGCCAACACGCGGTCTGGACGTTGGTGCGATTGAGTTTGTGCAAAAGCAACTGATCGCTCAGCGCGATCAAGGCAAAGCGGTATTGCTCATTTCGTTTGAACTGGATGAAATTTTGAACGTTTCCGACCGGATTGCTGTTATTTATGAAGGTCAAATTGTAGGTGAAGTGCTGCCGGAACAAACCAATGATCAGGAATTGGGCTTAATGATGGCGGGAAGCACCGTAAAGAGAGGTGCAGTCCATGAATAATATTTTGAAATTCTTTACCCGAGATTCCTTTACCCTGCCATTCGTGGCAATCGTGATGGGTCTGGTGCTCGGCGCACTGGTTATGCTGATCGGCGGTTACAACCCGATTGATGCGTATAGCGCGCTGCTTGAGCGCGTATACGGCGATTCGTATGACTTTGGTGAGGCGATTCGTGAGATGACGCCGCTGATCATGACAGGTCTGGCATTTGCCTTTGCGGCTCGTACGGGTCTATTTAATATCGGTGGTGAAGGTCAGTTTCTGATCGGGATGACTGCCGCTTCGATCGTTGGTATCCATCTGCACGGATTACCTGCATTTATCCATGCTCCGCTAGCGATTATCGCGGGTGCAGTATTTGGCGGTCTATGGGCAGCGCTGGCAGGTTTCCTCAAGGCAACACGCGGCGTGAACGAAGTTATTTCCTGTATCATGCTCAACTGGATCGGTCTGTATCTATCCAATCTGGTTATCAACACATTTGCGCTGCAAGATGGCACGACTCAATCGGTTAATATTGAGCCGTCCGCTTCGATTGCGATCGGCTGGTTGTCCGAAATGATGGGCAACGCTCGTGTACACTGGGGTACGCTGATTGCTGTGCTGGCAGCTGTATTCTTTTATATTTTCATGTGGAAAACCAAACAAGGCTTCGAGCTGCGTGCCGTTGGCTTCAACCAGGATGCTTCGAAGTATGCTGGGATGAACGTGAACCGCAACATCGTCAAAGCGATGTTCATCAGCGGCGCATTTGCTGGTCTGGGCGGCGCATTCACTGTACTCGGTGTATTCGGTTATCAGTCTGTTATGGCAAGTTCGCCGGGAACCGGATTTGACGGTATCGCAGTAGCACTGATCGGTATGAACAATCCATTTGGCGTTATTCTAGGTGCAATTCTGTTCGGAACGCTCACCTACGGTTCTGCGGGTATGAGCTTCAGCGCGGATGTTCCACCGGAAATTGTGCGTATCGTTATCGGTGCCATTATATTCTTTATTGCCGCACAGGGGATTGTGCGCTGGGTGCTTAAACCGTTTTATGCCAAGCGCAAGAAAGAGAAGGTGTCATAATGGATGTATTGACAGTAATCGGGCAGCTTATGAATACGACGCTGGTATTTGCTACAGCGCTCATATTCACTTCTCTCGGCGGTATTTTTTCGGAGAAATCCGGTGTAACGAACCTTGGTCTGGAAGGTCTGATGGTATTCGGCGCGTTTGCTGCTGGTGTATTCGGTCATTATGCGCAGGATGCGGGTATGAACGGCTTTGCAGCGGCTTCGGTCGGTTTGTGTGCTGCTGTTGTGCTCGGTATCATCGTATCGCTCATTCATGCGGTCGCTTCGATCACATTCAAAGCGGATCAGGTTATCAGTGGTATCGTGATCAACTTCTTGGCAGCAGGCAGTACGCTGTACATGGTAAAGCTGTTGTTTGACGGTGCGGGTGAAACTGAACTCATCTCCGGTTACAGCCGTATGCCGATTCCAGGTTTGAGCAAGATTCCATTGTTGGGTGATGCGCTGTTCAATGCATATCCAACGACGTATCTGGCGATCATTCTCGTATTCGTTTCGTTCTATGTATTGTACAAAACACCATTCGGTCTGCGTCTGCGTTCTGTTGGTGAACATCCAAGTGCGGCAGATACCGTGGGTATCAAAGTAAACCGGATGCGCTATACTGGCGTTATGATCAGTGGTGCGCTCGCTGCGATCGGTGGTGCAACGATCACGCTGACGACAACCGGTACATTTGCTCATAATACGATTTCAGGTCAAGGTTATATCGCGATTGCTGCGATGATCTTTGGTAAATGGAATCCCATTGGTGCATTTGGCGCGGCGGTATTCTTCGGTCTGGCCCAAGCGGTACGTAATTATGTACAGCTGTTTGCCTGGACACAGAGCATTCCACCTGAAATTATCTACATGCTGCCATACTTGCTGACGATCATCGTTCTGGTGGCGGCAGTAGGACGTTCCAGCGCACCATCTGCGCTCGGACAGCCGTACGATCCAAGTAAGCGATGACGTTGATTGTTTGAATGAAGCAGGTTGAATGGGATAGGATTGCAAGGTAGACGCTGCTATTTGAGTCAACTTAGATTGCTGTGTTGTTGATCCACGGGATTCATTCGATTCGTTTCAATATATCTGCGATTATATCGTATGTCATACCTGCAATCGTATGCCGAGTGGCTGTTACAATCCACTAGCACAACCAGATATAGATAAACCGAGCCCTGTAGTTCCTTAACGAACTGCCGGGCTTTTTTATACGTCTGTTCATGTGCTTCCGTGTAGGATAAGGCATGTTGAAACAGAAGGATGGCATTGTCCCGATCGTCCTTTCATGTTTATATTTTGGGAATAAAAGGGTAAATCATGCTTTGTATGTAGCTACAAAAATGAAAAAGATATGTGTGCTTCAGACAAAAATAAATGTTAGACCAACGTAGATGTTTGTTCTTTGTGCACAAATGCTGAATAGCTTAATGAGCATGGATATACATGATTTTGTTGTAAAAATACAGTATTTAAACCGAATATAGCGTCATGGTTACATAAATAATGAATAAATGGATTGTGACCATTTAAAATCATTGTTCAAAAATGCAAAAAAAATTAGTGTTGACTCTGTTGCAAATGAATCATATAATTGTCCTAAATCAGCGGCTGACACAACATGGTCATATGTTGCAGCCCATTATGTAGAATATGAATGATCGGCTATGAAGAGGACTAAGTTTTAAGGGCTATTTTGTCCAGAGAGTGAAGCGTATGCTGAAAGCTTCATCAAAACCCTTTTATACGAGCTCACCTCGGAGCTGTTTTCCTGAAAGGCATCATCCTAGCATGATGATTATTAGGGAAAATCGTAGCGTCTACGTTACAGACGACAGGTAAGGCGGAGACGTCTTACTTGCTGAGGCATACCTGCTGTGAGGCGGTGTGCGAACCTGGGTGGTACCACGGAAGCTAAACCTTTCGTCCCTCGAACAGAATGTTTTTCTGTTGGAGGCGGCGAAAGGTTTTTTTGATATTTAAATCCTGAACTGCGCTTCTTAAATACAGAGAAACCAAGCAAGCATCTATTATAGATGCGTCGGACTGTCACAAGTTTCTAATGTAAGATTGATGTGAATTTTTGGGAGGAGGAACACAAATGAGCGCGCAAATACCCAATGTGCAATCGACAGAACAATTACGTGAGAAATGGATGAAGCCGGAAGTCATTACCGGTTCCGAAATGCTGCTTCGCAGCCTGCTGTTGGAGGATGTAGAATGCGTCTTCGGTTATCCGGGTGGTGCGGTATTGTACATCTATGATGCGATGCACGGCTTTGATGATTTCAAGCATTTGCTGACCCGCCATGAGCAAGGAGCAATTCATGCGGCAGACGGATATGCAAGAGCAAGTGGAAAAGTAGGCGTCTGTATCGCCACATCCGGACCGGGAGCAACGAATCTGGTAACCGGCATTGCCACCGCCTATATGGACTCGGTGCCGCTGGTCGTTATTACCGGTAACGTAGCAACGACTTTGATCGGAACGGATGCTTTCCAAGAAGCGGACATTACAGGTATCACAATGCCGATCACGAAGCACAGCTATCTGGTGCGCGATGTGGAAGACCTGCCAAGAGTGATTCACGAAGCGTTCCATATTGCCAATACTGGTCGCAAAGGTCCGGTACTGATCGATATTCCGAAGGATGTATCGGCAGCCAAAGCGTTGTTCAAACCGCATACAGAACCCGTTGTCATGAGAGGCTATAACCCACGGGTAATGCCGAATAAGCTGCAACTGGACAAGCTGCATCAGGCGATTGCCGAAGCAAAACGTCCGCTCATTCTGGCAGGCGGCGGCGTTGTATACTCTGGCGGTCACGAAGAGCTGCTGAAGTTCGTTGAAACGACAGGCATTCCGATCACAACAACGTTGCTCGGTCTGGGTGGATTCCCAAGCGGTAACGATCTGTGGATCGGTATGCCGGGTATGCACGGAACGTACGCAGCGAACAATGCGATTCAACAGTCGGATTTGCTGATCAGCATCGGTGCACGTTTCGATGACCGGGTAACTGGTAAACTGGATGGTTTTGCACCGCATGCGAAGATCGTCCACATTGATATCGACCCTGCCGAAATTGGCAAAAATGTAAAAACCGATATTCCAATCGTCGGCGATGTGAAGACGGTATTGGAGCTGCTGAATACGGACGCTGCACACGCACAATATGCCGATGAATGGCGTGCCAAGATTGCCGACTGGAAAAAGGAAAAACCTTTCCGGTATGAAGATTCCGATACCGTGCTGAAACCGCAATGGGTTGTGGAGCTGCTGAATGATACTACCAATGGCGAAGCGATCGTAACGACAGACGTAGGTCAGCACCAAATGTGGGCAGCACAGTATTATCGTTTCAACCAACCACGTTCATGGGTGACTTCCGGTGGTCTGGGTACGATGGGCTTCGGTTTCCCGTCCGCAATCGGTGCACAGATGGCAAATCCAGATCGTCTCGTTATCTCGATTAACGGTGACGGCGGTATGCAGATGTGTGCGCAAGAGCTGGCGATCTGCGCGATCAACAATATTCCGGTGAAGATCGTTATTTTGAACAATCAGGTGCTTGGTATGGTTCGTCAATGGCAAGAGCTGATCTATGATAACCGTTACAGCCATATCGATCTGTCTGGTAGCCCGGACTTCGTCAAACTGGCTGAAGCTTATGGAGTAAAAGGATTGCGTGCTACGAACAAAGACGAAGCGAAAGCCGCATGGCAAGAAGCGATGGACACACCAGGTCCAGTCGTCGTCGAGTTTGTAGTCAACAAACACGAAAATGTATATCCGATGGTTCCACAAGGAGCCACCATTGATCAAATGTTAATGGGGGATCACGAATGATAGCGACAACGTTCAAACACACCATCGCCGTATTAGTCAACGACCAACCAGGCGTGCTGCAAAGAGTCTCCGGACTCTTTGGTCGCCGTGGTTTTAATATCGAAAGCATTACTGTCGGTCAGTCCGAAGAATCCGGTCTGTCTCGTATGGTTATCGTCACGTCCGGCAACGAGAACACGCTGGAACAAGTCGAAAAACAGCTGTACAAAATCATTGATGTAATCAAAGTAATCGATCTGAGTTCCCGTCCAATGGTTGCACGCGAACTGGCTTTGATTAAAGTAAAATCAGAACCGTCTGAGCGTCCAGAAATTATGGGTGTCATTGAAACGTTCCGTGCTGCGGTAGTCGATATCGGGCCGAACAGCCTGATGGTTCAGGTCGTTGGCGATACCGACAAAATCGATGCCATGATCGAGCTGCTGAAGCCTTATGGCATTCGTGAGCTTTCCCGCACAGGCGCGACAGCGATGATTCGCGGTAATGTGTAACACTATTGGATTTGCATGATCAGCATGCAAGCCACCACATACATGGCATGCAAGTAAGGAAAACTTAAAGCATGCCATGAACATATCAAAGTACACAATCAACAACGCCCACTTTGCTAAAAGAGCGGGGAGTTGAGAGGAACGATAATGATCGATGTAAGCAAATGGATGTGAAAATATACAGCGATTATGTACCATCAGGTGACTTGTACAACGTTTCTTTGAACTACCCGCTCTTTTCAGGAGGGTTGGCAAACATCGGCATTGCCGGTAATTACGCTTCATATATTAAAGGAGGAAGAAAAAATGGCAGTAACAACTTACTATGAAAACGATGCAGAATTGAACGTATTGAAAGGTAAAACAATCGCAATTATCGGATACGGTAGCCAAGGACATGCTCACGCACAAAATCTGCGTGATAGCGGTCTGTCCGTAGTTATCGGTCTGCGTGAAGGTAAATCGTTCGACAAAGCGAAAAACGATGGTTTTGAAGTACTGTCCGTTGCAGAAGCAACGAAAAAAGCAGACATCGTACAAATCCTGATGCCGGACGAAACACAAGCGAGCGTATACAACAGCGAAATCGCGCCAAACCTGAAAGATACTGCTGCTCTGCTGTTCGCACACGGTTTCAACGTTCACTTCGGTCAAATCGTTGCTCCGAAAAGCAATGATGTGCTGCTGGTTGCTCCAAAATCCCCAGGTCATATGGTACGTCGTACGTATGAAGAAGGATTTGGCGTACCGGGTCTGATCGCGATTCATCAAGATGCTACTGGCAATGCCAAAGAAATCGGTCTGGCATACGCGAAAGGTATCGGTTGTACGCGTGCCGGCGTTATCGAAACTTCCTTCCGTGAAGAAACAGAAACCGATCTGTTCGGTGAGCAAGCGGTTCTGTGTGGTGGCGTAAGTGCACTGGTGAAAGCTGGTTTCGAAACGCTGACTGAAGCGGGCTATGCTCCTGAAATGGCATACTTCGAGTGTCTGCATGAGCTGAAACTGATCGTTGACCTGATGTATGAAGGTGGTCTGGCAACGATGCGCGATTCCATCAGTAACACTGCGGAATATGGTGACTATGTAACTGGCCCTCGCATCGTTACAGAAGAAACGAAAAAAGCGATGAAAGAAGTGCTGTCCGATATCCAACAGGGTAAATTCGCACGCGACTTCATTCTGGAAAATCAATCCGGTCGTGCATTCCTGACAGCGACACGCCGCAACGAGTCCGAGCACCAACTGGAAGTTGTGGGCGGTCAACTGCGTGAAATGATGCATTGGATTAAAAAATAATAGTTTAGATTTTAGTTGTGGTGAGGTGGGATGAAGGGACGGCTGCTGCGGGAAAAGATGGTTCTTTCGATCGCTGTTAAGATTAGATTTTTTGAACGACTGCCTTTCAGCAGTCAAAATCCAATCTTAAAGGCGAGCGCTACGCTTCTGCAGAACCATTCTTTTCCCTCCGCTGGTGCGTGTTCACCCTGCCTGCCGCAAATGAAAGATAAACTTCTTTTACGGAGTAGAGAAGTAGGGAGTTGCTTTGAGCTTTATGCTTGGGGTGGCTTCTATGCTTCTTTTGATTGTTTTGGGTAATTGTTAATATATGAGATCTGGTTGTATGTTTTATGAATACGTTTTACCTAAACTATAAGGAGGTGCGATGATGCGTAAAATTTATATTTTTGATACGACGTTGAGAGATGGGGAGCAGTCGCCGGGGGTTAATTTGAATACTCGGGAGAAAGTGGAGATTGCTCATCAGCTTGAGCGGTTGGGTGTCGATCGTATTGAGGCTGGATTTCCGGCGGCTTCGCCTGGGGATTTGGCAGCGGTCAATGCTGTGGCGAACGCTGTGAAGAATGCTAGTGTAATTGGTTTGTCGCGTTCGCGTGAGCAGGATATCGATGCGGTACGCGAGGCGCTGAAGGGGGCGCAAGATCCATGCCTGCATCTGTTCCTGGCGACTTCACCGATTCACCGTCAGTACAAATTGCGTATGGAGAAGGAGCAAGTCAAGGATACAGCGCGTTCAGCGATTCGATATGCGCGTAAGTATTTTGACAAGGTGGAATTCTCGCTGGAGGATGCGGGTCGCACGGAGCTGGACTTTATCGCGGAAATGACGAAGATGGCGATTGAGGAAGGCGCGTATGTAGTCAATCTGCCGGATACGGTCGGTTATTTGACGCCATATGAGTACGGTAACATTTTTAAATATGTAAAAGACAATGTACCGGGTGTGGAAAAGGTACAGTTGAGCGCACATTGTCATGACGATCTGGGTATGGCAACTGCGAACGCACTGGCAGCCATTTTGAACGGTGCGGATCAGATTGAAGGTACGATTAACGGGATTGGTGAGCGTGCTGGTAATACGGCGCTGGAAGAAGTGGCAATGGCGCTGGAAACGCGTCAGGACTTTTATGGTGCGAAGACGTCATTTACACTGTCCGAAATCGCGCGTACGAGCCGTCTTGTTAGCAAATTGACGGGTATGGTCGTGCCGGGCAACAAAGCGATTGTCGGTGCGAATGCGTTTGCCCACGAATCAGGGATTCACCAAGATGGCATGCTAAAAGAGAAATCGACGTATGAGATCATGACGCCGGAAACGATTGGCTTCAAGGAAAGCAAGCTCGTGATGGGCAAGCACTCCGGTCGCCACGCGTTCCGCGAGCATCTGATCGAGCTGGGCTATGAATTGGATGAGGAAGCAGTGAATGCTGCATTTGCCAAATTCAAAGTACTAGCTGACAAGAAAAAGGAAATTACCGATGACGATCTGTTTGCGCTGCTAGAAGAGCGCCTGACTGATGCGCCAGAATTCTTCCAATTGGATTCGCTGTTTGTATCGTTTGACAGTGAAGCAGAGCCGCTGGCGAAGGTGCGCCTGAGCACAGCGGATGGCGAAGTACGCGAGGAGCAGTCCAGTGGTAACGGTGGCGTCGATTCCATTTACAATGCGATCGACAAAGCATCGCAGGAGGATGTGACGCTAGCAGATTATTCGATCAAAGCGGTTACACAAGGGAAAGACGCGCTTGGTGAAGTGCATGTGGCACTGACACAGGACGGCATCACTGCACAAGGTCGCGGCGTAAGCACGGATATTCTGGAAGCTAGCGCACGCGCATATGTAGATTCTCTGAATCGTCTGGTCGAAAAACGCAAAACATACGGTCGTCGTGACAATATTACGATGAGCTAATTTCATTCACACCAGTGAATCTGTTCTGCAAATGCTAGTATCATCTATACAAACATGTGAATTTGATCTTCGAGTGTTTCCAATTGCACGTAGCAGTTCATGTTCATCCCAGTTCGTACCCAAGCCCCGTCCTATTCAAAGGACGGGGTTTTTGCATGTCTGCTATGCAAGCGCGATGATGCTGTGAACTTGCATATGGATCGGTTTTGGTTTGTATAATGGAGAAAGGATACTTTCATACAGATGAAGGTAGCGCTAGTGGTTGGTATATCGTTTACACATATCCTCGTCATTCTCTTAAATATGTGTGTATTCTTTTACATACCTGTACATTCTTTTGAAAAAAATAAAAACAATGGTTGTAAAAAGCACTGTCTTTTTTCCTTTATAGATGAACCCGGCTTGATCGCGAGCAGGGAATTTTAGAACATAGGGAGGAAATGAATATGACTTGCAGTGGACGTGATTTGACGATTGAAGCCGTAAATACGACAGGTGTAGTGCAGTATGATATTGCTTCGGCAACCCGTGGTGGTGCACGCCGTCTGATGGTAAGTGACAACCCGGAGACGTTGAGCGAAGCGAATTTCCCGGTACGGCAAGGTGTACTCTGGCATGATGTAGTACGCAGCAATAATGGGACGGTGCAGCATCGGATTTTTGCATGGCATTACAATGTGCTGGCTGATCCGGTCAAGGTAGGCATTACGCTGGAAAACCGGGCGAACCATGGCGCGCTCAAAATCGAAGATGTGAAGCGCGAATACCGGATCGGCGGCGATGAAGTGAACTGGATTACCGATATTGGCGGTTGTATCTCGCGTGCTGTGTTGAGCAATACGATGGATGCACGCACCGCTGATCAGACGCTGATCAAGCAGCAGCAATCCGGTCAGATTGAGAGCTTTATCGTGCCACCGGGCAAGCTGCTCGGGATGGTGTATGATTTTACAGTGAAAAGCACAGACAGCGGTGAAATCCAGTATACGGTGCGCACCGTCGCTTCGCGCGATACGGCGTATGATCTGACACTGGTGAAGTCCGCTCCACTGCCGCTTGCACCACAAGCCCATCCACGCGGCAACTGGACGTTCTCGGAAACGAACGCGGTAACGCCGGTATACACTGCCGGGACGGAGCGCGTCATTTACCCGACCTGTGCCAAAACGAAAAAAGATGGTTCACTCCCAGCAGATCAACTGTTTACTGCTGCTGCCAGCGAACAGCCGCAAGATTCGCTCGATAATCGTGCGCAATTCGGTGTTATTTACAATGTGACTGTGCCAGTGACTAATCCCGGTACACAAAATCGTACCGTACAAATCTCGCTGAATCCACGCGGCGGTAGCTATGGCGGAGCGGTGAAAATTGGCGATCGTGTATACGGTGTGCCACTGATGCGTACCAATCAGCAAAAAGCGCCAGTATACGTAGCAAGTGTACCACCAGGCACTAGCAAATATTCGTTTAGCCTGATGATCGCTGGTGCATCGTCCACGCCACTTGGACTGCTAGTAGAGACGTTGTAAAACAGAATCATGCTGCTAACCAAAACATCCCTGCCGACAATATCGTCGATGCAGGGATGTTTGAATATCACGGTATACAAGGTTATTCTCATAAAGCCACAAAACCACAAAGCCATAGAGCCAAAATGCCACCTGACAGCTTCACCACAGTGAACTAAGTCGAATGCAGCTTACCAAGCGTACGCTTTTGGCGCAGCACCGCCCGGACCTGGGAAAATCTCGTCCAGACGCTTCAATGCGGCTTCATCCAATTTTACATCCAGAATGCGCAGCGAATTCTCGAACTGCTCAGAAGTACGTGGTCCGATGATTGGTGCAGTCACTGCTGGATTCGCCAGAACCCATGCCAGTGCTACTACATCCTGCGGCTCGCCCAGATCGTTACAGAGAGAAGCGAATTGCTCCAGCTGCTCTTTGTGCTTGTCGACCTGCTCGGCGATTTTCTCACTGCGGGAGCCTTCCAGCTTCTTGAGCGCGTTGCGACCGAGCAGACCGCCGCCCAGTGGACTCCACGGAATCACACCCAGACCAAGCTCGTGGGAAGCAGGCAATACTTCCAGTTCCGGCTCACGACAGAGCAGGCTATATTTATGCTGTTCGGAGATCAGACCGAGGAAGTTGCGCTTTTGGGCTTCTTTTTGCGCGACGGCGATATGCCAACCGGCAAAGTTACTGGAGCCGACGTAGCTGATTTTGCCCTGATTGATGGCGACTTCAAAAGCGCCCCACAGCTCGTCCCAGCTCACTGCGGTATCAATATGGTGCATCTGGTACAGATCGATATGATCGGTTTGCAGACGCTGTAACGAGCCTTCCAGATGACGGCGAATTTTGTGAGCGGACAGACCGCCTTCATTGTTCGGACCGTCTGGTTCAATGTTCATTTTGCCATACACTTTAGTAGCGAGTACGACTTTCTCACGGCGACCGCTGCCCTGCTTGAACCAGCGTCCAATCAATTCCTCGGTATCGCCGGATTTCCCGCCACCACCAAGACCGCCATACACATTAGCTGTATCAAAAAAGTTAACGCCTGCATCCAACGCAGCGTCCATAATGCGGAACGATTCCTTTTCATCCGTGACGGGTCCAAAATTCATCGTACCGAGACAGATGCGGCTAACCTTCAAGCCTGACTTGCCGAGATAAGTATAATCCATTATTGAACACTCCCTTTGATGATAAGTATTTGCAGTGAACTGCTTGTGCCAATATGTGCAGAAAACGCCGGGTATACGTGCTTGAACAAATAACAGATTAAGGGGTCTGAAACGGTTACATTTGTACACCTGTGTACTATTGTAGTCCTTAGCTGGATGGACTTCAAACTCCAATATCCAGTATATGGAATTAATGACTATGACTATACATCGTATAATAATAAGGAATATATAAATAGTGTATCATCCTATACATATGCTAAATAGATAGGTTTCGTATGAGTAAATAGAAAAGAGAAGTCTAGCGATTAGGATGAATGATAGAGAATAGTTGGAAGATGAATTGCATAAAAGAAGATGAATTGTATAAAAGATAATGTTACATTTCATCATAAAAGAGTAGCTGAACATGTACTCATAGAATTTACTCATAGAATCAACATTGCAAGATTCAACAAGCGATAATATGAGGATAATGGTGGATATAGAGAAGTTGTATCAATCCAGCTGCTTTATAGGCAGTACCTATAGAGATCATAGTTTGTATATCTTGGATTAAAAGCTGACAATTATGTTACAACTAACTATAAGGTTTTAGAGCGAAACAGATACCAGTGTGTCACCATTATTCAATATCGCATATCGCATATCGCATATCGCATATCGCATATCGCATCGCATCAAGCGTCTGGCGCAATTTGCGAGAATAGCGTACACCCACCAACATACACATACAACTACTCACCACAGCCAGCCTTTTGAGCGGCTGTACAAAGGAGAATACCCTAATGACTGAAACGAAAAAGATTGCTGTAATCGCCGGAGACGGTATTGGACCGGAAGTTGTCGCAGAAGCGGAAAAAGTATTGCGCAAAACGGAAGAGCTGTACGGCTATTCGTTTGAAACGGAACATGCTCTGTTCGGCGGAATCGCTATTGACGAGAAAGGAACTCCGCTGCCAGAAGAAACACTGACTGTCTGTAAAAGCGCGGATGCTGTACTGCTCGGTGCCGTCGGTGGTCCAAAATGGGATAGCAATCCAAAAGACCTGCGTCCAGAAACAGGCTTGCTCGGTATTCGCAAAGAGCTGGGGTTGTTCTCCAACCTGCGTCCGGCAGTTGTATTTGATTGCCTGAAAGAAGCGTCTACGCTGAAACCGGAAGTGCTGGAAGGAACCGATCTGATGGTCGTGCGCGAACTGACTGGCGGTATTTATTTTGGTGAGAAATTCAGACGTCAAAGTGAGCAGGGCGAAGAAGCGGTTGATACTTGTGCTTACAATGTAACCGAAGTAGAGCGCATTGTGCGTCAGGCATTCCAAATCGCTCAAGGTCGCCGCAAAAAGCTCGCTTCCGTCGACAAAGCTAACGTACTGGAAACGTCCCGTCTGTGGCGCGAAACGGTAAACCGCATCGCTCCAGACTATCCAGATGTAGAGCTGGAGCACGTACTGGTTGACAACTGTGCGATGCAGCTGCTACGTCGTCCGGCAAGCTTTGACGTGATCGTTACCGAGAATATGTTTGGCGATATTCTGAGTGACGAAGCCGCAATGCTGACCGGCTCCATCGGTATGCTTGCCTCCGCTTCTTTGGGCGAAGGTAGCTTTGGTCTGTACGAGCCGGTACATGGTTCTGCACCGGATATTGCTGGTCAAGGTCTGGCGAATCCGATTGCAACGATCCTGTCGCTGGCACTGATGTTCCGTACTACGTTTGGGTACATTGAAGCTGCCGATGCAATCGAAGCGGCTGTAGCCAAAGTGCTGGATGAAGGTCACCGTACAGCTGATATCGCAGTCGACAAGAGCAAAGCATTGTCTACGACCGAAATGGGCGATCTGATCGTCGCTGCCATCCAAAAAGTATAAATCCTAGCTGTTTACCCTCTTATTCTCCATTTTGGACAATAAGGGGGTTTTGTCTTCCTCTAAAAAGGTGTAAAATGAAGATAAGCTGGTTAATAGTCTTTCACAAACATGGATGTAATGATGATGCAAAGTCACTTTTACGATTATAGAATCATGTCTGGAGGGAGAACACATGAGCTTTTGCTGTGGCGGCAGTATGATTGGAACGAAAGGGACACTAAAACATTTTAGAACCCAGGTTCATAATGTTCCCCTGCTGGTGTGTCCTGTATGTGAGCGTATCGAAGTTCATTACAAGGTAGAGAACGAATATGAGATTCTCGCCGAGTACGCGCATGACGATGGCACGCCGGAAATCGACTTCCAAGATTACGTGATGGAAGACGAGAATACCATGTTTGAGAATTGTGTCAATGTAGAGGAAGATGATCCCATGGATATGGTACAGCGACAGATTGATATGAGTCTGGACCTGCTAGCTGTAGCCAAAAAGATTCACGATGAAAAATGGGAGCGCGATCTGAAAAGACGCCTTGCGGTGATGAGCTTGCGCCGTGTTCGTCTTCAGCATAAATAATAACAATCCGGTGTTATACAACCGGATGCCATTTGAACGGCAGGGACTTGGTTCCCTGCCGTTTGCTGTATATACGTCGCTTTTTCATTTTTGCATGGATTCTTGTTATGATAATAAAAGCGATTACATACTACGAGACATAACGAAAGGATGCTGCATGTTGAACATACAGAACGTACAAGAATTGGCAAGCCGTCTACAAACGGAAATTGGACGCAAAATCGTCGGTAAACCACAGGAAGTCAAGCTACTGCTGACCGCGCTACTGGCTTCGGGTCATATTTTGATGGAGGATGTACCGGGCACAGGCAAAACGCTGCTGGCACGCACGCTAGCAGCTTCCGTACAGTGCCGATTTCAGCGGATTCAGTTTACCCCGGATTTGCTGCCATCTGATCTGACAGGTGGTCATTTTTATAACCAGAAAGAATCGGAATTTGTCTTTCGTCCGGGTCCGCTATTTGCACATATCGTACTGGCGGACGAGATCAATCGGGCAACACCGCGTACTCAATCCAGCTTGCTAGAGTGTATGGAGGAGCAGCAGATTAGTATTGATGGTGAAAGTCATTCATTGGACGATCCCTTTATGGTGATCGCTACTCAGAATCCAGTTGATAATCAAGGGACATTTCCACTGCCAGAAGCACAAATGGATCGCTTTATGTTGAAAATGTCGCTTGGTTATCCTTCTGCGGGAGAGGGCGTGGAGATCCTGCGGCGCACATTGCAGCAGACGTTGCAGCCTGTTCGACAGTCATCCTCTGTAGATCCCGAATTGATCGCCCAAGCACAGCCTGCCGATCTTACAAAATCATCCGTACATGGATCGTCCGCAGACGATACCGGAGCGGGCAACATCCAAAACGCAGTGACCCGAGACGAATTGATCGCCGCACGACGGTATTGCCGTACTGTGAACGTACATGATGATCTGCTGGATTATATGGTACGTATCGCCGAGGCAACGCGTGTACATGCCGATACTGCGCTAGGGGCGAGTCCGCGTGCGACACAGGCATTGCTGCGCGCCTCACAGGCGTATGCGGCGATGCATGGGCGGGATTATGTACTGCCGGACGATATTCAAACGCTGGCTGTCCCTGTACTGGCGCACCGGATTATTTTCCGCAGTCGTCATCAGAATGCACAGGAGCAGGCAAAGCAGCTACTGAATAGTATTATTCAGACAGAATCTGTGCCGACCGAACAGTATTCTTCACACGGAGAACGCTAAGATGGAGCTATTCTGGCTTGTCGTTGTCGCGGTACTGGTAGTGATCGGACAGGCATTTGTGTTTGGTAGACGTTCGTTGTCAAGGCTGCATTACCGTCGTCGTTTGTCGACGGAGCGTTGCCATGTCGGTGAGCGCATTGAAATGATCGAAGAATTGGAAAATCGTAGCCGTTTGCCGTTGCCATGGCTGCGATTGGAAGCAATGCTACCAGTAGCTTTTCAGTTTGCCGGTTCTGCCGATACCGTCATCAGCGAAGGTACGGTGTATCAGAACCACAACAGTTTGTTTAGTCTGGCACGACAGGTACGCATCGTTCGCCGTCATCATATGGTTTGTCGTCAGCGCGGCTGTTATCGGCTGGATAGTGCGTCGATGAGCGTAGGCGATTTGTTCGGGCTTGTACGTGTGAATCGACCAGTGCAGTTGAATTTGTCGATGTGTATTTATCCAGCATATTTGCCGTTGGAGCATATGCCGGAAGCATACCGTAGCTGGCAGGGAGAAGTAGAGATGCGGCGCTGGATCAACGAAGATCCATTTCTAATTACCGGTGTGCGACCGTATCGCTCTGGCGATCCAATGAATCAGGTGCATTGGGGAGCGACCGCACGCACTGGCAAAATGCAAGTATTTCAGCATGGATACAGCGCTGATCCAGAAGTGATAATTTTGCTCAATATTGAACTGAATGAGCAGATGTGGAGCACCGTGACGGAACCGGTAGCTGCCGAATATGGCATCAGCTGTGCAGCAACGGTGGCAGCGAATTTGATTGATCGCGGGATGAAGGCGGGGTTTGGTCACAATGCGATCATACCGAGTCAACATGAACACGATGCGGTCATTGCCCCCGCATATGGCAGTGAACAACTGACCTCCATGCTGCAAATGATGGCAGAGCTACAATTGAAAATTCGGCGTCCCTTTGTGCAGTTTCTTGGCAGCTTTTTGCCAGACAATGTTTATAAAGGATATACAGCGGCAACTGCGCAACCGGATCTGTTGATCATTACACCATATGTATCGACTGCAATGCAGGATATGCTGAATCAGCTGGAAGCGTCCGGTAGTCGGATTAGTTTGCTGCCGCTGCCTGATCTGGATCAGATCAAGCAACAGTATAACGAGCTTGTGCAACAAGGATAAGATATCGTTTATGTAGATAGGCTTGTCGTTTGATGAGGATAGTATTTATTTGAGTATGCTGTATAAAACATGAACAGAAAGGAGGATGTATATGTCCAATGAGGTTGCCCATACTCATCAGGTTTCGCATACACATCAGCTTGTTCACTTTATGCGTATTCTGGTTGAAGCCATTGCTGTTTATCCAGTTTTTGTCCTGCTGGATGGATACTGGCTTCATACCGAACAGCCGTGGATGTGGTCGCTGCTGTTACTGAGCTGCATTGGTATTGGAAGTGGCTGGCGCAGCATTATCAATGACAATCGCAAAGCGCAGACAGGTTCTGTTGTTATCTGGATCGTATATGTGTTGCTTGCAGTGGTTTCGCTGTATGTACTGTTACAGCATAGCCAGACGAGCGCCAGTTGGATGGTGGCGAGTGTGCTAGCGTTAGGTGGCTTGTTGCGTGGTCGGATGCTGTTACGGGGAGCATGGGATACGTTGTTTCCTATTCGCATTCAGCTCATTGCATTAGGCGTAGCGTGGGTAGTCTACATAGCTGTTGGGCGCAGCGACGGGCTGCATGATGTACGAGGCACCTTGTATGCAGCAGGTGCATGGATGCTGTTTTCGCTGTTATTCCGATTCGGAGCGCAGCAGATTGATTATATTTCGCTGGATGAGGGATTTTCGCTGGCAGCGCTGCGAGCGGTCGTATCACGGAGTCGTCGCTGGATCTGGTTAGCTGTAGTAATCATCGCCATTATTGGCGGCAGCAATCAGATATCCGCTTGGTTATGGAGTGTATGGCAATCGCTGCTGGGGATACTTACACCGGATAGTGTGCCGCCACCGCAAAGTGTGCCGCCGAATGACATCCTGCCTTCGCAAGAACCATTGCTATTGCCGGAAAGTGAAGATAACAGCATGAACCCATTTTGGATACAGAAAATCGCCCAAATTGCCATGCTGCTAGCGGTCAGTGCGTTTGCTAGTTGGCTGGGCTGGTTGCTGTTTCGTATGATCCGCAAATATGCTCCACGTCTATACCGCTGGCTGCTGGCTTTATGGGAACCGATTGCTCATACCGATCATGGACAGTCCGGTGACGCATATACCGACGAGGTAGAACACATTTCTCCAGCTCACCAAAAGGAAAAGCGGCGTCTGTTCGCCAATCGTCGTCCACCTGACGATCCATCGGCGCGCATTCGCTATCATTATCGCGAATTGCTGCGCCTTGCACAGCGAAAAGGGCTGCATGTGCCGCCGTCAGCTACGCCGTTGGAAGTGGGGCGGCAATTGGAACATGCAGCGAGGGATGAGAATGGAGCGAGTAGACTGGATCGTACTACTGCATATGATCATTTAGATCATCAGCATTCAAATCGACAGCAACACCCCTCACCAGTGGATCATACCAACCAAGAGCATGCTGCAACGTCTTATGCCAATTCAGCATCTTCCAATGCCTCAACAACGATATACAAGCTGATCGCGCTGTACAATCGATCCCGTTATGGAGGGCAGCCGGTTTCCGTGCAGGAGGTCGAGGAATGGGAGCAACACAATAAACAGACGCACCGATAAGCAGATATTCGTGACAATGCTGTGAAGCATTGTCATTCGCGGTAGACCAATTTCCTTTGAGGACTGGACATAGAGCGTATCAACGGCTATGATAAGTTGTAAGTGACTGTAACCGATTGATGCGTTAAAGCATGTTAGAAAATTTCTTTACATTGAATTTGGCGTACAGTATTATGTATAGAATGAACAGCCTGAGAGGAGATTAACGATGAAACTCAATCATTGCAAAATTGTAGACTGCACAATCCGCGACGGAGGTCTGGTGAATAACTGGGACTTTAGCGTAGAGTTTGTACAGGATTTGTATAATAAACTGAACGAAGCGAACGTCGATTATATGGAGATTGGCTACAAAAACTCGCCCAAGCTGCTGAAAGGTGCCGAGAGCGCTGGTCCATGGCGTTTTCTGGATGACGAGTTCCTGCGCGAAGTGATCCCGCACAAAGGGCACACCAAGCTGTCTGCGCTTGTAGATATCGGTCGTGTGGACGAGAATGACATTTTGCCACGCGAAGATAGCCTGCTCGATCTGATCCGTGTCGCTTGTTATATCAAGGATGTAGACAAAGCGCTGCAACTGGTACAAACATTCCATGATCGTGGTTACGAAACAACGCTGAACATTATGGCGCTGTCCAACGTGATGGAAAATGAACTGATCGAAGCATTCGAATTGATCCGTGAGAGCGTAGTAGATGTGGTTTACATCGTGGATAGCTATGGTAGTCTGGATTACAAAGATTTCATCTATCTGGTAGAGAAATTCAAGACTCACCTTCCAAACAAACGTCTGGGTGTGCATACCCATAACAATATGCAGCTTGCGTTCTCCAACACACTGATCGCTGCTGATAATGGCGTAGAACTGCTGGATGCTTCGGTATACGGTATGGGTCGCGCGGCAGGTAACTGCCCAACTGAGCTGCTCGTAACGCATCTGAAAAACACCAAATACACACTGCGTCCTGTACTGGAAATGATCGACAAGCACATGATTCCGCTGCGTGAAAAAGAAGAATGGGGCTACCTCATTCCGTACATGATCACCGGTACACTGGATGAGCATCCACGTTCGGCAATGGCACTGCGCGCTTCGGCGGACAAGGATAACTCGGTCGATTTTTACGACAAGCTGACTACACCGGAAGTAAGCTTTGATTCTTCTTCCAAAAACTAAGTGTATGCCGTTTGTTGTTAAGTCTATACTGTTCGTTGGATTGTATATAGGCTTCACTATAGAACGGGTAAAATAGCGAATGAACAAGCCGGATGCCGTAGATTTGCTACGCTCTGGCTTGTTGTTATTTTAGCGAAATACGCGTAGGGCAGAAGCAGTACCAATCTCATCCTGCGGAGAAATTGCTTGCCAAATTGTTTGAAATATGGTATATTCGTTGTTGTGACTGACAACCAAACTTATAAAAGTTACGGGATGTAGCTCAGCTTGGTAGAGCACCTGGTTTGGGACCAGGGGGTCGCATGTTCAAATCGTGTCATCCCGATTCTGGGCGGGTGTAGTTCAATGGTAGAACTCCAGCCTTCCAAGCTGGTAGCGTGGGTTCGATTCCCATCACCCGCTTCATGTATTTAAATAAATGCGCCGTAGACCCATTTAAGGTTTACGGCGCATTTATTTTTGGGTAAAACGTAGATGATACTATAAATTCGCATGATGCGATATTGGAACAGGAGAAAGATGAACCATGGAGAATTATTCATTTTTTACGGATGAATTGGAGGCAGCTAATCATGTAATCGAAGTGCTGAGTAATGTGCTTGCCGTGAACACCATTTTCATTGCCAGTAATGATGGCAGCACCAATCGTATACTGCGGGCTTTTAACCGCGAGGAATTATTGGTGAATGAAGGATTGGAACTGCCGCTTCAAGATACATATTGTGGATTGGTTTCCGGCAAGGCTGCTTATGTCGCACATACGAGTGAACATCCATCCACCTGTATGCTTCCAGTGACAGAAAATATGGGGGATCATGCGTTTATCGGCTTTCCAGTCAATCTGCGCAGTGGGCAAATTGTAGGCACGATCTGTGCGCTGCATACACCGGGGTATATTTATTCCAAAACAGAAGTACAATCGATGTACTCGATGGCGATTCTGATGAGCCATGTAGCTGAATTGCAACATCAGACAGACTCACCGATCGTACGCTGATCTGGGAATAACGTCGGCGTAATATCCATCTATGCTGATTTTGAAAAATAGAGTTGCGACATCGCTTATGCTGGCATCGTTAGATCCTCATATGCCGGGATAGTTCAATCGATAGCAGATGCCGGAACAGAAGCCTCACCAGAAGCGAATGGAATCGTGCCAGTCAGTGCAAGTTGTAATATAAACGGCCATGCTCCATGTCCAGATGCGGTGTTAATATGTCCCATATTCGGTAGCATGATACTAGGAACGCCAATTTCTGCATAAAACAACGTGTTCTCCAACTCACAAAACGGATCGTTAGAGGATTGAATAATCAACGTAGCATCCGCAGCAAGCTGTAAGCGTTCCGGGTGTGGAGGCGGGAAAAATTCCTGTATTTCCGGCAACTGAATCTGTGCAGACGGTGGAGCCACTACAATCGCTTGTTTGACGCGTCGCGCAGGTAATGTAGCCGCATAGTGGAACCAGAGTATACAGCCCAGACTGTGCGTAATGACGATCAATTCCTCGTCCTGCGGAATGGCATCCATCAGCTCGCTGAGTTCCTGTAACCAGATGGCAAGTGACGGCTCATCATGATCCGGGAATTGCGGGTAATAGACCCGTTCTCCACGCTCTACCAATTGAGTCGATAACCACGTCTGCCAGTGCTCCGGCCCACTGCCACCCAATCCGTGCAGCAAAAGATAACTTGTACTCATGAACGATGCAACTCCTTTATGTAGAAAGTTAGATGGCAAATCGCAATCATATTCAAATATTTTGCAGCCATATTCACATATTTTTAAATTATATAAATAAATACTTTTGTCTGTCTACGTTACATGCTTTATTCGATTTAGGGTTTAAGTTAGAATGGTCACTCAAGCACCGTCACTTCATTTATTGTGATGCAAGAATGTAATGGTATATCGTTCAAGTATCATCGCTACTGAGCACGTATCGTTAATTTACTGGCGTTTTCTTGATCCGATTTGCTCAAGATGATCAGATAACGCACATGATCTTTCGTAGCTTGAAGCACTTTGGTACTTTCTACACTATTGACCGTCCAGCCTGAAGCAAGCAGGGACAGCACATAATTACTTTTTAAATTTTCATGGCTAACATTGAGAGCATAACAGCGTACATCTTCACAATCGGGCTGTGCAGTGATAAACGAAGAAGTAGGAACAGGAAGAGAATGTAGCTGTGGATCGGATTGAGTTTGCAATGTGTCGCTTGTACTACTACATGCGGTTAGTAACCATATCATGCTTATCATCAGCGTTTTTTTCATATAAGGCTCCCTGAAATTCATGTTGGTTGATATCGACACACATTCTAGCACGATCTTGAATGAGATAACAATGATGCACCTGTTTCTGTATAAAAGTTGGCATCTATTTCCTTTTCTGCTACAATGACACTGTTGGCGATTCAATATGCCGATCAACTTGTAGAAAAGAGAGGTAACCATTTGTCTAATGAAGTAACAATACGAATGTCCCCATTAACTGTATGGATAAGTACAGGCAGTCAGCTGTTCGCGGCGATTGTAACGGGATTCGTATGTGTTTTTTCATCAATAAGGACAGTGGATTACTGGCAGTTCTCTTTCACCAATATAGCGCAAATAGTATCAAATACTAGCGCTATGCCTGTATGCAATATACGATAGTGCGGCACAGGATATAGCCGTTCTTAGTATGTATTGCAGGATGTATGTATGGTGATGCTATAAGCTGGGATACAAGGATAGGATATATTACACGGTAGTCTTTGCGCTGCCTGTTATGATCGTATCGTCACAGCTAGGTAGCAAATGAATCCAACCTGACCGATTATTGCTGAATCACATATTGGCTAGTTAAAGCTAACCTTCCGTTTGCAAACCGCGCAGCAGCTGCTGTCGCGGTTTTTTATATGTTCTACACACAGCTGTAGAAGACGGAAGGATGATGGATATGACCACATGGGTGAAAGTACGCAATTTGTCCAAAGACTGGAATGGCAAAATGATTTTTGAGCAGGTGAATCTGCACATCGAGAGTGATGAGCGAATGGCGCTGATCGGTGTAAATGGTAGCGGCAAGACGACGCTCATTCGTATGCTGATGGGTGAAGAACATGGTACTGAGGGCGAGATAGAGCGCTTTTTGCCATTACAATATTGGGATTGGATGCGTCAACAAGACGATCACGATCAGATGGAAGGCGCTACTGTACTGGAGATGGCAAGGCAGGGGAAACGTGAATTGTGGAGCCTGCGCCAGCAATTGGATCGGGATGAAGCGGCGCTGAGCGATGCTTCACTGGCATCTGACGAACAGGGCATGAATGAACGACTATCCCAGTACAGTCAGCGATTAGAGCAGTATGAACAGCTGGACGGCTTTGTCTGGGAAACGGAAGTGGAGAAGCAGTTGACGACACTCGGTATCGACAGCCAGCTGTGGAGCGCACCTTATACCAGCCTGAGCGGTGGACAGAAGACGCGTGTGCGGCTGGCGGCAGTACTGACTCGTGATACCCGGCTACTCATTCTCGATGAACCGACCAACCATCTTGACGTGGAAACGATGGAGTGGCTGGAGAAGCGGCTGCGGCAATATACCGGTGCACTGCTGTTTGTTAGTCATGATCGCGAATTTGTTGATCGTTTGGCAACGTCAGTGGCGGAATTGACGCCACAGGGCATGACGGTGTACAAAGGCGGCTATCGTGATTATCGGGAGCATAAGGAGCGGGAGCTGCAAGCACAGCAGGCACTTTACAAAAAGCAAGAGCAGCAGCGTAAAGCGTTGGAAGAGTCGATTCGTCGCTACAAAGAATGGTTTGACAAAGCGCACGCTGATGCAGGCAAGCAAAGTGAAGTGAAGAGCACTGCCAGCTTTTACAAAGCCAAAGCGAAAAAGAATATTTCCCGCTATCATGCCAAGCAAAAGGAAATGGAGCGGCTGGAAGCAGTTCGTGTTGATAAGCCGCGGGAAGCGGATCGACTGAACTTTCAACTGGAATCTAGCGAGTTCCGCGGGCATACGCTGCTGGCATTGCGCGATGTATCATTTGGCTATGAAGAACGAAATCAAGCAGTTAAGTCTCAAGCAGAACAACCGTCTCACTTGCTGCGACATCTTGATTTGTCGCTGCATCGTGGTGATCGTCTGGCAGTTACTGGGCCAAATGGCAGTGGCAAAACGACATTGCTGCGATTGCTACTGGGCAAGCTGAAGCCGAGTGAAGGTGAGATGTATACACATCCGGCACTACAAATCGGATACTTTTCGCAGGAGCTGGAGGATTTGCCACTGGATATGACGTTGCTGGACAGTCTGCTTGTATTGCCGGGCATGACACGTACGGAAGCGCAGACGATTCTTGGCTGCTTTTTGTTCCGGCGCGAGGATGTACACAAGATGATTGGACAGCTTAGTATGGGCGAGAAATGCCGCGCGGCGCTCATTCGATTGTATTTTGGCGGTGCCAATCTGCTCATATTGGATGAGCCGACCAATTATCTGGATATCGCTGCACAGGAAGTGATCGAGTCGGTATTGAGTAACTTTAGCGGTACAATTGTGCTTGTATCGCATGACCGGATGATGATTCGTCGATTGGCGAATACGTTGTTGTTGCTGGATGGTCACGGACAATATGAAGTGTTCGCTGGTAGTATGGAGGAATATGAGCAGTTTCAGCAACGCTTGAGACAGCAGGCGCAATCTGGTGGACGCGAGGCGGATGAACGACGGATGCTGCTGGAATTACGATTGTCTCAACTGTTGGCGGCGGCTGAGAATGGACAGCAGCATACTAGCTTGGCGTCGTCCAGTATTAGTAACATGTCATCGACGATGCACGTGTCCAAGTTTGCATATGGCAGTCAACTATCGACAGAAGAAGCATTCACAACAGAACATCCGCCAACTGCCGAGCAACGGCTATGGATTGAGATTCGGCAAATACGGGACGAATTGGAACGCTACAAATTGCATAACAATCGTTGACGACCGCCGGGGAAGTTTGTACAATAAGGAGTATTCATCTGCATGACGGTTTTAGAACATGTAGATATGTATTGTCCATTACATGCATGAACATGAACATCTGCAACGATGGAGACAAGTACGCAGCACCGCCCTACAGGGAGAGAATGCCATAGATTGAGAGCATTTTACAGGGGACGCACTGCCGAAATTCACTCCGGAGCAGCTGCCTGAACGATTCATTGTCGCCGTATCCGCCAACTGGCTGATGGTCTGACATTTGATTTCAGTAGGGATAGCCGGTCTGACGATCCGTTATTGTCGTTATTGAGCGAGAATTAAGTGCTCTGTCTCATGGAATATCATTACATTTGCTGTATTCGGCATGATGTCATTCCGTGCAGACAGAAAAGGTGGCTTGCCGTCATCATCACATCGTCCGCGATTGGGTGCGTGATTGTAGCAGAACCGGCTTATTTCTAACAAGGGTGGTACCACGGTCTTTTCGTCCCTTACGGGAGAGAAGGCCTTTTTTTGTTGATTTCGTTTCCTTAACAGATTGGCAAATGTGTACAAACAGGCAGAAAGGGGAATTTTACAATGAGCGAAACGGTTCAAATGAAAGAGCAATTGCTAGCGCTGAAGACAGAAGCGCTGGACGTACTGGAAAAAGTCGGCACCCCCAAGGAGTTGGATGATCTGCGCGTCAAATACTCTGGCAAAAAGAGTGCGTTGACCGAGATTCTACGCGGTATGGGTAAACTGAGTGCGGAGGAGCGTCCGGTCGTTGGTCAGGTAGCGAATGAAGTGCGCGAAGCGATCGAGGAAGTAATCAGCCGCAAGCAGGCGCATTTTGTACGTGAAGAAACGAATGCCCGTCTGCAAAATGAAAAAGTCGACGTTACTTTGCCGGGTCGTCCATTGTCCCAAGGTGGTATTCATCCGCTGAACAAAGTCATCGAGGAGCTGGAAGATATTTTCCTCGGTATGGGTTATCGTGTAGCGGAAGGACCGCAGGTTGAGACGGATTATTACAACTTTGAAGCGCTGAATCTGCCACAAAACCATCCAGCACGTGATATGCAAGATTCGTTCTATCTGACGGAAGATCTGCTGATGCGTACACAAACATCCCCAATCCAGATCCGGGCGATGGAACATGCCAAAGGACAGGCTCCGCTAAAAGTCATCTGTCCGGGCGCTGTATACCGCCGCGATGATGACGATGCGACTCACTCCTTCCAGTTCCACCAGATTGAAGGACTCGTTATCGACAAAGGCATTCGCATGAGCGATCTGAAAGGAACTCTGCTGCAATTCGCACGCGAAATGTTCGGTGAACAAACCGAGATTCGTCTGCGTCCAAGCTTCTTCCCTTTCACTGAGCCAAGTGTTGAGGTCGATGTGACCTTTACGAAGAAAAACGGCGAGCGCATCTGGATCGAGATTCTCGGTTGCGGTATGGTGCATCCGAAAGTACTGGAAATGGGTGGTTTTGATCCGGAAGTGTACAGCGGCTTTGCCTTCGGTATGGGCGTCGAGCGGATCGCAATTCTGAAATACGGCATTGACGATATTCGCCATTTCTATAGCAATGATATGCGTTTCCTGGAGCAATTCTCCCGCATGTAATATGGGTCATGATGAATGTGATCCATTGTAAACGATAGAGCATCAACTGTACGATGCAATACCAGATACTATTGAAGGTAAAAGGAGTGAACGGACTGTGAAAGTATCAACAGAATGGCTATCTCAGTATGTGTCGCTGGAAGGCGTTAATCCGGAAGACCTCGCTGAGCAAATTACCCGTGCAGGGATTGAGATCGACAGCGTAGAAAGCCGTAATCAGGGCATTACTAGCGTCGTTGTCGGTTATGTCAAACATAAGGAAAAACACCCGGATGCAGATAAGCTGAACGTATGTACAATCGATGCTGGACAAGGCGAAGACCTGCAAATTGTTTGCGGTGCCAAAAACGTCGATGCTGGTCAAAAAGTACCGGTTGCACTGGTTGGTGCCAAGCTGCCGGGCGATCTGCATATCAAAAAAGCCAAGCTGCGTGGCGTTCTATCGCAAGGTATGATCTGTTCCGCGAAGGAGCTAGGTATTAACGACAAGCTGCTGCCGAAGGAGCAACAAGAAGGCATTCTCGTACTGCCAGAGCAAACAGAAATCGGTACACCGATTATTGATCTGCTCGGTTTGAACGATCAGATTCTTGATTTTGATCTGACGCCCAACCGTTCCGACTGTCTGAGCATGATTGGTGCCGCTTATGAAGTAGGTGCAATTCTTGGTCGTGATGTGAAATTGCCGGAAGTGAATCCGGTAGAAGGTGGAGATTCCGCTGCCAGCCATATTTCTGTATCAATTGAAGCAGAAGAAGCATGCAGTCACTTTTCCGCGCGTTATATTACTGGCATCAAGATTGGTACATCGCCGCTATGGCTGCAAAATCGTCTGATCGCTGCTGGTATTCGTCCGATCAATAACGTGGTCGATATTACGAACTTCGTTATGCTGGAATACGGTCAACCGCTGCATGCGTACGATGCGGACAAGCTGAACAATGGTGCAATCGAAGTGCGTATGGGTCGCGAAGGCGAAATTTTGAAAACATTGGATGATCAGGAGCGTAAGCTGGATGAGCGCATGCTAGTGATTGCGAGCGGCGGCAAAGCAGTTGGTCTTGCTGGCGTCATGGGCGGAGCGGATAGTGAAGTGACTGGTGAAACGGTGAACATTTTGCTAGAATCGGCACGCTTTGATGGCGGTACAGTTCGCAAAACGTCTCGTCGTCTCGGTCTGCGTTCCGAAGCAAGTCTTCGTTTTGAAAAAGAAGTTGATCCTGCTGCGGTTGTACCCGCGCTGAATCGTGCAGCTGAGCTGATCGTGCGTTATGCACACGGTATGATTCACGAAGGTGTCGTTGAGCAGGTTGTATCTCAGCCAGAAGAACAAACATTGCAGCTGTCGCTGAGTAAGCTGAATCGTTATCTTGGTACTGAGCTGTCGCTGCTGGAAGTGAAAATTATTTTCGGTCGTCTGCAATTCCCTTGCGGCGATGTAGCACAGGATCTGATCGAGGTACGTGTACCGACTCGTCGCGGCGATATTCAGCGTGATGTCGATCTGATCGAAGAAGTGGCACGTCTTTATGGCTACGACAATATCCCGACGACGCCAATTGAGGGCGCAACGACACCGGGCGCATTGACTGCACCACAGCGTCTGCGTCGTACGGTTCGCCATCTGCTCGTACATGGCGGTTATCAGGAAGTGATCAGCTACTCGTTCACACATCCAGACAAAAACAAACGGTTCCCACAGCTGCGCGGCAGTCATCACGATGTAGCGCTGGCGATGCCGATGAGCGAGGAGCGTAGCGTACTGCGTACTGGTATCGTATCGCAATTGCTGGAGATCGCTTCATACAACCGTAACCGCAAGCAGGATAATCTGGCATTGTTCGAGATTGGTATGGCTTTCTTCAGTGAAGAAGAGAAGCTTACTCGTCAGCCGAATGAAGTGCCATTGCTTGGTCTGCTGCTCACTGGTAAACGTCAGCCTGCGCAATGGAATACCGGTTCTGACCGTGTTGACTTCTTCGATATCAAGGGCGCGCTGGAAGGTGTGTTCAGCTATCTGGGCATTCAGCCTTCCATTACGTACAAAGCAGATCAACCAGAAGGATATCATCCGGGTCGCTCCGCATCCGTATATCTGACTACTGGCTCGCGTGAGCTGCGTATCGGTACGATTGGTCAGATTCACCCAGATATTCAGCGGGAAGCGGATCTGGATGAAACGTATGTGGCAGAGATCGAACTGACGCCGCTGTATGAGCATACAACAACTCAGATTACGTATAGCGAATTGCCGCGTTATCCATCTGTTCAACGTGATATCGCGGTTGTCGTTGACGATCTAATTCCGGCAGGCGATCTGATTGCTTCTATCCGCGAAACAGCAGGCGAGCTGTTAACATCGGTACACGTATTCGACGTGTTCAAAGGCGAACGTCTCGGCGCGGATAAGAAAAGTGTCGCCATTGCACTCGTGTATCGTCATGCTGAGCATACCCTGACTGATGAAGAAGTAACAGCTGTACACGATACTGTACTGGCGCAATTGGCAGAGCGATTCGGTGCCGAACTGCGTAAATAATAGTAATGCAGATAGCATCCAATCTCGTTATGTAATCGGGTATAGCGATATGTTCTAACAAAATAGAAGCTGATTCCTAATGTGCAAGCAGCAGGAATTCCATGAAGCCACATCGAAATAGACGTCGATGTGGCTTTTTTGTTCAACGAGCACTAGAATAGACAGAAGAACATTTTGTACAATAAGGTCAGCATAAAAGATGACCACAGGCGTAATGTTAGTATGCACCTGTGTATGCCCATATTTATTTGGAACCCGGTGCGCTCCGGCATACAGGATGCCGACATGGCATGTTGCATTCCGTACAAGACCGCGGTGATGCAAAATGTTGACGATCTGGCTTATGCTTCGTCAACATTTTGTGCTTATACACGACATAATGATGAATCGAATAGATGAAATGAAACAAAGGAGGGCACGACTGTGACAACAAACGATCGGATCAAAGTCAGTGTGAATATTTACGGAAAGTCGTATAAGCTAGTTGGCAGCAGTGCCGACTATATGAAAAGTGTAGCCCAATATGTAGACGGGCATATGAATCAAATTGCGCAGGCACACGATCATCTGGACACCACGAAGCTTGCCATTTTGTCAGCAGTACATATGGCGGAAGAAGCGATTCAGGCGAACGAGGGTCGTGCGCAACTGGATGAGGCAGTGAGTGAACGCGATTCGCTGCGGCAGGAATTGGAGCGACTGCATGAAGTGCAGCTCAAGCAGCAGGATG
Organism: Paenibacillus sp. WLX1005; assembly: GCF_046603685.1. NCBI lineage: Bacteria > Bacillati > Bacillota > Bacilli > Caryophanales > Paenibacillaceae > Paenibacillus > Paenibacillus sp. WLX1005. The sequence continues at coordinate 1,571,757 of NZ_CP176756.1, forward strand.
TGATTCGGAAGCTGCAAGAAGAGAACGAGCAGCGACAAGCGAATCAGCAGCAGCTGGATAGCGAGCTGACACAATCTCGCAGTGAATTGGAGCAAACGCAAACCGAATTAACAGCTGCACAGCAAAACAACACCAAGCTGGAGCAGCAAAATGCTGATTACCGTCAGACTGGCGTGCAATTACAAGATGAGCTGGACAAGTCCACGACTCGGATCGATGCACTCAAGGATCAGTATAGCAATCTGGAAAATAATATGAAGCAAACGGTAGAAGGGTTGCAGCTGGATCTGATGCAGTCTACCGAAAATGAAGAAACGTACCGTTTGCGTACGGAAGAATTGGAAGAGAGTATCCATACGCTGCAACAAGAGCACGATACGGCGCAGCAGCGTGTGATTGTATTGGAGGAAGATAACGATTTTACCCATGCGCAGCTGGACGAATCGCGTCAGCAGCATGATCAGGTACAACAGCAATTGCAGTTGGCACAGGAAGAAGCCGAAACTTGGCGCGAATTGTCACAGCAGCAGGATGGCGATTTGCAGCAATTGCGGGACGAGCATCAGACACTGCAACAGCTGCATGATCAGCTTGACCAACAATTGCAGGAACGTGGAACTCAGCTGGAGCAATTGGAGCAGCAGCTGGAAGAACGCCAGCAGGAACTGGTTGTTTTGCAGGATGTTCACAGTCAGTTGCAGCAGAGCGATACGGAAGCGCGTCAGCAACTGGAAGAGCAAGCGACTCAATTGGAAACGCTGCGTAATGAAGGTGGACAGCTTCGTTCAGAGCTGGAACAATTGCAACAACGTTATGAGCAATTGCAGGCAGAGCAGGAGCAGTCAGCAAGCGAACTGGCAGATACGCATGCCAGCCTGACAGCTGCACATGAAGAAAATGAAATGTTGAAGCCGCAACTGGAAACATTGCAGGGACGTTACAACGAATTGGAGCAACAGCAGCAGCAAACGGTACAGCGCTTTGACGAGCAAACAGGTAAGCTGGACGAACTGCGTGAAGAGAATGGTCAAGTATGGACGGAACTCGGTTCGTGGCAGGATCGTCATGCGGAGCTGGAGCAGCGTCACCGCGAGTTGGAGCAAGAATGGCAGCAGCGCGGCGAGCAATTGGAGCAGCTGCAACAGCAGTCAGCCGATTTGCGCAGCGAATTGGAATTGTCGCAAGCAGGTCGAAGTGAGCTGGAACAGCGCGAAGAGCAGGCGCGTGCTGAGCTGGCATCACTGCAAACTAGCCAAAGTGAATGGCAGCAACAGGAAGCGAAGCTGCATACCGAGCTGGAGTCGTTACAGCACAGCCGGAGTGAACTGGAGCAACAACAGCAGAAATTGTCTGCTCAATTGCAAGACACGCAAACGAGCCTGACGACTGCTCAAGAGGAGAATGAACGACTGAAGCCGCAACTGGAAAGCTTGCGCGGCGAGCACAATCAGGTGTGGGCTGAGCTGGAATCATGGCAAAATCGTCATGCTGAACTGGAACAGCACAGCCAGGATGTACAGCAACAATTGACCGTGCAGCATGAACAGCAGGTTGGCGAACTAGAGCAGCGCCTTGCAACCACAGCCGATCAACAACAGCAGTTGCAGCAGCGGTTGGATGAGTTGCATGGAGAACTGGCAGAATCCCGCCAGAATACCGAACAGTTCCGTGAAGAAGCAGATACATGGGAGCAATTATCCGGTCAGCAGGAACAGCAGATTGTAGAACTGCAATCCGAGTTGGAGCAGCGCAGTCAGCAGCAACAACAGCTTCGCAGTCAATACGAAGCGGAGCATCAGCGTTTGCAAGCTGAACATCAGGATGAGCAGGAACGCCTGCTTTCTCAACAACAGCAATTGGAAGAACAATATACAGCCCAACAACAGCAGTTGCAGACACGCATCGAAAAGCTGGAGCAGCAGCTACAAGATAACACCGCTACATGGGAACAACAACTTCACGATCGGACTGCTGAGTGGGAGCAACAGCTTCAAGCTCGCTCTGCCGAACTGGAACAGCACCAGCGTCAACTGGTCGATACACGCGAGGAATCTGGCAACTGGCAGCGTCTGTCTGAGCAGCATAAGGAAGAATTGACCGAATTGCGGGCAGAGATGGAGCAGTTAAACCAGTTGTATGACGAACAGCTAGCAGAAGTGCAAGAACAGCTCGATCTGCTCAACATCGAGCGGGATGATCTCACCGAACAGACCGAGCGTTTACAACAGCAATTGGAGCAATTGACCTTATCTGCTGCTCAAGTACGAGAGGAATCGGATACATGGGAGCAACTGTCCGGTCAACAAGAACAGCAGATTCTGGATCTGCGCAATCAATGGAATTCGCTGAATCAGAAGCAAGAACAGTGGCAGAACCGCACGGCAGAGTTGGAGCAACAGCAGCATGAGCTGGAACAGCAATATGCTGAACTGCAACAGCAGGCGGATCACTGGCGCGGCGAATGGAATCGAGCGCGTGCAGAATATGGCACAGTTAATGAAGAACTGAATACATGGCGCGAGCTGTCGCAACAGCAAGAGACAGAAGCGACACAGATTCGCAGCGAACTGGAGCAGGTACGTCAGCAATGGGCGGATGAGCAGCAGCGTTATCAAGAGCAATCCTCGCAATGGCTGGACAAAGAACAACAACTGGCACAAAGTACACGCGAATTGGAAGAACAACTGACGACTGTACGCAGTGAAACTGACGAGTGGCGTGAAGAAGCGGAAACGTGGCGCGAGCTGTCCCGTCAACAGGAACAGGACACTGCCCAGATTCAGAGTGAGCTAGAGCAGGCACGTCAGCAGGTGGACACACTGACGTCGCAACTGGATGAATGGAATGCGCGTCAACAGGAGCAAACTCGTTTACTGGAAGAAGCATTGCAGGATATTGACAGCTGGAGCCAGCGGCATCACCGTCTGGAAGAAGAGTATCGTGCGATTGTGCTGAACGAGCAGGGGTATATGGAAGAGATCGGACGATTGGAGCAACAGAACCAACAGTTATCTGTAGAACTGGAGCAGGTCAATGGACGACTGGAGCAATTAACCGATCGTCAGGAGCAGCAAAATGAACTGCTGCGCGAATTGGAAGAGAGCGAGCAGCAATGGCGTGGTCAGTGCGAGCAATTGCAACATTCGCAGCAGGAGCACAGCCGTGAAGCCCGCGAAGTGATGGATCAGTACGAAATGCTCAGCCATCAGCTACGTATTATGAATGTGGAACGTGAAAGCCAGATTCAGGAGAAAGAGCGCATTCATCAGGAACTTCAACAGCTGCGCGAACAGCATCAACAGCTACAGGTTGAGCACAATGAGTGGATGGAACTGATCGAGCAAGATCAGAACTGAGCAAGTGAAGATGCTCGTAAATGGTGTATGGAAACTGAAATAATAAAAAAGTTAGAATGAGAAAACTGAAATCAAAAAGAACCGACAGCATCTAGGTGCTGTCGGTTCTTTTTACGATTATACAATTACAATAAAGATGAATACCGTCTCACAAGCGTATTATCCAATCTGTTTGTTAGCATTCAACATCCGCATCGTGCGTAGATAAACATACGATGAGATGAAGGCAAGAAGCGCCATAATCATCAATCCCCAGAAAATATTGGAGTACGCAGCTGAGAGAGATAATCCTTTTTGCCATTCCATTGCACTGGATGCCAATGCCACACTGAATGCTCCGCTGAAAAATTGCATCAGCTGGAACAGTCCCATGCCCGAGCCGACCTGTGATGCTGGCAAGATGCGCGAGATTTCATTAGACACACTGCTTGATAACATTGAGAAGCTCAAGCTGTTCAGCAAATAAATGAACAGAATTGATAACCAGGAATTGCCTGCAAACAGGGCGAACAGCACAATCGCGAACAATACCATTAGCGGCGCATATCGCAGAATCGACGAGTTACCATGCTCGTCAATAATAGAGCCGATTTTGCGTGAAGCGACAATCGCCAGTAGCGAACCTGGGAAAATAATGAATCCAGCATGACTGGCACTGAAGCCGAAGCGATGCACCAGAATTTGCGGAATGAGGAACAGCGTAGCAAAGCTGCACAGATACGAGAGAATGCCGACCAGCGATAGTGTTACATACGATGTATTTGCCAGCAGTGCAGGCTGCACGAACGGTTCCGCTGCTAGTCGAATACGCAGAATGAACAGTGCCAAGCCAACCAGCCCGATCGTCAGCGCCAACCATGAGTGATTGGTCAGGAACAGCAGAATACCACTTGTACCTGCCGCAACAAACAATGCGCCCGCCGTATCAAACACACCGCGCTTTGGCATTTCTTTGGGTAAAAATAAATAAAACAGCGGCACCAGCAGCAAGCTAATCGCCGTGATCAGAAATAGAAAACGCCAGCCCATATAATCAACAATCGCTCCGCCGACAACTGGACCTAAGCCGAGTCCTAGCGAGACCGCAGACATAATGAATGCCATCGCTTTACCGCGCCGTTCTAGTGGAATATAGCGGGTGAACAATACCATCGACAGCGAAATGACTGCCCCGGCACCAACTGCCTGCAATACCCGCATCGTCAGCAGCAGTGCAAAGCTGTTACTGAACAGACCGCCGATCGCAGCTAGCCCGAGAATGCTCAGCCCGATCACTAGCAAACGGCGTAGCGGTACGAAGTCGGACAATCGGCTATATGTAATAGAAGAGATGGCGAACATGATCGAATAGCCGGTTACGATCAAGGAAGATACCGAATCCGTCAATTGAAAATAGGACGTGATTTTGGGTAATGCCAGATTGAACATCGATGTGTTCATAATTGCCAGTACGACTGCAATGCCTAGCAGCACGGTTAATAGCCCTTCTTTTTGCAGGCGATCCTGACGGACGCTGTCTGTATGGGAAGCAGCAACAGATGTTGTTGCAGTAGTTGACATCAAGATTCCCCCTGTACGAAAAAAGTGTTGTTCGAATGTCATCGAACAATTGAAATATAGCATGGGATGATTTAAAATTCAATTAGAGATTTTAAAATTGGATAGGAATAGTATTCATTATTTACATGTAAATATAAATATAGTAACTGTGCTCTGCATTTCATAGAAACGTATGATGCCGCTTCCAATTTCCACATGACGTATGAGGGAATAGCGGAGCTGCTACTTACTTTTCAGCTCAAAGGAGACGTTGTTATGAAAGTGTTATATCATCCTGACCGTCACGAGATCGAACTGGCTTCCGTATTGTACGCTTTGAGCGATCCGATTCGGCTTCATATTGTTTCGCAAATTCGCAGTGAGGGCGAGAGTCCATGCAATGCTTTTCAAGTGCCTGTTGCCAAATCGACCTTGTCGCATCATCTGCGGACGCTGCGCGAGAGCGGGGTTGTGTTTACACGCAGTCATGGTACACAGCGATTGATCACTGTACGCGAAGATGATCTGAATGAGCGTTTTCCCGGCGTGCTGCATGCAGTGCTGTCCGCCTATGATGCGACAGCAGCTTGCTTTCCTGATGCTAACGATGAAGCGACGACTACATTGGCAGATGAGGAATAGCAACCATTGATAAAAGAAACAGAGTAGCCACTTTGTCACCATGTAGCCGCCTTGCCACTATATCCATGTTCTACAGCACAAAAAACACGCAGTCAGCATAAGAGCGACTGCGTGTTTTGTCATCCTATTCAAGAGATCATGCTTATGCTTCGTCAACGATCAGCTTGGCAACCATCGTGCTGTGACCGGAGCCACACATGATCGAGCATGCCATATCAAATTCGCCTGCTTCTTGCGGGGTTACGGTTGCCGTTGTATTGCTGGAATTCAGATCGACATTCAGTGCCGGGATCATCAGACCGTGGTTTCCTTGTTCATTTTGGAAGACGATCGTGATCGGTTCGCCTTTTTTGACATGGTATTCCTTCTGGTCGAATGCGTAATTCGTCGCTTTGACGACCAGCTGGTTGCCGCTAGCTTCACCGCTATCCGATGTAGCTACGCCCGTATCGGTAACGCCTGTTCCGCCGGATGAGTTTTGCGCTTGCCCGCCGCACGCTGTTGTTAATAACAACATGGCGGCAGTGACGCCGATCAGCATATATTTTTTCATGAGTAGTTCCCTCCTGATCTCATTATCTTCCATTGCAATCATTTTTATCATAACGCACATGGAAGAGACTGTCATTCAAACCTTTTGTGAAAATTGTGTGCGGGTGTATAATAGAATGGAAGTGGTATGCCATGTTGCCGCTGTAGATGTAATTGGTACGTATTCCACCTGTCTGTACGTGTGTGTTGAAACATTTGCCTGAAATCGCCGTCTATGGTGATGAGGATTTCAGTATGAATAGAGGAGTGTCATAACGTTGAACGAAAAAATATTCCATACGATGCAGTATGGACATATTCTCGATATGCTGGCAGGTTATGCGGCAACCGCGCTTGGTAAGCAGGCTGCGCTGTCGCTGAAGCCGGATACCGATCTGGAGTATGTCAAGAAAATGCTGCAATATACCGATGAGGCGACCAATGTGGATCGACTCAAAGGCACACCGCCATTTGGCGGCATCGTCGATATTCGTCCGGCTGTCAGCCGCGCACGCATCGGCGGTACACTGAACCCAAGCGAGCTGCTTGGTATCGCGAATACGATTATGGGCATGCGCCGTGCGGCACGCCATGTCGAGATGGTGCATGAAGAAGAGCCTGCACCGCTACTGTTTGATCTGATCGAATTGTTGTCTGATCAGCGTCCGCTCGAAAAGTATATCCGTGCCTGTATCGACGATTCAGCGCATGTGATGGACTCTGCCAGCAGTGAGCTGGCAACGATTCGCCGTGAGCTGCGTTCCGGCGAAGTACGTATCCGTGAAAAGCTGGACGGTATGATCCGTTCACAAACGGTAGCGAAGATGCTGCAAGACCAGCTGATTACGATTCGAGGCGACCGCTTTGTCATCCCGGTCAAAGCTGAATACCGTTCGTACTTTGGCGGGATTGTGCATGATCAATCTGGTTCTGGTGCGACGCTGTTTATTGAGCCGGAAGCGATTGTAGCGATGAACAATAAGTTACGCGAAACACGACTGCGTGAAGAGCGTGAGATCGAAGTTATTTTGCAAAAGCTGACCGCACAAGTAGCAGAGCAGAACGAACTGCTTGGCTACGATGTGGAGACGATTGCGCAATTGGACTTTATTTTCGCCAAAGCGCGTCTTGGCTACAAAATGAAAGCGAACAAACCGGTCATGAACGACCGTGGATTTTTTAAATTGAAAAAAGCCCGTCATCCACTGATTGCACCGGAGCATGTCGTTCCGACTGATCTGGAGCTGGGTAATACCAATACGAGCATCATTATTACCGGTCCGAATACGGGCGGTAAGACAGTCACCCTGAAAACGGTCGGTCTGCTCAGTCTGATGGCGATGTCCGGTCTGTTTATTCCGGCGGATGATGGCAGCCAGATGTGCGTATTTGACGCGATTTATGCCGATATCGGGGATGAGCAAAGTATTGAACAGAATCTCAGTACATTTTCCAGTCATATGACCAATATCATCTCCATCCTGCGTCAAATGACACCGAAAAGTCTGGTACTGTTTGACGAGCTAGGCGCGGGAACCGATCCGGCAGAAGGCTCGGCGCTGGCGATTGCTATTTTGGAGCATATTCATGCCCGCGGCTGTCGGATGATTGCAACGACGCATTATAGCGAACTGAAAGCATACGCGTATGATCGCAAAGGCGTCATCAACGCCAGTATGGAATTCGACGTCAACACGCTCAGCCCGACATACCGTCTGCTGATCGGTGTACCGGGACGAAGCAACGCGTTTGCGATTGCTGAGCGCCTTGGACTGTCGAAGGATATTCTGGATGTAGCACGTGGTGAAGTAAGCGAAGAAGATCAACGCGTCGAGCAAATGATCGCTTCCCTCGAAACGAATCGTCTGGGTGCCGAAGCGGAACGCACCGAAGCCGCGCGTCTGCGCCAGGAGATGGAGCAGCTGCGTGCACGCTATGAGCGCGATCTGGAGCGCTTGGAAGATCAACGCGACAAGCGTCTGGAAAAAGCCGAAGACGAAGCGCGTGCCATTCTGGACAAAGCGCGCAGCGAAGCGGATGAAGTCATTCAATCTCTGCGCAAAATGGCGCTGGAAGAAGGCGCATCCGTCAAGGAGCATCGCCTGATCGCTGCTCGTCGTCAATTGGACGAAGCCGCACCAGCACAACGCAAGAAAAAGAAAGCACCGACCACCACTGAGAAAAAAGCAAAACCGATCGGTCCCGGCGATGAAGTTATGGTGCACAGCTTCCGTCAAAAAGGTCATGTCGTCGAACTGTCCGGCTCCAAAGAAGCGCTTGTACAAATGGGCATTATGAAGATGAAAGTTTCGCTCAGCGACCTAGAGCTGATGCAATCGTCCAAATCGACTGCCGCTCAGCCACAGCGCAAGCAGGTGACGACCGTTCAGCGTTCGCGCGATGACAATACTCACTCCGAGCTGGATCTGCGTGGTGCCAATGTCGAAGAGGCGTTGATTGATGTGGATCGTTTCCTTGATGAAGCATTTCTGGCGAATCTCGGACAGGTGTATATTATTCATGGCAAAGGTACAGGCGTACTGCGTACCGGCATTCAGGAGTTCCTGCGCCGCCACAAGCATGTGAAAAGTTACCGTACTGGCAACTACGGTGAAGGTGGTACGGGTGTGACCGTTGCCGAATTGAAATAAATCCGGAATCTCTTTGAAACCATTACGGACGTCATACGTACACAGTATGATGATCTGTAATGATTTCATACCGGAAGGAGTTACGAAGAGGCGTGAAGGACTACGTGGATCCATTGCTGGCGCACCCGGTCGGGATGATGATCGGTTATTTTTCCGTGGCTGTGCTGCAATTAATCGTATTTTTATGGTGTTTTGAATTAGTAACCAAATATAAATGCTGGGACGAAATCAAGCGCGGCAATGTGTCCGTAGCGATGGCAACTGGCGGTAAAATTTTCGGTATTTGCAATGTGATGCGCTTTTCCATTGAAGCGCACAGCTCGGTCTACGGAAGTCTGGGCTGGTCGCTGGTCGGTTTTTTGCTGCTGATGGTTGCCTATTTTTTGTTTGAATTTTTAACCCCGGTATTTAATATCGATAAAGAAATTGCTTCGGACAACCGGGCGATTGGTTTGATCTCGATGATCATCTCCATATCGCTATCGTATGTCATCGGTGCGTCCATTCTTTAAATTTGACTTTGCATCACGAAAGGGACGAAATTATGGATACAACAGTATGCCCATGGTGTCACAGCGAGATCGTATGGGACCCGGAATTTGGACCTGAGGAGCATTGCCCGCATTGTGGTAATGAACTACAAGGTTACCGCACGCTGAATATTGAACTGGATGAGGAAGACGAGCAACCATCCCAGTATGCAGCGGAAGAGGCGTACCAACAGAACGTCATCGGCAACGAGCAAGCGGCGAATACACCAATCGGTAATCGCGCGGCGACATTGCTGGATGAGGCGGAATTGTTCCAACAGCCGAATCTGTCTTCACTCAAGACGATTGAGCAATACGGTGATGAGAACTTCAAGATGGTCGACTACGAGGAAAAGGTTGAGCAATTGCTGGACAGTCAGGAAGAGATTCCGCAATGTCCACATTGTCAGGAGTACATGCTGCTAGCAGGCAGTCAGGAAATGGGGACAACTGGCTTCAAGCCAAACCCCGCAGCGAACGGTAAGCTGTCATTCCTGACAACACCATATACCGTCAACGTATATGTTTGCCCAAGCTGTTTCCATGTGCATCAGAGCTTGGATGAAGCAGGTCGTCTGCGTATGATCGACACGCTGTCACGCTCTACTGAGCAGAATGGCTAAGTTGATGCCAATCTACTTTGCTTCTATTGGAAGATAGGGCAGAGCAATGAGCATAAATGAAAATGAACAAGAATTTATGTACAATGCGATTTGAGCATGATCGGCTAGCTACAATACGAACAAAAATACAACACAAAAAAGCCCGGCAGTTTCTGAATGAATTTCAGAAGCTGTTGGGCTTTTACGTATAAACAAGCACGAATCTCAGTGAAAGAATGCAAACATACAGCATAGCAAGAATAGAATCACATACGAACAATATAGCAACAACATCAAAATAATATAACAAAGCTGTTATTCCTGTTATTCCTGTTATTGCTGCTATTCCTATGTTTGTAACTTAGCTAGCTGTTTAATACCGATCCATCAAGATGCTGGCACATCAGGAGTTACTGCGGGTGACGGCTTAGACGTACGAGTCAAACTGAACAGTTCCAATTCGGGGCGTGTGACGCCGGACAGTTCATCTGCCAGCAGCATGGCAGCGATAGTGCTATATACCGTACCGTTACCGCCATATCCTTCCACAAAGTAGCAATGTGGATAGTCCGGGTGTTTGCCCATATAAGGCAGACCGTCGCGACTAGAGCCGAATGGCGCTGCCCATGCCGATTCGATAGATAATGGACCAATGTCCGGGAACAGCTCTTGTACCGATTCCAGCAGCCGCTGCGCCTGATTGATTCGGCGGACTTCCATATCTTCGATATCTGTCAGTGGTTCGTCCAGACCACCAGCGATAATCCGGTTATCTGCGGTCGTACGGATATACAAATACGGTCGCGCCGTTTCCCAGATCATACTTTGCTTGTACCAGCCATCCCAGCTACTGACTGGATTGGTGGCAATCGCATATGTGTTCATCAGGAACGCACCGCGTTCTTTTTTCTTTTCCTGTGTTTCGTAGCCGGTAGAATACACGACTTTTTTGGAACGAATATGATAATCGCCGATATAGCTGACAACTTCGTTCGTGCCGTATTCCTGATGCGTAATCTCCGCTTCTTCAAATACGCGGACACCGTTCTGATGCGCATCCATCATCAACGCATGCACCAGTCGATACGGATTCACCTCTGCATCGCCATGCGTGTAAATGCCTGCTGGACGGCGGAACGAGAAGTGTTCAGCAATTTTCTCTTCATCCCAGAACTCGGCAGCAAAGCCATGCTTCGATAATGTTTCATATTCTTCGATGACTGTCTCTACATCGCTCTCGTCACTGGCAAAGTACAAACTGCTCCGCGGAATCAGCTGTGCATCCAGCGGCAACTGTGGAGCAGTGTGCAGCAGATATTCCATCGCATCACGGCATAGCCTATAAAAGAGTACACCATTATGCTCGCCAAATGTATTGATGCAAGCAGTCAGTGTTTTGTCATTCGTATATTGAAGCAATCCGGTATTGGCAATGGAGCTACCACGACCGACCTGTCTTTTCTCGGCAACTACTGTGCGTAGACCGCGTTTGGCAAACTCGTGCGCACATAGCGCGCCGCCCATGCCGCCACCGATGATCAGCACATCGCACTCCAGATTCTCAGTCAGTTGTTCGTAGGTTGGCGGGTTCGTCAGGGTGTGTCCCCACATCGTATCTCTGGTGTGCAAATCCATGGTTGTTCGCTCCTTTGATTGTGTAAAATCGTCAAATTTCATACTTAATGTCAGTTGAACCGTCAGTTGGACAATCTTCAATTCTATTCGATGAAAACGAGTGATCTACAATCTGTTATGACACAATATAATCTGTCTTAGCATTAAGTAACCGGAACAGGTGTATAATGAAGCAGAACAACGACAGGTGCGAAGACCGATAGCGGCAAATGCTGCAAAACGACCTTCGGGGCTTGGCAGGAATGTTGGATTCGTGTAATATTTTTAATATTAACTTTTGCACTTGGAGGCTATATCGTTATGAAGGAACTTAGCGAGCTGAAGTTGCAGATCCTTGATCTGCTCAAAGAAGATGCAAGACGTACCCCGCAGCTTATATCGACTCTGCTCGGTATTGAAGAAGCCGAGGTCAAACAGGCGATTCAGGAATTGGAAGATGATCATGTGATCGTCAAATATGCAACAGTTGTCAATTGGAGCAAAGTAGATGAAGAAACGGTTACTGCACTGATCGAAGTACAGATTACACCGGAACGCGGACGCGGTTTTGAAGGGATTGCTGAGCGTATTTACTTGTATCCGCAGGTGAAATCGGTCTATCTGATGTCCGGCGCATATGATCTGCTAGTAGAAGTGGAAGGTCATAACCTGAAAGAAGTCGCGAGCTTCGTTTCCGAACGTCTGTCTCCGATTGAATCGGTATTGTCCACCAAAACACACTTTATTCTCAAAAAATACAAACAGGACGGAATTGTTTTTGAAGATCGCGAAGATGATCGCCGCCTGATTATTTCTCCGTAAAGGAAGGCGAATAGCATGATGGTCAATGGAGGACAGACAGCCGAAGGGCAGAAGTCGATGGAGTCATACCTGGCTCCACTCGTGCGCGGTATTCAGCCTTCCGGTATCCGCAAATTTTTTGATCTGGTGAGCGCGAGCAAGGATATTATTACACTTGGTGTCGGCGAACCGGATTTCACTACACCGTGGCATGTACGTGAAGCGTGCGTATATTCATTGGAACGTGGCTATACCCGTTACACATCCAACTCCGGTATGCCGGAATTGCGTGAAGCGATTGCAGGTTATTTGGAAAATGAGTTCAAAACGTCGTATGATCCCGCAGACGAGATTATCGTGACAGTTGGCGGTAGTGAAGCGATTGATCTGGCGTTGCGAGCATTGATCGCTCCGGGTGATGAGATTCTCATTCCAGAGCCTTGTTATATTTCGTATTCGCCTATTACAGCGATTGGTGGCGGTATTCCAGTCGGTATTGAAACATTTGCCGAGAATAATTTTAAATTAACTGCGGAAGCACTGGAAAAAAGTATCACGCCGCGCTCCAAAATTCTGATTCTCTGCTATCCAAGCAATCCGACAGGCGCAATTATGACATATGAAGATTGGTTGCCGATTGCGCAAGTAGTAGAAAAGCATGATCTGATCGTCATTTCCGATGAAATTTATGCTGAGCTGACTTACGGCACCAAGCACGTTAGCTTTGCATCCATTCCAGGTATGCAGGAGCGTACCATTCTGGTGAGTGGATTCTCCAAAGCCTTTGCGATGACAGGCTGGCGGATGGGATATGCGTGTGGACATCGTGATCTGATCTCTGCAATGCTCAAGATTCATCAGTACACTGTAATGTGCGCACCAGTCATGGGACAAGTTGCCGCATTGGAAGCATTGACTAACGGATTAGAGGAAAAAGACAAAATGGTCGAGTCTTATAACCGTCGTCGTCGACTAATCGTTGATGGATTCCGTAGTGTCGGACTAGAGTGCCATGAGCCGCAAGGCGCATTTTATGCATTCCCAAGTATTCAATCGACTGGTCTGACATCGGAAGAATTTGCTCAGCAATTGCTTGTTGAAGGACGCGTAGCTGCTGTGCCGGGCAATGTGTTCGGATTGGGCGGCGAAGGCTTTATTCGCTGCTCGTATGCGACTTCTGTTGCTCAACTTAGTGAAGCGCTTGAGCGAATTGGATCGTTTGTTAATAAAATAAAATAATTTCCATTAATGTAATTTGTCACAGAATATTTCTAATTTACCCTCTTTAACAAATTTCTGCTTCCATTTCCTTAGACCTGTGCTATAATAGGTCTTCGGAAGCAGGAATTTGTGTAGAAGGAGGGAATTATTTGTATTGTGCTGAATATCCGGTACCGATGTACCGTGGAATGCTACTGTCAGAGAATAAAGCAGTCTGGCCGCAACAACCGGATGACTCCAGACAATTAATTTCTCTGGAAGATGAGATTCACAAGCTTCGTACCCGCATGGAGCTGATGTTTTTGGAAAGACAATCGTTTACAGCGGAAGATGTACTAGAAATCAGCATGCTGCTCGACATCAAGATTAACGAATATATGCACTGCAAAAGCAAACGGCATCGTTTATAAAAAAGCAGTCGGACTCTTGCAATTCAACTATATACAATAACAGGCTTGACTAGTTGCGATATCATACATAGCGTTTATAGCGGTAAGATGAGTGCGTCAGACGGCATAAGATGCCGAATGTAGTCGGCAGTGGGACAGTGAAGACCTCGCGGGAGGTCTTCTTTTTTTGCGCGTGAAAGCTGTGGTATGATGGGAGTTAGTTACGTTGAAGGGGGAACATCGGTGAAGGCGAAGGCATGGATGAGAACAATTGGCTTTGCGCTGGGGATGAGTCTGATGGTGCTGCTGGCGGCATGTGGCGGCGACAAGCAGGATAATGATCCGAACCAGATCAAAGTATTCATTATGGGAACTGAAGGGTTTCCGCAGGAATATGCAGACAAGATCAAGCAGAATTTACAACAGAAGCTGGGCAATGATTTGACCGTTACAGTTAGTACGACGCCCGTATATTCGGCAGAGAAGCTAGTGCTGGAATATGTGGATCGTACCGACGATATTATTATTTTACCGGAAAATGATATGAAAGCTTATGCCGTCAATGGCGGTCATATGGTGCTGGATAACGACTTTAGCGCGAATACGTACAAGTCTGGTGTGACCAAAGGTGCAGCAAACGAGAATGATACCGAACCGACCAAACAAAAGGAGCATCTGTTTGCAATTCCGGTGAGCCAGATGTCCTCGTTCAAAGATATCGGATATACGCGGGATGATCTGTACGCTACCATTCCGATCTTCGCCAATCATGAGCAGGCGGTAAACGTATTGAAAGCACTGACCGACTGATGTATGCAGTAAGCAGAGAGTGAATATGCAATGACGATCGTAGGAGGGAATAGCGATGAGCATCTACACACGTACCGGGGATGAAGGCAGAACATCGGTGATCGGTGGACGAGTCAGTAAGGATGATATTCGTGTTGAGGCGTATGGTACAATCGACGAGCTGAATAGCTTTGTCGGGCAGGCTGTGCTAATGGCGCTGAGTGAGCATCATGAAGATTTGCAGGACGATCTGTTGCTCATTCAGCAGGAATTATTTGATTGCGGCTCTGATCTTGCATTTGTCAGCTTACAGGAGAGTCGCTACAAGGTGCATGACGATATGGTGGAGCGGCTGGAGCAGTGGATGGATGGGTACGAGCAGGAGAATCCGCAGCTGGAGCGTTTTATTTTACCAGGCGGCACTCAGTTGGCGGCAGCACTGCATGTGTGCCGTACGGTATGCCGTCGCGCTGAGCGTCGTACTGTGACATTAGGTGCAGAGCATGAGATCAATCCGGCGGTACGGCGGTATTTGAATCGATTGTCGGATTATTTCTTCGTGATTGCTCGGACTGCCAATGTGCGTTCTGGTGTACCGGATATTGAATATGTACGTAGCCAAAAGGTATTTCGGCGCGATTCCGATACGAAATAACGAGATCGGCAGAGGTAACAGGGAAAGGAATGTCAAACTGCAATGATAGATGAGGACCATAACCGCTATACCCACCCGGATGCTGCCGATTATTATGCTCCCATTCAGCATATTGTCGAACCGCAGGATGAAGGCATGTTGCTGAAAACGATCCTGAATCGCCGAATGGGCATCTCGCGCAAACTGCTGTCCCGGCTAAAAATGACGCAGCGCGGTGTAGAACTGAACGGTCAGCGGGTATATGTGGACGAGAAAGTAAAAGGCGGCGATGTAGTGCACGTACGCATGCTACGTGAAAGCTCGGATGATATTTTGCCACAGCCGATGGAGCTGGACATTTTGTTTGAGGATGAGCATCTGCTTATTTTGAACAAAAGAGCTGGTGTTATCGTGCATCCGACGCATGGACATTATACGGATACGCTGGCAAATGGTGTCGTGCATTACTGGCAGCAGCAAGGTGTGCAATACCGTTTTCGTCCGGTGCATCGGCTGGATCAGGATACGTCAGGCGTGCTGGCAGTTGCCAAAAATCCGTATGTGCATCAGCATATTTCGGAGCAAATGATATCGGGAACGGTGTTCAAATCGTATCGTGCTTACGTGCATCATCTGCCGTCACCAGCTGCTGGCAGAATTGAGGGGGCGATCGACCGCGATCCTGAGCAACCGCATGTACGTATCGTTACGCCGAATGGATATGCGGCTGCGACGCGTTATAGAACGGTACAACAATTTCCTGATCAGGATGCTGCGCTAGTGTCGTTACAATTGGAAACCGGACGTACTCACCAGATTCGGGTGCATATGAAGCATATCGGTTGTCCGCTGATCGGGGATAAAATGTATGGATATGCAGCGGCGGATGGTTCATTGGATACTTTAGCCGCTAAGGATCAACAGGCAGCACAGCGAATCACTCAGCTGGATGAGATCGTTGGCCGTCAGGCGCTGCATGCGTATGAACTTGGTTTTGTACATCCGGCGACAGGCGAGCAGGTGTTGTTTCAAGCGCCTTTGCCGGAAGATCTGGCATTGCTGGATGCTCAATTGAATGTTTGAAAAGGAGTCTGATCTTGATGAGTAAATTGACCGTTTACCAATATCCGCCATGCAGCACATGCCGCAATGCAATCAAATGGCTAAAAGAACAAGGGCACGAACTGAACCTGATTCATATCGTGGAATCACCGCCAACAGCCGAACAGCTGCGCGAACTGGTGGAACACAGCGAATTAGAATTGAAAAAGTTCTTCAATACCAGCGGTGAAGTGTACAAAAGCCTTAGTTTGAAAGACAAGCTGCCAACGATGAGTGCAGAGGAGCAGCTTGAACTGCTATCGCAAAATGGCAAGCTGATCAAGCGCCCGATCGTAACCGATGGCGATCGTGTGACCGTCGGCTTTAAGGCAGATATGTACGAGCAAGCGTGGAAGGCATAATATTTCTTTGGATCGATAAGCAGATGGATAATCTCATCTTCATATGAATCTAGATGTATGTGGTGAATATAGATTCGTATCACCCAGTATGATAAACTCCTCCTAAACATACGGAGGAGTTTTTGCTATGTCTCATACATATTCCCATTCATCGCCGCAGTATCAGCTACAAAGCGCGAATCTCGAAGATGCTCATTGGATCGCCGAATTACGCGCAATAGTATTAAAGGAAGACCTGACCCGTTTGGAGCGGTATGATGATGTGCGTGTTCGACAGCGGTTTTTGAATTCTTTTCAACCACAATATACACAGTTGATCGTTGTTGATTCTCAAGCTGTTGGCTGTGTAGCTTTGCGTCCAGCTCCAGATGCTGGATACGTGCTAGAGCACTTTTACATTCATCCTGATCAACAGGGACAAGGCATTGGCGGTGCCATACTTGCACATCTATTGTCCTCACATGAGCTGCGCGGACAGTCAGTTATACTTAACGTATTGCAGGGCAGTCCGGCGCGTCGATTGTATGAACGCCACGGCTTCCGAATGTATGAGCAGGATGAAGTGGATGTATGGATGAAACGTATATTAGACGCATCAACAGATGGATAAGCAATCAGAATTATCATTGTATAACTAGCATGTATAACATCAGCAGTTATATAGCCAATCAATGGAATATAGATCATTTTTAGTGAAGTCCAATAACCTGACTTCTTTTCCTCAATCTACTTAATTAAATATAATGTGTATTTTTTAGGAATAATAAGGATATAAAATAAAATATAGGGTATACTAATCTGGTAGCTAAGTATTTGATCAATACGATCAAAAGGGGATAAAGATATGATAACCAGGTTGGCGAAAGCATCGGCAGCACTTATTCTGGGCGCTTCACTTTTATTTACAGCAACCACACCGGCAACAGCAGCAAGTTCATCGTACAAAGTCACACTGACCAAAGTTAAAATGATCTCCAATGATCACGTCGGCAATGAATGGTATACCGAAGCCAAAGTGAACAACAAAGTATTGTATGAAGGTCAAAGTGTAACCGTCAAAGCTAACTCGAATGGCACTGTGAAGCTGTATGCTTATGCAGAAGAGCAAGACAAAATTCCCGATGAAGGAACCAAAACCAAAAATGTCAGCCTATCTTCGGTATCGTCTAGCGGTTCTACTGTCAAACTGCGCGTCAGTGTAATCGAGAATCGTGGACGTTATTCCGGCAACGAAGCGGTCTGGGAATTTACGTATGTACTGAAAAAATAACGGATTCTCGATCATGGATTGTCGATTCTGAATCACCGCGTAGGTTTTCCTTTTATTTTGCAAACGTATGACACCAAAGGCTCCCTGTATGAACAGAGAGCCTTTTTGCTGCGGCATAAACGAAGCAAATAAGAAAACGCTGTGAACAGTTGTACAGCTTTGAACAAATTCGGTATGATAGAGTCAAACTGGTTTTACACGCATAAGGGAGAATGGAACATTGACACAATTACAACCACAAAAAATGATGCTGGTCGACGGCATGGCACTGCTGTTCCGGGCGTATTATGCCACCTCACAGAGCGGCTATATCCGTCGTACGAAAGCCGGTATTCCGACTAATGCGATCTACGGTTTTGTACGTTATCTATGGGATGCAGTTAGCCTGTATCAGCCGACGCATGTTGCTTGCTGCTGGGATCTGGGAACACAGACATTTCGACGCGAGGAATTTGCCGCTTACAAGGGTAATCGCACCGCTGCACCGGACGATTTGATTCCGCAATTTGATCTGATTATCGATGTGATGAAAAGTATGGGCATTCCGAATCTGAGTGCACCGGGCTACGAAGCGGATGATTGCATCGGTACGATCTCGCGTGAATTGGAGCAGAATATGGAAGTAATGATTCTGACTGGAGATCACGATATGTTGCAACTGGTCGATCACCGTACCAGTGTGATCATTATGAAAAAGGGTTATGGCAACTACAGAGTGTATACGCCAGAATCGCTCATGGAGGAAAAAGGGCTGACGCCAGCACAGATTATCGACATGAAAGCGCTCATGGGCGATGCAAGCGATAACTATCCGGGTGTCAAAGGCATCGGTGAGAAGACAGCAACCAAGCTTGTACAGGAACATCAGTCGGTAGAAGGCATTCTGGACAATCTGGAATACCTCAGCCCGTCCGTTCGCAAAAAGATCGAAGCCGATCTGGACATGCTGCATCTATCTCGTCGTCTTGCAACGATTCACCGCGAAGTACCAGTGTTGTGCACACCTGACGAATGCTTACTGCTGCTAGAAGACAACAAAATCATCGACAAATTTGAAGAACTGGAAATCAAAAGTCTCTGTTCTATGCTAGGAGTGGGCGTATTTGACTAAAGGTTCTACATCTTCAAGCTGGACTGTTCGTTTGCCAATGATGCTGTTGACCGCCGCGTTGCTGATTGGCATAACGGCTGTTCCGAGCAAGGAGCCTGCACAGGCGGCAGGCAGCGGTATCCGTTATGCCAAAGTCAACGTGCAGGCAGCCGGACGCAGCTTTGCCGTACAAACGGTCCGCATTCCTAAAGGTACTGCAACAGCGGTCGGTCTAGCAGATCGTCAGGTAGGGCATACGTCCTCACTCTCGTCGATTGCCAGCGCATATGGTGCCAAGGCTGCAATTGACGGTGCCTTTTTCGAGGCATACGGTGGACCACCTGATCCTTACGGTACATTAATCTCAGGCGGACGATTGCTGCATATCGGTCGGTACGGTACTACGATTGGCTTTACTGCGAATGGCACTGCGATGATGGACACGCTGCGTATGGAAGTGACTGGTCAAGTGACGCCGCAGAGCGGACGTTCTAGCGGCTGGTATGCCGTCTGGTTTAACCGTACTCCGGCATCCACATCCAGCACATCTATCGTATACACGCCTGATCGGGGCAAAACGACTGGCTTTCAGGGCGGTATCGCTGTCACCGTACGCAATGGTAAAGTAACGGCAAAAGGTAGCAATACCAATACCACCATTCCGACAGACGGGTATGTGATCGTCTTTACCGGTACGATGAAGTCTTCTGCGGATCGCTTTGTCAAAGGAGCAACCGTTAGCATGAACAAAACGTATACGGACATCAATGGCAAGCCCATCGACTGGTCCAACGTCGTCACAGCTGTTGGTGCCGGACCACGACTGGTCAAAGACGGCAGCATTGCACTTAACGCGGCAGCCGAAGGCTTTCAAGATCCGAAAATTCTAACTGCATCCGGTGCACGTAGCGGTATCGCTATTATGGCAGACGGCTCAGTTATGATCGCGACTGTACCCGGCGCAACGATGAAGCAATGGGCAGCGGTTATGCAAAAGCTCGGCGCCAAACAAGCTATGAATCTGGATGGTGGCGCATCGTCCGGCATGTATGTCAACGGCAAAGTCGTTACATCGCCCGGACGTACGCTTAGCAATACCCTCGTATTTGGCGGTAATCGTTCCTAACTCTTATTGAACAATCATGTAACGGCTTGCATGATGGCAAGCAAGGGCGGCTGGTCTGTATCGACATCTGCCCGACACATTGCCACGCTATCATGATAAGCCTGCACATGCTCATATTGGTCATCCATAAGGATGCTGCAAAGGAGACGCATAATTCATGAAAAAACTTGGAGCAATTGAGGCAGGCGGTACCAAATTTGTATGCGGAATCGGTACGGAAGACGGACAGATTCTGGAACGTGCCAGCTTCCCGACGGAGACACCGGAGATTACGATGAAAAACGTCGTATCGTTTTTTGAAGGGAAAGGCATTGAAGCGCTTGGCATTGGCTCATTTGGACCGATTGACCCGATTGTGGGCAGTCCGACATACGGATACATAACAACAACACCGAAGCCACATTGGGGGCAATTCAATCTGGTTGGGCATTTGAAGCAGCATTTTGACATACCGATGAGCTTTGATACCGATGTGAATGGGGCGGCATTGGGCGAATATACTTGGGGTGCAGCGCGCGGGCTAGACAGCTGTATTTATATCACGGTAGGTACTGGGATCGGTGCAGGTGCTGTCGTAGGCGGCAAAATGCTGCACGGTCTGTCTCACCCCGAAATGGGTCATATTCTGGTACGCCGTCATCCTGACGACACCTTCGAAGGGTTTTGTCCATATCATGGAGATTGTCTGGAAGGGATGGCTGCTGGACCAGCAATCGAGAAACGCTGGAATATCAAAGGTTCCGAACTGACTCCAGATCATCCGGCATGGGAAATGGAAGCGCACTATCTTGCCCAAGCGCTGATGAGTTATGTACTGATTCTGTCTCCGCAAAAGATCATTATGGGCGGCGGTGTGATGAAGCAGGAGCAGCTATTCCCGCTTATTCGCACGAAGCTGGTTGAATTGCTGAACGGCTATGTGCAGCACCCAAGTTTGTCAGAACATCTGGACCAGTATATCGTCTATCCCGAATTGGGTGATAACGCCGGATTGTGTGGAGCAATCGCACTGGCGAAACTGGCACTGAATGGAGAGGAAGGTGCAACGATTGGCTAACCCCAAATCGAACAAGAAAAAAGTAAATCCCGAGGTCAAGCGTCAACAACAGCAGGCGTATAAGGAAAAAGAACGTCTACGCCAGCGCAAAACGATGCGCAATCTGATCATCGGAACCGTAGCTGTTATCGCTGTAGTCGTACTACTCATCATCTTCATTCCGAACAACAACAATGATACAACGTCTGGCACGCCGGCAACGTTTGACTATACCCAGTTGCCAGTGAAGGGCGAAGCCAATGCTCCGGTCAAAATTGTAGAATTCGGCGATTTCAAATGTCCGATCTGCAAAATGTACAACGAGCAGATCGTACCGCAAATCCAGAAGGATTTTATCGACAACGGTACGGTAGCGCTGCATTTTGCTAATTTCCCGTTTATCGGTGAAGATTCCACCACTGCTGCACTAGCGGCAGAATCTGTGTATCACCAGAAGAGCGATGCGTTCTGGACATATCTGGATGCCATTTACACAAATCAAAAAGACGAGAATACGAACTGGGCAACACCGGACTATCTCGTTCAACTGGCGGAAAATGCCAAGCTGGGCATTGATACGACCAAGCTGCGCCAGGACATCGATAACAAGACGTATGCCGATCAGGTGAGCGCACAGTACGATAAAGGGCAGGAGCTGAATATTCAGGGAACACCGTCCATCTTTATCAATGGTGTGCAATATACTGGCGATCTCGGTGATTACAATGCGCTGAAGCAAGCGATTGAGAAAGCACAGCAAGAAGCCGCAGCTACTACTGGAACAGGAGGCTGACGGATATGCAGATCAGTGGCTTTAAGCTATTTCTGTCACGGTATTATCTGTATCTTGCCTGGATCGTCGCCATCGTCGCTACTGGCGGCAGTCTATTTCTGAGCGATGTGCTGAAATGGGAGCCATGCAAATTGTGCTGGTTCCAGCGCATCTTCATGTATCCACAGGTCATCTTGCTCGGTATCGCCGCTTATCGCAGCGACCGCCGCATTGTCGGCTACGTTCTGCCAATGAGCATCATCGGCGGTCTGATCGCCATATATCACTATGCCAAACAGCACATTCCGGCACTTGACCGGATTGCGCCATGTACGACAGGCGTACCGTGTAACAAGGATTATTTTGAATATCTGGGCTTTATCACGATTCCGTTTCTTGCTCTGATTGCGTTCACTCTGATTGCACTGCTTCTCTGGCGGGGCAGTCGTGCTTACGACGAAGTGGAAGTAGCGGAAGACAACGCAGAGTGAGTGTACAAGCAGATTGAGTATATAATCGGAGATCGATATCGCATCATACTCATGCTAACTGAAAGATCGCATCTTACAAGACAGCATATTTTAGAAAGATTGTCAGGATAGCATAGTTACAATAAAAATAATTGTGGTAAATATAATTGCTGTATGATTAGGGAGTCAAATGGGACTCTATACGATGGATGCTTGGAACAAAGCTATCGTATAGAGTCTTTTTGTATGCAGAAAGAGTGTTGTTTATACATACAATCAGAACTACAGATTAGTTGATAACCTGTTAATCGTAGTATTTTTACAGCATAAACTTTTTGTGATGATGGGTAGAGACAATTTTCAGATCGTGTACAGATTTAGATCATGTGCAGAAGCACTTTTGAGATCATGTGGGGAAATATAGTTCAGGCGAGAAAACAACTTATTTTATAAAAATTAAAATTTTTTAAAAATATATGTTGCCGACCACGTAAAAATAGTTTATATTTATGTTGCCGGCAACATAAAACATTAAAAATTCAAATAACCCAACAAAAAAGGAGTTTATTATGATGACCAACAATACAATGCAAGCGATTTTGATCGACCGTTACGGAGATGCTAACGTGCTGGAATTACGCGAAACGGATCGTCCTCAACCTCAGGAAAATGAAGTACTCGTCCGCATCGCTTATGCTTCGATGATTCCGTTGGATTGGAAAATTCGCAACGGCTGGCTGGAGCAAGTATTCCCGATCACCTTCCCATACACTCCGGGATTTTACGCTTCCGGTATCGTTGAAACTGTAGGTTCACAAGTAACTGACCTGCAAC
Source organism: Paenibacillus sp. WLX1005 (assembly GCF_046603685.1). Lineage (NCBI taxonomy): Bacteria > Bacillati > Bacillota > Bacilli > Caryophanales > Paenibacillaceae > Paenibacillus > Paenibacillus sp. WLX1005. Next base: position 1,595,117 of record NZ_CP176756.1, read on the forward strand.
CGGGCGACCGGGTTTTCGGAGACTTGCGCAGCTCATATGCTCAGTATGCGATTGCTGAAACAGGAGCATTGGTCAAGCTGCCCGATTCCATTTCGCTGCAAGATGCCGCTGCGATCAAAGCGGGAGCAGATTCTGCATGGAAAGCCTTGTTCCTTGAAGGCAATCTGCAAAGTGGACAAACCGTTCTGATCCATGCTGCTGCTGGCGGGGTTGGTCAATTCGCAGTACAGCTTGCCAAATGGAAAGGTGCTACGGTGATCGGAACTGCTTCGGCAGACAATGTTGATTTTGTACAATCACTTGGTGCGGATCAAGTAATCGATTATCGCAGCGAAGATTTTGCTGCAATTGTACATGATGTTGATCTGGTTGTGGATACAGTTGGCGGAGATACAGAACAACGTTCCTGGGGTGTATTGAAGCAGGGTGGTATGCTCGTATCGCTCGTCGGTGATCCTGATGCCGAACAGGCTGCGGCTCACGGCGTGACAGCAAAGTTCAATACCGTGTTCGCTGCTCGTGAACATTTGCTTCAGATCGTGAATCTGATCGCCGATGGTACGCTGAAGGTGGAAACAGGTCGCGTATATCCACTGAGCCAAGCCGGAGCAGCGCAGCAGTTCAGCGAACAGCGGCGTGGACGCGGCCGTATACTGCTCAACCCGGAAGCCTGATTCGGTTTGCGTATACTGGAATGGCTTCTATACAAATTGTATGATAGAAGCAGCAGTATTCTGTATACGAACCAGAATCGCTTAGATACAATAGGAACAGCGTATTCAGAAGAAACGAGGACAATACAATGAATGACGAACAAGCTCACTCCGTTCCATCTTCTCAAGCTCACGATCCACATAGCCAAGAGACGCACAGCGCTGCTGTAGATCATTCTTCTTCAGCACCTACGCGCGAATTCAGTGCGGGCGATCAATATCCAGTCAGCTTTGCGATCTTTGCCGCTGGACGTTCACACAAAGGATTGGCTGCCCAAATGCTACGCGAAGTCGGTCTATTTCCCGGGCAGGAAATTTTATTATTTCAGCTATGGGATCAAGATAGCCAATCGCAAAATAGTCTCGGACGCGCACTGCGACTGGATCATTCCACCGTCGCCAAATCTGTCAAACGATTAGAAGAAGCCGGGCTTGTATCGCGCTCCCGCTCACCGCAAGACGGTAGAGTTACGCTCGTATCACTAACCGATGCTGGACGAGCGCTAGAGCAGCAAGTAACCGAAGTGTGGCACCGTATGGAAGAAGCGACAACAGCAGGACTCACAGAAGAAGAACTGACGATCCTAACAAAACTGGCACTAAAAGTCGCAGCCAATTTGGATAACCAACTAAAATAAAGCAGCTGCCACGAACCCATGCACAAAATACAGCAAAAAGACCATTTCTTCGCGAAGCGGTCTTTTTTGCATGCTCGTATTATTTATGTACGTTGTTCTTATCTACATTTTTACCTTGGCATATATACAAGTATCCGTCCAACGCAACCCATCCGCAGACAAATCCTCATTTTTCAAAATCCCCTCTAATTCAAATCCTAACCGTTCTGCTAATGCTCTGCTTTTCCAATTTGTGCTCTCGCACTGAATCGCCATCCTTCTAAATCCCAATCGCTCAAAACCAAGCTCTATTAACGCTTCAACAGCTTCAGCCATATATCCGTGCCCACTGCAACTGCTACGAATCCAATATCCCAATTCACATTTCTTCACCTGATAATCAATGCCCTGCAAACTGACAACCCCGATAAACTGTGCCGATTCTTTGGAAAAAATCAGATACCGAAACCCTTCCCGACGTAGAAAACGTAACCTCGCCTGTTGCAAATCAATTTCCGTGTCCAATAATTCAGGAACACGTTGAGCGAACGGTAAAAACAACATTAACTCATCCAACGACTCCCGTATAGCCGCATTCACAATAACCGAATCATGAATTTCGACTCTTCCAATCAAAGGCGAACGAATCAAAAGCCGCTCTGTCTCAACATATTCCGGTATAGGATCTGCCAAGGTATATGTCCCATTGTGTTCCTCATTATCCTGCATATCCATTCTATGTACTCCTTCACCCAATTATAGTTTTCTCACTACTCTACTACCACTACCCCCAAAAGCGCAATATTGCCTCCCACCCCCAAATTCGTATACGCGAAGCGTCCTATCCTTTCCAATATACAATTTCCTCACTTCCACCAATATTGCACTTTTCTTTCCCCATCAAACCAGTTAATATCTTTTCTAAGAGCGTCCCCCTAGCAAATATGGTTAATGATGAAGAGTACCACTATCCCAGTAGTATCATCTGAATGAACAGAAGCTTGCAGCAAGCGACAGTACAGTACATCTACCAGCTTAACGAAGAAAGGGGAATGACCACATGAGAGAAGGAACAACGATTTATGAAGTAGAACCGTGGGTAATCCGCGAGACTTCTTTTAATCCACAATACAATCGCCGAAGCGAAACCGTATTTACCGTAGCTAATGGGTATATCGGGATGAGAGGACATTTTGACGAAGGCATGAATGTGCCGGAAGTGGATGCGCTGAATGGTACATACCTGAACGGGTTTTATGATTCGGCAGATATTATATACGGAGAAGAAGCATACGGATATGCCCGCAAACGGCAGACGATGCTTAACGTAACCGATAGCAAAATCATCGAACTATGGATTGAGGGCGAACGCTTCAATCTGCTAGCAGGGCGCATCGTCGATTACGAACGCGTACTGGATATGCAGACAGGCATCATGACTCGCTGTATTACATGGGAGAGTGGACGTGGACGTCTGATCTCGATTTGTATTGAGCGTCTTGTTTCGTTTGCGAATAAGCATGTGGCGATGATTCGCTATAAGGTTAAGCCGCTGAACTTTTCCGGTGAGATTACGCTTGTATCCTCGCTCAATGGCGAAGTGCATAACGAGATTTCCGAAGGCGATCCGCGCGCAGGTGCGGCTTTTACCGGGCAGGTGCTGCATACGATTGACAAGTCCGAGGAAGGCACACGTATGTCGCTGGAGCAGCGCACGTCCGAGACAGAGTTCCATCTGCTGTGTGCCGCCGATCATCGTGCCAACCTCAAGCATGACGTGAAGACAGAGGAACACGAGCAGCGTCTGGATAAACATTTTATATTCAATCTGGAGCAGGATCAGGAAGCGATTTTGGAAAAAGGGATTGTCTATTATTCCTCCAAAGACTACGAGGTCGAGCATCTGGATATTCTCGCTCAATCTACACTCAAAGACGTAATAGAAGATGGATTTGACGAGCTAGCTACACTCCAACGTCAGCGTTTGGATGAATTTTGGGAAACGGCAGATATTCAGGTTGAAGGCGATGAGAAGCTACAGCAGGGATTGCGCTTCAATGCCTTCCATCTGTTCCAGTCAGTCGGTCGCGATGGGCTGACTAATATCGGTGCCAAAGGGATCACCGGCGAAGGGTATGAAGGTCACTATTTCTGGGATACGGAAACGTATATTATGCCGTTCTTCCTGTACACTCAGCCAGATCTGGCGCTTCGTTTGCTCGAATTCCGTTATCATACGCTACCCAAAGCGCGTGACCGTGCCGTAGAGATGGCTGCTTCCGGTGCCTTGTATCCATGGCGGACGATTGGCGGGGAAGAAGTATCCGCGTATTATCCAGGCGGTACGGCACAATACCATATCGACGCCGATGTGGCACACGCTGTCATTCAATATAGCGAAGCTGCCGCAGATGAAGAATTTTTGCATACCAAAGGTATGGAGATTCTAGTGGAAACGTGTCGATTCTTCTTATCTGTTGGCGACTGGATTCCGGGCAAGGGCTTTTGTATTAATGGAATTACCGGACCAGATGAGTATACAGCGATCGTCAACAACAATACGTATACGAATATTATGGTCAAAGACCAGCTGGAGTTTACCGTGCGTGAACTGCGCAACTGGCGCGATAACGACCGGGCGAATTACGAGTCGATGATCCAAAGCCCGATGGGCTTGTCCGACGATGAGATCAACGTATGGGAGCAGGCAGCAGAGTCGATCTATATTCACCGTCAGAGTGGTCTGATCGGACAGGATGATTCGTTCTTGGACAAAGGCATTTGGGATTTTGAGAATACACCAGCAGACAAATATCCGCTGCTGCTGCATTTCCACCCACTGGTCATTTACCGTCATCAGGTGCTGAAGCAAGCGGACTTGATTTTGGCGATGTACATGCAAGGTCATCGCTTTACGAAAATGGAAAAAGTGCGTAACTATGCTTACTATGAGCCGCTGACTACGCATGATTCCTCTCTATCAGCAGCGATTCATGCCATTCTCGCTTCGGAACTTGGCACGATGGATCCGGCATATGATTTCTTCATTCAGTCAGCACGTATGGATCTGGATGATATTCATAACAACGTCAAGGACGGTATTCACGCCGCTTCGATGGCAGGTAGCTGGTTGACAATTGTCGGTGGATTTGCTGGTATGCGTCAGTATGCAGGCTTGCTACATTTTGAACCGAAGTTGCCACCAGGCTGGACACGTTATACGTTCCGCGTCCAATTCCAGAAGCGTCTATTGGAAATGACCATCGAACAGAATCAAACGACTTACAAATTGCTGCGCGGCGAACCGCTGCTGATCGACCATTATGGTGACCAGTATCTGGTTGCATTAACTCAGCCATTGGAAATGAAAAATCGTAAACTGGGTGCTGTCATTTTCGGTCTGGAAGGTGTACTGATTCCAATGCCAGAACTGGAGCAGCATTATGAGATGCCAGCAGAGAAAGAACGCGAACCTGCATTGGTTGGTGCTGCGGCAGACCAGCATGATTATGAGGCAGAAGATGAGAGTAAGAAGCCCAATACAGGACCAACCGGTAAGCTGTTCGATCAAGCGGTAAAACGCAATAAACAGGCAGCACAGGATGCTGCCGACAAAGCGGATAAGGAAGAAGAACAGCATCAACAACAAGCTACCGTTGCGCAAAAGCAAGCGTCTTCTGCCAATACCAACGAACAATCATCTACCGAAGCGCAAGAGGAAGTTGTCCATCCGCAAGAAGATGATAATCAAGATACAGTTAGTCAGCCAAATGTAGTGGATACGCCAGCAGAAAATAATAAATTAACCGATACGAACCGCACAGGTAACAAACGTGGTAAAGGTAAAGCTGCTGACAAAACAACCGCATCGCGTCCGCCAGCATCCAAAGGTAATCCAGACGATACCGACAACCAACGTCTGAAAAAAGCATCTGCGAGTAACGATGAGCATAGCGGCGAAGAAAATGCCCAAGTGTCAAGTCATCCATCGGATGATCAAAAGGCAGTCAACCCTCCTGCTGCATCGGCACAAGGGGATGGTGAAGATACTGTGCTGGATACTGGACATGCCCCAGATGCACAGACTGAGCCAGCACTGCCAATTGATGAGATGAATGAGCAGGAAATGCATCGCGAATTCTTGTTACCAGGTGTAGAAAGTCTGCTTGCTCAACTGCATGAACAAAATGTAAAAGTGCTGCTTGCTACCGATCGCCCGGATGCGCGTCAGATTCTGGAACGTCTTGGCATGGATCACTATTTTGCCTCTATCATTCAAGCGCAGGATATTACCCATCCGAAGCCAGACCCGGAAAGCTTCGTGCTTGCCGCTGAATCAGTAGATGTGCATCCATATCACTGTATGGTCGTTGAGGATTCACCAGAGTGCTTGCGCTCAGTTCGTCAGGCAGGGATGAAGACCATCGGGGTCAGCCTGCATCATATTATGGATCACGCCCACTTTACCGTTGCCAGCCTGGAGCATTTAAATGCAGAAACGATGGAGCGGTGGATGGAGATTCCTTGATGATTCGTAATGCATATCGTACCAGCCGAACGTATATAGCAAGATGAATATACATGTAGCGAATACGGCTATGCAATCTGTTCCAAAGTAAATCCAGAGTTATAAAAAGGCACCTCCGATCTCCTGATCTACAGGAAGTCGGAGGTGCCTTTTATACAACCTATACAACCAAATCAAAAAGCGTCCATACCGGAATGCATATTCCGCATGGACGCTTTTCATAATACAATACAGATCAACATATATGGTAGATGACAATGCATAGCAGAGATGGGATCAGCGACAGAAAGTTAGATCCAGTCACGTTTACGGAACGTGAAGAACATTGTCAAACCAAGTACGATCATAATACCGATCACCATCGGATAGCCGAAGGGCCATTTCAGCTCCGGCATATTCTCGAAGTTCATTCCATAAATGCCCGTAATGACCGTGAGCGGCATGAATATCGTCGTGATGGCGGTAAATACGCGCATAATTTCATTCGCACGATTGGCGATACTCGACTGGTACGCCTCTCGTAAGTTGCCCATCAGATCGCGGAATGTATCAAACATCTCAGATACTTTCACGGCATTCTCGTACACGTCACTAAAATATTTTTGCAGCTGATCGTCGATCAGGCGCAGGTCTTTTTTGTTGAGCGTATTAATAACCTCGCGCTGTGGACCAAGTACCCGTTTGAGCCACAGAATCTCACCGCGTAGACCGATAATTTCGTTCAGATGCGACTTTTTCGTATTCATCAGAATACTTTCTTCCAGCCGCTCGACTTGATCTTCGATCCGATCGCCAACGGTGAAATAGTTGTCCACCACCAGATCGACCAGCAGGTACATGAATTTGTCTGGACGACTCACTTCCTCTTCCCACAAAATCGGTTTGAGGGTGCGCAGCTCACTGATTTTCTGTTTGGTCACGGTGATGATAAAATGACGTCCCAAGAAAATATTCAGTGCGCGCAGGAAAATCTCTTCATCGTCAAAACGAATACTGTTCACAACGATAAAGTAGTGATTTTCATAAATTTCGATTTTTGGACGCTGCTCCTCATCGCCCATCATGTCCTCAACCGCCAGATCATGCAGCATAAAGAGTGGCTGAAGCAAGATCAGATCATCAAGACCAGCGTCTATCCAGTAGAAGCCTTCCTCCGGTGCAACCAGTGTTTCATTAACATCCTCAACCAGCGTGAAATTGCCGGCGTTTACGTGCCGAATTTTCATAATATGCTCTACTCCTTTTTCATATAAATGAGCAGGAAAGAGACGGCAATTGTACACACTTATTTAAAGCTTCGCTATAATCTGAAAATTACATTTTCAACATGGCGCGCTCCTCCGGTATCCTCTTGTCGTTTTCTTCCTGCGATATGGTGGAATCTTCTTGCCAGCTACTCCTCGGGTCGCCTTCCATCTTGAAATTCACCTCTTTGAAATAAATTGAATACCAACATGTTTTACGAAAAACATGAAAATACGCCAAATACTTGTTAAGTATACCGTGGCGACAGCAGGCTTTCAAGCTTAATTCATCACGTCACGATATAAGTTGTATATCGGTAGAACTTACCCTTGACGATAGGTATGACGATGGTATACGATATCGTATATCCAATCCGGTGAGCTTCCATCTGGAACATCCCATATTGGAATAAACGATAACGTGTCTTTCTATTTTTTACCCCATAATCAAATACAGCGAATCTTATCAAGAGCAGGCGGAGGGACTAGCCCTATGAAGCCCGGCAACCGGCAGTCATATACTGTACGGTGCTAATTCTAGCAGAGATACAGGTACATCCTACGATGAAGTATCTGGTATCTGCTGACAGATGAGAGAGGCGCTATATAGACGCATCCTTTGCGGATATGACCTTTCTCAGTATGTTTTGGAGAAAGGTCTTTTTGCGTTACACATCGCAACTCTCCTTCCATCATGCGGGCAGCTGCTCGGCTGTATTATCCACACATTTCAAGGAGTGAATCAGTATGCCAATCAAAATTCCAGACAGTTTACCGGCGAAAGAGATCCTTTCCGGGGAAAATATTTTCGTGATGGATGAATCGCGCGCGTACCAGCAGGATATTCGTCCGCTGCGCATCGCGTTGTTGAACCTCATGCCGACGAAGGAGACGACCGAAACGCAGCTTCTGCGGTTGCTCAGTAACAGTCCGCTGCAAGTGGACATTTATTTGCTGCATACGCGTTCCCACACATCCAAAAACACATCTGCTGAGTACCTGAACGCCTTTTACAAAACCTTTCCAGAAGTCAAGCATCTACGCTTTGACGGTCTGATCGTCACCGGTGCGCCAGTGGAGACGATGGATTTTGAAGATGTGAATTACTGGGAAGAGATTCAGGAAATTTTCGAATGGAGCAAATCCAACGTCACCTCGACGATGCACATCTGTTGGGCATCACAGGCTGGCTTATATCACCACTTCGGCGTACCGAAAGTCGATCTGCCGGAGAAATGCTTTGGTGTATTCCCACATACGCTCAACAAAAACAATGTGCAACTGCTGCGAGGATTCGACGAATTATATTTTGCCCCGCATTCCCGTCATACCGAAGTGCGGCGCGAAGATATTGAGAACGTACCAGAGCTAGAAATTCTGTCCGAGTCGGAAGATGCCGGTATCTACATTGTAGCGACAAAAGACGGCAAACAAATCTTTGTCACCGGTCATTCCGAATATGATCCATTATCCCTGAAATGGGAATACGACCGCGATATCGCACGCGGTATGGACATCGCTGTCCCGAAAAATTACTATCCAAACGACGATCCAACTCGTACGCCGCCGTCGATCTGGCGCGCGCATGCAAACTTGCTGTTCTCCAACTGGTTGAACTATTACGTGTATCAAGAGACTCCGTACGATCTGGAAACAAGCAAGGCCGAAATTGGTCTGTATTCCATTTAAACAGTAGAGACTATATCAAAAGAGATCATATCAAACTTGAATTGGATATCTGAGGAGGAAGTAACCTATGACGGAACATAAAAAGAATGAATCTTCACTTAATATTGAAAGCCGGTTAGCCCAGATTGGGTCGATCCATGAGCCGGTAACAGGAGCTGTGAATTTCCCCATTTACCATTCGACTGCATTCCGTCATCCAGCACTTGGGCAAAGTACAGGCTTTGACTATATTCGTACGACCAACCCGACTCGTGCTGTACTGGAAGAAGCCGCAGCTGGACTGGAATCCGGTGATGCAGGGTTTGCCTGTAGCTCCGGCATGGCGGCGCTGCAAACGATCTTCGCGCTGTTTGGTCAGGGCGATCATCTGATCGTCTCGCTTGATCTGTATGGCGGAACGTATCGTTTGCTGGAACGCATCCTATCCAAATTTGGCATTACTGCATCTTATGTAGACACGAACGATCTGGAAGCGATGAACAACATCGTACAGGACAACACCAAAGCGGTATTTATCGAAACGCCGACCAATCCGCTAATGATGATTACCGATATCGAAGCGGTAGCGACATGGGCGAAACAGTACAATCTGCTGACCATCGTGGATAACACGCTGCTGTCGCCATTTTTCCAACGTCCGATTGAGCTGGGCGCGGACATCGTTGTACACAGTGCGACAAAATATCTGGGCGGACATAACGACGTACTCGCCGGATTGATCATTACCAAAGGCAAAGAGTTGTCTGATGAGATGGCATTTCTGCACAATTCGATCGGCGCAGTACTGTCACCAACCGATTCGTATCAGCTGATGAAAGGCATGAAGACGTTGGCGCTGCGTATGGAGCGTCATGAATACAACGCCACAACGATTGCGAACCATCTGCTAGAGCATCCGCAAATTGCCGAAGTGTTCTATCCTGCACTGCCAGATCATCCGGGGCATGAGGTACAGAATCGTCAATCTAGCGGTAACACGGGGATTTTCTCTTTTAAAGTGAAAGATGCTCGTTATATTAAACCGATCTTGAGCAATATTAAACTGATCGCCTTTGCTGAAAGTCTGGGCGGTGTGGAATCGTTAATGACCTATCCAGCGATTCAAACGCATGCAGATATTCCACTCGAAATCCGTGATGCAATCGGCGTTGACGATCGTCTACTACGTTTCTCCGTGGGAATTGAACATGTAAATGACCTGATCGCCGATCTGGATCAGGCACTGGAAGCAGCACGTATTGAAGTAGAAGGAGCGTGATTGGACATGACCCATTCCGGCAACGAACAGAACAAGAGCGGTGTGACGCAGCTAGACCCTGCACAAGCTAACAGTCACGCTCATTCCGGTCGCGGCGCGGCTGGCAAGTCATACAAAGAACGCAGCTTTGAAACGAAATTGATCCATTTTGGTGCCGAGATTGATCCGGTAACAGGTGCATCCAGTGTGCCGATTTATCAGGCGTCAACTTTTCATCAGGAAGATATTCTGAATCCACCGCAGCATGATTACAGCCGTTCTGGTAATCCGACGCGGCAGGCGCTGGAAGATTATATTGCGCTGTTGGAAGGCGGAGCGCGCGGATTTGCCTTTGCTTCGGGCATGGCTGCCATTTCGACCGCATTTCTAATCCTGTCCGCAGGCGATCATGTCATTGTGACTGAAGATGTGTACGGCGGAACGTATCGTTTTCTAACGACCGTGCTGAACCGGATGAATATCGAGATCAGCTTTGTCGATATGACCAATCTGGAGCAAGTGAAAGGCGCACTGCGTCCGAATACGCGCGCCGTTTATATGGAAACGCCGTCCAATCCGACGTTGAAAATTACGGATATTGGCGCAGTGACGAAGTGGGCGCAGGACAATCATCTGTTGACGATGTTGGACAATACCTTTATGACCCCGTATTACCAGCGTCCGATTGAACTGGGTGTGGATATTATTCTGCATAGTGCGACCAAGTTTCTGTGTGGTCACAGTGATGTGCTGGCAGGGCTTGCTGTCGCTCGTACACCAGAGCTGGGCAAACAGCTCAAGCATCTGCAAAATGGACTTGGCACTGTACTCGGTCCGCAAGATTCATGGCTGTTAATGCGCGGCATGAAGACGCTCGGCGCGCGTATGGCACATACCGAGAAAAGCACCGCGATTATCGCTGACTGGCTGAACAACCGCGATGATATTCATGCGCTATATTATCCGGGGCTGAGCAGTCATCCGGGTCATGCGATTCAAGCGGCACAGTCCAGCGGCTTTGGCTCTGTACTATCGTTTGATGTCGGTTCTGGTGAACGTGCCAAGCAGGTACTGGATCGTGTGCAGTTGCCACTCGTAGCGGTAAGTCTGGGAGCAGTCGAAAGTATTTTGTCCTATCCGCCCACGATGTCACACGCCGCAATGGGTGCGACCGTTCGTGCAGAGCGCGGCATTACGGATGGTCTGCTGCGCTTGTCGGTTGGGCTAGAGGATGTCAACGATCTGATCGCAGATCTGGAGCAGGCGTTGGAAGATTGATTTTGGATGTAATGATCTTCAGAAAGTGAGTATCCCTTTTGATGTAGATAAGACAAAAAGTCATGGATTACTATGAACTTGATCTTATTTATGTTAAAAGGGATTTTTTCTTGGATTGATATGATTGAAAACAAATTTATTATTGTATAGGAGGATGTAAATTTGGCAATAGTCACATCAACTATAATTGCTGTAGCTACTTTTTTGTTTACTGTTTTTAAATATTTTCATGAGAAAAAAGAAAATAGACGCAATGTTGAATTTGATCAATATATAAGAATACTTGATAGAGTCACAGGTAGGCATCCAGATGGAAAACTGATGGTTGAGATACAGCAAATTTCCGCTGTTTATCAACTACTCGAATTTAAAAATTTTAACTATATTACATTGCCTATACTTATTCATTACAAAGAAATGTTTACTGGGGAAGAAGATTCGAGCTTCATCAGAGCAATCAATAATGTATACAGCAAGATTTCGCAATAAACTGAAACATTATATTTTGAAGTGTATTGCAAACGTTATCAATAACAACTGCCGTTTATATCCTATCTCAACGGGTAATGACCATACGTAAGTAACATCCGTGAAGCATGATGACAAGTAGCCATTTTGTTTCTCAAAAACCATCACACGGAGGACCTAACTATGACTCATAATACTTACCCTTTTGAAGATTCTGTTGTACTCATTACCGGCGCTAGCACAGGTATTGGACGTGCAGTTGCTGCTGCTTTTTTGGAAAATGGCGCCAAGGTCGTACTGGCTGCGCGCAGTGAAGATAAGTTGTATGAAGTAGTGGATCGTTACAATGATGATCGGTATCTAATCGTACCGACTGATGTGCGTGTTCGCGCACAGGTAGATGCATTGGTTGAAAAAGCAGTAGAGCGCTTTGGCAAATTGGACGTTGTGATTAGCAACGCCGGTGTCAGCGTGGTCGGGCCTATCGAAGAATTAACCGATGAGGACTGGGACAATATGCGTGCGACTAACATCGACGCTCAGATTTATCTGGCACGCGCTGCTACGCCGCATCTGGTGAAGTCGCAAGGCTCGCTGATTGCCACCTCATCTGTATCTGGTCTTGCTGGCGATTGGCCACACCCGGGGTATAATGCGACCAAAGGTGCAGTCAGCCTGTTCGTCCAATCGCTGGCATTACAGCTCGGTGAAAAAGGGGTACGTGTTAATGCAATCGCTCCGGCATTTACGATCACCGAGATGACCAAGCCGATGATCGAAGAGGGCGGTCAGGAAGTCGTAGAGAAGTTCAAATCTCGCGTTACCCTACAACGCATCGCCGAAGCGGAAGATGTCGCACCAGCGTATCTGTTCCTCGCCAGCCCGGATGCCAAATACATCACTGGCGTAATCCTGCCAGTCGATGGCGGTACGAGCGCATCCAACGGTCAGGGCAACTCTCCGCGTGAATTTGGCAATTGACCATACAGAATATGCATGAAACGGTATGAGCAAACGGTACACCATGATTCATATAAGATTTAAATACACGACTGTGCGATACAGTTGGAAAATAGGATGAAATTATCCTTTCTTATTCATACCAAATCCAACAGCCGTTCGGCATCATATTCTGAAATGTTATATTGGTGTATCAATTGAATCCAACCGAGCGTTTTGCGAAGCGGGTATTCCGATTAGGAACCTGCTTCGCATTTTATATATACTTGCTTATATCCGAAAACCGAATTTTTCGGCCAACTTCTTCATAAAAAAAGATACTCTTCATCATTCCATCCCTGTTTTTAAAATGTGAAATATGTTACGATAGTACATGTCGTTATTGATTATTTTAATTTTTAGATATAGGTTTGCAGACACATCGCAACACGCAGCCCTATCATCAACCTATACTCAAATTGACTTTTCGACATCAACCCCTGATGCCTGAATACACTAGGAGGCTATCATATGAATACAGTAGATCGTATTCTGGAAAAAGCACTACAAGGCGGTCGTCTGGATGTGGAAGATACGATTGCATTATACGAATCGGATCAGATTGAAAAAATGGGTCATGTTGCGAATCAGATCATGATGCGTCACAATCCCGATCCGATCACGACGTTTGTTATCGGTCGTAACGTCAACTATACGAATGTATGTGACGTGTACTGCCGTTTTTGTGCCTTTTACCGTCGTCCCGGTTCGCCGGAAGGTTATGTATTGCCGGACGAAACGATCCTGCAAAAGATTCAGGAAACCGAGGACGTAGGCGGTACTGAAATTCTGATGCAAGGCGGAGTCAACCCTGATCTGCCGTTTGATTACTACCTGAATATTTTACGTAAAATCAAACAGCATTTCCCGAATATCACCATGCACTCCTTCTCCCCAGCGGAGATTATGAAAATGCAAAAACTATCTGGACTGTCGATGGAAGATACGATTCGTGCGATTCACGAAGCGGGTCTGGATTCACTGCCAGGTGGTGGTGGCGAGATTCTCGACGACCGTACACGCCGCAAAATTAGCCGTCTCAAAGGCTCATGGCGTGATTGGATGGACGTGATGCAAACTGCTCACAAAGTCGGCATGAATACAACCGCAACGATGGTAATCGGTTTTGGCGAATCGTTTGAAGAACGCGCATTGCACATGCTGCGTGTACGTGAAGCGCAGGATGAATGTATCCGCAACGGTTACGATTCGGAAGGCTTCCTGGCATTTATCTCTTGGACATTCCAGCCGGATAATACCAATATGAAAGCCGAAAAACAAACACCGGAACAATATTTGAAAAATGTAGCGATTAGCCGCATTTTCCTGGATAACATCAAGCATTTCCAATCGTCTTGGGTAACGATGGGACCGGAAGTTGGCAAAATGTCACTGCAATACGGCTGTGATGACTTCGGTAGTACGATGATGGAAGAAAACGTCGTATCCGCCGCTGGTACAACTCACAAAGTCAACATCGAGCAAACATTGGAAATCATCCGCGCTGCTGGTAAAATTCCAGCACAACGCGATACGAAGTACAATATCCTGCAAGTGTTTGACGACAAAAACCAGAAGATCCAGCGCGACTTTATTATGCAGAACTAATAGCAGGTATGTGATGCATACAGCATAATATGCTGTACGAATACAACCGCAAATTGCGCAAAGTTTCATATATTGAAATATCAAAAGCTCTGTAATCCATAATGGACTACAGAGCTTTTTTTTGGATTCATAGTCAGGGTTTTCGTATATCAGTTTTCCGAAAACTGTACAACAATCCAACCATTCCATACAATTTAACTTATCACTTATCACTTATCACTTATCACTTATCACTTATCATTATATTCATGCTTCAAACGAATACGCGCGCTCTACTTTGCATATTTTCAGTGAGTAGCCAGCATACCATTGCTCTTTCCCTTTATGTTGAGCAACTTGATGTGTCGGGTTCTCCTTCCAGTGTCGAATCGATTCCAGATCGCGCCAGTAGGAGATGGTAACACCTGCGCCGCCAGTATCGCGATAACTTTCTACACCGAGAAAGCCCGGCTGACGGGAAGCCATATCTACCATTACATCGGACATTTGACCATATCCGTGATCTCCTTCTGTGCGCTGGCTACTGAAGATAACGGCGTAATACGGGGTTGTTTGCTGTTCAAGTGGTACATGCATACATGATACTCCTTTCGATTTTGCGGGGTTGCTTGCATATGATACATTAGATTATAACGAGGAATGCGGAATGAGAAAAATGAATGTTTAGATACAATAAGTGAATCTTTTTCATGTACGATAGGAGGGGAGCTATGAGTCTCCAACGTTATCGAATATTGCAAAAAGTAGTGCATACCGGCAGTCTTGCCATCGCCGCCCGCGAGCTGCAATTAACACCTTCTGCAATCAGTCATGCGATCACGTCGTTGGAGCAGGAATTGGGGCTAAAATTGCTGCTGCGCAAACGGGAACATGTGCAGCTTACTGTCGAAGGAGAATTGGCATGGCAGCATATCCGTACGATTTTGCATGAACAGCAGCTGTTGATTCAGAAGGTAGACAGCTTGCGGGAACTGGAGACAGGTATATTACGCATCGGTACATTTTCCAGTGTGTCTATGCGCTGGTTACCCTATATGTTGGCTGAGTTTCGTCAACGATATCCGCAGATTACGATTCAGCTGCGAGATGGTTCGTATGATGAGATTACAAGCTGGATTGCCGCAGGGGAGATAGAATTGGGTTTCATTAGCGAGACCCATACGGCAGGATTACCGTTTCAATTGCTGTATGAAGATGAGCTATTTTGTCTGCTACCAGATGGGCATCCACTGTCTGATGAACAGGAGCTGCATGCAGAGCAGCTTCGGCAGGAACGATGGATTTTGCCTGTGCTCGGTTGTGATACAGGTGTGCGAGGCTTCATAGCGGAATGTGATTGGAAGCCGTATATTGCGTATGAATTGGAAGATGATCACAGTATGATGGCAATGGTGCGGCAAGGGCATGGCATTACGGTTTTGCCGGAGTTGATTATGAATCCTTCTGATCGACAAGGAATGCGACTGGTGAGATTATCCGGTCGCCCTTGTCGTCGTATCGGCTTAACTGCTCTGAATCTCAATGATCTATCACCCGTCGCCTGTCATTTTGCTGCATGTGTTATGGAGTTATTGCTGAGTGATGTACATACCTGATGAAGGAGCTGATATTGATGAAACTTATGTTTATTTCCGATATTCACGGTTCGCTGCACTGGTTGCAAATGGCATTGGACAAAGTTCAAGTCGAACAGCCGGATCAACTGATTTTGCTAGGTGATTATATGTATCATGGACCACGCAATCCGCTGCCAGACGGTTACGATCCTGCTGGTGTCGCTGAAGCTCTGAATCAGTACACAAGTCAAATCATCGGCATTCGCGGGAATTGCGATTCTGAAGTGGATCAGATGCTGCTGCAATTCCCGATGATGGGTGACGATGTTCAATTGTATGTGGACGGTCGCCGTATCTATGTCACACACGGTCATGGCTACAGCATCGACAAGCTGCCACAGCTGAATGCAGGCGATGTATTGATTCAAGGGCATACGCATGTGCCCGTCGCCGATATGAAGGATGGCATCTACGTTCTCAATCCCGGTTCTATCGCATTACCCAAAGAAAACTATGCGAACTCCTATGGCATTCTGGAAAATAATATCTTCACAGTCAAAGACTTCGATAATCAAACGATCAAATCTATTGAGTTTGCATAAACAGCGGTTGCGATTCGAACGAAACTCTACAGAGATCAAAAGCATAGAAACGCCTAAACTGAATATACAATCGACGATATAGCAAAACATATCGCTCGCAAATGCTTGACGCCGCTCCTACACACTTTTATAATAATTGAAGCAACGATTCCATGCGCTGGGTAAGAAAAAACAGCATGATGGCGTTATGCAATCACATATCTGTGCAATGACAAAGACAACAGCACCATGCCTGTCCGGTTCAGAGAGAGGGAAGTTCTCCACGCTGCAATTTCCTCCGGTTGACGATGGTTGCTTACCCCTTTCGAGCAATGATGTTGAACCCGGTATGGTCTGCTTCAGACCTCTATGACCGTCAGTAAGCATGATCGGTTCATCTCCGTTACTAGATGTTCAATGAAGGATTCTGTCCCACCTGCAATGTTACCAATTGCTCTGTGTGCTGGTGCAGAATTGAATCAGGGTGGAACCACGTGTGTATATAACGCTCGTCCCTTTGCCGGGGCGGGCGTTTTTTGCTGTTTATAAAAGAAAGGGAATGAAGCGTAGCCCGAACGGTGCCTTACGATCCATCATGCAATGTACAAACAGTATCTAGCATGATCTATTTTGTATCCAGAGAGGAAGATTGAAGATGGCAATCGAAATTAAACTGCCTGACGGCTCGGTTCGTCAGTACGAAGAAGGAAACAACATCGGCGACGTCGCCAACTCCATTAGCAAAAGCCTGTTCAAAAACGCGGTAGCTGGTAAATTGGACGGAATCGTAGTCGATCTGAATACACCGCTGCATAATGGCGCACTGGTTGAGATCGTAACCGCAGATAGTGCAGACGGCGTGGAGGTTATTCGTCATAGTACGGCTCACTTGACTGCTCAAGCGGTCAAACGTCTATTTGGTGCCAAAGAAGTAAAACTGGGCGTAGGTCCTGTTATCGAGGACGGCTTCTACTACGATATGGATCTGGAGCATTCGCTTAACCCCGAAGATCTGCAAAAGATCGAAAAGGAAATGGAGCGTATCGTTAACGAGAATCTGCCGATTACACGTCGCGAAGTGAGCCGCGCGGAAGCACTGGACATTTTCCGTGAACTAGAAGATCCGTACAAAATCGAATTGATCGAAGCGCTGCCGGAAGACAGCATTATTACGATTTATGATCAAGGCGAATTTTTTGACCTGTGTCGCGGTCCACACGTACCATCCACAGGCAAACTGAAAATCTTCAAATTGCTGAGCGTAGCCGGTGCTTACTGGCGCGGCGATAGCAAAAACAAAATGCTGCAACGTATCTACGGTACAGCATTTAACAAAAAAGCCGAGCTGGAGCAGCATCTGCATTTCCTCGAAGAAGCGAAGAAACGCGATCACCGCAAGCTGGGTAAAGAACTAGGCATGTTCACATTCTCCAATCTGGTTGGTCAAGGCTTGCCAATCTGGCTGCCTAACGGTGCCAAGCTGCGCCGTACACTGGAGCGTTATATCGTTGATCTGGAAGAAAAATTGGGCTATAGCCACGTATATACACCAGTTCTCGGTAACGTTGAACTGTACAAAACATCCGGTCATTGGGAGCACTACCAAGAAGATATGTTCCCAGTGATGAGCATGGACAATGAAGAACTCGTTCTGCGTCCGATGAACTGTCCGCACCATATGATGGTGTACAAGAGTGATCTGCGCAGCTACCGTGATCTGCCGATCCGTATCGCCGAACTGGGTATGATGCACCGTTACGAAATGTCCGGCGCACTGACTGGTCTGCACCGTGTACGCGCGATGACGCTGAACGATGCGCATCTATTCGTACGCCCAGATCAGATCAAAGATGAGTTTGCCCGTGTTATTCAACTGGTGCAACAGGTATACAAAGACTTCGGCATCAGCGACTATCGCTTCCGTCTGTCGTACCGCGATCCACAGGATACTGAGAAATATTTCCCGAACGACGAAATGTGGGAAATGTCCCAGCGTATGCTGCGCGAAGTCGTCGAAGATCTGGATCTGCCATTCTTCGAAGCAGAAGGCGAAGCAGCATTCTACGGTCCGAAGCTGGACGTACAAATCCGTACTGCACTGGGTAAAGAAGAAACGCTGTCGACTGTACAGCTGGACTTCCTACTGCCAGAGCGCTTTGAGCTGGAATATATCGGTGACGATGGTCAGAAGCACCGTCCGGTCGTTATTCACCGCGGTGTCATCAGTACGATGGAACGCTTTACTGCCTTCCTGCTGGAGAACTTTGCTGGTTCGCTTCCACTATGGCTGTCCCCGGTACAAGCGAAAGTCATCCCGGTATCGACTGCATTTGAAGAATATGCACGCAAAGTTGAAGATCAGCTGCGCCTGAGCGGTGTAACCGTTGAAGCCGATCTGCGCAACGAAAAACTGGGTTATAAAATCCGTGAAGCCCAGCTGGAGAAAATCCCGTACATGTTCGTTGTCGGCGAAAACGAGATGAATGCAAACAGCGTCTCTGTTCGTAAACGCGGCGAAGGCGATATTGGCGCTATGCCGCTGGATGAAGTAGCCAAACTACTGAGCCAGCAAATCGCAGATCGCACCATTTTCTAAATCGGAATTTGGACCATTGTCGAATCATCTTCTTATTCCCATGGAATGTAAAAGGAAATAATTGACTGTAGTTTACGCCTATTTTGCACGAAAACGCAGCTATTGCTGTCCATTTCTTCTATAATGAAAGCATCGATCTTCATGATCGGTGCTTTTTGTTGTTGAGTCATTCCATACATGGGATTCAACGACATCGTGCTACTTAATGAAAAGCCTACTGTTTAGATATTGTAATCTATCTATGAGCTACACTTATGAGGCATGTGAGTACATCATGTCATAATCTGCGTATGGTACTCAGTCTGTAGACCGAGATAAGGTTCCGCCTATTGCCGCTATGCAGAGAGGCTGTATTTTTTTACACTTAGAGTATGAATGAACGAAGGTATGCGTACTGGAATGATATAGAGATGAAAGTAACAGGCAACAAGAAAGCGAGGGGCTTCATATGAATCGTCATATGTTCCGCAAAACGTTCTGGGGATTGACTCTGATTGGACTTGGTTTGGTCTTTCTGCTGGATCGACTGGATATTATCGATTGGGGCGTAAGAGATGCACTATTTCTACTTTGGCCACTGTTTTTGCTGGAGATCGGTTTAAACGAGCTTCTGTTCAAATGCAAAAAGGATGTTGGCGGCTGGATTATGACCATACTGGGTGTATATTTCCTCGGACGCAATCTGGATTGGTTTGACTATTCGATCGGCGATCTGATTCGTCTGATGATTCCGCTCGGATTCGTATTTTTCGGATTCCGTATGCTGACTGGCAAAGGTCGTTCCGATCATAAGCGTAGAAAGCATCATCAGGAGCATGGTAATCCATATGCAGATCAACCATCATCACCTTACAATGCTAGCCCGCCACCACCGCCGGCTCCTTCTTCGTTGGACGATCTGTTTGATGAGAAGTTAGGACGCAAACAGAATCCATCCTCATCCGAACCTTCTGCTTATCAGCACGAAGCGGTGGGGAATCAAGCACAGCAAGGATTTGGCGAGAAAAAAGGCCCGAATCTGCGTAAGGATGAACATTCATTCGAGGATGGATTTCATGAACCTTTGCATAACGAGCATATGCATAACACGCAAGCACATCAGGATGATGGATCTGGCTGGGAAAGATTTAATAAGCAGGATTGGCATCAGCACAAGCAAGATTTCAAAGATCATATGCGCCGCATGAAGCAGGATAAGCAATGGCATGCGGAACAGTGGAAACAGCAGCATAAGCAGGGGCATCATTATGCGGGTAATCGGTGCAGTAGTCGATATAATCAGCAACATGGCTATGGCGGTAATGTAGAGAATCGTTCCAATTTTATCGGCGATGTGCATATCGGCAAAGATTATTTTGAACTAAAACCGCTGAATATTTCTCATTTTATCGGTGATACAATGCTAGATTTAACAAAAGCTCAAATTCCATACGGTGTGACCAAGATCAATGTCTCTGCCTTTATCGGCGATGTCAAAGTATTTATCCCAAGCGGTGTGGAAGTGAGTTTCAAAGCGCAGGGCAATTCGTTTATCGGTAATATGGATATTATGAATCGCAGTATGGATGGTATGATGAATCAGCTGAGCGGCGAGACGAGTGATGACGAATCGACGGGCAAACGGGTTGAAATCGCGGTAAGTGTATTTATCGGCGATATCCGAATTAACCGAGTGGGGTAAGATGACGATGCGGACAAAGTGGTTTAAAAATATCAAATGGGAATTAATTGGCTTCTTCGGTATTGTAGGCGTATTAACTACGATTACAATCTATGTCGCCTTGAGCCGGGATTACCATCTGCTGGTTATGCCGGAAAATTGGTATCTGTACTTTATCGGTCTGATCGCTATCTCGCTCATTGCTGGTTATGTTGCCGGTCAGCGGGTACAGCGACGCATCGATAATGTCCATTTGCAAATGACACAGGTGGCAAAAGGGAATTTCGGTGCTCGACTGCAACCTATCGAAGACGAATCATTTAACCGTGTACATGAAGAATTTAACGAAATGATGAGCACGGTGGAGCGCAAGATGCGTATTCTGCAACAGCTTGGCGAGCGTGAAGTGATGGAACGTACGCGCGAAACCGAGCAGGCGGTGCTGGAAGAACGTCGCCGGATGGCACGCGATCTGCATGATTCAGTCAGCCAGCAGCTATTTGCCATTCATATGTCCGCGTCTTCATTGCCCAAAGTACTGGAACGCAATGAACAACAGGCTAAGCAGGTGATGGAGCAATTGATCCAGATGTCCCAGCTCGCGCAAAAACAAATGCGTGCGCTCATTACCCAGCTTCGTCCGATGGAGCTGGAAGGGCGCTCGTTGACCGAGGCGCTGGATACGTGGTTTCCGGATTATTGCCGTCACAACGGCTTGAAGGGAATTCAGGATATGGAGCTTGTGGGAGAATTGACTGAGGCCAAAGAGCGTCAGCTTTTTCTCATTATTCAAGAGGCACTGGCGAATATCGTCAAACATGCGGACGCTTCGATTGTCAGCCTGTCATTGCAGGAGGAGCGTCACCATGTATCTTTACATATTAGCGATGATGGTCGCGGCTTTGAAATGGGACTGCATAAGCAGGGTTCCTATGGGTTGACCATTATGGCGGAACGGGCGGAGAAGCTGGGCGGGCAGGCCGAGATTATCAGCAAGCCGGGAGCGGGAACAACGATCCGTATTCATATCCCGACATTTGAACATAATAGCAGGGGAGCGGATGAGCGTGGACAAGATCAAAATATTGCTGGCAGATGATCACGATATGGTACGGATGGGTCTAAAAACGTATCTTATGCTGGACGATCGATTTGAGGTTATTGCCGAAGCCGCAGATGGGCAACAGGTCATTCAACTGTTAGAGCAGGGCATTGATGGCGGTATGCCGGATTTGATTTTGATGGATATGATGATGCCTGTTATGAACGGTGTCGAAGCAACGCGTCATATTATACGGCAATATCCATATTTGAAAATTGTCATTCTGACTAGCTTTCTCGAAGACGAGATGGTGGTGGAGGCAATCGAGGCGGGAGCGGTTAGCTATATACTGAAAACGGTCTCTGCTGAAGAATTGATCTATGCGCTGCAAGGAGCAAGTCGTGGTATGCCTGTAATGACCGGTGATATTTCGCAGGCATTAACGCGTGGGCTGCGTCAGCGCAGCACCAATCAGGAGGAATCATCCGATCTGACTGCTCGTGAGCGTGAAGTGTTGATGCTGATCGCCGAGGGCTTGAGCAACAAGGAGATTGCCGAAGAACTGCATATCAGTATCAAAACGGTTAAAACGCATGTCAGCAATCTGTTGATGAAATGCGAACTGGATGACCGTACGCAGCTAGCAATCTTTGCGCATCGCAAAGGCTGGGTCACACAATATTAAGCCAGTTTTAAGATGAATTCTTACATGTAGAACGATTCATATGACGTTCATAAACGATCAAACCGCCGATTCTGGCGGTTTTTTGCTGTTTTTCCATACTTGATCTGGTGAGTAGGTAAGGATTTATTTTCTTTTTAATTGATTTTAATGTGAAGTTAAGGTTAATAAGCGAATATAACAATGTACCAAATGAGACGCAAACGATCTACACAGGCATTGCACTCATATCATGGGAATCTGGGAGGTTTTCTTCATGGAAGATAAGAACAAACATCAGTTTAATAACGGCCAGAACGATGAAGGCCAAAACAATCATACAGCAAACTCGGCTTCAAACAAAGCCAACAGCGAGCAATCGCATTACTATTCATACGGTCCATTTCAATCGCTTAACAAGGACAACAGCAATGAGCAATCGTCAACCACGTCCGACAATCAGGTAGAAGTGACGCCTCCTGCTCCGGTTCGTCCCATTTACAGTTCGGAGTCCAACAATGCAGTGCCAAGCAACTCGCCAAACGATCATCTTAACAATCTGCACAATACCGGTAACGGAAACGGTAATGGTGGATACAACGGTAATGGATATGGTGGCAATGACGGAAACAACCGCAAACCTCAATTCCAATACAACAAACCGAAAAGCCCTATCAAAACTGTGGTCGCTTCCGTACTTGCCGGCATGATCCTAATGACCGGTGGGATGTATGGTGCAGATCGTGCCAACCTGTTTACAGGCGGCGAAGCTGCGACCACATCAACAGGAACAGCATCGACCACCAACGCGACACCAGCTGAGAGTAATACCGTCACGCAGGCAGCATTGCCAGCAGGATCAGCAGATGTAGCGGATGTCGTGAAAACAGCCAGCCCGGCTGTAGTTAAAATTGAAACGTACACCAATTCCAGCTCTGGCAGTGGAGGTAGCAGCAGCCCTAACTATAGCGATCCGATGTACCGTTTCTTTTTCGGTGATCAATTCGGCGGCGGAGATGGTAGCTCCGGCGGTTCAGGTTCCGGCAACGGTGGAAATGGTAGTGGCAGCGGCAGTGGCTCGTCAGGTGGCTTGACTCCGCTCGGTATCGGCTCTGGCTTTATTTTCGATAAAAGCGGTTATATCCTGACCAATGCTCACGTAGTCGGTGATGCGAGTACAATCCAGGTTACACTGGAAGATAACAAAACACCGTACGAAGCCAAGCTGATGGGCAAAAGTACAGACCTCGATCTGGCTGTACTGAAAATTGAGCCAACGGAAGGTCAAACCGACTTCCCTTACATTTCACTCGGTAACTCGGACAATGTATCGATCGGTAGCTGGTTGGTCGCCATCGGTAACCCACAGGGGTTTGATCATACCGTAACAGCAGGCGTACTGAGTGCGAAGGAACGCAGTATTACCGCTTCCGACGCGTCCAACGGCGAATCGACCAAATATCAGCATCTGCTGCAAACCGATGCTTCCATTAACCCTGGTAACTCTGGTGGTCCGCTGCTGAATATGCAGGGACAAGTGATTGGGATCAATACCGCGGTGAGTGAAGACGCACAAGGTATCGGCTTTGCAATTCCGTCCAACGAAGTTGCCAAAGTTGTAGATAATCTGAAAAATGGTAAAGAAATCCCGGCTACTCCGGTTCCATTTATCGGTGCATCCCTAATGACGCTAACTCCGGAAATTTCCAAACAATTAGGTGTTGATACTACTAGCGGTTCGGTTGTAACGGAAGTATTGTACAGATCTCCTGCATACCAGGCTGACCTGCGTTCGTACGATGTTATTACAGGCATCAATGGTACTGCCTATACGAACAGTCAAGACTTGATCACAGCGATTCAAAAATTGACTGTTGGTGATAATGTAACCTTGAACATCATCCGTGATGGTAAGAAAATGGATCTGAAGGTAGCAATCGGTGATCGCAATCAATACGAGAAAACCGTAGGCACTTCGGGTACAGAAGGTAATCAATAATCGCATACGCGATTTTATATAACAAACAGGCGGAAGGGGTATCCTTTCCGCCTTTTGTGTGGGCAGCACATATAGTCTATTTTTCAATTCATTGTTACAATAGGACTAATACTCACATTACAGAACGATGACCAAAGGAGAAGCTGCGATGAGACCAACGATTCTAATTATTGATGACGATGAAAAAATTATTTCCATGCTCCGACGTGGGCTGGCATTTGAAGGATATGAAGTATTGACTGCTTCTAACGGAGCGGAAGGATTAAACAAAATGCTGGAAAACGATCCTGCGGTAATGGTACTGGATGTGATGATGCCGCAAGTGGATGGTTTTGAAGTATGCCGACGTGTGCGCGAAGCGGGAATTTCCGTACCCATTCTTATGTTAACTGCCAAGGATGAAGTGGAAAATCGCGTCAAAGGGCTAGATGCCGGAGCAGACGATTATCTGGTGAAGCCATTTGCGCTGGAAGAATTACTGGCACGTGTACGGGCATTGCTGCGTCGTAAGCCGGATGCAGACAGTGCCAACACGAACCGATTGAGCTTTGAGGATCTGACACTGGATGCAGATGCGCGTGAAGTGACACGCGATGGGAATCGTCTGGAGCTGACAGCCAAGGAATTTGAACTGCTGTATCTGTTTATGCAAAATCCGAAGCGTGTACTTTCGCGTGATCTGATTATGGATAAAATCTGGGGCTACGACTATAGCGGCGAATCCAATGTGCTGGAAGTGTACATTGCGATGCTGCGCCAGAAAACGGAAGAGCATGGCGGCAAACGCCTGATTCAGACAATCCGTGGTGCAGGTTACATTTTGCGAAACAACACCTAGGAAAGGGCGGACAGTATGTCAATACGTTTGAGGCTGACAGTATGGTATTCCGGCATATTAGCAGTAACATTGATGCTGTTCAGTATCGCCATTTACGCATTTGTATATTTTAATACGTATCAGGATTTGAGTAACCGTCTAACGGAACTGTTCAATAATCAGATCAGTGTATCAGCGGGGGTTCCCGATGAGAATGGAAGCATTGACCTGCTCCCTTCCCGTAAAGATTATGATCGATTCATTGATGCTGGTCTTCGGTTTAAACTGGCTAACTATACCGATTCGTCCAAAAATTTAACGTATAACGGTTCTTTTCTGAAAGTCCCTGATAAAAATAAAATACCCGAAAAGTTGCAAGAAATTAGTTACAATGAACGTACGTATTTAGTTGCATATAAGCCTATAAGAGATAGAACAGATTTGCAAAATGTACTGGGTGTATTGATTATTGCGTCGGATATGACGGATTCGCATCAGTTGTTTGACAATCTGCGTGTGACGCTCATTGTCGGCTCGCTGGCGACGCTGTTTATTGCCTTTACCCTCGGGCTATTTCTGGCGCGCAAATCTATGGCGCCTATTGGTAAGGTTATTAAAGCAGCCAATCAAATTCAGAATGGAAAAGATCTGAGCGTTCGTATTGATTATGATGGTCCTGCGGATGAAATCGGGCAGTTGATCAGCACAGTAAACGGCATGTTTGGACGTACTGAGGTGTTCTACAAAGAACTGGCTGAAGCTTATACAGCACAGCGCCGATTTGTATCGGATGCGTCTCATGAATTGCGTACACCGTTGACTACTATTCGCGGGAATGTCGATCTGCTGCAAAAAGCATGGAATAAAAAGCCGCACGAAGCTCCACATCTCGATGAAGTGATGCTCAAACAGCTGTCGATGGAAGCGATCAACGATATTTCCGATGAAGCCAAACGGATGAGTCGTCTCGTCAATGATATGCTCTCGCTAGCGCGTGCTGATGCGGGGCAGACGATTATGAAAGATGCGCTGCCTGCTGGCGAATTACTGGAAGAAGTCGTACGCCGGGCACAGTTTATTCCGCACCGCGCAGACTGGCAACCGGACCTTTCGCCACAGCTGCATGAGTACTTTGTGTACGGCAACAAAGATTATTTACAGCAGATGCTGTTTATCTTTATCGAAAATGCGTTTAAATATACGCCGGAAGGTATTGTTACACTTGACACTGTTCTGTACCCGGATCAGATCGGTATTCGTATCAGCGATAGCGGGATTGGTATGGATCAGGAAGAAGTGCCGCATATCTTCGAGCGCTTCTACCGTGCGGATGAATCGCGTGGTGTGACGCCGGGTACAGGTCTGGGGCTGTCCATTGCTAAATGGATTATAGACGCTCATGAAGGCTCTGTAGAGGTCGTTACCGCCAAAGGGAAAGGAACTACCTTTGTCATCTGGCTGCCACTTGCTGCGGTGCCAGTAGAAGGCGAGATTCTAGCGGACAAATTGCCGGACGGTGAAGAAATACTGGAAATGAAGCCGGATCGCGATACCCGCAAACCGGGTCGACTCGACTCGAAAAAGAAACCGGAAAAACAGGCGCAAAAGAACGAAAAAGACGATCGTAAACCGGATTCTCCTTTTTCGACCTGAATCTTATTGTACTGTATGACGTATAAGGAATACGCGGACAAATTAGCATGTACCACATCGCGGCACAGTTGACATTCGGATAATCGTACGTTCCGAACCGTCGGCTGTGCCTTTCCTGTCACCGCTCTGATAAGGTATAATGAAATTGTTGTTGCTCCTTTGCGAGCAAACCCCAGAAAGCAGGTGTTAAGCCCATCATGGAAATCGTAAAAATTGCGCCACGCGGATACTGTTACGGTGTCGTTGACGCTATGGTGATTGCACAGCAGGCCGCACAGAACCCGGATCTGCCGCGACCGATTTATATACTTGGTATGATTGTACACAACAGTCATGTAACCCAAGCTTTTGAAGATCAAGGTATTGTTACACTGGACGGTCCGAACCGTCTGGATATTCTGGATCAAGTAGAGAGCGGTACGATTATTTTCACTGCTCATGGCGTCTCTCCAGAAGTCCGCCGGATTGCTCGTGAAAAAGGATTGACGACCGTGGATGCAACTTGTCCCGATGTTACTCGTACCCACGATCTGATCCGCGAGAAAACAGCAGAAGGATATCATGTAATCTATATCGGCAAACGGAATCACCCAGAGCCAGAAGGCGCGATCGGTGTCGCACCAGATTATGTACATCTGATCGAAAAGGAAGAGGAGATCGACGAACTGGAAGTGAATGCCGAGCGCATTCTAATTACGAACCAGACGACGATGAGCCAGTGGGATATACGCAAGATTATGGAACGTTTGCAGGAGAAATTCCTGCATGCCGAAGTGCATAACGAGATTTGTCTGGCAACTCAGGTTCGTCAGGAAGCGGTCGCTGAACAAGCAGGACAGGCTGAACTGGTGATCGTTGTTGGCGACCCACGTAGTAATAACTCCAACCGTTTGGCGCAAGTATCCGAGCAGATTGCTGGTGTGACAGCGTACCGCATCTCCGATATTACAGAGCTGAATCGTGAATGGCTGCTAGGCAAATCCAGAGTAGCTGTTACAGCAGGTGCGTCTACGCCAACGCCGATTACGAAGGAAGTTATCGGATATTTGGAACAATACGATAATGACGATCCTTCCACTTGGGAGATGATACGTACGGTCAATCCGAATCGTTTGTTGCCGCCTGTACGTGAGAAAAAAGGTAGAACGACCAATCAACCGGTTCGTCGTTAAATCGTTTCTATGAAGCTGTCTAACAGCTTAGTCTGATACATTATCATTCGAAAAGCACTGTGTTTGCCTCTCCGGCGGACACAGTGCTTTTTGTATATTTGGGATTTTTTATCATATAAAAATTACGATTTCATAACCATGAGCAGGCAAATGATCATCTATTTAAAGCATAATAAGATGTCTTACATTTACATAATCCGTACAAGAATTTGCATTTTCGTCACAACTGATATTATTGACACTGATAGACAAAAGGTGTATATTTACTTTAGTGATTAAAAGCTTAAAAGCGTGCAAGCTAAAAAGCATAAAATCAATAAAGCGAGCGCTGATTTATAGGAACGATAATTTATAGTTAGTTAGTATTTAAAATCTCAATGTCCCAAACTATACAATCCTACAGGAGAGGAAGATTTTATTATGATTATCCATGTATGCAAACAAACATCGCAGGAGCAATTGAACCAGATTGTAGAGCTTGTACAACAAGAGGGAGTACAAGCGCATGTATCGCATGCTACCGACCGCATCGTAGTTGGTATGATCGGCTCGGTCAAACCGGATTTGGTAGAACGTCTTCAACAGATGAACGGTGTACAGTCAGTGAACAAAGTGTCCAAATCTTACAAATTGGCAAGTCGTGAATTCCATCCAGAGAATACAGTGATTCGCATCGGAGATGTGAATATCGGCGGTGGTGAACTGGTCGTTATGGGCGGTCCGTGTGCGGTAGAATCGCCGCAGCAGATTGACGAAATTGCTCGTCTGGTCAAAGCCGCAGGTGGTCAGGTATTACGCGGAGGTGCGTTCAAACCGCGTACTGGTCCATACAGTTTTCAAGGTGTTGGAGTGGAAGGTCTGATTATGATGGCTGAAGCAGGTAAGAAGCACGGTCTGCTCACGATCACTGAGGTTATGACACCGGAATATGTTGATATTTGTGCAGAATACGCGGATATTTTGCAGGTCGGTACTCGGAATATGCAGAACTTTGATCTGCTACGTAAGCTGGGCGAGATTCGCAAGCCTGTACTGTTGAAACGTGGATTCAGCGCGACATATGATGAATTGCTGAATGCAGCAGAATACATTTTGGCAGGCGGCAATCCAGATGTAATGCTGTGTGAGCGTGGTATTCGCACGTTTGAATCATACACGCGCAATACGCTTGATCTGTCAGCGATTCCAGTGCTGCAACAACTGAGCCAT
Source organism: Paenibacillus sp. WLX1005 (assembly GCF_046603685.1). Lineage (NCBI taxonomy): Bacteria > Bacillati > Bacillota > Bacilli > Caryophanales > Paenibacillaceae > Paenibacillus > Paenibacillus sp. WLX1005. The sequence continues at coordinate 1,624,444 of NZ_CP176756.1, forward strand.
TTACCGGTTATTTCCGATCCGAGTCATGGTACAGGACGCCGCGAATTGGTAGAGCCGATGACTAGAGCGTCTGTAGCCGCAGGTGCGGATGGCCTGATTATCGAGATGCATACCGATCCAGACAACTCGATGACTGGTGACGGTGTTCAATCGCTGTTCCCGGATCAGTTTGCTCATTTACTGCGCCAACTGGAACAATTGTCTCCTATTATCGGCAAAAGCTTCAACACGCCCAAAGCACCAGCAGAGCAGTTTGCCGTGTCCGCTCAATCGTAAGAGGTAATATAGGACAAATCTTCTTTAATCATGAATTATTGACTGAATAGTACCTGAATATAGACTGTTATTTACGTTATTTTCGATAAATGAAACAGCTTATTGTACATGTACAGATTGAACACTTGAACAATGTGAAAAGACAGGATGTACTTCATTGCCTTGGCCACAATATATTCGTAAAGCGCACAACGTTACCTCTGTACAAACAAATGCAAAGAAATAGACATTAATAACAAACCGTAAGGCGAAAAGACCGGTAGATCAAGGAATCTCGGTCTTTTTGTCTTATTATTTATGATGTTTTCTCACAGTGTAAGCTCTTTCAAAATTAGAGTGAATCAAGAGCAGACTTGTAGTTTGCAAAGGAAAGGAGTAATATGCCTTTTAAATATATTGCTGATTTGACGCTTTAAAGCGGCTGATACATATCATCAGCACTGAGATGTAATAATCGCCGATTGACGAGTATAATTCTTTTTTGGTAAGCTAGTAAGTGTAAGCATATCTTACATTTCAGCCAGAAATATATTACATGGCTATTGACGATGTTAGGTTTAAGGTTTTATAATGACGACAGAAAAAAAACGAGAAAATGAACATTGAACGTTAGAAAAAGTTGTAATGTTCGGAAATTTGGGGAGGAAAGTACAAATGCCGGTAGAAAATGTATTGAAACTCGCACAAGAAAACAATATTGAGTGGTTTGATTTCCGTTTCGTGGATCTGTCTGGACGTGCACACCATATCTCGCTGCCATCTAGTGAAGTTGATGAGGATACGTTTGTAAATGGTGTAGCGTTTGACGGTTCTTCTATTCCGGGTTTCCGCGGTATTGAAGAGTCCGATATGGTTATGATGCCAGATCCGGAATCGGTGTTTATCGATGCGTTTACTGCTCATCCAACACTGAATATCATGTGCAACATCTACACACCGGACGGCGAGCGCTATGAGCGTGACCCACGCGGTATTGCCGAGAAAGCAGAAGAATTTCTGCAATCCAGCGGTGTAGGTACAGCGGCATTCTTTGCTCCTGAGTCCGAATTTTTCATCTTTGACGATGTTCGCTACCAAAGCGACACTAACGTATCTGCGTATTCCGTAGATTCGAACGAAGCGTTCTGGAATACTAACCGCAAAGAAGAAGGCGGCAACCTTGGTTTCAAAATCCGCAAAAAAGGCGGTTATGTACCGGTTGCTCCAGTTGATTCCCAGCAAGATATCCGCAGCGAAATGTGTCGCCTGCTGGAAGAAGCTGGTCTGAAAATCGAGCGTCACCACCATGAAGTGGCGACTGCCGGTCAAGCGGAGATCAACTTCCGTTTTGATACATTGAAATTCACAGCAGACAACCTGATGAAATACAAATACATTGTGCATAACACAGCACAGCAATATGGCAAAACAGCAACATTCATGCCGAAACCACTGTTTGGTGATAACGGTAGCGGTATGCACGTTCACCAATCTATCTTCAATGGCGATGAGCCGTTGTTCTATGAAAAAGGTGGCTATGCGAACCTGAGCGAAATGGCGCTGCACTACATCGGTGGTATTCTATACCATGCACCAGCTCTGATCGCACTGACAAACCCAAGCACCAACTCGTTCAAACGTCTGGTTCCTGGTTACGAAGCGCCGGTTAACCTCGTATTCTCCAAAGGTAACCGTTCCGCAGCGGTACGTATCCCGGTAGCTGCTGTAACACCAAAAGGCTGTCGTATCGAGTTCCGTACACCAGACTCCACTGCCAACCCTTACCTGGCGTTCTCCGCTATGCTGATGGCTGGTCTGGACGGTATTAAAAACAAACGCGATCCTCGCGAACTGGGCTATGGTCCTTTCGACAAAAACATCTATGAGCTGTCCGATGCGGACAAAGAAGGTATCCGCAGCGTACCAGCTTCCCTGGAGGAAGCACTGGATGAACTGGAGAAAAACTATGAGTTCCTGCTCGAAGGTGACGTATTTACTGAAGACTTCATTACAAACTACATCGCATTCAAACGTGCTGAAGCGAAAGACGTAGCGATTCGTGTACATCCACACGAATTCAGCCTGTACTACGATTGCTAATACGAATGTAGTCTGATGAAGATGCAAATGGCATATACGCCTATCCAATCCTCCGGAATATCTGTTCCGGAGGATTTTTTAAATCAAGCTGCGATCAATATACTGAAATTGGTAGTTATATTGGCAGGTGATTTACCATCGTGATATGACTGAAAAGCCGTTTGTAAAGTGAAAATCTACTGGAATAGCAAGGATCGTGTTGCATAGCCTTGTTCGGAAATAGGTTTCATTGAAGCATTATATCTGTTTGGTATCAAGTGATTGTGTGTGCAACTGCAAAGTGACAAAAGGCACTTGCTTGGTTCAGCAATTGCTGATATTATAGCGATAATTACCATGAACCTGACATCACTGCATTACAGGATTAAAGATGGCAGGCGTGATCTGAAAGGGTGGAGAAAGAGATGACCAAGAGAGCATACAATTTCAATGCAGGTCCTGCAGCGTTGCCGCTGGAGGTGCTGGAACGCGCCCAGAAGCAATTTGTAGACTATGAAGGTACTGGAATGTCCATTATGGAGATGTCGCACCGTGGAGCCGTCTACGAGGGCGTACATAACGAAGCAGAACAACGCCTGTTGTCCTTGTTTGGCAACCCGAAGGGTTACAAGGTATTATTCCTGCAAGGCGGAGCAAGCACGCAGTTTGCGATGCTGCCGATGAACCTGTTAACGGAAGGCAAAGTGGGTAGCTATGTTGATACAGGCAGCTGGGCGGGGAAAGCGATCAGCGAAGCGAAATTGATCGGTGAGACGCATGTCGTCGCTTCAAGCAAAGCTGCTAATTATATGAGCGTACCGGATTTTGATACATTTGATATTCCGGCTAACGCTGCTTATGTGCATCTGACCTCCAATGAGACGATTGGTGGGGTACAGTTTTATGAGTTTCCGAATACCGGCGATGTGCCATTAATTGTGGACATGTCTAGTGATATTCTGAGTCGTCCGCTGGATATTAGTCAGTTTGGTATGATCTATGCAGGTGCTCAGAAGAATCTAGGTCCATCCGGCGTAACGGTTGTCATCGCTCGCGAGGAGCTGATTAACGAATCGCCGTCGAATATTCCGACGATTTTCCGTTATAGCACGCATGCGAGCAACGGCTCCTTGTACAATACGCCGCCATCGTTTGCGATCTATATGGTCAATGAAGTATTGAAATGGATTGAAGAGAAGGGCGGTCTGGAAGGCATCGCCCGTCTCAATGAGCAAAAGGCTACGCTGATCTATGATGCGATCGACAACAGCAATGGCTTCTACAAAGGAGCTGCTGATTTTTCGAGCCGTTCCCTGATGAATGTTACGTTTAGGCTGCAAACGGAAGAACTGGAAAAAGCCTTTGTTAAGGCATCCGAAGAGGCTGGTATGATCGGTTTGAAAGGTCATCGTAGTGTTGGTGGACTGCGAGCATCGATTTATAATGCTGTTCCTTATGAAAGTTGTCAGGCGCTGGTGGATTTGATGAAAAAATTCCAAGAAAATCACAGCTAAACAAGCAACTTTTGCAACGAAAATGCGTTAAAAAGGTAAAGCCTTCCCCGTTGGGAAGGCTTTTTTTGAAAATATTCAACTATTTTTTGTCAAAAGCTGTCGCAATTTACCGAGATCGGTTATAATCAAAAAGTACTATATAAAAGGTGGAAACAGAACTATGGCACTACACATCGTACTCGTGGAACCAGAGATACCAGGAAACACCGGCAATATTGCTAGAACATGCGCAGCTACGGGGATTCACCTGCATCTTGTGCGCCCGCTAGGCTTCAAAACTGATGATGCGACGCTCAAAAGAGCAGGATTGGATTACTGGCATGCCGTCAATATTGAGTACCACGATTCATTTGAAGAGGTTCAAAAGTCCTACTTTGGTCATCGTTTCTTCTATGCGACGACCAAGGCTAAAAACAAATATTCTGATTACACATTTCAGGATGGCGATTTTTTCGTATTTGGCAAGGAAACCAAAGGTTTGCCACCCGAGCTAATTGCAGCTAATCCCGATACAGCCATAAGAATGCCAATGACTGGCGATGTGCGTTCGCTAAACTTATCGAACTCCGCAGCCGTTATTGTTTATGAGGCGCTTCGGCAGCTGGATTTCCCCGGTCTTGATTAAAGGGGAGTCGGTGAGAAAAGCTTGGTTTCTAAAAGAAGGAAGCGAAATTAGTAAAAGTTAGCAGGATTCAACAAGTAAGCGGAGAATATAGTGGAGAGTGGAACAGAGAATATATAGCTGATATTCCAAATTTTATGATCCAATATTCTTCCTTCACTTGCGTGAGCACAACTATCGTGCTCCAGTATCAATAATTAGAGAGGTGTTAATTGTATGAAACCGGCAGGCGTTGTACGTAAAGTTGATCAATTGGGAAGAATCGTATTACCAAAGTCTCTGCGCAAAAGATATCAAATGAATGAAGGTGACCCAGTCGAAATTCTGGTACAGGGCGACCACATCATTCTGGAAAGATATCGTCCAAAATGTGTATTTTGCGGCTCCATGGAAGAAGTAAGTGAATTCAAAGAGCGCTACATCTGTGCTCAATGCGTAACGGAAATGAACCTGATTCCTAAAAATGCCTAATTTATTTAATGAGTAACATCGATATATAAAGACGATGAGCATATAAGCTGCTCATCGTCTTTTTTTATGCGCTATAGTTCATATTTTATACGCTGTTGGTTTGTTGTTATTTAAAGAATAGGAAGTTGGTAGCTACGGGACGGAGATTACCGTCGGACGGGTGGTTGACCACGCGTCCGTTCAGGATCAGCGAAGTGGAACCGCCGCCGTCCAGATTGTAGGCATCTACAACGCCCATTTTATACAGTTTGTCCTGTAATTCTTTGAGCGTTGCGCCAGAGCTTCCGTTCTCATTATACCCATCGGCGGCGATAATAATGAGCTGATCATCCTTATATTTGCCGATCACGGTGCGTGGGGCACGTAGCGGCGTTTTTTGCCATTTGGCGGGTATAGCGACCTTTTGCCCGTTTTTGATCAACACAGGGACGAAGGAGGCACCAAATGATGGACTGAGCGCATCCAGATTCGCCTGACTGTTGAATTTGCCACCGATCAGTTGCCCGGAATGATTCAGACCGACGAAAAATAGATCTTTGAATGTTGCCTGAAAGCCATTCACGTATTTGCCATCCAGTACAGTAGTGCTGAGTGGATAGCGTTTGCCACCAGAGTCGGCGAATCCGCCTGCATTGATACCAGCGATGGCACCATAGCGCTGCGTCGCAGTGAGTGTCGTTTCCGCACCGCCAAATGTATCTTTGCCGAGCGTCATCTTCATCGCATCGGGATCAAGTAGTTTGATCTTCATCGCATATGCTTTGTACATGCCGGGATTGAGCCGGAACAACTCGATTTGAATCCGGTCGCTATTTACACGCTCCGCGGCGGCACCTAGCTTGGAAGTGATTCGCTTGTTGTAGATTTGCTCTGGTTTGGCAGCTTGTGCGGTCGCCGCCTGAACAATTGAAGACATGGCGGTGGTAGTCTGATTGTATAGACGCGTCGTTTTCTCAATAGACGTCGATGTTTGTGTGGCTACCTTTTCCGCCTGATCCAGCCCGTTCATGATGGAAGTGGACTGAGCGGTGAGCGTTGTCTGCGGCTTGTAGGTGTCCAGATCCAGCGACACGGTCAGCTGCTTCGGTTGTAGCAGCAAAACGATCAATAGTCCGATAAACGGAGCCAGTGCCAGCAGGAAGAAACGATTGACAGTTTTGACACGCATCGTCATTTGAGTAACTCCATTTTCTTTTGCAAGGTATTCAATTGCTTCTGCACTTCATTCAGCTGAGTGTACAGTTTGTTGCTATTGTCGGTTTTGCTGCTGGCGTTGTCTTTGGTAAAGGTGAGTAGTTCGTTGAACGAATCGACTTTACTTTGCAGGTCGTTCATTTCCTTTGACATGCTGCTCAGTTTGGTTTCGTAATCGGTTTGCAGCGCTGCAATCTGGCGCTCGGTATCCGCCTGAATCGCAGTAATCATCTGCTGTTTGACATGGTTGCTATATAAATAAGCAGCGGTCGCGCCGATAGCTATAATCAATATCCAGAATAACAAAAACCATTTGGCAGAGGACCCTCTGGAGGTCTCGATCCGTGATGCGACACGCCGATTAGACTCTGCTTTTGAATCCATAATGATCACCTCGGTACATACAATAGTTTGAAGAATATCGTCCATTTTAACATGACGTATGGGGAGCGTCCATTTCCGTAAGCTATCAGATCACGCTAGGTGGATTGTACTTGCATGATTGATGGACGGTCTGACAAGGATAGCAAATGTACAATGAATCATGCTCATTCTGGAACGTTAAACGCAGGGGAGAATGAATAGTTTCGCATACATTTACCCATTTTCTCAAAGAGAGCGATGGATGGATGAATGGATAATAAGGCGACAGCAGTCATGCTGGTATCAAGTACAAATCGCTGAGAGTCGGCATGGCAGCTAGGTCGAGAAAGACATGTTTTGACCGTTTTAAATGAAGAAAAGAAAAAGATAGGATTAAAAATAGTCTGCACGTAACCGATAGTAACTATACAGTCCCACCGAGGATCAATGTCTGAAACAGGGAGGAAGTGCCCCAATGGATAGTACATGGAAGGTTATCATTATTGATAATCATCCCGCATTAATGCTGGGAACCAAATTGATACTGGAAGAGACGGATAATCTGAGTGTTGTCGGTACAGCCGGTTCGGTCAAAGATGGACTCAAGCTTGCCGCACGCGTGAAACCACATCTGATCCTGCTGGACGATTCGCTGCCAGAAGGCAATGCAGAACTATATTTGCGTCAAATCAAGCGCAGCAGTGAGCAGAGTCATGTCATTGTACTGACCGGTGATAACAATCTATCATTGTTCGCTGGCTTGATGAGCATGGGCGCAAGCGGTGTATTGTCCAAAGAATCGTCGCCTGCACAACTGCTGCATCTGATCAGCGGATTGCGTCAAGGATTGACGGTGATTCCGTTGTCGTGGCTTAGCCACGGCGTTGTACCGGTTCCTGCACAAATACCGACCGACGGTTATTTTGAATTGTCTCCACTGGAACACAATATTATGACACAGATTACACAGGGGTTTACATACGATAAGATCGCTGAGACGATCCGTGTAAGCCGCCGATCTGTCGATAATTATTTACGCAAAATCTACGATAAGCTTGGCGTCAACAGTCGTGCGCAAGCGATTGAAAAATATACACTGTATTCGCATACCGCTTCGTTTAAAGGGGCATTGGAGAGTCATCCCAGTGTCGCGACTGTAGAATCCGGCGTTACACTGGATAATGTATTGCCTCATTCGCCTGCAACTGCGGCAAAAAAGGTTGCCCTTGATTCAAGTTCAGGTGTATGATCTTGAAAAAGCATCGTACAGGAGGCTGGAACGGTGAAGTTCTCATTTGCATCCAGGGTTGGCAAAATGCCGCCATTTTCAGTCAGACCGGCAGCGGACAATCAGCGCCGCGAATCATGGATTTCGCTGGCGGAAGAGTTGCCTGCTGAGGAGTTGTTCCCGCTTGCCCAGTTGGGGGAAGCGGCAGGGGCGGTATTTTCGGCAGGTCCGCTTGATTTGCAGTATGGTGATGTAGCCGGTTCGCCTGAATTGCGAGAATGGCTGCATACCCGCTGGCAAAAGGATCAGAAGCTCGTCGTCGATCCATCGCATATTTTGCTCACATCCGGTAGCCAGCAGACGATTGATCTGCTGGTGCGTATTTATGTGAACAGCGGAGATATCGTGCTGATCGAATCGCCCGCGCCACCGGGCTGTTTGCAGGTGCTGCATTTGCAAGGGGCAAAGGTAGTGCATGTAAATTGTGATGCCGATGGTATGGTGCCGGATCATCTGGAGCAATTGATTACACAGCATCAGCCCAAGCTGTTATTCGTATCACCGAATTTTGGCAACCCAACCGGACGTGCATGGAGTCTGGAACGTCGTCGTCAAGTGGTAGAGCTATGTCGCCGATATGAGCTATTAGTCGCGGAAGATGATGCGTATGGTGATCTGCATTTTGGATCGGAGCAGGTACGTTCTTTTCGTCGTCGGTATCCGAGTCTGTTTCAACTGGATCGCGAACAGGGTGGCAATCATGTGCTGTATATCGGTTCATTCAGTAAAACGATTGTACCAGCGCTGCGGATTGGCTGGGCGGCTGGCGATCCGCAACTGATTGAGGTATTATCAGCAGCCAAGCAGACGGCAGATTGGCAATCCAGTACGATGAACCAGGCGATTCTGCTACGTTTGCTGCAATCGCCACGTTTTGACTGGGATAGCCATATTACGATGCTGAACCGGGAGTATGAGATTCGGCTCAAGTTGATGCTGGAATTGTTGAAACGACCGAACTGGCGTGGTACTGAGGTCGAGATGCCGGTCGGCGGCATGTTTTTGTGGGCGCGGTTGCCGGATGGGCTGGATGGTGAGGAATTGCTGAATCGGGCGTTGGCGAGAGGGGTCTCCTTTTTGCCGGGTCAACGTTGTTATGCCGATGGGCAGGGTAGCAGCAATATTCGCTTAAATTTTAGTCATCCGGGGCGCGAGGAATTGCTGCTCGGTATGAACCTGATCTCTGAAGAGATCGCTGAGCTACGGAATCGCTAATCCGCTTGGATGCTAATGAACCCTGTTCTGTAAGGAACAGGGCTGACATAAGGCGGATGATACATAGGAATAGAATGTATAAATACGGAATGGCGTGGATGGATAACTGTCCGCGCCATTCTTGTTGTTCTATTGCTGGATATTCTAGTGCTGAATACGATGTGTAGATGTGTAGTTGATATGCATTTGGCTAATCAAATCATTCGTTGTGTATAAAAATGCTGCTGGCATGGTCAGACAGATTGCATCCTACAGCTGTCCAAAGCGCTGGATGATGGACGCATAATCGCGCAGTGCCTGTTTGCCCATTGTCGTGAGACGATATTGTCCGCGTGCCATACGTTCAAACCAGCCGTAGTAATTTTGCTGCATGATCGATGCCGCTAGCGGGACGCCGCTCAATTGACGCAACGTAGCAGGGGAGATGGCTTCCTGATCGCCAAGTGCATAGGCGACGCGTAGCGCCTTTTCCCGGTAAGCGGTAATCAGTGGAACGCCGCTACTGCCACCCAGATTGTAGTCGCCGCTGCGCTCTGCGAGTTCTTTTGCCAGACGAGCACGCTTGCTGCCTTTGCGCGGAGCAGATGGGGGCGTGCTATTCAGCATCGGTGTGCATAGTATTTCCACCAGTGGACGTTTGGTCTGGTAAAAGGTCACAGTGATCAGACCGAGCTGTAGTCGCTGACAGAGTTGAATGAGTTCGCTCCAACGCTGATTATGTGCGCCTTTTTTGGCACGGTTGCGTTCGACGGCGACGTATACATTGCTACTGAGTGTTTGCCGCTCCAATCCTTGCAAAATGAGCGCTAGATTGAACGTTTTTTTGATCTCGATAATGAGTGGCTCGGGATCACTCTGACGTGTGCCGACCAGATCGCAATGACGGACTTCGCTCTTGATATCATAGCCCTGAAGGGCGAAAAAGTGCTTGATCGGAAGGTATAATTCGCTTTCTTTTTGAACAGCCATATCGGAAGATTCCCCTTTTGCCGTATGAATATATGTGAAGATTATGTGGATCGGTAATATCGGTCAAATGATGTCTGTACACGATGGGATTTTATTATAAAACAAGTGTGCTGGAGAACCAAAATTTTTTTGATAAAAAAACAGAACTTCTTTGACATTTCCATACAACGGTGTATAATGGGAATAGTGCGAATAATTTTATGGAATAAGGTGATTACTCATGAAAAAAGAAGGACATCCTAAATTTCAACAGGCTATTTTCCTGGATCCAAGCTGTGGATATAAATTCCTGAGCGGAACAACTAAACATTCCAGCGAAACTATGGAATGGGAAGATGGCAACACTTACCCTGTAATTCGTGTGGATACTAGCTCTGCTTCCCACCCGTTCTACACTGGTAAACAAAGAAACGCAGACGTGGGTGGCCGCGTAGACAAGTTCAACAAAAAATACGGCTTGAAATAAGACCTGTTTCTTGTGAACCTCTCTTCACAACCATGCCGGTTGTGAACCGTCATAAAAAGCGTACCGTGATATCTTCGGATAGAAGCGGTACGCTTTTTTTGTTGTGGATCGGCATATGTAGTCGACCTGTGCCTTTTTTGATATTCATATCCAGCATGTTCAGGTACGGATAAAAAGGTACATCGTTGTCGTTGTATGCTCTCATTGCGATGGTCACTGTCGCTTGGATTGTCCTCATCATTCGTAAATCTCCTGTACATAACTATCTGCGTATCATTAAAAACAGCAGGCTCTTTTTGCAAAAGTTTATACTGCGTTTACATTAACCATACACTGCATACAAAAATGACAGATATACTGTTCAGGAAACAGTTGGACATCTAGTGCATGTAAAACAGGCTGAACCGCGTAATCCGGTTTAGACGACCATGGTGAAAACAGGTGGAGTTGAATATCATGATGGAACTTACGATTCTTGGCGGCGCGGGCGAGCATGGACGATCCAGTTATCTGCTGAGGCGGGAAGACCGTTATTTGCTGCTTGATTGTGGGATGGAGCTGCAACGGGATGAGCACGATTTTCCTGCCCGAATGACGTATATGTTATCACGAACACAGGCTGTCTTTTTGTCACACGCGCATGAGGATCACAGTTCCGGTTTGCCATTATTGGAGCAGTATGGATATACCGGCGATATTTGGACGACGCGGGCTACGCTCAAGCAATTACCGGTTTGTCTTCGTATGCATGAGCAACATCTGAACGAGCAGCACTATGTGGTTGCTGATCAGAAATCAGACCAGTGGTCGTATCATACCGCTAGTGAACTAGCGAATCCGTTGACGTATGAACATAATGATAATGATCAGCGACAAGTAAAAGTCTCCAGCGATGCTGAACGAAAGCCGCTGTCTTCTCTAAAATTCCGCTATTTGGAAGATGTCGCACCGCCGGGAGAATGGACATGGCTGCGTCCAGAGCTACAAGTATGCTGGGGACGGGCAGGTCATTTGCCGGGTTCCATCTGGGTTGCAGTGAACTGGTATGGCAAGACGATCTTTTATACCGGTGATTATAGTGCCGAATCGCGACTACTGGAAGCAGATCGTCCGCTGCATCATTCGCGTATTATCTCGCGTGCACATCCTTCACCTGGGCAAATTCCAGATCTGGATCTGGCAATTGTCGATGCGGCGTATGGTGTAGATACAGATCGGCAGGGCAATAAGCTATCACAGTTGAGTCGGTATATGAAGGAAACGTTGAAGCGCGGAGGTGCGATTCTCCTGCCGGTACCGTTATATGGACGCGGACAGGAATTGATTCTGTGGGCGCGTGAGCAGTTTGCTCAGATTCCGATTCTCGTAGAGCAGGATCTGCTGGAAGCGCTAGAGTTGTTCGCTGCTGAACCGCGCTGGCTGCGTAGCGATGGAGCGGAGCGTATTGCACAGCTATTGAAGCATCCACAATTGTATCGGCTGACGGATGAGCATTCGCGCGAAGCCTTATTTCGCCAGCATCCTAGTTCGATTCTGTTTACCGACGACGGGATGCTGCAATCGGTCAAGGCACAGCAGCATTATACTCGTATTGCTACGAGTGCTGTGAATCGGGTGATTTTTACCGGTGATCTGGCGCATGGCTCATTCGGGCGGTTGCTGCTGATGGATATGGAGCATCAGGGCTGTCAGATTCATCATGTGCGCTACAAGGTGCATCAAGGGCTGCCGGATGTGCGGCAAATGCTGCTTGATCTCAAAAGTCCGCGTACCCTGCTCGTACATGCGACACGTCCGCGTACCGATGGACTGGCGCTAAGGCTGGAGCAAGAAGGCTTTCAGCAGGTACATTCGCTAAAGCCGGATGATCAGTTGTATTTTTAACCGTATATAAGCACGAAAAAGAAGTGCGCCGCAGAGACGCACTTCTTTTTGCTAAGCAGGTTCATGCAGAACCCACTCTGCTGAACTTACTGATTCTGTTAGATGGTTCATTGGGAATGAGCATTCGTTCCAACACTACTGCTCATGCACACGGTATCCTTGCTTCTGCCGAATCGTGTTGCTACGGTCTTGCTACAAAATCAATATCCGCCTTGATCCATTCTACTCATAGTGGCAAAGAATGCCGCGCCGAAAATTGCAAAGAAGATAATGTACAGCACGATCCAGATCGCTGCCCACAGCAGTGTGGCTTTGGCGTAGTTCGATTTGGACAGTGGTGCGCTGTTACCGAATGCCCAGACGAACAGCATAACGATATTGACGACAGGAATCGCCAGCAGCAGCAGGGTGATCATCCAGTCTTTGACACTCAGTACACCTGCGCGCGGGTTGTAACCACCGGGTGGGTAGTTCGAGTCTGGAGGGTAGTTCGGATTTTGTCCGGGTGTGAATTCCGGATTGGGTTTGTTAAAATCCAATTTGTTCTTCCCCTTTCAAATATATGTATTTGGTGTGAAAGCTGTAAAAAGCCCACGTTATCTTATACCCAGACACCAAGCTGACAACACACGTATATGTAAAATGTTAAATTCGAACTATTTTGTATACCAAATTTTCGTAAACATGCATTATATAGACATGTTTAAAATGATTAAAATAGAGAGAGCAAGTAGCGAAATGATAAGATTTAGCATCCTATCTTGAAATGGATAACAGAATACGTTACGCTATACATATAGATAAAACCGAGTTAAACGATATGAATTATATAAAAAGCTATGATTTTTATGTACAAAGCTATTGCAAGTTACTAAAAGTATCTTTATAATGAGATTTATTCAAAGGTTAGCTTGCGAAACTTTCAAAAACGTCTTTCATGGTTAATGAAATAGAATCATGATGATAATTATTAGCTATCGTAATGAACAATCGAATAGAGATCTTCGGGGTAAGGTGAAATTCCTGACCGGCGGTAAATGTTGACGATGTCGACAGCAGCCCGCGACTCACTGTTCCAATTTGGAGCAGTTGACTGATCTGGTGCAATTCCAGAGCCGACGGTAAAGTCCGGATGGGAGAAGATCAACACATAAACCTGTACAGGTATGTTTGCCGATGAACAGCATCGGTATATCATAGGTACATGTTTATTTGATCAGCCCCTGAATGTCGGTTCCCGATGCTCAGGGGCTTTCCGTATAAGATCGCCTATTCAAATTCTAATTATATTAAGGAGTTTGAATTATGGAAAACGTCAACTATCGGTTTCAATCTGCTGCGGAAACAAAACAGCGTCATGTCAAAAGCGGCTTCTGGCTCGTCTTTATCGGGGCAGCACTATGGGGTGTCGATCCGCTATTCCGTATTATTTTGCTGGAGTCGTTCACATCGACCCAGATCGTATTGCTGGAGCATCTCGTAGCATTCCTCGCTGCCGCTCCAATTTTGTGGATCAATCGTCATGAACTGCGCGGTCTGAAATGGCAACATATCGGCGCGCTGCTGTTCCTATCTTGGGGCGGCTCGGCAATTGCAACTGTACTGTTCACAATGGGTTTATCGCATGGCGATCTCAACGCCGTCTTATTATTGCAAAAGCTGCAACCGTTATTCGCTATCATTCTGGCGCGTCTGCTGCTAAAAGAAACATTGCCACGCGGTTTTGGCTGGCTGTTCGTTCTGGCACTGGGCGGTACGTACTTGCTAACATTCGGTTTTGCCGTTCCGATTGGTCATTTTAACGATTTTGCACAGGTTGGTTCTTTGCTCGCTCTTGGCGCCGCTGCATTATGGGGCGGATCAACCGTTATGGGGCGTCTGATGGTCGGAAAAATGAAATACGAGACTGTCACTTCGCTGCGCTTCATTCTGGCGATCCCTTTGCTGCTCGTCTTGACCTTGAACGAAAATGCAGCATGGAGCCTGCCCGCAGGTGCTATTCCTGTCCTGCTTGTCATCGTCAATCTGGTCGGTCAAGCTCTGTTGCCGGGACTGCTCAGCCTGCTGATGTACTACAAAGGCTTGTCCACGACCAAAGCATCGGTAGCAACGCTGGCAGAATTAAGCTTCCCGATGGTCGGTGTCCTGATCAACTGGATCGTCTATCATCAGGTCGTAACGTGGTCGCAACTGCTCGGTTTCATCCTCATCTGGGGCGTTTTGTTCGCCATTTCCAGACAACAACAACCAACCGAAGCCAAAGACCCGGTTCCTGCTACTTCCTAACGATCAGTATGCAACTGAAATTGGTATATAAATGCTCTTTCACTTTCGATAAAAGCCTAACCAAAAGCTACGTCAACTCAATCAAGTGAGTTTGCGTAGCTTTTTGAATATATGCAGCGGATGGAATCTATATAAAATCATCCACACACGGTGAGCAGGGATAAGGTATGATGGATACAGATTTAATTGTAACCGCTTACGATATTGTTGTAGATGCTGTCCTGCTGCTTTGATTGGGAACATATATTATATCTGAAGGAGGAACTTCATCACATGAGATATGTACAACATCCAACTGCGCGCAATGATCGCGACCAACGTCTGCCACGACCGGAATATCCGCGTCCGCAACTGGTGCGGGAAGATTGGATTAATTTGAACGGGACGTGGGCGTTTGCGTTTGACGATGAACGCTGTGGAGATGCAGAAGGCTGGCATATGCGCGGACAGGGGACATTTGACCGCAGCATTGAAGTTCCGTTTGCCTTTCAAAGTGAATTGAGCGGTATTAGTGACACCGGATTTCACGATCTGGTCTGGTATCGCCGGACACTGGAGCTGCCGACCGACTGGGCGGGGAAACAGATCATCGTTCATTTTGGTGCGGTTGACTATGCGGCAACGGTCTGGGTAAATGGACAATGGGCGGCGGCACATGAAGGCGGGCATACGCCGTTTCAAGCGGATATTACAGCGTTGCTGGATAAGGAAGATACGAACGAAATTGTGGTGCGCTGCGAGGACTTTAGCCGTGATGTAACGCTGCCGCGCGGTAAACAGTACTGGCTGGAAGATTCGGCAAGTATCTTTTACACTCGCACGACTGGAATCTGGCAAAGTGTATGGCTGGAAGTGGTAGAGCCGTATCACTTGCAGCGTCTGCGCTTGACCCCGGATATTGATCGCAACGAGATGCGGATCGGGCTGAAGTATACGCCGGAAACGGGACGTGCGCTACATACTAGCTCTTTTCAGGTACGATTGACGGTGGATTTTGACGGGGCAAATATCGCGAGCGACGAATTTTCCTTGTGCAGTGTGGAGCCGTTCCGAGCGATTGGACTGAATGACTTTAACGATCATACACAGGGGCGCTGGTGGAGTGCTGACCGACCGAATCTGTACGATCTGCGGGTAGAGCTGCTACGTGACGGCGAAGTGGTGGATACGGTGGACAGCTATTTTGGTATGCGCAAAGTGTCTATCGACAACAGTCGGTTTTATTTAAACAATCGGGCTGAATTTCTGCGGCTCGTCTTGGATCAGGGGTATTTTCCAGATGGCATTCTCACACCGCCGTCGGATGCAGCGATCCTGCGAGATATTGAATTAACACAGCAAATGGGCTTCAACGGTGTGCGCAAGCATCAGAAGACGGAAGACCCGCGCTTTCTATACTGGTGCGATGTGAAGGGGCTGATGGTGTGGGGCGAAGCTGCCAATGCGTATGATTATTCCGAGCAATATGTGAACCGGTTTACCCGCGAATGGCAGGAGATCATTCAGCGTGATTACAACCATCCGTCCGTGATCGTCTGGGTGCCGCTTAACGAGAGCTGGGGCATTCCGAATGCGCTGGTCGATCAACGTCAACAGCAGCATGGGCTGGCAATGTATCATCTGACTCGTTCACTGGATGAGATGCGCCCGGTCATTTACAACGATGGCTGGGAAATGATGAAAACCGACATTGTGGCAATCCATGATTATGCGTGGGAAGAGCAGGTGCTGACAGACCGTTATGCTAACGTGGAGACAGCTGTTAACGCGACGCCGGGCAACCGCCACCTCTTCGTCGGTGGTGCGCAGTATGAAGGTCAGCCGATTATGATTACGGAATTTGGCGGCATCGCGTACCAGACAGGGGAGCAGGAGGGCTGGGGCTACTCCGGTGCCGAGAATGATGACGATTATTTGCAGCGTCTACAGGCGGTCATTCGTCCGCTGTACGGCTCGCCGATTGTGCGTGGATTCTGTTATACCCAGTTGACGGATGTGGAGCAGGAAATTAACGGTCTGCTGACTTATGATCGCCAGCCGAAGGTTCCGCTGGAGCAGATTCGACGGATTGTGCTGAATCAGGAGTAGAATGTGTAATGACGCAGGAATGACTATGCACACTTGGATTGAAGGAATGCCAATCGATTGATCTTGTACCTGACAAAGAACCTGAACGCGTATAGATACATGTATATCCTTTGCCATGAATACACGCATAACAAGTGATCGTTATGCAGTGATTATGATGGGAAGAAGTATGCAATCTGTACACCGTCTCAGGTTCTTTTTGCATGTATAGTGTAGTGCGATAAAATCATACCTGTATATTTTACATAAAAAAGGGAACTCATGGACGCTGTGCTCAGTCTACATAGAGAAGGCTTAGAGCGAGAGAGAAGGAAGGGGATATTGTGGACGATAGGGAGCTATTTGAGACGTACCGGGAATCGGTCTATCGGTATTGTCTGTATATGACAGGTAATCCTGCCGATGCTGAGGACATTTGTCAGGAAGTATTTATTAAGGCATTGCTGGCAAAGCGGGATCATATTACACATGAAAAGGCGTGGTTACTGCGCATCGCCGCGAACGAATGTCATACTCAGTTTCATCGGCGTACTAGTCGCAAGCGGCGAGAGCAGCGAGCATTTACGTTGCACTTGCCGCTATTGTCGGGCAAATCAGTAGAAACGCAGATTGAGCATGGGGAGACGGTGGATGAGTTTGCTAAGCTGTTGAATCATTTGTCAGTGCCGCTACGAGAGGTGTTGTTGCTGTATTACATGGGGGAATGCAGTACAACCGAGACGGCAGAGACTCTGAATATTCCAGTTGGTACGGTCAAATCCAGACTAAACCGTGCGCTGAAAAAGCTGCGCAAATATTCAACCCATTTCAACGACGATGCCCAGAAAGGAAGTGATATTCATGCCAAAATGGGATGAGCAGACGATCAAACGGCATCTGGACAAAGAACCGGAACAGACACCGGATTACGATGGGATGTGGAGCCGCATCCAGCGGGAAGTCGATAACCGTCGCTCCGGTTGGAGTCGGGATGATCAGCCCAAGATGAAGCAGTTTCGTTCGCAGAAGCGGGGACGAAGAGGGGGAGTCATTGCGCTTGGTGTAGTTGCAGCGATTGGTATTGGGGTATTGGGTTGGCAGTACAATGAGCAATCTATACCGATACAATCGACTCAACAAGCAAGCTATAATGTAGAGTCTGCCATCCCACATGCACAAGATAATTCTCTCAATAAGAGTCTGCCAATAACAAAAAATCTGAACATTGAGTCTGTGCAAAATGGCGTAGGGCTAAGATTAAATACAGGACGCTTCAATGTTAATCCAGACGGAATTGAATCGTTAACGCTCAATTTCAGTTTATTTGGAATCGACAAATCCACATTCGATTATGCTTCATTCGTTGAGGGTGATCTTGTGAATGCTGGAAACGGAAGCGATGTTATTAGTACATTGAATGGATTTGACAAAGCTAAAAATTACTTTGCAGACGAAACATTCTCCTTGAACGAGTCTGCGAATATTATGGATAAGCAGCAGTATCTGGTGAAGTTCAAAGATCTAGTATTGATCAAGCATCATAACCTTAAATTGCCATCTAACATGCAGACAGGCAAACAATATACGATTCATCCTGGTGAACAGGCGAACTTCTTGCTTCACTCCCTTAACTGGTCGGATAACCATCGGAAACTGACTCTACGTTATAGCCTAGATCAAAGTGTGATCAAAATTCCAGACAATGATCAGTTTCATAAGCTACAGGCGATGAACAAACTTGTTTTGCGGAAAAATGGCGAGTTGCTAGATTATTCATCATCTCTTACTACTGAAGGAGATATTGCGGAACAACAGTTTGATTTCAATACACCAATGGTAGATGATCAACAGGATATCGATTTCTATTTCGATTATGCCAATATCGTTCAAACACTAGATGGACAATGGACGATTTCGTTTTCTATGGATGAATAATTGTACACGATCATGTGAAAAAGTATTTTATACTATTCGCAACTTTTCCAGCTATGATGAAGTCTAAAAACAAGGACTTCAAAAATATGGAAAGGAAGATGAATATTGAAAACGATCAAAATGCTCTGGATCATCTCTGTATTGATGATCATCGGATTAGTGCCTACGTTGACCGCACAAGCAGCAACCGAACTAACCATTGTCACGCCTGCCGGGCAAAAGTTGGACGGAGGCACCTTGACCACTTCGAGAGGACAACTCATGCTCCCGTTACGTCAGCTTGCCCAAGCCACCCACTCCCAATTTCACATTTCTGCAAACGGCACGATCACGCTGGCACCGTGGGCGGGTGAGGTATATACATTCAAGCTTGGTCAAAACGAATACAAGCTTAATGATGGAAAGCAAAACGTATTTCAGCTGTATACACCGATACAGAAGATGAACGGTCGTATGTATATTCCGGCTGCTTTTATCCGACAGCTAGGTTACAACTATACCTACAATAAGCAAACCTTGACGATTCAGCTGCCATTGAATAGAGATGATCGACAAATTTTGGACAAAGGCGATCTTGCGAGTGCACGTAAGCTGATTGTAGAAGGCACTCTAGTTTCGCTCCCCGGTGTACATAGTTTGCGACAGCCATTGGAAGTCACATCCAATGGAGAAATGTTGGATCGTGAATTTCTATTTCCGGAAGGAGAAGCACTACGATTCTATTATATTTATGGAGATACGATTTCATTGATTGAATTCAAAGGCGATTTCCTAGTTATTACATGGCAGGCACATGGATTGAGCGCCGAAACAGGCGATTTCCATACGCTGAACGACCTACTTACATTTCAATTAAAAGATAAATGGAGCGATATTCCATTAAAGTATCAAAACTTTGTATATTATTTGCATGGAGGCTGGGGTGATAGCAGCTTAGTAGAAACAGGCATCATTCATTCAAATAACAGTTTTCACAGAACAGGTAGAGTATATAAGGTGGGAGGGGCAATTTCGGATCAATCGGGTACGATTTCGTATACGTTACCTGATGAAAAGCGCATCGATACGCGCTGAGATAGCGACGCATCTTTAAGAATTAAAAGTATAGAAAGTAACAAGTTTTAAGTACATGCGGTCTAGAAAATAAGTAGGTAGCAAGTATGTAGCTTTTTAAACGATAAGGAGTTTCACCGATATCATAAGTAGACTTATACCAAATAGTAGCAATGAAAAGATCAAGAGTAAAAAATCCAACCAAATTCTCCTAATGCAAAGTTCCTAAACAAAATCAAAAACCAAGACCAAAACCAAAACCAATAACAAAAGAACCTGTCCGTAACAAGATGCTGTAATCGGAACAGGTTCTTTGTTGTTGCATTGGATTCGCTAGCACATCAATAAACTGGCATGATACGCCCCTAGATTCCTCATACCATTGCTTGCTATATCCAGTAAAATGGAACCGGTTCCTAAAGAAGTTGTCAGCTCTATCAATGTGCCGTATACTGTCAAAGTTACAGTCGTGTAACTATACTGAAAATTTGCGTAAGCTTGTTATATCAATAAATAAGTAGCTGTATCAACTCATCATCCATCATTGTGAATTCCATTCCGTATTCACACATTCAACACCGAACATTGAACATTGAACAACATTTGCAATCCATAACATTGGCAAAGGAGGAATGCTTGTGCGGGAAGAAGAAACTGCTTCCCCGGCAGCGAAGCGGCTTCAACGCCGTCAGCATATGCAGCAACTGGCAGAACAGCTCATTGTACAATCCGGCGGGCTGCATAATGTACAGGAAGTATTGCATTGCACAACCCGTATCCGCCTGCGGCTGCATCATCCTGAGCTGGCGGATCACTTAGCGCTTGCCAATATTCCAGAAGTACAAAATATACGTCAGGTTGGTGGGCAACTGCAAATCATTGTAGGACCAGAGCTAGTATTCCGGCTGTATCGCCAGATTGAACGCCAGTTGCAGCAAAAGGAAACGACAGTACCACAACAGCATACGATGGAGTCAGAGACAGACGGATCTGTGGGTGAAGAATTAGCAACTCCACCATTCACTGCTGCGGCGATTCGTGCCAATGATCATCCCTCAAAGGATAAACTGCCACTCGTCAGACGTCCGCTGACTACACGTATCGTAGACGCGGTATCGTTCTTTTCCGATATTATCGTGCCGATGATTCCAGTCTTTGTTGCGGCAGGCATGTTGCTCGGACTGGTTAGCTTACTGCAATTTGTCGGCTGGGCGCAAGCGGATTCCCTCTGGTTCCGATTGCTACAACTGCTGACCGGATCGATTTTCCAAATCATTAGTGTGATGTTTGGCTACTATGCTGCCAAGCGATTCGGCGGTACACCTGTACTAGGCGCAGTACTAGGGATGTTAATGTCCAGGCCGGAGATTGTAGGCAATGATGGTATGCCGCCGTCGGTTATTTCATCGTTCGGGTTAGTCGCTCTGCCGCAATTCAGTTATCAGGGGACAGCAATTCCGGTCATCGTCGCCTCTATGCTGATGGCGATGCTGGAAATCCGCCTACGCCGTATCATTCCCGGTTCCGTACATGTACTGGTCATTCCGGTATTGTCACTGCTCGGTGGCTGTATGCTTGCGCTGTTCGTGATCGGTCCGCTCTCTGGATGGTTGGGTCATTGGTGTGCTGCACTACTGGAGCATCTGTATGCGTACGGTGGTACTTGGTTTGGATTGGTGTTGGGCGGGGCGTACAGCAGTATTGTACTGACAGGGCTGCATCAAGGGTTACAGGCGATTGAAGCAGGCTTGATCTCCAACCCAGATATTGCGGTGAATTTTCTACTGCCGATCTGGTCGATGGCAAATGTGGCACAAGGCGGGGCAGGCTTAGCAGTGTATGTGCGTACCCGAGATTCCGTGCTACGCAAAGCGGCATTGCCGGGCGCACTAATTGCCTTTCTCGGCATCACAGAACCGGTCGCGCTTGGTGTCAATCTGAAGCTGGTGCGTCCGTTTATTGCGGCGGCAGCTGGTGGTGCAGTCGGTGGCGCTTATATCGGCTGGCATCATGTGGTTGCTAGCTCCTTCGGGTTGACTGGCATTCCGATGCTGGCATTCATTATTCCGTTTGGCTGGTCTAATTTTATTCATTATATGATTGGCTTTGTGCTGGCGACGAGTACAGCATTTGTACTGACCTTGTTGCTGGGCAGAGAGGAGCGTTCATCATAACGTATTGTGGAGGTAGATGACATGAAGATCAAAAAGATTCTGAACAACAACGCTGTCATCGTCGACGATCAGGGACAGGAGAAGATTGTGATGGGCGGCGGGGTGTCTTTTGAAAAAGGCAAAAACGATATCGTTGATCCTAGTCGCATTGAGAAAATATTCATTTTGGAAGATCAGGAGCGGTATGGGTATTTGCAGGAAATGCTGCAAAAGTTACCGGAAGAGGAGATCGCAGTGTCGGAGCATATTATTTCCCATGCGGAACGTGAGTTGAATGTTTCCTTTAATGAGCATATTCATATTGCGCTGACCGATCATCTGTCTCATGCGCTAGAACGGCTGCGTAGCGGCATGATCATTCACAATACATTGCTGGAAGAAATACGAATTCTATATCCGGCAGAATTTCGCATCGGGTTATATGCTCGTGAACTGATCGCCACGCGTCTACAGATTGATATTCCTGAGGATGAAGTCGGTTATATTGCTATGCACATTCATACTGCTGTCATGAATGCAGGCTCTAGTGCTGCTTCTTCCGGTCTGGCAGCGCTCATTCGCGATATGGTAGAGGATATTGAATATGTGCTGAACCAGCCGCTGGATCGCAAGTCGGCAGCATATGAACGATTGATTAGCCAGCTAAAAAGTATACTGCAATCCTCGGTCGATGGTCAT
The DNA here is from genome assembly GCF_046603685.1 of Paenibacillus sp. WLX1005. Lineage (NCBI taxonomy): Bacteria > Bacillati > Bacillota > Bacilli > Caryophanales > Paenibacillaceae > Paenibacillus > Paenibacillus sp. WLX1005. The sequence goes on from NZ_CP176756.1 coordinate 1,646,957, forward strand.
CCAGCTGCTGAATTGGATGAGGAGATCATCGTGATCGCTCGTGACAAGTATGCGGATTGGTATGCACAGGTGCAGGAGATGACCGATCATGCGGAAGACGAGTATGGATATAGCTGCACGGATAGTCAGCGTGTGCTTATAGCGATTGAGCTGCAACGGTTGCAGGAAAGGTTGGGTCATCCAGCCCGTTGACACATCGTAGCTAGCAGCATATGAACGACGAGAATGGACTTGATTCATTGCGATCAAGCAGCAGCATCAACTGTTATTCATACCGATACAGTTCCATATACCTGTTCCACTGACTAAGCAGAACTATTCATTTTTACAGGCTGTCTGGATAAAAAGTAGCAAAAATGTAACCTTTAATGACAAACTGTAATCTTTGAAAATGTGAAAATAAGACTAATAATGATAATTATTCATGAAAATTTGCGAAAATAGTCGTTTGTATCTGGTTGCCAAATTGGTTCATTCTCTCTATAGTACTGTCAGCAGCAGGCGGTATAGAATAGGTGTCAGCAACAGCATATCCGGGTGTGTTACTGGTAAAGCAGGCAAGACCTAAAAAACTCCGACTGGAGATCGCTATGTCCTATGACATGGTGTCTGGTTAGGGATTTTTAGGTCTTTTTGTCGTCCAGTTCCTTCCGGCATTCCATATTCTGAAAGGGAGTTTGAATTATGAACATCAATCAATGGTATAAAAAGGCGGCTGCCGTTACGGTGGCAGCAGCGCTGTTGGCAGGCGGTACACCGGCACTTGCCAGCGGCTATGGACAAGATTACAATGGCGGTTCTCCGACACGTCCTACACATCCTGTACCGGAGAATCCAGCTATTCCATCGGTGATCGACGATACATACGGCTTCTCGCATATCACCCGTTTTGATGCACTGAAAATTCCACAGCAGCAACAGCAATCGCAATTTCAGGTGCCTGCATTCAATAAGGACGAGATCCGCAATATTCCGTCTGCTGTCGGCAAAGATGCAAACGGCAATACGATCAATCTCGACGTCTGGGACACATGGCCGCTGCAAAATGCGGACGGTACGGTTGCCAACTATAACGGTTATGAGATCGTATTCGGTCTAGCTGGCGATCCGAAGAGTTCGTCCGATACATTCATCTATCTATTTTATAAAAAAGCAAATGACCAATCGCTGGACGCTTGGAAAAATGCCGGTCGCGTGTTCAAAGATACCGACAAGCTCGTGCCCAACGACTGGATTCTGAATCATCAATCGGAAGAATGGTCTGGTTCGGCAACGATGACCAAGGATGGCAAAGTACGCCTGTTCTACACAAACCGTCATCCATGGGATGCGGATCAAGGCTTCTATGGCAAGCAGACGCTGACAACTGCGCAGGTGAATGTATCACAACCGGAAAACGGCACACTGAAAGTAGACGGCGTGGAAGATTTCAAATCGATCTTTGATGGCGACGGCAAAATGTACCAGACGGTCAATCAGGCATTCAGCGCGGGGGATTATTCCGATAACCATACGCTGCGTGATCCACACTATGTAGAAGATAACGGTCACAAGTATCTGGTATTTGAAGCGAATACCGGCTCGGAAACTGGTTATCAGGGTGACGAGATGTTTTACAACAAAGCCTACTATGGTGGCAACGACGAATTTTTCAACAGTGAACGGGAGAAGCTGCTGAATAGCCCGGACAAGGATTACATGTCTATCGCTAACGGAGCGCTCGGCATTATTGAACTGAACGACGATTACTCACTGAAAAGAGTAATGAAGCCGCTGATTGCATCGAATACCGTAACGGATGAGATCGAACGCGCCAACATTTTCAAAATGGACGGCAAATGGTATCTGTTCACCGATACACGCGGTGCGAAAATGTTCCTTGACGGTGTAGATGCAGAAGACATTTATATGCTCGGCTATGTATCGGATTCGATCGACGGACCATACAAACCGCTGAATGGAAGCGGGCTGGTGCTGCATCAGGATCTGAATCCGCGTGATGTAACGTGGACGTATGCGCACTTTGCGATTCCACAGGTGAAGGATAATAAAGTGGTCATTACGAGCTATATGACCAACCGTGGTTATTTTGCCAATCAGCAGTCGACCTTTGCACCAAGCTTCCAAGTGGCGATTCAGGGCGACCGTACATCGGTTGTACCGAACAGTACTCTGAATCAAGGTCAGGTAACAACGAAATAACAAACGAAAAATGGCGAAATGGAAATATGTATGTTGATGTATAGATTCGGTTGAATCCAAACAATCGGTTTGCTATGACCATGAAGTCTCATTTGAGGAATCGTTTGATTGAAGTGCAATTGGATACACCTTGGATGGAGATTGTCCATGTGCAAGAACGGGAATAGAGGGGGAGAAAGTTGGCGAATAACCGCCGCTTTCTGTTCCCTTATTCCATTTATATCGCATCTGTTATGAACAGGATCAACGACATCAGAGAGGAGAACATATTATGAAGCATCCAGATAACCGCAACACATCCAGAACGACAGTCCTGCGCCGGTGGATATGGCCGCTTGGACTGACCGGAGTGATCGCTGTCGGAACGGCGGCGTGCTACGAGCTGCAACCTGATGCATCAACATCTTCGTCCACACAAGCGGAAGCAAGCAGCTCAACCAATCCGTCAAGCCAGTCGAATGAACAAAGTGAATTCAATGGACAAAGCCAGCAGAATGTAGAAACACAACTGTCCTCTACCGGTCAGCAGATCAACGGCTACCGTTCAAACTATCATTTCACCGTGCCGGATAAATGGAAGAATGATCCGCAGCGTCCAGTCTATGCCAACGGCAAATATCATTATTACTATCTGTACAACAAAGACTACCCTAACGGCAACGGCACCGAATGGCGTCATGCTACCTCAACCGATCTCGTACATTGGCAAGATCAGGGCGTTGCGATTCCGAAATACACTAGCGCTAACGGCGATCCGTGGTCAGGCTCAGTCGTTGTCGATACGAATAATACAGCCGGTCTGGGCAAACATACGATGATTGCTATTGTGACCCAGCCTTCTGCCAACGGCGGTGCGCAGGAGCAATACCTGTGGTTCAGCACAGATGGCGGCAATACGTTCAAGGCATATGGCAACAAGCCGATTTTATCCAACCCGGGTAATGCCGATTTTCGTGATCCGAAGCTGGTCTGGGATAAGCAATCCAAGCGCTGGATTATGCTTATGGCGGAAGGCAATCGTATCGGCTTTTACACTTCCCAAAATCTAAAAAGCTGGCGTTATGTCAGCGACTTTGTAGCCGACAATATCGGTACACTGGAATGCCCTGATCTGTATCGGATGCGGGCATCGAATGGTACGTATAAATGGGTACTTGGCGTTAGTGCCAACGGTCGTGCATCTGGTCAGCCGAATACGTATGCGTACTGGATCGGCACCTTTAACGGACTAAGCTTCAAAGCAGACAATCAACAGCCGCAATGGCTTGATTACGGATTTGACTGGTATGCGGCAGTGACCTTTGAAGATGGCACCAGCAACAAGCCCTACGATCATCGCTACGCGCTCGCATGGATGAACAATTGGGATTATGCCAACAATACGCCAACGTTGAAGGATGGATATAATGGAACCGACTCGATGGTACGTCAGATTCAATTGAAACCATCATCCAACGGCTATACGCTGCTATCCCAGCCGATCCGTGGACTGTCCCAATTTGTCACTGCTACCCAGCATATTCCGCGTGTGGAAGTGGACGGACAATATAAGCTGGATGTAAAAGGTTCTTCGTATCAGCTGGACGCCGACATCTCATGGTCTGATCTAAAAAATGCGGGCTTACAGCTACGCCGTTCGCCGGATGGATCACGACATGTGGATGCAGGTGTGTTTGTAGAAGGCGGGTATACGTATGTGAATCGTTCGTACACTGGTCATCCTGACAACAGCAACAATCTGCTGGAAAGTCAGGCGCCCTTCGATTCGTCGAAGAAAAAGGTGCATCTAAAACTACTGGTCGATAAAACAAGTGTAGAAATGTTCGTCGATGGCGGGCAAGTAACACTTTCCAATCTGGTATTCCCGGAGCCGGGTGATCAGGGGATTGCGCTGTACAGCGAAGGGGGCAAAGCGGTATTTGATAATGTTGTCATCAAATATCTAGGCAAATAGAGCGGCTGTAGCTTCAGCCGCTCTGTTCCACACAGATGATAAATTGTTCAAAATCAGGCAACTGTTCCTCAATCATCTCTTCCAGAATCTCCACCTGTACCGCCTGATAATCGTGCATGGCGATATTACGAAAGCCAACCATCGCCTTCAGGCTGCGATTGAGAGCCGGATCAATGATGCCACTGCGCTGCAACAGATCGAACGCATCCCGGCTGCTCTGCGGCACACCAAGTTTATTTTCAGAAATCAGGTGCATTGCCAGATCCAGACATCCTTCACAAGCACGCTGCAAATTCAAAATAATCGAATCCTGACGGGTGAAGTTGAACAGATTGTCGACATTGCCTTCATATTCCTCCTGAATCCGCTGCACACATCGACGAATGGTAGCGGATTTGTTCAATATAATATCTCTATTCACGATAAGAGTTCCTCCTATAGAAGTGGCTGCCTGTTCACCATTTGCCACGGGTGTATCCTTGTTGCGCTGCTCCGATAATCGATCTGTATGACATTCTATCGGCAAAATAAAGCTGGACTTGTTCGCAGCATCCGTCATCATCGACTGTGACTGTGACTGTGACTGTGACTGTGACTGTGACTGTGACTGTGACTGTGACTGTGACTGTGACTGTGACTGTGACTGTGGTGACAATAGCGTGTCGATCACCGTCTGTCTGCGCTCACCGAGCAGCGCATAATCGCGATAAGCAGTAATCCAAGCTAACGGTCGCAGCAGCTCATTTTGCTCGTACAGTACGACCGCTGTCGTAGCAATTTGCAATTGAAAGACCGTGCTGGCACATGCAAAATCGATCAAATCTACATCTCTACCGAGCAGATCTGCCAACTCCTGTGCCAGCATATATCGCCGATAAGTAGACAACGGTCGGCGATGCGGAGACGACATATACACCAGATCCACATCGCTATCCACTCGCAATTCTCCGCGTGCCGCAGACCCAATTAGCAATATCAGCTCCGCATCACATTGTTCACGCAGTCGTTGAATTATCGGCTGCATCATCTGGTGAGACAGCTGCATGAACGATACCTCCCGACGATAAAATGTCCAATTTTTACAACTATAACACACTTTCACGATGAATTTGGTATCGTCTCTACACAGCATTTGCTGGGAACATGTCTTGCTCTATGCTGCTCGGATCGTCTATTTCGATTGCTCCTATCATCTACAATCGGGAAGTTACATTTGACTTGAGCCGCATCATCACGTTAAATATAAGCGGTACCCCTGTGTAGCACACAACGATGTACATCTAGATCATACAAGCAGATGTGTACGGCAGATGTATACGTTAAAAGCAGATATTCGCTTTGTACATGCCGAGCAGCTTTATCACCAGATCGCTCGATAGCGGGTTCATCCTAATGGAATGACCATGACCCAGCCGATTCGTTACTACAACCACAATGGAATCGATATCCATCTACCTTACCAGCTTATACATACAAATCAGATCAGGACAGCTATCCATATCATCACAATCATTACAGCAACCTACATTAGATATATGAGATCTATACAGACGAGACAGACGGTTTTGCGACAAGCGTAATGAAATGGAGGGGCAACTTTTGGGAATGTCTTATGCAGACAAACGTAGTACGACTTCATGGATGATGTATGATTGGGCGAATTCAGCGTATGCGACAACCGTACTGGCAGCGGTGATGCCAGTCTTTTACAGCTCAGTGGCTGCTTCAACACTGGATAAAACGACAGCTGCATCGTATCTCGGCTATACGCATTCGATTGGTATGTTATGTGTGGCACTGCTATCGCCATTGTTGGGTGCAGTATCGGATGTGGCGGGCAATAAAGGGCGGTTTTTGTTTGTATTCTCGCTACTGGGCATTACGGCAACGATATGTTTTAGTACGATCGGTACAGGGGATTGGCTGTTTGCTTCGATTTTGTTAATTGTATCGACAATTGGGTTTGCAGGCAGCAATGCTTTTTACGATGCGTTGTTGCCTGATATGGTGCCGCGTGGACAGCGAGAAGCGGTATCGGCGCGCGGGTATGCGTATGGTTATATTGGCGGTGGACTATTGCTGGCGATCAATCTGTTGATGATTCAGCAACCGCACTGGTTCGGACTGCAGGATACGTTAGCAGGAACCCGACTTTCCTTTGTAACGGTAGGGATCTGGTGGTTAGTGTTTACGATCCCATTGTTTCGCGTGAGCGGTGCGTGGTCGAAGCGTTCGACGAACGCTCCCACGATGAGTACGGCGGCTTATCTGCGCGCAGGTATGAATAATATCAAGGTGAGTTTACGCGGGATTCGTCGTTACCCCGAGCTGGTCAAGCTGCTGGCAGCATTCTGGTTTTTCAATGATGGCATCAATACGATTATTCTGATGGCGACGGTATACGGGGCAACGATTGGCATTGGTACGACCGATCTGATGCTCGCGCTGCTGATGACACAGTTCATCGGATTTCCGAGTACATTGCTGTTTGGCAGACTGGGTACTACATACGGCGCGAAACGGTTATTGATAATATCGTTATCGGTGTATTTGCTTATTGTCGTACTGGGTTACTTTATGACCACATCGTGGCATTTTTATATGTTGGCGGCGTTGGTTGGATTGGTGCAGGGTGGCAGTCAAGCGTTAGCGCGTTCGCTGTTTAGCGATCTGATTCCACCGCAGCGTACCGGGGAGTATTTTGGCTTGATCAACGTTACTGGCAAATTTGCTTCGATCTTCGGACCATTTTTGTTCGGACTAGTCGGACAACTGACTGGTTCAGCTCGCTATGGCATTTTATCACTGCTCTTTTTCTTTATTATGGGCATTGGGTTGCTATTGTTCGTGCGCGTCGAGCAGGGACGGGAGCAAGCACTGCGATAGCATGAGCACTATGAAGCATATCGATACAATGCTCAATAGACACCTTGCTCTACGTTCTGATAAAATGGAAATAAATTGAAACGATTATACTTGTTGCTACGTATAGGTGTACAACGGATAACTACTCTATGGATCGCCATTGCTGTATTCTTCACCACTTATGTTCATCACTTATGTTCATCACTTATGATAGATAAGCAGGGAGGCTGAATGGTATGAATGATCGCGATATGAATAATAACAATATGCACCCCGGATTACACTCAGAAGAATATGTGAATGAATTGCACAACGATCATCGCCGCCGCTTGCTACATCCTCGTGGATTTTTGCATGAATTGAGTAATTATGGACTGGCGGTACTGCTCATCGCTGCTGTATTGCTTGCGATCGTATGGTTGCGTTAAATGAATAACGAATCATTGGCTGTGTTGCATATACTGAGTTACATGTAAATCCCTGATTCACATGTAAGACCCCCGATTCCAGTGAATCGGGTTTTTTTGATGTTCACGGAATAGTAACCGGTTGAAAAACGTATAGCATAGAAACAACCTGAAACGATTTGAAAATGGTATAATACAATCATTTTAGTATGTATTCTACGGCCAGTAAGCTCTTATCATCTACATACAACAGATATTTTCTCAATCCGATCTGCATAGAATGGAGGAACCACGATGCAACTTCAAACCGAGAGACTGATCTTACGCGATCTCGTACCGGATGATTGGACAGCTATACATACGTATACATCCATGCCAGAGGTAACGACCTATACGGCATGGGGACCGAATACCGAAGCGGATACGCAGGCGTACATTCAGCAGGTGGTAGACTGGCAACAGGAGCAACCACGTCAGCATTATGAACTGGGCATTCAGCTGCAAAGTAATCGTACATTGATTGGCGGTATCGGCATTCATCTGCAATCTACCAATGCCGAGATTGGCTATGTCCTGCATCCACAGTATCAGGGGAGCGGGTATGTAACGGAAGCAGCACAAGCATTACTAGGTTATGCCTTTGACAAACTGAATGTACATCGCATCTATGCGACCTGCCGTCCCGCCAATACTGCCTCTGAGAAAGTGATGCAAAAGCTCGGTATGACACGCGAGGGTGTGCTACGCCAACATTGGTATTACAAAGGCGAATTTCACGATTCCTATCTGTATTCCATTCTATCAACCGAGTATGCTAGACGATAACTTGCTAGTACATGAGCTGTTTACGTATTGGAAGATACGCTGTTATTCGTAGTATAGTTGTATGGGAAACCTTTATTTTCGGTATGGAAATCATGGAAGCAGAAGGGCTGGGATTGCGATGGAATTTACGTTACAGGAAGCAAGCATTACGCAGCTGCAACAGCTGATGGAAGAAGGACAGGAAACGGCGGTATCAATCGCCTCTCAATATATGCGCCGCATCGCCCAATTGGATCAGCAAGGTCCGCAGCTGCGCTCTGTTATCGAGCTGAATCCAGATGCCATTCCTATAGCGATGCAGCTGGACAGCGAGCGCGCGGCAGGGCATATTCGCGGTCCGTTGCACGGCATTCCCGTACTGATCAAGGATAATATCAGCACATCCGATCATATGCACACTAGCGCGGGTTCGCTCGCACTGGCGGATTCGTTTGCGCCGACAGACGCGTTTCTTGTACAGCAATTGCGTCAGGCAGGAGCGGTTATTTTAGGCAAAACCAATCTGACCGAGATGGCGAATTTCATGTCGTTTCAGATGAAAAATGGTTATAGCGCACGCGGTGGACAAACGCTGAATCCATACGGTCCCGGGCAGCTGGATACCGGCGGCTCCAGTTCTGGTTCCGGTGTCGCAGTAGCTGCGAATCTATGCGCAGTTGCGGTTGGTACGGAAACGTCTGGTTCGATTTTGAGTCCATCTGCCAGTAATAGTCTCGTCGGCATCAAGCCAACGCTGGGACTGATTAGCCGCACTGGCATTATTCCGATTACATACACGCAGGATACGGCGGGACCGATGGCGCGTACAGTAGAGGATGCAGCGATTCTGTTAGGTGTACTGGCAGGACGCGATGCGCAGGATACGACTACACTATCCGCACCTGCGAATATACCGGATTATGCAGCAGATTTGCATACTGCGAGTTTGCATGGAGTGCGCATTGGGATCAATCGAGCGCATCTGGACCGATGTAATGAAGAGGAGATCGCCATTATGGAGGCATCGATCGAAGCGATGCGTCATGCGGGGGCGGTCATTATCGAAGGCGCCAATTTGCCAGATACGGTAGCCGAGGGTGATATGACGGTGCTGTTGTATGAATTCAAATCTGCCTTAAATGGATATTTGGCAAGTCTGGGTGCGCAGGCAACCGTACGTACGCTAAAGGAAATGATTGACTTCAATCATCTGCATCATCGGGAAGCATTACGATATGGACAGGACATTTTGCTCAAAGCAGAATACGAAACATCTGGCACATTGACTGAGCCAGCTTATATCAACGCTCGTCTGGATCAGTGGCAAGCTGCGCGTGCAGACGGCATTGACACAATCTTGCATCAGCATCGACTGGACGCCATTTTCACACCTGAATTTACCGATACACCAGCAGTTGGCGGCTATCCGGCGATTATGGTGCCTGCGGGATATCGCCGTGACGGTATGCCGTTTGGCGTTAGCTTTATGGGGACTGCATATAGCGAAGCACAGCTGATTCGTATTGCATATGCTTTTGAACAGGTCGTGCCTGCTCGCCGCAGCCCGCTGCTATAGACGAAGGTACAATGCTACTGATTCTATGATTTCTCTCCAAGCAATCACGTATATCTCTACCCGGTCATTGCCGCTCATGGCAGTTACCGGGTTTTTGCTATACACTGCGATCTGAACTGAGCAAACGTCGTATGATGAATCACAGATCACTTTGAAACGATAGAATATTCATCATTATGCAGAAAGAGGCGTTCATTTCTCCAGTCCATATGTGTAAACGGTTAAAAATGTTTGATTGCTATCTACACTTCCTGTTGCAAAAGTACGACATAAATAGAAAGAAACGAAAAAACTTAACTTTCGATGATCGAGGAGGATTTATGAATACAGCCATTGCGCCTACACAACCCCCTGTTTTTGCCGACTCGTATGAAAAGCTTGCTGCCAAACTGCATTTGTATACATTATTGCTGCTGCTTGGTTCCTGTGTTCCCATCTTTGCGCTGATGTATATCCTTGGAATTATGCCGCTTATGTACTGGATTGGCATTGAAGCTGTCGTGATTATCGCTATCCCCATCTTGATTTTGTTATATCGTCGTTTTCATGAATACAAAAGCGGCAAACACTGGCTGACCGCATTTTCCTTTTTCATCACATTTTGCTCGTTATGGGTAATTCCATCAGAAGCGGCGTGGTCGTCTATTTTCATTTATGTGCTGTTGGCGCTATTGTATCTAGATCGCCGAACGACTGTATTAAGTATTGTGTACATGCTTGGTATTGAAGTGGTGCACGTACTATATAATCCATTTTTGAGCAGTGCTAGTATTATGGACAAGATCGTCGTTTTCCTCGTGACGATTATGGTTGGCGCGGTAGCAATCTCCGTCTGTATCGTAGGTCAGCGTATGGCTGCGCATCTGCAAAACCAGCGCGACCAATTAGATGCGCTGCTCGGCGAAGTGGAGCAATCTGCGGAACGGTTACATGATTTTGGGCTTGGATTACAGCAAAATGTACAGGATACGAATCGACTGGGACGAGAGTTGAATGTAGGATTTGGCGAAATTGCTGGTGGTGTGTCCTCCCAAGCGGTAAGTATTAACGAGGTGAATGAGTCGATCCAGCATTCCGAATCATTTATTCATGATATTGACGAAGCTGCTGTCCAGATGAATCGACTGGCGGAAAAGGCAGCCGTTTTAACCCGTTCTGGTGGCGAGCATGTGCAGCGTCTGCATGGTAGTGTCGGTACTGTGGCAACCGTTATGGATAATACGCATACTGCGATGGATCAATTCCGCGAATACGCTGCCGATATCTTTACCGTATTGGAATCGATTGAGGGCATTGCACGGCAGACGAATATGCTATCATTCAATGCGGGAATCGAAGCAGCACGCGCAGGAGAGCATGGACGCGGATTTGCCGTTGTTGCATCCGAGATTCGCAATCTGGCGAACGACTCCCAGCAGGCGACTCTGAATATTAGTGAAATCTTGAATCGAGTGAATCAACAACTGGAAGTGGTCGGTAGTGGAATTACCGAAGGGCGCGAAGTGATTGGCGGAATCCAAGAGGCTGCTGGTGAGACAGGCAAACTGTTTGGCCGTATTCTCGACGAAACGGTGATGGTATCCAGTCACTCTGCTGATATTAGTCGTAAAATTGCGGAACTGATCGAAGCGCTCAAACATTCCGTTATGGAAATTGGCAGCATTTCCGCTGTTACCGAACAGTCCAGCAGCTCAATTGAACAGATTAATTCCAGTCTGCATCTACAAACCGAACGAGTCGATTCTATCGCGAACAGCTTTGATCAATTACAGCATCTGATTCAGCTACTCAACCGCTCCCTGAGTCAAGGTGATACTGTATCTACCCAGCCTCATATGGCATAAATCATATCGGGATTGAAATGTACAAAATTTCTTCTAATTCCAGTAAATGTGATAATATTGTCTGTGTTCGACACGCCAGTACAGCAACTAAGCTGATCTTGGAATGGATTTGGTTTTAAAGCGTGAGAGCACATCCTCAAAACCAACATTTTTCTTTCGTATTCGCAGAAAGAAGGTGTTGGTTTTGTTTGTTTTCTCCTTTTTATCCACAAGATGGGTCTTTTGCCCGGTTTCTCATGCAGAGGATTGACTAAAATGACAGACTGCAACAATATGGAATATAGATTCACCGATGTTCCAGTATATGTATTTTTATGCCATTATTATTCATCTGATTGACCACATTCAAAGGAGGAATTGGAATGCAGCAATCCAGTGTTTCTGTTGAGCAAATGATTCAGATGATCAGCGATGTGAAGGACGATCCCGCCTGTTTGACCACTCTTGGTCCGGACTCGGACATTATTCATGATGCCGGTTTGGACTCCCTCCAGCTTATTCATTTTATTTTGCGTATTGAAGACGAATTTGACGTAGAAATTGATTTTGAGGAATTTGATATGGATCACCTAGGCTCGATTGCGAAATTTTGCGATTTTGTCAATCATTTGCATGCCGGGGAAAGCGTAGAATCACTAGAAGCCTGATCTTTTACATAATGATGTAAAGATGGGGCTTGGCAAGGTACAACAGACAGGGTCCGCATGACGCACAGGATCACGGTATGACATATAACATGCCGTTAGATGCTGCTCGCCGTCTGCTGTCTTTTGCGACGACACAACAGGAAAATCATCTTCGCCATTTTGATGAAAGAGGTGTTCTGTGTGCAGCCAAGAAGTGAAGTAACGATAGATCGCGAAGCCTTTAAATTAATTAAACGAACCGTGCGCAATGCCACTGTATCCTACCGTAACAAAATCAAAGACCCTACTTACCGGACAGAGTTACCGCAATCGCTCGGCATCAAGCTGACGAACCGCTGTAATCTGCGATGTACCCACTGTTTCCAGTGGAATGAAGACGGCTACCATCACAACATGGAGAAAGCCGAGCAAAATATGGATCTTGATCCTGCTATTTTCAAGCAATTGCTGGATGATACGCGGGAGGTCAAGTCGCGCCTGTATCTATGGGGCGGCGAACCGATGTTTCACCGTCAATTCAGCGAGATCATGGGACATATCCAGAATGATCGCCGTGAGATGACGATCTGTACGAACGGATTGCTGATCAACAAGCATCTGGATCAGATTCTGGATTTGTCGGAAAATCTGGAGCTATTAATTGCAGTCGAAGGATTCGAGGCTGAGCATGATCTGATTCGTGGCAAAGGCACCTTCAAAAAGACGATGGCTGAGATTGATCGTCTGGTAGAGCTGCGTGAACAAGGATTGTATAAAGGTCGCATTTCCGTGCATGCCGTTATCAACGACAATATGATCGGTCGTATGAGCGAGTTGCTGGAATTTTTTGAATCGAAAAAGCTTGATCTCGTGATGCTATGCTTCCCATGGTATATTTCCCGGGAAACATCGCTCAAGATGGATCGCTATTTTGCCGATCGTTTTAGCTGGCTGCGTCAGCTGGATGAACGTCATATTAGTAGCTGGCATGCATTTAAATACAAAATCAATCCGAACAAAATGGAAGCGCTTATGGACGATCTGAACAAGATCAATGATCGTGTCTGGAAAATCCGCGTTCGCTATCAGCCGGGTCTTGATTATGATGAGATCGATAAATTTATCCATGGCGATGAGATGACCAGTCGCTGCTCCAACAACTGTCTGGCACTCACGTCGCGTACTGACATTATTCCAGATGGTAGCGTGATGCCATGCAAATTTTTCGCTGAATTCACGGTAGGTAATTTGAAAAATAAAAGTCTCAAGGAAATCTGGGATTCCGAGGAATACGCACAGATTCGCCAGACGATCAACGAAGGCGGGTTAACACCGGCTTGTTCCAAATGCAGCGTCCTCTACCTGCACGGAGCTAGCGGATTGCAGTCGCTCAACTATATCTGATCCGTACAGGAGGAATAAGGATGAGTACAGACCACAAAACGCTGGTGCCGCTCAGCATTGACGTGCTCGGTGTGAACGATGAGGAAGTCGCAGAGCTGATCCGGTCGGTGCCGTTGCCTGCCAATGGACAGCTTGTCGTTGCAGATTTGCTGAATGTAGTGGATGGTCATTTTGTGATCAATCATTGCTTCTATGGAGCGATGCGGGCGATGCTGAATCAGCAAGGATCGCAGCTGGAAGAAACCGATATTTATTTCCTGTGTAATGGTCCATCTTTACGCTATCGGGGTGGTAGCCAGTACGATACATTTGGATTGCGTCCGATTGTGGAGATGTTGCAGGAGTGGAGTGAGCATACAGGTATCGGCATTTCTTATACATCGGTTGAGCCAGAGCAGCGCGATCAGGCGGAGATTTTACGCGAATGGTATGACGTATTATCTTCTGGCAAAACGCTGCTATTGCATGTGGAAACTGCCAATCTGGTCTATAACCAGCTGTTTACGGAAAGCCCCGGCAAAGGGCATATTATTCAGCTGTACGGATTACAGCCATCTGACAATATCGCGCATATTGCCGACCATTTCCTGCTGGATCAGGCGGGGCAGGTGTTAGGATACAATGGCACGATTCCACTGCATGAATTGCTGGAAGGCGTAATCGAGTACGGGTATTTACAGAGCGAGCAAGGCATTGATGTTGCGCCACAAACGGTGTTGTCTGCTGCTGCCATCCATATTGAGGAGTTTTTGAATGGAGGGCTGAACAGTGACGGCTATACCACCGGGATCGCTGCGTATGGTCAACTGAATGCGGAACTGGCAAGTTTGCGAGAACTGGACGATGTGCAATTTGAGGAGACGTGCGGAGTTGTCTATTATCATCTGCGGATTGAGAGTCTGATGCATCTGCTGCGATATACTAGTCAATTTGCTGAACGGTATCGCTCACTGCTGGGAGACAACGCAACAGAATTGGTCAACGACCTGCAACAAGTACAGGAGCAAGCACGCCGCCAATTGATGAAATTGTACAAAATGGGTGCACGACGTGATCGTAGCAAGCTAGATGCGTATATGGACAGCAATACAGAATTGCTGGAAACGATGGCATTGAAGTTGGAAGCATTAGTCACTGCTAGCAAAGACGCTGCGATCATACCTACATCATGATGTAGAGTCGACCAATTCAAAAAAACACATACTCTATCTCGCAATCTGGCAGTGACTTTTCAGGCTGCGAGATGACGGAACGAGACAGCCTGTATGCCTTCTTCACCCCTGACGGATTGTATATCAGTCAGAGGATGCAGGCAGGCTGTATCTTTTGTTTCACTTTTTACCGCTGCGGATAGACCATTCGCAATGAGGATCATCATAACTTGAAAGGAAGGGATGACATGCGTGAATGGATGCCTGATGCTGATAGATCACCGATTTTACATATGGGCACCTTTGAAGCGGAATTGCACTGGCGTGAGAACAATCTGGCGATTTTGCCAGCATTGCCAGACAAGGAAGCGGAGAAGATTGTGACCGCGATGGACGAGTTATTGTTTTGCTTTTGTAAGCCGGGTGATCTGTTGTTAACTCGGTATGCTTCCTCACCGGCACAGCTGGATTATACGTCTGCGCTTGGATTTGATTATGTTGCGAATACTGCCAATCTGGAGCAGTCTGTCGGCTCGCCGCTTGCAGCGGTTACAGCAGGACAGCTACCACCACGCGCGCGTCCTGCCGATCAGCATCCGGTATCGGTATTCCGATTGTTGTATGAGCAGGGACAGCCGATTGAGAATGAGCTACCTCTGTCTGGTGCAGTGATCTCGCCATTTGCATGGGTGCCTTATATTGGCGAGATCAGTCGCAAATTTGGCATTTACAGCAATCATCCGTCATTGGAGATCGTGCGGCGTGTGAATACGAAGCGTTATTCCGCATGGATGAAGCAGCATCTGGATTTGAAGCATCCGGGCTTTTTTGTGGAGAGTGCGGCAGAGCTGGAAGTGATCGGCAGTGAGCTGCTGCGGGATGGGACGTTTTTGATCAAAGATAATTATGGTGTATCTGGCAAAGGCAATCTGCATATCGAAACGCCGTCGATGCTGACGCGCATTCTGTCCAGCATTCGCAAGCAAGAGGAGAAGGGGCGCAATGTGCAGTTTGTGCTAGAACGTTTTCAGCACAAAGAGCGCGACTTCTCATGTCAATTTCATATTACCGAGCAGGGTGATATGGATATTTTGTCGGTGCAATGGCTGGCGAATTCGCAATTCGCTTATCGGGAATCGCTCTCGCCGGACATTCAGTTTATGGATCGGCTGGAGCAGGCGGCGTATTTTGACATTATGATGGATATTGGGCGGCAGCTGTACCGAGATGGGTATTTTGGACATGTATGTATCGATTCGATGACATTGGAAGATGGCAGCATCGAGCCGCTGGTAGAGATTAATGCCCGCAAATCGATGAGTCTGATCAAGAACAGCATTGACCGTTATTTACGTAAATACAATCTGTTCGGCAATATGACCAATTATACGGTGTCGCATGATGGCAGCTTTGATCATGAACAACTGCTGCTGGAGCTGGAACGTGAAGGGCTGCTGTTCCTGCCGCATCGCGAGACTGGCATCATGCCGCTCACTTCCGCCGCCTTATCGGTCAATCATGCCGATATTCCAACCGGCAAAAAGCGCAAAGGACGCTTGTATCTGTCCGCTGTTGCCGCTGACGAACCGGGCAAGCATGAGTTATTGTCTCGACTGGAGCACCTGCTGGAACGTAGCGGTCTGCATATTTTGAATTGAAGTGTCTGCCTGCACGCAAACGCATCATGGTATTGCTTATTTGCATCTGGATACCTGAGACGAAAAGGGAGGATGTCATATGACCGTAACCATATTATGTTCAGGCTTCGGACTAGGCTTCTATACGCCGGGGCTACTGGTGGAGGCAGGCTTGCGGCGGCTGGGCATACCGGCAGAAGTGCTTGTATTTGAAAATGTAATGAACCCGGAGCAGCGCGGCAAGGTCGATCATAGCCGCAGGGCGTATCATGAAGACTTCTCGGTGGCGCTTATGTCCCAGCGTATTCCGCAGGATATTCGCAAGAGCATGGATGAGCAGCAGGTGCATGCTTTGCTGAATCAATGGAAAGCGGAGGGACGGCGACATTTTGTATGTTTATCCGGTCACTGGGTATATTTGCTGGAAATGTACCGGGAGCAGATGGACAGTGAGCTGGAAGTGGATCTATTGTATCTGGATGCGTCTGATTCGCCTTCCTGGAAACATCTGAAAAAGCGACTGGGTACGCTAAGTGATGACTATCGGGAAGTATGGCTGTTCGGACGACAGCATGAACCGATGTATACGTATATCGATATCGTGGGTTCTGATCCTGTTGTTCCGTATGAGCAGCGAGAGCGTCGACTGCTCGTTCATGGCGGCGGCTGGGGGATGGGTACATATCGCGAGCATCTGCAAGCGCTGAATCATGCCGGATACGGATTGGATATCGTACTGTACGAGGGCGATGAGCCGGGTGCAACGAATGCTGGACAACGCTATTATCGGATGGATCCGTCATGGCGTACATGGCAACAAAATGAACAGGGCAAGCATACATTTCCACCATTTGCCGAAGTTCGTAATGGCGAGCAGGAGTCGTATCGTCTACATGAAGATTATCATCTGCTATGCGAGATTGAGCGCCGGGTATGTGCTATCGTGAGCAAGCCTGGTGGCGGTACGCTTGCCGATTCGTTTGCCTCTGGTACGCCGATTATTTTCTTGGAGCCGTTTGGTGAGCATGAGCAGAACAATGCGCAGCTATGGCAGCATTACGGATACGGGCTGAGCTATGACACATGGATGAGTGAATATGGCGGTGGCACTGATATTTTGGAGCAGATGCATAATCGGCTGCTTCAGGATCGGCAGTCACTATCATCATATACGGAACAATTGTCTGCACGTTGGGGTTTGGATTCACAACCATCGGCAGGTGACGACCAGCTGCTGACGCTGACAGAGGAGGAACGCCATTGAAAGAACAACCCATACCTGACAATGTGATTCCATTGCCAGTTCGCGATCTGCCGTTGTCGAGACAGGCACCAGGATTGGTCTCACCAATGCATACGGTGCGTTTGGGCATTCTCGGCTGTTCTGGCATCGTGCCGCGCGCTGTATTGGAACCGGCAGTGCATGTGCCGAATCTGGAAGTGACAGCCGCTGCCAACCGTACCTTGTTCAAAGCCCAGCAGATGGGCAAGCAGTACGGTATCCCGATCATTCACCATACGCTGGATGATCTGCTGGATAACCCGGAGCTGGATGCCGTCTATATCGGTCTGAGCAATCAATTACACGCCAGTTGGATTGAAAAGGCGCTACGCGCGCGCAAGCATGTGCTGGTAGAGAAACCGATCTGTCTGGATGCGGCACAATTGCCAGTACTGAGTGCGGCGGCAGAGCAATATGGCGTGCATCTGGCAGAAGCGATGATGGTGTCCCATCATCCATGGCAGCAGGCATTGCGGCAATTGATCTTTTCCGGCGAATTTGGCGCATTGCTGCGTACCGAGACACGGTTGGCGATTCCGGCGCGTGATGATCATCAGCATAATTATCGTAGTGATCCAGAGCAGGGCGGTGGTTGTCTATGGGATCTGGGCTGCTACTGGCTACAATTTTTGCAGCTGTTTACAAGACTGGATCAGACAGAGCTGGAAGGACGCTCACAGTTTGATGGACCGAATGGTTGCGATTGGACGTTTCAGGCGCAGGCGACGCTACGGGATGGAGTGAAGGCGGAGGCATTGCTATCCTTTGAACAGCCGTATGCGTGTCGGCATGTACTGCATTTTGAACAGGCGACTGTGACGATCAACGATTTCTTCCGCTGCAATCTAGGCTTTTACAAATTAAAATTCAAAATCGTACCTATACGCCGCAATGGTGGCGACACAGAAGTACAACAGCGTATGTTCGAGCCAGCCAATTATTATGTCAATCAACTGCATACATTTGTTCGTGATGTGCAGCAGCATCAGCCGGGACAGCCCAATGAGCAGTTGGACGAAGCAGCGGATCGTATTCGTGCGCTATCCACACTATATCAAAGTGCTCGTACCCATATGGCTTTATTTTAAAAACAGTGCTCGCCGAGCCAACATAACAAAACCGCCAGCCGGTCGCGAAACCAGCAGGCGGTTTTTTGCGTTGCAATGAAGATATGACCTTTTGTTGCGTTCATTCCAACGATTTACATAAAATATTCCGGTGGCAGCAACTCGCTCCAGTCCAGCATCAATAAGGGACGCGGACCGATTGGACGAGTGGCGCATACCGCTAACTGGTAATGCCCGTCCATATTGATCTTACGGAAAAAGCAGCTCTGGCTGCGATGGTCGTCCCAGCCGCCGGAAGAATCTTCTTTCGGATTGGGTGCAGTCAGCCGCGCAGTATGCTCATCCACCAATTGAACGGCAAAGGAATCAAGTGGAATCGATAACCCTTTTCCGACAAATTTGATATAACTTTCCTTCAATGTCCACAGCGTGTAAAATAATTGAAGTCGCTTCTGTTCCGGTGCATCTAACAGCAGCTTGTATTCGGATGAGGTGAAAAATCGCTCTGCAATCGCAAAGTCGATCGGACGCACCTTTTCAATATCGACACCGACTGGGGCAGAATCGTCCGCACAGATGATCCAATCCCCGGCATGAGATAGATTAAAATGAACATGCGGATGCTGTGTCAAAAATGGTTTGCCATAGCTATTCTTGCCCATATCCAGCGTATCGGCAGCCAATTGATACCGCTCCCGCAAAATATGCAATAGCAGCAGTTCTCCAACAAGACTGCGCTGAGCATCCTGCTGGCGTTGAAACCGTAATGACGCATCCCGTCGTTCCGCAGATACCGCAGAACGCATACGCGTCATGACATCGTCCGGCAATAGCTCGGGCAGATGTACACCAGTAATAGTAACCAAGCCTGTATCCTCGCTTATCGTCTGGCTTGTCCGTAGACAGCCTTGGAATGTATACCCATATATTGACGAATAATGACAGGCACGTCAATATGACAGAAGAGGAAGTTTTTGCTGGAAAGCTTCCTTTACACAGACAGGACATACAATGCACCTTGAAGCTGATATAATGAACACATTCACAGCAAACAGCTCGCCTGCTCATCAGGTGGCTCAGATTGAACTACAGGAGGAAGACCGTTGTCAGAAATAAAACATTTACCTTATCAAAGTGAAGATACGTATTTCGTACAGATGATTCCCGACATTCAATTTGCCCGTTTTCCGAATGGAACCACATTGAAAATGAATATTTTGCGTCCAGAATCCCATATTCCATTGCCATTGATCGTCTGGATCGTTGGCGGCTCTTGGCTGGATGCCGATCATTATAAACATGTACCGGTCATGTCCGAACTCGCACGTCAAGGCTATGTGATTGCTTGTATTCAGTACCGTACCGTAAACCGCGCACCGTTCCCAGCGCAGCTGGAAGATGTGAAAACCGCAATTCGTTTCCTCAAAGCACATGCAGATGAATACGGCATTGATGCCGAGCATGTCGGCGTATGGGGGCATTCCGCTGGCGGGCATCTGGCTTCACTCGCAGCTGTTACCGGTCATCAGCCAGAATGGGATGAGCGCGGACAATGGCCTGGCTATTCCAGTAACGTGACGGCTGTAGTCGACTTTTGCGGTCCGATTGATGTACAGGTTGATTTTGATCATGAATATGCGCTACCCGTCATTTCGCTGCTAGTGGGTGGCCCGATGCGAGAAAAGGGCGCCAATGCCGCTTTATCCAACCCAGTGACCCATATTCGTACGGCAGCCGAGCAAGGAACGGTATTGCCGCCATTTCTGATCATGCACGGCGATGCGGATGAAATGGTGCCACTGCGCCAGAGTCAGCTGTTATACGATGCACTGCATGAAGCGGGTAGTCGTGTGAATATGTACGTGCTAGAAGGTCTCAAACATTCGTCTTCCGGTCTGATGACACGTATGGATGTGCTGGAAGCAGTTAGCCGCTTCTTTGCCCGTCATTTGAAAGGCTCCTGAGGCAGACGGCATGCAGCAATGCACAATCACCGCTGTTACAGGTCGGATGAACACACAATATGGACACCGTTCCGGGTGTCGATGCTCAAGCGTTACATAAAGGGGGATGGGGACATTGGACAATCATGATAACGAGATTCTTCATCATCTGGTTGCCGGGGAGGGCGGTGTCTACCGTCCGTTGTTTGAGCATCACCCCGACGCGATTTATGTGATGGACAAGGAAGGCAATTATTTGTATACAAATCCGGCTGTGCTGCGTATGACGGGCTATTCGCCTGAGGATTTGCTGACAATCGACAAGCGGCAGATTTTCGGCGAGCAGCGTTTGCATTTTCGGTCACCTTATTTTCAACAGGTGATGCAGGGGCAATCGGTACAGTTTGAGACGAATATTTTTCATAAGCAAGGGCATCTAGTATATCTGGATGTGACGTACGCACCGGTTGTAAAAGAAGATCGGATCGTGGGCATCTTCGGCGCTGCCAAAGATATCACATCGCGCAAGCAGGCGGCGGAGCAGCTGCGTCAGAGTGAGCAGCGGCTGAATCTGGCACAGGATATCGGCGGATTCGGCTGTTGGGACTGGAATTTGCAAACTCGGGAGCTGGTTTGTACGCCGCGCTTTTTTGACATTATGCATATGGAGCAGGAATCACCGACATTGCTGTATCGCCGCTTTCTCGCGCGAATTCACCCGGATGATCGCAGTGCCGTTCGAGAAGCATTTCGCCAAGTACTGGCAAAAGAAACGATCCATCTCGAATGTCGATTGAGCGAGCCGACACATGATGTCAAAACGATTGCGATCCGAGGACAACTCGTTCGTCCAGATGAAAGTAACGAACGACGGATGGTCGGTACGATCCAGGATATTACCGAGCAGCGGCTGATGGAGGATCTGATTCGGGAAAGTGAACGGCAATATCGAATGTTGTCCGAGCATACGATGGATCTGATCTCCACCCACACAGCAGACGATCACTTGAGCTTCCTGTATGCCTCGCCGTCGCTTACACGTCTGCTTGGTTATGAGCCGGACGAGATACTAGGACAGCAGGCTATCGAGTATCATCATCCAGAAGATCATGCTGTCGTACAGATCTACGTACAATCGATTCTGTATGCGCAGGAGCAGCATACAGTCTGCTACCGATTCCGGCATAAGGATGGTCATTATGTCTGGTTGGAAACGAGTGGCACATTTGCCCCTGATACGATGTCGCCGACAGGTGGAACGATTGTAGCGGTATCGCGGGATGTGTCAGATCGCAAATTTGCCGAGCAACGACTAATGGAGAGCGAACAACGATACAAATCGCTAGTAGAGTATAATCCGTCCGGTGTGTATTCATTTGATACGGAAGGACGTCTATTCAATCTGAATCCGGTTGCGGAGATTCAGAGCGGTTATGTCAGCGGCAAGGTAGAACATGTGTATTTTACCGATTTGATCGACAAAGAAGATGTGCATGAGGCGCAGGAGCATTTTAACAAAGCCCGACTCGGTTTACCGCAAAATTACGAAACTACGTTAATCCAGTCCGGCGGCGCTCGTATGGAAGTGAACATTACTAACGTACCGATCATCGTCGGTGGTCAGATTACAGGTGTGTTTGGCATTGCTACGGATATTACGGAGAGCAAGCGCTATGTGGAGCGGATACAATCGATCAGCGAGGAATACAATCTGATTCTTAGCTCTGTGTCAGAAGGTATCTTCGGTATCGATCTTAGCGGTCGAGGAATCTTCATCAATGAAGCTGCTGCGCGTATGTTGCAATTGCCACGCGAGGAATTCATCGGTTCGCCGTTACAGGAGATTATGATCAATGCACGTGTAGATGGGGAAACGTATCCGCCTGAACACAATCCGGTTCAACTAACGCTATCGGACGGGCAAGCTCGGCATGCAGCAGAGGAAGTCTTTTTTCGGCGAGACGGATCAAGTTTCTTCGTCTCGTATCGCATCAATCCGCTATTTGACCGGGAGCGCATCGTAGGAGCGGTTGTCGTATTCAGCGACCGGACGAATGAACGGGCGATTATGGAGGCAAAAGAAACGGCAGAACGTGCTGCTTATGCTAAGTCGCAATTCATTTCCATGATCAGTCACGAGCTGCGTACCCCGATGAATGCCATCATTGGTATGACCGAGCTGATGCATGAGGCATCGCCAGACGATGAACAACGCTGGTATGCGGATATTGTACTGCAAAATAGCCATGAGCTTATGCGGATTATGGACGATATTACCGATGTGCATCGACTGGAAAATGGGCATCTGACACTGGATGAGCAAATCTTCGATCTGCATGAACTGATGGATACCGTTTATCAGCTATTTATGCCTGTAGCGGCAGATAAGAACATCCAGCTGTATCTATCCATCGCGCAGGAAGTACCGCGACTGGCAAAAGGCGATATCGTCCGTCTGCGCCAGGTGTTGGTGAATATAGTCGGCAATGCGGTCAAATTTACCGATCAGGGCAGTGTACAGATTGCCGTCGAGCTGTCTCATCTGTCTCGTGAACATGGGATGCTAGTTGAATTCCGCATTGTGGATACTGGTATTGGCATTCCGGCGAATCGGTTGAACGAGCTATTCCATTCGTTCTCGCAAGTGCATCAGGTGATGAACCGTCATTATGGGGGCACAGGCTTGGGCTTGTTTATTAGTAAAAATCTGATTGAGCTGATGAACGGAACAATCGGAGTAGAGAGCCGGGAGCATAGCGGATCAACGTTCTATTTTACAATTCCATTGCAATTGGCAGAACAGCACGTAGAATAGCTGGAAATGGATAACAGTAAAAGGGGAAGCATGGCTGCGAACGATCCAAACTGTGCAATATCTAAAATTTAAAATTCACGTATACACGTATATTTGAAAGCCATCTCTCTATAGCCATCCGAATCTAACTCCAGTTCATGCATCAGCCTGAATGTACGCTGTACATTTAGAAACACAGAGAAAGCCATATTCCACAGTATGGGATCAGTCCCACGGGAATACGGCTTTCTTTGTGCTTTTTTATCGTCCTTCATAGAACATGCAGAACGGAACATCATGCAATACAAGTAACAAGCGTATCCTAATATCTATCCATTCCTGATCGCCAAGTGTAACGTACTTACAATGTCGCGTACATCAGCGCAATCGTCTGCGGTCCGCAATGACTGGAAATGACACAGCCTGCTTCAGTAATGATTACCTGCTGGACATCCGTCTGCTCGCGCAATACCGCCTGCATATGCAGCGCTTCTTCCTCTGCTAGTGAATGTACGACGAAGATCACATCCTTGTCCAGCCGATGCTTATTGTCTAGCGCATTACGCAGCAGCTGTTCCATCGCCTTGTCGCGTTTACCACGAACTTTGTATGCTGGTGTCAGCGAGCCTTCCGGTGTGACCTTGATTACTGGTCGAATCTTGAGCAGACTGCCGATCAGATTTTGCATACCTGAGCAGCGTCCACCTTTATACAGATATTCCAGTGAATCAATGGCAAATTCGGTCTCGATTTTGCCGCGCACCGACTCAATCATAGATACAATGGCAGGCACATGATTGCCAGCCGCTGCTGCCTGAACTGCCTTCATCACTAGCAAACCGATTGAGCTGGACAGATTAAGCGAATCGATCACGGTCACGCGACCAGCAGGCAATTCTTCGGCAGCGATCACAGCATTGGCATATGTAGAAGACAGCGCCGAGGAAAGGCTAATATAAATAATGGAATGTCCTTCGTCCACCACCGGGGTAAACGCCTGTAGAAAATCAGATGGGGAAGGGGCAGATGTCTTGGGGAGCTGACCGTCGCGGCTTACGCGCTCGTACAGCTGACCCGGTGTTATATCAACACCATCGCGATAGACATCCTGACCGAACGTTACATACAGCGGCACGATGCCGACCTGATGTTCTTGAAGCCAGGCAGAAGGCAGATCACACGTACTATCTGCAAAAATGCGAATCGAAGTCATAAAAGTCTCCTGTCTATTGTTTCTCGTACACGAATATATAAAGTAACACGGATGGCGTTATTATACCATGACTTGCTGTTCACCAACATACATAGCGTCTCCTGTGATCCAAGAACAGGCGAATGAAATGATTGATATGAGTGGATCAGCATTCAGCCTGATCAGCGATACGCCTTCATCAATTGCTCACAATTGCGCTACACAGCAATAGGAATCGATACGCTATAATAAAATAGATGAAATTCAAAGGATTTTACGGATATAGGAGGCATATCATGCAGCGTACTTACATTATCATCGCTTCGATTCTCGGCATGATCGGCGTCATCTTCGGCGCATTTGGTTCCCATATATTGGAGCCTATTATCGGAGCGCGAATCGAAACATTCAAAACAGGCGTGGAATATCATTTTGTGCATACACTTGCTGTTCTGCTAGTAGCATTGTTAGCAGGTCAACTAGGCGAAAGCCGATTATTACGCTGGTCAGCAATGTTGTTCGTGATCGGCATCGTCTTTTTCTCCGGCAGTTTGTACGTACTGTGCATAACGGGCGTCAAAATATTGGGCGCGATCACACCGATTGGCGGTGTCTGCTTTATCGCTGGCTGGATTTTGCTGGCAATCGCCGCAGCGCGCTCTGGCAAAAGAGTCTGATACAGCGAGAATATCCATTTCATACGTGAACGATCATCAACATGATCCGTTCGCAACACGCAAAAACGCCGACTGAACTCAATCAGTCGGCGTTTTATCATTGAATCCTACATCATCTTATTGAATGCTCCATACTCAAGCGTGCTGGAAATCATCGATTTCGTTAAGTTTGAACGTGTATACCTGCTTCTCGTCTACATGATAGACGCTGATCGTTTGATCCTCGTTATCGTATTTCAAAATACGGCACGGAATAGAAACACGTTCTCCGCGGCGATTGAGAGTTAAGCGAATCAACTGGTTGCCTTGAATGTAGAGGGACAGCCAATTTCCCATATCATTTTCAATCTTCTCATGCAACTGAGCAGCAGCCTTTGTCTGCTCTGGTTGTGCGGCTGGCTTGGATGGTGCTTTTTTGCTGTCGGATTGCGATTTTAAGTCCACGGGCGTCTGATTGTTACCTGCGGCGGCAACAGCTTTTTCAATTTTCGCACCAAGTTTAATACCGTTTACAATGCGAAAATCTGCAAGTTCTGCCTGACTGTTCAGGATATCCAGCAGCTTTTGAAGGGCGACCGCATTGCTTGTTCCGGTAATCATGAGGTCTACATTAAATAAAAATTCGGTAGCATCATTAGTCTGCTGTTTGTTCATCATTTCCCCATCTCGCTTACTATATCGGATTGGTCTAACCGTGTAACAACTTGTCAATAAACTATACCATTTTTTCGTCAAATTTCATAGGTCTTAGGATACAGTCTATAGGTACATTTTAACAGTATACCTTAAAATTAAAAATTCTTGTACACATAATACGGTTTTTTACTATTATCGGATTACAGCACGTAAATTTTAACCTTATTGGCAAGTAACAACTATAAAATATATACACATACACCAAAAAACCGAAACGATATACATTTCGGTTAAATTGGTACTTTAGAACTATATAAAAGATGACAAAAAACGAGTAAATGTACTCTTTTTAATACTTTAGTTACTGAATAGTTTAGGCAGTTCTTCCTGATAAGACGGATACACAATTCCTTTTTCCGTAATGATCGCCGTCACATATTCATTCGGTGTTACATCAAACGCCGGATTGAATACTTTGATATCCTGTGGAGCGGTACGCTTACCAAAGCTTTCTGTAACTTCAGCAGCGGAGCGCTCCTCAATCGGAATCTCAGCTCCAGTAGTAGTCGCCAGATCAATCGTCGATAACGGGCAAGCGACATAGAATGGAATATTATGCGCTTTTGCCAGTACAGCTACACTATACGTACCGATTTTGTTAGCAACATCGCCATTAGCAGCTACACGATCCGCACCGACGATTACAGCTTGGATCCAGCCTCTCGCCATTACCATGCCTGCCATATTGTCACACAGCAGAGTAACGTCAATGCCTGCTTGCTGTAATTCAAATGCCGTCAGACGAGCACCTTGCAGCACCGGACGCGTCTCATCCGCGTACACTTTGAGCTGAATGCCCTGCTCCTGTGCCAGATACATCGGTGCGAGCGCCGTACCGTATTTGGCTGTTGCCAGACCGCCAGCATTACAATGTGTAAGCACGCCCATGCCATCTTGGAATAGAGGCAGTGCGTGTACGCCGATCATGCGGCATACTTCTTCATCTTCTGCATGAATCGCGATCGCTTCATGTTCCAATTCGCGATTGCGAGCTGCTGTATCATGATCCTGTTCAGCGAGCTGATGAGCACGCTTGTTCATACGATCCAGCGCCCAGAACAGATTGACCGCAGTTGGACGCGATTCTGCCAGATGAGCAGCTGTTTTTAACACTTGTTTCAGCCAGACTGCCGCATCTTCGCCTTCATATTCACGAGTGCCCAATACGACGCCATATGCAGCGGAAATACCGATTGCGGGTGCACCGCGTACTTTCATGGATTGAATGCCTTCGAATACTTGATCCGCTGTGAACAGCTCTAACATTACAATCTCATCCGGCAGCAGACGCTGATCGAGCATCAGTAATTTGTCGCTTTCCCAGCGCAGCGACAATAAGGGTTCAAACGGAGCCTGAACAGCGCCGTCATGGTTTGTATCGATATGACTCATAGTTATAATCACTCCCTTGCATAATGAACACGCATGAAACGGATAAATCATTAAAATATACAATATCGGAAAAGCGGCAATTTGCACAGTTCTTTTTGCTGATTGGGATCATTTACAACGTTTGTCGCAGCAGAATAACGATAGGGAAAGTTGTTTCGTCAAACAGGATGACGGGTAAGTTCTATGCAGACGAGCATGACATGTTGATGGTATGGATTACATGCCAGCACATCAATAAAATTCGATAAAAGCGAGGGATTTTCATTATGTCTAACGTAACGAATCAAAATTCAACTCAAACCAAACGCATCGAAGAATTGCTGAATCTGCAAGTAGCAAACTTGAATGTACTATATGTAAAAATCCACAACTTCCACTGGTATGTAAAAGGTGAGAACTTCTACACGCTGCATATCAAATTCGAAGAACTATATAACGAAGTAACCCTGAAAATGGACGAAATCGCTGAGCGCCTGCTGACACTGAAAGGTTCTCCAGCCGCAACGCTGAAAGAATATTTGGAACTGGCAACGGTACAGGAAGCTAACGGTAGCGAAGATGCTCGTACGATGGTACAAACAATCATCGAAGACTTCGCAACAGTAACCGAGCAATTCCAAGAAACAATCGAACTGGCTGAAGAGTCCGCTGACCAACCGACAGCAGATATGCTGATCGCGTTCAAAGCTGATCTGGAAAAACACATGTGGATGCTGCGCTCTTACCTGGGTTAAGCTGCACATCATATCGTCAATGGGACATATGCTCTTTTACAGAGCCATCGTTCCATACGGTCATCAAAATGGCTGTCAAAACGCCGTCTGCTATATGCAGGCGGTGTTTTTTGCGTTGTTTATATCGTTTGTTGCGCGCTTCGATAAGAGCACCATGTGATTGATCGTCAAATATCCTAATCATTAATGAATAATACATGTTATTTAATATATTAATAGTAAAATAATGGTATTATTAAAGTGCGTTCATTGTCCATGAAGTCATTACATACTGCGTGTACCGTGAATAGCATGAAAAGGGAGAGTGAAGATCATGAAGACGATTCGCTTATTTAGTGTCATGATGATTGCATTACTGTTATGTTTCCCTGTTTCGCTAACTTCTGCTGCCGGTTCATCAGTTACACCTCAAACCGATCCGCCGGATTACGGACATTATGTTTGGTCGGAATGGTTCGAAGTGGCGGAAGATTATCCCGAAGGATATACAAATTGGTGGAGTACGAATAATGTAGTCGATGTAACGGTAGTTACCCAACTAGAAGGGGATTCTCGTTTAACCGTGTCTTTTCAAGAAGGTGGTGGCTCTAGTGGTTGGCACACATTTGAGACGCATGTTATTGAACAATCCGGTTCTTATCCATACAGATTTGGAAGAGGTCCCGTTATTCCGGCTGACGATTATCATACGTATCGGGTGCTGTATCGGGTAGATAACGCTTCTGGCCCTGCGGCGGCTCGTGGCGATATCGATATCGAGATACACAATGTATGGGCAGGACCTAATTGGTAACATCATACGGAATCAAGGAACGCATATGCTTTGTATGGACTCCGATCGGGATTTCTTTACCTTCTTCAGCAAAAATGTTCTGTTATATTGATCCAACATGGAACCCAAGTGGATGTATTCTTTTCGAATAGGTGTAAAATAAGAAAAGAATAAAGTCCATCATCTGGCGGCATAAAGGAGACAAACAATCGTATATACAGCATTTCTTTATGCCGTTTTGCTAAAAGGAGGAGACAAAATGAGTCATTCTGAACAACGCGTTATCGCACTGAAAGAATGGGCGTCCGCGATCCGTGCGCTGGAAGAAGGCAGTCAGATTCTACTCATGCGCAAGGGTGGTATTGTAGAAGAAACGCGCAGCTTTGCATTGAAAGAGAATGCTTTTTACTTGTATCCCACGTATGAGCATCAGCGCAGTGAGCTACTCAAGCCGGAGCATCGTCATCTGGTAGAGGAATCGCTGCAAGATTGGTCGCCAGAGCAGCAGACTGCTAGTATTCGGCTGTACGCCGAAGTGACAGACGATCTGGAAATCCATGATCAGGAGCAACTGAATCTGCTACAGGGACATCACATCTGGACAGATACCTTTGCCGAAGAACGGTTACGCTGGAAAAAGAAACATCCGCTTCATATTCTCTTATTGCGGGTATATATACTTGAACGACCGGTGGACATTCACATCGAAGAGCAGTATATCGGCTGCAAATCGTGGATCTCCATACCAAGTGGTCCGGTGACGAGCGAAATGACGCCGGTGTTGGACGCTGCGGAGTTTGAGGCAATGAGAACCGCTGCACTGCAATCGCTGCAGAAGCGTGATATTCCTGCCATAAAGCTTGACTGATACGAATCGGTCAGGCTTTTTCTTATTTGATGCGCAACAAGTGAAAATGTGATATCATCATGGCTTTCACATTAAGATACAGTAAAGCATATACCTATTCGTTGCAGCTACATTGAAATTATTATAAAATAGCTTGAGAATCGGTGAGAATCAGTTTAGAATAGGTCTAAGGAAGATTTATTCTTAGACTTTATCTAAATCTACCGAACGTTGAGGTATTTTCCTTTTCATTTGAATAGATGATGCAGCAGGGAAAAGCGCTCTGTTCGCGGGAAAAGGTGGTCATGTGCCACTTCCCGGGGTCATGCCTGAAATGGGCTTCTCCTATCGCATCGTACCGTCGGCAATATTCTGTAAAAATTGCCGCTATTTTTTTGCGAAAGACCCCGTTTTATTGTTATGATTTAAGAAGCAAAATGATGTTGTGATTAATCCTGAAGCTGCACTGAATAATACATCAAAATTGTTCTATTCAGCAGCTTACTTACTTATTTTGGAGGGACGTCTACTATGGCAACAAATTTCGTCATTGAAGGTCTGAAAGCAACAATCGAGAACAAAGAAATCCTCAAAGGTGTGAACCTGTCGATGAAAGGTGGAGAAATCCACGCAATCATGGGACCGAATGGTACTGGTAAAAGTACATTGGCATCCGCACTGATGGGTCATCCGAAATATGAAGTAACAGATGGCGTTGTTACACTGGACGGCGAAGACGTATTGGAGATGGAAGTAGATGAGCGCGCTCGCGCAGGTCTGTTCCTGGCAATGCAATATCCGAGCGAAATCAGCGGCGTAACGAACTCCGACTTCCTGCGTAGTGCGATCAATGCACGCCGCGAAGAAGGCAAAGAAATCTCCCTGATCAAGTTCATCCGTCAAATGGAAGGTAGCATGAAAGAGCTGGACATGAACCCTGAGTTCGCTCACCGTTACCTGAACGAAGGCTTCTCCGGTGGTGAGAAAAAACGTAACGAAATTTTGCAAATGCTGATGCTGGACCCGAAAATCGTTATTCTCGATGAAATCGACTCCGGTCTCGATATCGATGCTCTGAAAATCGTTGCTGCTGGCGTAAACAAAATGCGCAGCGAAGATCGCGGCTTCCTGATCATCACTCACTATCAACGTCTCCTGAACTACATTACGCCTGACTACGTACACGTTATGATGCAAGGTCGTATCGTGAAATCCGGTGGTCCTGAGCTGGCTGCCCGCCTGGAAGCGGAAGGCTATGACTGGGTCAAAGAAGAACTCGGTATCACTGACGAAACCGTAGGTCAAGAACAAGAAGCGTAAATAACGGTACGGAAGGAGCAAAAGCATAATGACATTGCAGACGATACTTCCGCTGAGCGCGGAAGCACTGAAATCTCTATCCCAGCAAAAAAACGAACCGGCATGGCTGACGGAAAGCCGTCTGAGCGCGTTGGAACTCGCTTCCCGCCTCGAACTGCCAAAACCGGAAAAAACAAAAATCGATAAATGGAATCTGTCCGAATATGGTACACACCAATCGGCGACTGTCGTATCCTCCGTACAGGAGCTGCCAGAAGCAGTAAGCGCTCTGGTTAACGAGGACGAAGCAGCTAACCTGCTCGTACAAAAAGATTCTGGTGTCGTATATAGCACGCTGTCCGACGAACTGAAATCCCAGGGTGTTATTTTCACCGATCTGGAAACGGCAGCACGCGAACACAGCGATCTGGTAGAGAAGCATCTGTCCAGCGTTGTGAAGAACGATGAAAATCAGCTGACCGCTTTGAGTGCGGCACTGTGGAACGGCGGCGCTTTCCTCTATGTTCCGAAAAACGTAGAAGTGTCCGTACCGCTGCAAGCAGTATTCCTGACGGAGAACGCAGGCGCTACCTTTGCACCACGCGTACTCGTCATCGCAGACGTAAACAGCTCCGTAACGTATGTGGATAACTACATTTCCGCAGGCGACGACAACCGTCTGCACAACGGAATCGTAGAAGTTATTGCAAAACCGGGCGCGAAAGTTCGTTTTGCAACGGTTCACCAATTCGGTCTGAGCACAACAGATATGAGCTATCGTCGTGCGATTACCGAGAATGATGCATCCATCGAATGGATTATCGGCGAAATGAACGACGGCAATACCGTAACCGATACATCCACGATTTTGAAAGGCAACGGTTCGACGTCTGATGCGAAAATCATCGCTGTCGGTTCCGGTTCCCAGCGTCTGAACTACACTACACGCGCTGTTCACTTTGGTAAAGATTCCACCAGCCAAATGACAACTCGTGCAGTTATGCGCGAAGAAGCCAATGCCATCATCAACGGTATTACCAAAATTGAACACGGCGCAACCCGTTCCAACGGTGAGCAAGCAGAGAAAGTACTGATGCTCAGTCCGAAAGCACGCGGCGACGCGAACCCAATCCTGCTGATTGATGAGGATGACGTTATGGCGGGTCACGCGGCTTCGGTTGGACAGGTGAACCCTGAACAGGTACATTATCTGATGTCCCGTGGTATCTCCCGTGCACAGGCAGAGCGACTGATCATTTACGGTTTCCTGGCTCCGGTCGTTTCTGACATTCCGCTGGAACAGCTCCAGACCCGCTTGCAACAGCTGGTCGAAAGAAAAGTCGGTCAGTGAACGATCTGATCCGCGAGCAGTTTCCGATTTTACACCAGGAAGTAAACGGACATCCGCTTGTATATCTGGATAATGCGGCAACATCGCAAAAGCCGCGCGTCGTACTTGATGCGCTGCGTCATTACTATGAATACGATAACTCGAACGTACACCGCGGCGTGCATACGCTCGGTACACGCGCAACCGACGCTTACGAAGGTGCACGCGAGAAGATCGCGCGTTTCATCAACGCGTCGCGCAGTGAAGAGATTGTATTCACCCGCGGTACAACCACAGCGCTCAATCTGGTGGCTTCGGCATATGGCGGTCCACGTCTACAGCCGGGTGACGAGATTGTGATTACGCCGATGGAGCATCACAGCAATCTCATTCCGTGGCAGCAGCTGGCTCTGCGCACTGGTGCCACGCTGAAATACATTCCACTGCAACCGGATGGCAATATCGATCTGGCAGATGTGGAGCAAGTCATTAACGAAAATACCAAAATCGTCTCGGTCGTCTACGTATCGAACGTGCTTGGCGTAGTTAATCCGGTCAAAGAAATTGCCGAGATTGCCCATCGCCACGGTGCAATCATGATCGTGGATGGCGCACAGAGCACGCCGCATATGAAAGTGGATGTGCAGGATCTAGATTGCGATTTCTACGCATTTTCCAGTCATAAAATGTGCGGACCGACCGGATTCGGTGCCCTGTATGGTAAGCGTCAGCTGCTCTCACAGATGGAACCAATCGAATTCGGCGGCGAGATGATCAACGATGTCGGTCTGTACGAATCGGACTGGAAGGATGCACCATGGCGGTTTGAAGGCGGTACGCCGATTATCTCTGGTGCGGTCGGCCTTGCGGCTGCGATCGACTTCCTGAGCGAAATTGGCATGGACAAGATTGAGGAGCATGAAGCCCATCTCGCGAACTACGCGATGGAGCGCATGTCCAAGATCGAAGGCATTCACATTTACGGGCCGGCGAAACGCAAAGTCGGGATCGTGACATTCAATCTGGATGGCGTGCATCCACACGATCTGGCAACCGTGCTAGATACGTACGGAATTGCCATCCGTGCCGGACACCATTGCTGCCAGCCGCTCATGAGATGGTTGGAAGCAAGCTCGACTGCACGCGCCAGCTTTTACCTGTATAATAATGAACAAGACGTGGATCGCTTTATCGAAGCGTTAGTTCAGACAAAGGAGTATTTTGGCGATGCAATTGGATGATCTATACCGCCGCGTCATTATGGACCATTACAAAAACCCGCGTAATCGTGGGACGTTTGGCGACGATGCGGTTACAGTGAATCTGAACAACCCGACTTGTGGCGATCGGATCTCACTGCAACTGCTTGTCGAGGATGGCAAAGTAACAGACGCGAAATACACTGGCGAAGGCTGCTCGATCAGCATGTCCTCCGCCTCCATGATGACCGAAGCTGTCAAAGGCAGAACGTACGAAGAAGCACTTGATATTGCAGACCGTTTCTCCGCCCTCATGAAAGGCGAAGAGGTGCAATTTGATGAATATGAAGAGATCGAAGCCCTATCCGGAGTAAACAAATTCCCCGCTCGCATCAAATGCGCTACACTGGCTTGGAATGCATTGCGTAAAGGAATCGGCGAAGACAGCAACAACAATTAAGATGGGGAGGCTACAACCATGGCTAAAAAAGCACCAGAAATGGAAGAGTACAAATATGGTTTCCGCGACGAGCACAAGGCGATTTTTCAGTCCGGTAAAGGTCTGAGCAAAGAAATCGTTATGGCAATCTCCAAAATGAAAGACGAGCCGCAATGGATGCTCGATTTCCGCCTGAAATCACTGGAGCAGTTCGAGAAAATGCCAATGCCTGAATGGGGCGGCGACTTGAGCGAACTGGATTTCAACGATATTCAGTACTATGTAAAACCGTCCGAAGGACAGGGGAAAACATGGGAAGAAGTACCGACTGAGATCAAGGAAACCTTTGACAAACTGGGTATTCCAGAAGCAGAGCAAAAGTTCCTTGCTGGTGTATCGGCTCAGTACGAATCTGAGGTCGTGTACCACAACATGCAGAAGGAACTGGAAGATCAAGGTGTTATCTTTACCGACACCGATACGGCGCTGCGCGAGCATCCGGAGATCTTCAAAGAATACTTCTCCACCATCATCCCGCCAGCAGATAACAAATTCGCAGCGTTGAATAGTGCCGTATGGTCCGGCGGCAGCTTTATCTATGTTCCACCAGGTGTACAATGCGAAATTCCGCTGCAAGCGTATTTCCGTATTAACTCCGAGAACATGGGTCAATTTGAGCGTACTCTGATCATCGCGGACGAAGGCAGCTTCGTGCACTACGTTGAGGGCTGTACAGCACCAATCTACAGCACCAACTCCCTGCACAGTGCAGTTGTCGAAATCCTGTGTAAAAAAGATGCGCGTGTACGTTATACAACGATCCAAAACTGGGCGCCAAACATCTACAACCTCGTTACCAAACGTGCCGTTGCAGAAGAAAATGCGAACATGGAATGGGTTGACGGTAACATCGGTTCCAAACTGACTATGAAATACCCTGCGGTTGTACTGAAAGGTCGCGGCGCCAAAGGTTCCGTACTGTCCATCGCTGTAGCTGGTAAAGGTCAGCTGCAAGATGCAGGTGCGAAAATGATCCACTTGGCACCAGATACAACATCTACGATTGTATCCAAATCGATCAGTAAACACGGTGGTAAAGTAACCTATCGTGGTCTGGCATCGTTCGGACGCAACTCCGACGGCGCGAAATCCAACATCAAGTGCGATACGTTGATTCTGGATAACGAGTCTACGTCCGATACGATCCCGTACAACGAGATCAAGAATGATAACATCACTCTTGAGCACGAAGCAACGGTATCCAAAGTATCCGAAGATCAACTGTTCTATCTGATGAGCCGCGGTCTGAGCGAAGACGAAGCGACACAAATGATCGTTATGGGCTTCATCGAGCCGTTTACGAAAGAACTGCCGATGGAATATGCGGTAGAGATGAACCGTCTGATCAAGTTCGAGATGGAAGGTTCTATCGGTTAATATTTAAAACTCTTTTCGTTAAAATATGATTGTGATATTTCATTTAGCGATAATTTATTATGTTAGCTAGCAATTTGTATAGAAGACGAACTTAAAAAGTTCGTCTTCTTCTATTTTTACCGTAATAGTAATCGATATTTCCAATGAGTTTTTACTGAAATTATTATTGTATAGTCAATTTTTTAATGATTAGGTAGCTATCAAATTACGTTTTATAGTCAAATCAGTTTGTTCATATATAGTTTCTGTACTACTTCTTTCTGTAAATCCCATTTATATATGTAACACCTGTGTGGGCTAAAACTAGTAAATATATTCGATTACACTATTGATCGCTAAAAATCGTTACAAATTCGCTTTATACTCGAATTCATATTCAACTTCTATTTATGCCCAGGTGATTGGCTCGCTATGGGATTCAGAGTAGAAAGAATCATGAATACTATATAATTATTTCTCATAGAATCGAATAATGCCAAGTTGGATAGGAGTTAATAGCAAAATCGGAAGAAACAAAGGTCAGTTAACCATGTTATTCAATGGTCTGGCTGATTATAGATATAACAATCGGGATGGATCAGATTACTTTACTAAATATTAAAAGGCTCTGCCATGATCGGCAGAACCTTTTAATTATTTTAAAGAAATATTGAATTCGAAGGGTTTGAATTGTTTACTGTAGTCATCTGTAGAGCCTTCAGCAATTAATCGCAGATTACCTGAGTTTAAATCTATAGTTTTAAAACTAATAATACCTTCTGTTTTTACACCGGGTAAAATTTCAGACTGTAGTTCAGGATATTTAGCAGCGTAATTAGTTTCTTGCTCGTATTGTTTTGATCCTTGTACTAATTTTGTATTAAAGGCATAGAAGCTGGCGGTGTCTTGAGTTGAATTTTCAATTGAAATATAAGCCCTTGTTTCACTCTCAGCCAATTCTATTTTTTGAACTGTAATTTTGTAACCGCTTTGGTTTTTAGTTTCATTGACATCAATTGTTTTTAAAGCAGGTGCAACCGCAGTTGCATAATCCACCACTTTAACCGAATCAGATAAAATAACTGGTGCTGTGACAGTCCCACCCATCATATTTTCGCCTTCAAATTTGTCTTTAACTACACCTTTAACATGCACGTAGTCGTCAGACTTAATGGTAGATGCAGGATCAGCAATTCCAACTATGATGTTTTTAGCATTATTTTTTGGATCGGCATAAACCTGAAGATATGTTCCTTGTTCATCTTTTTCAGGATTAACGAAAACTTTACCATAAAATTCAACTGTTCGACCTTTAAAATCAAGTGGATTAGTTATCATTTGGTCAAACTCGTTTGATGTTAACGGAGTAGTATTTACAGCTTCAGCAGTTGATGCACTTTCTGATTCATTAGTTGCAGCAGTAGTATTTGATATGTTATCTGAGCAAGCTACTAATGTTGCAATCGATACTACTGATAAAAACATTCCTATACCTTTAAACTTCTTCACGACAAAACCCCTTTGTAGTAATTATGTAGTACGTAATTATTATATCGGAAAAAGATGAAAATGTTAATGGAAAATCATGTTGATAAATGATTAACAGCAAAATATAAAATAGTATTTTTCTATATACTTATTTCATGTTATCACTTGTACTACTAAAATTCAGATTAAACAAATTTAATTATGTAACTACTGATTTTATACTGAAAATCAATCGAGAAGTATGATCTCTGTGTGAAAAGGAAAGTATTAATAAAACTATATCTTTCAATATTCTGCTAAGTTATAGGAACTTATGACCTTATAATTTAATCATGTTCTAGATGGAAGACTTTATCGGTTGATTTTTAAATTGCTATCCTCAAAGTATGATGTTGCAGTAGAAGTTTCAAGGATAAAGTTGATATTTTAACTACGTATACTTGCTTAAAAAAGAGACGAACTTTTTGTTTGTCTCTTTTTTATTACAATTAGATTTTTAAGTATTTCAGATAAAGATATTTTAGATTTATACATTTTGTTTCTCTTTAAACTTAATTAATTTTCTTTTCATGATGGATGCACAGTATTTAATTATTGCAATATACGAAGCTGCTAATACCATAGAATCTGACATGAAGTCGCTACTAATGATTTTTAAACTTTTTATGGCTATTAATAAGGTTATTATAACTGCCAAAATATTACTTGCATGATCGAAGTCTGATTGTAATTGTTCATATCCTTTGTAAAATAGTACTTTTTGCTGCTGATTATTTTCAGACGACGTTATTTTGATGACATTATAGTAAAGCAGATTTATCCAATATACAACGGAAAAAATGGAGCTACCTGCAAGGATAATATATACTATAGTGTATTTATCTAACGAACTTAGTAACTCAACTCTTGTAAAAGCAACTATAAAAATCACCAAAAAACATATTAAAAATTCAAAGGCAGAACGAGCAAAAGTAGTCAAAATAGTTAAAAGAAATATGACATTTAAAACTAATATATTTGCAATTAAAGAATTGGAATACGAGTACAAAAAAAAGCACTTTCTCCATATATATAAAAATTTGTAGATATACCAATAATAAATAAAAATATTGTAGTTCTAATTACTTTTTGTTTTAAGGTTTTGAATTTATGATTGTACATTTCTTTGTATAAATATTGTAAACATAAGTTAAGGAAAGGGTTTTGTTCTTCTTTTTTTTGTTTTTCGATTTTCTTCTTTATCTTATTCATATTTTATTTCCTTTCTTTCTAGTTTCTCAACAACCAACCCGGAATCACCCGAATATACACAAGCTCACCCATCAGTTCTACAACTGTCTGCGTAACAATAATAGCAGCTACCAACGTGTTCCAATCATCCGGCAATGCCAGTGCGAGTGGCAGTACAACTAGTGAATTTCGTGTTCCTGAACTGAATATCACTGCCCGTCCAGAGGCAGGTTCCAATTGTAACAAGATCACAATGCCTTTGGAAATCCAAGGCATGATCAGCATAAACAGAACATACACCGGAATCACCTGAATCAATACATACCAGTAAGTCGCTAACTTGCCCATCTGCGATGCAATCACAACGAACAGCGTCAATGCCATGAACGGAACGGGAACCCATGCCGAACCGTCCAAGATCAGTTGCCCATAGCGATGCTTGCGAGACATCAGCTGTACAACGACTGCGATCACCAATGGTATAACGATGATGATCAGAAATGCTTCGATAAACGGCTTCGGATTCACAATATCCGCAGTATCCTGCCCCATGAATAGCCACAAATACACAGGCAGCAAAATCATTTGCGTGATAAATAAAATTGGCGTAGCCAGCAGCATCAACTTCTCATTGCCGCGCCCCAGATGCGTAAATACGATGACATAATCCACACACGGCGTTAACAGCACCAGATACACACCAAGCAATATCGGCGGCTGTTGCGGCAAGAGCCATGATAAGCACCAGACAACAATCGGTACAGCAATATAATTAGCAAGTAAAATACATACTACAAAACGTCGATCTTGCAGCGACTCCCGCATCGAGCCAAACGGAATCTGTGTAAACATGCCATACATCAGCACAGCAATAACGCCAGATAGCAATACAGGATTGTCTAATACCGACATCCCTTTTGGCAATAGCAGCCCGAGTCCGATCGCTGCAATCAATACAACGATATAGATACAAATCTGCTGTTGTTCCATTTTTTCACGAGTGAGCATATGATCCCCTTTTCCAAACGTTCT
Organism: Paenibacillus sp. WLX1005; assembly: GCF_046603685.1. Lineage (NCBI taxonomy): Bacteria > Bacillati > Bacillota > Bacilli > Caryophanales > Paenibacillaceae > Paenibacillus > Paenibacillus sp. WLX1005. Next base: position 1,686,256 of record NZ_CP176756.1, read on the forward strand.
ATATTTATGTCATTTTATTATAAGCATACATCAGCTGAATTTTCTTTATCCTTTAAGATGAATTGGTCAAATGGCGAGAAGCGTACTTATTCCTTTACCAATTCCAAATCATATCAATACTACCGTATCAATGTAACAGCGAACAATGGCAGTGCGGATTATACCGCTATTGGCGAGCTGGAAATGTATTAAGTATTACACAATAACGACCGCTATACCCCAATGGGTGGCGGTCGTTTTTTCTTTTAAAATATTCAAGAATCGTTACATAAGTGTAGGTGACATCTCATCGTATAGGTATAATAATGTTGATACTACAAATGAAAGAAGTATAATCTAATATTTTCGGTCTACTCTCTGCCTTGATTTGTCTGATCTATTTTGATCTGTTTGATCTACGTTGATCTGTTTCATCAATGCCTCGATTTCGTTGCAGGCATACGAAAACGTTATAAGAAATACTGTACATCATTCCATATACAACAAAAAAAGAAGGATACTCAAGATGCCTATTAATTCGTTTGAACATTACCATATGAGCTGGAAGCCAGTCATCGACAAAACGCAAAAGCCGATCTATCAGGCGCTTGCAACTCAATTGGAACGCGATATTATCGGCGGTTATCTGCTGCCTGGTACGCAGTTGCCACCGCAGCGTGAGCTGGCAGATTATCTCGATCTGAATCTCAGCACCATCTCCAAAGCATTCAAAGTATGCGAGCTGAAAGGGCTGCTCAGTGCAGTCGTTGGTAGCGGTACATTTGTGTCGTACGATGCGCTGTCTAACGCTTATCTGCTAGAAGACCAGAAGCCGCAGCATGTCATCGAGATGGGGGCGACGTTTCCAGACAATGATTCGTATGAACCGCTCATGCTGCAATTGAAAAGTATGCTGCATGACGGCGGCGATTATGCGCGCTGGTTTGGATACGGTCGTCCGGGCGAGCATCTCTGGCAAAAGGACGCGGCAGTGCAGTTGATGCGGCGCGGTGGATTGGATACGACGGTAGATCATATTTTGTTCTCTAATGGAGGGCAAAATGCCATCGCTGCGACACTTGCCGGATTGTGCAAGCCTGGCGACCGTATTGCAGTGGATCAGCATACCTATCCAGGGCTGAAAACAGCCGCTGCGATGCTTAGTATTCAGCTGATACCGATCAAAGCGGACGATGGCGTGATGAGTCCCACTGCGCTGGAATACACCTGTAAAAACGAAAATATTAAAGGGATCTACTTAATCCCCGACTGTCATAATCCGACGGCATCTATTATGCCGCTGGCTATTCGGCAAACAATTGCCGCTATTGCTGTGCAATACCAGATATTCATTATGGAGGATGCGTCGTACCATTTGCTAGCATCTCATCCATTACCTGCGCTCGCTTCGTTTGCGCCAGAGCAGGTGATCCATATCGCGAGTCTGTCCAAATCGCTCGCACCCGGGTTGCGTATGGCATATGTATCGGTGCCCAATCAGGTTCGGGAAGCAATCTCCAAAGCGCTATATAATCTGAATGTCACAGTATCGCCACTGCTGTCTGAGCTGACGGCACGGATGATTGTATCGCATCAGTTTGAAGAATTGATTGCTGGTCATCGTCAGCAGACGATGCAGCGTAATGAAGCGGTGAATACACTGCTGGCTGGATACACCTGTCACGGTGAGGATACTAGCATTTTTCGCTGGTTGTTATTGCCGGAAGGTTGCAGTGGAGCACAGTTTGAGGCGCTGGCTGCGCAGCGAGGTGTTCAGGTGTATGCGGCAGAACGCTTTGTCGTAGGCAACAGTTCACCAGAACGGGCAGTACGATTGTCGGTTTGTGCGCCGGTATCCTTGGCGGAACTGAAGCAGGGACTGCATATATTGAAGCAGCTATTGGATCATGTTGCACAAGAGCATGAACAATCGGGTGGTCAGTAATGTTCAAGTTGTTTGAATATCTCCTTTTTATAATAACTACTAGTACGCGTTACACATGCAACTAATATTACACATGTAGCCAATATCACACATGTCACCAACATTGTATGCCATACAATTATAGTATTGTATGGCTTTTTCGTATCATGATATGATAATCCCATTCTGGTAGAAAGTACTACGAATCGGATTCTGAAGGAAAGCAGGTTGGAGCATAATGAGCAGGAATCATACAAATGGATCGCAGCAGCAATTGGATTGGCTTCACCGTTACAGTCAATCACCAGAGCAGCAGCAAGCTCTGTATCGGCGTACGCTAGGTGTCGTCAGTGTCTCGCAAGTATTTGGCGGTGCCGGGCTGGCAGCAGGTGTTACGGTAGGAGCGCTACTTGCCCAACAAATGCTCGGTACAGATGCTTATGCTGGTGTGCCGTCTGCGTTGTTGACGTTAGGATCGGCAGGGGCGGCACTGCTGGTTGGACGCTTATCGCAGCGGTACGGTCGACGGACAGGGCTAACGATTGGCTTTATGCTAGGCGGAGTCGGTGCGATTGGGATTATTTTGGCAGCGGTGTGGAGTAGTGTTTGGCTGCTATTTGCGGCGTTGCTCATCTACGGTTCAGGTACAGCGACGAATTTGCAAGCGAGATATGCGGGAACTGATCTTGCGAGTAGCAAGCAGCGGGCAACAGCGGTTAGTATGACGATGGTATTTACAACATTTGGTGCGGTGGCAGGACCGAATCTGGTGAATGTGATGGGCAATGTTGCCTTATCCCTAGGGATTCCGGCGCTGGCAGGACCGTTTATACTCGCTGCGGCTGCGTATCTATTAGCAGGATTGGTATTGTTTGTCATGCTGCGTCCTGATCCGCTAATGATTGCGGAAATGCTGAGAACACAGGGATTGCAGCCGTCTGCTCATCCTGCACATAACCTTACAACACCATCGGAAAATAAAAAAGGGATCATCGCTGGTGCGACCATTATGGTCGTTACGCAGGTGGTGATGGTTGCGATTATGACGATGACACCTGTACATATGCAGCATCATGGTCACGGTCTGGGCGAGGTCGGATTGGTGATTGGATTTCATATTGGAGCAATGTATTTGCCATCACTGGTGACCGGAATGCTAGTTGATAAGCTGGGGCGGGCGGTAATGGCGGTCGCTTCCGGCGTCACCTTGTTATTAGCAGGGCTGGTTGCGGCGTTTGCCCCTGCTGATTCCATGATCTTGTTGATTGTGGCACTCTGTCTGCTCGGTCTGGGCTGGAATCTGGGCTTGATCAGCGGTACGGCATTGATCGTCGATTCAACCGAAGCTTCCACCCGGGCAAAAGTACAAGGCTCGGTCGATGTATTGATCGCCTTATCCGGTGCCGCTGGGGGAGCATTGTCCGGTATGGTTGTGGCGGGTTCCAGTTATCCGGTATTATCGATAGCTGGTGGGATTCTATCGCTGCTGCTCATTCCAGTCGTTATCTGGTCGCGATCCTCACGGCAACCTGTGTAAGAATGGTTGACCAATGGATATAACCTTTACAAAAGGTACTGTTTATATTGTGATATGAAAATATCGATATGGATTGGATCAGACAACAACTTCAGAATATAGGTACGAATGAGAAGATGATCCAAGAAGCAGAACGGTTGTTCATAAGAACAGCCGTTTTTTGCTATATTGTGGGTTGTTCTGGCTTAGCTGTATATAGCAATGCCCAGCATTACTAGTGAAAAACCGGATATACAAGCAGCATAGCTCACTGTTATCCTATCGATTGATTGAACTTTTTGTTGCAAATGCAATATGAATACGATAGATTAAAGGTATCTAATTTTGTTGCATTTGCAATAAAATGAATATTGGAGGATATTATAATGACAGATATTTTACGTGAGGTCGGCATGATTGCGAGAGCGCTTGATTCCATTAGCAATATTGAATTCAAAGAGTATGATCTGACAAAAGGGCAATATTTATATTTGGTACGTGTCTGTGAGCATCCGGGCATTATTCAGGAAAAGCTTGCCGAAATGATCAAAGTTGACCGCACAACAGCTGCGCGTGCAGTGCAAAAGCTGGAACTGAGCGGATTTGTGGAGAAGCGCGAGGATGAGCATAATTTGAAGATCAAAAAGCTATTTCCCACTGCCAAAGGTCAGCAGCTGTACCCGTTTATCCAGCGCGAGCATCATCATTCGGAGCAGGTTGCATTGAACGGATTGACAGAAGAAGAAGGCGCTATGCTGCTGGCATTGTTGCAACGCGTGCGCAGCAATGTGGAGAAAGATTGGGAATTTGTGAAAAAAGGCAAAAAACGTCAGTATTAAGGAAATGACCAGCGTCGTGTGCGAGATCAATCGTATACCAAACATCAATGGAATATGAGCAATCAATATCATTGTGTATGTTAGAAATCATGAAATGATAACAGGACATTGCTGACCTGTTAGGTTGTGCATACCTATAAGCAATAAGGAGTGAAATACGATATGACAATCACGCTAAGCCGCTGTACCACCGCAGATGTGCAAGCGCTGCGTAGTATCAGCTACGAGACATTTGACGAGACGTTTGCTCCATACAATACACCGGACAATATGAGTGCTTATATGGATCAGGCATATGATACGAACAAGCTGGAAGAGGAGCTGTTGCATCCACATTCGCAGTTTTATTTTGTGATCAAAGACGGACAGCATGCCGGGTATATGAAGCTGAATACAGATGATGCGCAGTCGGAGCCAATGGGCGATGAAGCGCTAGAGATCGAACGGATTTATGTACGCAGTACGTTTCAAAAGCTAGGATTAGGACGTTATTTGTTTGATCAGGCACTGAATATAGCGGCAGAGCATAAGAAAAGCAAAATTTGGCTAGGCGTATGGGAAAAGAATGACAATGCGCTGGCGTTCTACCATCGGCTCGGCTTTGTGCAGATTGGTGAGCATTCCTTTTACATGGGAGATGATCGGCAAATCGATCTTATTATGATGCGGAAGCTGTAGTTAGTGTGTCATATGGATATTGAAGTGGTAAGCGACCAGTCGACGGTCATGAATAGTAATTGTATATAGTAAGAACACCCCTATCTGTTGATTGGATAGGGGTGTTCTGGGTTATGCTCCTACGCATCTTTACATGACGTTTTGCACAGTTATATTACATCTGGTGCATTTACAGAAACGGATGGTTGGATGTGGTCGAAGATTTGCGTATATACGGTTTTTTCTTCCAACCGCCCGCCTTTTTCTCTTTTGATGATAGAGAGAACGGTGTATAACCACCTGCATACATCGTCCCCGGCTTGTAACCAACAGCAGACGATAATTCGGCAGGTGTGGCATGCTGCTTATGTTCTAGCAGCTTGAGCAGCACTAGCGCCGCTGCGCGAGCATCTTCTAGTGCATCATGATGCTGAAGCTCAATGCCGTAATACGCAGCCAGATTATTAAGACGATGAGCAGGAAGCTCATTCAGTACTTTTTTGCTAAGCAGGTATGTGCAGTAATATTGAAAAGCGGGATACCCTGTTGCTGCCGCGTCCAGACTATGACGCAACACGCTCATATCGAAGGCAGCATTATGTGCTACCACATGTTTATGTTCAAAATAAGGCAACAGCTCTGACCACAATTCGCCGAATGTCGGTTCATGCTCCACCATAGACGGCGTAATTCGGTGAATACTAATATTCATGGGATCAAAATGCTGCTGTGGGTTGATCAGACGCGAATATTCGTTCACAATCTGTCCGTCCGCTACCTCGACGATCCCAATAGAGCAGGCGCTACTGCGACTGGAATTGGCAGTCTCAAAGTCAATCGTTACAAAGTTCATTCCATTCATCCTTTCCCGGCAATCCCCGGGTGCTTATGTTTGATTCCAATCCTGTTCGGATGTCCTATCCTATTAAAACGTTACAAAACCGTTGTTGACGAACCGGCATTCCACCTGTACCCTTTGAAAGGAAGCCGAATGATAAAGAGCGGTACATTTATCTATACAGGCACAGGGGGCATAACAATGCTCAGACTTCTTATTGTAGTACATATGTACGTCGTATACCAGTGAGTTACACACAATAGGCAGCAGCCAACCGACAATTTGAGATGCAAGGGGTTAACAGGACATTGAAGAGCAGACGTAGCGAACGACAGCACAGACGAAAAAAGAATTCCATACGCGCATGGCTCCTTACATTGCTTGCCGTATTGATCATTGGAGTGGGTGGCACAGTATGGTACATGCAGCAGCAAGTATCCACCGCCGAAACTAACAACGCAGCCGATTCGAATGGGCAAACTAACAATGCGGCTGCTCAAAGTCAGAATGGAATGACTTCGACGGACGTCTCCAACCCGACAAGCGGCAATGATACAACTGCTCAGCAACCGGCACCGACAGTGGATGAGCAATACGATCTCGTGCTGATCGGAAGCGAGATTGAAGGCATTCTGATGGCAAAGGCAGCGCACGATGAAGGATTGAATGTACTGATCCTTGATCCGCGGAACGAGCCGGGTGGTCAGCTGTTACAGGGACAGATGCTCGTACTGGACGAGCCGAACAACAATAAGAAAGTCAGTCTTGTTCAAGGCGAGATGAAGAAGCTTTATAATGCCTACAATAGCGGCGAAATTCGCAAGGAATCCGATTTTGTGGAATATTATAACGGGTTGATTCAGGGCATTACGCTCAAAAGCGGCATCACGCTCGGGCATATCCAGCAGGACGAAGTGAACAATATGCACTCCATTTCCAGCATCACATATACGGAGAAGGATGGTGCAGAGCATACGGTATCAGCACGTTATTTTGTGGAAAATACCGACTATGCTGCACTCAGCTCCAAGCTGGACGTTACGCGGATTCCGGGTGTGGAGTCCATTTTCAGTGATAGCGATAAGCCCGAGTATATGGCAGCAACATATATGCTCAAATTCAAAAACGTCGACTGGATCGCTCTCCACAGTGCGACATTATTGGACTATCCGCTCTCCAATCTGGAAGCGAAATATGGAACGAACACGTATGTCGATTACGACTTTGGCACCGGATTCAACAAGGTGACCGACAAGCTCAAGCTGGCGGATTCTCAGCTCAAGCTACGCGGCATCAACTCAACTTATCAGAAGCATGGCGATGTGATCATCAATGCACTGCTGATCTATGATGTCGATCCATCCAATCCAGAATCCGTCAGCAAAGCAATCGCCAAAGGCAAAGCCGCGGCGCCGGAAGTGCTGAAATTTCTGCGTGACAATATTCCCGGCTACAAAAACGCCGAGCTGAACGGGTTCCCGGATTATCTATATATCCGTGACTATAACCGGTATCAGACAGATTATGTGCTGACTTATAACGATGTACAAGACAGCAATATGTTCTGGGACAATGTGAGTGTGGGCGGTTATCCGATGGATATCCAAGGTACACGTGAAGTTCCAACAGGCAAAGGATACGGCAAACCAGACTTTTACGGCATTCCAATGCGATCATTTGAATTGAAGAATTACGATAATGTATTGGTCGCTGGTAAAAATATCGGTGCAGAGATTCAGGCATACGGTAGTGCACGCATCACTCCAACTACCGCGTTGGCAGCCGAGACGATGGGCATTATTTTGGGACATGAAGGTAAAGACAAGCGTCTACGTGAGCTGACCAAACAAGATTTTGAACAGATTCATGACTATTTGCGTAAAGATTACAATATCTCGTTGGAATAGGATGTATTGCTGCATTCCTGCATTCATGTATTCGCGGGTAGAGCATGAACAGATACTAGCGACATGATCCAACATACAAAACAAACAGGCACGCCGGTTATATAGAACCATGGACCGTTTCATCCCATTTGGGATAATATACGGTCGCATGCTTCTTATAGTGGCGTGCCTGTTTATTGATTTCTACATAAGTATGGCAAATCTATAAGTAGACGGTAAGAGCTGAAGTAAGCGGAGCGCAGACGAGACTATCGAATGCGCTATAAGAAAATATCTTCAATTTCCAGATTGGATTGCATGGACAGGTCTTTGAAGCCTTTATCTGTTTCGATCAACGGGCGGAAATAATCCGACGGATTGGTCATGACGATTTTGCCAGTTTCGCCGGAGTTGAGACGAACTTTTTTGCCGATCATATTCGGTAACATATTGCGGATAAATGTCTGCGCTGCATCCGGGTACAGCTGACCGAAACTCATACGATGCAGCTCTTTTAATACTTTGAGCAGCTCTTGCTTGGATTGATACACCCGATTGGTCGTCATCGCACTATAAATATCAGCAACCGAAACGATTCGCGAATATGGGTGAATATCTTCCAGCTTGAGACCGTGAGGATATCCTTTGCCATCGGTACGCTCATGATGTTGTAGAGCGACAATGGCGCTAATCTCATCCCCTGTAGATTGCATAATCAGATCATGCCCAAATGTCGTATGTTGCTTCATAATCTCAAATTCGTCCGCAGTCAGCTTGCCCGGCTTGTTCAGAATCTGAGGTGGAACCTTTGATTTGCCAACATCATGCAAATAACCAGCGCGTCCGATAATATACGCTTCACGCTCTGTATAGCCCATCCACGTTGCCAGATAATAAGACAGCATGCCAACCTGAAGAGAATGGGTATACGTGTAATTATCCGTATCATTGAGCACGAATAGGACGGATACGACGTCCTTCTGAGTATGCAGCTCGTTCATTAGCGGCTCCAGCATCTGATCCACCTGGCTACCATCGAATTCGCCACGCGAAGCCGCACTCAGAAACAGATTTTCAAAGCCCGACAAGGCAGTATCAAAATGCACTTTCGCTTCTTCCAGCGAACGCACAGGTTCGGTCTGTAAAGAATCAACCGTGTTCTCAATCTCCACATAATCAACACCATGCTGTAGCAGCTTGCTGATATCATTGGAAAGAAGAGTATGGCCCTTTTGCATAATGTGAATGCCGAATGAGTTGAATGTATCACTTAACAGCGTATCTCCCGGCTTTAAATCTGTCACATGCACTCTCAATGCGGGGCACCTCCATAAATGAATGTTAAATGTATCATATCAAGAAAGAATTTTGATAACAACGGAAACGTGGATAAAAGGACTCAGGACTTTGGCTCTACCGGATTCCACGGTCCGGTTTGCGCACCTTTCCATTCGGAACCGTCCGCCCATATTTCTTTTTTCCAGATTGGCACGGTTTCTTTGAGCCGTTCAATGGCGAAGCGACTGGCTTCATATGCATCATTGCGATGAGAGGAAGATACCGCGATGATGACACTCGTCTCGGCGATTGCAACGGTGCCAGTACGATGACTGATTGCACAGCGTGTGCCGGGCCAGCGGCTGGCAATTTCAGTTCCGATTTTTTGCAATTGACTCAATGCCATCGGTACATAAGCTTCATATTCCAGATGAATCGTCTGCATCTCGCCAGTCATCTCGCGTGTTGTGCCGATAAACGCAATCGTAGCACCGTGATTGTTATCGCCAACTTTGGCAATCACTTCTTCCGCAGACAGCACATTGCCGGTAATGACATACAGCCCATCTGGAGTTTGCGCGCCGTTATCGGCACCTGATCCACCGGATACGGGCGGAATAAGTGCCAATTCGTCATTTTCCTTAATAGTATTATCGACCGAAGCGTACTCTTGGTTAACAGCTGCAAAGGCGTGACGGATGGAATTTTCCGCATCAGGGTATAAAGAAGATAGCGTTTCCTTCAAATGAGCTACTGTAACCGGCAATGTGGTGCCATCATCAGCGACTGGTGGCTCGATATTTATTTGAACTTCGGACTGTCCGATTCGTTCGGCAAGCCCGGCGAATAATTTAATGGTATACTGCATAAAAGTAACGACCTCCAACATGTATTTATCACTTTTGATAGTACCATATTCTGATGTCATATTGGTGTGACAAGAAAAACACATACGGACATCGGCAGCAATGATATAATCAATGTTTATATTTGCGATAATACCCGAATTTGTGCGTGATGATACATCATCATAGAAGCTATTGAGACGAAAGGGGTTCCCGTATGAACACAGAACAGCAACGAGACAGCGATATGATCACGATTTTGCATACCAATGATCTGCACAGTCATTTTGAAAATATGGGCATCCTGGCTGCAATCGCGGATGAATATCGGCAACGCTGCGGCGATGAGCATGTGCTATTGCTCGATATCGGCGATCATATGGATCGGATGGCGATGGAAACGGAAGGCTCCAGCGGTGGTGCCAATGTCGATATTCTCAATATGACCGGCTATGATGCAATCACAATTGGTAACAACGAAGGGTTGACATATACGCCAGAGATTCTGAATCAGACATATGCTGGCATTGTTAGTCCGGTCATATGCAGCAATGTGATAGAGTATGAAACAGGGGCGCCGCCAGTATGGATGGAGCCATACCGAATTATCGAGAAAAGCGGCTGGACAATCGGACTGGTTGGGGCAACCGCGCCTTATGGTGATTTCTACGACATTCTGGGCTGGAATGTAAGCGAACCACTGGCAAGCTTACAACCACTCATTCGGCAGCTTCGAGGTCAGGTGGATTTGCTAGTGTTAATGTCGCATCTTGGATTGTCCACCGATCAGAGATTGGCAGAGCAATTACCGGAGTTGGATGTAATTCTGGGCGGTCATAGCCATCATGTACTGGAGCGTCCGTTGCAGATCGGTCATACCGTAGTCGGAGCAGCTGGCAAATTTGGACATTATATGGGGTATATGAGCTGGCAAAAGGATGTACATGGCAACCGTCCACGTCTATTGGATAGCGGGCTAGTTCCAACCTCACCAGAGATGGAGCGTAGCGCCGAGATTGAAGCGGCGATTGTGCTTCATCGTCAGCGTGCAGAAGAACGGATGAGCCATGCGATTGCGATGCTGGAAAGACCATTAGATATCAACTACGAGCATGAATCTCCGCTTGGCAATCTGTTGGCGCAGGCGGTGCGCCGTTATACCGGAGCGGAGCTGTCCATCGTGAATAGTGGACAATTGCTTGGCCCATTGCCAGCAGGCGAGATTAGTGAGGCACTGCTACACCGTCTCTGTCCGTCACCGATCAATCCGTGTCTGACCTTGCTCAAAGGCAGCAGCATTCGGCAGGCGCTGGAACAATCACTGCTAGGTGAATTTACGCATAAGCCGATTATGGGTTATGGCTTTCGCGGCAAAGTGCTAGGTGGGTTATGTGTAGATGGCATGAATGTTCATGTGGATTGGTCGCGCCCGCCCTATGAGCGTATAACAAGCATCAAGATAGGAACAGAGATACTGGATGACCAGCGTGAATATAGCGTTGGCTCGCTAGATATGTTTACCTTTCGAATCGGATACGAATCGCTCAGCGAGAGTGCGGGTGTGACATATATGCTGTCCGAATTTATCCGCGATCTGCTGCGAAGTGAATTGCAAACGCCGGGTGCGGTGTCTAGCTGTGCCGGAGCGCGCTGGTTTATGTTATGATAAACAAGACCTTGTACCAACAATTGCATAGTAGATGTGCATATGATCCGTTATGCAGAGTGAATTTCAGGGTTAATACATGAAATAAGGTGAAAAATAAATGACAGTTATACACAGAAGTGAGTGGCCGCTGAAGGAATTATCCCCGAGTTACGATCCGTGGGACCCACTGCAATCACTTCGCCAGTACGGCAAACATACGCTGACAAGCGTGGAGATGACGGTGACCAATCTGTGCAATATGCGCTGTGAGCATTGCGCGGTCGGCGATTCGCTCGTATTGCGCGAACCGGACATGATCCCGCTACCGCTGATGCTCAAACGCCTTGATGAGGTAGAGCATTTGCAGACGATCAGCATTACCGGCGGGGAACCGTCGTTTCGTAAAAAAACAGTAGATGAGGTGATCGTTCCGCTGCTGCGTTATGCACGCGAACGCGGGATCCGTTCTCAGATCAACTCCAACCTGACGCTGGACATCGGCCGATACGAGCAATTGCTGCCGTATCTGGACGTTATGCATATTTCATTTAACTATACATCACCCGATGATTTCCATGAGGTGGGCTTTGCCAATAGCGGTCATCCGGTTCCGCGCGAAGCCGCTGTACGCATGTATGACAAGATGATCGACAATACGCGTCGTCTGAGCGACGCAGGCATGTTCATTTCCGCCGAGTCGATGATTAATTACCGCACACACCGCAAGCTGCCAGAGATTCATAATCTGATTCGCGAAATGGGCTGTCAGCGTCATGAGGTGCATCCGATGTATGCTGCTGATTTTGCCGCTAAACTGCCAGTGCTGTCACTGGAAGATTTCCGTGCTGCGATTCACGATCTGTTGGATCATCGGGATCAGGATATGTGGATGCTGTTCGGTACATTGCCATTTTTTAGCTGCAATCCGGGCAAAGAAGATCGCGAGATCGTATCGCGTCTACGCGGCGAGCGCAATGTAACGGTACGTAACGATCCAGACGGACGCAACCGGGTCAATGTGAATATGTTTACCGGGGATGTGTTTGTAACCGACTTTGCGGCGATTCCGGCATTTGGCAATATTGCAAACCGTAAGCTGGATGATATCTTTGGCGAATGGAGCAATAACCATCCGCTGAATCAGCAGGTCAATTGTCATTGCGATCTGGCTGCTTGCTGCGGTCCGAATCTGCTCGTGGCAGATATGTATTACAAAGATACGGATTTCAAATCACGCAAAGCGATACTGTAAAAGTCGCCTTCATTGTGCGCAGGTACGCCGTGTATGGGTTCCGGCGGCAGTGTGCGGCTGATGTACCATATATCCGAGAAAAGGGGCGTTCCGGTTGGGGCATGAGTTTGAGATCGGCAGTTTAATACTCAATTTGGCTCTTGTATTTGTACTTGTATTTTTGAATGGATTTTTTGTGGCCGCCGAATTCTCACTGGTCAAAGTGAGGCATTCGCGGCTAACGGAATTGAAAAGTGAAGGCAACCGTCTGGCAGGGTATGCGCTCAAGGTAAACAGCAAACTGGATGCGTATTTGTCAGCTACTCAGTTCGGTATCACACTTGCCTCGCTCGGGCTTGGTTGGGTCGGTGAGCCGGCGATATCCGAGCTGCTGGTAGAACCGCTTATGTACAAATTAGGCTTTACCGACGGCACGTTAATTACGACGATTTCGGTCATTATCGGATTTGCGGTGATTACGTTTTTGCATATTGTACTAGGCGAGTTGGCGCCCAAGTCGCTGGCTATTCAGCGGACAGATGGCGTATCGCTGGCATTGTCTGCGCCGCTGCTGTTCTTTTACCGGGTATTCTTCCCGTTTATCTGGTTGCTGAATACGGCTGCCAATGGTGTTCTGCGCGCAGTTGGTATTGAGCCTGCGAGCGAAGCGGAAGGTGCGCATTCTGAAGAAGAAATTCGCATTCTGATGAACCAGAGCGCTAAGAGCGGGGTTATGGATGAAGGCGAGATTGAGCTCGTTAACAATATTTTTGAATTTTCCGATCTGCTTGCACGTGAAGTGATGTTGCCTCGTACCGATATGAATTGCTTGTATACGAATCTGTCCAAAGAAGAGAATCTGGCGATCATTCAGGATACGAAGCATTCGCGTTATCCAGTGGCGGTGGAAGACAAGGACAGAATCATCGGCTTTGTACATATTACCGATGTACTGTTGTCGCCAGTTAATCAGCCGTATGATCTGGCTGCGCTGGCTCGTCCGATCCTTAACGTACCAGAGTCGATGGAGATCAGCCATGTATTGCAATTGATGCAGAAGAATCATGCTCAGATGACGCTGGTAGTTGATGAATACGGCGGTACTGCTGGTTTGCTGACTGCTGAGGAGATTCTGGAAGAGATTGTTGGCGAGCTGTACGATGAGTTCGAAGATGAGCGGCCAGATGTGGAACGGATCGGCGATATCATTTCGGTGGATGGTCGTATGTTGATCGAAGATGTGAACGAGCTGTCCGGGGTGGAGATTGACGACGATGAAGTCGATTCCATCGGAGGCTGGATGTTCAAGGAGCTAGAGGGCGTACCGGAAAATGGCAAAACCGTCGAAGTGGACGGTGTCGTATTCGAGGTTGCCGAATCAGAGCGTCTGCGCATTATGCGGGTGCATGTTCATCCGCTGCCTCAACAGGAAGATGAAGAGGACGAGGAAAATGAACATCGCAATGAGGAGCGTTCATCCGGCGAATCGTAAACAACTGTAGAGATGCAAATCGTTGAGCCGATAAGATTGGTTTGAATCATACAATGGTATACAGGCGGTATGGATCTTGTCCATACCGCCTGTGCTACATGTATACATAGTATAGAAGTATGGAAAAGGAGTGCGAATGATGAGTGAATTTCCAGTACTACGCAAGCCAGAAGCGATGATGTTTGATATGGACGGAACGCTGTTTGAAACGGAAACCGTTCTGCTGCCCGCCTATTATGCCACCTTTGAACAACTGCGTCAGGAAGGGTTGTACGAAGGCGAGACACCGCCGGAAGAAATTATTCTCGGTTCGCTCGGTATGCTGCTGGAAGATATCTGGGCGCGTGTGATGCCCGGTGTGGGAGAACGCACAATTGTACGCGCGAATGAGCTGCTGGAACAGCTGCAAATTGATCGTATGAAGGCAGGTACATCGCGTTTGTATCCGCAGGTGGAGCAGACACTGCGTGAACTACATCGTCACGGTGTAAAGCTATTTATCGCCAGCAACGGGCTAGAAGGCTATGTAAAAGGGATCGTGGATGTGCACCAGCTTAACGATATACTGGATGGCGTCTACAGCGCGGGCGAGTACCAGACAGCGACCAAGGTTGATCTCGTGAAGCTATTGCTGGAACAGCATCAGATCGACCGCGCATGGATGGTCGGTGATCGTTCGTCCGATGTCGAAGCAGGACGCCAGAATGAGCAGACCGTGATCGGTTGTCGGTATGCGGATTTTGGTGACAGTCATGAGCTGGATGGCTCGGATGTGATTATTACGTCGTTTGAACAACTGCTGGATGTGTTTAATAAAGCGGAGTAGCGGCACGGTTTTACTTTGACCTGCAAATCAGTTACCCTGTAATGGATATGTTTTGGCCTGCCGTGGCTGGAGCTGCGGGCAGGCTGTTAGCATGTATAAAACAACGGTGATGGATTCACCGGAAAGTGGGGCTTTTTATGACAAACATTTATGACAAGGCCAACGAATTGTCTCAATCGATTCGCGATAGCAAAGAAGTGGCTGATATTACCGCAGCGATGCAACTGATCGACAACGACCCGGAAAGCAAACGCATGCTGGACGATTTCCGTGCGCGTCAGATTGAAGTACAACAACGTATGATGTCTGGCGATATGCCGAACCCGGAAGAAATGGAACAAATGGAAAAGCTGTTCGAGGTACTGAATCTGAACCTCAACATTCGTCGTCTGTTTGATGCCGAGCAACGTCTGAGCACAATCATCGAAGATATTAATAAAATCATTACTGACAGTTTGAGCCATCTGTATGGCGGTTCAGCTCAATAATCTGTCATAATGCAGCATTGCAATAAGAGTATAACAGCATCCTTTCATACTGATAGGATCACAGCAGGAACAGTTAATGCTTCCAGCTATTACTAATCATCGGTTATAACTTCGGATGACGATATCGCCCGGAGCAGAGAAGCAGCGCGACTTATCCCAAATTGGGAGGAGACGCGCTGCTTTTTTGTGCTATAATACAACAATAGTGATACAGATACGGAAAGGTGGTGCTACAGTTGCAAGAACAGGATGATTCGATTACGAAGCATGAGCAGCTGTTACAACATATCGAAAAGCTCAAAGTTGGCTCCAAAATCTCGGTACGCAAGCTGGCAAGGCAGATGGGTGTTAGTGAAGGTACTGCCTATCGTGCGGTCAAAGAAGCGGAAACGATGGGCATCGTCATTACACGCGAGCGGATTGGTACGGTACGGATCGAGAAGCGTCCACGCGGTGTATCTGATCAACTGACATTTGCCGATGTAGCGGACATTGTAGAAGGCAAAGTATTGGGCGGCGGCAGTGGTCTAGACAAAACGCTTGTGAAGTACGCGATCGGTGCGATGAAGCTGGATGCGATGATGCGTTATGTGGAAGCAGGTAGTCTGCTTATTGTCGGTAACCGAGAGGATGCCCACCATCTGGCGTTGGAGCATGGCGCAGCAGTGCTGATTACCGGTGGTTTTAGCACTAGCCCGGAGGTCAAAGCGCTTGCGGATGCACGCGGTCTGCCGATTATTTTGTCGCGTCATGATACATTTACCGTGGCGTCCATGATTAACCGAGCCTTATTCGACCGGATGATCAAAAAGAAAATTATGCTAGTTGAGGATATTATCGCTGGTAGACCGAAGCCGGGTGTACTGAAGGCATCCAGCACAGCGGATGATTTTCACGAAACGGCAGAGAAGACTGGCTATCAACGGCTGGCAGTAGTTGACGAATGGAATCGGATCATCGGCATTGTTGGACGTAAGGAAATTCAGCAATTGCCACCGGATCAACCTATTGAAAAGGTGTTAGTGCGTCGTCCGATTACCGCAACGCTGCAAACGTCACTGGCGTCCGCCGCGCAGACGATGATGTGGGAAAGTATCGACTTTCTACCTATCGTTGACCGGAACCGCAAGCTGATCGGCACGGTCACAAGACGTGAAGTACTGCAAGCGATGCGTGATGCACAGCATGAGCCGAATACAGGCAATATGGAGACGTTCGATTATCTGATCTGGAACGGATTTGCCGAAGAACGGGATGAAGAGGGTGGCGTGGTCTTCCATGGCTTCATTACGCCACAGATGGCGACGGAGCTAGGTAACATTTCCGAAGGCATTCTGATCTCGGTTATGATTCAAGCAGCGATTCGCACCGCACGATTATTTACCGGTCATGATTATGTACTGGACAATATGTCTACGTATTTCCTGCGTCCGGTTCAAATTGAGGATGCGATTATGATTCGTCCGACCGTGCTTGAAGCAAGCCGCCGCACATACAAAGTCGAGATTGAGATTCTGTACGAAAATGCGCCCGTCTCCAAATCGATGCTGACATTGCAATCGATTGATCATGGCTGAGAGTATACGATGAAGTGACATGCTACAGTAAGGTGAAGCGATATATCGAACCAACATGTATACAGCAAAGAGGCTGCACCGATATAAGCGGGCAGCCTCTTTGGTATATATAGCAATGCACTGTTGCTGAACAGTGTAGTCTGATTACACTTTAAAACGGTCAACCATGCCTTTCAATTCCTGCGCCACGCTGGACAAAACAGCTGCGGACGAAGAAATCTCTTCCATTGTCGCCAATTGCTGCTCGGTAGCAGCAGAGACCGATTCGATCTCGCCAACGGCTTGACTGCTAATACCAGACATTTCGTTGACCGATTGAATAACTCGGCTCGTACCATGAGACAGAGTGAAGGATGCGTCGGATACACTTTGGATACTATCGACCACCTGATTTACATAGCTACGAATCTGACCGAACGAATCACCTGCCGTTTGCACAGCGCTGATGCTTTGTTTGACCTCGCTGGCACCAGCATTCGTTTTGCCAACGACGGACTGGATTTCGGTCTGAATGTTCTGGATCAAGCCGCCAATCTGATTGGCAGAAGAGGATGCTTCGTCTGCCAGATTCCGGATTTCCTTGGCAACGACGCTGAAGCCTTTGCCATGCTCACCAGCGCGGGCGGCTTCGATACCTGCATTGAGAGACAGCAGATTGGTCTGCTTGGCAATCTGAGCAATGGCAGTTACAATCTCGCCAATCGTTTGAGAATGCTGGCTCAGATTACCGACGGAGCCGGACAATTCATTGAAAATAGATTGCAGCTTACCAATCTCATCGTTCGCAGAGCGCAGCGCATTGTCGCCCTCGGTTACTTTATCTGCGGTCAAAGCAGCGGTGGCGGCAACCTGCTGAGCGCTACCGGCAATATGCTGAATACCATCAGCCATCTGATACACGGTACCTGAAGTATGATTCACCTGCTCGGACTGTCGCTCCGAACCGGAAGCCATTTGCTGGATCGATTCGGCGATATGCTGCGACGCGTGTGTCGTTTCGGTAGAACTGGCATTTAATTGTTCCGAAGAAGAAGCCAGATGCAGCGACGTATCTTTGACATGGGCGACAATCTCGCGCAGGCTGGAAGTCATCTCGGCAAGTGATTGCGATAGCGCCGCTACTTCATGCTTGGCACGAATATTCCATGTTGTCGTCAGATCGCCTTTGGCAACCGAATCGGTCGCTTGAACAAGCTGCATAATCGGTCGTGTTAATCGTCCGGCAAATATATAACCGGCTACAATCGCAACAATCAGGGAGATGACAAGAATAATGATACTGCTGTACAGCAAGGTGAAATATTCCTGCATAATCAAGCTGTATGACTTCTCGCTGAATACCGTCCAACCTGTAATTGGATCTTTCATATAAGAAACGACCTTTTTCGCGGCTCCTGTTCCATAAATGAGTGTGCCACTGTTACCAGCTGATCCTTGTTGAAAGGCAGTCGTTGTATGAATATCGCTATCCAGCTGTGTCGTATCAGGGTGAGCCAGCACTACACCGGCACGGTCAGCAATATAGGCAGTTTGCCCATTGGTGGAAAATTCCTTGGCATATGTGCTCATCGTATCCAGCGGCAATGAACATTGTACAAAGCCAGTCAATGCATTGCTGTTATCAAACACAGGGTAAACGATGTTAATAATTTTTTTGCCGGAAGATTTGCTGACTAGCACATCGGAGATGACAGGCTTCTGTGTGGCGATCAACTGCTTGTAATAATCGCGATCACTGACATTATCCAAATCGGCATCGGTATTTTTGGCGATCTGCTGACCATCCTGATCGCTAAATACAAGCGTTTGCAATTCTGGATGCAGACCAGCTACTTGAGCGAGCAGATTTTTCGTTTGGGGAAGCTGGTCAGGTGTATACTGTTTGAATTCCGGGTTCGTTGCCAGCTGTTGCAGCATGGACAGCTCGCTGTTTACGAGTGTTTGTGCCTTTTGCAGCACGAGATCGACGTTCTGCTCATTCATGGCATATGCATCGTTCTGGATTTTCTGGGTTGTGCTAATCAGACTGAACGCTCCGAACACCAACAATGGTACAATGGTGATAATTGACACAACAAGTATTAACTGCCTCTTCATGATTTTGCCCCCGCTCTCCACTTAATCAAGTGTAAACTTGCATACAATATTCTTTTTATCGGTGACAATAAGTAAAACATTAGAAAGTATTGTCAGTATTTGTCGTGACCGAGTATAAAGTTTTCGTGGAACATACAGATCAATGGACCATTTATGGTAAAATAATAAAGCTGAGTATGCCCGCAAAATGGTGGGTAATGGCTGTATAGAATCTCAGAAATACGACTACAGAAAGCAGGGAAGCGTATGACCCCATTCGTACATTTGCACGTGCATAGTGAATACAGTCTGCTCGACGGGGCTGCGCGTATTCAAGATCTAGTGAGCCGTGCAGCGGAGAATGGCATGACCTCGCTCGCGCTGACGGATCATGGCGTGATGTATGGAGCCATCCCATTTTACAAAGCTTGTTTACAGCACGGCATCAAGCCGATTATCGGCTGTGAAGTCTACTATACTGCCGGTTCGCGCCGTGAAAAGGCTGCGCGCAAAGATCAGCCGATTCATCATCTGCTGTTACTGGCGAAGAACGAAACTGGTTATCGAAACCTGATGAAGCTGTGCTCAATCGGGCACCTCGAAGGCTTTCACTATAAGCCCCGTATTGATGGGGAAGTGCTGCGACAATATCACGAAGGCATTATTTGCCTGAGCGCCTGTCTGGGCGGCGAGATTCCGCAGCATCTGCTGAACAATGAACCGGAAAAGGCTAAACAGGCTGCCCAGCGTTATCTGGATATTTTCGGTGAAGATTTCTATATCGAATTGCAAGATCACGGTCTGGCAGAGCAGAAGAAAGTCAATCCGCTGCTCATTCAATTAGCACGCGAATTACATGTGCCACTCGTCGCTACTAATGATGTGCATTATCTCACCGAGGACGATGCCAAAACGCAGGATGTGCTGATCTGTATCGGCACTGGCAAAACGGTAGACGATGAAAGTCGTCTGCGCATCCCGACGAACCAGCTATACCTGAAAAATGGTCAGCAGATGGATACGTTATTCCCGCATGTGCCGGAAGCGACTGCCAACACGGTTGCTATCGCTGACAAATGTCAATTGAATATTCCGCTTGGTCAATCGCTGTTGCCATCGTATCATCCATTGCCGGAAGGGGTAGATGCTGCCCGCTATCTGGAACAGCTATGTCGTGAAGGATTGGAGCAGCGGTATAGCGAGGGCGAGCTATGGAATGTACCAGAACAACGTGCCGAGCTAGAGCAGCGTCTGCAATACGAATTATCTGTCATCGGCAATATGGGCTTTGCCGATTATTTTCTGATTGTATGGGACTTTATGAAGTTTGCTCATGAAACCGGCATTGTGACCGGACCGGGCAGGGGCTCATCAGCAGGCAGTCTGGTAGCATATGTACTACGGATTACGAATGTCGATCCGATTCGATATAAGCTTCTATTTGAACGTTTCCTGAATCCAGATCGCGTATCGATGCCGGATATTGATATCGACTTCAGCGATCTGCGACGTGATGAGATGATTGATTATGTTGTATCCAAATATGGACGTGATCGGGTTGCTCAGATCATCACCTTCGGAACGCTGGCTGCCCGTGCAGCTGTACGCGACGTTGGACGAGCACTCAATGTGCCCTATTCTGATACCGACCGCGCTGCCAAGCTGATTCCGGCGCAGATTGGCGTGACGATTCAGCGCGCGCTGGATCAGGTGTCCGAGCTGCGTGACCGCGCTGCTCAATCACCAGCGGTGAAGGAATTGATCGATACCGCGCTCAAGGTCGAAGGGATGCCGCGTCATGCTTCTACTCATGCCGCAGGTGTCGTCATTTCCAGTGGTCCGCTAACTGATGTCGTACCGTTGCAAGAAGGTAGTGAGCATGCCGTGCTGACCCAGTATGCGATGGAAAATCTGGAAGCAATCGGTATGCTGAAAATGGACTTTCTCGGACTACGCACCTTATCTATCATCGAACGCTGTTTGGACTGGATCAAGGAACAGACCGGTGAAGTGATTAATTTTGACCAAATTCCGATGGATGATGCGCTCACTTACAAAATGCTCAGTCAAGGCGATACGATGGGCGTATTCCAGTTGGAGTCGCCGGGAATTCGTCGTGTGCTGCGCGATATGAAACCGAGTGAATTTGAAGATATCGTCTCGGTCAATGCGCTGTATCGTCCAGGTCCAATGGACTTTATCCCGCGTTATATTGAAGGCAAGCATGGCAGCATTACGGTGGAATATCCGCATCCCGATTTGCAGCCAATTCTGCAAGATACGTATGGGATTATCGTGTATCAGGAGCAGATTATGCAGATTGCTTCCTTGATGGCGGGTTTCTCACTTGGGGAAGCCGATCTGCTGCGCCGAGCCGTTTCTAAAAAGAAACGCGAAGTGTTGGATCAGGAGCGTGCCCACTTTGTGGAAGGTAGTCTCAAGCAGAATTATAGCGAGCAGGATGCCAATGTTGTGTATGATATGATCGTTCGCTTTGCCGATTATGGTTTCCCGCGTGCGCATGCGACCGCTTATGGCGTGTTGGCATTCCAGACCGCTTATCTCAAAGCGCATTATCCGGTTCAATTTATCGCATCAATGCTGACCGCCGTTATGGGCGTACATCGCCGAGTGGCAGAATTCGTACTGGAATGTCAGCGTATGGGTGTGGAAGTGCTACCGCCGGATATTAATCAGAGCGGTGTAACCTTTACCCCCGTGCCAGATGAATCGGTATCCAGTGGTGGACATATCCGCTTCGGTCTTGGCGCCGTGAAGAATGTCGGTACGCAGGCGATTAACAGCATGATCAAGGAACGCGAAGATCGTCCGTTTGACAGTCTGGTCGACTTTTGCCGTCGCGTCGATCCGAAGGCGTGCAACAAGCGCGTCATCGAGTCGCTCATTCAAGCAGGTGCTTTTGACAATTTGCCCGGGCATCGTGCTCAACTGCTGCAAATGCTAGATGAAGTGATCAAGGAAGCGGCAAAATGGCGCAAAGAGCGTGAGGAATTGCAGATTGAGATGTTCGACTTTGATCTGGGCGAGAAGCCGAACTGGGAAGTGTCGTACCCGGATGTGCCGCCATTTAGCGCGGGTGAACAGCTGGAGTTTGAACGTGAGCTACTCGGATTATACTTGTCCGGTCATCCACTGGACGATTATGAGCAGCCGATCGAACAGTCCGGTCTGTCACGGTTGATGAATCTGCATGAAGCCGAAGACGAAAGTCTGGTCGCTGTTGCCGGTATGGTCGTTTCGCTCAAAGCAATTACGACCAAGCAGGGCAAAGCGATGGCATTTATGGAAATGGAAGACCAGATTGAGAAGTGCGAAGTTGTGATGTTCCCCGAAACGTGGCGCAAATGCCGCGATCTCGTTGACAAAGGCGTACTGCTGATCGTGCGCGGTCGTCTGCAACAGGAAGACGAGGGCTTCAAACTGCTGGCAGAAGAAGTAATACCTCTCACTCCCGATCATACAGTGGAGATGGCGGAAAAGGTCAAGCAGCGCATTCAGTCTGCACGCAGCAAAAAGTCCCTGTCATCCAGTAGCGGAACTAGCAGCGGTTCATCAACCGCCGCGGCGCGTTCCATCGCGCGCACATCGACAGCAGACGGCGGAACCGCCTCATCGCGCAATACGGCATCTTCAACTGCCGAGCGTAGTGCAGCCGCAGTCGTAGATGCGTCGAAGCAGCACGTCTATATCAAAATTACGAGCGAAGCCCAGCGTGCAGGCAAGCTGGAGCAGCTCAAGCAATTGTTCGCCAATCATCCCGGTCAGCTCGGTACGATTCTCTTTTATGAAGAATCGCAAAAGCTGTTCGATCTGAGCGGCAGTTATCGCATCAAGCCTTCTCCCGACCTGTTCAAGCAAATGGAGCAGATGCTAGGCGAAGGCACCGTACGTGTAAAATAAAAAATAACATCGTTTCTAAATAAGATTTTTATAGTATCGATCTGCCATTGTCCCTATCAACACTCCCATCGATCCACCGCTCACCTCTGAACGGTGGATCGATTTCTTATGATGTTTCTTTGTTGCGGCAAAAAAGTGTGGTATGGTATCATTATCCCATTATGTGGGCTTCGGCCTGCCATTTTATCATGATCGTATCATTTATCAAAAACAAAGCACATTCATAAACTGGGGAATAAGTATACGTCTGAAGAGGTGTAGTTGTGTTTAGAGATTTATTCCAGAAGAAAAAAAAATATGCGACCATTCCTTCACAGCGCTGGAGTAATGAACCCGCATCAGATGAGCAGCCACAGGAACGCCCGAAACGTGAAATTCCCGAAGGCCTGATGAACAAGTGCAGCAAATGCGGCACGATTCATTACAGCAAGGAACTGGAAAAAAACCTGAAGGTATGCAGCAACTGCGGTTATCATATGCGATTGAACGCGATTGAGCGTATCGTTATGACCGTGGACGAAGGCAAGTTTACCGAGTTTGACGCGGGTATGGAATCTGTCGATCCGCTGAACTTCCCGGGCTATGCCAAAAAGCTGGAGCAGCAGAAGATGAATTCTGGTCTGCGCGATGCTGTTATTACCGGTCAGGGCGAGATCGACGGTCATCCGGTCATTCTGGCTGTGATGAGCTTTGACTTTTTCAGCGGTAGTATGGGTTCGGTTGTCGGCGAGAAGATCACCCGTGCGATTGAAGCAGCTGATGAGCGTAACTTGCCACTGATTATGTTCTCCACCTCTGGCGGAGCGCGTATGCAGGAGAGTATTATTAGCCTCATGCAGATGGCGAAGACGAGCGCAGCATTGGCACGTTTTCAAGAGAACGGCGGACTGTACATATCCGTCATTACCGATCCGACGATGGGTGGCGTATCCGCCAGCTTTGCGATGCTGGGCGATGTGATTATGGCTGAGCCGGGCGCATTATTCGGTTTTGCCGGTCGTATCGTTATTGAGCAGACGATCCGCCAGAAGCTGCCTGACAATTTCCAGACAGCCGAGTTCAATCTGGAGCACGGACAGCTCGATATGGTTGTCAACCGTAAAGATATGAAGTCCATGCTGGGCGAATTGCTGGACTATCATACATGGAAAGGGGGATTTTGAGTGGCAGGAGAGATGCCTTTTGAAATGCCTCTCGTTGAATTGCGCAAAAAGATCGACGAGCTGAAACAGTTTGGTCAGGAAAAAGAAATCGATTTTACCGATGAGATCAACCGTCTGGAAGAGCGTTATCGTCAGATGGAAGGTGAAATCTATACCAATATTAGTCCCGCCCAGAAAATGCATCTGGCGCGTAATCAGCAGCGTCCAACAACGCTGGATCTGATTCCGCTGATCTTTACCGATTTTATCGAATTGCACGGCGACCGCATGTTTGGCGACGATCTGGCGATTGTCGGCGGACTGGCGCGTCTGGATGGTAAGCCGGTAACGATTATCGGACAGCAGCGTGGGAAGGACACGAAGGACAATATCGCTCGTTTCTTCGGCAGCCCGCATCCAGAAGGATTCCGCAAATCAATCCGTCTGATGAAGCAAGCCGAGAAATTCGGACGTCCGATTATTACATTTATTGATACCAAAGGCGCGTATCCGGGTAATACAGCAGAGGAGCGCGGTCAGTCAGAAGCGATCGCCCGCAACTTGTGGGAGATGGCAAAACTGCGTGTGCCTGTCATCTGCGTCGTAATCGGCGAAGGCGGTAGCGGCGGTGCACTGGCAATCGGCGTGGGTAATCGCGTCCTGATGTTGGAGCACGCCATTTACTCGGCAATCTCGCCGAACGGTGCCGCTTCCATCCTGTGGAAAGATGCCTCCAAAGCCGATCAGGCAGCAGAAGCGATGAAGATTACGGCAAATGATCTGCTGGAGATGGAAATCATCGAAGCGATTATTCCCGAACCACAGGGCGGAGCGCACAAAGACTATGAAGCAACCGGTACGGCGATTCGCAGCGAGCTATTGAATCAGCTGCGTCAATTGTCCGGTATGGATGCAACATGTCTGGTGGAAGACCGTTACCAGAAATTCCGCAAGATCGGCGAATTTGTCGAGAAGCAGGTACCGACTAACTTTGGTACAACCAATCAACAAGAGCAGCAAAAGGAACAAGCCGCAGACTCCGTATCGGCGGCAGGGGAAGACGAGCAGAAGCTATCCCCGGTGACCACTGCCTTTCATAACGACGATTCGACCGATGCGTTGCCTCACTAAGCATCGATTGATCGCCACCTAGTCAATCATGCCGTCCATGCCTCCCGGCAGGGAAGGGTATGGGCGGTTTTCTGTTGTGCAGGTGCACATCTACCGCTCCAAAGGCAGATTCAGGGCACGGCGGGATAAATAATATCCATCCCTGTATACAAAACGGAGAATTTGTAGTACATTTAGTTGTTGGGGCCTGTTATCTGTCCGATGACAGGTTATGTTGGAAAACAAACAATAGAGAGACCTTGAAAACGGAGGAAACACATTATGCGTAAATCTAAGATTGTATGTACGATTGGACCGGCAAGCGAATCCCTGGAAAACACGAAAAAACTGATTATGGCAGGCATGAACGTTGCCCGTCTGAACTTTTCCCACGGTGACTTTGAAGAGCACGGCAACCGTATCAAAAACATCAAACAAGCCAGCAAGGAACTGGGTAAAACTGTAGCTGTCCTGCTGGATACCAAAGGTCCGGAAATCCGCATCGGCAAACTGAAGGAAGAACCGATTGACCTGGTTCAGGATGAATACATCACGCTGACTACCGAAGAGATTCTGGGTGACCAGCATCGTCTGACTGTATCGTACAGAGAATTGCCGGGCGACGTTGAAGTTGGCTCTACAATCCTGATCGATGACGGTCTGATCGGTCTGAACGTTGTACAGGTACAAGGCACTGAGATCAAATGCCGTATCGTCAACGGTGGACAAATCAAAGGTCGCAAAGGCGTAAACGTACCGGGCGTGAACATTTCCCTGCCGGGCATCACAGAAAAAGATGCTAACGACATTATTTTCGGTGTTGAGCAAGGTGTAGACTTTATCGCTGCTTCCTTCGTTCGTAAAGCAAGCGATGTACTGGAAATCCGTGAACTGCTGGAACAAAAAGGCGCAAAACATGTACAAATCATCTCCAAAATCGAAAACCAACAAGGTGTCGACAACCTAGACGAAATCCTGGAAGTATCCGACGGTTTGATGGTTGCCCGTGGTGACCTCGGCGTAGAAATCCCGGCTGAGCAAGTACCTCTGGTACAAAAACAAATGATCGAAAAATGTAACCGTGCCGGCAAACCGGTTATCACAGCTACACAAATGCTGGATTCCATGCAACGTAACCCACGCCCAACGCGTGCGGAAGCAAGTGACGTGGCGAACGCAATCTTCGACGGCACCGATGCAATCATGCTGTCCGGTGAAACAGCTGCTGGTAAATACCCAGTAGAATCCGTACTGACAATGGCTCGTATCGCTGAAAAAGCAGAATCCGCGCTGAACTATCGCGAAATCTTCTTGAAACAAAGCCATGCACAACAAACGACAGTAACAGAAGCGATCAGCCAATCGGTAGCTAGCTGTGCGATGGATCTGAATGCAACAGCAATCATTTCTTCTACTGAGTCCGGTCATACTGCTCGCGTAGTAGCGAAATACCGTCCGCAAGCGCCAATCATCGCTGTAACGACGAACGACCAAACGATGCGTCGTCTGTCTCTGGCATGGGGCGTGCACCCGGTTAAAGGTACACAAGCGCATTCCACAGATGAACTGTTCCAAGTGGCACTGCAAGGTGGTAAAGATTCCGGTTTCCTGAAAGAGGGCGACCTGGTTGTTATCACTGCCGGTATCCCACTGGGCGAATCCGGTTCCACGAACCTGATCAAAGTAGCACAAATCGAAGCATAATCCCTTCGTTGTGTGTATAGCATAAGCAAAAAAGCAGTGGAGCGAATCCATTGCTTTTTTGCTTGTTTTTCGTATCATCGTCTGGCAAGGAGGAATTATAATGGCAAAACTGGAATTGAATCTGCCCAGTGCATGGCATGGCATCGCCTTCCGTGTACGGTATCAGGAGAACGATCCGATGGGCGTTGTCTATCATACGAATTATTTAAACTGGTTTGAGCTGGGGCGCACGGAGATGATTCGTGATCTCGGTTTCCGTTATCGCGATATGGAACAGGCGGGCGTACTACTGCCGCTTGTTGATGCTTCGTTATCATACGGACACCCGGCACGATACGATGATCGGGTCGCTGTGTATACACGCATCGTTAATTTCTCGCGGCTGCGTATTGATTATGAATACCGTATTCATCTGCTAGATGAGCATGATGAGCAATCGGTTGGCGAAGCTTCATCTTCACGCCAGCGTCCAGTATTTGCTGCTGACGATGAACTGCCCGGCAAACATCTGACGAGTGGAAGTACCCGGCATGTGTGGGTCAGTCGTGAATTTGTGCCAGTGCGGCTTGATAAAGTATTGCCATCGCTGTATGATGCACTTGTAAGGTCTTTGCAAGTGTAGAGAGGAGAGGTACCGCTTGAAGAAATGGATTGCTGCGCTAATCATCATTGTGCCACTCCTGGAATGGTACGTGTTTTTGCAAATGATTCAATGGATTGGCGGTTGGAATACGCTAATTCTACTCATATTGACATCGCTGATCGGTGTAGTCATGATGCGATTTGAAGGTCGCAAAGTGCTGGAGGATACGAAGGCTTTGATTAACGCCAACCAGCCACCGGGACGTAAAATGCTGGATGGATTATGTGTATTCATTGGCGGTATTATGCTTGTATTGCCGGGATTCGTGCTGGATGTGATTGGCTTTACTATCGTATTCCCGCTCACACGTCCGCTGTACCGCAATCTGCTGCTCAAATGGATTGAAAAACGGATGAAAAAGGGCTCGATCACTATTTACCGTCCGTAATAATATGTATGACTTCATGATGTGCATGAATATAATGAAAATGAGCCTTTCGCTGTGCAACAGGATGAATGTCCTGAGCATGGCAAAAGGCTTTTTTGTATTGCAGCTTTTATCTCTTTATTCCATTTTTAAAAGATATTCATGATTGATCAAGTTACTCTACCGTTCACGATATAGTTGCGCAGATCGCGGAAGACGTTAGCACGATTCAACGCGGCAACAAATACAAGTGTGACCGGACCAATGATTAATCCCAGTGCACCAAACAACTTCAGCCCGACAAACATACTGATCAGTGTTGCGAGTGGATCAAGCCCGACATTGCTGGCGAGAATCTTAGGCTCCATAATCTGACGAACAATCAGAACGACGATATACAGCACACTCAGACCGATACCGAGTCCTAGATTGTTGCTCATAAAGCTGTAGATTGCCCATGGCACCATCACAATACCGACACCAAGATAAGGCAGCAGATCAACCAACCCAATCAGCAAACCGATCAATAATGCAGATTGTACATTCAAAATGAACAGCCCGATAATGACGATAATGCCTGTAATAGAGATGAGAATGAATTGTGCTTTTACATAGCCGAACAGCGCTTTTTGCAGATCATTCCAGATGGCGACCGAAGGCTGGCGAATAGCGGAGGGAAACCACCCGGATACCATGCGTGTATGGCGTTCCCAGCTATTGCTAATAAAGAATGCCGACAGCACAACGACTACGATAATCCAGGCAAAATTCGGCAGTGCCGTCAAGAAGGATAGCAAATAATTCAAAATGCTGGTGACAATCCCGCTGACCATACTGGTCAAACTTTGCGTCGTCTGATGCAGATTGTCATTAATCGCACCCTGTGCAGGTCCTTGCTTCAAAAAGCCGCTGATCTGGTCGATGATCGATTGAATGCGGTCATTTTGAGTCCAGCCGACAAACATCTCGCGCCAGCTATCGATATGCTCATTGAATGTTTCCATCAAGGTAATCGTTTCCTGCACGAGTCGCGTGACAAGCAGCGATAGCAGTGCAAGTAAACCCCCTACATAAATGAGCAACGAAATGGAGACTGCCAACCAGCGCGGAAACCGAACCCGCTTCTGAAATAGCCGCACTAGCGGGTTCATCGCATATGCAAACAGCCAGGCAAGCAGCAACGGATAGAGGAGTGGGAACAGATAACGAACGGCAATACATGTCAAAACAATCGCTACCAGCACCCACAACCCTCGTAAAATCCGGTTGCGGATAATTGTGTTCAAATGGCTCGCTCTCCTTACTATTCATACTCACCGTTATGTAACCCGGTTCATATAATGAGTTAAACGATACAGTAGCGCTTTGAAACGAATAGGCACTTGAGTGAGCAATCTTTTATGTATGCGATGTGTTCATCCTATAAAAAGGAACCCTATTCATTTTATTGATTATTTTCCGATATAAGAAATTGGTAGGTGACTAACTGTGCTTGCTATCATTCAAGTAGAGAAGGGAAATGAACATTCCATGTGTACAAAAAGAGTAAAAATGATGACAGGATTTACAATAATGATGGTGATGCTATTCAGCTGGCTCATTCCTTCACAGGCTCAAGCAGCAGATACTGTTACCGCAGTGAAACGGATGGTATTTTCCATTCCTGCTAATACGTTTTGTGATCAATCGCATCTGGTGGAGTTATCATTAAATGTAACGAATTTGAGCAATGCCGATCAGAAAGTAAAGCTGGATTTTTTAAAAGCAGATGGGACTTCTTTTGTAACAGCGGGAACTACATATAATGGGATGACATCCGAGCTGATTCCCGGCTCAGGAGTAACAGTAGCAGCAGGTCATGCTTCCACGTATCATTTTACCTTTGGTGGGCAAACGAGCAATTGCGGAGATCGTCCATTTACAGGTATTCTGACGACGAGCGGCTCAAGCAATGCCGAGCTGATTGCTTCTGGATTCGTCAATAGTTCATTGTATAGTGTACCGATTATTATCAATGGTGGAATGGAATGGCTGTCTGCGCCACAGACCGATAGCACCGAGCCAACTCCTGCACCAGCGCCAACACCAATCAATCAACCTGTTGATCAGTGCAGTGTGACACCTGTCAATTCACTGATTCATGCAATGACCGCTAATCAAGATGTATACGGCAAAGCCAGTTCCAGTAGCTATGATACATCATGGGATGCACAAGCTTATCATGCGTTTGATAACAAATGCTATCCATTTTCCACAAAAAACGGCGAGATCAAAGGTTGGTTAAGTTACGAGTTTACTGACGCCAAAACCGTAACATCCTATTCGATGCAAATGAAGCAAAACGATAGTCAGTATGGACTGGCTCAAGCGCCAAAATCATGGGTATTCGAAGCTTATGATGGGAAAGCATGGGTGACATTGGATAGTCAAACTGGAATCAAAACTTGGACAACCGACAAAGCTAACGTCTATACGATTCCGAATACGACTGCGTACAAACAATATCGTATCCGCTTCTTAGAGAACAATGGCGGCAATCTGATCTGCATTAGCGAAATGGGCATGATGGGATATTAAAAGCAGTACCAACATACATCAAAAAAGTATATACACTTTAATGTATGTTTATAAATAAAATTCCTTCTCCATGTTCATTGCAGGCGGATCGAATGCAATATCATAGTAGTATAACTGCTGTATATTATTCGCCAAAATGATTTTGCCTAAAGCATAAATCGCTTCAAAACATACCGACCGACCTTACATAAATAAGGGTCGGTCTTTTTATTTTCGGCATATTCGTATACAATGAGGTATCGACGAATTTGTGAATAAAAGCGAGCGAGCACTATTGTAAAGGCTTACAAAAAATAATTTATCAAAAGGATAAAACAATTTGATATCCTATCAATCTCCACTTTTGTTCACAAGTCCGTCAAAATAAAGTATGATGATATAAGGTTCTTGGAAGGTTAATGACAGGTGTAAGGTTCAGCAACCTCAAAACACCTTAGTTCCTGCATACTACGATCTTCATAATTTTAACATTTTTAAAAATGTAAATGTTTTCATTAACAAATTAGACAAACTTCAAGAGTCGTTTTGCAAAGGAGAGAATCACATGACAGCTACCAAAGGTTTAGAAGGCGTTGTTGCAGCAAGTTCATCCATTAGCTCCATTGTCGATGGAGTTCTAACGTACCGTGGGTACGATATTGATGATTTGGCTGTAAATGCCAGCTTTGAGGAAGTCGCCTATTTGCTCTGGTTTGGTAAGCTGCCGAATCAGAACGAGCTTGACCAGTTGCAAAAAGATCTGGATAAATATGCAGTACTGCCGGATGCGCTTATTCAACAAATCAAACTGTATCCATCTGATATGAACCGGATGGCGGCGCTGCGCAGTGCCATCTCGGCGCTTGCATTGTATGATGAGCAAGCCGATGATATGAGTACCGAAGCGAATCACCAAAAAGTGATTAAATTACAGGCGCAACTGCCAGCAATCGTTGCTGCAATCGGACGCATTGCTGAAGGCAAAGACCCGGTTGAACCGCTGAAAGGTGTGTCCATCGCGCACAACTTCCTGTACATGCTGAACGGCACCGAACCGGAAGCAACAGCGATCAAAGCGCTGGATCAAGCACTTGTGCTGCACGCCGATCATGAATTGAACGCGTCGACATTTGCTGCTCGTGTTACGGTGGCAACGCTATCGGACATCTATTCCGGTATTACGTCTGCAATCGGCGCACTGAAAGGTCCACTGCATGGCGGTGCCAACGAAGCAGTTATGAAAATGCTTGAGGAGATCGGTTCGCCCGACAACCTCGAAAGCTATATTCAACAAAAGCTCGACAACAAAGACAAAATTATGGGCTTCGGTCACCGCGTTTACAAAAACGGCGATCCGCGTGCCAAACATCTGCAACAGATGTCGCGTGAACTGGGCGAGAAGAACAATGATCTGACTCTGTACGAGATGAGCGTGCGTATCGAAGAATTGATCAATGAGCGCAAAGGATTGAAGCCGAACGTAGACTTCTACTCTGCATCCATGTACACGATGCTGGGCATTCCACGCAATTTGTTTACACCGATCTTCGCGATCAGCCGTGTAGCTGGTTGGGCTGCTCACATTTTGGAGCAATATGAGAACAATCGGATTATTCGTCCGCGTGCTGAGTATGTAGGTCCAACCGATCAACAGTATAGCCCGGTCGAGTCTCGCTAATCATTCCGCATTTGCAGTACATTTTTATCGCGGAAATGGTTGACAGCAATTCCGACTTTTCATTATCTTCCAGTGTCTGCTAAAATAAATACAACCGTTGTTTGGAGCGCATGTCAGTGATGTCCTTCACAGCATATGCCATCATGGCGTATTGCGGGCAAGAACAGGCAGGGTTTACACGATACGATGAGATCATATCAAGGAACGCGCAGAGCGGATCTCGCCATCTTGATGATGACATCGCAGTCAAACGGGAGGTTGTCAGGCACACGCTGACAGCCCCTGTGGAGTGCGCTGCTGCCAACATGCGCCTGAATATAGACGGAAAATGAGTCAATTCACCGGCGATACTGCCATAAGGCACAATCCGGAAATATGACGAGTCACCAAATACAACCGAGGAGGAACTTATATTATGCCGAACTTTGAGAAGTACGAACTGCCAACTGCTGGTGAACAAATCACCATTCAAGATGGAAATCTACAGGTGCCAAACAACCCGATTATCCCTTTCATCGAGGGTGACGGTACTGGTCGCGATATCTGGAAAGCTTCCGTACGCGTACTGGATGCAGCAGTAGAGAAAGCTTACGACGGTTCCAAAAAGATTGCATGGTACGAAGTATTCGCCGGTGAGAAAGCGTTTAATACATACGGTGAATGGCTGCCTGCTGATACGCTGGAAGCGATCCGTGAATATATCGTAGCGATCAAAGGACCACTGACTACGCCAATCGGCGGCGGTATCCGTTCCCTGAACGTAGCGCTGCGTCAAGAACTGGATCTGTACGTATGCTTGCGTCCAGTACGTTACTTCGACGGCGTACCTTCCCCGGTAAAACGTCCTGAGCTGGTGGATATGGTTATTTTCCGTGAAAATACAGAAGATATCTACGCAGGTATCGAGTACCAAGAAGGCACAGAAGAAGTGAAAAAAGTGCTGGAATTCCTGAAAAACGAAATGGGCGTGAACAAAATTCGCTTCCCAGAAACGTCCGGTATCGGTATCAAACCGGTATCCGAAGAAGGTTCCAAACGTCTCGTTCGCGCGGCTGTACAATACGCGATTGACCACGAGCGTAAGAGCGTAACGCTGGTACACAAAGGCAACATCATGAAATTTACAGAAGGTGCTTTCAAAAACTGGGGCTACGAAGTCGCTGAAGCTGAATTCGGCGATAAAGTATTCACATGGGCACAATACGATAAAATCAAAGAAGACCAAGGTACAGATGCTGCTAACGCTGCTCAAAAAGAAGCGGAAGATGCAGGCAAAATCATCGTTAAGGATGCGATTGCTGACATCGCGCTGCAACAAGTTCTGACTCGTCCAGCTGAATTCGATGTAATCGCAACGCTGAACCTGAACGGTGACTATCTGTCCGATGCACTGGCTGCACAAGTTGGCGGTATCGGTATCGCACCGGGCGCAAACATCAACTATGTAACAGGTCACGCGATCTTCGAAGCGACTCACGGTACTGCACCGAAGTATGCAGACAAAGACGTAGTAAATCCAGGTTCCGTTATCCTGTCCGGCGTTATGCTGCTGGAACACTTGGGCTGGCAGGAAGCTGCTGACCTGATCTACAAAGGTCTGGAAACTTCGATCAACAACAAAACGGTTACTTACGACTTCGCACGTCTGATGGATCAAGCGACAGAAGTAAAATGCTCCGAGTTTGCTGATAAAGTAATCGAAAACATGTAGGAGGATGACTCCATGACAGCGATTAAGCGCAAAAAAATCACGATTGTGGGCGCCGGGTTTACCGGCGCAACCACTGCTTTGATGATTGCCCAGAAAGAGCTTGGCGACGTGGTGCTGATTGATATTCCGCAACTCGAAAACCCAACCAAAGGCAAAGCGCTTGATATGCTGGAAGCGAGTCCGGTGCAGGGCTTCGACAGCAGGATTACAGGCACTGCCAATTATGAAGAAACGGCAGACTCCGATGTGGTGATTCTAACGGCAGGCATTGCCCGCAAACCGGGCATGAGCCGTGATGATCTGGTCAATACCAACGCCGGTATTGTGCGTTCCGTATGTGAGCAGATCAAGCAGCATTCCCCGGAGTCGACCGTTATTATTTTGAGTAATCCGGTAGATGCTATGACCTACGTTGCTTACCATGCACTCGGTTTTCCGAAACATCGCGTCATTGGACAATCCGGCGTACTCGATACAGCGCGATACTGCACATTTATCGCTGAGGAATTGAATGTCTCGGTTGAGGATGTACGAGGATTCGTGCTGGGCGGACATGGGGACGATATGGTTCCCCTCGTTCGTTATTCCAGTGTAGGCGGTATTCCGATTGATACGTTGATTGCGAAGGAACGATTGGACGAGATTGTGCAGCGCACCCGTGTAGGTGGCGGCGAGATCGTTAATCTACTTGGAAACGGTAGCGC
Organism: Paenibacillus sp. WLX1005; assembly: GCF_046603685.1. Taxonomy (NCBI): domain Bacteria; kingdom Bacillati; phylum Bacillota; class Bacilli; order Caryophanales; family Paenibacillaceae; genus Paenibacillus; species Paenibacillus sp. WLX1005. The sequence goes on from NZ_CP176756.1 coordinate 1,720,892, forward strand.
TTACTATGCTCCGGCAGCAGCGCTAACGCAGATGACTGAAGCGGTGCTGAAGGATAAGAAGCGTATCCTGCCTGTAATCGCGTATTTGGAAGGCGAGTACGGCTACGATAATCTGTTTCTTGGTGTTCCAGCGATACTTGGCGGGAACGGCATTGAACGTATTTTCGAGCTGGAACTGACCAAGGATGAACAATCCCAGTTGGATCGATCTGCCGATTCCGTACGCGATGTGATTCAAATTGTGACAGCCTGACGTGTAGTATTCGCTCTTGCATGCAAATTATGCAAGATTGCGAATACTTTGATGGCAGGTGAAGCAATCTGCATAAGCACGAATATTACGACCTTTTCTGTATATCCATTGCTGTGGATACTACAGGAAAGGTTATTTTGTTGTGTACAACAATTGTCCAAGCACGCAACGTGAATATGCATTTTTGATAGTAATACTATATTTTCCACATTGGATTGGGTAAAATAGGAATGTAGCTTTATCCCTCAGATAAAGAAGTCGGATAGTCGAATTACATACGGTTTGAATGATCGGCTTACGGCAGAATTGATTTGAGTAGGAAGGCTCATTTTATTTTATGTAGATGGGGGAGAGGAATCAGTGATTGATTTTCTCGTGTTTTTGCACATTTTAGGTGCATTATCGACAGGGTTTTATTTGTTGTTACCGTTTATTGCTAGTAAATTAGCAAGTTGGGATGGGTCATCGCAGTCCGGTGCGATCCATATCATTCGTGTGCTGAATCGCATTGCTCAGTTTGGTCTGATTGTACAACTGCTGACTGGTGGCTATCTGATGACGAAGGGCGATTATTCAATCGCGTGGATGACGATTGTTGTAGTGCTGCTATTGGCAATTGCTGCACTGGGCGGCATCATGGGCAAACCGCTACGTCTGGCGCTGGCGGACATTCAGCAAAGTAAAGATATCGCTGTCTATACGGGCAAAATTCGCTCGCTTAGTGTTGGATTGGCTGTATGCTTGCTGCTGATGAGTTTTTTCATGGTATACCGTCATCTGATTTGATCAACATCTGATCTAATCAACGGATACAACAGAAAAGTCGTAACAACAAAAGCGCAACAACAAAGACATAACAACAAAGGCGCAGCAAAATGCTGTAACGAAAAGGTACAATAAAAGACGTAAAGACAAAATGTAACGAAAAACGTATCATGAATGAAGAACAGAAAACTGTATGACGAACGCAAAATAAAGAACAAAGAACAAAGAATAAAGAATAAAGAATAAAAAGCAAAAAACGCAAAACAAATAACGAACAGCAGAAACTGCTACTGAACTGCACTGTACCTCTAAATGCACATTGGTTTACCCGAGGTGGTATCTAATTGTCCATTTTAAGAGGTGCAGTTTCATACTAAGTAGCGGTTTTTTGTTGTTTTTCTTTGTATTGATATGCTTCCAGTCTATTTCATTGTCGCCGATGTTCTTTATTTTTCGTTGTCCTTCATTTGTTGCGCTTCATTAGTGATTTATTTTACATAAATGAAATATATAGGGAGAAATGAACGGTTATTTGTTTGAACATGAATTGGCAGTGGTAATAAAGCACCGTACTGTTAAAAATATTGCACTGTTGAAATACCACACTGTTAAAAGCGCCGTACCGTTATATGAGAAGTTCAATAGCATACATACGCTATTGTCAGAATAGAGCTGGATCATTCTAAACGATGAGAGGGGAACTTTATTATGTCTACACGTCCAGAACAATTACCACCGCAACATCAGGATCAACATCCGGGAATCGAGCAGGAGATGACACCGCGTCCGCAATTTGAGGCGCCCGAGTATAAAGCTGCTGGCAAATTAACTGGTAAAGTCGCTATTATTACAGGCGGCGATAGCGGGATCGGTCGCGCTGTAGCTGTGTATTTTGCCAAAGAAGGTGCCGATGTAGCAATCCTGTACAAAGATGAGCATCAGGACGCCGAAGAAACGAAAGCGCATGTGGAAAAAGAAGGTCGTAAATGTATCGCGATCGCTGGTGATATCGGCGACGAAGCTTTTGCCAAACAAGCGGTCGATCAGGCAGTACAAGAGCTTGGTAAGCTCGATATTCTGGTCAACAACGCTGCCGAGCAGCATGTCCAGAAGTCGATTGAAGATATCTCTGCCGAACAGCTGGAGCGTACGTTCCGCACGAATATTTTCGGAATGTTCTTTATTACGAAAGCGGCAATGCCTTATCTAAAACAAGGCGCGTCGATCATCAACTCGACCTCCGTTACCGCTTATCGTGGACAGCCAACGCTGATTGATTACTCATCTACAAAAGGAGCAATTCTATCGTTTACCCGCGCTCTTTCAATGAATCTGGCGGAAAAAGGGATTCGGGTCAATGGCGTGGCACCGGGTCCGATCTGGACGCCGCTCATTCCGGCTTCGTTTGACGAGGAAGAGGTAGCGAAATTCGGTCAATCCCAGCCGATGAAGCGCCCGGGACAACCGGAAGAACTGGCTCCAGCGTATGTGTATCTCGCCAGCACAGATTCGTCATATGTGAGTGGTCAGGTCATTCACGTCAATGGCGGCGAAGTAGTCAACGGATAGTTGTTATAAACTAGTCAACACTAGTCAACATTTGATCGTTATCCTATACGTCTATATATCTACACGTCTATATGCTGAAATATTATATGTGCAACTATGAAGTCAAGCCTGCGTGCTACGCGGGCTTTTTGCTTTGGGAATAGGTCGACAATCCCCCTTTTTAAACGATACATACGATAGATGTAGGCTGGATATTGCCCAATTACGAATAGGATCATAATGAGAAAATGGATATACGAGCGTTCCCGCGAATCTGCTCTAAACATATGTTCCGTATTGGTCGAAAAAGATAAAGAGATCTATTTTCCGATAAGGATGAGAACGAATGACATTGTTGAGAAAAAGAATTATACAACAGCGACAACAGATCATGCTGCAACTTCGCAAAGAAGACGGTTTCTCGTTAATTGAAGTAATGGCGGCGATTGTGATTTTGTCCGTCATCATCATGATGGGTCTGACGTACTTTAGCAGCTCCCTATCGTATACCAAAACGAATGAGAACAAGACGGTTATGGTGAATCTGGCGCGTAATGCGCTGGTTTACGCGGAGAAGCAGGATTTTGCTGCATGGAAAAAATACTTTATTACCGATAGTAAGGGTACCATCACAGGAACTGCTTGTACGAGCAGTAGTGCGTGCAGTCAGTATAGCTTTCTTGTGACCAATTCCAGTCCAGAGGTGCTGGCACGAGTGCTGAATCCGAATATTAATGGTGTTCAGTATACGGTGACGATCCGTTACCAGCCAACGTCAACAACGACTACTAGTACGTCGACTACAGCGACAGATATTCGTAACAATACGAGTTATTTGCTCCCGATTCAAGTTAGTGTGCAGCCGACGGGACGGACGAATGTCACCGGAACGAATGTGGAGGGATATATCACCAATGAGACAATTCGTTGACCGTCTGCGCAGTCAGGATGGATTTTCGCTAGTAGAGGTGCTGGCTGCGCTGATCATTACCGGCATCATGGCAGGGGTGATCTATGGAGTCGCGCTGTTTGGATTTCGTAGTTATTATCAGATCAATACCGATAATTTGCTGCGTTCGAATGGCGATATTTTGACGACATCGATCATTACGCAGTTATACAGCTTTGCCCCGGAGCGGGTGCGTCAGATTACGAGTGGCGGTAACCCGGTCGGCATTCGATTGGAACGTACAAGTCAGGCATCGACAGCGCAGTCGGGCGATATGGAGATGTCGGATATTTATGTGTACGGCGGTGTGCTGTATATCGGCAATGTGCAGCAGGTTGCAGCGGTGAACAAGGCGCTGCTATCAACCAATCTGGATCTGCCCGCAACGAGTACACAAGGAGCGCTGCTGCATGATGCGAATCGCGATGGCATTGATGATTTGGCAAAAGCAGTCTCGCTGCAAGGTCGCATTCTGTTGAACAATAGCTCTACGATTGCGATTCAATCGCCAGACGGCAGTACCTTTTATACGACTGGTATTATTAATGTATTGCTCAAACTGTCCAGTGACAACCAAGGGCAGAGTAACGGCATTTCGCTGCAAAGCAGCTTTGGTTTCTAACGAGTGTATAGCATACAGGAGAGGTTGGCTTCCATGATGGGGAGAAAGACAACAAAACAACATCCATCGGCATCCGCTGACCAGCATATTCGTATCGGTAGCCGCATACGGAATAACTGGCGCAGTGAACGTGGATCAGCGCTAGTGATGGTCATGTTTGTACTACTGATTATGACTGTGCTTGGTTTGGCGGTCATGCGTGCCACGCTGACGGATGCTTTTATGACCGAAGTACGCGAAAGCGATGTGCAAAGTTTGCATCTAGCTCAGAAATCACTGGATGAAGCGGTCGCACTCATTGGTTCACAGCTGAACTTGAGTGGAGATATCGATCCGGTCGCGCTCGCGCAAAAAGTCGCAACCGTCAACACTAGTTTGCAGAATCTAGTAGTTGCCAATGCGTCGGTGCCAGTAGCGAAGAACGGACAGAACTTTTCCCGATTAATCAGTGCTGCTATGAAACAAGAGACGACGACTCGCTTCGTCTTCACCTTGACTTCAGAAGCGACAGTAAACAAAATCTCACGTAAACTTCAGCAAAAGGTAACGATCGACAGCTATCCGGAATTTCTGAGCTATGCATTCGGTTCGGAAAATAATCTGATCCTGAATGGTGCGCCTGATATCGTCGGCAATATCTACGCCGGCGGACTGCTGACGACAGATAATATCGCTAATTACGAATACAAAGGCAAGCAGCTTACGGCGTCGACGACGTATCCACTTTTAAATGGCAATGCGTATGTGCAGTCATTCGGTTCCATTGTCAAATCCGGCGAACCGATCAGCCAGCAACCGCAAAATACGGAGAGCGCATTACAAACTGCTCTGAATATTCCAGTCGAAAATGTAATGATCAAAAACAAGCAAAAATTCGTTCAAGTGAATCTCGACGATACGTTTGTCGATAAGCTGGCACAGGCAACCGGCATTGCGCGCGATACGCTGAAAACGAAATATGCACAGACAGCCACCGATTCCACTGGCACCAAAAACGCAGCTACGCTGATCACATCCATTCTGAGCGATTCGGCGTACAGCAGCAGCACGACCTTTGATCGCCTGGATCTCAAACCAGTTACACTGCCTGCCAATCCGACAGATGAGCAGATTGCTGCGGCGCAGAAAGCGGAGGCGGACAAGCAGACCAAAGTGCAAACCAATCTGCCGCAGCTGACCAAATCGACTATTTTTGATGGCGATCTGACATTGGATGGACAGACGCTGAATGCACTTGTTTATCCAGAAAAAAGCAGTACCGTTACAGGCACGGACGGCGTATCTACATTTAACAAATGGTTTATCGTAAATGGGAACCTGAATATTATCAATACCGGCAATACTCCGATCAAAATCCAAGCCAATATCATCAGTACTGGAACGGTCACGATCAAAGGTAAAGTTACGATGGACTCGTCCATGTATGTGATGAAATCAGCAGTATCCGGTTCGTATTCAACCGTGCTGGAGGATGCGGTCATTACCGGGTTGAATGATAAAGAAGTAGTGATCATGTCCAAAGGATCGATTCTGCTAAATCGGTTTGATTCCTTCAATAATGCACAACCTGCACAATTGACCGGCTTCTTTTATACCGATGCACAGGCGACGCTATACGGTGTCGGTTCCAAATTTGCACTAAATGGCGGATTCTTCGCCAAAGGTGACCTGACCGTTAATGCGGTTAATGGAGCAGCCAATGCAGGCGAATCGACGATTGCCTTTTCCGCTCCGTTTAACCGTAGCGACAGTCGGTTTAAGGTGACGTACAGTGACAAAGTATACGCGCATCAAGGATTGGGATTACCGCGTGTCAATCAGATCACCGTTAATGTTGGTAAGCTTCAATTGTTACCGCAGAGTGCCTCTTGACGATGAATACGATGTGAATCTTTTTATCATATGCAAATGATCATGGTTGTAAAGTAAAGGTTTGATAGAGCAGAAGAAATAATCTGCTTAGCGTTACAACTTCCCATCGTTTCAAACGATCCTACAAGCAACAAGCCTAACATGCTATCCATGTCATAATTGAAAAAGCCCAGAACGCTGTTATTCTCAACGTTCCGGGCTTTTTGTTATGGCTGCATATCTGTTGACAGCAGTAGGACTGGTTTAGTTTTAGTACTAGATTAGTAGCGATTGCCATCCTGACTTGGACCGCTGCTTTCGCTCGTATCCGAAATAGTGACGGTCGTGGATGCGCTGATGCTTGGATAATTGGTATAGGTTGCTGTAATGGTAGCTGTTCCTTTTTTACGTGGTGTCAATTGACCTGTACTCGTATTGAGCGTAACGAGATCTTTGTTACTGGTGCTGAAGACGACATTCTTCCAAATATCCGCCGCCAGCTGTGCATCGGGATCTTGATTGAAGACCAGATCTTGTTTGAGATTGTAGGCGGTTAGATTACCGACCTTCAGATTGTTACGAGCCGTTTGTCCACTGGTCAGGAAGTTCAGACTGATCGGATCAATCGTGATCGTTTTTGATATATTGTTTTTTCCATCATCAGCTTCAATTGTAACCTCACCCGGAACGAGAGCGCCCAAAACCAATTTTGACGAATTTGTATCAGGCATACGTTTCAATTTGCCACTTGGATCGGAAATGGTCCAAGTAACGATGGGAACAGTACTTGAAGCCAGCTTAGCTGACAGTGTAATCACTTGTCCCATTTGTACAGTATCTGGTCCATTTAAAATTAATTGATCAGAAATCACTATAGTATGCGTAGTAACTTTACCACCGCCTTCAACGGTAATAGTGACAGTACCTGGTTTCATTGGTTTCAATGTAGCAGTATCGACAGTCCCAGCATTCAATGTTGCTACTCCATCTGCACTAGTCATAGACCATTTGAATTCAGTAGGTGTTAACTCAATTGGATCAGCAGTAACTTTAACCTTCAAATCAATGGAGTCACCACCAGCAATAGCGACTGTATCACCAGTTATCTTTAAGTCCAATGTACCATAAATTTGAATCGGCAGCTCAGCAGTATATGTTCTACCACTGGTTGCTGTAACAATGGCAACTAGGGTGACTGTACCTGGTGAGCTACCACGCACGATGACACTCCACGGATCAGTCGAATTGGCTGTTAACGTCGCTTTACTATCACTACTATCCTTGAACGACCATTTCACTTTTGCTGTTTGATCGACAGGGTTCAGAATGGCAATGTATTTACTTTGATCATTTACTTTTAATTTAGAAACTCCGGTAATGGTAAGACCCGGCTGAGTCACTGTAATTGTAGCGGTATAACTAATATTGCTGCCATCTGTTGTCGTCAGAGTAACATGCGCTGTACCCGGACTGATTGCCGTTGCCAGTGAGGTTTCACCAGATGCGGTCACAGTAAGCACCGATGGATTATCGGAAGTCCATTTTAATACTTTATTACTGGCATCTATAGGTGTAACAACGGGAATCAAGACCTCTTGAGCATTAACAAATAGTTCACGATCAGCCAACTTCACAGAAGTGATTTTGACCGAGGATTGGAATATAACATCAGGGAATACGACTTTCGTTTTATCACCAGTGCTGCTATCCGGTAAAGCAACATTACCGGCAAACAGTGGCAATGAAGCGCCCGTGCCGCTGCCTTTTAATGAAGCACCGATCAATGTACCTTGAATACTACCCCCAAAGGTAACAGCTGCCTGCGGAGCGAGAATAGTACCTTTCACGCCCATGCTTCCGATCGTTAGTGTTGTTGCTTGTTTGAAGTTAAACATAACTTGCCCTGGATCAAGAGTGTTGCCATTCTCATCCTTGATCGTAAGACCGCCACTCATGGATACACTAGTGCCACTAATATTAACGATAGCAGTTGATGTTTTTGGCACGGTAATGTTAAGTGAGTTGGTACTACTGATTGCGGTACCAGATACATTGAATACATTCAATGACTTATCAGTACCAGTCAGATTGACCGTACCCCAAGTTTCGACTTTGGTCGTCCCATTGGCAGTTAATGCTGCCAACTGCGTCGACGTGTTAATCAATTTGGTAAACGTAGTATCGAAAGCAATCGGTTTGCCTTGAGTAGCGGTATAGCTCTTATATTGAGGCGCCGTTAATGTACCTCCATATACAGCAATCCCGTTCAGCACTGAACCGCCCCCAACACTCAAATTACCGCCTGCGATTAGAACGGGTGTCGTGCTGGACGTATTGGTCAGCTTGCTACCGACACTAAACCCGCCGTTTAGTGTAATGTTGCCGCCGCCAGCCATTTTACCTTCGCTGGAAAAGCCGGAAGAGTCCATCTGGATATTACCTTTGATGAAGAAGTTATAGTTACCAGCAGAACCAAGTACATTCGTGCCGTGAATATCATAATATTGCAAATTGGCGTTAAGCAGACTATAGGCGCCTTTGGCTGTTGGTGTAACGACCAGCTGGAACTTGACCGGATCGGCTTTGTCCGGTGTATATGCCTGTACGCCATTCGTCGTTGTCAAACTGTAGGCGATGTCTGCATATGGCATAGTCAGCGTATAGCCAGTAGCTACAGTGCCAGTGACTACCATACCTGTAGGGAGAGAAGAACGATCAATTTCCAGATTGGCAGGCAATGTCTCTGTATACTGAATGCCGGAAACTGCCATATGAGCAAATCCTTGCTCTTCACTGCTAACCGAGCTGTATGCAATCGTCTGTGGAGTGATCGAATATTGCAAAGTCACTGGTTTGCCGCGCTCAGCTGTATTGGTTGTTGCATCTACACCAGACACAATTTTGCGTTCGGTCAGCAGATTTGCTTTTGCCGGATCGATCGTCAGATTGACTGTTTTGGTTGTAATCGCGCCCTGCTTGTCACGGGCGGTAATTTCGATTTGTAGTGCGCCGCCCTGTGGCAGCGGGTTCGTAAAGGTCTGGCTGATCGTTTGCCCGGATACGACTGTTTTCTCTGGGATTTCCAGATCGGTCAGATAGGCACCATTGGATTTGAATTTGACGCTTGTATACAGTGTCCGATCCTTCAGATCCCAGTCATTCGGTGTATAGCTCAGCACCAGATCGCGCAGATAGGATGGCTTGCTGCTGGCATCCTGCGGCGCTACCACCGTAATATCGGGCGCGTGATTGGCACCGATAAAGGCACGGTACATCGTATTGACGAACAGCTTTTGCTCCCATTCCGGGAATTGGGTATTCGTATGACCAGTACCGGAATAGGTGACATTGCCGTTGGAGTACGTATAGTAATGGTTCCAGCTATCCTGTACATCTCGATTGCTGCCAGTAATGTTATACCAGGACACGATATCCGGGTCTTCCAGATTCAATGTAAAGTACTGATCATGCGTCGTATTAATCTGACCGACACTACCAGAAGTCGGTTTGGCAGTGAGATCAAACGGATAGGTCGTTAGCAGACCGGTATTGACAACCTGTGTCGTGGTGGACGCATTCACCGAGTTCAGACCGATATTCGTTTTCGGTGCAATCTGCCCGGACAACGCTTGGAAATTGTCGATCCACGGCTTCGTTTTCGCTGCGCGTGTCCCCGATGTTGATTCAAAAATCGTATCATGCGTAAACATGACTGCTTGTCCAGAATTGATAAAATCTTTGATTGCTTGAATCGAATTGTCCGTCAATGGTGCATAGATGTTGTACTCGTCACGGAAACCGAAGATCAGCATATCATACGTGCCGTTCAAGCTTTTATAAGCCGTTGTATTGAAATCAGTCATTTGAATCGCTTTAATATTAAGCTGATAATCGGTGCCGCCCAGATAGCTTTGCACCATATTGGATGTGTTGAGCAGACTGCTGTTTGTATTGTCCGTTGGCATCACCTGAAGTACACGGACAACGGTTTTCTCATCCTGATACCGGATGACGCCATTCGTATAGTTGGACAGGGCGCTACCGGACTGGGTATTAACGATTTCCAGTTTCCAGTACAGCAAACCCGAATAAGCTTTGGGCAAAGTATACGTCAGACTGCCATCGGAGCTGCTGAGCGAAGCGCTGGCAACCAGATTGTCGCTGTTCGTTTGCAGTACTTTATCGACGCTCAGATACAGATTGGCATGAACATTATCAGATGAGTAGCTAGAGATATTGTCAGTTGTGAAGGTGAATTTTAGCTGATCGCCCAATTTGTAAATGTTCGCTTTGTTCGTACTATAGTCAATCGGCAAGCTGCTAATGGTCATCTGTGGTCGCTGGGTCATCAGCTTGTACAGACTGGAGCTGGTGCTCTTGATCTGCGTTACAACAGAAGGCAACGTCGTATCGTTTACAAACGTTACATTGCTCACTTTACCAGCAGTCGTGCTGTATTTGGCAAATGTGCTGTATAGAATGCGCTGGTCGGCAGCCACTTTGGTCGTATTTGCAGTCTGGCTAAGAATAGACTCATGCAAAATAACCGGCAATCCTTTGCCAATATAGTTGTTGACGATATCGTCCGCTTTCAGATGCGTAATATCGTTCATAATGCCAGCGGTGTTATGATCTTGTCCGTTCACACCGGCGGTACTATACGTTCCTTTACCGATATAGATCGCATCATACTTGCCGCTCAAATCCTCGCGTAGAGCAACAAATTGCTTCATCCGCATCGTGGTCACAGTCACGTTGGATGTCCCTTGCAGCTGAGTGCTCAGCGCAAAATCCCCGTTATCGTTGATCTCCAAAATTTTGATCGAATACGGGGTAGATGCTCCTGCCATCATATGGAATAGCGGAATGCTGACCAAGCATAGTAGCGCGGCAAGCAGGATGATTTTTACTTTTTTAAGCTTCATTGGCGGGCGCCTCCAGCAATTTTAATTCAGCTGTAATCTTTGATATCTCAGATTCCGATACATAGAGTACGTACTTAATTATATATCGGCTTACACCGCCGATTTATGAACGACAAATAACCTAATTTCGGCAAAAAAATGAAGTAGATTCAACATTTCCATCTACTATACATTTCAATCTGATTCTGCCGATAATGGTACTATAATATCCGAATTCTTCCATTTTATGCTGGAGATGAATAACGACATGAAGATTATGAAAAAAAAGCTGGGAGACTTGTTATACGAGAACGGTCTGATCTCTCAGGAGCAATTGAATCAAGCACTGGAAGAACAGCGAAGCTCCAAACGTAAATTGGGCGATGTATTGCTGGCGCAAGGGTATATTACCGAGCAGCAACTGATCGAGGTATTGGAGTTTCAGTTGGGGATTCCGCACGTCAATCTGTTCAAATATCAGATTGATTCTGCGGTCACGCAGATTATTCCAGAAAGTATGGCGAAGCGCTATCAGGTGTTGCCGTTTATGAAAGAAGGCAGCAAGCTATTCGTGGCGATGGCGGATCCGCTGGACTATTTTGCAATCGAAGATTTGCGTATGAGTACAGGATTCCGTATTGAACCGGCGATTTCCAGCCGGGATGAGTTGCAGCGCGCGATTGCCCATTACTATGGTCTGCGCGATTCGATGAGTCAGATGATGGGGGAATTGCCAACAACCGAGGAGATCGAGGAAACAGAGATTACCGATGAATCCTCGCCAGTTGTAAGGCTCGTTAATCAGATGATCCAGCAGGCGGCGCATCTGCGTGCTTCCGATATTCATATCGATCCGAATGAGAATGATGTCGTAATTCGCTACCGGATCGACGGACAGCTGCGCACCGAACGTCATCTGCCCAAGCAGATGCAAGGCTTCATTACCGCCCGTTTAAAAATTATGGCAAAGCTGAACATCGCGGAACGCCGGTTGCCACAGGATGGACGGATCAAATTACAAGTTGATCTGAAAATGATCGATATTCGGGTCTCGTCCTTACCAACCATGCACGGTGAGAAGATCGTTATGCGTTTGCTGGATCTGAGTACAGGTGTGAAGCCGATTGATCAGCTTGGTTTCAATTCCCATAATGCAGCGGCTTTTCGTGAAATGATTGAGCAGCCGTATGGCATCTTGCTCATTACTGGACCGACTGGTAGCGGGAAGACGACTACGCTGTATTCGGCGCTAAATGTGCTGAATGTAGAAACGTCCAACATCATTACCGTTGAAGACCCGGTGGAGTACCAGTTGGAGGGAGTCAACCAGGTACAGGTGAATCCGGGGATTGGACTGAGCTTTGCATCCGGTTTGCGTTCGATTCTGCGTCAAGATCCGAACATCATCATGGTGGGGGAAATCCGGGATAACGAAACAGCCGAAATTGCGATTCGTGCATCATTAACCGGTCACTTGGTGTTGTCTACCCTGCATACGAATGATGCTGTTAGTACCGTCATGCGTTTGCAAGATATGGGCGTGGAATCGTATCTGATCGCTTCATCCCTACTTGGAATCGTGTCTCAGCGTCTTGTACGCCGAGTATGCCCGGATTGTCGTCAGCATTATGAGCCAACAGAACAAGAAGCGGTATTGCTGCAAAGTCGCGGGATTCCGATTGATCGTTTACAGCGCGGCAAAGGCTGTGGTAACTGTAACCATACCGGCTATCGTGGACGGGTGGCGATTCATGAAGTGTTGAAGATCGATCAGCAATTGCGCGAGATCATTTCTCAGGGTGCATCACTGGAAACGATTCGTAATGCCGCTCGGGAACAACAGATGATCACGCTGATGGAAGATGGCTTGCGCAAAGTGGGAGAAGGCGTAACAACCTTGCAAGAAGTGATGCGTGAAACGGTATCCTACTAAATGTAAATAACCGTCCTATCGTGGCTGATGTCATAGGCAATATCGTGGCAGGAGCCGGCAAGAGACAGGGGGAATGAAGTAATGAATGATATACACCCGGATATCCGACAGATGCTGACCGATATGGTTCGATTGGGCGCTTCCGATTTGCATTTGTCCGCCGGTTCTCCGCCGATTATGCGTGTAAATGGAAAGCTGGATGCCCGCTCCAATGAACCGCTAACGAGCGAGCAGATTGGACAGATGGCGCTGCAACTGCTTGGCGATGAGCGATATGCCCATTTTCAACAAAAGGGCGATATTGACTTCTCGTACGCAGTAGAGAATAGCGCACGCTATCGGATTAATATTTTCCGGCAAAAGGGAGCGGTTAGCGTCGCCGCCCGCCGCATTACGAATGAGATTCCAACGCTAGAGCAGTTGGGATTGCCGCCGCTGTTAAAAGGTCTGACTGAGCGTCATCAAGGATTGATCCTCGTGACCGGACCGACAGGCAGCGGCAAATCGTCCACATTGGCGGCGATGATCGGTTACATCAACAATCGTCAAGCCAGGCATATCGTAACGCTGGAAGATCCGATTGAGTATGTGCACAGCCACAAGCGTTCGCTGATCAATCAACGGGAAGTAGGTAATGATACGGCGACCTTTGCAAGCGGAATTCGCTCGGCGCTTCGTCAGGACCCGGATGTGCTGCTCGTCGGTGAGATGCGCGATCTGGAGACGATCTCCGCCGCTGTTACCGCCGCCGAAACTGGTCACTTGGTGCTAGCTACGCTGCATACGAGTGATGCGCCGCAGACAGTGGATCGGATCATTGATGTGTTTCCTGCCCATCAGCAGGGACAGATTCGGATTCAGCTGGCAGCCGTATTGACCGCTATCGTCTCGCAGCGGCTATTGCCAACGCTAGATGGAATGGGACGCGCATGTGCGACTGAGATTCTGATCAACACACCGGCAATCGCCAACCTGATTCGTACCGAGAAGACGCACCAGATTCGCAGCATGATGCAAACCGGCAAACAGCAGGGCATGCACACGCTAGAGATGAGCATTCGCGATCTGATGCAGTATGGCAAGATTGATCCTGCAATCGGTCGTCTGTACTTGCCGGAGGTGAGTGTCTGATGAAGCAATTTCAATATCAGGTTCGCACCGTTAATGGCAAGGAATTAAAAGGTACGCTGAGCGCGTCCGACAAAACGGCTGCACTAGAAGAATTACGTCGCCGCGGATTGACTGTATTTTCACTAGAAGAAAAGCGTATTACGCTGCTGACGAAGGATATTTATATTGGTAATCCGGTCAAAACGATTGATTTTATCGTCTATTGTCGCCAGTTTGCTACTTTGATCAAAGCAGGCGTAACGATTCTGGATGCAACCCGTATTCTGGCGGAGCAGACGGAGAGCAAGATTTTGCGCAAAGCATTGCAAGATGTGCACTCCCGTCTGATGCGCGGGGTGTCGCTATCGCAGGCAGTTCAGGATCAGCAAAAGATTTTCCCACGATTGTTTATTAGCATGATTCGCGCAGGCGAAGAATCTGGTGATCTGGAGAATACGCTGGAACGACTTGCCGTTTATTTTGAAAAGCGGCATGTCACCAAGGAAAAGATCAAATCTGCTCTTGCTTATCCAGTCACCGTTGGCATTCTGGCGGTAGCGGTCACGATCTATCTGCTGTGGGCGATTGTACCGCAGTTTGTCGATATGTTCGCTTCGATGAATGCCAAGCTGCCGACGATCACTATCGTCGTCCTAGCACTCAGTAAAAGTATCCAGCATCAATGGTACATCTGGGCGCTCGTTCTGCTGCTGCTCATTATCGGATTTGTCATGATGAAGCGTTCAGAAAAAGGCGCTTACTGGATCGATTATGCCAAGCTGAAAATGCCGGTGTTCGGCATGCTGAATCAGAAAGGCTCGATCGCCCAGTTTGCTCGCACGTTCTCGTCGCTGTATGCCAGTTCCGTACCGGTATTGCAGTCGCTCTCTATCGTGACAGAGGTGGCAGGCAATCGTGTCATTGAGCGATATCTGAATGAAGCTAGTGAATCGCTGCGCAAAGGACAACCATTGTCCGATCCGCTCAAAAAAGCATGGGTCTTCCCGCCGATGGTCACACAGATGATCGCGATTGGCGAAGAAACCGGTGCACTGGATCAGATGCTTGCCAAAGTCGCTGACTTTTACGAGATGGACGTAGAAAATACCGTTGACCGTCTCAAATCACTCATTGAACCGCTGTTAATCGTCTTTCTGGCAGCCGTCGTTGGCGTTATCGTTGCAGCTATTATGCTGCCGATGTTCAGCCTCTATAACTCGCTATAATCGTTCAACCGATTATATATATGCACTACCACTTAAATTCATCCATTGGGGGAAAAACAATGTTAACTACAAACTTGAAAGCATTTGGTAAAAAAGGATTCAAAGCACTGGGTAAAGACGAAAAAGGCTTCACACTGATCGAGCTCTTGGCGGTTATCGTTATCCTCGGTATTATCGCAGTAATTGCAGTTCCATTGATCGGTAATATTATCAATAAATCAAGAACAGATGCCGATGTGAACACAGCTTCCCAAGTGTACAATGCCGCTCGTATGTATGTTATCAATCAAAATAATGGTGATTTTACAAATCAAAGTGTAACAGTTACACAAATGCAAACTGGTAACTTCCTGGATGCTACGCTGGTATTACCAAGCACGAAAAAAACCTTGAATGGTACGGATTCAAAAGTTACTTTTGATAAAGATGGGAAATTGGTTAATGTAATTCTTAAAGATTCAGGCACCTCGAATACAACGTATACAGCTGCTGAAGTGTTGGCGGCAGCGAAAGCTTCTTCTTAATTTAAAGTTCTAATCATAACCATTCGATTTTAAAACAAATCATCAACTCACCTACTCACCTACAGGAACCGGAACACAACTCCGGTTCCTGTTTACATTCTGCAACAGGAAAGTGAACGTGAACCGCAATGACAATACTGATCGGAATCTATATGCTCATACTCGGTATGGTACTGGGATCTTTTTATAACGTGGTCGCTTTGCGTGTTCCGGCAGGCGAGTCGGTCATTCATCCGCCTTCGCGCTGTCCGCACTGCGGCACACGGCTGACAGGTGCTGATATGGTGCCAGTATTCAGCTACATCTGGAGTCGGGGGCACTGCCGTCACTGTCAGGCACCGGTATCGATGCTGTATCCGGCGGGCGAAGCGCTGACGGGGCTATTGTTTCTATGGATGTATCTGGCATATGGCTGGAGCATGCAAATGGTGATCGGGCTGGTGCTGATCAGCCTATCGGTAATCATCACAATAGCCGATATACATGTTATGAAGATTCCGAACCGGATTTTGCTATTCTTTTTGCCGGTTGTGGTAGTACTGGTATTGCTGTTCCCGTTCACATCGTTATGGAGTCATCTCGCAGGCGGGATTGGCGGCGGATTGATCTTACTGATCGCTGCGCTTGCCAGCCGCGGCGGTATGGGCATGGGCGATATCAAATTATTCGCATTGTATGGCTGGGTGCTGGGTTTGTCGAGTATGCTGGTCGCCTTGTTTGCAGGTTGTCTGCTCGGCTTGATCGTCGGACTTCTTCTGCGCGCGATCGGTAAACATGGCAAGCAGCAGCCGATTCCATTTGGTCCATTTCTGGCAGCCGGTACACTGATCGCTTACGTATACGGACCATCCATTATCAGCGGGTATCTCTCGCTGTTCGCATAGGAGGAAAGCATCGCATATGCTTCAATTCAAATCATCGACACATGCAGGTCTCTCGATTGAGCAAACCGGTATTCGCTATGTTTCCCTGAAAAAGAAAAAGCAATGGGAGCTGGAGCAGAAGCGCTTTTTGCCATTGCCTGCCGGTGTCATCGTCGAAAATCAGATCGAAGATGCAGACACACTAGGACAGTTGCTACAAGGGTGGGTGACCAAGGAAGGGCTGAAAAATAAATCCGTTTCCCTGTCCATTCCGCCATCCCGTATTCTCGTGCGCACGATGAGCATTCCGGTTTCTTCGGTGAAACAGGCGGCACAACTGGTGCAGCTGGAAGTAGAAACGGGGATGCATTTGCCGTTTGAAGACCCGGTATACGATTATATCGTAACGAGTACGGATGCAGACGAAGCACATCTGCTCGTGTTTGCCGCGCCTAGTCAGATGGTCAAGGACTATGTGCAATTGTTCGAAAATGCTGGTATGCGCATTGCCTCTGTAGAGATTGCTACGACCTCATTGTCACGCGCTGTGATGATGGAACAGGATCTACAATTTACCGAAACGATGCTGCTGCAAATTAACGGTCGCGTACTCGATATGTATATGTTCCGCTCGGGCTATCCTGTATTTATGCGGACGATTACACTCGCATTGCCGGAAAATGAATATTACAGCGAAGAGGAAAATCGTCAGTTAACCGAGGAAAGTCTGGGCGATATTACATCCGAGATTTTGCGGATGCTGAACTTTTACCAGTATAGTCTGCATGACGGTTCGGTACGGATCGAGAATATCGTCGTTACCGGTTCTGACCGCGAGCGTACCTTGCTGGAAATGGGCTTGACCGATGCACTCACCGATCTGACATTATCCAATGTGAACTTTCAATCTGGTAACGGTGCATTTCGTAGCGATGCCGAACTAAATGATTATCGGATGGCGGTCGGTGCGGCGCTGAGTCATGAAGGGCAGCAAACGATTAATTTGTTACCACGTACCGAACGTCGCAAGCAGCAGAGTTCCTATGTACTTGTTGGTGCGGCGGCGGTCTGGGTGCTGCTGATGGGTTTGACGTTGTTCGGTTATTTTGACTATCATGCGCGTATTGATGCGCAAGAGCAGCAAATTCAGCAGCTGACTGACGATAATACGACCGCACAACTCGAATTGAACAAGCTGAACGGCAATGGCGCAAGCGGTGGCACTAGTGCGCAGGCGATTATGAATGCTGTCATCCAGTATAAAATGGATGTCGTTAACGTACTTGGTCAACTTCGCAGTGCATTGCCTGCTGGTGGCGCGATGCGCAATATTGCCTTTGACCGCAGCAGCGATATCCAGTTGACGGTCAATGTACGTACGCTAGCAGACGCATCGGCGTATTTGATCAAATTGCGCGGTATGGGTTTTGCCAATGGGGTGGATATTAATACCGCATCCCGCGACAATACCGCAGGCGCTACTTCTACCAGTGTCGTGCCGCTGCAACTATATTCTGTCGTGTATACAATCCATTTACAAAATCCTACTACCGCGCAGAGCAGCACCGTAGCAGGGCAAACGGGTACGACAACATCTGGTACATCATCAACATCGGCGCCAAGTACATCCACAACTTCAATCACTACACCAACATCCCAGCAGGAAACGACAACTACAACCACGACCGAAACGGAGGGCACCAATGGAACAGCTAACTAAATCACGTCCTGCTATGCTGCTCGGTCTGTCTCTACTGTTTCTGATCCTGCTGGCTGTCTATATGCTCGGTGTTCGACCGCTAAGCGAACGATCTGCCGAGTATGACCAGAATATTGCGCAGATGCAGGAAGAGAATACTCTGTTGCAGCAAAAGGTCATCGAATTGAAAAGTAATGCCGCAAGTGAAGAAACGGTCACACAAGCCGTTCCATCTGCTGATCAGAGCGAACAATTGCTGCTATCTCTGCAACAAGTTGGACAAAAAAGTAATGCTCGCCTGACCGACATTGCCTTTGCAACCAAAAATGCAGCTACCGATACCACTGCCACATCTCCCGATGCGCAATCTCTACAAATCCCGGGCGGACAGCTGCAAATGAGCGCCCAAGTTGAAGGCGGCTATACCGAAATCAAAAACTGGCTACGTGAAGTACAGAAACTTCCGCGCCTCATCACCGTCGATTCATTCAGCTTTGACGAACCGTATCAAGCATCCAAAGCGACTCCATTCATTACAGCCAAAGTCGTCCTCACCGCTTACTACACGCAATAAAAAGCAGCTTGTTTCATATCCAAACATCTAGCCCATCGGAATCAACTCCGGTGGGCTAGTTTCATGATTTGCAGTTTTCATTAAAATGCACACGTTAAACTTTTATTGCCTATCGCTTATTTCCGCACATTTTCAGGTGAACAGGTATGTTATGATAATAGTTGTCAACACAACCGTTATAGATATGAATCGTCCTGAATTGCTTTAGAAACCTTGTGAAACGTAGATGTGGAGATGAAACTAGATGAGAGAATGGACAGACAACTTTACCCGAATATTCGAAAAATATATGTTTGCCATCATCCCCGGCACGCTGTTGATCGGCTTTTTGCTGTCGGATCAGTTGATTGATTATGCAGGCTGGATTCCGTATTTGTTTGCTTATGTTACCTTTGTGATGGGGATCGGCTGTGGTCGGCGGCATGTGCAGGGAGTACTGCGCAGACCGCTACCTGTCATTATTACATTGCTAGTGACGCATCTGGTTGCGCCGCTGTTTGCTTACGAATTGGGACAGCTGATGTTCGGACCAGATTCGCCGTATACGATCGGGCTGGTGCTGTTTACTGCTATTCCGCTTGGCGTATCGTCCGTATTGTGGGTCAGCATGTCGTCTGGCAATGTGGCGCTTGCGCTTGCGATGGTCATTGTCGATTCGGCAATTAGCCCATTTGTCGTACCCGGTTTGATTGAATTGTTTTTCGGCACAGGTGTGCACTTTGATACGCTCGGTATGATTCGCGATCTGATGTTGATTATCGTACTGCCAACAATGCTTGGCATGATCGTATATGAAGTGTCCGGTGGCAGATTTAAGCCGTGGTCGGCGCCGGTTACTTTGCCATTGTCCAAGCTGTGCTTTATCGGCGTCGTTCTGCTCAATGCAGCAGCGATTGCGCCGCAACTGCATGAACTGAAAGGCGATCTGCTAGTTGTTGTTCCGTCGGTCTTGATCATCGTGGCGCTTTGCTATGGACTCGGTTACGTCTGTTCTGGTATACTTCGCGCAAAAGGTCTTGAATTGCCCGCAACGCTTGCTTATGCGTCGGGGATGCGCAATATTTCGGTCGGCATGGTCATTGCGATGAGCTATTTTACCCCGCAAGCGGCTGTACCGGTAGTGCTTGGCATTATGCTGCAACAGCCGATGGCAACGCTGCAATATTCGATCTTTGTGCGTGTCGCCGCTTATCGCAGCAAACAGCGGCTCAAGGAAGCCAATTATATCAAAGGAGATTGAATGTTCCGCATGAAACCGTTCCGTATCCGCCTCACGCTGATCATTATGCTGCTGCTCGCCGTTCTCGGTTTGGCAGCTGCTTTTACGATGGCGCATATTTACAAAAGCTCGCATGAGCAAACATTGGAAGACAATATGCTACGCGAAATTCGGCTGCTGGAAACGACCTTTGACTTTCAAGCGGTCGGCACGGAAGGACAACCCGCCAATAGCATACTGGATTATTACACCCAGCAAGCACAACAGATTGGCAAGCTGACCGATTCCAGAGTGACTTTTATCGAGCTGGACGGTACCGTGATCGGCGATTCGGAAACGGATCCGCGCGGCATGAACAACCATAGCACGCGTGAGGAGATTGTGGCAGCCAAGCAAGACGGCGTTGGTAGCGCCATCCGGTACAGCAGCACACTCAAGGAAAATATGCTGTATGTCGCTGCACCGGTGAACAAAGGGGATACATTTAACGGGTATATTCGCCTGTCGATGAGCCTGACGGCGGTGGAAGATGGCGTGCGCAGTGCATGGACGATTATGGGCATTAGCTTGCTCGTGCTGTTCATTGTAGCGGCATTGGTCAGTTATTATGTTGCTGCCAGTCTGACGCGTCCGCTGGAGCATATTACTCGGGTCGCGAACCGAATTTCGCGATTGGATTATGGAGCGCGAGTCAAGCTAGAACGTCAGGATGAGATTGGCGAACTTGGCAAGGCGATCGATAACATGGCAGACAGTCTGGAGATGCAACTTAAAGTCATTCGCGATAATGAAGACCTGCTGCAAAGCGTACTCGCTAACATGACCGGTGGTATGGTTATGGTCGATGATGGCGGCAAAATCGCACTGGTGAATCGTTTTGCCGAGGAAATGCTAAGTATCAACTCCCGCCGTATGATCGGCAGACCGTATCATGAGCTGAAGCAGCATTATGAGCTGAGTCGTCTGCTTGGGGAAGGATTGCGGCGCAAGGAGCGCATTCATGATGAGCAAACATTGTACAATCCAGAGCCGCGTTTGATCGAGATTGACGGGGTGCCGATGTTCGAGGACGACGATGCGTATCGCGGGATGCTGTTTCTCATTCAGGATGTATCCAATATCCGTCGTCTGGAGCGGATGCGCAGCGAATTCGTCGCGAACGTATCGCATGAATTGAAAACGCCGATTGCTGCGGTCAAAGGCTTTGCCGAGACACTGCTCAGCGGCGGTGTCAATGACGAGCAGACGGCGCGGTCGTTTTTACAAATCATTTATGATGAGAGTGAGCGGCTGAATCGATTGATCGGTGACATTCTCGAATTGTCCAAAATCGAATCCAAGCGCTCGCCGCTGGAGTTTTCACCGATTCATCTGCAATCGTTTTTCGAGACGATTCGTGAGATGCTCAATTCATCGGCAGCGAAGAAGAAGATTACGATGGAGATGAATGTGCCAGAGGAGTTATTTATGGAGGCGGATGAAGATCGGCTGCGGCAGATTTTTGTGAATCTGATCTCCAATGCGATTAACTATACGCAGGATGGTGGCATGGTCAAGCTGGCTGTGCATGAAACGATGTCTGAGCGTGGTGAGGAACGTATCGTATTCGATGTGACCGACACCGGTATGGGCATTCCGCGTAAAGATCTGCCGCGTATTTTTGAACGCTTTTACCGAGTGGACAAGGCGCGCTCACGCAGTTCAGGTGGCACAGGACTGGGATTGTCCATCGTTAAGCATCTGGTCGAACTGCATCATGGGATAGTGACGGTGGAGAGTGAGGTTCATATTGGCTCTACCTTTACAGTGAATCTGCCACTGCTGCAAGGCGATGAGTACGATTTGTAATCTTGTGCAGACAATGTTTTCTAGAAATTGTAAAATGAATGTATGCTGCTGTGTTGTTTGACGCAGTAGCATGTTCATCTTGCGGAAGATATGTTGATGAATGTTGAACCGCGGGATTATCAAATTATTTTATTTTACACTCTGTTAACAAAATAGTGATATGCTGGTCACGGTGAATGAAATGTAAACCCGAGTGGAGGTTACCATGACGAAACGATTGCTGGTCATTGAAGATGAATCAACGTTGTCCCGGCTGTTATCCTACAACCTGACACAAGAAGGATACGAAGTAACGGTAGAGGATCACGGCAGTGCCGGTCTGGAACGTGCACAGAATGAATCGTTCGAGCTGATTCTGCTCGATCTGATGCTGCCAGGCATGTCGGGATTGGATATTTTGCGCAAGCTGAGAAGCTCCGGCATTCGTACGCCGGTTGTCATTTTAACAGCCAAAAATGCGGAAGAAGAAGTGGTAGAGGGTCTAAAAGCAGGAGCCGACGATTATATCACCAAGCCGTTTGGCGTGTCCGAGCTGCTTGCCCGTGTAGCTGCTGTTCTGCGGCGTGCAACGGGGCGCGAAGATCAGCCAATGGATGAAGATGTACAGGAAAGTCGCATTGAGCTGGGTGATCTGATGATCTACCCGGATAAATACGAGGTGGCGCTTGGTACTCAACAGATTACACTGCGTCCCAAAGAGTTTGAAGTATTGTTGTACCTTGCTCGCAAGCCCGGCGTCGTGATGACACGCGATGATCTGATGAATGCGGTCTGGGGCTTTGATTATATCGGCGGACAGCGTACGGTGGACGTTCACGTCAGTTCGCTGCGTAAAAAGTTAGAGCTGGACCCGGATTCGGTACATATCGATTCCATACGCGGTGTCGGCTACAAATTGGTCGTTCGCAAAAAAACAGGTGCTCCTCATTCCGGTTAACGGAGTGACGGGCATCTTTTTTTGCGGCAAATTACATAAGCATGCGGTAGTTCTGCATTTGATTTTACAATGATCCTTTAGTCTTGTAGATAAGAGTGCTACTAAAGAACTAAGGAGTGTATAACCTTGACTAGCCCCGCCCTAAAAGAACGCCGGCCTCAACCAGCCGCTTCATCATTAGAGACGGATACCTATACAGCAATCCCAGCTAATTCGCAGCCATCTTCCCAATCTATACAGCCAGAAACCGAACGCCCGGAATTGCAATTGCGTCACTATCTGCTCACCGTACCCGGCATCCCGAAAACGGAACATTGTGGCGATACGCTGCAACGCTTTCGCAACGATCAGCAGATGCCGTGTGTTGCCGTATGCGATGAACACAATATCCCTCTGGCACTGGTGATGCGGGAACAGTTTTATCGCCGTATGGCAAGTCGATTTGCTAGTGAATTGTATTATGCGCGTCCAACAAGTCGCTTCAGCCAGCCGGAGCCGCTCATTATGCAGATTAGCGATGATCCAGCAGTCGTTGTCGATGCGGCACTAGCACGTCAAGGCGAAGCTTTTTATGAATGTGTGCTGTTGACTGATCAAGGCAAGCTCGTCGGCGTAATTACGATTCGCGATCTAATGGAGCTGTCACGACATTTGCAGGCACGCTCTGAGCAGCAGCGTGTGCGATCACTGCAGCAATCCGGCGGCTTTGTACAGCAGATTGCCGAAGCGGTTCAGACAGTTAGCGGCGCTGCTCGTCAGACATCACAGCAATTGCTATCCATCAAAGAGCGCACGATCAGTGGTCATCAGCAGCTACATGAAGCAAGTCACAGCTTCCAACAGGCACAGCGGCTCGTCAATCACCAGCGTGTACAGGCAGAGCAAATGCTGGAGCAGACCGTTCAAGCACGGAAAGTCGTCGATGATGTAGCAGAGCTTGCCGGGCAAAGTAGTATGCTCGCTCTCAATGCATCTATTGAAGCGGCGCGCGCAATGCAGGCAGGACGCGGCTTTGCCGTTGTAGCATCCGAGATGAGATTGTTGTCGGAACGCATTACGGCGATGTCATCGGATATCGGACGACTGCTGGGCAATCTGAACGGTATGATCGGTCAATCTGCTGAATCCAGCCAGACGGCGGAGCGTACGATGGATGACAGCATGAACCGTATTCAACAGGCGGATCAGTTGTTTGCAGAGATGGCATCTTCGGCGGACGCGGCAACCGAGCAGGCAGAGCAATTGCGGAATACGGCGGGGACAGCGAGCCGATTGACGATGCTGGTCATGCAGGAATTAGAGCGACAAGCTTGATTGTAATTTTTACATTGCCTTTACAATTCAAAAGTTCTCGGTTTACAAATATCCCGTATGATTTATAGATGCTGGCATCCACAGGGATGTCGATAGGTATGAATAGAGAATTAGGGGAGTGTGACCTTGTGTCAGACATTATTCGCATCGAACAATTGAACTTGTACTATGAGAAGCATCATGCTCTTAAAAATATTGCATTGAATATTAAAGAAAAAGCAGTCACTGCCTTTATCGGTCCATCCGGTTGTGGGAAGTCGACGCTGCTGCGCACGTTGAACCGGATGAACGATATGATCCCCGGTACACGCATTGAAGGCAAAGTAGAAATTGCCGGTTCTGACATTTATGGAGACGATGTGGAAGTAGAAAGTCTGCGTCAGCAGGTCGGTATGGTATTCCAGCAGCCGAATCCATTTCCAAAATCGATTTATGAGAATGTCGCCTACGGTCCGCGTCTGCACGGCGTCAAATCCAAAGCCGAGCTGGACAATATTGTAGAGCGCAGTCTGCGCCAATCCGCATTGTGGGAAGAAGTGAAGGATTACCTCAAGAAATCCGCCTTCAGTCTATCAGGCGGTCAACAGCAACGTCTTTGTATCGCCCGTGCGATTGCCGGTCAGCCCGATATTCTGCTGATGGATGAAGCGACGTCCGCGCTGGACCCGATCTCCACGCTCAAGATTGAGGAGCTGACGCAGGATTTGAAAAAGGAGTATACGATTGTGATGGTGACGCACAATATGCACCAGGCAGCACGTATTTCCGATCAGACCGCCTTTTTCCTGAACGGTGAAGTGGTGGAGTCAACCGATACGACAGAGATGTTCTCCAATCCGACGGATTCGCGTACAGAGGATTACATTTCCGGGCGTTTCGGCTAATACCTGCCACCCGGCAACTGCCAGTGGACATTTGAACAAGTTAATAGGAGGATCATGTATGCCCAACCGGAAAGGATTTGACGACAGCCTGTACGAACTCCGCGATCTACTCACAGCAATGGGTGATCATGTAGTCGACGCATTGCAGGAAGCGGTGCAATCATTGCAAAACAAAAACATCACGCAGGCGAAGCAGGTCGTGGATAACGATTACCGTCTGAATGAACTGGAAGAAAAGGTTATGGATATCGGCTCGCGCCTGATCGTTACGCAGCAGCCGGTAGCGAAGGATTTGCGCCGTATTATCGTCGCATTCAAAATCTCCAGCGATCTGGAGCGCATGGGCGATCTGGCACTGGATGTAGCCAAAGTTACGCTGCGACTGCAAGGTGCCGAGCTGATCAAACCGCTCAAGGATATTCCGCAAATGGCGGACATTGTTGTCCAGATGACGCAGGATTCGATTCGCTCGTATCTGGATGAAAATACCGATCTGGCGCACAAAGTCGGCGTCGATGATGATCAGGTGGATCATCTGTATAGCGGTATGATCCGCGAACTGCATGAGCATATGAAGGATAACGGAGCAGATGGTCCGCAGGTCATGCTGCTGAATCTGACTGGACGATACATTGAGCGTATCGCCGACCATGCAACCAATATCGCCGAGAGCGTCGTGTACCTCGTCACCGGCAAGCGTCCCGATCTGAATAGTTAGAGACTCATGATGAATGAACTGCATAACAGCCTGTTTCTTCCGCAAGCACCGGACAAGTTTCCGGTGCTTTTGTTTTGGAACGGAAGCCCTTGTGGTATCATAGAAGAGAGAGATTGGTGACGACTTTTCAGTCATGGAATACCATCCCGGTGTACGTGTCGACTACAGGAGGAACTATGGAAAAATTCATGTTAATAGATGGAAATAGTATCATTTACCGCGCCTTTTTCGCGATGCAGCAGCCGATGACGACTTCATCCGGTATGCACACGAATGCGGTGTATGGATTTACAAATATGCTGTTGCGCTTATTGGAAGAAGAGCAGCCGACCCATGTGATGGTCGCCTTTGACGCGGGCAAGATTACTTTTCGTCATAGCAGCTATGAAGACTACAAAGGCGGACGCCAAAAGACACCGCCAGAGCTATCCGAGCAGTTCCCGTTGCTCAAAGATTTGCTGACTGCGTTCGGCATTTCCCATTATCAGCTGGAAGGCTACGAAGCCGACGATATTATCGGCACATTGTCTCTTCAAGCTGAGCAAAAAGGCTGCAATGTGCTGATCATTAGCGGTGATAAGGATATGCTACAGCTTGCATCAGAGCATGTGAAGATTGCTTTAACTCGCAAAGGCGTCAGCGAAATTGAGCCATATGGTCCTGCTGAAGTGCAGGAGCGCTACGGCTTGACCCCTGCCCAGATTATCGATCTAAAAGGTCTGATGGGCGATGCGTCCGATAATATTCCTGGTATCCCTGGTGTCGGTGAGAAGACCGCGCTCAAGCTGCTACACCAGTTTGGTACCGTTGAAGAAGTACTGAACAATACCGATCAGCTAAAAGGCAAAATGAAGGAAAAAGTCGAAACTCATGCGGACGATGCGCGTCTGAGCAAGGAGCTGGCGACTATTTTCCGTGAAGTGCCGTTTGAAGCAGGTTGGGATAGTATGCAATACAACGGTATTCAGGCAGCAACCGCCGTGTCCGCTCTGCAAAAGCTGGAATTCAAATCGATTCTGCAACGTCTGAATCTGAATGATGTCGCTGCTCACCCGGATGCTACGCTGGATGATCTCGATCTGGACAGTATGGAAGTGATTCAGGCACCGGAATTACATGTCGTTATCATCGACGAGAATAACACCGCTGAACTGGAGCAGGTGTTGGATACAGTAGACGTTGTGCATGTCGAGAGTCATGGCGACAATCCGCATCATGCGGAGCTAGTCGGCATTTTATTTGCTACGCCGGACAATTATTACTTCCTGACCCCAGACACATTGAAAAGTGAAGCTGCTGCTGCAATTCGCACATGGCTTGCCGATAGCTCCATTTCCAAAAATGGTCACGATCTGCATCGCGCCGATCTGGTGCTGTACTGGGACGATATCGCATTTGCCGGAGCATCGTTCGATATTCAGATTGCTGCCTATCTGCTCGATCCGACCGAATCTGGTCAAAGTCTGAGCGCACTGGCGGGCAAATACGGTCTGCCGCTGCTCGCGGACGATGAGCATGTATTCGGCAAAGGTGCCAAGTACAAAGTGCCAGAGCAGGATGTGCTGAGTCATCATATGGCACTCAAAGCGCATACGATTCGTCAGCTTGTGCCTTTGCAGCGTGAACAGCTAGAGCAGAACGAGATGACTCCGCTGTTCAACGATCTAGAGATGCCGTTATCCCGTATTCTCGCGGATATGGAAAAGCAGGGCGTTGCTGTGAATACAGACGAGCTGCGTGCGCTAGGTAAGGAATTTGAGCAGAAGATTAGCCAGCTCGTATCGCAAATTTACGAAATGGCAGGCACCGAGTTCAACTTGAATTCGCCGAAGCAACTGGGCGAGATTCTATTTGATCGTCTCGGTCTGCCTGTGAAAAAGAAAACCAAAACTGGCTATTCCACCAGTGCAGATGTATTGGAGGAACTGGCGCCGTATCACGATATTGTGCAGTACATCTTGATCTACCGTCAGATTGCGAAGCTGCAATCGACGTATGTGGAAGGTCTGCTGAAGGAGATTCATCCCAAATCCGGCAAAGTGCATACGTACTTCCGCCAGACGATTACAGCAACCGGACGACTGTCCAGCCAATATCCAAATTTGCAAAATATCCCGATCCGCCTCGAAGAAGGACGCAAGCTGCGCAAAGTATTCGTGCCTTCGCAGCAGGGATGGTCTATTCTGGCAGCCGATTATTCGCAGATTGAGCTGCGTGTACTGGCAGACATTTCGAATGATCCGGGGTTGAAAGATGCGTTTGTCCACGATATGGATATTCATACGAAGACCGCGATGGACGTATTCGGCGTGAGCGAGGATGAAGTGGACGGCAATATGCGCCGTTCTGCGAAGGCGGTCAACTTCGGAATCGTATACGGCATTAGCGATTATGGATTGTCGCAAAATCTGGGAATTACGCGCAAAGAAGCAAGTGAATTTATCAATCAATACTTTGACGTATTTGGCGGTGTCCGCCAGTATATGGACGATATTGTCGGCGAAGCGAAGAAGAACGGCTACGTCAAAACGATGCTGGAACGTCGTCGCTACTTGCCAGAGATTCGGTCATCTAACTTCAATCTGCGCTCCTTTGCTGAGCGTACTGCGATGAATACACCGATTCAAGGAACTGCTGCCGATATTATCAAGCTGGCGATGGTGCATATGGATCGTGCCTTGACCGAGCAAGGGCTGAACAGCCGGATGCTGCTACAGGTGCATGATGAATTGGTATTCGAAGTGCCAGCCGATGAATTGGAGCAAATGAAAACACTGGTGCCACAGGTGATGAAGGATGCGCTCAAGCTAAGCGTACCGCTCAAAGCAGACGTTAGCTATGGCGCTAACTGGTACGAAGCCAAATAAGATGATTCGCATGTACAGGATCGTCATAACTATAGTGATAAAGGAAAGGTGAACACTTATGCCGGAATTGCCGGAAGTAGAAACTGTCAGACGCACACTAAACACACTGATCCCCGGCAAACAGATTGAACGGGTAACCGTCTCCCTGCCGCGTATTGTCCAGCGACCGGATGATCCGCAGCAATTTGCATTGGAATTGCAGGGACATACGATTGAGACTGTAGAACGTCGTGGTAAATTTTTGCGTATCATTATGGATGGACTAGTTATGGTTTCCCATTTGCGGATGGAAGGGCGTTACGGTGTCTATCCTCAGGACGAACCTGTGGAAAAGCATACGCATGTCATTTTCCATTTTACTGATGGAACAGAGCTGCGTTACAAGGATGTACGCCAATTCGGAACGATGCACCTGTTCAAAACGGGTGAGGATATGGAGTCCAAGCCACTCATGCAGCTGGGCAAAGAGCCGCTTGACCCGGACTTTACCACTGAGCAGTTTATCCAGATTATGGGCAAACGTAAAACGATGATCAAGCCGGTGCTGCTCAATCAGGCGTATGTTGTCGGAATCGGCAATATCTATGTCGATGAAGCACTGTTCCGCGCCGGTATCCACCCGGAAAGTATTGCGGGTAACCTGAACGAGGAGCAGCTGATCCGACTGCATGAAGCGATTGTATCGACATTGAACGATGCGGTTGCCGCAGGCGGCTCTTCGATCAAATCGTATGTGAACGGACAGGGCGAAATGGGGATGTTCCAGCACAGTCTGCGGATCTACGGACGCAAGGCGCAACCTTGTCATGAATGTGGAACATTGATTGAGAAAACCGTTGTTGGTGGCAGAGGCACGCATTATTGCCCAGTATGCCAGCCGTTGCCGACACGTGTGAATAGTTGAGGTGAAGCCATGAATATAGGGTTAACCGGAGGAATCGCCACTGGCAAAAGCTCGGTGGCGTCATGGCTCGTACAGCAAGGGGCGGCGCTAGTCGATGCGGATCAGATCGCGCGCGAAGTGATGATGCCCGGACATCCAGTGCTTCAGCAGGTGAGTCAGCGTTTTGGCGCAGAGATGTTACTGGCTGACGGGACGCTGGATCGCAAACGTCTGGGTGCACATATTTTCGCACATCCTGAGGAACGGCAAGCATTGGAAGGCATTACCCATCCAGCGATTCGGGAGTTAATTTACAGTCGGGTTGCACAACTGGAAGCACAGAATCCGCAGCGTCTAGTAATCGCGGATATCCCGCTACTGTATGAATCCAAGGGTGCATATACATTTGAAGACATTATGGTCGTCTACGTACCGCGAGAGGTGCAGCTACAGCGATTGATGCAGCGGGATACGCTGGATGCAGAACAAGCGGCGCTGCGACTGGCGGCACAGATGGATATTGAACAGAAAAAGCAGCTTGCTGATATCGTGATTGACAACAGCGGTACTTGGCAGCAGACAGAGGCGCAGCTACAACAGTTCTGGAATGGCAAGGCATTATGATGAGCAAGCTCAAAACTATGCTGATCCGCAAGCGTGTACTGCTGCCCTTGTTCGTCATCGTATTATTGCTGGTGCTGTTCAACACACGCTGGATGGGACTGGTATATCCAATTCAATATAAGGATGAGATTCGTGCCCATGCTGCGGCGTATCAGGTCGATCCCTTTCTGATCGCGTCAATCATTCGGGTTGAAACGAATTACCAGCCTAGTATGGAATCGAAGAAGGGAGCGCTCGGTCTGATGCAGCTCATGCCTGACACTGCCAAATGGGCGATGGAAAAGGCACATCTGAGCGATGTGACACTGGATTCAGTCAAGCATGATGTGGATCCGAATATCGAGCTAGGCACATGGTATATCAACAACCTGATGCAGCAGTTCGGCGGTAACAAGATCGCGGTCATCGCCGCGTATAATGCCGGACCCGGCAACGTCAAAAGCTGGATCAAATCCGGCAAATGGGACGGTACGCTGGAAGATGCCAAAGATATTCCTTACGGCGAAACGAGACATTACGTCCAGCGTGTATTATATTATTATAAGCAATATACAAAGCTGTATGATGAGTTCTAAGTCAGAGTATGAGATTTGACGATCCTCATTGGATCAGTGTTCCCAAAATCAATGCAGCAGACGAACGATAGATGCAGCATACGCAGCCCACAACAGGCATCCACAAACCAACACAAAACTGTACAAGTATCATGACACGCAATCCAACAAGCCAAAGAAGCATTTGTGATGAAAGGAAGGTGACACAGCGGTGAAATGCCCCTACTGTGGTCACAATGGCACCAAGGTGCTGGATTCCCGCCCGGCAAACGACAACAAGTCGATTCGTCGGAGACGGGAATGCGAAAGCTGTAGCCGCCGGTTTACCACGTTTGAGATGGTGGAAGTGACCCCTCTGATCGTGATCAAAAAAGACGGCAGCCGTGAAGAGTTCAGTCGAGACAAGCTGCTGCGCGGTCTGATCCGCGCCTGCGAGAAGCGTCCCGTATCGGTAGATCAGCTGGATGCAATCGTATCCGAAGTCGAGAAGAGTCTGTACGCTACTGCGCTCGCAGAAGTGGAAAGTCGCGCTGTCGGCGAACTGGTGATGGAACAGCTGTATCCGGTCGATGAAGTAGCATACGTGCGCTTTGCCTCGGTATACCGCCAGTTCAAGGACATCAACATGTTTATGAAAGAATTGCAAGGCTTGCTGAGCGATGAACCAAAGAGCGACAAGAAGCCGATCCGCAAGCACGAATCGAATTCTTCGGCATCCGAAACACGTCGAGATATGGAAGATATCGAACGGGACTGATCATTGTATCATTCATCAGGACAATAGCAACAAAAAAGCATCGCTGTCACGAATCTCATGTGAGAATTCGTGCAGTGATGCTTTTTTATGATGCTTTTTTTATGATGCTTTTTGTTGATTTATGATTGTAGTGCAATAGAGAGTTGCATACGATTTGAGGACATATACAACCGTATAAACGTTATTGTTTGATCTGTAATTTGAAAACGGCATTGGCGGAGGCACCTAATACGATTTTGCCGCCTTCCGGCAAGGTTACTTGTTTGTTGCCACTATTGATGGACGAGTAATACAATTGTCCGTCCGCTGTGTATACAACGAATCCGCCTTTGGTTGGGATATCGACACTAAGCTTTTTGCCAGCAGTGTCTTTGCCAATATTGAACCATGTAGCTACATGATCAGCTGGCAGCGTTACAACGGAAGAAGCCTTGTCTGGCAGTGTATCGATGTTGTCCTCGTTAATGTACGATTGTGTGGTCGATTTGACGTACTCTTTCTTTTGCTTGGTGTAGAATTCAAGATCAAAGGTATCGCGACCGTTCATCACTGGAATTTGCAAAGTATTCACACTGTGATTGCTGTCCACGATTTTGGTTGCCATCGCATAGCTTTTGCTGTTATCGAGCGTGATCGTTTTGGTCAATACCGACGGAGCGCTGTAAAAGACCGATTGAATCAATTCATCGACATTGTAATACGTTTTGCCATCGCGTTTCGCCCATGCTTGTTGAACCGATTTGTCGAGTTTTTGCACAGGTAGCTTTTGTCCGATATACATGACCATATGCGATTGGCTGAGGTTTGGCAGATTGAGATAGCCATCCAGCTTCATATACGTCAATCCATTGGTTTGCTTCTCAAAGCTCACGGTAGCCGAGCCGTCTTCGCTGCGGAATTTGCCTTTGCCAGCGTAGATATAATCCTGTTCTGGCACAAGCCCAGACATTTGTGCGGCAACATGCAGTTTGTTATTGCTGAATGCGACGTTGAATGTTTCACCAGTTACGGCATATAGACCAGCGTATTGCTTCATTTCCGCAGGCATTGCTACCGTACTAGCAGGCTTGTCGATCTGTTGATCAGGCAGGATTTTTTTGATGCTGCCTTTTTCTTGTAACAGATCCAGCATCACAGTAGTGGCATACGCCTGATCAAATATCGACGAACCACCAGCCGAAGTGACTGCCATACTCAATCGCTCGCCCGGAATCGTAACGAGGGAAGAGTGATACAGAATCGTATCGCCGCCTTTGGTCATTGCTTTCAGACCATACCGGTCAAATGGAGAGAGATTCATCGCATCCCAGCCAAGCCCATAGTTGAAAATATTAGACGTTTCCGGCACCCAGATGCCGTTGCGATATTGTGGTTTTGCCATCTCGTCGGTCGCTTCTTTGGACAGAATATCCGTACGTTGACCAGTCAATACTTCGGCAAAACGAACAATGTCTTCAGCGCTGGCATACAATCCACCGGTGCCGAGCATATTCGTATTTTCCACTGGTAAGGCATTCACACTGTCCGGTGAACTGTACGTTTTTACCAATTTTTTGCGGTCAAATGCATCCAACGGAGTTGCGGTCGATTGTAGATTGAGCGGCTCGCTAAATTTCTCGCGGACAAACTGGCTGTACGGCATCCCGCCGACTTGCTCGACCAGCTTCTCTAGCATCTGGAAGCTATCATTGGAATAGACGGAGAATGCACCTGGATTGGCTTTTAGCTTTTCCGTTTTCATATTGTCCAGTAGGCTATCATAGTTGATCGTATTGTTGTCGTTGAACATGATACTGTTGCCATAATGACTGCCATAAAAGCCGGATGAATGATCCATCAGCATACGTGGTGTAATTTGGCGATAACGCTCATCCGCCATACTGAAGTTCGGCAGGTATTGGATCAGTGGCTTGTCGATATCGATTTTGCCTTCGTCTGCTAGTAGCATCGTAGCAGCAGTCACATACATTTTGCTAGTGGAGCCGATACCGAACATGTCGGTGCTCGTGATTTTCTGTTTGCTTTTGCGGTCATTTACGCCCGCACTGCCGGATAATACAATCTGACCATGATCCATAATCGCATATTGCATTCCGCTCATCCCATATTGCTCCAGCATGCTGTTTGCTAGCTTCTGTGCACGAGCTTGTAATGCTGCGGAAGGCTGTGCTGCTTTGTTAGTGCTAGTAGCTGTGGTAGATACTGCCGTCTGCGCCGCCGTAGTAGTGGAAGCCGTGGATGTCGCTGCTCCCGCAGGTGTTACGGTAGTCAGTAGCAGACCGCTGAGCAGGACGGAACTCATGATGCGCTGAGTAGAACGTTTCATTGGTATTCCCCTTTTCGTTATGAAGTATGATGGTTTCTCTTGAACACATCCTCAGCATAACTGCAAAGCGGACAGTAGAGTAGAAGATGGGCTGAAACGACCATCAGCACCCCTGAACGACACATTTGGGTAGCAATATGAACGTACATGAATATAAGGATACAACTCTATTGCATCGTTATGATCAGACATCATAAAAAGGCAGTACAACCATATGATCCACCTGCTTATTGTGAAACTCCATCGTCATATGACCGCCATACTTCTCGCAAATTCGCGAAATATTCGTCAAGCCCAGACCGTGATATCCATCTTGGCGCTTACTACTATCCCAATCCTCAATCTGACGATCGGTATGATTGGCAATATGGATGTACAACGCCGATTCGCTGGAATGAATCTTGATCGACAGATGACGATCTTCCGCAAGACGCACCTGTTTGCTTGCTTCTATCGCATTATCGAGCAAATTGCCAAGTACAATACACAGATCATATCGCTCGATGTGCAGCTCCGGCGTATGCAATCGCAACCGGGTATCGGTGCGGACTCCGTTGGATTTGGCAATGCTGAGTGTGTTGCTGACCAGTGCATCAATGACTAGATTGCCCGTATTGACGCGGTGATACGTTTCTTCAACTTTGCCTAGTGTAATGCGGATATGCTCCAGCGCTGCTTGTGGTTCTTGACGGCGTACACATTCTTCGATATAGAGCATATGCTGATTCGTATCGTGAATGATGCGCTTGATATCCTTAAACGCATGAACGGTTTTCTCATAATTGGCATCCTGATAATCCATTTGTCGCTGTAAGTCGCTATTCTGTCCAATTAGCCGAAACCGTTCCATCAGCGTATTGAATAGGTACACGATAAATACATTTAAAAAAAGCAATCCCAACACGGATACAACATAATATCCATTGCGAATGCTGTACATATACTGCATGTTGATCTGCCATACAGATAATAAAGGGATGATCAAAAATAGCAAATAGTATCGTTGTGGCAGTGGGTAATTGCGGCGATGTGCCAGTAAACGAATGAGTTGTACTAGCATTAACATGACTAAGAATGAGAATACAATGAGTTTGAATGAACCGACATAATTGCTACGGATGACCTCGTATGGTGTCTCGACAGAATACGAGAAGAGATCGAAAAATATCTCCACTCCCAGCGCATTCACAATCGTCTGCAATACCAGATAAACAAAGGTAAACAATAACAATGTCCCTACAGGCGCACGGTAAGACAAGGACATGGACAGAATCATCAAGACCGCAATGAGCGAAGACCATGTGGTAGGTAGATTGATCAGATAATAAACCAAGTACAGCAGGATAAAAGCGATCACATAGAGATAGGTGTGCGGTCGACGATGGTTGCTTCCAATCACTACATCAAAATACAGGCGTGTCAGCCATGCAGTAGGCAAGCCAAACAACAGAATCAATAACAAATAATAGATATACATCCATCACACCTCCATTTCAGTCCAGCTCCATAATCATGAATCGGGTACATGCATCCTTCACTTCCTTCACCCGAGAGCGACCGATGGGCAGCTGCAAGCCGTTCGACATGTATACTTCATTTCCAGCAAATTTACGTGCATGCCGCATATTTATAATCGCTGAACGATGAATTTGCAAAAAGTGATGCTCACGCAGCGAAGTCGCATATGTCGCCAGAATGCCGCGACTTTCATGCACATCGGTCGTCGTAATGAAGCGCAGTCGATTTTTGAGTGTTAAACTTTTGACCGCTTCAATCGCAATCAGTTCTTCATGTCGGATCACGATCTCATCATAACCGGACTTGACCACCAGCCATTTGTGCTCTTGTGCTTGCCAGTGGCGATGCAGCGACAATAGCACTTCATCGAACCGTTCCTGCTGCACCGGCTTGATCAAATAATGAAACGTAATCACATCAAAGCTATCCACCATATATTGCGGATACGCCGTTAGGAAAATAATCTGCTCATCCCGATGATTCCATGCTCGCAGCTGCCGCGCTGTCTCAATCCCGCTGCGCCCCGGCATCTCTACATCCAGAATCCATGCGTGAAAGGAAGGAAGCTGCTGTTCATAATGTGCCAACAGTGCATCCCCGCTATGAAAAACCGTAATTTCAAATTCAATATCCGTCCGCACGGATAAGGCGGTCAGCATATGCTGTACATGATCGCGTTGCTGCTCAGAATCGTCGCAAATGGCTATTCGGTACATTTTCAGAACTCCCATCTATCTGGATAGTATACGTATGCTTCACTGACATTCTAGGTAGAAATAAGAACGGTCGTATCTGTTCTATGCCTCATGTGTAGTTGACTTACAAGAAGTAGCATAAGAACCTTTTTTATTTCAGCGATCCAGAGAGCTTTTATCGTACAAGCGACTCTCGTTTAGTGTACCATGCGAATCGTTCGCCATAAGATACATACGGCTGAAATGCACAAAAACAACCTTGAACGTTCTTTTCATACATCAGCATATAAATGGACATACAAAAAAGACCCGCAATTGCCGGAGCAATTACGGGTCGTGCGTATAATAGGTATGCGGTCGAGAGGACTCGAACCTCCACGGGGGTAAGCCCACACGGACCTGAACCGTGCGCGTCTGCCAATTCCGCCACGACCGCAAATACTATGTAACTTCCTGCCTTCGTGATGATGGTTCATGGTGTGAGATAGGAAGTGGTGAAAGAATCACCGTAATTAAGAGTATACATCGCGGCAAAAAAGAATGCAAGCTGTTTTTTGCGAACACAGCTTGCATTTTTTTTTGCAAATACAGCTTGCATATGGAATACCGATTTCATACGAATTCATAACTATTGTACTGTGCGACTGTACCATCGTCATGCAATGCTATTACTTTTTGGTTAACATTGTTTGCATCGTTTCAATCGCATACGTTTTGGCAGGTGGTGTATCGTTGAAAAAGCCCGGATCAACGATATACACATGCTTCTCCTGTACAGCTTTCAATCCGCTCCATTGCGAACCATTTGCCGTAGCTGCCATTCGTTTATTTAATGCTTCTACCGTATCGTCTTTGATACCAGTAGATATAAACAGATAATCTGGATTGAGCTGTTGCAGCTGTGCGATTGTAACTGGAGTGGAAGCAGCGCTCGTATTGATACCTGTCGGTGCTTTGAGTGCCATATCCTGATACAATACCGAACCGACACCTTGCTGCGTACTGCCAAAGATTGTCATAACATCATTTTGTACTTGTATAGCTGATACTGTACCGGAACCGATGACCGGAGCAATCGCTGACTTGGCAGCATTGGAAACTTTCTGGTAGGCATTCATGTACTGTCTGGCAGCGGTGTCGCGATCCAGAAACGTGCTGTACATGTACAGCTCACTACGCCAGTCCAGCGTTGGATCGATATACACAGTCGGTGCAATCTTGGTCAGCGCATCATAGGTTGCGCGATCGCCGTTATCGGTGAAAATGATATCCGGTTTGGAGCCGGACAATGCGCTTGGATCAAGCGATCCGTCTGCTGTTTCGATCACTGTCAGACTTTCTTGTTGTTCCTGCTCGGTGTAAGCAGGGAATGTATAACTGCCACCAGCCGGTTTGGCTGCCAATGATACCTGAGCATCCAACGCATTTAAATAATCCATCGCAAACTGATCTGTTACTGCGATGCGTTTAGGCGAAATCGGCACATTGACCATCTGTCCAAACGAATCCCGCACCGGCATTACTTTTATCCCATTTGGATTGAAAATATCCGCCCGTGTTTCTTTCGGTTGCCCGCAAGCAGTTAGAAAAACAAGAACCATCAGCAGTCCAAGTCCTGCTCTGGCAAGAGCTTTGTGTTTCAAAGTATCCGCCTCTTTTCCCAATGTATCGGTATGTCCGAATCGGATCATGCTCAATTTCATTCGCGAAAACAGATCCCAAATGAGAAGAAAACTGCATGATCGCCCTCCGGTTTGTTATGAAAAAATACCCAATATCATTATTATACCAGTACTCGCAGAACGGAAGTCAACGCAATGTTCTAACTGTCACCGGCTTGTCACACAGTGGGGAGAATGGAGTGAGGAAATGTAAAGATTGGCATAGCGAAGAGGTATATTACGCGCTGTACATGGATACAGCAAAAAACCTTTATCGGAGTCATTGAAGTTGATATACCCTCTCAATGTCGATAAAGGTTTTGCTAAGTCAGTAGTTTACTACATATATGGAATATGCAATCAAGATAGGTGATGAATCCGTTTTGAGTTAAAAAATGTATTAAGGACGCATAGGGTACTCACCGTTATAACAAATAATGAAATTAAGTGCCAGGTAAGGCTGCATATTGTTATGAGCTTGACCGCTACCAACAGGTTGTATAATCGTGGGATCCATAGCTGTGGTAGAACCAGCTGGTCCATATACATTGATCTGTGATTGAGACGGACCTACTTTTGGAGACTGTGACCACAAAGCGCCGTTTGGCGAAGTCACATTACCAGGCGTTGCTCTTCCTTGCGGATTATGTGTATGAGAAGGGATTTGCAATGGGGTTAATGTTACCGTTTCTGTTCCCGTTTTACTTCCCAGCGTCCGATTGGTCAATGTTGGATTAGCGCCTGTCCCTTGATGAATCGGTATATTGCCTTGCAAGTTAGGTAATTTAAATACGGATGAACTGGAAGGCGTACCATACGTATTGAGAACAATAGTATACAGCTGCTGATAGCTATTGATACTAAGTTCTTGCCCCTGACAAAAAAACCAGTTTTGCGGAGCGAAGTTTCCGGCAAATATACGAATTTCACCTACAAACGGATCAGCCATAATTGTATACCTCCATAAGTGATAGAATCATTGGTTTTGTAACGTAGATATATCTCTATGCTCATTTGCTTGGACGACAAACCATAATATCAAGAACGAGAAGGAAAAATACCAACTGTTGCAATACAAATCGTCAATCCAAGGAAAGGTTGCATATTGTTATGCCCTGTACTAGAGCCTGTAATAGCTAGTGCTTCTGTAGCTAGTGTAGTTGCGGTTGAACTGGCGCGCGGTTTATAGACATTGGGGGTAGGAACAGCCCAAGAGCTTCCGGTTGGTGTTTTGGAAGAGGCGGTTGCAGAAGAAGCAGATACTGTGTGAGTATGACTAGGGATTTCATTGACAGTCAACGTATGAGCAGCTTCGCCTGCTTTTTGTCCCCATGTATAGGCGATGCCAGAAGTGGAAGTTCCTACTGCAAGTGGAACTTGTCCCTGTAGATCAGGTAAGCCAAATGTATTTCTTCCATCTCCACCGAATGTTGTACCTAGTAATGCAAACAATGCTGTGTTTTGACTAATTGACAACAATTGTCCATTACAGGCCATCCATCCTCTAGGAATAAAACCATACGTGAAAATACGAAGCTCGCCCAAAAACGGATCCATAACATACTCCTCCTTTAAAATAAAAATTAAGGTCTTGGCGGGAATGTTCCTTGACTTACATTGATGATAAAAGAAATTGTGAGGGAAGGCATCATATTGTCATGTAATTGACTACCTCCAACGGAGGAGATTGCAGATGGATCCATTACGCTTGGAGCTATCGCCGCTGCATTGGAGTAAAGGTTTGTAGATGTTGTAGCCCAGGTGTTACCAGCTGGATTTGCAGATGTAGCAGGATCCGAAGTGGCTATTACTGGATGTGTATGAGAAGGAAGTTCACCTGTTTGTAAGGTGACTGTTTCTGTGCCTGATTTTTGACCTAACGTATATGTGTTGCCTGCATATGTTCCGATATGAAGAGGAACCCGACCACGCAAATCGGGTAAACCAAACGTAGTACGTCCATCTCCACCATAAGTAGTACCGATCAGCGAGAAGAGTGCTTCATTACCAGCGATATTCAATAGTTGACCATTGCAAAAAGCCCAGTTTTCCGGTGCATACGTACCTGCAAACATTCGAATTTCTCCTGTGAATGCCTCGCTCATTCTATTCACTCCTGGCTTTTGAATTTAGTAAACTCTTGTCTTAATTAGTGAGTTGTGTAAATGAAAGAGAATTCGGTAGCCATTGCATGGATAAATATACAGAGTCTTGTTGATAAACATAAAATCCCATTCGTTCATATAATCGTTTTGCTGCATTATTCAGTGCAACATGAAGACGAAGAGGAACGTTTTGCTGAGAAGCGTCGCTTTGCAATTGTTTTAAAAGAAGTGTACCAATACCGAGATTGCGGAAAGATGGGGAGATCAAAATATCGATGATGTGTATTTCCTGAAGTGTGTCATTCGTGACGAGTGAACCGACAGGTTCATTGTTGTGCATAATAATAAAATGCTTCATACCGGGGAAAGTTTGAAGATAACTTTGATTTCTGGCATTCCATTGCATAGAAATAATGCTGTTTTTAAGAGAAGGTTCCAAGTGATCCAGACCAAGTTCTGCTATTTTCTGAGATGCAAACAATTCGAATAAAAAGCTCGCATCTTGCTCTGTTGCGGCTTTTACATTCATCTGTTTATCTCTCCTTTCCGTAGGATAAACTCATTCTAATCAAAAATTCAAAAATATTCCACTAGTTACAAAATATATTTTTTGAAAACATATTCTTTTTTTAGCAAAAATAACTTATCTTATATGTAAGCTTATTTTCTAAGTCGTTGTTTGTAGTATTTTGAAGCATTACTGATCGATTAGGAAGGGGTATGGCATTGGTGAAGACAAAGAATCTCAGACAGAAAAAAATGGTATGTGTTTTGCTTGTCTTTGTACTCGTTTTTACATCATTCGGATTGATTGGTAATCAATCGGCATCTGCTGCAACAACATGGTCCTCAGCAACATCAAATACAACGAATCCTATTTATAAAGTCGCTTATGGGAATGGAATGTGGGTAGGCGCCGCTGCTAGTGGAAAAGTAGTAACGTCTACTGATGCGTCTACATGGACCGAACGAACAGTCGATTCGAGTTTTACGGATACGTTTCTAAATATCACCTACGGCGGCGGAAAATGGGTTGTTGTGGGTAGTCAGAGTCGTGTATATACATCAACAGATGCTATTACTTGGACTCGAAGTACGATTACTACAAGTTCAGTTATTAATTTTAGTGGTGTCGTGTATGCTAATTCTACCTATGTGATTGCAGCCAACGAGGGTAATATTTATTATTCCTCTGATGCGACAACATGGACGAATGTGAAACCGGCTACAGAGGATTTGCTCGGAATTGCATACGGCAATAGTCTGTTCGTAGCCGTAGGTAATAATGGTGTCGCCTATACATCGCCGGATGCAGCTACATGGACGAGTAGAGGACCTATTGCCAGCGGTAATAATTTGTACGCTGTGCGATATTTGAATGGATCCTTTTACGCAACCAGTGACGGATTAATAGCAACTTCTACTAACGGTACAAGTTGGACTACGCAGTCGATCAGTGCTTCTTCTGGAGTACCTTTATATGATATTAGTTATAGCAATAGTAAGTATGTCATCGTTGGCGGAGCAGTATCTTCAAGCGGTCTAATCCTTGTATCGTCTAACGCAACCTCATGGACTACTGAAGCATCAAATACCGATCTGGATTTATATGGTATAGCTACCAATGATAATTTATTTGTCATCGTAGGAAGTTCGTCAGGAAGTGCGGGAGTCATACGAACGCAGGCTATAACAGTTTCCACTGATGCAACCCTCAGTAATCTCGCCATCAACCAAGGTGCACTAAACCCAACCTTCGCTTCTGGTACAACCAGCTACTCAGCAAGTGTTGATTATGGTGTAACCAGCATCAATGTAACCCCAACCGCCAATCA
Source organism: Paenibacillus sp. WLX1005 (assembly GCF_046603685.1). Taxonomy (NCBI): domain Bacteria; kingdom Bacillati; phylum Bacillota; class Bacilli; order Caryophanales; family Paenibacillaceae; genus Paenibacillus; species Paenibacillus sp. WLX1005. The sequence goes on from NZ_CP176756.1 coordinate 1,762,458, forward strand.
GGCGAATGCCACAATCAAAGTCAACGGTACAACGACCACGAGTGGAAGCGCTCAAGCTGTATCACTCAGCGTGGGCAGCAATTCCATTCCAGTTGTTGTCACCGCTCAGGATGGCAGTACGACCAAAACCTACACAATCAACGTGACGCGTGCAGCGGCTTCAACCGATGCGACGCTCAGCGCTCTCACTATTAATCAAGGAACACTCACTCCAACCTTTGCTTCTGGAACAACGAGCTATTCGGCGACCGTTGATTATACGGTAACTAGCATCAACGTAACCCCAACCGCCAATCAGGCAAATGCCACAATCAAAGTGAACGGCACTACGACCACGAGCGGAAGTGCACAGGCAGTTTCTCTGTCGGTGGGCAGCAACTCCATTCCAGTTGTAGTTACGGCGCAAGATGGAAGCACGACCCAAACGTACACGATCACGGTCACACGCGCTTCCGCGAGTACAAACGCGAATTTGAGCAATTTTACAATTAGTGCAGGTACGTTGACGCCTACATTTGACGCAGGTACAACCAGCTACACGGCAAGTGTAACCAATGCAACAACAAGCATCACGGTAACGCCGACCACCTCCAGCACGAATGCTACGGTAACAGTTAACGGAACAACCGTTACGAGCGGTAGTGCATCCAGCTCTATTCCGCTAGCAAGTGGTAACAATACAATTAGTACGGTAGTTACAGCACAAGATGGATCAACGACCAAAACCTACACATTAACGGTCACACGCGCCACTGCGCCAAGCACAGATGCGACGCTCAACAATTTGGCTGTGAATCAGGGCAGTCTCACTCCGACATTTGCATCGGGAACGACTAGTTATAACGTCAGTGTCGCTTATAACGTAACCAGTATCAGCATCACGCCAACCGTGAATCAGGGAAATGCAACGGTAACCGTGAACGGCTCTACAACCACGAGCGGAAGTGCGCATGCAGTCAATATCAGCGTTGGTAGCAATTCGATTCCGGTCGTCGTGACCGCGCAGGATGGATCCACCACCAAAACGTATACGATTACGGTGACGCGTGCCGCAGCAAGTACAGATGCTACTCTCAGCGGTCTGGCAGTGAACCAGGGCACCTTGGCGCCAACGTTTGCGTCCAATACAGTGAACTATTCCGTCAATGTAGTTAACAGCGTATCCAGCATTAACATTACGCCAACCGTCAATCAGGCAAATGCGACGGTAACAGTAAATGGATCCTCGACAACAAGCGGAAGTGCGCAAAGTGTACCGCTGGCAGTTGGTAGCAACTCTGTACCGATTATTGTCACAGCGCAGGATGGATCAACGACCAAGACGTATACGATCATCGTAACGCGTGCGGCAAGTGCCAATGCCACCTTGAGCGCTCTATCAATCAGCGCGGGCACCTTAGCACCGACCTTTAGCTCAACGACAACGAATTACTCGTCCAATGTAACCAATTCGACGACCAGTACGACCATTACACCAACATCGTCAGACAGCAACGCGACGATTACGGTAAATGGTACCGCAACGACGAGCGGTAGCAGTTCAAGCAGCATTCCACTCGCTGTAGGTACTAATACTGTGCAGGTAGCCGTTACCGCGCAGGATGGTAACACAACCAAAACGTATACGATTAGCATCACGAGAGCAGCCAGTTCCAATGCGAATCTGAGCGGTCTGACGATTAGTGCAGGTACACTGTCACCAGTGTTCGCATCAGGCACAACCAGCTATACAGCTACCGTTGAGAATGGAACAACTGGTCTGACTGTAACGCCGACCGTAGCAGACAATAATGCTACAGTTACTGTTAATGGCAACAGCGTGAATAGTGGAACGTCATCCGGCAATATTACACTGAGTACTGGCACGAATACGATTACGGTCGTCGTAACGGCGCAAAATTCGGCTACCCAAACGTACACGATTCAAATTACACGTTTGCAGAATCCGAATTTGAGTAATTTGACGATTAGTGCAGGCACACTGTCACCGACCTTTGACACAAATCAAACGCTATATTCGGCAACCGTTGAATATGCGTCATCCAGTATTCAAATAACCCCAACCACAGTCGCAACACCGCAGACACTGACGGTTGCCGGTACTAGTACAACAAGCGGCAGCGCAGTAACGATTCCTTTGTCTGTAGGAAGCAATACGATTCCTGTTGTTATTACGATGTCAGACGGAGCTACCCAAACGTACAGCATCAAAGTAGAACGCAATGACATCACAGATGCAGATGCCGTTAGCCAAACGTATGACGCGTTACAAATCGGCTATGCAACGGGAGATAGCAGCAATTCCGTCACCCAAAATCTGAATCTGCTGCTTAATGGGGACCATGCAACGATGATCTCATGGGTTAGCAGCAACCCAGATGTGATCCAGAACGATGGTACAGTTACCCGACCTTCCTATCCAAGTTCGGATGCAACCGTCACACTCAATGCTCTGATTCAGAAAGGCTCATCGCTGAAAGTCAAAACATTTACCGTTCTCGTCAAAGCATTGGCGATTACTGATCAACAGGCGGTCGATGAAGATACAGCAGCATTGCAAGTCCAGTATGCACCGGGAGATAGTGCTGCCTTTGTAACGCAAAATGTAGGACTGTCCACCACAGGCAGTAACAATACAACGATCACTTGGGATTCAAGCAATACGCAAAGAATTAGCAATAACGGTACGGTGACTCGTAGCACGTATAATGAAGGAGATCAGACCGTTCGTCTGACTGTCAAAGTTACTCGTGGCAGTGCAGTGAACAGCAAAACATTCGATCTGACAGTCAAAGCGAAATCCGCTTCCAGTCTGGCAGATTTGAAAGCATTGACTGTGAATGGTGTGACACTTAGCCCTGCTTTTGATCCACAGATTACGAATTACGCTATGACGGTAAACAATTCCGTTAATAGCGTGACGGTAACAGCTTCCGTATACAGCCCGGATGCGAAGATCACGATCAATGGCAATGCGCTGGCAGATGGTGGAACTTCCGATCCTATTACACTATCCGTTGGAACGAATGTCATCACCATTGTCGTAACAGCGCAAAATGGTACAACCGAAACGTACACCATTACGATCAAACGCGACAAAAAATCCGATTCCAGCAGCGGTAGCAGCGGCGGCAATAGCTCCGGCGGTTCCGATACTGGCACAAATACTGGTGGCGGTACAGGTACTGGCGGAACGACTCCACCAACGCCAAACGATTTTGAGATTATCGTTAATGGACGCCAAATTGAACAAATCGCCACAGGTACACTCAATCAACAAAGCGGTCAAGCTGTATTCACCGCTACGGTCGATACCGACAAGCTGGGAACCTTACTGGCGAATGAAGGCAATGCACCACAAGTAATCATTCCGGTGCGTGCAAGCGCAGATCAGATCAATACCGTACTGACTGGCGAAGCGGTACAGATTCTGGCTGGTGCACAAGCAACACTGCGCATCGAAACTGGTCTTGGTAACTATACTTTGCCATCTTCGCAATTGCGCGTACAGCAACTGGCAGGGGAATTGGGCGGCAATGCCAATCCCGATCAGCTAAACGTGAATATCGCGATTACCCGCAGTACAGATGCGGTAACGACGGCATTTACCAATCGTGCAAGCCGCGATAACTTTACCGTCGTACAACCGCCGGTGGATTTCACAATTACCGCGTCCTTGAACGGACAGACGTCGGCAGTTAGTGAGTTTACCACGTATGTGAAACGCGAACTGCCGATTCCGTCAGATTACGATCCCAATCGCATCACTACAGCGATTGTCGTAGATGAGCAGGGCAATATCCATCACGTCCCGACCGCTGTTTCCCAACAAGGCGAGCAATATTATGCGGTTGTGAACAGCTTGACCAACAGTAACTACGGCTTGATCTGGAATCCAAAAGAATTCGCAGATGTCGCCAATCACTGGTCGAAGACGGCGGTAAATGATATGGCTTCGCGTCTGGTCGTAAACGGCGTGGACAGCACACATTTCAATCCGAATAGCAACGTGACCAGAGCGGAGTTTGCAGCAATTCTAGTACGAGCACTCGGTCTGTCGGATACAGGCACTACGTCCAAATTTACCGATGTGCAATCATCTGATTGGTATATGGGTGCCGTAGCGACAGCAACCAAATACAATTTGATCACTGGTTATGAAAATGGCACATTCCGTCCGACCCAAACGATTTCTCGTCAGGAAGCATTCGTTGTTCTGCAACGGGCGATGGATATCGTGAAGCTGCAACAGAACACCGGCAGCGCTACACTGAGCGCTTATACCGATCAGAGCAAAGTCGCTTCCTGGGCACAGTCGGCAACACAGGCAGCCTTGTCTTCTGGAGTCGTTCAGGGAAATGGCAAACTGCTGAATCCCACTGGGCAAATGAGTAGAGCGGAGACAGCTACTGTGATGCAGCGCTTGCTGAAACTAGCGAAGTTGATCTAAGCAGCATAGTTGAGACGAATGAGAGTGGTCGCATTTTGTAGTTTGTAGTTGAATGTGGTTTGAGCATGATTGATTTGAATGTAGTTGAAAAGAATGTGCTGACCGCTCGAATGGATTCTATTTATCACGGTTTACAATCAAAGTGAAGAAGCCTTTGGCATACAGGTAATTTTCTGTATAGCCAAAGGTTTCTTTATTTATTAATGCTACTAGCTGGATCATATATAGTAATGTAGTATGTTCTATGTAATAGAATATGTTCAATTGCGTGGAACGATTCACATTGATTATAGAGATACGATCCTATAGCTATAAAGGCAGTATTGACCGAGTTAAGAGCATGTGATATATTATAGAAGTTGATCAACAGTATAATAATTACATATGAGGGGCCTTAGCTCAGCTGGGAGAGCGCATCGCTGGCAGCGATGAGGTCAGGGGTTCGATCCCCCTAGGCTCCATACGATAAAACCAACATGTACAATGAATGTTGGTTTTTTATTTTGCCAAAATATGCCCTTATATTCCTATCCAATTTGTATCAAAAATCATATAACAATACCGAAAATCTCCATATAAAAAAATGTTACTTCAAAATAAAAGAAAGCGCTTGCCAAATGATTCAATCGGTGTTATTCTAACCTTGGGATTGTTACTGAAAAGGCAAAACCCAGTGCATGTACAGCTTGTTTGGAGCTATTTTACATGTGTTGGGTTTTGCCTTTTTCAATATCTAGTCCTGGCAGGCTGAGGATTCCATTCCCGCCCATTTCACAACGGAAAGAGTGATGTGCAGATACAGTTACATGATCTCATCATACGCTTGTATTGGACGCCAGGAAGATTGCATGACATGAATAATAAGGACCTTGCTGATCTTCATACTTCAAGCTGTAACTGAACGTTCGTCCGGCATCTGAGTCCTGATGTACACCTATACGGGATAAGGAGGGCAGCCTGGATGATTATCCAGAAAATTTTCAACAATAATGCCATCATTGCTAGTGATCCGGGCAAACGGGAATTTGTCGTTATGGGACGTGGAATCGCTTTTAAGAAGAGCGCCGGTGAGCCGGTAGACAAGAGCCTGATTGAGAAAATCTTCGTGCTGCAACAAAAGGAAGCCTCTGAGAAGTTCAAGCTACTACTGGAAGACGTACCGCCGGAATACATTTCCGTCTGCTACGACATTATCGAGTACGGCAAGAACAATCTGGAAGGCACATTGAGCGATTACATCTACGTGACGCTCACCGACCATATGAACAACGCACTGCGCATGTATGATGAAGGCATCTTCAATACGAACCCGCTCAGCTGGGAGATCCGGCGCTTTTATCCTAAAGAGTATCGGGTCGGTGTGAAGGCGCTGGAATTCATCGAATCGACTCTCGGCAAGAAGCTCCCGGAGGACGAAGCTGCCAACATTGCGCTTCATCTGGTCAACGCCGAACTGAACGGTTCAAGTAACAAGTTCAACAATGTCGCCGTTCAGGCGGAGAAAATTCAAGACATTCTCAACATTATCAAGTACACGTACAATATTGAACTGGATGAGCAGTCGATCAGCTACGAGCGATTCATTACGCATCTGAAATTCTTCTTTCAACGGCTGACACAGCCCCATAAACGGGTGCTGGAAGATGACTTCCTGCTTCGCCAGGTCAAAAGTAAATACAAACCCGCCTACCAGTGCATGCTGAAGGTGGAGAAATATCTCAATACCGAATTGACGGATGAGGAGAAGCTATACCTCACCATTCATATTCAGCGAATCACCAACGATACAACTGAATAAAATCATTGGATTGTTACTGGTAATGCAGGCGAAACCAACACGAGACGCTGTAAGGGTCATGCCCTTATAGAAGATCTGTTTGGTTTCGCCTTTTTATATGGAACTTCATTCAGGGAGGAATATACGATGAAATACGAACAACTCGCAAAGGATATTATCCAAAATGTCGGCGGCAAAGAAAATGTAAACAGTCTCGCTCACTGTATCACCCGCCTGCGCTTCAAACTGAAAGACGAAAGCAAAGCCAACACCGATGTACTCAAAAATATGGATGGCGTTGTAACTGTGATCCAAAGTGGCGGACAATACCAAGTCGTCATCGGCAACCATGTGCCTGACGTATATGCAGATGTGAATGCAGTCGGTGGTTTTGGTGGTGAGAGTTCTACAAATGTAAGCGATTCCGGCGAGAAAGTGAGTCTGTTCAACCGTTTCATCGATATGATCTCTGGCGTATTCGCACCAACACTGGGCGTACTGGCAGCGACTGGTATGATCAAAGGTTTGACTGCACTGTTCGTATCGCTCGGCTGGCTGGTGAACACATCCGGTACGTATATTATTTTAAATGCCATTGGTGACTGTCTGTTCTACTTCTTCCCGATCTTCCTCGGCTACACGTCGGCGAAGAAATTCAATGCCAACATATTTATCGGTATGGCGATTGGTGCGGCGCTTGTGTACCCAACGTTGACCGCAGTCACTGCTGGCGATCCACTATATACGCTGTTTACCGGTACACCGTTTGAGTCACCGGTTCATATTACATTCCTAGGTATTCCCGTCATTCTGATGACATATTCATCCAGCGTTATTCCAATCATTTTGTCGACGTATCTCGGTTCCAAAATTGAAGCATTTTTCAAACGCATCATTCCAAGTGTTGTTCGTACGTTCATGGTTCCGTTCTGCACGCTGTTGATTACGATTCCACTGGCATTCATCATTATCGGTCCAATCGCAACATGGGCAGGTCACCTGATCGGTGCAGGCTTCCTGGCGATCTACAACCTGAGTCCAATTGTAGCTGGTCTGCTGCTGGGCGCGTTCTGGCAAGTGTTCGTTATCTTCGGTCTGCACTGGGGCTTCGTGCCAATCGCGATCAACAACTTGACCAGCCTCGGTTACGATCCGATTCTGGCTGGTATGTTCGGCGCATCGTTCGCACAAACAGGTGTTGTACTCGCTATTCTGATCAAAGCAAAAAGCACCAAACTCAAATCATTGTCGATTCCAGCATTCATTTCCGGTATCTTCGGTGTTACAGAACCAGCGATTTACGGTATTACCTTACCGCGTAAACGTCCATTCGTACTGAGCTGTATTGCAGGTGCTATCGGTGGTGCGATCATCGGTGTAATGGGTACGAAAGCATATATTATCGGTGGTCTCGGTGTATTCGGTATCCCATCCTATATCGGTCCGAACGGTTTCGATTCCGGTTTCTATGGCGCCCTGATCGGTATGGTTGTCAGCTTCATCTTCGGTTTCGTGTTCATGTTCTTCACTAAACTGACAGACGACGCACCAGACGATGCTGCCAAAACGAATGTACAAACAACCGAAGTACTCGTAAAACAAGAAACAGTATTCAGCCCGCTGAAAGGCGATGTTATCGCTCTGTCTCAAGTAAAAGACGAAGCATTCTCCACTGGCGCACTGGGTAAAGGTATTGCAATTGAGCCAATCGAAGGCAAAGTATATTCTCCGGTAGATGGCGTACTGACATCGCTGTTCTCTTCCGGTCACGCAATCGGTATTACGAGCAACAACGGTGTCGATATTCTGATCCACGTCGGTCAAGACACCGTCAAATTGAAAGGTAAATTCTTCACCCCGCATGTCAAACAAGGCGATACTGTCAAACAAGGTGATCTGCTGATGGAGTTTGATGTCGCAGAGATCAAAGCAGCCGGTTATGTGCTGACAACTCCGATCATTATCTCTAACTCCGGCAACTATCTGGATGTAATCGAAACGGAGAAAAAATCGGTGAGTTATCAAGAGGATCTGCTGACGGTTGTGATCTAATCGAACGCATTCAACGTTATCCTTTCATCCAACGATTGAATCAAATCAAACGCATCAAATCGTCTATATGGCGAATCTATAGCAGCATAACTATACAATAAAACCAGCTATGTATCGTGGTGTATGACAGCATAATCGTCATGCATCACGATCATTGCTTTGCCTATCTGCATCATGAATAGACACAGTATACATTGCGGATCAGATCGGTATGTGATCCGGCATACCTCATTACGATACTTACCGCTATCTTCTATTACCATACAACCAAGGAGGAATTTGTATGAACACATTTGTGAAGAAGTTTCCTGAGAATTTCCTATGGGGCGGAGCGACCGCAGCCAACCAGCTGGAAGGCGGTTATAACGAAGCAGGCAAAGGACTGAGCACATCGGATATGCTGACTGCAGGCACGCACACGACGCGTCGCCGGGTTACATTGGAACAAGAAGTTGGTAGCAACTATCCAAGTCATGAGGCGATTGATTATTATCATCGTTATGCGGAAGATATTGCACTGTTCGGTGAGATGGGCTTTAAAGTATTCCGTATGTCTATCGCTTGGTCGCGTATTTTCCCGAATGGCGATGATACGGAGCCGAATGAAGAAGGTTTGCAATTTTATGATCGTGTCTTCGCTGAATTGAAAAAGCACAATATCGAACCACTGGTCACGATTAGCCACTATGAAGCTCCGTTTGCACTGGCGAAAACGTACAACGGCTGGACGAATCGCCAGTTGGTGGATTTCTATGTTCGTTACTGTGAAACATTGTTCAACCGGTACAAAGACACTGTGAAATACTGGCTGACTTTTAACGAGATCAATATTCTCACGATGCCATTTGGCTCGTTTCTTGCTGGAGCGATTCCGCCGGAGCAAAGTGAAGAACTGGGTGCTGGACCGGATGATGAGCAGAAGCGATATCAGGCGCTGCATCATCAGTTTATCGCAAGTGCCAAAGCGGTCAAGCTCGGTCATGAGATCAACCCGGATTTTCAAATTGGTTGTATGATCGCTTATCTCTGTTCATATCCGCTGACAGCGAACCCGGACGATGTGCTACTCGCTCAGCAAAAGGACAATCTGACTAACTTCCTATGCTCAGATGTACAGGTGCGTGGTGCATATCCTGGCTTTGCGAAGCGGTATTTTGCCGAGCAGGGATTGAATATTGTGATGGAAGCAGGCGACGAGCAGATTCTGCGTGACGGTCGTGTGGACTTTTACACATGCAGCTATTATTCATCCACCTGCGTGAGTGCCGATCCAGAGCAAGAGCAGATCGGTGGCAACTTGTCGATGGGTCTGAAAAATCCGTATCTCAAAGCAAGCGAGTGGGAGTGGCAGATCGATCCGCAAGGGCTGCGCTGGTCAATGAACAATATTTACAACCGATATGGCATTCCAATCATGGTGGTTGAAAATGGTCTTGGTGCAGTTGATACGGTCGAAGCGGACGGCTCCATTCATGATGCGTACCGAATCGATTATCTCAAGCAGCATATCGAAGCGATGAAAGAAGCGATTGCCGATGGAGTCGAGTTGGTCGGGTACACGCCTTGGGGCTGTATCGATCTGGTGAGTGCCGGAACAGGTGAGATGAAGAAACGCTACGGCTTCATCCATGTGGACAAAGATAACGATGGCAATGGTACATTGAACCGCTCTCGCAAGGATAGTTTCCACTGGTACAAACAAGTGATCGCTAGCAACGGCGAACAGCTCGACCCAGCAACGGTAGAAGCGCTGAAAGCTTGATTTCTATTGATTCTGTATTTATTGTAATACAGTAAGTATGTGTCATGAATGATGGCTGAGATGACTAACAAAGGATATGAAAAAAGCCGGATGGTGCGAGTCAGTCGCATCTTCCGGCTTTTTCTTTTCGACAAAATGTGATGAAAAATGGGACAGTTAACATTGTGCCAATCAACCCCCTGTATAGCGTTAACAAATCTGCCGTACGATGATCAAGGTACATCCATTCAGATATAGGGGGAATCATCCAGTATGAAATCATCTACATCCAACATTATGAAGCTTTCGCTCACTTTGTCCGTACTGGCAGGTGTGTTTGGCAGTACGTATGGCGGTACATATGTACATGCGGCGAATCAGCCATCCGATGTCAATCCGGTGAAGCCGGAATGGGGCTATTTTGTCGATACATATCAGAATAATATAAAGGACAAGCTGACTGTGGATAGCAATCCGGTCATTGGTACTTTGTCCGGGTTTAACAAGCTATGGGCACCGGGACAGAGCTGGGATTCCGGCACTAAGTTGAACGATTCTATTTTGAATATGAATATTCAGAAGGTGATCAATATCGCCAGTAAACGCACGGCTGCACAAGAGCAGCAGGCATATCTGGATGATCGCCGCAATCAGAGCTATAGCGTGATGGACGGGCTTGGCACGCTAACTGATATCTATCGTCAAGAAGCGGGCGCCACGACTACGATTACTGACGTCGCCGCAGATGCAACTAGTCAGAAGTATGACGATGAAGGCAACAATGCGGGCGACCCCAATTCCAGTCTAGGCAGCGTCGTTGGTCTAGTAAACAAGCTGCGTGGCGATTATTCATCCAGCAACCCGGCGAAAAGTTATTTCAGCTACAAGCGCCCATTCCGCTGGAGTCCAGAAGCATCGGTCATCCCGACATTAGTGCCACAGATCAAGTCCGATCCGTCCAGTGATGGCGGCTATCCGAGCGGACATACGAATGCGGCGTACTTGAGTGCGTTTGCGATGGCATATGCGATACCGGAGCGTTATCAGGAGCTGTTGACGAGAGCATCCGAGCTGGGGAATGACCGGATCGTTGCTGGAATGCATTCTCCATTCGATGTGATGGGTGGCAGAGTGATGGCAACGGCATTGGCAGCGGGGATTTTGAATGATCCGGCTAACAAGGAATTGAAGCAGGCAGCATACGCTCAAGCGCAAAAGGAATTGATGAACCAGACGGGTACTGCCAAGGATCGCTTCAGCAACTACAACACGAATAAGCAAGTGTATACCGAGCGTCTGACTTATGGCTTCCCGCAAGTAGCAGCAGCCAACAAACCTGTGTCCGTACCGAAAGGTGCCGAAGTATTGCTGGAAACGCGTCAACCGTATCTGGATGATACACAGCGTCGCTGGGTACTGGCGACAACCGGATTGGCTTCCGGCTATCCGGTGCTGGATGATCCAGAGGGCTGGGGGCGACTTAATCTGTTCGCCGCAGCTGATGGTTACGGAGCGTTTGTGCAGAACGTTACTGTGACGATGGATGCGTACAAAGGCGGTTTTTATCAAGAAGATAGTTGGCGCAATGCCATTTCCGGCAAAGGCGGTCTCATCAAAAAAGGTACAGGTACTCTGCATCTGACTGGTAAAAACAGCTATACTGGTACAACGACGCTGCTCGCCGGTACATTAGAAGGCGATCACGGCTATGCGTTTGGACGTGGCGATGTGCGTAATGAAGGCGGCACATTGGTTGAGAATGTCCAAGGCTGGATGGTCATCGGTGGAGATTATCAACAATCTGCCAAAGGTACATTGGAGCTGAATATCGGCAGCGCCTCCGATCTACTTAGTATCAATGGTACTGCCAGCTATGGCGGCAAGCTGAAGCTGAATTTTGCAAAAGGATACGTTCCGACAAACAATAGCAAAATCATTGTCAGCGATGCATCACCAAAGTATGGTAGGTTCACTTATATTCAAACAACAGGATTGCCAGCGGGCTACACAGTGAAGCCAGTATATAGCAATACAAGCGTGAAGCTACAAATTGTGAAGAAGTAAAACGAAAAGATAGAACAGAGCGCCAGTGCCAGCGTCTATACTACAATGATCATATACAATCCCCCTGCGAAGACATGTGCAATCTGGACTTCGCAGGGGGATCATTTGTGGAGTAAGCATGTTAGAATCATATAAACGAACTATGAAATGAGTAAATGAGCCATATCCTACATATCAGAGGGGGATTATATGGATTCTACAGTGCGTTATACACTAGAAAGTAATGGCACTACCTATGAAAATGACAGCCTGAACGGGTCACTATTCGTAGAATTGATCACCAATTTGGAGTTGCAGGATTACATCGTGCTAGAGCCATCTGAGCCGTTGCAAGGAAGCATCTATATGCAGACAGCTGCATTACAAGAGCAGGGACAGATGGTAGCTGAGATTCGTTTGCACGATGCGCAGACGAAACGTGGCTTCCGACATTACAGTTACACAACCGCAGATCCATCGGTTATTATTCAATATTTTCTGGATTACTGGGGTCGGCAGCAATTGCCGAATCTGGAAGACTGGCAGGATATTACGGATGAATTTAGCTAATGGAGAGAATAGAAAGACATTTGAATGTAGATATAAGATTTTACCGATGAAGGTGTCGTTGATTTGGATTTGGTTTATTATTGTATGAAATCGACTGCTTTTGTTGAGGGATAGATAATAGTATAGAATGAGCAGTCAGCAAGCTAATACGCAATAGAAGATGACGAGCAAACGTGAGAAGGTGAGGGATCAATCATGAGCGAACATAACGATAATCATGTAATATCTACATCAGGCAAGGCGGGACATCCGCTGCGCTGGGATCACACTGTTCATTATGTAAACAATCTCGACGAAGCCATTGATACGTTTCAGCAATATGGACTGCATGCCTTTCGCGGTGGATCTCATCCCAAATGGGGAACGTACAATGCGCTTAGTTATTTCGGGTTGGAATATGTTGAGTTTCTCGGTATTGAAGATCGCGATAAGGTACAGGCTGCTGATCCATCGCATGTAGTTGTGCGGGATGCGCTGACTGAATTGCCGGTATATCAGCGGTTTAGCCGAGTAGCTATACGAACCGATGATATTGATGCCGTGTGGCAATCGTTACAGCAGCATGAGCTACAAGTATCGGACATATTGGATGGCGAACGCCGTGATGCGTCCGGTCATTTGATTCAATGGCGTATGTTTATGATCGGCGGTGATTTTGAAGGGTTGCCGTATCCCTTTTTCATTCAATGGAGTGGGGATGATGAGCAGCGATTGGATCAATTAACCCGTACCGGTCTGGTAGCGCCACATCCTGCTGGTGACACGGAATTGCTGTCGGCTTTGTTCGGCGTAGTCAATCCAGAAGCTGCCGCTACTCACTGGCATGAGCTATTCGGACTGGAAAAGGAACAATCCGCACCGAATACACTGCGAATTGGCAAGCATTATTTTAGCTTTGTACAGGCAGTAGAGCCGGGCATCACCGCATTGACCTTCCGCACGAACGCCGAATCACTTCTAGCACGCGCGATCGAGATCGGCGGCGGGCAGTATCGGTTTATTGCATCCGAGGTAGAATTGGATAGCCTGTGATGGACGAAATGTTGTAGATGTACAAGCTGTACGTGAAATTATCATGCGAAAAGCCTCTATCGTTGTGGATAGAGGCTTTTGTGTGTGGTTATACATGTGGTGTATAGAGTTCTTGTGTATAGAGCTGTATTGTAGAAGGAATGAATTGTATGCAAATTTATTTTCGAAAACTATCTAGAATCTATTGACTTACACTACAGAAGAGTTATAATAGTCAAAGAAAGTCAAAGTCAGAACACATTGATCAAACGTCGAATTGACCTTTCCTGATCAATCAATGATCTAAGTTTGGATCATCGTTCTGCATTGTCGCAATATGATATGATTGCGCCCGCCGATCCTCACCGTGGCACAGTGTGAATATATCGTTGTTGTGCATGTCATGATAACAGCGAATACAGCATTCATCCAACCCGACGGACAGCGGTTCTATCCTTTTCGCATCATCCGGTGAATACCGGCTATCTCCCGTCTATGTACGGATTCTTATCTACGAAAGGGGCAAATCTTTATGCGTTGTCAACATTGTAATCAGAACGAAGCTACAGTAGGGCTTCAATTCACAATCAATCATACATCTGAGAAAATCGTTCTTTGTCAGGACTGCTATGCCAAAATGAACAGTGGTGTTCCATTCGCGGCAGGTTTTGGTCCTTCCAATCAAGGGATGTCGTCCATCGACGAATTATTCAAAAGTCTGTTGCAGCCTAACGCTCGTGCCAATGGCGCAGCATCCAATAACAATCCAGCACAAGGTCGCACGCAATCTTCTCACAATAGTGGTAACGGGTTACTGGATCAACTGGGACGCAATCTGAACGATGCCGCTCGCGATGGCAAAATCGATGCGGTGATCGGACGTGATGAAGAGATTGAACGTGTCATCGAAATTCTCAATCGTCGCAACAAAAACAATCCTGTGCTCATCGGTGAACCGGGCGTTGGTAAAACAGCCATCGCCGAAGGTCTGGCGCTGCGCATCACCGAGGGCAATGTCCCATCCAAGCTGCTGGGCAAAGAAGTGTATTCACTGGATGTCGCTTCACTTGTAGCTGGAACGGGTATTCGTGGACAGTTTGAAGAAAAGGTAAAACAATTGATCGCCGAGCTGCAACAGCGTGACAATATCCTGCTGTTTATCGATGAGATTCATCTGCTCGTCGGTGCTGGTTCTGCGGAAGGCTCAATGGATGCAGGCAATATTCTGAAACCAGTACTCGCTCGCGGTGATCTGCAAGTGATCGGTGCCACTACACTGAAGGAATACCGCCAGATTGAAAAAGACGCCGCACTGGAACGTCGTTTCCAACCGGTAATGGTAGATGAGCCAACCGTACAGGAGACCGTCGATATTTTGAAAGGGCTGCGTCCAAAATATGAGGAATTCCATGGGGTACGTTACTCTGATGAAGCGATTGCCGCTTGTGTACAGTTATCCCACCGCTATATTCAGGATCGTTTCCTGCCGGACAAAGCGATTGATCTGCTGGATGAGGCTGGAGCACGCTTGAATCTGAGAGCTTCCGTCGGTGACGATAGCCAGCTGCGTAGTCGTCTCGAACAGATTAAGGTTGAAAAAGAACAGGCGACTGCTGCTGAACAATATGAACGTGCTGCTGAACTGCGTGATCAGGAAGCGATTATACTGGAAAGTCTGAACAAAGGCATCAGCGCAGGCGAACCGGTGAATGTGCAAGTGGATGATATTCAGCAAATCGTAGAACGCAAAACGGGTATCCCGGTTGGCAAACTGCAACAGGACGAACAGAGCAAAATGAAAAATCTAGCTGCCCGTCTTGAACAGAAAGTCATCGGTCAGCAGGAAGCAGTGGAAAAGGTAGCAAAAGCGGTACGCCGCAGCCGCGCCGGATTGAGACAGCAACACAAACCGATTGCCTCGTTCCTGTTCGTCGGTCCAACTGGCGTCGGTAAAACGGAATTGTCCAAATCACTAGCAGAGGAGCTGTTCGGTCAGCAGGATGCGATGATCCGTCTCGATATGAGCGAATATATGGAGAAGCATTCCGTTTCCAAACTGATCGGTTCGCCTCCGGGCTATGTCGGTCATGATGAAGCTGGTCAACTGACTGAGCGTGTACGCCGCAATCCATACAGCATTATCCTGCTGGATGAGATCGAAAAAGCACACCCCGATGTCCAAAATATGTTCCTGCAAGTGCTAGACGATGGACGTTTGACTGACAGTCAGGGTCGCACCGTCAGCTTCAAGGATACAGTCATCATCATGACCTCAAACGCAGGCATGGCGGAGAAAAAAGTCACTGTCGGCTTCTCCGCACCAAAAGCTGATCAGACCCGTTCGATTCTTAGCTCGCTGGGTGCGTATTTCCGCCCTGAATTTCTGAACCGGTTTGACGCGATTATCCCATTCGTTGCGCTCAAAGCGGAAGATCTGATCCAGATTGTCGATCACATGCTCAATGATATTCAGACAACGCTGAGCGAACAGGGCATGACGCTTGATATTTCCGATGAAGCGAAACGCAAACTGTCCGAGCTTGGCTATGATCCTGCCTTTGGCGCACGTCCATTGCGTCGTGTTATTCAGCAGTATGTCGAAGATGGCATTACCGATCTGGTACTGGATGACGAGCAGGTAACTCATATTAATGTAACGGTCAACAATGACAGCATTCAGGTTACCAAAGCTGGTTAATGCAAGATTAGCCTACGATATACAAAGAAGCTTCCTATAAAATAACAAAAGCACCTTTCCGCCAACGCTTCCTGTATGGAAGACGAAGAGGAGAGGTGCTTTTTGTGATCATGAGATGCAGGTGTGATCTAACAATACAAGTATTACGGTGTTATTTGTGCACATCTGTGTCATGCACATCGACGGAGCCGATATCCTCACGACCGCTATGCTGTACCGAATCTGGGATGTACAGGTTGTGACCCGGTTGTTTGGTTTCCCAGTAGATCGAAGCAAATAGACGTTGCGGACTAACGAGCGGCGAACCACCGTTGATACGCGGAATCGCGAATGGATTGTCATCGCGTTTGGCAAGACCGAGCGTTGTTGTAAAGGCATGCTGAATACCAGCATCTTTGACCACTTGTTCCACTTCCGGTGTGTACAGACCGTACGGATAAGCAAACGTATCAATCGGATGCTCGTTGAGCGGCTTTAAGGAATCGACACAGGTGGTCAAGTCCTGACTAATGCGCGCCAAATATTGCTGGGGCGTTTCTTCGACACCATTTTTGACGAGTGGAGCGGTGAGTGCATCGGTCGTTTCGCTTGTTTTGTAATGCAGATGATTCGTATGTGGCTGTACTTCCATGTTTGGATCAGCACCAATCATTTCGGTAATCTCCTGCTTGGTCATATGCGGCGTGTTGACGATGGCATTTTTGCTAAAATCGCCGGTAATGACGAAGCTAACGCCGGAGATGTTACGCTCCTGCATAATGGGGAATGCAGTCGTATAGAAATTTTCATACCCATCGTCAAAGGTGACCAATACCGCATTTTCCGGTACAGAGCCGCCTTTCATATACGAGCGGAAATCATTTAACGAGATAAAGTTCATGCCTTTGGAACGTAAAAAGTCCAGCTGCGAAGCGAACAGATCGGGCGTGATAATATCGCCGCCTTTTTCCGTCGGGCTAATGTCGTGATACATCAGCACAGCGACACGTTCTTTGTAAAAAGTCGCTTTGGGAATGTCATTGAATTTCTCAACCGGAGGCAATTCGCTTTCCGATAAAGGGGCTGGCGTCGATGCTTGCTGAATAGAACCGGTGGTTTGCGATTGGGATTGTGTTTGGACAGGTAGACCAGCTAGCTTTTGCAGCGGTCCATTATCCAGATACAGCGCCAGAATAACAGCAGCTGCGCCTACAATCAGTCCACCAACTGTGAATAGAAGTGCTTTAACCCATACCATGCATGAATTCTCTCCTTTGACATAGACGTTGGTTTCAAGATCCTGTACTCTATATCGGTTCCATTGTTTTCCATTTTTAGAGTGAATTCATGCTGGATAGGCGATTTATTCAAGCTTCATCTATCATTCATGCACTGTTTGTACATGTGCCGCAGCTTCCACCGAAATATGCTGATTGGAAGCAAAATCAAACAATCCTAGATCGGTCAACTTTAATGTCGGGATGACCGGCAAGGCGAGGAAGGATAACATCAGAAACGGATTGAAATGACTGGCAGCACCAATCTCTAGCAATGCTTGATTCAGTCGCTTCGTCTGAGCATATACATCCTGATATGGCAGCTCGGATAATAGACCAGCGATGGAGAGCGGAACGGACGCCAGCACCTCCGTGCCGGACACGACTGCCAGCCCGCCGTTCATACCTACCACATGCTCAATCGCGAGGAGCAGCTCTTCATCTGATGCACCGGCAGCGATCAGGTTATGCGAATCATGAGCAACGGTGGAGACGATCGCTCCCTTTTTCATCTCAAAGCCTTTGACAATACCGAGTCCGATATGACCGGTTCCTTGATGACGCTCAACGACTGCCAGCTTGAGCAGATCGTTAGTTGTAGATGGAACAAAGTGTCCATTGGCGATATCGACCGTTTCCAGAGCGTGCCGAGTGACGATAGAGTTCGGAATAATCTCGATTACATTGCATAATGCTGTATGCAGCGGCAATGCTAGACAGGACAGATCAAGCGCACCAGTATTGCATGTCGAGAGCGTCGTTGATGCTGGAGACGGTGGATTCAAGCGGTTGGATGCATGCTCTATCGCAGCAATCGATGCCGAAGCTAACATTTCCGCGGTGTTCTCATCCGTTGTATGTTGTGAATCAGCAGACGAGATCGCTGCATTCGTAGCAAGTATAGGTTGCTCTGTATCAGATGTGCTTGCAGGGAATGCTGCTTCCAGCAATGCCGTGTCCTGTACGACCTGCTGCCCATGTTTGAACACGCTGCGGATCGTCAGCTGTTCCAGATCGTCGACGATCACGAGATCGGCGATGTAGCCGGGAGCAATCGCACCGCGATCACGTAGTCCGTAACATTCTGCCGTATTGAGCGTTGCCATCTGAATCGCGGTCATAGCAGGCAATCCATGACGAATCGCCAGCCTTACGTTATGATCGACGCTACCTTCATCTAACAGATCGTCGATCAGCTTGTCGTCGGTTACGAATACACAGCGACGCGAATTATACGGCGTAATTACTGGCAAAATGGCTTCCAGATCTTTGGTCGCTGTGCCTTCGCGGACAAGCACATACATACCCAGTTCTAGTCGTTGCTTGGCTTCTTCGGCGTTGATACATTCATGATCGGTACGAATACCGGCAGCAGCGTACACGCTCAGTTGTTCTTTGGCGATCCCAGCGGCATGACCGTCGACCAATTTGCCCTGTGTATGGGCGGAGGATATTTTATTCACCATCGACGAAGAAGCATGGGATAGTGCATGGAAGTCCATCACTTCTGCCAATCCAAGCACACGCGGATGATTATAAAAGTCTTCCAAATCTTCCGCTTCCAGACGAGCGGCACAGCTCTCAAACGAAGTTGCAGGTACACAGGAAGGCAGCATAATAAACTGATCCATCGGCAATCCTTCCGATTGCTCCAGCATATACCGGATACCGTCGGTTCCAGCGACACTGCCAATCTCGTGCGGATCGGTGATCACGCTAGTTACGCCATGCTGTAAGACGACTTTGGCAAATTCGCGCGGGGATAGCATCGAACTCTCAATATGCACATGACCGTCAATCAATCCGGGGATAATCCATTGTCCGTCGGCAGGAATGGTTTCAAGCCCTTCATAGCTGCCGATTCCGGCGATCACTCCATCTACAATCGCAATATCACCTTGCATAATTTCACCGGTAAAGACGTTCACAATATTGCCGCCGGTAATGACAAGATCGGCAGGGATGGCTTTGGAAGCAACCTGAATACGACGCGTAAGTGCTGCTGTGTTCATTTGCATAAGATACACTCCTTCAGAATTAGGATGGGCATGCTGTCAGCAGTGAACGGCAAAAAATTCATCTCTGAGAAAAGGGAACAACGCAGGCGGTAGCTCTAACAAGAGGGAATAAGCCGCAGGCTCCACCAAAACAGAATACAAAACTCCCGATCACAAAAAATGCATGACAGCATTTTTCGTAATCAGGAGTTTACGGTTCCTGGTAGAGACCCCCGGCCCATATTATCGGGGTTATACGAAAGATAGACAATTTAAATTAGACCTATTTTAGTAGAAACAAGCGCAATTGGCAAGTGCGATGGATACCTTTTCTCACATAACGTTCTGTTCTTCTTAAATAGAAAGCATAAATCATAAGATAATATGGAGTTATTGGTATATGAAACAAACAAATAAGTAGACAATTATGCTCTATTTACTTTACATTTAAATGAAAACGACACATCATGTTAGTTATTATCAACAAATCATCATTTTTAATTTAGGTTTTATGACAATAAAATTGACATGTACTATCAAAAAATGATCTTTCCTCGGTATAATGAGATACATTCAAGTTCTGTTCTTACCAAGCAGCAGACTTGATAAAGTAGACAATGAAAGCTCTATTCGTCTCCATAACGAACAGGCTGCACGCTACAAACCGAATTTGTCACTGTAGCGATATGAAAATGATAATGTGAGACAGTGTGACATTGTGAACGTAAGCAATACCAAATAGACGCTGGCGAAAGGTATGAGGAATATGAGTCTGGAAGCATTGAATGAGCGTGTAAAACAGGATCTAACATATCTGGCTTACGGCGGTGCAGATTGGGTTCGTCCAGTGGCGCATCCCGAAGGTCATGTATACGATGTAGTCGTGATCGGCGGCGGTCAAAGTGGGCTGGCAGCAGCATTCGGATTGCTGCGCGAACGCATTTCCAATATTGTCGTACTGGACGAGAACCCGGAAGGAACGGAAGGACCGTGGGAAACGTATGCGCGTATGGTAACGCTGCGTACTCCCAAACATCTGACTTCGGTCGATCTCGGGATTCCATCGCTGACTTTTCGCTCATGGTGGGAAGCGCAAACCGGAGCGGAAGGCTGGGAGCAGGTAGACAAAATTCCGCGTGGCAATTGGATGAATTATTTGCGCTGGTATCGGCGTGTACTGAATCTGCCCGTGATCAACGATGTTCGACTGGAGCTGATCGAACCGCTGGAGCAAGGAATTCATCGCTTACATCTTGGTGGTCATGGCGCACCGTCGCAAACGATACTGGCACGTAAAGTAGTGCTGGCTACCGGCATTCAGGGCGGTGGCGAATGGCATGTGCCGCCGATGATCAGTCAGCGGTTGCCGGAGCATCTGTATGCTCATACGTCCAAGCACATCGATTTTGATACGTTAAAAGGGAAAAAAGTCGCTGTACTCGGTGGTGGTGCTTCTGCTTTTGACAATGCCAATCATGCGCTGACGGAAGGCGTAGGCGAAGCCCATGTATTCGTACGACGTAAAGTGCTGCCAAGCGTCAATCCGATTCGGCAAATGGAAGTGTCCGGCATGATCGAACGATTCCACGCGCTGTCTGATGGGGAGAAATACGCGGCAATCTCACACTTTTTCAAATTCAATCAACCACCGACGAATGATACATTTGAACGTGCGGCAGCATGGGAAGGATTCCAGCTGCATCTGGATTCGCCGTGGTTGGATGTACAGCCGCAGGGAGAAGGTGTGCTTGTCACGACACCGCACGGGGAATTTTATTTTGACTTTCTGATCGTCAGTACTGGTCTGCTCAGCGATCCGGCACTACGCCCAGAATTGAAGATCGTTGCTGAGCATATTGCCCGTTGGAGTGATCGATACGATGCACCGCCGGACATTGCCAACGCCCTGCTGGATGCACATCCTTACTTGAGTTCCGGCTTTGCTTTTCAAAGTCGGGATGAGGAAGGGCAGAAGTTGCTGCACGGATTGTTCGTGTTCAATTATTCCGCCCTCGCTAGCTGTGGACTGTCGGCATCAGCCATCTCTGGTACGAAAAATGCGGTGCCAAAACTCGTGACTGCTGTCGCCGATCAGCTATTTTTGGATGATAAAGAGCATATTCTGAGCAGCTTCCTTGCCTACGACGAACCCGAATTTGTTGGACGTTGGCCCAAAGTGGTTACAGGCTGAGAAAGAGCTAATATATCTTTGGAATAAAAGGGAAGATGGGCAGATTTCCTATGTATATGCAAAGGACTCTTCCATAACATAGACGTAGTACAACAGTTTAGCTGAAACGGAATAGGCTAGAGACGCTTTACTTTAACAATCAACAGGCGCTTTCTTCGTGCAAATAACACGAAAGAGAGCGCCTATTGATTGTTAAAACTTATATCATGAAGATACAAGCTCGATTTATTATTTATTATTTATTATTTATTATTGGTTATTGGTTATTGGTTATTGGTTATTTGTTATTTGTTATGTCAATAGCTGTGCCAGTCGCTTCAACTGTGGATGCTCTGCAATAGCAGCAACTACCAATTCGGCAATGCGCTGTGCACCATATACAGAAAAGTGGGTATTATCCTCCACCCCTTGCGGGTAATTCGGATGCTGTCCCGGCGGTAAGTGTAACAATAGCGCTTTGGAATCTTCCACACCCAGTTGCTCATACAAATGCTGACTGGCAGTAAATATATCCAACAATGGCGTATCCGTATCGTTAGCTACCTGGCGCATCATCTCTGGATATCTGTCCAATGCCAGCGGGTCAGGCTGCCCGTGCTCCAAAAACAAACGGCGACTGACCGAAGTTAATAACACCGGTATCGCTCCATGATTACGCGCTGTCTCAATATAACGCTGCAAAAATGCCGGGTATTCCGTATCCGGGTCGGTATATCGCGTAGGATCATCGATTTTGCCATCATTATGACCAAATTGAATGAACAGATAATCGCCTGGTTGTAAATGCTCCGCAATATAATCCAGTCGCCCATCATCAATAAACGAACGTGTACTGCGCCCATTGATCGCATAATTCTCGACCTGAACCTGCTTTTGAAAATGATTGCCTAAAAACTCACCCCAGCCACTCATCGGCTTCTCAATCCCGCCCTTGATCGCCGCTGTAGAATCACCCGCGATATACAGCCGAAGCGCTTCATGAGTAGGGACAGCAGAGGAGAGAGTGGCAGTAACCCCATCAACAAGCAAGCTATCCGAGCCGTCCCAAGGATGCCCATACCCATGCTGTTCCAACCAACGCGCCGCTAGCGTCGTCCATGTGCCACAATACGGATGCTGCTCCGCCAATCCCAACCCATGTCGCCCATGCTCAAATATATGCAATTCATGCTCAATACCCGCCGCAGCCAACGCCTGTGCAAATAGCAAACTGTTCTGCACTGACACTGCCGCATCATCCGCACTGCTCCAAATAAAAGTAGGCGGCGTATGTGCATCCACACGTTGCTCAGCTGAATACTGAGCAATCTGCTGCTCCGAAGGAAATGTTCCTACTAACTGCTGCCGACTACCTTCATGCGTAACCCCTTGTTCCAACGTTATTACCGGATAAGCCAGTAATAACACATCCGGTTTCACACGTCCTGTCGTCGCAGCCAGTGCCGCCAAATGCCCACCAGCCGAAAACCCGATCAACCCAATACGCTCCGGCACTACATTCCAATGGTCCACCAACCCATGCCGCCGCACCACCAGCAAAGCCGCTTCCACCTGTCCAACAATCAACCTCGGATCAACCTTTGCCTCATCATCAGAACGCCCAGTATGATCCGTATCCGACGCTGTTCGATAATGTAGTACTGCCGCATGAATGCCCAGCCCATTCAACCATTGTGCCACCGCTGCCCCTTCATGCTCCGCCCGATGATGATACCCACCGCCCGGCAAAACCACCACACACCCACGCGCCACATCATCCCCAACCGAATACACCACCAACCGCCCCAATGGCTCATCCTCATCCAACACCAACCCATCACTCACAAACCTCTCAGCATCCCCATCCCAAACCCCACGAACCCCATCACCCTCTTGCAATCCCAATAACCGAGCACCCAACCCTTCAACACCTTCACCCAAAACCCGCAATAAAACCATCCAACCCTCACCCTTCCCTCAGTACTTTATGTAAAAACGCCAACCCCACAATTACCTAGCATCATAATACACCACGCAAGAAGCTACAAATTCTTACTCACCCACCTCAGTAAATGAACAAAATCCTCCTTGCACACATTTTGTTAGAGGGCGATTTGCAAGTACCCTAGATCCCTACCAATAATCTAATTGTACTAAGCGGAAGAAAGGAATAAGGGGAAAGGACGATTTTGGAGGGGCGGGAATCTTCATTCTTTCCCAAATCCAAAAGATTCCCGCGGCTCCACCCGAGGACGTCCCCTTATTCCTTTCTGGAGTGTTGTATATAGTTTCCACAGAGAAGAACAGCCCCCAACAACCACCGTCTAAATTTTGTTAATTTACCCCTTACCATCCATATTATGAAAAGGGTATAATAAAAATGGTCCATATCCATATCAAGATTCACATCTACACAACGTCCGCAAGATCACAGAATCGATGGGGGAATATGATGAAAAGAGGAACGATGTTTTACAAAATATTTATTCCAATTCTAGTATTGGGCATTGGATTGTCCATCAGCTTTGGCATCTATATTTATTTCAGTACCGTGCGTTCGGTGACCGACAGTATCGCCGCCAGCAAACAAACGTATATGATGCAAATGCGTAACAATCTGGAGCAAAAGATACGCAATATTGAATACGCTTTCAATACATATAGCACAACCAGTTCGTTTAGCGACGTCGTGAAGAACCCGATTACAGAGCGTGATTTTATTGCCTACCGCGATGTGAATACGCAGCTGAACTATATCGCGACGATGGGTCTGGATGGTGCGCAATATTCACTCATTAGTCTGGAACAGAATTGGAAAATCGCCAATGGACGACTTACACACCTGACCGATGTTCAGCAGCAACAGCTGTACAAGCAGTATATTCAAGGACAGGAACAAGGGTTGTTCTGGATCAAAACGGATACCGGCATTCGGTTCGTCAATACACTGCCTGTTTTCTCCACACGCAAGCAGGCGATTGCGCTATCGGACATTTCCAGTCAGACGCTGAATCGCACGCTACATACGGAAGACGATGCGCCAGTATTTATTTTAAATCGGCAAGGTGACCTGATGTATGATACGGGTGGCAATGAGACTATTTTTGCGAATACTCAGGTGCAGCAACTGCCGGGCATGATTGGGGCGGATCAGAGCACCGGGATGCTGACTTTGAATCCGACAGACCGTTCACGTGTGCAATTGATCTATGCCAAGTCAACGTACAATAACTGGATGTATTTTACCATACTTGATCCAAAAGAAATTGCTGGTGCGCTGCAAACGACGCGTTATGGTCTGATTGCGATTGAGCTGGTGCTGATTGTGCTAATTAGCGTGGTCGCATACGGCATTGCGCTCTATTTTACAAAGCCGATTCAGCGTATTCGGCATAGTCTGCCGACGACCGGGCAGATGCAGTCTGGCAATGAGATCGATTGGATTCTCTCGTCGATTAATCATATTTTGACCGAAAAGCAAAGTCTCGAAACACTCATTCAAGCAGAGCAACCGCAATTGGAAACTCAGCTTGTGCTGAATTTGTTCCGCAATCGGATCAAAGCCGACGAACTCGGCGGTCAACTGGAACGAATCGGTTATACCGGGTTGGATGGCAAAACGTATGTCGTGATGCTCGTACAGCTGGACAATATCGGTAAGCGCAGCATCGCCGACCGTGATGTGCTGATGCTCGCAATTAACAAAATCGCTGAGGAATTAATTCCAGCGCAACAGCGATTGTTGCCAATTATTTTGAACGACGATACACAGGCGACGATATTGACCTTTGCCCATGAGAATGAGCAGGAGATGCGCCGTGAGTTGCTATCTTACGCAAAATTAATGGTGCGAAGCGTTCGCGATTATCTCAAGCTATCGATCAGTGTCGGCATCAGTCGCTCGTATGACAGCCTGCTCGGTAGCAAAGAAGCGTGTGAAATGAGCAAACAAGCGCTGCATCAGCGGCTGAATCTGGGCAAGGAATCGATCATCTTTTACGAAGATATCTCTAACGTCGTCTCCGGTCCAGTGCTGCTGCATTATCCAACCGAATGGGAAGCGCGCCTATTCGATGCAATCCGTCTCGGCGATGAAGAACAAGTATCCGCTACCCTATACCCATTGATGGCGGAATTTATGAAAAAAAGCCGCAATACGATGGATCTTGAAGTCATGCTCGTGCGGCTCGTCAACAACCTGATCCAACTGGAACAGCTACTCGGATTGGAAGTACTGCTCACGAGCGGCAATCAGGCGCTATATCACCGCCTGCTCAGCATCCGCAACCCGGAAGAGATCGAACGTATTCTCGTCGAACAAGTGATTTTCCCAATGGTGCGCAGCATGAAAGAGAAAACGAACGAACAATTCCGCTGCCTATCCGAAACAATCGCCGACATCGTCCGCCGCGAATACGACCGCGAACTGTCACTCGAAATGATCGGCGATCGACTGCACTACAACCCGAACTACCTGAGCAGTATTTTCAAAAAAGAATACGGCACCACCTTCAGCGACTACCTAATGAGCTACCGCCTCGACATGGCAAAAAAGTGGCTCACCGAAACCGATCAAACAATCAAAGAAATCGCCGAACGACTACAATACCACAACCCGCAAAACTTCATCCGCTCCTTTCGCAAAAAAGAGCAGGTGACGCCGGGAACGTATCGCAAGATGCGGCAGCTGACGTAGAATGTCCACCGCTTCGGAAAGGGATAAGGGAACGGACTCCGATGGAGCAACGAGAATCTACTGGATCAGGAGTAAAGGTAGATTCTCGCATCTCCCAATCAGTAAGATATTTTGCTATGCAAACATCACTTTATATTGAACCACGTGTTTGAAGATCACAAACACTATAAGTCGTCCTTTTCCCTTATTCCCTTTCCTCCGCCTAGTGCATCTCGCATCAGTTAGCAGAAGCAGAGACAGGTAGTTGCGCAATTCCGAAGCGAATCAGTATTACGAAGCCAGACGTCAGAGGACAATTGTATTCTTGTATTCATGTATTTGCTGAATGATTGCTCAAGTGTTGGATTATACAAAAACAGCTTGTGCAATAAGTTCTTATCTTCTTGCTGCGTGCACTTATTTGTATCTCATTATTTCGATGCTTACTTTGTCATTTATACAGGTGCTAGAGCTAGCTAATGAAACTATTGTTGAGTTCAAATAAACAGGATTTTTAATGGAAATTTTGACAAATGAATCTCCCAATTCACATTAGGTTCGCGGACGCTCCAAATAAAAGTGCTCCTAACTGAATAGAGCGACAGCGATTATGAGCACTTAGCAGCTAAGTCGCTAAATAAAATATAAGTAGTTTTTTAGCGATTTCATGGTTTCTAATTGTTTGAATATACTATATATCTCTAACGACTAATTCAAAGAATCTCAAGATTCGTAAGATCTCAGGTTGGGATTCAAGATTAGTGAAATTCTCAAGGTTTTAAGAACTTTCGTTTTTTAAATCGTAAGGATATAAGATGCACTAAGCGGAGGGAAGAGAATAAGGGAAAAGGGCGACTTTGGAGGGGCGGGAATCTTCATTTTTCCCAAATCAAAAGATTCCCGCGGCTCCACCGGAGTCCCGTTCCCTTATCTCTTCCCGGAGCGCTTGTCCGCCACAGCAATTCATTTACAAAACCCAACCCATAACCCAATTGCACCACCAAGCAAACCTAAACCATGTCAGCAGACACATCAATTCCAATAGAAATCAGCCAATCAATGTCACCCCTTAACCGCACCCAACAAAGCACCTTTTGTAAAATGCTTCTGCACAAACGGATAAGCAATCAACATCGGCACCGTCGCCACCACAATAACCGCCATCTTGATCGTCTGCGCCGGAGGAATCACATCCACTGAGCTGCCTTCCGCCTGCATCCCGCTGGAGACGATAACAATCTGACGCAGCAGTACCTGAATCGGCCATTTACCCGAATCGTTCAAATACAGAATCGCATTCATATACGTATTCCAATACGTTACCGCATAAAACAGCGAGATGGTTGCAATGGACGGCAATGCCAACGGTAGCATGATTTTGAAAAACACCCCAAAGTCATTGCAACCGTCAATCTTTGCCGACTCTTCCAAACTGTCTGGCAGCGCCTGAAAGAAGTTGCGCATGATGATCAGATTGAACGCGTTGATTGCTACCGGCAGAATCATCGACCAGTACGAGTCGATCAGACCGACGCTTTTTACAATGAGAAAAGTCGGAATCATTCCGCCGCTGAACAGCATGGAGAACACAACGATAAAGTTGATGGCGTTGCGTCCGGCGAGATAGCGACGGGACAGCCCGTATGCCATGAATGCGGTCAGCGCCATACTGACGAGCGTGCCGACCAGCGTTGTGCCGATAGAGACGCCGAGTCCCTTGAAGATCGTTGGTGTGGACAGAATATAACGGTAAGCATCCAGTGAAAAGGTTGTCGGGAATAAAATGAATCGTTTGGATACGACCTCTTGCGTCGAAGCGAACGAGCTGGCAATCACGTTGACGAATGGCAATAAACAGGCGAGCGCGATCAGGATCAATAAAGTGTTATTGATGATGGTGAATAGCTTGCCTCCAAGCGAAGTGTCTTTCCGCAATGTTTGTTCCATAAACAGGAACCTCCTTCATCGTCTTGTATACATTTACTGTACCAAGCCAGTGGTGTTCCGTATATAATCCGCTGCCCAGATGATGCTTCATTTCGTCGATTGAAGCGGGATAATCATTACCTCACAACATAATCACCAGATGAGATGACCAGTCTGGAAATGGCGTAACATCAATATTTTGCAAGCGTTATCATAAGATGATTATATACGGAATGACGATGCTCCTTTAATCTGGAACACGTAAGCGAGATTGCATAGAGGAGGCTGGCATCCGGTGAAGATATCAAACGGAATGAAGATGTCCGATGCTGCGGCACTGGAATTGGAACAGGAGAACAAAGCCGTTAAGAAAAAGGGCGGCTACGGCATTATGCGTAATAAATTTTTGTATTTGATGATTTTGCCGGGCTTTATTTATTTTGTTATTTTCAAGTATTTGCCGATGGGTGGGCTGATCATTTCCTTTCAGGATTACCAGCCATATCTCGGCATCTCGGACAGTCCGTGGGTAGGGATGAAGCACTTTGTTCGGCTGTTTACAGAGCCTACCTTTTTTATGTTGTTAAGCAATACGCTCATTTTGTTTGCACTGAATATCGTCATCTTTTTCCCGTTGCCGATCATTCTAGCGCTGATGCTTAATGAAGTGAGACATCGGTATTTCAAAAATGCCATTCAGACGATTATCTACATTCCGCACTTTATGTCATGGGTCATTATCGTATCCATCACATACGTATTTCTGACGGTAGATGGCGGGGTCGTCAATGAGATGCTGGCAGCGATTGGATTGCCCAAAGTCAGCTTCCTGACGTCGCCGGAATGGCTGCGTACGATGTATATGGCGCAGATCATTTGGAAAGAGTTGGGCTGGTCGACGATCATTTATTTGGCAGCGATCACTGTGGTTGATACGCAGCTGTATGAAGCGGCTGAGATGGATGGCGCATCCCGCTGGCGCAAAACATGGCACGTCACTTTACCGGCGATTCGTCCGGTTATCATTACATTGCTGATTCTGAAGATCGGCAGCACGCTCGATCTGGGCTTTGAACATATGTATTTGCTGCTTAATTCGCTGAATCGCGAAGTAGCGGAGATCTTTGATACTTACATTTATACCGCTGGTTTGAAAAATGGACAGCTTAGCTTCAGTACAGCTGTCGGCTTGTTCAAAGGATTGGTCGGTCTCGTCTTAATCATGCTGGCGAACCGCTTGGCGAAGAAGTTTGGCGAGGACGGCGTGTATTAAATCGCATATCGTTTTATCCATTCTGGCTCATGGGGGATATAAGGATGAGAAGAAAAGCAAGTATGGTACTGGCGGCGGCATTGGCGTTAACGACTGTGTTGTCAGGTTGCGGCAATGGTAGCGAGGCAGAGGCGAATCAGACGTATGATCCGAATGCGAAGCTGAATTTTACATGGCTGAATATTCTACATACGGCTTCGCCGCCGACGGATGTAGTCAAGAACAAGCTGGAGCAGTATACCAATTCCGAGATTCAATTTAGCTGGGTTCCCGATGCGTCCAAGGAAGAACGGATCACGACCGCGCTCGCTTCTGGTCAACTGGCAGATATGGTTACGATTACGATGATGACCAATTCGACAGTGCGCAACTCGCTCAAATCGGGTCTGTTCTGGGATGTAGGACCATATCTCGACAGCTATGACAATCTGAAACAAATTCCGCAAAATGTACGTGAAGCCGCTTCAATTGAAGGACATCTGTACGGTGTTCCTTTTCAGAAAAATCTGGCGCGCTCCGGTCTGATCCTGCGCAAGGACTGGCTGGATAATCTCGGGCTGAAAGTGCCAACGACGCTGGATGAACTATACAACGTAGCGCGTGCCTTCACCGAGGATGATCCCGACGGCAACGGCAAGGATGATACGGTAGGCTTCGGCGATCGCTCTGATCTGCGATATAGCAGCTTCAAGACGCTCAGCTCCTACTTTGGCACACCGAACGGCTGGGCAGTCGATGACAGCGGCACATTCACACCAGAGTTCGATACGCCTCAATATATGGATACGCTTAACTATTCGCGTAAGCTGTATGAAAATGGCTACCTGACTCGCGACTTCGCGGTCACTGCAAAGACGGATCAGCAGCAGCAATTTGCACAAGGTCGGACAGGCATTTACACCGGTATGGTTGATATCGCCAGTCTGGAAAATATGTCACAAGGATTGCAAAAAGGCATGGAGCTAGTGCCGGTCAACAAAATCTCCAATGGCGACGGGCAGTACCATATCTGGTCGGAAGGCAGCGGTGTCGGCGGTTTGCTCGCTTTTCCTAAGTCAGAGGTGAAGTCTGAAGCTGAACTGAAACGATTACTGCAATTCGTAGACGATCTGCTGGACAAGGAAGCATTTATGTACATGACCGGCGGCATTGAAGGTGAGCATTATGAGATCGATGCAGACGGTTCCTTCAAAATTATCAATCAGGATAAATGGCAAGCAGATGTGCAGCCATTTGCCGCTTCTCGTCCGAGCGAAGTAACGTACAAGCTCAAAGATTCCAATCCGCGTAAAGAAATGGCGAACGAGCTGATCAAGGAAAACGACAAATTCGCAGTGCTTGATCCAACCGTACCGCTTGATTCACAAACGAATAACGAGCAAGGAACTGAGCTGCAAAAGGTGATCACCGATGCAACCTTCCGCTACATTATGGGCGAGATTGACGAAGCAGGCTTCAAACAAGCGGTGCAAAGCTGGAAAGATGCAGGCGGAACCAAAATCAAGGAAGAATATGAAGCCGCTTACAAAGTGGTACAGAACAAATAACCATCAGAAAAGGGGAAGATTTATGAAAAAAGCTCCGCAACACGCGATCAAAAAAGCGGCTGCTATCGTCATCAGTAGCGCATTCCTACTGACTGCCTGTGGTGGTCAAAGCGCTTCATCCGGCGAATATGATGCCAATTCCAAAGCGAATATTAGCTGGCTCAACATTTTGCATACCGCTTCGCCGCCGACAGATACCGTGCTCGACAAGCTGGAGGAGAAAACCAATTCCGATATTACATTCTCATGGATTCCAGATGCGTCCAAGGAAGAACGGATCAATACCGCACTCGCATCCGACTCGCTGGCGGATATTGTGACGCTGACGATGCTGGACAATTCCTCTGTACGTAACTCGCTCAAATCCGGTCTATTCTGGGAAGTGGAGCCGTATTTGAAGGAGTTCCCGAATCTGGCGAAGATCTCGCCGGAGACGATCAAGTCCGCATCAATCGGTGGCAAGCTGTACGGCATTCCGTTTCAAAAGGATCTGGCACGTAACGGTGTTACCATCCGCAAGGACTGGCTGGATAAGCTCGGTCTGAAAGTACCAAAAACAACCGATGAGCTGATGGAAGTTGCTAAAGCATTTACCGAAAAAGACCCGGACGGTAACGGACAGAACGATACGACTGGCTTTGTTGACCGCAACGATCTGATCTATGGAGCATTCAAGACGCTCGGCTCCTACTTCGGCACACCGAATAACTGGCAGGTTAGCTCCGACGGCAAGATGACACCGGAATTTATGACCGACGGTTATATGAAGACGATGGATTATATGAAAGAGCTGTATGATAACGGCTATATTAACAAAGACTTTGCTGTTACCGCCAAAACCGATCAGCAGCAGAAGTTTGCCCAAGGCAAAGCAGGCATTTACGTCGGCGCGCTGTTTGACAGTAAAAACCTGCTTAATATGGCAAAAGGTCTGCAAAATAATATGGAGCTGGTGATGGTTAACGATATTACATCTACCGGCAATGAAAAAGATCGCGCCATCTGGGCAGCTAACAATGGCATCGGCGGTTTGCTAGCGTTCCCACGTACCGAAGTGAAGGACGAAGCACAGCTGAAACGCATTTTACAATTCGTAAACGATCTGTTGGATGAAGATTCGTATGCGCTCATGACATATGGTATCGAGGGCACGCATTATACGGTAGATGACAAAGACGCAGTCACGATTATCAATACCGATCTGTGGCAGCAAGAAGTGCAGCCATTTGCATCCAGCCGTCCGAAGGAAAGCGGTTATCAGATCCATGATGCCGATCCACTCAAGCAACAAGCGGACAAGCTAATCAAAGAAAATGCTGATTATGCGGTATTGAACCCGGCGTATGCGTTGGATTCGGAAACGTATAATACACAAGGCTCCGAACTGCAAAAGATTATCACCGATGCGACATACAAATACATTCTGGGCGAAATCGACCGTGACGGCTTCAATCAAGCGTTGGAAAACTGGAAAAACTCCGGCGGCAACAGCATCATTTCCGAATACGAAGCCGCATATCAGCAAGTCGGCAAATAAGAGCGAAGGCAGTCATCATTCTTTGGAGGAGGACAACGATGAACAACTGGGATCAGCAATCGCAATGGGCGATCCGAACGGCAAAGTCGATTATGGAACGTCAGCCATACCTGCATGAAGATCGGGTACATCATGGCAAATGGTCGTATGATTATGGCGTGATTTTGAAAGGATTTCAGTTATTGTGGCAGCAAACAGGCGATCCAGTGTATATCGATTATATCCGCCACAATATGGATTATTTTGTACAGGAAGACGGCAGTATTCGCGGATATGCGGTAGATGAATACAATATCGATCATATTAACAACGGCAAGCTGCTATTTATGCTGCACAACAAAACCGGCGAAGAGAAGTATCGCAAAGCCGCTGATCTACTGCGTAAGCAGCTCCAATCGCATCCACGCACATCGGAAGGCGCATTCTGGCACAAGCAGATATATCCGTATCAAATCTGGCTTGATGGATTGTACATGGGCTCGCCCTTTTATCTGGAATATGCGCTGACCTACGGCGATGCAGCCGATGTGGACGATGTGACCAAGCAGTTCATTCTGTGTGAGAGTCATACGAAGGATGCACAAACTGGGCTGTTGTATCATGCGTGGGACGAGAAGCGGCAGCAGCCGTGGTGCAATGCCGATACGGGATTGTCGCAGAACTTCTGGGGACGTTCACTTGGCTGGTTTGTGATGGCGCTAGTGGATGTGCTGGAGATTCTGCCGGTAGAGCATACGCATTACGAACAATTGGAGCGTATGCTGAACGATACATTGACCGCTGTACGACGATATCAGGATGAGGAAACGGGTGTCTGGTATCAAGTACTTGATCAGGGCAAACGCAAAGGCAATTATTTGGAAGCATCGGCAAGCGCGATGTTCGTGTATGCAATCAGCAAAGGCATTCGTCTTGGCGTACTGGAACCAGACTGGCTAAAAACGGCAGACTGGGCATACGCTGGCATGATCTCCGAATTTGTATTGGAAACGAAGGAAGGCTGGATTAATTACAACAAAAACTGTCAGGTTGCTGGGCTAGGCGGTGCAGATCAGCGGGATGGCACCTTTGCCTACTATATCAGCGAGCCGATTGTGACCAATGATCAGAAAGGGCTGGGTGCATTCCTGCAAGCATGTGCTGAATATGAGCATCTGAATCAGGAGCGTCCATCTGCCCAGCATCAGCGGCAAGATTCGGTATCGTCGATTCCGAGTGGGAAGGAGCAATAATATGACCGTATACAATATCGACGATTACGGTGCAATGCGGAATTCCAGCAAGTCATCTACGGCAGCGATCTCGTCGGCAATCGAAGCAGCGGCGCGTGCAGGTGGCGGCACGGTGCATATTCCGGCGGGTACATACCGTACGGGAGCGATCTTGATGCAGAGTCATATTGAGCTGCATCTCAGCCCGGGGGCGGTGCTGTCGTTTAGCACCGATCCGGCGGACTATCCGGCAGTATCGTCACGCTGGGAAGGGGCAGAGCGACTTGTTCATGCGTCGTGCATTTACGGAGAACAGCTGACCAACATCTCGATCACTGGTAGCGGCATGATCGAGGGGAATGGGCAGACATGGTGGGATCTGTTCCGCAATGAACCAGATAAGCTGGAATATCCGCGTCCCAAGCTGATTAGCTTTGACCATTGCAGTCGTATTACGATTCGTGATGTGCAGCTGCGCAACTCGCCGAGCTGGACAGTCAATCCGATCTGCTGTACCAATGTGACGGTGGATAATATAGCTATTCTAAATCCGGCAGATTCGCCCAATACAGATGGCATCAACCCGGAATCATGCACCAATGTGCATATTAGCAATTGCCATATTGATGTCGGCGATGATTGTATTACGATCAAGTCCGGCACGGAGGATACGCCGGAACGGGTGCCATGCGAGAATATTACCGTCACTAACTGCACAATGCTGCACGGGCATGGCGGTGTGGTGATCGGCAGCGAGATGAGCGGCGATATTCGTAATGTGACGATCAGCAATTGTATTTTTAAACAGACGGATCGCGGCATTCGCTTGAAATCACGGCGTGGACGTGGCGGCACAGTGGAGGATATTCGCATTAGCAATCTTGTGATGGAGGATGTTATCTGTCCGTTTATTATGAATCTGTATTATTTCTGCGGACCGCGCGGCAAGGATAAATACGTCTGGGACAAACATCCATATCCAATCACCGCCGAGACACCACGCTTCCGTCGGATTCATTTTGCCAATATTACTGCGCGTCAGGTACATGCTGCGGCTGGATTTCTGTACGGACTGGCGGAGCAGTATGTATCGGAAGTGACCTTTTCCGATATTGACATTTCTATGGCGGAGAATGCGATTCCCGGTCGTCCAGCGATGATGGCGGGCATTGAGGATATGAACAACCGTGGTTTTTATCTGGGGAATGTGCGCGATGTTCGCTTTCACCGGGTGACGATTGAGAATCATGAAGGACCTGCCTTTTATATCGAAAATGGCGATGAGGTCGAGATCATCGATTGTCACTCCCGCAATACCGCCAAGCCAGAACAGCTGGTAGAACGGGTGACGACCGAAGTGATTGCCAATTCCCCAAGCTGATCAGTTACAATTGCGACTGATGACTGATGACTGATGACTGATGACTGATGACTGATGACTGATGACTGATGACTGATGACTGATGACTGATGACTGATGACTGATGACTGATGACTGATGACTGATGACTGATGATAAACAATGAATAATGGTCTGCCTATCTTATGCCTATCGATGAGTATCCGAATCCATCTGCGAAAGGAGTCTGCATATGCAAAAGGAGGATCAGCTGGTCAAACTGCTTGGCGATCTGCCAGCGCCAGTGCCTGTCATTGCGCAATCGCTGGAGCGTCGTCTGTATGACGGTTATCGTCTGGAGACGCTGCTGCTGGAGCTGAACGGACTGGAAAAGGTGCCTGCTTATGTGGCACTGCCCGCGGAGGGAGAAGGACCTTTTCCGCTCGTGATCTTCAATCATTCGCATGGCGGCGATTACACGAATGGTCGGCGGGAATTGATTCGCAGTAGTCCGTATTTGCAGCAGACGTCCTTTGCTTCGGTGCTCACAGGTATGGGATATGCGGTTGCTTGCATTGATATGTGGTGCTTCAATGAACGCGGTGGCAAGAGCGAGAGCGAAACGGTCAAAGAAATGCTCTGGCAGGGCAAAGTACTATGGGGCATGATGCTATACGACAATATGCGATTGCTGGATTATATGTGTACACGTCAGGAGATCGATGCCAACCGAATTGGCACGATTGGTATGTCGATGGGCGGGCTGATGGCATGGTGGTTGGCAGCGCTGGATGAGCGTATTGATGTGATCGTTGACATTAGCGCACAGGTCGATGCGCAGACGCTGATCACCAAGCGCGGCTTGGATCACCACGGCTTTTATTCCTATGTGCCCGGTTTGCTCAAGTACTATTCCACACTGGATATTCAGCAACGGATCGTCCCGCGTCCACGCATGAGTCTGGTCGGTAAGAATGATCGTCTCTGTCCGCTGGAAGGCGTGCAGTTGCTGGATACAGGCTTGCACGAGCTGTACGCCAAAGCTGGCTATCCAGAACATTGGCAACCGGTAATCGGCAGCGGTGGTCATATGGAGACGATGGAGATGCGTGCTGCGTGGCAGCCGTTTTTGAAAAAGCATCTCGGATAGCACATGGTGGATAGGATCATAGGGATTATAGGATCGTATCATGATCGGATTTGAAATCATGAGAGTCTTCATATGAATGTACAACGATGGAACAGGAAGTATGACAATCCGCGCCCGGCAGCTTTTTCCTTGTCGGGCGCTTCTATTTTGATCCCAACATCAGCAAAGGAGAATGGGCATATGCAACTGACTGTAGGCAAAGCTTCCTTTTGCGATTATTCAACAATTCAGCAGGCGGTCGATGCACTGGAGCAACATGGTGACGCTGCTGTCGACACGCTCTTTATTCTGGAAGGTACATATGAGGAAACGGTGATCATTCACCGCTCACGTCTACACATTTACGGTCTGGGTCGTGTAGAGATTACGATGAACCGACATGCACGTCAGCATAATGAACAGGGCGAGGAGATTGGCACCTTTGCAACGGCGACTGTATTTGTCGGTGGTAGTGACTTGCTGCTGGATAATCTGATCATTAGCAATACAGCAGGGCAAGGAGTCAATATTGGACAGGCAGTGGCGCTGTATGCACATTGTGATCGTTCTGTCTTCCGTCGCTGCACGCTGCGAGCATATCAGGATACGCTGTTTACCGGACCATTACCGCCCAAGCCAAAGGAACGGGCGCTTTTTGGCGGGATTGAACTGATACAGCAGCATGCACAGTATCGTCAGCTGTATGAGCATTGTTATATCGAAGGCACGATTGATTTTATATTTGGCGGAGCAACGGCGTATTTTGACCAGTGCCATATTCATAGTCTGCGTCATTATGATAATCAGTCCACCTATATCACCGCAGCATCCACGCCTCAAGGGCAACCGTACGGATATGTGTTCCATCGCTGTTTTGTAACCGGTGATGATGACATTGCGCCGGTATACTTAGGCAGACCATGGCGCGAGTATGCACAGACGGTCTGGGTGGAATGTTCACTTGGCGATCATATTCATCCGGCAGGCTGGGATAACTGGGATAATACCAACAATGAGCAGACGGTCGATTATCGAGAATATCATGCGGAATCCGCATCCATCTGGCGCTATCATCGGGTAAACTGGGCAGTCTGCGAAATCGGCGATGATAAGGATTGGCGCAAAGAAATTATATTTGACGGCGAATGCTTCTGGAAGGAAGAGGAGGAATATTCATGTCCCTTATAAATAGTGGCGATCCATCGACAACAGACATCGGCGGCGCAATGATTCGCAATCCGGTATTACGAGGATTTAATCCTGATCCGTCCATCTTACGAGTCGAAGATGTGTATTATATCGCAGTATCTTCGTTTGAATGGCTGCCCGGTGTACGGGTGTATGAGTCGCGCAATCTGGTAGATTGGCAGCATTGTACGGATATTTTGAGACATCAGGTACAGCTACAAGGCAATCCAAAAAATTGCAGCATCTGGGCGCCGCAGCTCAGTTATGCGGACGGACAATTTTACCTGCTGTATACCGATGTGAAAAGTACAAAGCGCCCGTTCAAAGATGATCACAACTATCTGATCACTGCAACCGATATTCGCGGTCCGTGGAGCGAACCAGTGTATCTGAACAGCAGTGGCTTTGATCCGTCTCTGTTTCATGATGAAGACGGTCGCAAATGGGTGCTCAATGCGCTGTGGGATTATCGGATCACCGAGGGGAATAAATCGAGTGGTATTGTTATGCAAGAATATGACCATCGTACTCGTCAGTTGATCGGCGAACCGATCAAGCTATTCGACTGCACACCGCTCAAGAAAACCGAAGCTCCGCATATATATAAACGAAACGGCTATTACTATCTGATCACCGCCGAAGGGGGAACAGGTACGGGGCATGCCGTGACAGTTGCACGCTCTCGTCATCTGACTGGCTCGTACGAAGTCGATCCGCATAATCCGATGATGACATCGAGCGGGAATGCAGAGTGGCCGCTGCAATGTGCCGGACATGGCAGTCTGGTGGAGACACCTGCGGGAGAGTGGTATATGGCGCATCTGTGTACTCGCCCACTGGACGGACAATATGCGATTCTTGGACGTGAAACCGCGATTCAGCAGGTGTATTGGGATGAACAGGGATGGCTGCGTTTGAGTAGTGGCGGGAAGTTGCCACAGCTAGCCGTACCAGCACCAAGCGGACTGGCAGCAGACTTAGACGTGCCGCATCGTTTGAACACGACCGATAGTGAAGTTGTTTCCAAGATGGAATCCATGATCCAAGCGGAACCGATGTCCTATGGTTTTGTGGCAAACAATACGCCGACGATGAATCTCGCTTCGTCCTGTGAATGTACTTTTGTCGATGAATTTGATCAGGAGACGTTGCATCCGCAATGGAATACGCTGCGCATACTGGCGGATGAGGACTGGTGCTCCCTCCGGCAGCGTCCGGGGCATTTGCGATTGTATGGCGGCGAGTCGATTCAGAGTCTGTTCCGTCATCATATCGTTGCACTCCGGCAGCGTGATCACAGCTTCCGTGCTGAAACTGCGCTGGATTATGAGCCACAGCAATATTTGCAAATGGCGGGTTTGGTATTGTATTTGAATGAAGACAATTATCTATATGCGTGTATTACGCGCGACTGTGCAGGGAAGGTTATCCGTCTGATGCGCTGTGCGGCAGATCAATTTTATGTGTATCCTGAGGTGATCGTAGTACCGGAACAGACTACGGTTTATCTAGCGGTAGAAGTGCAACAAACGACAGCCCGTTTTTATTACCGAGTGTCTGAACAAGAGCAATGGACAGCGCTATACAATGAGGAGCATATCTCGTTTCTGTCCGGCGGCTTCACTGGAAATTTTGTTGGCATCGCCGCACACGATATGTATCAATTCAAAGGCAGCTATGCCGACTTTAGTCATTTTCGCTATGAAGGACGGGAATGAATAGAGAGTTCTACACTGCCATCGTACTGGTGTGAGTTGCCAGCGATGGCAGTCTTTTTCATATAGAGAATGCTAGGGTGGGAGTGCGCAATACATATTTTTTGAAAATAAAACATGCTTCATCTCACTTGCTCCATTGGCTCACATACGCCGCCACTACTGCTTAATACCAAACTGGCATATACAAAACGATCATATTGTTATAAATAATGTCATATCAGGCAAAATTACAGCATTGTAATTCCGATTAAACCGATATACTATATTTGTTATGTACAAGCAAGAGAGCATAATTTATTGATGGGGGATAGAGAATCATGAATACCAAGTTTAAAGGTCTGGTTATCGCAATGCTGTTTACACTGCTTCTGGCAGCTTGCTCGGGCAACAGTGGCGGCACTAGCTCAACAGCGACAACCGGAAGCTCCACAGCCGCAGATAGTGGCACGCCGAAGGATGGCGGTAGCCTGATTATCGGTGTAGCATCCGATCCGGTAATTTTGAATCCATTATATGCAGGGGATCGGGTCAGCTTGACGATTGACCAGGCACTGTATGCACCACTGTTCCAAGTCAACAATGGCAAAAAGACATTTTATCTGGCTGAAAGTCTGGAACCTTCTGCCGACCAGCTTACATACACACTCAAGTTGAAAAAAGACCTGACCTGGCACGACGGGCAGAAGCTGACCGCAGATGACGTTGTGTTCACCATCGACAGTATCCTTGACGAGAAGCAGAATAGCTTCCTGCGTTCCGGCTTTATTATTAACAACAAACCGGTACAAGTATCCAAAGTGGACGATCTGACGGTGGAATTCAAGCTGCCACAAGTCAGCCCAGCATTTGAAGCATCGCTTGTACAAGTATCCCCTATTCCAAAGCATATTTTTGAAGGCGAAACCGATCTGGAAAAGAGCAGCAAAAACGATTCTCCAGTCGGCTCTGGTCCATTCCAATTTAAAGAATATAAAAACGGTGAATACGTAACACTGGATCGCTTTGATAACTACTTTGGTGGCAAACCGCATCTGGATAGCGTAACCTACCGTATCGCCAAAGATGCCAATGCTGCTAATCTAGCATTGCAAAATGGCGAGATCAACGTACAATACCTAGACCCGCGTGATGTAGCAACTATTCAAGCCAGTGGTAATTTTGATATTCAATCGTACAGTGAAGGTCGTCTGGCATATCTGATGTTCAATGCCAACAGCGACACTGGCGTCCTGTCCAAAAAAGAAGTGCGTCAGGCGCTCTCTTACGCACTGAATCGCGATGAGCTGATCAAGACAACCTATACGTCCAGCGAATATGCTGATCCTGCCAAATCATTCGAGACACCGGACGGATTGTATCAAACGAACGATGTACCAACCTACGACAACGATGCTGCCAAAGCGAAGCAAATTCTTGCTGAGCAGGGCATTACGAATCTGAAGCTGCGCATGATCGTGCAATCCGGTAACAAAGCACAGGAAGCCGTTTCCCTCTATGTACAGCAAAAGCTGAAAGAAATCGGTGTCGATGTGGAGCTGCAAAATATGGATTCCACTGCATGGGGACAAAAGTTTGTTGATCTCAAAGCGACCGATTATGAGCTGGCATTGACCGGCTACATTATGGGCTATGACCCGGATGCGTACCGGATTCTGTTTGAAACCGGATCTTCGTCCAACTATAGCCATTACTCCAACAAGCAGGTCGATCAACTGTTCGCTCAAGGTTCGGGTGAAGGCGATGCTACCAAACGCGGCGACATCTACAAACAGCTGCAAACTATCATTGCGGAAGATGCGCCAATCTATCCGATTGCGTACACCAAAACCGTCGTTGCAATCTCCAAAAACTATGGCGGTCTGGATCAAGCCGTGCTGAAACCAGTTGTTATTTTCGAAGACTTGTCCAAAATCTATCAAAAACAATAAACGTCCATGTTCATAATGAAAGCAGCAAATAAGCCGGTTTCCCGGCTTATTTGTTGTTGTGAAGGGAGTGCGGAACATGAGGCAAATGATTATCCGCCGCTTGTTGCAAACGATACCGCTGCTATTTTTTGTCTCTATCGTCTGCTTTGCTATGATCAAGCTAGCACCGGGTGATCCGGTGCTGTCGTTTGTAACGCCGAATATGCATGCCGAGGATATTGAACGAATTCGTCATAATCTCGGTCTGGATCGTCCGGCGTATGTACAATATTTGTTATGGTTGAAGCAACTGTTGCAGGGCGATCTTGGTTATTCGCTCGTCAATCACCAGCCTGTAATGAGACAGATTCTGGAGCGATTGCCTGCAACCGCAGGTCTGATGGGCAGCGCGATTGCCATCGCTGTAGTGCTGGCGATTCCGCTTGGCTTGATTGCTGGCGCGAATCGCAACCGCTGGGTAGACAAAATAATTAACTTGCTAGCGTATATCGGTATTTCGGTGCCGCTGTTCTGGCTAGCGATTTTGCTCATGTATATTTTTGCAATCAAATTATCATTATTGCCTAGTATGGGCATGCGTACGATTGGAGTGGAATCGCCGAGCGATGTGATTCGTCATGGGATTTTGCCGTGCTCAGTGCTGGCGTTTGGGTTTCTGGCAGGGTATGTGCGCTACATTCGTTCCAGCACCATCGGTCAGCTCAAGGAAGATTATGTACAGATTCAATATGCGTTTGGCTCCAATACATGGACGATACTGTTCCGTCATGTGATCAAGCATGTGATGCTGCCTGTCATTACGCTGCTCGGTATGTCGATGGGTGATCTGGTCGCTGGTGCGATCGTCACCGAGACGGTCTTTTCGTGGCCCGGTATCGGTTCGCTTGGTATGACAGCTGTCAAAGGGATGGATTATCCAATCATTATGGGCATTACGCTATTCTCGTCATTGATGCTGATTCTCGGCAATCTGGTGGCTGATATTTTATATGCTGTGGTCGATCCGCGCATCAAGGCAAAGGGGTGACACAATGAACCACAGGAAATGGAACCACTTGAAGCGCGCATTATGGGATAGCAAGCTGGGTATGACTTCGCTGTTTCTCTTAATTGTGCTGGCGCTAGGCGCAATCTTCGCCTTTCTGTCGCCGTATGATCCGAATCTGATGGATGCGACATCGCAGTTTGCCACGCCGGGACCGGCGCACTGGTTTGGAACAGACGATTATGGACGTGATTATTTTGCCCGTGCTTTATATGGCGGTAGAGTATCGCTGCTGGTTGGCTTTGCTTCGATGATTCTGGCGACTGCCATCGGCGTAGCAGTTGGTGTGATCAGCGGTTATTTTGGTGGCTGGATTGACAGTCTGCTTATGCGAGCACTGGATGTGATTTCTTCCATTCCATCGTTTCTCGTATTGTTACTGCTCAGTGTATTTTTGAAGCCGAGCGTAGGCAATATTATCGTCATCATCGCATTGTTAATGTGGATGAATGTAGCGCGTATTGTTCGCGCGGAGACGATGAGTATCCGGCAGCGTGAATATGTGCTGTATGCGCGTGCATCAGGACAAGGAGCAAATGGTATGATTCGGCATCATATTTTGCCGGGACTCGTTCCCGTTATTATTGTTGGCGCGACCAATAATATCGCGTCCGCGATTATGATGGAATCGTCGCTAAGCTTTCTCGGCTTTGGTGTACAGCCGCCGAATGCGACCTGGGGCAGTATGCTGAACAGCGCGCAGGGCTATATCGCGCAGGCGCCGTATTTGGCATTGTTTCCGGGTCTGCTGATTTTGCTGACTGTACTTAGCTTTAATGTACTGGGTGACATTTTGCGGGTCGGTCTTGAACCGAAGCTGAACCGGCGATAGGAGGGGAATCCATCATGACAGAACGGCTATTGACCGTAGACAATCTTAACGTTTCATTTGCTACCCGTGACGGCGATAATCAGGCGGTACGCGGGGTGAGCTTTCATGTAGACAAAGGCGAGACACTCGGCATCGTCGGCGAATCGGGCAGTGGCAAAAGTGTCACCGCCCGCTCGGTCATGTCGTTACTATCCGCACCCGGACGCATCACTGCCGGACAGATTCATTTTCGCGGTCAGGATTGCTCGCAATGGTCGGAAAAGGAATGGCGCAAGCTGCGCGGCAACCGCATTGCGATGATCTTCCAAGATCCGATGACCTCGCTCAATCCGCTAAAACGGATCGGTCAGCAATTGACCGAAGTGCTGCGTCGTCACCGTGGTCTAAGCAAGCAGGAGGCGAATCAGGAAGCGGCACGACTATTGCGAGAAGTCGGCATTCAAGATGCAGAAGTGCGATTGCGTCAGTATCCGCATGAATTCAGCGGCGGTATGCGTCAGCGGGTCATGATCGCGATGGCACTATCGTGCAAGCCGGATTTGCTCATTGCCGATGAACCGACAACTGCACTGGATGCGACGATTCAGGCACAGATTCTCGATCTGTTCAAACGTTTAAAACAGCAATCGGACACAGCCATTACACTCATTACGCACGATCTGGGTGTGGTGGCACAGGTGTGCACACGCGTTATTGTGATGTATGGCGGGTTGATTATGGAGGAAGGCAGTGTAGAGGATATTTTCTACCGACCACAGCATCCGTATACCAAAGGTCTGCTGCGCTCCTTGCCCAAACGCGGCAGCGGCTCACGCGAACGACTCGTGCCGATTGAAGGTACACCGCCGGATCTGCTGTATCCGCCAGTCGGTTGTCCATTTGCACAGCGTTGTCCGCAGGCGTTTGCACGCTGTCAAGAGATGCCGCCAGTTACCGAGGTGGCACCGGGTCATCGCTCCAAATGCTGGTTATCGCATGAGGTTGTACCTGTACATGAGCAGTTAGCGTCGTCTGCACTGGAAGGAGTAGAGCATCATGAGTGATATTCTAGTGGATGTACAGAACTTGAAAAAGCATTTTATTGGTACTCGCAACTGGCGTGGACAGGCAACTAGCGTACAGCGTGCAGTCGATGGTGTGAATTTCCAGATTCGACGGGGCGAAACATTCGGTCTGGTCGGTGAATCTGGCAGCGGCAAATCCACAGTGGGGCGCTGTATGTTGCGATTGTATGATTATACGGATGGGGAAGTGATATTTGATGGACAGCCGCTCGGTTCACTTGGCGAGAAAGCGCTCAAGCCGTTCCGACGCCGCATTCAGTCTATTTTCCAAGACCCGTATTCATCGCTTAATCCGAATCTGAATGTGCTGGAGCTGATTAGCGAGCCGATGAAGATTCACGGCATGAATGCAGGCAATGAGCGCAAAGAAATCATTGCCGATCTGCTGGAAACAGTCGGTCTGAATCGGGATCATCTGCATCGGTATCCGCATGAATTCAGCGGTGGTCAGCGTCAGCGCATTTCCATTGCCCGCGCTCTGTCAGTACGCCCAGAATTTATCGTATGCGATGAGCCGATCTCGGCGCTGGACGTGTCGGTACAGGCACAGGTCGTTAATATGCTGGAGGATTTGCAGGCAGACTTTGGATTGACCTATCTGTTTATCGCGCATGATCTGTCGATGGTGCGCCATATTTCCGACCGAATCGGTGTTATGTATGGAGGGCGATTGGTAGAAGTTGCAGATAGCGATGAATTGTACGAGAATCCACAGCATCCGTATACGCGTGCATTATTGTCGTCGATC
The DNA here is from genome assembly GCF_046603685.1 of Paenibacillus sp. WLX1005. Taxonomy (NCBI): domain Bacteria; kingdom Bacillati; phylum Bacillota; class Bacilli; order Caryophanales; family Paenibacillaceae; genus Paenibacillus; species Paenibacillus sp. WLX1005. Next base: position 1,807,383 of record NZ_CP176756.1, read on the forward strand.
TTGGAAACCGATCCCGGTAAAGCTGCCGAGCGTATTCACCTTGACGGCTTCACCGCGATTCGCAATAATGAGCAGGCAGCACCACTACAAGAAATGAGCCCCGGACATTTTGTGGCTTACGATTATAAGTAAGAATAAACGTAGGTACGAACTTGAAGTCCGAATTTGAAGTCTGAACTCGAACTCGAACCTAATTGAAACGGATAGGAACAGATATGAGTAATCGGACAGAATGAAATTCAACGATTAGAAAGGACGTGCAATGCAATGTCGCATACAATAGAAAAGGTAAAGCTGTCTCAGTGGGATGCCTTACTACTGGAAGCGTTACGCAGTCTTGGCTGGAATGAGCAGCAACTGCTGAACATCGGCGCTGTCCAACAATTGCCCGTCGATGAGAGCGTGTATGAATGGGATTACAGCGAGCTGGCTGCCTTTGCTGCTGCTGAACCGGACATTTACCGCTCCGCTGTTCAACACGGATATCGGATCAAATACAATACCATTCGTGGTATTCGTAGCTGGCTGCATATTACCTACAACATCGAAGCTGAATTGATTCTGGATGAAGGTGAGGAAGCGGTAGTCGCCACATTGACCGAAGCACAGCAAGACAAGCTGGCACAAGTCTTATCATCCGGTTGGCATATCCGCTCTGTATCAGCATCGTTGTACCGAATCGAACCACTATACGTAGCTACCCCATAACCATCATATTCCGATACACAAACCAACGATGAATCCATAACGAGTACCTCATCAAAAGTAAGAAAAGCAAGCATTAGAACACCTATCAAAACAAGCTGACTTCGATCATCATCTATTGAAGATGGTCAAAGTCAGCTTTTTGTATTTTTCTGCAATATACTGTAATAAATTCAAGCCAGCTACCGATAATGAAAAAAGGAAGAAAAAGGATAAAATGTGGATGCTTTCTCCCCAATCCATCCGCTGTATCCAATTGTGAACGAAAATCGTCGATCCTTGAAACTTTTTGAATTATTTTGAAGGAGAGTGATTGTTTTTTGTCAGGTTTGTGGTAGTATAAAAAGCAGTTGGGGGAATGAATATGCTTACAGAGGAACGTTACAACCTGATTATAGAGCGCTTACAGGTCAGCGGAATCGTTAAGTTGCAGGAGCTGGTCGATGTGTCCGGTGCCTCGGAATCTACGATACGCCGCGATTTGATTGATCTGGAAGGGCGACAACTGTTAAGGCGTATCCATGGCGGAGCGACTTTGCTGCATCAGAAGGGCGAAGAACCCGGTATGGAAGAAAAAACATTCACAAACGTTCAAGAGAAACATCATATTGCTCGTTTGGCAGCCCGCGAGATTCAGAATGGAGAATGTATCTATCTGGATGCTGGGACGACAACACTGGCGATGATTCCCTTTATTGAAGCCAAAGACATTACAGTCGTTACAAACGGATTGTCACATGTGGATGCCTTGGTCAGTAAGCGCATTCGCAGTTATTTGCTCGGCGGTATGATGAAAATGCTTACCAAAGCGATCATCGGCGGCATGGCATTGGAAAACCTGAATAATTTCCGGTTTGACCGCTGCTTTCTCGGAGCGAACGGCATTGATGCCGAGATGGGGTATACAACGCCCGATCCCGAAGAAGCAATGATCAAGCGACGCGCCCACGAGCTGGCTGCTCATACGTATATACTGGCAGATTCCAGCAAGATCGGCGAAGTTACTTTTGCTCGTCTGTTTGATCTGCAAGAGGCGGTACTGATCACTGAAGCAGTACCGGAGCATTCACGACCATCTATTTTGAATAAAACTAAAATAATCGAGGGATAAACATGATCTACACTGTGACATTGAACCCTTCCATCGATTATATCGTGGAAGTTGACGAATTGAAGCTGGGCGATCTGAATCGTATGAAACGCGATCTGAAACTGCCTGGCGGTAAAGGCATTAACGTTTCTCGCATCCTGAATCAACTAGGTGCGCAAAATACAGCAATCGGTTTCCTGGGTGGATTTACTGGTCATTATATTGATGACAAGCTCAAGCAGGACAATATTGCTACCGATTTTGTATTTATTCAGGATGATACCCGCATTAACGTGAAGCTGAAACACGGCGAAGAAACCGAGATCAATGGTCTTGGTCCGGCAATTAGCAACGAAGAAGCGGATCAACTAGTGAACAAGCTATCAGCATTGCAACAAGACGATGTACTGGTGCTGTCCGGCAGTGTGCCGCCATCGCTAGGAGCAGATTTTTATGATCGTCTGATCGCAGTTTGTAAGGAAAAAGGTGCACAGTTCGTAATCGATACAACTGGCAAGGCATTGCTGGAAGCATTGGAGCACGGACCACTGTTAGTAAAGCCGAATCATCATGAATTGGCTGAATTGTTCAACGTAACGATCAACAGCCGTGAGGAATTGATCGGACACGGACGCAAGCTGCTAGATATGGGTGCGCAAAATGTACTGATCTCCATGGCAGGCGAAGGTGCACTGCTAGTAACTGCTGATGAGGTGTACCATGCCAATGTGCCAAAAGGTCAAGTGAAAAACTCGGTCGGTGCTGGCGATTCTATGATTGGTGGCTTTGTCGGTACGCTTGTACTGAACGGCGACCGTCTGGAAGCATTCCGTACTGGTGTAGCTTCTGGTAGCGCAACTGCATTTTCCGATGATCTGGCGGATCGCGCCAAGATTGACGAATTGTTGCCACAGGTGAGCATTACACGTCTGTAATTGCATCACATTTTACAATTGGTATCATATGCTTTGACATCATCTGTCGCACAGTGGGTAATGGATTCCAAAGCAAATACCGGCGCGATACGGCAAGTGTGCCGTATGAGCCGGTCATATATATTAAGGGAGTGTACACAATGAGAATTACTGATCTGATGATCAAAGAAGTCATGATCATGGACTTACAAGCTGTCAGCAAAGAAGCAGCAATCGATGAACTGATTGCCAGCCTCACCGGAAGCGGACGCATCAATGATCCTATCCTGTTCAAAGAAATGATCCTGAAGCGCGAAGGCGAATCCAGCACGGGAATCGGTGGCGGGATTGCTATGCCACACGCCAAAACCAAAGCGGTGAACGAGCCAACCGTCGTTTTTGCGAAAAGCAAAGCAGGGGTAGACTACGAATCGCTAGATAACGAGCCGGCTCATCTGTTCTTCATGATTGCTGCACCGGAAGGCGCTGCAAATACGCATCTGCGCACACTGGCTGCATTGTCCAAGCTGCTCATTGATAGCGATTTCATCGCCCAATTGATGGATACGCAGACACCGGACGAAGTTGCTGCCCTGTTTGATTCCAAACAAGCAGAAGCGGATGCCAAAGAAGAAGCACGTCAAGCTGCCAAAGCAGCAAAAGAAGCTGAGCAGCAAAAAGAAAATGCACGCGAGCAGGAAGCTTCGTCTTCTCTGACTGGTGGCGAAGGCGCTGAACCATTCGTCGTTGCAGTTACTGCCTGTCCGACAGGTATCGCGCATACGTTTATGGCAGAAGATTCTCTATTGAAAAAAGCCCGCGAAATGGGCGTCAATATTCGTGTGGAAACGAACGGCTCTGAAGGCGCAGGCAATCCGCTGACTGCTGACGAAATCCGTCGTGCAAGCGGCGTGATCGTAGCTGCTGACAAAAAAGTCGATATGGATCGTTTTGATGGCAAACCCGTACTGCAACGTCCGGTTAGCGACGGTATCCGCAAGCCAGAAGAATTGATCCGCAAAGCGATGAATGGCGAAGCGCCAATCTTCCGTAGCTCCGGTCAAGCTTCTACAGATAGCGATGCACCAAAAGAAAAAACAAGCGTAGGTAGCAAAATTTATAAAGACCTGATGAACGGAATCTCGCACATGTTGCCGTTCGTTGTAGGTGGCGGTATTCTGCTGGCAATCTCGTTCCTGATCGAGCAAACAGCAGGCGAAGACAGCCAACTGTTCCAACTGCTGCAAACGATTGGTGGCGGAACAGGCGCATTCTTCTTCCTGATTCCGATTCTTGCTGGTTTTATCGCGATGAGTATCGGTGATCGCCCAGCCTTGATGCCTGGTATGGTCGGTGGTCTGATGGCGGTTAACTCCAACGCTGGTTTCCTTGGCGGTCTGGCTGCCGGTTTCCTGGCAGGTTATGTGATCGTCTTCCTGCGTAAATTGCTCAAAGGTTTGCCAAAAGCAATCGACGGTCTGAAACCAATTCTGCTGTATCCTGTACTAGGTCTGTTGATTACTGGTACGATTATGTACTATCTGTTCGATCCAATCTTTGGTGGTATTAACACATGGCTCGTGAACGTCCTGAACAACCTTGGTACAGGGAATGCTGTTATTCTCGGTCTGATTCTGGGCGGTATGATGTCCATCGATATGGGTGGTCCGTTTAACAAAGCAGCGTATGCTTTTGCAATCGGCGTATTCACATCGAGCGGCAATACGAACGGTGCAATGATGGCAGCAGTTATGGCAGGCGGTATGGTGCCACCACTGGCAATCGCACTGTCGACTACCTTCTTCCGTAACAAATTCACGGAGCAAGAGCGCAAGTCTGGTCTGACAAACTATGTACTCGGTCTGTCCTTCATTACAGAGGGTGCTATTCCATTCGCCGCAGCTGACCCGCTGCGCGTACTGACTTCTTGTATTATTGGTTCCGCTGTTGCAGGCGGTCTGACTCAGTTCTGGCACATCAACCTGCCAGCACCACACGGCGGTATCTTCGTCGCTGCACTGGCTAACCACGCACTACTATTCATGCTTGCCGTTGTTATCGGTGCGGTAATCTCCGGTCTAATCCTCGGCATATGGAAAAAGCCAGTTGCTCAAAAATTGGCTGAACAACAAAAAGCAGCTTAATCTCAACAGTTTCAGTTTCATCCTATTTGTAAAACAAGGCGGCAGGGGAAGTATCCCTTGTCGCCTTTTCGTATTCATATATCTTAGTCAAGAAGACCGCTTTATCATCCAAGACAGTTATAACGAATATTTCCACCATTGGCACTTCCATTATGGGGAATTTACTGTATCGCCTGTTGAAATGGATGACTGCGAATCATATCCACGAAATGTTGTGCCGCTGCCGATAGAGGCTCATTCTTGCGCGTCCAGATTGAAATTGTATTTTCCAAATGAATATCCGCTACATATACCCGGCAAAGCGTTCCACGCGCCACCTCATCTCGTACAATCAGCGACGAAATAAAGTTCGCTCCATACCCCGCAGTGACCGCCTGAATCGCTTCGTATAATCCATTGAATTGCAGCGGAATACTAGGCGCAGGCAGATTATGCGTACGACACAATGACAACAGCCGCTCACGGGTGGAACTGCCCTGTTCACGCATCACAAATGGCTCCTGCATCATCTGTGATAGTGAGATATGCTGATTGGCATACGGATGCTCTGATCCAACGACAAACCACAGCTCATCTCGAAACAATTCCTCCATATCGACCCATTCACCTGCGCGCTCTGGTACACCGCCATAGATAGCGAGATCGACCTGTGCCGAAGTGAGCAGCTGCAAGGCTTCCGCTGAATTGGTCGTATGAATGGTCAATTCCACCTGTTCGTATTGCTTTTTGAAACGAGACAACCAGCCCGGTAACAGCACATGAGCAGGCAAGTACGTAGCAGCAAGGGCAATCTGTCCAGCTTGCCCTTGCTGGATCTGTCCGCAAAATTGTTCAATTTGCTGCTCCACTGCAAATAGACGCGCTGCCATCAGTGCAATCTCTTCTCCTGCCGCTGTCAATGCAATTCCACGACCAGCAGGTTGCAGCAAGGGAATGCCGAGCTCATGTTCCAACTTTTTCACCTGAGCGGTAATCGCAGGCTGGCTAATCGCAAGCTGCTCTGCCGCTCGAGTCACGTTACGCGTAGTAGCAATCGTATAAAATAGTCGCAGTCCATGCAGATTCATCCATACGCCTCTTTTCACAATCATTGTCATAAAGCTCATCTTAATCATAACTTAAATCTATGAATAACATGAAAACATATATTATATTTATCTAAAAATTAGAGTTATGCTTATACCAGAGGCAGAGATGCAGAACAAAAACGGTATTTATGGATAGCTGCCTACTTTCATTCAACAGGGAGAGATGGCATTATGAAACAATCATTTATCGCCGGAAAGATGACAGAACAGCAGCAATTATGGGATGATGTGGATCGGTATGTAGAATCACAGCTCATTCCGCATGACGATGTACTGGCAAGTATTGCGGAGCATAATCGTCAGGCGGAGTTGCCACCGATTGAAGTCACGGATCTGCAAGGTCAATTTCTGCAATTGCTAGTACGTATGTCAGGTAGCCAGCGCATATTGGAACTCGGTACACTAGGCGGGTACAGTACGATCTGGATGGCGCGCGCATTGCCGGAAGGTGGCAAGATCGTGACGTTGGAATTGGACGAGTATTATGCCCGTACCGCCGCTGCCAATTTTGCTTATGCAGGCGTAAGTGAGCAGATCGATTTGCGAGTAGGTGCGGCATTAGAGCAATTGCAACAGCTAGAGCAGGAAGGGGCGGAGCCGTTCGATTTTATCTTCATTGATGCGGACAAGCCAAACAATCCGAATTATTTGCAATGGGCATTACGGTTATCGCATCCGGGTACGATCATTGTAGGTGACAACGTGATTCGGCAGGGCGAAGTGATCGACCGTCACAGCAGCGATCCACGCGTGCAAGGCATCCGTTCCTTTTATGAGCTGATTCGCGATGAAATACGTATCACCGCTACTGCACTGCAAACAGTAGGGGAGAAGGGGTACGACGGATTTTTGATCGGTATCGTAAACTAAGCACACAGAGCTGCATCGTCTAGGTATGCGATTCATTTTGCTTCAATGTAGTACGAATGAGCTCCAGCAATAATCGAACTGCCGAAGATTGGTACGACGTTTCTCGTAGCTGAAGCAAGCCGATGGATAGATTCTGCTGCTTCAGAGCAAATGGCAACACAACCATATCATCTGGCAGTGCAGTCGAGGACAGAATTGCACCAATGCCACCAGTTGCCGCTGTCAGTGTAGGCACTGCCGATAGCTGACTGACCGTATGGCTAAACGGTTGTATGTGCTTATAAGACCATTCCCGCTCCAATTGCAAATGGTACAGACACTGTCGCCCGCCCGCAATCAATGGATACTGCCGAAAATGCGCATCATTCAATTGCTGCTGCGTCGCCAGTGGATGATCGCGATGCACGATAAACTGGATTTGCTCGTCATATAAATGTTCAAAATGCAAAGAGGTCATATCATTCGGCTCTCCGCATACTGCCAGATCGACTGTTCGTTCCTGTACTGCCTGCCGTAGCCTATCTGTATTCGCGATCGTAATCTCACAGGCAATACCGGGCTTTTGCCGAGTAAAATCGCGCATGACTCTTTGCAATAGCTGCGGCGAACGATTCTCAATCATGCCAAGCCGCAGCGTGCCCACTTCCTCCTGTGCAATCTGCTGCGCCTGATCTTTTACATGTTGCCAGTGAGCGATAAGTGAATCAATCTCGCGTGCATACAATTTGCCCGCTTCCGTTAATTCGGCATCCCAGCCACGTTGAAACAATTGCATCCCCAGTTCTTTTTCCAGTCGCTGAATCTGATGGGTGACAGTGGATTGCGCATAATGTAGCTTCTCAGCTGCGCGTGAGAATGTCCCTTCTTGAATAATCGTGCGAAACGTCGTTAATTCCTTGAGATCCATATTGTCATCTCCATTCATAAAATTGAATATATGTATGATTATTTTCAATTATATAGATGAAAACAGGTCATGTACACTGAAATGGAACCGTCATACCTGTCTGATATGCGGAAATCAGGATCATCAAGGAGTGAAGGCTATGCCTTTTGTTGAGATTGGATATCGTAGTGGAGTCTACGAAACGGAGCAATTATCGCGAATCAGTCGCAGTGTGCAGGAATCACTACAGCAGCATTTTCATGTACCAGAACAGGATTACTTTCAATTGCTACATCACTATGAATCAGAACAATTCATCTATGATCCACACTATTTGAATATGCAGCGTAGTCCACAATTGCTCTATATTCGCATTACGTTAGGCGCAGGTCGCAGTAAGGAACAGAAGCAGCGACTGTATCAAGATACTGCCGAGCGACTGGAGCAGCAAGTCGGGATCCGTGGAGATGACGTATTTATCGTGCTGATTGAGACGGAATTGGACAATTGGAGTTTTGGTAAAGGAGAAGCACAGATGCTACACGGTGCTAATCATATTACCTCACAGGGTGAAGCGTTACCGCCTTCTGATCAAGCGCAACCAGATACTATAGAACATCATCATCGTCCGTGGCATCCACCAGTCGAAACGAGTGTGAGGGACATCTATGGTCAGATTGCGCCCCAATTTGTTCGTTATAGTGAAGAGGTGTTGTTCGGTCATATGTGGCGACAGCCGGAGCTTGGATTGCGCGAACGCAGCTTGATTACGATAGCTGCCCTGATCACTGCTGGTCATACTGCGCAACTGCCGTATCATTTCAAGCTTGCTGATCAACATGGCATCTCGCATGAGGAACTGGTTGCTGTCATTACGCAACTTGCCTTCTACAGCGGTTGGCCCGCCGCTGCCGCTGCATTACAAGTATTAAATGAAACTAGTATGAAATGAGATGCAGTATATAAGAGCGCAATATATTACTGGTTCTAGCACTCCATCCCAAACGATACATTGTGTATGCCTGCATTCATAACATTATGTCATCCGAAGTGTGTTATCTAATCAAAATACCCGTTGGACGTGTTCCGACGGGTATTTTGGTATGGAGATTGGCATGAAGAGATCAAGACTATATGACTGGCTCACAACCAAGCCAATCTGTCTCAACATATAAATGAGCATGTATCGTGATCGTTTATGATTGGTTTTCTACATTTGAATAGGACAATAAAGATGCAAAACGATAAAAACGGACAGATTCGGAATATAATTTGTATACATTATACTTATCACGAAAAAGGATGAGCATCTCTGATGATAAAAAGTTGAAACGATCCCCACCATGACAACATTCAGCAGACAATGAGAACCACACGAAAAGTAAAATGTACACGAAAAAAATATTTCGATTTTCGTCTGAAAACTGTAAATAAAAGGCGGATTAGGGACGATATATAATACATTAGTGACTAAATTACTCCTTGATTCAAAAAATAAAAATAAAGTGATTGACAGGTAATGAAAGCGTTATTATAATCATAATCAATCAAGGATAATCACAAACGATCACAAAACGTCATCAGGAGATTAAACAGTCATCATTTCGATCATCAAGTCGTCATTTATGGCTTTTACCAGACCAGTGATCCTGTTGCTTATCGGGATATACCTGCATCACATGTTGGAAGATATACAGTAGAAGACAGGACGGGTGGTGATGTACCGATGCTTTTCGAACAGGAACGCAAGCATAAGCTGGTCGAATACTTGCAGCACAATCATCGTGCATCGGTTCAGGAACTGGGGGAAATGTTTCAGGTTTCGGATTCAACAGTCAGGCGTGATCTCAAAGAGTTGGAAGACGCACGATTGCTGAAACGGACACATGGCGGAGCGGTTTCATTACAAAGTGTCAATTTTGAACCGAATATGGTGGACAAGGAAGATTCCTACCGCGAGGAAAAGGAACGCATTGCCCGCCGCGCCGCAGAGATGGTGAATCAGGGCGATACGATTTTGCTGGATTCTGGAACGACGACACTTCCGTTAGCACGAGAGCTGAGGAATCGATCAGGTATCCGAGTAATCACCAATTCAGTGATCGTACTAGGAGAATTAAAGGATTGCCGTAATATCGAATTGTCGATTATCGGCGGACTGCTCAGGCCGGATACACAGGCATTTGTCGGACCGATGGCAGAGCGCTTACTCGATATGGTTCGAGTCGATAAGGCATTCATGGCAACAAACGGATTGGATATGAGGGAAGGTATTACAACTCCCAATCTGACGGAAGCCGCAATCAAACGTAAAATGATCGATATTGCCAAGCAGGTTGTGCTGCTGGCGGATCACAGCAAGATTGGTGGAATCGCTTACGCGAAGTTCGCTGATCTGAATGATATCGATTACTGCATCACCGATGGGGGAGTACCAGTTTCGACGATTCAACAGTTCCGCAAGCTGGGGCTGGACATGATCATTGCCTGAATGATTCTAATAACAACCTTTTATCAAGTTTGTAAGCGTTTTAAGGTGATGAGTTGGCACTCACATGGACGCAACGATTCAGAGCATGGTCATACAGGGCTGATTTTGAAATTCAGATGAATGTGAAGGGGATATTACCATGAAAAAATTATTGGCTGTTACCGCTTGTCCGACCGGCATCGCGCACACGTACATGGCAGCAGAATCGCTGTCCAAAGCAGCAAGAGAAAAAGGAATTGAGATCAAAGTCGAAACACGCGGCGCAGTCGGCGTAGAGAACGGCTTAACTCCACAGGAAATCGCAGAAGCACACGCTATTATCGTGGCAGCCGATACGGATGTAGATGAAGCACGCTTTGCTGGTAAACCGGTTGTACGTGTCGCCGTTGCACAGGGCATCAAAGCGCCGGGTGATCTGATCGATCGTGCGCTGAATATGCAAGCATCCAGCTCGAATGTAACTGCTATTCCAACAGCATCCGAGAGCACTGGCAAACAGCCAAACATGTTCTACAAACATCTGATGAATGGTGTATCCAACATGCTGCCACTCGTTATCGCTGGTGGTTTGATTATCGCCTTCTCCTTCTTGTTTGCGTTTACAAAAGGTGGAGTCGATCAGGTAGAAGGTTCACTTGGTGCAGCACTGTCTACAATTGGCGGCGCTTCCATGGGGCTGATGGTTGTCATTCTGTCCGGCTTTATCTCCTTCTCTATCGCTGGTAAACCCGGTTTGGCACCTGGTCTCGTCGGTGGCGTACTGGCAAAAGACATGGGCGCAGGCTTTATCGGTGGTATCATTGCCGGTTTCATCGCTGGTTATGTTGCACACTGGCTGATCAAACACATCAAAATGCCACGTAACTTTGAAGGTCTGAAACCGATCCTGATTGTCCCTGTATTATCCGTTCTGATTATCGGTCTGTTGATGGTATATGTTATCGGTGAGCCAATTCAATGGCTGCTTGCACAATTGACTACTTGGTTGACTCATATGGGCGCAGGGAATGCCGTGCTGCTTGGTGCGATTCTCGGAGCTATGATGGCGCTGGATATGGGTGGTCCTTTCAACAAAACAGCGTATACGTTTGCTGTCGGTTTGCTCGCTTCTTCCATCTTCACACCAATGGCAGCAGTCATGGCAGCTGGTATGACACCTCCACTGGGTATCTGGCTGGCTACACTGATCGCCAAAAAGCGCTTCACCAAAGAAGAACGCGAAGCTGGTAAAGTTGCTTCCATACTCGGCTTGTCGTTTATTACCGAAGGCGCGATTCCATTCGGCGCTGCTGATCCGATCCGTATCATTCCTTCCTTTATGGTAGGTTCCGCAGTAGCGGGCGGTCTGTCCATGCTGTTCGGTTGTGGATTGCATGCTCCACACGGTGGCGTGTTCGTTCTGTTCATCCCGAATGCTATTGACCACCTGGGCTATTATGTTCTGTCTATCGTAGCAGGTACTGTCGTAACTGCACTGATGGTGCTGCTGCTGAAACGCAACAAAACCGTTGAAGTTCCTGATCAAAATAAAACAGCTGCCTGATCTGCAAACAGGCAAGCGTGAGAATAAAGAATACCCCGCATCCCCGCGGCAATCTCAATAGCAATACACTTGTAAACAAAACCTACTGAGCGACACATAGCGACCGGATACCCCTCCGGTCGCTGTGCATTTCACGCAAACAAAGGAGATCCTATCCATGAATATTCGCGAATTGCTGCAATCACAAAGTATTTTTCTGCCATCAACATCTGCTACACGCGAAGAAGCGATTCAGCAAATGGCGGCTGGTATGCATGAAGCAGGCGCTGTGTCCGATACATCTGCATATGTAGCTGCTGTAACTGCACGTGAACAGCAAAGCTCTACCGGTATTGGCTTTGGCGTTGCTATTCCGCATGGCAAATCCGCAGGTGTGACTCGCGCAGCACTGGCATTTGCCCGTTTCCAAACGCCGCTTGATTGGGATTCGCTTGACGGCGAGCCAGCTCAGATGGCATTCATGATCGGCGTACCTGAAGCCAATACTGGCAACGAGCATTTGCACATTCTTGTCGCTCTGTCTCGCAAACTGATTCACGAGGAATTTCGCAATGAACTGCTGCAAGCAAGCAGCAAAGAAGAAGTGATCGATATTCTGAGTCGCAATATTGGCTAAGTACACTCCATGTTCACTTCATTATACGGTTTGATATATAAGGCATCGCGTAGTTTATAAATAGAAAATTACAGAGAGAAAGCGTATCGTATCCAGCATGGATGCGGTACGCTTTTTCTTCAGTTCGATGTAATGATAGACAACTAGGCATAAGGATAAGCAAGTCATTCTATCCAACCTGCTCCATCCAAGCGTAACGTCGTACATACGTGAGCACAGAGCAATATTTATCAGTGGGTATATGCTTTGTGGTTAGTATTGTTGAAGCGATTGCGCCAATTTGTGTTGCTTTTTGGCATACAGCCATATATTTAAATGGACATTCCGTACAAAGTTTTTTAAAATGTATGTACAACTTAAATATTTATATACTTATTTTGCTCAATGCTACATACAAGTTGTTTTTATTTTTGAGTGAAATTGTAAGCGTTCTATTTATGGAAGGGTGTCTAGTTTAGCACAATCTGAACGTTACACCAGCGCAAGAAGCAGACAAGTTACCGTATTACAGCAACGGTGTCTGTGGTAAAATAAAAGCTATTGTATTCAAATTCATTTGACCGGGAGGAACTATGGCCGCTAAATACAGACAAGTACGGGATGAGATACTTTCATGGATTCATTCCTCCCGTTTGCTGCCAGGTAGTCGCTTGCCGTCGGAGCATGAAATTGCTGACCAATTTGAGGTGAGCCGCCAGACGGTGCGTCAGGCACTGGGCGAACTGGTACGTGAAGGATGGCTAAATCGGATGCAGGGCAAAGGTACATTTGTTGCTGATCCCGGTGCCAAATCCAAAGACGATAACAAAACGGTCGGTGTGATCACGACGTACATTTCCGACTATATTTTCCCGCAAATTGTACAGGGCATCGAAACGAGATTGCGATCGGAAGGTTATCGACTGCTGTTGGCAAGTACGGAGAACGATCCAGCCAAGGAACGAGAGTGTCTGGAAATGATGCTGAGTCAGTCGCCATCGGCGCTGATCGTGGAGCCTACGCGTAGCGGGGAACGAAGCGCCAATCTGAATTATTTTCTAACGATGGAGAATCGTCGGATTCCTTATCTCATGATCAATGCGAGCTATGAAGAAATGGACTCACCTTGTCTGCGTATGGACGATGAACTGGGCGGATTTCTGGCGGCAGAGCATCTGATCGGATTGGGACATCGCCGGATTGCCGGATTTTTCAAAACAGACGATATGCAGGGAGTTCGCCGGATGAGAGGATTTGTTGCCGCTCATCGCAAGCATAATATTCCGCTGCAACCGGCATTGATCTTCACCTATACGACAGATGACAAATCAACAGCACCACTTCGGCAGGCACGTCTACTAGTGAATCAGCCACAGGAACAGCGGGCAACTGGCTGGGTGCTGTACAATGATGAACTGGCAGTTATGCTACTTCAAGTCGTACGGGAGGTTGGCTGGAGTGTGCCGGATGATCTGTCACTCGTCGGATTTGATGATTCGTTTCTGGCGACAGCGACAGAGGTGAAGCTGACTACACTCAGTCATCCCAAACATGCACTCGGTACAGCAGCGGTAGAGATGATTTTGCCAATGTTGGATGGACGAAGCAACTGGGAAGAGAAGACATATCCACCAGAGCTGATTGTTCGTCATTCCACCGCCGCACCTGCTGTACTGTCAGAAAGCTAACATTTATTGGTTGGCAATTAAATTGTTAACCCACCTATTAAGTGTTGAGACAACAAAAAGCTCCACGTTACACCTCATGGTGAACACGTTGGAGCTTTTTGTTGTCTATCATATACACAAACCGGTTCCAATTTCAGTTGATTTAAACGTGAAATTTTTCAGCACAGTTTGTTTTGTTTTTACTTCTTTGTTTCGGCGTACTCATGTGTAGTGACTTCTTGCTCGCCTAACACACAATCGGCAAACAATACCGATTTAGGAATGCGGAAAAATTGTTCGGTTTTCTCTTGGAACGCAGGTGAAGGCAATGTTGCTTGATGCAGCCATTTGCGGAATGTACCTGGATGAACACCAATCCAGTGACTGACATCGGTTACAGAAAGATCGTGAACCATGCATAAACCTGTGAGAATGTGGTTACGCACCGGGGAACGTGTAATGGTCCGTTTCATGAAGCGGGATGGAGCTTGTTGGCAGATGACAGGACTATTATTAATAACCTGCTGGTTGAATAAGATATGGTGCGGGTATCCGAGCTCCCGACAAACCTTTTCCATATTCGCTTTACCTGGCAATCTACCTTCGTAAACCCAGGCGCTTACGCTGCGTGAGGAAACTGATAACCGTTCCGCGAGCTCGGAAAGTTTGATATCCTTGACCATCAGCACAGCCAGCAAAACGCGGTTGCGAATTTGACAGCGTGTCGGTCTACGGAATCTTTTGACGCGGACACCTTTACCAAGGTATTTACGGTTAATCAGAGACCACGCCTCTATAAAGTGTCGTTCTGGTTGATTAGGCATATTTCCTCCGATATGATTTATTCATTTTATAGCAGTTGGTTTAATGACCCTTTCAACATCCTACAACACAAAGACCCGCGTTTCAAGCGAACTTTTGCCAAAATAACCCCTAAAAATACTGGAATTTTTTAAATATTTGAATATCCTATACAAAATGACATAAACATAAGCAAAAATGTATTGTATGACAAACGTGTTACCACAAAAAGAAAATAATGTAATGTTAGATTTTTGTTGATTTCATTGCAATAAATTATTATTGAAATTAGTAAAAATTTGTATTTCTAAGCAAATAAACTATTGTTATATTGTTTTTTCGCCATTTTTCGCGCTGTTCATCGCATCGCTATCTCCAATATTTGTACAAAAACCTCACATTTTATTTACACTATACTGTTTTAAAAATCATATAATCTAACGTATTCATGTAGTTTTAAACGTCTGTTTGAACATATAGGACGGGAAAATACGAAATTCGTAATCATTTTGTAAACATTCATAACGCTGGAAATTGCTTGCCTCTAAATTTACCCTTTTCAAGCTTGTAAATGGAAAGGGTTCCGTGGTAAAGATCGCTTCGAATAGACCTGATATCTATGTTATGCATATAATGAAGTCCAAAAAAAAGAAGTTCGATCTGTTGCATTTGCTCGCTAAACGGGTAATGAACGACATGACCAGTAGACATTACTGCTGGAAGGATTGCGAAGGAGAGCATTTGGTAGTAGCGAATGTGATCCGGTAAAATGAATATTCGTCATATACCACGCAGTCTTTATTTCTATCTTATTGAACCCCGTGTTTGCAACGACAGACGCAGGGAATTGTTCATAACTCTAGGAGGGTAATATTATGACTACGAATACAAAGATTAAAGCTGAGAAACGCGAATCGACTAAACATTCCGCCAACCGTGAGCTGCGTAGCAGCGGACGTACACCTGGCGTCGTATATGGACCTGATCTGGGTAGCATCGCGGTGCATGTGGACAGCAAAGAATTGCAAGCACAAGCACGTCGCGGTGGGGCAGACATTTTCTCCCTGAACGTAGACGGTAAAGATGTACAAGTACTGTTGAAAGACATTCATCGCCGCGAAGGACGTATTACACACGTCGACTTCCTGCAAGTGTCTTCCAAAAAACCAATCACTGTTAGCGTACCACTCGACTTCCACGGCGAAGCAAAAGGCACCAAAGAAGGCGGCGTCTTCCAGCATCAAACAACCGAGTTGGAAGTTACAGGTCTGGCAAAAGACCTGCCAAGCATCTTGACTGTCGATATTGCAGAACTGGAAATCGGCGACACCGTAACTGCGGCTGATGTAAAATTGCCAGACGGCGTAACGCTGAACTCCAACGAAGAAGATATCATCGCTTCCGTAGCGGTACCGCGCGTAGCTGATGAAGATCTGGAAACTCCAGCTGCATCTGATGAAGAAGAAACCGCAGCAGGTGAAGAAGAAGCAACAGAAGAAGAAGCTTCTGACGAAGAAAAATCCGAGTAATACTGTAAATAGTGGCAGATTACAATACGATGATGTTGTAGCGTGATCTAACCATATTGTTCATACAATAACAAAGGCTGTTTGTGAAGCTGGCGAGCAATCGTTATCTGATCTAGCAGTGTATCCAGCCGGAACTGTATATGCAGTTCCGGCTTTGTTATATTCAGGTTGATCCGACTATTCCTTATCTGATCATGTTCATACCAGCAAGAGGGCAAAACGCTGAAGAATATGATACGATACTGTTATGACATGCCACGTTCTATAGCCGTGGTATGCACCATCCATTACATAGGCAAAGGAGACGTTTCCGTTATGATCAAGCATATTGTACTGTTCAAATTTAAAGACCCGTCTGAGGAGATCATTAACAAAGTCATTACCGGTTTGCGTGAATTGGAAGGTAAAGTAGATGTGATTCGTTCTATTCAAGTCGGTGTGGACGTGATCCGCAGCGAACGCTCGTATGATGTAGCGCTAGTCAGTGATTTTGACTCATTGGATGATCTGCAAACGTATCAAGTGCATCCAGATCATGTGAAGATCGCTGATTATATTGGCACAGTGAAAGAATCGACCATCGCGGTAGATTACGAATATTAAGAAGTCGTATCGTTGATATTCAGCAAATGCTGTACATTGCTGTGTAACATAATAGGTAGGGGGTTGAACATCATGGGCATGACTGGAAAATATCTGGCTGTAGATTCGTCAGAACTGGAGAAGCTGGTGCAAGGTCAATGGAAAGTCGACCAGCTTGATGTGGATCAATATCCAGAACTGGACATTGATAAATCATGGCAGGGGATTCATTTGTGGTTATGCCGTGATTATTTTGACGGACAACCTCCTCAAGGTTATGTCGTTCCGATGCTCAAAGATCAAGCGCTGGAACTGGAGCCATATGGAGCCTATTATTTGTATCCGCAACAGGTACAGCAGGCGGCTGAATGGTTAGCGGCAAGTACAGATGAACAGCTCGCTTCATCGTATGATTTTGCCAGTATGATGGAGCAGGCTGTGTATCCTACGATAGAAGGAGAAGATGAGCAGGAATTTTATGATTATTTGCACGCTCATTTACGCGATATTCAAACCTTTTATCAAACAGCGGTAACGACAGGTCATGGTATTGTATTTTATGTGTTCTAACAGACTAGATTCTTAATCAACAGAGTAAGGTGCTGAAACTATATGTATTATGTGAATCGGGAACAGATTGAACGTCGCATTGCGGCGTTGGATGATGTGTGTGCGGCATTGGAGCAAACCGCTTCATCGTGGGATGCGAGCCTGACCAGTGGGATGGTGCAGGAGCGTGCGCTGCATCTTGCTATTGAATGTGTGACTGATATCGGCAGCTATCTGATCGACGGCTTCATTATGCGCGATGCGAGCAGCTATGACGATATTATCGAGATTGTCGGTGGCGAACAAGTGATGGATGAACAGACAACAGCACGCTTGTTAGAACTGGTTAAGCTGCGTCGCCCGCTCGTACAGGACTATTACGATTGGCAGCGCTATGAACTGCATCCGCTTACAACGGTGTTGCCGGAAACGTTACGCAGCTTTGCGACGCAAGTGCATGATTATTTGGATCGTGAGCTAGGTACAGGTGTATCGGGAGATCAAGCGCAATCGAATTGAATCACATTCCCTGTATCAATGAACCGTTTTGAATTTACATCCCATGCCGGATAAGCTACAATAACGGTATTATAAAAGGGATACTGTGACCCTTTTCGCTGACAACTGGCGGATGGGGTCGTTTTATTTTCGCGCAAAAGGGGGTCCCGGGATGAAGCCCAACCAAGAACCATCAACACGACGCAGCATCATGATGATCCTAAAAACAAGCGGCCCGGCAAGTGTCTCCGATCTCGCCCGGCAATTGAATATTACTGAAATGGCGGTGCGCCGTCATATTCAGACACTGGAGCAGGAAGGATTGCTACTGGCGGAAACGATCAAAATTCCAACCGGACGTCCGTATTTACGCTTTCGACTGAGCGAGCAGGCGGCGGAACATTTTCCACATAATTATCATCAGCTGACATTAGACTTGCTGGATGAGCTGGACGAGGCGTCCATTCAGCGGATCTTTGAAGGGCGTAAGCAAAAGCTGTTAGATCGGTATACGCCATTGATGGAACAACAAAGTCTGCGTGAACGGGTAGCCGCGCTTGCGGAGATTCAGCATAGTGGCGGTTATATGGCAAGCTATGAGGAACAAGGTCAGGATGAGTACACGATTTACGAATACAATTGTCCGATCAATCGAGTCGCTGATCAGCATCAGATTGCGTGTCAATGCGAGCAGGAGTTGTTTGAACAGCTACTTGATGCCCAAGTGACACGTACCGAATGTATTGCCAAAGGTGGGCGATGTTGTATTTATCAGGTGAAATCCAAATAGACGCTAGAGACAGGATTGGCTTTGTATCAAGCACAATCCTTTTTTGTTATCAGATGATTCATATGTCTTCTATGCATACCTATACCTGCTAGGTGCTGAATGAGGCAGCTTGAGTTTTTTATACATAGAAGATCGTCAATTGCAGCGCATGGTGGGCAAAACGTTGCTGGCTGGGTAATAGTAAACAAATACATGTAACTAGAGAATGGAGAGATTGTGATGGATCAACAGAAAACGCAATTTATATACGGACTGCTCACAGGCGCATTGATTGGTGCAGGTGCAGCCATCCTGTATACACCGAAAAGTGGACGCGATATTCGTGCCGATCTGCTATACGGTGCGGAGATCATCAAGGAAAAAGGCCCAGAGTGGAATCAAAAAGGTCATGAAGTGACCGAAAAAGGTCTGGAAGTGGTTGCAGTGGTCAAAGAATCGCTTGGCGTAGCACGCGAATGGAAAGAACAAGTGGAAGCCGCTACTGAGGACGTTAAACATGAACTGGCTGAATTCAAAGAGCAACAGGAAGCAGAGAAGGCGGAAGATACCGATAGCAATGCATCCACTTCTACCCCAGCTTCAACCGACAAACCGACTACGCCACCGGCTGGCACTGATAAAACGAGCAATTATAGCGTATAATGTGATGCTCATTTTATTTGTACCTTCTATGAATGAAGTAAATAAGCAAAATGATAATGAAGAGCACTCATCGGTATGACAATACGCAGATGAGTGTTTTTTTTGTGACGTAAAATAGTAGTGATGCAAGGGTGTATTTTATGATTGTGGAAGTCCGTTATTTCCAGTCGTTATACATGTAAAAGTATGAATATAGCAGTATGTATACGTATTCAAACTGTATTTGGATTACCAAAAAGTCCAGTTTTTAATCTATATAACGATAATTCGCTTTTTTTGTAAACGTGCACAAAAATAATGAAATACTGTACATAATAACTTGAATACGTTTAATATCCTTACAACACATTAAGAAATGCAAACAACGAAGTACAGTAGGAGAACATAGTAACATTGATTGCATTCTATTATGAAGGGAGGTGAGACTCCTGAAGCATTTCTACCGGTTATGTGCAATGGTAGTGACCATGCTGATTGTAGCACTGGTTCACCAACAGTCTGTGCAAGCCGGAGGATTGGGTGACATTGTGGACAACACGACGAAGTCGCTAGGAAAAACGGTCACTGAGACTGTAGAGACTACGACTGATGCAACCTCGGATGTAGTGAAAGACGTATCGGATCCTGTTATCTCTACCGTTGAGACAACGGCAGGTACAGTAACTGACACCTCTAGCAATGCAGCCGAGTCTGAATCCAATGTTACGAATACGGTTAACGGAATCGTCGATCAAACAACGGATGTTGTTGCAAACACAGCGGAAGATGCAACTGGTGCTGTCGAGCAGACGACCGAAACGGTGGGAGAGACAGTGGGTACAACAACTGATCTTTTGAACAACACGACTGAAACTGCCGCCCATACGGTACGTGCTGCTACGACAACGGTAACCGATGTGACTGACACTGCGCTTGAGACAACAGTCGATGTTGTAGATACTACATTGAATACGACGACTGAGGTGACCAATACGGTATTGGATACAACAACCAACGTTGTGAACACAGCAACATATGCAGTTGACTCCACCGTAGACATTGTAGAAGATACGGCAGAACAACTGCCAGATGATGCAGACGTACCGCCGGTCAATGAGCAGCCAACCGTTCCGCCTGTTGTTTCCGCTCCTGAAAAGGATAACGGTAAGGACAAAGAGCGCGAACGTCAGCCAGCTCAACCGGCTCCGACGCCAGCAGCTACATCTTCTACAGTCCCAGTTGATCATCATTCCGATCCCGTCCCGGTTCCTGCTGCGCAGCAACCCGTTCAACAGCCATCTGCACAGCCCGCTGTGACAGAAACGTCTGAACCGCAAGCTACACAGCCGAAGTCGGAACCATCTGAGCCATTGTCAGTACGCCTTCATGATCCTGAGCCTGCTACATCATCGGTTGTAGTGCCGACACAGATAAGCAGCCAAGAAACATTGAAGACAGTGACAGCGGATCAAGAGATAGACGACAATTCTCCAGCTAGCAGCGGATATCCAGTAGCGGCGAACCCACTTGCGGATATTTGGCTGAATGGCAGAGGCAACCTGACTATTGCACCAGGTAATGCCACAGGCGGCGACCTGAACCCAACCTCCGGTTCTAATGGATCGCAGATTCCGGGTATTGGCGCCGGACGCAACGGCTTGTCACGATACAATGAGCTAGTGCTTATCTATCGTGCCCAGTCAGACAAAGGTAGCAACCAGTGGATCAATCCACCACCAGGGCAACCACCACAAATCGCTCCTGATTTTAATACGTCGTTTGTCGGATGACAACCAACAATTAAAATTAAGGGAGCGAATATACAATGAAAAACACAGTGAAAGCTATGGTAGCGGCAGGATGTCTGGCAGCAGCAATGGGTTGGTCTACAGGTACAGTATCAGCAAACGGATTACTCGACAATCTCGGTAGCAGCCACTCTGGCAGTAATAATCACAGCAGTCAAAGTAGCAGCAGCAACCGGGAATCCAGCTCACTGCTCAATCTGGGCGGTGATGATACCATTCTGGGCGATGATCTGAAAATCAATGTACTGAATAGCCATGATGACGAATCCACAGACGGAGAGCGCGAGTCAAGTTCACTGTTGGAGATTTCTGGCGATGATACCATCCTCGGCGACGATCTGAAACTGGATGTACTGAAAAGCGATGATTCTCAATCAGAAGATAAAGACCAAAGTTCCAGCAGCGTACTCAACGCATCCGGAACAGATACCATTCTGGGTGATGATCTGAATGCTGATGTATTGAACAATGATGACTGGGAGTCAAAAGATGGCGAACAGAATCACAGTTCCGTACTGGAATCTTCTGGCACAGACACCATTTTGGGTGACGATGCAAGCTTAGATGTACTGAAAAGTGATGAGAAGGAAGACGGGGGTCGCAGCTATGACACTAGTAGCGTTATCGATTCCGCTGCAACGGACAGCATTTTGGGCGACGATCTAAATCTGGATGTGTTGAATAGTCAAGATTATGATTCTGAAGACATGGATGCTGAGCACAGTGCAGTATTGGAAACTTCCGGAACCGATACGATTCTGGGTGATGATGTAAATGCCGATGTACTGAAGAACAATGAAGTGCGTACGGATGATATGGAGAGCGAACAAAGCTCTGTATTGAATGCTTCCGCAACGGACAGCGTGGTTGGAGACGATGCAACTGTTGACGTACTGAACAGCAAAGAACAAAACTCGGATAGTATGGATCGTGAACACAGTTCGGTCATTGAATCTTCCGCTACAGATACAGTAGTGGGCGACGATGTGAATGTGGATGTTTTGAAAAGCGATGAAGTGACTTCCGATGATGTGAATGCTGAACAAAGCTCTGTCCTTGATTCTTCTGCTACAGATACAGTAGTAGGCGACGATGTAAATGTCGATGTGTTGAAAAACAGCGATGTGAACACCGACGATATGGATCATGAACAAAGTGCAGTACTGGAATCTTCTGCTACTGATACAGCTTTTGGTGATGATAGCCATCTGAATGTTCTGCAAAATGAAGAGAACAACACAGACAAAGCTGATCACGACAAAAGTGTGGCAGTAGATGCAGCGACAACAGATAGCGTACTGGGTGATGATCTGAACTTGGACGTTTTGACTAACGATGACTATGATGCTGATCATGCGGATCGCGAACACAGTGCAGTTGTTGAATCTTCGGGTACAGACACAGCTATTGGCGATGATCTGAACTTGAATGTACTGAACAGCGATGAAGCAACAACAGACAACGTAGACACAGATAGCAATTCGGTAGTTGAGTCTTCCGGAACAGATACTATCCTTGGTGACGATCTGAATCTGAATGTGCTGGATAGCGAAGAGACAGAAGTTACTTCCGACACGTACAACAAATAATCGACAGTACGGGCTTACTCATATCGGTTATACCGAGAGCATAGCTTAACGAAAAGAAGTAAATAGCTGGAAGCAGAATAAGGCTGGTATCCTTTATTCTGTACAAAAGACCCTCTGAGACGTCGGAGGGTCTTTTTCTGTCCATTAGCACTGTTTTTCTGTTCATCCATCAGCACTATTTTGCTGTCTAGTAATCCTGTTTTCTGCCCATCCACAATGGTGTTCTTCATATATAGATTTACATATTCTGTATCATCCAAAAGTACGCGAAAAGAATAACTTTTAATGAATAATTGTAGTCAAAATAGCGATATAGTAAACGTTTTTCGGGTAAATATAAATAACTTAATTTTCCATAATGTTATTTTTAAGTATATTATGTAAGTTTGCTTAGGGTACAACGATTCCTTACAGGAAAGGAGGTGAATAAACGAATGAAGTATCGATTGCTCGCACTAGTGATTGCGTTATTTTTATACGCATTTGTTCATTACAATGCCGCTCATGCTGCTGGCGAAGAATTATCTTCGCAGCAGACGATTTCTACGGAAAAAACGGATACAAATTCAAATGATCAGTTGAACCGTTCTGTAGAAGATACACGCAATGCTATAAACGAAGAGAGTGGTATATCAGAGCGCGCTCTATTACAACGTACGACGGCTTCACTTGTTGGAACAGTGACGGATACGGTGAAATCAGTTACTGACACGACAACACAGGCAGCCAGTGAAGTGACCAGTCAGGCATCCTCGGCAGTAGCTGATAAAGGCTCCAATCTAGGAAATACAGTAGGGAATACTGCTGGAATTGTTGGAAATGTAACAGGAGTGACCGAAGATCTTGTCAAAGAAACGGAAAAGCTGGTGACCGGCGAGCCGACGGATATAACCGGGGCTTTGTCGTCAGCAGTGGATCAAACCGTAAAGGACACTGTAGATACTGCGGCTGGCGCCGTATCAGGTACAACTGCAACTGTTACGGAGACGGTACAGTCTACTGTGAGTACGGTCGATCATGTTGTCAATGCTACAACAACGACAGCAACCGATGTTGTTACTGAAGTGGTAGACACCGCAAACGATGTAGTGACCCATGTACCTACTGTAGTAACTGAAGTCGTCAAACCACTACCAACTATACCAAATCCAACACCATCCGTTCCTGTAATTACGATTCCACCAGTAGTGACGCCGCAACCAGAGCCGGAACATACGACGAATCCCGAAGCGGAAGCTGATCCTACATCGTCTACATCCAGTCGAAATCATACAGCTACGAAACCGACCGGAACGCAGACGCCAGATGATCATTCGGCTTCAGCGATTCATCCTCAGTCACCGATCCAACCGCAACCTGATTCAGCGTCACCAATTATTCCTTCCAGCGATGCAATTGTACCTGAGACTCATCCGACTAACGCTAATCCGAATCCACTCTCGAACAATATCCAAACTGCTTCAGAAGCTACACGTATAGCAGATGAGCAAGAAGCACAGCAGACAGGCAATCCTTCTGGCAATGTACCAATATGGAATTGGCAATCATGGATGAATACGCAAGATATTGGCGTTGATGAGCATCATACAGATCGCACATCTCTGCAAACGGTAGACACCAATGACACTTCAGCTGGCGCTGCTATTCCATTTGCCCCGTCCGGGTTGCCACTTGTACCGGATTATTCTACAGATGCACTGGCTGTCATGAATGTAGCCAATGTAGGCACATCCTCAGCACAGTTGGTTTCAACTGGCGGAAATGCAGGTAGCAATTCGGCAGCGTTGCTGCTGGACACTATGAACGATCGACAGCGCAATGCGCCGATTGTAATTCACTATACTCGTTCGGAACGAGGCAGCAGTCAGTGGATGAATGCCCCACCGGGTCAGCCACCGCAACACTCCCTTTATTTTAATGGACAACAGTCGTATTAAAATAAAAGGGAGCGATGAACAATGAAATGGTCAGTGAAAATGATGGTGGCAACAGGTTGTCTGGCAGCAGTTATGGGATGGTCGCATACAACCGCATCGGCGGCAGAATCAGAAAGCCGTTCGCTGGTAGAGCTGAATATTGGAGATCAACATGAGGAAAGCACTCAGCAGGATAGTACGCTGCATGTCGGTGTACTGGAGCATCAGGAGAACACCGACGCAACAGGCAATCAGCAGAGCGACGCCGTGCTTCAAGTACAAGCCAATAACACCGTGCTTGGAGACGAAATAGAGGCGCAAGTGCTCACTTCTTCAGATCAAACGACAACCAACAGCGAGACCGATCATTCCGCCTTTGCAGAAGTGACGGGGACTGACACCCTGGTCAGCGACGATCTGCATATTGGTGTTCTGGACAATCAAGAGCAATCCCAAGCCAACACTGACAACAGCCACTCGGCTGTAGCCGAAATTGCAGCAACCGATACACCAATTAGTGATGACGTGCATATTGGTGTATTGGATAGCAATGAACAATCCGGTGAAAATATAAACGCAGAGCATAAAGCTGTAGCGGAAGTTACAGCGAATGACACTGTGATCGGAGACGATGTGCACGTCGGCGTACTGGATCGCGATGAGCAATCTGTGGAAACTGCTAGCACAGAACATCAAGCCGTAGTAGAAGTAGCAGCGGATGATGCTATAGTTGGCGATGATGTGCACGTCGGTGTGCTGGATCGCGATGAGCAATCCGTTGAAGCTGCCAGCACAGAACACGAAGCCGCAGTAGAAGTAGGAGCTGACGATACTGTAGTTGGCGATGATGTACACGTAGGTGTGCTAGATCGCGATGAACAATCCGGCGAAGCTGACAGCACAAAACACGAAGCTGCGGTAGAGGTGGCAGCTGACGATACTGTAGTTGCTGACAACGTACACGTTGGTGTACTGGATCGCGATGAGCAATCCGTTGAAGCTGCCAGCACAGAACATGAAGCCGCAGTAGAGGTAGCAGCGGATGATGCTGTAGTTG
Organism: Paenibacillus sp. WLX1005; assembly: GCF_046603685.1. Classification (NCBI taxonomy): domain Bacteria; kingdom Bacillati; phylum Bacillota; class Bacilli; order Caryophanales; family Paenibacillaceae; genus Paenibacillus; species Paenibacillus sp. WLX1005. The sequence goes on from NZ_CP176756.1 coordinate 1,833,116, forward strand.
CCGATGATGTACACGTTGGTATACTGGATCGCGATAAGCAATCTGTTGAAGCTACCAGTACAGAACACGAAGCCGCAGTAGAGGTAGCAGCGGATGATGCTGTAGTTGCCGATAATGTACACGTTGGTGTACTGGATCGAGACGAACAATCCGATGAAACTGCCAGCACAAAACATGAAGCCGTAGTAGAAGTAGCTGCCAATGACCTGCCGATTGCTGACCAATTGCATCTTGGTGTATTGGACAGCGATGAGCAATCCACTACAACTAGCAATAGCCAACAAGATGCTGCGGTAAAGCTTGGATTGGATGATGTACTTGGTAGCGATCTGAATATAGCTGTTCTCGACAACAACCAGCTGGAAAATAGCGACGGAATCGGTGAACAATCATCGCTGATCTCTATCGGTATTGCAGATGGCATTTTGCCAGATGTGGGTCTGAATTTATTGGAAAATACCAGCTTCACACCGATCATCGGCAACGACGATGGAAATGAATCCGGTGGCGGTGATACTGGTACAACTCCGACAGAGCCAACACAGCCTGGCAACAATGACAATGATGGAACAGACGACAATGGTAATACTGGCAGTACCGATCCATCTGACAACGGTAGCTCAAATAACGGTAATAACGGAAATGGCAACAATACTAGTGGAAATAACAATAATGGTAGCAATACAGGCAATAGCGGTGGCAACAATGGTACCAATAATGGAACATCGAACAACACGGACAATACTGGCAATACCAGCACAGATAACAACAGCAATAATGGTACAGGCACATCCGGCAGTAACAGTTCTAGTGGTAACGCAGCAACGACTGTAAGTAATGGAGCAGGTGTTCTCGTCGGATCAACAGATGGAGTCAATCCTTCTAACGCCGACAATGAAACAGCAACCAACAGTCTGAATGGCGACGTAAGCATTGCGTCTACAGATGACCCGACTGCTGCTGTAGAAACGGATGAACAGAACAGTTCGACCTCGCCTCGCAATCGTCTGAATACGGTGACTGCGATGGGTATGGTTACACCAGCAGCACTGCTGCCGGGTTCAACTCGCAATGCCAATATTGTGACAGCTGCCGGTCAAGGCACGATGGGCGTGAGTGATATTGCTGCAAACGCTAATCCAACGCTTGGCAACCAGCTGATCCATATGGATCGTCTGCCACAAACAGGTGAGACCGCAACTCCAATGTCAGTGTATGTCATCGGCATGCTGCTTATTATGCTCGGTCTGACTTTACGCAAGCACACTGGCAAACAATAAAATGAGAACGATAACGCATTCCAATGTCCTTCGCTAGAAACCGCGAATCACATCCCCGCTTCAAAAGAAACATTTCCTAACTATAGAGCAACTTTCCAACACGGAAAGTTGCTCTATTTTTCGTATACACATACTCATCTTCATACGTACATCCGTATAAGTATCTTCACAAACGATATCTAGTATGCAAAGAAATACTCGCTATATACACTCCAAATGTACAAATAAAAAAGTTTACATAATCTCCAGATTTTCTGAAACTTTTTGTATCTCATACGTATTATACAAGTACGCACTTCGCATGTGCGTTCAGCATTTGATTATTCAGCGCCCGGATCGCAGCTGTGGCGCGAATCCATGAAGGAGAGATGCAACATGTCAAAATGGACCCGTTTATTTTCCGCTAAGCAATGGGTGCATGTATTCAAAAAACTCCCTGGATTGCTCACTTCCAGAGAACTGCCTATAACAGAAAAGCTGCTGTTCGTTGTTCCCGTACTTGTATACTGGGTGATGCCGGACATGATGCCGTTTATGCCTATAGATGATATTGGAGTGACCTTGTTGCTCATGAACTGGTTCGTATCGCGTGCCGAAACAAAACTGTCAACGATTGAGTACAATCCGCAGCGCTAAGCATGGGTTTATCCTTGCGTAATAATGGGACCAGTTATACAATAGTACTATTGCGTCCTGCACTCAGGCAGGCAAGTCGAACTCAAGGAGCTGATTCCATGAAAGTCAAAATTACGCGCAATGCAGCGAAAGTAATCAAGCAAGAGATGGACAAACCAGAAAACGCAGGTCTGAAACTGCGTGTATTTGTAACTCATTCCCACGGCGACCACGTGCACTATGGTATGGACCTGGCTGAGCCACAAAGTCATGAAGAAGTCGTATCCACCGACAAAGAAATCGATGTAGCCGTTGATCCAAACGAAGCATGGCTGGATGGCGTCAAAGTCGACTATCTGTACACCGGTGAAGAGGGCTTTGTGATTACGAACCCTTCCAAAGGCGATCACGGTCACCATCATCACTAAGATGACCGAAGGGAACGGAATTATTCATGGCTAACGATATTCGCGTATGTGACGAGTGCAACCACATCCGCCTGAAAAGTATTATTCCCAAGCTGGAAAAGCTCGCGCCCGACGCAGAGATCAAGATCGGCTGCAAGTCGTATTGCGGTCCATGTGGTAAGCGTGCATTTGTATTTATTAACGGTCGTTATGTCAGCGCTCCGACGGAAGCTGAAGTGCTGGAGAAGGTTGCCAAGTTTGTGAAAAAGCCTTCTGCCAAAGCATAATACCGACAAACGTTCCCGATGAGGAGACATCTTATACAGGGAAAACGTATATCAACATCAAAGCCCGCAAGGACGATTATCGTCCTTGCGGGCTTTTTGGTGTGAAATATGAGCTGGTAATGCTGATTTATTTACTGCTGTTTGACGTACCGCCCGATTTCTCGCTGTGGAACTCGCGAATCAGATCATGAGTAATCACTTCATCGGAAATGTTCAACCGTTTCTGTGCTTCCTCGAATCCGCTGCGTGCGCGTTCCAGATTGGTGGTCTGGCGCGTTTTCAGATCGTAAGCTGTCCCGTGTTCAAATACACCATCTGCTGATGGGATATAGAATACTTTGCCATCGGTAAAAGCACCGGTGCGCAGTACGACAAGCTTATCTTCTTTTTTGTTAAACATATCATTGCCCATCAGATAATACGGACTGGCATCGACACCGAGCAAATGCAAAATCGATGGAGTCATATCGAGCTGACCGGCAGGTGTATCATACGTACCAGCATGAGCACCATCTGGCAGGTGAATCAACATAGGTACTTGATTCATCAGCTGCTCCATATCAAGATCGGACAATTCTTTGCCGAGGAATTCTTCCATCGGTGCTTTATCCTTGAGCGAATCATCGTGATCGCCATAGAACAACAGAATCGTTTTATCCCACAATCCTTTGTCCTTCAGATCTTGCTCCATCTCACCGAGCGCGGCATCTACATAATGCAGCGATTGAATATAATCGCCAAATGTTGTACCGGACAGATCACCCATATCTAATTCTTGTACCGAAGCCGGAAGAGTGAACGGATGGTGACTGGACAGTGTGATGAGGAAGGAGTAGAACGGCTGCTGTACTTCGCTCATTTTCTCAACCGATTGACGGAAGAATGATTTGTCACCGAGCGACCAGCCGAGCGGCTCGTCGATGGTATAATCATTTTTACTGAAAAATTTAGTATAGCCCATATTTTGATACATCACGGAACGGTTCCAGAAGCTTGGCTCATATGCATGGAATACATACGAATCATAACCTTGCTTGTTCAGAATATTCGGCAGTGTATCATATTCATGATCCGCATAGCGAGTAAAGACCGAACCGGTGGGCAGAGGATGCAGTGAAGCGTTAGATGCCATATCAGCATCCGATGTGCGCCCCTGCCCAGTCTGATGATAATACTGGCTAAAATAAATGCTATCCTTCATCAGTCGATTGATATTCGGTGTAATCTCCTGACCGTTGAAGCTTTTGCCGACGACAAAGTTCATAAATGCTTCGCCCTGAATAGCGATCACATTGCTGCCTTTGTATGCGCCGAACAGATCATCATCGCCTTTTTGGGAGCGAGTGTCTTGTTTGGCGGCAAACCAGTCTTTGACTTCATTTGTCTGAGCGGCTGACAATTGACTGCCACTACCAAAATGATCTTCCGCATACCGATACACATCATATCCATGAAATCCGAGTACACCGGTTACGTTATACAGCGACATATTCCACCAGTTGCCTACGAACAATCCGATTGCCCAAGTGGATGTTGCATATTTGATCGGTCCAAAGGTCAACAGACAGCCAAGTACGAATACGCCAACCCCTTGTAACAAACGAGTCCCGACACGACGGTTACGACTGCTGGATACAGCCGAGCCATTCCAGCGATTCGACGATGCGGTGATACGTTTGCCGCGTGTAATCCGTCTTATGATCAGCACGATACCGACAATAAGCAATAATAGTACATCAGCGAACAGCAGAATATCGTTCGTATGAATCAGTTCGCGAATACTACCGCCTAATGATTCCACCTGACCTGCCTGCATCAGTACCGGAATCGTAATGAAATCCTGAAAATAACGGAAATATACGAGATCGGCGAACAATAGCACACTCAGCAGCACATCGGCAATAATCAGACCGATGATACGTCCGCGGCGTGGTAACCATAACGTCCAGAATGAAGCGAGCAGGATCGAACCGATAGCGGTTATGACATCCAGCGCATTCATATCGATATTTTGCAAATGTAGATTGCTATGCAAATACAAGATTTTACCCAGCATCAGGATCAAAAATAACAAATAATCAATTCTGACCGGGGCGAACGGCCATAGCAGACGCTGTTGCCAGCTGCGGCGCTGTGACCGGGAATGTATCTGTTCCAAAATGGAGCCCCCTTGCGTAATACATCACCTTACATGATGCCCAAATTCAGTTTACAAAGTTAATCTCTGCATTACATTCAAACGGTTAGCGTGCAGTTTAACACGTTAACCCGCTCCAGTTCAAGTGCGTCAGTGCAGAACGTCAAGCAGCCTGTACCAAGGATCTGACGTACAACAGAACAGAGCAATGAAAGCAATGAGACTTGTCATTATAACAATAAGTGTAAAAAAGGGATGATCGCAGGCTTTACAACCGCAGCATCCCTGCATGAAATATATAGTGACTTTACATTCTGTTGATACAACCATTGCGTACAGTCACGCCGGATTGGAATTATGATGTTTAGTCACATCAATGAAATCATATCCGTGATCGGCGTGGCTGTACGTATGGAGATTAGAATGAGAATTGGTTAGCAATTTCTTTGATTGATCTATACCATACGTGATTTATCTGTCTGATGTGCAATCTATCTCTATCTGTTGGGATCGTCGATGCTCTAAGCGTATACAATCGCTTGGAGCTTATACTTACGAGGATGGAGCTTCTTCCTGACGCTGACGCGGCGGCAGTGGACCGAGATATTGAACAAACTGACATTCGATCCGACCGTTGTACAGCTTGCGGCGTTTGTCGGCTTTGCGTCCGAAAAATTGTTCAAAATGACGAGTTGGTGTGATTGCGAATACCGACCAATCCGGCAGATAGATGGACGATTTGCCCAGCTCACGGATCATCGCTTCAACTTCTTTCGTTTCGCTCAGACGCTCGCCATATGGCGGGTTGGTCACGATGCAGCCGAATTTGCCTTGTGGCTGAATACGCGAAACAGGCATAACTTTAAATTCAATTTCGTCGCCCAAACCTGCACTTTTGGCGCAAGCTTTGGCGATTTCAATCGCTTCTGGATCAATATCGCTACCTGTAATTTGCAGCGGAATATCGTCATTGACCGCATCGAATGCTTCGTCACGAGCTTGTTCCCACAGCTCATCCGAAATGATCGACCAGCCTTCTGACGGGAAGCTACGGCGCAGTCCGGGTGCGATATTCCAGCCGATCATTGCCGCTTCAATCAGCAATGTGCCGGAACCGCAGAACGGATCGTACAGCGGACGATGTGGACCCCAGCGGCTAAGCAGTATGAGTGCTGCCGCCATTGTTTCTTTGAGAGGCGCTTCTGTCGCATGCTTGCGGTATCCACGTTTGTGCAGTGAAGGTCCGGTCGTATCCATCGTGATCAGCGCCGTATCTTCGTATAACGATACGTCAATCGCATACAGTGCGCCGTCCTCTGGAAACCAATCGGTTTCATACGTTTGTTTGAGCTTCTCTACGACCGCTTTTTTTACGATACCTTGTGAAGCGGGTACACTGCTCAGTTGCGATTTTTGCGAGCGTCCGGAAACCGGAAATTCGCCATCGGCAGGAATATAGTCTGCCCACGATACGGCTTTTACGCCTTCAAATAATTCGTCAAATGTTGTGGCTTTGAATTCTGCCATTTTGATTACGATGCGGTCTGCTGTACGCAACCAGTAGTTACAGCGACAGATGTCGATATAGTCGCCGCTGAAGCGGACACGACCGTTCTCGGTGCGTGTATCATCATATCCGAGCAATTTTAATTCGCGCGCTACAACTGACTCAATGCCCATTGGGCAGGTAGCGATTAATTCCAGTGATTTCATTGTAGTTCTTCAACTCCCTATAAACAGTGAGATCTTTTGTTCCTAAACAAAATTCCCTTATTTATTTAATATACCGTTTGCCGGTTTCGCCCGAAAGCCATACAATCTAGTATAGGTGAATGCGTCAGTTCTTACAAACGTTTCCGTTAAAAAAGTGCCGCAATATCGGCGATTTTTGCATATCAGACTGAATTTTACATTTGAAGGGGTAGAATCATTACATGACAGAACAACATTCCAATCCAGAACATTATATGAACGAGCTGATTGAGGAAGATGAATTACTGCTACAGATCAAGCAGAAGATTCGAGAGCAGGGGATGCCGGAAGTATCGGTGGAGCCAGGCTACGGACGATTGCTGACTTTGTTGGTGCAAATGTCGCGTGCCAATCGTATTTTGGAAATTGGTGCGCTGGGCGGTTATAGCGGGGTCTGTATGGCGCGCGGATTGAGTGTCGAAGGCAGCATTACCTCGCTGGAGCTGCAACCTGCTTATGCGGCGTTGGCGCATGAACATTTACGTCAGGCGGGTCATGGGGAACAGGTGAAGTATCTCGTTGGCGAAGCGCTGCATAGTTTGGAGCAGTTGAAGCAGGAAGGCAGAACGTTTGACTTCTTTTTCATTGATGCGGATAAAGGGAATTATTTGAACTATCTGGAGTATGCGTTAGAGCTGGCACAGCCGGGAGCGATCATTGTTGGCGATAATTTGCTGCTGCGCGGTCGTACGCTGAACCCGGACAAACAAGGACCTGCTGTGCAGATAGTGCGCGAGTTCAACCGTCGTATGGCTTCCGATCCGCGCCTGACCGGTACGTTGCTGCCTGCTTATGACGGGCTGGCGATTGCGATGGTGAAGGTATAATCTTTTGAAAAAAGATAGGGGAGGGATACCGCAATATGAACGGAAGACCGATTAATATACTGGAATTTCCGATTCATCTCGGCTTGCGTAAAAAGGCTGGCGATATCGAGCCGGGTGTCCGTCATTTGCCAGGCTGGCTGCGTAGCTTTGGTTTGCACGAGCGTTTGCATAGTGCGACTGTGGCTGAACTGCTGCCGCCCGATTATACGATGAAGCAAGAGGGAGACCCTCCGCTGCTACACGTACCGGAGATTGCCCAGTATGCGCTGCAACAAGCAGAATTGCTTGGAGAACAGCTGGAGCGTCAACCGGAGCATTTGGCATTGCTGCTTGGTGGCGATTGTAGCATACTGATCGGCACGATGCTGGCATTGAAGCAGCGCGGCAGATATGGATTGTTTTTCGTGGATGGGCATACCGATTATATTCCGCCCTCTCTGTCTACGACTGGCGGGGTGGCAGGGATGGATTTGGCGATTGTTGCGGGTATGGGAGATGAACGGTTGACTCATTTGCATGGGCAGCAGCCGTATGTAGAGCAGTCGCATATTTGCTGTGTAGGCAATCGGGAATATGATGAATATTATGTTCGTCCAGTGCTGGAATCGGATGTGCATTATGTTGATCTACAGGCTGTTCGGCAACAAGGGATGGCAATTGTTGCACAGAATTTTCTGGATCAAGTGGAGTCGGAGCAATTGGACGGCTTCTGGATTCATCTTGATGTGGATGTGCTTCATCATGATCTGATGCCAGCTGTAGACAGTCCAGCGGATGATGGTCTGTACTATGAAGAATTAACGGCGCTGTTGCAGCCACTATTGAACAGTAAGAAGGTTGCTGGAATGGAACTGACGATTCTTGATCCTTCGCTTGATGCAGACGGAACGTATACACGCCCCTTTGTGCAATGGCTAGTAGATATACTGTCATGATTGGATAGATGAAGTGAGCATTGGATTTGGCAGTATAGCGATGTAAACTAAAAACCGCCGTACTGCGTTGTATGCTGGCAGTACGGCGGTTTTGGGTTTCTTGCGATGTAGTATTTTTAGAGTTATTTTCCCTGAATACAATCATTGTTATGTGATGCTGGTTGACCACGAATTATGCCGATTTGCGATGACGGTCGGCGGTTGGTTTGCTGTACAGCCGGGCGCGTACCCAGAGCATGTTCAACATTAGCAGTATTCCTGACAGTACAAACAATCCTTCTACTCCGATAAAGCCTGCCAGCACACCGCCCATCACTGAGCCAGTCATATTGCCAAGTGCATTCGTACTGCTGTTAAAGCCAAATGCCCGGCTTTCCATTCCATCCGGCGTATAGTAACGAATTAGCGAATTGACGCTTGGTAACAATCCACCCATACATAATCCCATGAGAAAGCGCACAATAATCAATTGTTCCACATTTTGCACAAAGGCTTGCGGGATGAGCATCAAGCCTGCACCGATCAGAGAAAATGTGAGGATGCGGTGAGCGCCGTACTTATCGCTCGCTTTACCAAGAATCGGCGCCATCAACATATTGGATAGTCCCGTCACCGCACTAACCAAGCCAGACCAAAAGGCGAGATTTTCCGTGGTGCCTTGTAATTTCTGCACATATAACGGCAACAATGTCATCGGGCTAATTAGTGCAAATTGCAGCAGCAACGTTACAGTGAACAGTGCTGGTAACTGCGGAGTCAGACTTAATTCGCGCAGCCCGGATAAGACGGATGTTTTGGGCATTTGTGCCGCTGCCGAGCGATCGAACTTCTCGCGTACCGAGAATAGCGCTAACAGCGTAGCGAGAAATATACATGAACCAGTAATGTAGAAAATATACCGGAAGCCAATCGTATCGGCGAGAATACCGCCGATCAGCGGACCGAGAATCGTACCAGCAATAGTACCGGATTGGCTAATGCCCATCGCAAAGCCCATCTTTTCCTTAGGCGTATTGCTGGAAATCAAAGAGGTTGCCGCCGGGTTAAAGCCAGAGATAGTACCGTTAATCAGCCGTAATGCCAGTAGATGCCATGCTTGAGTAGCAAAGCCCATCGCAGTGAACACGATCGCCATCCCGAACCCAGAGCGCAGCAGCATTACTTTACGTCCATACTGATCGGACAGCTTGCCCCATAACGGCTGGAAAATAAACGAAGTCACAAAATTGGCGGCAAAAATAAAGCCCGCCCACAGTGCGACCCGGTGTTCCCCCTGTACGCCAATATCCTGTGACAGGTACAGAGCGATAAACGGAACGATCATCGTCATTCCGGCATTGACTAGAAATTGCCCGACCCATAATACCATCAGGTTAATTTGCCAGGCTTCGAAATTAGGTTTTGAAATTTTCATCACGTTTCACTTCCTTACAATTCCATCCTGTAATTATAGCATAGTTTTACATGGATTTGGACTAATTTGGGTACAAAATCAAGAAAAAATAAAACTAATTTTCATCAGATGAAACAAGGTGCATGAATTTGCTTTGCTTTTAGCATTATTTTCCATGCTGCTAATGAGTGATACAATCTGTATGATGTCCATTTTCGTTCATAGTATTGTCATGGGATGTTCATCGTAGGGGAGTTGTTACACCTTGTGAAAAAGAGGATAATGGAATTGTGAGTCAGAACGAACGAAAACGGACATAAATGGGGTAAGAATAACTATCCTGTAATCTGTTCAACATCCCAATACTACGATGAATAACTACCGACGCGGAGGACTATGTATGAGCTATAACGATTCCTTCATACGCGCCTGCTTTAAGCAAAGTACCGACCATTTACCAGTCTGGTATATGCGTCAGGCAGGGCGTTATGATCCGGATTATCAGAAAATCAAAGAACATTACACGCTGCTGGAAATATGCCGACAACCCGAGCTGGCTGCCGAAGTGACGATGATGCCAGTACGCAAGCTGGGCGTTGACGCGGCGATTTTGTATTCAGATATTATGAATCCGGTTGCCTCCATTGGCATTGACTTCGATATTGTCAAAAATATCGGTCCTGTGATCGACAACCCGATTCGTAGCGCTGCTGATGTGGAGCGTCTGCGTCCAATTGATGTGGAAGGCGATCTCGGTCATGTGCTGGAAACGATCCGCATTCTGGATCGCGAACTGGATGTGCCGCTGATTACATTTGCCGGTGCGCCGTTTACGATTGCCAGTTATCTGATCGAAGGACGACCATCCAAAAGCTACATCCGTACGAAAACGATGATGTACAGTGAGCCGGAATTGTGGCACTCGCTGATGCGCAAGCTGGGCGACATGGTCGCAACGTATCTGCGTAAGCATGTTGAGAATGGTGGTAAAGCGTTCCAGTTGTTCGACAGCTGGGTTGGGGCGCTGTCGCCGCTTGATTTTCGCACGTATGTATTGCCGACGATCACGTATATTTTTGATCAGCTCAAAGATCTGGATGTGCCGAAGATTTATTTTCCAGGTGTAAGTTCAGGCGAACTGTTGCCAGAGCTGAATAGTCTACCCGTCGATGTGATCGGACTGGATTGGCGCGTATCGATTCCAGAAGCGCGTCGCCGTCTCGGTGGTAAATATGCAGTGCAGGGCAACCTCGATCCGTATGTGCTGACTGGACCGTCGTCGCTCATTCATGAGCACGCGCGCCGGATCATCGACGAAGGGCTGCAAGAGCCGGGGTATATTTTCAATCTCGGTCATGGTCTATTCCCGGAAGCGTCTATCGACAAGCTGAAGGAACTGACGCATTATGTGCATGAATATTCAGCGGAAGTGTTGAAGAATCGGATGACGTCGGATTGAACCGATTCTGAATGCAAACTGGCAATTTCATTTTACATTCCGCATACTATGGAGCAGAGGCTGCTGATATGTCGGTCTATAGCGAAGTGACAGCATGTGGCATACCGTCTTAACGGTGTCCATGTTGTCGGAATGGGATTCTGTTAATGACGAATTGACGCTTGTTTGTATGTATTATCCCAAAATTTAAATGAAATTTGAATCGTCGGTGTGACAATTGTCATGGATGAAGCGACAGCAATTGCTTTATTACTTTTACTATTGAGGTGATCTTTAATGGCTAACAAGAAAATTGGTGTTCTGGTCATGTCTTACGGTACTCCGGCTAGTCTCGAAGATGTAGAAGCGTATTATACCCATATCCGCAGAGGCAATCCGCCAAGCCCGGAACAACTCAAAGAACTAAAAGACCGCTATGAAGCGATTGTCGGCGGTGTATTCCCACTACGCGAAAATACGGACAATCAAGTGGCTGGATTGCAAAACAAGCTGAATGAGCTAAGCGCAGGCGGCGAGATCGAATTCATCTGTTATCAAGGATTGAAGCATGCGTATCCATTTATTGAGGATGGCATTCAGCATATGGCAAAAGACGGGATTACAGAAGCGATCGGCATCGTGCTGGCGCCTCATTATTCCACAATGAGCGTTGGTAGCTACCTGAAACGTGCGAACGAAACAGCGCAGCAGGAAGGTGTGCAGCTCACTTCAATCGAGAGCTATCACCTGCATCCGAAGTTGATCGAAACGCTGTCCAACCGTGTGAATAGCAAATTGGAACTGTTTGAAGAAACAGGCGCAACCCGTGAAGAAGTACGCGTATTGTTCAGCGCGCACAGCTTGCCAGAGCGTATTCTGAGCATGGGCGATCCGTATCGCGACCAGTTGCTGGAAACGTCCGAAGCGATTGCGAAGCTTGCCAATGTACCTTCATGGCAATTTACCTGGCAAAGTGCTGGACGTACGAGCGAGCCTTGGCTGGGACCGGACGTGCTGGACACGATGCAAGAACTGAGCGCTGAGCAAGTCAAATATGTGCTGGTAGCGCCGATCGGTTTTGTATCCGATCATCTGGAAGTATTGTATGACCTGGACATCGAAGCCCAGGAGCTGGCACAGGAGATCGATATGCGTCTGATGCGCATCGACTCACTCAACACAGACGAGCTGTATATGGAAGTGCTGGCTGACGAAGTCATCCGCAAATCAAAAGAGGTGCATGTATCATGACATCATCCGCACGGCGTATCGCCATTATCGGAGGCGGGATTACGGGAATGAGCGCAGCGTTTTATTTGCGCAAATATTTTCGTGAACAGGAATTGTCCCCACAGATTACAATTGTGGAACAATCCGGCTCACTTGGCGGTAAAGTGCATACGCTGCATAAGGACGGTTTTGTAATCGAAAAAGGACCGGATTCGTATCTGGCGCGCAAGACTGCCATGACCGAGCTGGCGCAGGAGGTTGGATTGGGCGACGATCTCGTTACGACCAACCCGAATGCGAAGAAAACGTATATTTTGCATGACGGACAGCTGCATCCGATGCCATCTGGATTGGTGCTTGGCATTCCGACCGAGCTGCGTCCATTTATGGAAAGTGATCTGATCTCCATGGATGGCAAAATTCGCGCGCTAGAAGATTTCTTACTGCCTGCCAAGATGGATGGCAAAGACGAGTCACTAGGTGACTTTATTGAGCGTCGTCTAGGCAAAGAAGTATTGGAAAATGTAACGGAACCGCTGCTGGCTGGCATTTATGCTGGCGATACACGCAAACTGAGTTTGCAGGCGACATTTCCACAATTCGGCACAGTGGAACGTGAATATGGTAGTCTGATCAAAGGCATGAATACCGGACGCAAGCCAGTCGAGACGCATACCGGCACGAAGAAAAGTACATTTTATACATTCAAAAACGGTCTGCAAAGTCTGACTGATCGGTTAGAGCAACAACTGGCGACCGATGTAACGTTCAAGCTAAACACAGGCGCAGAATCGATCCGCTACGAGAACGGTCTGTATACGATTGCGCTTAGCGATGGTACGACGCTGGAAGCGGAGCATGTCGTAGTGACTGTGCCTGCTTTTGCCGCTGCACCGCTGTTACAAGGGCATGTGGATACTGCCGCGCTGGATCAGATTAACTATGTATCAGTTGCCAATGTTGTGATGGCATTTGACCGCAAAGATATCGAAACGGAATACGATGGCTCCGGCTTCCTCGTGCCGCGCAAGGAAGGTCGCACGATTACCGCCTGCACATGGACATCGACCAAATGGTTGCATACTAGCCCGGATGATCGGGTGCTGATGCGCTTCTACGTCGGTCGCGATGGACAGGAGCAGATTGTCGACGAGTCTGATGAGCAGATTACGGAAAAGGTACTGCATGATATGCGCGAGCTGATGGGCATACAAGCGACGCCACTGTTTACCGAGATTACCCGTCTGCGTCGTTCGATGCCGCAGTATCCGGTCGGTCATCTGGATGACATTAGCGCACTGCGCAGCGAGTTGTCGACAGAGCGCCCAGGCATGCTACTACTTGGTGCTGGTTATGACGGCGTAGGTTTGCCAGATTGTATTCGCACTGCCAGAGATGCTGCCCAATTGGAAGCGCAGCGTACAGTGTCTTTACGCGTATTGAAATAACATCATATACATTCGATGAACAAGTACCAAATGAATAGATGATCCCGGTAGGTGTACGATGCCTAGCCGGGATTTTTGTCGTGTTTTGTTCTAACACTTGCTTTCTGGTTAAACGTTATGTAAGCGTTGACACGTAAAAGGAAGCAACGCCATCTTATTTGAATCGCAGAATGGAGGAATTATTAATGAAATTGCTTGCCATCACTTCCTGTCCTAACGGAATTGCGCATACATATATGGCAGCCGAAAATTTGCAAAAAACAGCAGATCAGATGAACATTCCTATCAAGATCGAAACGCAAGGCTCAATCGGTGTGGAAAATGCGTTCACTCAGCAGGATATTGCAGAGGCGGATGGCATTATTATTGCTGCCGATAAGGCGGTGGACAAAAGCCGATTTGTTGGCAAAAGGCTACTGACTGTTGGTGTGCAGGACGGCATTCGTCGACCGGAAGAATTGATCCAGATGTTTGTCGACAACAATGTACGTGCATATAACGGTGATCAGCGAGAGTTGCGATCGTCCGAAGAGATCCGCAATGAACGACAAGATCGGCAAAATCCGATCTATCGCCATCTGATGAACGGTGTCTCGTATATGATTCCATTTATCGTGATTGGCGGGCTGCTGATTGCAATTGCACTCACACTGGGCGGACAGCAGACACCAGGCGGTATTGTTATACCAGACGGGTCGTTTTGGAAAACGGTTGAGAGCATTGGCAGCGCGTCATTTACGTTTATGGTGCCCATTCTAGCAGGCTTTATCGCAGTTAGTATTGCCGATCGTCCGGGGCTTGCGCCGGGTGTAGTCGGCGGCTTTATTGCGGCAAATGGTAGCTTTTATGGAAGTGAAGCGGGAGCAGGCTTTCTTGGCGGCATTGTTGCTGGTTTTCTGGCGGGTTATGTAGCACTAGCGATTAAGAAAATCAAAGTTCCAAAAGCGCTATTGCCGATCATGCCGATTATTATCATTCCGGTTATCTCGTCGCTGATCGTCGGGCTGATCTTTGTCTTTCTGATTGGTGCGCCGATTGCAGCGTTTTTCGAATGGTTGACTGGATGGTTGGCAAGTATGCAGGGCACCAGCTCGATTCTACTGGCATTGATTTTAGGAGCGATGATTGCATTCGATATGGGCGGACCGGTGAATAAGGTCGCCTTTCTGTTCGGCTCGGCAATGATTGGTGAAGGTAATTATGAGATTATGGGACCGATTGCCGCTGCAATCTGTGTGCCACCGATTGGTATGGGGCTTGCTACCTTTATTCATAAGCGTAAATTCCGTGGTACGGAGCGGGAAGCAGGCAAAGCTGCGTTTACAATGGGCTTGTTTGGCATTACTGAAGGAGCGATTCCATTTGCCGCTCAAGACCCGCTACGTGTCATTCCAAGCATTATGATCGGTTCGATGAGCGCATCAGTCATTGCAATGTTTGGCAAAGTCGGTGATCGGGTGGCGCATGGTGGACCGATTGTGGCACTGCTGGGCGCAGTTGATCATGTAATTATGTTTCTGCTTGCGATCATCGTCGGTGTACTAGTAACGGTACTGATGATCGGCTTGTTGAAAAAGGATATAGGACAAGAGCCAGCAACAGCATTGGCTGGTGCGACGTATAAAGGTACTGATTCCACATATAACGATACAGAAGGGAAGAACCCAATCATGAATTCACACTCCAACGATTCCACTGGCGATCTTACACTGAGTTCACATTCCAATCATACTAGTGATCATCACGCCAATGCCAATGATCACCAGAACCATAATCAACAGTCTGACGCTCATCAAGGGCTTGAACAAGCGGATACGAACGTAGAGAACAAGGTGAAGCAAGAAGAGGTCGGCGTGAAAAAGGAAAGCATTCACTCGTTAACCGACATTGTTACACCGCAGTCTATTGTACTTCAGCTTGCAGGCGATACACGGGATGATATTATCGACGAATTAATCGATGTGCTGGATAGCGAAGGCATACTATCGTCCAAATCGCAGTTCAAGCAGGCGATTCTAGATCGCGAGCAGGAAAGTTCGACCGGGATCGGCATGAATATCGCCATTCCACATGGCAAATCGGATGTCGTCAAGCAGCCGCGTGTCGTATTCGGTATGAAACGCGACGGCGTGGATTGGAACAGTGCTGATGGCAGCGATGCACGCCTTATCTTTATGATTGCCGCACCGATCAAGGGCGAGAGTAATGCCCATCTGAAAATATTGCAAATGTTATCACGTAAACTCATGGACGACTCATTCCGCGAACGACTATTGTCAGTACAATCGAATGAGGAAGCATATAAGTTGCTATCTGAGGTGCATTAACTATACGTTTGTGCCCGAATTTTCATCAATATGGATCAGAGATTATGTTATATGAGACATATAATATGAAAATAGAAGGTTATGTTATATCTCTATTTTCTTTTACGTTCTTTTACGCAAGGTGCTGCCAATCCCGCGTGATGACAGGGCTGGCGGTCAGCACGCTTTTCGCTCCTTGTACGAACCTGTTATACTAAACAGGACGTATGAGTAAAAGGAGTAATGTATGTATTCAACACGATCAGAACAAAACCGTCACCAAAGACAGGAAGCAATACGACGACGCAAGCGCCGATTCAGACGCTGGATGCTGCTGAATACGGCACTCGTCGTGGCGGTCGTCCTGGTTGGAATGGTGTATTGGATGAATGAACATCAGCAGTCTGGGTCACCAACAACAGTTGCTGCCACCACCTCGGTGCCGCAGTCAGCAACAGAAGAACATAATAAGATGCCAACATCTTCCGATGCAACGACAACGGAGGATGAATCCGGCGATCTTTTACCTGAAAATGAGTCTGGTGCGTTGTCCGGTGAGAGTGAGCAGACACCGAACGCGACCGAGCAACAAGATCCTTCCACATCAGCAGAAGAATCACCGGATACTACATCGGAGACACAGCAATCGTCAGAGCAGAATGCGGTAGCGGACGAATCGTCATCCCAAGCGCAGACTGGTTCTGATGATGAGGATTCCTCTGCAACGAAGAAGCCTTCACCGACTTCCGGCGATGCTGGTGCATCGACAACACCGACGCTGGAGCCACAAACGGATACCGTGCCTGATGGACGTACGGTCACGATGAATTTTGGCGGTGATGTGATGTTTTCGGGTAAAGTAGGTGAATTGCTGGCGCAGAAAGGGTATGATTACCCGTATCAGTATGTGAGCAAGCTGTTCACATCGGACGATCTGACAGTGGTCAATCTGGAAACGCCAGTGACCAGCTCGGATACGACAGCAGCGAACAAAACGTATACGTTCAAGTCTTCCCCAGAAGCATTGCCGCATATGGCAGCCGCAGGCATTGATGCAGTCAATCTGGCGAACAACCATATTCTCGATCAGGGCGTCAGCGGCTTAACCGATACGATCAAGCAGCTGGATCAGAGCGGCGTTTCCTATGTCGGTGCGGGGAACGATAGTACACGCGCGTATCAGCCGATGTATTTTGAACGTAAAGGTATTAAGATTGCACTACTCGGATTTAGTCGCGTGATCCCGGAGACAAGCTGGAATGCGGGCAAGAATCAGCCCGGCGTAGCAACTGCTTATGATGCAACTGCCGCCCAAGCTGCCATTCGTGAAGCGAAAAGCAATGCCGATCTCGTCGTCGTTGTCGCCCACTGGGGAGTAGAGCGTTCCGATACAACGGTCGATCACCAGACCGATCTGGCACATCGCTTTATCGATGCAGGTGCTGATCTGGTTGTCGGCGGTCATCCGCATGTGCTGCAAGGATTGGAGCAGTACAAAGGCAAATGGATCGCTTATAGCACAGGTAATTTTATTTTCACCCGTTCCTTGACCGAGAAGACATGGGATACCGGCGTCTTTCAAGCGGTATGTAGTGTGAAGGGCGAGTGCAGCATGAAGGTGATTCCGTATACTGCCAATCTGGGACAACCGGTTCCGATGGCAGAACAACAAGCGCAGACGTTATTGCAGCGACTGCAAAGCCTATCAAGCAATATCCGCTTTGATGTCAAAGGAAATGCGATACCATAATTCATTGCTATCTGCATACACAACCAAGTATATTCATCAAAACAGGGTCTATTCATAAACTAGTCGCAGAGGAGAATGTTCATAATGAGTGCCATTCGCAACGTATACTGTGTAGGACGCAATTACCGACTGCATGCTGAAGAACTGGGAAATGAGGTGCCAACATCGCCGATGATCTTCCTCAAGCCTTCCCATGCGGCAGTACCATTCTCTACTGATTCTCTAGTACTGCCTGCCAATCAGGGCGAGATTCATTATGAAGCCGAGCTGGTTGTGCGCATCGGACGGGATTACGAACGTGGGCTGTCTGCTGAACAGCTCGTAGACGGTGTGGCGCTGGGAATTGATTTTACACTGCGCGATGTACAGAGTATGTTGAAGAAAAAAGGTCATCCATGGACAGCGGCAAAAGGGTTCAAAAACTCTGCGCCAGTGACCGACTTTGTACCATTCCCGGGCAATCAGGGCTGGCTGGACAATGAGTTTGCTCTACTGAAAAATGATCAGCAGGTGCAGCTTGGTTCCACGAGAAATATGATCTTTTCATTGGAAACCATTATGGAGCATATTGGCGAGACGTATGGATTGTCTGCTGGCGATATTATTTTTACGGGTACGCCGGAAGGTGTCGGCCCAGTCGTAGCTGACGATACATTTGAACTGATCTATGCGGGGCAATCGCTTGGCACCTGTCGGATCGCCCAATGATGAACAACGGAATCGATTGGCTGGTCGGCGCGCTCTGTGCCGGCCTTATTTCCGGGTTGGGGTATCGTAAGCGCTGGTTATCCGGCTCGGGTGCGTGTGCAGCGGCAATGATGGGGACGATTTATTACGGAGCAGGCAATCTACTCTGGTTTGGACTACTGATTCTATTCTTCATTAGCGGTAGCGTATTATCGAAAATGAAGCGTGAACGTAAACGCAAAATGGAACAGGATTACGCCAAAGGCTCACGCCGTGACGCCGGACAAGTATTTGCAAATGGTGGGCTTGGTATGCTGCTCTGTATCGGTAATGCCATCGCACCACATCCGGCATGGGTGCTGGCGTTTGTCGGCATTATGGCAACGGTCACAGCAGATACGTGGGCGACCGAATGGGGAAGCCTGAGTCGCAAGCCGCCACGTTCGGTATTAAATGGACGCATTCTGGAGCCAGGCGCATCGGGTGGTATCTCGCTTCGCGGCACAGTGGCAGCGGCGGCAGGCGGTCTGGTGATCGGAATTGCAGCGTGGATGTTTTCGATAATCTCTCCTGTGGGTAATCCATATACTGAATATTCCGGTGGTTCTGATCTGATGCATGGAGGTTGGCAGCTCATCATGGCAGGCTTGATTGGTGGTCTGGCAGGTTGTTTTGCCGATTCGTATCTGGGGGCAACGGTACAGTTGATGTATCGCTGTACCGTTTGTGACAAAATCGTAGAGACGACGATGCACTGCGGACAGCCGACCGTGTATGCACGCGGCTGGCGCTGGATGAACAACGATATGGTCAATGCGATCAGCTCCATTGCAGGCGGAGCGGTAGCGCTGCTGTTTTTAGTGATATAGGAGGTGGCGTATGAGCGGCACGACAGGAGACAAACTGGATTTAATATTGGATGCTGCTTATGAATTATTTGGTCTGGACGGGTTTTATGAGACCAAGATTTCGGATATTGCGCACCGGGCCGGTATCGCCAAAGGAACGGTCTATTTGTATTTTAAAAGTAAAGAAGAATTGTGTCTGGCAGTGACGCGCCGGGATTGCGAGCAATTTCTCGATAACCTGCAAGAAGCGCTGCATTCCTGCATCAGCATGGCAGATCAGCTGTATGTGATTGCGCTGCATCACACGAAGTATCATTTTGATCGTCGCAAGTATACCAAGCTGGTGTTCCGTGCGCCGAATAATGATCCTGAGCTGATGGCATATATGCGCGAATTTATGTTCCGCTATATGCAGATCGTACTCGATGTGTTGGAGAAGGGCAAAGTCACGCATCCGCAATGGTGTGCCGAATCGTATATTGGCATGCTGGATCGGGTGAAAATGGATCTGATGTTCAATCCTGACTTCAGCGAGCAACAGTTGTATGAACGCACGCGCTTCGTAGCTGATCTGTTTTTGCAAGGATGCGAGCGACAGGTGAATGATCAGCAATCATAACCGCTCGATGGATAAGGCGTGGATGGAGCAATGGGAGCGTTTGTATGCTCTTTTTCCAAATCTGGTTCTCAATCGTGGTATAATAGCGGGTATCGGCGTGACGATGCGTTATCCGCTATCGTGTCATGCCCAAATTATGCAGCAGGCAGATGCCTGAGAAGGTGAATCGCAATGAACATAATGACTGTAGAAGCACTCGTCAAAAGCTTTGGCGATAAAATATTGTTTGAAGATGCCTCGTTTGGCATGGAAGATCGCGACAAGATCGGTATTATCGGCGTCAACGGAACTGGTAAATCGACCTTTTTGAAAATTATTGCCGGATTGGAGCAGCCGGACAGTGGTAAAGTCGTGATTAATAACAGCGTCCGTGTCCGCTATCTGGCGCAAAATCCGCCGTACGACCCGGAAGCGACCGTACTTCGTCAAGTGTTCGAAGGCGGCGGTGAGGAATTGCAGGCGGTCAGCGCATATATGAACGTGATGGAGCAATTGGAACAGACGCCAGAAGATGCCGGGCTACAACAACAGCTCGTACAGGTTAGTCATGATATGGATCGACTGGATGCGTGGTCGCTGGAAAGCGAAGCGAAAAACGTGTTATCCAAGCTTGGGATTACCCGCTACGATGCACCGATGGGTACATTATCGGGTGGTCAACGTAAACGGGTAGCGCTGGCGACTGCGCTGATCCAACCGGCAGAGCTGCTTATTTTGGATGAGCCGACGAACCATATTGATCATGATTCGGTCACATGGCTGGAACAATATTTGCAACGGCGGCGCGGCGCACTCTTAATGATTACGCATGATCGCTATTTTCTAGATCGTGTAGCTACCGTTATGCTAGAACTGGATCAAGGTCGGTTGTATCGGTATGAAGCCAACTATAGCCGCTATCTGGAGCTAAAAGCCGAGCGGATGGAACGCGAAGCCGCAACCGAGGACAAGCGCCAAAATCTGCTGCGCCGGGAGCTGGCATGGATTCGCCGCGGTGCCAAAGCACGCACCACCAAGCAGAAGGCGAGAATTGATCGCTTTGAACAATTGAAAAATGACAATCCCAATCGTCGTAACGACCAGCTGGAAGTGTCGACCATTTCCTCTCGTCTCGGTAAGCAAATTATCGAATTGGATCATGTATCGCTCACATTGGGCGGTCGCGAGCTGATTCATGATCTGACGTACCATGCGGTGGCAGGGGATCGGATCGGTATCGTCGGACCGAACGGACGCGGTAAATCAACGCTGCTCAATCTGATTTCAGGCAAATTGCAGCCATCCAGCGGGCAGATTGTTACCGGTCAAACGGTCAAATTCGGTTATTTCACGCAGGAACATCAGGAAATGGACGAAAATATGCGTGTAATCGAATACATCAAGGAAGCTGCCGAGGTGGTCAAAACATCGGACGGCAGCAGCATTACCGCTGCTCAGATGCTAGAGCGCTTCCTGTTCACTCCATCCGCGCAATGGACGCCGATTGCCAAGCTATCCGGCGGCGAGAAGCGCCGATTGTATCTGCTGCGCGTATTGATGAGTGCGCCGAATGTACTGCTACTGGATGAGCCGACGAATGATCTGGATATTACGACATTAACGGTGCTGGAAGATTATTTGGAAGAGTTCCCAGGTGTTGTACTCGTCGTATCCCATGATCGCTACTTTTTGGATCGGACGTGTGAGAAGATGTTTGCTTTTGAAGGCGGCGGTGTCGTAAGTATTCATGCTGGTAACTACAGCGAGTACGAAGAACGTACTGGCGGTCAACAACTCAAAACGAATGATATGGGCAAAGAAACATCGGCAAGCAAAGGAGCTACCGATGCCGCTTCGTCTAGTGAGGTCACAGCCGAAGCTTCCAATGATGCTAACAAGCGAACGTCATCCCGCGACAAGCTCAAATTCAGCTATAAGGAACAACGCGAATATGAGCAGATTGACAATATGATTGAAGCCGCCGAAAGCAAGCTGAGCCGCATCACAACCGATATGGAAGCGGCATTCAACGACTCCGTGCGCTTGCAGGAATTGATGGCAGAGCAGGCAGCAGGCGAGCAGGAACTAGAGCATCTGATGGAACGCTGGACGTATTTGAACGAGCTGGCGGAGAAGATTGAACAGCAGGGATAAATCTGGCGGAATAAGCAATATGCTCTAATCTATCAGACTTACTTTTGTGCAAGTAACGATTCGTTGTTCCATCAGTTATTCTCTGCCTTATCATTTATCCAGTTTGCGATCATAGCGGTATAGAATATGTTCTACAGCAATCGAATATATGAAGAACTCCCTGTGCATAGTAGAATCAACATCTGTTGATCCTGATGCGACAGGGAGTTTTTGTTTATATTTTCCCATGACATACATGAGTCGATGGGAATGCAAAGCAATCCATACATAACATTCGTCATATCAATGGGAGAGTGACCTTGAGGTGAACATATCGTTGTTCGTACACACTACCGGATCAACATCTTCAGCTTCTGCTATATCAGTACCAAGCATGTAGTCTACACAAGCCTATCCACCATATACACTGTTCGTCGAGCCTTGCCGCGTGCGATACGTTTCCGCCATCTGCTCCATACCTGACTCAATCGCTTCTTCCGGCGCAATTCCGTCCCGTTCTGCCAGATCGCGAATATCCTGCGTAATCTTCATACTGCAAAATTTCGGACCGCACATGGAGCAGAAATGTGCTGATTTGGCACCTTCGGCGGGCAGTGTCTCATCGTGATAACTCATCGCTCGTTCAGGATCGAGTGATAGATGAAACTGATCGCGCCAGCGGAATTCAAACCGCGCCCGGGACAGTGCATCATCCCGATAACGGGCGCGCGGATGACCTTTGGCGAGATCGGCGGCGTGCGCAGCAATTTTGTACGTGATGACGCCTTCTTTGACATCCTCGCGATTCGGCAGACCGAGATGCTCCTTTGGCGTTACATAGCAGAGCATCGCCGTCCCCATCGAGCCAATCATGGCTGCTCCAATCGCACTCGTAATATGATCGTAGCCCGGCGCAATATCTGTTGTTAGCGGACCGAGTGTATAAAAGGGGGCTTCCTTGCACACATCCAGCTGGCGATCCATATTTTCCTGAATAAGCTGCATCGGGACATGCCCCGGACCTTCAACCATTACCTGTACATCATGCTGCCAAGCGATCTGCGTCAACTCACCTAGCGTATCCAACTCGGCAAACTGAGCTTCGTCATTCGCATCCGCAATAGAACCCGGACGTAGTCCATCTCCCAGCGAAAAGCTAATATCGTACGCCTTCATAATCTCGCAAATATCTGCAAAATGCGTATACAGAAAGTTCTCCCGATGATGCGCCAGACACCACGCTGCCATAATCGATCCGCCGCGACTGACGATGCCGGTTACGCGCTTTGCAGTGAGCGGAATATAGCGTAATAGCACCCCGGCATGAATCGTAAAATAATCCACACCCTGTTCTGCCTGCTCAATTAGTGTGTCCCGATACATCTCCCAGCTGAGATCCTCCGCCTTGCCATTGACCTTTTCCAATGCTTGATAAATCGGCACTGTACCGACCGGCACTGGCGAATTGCGGATAATCCATTCGCGCGTCGTATGAATATTTTTGCCAGTGGAGAGATCCATAATCGTATCTGCGCCCCAGCGCGTCGCCCATGTCATTTTCTCCACTTCCTGCTCGATAGAGGAAGCAACTGCCGAATTACCGATATTGGCATTGATCTTCACATGAAACCGGCGACCGATAATCATCGGCTCCAGCTCAGGATGATTCACATTCGCAGGTATAATTGCGCGTCCGGCAGCAATCTCGGTACGTACCACTTCCGGCGTCATCCCTTCGCGAATAGCGATATACTCCATCTCCGGCGTAATGATGCCACGGCGAGCGTAATGTAGCTGGGTCACATTATGTCCCGTTTTAGCACGTAGAGGTTGGCGCCCGTAGTCTGGAAACTTCTCCGCGCCGTGCAGCTCTGCTTTTTCCAGACTGGTGAATCCGTTATCCTCTGGCTGCTCTGTTCGCGCATCAACCGGCTCACAATCACCGCGTTCAGCAATCCAGCCTGCGCGCAGTGGAGATAATCCCCGGCGAATATCGATGGTTGCATGCTCGTCAGTGTACGGTCCGCTCGTATCGTACACCCGTAGCGGTGCATTGGCAGTTTCCACACCGCGTAATTCACTCGGTGAAAGGGCGATCTCGCGCTCTGGCACCTGAATGTCGGGACGTGAGCCGATTGTATACACTTTGCGGCTACCGGGCAATGGGGTTGTTAGAATAGGCATAGTCAAAAATCCTCCTACAGTACTGTGGATAACATCCATCGTAGACTGATGAGTAGGGAATATGGTGGGGTGGCAACCAGTACAGTATGTAACCAATACATCAGTTGCAATCCGCAACCGACATGTTTGCCATGCTTGGATATACCATCCTACTGTCCTCTTCGATTCACCGAACACGACAAAAAGCCGCCTCCGGCGAACGGAAGCGGCAAATAAGACCACAGGCAAACAAAATAAGCCGGTCATCATTGCACCACTTTCCTACGCTGGCATAACCCAGATCAGGTTCAAAGGGACCAAAGCTACGCTTTATCTCAGCCCATACGGGCGCCCCTAGTGGATGTCTCGCTGTACACTATACTTGGTCGACAAACGTTCTGTCAACCTTTGCCATGATAGTGATTATTCGGTAATATAAGCTGCTAGCAGACGTGCAGTGTTAATAACGGCATCGCTATGTGTACGTTCCATAGAGTGCGAAGCATGTACGCCCGGACCGATCAATGCCGCCCGGATATTGTTGCCACCACGCAGTGCGGCAGAAGCATCAGAACCGTAATGTGGATACACATCGAGCGCAAACGGAATCTGTTCACGCCGTGCCAACTCAGCAAGCTTGCCAGTCATCTCATAATCGTAAGGACCGGAGCTGTCTTTGACACAGATTGATACATCCGTTTCTTTACATGACAGATCATCACCGATACAGCCCATATCAACTGCGATCATCTCGTCGATATCGCCCGGAATATAGGCGGTGCCATGACCAACTTCCTCGTAATTGGAAATGAGTAACTTCACGGTATGACGCGGCTTCCATTGGTGAGTATGCGCCGATTCCAATAGCCCGAACATGGCGGCAACACTCGCTTTATCATCCAGATGACGGGATTTGATATATCCGCTATCTGTCATTACCGGACGCGCGTCGAAGGAGATATAATCGCCCACCGCAATGCCAAGTGCGTCGACATCTTCTTTCGACGCAACAACCTCGTCGATTCGCACTTCCATATGATTTTCCGTTCGCTTCAACGTTTCCGCGTGATCATATACATGCACCGACGGCTCGGTAGAGAGGATTGTGCCGGTGTACGTTTTGCCACTGCGAGTATGGATGATACAGTATTCATTTTCAATGCTATTCATCGTAAAACCGCCGACCATGGTCATGCGGATTTTGCCATCCGGTTTGACAGCACGAACCATCGCACCTAGCGTATCGACATGACCGCTTAATGCAATCGTGCGTGAATCATCTTGACCAGCAAGCGTCAGAATCAATCCGCCTTTATGGTTATAGTCCGCCTGTACTCCCAGTCTGAGTGCTTCCTCGTGCAGTGTTGCTAGCAGGTGATGCGTGTAGCCGGTCGGGCTAGGCGTTTCCAGCAGCTGCTGAAGCAGGGAAAGGGTGTACTCGCGGTTCATCGTAATGGACATGTTCAATCTCCTTTTGCACAGTCAACACAGGCTGTACGACATAGTCAAAATTCCAGTGAGCCTCCAAAGGCACAATATAACCAACATACCAGTTTTGCCTAAGCTTAGCCAGTAAAAATCCACCTGTGCAACGCCGGAGAGTCCGGCAGGCAACAGGTGGATGCGTCTAACAGGTTATTCAGCTACGCTGGATGATGCGAATCATTTACAATTTGCGATCCGAAAAGGACGAGACTGCCGGATCTTCTTTGCGATCATACATATTGTCAAACTCGACATCGCCGACTGGACCGCTATCGGCAACAGGTGTTTCACCCAATTGAGCGATTTGCGTTTCCAGTTGTTTCACTTTACGTTGTAACCGATACTGACGATAAATACCGTAAAATCCGACGATTAAACCGCCTGCGAGCGTACAGCCGAGAATGAGCAGAATCAGCGGCAATTGCACGACATTAAACATCAGATTGACCTGCACCGGATTCACATTAATGACTGCGAAGATTGCAATAACAACGGCAAAAATCAATCCCAGAATCAGTGTCCATTGAAATTTCATTGTACATAACCCCTTTCAAATCTTCATCTTACATGGCATAGATTGTCTACTACTATATAAAGTAATTAGAGACAACATAAACATCCATATATCGCTTGTTAGCTTCAATGTACACACAACAAGCACGCCTGCGCGGCGAACAAGCAGTTCGGGGCAGGCGTGCGGCAGCTTGATGAGGACTGACAGGGGAGAAGAGACTAGAGCTGCCCGGCAATCTAGCAATCTGGATAAGGAATTGCCGGTGTGAATACAAACGTTCCGAATAGGATCGATATTACTATCAGCAACAATCGATATAACATCCATTAGCAAAGGCATATCATCTGTATTGTATGCTTGCACTCTATCCACTATACACAGCGTATTAGTTGGACAGTTGCTCCATTTCACTAACCAGACTTTCGAATACGCTCATCGCTTCACGGATCGGCTGTGGTGTAGACATATCCACTCCGGCTTTTGCCAGAATGTTGATAGAGTAGTCACTACCACCGCTTTTCAGGAAACCGAGATAACGGTCGACTGCGGGTTGACCTTCTTCGAGAATTTGTTTCGAGAAGCTGGTTGCTGCCGAGAAGCCAGTTGCATATTTGTACACATAGAAGCTGTTGTAAAAATGGGGAATACGTGCCCATTCCATCTCGATCTCCTGATCGACGGTCATGCCGTCGCCGTGATATTTGGCGTTCAGATCGTAATAAATCTGCGACAGATCTTGCGGAGTCAGCGATTCGCCTGCTTCACTACGTCCGTGTACGATCATCTCGAATTCGGCAAACATCGTTTGACGGAATACCGTTGTACGGAATTGATCAGCATAATAGGTGAGCAGGTACATCTTTTCCTTTGGATCAGTCGACTTTTTGAGCAGATAATCCATCAGCAGTGCTTCATTGGTAGTAGAAGCAACTTCCGCTAGGAAAATAGTGTACTGCGCATCACGGTAAGAGAGCGCATTGTCGGAATAATACGAGTGCAGGGCATGACCCATTTCGTGTGCTAGCGTGAACATGCTGTTCAGATTATCTTTATGGTTGAGCAGTACGTATGGATGCGTACCATAAGCGCCCCAGCTGTACGCACCAGTGCGTTTGCCTTCATTTTCGTACACATCGATCCAGCTCTCGTTATAACCTTTGTTCAGCGAGTTCAGATAATCTTCGCCGAGCGGTTGGAGACCGTCTGCAACCGTCTGTTTTGCTTCTTCGTAGGTGATATCCATTTTGAATTCTTCTACCAGCGGTGCGAACAGATCGTACATATGCAGTTCATCCACACCAAGCAGCTTTTTGCGCAGCGCCATATAGCGGTGCATCACTGGCAGACTTTCGTGAATCGTATCGATCAGATTGGTATACACGTCTGTTGGAATATTGTCGCCATAGAGGGACATTTCCAGAACCGATGGATATTTGCGTACACGAGAATAGAAAATGTTCTTGTTTACATTCGCAGTCAGTGTTGCTGCAATCGTGTTTTTCTGACGTGCATACGTACCATAGACGGCTTTGAACGCACGTTCGCGCACTTCACGATGTGGGCTTTCCAGAAATTGAATATAACGACCGTGCGTCAGCTCAACTTCATTGCCATGCTCATCAATGATATTCGGAAATTTCATATCCGCATTGTTCAGCATGCCAAAGATCGTTTGCGGTGCTTGCGACAGATTACCGACTTGAGCGAGCAGTGCTTCTTCCGCTTCCGTCAGAATATGCGCCTTTTCACGCTTCATTTCTTGCAGGCTGAATCGGTACGCTTGCAGCTCTGCCGATTCCAGCAATTCATCCAGCTTGTCATCAGACAGGCTTAGAATTTCCGGTGTAATAAAAGAAAGCGCCTGACTGGCGTCCACGCTCAATTTTCTCGCTTTTTGGGTCAATGCCTGATATGTAGGATTCGCAGTGTCCTCATCCTGATGCATATGTGCATACACGTAGAGACGCTCAATGTGTAGACCGATCTCGTCTTCTAGCTCAAATGCTTCTTTGACCGCAGAAGCAGTATTCAACTTGCCTTTTAATTGCTCACCCTGAGGCAGTTTGGCTTTGACTTCGTCATGGGTGCGATCCCATGCCTGCTGGTCGGCAAATAGATCGTTCAGGTTCCAGCAGTTTTCAGGTGATACTTCGGAGCGCTTGAGTATGTTTTGCATGTTCATTTCCTCCTCGGGTGATGTGAGTCAAACGGTGATGAATGAATACGTTATGCGTTTGGATTGGCTGCCATCAGGAATCCGTAGATCATGAGGAAAAAGGCAAGCAGCAGCATCACAATCGCAAAAATAGCCAGCCACCGCTTGAATTGCGGTGGAATGCTGTTCTTGTAAGCAATCAGGATAAAGCCCTGCACAAAGGCAAGAATGATGAAAATCACAATAGCGGTATAATTCATGGAGCGATTTAAACCTCCCGGAAGGCGTTCATAATGTCTTCCCATTCCGCTTCGGTCTCAAAATCTTCCTTTTTAAAACGATCACTTGCCCATTGCATCATTTCGGGACGGCTGATGAATTTATGTGTTTCTTCGCCCCATTCGGTAGAAATTTCACGCAAAATCAGCTCACGGCCATTTACTTCAACCGTTAGCATGTTCCATTTGTCTGTTTTGTAAATCTGATGTTTTTTGATCATATTCTGAATCTCCCTGTTCCGTTTGCTAAAATCATACCTTTTGACCTCAGGAATTGCAAATGAAAACGCTAGAACTTCGTTGCATTTTGAAATCGATTGCGCTATAATACAAACATGCGTCATAGATGGCGCTATTTTAGGAGGTTTTTTACGTGAAAGGTACAGTTAAATGGTTCAACGCAGAAAAAGGTTTCGGTTTTATCGAAGTTGAAGGTAGCGAAGATGTATTCGTACACTTTTCCGCTATTCAAGGCGACGGTTTCAAATCTTTGGACGAAGGCCAAGCAGTAGAGTTCGACATCACTGAAGGCAACCGTGGTCCACAAGCAGCTAACGTAGTAAAATTATAAGACCTGTATCCGTATATTACGGATCGCTTATACATTGAACACCTTGTACGTTACGCACATAGGTCATTTACAGCACAAGCTTCCTTGTTCTCAAGGGGCTTGTGCTTTTTTGATGGGAAAATGTTGTATGCAAGGCATGTGAGGGACTCATGACCTTGCATATGTGGTTCATTCGGTTCAGTAGGAAGCTCATCTAGTTGCACATGCAGTTCCTTTAATTATTCACCTGCAAGCCGGAGCGTCTGCCCGTATGCCGGATCACGAGAGTTACAATACATAATTCTGCCGCTAGTCCAATCGACTGTGCCAGTGCGCCAACCATACCGTTCCATGATGGGAACATAAACAGCAGGGTAATGAGCATGATGAACGTGCAGGACGCATTCGCCATCTGGGAGCGGAACATCGCTTTGGTCTGACCGCGCAGCAGAATCAATCCATTGGCATAATCCAGCCAAGGCATCACCAGCGCATACAATACAAAGGCGCGCAGGGTGTACAAACTTTCCGTCATCAGCTCGCCGCTAACATTCATAATATGCCCAAGCACCCAGTAGCTAAGAGGAGTGTAGGCGATGATACCGAGTAACAGGGCAGGAATGAAGCCGGTAATCATACCGAATTGCCGTACTTTTCTAGCATCAATTGGATGGAAGTTCAGCACAATCTGATGAATATATGTAAAAAAGCTCAACATCAGTTGCAGCAAACTACTGGCAATAGCAAACGACGAGATCGCCAGTGCAATGCCTTCCGTTTTGCCAAGAGTGATATTGATCGCTGGTCCAATCAGCATAGCGACAAAGGAGGAGAATAGCAGCGGTTTGTAAAAGGTAAATACATGTCCGCGTGTCCGCACAGGATGCTGCTCCAATTGCTCCGGCATACGCTTGGCAATATTACGACCTTCGCTGTAGCTAACAATCGCTTCAATCATCATGCCAACGAGAAAGATGATCGCTCCGACGGTTCCGCTATTCACCCGATCTGTAGAAATGAAGAAGAGCGATAACGCGTACATGCCCGCCAGCCGGAAGCCCATACCAATCGTCAGCCATTTGGTTCGATTATTCGTAATGATGATTCCCTGATAAATATTGCGGATCACTGAGAAAATACTGACATACATCAATACGCCATACACGCCAACTACGCGTGGCACCAGCTCATCCTCTACACCGAAGAGATGGCTGAAAATTAACTTCCCAATCGGCGTATACACAATCAATACACCAATTGCCAGCACAAACGCGAGGAAAATCCATGTCACACTATTCAGCGCTGCAAAAGACTTGCGATCCCTCACTAGCGCCGAACACGTTTGCCGCAGCAGTGTGGAGGGACGCTCCGTAATAGTCACCAGACTCATCGCCAGCGCATAACTGGCAATCACCACTTCAGCATCGGTTGCAAAAGCGAGCGTCCGATTAATAATGACATGCGAAATCGTAACAAGCGAGGCAGATAGCCCCATAGGAATAAAAAAAGCCAATAACCGTCTCCACGAGAGTGGAACCTGATCCGACGACATACACCCAATCTCCTTTAACATGCTGCACAGCTATTCCGGTTTTATATGATCTCTTCACCGCATAGCATGCAATCGTATGCCAAACAGTATACCATAACGATCTGCCCGATCTGTATGATATTGAACATTACATAGTCTATCCATTACGTTACACAAATTGCGATGGCGCTACGCCATAATACTGCTTGAACGCTTTGGAAAAGGCAAATGCATCGCAATAACCGAGCAATCCGGCAATCTGCTGCACATTGTAATGACGAGTGTACAAATACTCGCGCGCTCGATTCATTTTGATCTGGAATATATACTGCCCCGGCGTAATCCCTAACGTTTTTTTGAAGACCGCGATAAAATACTTTTCCGATAGCCCGGTTTGTTGTGCCAGTTCACGAATTTTGAGCGGGCGATGCAGATGTTCCTGAATATAACGTAGCACTGGCTCCAGTGCTGTCCATTGCCGTTTCACCAATGCACCATTCATAAAAGGAGTAACATGTTGTTCATACTCCGCCGTACCATACAACTCGATAATCCGTGCAATCAACGCTGTCAGGCAAGCTTTCAAGTACAACCGACTTCCCGCTGCACCACTCTCCCGCTGATCGAATCCATCGCAAAATAGCTCCCATTCCCGTTTCAGCAAAGGTTGTGGAATGATACCCGATAGCGGTAGATCATCCAGAATACGCTGCTGCTCCCCCATCCCAAAGTCAAAATGAATAAAAATAAACTGACAATCCTCATCCTGCGCGCTCGCCATATAAGGCAGATCTGGATAGAAAAAGAGTACATCACCTGCGGATACTGCATACTGCTGATCACCAATCTGTAATTGTAGACTCCCTTTGCGAATCATCCATAGATCATAATCATGATGCGTTTTATGCTCAAACCACGGTGCAGGATGCACCATTTCCCGACATGACTTCATATGAACTGCCACAAATTCGGATAATTCCTCAAAGATGGCGGTAGGCGATACAGATGGTTGCATATGCTTGCCTCCTGACTATTGAACATGCTGCTTACAACTGTATTATGGAAAAGGGTTCTCATTTCCTGCTTGATCGTACGATTTGACATGCTTTCCTGACTGTGACACATTCTCGCCGCGCAATCGGTTTGCCATAATGAGCATATCAACTTCAGGGAGGTTCATTGGCAATGACATATAACGATACGCAGCACGATATTCAGCGGCCCAAAGTCGTAGTAATCGGAGCAGGCAGTCTCTTTTTCGGACGACAGGCAATCTGGCAAATGACCCATTCAGAGATTCTGAATCAAGGTACACTTTCCTTTGTCGATGTAGATGCTGATCGTTTGGAGAAAATGGTTACACTCGGCAAGATGGTAGCAGCTCATCGCGGTGTTTCGCTAACAGTGGAAGGCTCTACCGATCGCCGGGATGTACTCAAGGATGCTGATTTTGTCGTATTAAGCTTTGCGATGGATTCTGTCAAATATCGGGGCATCGACTGTGAAGTATCACTGAAATACGGGATTCGTATGTGCTCTGGCGATACGATTGGTCCGGGTGGGATTTTTCGGGCGATGCGAGAATTGCCAGTCATTATGGATTGTGTGAAGGATATCCGTGAACTCTGTCCGAATGCGTGGGTCATCAACTATATCAATCCATCCACCGTGCATGGTATAGCGCTGCATCGATATGCGCCGGATCTGAAATCGTTTGCCTTATGCGACAGTCATCATATGCCATACAAGAAGATTCATTATGCGATCCGCGCAGGCATTATCAACCATGCAGAACAGTTCACGCCGGATGTGGATCAGCGATTTGATTTTCGGGTGGCAGGAGTGAACCATTTTACATGGTTGTTGCGTGCGGAATATGACGGCAAGGATATGATGCCGCATATTGCGGAATCGCTGCGACGAAGTGCAGGTACAGAGAATGACGGCGGTGATACGGGAGCCAAGGCACTGCATAACGATACAATCACATATGAGCTGTATCAAGCATTTGGAGTGATTCCAACCTGTACCTCACATACAAAAGAATATGTGCGCTACTGGCAAGGGCATGGACAAGCAGAGGAATCCATTCCACCGTTATCGATCTGGGAAACGGAAGATCGGTACAAGCGTCATGAGGAGATGTGGCAGCAGGTGGACGATTGTATTACTGGACGACTTCCGATCCAGCAATTTATAGATATGCTCGGTCCCGATCATGCGACTGATATTATTGAGAATATGGTGGGCAATCTAGGCAAACGCTTCTTCATAAATACGTTGAATAACGGTGCAGTGACAAATATGAATGAGGATGCGTTTTTGGAGTTGTTATGTGAGGTCGGTCCAAACGGCGTTACACCGCTGCATGTGGGAGAGATGCCAAGAGGAATCCGAGGAATGCAGGAGATCGTGCTGGATACACATGAACTGACAGCTCAGGCAGTCATTGAACAGGATATCAACATCTTGCGACAGGCAATGCTGACCGATCCGCTTGTGCAATCGATAGGGGATGCTGACGGTATCATTGCCGAATTGCTAGAACGGGAACAGGAGATGATTCCAGCGCAATGGTATCCAAGGCAATATGTACAGCAGTAGGATCGTGTGATACACGTTGTATAGACGATAATCTGTTTTTCCATCGAGATCATGTTGCTTTTCCAGTTGATTGATCGGACGTAATTAACAATAGATTCATTTCAGAGACAGGGAGCTGCCAGCCCTGTCTTTTTTCGTGAGATATCGGTTTTGATGGGAATGAACACAAATAGGACAAACCTTCTATAAAATTTGTAGTTGTGAAACATTTCAGGTTGCTCCTTTTTTGCGTTGAAAAGACAAGTGGTTTATCATGTTTATGTTAGCTTTTTTCTGAATAATGTGGGTTTGAAGACAGGAACCAACATGAAGCGTAAAAGGTCTATAAAATACTGGAAAATGCAGTTGTGGCGCGCTGTGATTGATCGCACTGCCACGTTGTGAGGGTGCAAAATATGATGTATGATAATGAGGATAGGTTCAACAGACAACCACGTGGAGGCAGCCCATTGAATGATATGATGCAAAGTCGTTACCCGTTTCCCCGCAATGCCATCTCGTTAATGAAGCGAGTGTACAAATATGGATTGCCGGAGGTACGCCGGGAGTTGGATGAGTGGCGCAGACGAGCGGAACAGATGCCGGATGACGAGCTCAGGAAACAGGCGCTTGCAAGTATCGCCACCAAGCAGTTTCATTGTGAGGGGGGCGCCATCTATGCGGTGGCTAACCTTTCGCAGCGCCATATTTTGCTGCCGCTCATCGTCGCTCTTCAGACGATCAGCGATTATCTTGATAATCTGTGCGACCGCAGCACCTCGATGGATGCAGCGGATTTTCGTCTGCTGCACCAATCAATGCTGGATGCTATAACACCGGATGCACAGCCGGTCAATTATTATGCGTTACGTGCGGAGCAGGAAGATGGCGGTTATCTGGAAGCGCTTGTGAAAACTTGTCAGCACAATGTACGGCAACTGCCCGATTATGATGCCGTTTTTCCGTATGTACGTGATCTGGTGTCACTATATTGTGACCTTCAGGTTCACAAACATATTGCGCCGGAATTGCGAGAACGTGCGCTTCTGAATTGGTGGGAAGAGAATAAGTATCGTACGCCACATTTGCAGTGGAATGAATTTGCTGCGGCAACAGGCTCGACACTTGGCATGTTTATGTTATTTCTGGCTGCGAGCGGATTCCAAATGGATGATGCAGGTGCCAAAAAGGTATATGATGCGTATTTCCCTCATGTAGGCTGTCTGCACATTATGCTGGATTATGTGATTGATCAGGAGGAAGACCGTCGCGGCGGTGATCTGAACTTCTGCAATTACTATGATTCGCCGGAAACGATGTATAAGCGGATTGAGCATATTGTAGACTGGGCGCGCAGGGATGTGGAGCATATCGGCGGCACTTCCTTTCATCGCATGATTATTGAAGGGCTGGTTGCCCTATATTTATCCGATCCCAAAGTAAGTGAGCAGCAGGAAGTACGAACCGTCTCCAGACGGCTGATGCGCAAAGGACCGTTAACGAGAGTCTTTTTCATGGTCAACAGCCGCTGGATTCGCAAGTATATGTATTGAATATAAACAAGGGGGACATCACAATGTCAGCAACAGAATCAGCAGTTAAGAAAATTGCCGTTTTGACCAGTGGAGGCGACTCTCAGGGCATGAACGCAGCGGTACGTTCCGTTGTGCGTAGCGGTCTGTATTACGGTCTGGAAGTGTGCGGAATTCAGCGCGGTTACCAGGGTCTACTTAATGAGGATATTTTCCCGATGGATCTTCGCAGCGTCGGCGATATTATTCAGCGCGGAGGAACCGTATTGCAGTCGGCACGATGTAAAGAGTTCATGACACTGGAAGGTCAGCAAAAAGGTGCAGATATCCTGCGTAAGCATGGAATTGACGGTCTAGTCGTTATTGGCGGTGACGGTTCGTACCAAGGTGCCAACAAGCTGAGTAAGCTCGGCATTAACACGATGGGTCTGCCGGGCACGATCGATAACGACATTTCCTATACTGATTATACGATCGGATTCGATACCTCTGTAGGTGTTGTTGTGGATGCGATCAACAAATTGCGTGACACGATGTCTTCCCATGAACGCGTATCCATCGTTGAAGTTATGGGTCGTCATTGCGGTGATATTGCCCTGCATGCGGGTCTAGCATCTGGTGCAGAGTCGATTCTCGTTCCAGAAGTTCCTTTTGATCTGAAGGAAATCGCTGATCGTATGCATAATAACTTCGCTTGCGGTAAACGTCACAGTATCATTATCGTAGCCGAAGGTGCAGGACGCGGTGAAGATGTAGCCGAGCAGCTGCATCTGCAATATCCTAGTCTGGAGCCACGCGTAACCGTACTCGGTCACATTCAGCGCGGTGGTACACCAACTCCGCGTGATCGCAACCTGGCAAGCCGTCTGGGTGACTTTGCCGTTCGGATGCTCATTCAAGGCGAATCCGACAAAGCCTGCGGTCTGATCAAAGGTGAATTGACACTGACAGATATCGATAAAGTTGTAAATACGAAAAAAGACTTTGACCATGCTACGTATGAACTGGCATTGCGTCTGTCACAATAATGTTAGTATTCAAATGTTGTTTTTCCTGACAGATTAGCGCATTTGAAAAGGTGCAAATACCCAAAAAGCACGTGCATACCGGAGAACAGTAAACCGGTAGTACGTGCTTTTCATTTCAATTGACCATGATTTTTATTACATAAAACAACGTTTTAAGTATCGTTTTTATAGGAAGTTGGAATAAATCGGTAATTTTTTTGGTCAAAAGTTAGAACATAACTGCAAAGTATTGTACTATAGTGTAGAAGGGTGCAATACAATTAATTCAATTACCTAGGGTGATGAGAAACCGTAAAGGGGGCTACCACACATTGGCGAGAGAAAAAGGTGCAAAAGGAAAGGAGAGCCGATTACGTTTATTACATGCTGCTGCTAAGCAATTTGCAGTCCATGGCTTTCACGCAACTAAAGTCAGTTCAATCGTATCGGAGGCCAAACTATCACAACCGGCATTTTATTTGTATTTCGAAAGTAAAGATGCCGTCTTTGAAGAATTGGTGGAGATGTTCCGTTCCAATCTTCAGGAAGTGATCAACAACAGCCAATTGCCGGAGCAACCTTCGGCACGGCATAGCGCACTGGATCAGCTTTGTCATACGATTCAGTCGATGTTTGAATATTTCTACAGTCATCCCGATTTGACCCGGATCGGATTTTACCTGTCACCGGATGCTGATGACATCAAGATGGAATTGGTGCAGGGCATTGAGAAGATGCTGCGCGCGGAGCAGCGGAATGCTAACTTTGCGAGCGAGATTCCGATGAGTCTAGTCGCGGAATGTCTAGTAGGTACAATTGAGCGAATCGTATTTACACAGCTATTGCCAGGTACGATCAGCGCAGAACAGCTGGCGATTAACATTGTGCAGTTGTATGTCTCCGGTCTGGCACGCAAGCAGAGCAAAGTATAACAACCGGGAGGAACTGCAACAATGATTAGCGTCGGTTTGACGGGATGGGGGGATCATGATTCCCTTTATCTCACCAAAGAGGCAGTGAAACATAAACTGCCTGTATACAGCAGTCTGTTTCCTGTAGTGGAAGTGGACAGTTCCTTTTATGCGATTCAATCCAAACATAATATGGAGAAATGGACGCAGGAAACGCCGGATTCTTTTCGCTTTCTGGTCAAAGCGTATCAGGGGATGACCGGACATACACGCGGCAAGATTCCGTATGATTCCGAAGAGGAGATGTATCGTGCCTTTCGGCTATCCATTAGCACGATGGAGGAAGCAGGTAAGCTGCTGGCGGCGCTGTTCCAATTTCCGCCCTGGTTTGATTGTACTCGCGAAAATGTGAATGCTTTGCGCAACGTTCGTCGCTGGATGGGGGATGTGCCGTGTGCACTGGAATTCCGCCATCAGAGCTGGTTTACGCCGCAGATGCGGGAGAAAACCTTGCATTTTATGAAGGAAGCAAACTGGATTCACAGCGTATGTGACGAGCCGCAGGCAGGCATCGGTTCCGTGCCGATTGTCGAGCAAGCGACGCATTCGGATTTGACGGTTGTGCGTATGCACGGTCGTAACGAATCCGGTTGGAACGCTTCTGGTCAACCGAATTGGCGCGAAATCCGTTACTTGTATCGTTACAATGAGCAGGAACTGATGGAGTGGGCAGAACGGTTGAAGAGACTGGAACAGCAGTCTGGTGAAGTGTGTGTCATCTTCAACAACAATTCCGCCGGTGATGCCGCAGACAATGCGCGTCAACTGATGGAGCTGCTGGGACAGACGGTACCTGAGATTCCAAAGGAACAAGAACCTGAAGTGCAGCAGGTCGATCTGTTCGATCTGTAGAACTTTTTAGAAAGTCAGGTTTGATACTCTGCACAATGTTGGGCGCTCCAGCATACACTGTAAGGAAGCGAACCAAGTGTAACAAGCAACCGTACAATGCAACAAGTAACAAAAAGTCAGCCCCGTTTTGTAAAAGGGCTGACTTTTTGTTTGATGATGAAACGGAAATCGTACACATAGAACGTACATATACATCACATTTCTGCATCTTACTTTGAATTATTTTAAAACATCGATACTGTTGTACTGTTACTTAACTCGCTGTGAATGTAATGCATAGAAAAAATAGATTCATTCCACTGCATTCCCATTCTCGGCAATATGCATAAGCTTGAATTTTCGTTGCACCCACAGCAATCGCCATAACAGCGTAACCGCACCGCATGCCAGCCCTGTACTTAACCCCACCCAGTACCCGTA
This sequence comes from Paenibacillus sp. WLX1005, assembly GCF_046603685.1. NCBI lineage: Bacteria > Bacillati > Bacillota > Bacilli > Caryophanales > Paenibacillaceae > Paenibacillus > Paenibacillus sp. WLX1005. The sequence goes on from NZ_CP176756.1 coordinate 1,871,228, forward strand.
AGCACCAAGCGAAGTATACGACGCTAACACATAACCAACCGGCAACCCAATGACCCAGTACGACAGAAACGTCAGGAAAAAGGCAGGATTCACATCCTTGTATCCACGCAGCGATCCTTGTACCGGCGCAGCAATGGCATCCGATAACTGATAAAAGCTCGCATAGATCATAAAATGCGCAATCAATTCAATCAATACTGGGTCAGACGAATACAGCGCCGATACATCATAGCGGAATAATAACAGAATGATCGCCGTACATACCGACAGCCCAATCGCTGTACCAATCCCAAGCATACTGTATTGCCGCGCATCCTTTTGCCGCCCCGCACCAACCTCATAACCTACAACAATCGTCAGCGCTGTGCAGATGCTGAGTGGAATCATATACAGTGTAGACGCAAAGTTCTGTGCCGCCTGATGCGCCGCAATCGTCATCGTATCATATCGACTCATCAATAGCGTCACCCCAGCGAAGATCGCCGTTTCAAAAAAGATTGCAAAGCCCATCGGTACGCCCAGCTTCAGTAGCTCCGCCCATTTGGCAGCGGAAGGAGCATACCAGCGACTGAATATACGAGCCTCGCGAAAAGGTTCTGCTGTTCGCACGACAATGATCGCAATGATCAGGATACACCAGTACGTAATTGCCGAAGCGACACCTGCCCCCACACCACCCAACCGTGGAAAGCCCCAGTTACCAAAGATCAGCAAATAATTCAATCCTACATTGATAGGTAAGGAGCATAGCGTGATCATCATCGAAAAGCGTGTCTGTCCCAGCGCATCGATATATCCACGTAGCACCGTATAAGCGAACAATGGCACAATACCGACTGACAGAGCCGCCAGAAAATGCAGCGCCACTTCATGCACTTTGGCTTCCAAATTCATCGCCTGCAATATATCGGGAACAAGCAGAACACCGGCTCCCAATATTAGCAGTGCAAGCACCAGCGATAGCAATAGAGCTTGCATCACATTGTAATTAACCTGCCGCCGTTCACCGCCGCCAATCAGATGCGAGATCGTCGGCGTAATCGCTACGAGAATGCCGCTCAATCCCGCTTGCAGCGGAATCCATAGACTGGAGCCAATCGCTACGCCAGCAAGATCCTCTGCACTGGCATGACCAGACATATTGGTATCAAAAAAGCTGATCATCGACAATGCGATTTGCGTAATCAATACGGGGAATAGAATTTTTAGAAATTGTATGTATTTTTGCGAGAGTGTAGATGTTGGAATCATATGGAATCAGCCCTTATCTATGTACAGAATATGCGTATAAGCTTACATTTTATGCAAGATTGTGCATTAAGAATATATTGTACAGGATGATGCATGTATTGAATAGTCATATTGGTGCTGAGCATAACAATAACCCCCGGATCAAATAACGTCCGGGGGCAAAAAGTTATCAAAGTAGTTTCAATGCTCACTCACAAACCACGTTGCTACGAGCAGTCGAGCAGTCGAGCAGTCGAGCAGTCGAGCAGTCGAGCAGTCGAGCAGTCGAGCAGTCGAGCAGTCGAGCAGTCGCTTAGAAGCTGGCGTTCTCGGTATAGCGGTTGGTCGCATTCCAGAGCAGATACTCATCTACGCCTTCATCCTTCATGGCACGAATCTGATCATCGACCTGCTTTTTACCGTACTGTACATAGTGACCGCTACCTAACCAGCTAGCGGTAAAATCTTGAATCCACGGACGGATGATTGGCTTTTCTTCACCCAGCGGATCAAGCTTCTTGTGTGTATCGACGAGTGAACCTTTGATCGTCGCATATGGATTCGTATCCGGGTTCGTTACACCGAACCAGCCAGTCGTATAGTGACTTGGATAGATCATAGGACTGATTACATCGACATTTTCAGAGATTTTGGCAAAGTCCTGTCCAATTCCTTCAGCAGCCGGTACAGAAGCAGCATATCCAAAAATATCTACTGATACACGAACGCCGAGTGGAGCCAGTTCTTTACGAGCATATTGAACGAATTCAGCGATCACATCGACACGGGATTCTTCCTTGTCTTTCGTGAACTTCAGTTCTTTCTCGTGGTTTTCAAAGCCTTCCGGGAAACGCACATAGTCAAATTGGATTTCCTTAAATCCTTTTGCTGCGGCTTCTTTAGCAAGTGCAATATTGTAATCCCATACTTCTTTTTTGTACGGGTTCACAAAGCTGTCGCCTTTGCCGTTTGTCCACACCTGACCATTGCTTTTCACAAATGACAGTTCTGGATGCTTTTTGGCGAGTACGGTATCCTTAAACACAACGATCCGGGCAATTGGATACACATCATGCTTTTTCAGACGAGTCATCAGCTTATCGATATCGCCGATGAAGTTCTGTGGGCTGCCGAGCTTTTGCAGCTCTTTGTTTTCAGTTTTGTACGTTATGTACCCGGCATCATCTTTCAGGTCAATAACCATCGAGTTCAGCTCAGTTTTATCCAGCAGGCTGAGCAGCTTCTCCATGCGGGAGCCACCAGCACTGTAGGCGGTAACATAAATACCCTTAACTACAGGCGCGTCCGGTTGTGGATCGATTTTGGCTGGCGGATTGTCAGCATCCACCTCCGTTTGATCCATCTGACTTTGAATCGCTACCCGGTTCAGCATTGATTGGAGCGATGCGGTTTGTGTGTTCTGTGCCTGAGCCTGCTGATCACCGCCAAGAGCGGTGGACGCCAGCAGCATAAGCGTCCACAAAATATCCATGTCATTAACCCTCATCTCTTATGTATGATTTTTACAAAAGTGGCATTTGCCCTGATTATAACCCAACGTTCATGCAGCAGAGGATACAGTATTGTTACCTGCTATCGCTTTATACACATCCGCACTGGAAAAGTTGCGGATTTTGCAGCAACAAGTATTTACAGCCTATATCCAAGCAGTGAGAGGGCAATACAATAAACCCAGTCCAGTCAGACAGGGGGAGTATATCCGCGCCTTACTTATATGAAGCTGCAATAAGCGGAAGAGAGATAATGAGCATGCCCATCCTATGTATTTAAACTGTCTCATAATCCGCTAAACATGGCAAATACAGGTTTATGAAAATAGAGCAAAATGCAAAATGCCACTTCTGTATTCCTCTACAAAGAGAAGAACAGAAGCGGCATTTTGGATTGCACTATTTTCATGAAGCTTAACATGCAGAAGCAGAATAGCCGTGTGCATTATTGCAGTAACTGATGATCTTGATTTTCGCAGATACTGTACTGAATAATTTCCAGTGCATCATTTGGTTCCAAAATACGCAACCCGTCACGCAGTACAATAAGTGAATTGAGTTCCTGCTGCTTTAGGGAAGGCATCATATCCGGGAAACATTTCAAGACAATTTGTGACAATTTAACCTTTTCCATTTCCACAATAATCATCCTTTCCTATCCTGGAATCATTTCGCTTAACAGAAGAAATCATTCTTACGGGAGCTTAGGAAAAGCATGTTGTGCTTCAGGGACTGGAGAACGTGCACAAACTTCAATTATTACGTGATGCGGCGGCGTGTAATAATTTTACTATATATAACGACAAAATGCGACTTTCAGTGAATAGCTGCACAGCAAACGCTGTAAATCTTTTTTCGAAAGATTAGCTTTTGCGGAATGAGCCCATAATACCGATCGTTTCCACCATATTGACGAAGGCGTTGGGATCGGTTTCCTTAATGATCCGGCGCAGCTCGGTCAATTCGTAGCGAGTCGTTACGGTCATCAGCATATCTTTGGATTCATTGGAAAAGGCACCTTCCGCCTTGATCAACGTGACCCCGCGCTGTAGCGGCATCAGATGTTCCAGCAATTCGTCTGTACGATTAGAGACGATAAACAAGGTGACTTTGACATGATTGACGTGAATTAGATCGACTACCTTACCACCGATATAAATACAAACCATCGAGGAAAGAGCGATATTCCAGTCATTGGACAGATAGCCCATTGCCAGAATAACGAGACCGTTCAAACCGACAATAACATTGCCGACCGGAAAGTCGCGATACCGGGTAATGATAGAACCGAGAATATCGAAGCCGCCAGTGGAACCGCCTGCGCGAAACGAAATACCGACGCCGATACCGATCAGCACGCCGCCAAATACGGAGGAGATGAAGAGGTCTTTTGCAATGATGGTTGTCGGTATAACAGTCATTAACCATGTTGTAGCTGCAACAGACACGATACTGAGTAAAATATATCGTTTGCCGAGCATGAACCAGCCGGCAATCAGCAGCGGAATATTATAAACAAAGTACAGCATACTGATGTTAAGGGGAGTAAAATAGCCCGTTAACATAGCAAGTCCCGATACGCCTCCACTCAGTAGCTGATGGGGAATCAGGAACAGATTGAACGCAGCTGCCGTAAAAATGGAGCCAATCAGCACTCCAAGCAGCGGCATTAATTTTTTTAACATGTGGTCACCTCAAGTGTAGTTAGTAAGTTATAGAAAGTATATGAAACCCATAATGGAAAGTTTCTTTCGCAATCGTAATTATATTATGTTTCAGCTAGTCATGCCTGTGTATTTTGTGATATAATGATTTAGATATTCTTGAGTAGGGATGTTTTGCTGAATAACATTCAGATTTTTATAAATGCAAGACGGGTTTATTTCATCATAGAGAGTATTGAATAACCCTTTTTATTCAACTTTAGTCGTACCAGGCATTGAAGCAGATGCTCTAAAAGTGATCGGACTTATTCAATAATCAACACCAGCTAACGGATATGGTGGTCTGTGAGACCTCCTGATATGCAGCTATATGCTACTCAATTGCTACTTAAGAATACAAACAAGTTAGTGGATTGTCCACCATCATAGAAGGAGTTTGAATATTTTGACAAAATTTGTAGACTTTGGTTTAGATGAAAAAGTACTGAAAGCGATTATGGAACTGGGGTTTGAGGAAGCAACTCCAATTCAATCCCAATCCATTCCAGTCGCAATGGGCGGAAGTGACCTCATCGGGCAGGCACAAACAGGTACGGGTAAAACAGCAGCATTCAGTATCCCTATTATTAACAAGGTAGAACGTTCGGACGAAAAAATCAGAGCACTGGTTATGGCTCCTACTCGCGAGCTGGCCATTCAGGTTGCTGAGGAAATCGAAAAACTGGCACGTTTCAAAGGCATTCGCTCGTTGCCAATCTACGGTGGTCAAGAGATCGGTCGTCAGATTCGTGCACTGAAAAAGAAACCACAGATCATTATCGGTACACCAGGTCGTTTGCTTGACCATATCAACCGTAAAACGATCAAACTGGAAGATGTACAATACGTTGTACTGGACGAAGCGGACGAAATGCTGGACATGGGTTTCATGGAGGATATTCAATCCATCCTGAAACAAGTGCCGGATGAGCGTCAAACGATGCTGTTCTCCGCAACAATGCCGCCAAACATTCAACGTCTGGCGAACCAGTTCCTCAAAGAACCTCAACACGTATCGGTTATTCCAAAACAAATCAGCGCTCCGCTGATCGATCAATCTTATATCGAAGTGAACGAGCGTCAGAAGTTTGATGCATTGTCCCGTTTGATCGATATGGAATCGCCAGAACTGGCTATCGTATTCGGTCGTACTAAACGTCGTGTTGATGAGCTGGCAGAAGCATTGCAAAAACGTGGCTATTCCGCTGACGGACTGCACGGTGACCTGTCTCAGAACCAACGTGATAACGTTATGCGTAAATTCCGTGACGGTAGCATCGATGTACTCGTTGCAACAGACGTAGCAGCTCGTGGTTTGGACGTTTCCGGCGTAACTCACGTTGTAAACTTTGACCTTCCACAAGATCCTGAGAGCTATGTTCACCGTATCGGTCGTACCGGTCGTGCGGGTAAAGAAGGCGCAGCGTACTCGTTCGTGACTCCGCGTGAGATCGATCACCTGCACTTCATCGAGCGTGTAACACGCCACAAAATCACTCGTAAGCCTCTGCCATCCCTGGCTGAAGCGATCGAAGGTAAACAACGTATCACAGCTGAGCGCCTGCTGGAACTCGTTCAAGACGATACATCTCCACTGAACGAATACAAAGGGATTGCAATCCAATTGCTGGAAAGCTATGATTCCGTAAACCTGCTGGCAGCTGCGATCAAATTGCTGACAGGCGAGAAGAAGGATGCTCAGATCGATCTGACTCCAGAAGAGCCGATCCGTGCAAAACGTCGCAGACCAGACGTTCGTTCCGGTGGACGCAAACCATCTGGCAACTACAACCGTAGTGGCAATGGCAGCGGTGGCGGCGGATACCGTGGTAACCGCGATAACAACCGTGGTGGTTACAGCAGTGGTGGTAATGGCGGCGGTGGATACCGTGGCAACCGCGATGGTAATCGTGAAGGCGGACGTAGCGGCGAGTACTCCCGTGACCGTAGACCACGCAGCAACAATGGTGGCGGCGAAAACCGTCGTCCATCGAGCAGCAACCGTTCCGATTCTCCAGAGTAATAAATACGAACAAGATCATGAATGAATGATCGTGATCTTCAATAAAATAGCATGATGGCAGGACAACAGAGGCTACCGGATTTCCGGTAGCCTTTTTTTGTCTATTTTGCGTAAGATATTGATGTGATGTGATGTGATGTGATGTGATGTGATGTGATGTGATGTGATGTGATTGCAGCGAATCTCATATTAGTATACATCCAGATTGAGACATAAACTGCATACTTGTTATCGATTCCTTGATAGTATGGATATCTGCTAAGTAGGACGTGTATTGAGGATTTGTTTAAACCTGCGAATGAACAAGTCGGATGAACGGGAGATCGGATAATCAGCGGAGCGCACCGACCAGAGATACGATTCGCCGCGATTAGGCAATTGCAGCGGAATCGAGACCATCTCTTTCCTAAAGGAAGTACCGTATGCTTGCAGAGAGTGAAGCGTGCCGATCGTCACTGCCAGATTGGCACGAACAGCACGCAGCAGCGCATCGACATTGTTGCTTTTGAATAAAATATCACTCGCTGGTGCCAGCTCACTGACAAGATTGAGAATATTGGGATCGTTGTACAGTACGAGTGGAGTATCGACCAATTCGCTCAGAATGACCATCGACTGATCTGCAAGCGCCGAATCCTGATGACAGACTAGAATGAGCCGATCTTGCGCTAGCGGTTCAAAGCGCAAATGATCATACTGCGGCACCGTTTGTTCAGGCAGCAGCACCAGACCAATATCGCTTGCTCCATGATGTACACTTTCTAGTACAGCCTGTGTATTATTCTCAGTAATTTCAAAACGGCTACCCGGAAATTCACGCTTCATATCCGACATACTCTCAATTAATAGCGAGATCGGACCGGGAATCGAAGCAATCCGCAATCGCGAATTATTTAACTCCTGATAACTGCTCGCTTCACGCTTTAACTCTTCGATTTGGTTCAGAATTGTTGTGATTTTGGCGATGATTTTCTCGCCTTCTGGTGTAGTCGTTGTACCTGCACGCGAACGGATGAATAGACGTGTACCTAGTTCTTTTTCAAATAGAGTAATTGCTCGGCTAACTCCGGTCACTGTAATATGACAGTTCTCAGCAGCACGAGTCAGTGATCCCGTTCTGGCAACTTCGGCAATATACTGCATTTGCTCAATGTTCATACGGTTTACAGCTCCTTTACATATTCGTATCCACAAATTTGATAGGTGCGACCTGCATGATCTCTCGTCATCTATACATTTACGTTGAACAATTATAGATACATTCACATTCAAGGAGTATAGATATAGTTATGCCAGCGCATATAGAGTATTTGTAAAACAAGTATATGTATGTTGATCAAAAGTTCACTATACATGATTTTTAATAAATATATTGTACTAATAGTCTATGATATATTCAAATAAGAATCTTTTATCATCTCCGGGTAACAGAACTATCAGTATGCAGGGGATAGAACATAGAGAAAGCGGAGTGAAGTTATGACCAGAAAAAAAGGGATAGGGTATGTCATTGTACTAGTAGTGATCGTTGTTGTCATCGCAGTACTTGGATTCTCATTCAGTCGTCAAGGGAAAGCAAACAACGCCAGTTCTACGCCGACTGCCTACGTGGAGTCCGATACAGTAAGCTCCAGTTTCAAACTTGCTGGAAGAGTTAGTGAACTGCTCGTACAAGAAGGAGATCATGTCAAAAAAGGTCAATTGCTTGCTATACTGGATAGCTCAGAATTGCAGGATAAAGTAGCGCAGGCGCAAGCAGCACTAAAAGCTGCACAGGCAAATGTATCGCAGGCAAAAGCCGGTGTATCGCAGGCGCAAGCAGGAATTACACAAGCAGAGGCAGGAGTCACACAGGCGCAAGCTGCTGAAACGGCAGCACGTACGAAGGTAGCGCAAGGAAATATGGCAGTCCAAGTCACATCCGAATCTTCCTCCAGTCAGCTGGAACAAGCACAGGCAGCAGCGAGTGCAGCCAAAGCCAATTTACAAGCGATCCAAAGCGGAGCGCGTCCTGAAGAAATCGCTCAGCTCAAAGCAAGTACCAGTGCTGCCAAGGAAGCACTGGACACCGCACAAAAAAGTCTAAGCCGCACCCAGCAGTTATTGGAAGCGGGACTCGCAACAGATGCAGCTATGGATCAGGCAAAACTTCAACAACAGCAAGCACAGGCACAATATGATGCCGATCTGGAAAAGCAAAAGCTTGCTGAACAAGGTAGTCGTCAGGAAGAAATTGATGCAGCGCAGGCACAATATAATCAAGCGCTCGCAGCGATCAAAGAAGCACAAGCTGGTCAAGGACAGGTCGGTCTGAAGCAAGAAGACGTCAAAGCCGCTCAGGCAGCTGTCGGTCAGGCGCAAGGTGCCAGTGATCAGGCAAAAGGAACCGTCGCGCAGGCTCAAGCATCGTACACTTTGGCGCAAGCGAAGGTGGAAGCTGCACAATCACAGGTGGCACAAGCACAAGCTGCTTTGCAGGAAGCACAAACGTATGCCGGATATACCAAATTGCGTGCAGCCGCAGACGGCGTGATCAAAAGCAAATCCGTCAACGCTGGCGAACTGGTGAGCGCCGGTTCTACTATTTATTCACTGGAAACGACGTCACAGCGGTGGGCGAAATTTTATATGACCGAAACGGCAATGAGCGGGCTGCACGTTGGAGATCTCGTACAGCTCCAATTGCTCGGAGATAGCACAACCGTACAAGGAAAAGTAAAAGTAATCGATGCAGCCGCTGACTTTGCCATCCAAAAACCAAGCCAAAGCTCAGGGAATACCGATATTCGTTCTTTTGGTGTCAAAGTGCTGTTGACTGGATTGTCAGACAATGTGCCAACTGGAAGTACGGTGCTATTCAGTGGCAAAGGGGCGCAGTAATATGAAGATCGGAGAAGCGATTGCAGACGAATGCAGACATATGTTTACGATTCCGAAGCTAGCTGCGATCTTGCTGCTGATGCCGATATTGTATGCGGTACTATTTGGATTTCTGTATTCGCATGAACGGATTACCGAGATGCCAGTTGTTGTATACGATGGCGACAATTCCAGTTTGAGTCGTCAGATTATTCAGGCATTTGATGCGACAGATACGTTTCAGGTGACTGGGCAGCGCTGGAATCAGGAGGATGTGGTGCAGGCGGTGCAATCCGGTGAAGCTCGTGTCGGGCTGATCATTCCGCCTAATTTCACTTCTGGCTTGCAGCATGGTGAGAATGTACCGATTCTTACCTTTATCGACGGCAGCAATCTGATCTACTCCAATAGCGCGTCTCGTATTGCCAATCAGGTTATTATGAGCGTGAGCAGTGGAGCGACATTGCAGACGCTGGACAAGCAAGGTATGAGCAGTGAACAGGCAGGCTCATTGTTGAACACGATTCCGTATCGCTCACGGGTGCTATACAATCCGGTATTCAACTATGAGTATTATATGCCAATTGGTGTGATTTCCGCTGCGTTGCAGCAATGTCTGCTGCTTGGTATCGCATTATCATGTACATGGCAAAAAGAAGCCGGTTCGTGGGGACAATTTGGCGTATGGCGATTCTCGCCGTGGAAGCTGGCAATTGCCAAGCTGACGCCGTATTTTCTGATCGGACTAGTTAATATTGTGGTGTCTTTCTCGATAGCGCATTTTGGATTCGGAATTCCATTTGCCGGACAGTTATTGCCAATGTTGTTCCTTGCGCTGGCATTTAACTTTGCGGTCTGCGGTCTAGGATTTCTGTTCAGCGTCGTTTCTAAGCGCCAGGTCGATGCGATTCAGGCATTAATGCTAATTGCTATGCCTTCATTTATGCTGTCCGGGTATACGTGGCCGCTGGAAGCAATGCCACGTGTGCTGCGTATCATCGGTGAGTGTTTGCCGTTAACGCAATTTTTGCAAGGTGTTCGCAATATTGTAGGAAAAGGGTTGCCGCTGGAATCCATATGGGGGAATGTGATGGCACTTGGATTGATCGGGCTGGTCACGTTGCTCATTTCGTTCCTGATCTATCCGTTGACCATTCGGCGGTATAGTGAAGATAATCCACCGATAACATCTCAATCGAACCAACCTGTAACGATTGCCGACCCTGTTCAGAAAGGTTAATCTCTGCAATATCTGTCTGTTACTAAGCTTGCTTCACCAGTCATCTTTCTCCAAGTCGCATCTTGGCATAACGGGAAGAGATGACTGGTTTTTTTACGCATGTTATTTTTGGTATTGAGCGGCATTATTGTTATCGTTGGATCGATTGTGAGGTATCCATTTCTAGCTCTACATCATTAACGAAAAGAGCAATATCCCGTCATTTTGATCCAATCTATTGTAGGTGAAGGTGCGATGTCGATAGCAACGCATGGTGTGAGAAGCGTATGCAACGTGCAATATAGGCTAGTATTGTCTAGTTAACATAGGTTATAGTTAAGGTAGATATCATCAGAGATGCGGCATCGGGGATGCTGGCGCAAATGAGGGGGAAGATGATTTGGAATTTAGAGGGGTAATGGGCGGACTGTATCGTTTATCCGAATGGATTATGCGCCTGGCAGGTAGCAATCTGCTATGGGTAATTTGTTCGTCGCCATTTTTGTTTTTCCTAGTATTCAGGTTTATTTTCATGCAATCTGGAGCAAGTCAAAACGATATTTTGCAGACCAACTGGGCAATGGGGATTCTGGCACCATTTGTATTGTTTCCAGCGACGTCCGCATTGTTCACAGTAGTTCGGAAATGGGTAATGGGCGAAGGTGATGTATCCGTTATCAAAACGTATTTCCGCGGCTACAAGGAAAATTACAAGCAGAGCATGATCGGCGGTATTTTCTATACATTGCTGTTTGTCATCATGTATGTCGATTACACCGTATATATGAACCAATTCCCGAATCTGCAACTGCTTGGTATTGTGATGCTGATCTTCCTGCTCGTGCTGTTTGTGTCGCTGTTTAATTTCTTCTCGATGGTGGCGCATTACCACATGAAGCTCAAGGATATTATCAAAAATGCCATTCTGCTGTCGATTGTGCGTCCTTTCCGTCTGTTCTCGACACTGCTGGGAACGGTAGCACTGTTGTTTATTGGTACGCGTTATCCGGTACTATTCCTGTTCTTCCTATCATCTGCAATCGCATGGTTTGCCTTCTTTAATTTCTATGGTATGTTCCTGAAAATGCAGGAGCAATCCGAGAAGCAAGCAGCTGAACAACAAGAAAAAGAATTGCAGGCAGATGAGCAAATGGCAATCGGAGATCAAACACCTGAACAGGGTGCTCAGCGTATTGATTCTGCCGCACCTGCTCAATCATCAATGGATCAAGATGTGCAAAAGAATCTTACTAACAAGAATCTGACAGACACCAAAGAACGCCCACAATAAACAATGTCCGCGTCACTAGATCAGTGAAGACGGTGAGTATAGGCTGGAGCATCCAATATCTCGCTCCAGCCGAAAAAAGCCCTCTTTTTTGAAGAGAAATAGCATAGTGTCAGAGTCATTGTAAGCCTTTACAAAAAAATGGAATAGAATGCCGAAATCGCCTTTACAAAACCAAACATGAAGTTTATAATAAATTTACATCCTGCAATGTACGCCTCGATTTCTCGTTGTTTTGAACCAATGATGATGTCTCGGGAGATCTACATTTGACTGATGCTGACCGGCCCTATCCATTGGATGTGGGGACTTCAAAAATCAGTCCTGCGATCACCCACCTGCTAAGCAGGTTCGAAGACAATGTTATCGGACGGCATCTGCGGGACCGTTTTACACCTTTTACTCTAAGCAAAAGGTAGGTGCCGACTTTATGTCGACAGGATTGACACAGAAAACGTTCTGAATGGATTCTTGGGAATCCTTTTTTCAGAGCGTTTTTTGTTTGCGCTTACATGCTAACTATCTGCATATGACAGTGTCGATATAAGGCATAATATTGGTTTTCTTATTTACGTAGTAATGATACACTGATAGTAATGATAGCTTTGTAGATGCAAAGGAGGAAATGTCTTGTCGTTTAAAAGAACGTTAGTGGGAATTATCCGTAGCCAGGAAGGCACTGGTGACCGCGCCAAAGATCCGCAAATGAAAACGAGATATTATAATCTTTCCCGCGAACGTGCATGGGAAGAAGTATCATCGACATTAAAGAAAATTCCCGGCTTCAAAGTGCTGCATGAGGTTCATAGTGTAGGCGAGATTACGCTAGAACGTAAAACAGGCTTTGGACGCATTATGGATATTACGGTATCGATTGTATCGGTTAGCCCGGTACGCAGCGCCATCGATATTCACTCGGCTTCGCGTGGCTCGCTTGGTGATCTCGGTGCCAACTATCGCAATATTTTGACGCTGTTTGGCGCATTGGATAAGAAGCTGGCACAATACAAAATCGATAATCCGTAACGAAGCGCTGTTCTAGCTGCTGGCTTGTATCGTGTTACTGTTGAGTGATGAGCAGATGCTATAGTAGTTAGGAATGACGAGGGTATAATGGATTACGGGGTGCCGTGGTACATAAGGTTTGAACGACGTGGCGGAAATTTGATAGTCAGAATAGATGTCATGTAAGATTTACGTTCAGGCGTTGATTTGGATAAACAGGATCAAAATCATATTCCGCTTTTGGTATATGTATTGTGCTATTTTACATTTTGTAAGCGCAACAATACGATGAATACGACAAGGTGAAGAAGCTCTAAAAGCTCTAAAAGCTCTAAAGCTTTTTAGACGCTATTCATCGATTCTATTATGAAGCCTTTAGTGGAACTTATACGGTATATAAAGAAAGACAAAAGACCTTTTCTTGCCAGCTCTGGTTAGCGGCAGAAAGAGGTCTTTTGTCTATACATGTAAGATTTTTGTTTTAAATACAAGATCATAGTACGGATAAAGCAGCCTCTATGACTACCGTAAATAATATAATCATTGGTAGAGGTGGATAGGATAGCATACGTTCATACAGGGCGCTCCGCAATCCAGTATTTAGCCCAGCAAGCCTTTGACAGCAGTAATCGCTTGGTCGTAATCTGGATGCTCGCTCATTTCTGGCAAATACTCAACATAACGGATTACATCGTCACGGTCGATTACGAAGATTGCACGCATATCAATCACAAATTCCTTGATCAGCACGCCGTACGCTTTACCAAACGAATTGTCGCGATAATCGGACAATGTGACGACACGATCTACACCAGCCGCACCACACCAACGTGCTTGTGCAAATGGCAGATCAGCGCTAATTGTCAGGACGACTACATCGTTGCCCAGCTCAGAGGCGGCTTCGTTAAAACGGCGTGTCTGTGCATCACAAACACCGGTATCGAGAGATGGTACAACACTGATCAGTTTGATCTTACCAGCATAATCAGACAGACTGGACTGTTCCAGCAGATTTTTGCTAATTGTAAATTCAGGAGCTTTGTCACCAACTTGCAATTCAGGTCCAATAAGAGTGATAGCATTCCCTTTAAAAGCGGCAACGCCTGTACGTTCTTGCGTCATTATAATTCCTCCTTGAAAATAATTTGGGCTTGCGGGTATACATGCATAGTCATCAGTCACGTTATGTAGAGTAATCGTATTACAGAAATGACCGTACATTTTCGCATTTTAAGCTCGAATTTATTATAATAAAGCATGGGGAAGAAAGCAAAAATGAACGTCTGGATGAGCATGTCAGAAGAGAAGGAGAACCTATGTTATTTGTCCGTTATGAGAATTGGAAAAGCTTTTTACGGTTTTACCCGCTAACTTCGTTAATCATTATTGCCAATGTAATTGTGTTTATTTTGATGACGATCAATGGCGGCTCGCAAAATCAGAATACGCTCGTACAATATGGTGCCCTGACTAATCTGGAGGGCTATGATCAGTGGTGGCGTACGATCACCGCTATGTTTGTGCATATTGGGTTTGATCATTTATTGTTTAACTCTTTTGCCTTGATTGTATTTGCTCCACCATTGGAGCGATTGCTGGGCACCTGGCGTCATGGATTGTTGTATTTTGGAAGTGGGATCATTGGCAATGTGATTAGTCTGGAGCTGTATCGTCAATCGACAGAAGGGCATCTTGCAGCAGGGGCTTCGGGAGCGATCTACGGGGTGTATGGAGCATTTCTGTATATTGCTCTATTTCAGCGTCAAATGCTGGATCGAGCGTCCCGTCAGACTATTTATACGATTCTAGGTCTTGGTCTGATATTCACTTTCCTGACACCGGGAATCGGTATCTGGGCGCATCTGGGGGGGCTGATCTCAGGATTCTTCATCTATGGCTTGATGCTTCGGTTGACTGGGTTGCGAGGTCGTTGGGATCGTATTTTCCGTCAATATCAGCAGCAACGTGAGATGGAGCTGCGCCGACAAGAAGAAGAACGCATCAAAATGGAACAACAACAGGGTACGCAAGAGCATCAGCATCACCAGATTCACCATTCCCATCCAGATGATTCGCATGAGCGTAAACCGGATGACAAGGGAGAACGCTAAACTATTGGTGGATGTAGGCAGATTCTTTCCGAATCTATATTATGAATCGCATTTTTATTGTACGTGTCTTGGTAGATAGGGATATTTATAAAGACACTGCTAGTGTGATGCGTTCATTGATAATCAGCGTAAAAAGATATGCACGATTGAGCGTCAATATGGCGCTCTTCATCACAAAAAAGCCGTCGACCCGGTAAAGGGGGACGGCTTTCTTTATTGATAATACTCATATCCTTATACATCCATTTGTAAAGGAATGCGATATACTGTGAGTGAGTCGCTTAGTCGCGGTTACCGAACAGCAAGAACAGGTAACGTGCAAGTTCCAGTACGGACAACAATGCAGCAGCAACATAAGTCAGTGCAGCAGCATTCAATACTTTACCAACACTGCGTTCTTCTTCTTGAGTGACATACCCTTCCACAACCATAATGTCGCGTGCACGGTTACTTGCATTGAACTCAACCGGCAGCGTTACCAGTTGGAAGGCAACCGCAGCGGAGAAGAACAATACACCCAGACCGATCAGGTTAAACGAACTGAAGAGGAAACCTGCGAGCAACAGAAACGGAGCGATACCAGACGTGAAGTTGACTACCGGGAACATCCGGTGACGAATCGCCAGCATCGGATAATGCTGTTTGTGCTGAATAGCGTGACCGATCTCGTGACATGCTACCGATACAGCGGAAATGCTAGTGCCATAATATACCGGCTCTGACAAGCGTACAACACGGTTTACCGGGTCGTAGTGGTCAGACAGCGTTCCTGGTACTGGTTCAATCGGAACATCTTGCAGACCGTTAGAATCGAGCATATGACGTGCAGCCTGATAGCCGCTAATGCCACGCATATTCGGTACTTCAGCAAACTTATTGAATGTACCTTTGACTTTGAACTGCGCCCAGATGGTCAGACCGAATGCAGCGATAATTAATATCAAAAAGATACCGTTAATCATATTTCATTCCTCCATATAATGTAGCGGACTACATGAAGCCTGAACCCTGTCCAAGCAGAAACTTCAATGCTTCAATGCAAGCTGCACTCTGAGGAACCAGATTAATAAATGCCCGTTTCGCCTGTGTTGGCTTCATCTGCTGCAATAGAGGTTCCAGTTCACGTACTTCGCGCTGCAACTGTTCCATATGCAGTTCGATTTCACTCAGGCGCTTGGTCACCTGTTCTTCATCAGTCACACGATCCCAGGCATTTAGCTTTTCCCTGATTTCCTCAAGCGTGTACTTGTCCTGCTTTAACTTTGTAATACGTTCCAATCGGGATAACGTTTCAAAACTATACAGACGATAATTTTTCAACGAGCGGCTTTCCGGTTGAATTAATCCCATCTTTGTATAATAGTCGACGGTTCGCTCACTAATCCCGGCGATTCTGGAAAGTTCTCCAATACGGTATAATTTCATATCCCCAACGTATTCACCCCCGTTTTTGTTCATATAAACGAGGATTCAACACTGCTGAATCCCAATGCCTATATTACAGGAATTTAAACCATACAGTCAAACGTAATGCTTATTCAGATATACCCTGTAAATATAGGCTGTAATCGCAACAGTCATTCATGAATATCGAATATGAAACCATTGATATAACAACATATTGAAGTACTTGTATATAACATACGATATGCGGCTTAAATGTACCTGAAATTTCAATGAATATGTATGAAAAAGAAATTTCATAAAAATTCCATATGTTTATATGAAGATTCATGATGCGCAAAATAAAAACAGCCAAGAAGCCAGCACACTATCCATAAAATTATCCATAATCTGGTTGTGAGCAATCCTATAGTTATAAGAAGAAAAGATGCAGATGATTGGGTTACAAAACTATTTTCATGATTTTGAAAATTAACTCTTGTCATCCGTGTTTTAATCTGATTATAATGACATTAAGAATTTCACGATATGTGAAGTAACATTACATAGGGGAGTGGGTAAAATGAGAAAAAAATGGGCCGTTACGGGGTTGGCGGCATCCGCACTTCTAGCTTTTCCGTTTAGCGCTTTTGCGGCGGATGAAGTTACTGCTGATGTAGTAAAAACGAATCTGGATACGTTCTTCGTATTTCTGGCATTCGCACTAGTATTGTTCATGCAAGCAGGCTTTGCTTTTCTGGAAGCTGGTTCGGTACGAATGAAAAATGCCGGTCACGTTGCCGGTAAAACAATCTTGACACTAGGTATTGCACTGGTTGCCTTTTGGGCATTCGGTTTCGGACTCGGCTTTGGCGACGGGAATGGATTTTTCGGCTATCAAGGATTTTTCCTGAGTGGCGAAGAAATGAAGCCTTTGTTCGGCGCATTGTCTGGTCTTGATATTCCAATCTCGATGATGTTCTTGTTCCACTTAGCGTTTGCAGCGGTATCGCTGTCGATCGCATTTGGTGGATTCGCTGAGCGCGCGAAGCTTAGCGTATATATCGTGTTCGGCGTGCTGTTCATGATTATCATTTATCCAATCATTGCTCACTGGGTATGGGGCGGCGGCTGGTTGGCTGCAATCGGTATGCAGGATTATGCAGGTTCTACGGTTGTCCATTTGACTGGTGCAACAGCAGGTCTGGCGGCAACATTGCTGCTCAAGCCGCGTCTGGGCAAATACAACAAAGACGGCAAGCCTAACATCATTCCAGGTCATAACCAAGTATTCTCCGTTATCGGTGTATTCATTCTTTGGTTCGGCTGGATGGGCTTCAACCCGGGTAGTGCACTGACACCGGACGGCGGATTCTTCACGTATGTTGCATTGACGACGAATCTGGCAGCAGCAGCAGGCGGTATCGCAGCACTGTTGATCTCTTGGATCGTACTCGGTAAAGGCGACATTCCAAGCATGCTGAACGGCGTACTGGCAGCACTTGTTGCGATCACTGGCTCTTGTGCATTTGTTGATGTATGGGCAGCAGTAGTCATTGGTCTGGTTGCTGGTGTCGTTACATTCTTCACTGCACAATGGTTTGAAAAAGCAGGCGTGGACGATCCGATCTATGCTTTCTCCGTACACGGTATTGCCGGTATGTGGGGCGCGATCTCTACAGGCTTGTTCGCTACACCGGAATTGGCTGAACAAGTAGGCGTTGGTCAAGCGGGGCTGTTCTACGGCGGTGGCTTCCATCAGCTGGGCGTTCAGTTACTCGGTATGATCGGAACATTCATCTTCGTACTTGTTCTGTCCTTTATCATCCTCGGCATTATGAAAGCTCTGGGCGGTATTCGTGTAACAGAAGAAGAGGAAATGATGGGTCTGGATATTAGTGAGCACGGTTCTTACGGTTATCCAGAGCAAATGAAAGCAATTGGCGAAGTGGATCGCACCAAAGTAAACTAAAAGACTTTGTGTAAGCAGACGACATGTGCCGGGGGATGAAGCCGATGAAGGAGTCTTCACTCCATCTTCCCTTGCTTGAGCTGACGGAAGCCCATTCTCCGGAAGCACTTAAACGTAAACGCATCGCCATTCAGCAGCAGTTGTATGCCTCTTTGCCGGATACCGACATTCGGGAATGGGTGAAAACAGTGAATGACATGCATGATGCGATTATGCAACAGGCAGTAACAATTTGTGAACAACAATTGCTTGAGGCGGGCTATGGTCCGCCTCCTGTTGCATATTCATTTATTGTTTTCGGCAGCGCAGGGAGATTGGAACAGACACTATGGAGCGATCAGGACAATGGACTGATTATTAGCGATGAACAGCATGAGCAAAAAGAGCATTATTTTCAGACATTTGGCAGCAAGTTGGCGGATATTCTGGAACAGCTGGGCTATGAGAAATGTCAGGGCAAAGTGATGTGTTCGGAGCCATTATGGCGCAAGACATTGCAGCAATGGCAGGAGCAGCTGAACGAATGGCGCAGCGAATTGAGCTGGGAACCGGTGCGTAACTGGATTATCGCTTCGGATATGCGTCATATTGCAGGTGATGATCAGCTATCGCAGCGCTGGACGCACCATTTTTATGACGGGCTAAGGGAAACGCCGGAACTATCTGCGGCGATTTTGCGCAATACGGTTCGGCATAAGGCGACGCTGAATGTGCTAGGGCAGATTGTGCCAGAGCGATTTGGTGAGCATGCGGGTGATTTTGACGTGAAGTATGGTATTTATATTCCGCTCGTGAATGCTTCGCGCTTTCTCGCTTTGCAAAATGGAATTTACGAATCATCGACGTTGAAGCGATTGGAGCGTCTCATTCAGCTGGAAGCGGCTTCGCTAGCGCTTCTGGAAATGATGCAGGATGCGTTTCGCACATCGCTACGGATGCGCAATTCGACGCCAATGCGTGAAGTGGATGATGGGTTGTATGAAAGTAGCGGATTTATGCTGCAAAAGGATTGGCGGCAGAAGCCGTTTTTCCATGAATTGAGGGAGAGTCTGGGTATTGTGAAAAAAGCACATCGCGTACTGCAACGTCAGCTACGCTTTCTGGAAAGGAGACGCTTATGAAAGAGCCAACAAAGACGGGAAATAGCTTTTGGAGAAGTTTGCGAAATGGCGGCGTACCGTCTGCCATCGCTTCGATCGTTGGTGCACCGTCTGCTCAGCAGATGGCTTTTATTCGTTCGCTTTCGCGTGAACAGCGTCGTCCAGAGGTGCTGCATTACCCGCTTAGTCGGCTGGAAACCGTCGTTTTTGATCTGGAAACGACGGGATTTCATCCACAGCATGGGGACGAGATCTTGTCTTTTGGGGCAATCAAAATGGTTGGCAACGAACAAGTGGGCGAGTTTTATACACTCGTTAATTCCAAAGTGCAGGTGCCAGACAATATTACTTCGTTAACCGGTATTACCCAGGAAATGGTTGAAGATGCGCCTTCCTTGATTGATGGGTTGCATGATTTCATGGCATTTGCTGAGCGGTCGGTACTCGTTGCACATGGAACGGGACATGACAAGGCGTTTCTCAATGCAGCACTGTGGAAAACGTCAAAAATCCAGTTGACGCATCGTATACTGGATACGATGATGATTGCGCGCTGGCTCAAGCCTTCACTTGGTAGTTACGGATTAGATGAGGTACTGGAGGAGGCTAACATTCCGGTGACCGTCAGACACCACGCGCTTGAGGATGCACGAATGACAGCGGGGTTATGGCGGGAATATCTTCGTCTCATGCGTCACAAGCAGGTGGATACTTTGGAAGATCTGTATGCGTGTTTGATCAATGTGTGAGGGATAGATGAGGATAGAATGGATGTCCTGTCATTAGGTAAATAATCCGTACAATCACTAGCAGATACAGCTGTTTATTGTCTGTCATTTACTCTGTCATGATGTTTAGCTGTGCTGTTTGCAGATTGTAGATCGGCAGAGGATAAGATGACGGATTGACCGATTGGTTGATCTGATACACATTAATGGGCGTTGTATTGATATCGGGATGATCTTGATTATCGCTTCTGTTGGATGATGCTACAAGCGAGCCGATGGCATAGATGGAGATCATAGCAGCAAATGCAGGAAGCTGTTGCAGATCAGTAGAGGATGGAATGGCTGCTGTCATAGGATGAGAGTGAAACAATCCGATCAATTCGCGCTCCCGATAACAGCAATCAATCCATTCCTGCGGATCGAGTGTAAAATGATGCAGCGGGTCATGTGCGACGTTACGCAGCCTCCGATAGGAGTGAATCTGTGTACTGCCCGCTGTTTTGGTACCGAGCAAGATCCCGCAGACTTCCATGTCAGGGAAGGATGTCATATGCTGTATCATTGCGTTATACGCGTCTGATGATATGGATAGGATGGACTTTTGTTGACAATGGGGAGTGTCTGCCAAGCGTATTACCCTCTCTCTACTTAGGCTTTCCATTGTGAATGGAGAGCCTCTTTTTTATGGATATCCAATAAATAGCCCCAAAATCTGTGAACGAATAATCGCAGATTTTGGGGCATGCTGTGTATTAATGATTGACGATTCCTTGCGATGTGGCAGCTGTTGTATTCGATGTTTCTGGCAACTGCTGACCAAGCAAGGCGTAGCGGATACTATCAACTAACGCTTCCCAGCTCGCTTCGATCACGTTGGCAGAGACACCGACGGTGCTCCATGTGCTTTGCAGATTTTGCGATTCGATCAGGACCCGGACTTTGGAAGCGGTCGCGTCGGCTTCGTCCAGCACACGGACTTTGTAGTCAGATAGATGCATCTCGCGCAGACTTGGATAGCAATGAATCAGTGCTTTGCGTAGCGCATTATCCAGTGCGTTGACTGGACCGTTGCCTTCGGCGGCAGTATAGATACTTTCACCGCCGATACGGATTTTGACAAAAGCTTCGGAGACGACAGCAGAGCCGGCATTTTTCTCAACTAGCATTTTGAACGATTCGAATACAAACAATTCGGATGTCTCGCCATTGGCTTCACGCAGTAGTAGCTCCAGCGAAGCATCTGCACCTTCGAATTGGTAACCTTGATGCTCCAGATCTTTGATTTTGCCAATGATCTGTTTGGTTTCTTCCTTTTCCGGGTTCAGATCGAGATTCATTTCTTTTGCCTTGGACAGGATATTGCTCTGCCCTGCCAGCTCGGAAACGAGAATACGCTGCTTGTTACCTACCTGTTCCGGCTCGATATGTTCATACGTACGCGAGTCGCGCAGAATAGCAGAGACGTGGATTCCGCCTTTATGAGCAAAGGCAGCATTGCCGACATACGGCTGATTGACCGGCATATGCACATTGGCAATCTCGCTCACATAGCGAGCGGTATTGGTCAACTGAGCAAGCTGCGCGGTCGGGATACAGTCATAATCCATTTTCAATTGTAAATTTGGCAAAATAGAGCACAAATTGGCGTTACCACAGCGTTCGCCATAACCGTTGATGGTGCCCTGTACTTGACGCGCTCCTGCCTGCACAGCGCTGAGTGTATTGGCAACTGCCAGCTCGCAATCGTTGTGCGTATGAATACCGATGCCAGCCCCACCCAGCTCCAGTCTCAGACTGGATACGATTTCATAAATTTCATGTGGCAATGTGCCTCCGTTTGTATCACACAGGGTTAGCCACTTTGCACCAGACTGATGTGCAGCACGGAGAACGGACAGCGCATATTCTGGATTGTTTTTGTAACCGTCAAAAAAGTGCTCGGCATCAAAAATCACTTCCATTTGCTGCTGCCTTAGAAACGAGATGGAGTCGGCGATCATCGCCAGATTTTCCTCCAGCGTAGTTTGTAGGGCAGTATGCACATGGAAATCCCATGACTTACCTACCAGCGTAGCTGCTTGTGCACCGGATTCGATCATACGTTGCAGGTTAACATCCTCATGAGCAACACTGCCTTTGCGGCGTGTACTGCCAAAAGCGGTAATCTTCGCGTTCAGCCCCAACTGCTGAACCCGTTTAAAAAACTCGATATCCTTGCCATTGCTACCCGGAATGCCGCCTTCGATGTAATGCACACCGAGTTCGTCGAGCTTTTTGGCGATTTTCAGCTTGTCGTCAGCCGACAGACTGATCCCCTCGCCCTGCGTACCGTCCCGTAACGTCGTGTCGAAAATCGAGATGGATTTGGACATGTTGCGGAATCCCCCTTTACATTGGACCAAGATTCATGAACATTCATATACAGTTGTCATAGGTGCAGGAATTTTAAGTATAATTGGTTATTATATCATTGGAGTCTATGTGAGGTATACGATAATTTTGCCGTAATGAGCCGCAAACATTCCGCTGTTTTTTGTGCATCATGCCAATGATCTTGACATGAATGACTGTTCATATCCAAAACTATCATGTATGAAGTACCAGTCTGATCACTACGCATCACAACGATCATTCTGTTAAAATAAAACAGGACAATGTAAACAACGGAGGAATCAGATCATGAAAATTGGAATTGAACATGTTGAACGTAATGGCAATCTGTATACCATTGACTATACGCTGGAAAAGCCACTACCATTCGATCTGCATGATATCGTGATGGTGCAAGCAGGCGATTATGTAGTAGGCAGTGTACGGCAGCTGGAAGATAAGCGGATTACGCTGTATATTGGCGATGATCAGCTGGAATGGGGACAGGAAGCGGTGATCCAGCTCGCCTTCTCGCCGACTGTATCGATTGAAGGTAGTCGCGAGATTATTGAGCAGCTGGGATATTTTCCTGACTTTGAAAAAGGAATCATTGTCGGCTACAATGTGGGCAAGGAGCAGGTGGAGCTGACGATTGAACTGCCTGACCCGGAAGTGCGGCATGATGTGAAGCTGACTTTTCTGGAGGCATTTGATATTGAGTTTTCACCACCGGATGCGCGTCTTAATGTGATCGCAGAGATTGATTTTCGGTACGAGGTGACAGATCTGGTTGTGGATATCGAAGCCGCACAAGGGCTTTCCGGCAGCTTTTTCTGCGGAAAAATTAAGGCGGAGCTGTTGGAATCTACATCTACAGACAAGGGAACAACTAGTACAGATAAATAATGAACTATGGTATGCAAGGCAGATCCTGATGCAGGGGTCTGCCTTTTTGTATGGTTCGATTGCGGTTGTACTTCCAAAAATGTAAAGGTATACTTTGATGTAAAAAGTAAAGACACGGATGATGTAATATTGATTTATCACAATCTAATTGAGCTATAATGTAGATATAAATAAGTTAGCATATCGGAATCAAAGGATAAGCGGTATCGGTACAGGCAGATGACGGAGGGGGAATTGGGAATGGCACGAGCGGGACGAGAATTATCCAAACAGGTGGTTGTTTGCCTGAACAAGCTGTACAAGCTGCAAAACAGCAAATGGTTGGAATTGATCCAGCGTTCGGGCGAATATGCAGCAATTCCATATCTGGTGCCGTTTCTGAGTAGCGATGATCATATGCTGGAGATGGCAGCGGAAAATACGATCAGTGATCTGCTACGTCGTTGTCCGCCTCATGAGCTGATATGGTTGAGCGAGCAAATGCGTGAGCATCTGCCTTATGCCTACCGGGAAAATAATCGGCGCTGGACGCAACTGACGACTGCGATCATGGGAAGTTGGAGTCATAGCGTGCACCCGGTGAAGTGGATCATGGCGAGCTTCCACCCAGATGGATATGTGCGTGAAGCAGCAGTCAAACGCATCGTATTGATTCGCGACGGCTCGGAAATTCCCTTTTTGCTCATTCGGATGAATGACTGGGTATCCAGTATTCGTTTTCGGGCGCACAAAGCGCTTCAACAACGGATTCACGAGCACAACGCCGATATTTTTATCCAAAATATTGCACTGGTGCAGCGTCTGACTGATTGTGGTCGGGAGCATCGCGAGCGATATGATGCATTGATTGAAGCGGTGTATGAATTGCTGCGTCGACCGGCATGTGCCGTTGCACTTCAGGCAGGTATGCAGGCAGAAGAAGTATATATTCGCCGATTCTGTTTCCAGCTTGGATTGCAATGCGATCATCTGAATACGGAACAACTGCTGCAATGGGCACTTCAGGATGTTGACAGCTCGATTCGGATCTGGGCGGCACGGCAGGTGTCGCAACGGCTACAAGGCGACAATCTGCTGTCCGTGTTGGAATATATGCGACATGATTCTTTTCCGCCTGTACGCCGAGAGGCACTGGAACAGCTAACATATGGATTCCGGGAGCAGGCGGCTCCGTATTTGCACCGTTCTTTGCTGGATCGTAATGCAGTTGTACGTGAAGTGGCGCGGCGGTGTATGAGTATAGTGGAACCGCTGAATCTGGTGGAATTTTATCTGGATACGATCTGGAATGCAGAGAACGATTCATCCAAACTGGCTACAGCTCTATATGGACTGGGCGAAACGGGGCAGGCGGAGGATGCCGAGGTGATCGCTGAGGAAGTAGATCACCCGGAAGTGGCGGTGCGCAAAGCTGTTATTCGTGGACTTGCACGGCTGGATATTCGTTCGTATGGTCATGTACTTCGTGCTGCCTTGTTGGACCCGCAACCGGGTATTTCTCGTGAAGCGGTACCTGCTATTCGTCGGCATATTTATATATTGAATCGGGATGAATGGTTGTATATCTTATCTGAAACGTATCCTCGGCATGTGCATCGGAATCTGCTGCGGCTGTTGCCTGCTTATGATCGTTGGGAGCAGCTGGATATGCTACTGGATATTTTGAATCAGGATACAGCGTCTTGGATTCGTCAGGCAGCAGGACATCAGCTGAATCGCTGGATTCATCAGTCTAATCGTAGCTTTCACATGCGTCCTTCGGAAGAGAAGGCGGATGATTTGCTGGACAAGCTGAAAGCGTGCGAGCGCCGGATGGATAGCAACAAAGCACATATGCTGCGCTGGATGATCACGTCCTGAACATGCATGATTTAGAAAGGAAGGGTTCAAGGATGGACAATGACATCAATCGATATCGTCAGCAGTTGGAAGCAGGCGAAGTTTCGACTACTCTCGAACTGACACACGGCGAAATGATTGCTTTGCGCAAGGCGCTAGCTTATTTGAAATTTGAATGTCTGGATCATGAAGCGAATCTGTATGCAGGTAGTACGTCGTTGAATAGCCTGCTGGGGAAAACGCTAGAGAAAGGACCACTGGCAGAGCATACCCGCCAGTTCTACAATCGTATAAACCCGCAGGCTGAGCAGTTTATCGCGGATCGTCTGGAGCTGGAATATGCATCCGAAGGTCGCTCGTGGCAACAGCTGGACACCCAATCCCGGCGCACGATTATGGAAGCGCGGTTGTATCCTTTTCCATATTCCGGTGACGTGCAGAACTATACGACATATGATGCACTCTTACCACAAGAAGGAACAGAACATGGTGAGCAATGGGCGCAACAGCTGGCGGATACGATGTACGAACCGCCACATTCGGAATGGATATCTACCCATTGGCAGCAGCTTGCACCATCGATGCGACAATTGTTGCTCGTGCTGGATTATGATATTGAGTTGCAAATGAACGGACTGCTCGGTTTGCTACATAATATCGGCAAACGTGAATATGAGCTGTTGCCGATGCTGAATGAGCTAGGTTTGCAGCAAGATGCACAATGGATCACTCCACTACAAATGCAGCAGCGACGCGAACAGGCAGAAGGTAATGAAGAGTATAGTGCATCGCTGCTAGAGCGTATTCGTGAAGTGGAGCGGCAGCTGTTAGTGTATCGCGATCCGGCAGCCTTTTATGAACGGATTTTTGGATATGCGGATCAAGTGTTGAAAAGTATACAATCGTCATAATGGAAAGGAGGATTGAAGATGGGTTGGGAATATGGTGTGACTGTAAAAGAACAAGATGATAACGATCAACACGCCGAACATACAGCGCGGCAGTTGATCCGCGTCTGGTATGAGCGACTATTTCATACATATGGGCAGCAGTATCGTTTTGAACAAGATGAAACTGGTTTTGCGGTGTACAATGATAACGAGCCAGACTGGCCCCATCTGTTGGAAGTACAGCTACAACCATCCTCTGTTGATGGACATTCATTATCGGATACATCGTCAATGCTAGGAAGTGTGGAATTGTATTTGTTATTTCATATTGGTGGAAAGCAAGCGGCACCGTTGCTGGAAGAAATCGATTCCGTTCTGGCACAGTACGCACCGGGTGTGGAGCGGTTTGAGTACTAGCCATAATAGAGTTGAACTCGCGTTCATATAGTAGGTCGTGTACATACATGGAGTTTGGAAACTATGAATCTTGGAGGCGAATATGACCCATTCAAGAAGACTTCGTATAGCCGATCCCATCCATACAACGAGAAAAGCTGTTGAGAGTGCTCGCAAGGAGCATCATATAACTGATGAACAATTTCATGAACTTAGTAAGTCGCAATGGCGGTCAGTATACAATCAATTGACGAAAAGATTCGTACCACGTGGCGCATTCCCAGATGGAAGAACTCTTTATCAGTGCTGGCAGTACTGGGAAGACAAATATGAAGTGTTATATTCTGGTGAAGCTTATTTAGAAGATTTGAATGTTCTTATTCCATCCAAGCAAACAGTGTGGTTATTGGCAGAAGAACATTCATATGGACGGAAAGACTATTGGCTATATGAGGGCGATGTAGATGCCATTTATCAAATCATTGGCGCAGCAGCATTATACAATTATATGATCGTTTCGAAAAAGTACGATTGGATATTGGCTGAAGATCAAGATGGATTTTTATTTGGAAAAGGCAAGCTTATTGTTGATCGTATGATCTCATTGCGCAATCTCAAAAACCTGTAATTCTTCGCAAAATGATAGACTCCGAATAGTCATTGTCAGATGACTGTTCTTTTTTTATAATTAATATAGAACACATATTCGCCATATGATTGTGGGACGGATGATTTTCATGTCAATATACTGAGCAATAAGTAGCAAAGCTTCAAAATAAATCGGTATACTATTGCGGGATGAGCTGGAAGATGACAGGAGGGGAAGACATGAAGGACGAGACCAGCGGATATTATCCGGCGCGCGGACGGGTGATTTTGCATGTGGATATGAATGCTTTTTATTGTTCGGTGCACGCAGCGGAAGAACCGGATAAATACAATGGCAAGCCGACAGCAGTAGCGGGCAGTGTGGAGCTGCGGCGTGGTATTGTCGTGACCGCTTCGTATGAAGCACGACGAGTCGGTGTTAAGACAGGCATGCTCGTTGGGCAAGCGCTGCAAAAGTGTCCCAAACTTACGCTGATATCGCCGGACTTTACATTGTATCGCAAGTATTCAGCGGCTTTTATGAATATTGCTTACAGTTATACCCCTCTGTTGCAGGCAACTTCCATCGACGAATGTTATCTCGATATTACCGGCTCCAGTCAGTTTGGCACACCGATGGAGATTGCTGCTGAACTGCAAAACCGGATTCGTGACGAATTGCGCCTACCTTGTTCAGTCGGAGTGGCGCCCAACAAGCTGCTTGCTAAGATGGCGTCAGATATGAAAAAGCCAAACGGTATCTCTGTGCTGCGAATTCGTGATGTGCCACGTCTGCTGTGGGATCAGCCGTGTGCGCAATTGTTTGGCATCGGCAACAAAACAGCAGCCAAGCTGAGGGATATGGGCATTCGTACGCTTGGACAACTGGCAGCAGCAGATGAAGCGCGCTTAAAAGCGCGTTTTGGCGTGATGGGTAGCTGGCTCAAGCAGGCAGCAAACGGTATCGACCATTCACTAGTTGAGCCGGACAATGAACCGAACAAATCGGTCGGTCATACAACGACACTGCCTGCCGATATTCAAGATATGGAGGATATCCGGCGCGTTATGCTGAATCTGAGCGATCAGGTGTGCAGGCGGATGAGGCGGCAAAAGCTGATGGCGCATACGGTGCAGATTACGATCCGCACACCAGATATGAAGACGATTACTCGGTCGCGTGCGCTACCTGTGCCGACGGAAACGGCAGAGGATGTATTTCATGAAGCGTGCGAGCTGTATCAACGGCATTGGCTAGGACGTGGTCCGGTACGTTTGCTCGGTATTACTTTGCAAAATCTACTGCCGCGCGAAGAGGCTGCAATTCAGCTCGATCTGTTCGATTACGAGCGCCAGCCGCAAAAGCAGGAGCTCAATCACATTATCGATCAGCTGCGTGACAAATTCGGCGAGAATGCCGTGCTTACCGCCGGGATGCTGGGCAATGATCCATCCGTTCTGATTCGTAATCATAAGGTCAGAGGCACGTCATTGCAGCGGGACGGACGGCGTTTTGAGCACGAGGAATGAGTATTTGCATTGCCTATATAATATGGGGCGTTTAAGCTGTTAGCGGAAAGGGTAAAATTTTAAATATCGGCGGTATAACGCCATTACAGAGTGGATATCTAGTTACGATGACTTGCTGTGATGAGGATTGTATTTGAAATTATGCGCTCTTTGTATTATATTTTGATTATCTGTACAGACTGGGTGTCACATAAACAGACAACTGGAAAGCAATGATGGGAGGATATACAGATGAGTAAATATACTTGGGTAGACAAAGATACATGCATCGCTTGTGGCGCATGCGGAGCAACAGCTCCTGATATCTACGATTACGATGATGAAGGCTTGGCAGAAGTGATTTTCGGCGGTGACAACAACCGCGGTGTGACTGCCATTCCAGAAGACATGTACGAAGATATGGTAGACGCTTGCGACGGTTGCCCAACCGATTCGATTCGTGTTGAAGAAGAACCGTTTGCTGAGTAATTCCAGTAATATTGCTTCAACGGTCCATTGAGGCGATTTTGTTCCAAAAGAAGAGGAAAAGGCGTTTTTCCCGCAACAGGGAAAGGCGCCTTTTTTAATGACATGATAGAAGGCGTATCCATAATCATATTTTAATTTCATATTTCTGGAAAATTGCGTTATATTGCAAGCTGAATTTGATGCCTCAGCCCTACCGTTTGTCTATCGACAAAATCATGATCGTAACCGATAAAGAAGATAATGGACATTTTGTTGGCAATCGCATACATATACATACTATTGCCGCAGGAACAGCAGGCAGGGAAGGAGAGTCGGACCACAGTCCGGGAACTACATGAAAAACCTACTTTATCTAAAACGCTATGTCAAAATGCATCCCGATAACCGGATGGGTTGGTACCTGCTTGGCAAAGAGTACGAATCAGACGGTCAGATGGGCAAAGCTAATTATTGTTACAATCGTGCGGGAGATATTTACGAAGCGTTTGAACAGAGTCAGATTCCAGCGGATGTGCTACAGCAGTATGAAGCGGAAGTGATGGAGGTCGCGCGAACACGCGAACGCAAAATCCGGCGCAGGCGTAATATTATGTTTGTTGTGCTGCTACTGTTTCTGTTGACGATGCGTTCGATTGGCTTGCCTGCTGCTGATGACAGCCAGATGGCACAGGCACCGGGTCAGACATCATCAACCGACGATGCAACACATCTTTCTGGAAATGGTAATCATTCGGCTGCACAGGCGGAATCAGACGCTACTCTGTCAGGATATCATGCACCGCTGAGCTTTACAGCCGTTGCGATTGCGGCAGGCAGCAGCTCGGCAGGAAATGGTCTTTCGCAATATATTGCGCAGCAGATTCAGGATACACAGCCAGAGCTTGCCGCTGTACTTGGAATGGAACAGTCCGGTAATTGGCTACTTTGGAAGCATACGCTGCCTGTTACTTATACGCTAGCAGAAGGTAGCAAACCGGGTCAGATTGATGTGCAGTCCTATAATGCGAAAGCATGTCGTTGTAAGCCGGGTCAGCCCGCTGGTACATCGACGCAAGCGGCAAGCTGGATGCAGGAGCAGGAGCAGCTCGCTATTATGCAAACAGCGCTTGCCAATTACGAGACAACGCGTGCAGAGCTGCCAACCGCGCTCGGCGAACTGGATCGGTCCTTTCCTAGTAATTGGTTGTCCGGTACAACGCCGTTGATGAATACATCATTCTCCGCCTTGCAGCCTTATCCATTAGATGATTCGGCGATGGTGCCGGAACAAGGATTTAGCGGTGATACGCAGAAGCTATTTGCATCCACACTAGGCAATCGTCCGTATTTTACCAAGCCGCTGGAAATTATCGTCGATAAGAAAAAGCACCGTCTTGGACTTGTCAGCGGATCGATTCTGCTACGCAACTATCCGATTGGTCTGGGTGGTGACCGTACACCAACCGGTACATTCCGTCTATCAATCAAAGTAATGAATCCGAACGGCAAGTCGAATGGCGAATTTGGCAGTCGTGGTATGCAATTATCGGATACGAATTATGCCATTCACGGGACGAATGAACCGGATAGCATCGGTGCAGATGAGTCGCTGGGCTGTGTGCGTATGAAGAAGGAAGATGTCGAAGAACTGTTCGATATGGCTCCACTTGGCACAAAGGTAACCATTACGAGCGATGTACTGCCGGATGACGTGTCCGTACCACAGAAGAGATATACTAGCACCAAACAGCCCTCTCAAGATCAGACCGATCCGAGCCGCACATATCACTGGCTCAACTAGCCACTAGCGCCTTCTACGGACATTCCTTTTTGTAAAAGAGAGTGACCAGCAGGTCTGACAAACAACGTTAGCGTTCTACCCTATGAAACAGCATCATGCCAAAAGCGGTCTTCTCAAAAGCAGAAGATCGCTTTTCTTTTGTCCAAGAACAGGATAAACTAAGGAGGAGAAACATTTTGCATGACAACTAAATACGAGAGCACGCAAAATGGTATGCATCAGGGCTTGAGGCCTATGCCAGGAACGGAGTGAATACACATTGTTATACCGTAATCTTTTCAAACCTGTGCTATTCCGGATGGACCCGGAAAAGGCGCATCATCTGGTCATTGGCGGTTTGGGCACCGGTGTACGCATACCGGGCACACTGTCGGCGATGCAGTCGATGTATGGCATTGACAGTACGCCGGATATGACGACCGAGTTGTTCGGGATTACGTTTCCCGGTCCGGTCGGACTAGCAGCAGGTTTGGATAAAAATGCGCAGGCTGTCATGGGCTTGTCGTCAGCGGGCTTTGGCTTTATGGAAGTAGGAACGGTAACGCCAAAACCGCAGCCCGGCAACGAGCAGCCGCGGCTGTTTCGCCTGCCATCTGATCGCGCGTTGATCAATCGAATGGGGTTCAATAATGACGGAGCAGAAGTGATGGCTGGACGATTGAAACGATTGCCATCTCATCCGATTCCGATTGCTGTTAACATCGGTAAAAACAAAGTAACCCCGAATGAGCAAGCGGCAAGTGATTACAAAGCATGCATTCGCACGCTGTATCCATACGCTGATTTCTTCGTGGTCAATATCAGTTCGCCGAACACACCGGATCTGCGCAATTTGCAGCACGGTAATGAATTGAAAGAACTGCTCGCTGAAGTGATGGAAGAGATGTCCGATCAGCAGCGCAAGCATGGCTCGTTCAAATCGGTGCTCGTGAAGATCGCTCCAGACGTGAGTGACTCCGAACTGGAATACATGGTCGAGACGATTACGCAGAGCGGTGCAGCCGGTCTGATCGCTACCAATACAACGTTGTCACGCGACGGACTCACCCATTCCAGTGCAGGCGAAACGGGTGGATTAAGCGGTCGACCGTTAACGGAACGCTCAACGGACATTATTTCCCGCGTCTATCGTCAAACCGAAGGCAAGTTGCCTATTATCGGCTGCGGCGGTATTTTCTCAGCACAGGATGCTTATGATAAAATAAAGGCAGGTTCCAGTCTGGTAGAAATTTATACATCGTTTATTTATGAAGGTCCACAAGTGACACGGAGACTTCATAACGGAATCCGCGAGTTAATGAAGCAAGACGGATTTGCACATATTTCAGAAGCGGTGGGCGTAGCGCATCGTTAACAGTTTTCAATAGACAGGTCATACACTGAGGAGGCATGAACATGGATGACAGAGACTGGGAATTATTCTTGCTTCCCTATGAACAAGCGGTTGAAGAATTGAAGGTCAAATTCAAAACGATGCGTGCAGAACTGAAAAAGCGGGAAGAGTACGCACCGATTGAATTTGTGACCGGACGCGTCAAAAAAATATCCAGTATTATTGATAAATCCAAACGACTGGATGTTCCGATGAATCAGCTTGACACAGGAATTGAAGATATCGCAGGCATCCGTATCATGTGCCAGTTTGTAGAGGATATCCGCTGGGTTGCGCAGTACATCCGCGCCCGTAAGGATTTGACTGTTTTATATGAGAAAGACTATATTACCAATTTCAAAGATAGCGGCTACCGCAGTTTCCACATGATCGCTGAATATCCGGTACAGACGGCATTCGGTCAAAAGATCGTACTGGCGGAGATTCAGATTCGGACACTCGCAATGAACTTCTGGGCAACGATTGAACATTCGCTTCATTACAAGTATCGTCAGAGTTTACCAGAACCGATCCGGGATCGTTTGAAAACGGCAGCGGAAGCGGCGATGATTCTGGATAACGAGATGTCCAGCATCCGTGAAGACATTCTCGATGCTCAGAAAAGCTTTGAAGATGAAGCGAATCTGGTACAGCGTGTACTCAAGGAGATTCATCGACTCTATTTCTTGCACAAAGTGAGCGAAGCGCTGGAAAGTCAGCAGAAGTTTAACGAGCTATGGGAGAAGCAGGATTATCAGGGTCTGAAGGAACTGGGCGAAGCAGTACGCAAAATGCGCAAATCCGGCTCGCGTTTGCTGGATGGGGATCTCGATGAGTCAGGAGTTTGATGCTCTGTACGTGCAGTATCTGATCTACTTCAACCGGGATCAAGATTATTTTGAATGTCATGAGGTATTGGAAGAGCTGTGGTTGGAAAAGAACGGAGAGCCGGTGTACAAAGGGCTGTTGCAGGTCGCAGTCGGGCTATTCCATTTTCGAAACGGTACAGTGAATCATCTGTATAACAAACGCCTCGGTGCAATCAAAATGCTGAATAGCAGCCTGCACAAGCTGCAAACATACCCGCAACACACGCTTGGTATCGATCTGCAACGTCTTGTTCTCGATGTGTCACAATATGTGGAACGGTTGCAGCGGTATGAGCAAGAGCCGTTTGACTTCTACCCGTTGCAGATTATCATTACCGATCCACTGTTGCAAAAGGCAGTAGAGGCAGCAGACAAGCAGATACATGCGCATGTGCCACTGCGTACCGGATATGAACGTGGACCCAAAGCCAAAGAGTTGCCAGATGCTGACATTTGAATGATGCGTATATTGGAATCATTTGCATAGTTTGTATAGAAAGAAGCTTGCCGATCTGGCAAGCTTCTTCATTTGAGCAAACCGTTCATGCCGGGAGTATGCTAAAATATACCTCGGCGAAACGATTGCATCATCGCCTATGTTGACGATGCAGCAGGACGTTTCCAGCAGAATATACTATTTTACGAACTAAAGGAGCATACGCAATATGGCTGTACAATTACCGCCGCCGTTTGTGCAGCGAATGCAGCAGCTGCTAGGAACGGAATTTGAAGATTTTATCCGCAGCTACGAGCAATCGCCGCGCGCTGGGCTGCGTGTGAATACATTGAAGATTAGCAATGAGCAATTTCGGGAGATATCGCCCTTTGACCTGCGCCCAATTCCTTGGTGTGAGACTGGTTATTATATCAATGCCGATGCACGTCCAGGCAAGCATCCATACTATTATACCGGGCTGTATTATATTCAAGAGCCGAGCGCTATGAGCCCGGTCGAAGCATTGCAGGTACAGCCGGGTGATCGTGTACTGGATCTATGTGCCGCACCGGGTGGCAAGTCGACTCAGATTGCAGCGGCATTACAAGGGCAAGGCTTGCTAGTAACAAACGATCTGAGTGCTGAACGTACACGCGCTCTAGCGAAAAATATGGAGCTGTACGGCGTACGCAATGCCGTCATTCTCAATGAATCTCCAGATCGGATTGCCGAAAAATTTAACGGCTTTTTCGATAAAATTCTCGTCGATGCGCCGTGTTCTGGCGAAGGAATGTTTCGCAAGGATGATGATGCCGCTCGTCAGTGGTTGAACCATTCGGTGGAAAAGTGTGCAATTATGCAAAAGGACATTTTACAAACCGTTGCCCGTATGCTCGCGCCTGGCGGACGCATCGTCTACTCCACTTGTACCTTTGCACCAGAGGAGAATGAGCGGAGTATCGCTGTGTTCCTTGACAATCATCCTCATTTCCAAGTAACGCGTCCTGTCGGAAGTGACCATTTCCTCAGTGGTCGTAGTGATTGGGCGGAGATGGTAGAGCAGGAGCTTGCTGCTGGGCAATCAGTCTTGAATGAAATGGCGGCACATGCACCTGTATCGCAAGCTTCGCTAAAGCAGACTGCTGATACGGTTCGTCTGTGGCCGCATCATCTGGAAGGCGAAGGTCATTATATCGCTGTGCTGGATGATATGTCAGATTCCAGTTCCATCCAGTCATCGCCAGCAGACGGCATGGAACGTTATGAGGATCGTTTACAGCGCCATCATGAAATAGACGAGCGACCATCCGTTCATGACCATGACGAACGTTCTGGCAAACAGAAACGCGATGAGCGTAAAGATTCAAGCAGTCGCAGACGTGAATATGAACAGCAAAGTCATGCCAAGCCTGGCAGAGGAAAACGAGCAATGCAGGATAGCCGTCATTCGCCTACAACAGGAAGTGGCAAAAAAGGCAAAATCGGTCGTGGCAATTCTATCTCTTTACCTACTGACATCACAGATGGCGTAGAGCTATGGCACCAATTCCGCGACAGCGAATGCAGTTCATCCTTCCGTCAGCCCCAAGGCAGTCATATAATCACCTACGGCAGCAATCTGTATCTATCGCCACTTGATGAGAGCCGTTTGCAAGGACTGAAAGTTATCCGTCCCGGCTGGTATCTTGGCTCGCATAAAAAGGGTCGTTTCACGCCCGGACATGCGCTCGCAGTTGCACTATCACCGTCTGAAGCCAGTCGCATCGTCCATCTGGATTCCCGTTTGCCAGAAGCTATCTCTTACCTCAAAGGCGAAACGCTGTCCATTCCCGAACAACGCGTTCAGTGTAGCGAAGGTGTCAGTGCTCGCGGGTATGTACTTGTCTGCATCGATGGCTACTCCGCAGGTTGGGGCAAATGGCAGCAGGACGGCAATTTGAAAAACGAATACCCGGCAGGATGGAGATGGATGTAGCGATATGAATACCACGGTTAAAAAACAACGTTTGGATAAAATACTTGGCAATCTCGGTTACGGCACTCGTAGCGAGCTGAAGCGTGCTGCCAAGCAAGGGCGCATTAGCGTCAACGATAAAATGATCAAAGATAGCGGCTTGCAGGTGAACCCGTATGACGACCAAATTCAATTTGATGGCGAAATTGTACACTATCGGGAATACATCTATGTGATGATGAATAAGCCGCAGGGCGTTATCTCAGCAACGGAGGATCGCCGTGATCGCACGGTAGTCGATCTGCTGGATGATCAGTACCGCGTCTTTGAACCATTCCCAGTTGGACGATTGGATAAAGATACAGAAGGGCTATTGCTGCTTACCAATGACGGACAATTGGCACATGAACTGCTGTCACCGCGCAAGCATGTACCGAAAACGTATATCGCTGATGTGCTTGGCGATGTGGACGAACAGGATATAGTCCAGTTCAAGCAAGGCGTGACGCTGGACGATGGATATGTCACAATGCCAGCTGAACTGAACATTAGCGGACAGACGACTTCCGCAGAAGGCATCGTATCGCAGATTGCATTAACGATTGCTGAAGGCAAATTTCATCAGGTGAAGCGCATGTTCGAATCGGTTGGCAAACAGGTCATATACCTGAAGCGCGTATCGATGGGCTTGCTGGAACTTGATCCTGCGTTATCGCTTGGACAATATCGCGAATTGACAGCAGAGGAGCTTGCTTTGCTTGGACGAAGTGAGCAAGCAATCGCTACAGAGACAGAATAAATATCGGATGATTGGGGTTGGAGAGATGCAATACCGTTTAATCGCATTGGATATGGATGGCACACTATTGAACGATGATCATGAGATTACGCCCAAGACAGCCGCCGCATTGCAGCAGATTGCTGCGCAGGGAACGGAGATCGTCTTTTGCACCGGTCGTACGCCGCTCAATTCCATTCCTTATATGGAGCAGCTAGGTTTGCATCACGAAGGTCATGTCATTGTGCATAATGGCGCGGCAACGGTGCACACCGGCACGCATGAGATTGTGCATCAGTTTGCTATGGAGCCGCAGGCGTTGGAACCGTATATGCATTACTGCCGTCAACACCATATTCATTTTGACATCAATACCGCTTTTGATATTTATGTAGATTCGCCGGAACAGATGCAGGCTGCCGCACAGCAGATGTACGCCAAGTTCCAGAGTTTCGGGTTGACGACACAACTGCTACCGCATTGGAGTGAGCTGGAACAACCGGTACTGAAAATGAGCGTGTTTGGCACGCCGGAGCAGCTGGATCAGACGCACAGCGATTGGAGTTTGTGGACACAAGCATTTAATATGCAGCGCAGCGGCGAGTTCTTCATCGATCTGATGCATGTTCAGGCTTCCAAGGGAACGGCTTTGCGGGCTTTGGCAGAGCAACGGGTAATCGCACCGGAGCAGATTATGGCAATCGGCAACTATTACAACGATCTGTCCATGCTGCAATACGCCGGACTTGGAATTGCAGTAGACAATTCCCCAATCGATGTCAAAGCAGCTGCTGATGAAGTCACCGCTTCCAACAACGATGACGGCGTATATCAGATGCTGAACAAATATTGCGGCGTATCCGTCTAACCGTTATTCACCATACAATAAATCATGCAACACAACAAAGCCGCTCCATCTTCGAGCGGTTTTGTTGTGTTGGTCTGCGCCAATCCATGATACAATCTTGTATTATAGCCATCAGAAGCCTACGGGCATGGGATGCGTGCATATCCTGAACTGATAAGGAAAGGAGGAATATTCTTGAGATTGCTGCAAGCCCTGTTTTTCCCTCCTGAACAACCGGGGGGCGTATCATCGATGATTCCACACCTGCAAGAGCGCTTTGGCTCTGCACGCTGGGAGATGGAATTATTTTCTCTGCCCAAGCGAATTCGCAACAAGGGCAAGGATGACGTTGTATTTGAAACGTTTGACTGGAATATCTACGGCGAGAGCCCTATCGTGCAAAAGTACATTCAGACGTATCGCGACTATCGCTGGTGGACGCAATTGCGGCTCAAGCAGCCCTATGATCTGATCCATTCTCATCATCCGCTTGTTGGGCTCGTTATGCGCGAAGTGTTTCCAGACACACCACTTGTGCAGACAATTCACTCTAGCTATGAGTGGGAATTGATTCTAAATGGCAAAATTGAGGAAGGCAGCATGGAACAGGAATTTCTCACCTGCCTGTATCGTGAGTTGGAACAGAAAAGCGATCGGTTAATGACCGTATCGCGCTCGTTTCGCGAATATCTGGTGCCCTATGTGGATCGCCCGGAAGATATTGTCGTACTGCCCAACGGCTTTGACGACAAGCGCTTCAAGCCTGTTCCGCATGAAAATGAAGTACCACAACTGATGAGCGTTTGCCGCCTTGTTCCGGCAAAAGGATTGGATGTGCTGCTCAAAGCATGTGCCCTGCTCAAGCAGCGTGGACATGCCTACGTGCTGCATATTATCGGCGATGGACCTAGCCGCACCGATCTGGAACAATTGGCGCAACACTTGGGTGTGTATGAAGATACGATCTTCTACGGCTATACGCTGCATCCTGAGGAATTCATGCCATTTTTTGATATTTTTGTGCTGCCATCGCGAGCGGAAGCATTCGGTTCGGTATTCGCAGAGGCTGCGTTGTGCTGGTTAGCACTCGTTGGTACGGATGTAGGTGGGATTTCCGAGCAGATTGAA
The DNA here is from genome assembly GCF_046603685.1 of Paenibacillus sp. WLX1005. Lineage (NCBI taxonomy): Bacteria > Bacillati > Bacillota > Bacilli > Caryophanales > Paenibacillaceae > Paenibacillus > Paenibacillus sp. WLX1005. Next base: position 1,909,511 of record NZ_CP176756.1, read on the forward strand.
GACGGCGTAAACGGATTGCTTGTACCGCCAGATGATGAGGTACAGCTTGCCGATGCATTGGAAAAGGTCATCAATGACCCGTCCTATCGTTACGAACTGGCACGCACTGGCTGGGAAAAAGCCAAAACTCAGTATTCAATCGGTCATGTAGTGAATGAGCTGAAGAAGCTGTATCTCGAATTTCTACCGCAAGACCATATTCATCCGTTGCCCAATGTGGCAGCCCGTCAGTCGGAAGTAGAGTAAGCCGTATGCCATGTCATCGTACATGGACAAATGAAAACGAACAACACATAATAAATAGCATAAGCACGATCAGGCTGGAGCGACAGGGCGGTCAGTATCCGTCCGCAGCCTGTGCACTATCTGCGATGGGGGACGGACAATGGAAGAATTAAAACAACGAATTTTAGCAGAATCTACCGTACTATCAAGTGATGTGATCAAATTGGATGCGCTGCTCAATCAGCAGGTTGATCCGCAGCTGATGGTCAAGATGGGCAAGGAGTTTGCCGAACTGTATCGTGATGAACAGATTACGCGAGTCGTTACTGTCGAATCGTCCGGCATTCCGGTTGCTTTTGCGACAGCGCTCGAACTAGGTGTGCCGCTCGTCTTCGCTCGTCGTAAAAAGACATTGCTGGCAGATGTAGATGCTCTGGTCGAACGTGTTCCTTCGTTTACAAAAGGGATTGTGACTGACATTATGCTATCGCGTCAATTTGTCACTGAGAATGATCGTATTTTGTTCATCGACGATATTATTGCCAATGGCGATGCCGCTCGTGGTCTGGTCAAAATTATTCAACGTTCCGGTGCAACACTGGTCGGCGTCGGTATCGTCATTGAGAAGTCATTTCAAAACGGTGCCAACACGATCCGAGAGCAAGGAATTCGTCTGGATTCATTAGTGAAAATTACTTCACTAGCAGATGGACAAATTACATTCGGCTAGTCATCCAAAAGAAGATTGGCAACGTATATTATAGTATACAAGCCCTGTATGTATGCAAAACAAGCTGGGTTTGGCAGGTTGGAATTGTAGAAGAAACGCGGAATATAGTATGAAAATTATTCATGACATTTATTCTTGTTTATCTTATGATATAGACATTCTTTACCGATAGTGTAAATATAACCCCAAGATCTTACACCGGATTGACAAAAAGCATGTGTATGGAAAACCTGCTGCTGCTTTTACTGAAATACGATATTCTCTTTCCAAATGGGGTCAGAGTGTCTTATAATAAAGATATGTTAGGGAGGGGAGGCAGACTAATGAGCAAAGAGCCGATCACTGAAGAGTTTTTCCTGAACAAACTGGCCGCCGCAAAAGTACACTTCGAGCGTGCTTTGGATTGTAAGCACACTGAATTCGACGACCTGTACCCCTATATGATTGAACATCCTCAGTTCTTTTGGTACAAACGTTATGTAGCATGGTCTGAATTGCTGACCATTGTGAATTTGTGTAAAGAGCTGGACTTCGCCTGGGAACCGCAATTTTCCACTCATCAGGTAGAGTACGTGAATGAACGTGTGATGTCCGCGAAGGTGCTTGATTACTGGTTCGAGAAAAATGATTCCAAAGAACACGCACAGCGTTAATCATTGCAGGGTAATCATTTGACAAGCTTGTGTAAGACCTAAATGAACATTCATTTGGGTCTTTTTTTTGCGTTTTTTAGAGGTGTCGTATCCACCTGCATAAGCATAGATAGACAAGAAAATCATTGCATACATGCATGAAAATGGACATCGGATGATTATGCATGTACATTATATGTTCTGTTTATGTAAAATAGAGAGGAACGGCAATCAAACCATAGTCATTTCATGACGACGAAGAATCATGCTCCTGTGATCAGGATGAGAATCATCATGGAATGGTAATAGATAAACAAAAGTCATAATGCACAAAGGAGGGTGTCCCTTGATTAGCGAGGAGCAGTTAAATGAATACCGTCTATCCGGCGAGAAGGTGCGGGTCGTACGCGACGATATTCGCGATAATGATGTACGTGGGATTGTCATTGCTTGGGATGATGAGCATGTGCTCATCCGTCGCCCCAATCGTAATGTTGTTAAGCTAAGTCGTCATTATATTATTCAGCCGTCCAAAGAACCACGTCGCAGTCCGCTGGATGAGCACATGAATGATGAATCTGCCGATATAGATCGGTAAGAGTAAGAGTAAGAGTAAGAGTAAGAGTAAGAAGCGACGTAAACAACAAGAAGTAAAGAACACGGAGTAAAGAATAACGAGTAAGGAAAACTGAGAGAATGTAAGGGAATTATCTGAACATACCAAAGCCCCTTTATCGCATGTGTATACATGCAGGTAAAGGGGCTTGGCTGTGTGTGGTTTCTGTCGTGATGCTATATTGAATAACTATCCGCATCAAAACTGTCTGCATCATACAGCTACATTTATTTTAGGGTAGGTGGGGTAAAGCGGAGCATATACATAATACATACGTGGATTGTTATCTTCTTGCTTGTTATATCGATCCTGCTAGTTATGATTAGAGTAATACAACTTATAGAATATTGCTACAGATACAGCTAGATATAATCAATAGGCATGGCTACAAACTATGCAGACAGACAGAACAGAATAGTTAGAACAATCAGGTCCCTGTACGATAGGGAGTGTAGCCAGTATAACGAGCCGGTTCACGAACACGTGACGGATTATACGGCGTTGACGGTTTCTCGGCAACAAATTCTCCTGCATTTCCAGATACCGCTGCTTCAATTGGTCCAAGACCGAGGTAAGCACGCATGCGTTCAGCTGCTTCACGCCGGAAATCGGTAGCGGAAATCTGGAAGGTGCCATGATGGCCCTTACAAAGGATCTGCGCTTCCACACTACTCTGAGATTGATTCACTTCGTATAAACGAAGATGTTGTTTACGCAGATCACGGCGTACTTCGGACAGCAGCAGGTTGGTACGGTCGGCACCACCTTTGATTACTTCCATATACATACCGGAATTGCTTAACGCATCACTTTCCTCCAATGCGCGTGCATCACGATCAAATTTCTTTTGAATATAAATCAGCAGCAGATAGCTTTTTACCAAGGAACGTTCTTCTTCAGATAAAAAGACAGCCATTCATGTCACCACCTTATAGGAACTTATGTTTCGAGAACTTATGTTCTCATTATAGCGAACATACAACAGAATGGCAACCATTTCTATGAAAAAATACGCAGATTATCGTAAAAAAACACTACATATAGTATAGATAGTCAGAAAATAGAATAGTAAAAAAAGGGAACAGGATAGTAAGGGTAGATATTTCGCAATCATCTCGCTATTATCGCTTAAGAACACTAAGAACACTAAGAACACTAAGAACACTAAGAACACTAAGAACACTATAAGTGGGAGAACGGTCATATTTATGTAAAATATTGACGCTTGCTAACTAATATGATATGCTACTTCTTGTGCCTAGGAGCTGTTATGGTTTCTAGTAGATCATATGCGGTCGTGGCGGAATTGGCAGACGCGCACGGTTCAGGTCCGTGTGGGCTTACCCCCGTGGAGGTTCGAGTCCTCTCGACCGCATAACGAACAAGCAAGGAGCTTTGGAACGACAATCGTCGTTTCGAAGCTCTTTTTGTTTGCAATACATTGTCTTTAGGGATTACTGTTCATAGAATTGTACAACTTTTACATGTTATACATATGATTCATATGGTGAATACAATAGAGAGGGCTACGATTTTGCAGCCGCCCATCGAACGTCCATGCAATGAGTGATAAGGGCAAGGGAAGGTACATAAGCGAATGCGTAGTCTTCGAGAACGATACGATTTTCTATAATTGAAAGGAGAGTATTTCAATGACAGAACGCGTATTTATTAGTCCCGGCAAATATGTACAGGGACGCGGAGTGATCGGTAAAACTGGTGAGTATGTCAAGGCATTGAGTAATGGCAAGGCGCTGGTGATCGCTGACGAGATCGTTTGGGACATCGCCGGTAATCAAGTACTGGAGAGCCTGGATCAATCCGGCATCGGGTATGTAAAAGTGGTCTTCAACGGAGAAGCTTCCACGAATGAGATTACTCGTCTGAGCGATCAGGGTAAACAAAATGAAGCAACAATCGTGATCGGCGTCGGCGGTGGTAAAACGCTGGATACTGCCAAAGCAGTCAGCGACCAGCTAGGTGGTCATACCGTTATCATACCGACTACTGCATCCACAGATGCACCGACGAGTGCATTGTCTGTCATTTATTCCGATGATGGTATATTTGAAAGTTATAAATTTTACAATAAAAATCCAGACCTGATTCTGGTAGATACATCTGTGATCGCTGGCGCGCCACCACGCTTTTTGGCATCCGGTATTGCCGATGCACTGGCAACATGGGTAGAAGTGCGAGCCGTCATCGAAGCGCGTGCGAATACGATGGCAGGCGGTTTACCTACACTAGCAGCGGAAGCAATCGCGCGCAAATGCGAGGAGACGCTATTCGATTTCGGACTACTCGCCTACGAATCGGTGCAACGCAAAGTAGTAACATCAGCGCTAGAATCGGTAGTTGAAGCGAATACGCTCCTGAGCGGTTTGGGCTTTGAAAGTGGCGGTCTGGCTGGAGCGCATGCGATTCATAACGGCTTCACCGTGCTGGAAGGCGATATTCACCATATGACGCATGGGGAGAAGGTTGCTTTTGGCACATTGACTCAGCTGGCTCTGGAGCAGCGTCCGATTCATGAGATTGAAAAGTATATCGATTTCTATATTAATCTCGGACTGCCGGTGACGCTGGAGGAGCTGCATATCGGCAATGTATCGGATGACGATCTGTACCGTGTCGCACAAGCAGCTACCAAGCCGGATGAAACGTCGCACAATCTGCCATTTACCGTCACTGCGGACGATGTGAAGGATGCAATCATTGCAGCCGATCAGTATTCACAAGCGTATAAACGCAAAATCGGTCGCGATTAAGCACTAACGTTGACTATGTATCTACTGCGATTCTAAGCGAAGGATGACATCGGATAGTCGTACTGCCATACTGTTTGTTATGACATCATGATTGCGTATATTCGCATACAATCAGTTAGCACAAGCACAAGCACAAGCACAAGCACAAGCACAAGCCTTCGAGTATTTCGTTTACAAGCTCTGCCCCGGTTCCTTTTACTGGTGGCAGAGTTTCTTGTTTATTGACTTCCCAGACGATGAATTTTCTGCTAATGTTAAAGATCGTGGGAACGATATGTATTGCTTCCTATGTAACTTAAAATTTTACAAAAATCTGCAAGAAAACCCGTCTCTTTTTGGCCCTAATGTGATATAAAGAATAAGGGGGATGTAGAAAGAGATACAGGTTCACGTTGAGATGCCGGAGACTGTAAATAAGGTATGCAAATGTTGAACAAGGTAAGGTGTGGGCGATGAATATGTACATGAAAACCGTCATATTGAACGGGGAAGACTTTGCAACGATTGAACAGCTACACAGCACATTGCGTCAGGTGTTGGAGCTACCAGATACGTATGGTGCCAATCTGGATGCATTGTGGGACAGCTTGACCGGTCAGATTCAGTTGCCATTGCAGATTGAGTGGCTTCATTATGATCTGAGTGAGGAACGGCTGGGCGATGATGCGCAGCAGGTATTGGGATTGATGGAAGAAGTGCAAGGAGAAGGCAATGGATTTCGCGTCTGGGTACAAAAGGGCGCTGTCGCTTTCTAACAGATGGTTGGTAGAGCAGACGATATACAATAATCCGCAGCAAGCGGACAGAATCTTTTACTTAATCAAAAAGCCGCACGGCAATCGTAGCATTCTATCAGGAGTGATCCCTGACAGGACGTTCGATGACCGGAGCGGCTTTTCTTCCATATGTTATTTACTATACATGTTGTATTACGTGCGATTGTCTGGATCATGAACCTATATGCGCATCGCTGTAATAGCAAGCAGCATTAAGCGTTACACATTATTGCGGTACATTCCCACCAGCGATCCGTCCACCGGAATTGCCAGTTGGATCGGTCTTCTCATCGTCCTCATCGGCATGAATAATCAAGGATGCACCGAGAATCGAAGAGGCACTATTCTTATCAAGACTGGCGCCCTCCAGCTTCATTTCGACTTTGGCGGTGCCATCAGCGGCAACCTCAAGATTACGGAAATCGCCCAGATGCGCGCCTTCTGGATTCAGATGTCCATGCTGGGAATCTGTCGGATTGAGATGAGAACCTGCCGTTTCAAAGTCATTGCCAGTGATGGGAGATTGGTGAACGTGGAATCCATGCTTGCCCGGTGGTAGATTGGAGACATCAATCTTCGCAAGTACACCATCGTCTTCCTGGGTCAGTGTAACTGTACCAATTGCGCTACCGGAACTGTTCTTCAGTTCTACAACTGGTTGTCCAATCGAAATAGTACCCTGCTGTCCTTCCCAGTATACATTTTGACTGATCAGATCGCCGACATGGCGTATAGGTACATACGTAGTTCCATTATAAATAAACGATTGTGGTACGTTGGTGCCATTATTGTTGTACTGTGCTGAGGATGTCTTCGCTTCGCCATTATGGTAGAAATGGATCGCTTCTGTATTCGGTGTCACATTCATATTCGATACATTTGTCGCAGCAAATGAAACTCCGGAGAAGAACACGGCTCCGCCTAGAAATGACAGGACAAGATGCTTTTTGCCTAATGATTTACCCATTATCGATTCCTCCTTGAATATGGAAAAGTAAAAGCATGACGGACATCCTACGACAACACGTAATAACGTGTTCCTAAAATTCAACAGCATATCAGCGATGCCAAGGCACAACCAACGTAAACATCACTCATTCAAACAGGGCATCTAACATAAGCATGCATTCATCGTTCAAACAGTAAGTATAGGTTCTGCTAATGATGTGAACATGATGCAAATGTTACTGTCAGACCATGCAGAACAAAAAAGTATGTCAATTTCTTTTACCCTTAAAATCATGCACATATACGTATATACATAAATAATTTTAAAAATATTGGTTTTATAGGTATTATTATGTAAATATTGATATCTATCATATAGCGGATCATATACGAGATAGCAGATCGTATATGAAACAATGAATGCTACTACAAAATAAAAACAATCATTACGCATATACTAGCTATTATATTTACATTCAGCTAACAATAAATTATCGCGACAGGTCATATTTATAAAATTTTACAAAATAAGATAAAATAATTAAAGATTTTTACAATTTTATGTGATATAACTGGTAAGTGGATGTTTTGCTACCTATAATCGGTTCAGAACGTTTAAGGTAGCGACGTTCAACAAATACTTGTTACATAGGAGGATGAAGAGGATGAAACGGTTTTGGTCTACAGCTTTATTGGCAATGATGTTGACGGTGGTGTTCTTCACCGGCTCCCAGATCACGCCGGCAGCACAAACGCAGAAAGCGTCCGCAGCCACATGTACGATCATCAACACATTTACCGGAGTAGCTAACTATCTGTCTGCTAACGGTAAACTGCCTTGCAACTACATCACCAAATCGCAAGCGACTGCCCTCGGTTGGGTATCGTCCAAAGGTAATCTGGCAGATGTAGCACCAGGCAAAAGTATCGGCGGCGACGTATTCACAAACCGCGAAGGCAGCCTGCCAACAGCAAGTGGACGCACATGGCGTGAAGCGGACATCAACTATACATCCGGCTTCCGCAATTCTGACCGTATTCTGTACTCTAGTGATGGCTTGATCTACAAAACGACAGACCATTACGAAACCTTCACTCGTTTGAAATAATACTCGCCGATTGCCACGATGAGCAATCACGAAACCACACCTTCAGCGCGATTCTGTACCTGTCTTCTTACCGGCGGACAGGCATAGAATCGCCTTGTTGTGGTATGGTAATAGATGCAGACCAAGCATCAAAGGAGGACATTCGATGAAGATCGTTACGATCAATGGAGAAGATTTTGCTACGCGCGAGGAACTACATGCACAATTCAAAGAAAAGCTGGAGCTGCCCGAATTTTACGGTGCGAATCTGGATGCATTATGGGATTGTCTGACGGGGATGATTGAATTGCCGCTGGAACTATATTGGGTGAATTATGCGGTCAGTGAACAACGGCTTGGAGAACAGGCACATCGTGTACGTTCTTTACTGGAAGAAGCAGAGGCAGAAGGCATTGGCTTTAAGGTTGTGGTTGAAAATGAAGTGGGCGCTTGATTACAGTAAGAGCCGTATTCGAACATATGATCATGGAAGTAAGTAGAGCGATCTTTTCCGAAATTGCGGGGAAAGGATCGTTTTATTTTGGAAAGTGAATATTTTATGGGGAACTATTTTGAGTGATGATGCAACAATAGTGGCTATACATATGTGTACTAGATAAGAGATATGTTTTTACTTGTATATAAAGGAGATTATGATCATGAATAAAAAATGGACATCCCTTATAATGACTTCTGTGTTGACGTTCTCTGTTGGAACCGGAGCAGCGATGGCAGCAAGCGAATCGCTCGTTACACAAAATATTCATTCCACTGCATCCGCCCACACTGTGAATCTGACGACAGTAGTACAAAACGATTCCCAGCCAATCAACGGCGCACAGGGGATTCAATTATTGGTGAACAAATTCCAGCTCAGTCTGGCAGCATTCCAATTCATCAAAGCACCTCAGGTCAGCGATTATTACAGCAAAGCCAAAAATGACGTGTGGTACTCCGATGCGCTCATCATCGCGGCGGTCAATGGACTGGATATACCGCGCACATTCGATCCCGCAGCCAAACTGACGCGTCAGCAGTTTATCGACTATACGGTGAAAGCGATGGAGAAACAGATCAATGTGACCAAGCTGTACATTCAGCCAAGTGAGCTGTCTGACTTTTCCAAAGCAGATCTGAAGAAACCTATCACGCGTGCTGAAGCTTTGCAAGTGATCGACAATGCGGCGAAGTATTATACACAGCATCCAGAGCTAGCAAGTCACTAAGATTCCAAGCTTGCATACGACTCAGTAGCATCTCATCTATACAAAAAAGCCGTTCCTGTGAGGGACGGCTTTTTTACAGCAATATCTTTTGATTGTAAACTGATCGTTGTGGTGTACATATAGTGATTCGCAATGGACGCAAACCTTGTATGCCTTTTAGGTATCTTCTATTCCTTCTAGATATATACTATTCTTTCGCGCTATACGAATGTGGATTAAGCAGCGGAAGCATCGCGTTCAATCGGTTTTTTGAGGAATAAGCCGTACGAGATGGCACCGAGTAGCAGGAGACCTGCTCCCAGCAAAAATACATTGTTGAAGCTACCAGTCGTATCAAGGATAAAGCCAGTGACAATGGGCGCTAGTGCCGCACCGAGAAAGCCGCCGAAGTTCTGAATGGCGCCGAGTGAAGCGACTTGTTCGCCGGGAGCAATGTCTGCTGCTAGTGTCCAGATTACGCCGGATGGCAATTGAGAAGCAAAGTAACCGATTGTGAGTAGCACAATACTAAGCACTGTATTATCGATAAATGGAATCGGCGCAACGGAAGCTGCTGCCAGAATTGCACCGCCGACGATCGGCACTTTGCGCGATGTAATCGGATTCACACCTTTGCGGATAAAATAGTCGGAAATGATGCCGCCGACAAGTACCCCGATAATACCAGCGATAAAGGGAATGGAAGCAATCCAGCCGGTTTCTTTGAGCGTAAAGCCCTGTTCTTTTTCCAGATAGCTAGGCAGCCAAGTGAGGTAGACCCAGATGGTGAACATAATGCCAAAGTTACCGATGATCATGAACCATGTACTTTTATGTTTGAATAGGGAAGACCAGCTGCTAGAAGCAGGCTGAGGTGCTGTTGATTGAGATGATAGTGCTTTGGCAGCTTCATCCTGTTCCGAAGATTCGTGATCGTCTGCATGGATGAATTGTTGCTCAGCAAACGTAGGATCGCGATAGACCTTGAGCCAGATGAGCATAAGCAGCAATCCAGCAATACCGACAACGATAAACATACCGCGCCAAGTCATCGTTAATAGCAACACAGTCAATAGCGGGGGAGCGATGGCATTGGCGATCTGCGATCCGGTATTAATGATGGATGTAGGCAAACCGCGTTCTTTTTTGGCAAACCAGCGTTCATTGGACTTTAATGCTGAAGTGAAAAAAGGCGATTCCGACACGCCAAGCAACATTCTCATAGCATATAACAGTGAGTACGAATTGACGAATGCGCTGATTATTGTGGCAACAGACCATAATCCCGAAGCCCATGTAAACATTTTGCGAGGACCAAAGCGATCCACCAGCCAACCCGCAGGCAGATTCGCAATCGCATATGGCCACAAAAACGCCGATAGCAGCAAACCCATCTGGGTGGAAGATAGTCCAAACTCTTGAGCAATCGTCGTATTAGCAACACTCAGGTTGGAGCGATCCAGATAGTTGATCACCGCTCCCAATAATAGCAACGATACGATGCCCCAGCGCAATTTTGGCTTAGAATGAATTGGCGCTTGCGGCTGTGATTGGTGTAGCGGTGGAGTCGAAGGGGTAGCCATTGTACAACACTCCTTACAGATTGATGAGTATTTGGATAGAACGTTAATGAGCAGGTACATCCATATCGAAATCATGGATATGTGAGCAATCATGAATATTTTAGAAGTCATGATTATCTTAGAAGTTATGAGCATTTTAGATAGCATTCGTATGTTACACATTGAAAGGTAAATTATGTTATAAAAACGTTGTTATATGAATATTAAAAATACTGTAAGATGGTATCTGATGTATCGTTTTTATGATGTATTCATGGATAAGATCAATTCATGACATCCGCATGTGTAGAAATGTTGACGTTTACAAAACTGCTGAGAGCAGAATAATATGCTACCGTCACAGACAGAATTCAACAGCTCGGATAGGCGGATAAACCGTCATATCGTCATACTCTGTAGCACGGAGCACATGGAATAACATATGCTCCGATACGTAGATAGAGTATACATGCATGTTTGAGTATCAAGACAGTATTCAGCTGATCTAGCTGGATCGGTTTGATACCTGATCAGCATATGATCGATCATTAGCGTGCGGCAGCGACAGCAGCTAGAAATTCCTGAGCGGCGGCAGTGACTTTGGTATAATCGCCGTCTTTTTGCGCAGCCTTCGTAATGTAACTACCGACACCAACGCCAATGCAGCCAGCTTGCAGCCATTCATGTACATTTTGCGGAGTTACGCCACCAGTTGGAGCGATAGGTGCCTGTGACAAGGGGGCAGTGACTGCTTTGACGTACTGTGGTCCAAGGGTTTCTGCCGGGAAGAGCTTCACGATATCGGCACCTGCTTCCAGCGTCTCTACAATTTCAGTTGGTGTATAAGCACCACTGATCGTCACTGCCTGATAGCGGTTGGCAATGCGGATCATATCTGGGTTGAGCTGCGGGCTAACCAGCAGTTCAGCACCAGCAAGTAATGCAGCACGAGCAGTTTCAGCATCCAGAATGGTGCCAGCGCCTACCAGCACATCGTCCTGTTTGTATTTGGTAGACAATGTGCGAATGATGCCGAGCGCATTCGGTACGCTCATCGTAATTTCCAATGCTTTGATACCGCCTTGGACGGCTGCATCGGCAACTGCCAGCGCTTCTTCTTCACTATCCAGACGAATGATTAACACAATGCCGGTATCGGCAATTTTTTTCAGATTATCTAGCTTTCTCCACATCTTCATATCCTCCAGTCGGTTATTCACCAGCTTGGTTTGCTGTTCAGGTGTAAGGGAAGTTCAATCGGCAAGATTGGTGTATAGCCGTTCTCCGCGATACCCTAGCTGATTGGACAACTTGAGTGCAGCATCTTTGACCAATTTTACAATCATCTGCTCACGTTCTTCATTCATGCCGGAATACATACTGGCAACGCTGATTGCCGCTACTGGTTGATTCCATTGATCATAAATGGCAGAAGCGATACAGTACATTTCCAGATTATCCTCACGATCATCGATGGAATATCCACGTTCACGAATAGCATGCAAATCCTGCAACAGATCAGGCAATGTTGTCTTGGAAAAGGCAGTACGGGCAGGTAGATCGCCATCGCCGAGCAGATAGGTTACACGATTGTCCGACATTGCCGCCAGTAGTGATTTGCCCAGACCGGTCGTATGAATATAACGCCGGGAACCAAGCTTGGCAGTCGGACGCATAACGGAATAACTTTCCGCTTTGTCCAGATAAACGACTTTGCCTTTATCCTCAATACCGAGGAACACGGTACTGCCTGTTTGCCGATTCAACTCTTGCAGCACGGGTCTTGCCAGATGAGGCACTCCCAGATTGGATACATAAGCCATTCCTGTTTCGAAAATACCCAACCCCAGACGATACGTTTTCAGGCGCGCATCATCCAACTCAATGAAACCTTTGTAGACCAAAGTCTGCACTAGCTCAAACGCACTGCTCTTCGGCAAGCCCAGCTCTTTGCAGATTTCATTTAACGTCAGGGGCGATTCGCTCTTGGATAGTAGCACAAGCAGATCAACGACCCGCTCAGCTGATTTGTTCACGCGAAATTTGTCCATAGTGGCTCCTTTGATGCACTATAAAGTTCGCATATGTGAACTTGTTTCGATATATCGAACTAACGCCCATTATAAAGACAACATTTTTGAAATTCAATGGCTTTGACCAAAAAAATAAATTTTATTTTGGATATGGAAAAAGCTATTGAAATGCAAATGAAAACGTTATACCCTAAACGTATATTGTTCGAAATATAGAACTTAGTTCGCATATGTGAACTATAATGCTCTTTTATGTGTAGTATGAATGGATCATGTGGTACATTTCGTTTTCTATATCGCTTATCGGTTTGCATTCTGTATGCGTGTTCATGATGGGATACAGCACCAAAGTGATCATTGTATCGTTATTTTATCATTAGTTGGAATTTTGCCCAATGCTTATTCAGTAGTGAAGGGAGTCATCTATTATGAAATCTACAGTTATCTTTTTGATCGGCTCTGCCGGATCGGGGAAATCAACGATTGGCAAATATATTGCACGTACATACGGGTGTACGTATCTGGATAAAGATATTGTATGTAATACATTTACGGGAGCGCTATTAGAGGCTAACGGCTATTCTGCTCATGATCGTGATGGATGCGATTATTATCGGGATGTGGTGATGCCGCTAGAATATCGCGCTTTGCTGGATATTGCGAATGATAATGTGCAGCTGGGGCATTCTGTTATACTGGATGCGCCATTTCTTGGTTATTTTGCAGAGCGGGAGTATGTACAAGAACTGGTGGAGCATTATGGATGGGATCAGTATGACGTTCGTACGCTAGTGCTGCGGGTAAAGGTAGATTTTGACGTATTACGTAAGCGTATGCAAGAACGGAATCTGGAGCGAGATCAGTGGAAGTTTGACCATTGGGATGAGTTTGTGCAAGGCATACAGCAGAAAGTTTGCTTATGGGATCAGGTAGAGATGATAGAGTTTGATAACAGCGGAGATGTGCTAGATGAGATCGGCTTGAAGCAGCAGCTTCAGCTACATCCTACTTCTTGTGATCAGCATATCGTTGGAGTCGATTGATAGGATGAGCGTTATGCAATATATCGTCTTCAATCCAGTCGTTGCCAGCAGTGACGACTGGATCATCTGAGCTGAAAATAATGCTCCATACTAGAAAGTAGCAGCGTTATAATGAAAGATAGTAGATGTGATCGCAACACCTATGGTATAGAAGCTGCTTCGCTTAGAATGCCTGTAGAAGTGCTATAGCAATTCGCCAGATGGCATTGTTAGAATCGTTATCTGTACTAATGCCCCAATCACCAAACTGTAAGAAATACGAAGAATGGTAATCTGAGGATTGCTTATGATTGTCAGCAGCATTAAGGTCATACTGTTCAGCGATTCGTTCTCGGTCGGACAGCTGGTTAGATGGACGAGTCTGTGTAGTGGCAACAAGCTGATCGTCAGGCTGTGTGGCGGCATGTGCAAGATTCGGTAACGTTACTACTACGGCGCTTATGTATAACGGCAATATCCATTTTGAGGCTGGGATCATAATAAGTATCCTCCTAAGCTAACTGTTTCTTTTATGTTAACGCTATACAATCGGAAAAGTTCTGTGTAGCATTGTTACATCATGTAATGTGCTGACGCTTGGCATGGATTGGACTTGTGAAATGGATGCAGACACTTGCGAAGGAGGCTTGGACGATGTCGGTGACTCCGATTGAAGTACATATTGTTCCGGCAACAGCGGAACATCAGGAATTTTTGTGGGAAATGCTATATTTATCACTTTATGCTGAGCCGGGACAGGAGCCATTTGCACGCGAGATCGTACATCAACCCGGCTTGTCCAAATATGTGGAGCATTGGGGAAGAACGGGAGATGCCGGATTTATTGCGTTGGTTCAAGAGGAGCATAGTACCGATATGCAGCCGATTGGAGCAGTGACTTCGCGTTTTTTTACAAATGATAATAAAAGCTACGGGTATGTCGCTGATGATATTCCTGAACTGTCGCTTGCGATTGTACCGGGTTATCGTGGGGCGCATATCGGAACTTCGTTAGTTTTTGCATTATTGGATGAGTTGCGGCGGCGCAAATATCCAGGTGTATCGCTCAGTGTGAGTCCCGGCAATCCGGCGCTGCGCCTGTACGAACGATTTGGCTTTCGCGAAGTAGGTGTGGAAGGCACTTCGCTAACGATGTTGTTACGCTGGGACGGATAAATGTATAAGCTACGTTTACTATATAGTATATGAGTGACAGGTATACATGGATACTTTGCAACACAACTGCCGGACAGGATGTAACAATGAGGCTTGCTGCGGTATACTTTACTATAGACAGACTATACAGCAGACAGGAGAACTTATGTCCAGAAAAGCGTTATCCAGTATTCTTTTCATTATTGTGGCAGTTGTGGCAGTGTTGTTTGGTGCGAATGAGTGGATGGGGCAGTCCAGTACACCGAGTAGTGAAGCGACATCAGGTTCAGCAACGTCGTCCAATACTGCATCGTCCACTACAACGTCCACGCCCTCGACATCATCCTCATCGACAGACAAGCAAGCAGCAACTAACTGCACGATCATCAATACGTTTGACGGAGTGGCGAATTATTTGCGTCAGTATGATGGTCAGTTGCCCTGCAATTATGTGACCAAAAAGCAAGCGGAGCAGTTAGGTTGGCAATCGTCCAAAGGTAATCTGGCAACCGTAGCACCGGGTAAAAGTATTGGTGGCGATACGTTCAGTAATCGCGAAGGATTGTTACCCAAAGCATCCGGTCGCAAATGGCACGAGGCAGATATCAACTATACATCAGGCTTCCGTGGTGCAGATCGCATTCTCTATTCGACCGATGGGCTGATTTACAAAACGACCGATCATTATGAGTCTTTTCAACAGGTAAAATAGATGTGATCTGAGGGAATAGCAGATACTACAATATAAAAATGAGATACGGAGAAGCATCATGATGAATCTAACGTTGGAACAATCAATCCAATACGCTGCTGAGCTACGTAGCAGTGGGCAGGCAGAGCAAGCGAAGACAGCATTGGAGCAGCTATTACAGCAATATCCACAGCAACCGGATGTGCTATATCAGTTGGCATGGACTTGCGACAATCTAGGGTTAGAGCGTCAGGCGGTGCCGTATTATGAGCAGGCACTACAACATGGTCTGACCGGTGAGGATCGTCCAGATGCGATGCTTGGATTGGGCAGTACATATCGCACATTGGGACGATATGAAGATTCACAGCAGCTATTAGAACAAGCCATTGCACAGTATCCCGAGCGGCGGGAATTGCAGGTCTTTTATGCGATGACATTGTACAATCTGGACAAATCGGCTGATGCGATCGGTATTCTGCTGGAACAATTGGCAGCGACTACTTCCGATGCAGGCATTGCCCAATATGGCAAAGCGCTGCGCTTTTACGCGGATAAGCTAGATCAAGTGTGGGACTAACACGTATACACACTCTGCAAAATGTACGAATATAAATGTACGAATATAATAGAAAGCCAGTCATCCGGAACGATTGTTACGATGACTGGCTTTTATTTGCGTTGAGACGAATATAGTCCAACTGCGGCGACTGCAAAGGAGCCTTTTCAAAACGAAGATCATAATAATGATCCAACTGAATGATCTGAATAATGTCACCTGTTGTATGCACTGCCTGTGTCTTGTCGCCAAGTTGAATAATAATTCCTTTATCGTTCACGCCAATCACCTGATATGTACCTTCTACGGTTTGAATGCCACTGCGGTATACAAAGGTTGCAGCAATGATAACGATAACAGTCAGGGCGATGATCTGTAGTATGCGCTTTTTCACAAAAGTCACCTCGGTCTGGATTGCCTGCTTTTGTTCCAACATACCAGAGTGAGCAGGGGATTGCATCCGTCCGCAGGCTGAATCAGTCATTTACCTAAGGTTGATCGAGGATGTAGAATACGTGTATACACTGTAGATTCCAGATATTTGAAACTTATAATCCAGCAGATGCGTCTGAACATTGGAATAGCAGACTACATAGTATGATCCATTTGCTAATTAACGGAAAGGAGCAACCAATCATGAAACAGAATTTGTATGACAACCCGGAATTTTTTGAGTATTACAGTAAGATGCGCGATTCAGGCATTACGTATAATGAATTTGTGGAGCAACCGGCATTGCGTTCATTGCTGCCATCGTTGGAAGGGAAAATAGTGCTGGATCTGGGCTGTGGCTCCGGGCAATTGGCTGTTTATTTGCTGGAGCAGGGTGCTGCACATATTACGGGTACGGATATATCTGCCAGTATGCTAGGGCGCGCACCACAACATGAGCAGATTACGTATATGCAGGCACCGATGGAAGAATTGGATTTCCCGGGAAATTCTTTTGATGTAATCGTTAGTTCCTTGGCACTGCATTATATAGAACAGTACGAACCACTCATGCACAAGATTGCCTACTGGCTGAAGGATGGCGGTAAGATTGTATTCTCGACTGAGCATCCCATCGTAACCGCCAAGCTGGATAAAGACGGCTGGATCAAGAATGAGCAGGGAGAGCGGCTATATTATGCGGTGGATCATTACAGTCAGCAGGGTATTCGATATTCACACTGGGTAGTGGATGGGGTCATTACGTATCATCGGACGATGGCTACGCTGATCAATGGAGTAATCCAGAGCGGATTGCGCTTGGATGCAGTGTTGGAACCAGAGCCGATTCCAGAAGGCTTAGAGAACATGCCTCAGCTGATCCACGAGCTGCGCAAACCGTCATTTGTAGTCATTGCAGCAAGCAAGGAATCGTAACTAAGATGCAGAGCCAATTGTTGCATATCACAAAATCAATTTTTACAATGAGCGTGATGCGTAGAGATTGAGATTTGCTATCATTATATAAATAGAAGAAGCTTTGTACCGCGTTCCTATCACAGGACACGATACAAAGCTTTTTGATGTTCCCCATAGTACCATTCTAGCGCTCAGCAATCCAGCATCAAACGATGCGCTTGCGAATCCAACCAGATATCCAATCCGTCAAAATAACCAGAACAATAATCCCTAGCAAAATCACTCCAACGCGGTTCCAGTTACGCATCTGCAAGGCGAACAGCAATGGTGTACCGATCCCGCCTGCGCCGACCAAACCAAGTGTGGTGGCAGAGCGCATATTGATCTCGAATCGATACAACGCATACGAGAAGAATTGTGGAATAACCTGCGGCAGAACAGCAAACCACAATATTTGCAGCTTGCTGGCACCGGCAGCAGTCAATGCTTCAGACGGACCTGTATCGATACTTTCAATCGATTCTGCATACAGCTTGGCAAGCATACCGACCGAATGAACGCCCAGCGCCAGCACACCGGCAAAGGAGCCAGGACCAACCGCTTTGATAAATAAAATCGCAACGATCATTTCCGGGAATACGCGGATTACGCTCAATACAACCTTGCCACCACCGGAGATGGCGCGCAGCTTACTCATATTTGCCGCTGCCCAGAACGCAAACGGGATACAGAGAAAAGCAGAGATAAACGTACCAAGAATAGAAATAATTAGCGTATCCAGCAATCCGCGTAGCAGATCCTCTCCCGCTGGATCGTACACATAATTCCAATCGGGATGCATAAAGCCATCTACAATCGATAGCGACACCGTCTTGGCAGTAGATTGAAATCCTTCAAAGTTCAAACCGTTAAACGCCCAGATATACACTGCCACCAGAATAGCGACCCATACCCACGGGCGCAGACGATGCCAGAGCGGACGAGCAGACCACACATTCATAGCAATTTCCTCCGTACAACCGTACTGGCATAATCAATCACAAGCACAATAACGAGCGTTAGTAAAATAATCATCGCTGCTCGATCATAGCGGAACAGACCAAGCGAGCGGTCCAATAGCAAGCCGATTCCGCCTGCGCCAACGAGACCGAGTACAGATGCCGCACGTACATTCACTTCAAATGCATACAGCAAATACGACATATAATACGGCAGCGCCTGCGGAATCACACCGAATACGATCAACTGCACTCGATTGGCTCCCACTGCTGTCATCGCTTCGAGCGGACCCGGATCAATCGACTCAATCGCTTCAAACGTCAGCTTGGCAATCAGACCGAACGAAAAGAACAAAATCGCCAGCATCCCTGCAAATGGTCCAATTCCGAATACAGCGACAAAGATTGCTGCAAACAGCAGATCCGGCACAGTACGTACCAGATTCAGAATCAAGCGCACTGGTATCGCAACGGATCTGTTGGGCGTGACATTATATGCACACAGCAGGGCAAATGGAATCGCCAGCAGTCCGCCCAGCATCGTGCCAACGAGTGCGATTTGCAGCGTTTCGACCATAGGCTCCCAGATTTTCGGAAAATAACTCCAATCCGGTGGCACCATTTCAGCTAGCAAAATGCCCATTTGTGGTAACCCACGAATCAACTGATACGGCGTAACTTCCGTCTGAATGGAGCAAACGATCAGCAGAGCGATGAACAGCCCCCACGTAGCATATCGCTTATACTTGGGCGGTGCGACAGGCGTGATGGACGTACCTGTGGTTCCCATACTCATTGCATTCCACCTGCCGTCACACCCGGTTTACCCGGAATAACGGATATTACATCATCGCCAGGTGGATGATCGCCCAGCACCTCATCGCGATGAATCGCCCGTCCATAAATATGGGCAAACACATCGTCTGTCGCTTCTGCCGGTGTGCCGTCAAATACAACTTCCCCTGCACGCAGCCCAATAATCCGAGTCGCATATTCACGCGCCAGATCAATAAAATGCAAATTAATAATCGTCGTAATCTTCAAT
Source organism: Paenibacillus sp. WLX1005 (assembly GCF_046603685.1). Taxonomy (NCBI): domain Bacteria; kingdom Bacillati; phylum Bacillota; class Bacilli; order Caryophanales; family Paenibacillaceae; genus Paenibacillus; species Paenibacillus sp. WLX1005. Next base: position 1,928,917 of record NZ_CP176756.1, read on the forward strand.
TCACGATTAATACGCTGCAAGTCATCCATCACCTGCCGTGTGGTTAGCGGATCAAGCGAAGCGACTGGCTCGTCGGCGAGAATGATTTGTGGTTGTTGTGCCAGCGCACGAGCAATGGATACCCGCTGCTGCTGACCGCCGGATAGCTGATCGGCGCGGCTGTAGGCTTTATCGCGAATATTTACACGCTCCAATGCATCCATTGCCAGCGCGGTATCCTCAGCTGGAAACAGACCAAGCACGGTGCGCAGTGTAGAATGATGACCTACTCGTCCAGATAATACATTGCGCAGTACGGTCGAGCGTTTGACAAGATTAAAGCTTTGAAAAATCATGCCGATCCCGCGACGGATTCGGCGTAGACCGGAACCGGACGCTGTAGTGATCGATTGTCCATTGATCACAATATTACCTTCACTAATATCGTGCAGACGGTTAATTGAACGCAGTAATGTCGACTTGCCTGCGCCGGACAGACCGACGATCACGACCAGTTCTCCTTTGTTAATTGTAAGGTTAATCTGATTCAGACCGCGCGTTCCGTTCGGGTATACTTTGGATACATTTTGAAATTCAATCATGCAAACCCAACTTTCATTTCCAGATTTTCTATATAAAGAGAGGATACAACTTGCAGCAGTCTACAATAAGATGTTGTTTATCATTGATGTTGTAGAAATAGAACCAGAACTAGAATAGAAACATGAACAGTTCAACAGCAGACAGCACCGCCCGCAAAACAAGGACGATGCTGTCTTGGTAGTCATGTTTGGTGCAGCCATAGTATCTGCTGTGTTGGATATGCTTGATGGTGGTAGGTGCTATCAACGCTATACAGAATTATTGTGCCTGACCGACTTCTTTGGCATATTCGCGAACCGGATCAAAGTTTTTGTCATCGCCTTTTTCGTAACCGACGTGGGTATAGATTTCTTCGATGACTTTTTGTCCTTCTGGATCATTACCGATATCGATAAACGCCTGACTGATTTTATCTCTCCATGCTTGATCCATGTCGGAACGGACGCTGATCGTATCGTTTGGAATCGGTGCGGAGAAGTGCAGGACGCGCGTCTGGTCAAATACGTCCGGTACGTCTTTTTTCACAGTGTTGCGTGCATCTTGGAAGACTGCAACTGCATCCACCTGACCGTTTAATAATGCCATAACAGCAGCGTCATGACCTTTGATCGTTACGCCTTGTACATCGGTATCTGGATCAACGCCAGCTTGTTTCAGCTCAGCAGCTGGGAATACATAACCAGCGGAAGAAGTCACATCCTGCCAGCCGACTTTTTTGCCTTTCAGATCTGCTAGCGATTGAATCGGTGAATCCTTTTTTACCAGAATCATCGATTTGTAGTAATTCACTTTATCGGTAGTCGGTTGACCAGTTTCATCGTTCACGCCATAGCGCTGTGCTTGCAGCAACAGATCGGCAGCTTTACGATTGTCATGTGCGAGTACGTAAGCGTTAGGCGGCAGGAAGCCGACATCGACTTGTTTGGAAGCCATCGCTTCTACAATCGTATTGTAATCTGGCGATACGGATACACTAACTGGAATACCGAGCTTGTCACCGAGCAGTTTTTCCAGTGGTTTGGCTTTGGCTTCCAGTGTTTCGGCATTTTGAGATGGGACGAATTGTACTTTCAATTCTGTCGGCACATAGGCGGTACTGCCGGCAGCGGTGGAGTTTGCGGATGTGGAGCTATTGCCTCCGCATGCGGTCAATCCAGCCGCTAGAGCCAGAGTCATGCCGAGTGCTACTACTTTTTTGAACAACTTGATTTCCCCCTAGGATGTAATAAAATAATGAAACTATGTAATGCGTGAACGATGTTGTCACAGTCACAATTCGTATTCTACCAGCGTTCGAAAAGCGAAGGGTCAAACGTACCGTTGATTTGTGTTAGAAAACTGTAAAATAGCCCCAGTATAGAAATAACATTGTTTACACTGTTCTGATGTTCATATGGTACGGTTAGCCCGTTTGATGGAATAATAGATAGAAAGGAAGTATACATGTGAATTCATCTTCTTTTATACCAAAATCGTTGATACAGCAGTCTTCTTCGTCCGGTACATATGCCTTACGAATTATGGCGACTACCGATCTACATGTGAGTCTAACTGGATATGATTATGATCGTGATCTGGAAACGGACAGTATGGGATTGTCGCGTACAGCAACGTTGATCCATGCAGCGCGGTCGGAATGTATCAATCATATTCTGCTGGATAATGGGGATATTTTACAGGGGAATCCGCTCGGTGATTATGCAGCAGCTGAACGGTACTGGCAGGATAAGCAGACTGGTGAAGGGGTTCATCCATTCATTAAGCTCATGAATATGCTTCAGTATGATGCGGCAACTGTCGGCAATCATGAATTCAATTATGGATTGGATTATCTGGAGCAGTGTCTCGCCGGCGCAGAGTTTCCTTATACAAATGCCAATGTGTATCGTGTGCAGGAAGAGCAGCCGCAGACGTTGTTATCGCCGTATCTTCTACTCTATCGCACGTTAACTGGTACACAGGGACAAACCGCAGAGCTACGCATTGGCATCGTTGGTGTGGTGCCGCCGCAGATTATGAATTGGGATCGTAGTCATCTCGAAGGTCGCGTATATGCAACGGATATGGTAGAAGCAGCGAGCGATGCAGTAACTCAGGTAAAGCAAGCTGGGGCGGACATCGTCATCCTGCTGGCACATTGCGGATATGCCGAGGAAGATTCACCGGCTATTGGCGAAAATGCGGTATTGCCGCTCAGCCGAATACCGGGTGTGGACGCGATCATTTTCGGACATGCGCATAAGGTGTTTCCAAGTGGGGAATTCGCCGGACGTCCCGGTGTCGATTGGCAGCAAGGGCATATTCATGGCATTCCTGCTGTTGAGCCGGGCGTATGGGGGAGTCATCTCGGAATCATCGATCTGGAGCTGGTTGCCGAACAGGGTGATCAAGAACTGCGCTGGCATGTAGAGCATAGTAAAGGGCATGTGCGCGCACTTGTGAATCCATCCAGCGAGACATCTGGTGCACGCGCTTCGATCCAGCCGGACGCTGCGCTCGAACAGGCGGCGCAGGAAGCCCATGAACGTACATTGCAGTATATTCACACGCCTGTCGGTGAACTGCTACAACCGCTGCACAGTTATAGCGCCTTAGTAGAAGATTCCGCGGTGGTGCAGCTTATTAATCATGCCCAGACCGAAGCTGCTGCTGCGCTGCTGAATGATACGCCATATGCCCATTTACCGTTACTGTCGGCAGCTTCTCCATTTAAGACAGGCGGGCGTTACGGTCCGGCGCATTATACTGATATTCCGGTCGGACCGCTGCATCTGCGGCATATGTCGGACATTTATAGTTATGCCAATACATTGTGCATCGTACGCGTGAGTGGAGCGGAGATCAGGGAGTGGTTGGAATGGTGTGCGGGATTATATCATACGATTGTACCGGGGAAAGAAGGACAGGAATTGATTGATTCGGCATTTTCGCCGTTTCAGTTTGATGTGATCGATGGGCTGGAGTATGTGATTGATGTAAGTCAGCCACCGCGTTATGATGTCGAAGGTAATATGTTGAATCCTCATAGTTATCGAATTGTACAGCTGACATATCAAGGGCAACCGTTGGAGAAAGAAAGGATATTCGCCGTTGCGACCAATCATTATCGCGCGTATTCGACTGCCCTTGTCAATCCTGATGGTCAACGTGTTATCGTAGATGCTGGAATCGAGAACCGAGAGGTATTAACCGAATATATTCGGCGGCGCAGCAGCATTGCTCCGATTGCAGATCATAACTGGCAATTGGTATCGTCAAATGTGAGTACAACGGTCGTATTTTCGTCTTCTCCACAAGCACGTTATCAACTGGAAAAAGAATCATCCATTGTGTGGATCGGTGAGCAAGATAACGGATTTGCCCGCTATGCTTTTATTTTAAAACCGTTTTCTCATTCTTCATGTGCAAAATAGTGATCAGCTGAATAGAACATCTTCCGATCAGCAGCGAGATTGTGCAAGATCAACCTGTTGCAAAGCACTTCAGCCCTTTCATGGCATGAAGTGCTTTTTGCCGTAAATAGGGCACAGCGATGCTTGTATCGTCATGCTGAAACACGTATGATTAACAGTAAGTTTTTCGGTTGTAATATCAGGAAAAACTGTAAGCGCAGTGAGGAATATGGATTATCGGTCTCTACATACCTATCCTATGATGAGGTGAATGCTCATGAGCCAGCAACCTGCAATATTGGACAGTATTATTAAACAGTTTATGTATTACCGCACACTGGGTGAAAAGGCGATGCGTCAGCTGGAGCCGGAGCAATGGTTTGTATCGCCAAACGAAGATAGTAATAGCATCGCTGTCATTGTGAAGCATTTGCATGGCAATATGCTGTCGCGCTGGACAGACTTTTTGACCAGCGACGGGGAGAAGGAATGGCGTAACCGGGATGATGAATTTGAAGACGATACAGCAGATCCAGAGCAGGTATGGCAGCGCTGGCAGCAAGGCTGGGATTGTCTCATTCAGACGTTGGAGCACATGCAGCCGGAACAGTTGGAGCAGATCATTTATATTCGCAATGAAGGGCATACCGCGCTGGAAGCGATCAACCGTCAGCTCTGTCATTATCCGTATCATGTCGGTCAGATCGTATATATTGCCAAAATGCTCAAACATGGTAGTTGGGATAGTCTGTCGATCCCGAAGCGCCAGTCGAATGATTATAATGAAAAGAAATTTGCCGCACCGCCGGTACGACGTCATTTTACGGAGGAAGTCTAAGAATGAGCAAATGGAATCAGCTATGGAACAAGAAACAGGATGCCGAGGTGATCGAAGCACCGACGTGGGATATTCAATTAACCGATGATGAGAGTCAGCCGCTGCGCTTGCAGTTTGACAATCAACGCGAGTTGCAAAAGTTTATTTTGACATTAACGGTGGAACAGCTGCTGGGCGCGCAAATCTATGATCCTGATCAGCGTAGTATGCCAGGCAAGCTGTACGTATATCATGTGTTTGAATAAGCAGGAGGTGTTGGGACAAGAGGAGGCGATACAGATATGAACGATTCCATCGGAGACTGGATGGGCGATGGAGTGATAGGCGGTTTGCTGGATTTGTTGGAGGATGCGCCGCTTTATTTTGTCATTCCATTCGTTGTTGTTCTGCTGATGCTAGTAAGTCTGTTCGTGATTGGCTTTGTGCAGACGCTTACGCAGTGGCTGCGCAATCGCTCGCAGGATGTGTTGACCGAACCCGTCATCGTGAGTGGCAAGCGCCAGCATGTAAGAGGAAGTAGCAATAGCAGCGCATCTACATACTATTATATTACTTTTGAAAAGCAGGATCGTTCGCGTGTCGAGCTGGAAGTGCCGGGGGAAGACTACGGCGTCATTGCCGAAGGGGATAACGGTCAGCTGACGCATCAGGGCAGCTGGTTCAAAACATTTGAAAGGATCGTGTAGCAATGAACATGTTATTTGAGTACAACTGGCAAGTGCGTCAGGATTGGTTTGACTGGTGCCGTGAATTGCCAGAGGAAGAATTGCTAAGCGAACGCGTTGGCGGAATGGGCAGTTTTTTGAAAACGTTATTTCATATTGTGGAAGTGGAATATAACTGGATGACCGATCTGAAGCAGCAGGTGCATCCGTCTTATTTTGACGAATCCTTTGAACAATATCGTTCGCTGGCTCAAGTAGAAGAATTGTCCCGACGTCTGCATCCACAGGTGGCAGAAGTGGTATCTCATTGGCACCCGGAGCTGGAAGACCGGGAATTGCAAGATTCTGGACCAGATGGTCAAGTAGAAACGCATACGTACGGCGAAGTGATACGCCATGTCATTGCGCATGAGATTCATCATATTGGTCAATTGTCGATCTGGGCACGCATGATGGATCGCAAGCCGGTTACTGCGAATCTGATCCGCCGCGGTCTAGGTCATACATCGCCTGAGACGAATCAATGATGATGTAGAACGATATGCAGCTGCGGCTACCTTTCCATGAAGTCATAACGGGGGAAATGGTAACATGCTACAGTAACTTGTATGATCTTGCTCAGTATACAGCGCGTTAGCACAGCAGAACTTCCTAAGCTGCTTGTCATACAGCTATATTGATCATAATGTTATAAAAAAGTTTGCCTGACTGGTTGTACGTTTCTAGCCCCCATTACCATACTAGTGCAGGAGCGAAACGACAGCAGCATACGATCCGGGAACGATCGGCTGCTGAAGGTTCCCTTTCCTTCCTGACATGATGATAATCGAAGGGTGGACATCACAATGGCAGGATCACCAAACTTAAAATTCAACACACAAGGAAACGTACTGTTTCGCCGCAATGCTGACAATGTAGGTTATGAGACGAATGTTGGTCAATTACCATCGCTGGAAGGTGTTGCTTCTACCGATCTGTACATGACCAAAGGCAATATTCGTGAACCGCACTGGCATCCCAATGCAGGTGAATACGATTATGTGATCGAAGGCGAACTGGAATTTGTCATCTTTGATCCGATCTACAAACAGCTGCAAAAGTACCATCTCAAACCACGCGATGTTCTGTACATCCCGCAAGGCTACTGGCACTGGATCGTACCATTGACTGAGAAAACGCATATTCTGGTCGTGTTTAACAACAACGAACCAACTACAGTCGCAGGCTCGGACATTCTGCGCTTTACGCCGGGCGAAGTGATGGAGATGGCATACAGCATGCCAGCTGGCGATTATGAGCAGCTGATCTCCAACATCGACGGTACGATCGTCATCGGTCCATCCAATAACGAAACGAACGATACGCTCAAAGTCGGAACCGACACTGACAATGATCCACGTCCACAGGATGACAAAGATAAAGGGCATACACGCAAATAAAACAGCAAGAGCTTGCATAGAATGATAGTAAACCAGCCCGTTCCGATCATGTTGTATCGGAACGGGCTGGTTTTTACATACACACCTATTTGGAAAGAATATTCTAGTGGAAGTAAGATTAGAAATAGAAATAGAAATAGAAATAGAAAAAGAAACAGAAAGCGGAAGTGGATTTTGTACTCCACACCATGTATCTGTTCTATTCAAATAATAAATAACAAATAACAACAGGTCATTCCCATCCATCCCGTTCAATGCTACGCGGGAAATGGTCTGACCTGTTGTCTGATACACATCTTCCTATACATCGCATACGATAGGCTATAGGTCAATACATGGTGAACTAAAATCCGCTTAACACCAGCTCAATTAACGCCAATTTCAATGCTTGCAATGCATCTTCCGACGGCATGCGGATATACCGGGCAAACTGGATCATATCCGGCTCAAAAAGACGCAGCAGCTTTTCCATTGCTGCCGCGTTTGGTTGTACAGAAGCCTGCTGGATCAATTGGCAGATTGCATCTTCCGACATATCGTTTGTAATGCTTTCTTTTTCCATTTGCTCACCGCCTGTTGGGAAATATGATAGTGTGCAGCTACCTGTTTTTCCGTTAGATCACGGACGAACAGGGCGGTCATGACTTGCTGTTCCATGCCTTCCGGTAACGACTGAATCAATTGCTGTATCCATAGACGATTGTCCGTCTCGTCTGTAAATGGTGGCGAATACGATACGTCATACAATAGCGGCAATTCCCGGTTGATCCGTGTACGACTACGGTATTGCATCCTCCAGGCAATGCGTCGGAGTTCGGCTTTGTATTTCTCATACGTAGGACTGGATATGGATAACGACATGAGGCATCTCCTTTCGGATGATAAGATCAGTGAAGCTGTGAACGTTCAAAGATAATGGTAATCAAAAAAGGAAAAATACAACTTTATAAATAAAAATTTACATATAATTAAAGCGAAATCGAAGATTGACCGAAAATAAACACAGAACATAATCGTTATCTGAATTTGCGCGAAAAACACAACTTTTGCCGCAGAGATGCGTACAATGATATGGCTGATCTACCGGCATCCGAAGAGGAAGCATGACCGCCGTCCCATCTTTACAATGTTAGAAAGGGTATCTTCCAGCATAGTCTTGCTTCTGCAAAGGCATGACCTCTATAATAGAAACTGCTGTATTCATCGGCGTACGGGCATGGAAACATTGCTACATTGAACTGGGAGGACATCATGGCTATGAAATTTAGAACAAAAGGCCCCGGTCTGGCGTTTGCTACCAAATTGGTCGTTACAGCGGCACTGACCGTATCGGTAGGAGCTGCACCGCATGTGGCACCACAGGTACAGGCGGCATCCAGCGAGAAACCGGCGGTCATTACCATTGGCGGCAAAAGCATCGATTGGTCGACAGCACCCTTTGTCATGAACGGAACGACAATGGTTCCGCTGCGCGAAGCGGCAAAAGAACTGGGAGCACAGGCAACATGGGATGCATCGACGCACTCGGTTGTGATGTATAACAACGGAGACACCATCGTGCACACACCGAATACTTCCAAAATCACACTGGACGGATATTCACTCGATATGCCTGAAGTATCACGCAATGTGTACGGCACGATGATGGTGCCTGCACGCTTTTTGGCAGATGCGTTCAAAGCGAAGCTAACGCTCAATTCCACACCGGAACTGGCAACCATTGAGCTTACACCGGATCAAGACACGGTCATGTCCAATTCGGTTAAAAGTGTAGATACGTATTTGCAAAACCAGAACTATTCTGGTCTGGCGCTTGTTGAATACAAAGGCAAAGTTGTCCTGAAAAAAGGATACGGTCTGTCTGGCGTCAACAAAACGACTAGCCCGGACGGCATTTCTCGTATCGCTTCGCTCAGCAAATCCTTTACCGCGTCGTCGGTTATGAAGCTGATCGAAGAAGGCAAAATCAGTCTTGACGACAAGCTGACCAAGTACATCCCAGACTTCCCGCGCGGTGACGAGATTACTGTGCATATGCTGCTGTCCCACACCGCAGGCTTCAACTCCAACTTTACCCGCGGCGAAGGCACGACATTGGAAGATACGGTCAACGAGATCAAAACAAAGCCACTGCGCTTTGAACCCGGAACAACGTTTAACTATAGCAATCAGGGGTATGTATTGCTGGCATACATCGTACAGCTCGTCTCTGGCGAATCGTACGGTCAATACATTCAGCAAACGTTCCTTGATCCGCTGAACATGAAGGATACTGGCGAAGCAACGTCTGCAACCAAAACGATCTCCGGCTTTATCCAAGACAAAAAAACTAGCGATTGGTCAACCGCAGGCTATTACTGGTCCCAATCCGGCACAGGCACATTCTATTCCAGTCTGGATGACATGATGAAGTGGTACAAATCATTTGCCAACCACACCATCCTGAGCCAGTCCACGATCGATAGAATGTTCACGCCGTACTCACAACTCAAACCATACGGATACGCCTTCCTAATCAAAGACGTAGACGGCAAACACACCATTTACCACAACGGCAGCGGCACCGGCTACGCCACAGGATTCACCTACAACCTCGACGACGACGTCATGGTCATCCTGCTCGGCAACCACTACGGAATGGACATGGCAACCATGCTCACCCAAACCCAAACCCTAGCCAACCACGCCCTAGTAAAATAAGCCACACCCAGCAAAAAAACCGCATCATCAAATCACAACCCGATCAATAACCACAAAAAGCCAGGTTCTCCAACCCTGTACCCAACAGGAAGAGAACCCGGCTTTTTTAATACAAACAAAACAAATAACACTCCACAATCACCCACCCCAAACCAAAAAAATCTATAATCACTAAGTCCAAACCTAAAATCAAAATCAAAGCGAAAACAAAAAATAAGACTATTCCCCAAAGTATATAATCACTTATTTCATCTACCCAACTTAAACTCTCTAACTACATCCAACACTACTCAAATCCATAAAGTTCTAATAAACGAATTTTCAACTAATTTAATCTTTCACCTTACTTCCCCTCTCCCCAGTGGAAGTTGGAACTCACTCGTATGATGAAAGCAGCACAGAACGTAGGGAAGGAAATAAGGGGTAAGGACGCCTTTGGAGTGCGGGAATCTTCCTTCTCTCCCTAATCCAAAGATTCCCGCGGCTCCACCGAAGGACGTCCCCTTATTCCTTCCCGAAGTGCTTGCTGCTCCCCACCCAAGCCCCCCCAAGTTCCACCATCCCCCCATCCATTTGACATTGCCCAAACATTCCACCATCATAATAAACCATAGCCCTACCAATCCAACTACATATCTGCTGCCCCACCCGGCAATCTTCAGCTCAACTGCTGCTCTAAACGCAGTTCAACCCCAAAGGAGGACATTTCCATCATGACCCCAATCATAAACTATGCCCATCGCGGCGCATCTGGCTATTGCCCAGAGAACACAATGATAGCATTCAAAAAAGGACTGGAACTAGGCGCCACCGGTATCGAAACCGATGTTCAGCGCACGAAAGACGGTAAACTGGTACTCATCCACGACGAGAGTGTAGAACGCACAACTGGACAGCAAGGCGAGATCAAAGACCTGACCTATGACGAGATCAGCCGTCTGGATGCCGGTTCGTGGTTTGATAGTGCCTTTGCCGGAGAGAGGATTCCGCTGTTGGACGAATTGCTGGATTGGGCAGCTCCAACAGAACTCATTCTCAATCTGGAACTGAAAAATAACATGGAAGCTTACACAGGTATGGAGGAGCAGGTGATTGCTGCGATACAGCAACGCGGTTTGTCGGCACGCACGATCATTTCAAGCTTCAACCATTATTCACTGGCAACATGCAAGCAGCTAGCACCGGATATTCGCACCGGCATTTTATATGGAGACAATCTATATCATCCGTGGGCATATGCGCAAAGTGTTGGAGCGGAGGCATTACATCCGTATCATCTATTTCTAACTGAGGAGATTGTGCAACAGGCAGCAGCTCATGGCGTGATCAGTAATCCATTTACGATCAATGAGCCAGAGCGGATGCGCGAGCTGATTCAGATGGGGGTAGCTGGCATCATTACCGATTATCCAGATCGTTTGGCGGAATTATTGTCCTCTACAGTGTCCTGATTTCTAAATATATTTTGGATATTTGCATAAATTGTAGCGACAACTATAAACTGAACAAGCGTCGTGTACGTTATATAATGTATACGGCGCTTGTTGTGTTGTTCAAAGCTGTGTTTTTGGTTGTTTTGTGGTATGTTTAAAATCTGTTCCTGCGAGGAAGGAGCATGATTTGGAACGTTTCTGGAATCGCCACTATCGCGCTTCGGATATGCCGACTTGCCAGGTGTAAATTGAAACTTTGCAAGCGTAACAGAAAAAGTTACAATAGGGAGATATCCATGAACAGAGCGCCGCAAATGGGAGACTTTTGATGAAAAAACTACGTATCGGGCGCTATCTGAAACTGAACACAATCCGCTTACTGCGGCTCAAAAAAGGCTCGCATCAGGTGGCGATCGGATTTGCTGTCGGCTTGATTCCTAGCTGGTATCCGTTGCTCGGCATAGGCCCGCTAATCTCACTTGGTTTGAATCGACTAGTAAAAGGCGCTTTGCCAGCTGCGATTTTTGCGGCTTCGCTGGATTCATTCGTCTGGCCGCTGACCTTTTTCCTGAATTATCATACAGGGCATCTGCTCGTTAGTCTGATTAGCAAAGCCAGCTGGCCAACTCGAATGCTGCACATTCAGATACCAAATTGGCCTGAGGATTATATGCAGCCATTGCATGAATCGCATCACTGGCGGGATGCGGGATTGTATTTTGCTACAGGTGCCGCTGTGAACAGCATTGTATTTGCCGTCATTATTTATATTATTATCAAATGGGTGATGCTTCGTTACCGTTTGCCATTACTTCATCTACTGCGCCGCAAAAAATGATTCTTCCTGACGCCAATATGCACCAATACGGGTATTAGTATATACTGCTTCTTCAAACCTATGAACATAACACTACACTACGACTCGGAACAAAGGAGGAACACCCGTGAACTTTGGCGCACGCATGCTCAAAACTGGCATCGCGGTTACGCTTGCTTTATATGTAAGCTCCTGGCTCAATTTAACACCGCCGGTCATTGCGGCAATCGCTGCCATCTTCGCCATGCAGCCTTCGATTTATCGCTCATTCCGTTACTTTTTGGATCAGATTCAGACCAATACACTGGGTGCGATTTTGGCACTGCTCGGCGGGATGGTCTTCTCCAATGACCCGATTGCCGTCGGTCTGATGTGTATCGTCGTCATTATGATCTGTCTGCGTCTGAATATGGGCGATACGATTGGATTGACACTCGTTACCGTTATTTCGGTGATGGAGGTGTCTGGACAAGGACAATGGCAATTTGCCTTGAATCGGTTTACGCTCAGTATTATCGGTATCGTATCGGCGTTCTTGATCAATGTACTCGTTGCGCCGCCGAAGCCACTGGAGCAATTCAAGGCGCAGATTCAGAATACATTTAGCACGATGTCGTTGCTGCTGCGCACTGCGGTGTCGGATGAGATCAAAGAAGCTGTCTTTCGCGATGAGAAGCGTGGATTGGATGGCACGATTCAATCCTTGTCTGATAAATACAACCTGATGGAAGAAGAGTTGGGCAAATTGAATCGTCCTTCGCTTACAACGCAGCGTCATCTAGTTGTGAACAAGCAGATGGTTACAACGCTTCGCAAAGGGATGGATGTGTTGACGGCGATTGAACAGCATTATTTTCAGGCGGAACGCACTGCCGAGATCGATGAATATTTCGATTCCCATCTGGAAAAGCTGATCAAATTCCATGAACACATCCTGCTCAAGGCAGATGACAAAATCAAAAACAACGGCAATGAAGCGGCTGAGGTGGAGGCCGCCAACGATAAATTCTTGGATACGATGATTGAGCGGTATCAGGAAAACTTTGGCGGCGTTCTTCGATTATCGATCGTCGCTGCCGTTATGTATGATTATGGATACCAGCTGGAACGGTTGAATCGCTTGGTAGATCATGTGAACAGCCCCGGCAAGGACAAAGACCATGGACGTCATGACAGCGACAAAGAACTGAAAGAAGAATTGGACAAAGACAAACGTACCTCATCATCGCGCAATCCGCGCAACTTTCCATCCTGGCCCTGGAAGTGACTTGCAGGGCCGGGGTCAATACAAGCAAAGCATTACGCATTCGGTTTAAAGGAGATCGAGAGGAATGACAAGTATTCCTTATGAATTGGAACAATCTATCGGCTATAAATTAACCATTGCTTCACGTCTGGCTAGCAATCGTTTGAATCAGCAATTCCGCGATGCCGGATATCCGGTTACGTATGAACAATGGATTCTGGTATCGTATTTATGGAAAAGGGATGGACAGACTCAGAATCGTCTGGCACGACTGTCACGCAAAGATCAGCCTAGCGTCTCGCGCTTAGTGGACAATATGATTCGGCGCGGTATGGTCACCAGAGTTCCACATCCAGACGATCGTCGTACCAATCTGATCTATCTGACCGATTATTGCCGCAGTATCTTGGATGATCTGGCTGCCAAAGCATATCAGACGATCGAAGAGATTTTCAAAGGATTTACAAGTGAAGAACGCGAGCTAACTGTCAAGCTAATCGATCGTATGATTAAAAACATGGATTAATGTATATTCCAGTTTCTGTTAACTTTTTGTCATTCTGGTTAAAAAGAAGATGAGTGATAAAAAATGAACAGGAGGGATATGCAATGATTTCAACGGAAGAAAGACAACGCTGCATCGAAGCTTGTATCCAATGTGTGGAAGCTTGTAACAACTGTTATACGTCATGCTTGGGTGAAAAGGACATTGATATGATGCGGGAGTGCATCCGTCTGGATCGTGAATGTGCCGATATGTGCCAATTTGCGATTAAGGTGATGAGCACGAACAGCCCGTATTTGCAACAAATTTGTGAGCTATGTGCGCAAATCTGTGAAGATTGTGCCAATGAATGCGGCAAGCATCATCATGATCATTGTCAGCGCTGTGCGGAAGCCTGCCGTCATTGTGCAGAGGCTTGCCGCAGTATGGTTGCCTGATTGTAATGCTTTACAATGAAACAAGCTTTAGCAAAAACCGGATGGCGGATGTTACCGCAGCCGGTTTTTTGCCGTGTGTATCGGTTTGTTCATACCGGTATATCCGAATAGGGGCAAGGTGTCTAATTACGATCAGGTTATATGGCATTCAAACGATACGGTATACGGATTGGATAGCACTGTACCATAACCGTTTACCATTGCACACATGACACAAGCGTGCCATACTGGATAGAATGGGTGAAGCAATAATCAGAATCATTCATACAGCTGTATGCTTCGCTGTCATGATGAATATCGTTGTTGTGCAAATGTTTTAATAATAAGGTATAGTAGAATATGATGTTGACGGTAAAGGAGATTAGTCATGATTGCAAAAACAGAGCAAGATATCGAAGGCTTAAAGAAAATTGGTAAAGTGGTCGCTATCATCCGCGACGAACTCAAAAATATGGCACAACCCGGTGTACGTACGATCGATCTGGATCGCCGTGCAGGGGAATTGTTTGAACAGTACGGTGCATTGTCCGCACCGAAAGTAACCTATGATTTCCCCGGATTCACCTGTATTAGCATTAACGAAGAAGTGGCTCACGGTATTCCTGGTGAGCGCGTTATTCAAGAAGGCGATATGGTCAATGTAGACGTATCTGGTTCGTTGGATGGTTATTTTGCTGATACTGGCGTATCGTTCGTAGTCGGCAAAGGGAATCCGCAACTGGAAGCGCTATGCGATGCGTCCATTCAAGCATTCGATGCTGCCATGAAAAAGATCAAAGCTGGTTCCAAGCGTAGCAATGCTGGAAAAGCGAGTCATAATACCGCTCGTAAGTTGGGCTTCACGGTAATCACCAATCTAACTGGGCACGGCATCGGTAAAGGATTGCATGAAGAACCGGAATATATCCTTAGCTATTATGATCCAACCGATAACGATCTGTGGAAGGAAGGCTCTGTCATTGCCTTTGAACCTTTCGTATCGACTAAAGCTGAAGAAGTGGATGAAAGCAATGACGGCTGGACGCTGAAAACGGCGGATGGCAGCTATGTTGCGCAATATGAGCATACGCTGATTATTACCAAGGGCGAGCCGATCATTTTGACCCGCTAACAACAAAAAAGCCGCATGACCGAAGAATGTTCTCCGTCGTGCGGCTTTGTTATTTGCAATTTATACTGGAACGTCGTAAAATAAAAAATGCTCTGCAAAAATGCAGAACAGTGTGAAGTAACGCTATTATTTTTAAGATTAGCATGTTCTTTATGGATTTGTCAAGATTTTTTTTGAGCAGGTTAGTTGTACGTTAGTAATCATCCATAACTAGAATGAGTCCTCGGCAGAACTGGGGATAATATAACAACAGACAGACGGCATCGTGCCGATCTGTACAATTGATGGAGCAAAGGGGATGGCAGTATGGCAATAGAAGATCAGGACTGGAAGATGGAGCAGCAGCGTGTCGATGATGTGACTGCCAAGATCAACAGCAAGATGGCTGTACTGGAACAGCAGGTTGGCGAAAGCCGCGGCGATGTGGTTGGTATGCGGAAGGACTTCTGGGACGAAGTATCGATCAACCTTAGTGAGCAGGATGATGTCGGCGAGACGTCGACTAGCTTGCGTCAGCAATCGCAAGTATTGTCTGAGCTAGAGCTGAGTCACCGTCGTTCCAGTTTGACACTGGACAAGCTGCGTCGTCTGTCCGGTTCCCCGTATTTTGGACGAATTGATTTTCAGGAGCATGGCAGTGATCAGACCGAGCAGATCTATCTTGGGATCGGTTCATTTTTGGATGATAACGAAGAGGATTTTCTAATCTATGATTGGCGTGCACCTGTATCTAGTCTGTATTACGACGGTGCACCGGGAAAGGCGTCATATCGCACACCAGTCGGCAACATCGAAGGCAAGATGGAACTGAAGCGCCAGTTTGTCATTCGTGATGCAGATATCAAAGTACTATTTGATACCGGAGTGACAATCGGCGACGAGCTGTTGCAACAAGTATTGAGCCATAGCGCGGACAATCAGATGAAGAATATCGTTGCTACAATTCAAAAGGAACAGAATAGCGTCATTCGTAACGATAAAAGTCGGATGCTGATCGTGCAAGGAGCGGCGGGAAGCGGGAAAACGTCTGCTGCGCTGCAACGGGTCGCGTACCTGCTGTATCGGTACCGCGAAGTGTTGCGGGCGGATCAGATGGTGCTCTTTTCCCCGAATTCGATGTTCAACAGTTATGTGGCAACCGTGCTACCGGAGCTGGGCGAAGAAAATATGCTGCAAACGACATTCCAATCGTATCTGGAAGTGCGCATCGGGCGTGAATTCGATCTGGAAGATGTCTTTTCACAAATGGAATATTTGCTCGCTTGGTCGGACGATGATGGACATCCGGCGCGTGTGCAGGGCATTCGCTACAAATCATCGCTGGATTATTTCCATGCGATTCGTCGCTATGCCGAGCAATTGCTACAAAAGGATATGAAATTCCGCCCGGTTCGTTTTCAAGGACGTGAGATTGTGTCGTCGCAGCGGATGCTGGACAAGTTCTATAGCTACGATCCAGCGGTGAAGCTGGGGAATCGGATCGAAGATATGCGTGATTGGTTGCTCAAGGAAGTGAACGATTTTGGGCACAATGAGCGCAAAGAGCCGTGGGTGGAAGAGCAGATTCAGATGCTAACGACCGACGATTATCATCGTGCATATACGATGATGCGGCGCAAGCAGAAGAACAAGTCGGTTTCATTTGACGATTTCCAATTGCAATCAGAGATGGCGGCGCGGATGGTAGTGAACAACTGGCTGAAGCCGTTACGCAAATGGACGAAACGGCTGCGTTTTATCGATCTAACAGGCTTGTATCGCGCGCTGTTTGAAGATGAGCAGCTGATGGCTGGTTTGAATCATGGCAATGTGCCAGAGGGCTGGTATGAGTTTGCACCACAAACGGTGAATCGTATGCGTCAGGGCGAGCTGGGATATGAAGATGCAACACCATATTTATATCTAAAAGAGCATCTGCAAGGCTTCCGCTCCAATACGGCGATCAAGCATGTAATCGTCGATGAGGTGCAGGATTACTCGCCATTCCAGCTTCAATTCATGAAACGATTATTCCCGCGTGCGCGCATGACGGCGCTCGGTGATCTGAATCAGGCAATCTACAGCCATAATTCAGTCTTTGACGAAGAAGAACCGCTGTTGGAGCTGTATGGTAAGGATCAGACAGAGCTGATCCGATTGACGCGCAGTTATCGCTCCACATACGAGATTGTTGATTTTACGCGGTCGATGATTCCGGGCGGTGAGCATATCGTGCCATTCAACCGTCGCGGCGACAAGCCGATTGTGAATCTGTACGATGATCGGGATGATATGCATCAGGAGATTGTGCGCAATATTCATCAGTTACAGCAGCAAGGCTATCAATATACGGCGATTATTTGTAAAACAGAGAGTGAATGCGCTGAAGCTTACGAAGCGCTGCGAGGTCAGATTACGATGCGTAAAATGACCAAAAACACGCCAGTATTTGAAAAAGGGACGATCATCATTCCAGCGTATTTGGCAAAAGGTGTAGAGTTTGACGCGGTCATTCTGTACAATGCGTCTGCGGATCAGTATCATCGGGAAGCGGAGCGAAAGTTATTTTATACCGCGTGTACGCGTGCAATGCATCTGCTGTATGCGTATTCGGTCGGTGAGGTGACGCCATTCATTCAGCAGGTGAATGAAGAGCTGTACGAGCGTCATGATTATCGCGGTTGATTGCAAACGGCGATGATGCAGCTAACCCAATCACAGGGCTTTTTACGCTAGAATGTAAAAAGCCCTGTTTTCTATAGAAAGGAGACGAACATAGATGAATCGCAGACAACGTAATAAGATCATTCCCAGCGAATGGGTGATCGTCTGTCAGTTGGATAAGCAATCAGCTACATATAATAGGTATGAATTGTGGGCATTCGATTGGAAGCGTGGTGCACGTATGAGCTGGGAAGGATGGACGACGCGCGAAGAGCTACTTGCCTTCCATGTACCAATCCGTCGCAAAATAGGCGGCAAAGCTACAATCACCATCCCAGTTGCCAAACTGGCAAAGCGTGCACAATGGCTGAATGTGAATGAGCAGCAATACGAGCAACTTCAGCCTGTTTTATATCAATCGGTTACGTATCGCCAATGGCAGCAGTGGAAACAAACGCTAGACAAGGCATCCTCGTATTGCTAAGAGTAACAATGACGAATGACAAATCATGTAGCGGTAAGCAGATCGACTGTCACATGCTGCTGGCAAAATCAGATCGTTCGCACATCCGCCAGCAGCTCCGTCGTGCGAGTGGAATACATGCCGTGTAGCTCCTTGCGATAACGCGATGGTGTACAGCCATGATGCTGCTTGAATACCGAGATAAAATAACTCAGACTATCAAATCCAACCTCCAGCGAAATATCTACAATTTTGCGGTCGCTGTTTTCCAGCCATCGACATGCTTGCTGGGTGCGATAACGATTGATGTACTCAATCGGGCTTTTCTGAGTGAGACTTTTGAAAAAACGACAGAAATGTCCTTCACTCATATTGACGATATCTGCCAACTCACGCAAACGCAGCGGCTGCTGGTAATGCGCATGAATATGACTGAGCACCGTTTTGAGCCGTTCCATTCGGTCACTTACGGCAGGCTGCTGCTCCAATGGATGATCCATATGCTCATACATAAGCCCAATGATCAGATACAGATACGCTTTGGTCGTCAATTCATAGGCAACCGGACGTTGTAAATTCACTTGAATTATTTGTTCCAACAGCTCCAGAATGCGCTGTTGCCATGACAATGACGGATCAAGATGCAGCGGTGCATGTACCTGCCGTGCCAGCAGGGGGTCCAGATAATTGCCCTGCAAATGATCGTAGGAAGCGCTATCCAGCAGCGACATGCCAAACACGACCGCACAATAACTACACATCTCGCCATCGACACGATAAGCGGTATGAATCTCACCGCTATTGACGAAGATCGCTTCTCCAGTCTTGACCTCGCAGTTCACCCCACCAACTTGAAACAACGCACGCCCCTCAGTTACTAGAATAAACTCCGGCTCCTGATGCCAGTGACATTCCAGAATCACCTCATCGCGCAGATCGTTCATTTCATAAATGCTTACCGGATACATCGTACTGCCGTGAATCCGGTTTTCGCGTAGCGTGTCGCGCATTCGTTCCAGACTCTGCATGTTCATTCCTCCCGTACATCAAAATCACGATACTTTTCATCAAAATAAAAGAAGAAAAGCGCTTTCTTAATCAATATCATTATACACAGAGATGAAGGTATAAGCCAAATGGCAATTATGATACTGGATGATTCCAGCTGAAAGGAAGAATATTATGAAATTTACTGATGGCTACTGGATGACACGCGAAGGGTACAGCATGCAGCATCCAACGGATATTCGCGATATTGTACGCAAAGGCGACGAAGTAACTCTCTATGCAGCAACAAAACGTGTTCAGCACAAAGGCGATACACTGAACGGTGCACTATTAAAAGCTACAATCAGCTCCCCACTGCCAGATGTGATCAAAGTGACACTGAACCACCACAAGGGCGGTTTGACTAAATATCCACAATTTGAACTGGCACAAGCAGATACCGATATTGTGATCGAAGAGAGCGAACAGGAACTGACCTTTACAAGTGGCAAGCTCAAAGCATC
The DNA here is from genome assembly GCF_046603685.1 of Paenibacillus sp. WLX1005. Lineage (NCBI taxonomy): Bacteria > Bacillati > Bacillota > Bacilli > Caryophanales > Paenibacillaceae > Paenibacillus > Paenibacillus sp. WLX1005. The sequence continues at coordinate 1,948,699 of NZ_CP176756.1, forward strand.
TGTTCAGAAAAATACTGGCTGGAATATTAGCTTTGACTATGGCAACCGTCATCTGACTGGTAGCGTACCTAGAGGACCTGCTTACATTAATGGACCTGAGAAGAGCGTCTATTTCCGCGAGCAATTGCAGCTTGGCATTGGCGAATACATTTACGGATTAGGCGAACGTTTTACCCCGTTTGTGAAAAATGGTCAAACGGTAGATATCTGGAACGAAGATGGCGGAACGAGTAGTGAACAAGCATACAAGAGTATCCCCTTCTATCTGTCCAGTCAGGGCTACGGCGTATTCGTTAATCACCCAGAAAAAGTATCATACGAGATTGCTTCGGAAAATGTATCCAAAGTCCAATTCAGCGTAGAAGGCGAGACGCTGGAGTATTTTATTATCGGTGGTACGAATCCGAAGGAAGTACTGAACAATTACACTGCACTGACAGGCAAACCTGCATTGCCACCCGCATGGACATTCGGTCTGTGGCTGACGACATCATTTACGACGGATTATGATGAAGAAACGGTCAATCACTTTGTCGATGGTATGGCAGAGCGTGATTTGCCATTGTCGGTATTCCATTTTGACTGCTTCTGGATGAGAGAATACCAGTGGTCGGATTTCAAATGGGATGAGCGCATGTTCCCTGATCCAGAAGGAATGCTGAAGCGCCTCAAAGACAAAGGCTTGAAAATCTGCGCGTGGATTAACCCGTATATTGCTGAGAAATCATACCTGTTCGATGAAGGAATGGAGCATGGCTATCTGGTCAAACGTCCAGACGGTAGCGTGTGGCAATGGGATATGTGGCAGGCAGGTATGGCTTTGGTCGATTTTACCAATCCATCCGCAGTGAAATGGTATCAGGATAAGCTGAAAGTACTCATCGATCAAGGCGTCGATTCATTCAAAACCGACTTCGGTGAACGCATCCCGACGGATGTCGTGTACTTTGACGGCTCCGATCCGGTCAAAATGCACAACTATTATACCTTCCTGTACAACAAAGCTGTATTCGAGTTGCTAGAAGACAATCTCGGTAAAAACGAAGCGGCATTGTTCGCACGCTCCGCTACGGTAGGTGGACAACAATTCCCGGTTCACTGGGGTGGCGACTGCTCGTCGACGTTTGAATCAATGGCAGAATCACTGCGCGGTGGATTGTCGCTAGGTGTGTCCGGTTTTGGTTTCTGGAGCCACGACATCTCCGGCTTCGAAATGACTGCCGCCCCAGCCGTATACAAACGCTGGGTTCAATTCGGGATGCTCTCTTCGCATAGCCGTCTGCACGGAAATGAATCGTATCGTGTACCTTGGTTGTTTGACGAAGAGTCAGTAGACGTGGTGCGCAAGTTTACCAAGCTAAAATGCACTTTGATGCCATACCTGTTCGAAGCGGCAGTTACCGCATCTGAGCAAGGCACACCGATGATGCGCCCGCTAGTGTTGGACTTTTCCAATGATCCAACTACTCATACGCTGGATCGCCAGTATATGTTCGGCGATTCGCTACTCGTCGCTCCCATCTTCAACGAGCAGGGCGAAGTGACGTACTATGTACCAGACGGACAATGGTTCAACCTACTGACGAACGAAACCGTACAGGGCGGTCGCTGGTATCGTCAAACCTTTGATTATATGACTCTGCCATTGCTTGCCAAACCAAACAGCATTATCGCCTTCGGCAACCAAGACAGCAAACCGGATTACGACTATACCGATGGTGTCCAGCTTCACCTGTTCAACTTGGAAGAAGGCGCCACAGCATCCACCCGAATCGTAAACCAAACCGGACAACCGTCCGCAACTATAACCGCAACACGCACCAATGGCACCATCGAGATCCAAACCGAAGGCACCTTGACCAACTGGACAGCCACCCTACGAGGCATCACCAACGCCACATCCGTAGAAGGAGCCACCCAAGAGTCTAACGAACAAGGAATCCTGCTTACCCCAACCGCCAATATCATCCGCATCACCCTGTAACACCCAAACGAACGATACACTTCCCAAGCAAACCTTACGCGACATGCGCAAGGTTTGCTTTTTTCATCCATTTAGGGTTTTAATCTCTACACATGACATAGGAGCACGGAACGGAGGGAAGGAAATAAGGGATAAGGACGACTTAGAGTGTTTGCGGACTCCAAACACGAGGTTCAATAAAGAGTGATTTTTGCGAAGCGAAATATCTTACTGCTTTGGAGGGGCGGGAATCTTCATTTCTTCCTAATCCCAAAGATTGCCGCGGCTCCACCGGAGTCCGTTTCCTTATTCCTTCCCAGAGTGAATGTCACCCATATAAGCAGTATAGGCTCACAGCCTATCTATGTTAAAAGTTGCATTCCCTTTCCCAAAGCCGTACTATAATATCAGCATAAAAACGCTACCATTTCCATTTCACTCACAAGGAGGAACACCATGAAGCTGAACCGTATTCAATCCATTCGCACCAACAATTTTAAAGACACCGAAATGCTTGAGAAAATCCAGCACGTCTGGAAAGAAGCCTATCAACAACAACAGCAGGATGCCGCTAGCACCTTGTATGGCGTCTATTATGACTACGAAAGTAACTACAAAGGCGACTATTCCCTCAGCACTGCGGTAGCCAATGACCACAGATCAGCAGAAAGTCTGGATATCCCCGAAGATGCACCGTACCGCATTTTTCAAGTGAACGGAACCGACAAGCAAAAGGTATTGCAGCAATGGAAGCAAATTTGGCAGCTTGAAGAGAGCGGCGAACTGATCCGCGCCTACACTGTTGATTACGAGAAATACGAACCGGACGGCACCGTAAGCATACATATTGCCGTAGCGCCGGATAGCAGCGAAACCGCTGTGTAATAACGACAGCAACGTATGTTACGGAGCTAGAACGTTATCCCATGCCAAAATAAAATCAAGCCCGTTCTCCCTTCAATCTATACAGGGAAAACGGGCTTGGTTGGTTATTATGGAATCTCTTGCTTTTTATCATCGAATTACATCTTATCAACTACTATCTCATCCACTACTATCTCACCGACTCACATCGTATTCATATTAGTCTACTTTGATATGAACGGACTGACTTTGTGCAGGTGTCTTTTTCGCTTTCACCATATAGATCGCGCCGATCACGATATACAGCGCAACAAATACGACCGAATACCGATACATGGACGTATAGCTGGTTGCACTGGCAATCGTACCGAGGATCATCGCACCTAGTGCAACACCGAGGTCAAGGGAGTTGAGGAACATGCCGTTTGCCATCCCGCGCTGATGCGGATTAACGACCTGAATCATCCATGTTTGCATCGTTGGCTGCAATGCTCCCCAGCCAAGCCCATAACAGAGCGCTGCACCGAACAGACCGAGTGTAGAGTGGGCGAGAGACAGCAGTAATAGTCCAGCGATCAACAATACCGCACCGGGAATCAGCAATGCTTTAGGACCAAAGCGATCATACAGTTTGCCGGAAAATGGACGGATCAGAATAACCGCCAGCGCATTAAACAGGAAAAAGTAACCCGGATTAGCAATATGCGCTTCACTGCCAAACAACGCAATAAAGCTGACTAGACCACCATATGTGATCGACATCAGGAAATTGAGCAAACTTGGTAATAGCAGTTTTTTCTCAAAGGTAGACGGCTTACGTGCTGCATCTGATAAAGCAGTTGTTGCAACATCAGTTTGCGCCGATTGTACAGCATTTTGCTGCGTAGGTACATTCATTGCGTTTGCACTGTACGCTTGTTCTTGCTGTACTGCCTGTTTCCGTTTCTTACTGCTGATCAGACGATAGGCGAGAGGGAAGAGGATCAGAATGAAGATCGAGCCGATCACAACCAGCGGCGTGAAGCCGTATTGCTTCTCTACCCACATCCCGATCATTGGACCAATCGACATGGAGATCGTAGTGGAGAGACCGAAGTAACCCATTCCTTCACCCATCCGGTTACGCGGAATAATATCCGAAGCCATCGTCGGGAAGGTTGTACTATACATCCCGAACCCAAACCCGAAAATAACCCGCATCACTAACAGTGCAACAATCGTAGCACTGAAATAATACCCAACTGTACCAAATAGCGCAATTGCCAAACCACCAAACAAAATCACATTACGCTTACCTAACTCTAACGCACGCGCTGAGAACAGCCGAGCGACAATCGCCGATAGTGCCATCAAGCTAGTACAGAGACTCACATAAAAGTCACCTGCATGAAAGTGTGAGCGCATATACAGCGGTAGCGAAGACAGAATCATATGCAAATTCAAGAAGACGAGCAGATTGCACGCCGTTAATACTAGAAATTCCCCCGTCCATAACTTTGCAGCAGGCTTGTCATCAGACTGTCCAGCAGCTTGCGGGGAAATCATATCGTTTTTCGTTTGTTCCATAACAGGTATTCTCCATTTCTCTATCTTTGTTTCCGATTGATTGTGTTATGTCGGTACATCTGTGTCGATATATCGTTTATTCATCCAGCTTGGAGCGCAATTCACGTAGCAATCCGCTCAACTGCTGCATTTGCCCCGGCGTCATCAGCGCAGCCAATTCCTCATGATGCTGCGTCTCGATTTGGTGCACTTTTTCCATTACCGTCCGTCCAGCCTCGTTCGGGTAAACGAGAAAGGCACGCCGATCCTGTGGGTCCATTTCTTTGTAAATGAATTGCTTGCGGTGCAGCACATCGAGAATGCGTGCTGTAGTTGGCTGATCTTTGAACGCATGGGCGGCAAGCTCCTTCTGATTAATCCCTTCATGCATACATAGATGATACAGAATACTCCATTGCTCTGGCGTAATATCGTATTCCTTCAATCGCGCGGCAAATGCGTTGCTCACTTTGCGATACGTACTACCGAGTAAAAAGCCAATTGAATTCAATTCGGTATGTGTATGATTCATATGCGGTTCTCCTCTATACCTATATATTCATCCATATGTGTACCGTTCATGAAAATAGATGTTAATGCAATTATAATTAAAACAACTAAAATGTTCAATAAAAAAACGGGAATCGTGAGATTCCCGTCGTGTGTGTGGTTTCATAAGATGCTGATGATTCACAAAGTAGCTTACTTGGAGCCAGCTTCTTCTTTTACTTGTTCTTTGGCTTGTGGAACAGTTTCCCAGTCTTTCAGGAAGCGCTCAATACCGCTATCTGTCAGTGGGTGTTTCCACAGTGTAGGAACCAGTGTACCAGGGATCGTAGAGATATGTGCACCAGCCAGTGCTGCTTCTCTTACGTGCTCCAGGTTACGGATACTTGCTGCGATGATCTCGGATTTCAGACCATAAGTGTCCAAGATTTGACGCAGATCGCGGATCAGTTGCATACCGTCGATACCGATATCATCCAGACGACCAACGAATGGGCTAATGAAGGTAGCGCCAGCTTTAGCAGCCATCAGACCTTGTGCAGGTGTGAAGATCAGCGTTACGTTGGTTTTGATACCTTCTTTGGACAGTTGGTTACAAGCATACAGACCTTCTTCGGTCATAGGCAGCTTGATTACAACGTTTGGTGCCCATTTTGCGATTTCGTGTGCTTCTTTCAGCATGCCTTCTGCATCGAGGCTGACAACTTCGGCACTAACAGGACCGTCAATAATTTGGCAGATTTCATCGATAACATCTTTGAAAACGCGACCTTCTTTGGCGATCAGGGAAGGGTTGGTTGTTACACCATCCACAATGCCCAGGCGGGCAATACGTTTAATCTCTTCAATGTTACCTGTGTCCAAGAAAAATTTCATTTCTCTGTTCCTCCTCGATAATATATATCATTTAGTATGGTTTTAAACATATGGCAATTTGCCAACTACACAATCCACTGCACGGGTTGGATATGCCTATGTGTACATTACCCAATATCAACCACATCTGCACCTTCATCCGTATGTTTATTTGTGCGTACAAATTGCTTTAAAAATAATGCTTATACTTAGTTTTTACCACAATTCAAAGGTACATACAATGGGGGTGCCAAGGTTTGACCTGTACTTTATAATGAACCACACATAAAACCACATCAAGATGTTGATTTTGAGATAGAGTGTAAAACTAGATATGGTATAAAAAACGGATTATGAATGTCAAAATGAGTCTTTCAAAAAAACAAAAAAATATTTTTGAGATGTTATAAATGGATCGCAAATTTACATTGCACAAGCTGAACTGTTAACCATAATGATGATGTGCATTCTATCTTGTATGAGTTTTGTTTGCGATACAATTGCAGAAAATATAAATTTCCATATTTTAAGAGCTAAGCTATTCACAAAGCATCAAAATTTGTCGAAATAATGAGTAGGTTTATATTGAAGTTTGACATCTACAGGAGTGATCACACATGACAAAAGGTTTTAGAAGTTCAGAAATCAATCCCGCTATACAGGATGTAAATGTTGTAGATATGGTTATCGAGTGTATGAAGTATTTTGAGCACGTCGTTGGCGAAGATCTGATGTTAGGCGTCACTGATTTAAAAGAATTCAAATATTACAAACCTGCCAAGCAACTGGATCTTGGTTTGCGCCCAGGTACGCCAATCGCTTCCGATGATCCGAACCTGAATAATGCACTCAAAAATGGTGTGGTCAGTGTCACTCGTGTTCCTGCTTCCGCGTACGGCTTTGAACTGGATGCTACGTCCGTGCCGCTCAAAGATAAGCATGGCAATATTGTAGGTGCGATCGCTTCAGCTTATACGTTGCAGCATAACGATTTTATGAGCAATGTAACGATTGATATCGAAAGTATCAGTAACCAGCTTAGTGATATGGTACAATTGCTGGCAGCCCAATCTCAGCAAATGTCTGCTACCACTGCGGAAATTCAAAGTAATACGAGTAAAGCAGTAGAAAACTCCAAAGAGGTCAATCAGGTGACTGGTTTTATCCGCGAAATCTCGGAACAAACGAATCTGCTCGGGTTGAACGCTGCCATTGAGGCTGCGCGTGTGGGCGAAGCAGGTGCGGGTTTTGGCGTTGTGGCTTCTGAAGTGCGCAAACTGTCCGTCGATACCAAAAATGCAACTCAGAATATCGAGAGTTCCCTTGGTAGCGTACAGCAGTCCATTTTACAGATGGAAAAAGAAATCTCGGCGATTGCTACTTCATCCAGTGAGCAGGCACAACTGGTGAATGAATTCAGCACGCTGGTTGAAAAGCTAAACAGCGTCAGCCATGATTTCAAAACGTTCATGGATAGCTTCTTGAAATCCCGTTTATAATCTCAATCATTGCATAGATATAGTTAGCAAAGAGCTGGTCCACAGGTGAAACGGACTGGCTCTTTTCTTTGTGTTGGCGATATGGATATACCAAAGCTTGTTTGATATTTGATTTGGAAGATAGTTGTGTGTGTATTTCCAGATAGTAGGCATTGCTTTTTGACAGAAGAGATGTTCTTTTTCATAATAAATAAGAGAAGAACAACAAGATAAATAAGAGAAGAACAACAAGGAAAGGGGTGGAGAGCATGAGCAAGATTTTTCATAATGATTGGGCAGACGTGTTGGAGTCGGAACTGGAGAAGCCATACTATCAGGAGCTGCGTCGTTTTCTGGCTCAGGAGTACCGTTCTACGACCGTTTATCCAGATATGTTCGATATCTATAATGCGCTACATTATACGCCGCTGGAAGGCACGAGGGTCGTTATTCTCGGTCAAGATCCGTATCATGGACCTGGACAGGCGCATGGGCTGAGCTTCTCGGTAAAACCGGGTGTAGATATTCCGCCGTCGTTACATAATATTTATCAGGAGTTACGTGACGATGTGGGCTGTCAGGTGCCGTCGCACGGTTCCTTGATCCACTGGGCAGAGCAGGGAGTCTTGCTGCTCAATGCCGTACTAACCGTACGACGGGCGCAGGCTGCTTCGCACCAGAACAAAGGATGGGAGACATTTACCGATCAGGTGATTGAAGCGGTTAATCAGCGTGAAACACCGGCGGTATTCATTCTCTGGGGCAGTCATGCGCAGCGCAAAGGAGCGAATATCGATACTCGCAAACATTGCATTATCAAATCGCCGCATCCAAGTCCGCTCTCGGCACATCGTGGCTTCTTTGGCAGCAAGCCGTTTTCGCAAGCAAATGAATTTTTGCAATCGCATGGATTGGACCCGGTAGATTGGTGTGTGCCGGAGTAAGCATTGATCCCCTGATCAAGATAGGTCAATTTTGCATAAAACAGGTAGATTTTGGTCAATGTAAGCGTTACAATTATAAAGGTTGAATCACGCTTATGAACAGGGTAAATACAAACGATCATTTCATCCTAAAGGAGGATTTTTCAGTGGAATACCGTGTAGAGAAAGATACAATTGGTGAAATTAACGTTCCAGCCGATAAGTTGTGGGGCGCACAAACACAGCGTAGTAAAGAAAATTTCAAAATCGGTGGCGAAAAAATGCCGATTGAAGTCATTTATGCATTTGCTATGCTGAAAAAAAGTGCTGCTTTGGCGAATGAACAATTGGGCAAGCTGTCTGCTGACAAGACGCAAGCGATTGTTAAAGCAGCGGATGAGATTTTGGACGGTAAATGGGATGAGCATTTCCCACTCGTTGTATGGCAAACCGGTAGCGGCACCCAGTCGAACATGAACGTGAACGAAGTCATTGCACATCGTGGCAATCAATTGCTGGAGCAGGATGGCAAAAGCGACCGTCTTCATCCGAATGACGATGTGAATATGTCGCAAAGCTCCAATGATACGTTCCCTACAGCGCTGCATGTTGCCGGTGTACTCGCAGTAGAGAATGATCTGCTGCCTGCAATCACTGTATTGCAGGAAACACTGATGGCGAAATCCAAAGAATTTATGGATCTGATCAAAATCGGTCGTACGCATCTACAAGATGCAACGCCGTTAACGCTCGGTCAGGAAATTAGCGGCTGGGAAACGATGCTGCACAAATCAAGCCGTATGATTCTGAGCAGCGTAAGCGAAATGAAAGAACTGGCAATCGGCGGTACAGCTGTAGGTACAGGCATCAATGCACATCCAGACTTCGGTCGTCTAGTTGCGGAAAATATCGCTGGTCTGACTGGCAAAATGTTCAGCTCTGCACCGAACAAATTCCATGCGCTGACTAGTCATGACGAAGTGGTCTATGCACATGGCGCGCTAAAAGCACTTGCTGCCGATCTGATGAAGATCGCCAACGATGTACGCTGGCTCGCAAGTGGTCCGCGTAGTGGTCTGGGCGAATTGACAATTCCAGCTAATGAGCCGGGTAGTTCCATTATGCCGGGCAAAGTAAACCCGACTCAATCCGAAGCGATGACGATGGTTGTCACACAGGTGATGGGGAATGACGCGACTATTGGTTTTGCTGCCAGTCAGGGTAACTTTGAACTGAACGTATTCAAGCCGGTTATCATTTACAATTTCCTGCAATCGGTTCGTCTACTCACTGATTCCATTCTATCGTTCAATGAGCATTGTGCGGTTGGGATCGAAGCCAATGTGGACAAAATCCAGTATAACCTCGACAATTCACTCATGCTGGTTACAGCGCTTAACCCGTACATCGGTTACGAAAATGCTGCTAAAATCGCTAAGCATGCACATAAAGAAGGGCTATCCTTGCGCGAAGCAACACTACAAAGCGGTCTGCTGACGGAGGAGCAATTCGACGAATATGTGGTTCCAGCCAAAATGATTCATCCAAAAGCCTGATGAACGTCTGATTGGCAATCAAGCATGGAACTGAATAGAATCAACAACGAAGACCAGCGCCGGACGTCATGCACACAGATGTTATGACCGAAGACGCATCCAAACACCTGCAAGTACTTGAATCCTTGGCGTAAGAAGAGGAGATAGTCTTGGAGGTGTTTTTGCTGTTTTTGTTACAAATATAGGACGCCATTCCGACAAATTTGCGATAAAAAAGACACAATCTGCTCACAATCTATTGCCAAAGTTCAAATCCTGCTATACAATGAATACACTAATTGATAATGGTTCTCATTATCAATTAAATAATGCCGGTATTGAAGGAGGATTTTGATGAGTATCTTTTCAGAGCAACTGTCGCAATTGAGCGAGCATTTGCAACATGATCCTTCCGTATTTGCCCTGCTGCTTACAGGACAGGAAGGGATCGGCGAACCAGCAGCTGAGGCGGAGCTGGATGTCATGATTGTCGTTTCAGATGAAGAATTTGAGGAGCGTCTGCAAAGCGGATGCCTGCATTATAAAGCAGTAGGTATGACCGAAAAGGGACTATATGGCGGAGGCATTAACGGTAAATATATTTCGCCTGGCTATATGGAGAAGGTATCGCGCTTCGGTAGCGAACCGGCAAGGTTTACCTTTATGGGAGCGGTGATCGTTTTCTCTCATCTGCCGGAATTGCGCAGTATGATCAACGAGATTACGGAATTTCCGCTGCATCAGAAGCAGGCGAATATTAATCGGTTTTACGCTCAATTTGAAGCGTGGTATCAAGAGTGTCGTAAGGCGCTGCAAAGCAACGAGCATTACTTGCTGCATCAGTCCGTCATGAATATGATTCTGTTCAGTGGACGATTGATTCTCTCTCACAATGAGATGCTGTATCCGGGACACAAGTCGCTGATACATATGTTGGAACATGCCCGCAAAAAGCCGGATCAATTGCTGCCAGTTATGCAAACATTGATGACCTCACCGTCTGAGCTGAGTTTGGAGCGATTGTATCGCCAAATTCGTGATTATGATCGCTGGGTGAACGAGGATCTCAACTGGACCGATTACGTTATTATGGATAATGAACTGCAATGGATGCGTCGCAGCGTGTCGGTAAGTGAGATTTAAGTGGAAGACTAGTGCTGATCGCTGGTCAAGAATGAGTGACCGTCCAGAGATAACAGAAGATGGAACCGATACGGCGTGCAACAAATCATTGTACATTTGGGTTGGAAGTCATAACTTAAATGTCCCTATGGATTCTGTATTCAATCGCATATCAGTTGACATAAAAAAGACGCCTTGCACATTCGTAATGAACGTGTACAAGGCGTCTTTTGTGTGCTGCCGTTCATGTGATCAACGAGAAGCTGCACCTGGATCGAATACGTGCTGGAAGCTGACCATACCGTAACCGTACAGGTCATCGCGTCCTGCTGTACCAAGATCGATACTGTTCACTTCAATCAGATGACGAAGCTGGTCGTTAGTCAATTGTGGATACGCTTGTTTCAAAGTTGCTGCCAGACCGGCTACAAATGGTGCTGCTACCGAAGTGCCATCACGCAGCTCATAGCGACCGTTAGTAGAGGTGCTCACGATGTTAGCGCCTGGTGCAGCGACATCGGCTTCGGCACCCGTAGCGGAGAAGCTGGCACGCTCCAGATTGTCATCTACAGCAGTAACTGCCATGACATAGCTGGACTTAGCTGGAAACTCGATCGTATCTTGTGTTGTATTCGCCGTTCCTTTGTTGCCAGCAGCTGCGATCAGCAGAATCCCTTGATCATGCGCCGTTTGCAGCATTTGCTCAACGACTGGAGAGTCTTGCGGGAATGCGATGGACATATTTACGATATCCATTTTGTTCTGGATTGCCCAGTTGATACCACTAGCAAGGTCTTCTGTGGAGCCGTTACCTTGAGTATCAAGGATTTTGACAGCGTAGATGCTTGCATCTGGTGCTTCGCCAATCAATCCTTTGCCATTGTCCTGTGCGCCGATGACGCCAGCTACGAATGTACCGTGACCGTTATCGTCGGTGTAGGAAGAAGTGTATTTTACAAGCGATACACCGCCGGCGATTTTTAGATCGGAGTGAGCGGAGATGCCGGTATCCAGAATCGCAACTTTTACACCTTTACCTGTATAATTTTTATCAAGAGCAAGCTTGGCATCGACTGCGCCGTATCCCCAAGATGCTTGCTCCTGACCTTTGACAGTAACCGCTTTGACGTTCGCTGCAAATGCTTGGGCTGCACCTTGATAATTCTCATTAGTATCGATGCGAGTGATGCCTGCTGTATGGGACAGCTGTTCTTTTTCACTAGCTGTCAGATCGGCAGCTGCCATATTCAGATTGTCGAAGAAACGTGTATTTTCTGTACCAGCGGCAGCTGTAAGAATTTGCTTGGCTTGACTGGTAGAGTATTGAACCAGATAGCGCTGGGAAGCTTCAGCAGTAGCGGATTGAGTTGTCATTGGAATAACAATAGCTGTTAAAAGGGGCAGTGCAATGACTGCTGATAAAGTGGCGGTTTTCCACGAGTTTAGTTTAGTAAGTATGCTCATCGGTTCAATTACTCCTTAGTTGTGGGTAATAAGTCTTATAACTAATTAACCATTTTAGATAGTTTAAAACACCTTTTATTGATAAATTATAACTTTTTTCGACAAAAAAATCAATATTTATTATAAAATGTAATTTTTTGTCGTATTATGTAGTATATATCGACTACACATCCTGTTTTGTGTATAGCATTGTAATTATATTGTAAATGAGTTTTATAATAATCACCATCTTATATTGCAAATGAATAGAAACGCCTCTGATTTTGCGAATCAGAGGCGTTTTGGTGTCATCGTAAACGATATGAATATGGGAGTAAGAAGTTACATTTACAGATTGGATGGCATCTGGTTGATTACAGGCGTCGTATCGCGCTCTGTTTCCGTCTGAGGCTCGACCGGAACAGCAGCAGGGAAATAGCCAATTCCGGCAGCATATGTGAGCATCGCGTTAATAAATGCCAGATCGGTTGGCGTGCACTGAATGTCGGCTTTTTCCAGAATAGCGTGTGTCCGTGGATTTGCCAGACGATATGGTGAGTTACGTGCACCGTCACCTTCCAGCTGAGCCATTGCCAGTTGAAGTGCTTCAGTCGATTTGTCGATTGATGCATCCAGTAACCAGTTGCTATATGCTTCCGGGCGCATCAGTTCTACCGGATAACCGGCAGCATTGATAATGTCAATCAGCTGCGAATAAGGAACCTGTTGCGGATTGCAAATATGGAAGATCTGTCCGGCAGTATCCGGTTGAAGTGCCAGATGCACAATGGAACGTCCTGCATAATCAATCGGTGTAAAGTCCATCCATTGCTCTACGGAAGGAGCTTTACCAAGCAGCAGCATAGCTTTGATCATCCGATACATCGCATTGCTGTCGATATTACGTTGGAAGCTACCTGTAAAGGAATGGCTAGACAGATTGCCTGCCCGGTAAATGTTCACCGGAATGCCTTGCTCTGCTGCTTGCAGCACCAGTTTCTCAGCTTCCAGTTTACTATTCGTATACACATTTTCAGCATACAGATCATCTGGCAAAATACCAGTTTGTTTCACTTGCTGCCATTTACCTTCCAGTGATAGATCTTCTGGAATACCCATGGTAGAAATATGATGGAAACGAATGCCTTTGCGAATGCTTGCTAGTTTCAGCAATTCGCTAGTAGATTGAATATTCGTTTTGCGGAAATGATCACTATCGCCAAAATGACGAACATCTGCGGCGCTGTGCATAATGGAGTCGATCCGCTCATTCAGCAGATTATAATCATGTTCACTCAAGCCGATGCGTGGCTGGTCTAGATTGCCTTCAATTACCGTGACGCGTTCGTCAAAGCCAGTCAGGATGCTACGTCCAAAATACAGCTCCATTGTTGCTTTGAGGCGATCCATACTACTAGCATTACCAGATTTACGTACTAGAGCATACACATGTGCCTCACTGCGATGTAACAATTCATACAGCAGATAAGAGCCGAGGTAGCCTGTTGCACCTGTCAGCAACACATGAGTAGCAGGAAGCAACGTATCTGGGGCAAATGTTGCGACCTGTTCCGGGTATTCCACCAGATCGATCAATTCACCCGATGGAGTAAATGGCAGCAATTCTGCTTGTCCACCACCTGGAAGTTCAGCTCTAGTTGCCAGCGCAGCAATCGTTTTGTAATCAAAGAAGTCGGCAATTTTCAGAGCAGGATAGTATGGTTTGAGCAAAGTTAATACGTGAATAACATGTAGCGAATCGCCACCGATCGCAAAGAAATCATCTTGAATACCAATATGCTGACGATTGAGAACTTCTGACCATGCATCGGCAATGCGTTGTTCGGTTTCCGTTTGTGGGGCTACATAACCTGCTGGTTGTTCAGCCAACTCGGTGTTTGGATAGTCGATCAGCCGTTTCCGTTCTGCTTTACCAGTTGGTGAGATTGGGATCGCATCCAGCTGACATACAAATTTCGGTACAAAATAGGATGGCAGGCGATCAGCTAAAAATTGTTTGATTGCTGCTGGAGATAATTTGCTACCGTCCTGCGTTGTAAAGTAGGCGACAAGCATATTTTGATTGGACGCATCTTTTTTGGCGACAACTACAGCGTCTTGAATGTCTTCGTATTTGTTCAGATTATCTTCGATCTCACCGATTTCAATACGATGACCTCTGATCTTGATCTGGGAATCGCGACGTCCCACATATTCAATCGTACCATCAGGCAGCAATTTCGCCAGATCACCAGAGCGATATAGCTTGGCACCTTCCACATGAGGATGAGGAATAAAGGCAGCATCTGTTTTATCCTGTTGATTCAAATAGCCTCTAGCAATACCCACTGTAGAAATGTACATTTCACCAGGTACGCCAACTGGGCATAACATCAGCTGGTCATTCAGAATAAAGATTTCGTAGTTATGAATCGGACGACCGATCGGAACGTTAACGACATGTTCAGCCAGTGGTTCTGTAATTTTGTGCATAGTAGCGCACACGGTGCATTCTGTTGGACCATACGCATTGACAACATGAACCGGTTTACCGACATTTTGTTGGAAAGCACGTACACGTTCGCCATAGAGTGCTTCACCAGCTACAGCCAGCAGACGCAAGCTGGACAGACGTGCGTAGCCTTCCGGTGATAAGTAAGCGGACAGCTGATTGAAGAATACGGTTGGTAGTGCAGTAATGATTGTTGTACGCGTACGTTCAATCGCTACGGCGAATTCTTCAATCGATACACGCTCATCCGCATCCAGCATATACATATGTGCACCGTGGAACAGTGGAGCAATCGTATCCCAGACGGAGCCGTCAAAGCTGTAGCTGGCGAACTGCGCCATAATATCCTGTGGCACAATATCGAATTGTTCCTTCAAAATTTGTCCAAGGTTAACGACACCGCCATGGGCGATTAATGTACCTTTTGGCTTACCAGTAGAACCGGAAGTGTAAATGACGTATGCCAGATCGTCAGGACCTGCATTGGATTGTGGATTGATTAACAGGTTCGCAGGAGCATCGGAACGAATCGATTCAATAGAGATGACACCGCGAAGAGTGGAGATACCGGCAGTCAGTTCATGTACTTTGTGATAATGCTCGGATTGGGTGATAACGAAAGCAGAACGTGTATCCTGAACAATATAGTGATTACGATCATCTGGATGCGCAGGATCAACAGGTACATATACACCACCAGCTTTCATAATACCGAGCAGCGTGATAACACTATGCAAGCTGCGATCCAGAAACATTGTTACAAATTCGCCGCGTTTCAAACCTTTGTTCAGCAGCAGATGAGCGATCTGGTTGGATTGTTCATTCAATTGACGGTAAGTCAGTGTAGTGCTGCGGTAGCTAATAGCATCGCGATCCGGGTATTGACTCGCTGCTTGCTCAAACGCGCCATGGAATGTTAATTCAGTGTTGTAAGGTGCAGCTGTATGGTTAAGTGCATTGTATAGCACTTCATCTTCGGCGTTTAGAATATCAATCGCGCCTGCGGGCAATTCGGGATGCGTAAGTAACCCTTCTAGCAGGCGAATGTAATAAGCAGAGAAACGTGCAATCGTTAAAGGTTTAAACAGAGAATCGTTGTATTCTACAACCATAGTTAAAGAAGCTTGATGAGGCACGATTGCCCAGTTAATAATCTGTCCGGGTTGTGCAGGAATCGTTTGTCCAAAGCTGAATACGGTATCACTCTGTACACGCTGACCGGTTTGAGCCTGAGACAGCTGTGCATATACATGTTGAACGGTACTTTCAAACGAAGATTGTTCTTCAAACGAAGCATAGACGGGAATCATCCCTTTTGCTGAAGCGAAGAGAGCGGCAGTTTCATATTCGCCTGATAGACGATACATCCAGCCAAGATAGGCAGCAAGTAAAACACTTTGCTGTTGTAAGCCCGGTTGCAGTGTATTCACATAACCGGCAATTACGGGACCAAGATCAAAGCGATGAATAGCAAATGTACCCTTCTGATGTTTGCGAGCATGATCTAGCGGAATCTGCAAGGCAGGCAGCTGTAGAGGAACATGGGACGGACGGCTATTTTCAGATAGGGGCATAATGATCTCTCCTTAAAATTGAAGTTGTAAAACTGTTTAATGTCTGAGCACAGTTGAAAAGAGAGTTGCGTTGTTTACAAGACTTTTCAGTATAAGTTATGAAAGTACCGCATTTTCCCGGGAATCGGGGGAGAGCAAATGATTCTACATAGGCAGAAGTCATTTGTTCTCCCGATTACCAGAAAATATCAGATGAATTTGAATATTAGATGAATTCTATATTAATCAACTTTGCGTACGTGGAAATGGGAGATCAATTCTTGGAGCTGTTCAGCCATTGTGGAAAGCTGGTTGGCAGCATCCGAAGTCGAAATAACGGTTGCTTTTTGACCTTCCAGGTTTTCAGATACTTTGGCACTATTAGCAGCGGCAGTTGCTGCCGTTGTTTTCAGGCTATCTGCAGTTGCGGTCATCTCTTCTGTACCAGCAGAGATTTGTTGAGTCGCACTAGAGATATCTTGAATCTGCTCCGTTACTTTTTTGGTTGCATTGTGAATATCGGCAAACAGCAAGCCGGTTTGATCAGCGATGGACATTCCATGCTCCACTTCCAGCGTACCTTTTTTCATCGATGTTACGGCATTTTGAATCTCGGACTGAATTTCAGCGATCAATGTGCTGATTTGATTTGCTGAATCGGCAGATTGTTCTGCCAGTTTGCGAACTTCACCAGCTACAACTGCAAAACCTTTGCCATGCTCGCCAACACGTGCAGCTTCGATAGAAGCGTTCAATGCTAACAGGTTGGTTTGACCGGAGATTCCTGTAATGATGCCCAGAATGTTACCGATCTCCTGTGAACGGCTTTCCAGCAGTTCGACTGCTTTGGCAGTTTCATGTACGGAATCGGAGATCAATGCCATCTGGTCTGTTACTTTGGATACAATTTGATTCCCTTGCGCGGATTTCTGTTCCATCGCATAGGCTTCATCCGAAACGGTAGAGGAGTTTTTGGCAATCGTATTGATGACTGTCGATACTTCACTCATCGATTTGGCTGTTTCTTCAGTAGCGGCTTCCTGATATTTCATGCCATCCGCGATGTCTTGTACACTGTTAGCAAGTGTCATGGAGCGGCTGCTATGGTCTGAAGCACTATCCATCAGCATTTTGGCAGATTCGGTCACTTGTTTGGAAGCGGATTGAACGTTGACGATAACGCTGTTCATTTTCGCAACCATTTCGTTGAATTTCTGGTTGATAATACCGAGATCGTCTTTACCCGTTTTGATATGAGTATCCAGATTTCCTTTGCTAACCTCTTCAATCCCGCGAATCAATTCACGAATCGGAGAGAGTGTGCGGCGAACAATGAAGAACTGAACGATAAAGATCAGGACAAGGAAGATAACCATAATAGTGATTCCGCGAAGAAGCAATTCATGCAAACCGTCCGGAATTGCGCTCGCATCGGCGTCAACACCGAAGTAGGCAAAGATTTTACCATTGGAGTCTTTGATCGGATAAAGGATTGTAGTCCACAGTCCAAAATCGTCACTATAGAAGCTGGTAAATGTAGTCTGTCCGGTTTTCAGCATTTCCTGAACACCTTCAACGATCGTTTGCGGCTGTTCGTACATGTCGCCGATATTGACCTTGCCTTCTTTGAGAGCTTCCATCAGTTTGGTTGGAACCGCAACCAGCTGTGTGCCGTTGCCATTCTCAAGCTCGGTACCAAATACATAAGCTTGTGCGATATTCGGATTGTATTTGTTTACATTATCAAGATATGCACGTAATTCGCTTTGTACTGGACCTTCATAGCTTTTTTCAGCCATTGCTTGTTGAACTTGCTGGGTAGTAATGCCCTGAGCAAAAGTATCCGTAACCGCTTGGATCTGCCCGTGAAGCTGGTCAATCAAAATCGTTTTCTGGGTAAAGTAGCTGCTGACAAGCAAAATAACACCGATCAGAATAATACTCATTGCCGAGATGATCAGGTTTTTTGCAAAGAAGGACAGTTTGCCTAGTTTTTTCAATGAACTTCACTCCTGTAATCTAATTGATAAATACAATTCGTTCGACGCTATGGCAATTCGACTGCCATTATAGACAATCGGTTTACCATCCCCGACATTTTGCACACCTCAGTAAATTAGGTATTTAGAATCATTTATTCGGTATGAGGCAAAAGTAACAATTAAACATCGGAACCAATTTTTGCCTTAACCTAGTAAAAAATTCAATTTCACTCGGCTGCACATAACTTAATATGTCGGAAATTGTAAGGTATTATGTTATAGCGTTATAAAAAAATTATCAGGAGATGAAGCTGAGTCTTTTAAACTAGTTCTATAAGACTATTAGCTTATACCCTGTATAAAGAATGTTGAAACAACATCTTAAATAATTTTTTCTGTGGGATCATGTCGAATATTGCAATTATACTTGTGCGTTGATTACCTTTGTATTTCTCAAATGGTTGGGATAAAATGGGGTATAGACGTTATTCAGGCATGATAATTGCCCTGAGGCTGGTCCAGTACCCATTCCAGCATGAGGCACATGTCTTCCAGACGGACAAGTTGTTCGTTTAGAGCTGTGTATGCAGCTGCTTCTGGTGTGAGGGTGGAGAGTCTTGTTCGGAGATTCGTTTGTTGGGCATTCAATTCGTGTAGCTTCGCCTTGATCTGATTTTCAGTTCGCATAGCGTTGACTCCTTTAATGTGGGAATGGATAGGATGTGTAACTGCGTATATTCGCCAGTTTCAGTATAGTTCAATTGAATCATGAAATCTATGGATGATGATAAATTGAACATGTATTTGGGCAAAGTAAAGTTTGAGTAATAGGTGGTTAACGTTTGTGGTACTTCTCCATTTATGAAAGCGTAACGCATCATAAGAGTGGAGAAACCGGCAAAAATCTGGATGATGGAGTGAACGAAAGCTATGAATATCAAACAGCTGGCTGCTGAAAAAGCGGTAGACTGGGTAGAAGATGGAATGACAGTAGGATTGGGAACGGGATCTACAGCGGTTTATGCTATTCGTAAATTGGGAGAACGCGTACAACAAGGACTGACGATCCGAGCAGTTGCTACATCGATGGAATCGGAAAAATTAGCACGCGAGTGTTCCATTCCCATTGTGCCTTTTGCCGAAGCTGGCATGATTGATCTGACCATTGATGGCGCAGATGAAGTGGACCCTGATCTGAACCTGATCAAAGGTGGCGGTGGTGCCTTACTGCGAGAGAAGATTGTCGCTGCCCGCAGTCGCCAAGTAATGATCGTTGTCGGCGAAAATAAAGTTGTGCAACGGTTAGGTACATTTCCACTGCCGGTAGAAGTTGTTCCTTTTGCACACGAATGGACAATTGAGAAGTTGGAAAGTCTGGGCGGCACGCCAGTTCTACGTAAAACGGAAGATGGTGAAGTGTTTGTTACCGACAACGGTAACTACACGGTGGATTGTCATTTCAAAGAAATTCTGAATCCGGCGCGTATGCACCGTCAGTTGAATGATATTCCTGGTGTCGTAGACAACGGATTATTTATCGGTCTGGCGAGTGCGGTCATCGTTGCTTATAATAGTGGAACGATTGAAGTATTACGCGCTGGCAGATAAACGTGATTTATAAATATGCGTATCCTTCCAAACGGAATTAACAAAGGCTTGGAAAGATAAGCTCTATTTGGAAGGATAAGCTCTAATCGTTACTAGGATAAAATCTGACTGCTTGAACAGACACATGTTCTTATACGAGTATTATCGCTGACTGGATTGCGTATATTTCAATGTAAGTCGAAAAATGTTGCATGTGAACATTTTTCGGCTTTTTGTTATGTAATCGTGGAGACTGCCACTGGATTGTTCACAATTTCACAGTTGACAAATATGCTTTGTTATACTATCTTTAAATCAAGATTTACTAATTCATAATTTCCGTACAGGTTAAAAGGAGAGAATACCATGTCTAAAGTTTTATTCGTCAAAGCTAATAACCGTCCTGCTGATCAAGCGATCACTGTGCAATTGTATGATGCCTTCCTGGAAAGCTACAAAGCTTCCCATCCAGAAGATGAAGTACAAGTCCTGGATCTGTTTGAAGAAAAACCAGCTTACTACGATGCATTCGTAATCGGTGCGAACTTCAAAGCATCCCAAGGTATCGAAGTATCTGCTGAAGAGCAAGCTGCTGTTGATCTGATCAACCGCTACCTGACTCAATTCCTGGAAGCTGAAAAAGTAGTAATCGCATTCCCGCTGTGGAACTTCACCGTTCCTGCTGTACTGCACACTTACTTTGACTACCTGTCCCAAGCGGGCAAAACATTCAAATATACTCCAGAAGGTCCTGTAGGTCTGGCTGGCGGTAAAAAAGTAATGCTGCTGCACGCAAGTGGTGGCGTATACTCCGAAGGTCCTGGCGCAGACGTTGAGCTGGCTGTTCGTTATGTACGTTCCATGCTCGGATTCTGGGGCATCACTGATGTTGAGAAGTTCCTGATCGAAGGTCACAACGCATTCCCTGATCGTGCAGCTCAAATCGTTGCTGAAGGTCTGGAAAAAGCGAAACAAACAGCAACACAATTCTAAGATTGTTCGCTGCTTGAGCTTGTTATCCTGTGGTTCCCATGCTTGCATATGATCTTTGCTTCTCACTTGAATACGATCAGTCAGACAGAGAAACCGGCAGGAATGGAACATATATATGTCGAAGTAAGACATGTAAGGTATTCTTGATTTTCTGATGTATTCAGTATCAGATTCATCGATTACAATGGCGCCTGGTGTGCTGCGAAAATGGCAGTGCGTCAGGCGTTAAACATCATGAGGGAGGGACCTAATTATGAAACAGGCAAACCGTACAACCGCTCCTGCTAACGATGTGGAGAAGGAATCGCTGCATCTGTGGACTGTTTTATCGCGTGCCTATCAGTCAGTGGTATCACTGATTAATGCCGATATACAGAGCTATGGTCTGAATCCGACTGAACTCGGCGTGCTCGACTTCCTGTATCACAGCGAAGAACCGCAACCGCTGCAAAAGATCGGACAAAAGGTACTCATTTCCAGTGGGAACATCACGTATGTGGTGGACAAGCTGGAGAAAAAGAATCTGCTTGCTCGCCGTTCGTGCGACAATGACCGTCGTGTTATTTTTGCCGAATTGACGGAACAGGGGAATTCATTTTTTGAAGGCATCTTTGATCAGCATAAGCAGGCAATCGTGGAAGCGATGGCAGGCTTGTCGCAGGAAGAGAAGCTGGTTGTCATCCCGCTGCTCAAGCAATTGGGCTTTGCAGCTGCGGACAAAACAGTCTGACCGATAGCATTTATCGGTTGGGCTTTTTTTATGTGATTTTGTTGTGATTTTGTTGTATAGATAATTCCTATCAATTTTGTATGAATAATCATTGACCTGCTGAAAAAGAGCGGGTATAGTAATGAAAAGTCATATTTTGTCGCCATTTTAAATGGTCTAAAGTTCGTACCATATACCATTTACAATATAGGGAGGATGGCATGCCTACGTATTTTCCACAACAATTTGAAAAAGTCTCCCCCAAGAAGGTCAGTGACTTTATTTTTGAGCAGCTGGAAGAAGCGATTATTCTGAAGGAGTTGCTACCAGAGGAACAATTGCCGAATGAGCGAGAGTTGGCTGTGATGTTCAATGCTAGTCGGCTAGCGGTACGTGAAGCGCTGGCACGGCTAGAGGAGGAAGGGCTGATCGAGAAGCGGGTTGGTGCACGCGGGGGTACTTTTATTTTGCCGCTGACGCTTCATTCGCATCGACGTCACCGGGATCAAATTGCTGCCGATTGGGAGCAGTGGAGCAAGGTATTTGAATATCGGCTCATTATTGAACCGGAAGCGGCATGTCTGGCAGCGCAGCGAATTAGCGAGGCAGAGCTGCGACAGTTGCAGCAATATCTCGATATGAGCATTGAGGCAGATTGTCCGCGTGAACTATTCCGCTCACTCGATGTGAAGTTTCATCTGTCGATCGCGCGTGCGTCAGGCAATGTGTATTTTGAAAAGGCAGTCCGTTCGATTCGGACGAAGATCAATCCGGCGCTTGATCTGATGCCATACAGCAATGAGGTGCGCGTGCGCAACTCGGATAGTCACTTTGAATTGCTACGGGTACTGCGTGAACGGGATGGAGTACAATCGCGCGAATTGATGAAACGTCATATTGAGCAGGCGGCATCAGCCATTCATCGGCGTGTATTCGAAGAACGTCCAGCAGATGAGGAGGTGCCAGAATCGTGATCAACAGTACTGGCAATCAGCGGTTGCTAGAGGCACTGCAACACTTACCGGCGCAGCAGACATTGCCGCAATTGATGCCGCTGGCAAGACAGTTACAACCCAAGCTCAGTGCATGGCGACGAGATCTGCATCGTCATCCAGAGATCGGGTATGAGGAACATCGCACATCGGCGATTGTGGCGGAGCATTTACAGCAACTCGGTTTGAACGTTCAGACTGGTATTGGACAAACAGGCGTGGTAGCACTGTTAGAAGGCAAACAGCCGGGTCCAACGATCGGCTTGCGAGCGGATATGGACGCACTGCCGATACAGGATGCCAAGCAGGTGGAGTATGCGTCTACTGTTCCGGGCAAAGCTCATCTGTGCGGTCACGATGCGCATACAACGATGCTGATGGGAGCTGCGCAGCTGTTAACCGATATCGGTCAACCGGAATGCGGCAATATCAAATTCATTTTCCAACCTGCGGAAGAAGGACTGGCAGGTGCGCAAGCAATGATCCGCGACGGGGTATTGGACAATCCGGCAGTAGATTGGATCACTGGTCTACATGTATTTCCGGGTTTACCTGTCGGGGAAATATCTATTTGTAAAGGTGCTGCCTTTGCGTCAGCTGACTTCTTCACGATTACCGTTCACGGGCAATCCGGTCATGCAGCACGTCCGCATGAAGGAGTCGATGCGATAGCAGCGGCAGCGCAGATGATCACTGCCCTGCAAAATATATGCAGTCGTATGCTGAATCCGCTCGATACAGCAGTTGTTAGTATCGGTCGCATTGAAGGCGGGCAGATGGCTACAGCACTGGCAGATCAGGTGCAGATGAGTGGGACCGTGCGTACATTGTCAGCAAGTGTGCGTCAGCAGATGCCGGAGCTGATGAAGCGTGTACTGGACGGTGTGGCATCTTCATTCGATGCGGTAGTTGAGCTGGATTACCGGATGAGCTACCCGGTTGTACATAATGATTCGCAACTGGTGGATTTTCTGACCCGTACATGTGAACAATTACCAGATGGACCGCAGTGGACAGTCATGCAGCCGTCGACAGGCGGAGAAGATTTTGCTTTTTATGCGCAGCAGGTGCCGGGTGCCTTCTTCCGCTTAGGTACGGGAAATGGCAGTCCAGAATACACATATCCACTGCATCATCCGCGGTTTGATCTGGACGAGCAGGCATTGCCTTACGGAGTAGCGATGTTGTCGGCTCTGGCGTTGCAAGGTCTAGCGGTTTCGCAGAACGTTAGGGACAATTAATACCGTGAACCGTGAACCGTGAACCGTGAACCGTGAACCGTGAACCGTGAATCTGTGCAATACCCGCAATATGGATTGGAATGAATCCCATAGACAAGTATAGGAGTGGATGAAATGAGAACGTCCAAATGGTTTGGCAGCAGCGTAATAGTATTGATCATTGCAATTGTGCTGGCAAGTTGCAGCGGCAACAAAGGCGATAATGACAGCGCAGCGCAGGGAGATAGTGCTACGAACAGCAAAGTGCTGACTATTGGTACATCGACCGATATTGAGAGCTTTGACCCGCATAACAATAACAATACTGCCAGTGAAGCCGTATTGGTAAATATGTATGATTATTTGCTCAAAAATGACAAAGATCAGAAGAAAGTGCCGGTTCTCGCTACATCATGGGAACAGACTGACGATACGACGTGGCGTTTCAAGCTGCGTGAGGGCGTGAAATTCCACAACGGCGATCCATTTACAGCAGCCGATGTTAAATACACCATTGAGCGTGTCGCCAAAGACAGCTCGCTCAAGCAAAACTCCTATTTTAAAAATATTACAGAAGTGAAAGTCGTGGACGATCATACGGTCGATATCGTAACCGATGGTCCAGACCCGCTGCTGTTGAACCGTTTGACCAAAATGGGCGCTGGCATTCTGCCATCCAAATACATTGAGGAAAACGGCATGGAGCAGTTTCTGAAACAACCTGTCGGTACAGGGCCTTACAAATTCAAACAATGGATCAAGGATGATCGTGTAGAGCTGATACGCAATGATGATTATTTTGGTGATAAGCCGAAGTGGGATGAAGTTGTATTCCGCGCCATTCCGGAATCGTCCACTCGTGTATCTGAATTGTTGGCAGGTGGTGTAGATATCGCTTCTGGTATTCCGGCAACTGATGTAGAGCGTATTCAGCAAGAGGATGGCAAGGATATTGTAAAAGTACCGATTCAACGTGTATTGCAAATCATTTTGCGTATGAGTGATGGCAGTGTAACCGCCGACTCCAAAGTACGTGAAGCGATTGATCTGGCGATCAACAAGCAAGGCATTGTAGACAGTATCGCTGGCGGGGCAGGTGTAGTCACACGGACATCGGTAACACCGGGGAACTTTGGTGCTGACCCGTCGCTGTACAAACAAACGCTATATGATCAAGCAAAAGCGAAACAATTGTTGCAAGAAGCTGGCTATAGCAGCGGCGGACCAGAGATTACGATGAGCGTCTCGTCGCAATACAAAGAGTATGCCGAAGTCGTTGCGGCGATGCTGGATCAGGTCGGTTTCAAAACAACACTGGATGTGTTAGAGCCAAGTGCATTTAGCGAAAAATACAGTTCCAAATCATTCAAAGAAGCATATATGATCGGGATCGGTAACTCGCTGTTCGACGCATCGAATAACTATAACCGCTATCTGAAATCCGAAGCGGCAGGTGAAACGGATTATAACAATCCGAAGGTAGAACAATTGCTGCAAGCGGCAGCTGTTAATATGGATTCGGCTTCGCGTGCAAAGCAATATGAGGAAGTGCAACAGATTTTGGCGGAAGATCGCCCGGCAGTATACTTGTTCCAAATGGAAGGTGTATACGGTACGGACAATCGTGTGAAATTTGAACCGCGCAGTGATGAAATGTTTTATGCGGATGAAATTACGCCTGTGAATGGATAATTAACGAGCAGGGCAGGGATGAGCTGGGAATATCCCTGCCCTTTGCCGTTCATGGAGGGATTGCATGTGAAAACTTATATTATGCGCACGTTGCTGCAGATTATACCGGTGCTGCTGCTTGTATCGCTGATCGTCTTCATTCTGGTGCGTGTGACCGGTGATCCGGTGGCACTGATGCTGCCAGAAACAGCAACAGCGGAAGATCGGGCAGCGCTGACACAAGCGCTTGGGCTGGATCAACCGCTGTATCAGCAGTACATCAAGTTTCTCGGTAGTGCGCTGCTGGGCGATTTTGGTACATCATTCCGATACGGACAATCGGCGTTACCGCTTGTGCTGGAGCGTTTGCCTGCCAGTATAGAATTGGCGGCAGCAGCGATGGTGTTCGCGATTGTGATGTCCGTGCCGCTTGGAATCTGGTCGGCAGTGAAGCGTAATACATTTACCGATCTGATTATCTCTGGGGTATCGGTTATCGGTAAAGCTATGCCGAACTTCTGGATGGGTATTATGTTGATTCTGCTATTTTCGGTTATTCTCGGCATGCTGCCGGTATCAGGACGAGGGGGATTGGATCATCTGATTTTGCCCGCCTTTACACTAGGTGTCGGGATCGGTGCACAGATGACTCGGCTGGTGCGCTCCAGCATGTTGGAGATTCTGAATCAGGATTATATGGTGACTGCCAAGAGCAAAGGGGTAAACCGATTCGTCCGTATTACCCGACATGCGCTACGCAATGGCATGATTCCGATTGTGACGATTGCGGGGATGCAGTTCACTGGGCTGATCGGCGGTACGCTAATTACAGAAACGGTGTTCGCGTGGCCCGGTTTGGGACAGCTGCTCGTCACCGCAGTGAATACGCATGATATGGCAATTGTACAGGCAGCGGTATTCGTGATTGCCGTCATTGTAATTATCGGCAATCTGCTGACTGATATCGCTTATCGTCTGCTGGACCCGCGCATTAAATATAACTGATTGATTTGCAATCATACAATGAATGGAACATTGGCATATAAACACAGCAAGTTTGCAGGGAAAGAAGGGATACAGGTATGAAACAATCCGGACGAAACTGGTTGCGTCAGCTGAGTGGCAGCAAGACAGGCATCATCGGACTGATCGTATTGATTCTAGTTGCGTTATGTGCGCTGCTGGCTCCGTGGCTGGCAACACATGATCCGGGTGCAGTTGATCCATTGAAGCGGCTAAAGCCACCGGTATGGCTGGATGGCGGCACATCGGAATACTGGCTGGGTACAGACAATTTGGGTCGCGATATTTGGAGTCGGATCGTATACGGTGCACGCGTATCGTTGATCGTCGGTATTGGGGCGGTGCTTGTCTCTGGCATTATCGGTGCTGTGCTTGGACTGCTGTCCGGTTATTACGGTAGCTGGGTGAACGCGATCATTATGCGTGTTGCCGATTCGTTTCTAGCGATTCCAGCCGTATTGTTCGCATTGGTTGTACTGGCGGTGACCAAGCCGGGCTTGATGACGCTTATTATCGTGATCGGGTTGACGAACTGGGTTACCTATGCGCGCGTTATCCGTGGTGAAGTGCTGACGTTAAAAGAACGTGATTTTGTCAAAGCGGCACAGTCGGTCGGTGCAGGGCAATTTCGGTTGATTTTCCGACATGTGCTGCCTAATGTAATGTCAACGCTCATTGTTGTATCCAGTATGAATGTATCGACGACTATTCTTATGGAAGCTTCCCTGAGCTTTCTCGGGCTTGGCATCAAGCCGCCGGATGTATCATGGGGCGGTATGCTGAGTGATGGACGGCAGTATATTGCGACGAGCTGGTGGGTCGCGACATTCCCAGGACTGGCGATTACGTTAACCGTACTAGGTGTGATTTTCCTAGGCGACTGGCTGCGGGATAAGCTGGACCCGCGTATTACTAACGATCAAGCGTAAATCAACTGGAAGCATATGCTAGAAGGAGGAACAGCATGACACGATTATCGATACAACCGCAAGATCTATACCAGAGCCAGTGGGTCAGCGATCCGTCTGTTGCTCCGGATGGACAAATTGTATATGTGCATAAAAGGATAGATGCTGAGAGCAATCAGTATAGAAGTACGCTACGATTGCTCTCAGCAGACAATAAGGATGATACGCCATTGACGGACGGACCTGCCGATAGTGCGCCGTCTTGGTCACCAGATGGTAGACAGATTGCCTTTATCCGCCGTACAGAAGGATTGCCGCAACTGTGGATCTGGTCAGTCCAGACGCAGGAGGCGACTCTTGCGCTGTCTATGAAAAAGGGAATCGGTACATTTAGCTGGTCACCGGACGGCAAGCATATCGTATTGATTAGCCGTGAACCTTTTGAAAATGGGACGGGTGTTCATGATGATACTCGTGGGCGTGTATTGCAGCGTACGACCCCACGAGCGGAAGGCAGTGGTTGGTGGGATGGACAGATCGGCAGAGTGTGGTTATGGCAGCTTGGAGAGCCAGAGGCGATTCGTTTGACAGAAGATACAGTAGAGGCTTCTGCACCGGTCTGGTCACCGTCCGGCACCTCTATCGCCTACCTCGGTCAAAAAATTCCTTCTATTAATAGTAGGTATTATACAGAGCCAGATGAAGACGGTTCCCCCTTCAATGATCTGTATACAGTGGACTGTTCTTCTGGTGAGGTGACATGTCATACGAATCATTCATTCAGTATTAGTCAGATCAATTGGCTTGCCGATGAAAGTGGTTGGATTCTGATCGCCAATGATCGTACATTTGGTAGTGGTACGCAGAATACAATATATCGTCTGGATGCCCTCTCCCAGCAATGTATAGAGCTAACTCCCAATATGGATATTCAATTTGGAAATTTCATTCTAAATGATATGAAAATGTGTACGGCGCGTCCAGGTCCGACATACGGTAAGGATGATACTCATATCCATGTGATCGGCTCCTATGAGGGCAATGCTGGTTTGTATAAGATACAGACTGATGAAGTGGGGCATATTACTTTACTGACAGATGGCGAGCGGGATATTCATCAAATCATGTATAACCCATCTCGAGACTCATGGATTACGCTGGAAGCAACACCGGAACGTCCGTATGAGCTGGTAGAATGGTTTATGAATCATCATGATGACAGTTCGCGTCCACATCAGCAGGTGTTAACGACTCATGGCAGCAGTTGGCTGAATGGCAAGGAGGTTATTATTCCACAATCATTCCGGTATACGAATTCAGAGGGACAATCTGTACAGAGCTGGATTATGAAGCCTGAAGGCAAGCATCATACAGGCAAATTACCGCTGATTTTGCAAATTCATGGTGGACCGCATGCGATGTATTCACCGGTGTACAGTCATGAGATGCAGACGCTTGTATCACAGGGCTATATGCTGCTTCTCGTCAATCCACGCGGTAGCTTTGGATATGGTCAAGCATTTGCTCAAGCGTGTCGTGGTGAGTTTGGCGGTGGTGATTATGACGATCTCATGCAGGCTGTCGATGAAGTATTGGCAGCACGCGATGATATAGATGAGGATAAGCTTGGTGTATGCGGTGGTAGTTATGGCGGATTGATGGTCAATTGGATCATTACGCATAATGAGCGTTTCCATGCGGCAGTTAGTCAGCGCTGCATTTCGAACTGGTTATCCTTTTATGGAACGAGTGATATTGGAGTTTCGTATACCGAAGGGATTGTTGGTGGCAATCCTTGGGAACATGCGCCAAAATTATGGGATCGTTCGCCAGTGGCGCATGCTCATAACGCTGCTGCACCACTATTGATCATACATGGTGAGCAGGATCTGCGTTGTCCGGTAGAACAGGGAGAACAGATGTATACTGCCCTGCATCGCAACAATAAGCCAGTCCGTATGATCCGATATGCAGCTTCCAATCACGGGGTATTAAAATCAGGCAAACCTTCTTTCCGAGTCGATCTGTTGCAGCAGGTGAATGATTGGTTTCATCATTGGCTACAACCATCTGTGAAATTATCCATTCCTGTTGGATTATGGATAGAAAATGTATTGAGCAGCGATTGGGGGGCGGAGCAGTTAATCGACTGTATTCAGCGACAGGAGTGGCAAGCGTTATTGCCGCATGTGGCTGATGCACAGATGGACATGCAAGAGCGACTGGATACAGCGCTTGAACTGAACGAGCCGTGGGAAGACGCACTCCGTTACGGATTTTCGTTTACATTCATCCATGTGGGCGGGGTTCGTCGATTGCTGGCATTCGGGCTAGGATGGCGAGAGCACGAACAATATCACTGGGAACATAACCATCTGTACGGATTGAACTTGAATGCGGAACAAAAGAGCTGGTTGGAGCAACGAATCGGCTCACAATGGGAATTGGTGTTCGAGTCGTTTACACCTTATGGTAGCGCCGTTTATGAACTGCGATTGAAACATGAGCAAACGTTTTTGTGGATTTAACCTTGAATATTGGACTGAGAAGGTTTATAGTAGTGCGACACGGAAACAGAAAAAGCGCCCGACAATAGCTTGGTCTATGTGTTCGGGCGCTTTTTGTCTCGTTTGGGAGTTGCATATGTTGAACATTACAAATGCAATCCAATTTGAGTTTTTCGACAGCATTTGGTGTATAAAACTTGCTTAATAGGCTAATGTATGGGAAAATTTCACTAACACAATCCAATGTTGACTGCATACAGTTGACAATGATCGAACTCATATTTATACTTTCGGCAGCTCTGTTGCTGGAGAGATAGGTCTACTTTTCGATAAACGGAACAGTTGGATTGGAGGGAATTTACTTCGTGTATATCGTGCAATCCATTGTTCAGGTGCCGGAAACCAAAACGGAAGATGTGGTACAGATTTACCGTGGCCGGAGCAGATTGGTGGATCAGCAGCCGGGATTTGTATCTTTTCAACTTCTTCAGAGTGAAATTGCACCGGGTGAACTCATTGTACAAATAACCTGGCAGAGTAAAGAGCATTATCTTGCCTGGGTGAAAAGTGCTGACTTCCAGCGCATTCATACGTTGGAACGTCAATATCCGGACCAGGAGTTAGCAGATAGTAAGCCTACTGTGAAGCGTTATCTGGTACGTGCGGAGTAGACCCCGTTAGGACGGGAGGTGTCCGCGATGGCGTTACAGGAAAAAGGAACAGCAGGCGAACAATTAATTATACAAGCGGATCGATTGGCTGAGCAGGTAACGATGATGCAATATCTCAAACAGCCAGATCTGTATCAACGATTTGGAGCCAAGGGTAGAGACAGAACGAAACAGGATTCTTTGTACAGCCTCAGTTATTTGGCGGAAAGTGTACTGATGAGAAGCCCTGCGCTGTTCATGCACTATATCTCTTGGCTCAAGCTGCTTTTGAGTGGGTATCGGGTGACGCAGGAAGATCTGATCGTTAATCTGATGGCGATTCGTGGCGTGCTGCATGATCATTTTGAACACCGCGATAAGCAGCATGTGCTTCAGTATTTGGATATGGGGATTGATCATGTAGCTGCGGAACAGACCCAGATCTCTTATATATCGGAACTGGCACCGTATGGTGACAAGGCGGCAAGCTATCTGGAATGTCTGCTCGCTGCTGACCGTAAGCAGGCGTATGAAGGAATCGTTGCATTACTTGAACAACATGTACCGATCAAGGATGTGTACATGCATATTTTCCAAGCTGCGCAGTATGAAGTGGGACGCCTGTGGCAACTTGGACGAATCAATGTAGCGCAGGAGCATTATTGCACGGCTACAACCCAGAGTATCATGTCCCGACTGTACCCGTACTGGTTGGCTGCTCATCCAAAGGGCGGCACGCGAAGACTCGTCTCTGCTTGTGTTGGTAACGAGCAGCATGAGATGGGAATTCGAATGTTAACCGATTTTTTTGAAATGGAAGGCTGGGATACGTACTATCTGGGTGCGAATGTGCCCGATCACAGTTTGCTTCAATCCATTGTAAGCTATCGTGCTGATCTGATCGCTATTTCGGCAACGATGACATTCCATGTGCATCTGGTACAGGAATTGATCGCCACTATTCGCAGCAATGAGCATACTGCCGGCATCAAGATTATTGTCGGTGGATTGCCATTTAATATAGATCATCAGCTCTGGCAACAGGTTGGAGCTGACGGTTACGCGCCGGATGCGGATCAAGCGATTCAACTGGCTGATACTCTGGTACCTGCTGCGCGGCAGCAATAGCCAGCGTTCAGCAGAATATGGGGAAGGGAAGATGAAGGCAATGATGAATGCAGAGCATGAGATCATGGTTTTGCGCAAAACAATTGAAGATCTTTCCCACCAGATTATCCAGAGTAAGCACCAGGAAGAACAAGCGCTGTCCGAATTTTCAGCCATGAACAATGAACTGGTTAATTTACAGCGTTTGCTTGCCAAAAGTAATGCTGAATTGGAATCGGCTACGGAAGAGGCGGTGCAGGCGAATCAGGCACGCGCTCGTTTCATCGCTATTATGACTCACGAAATTCGCACGCCTATGAATGGCGTTATCGGGATGGCTGAGATTCTGTTATCGTCTGATCTCACAGAAGAGCAGAAGCGTTCGGTTATGCTGATTCAGGAATCAGCTGATCTGCTGCTAAATATGATTAACAATATGCTGGATCTGTCCAAGATGGAAGCTGGCAAAATGCAGTTACAAGAAGGCATCATCAATATGCGCTTGCTGCTGGATCATATTATTCGCCTGATTGAACCGAAAGCGAATGAAAATGAAAATGCCATTTCGGCGTTTATTGATTACCGTGTGGAGAGCGATTTGATTGGAGATGGCGGTCGTATTCGCCAGATTCTGCTGAATCTGATCAACAATGCCAATAAATTTACACGCAACGGTAAAATTGAAATCAGCATTCAACTCAAAGAAAATCGTGCAAATCTACAAGTTCTGCACATCGAGGTTTCAGATACCGGGATCGGTATTGCGCCGGACCAGCAGAACAATCTGTTCCAGCCTTATGCACAGGCGGAACATCCACAACATCATAATGTGGAAGGAACAGGACTTGGTCTGTCTATCTGCAAATCGCTGGTGGAACTGATGGAAGGGACTATTGATTTGAAAAGCGATACAGGAAAAGGATCGACCTTCTGGTTCGATATCCCATTGAAAAAAGGCTCAAAAGCAGTTGCCAGCTCAGCACCAGCTAGTGCTATTGGTGGTCAGGATGCACAACAGTATTCTTCAGCTTCACCACAGACTACTGTATCCACATCTGAGAGCAGAGCGACTGATCAGCATATTTTGATTGTTGAAGATAATCCGATCAATAGTCAGGTGATTCAACTCCAATTGAAGAAGATGGGCATGCGTAATATTCAGATGGCGGTGAACGGTCAGGAAGCATTGGACATTTTTCAACAGCAAGAGTATGCACTGGTGCTAATGGACAACCGGATGCCGATCATGGATGGTTTTCAGGCAACACGCAAAATCAGGGAGCTGGAACGGATGAACGTTCGTCATCCAGTGCCCATTATTGCGCTGACTGCCAATACGAGTCCAGAAGATCGTCAACGCTGTCTGGAAGTCGGAATGGATGATATTTTGACCAAACCGGTTAATCTGGAAAGTCTGACCAAAATCATGCATAAATGGCTGCCAGCGACTAGCATAACCGAAATGGTTTTGGATATGAAAGTGATTCAAGAGATTATTGAGCTGAATGACGAGGGTGACCCAGAAGTACTGCGTACACTGGTAGAGATGTTCCAAACGGAAACACCAGCCAAGCTGGAGCGATTGCAAACATTATGCATAGAGCAAAATGCGCAAGTATTGGCTGAAGCTGCACATGAACTCAAATCGGGTAGTCTCAGTATTGGCATCAATCATCTATCCCAGTTATTGTCTGAAATTGAACGCAAAGCGCTTAACGGTGATCTGAATGGTGTATCAGCGATTGTAGAATCACTGTTTCCCGCATATGAACGCGCGCGTCTGGAACTTCAACAATTGGTAACTTGAAACGATACCACAACATAGGATCTATATACCGGATACATGTGAACCTGTATGCATGAACATTGCATACAGGTTTTTTGTTTGCGTAATGGTAAGTAACTTGCTGCACATAGTGAGAAGAACATGCTGTCGCCAAGTGCTACTTCTGAAGTCAACGGTAGTTGTGTGCCAGATTGGGTAATGGATATCATACAAATTTGCAAGGTGGCATGATCCAGAGTAGCTGCCGAAAGGATGGAACAGAAGATGTGTGCATCATTTGATACAGCGAGAGAATCCGAAAACCAGTACCATCAACAATTTTATAAAGATAATAAGCTGTTTGAAGATGGCAGCTGGATGTCTCGTCCAACGCCGCTCGTGATGGAATTGCTGGAACGATTGCAGCAGTATACCCCTGCACCTCATGTGCTTGATCTTGCTTGTGGGGTTGGTCGCCATGCGATACCGGTTGCTCAGAAGCTGGAACATGGTGGTAAAGTGACAGGGGTAGATCTTTTGGAAGATGCCATTCAGCAGTTGCAGCAATATGCGGATGAATATCAAGTAGCAGATCGAATCGAAGGCGTTGTGAACGATGTGGAACATTACCATATTGAACAGCAGCAGTTTGACTATATGATCGCTACAGGCTGTCTGGAGCATCTGTCATCTGAGCAGGCACTGCGAGATACGTTGGAAAATATGCAGGAAGGTACGCGTACCGGGGGCATTCATTTTATCTCTATGACATCGTCGGTGCAACAACTGGATCAGCAGAGTGGAGCAGCGGAAGAAGGCAATATTGAGCTGAATCTGAGTACGGAGCGCCTGCTGGAGGTGCTGGATACAGCCTATGCAGATTGGAATATTCTTGCCCGCAAAGCAGTTGCACAGGCGATTGAGGAGAATAAGGATGAGAAAGAAATTGAGCTACAGGGCAACTGGGTTACCTTTGCTGCGAGCAAAGAACCGCTTCAACAGGAACCAGCATTGTTGCGACAAGTGGCACAAACAGAGTAAACTAGTCTGGTATGCCTGATAAACGGGAGGAACTGTTGTGCTTGAATTAGTAAATATTGAAATGGAAGATGAACAGCTGCGTGAATTGTTATCCTATGCTGTTTTTCCAGATGATGAAGTGCTGGATAACGTATTGGAGCAATATCGCAGCAATCCGCAGCAACGATTGTACCAATATATCGAAGATGACGAAGCGATTGGCATTATCGGTTGTGCAGATGATCAGGAGATGCCAGATGCGTTGCGAATTCGTCATATGGCGATTGCACCGGAAGAACGCGGACTGGGTTATGGACGAGGGATCATTCTGTTGCTGTTGGAAAAGGAAAAGCCTGCGCTGCTGATGGCGGAAACGGATGCGGAAGGTGTAGAATTTTACCGCAATATCGGATTTTCGGTGATGAGCACAGAGCTGGATGAAGAAACAGCAGATTCATTTCTTTGTGTGTTCCATGCGGACGAGGAAGCTGAAGAGGAATAATCTGACTCTGGCAAGCAACGTATAAACGGATGACCTAGATACATATGCTGATCTGGCTCAATTCGTTAGAAGCGTCATCTGAATGAAGCAACAAGACCGTCATACTTCGATATTGGCGGTCTGTTTGCTGTTATATTATGTTCTGTTCCATTCTCTATACTGTACCGCTATATATCCGTGTCCAACCCCAGTATAACAATGCTGCCAGACTATAACCAAAACCGAGCCAGCATACTCCATTCCATCCATACGCTGCATACACCCATGTTGACGTTAGCGCTCCCGTAGCACTGCCAATAGAATAAAAGATCATATAGCCGCCCGTTAATCGACTTCCCGCTTCAGGACGTGCAGCCAGAATCATGCTCTGGCTAGTTACATGTACCGCTTGAACTGCCAGATCGAGGATAACGATGCCAGCAATCAGCCACCAGACATGATCATACAATTGCCACATGAACAACCACGATAATACCAGCAGCGCCAGAGCGATACCGCTTGTCCGGTGCATCCAGCCACGATCTGCCCAGCGACCTGCGCGTGAAGCCGCTAGTGCCCCTGCCAATCCAGCAATACCAAGCATCCCAATTTCGCTATGTGACCATATAAAAGGTGCTGCACTAAGTGGAAAAACAAGCGTTGTCCACAACGTACTGAACGCAGCAAAGATCAACATAGCCAATACTGCACGATTTCGCAAAATAGGCAGGTCGCGAAACAGCTGCAATGTCGATAGCACGAGTTTGCCATATGATAGCTGAGCAGACGATGCAGAAACTGATCGTTCTTTTACCGGAAAATAGTAGTAGATCAAGATAGCGACAACAAGCAGCAGTATCGCTGAACATACATACACCGAACGCCAACCACTCCAATCGGTCAACAATCCGGCGATAACGCGCGCCAGCAAAATGCCAATCACAATACCACTTGTCACCACACCAACGGTACGCCCGCGCTGCGCTGGTGAGGATAACGATGCCGCTGCCGTTACGATGGTCTGAGCAACGACTGCCAGCCCACCGATCATGCCGATGCCGATCCAGAAGGTCAACGTTCCTGAAGCCATAGCGGTGCACAACAGACAGATTACCGACAACAGCATTTGTCCGGTTATGAGTAATCGTCGTGGTAACATATCGCCGAGCGGCACGAGCAAAAGTAAACCTAGCGCATAACAAAGCTGAGTGACAGTAATTATTGACCCGGATAGGGCGGCATCCATATGCAGATCAGCCGCAATTATATTAAGCATCGGATGAATATAATAAATATTAGCAACAGACAATCCACAAGCGACTGCAAATAACAGCATTAGCGGTGCCGGAAGACCGGGTGATGTAGGGTGAATAGGCGTAGTGGAATCCTGTGTGTAAGTAGTATGAGCAGAGCGAGTATGTATATCTGTTTGCCGAATCATCGTATAAACCTTCTTTCTGTACCGATTGGTATTTAATTGAATGTAACTATAATATGTCAAATAATAGATGTCAACAGGAAGCATATATTCCTTACACTTGTGTAGGTGTAGGTGTAGGTGTAGGTGTAGGTGTAGGTGTAGGTGTAGGTGTAGGTGTAAACACAGATATAAGTAATCTACTTACAGCCGATCAGCCAACGATGTATTGCATGACGCGTATCAACAGATTAGAATAAAATAAATTACTAATCGGTACAAAAAGAGGTGGAGACTATGGCGAGAAAACGCGAGTTTGACGAACAACAGGTGTTGGAGCAGGTGATGCAGCTGTTCTGGCAACAGGGATATGAAGCGACATCTATGAGCGATCTTACAGCAGCCACCGGTTTGCAAAAACCGAGTCTATACGCCGCATACGGTGACAAAAGATCGTTATTTGAACAAGCATTGCGTCGATATAATGAACAGCATTTAATACAGATACAGCAGCTTTTGCATACTGGCAAAACGGCAAAACAATCCTTTACCCAACTATTTCAACATGTACTGAACATGACTCTTGAAAATAAATACCAAAATGCAGTTCAAGATCAATATAAAGTTCATAGTACGAATGAGAATTATAGCGAACATAACAATGACAACAACGAACATTACAGTAAGGATGAAGAGCATAGTGACAATAAAGATTATGATAACGCTCAACGTATCCCCGACTATGGATGTTACTGTCTCAATACGCTGGTGGAGCTGGCTCCACATGATCAAACCTTTGCAGCCTTGACCCGTGAGCATCAAATGAAGCTGGCGGATGTATTTACAAAGCGCTTGCAGCAGGCGGTTGAGCAGGGAGAATATGCCCCAACGTATGATGCATCTGGCAATGCACAGATATTGCTGGTCAACATGATCGGTCTAACGGTATTGCTAAAAGCGAATCCTGATCCCGCATTTGTCCAGCATTCGGCAGCATTGTTACTATCTTCGTTGCTAGGCTGATTCGTTGCTATAACCTGCTATAACAACGCTCATCTATATTGCCAACAATGACCAAACAATATTCATCCATCACCTAATGCAAATAAAAATCCAATGCGTGCAAACTAGCAATATACGGCATACTTTTATCCAATTTGCAAGATAGTGCTTCCAACAAATTCTGTGTTATAATACATGACAACAATTTGAGTTTTGCGGCTGAAAGACTGCTTGTCACATCGATGTGGTCGATTGGAAACTGCATGCCATACTGTACTGTCATTTCTATACAAACAGAAGCTGTTCACAGAAAGAATTGGGGAGGAAGGGTGCTCGTATGCAATTGACTGTCAAAGAAGCGCTGGCTGTATATCCGTTATCGGAGGCGCGTCTTGTTGCGGGTGCCGGGGGGACTTCCCGGCTCATGAAGTCGGTAAATGTGATGGATGCACCGGATATTGCCGATTGGATCAAAAGTGGAGAAATGCTGTTTACGACCGCTTTTCTGATGAAGGATGATCAGGAGGAAGCGATCAAACTGATGCGGCGGTTAAATGAACGCGGTTGTGCCGGAATGGGTGTGAAGTTGGGGAGATTTTGGGATGTGATTCCGCAGGCGATTATCGAGGAAGCAGACCGTCTGCAATTTCCACTGTTGGAGCTGCCGTTTGAATTTACCTTTTCCGATCAGATGAATGCGTTGTTTCAGGTAGAGCATGAGCGCAGTACGAAGCTGCTGCAATCGGTACTGCACAAGCAAAAGCAGCTGATGCAGTTTGCCCTGAACAAAGACTCGCAAAGCAATGTGTTCTCAGCGTTGGAAGGAATTATAAAGTACCCGGTAGCGATTATCGGCTCGCGTGGTCATGTACTGTACAATAGCGGCGAAGGCAAGGAAGATGGATTGCTGCAAGGCTGGCCGTGGAAAATGGCGTTGACCCGGGTGAAATGGAATCAGGGTAGCTGTTATCGGGTTCCAGTGATGCAGCGAGATGAGCATTATGGCTTTTTGCTTGTGTTTACCGATACGGCGATTCAACTGCGCGAGGAAGAGGAATTGTTCCAGCAGGCAGCGGAAGTACTAGCTTTTCATATGGATACGACGTATCGGGAGCATATTAACCCGGGATTGCAGGATAAAATGCGTGCGTTGGTGGCGGAGCATCTGTCTCGCCGTATTTCGATTGTCGATCTGGCGCAGGGTGCGGAGAAGCTTGGTATTAGTCTGTTCAATGGGCCGTATCAATGTGTGCTGACCACACTAGAGCCGCAGGCATTTTCATCGGAAAAACGATTGGCTCAGATTCATCAGGAGCTGCAATACAATCCGTTGATGCAATTGTTCCCATCTCAGCATTTTCGGGTGGAAGAGGGTATATTGTCCATCTATACATGCCCGTCGGAACGCGATTATGGCGAGGAATTGTCTGCGTTTCTGATGAATCGTTTCGAGGATATGGCGGAGCTGGCAAGCGATGGCGGTAGTCCGCGCTTCTGGATTAGCAATATCAAGCTCAAGCCGGATTCCTTCCGCGAAGCGTATCAGGAGACAGTGGAGACGCGCAAGCTGGCTCGTCGATTCGGGATGTCGCATATGGCACTGCAATTCCATACGCTGGAATTTGCTTATGTGTTCCAGCATGTGCCGGAGCATATTATGGAGACATATTGTAACAAAGTGCTGGAGCCGCTTATGATCCGTGACAGCGATCCGAATCAGGTGCTGATGTCTACGCTGGAAGCTTTTGTTGAAAATGATGGGCTGATCAATGAAGCTGCCAAGCAGCTATATGTGCATCGCAATACGGTAACGTACCGGATGGACAAGATCGGCAGTTTGCTTCAAATGGATTTTAAAAAGACGAATGATCTGTTGAAGCTGAAAATGGTGTTCACGTTCCGTAAGTTTTTGAAGCATAAGCAGCAGTAAACCATATCCAAGTGATATACCCATGCAATCGCTCCTGATCAATCTGCTACATTGACAGAAGTTCATAGTGCTAGATGAAACACAGCTGTCCATATCTGTTATGGCAGCTGTGTTTTTGTATGTATGCACAAAGGCATGTTATGACGTAGACCAGTACACAAAGATACGCATATTGCCCTTGTCGCAGTGTATCCGCATCACACCGCTAATTTTACATACAAATAAACATCATAGCAGTAAGGCATAATTCACAAATCATAAGTACAATGTTATTTTATATAACAAAAAAATAGACCTCTGGTTGATATGTACAATAACCTGACGTACAATGACAAAAATAACAATTATAATGAGGCGATCAAAATGGCACAGCATACGCAACCATGGACGTCATGGACAAAAGAGCAATATATCGCACAATTTGGTGGACTATATGAACATTCGCCGTGGGTAGCAGAGCAGACTTGGGAACAGGCTCCGTTTACGAACTTACAGGATGTGTCAGATAAAATGAAAGCTGTCGTGGATGCAGCAGGAAAAGATAAGCAGTTGGAACTGCTGCGACAGCATCCAGATCTCGGTACACGTATCCAGATGACGGAGCATTCGCAATCCGAGCAAGCAGGTGCAGGACTCAACAATCTGACACCGGAGCAATATGAGAAGCTGTCACGTCTGAATCGCGAGTATACAGCGACATATCAGTTTCCTTTTATACTGGCGGTCAAAGGGCGCAATGCGCAGCAAATTCTCGACATCATGGAGCAGCGGAACGGGCAACCAGCGGAACAGGAGTTTGCGACCGCATTGGAGCAGGTACACATCATCGTCGGATTGCGGATGCGTGACTGGGCAGCGCAGCAGGGGCTTACAGTATGAGCGGCAAACTGACGACTCATGTGCTTGATCTCGGACAGGGCTGTCCCGCCGTTGGTGTACGAATGGAATTGTATCGGAATGGTGAAGCTCAGCCGCTACGAAGCGCTGTAACGAACAGTGACGGTCGGGTAGATCAGCCGTTGTTGAGTGGGGATGAACTGGTAGCAGGTACGTATGAATTACATTTTTACGCGGGCGATTATTATCGTCAATTAGGCGTACCGGCTGCGGAAGCTTCGATCTGGGATGTGATTCCACTTCGTTTTGTCATTCAGGATATCAATAGCAATTATCATATTCCGCTGCTTGTCTCGCCGGGCGGTTATAGTACATACCGCGGCAGCTAATATTGTTGTTCTGAAACATAGATAACTAGTATGGAGAAATGACTTCATCAGATGATTGAATCAGAGGAGGGAACCGCTGTGACGCAGGCGCTCGATTGTATCATTACAGGCGGAACGGTGGTACTGCCGGATCGTACGGAAAAGCTGGATATCGGCATTAGTGACGGAATCATCGTAGAGATTGCTCCTTCGCTGAAGGAACGACCATCGTCCCGTCTTATTCAGGCTGATGGACTGCACATATTGGCTGGTGTTGTGGACATTCATGTGCATTTTAATGAGCCGGGATTGGATGCTTGGGAAGGATTTGCGACTGGATCGGCAGCGCTCGCTGCGGGCGGAATTACAACGTATGTGGATATGCCGCTAAATGGCGTGCCGCCAACGACCAATGCAGAGCGGTTAATGCTGAAACAGCAAGCAGCCGATGGCAATTCGCATGTTGACTATGCGCTATGGGGCGGTCTGGTAGAAGGCAATACGGCAGAGCTGGAAGGTCTTGCACAGGGCGGTGTCCCGGGCTTCAAGGCATTTATGTCTGAACCTGGCGGTGATGGGGAAGACATCTTCACCCGTGCTGACGACCAGACACTGCTAGACGGTATGAAAGAATTAGCAAGGCTTGGTTATGTGCTGGCATTACATGCGGAGGATGAGCAGATCGTATCTGAGTTAGCTGCACAGGCGCAAGCGGAAGGACGTACTGGTGAATTGGATTATGCACATTCCCGCCCTATAGCTGCTGAAGTAAAAGCTGTACAACATGCGCTCCATCTGGCGCGGCAAACGGGCTGTGCCTTGCATTTTGTGCATATTAGTAGTAGGGAAGCGGTGGATGTTATTACTGCCGCCAAAGCAGAAGGTATGAATGTTACAGTAGAAACATGCCCTCATTATCTCGTACTGAATGAGCAGGATTTGCTAGATAAAGGCGTTGTCGCCAAATGCGCTCCGCCACTGCGTAATGCTGATGAGCAGGCGCAATTGTGGCAGGCGGTAGAGCAAGGCTTGATCGATATAATCGCTTCTGATCACTCACCGTGTCCGCCCGATATGAAGCAGCAAGCGAACTTTTTCAACGTATGGGGTGGTATCTCTGGCGCGCAGAGCACGTTACTGCTCATGCTGGAAGAAGGATTTCATCGCCGCGACATTGCGTTGCCCAAGCTGATGAATATGCTATCGGTTGCTCCGGCAGAGCGACTTGGACTCCATTATCGCAAAGGTCGCATTGCCACACGGTATGATGCCGATCTAGTGCTGGTAGATCTGAATCGCGGTGCTGTGCTAGAACAGGAGCATTTACTGGATAAACATCGTCAGAGCCCTTATATCGGATATGAATTTTCATCGACGGTTGTCGAGACGTTAGTACGCGGACAATCTGTCTATCGCGAACAAGACGGATTGATACCGGAAAAGATTGGACAATTCGTGGCGTATCAGCCGGGAGGTGTAACATATGGCTAAACAGACGGCAACGCTGCTGGAACAATATTGCGAACGACTGAATCCGATGCTGGAATGGCTCGCTCAGCATGGTGCTGATGCACAGGGCGGCGTCACACGCCTGTTGTATACACCGGAATGGGTGGACGCACAACAAGCACTTTCAGCTTATATGAAGGAACATGGACTGGATGCCTTTTATGATCAGGTGGGAAATCTGACCGGGCGACTGGAAGGAACACAGCCGGAATTACCAACAGTCGCAACCGGATCGCATATCGATACCGTTATTATGGGCGGTAAATACGACGGTGCTTATGGCGTTGTTGCCGGCGTGCTGGCGTTATCCTACTTGCGCGAAGCTTACGGGCAACCGAAGCGTACACTGGAAGTGTTGTCGCTTGCGGAAGAAGAAGGCAGTCGTTTTCCATTAACATACTGGGGATCGGGTAATATCGCTGGCAAGTATGATGTAAATGAATTGCCAAATGTACATGATCGCGATGGTGTATCGTTATCGCAGGCAATTCGTGAAGCCGGGTTTGGAGCGGAATCACCGTATGCTCTGGCACAACGTGAGCATGGTTCTTATATCGAATTGCATATTGAGCAGGGCTGTGTATTAGAACGTAGTCAACAGCAGATCGGTGTCGTAACTGGTATTGTCGGTCAACGCCGCATTGAGGTGCGTGTAACAGGTGAGAGCAATCATGCGGGAACGACACCGATGGGTTGGCGTAGCGATTCGCTTGCTTGTGCGGCGGAGATGATCACGATTGTTCGACGTACAGCGCTAGAAGTTGGCGATCCGCTCGTAGCGACGGTTGGTAATATTCAGCCGTTTCCGGGCGTGTCCAATGTGATCGCTGGGGAAACGATGTTCACGCTGGATATTCGTCATCTGGATAGCGTGGTGCTGGACGAATATACAGAGCAACTGCGCACTCAGTTGGTCAATATTGCTGCTCGTGATGGAATGACGCTGTTCTGGCAGGAGAATCTTCGTGCCGAACCGGTGCTGATGAATAGCGATATGATTGATGAGTTACAGCACATTTGTGAACAGGACGGCATTACTAGTCGTCAGATGCCGAGTGGAGCGGGACACGATGCCCAGATTTTCGGCAATGTCTGTCCGTCAGCAATGATCTTCGTACCGAGCCGGGATGGCATTAGCCACAACCCGCTGGAATATACAACACCGGATGATCTAATTCAAGGATTCCGCGTACTGACACAATGGTTATATCAAACTGCTTATTGAGGTGATCGTGATGAAACAATACAAAGAATTGTCCCCGCCGCCGCGCACGATTATGACGCCGGGACCGGTAGAAGTCGATCCGCGTGTACTGCGGGCGTTGTCTTATCCTATACTGGGTCAATTTGATCCTGCGTTTACCGGATTGATGAATGAAACGATGGAGATGCTGCGCGGACTGTTCGTAACGGACAACCAGTGGTGTTATCCGGTAGATGGTACGTCTCGCTCTGGTCTAGAAGCCGTCATGGTCAGTCTGGTGGAGCCGGGTGATCGAGTGTTGGTTCCGATCTATGGACGATTTGGTCATTTGCTAACCGAGATTGCTGAGCGTTGCGGTGCCGAAGTGATTACGTTGGAGACGGAATGGGGCACTGTATTTGAACCGGAACAGGTGAAAGCAGCCATTCGTGAGCATCGTCCAGCAATCGTAGCGATGGTACATGGCGAGACATCGACCGGCTGTATGCAGCCGCTGCGCGAGATTGGTCACTTTTGCCGTGAGATGGATGTACTGTTCGTTGTCGATGCAGTAGCGACCATCGGTGGGGTACCGGTATATGCGGATGATTGGAAGATTGATGCAGTCATTGGCGGCACACAGAAATGTCTGTCCGTCCCGTCAGGCATGGCGCCTATTACGTACAATGAGCGCGCCGAGCGCAAGATTCTGGCTCGGAAAAGTATCGAGCGCGGTCTACGTACACCGGGCGATGAGGTGAATACACGCCGCATTCACAGCAATTATTTTGATCTGGCACAGTTGCAGGACTACTGGAGTCCAGCACGACTGAATCATCATACAGAAGCGACATCCATGCTGTACGGATTGCGTGAAGGATTACGCATTTTGCATGA
This sequence comes from Paenibacillus sp. WLX1005, assembly GCF_046603685.1. Taxonomy (NCBI): domain Bacteria; kingdom Bacillati; phylum Bacillota; class Bacilli; order Caryophanales; family Paenibacillaceae; genus Paenibacillus; species Paenibacillus sp. WLX1005. The sequence goes on from NZ_CP176756.1 coordinate 1,992,757, forward strand.
CGAAGGCTTGGAAGCACGCTTTGTTCGTCATCGTCAAAATGGTGCCGCCATTGTTGCTGGTGTAAAAGCGATGGGTCTGCAACTGTTCGGCGGCGATGAGCATCGCTTGCCAGTTGTAACCTGCATCGAGATTCCAGCAGGCATTGATGGCGAAAGTGTACGTTCGATGCTGTTGGACGATTTTGGTATCGAGATTGCCAGCTCGTTTGGTCCGCTAAAAGGTCGAATCTGGCGGATCGGCAGCATGGGATACAGCAGCAGTCGGAAAAATGTACTGCATGTACTGGGCGCACTGGAAGCGGCACTCATCCATCATGGATTCAAGTTACCTGCCGGTGAAGGCGTTCAAGCTGCTCTACAAATCTACGCGAATAAGGAGGAAGTGCCGTGCTGATGAACATCATGCCGCAATCGCGCAAAGGGATGGTTGCCGCGCCTCATTATCTGGCAAGCCAGACGGGCGCATTTATATTGCAATCCGGTGGCAATGCTATTGATGCCGCTGTCGCCGTTAGCGCTGTGCTCGGCGTGGTTTATCCGCATATGACCGGAACCGGTGGCGATGCTTTCTTTTTAATTTATGATCAACAAACGGGTACGGTGAACGGCTATAACGGTAGCGGGCGTTCTGCTGCCGCAGCTACACCGTCTCATTATCTGGATAAAGGATTTACGTCCATTCCGCAGCGTGGTCCGCTTGCCGCAGTAACGGTACCCGGCATGGTGGACGCATGGGAAGCAGTGTGGGAACGATTTGGTAAGCTACCGTGGGAGCAGGTGATTGCACCAGCTGTCCGGTATGCAGAGGAAGGCTTTCCAGCATCGCCGAGTCTGGCACGCTGGACTATGCGTGATCTGGAATGGCTGAACGCAGACGATTATTTGCGTGAAACCTTTCTGCGTGATGGCGAACCACTGCAAGAAGGCGAAATGGTGTATCAGCCGCGACTGGCGGAGGTGCTGCGCGGCATTGTAACAGAAGGTCGAGATTATTTTTATACAGGTGCATTGGGGCAGCGTCTTGGACAGGCGGCAGAGCGTGATGGCAGTGTGCTGACGGCGGATGACTTTGCTGCTCATCGCGGAGAATGGGTAGAGCCGATCTCCACATCGTATCGCGGACATGAGGTGTACCAGATGCCGCCGAATACGCAGGGCTTCTCCCTGCTCATGATGCTCAATATGCTGGAGCATACAGATGTGTCGAATATCGCCCGCTTCTCGCCGGAATTTTATCATCTAATGGCAGAAACGGTGAAAAAGGCGTTCCGTGATCGCGACCGGTATTTGACCGATCCGAACTTCCGCGATATTCCGCTAGATCGTCTGCTCTCCAAGACGTATGCGTCGGAGCTGTGGCATGAGATGCAGTCCCGTCCGCAAGCTGCTGAGCATCTGTCGGCGGCGATGGGGCAGGATACAGCTTATGCGGCAATTGTAGACGAGGATGGTAATGCTGTTTCGTTTATCCAGAGTTTGTACTTTGACTTTGGTTCAGCATATGTGCCGGACGGGAGCGGAGTGATTTTGCAAAATCGTGGATCGTTCTTCTCGCTGGATGATCGGCTGCCCAATGTACTGGAGCCGCGCAAGCGTACCTTCCATACATTGATGCCGGGCATGGTACTAAAAAATGGCAAGCCGTATCTGCTACTCGGTACGCAAGGTGGGGAAGGTCAGCCGCAAACGCAGCTGTCCATTTTAACCGGTGTCATCGACTACGGACTCAATGTGCAGCAGGCAATTGCACTGCCGCGCTGGTTGTACGGTCGCACATGGGGCGATGTCAGCGATACGCTCAAAATTGAGAATCGCTCATATAGCGATATTTCGTCCAGACTGGAAGCTTATGGGCATAGCGTTGAGTCAGTGCGCGATTATGATGCACTGATGGGTGAGGCACAAGGGATTCATATCGCTGACAATGGCGTATTGAGCGGCGCTGCCGATCCACGTAGCGACGGGATTGCGATAGGCATTTGAGCCGTTTCATGAAGGCAATTAGGTTTGAACATATGGTTTGAAAGTATCCACATCATTGCAATGAGAAGCCGGACAGTGTTCGGGCAAAGAATCAGATGTTAGCGCATCTGCCTATTCTTTCCCGACTGTCCGGCTTTGCTGCAAATGTCGTCATGTTACTTTGCCGTTAGGTATATCGGTTGAGCGATAATATGACCGTGAGCAATGCAGAGTTACATGACAATCATTACAACGATACGTAAGCTCAGCAGCATGTACAGATCAGAGGGGGAAATGAAAGTGGGAAGCATCTTAATCCGTCAGGCACAAATTGTAACGATGAACGAAAGTGAAGAAGTATTGATCGGGGATGTACTCGTTGAACATAACAAAATTGTCAAAATTGCTCCGCATCTGGACGATGTGGCGGATCGCGAGATTGATGCACGCGGCAAGACGTTGTTGCCAGGCTTTATCCAAACGCACATTCATCTGTGCCAGACGATCTTCCGCGGTAGAGCAGATGATATGGAGCTGATGGACTGGCTGCGCAAGCGCATCTGGCCGCTGGAAGCTGCACATGATGAAGAATCGATCTATTATTCCGCATTGCTTGGCATCGGCGAACTGATCTCCAGCGGTACGACGACCATTTGCGATATGGAGACGGTCAATCATACAGACTCCGCTTTTCAGGCAATGGCGCAGAGCGGGCTGCGGGTCATTTCCGGTAAAGTCATGATGGATCATGGTGACGATGTGCCTCTTCCATTACAGGAAAATACCGAAGAATCGCTGCAAAAAAGTGTCGATTTGCTGGAAAAATGGAATGGCTTCGGTGGCGGACGTATTCAGTATGCGTTTTGCCCGCGTTTTGTCGTTTCCTGTACGGAAAAGCTGTTAACCGAAGTACGTGACTTGTCCGCGCAATATCATGTAAAAGTCCATACGCATGCTTCTGAAAATCGCGGTGAGATCGCGCTTGTGGAACAGGAACGCGGGATGCGCAATATCGTCTATCTGGATCATATCGGACTCGCGAATCCACGTCTGATTCTTGCCCACTGTGTCTGGCTCAGTGAGGAGGAGAAGCAAATTTTGCACAAGCGTGGTGTCAAAGTAACGCACTGCCCGGGTTCCAATATGAAGCTCTCTTCCGGTATCGCCGAGATTCCTGATCTGATGAACCGTCATATTCATGTCGGCATTGGGGCAGACGGCGCACCATGCAACAACAATCTGGATATGTTTCAGGAGATGCGTATGACTGCCTTAATCCAAAAGGTGCCGCATGGTCCAACTGTGATGGATGCGCGTACCGTACTGCGGATGGCAACGATGGGCGGTGCCGAAGTGCTAGGACTGGCAAAAGAAATCGGCAGCATCGAAGTGGGCAAAAAAGCCGATCTCGTTCTGCTCGATCTGGAAGATTATCATACATTCCCCTCGCATGATGTGGATGTATACTCGCGGGTCGTATATTCCGCTGGACGCAGCAACGTGGATACCGTGCTGATCGACGGACAGATCGTATTGCACAATCGTCAGGTGCGTACGATTGATCGCAGCATCGTCCTGCGCGAAGCTGATCGTTCGATCAAACGTCTGATTACTCGCATCGGCTAATAAAAGAGACAACGATAACAGGAAAGGGGTTGGAGACGATGGATATGAAAGACCTATGTACAGCGGCAATGAATGAGGAGCAACGCCATATCCGAACTGTTCTTGCAACGGTAGTACATGTGGAAGGGCATGCATACCGCAAGGAAGGCGTCTCCATGATCCTGACCGAGGACGGTCGCCATTACGGTACGATCAGTCCGGGCTGTTTGGAAGAAGATCTGTGTGCACGCGTGGAGCAAGCATGGAATCATGATGGTGTCTGCATGGTGGAGTATGATATGCGTCCCAAAGATGATCTGTCTTGGGGCGAAAATATCGGCTGTGGCGGACTGCTGCATATTTTACTAGAGCCAGTACGAGGCATATTGAGAGATACATTATTGTCTATGAATGATCATCTGGGACGCGGCGAAGTCGTGATGCTGACTCGCAGCTTTGACAGGAATGGTGTAGAGGTAAATTATCAGTTGCTGTCAGAGGGGCATAGCTTAAAAAATGGAGAACCTAACCGGAGTGAGCATGAATCGGAAGCAGTGGGATCTTCATTACCGTTACCTCCAGCCCCGCTAGTACTGGCACATGGGTATTCCAATACTGATTCTGATCCAAAGTCTAAAGGACAATCGGCACAGAGCGATCCTTCCACTGGTAACTATGTGTTTGTACGTACGTATCGTCCTAAGCCACGTTTGGTACTGATCGGCGCAGGTGATGACTCGCGTATGGTTAGCATGCTGGCACAATCGTCCGGATTTGATGTGGTCATTGGCGATTGGCGGGAGGCACTGTGTACGCCGGAGCGTTTTCCCGGAGCGCAGTGTGTGATCGGATTCCCGCAACGTTTGTTAGAGCAGATCAAGCCGGGACAGGGTGATTATCTGTTGCTGATGAGTCACAATTTTCCTCGTGAGCGAGAGTGGATCGAACTGCTAGAAGGTTGCCCCTATGCGTATCTCGGTATTATGGGTTCATCGGAACGAACACGCCGGTTATTCGAAGGATTGCCGAACTATCCGCATGTGCATTCGCCAGTCGGTTTGTCTATCGGTGCTGACGGACCAGACGAGATTGCAATCAGCATTGCTGCTGAGCTGATTGCTGTGAAGCGTGGTAAACAGAGTCGCAGCAAGGAGGTTACCGTTCATGAACATCGCCGCACTCGTGCTGGCAGCCGGTAACAGCAGTCGCATGGGCAGGGACAAACTTTCCCTGCCTTTGTCATTGCCCAGTCATTCTCCATCTGCTCTGGTCACGCCTGATGAGACAGAATCGCGCGATAGTTCCGATTCGTATTCTGAATCTCCTACCCGTTCCGACTCACATGCCGAACCCATTCCTATGCAAATGTCTACGTATTCCCATCCAGCACACCCAATCACTATCGGTGGTAACGTATTATCAGCAGTTATGGCAGCACAATCGTTGCAATCCGTTGTTGTTGTTCGTTCTCCACATTCGTCAGCAGCATGGGTCGCTGAATGTGATCAATGGCAGCAACAGAGCGACGGACGTTTGCAAACGATCGTTTGCGAACAGGCAGATCAAGGCATGTCATATTCGATTCGTACTGGTATGCGACAGATCGTTGCCTCGGGAGCTTCGCATGTATTGATTGTGCTGGCAGATCAGCCACTAATTGAAACCAAGCATCTGCAACAACTAACGCAGTATGCGCTAGATAATCCGCAACTGGATTATGTAGCGGCTTCATACAAAGAAACCGCAATGCCGCCGATTGTATTTTCACAATCCGTGTGGCAGCAGTTGACGCAATTGCAAGGTGATCAGGGAGCGCGCAAGTTATTGTCCTCAGATCAGTTGCATGGCGCTGTAATACCGATGCCAGCTCATATATTCTACGATGCCGATACACCGGAAGCACTAGCAACCATCCGCCGTCATCTGAGCGAGAACTAGATGCAGACGGAATGCCACTACATGAAGCGTACTGGAAATAAGTATAGTGATAGGGAAGGGAAGCTAATGGATAACATACGTTCGATTGAGTCGAACAATCGGACGTATGTTATTAAATATTACATATATTCTGATAGAAATCGAATTTCTATATCGATACAGAGAATACATACGTATAATTAGCAATAAAAAAGTAACAATCCATATCTTCATAAGCTCCAAAATAGGATATAAGAACAAAAACAATCACTCATATTTATATTTACCACAAAACAAAGTCAATTTAGTTGACATGAAAAACACTCTCCGATACTATAGGTTCAATATTCAAAAATCGGAGCTATACGGAGGTGTCATCATGAGCATACAGCAGAGTGAAAAAACGGTAGAGCAAGGACCTATCGTGTGGGAGCCGGAAGATGCAGAGGAAGCTGTACGTCTGAAGCGGCAGTATGGAGCGGAAGCCGTATTCGTTGCAGGTGGCACTTTGCTGCGGACACAATGGGAAAATGGAGTTGCTGCTTTTCCACAACATATGATTCGGCTGGATACCATTCCCGGTATCACTGACATTCAGGAGCACGCAGATAGCTTGCTGATCGGAGCGCTATCATCGCTAAAACAAGTTGGTATTCATAAACAGGTCGAGCAATATGCGGCTGTATTGTATAGCGCCTGCAAGCATATTGCTGCTCCATCGATCCGTCATCTGGCAACAATCGGCGGCAATATCGCTTCCGCGGTCGGCGATGCTCTGCCTGCGCTGCTGGTGCATCATGCTCGTCTGGTATGGGCAGATTCAGACCGAACCGACATTATATATGAACAGTCAGTCGTCGATTGGATGGATCAGCTACGGAAGGGACAGAAGAATGCACAGGCTGTCCTGCTCGGTATTCATTTTCCAAAAGAACCTGTAGATGCAGCGGCACATATTGCTATGGATCCGACGTCAGCGTCGCACGATCTGGGAGGACTCGCTACGGTCAACACGAAGTCTGATCAAGTGCAGTCTAATTATGATAAGCAGCACCATGCAGATAACGATACCCTTTTGAGACTGAAGCGCGATGATAGACATATTGTATCCGATGATATGCACACTCTATCTGATGAGAGACATATGCTATCTTCTGGCGGTATGAAGGATAGCGCAAGTGTACAGCTATGGAGCGATCAGCATGGAGAGACGTGGCGAGAGCTAGGATTTTTCCGCAAGCTTGGACGGCGTGAAGCTTTTACACCGTCACTCGTAACGGTAGCATTTCGGGCATGGATAGCGGAGGATGGACGTTTGCTGCATGTGCGTATAGCAGCAGGTGGCGGCTCTGGTCTTGGTATGCGACTGTACAATTGTGAGCAATGGCTGGAAGGGCAAATATACGATCCGTCGATTACGACGCAACTGGCGGAGCTGGTAACCGCAGAGTTTGTCAGCTATAGCGATCCGTTTGCGACAGATACGTACCGTCAGCGCAGCGCTGGCAATCTGTTGGCAGCAGGATTGTGGGAAAGTATTCAAGCAATGGGGAAAAGGGGGTGACCGTTCATGCTGCTTACTCGTGAGAATAGTGGAGAACGCTGGCGCAAACGCCGAGATGGTAAGGAAAAAGTGACTGGCGAGCTACGTTATCTGACCGACATGACCGCTGAACATATGCTGTACGGACGCGTCCTACGCAGCGAGCATCCACATGCACGTATTGCAGCGCTGGATACATCGGCAGCGGAACAGTATCCGGGTGTCGTTGCTGTCATTACGCATCATGACGTGCCGGGCTTGAATCGTTTTGGCATCGCTACACCGGATCAGCCTGCGCTATGTGAAGACCGGGTGCGTTATATCGGCGATGCGATTGCAGCGGTGGCAGCGGAATCAGCGGATATTGCCGAGTATGCTTTATCCCTGATCGCTGTTGAATACGAAGTGCTAGAGACGCTCACCGATCCGCTACGCGCTTTGGAAGATTCGGCACCGCGTTTACATCCGCAGGGCAATGTACTGCACCGCACCGCTGTCAAATATGGCGATACCGATACTACATTGAAGCGCTGCGCTTATGTGGTCAAACAAGAATACAGCACACCGCGCCAGATGCACGCTTATATGGAAACGGAAGGTGGTCTGTTCATCCCGGAAGCGGATGGCAGATTGACTGTCTACGCGCCAACTCAGCACGGGTATAAAGATCGGATGCAGATTGCCCGCATTCTGGATTGGGAGGAAGAGCGCATTCGTGTCATTTCCAGTCCAATCGGTGGTTCATTTGGCGGCAAGGATGAGCTGAATGTACAACCATATGGTTCATTGCTTGCACTGAAAAGTGGTCGTCCAGTCAAAATGCACAATTCGCGCAAGGAATCGGTACGTGCAGGCTTGAAGCGCCATCCGATGAAGATTGAGATGGAAACAGGCATGGACGAACATGGTCATGTACTGGCACATCGGGTGCGCATCGTTGCTGATACTGGCGCGTATGCCACATTGGGAGCGCCAGTGCTAAATTTTGCAACTGAGCATTGCATGGGACCTTATCGCATTGAGCATATTGATGTGGAGGGTGTATCTGTATATACGAATAATGGCGTTTCTGGTGAATTTCGCGGCTTTGGCGGCAATCAGGCGATCTTTGCAATGGAAGGTCAGATGGATCGATTGGCAGAGCTGATTCAGATGGACCCATGGGAATTTCGATTGTTGAACCGTCGTCACTCTACCGATCCCGGACCACTGCAACAGCAAATCTGGGAAACGAATGGATTGGAGCAGGTGATGGAGACTCTGGAGCATTCCAAGCTGTGGCAACGCCGTAGTCAAATACAATCGCACAATGAACAGCAGCCACCATGGATCAAGCGCGGAATTGGGGCAGCACTGGCGATGCATGGAGCTGGACTAGGGTATGGTATTGATGATCCGGCAGGTGGACGATTATGCCTGAATGCACATGGGCAGATCGAAGTTGCTTTTAGTTACGAAGAATTTGGACAAGGCTTGATTGCGACGATGGAGATGATGCTGATTGATCTGTTTCAGTGTCATCCGTCCGATATTCATATCGTCATTGGTGATACGGATAAGGTGCCGCATAGCGGTTCCAGTACAGCATCTCGCTCCACTACGATGGCATGGATGGCGTTACAGCGTTTGAAGGTGCCATTTCTGGAAAGTATCTTGCACAAAGCACATCATCTTACTGGCATTCCCCTAGAGCAATTAACGACCGGTCCGCAGGGAATCTGGCAGCAAGCCGCAGGGCATGTGTCTGCGAAGTATAAAGGTGTAGCTTTATCGCCAGATGCACAATTTGTGCTGAATTATCGTGATATCGTAGCGGCAAGCGAAGCAGAAGAATTGATGTTTGATACGGAATTTTCGTATCCGACTACACCGGATGAAGTGGTGGGTGGGCATTTTCTGTATACGTATGCAGCGGTGGCTGCCGAAGTGGAAGTGAATACGCTGACTGGTAATGTCAAGCTGCTGGATACGTATCATACGGTCGCTGCTGGTCCGGTTATCAATCCGATGGGCTTTATCGGGCAGATCGAAGGCGGTAGCGTGATGGCACTTGGATTTACCTTAACCGAGGATGCGCTGATGCACGATGGACATTATATGACGAAAAATATGGATACGTACATCATCCCGACGATTCAGGATATGCACCGTTCACTAGAAGTAGAAGTCATTGAGGATTTGCCGGATAACGATCCATTCGGTCCACGCGGGATCGGCGAGATTGGCTCGGTTGCACTAGCGCCGGCAATGACATCAGCCATTCGGCAGGCGGTGGGTATCTGGGTCAATCATTTGCCGGTACCGCGCGATCAATTGATCCAACCGGTCAGTATGCGGCAGCAGGAAGGAGTTAGCACATGACGAGAACAACGGATAGTAATTGGACAGCAGTCATTAATGGAGAAACACGACAATTGGCGGTGAATCCGTCGCGTCGTCTGCTAGACATTCTGCGTGCCGATCTGAATCTGACTGGTACGAAAGTGTCCTGCGAGATCGGGCGCTGTGGTGCCTGTATGGTACTGATCGACGGCGAGCCGGTTAACTCCTGTTTGACGATGGCATATCAGTGCAGCGGAACAGAGATAACGACCATTGAAGGATTGCATGGACAATCGCCGCAGGAACTGCATCCGGTACAGGAGGCTTTTCTGGAGGAGGGCGGATTTCAATGTGGCTACTGCACACCCGGCATGATTATTTCGACTACAGCATTATTGAATCGCTGTCCGAACCCGGATGAGCATCAAGTAAAAGAAGGATTGTGCGGCAATCTGTGCCGCTGTACCGGATACGGCGGCATTCTACGTGCAGTAGAGAGCGCAGCTGACAAATGCAGTCGTCAGGCAGTATCCCCAGCAACGAGTCCCCTGCCGTCTGTACACAAATGAGTGCAGCTACTGCATATATATCATCTGCCTGCCAGATACATTGTACCTGCTAGATAGATTCGGCGGTATGAAACGCATCTATTCGTGATGTTTGATCATGGAATAGAGGAAAATAATCTACACACTACAATACAAGCACCGGGAAGCACTTCTGACGATGGAACGATCAACTTGTCAATCCATAGTCCGAATAATGCATCCAACGGTGCTTTTTTGTTCGTGCTTTATCGTTTGGCAGCTTGTACGTATGGAGACGCACATAGAGAGATTGTTATGAACATAGTATCCTATATTTCGCTTATTTCCTTGATCTTTTCTACTTCACTACGAAAAAGTGTTCACAGCCGCCTGTTCGTGTTATCATATAGCTTTGGTGCCGACTGATTTTTCTGTTTAACGTATCGACAGCCACAATCAGTACGAGGGCGCATGACCGGATTTTGCATGCAAGGCAGGAAGCGGCGGTGCTTTCGGCGAATACGTACCGGAACAGGCTGAATAGCCGCGTGAAGGCAAAGGGGAACGTCCTTTTGATTGGAATATTCATATAGGACGTACAATGAACGATACAGATTGGACAGACAATCTGTTACCATACAAGCGGCTGGGGGAGCACGAGCAGGCTGCTGGAACCATGGCATATGATTGAAATCTGACCTGTCACCTCACCGGATGGCGCAGGCAGTACCTCGCTATGCCGGCATTTCCCTTCCCTATATCCGCGCAACATGAAAGGCAACAAGGAGGGGAATCTTTGGAACGCGAAGCAATGAATGATATGGAACAACTGGCAGATCACTATTTCCCGTCTGGGAATTGGCATATGGTAGAAGGCAAAGGCGGAATGAACAACACGACTATGTTTATTGATCATGCCTCACAGCGTTATGTGCTGCGCCGCTATGAAACGCATCGTGAACCAGATAAGGTACGCTATGAGCACGAAGTGTTGTTTATGCTACCGGAAGTGTTGACCGATCTGGCGATTCCGAAGCCTGTTCGCGATCAGCATGGTGATACGATCTATGTAACGGAAGCAATACCGCAGCGTGGTGAAGAAGGCGGTCGTCTGGCAGCATTATTTCATTATATGGATGGCAGTAACCCAGAGCTGGTAACGGATGAGCAGCTTTTCCAATTTGGACGTACCGCAGGACGATTGTCAGCGGCGTTGGCGCAGATTGATATTGATCTGCATCCGGTATATCCGCCGTATTATCGCCTTGGTCAATCGTATCCATTATGTAGCCCGGGGAGATTGGAAGCATTTTGCGCCAATCCGCCGGAGGACTTTGCTGGTATTCGTGAGACGCTGAATCGGATTGGTGAGCGTCTGGGCGAGCAACTCGTACGGATTGCACGGCTTGCTTCTTTGCCGCATCAGTTGATTCATGGTGATCTTAATGCATCGAATATGCTGCAAGCGGAGGATGGACAGATTACGGCGATTCTTGACTTTGAGTTTGTTACCCGTGATCTGCGTGCGATGGAGCCAGCGGTATGTCTATCCGATATGTTAACCAGTATGGAATGGAGCGCTGGCGATGAACGTCGCTGCACTGCTTTTCTAAAAGGATACGCTTCGGTCGTTAAGCTGACGGAAGCAGAGGCGGTACGATTGCCGCTACTTATTTTACTGCGGCGGATGGATGTATTTATGCATTTCCTGAGCCGATATTTTGAAGGTATCGATCAGGCGGATGTAGTCATTTCGCAGGCGAAGCGACTGGATGAAGGCTTGAATTGGTACAAACAAAGCGGCCCCCTGCTCAAAGCAGTCAGCCGCCAGATTTTTGGATATGAGGATACAAACTAATGTAGCAAGCTTGAACAGTTATCGAACATATACTATACCAGACTGCGTAGCCAGCTGCGGATTGCCCATCCGCGCTCGCTGCGTTTTTTGTATTTTGGCAGCGAACGGTAGACGTTGACCGCTTCACGGAACGATTGCTTGGCTTGCTGCTGATGACCAAGTGCGCGCTCCAGTTGACCGAGCATATAGTAGGCACGGCATGAGGACGATTGAATCTCGCGGAATCGTTCTAGTACTTGCAGTGCCTTTTGCTGATCGTGACGGGCATAATGACCTGCCAGCCGCAGATAAGGCTCGCCATATTTTACCCGTGGATTCCATTCCAATGCTTTTAAAATATATTGCTCTCCTGTTGCTGGCTCTCCGGTATGCAGCAGTGTTGTGCCGAGATCATCCCAATATTCAGCAGAATCCTCATAAGCATGACCAATCTGCTCCAGCCATTGCCGCGCTTCACCATAACGACGACGCTCCAGCAGCAGACGCGCAAGATCGTACCGCGCCGACATATCGCTCGGACTGTTAGCTGCCTGCCGGCGCAAGGCACGAATCCGACTCATACGCTTGAGTGGCTTCACAAAGCTTGGGAAAATACCGACAAACCGGCGATCCAGCACATAGATGATGGCAAGCATTACAAGCAGCGCCAGAAATGGATTGCCCAACAGCCACCACAATATTGAAAAAATGAAAATTTTACTCATGATACGCCTCCATTGTAACATTCACTTTCGTTTACGTTCTAGTTTGATTGCATTCGTACAAGCGTGCTCCTTCCTGATAAAGCTACAACATAACAAGCCTGATGATGAAACGTTCCCATTCTCCAATCTTCCATTTCTAAATTATGTAGTTTTTTTACACCATTTTAGTCTAAATGATGTTACAATATGTGGCAAGAAATGCTTTTGTAATAAAATGTTCACGTTAACATTAAATAAAATCACATTTATCCTTGCGAATATGAGAATGCTTTATTTTGAATCGACGGAGGTTTATCCATGACAACAAGCAAAACACAGCCGCTATTGCGTCCGCATCTGACCAGTGAGAATGAGCGGCGTCAGCATGAAGTAATTCGACAGCAACCACTGAAAATATTGCAGATCGGCGATGGCAATTTTCTGCGCGGGTTTGTCGATTGGATGATTCACGAAATGAATGCCAGCGGCAAATACCATGGCAGTGTCGTACTCACACCTGCCACCCCGCGCGGCGCACATCGACTGGAGAAAATGGCGAATCAGGAAGGGCTGTATACGCTGCTACAGCAAGGATTGCAGCACGGCAAAAAAGTGGAACAGCGCCAGCTGATCTCTGTATTCCGCGATTATGTGAATCCGTATGGAGAGTGGGAGCGCTTTTTACAGCTGGCAGAATTGGAATCGCTGGATGTGATCGTGTCCAATACGACGGAATCTGGACTTGCCTATGTCGAGCTGGACTATGTACCTGGGGAGCCGATTGTGAATTTTCCGGCGCGATTGGCGGTCTTTTTACACCGACGATTTGAGACGTTTGGTGCTGATCCGAAGCGAGGATTGATGATTCTGCCGTGTGAACTGGTGGAGAACAATGGTGATCTGCTCAAAACTTATGTGCTGCGCTATGCCAGAGCATTTGGCTTTGGTGACGACTTCTGCGAGTGGGTAGAGCAGCATCAGCTCTTCTTGAACAATCTGGTAGATCGGATTGTGACCGGGATGCCAGAGCCAGGCGAATACGCACGTCTGACGAACAGCTGGGGATATGAGGATCAGTTTCTGACGTCAGCGGAGCCGTATTATATCTGGGTCATTCAGGGCGATTCATCATTCGATCGACGTCTACCGTTAGTGCGATCCGGTCTACATGTCAAATGGGTGCCTGATCTCGCACCATATCGTCAACGTAAAGTGCATATTCTGAATGGTGCACATACGCTGATGATGCCAGTTGGTCTGTTATATGGCAAAAGCACCGTGCGTCAATTGATGGAAGACGAGCAGCTGGGCAATTGGGTCAAGCAGAGCATCGCCGACGAAGTGATTCCATCACTGGGATTGCCACCGGAAGAACTACAACGTTATGCGGACGAGACGTTTGAGCGCTTTTACAATCCGTACCTGGAGCATCGGTTGCTGGATATCGCGATGAATAGCTTGAGCAAATGGCAGGCACGTTTGTTGCCAGTACTGAAAGCGTATACAGCTAAACAGCAGCAGTTGCCGCAGCAGCTAGTTCGCAGTCTATCGGCATTACTATTGCTGTACAAGGTAGAGCCTGTAGAGCAAGGCGAACAGCTATGTTTTCGCAGCTTAACAATGGATGGTCAGCCGTTGGAGATTCGCGATAACGCCGAATGGCTGCAACGATTATATTCCCACTGGCAGCAGAGTGGTACGTCAGCAGGGCAGGATGGTCAGGTGGATTACGAGCGGGCAGTCGTACAGATTTTGAGCGATACGACGATTTGGCAGGAGGATTTGACACAGATTCCGGGTCTGGCGGAACAGGTTACATTCAATTTGAATCATATGGGGGCGCAATGGTCATGAATACGATGATTCGCGATTATATTACTATTCAAAAGCAGGATGATGTAGTGATCGCACTACGAGATATGGAGCCGGGCGATACGCTATTGCTGGATGGCGGACAGGTGCTAACGGTAATGGACCCAGTGCCACGTGGTCACAAAGTAGCTGTGCATCACATTCCGTCTGGGCAGGATGTGATCAAATACGGCTTCTCCATCGGCAAAGCAACGAGCGATATTCAACCGGGGCAATGGATTCACAGCCACAATCTGCATACGGGATTGTCCGGTACACTGGATTATGAATACCAACCCGATCATAGCTGGCAGCCGCGTAGCATTCCTGCGCATTTGCAGCAATTTGATGGTTATTTGCGACCGAATGGCGAAGCAGGGATTCGCAACGAAATCTGGATCATCAATACGGTCGGCTGCATTAACAAAATTTGCGAAGCGCTTGCTCGTACCGCTCATATGGAGATGGCTGGTCGTGTAGACGGTGTGTATCATTTTCCACATCCATTCGGTTGCTCACAATTGGGCGATGATCTGGAATATACGCGTCAACTGCTCACCTCGCTCGTGCTGCATCCTAACGCTGCTGGTGTACTGGTCATCGGTCTCGGTTGTGAAAATAACCAGATCGAACAATTTGCTGCTGGCATTCCAGCGGAATATGCTGGCAAAATCCGCTATCTAAAAGCACAGGAGGAAGACGACGAGATCGAAGCAGGCATGGTCTATCTGGAAGAATTGGTATCTCAGGCAGAGCAGGAGCAGCGTCAACCATTGCCATTATCCAAGCTGAAGATCGGTCTGAAATGCGGTGGCTCAGATGGACTGTCTGGTATTACTGCCAATCCGTTAGTTGGTCAGGTTGCCGATCTGCTCGTCTCCGCAGGCGGAACTGCTATACTGACTGAGGTGCCAGAGATGTTCGGTGCAGAGACGATTCTGATGAATCGCTCATCAGACGATCATATTTTCGGACAAATGGTAGAGCTGATCAACGGGTTCAAGCAGTATTTTGTGAATCACGGGCAAAATATTTATGAGAACCCATCACCCGGTAACAAGGCTGGTGGCATCACTACACTGGAAGAAAAGTCACTTGGCTGCACACAAAAGGGTGGTCATTCGCAAGTGGTCGATGTGCTGCGCTATGGTCAGCGTGTGCATCGTCCGGGACTCAATATTGTGGAAGCGCCGGGTAATGATCTCGTATCGGTTACTGCTCTATCCGCAGCAGGTGCACATATCGTACTGTTCACAACCGGACGTGGTACCCCATTTGGCGGTCCAGTGCCAACTGTGAAGATTGCCACACAATCCGATCTCGCCAATCGCAAAAAGCATTGGATCGACTATAATGCCGGACAGTTGTTAGAAGGGCGTGAGATGGAACAGGTCGCACTGGATCTGCTGGAACAGATCGTGGAACTAGCTTCCGGTCGTCGTCAGACGAATAGCGAGCGTCATGGCTTCCGCGAAATTGCGATTTTTAAAGACGGCGTCATATTGTAAAATTTAAGAGTTCATTTTAAAATATGGAAGTGAAGGCAGAAGATATGAACAGAGGCGGAAATGGAAAATAATGCTCTGTCTCTGTTCGGCAATCCATGATCCATGACTAGCTACGCAAGGAATAAAGCGAAATTCGCAAGTAGAATCTCACAGGAAACGAACCGAAGGGAGCAGATGCATGTCGGTTGAAGCAATGATGAGACGGCGTCCACTGGGCAGAACTGGGTTGAAGATTGCACCGCTTAGTCTTGGTGCGGCTCCGCTCGGACAAGTATATGGACAGGTGGATGAGCAGCAGGGAATCAGAATGGTACATCAAGCATTGGATCAAGGCATGAATCTGATCGATACTTCGCCATATTACGGCATCACTCGCTCGGAGCAGATGCTGGGACAAGCGCTGGATGGTGTTGCGCGCGACCGTTATATACTGTGTACCAAAGCAGGACGCTACGGTGATCAGGAATTTGACTTTTCCCGTGAGCGGATTCTCAGTAGTGTGCATGAAAGCTTGCAACGTCTCGGCACCGATTACGCTGATATTGTACTGCTACATGATATTGAATTTGGCGACCTGCGTACCGTACTAGATGAAGGCATTCCGGCATTGCAACAGCTAAAACAGCAAGGAACGATCCGCTATTATGGTGTGTCGTGCCTACCACTGGACGGATATCGTATCGTGCTAGAGCATACGGATCTGGATGTGATTTTGTCGTATTGTCATTACACGCTGAATGATTCCACACTGGTAGACTTGTTGCCGATGTTGGAACAGCGTGGGGTAGGCATTATGAATGCCGCTCCGCTATCGATGGGTCTGCTATCTGATCAAGGACCAGCATCGTGGCATCCTGCTTCTTCACAGATGCGCCAATTGAGTTTGCAGGCGGCAGTTCTCTGTGCAGAGCATGGTACTAGTTTGCCAAAGCTGGCTGTGCAATATGCGTTGTCCAATCCAGCGCTGACAACGACGATTGTCGGCACATCCAGTGTGGAAGAACTGACTGCCAATCTGACCTACGCGTCGGAACCTATCAACGAAGTATTATTAACGAAGGTGCTGAATTTACTACGACCGATTCAAGGTCAAAGTTGGGCGACAGGGCATTGGACAGAAGAAGTGTTGAATGGCAGTCACTCGTTACGATGGGAAGGCAGTCCATTTCACAAATAAGCCTTATAAATGAATTGTATGAAGAAAAGGGATATGAGAATCCCGCACTCGACATCATTTCGATAAATGTCACGAAATCATGCTTTATTTGCGCAAATTCGACAAAAATAGCGATACGTAAAATGTGTTTTTCTACATTTACGTATCGCTATTTTCATGTTACAATAAGTGTAGTGATGGATGGCATTATTTTACAGCTAAAATAACCGTTCCATGACCTGGGATTTCGATGGAAGAATCCACTGGCTGATCATCCAACATATTGACGGTTGTTAGGGAGTTCAACTCCACAGTAGCTGCTTCAGCGTTGTGATTCAGCAGGAAGATGAATGCCTGTCCTTCCTTGATTCGACGTCCAGCTTCCACGCCCACCGGTGTATCCAATACTGGCTGAATGTGCTTCTGTTCTGACAGATGTTCCATCAGACCAGCGACAAAGGATGCTTCGCCATCAGAAGCGATATACCATGCTTCACCTTGACCAAATGTGTTGCGCGTCAGCACTGGCATGCCTTTATAAAAGTCATCGCCGTACTCTGCCAACACGTCAGCGCCTTCGGTGTGCAGCAGATCGCATAGCATGCCGCAGGAATAGCTACCTTGTAGCGAACCGAGCTGATCCTTCATTACGATGGAATTGTGCATCGTCGGTAGAAGTGCATCAATCTCTTCGACCCAGATGCCCAGCAGCTTGCGTAGCTCGCCCGGATAGCCGCCAAGTGTCACGAGATCGTTCTCGTTGACAATACCGCTAAAGAAGGTGGTGACAAAGGTGCCGCCCTGTTCCGTAAATTGCTCCAGCTTGGCTGCAAGTCCCGGCTTGACCATGTACAGCACAGGCGCGATAACCAGTTCATACCGGCTCAGATCGGCATCAACGCCGATAATATCTACCTGCACATTGCGGTTATAAAACGCTTGATAATACTTATGAATTTGCTCGACATAATTTAGGGCAACGGTCGGGCCGCTGGACTTCTCAACCGCCCACCAGTTTTCCCAGTCGAACAGAATCGCCACTTTGGCTTCGATACGCGAATCCAGCAGTTGTTCGCCGAGATGTTGCAACTCGTGACCAAGTGAACTTGTTTCGCGAAACACGCGGGTATTGCCATGTCCGACATGTTCAATGACAGCGCCGTGGAATTTCTCACATGCTCCGACTGAGCGACGCAGCTGGAAGAACATGACCGTATCGGCGCCATGGGCAACGGCTTGATAACTCCACAATCTCATCACGCCCGGACGCTTGAGTGAGTTGTACGGCTGCCAGTTTTGCTGGCTTGGCGTCTGCTCCATCAGCATGAATGGCTCGCCGTTCTTAATGCCGCGCATCAGATCATGTGCAAGTGCTGTGAAGCTGATCGGCGTGTTCAGACCCGGATAGTTATCCCAAGAGACGATGTCCATATACTTAGCCCATTTGAAATAATCGAGCGGCTTGTAAAAGCCCATTAGATTGGTCGTAATCAGCGCATCTGGAATGAGAGAGCGAATTGCATCGTATTCCAGACGATAACAGTCCAACATGCTGTCGGAATTGAAGCGGGCATAATCTAGTGAAATCCCTTGAAAGCTGGAATTGTTATCGCCCCATTCCTCACTACGATTGTCTGGTACGACAATCTCGTCCCAATCGTAAAAGGTATGACCCCAGAAGCCGGTATTCCATGCTTGATTGACCGCTTCGATCGTACCGTAACGCTGCTTCAGCCAGACGCGGAATGCTTTCTCGCAATTGTCGCAGTAGCATTCGCCGCCGTATTCGTTGGAAATATGCCAGACGATGACTGCCGGATGTTCGCGGTAGCGCTCCGCCAGACGACGGGCGATCTCTACCGAATATTTACGATACGTCGGGCTGTTCGGACAGGAATTGTGACGCCCGCCGAATTTGCGCTTGCGTCCATCTTTGTCGGTACGCAGTACATCGGGATAACGAGTCGCCATCCATGCTGGATGTGCACCGGTACTAGTTGCGAGACAGGTGAAGATACCGTTTTCATAAAGGCTATCAATCATCTCGTCCAGCCACTCAAACTGGTATGTAAGCTCATCCGGCTGATTACGTGCCCATGAGAATACGTTTAACGTTGCAATGTCGATTCCGGCCTGCTGAAACAGTTCCAAGTCTTCAAGATGAGTCTGGTGATCCCATTGCTCGGGGTTGTAGTCGCCGCCATAAAAGATTTTGGGAAGTTTGCTGCTGATCAATGTTGTCACTCCTTGTATAAGAATAATTCTATGTTAAACGATAATAAAACCTTGTAAAATATAAGATAATGCTTCTATGATATAAAAATACGGATATAGGATGTGAATGTTCATGTACGTAACCAACCCGCATCGCCGCTTTTTTAGCGAGTTGAAGGACCTGCAACTGCCGATTCATATGGAGAGCATTGGCGAGAACAACGATCAAGAGGCGATCGATCGTCCAGACGGTTATCCATGTTATCATTGGCTGCAAACGGTACATGGTGAAGGCGAATTTGCATTTGGTGGTGCACGGTATAATGTACGTGCTGGTTCGGGGGTATTGCTGGCTCCGCGCGACGCGCATAGCTATCGTCCGATCAGTGGTGTCTGGGAGACGACGTATGTGACATTCGGCGGTCCGCAATCACTGGCGCTGCTATCCACATTCGGTTTATCCCATTCTGCATATTATGAGTGGGATCGGGATTGCGAACTGGAGTTTTTTGCTGACAATTTGTTAGGTCAAATTCGCAGCAATCGCGATCTGTCCGGTCTGGATACGAGTGCTGATCTGTATCGTTTTCTGACATTACTCAAAAAGCATGGTCGTGTGAACAACCTGCCATCGTTGTCGCATACGGTAGAACGTCTGGCGCCACTGATGAGCTTTATGGAAGCACATTATGACGATCCGAATATCGGACTGGAAGATATGGCGCTACAAGTCGGCGTAAGTGCGCGTCATCTGAATACGCTGTTCCGTCAAACATTTGGCATGACTGCGTATGCCTACTTTATTCTGCTACGTCTACGCAAAGCCAAAGAACTGATGACTCTCTATCCGCGTATGACGATCAAGGAAGTATCCGGTCAAGTCGGATTCCGCGATTCCAGTCACTTTGTCGCGACATTTCGTCGTTTGGAAGGAGTAACACCGGAGCAGTTCCGCAATCTCTATTGACGGTTGCTGCTTCCGTCTTATCCGCCTTCTGCACATTTATTATTGAATCCATTCTCTAAAGCGCTTACAATGTAAACGTTTGGAGAATACGGCTGCCCCGGCTCCTATGTCGGGGCTTGTCCTGTTGTACAGAAATTGAGGAGTGGAGGTATACATATAATGGAGAACATCTGGATTCATGATTCATCTGTCGTGGATGATCAAGGGGAACGTCCGTATTTGGAGCCGTATCTGGTGCCAGATGCACGCAGTGCCGTAATTGTGCTGCCGGGTGGAGGGTATGAATTTCGCGCTGATCATGAAGGCGAACCGGTTGCCAAATGGCTGAATGACAACCAGATCTCGGCATTTGTGCTGCAATATCGGTTATCACCACGTCATCGCAGTACCCCGCTGGAAGATGGTCAAGCAGCGATTCGGCATGTGCGCGCGAATGCTGCTGAATATGGGCTAGATCCTTCACGTATCGGGATTCTTGGCTTTTCCGCAGGGGGACATCTGGCGGCGATGACAGGAACGGTATTTGCCAATCGCGAGACAGAGTTGCTAAATGGACTGCATCGCGAGATTAGTTCGCGTCCCGATCTGATGATCCTGTGCTATCCGGTCATTACGATGAACGATTACGGTCATGAAGGATCACGATTGTCATTGATCGGTTCAGATGCACCGCTGGAGATCGTTACCGGTGCAAGTGCAGAGCAGCAGGTTACGCCATTGACACCGCCGACCTTTATCTGGCACGCATCTGACGATGATCTGGTGCCGGTACAGAACAGTCTGCGCATGGCAATGGCATTGGAAGAACATGGTGTGCCGTTTGAACTGCATGTGTACGAGCATGGCGGTCATGGAGCAGGTCTGGCATTGGATCATCCCGTAATGGGCGATTGGACAAAGCGCTGTATCGCATGGCTGCATCGGCAAGACTGGTAGGCATTCAAGCATCTGCATATCCAAGAAGATCATATGCCAATGATGAAATGACACCATAGCGTAAAACATGGATGACCAAAGTGATGGATTGTTGAAATGAATAAAAGTTCCAAATGAATAAACTTCAAAATGAATCGTGATCTATCATTTCAATACAATACAAACAACACGCTGCTTCATTCCGAAGCGGTGATATACCCAAAGGAGCTGGAAGAGATGAAAATTGAGAAAAATGACGTACTGTTAATGATTGGTGATTCCGTTACAGACTGTGGACGTGCTCGTCCGGTTGGCGAACATTGGGCGATTGGAGACGGTTATGTCGGTCTTGTGGATGCTTTGCTGTTAACAGCATACCCGGACTACAATTTGCGCGTACTGAATACCGGTACAAGTGGCGACAGAGTGCGCGATCTGGCAGCGCGCTGGGAAGAGGACGTGTTTGCACATTCCCCTGACTGGGTATCCATTATGATCGGTATTAACGATGTATGGCGGCAATTTGACCGTCCTGCCAATCCTTCGGAGCATGTATATCTGGAAGAATACGAGCAAACGTTGCGCAGACTGGTAGAACAAACTGTACCGAAAGTCAAAGGGCTGGTATTGCTCACACCATACTATCTGAGCACTACAGTAGAAGATCCGATGCGTGCCACGATGGATGTATACGGTGAAGCTGTCAAACGTATTGGCGCTGAAACTGGTGTACCGGTTGTAGATACGCAGGCTGCATTTGACACAGTTGGTCAGCACATTTACCCTGCATCTCTGTCGCACGGTTGGGATCATGTACACCCAAATACAAAAGGGCATATGATTCTGGCACGCGCCTTTTTGAAAGCTGTCGACTACGACTGGAACCGCGGTCAATAAATATATGCGCTGAATCACAATAGCAAATTCATTCACTACATGCGCTGGGTGACGATCAGAGATTCATCTATTGCATGTGCTGGATTATGATCAGAGATTCATCAAGCATTATGTAACGTAAATGGTGTTGCCGCCAGTCATTTGCAAAATCAAATCACATACGTACGATTCATATACGATCTATTATCAGGGAGGAATGGCATGAAGACATATCAAGCGGAACTTGTACTCGATGCACGCGCCAAGCTAGGCGAAGGTCCATCTTGGGATGCTCAGAGCGGCAAGCTGCTGTGGGTTGATATCGAAGGCTTTATGTTGCATCAATACGATCCTGTTACAGGCAATGACGATGTATTGGATGTCGGAGAACATATCGGCGCGGTCGTGCCGTATATTCCCGGCGAAGTCATTGCTGCACTGGAAAGTGGATTGTACCGGATTGAACTGGCTTCTGGCACCAAAGCGCTCATTCATGATCCTGAAGAAGGACGACCGGGCAATCGATTCAACGATGGCAAATGCGATCCCAACGGTCGGCTGCTGGCAGGCACGATGAGTCTGCATGGTGAGGACAAGCAAGGAGCGTTCTACAGTATGGATCAGCAGGGTAATGTGCGCCTGCTGCTGGACGAGGTATCCACATCCAATGGATTGGCATGGAGCAGCGATGGTCGCACGTTATATTATATTGATACGCCGACATTGACGATCACTGCATTTGAATATGATCTGGATAGTGGTGATATTGCGGATGGGCGTGCTGTCGTGCAGCTGGACGATAGCGAGGGATTCCCCGACGGTATGACGATTGATGCTGAAGGGATGCTGTGGGTTGCCCGCTGGGGTGGAAATCGGGTGACACGGATCAATCCGTCAAATGGCGAGATCATCGGTGAAGTAAACGTACCAGCATCCTGTGTAACCTCATGCGTGTTTGGCGGTCCAGAGCTGGATACGCTGTACATCACAACGGCACGCGGAGACGGCAATCCCGATGAGCCACATGCTGGTAGCTTGTTCCAGGTGAAGGCTGATGTACGCGGGACAGCAACGATACCCTACAATCAAGGTCAACAGGCATCATGGTCTGATCAGTAATGTGTTTCATTCGTAACATGTTTCAGTGTGAATGAAATACAATGGTTGCTGACATGAGTGTTGATCTGAGAACATTCGGCAGGCAACTTCATTGCAATCATTTTCAGCGATGTTTTTATAAATGAGATAGAATTTCACACAATGATGACCGCAGGGCTGAATTTTCAGTGCTGCGGTTTCTGTATGTGCTAGTATTGCCATGAGGCATACCGAAGCTGATATAATAAGCATACTAAGTGTTAATACGCTGTAGAGAACCGCAAGTACATAGCAAAAGGAGAGTCGTTTTATTATGATCTTTACTGTAGAGCAATGTGAGCAAGCATTAACCGAACATGATCTGGATACGCTGGAACAGCAGCTAGGAAAAGTATTCCCGCCCGCTTATCGTGAGCACTTTTTACAATATAACGGAGGCTATTTATCGGAAGAATGGATGGAGCGAGGACGGCTTGGCTTTGGCGGCTTTAATGAGATTCGATATGGGAAAGTGCCGGCTGAACAATTGTATGCCGATCTGCTGGAATGTTTTCCAGAGCTAGAATATTTGTTTCCATTTGCATATGATCAAGGAGGGAATAGCTTTTTGATCTCCCTGCGGGAAGGCACGGATTATGGTGAGATTTATATCTGGATGATGGATGAAAAGGAATTGGCGCCAGTTGCTGATTCATTTGAGCACTTCTGGTGGCGATTGAAGACGGAAATTGATGATTCGGAATAATGCAAAGAAAAGAGGAAGACCGATGAGTAAAGATTTTTATGTAGGTAAAAAAGCAGCCTTTCTTGGCGATAGCATTACGTTTGGTTATGGTTTACAAGCTGGAGAACGCGCATTTCCAGAACTAGTCGGAGATCTGTTAGGGCTGGCGCGGGTCGACAATCATGGCATTTCAGGCAGTAGTGTCGCTAGCGGTGGATATGAGCCGATGTGCAAGCGTCTGGATCAGCTGGATGCTGATGTTGATATTTTATTTTTCATGGGAGGACGTAATGACTTCTCTATGGGTACCAGCGTCTTTGGTAATATAAATACTGATCCGCAACAAAAGAATACATTTTATGGAGCTTTGAAATACATTGCAGAGACTTTGATTACCCTTTATCCGAGTAAACTGATCGTTTTTGTAACTCCACCGCACGGCTCTAGCGATGAAGTACCAGAGCATTTGCCTAATCAGGTTACAGGAAACGTATATGGCGATTATGCAGAAGCGATTCGCGAAGTGGCGGCGCATTATTCGCTGCCTTGCTGTGATCTGTGGAACATCGCAGGGATTCAGCCTTTATTGCCTGTGCATCGTCAGATGTACTTTACAGGCGAAGATGGCATACCGGATGGATTGCATCCGAATCAGGCAGGTCATCAACGATTGGCGGAACGTTTGAGTGGATTTTTAAAAACACTGGTTTAATAATGGGTATAAACAAGAGTGGATAGGGATGAGGGAGGAAGACAAGATGACTGGAAAAGCAATTGATACATTTATTCGCAATGAACGCGAAGCCTACTTGGCAGCCTGGGCAGATCAGCTGGCGGCAAAATTTGCACAACGCGCTGCCAAGCACGATGCAGAAGGTTCATTTCCATTTGAGAACTTTGAGGATCTCAAACAAGCAGGTTATCCCAAATTAACGGTCAGCCGTGATTATGGTGGTGAGGGATTGTCGCTATATGAGTGGCTGATCGTACAGGAGCGTCTTGCACGCGGCGACGGTTCCACCGCGCTCAGTGCAGGCTGGCATGGTCATATGATGCTGCATTTCCGTGAAGCAGGCGATTGGCCGGAGCCGACCTTTTCTGAATTTTGCCGTGATGTGGTATCGCATGGCAATATGATCAACAAATTCGCCAGTGAACGGGCAACCGGTAGCCCGACACGCGGCGGTCGCCCAGAGACAACAGCAGTACGCACAGAAGGCGGCTGGATTCTCAATGGTCGCAAAACGTACAGCACACTGAGTCCGCTGCTGACCGATTGTATCGTTAGTGCTGGCATCGACGGACAACCGGAGCTGGGTGATTTTCTTATTCGTTCACGCGAGGGAATTACTGTGGACGAGACGTGGAATGCGCTCGGCATGCGGGCAACAGGCAGTCATGATGTCGTACTGCAAGATGTATTTGTACCGGATCGGCAATTGTTGACGACGTATATTCCCGGTGTATCCAAAAAAGTCAACGATGACGGCGATGGCACGATGCTGCATATTCCGGCATGTTATCTCGGCATCGCTTATGCTGCACGCGATTTTGCATTACAATATGCTGCTAATTATACGCCGAACAGTCTGAACGAGCCGATTGCGACGTTGCCGCATATTCGTCAGTGGATCGGTCAGATTGAGAGCGAACTTCGTCTGGCACGAACACTGCTGTACGATGTAGCCGACCGCTGGGATCGTGAACCAGAACAGCGCCGTAATCTGCGCCCGGATGTCGGACTGGTCAAATACAATGCCGTACATCTGGCGAATCAAGTCGTGGACAAGGCGATGAAGATCGTTGGCGGTGCCGCTCTGTCGAAAGATCTGCCGCTCGAACGACTGTACCGCGATGTGCGTGCTGGTCTGCATAATCCGCCAATGGAAGATGCGGTCATCCAAACGATGGCACGTACAGCATTAGCTGAACTGAATTTGGGTAATCAATCATAAGCCAATCGCAGCTAGATGTATAGAATCATCCAATCCATGTACGGAAGGTGATGCATATGCCACAATATTTACAGAACTGGTCGGAATTGAATACGGATGAGCGTTTGCAGACATTACTGCGTATCGATTCTTCGCTACCATCAGAAGAGATAGAACAGCTGCTGAGTACTGCACAAGATACCCAGAACGATGATATTTTGCGGATTGAGATTTGGAAAGTACTTGGTCTGTACAGCGATGAACAGTATAAATCAACCATTCGCAAGGCGATACATGCGCATTGGCAGCATGAGCAGGACGAAGAATACGTACAGATTGCGATGCTGGAAGCGCTAAGTGCACTTGGTGCGGATCAGCAGGATATTCAGCTAGCATCATCCATTTCGCAGCAGGATGAATATATTCTCGTACGCTCGGCGGCATTTGCGCTGCTGCGTCATCATCGTCATATCCCCCACGCCAAACAGGCGCTGGAGCAGCTGCAAAACGATCCTGATTTTGGTCAATCGGCAACACAGGCGTTACAAGAACAATAAGTGCACCAAGTTCCCTTTTACCAGCGCACTAACGTAGCAGTCGTCAATCAGATCAGCGTAGCAGTTACCACTATACAAACGAAACAGCCCCACTCCTGCGAGTAGGGCTGTTTCGTTTGTTCCCGATCTACGAGGCACATCACAATAGATGCTGTCTGTCACACCATCCAAGAAGAGGGCAGAAGCAGCTTCTATCATCACGTCGGTCATCGCACTGCTTAAGCGCGAAGATCCAATGAGCCTCCCAGTGTCGGATGAGGAGCCTGTTTAATCATGTCGGCCATCTGCTGACCTTGCTGCTCCGCCATGTCTTTGGACAGGGACAATACTTTAAGACCGACTGCCTGCGACACGGAACTCTGGCTGAGCGCTGTGGACAAAGAAGCGATATCCATGAGTGCATTCCTCCTTTCCTGCCTTTGAACAGGGCATACGATTGTTATCGGCAACCCTCTCGTAAATGATTAACCGCTCATCCGTCAAATACGATCAATATATTTTAAAAAAATCGTCTTTTTAAGCAAATTTTTAGGTAAACATCAGCTTCATTTCAGCTAGCCCGGTTAAGATACGTACATACCCCTTTTGAATATAAATATTGCCTACACCCCGCCCCTATCCCAGGCGGGGTCCTTTTTTGTGTACAGCTTCTGTTGCAGTTGTTGGATAGCTATTGAGAAGGGGATATACGTTCCAAATAGGGGAAGATGTGCAGCATGGATCATATAAAAATTGTATGTAATTTCCATGTTAAATGTGAAGAAGTAGCTATAACTTTTTGGAAACGATAGTAGTAGTAAGCGTTCAATCGTATCGTAAAACGGAAGGATTATTCCTTTTCGAGCAGAAATATATATTGCGATTTCTGCGTCTTTCCTTATTTTTATACACTTTTTAACACCAAAAGTTGGACATTTTTACATAAAAAGATTTAAATTTGAAATTCCATCGTTTAAAATGGGAACAGATTCCAGATGGAGTGCAGCAGAATGTACGATCATGACTTTTGCATCCGTTTGTGCCGCTTGGAACAATTCTTATAGAGAGCGAGCTGATCATGTGCAACGAATGAAGAAAATGGTAATGATGGTGATGATGCTGGTCGTGTTTATCACAACACCAGCGCTGTTGCAGGGGACGAATGATGTACATAAGGCAAGTGCGGCTGCGGCGTATGATTATACGTTGAATTTTCCATCTACGCGTTATCCAGAAACTGCGGATCATATCCGCGATGCGATCGCAGATGGACATTCCGCCATTTGCACGATTGACCGTCCGGGTGCCGATGCGCGTCGTGCCGATTCGTTAAAAGGCATACCGACCAAATCCGGGTATGATCGCGATGAATGGCCAATGGCGATGTGCTTGGAAGGTGGAACAGGCGCAGATATTCGCTATGTTACGCCTTCAGATAATCGTGGTGCTGGTTCGTGGGTCGGTAATCAGCTGGATGATTATCCAGATGGTACACGCGTTAAATTTATCGTGCAATAACAGTGATATAGCAGCATACCGTAGGCAATTCCTATCCAAACACACCTGTGAACGCAGTTGCGGTCGCAGGTGTGTTTTGCTGAATAGGGTAATGTAATGAAACGAGAATAGAACTAGAAATCATGCCGGGTAACAGTAAACTGAAATACCACACCAAACGGATCGCGCACAATGGCATATCCACTGCTGAACACATTCGGCGCAAATGGTACAATAATCGTACAGCGTTCATCGCTGATCAGCCGATGATACAATTGCTCCATATCCTCATGCTGCTTGGACTGCAAACAAAGGGAAAAGTGATTGCCGTCCAGCCACGGGCGAGTATTGTCCATTGCTTCTTCGGCAATCATCCATTTGCCGCTGCCAAGCTGTAAGACGGAGTGCGCCACATACTGCTCCTGCCCCGGTTGTACGGGAAATGCACGATCCATCTTTGCCAGCTGTTCATACGTTACATGCAGCAATACATTCGCACCCAGCACCTGTTGGTAAAAGTCGATCGCGTCTGCCGCCTTGCCATTGAGCGATAAAAAAGGGATAATTTCTGCGTTCATCATGATTGCCTCCTTCATAATAGATGAATCCGACTACACACTCTACGATACAGCTAAAAGGTGTCAAAATATGAAACCTTTAAATGAAATCATCATAGAAATAGTTACAGAGCAATATTGTTACACCAACTCCGCCTGTGTTATGTCGGGTCAACGCATGAATAATCACAAAAGCAAGACAAACAAGGCACCATCCATGCAACATATCTCTACATAGTTAACAGTAGATCCATCATGAACAGTAGAAAGGAACAGGATGATGAGAAAATCGGAACGGCTGCAATGGATGCAGCGATATGTTCATCGTCGTCAGCGTTTCACGCTACGGCAGTTAATGGAAGAATTCAGCATTTCGCGCAGTACCGCGCTACGGGATATAGAGTCATTGGAAGAAATCGGGTTGCCGATCTATGCGGAGCATGGACGACATGGTGGATACAGACTGCTTGATACTGCGACACTACCACCTGTCTCCTTTACTGCCAATGAAGTGCTGGCGTTATATTTTTCGATGCAAGCGCTACAAAGCTTTTCGGGTGATGCGTTTGGCGTATCATTTCATTCAATCCACGCCCGATTTCTGGATATTGTTACACCGCATCAACGGCAACAAATTGAGCAGTTTCACAATCGAATTTCGTTTTATCATGGAGAGCAGGCGAGAACAGGGGAGTATTTGGAGCAAATGTTGCTGGCGGCGGTGAAGCAGCAGATTGTACACATCGATTACAGCTCGGCGCGAGGGACAGGGCAACGCCGCATTCAGCCGTTTGCCGTATATGTAATGCAAGGGTATTGGTATTGTCAGTCGTATGATCTGGATAAGGAGGCGTATCGCGTATTTCGCTGTGACCGCATTACGGGGGTGATGTTGTCAGATGAGGCGCCACGGGAGCAATTGAGCCACTTTGATCTACATAATGCGCGCAGTCTGCGGCAGCCATCTGTCAGAGCGGTGCAATTTCAATGTGCAGTGGATGAGCTTAGTGAAAGTGATCTGCAAGCACGATTATTGCCTTCTATGACCCTGATAGGCAAAGGGCATGATGGTTGGCACGTACAAGGTAGCTACGAACCGGAGGAGCAGGAATTTATCCTGTCGTATTTGAGCGGATTTGGCACCAAATTGAAGCAGGTTGAGCCGCCGCAGCTTCGAGAGCAATTGAAGCAGTATTATCAGCGTTTGCTGGAGCAATTGTAAATATGGAGCTTGCAAGGCGGTAACAGGTAAGATCACCATATACAAGCACAAAACATGCAAGAACAGCATAGGTAGAAATACAATATACAGGAGCAGACTGTTCAGAAGTAGAACCTTTAGAAGCAAAATATTGAATCATATAACTTTGTAGAAGTAGAACACTCAACAGTAGAGTATGAATACATGTATAGTGTAAAAAACGGCGAGCGCATTCCCCATTATGTAAGGGATATGCACTCGCCGTTGTGTTTATCTCATATGGATTGCATATAGTATCATTTCAACTTGTTCCAATTTCAATATAAAACGATAACGCTAATGTACCGTCCTTTATTTTGCAGAAGAAAAGATAGGTCGATCTGGCTTCACTCGCAAGGACAACAGGAAGCAGAGACACAGAATCAGCGTCGCCATCATATACGGATAATTGATGTTCCAATCAAACAGCGCACCTGCTACAATCGGTCCGGCGATATTACCGAGACTTGTATACGCGGAGTTGAGACCGGCAACATACCCTTGCTCATCGCCAGCAATTTGCGACAGCTGCGTACCGATCGCAGGACGCAAGATGTCCATCGCAAGAAATACCGCAAAAGTTACCACGAAGATCAGGAAGTACGTATGCACAAACAGCGTCAGTAAAATAAATACCGCAGATGCCAGCAAACAGATAATAATCAGCTTTTGCCCACCAAATCGGTTCATCATCCAACCGAAGATCGTCGCCTGTACGACTGCTCCGGCAATCGAGCCAAAGGTAATGATGATCGCAATATCCCGAGCGGTAAAGCCGAATTTATGATCGACAAACAAGGAGAATACCGTTTCATAATTCGCCAATCCGAAGGCAGCTACAAACACGATGATCAGGCTGAGAAAGTACGGCTTACGGTAAGAATACAGCAATTGCCGAATCAGACTTTCCCCACTATTATTCTGCGCTGCCAATTGAGCACGACGTTCTGGCAACAGCGATTCAGGTAGTAGTACGAGCGTAACGATAGCAGCAATCAGCCCGGCAATCGCTGCCGCGTAAAAAGGAACCCGAATGCCATATTCTGCCAGCAATCCGCCGATACCCGGACCGATAATAAAGCCGGTCGTAATCGCCGCATTGATAAAGCCCATTGCCGAACCACGTTCTTCATTGGACGTCATATCCGCCGCATACGCCATTACCGATGGCATAATCAGCGCCGCCCCCAACCCGCCAATTGCCCGCGAGATAAATAGCAGTGTCGGCGCATAAGCGATAGCAAACAGCCATTCGGATATGGCGAAGATCAACATCCCGGCAATGATCAGCTTTTTACGTCCAATTCGGTCGGATAATCGTCCGCTGAAGGGAGAGAAGATCAACTGACTGATCGAGAAAGCCGCAACCATAAAGCCTAGAATGCTACCGCCAATATGCAGTTCATTCATATAGGTTGGCATAATGGGCACGACGAGTCCAATACCAGTAAACACGAGAAAAATATTAAACATGAGCAGCAATAGTGCCGCCCGATTACGCATAAGAAGTGACATGATTTCCTCCGAGGTATAAGCTGCGCATGATTATGGCAGCCGATTCAAAGCTGTATTTGCAAATAATATCTTACATACTGAACATTCGGTCTATATTATGATGAAACAATACCAGAACGTCCAAACCGGCATTCATATACTATGCCTATACTTCCGTTCTGGCAATTCCGTACAAAAAGGTCTGTACCGCAAAGCGATAATGCTCCAGCACTGTTTCCGCGGACTGCTTACGGCACACTTGATTGAGTCCAGCAAGCAGACATTCCAGCACCACCGCTTTTTTATCGACATCGCCGATATGAAATTCGCCGCTATCGATGCCTTCCTGAATGAGCTGACGGTTGAATTGCAAATGTTCCTCTATCATGGATTCCATTTTTTCCGCAACTTCACCCTTGTGCTCATCATTGCTAAAAAATTCATCTGCCGCGCGAGTTAACGGATGATTGAGATCCTCCTGCACAATTTGCTGTGCCAGACCGTAGATTTTGGCAGTCACGGTCGGATAACCGGGCAACGACTCATGCCATTTTTCATACCATTCGCGATCCCATTCATTCAGCAGATACAGAAACAGACCTTCTTTGCTTTTGAAATGGTAATAAATATTGCCTTTACTGCTGTCCGTGGCAGCTACAATATCCTCGATCGAAGTCGCTTTATAGCCCTTTTGTACAAATAGACTGCGAGCGGCATCGCTAATTTTTTTGCGGGTCAGTTCACTCTGAACCTGCTTTTTATTCACCTTATCACCCCGATACTGAACGTTTGTTCAGTATTGTAGCAAAGATCGCTGAGAAAAGGCAAGCACAAAGGTATATCATTTTGCAACAGAGGTGGAATATGATACGATAGCGTCGTATATTTGCGTGCGGACATATACCTTGTCCGAGAACATAATAGAACGGGTGAATGAGTAGAATGAGAGTCATTTCTGGCAGTGCAAAAGGAAGACCATTGAAGGCGGTACCAGGCAACAGTACACGTCCTACAACAGATAAAGTGAAAGAATCGCTATTTAGCATTATCGGTCCGTATTTTGACGGCGGGCATGTATTGGATTTGTTTGCAGGCACTGGTGGACTGGGGATCGAGGCGCTGAGCCGCGGCATGGAGCACGGTGTATTTATTGATATGGAGCATAAAAGTATTGAAGTCGTGAAGAGTAATTTGCAGGCAGCTGCTTTGATTGATCAAGCCGAAGTATATCGCAATGAAGCTGGTCGTGCATTGAAAGTACTAGCAAAGCGCGAATCGTCCTTTGATCTTGTCTTTCTGGACCCACCGTATCGGATGAAAAACGGCATTGCCTTGATGCAGGAAATGCATGAACGCGGACTGCTGCGCGACGATGCGACGATTGTATTGGAATTTGAGAGCGGTCATGATTATCCGACGGAAGAAGAGCATTTTGTCGGCGTTCGCCAAGCGGTGTATGGCGATACTACGATCCATGTATATCGATATGAATCTGAGCCGCAATCTGAACAGGAGGAGTCTAACGATGAGCAGTAATTCCGGCAGTACGAGACGCATCGCTGTATATCCCGGTAGCTTCGATCCAGTTACGATGGGACATTTGGATATTATTCACCGGGCAGCGCTCCAATTTGACACACTGGTCGTAGCTGTACTGAACAATGTTAGCAAAAAACCACTGTTCACCGTTGAAGAGCGAGTGGAGCAGCTCAAGCAGGTGACTGCTGATCTGCCCAATGTGGAGATTGATAGCTTCCGCGATCTGCTGGCAAATTATATCCGCCAGCGTGATGCCCATACGATTGTACGTGGTATTCGTTCAGTAACTGATTTTGAATACGAATTGCAAATGGCATCGATTAATCGCGAATTGAATCCAGATGCGGATACGATCTTTATGATGACCAATCCGCGGTATTCGTACCTCAGTTCCAGTATGGTCAAGGAGATTGCGCGCTTTCATGGTTCGGTGTCTGATTTTGTACCGCCATTGATTGAGCACGAACTACGCATCAAATTTAATACGGCAGAATAAGATAGAGTATCTCGGAATACAGTTTGATCTATATTCTGGTTGTGATGGATTGTTTTTAGTTCAGAGTAGAAGTGGATTTACAGCTTCCGGCATGGCATAATAAACGGGCAGAATATTCAGCGTAGCAGAGAGTTCTGCCCATTATATTAGAACGCTTGCAGCACGTCCGGACAGAGATACTATATCCGGTTTGGCGAAGGTACGACTGTAGCGATGGTCGTATGCACTACTTCGTCAGGCAGCAGAGCCGAAGGAGAGAACAGCATGTCCGGCAGACCGTTGACTTCCCCGTTTTCGTCCAAACGAATATGGGCTTATTTGATTTGTTTGCTTATTCTGGTGTACGTGCTTGTCTATATGCCGACACCTTATGTGATCAATGCGCCGGGCACTGCCAATGAGCTGAAGCCGATCGTAAGCGTATCGGATGGCGATGCTGATGAGAAGGGTACTTTTATGTTAACGACCGTCTCGGTTAGTTATGCGAATATGGCGATGCTGATCGGCAGTGTGTTCGATTCAAATGAGGAGATAGGACCGAAGCCTGCACAGAGTGACCGCAAGGAATACGCAGCTGAGCAGCTGTATTATATGAACAGCTCGCAGTCCAACGCGATTGCCGCCGCTTATACCAAAGCAAAGATTCCTTATAAAGTAGAGCCGCAATACGTGTTCGTGGTGAACGTACCGGAAGGCAATACATGGATTCATGCAGGCGACAAATTCGTGCAGGTGGATGGGCAAAATATCGCTTCTTTTGAACAATTGGAACGCGTATTGAACAGCAAAAAAGCCGGAGATGTGGTCAAAACAGTCATTGACCGCGCAGGCACAACCGTCAACCAGAATATCACGTTAACCCAGTTCCAAAATGCAGATGGTAAAACTCGTGTCGGCTTCGGCGTATCCATCGGTGAAGTGCAGAAGATTATCCCCGATGATCCCGCGCATGAAGTGAAATTTGCCAATACAAGTATCGGTGGTCCATCTGCCGGGCTGATGTTTACACTGGAAATTTACAATCAACTGACTTCAGGTGATCTGACCAGAGGGTATCGCGTTGCCGGAACGGGAACGATTGATGCTAACGGTCAAGTAGGCATGATCGGCGGTGTACAGCACAAAGTCGTAGCTGCTCAGAACAACGGCGCGACCATCTTCCTGGTGCCGCAAGGCAATTACAATGATGCCAAAGCTCAACTGGATAAAATGCACTCAACGCTAAAGCTAATTCCCGTGAACACGCTGGATGATGCATTACAAGCATTAAGCGAGTTACCTGCCAAATCATCATAGATGATACATCAAGAGATGATACATCAAGTCAAACTCATCGACATACAAAAGGAATAGAGGAAGTAGAACAAAGAAAATACTCGCTCCCTCATTGATAAGCAATGAGGGAGCGAGTATTTTCTTTGTTTGTATGCTTACGTACTTTCACAAAAGTTAACATTGTACCTCGTAGATATTGATTTTGCTAGCTCGAATGTTGATGTCGTCCTCGCCAATGTTCATTTCACCTTGCCGAATGATGATTGTCCCTCTTGAATGCGGGTCTTCTTCACTATCAACATCAACAAATAAATGCTCGACTACAAATTGTGATTCTCCGCCGCAAATGGTCACCCGTTGCTATACTCGCACAGGCGGATGATAATAATCCGAATATAGATCTTTTATCTGCTGAGGCTGAAACCCGGCTGCCTGCATAACAGTCGCGCGAATATCCAGCTCCATCTGTATATGCTTCATATCAACCGCACGCATAACAATCGGCAAAGAAGAGGTTTGCTTCATTCTTTTTAACAGCTCCTGCCCGGTTGCCGTAAAGCCAAGCACGCGCAAATATGCAGGTCCCTGTGAGAGCATAGACTCATGCAAAAGATCACGGCGATGTCCAAGCAACAGGTGAGCCAGCAAACGCTGCAAGCGTGCGTATGTATAACGTTTCGTTTTCAAAGAACTGACCAATTGATGAACAGAACTCTCCGGCAAGGATGGAAGCAGCTTTTTCAGGCGATATTCAATGCCTTCATTCATATCGTAATACTGCTCTAATTCGCTAACTGTAGAAGTTGTGAGAATTTGCAGCAATGGCATCCACAGCTGATTCATATGTACAGGTCCACGTCCGGCATTGCTCTCACGCTGGATAATGTCCATCACGGCAGGTGGAACGTACTGAGCTACCTTTTCCGGTTCATTAAGCAGCATTTGCCGAATGGCGGTAGCGCTGGCAATACGGTCATGCGACGGCTGCATATCATGATACCCGGATTGCTCGCGCTGAATAGTGAGCGGAGCGATATTGCTTTGTAGTCGTCGCAAAGCGATCATATATTGCAATCCAAGCGTATTGTTCGGCTGACCAAGCAAGGCGGCGCTTTCTGCTGATAGCAGGTCAGATGCAGTCGCAGCGCGCCCCAGTGCCGCTGGATAACTCATTCCCTGATCGAGATAGTGTCGGATGGATTGTTGCAACTGCGGCGATTCGTCAGTTAGCAGATCCGCCAGTGGACGCAATGCCTCCAGCGAGCCGGATTCGCTACCGAACACCAGACTGTCCGTAATGCCTGTAGCGTGAAGCATCGCCACAGCTCCATAAGCAAACCATTCGGCAGGCTGTACAGCATACGCGGACGGAAGCTCCAGCACAAGGTCACAGCCCGCAGACAATGCCATTTCTGAACGCGCCCATTTGCTGAATACGGCAGGCTCGCCGCGTTGGGTGAAACCGCCGCTCATCACCGCAATGATGGCGTCGCAGCCACTCACCTGTCGCGTACGCTCCAGATGTAGCTGATGCCCGTAATGCAGCGGATTGTATTCCACGATCACGCCAGTAACTTTCATAAGGGACAATCTCCTTTTCGTGCCAGATATATGGTAAAATAAAAGGTATGTGCACAAGCGCAATCATGCCTATTACAGAATTCGATCTGCTCGTCGCTCTATTATAACGCATGATCCTTTGCAAGGGTGGTTACCCCCATTTTGGACGGGAACGTACCGACCGGTTTTGACCTACTCTTTTTGCCCCCAAATGCGAAAAAAGCTAGAAAAACCGCCAGCCCGCGCCAGTAAAGGGAAACACCCTGACAGGCACAAAAATATCTAAAACTTTGATTGACAAAAACAACAATTCGTCGGTATAATAATTTTTGTTTGTTTGGAGTGATGTATATGCAATTCCAATTTCGAAAAATGGCGCAAAGCGATCAGCCGATAGAGTTTCACGAGACGCTTGATACCGGATTTCTAAAATCCGATCGTAATGACATTCTTTCTGCGGAGCCAATGCAGGTTGACCTGCACGCGAAGTACAGAGTGGATCAGGTTGTTGAAGTGAACGCAACGTTGAAGCTTGACCTGCAGGTGGCATGTGCCCGATGCCTGACCCCCGTTAATCTGAATCGAGCATTCAGCGTTCATGAGGAGTTTCGGCACGGTGAAGAACCGGAGAACGTAGCGGAAGAAGACGATACCGTGTTCGTGAACAGCGACACTGTTGATCTTCGACCTTATCTGGAAGAAGCTGCTTTAGTGGATTTGCCGGCAGTGGTTCTGTGCAAGGACGATTGCAAAGGACTTTGCCCGACATGTGGAGTCAACCTGAACGAACAGGATTGTGATTGCGATAACCGACCGATTGATCCTCGGTTGGCAGGGCTCAAAGATTTATTCAAATGATTTGATAACCCTGAGTCAAACCAGGGTGTTAAATGGCACTCAATTAGATGAAGGAGGTGTTTAACGATGGCAGTACCTCAACGGAGAACTTCCAAGACACGTCGTGACAAACGTCGTACACACTTTAAATTGGCAGTACCAGGTATGGTGAAATGCGAAAACTGTGGCGAACTCAAATTGTCCCACCGCGTATGTAAAGTATGCGGAACGTACAAACAAAGAGAAATCGTACAACAGTAATCGTTGGAAAAGGCAGCGCCTCGTCGCTTGATGAGGCGCTGTTTTTTTATGGATTTTGAGCGGTACAGACGCGCCATACACGTAGCGCTTGAAC
This sequence comes from Paenibacillus sp. WLX1005, assembly GCF_046603685.1. Lineage (NCBI taxonomy): Bacteria > Bacillati > Bacillota > Bacilli > Caryophanales > Paenibacillaceae > Paenibacillus > Paenibacillus sp. WLX1005. The sequence goes on from NZ_CP176756.1 coordinate 2,029,803, forward strand.
GATATATATACTCTCTAGCATTCTGACCAGATCCATGCGCAAGAAGCCCGTCAGACCGCCATCTGACACCAAAATTACATAATAAGGCGGCACTGCCCCTTTTCTTTTGTGAAAATATGCTTTATACTACATTCTTAGTACCAGGTTCTAAAACTAACATTTAAACGTGATCTACTCCAATATCCGGTGTAGCAGTTCTACGCTGCTTGTATGCCGGACCTTTGATGCGCACAATGATATAGAGCAGATAGATGCAATAAATAGATGCCTGAACAACAGTACGGACGTCCGCATAGCCGGACAACACCATCATGAAAGTGGGGGGAGGCTTCGTGACCATCGAACGATTGCCCAAGCGCCAGCGTCAGCAGCAGCTTGTGAAGATGATAGAGGATAACCCGTTTGTAACCGATCAGGAATTGACCCGTCAGCTAAAAGTCAGTATTCAGACGATTCGTTTGGACCGGATGGAGCTGGGGATTCCTGAGCTGCGTGAACGAATGAAGCTGATGGCTGAGCGATCCTACGATCAGGTCCGATCCCTGCCGCTGGATGAAGTTATCGGTGAGATTGTCGATTTGCAATTGGATCGAAGTGGAATTTCGATCTTTGAGATTCGGGATGAACATGTATTTTCACGTACGCATATCGCCCGTGGTCATCATATTTTTGCCCAGGCGAACTCGCTGGCAGTGGCGGTTATCAACGATGCGATTGCTTTGACTGCTTCGGCGGATCTGCGGTTCGTACGACCAGTCAACCTCGGTGAGAAGTGTATCGCCAAAGCCTATGTGCAGTCCAACCCGGCGCGCAAAGGCAAAGCGAAAGTGGAAGTGCTAACTTACGTTGGCGAAGAAATGGTATTTCAAGGCAACTTTGTGATTTACCGATCAGACGGGGGAGAACACGATGAAGGAGGACTTGATCATGCGAATCGCGATTGATGCGATGGGGGGAGATCATGCTCCAGACAGCAATGTCTTAGGCGGATTAGAAGCAGCCAAGGAATGGAAGGATGCGGAGATTATTCTCGTAGGGGACGAGGAACGGATGAAGGCATTGCTGCCGGAGATTCCATCCAACCTGAAGCTGGTACATGCTTCTGAAGTGATTGAGCCCGATGACGAACCAGTCAAATCGGTACGGCGTAAAAAGGATGCCTCTATGGTCGTTGCTGGTCGAATGGTTAAGGACGGACTGGCAGATGCGATGATCTCGGCAGGAAATACGGGCGCTCTCATGACGACCGGGTTACTCGTCGTTGGACGTATCAAGGGGATTGAACGTCCGGCGCTTGCTCCGATCATTCCAACGATTGACGGAAAAGGCGTACTAGCGCTTGATCTGGGCGCCAATATGGACGCGAAGCCGGAACATCTGGCACAATATGCATTGATGGGTAGCATTTACCGCGAGAAGGTTCAGGGAGTGTCCAATCCGCGTGTAGGTCTACTCAATGTCGGCACCGAAGCCAAAAAGGGCAACGAGCTCGTCAAAGAAGCCTTCCCACTGTTAGAGGCACAGCCGATCAACTTTGTCGGCAATGTGGAATCGCGGGATGTGCTTAACGGCGTGTGCGATGTGCTCGTCTGCGACGGCTTTGCCGGTAATATTTTGTTAAAAGCAATGGAAGGAACGGCAAGTACGATCTTTTCCTTGCTCAAGCAGCAATTTTCCAAATCATTAAAAACCAAGCTGGCAGCAGCGCTGGTGATGCCGGAGCTGCGCGGATTGCGCGATTCGTTTGACTACAAAGAACATGGCGGCGCACCATTGCTCGGTCTGAATGGGCTTGTACTGAAAGGGCACGGTTCTTCCGACGCAAGTGCGATCAAACACGCTGTACGTCAGGCACGGATTGCCATTAGCAACAATTTGGTATCCAGTATTTCGCAGGAAGTAACAGAGTAATGTAATATGCATCATCACAGATCCTTACCAGTCTGATAAGGAAATTCGTATCGATAGAAAAGAGTGACAACGATGAGTGTTTTGCCAATCGGAATTATCGGCACAGGCAAATACGTGCCGGAAAAAATATTGAGCAATGCCGACCTGGAGAAAATGGTCGACACGAACGATGAATGGATCGTCAGCCGTACCGGTATTCGCGAGCGTCATATCGCCGCTCCAGACCAGGCGACATCCGACCTTGCGTATGAAGCGGCAATCAAAGCGATTGAAACCGCGGGGTTGACTGCTGCCGATCTCGATCTGATCGTCGTAGCAACCATTACGCCGGATATGTCCTTCCCATCTACCGCTTGCATTTTGCAGGACAAACTAGGTGCCAAAAAAGCAGCTGCCTTCGATCTGTCTGCTGCTTGCTCCGGTTTTGTCTATGCACTCGGTGCAGCGACAAGCATGCTGCAAATGGGCATGTACAAAAACGCACTGGTAATCGGTGCGGATACACTGTCCCGCATTACCGACTATACGGACCGCAACACTTGCGTATTGTTCGGCGATGGTGCTGGTGCAGTAGTCATCGGTGAAGTTGGCGAAGGTCGCGGCTTTAAAGCATTTGATCTCGGTGCCGAAGGCGCTGGTGGCGAACTGCTGAAACTGCCTGCTGGCGGCTCTAGAACACCGGCTTCTGCCGACACGCTGGAAGCGAAGCAGCACTTTATCCAAATGAGCGGTCGCGAAGTATTCAAATTCGCAGTGAAAGTGATGAACAAAGCAACGGAGGATGTGCTGAACAAAGCAGGCATTTCCAAAGACGATATCGACCTGTTTATTCCGCATCAGGCAAATGTGCGTATTATCAACTCGGCGATGGAACGTTTGAATTTGACCGAAGACCGGGTTATGATCAATGTGCAAAAGTATGCGAACACATCCGCTGCTTCTATTCCGCTGGCACTTGTTGAAGCGGTAGAAGAAGGACGCATCCAAGAAGGCGACAAAGTGGTTATGGTCGGCTTCGGCGGTGGTCTCACATGGGGCGCATCTGTTATCATCTGGTAATTACGGCAACTGCAATTCAGGAGGTTATTCCGAATGGGTAAAATAGCATTTGTATTCCCTGGACAGGGCGCGCAAAAAGCCGGGATGGCAAAAGACGTCTACGACGCATCCCCGGCAGCAGCGCAGTATTTTGATCAAGCGGACGACGTGCTTGGCTTTGCAATTAGCAAGCTGGCATTTGAAGGTCCAGAAGACGAACTAAAACAAACAGCCAATACACAACCTGCACTGCTGACCGCCAGCATCACCCTGCTGGAAGCACTCAAAGAGCGCAACATCCAGCCAGATTATGTAGCGGGTCATAGCTTGGGCGAGTATAGCGCGCTAGTAGCTGCGGGTGCACTCTCGTTTGCAGACGCGGTTGCGGTTGTACGTGCACGCGGACAGTTTATGGAACAAGCGGTTCCTGCTGGTCAGGGCGCAATGGCTGCTGTACTCGGTGCAGAGCGCGAAGCGTTAACTCAGCTGTGTGCCTCTGTTACAGCGGATGGTCATGCGGTAGAATTGGCTAACGTCAACTGCCCCGGACAGATCGTTGTTTCCGGTACACAGGCTGGTGTGGAAGCCGTATCTGCCCGTGTCAAAGAAATCGGCGGCAAACGTGCGATTGCGCTGGAAGTGAGTGGACCGTTCCACTCTTCTCTGATGGAGCCTGCGGCTCAGCGTCTTGCCGAGCGTTTGCAGGATGTTACGTTCCACAATGCAGCCGTACCGGTTGTTGCCAATGTGAATGCAGAGGCAGTATCCAGTGGCGACCAGATTGGCGAGCTGCTGGTGAAACAGGTATACTCTCCTGTATTATGGGAAGACAGCGTGCGTTATATGGTAGAGCAGGGCGTCGATACATTTATCGAGATTGGTCCCGGGAACGTGCTTACTGGTCTGATCAAAAAGATCGACAAAAATGTACGTCTGTTCAATATCAACAGCCTCGAAAGTTTGGAAGCACTGGAAGTATAATGACTGTTCATGTTTGGCAACAGCCATACGTGCAATGAACTTGGTGAAAAGGAGGTGCGTATGATATGAGTAAACCGTTGGAGGGGCAAGTTGCCCTCGTAACAGGCGCTTCGCGCGGCATCGGTCGCAGCATCGCGCTGGCACTAGCATCTGCTGGAGCTGACGTAGCTGTCAATTATGCAGGCAGTGAAGCTGCCGCTCAGGAAACCGTCAAGCAAATTGAGGAACTGGGCGTCAAAGCGATTGCGATCCAAGCAAACGTAGGTATCGTTTCCGAAGCAGACAACCTGGTTAAACAGGTAAGTGAAGCGTTCGGTAAGATCGATATTCTGATTAACAACGCTGGCATCACGCGGGACAATCTGATCATGCGAATGAAAGAGGAAGAGTTTGATCAGGTGATCGAAACGAATCTGAAAGGCGTGTTCAACTGTCTCAAAGCGGTCACGCGTCCGATGATGAAGCAACGTTACGGTCGCATCGTCAACATTTCGTCCGTAGTCGGTGTACTCGGGAATCCGGGTCAAGCCAACTATGTCGCTGCCAAAGCAGGCGTTATTGGTCTGACGAAGGCATCGGCACAGGAGCTAGCTTCGCGTGGCATCACAGTCAACTGTGTAGCACCTGGTTTTATCGCTACCGATATGACGGATGAGCTAAACGAAGAGCAGCGTGGTCGTATTCTCGGTCAGATTCCGCTTGCCCGTCTTGGCAATCCGGATGAAGTCGCTCAGGTGGTATCATTCTTGGTGTCGCCAGCTGCTTCTTACATGACGGGGCAAACGTTACACGTTGATGGCGGCATGTACATGTAAGATTCAGGATGTGCTTACAGATGCCTGTATGGATTTTTAAGTATAATTTCCGTATAATAACTTGGAAGAGGAGGTGAAACGGATGTCCGATGTTTTGGAACGTGTAAAACGCATCGTCATTGACCGCTTAGGTGCTGACGAAGCTGATATTAAATTGGAATCTTCTTTCAAAGACGACCTTGGCGCAGATTCCCTTGATGTAGTGGAACTCGTTATGGAACTTGAAGAAGAATTTGATATTGAAATTTCTGATGAAGACGCGGAGAAAATTACGACCGTAGGTGAAGTTGTGAACTACATACAATCTCATACCTAAGGCTCAAAAGTCCCGTTACCTGCAAATTGATTTTGCGGGTCGGGACTTCTCCTCATTCATGGCGTCTCTTGGATCTGAATACAAAATATACACATGCAGTCGATATGAGGTGAATGTGTTTGAAGCATAGAGTGGTAATTACAGGTCTCGGAGTCACAACAGCTCTGGGCAAAGACAAAGATACATTCTGGAACAATCTGATGGCAGGTAAGTCTGGAATCACTCCAGTAGAGGGATTCGATGTTAGTAACTACACGACCCGCATTGCTGGTCAGGTACATGACTTTAATCCCGAAGATTATCTGGAACGCAAAGAAGCACGGAAGCTGGATCGGTTTGTTCAATTTGCAGTCGCTGCTACAGCGGAAGCACTGAAGGACAGCAAACTGAATGTACGCGAAGATACAGATACGGAACGAGTTGGTGTTATTATCGGCTCCGGTATCGGCGGTCTAGGTACATTTGAAGATCAGCACAGCGTATTGCTGGAAAAAGGTCCAAAACGCGTAAGTCCGTTCTTTATTCCGATGATGATTGCCAATATGGCTTCTGGTCAAGTGTCCATCATTCACGGAGCAAAAGGTCCAAACGTAGCACCGGTAACGGCATGCGCGAGCGGTAGCCATGCGATTGGCGATGCGTTCAAGTATATTCAATCCGGCGAAGCGGATGTGATGATCACAGGCGGTGCCGAAGCGACGATTCGTCCAACCGGTATGGCGGGCTTCTGCTCCATGCGAGCGATGTCCACACGCAATGATGACTACACAACAGCAAGCCGTCCATTTGATACTGGACGTGACGGATTCGTTATGGCGGAAGGATCAGGCGTACTGATTCTGGAATCACTGGAGCATGCCCAGAAGCGCGGTGCGCATATCTATGCCGAAGTGATCGGTTACGGTCTGAGTGCAGATGCGTTCCACATGACAGAACCGAACCCAGATGGTCCGGCGCGTTGTATGAAGATGGCACTGCGTACAGCTGGCATCCAGCCGGAAGACGTTCAATACATCAATGCACATGGTACATCGACTCCAGTCGGCGACAAATCCGAGACGAAAGCGATCAAAATGGCGATGGGCGACCACGCGTACAAGATGGCAGTCAGCTCGACCAAATCGATGACAGGTCACCTGCTCGGCGCAGCCGGCGGTGTGGAAGCGGTTATCTGTGCACTGTCTCTGGAAAATCAGATTATCGCACCAACGATCAATCTGCATGACCAGGACCCTGAGTGCGATCTGGATTATGTTCCAAATGAGGCACGTAAAGCTGATTTGAATGTGGTTATGTCCAACTCTTTTGGATTCGGGGGACACAATGCCTCGATCGTCCTGAAGAAATTTGAAGCGTAAGGGGTCAGTTTCTTGAACGGAGATGTGAAACAGCTACAGCAACAAATTCAAATTCAGTTCCATAACCGCCAGCTGCTCAAACAGGCGTTCACACATGCTTCGTATGTGAATGAACATCGCTTCAGTCAGCATCAGGATAATGAGCGTCTGGAGTTTCTAGGCGATGCGGTTCTGGAACTGACGGTGTCGGAGTATCTGTATAATGAGTATCCAGATCGGCCGGAAGGCGAGCTGACGAAGCTGCGTGCAGCGATCGTTTGCGAGCCTTCGCTGGTCAAGTTCGCGGAAGCACTTGATTTTGGACGTTATGTTTTGCTTGGCAAAGGGGAAGAACTAACCGGTGGACGTCAACGTCCGGCGCTGCTGGCAGACGTATTTGAATCCTTTATCGGTGCGCTGTATTTGGATCAAGGTCTGGATGCAGTGAAATCTTTTCTGGAAAAGTACGTATTTTCAAGCATTTCGCCTGGCGGACAACTTCAGATGATGGACTTCAAAACCGAATTACAGGAATTCACCCAGCATCATAATATGGGTGTATTGGAGTACCGGATCATCGAGGAAAAAGGCCCTGCCCATGAGCGGGAGTTTGTCTCGGAAGTCTACATGGGAGATGAAAGCCTTGGCCAGGGCTCAGGACGTTCCAAAAAGGAAGCGGAGCAACGCGCAGCAGCAGCTGCACTGACCCGGTTAAAGCTGAAATAACATCTCTTTCTTTTCTGGCGATTACAGGACAAACAAAGAGCAAAGAGCAGTCACCGCCACCTTGCAACAAAGGCAAGAGGCACGACCGCTTTTTGCTCTTTTTCCATTGATGGCAAAGCAGGTAATTATGCTACAATAGCAATAGAGGTGAACACGAACTATGTTCCTGAAACGAATTGAATTAGCCGGCTTCAAATCATTTGCCGATAAAACGGAATTGGAGTTTGTCCAAGGAATTACTGCTGTTGTAGGACCAAATGGCAGCGGTAAAAGTAATATCTCCGATGGCATCCGCTGGGTGCTAGGTGAGCAGTCTGCCAAGTCACTCCGTGGTGGCAAAATGGAGGATATTATTTTTGCAGGTAGCGATTCACGTAAACCGGTCAGCTATTCCGAAGTATCACTGACACTGGATAACGAAGATGAAGCGTTGCCGCTCGATTTTAACGAAGTGACCATTACCCGGCGCGTACACCGTAGCGGGGATAGCGAGTATATGATCAATAAGCAAGCGTGCCGGCTCAAGGATATTACCGAACTGTTTATGGATACCGGGATCGGTAAAGAAGCGTACTCGATCATTGGGCAAGGTCGTATTGAGGAGATTCTCAGTACGCGTTCGGAAGATCGACGCGGTATTTTTGAAGAAGCATCAGGTATCGTGAAATACAAATCCCGTAAAAAGGATGCCGTGCGCAAGCTGGATGATACCGAGCAGAACCTGCTGCGCATCTTCGACCTGGTGAATGAGCTGGAAGACCAGATCGGTCCGCTGAAGGAGCAGTCCGAAAAGGCAATTCATTTTAAACAATTAAAAGAACAGTTAAAGCATAAAGAAATCTCACTGTATGTGCATGATATCGAACGTATTCACGGTTCGTGGACGACTGCAGGCGAGAAGCTCAAAGAATTAGAAGCTGTACAGCAAAAGCTGGCTAACGTTGTAGCCGGACATGATGCCAAGCTGGAAGATGAGCGTAATGCGCTGCGTGAAGCCGAGCAGATGGTGGAGCGGATGCAGGAACTGCTGCTGCAATACAGTGAGCAGGCAGAGAAGGCAGAAGGTCAAGTGGAGCTGCTCAAAGAACGCCGCCAAAATTTAGAGCAAAATCGTAAGCAGCTTGGTGTCGCTCTGGAACGCAGTGAAGAACGTACAAGTCAACGTACAGGCGAAACCCAGCAATTGCAAGATAAGCTGGCTGAGTTACAGCGCCAGTTGATCGAATTGAAGCAGACGCTTGCGACCGAAGAAGCGCAGCTAAATGATATTAACGGCGGGATTAGTCAGAATCGCGAGGAAAGTCTCAAAGGCGATCTGCTGCAATTGATGAATGATATGGCGAATATGCGTAATGAGATTCGGTACGCTGATCAGGAGACGGAAGCAACGCAGCGCCGAATGGTGCGAGCCGAGACTGAATCTGGTAAATGGCGCGACGAGAAAAAGCGACTGGAGCAGAGCAAAGCTACATTTACCATTCAGTTAGAGAAATTTGCCAAAGAAATCGCAACGGTACGCACGGATTATATCAAGCAAAGTGAGCAACTGAATGCGCTGCAAAAATCCGCCGAAGATATGCAGACCTCGATTCGCAAATGGGAACAGCGCCGCGAAGCGCTTATTTCTCGCCGTGATACGATGCAGGAGATGCAGGAGGACTTTGAAGGCTTCATGCTAGGTGTCAAAGAAGTGCTCAAGGCGTCTCGCAACAATCAGCTGCCAGGTGTACATGGTGCTGTCGCTGAATTGATCCGTGTGCCAGAGCATTTGGAGCAAGCGATGGAAACGGCACTTGGTGCATCCGTTCAGCATGTCGTTATGGAAAATGAAGAAGTGTCTCGCCGCGCGATTGCTTTTCTGAAACAGCGTCAACTCGGTCGTGCAACATTTTTGCCGCTGGACGTTATTCGTCCACGTCGAATTCAAGATAGCGACAAACGACTGGCAGAAGGTGCCGAAGGCTTTGTTGGTATCGGTGCGGAACTTGTGCAATACGATGAGCGTTACGCGTCTATCGTGGGTAGTCTGATCGGTAGTGTAGTCATTGCCGAGACACTGGAACAGGCGAACAAAATCGCTGCCAGACTGAATTATCGCTACCGCGTGGTCACATTGGAAGGCGATGTAGTCAATGCTGGTGGTTCTATGACCGGTGGTAGCCAGCACAAAAAGAACAACAACCTGCTTGGACGCAAACGCCAGCTGGATCAGCTTGGTGAGCAAATTATCGAAAGCGAAGATCAGATCAAACGTCTGAGCGCTGAGATTATTACTGTGCGTGATCGACTGCAAAGTACCGAGAATCGTTTGGATCAATTGCGTGCTGCTGGTGACCGTAAACGTACTGAAGAGCAGCAAACGGCGGGTGAACTAAAGCAACTGGATCACGAATTCCGGCATGTGAACGAACAGTACGAGCTGTATGGGCAGGAGAAAACGGCGTATACAAGCGAGCTGGAAGGCATAGCCAAAAAGCGCAAAGAAGCAGAGCAAAAGCTGGCTGAATTGCAACAGCAGGAAGAACGTATTCAGTCCGCGATCCAGTCCGCCGAGCAACAGCGCAAATCGAACGAATCGGTCAAAGAGCAATTACAGGAAAAAGTGACCGATCTCAAAATTCGCGAGGGCAAGATCAGCCAGGAGATCTTTTCACTGGAAGAGCAAATGTCTCGTACTCACGAAGAATCTCAGGACTATGGTCGTGAACTGGAAAGTAATCGTGAGCAACTGTCTATCCTTGTCCGCGATCTGGACAAAAACAGCAATGATCAGAAGCGCCAGCAAGAACAATTAGATCGTCTGCGCCGTCAACGCAGCGAAACAAGTGAGCAGCTGGAACAGAAGCGCGCACAGCGTCTTGCTTTACAGCAAAAGCTAGAGCAAGAAGAAGACAAAACTCGTCAGCAGCGCAACGAACTGAAGGCGATTGAAGATGAACTGCGTAAAACCGAAATTCAGGTCAATCGTCTGGATGTGGAACTCGAAAACATCCTTGCCAAGCTGCAAGATGATTATGAGCTAACCTACGAAATGGCGAAGCAGCGTTACGACTTGCCAGAGAATGTGGAGCAGACTAGTCGCGAAGTGCGCGAGCTGAAGCTGCAAATCGCCGATCTGGGTGAAGTCAATCTGGGTGCGATTGAGGAATATCAGCGTGTTAACGAACGCTACGAATTCCTGAGTGAACAGCAAAACGATCTGATCGAAGCCAAAACTGCATTGTATCAGGTCATCAAAGAAATGGACGACGAGATGTCCAAGCGCTTTAAGCATACATTTGAAGCGATTCGCGGACAATTCGGTATGGTCTTTTCCAAACTATTCGGCGGCGGTCGTGCCGATCTGATTCTGGCAGATCCTGAGCGGATGCTGGAAACAGGCATCGATATCGTTGCCCAACCACCAGGGAAAAAGCTGCAAAATCTGCAATTGTTGTCCGGCGGCGAACGTGCATTGACCGCGATGGCATTATTGTTTGCTATTTTGCAGGTGAAGCCGGTGCCGTTCTGTGTGCTGGATGAAGTCGAAGCGGCATTGGATGAGTCGAATGTGACGCGTTTTGCCCAATATTTGCGAGAATTCTCTGGTCAGACGCAGTTTATCGTCGTGACACACCGCAAAGGTACGATGGAAGAAGCCGATGTGCTATATGGTGTGACGATGGAAGAAGGCGGCGTTTCGAAGCTGGTTTCCGTTCGTCTGGAAGAAGTGGACGGCGCGGAGATCGCTTAATCCGTACGTGATAGTCTATACGTTATTATGATGGCAATGTATTGAATGAATCATGTATTGCCATTGTACGTATTATCATCCAACATGCAATCTTGTTTAGTTATTCCCGAATATACGGCAGCATTCTATCCACGAATCATGAATGTCTGCATCCTATCGGATCAATAAGGTACGTCTGTACTCACTAACTTATGTCGACGGAGGAATCCCATGAGCTTTTTTAAAAAATTGCGAGAGAGCATTTCGCAACGTACCGAAGCGGTAACTCAGCAGTTCCGTGATGGTCTGGAAAAAACACGCAAAGGTCTGGTCGATGCAGTGACCGATCTGGTTGTGCGTCGTAAGAAGATCGATGAAGAGTTTTACGAAGAACTGGAAGAGATTCTAATCAGCGCCGACGTAGGTGTAAATACCGTAATGGAATTGATCGATGATCTACGAGTCGAAGTGAAAAAGCGCCGACTGGAAGATGCTGCTGATTTGCAACCTGTGCTGTCAGAGAAACTGACTGAATTGCTGCGCGGCGACGAGAACCCGGGTCTGAACATGAACCCAGACGGAATTACCGTTATTTTGTTTGTCGGTGTGAATGGCGTCGGTAAAACGACTACGATCGGCAAAATGGCGCATCGCTTCAAACAGGAAGGCAAAAAAGTACTACTGGCAGCAGGCGATACGTTCCGTGCCGGGGCAATCGAGCAATTGGAAGTATGGGGACAGCGTGCAGGCGTAGATGTGATCAAACAGCAATCAGGTTCTGATCCGGCAGCTGTTATGTACGATGCTGTACGTGCTGCCAAACAGCGTAATGTGGATGTATTGTTGTGTGATACAGCAGGACGTCTGCAAAATAAAGCGAATCTGATGGATGAGCTGAACAAAATCTTCCGTGTGATTCAGCGTGAGATTCCAGATGCACCGCATGAAGTATTGATGGTGCTTGATGCAACAACCGGTCAAAATGCACTCAGCCAAGCAAAGCTATTTGGCGAAAAGAGCGGTGTTACTGGTCTCGTATTGACCAAGCTGGATGGTACAGCCAAAGGCGGTATTGTTATCGCTATCCGTCAAGAATTGAATTTACCAGTCAAATTTATCGGTTTGGGCGAAAAAGTCGGCGATCTGCAGCCGTTTGACAGTGAACAATTCGTGCATGCACTGTTCACCGGTCTCATTCAAGCAGAACTCGACGCTGAAGAAGGTAAAACCGAGTAATTGATTTTATTTTACTCTGTCATAATATAGAAACCACAATAAAGCCTGCTTTTCGCTGATACACCAATCGCTGACTAAACAGATGCGATGGTTGCTTTTTAGCGAAAGGCAGGCTTTTCTAATTAGGTAGAAGTATATTTCGCTACTATCTTCGTTCTATAACATAATGGATTAGAAAGAATAGACGCATTGAGCAAATGTACATATCATGTACACGACTACGCTGGAAATATCATGCACTTCCGGGTTACAATAATAACAACATATCACACCAGACACAGAAAACTGCTAGGCATCCAGCAGATCAGGATTGGAACCATGAGAGGAAGTGTACGATGGCGGATACACATATCTATACCCGGCGCGAAGAAGTTGCCAACGCGATTACGCACGGTATTGGCGCAGCATTAAGTGTGGCTGCACTTGTACTGTTGATTGTTTTCGCTAGTTTGAAAGGGACACCTTGGCATATTGTGAGCTTTACTATATATGGCATTACGATGCTTCTGCTTTATCTAAGCTCTACACTGGTGCATAGCTTTAACGAAGGTAAAGTCAAAGACCTGTTCGAGATTTTTGATCATTCGGCGATCTATTTGTTTATTGCCGGTACGTATACACCGTTTATGCTGCTTGCAGTGAAAGGTGCACTAGGTTGGTCAATTTTCGGTACTGTATGGGGCATGGCGCTACTTGGTTGCGCGTTTAAAGCCTTTTTCGCGAAACGGTTTCTGTTTATGTCCACGATTTTCTATGTGCTAATGGGCTGGTTGATCGTGCTGGCATGGGGACCACTGACTGCATCGATTGCAACGGGCGGTATTATCTTACTTGTTGCGGGCGGCATTATGTATACGCTCGGTACCGTATTTTATGTATGGAGAGGATTTCCGTTCCATCATGCGGTCTGGCATATATTCGTATTGGCAGGCAGTGTACTGCATTTCTTCGCCGTTTTGTTTTACTTACTGCCATGGCAGTCATAATATGATAGAAGCCAAAAAAAAACAAAATGTATACATCCTTTATCTGCCTGTCATTTTGAGGCGAGGTGAAGGATGTATTTTTATGGATTGGCTATGTTGAATAGACCAATTATTGCTTGCTATTCTCATTTGAAAATGGACTCTTTGTCCAGTGTGAATATGTTAAGGGAAAATGCTTGACATCATCCTGTATTTTAGCTATGATATAAAACGTTGAACATCACTGTAAAGTGTTTTTCCTTGACGGAGGGAGTGCCCCGTATGAGTCAAGAGAATCGGCTCGAAAAGACGAACCGAATTAATTTATTATTCGACTTCTATGAACTGCTGCTGACCGAAAAACAGCAAATGTTCCTTAAATATTATTTTCACGATGACTATTCCCTCGGCGAGATCGCTGCGGAGTTTGACATTAGCCGTCAGGCGGTTTACGAACATATCAAGCGTGCCGAACAGGTGCTAGAGATGTACGAAAACAAGCTGGGACTGATGGACAAGCATTACCGCCGCTCGCGACATTTGGAACAGCTCAGAGTCATTCTGGAGCAGGACGGTTGGAACGAAGCACAACGAACCGAAGCGTTACAGCTGATGTCGGAGCTTGAACAAGTGGACGATATGTCCTAAATACGAACCTGTGCGCCGCAATCCGGATTAGAACTGTAACGCCGGATACGGTATACTATATAGATACTGCCACTTTGAACCAAAGTACAGTACACGAAGCTGCATATAATGGAAACCATGCTTACGGCATGATGGCATAGAACAGGAAGCGAGGTGAAGACAATATGGCATTTGAAGGATTGACGACACGACTGCAAAACGTGTTCAGCAAGCTGCGCGGCAAAGGCAAAGTATCCGAAGAGGATGTAGGCGAAGCGTTGCGTGAGGTACGACTGGCATTGCTCGAAGCGGACGTTAACTTCAAGGTGGTAAAAGAATTTATCGCCAAGGTGAAGGAGAAAGCTGTCGGTCAGGACGTGATGGAAAGCTTCACTCCTGGCATGGTCATCATCGATATCGTAAACAAAGAGCTGACGGAGCTGATGGGCGGAACGCAGGCGAAGCTTGCGAAGGCAACCAAGCCACCAACCGTCATTATGATGGTCGGTTTGCAGGGTGCTGGTAAAACGACCACCTCTGGCAAGCTGGCACGAATGCTGCAAAAGCAGAACCATCGTCCATTGCTCGTTGCAGGCGATATTTATCGTCCGGCTGCGATCAAGCAATTGCAGGTTCTCGGTGAACAGATCAAGGTGCCGGTCTTCACACTGGGCGACCAAACAAGCCCGGTAGAGATTGCTCGTCAGGCGTTGCAAGAAGCCAAAACGAACAATAACGACTACGTAATCATCGATACCGCAGGTCGTCTGCATATTGATGAAGAACTGATGGATGAACTTCGTCAGATTCACGAATTGACCAATCCAGATGAAGTACTGCTCGTCGTTGATGCGATGACCGGTCAGGATGCGGTTAACGTAGCGGATAACTTTAACAAGCAATTGCAATTGACCGGGGTCGTATTGACCAAGCTCGATGGTGACACCCGTGGTGGTGCAGCGCTTTCGGTCAAAGCCGTTACGGGCTGTCCGATCAAGTTTGCCACCCTCGGTGAGAAGCTGGATGCGCTGGAAGTGTTCCACCCGGAACGTATGGCTTCCCGTATTCTCGGTATGGGCGATATGCTCTCCCTGATCGAGAAGGCGCAGCTGAATATCGATGAATCAAAGGCAAAGGAAATGGAGCGCAAAATGCGCAACGCCGAATTTACCTTTGAAGACTTTTTGGAACAGATGGATCAAGTGAAAAAGCTTGGCCCGCTCGACCAAATCATGGATATGCTGCCCGGCATGGGCAAAATGAAACAAACGCAAAATCTTCAGGTGGATGACAAGCAGGTTGGCCGGATCGAAGCGATTGTACATTCGATGACGATTCAAGAGAAGCAGCATCCAGAAGTGATCAACAATAGCCGTCGCAAGCGTATTGCAGCAGGTAGCGGAACTTCCGTAGCCGAGGTGAATCGTCTGATCAAGCAATTTGATGAAATGCGCCGCATGATGAAACAGTTTTCGGATATGATGGACCCGAAAGCAATGAAGGGCGGCGGCAAGAACAAAATGATGAAACAAATGCAAAAGTTGAGCAAAGGCGGCGGGGGCGGCGGTTTCAAGTTCCCATTCCGTTAAAACTCACTTTACAGATACCAGTTATGAATTAGTTTAAGGAGGTGAATTCTCTTGGCAGTACGCATTCGTCTGAAACGTATCGGTGCTCACAAAGCGCCTTTCTATCGTATCGTTGTTTCCGATTCCCGTTCTCCTCGTGATGGACGTTTTATCGAAGAAATCGGTACTTACAATCCAGTTGCAGAACCATCTGTAACTAAAATTGATGAAGAAAAAGCTCTGAAATGGCTTCAAAACGGCGCACAAGCTTCTGACACTGTTCGCAACTTGCTCAGCAAAGCTGGCGTTATGAAAAAATTCCATGAGCTGAAACAGCAAAAATAATTGCTGAATATGCTTGGCCCTATGAAGCGTTAGCTAACAGCTAGCGATTTGACGTGAAGCGCGATTTTACACAAAATTGCGCTTTTGTCAGGTCTGCTGCTGATGGCGGCGCTTTGGGCTGCTATTGCAGCCTGTTTTGACGACAACTGATTTTGCACCGCAACATATTTTGTCTACTCCGGAGGATGAAACGATGGAACAATTAGTAATGGTTATTGCTAAAGCTCTGGTGGATCATCCGGAAGATGTGTCTGTGAACGTGGTGGAGAAGGAGAACCTCATCGTATACGAACTAAGCGTCCACCCGGACGATGCTGGCAAAGTAATTGGCAAGCAGGGACGTATCGCGAAGGCTCTTCGCACCGTTGTCACATCAGCCGCGGTAAAGACACATAAACGGGTTACGGTTGATATCATGTCTTAAAAATGTATGCCAAAGGGCTAGGAGGATTCCTAGCTTTTTTGCGTACATTTTTATCATTATTATAGTATAAAGATCATTAAAGGAGCGTTTTATGGCACAGCAATGGTTAATGGTGGGCAAAATCGTCAATACACATGGTATTCGCGGTGAACTGAAAATTTATCCGAATACCGATTTTCCGGAAGTGCGTTTTGCACCAGGCAACAAACTGATGATGTTTAATGAAGAAAACGGAAATCAGCAACAAGTGGAGATTCAATCATCCCGTTTGCAAAAAAATATGTATGTCGTGCGCTTCAAAGGCTTTGGCAATATTAACGAAGTAGAACAATACAAAGGTTGGGCGTTGCGCGTAAGTAAGGATGAAGCGGTCGAACTGGAAGAAGACGAATACTATTTCCACGAGATCATTGGTTGTGAAGTGGTAACTGAAGAAGGTGAGTCACTCGGTATTATCAAAGAAATTCTGACACCGGGAGCGAATGATGTCTGGGTTGTTAAACCTGCCAAAGGTAAAGATATTTTGATTCCATATATTCATAATGTCGTGCAGGAGATCAATATCGAAGACAAGAAGATCATCGTGCATATTATGGAAGGCTTGCTGGAATGATGAAGATCGATGTATTGACCCTTTTCCCAGAAATGTTCACCGGTGTATTTGGTTCGAGTATTCTCGGTAAAGCTGCTGCCAAAGGCATTGTTGAACTACATGCGGTCAATTTCCGTACCTATTCCACCAGTAAGCATGGCACGGTTGACGATACGCCGTATGGTGGTGGTGGAGGTATGGTGCTGAAGCCAGACCCGATCTTCGCAGCAGTAGAAGATCTGTTGTCTAGCCCAAAGTCGGACCTATCTGAACAGTCCGCTGAGGCAGAAGCAGGTGTGAAGCCGCGTATCATTCTGATGTGTCCACAAGGTGAGACGTTTACACAGCAAAAGGCGGAAGAATTGTCCCGTGAACAGCACTTGATCTTCATTTGTGGTCATTATGAAGGGTATGATGAGCGCATACGAGAGCATCTGGTAACCGATGAGTTGTCAATCGGTGATTATGTGCTGACAGGCGGTGAACTGCCTGCAATGACCGTTGTAGACAGCGTGGTACGTCTATTGCCCGGTGTGCTTGGTAACGAAACCAGTGCAGTGACCGACTCATTCAGTACCGGCTTGCTGGAATATCCGCATTATACGCGTCCAGCTGAATTTCGCGGTATGAAGGTGCCGGATGTATTGCTGTCCGGTCATCACGCCAATGTAGAGAAATGGCGGCGTGAGCAATCACTGCTGCGTACATGGGAGCGTCGTCCCGATCTGCTGGAACAGGCGGATTTGACCGATAAGGAACGGCAATGGTTAAAATCAAAAGATTCTGAGCGAAAAGGCAACTAACGCGGGTAAGGTTACAAAGATAGGAGTCTGGAACATGTCAAATTCTAACGAAGTCACCGAACCTGCGATTGGTTGGGTACAGCGGTTAAGCAGTGATCTGCGCAGTCAGGGCTATGCTTCCATACTGAACATTACCTTTTCGGAGCAGGAAGCGGATTCCGTTATTGGTCAGCTCTTACCGGAGTTTAAGTATTTGCTGTATATCGATGCTGATGAGCGTAAAAAATATTTTATCGCCGACTATGCTGGACGTAATACAGTAATCAAATTGCTGGATCGAATGATAGACCAAAAGAAAAGCGCCCGTCTAAATATTGACGAGCATGATCGCATTGGGTATAACCGCTATAGTGGCGAGATCCAGCACTTGGATGAACTCAAAAAAATGCTGCTACAGGAACGTTTTGGTTGATCTGAAAATAAAGTGAATGATCCTTCAAAAAAGTATTGTCAGCTTCTATAAAAGTATGATATGATTCGAATGTTGTGTAAATACGATGGTCCTCTGCAGACAATGATGAGAAGACGTAAGGTCTTCCTGAGTCGCAAGAACATCTGTGCGGAAGGAGGGAGTCATAGATGAATATCATTCAGGCGATTACTCAAGATCAACTGCGTAAAGATATCCCTAATTTCCGTGCCGGTGACACTTTGAAAGTGCACGTTAAGGTAATTGAGGGAACTCGTGAGCGCGTTCAGTTGTTCGAAGGTGTTGTAATCAAACGTCAAGGTGGAGGCATTGGTGAGACTTTTACAGTTCGTAAAATCTCTTACGGTGTAGGTGTGGAAAGAACTTTCCCAGTACACTCCCCTAAGATTGATAAACTCGAAGTGGCTCGCCGTGGTAAAGTGCGTCGTGCGAAGCTGTACTATCTTCGTGAACTTCGCGGTAAAGCAGCGAGAATTAAAGAATTGCGCCGTTAATCCCATTTGGGACAATGGTTGGAAAGGGCTTGGTCATACAAGCCCTTTTCTTTATGTTAAAGCTTACTTAATTGCATAGGCAGGTTGTCATTCCGCCAGACAGTTTTACGGAAATGTCGTTTTTCATCCAAATGGACCGCTGTGTACACCAGAGCTTGATTGGTATACGTGCTGTTGCGTCTGTCGCATTACGCGTCAGAACGACGTAAACGGTTTATTTTTATGGTAAAATGACCCGCAGCTGCAGACGGAATTTTTTGTATCATGATCTATGTATGTATTGTCATGAAGAGGGTCATATCAAACTTGACAATCATAATCCTTCAAAATTTGGTTTTTACAAAATTGTGTGTAAAATAGATTAAGGAATCGTATAGGTACTTGGTAACATTGACACTGGGGATGTTGCCTGATGGTTCAGACCGGTACATATACAAAGCGCCAATTCAACCAGGAAAGAAGGCATAGTTATGGAGCAAGATAAACAAAATAATCATGTAGCAGAGACAGCTGAGCCTGTCGTGGTACAGGACACGGATACCGTACACACTTCTGAATCCGAAACTGTTCCACCCAAAAAGAAAAAAAGCGAAGCGAAAGAATGGATCAAGGCGATTGTAGTTGCATTGCTGCTCGTTATCGTAATCCGTGGCTTCCTATTTGAACCATTTATTGTAGATGGACCATCTATGCAGCCGAATTTCCATACAGATGAGCGTGTGATCGTTAATAAAATTCTGTATGATATTCGTGATCCACATCCAGGCGAAGTGGTCGTATTGAAAGTCCCTTCACAAAATCGGGATTTCATTAAACGGGTGATCGCTGTTGGTGGCGATACAGTCAAGGTAGAAGGCGATACTGTCACGGTAAACGGTAAAGCCATTAGTGAACCATATATTCAAGCTGCCATTGATAAAGCACATGCACAGGGCAGTGATTACAATATTAACAATTTCCCAACCGAACAGATTCCAGATGGCAAAGTGCCAGCAGGTTATGTGTTCGTGATGGGTGACAACCGTTCCAATAGCCAGGACAGCCGGATGATCGGATATGTGCCTCTGGGCGATATTATCGGTCGTGCCGATGTTATTTTCTGGCCATTGAGCGATGCGCAGTGGATTGATCATTATTAATCCCTGACTCTATTTTAGGATGTAAGGGGGAAAACCTGTGACCATTCAATGGTTTCCCGGACATATGACCAGAGCGAGACGCCAGATCGAAGATAAGCTGAAGCTGATCGATATGGTAATCGAGCTGTTGGACGCGCGTTTGCCGCTGTCCAGCCGTAATCCGATGATTGATGAAATTTTGCAAAATAAACCAAGATTGATTGTTCTGAATAAATCCGATCTCGCTGATCCAGTGACGACAGCAGGCTGGGTAGATTATTTCAAGCGTGAAGGTCATGAAGTACTCACGCTGGACGCTGCAAGTGGACATGGGATCAAAGAAATTCCAGAGCGTGCCAAGGTATTGCTGAAGGAACAGCGTGATAAACGTGCGGCAAAAGGCATGAATCAGCGCCCTATCCGTGCGCTAATCGTCGGCATTCCCAATGTCGGCAAATCTACATTGATCAACCGTCTTGCCGGTAAAAGCATTGCTGCTACCGGTGATCGTCCCGGCGTAACGAAGGGACAACAGTGGATCAAAGTTGGTACGGAAATGGAATTGCTTGATACACCAGGTATTCTATGGCCGAAGTTTGAAGATCAAGGTGTAGGTTATCGACTCGCTGTAACGGGAGCGATTCGTGAAGAAATTCTGAACGTAGAAGATATCGCTTACTACGGGATGAAATACATTTGCGAATATTACTGGGACAATATTGCTGAGCGCTTTGATCTGGATGAGCGACCGCAGGATCTCGATAATCCGAACGACATCGTGGAGATTATGGAAGGGATCGGTCGCAAGCGTGGCTGTTTGATGAGCGGCGGTCGTGTCGATCTGGAGAAAGCGTCCAAAGTAATTTTGCGCGAATTGCGTGCAGGGAAATTAGGTCGCATTTCGATGGAAACACCGTAAAAAGGAAATGAATATGGAGGGACTGCCGTGTCTGAACTGCTGAATTATGAGCGGGAATGCTGGGCTGCCAGTTATGAACATGTAGCTGGCGTGGACGAGGTTGGTCGTGGTTGCCTATTTGGTGATGTGGTCGCAGCTGCGGTTGTTATGCCGCAGGAGCTAATCATCGAAGGCGTCACCGACTCCAAAAAATTAAGCGACAAAAAGCGTGAGCAACTATATACGCAGATTATGGATCAGGCGCTTGCTGTCGGTATTGGTCACGTTAGTGCTGCCATTGTGGATGAGATCAATATCAAGCAAGCAGCACGATTGGCGATGAAGATTGCCCTTGAGCAATTGACGGTAAGTCCTAATTATATTCTGGTCGATGCAGAACAGGTCGATCTGCCACAACCGCAACGTAGCATTATAAAAGGCGATGCCAACAGTCACAGTATTGCTGCCGCTTCTATCATTGCAAAGGTGACCCGTGATCGCCTTTGTGTAGGGGAATGGGAAGAGCAGTATCCAGGCTACGGCATTGCTGGACATAAGGGCTATGCGACCAAGCTGCATCGCGAACGTATTTTGGAGCTTGGGGTTACACCGCTGCATCGTCGTAGTTTCCTTGGAAATTTGCTGCTGGAACAACCGACATTGTTTTGATGTGATGAAGTAGTGATCAGGTAGGATGCAGTAAGTAGGGATTTACTATTGCTTGATGCACTATGTATGGTGATCGTAAGTGCAACAGCTGCGTAACCACTGCATAAAAATGCATTTGCGCTTCTATGCGGAATGCGTTACGATATGAGGTATACAAGACCTGCATACAGAGAAGTATGCGAACGTCATGGGAAGAACCCGAATCTTTGACCAAAGATCGGGTTCTTTTTGTATCTTATCTACTGTAACCAATGATAACGATGCAAGCCGCTACGAGGTGAAGGCTTATTTTGTACGGTTATGACATTTATAACTCATCATAACAGGCGAATAAACCGATAAATAAACCATATATTCTGGTGCGCACGGTATACATACATTGTGTTACAAGCACCATGTGAACAAGCATGAAGATAGGGGGAGAAGTTATGAATATCGGTTCACTGTTCCGTGGAATCATGGGCGATAGCAAACCCGGCGAAGCCAAACAAATGGAATTGAAAGAAGGTCAGGTTGTCCGCGGAGTAGTGACCAGTGTATCTGAAGATGGTCAGGAAGCAGTCGTTCAGATTCAAGGTGTCAAAGTACGTGCCAAGCTGGAAACACAACTTCAGCAGGGAGCGACAACACTACTGCAAGTTCAGCCGCCCGGCAAGGATGGTATGCCTGTACTCAAACCGGTAACCGCCAATACGACAGGTCAGCAACCCGCTGCTTCGATGAATGATTTGCTGGAATCGATGAGTTTACCAGACACGAAAGACAATCGCGAAATGATTACTCAGATGCGTTCTGCTGGTATTCCGTTAACCGCTGAGAACGCTAAAAATATCCAAGCCTCACTCACACAAAAGCCTTCATCTGTACCGCTCGGCGAATGGGTACAATCAGCGGCGGTTGCTATTCAGCGTGGTCTACCTGTTACCGGACAAAGTGTTGCTGGTTTACAGCAGGCGATCTTTGGACCGCCACTACACGAAAGTTTGGATAACTTAAATAATCTGCTGCGTACAGTAGCTTCGCAAACGCTGGGCAATGCTGCTTTAGCAGATCAAGCTGTACCAGAGGGAACATTACCAACGAATACGGCTACAGCTCAGAGCAATACCACAGCTACCAGCGGAAACACTACATCCGCAGTCAACAGTCAACATACAGCATCAACAGCGAATACTGCTGCTAATGCCAATGTGGCAACTACCGCTGGACTGAGCACCGGGACTGCCCAGTTGCTTGATAAGCTGCAACACGTCATTCGCCAGTTAAATAGTCTTATTCCACAAGCGGAACCTAACGAAAGTGCTCCGCAGCAGAGCAATGCTACAGTGAATAATCAAAGTCAATCGCCCACAGCGGAAGGTCAGCAGGCAAGCGCCACTGCCAATACAACAACACCAACAACTACACAAGGCAGTACCAATAGCTCGCCATGGTTAGGACAGGTGATGAAGCTGCTGGGTGCTGAGTATGAGCAGCAGACGGTACGTGCGGCACTGACGCTTACTTCGACACCAGCTTCCACAGAGCAATCCAATGGTCAGCCAGCGGCGAACGCCAATCCTGCGAATGGCAATGCGTCATTGAGTGGGAATCATGCAGCAGAGCAGGCGGCACGCAACATAACAGGCAATACACCGCCGCCTGTCAACAATCCGCTCGCCAGCAGTCCAATTCCGAATCCATCTGCACCGGTACCACCGCAGGCTCCACAAGTGCCGAATGGAGCGCAAACAGCTTCGGCTACCGCTTCTTTGACAGATGTAGAAGTACCAGATGCTCCACAGGCACCGCTTGCGACTAGTACAGCCAATCCAGCTGCAACGAATAACGAGCAAACGACTGCTCAGCCAAGCAATAACAATACTGCTAATCCATTGTTACGTGGAACGGCGGATAGTACGGATGCACAACCTGACCCGGCTAATCTCATTCCTGCATCCCATGCGTCTGCTGAAGAAACGATAGCCAAAGCACAGGATACATTGAAAGGATTACTGTTACAGCTCAGCAGTGCAGATGATGCGCCGCCGGTTTTAAAAGATGCTGCTCAACAACTCGTTCAACAGCTGACTGGGCAACAGCTACTGTTAAATACCGATCGTACGGCTCCTTTTGCTCAAGTTACGATGTTTGTGCCGTTTAATGGACCAGATGGGCAGGAAACTGCTTCGGTTCAGATTCAGTCTCAGCGTGGTGGGAAAGGAGAGCTGGATGCGTCCAATTGCCGCCTCTGGTTTGATTTGGATATGAAGTCGCTTGGTCAGACGTTGCTGGATGTACAGGTCGTTGATCGCATCGTTACACTCAAAGTGCATAATGATCAGGAACAGTTGGCACCGTTTGTAGAAAGTAAAAAGCAGGATATTTCTGATGCTATCGGTAATCTTGGTTACCAGTTGCTCTCGCTACAATTTGCGCCGCTACCTGTACGTTCAACTACCGATTCATTGTTAGGTACAACAAGTAGCGATATTACCGATCAATACGCACCACCTGAATACAAGGGAGTTGACATGAAAATATGAATACGCCCAAACGTCAACCGTCCAAAGCGAATACCATCAGTGCTAAACGCGCTGTTGCTCTTAAATATGATCCTGCTCAAAATGCCGCTCCAGTCGTCGTAGCCAAAGGACGCGGTAGAATTGCTGAAACGATTTTGGAAAAAGCACAGGAAGCTGGCGTAATTATTCAAGAAGATCCAGCGCTGGTCGAAGTCTTATCCAAGCTGGATCTGGATCAGCAAATTCCAGGTGAACTGTACGATCTAGTCGCTGAGATTTTATCGTTTATTTATCGCACTGATAAAAACTACTCGCCCGGTTTGGATATATGGTAAGTAGTCACGACAGACCGGACGATCGCAAACGAAAAGGAAACATTGCCGAAGATATTGCCGCGTACTATTTGGAACAACAAGGCTATACGATTGTACAGCGCAATTGGCGTTGCCGTAGCGGTGAGTTGGATATCATCGCTACAGAGCTGAACGAATATACGACAACTCCTGCTATTATTGTAGTGGAGGTTCGGAGCCGTGCCAGCGATACACATGGTACGGCAGCCGAATCGATAGATTGGCGTAAACGCAAACAGATTCGTGAAACGACCTCTGTCTATGCACACCAAAATGGATTGTCTGGTTACGCTTTTCGGTATGATGTGATTACGGTACAGTTGAATCGTCATTATCAGGCGATTCATATGGAGCATTGGATCGAAGCATTTGTATAAGTATCACGCTACATACGATGAACGTAGAAGTAAGCGAATATGAGTTATTATGTTTTTAAAACGAATACTATTGTACTAAAAATACATTGTACGAGAAAATTGAGGAAGCACCCATTTTCGCACTGAATATGCGTTGCAGAACAGGAATCAGCAAAGGCTGTACATGATCTGTACTGCAACTAGCGAAAAGAGAGGGTGTTTTATTTATGTATGGAAAACTGTATAGTGCCTGCGTGCACGGAATTAATGGCGTTATGGTCGAAGTAGAAACGGATCTCTCCAATGGACTGCCAATGGTATCGATCATTGGCTTGCCGGATTCAGCAATCCGCGAATCGGTAGAACGTGTTCGTTCAGCGATCAAAAATTGCGGGTTTACGTTTCCGTCGCAACGTGTCACTATCAATCTCGCACCAGCGGATCTTCGTAAGGAAGGCTCGGCGTTTGATCTGGCGATTGCACTTGGCATACTTGTCACGAGTGATCAGATTGTATTTCCTCAGCAGGAGCAGATGCTATTGATCGGTGAATTGGCACTGGATGGAACATTGCGTCCGGTAACTGGTGTATTATCTATGGTCGATACGGCGCGTCAATATGGGCTGAAATCAGTTGTTTTACCGCTGCAAAATGCTGCTGAAGCTGCATTGGTCGAAGGCATTTCTGTATACGGAATTAGTCATATTAATGATCTGTTTGCAGCTGAACAGCAAGTTTCTGAAATCGGCACGGAACAATTCCAATTCCATATTCCTGGTCAGCCTTCGGTACTGGTCAAAAAGATTGCGTCAGAACATGCCCATCCTTCATCTCATCCACAGAAACAGGTCAATATGAAGCCTTTATTATACGTACGTGAATCTGCGAATAGACAACAAACTTTTACCTGTCATATGAAAGAAGATTATGCCGATGTATTCGGGCAGCAACATGTGAAGCGTGCACTGGTTATCGCTGCTGCTGGAATGCATAATATTTTGCTGCTGGGACCGCCCGGTACAGGCAAGACGATGTTAATCAAACGATTGCCGACCATTTTGCCGCCGTTGAGTGAAGAGGAAGCACTGGAAGTGACCAAAATTCTAAGTGTAGCCGGCAGATTCAAAGAAACTGGTGAAGGCTTGATCCGTGCACGTCCATTCCGCTCCCCTCATCATAGCATTACTGCTTCTGGTCTGATTGGCGGCGGAGCTATTCCCAAACCCGGTGAAGTCAGTTTGGCACATCAGGGCATATTGTTTTTGGACGAGTTCCCGGAGTTTCCAAGACCGATTCTGGAATTGCTACGTCAGCCGTTGGAGGATGGGGAAGTACATATTAGCCGTTCACGTGCTGTCTTTACGTTTCCAGCATCCATGCTGCTTGCTACAAGCATGAATCCGTGTCCATGCGGATTTTTGGGTAGTGATCATCCTTTGCAGCGCTGTACATGTACGGAGAATAGAATCGCACGCTATCGTGCCAAAATCTCCGGTCCATTGCTAGATCGAATTGATCTGCAAATCGAAGTACCACGTCCAAGCGAACGCGATTTTCAGCAATCGGAGACTTCTCAGTCTGATGGCTATGATTCGACTACAATGCGCCAGATGGTATTGGATGCGCAGCATATTCAGCTGAAGCGCTATAAAGGGACAGGCATATACTGGAATAGCCAGTTGTCAGGTAAACTGCTGCGACAGCATACAGTGGCGACAACCGAAGCAACAATGCTGCTCAATGCTGCTTTTGAACAATTGGGCATGAGTATGCGTGCACGCGATCGGATTTTAAAACTAGCGCGTACGATTGCTGATCTGGAGCAGAAAGATCAGCTGGATGCGGTACATGTTGCAGAAGCAATTCAGTATCGACAGTTGGATCGGAAGGTGTAAAAGGAATTGTAGCATTGGATAAATAAACAGTACAATGAAGATATAACGTGTATAAAAAGATTTGTAAATGTCTGTAATATGAGAAAGGAGGATCATATGCAAAAGAAGTATGAGACGCGTGATTTTAATGAATTGACGATCTCAGAAATTTCCAGAATGAAAGGACTTCCCGATGATGAACCTGATAAGCGAATACCATTGTCAGTCTGGATTCATGACATACGCAATATTCCTCTAAAACAACTAACCGATGGCGATATTGCTAAGTTAATTCGTCAGACCATTTTCCTGAGCTATATTGTTCCTATAGCTTATAACAGAATAAATAATAACCCCCTTGCCGGCTCTCTAGGAGATGGAGAAGTAATAGAGTCATTTCAGTTAATCAGTGTAGAAGAATGGAAAAAAGAAAGTAAGGCATTGTGTATCGATACTCAGCGATTTTTTGGAGATTTACTTTGGAAATTAAATCATTTGCAGTTGGATATTCCTTACGATACAGAAGGATTTGATGACGTGGACAAAGCAGATTTGGAGAATTCGATTCAGCGTACGATTGAGAATTTAAATGAAGCTTTGCAGTGAAATTTAGGAACATGGAATTACAATGCTATATACTTTGGAAAGAGGGGATTGTAATGAATACCGATGAACTCAAAGACTGGATTCTCAGGCACGAGATTGAGAAAAGGACGATAGAATGTTTTTGGCTTAATTTTAGATGTTATGAGACAGAGGAAAAGGAAGAATGTAAACATTTTTTTGGGAGTTTTGATGAAGCTGAATTGCAGGTGAAGATATCACAAATTGCTTTGATGCTAGGGAATTATCCAAAGTTCGATTATAATCATATCGTCTCGTACATTCCGATTATTTATAGAGGTAAGAACATTGGGCTATATCGTCTTTACTTTGAATATAGTGGAGCAATCAGCGATGATTACTTTACTTTGTATTAATAATAAGTTTGAGAAGTAGAATGAACTGAAACGAAATGATAGGAAAACTGTTGCGTTATTTCCGTTCAGTCTTAGCAAAATGAGAGAACATACGAAGAGTACATAAGAGAATAGGCTGCCTTATAAAAAAGACAGCCTGTGTTTATCGCATTACATCAATTTTATGTGGTAATTTATCATACCAGTTGAGATATCATTTATCACACAATCACACAATCACACAATCACACAATCACACAATCACACAATCACACAATCACACATCGAGCCTAGACAGATTTGATTTTCAAAAAGTTATCAATGCGCTCCAGTGCTTCGGCTGGACCGCCGGATTGATGGAAGCTAGCGTTGATTTTTTTGACATTTTCTTTATATGCCGGATTACATAATACTTCATCAACTGCTGTTCGCAGTGACTCCACATGGATCTGATCTTTGGTAATACGATAACCAGCGTCCAGCTCTACCAGTCGCTGCGCGACCATCGGTTGGTCTTTATCCTGTGGCAATACAACCAGCGGAACATTAAAATGAACGGCTTCATTAACACTATTCATTCCACCATGCGTAACAATTACATCTGTATGGTTCAACACTTTCAATTGAGGCACATACGACGAAATTATAAAGTGATCAGGTGCTGGATTAAGCTTGGACAGATCTGCTTTTTCTCCCGCAGCGATAACAACGACACCTTTAAAATCAGCAAAAGCTTCAATGCATGTGTTAAAAAATTGCTCCACTTGATCCAGCACTGTTCCCATAGAAATATACAGCACCTGTTGACCTTCCAGCCGCTCCAACGGGAAGTCAGAATTGTCCACGCGCTCTGGAAAGCTTGGACCGATAAAAATATTATTGTCGCCGAACAATTCGATCTTAGGTTGAAAATATTTACTTGTATAAACAACCGTTAGTTGTCCCACATTATTCATAAATTGAATCATACCTTTGGGCGAGACGCCATATTGCTGTTGCATCAAAGCTAGCGAATCTTTCATCTGTTGGTTCGGCTCAAAGGGCACAGGACCTTCATTACGGAAAATTTTATCTGCCATTGCATGATCCGGCATTAGAAACGAAGCGGAGGAGCCGATAGCTGGCACATTCAGATACTCACTCACCAATTCACCAGCTCCGAATTTATCGAAAATAACAAAATCAAAATCAATCGTTTGCTTCAATTGACTGGCAATTTCCAGATTCGCGAGCGAAGTTTGAATATGAATATTCAAAAAGTCGTTCAATCCTTCTGTTGTTTTGATATTCACTGCTGACATACGCATCCAGTCCGTATGCAGATGGACAGTTGCACCAACTGCTTCCACACGAGCTTTGTATTTTTCAGTCGTAATATAATGAACTTGATCGCCGCGCTCGGTAAATGCTTGTACCAATCCGAGTGTAGGATTCACATGACCTTCTGCCGGGAAATTGACGAATAAAATGTTAAGCATGACGTACCACTCCTATTCTCTATACTTGAAAATACATATTCGCTATGATCTTGGTCACATCGAATACGAAGTTACACGCACTTTCAGTTATACACGTTTACTGGTAGAAAAATCAACTTTGTACAAAAATTCTCTGTTTTTGTTCACACATGCGATGTATACAAATATCATTGTTATTAGATATAAATATTCGACATATTCTATATGTATTTATACATTTGATTTGCATCATGAAGAAATGAATCAGAATATGTAATAATATATGTATTTTTATAATTATGAACAAGAGTATATGTAAATATATATGCAAAGGTATATGTAGTTGAGCATATTTATTGCAGTATGTCTATTTCAGTACGATATACTTGCTCTCTTGCAGGTATTACATGTATCCTATGATGAATTGATCTCTATACAATAAAATTTTTGTACAATAAATTGTTTGTCATATCAACTCTCTATCACATCAACTCTTTGCAAAATGAATGGTATGTGTGACGAATTCAATATTCGCAAACATCTATTGTAGAGCCTGTATTCACTCAAGAATCCAATCAATACATCGAAAAGGAGCACAATAAAGATGAGCCAACAATCCTCTAATCAACATCATCAGAACCAATCGACAGCCGATCAGTCTGTACTTTCTAGCTCCATGCCTACGATTGCCTTTCATCAACCAGATACATTGCCAGCAGTTCCAGGCTATACACATGTAGTCGAAGTTACAGGCGGCAGAACTCTCTATATCTCCGGTCAAGTTGCATTAGATGAGCAAGGACAGCTCATCGGCAAAGGCGATGTTATTGCCCAAGCAGAGCAGGTATTCCGTAATATACAATTAGCATTACAGACAGCGGGCGCGACGTTTGAGCATGTCATCAAATTAACATTTTTTATGACCGACATTACCGATTTACCGTGTATTCGCCCTGTTCGCGATCAATATATCAATACACTTCGTCCGCCTGCGAGTTCAGCTGTAGAGGTTCGTCGATTGGTGCAGGAAGATTGGTTGCTCGAAATTGAAGCGATTGCGGTTTGTCCATAAACGAGCGGGTAATGAATGACAACTCTATTTAACATGATCCAAGGGAGGCATGTATCATGCTTGATAAAGCGGATCGTCTAAAAAAGGCACGTGTACCGCAAAAGCCGCAGCTGGAAGAAGAAAAGGCAAAACGTGTACCGCCGGGACAAACGCTGACCGATAGTTTTCCGATTTTGCATGAAGGTATGGTGCCGGAATACGATATGGCAACATGGGATTTGCGGATATTTGGAGCGGTAGAAGAAGAGCGGACGTTTACGTATGATCAGCTTCAGCAATTGCCGATTACACGCACGGTGAGTGATATTCATTGCGTCACGCGCTGGTCCAAATTAGATACGCCATGGGAAGGTGTACGTTTTGCCGATCTTGTCAAACAGTTAAAAATCAAACCGGAAGCTCAATATGTAATGCTGCACGCTGATCCAGATTATGAGACGAATATTGCTCTGGATGAACTGATGAAGGACGATGTGCTGCTTGCGTGGAATTACGATGATAAGCCATTGACTGCCAAGCATGGCGGACCACTGCGCATGGTTGTACCACAATTTTATTTTTGGAAAAGTGCCAAATGGCTGCGCGGAATTGAATTCATGACAGAAGATCGCCGGGGATTTTGGGAAGATCATGGATTTCATAATGTGGCTGATCCATTTAAGGAACAGCGCTTTTCTTCCGACGAATATGAAATGCCCGAAGACGAGTGGAAGTACTGCGAAGCAGATTGAATCAGCTTGTAATGTAACGTATAAACGAAAACCCAGCCCTTGTATTGCGGGCTGGGTTTGTTTTGTGTTCAGCATTCCTGTAGTGCTCAAAACAATACATACTACAAATAGACAATATTACAGACTGTTTACTGCTTTTTTCAGTTCAGCATCCAGTTTACCTTTTTCTGTGCTACCGTCATTCAGTGCTGGTTCGAACCAATAAATGACTAATACATTGCCTTTGGTATACTCTGTTTTGCGGAAAGGAACGCCGTTGACTTGCGTTTCCAGATCTTTCATACCTTTTTCCAGATCAGCGGAAGAATCGAATACATAAATGGAAACAGGTTCTGCTTGTTTAGCATCACTGCTCGTTACATAACGATCCGGTTTCACATTGTTCAGTACCCAGTCTTCTTTTGGTTGGGAAGTCAATTTGATTCCTTGTTTTTCGATGACTTTGGCAACATCTTTGGTTGTCAGATCGCTAGCCGTTGTGGATTCAATGCTGCTAGTATCTGTAGATTCTGTGCTCTCATTACTACCTGTGTCTGTACTTGTTGCGGAATTGTCCATGCTGCTTTCTTGACTACCAGTTTCGGTAGAAGTGGTGCCGCTGTTATCGGCGCTGTGTTCACTAGTGGCTGGAGTCGTTGTGCTTTCTCCGGTAGTTTGGCTGTTGTTACTGGAATTGGAACAGCCGGTCGCCGCAACGACGGTCAGTGCGAGTAGTAGAGTGCTGATTTTGAGTTTCATACGTTGACCTCCTGTGAGTGCTCTGTTTTATTTGCAGAAAATAAATGCAACGCTTGATGCGGTTTACATTATAGTTCATACATAAACCACAGAGCAACTTTTGACACAATGCTTACATATTACGCAAGAGCATTATTGTCGAAATTACGATCCTATTGTTATGTATAACGACTGGATAGAGACTAGGTAACGATATAAAAAAGACATAGAAAAGAAGCGATACATGCATCGCTTCTTTTCTACTACTTATCTATTTATATTACAGTACGTTCAGTTCCACCGCGATGTTACCGCGTGTTGCACGGGAATATGGGCATACATCATGTGCAGCTTTTACGAGTTGCTCTGCTGTTTCACGATCTACACCTTTTACAAGTACATCCATCGTTACAGCCAGCGCAAATCCGCCATCTTCGGCTTTACCGAAGCTTACTGTACCCGTTACTTCTGTACCTTCGTGTTTTACTTTTTGCATACGTGCGACCATATTCAGTGCGCTATCAAAACATGCAGAGTATCCAGCTGCAAACAGTTGCTCAGGGTTTGTTCCTGCACCACCAGCGCCACCCATTTCTTTCGGAGTAGATATATCGAGACGCAATTCTGGGCTGGAAGATTCGATATAACCGTTACGACCGCCTACTGCTTTAACCGAAGTTTCATACATTTTTTGTTGAATATTTAGCATGTTATTACTCCACCTTTTCTATTTGATATTTTAAATTATTTAACAAAATTAAATTTAGCACAATTAATATTAAAAGTAAAATATTTTTCGTAATCATACTGTCATGCAATTAAATGTATGATATAATATACGTTAAGCAATACAGGTTTCCGCATATTTATATGTTCATGCAATTATGTATACGTTAGTAATATTCGGTTGCATAAATACCTGTTCTCGTTACTAGGTACGATATAGGTACGGTTAGTGGCAACCAGAGCATGATAAGCTCCATGAGTGCAGAAGATGATTAGAATAAATGAGTTTTTATGATGTTTATCGCGGGCTGCAGGTTGATTACCAACAGGACAGCCGCATTTTGAATAATTATTATATTGAAAAAGTAGGTGATTGTATTATGGATACGTCTCAAGAATATCCTCATCCTCAATTGAAGCTGGACAATCAGTTATGTTTTGCCATTTATGCTTCTTCGCGCGAAATGACCAAAATGTATCAACCTTTATTAGAACATCTCGGTCTGACGTATTCGCAATATCTTGTGATGCTCGTATTGTGGGAACAGCAAGAATGTACAGTCAAAGAATTAGGTACAGCGTTATATCTGGACTCTGGAACATTGACTCCATTGCTGAAACGTCTGGAAGCTGCCGGTTTGATCATTCGCAAACGTTCAACGGAAGATGAGCGCAAAGTGCATATTACGCTAACTGATGCAGGTTGGGCATTGCAACAACAGGCGCTCTCGATTCCTGATGATTTGCGTAGTCGGACTTGTATGGATCTTGATAAACTGGATGAATTATTGCATGAATTCCGTCATTTACTGAAGACGGTACATGAAGTGAATGTGAGTGGTACTAGCAAATAAGTCATTGTTTTCATATGGTATATATATCGTTTATCGTTATGACATATAGGATTAACGATGATATGTGCACGAAATCATTTGGATGATCCCCTTTGCCATACAGGTGAAGGGGATTTTATTTTTTTACTTTGTTAACGCATAAATGGTATATTATTTATATCATCCATATCTTGGCTTTTAGGTGGCAGCCTCTAGTTGATGATGTGGAATACCGTAACATTGTGCAGCATTTTACTGCTGTTTTTGTTGAAATACGGTGTGGATTAAAATGGTAAAATTTTTAAGGAAAGCGTTTTAAAAACGTGGTACAATGACTAAGGTTGTTGATTTGCCGGGCAACATAGCCGGAATGCATTCATGCCGATAGGAGGATTTACCAGATGAATATCCATGAATATCAGGGAAAACAAGTACTCAAGCAGTATGGCGTGGCAGTACCAGAGGGGAAAGTTGCTTTTACAGTTGAAGAAGCTGTGGAAGCGGCTCAATCGCTCGGAAGTCCGGTAAGCGTCGTAAAAGCGCAAATTCATGCCGGTGGCCGCGGTAAAGCGGGCGGTGTCAAGGTAGCGAAAAGCGTTGACGAAGTGCGTGAATATGCACAGGAACTGCTCGGCAAAGTACTGGTCACACATCAGACCGGTCCTGAAGGCAAAGAAATCAAACGTCTGCTCATCGAAGAAGGCTGTGATATTCAAAAAGAATATTACATAGGGGTAGTTATCGACCGTGCCACTGGCCGCGTTGTCATAATGGCTTCCGAAGAGGGCGGTACCGAAATTGAAGAAGTAGCGGAGAAAACACCGGAGAAGATTTTCCGCGAAGTGGTTGACCCTGCTATTGGTTTGCAGCCGTTCCAAGCGCGCAAGCTGGCATACGCAATCAATATCCCAACCAAGCTGGTGAACAAAGCAGCTCAATTTATGGTGTCTCTGTACACTGCATTTGTGGATAAAGATTGCTCCATTGCTGAGATTAACCCGCTCGTCGTTACTGGCGACGGACAAGTACTGGCATTGGATGCCAAATTGAACTTTGACTCTAACGCTTTGTATCGTCATCCGGAAATTCTGGAGCTGCGCGATCTGGCAGAAGAAAATGAAAAAGAAATTGAAGCATCCAAATTCGATCTGAGCTATATCGCTCTCGACGGCAACATCGGCTGTATGGTCAATGGTGCGGGTCTGGCGATGGCTACGATGGATATTATTAAATATTACGGCGGCGAACCCGCTAACTTCCTCGACGTAGGGGGCGGTGCAACAACCGAGAAAGTTACCGAAGCGTTCAAGATCATCCTGTCGGATGAGAACGTAAAAGGGATCTTTATCAACATTTTCGGCGGTATTATGCGCTGTGATGTTATCGCCAACGGTGTGGTCGAAGCGGCAAAACAAGTCGGTCTGGATCGTCCGCTCGTTGTCCGTCTGGAAGGCACCAACGTGGAGATCGGCAAGAAAATTCTGGCTGAATCCGGCTTGAATATCGTTGCTGCGGATTCCATGGCGGATGGCGCACAGAAAATTGTCGCGCTGGTATAACATCTGAACCCAATTTAAGTGATAGGAGCTGTGACTGGACAATGAGTATTCTGGTAGATAAGCATACAAAAGTTATCACTCAGGGCATCACTGGTGCTACGGGACTGTTCCACACCAAAGGTGCGCTGGATTACGGCACACAGATGGTAGGCGGTGTTACACCAGGTAAAGGCGGCACTAACGTCGACATCACACTGGAAGACGGTTCCAATGTTAGCCTGCCGGTATTCAATACCGTGAAGGAAGCTAAGGAACAAACCGGCGCAACCGCCAGCGTTATTTATGTTCCACCTGCATTTGCTGCGGATTCGATTCTGGAAGCTGTCGATGCAGAACTGGATCTGGTCATCTGTATTACGGAAGGTATTCCAGTACTGGATATGGTAAAAGTGTCCCGTTATCTGGAAGGCAAAAAGACGGTTCTGATTGGACCGAACTGTCCGGGTGTTATCACACCAGGCGAGTGCAAAATCGGCATCATGCCAGGGTATATCCACAAACCGGGCTACGTAGGTGTTGTTTCCCGTAGTGGTACACTGACGTATGAAGCGGTTCATCAGCTGTCCACACGCGGTATCGGTCAATCCTCCGCAGTTGGTATCGGTGGTGACCCGGTAAAAGGCTCCGAGTTTATCGATATTTTGAAGCTGTTTAACGAAGATCCGAATACGCGTGCCGTCATTATGATCGGCGAAATTGGTGGTACAGCGGAAGAGGAAGCAGCGGAGTGGATTCAAGCGAATATGACCAAGCCGGTAGTCGGTTTTATCGGTGGAGCAACAGCGCCTCCAGGCAAACGTATGGGTCACGCTGGTGCGATCATTTCCGGTGGTAAAGGTACAGCTGCTGAGAAAATCGCCAAGCTGGAATCGTGCGGAATTAAAGTAGCGCCAACGCCTTCTGAAATGGGCTCCACACTAGTGGAAGTACTGGAAGAGCGCGGTCTGCTCAGCGAGTGCACGACACACTAATTGCCTTTTGTGGGGCATGATTTGTGCGGTATAATCATATGATAGATTTGGTGTGCGATAGTGCATGTATATGTTCGATCGTATCGCCTTTGCCGGAGCAAGCAAATGAGCATGAGTAGTAGTTTAGCGCTATGTTCAGTCATTTTGTTTTGCATTCGGAAATAGATGGGTAGCAGACCGTAACGTCCACCAGTAGGATAGGGATGGACTTTACGGTCTGTTTTGTTTATAATGACGTCAATATCATATGCTCATGAAATGAACGGGTAAGCAACCTTTGTCACTGATATCATCAGGCAAAGGTTGCTTTTTTGCGTTAATCATCCGTTTACAAATGACGCAAATGATAGTCTATGCAAGTAAACGCTTGCATTATCAAATAACTTACGATTAAATGGAGTAGATGATCTGATCTGGCTCCGCTAGGGAGACATACATATGCTGGATGAACGCTCAATCTTGATTGCACTGCATGGAACAACAGGTATTGGCTGGAAAAGAATCTATGATATACTACAACAGCATGCAGATCTGCGCGAACTGCCGACATGGAGTGCCGGACGCTGGCGTAGTTTGGGCATGCCTGAGAAAGTGGCACAGGCGCTGGTTGCTCATTTGCATAAGCAGCAGATCGAAGCGTTACTGAATAAGTATCATCAACAACATATTCAAGTCGTAACGATTATGGACGAAGAGTATCCTGTATTAATGAAGGAAATTGCACAGCCGCCTTGGGTATTGTATGTACGCGGACAGCAAAAGCTGCTGAATTCTTTCTGTATCGGTATGGTCGGAACGAGAGTACCTACCGCTTATGGCAAGCGTGTTGGTGAATGGTTAGCTGGCGGTTTGGCAGAACGTGGCATTACAGTTGTAAGTGGTATGGCGCGCGGAATCGATAGCGTCTGTCATGAAGCAGCCTTGCAGGTGAATGGTTCTACGATTGCCGTGCTAGGTACAGGCATTGATGTCATTTATCCACCGGAAAATCGTTCGCTGTATGAGCGGTTGCATCAGTATGGATTGATCATATCGGAGTATCCACCCGGTACACGCCCATCACCCGGAACGTTTCCACAGCGTAATCGGATTATTGCTGGAATGTCGCACGGTTCGATTGTGGTGGAAGCGGATGAACGGAGCGGATCTTTGATTACAGCAGACTATGCGATGGATTGCAATCGTGACGTATTTGCCGTACCCGGTCCGATCACTTCACCCAAAAGCAAAGGCACATTATCGCTTCTCAAACAGGGCGCTATTCTAGTCACTGATATTGGCGATATCACAGCGGAATATGATTCAAGTTTATACAAATGGTGTGATAAACCATACGACGAACAGGAAGAAAATGTATCGGTTTCCACCGATAATCAACCCCTATGTTCGGCGCCCGCCAATATTTCTCATTTGACAGAACAGGAAAAGACGATATACCTTATATTGGAGCAGGGCGATGCAAGTATTGATGAAATCCAATCCCAATCGCAATTTGATTTTGGACTTTTGCATACTGTTCTGTTATCTTTAATCATAAAAAAACAGATCAGTCAGCGCGCTGGCGCAATATACACCCTCATATAATTTCAAATTATAGATAGAATACGAGAAAGGGGGACAAACCTGTGGCAGATTCACTCGTTATTGTAGAATCACCGGCAAAAGCGAAAACCATTGGCAAGTATCTTGGTAGCAAATTTATTGTGAAAGCATCAATGGGTCATGTCCGTGATTTGCCAAAAAGCCAGATTGGTGTTGATGTTGAAAATGACTTCGATCCCAAATACATTACTATTCGCGGTAAAGGTTCTGTTCTGAAAGAATTAAAAGATGCACGGAAAAAAGTGAAAAAAGTGTATCTGGCGGCTGACCCGGATCGCGAAGGAGAAGCTATTGCTTGGCATTTGGCGCATGCACTTGATGTAGCAGATGGCGAAGCATGCCGCGTAGTATTTAATGAAATTACCAAACAGGCGGTCAAAGATGCGTTCAAGACACCTCGTCAGATTAATATGGATCTGGTGAATGCGCAGCAGGCACGTCGTATTTTGGATCGGCTGGTCGGCTACAAGATCAGTCCTTTATTATGGAAAAAAGTGAAAAAAGGATTGTCCGCCGGACGTGTACAATCCGTCGCAGTCAAAATCATCATCGACCGCGAAAATGAAATTTCTGAATTCAAACCGGAAGAATACTGGAGCATTACCGCCAGACTGACAGTGAATGATACAACGTTTGAAGCCAAATTCACTCAGCTGAACGGCGAGAAAAAAGAGCTGCATAGCGAAGATGAAGTGAACGAAGTGCTGGCAGCGATTGCCGATGCGGCATTCGAAGTAACGGAGATCAAAGAACGCGAACGTCTGCGTCACCCAGCTGCTCCGTTTACAACTTCGTCTTTGCAACAGGAAGCGGCGCGCAAGCTGAACTTCCGTGCAGCCAAAACGATGTCTGTCGCGCAGCAATTATATGAAGGAATTGATCTTGGCAAAGAAGGTACGGTCGGTCTGATCACCTATATGCGTACCGACTCTACCCGGATTGCAGCTTCCGCACAAGAGGAAGTACGCGAATATCTGAGTGGCAAATACGGTGCTGATTTTATTCCAGAAGAGCCGCGCCAATATACGAAAAAGAATGCCAATGCGCAGGATGCGCATGAAGCGATTCGTCCAACCTCAGCTGTACGTGATCCTGAATCGGTCAAAGAATATATGAGCCGCGATCAGTTCCGTTTATACAAGCTTGTATGGGAACGCTTTGCTGCAAGCCAGATGGCATCGGCTGTACTGGATACGATGTCTGTCGATATCGCTGTAGGACCGGCTACATTCCGTGCCGTTGGTTCCAAAGTACGTTTTCAAGGTTTTATGAAAGTGTATGTGGAAGGCAATGATGATGGAAAAGAAGAAAGCGAGAAGTTTCTGCCGCCATTGAAGAAAGGCGACAAACTCAACAAAGAAGAGGTTGAGCCTAAGCAACATTTTACCCAGCCACCGCCACGTTATACAGAGGCACGTCTGGTGAAAACGCTGGAAGAACTCGGTATTGGTCGCCCAAGTACGTATGCGCCAACACTCGAAACGATTCAAAAGCGCGGATATGTAGCGATTGAAGAGAAGAAGTTCATGCCAACCGAGCTAGGTGATCTAGTTATTCAGCAAATGGAAGAGTTTTTCCCAGAGATTCTAAATGTCGAGTTTACCGCTAACATGGAACAGGATTTGGACCATGTTGGTGATGGGCAGGAAGACTGGGTACAGGTGCTGAATGAATTTTACGGATCATTTGAGAAGCGTCTGGAAGTAGCAGAAGAGGAAATGAAAGAAATCGAGATCGAGGATGAAGTGTCCGACGAGATTTGTGACAAGTGTGGACGCCATATGGTATACAAACTCGGTCGCTTCGGTAAATTCCTTGCCTGTTCCGGTTTCCCTGATTGTCGTAATACGAAACCAATTATCAAAGATATCGGTGTGGAGTGTCCAACTTGTCATGAAGGGCATGTTGTAGAGCGTCGTAGTAAAAAAGGTCGCATATTCTACGGCTGCAACCGTTATCCAGATTGTGACTTCGTATCATGGGATCGTCCATCGCCGAAGCCTTGTCCAGTATGTCAATCGATGATGGTTGAGAAGCGTAACAAACAAGGTGTCAAACTGCAATGTACGAGTTGTGATCATACCGAAATGGTCGAAGAAAACGATGATGCAGCGGTAGAGTTAGATTGATAGGATGCTCTTGCTGTAGCATCTATGCAAGCACAGTATCGTCAAGCTAGCTACGTTGCCCTATATTAGAATTTTAACTTCATTTAACGTATAATGTGTTTGTATACTTGCAATCACATTATAACCACAGACTTGTATTCAGCTTTGTTTCTGGATACAAGTCGTGTTGTTTTCATTCATGTTCTGTTTTGGTTTTATTATTATCTATCGCAGGAAGATGCAGGGGGTTTTTACATCGTGTCAGAGATTCAAAAGGTAACCGTTATTGGCGCAGGGCTTGCCGGAAGTGAAGCCGCATGGCAGATTGCCAGTCAGGGAGTGCCTGTCACATTATACGAAATGCGTCCAGTTGTGAAGACACCGGCGCACCATACAAACCAGTTCGCTGAATTGGTATGCAGCAACTCACTTCGTTCCAATACAATGGCGAATGCTGTAGGTGTTATGAAGGAAGAAATGCGTATGCTAAACTCGCTTGTATTGAGTGCAGCGGATACTCATGCCGTACCGGCAGGTGGCGCATTGGCTGTAGACCGTGATGGATTTTCCGGTGAAATTACATCTACATTGCACAATCATCCACTGGTGACTGTATTAAATGAAGAAGTGCAGGAGATTCCCAAGGATGGCATCGTCGTTATTGCGACTGGTCCATTAACTTCCCCGGCACTGTCCAAGCAGATTCAAGATCTATTGGGCGAGGAGTATTTCTACTTCTACGATGCAGCTGCACCGATTATTGAGAAAGATTCTATCGACATGAGCAAGGTGTATCTGGCTTCGCGTTATGATAAAGGCGAAGCGGCTTACTTGAACTGTCCGATGAATGAGCAGGAATTTGATGCGTTTTACGAAGCATTGATTGGAGCGGAAACAGCTCAACTGAAAGAATTCGAAAAGGAAATTTATTTTGAAGGCTGCATGCCGATCGAGATTATGATGAAGCGCGGTAAGCAAACCGCACTATTCGGTCCGATGAAGCCAGTCGGTCTGGTCAATCCACATACTGGCGAATTGCCGCATGCTGTCGTTCAACTTCGTCAAGATAATGCTGCTGGAACACTGTACAACATGGTTGGCTTCCAGACGCATTTAAAATGGGGTGAACAGCGCCGTGTGCTGTCCATGATCCCAGGTCTGGAACAGGCAGAGTTTGTACGCTATGGTGTAATGCACCGCAATACGTTTATTAATTCGCCACGTCTGCTGGAACCGACGTATCAGCTGAAGCGTGACAATCGTATTTTCTTTGCCGGACAGATGACTGGTGTTGAAGGATACGTAGAATCTGCTGCTTCTGGTCTGATTGCAGGAATGAATGCTGCACGTCTGGCAAAAGGTGAAGAACTGCTGGAATTGCCGCAGTCAAGCACGCTCGGCAGCATGGCGCATTACATCACTCATGCTGATCCAGACCATTTCCAGCCGATGAATGCGAACTTTGGTCTGTTGCCTAAACCGGAGAAGAAGATCCGCAACAAAAAGGAAAAGAACGAGATGCTTGCCAATCAAGCATTGGATAGCATTCGTTCCTTCTTCAACCTGCCACAGCCTGAGCCGCAACCGGAAGTAGAACAAGAAGCTAAAGTAGTCGAGTAAGAGAAGTTCGTTATAGAATGTTCTGCTTTGACAAAGAATGATCCGTTATTGATCAACGAATAGATACCTATTCTTATGTTAGTTAACGTAATATAGCATGTGTTTTTGTACTCTGCTGATCTTTGATCTGTTTTACAATGTTCTAATCCTATAATAAATGTGTAAATAATCCTGAATGTGCAACTTCTATACAGCTGAACCGTAGTACCGACAGACGATGAACGGGAGGGAAAACAGATGGAGCTTTCATTTCATGCAACAACAATCTGCGCTGTGCGTCATAACGGCAAAGCCGCAATCGCTGGTGATGGTCAGGTGACATTCGGTCAGAATGTAATCATGAAGCAACACGCCAAAAAGATCCGCCGTCTATATCGCGGACAGGTGCTGGCTGGATTTGCCGGTTCCGTTGCTGACGCTATTACGCTGTTTGAGAAATTCGAAGCCAAGCTGGAAGAGCATCATGGGAATTTGCAGCGTGCTGCGGTGGAGCTTGCCAAGGAATGGCGTTCTGACCGTGTACTGCGTAAGTTGGAAGCTTTACTGATCGTAATGGACAAATCCGGTATGCTGCTTATTTCTGGCGGTGGTGAGATTATCGAACCAGATGACGATGTAATCGCCATTGGCTCGGGTGGCAACTTTGCCTTGTCTGCTGCGCGTGCGCTCAAACATCATGGCAAAGATCTGGAAGCGCGCGACATCGTCGAAGCGTCGCTCAACATTGCGGCAGATATTTGTGTGTATACGAATAAGAATATTATTGTAGAAGAATTGTAAGCCTGTCCGGTGAGGGTCGTACTCCAGTAAGGTAGGCGGTCAGCACCGGTTTTTGTTTCTGAAATTAGGATGGAGGGACACAGGATGAGTAAAGATGCCCAGGCGTTAACACCAAGACAGATCGTAGCAGAGTTGGATAAATATATTGTCGGACAAAAAAAGGCGAAAAAATCAGTTGCTGTTGCCTTACGTAACCGCTATCGTCGCAGCCTGCTCCAGGATGATGTTCAGGACGAAATTGTACCCAAAAATATTTTGATGATCGGACCTACTGGTGTCGGTAAAACAGAAATCGCTCGCCGTCTGGCGAAGCTGGTGCATGCGCCATTCGTCAAAGTGGAAGCGACCAAGTTTACCGAAGTTGGGTATGTTGGACGCGATGTAGAATCGATGGTTCGCGATTTGGTAGAGACAGCGATTCGTGTAGTCAAAGCTGAACGCACAGAACAGGTGAAAGACAAAGCCGAAGAAGCTGCCAATGAACAAATTGTGAAGATTCTTGTTCCATCTGGCTTCAAGTCCAAAAATCAGCGTAATCCGTTCGAAATGCTGTTTGGTGGCAATACCAACAATCAGCAAGAAGAACCAACTACACATGAGTACAACAGTGAAGACAACTCTATTCAAGATCGTCGCCGTCAAGTACGTTTTGATTTGTTGAACGGCAAGCTAGAAGAAGACATCATCGAGGTGGAAGTCGAAGATACAACACCGAACATGATGGATATGTTCATGGGTCAAGGTAATGATCAGATGGGCATGAATATGCAGGAGATGCTGGGCAATTTCTTGCCGAAGCGAATGAAGAAACGCAAACTGCCGATTAAGGAAGCACGCAAAGTGCTCACGCAGCAGGAAGCAAACAAATTGATGGATCTGGATGATGTAAATCAAGAATCGCTACGCCGTGCAGAGCAGAGCGGTATCATTTTTATTGATGAGATTGATAAAGTAACAAGTTCTGGTCGCGGTACAGGTCCTGATGTATCACGTGAAGGCGTACAGCGCGATATTTTGCCTATCGTTGAAGGTTCAACGATTATGACCAAGTACGGTCCAGTGAAAACGGACTATATTCTTTTTATTGCTGCTGGTGCGTTCCATACGTCCAAGCCTTCGGACCTCATTCCAGAATTGCAAGGGCGCTTCCCGATTCGGGTGGAATTGGAAAGTTTAACAATGGAAGATTTTGTGAACATTTTAAAAGAACCGAAAAATGCGCTTACACAGCAATATACGTATCTGCTGCGAGCTGAGCAGATCGAATTAGAGTTTTCGGATGAAGCGATTCGTGAGATTGCTAGTATAGCCGCTTCGGTCAATGACAACACCGAGAATATCGGTGCACGTCGATTGCATACGATTATGGAGAAGCTGCTGGAGGATATCTCATTTGAAGCGCCTGAATTGACGCTGGACAAATTTTTGATCACGCCTCAGTATGTGCAGGAGAAACTGAAAGATATCGCTCAGGATCGTGATTTGAGCCAGTATATTTTATAATTACGTACAGATAAAATTGCTTCCCTATCACTATAGGAAGCCAACCAAATAGTCACTATGCATTTTAGGAAAAAGGTGGGGTACTTATTTTACAAGTTCCCCGCCTTTTTCCTATGTTTTCGTAACTGCGAAAATTGTATGATGAATATAACAAATTGATCTACATTATGTATTTCGGTAATCCGATAAACACATGTACACGTATCTATAATATCCGGACAAAATTTAGCCACATTTTCAGATGGATTTTTAAAATGCTTTACGGTATGATAGTGGCGCTTGCGCAAATGCGCAAATCTAAATATAGACCTTCAATAAATTAAAAAATTCATTTCAAAGTGTTAATGCTTTGGAATAAATTGGTTAAAAGTTAACAAGCGCAATATGAGTTAACTCAGCAATAAGTATTATGCCCTAGGATTTAGGACGTAAATAAATATCCTGATAATGGAAAAAGCCATCATCAATATA
This sequence comes from Paenibacillus sp. WLX1005, assembly GCF_046603685.1. Lineage (NCBI taxonomy): Bacteria > Bacillati > Bacillota > Bacilli > Caryophanales > Paenibacillaceae > Paenibacillus > Paenibacillus sp. WLX1005. The sequence continues at coordinate 2,073,004 of NZ_CP176756.1, forward strand.
CTTTTTAGCTCAAGTATTACGTTCGAAAGTCATCTCTAACTCCGGAAATTTCAAACTATTTATTGGTTATAAATGTAAAATAAAAGGATTTTAACTAAATAATTGATGTTAATATCTGCTTTTAGTGTCATATTATTTATAATTACTGGAAAAAAATAATCAAAAGAAGACAAAAAAAAAACGATTATTTATGTCAAAAGATAGTCCTTTATTCTCATTGTGCAAAGATCGATTCTCTAGGAAACTTATGGTATCAGTTTTTTAGGAATAATGACGCAGTATGGAATGAAAAGTGTGAATTTGTGAAATGTTTGTCGAATGACAGCGTGAAATGAAAATGATGGAATTTACATTCTCCATTGAGATAAAACAGAATACGAAAGGAGTGACGTAAGTGAATTTGCTGAATGATGCCAGTTTTCGCCGTTTGGAAGGAGCAATTAGTGCTTCTAACCTCAGACAACAAGTGATTACAAACAACATTGCCAACGCAGATACACCTTACTTCAAACGTTCCGAAGTGTCCTTCGAGAACTTGCTGCAATCGCAGATGGATGGAAGTCAAAGCTCCATCAGCGGAATTACAACGAATCCTCGTCACTTTCAAATTGGATCAACGGCTGGCAGTGTTCCTCAAGCAAGCGTTGTGACGGACAACAGTACGGTAATGAACAACAACCTCAATAACGTAGACATGGATGTAGAAATGTCCGATCTAGCTGAGAATCAACTTCGTTACAACACGTACATTGAGCAGGTTAACCATCAGATCAAAATGATGCGAACTGCAATCCAAGGTGGAGGAGCATAATAGATGAAAATCAGTAATGGATTTGATATCAGTGCCTCAGCGTTAACCGCACAGCGACTTCGCATGGACGTTGTATCCTCCAATATCGCGAATGCTGAGACAACTCGTGCAAAAGTTGTTAATGGCGAAGCAGTACCGTATCGCCGCAAAGAGGTCGTTCTTTCAACGAACAAACCATCGTTTGCAGATACGCTAGACTCCGCCATGAGCGGCAGCAATAGTGGCATTGACGGCGTCAAAGCTGTTCAGATCAAAGAAGACCAAGAACCTTTCAAACTCGTTTATAACCCAACACATCCCGACGCTGACAAAAATGGATATGTAAAAATGCCAAACGTCGATACTCTAAAAGAAATGGTGGACATGATATCAGCTTCGCGTTCTTATGAAGCTAACGTAACTGCACTCAATGCCTCCAAGGCGATGATTACAAAAGCCTTGCAAATTGGTAAATGATGAATAGAACATTGGAAGGAGGGGTAATTAATGATTGAAAATACAATGTTTAACAGCAACTCTGTCACTTCACCACTGCAAATGACAACGGGGAATTCGTCAACAAAGCTTGCAACTCCTGGCGAAGCGGTTGATCAATTTGGTTCTTATCTCGCTGATGCTCTGAATCAAGTCAATGCTCAGGAACAAACGGTTCACCAGCTGAACGATAAATTCTTAGTAGGAAAAGCTGATGTGGATCAAGTAATGATCGCAGGTGAAAAGTCGATGCTGAGTCTGCAACTAACTGCCCAGATTCGGAATAAAGCAGTAGAGGCATACCAAGAAATTATGCGTATGCAAATGTAATGACAAGTATGATGCTTCATAGCACAGTTTCGAATGGGGTGACGTTGTGAATGAAAGAGTTGCCCAGTATAGAGATAAAATCGTCCAATACTGGAAAAATTTCAACAGAAATCAAAAGATTCTGCTGATTTCGACACTGGCATTTATCATCATTGCGATCGTCGTGCTGACTATTCAATTCTCCAAAACCGAATATGAAGTAGCATTCCAAAACTTGGATGCTACAGACTCTGCTGCGGTTATGGAATACTTGGATGGACAAGGTATTACTTACCAACTCAGCCAGGATGGAACCAGTATTTCGGTACCTGTTGGAGATGCTGCAAGAGCAAAAGTAGCAGTAGGCTCACAGGGATTGATTCAAAATGGTACGATCGGATTTAGTGAATTTAACACCAGTTCTTCAGCAATCGGTATGACTGACAATGAGTTTAATGTGAAATACAAAAACGCTCTCAACGGCGAGGTATCCCAATTGCTTCGTAATATGAATGGCGTTGAAAATGCCAAAGTTCTGATCAACCTTCCCGAAGAAAGCCTGTTCGCCACTGAGGAGAATCAGGACACAGGTAGCGCTTCGGTTGTTATGCAATTCAAACCAGGTTTCCGTGCTTCGCAAGAAGCAGTCGACGGTTACTTCAACCTGGTTCATACCGCAGTACCCCACCTTCCTATCGATAACATCACGATCACCAACGGCACAGACGGAAGCGAACTCGTAGCCACAGTCAAAGGTGGCGGCTCTGGTAACCTTACCGGCGCAGTTCAAGAAAATATGGCTTTACAGAAAAAATACGAAGCTGACGTTGAAAATAATGTAAGACAATTTTTGTCTCGACTTGTTGGTCCTGATCGTGTCAATGTACTCGTGACATCTACATTAAATTTTGATCAGCGTACAACGAAAGAAGATCGCGTTGAGCCTGTAGACGAAGAGAATATGCAAGGTATTCAGATCAGTGCGCAAAAGATCCAAGAATCTTATACAGGTACTTCTAGTCCTGATAGCGGTACAGCAGGCACAGGAGATACCGATACACCAACCTATCCAGGTGGTTCTTCTTCCGGCAATACCGAATCCGAGAAATCGCAAAGTACAATTAACTATGAAGTGAATCGGATTCACAACGAAATTGCTGCAAGTCCATATCGCGTACAAGATTTGAGCATCAACGTAGTACTTGATCCTATTCCAGGGCAAGATAATACTCCAGTCGTTAATGCTGTTCAGACTATGTTGCAAAATATCGTACGTGCATCTCTTGCTGAGAATGGTGTGGATTATACTAATGCTGCTAATGCCACCGCGATTCAAGGTAAAGTTAGCGTAGTATCGCAAGCATTTGCAACAGACGACACAACGAATACCGGTTTCCTTGCTAACAACTGGCAGTGGATTGCTGCTGTAGCTGCTGCACTCGTGATCGCAATTGTCGGCTTTGTTATCTATCGCCGCCGCAAACAACAAAACGAACAATTGGAAGAAGATATTATGCTTCCTTCCGTTACCGAAATGCCTTCCATTAGTTTGGAAAACTTGACCAATGACAGTCAGGTACGTAAACAGCTTGAATCGCTGGCGAAAAAGAAACCAGACGAATTTGTCAATCTGCTGCGTACATGGCTTGCTGATGAATAAGAGGTGAAAGAGTTTGGCGAAGGCAGCTACATTGAACGGACGTCAAAAAGCGGCTATCCTGCTGATTTCGCTGGGACCTGAAGTATCCGCCCAGATTTTCAAGCATTTGCGCGATGAAGAGATTGAACAATTAACTCTCGAAATTGCCAATGTTCGCAAAGTAGATAGCAACGAAAAAGACTCCGTTGTTTCCGAGTTTCATCAAATTTGTCTGGCTCAGGAATATATCTCGCAAGGCGGTATCAATTACGCCAAAGAGATTTTGGAAAAAGCACTCGGTGAAAACAAGGCACTCGAAGTAATCAATCGCCTGACAGCAACATTGCAGGTACGACCTTTCGATTTTGCCCGCAAAGCCGATCCAAGCCAGATTTTAAACTTTATTCAGAACGAGAATCCGCAAACCATTGCGCTCGTCTTATCGTATTTGCAATTTGAGCAGGCGGCAGTCATTCTGTCGTCCTTGCCACAGGAAAAACAAGCCGAAGTTGCGCGCAGAGTCGCTGTCATGGACAGCACATCGCCTGAGATTATCGCTCAGGTAGAGCGCGTACTGGAGCAAAAGTTATCCTCTACCGTAACGCAGGACTACACCAACGCTGGTGGTATCGAATCGATCGTTCAGATTTTGAACGGTGTCGATCGTGGTACAGAACGTACCATTCTGGATTCTTTGGAAATTCAAGACCCGGAACTGGCAGAAGAAATCAAAAAGCGGATGTTTGTATTCGAAGATATTGTCAACGTCGACAATCGCTCCATCCAGCGCATTATCCGCGATGTGGAAAATGCAGATCTACAGCTGGCACTCAAAGTGGCGAGCGAAGATGTACGCGAAGCGGTATTTTCCAATATGTCCAAACGTATGGCAGATACATTCAAAGAAGAAATGGAATTTATGGGTCCTGTGCGGCTTAAAGATGTCGAAGAGGCTCAAAGCCGTATCGTAGGTATTATCCGCAGACTCGAAGAGTCCGGTGAAATTATTATAGCCCGTGGCGGAGGAGATGATATCATTGTCTAATTTGATAAAATCATCCCAGTATATTCCGGTTGAAATTTTAAAAAAGTTAGATCTTGGTAAAGATTACTTCAAAGCTACCGATCTGGCAGGTAATGCCGATCATGTGCCTCATGTTATTTATGATCAACCTAGAGTGGATCAACAGACCGTTTTAATGAAAGAACAGATGCTAACCGACGCTCGCGAGTTTGCGGAACGTCAGGTGCGCGAAGCAGCCGAGGAAGCCGAGCGGTTGCTGCAAAATGCGCAGGATATGATTTCTTCCTGGTGGGAAGAACGTCGTGAGCAGGATGAACATCTGGTCGAAGCCGTTAAAGCACAAGCGTTTCAAGAAGGATTTGAAGAAGGTAGAGAACGTGCGGAACAGGAAATGCAGCAACGGATTCATGACATGATGACCGAAGCACAGCTTGTCCTGTCCCAAGCGTACGAAGCCAAAGACCAAATCATTCAAGAAGCAGAACCTTTTCTCGTTGATCTAAGCTGTGGTATTGCCGAGAAAGTCATTGACAAAGAACTTGGCGAACAGCCTGAACTCGTAATGTCATTGATCAAGAAAACTTTATCACGCAAGCGTGAACAGGGCGTGATTACCTTATGTGTAAGTCCAGCGCAGTTTGACTTTATCCATACAGCGCGCGAAGAACTAGTACTGTCGATTGACTCACAGGCAGAACTGCAAATTTTGCCCGATGCTACTGTACGCGATCGCGGCTGTGTCATTCGCTCTTCTTTTGGAAGTGTGGATGCACGTATCGATACACAATTAACCGAACTCAAAAAAGAATTGCTGCGACTGGCGCTGCATGACGAAGAGCGGGGGAATGGAAATGCAGGATCTTAATGCAGGACGTTACCTGGACTATCTGAAACAGCTGGACCCGATTCGAATCAATGGCAAGGTAACACAGGTTATCGGTCTGATGGTCGAATCCGAAGGACCAGACGCCAGTATCGGCGATGTTTGTTATATTTACCCGACCAAAGGGGCTGACCCGCTTCGTGCAGAGGTAGTCGGTTTCCGAGATAACAAAGTATTGCTTATGCCGCTTGGCGAATTGCAATCGATTGGTCCAGGTTGTGATGTCGTCGGCACAGGCAAACCGCTAACTGTACAGGTTGGCTCTGAACTACTCGGCAAAGTGCTGGATGGTCTGGGACAGCCGCTAGATGATTCGCTACTGCCAGCGCGGATGACACATTACTCTACGTTTAATTCTCCACCAAATCCAATGACACGCCCACGGGTGCAAGATCCGATGAGTGTAGGGGTACGAGCCATTGATGGACTATTGACTATCGGTAAAGGACAGCGTGTTGGTATTTTCGCCGGTTCCGGTGTTGGTAAGAGTACTCTGATGGGCATGATTGCCCGCAATACCGAAGCCGATGTAAACGTAATCGCCCTGATCGGCGAACGTGGACGCGAAGTGCGCGACTTTATTGAACGGGATTTGGGTCCTGAAGGGCTACAACGCTCCATAGTCATTGTTGCAACATCTGATCAGCCAGCGCTGATTCGTATCAAAGGGGCTTTGATCGCTACAACGATTGCTGAATATTTCCGTGATCGCGGTATGAATGTAATGTTTATGATGGACTCCGTTACCCGGTATGCGATGGCGCAGCGTGAAGTTGGGTTAGCTGTTGGCGAACCGCCAGCGATGAGAGGGTATACGCCTTCCGTATTTGCTGGACTTCCCAAACTGCTAGAACGTGCAGGTACTGGACCTAATGGTTCGATTACCGCCTTTTACACCGTGCTGGTAGATGGGGACGATATGAACGAACCGATTGCCGATGCGGTACGGGGGATACTGGATGGTCACATCGTACTCAACCGTTCGATTGCGAACAAAGGACAATTCCCGGCGATCGACGTGCTTGCAAGTATCAGCCGCGTAATGAAAGACATCGTTAGTGAAGATCAGAACGATGCAGCAAATAATATGAAACGGCTTATGTCGGTTTATAAGGAATCTGAAGATTTGATCAATATCGGCGCTTATCAACAAGGTTCCAGTCCAGATATTGACGAAGCCATTTCTCGTATCCGGGATGTGTGGAACTTTACAAGACAGAAGGTACACGAAAAGACAACATTGCCTGAAGCACAGGAGCAGATGATTTCCGAATTTGTGAGGAGCTGATAGATCATGAATTTCCGATATAACTTCCAAAAAGTTGTCGATATCAAATCAAGTGCAAAAAACCAAGCTGAGTGGATGTTGTCCACTGCACTAGGCGAACTGCAAACAGAGGAGCAATCTCTTCAGCAATTACTGGAAGATCAGAACCGAACGCTGGAAGCTATCAATCAGGCGATCGAGCAACGCGCGCCAATCTCCGACCTTCAGGATATGCAGCGCTATGTCGTGTACTTGGATAAAGCTATTGCTGGTAAAATCAATGATGTACACAAAGCTCAATTAAATGTAGATCACAAAAAGCTTCATTTAACAGAGAAAATGGTCGATGAAAAAGTATGGCTGCAAGCGAAAGATAAAGCAAAAGCCAAATTTACGCAAGAGCAGATGCTTCGTGAGCAAAACGAACTGGACGAAATGGCGACCGTACGGTACGCAATGCAGTCCAGATAAACCATTGCATCTCAGTAGTGGTTAACGTAACAAACCGCTATAAGTAGATAACTGGTATGTATGACGAATGGCAGCGAAGCCAGGCAGCTCAAGGAGGTTTACCGTGGCGAAGAAAACACTGGATATGGAAGTGGAGAAGGAAGGCGGCGGTCTTGGACGGTTCCTATTCATTGCCACTCCCATTCTGTTTACCCTAGTACTAGTAGGAGCAATCATCATGCTGTTCAATGTTGATTTGCGCAATAGCATGTTCAGTACACTTGATAAAATTCCGATAGTGAAAAATTGGATTCCGTCTGCCGATAATAGTAGTACGACAGCAGCATCTACTCAGGATGAGAGCAATTCGGCTACCGTTGATCAATTGAAAAAAGACCTGGCTGCTTCTCAGAAAACACAAACAGATCAAGCTCAGCAGATCAAAGACTTGCAATCCAAGCTTACCAGTCAGTCTAGTACTACAGGCAGTGGAACCGGTACAGGGGCAGCTACTGGCGGAACGACAGGTACAACGAACAGTACTGGTACGACAGGAGCGACAAGTGGAACAACCACATCGACTGTACAAACCGAGCAAGATAAACAATTGAAAAATCTGGCTAATGTTTACGCGGATATGAGTTCCTCCAAAGCAGCAGCCATTATGCAAAATATGACGACCGATGAACAAGTGCTTATTTTCAGCAAAATGAATGCTGAAGCACAGGCTGGTATCCTGCAAAAGATGGATGCTAAAGTGGCAGCGGAAACATCGCTGGCACTGAAAAATGCAACAACAGCAAGCCTTGCGTTGCTGCAAAGCAAAACAAGTAATCCTCAGACACCGGCTACGCCGAGTACTAGCATGAGCGTGTCGGACATGGCACAGACTTTTACAACTATGCCTGCCAGCAGTGCAGCTTCATTATTACTGCAAACCGCCAAAGTTAGTCAAACCAAAGTGCTTCAAGTATTAAACACGATGGATGATACTACTCGTGCAAGCGTATTGTCAGCAATGTCGACATCAGATCCTGCAACGACTGCCCAGATCGTCAACCGACTACTGGCAAACTAATTTGATGAGGTGATCGGAATCATTTCCTATTCTTATCATTATTCATTACTAGGGAACTCTTTCTCATTCATTTTTCATGCCAAGGAGGTGATAATAAATGAGTATGATACTACAAAACCTGACTACATCATCCACACCGACACCCGCCGCTAAAGTCTCGGGTAATGCTGGAACAACCGGCACCGGTTTTAACCAGACATTATCATACGTAATGAATACTGCTGGTGGTACGGCAGCGACCGCAACTACAGGCAATGCAGCAGCGGCAACAGCATCCGCCGCTGGAGGTCAATCGCTTTCTGGCTTGATGGGTAGTGCAGCTTCTCTTCTGGAAATGCTGCAAGCACTGATTTCCGGTGATCAGCAGGTAGATGATCAACAAGGCGATGGCAAAAGCGTTCAGAAAGTGGATAAGCTGATGGACGATCTGCTGAAAAAGCTGCAAGAGATGGATTCTTCCATTATGAATGATCCAGCGTTAATGCAATCCTTGCAAGCATGGCTTGTGCAAGTTCAACAAGTACTGAATGGCGGCTCCGCAGAACAAGGAACCACTGCTACAGATGCGGATGGACAAGCAGATCAAGCAACCGCTCAATCGATTACAGCAGCTTTACCGGTACTAGCACAGCAAGCGGACACGATCCGGTTTGCGGTAGCAGATGCAGTATCCCAAATCGTGGACAAACTGCAAGGTGTACAAAATGGTACCCAGCAAGCAGATCCGAAGCTGGAGCAACTGCTGACCAATCTGCAAAATGTTTTGCAGCAGGTAGGTAGTGGTTCATCGACATCATCGGATAGCGGACAGAGTAACCAGCAAAACCAAGCACCTGTCCAAATCGTAGTAAATAATGAAACCAAAGCAGCAGAAGCTACAACAACGGCTGCCGCAACACAGGAAACGGCTGAGCCTGAAGCAACGACAGCAACACCAGCCAATCAGCAACAGCAACCGGTTATCGTGACCGCAGGGCAACTGGCAATGCGTGCAGAAGCGACACCGCTGACCAGCACACAGGCACCAGCAGCAAGCGTAAACGTGAATGCTTTCCCGGATGAGATGAGCAAGTTTATCGTCAGCAAAATGGATATCCATCAGCTAAATGGCGTGTCTGAAGCACGAATCATTCTGAACCCTGAAAATCTGGGTCAAGTTGATGTGAAGATCAGCATTCAGGATGGACAGGTTATGGCACAGTTCATCACCGAGAAACACGGCGCTAAAGATGCATTGGAACAACAAATGTCTCAATTGCGTACAGCCCTTCAATCTCAGGGGCTTCAGGTCGATAAACTAGAAGTAGCCCAAAGTTCTTCGCTCTTCTCTGATATGTACAACGGTGGACAAGGCTTCCAATCCAATGCAGGCCAGCAACAGTCTGGACGACGCTCCAAGTCAAAAGACGAGCAGTCTGACGATGCGATGTTGACCGCCGAGATCGGTAACGAGTTGAAGGAATGGCGTGAAGAGCAACAAGCTTCCGGCAATACTGCGGGAGTGGCACATATGCTGAATTACGGTAGCACCTATGTAGCAAAAGCGTAAATTTGGATGGAGGTGAAATCATTTGGCAGATTTAGTTTCCACATCGGCAACATGGCCGAACTATTCGACAAGTAACGTAAAGACAGCTGCTTCCACGTCCAAAACGGAGCTTGGTAAAGAACAGTTTCTGACCATTCTCGTTGCCCAGCTGAAAAACCAGGATCCATTGTCTCCCATGGATAACTCACAGTTCGTAGCCCAGATGGCACAGTTCTCCTCCCTGGAACAGCTGATGAACATTAATGAGAAGATGGACACTGTACAAACGTCCATGGATACATCGCTTGGCGGTGCTTCTCAATTGATCGGTAAAAAGATCACCTGGCTGAATGAGAGTACAGACAGTACTACGGGCGCAACTAGCTCTACGTACGAAACTGGCACAGTCGACTCGATCATCTTGAAAAATAAAGTGTTGTATGCACAAGTTGGAGAGAATGCCATTCCACTTTCGCTTGTTACCAAAGTTGAACCACTCTCGACTAGCTCGACAACAACTGCGGAAACATCGACAGCAGCAACGGATACGGCTGCAACAACTACAGCAACCGATACAACATCGACTGGCACGACAACAACGGATTCTACATCGTCCACATCGACAGGTACAACAACTGGTTCTACCAATACAACATCATCCGGTACAACAACTGATAGTACAACAGGAAGTACCACAACTGGGAATACAACAAGTAGCGGCACAACAACAGACTCTACTACAACCGATACAACGTCAGATAGTACAGCCGCTTCGGATACTAGCAGCACAACGCCGGCAACCGACAGCAGTAGCAGTACGGACAGCACATCGACCGATAGCAGCACTTCTGAGACTGGTACAGACTCCGCTGCATCGTCATCGAATGCGGAGACGGCATCATGAATGGCCCAATCCAAGTAGGTCAGTTATACCCGTCCAAGCTCAATTCAGGCTTGCTGGGGCGGCCTAACAATACCGCTTCGGCGACGCAAAACAAAGATTTTCAAAATATTCTGGATCAGAACCTGCTAAAGTTTAGCAATCATGCATCCAAACGTTTGGAACAAAGGGGCATCGAATTTAGCACGGAGCAGATGACCAGTCTCAATCAAGCGATTGACAAGGCAGCTGCCAAAGGTTCCAAAGACTCGCTGATTCTGATGCAAAACAATGTCGCTCTTATCGTTAACGTACCCAATAGGACCGTAGTCACCGCCATGGATGGCAACTCAATCAAAGATAATGTGTTCACACAAATCGATAGTGCTGTGATTTTATAAGCTACTGGCTGGACCTTAACCGGAAAGCCAACGAACTGCCGACCGACTGAAGCGGTTCAAATTACACTACACATCCATTAGGAGGAAATTAAATGTTAAGATCCATGTATTCTGGTGTCTCGGGTATGAAAGGCTTTCAAACAAAACTGGACGTTATCGGTAACAACATCGCCAACGTCAATACAACAGGATTCAAAAGTTCACGCGTTATGTTCCAGGATATTTTGAGCCAAACGACCAAAGGCGTAACCGCTCCAGTTGAAGGAACAAGCGGCGGTGTTAACGCACAACAAGTTGGTCTGGGTAGTACTGTATCCTCGATCGATACCTTGCATCTGGCAGGTAGCGCGCAAACAACCAACAACCCGACAGACTTACGGATCGATGGTGATGGATTCTTCGCTGTTAAATTGTCTGAAGATCAAGAAACGCCATACCTGACGCGTGCTGGTGACTTCCACGTCGACGCTAGTCGTCAACTGGTTACTTCTGATGGTGCATTCGTCGTTGACAGTGGCGGCGCTCCTATCCAGATTAGTGAAGATGCAGTATCGTTCAGTATTCAACAAAACGGTACGCTGTTATACACACTGGCTGATGGTACTACGGAAGATGGTCCACAGCTCGGTATCGCTAAAGTAACCAACCCAGAAGGTTTGGAGAAAATCGGTGGCAGTTTGTACCGCGTAACACCGAATGCGATCACTGACGGTGCTATCGAACTGACAACAGCTAATGATGCAGAAACAGGTACAGGCGCAATTGTAGCTGGTCAGCTAGAAATGTCCAACGTTGACCTGACAGGTGAGTTTACCGAGATGATCACAGCGCAGCGTGGTTTCCAAGCAAACTCCCGTATCATCACAACATCCGATGAGATTCTGCAAGAAGTTGTCAACCTGAAACGATAAGCTACATTGAAATAGAGGGAGATCTTATTCTGCTCCCTCTGTTTCTGCAGTATAGAAAGATATCCAAGGAGGGGTATTATGATCCCGGTCACGCGGCTCAACGGTTCTCCTATGTGGCTTAACGCCCTGCTGATAGAGATGGTGGAAGAAACGCCGGACACTTATATTACCTTAACGACAGGCAAGCGTATGATTGTGCTAGAAAAGGCAGATCAAATCACGCACCTGATCACGGAATACAACAAAAGTATAGGCACTCTTACGGGAACAATTAAGGTGCAGCAGATGGAGGAATTGGAATGAAGAAGTTATTACCCTGGATTGTCAGCGGGGTACTCGCATTGGGACTTATCGGTGTTGTTGCTTATTTCCTGCTTGGGAATGTACTTGGTAACAAACAACCGATGACAGCAGCTGAAGCCGCGGCGGCCGAAAAAGCAAAGATTGCAAGCATGAGCGCTTCTGAAATTGCGGAAGTATCCTCAGATGTTACAGATCTGACAACGAATTTGGCAGATCCGAATTATGTTGTGAAAATTAGTTTTTCCTTCCAAATGGAAGATAAAGATGCCAAAACCAACTTTGATTTGATCAAAGACCTGAAAGTAAAACCGATCCTGGTACGTGTACTGGCAGATACAGAGCCTGCTGATCTGGGCAGCGCAGCTGGTATTCAAAAACTGGATGACAAAATCCTCAAGCTGGTGAACAGCTCACTGCCGGAAGATGGCGGCAAAGTAGTTGATGTCGAAGTTTCCGACAAGATTGTAAGTGGTATCTGATCCAACATATGTGCAATTCCGCATTCCCGACACCATACGCCGGAGTGTATCCGGCGGCAAGCGGGCCTGCAAGCCAAACCTTTTAAATCGTAGGGGGGTGAGATTATGGTAGATGTATTATCCCAGGGGGAAATTGACGCCCTTCTGGCGGCATTATCCTCCGGCGAAATGGATGCGGAAGAACTCAAAAAAGAAGAGAGCGAGAAGAAAGTCCGGGTATATGATTTTAAACGGGCTGTTCGTTTTTCCAAGGATCATATTCGCAGTTTGACCCGGATTCACGAGAACTTCGCTCGTTACCTGACGACTTACTTTTCAGCGCAACTTCGCACCTTTGTACAAATTAGTGTTGTCCAGGTGGAGCAGCTTCCTTATGATGAATTTATACGTTCCATTCCCAAAATGACTATCCTGAACATCTTTGAAGCTGAACCGCTTGAAGGACGGATGGTATTGGAGGTTCACCCGAATATCGCTTTCGCCATGCTGGATCGCATGCTGGGAGGTACCGGAACGGCACCTGCCAAGATCAATGCCTTGACGGAAATCGAAACAACGATTATTGAGCGTATGTTCAGCCGAACGTTTGAAAGTCTTCAAGAAGCGTGGAAAACAGTAATTGATCTGTCACCGCGCATGGAAGCACTGGAGACGAATCCGCAGTTCATGTCGCTGGTATCTCCAAACGAAACGATTGCCCTGATCTCGCTCAGTACCAAAATTGGTGATACAACCGGTATGATCAACTTGTGTATCCCACATGTTGTAATTGAGCCGATTATGAGCAAGCTGTCTGCCAACCATCTCTTTTTCTCTCAGAAAAAAGAGCCAGCGGTTGAAGAGGTGCAGGCACTCAAAGAGCGCGTTCATCGCGCTCAATTGCCAGTTATCGCCGAATTGGGCGAATCGCGATTGTCCATTCAGGAGTTTCTTAGCCTGACAGTGGGCGATGTGATTTCACTGAATAAGCCGGTGCAAGAGGCGCTCTCGATCAGAGTAGGCAATCAACTGAAATTTATCGGAAGTCCCGGAACAGTCAAGGACCGGGTAGCGATCCAGATTAACGAAATCGTCAGTGAAGGAGTGGAAGATCTTGACGAGTAAAGATTATTTGTCACAGGAAGAAATTGATGCTTTGCTCAGACAGTCGTCAGGTGATGACGACAGCGCAGCAGCGGCGCCATCCGGCCAGACGGTCGACGATTTCCTGACTCCGCTGGAGCAGGATGCTCTCGGCGAAATCGGTAATATTACTTTTGGTAGCGCGGCTACTGCCCTGTCTACCCTGCTTGGGCAAAAAGTAGACATTACGACTCCACGCGTAGGGATCATTACACGTGCGGAATTTGAAGATGAGTTTCCCAAACCGCATGTGGCGGTACACGTCGAGTACGTCGATGGATTTCAGGGGATTAACTCGCTGGTCATCCAGACGCGCGATGCACAGATCATTGCAGATCTGATGCTTGGCGGTGAAGGGCAGCCGAAGGACGAGGAACTGAACGAAATTCATATCAGTGCCGTACAGGAAGCGATGAACCAGATGATGGGTTCGTCGGCAACCTCGATGTCCACCATCTTCAATCGGTTCGTCAACATTTCGCCACCGGGTATCGACATTCTGGATGTGAGCAATGATCAAGGTGTCAGCATGTTGCCGAACGACGAGACGCTGATCAAAATCTCGTTCCGTCTGTTGATCGGTGATCTGATCGATTCCACGATTATGCAATTGCTAACTGTAAAGTTTGCGAAATACATGGTCGATATACTCATTAATGGTGCGGAGGATACACCGGCTGAACCAGCCGCAGCAGCAAGTGCACCTGCACCGGAGCCAACACCGCCGCAAGCTTCACAACCGGCTGCAGCAGCTCCACAGCAAGCTCCAGATATGGCAGCAGCTCCTCCGGGAATGCCGCCGCAAGGTATGCCTCCTTATGGGCAGCCACCGCAATACGGTACACCAGAGCAGCCATATCCGCCGTATCCGCAATATGGATATCCTCCACCAGGCTATGGGTATCCGCCGGCACCACAGGCTCCACAGCATTACGGTGCTCCGGCAGGACGCGAAGTGAATGTGCAACCGGTTCAATTTTCTAACTTCGGGGCAGGCGCTGCGCCTAACCTGGATGAAAATAATTTGAACTTATTGATGGACATTCCACTCAAAGTCACCGTAGAATTAGGAAGGACCCAAAAGCAAATCAAGGATATCCTCGAATTGTCCCAGGGCGCAATTATTGAACTGGACAAATTGGCGGGCGAACCGGTCGACATCCTGGTCAACAACAAACTGATCGCCAAAGGAGAAGTAGTTGTTATCGATGAAAACTTTGGTGTTCGCGTAACGGATATCGTCAGCCAGTGGGACCGAATTCAAAAAATACAATAAAGATCACTTAGGGAGGATTTTAAATCAATGGCAAACCGAATTCTTATCGTGGATGATGCAGCTTTTATGAGAATGATGATCCGGGATATTTTAACTAAAAACGGGTATGAAGTAGTAGGGGAAGCGCAAGACGGATCCCAGGCAGTTGAGAAATTCAAAGAACTTCGCCCGGATCTGATTACGATGGATATCACAATGCCAGAGATGGACGGTATCGCCGCTCTGAAAGAAATCAAAAAACTCGATGGCGGAGCAAAAGTAATTATGTGTTCTGCGATGGGTCAACAGGCGATGGTTATCGATGCTATCCAAGCAGGAGCCAAAGATTTTATCGTTAAACCTTTCCAAGCGGATCGTGTTATTGAAGCGATCAGCAAAACGCTAGGCGTATAGGAGAATATTCCCATGTCAGCTCAAACAGCCACAATGGGAGGAACAGGCGATTATATCCTAAACCTCGTTTGGGTTATAATCGTCTTGGCTGTAATAATAGGGCTTATCGTATTGTTGCTTCGGTTTCTTGGTCGGACAAATCAGACCTGGTTATCCCGCCGTGCCATACGTACCATAGGCGGTATGGCACTGGGACCGAACAAATCCATTCAGGTGATTGAGATTGGAAACACGGTCTACCTGATCGGAGTTGGGGATGATATTACGCTTGTGGATAAAATCTCTGATCCCGAGGAAGCGATGCTTGTTATTCAGTCTTTTCAATCCGAGGCGGCGGAACCAAACAATTTTTTGACTCCGCTCATCTCCAAGCTCAGCAATCGCTTTCGTCCGAAATCTGCCATCCAGGAAGAAGAAATTGGCGATACGGATGCTTTTCAGGAAGTTTTTGAAAGCAAACTGCGCCAGATTCCAAATCGCAGACAGAAGATGGAGGAACTGCTGAAGGAGGAAGATTCTACAGATCGGTCGAGGGATTCATGAAAAAAAAGCTGATTTTAACGTTTATGCTGCTTTTTGCTGTTAGTCTAATATCGGTTCATCCTATATTTGCAGCAGCCGATCCGATCCCGAATATCGACATTCAGATCGGCAATGATAACAAGGGTAGCTCAGGAAATGAACCGGCGACCAGTTCGCTGACCATTTTGCTTTTGATAACTATCATCGGTATAGCTCCATCATTTCTGGTACTTATGACCAGTTTTACACGTATTGTGATTGTGCTCAGCTTTGTCCGGACTTCATTAGGGACTAACCAGATGCCTCCCAATCAGGTACTGGTAGGGCTGGCTTTATTTTTAACCTTGTTCATTATGTCGCCAACGTTGTCGCAGATGAACCAGGTGGCATTGCAGCCATATTTGCAAGGGCAGATTAATCAAACCCAAGCATTGCAGGCAGCAGAGAAGCCAATCAAGGAATTTATGTTCAAGCATACGCGCGAGAAGGATTTGCTGCTGTTTCTGGAATATACAGGTACAGCTAAGCCATCTAACGTACAGGACATTCCATTGACTGTCATGGTTCCATCGTATGCAATCAGCGAGCTGAAAACAGCATTCCAGATGGGCTTTATGATCTTCATACCGTTCCTTGTCATTGATATCGTTGTTGCTAGCGTATTGATGGCGATGGGGATGATGATGCTACCACCTGTCATGATTTCACTTCCTTTCAAAATTTTGCTATTCGTTCTTGTAGATGGATGGTATCTTATCGTCAAGTCGCTTTTGATCAGTTTCAATTAGCGGGGCTTCCTCTGGAATCACCGCAGTATTATATTCACCTCGTTGAAGGAGGTTCATTATGAGTTCGGAGTTTATCATCGGTATGGCGGGGCAGGCGGTCTATACTGTGCTGAAAGTAAGCGCGCCGATGCTTATTCTGGGACTTGTAGTCGGTTTGCTGGTTAGTATTTTCCAGGCGACTACGCAGATTCAGGAACAAACTCTTGCCTTTGTGCCGAAAATCGTTGCTGTCATGCTGGCGCTGCTGCTTTTTGGCCCGTGGATCTTAACGGTTATGATTGAATATACAGCCGATATCCTCGGTAATCTGTACAAATATATCGGTTAGGCTGATGGCTTATGGAGACACTACTGCAAAGCTTTCCTGTTTTTTTGCTTGTTTTTTGTCGAATGACAGCTTTTTTTGTAGTTTCACCTGTCTTTTCATCCAGAGGGGTGCCAAGTCAGTTTAAGGTGGGCATTGCATTATTTGTTTCCCTTCTGATCTATTTGATAAAAGGTACGACAATCAAAATACCGGACGGCACGGAAATGTACATGCTGCTCGTTATACGTGAGGTCATGATCGGCCTGCTGCTTGGATATATCGCTTATCTGATGTTTATGGTAATCCAGACAGCAGGCTCGTTTATTGATATTCAGATCGGTCTTGGGATCGCGACTGTATTTGATCCGATGACCGGTGCTTCGGCTCCATTGATCGGTAACTTTAAATATATGTTCGCCATGCTTATCTTTCTGAGTATGAACGGTCATCATTATTTGTTGCAATCGGTATTGTATAGTTACGACTGGATTCCGATGAATAGTGATATAGCCAGTCAGATTTTGAATGGGTCGCTCAGCGACTTTTTGATTCGAACATTCAGTAATTCCTTTCTAATCGCTTTCCAGATGTCAGCGCCGATTGTAGTCGCAATGTTTTTGACAGACGTGGGACTCGGTTTTCTGGCGCGTAGTGCGCCGCAATTTAATATTTTCGTTATTGGTGTACCGGTCAAAATTATCGTAGGTTTATTCCTGCTCATGTTGCTGGCTCCCAGCTTTGCTTTTATTTTCGAGCATTTGTTTGAAGAAATGTTTCAGGCGATGCAGGGCTTACTGCAAGTGTTGGGGAATCGCCCGACTTCATCATCACCGTAACCTCTCTGTAGAAAGGAGGCTGTAAGCAGTGGCATTCCGGTTACGCATGAATCTTCAGCTGTTCGCTGGAGAGAAAACGGAAGAAGCAACACCGCAGAAACGTAGGGAAGCGCGTAAAGAAGGTCAGGTTGCTAAAAGTATCGACATACCAGGTTCGGCAATTATGCTGGGCGGAATTGCGTGTCTGATGATTTTCGGCGGGTTTTTCCTGAAACGGATTACATGGCTGTTTACAGACGGCTTTCTACATCGGTTATCTACGGAGATTACAGTGGCGAATGTGATGCAGATGCTGGGGCAGTATGCCATGGAGATTCTCATTATTGTATCTCCGGTATTCGTAACTGTATTTTTACTAGCAATCATTACAAACTATGCACAGGTCGGCTTTATGCTTACAGGTAAGCCGCTGATGCCCAAGCTGAGCAAGCTTGATCCTATCAAAGGATTTAAAAATATCGCTTCCATGCGCTCGGTTGTAGAATTTTTGAAATCAGTTTTGAAAATGATAGTCATCGGTTATCTTGTCTACAGCACGCTGGCAGGCGTCAGTCATGATATTCCAAAAACGGCATATATGCCACCGGAATCAATCTTGCACTTTGCTGCTGGTTTAACAGCCAGTCTTGGTTTGAAGGTTGGTGTTGGACTGTTTGTTCTCGCCATCTTGGACTATATGTATCAGCGGTACGATCATAACAAAAAGCTGCGCATGTCCAAGCAGGATATCAAAGATGAATACAAAAAGACGGAAGGGGACCCGTTGATAAAAGGGAAAATTCGCGAACGGCAACGCCGCATGGCGATGCAGCGGATGATGCAAGACGTTCCCAATGCCGACGTTATTATTACGAACCCAACGCACTTTGCTGTTGCTCTCAAATATGATAATTCACAGATGGCAGCACCAATGGTAGTTGCTAAAGGTCAAGATTTTGTCGCATTGCGAATCCGTGAAGTGGCCAAGCAGAATCGCGTGGTCATTATGGAAAATAAACCGCTGGCACGGGCGCTGTTCGCTCGAACAGAAATTGGCGAATCGATTCCCGGTGATCTGTTTCAAGCCGTAGCGGAAGTTCTAGCCTATGTATACAAGGTGAAAGGCAAAACGAAGTAAGGGATCGGAGGGCTGAATAACATTGAAGAAAAAAGATTTGGTTGTCCTTGTGGGTGTCATTGGAATCATTATGATGATGATACTTCCGATCCCAACATGGCTGCTCGACATATTGCTGATTATCAATATCTCACTCGCAATGATTATTTTGCTGATTGCGATGAACACCAGGGAAGCGCTGGAGTTCTCGATCTTCCCGGCGATGTTGCTCATAACGACATTGTTCCGGTTAGCACTTAATATTTCCACAACCAAGCTCATTCTCGGACAGGCGGATGCAGGCTCGGTCGTATCCACGTTCGGCAGCTGGGTAGCAGGCGGGCAAATTGCTGTTGGTTTTATCGTCTTCCTGATTCTCGTTATCGTGCAGTTTATCGTTATTACAAAAGGTTCAGAGCGTGTAGCTGAGGTTGGCGCACGGTTTACACTCGATGCGATGCCTGGTAAACAGATGAGTATCGATGCCGATCTGAATGCTGGTCTGATCAATGAACAGCAGGCGCGTGAACGTCGTAGCAAGATTGAGCGCGAAGCTGACTTCTACGGCGCAATGGACGGTGCGAGTAAGTTCGTTAAAGGGGATGCTATTGCAGGCATTATTATCCTCATGATCAACTTGATCGGTGGATTTATTATCGGGATAGCGATTCATGGAATGGCATTTGCTGATGCGCTCTCCACTTACTCTATACTGACCATTGGTGACGGTTTGGTCAGTCAGATTCCTGCACTGCTCATCTCCACCGCAGCTGGTTTGATCGTAACGAGAGCTTCCTCAGAAGGAAATCTGGCGGATGACATTACAAGCCAGTTATTCTCGTATCCAATGATGTTATACATCGTTGCAGCTGTTATTACATTGCTCGGTTTATTTACCCCTATTCATTTCATCACAACCTTCCCACTGGCTATTCTGCTCGTATTCGCAGCTCGCAAAATGCAAGCGAATCTTAATCAAAAGGTTGTAGATGCGGAGCAACAGCAGGAAGAGCAACAGATTGAAGAAGTACGAAGTCCAGAAAGTGTTATCAATCTGCTGCAAATTGATCCGATTGAATTTGAATTTGGATATGGTCTGATTCCACTGGCTGATACACAACAAGGCGGCGATTTGCTAGATCGAATCATTATGATTCGTCGTCAATGTGCACTCGAACTGGGTCTTGTGGTCCCTGTCATTCGCATTCGCGATAATATTCAGTTGAAACCGAACGAATATGTTATCAAAATTAAAGGAAATGTAGTAGGTGGTGGTGAATTATTACTAAATCACTACCTAGCCATGAGTCCTGGGTTTGAAGATGACTCGATTACGGGTATAGAGACTTTAGAACCAGCTTTTGGGCTTCCTGCACTATGGATAGACGAGATTACGAAGGAACGCGCAGAACTATCTGGTTATACTGTGGTCGATCCACCATCTGTGGTGGCTACCCATTTGACTGAATTGATCAAAAAGCATTCTCACGAATTGCTTGGACGTCAAGAGGTTCGTTCGCTGGTCGACAATCTGCGTGAGAATTATCCTGTGCTGGTCGACGAACTCATTCCTTCCGTATTATCCATCGGTGATGTACAGAAAGTATTGGTTAAGTTGTTAAAAGAGAAGATCTCGATTCGCGACATGGTATCCATCTTTGAAACGCTTGCCGATTACGGAGCCTATACCAAAGATCCAGATGTGTTAACCGAATATGTACGCCAGGCATTATCTCGCCAGATTACGCAGCAATTTACAAGCCAGGGCGAGACGCTTCGTGTCATTACGGTTGGACCGAATTTGGAAAAGAAAATTGCCGAAAGTGTGCAGCAATCTGAACAAGGCAGCTATCTGGCTTTGGACCCGGTTTCCACGCAATCGATGTATCAGAAAATCAACGAGCAGGTGAACCGTTTACTGCAAATGGGACAACAGCCAATCGTGCTAACCTCGCCAGCGATCCGCATGTACTTGCGCCAGCTGATTGAGCGGACGATGCAGGATATCCCGGTGCTGTCCTACAGTGAGCTGGAACCTAACGTTGAAATTCAGAGTGTCGGAGTGGTGAACTTATGAGAGTAAAACGTTATATTGTAGACACAATGCCTGACGCGATGCTGAAGATCCGTACTGATCTTGGTAGCGATGCCGTCATTTTAAGTACGAAGGAATTGAAGACTGGTGGCTTTCTAGGCATGTTTCAAAAGAAAAAGATCGAAGTAATCGCAGCAGTGGAGAAGGAGCAGGCGGCAGAAAGCAAATCCGCAGCTGCTTCCACACAATCAGCTGCTCCAAAGGAAAATGTTATTCCACCGATTGCACCGATTCCGAAAAAAGCGGTACCGGATGCGTATCGCAAATCAAGTCAGGCATTTGCCGAGTCCATGCGCCAAGCACTGGCTGTGGATGATCAGCCTGCCCAGAATGTACCGGCAGCATCGTTACCTTACAACCAGCCACAAAGCCATACGCAAACACAAACTGCGACTGCTGAAGTTCCAACGGAACTGCCACCGCAGCATACGCCAGCCTCTGTATCGATTCAAGCATTACAGCAAGCGTTGCAGCAACAGGCAGGCGGTAGTGAGCAAATGACTGAAGAACGATTGTTTGAAGAACTACGCCAGATGAAAAAAATGATGGCTGATCTTACGCGAGATCGGGAACTGGCTGAGCTTCCTGAAACGCTGATGCAGATCGTACAGCATTTGAAGGTCCAGGGCGTCGATCAGAGCATGATTGACGGCTGGGTAGACCAGATTATGGACCAGCACCCTACAGGGCAGCAGATGAGCGCACAGGAAGCGAGAAAAGCAATGAAGACGCAGATTGAGCAGTTTACCGTGTCTCGTATTGGAGGGGGCATCGATCCGGGCACGAAGATTGTCTACATTGCCGGACCGACAGGAGTAGGCAAAACAACTACGATTGCCAAGCTTGCCGCAGAGCAGCTGTTCAAATACAAACGCAAAGTCGGCTTCATCACTTCCGATACGTACCGTATTTCCGCGGTTGAACAGCTTCGTACGTACGCTTCTATCCTCGGTGTTCCATTGGAGGTTGTGCAATCGCCTGGTGATTTGCAGCGATCGTTACAGCGCCTGGCAGATTGCGATTTGATCCTAATGGATACCGCTGGTCGCAACTACCGGAATGAATTGCTCGTTTCCGAACTGCAAAGTCTGCTGGCACCTCTGGAACAGAGCGAGACGTATTTGGTACTTGCTTTAACATCCAAAACGGAAGACATGAGAACGATCACCGATCATTTCAGTAAGTATCCGCTGGATAAAGTGATTTTTACCAAAGCGGACGAAACCGGAAGTTATGGGGCGATGTTTAACCTTCTACAAGAACATCCACTGCGACTGTCTTATATGACCAATGGACAAAATGTGCCGGATGATCTGCTGATGCCAAGCCCTGACTTTCTGGCAAATGTATTACTTGGAGAGATCTTGCCATGATGGATCAAGCCCAATCGTTACGCAATCTGATGTCGACCAAAGCCAAAGCTCTTGAAACGCGTGATCCGGGCAATGGCGGTGCCAAATTCATTGCTGTGACAAGTGGCAAGGGAGGAGTTGGTAAATCCAACTTCACTTTGAATTTTGCACTCGCATTACAACGGCTCGGACGGAAGGTGCTCGTATTTGATGCCGATATCGGCATGGCAAATATTGATGTTCTGATGGGCGTTCGTTCGCAATACAATCTGTCACATCTGCTTAGCGGTGAAAAACAGATTGGCGAAATCATCGAAAAAGGTGCCGGATCATTGCCTTATATTGCAGGTGGTTCGGGATTAAGTTCACTATTTTCGCTGTCTGAGAAAGATTTAGTTTACTTTACTACTCAAATTCAAAAAATTGCTGCCGATATGGATTATATCCTGTTTGATACAGGAGCAGGACTGTCCAAGGAAACATTGCAGTTTATTATGTCCTCAGATGAGTGTATTGTCGTGACCACGCCAGAGCCAACGGCGATCACGGATGCATATGCACTGATCAAGGTGGTACATGGATTGGAAGACAGCACCGCTTTTAAATTGGTGGTTAACCGAGCGGAGAGCCAGCGTGAAGCCAACCAGACCGCTGATAAGATCGGTTTGGTCACCAGCCGGTTTCTAAATCTGGACATTCCGATGCTTGGTTTTGTCAGTGATGACTCTCATGTTAGCCAATCGGTGAAAAAGCAGGTTCCTTTTTCCATTCATGCTCCAGGGTGTCTTGCTTCAAAGGATATCCAGAACCTGGCTATGCAGTATGTCGTTTCACCGGATCTGCGCCAGGAAGGGACCTTATCAGGAATCAAGGGATTTATACAAAAATGGATGCGGCGTACTAAATGATTCTGTAAGGAACAGAGGTGCTATAGTTATGGCAACTTATAAAGTGCTGGTTGTAGATGATTCCCCATTCATGCGTAAGATCGTTTCGGATCTGATTCAGGCGGATTCGGAATTTCAAGTCATTGATACGGCAGGCAACGGTCTGGAAGCGACACAGAAGGTACTGGAATTAAAGCCGGATGTGGTGACGATGGACGTAGAAATGCCGGAAATGAACGGTCTGGAAGCACTGAAAATTATTATGTCTCAGCGTCCACTGCCCGTTATTATGCTATCTGGCATTAACGAGCAAGGAATGCGAGAAACGATTATGGCGTTGGAGAGCGGAGCGTTCGATTTTATCCGCAAGCCTTCTGTCAGCAATTCGCAGGACATTGAAGAGGTTGGTCAGCAGCTGCTTCGTCAACTGCATACCGCCGTTCATGCTCTCGAAAGAAAACGTAAACGTAACGAACAAAAGTATTTGGCAGTCGATCAGGCAACAGCGACTGTTCAACCGGAAGCTGAAGCTCCACCTGTACAGCAGACACCTACAGCTTCTCCGGCGCCTCAGGAGCCGCCTACACGACCTGCACCTGTCAAAGACGTCCCTAAACGTCCAACGACAAGTCCGGCGTCGTCAAGCTCACCTATAGCGCCACTGAATGGCAGAGTTACACAGCCAGTGAAACCGAATGCCACCAAAAAGACAACGCTGGATAAACCGCTTGATTCACATCGTACTAGCGATCGTCCGGCATCCTCGGCGACTCCGCCGAAGCCTGCCGAGTCCAAAACAACTAGACCGCCGATCAGCCCTTCTCCGGCACCTGCACGCAGGGAACTGGAAAAACCTGCTGCATCGTCGGTGCCGGCGTCAGCCTTTTCGACTCCACCGGCATCCAAGACAGCTCCGGGTGATCGTCCGGCAGCAGCGATCAGTAAGCTGGTCGCTGTAGGTTGCTCCACCGGCGGACCTCGAGCACTAAAAAGTTTCTTGGAAAAAATCCCAGCCAATTTCCCGGCACCGATCGTCATCGTGCAGCATATGCCGCCGAACTTTACGCGATCGCTGGCGCAGCGCTTGAACAGCCTGAGTCAGATCAATGTTGTGGAGGGGGAGCACGGCATGCCGCTGCAACCTGGCACGGCCTATATCGCACCTGGGGGCTATCATATGACGGTAGTTCGCAGTCAAGGCGGTTATCGGCTTGAGCTTTCGCAGGACCCTCCACGCAATGGACACCGTCCTTCCGTGGATACGCTTTTTGCTTCAATCCGCTCGTTCAATGATTTGCAGCGTTATGCGGTGATCATGACGGGAATGGGAAGTGATGGCGCGAGGGAAATGAAAAATTTATACGACAGTGGTGTAATCCCTACCTTCGCAGAAAACGAAGATACTTGTGTAGTGTACGGAATGCCTCGCTCGGCTGTAGAGCTCGGATGTGTGAACCACCTCCTGCCATTACCTGATATTGCGCCAAAACTTGTACAAATCGTTAAATAGCTTACGAAAAGCACTATGTTATTCTATGGAGGAGGTGTCTCACGATGGACATGAATCAATATTTATCCATGTTTATTGATGAGTCGAACGATCATCTGCAGTCGTTAAATGAAAAAATGCTTGAACTGGAAGGAAACCCGACAGACCTAGGAATCGTGCAAGTCATTTTCCGCTCAGCACATACGTTGAAAGGGATGGCAGCTACGATGGGATTTGAAGATCTGGCGGCGCTCACGCACCAGATGGAAAATGTACTCGATCTCGTCCGCAATGAAAAGCTGGCGATGCAAGAATTTATTTTCGATACCTTGTTCAAAGGTCTGGATGCGCTGGAATCAATGGTGCAAGATATTACACAGGGCGGCGAAGGGAAAGCTGATGTCACCGCGATTGTTGAAGCGCTACAAGCGATTGTGCGAGGAGATATTCCGGCCGCTACAACAGCCGCAGCTGCGCCCGCAGCGGCAGCAACACCGGCAAGCAGTACACCCGTAGCCATCAAAGATAGTGAAGGCATCGAATTGGATGAATTCCAGCAGTCGGTTATCGAGCAATCGATGGCTGCCGGTCATCAGGCATTGTACATGGAAATATCGATTCGTGAAGATTGTCAGCTGAAAGCGGTTCGTGCCTACATGGTATTTGATCTGCTGGAACGTTATGGCGATGTGATCAAATCTGAGCCTTCCACACAGGATATTGAACAAGACAAGTTTGAACGTAGCTTTTCACTATACTATGTGACACAAAAAGATCCTGCGGAACTGGAACCAATGGTTAGCAGCATTTCCGAGATCGAGAGCGTTAAGGTGACGCAACTGGATGTAGATTCGCTGAAACAGCTCGCCGCTTCCAAAGAAGTTCCGGCTGAGCCTCAAGCAGCACCTGCACCGGAAGCAGCAACACCGACCAGCACGCCTGCACCAGCAGCCAAAGCGGCAGCACCAGCCGCTGCTCCCAAAGCAGCAGCCAAAGCGCCTGCGCCTGCTCCATCCCGTACCATTCGCGTCGATATCGACCGTCTGGATGTACTGATGAACCTGTTCAGCGAATTGCTGATCGACCGTGTTCGTCTGGAGCAACTGGCAAGCGAAGTGAAAGTACCAGCACTGACCGATACGGTGGAACATATGGGTCGAGTTAGCAGCGATCTGCAAAATATCGTATTGAAACTACGCATGGTGCCTGTGGATACCGTATTCAACCGGTTCCCGCGTATGGTTCGTGACCTTGCTAAATCACTCGATAAAAAGCTGGATCTGATCATCACTGGTGCAGAAACGGAACTTGATCGTACCGTTATCGACGAAATCGGCGATCCGCTCGTTCACTTGTTGCGTAACTCCGTTGACCATGGTGTTGAGTCTGTGGCGGATCGTGTAGCCGCTGGCAAAGACGAAACCGGTACCGTTAAACTGAGTGCGTTCCATAGTGGGAACCACGTCTTTATCGAGATCGAAGATGATGGACACGGGATCAACCGTGACAGAGTCCTGCAAAAAGCGCTAAAAAACGGCGTCGTGTCTCAAGAGCAAGCGAATAGCATGAAGGATGAAGAAGTATACCAATTGCTGTTTGCACCAGGTTTTAGTACGGCAGAAGTGATTTCCGATATTTCCGGTCGCGGTGTTGGTCTGGATGTTGTGAAATCGAAGATCACATCGCTTGGTGGTCATGTGACTGTATCGTCCGAACTGGGCAAAGGCACCAAGTTCTCGGTACAACTGCCACTGACTCTGTCGATCATTTCCGCGATGATGATTCGCGTCGGTTCGGAAAAATATGCGATTCCGCTGACTTCAATTGTGGAAACCGGTATTATCAAAGCGAAACAGGTACGTGATCTGCATGGCAGCCAGCTGATTCCTTATCGCGATACGCATATTCCGTTACTGTCTCTGAGCCGTGTATTCGAGGTTCCAGACTTTGATGAGCGCGAAGAAGAGGAAACGGAAATCGTTGTTATCCGCAAAGGAGACAAATTGGCAGCAATCGCTGTAGAGAACTTTATTGGTCAGAACGAGATCGTACTGAAAACCCTGGGCAGCTACTTGCCTGATACACAGGGCATCTCTGGTGCGACGATTCTCGGTGACGGCCAGGTCGCTTTGATTATTGACCCGAATGCATTTATTAAATAATGCAGTCCATTTATTGAGGAGGATTTACCCATGGATGAATTGAAAGTAATCGTATTTAAACTGGCAAAAGAAGAGTACGGTATCGAAGTCGATAAAGTACAAACGATCGAGCGCATGTTGCCGATTACCCGCGTTCCCAAAACGCTGGATTTTGTAAAAGGGGTTATTAACCTTCGCGGCGTTGTTATTCCGGTTATCGATCTGCGCGGACGCTTCAATCTGCCAGGAGCCGAATATTCGGATCAAACGCGTATTATCATCGTGGAAGTGGACAAAATGCAGGTCGGCTTTATCGTCGATTCTGCTAACGATGTTGTAGATATCAAACGTAGCAGTATCGAAAAACCGCCTGAAGTGGTTGGCGGCGTAAAAGCAAGATATCTGGATGGTGTAGCAAAGCTCGACGAAGAACGGCTGCTGATCATGCTCAATCTCGCGGAAGTGCTTAACAAAACCGAGGTTGTACAACTGGAAGGTATTGAAGACTGATGGATCTCTTCAAAAAGCTTGAAGGATTCAAAATGGATGTGCTCAAAGAAGTTGGGAATATCGGGGCAGGCAATGCAGCCACTGCCCTTTCCCAGCTTCTGGACAAGCCCATCGATATGGCTGTACCGAAAGTGCAGATTTTGCCGTTTGAGCAAATTGCTAACAAAGTCGGCGGCCCAGAACAAATCGTGCTCGCCATCTTCTTCCGTGTGGAAGGGGATGCGCCGGGCAATCTGTTTTTCATTCTTACTCCGGAAGCAGGCAAAGGTTTGCTACACCGACTTGCGGGTCTAGAAGTAAGCGATGATGAGCAATTCAGCGAAATGGAGCAATCCGCACTCGCCGAAATCGGCAACATTCTGGCAGGTTCCTACCTGTCTTCACTAGCTGATTTTACACGCTTGTCGATGAGCCCTACCGTGCCTGGTCTTGCTTACGATATGGCAGGCGCTATTTTGAATTACGGACTTCTCCAGTTCGGGGAAATGGGTGACGATGCACTGCTGATCGATACTACATTCCTGGAAGGTAAAGAAGAAGTGGAAGGACAATTTTTCCTGATTCCTGATCCCGAATCATTTGAAAAGATCTTCATTTCACTAGGAGTTCCGTTGCAAGATGATTGAGGAACAACATGTCGTTAAAGTGGGTATGGCTGATCTGAATGTCGTGAAAACGGCAGGCATTATCCGTACGACGGGATTAGGTTCATGTGTGGGCCTTACCCTCTACGACAAAAACATTCAGCTGGTTGGTATGGCGCATGTCATGCTTCCGTCTTCGGAAATCGCGCGTGAAGGGCAAGTCAATATTGCCAAATACGCCGATACCGCTTTGCCGGAACTGATCAAGCGAATGCTGGGACTTGGAGCATCGAAGACACGTCTGGTTGCCAAAATGGCAGGCGGCGCGCAGATGTTTTCCTTTTCCAGCGGTGGTGATCACATGCGGATTGGTCCCCGTAATGTGGAGGCATGCAAGTTATTTCTGAAAGAGCAGCATATTCCTTTGCTTGCGGAGGACACAGGCGCCAACTACGGGCGTACGATCGAAATGGACTGTACAACCGGTCTTTTGTCGATTAGAAGTGTACAAATGGGTAAGAAGGAAATATGAGGCATGATAGGGAATATTAAAATAAACCTATGGTTCGGAATCATAGGTTTTGCGATTACCTTTTTTGCCTCTTTCGGAAATAATCCATGGACCACAAGTCTCGTTCGAGGCTGTTTCGGATTCGCTCTATGGTTTATGTTGGCATTTTTGCTGCGTTTCATTCTGGGGATTCTCGCGAGTCCCGCAGGCGCAGCCAAAAAGCCACCATCCCCAGCAGGAACTAGCGGTATGCCAGGAACGGCGGAACAGACTGTACAAGAAGATCAGGATCGTGGAAACCGCCTGGATATTACTTCTCCTGATCAGGACAATGAATTGAACAATTTGCTTACACCGAAGCCGGTAGATTCCGGAGGACAGGAAAGTTTCTCGCCTCTCGATCCGCCCAAACTGGTTTCAACCAAGCAACAAGATCCGGAGGAACTGGCCAAGGCCGTACGCCACCTAACACAAAAGTAAGGAGGGTGAAAGCAATTGAGCGAGCAAAAAGGAAGCCATTTGAACCATATCGAGTTGTGGATACAGTGGAAAGAGCATGGTAATGTGGAAGCAAAAAAACGCTTGATCGAAAACTATCTTGGCACCGTAGAATATGTATCCAGCCGCCTTGCGATCGGTCTCCCGAAAAATGTTTCCAAAGACGATTTGATGAGTAACGGGGTTATGGGTCTGATTGATGCGATTGAGAAATTTGATTATAAGCGTGGTCTGCAATTTGAAACGTATGCCTCGTGGCGGGTACGCGGAGCAATACTGGACGGATTGAGACAAGGAGATTGGGTTCCCCGCTCTGTACGTGAAAAAGCACGCAAAATCGAAGATGCTTATCAGCAGCTGGAACAGAAATATTTGCGTTCGGTATCGGATGCAGAGATTAGCGAATTCCTGGATGTAAGTGAGCGTGAGTTCCAAACCATGTTGCAGGATGTTGCCGTGATGACGATCACCTCGCTGGAAGATCCAATCCGTGAAGAGGAATCCGAAACGCGTATGTCCTTGATTGTGGATGAAAAAGCGAAAAATCCTGATCGCAGCGTGAATGATTTTGTGCTCAAGGAACTGCTGATGAAAGGGATTGAGAAACTTACCGAAAAAGAAAGAACGGTTGTGTCACTGCTTTACTATGAAGACCTTTCACTCAGTGAAATTGCGGAAGTCATGTCACTGTCTCCGTCCCGCATCTCGCAATTGCATTCCAAGGCGATTCTTCGTCTTCGGGGAGCACTGGATAAACAAAGAGGTCTGTTAATGCAGGATATGTAACGCCGTTTGTGAAAGGGGAAAAAGGCGTGACCTCTCAATTAACACTCGACGAATATGTTAAAGTAAGTTTTTCGAATGACAAGTCGGCTGCTTATCTGTCATTTACTACGTTTGATGATGAGTTTGCATGCACGGCTGAACAACTGGAGGGATTTTTGCGTACGCAGGGAATCACATATGGCATCAAGATGGAAGAGCTGATCAAGCTGGTATCGCAGCCAGAATTGTATCAAGCTGAAACCATTGAAGTGGCGCACGGTACCGCACCGGTACCGGGCACCGATGGTTACATTCATCATGCCATAGCGACAGATTCCGAGAATAGAGGACCACGGGAAGCCGAAGACGGCAGCGTGGACTATAAGGAAATTTTACGTTTGAACAATGCGCTCAAAGGACAGCTGATTGCCGAAAGGATCGATCCGCAGCCGGGCGAGCCGGGCATTGATGTATCGGGTGAACCAATCCCTTACAAACCCGGCAAGGAAGCGCGTTTCAAAGTCGGCAAAAACATCGTACTGAATCCCGAGCAAACAGCCATCTATGCTGCCATTGACGGTGTAGTATCGCGTACCGATAACGGTAAGATTAATGTGTTTCCTGTTTATGAAGTGAATGGCGATATCGATTATCATACCGGCAATATCGACTTTGTCGGTACGGTCGTCATTCGTGGTAATGTACTTTCCAACTTCCGCGTACGTGCATCGGGTGATATCCGAGTCGTTGGCGGAGTAGAAGGTGCTGAACTAGAAGCAGGTGGTTCAATTGAAATTACTGGCGGTATTATTGGGTATAACAAAGGATTAGTCAAAGCAGCTGTCAATGTTAAGACTGGGTTTATTCAGGAAGGCAACGTACATGCGGGCGAGTCAGTTATCGTTTCGCAAAGTATTATGCATTCACATATTCAAGCCGGAGAAAGTATCCGCTGTGACGGTCCCAAAGGACTCATCGTCGGCGGACAACTGCAAGCCGGAGAAATCGTCGTTGGACGTACCATCGGCAATACCGCTTTTACCGTGACTGAGATTGAGGTTGGCGTTCTGCCGGAACTGCGCAATCAGCTCGTCGTGCTGCGGAAAGAACTCAAAACACATAACGAGAACCTCGACAAAACCGAAAAAGCACTGACGTTGTTGGATCAATTGGCATCGGTCGGACAATTGGGACCAGACAAGATGGCACTTCGTATCAAATTGTCAGCTACCAAAAAGAGTCAACTGCGCGAGCGGGATGATCTCAAAGATAGTGTACTGGATATTGAACGGCGGTTGGAGGAATCGAGCAAAGCCAAAATCGAAGTCATGCATACGATTTATGGCGGTTCCAAGCTGGTCATTGGACGGTATACGAAGTATATTAAAGATACGGCACAGCGGGTAAGCTTCGTATTCCAAGACGGAGACATTACGATGGTGGCGAATCATTAATTTCAGACAAGGTGGGTGTTACCAATGGGTATGAGAGCTGTGGAATTACAAATTGCAGTACCGCGTACAAGTGAAGCTGGCAAAATTCAACAGGAACATCTGATACGTCCATCCATTGAGCAGTCGATGCTGGCTGACCGCTCCCTTGAACAAGCAGAACGCATGAGAACGCGTAGCGATGGAGTGAAGCAATCGGCAGAGGCGTCGATTCATGATGGTCATCCGGGTGAACAGCATGCCCAGCAGCAACACCACCAGCATTCGGAAGAAGAGACACAATCGGCTCCAGCCGAGCATCCATACAAAGGCAAACATATCGACCTGTCCTTTTAAAAAGACAGGTTTTGTTTGTGATATTATGACATATTGACTTAGGGTGAGCTAATTATGGGTGATTTTCCTTCATGGGTATATATCGTTTTATTGGGAGCGCTTGCCGTTGTGTACGGTATGGTGCTTCCTCGCAAAAACAAAAGCCAGCCGGAAGAAACAGTCGCAACCGCTACAGTCGAAAAGGTTGAGGACACGCTGGAGCATTATATGACGGAGATTGAAAAGGAAAATGAGGAGATTATCGATCTCGTTTCCAAAATCAAGCAGGAATCGACTGCAAAGCAAATCGCCTTACAAGAGCAGGTAAGCGAAATGCGTCAGCGTTTGATGGAATTAGAGCAACGTGCGGCTACAGCTGCCGTTCAGCCAGTACCAACAGCTGTACCTGTCGTGCCAGCTGCGATTCCTGCTCCACCGCAGGAGATGAGCGGTTTGAACCGTCAGGGCGAAGAATTGATCAAGTCAGCGGCACGTATGATGCAAGAACAGCAGCAAGCACCAATAGAGCCGGAATTGCCTCCACAAGAGCGTATTCAGGATCGTTATCCAGAGCTGTTCAAGCTGCATGACAATGGCAAGTCTGTGGATACGATTGCCAAAACGGTTGGTTTGCAGCGTGGAGAAGTGCTGCTCATCCTGCAACTTGCCAAACAGGAGGAACAATCGTGATCAAAAATCGTTCATTTATGATCGGCATCGGTGTCGGAATTATTGCAGGTGCCGTTTTGTTGCAGCTTGTTAATATTGGTAAAGGGCAGACGATGCTGAATGGCATGCAGCTGACTCCTGAACAAATTCAACAAGCAGCACAAGCGCAAAATATGCAAGTGTACAGTTCAGACGAGCAGGTATACAGTCGAGATCAATGGCAGGAACTGCAAAAGCAAGAGGCAGCCAAAAAAGCCGAAGCGCAAAAGCAGACAGAGACGACGGAACCAACAAGTACAGATCCCGAAGCACCCACTAGCCCGGAGCAGCCTGACACATCGTCTAGTAATTCGACTAGCTCTACTACCGCTCCCGAACAACCGAAGTCATCGTCAACGAGTTCGACGACGAATCCGAAGCAGCCACAGTCCTCATCAACCGCTTCGACAACGAACACAGAGCAGCCGACTTCGACATCCACCAGCTCTAATAATGCGCAATCCGAAGCAGCAACAACGCAACCTGCGAAGAGTGCTACACCGTCTACGGTACAATTTAATATCAGTAGCGGCGAGATGCTGAGTGATGTCGCATACAATCTGAAGAAGCAAGGCTTGATTGATAGCCAACGTGATTTTGTGAATCGTGCATCTCAAATGAATGCCAATAAGCATTTGCAGATTGGCGATTTTCAGATTAATGCTGGCGAAAGCTATGACAACATCATCAATGTTATTACCGGACAGCCATCCTCTTAATGTGCAATATGCACAACAGCCGAGGATGGCTGTTTTATAATATATCGTACATAGTCAGTAACAAAATATTGATGTTGCAACAGACAATATATTTATGATATATTAACTAATGGTGTTAAAACACACGCATTCCGATTTCGCGCAGAGGTGCTTTTCGTATGAGAAGTTTTGCCGGAAGATGAAGGATGCGGAGGCACACAAAAAACCAAACCATTAGGAGGAACACAAACATGGCAGTTATTTCCATGAAACAGCTTCTCGAAGCTGGCGTACATTTCGGTCACCAAACTCGTCGTTGGAACCCGAAAATGGATCGTTACATCTTCACTGAAAGAAACGGTATCTACATCATTGACCTGCAAAAAACGGTTAAAAAAGTTGACGAAGCTTACAACTTTGTAAAATCCGTTGCAGCTGACGGCGGTACAATCCTGTTCGTTGGTACAAAAAAGCAAGCTCAAGATTCCGTTAAGGAAGAAGCTGAGCGCGCTGGTCAATTCTACATCAACCAACGTTGGTTGGGTGGTACACTGACTAACTTTGAAACGATCCAAAAACGTATCAATCGTCTGAAAGAACTGGAAAAATGGGAAGAAGACGGTACTTTCGAAGTACTTCCTAAAAAAGAAGTAATCTTGCTTCGCAAAGAAAAAGATCGTCTGCAAAAATTCTTGGGCGGTATCAAAAACATGAAAGGTCTGCCTAGCGCCCTGTTCATCATCGATCCTCGTAAAGAGCGTATCGCTGTTGCAGAAGCACGCAAACTGAATATCCCAATCGTAGGTATCGTTGATACAAACTGCGATCCAGACGAAATCGACTACGTTATTCCAGGTAACGACGACGCGATCCGCGCTGTTAAACTGTTGACTGGAAAAATGGCTGATGCGGTTATCGAAGCAAACCAAGGCGAACAAACAACTGCATAATTGCCGCTTGTGCGTCGATATAGCAATACATGCTTTCTAAAAATAAAAGGGTGGTTGGTAGGTGTAAACCTTTCACTGCCCTTTTTTTAAGGTAATCGGGAATTTTATTTCCCGGTGAAATATGGTAAGCTTCTACTGGATATGGTTGAAGCGGCGGCTGTGATGCCGTCAGCGGCGTACAATTGGTAACAATCGTAGCGTTCCGCACAGGTACTTACATTAAACTTTTGACTATATGGAGGTCACACTAATGGCAGTTAACGCAAGCGCAGTAAAAGAGCTTCGTGAGAAAACAGGCGCAGGTATGCTGGATTGCAAAAAAGCGCTGGAAGAAACAAACGGCGATATCTCGAAAGCAATCGACGTACTTCGTGAAAAAGGTTTGTCGGCAGCAGCAAACAAAGCTGGTCGTGCAGCAACAGAAGGTACAGTTGAATCTTATATCCACGCTGGTGGACGTATCGGCGTACTGGTAGAAATCAACTGTGAAACTGACTTCGTTGGTAAAACAGATCAATTTAAAGACTTCGCTCGCGACATCGCTATGCAAATCGCAGCAGCAAGCCCGCTGTATGTTCGTCGTGAAGAAGTACCTGCTGAAGCGATCGAAAAAGAAAAAGAGATCCTGAAAGCACAAGCACTGAACGAAGGCAAACCAGAGAAAATCGTTGAAAAAATGGTTGAAGGCCGCATCAACAAGTACTATGAAGAGTACTGCCTAATGGAGCAATCCTTCGTTAAAGATCCAGACAAAACAATCAGCCAACTGCTGAACGAAAAAATCAGCACTATCGGCGAGAACATCTCGATCCGTCGCTTCGCTCGTTTCGAGCTGGGTGAAGGTCTGGAGAAAAAAGAAGATAACTTTGTTGAAGAAGTTATGGCACAGGTTAAACGCTAATCTTCCAAGCCGGAAGATAGACATACCGGAAAACGATTCGGAAATACAAACAAGGGAGGGGACACAACATGTGTTCCTTCTTTTGTAAAATCGTTTAATTACGGCAACCTAGAAACGGCGTACCCGGTAGCAATTGCCGGTATGATCGTGATCATAACCAAATTTACAAAGTGGAGGGTATGCATTTGAATAAGCCTGTATTTAAAAGAGTGGTCTTGAAAGTCAGTGGTGAGTCGTTGTCGGGTACGGCTGGATATGGCATTGAAGCGAGTACGATTGCTTCGATCGCAGACCAGATCAAAGAAGTTGTCGCACTGGGTGTAGAAGTTGCAGTCGTATGCGGCGGCGGTAATATCTGGCGCGGTATTGCAGGAAGCCAGGGCGGTATTGATCGTGCAACGGCTGACTATATGGGCATGCTGGCCACAGTGATGAATTCGCTGGCACTGCAAGATGCACTGGAGCAAATCGAAGTGCCTACGCGTGTACAGACTTCCATCGCAATGCAGCAGATTGCTGAGCCATACATCCGCCGGAGAGCGATCCGTCATTTGGAAAAAGGACGCGTAGTGATCTTCGCGGCAGGAACAGGCAATCCATTCTTCTCCACAGATACAACAGCAGCACTGCGTGCAGCTGAGATCGAAGCAGAAGTGATTTTGATGGCTAAAAACAAAGTGGATGGTGTGTACTCAGCGGATCCGTTCAAAGATCCAACGGCACAAAAATTCGAACAGCTTACATACCTCGAGGTGCTGAACCAGAATCTGGGCGTTATGGATTCAACTGCATCTTCGCTGTGTATGGATAACAATATTCCATTGATTGTATTTGCAATTACCGAACAGGGCAATATTAAGCGCGTTGTACTGGGCGAAAAAATCGGAACTACTGTTAAAGGGAGTGTAGACTAATGCCTCAAGGAATTAAGAAAAGCGCCGAAGAACGCATGCAAAAAGCGATCCAAGCACTGGGTCGCGATTTGTCGACACTACGTGCAGGACGTGCAACACCTTCCATTTTGGATCGTGTACAGGTGGAATACTACGGAGCACTGACACCGGTAAACCAGCTGGCAAACATTACAACACCAGATCCGCGCACATTGATCATTCAGCCATGGGACAA
This sequence comes from Paenibacillus sp. WLX1005, assembly GCF_046603685.1. Lineage (NCBI taxonomy): Bacteria > Bacillati > Bacillota > Bacilli > Caryophanales > Paenibacillaceae > Paenibacillus > Paenibacillus sp. WLX1005. Next base: position 2,108,764 of record NZ_CP176756.1, read on the forward strand.
AACATCGCTGGGCGATATTGAGCGCTCGATCATGAAATCGGATCTCGGTCTGACACCAGCGAACGACGGTAACATCATTCGCCTGTCCATTCCGGCACTGACAGAAGAACGCCGCGCCGAGTTGGTCAAACTGACCAAAAAATTCGGTGAGGAATCGAAAGTAGCGATCCGTAATATTCGCCGTGATGCGAATGACGATATCAAAAAACTTGAAAAAACAGATATCTCTGAAGATGAATCGCGTGGTCATCAGGAAGATGTACAAAAACTGACCGACCGTTTCATCAAGGAAGTCGACAACGTACTTGCTGCGAAAGAAAAAGAGATTATGGAAGTGTAAGAGACTTGCGACCCCTCCGAACGGTGGGGTTTGTCTCTTTTCACACTGTATGGAGGAAAAGTGATGTTCAAGCGTGTTCGCTCGTGGTTGGATAAAGACGAACAACAGCATACCAGCGAGCTCTCGCCGGATAATGTTCCCCATCATATCGCCGTTATTATGGACGGAAATGGTCGTTGGGCGAAAAGTCACGGTATGCCTCGTGTCATCGGACACCAGAACGGCATGAAAGCCGTTAAACGGGCCACTATGGCCGCCGACGAACTTGGAGTTAAATATTTGACGATGTATGCCTTTTCTACGGAAAACTGGAAAAGACCGAAAGACGAAGTGGATTTTCTAATGAAGCTGCCTGCTGAATTTGTAGCAACCGAGCTGGATGAGTTGGTTGAACGCAATGTACAGGTACGCCTGATGGGTGATAAAAGTATTCTCCCTTCCTATACGCTAGAACCGCTGGAAAAAGCGATGCGTGATACGGAACACAATACCGGTCTTGTACTGACATTTGCCTTGAATTATGGCAGTCGAATCGAGATTACCGAAGGCGTCAAGCAGATGGTGAATGCTGTGCAGGAGGGCAAGCTGTCTGTCGATGACATTACACCGGATACATTCGGTCAAGTACTGCAATCATCCGGGTTGCCTGATCCCGATCTGTTGATTCGTACAAGCGGAGAGCTGCGTCTTAGCAACTTTATGCTGTGGCAGCTAGCTTACAGTGAATTGTGGTTTACACCGATTTACTGGCCGGAATTTGGCAAAGAACATATGATCGAAGCAGTAGCGGAATATCAGCGCAGAATACGCAGATATGGCGGGCTGTAAGCCGTACTAACGGCGATACCCCTGTTGTTTCGGATGGAGGATAAATTGTGAAAGAGCGGATAATCACTGGTATCATAGCCGCAATCGTATATCTGGGACTTTGTCTCTTTGGAGGGTATGCGTATCAAACCCTTTTATTGGTGATGGCGCTTGTCGGATTTTATGAATTTGCAACGATGACAAAGGCGGCTCCATTTGGAGCACCGGCGGTGATCGGTTACATTAGTGTCGCATATATGCTGTTTCCCTGGACACTAATGAATCTGACACCGCCATTGTCGGTTGATCATATGATATGGATCGTCATGCTGTTGCTGCTGTCGATTACGGTGATTACCAAAAACCAGCAGGACATCAAGCTGATGGCATTGCTGTTTATCGGTGCATTTTATATCGGTACTGGGTTTTCCTATATTGCCGAGACGAGGCAAGCACCGGACGGTCACGGTTTGTTCTGGACCTTTATGCTGCTTTGTTCCATCTGGGCTAGCGATATCGGAGCGTATTTTACAGGGAAGACGCTTGGCAAAAATAAACTCTGGCCTTCGATTAGTCCTAATAAGACGATAGAGGGTGCTGTAGGCGGTATCTTTTTTGCTATGCTGGCAGCGATCGCTTTCTCGATCATCTCGCCGACGTTATTTCATATTGGCAATGCGTTGTTGATCGGTCTGGCGGCAGCGGTTGTTGGGCAAATGGGCGATTTGATTCAATCTGCGTATAAGCGTGTGTATGGCATCAAGGATTCGGGCAAAATCTTGCCGGGGCATGGCGGTATTTTGGATCGCTGTGATAGTTGGCTGATGGTTTTTCCGTTTGTGCATATTTTGATGCTTATGCCGTTCTGATCATTTGTAACAATACAGGTACTCAAGACGGAGGCTACAATGAAAAAGATCGCGATTCTTGGTTCAACTGGTTCGATTGGTACGCAGACGCTGGATGTGGTTCGTACCCATGCAGATCAATTCAAAGTGGAAAGTCTGGCTGCTGGTAGCAATGTAGAACTGGTTGTGGAGCAAGCGCTGGAATTCCAGCCGAAAATAGTATCCGTTTCAACAAAAGAACTGGCGGAACAGGTACGTGAGCGATTACCACAATCCATGACCGTGCATTACGGAGAGCAAGGGCTGATTGAAGTAGCTGCTCATAATGATGCCGATACCGTAGTTACAGCGGTGATGGGCAGTATGGGTCTGCCATCGACACTGGCAGCGATTGATGCAGGTAAAATGATTGGTCTTGCTAATAAGGAGACATTGGTTACTGCGGGTCATCTCGTGAATGAGCGTGCTCGCAATAAAGGTGTTCAGATTTTGCCAATCGACAGCGAGCATTCAGCACTATTTCAATGTCTGAATGGGGAGCCGCGTGAGCGTATTACTGAGCTGACATTAACAGCATCCGGCGGTTCGTTCCGTGATCGTACACGGGATCAACTGCGTGATGTGACCGTAGCGGACGCACTCAAGCATCCGAATTGGTCAATGGGCGCCAAAATCACGATCGATTCCGCCACGATGGCGAACAAAGGATTGGAAGTTATCGAAGCGCATTGGCTGTTTGGGATGACGTATGATCAGATCTCGGTCGTACTGCATCCTGAGAGTATTATTCATTCATTTGTAGAATTTGCCGATACTAGCATTATTGCGCAGCTGGGCAATCCAGATATGAGAGTGCCGATCCAATACGCACTGACATATCCAGATCGTCAGCCGTCTCCTTCGACTCGATTGTCGCTGACAAAGGTCGGTCAGTTGAATTTCCGCGAGATGGATTATGAGCGTTTTCCATGTTTGCGTATGGCGTTTGAAAGTGGACGTGCAGGCGGAACAGCTCCAACGGTATTCAATGCAGCGAATGAAATTGCGGTGTCTCGCTTTTTGAAGGGTGAAATTTCCTTTTTGACCATTGAAGACATTATCGAAGATGCGCTTCAACATCATGTCGTCATATCTTCCCCTGATCTGGAAACGATCCAGCATGTAGATGCAGAGGTTCGTCAGCGTGCTGCTGTCGCATTTGCCTAATGTATTGTTGTCTCTGATTGTCAATAAGATCGTATAGATTATCCCTGTGTATTATGGAAACCATTTCATGTATTCCTCATCCCGCTGCTTGTAAGTAGACGGAGAAAAGTGATAATCTAATGGAGTACGAACGCTCTGATCGTACAGACTTCGGTCGCAAGCATATGAAGGAGGATTTGGCAATTTGGAGACACTTCAAGTAGTTATTATGACGGTACTCATGTTTTTCGTTATCGTTACGGTGCATGAATGGGGACACTATTTTTTCGCCAAACGTGCTGGAGTACTCGTACGCGAATTTGCAATAGGATTCGGTCCCAAGCTGTTTTCATATAAAAAGGACGAAACCGTATTTACACTCAGACTGCTGCCGTTTGGCGGTTATGCACGGATGGCAGGCGAAGACCCGGAGCTGGCAGAAATTCAGCCCGGACAGACCATTGCCGTACGGATGGCAGACAATCAGGTCAAATCCATTTTTGTCGATCAACTGGATAATCGTCGCAACGTAATCCGTGGCGAAGTAGAGTCCATTGATCTGGTGGACGATCTGAAGATTGTCATGAATGTGGATGGCGAAGTGCAGACGTTTGATGTGCATCCGCAAGCGATGATGACGGTAAAAGGGCAAGAGATTCAGATTGCTCCACGTAATCGTCATTTTAATAGCGCTTCGGTTGGACAGCGTGCATTGTCTATCTTTGCAGGTCCAGCGATGAACTTTATTTTGGCGTTTGTGCTCTGTCTGATCTTCGTACGCATGACTGGCGTGCCGGTCGATAATCCGACAGGTGTTGTTCTCGGTCAGGTAACCGAATCATCAGCAGGCGCAGCAGCTGGATTGCAAAAAGGTGATATCGTTGAGGAGATCAACGGTACAGTTATCGGTGGTGATTCCGCCAAAATGATTCAATTGATCGAGCAATCGCCGAACAAAGCGATGGAATGGAAAATTGATCGCGGTGGTCAGGAGCAGACATTGTCTGTGACACCAAAAGCCGATGCTAGCAGCGGTAATGTAGGTAAAGTTGGGGTAGCGGTGTCCCCTCAGACTCGCCCGGCTTCGTTTACCGAAACGTTTACCCAGGCAGGTCATCAATTTGTCGATATGAGTACAGCGATTCTGACTGGACTCAAAAAATTGGTCTTCGGACAATTCGCGATTAACGATCTGGCTGGACCGGTAGGTACGATTGACATGACGGCTCAAGTCGCACGTCAAGGTCTGGCAAGTATGATCTTATGGACAGCACTGATCAGTACAAACCTTGGGATCTTCAACTTGCTGCCGATTCCGGCGCTTGATGGAAGCCGGTTGATCTTTATCTTTGTGGAATGGATTCGTCGGAAACCAATCGAACCGAGCAAGGAAGGTCTGGTGCATGTTATCGGCTTTGCGATGTTGTTCCTGTTAATGATCGCTGTCACGTACAACGATATTTTACGATTGATCAAAGGATAACTGTTTTACAAAAATTCTGTTTTACAAAAATTCATTACATGTAACAAACATTTCAGCCAGACCCGGCATATGCATATATGTCTGTTGGTCTGGCTGTCGTCTGCTATCTGTCTTTTTTACAGAGGTAGAGTGGCTTAGATGCCGGATGTAGTGATGGATTGCGGCGAAGGCGTGACATTTCCAAGATAGCGTTCATGCTTGTTTCTAGGAAAAGATTCAAAAAAAACGTTCAGTCATGCTACAATAGATGAACAGACAGAACCGCATGCAATAGCTTGCAGTCGTTCTGAACCAAGACCAATTTAGCAGCCGTTTTGGCGGGTGCTCATTATCATAATGGTTACTTACGGGAGGATATCCACTTTTATGTCGAACGAAAAGCAGGACAAACAATTTGTAACAGAAATCACGCCACAGAGTGAAGACTTTTCACGCTGGTATATCGACGTGATCAAAAAAGCCGAACTGATGGATTATTCCCCAGTACGCGGCTGTATCGTATTCCGTCCGGACGGATACGAAATTTGGGAACATATTCAGCGTGATCTGGATCGTCGTTTCAAAGAAACCGGTCATCGTAACGCATATTTCCCACTGTTTATCCCAGAAAGCTTTTTTGAAAAAGAAAAAGAACACGTGGAAGGCTTCAACCCTGAGTTGCCGTGGGTAACAGAAGCAGGCGGCGATCCGCTGGAAGAACGTCTGGCGATTCGCCCAACTTCCGAAACGATGTTTGGACATATGTACTCTCGTTGGATTCAGTCGTATCGTGATTTGCCAGTACTGATCAATCAGTGGGCAAACGTTGTACGCTGGGAGAAACGTACGCTGCCATTCCTGCGTACGAGTGAATTCTTATGGCAGGAAGGTCATACTGCGCACGAGACAGCTGAGGAAGCACTGGAAGAAACGATGAAAATGCTGGATGTATACACGGAGTTTGTTGAAGAATTCCTGGCAATTCCAGTTATCAAAGGTCAAAAGAGTCCATCCGAGAAATTTGCCGGTGCAAAAGCTACATACTCCATCGAAGCGATGATGAAGGACGGACGCGCTGTACAGGCAGGTACTTCCCACTATATGGGTACTAACTTTGCGGAAGCTTTTGATATTCAATTCCTGAGTCGTGAGAACAATCAGGAATTTGCTCATACGACATCTTGGGGCGTAAGTACACGTCTGATCGGTGCTCTCATTATGGTACATGGTGACGATCGCGGTCTGGCATTGCCTCCAAAAGTAGCACCAAAACAAGTGATGATCATTCCAATCGGTCCACCGAAAACACGCGATGTAGTCGTTGGACGTGCAGATGAACTGTTCGCTGAATTGAAACAAGCAGGCGTACGCGTAGGGATTGACGATCGTGCCGATGTGCGTCCAGGTTGGAAATTCAATGAATACGAAATGCGTGGTATTCCAGTACGTCTGGAAGTTGGTCCTCGTGATATTGAAAATGGCGTCTGTGTACTCGTTTCTCGCATTAGCGGTGAGAAGAAACAAGTGCCACTGGAAAATATCGTCGAAGAAGTACAAAACATGCTGGAGCAAGTACAACAGGAAATGTACCAACGCGCGCTGTCCTTCCGTGAAGACAATATGCACGTTGTCGATACACTGGATGAAATGAAGAGCATTATGGAAGAGAAACGTGGCTTCTTTATTGCTGGCTGGGATGGTACTGACGAAACCGAGCGCAAGGTCAAAGAAGAAACAGGCGCGACGATCCGCAACATTCCATTCCAATTGGATGTGCAAAAAGAGAAATGTCTCGTAACCGGTCAACCGGCGAAACATACCGTCGTATTTGCACGCGCTTATTAATTTTTCATGTATAGAAACACATTTGTAGTCGTATCGTTAGACAGAGGTACCAGCATACAGACAATCGAGATCAGTGAATATGTATGATTTGATCGGATTGCACTGGACAGGTGTAACGATACCTATGTAATGAATATACGCCTGATTGAGCTTTCTCATCCGGCAGCAAAGTATAACTCAAGCAGGCAAGCTTCCAGCAAACGGAGTGGACATAGGTCCGTCACCGGTATAGACGGAAGCTTGCTGCTTTTTTCAAAGGGGGACCTCATGAGCGCAAGCGGGGAAAAAAGACAACGTTTTGAGCTGTTGATGCAGCAGGCGCAAGTGCCTGTGGGTCTGATGGAGCCCTATTTTGCGGATGGAATCATCGAACGGGTGGAGATCAGCCGTAGCAACAAAGAGTGGAAACTGATTATCGTCAAAGATACGATCGTGCCGTCACCGACCTACCGTACGTTTTGCCGTCATATTCAGGACAAGATGAGCCATATCGCCAAAATCCGCTTTTTATTTCAATATAGTGACCAGATTGATCGTGTCCAAGTAGTGGAAGAATATTGGACACTATTTCTGGAATGGGTACAGCGCCAGATTCCGTCAGTGAACGGATGGATGACTCGTGCTAAGTTTGCCCTTAACGACGATGTATTGACGTTGACCATGACCGATCAGATGGCATTGGAATTAGCGAAGAAAAAGCAAATTGATCAGGCTATCGTTACATTTTACAACGAGTACTTTAATGTACAGCTGCGGATCAAAATCGAAGTTGGCGAGACATCCAGTGAAGCGGTGCAAGCATTCCATGAACAGCGTCGTCAGGAAGATTTGTTAGAGATTGAGCGTCTGATGACCAGTGTCGAGTCGGAGCTGGAAGAAGAATTGGATGAAGACGGCGAGCCGGTTCGTTTGCAGGTTGGTTACGAGTTGAAGGAACCAGCGATACCGTTACAAGAATTGCAGGATGAAGAGAAGAAAGTCATCGTACAGGGTACGATTTTTGGTCTCGACAGCAAAGAGTTGCGTAACGGCAGTACGCTCTTCACCTTCTTTATTACTGATTTTACGGACTCATTGCAAATGAAGATGTTTGCCAAAACCAAAGAAGATCTCAAGATCATGAGCCTGCTCGCTAATGGCAAATGGGTCAAAGCACGTGGACGGGTAGAGTATGACCGGTTTATGCAAATTCCAGAACTAGCGATGATTCCATCCGACCTGAGTGAGATCAAATCGCCACCAGGACGTAAAGACGATGCGAATGAGAAACGGGTCGAATTCCATCTGCATACAACGATGAGTACGATGGATGGCATTACGACGATCGATAAATATGTAAAAACAGCGGCAGATTGGGGACATCCAGCGATTGCCGTTACCGATCATGGTGGGGTGCAGTGTTACCCGGAAGCAGCCAAAGCAGCCAAAAAGCACGGTATCAAGCTTATTTACGGATTGGAAGCCAATGTTATCAACGATGCAACTGCCATCGTATTGGAACCACAACCGCTTGATCTGCGCACATCCACATATATCGTATTCGATATTGAGACCACGGGTCTGTCGATTACACAGAACAAGATTATCGAGATTGCAGCTGTAAAAATGGTAGCAGGCAAAGAAATCGACCGTTATGCCACATTTGTCGATCCACATGAACGTATTCCGTACAATATTCAGCAATTAACTAATATTACTGACGAAATGGTACGTGGCGCACCAGAGATTGATCAGGTCATTCGCGAATTTGTAGAATTTGCTGGCGATGGCATTCTAGTCGCGCACAACGCGCGTTTTGATATCGGTTTTATCCAAGCAACATTGAAAAATCACGATTTACCGGAAATGACGAATCCGGTACTGGATACGCTAGAGCTGGCTCGTTTACTGTATCCAACGCTGAAGAATCACCGTTTGAATACACTAGCATCCAAATACAAAGTCGCATTGGAAAGTCATCACCGCGCGATTGACGATACGATCGCACTCGGTGGCATTCTGTTCGGCTTGCTAAAAGATGCGGAGCAGGAGCGTCGATTGACGCAATTAGATCGACTGAATGATTTTGTCGGTAAAGATCTGTCCAATGCTCGTCCATTCCATTGCACCATCTATGCACTGAATGAAAAAGGCAAAAAGAATTTGTTCAAACTCGTCTCGCTGTCGCATACCGAATACTTTAAACGGGTACCCCGTATCCCCAAATCGGTATTGACGCAATATCGCGAAGGTCTGCTAGTGATGTCCGGTTGCGAAAAAGGTGAATTTTTTGAAACCGTACTGAACAAAACGCAGGAAGAAGCAGAAGAGATCGCACAGTTCTACGACATTCTGGAAGTTCAACCAATGACGATGTACATGCACCTAGTGGACAAAGGTTTAGTCGGCACACCGCGTGAGTTGGAAATCGCCCTGCAAAAAATTTGCGAGATCGGTGATAAGCTGAACAAGCCGGTCGTAGCGACAGGTAATGTGCATTATTTGGAACCACGCGAGAAGATTTTCCGCGATATTACGATTAACGGAATTACCGGCTTTAGTCCGCTCAAAGATCAGCGCAAACCGGAAGCCCATTTCCGCACGACAAAGGAAATGCTGGACGAATTCACCTTCCTCGGTGAAGACAAAGCATATGAACTTGTTGTGACCAATACGCAGGCACTGGCGGAACGTTTTGAAGTGTATCCGCTATTTCCAGAGAAGCTGTTTACACCGGATTTGGAAGGGGCAGACGAAGAGATTCGTAATACGTGCTATAGCACAGCACGTTCGATCTACGGCGAAGATTTGCCGGAAGTCATCATTGCTCGTCTCGAAAAAGAATTAGAGCCGATTATTAAATACGGCTTCTCTGCCAACTATCTCATTTCCGAGAAGCTGGTGAAAAAGTCGAACGAAGACGGCTATCTGGTTGGTTCGCGGGGCTCGGTTGGTTCGTCCATCGTAGCAACCTTCCTCGGTATATCCGAAGTCAATCCGCTGCCAGCACACTATATCTGCATCAACAAGGAATGCAAGCATAGCGAATGGTTCCTTGATGGTAGCGTACCGAGTGGATTCGACCTTCCAGAAAAAGAATGCCCGAATTGTGGCGGTCGATTAAAAGGCGAAGGTCAGGATATTCCGTTCGAGACGTTCCTTGGCTTTAAAGGGGATAAAGTCCCCGATATCGACCTTAACTTCTCCGGTGATTACCAGCCGATCGCGCATAACTATACAAAAGTACTGTTTGGCGAGAAAAACGTATTCCGTGCTGGTACAATCGGTACGGTTGCCGAGAAAACGGCATACGGGTTTGCCAAGAAATATGAAGAGTTGCATCAGAAGAAATGGCGCGGCGCTGAGCTAAGCCGTCTGGCAGCAGGCTGTACGGGCGTTAAGCGTAGTACCGGACAGCATCCCGGCGGTATCGTCGTTGTACCGGATTATATCGACGTGGAAGATGTAACGCCGGTTCAATACCCGGCGGATGATGTGAATGCGGAGTGGAAGACTACGCATTTTGATTATCACGCGTTTGAAGCCAACTTGCTCAAGCTTGATATTCTCGGACATGATGATCCGACCATGATGCGGATGTTGCAGGATTTGACCGGAGTAGATCCGACGACAATTCCGATGAACGATCCCAAAGTCATGAGCATGTTTAACTCCACCGAGGCACTCGGCATCTCACCGCATCAGCTGCGTAGCCCGGTAGCGACTTACGGTGTACCAGAGATGGGAACCAAATTTGTACGACAGATGTTGGTGGAATCCCAACCGTCCAGTTTTGCCGATTTGCTGCAAATCTCCGGTCTGTCTCACGGAACCGGTGTATGGCTGGGCAATGCGCAGGAATTGATCAAAAACAATACCTGCACGATCAAGACAGTAATTGGCTGTCGTGACGATATTATGTTGTTCCTGATTTACAAAGCGGGCATGGATGCAAGTCTGGCATTTAAAATTACGGAGAGTGTACGTAAAGGTAAAGGTCTGACGCAAGAATGGATCGACGAGATGAAGAACTGCAAAGTGCCACAATGGTACATTGATTCCTGTCTCAAAATCCAGTATATGTTCCCGAAAGCCCACGCCTCGGCATATGTTATCTCCGCCGTACGTACGGCTTACTTCAAGCTGTATCATCCGATCGAATATTATGCCACCTACTTTACTGTACGCGCGGAAGATTTTGATATCGATCTATGTTGTCAAGGATACGAAGCAATCTATCGCAAAATCGAAGAGATTGAGCAGCTCGGTTTCCAAGCTTCGCCAAAGGAAAAGGCGATGCTGTCCATTTTGGAAATGGCGCTGGAAATGACGGCACGCGGCTTTACTTTCAAACCGCTAGATCTGTATCGCTCACATGCGACTTCGTTTACCGTAGATGGCAAAAGTCTGGTTCCACCATTCTCTGCGGTGCAGGGGATCGGTGATAACGCGGCACGCAATATTGCAGCATCGCGCGACCATGGCGAGTTTCTATCAATTGAGGATTTCCAGCAGAAATCCAAAGCGACCAAAACGATTGTCGAGCTGATGACCCAGATGGGCTGCTTCCGCGGCTTGCCGGAAAGCAATCAGCTGTCACTGTTCTAAATGTTGATTGTAAGCCAGCTATTAGAATGGAACATTGCAACTGGTAACGGTAGACAAAGCCATGATCACATGTTCCTTATGATTATGATGCTACAAAAGGCGTGCAGGTCAAGGCGAATTACTTGTCACCACTGCGGTATTATGGTATAATTTTTGAGAGTGAAGAAAGAAATAACCGTCCTGTAAAGAGTGGGGAAACCCACTCTTTACTGTTTGGTATGAGGCTGTCAGCTTATATTCACATCAGACCGCACTGCAAAAGATCGAACCGAGAGCGCTTTTTCTGGTTCGATTTTCTTTAAGCTGGGACGGTTTGCGGATACGACAGCCTGCAACAACATAACAGGATTCTAAGGTGATGGAGGGTTGGATTGTTTGAGCACACCAAAGATTAAAACGACCGTCGAGGAAATGGTGCAGCCATTTTTGGAGGAACATGGATTTGAGCTGGTCGATGTGGAATACGTAAAAGAAGGCAAAAACTGGTTTCTGCGCGTGTTTGTAGATAAAGAAGGCGGCATCGATATTGATGATTGTGGCCGGATCAGTGAGTACATGAGTGAACAACTGGATAGTCATGATCCGATCAAGGACCCTTATTTTCTGGAAGTATCTTCCCCGGGTGCGGAGCGCCCACTCAAAAAAGAGAGTGACGTTGTCAAAGCGGTCGGAAAAGATGTATTCGTAACGACCTATGAGCCGGTGGATGGTCTGAAGGAGTTTGAAGGACACCTGTTGTCATTTGACGATGGTGAACTGCTAATCGAAGCGGGTAAGAAACGCTTTACGATTTCATATGCAAAAGTAGCCAGCGCCAGACTGGCAATCATTTTTTAAACGGTAGTTTTTTGAAAGGGGGATCTTGAAGGTCATGAGTATGGATTTTATTGAGGCAATGAACGAGCTGGAACGCGAAAAAGGGATTAGCAAGGACGTGCTGTTTGAGGCGATCGAAGCTGCCCTGATTTCCAGCTACAAACGTAATTTTAATACAGCGCAAAACGTACGTGTAGATATGAACCGTAATACCGGCGCCATCAAGGTATTTGCACGCAAAATGGTTGTGGAGGAAGTACTGGATGAGCGTACCGAGATTTCGGTAAGTTCTGCACGCGAGATCAATCCTCACTTCCAACTGGAAGATGTAGCGGAGATCGAAGTAACACCGCGTGACTTTGGACGTATTGCTGCTCAGACAGCAAAGCAGGTCGTAACTCAGCGTATTCGCGAAGCAGAGCGCGGTTTGATCTACAATGCGTTTATCGATAAAGAAGAAGATATCGTTACCGGTATCGTACAGCGTCAAGATGCGCGTAACATCTATGTGGATCTTGGGAAAGTGGAAGCGGTACTGCCGCTGACCGAGCTGATGCCTAACGAGAAGTTCAACATGAACGAGCGTATCAAAGCCTACATCACCAAAGTAGAAAACACGACCAAAGGTCCTCAGATCGTGCTGTCACGCACGCATCCAGGTCTGCTCAAGCGCTTGTTTGAGCTGGAAGTGCCAGAGATCTTTGACGGTGTCGTTGAGATTCGTTCGGTTGCACGCGAAGCCGGTTTCCGCTCCAAGATCGCTGTATACTCCCGTAATGCGGAAGTAGATCCAGTCGGTTCTTGCGTAGGTCCACGCGGTTTGCGTGTACAGACTATCGTTAACGAACTGCGCGGTGAGAAAATCGATATCGTGCGCTATTCCGAAAGCGTGGAAGAGTATGTAGCTAATGCACTCAGCCCTTCCAAAGTGCTGGAGGTTCAAGTGTTTGAAGAAGAAAAGATGGCTCGTGTCATCGTGCCGGATTATCAGCTGTCGCTGGCAATCGGTATCAAAGGTCAAAATGCCCGTCTGGCAGCCAAGCTGACCAGCTGGAAAATCGATATCAAGAGCGAAACTCAGGCAGAGGAAGAATTTGGACGTCCGAGAGAATTGGGCGAAGAAATGCATCAGGATTCCGTATCGGTCGACTAAACCTTCCCGTTTGTGCTTGACCGGATGACTGTTGATCCAAGCATCAGATGAACAGCGTATAGTTGCTTTACACTGGTACGGAGCAACAGGGCGATCCGATGCTTGAAAGGGGTTGGTTATCAAATGAAGACAAAGAAGATACCGCTGCGCAAGTGTGTCGCGTGCCAGCAAATGATGCCCAAAAAAAGCCTGGTACGTATCGTTCGTACACCGGAAGATCAGGTAGAGATTGATTTGACCGGTAAAAAATCGGGTCGTGGCGCTTATGTATGTGCCACGCAAGCTTGCTTCCAGCTGGCACAGAAAAGTCGTGCGTTTGATCGTGCGCTCAAAGTGCCGGTAAGCCAAGAAATTTATGAACGGCTTGCTAGCGAATTTAGCAGCGTAGAAAGCCATTTTAGTTCAGTGCAGGAGAGAGACGCTAATGAATAACGAACTATCCCTACTCGGACTTGCCATGCGTGCCGGAAAAGTACTTTCCGGGGATGAGCTGGTACTGAAGGCCATTCGTTCCCGTGAAGCTGCGCTCGTAATCCTCGCTGGTGATGCTTCCGCCAATACGCAGAAAAAATTCCGCGATAAGTGCAGCAGTTATCAAATCCCGCTGTTGGTCGGTTACGACCGCGACAGTCTGGGAACCAGTATTGGAAAAGAAGGTCGTGTTATTATCGCACTGACCGATCAAGGGTTCGCAGGGCTTCTCCGTAAACGAATAGGGAATTCGTCGGAGGTGGAATATATTGAGTACACAGGAGCAGAAGGATAAACTGAGAGTTTATGAATATGCGAAATCTCTCAATATGAGCAGCAAGGAAATCATTACGATCTTGAAAAAACTGAATGTACCGGTCAACAATCACATGAGCGTTATGGAAGACGGCGCCGTGGGTAAAGTGGAACAATTTTTCAAAAATATCAAATCGAACGCTGCTGCCGATCGGCAGAACAGCGAAACGAATACATCGGCGGACGCTTCGGCGACGCACGAAAAAAATGAAAAGCAGGTAGGTATGGATATAAAAACTCAGAACAACTCATCCAATGGGAATAACAGGTCCCAAAGCGGTTCTAGCAATTCTGCTAATCGCTCTAACTCGTCGTCTAGTCAAAATAACAGTAATCGCAGTGGACAAAGCTCTAACCAATCGGGTAACCGTAGCACGTCGCAAGGCGGCAACCGTCAGCCTAGCGCTGCTTCTCGTCCACAATCCGGTTCTTCTTCGCAAAACCGTCAACCTTCGGGTTCGGTAAGAACATCCCAAGGTGGGAATTCTTCCAGCGACAACCGTAGCGGTGGTGGCAACAGTGGTAACAGCAACCGCGGTGGCAATAGTGGCGGCGGTAATCGCAGCAACAGCAACAACCGTGGCGGTAATGGCGGTGGCAATCGTTATGGTAACAACAACGGTAACCGCAATAACAGTCGTGGTGGCAAAGGTCGCGGTGGCAGAAACTTCAACAACAACCAACCGCCACGCGAGAAAATCGATAATACGCCGAAGAAAATCATCGTTCGTGGTGAGATGACTGTCGGTGAAACAGCCAAATTGCTGCACAAAGATGCTTCTGAAGTAATCAAGAAGCTGATCAGCAGCGGTGTAATGGCAACAATCAACCAAGAGCTTGATCTGGAAACGATCCAACTGATCGCTGACGATTATGGCGTTGAAGTAGAGATCAAAATTCCAGTTGAAGACGATCGTTTTGAAACGGTTGAAGAAGTGGATGATGAAGCCGATCTGAAAGCTCGTCCTCCTGTTGTTACAATCATGGGTCACGTCGATCATGGTAAAACAACGTTGCTGGATGCAATCCGTTCCGCTAACGTAACTGGTGGCGAAGCAGGCGGTATCACGCAGCATATCGGTGCATACCAAGTCGAAATCAACAAAAAGAAAATCACATTCCTGGATACACCGGGTCACGAAGCGTTTACCGCTATGCGTGCTCGTGGTGCGCAGGTAACGGATATTACAATCATCGTTGTTGCAGCGGATGACGGCGTTATGCCACAAACCGTAGAGGCGATTAACCACGCCAAAGCGGCAGGTCTGCCAATCATCGTAGCAGTCAACAAAATTGATAAACCAGGTGCTAACCCGGATAAAGTAAAACAAGAACTGACCGAGTATGAACTCGTACCGGAAGAGTGGGGCGGCGATACGATCTTCGTTAACGTATCTGCAAAACAGCGTACTGGTCTGGAAGACCTGCTGGAAATGATCCTGCTCGTGGCTGAAGTTAACGACTACAAAGCCAATCCGAACAAACGTGCTCGCGGTGCGGTTATCGAGGCCGAGCTGGATAAAGGTCGCGGTCCGGTAGCTCGTATTCTAGTACAACACGGTACACTGAAAGTCGGCGATGCATTTGTTGCCGGTAACTGTTTCGGACGTATCCGTGCTATGGTAAATGATAAAGGACGTCGTCTCAAAGAAGCTGGTCCTTCCACACCGGTCGAAATTACTGGTCTGACTGAAGTTCCACAAGCAGGCGATCCGTTCATGGTATTCGAAGACGAGCGCAAAGCCCGTTCGATTGCCGACAAACGTGCAATTACACATCGTCAGTCCGAGCTGGGTGCGAATACCCGCGTAACGCTGGATGATCTGTTCCAGCATATCAAAGACGGCGAAATCAAAGATCTGAACGTCATCATCAAAGGCGACGTGCAGGGTTCGGTCGAAGCCCTCAAAGGCTCACTCGAAAAAATCGAGGTGGAAGGCGTTCGCGTCAAAATTATCCACCGTGGCGTAGGTGCCATCAACGAATCCGATATCATTCTGGCAGCAGCATCCAGTGCTATCATTATCGGTTTCAACGTTCGTCCTGATGTTCAGGCGAAACAAACGGCAGAGCAGGAGCAGGTCGACATTCGTCTGCACCGCGTAATCTACAACGCGATCGAAGAAATCGAGCAAGCGATGAAAGGGATGCTGGATCCGGAGTACAAAGAAGTGGTTATCGGTCACGCCGAAGTGCGTAACACCTTCAAAATCAGCCGCGTAGGTACAATCGCAGGTTGCATGGTTACTTCCGGTAAAATTACCCGTTCTGCGGAAGCTCGCTTGATCCGCGACGGCATCGTTATTTTCGAAGGCAAGATCGATTCCCTCAAACGCTTCAAAGATGATGCCAAAGAAGTGGCACAAGGCTACGAGTGCGGTATCACGCTGGACGGCTACAATGATATGAAGGACAACGATACAATCGAAGCCTTTATCATGGAAGCTGTAGAGCGCAAATAACGAGGTGAAAAACAATGGCTAAGATTAGAACAGGACGAGTAGGCGAGCAGATCAAAAAAGAACTGAGCCTGCTGATCCAAAACGAACTCAAAGACCCGCGTATCGGTTTCGTGACCGTTACCGGTGTTGATGTAACCAATGACCTGTCACAAGCTGAGGTATACCTCAGCGTGATGGGTGATGACGAACAAAAAAAAGGTTCACTCAAAGGAATCGAAAAAGCATCCGGTTTCCTGCGCTCCGAACTCGGCAAGCGCATCCGGTTGCGTCATACGCCTGAACTGCTGTTCAAGTTTGACGAATCGATTGCTTACGGTAATCGCATCGACGAACTGATTAATCAGATTCATCGCGATGATTCCGACAAAGACGAGTAAACCTCAAAGGAGACGGCAATGCAGACCTATGAACAGTCTCTTCTTGATGCCAAGGCATTTGTAGAAGAGCATGACAATTTTCTGGTGGTTTCGCATGTTCAGCCGGACGGAGACGCAGTCAGTTCCACGGTAGTTGTGGGCTGGCTGCTGTCTTGTCTCGGCAAACAATTTACCCTTGTCAATGAAGGTCCGATTCCGAAACGGATGCAATATCTGACCCTTTCCGGCGACATAATTAATTTGCTGGAAGATGGCGGCAAGCGGGAATACCAACATATCATCTGTGTCGATTGCGCAGATTTCAAGCGCGTCGGTCTGGTGAAAGACTGGATGGCTGAATCGGCGTCCATGTTGAACATAGATCATCATCCGACGAATGATCGTTACGGTACTGTCAATGTGGTCAAAGATGACGCTGCGGCGACCGCTGAGGTATTGTTTGATTGGATCAATCTCTTTGATGTCGAGTGGACCAAAGAAGCGGCAGAAGCGATTTATACCGGTCTGCTGACAGATACCGGTGGCTTCCGTTATTCCAGTACATCGCCAAAAGTGATGGAGATTGCATCCAGACTATTAGAGCTGGGCGTCAAAGGGCCGGATCTTGCAGAAACGTTGCTGGAAGAAGTAACGTTGCCGCAGGTAAAAGTGCTTGGTCTCGCATTATCCACATTGGAGCTGGAAGAGGATAGCCGGATTGCGCATGTTTACGTAACACCGGAGCATATGATTCAGGCAGGTGCGGAGAATGAAGATCTGGAAGGGATCGTCAATTATCCGCGGAATATTCAAGGCGTCGAAGTTGGTATTTTCTTCAAAGTCATTGACGATTATGCGGTCAAAGCCAGCCTGCGTTCTGCGGGTAGAATCGATGTGGCAGCAGTCGCTCAGCATTTTGGTGGCGGTGGACATATCAAAGCGGCAGGATGCCGTATGGAAGGCAGCCTGGAACAGGTGAAGCAGCAAGTCGTTTCGTATATAAAGGAGCTTTTATGAACGAGTTTGATGGTGTACTGGCAATACACAAACCAGCAGGCTTTACATCTCATGATGTAGTGGCAAAAGTGCGTCGACTGGTGAGCATGAAGCGCATTGGTCATACCGGCACGCTGGACCCGGCGGTCACTGGGGTATTGCCACTTTGTTTGGGCCGTTCCACCCGCATTGTTGAATATTTGCAGGAAATGCCTAAGGAATACGTCGCGGTGCTGCGTTTTGGCGTAGCAACCGATACCGAGGATATGACCGGTGAGATTATCGAGCAGGTGGCAAAGGTAGAATTGGAAGAAGAACAAGTGCGTGACGTCCTCAAAGGACTAACCGGTATCATTTCACAAGTGCCACCGATGTATTCCGCTGTCAAAGTGGATGGCAAACGCTTGTACGAGCTGGCACGCGAAGGGAAAACCGTTGAGCGCAAAGCGCGCGAAGTGCAGATTCATGAGCTGGAAATGACAGGCTGGGTGCCAGGTGATCATCCGGAAATATCGTTCCGTGTTCTCTGTTCCAAAGGCACGTATATTCGCACACTTTGTGTGGATATCGGTCGCGCATTGGGCGTGCCATCCACGATGGTACAGCTTATACGCACACAGTCGGCAGGCATTACACTGGACAAATGTGTTACATTTGAACAGATAGAACAGCTGATGGAGCAAGGTGCGTTGGAACAGTATTTGATTCCACCAGATCAGGCAATGTCGGCATTGCCTGCTTATACGGTAGATGCGGCGGTATACAAGCATACATTGCAAGGCAAGCATATCGCGATGAACCATATTGCACCAAGAGAATCGCAGTCTGTACCTAATGAACAGTCGCCGCAGGGAGAACAGACTTTGTTCGTGGACGTTTCTGCGGACAAGGGCAGTACTACTACGGCTGAGCAGCTGCTCAAGCTGTATGCGCCAGACGGTACGTTTATCGGTATTTTTGAGCGCGATGATCAGGCAGCTAAGATCGTGCCGGTCAAAGTATTTTTACCCTAATGATTCTGACATCATGAGACCAGCTTGAGTAAACACATTCATTTGTAGAAATGCGGGTGATATCACAGTGAATATAGTAAGGTTGGCTTATCCATGGCCGGAAGACGGCATTCCGCACGCAGCAGGCCCGCAGGTGATGGTCATCGGTCAATTTGACGGTGTTCATCTCGGACATGCCAGCGTTATCGATTATGGCATCCGTCTGGCGCGGCGTCTAGGCATTACCGCTTCCGTCATGACTTTTAACCCGAATCCGAAGGAAGTGCTTGGCAAAGGCGATTATGAAGGCTATCTGACTCCGCTTGCGATCAAAGAAGAAATTCTGCGTAGCATGGGTGTCGATACGCTTTATATAGCAGAGTTCAATCGCGCATTTGCAGCCGTGACACCAGAGCAGTTCTATGAACAAATGCTGGTGCCGTTGCAGGTGCAAACTGCTGTTGTTGGCTTTGATTTTCATTTTGGTCACCGTGGTGCCGGTACACCGGAACTGCTACGGGAACTAGGACAGGATACGCTGTCTGTAGAAACGGTTCCTGCCTTTTTACTGGAAGACAGCAAGGTGAGCAGCTCCGCAATCCGTCGTGCACTGCGTGAAGGCGATGCTGCTCATGCAGCATTGTTGCTCGGACGTCCGTATCAGCTTCGCGGTAAAGTCGTGGACGGGGACAAGCGCGGTCGTACGATCGGATTCCCGACAGCCAATTTGCAGCTAAATGAGAAATATGTCGTTCCTCGCCCGGGTGTGTATGCAGTGCGGGTCATGGCGGACGGAGCATGGCGTGCAGGCGTGATGAATATCGGCTTCAAACCGACGTTCCAAACCGGCGAGACACGTCCAAGCTTTGAAGCGCATATTTTGGACTTTCAGGGCGATCTGTACGGTCAGCAATTAGCTGTTGAATTGGTCGATTATATTCGTGATGAACGCAAATTCGGCTCCATTGATGAGCTGGTTGCGCAGATTTCCCGAGATGCAGAATCTGCCCGTCAGATTCTTTTATAACGGCATTGCTATTTGCAATCGCGGTATGTTATACTGATCAACGTTGCTGTTTCTGATATCAGCAACATAACCTTGGCTTGGTTATTCGGTCTCACCGCCGATATCGAGGCCAATGGCGATTATTAATGAAATTTTAAGGAGGTGAATAGGATGGCATTAACTCAAGAGCGTAAGCAACAACTGATCGAGGAGTACAGAACTCACGAGTCCGATACAGGATCACCGGAGGTACAAGTCGCTATCCTGACGCAAAACATCTTGAACCTGCAGGATCATTTCCGCAGCCACAAAAAGGATCATCATTCCCGTCGTGGTCTGTTGAAAATGGTAGGTCAACGTCGTAAGCTTCTGGCTTACATCAAGAAAAATGATGTTAAACGTTACAGCGCACTGATCGAACGTCTCGGTCTGCGTCGCTAAAACTAAAATGCAATTCCAAAGCAGCCTGGTTGTTCAGCCGTATGGTCTTTTCGGAGCCAACGGCGGCGGCCGGGTTGCTTTTTGTAAGTACACATATTTTTCCGGTTTCGATTTCTGGAAGGGAATCGAGACTTGATTATAGAATAGTAGGATGACCTAAAAAGGAGGAATTTCATGGAACAGCGAGTTGAAATGCAGCTCGGAGGCAGAACCCTCGTACTGGAAACTGGCCGTTTGGCCAAGCAGGCAAACGCAGCAGTAATGGTGCGTTATGGCGATACATCTGTGCTCTGTACGGTGACGGCATCTTCTGAGCCGAAAGATCTGGACTTTTTCCCTCTTACCGTAAACTACGAAGAAAAGCTGTATGCCGTAGGTAAAATTCCCGGCGGATTTATTAAACGTGAAGGCAGACCGAGCGAGAAAGCGATTCTGGCGAGCCGTCTGACTGACCGTCCGATCCGTCCATTGTTCCCGGAAGGTTTCCGGAATGATGTACAGGTTGCCAACTATGTTATGAGTGTGGAGCAGGACTGTGAACCGCAAATTGCTGCGATGATCGGTACATCTGCTGCACTGAGCATCTCCGATGTACCGTTTGATGGTCCAATCGGTGGTGTAGCTGTCGGTCGCGTTGATGGCGAATTCGTAATTAATCCAACGATTGCCCAGCAAGAAGTAAGCGAAATGTACCTCGTTGTTGCGGGTACACGTGATGCGATCATGATGGTAGAAGCGGAAGCAAATGAGCTGCCGGAAGATATCATGCTGGAAGCGATCATGTTTGGTCATGCCGAAATTCAGAACATTATCACCATTATCGAGCAACTGGTACAAAGTGCTGGCAAGCCGAAAATGGCTGTAAAATTGCATACTGTAAACAGTGATGTGAACAGTGCTGTTCGTGCATTTGCTGAAGCACGTCTCGTAGACGCGCTGAAAATTGCCGAGAAGCAAGCACGTCAAGATGCAATCGATGTAGTGAACAACGATGCGGTTGCTCATTTTGAACAACAATATGCGGAAACGCCTGAATATATGGATGATGTCAAAGAAGTGCTGCACGATATTGTAAAAGAAGAAGTGCGCCGTCTGATCACCCATGATAAAGTACGTCCAGATGGACGTAAACTCGAAGAAATTCGTCCAATCGAATGCGATGCGAAACTGCTGCCAAGAACGCACGGTTCCGGTCTGTTCACACGGGGACAAACACAAGTACTCAGTATTTGTACACTGGGTGCACTTGGTGATGTACAGATTCTGGACGGTATCGCACCGGAAGAATCCAAACGCTTTATGCATCATTACAACTTCCCGCCATTCAGTGTCGGTGAAGCACGTCCGTTGCGTCCTCCGGGTCGTCGCGAAATCGGTCACGGTGCACTCGGCGAGCGCGCGATGTCCAAAGTTATCCCTTCGGAAAAGGAATTCCCGTACACGATCCGTGTCGTTTCTGAAGTACTGGAATCGAATGGTTCGACTTCCCAAGCAAGTATCTGCGCCAGCATTCTGGCAATGATGGATGCAGGTGTACCGATCAAAGCACCGGTAGCCGGTATTGCTATGGGTCTGATCAAAGATGGCGATCATGTATCCATCCTGAGCGATATTCAAGGTATGGAAGATCATCTCGGCGATATGGACTTCAAAGTAGCCGGTACAGCTGAAGGCGTAACAGCTATCCAAATGGATATCAAAATTAACGGTATCGATCGTTTGATTCTGTCTGAAGCGTTGGCTCAAGCACGCGAAGGTCGTCTGCACATCCTCGGCAAAATGAACGCCCTGATGGACAAACCGAGAACAAGCCTGTCTCAATATGCTCCGAAAATCGTGATCATTAACATCAACCCGGACAAAATCCGCGATGTAATCGGTCCCGGCGGTAAAATCATCAACAAAATCATTGATGAAACCGGCGTGAAAATCGATATCGAGCAAGACGGTCGCGTATTCATTGGTTCTTCCGATGAATCGATGATCCAAAAAGCACAAAAAATGATCGAAGATCTTGTACGTGAAGTGCTGGTTGGCGAAACGTATCTGGGTAAAGTAAAACGAATCGAGAAATTTGGCGCATTCGTAGAACTGATTCCAGGGAAAGACGGTCTTGTGCATATTTCTCAGCTGTCTACAGAGCGCGTAGCGAAAGTAGAAGACGTTGTATCCATTGGCGATATGATCACTGTTAAAGTCACAGAGATCGATGGTCAAGGTCGCGTCAATCTGTCCCGCAAAGTGCTGCTGACTGCCGAAGCTGGCGAAAAAGCAAACTCCTAATGATGTTCATGTCCTCATTCCTGTATTCAGGTTTGAAGGACATGAGTATGATTGAACTTCATAGCATGATGAGCAAAAGAGCCAGAGTCTGATTCTGACTCTTTTTTTCATGCCCATTGGTTGCTTGATAGTATCTGGTATAATGAGAGATACGCTGCATTGTTGTACAATATCGTAGTGAAAATGGCGTAATCTACAGCTCTGAAACGCAGCAATAGATGATCAATTTTTTGTATTATAAAAACAAGTTTTTGCAGTGGATGACATTTTCTTTCTATATAAGCAGTGATCGTATGTAGCATCCACATCGGGTAGCAGGCTGCAAAACATACACTGCTCGCAATAAAAAGTGCAACTGTAGAGCAGAAGCGAATATTGTGTTAGGATAGGAATGCATTTATCAAAGAGGGGGCCAGTCAATGGAACGGATACAATTGAATAATGGTCTGCGGATCGTTATGGAAAAAATGCCGACTTTCCGTTCTGTCACATTCGGAATTTGGATCAAAACCGGTTCCCGTAACGAAAGTCTAGTGACGAACGGGATTTCGCATTTTATTGAGCATATGATGTTCAAAGGTACCAAGCGCTTTGATGCCAAAAAAATCGCTGAAATCTTCGATGGTATTGGCGGCAATGTGAACGCCTTTACAAGTAAAGAATATACATGCTTTTATGCCAAAGTGCTGGATGAGCATCTGGAGATCGCACTGGATATTTTATCGGATATGTTTTTCAATTCGCTGCTGGACGCTGATGAACTTGCACGCGAGAAAAATGTTATTCTTGAAGAAATTTCGATGTACGAGGATGACCCGGATGATCTAGTGCATGATCTGATCACCGTTGCTTCGTATGGCAACCATCCGCTTGCGTATCCTATTCTCGGTACAGCTGAGCGTCTCGCACCAATGGGACCAGATCAGTTGCGATTATTTATGAAAGATCGCTATACGATTGAGAATACCGTAATCAGCATCGCTGGTCATATTGACGATAGCGTTGTACCACTGCTAGAAAAGTATTTTGGCGGTTTTGATATTCATGGTAGCGAGCAGCAGTTGACCGCACCGACATTCAAAGGCGAAGTTGCGTTTCACAAAAAGAAAACGGAACAAAATCATATCTGCCTCAACTTCCCGGGTGGTAAAATAGATGATCCAAGGTACTATGCCATGGTGCTGCTCAACAATGCACTGGGTGGCGGTATGAGTTCGCGTTTATTTCAAGAAATTCGGGAAAAGCGCGGTCTGGCTTATTCCGTCTATTCCTACTACACGGCTCATGCAGATAGCGGTCTGTTTACGATCTATGCAGGTACAGCGCCGAAGCAGACACAGGATGTATTCGAGCTGACCCATAACCTGCTGCACGATCTGAAGGTGAACGGTCTGACCGAATATGAATTGGAGCAGGGGAAACAGCAGCTCAAAGGCAGTCTGATCCTTGGATTGGAGAGCACGAGCAGTGTGATGAATCGCCTAGGCAAAAACGAGATTATGCTGCGTGAACACGATACGATCGATGAGACGATCCGCTACATCGAAGAAGTTCAGATGGAGGATATCCGTTCAGTGATCGACGATATGTTTGCGCAGCCGTATGCGCTGGCAATGGTCGGCTCATCAGATAAAAGCATTGCACATGTAAGGAGAGATGAACTTGTCCACTAATACCTTTAACATTGAAATTATGACTCTTGCGAATCACGAAGGTCTGGAGCTACCGCGCAAAATGTCTGAACAAGCTTCCGGCTACGACCTGTACGCAGCGGTTGAGACACCAATAACACTGCAACCGGGCGAACGTACACTAGTGCCAACGGGTCTAGCGCTGGCGATGCCAGGCGGACTGGAAGCACAAATTCGTCCACGTAGCGGTCTGGCGTTCAAACACGGCATCACTTCGCTCAACACACCGGGTACGATTGATGCGGATTATCGTGGCGAGATCAAAGTATTGCTGATCAACCATGGTCAAGAGCCGTTCGTGATTACACGCGGCGAACGTATTGCGCAGATGGTATTCCAGATCGTACCGGAAACGAATCTGATTCAGGTTCAAGAGCTGTCAGAAACGGTACGCGGCGCTGGCGGATTCGGTCATACTGGCACCAAATAATACAATACACGTGTTGATGCAACAGGATGGAATAAGCCGCCTCATCATCGGCAAAGCGTCAATGCTTTAAAACTTTTCTGCAAAACAGTTGAAAGATATTACAGGGAATGATATCATTTCTACAATTATTGCAGGATACTGAAATTTATTTCCGGCACTATTCGCCGGGCGGTCAGGGTCTGCGGTGGTCGTAACCGACCGCCGTTTCAGTCTTTGTACAGATGCCCTGCAAAATCGAAGGGGAGAGAGATGCTAGATGTCTAATCAATTCTTTAATGTGGCTGTCGTTGGAGCGACAGGAGCAGTAGGACAACAGATTGTAAGATTGCTGGAGGAACGCGATTTTCCGGTGAAAACGCTGAAGCTTCTGTCTTCCGCGCGCTCGGCTGGCAAAAAGGTGCTGTTCAAAGGTCAGGAAGTGACGGTAGAGGAAGCAACGCCGGATAGTTTTGCCGGTGTAGATATCGCGCTCTTCAGTGCTGGTGGTGATATCAGTAAGGCGCTGGCTCCGCACGCCGTTCGTCATGGTGCTGTCTGTATCGACAATACGAACGCTTATCGTATGGACCCGGATACGCCACTGATTGTACCGGAAGTCAATGCTGATCGTATCGCCGATCACAAGGGCATTATCGCGAATCCCAACTGTTCCACCATTCAGATGGTTGCTGCTCTGAAGCCACTGTATGATCGTTATGGTATTGAACGCATCATCGCCTCGACGTATCAGGCGGTATCCGGTGCGGGTAACCAGGCGATTGAAGAATTGAAACGTCAAAGCCAATCTGCCCTAGCAGGCGAAGAAGTACAACCGGACATTTTGCCGGTCGGCTCGCTGCCGGTGAAGCATCAGATCGCTTTTAACGCGATTCCGCAAATCGATAAATTTCAGGACAACGGTTATACATTAGAAGAAATGAAAATGGTTCGGGAAACGAAGAAAATCATGGAAGATGACGAGATCAAAGTCACTACTACATGCGTACGTATCCCGGTTGTATATGGACACTCGGAGTCCGTATACGTTGAATTGAAACAGGACTTTGATCTGGACGAAGTAAAACAGCTTCTTCAATCTGCACCGGGCATAACGCTGGTGGATGATCCGGCGAATCAAGCCTATCCACTTGCAACGGATGCAGCCGGCAAAAACGATGTATTCGTAGGCCGTCTGCGTCGCGATCTGGGCGATTCCCGTGGACTGAACATGTGGATCGTATCCGATAATCTGCTCAAAGGTGCAGCCTGGAATGCGGTTCAAATCGCCGAGATCATTGCCGCAAAAACAGCAGCAGTCAGCAGCTAACGGAGGCTATGGTCATGACGACCTTATTACAAAAAACATCAAACATACTCGTACAAAAATTTGGCGGCACATCGCTCTCTACCCCTGAGGCGCGAGAGCATGTGCTGCGGCATATCAAACGCGAGCTTGCCCGGCAGGTCAAGCTCGTTGTTGTGGTATCCGCAATGGGACGCAGCGGCGACCCTTACGCTACCGATACATTACTGGATAGCACTGCCCGCAACGGCAGTGTACCATCCGCCCGTGAACGCGATCTGTTGATGGGCTGTGGAGAGATCATTTCCGCCGTCAATCTGAGCGGTATGCTGCATGCAGAAGGCATTCCGGCTGTCGCGCTAACCGGTGCACAGGCAGGGTTTATTACCGATAATAATTTTGGTAATGCCCGTATTCTGGCGATTCGTCCAGAGCGTGTATTGCAAGAACTAGAAGAAGGCAAAGTTGTGATCGTAACCGGCTTTCAGGGACAAACTGAAAATGGCGATCTGACCACACTCGGACGCGGAGGTAGCGATACGTCAGCAACGGCGCTAGGTGCAGCTCTGCATGCAGGTATGGTTGATATCTATACTGATGTTGAAGGCATTCTGACCGCTGATCCACGTATTGTCGAGGATGCTAAGCCACTTGCTTATGTGAGCTATGCTGAGATTTGCAATATGGCGCATCAGGGCGCAAAAGTTATTCATCCACGTGCTGTTGAGATTGCGATGCAGGCACAAGTGCCCGTCCGTGTTCGTTCCACTTTTGCCGAAAGCGAAGGCACATTGGTGACTCAGCCGGAGCAATTCGTCGATTCGCCAGGTGGAGTTATTGACCGCTTTGTTACCGGTATTACCTACATGAACAATGTAACGCAGATTACAGTTAATCAGCAGGATGGTGTGGAAAACCTCCAGCTTAAAGTATTCCAGTCGATGGCCGAAAACCGCATCAGCGTCGATTTTATTAACGTAACGCCTTACGGGGCGGTCTATACGGTATTGGATCATGAAGCAGAACGAGCAATGGAGTTGCTTCGCGATATGGGGCTGCAACCGAGCAGCGTATCTGGATGTGCAAAAGTGTCTGTCGTTGGTGGCGGCATCAACGGTGTACCGGGCATTATGGCGCGTATTGTCGCTGCATTGACCGGACAAGGCATTCCTATTTTGCAGTCTGCCGATTCCAATACAACTATCTGGGTGCTGGTGAAGAAGGAAGATATGGTACAGGCAGTCCGTGCCCTCCACAACCAGTTTGAACTGCACCTATAATCTGCCCAATTTCTGCGGGAAGCATCCCGTATTGAAGGAGGAAAAACATTGGTAGACTTTGGAAGACTAATTACGGCAATGGTGACTCCCTTTACCGATCAGGACGAGATCGACTGGGATGCCACAGCCCGTTTAATTGACTATCTGATTGAAGAGCAAAAGTCCGAATCTCTTGTCATCTGCGGAACGACTGGTGAATCACCAACGCTAACTGACGAGGAGAAACTGGAAATGTTCCGCTTCTCCGTCAAACATGCCGCCGGCAGGTGTAAAATTATCGCTGGTACAGGCAGCAACAATACGAAGCATTCCATCCATCTCACCCGCGAGGCTTCTAAGCTCGGGGTGGATGGGCTACTACTGGTCGTGCCCTATTACAACAAGCCGAATCAGGCAGGTTTGTACGAGCATTTCAAAGCGATTGCAGCAGCAACCGAATTGCCGATCATCGTATACAATGTACCTGGACGTACAGTAACATGTATGTCTGCGGAAACGACGATCAAGCTGGCACAAATCAGCAATATCGTCGCAACCAAAGAGTGTGCATCAATCGATCAGGTGACTGAGATTGCCGCTGGTGCGCCGGAAGGCTTCCGCATCTATTCCGGTGAGGATGCTACAGGCTTTGCTGCGGTAACAGTAGGTGCGTACGGTATTATTAGCGTAGCAAGTCATGTGGTCGGTCAGAAAATGTCTGATATGATCAACCAATATGTAAACGGCAATGTGGAACAAGCGGCGCGTATCAATCAAAAACTGCTGCCATTGTTCAAAGGGTTGTTCGCCTGTCCTGATCCGTTGCCAAACCCATCTGCGGTCAAATATGCGCTTTCTATACGTGGTTACGGCAATGGTGATGTGCGTCTGCCACTACTGCCACCATCAGATGCGCAGAAAAAATTTATTGAAGCTCTGCTGTAAATACGAAGCATGAATTGTGAAGCATGTGTACAACTGGCTGAATAGCTGGTGCATAATGATGTATAGGAATACACTGTATCGAAGCATTGCGGCAAAGCGTTATTAGCTGCATAATAATGTATGCTATACAATTCGTATATTCTGTACATAATCTGTTTTCACATTCCATTTTATTTGTATACGCAGACATATGAATAACGCTTATGCAAGCACAGTCCTATTTGCGGACTGTGCTTTTTATTTTATCTAGCGCATATTCGGTAAGCAGTCGTACATAACGGGTAAGAAGAGGCGAGAGCGCATGTCGTAATCAATAGACAGATCGGCATGCAGCAGTGGAGAAATTCATCATAATCTGAGGAGTGAATGTCCATGAAACCGCAAACTGTACCTGTTGATTACTCATCACCTGCTTATTTGGAGAAAATGAACGCCTGCTGGCGGGCTGCTAATTATTTGTCAGTCGGGCAGATTTATCTGAAAGACAACCCGCTGCTGAGACGACCTTTACAAGCAAATGATCTGAAAATTCATCCAATCGGGCATTGGGGAACCGTGCCGGGACAAAATTTTATCTATACGCATCTGAACCGAATTATTAATAAATATGATCTGAATATGTTTTATATCGAAGGCCCTGGACATGGTGGTCAGGTGATGGTGTCTAATGCGTATCTGGAAGGTAGTTATACCGAGATATATCCAGATATTACTTGCGATGAGCAGGGTATGCAGCGCTTGTTCCGGCAGTTCTCATTTCCGGGTGGAGTTGCTTCGCATGCTGCTCCAGAAACACCTGGTTCGATTCATGAAGGTGGTGAATTGGGATATTCGTTATCTCATGCGGTTGGAACGATACTCGACAATCCAGACCTGATTGCTGCTGTAGTGATTGGCGATGGGGAAGCAGAGACTGGTCCGCTGGCAGCTTCGTGGTTTTCCAATCGTTTTATAAATCCGGTGACAGATGGGGCAGTGTTGCCTATCTTGCATTTGAATGGCTTCAAGATCAGCAATCCGACAATTCTGGCACGTCAAAATGATGAGGAGTTACATGCCTATTTTACAGGAATGGGCTGGGAACCGATCTTTGTAGAGGGGGATGATCCGCAGCAGATGCACCCGGCGATGGCTGGAGCGCTGGATCATATCGTAGAGCGGATTCAGCATATTCAGCAAAGCGCTCGTCACAATGGGGCTCTCAAACGTCCACGTTGGCCACTGCTTATTTTCCGCAGTCCCAAAGGTTGGACAGGGCCGAAGGAATGGGATGGCAAAGTGATTGAAGGCTCGTTCCGTGCACACCAAGTGCCGTTACCTGCGGATCGTGAACATATGCAGTATGCATCTGCATTGACGGAATGGATGCACAGTTATCGCCCGGAAGAATGCTTTGATGAGCAGGGACGATTGCGTGCTGAGTTGGAAGAGATTTTGCCACAGGGACAAAAGCGCATGAGTATGAATCCAGTGACCAATGGCGGTCAACTGACCAAAGATTTACAATTGCCATTGCTTGCTGAACATCAGCTATCTTTATCCAAGCCGGGAACAGAACTGGCGCAGGATATGGAGATTTTGGGGCAGTATGTACGTGATCTGATTGCCCTGAACAAGGAAGACCGACATTTTCGCATTTTCGGCCCTGATGAAACGATGTCCAATCGGTTAACGTCTGTATTTGAGGTGACTGATCGCCGCTGGATGGCGCCGATTGATGAACAAACCGATGAGCATATGGCGCATGACGGCTTTGTGATTGATTCGCAGCTGTCCGAGCATCAAGCAGAAGGGATGCTGGAAGGATATTTGCTAAGTGGTCGACATGGATTTTTCGCGAGTTATGAGTCCTTTTTGCGGATTGTAGATTCGATGATTACGCAGCATTTCAAATGGTTGCGCAAGTCTAGCGTACTGGATTGGCGTGCAGACATTCCATCGCTCAATCTCATCGCATCGTCAACTGTTTTTCAGCAGGATCATAACGGGTATACGCATCAGGACCCTGGTATTCTAGGACATCTGGCAGATAAACGACATGATCTAGTGCGCGAATATTTGCCTGCGGATGCCAATACATTGCTAGCTGTATTTGAAAAAGTCGCCAATGATCGCGGCAAGATCAATCTGATCATCTCGTCCAAGCATCCACGTCTGCAATGGTTCACGCCAACAGAGGCAGCTGAATTAGTAGAACGTGGAATGAGTATCGTGCCGTGGGCAAGTACGAGTTCAGCACACGATGCCGAGCCGGATCTTGTAATTGCCGCTGCGGGTACAGAGCCGATGACCGAAGCGCTGGCGGCAGTGTCCATTTTGCATGAGCGTTTGCCGAATTTGCGTATCCGTTTTGTAAGTGTCGTTGATCTGCTGCGTTTGCGAATACAAGATCGTGATCCGCGCGGGTTGTCTGAGCAAGAATGTTTATCTTACTTTACAAAAGATACACCGGTTCTGTTCGCATTTCACGGGTATGAGGGATTGATTCGTGATCTGTTCTTCGACCATCCTAACCGCAATATTCATATTCATGGGTATCGAGAGAATGGTGACATTACAACGCCGTTTGATATGAGAGTGCGTAATGAACTTGACCGCTTCAGTCTGGTAAAAGCCGCGTTGCGCAGTTTGCCAGCTTCTCACGATCATACAGAGATCATTCAGAACATGGACGATTTGTTAGAGAAACATCATCAATATATTCGCTCGGAAGGCACCGATCTGCCGGAAGTAGAGCAGTGGCGCTGGTCTGGATTGCAATAAATAGCATTTCCACGGTTCCAAACGGAATTGTCACGGTTCCATTGGAAGATGGGCCTGCGTCAGAGCGTGTACAAGAAACCGAATGGATGCTAATGAAGATCCATTCGGTACATCGAGATTGAAGCAGCGCTTGTCTATGACGTTTAAAAAGCAAGTTATTCGGGTATTAAGCATGGATGTGCTACCAACAGAATCGGATGCAAGGCATAACAATCCAATATACCTATAAGCAGAGACGATGAGCTAAACGTTGACGATTAGTATTCATTAGAATGAATATTTATACATATAATTGCAAAATGATCATGATTTATCTGTTGCTTTCGTAATCGAAGGCGTAATTACAGGCAACTGATAGCGTTTGTACATAACCGGTTTTCCTTGCTATGAAAGGGGTTTATTGCTTATGTTGCCGCGCGTTTCAAACATGACTTGTTTTTTTGTTTTTTTATCATGTATAATATTCTCAAGTGACTGGGTGCGGTATAAAAAAGTAATACAAGTTTACGAGTAGAATTCTTTGTCAGGCAGAGTGTTCGTGACATTCGTAAACGATGCAAGAATATGAAATTTCCGGATGGTGGTTTCTTGCATACTTTAACTGGTACAGGACCGGTTTGTATTGTTATAGCCAACATTTGCAGTTGATTTTGTGAATTATTGCCATGTTATTGTAGAACACAATTGTTTTTTGTTTATAAATATTATAACGGCGTCCAACATCATAGGAGGTATAGTTCCATTGTCTAAAAAAAACACAAATAACGAAAAACTGACGATCTTTGCTTTGGGCGGCGTCGGTGAAATTGGTAAAAACATGTATGTCATCCAATACGGTAATGACATTGTCGTTGTAGACTCAGGACTCAAGTTCCCTGAGGAAGATATGCTGGGGATCGATATGGTCATTCCAGATATCTCTTACCTGACAGAAAATCGCGATAAAGTACGCGGCATTCTGCTGACACACGGCCATGAAGACCACATCGGCGGCCTGCCTTACGTTCTGAAACATCTGAATGTGCCAATCTATGGTACTCGCCTGACTATGGGTCTGGTAGAGAACAAGCTAAAAGAAGCAAATCTGCTCGGCGAAACGAAACGAATCATCATTCACGAAGATTCCGAAGTGAAACTGGGTAACACGATTACAGCAACATTTTTCCGAACCAATCACAGTATTCCCGATTCCGTAGGTGTTTGCCTGGCTACCCCGGAAGGAAACGTTGTTCACACAGGTGACTTCAAATTTGACCACACACCGGTCAACAATGAATTTGCCAACCTGCAACGTATGGCTGAGATCGGTGCCAAAGGCGTACTGGCTCTGTTATCTGACAGTACGAATGCGGATCGCCCAGGTTATACACCTTCCGAGAAAACCGTTGGTATCGTGATGGAAGATATCTTCCGCAAAGCGACGCAACGCGTAGTCGTAGCAACATTTGCATCCAACGTTCACCGTATCCAACAAGTTGTTAACGCAGCTGCTGCAACAGGTCGTAAGATCACTGTTATCGGTCGCAGTATGGTCAACGTAGTAGGGATTGCTAGCGATCTGGGTTATCTGGATATTCCAGATGGTATGCTGATCGAGCCAGAAGAAGTGAACAAAATGTCTGCGGACCGTGTCGTTATCCTGTCGACCGGTAGCCAAGGCGAGCCAATGTCTGCATTGACGCGCATGGCACGCTCTACACACCGCAAAGTGGATATTCTGCCAGGTGATAGTGTTATCATCGCAGCAACTCCAGTACCGGGTAACGAGAAATACATCGGTCGTACGATCGACGAACTGTTCCGTCTCGGCGCTAACGTATACTACAGCGGTGCAAACCCTGGCGTACACGTATCCGGTCACGGTTCTCAAGAAGAACTGAAACTGATGCTGAACCTGATGAAACCGAAATACTTCATTCCGATTCACGGTGAATACCGGATGCAACGCAGACATGCGATGCTGGGTGAAGCAACAGGCGTAGATCCGAACAACATCTTTATCGTAGATATCGGAGATACAGTCGAAATCGTCAACGGCGCTGCACGCAAAGCCGGTAAAGTCACTTCCGGTAACGTACTGATTGACGGTCTGGGTGTTGGTGATGTAGGTAACATCGTACTGCGTGACCGCAAACTGCTGTCTCAAGACGGTATTATGGTTGTTGTCGTAACCCTGAGCAAGCAAAATGGCCAGATCGTATCTGGTCCGGACATCATCTCTCGCGGTTTTGTCTATGTGCGTGAATCCGAAGGTCTGCTGGATGAAGCAAACCGTATCGTGACAAGCACATTGCAACGTCTGATGAGTGAAAATGTCAATGAGTGGGCTTCGCTGAAAACTAGCGTCAAAGACTCGCTTGGACGTTTCCTGTATGAGCAGACACGTCGCAGACCGATGATCTTGCCGATCATTATGGAAGTATAAGCACGTTATGTGCTTTTTGTATAAAAAGTAAGGGCAACCAGTCGCCCCTGCTTCTCCGCATGGTATATTGGACGGTCCCATGCGGGGAGCAGGGGTTTTGTCGTTTCAAAACGCAAACAAATGTACGGCATCGACCGACGGAGTATGCTATAATAACACATCGGAGGTGGTAAGAAGTGGCTAAGCCGAAAACAGCCCAGAAGCCAAGAACAACAACCAAAACAACGCGGAAATCCACGCCATCTACCGCGCGGAAACCGGCGCAAACTGCTAAGCGTAAATCGTCTTCGTCCACGGGACGCAAGCGTAAAAACAATAAAGCTCCTGCTCTGAGCATGTTAAAATATGAAATTTATGGGATTATCCTCATTACCTTATCGGTGATAGCATTGTCACGACAGGCAGCTGTTGGACAATTTCTGTATTACATAACTGCGTTTATTCTCGGCAAGTCGTACTTTGTATTGCCACTGGTTGGCATGTACATCGGTTTGATGACTATGCTGCGTCAACGCTGGAACAATGGTTGGAATAGCCGGATGAGCGGATTGGTTCTGCTCGTCTTTACGATGACATTACTCAGTGTATTGATCTATGTACCATCAGATCAGCTTAGTTCACTGCCTGCCAGACAAGCAGCAGGTGGTTATATCGGCGCTGTTCAAATGTGGATGCTGATGATGTTATTTGGTGTAACAGGCACAAAGTTAATTGCTGGTGTCATGCTGATCATCAGTCTGATGCTCATTACGCAAAAATCTGTCGTGGAAGTTGCGGAGTATGGACGCAATATCGTTTCGGGCGTTGGAGCAGCGGTTGGACGTAAGTGGCAGTCTTCACGCGAAGCGATGGCAGAACGTCGACAAGAGCGAGAGCTAGAATTGGCTGAAGCAGAGAAACTGGCTGCGCAAGAGCCAGACACCTATGAGGAAGACGAAGATAAAGAGCACGAGCAACGTCAAGGGTTACTTAATTGGCTGCGCAAACAGCGTGCAAGTCACGAGCGAGATGAAGAAGCCGAATATGATAATGAGACGGTTTACGCAGCTCTGCCAGAGCGTTCTAACTCGACTTCACGGCGACGTGCCCAATCCAAACCTAATGTGTCTGCTGGTGAATCTGCTGTCGCTACGTCAGCGGATACCAAGCCTCGCTCCATGTATATTGCAGACGAAGATGATCTATGGGATAATGCACCGGCAATAGGTGCAGTGGCAGTTGAGCATGATGTCAATGATCTTTCAGCTGAGGCTACAGCTGCTTCCATCGGAGCTGCTGGTAGTTCTGCATTGCCAGATCGTACACCGATCATCCGTGACTTCTTCGAGCAAATCCGTTCTGAACGTTCGGATCAGGCGGGGGATGAAGATTGGCAGTCTGATCATTTGCATAACGGAGCAAACAATGGACATTCTGCATTTACAAGTAACGATACATTGCAAGATACAGCGATGATGGGTCATGCTGAATTACCTCATTCCATCACCCATGTTGATGATGGGAATAGTACCTATGGGGCTGACGGTCAGCCTGTTACCACAGACGATATTTTATCGAATGAAGGCAATGAAGCTTCTGCATCATCGGATTCACCTCATTCCATGTCTGCCACAGGCGATGCCAATACGGAATCGGTGCCAAATGGCGATGCTACTAGTACAGATGCAAGTGGGGATGGGGCACAGACGCCCGCTACGCCGCCTCCACCGCCGCCGAAGCCGTATCGTCTGCCACCGTATAGTTTGCTTGCTAAACCGAAAATAAACAGCAGTGCAGCCGATCAGAATGACTATATGCAGATCGCTCGTAAGCTGGAAACGACACTGGAAAGCTTCGGCGTGCGTGCGAAAGTGCTGGAAGTTGTACGTGGTCCAGCAGTCACCCGTTATGAAATCCAGCCGGATGTTGGTGTTAAAGTAAGCCGGATTGTTGGCTTGACCGATGATATTGCACTTGCACTTGCTGCCAAAGATATCCGTATGGAAGCACCGATCCCGGGCAAATCAGCGATCGGTATCGAAGTGCCTAATAACGAAGTCGCTATGGTTACGATGCGTGAAGTAATGGAGACACAAATTTTCGATGATTCCGAAGCCAAGTTGTCGATCGCCTTTGGGCGCGATATTGCCGGGCAGACGATTATCGGGAATCTGGCGAAAATGCCCCATTTACTTGTAGCTGGTGCGACCGGTTCCGGTAAATCAGTATGTATTAACGGCATTATTACGAGCATCTTGTACAAAGCCAAGCCGGATGAAGTGAAATTCTTGATGGTCGATCCGAAAATGGTCGAACTGAATATTTATAACGGTATTCCGCATCTGCTGGCTCCAGTAGTAACCGATCCGCGTCGTGCCTCGCTGGCACTGAAGAAGATCGTTGTCGAGATGGAAAAACGATACGATCTATTTTCCAAATCAGGTACGCGCAATATGGAAGGCTACAACAATCTGATGAAAGACAATCCAGATGCGATTCTACCGTATATCGTCGTGATCGTCGATGAGTTAGCAGATCTGATGATGGTTGCGGCTGGCGATGTGGAAGACGCGATTGCACGATTGGCACAAATGGCGCGTGCAGCGGGGATTCACCTGATTATTGCAACTCAGCGTCCATCCGTAGATGTAATTACCGGTGTTATCAAAGCAAATATCCCTTCACGTATCGCCTTTGGCGTATCGTCCCAGATTGATTCGCGTACGATTCTTGATATGGGTGGTGCGGAGAAATTGCTCGGTCGCGGCGATATGTTGTTTATGCCGATGGGTGCATCCAAGCCGGTACGTGTGCAAGGTGCATTTATGTCTGATCAGGAAGTGGAAACGATTGTCGACTACTGCCGTAGTCAGGGCGAAGCTCAGTACAATGACGATATTGTGCCGGAAATCGACGATTCCGCTACTGCCATGGATGAGCAAAAAGACGAGCTATTTGATCAGGCAGTACAAATTGTAGTCGAAGCCAAGCAAGCATCGGTTTCGCTATTACAGCGCCGAATGAGAGTTGGTTATACACGGGCTGCTCGATTGATTGATTCGCTCGAAGCACACGGTATTGTAGGTCCATATGAAGGCAGTAAACCGCGTGAAGTACTCGTTTCTCCAGAGCAGTATCACCAGATCAGCACAGGTAGTTAAGAGAACCAAGCTCAACCAAAGCCAAACCAAGGCAAGCCCAAACTAAAGCAACTCGAGCATACACTATCGGCTATTACGAAATCGCAACAACAGCAAAATGATAACTATCTCGTCAACCAAGTAAAAACCAAGTACCAAAAAGCGGATTCGCTCATGATGAGCAAATCCGCTTTTTGTTTTACGTACATATTTTATTTACAAGATCACACTGTCAACGTATAAAGAATTAGTTGTAACGTTTCAGGATGCTGGATTTGTTGCTGCTATCATAAACAAAACCGTAGATCGTTTTGCCAAGGTTATTGTAAGCTGCATCAATATCAGCAGCGATACTGCTCAGCAGGCTAGTTGTTTGATAATCAGTCAGCGTATTCCAGTCGCTTTTGTTAGCATAGACGCGGAACACGATAGACTCGTCGTTATCATTGCTCAGCTCGATGCTAAGTTTGATATTACGATACGTACCATAGTTGGTGTTCAGGTCTTTTTGGACGTTAGTCAGATCGACATTGGCGCTCAATACAACAGTGTCGCTGCTGTTCACAGTGAAGCCAACCAGTTTTACCGAGTTTTTATTGTACACAGTACCAGTGATCGTTGCATCTTCAAACGTACTATTGTCCAGAATATCGTTTACTACATTTTGCAGCAGGTTTTTACGGTTCGTAGTGGACAGATCGTTCCAAGTGGACTCAGTTACACGAATCGCTACTTTAACCGATGATTTGCTGCCAGTCAGCTCAATTGCTGCGCCAGTACCTTTGTAATCACCATAACTGTTGTTCAGCGTTTTTTGCAGCTTGGTCATAGCTGTGCTAACGCTTGTACTTGTATCCGAGTTATCAGCCAGTTGGTTTTTCAAGGTGGTGATCTGAGAGTTCAGATCTGTTACCTGTGCTTGCAGCTGAGTAATCGTCGAATCTTTGGTTGTACTTTGTGTTGTCGCATTGTTCAGTTGCAATTGCAGACTTTGGATTTGCGCATTCAAGGAATCAACTGTCGATTGTGGAACTTGAGCAGTTGTGTCAGCGATCGTTACCGTTTTATCTGTATTGTTCCAGGTTACTTTTTTGCCTACTGCATCACCCAGCACACGCAGTGGTACATACGTTGTACCGTTAATCATAAACGGTTCCTGCGCGTCAGCTACAGTCACTTGCTGATTGTTATACAGCACCTTGATATTAGCATACACCGCTTTGAGCTGCTTGGTGGCATCCGAAGCGTATGTACTGTTGGCAAAAATAGTTCCAGACAAAGCCAGAGCGGACACGGCAGTAATGATGACAGGCTTTTTGTTTAGTTTCATGTTCGTTCATCAGACTCCTTTTAATAAATTTGGATAGCGGATGACCCGTCTGATTATCCTATGTATTTAGACGTGTCCCGAGCAGAAATGTTTCGCCCCATTTTCCCGCGGGTACCAATTTTGTGATAATGAAGACCTAATTGACCCCGGAGATTCGATTCTAACATAAAAGTCAGCGCGAAAAAAATCAGCTTTGTCATCAGTTGCTTCCATTTGCTTCGTAATCCAAGCGTATTTTTTGTGCAAAAAGAAGCAGGACCATATTCGGATGAGGTGTTTTGATGCTGTCACATTGCTTGTGCGGATTGTGATGTTATACAATGATACGTAAAGCATCTTTGATATCCATGTATGTCCATGTACATGATTCGATATACACAAATTGATCTGGATAAAGGAGTTTTGACATTGAACAGTACTGGTTTTGAGCACGGCGAAATCAATGGAATCCGCGTCCATGTCTTGCCGACAACGCGTTTTAAAACATTTGCGATCTCTCTCTATCTGGGAGTGCCGCTGGCTGAAGATACCGTTACACCGACCGCACTTATTCCCTTTATCCTGCGTCGGGGCAGTGAAACGTACCCCGAAACGACACAATTCCGCGAAGCATTAGAAGATATGTATGGCGCCGGATTTGGTATTGATGTATACAAAAAAGGCGATTACCAGATGGTGCAGCTGCGGATGGATACGATCAACGATTCGTTTGTCAGCAGCAATGAACCGCTGCTGTCACGCAGTTTGACCTTTATTGGAGATACACTGACCCGTCCAGCATTGGAAAATGGGGTGTTTCGCAATAAATATGTACAGGCAGAACGCGAAAATGTGCGTAAGCGACTGGAATCCGTTATCGATGATAAAATTCGCTATGCAGCAGAGCGCTGTATTCAAGAAATGTGTAAAGATGAGCCTTACCGTCTGAATCCGCTTGGTCGTCTGGATGCGCTGGATGAATGGGATAGCAACGGCTTGTATGAGTGGTATCGTCAATGGTTGTCTTCATGCAATCTAGATCTGTATGTGGTAGGCGATACTTCGTTAAGTGAAGTGATGGAGCTAGTCGGACGTACATTCCACATTCATCGGAGCGAAGCGACCACTCTCTATACACCGGCGGTTACCCGTCCGGCTGTAGCTGAGGTTCGTCAGATTACCGAACGAATGGAAATTAGTCAGGGCAAGCTGAATATGGGACTTCGTACTCCAGTTACGTATAGCGATGACCGTTATGCGTCAGCATTAGTAGCAAACGGCATTCTCGGCGGGTTCCCGCATTCCAAACTGTTTATGAATGTACGTGAGAAAGAAAGTCTTGCCTATTATGTCGGTTCGCGCTTTGATCCGTACAAAGGCATTACTACAATCCAATCAGGGATCGAACTGGAAAACTTCAACAAAGCACTGGATATTATCCGTGAGCAATTGTCCGTATTACAGGATGGACAGATTACCGAATCCGAGATGGCTCAGACGAAGGCGTTGCTGCGTAATGATTTCTTGGAATCACGTGATTCTGCGTATCAGATGATCGGACACGATTTTAACGGACGATTCGCTGACAAGGAGCGTCCTGTCGAAGAACTGCTGGAGCAAGTGGAAGCTGTCACCGCAGATCAAATCCAAGCAGCAGCACAATTGCTGGAACTGGATACAATCTATTTCCTAACCGGGCATAAGGAGGCTTAATTGATGGAAAGCATACGTTACGACGATTTGCAGGAAACGCTATATCATGAAAAGCTGGATAATGGATTGGAAGTATATGTACTACCCAAAGAAGGCTTTCAAAAGACCTATGCCACATTTGCAACACGTTACGGCTCGGTAGACAATCATTTTCAAGTAGAAGGCGAGAACGAAGTGAAAGTGCCGGACGGCATCGCCCATTTCTTGGAACATAAAATGTTTGAAGAGCCAGATGGAGTGGATGTATTTTCCAAATTCTCTGCCAAAGGTGCGTCAGCGAATGCCTTTACCAGCTTTGATCAGACGGTATATCTGTTCTCGGCAACGGAGCAGATTGAAGACAATGTAGAGACGCTGCTGAACTATGTGCAGAATCCATATTTCACTGAGGAAAATGTGAACAAGGAAAAAGGCATTATCGGTCAAGAAATCCAGATGTACAGCGATAACCCGGACTGGCGTGTATACTTCGGGCTGATTGAAGCGATGTATCAGAACAATCCGGTTCGCATTGATATTGCCGGTACGATTGAATCGATTAGTGAGATTACGAAGGATACCCTGTATACGTGCTACAACACCTTTTACCATCCGTCGAATATGATGCTGTTCGTAGTGGGCGGAGTGAATCCAGAAGCGATCATCGAACAGGTGCGTCGCAATCAAGATGCCAAAAACATTCAGCCACAAGGACCGATCAGTCGTTACTTTGAAACTGAGCCAAATGAAGTAGGCGAAACTTGGCATGAGGTGAAATTGCCTGTGTCTCAACCGAAGTTCCTAATGGGCTTCAAAGAGAAAGAAATCGGTTTGGATGGCGAACAATTACAGCGCCGCAACCTGACGACCAAGCTGGTATTGGATTTGTTGCTTGGCACAAGTACTGCCCTGTATCAAAAGCTATATGATGAAGATCTGATTTCGGATGATTTTGGATATGATTATAGCAATACAGCAGAATATGCGTATTCTATGATCGGTGGCGATACGAAGGACCCAGAATTGCTTGTGAAACGGCTAAAAGAAGAGATCAATGCGATCGTACAAACTGGTTTTAGCCAGGATGCATTTGACCGTGCGATTCGGAAACGGATCGGTAACTATTTGCGCGCACTCAATTCGCCGGAAAGTATTGCACATGAATTTACACGTAGCCGGTTCAAAAATAGTGACTTCTTCGCGGTATTGCCAGTCTATGAATCTCTGACGCTGGAAGAGATCAATCAGCGTTTGCGTGATCATATTGATTGGGATCAACTGGCTGTATCCGTTGTTGTTAATCCATGAGTTCATCGACTCCAGGCGGTAGCAAACCATTTGCAGAGATGAATGTGTTAATTACCGGCGGTAGCCGTGGAATTGGCGCAGCTATTGCAAGACGCTTTGCGATGGCGGGTATGAATGTAATTATTCATTATCGTCAGTCGCATGAACAAGCCAATGAAGTAGCGCGTACGTGTCTTGAGTATGGGGTGCGTGTGCTAACCGTATCTGCCGATTTGCGGGAAGTAGAGCAGATTCGCCGTATGCGTGACAAGCTGGAGCAACATGGGCTGGAGCCTGATATTCTGGTAAACAATGCCGGAATGTCGCACTACGGAATGCTAGCGGATTTGACGGAGAACGATTTTGACGATATTATGACAACCAATCTGAAAGCTGTCTTTTTCTGTTCGCAAGTGTTTATGCCGTATATGGTTCGGCAGCAATACGGACGCATTATTAATGTATCCAGCGTATGGGGAATTACCGGTGCCTCTTGCGAAGTACTGTATTCTGCCAGCAAAGGTGGCGTGAATGCTTTTACCAAAGCACTCGCCAAAGAATTAGCGCCTTCCGGTGTAACGGTAAATGCCATTGCGCCGGGCGCTGTGCGTACAGAGATGATTTCTCATTTGCAGCAGGATGAGATTCGGATGCTGGAAGATGATATTCCCGCCGGACGTATTGCCGAACCGGATGAGATTGCATCGATGGTGTACTTTTTATCGTTACCGGAATCAGGCTATATGACAGGGCAGGTGGTTAGTCCGAACGGTGGCTGGGTAACGTAACGGAGAGTCACTTTATGTTCATTCCCAAACGATAGAAGCTTCGGTACCGTCGTGTACAGTGAAGCTTCTATTCCTTGTTAGCGCATGGATATCTGATCATTATCAGCTCATTGTTATCCAATGATTATCTTTTACTGGATAGGCTATGCTGAATATGAGCTGTCAATGTCAATGATGACATCCCGGTTAAAAAGTTGTTTCCTTTCGCTTCTTGCCTTTCTATATCATTTTATATATCATTAACATGTTAAAGACGTGAAGTTCGCAGCCGGCTGAAGTCATGTACATGATCAGCCGCTTTTTATTATATGGCTGCTAGTCAGCCCTTCATGCAATACAGTCTATGATGATTCAATCACATATGAAATGCCCGTGCGGAATGATCCGCGTTATGAATGGGAAGAAAGGTTCGAGGTGAACGTGGAAGCAAAACAGACGAATCCGGAAGCGAAACAATGGTACTTGGAGTACAGGATACATAAAAACCGTCCTGGCTTACTTGGGGATGTGGCGTCACTGCTTGGTATGCTCAATGTCAACATCCGTACGATTAACGGGGTTGAAGGCAAAACGCGTGGTATGTTGCTGGAATCCGACGATGATGAGAAAATCGTGCTGCTTGGCGATATGTTGGCAAAAGTGACCAACATTACGATCACTGCGCTGCGTCAACCGAAGCTAGTCGATATTCTGGCTGTGCGTCATGGTCGTTATATCGAACGCGATTCCGATGACAAAAAGACATTTCGGTTTACACGCGATGAACTCGGTTTGCTGGTTGATTTTCTCGGTGAAGTGTTCAAGCGAGAAGGCAATCAAATTATCGGTCTGCGCGGGATGCCGCGTGTCGGTAAAACCGAATCCATTATCGCGGGCAGTGTATGCGCGATGAAGCGCTGGACGTTTGTCTCGTCGACACTGTTGCGCCAGACGGTGCGCAGTCAATTGTCCGAAGAGGAAATGAACCATGGCAATGTATTTATTATTGACGGGATCGTGAGTACCATTCGGTCAAATGAACGCCATTACCAGCTTTTGCAAGATATTATGCAGATGCCAAGTACGAAAGTAATTGAGCATCCCGATATCTTTGTACGGGAATCGGATTATGAGTACAGCGATTTCGACATTATTATCGAATTGCGCAACAATCCGGATGAAGAGATCGTTTATGATACATTCACGGAAACGTACACAGATGATATCTAAATGACCAATAAAGCTCAGTCTTTATGTGATAAAACAATCTAATCAGGAGGTAATCGTATGTCAGATCTGGGTCGCCAGTTACGGGACGCCCGCCTTGCACGGGGTTTATCGCTCGATGACGTGCAAGAAATGACCAAAATACGCAAGCGCTACTTGGAGGCCATCGAAGCGGGTGATTTCAAGGTGCTTCCCGGAAGTTTTTATGTTCGGGCATTTATCAAAACTTATGCAGAGGCTGTCGGTATTAGTCCGGACGAGCTGCTGCAAGAACATCAGGATGTTGTACCGGAGCCAGAGCCGGAAGCGGTGATGGAACCTGTTGCGCAACCGCGCAGAGCTGCACGGCGTAATGCCGCCGCTTCGGGACGTAGTGGCAAGTTGCTATCAACCATTTTAATGTGGGTGTTCCCGATTCTGATCATTGCACTGGTATGGATTTTTGTAATCAGCAAAAATTCTTCCCCGCAAATTGAAGAAACTGCAAGTAGTCAACAACAGGAACAGAATAATACACCGAATACTACCACTACCCCGCCTGCAACAGGTGGCAATGGCGGTACGACTCAAACTCCATCTGGTGCAGGTTCTGGACAGAATGGTGAATCTGCGGGTACAGGCACAAAGGAGAACCCAGAAGGCACGGGTACTACGGAAGGCACTGATCCAGAAGCGACTAACGGCGAAACGCCATCGACTGAAACGGGGACAACGGATGCTTCATCCACTCCGGTAGTCAGCGAAAGTGGCAAAGAAGGTCGCAATACTTTGTTCAATGTGAATTATACTGGTTCCGATACGTTGAAAGTAGACATTGCAGCTACTGGTCAAAGCTGGTTGGAAGTGTACAAATCTGCTGATTCCAGTGGTGAGCGTCTGTTCTTCAACAACACCGAGAGTGGACAAAACCTGTCCTACGATCTGACCGATTCCGGTCTGTATATTAAATCCGGTAATTCGCCAGCTACGAAGATTACGATCAATGGTCAGCCGATCACAGATGGCAAAGCGACTTCTCGTATCGTGCTAAAACTGGTAAAAGAAGCACCAACTACGGATGCAACTTCCACTTCCGGTACAACCGATGCGACAGGGACAACGGACGGTACGTCTACCTCTACCGACAGCACGGAAGGTACAACAACAGATTCCACATCCAGCAGTAACTGATAAACAATCACAAAGGACATCCCTTACTTCCGTTTTGCGGAACCGGATGTCCTTTTGC
Organism: Paenibacillus sp. WLX1005; assembly: GCF_046603685.1. Classification (NCBI taxonomy): domain Bacteria; kingdom Bacillati; phylum Bacillota; class Bacilli; order Caryophanales; family Paenibacillaceae; genus Paenibacillus; species Paenibacillus sp. WLX1005. Next base: position 2,152,553 of record NZ_CP176756.1, read on the forward strand.
GAGTTTAGTTTATGTATGCAATGCATCTGAACGCATTCTTGTCTGAAGATGATCTTGAGTATTAGCTAGGAAGCGCATCATTAGCGTTTACACATCTGGATCACCGTTATCGTATTAGACTTGCACACCAATATCACCTATAATTTGACTAAAGGGGGAGACTTCTGTGGCTTCTGAAAATTCATTTGATATCGTATCCAAAATGGACATGCAAGAAATGACCAACGCAATTACTCAAACGGAAAAGGAAATCGCCAGCCGTTTTGATTTTAAAGGCAGCAAAAGTACACTGACATTGGAGAAAGAAACACTTGTGTTAGTATCCGATGACGATTACAAACTCGGTGCATTAATCGACGTTTTGCAATCGAAAATGGTAAAACGCGGTCTGCCGATCAAAAATATTGAATACGAAAAGGTCGAACCTGCTTCGATGGGAACCGTGCGTCAACGTCTCAAATTGAAGCAAGGCATTGATCAGGAAAATGCGAAAAAGATCAATATTCTCATTCGCGATTCCAAGCTAAAAGTGAAAAGTCAGATCCAAGGTGATCAAATCCGGGTAACGGGTAAAAACCGCGATGATCTGCAATCTATTATTCAACTGCTCCGCAAAGCGGATCTGCCGCTCGATCTTCAATTTACAAACCTGAAATAACAATTGCATGTAACGGTTTTGTTACAGGGCGGATGGAGGCTGCACGTTGATGTTGATAAACAAAATACGGTCGCATGCAGGTACATATAAGCGGCTATACCATAATGCTGGACTCAGCGTAGGAGGTACACTGTGAACCTGCCAAACCAAATCACGATGGCCCGCATTGCGCTTGTGCCGGTCATGATGCTGTTTTTGCTGGTTGATTTTCCTTTTGGCGAGCAGTTGTTGCATATCGGCAGTTCCTTTCAAGTAAGCTACAACGATCTGATTGCGGCATTTATTTTCATTGTTGCGGCAAGTACAGACGGAATTGACGGTCATATCGCACGTAGTCGCAATCTCGTTACCAACTTGGGCAAGCTGCTTGACCCACTGGCGGATAAGCTACTCGTATCCGCAGCGCTGATCTCGCTTGTATCCTTAGGCAAATGTGCGGCATGGATGGCGATTATTATCATCTTCCGCGAGTTTGCGATTACTGGTCTACGTCAGATTGCCTTATTGGAAGGCTCTGTCGTTGCAGCAAGCAACTGGGGCAAAGCAAAAACGATCACTCAAATCGTGGCGATCATTGCGCTAATGATTAACAATTTCCCATTTGCATTGATCGGTTTTCCATTTGCCGAAATTGCCATTTGGATTGCCACATTGATTACCCTATATTCGGGTGTCGATTATTTCATCAAAAATAAAAATTTGCTTCATTTTCATAATTCCTGATTAATGGTGAGCATAAGCTTCCAGCCGACGATGCAATAGTTATTTATAAGATCGTTGCAATCGGTAGTATGAACATGAAGCGGCAGTAAAGGCAATAGGGATCGCTCTATTGTCTTTTTCTGTGAGGATTCTTCGCTTTACAATGCTGCTTGTTTAAATCATGCAAACGTAACAGCAGAACAGCATAAGCATCCTCACATCCGCGTATGGAAGTAGATACACTATCAAACTCAATCATGCACTGTTTCAAAAGGGAGGATACAATCATGAAAGCCGTCAAAGCAGAAATTATCGCTGTTGGAACCGAGTTACTGCTCGGTCAAATTACAAATACGAATGCGCAATACCTGTCTCAGCAACTGTCTTATCTGGGCATTGATGTGTATTACCAGACCGTGGTTGGAGATAATCTAAACCGCTTGAAACAGGCAATCGAACTAGCAAGCAGTCGTGCGGATGTAGTTGTATTTTCCGGCGGAATCGGTCCAACGCAGGATGATCTGACCAAAGATGCTCTTGGTGAAGTACTGGGACGCTCACTGCACATCTATCCAGAAGCGATGCAAAAGATCGAAACGTTCTTTGAAGGTCGCGATAAGCCGATGACTGAAAATAACCGTCGTCAGGCAATTATTCTGGAGCATAGTCATCCGCTTGATAACGAAGTCGGTCTCGCAGTCGGAATCGCCATTAGTCAGAACGACAAGCATTATGTCGTGCTACCAGGACCACCGAAAGAACTCAAACCGATGTTTGAGCAGCAAGCAGTGCCTTGGTTATTGAGTAATGTGCTGTCCGGTGAGTATCCAATCTATTCCAAAATGTTGAAATTTGCCGGTATCGGTGAGTCCGCACTGGAAGACGCATTGCTGGATCTGATCAGCGCACAGACCGATCCGACGATTGCACCTTATGCCAAAGAAGCCGAAGTCACGATCCGCCTGACTACCAAAGCGCCGGATGAGAAACAAGCGATGGAGAAACTGAAAGCGATGGAAGCGGTCATTCGCGATCGTCTGCCAGATCATATGTATGCAGATCAGGATATCCGAATTGAGCAGCAGATTTTACAGATGATGACCGGTATGAAATTGACGCTTGCGGCGGCAGAGAGCTGCACCGGCGGTCTAATTATGGAAAATCTGACCAAAGTGCCAGGCAGTGCACTCGTATTTATGGGTGGAATCGTATCCTATTCCAACGAAATGAAAGAAAAGCTGCTTCAAATCCCGCATGATCTGCTGGAAGGCGAAGATGCACCGGGAGCCGTGAGTGAAGAGGTCGCGGAATTGATGGCACATGAAGCGCGCAAAATTCTGGATACTGACTTTGCCGTTGCAGTGACTGGAGTAGCAGGCCCGGGATCATCAGAACGCAAACCAGTCGGTCTGGTGTATATTGCTCTTGCCGAACGTGGACGAGATACAGCGGTATGGAAGCTGAACTTAAAAGGCAATCGCGAAGCCATTCGTATCCGCTCAGCTAAAAGTATCATGTATCGCCTCTGGCTTCGCCTCAAGCAGCTTCAACATGAACAACCTGGAATTACAGAGCACAAAGGGTAAACAGCCATTAGAGACGATCTGCGGGCTTGCAGATCGCATACAGCTATGCTATGATCACTGTAGCCGGAAGAACCGCAGCATACCATTGCTGCGGTTTTTTGTTTCATTAGGGAGAAAAGCATGTAATTCTTACATAACGGCTGCACAAAACAGTTTGAAAATAAGCCATTTTGTATTGTGATCACATTTTACAAAATTTGTAATATGGCGAACGGAGGGCTGCAAAAAGACGAATATATGTTCGAAAAAAGCTTGGCAAAAGGTGAAAATTGCAGTATAATTAGTTTATAAACATTGAGAAGGATGTGAGCTGATTGTCAGATCGTCGTGCTGCGCTGGATATGGCGCTTCGTCAAATAGAAAAACAATTCGGTAAAGGTTCCGTTATGAAACTCGGGGAATCTACGCATATGCAAGTTGAAGTTGTACCAAGTGGATCGATTGCTTTGGATATTGCTTTAGGAACAGGCGGAATGCCAAGAGGTCGTATCATTGAAATATACGGACCTGAATCTTCAGGTAAAACTACGGTTGCCCTTCATGCGGTTGCGGAAGTGCAAAAAGCCGGCGGTCAAGCAGCGTTTATCGATGCTGAGCACGCGCTGGACCCGCAATATGCTAAGAATCTGGGTGTAAATATCGATGAGCTGCTGCTGTCCCAGCCGGATACGGGTGAACAGGGTCTGGAAATCGCTGAAGCTCTCGTTCGTAGTGGTGCGGTTGATATCATCGTTATCGACTCCGTAGCAGCACTCGTGCCAAAAGCAGAGATCGAAGGCGAAATGGGTGACTCTCACGTCGGTTTGCAAGCACGTTTGATGTCTCAAGCGCTACGTAAACTGTCCGGTGCCATCAGCAAATCGAAAACAATCACTATCTTCATCAACCAATTACGTGAAAAAGTCGGCGTTATGTTCGGTAACCCGGAAACAACACCAGGTGGTCGTGCACTGAAATTCTACTCTACTGTACGTCTTGATGTGCGTCGTATTGAAGCTATCAAAAACGGTAACGACATCGTCGGTAACCGTACACGTATCAAAGTAGTAAAAAACAAAGTGGCACCTCCGTTCAAACAGGCAGAGATCGACATCATGTATGGTGAAGGTATCTCCAAAGAAGGTAGCTTAATCGATATCGGTACGGAAAAAGATATCGTAAATAAAAGTGGCGCTTGGTATTCGTATGATGGCGAGCGTATGGGTCAAGGTAGAGAAAATGCAAAGCAATTCCTGAAAGAAAATCCGCAAATCTCTCTGGTCATCGAAAACAGAATCCGTGAATTGAGCAACCTCAGTACACTGGTGGAAGCTCCTTCAGATGATCAAAAACGCAAAGAAGAATTGGAAGAGCAAGAACTGTTCTCGGAAGCAACAGAGTAATTCAGTCATTGCAGGTTCTATCATCCGAACATTTCGGATAGAGCAAATCAATACAGCCAGTCACTGATATGTGCCAGCATGTCAGTGACCCCAAGCGCCTGTAACGTGCATAACGTTCAGGCGCTTATTTTATATGCAAGTAAATCTGTACTCCAGAAGGGAACCATAGCGATGAATAACTTTAGATCGTTTCGCAAATCATCTCGCAAGTCGTCTCGTTCGCAGCAAGCCGAAGCTAACGAACAACCGAATGAATGGGAATTGGAAGAAGAATTCGATCAAAAAGCCGATCGACTAGATGATTTTCCGGATGATGGTGAATTGGAGATTATCTCTGTTGAACCGGTGCGCTGGCCGCGATTTCATTACCGGCTTACATTTGGCGAATTGAATCTGATCGTACACGAAGATGTTATGATCAAATATCGAATGCTAAAAGGGTATTCGTTTACGAAGGACGCATTACAGGAAATTATGGCTGCGAATGAGTTACAGGCAGCATATGCATCATCTGTCAATTATTTGAGTTACCGTTCCCGTACTCGTACGGAAGTTGCGCGTAAATTGCGTGAGAAAGAATATGAGAATCATGTGATTGAAGCAACATTAGAACGGTTGGAGCAGGAAAAGCTGATCGATGATGGACTGTTCGCCCAGCAGTGGGCAAAACAACGTGTGCGTACGCAAAAAAAAGGCAAAGTGTGGATTAGGCAGGAATTGCGACAAAAAGGTGTAGATCAGGAGCAAATCGAACAAGCACTTGGCGATATTGATGAAGACGAAGAGTTAAACAGTGCTGTACTGATGGCACAGAAGAAGTGGAACAGTACATCCGGTCAATGGCTGGACAAAAAGCGTAAAACGATGGCATACCTGATGCGTCGCGGATATTCTTCAGATCTGGTTCGCCGTGCATTGGCTCAGGTGGAGCAGAATCAAAATGAAGAGGAATAAGATTAATCCCTTCACGTTCTAATTTCTTCACTTCCTTATAGCAATAGGTAATACATGCGCAAAGTATACGACATAGACATTCAGCACTATAGGGGCCTAGATGCGGACTATGTGTATTTAGACGCTCATTGGAATAAAAGAATCATTTGAACAACATATAATAAAACAGAACTGGACAACTATTGTCCAACTCTAAATAAATACTGTTGTTTTGCACATTGGGGCGGATTCATAATTTTGTAATCAGAGAGCAGAACGCAAAAATCATCACAACACAATAATAACGAAATCAACTGTTTTTGCATTTATAGCGCCATCTATCGGCTGTTATGATACAAGTGTAAAGACAGAAATGCCAATTGCTTGACAATGTCTTTTGGCAAATAATAAAATGGATGTGTACAGTTTGTCATTTTTACGTCATTTTTAGCTTATTGACACCCGGTGGCGTAACGTCGACAGACTGTTGTACAAAGGCTTGAACAATGAAAATGTTTATCTCCCTTGAACAGGGAATTAGCACATGTACCCGCATGGGCGATGAAAGAGATTGTAAAGGGATGAAGCATTGCATTACCAATCAACAATGGTGGTAGTTCCCAAGGAATACCTTGGAGGAATCAGCGAGGAGGTGAACAGAATGGATTATCTCTGGATCATAATTCTCGTTGTTGCCGCATTATTCTTTGGGTTCGTGATCGGATATTTTATTCGCAAATCTCTTGCAGAAGCTAAAATTTCCAGTGCAGAAACTGCTGCCGCGCAAATCGTGGAAAATGCAAAAAAAGAAGCAGAAGCACTGAAAAAAGAAACAGTTCTGGAAGCAAAAGACGAAATCCACAAATTCAGAGCTGAAGCTGAAAAAGACATTCGTGAACGTCGGAATGAAAATCAACGGCTGGAAAGACGATTGTTGCAGAAGGAAGAGTCGCTGGATAAAAAGCTGGAATCACTGGAACGCAAAGAAGAACAAGTGGCTAACAAAGAGAAACGTATCGAAGAGACACAGCAACAAATCGAACAGCTATATGGCAGCCAGGTCGCAGAATTGGAACGTATCTCCAATCTGACCATGGAAGATGCACGCAGTATTATCCTGAGCAATGTTGAGCAGGAAGTGCGTCATGAAACTGCACAATTGATCAAAGATATTGAACAACAGGCGAAAAACGAAGCGGACAAAAAGTCGCGTGAAATCATCACACTTGCGATTCAGCGTTGTGCGGCGGACCACGTGGCAGAGACAACCGTTTCTGTTGTCACCTTGCCTAATGAAGAGATGAAAGGCCGGATTATCGGTCGTGAAGGTCGCAACATCCGTGCATTGGAAACATTAACGGGAATCGATCTGATTATCGATGATACACCGGAAGCGGTTATTTTATCCGGATTTGATCCGATTCGTCGTGAAATCGCTCGTACAGCATTGGAGAAATTGGTTGCTGACGGACGTATTCACCCGGCTCGTATCGAAGAGATGGTGGACAAATCCCGCCGCGAAGTGGATGAGCGCATTCGTGAATACGGAGAGCAATCGACATTCGAAGTCGGTGTACACGGTCTACACCCAGACCTGATCAAAATTCTGGGACGACTCAAGTTCCGTACCAGTTATGGTCAAAACGTGCTGAAACACTCCATGGAGGTCGCTTACCTTACTGGTCTGATGGCCGCCGAATTAGGTCAGGATATCACGCTTGCGAAACGTGCAGGCTTACTGCATGATATCGGTAAAGCGCTTGACCATGAAGTGGAAGGTTCACACGTAGAGATCGGTGTCGAACTGGCGAAGAAATACAAAGAGCATCCAGTCGTTATTAACAGTATCGCGTCTCACCACGGCGATACCGAAGCGACTTCGATTATCGCAATGCTGGTTGGTGCTGCTGACGCATTGTCTGCTGCTAGACCAGGAGCGAGACGCGAGACGCTGGAAACGTATATCCGTCGTCTGGAAAAGCTCGAAGAAATCTCAGAATCGTTCGATGGCGTCGAAAAATCGTATGCGATTCAAGCCGGACGCGAAATTCGCGTTATGGTGCAACCGGATAAGATTGACGATGCAGACAGTTTCCGACTGGCACGTGACATTACGAAAACGATTGAGAATGAACTGGATTATCCAGGGCATATCAAAGTTACCGTTATCCGTGAAACACGGGCGGTCGATTACGCAAAATAAAGAACATGCGAAAAGTGACCTGGATAACGGGTCACTTTTTGTATATGAAGACGGAGGAGAATCACCATCAAAGTTATTTTTATTGGAGATATTGTCGGTAGTACAGGGCGTAGAGCGATTAAAGCAAGCCTTCCTAGGTTAAAATCAAAGTATAACCCGGACATCATCATAGCAAACGCGGAGAATTCGGCTTCTGGCAGAGGGCTGACGCGCAAGATTGCCAATGAGCTGTTTGAACAAGGCATTCACGGGATTACAATGGGGAACCATACATGGGATAACAGAGAGATTTTCGATTTTATCGACGATGAACAGCGGATGGTTCGTCCAGCCAATTTCCCACCCGATACACCAGGTCGCGGATATACGATTATCAAAAACGGCGGTAAGCAGCTAGCGATCATTAACTTACAGGGACGCACGTTCTTGCCTGCGATCGATTGCCCTTTCCGCAAAGTGGATGAGATTCTGGATGAACTGAATGGTAAAACGAATGCGATTCTGGTCGATTTCCATGCAGAAGCAACATCTGAGAAGATCGCGATGGGCTGGTATTTGGAAGGTCGCGCTTCGATGGTAGTCGGCACGCATACTCACGTACAGAGCAATGACGACACCATTTTGCCGGGTGGTACAGCGTATCAAACGGATGTTGGTATGGTTGGTTCGCGTGAAGGTGTGCTTGGCATGGAGAAGGATGCGGTGCTGTACAAATTCCAAACGCAGCTACCTGCACGTTTTCAAGTGTGTGAAGGCAAATGGCATTTTCATGCGGTATTCGTAGATATCGACGATCAGACTGGCAAAGCGAAAAAAATCGAAAAAATACGCATGTACGAGGACGAATGGCATATGGATTAATGACAATGGATGCCGGATTCACGAAAATCCCTCATATCCTACGTTGTAGCGAGGGATAGAAGTCTCGCTCTCAAAGGCATTATTGCATCATGATCTTTCGTTCAACAACGGCGCCCCATCATCCCAATGAAGCCAATCGACGATATACTTGTACAGGCAAAAGCAAGGTCTGAAAATATATTTGTCAATTTGGCAATGTTCGGCTCAAAAAAAGAAGGAAACGAAAACAAATCCTCGAATACTAACTAGACGCAATTCCGATCATTTTTGAAGCTAAGCCATCATTCATTCCTAGGGGAGGTACTTAACATGGAAGTATTAAAAGTGTCAGCAAAATCCAACCCGAACTCAGTTGCAGGAGCCCTGGCAGGAGTGTTGCGCGAGCGCGGCGCTGCCGAGCTTCAAGCCATCGGAGCGGGTGCACTTAATCAAGCGATCAAAGCTGTAGCTATTGCCAGAGGATTTGTAGCACCAAGTGGAGTTGACTTGATTTGTATTCCTGCCTTTACTGATATTGTGATTGATGGAGAAGATAGAACAGCCATGAAGCTGATTGTGGAGCCGAGGTAATCATTCGCTAACGAGTGAATAAAGTAAAATATGTGACCTGTATGCCTTTTTACTGAAAGCATGCAGGTCTTTTTGCTGAATGGATTTTCATTTTCATAGTAAAAGATGTATAATGGCATAGTATGTATGTTAGCGTTTGTGGACGTGTTCATTAGCGGAATGAGATATTGTGATTGTCAATATCTTGTTAAGTCCGTTATGAATGATATGCGGCTTATTTTCTGATGTTCAGGAAGTACGTGTATTTTGTTACAAGCGTATAAAGAATAGCTGAGGAGTGACATTCAATGAGTAAAGTAGTACCTGTAGGCGTATCTGCCCGTCATATTCACCTGTCCCAAGAGCATGTAGAAATTCTGTTTGGTGCTGGTTATCAACTGACTGAATTCAAACCACTGTCCCAACCAGGTCAGTTTGCTGCCAACGAAACAGTTGAGGTTGTTGGCTCTAAAGGTTCTTTCCCTAAAGTTCGTATTCTGGGTCCTGCACGCGCAGCGACACAGCTGGAAATCTCTCTGACTGATTCGTTCGCAGTTGGCGTAAAAGCACCTGTACGCGAATCTGGTAATATCGCGGGTACACCAGGCATCCTGATCAAAGGACCAGCTGGTGAAGTAGAAATTCAGGAAGGCGTAATCGTGGCTGCCCGTCACATTCACTTCCACACATCTGATGCCGAAAAATGGGGTATCAAAGACCAGGATAAACTGAATGTTCGTCTGTCTGGCGAGCGTGGCATGGTACTGGAAAATGTGATTGCACGCGTATCTGATTCGTTTGCACTGGATATGCACATTGATACCGATGAAGCGAATGCTGCTGGTGCACGTACTGGCGACACTGCTGAAATTATCGACTAAGATCAATACGAATATAGTTAAAAACCAGGATCGTCTGTGAATCGTAATGAAGAGTATAGTATGTCTCTTTCATTATGGATCAACACAGCGATCCTGGTTTTTTTGATGCAACGTCAATTGCGATGCAGCATCAAGTTTGTGAAGTGGGTACTACATACATCAAGAAATGCATGAAGAACGGTGCTGATTCAGAAGTAATATTCTGCTACTATGAATACATATCAATTTCAACGAGCCAAGCTTCGATAATGAGTGAAGCTGAACTTCAGTTGCAGGAGGACATGATCATGAGTTATCGTATCCGTTTGACGTTGTTGCTGTTTCTATTCATAAGCTATATACCAGCGTATCATCAGGCGGATGCTGCATCTGCGCTGAATGAGCCAAAGTTGTTCAAAAAATTGGATCAGCTGAGCAGTGAGCAAGTCATCATCGTCACTGCTGATACACAGCGTTCCATCACGGGCAAACTGTATGTATACGAAAAGCAGGAAAGTGGCTGGAAAAGCCAGATAGGTCCAATACCAGTTGTATTGGGCAATAAAGGGCTTGGTAAAACAAAAGAAGGCGATGGCAAAACACCGCTTGGAACGTATACACTTGGCACTGCATTTGGCAGTAGTAACCAGGCGCCGACTGGATTGAAAACCGATTATCGCACAGCAGGGGAGGACGATTATTGGATTGATACGCCGGGATCACCGGATTATAACAGCTGGGTTTCATATGAAGGCAATCCGAAGGAACGCTGGTCTTCATTTGAACGATTGAATAATCCGTTGTACCAGTATGCGATGGTCATTAACTACAATATGAATCCTGTCGTTTCTGGCAAAGGCAGTGCGATTTTTATGCATATCTGGCGTGCGTCCAACAAGCCGACAGAAGGCTGTATTGCGATGTCCCAGGACAATCTGCTACGAGTAATGAAGATGATAGATCCAGACTCGAATCCGAAAATTCGTATCGGTGTAGGTTCGCAGATATATTGAATACAGCTTGCAAGTCACTCGGAAGTGAGTAGCAGTTGGGTATTCCTTGCTTTTTATATAGATAGTGCCATGCTATAATTATAGGTAATGCTTTTTTGTTCATTTGGTTGTTGATGTTGATAACAATACAATTCACATATCCGATAATGATTGATTTGCAGTTCGTTTACTAGCAAGGTCCGAAGGTAAACGTAGGGCGAAATAGACTCATATCACGCTCCGTAACAGCACTGCAAACGATATATTCTGGAAATGGTAATGGTGGGGGAGTGACAGCATAGCATGTCAAAACAGACAAAAGATTATTCCAAGTATTTTGACTTTTCCGATGCAAAAGTGATCTCGGAAGACGAACATGGCAAAAAAATCCGTATCCGCGGACGTGATATTCATATTGTCTCTGAACCGAATCAGCGCGAAGAGAAGAAGCGCGGTAAGCAAGACGTGCAGGTTATGTACGAAAATGCAGTGCCGGAAGAATTGCGTCATATCGGCGTTGGCAAGCATTATCTCGTATATACGTTTGGTTGCCAGATGAACGAGCATGATTCCGAAACGATCAAAGGTATGCTGGAGCAAATGGGTTATCAAGCGACCGAAAGCCGTGAAGAAGCGGATATCATTCTGCTGAATACGTGCGCTATTCGTGAAAATGCAGAAGATCGTGTATTTGGCGAACTCGGTCATCTGAAAACGCTGAAGCTAGAACGTCCGGGCTTGCTGCTTGGTGTCTGCGGTTGTATGGCACAGGAAGAAGGCGTTGTGAACCGGATTATGCAGCGACATAACTTTGTCGATATGATCTTTGGTACACATAATATCCATCGTCTGCCTCAGTTAGTACAAGGAGCATTGTTTAGCAAAGAAATGGTCGTCGAGGTGTGGTCCAAAGAAGGCGATATCGTCGAGAACCTGCCGAAAAAACGTCAAGGTATGCGTGGTTGGGTAAATATTATGTATGGCTGCGACAAATTTTGTACGTATTGCATCGTGCCGTATACGCGTGGCAAGGAGCGCAGCCGTCTGCCACAGGACGTCATTACCGAAGTGCGCGAGCTGGCACGTCAAGGCTTCAAAGAGATTACACTGCTGGGACAGAACGTGAATGCCTATGGCAAAGATCTGGAAGGCATGAATTATACATTTGGCGATCTGATGAATGATATTTCCAAAATTGATATTCCGCGTGTGCGCTTTACAACATCGCATCCGCGCGATTTTGATGATCGTCTAGTTGAAGTACTCGCTCAGGGTGGCAATCTAGTAGAACATATCCATCTGCCTGTACAGTCAGGTAGCACGGAAGTGTTGAAAAAGATGAGTCGTAAATACAGTCGCGAGCATTATTTGGAGCTGGTGGACAAAATCTATACTTCTATTCCGAACGCGGTGCTGACTACCGATATTATCGTTGGCTTCCCTGGGGAAACAGATGAGCAGTTTGAACAAACGCTGTCGCTTGTGCGTGAAGTGGGCTTTGACTCTGCGTATACGTTTATTTATTCGCCGCGCGAAGGTACGCCTGCCGCTTCGATGGAGGATAATGTGCCGATGGAAGTGAAAAAGCAGCGCTTGCAGCGTTTAAATGATACAATCAAACAGTACAGCCGCATTGGCAGCGAGAAGTTTCTCGGTCAGGTAGTGGAAGTACTCGTTGAAGGCGCCAGCAAAAACAATGAGCATGTGCTTGCCGGACGAACACGTTCCAACAAGCTCGTTCATTTTGAAGGTGCTGATGATCTGATTGGTGAATTTGTACATGTGCAGATTACCGATTACAAAACATTTTACATTAAAGGCGAGCTGGTGGCAGAACCTGTAGCCATAAGCTGATTACAGAGCATTCTGCCGGCATAGCCGTCTTTCTGGAAGGGAGATACTGCCCGTGCAGCAGCAGGAGCATAACGAACATCAACAGGAACCGGTGAATGCCATTCCTGATCTGGATACAAGCGGATTGCATATTCGCGAAGATATTATGGCGAAAACGAATCAACTCGCTTCTCTCATTTCTGAAAGTGAGGAAGTTGTCCATTTTCAAAAGGCAGAGCAGATGATTCTGACTCATGAGCGAGTGCAAAGTCTGATCTCGCAAATTAAGAAGAAGCAAAAAGAAGTGGTTGCCTTTGAGTCGATGCGTAATCAGAAGATGGTTGCTAACATTGAAGCCGAGATGGCAGCCTTGCAGCAGGAAATGGATGATATTCCATTGATCTCCGATTACCAAGAGTCGCAGGTAGAGATTAATGATCTGCTACAGATGGTTATGTCTGCTATTTACAATACGGTATCGGAGAAGATTCATGTAGAGAGTGGCAAAGATTCTCCGCCGCCATCGTGTGGAGACTGAATATTGTCTAGCTTTTGTTGTTCTCTTTGTAGTCATTGTATGATTACGAAGATAGAGCAGGAACATGAAGATCAAGAGCAATCCTGCTCTATAGGGAGCGGGTATAGTAAGGGCGCGGATAGTCAATCCGCGTCTTTTTTATCATCTTCAATCCGTCACGTATCACTTCATCACTCATGTATGGTCTTCAATCGATCATGTATCATCGCTAGAGTCTGTTTGTTAGGATTGTTGCTTGCAGATAACGTGCTACATCGCCTTTGCCTACGTCATGTTATATAATGAAGAACATAATGAATCTTCTGCCGCAGCATGCGGACAAACAAGACAGAAAGAAGTGGACCGTATGGAATCTTCGTCTTATGACCGCGCACCGGTACGGATACGGGAACATCAGCAGGGGGAAGACTTGCCGATCTCGCTACTCTTGTTAGCAGATCCAGACGAGAGCATGCTTCAACGCTATATGAATTACTGTCGCTGGTGGATGGCGGAATACGATGGAATACCTGTGGGTGCTTGTGGCGCGCTGCAACGTGGCAGCGAAGAGTGGGAGATTATGAATATAGCTGTATTGCCGGATTATGCAGGTCAGGGGATTGGCAGTGATTTACTCAGGCATGTACTGGAATCGCTTGAGCGCGCTGGTGGTAACTTGATCACCGTATGTACTGGTAATTCCAGTATTGGTCCACTGGCTTTGTACCAGAAGCATGGATTTCGGATTACTGATGTGGAAACGGATTATTTTGTGCGACATTATGGGGAGCCGATCATTGAGAATGGGATTACATGCCGCGACCGCATTACATTGACGCTTCATTGTGCTCCTTCACATAGTGGGCGAAATAAACCCTCTGTGCTGCCGGGATTTCAGGCAGCCGTTTATATTCGAATTGCTCAGATTCGCGATTCCGGTCCATTGATTCGGATGAAAAAGAAGTTGGATGCGCAGACGACATATATGCTGCTGGAACCGGGGGAACGAACGATGACTGAACCGGAACAGCGCGATATGATTCGCTATGCACTGCGAAGTGCCAACTCTAATATCTTTCTCGCAGAATATCAAGGGCAGATTATCGGCTATCTGGAAGCGATGGGCGGTAAGGTCGTACGCAACCGGCATACAATCTATATTGTAGTCGGTGTATTGCAGGAGTATGCCAATCGTGGTGTCGGTCGGCGTTTGTTTCATAGTATGCTGCACTGGGCAGAGGATCGTGGTGTGCATCGGATTGAGCTGACGGTACAATCGGTGAATGTACGGGGGCTACATTTGTATCGCTCACTTGGCTTTCGAATGGAAGGTATTCAGAAGGACGCACTGCTGGTGAACAATCAATATGTGGATTTGATCCAGATGAGCTTGCTGTTGTAGTTGGACAGACAAAGATATAATTGTAACTAGATAGCTGCAATTGATGTATGAACAATAATCACAAATGGTCAATATCTAGCTGGTGAATATCTACCGCAAATGATAGATGGTAATCACAAACGATAATCCTCAAGTGTAAATACCAAGCGTAACACATAGTCATAACACATCACGATATGATCACTGCCGGGTTTCCGGCGCAACAACGGGCGTAACGGAACCGACGAGCATACCAATAGTATATTCACACTCAACAACGAAAACGGAGGAACGCCCGATGACAGAATGGGATGACGTATTACAAGCAAGCGAGCAAATGTACTGGGGACTGCTAGGCTGCCGTCTAGTAGAAAGCCATCATGAATATATCAAAATTGGATTGACTGCTACAGCGAGTCATTTAAATCATATGCATATTGTCCATGGTGGGGTAATGATGTCTATGATGGATCAAGCAATGGGTATGATGGCGATGGCAGTGCAGGGTGGTCAACCGTGTGTAACAACCAATATGAATACGCATTTTGTGCAATCGATGACCGAGGGTGAGCTGTTTGCGAGTGCGCGCGTTATTCATCATGCTGGTCGTACGATGACGTTGCAGGCGGAGATTACGAACAGCGAAGATGTGACCGGAGCGATTGCGACAGCGACCTTTATCGCTACCCGCAGCAAATAAAGATTGACCTTGCATTATTAATAGTTCATAATGATATTATCAAAAAGATAAAATGAACAGTGGTGATAAAATTGACGGAAAACAACAAACAGCATACGTATGATGTTAAAAAGTACCGTACACCGGATGGAGCGCCCGCCGATATCGTCATGTTTACACTGACCAAAAAGGAGCGCAAAACCTTCACCAAAACATTGCCTCTACGCGAATTGAAGGTCATGCTGATTCGCCGCCGTTCGTGGCCGTTTGCCGGTAAATGGGCTTTACCGGGCGGATTCTCACGCGATAATGAGTCGCTATTTGAAGCTGCTCAGCGCGAACTCAAGGAAGAGACGGGAGTCGATGCACGCCATCTGGAATATCTGGGTGTGTACAGCAAGCCGGGACGTGATCCGCGTGGTTGGATTATCTCGCATGCTTTTTTTGCACTGGTAGAAGAGGAAGTGCTGGAAAAGCGTCGTGCCGCTGATGATGCCGAGGAGGTCGGCTTGTTTACGATTGAGGAAGCGCTGGACAAGCTGGAGCTTGGGTTTGATCATCATGATATTATTCGTGATGCGTACATGCGTATTCAGGAGCAGATGCTCAGTACGGTCATTGCCAAAAAGTTTCTGCCGCCAGAATTTACGCTCAGCGAGCTGTATCAGGTGATCAAGGCGGTTGTGCCGGATTTTGAAGAACCGAATTTTATTCGTAAAATTACGTCCACACGCAGCCGCAAAGGCATTATCGAGGAAGTGCGGGATGACGACGGTAATCCGCTCAGCTCCAATCAGTATTCCCAGCGCCCGGCACAGTTGTATCGGTTTACCGGTCTGGTGCCGCGTTTATCCATTTATTCGTAAGGAGGATATGTGATGAAAGCACTGATCGTAATTGATTATACGAATGATTTTGTGGATGGCAAGTTGCCAGTGGGACAGCCGGGTATTGAGATTGAGCAGCGAATAGTGGATTTGACTCAGCAGTTTGTAGAGCAGGGGGACTGGGTGGTGATGGCGGTCGATCTGCACGACGAGCAGGATGCTTTTCACCCGGAAGCGTCCTTGTTCCCGCCGCATAATATTCGCGGTACGGCAGGACGTGAGCTATATGGCAGACTGAAGCAGGTGTATGAGCAGAACCAGCAGCAGATCTACTGGATGGACAAGACGCGTTATAGCGCCTTTGCTGGTACGGATATGGAGATGCAGCTGCGTGCGCGTGGCATTACCGAGCTGCATCTGATCGGGGTATGTACCGACATCTGTGTGCTGCATACCGCTGTGGACGCCTACAACCGAGGATTCACGATGACAGTACATGAAGATGCGGTTGCTAGCTTCAATCCAGCGGGACATGAATGGGCTTTGCAGCATTTCAAAGGTACACTTGGCGCAAATGTGGTTAAAGGATAATCATTGCATCGTTTGCAGCATGCTGTAGCCGGAAATGTGATTAGGTTCACAATTTCGGCTATGGCGGTATTATCATTAAAGAGGTGAAGTCGTGATGAGACAATATGGACTTGCGTTACATACAGACAAATATCAAATCAATATGATGTACGCCCATTGGGTGAATGGTACACACAATCGACGTGCCGTATTCGAAGCGTATTTCCGCAAATTACCGTTCGGTAACGGGTATGCCGTATTTGCCGGATTAGAGCGGATTGTCAATTATATGAATCATCTGACATTTCATGAGGATGAGATTGCTTTTCTGGCAGAGCAAGAAGAGCAGTATGATGCGCGTTTTCTGGATGAATTGAGACAGTTCCGTTTTCGCGGCAATCTGTATGCGATGCAGGAAGGTGCAGTTGTATTCGCAGATGAGCCACTGCTTCGTGTAGAAGGTACGATTATGGAAGCACAGTTGGTCGAAACGGCGCTACTGAACTTTATGAACTATCAGACCTTGATTGCGACCAAAGCTTCGCGGATCAAGCAGGTAGCGGGCGACGATATTCTGCTGGAATTCGGTACACGTCGTGCACAGGAAGCAGATGCGGCAATCTGGGGCGCTCGTGCTGCTTATATCGCCGGGTTCCACGGTACATCGAATGTGCTTGCCGGTGCCAAATTTGGTATTCCTGCCAAAGGCACACATGCACACGCGTGGGTACAGAGCTTTGGCAACGAGCAGGAGGCATTTGATCGGTATGCAGCAGCATTGCCAGATGGCGTAACGCTGCTGGTGGATACATTCGATACACTCGGCAGCGGCGTTCCACATGCGATCAAGACTGCCAAAGATCTCGAAGCACGCGGTAAAAAGATGAGTGCCATCCGTCTGGATAGCGGTGATCTGGCGTATTTATCTATTCAAGCGCGTAAAATGCTGGATGATGCAGGGCTGCCATATGTGAAGATCGTCGCGTCCAATGATCTCGATGAAAATACAATTTTGGATTTGAAATCTCAAGGAGCACGTATTGACACATGGGGAGTAGGCACACAACTTATCACCGCTTCGGATCAGCCGTCACTTGGTGGTGTGTACAAGCTGGTAGAGTGCGAGATTGACGGCGAAATGAAGCCTGTCATCAAAATCTCCGCTAACCCGGAAAAAGTCACAACACCGGGCAGCAAGGATGTATACCGCATTATTAGTACAGGCAGCGGTAAAGCAATTGCCGACTATATTTGTTTCCCGAATGAATCGGAGCCGCGGGAAGGCAAGCGACTCAAGCTGTTCAATCCGCTGCATCCGTATATCCGTAAATATGTATCGGATTACGAAGCGGTAGCTTTGCTGCAACCGATCTTTGTTGAAGGCAAGCAAGTATACGAATTGCCTTCCCTGCAAGACATTCGTGCTTACCATGTAAGCCAGCTGTATCAGTTCTGGCCGGAATACCAGCGTAAGCTGAATCCAGAAATTTATCGTGTGAATATTAGTCCGAAAGCATGGGATATGAAGCAGCGTCTAATTGCTGAACACTTGCCACCGGAAGAAGCATAAGCTGCAATATCGTACTTGCTTCTTTTTTAAACTATTTAAAGTGATATCTCTGGACAATGATCAGATGACTGATCAGTAAGCAAAGCCCTGTATGACTGCATCCACCGCAACATGGTGAGAATGCAGTCATACAGGGCTTTTTGCTGTTCCTTTGCAGTGTTATCGATCACAACGATCCCTTCATTACATAATAATCGCCAATGAAAAGTTGTTACAATCATAGTTTTTATCAATGATATTTGCGATCATAATAGGTTTTCAAAACGCAACATTCGTTTACAATTAGGTATAAAGCGCATTACGATAGAAGCACAATATGCACAACATGTAGACAGAGAAGCGGGTTAGACTATCAAAAATGCATGAAAGAAGGCTGTTAACGATGAAAGCTTTTTATCTGGATCAGGATGGAACACTACGGACAGCACTACGTGGCAAAGACGTGCTGGCCAATGCAATTTTGAACAAAGGTGTGGCTTTTACAGCAGAGGAGCGCGACGAGCTGCATTTGAATGGTATTTTGCCACCGACGATTCTTACACTAGATCAGCAAATGAATCGTGTCTATGAACAGATTAAAAGTGAACCAAGCGATCTGCGCAAAAATATTATGCTCAATGATCTGTCCAACCGCAATGCGGTGCTATATTATCGGCTGTTAAGTCAACATCTGAGTGAGTTGCTGCCAATCGTATATACACCAACTGTAGGTCAGGCGATTCAAGAATATAGTCAGCACTACCATACACCGGGCGGCGTCTATCTGTCGATTGATAACATGGACGGTATTGAAGAAGCATTTCATAATAGCGGTGTACAGCCGGGAGATATTGATCTGATTGTCGCAACAGATGCGGAAAGTATTCTCGGTATTGGCGACTGGGGTGTAGGCGGTATTAATATCGCTATTGGCAAACTTGCTGTCTATACTGCCGCCGCTGGAATCAATCCCGGACGTGTATTGCCAGTCGTACTGGACGCAGGGACGAATAACAAAAAACTGCTGGAAGATCCACTCTATATCGGTAATCGGCATGAACGGATTCGTGGTGAACAGTATGAACAGCTGGTTGCTCGTTATGTAGAGGTAGCGCGGAAGCTGTTTCCCGAAGCATTACTGCACTGGGAAGACTTTGGCAATGTCAATGCCCGTAACATTATTAACAAGTACGGCGATCAGTTCCTGACCTTTAATGACGATATTCAAGGTACAGGTGCAGTGACACTGGCAGCGATCATTTCCGGTGTTCAGGTTAGCGGCACACCGTTACAAGAACAGCGCATTCTCGTATTTGGTCCCGGTGCCGCAGGCATTGGTAACGCTGATCAGATTCGTGATGCGATGATCAAGACTGGCTTATCAGAGCAGGATGCTGAACAGCGCTTCTGGGCATACGATTATCGTGGTCTGCTGACTGATCAAACGGAAGGTGTGCTTGATTTTCAAAAGCCGTATGTGCGCGATCACGATGAAGTGAAGGATTGGGATACTGATGAGGATGGCAAGATCAGTCTGCTGGAAGTGATTCGACAGGTGAAGCCGACAATTCTACTCGGTACATCCGGTGTGAAGGGTGCGTTTAGCGAAGAGATCGTGAAGGAAATGGCGAAGCATGTAGAGCGTCCTATCATTATGCCGATGTCCAATCCAACCTCGCTAGCGGAAGCAGTGCCTTCAGATTTGCTAAAATGGACAGATGGTAACGTGTTGATTGCGACGGGTAGCCCGTTTCCACCAGTAGAATATAATGGTGTGACGTATGATATTGGTCAGGCGAACAATGCGTTTATTTTCCCGGGACTAGGATTGGGTGCGATTGTGACCAAAGCCAAAGTATTCACCAAAGGCATGTTCACAGCTGCCGCAGATGCAGTTGCTCATGCAGTAGATTCGTCCAAACCGGGTGCATCGCTACTGCCGCATGTCAAAGGATTGCATCAAGTATCGCATGACGTAGCGATTGCCGTTGCCCGAGCGGCGATTCAAGATCAAGTAGCAAGATATGTACCGGATGATATCGAACAGGCGATTCAAGAGGCAGCATGGGAGCCAGCTTATCGCTCGGTCCGCGCGGCAGAAGCTGCGGAAGTAGTAGAGCAAGAGCAGAAGAAAGAACAGAAGAAAGAACAGCAGGTATCCTCTTAATTAGGAATGAACGCCTGCATAGTTGATACAATAGGGTAATAACCAATGAACGATGCAATAAGATATGTCGTACTTGTAAATGAACAGTTTGCTCCGGTTATGAATCGGGAGCGAACTGTTCATTTGTGCGGTCACTCGTATATAGCAACGACTATGATGTGTTTGGTAAGTATATGGAAGGATGGGGAGCGTACAGTGATGAAGGACGACACAGGAGCATCTTCTGTAAAAACGTCGACTGATGAGCCGTCAAGTGCAAGCGGCTCACCATCGCATGATAATCGCAATCGCTTGATCAAGCTTGGTGCACTGGTGCTGGTCGCTGTCATCATTTGGCTTATTCCGACACCAGCAGGATTGAAGCCGGAAGCATGGCATTTATTTGCTATTTTTGTCAGTACGATTCTGGGATTTATTTTGAAGCCATTGCCAATGGGCGGCATTGCAGTGCTGGGGATGACGGCATTATCGTTAACACATACGCTGACGATTTCCCAGACATTAAGCGGATTCGGCAATTCGACGATCTGGTTAATTGTGATTGCCTTTTTTATTTCGCGTGGATTTATAAAAACGGGATTGGGTGCGCGCATTGCTTACTTATTCGTAAACAAGTTCGGTCGCAAAACACTCGGGCTGTCCTATTCATTGCTGGCGAGTGATCTGATCCTGTCGCCTGCCATTCCAAGTAATACGGCACGAGCAGGCGGAGTGATCTATCCGATTATTTTGTCGCTAGCGGAATCATTCGGTTCCAAGCCAAGTAATGGCACACAACGTAAAATTGGTTCGTTTCTGATCTTTACGAGTTTTCAGGGCAATCTTGTAACATCAGCGATGTTCATGACGGCGATGGCAGCCAATCCGATGATTGCCGGATTCGCTAGCAGTGTGGCGGGTGTCAGTTTAACCTGGACAGGCTGGATGGTTGCCGGGATTGTGCCGGGTATCGTAACGCTGATTATTTTGCCACTCTTTCTGTATAAAGTCTATCCACCGGAAGTAAAAGAAACAGCAGGCGCATCGGAGATGGCAGCAGGCAAGCTACGCGAAATGGGGCGGTTCAAGCCTGCCGAGATCAGTATGTTATGTGTATTTCTGTTGGTACTAATTTTATGGATCGCCGGTGATCATCTGCATATCGATGCAACAACGACTGCACTGATCGGTCTGTCAGTACTGCTGATTACCCGTGTACTCACGTGGGATGATATTAAAAACGAACAGGGTGCCTGGGATACACTGGTCTGGTTTGCTGCGCTCGTTATGATGGCAGGCTATCTGAATGAACTGGGCATGGTCGGTTGGTTTAGCGATAAAATTGGCGATTCAGTTAGCGCCTTGCCATGGTCGCTGGCATTGATTATTCTGGCACTGGTATACTATTACAGTCACTACTTTTTTGCGAGTGCGACCGCACATATTAGTGCGATGTATAGCGCTTTTTTGGCAGTTATTTTAACCGTTGGCACGCCGCCGATGTTGGCAGTGCTGATTCTCGCTTTTTTCAGCAATTTATTCGGATCGACAACACATTATGGAGCAGGGGCGGCACCTGTATTTTTTGGCTCCGGCTATGTGAATCAGAATAAATGGTGGAGTCTTGGCTTTATGATCTCAATCCTTCATATTGTAATCTGGTTTGTTGTCGGAGGATTGTGGTGGAAGCTACTGGGACTGTGGTAAAAGCATGCTGACTTCATTGATAAGTTGAACAATGCAAAAGTGAAACAGTAGATGCCGCACTCCATACGCAAACAAAGTGGTAGCTCTGTCTGTGAACAAAGTTATGGCAACGTACTGTTCATATCCGGTACGTTGTATAGACAGCATGATGGAAGAGAGGATGATACTGCACATGGAACATACATTTCGCGCTTATATGCTGGAGAAGAATGGGGAAGAGGTCGAAGGAAGTATTCGTGAATTAACAGTCGATCAACTGCCACAAGGAAATGTAACGATCAAAGTTCATTATTCAGATGTCAATTATAAAGACGGTCTAGCAAGCACGACAAATGGTAAAGTCGTGAATGAGTATCCATTTATACCGGGCATTGATCTGGCTGGTGAAGTAGTGGAATCTCAGGATGAGCAGTTTAGCCCGGGTGATCTGGTTCTATGTACAGGTTATAAGTTAGGTGTAAGTCACTATGGCGGATATAGTGAATATGCACGAGTGCCGGGAGAGTGGCTGGTGCGTTTGCCAGCAGGCTTGTCATTAAAAGAAGTAATGATGATCGGCACAGCAGGCTTTACCGCAGCGATGTCGGTCGAATCGCTCATTCATGCAGGTGTTCAGCCGCAGGATGGACCGATTCTCGTTACTGGCGCAACAGGTGGAGTCGGCACGATGGCAATCTCGATTTTGAGTCGTCTCGGTTATGAAGTCTATGCGTCCTCTGGGAAACCAGAACAATCGCAATGGCTCAAAGATCTCGGCGCGCACGATGTGATCGCCCGTGCGGACAGCGAACAACTAGTCAAAGGAGCACTTGGCAAATCGCAATGGGCAGGAATCGTCGATGCTACTGGCGGCGCTGCGCTGGGCGAACGTCTAAAAAGTGTCCGTTACCGCGGGGCAGTAGCTGTATCTGGTAATACAGCAGGTGCGAAATTCGAGAGCAGTGTATTTCCATTCATTCTACGCGGCGTACAACTGATCGGGATTGATTCGGTCGCATGTCCAAGCGAACTACGTCAGCGCATCTGGCAGCATCTCGGTAGCGATTGGAAGCCGGAAACGGCACTGTCAACGGGCGTAACCGAATACAGTCTGGAACAGATTCCACAGGCGTTGGACACTGTACTTGCTGGACGCGCAGTCGGACGCCAACTGATCGTCATTGCCGAGTGATGATATCCAAGCAAGCGAATCATGCAAAAACGTATGCCTAAGCAAGAGGGCATACGTTTTTTTTGAGCTATGTTTTACGAATCTCCCGAATGACATGACCAATCTCCGGCAAAATAATCCGCTCCATCGCGAGCTTCACCGCGCCGCGCGAACCCGGCATGGAGAAAATCGCCGTCGCGCCTATCGTTCCGGCAATCGCACGACTCAAAATTGCCGCTGTACCGATATCCTCAGCAAAGCTCAAATATCGGAAAATCTCGCCAAAGCCCGGCAGTTCTTTATTGAGCAAACTTTGCACCGCTTCATAAGTTACATCGCGTGGAGCAATGCCTGTACCGCCTGTTAACAAAATAGCATCGACTTCGGCTCGTTCAGCATGATCATGCAGCAGCTCCCGAATCTGATTGTAATCATCACGAACGATTTGGTAATCGACGACTTCATGACCGTGTTCGCGTAGTAGCGATTGAATCAACTGCCCACCAGTGTCTGTTTCGACGGTACGGGTATCGGATACAGTCAGTACCATACATCTAACGATATCGGGCGCTTCCGCCCGGTGTTGATCTACAGAACGCATATAATTCACTCCTTGAATTCGCAGGCTGGAACACCTGCATTGAATCATTTAAAATGGTTTCAATAGGACCGATTCTATCTTAACATAATCCAGTATGATCGCAAAAATACTGGTTCCCATTATCCATATATCTTGATGCTACTGCTATGAAGAGATACGACAACATAGCCATAACGATACAAGATGCAACTATGTCGCCTCAGCTACGTGATATATAGGATTTGTAGACAGGATGATTTATAATGGAGAGATGACGATATATACTGCTGCGCCAAGGTTGGCGGATAGAACGGAGAGATGAGAGATGACAGTACCGATTTATATTTTGTCCGGCTTTCTAGGGAGTGGTAAGACGACATTGCTGCAACACATGCTGGAAAATTGGAAGGCTGAAGGCAAGACACCTGCTGTGGTGATGAATGAGATTGGTGATGTGAATCTGGATGGTATGATGCTCGGCGAGGATGTGGCAATGGCAGAGCTGTTAAGTGGATGTATCTGTTGCTCCAACCGCGCTGATCTAGGCACGGAATTGTACAATCTGATCCAAACCGGCGAACCGGATGTAATCGTGATTGAAGCATCTGGTGTTGCCAATCCTATAGAAATTCTAGATGCAGTAACTGAGATTTCGCTATATCATCGCATGGAGTTACGTAATCTGATTACTGTAGTCGATGCCGCTCATTTGTGGGAATTGTATGAACAGCAACAGGGCAAAACATATCGCTTGATGCAGGAGCAGATTCGTGCCGCATCGGTGTTAATGATTAACAAAAGCGATCTACTGGATGCGGATCGTCTGGAGCAGGTGCAACAAATCGCTCGTGGCTGGAATCCGTACGCGCCTATGCATGTGACTGTGCGCTGTGAACTAGATCGTGACTTGTATGAGCAAGCGAGTCATGCCTTAGCGGGAGAGCATCAGGCACCCAACGCAGACCAGCTGACAACTGATGAGTATAATCACCACAGTGCTAATCATGATCATGACCATAATCATCATAGTGACGACCATGATCATAGCCATTCCCATGATGAACATGAACGTGTGCATGCACCGCATCATTCGCATGAGCATGTGATGGTGTATACGCATTATTTTGAGCAGCCGATTAACAGCGAAGCATTTGAAGCTCTGATTGCTGGTTTACCTGCCGAGATTTATCGTGCCAAAGGAATCTTAACATTCAATGATACGAATAGCCGTTTTTTGTTCCAGTATGCTTACCGACAAAGCGACTTTATGAAGATCACTCCGCAAAAGCCGGTGCCGGATGTAGCAGTATTCATTGGAGAACATTTTGATAAACGCCATATTCAGGAATTATTGCTAACATTGGAGCGACAGGAAAGTGAAGCTTAACTAGTGACAAAGTTTCAATGTAAGGGACGCGCGGTTAATAGTTCAATAACAACCCGGTGCCCAGGATATGCTGGACGTTCAAGCAGGGTATTGATCACAACTATACAGGAGGTTCATTATACAATGACAACCACTAACCAGTACCGCCCTTACATCGAAGCCTGTGTTGAGGCTATGAATGCTTGTAATCTGTCGTATGTATCCAACTTAAAACAATACAATTTGGAAACGCTTGGCGATTGCATTCGTGTGAATCGTGATTGCGCGGAGATCTGCTCCTTCACTGTTCAAGCGCTGAGTCAAGGCAACGCATTTTCCAAGCAACTGGCAGAATTGTGTGCCAAAGCATGTGAAGCGTGCATTAATGAGTGCTCCCGACACGAGCAAACACATTGCCAAGAATGTGTAGCAGCATGCCGTAAATGCGCAGAAATGTGCTACGAGTTGGCAGGCGTAACTGCAATGGCATAATGATCTATCATGTTTACATACAGCGAAATTATAACGAGCGGAACTCGCTGTGAATGATAGAGCTTACGTCAGTTTCACCTTGTAACATCTGCTCTCATTAGCAAAGTAAGCACTATGTGCATTAACAAATCAGTATATCAACCAAATAGTATCAATCAATGCAATCACATAAAGTCGCAGGCTCTTTTTCTACATAAGATCACATGGTGTAAACCGATCTAGAGAAAAGGTGTAGCGGCTTTTTTGCGTGTTTTGGAAGTGGGATTTGCACCATTATGGAATCCGATGCGACACTTGCTCTTGTCAGCAGACAACGGTCGCGCTATAATACAGCTTAATATCTATGACATCACCTGTCATTTCGCGAATATTCACAATAGCACTGGATCGTTCATAATCATAATACGTATACATCTGTGATGGGGAGAGTAAACAGAAGATTCGTTTGTATAGCGAGCCGGGTTGGTGGAAGCCGGTACAACGACTGCTGTTGAAGCGCACCCCGGAGATGATTATCCCAAAGCATCGTTGATACAGTTGACTGTTAAACGGTGTGCATAAGGTAATCCGGTTGACCTCGTTATCGGTACACAAGTGACAGATGAGATTACATAAGCTAATCTGACTTTGCTATACAACGATGCCCATTGAGTAGACAAGATGGACATTTCGTAAAGCAGGTGTTGTTGGTTTGGATGATTTCCTCATTCTGTACATAGAGTGGCACCGCGGGAATGTCAATGATTTGGCTCTCGTCTCTACGTATGTCTAACGCATACGTAGCAGACGAGGGCTTTTTTGCATGTGCTTGGACTGTACAATGTGGAAATAGCTGTACATATTCAACCTATCCATACTTCAATTCATATCCCGGTGTATATCCCAATTCATAAATTAGGAGGTTTTCATAATGATCACGACAGAATTATTCAAGCAACAGGCGCTTCAGGTATTGCTTCCGCTTGTTGAGATAGAAGAACAAGCGATATACACCATGCTGGAGACTCCGCCTTCAACCGAGCTGGGCGATCTGGCTTTTCCATGCTTTGCACTGGCGAAAAGTTGGCGGCGTGCGCCGCAACAGATTGCCGCGGAACTGGCGCAGCGGATCAATGAACAGCTCCAATTTGCTCACCCTACAGAACATGCTCCTGTTCAAGCCCATGCCGCAGGTCCGTACATCAATCTCAGTTGGAATCGACAGCATATCGCACCGCAATTGTTACAAGCTCTGGCTGACCCAGAATATGCACAGCTGCAAATAGGGCAAGGTCAGCGTATCATTCTCGATATGTCATCGCCGAATATTGCCAAGCCGTTCGGTGTAGGTCATCTACGTTCCACTGTGATTGGAGCGGCGCTGCATCGTCTGTATACAGCAGCAGGCTATACCGTCGTTCGGGTCAATCACATCGGCGATTGGGGCACCCAGTTTGGTAAGCAAATTACAGCCCATCTGCGCTGGCATGATCCGGTACAAGCAGCTGCCGATCCGATTGGCGAAGCATTGCGCGTATATATTCAATTCCATGATGAAGTGAAGCAGCATCCAGAATTGGACGATGAAGCGCGTGATTGGTTCCGGCGGCTAGAGCAGGGGGATGCAGAAGCGCTGGAGCTATGGCATTATTTTGTCAAAGTCAGCATGGCATCACTGGATCTGATGTATCAACGGCTTAATGTCGAATTTGATGAAGTGCTGGGCGAGAGCTTTTATAATGATAAAATGCCTGCCGTCGTGCAGCAGCTACAAGCTGCGCATCTGTTGGAACAGAGTGATGGTGCACAGGTAGTGCGTTTGGACGAATACGATATGCCGCCATGTCTGATTTTGAAATCAGACGGCACAACCATTTATCCAACTCGTGATCTGGCAACTGCCATTTATCGTAAGCAGGTGATGCGTGGAGATCGGCTCGTTTATGTAGTCGGTGGTGAGCAAACATTGCATTTCCGTCAGGTTTTTGCGGTACTGGAGAAAATGGGATATGAATGGGCGCAGGATTGCACACATGTACCGTTTGGACTGATGAAGATCAATGGCAAGAAGATGTCCACCCGTAAAGGCAAAGTGGTATTTTTGGAGCAGGCGTTGGATGATGCTGTGCAGCGGGCAGATGATATTATTAGCGAAAAGAATCCGCAATTGCCCGAGCGTGAACAGGTAGCCCGTCAGGTTGGAATTGGAGCCGTCATTTTCAATGATCTCAAGAATTATCGGCAGAATGAGATCGATTTTGCGCCAGATCAGGCTGTTAGCTTTGAAGGGGAAACAGGTCCATATATCCAATATGTACATGCGCGGATTCAAAGTATTCTGCGCCGGGCACAAGAGCAATCGACTGAAATTCAGGCAGTGGTTGGATCTTCAATGGAAGGAGAGAGTTGGAGCGATGCCGCAT
The DNA here is from genome assembly GCF_046603685.1 of Paenibacillus sp. WLX1005. Taxonomy (NCBI): domain Bacteria; kingdom Bacillati; phylum Bacillota; class Bacilli; order Caryophanales; family Paenibacillaceae; genus Paenibacillus; species Paenibacillus sp. WLX1005. The sequence goes on from NZ_CP176756.1 coordinate 2,180,478, forward strand.
GGGAATTACTCTGTCATCTGGGACGTTATCGGCAAACGCTTGAACGGGCAGTCCAGCAGCACGAGCCATCGGTAATGGCACGTTATGCTCTACACACAGCACGGCTGTTCAATCAATTTTATAGCCGTGACCGGATTGTAGATGCAGCACCATCAGAACGCGCGGTACGTCTGCAATTAACGGAAGTCACCGGACAATATATTAAGCGTATGCTGCATCTGCTTGGTATGGAAGCACCGAATCAAATGTAGAATAAGTGCAACCATTTGGATGCTTGTCCCGTCTGTGAGATTGAAGGTTCGGTAGTATTGTATGTGCAACACAGCGCAGCGCACAGGGATACCCTCATATCCGCTGGCATTTGCCCTGTATCGGTCCGCACAGTTGCAGTATCGCAGGTTTGACCGCTTGCCTCTTCAAGTGCTGCACCAGTTCACCGAAACCTGAATTTTAAAGCAGATCATGACGGAGGGATTATCATGTTGAATTATAAACCGAATACCAAAACAATTGCTGTACTGGCGCTATCTTGCGCTATCGTGGGTGGCAGTGTAGCTTCCGCAGCAGCATTTTCCGATGTAAAAGGTGACAATAACCAGAAGATTGTTAGTTCATTGCAGGAAAAAGGCATCATTAACGGCGTAACCGCCAGCCAGTTCAAACCAGATCAGACGCTAACTCAGGCGCAAGCGATCCAGATTTTGACCAAAGCATTTGAATTGAAAAAAGACGGTGCAGAAGTGTTGCCAGCCGCAGGCAAGCCATGGTATTCCGCAGCTGTCGAAGCTGCCAAAGCAAACAGCCTGTCTCTTCCAGATAGCATTCAGGCTTCGGAAAAAGTAAATCGTGAAGACTTCGCTTTGTGGCTGTATCAAGCAATTAATACAACAGGCACATATCCGGCAACGAAAATGTTTATCGTGTTTGATGATCAGGACAAAATTAGCACTGAAGCTTCCAACGCTATTCAGACGCTGGTGAATATGAATGTAATTCCACGCGATACAGTCGGCAAAGCGTTTAACCCGCAAACAGCCATTACGCGTATGGATGCAGCAACATGGGTAAGCAGCGCAGTCGATATGATCGAGCGTGCCAATGGCAACGAAAATAACGATGGTAGCGGTACGACCACGCCACCAACAGATAATGGATCGGAGGGATCGCAAGTGGGTTATGATCCGCAATTAAGCGTGAAATCCACTGCCGATGGCAAGCAAAAAGTAACATTGACCGTGCAACTGCCGAATCCGGGCTACAGCCTCAAGATTGATAAAGTCAATCTGACAGACGACAAAAAAGCAGTAATCTCTTACTCGCTCACCAAACCACAACCGGGCATGATGTATCCACAGGTAATTAGTGAAGGCTCTGCTGACACGATCATCCCAGCTGGATATACACCTGAATTGGCTGATAAGTAAGCCAGTCTAACTTATTAATTAGATGATCTAGATAACACATGTAGAAACACAGTAGCTAACAGGTAGGTTTTCACATCAGATGCCACATTAGGCTATAGAACCGAAGAGTATCATATCCAATGTCTGTGCTATACCTTCGGGTACGGCGCAGACATTTTATTTGATGCAAGCCTTGTTTTATAATAGAAAAGCAGCCATCCGGTATCATCTACCGATTAGGCTGCTTTTCGTCATTGACTGATGGATGATCAGCTATATCATATACGAGCTGTGAGTATTGGGATGGGTTGCACATTCAAGCATCCATCCGCTTGCGCGTCTATACTATAATTTTTTTGATTCCACTTCAATTGGTTGTTCGGTAATTTTCTCTGCTTCATACAGATTGGAGCTTTTCTTGAGCCATTCGAATAGATGGGTCACGACAACCTTTAAGACAGCATAACCCGGAACTGCCAACAGAATACCAACGACACCAAACAAATTACCCGCAGTCAAAATGACAAAAATAATCGTAATTGGATGGACTTTGAGCGATTTACCCATAATTTGTGGCGAGATCAGCTTGCCTTCGATCAACTGAACAGCTGTCCAGACTACGATCATTTTGAGCAGCATAACAGGCGAAGTGACCAGCGCGACAACCAGTGCAGGCGTAATCGCAATCGCTGGACCCAGATAAGGCACAATACTAGTAAAAGAAGCGGTAATCGCCAGCACCAGTGAATAATCCAGACCGATAATGTTATAGCCAATGTAGAGCAGACAGCCAATGCAAAAGCTAACAATAATCTGACCGCGGATATAGGAACTGATTTTGTTGTTCATTTCAGACATCACTTCAGACGTCTGACCACGCAGACCGACTGGAATGAATTGCAGTACATAAGGAACTAGACGTTTGCCATCTTTGAGCAGGTAGAACAGGATGAAGGGAACGGTCACAATTGACAGCACAATCTCAGTCAACGTACCGAGGAATCCACCGATGCCTGAGAAGGTATGCAGGAAACCAGAAGTACCACTACTGAACAGTGCGCCCCAGCGATTGGATAGACTTTGCAACAATTCCTGTGGATTAATATTCAAGGATTGCTGAATTTGTTGGAAAATATCGCCGCCCAGCCATTTCTGGATCTGCACAGTCGATTGCTCATACAGCGTCGGAATATTGCTAACCAATTCTTGGATCTGACGCTGAATGACCGGAATGACAAGACTAATAATCAATACGATGATACCGATAATAAGAATATAGAGCACAATGATAGAATAAATACGCTTTACTTTGTGCCGTTCCAGCAAATCAATCAGCGGATTGAACAGGTAAAATAAAATACCACTCAATATGATCGGTAGAATAACCGTTTTGACAAGCACGATGAACGGTGTAAACACATACGGAATTTTGGAAAGTAAGAAAATGTTTAACGAGATTAATACCAGTACAAGCAAAAAAATAACAAAGCGATTATTCAAAAAAAACAGCTTGAATCGTTCGCTCCATAGCCGGGCTCTTTCCATGAGCAGCTTCATCCCCTTTAGTATGTATCGTCTATGATTGTGGATACCAATATGGCTCTTTCTACATTCTAGCATAGCGGGAACAAGAGGATAGAGCAAGTGAGCATAAATGACAAAATTACAATTTTAAGGTAGACAAGACAGGAAAAAAGGTCTACATTGGATATTGGTTCAAAAGTCTTGAATTTTGCTTAGTCTGTGACTTAGATCACACCGCTTTTTTATTATTTTTGCTAAAATTTAAATTAATAAGATTGTGAATGAACAATTACAACTGCATAAGGAGAGCTGTATGAAACTATCCCTTGGTTCCAAACTAGTGGCAAGCTTTATTGCCGTGTCTGTTATTACGTATGGTACAAGCGCTTTCTTTATTTTTTATCTGAAATCTTATTTGGCTTCAAGTATGGCAGATTGGATGTATGTGTCGATCATTCTGTTGCTCGGTATTATGTGGAGTGGCATTCTCGGTTACATCATTTCTCGTTTCTTAACCCGTCCGATCGTCGCTTTGTCCCGAATTGCGGAAAAGGTCTCTGCTGGTGATCTCACTGTTGATATTCCAGAACGTCGTGAGCAGGATGAGATCAAAGTGCTGAACGATGCGTTTCGTATGATGGTGTCTAATATCAAAGGCATCGTGAACGACATTGCTCACAACACCAGCACGACTTCGCAAAACGCTGATTGTTTAAGCGGTTCCATTAATGAAGCGGCACAGCAGATCGAATCGTTGTCTGCTATTGCTGATGAGATCTACAACGGTGTACAGCAACAACGTGCCTCCAGCGAGACTTCGCTGCAAACGGCACAGCATATGATGGACTCGTTCCGCGAAATGAAGGACAAATCGTCGCATATGCTGAACCTGTCTACTACGATGGATCAATCTGTCCAATCAACACGCGATATTTTTGCTTCATTAAAATCCGGTATGGACACACTATCTACCTCACAAAATGAAGCTGAGCAAACGGTTCGCCTGTTGGACAATCAGGCATCCGATATCGGTGCTGTCAGTGGTACGGTAAAAGACCTTGCCGAGCAAACGCATCTGTTAGCATTGAACGCTTCGATTGAAGCCGCTCATGCGGGTGAACATGGAGCTGGATTCGCAGTAGTCGCTTCCGAAATTCGCAAGTTGGCTGAGCAGAGTAATGATTCCGCGCAACGCATTCAATCGCTGATTGGCGCTGTGCAATCACAAATTCATGCGACAGTAGACTTGATTCATAACCAGAATGAACTGGTACAGCGCGAGACTACACATACATCCCGAGTAGAAGAGACGTTGAATCAGTTTGCAACGATTGTGGACGAATTTATGTCAGCCGTTCAATTGATGGAAGGCTCGATCTCCGAGCAAAATGATCGGGTGGAACTAACTTACAGTCATGTACAGCAAATCCGCGAAATGGCGGACAAGTTCTACGAAGGCGCACGCCAGATTTCTACAGCGACACATGAGGAAACAGCGATTATGCAGGAAATCTCATCTTCTTCCGAAGAATTGAGCAGCATGACTACCCGCTTGCTGGAGAAAACCAAAGTATTTACTGCTTGATTACAATGAAGTAACGATACAACAGTATCACAACCGATGAGGTACGCGCTGCTCATTCATTAAAGTAACCATGCAACAGTGTCAAAATCGATACGTTACACGTTTCTCATTTATAAAGAAACACGCGAAAAATCAGACGTATATGCAACGACGTTGGCTACAGTCTGCTCGTATACACTTGTCGCGCACATAGCTATACACAAAATCCCCTTGCACATCCGGCGTAGTATATACGCGGAATGCAAGGGGATTTGTTCATTCATGACAAGTCTTCCGGCAGGAGCGATAAACAGGGCTTCAATGAATGCCGGTCAGACAGGTATAGCTAAGATCAAGCTAGACGATTATCGTTGTTGCTCATCAGGTAAAGATTATAATTATGATATGCAATTCTGCCACTGCTGTATGTCAGACAGGGCTATGATATAGGGAAAGCTAATTATGCTATGCATGACTCCGCATTCAAGGTATGTTGCAAAGAATGCGGTATACGATAAAGCTATCTGACAGCAGCTATATAGCGATTCTATACAATAGCTGCAACGCCAGTCAGTCTAATGATGCTTATATTGGTTATCATTCTTACTTATGGTATATCTACTGTTCTAGCTAATTTATATGCTCCTGCCTACATGCCAGACTTGTCAGCCCTGCTTATAACATGGGAGAAAAGCTGGATCATTCTAATCATTTCATCAAGTCGTTAGATTTGATCAAGTGGTGCGCAGTCCAGTGGGAACGGGAGCTTCGCGATCGTGTGGCTGTTCTGTGCCATCCAAAATAGCGTTAGAGCCGATGCCGGTTTGTACCCGGTACATTTGACGATATCGTCCATCGATCTCCATCAGCTCTTCATGCGAACCGCGTTCCACAATTTCGCCACGATGCAGTACTAGAATCTGATCTGCGCTGCGAATAGTGGAGAGGCGATGTGCCACGATAAAGGTAGTGCGTCCACGTTTCAATACTTCCAGCGCAGATTGGATCAGCGCTTCTGTCTCTGTATCGATATTGGCGGTTGCTTCATCCAGAATGAGAATGGCTGGATCGTAAGCCAGCGCCCGGGCAAAGGAGATCAATTGACGTTGACCTGCAGATAAGGTACTGCCTTTTTCTACTACTGGTTCGTCAAATCCTTTCGGCAGATCAGACAGAATCTGCTCGGCGCCTACATCGCGTAGCGCCTGTTCCAGCCGTTCGCGACTGATTTGCTCATTATCCAGACTGACATTGGAAGCAATCGTGCCGGTAAAGAGATAGGGATCTTGTAACACAATACCCATATGCTGACGAATCCATTGCTTCGGTAATTCGCGGATATTTTGTCCGTCAATTGTAATGGTGCCTTGCTGTGGATCATAGAAACGGAATAGTAGATTGATGATTGAGCTTTTACCGGAACCGGTATGACCGACCAACGCGACCGTCTGCCCTTGCTTCGCTTCAAAGTCGATGTGCTTGAGCACCGGATCTTTTTTGTAGGCAAATGTCACATCCTGAAACCGGACATTCCCTTTGTAACGTGGCATAGAACCGTCGGTAACGTGTTCGCCTTCTTCATCCAGCAGTTCAAATACACGTCCAGCCGATACCATGGACAGATCCAGTGCAGCCAGCTGATTGACCATACCCGTCATCGGTTGGAACAAGCGTCCCAGCACATCGACAAAGGCGTATAGTACACCAAGTGAAATTGCACTTTCAAAGCTACCAAGCGATGCTGAGCCAAAGTACCACAGCACCAAGGCAAACGTCAGATTTCGCAACACATTCACCAGATTGAACGACGTGAGGGAATTCAGACGCAGCATTTTGTTCTGAAAAAATTGATAGTCATTGTTAAGCTTCTCAAATTCATCCTCTGTCTGCTTTTGCTTACGGAAAATACGGATGATCGACATCCCTTGAATCGATTCATTGATAATCGCATTGATCTCGCTCAACCGTGAACGGATGATGCGATTATATTTGGTAGCGATGTTGCGATACAATATGATCCACAATATCAACAGTGGAACAAGGAATAAACAGACCATGCCGAGTCGGAAATCGAGAATAAACAGAGCGATATACACACCCAGCATATATACAGCACCTGAACTGAAATTGGATAGTACTGCGACGAACAGATCTTTGACGGCCTCTGTATCATTCGTTACCCGCGATACGACTTTACCAGCAGGTAGATTGTCAAAGAACGGCACCGGTAAACGCTGAATATGTGCGTACAGATCAATGCGCAGCTCCTGAATAACTTTATTCGCGGAAGATTGCATCCAATACGTTTTACCAAATTCAGTCACAATCGTAATCAGCAAAAAGATAAAATATAATCCAACCAGCTGATAAATGCCAGGTAGCTCCGGTTGGTAAAAGCTGAACAGCTCTGTGGAAGAGAGCGCCACCGCCGGGTATACTGCCTGTTCTCCCTGTGCAGTACGAATCGTTAGTGTACCATCGTCAAACGTTTTGTCGCCGGTAGTGTTATCCATTGGACCTTCGACAAAATAGAAGGACGTTCCACTTTGCACTACATGTACTTCCAGCCCTTTCGTTTCACCATCGCCCCAGAATCCTTGACGCTTGTAATAAGCACCATTGTATTCCGCAGCATGAGGATCATCCGCCGTTGTCTGGTAAAAAGGCTGGTTAATCGCAAACATATGATTGTCGATAATATTTTTGGCAATAAATGGACCTGCTAGCTCAGCGCCAACGCCGATAACGAGCATGATCAGTGCAACAACAAATGTCTTTTTGGCGCGTAAGGCGTATTGATACAGTCGCCTCGTAATCGTTTTATTGTCCAGCCGGGTTGTCGGCTGTTCGTTCAAATCCTGTGTCTCCAACATTAAGACACCTCCTCATCAAGGGAATCACTCACCTGCTGTCGCTCATATTGCTCATGATACCAGCCTTTGGCAGCCAGCAATTCGGCGTGCGTTCCTTCTTCAATAATGCTTCCTTTGTCCAGCACAACGATATGATCAGCATGTTCTACAGCAGACAGCCGGTGGGTAGCGATCAGTGTCGTTTTGCCAGCGCGTTCGGTACGAATATTTTCAATAATACGTGCTTCGGTACGAGCATCTACCGCGGACAGCGCATCATCCAGTATTAAAATATGGGGCTGCGCGATAAAAGCGCGTGCTAGCGAAACCCGTTGTTTTTGTCCACCTGAGAGGGCGACACCACGCTCACCGACAATGGTATCCAGTCCTTCCGGGAACGTATGCAGATCGGTATCGAAGGCAGCCGTACGAATTGCAGCCATGACATCCTCATCCGAAGCATCTGATTTGCCGAAGCGGATATTGTTGCGTACGCTGCGAGAGAATAGAATTTGCTCCTGTGGTACATAACCAAGCCAGCCGTGCAGCTCGTCTTTGGCGATATGCTGAATCGGTACACCACCAATATTCAGTTCACCGCTGCCTGTTGGATATTCATATAGAAGTTGCTTGAGCAGAGTGGACTTGCCGCTACCGGTTCGCCCAACGACACCAAGCGTTTCGCCAGCTTGAATGCGCAGCGATATATGTTGCAGATTGTCGACAGTAGAGGTCGGATAGCGGAAGACGACGTCATCAAATGTGATTTCATCCGGGTGCTCTACATGCACCGGTTCAGCAATATCCTCTACGTCCGGCTTCACTGCCAGCGTTTCGTTCACACGATCCAACGAGGCATTACCACGCTGCATAATGTTGATTAATTCACCAATGGCGAACATCGGCCAGATCATCATCCCGAGATAAATATTGAAGGACACCAGATCGCCAAGTGTCAGCTGATTGTGGAATACGAGGTACACCCCATAACCAAGACCGATAATATAACTCAGTCCGACAAACAGACGAATCGTCGGCTCGAATAGTCCATCGACTAGAGCAACTGCCAAGTTTTTGCGATATACATCATTCGTAATATGAGTAAACCGTTTCTCATCTTGACGCTCTTGTACATATGCACGAATGACACGCACACCGGCGATCGATTCCAGCACCTGATCATTCATATCACCAAAAGCATCCTGTGCCAGCGTATAACGGGAATGCACAACTTTGCCATAGATAGCCATCGAAATGGCGATAAACGGTAATGGCAAAATCGCAGCCAGTGTCAATTTCCAACTGATCAGAAAGCCCATTGCTAACAGAACAGTGAGCAGATATACCGTAGAGTCGGTCAACGTCAGCATTCCGAATCCAACGGTTACTGCAACCGAGCGCAGATCATTGGTTGCCCGTGCCATCAGATCACCCGTACGACTCCGTTCAAAAAAAGGAGGCGTCATGCGCAGCAGATGAGCCATAAAGCGTTTACGCAGCAGGCGCTCTACCAAATTGGAGCCGCCGAACAGACTGTGCATCCATATATACGTGATGCCATAAATGATCACCACGATCAACGCGATTGCACCTGTATAATACATCAACGCTTGAAACGTAATCGTACCCGAGGAAATTCGGTCAATTGCATCGCCAAGCAATTTGGGCGGTGCTAGTTCAAACACACCTACAATTGCCAGCATGATAATACCGATCAGATAACGTTTTCGTTCGCGGCTGAAAAACCAGCCGAGATTTTTTAAAACAGCAAACATCGTTTCACTACCTTTCCGTTGCATTGCTTCTTCAATGCAGGATATTCATCCTTGTATTCAACAACTGTATGGCTCAAAAGGCAGCCATATCACCCATTCTTTCCTCAAATTCCCTGTAGTAATCCAAAAAAAAGACACGTCGTGTGCAATATGCAAACGACGTGTCCTGTGTAGGTGTCATTAAGCGCACGGTTATGAACAACCGCGCGGATAGTATCATCCATTATGGATACTTTTCAGGTGTGATCTACCGTTCAATCACCGAGAAGAAGAATCTCCATCTGCTGGGTTGCTCCATTGTTCAGTTGTTGGATTGCGTTCATATCATTGCCTTGGTTATGTACAATCATTGGTTGATACATCATGGAGTTCCCCTTTCTTCAGTCAATTGGATAGTAGCAGATGGTAATAACTTGAAACTCTTACTGCCCTGCGTCTGATTGTAGCATTGTAATTTTTGACTTGTCAACGAATTTATTCAATATTTCTTCACAAAATATTCATTTGATGGTGAATTTGTTATCGAAACACGTAAAATTAGTTTACATAAACAAAATGCGAAAATGAAATTATGTTATCTCTGAATACGGATAACAACGCTTTATGATTATCAAGAAGCAAAGTAGCTACATTTCATGTAAACTATACAAAATTGATAAGAACAGACCAGGATAATATTTAGAATTGGATACACCAACTATAGCAGCGAAATACACACAATCGTCGCAAATATAAAGGGATAATTTACTGGAAAAAACACCATTATGACGCTTTGGGGCATGACATGGTATAATATCCACACAGCACGGGTAATGATTACACAAGTGCAATTCAGAAATAGGGAAAGGTGGGATTGATCATGACGATTGCAGTATCCAATGAAGCAGCACAATGGTACAAAAAAGAGCTTGATCTCCAGGAAGGTGATCATATTCGTTTTTATGCGCGCTATAGCAGCAATAGCGATATCCACCCAGGATTCTCACTTGGCATTTCCGTAGAGCCGCCGGTTAGTCCAGGTCTGGAGCAAGAAGCGGAAGGTATTCAATTTTATATGGAATCGCAGGATCTGTGGTATTTGAATGGATATCAGTTAAATGTAGAGTATGTGGATCAGGAGGATGACATCCGTTACGCATATGTGCCGGAGTCGCAGAACGCCTGAATAACAATAACCGATCACCGTATGGATCGTTATCATGCTATAAGGATGGCGCATACGATATTCTAAGGCAATCATAAGCATATTTTTAGACGGGCTTAAGCAGCCCGTCATTTTTTATTCATGAAACTCGTCTATAATTCACTGTATCGAACAGAAGGGATTGTGATTTTCATGACGACACTCGTAATTGTAATGTGGATGATGGTTAGTATACTATTTGCAACAGCAGCCGTTTATTTTACAAAACAAAAAGTATTGCGCGGACGCTATGCAGTATTGTGGCTCTCGACCAGCTTCTCGATGCTCGGTTTGTCGCTACTTAGCCTGTACGGTACAGGATTAACTGCATGAGGTGGAGAACGGAAAAGAGCAGGAAACGAAGAAGATTGGATCAGATGTATGATTTGAATTAAGCAGCTTTCTAAGGGGGAATAGCCGAGGAAAAGCTGCTTTTTGCATATTATCGTTAAATTGTAGTGTCTAAAGGCTTGGGTTTATTGTACTATATTATAAGAATGAGTCATATACTTTCAATTGGATTGTATAACTACGACACATCATACATAGATAGAGATGAGGAATAAAGGAAAAATGAAATATTTGCGCATCATAACTGCAAGTTTAGTTATTTTAGCTGTGAGCAGTGTATGGGGAGTAGCTTACAATTGGATTACACCCAAAGCCCATGCTTCGTCAACAGCGGATCAAGAGATCATATCATCCGATATCACGATTACGTATGATGGCAAGCTGTTGAACAATCAACAAGCCTATTGGAAAAATGGGTACTTGATGATCTCTTTAGAAGCCTTTGTGTTAGAAATGGGTTATACATTTAAAAAAGAGGATATTGAAGGGTATTTAATTTACAATGTTGATGTGGACGATGAACATAATGGATTTAGTATTGACCAAGCCAGTATTTACAAGTATGGATATAGCGAAATGAAAATCTACAATTTCCCTGAAGAAGCGGATACAATCAACGGAAAAATGTATATTCCTATTTTGTCCATAATTAACTATTTTAACGCTGATGCTTCTTACGATCCTACTACTCGTCAGTTAACTATACAGTCATGGAGCAGTTTGGATCAAACTGATTTTGAGAAGCTCTTACAAGCGTATTACGGCAATGGAAGCACGTATCCTTCTTCATCGATCATTGATACTAAAATGAAAAAGAAAGTATTTTACCAGCAGACCCCTTTTTTAAACGCATTACCTTGGCAAGTCAAAGCTAATGTATACAAAATTGAATATATGCGGAGAGACAAAGCAAGGTTATATGTGGAAGGAACGATAGAATCTCCTGTACTTGTTAAAAAGATCAGTGGAGATTTGATGTTACTCAATCGCGGTAAAGGTTGGAAAGTATTTCAAATAATGACCAGCGAGCCTATTGGCTATATTCCAGAATCAGCAATTCCGCTCAAAGAACAATTACTGCAAAATAAACCTCAAACAGTAGCCAATATTCAGCAAGCTTTTGCCCCTTTTATTGATGCATATAATGCTAAAAGTACTACAAAGTTATCTGCTTTATTATCGAGTGAGTATATTCAATATTTAAAAACATACGCCAAACGACCAGGAAGTACAGAAACTTCTCAGTTGTATATAAACAATATAATTCGAGATGTGAATAATGAATATGGTGAGAATCTAACACTGCGAAAAAGTAGTGTATGGTATATTGGAGCCAAACAAGCGATGTTACTAGTTCAGATTGACTCTGTAAAATTTGTCGATTATCAAAATAACAAACCAATCTACAAACAAACAGATAGCTACTGGATTGTATCGATGGATCGCGAAGCCAACGGCAAATGGAAGATTGGGCGCATGAAGCAATTTCAACCAGACCTCGAGTGAGTAGCATCAGACTAGTAAGTAGCAGTATACAGATATGAATGAACTCATCCAACAAAAAGAACCTTCACCGACAATCCGGTGAAGGTTCTTGGGCATGGTTACACAGGCGAAATGCCTTCCAGTGCATACGAGAAATCTTCGATATCGTATACCTGTACAGGTACTTTGGCATCGATCAGGCGCTGGATCATCTCGAACTGGTCAGTCAGCATGGGAGCTTCCTTTTTCAGCGAGGAGAGGATCAGTTCTGTTTCGATAGGATCAAAGGATTCGCCGTAATGTGCATTGTCGAGCGCATTGACGACCGACAGCTGTACCTGATCGCTGAAGACGATGCCTGAGCTTTGTGACCAAGGCATTTGCAGGCAACGCTGAATTTTCTTTTTATTCAGCGGCTCTTCTAGATAGCGAATCAGCTCTTGAATTCGGTCGCGTACTTCACGGTCTTCGACCGGGTTGTTCATAAGCGGCTCTTCGCTCTCTGCGAATTCGTACAGCTCCATAATGGTAGTGTACGGCACAATATAAGTGACCGGTTTATCCGGGTTAAGTAACTGGCCATAGATGGCAATCATGACTGCTTCAATTACAAACGCCTGGGACATGGGAAATCCTCCTGGAAATGCATACGTGTATACATAGTTGAATGTCAGCCTACATGGAAAGGCTGGTATTGGAAGTATATCATATCCTGCTGTTGGCGATAACCTTCAACTTCACAACACGTCCAAGCCTGCTGTTTCATTCGTGTACATGAATAGCTCCGCACATAAACGAAGCGGCAAATTTATGTGTAGATTACGATCTGCCGATTAGTAACGATAGTAAACCAGCTGCAATCAATGGGCCGACCGGTACACCTTTGAAAAAGGCAACCCCAAGTAACGTCCCGATCAACAGCCCTGCTACAACGGTCGGCTGATTGGTCATCAGTATCGTTCCGCGTCCGCCGAGATAAGCAACAAATAGACCGATACCAACCGCTGCAAGCGATTTCCAGCTCAGAAAAGAGTTCCAAATCACATCCATCGAGATTCTGCCGCTGGCAAGTGGCGTCATGACACCAATCGTCAAAATTGTAATCCCAATCGTTAGTCCGTATTTTTCCAGCCACGGAAACGCTTGATTCCAGCCGAGCACACGAACTAGCAACAGTACCAACATTGCGATGGTGACCGTTGTATTTTTGCCGACGATCCCGAGTCCTGCCATGACTAGCAGCACGAGAGCAGGCATATCGATAGCGCCCATAGTTATTCACCCTTTCCAGTTATGCTGCTCCCGTATCATCAGGAGTTGGCAACGATATGCTTGGCGATCAGTGCACCATGGCGGCGTCCCGTTTCAATAAACACTTCGTTTGCATTACGACCGGAGGCGATAACACCAGCGACGTACAGACCTTCGATATTTGTTTCCATCGTATCCGGGTCAAAGCGAGGCTTGTCCATATCGTCACTCATTGTTACACCCATCGAAGTGATTAATTTGCGATCAGGGCGGAAGCCAGTCATCGCGAGTACGAAGTCATTGTGCAGCATCTCGATTTTACCGTCATTATGGGTTAACTCAACTTCCGAGTCATGAATTTCGGTCACACGCGCATTCAGATGAAGCGCGATTTTGCCTTTCATAACCAGACTTTCAAAAATAGGACGCACCCATGATTTGATATTGGCGGACAGATCATTGCCACGATAGACCATATCGACTTTGGCACCGACGCGCACAATTTCTAGCGCAGCATCGACTGCGGAGTTACTGCCCCCAATAATCGCTACACGCATACCGGTATACGGATGAGCTTCGCGGAAATAATGAGTAACTTTGTCCAGATCTTCGCCCGGAATACCCAGATAGTTCGGATGGTCAAAATAACCGGTGGAAATGATCACTTTGCGCGCTTCATACGTATGCTGTTGCCCCTGACGATTCACCGTATGCAGGGAGAACGTACCGTTCTCGTGGCGCTCTATGCCTGTCGCTTCGGTATATGGCTGAATATTCAATTTGTAATGTTCCGCAGCACGGCGATAATATGCCAGCGCTTCATGTCGGAATGGCTTCTCATTAGGAGATGGAAACGGCAAATTGCCAATTTCCAGCAATTCTGCTGTACTGAAAAATTGCATATTGGTCGGGTACAGGAAAATCGAGTGCACCACATTGTACTTTTCAATCACTAACGTATTCAAACCGAGGCGCTCACATTCAATCGCTGCGGATAAGCCGCATGGACCAGCGCCCACAATAATAACATCTTGCATCACAGGGTCATTCTCCTTCCATTTCCTTAAAATCTGTCTATAAAAACGCTACTTTTTATCATACCATATTTGGAGGGAAACGGCAGAACTCTAACGTATAGCGTATCTTCTATATGATAAGGAGATAGTAGAGAAGGAACATGTTCATGCAAGATGCTACGATAGGGCTATAGATTACGCTGAGTCGCTTTAGTCAGACAGAACTATTTTGTCAGAAACGCGCATGAATTTGTAAAATCGTGCATCATTTATTGTAAAATGCGGTATAGTTATAGTAAGGAAAGCAAAAAAGGAAGTATTCCTTGTATGTATAACTGAAAACGTTTTCTGTCGTGTCCCTTGTGCACCCACTCTCAGGGAGGAGAGATTGTGATGTCTATACTGGAACGCTTGAAAGGCAGAAGCAAAAAGATCGGAGGCGGAATGCCCTCAGTTCATGTAACAATGGACGAATTGCGCAGCGCGGTATTGCAGTTTGAACGCGATATGGGCGATGGTATCAATCGTACCGTATTAATGCAGGAGGATGGAACACTTGATTTGTCCAGATTGAACCGTTATCTGGGCGGGCAATGTGATCAGAAGTTTTATCTATCTCGTGAGACATTTGAGTTGTTTGAAGAACAGGAGCGGCATATTCCGTACCATCTGGATCGTGTACAATGGGCGGTGGACGACTATGCTAGTGAAACCGGGAAAATGCCAGTGATCGAGGATTCACCGCACTTTGAGGTGGATTGCCGTAAGCTGTATCAGCAGCGCTATTTACACGAAATTCCTGACTTTCGCGTATTCGTCACCGATCAGGAAATGATGGTCACCCATCGTGAGCCAGCTATTTTACCGGAGAGTAAAGCACAGACAGATAAAAACTATGTGCTGTTGTAATGCGTATCATAAGATGAGAATACAGATGAATACCTTGACCCGGCT
The DNA here is from genome assembly GCF_046603685.1 of Paenibacillus sp. WLX1005. NCBI lineage: Bacteria > Bacillati > Bacillota > Bacilli > Caryophanales > Paenibacillaceae > Paenibacillus > Paenibacillus sp. WLX1005. The sequence goes on from NZ_CP176756.1 coordinate 2,195,836, forward strand.
GTCATGCAGTCGGGTTTTTGATGTTTACATATGCGGTATAATAAGCTGTAGTATGTATAGAAATGTGAAGCAAGGAATTGCCAAAGACAGGAGCAGAATGATGACACAACAACCAATCAAAGCAGTGATTTTCGATTTGGACAATACATTAATGGATCGGGATTATACGTTTCGCGCTTTTTCCGAGCGATTGATTCGCGATTATCTGGGTCATCTGAATGAGGAGCAGGTGCGTGACATCATCGGGTATATGCGTATTGCTGATGCAGACGGATATCGAGATAAGCGGGGGTTTTTTGAGGAATTGGTAGAGCGTTTGCCATGGTCGGAAAAGCCAGATGCAGATGGTCTATTTGCGTATTATGATGAGCATTATATGAAGGAAGCGCGCCTGATGAATCATGCGCTGGAAGCGATTCAGGCTTGTCGCGAGCAGGGGTATAAGCTGGGCATGTTGACCAATGGACGTTATGAGGTGCAGTTTGGCAAAGTGAAGCATCTGGGGCTGGAATCGTATTTTGATGTGATTTTGACATCAGGTGAAGCGGGAATCAACAAGCCAGATAAGCGGATTTATGAGATGGTGCTGGAGCGATTGGGTACGAGTGGAGAAGAGACGGTATTTGTAGGGGATCATCCAGAGAATGATATTTGGGGTGCAGCGCAGGTGGGGATGAGAGGGATTTTCTTACGGCGTAGTTTTGAGTGGGATGGTAGTCTGGGATTAGAGCCGTGGAAGCGGATTGAGCAGTTGGATGAGTTGGCAGGGATTTGGGATCAAGAATAGATAGGCTATCGTAGTTTGCTTACAACAGGGTCTCCATTGTTAATAGTATTGGAGACTCTTTGTAATCGAGTGGAACTACATAAAACAGTTGCTAAATAGAATCGTTACGCTTAAACTGTTGATATATCAACGTTGATATATCAACAGATATGAATGCTTATTATCGAATATATCATCTTCAATACAAAAGGAGAATCAACGATGACAAAAACTGCTTTCGTTACTGGTGCTAACAAAGGGATTGGATACGAAATTGCCAAACGTCTGTTGGAAGAAGGATATCGTGTTCTAGTAGGTGCACGTAATCAAGAGCGTGGCGAAGCAGCAGTAGCGGCTCTGCAAGCATTTGGTGATGCACATTTGATCGTGTTGGATATTGCTGATTTGCAAAGTATTGATCGTGCAGTTGCAACGATTACGAACCAGTATCCAGAGCTGTCCTTATTAGTAAATAATGCCGGTATTCCGGGTGATATGCACAAAGTTGGCTGGGAATTCGATGTTGAAGAACTTCAAGCCACGCATCGCGTTAATTTTATCGGACCATTTGCACTTTCAAAAGGATTGCTGCCGTTGCTAATTGCAAACAAAGGAACGATTCAAAACATAAGCATACCTATTGAACCTTTGCCTTACTTTAATACCTTTGCATATACAACTTCCAAAGCTCCTCTAAATGTAATGACCAAGTCTTGGGGAATGAGCTTTGAGAAAGAAAATCTACCTGTAACTATTTTTGCCGTAATGCCCGGTGGCGTTACGACAGATTTAAATGGAAATATGACAGGCGATTTTATGAAAACTCCGGCTCAGGCTGCCCAATTGATTGTTGGTTTTCTTTTGGATGGCGAGAATCATAATGGACAGGTTATTAATTATGATGGTACGTTAGCAGTATATTGAATAGAAGGTTAATGGAATATCCTTTTAGCACGACGCTCTTTCGAATCGGGAAGAGCGTCGTTTCTTTTCATAAGATCGACGTACAAGGCAATTTACTTGTAAAAAAGGATTTTAAGTTGTATATTGGCAAGTACATTATGAGCCTTTACCTACAAATTATGTATATGAAAGATGTGATATTTTGAGTCAGGAACGGTCGAAGGAGTCTCAATTATTGTATCAAATGTATCGCGTGAATAATGCTATAAACACGACGTTTGATGCTTACATTAGTATTAGCCAGTCTCGTTTTGAAATACTGGCATTGTTATGTCAAGAGAACGAAATCAGTCAGGGAGATTTACAAAAAAAAGTAACTTTGGATAAGGCAGCAGTTGCTCGACATCTCAAGCAACTTGAAGCCTCTAAGCTGGTGACACGAAGAAAAAAAGAAGGCGACAACCGCATAACTTTAGTTCAATTGACCGATCAGGGCAAACAATTAATTGAAACTTCTCAGCAAGAAAAAGAGCAGTTTGCAAAGGACTTGTTACATGGTATTAGCGCAGAAGAATTCGATACACTACAAACTATTTTGGCGCAATTAAATACAAATATCGATCAGTTGCATGGCAAAGGTGAACGAAAATAGGAGAGATTATCGTATGCAATTTAACACGATTGGATTGACAATGAAACCACTATTAGTAGAACATGCGGAAGCGTTGTTACAGCTTCGGCTGGATAATCGCGAATATATGAGCAGATACGATCCGATTCGACCGGAGCATTATTGGACCATCGAGACTCAGCGTGAGTTGCTGGCGAATGGGCAATTGCAGTATGAGCAAGGCATTGGGTATACATTTGGCATGTTTACAAATGATACGGGGCAGCTTATTGGCAGAATCGAAATGAGCGGAGTATCGCGCGGACCTTTTCAAAATGCGAATATCGGCTATTTTGTAGATACGCGGCATCATGGACAGGGGTATGCGACAGAAGCAGTGCGCTGGTGTGTGCAGTTTGCTTTTCGGGAAGCGGGATTGCATCGTCTGCAAGCAGGTGTGATGACGTGGAATACGCCATCCAGTCGTGTGTTAGAAAAATCGGGCTTTCGTCGCGAGGGACTGGCGGAGCGCTATCTCTGCATCAATGGCAAATGGGAAGACCATGTGTTATATGCGATTACATCAGAAGAAATCTGAGTATTGCTATAATTGGAAGAATTCATACACAGAAACAATCACGGCACAAAGCCAAACACAAAGCCAAACACAAAGCCAAACACAAAGCCATCCCCGAGTTAAACCTGTATTGGTTTGCATCTTAGGGATGGCTTTGGCTATATGCATTATAGGAAGGTCAGTAATAATAACATTTGAATTTTTATACTACTGTTCTCTCGCAGATGGTGCATATCTACAAGAATGTTACATAGTTCTCAGAACGTTTGAAAAGAAAGAGCTTTAGCGCACAACGTCATTGTATTATTCGTACACCCTTATTCCAATCCAAAGTATTCATATGCAAACCAGTAGTAATCGTTACTTACTGTCATCCACCTTCGCATCATCAGAATGAGTATCGTCCGCTTGATTGTCTGCATTCGGCTGGATTTTGCCAGTCAGCTCCAGAGCATTGTACAGCATCACTGCTGCTTCTGCGCGCGTAATCGGCACATCTGGGCGGAAGTTGCCTTCTGCATCGACACTAGCAATATCGCTGTCGATGACTTGAGACAGGACATCGCGCTGAGAATCGTTCAATGAGTCATCATCTTTGATTGTTATCGCCTCATCTTGCAAGGCACCTGTCGCGCCGCCAGATTCATGAATATCCGGGTCAAGCTGCTCAACACCTTGCCACAGCAAAGAGGCAAACTGCACCCGGCTCATCGTAGCGCTTGTATCGATACTTTGCGCCAGTTCGAGGCCGTTCAACTGGGCAATCATCATATCCGTGCTATACCATGCGCTATCATCCATCCCTATAAAATAGTCGCTTGCCTTAGGAGCCTTGATAAACCGGAGATTGTCGATATTCAAATCCAAACCTTTCACTAGAAAGGCAACACCTTGCGCATTGGTCAATGGTGCATCCGGCTGAAATTCGGTTCCGGTGATACCCGCAATGATGTCATGAGTTTTCAAGTATTGGATCTCCTCTCTGCCGTTAGTTTGTTCCAGATCGTCAAAAGCAAGAGCATTACCCGGTGCAGCAATCAGCAGCGCACCGGTGAGTCCGATCATCCATTTACGAATAAACATCATACTCACTCCATTCTGATCATGATGGATCTGAAGACGTTATCCTATTAGGTTGTATATTGATTTTAGTGTAATTGAAATTCCAATTCCTGTATATATGGAAACAAGGAAGAGGAAATTTTTGATTTTTTCGGTCACAACGGTTAAGTTATATAATAGGGTGTTTCGCAAAAGTACGTGCTGTTATGCAGATATATGATATATCTGCCTTTGCAGCCATCACGGAGTTGGTATAACAAAAACAGGTAACTTATTGGAGGAGAATAGTATGGCTAATCCATCTCAACGTTTGCTCGTGTTTGCGGGCTCTTATGCAGAAGCTGCTGATCCTGGCGTATATGTGTATGAATGTAATGAACAAACTGGTGAATTGACAGCGACGGATTCCTTTTCCGGTATCCAGAATCCAACCTTCCTGAATGTGGATGCAGCGTCCAAACGTCTGTATGCACTCGGTGAGACCGTATCTGAAACGGGTGCAAAAGGCAAAGGCGGCGAAGCAGCTGCATTTGCAATTGATGCAGCTACCGGTAAGCTGGAACTGCTGAATCGTGTTCGAACAATCGATGGTCCACCATGCCATATTCAACGTTCCGACGACAACCGTTATTTGACAATGGTCAGCTATCATGGCGGTATGGTCGGTTTGATTTCGCTAAAAGAAGATGGCAGTGTAGGCGAGCTACTGGACGTGCATCAGCATGAAGGACACAGTGTTGATCCGCAAAATCAGGATCGTCCACATCCACACTCTACCTTTTTCGATCCATCTGGCAAATACTTGATCGTACAGGATCTCGGTCTGGATCGTGTGCGTACGTATGAACTGAAACCAGAATCGAACGAATTGAAATTTACAGTTGATGTAGCGGCAACACCGGGCGCAGGACCGCGTCACCTCGTATTCCATCCAAACGGTCAGTTTGCGTTTGTGATCAACGAGTTGAATTCGACAGTCACTTCCTATCGTTATGATGCGGGTGTGCTGAACGAAGTACAGAGTATTCCGACATTGCCTGCTGACTACGATGGCTTCAATGGCTGCGCGGAGATTGCCATTTCGGAAGATGGTCGTTATCTGTATGGCTCGAACCGTGGACATGACAGCATCGTACAGTACGCGGTGAACAGCGAGACTGGCAAACTGACGCTGGTACAGCATGTATCGACCGAAGGTGGTCATCCACGTCACTTCTCACTGCTGCCAGGTGGCAAATATGCGTTGGTAGCTAACCGCGACGGCAACAACATCGTTGTGTTTGCAATCGATAGTGAAAGTGGCAAGCTGAGCTATACTGGCAAAAGTGCAGAAGTATCCAAACCGGTATGTGTCTGGGGCGCGTATTTCTAAATCATTGTAGTAGTAATCTTTGTTTACTCTTTCGTTTATGAAAGTATAGGTCTACTATAAAAGCTTATATCTAAAAAAGCATATGTCTAACAAATGCTTTAACCGCTCTACCAGCTAGTAGGGACACAACGCATGTATCTGTCGATTCATTACAGATCATCACGTTTGGCTCATACTAGTTAAGTAGGGCGGTTTTTGTTTGATGGGACGTAAATGTCAACTTCCTGTTTCATTTCCAATTGTAGAGGTAAAAGAACAGTAATACGGTTCGCCGGCAATGCCGGATATGCAGCAACAAGCCGAATCCGCAAAGGAGATGGGAAACATGACAGAACCGCGTAAAAATGACAAAGTACAAAATCAGGCAGGCAAGCGCGACAATGCCGAACAGTATCCAACTGAAAATGAAAGTTTATTTGATCGCTTCGAGTCAGAGCAAACGGTCGATTCAATTCCGGTAGAGGATCTGAAGCTGGAACGTAAGGAAGAAAAGGATGGCGAAGCGACCAAACGTTCTTCTTCGAGTCAGAATGCGTATCCTGAAGGCGATTCCAAAGACGATTCAGATATTGTCCGCTGATCGTACAGCATTTACAATCATAACAGTAGCATAGATAAGGAACAGTGATGCCCGTTGGGAGCAGCTGTTCCTTTTCACGGGTTGGTACAGCCGGGAAAGGTGATACGAACGCATATGGCATTTGGAATCAACAGAACACAATTGAATGACTGGAAGCGACAAGTAGAGGCGGGCAAGATCGCCTTTTTGACGCATTACTGGATTGATGAACGATTTCCGGGGATACGTACGGTCACCAAAGTGGGCTGTAACGATCTTCAACGGTTACGGGAATGGTGTCAATCGTATGGGCTAAATCCGCGTTATATTCATCATCGGGATCGGTATCCGCATTTTGATCTGCTTGGACGTGAACAAGTACGCATTTTGCAGGCAGAAGGATTGCAGGATCATATTGATCATTTTCGATTGATGGAACGAGGGTGATGTGTTTTTGGGATAGATCGTGCCGTAATGGGAATTGATGATGCCAAGCGGCAGCGATAGATCCATGTTGTACTATATTCGACAGTATATGTATTAGATTCAGCGTGTTTCATCCATTTATTTACATACAATGATCAGGATAATCCATTACGATTAGCAATGAACAGCTAGATATATCCGACCCGCAATAGTATCATTTCCGCATGACACCGCCATGTAATCCTCTGTTTCAGGAAACATGCTTCGACAAAATAACAAAAATTTTTCAAAACCAGTTGAAATCGGTTACACGCAGCGCTATAATATCGTTGTAGAAACGTTTCGACAAATGAACGGAATTTCAAATTCTGTTTAGCAGCCGCCATCATGACTATTTTTGAAGTCGATAAGGGTAAATTTGTTGTTTTGAGCCAAAAATCACAAATTAAAAGTTGCTTTCGCTATCTAAAACTGTATTTTCCAAATAAATACAGAAGTGCATTTTAGTCTTAAATCGAAACGTTTCGATATGTTGAAACCATTTTCAAGGAACAGGGGTGAGCAGAGATGGGGGCAACGATCAAAGACGTAGCCGCTCTGGCGGGTGTGGCGGTATCGACAGCGTCTTATGCGCTGAATGGAATTGGCCGTGTAAGTTCAAAGACGCGAGGCAGGGTGCTGGAAGCTGCCCGTGAGTTGAATTATCAGAAGAACGGAATTGCTTCCGATCTGAAGCGCTCCCGCACCAATACGATTGCTTTGCTGCTGAGTGATTTGTCCGGTCCGTATTATTCCAGTCTGATCAAGGGTGTACAGGAAGTTAGCCTGAACAATGGCTATGACCTGATTGCTTGCAGTTCCATTGGAGGGGATACATCGACAGCGGTGAAGTTCATCAAGGAGAAACGGGTAGACGGAGCGATTATTCTCGCTCATAACATTCCAGATCGAACGATTATGGAATCGGCACGGGAAGGCTTCCCAATCGTCATGCTAGATCGCCGGTTGGAGCATGAGAGCCTCTGTTATGTAGAAGCTGATCATGAGAAGGGTGGCTTACTTGCTACCAATTATTTGATTGAGAGCGGTCATCGTCGTATCGCGTTTGTATCTGGCCCGGCTAGCAGCAAGCATAATAAGGATCGGTACAATGGATTCTCGCAGGCGATGCAGCAGCATGGATTAACGATCGAGCCGCGCTGGAATCTGGTTGGTAACTTTACGGAGGAAGGCGGCTATCGTGCAGTCAAGCTGATGATTGCACAGGGCGATCTACCGGAGGCGGTATTTTTCGCTAACGATGAGATGGCACTGGGTGGCATCACCGCTCTGAATGAGGCAGGCATCCGGGTGCCGGAAGATATCTCGGTGGTCGGCTTCGATGATATTGTTCAGGCTCGTTTCCTAACACCTGCACTGACAACGGTACGGCAGCCAGATTATGAGGTCGGCGCGCTCGCTGTGCATCTGATTTTCCAGATTTTAAAAGGAGAATCGGTTGCCAAGCATTACACACTAGATACTGAACTCGTCATTCGTGGCACTGTCCGAATGAACTAAAAAAGAGGTGTACCTGATGAAAACATGGTGGAAACCGGCGGTATCGGGTCTGCTGATCTTTTCCTTCCTGCTTGCTGGATGTTCTGGCGGTCAGGAGCAGACCACAACCTCCGAAGGCAAACGGATACTGAAAGTATGGGGCATGGGTGCTGAAGGTACGGCACTGGCACAGATGGCACCGGATTTTGAAGCGAAGAACCCGGACATCAAGGTGGAAGTGCAGTCCATTCCATGGGATAACGCACATGACAAGCTGCTGACAGCGGTCGCTTCGCAAAGTGGACCGGATATAGTACAGATGGGAATGAGCTGGATTCCGGAATTTGCCGATGCTGGCGCTTTACAAGATCTGACTTCCTATGTGGAAAAATATCCGAATTTGAAAGCGGATCATTATTTTGAGGGTGCCCGTACTAAGATGACTTACAATGACAAATTGGTCGGTATTCCTTGGTACATTGATACACGCGTATTGTTCTACCGCAAGGATCTATTGCAGCAGGTTGGCTATAATAAAGCTCCTCAAACATGGGATGAGCTAAAAGATGCAGCGACCAAGCTGGCTGCACGCGGGAATGGCAATTACGGCATCCTACTGGATAGTAAGGATCAGCTGTTTACTCTTCCTTTTGCATGGGAGAATGGCAGTGAAGTGATTAACAGCAACAACCAGGCACAGTTGAACCAGCCTCCTTATGTGGAGACGATTCAATATTTAAGTAGCTTTTTCAAAGAAGGCATTGCTCCAACCCAGAGTGATATGCAGTTGATTCCGTCGTTCGGTGAAGGCATTCTGCCTATGTTTATTAGCGGTCCATGGACTGTGAACCAGATCAAAACCGAATTGCCGGAACTGAAGCCAGATCAATGGGGAACGGCAGTCATTCCTGCCAAAGAGCAGGGTGGTGAAAGCGCATCCGTACTCGGTGGTTCGAATCTGTCCGTATTCAGCAGTTCCAAGAACACCGAAGATGCTGTGAAGTTCATCTCGTATTTGAACGATCCGGCGACTCAGGTGAAATGGTATGAGCTGACTCAGGATTTGCCATCCACTACCAAAGCATGGGATGACAAAGCATTTCAGGACAGCCCGAATATCCAGACGTTCCGTACCCAGATGGATACGGCGCGCTCCACACCATCGGTCAAAGAATGGGAAACGATTGCGAAGCAAATTTCCGACGCATTTGACCAGATTGTTGTCGGCGGCGAGGATATTCAGACCCAATTGGATCAATTGAATGAGCAAGCTGATTCTACGCTTCAAAGTGGCAATTAAACCTGTCGTCCTGTCACACTGCACCAGATGCAACTGATTGAAAAGGGGGGTCTGATGCTCTGTAGTCGTCATGGACGCAGGCATCGACCACAGCAAGTAAGGATTATCGTTTGATTCTGTGTACCGGCGAAGATTTTGCCGTACGTCCTGATTCCGCGCTTATTCGTAATCCGAACGGCATCTTTGCTGTAATTTTTCATCCAAATATAAATAAAGAGGTGGCCCACGAATGGCTAAATTATGGAAATCCACGATTGTATGTATGCTCGTATTTTCACTCATACTGGCTGGATGCGGTAAAGAAGAGACAACAACCGCGGATGGAAAACGGATTTTGAAAGTGTGGGGCATGGGCGGTGAAGGTGGCTCGTTGCCGGATATGGTTGCAGCTTTTGAAAAAGCAAACCCGGATATCGATGTACAGGTACAGCAGATTCCTTGGGATTCAGCGCATGACAAGTTGCTGACCGCAGTCGCTTCCAAAAATGGTCCTGACGTAATCCAAATGGGGATGACCTGGATTCCCGAGTTTGCCAATGCAGGTGCATTGCTGGATCTGACTTCCTATGTGGATCAGTATCCGAACCTGAAACAAGAGAACTTCTTTGAAGGCGCACGTGAAACGATGACATACGACAACAAGCTGATCGCGATCCCATGGTATATGGAAACTCGCGTCCTGTACTATCGTACGGACTTGCTCAAAGAAGTAGGCTACGATCAGGCACCTAAAACCTGGGATGAGCTGAAAGATGCAGCCGACAAACTCGCAGCACGCGGCAACGGCAACTACGGTATTCTGTTGGACAACCAGGATGCGGCATTCACACTGCCATTTGCTTGGGAAAACGGTAGTGAAGTAATCAGTAGCGATAACAAAGCACAATTCAACCAACAGCCTTATATCGAAGCCGTACAATATCTGACCAGCTTCTACAAAGACGGTGCAGCTCCAACGCAGAGCGATATGCAGCTGTTGCCAGCTTTCGGTCAAGGTATTATCCCGATGTTCTTCAGCGGTCCGTGGTCGATTAACCAGATTCACGAAACGGTGCCACAAATCGATGGCAAATGGGCGACAGCAGTCATTCCTGCCAAAGAAGAAGGCGGCAAAAGCGCATCTGTACTGGGCGGTTCCAACTGGAGCGTATTCAGTAGTGCAGCGAACAAAGACGATGCTGTGAAATTCGTATCGTTCATGAGTGACCCTGCGAACCAGATTGAATACTACAAACTGTCCAAAGACCTTCCGTCCACGCTGAAAGCATGGGATGACAAAGCACTCGATGGCGAGCAAATCAGCACATTCCGTGATCAAATGGAAACATCTCGTCCTTCTCCATTTGTACCACAATGGGAAGCAGTTGGTCAGCTGATCAAAGCAGCACTGCAACAAATTGTCGTTGGTGGCACAGATGTGAATACACAAATGGAAGATCTTAATACACAAGCAGACGCCTTACTGCAAAAGTAAGCTGTATCGTTACAACGTGCATGAAGCAATTTAAGGTACAGAACGACGCTCCCGTGCTGTGAATGCAGCCGGGAGATGCCGTTCCACCGGAAGACCATCTTCCGTAAAGGAGGGAACAGAATATGCAAAAGGCCTGGCAGTCGTTGGCGAAGTACAAGTATCCGTACCTGTTCATTGCGCCGACGTTAATCATTCTTTTTATTTTCTCATTTATACCGATTCTGGTTGCTGTGTTTATCAGCTTTACCAATATGAATCTGGCAGGGCTGGCTGACTGGTCCAACATTGAGTTCAATGGTGTACAGAACTTTGTCCAGTTGTTCGGTGATGCGGTATTCCGCAAATCCATGTTCAATACGCTGATCTATGTCGTGGTAGGCGTTCCGCTTGTCGTTATCGTTTCGATGGCGATTGCGATTCTGATCAATCAGGGTACGAGCTGGATTTTCAAAACGTTTCGCGTCATTTACTACATGCCTTCCATTACGAATATCGTAGCGATTGCCGTAATCTGGGGCTATCTGTACAACTCCCAGTACGGTCTGATCAACCATATGCTCGAAGCGGTTGGTATCTCGCCAGTACGCTGGCTGCAAGACCCGACAATTGCCAAGTTTTCCTTGATCATTATGGCGGTGTGGAAAGCGATTGGTCTGAACATGATCATCTTCCTGGCAGCATTGCAGGGCATTCCGCGTACGTATTATGAAGCGGCACAGATTGACGGTGCTAGCCGCTGGCAACAGCTGATGCGTATTACGGTTCCGCTGCTTGGATTCGCGACATTCTTCGTATCGATCACCACGCTGATCGGTTGGATTCAATTCTTCGAAGAACCGCTCGTTATGACGAAGGGTGATCCGCTCAATGGAACAACCTCGATGGCGCTGTTTATTTACCAGACGGGCTTCCAACGCAGTGATTTCGGTTATGCAGCAGCAGGTTCAATCGTGTTGTTCGTTATCATTATCTTAGTCACTCTTGTTCAATTCAAAGCACGCAAAAAAGACAGCGATGTCGAATATTGATATCCGAACAGCCTGAATGAGCTGATGCCGGAGCACACTGTGAGAGGAGGTTCCGTTATGGATCTTCGCATAAAACCTGTTTATAAAGGCATTATCGTTGTCGCTCTGCTGATCGGTGCGATCGCCATGTGTATTCCTTTTGTATGGATGATCCTGTCATCGTTCAAGCCGGAGAGTGAGGTTACATCGCTAACCCCGAGCTTCTGGCCGCAAGCGCCAACGCTGCACAACTTTGAACGATTGTTTACGGAAATGAACTTCCAGAAATATCTGGTCAATACGTTAATCATCGTATTCTTCTCGTTTATTGGACTATTCCTCAATGCGGCAGCCGGTTATGCGTTTGCCAAGTTCCAATTTCCGGGTCGTAACGTACTGTACTATCTCGTACTTGGTACGATGATGATTCCATCCCAGGTAACGATGATTCCGGTCTACCTGATTTTGAACGAAATGCATCTGACCAATACAATGGCGGGGATTGTTCTGCCAGGTATGGTAAACGCATTTGGTATTTTCTTATTCCGTCAGTTTATGACGAGTATTCCGAACGATCTGATCGAGGCATCGCGTCTGGATGGAGCGGGTGAGATTCGTACCTTCTTCCAGCTGATTATTCCGATTGCCAAACCGATCTTTGCGGTACAAGGAATTCTGACCTTTATCGGCGGCTGGAATAGCTTCCTGTGGCCGTTGATCGTAGCGAACGACGAGAGTCTGTATACGTTGTCCGTCGGTCTGCAATTGCTGAAAGGTCAATATGGTGGTGACTTTGCTATCCAAATGGCAGGCGCATCGTTTATGGTCATCCCGATTCTGATTATTTTCATTTTCGCACAGCGTCACATTATTGAAGGCTATACCATTTCTGGTATGAAATAAGAGTCATAACAATGCAATGCGATTGTTCGCAATAACGAACACCCACCTACAGAGATACAGAAATTTATACACTACGGAGGGATTCAGTATGTCTACTGTACAAAACCAGCAAAACCAAGTACCAAGCGATGCACTTTTCCAAAATGAATATGGCTATTTCACTGCCAACGGGCGCGAATATGTCATCACGAACCCGCGCACGCCGCGTCCGTGGAGCAACATTATTAGTAACGGTGATTACTCCTTTATGGTGTCTCAGGCAGGCGGCGGCGCATCATGGCGCGGCAATGCCGGTCAGAACCGGATTACTCGCTTATTTCAAGATGTGATCAAAGATTCATGGGGCAAATTCGTATACTTGCGCGATCGCAATTCTGGACAGTACTGGTCAGCAGCGTGGAAGCCAGTTATGGCAGAGTTTGAAGAATATGAAGTACGCCATGGTATCGGTTATAGCGTATTCACCCAGCAGGTAAACGGAATCCGCAGCGAAATGACTGTATTCGTTGCACCGGATGCACCTTTGGAATTAATAAAGTTAAAAATTACCAATAACAGCGAACAGACGCGCGAGTTAGATGCGACAACATATTTTGAATGGGCGCCGGGCTTTGCACCGGATGAACATCGCGAATTCCACAAAATCTTTATGAATTCCGAATACCGCGACGATCTGAACGCGATTCAATTGGAAAAATACCTGTGGGGCTTCCCAGATGAGAAAGGACGCAGCAACAATGTGAGCTGGCCGTACACCGCTTTCCACGCAGCTAGTGAAAAGCCATCCTCATATGATGCGGACAAAGAGTCATTTGTCGGCATGTACGGTGAGGAAGCTCGTCCGCAGGCGATGCAGGATCAAGAATTGGCTGGTCATACCGGACGCTTTGGCGACGCAGCTGCTTCATTGCGTGTAGCCTTTAAGTTGGAGCCGGGCACATCTCATACGGTTGTATTCACCATTGGTGCCGCGGAGCACGAGAAGGAAGACGCCGCCGCATTGATCAAAGAATACACAAGCGTGGAAGCAGCGGATCGTACGCTGGCAAGAGTGCATGAATTCTGGAGTGAATTGATCGATCAGGAAGAGATTCAGACGCCGGATCCAGCGATGAATATTATGACCAACGTCTGGTTGAAATATCAATCCATCTCCTGCCGCCTATGGGGCAAAACGGCTTATTATCAAGTGAGTGCCGGCTACGGTTATCGTGACCAATTGCAGGATTCCCAAATCTTCCTGACCAGCAAACCGGAATTGATGCGCAAGCAGATTCTGATGCATGCATCTCAGCAATTCCAAGAAGGGGATGTACTGCACTGGTGGTTCACGATCAAAGGCGGCGGTCCGCGTACACGTTGTTCCGATGACCTGTTATGGCTGCCGTTCATTCTCGATCCGTATCTGAAGGAAACACAGGATTACGATATTCTCGACGAAGTAACGCCGTTCCTCGATGGCGGCGAAGCGACGGTATACGAGCACTGCAAACGTGCCATTGAGAAGACGTTCAAACGTTTCAGCCCGCGCGGTGTACCGCTGATGGGTGAGCATGACTGGAACGATGGGCTGAGTGCCATCGGTTACGATTGGAAAGGCGAAAGCTTCTGGGTCGGTGAGTTCTTGTACATGATTCTGGGCAGCTTTGCTCCTGTTGCTGCGAAACGTGGCGATCAAGCATTTGCCGATAAAATGCTGGACGTACAAAGCAGTCTGAAAAAGGCGCTTAACGATCATGGCTGGGATGGCGAATGGTATCTGCAAGCGACTACCGATGACGGTCTCAAAGTCGGTTCCAAAGAAAACGAAGAAGGTCAAATCTTCCTCAACCCGCAAATTTGGGCGGTCATTTCCGGTGTAGCGGACGAGGAGCGTGGTCAGCAGGCGATGGAGAGCGTGAGCAAGCATCTGCTGCGTGATTACGGCTCACTGCTGCTATATCCGGCTTATACCAAAGTTCGCCGTGATATCGGCTATATCACACGCTATGCACCGGGTCTGCGTGAAAATGGCGGTGTCTATACACATGCTGCAACATGGGCGGTCTGGGCATACACACTGGCTGGTCAACCGGAAAAAGCATACGAAGCGTACAGCAAAATCTGTCCGCCAAACCGTTCCCACGAGCCAAACAGCTATGTTGGCGAACCGTATGTAACACCGGGTAACTCCGACGGTCCGATTTCGCCAAACTACGGTCGTGGCGGCTGGACATGGTATACCGGTTCTTCCCAATGGCTGCAACGTATGGCAACCAACTGGATTCTGGGCGTGCGCGCAGAGAATGAAGGTCTGTTGATCGATCCGAGCATTCCATCCGAATGGCCGGAATTCAGCTACCGTCGTAATTTCCGCGGTGCTACTTACCTGATCCATGTGGATAACAGCGCAGGCGTATCTCGCGGTGTGAAGTCCATTACTGTAGATGGCAAGATCATTGAAGGCAATATTCTGCCTGATTTCCAAGATGGCAAAGAGCATGAAGTGAAAGTGGTATTGGGGTAAACGTGAACGTATGATCTGGTGCGAAAAAGCATGGCTATGAAGAAAGGTAGCCATGCTTTTTTCGTTTTGTCTGCGATGCTGACGATGTATTGTTCAAATGCGAAGGAATGTACTATAATTTCAAAAAGCAATCTGGATATAGAGGAGAAGTGAAGCGGGACGATGACATGGCAAATTAAGCATTTTAACGAATTGAGTACGGCGGAGTTGTATTGCATTTTGAAGGAGCGAACGGATATTTTTGTAGTAGAACAGAATTGTCCGTATCCAGAAGTGGATGGTAAGGATGTGCATTGTTATCATCTGTTGAAATGGGAAGGTGAGCAGATTGTAGCGTATGCGCGTCTGCTGCCGCCGGGTATCGCGTACAAGCAAGCATCGATTGGGCGAGTGATCGTACGAGCGTCTCATCGAGGGCAGGGGCTGGCAGGAGAGTTATTTGCACGCGCGATTGATTATATTCAGCAGCAATTACACGAAACCGAGATCAAGATCCAAGCACAACAATATTTATGCAAATTTTATGGGTCTTATGGATTCGAGCCGATTTCGGAATCGTATCTGGAGGACGGTATTCCGCATGTGGATATGCTGCTGACGAAGCGGCTGGAGCCATTGTCCGCGTTATAGCATTATTTGTACCTTATGATAAAAATGCTTTTTCCTATTGTCATACAGCAACAAGCCGCTCATCGCATTCTCAATGAGCGGCTTGTTGTTGCATAAGCGATATATTACTGAACTTCCTTTCCTTCAAACCATAGACACAAACATCATCCATATGACAAAAATAACGAACACAGACACAATTTCGCCTTATCCAAAACAAGCTATTCAAAATACGACCACCACTGTAAATATAAACATAGTGCTGTAACTGGTTAGATTTGGACAAAATAGCTAAAAATTAAAATTGGAAATTCGTAACTCACTGGTGTAGAATGGGAAATGTAAACAGGATCACAGCAGAAGCAAGGGGGCATGAACAGCTCAGTATTACTTCGAAATATGCTCAATGTTACGGACAAATGGTAGACGAACGATTTGTTAAAATTGGTTTTTTTTGTACAGCACTCAAATTCCGTGATAATCGGGCTAAAAAACCCAAATTATTCTTTATGTACACCAAAGAAAACGTTTTCTTAATGCAGGGTCGCTTTTCCTCGCTTATGGTCCCATTTTAGGCTATTCTGTGATTAATAAGATAGAGGTATAATGAAAAGTGTTGCAATTCCGTCACAAAAATATTCACAAAAAATTCAAGACGGAGGGAATCCTCGATGACAATCGACGAATCGAACAGACCATCGTTATGGCAATCGTATTATGGACCCAATCTGGGGTACGTACAAGAGCAGTATGAAAAGTACAAACAAGATCCTAATTCTGTAGAAGAAGGATACCGTGAGCTTTTTGAACGTCATGGGGAACCAGTTGCTCCGGCAACGTCCATCTCTGACACAGCAGGTGAAAGTGGGACAAGTGCGCCGGGCAAAGTAGACACCAATCTGTTAAAGAAAGCGGTTGCAGCAGAACGGCTGGTATGGAACATCCGTACATACGGGCATCTGGCAGCAGATATTGATCCGCTTGGACTCAGCACGCCATCTGATGTGCGTTTGCTTGATCCAGAGCAGTACGGTCTCGGTCAGCGCGATCTGGCGCAGCTTCCTGCATCATTGATCTGGGAAAATGCACCGGACGAAGCAAGAGACGGCTGGGAAGCGATTCAGATTTTGCGCAAAAAGTATACCGGTCCGCTGGCATACGAATTTGCACATGTGCATGATGAGCAGGAGCGTAACTGGCTGAACCGTCAAGTAGAAACGAACTCTGCTTCGCAAACCCTTACCAACGAAGAACGTGTGGAGCTGCTGCATCGTCTCGTGGAAGTGGAACAATTTGAAGAATTCCTGCACAAAACATTTGTAGGACAAAAGCGTTTTTCCATTGAAGGAAATGACGCGCTCGTACCGATGTTGGATACGATCGTGCGCATCGCTGCGCGTGGTGGCGCTCGCCACGTATTGATGGGTATGGCTCACCGTGGTCGTTTGAATGTACTGGCACATGTGTTGAACAAACCATACGCCAAAATTTTCTCTGAATTCCATCATTCCCCGAACAAAGATATGATTCCATCGGAAGGCTCGATGGGCATTAACTTTGGCTGGACGGGGGATGTTAAATACCATCTGGGTGCACGTTATTCACTGACTGGCGACAATCAGAGCTACGACACCCGCCTGACACTGGCGAATAACCCGAGTCACTTGGAATACGTGAATCCGGTTGTGGAAGGCTTTACACGCGCGGCGCAAGATGATCGCAGTGAGAAGGGCTATCCGCGTCAGGACAAGGACAAAGCGGCAGCGATCATTATGCACGGTGATGCAGCATTTGCTGGTGAAGGTATTGTAGCGGAGACGCTGAACTTCAACCAGCTGCCGGGCTTCCAAAACGGTGGTACCATTCACATCATCGTCAACAACCGTCTCGGATTCACGACCGACAGCAAGGATTCTCGTTCTACGCATTATGCGAGTGACCTGGCAAAAGGATATGAGATTCCAGTCGTACACGTGAATGCGGATGATCCAGAAGCTTGTATTCGTGCAGCGGAGCTGGCAATGCAATACCGCAGCCTGTTTAAAAAGGATTTCCTGATCGATCTGATCGGGTATCGCCGTTACGGTCACAACGAAGCGGATGATCCAGAAACAACTCAACCGCTCATGTATGGCAAAGTGAAAAACCATCTGCGCGTTGCTTCTATTTATGGCAAACGTCTAGCTGAGCGCAGTGTTACGCAAACGGATAAATACGAAGATTTCAAAAACGAAGTACAAGATCAATTGAAAAACATCTACGATGAAGTGAAACAGAATGAAACGCAAAGTGCATTTGGACCAGTGAATCCGGCAGGCGAAGGCGCAACCAAAGCGTCCAACCAAACTGCTATCGCTGCACCGTTATTGAATCAGATCAATGAAGGGCTATTGACTTGGCCGGAAAACTTCAGCGTGTATCCAAAACTGCAACGTATTCTGGAACGTCGTCGTAATGCGCTGACTCCAGAAGGTCGCGTCGATTGGGGCCATGCGGAGACACTGGCGTTTGCATCCATTCTGGCAGAAGGCAAGCCGATTCGTATTACGGGTCAGGATGCGGAGCGTGCAACCTTTGCACACCGTAACTTGGTACTGCATGACGCGAAGACAGGCGAAGAATTCTGCCCGCTGCATCGCTTACCTGAAGCCAAGGCATCATTTGCCATTCATAACAGTCCGCTGTCTGAAGCAGCTGTGATCGGTTTTGAATACGGCTACAATGTGTATGCACCGGAGACGCTGGTCATCTGGGAAGCTCAATACGGCGACTTCGTGAATGCTGGTCAAGTATTGATCGACCAATTCATCTCGGCTGGACGCAGCAAATGGACACAGAAATCGAGTCTTGTGATGCTGCTGCCACACGGTTATGAAGGTATGGGACCGGAGCACTCTAGCGCACGTCCAGAGCGTTTCTTGCAGCTGGCGGCTGAAGAGAACTTTACGATTGCCAATCTGACATCTGCTTCCCAATACTTCCATCTGCTGCGCCGTCAAGCGCTGAGCACGGAAACGGAGGAAGCGCGTCCACTTGTCGTTGTAGCGCCGAAAAGTCTGATCCGTAACCAGCGTGTAACGGTTCCTGCTGCTGAGCTAAGCGAAGGTAGCTTCCGTCCGATTCTGGAACAAGCGGGTCTAGGTGGCAACAAAGATGCAGTGGAACGTGTACTCTTATGTACTGGTAAAGTAGCAATTGACCTTGAAGAAGCGCTGGAGAAGGAAAAAGATACCGATTTCTCCTGGTTGCATATTATTCGTGTGGAGCAGCTGTATCCGTTCCCGCAAGAAGAAATCACGAGCGTACTGTCCGGCTTCAAAAACCTGCAAGAAATCATCTGGGTACAGGAAGAACCGCAAAACATGGGGTACTGGACGTATACCGATTCCCGATTGCGTGCGTTGTCTAACGGCGTTGAAGTTAGCTATATCGGTCGTCCGGAACGTTCCAGCCCGGCAAGCGGCTACCAGCACGTTCACGCAGTTGAACAACAACGCATCCTGACATCAGCACTCAAACCAAATTCGTTGAAAAACATATCCCTTGGGAGGTAACAGCTGTGAGTGAAATTAAAGTACCGGAAATGGGCGAATCAATCACCGAAGGAACCGTATCAAAATGGGTTGTGAAAGAAGGGGATACGGTCAGCCAGGGCGATGTTCTGTTGGAACTGGAAACGGACAAAGTCAATCTGGAAATCAGTGCCGAAGAAGATGGCGTGATTGAATCGATCACACGTCAGGAAGGCGATACCGTTCAAGTCGGCGAATCAGTCGGTGTGATCGGCGCGGGTACAGGCGCTCCTAAAGCACCGGAAGCGCCACCAGCCAAACCGGAAGCACCTGCTGCACCAGCTAACGAGCAAGCTCGTGAGCCCAAAACAGATCTGGCTGCGGCAGCAGCGGCAGGCAAACCAGACAGCGATACGATCGCTACACCGGCAGCACGCAAGCTGGCACGTGAGCGCGGCATCGATCTGAACGCGGTACAGGGCAATGACCCAATCGGACGCGTGAAGCATGATGATGTACGCAAGCATGACGACAAGCCTACGAACCTCGGTGCACCGCCAAGCAAACCAGCTCCACCAGCGCCAAAAGCACCAGCAGCGGATAGCAATCCGGCGAAACCAGCAGATGTTGTACCAATGTCGCGTCGTCGTCGTACGATTGCGAATCGTCTCGTAGAAGCACAGCACAATGCTGCGATGTTGACCACATTTAACGAAGTGGATATGACTGCCATTCTCGATGTGCGCAAACGCCGCAAAGACAAATTCAAAGAAAAACATGATGTCGGTCTCGGCTTTATGTCCTTCTTTACCAAAGCAGTTGTCGGTGCGCTGAAAGCTTATCCGATGGTTAACTCCGAAATCAATGGTGAAGATGTTATTATCAAAAAATACTACGATATCGGTATTGCCGTATCTGCGAAGGAAGGTCTGGTGGTACCAGTCGTTCGCGATGCAGATCGTCTGGGCTTCGCCGGTATTGAAAAAGAAATCGCCAGCCTCGCGTCCAAAGCGCGCAATAACAGCCTGGCATTGTCCGAGCTGCAAGGCGGTACATTTACGATCACTAACGGTGGTGTATTCGGTTCCTTGCTGTCTACACCAATCTTGAACGCGCCACAGGTCGGTATTCTGGGTATGCACAAAATCCAGCTTCGTCCGATTGCGATTGACGAGACACGTATGGAAAACCGTCCGATGATGTATATCGCGCTGTCGTATGATCACCGGATCATCGATGGTAGTGAAGCGGTAAGCTTCCTGGTAAAAGTAAAAGAATTGCTGGAAGATCCAGAAACACTGTTGATCGAAGGCTAATGGAGCATATGGCAACATAACATCCCTATGATCTACAAAAGAGCTTCCTCCATTGGGGAAGCTCTTTTTGTTCCTATATTGATGGAAACGAGGAATTCTACTATGCTGATTAGCGAGCAAGTATACGATATCAAAGGATTAAATTATGTCATTCGCTGCGCCCAACCGGAAGATGCAGATCATCTGGCAGAAGTACGTCTACAAATTGACGGCGAAACAGAAAATATGGATCGTCGTCGTGGTGAAGCCTACATGGACCCCGAGGGCTTCGCTGCCTTGATCCAAAGTGATCAGGACAATCCCACCAATCTGTTTCTAGTGGCAGAAGCGAATGAGCGTATTGTTGGCTACTCTCGTTGCGAGGGAAGCCCGCTTAGCCGAATGGCACACAAGGTGGAATTTGGCGTTGGTGTGATTCGCGATTACTGGGGACATGGAATCGGTAGACAACTGTTAGATCGTTCAGTAGCTTGGTCCGATGAAGCTGGTATTCAAAAGATGACGCTTCATGTGATCGAAACGAATGTAAAAGCAATCGATATGTACAAAAAAGTAGGCTTTGAGATTGAAGGTGTCTTAAAGCGAGATCGCTTGCTCACGGATGGCAATTATTACAACACCATTGCAATGGGACGGTTTAGATTGTAATCCTAGGGCTGGTTACGTTGCACCCAAAGAATTGAATATACAAGAAGAAGTAAATATACAAGTAGCCGCATGATACATTCATGCGGCTACTTGTATATGAGCAGGTAGTACGAAATGCGAAGACGGCAAGCAAGGTATGATTAGAACTATGCTAGACTGGTTATATTTACACATAGATGATTGCTGATGAGTATATTTGAAATGATATAATGGGTAAATCTATCATCACATAATCAAAATATATTCATTTGCAGGAAAAAGCAGTTTGGCGGAAGATCCATCAGTTGTCGGGAGAATAGATTCGATAGAACAAGCATAACTATCTATTCAGGCAATTGACGAGTAGCCGCTAATGTTTTTATACTTCCACTGACAGGCTAATGCAGCGCTTGACGTCTTCAATTGTTGTTGTCATTGCCGTGTTGGTACATACAGAAAACAGGAGTGGTTTGATGAGTACGATTCAAAATGAACAAAACGATGAAGCAAGTCGCAAGGCATTTCTACGCAAAGTTATTCTCATTTCCACACTTGGCGGTTTGTTGTTCGGTTACGATACAGGCGTGATCAACGGTGCACTGCCGTTCATGTCTGCCAAAGATCAGCTAAACCTGACATCGTTAACGGAAGGTATGGTAACAAGTTCTCTGCTCTTAGGAGCTGCATTCGGCGCTGTATTCGGCGGTCGACTTGCGGATGCGATTGGTCGCAGACAAAGTATTCGCTATCTGGCTGTATTATTTTTCTGTGCAACCATTGGATCGGCACTGGCGCCCAATGTCCCGATTATGGTCGTCTGTCGCTTGATTCTCGGTCTGGCTGTTGGTGGTGCATCGGTTACCGTACCGTCGTATCTGGCAGAGATTGCCCCTGCGAGTCAACGCGGCGGTATCGTCACACGGAATGAGCTGATGATTGTTAGCGGTCAGCTGCTCGCTTTTATCTTCAATGCCATTCTCGGCACTACACTTGGTCACAACGGTCATATCTGGCGTTATATGCTGGCGATGGCGGCGATTCCAGCAGTGTTCCTGTTTATCGGTATGTTCCGTGTACCGGAAAGCCCGCGCTGGCTCGTTACGCAGGATGAACATAAACGTGCATTTGGGATTTTGAAACGGATGCGGAGTATCAAACAGGCAAAACGCGAATTGAACGAAATCAAAACCAATGCAGAAGCGCAAGAAGAGACAGAACAGGCAAGTTTCCGCGATCTGGCTACGCCATGGATTCGCCGGATCGTCCTGATTGGTATCGGAATCGGAGTTGTACAACAGATTACGGGTGTAAACTCCATCATGTATTATGGTACAGAAATTTTACGTGAGTCCGGTTTCGGAACCAATGCGGCGCTTATCGGGAATATCGCGAATGGCGTCATCTCGGTGGCAGCAACTTTCCTGGGCATGTGGCTTGTCGGTCGTGTCGGTCGTCGTCCGATGCTGATTACAGGTCTTGCCGGTACGACAACAGCATTGCTGTTGATCGCGATCTTTTCCAACATGCTGGCTGGTACAGCAGCTCTGCCATACGTCATTCTAGGATTGACCGTCACATTCCTCGCCTTCCAACAAGGTGCAGTATCGCCAGTAACTTGGTTGATGTTGTCTGAAGTATTCCCGCAACGTTTACGCGGCTTCGGTATGGGAATCAGTGTATTTTGTAGCTGGATGGTTAACTTTTCGGTTGGATTGCTGTTCCCGATCTTGACAGGTAGTATTGGACTATCGTGGACATTTTATGTGTTTGTGGTGCTAGGTGTAGGTGCTCTCGGCTTTATTATCAAGTTCCTACCTGAAACAAGAGGGCTGACACTGGAGCAAGTGGAACAGAAATTCCGTTCATTTGGCAAAGATGCAGATGCTTCGGTTACAAATACGTCAGGCGGTAATCCTGCGTGAAAAGGCTAAAAATATCAGATTCGAAAAGATAAGTGTAACGGATTCACACCAGATTATTGTAGCTTATACCAAAGTAAGGGCATATATCAAATAGATACGTGTCCATACTAGTAAATAACCGATAAGGAACAATCCCTATGTCCTGACAGCATAGTCGATTGTTCCTTTTTGATATGTTTAGCGAAAAAGTAACAAGGGTATTAAAAGTTACAGCTTGCGTAGCGTTTATCCATTAAGATATCTGATCCGTTTCCGAATGTACGCATTCAACTTCATCATAATGAAACAGGAATCATAACGCGGATCATACAATGATAGACGACGTGAGTCAAACTATATCGTGCAGGACGGAAAGGAGATTGTACAGAATGAGACAGCAAGTACGTATTGGCACCACAGATCTGCTCGTAACACCGATTGGACTTGGAACAAATAAGGTTGGCGGTCATAATCTGTTCCCCAACCTGAATGACGAAGATGGTAAACATATCGTTCGTGAAGCGCTGGATCTGGGCATTAATTTCCTAGATACTGCTTATATTTATGGTCCTGAGCATTCGGAGCGCTTGATTGGCGAAGTACTTAAGGAAACCGGCAAGCGCGACAGTGTTGTACTCGCAACCAAAGGTGCACATAAGATCGGCGAAGATGGTCAGACGACAATTGATAATTCGCCCGCATTTCTGCGTTCGCAGGTGGAGAATAGTTTGAAGCGTCTGCAAACCGATCATATTGATCTCTATTATATTCATTTCCCAGATGAGCACACGCCAAAAGACGAAGCCATCGGCGAATTGAAAAAGCTGAAAGAAGAGGGCAAAATCCGCTCTATCGGCGTATCGAACTTCTCCTTGAAACAGCTCAAAGAAGCGAATATTCATGGCGATGTAGATGTGCTGCAATCCAATTACAATTTGCTGGAACGCGAAGTGGAGCAGGAATACTTCCCATATCTGATCCAAAACAAAATATCATTTGTTCCTTACTTCCCATTGGCATCTGGTCTGCTGGGTGGTAAATATAACAAGGATACGCAGCTAAGCGATAGTCAGAAGAAAAAGCCGCTGTTCCAGGACGGCAATTATGAGAAAAATCTAGCTAAAATCGAGCACTTGCATCAGATTGCTAAAGAGCTGAATACCGAAGTAGCCAATGTGGTACTCGCCTGGTATCTAACTCGTGCACCGATTGATGTCGTCATTCCAGGTACCAAAGATACACGTCAACTGCATAACAACCTGAAGACACTGGATGTGCAGTTATCTCCGCAACATATTCAACATATTGACGAAGTATTCGCACTACAGCAACAGGGTGCAAGCAAGTAATATGCGTCTAGATTGAAGACGAAATCGTTCGTATTTGTAGCCATCAATTCACCAATCAGATCAATGCGCTTCCCTATACAAATGACTACGAGCGATAGGAATAGTGGAGTCGGCGAAGAACCTTAACAGGTTCCGCCGACTTTTCCTGTGTCTATTTTGGCTCTTTTCAAACGATCTATCACTATATTTATAATTTCAATACATGAAAAATTCATAATAGTAATATGCTCGTACTTTGTTCCCTTATTCGAATCTCACTTTACGAACGGGTATAATGAGAAAAGTAACAGTAAAAAAAGTGTCCAACTATATTTCGATACACATATCATGCATATGAATTCCTTCTATTAAATAATAAAACAAGTAAAGCAAAACGGTAGGTGACTATAGCATGAATAATCCTGATTCACATTTCAGAAGTAATCAGCAATCGAATCTTCATCAACATTCGTCTTCATTTTGCCAAAGGAATCATCGCCAATTACGTTATTATCCTAACAATAACAAATGGCGTATGATCTATAGTATAACTACTCTGCTAACAATGTTGCTCGGTTTGGCATCGCGTCGGTATGATCATATACTGCCAACATGGCTGGCAGAACAAATAGGAGATGCGTTATGGGCAGGCATGATCTACTGGGGGTTACGTGTATTGACCGTACCGCGCAGTGCAATCTTTTCATTGCTAGGAGCCTTGCTATTGAGCTATGGAATAGAATGCAGTCAGTTGTATCAAGCAGATTGGATCAATGATATTCGCGCTACGACAATTGGCGCACTGGTGTTAGGACACGGATTTCTGGTAGCTGATTTGTTTCGTTATACCGTAGGCGTACTTTGTATGTACATAATGAATGTTCTCATCATGAAGAAGCAATGTATTCCATTCTGAATCCATCGACAGACAGGAGATTATATGATGACACGAAGACCGGATTTTGATAATGACAATAACGAAGACGTTCCCGATCCCATGCAGCAACAACCTGACGGTGCGCGCCGTCAAGGGTTGGCAGCTATGCCACCACCGCAACTACAACATGAACTCGATGGAGAGCAAGGATCGTTTATTTTAAAATTACGAGTCGATCTGTGCTGGGAACCACAGCATGTGCTAACATTGCTGAAGCAAATGTACGAATACATCATCTCTGTTGAAAATGCCGCTCAATTGAATCGCAAGACAGCAGGTGAATTGTGGTTCGTCATTCATTTTATTCAAAATTGGTCATCCCATGAAGCGTTCCGACATGCCAATCCGTATCCAGACGATTACTATCGCGATGTGTATGAACTACTATTCATGCTGGGCGATTGGTATTTTACCGGCGAATGTCCGTATACGAACCCCGGCTCCATGCTGGATGAGATTCGCAGTCTGGAACAAGGAAATGGATAATACTTTTGCAAGGTCAAGATGGTTACTGCATGATAGTGATTGCAGTAGCCATCTTTTAGATTAGCAATAGTGGAACCAATAATGAATATATTGCTTGAGGTAATGATGATAGATGTTTAACTACACTTAGTTGTGGTGCTGTTGAATCTGTTCCCATAGCTGACTGTTTACATATTGCGATTGCCCGGTAACATCTTCGCCAAACCAGTCAGGTGCGGTGTAGGCATGAAATTGCTCTTCACTGTCAAATTCAATCTCAATAGTAATAAGCCCTTGCTGCACGGTATTGTGGTAAATATCCAGATCGTACGCATGACCATCCCATTTTACTTTATGCCGTGTTTTCTTCAAGGGAATGACGTGTAAGCGTGAAGTCAATTGCTCGTACAGTTCGCTGCCGATCTGAAATTCCGTTTCATCGCGGGAGATGCCGGAACCTGCTTTATGAGTCATGGTAAAGGTTTCTTCGCCGTTACTGAGTAGTCGGCGCACACGCAGCGATTCGTTCTCGGTAGAAGCAAGATACGTCTGATCAATCTCCTGTGTACGTGCAATAGTTAGATCATCTGGATAGCCGGTAAGTAAATATTTGCGTTCAATTTCCTTAGCCATAGTCAATATAAACCTCCTGTAAAGTGAAAATGAAATTGCTAGCATACGTGGTGCCATTGCAGAGAATCGTATTCACTGATTTGCAATGTACCATTAGGTGTAACTATAATACTATACAATTCTAACTTTGCCGAATAATGAATATACATATAAGGATGAGGTGATTCGCTTGAGATTGGCAGAAGCATTGATTGTACGATCCGATATACAGAAACGTGTAGAACAGGTCAAATCGCGATTGAATTTGAATGCAAAGATTCAAGAGGGCGAACAACCTGCGGAGCAGCCAGCCGAACTGTTGCGTGAATTGCAGGAACTGCTGTATCAGCTCGGTTCGTTGATTCGCCGGATCAATCGAACGAATGCACAGACGGCGTTTGACGATCAACGCACACTAGCAGATGCGCTGACAGACCGGGATATATTATCCCTGCATCGCAATGCGCTATCGGAGCTGATCCAATCGGCGAGCGTACGACAGGATCGGTTTACGCGTTCTGAGATCAAATTCCTTTCTACGGTCGATATTGCTGCGCTTCAGCGACAAGTCGATCAACTTGCCAAAGACTATCGTCAACTGGATACACGTGTGCAGGAGTTGAACTGGTTAACTGATGTGTTAGAGGAATAATCGATCTCTTCCGTAAGCAGGTAGCGACCCACAATGAAGCGAGCACGAACCGCCAACTGGTCAAGTTGGAACTTGAAGGGGGATGCGGGGCAATCCCGGGGTGCAAATCCCCATGTACAACTAAGCCTTGTAAAGTGACAAGCGTACACATCACACATACGATTTACTACCGTGTGCTGGTCATTGGGATCGTGAGGGCGGGTTTGGGGTTTTACGGAAGATTAGAGATTTGTTCGCAATTGGTGTACAATACATAATAGGTATTCATTGAGAATGATTATCAAGGAGGAATATCCATGTCTATATCTGAAACAATTCGTAATCGTCGCTCGGTTGGTAAAGTGAAACCCGATGCAATTGCACATGAGCAGATCAAACAGATTCTGGAAGCAGGCATCTGGGCACCGAATCATCGTTTGACGGAACCTTGGAAGTTTTTCGTATTGGAAGGAGACGGTCGGTATAAACTGGGCGATGCTCTTGCTAATGTCGCTCGTGCTCAAGGTGCAGACGACGAGAAAGCCGCTTCTGCTCGCAGCAAAGTGGAGCGTGCGCCGATCATTATCGCTGTAGCCGTAGAGCCAGTCGATAACGCTAAGATTATTGAACTGGAAGAATACGGTGCCGTCTTTGCAGCGATTCAGAATATGCTGCTAGAGATTCACGAGCTGGGTCTTGGCGCTGTATGGAGAAGTGGTGAGCCTTGTTATCACCAAGAAATGAATAAAGCTTTCGGTCTGAGCGAAACAGGCAAAATGCTTGGCTTTATTTACCTAGGCGTACCGGAACGTACTGATCTGACTAGCAAACGTACACCATTTGCCGAGAAAACCGAATGGATTAGCGAATATAACGGTTGATTTCAAGCACGAGGGTACAGAAAAAAGTACAATTCCACAATCATATTAAATGTAAATTAGAACATATCGAAACAGGCGGTCACCTACAATGGTGACTGCCTGTTTTTTCAAAAAAATGATCAGAAAAGTTTACGTTATAAGTGCACTACTTATACATACCTAGATACCATTCTTCTAAGCATGCAAGTGTATCCGATACATCCATCTATGATAAAATATAGATAAAAGGAGGAGTTATATGAAACTTCATCTACCAACATGCCCGAACTGCCATCATCAGTATACATGGAAAGAATCTTGGAAGCTGGCATATGACGAAGGACCATTGGATCGACCTGTCTACACACGAATGTGTCTGAAATGCTATGCCGATCTGTATCCGACTAGCAAAGCACGAACACGTGTATTTGTGATTGCGATAAGTATACAATTCCTACTCTTCTTTATTCTACTCATCTGTCATGCGTCGAATGCCATCTTATTGTCTTTGCCCATCATTTATGGCATCACAGTGTATACGATTCGTCCGTTCACTTACCGGTATCAGCAATACGACGAACCATTGTTCCGACTGTAAATGCAATGCTATGTAGCCAGACTCATATAGCGGTAGGCAAGTCTCTAATCAATCCAAATCAATTTGCCAACGAGTTCATACTAACCAGCTATGATTGTACTGCGTATACATACGTTCATAAGAATCCACATGGAACCAAGCAACGGGAAACAGAGCAAATAGCGATTGTAGCTATTCTATTCCATCCAAATAACAATCTCTGGTTAACCCGCGCCGCCGTTTATGGTAAGATGGGACACGACAATATTCCATGAAACGGAACGGAGAATTAGCATCATGACAGATAAGCAGCGCTCCAGCAAAGGGAGCCTTAACCATAAACCACAATCTCAATCGCCCGCACAGAGCAAATCTCGTAAACCCAACCCATCGTCCGGAAGCAATCCCAACTCCAAAGCGGTGCATTCCACCAATCGCTCTAACACCAATGCACCGCGTTCGGAAAAAAGTACATCCCAGTCCCGCCAACCTTCTGGTAGCGGTAAGCCTAAGTCACAACCGTTTACCAAAAAGAAGCCAAACCATAAACCAGCTGACAGCAACCAGCGACAACCAAGTACATTTACGCAGTCTAAAAATAAATCTGTTACCAAGCCGGTTAACCGCGACAATGCCGAGGAACTACGCGCTGGCGACAAAATCGTAGTTACAATCAAACGTCTTGGTATCAATGGCGAAGGCGTAGGCTATTACCGCCGCAAAGCAGTCTTTATCGAAGGTGCACTGCCAGATGAAGTGATCAAAGCGAGCGTTACCGAAACGCAGCCCAAATTCATCAAAGCGACGGTTACTGGCATCGAGAAAAGATCCAAACAACGCGTCGAGCCACCATGCCCGGTGTTCAACGTATGTGGCGGTTGTCAGATCCAGCATCTGTCCTATAAAGGTCAGTTGCAGGCAAAGACGGACATTGTACGCGAAGCGTTTAACCGCTACACCGAACTTGGGCAGGTGAAAATCAAGCCTATGCTTGGTATGGAGCATCCGTGGGCATACCGCAACAAAGCGCAGCTGCAAACTGGACGTGATAAGCAGGAGCATGTGATTGCAGGGCTGTACGAAATGAACAGCCACGATATCGTCGACATCAGCGGCTGCCCTATCCAGCATCCGAAAGTGAATAGTACAATCGAAACAGTCAAAGCTGCCCTGGAAGAACTACAAATCCCTCTGCACAAAGACAGCGGTGCACGCGATGGCGTTCGTACGATTGTGGTACGGTATGGATTTCAGTCCAATCAACTGCAAATTACATTGATTACGACCAGCACGCGTCTGCCGCGTCAGGATGATCTGATTCGTAACCTGCGTCTGGCATTGCCGGAAATGACCGGAATCTCGATCAACGTCAACAACAAGAAAACGTCGCTGATCTTCGGCGATCATACCGCCACATTGTGGGGTCAGGATACGATGTTAGAATCGCTCGGCGATCTGGAATTTGCTCTGTCACCGCGAGCCTTTTTCCAATTGAATCCACAGCAGACAGTAAAATTGTACGAATCCGTTCGCGCTGCTGCTGGACTAACAGGCAAAGAAACGGTGGTTGATGCTTACTGTGGTACGGGCACGATTGGACTGTGGCTTGCTCCATATGCGAAAGAAGTGCACGGTATCGAAACGATTGCCGAAGCTGTCGAGGATGCAAGGCAAAATGCCAGTCGTAACGGACGCGACAATGCTACATTCCATGTTGGTAAAGCGGAAGAACTGCTGCCGCGTTGGGTGAAAAAAGGACTGACTCCTGACGTCATCATCGCCGATCCGCCGCGAACAGGGCTGGATCGTCAGTTTCTGGATACGGTGCTGAGAACAAAGCCGAAGCGGATGGTGTATGTATCATGTAATGCGTCAACACTGGCAAAGGATTGCAAAGTGCTGCTGGATGGTGGGTATGAAATTCAGTGGGTACAGCCGGTGGATATGTTCCCACAGACGAGTCATGTGGAAGCTGTGACGTTGTTGGTTAGAAGTAATAAAGAATAAAGAGACGAAGAGCCGAGAATGTACAAAGAGTCCTCGTATCTTCGTCATTCGCTTATGCTTGGTATGAATTCAAATGCACATGTTGGGAATAGAATAAAGGAAACAAACAAGATCCATCTGATGTTGTATATGAGGGATCTTGTTTGTGTATGTACGATAATAAATACCAGCTAAAAGCATATGCAAGATGTTTATGTTACAACATTACCAATTAGGAGGATGCAATGAATCCAATCGAAATCCTGCAAACAGCTTTAAAAGACTATACATTGGATTTAACGAATCTGAAAATCGTAAAAGAACTGCATTCGAGCAACTGGCATGGCGATTTGCATTTCCAGATTTATATTGATCATAGATATTATGCTGCAAGATTTGTTGGTACTCAGCGATATGAAACAGATGCTTTTATAAAGCTGTCCGACGAAGTATTACATGAGCAAATGAGGTTTTGCAACTTTCTAATCGATGCAGAAATTCCCTTTATGAAGCCAGTAGCAACAATACACGGAGATTTTTTTGTGGTTGTAGCTATAGGTGGGGAAATATGGCGATTTTTGCTTTTTGAATGGATGGAAGGACAGCATATTACCCATGGGGATACAGCTGTTTCGCGAGCGTTTGGTGTATTTACACGCAAGTTATATCATGTATCTACTGCATTCGAAACGAGTCGTTTTCCAAGGCAGTCTCATGTGCAGGGGTATACGGAATTTTACAATAAAATGATTCAGTGTGCTGATGCACATGTACTGTTAACGAATGAGTTATTAAAAAAGTATATGCATCAGGTGGAGTATCATTTGGAACAGGCGAGCACGCATGTGTATGAATTCATTGTTCAATCTGATCTTAATCCGTTAAATATTCTTTGGGATGATCATAAGCAGATTACAGGCATCGTTGATTTTGAATCGATTACGTATACGGATCGATTGGAAGGATTGGCTTGGTTGATCAAATGGTATTCCAGAATAGATGGAATCGGTGCGCACATGATGTCACCTGTGCTAGCGCAATCTTTCTTACAAGGATATGGTGCTGATAACATGCTCACTTCAAATGATCGACTACGATTGCGATCGTTGACATGGTTAACGGGTTGTTTGAATTGGAATTTTACGCAAAAGACGCTAGAATTAATAAAGACAGAGCAAGAGGATATGTTAAAGGTACATCTGACTCATTACAGCAAACGTGGGGAACAATTGCTTGCCTTAATATGATGCTTTAATCTTTAACATAAAATATAGTCTGATCGAAAAAGGAGAAGTGTATTTGAGAGAAAAGAAATGGAGTAGAACCCGATTTAAACAGGAATTCAAGCGCGGATTAGGCAGTTCGTTTATGGAATTGCAACGAACGTCCAATCGTGAGCAGTACAAAGATATTGTATTATGGGCATGTCTGCACAATACCTGTTACGATATGCAGAGTGAAGGCGGACGAAGCGAATTTTTGTACCAAGCGATTAAGCTGTATGAAGACAGTGCATATTTTGAGAGTGAAATTATACATACATTTATGAAAAGTCCCAAAGATTCAAGTGCGTTTGATCAAATATGTGAGCTTGTCTATTCTTTTGCTGCGGATGGCAGTATCCAAGCTAAAAAAGCAATGTATGAAAAGTATGATTCGTTACTCGAAACATGTTCTCGATATTCTGCTTCCTTTCAAGAAGATAACTTAGAAGTACTTTGTATATGTCTAACTTCATTAGATGGATTTACGGCTTTTGAGAAAATTGTTGCAGAGCTCGGTGAGAAGATTCATACCAAACAAGCATCGTTGCAATTCTCATGGTTTTACTGTAATGCCGAATCCAAATTTGGAAAGCAAAGAGTAGTTACATATCTTGAGAAACATGCTGAGCAGCAGGATAATATCAAAGCTTTTTTTGATGTTGTTACGAGTTCCTACTTTATTGCTCGTTCGACCGACAGTACTGTTTCTGTAACATTGCAGGATGTGTTGAATGCAGCGCGTATCGGTTTTGCACGGGGAATTTCGCTGCGTTTTGCCAAGATTGCTTCTGATGCTGATTTGATTACTTTAGCGAATGTTGCCGTACAAGAAACTGATCCACGTATTCAATTGGAGTTGTTATGGACATTTCGCAAAGTGCCTTTTCCGTTACATCCAGATTGGATTTTTCAACTGGCAGAGCATAAGCAAGTAGATTTGAGGGAGATTGCCTTTACAATGATGCAGCACCTTCCTATCGAGCAGGTTCGGGATTACGCATTGAATGTACTACATCAGCAAAAAGAAGCTGCTAATGTACTAGAATTATTGTGTTCCTGCTATCGTCCGGGCGATGAACCTATGTTATATAAAGGAATCAAAAGTTTATCCATTTCCTATGCAACTGGAGAATGGCACAGCGTATTTATGAGTGCAAAAAAGCTGTTGAACAATCGTTCCAATCAGATGACCTCACAACTATTTATGTATATGTACCGTACAACCCTATGTTCACATTGCCGTTATGATCTGGTTCGTAAAATGTATGACCAAAATATGCTGACAGATCACATATTGCAACAGTGTTTGTATGATAGTCATGAAGATACAAGGGCATTTGCTAGACGTAAACTCCAGAACATTTAGAGGATACAATCGCAGATTGGTGATCGTATGAAGCCGAATTATATCTATTGAAATAAAAAT
Organism: Paenibacillus sp. WLX1005; assembly: GCF_046603685.1. NCBI lineage: Bacteria > Bacillati > Bacillota > Bacilli > Caryophanales > Paenibacillaceae > Paenibacillus > Paenibacillus sp. WLX1005. The sequence goes on from NZ_CP176756.1 coordinate 2,228,892, forward strand.
TAAAGGACTGATAAGATGATAACTAATACAAAGAAAATACGTGGCTGGAAGCGTAAGGTGAAGCAGATTGAAGAGTGGAAGCAGCGTTACATAAAACTGGATATGGACTATATCACTTCTTACCAGCGAGACTATGTCAAGCTGTGGATTGATCCCTTTTATCGGTTGGATCGGCGTAATCCGCCGGGCTGGTATGCTCGGTTGTTGCTAGCAGCAATGATGGAGGTTTATTACAGTTGGGATGATCAGATGAAGCAACTACAAGAACCGTATTATCTGAAAATATGGCTGTATGCGCCTCATTTTATCAACTCGCAAATTGTAGTGGCTTGTCGAGATCAATTACATTTTTACGATCACACATTTGAAAAGGCTACCGATAAAGCTAAGTTGTCACATCATTACGCTATGGTACCGGGTATCAATGATTTTCAATGGGAAACTTGTATCGATACGGCATATGAATCATTGCTGGATTTACAACGGGATGTAGAAATGAATTTGAGACAGCCGAGTGATATCTTGCATATTCAGCATAAAGCTTACCATGCAGAGTCTGTAATATCCGCTGGACAAGCAGATACGCTCTATTGGATTAAAGACGGCATTGTATGGGTTGGAGCATTGGAAGTAGAAAGTTGAAATAGGAAAAGGCTCTTTGCTCTATAACTGCGATCGCTAGAATATATAATTGCAAGATCAGTATATCGATAAGATAACATTCGGTAGGTTCAGCAGTCGTGTGATCTGAATCCCAAATCGTTTCAAAATCTATATCTTTCGCGACTGTGTAATGTTGAGCGCTAGCGCGAGATTGACTTCCGCAATGAATGCAGTGTCTCCCTGATCGATATCAGTGCGGATTCTCAAGTAAGGAGCTATATTAGGAACAGTAACCTTTGTCATATTAAAGCAGATCGTACATTGGATTGTGAATATTCAAGCGGTATGCAATCATATTGCCAAGCGCGTCTTTTGTTGTAAATCGTCTTTATACGCATCTACATAATCGGCATGCTAATCGCTGTATTGGACGAAGCATCTAACATTTGGTGATTTTTAAGATATCATATGAAAATTTGATAAATATGTATAGTAGACTGATATAGATATAGAAAGCAGAAACAAAATGGTTTATGTTTAGTTGAAATCAGTCTGCTTTGTAAAACGAAAGGAGTCTGCGATATGGAACGATATAACTGTCCATGCTGTGGATATTCAACATTGGATGAGCCAAAGAGCTGGGATATTTGCTATTTATGCGATTGGGAAGATGATGGTCAGGATGATTATAATGCTGATCAGATCAAAGGAGGTCCGAACGGCGATTATTCATTGACAGAAGCTCGTAGAAATTTCAAAAAATATTATATAATGTATCGTCATCACGAGTCCAAGTTGCCTGATGATCCGCAGCATATAGCAAAAGTGGTTTCATTAAAACAAATGCTTATGAAGAAAATGGATCAGTTGAATAATGTAAGCGACACAGAGGATCGTTGGAATCGCATTATTTTACTTGAAGATAGATTGGCTATGCTTGTTCATGAACAGATGGAACGTCGTAGTAGAAACATAGAGCAGAATCACAAAGCCATCCAAATGATTCAATCAAACGATCCAGAGCAGATCGTAAACGGATTACTTGCGCTGTCCATGAATGCGCACGATGGAGCATTTGCACAACAATATATGCTTCAATATTCGCAACATGATAATGAAAATGTGCGTGGTATAGCGATTCTTGGCTTGGGACATATTGCGCGTATTCATGGTACGCTTGATCAAGCACGAGTACTGCCTATTATTGAAAAAGCATTGCAAGATACAAGCGAATTCGTGCGCGGTCATGCAGATTCAGCAATAGATGATATTTCTCGTTTTTCAAAATAATTAACTAATAAGAAACATTTTACATTTATATACGTCTGTTATTGTGCAACTACATACTACAGTAGCAGAGGAGTTATACGGATGAATAAACAGATATGTGCTATCTTTTTCATTATGTTGCTAAGTCTAGTATCTTCGATCCCAGCGCAAGCGGCTACGACCGCGCCCGATCTTCGGATTGATGGTATCGACGTAACAGCAACCGTCAAGCCGGAAATGAAAAACAATCATATGATGGTGCCACTGCGTGCTGTCAGTGAAAGTCTCGGCGCAACTGCACAACAGACGAAGAATGGTATTCAGATCATACAAGCTGACAAGCAGATTATGTTACAGCCCGGCAATACAAAAGCAGTTCAAAACGGTAAAACGATCAAGCTAGACGCCAAGCCATACATCAGCAAAGGAGTAACCTATGTTCCTTTGCGATTCGTTGCAGAGACGATGGGTGCTACAGTCGGTTATAGCCGTAATATCATCACGATCGACAGTCAACCGCTGTGGATCGGTAGCGCCAAAATCAAAGCTACCCAATACGAATACCATATGACGATGGGCGGCGTTGTAGAGCAAGTATACGGTAATGCTTACAATACACAGCTGTATCACATTCTGACTTCCAATAAAGGCAAGCAGGTGCAAGCACCGGAGCATTTCTCTTGGCAGTATACACTTGATATTCCGGGTTCGTACTCGAAGAATGCCCAATATGAATTTCTGGATACAAAAGGCAAGACAATTGCTCAATATGATACGTATAATCTCGTGTCGAATATAGAAAATGATTCATCGAAAAACCTTCCTGCTAAACTACTTCATGATGTGACAGCCAACCGCTGGTATGTGACAAAGCAAGACATTGCAAAATTGACTATGATCCAGTTGGATCGTGCTTGGAAGAATGGGTTTATCGTCGTAATCAGCGACACCGTAGTATAAAATCAGTCATACGCTAGTATGAAAGTATAAAAGATAGCATAAAATATGAAGCAAACAGCCTCTTTTCCATCTCGAAAAGGGGCTGTTTAGATTGGTTTTATACATAATCGTTGTTGATATCAGTCTAGTAGTATGCCATAGCGAACTTCTTCCTTTTCTATCTCGAATCCGGCAGATTGATACAAGGACAACGCATTGGTATTATTCGTAAGCACAGTCAGGGTGGCAGCAGACAGATGATGATGCTGAATATAATGAAGCGCCTGTGTCAGCAGATAACGGGCAATGCCTCGTTTACGCCAGTGGGGATGCACCCAGACATCTTCGATCACGCCTTCATCATCTTCCTTCCATACCATAAGCCCGCCGATCGGTTGCCCCTGATGACGCACAACCATGCTTGTCCACAGCGGTTGTTGCTGATTTTCATTCAATTGCTCCAACCCAATTGGCGCTTCTGGCCAGATGCTCTTATCAATCTCCAAATACTGTTGCTGTTCTGCCAGTGTTGATATCGACCAGTGCTGAAATTCCAGTTCTTCTGGCAACAAAATGTCAGGCAGCGGACTTACAAAATGATGAATCATATGAAACTGGCTATTCAAATAACGATATTGCTTGTTTTGAAAAAACGCATTATTTTCTGTCTCGGTTGCATAATTACCGACGCACAGCATAGTCGGGTATGTAGTAGGTAGTGTAGCTTTTAATTGCTTGGCTCTTGCTAAAAGAGATAGATATAACGGATTCAGTACCTCGTCATGCGATTGGCATTCTACAACTGTTTTAAGGTTCAGATAGATCGCATGATAATGCTCACTAACGAAGCCAGAAGTGATGGTGCTTACGATGTCGACTTGACCTTTGGCGAGCATTTTCCCGTTGGCAAACGCGCCGTATACATTGCTCCAGTTGGCAGGTTCACCAACCCACCAGAATACCGTATCTTCGCATTGCATAATATTCTCATACAATTCGCCAAGTAAAGGCAGATCCGATTGTTGGAACGGTCGAACAATTAGTCCTTCATATGTTGTTGTATTCAATCCAAAACCCCTTTCAAAAGTATACGGATAGTGTAATGGAAATGAATAAAAGATGCAATCGCTTCCAAAAATGGAATGAGTTCTACTTCAGAAGGAGTGGATGCTCTTAACTAAATCTTCTTGCTATCTTGCTGCAAGGATGAATGTGTAGCTTATATTGTGGTATACTGGATATTCTATCCAGTACATAAAGTGGTTTGTATATCATTGTTACTGAACGATGGATTTATAGGAAAGAATGAGTTTGCACGATGTAGAAAGGAGCGTGATCATGGACTATTTTATGACCGACATTCATGGTGATTATACCGCTATGATTGCGCTGCTGGAGCAGCCTGATCTGAATTGGGAACATGACAAGCTAGTGCTGGGCGGAGATATGATCAATCGTGGTCCACAGAGCGGGGATGTGCTTCAGTATATGTATCAGCTGCAACAACAGTACCCTCAGCAGATCAAGGTTCTGTGCGGCAATCACGAGCAAATGTTGTTGGATTATTACCGTCATAATGATCCTTTTTGGTTACGGTTTGGTGGTAAGGAAACGTTAAAAGATTTACAAAAGAAATATGATTCCGCTTATATCCTACAAATGGTGGATTGGTTGGAACAGCTACCGATTGTGCATGAGGATGAGCAGTACGTGTATACGCACTCGGGCTTGGATATACAGCAACTACTGGATCAGCAGACACGCGAGATTTTATGGATGACAGAAGCCGATTTGTATCAATGTGATGCAGCAGCATTATTGCAACTGACAGGTAATCGTCCGATTGTGCATGGGCATACACCAGTGGAACGTATTTATTTTGATTCTGTGCGATTGAACTGTGATCTAGGTAGCCAGACGTATCCGATTGTAGAGGCACGCGGCGTAGCACTGGTGAATCTAACACATATGAATTATCAAGTGTATCGTCCATTTTCGGGCAAAGTTGAACAGCATCGCATTCTGCATTATGACAGTAGTAGGTAAGCATACCAATCTATTGATATGAATATATGGAACAAATACTAGAATGAAATGGAGAGATGTGTGAGGAAATGGATCTGTTTATTTTACAAAATTGATATTCTGATCAAGACAGCGATCATTCTCGCTTAATATTTATCCGGTAAAATGAATAAATGGAGAAATAGTTATCCTTTTATCGCTACTAATTTTAAGTAAATTATGGATCTATTATAGATTTTGATCTGCTACAAATGAGAGATACTCCTAAGTTATATGCTCAAGGATGGTTTATTCTATTCAATGGAAAATCAACTGTAAATCATCGTGTTTGAATATCATGTATAAATATTCATTTTTTAAAATCAAATAGATAACAAATCAAAATGTACCCACACCATTTACTGTACTAAAGCTTGCAAAACACAGCATTCACGCGCATTTCAGAGGATTATTAAGAAAATATGGACTAAAATCTAGCGAATAACGGAATTTGTCGATTTTTATTGATTTACTGCGATCAGTTATGTATAATCAACGTTGGCGTTTTTGATTGGCAGGTGAGACTTTGTACCTGCCCATCTCGTTGATCAGGCGTAACCCTGATGATTCAAGCAAAACGAAACGGACTTTAAGGAGGTCAATATTTTGGGAAAAGCGTTAATTATCGGCGCCGGCGGCGTAGCTAGTGTGGTCGTGCACAAATGTGTTCAGAATCCAGATGTATTCGAGGAAATCTGCATCGCAAGCCGTACAGTTGAAAAATGTGAAGCTTTGAAAAATAAATTGGACGGAGGGAAGACCAAGATTAGTACCGCGCAGCTGGACGCCGACAACACGGATGAAATCATCGCTCTGATCGAGAACTTCCGTCCAGACGTTGTTATCAACGTTGCGCTTCCGTACCAGGATTTGACCATTATGGACGCATGTCTTGCGACCAAGACTCACTACCTGGATACAGCAAACTACGAACCGCCTGAAACGGCAAAATTCGAGTATAGCTGGCAGTGGGCTTATAAACAGAAATTTGAAGAAGCTGGCATTATGGCTCTGCTGGGCTGCGGCTTTGACCCGGGTGTAACTGGCGTATTCTCCGCATATGCTGTCAAACACTATTTCGATGAGATTCACACGATCGATATCGTGGATGCCAATGCTGGTGACCACGGGTATCCGTTTGCAACCAACTTTAACCCGGAGATCAACATCCGCGAAATTACCGCCAACGGTCGTTACTACGAAAATGGCGAATGGATCGAGACACCTCCACTGTCGGAGAAAAAAGTATACGATCTGCCGGAGATCGGTCCAAAAGATATCTACCTGCTGTATCATGAAGAGCTGGAGTCCCTGGCGAAAAACATCCCTGGCATCAAAAAAATCCGCTTCTGGATGACGTTCTCGCAAAACTACCTGACTCACCTGAAAGTACTGGAAAATGTCGGCATGACTGCAATTGAGCCGATCAACTTTGAAGGTAAAGAAATCATTCCACTGCAATTCCTGAAAGCGATTCTGCCTGACCCGGCATCGCTCGGACCAAGAACCAAAGGTAAAACGAACATTGGGATCATCGCTCAAGGCACCAAAAACGGCGAAGAGAAAACATACTATGTGTACAACGTATGTGATCACCAAGAGTGTTATCGCGAAGTTGGTTCTCAGGCAATCTCTTACACAACTGGCGTTCCAGCCATGATCGGCGCAATGCTGATGATGAAGGGGGAATGGATGAAACCGGGCGTGTACAATGTAGAGGAAATGAACCCGGATCCATTCATGGAGCAATTGAACAAACAAGGGCTGCCTTGGCAAGAAGATTTCTCGCCAACGCTGCTTGACTAAGTCAGGGTAAGGATACGTAAATGACTGATAACCTGAAACCAATCGACTATAGCGCGGTTCCCTCTCCAAGCTATGTCGTGGACGAGCGTCTGCTTGTCAAAAACTTGGAAATTCTTGATTCTGTTCAGCAGCGCACAGGCGCACACATCCTGCTTGCCCAGAAGGGCTTCTCGATGCATGCTCTGTATCCGCTCGTTGGTCAATATTTGAAAGGTGTAACGTCCAGTTCTCTGTTCGAGGCACGCCTCGGTTATGAGAAAATGGGCAAGGAAACGCATGTGTACGCACCGGCTTATGTCGATGCCGAATTCGAAGAGATCATGACATACAGCGATCATATCGTATTCAACTCGTTCTCCCAATGGCACCGTTTCAAGGATCGCGTACAACATGCAGATAAACAGATCAGCTGCGGAATTCGTATCAATCCAGAGTATTCCGAGATTGAAGTGCCGCTGTACGATCCGTGCTATAACAACTCTCGTATGGGTACTACACTGGACAATTTCCATCCAGATGATCTGGACGGTATTGACGGTCTGCATTTCCATACGATGTGCGAACAGGATTCCGACACATTGGAGCGTACGCTGCAAGTGGTGGAAGAGAAGTTCGGCAAATATATGCATAATATGAAATGGGTGAACTTCGGCGGCGGTCATCATATTACCCGTGAGGGCTATGATCTGGATACACTGTGCCGCTGCATCACGCATATCAAAGAAACGTATAATGTGGAAGTATACTTGGAGCCGGGCGAAGCAATTGCGCTGAATGCCGGGTATCTCGTAGCGACCGTACTGGATACGATGAAGAACGGAATGGATATCGCGATTCTCGATACATCTGCTGAATGCCATATGCCTGACGTGCTGGCAATGCCATATCGTCCGCATATTATTGGCTCCGGCAAAGCAGGTGAGCATCCATATACGTATCGTCTGGGCGGTCTGACCTGTCTAGCAGGCGACATCATCGGTGACTATTCGTTCCCTGAGCCATTACAGCCGGGTGATCGTCTCGTGTTTACTGATATGGCGATCTACAGCATGGTCAAAAACCATATGTTCAACGGTGTCAATCTGCCGTCCATCGTTAGTTATAACGATGAAGAAGGTATCCGCGTAATCCGCGAATTCAAATTCGAAGATTTCAGTGGTCGTCTGTCCTAAGACGAAATCTTTGTATCTAATCATGAACGATATCATCGTTAAGATAACACAACTATAAAATATCGCAATAACAGATATACCCGCAGTATCGCCGTATGGCATATTGCATACAAAGCGAAAGGCTTACTGCACCAGACGGTGGAGATAGCCTTTCGCTTTTTTTATGCCTTATCAAATATTGCCGCCGACTTGCAACAATAGGCAGGCTGAAGGTGTGTATATAACAGGAGTGTATTTGGCTATCATCCCTGTACACTTGCTTTGGGATGAAGTGGATGGCAAGTTAGGACGACTGACAACAAATCCTTCTCTTTGCAAAAAACGGGGATATGTTATGCTAATAAATAACAATGGATGCGAAACGCTGGGAGGTCTTGATTTGTTGAGTACAATACAGATAATGGAGAACCGGATGCAGAATGGACTGCGTTGTATGCAGTCACTGATCATATGGCTGACTGGCATACTGCGTCTGTCTATTCGTACGGAAGAGCAGCCAACGGAGGTGCTGGATCGCGATAGGCTAGCCATAGTAGATGCAGAGCAGGAACGAGAACTGGCAAATCAGCGCGCAGAGCAGATGCTGGAGCAGTATGGGAATTCGATTTTGCGGCTGGCATATTCGTATATGCACAGTCTGTCAGATGCGGAGGATGTACTACAGGATACGCTAATTCAGTATATGCGCTCGGCACCGTCATCGTTTAATGGAGCTTCTCATGAAAAGGCGTGGCTATTACGTGTAGCGATCAATCAATGTAAGAATCGACTGCGCTACAATCAACGTCGTCAGACGACAGAGCTAGACGAAGGACTCATTGCCGACGAGGAAGAGGATTTGCGTTTTGTATGGGAGGCGGTCACCCGGCTGCCGCAGATGTATAGCGAAGTCATGCATCTGTTTTATGAGGAGGGTTACCCGACCGCCAAGATTGCAGAGATTCTGGGCAAAAAGGAAACGACGATCCGTTCCTTGTTGCACCGTGCACGGGAGAAGCTCAAGCTCGTTTTGAAGGAGGAATACGATTTTGCCGACTAAATACAACAGATTGATGAGCAGAGTAGAAGTAACACCGGATATGCATGAACGCATCATGAATACTATTCGCAAAGCAGATCTGCATACAACAGACAAACCGGCGCAGCCCAATCGTTGGCTAGCACGTTATCGTAAATATGCGTTTGCAGCTGCAACATTGCTAGTACTGCTGGGCGGTGTGCTGATCGCCTACCAGAATCAAAATCAAAATCACCAGAGCGAGACGACTCCGTCCGTTGCGACGATGAATCCTGCCGATCCGCCTACTGGTGCAGAGGGACCGATGGCGCCGCAGAACGATATGCGGGTTGAGAGTAAGCGCGGAAACGTAGAAGGTGATAAAGATGCTTCCTCAAGCATGTCTATTGAAGGTACGGACGAGCCGCAAATGAATACATTTGATGCCAGTGCTGTGCAGACGCTACAACAGTTGCAAGACACGGTAGGATTTAACGTGAAAACAGTACAAGCATTGCCGTTCAAAGGTGAGCAGCCGATGTATACAGCAATCGGCGGGACCCTTGCTCAGATTCAATATACCGGTAATGACGGCACTGATATGCTGACCTTCCGAATGTCGGCAGAGTCTGGCGATAACAGCGGTGATTATACGAATTATGCTGACGTTCGCACCGTGCAGATCAACGGATACGATGTCATTCTTAAAGGCAGCAATGCCAAATATCAACTCGCTTCATGGCAGCAGGATGGCTACTCCTATTCGATTAAGCTGATCAATGGTGTGACTGAGCAGCAAATGCAGAACATGATCCAATCGGTACAATAATGTGCTGATATCCAATCAAGCTTATATAGAATGAATGAATGAATGGATGGATGGATGAAAAATAAGAACGAATCAAGTGTCAGCTGAAATGTGTATAGACGCGAAACACAACAAAGCCGGAGCATCCCGCAAATGGGTAGCTTCGGCTTTTTCTACTTCTATTATTGTGAATTACAAACGTTCCGTTTGCGGCGGTTGTGTTAGATCTACGGTTTCGTTCAAACCGGGTTCTGAACGTGGATCGGAATGTTTGCCGACTGCTTTTTTGAGCAGATGGGAAATCATTTTGGTGGCACTGCCGCTTTCCCAGTATTCGGCGGTTTCGGTATGGATTTTGATCAAAACGAGATTCGGATCATCATAGGACACATCCAGAATCGTTTCATACAGCTTGTTCCACAATTCCTTTTTGCGTTCCAGATCTTCAACGAACTCGGCTTTCCCGCTGATCGATACATAGGATTTGCCTGCATATGCTAGATTCACACGCGGATCAGCGAGCAACTCGCTATATTTAGCGGTATCTTTCTTGGATAAAAACCACAGATCGCCATCAAACTCGATATCCTGCGTCTTCATTGGACGCGATACAAGTCGATCACCGGAGATCGTTGTTAACATTGCGGTTTCGATATCTTTTATCAAATCTCGGACTGTCTCTACTGCTTCGGCATGCGTTGTTGCTTGATGAGCCATAATAGAAAACCACCCTTCGTAGTATAAAGTATCGTATTTGCATCAATCTGTACTCCATTAAACGTTAAACCGGGTCATTAAAACATCATGTGCTTTTATACGAGCATTTAAAGAAGCATGTAAAGAAGATATGCAGGATATTAAATTTTTATGCTTTCCTTTATGAATTTTCAGCAATTTTTCATGTTCAGCATTTATAATGGGTCTGCGATAGGTCAAATCGAACGATAGAGATAGATTGATCTGCCCCGTTCACCACATCATGGACGAATTACGCATCATCTTTGCATCGGAAAAAGGGATACAGCGGACAAAACACATATATCACCGCAAAGGGGTTTTTGCATGCCGACGTTTATTCAGAGGTTTTGTTATGGATTACTTATTTTCTTTGTAGCGCTGTTTATCGTATCGTGCTTTTTTGTACGTGCGGAATATATTTATGCGGTGTATGCGGATAATCCGTTGCTGGAGAGTCAGCGACTGTACATTTTCATACCGCTTATTATCGTTATGTTGCTGCTAAGTGTCGTATTGTATCGACTCTGTTTGAAGCTGAACGCCTATCGTACGCGGAATGTCATCCCGCTCGTGCTGATCGGGTCATTTGTACTTCAACTGGCGATCATCTTTATTTTCCCTCGTCAGCCGACTGATGATTCTCAGACGGTGCTTGGACTGGCGATGAATATGTTGTACAACGGCGATTATTCCACCTTTGAATCCGGTGGGTATCTGCATATGTTCCCATTTAACTATTCGATTGTGTTGTATTTGGAAGCATTGCTAGCGATCTTCCCGGATAATTATCTGGTGATCAAAATCTTCAATATTCTGTTTATGCTGCTGACGACGCTAATGATCTACCTGATCTACAAGCAGATCAATCCGGGTATGCAGCGTAGAGATTACGGTGTTCTCGTATTCGCTGCGACTTTTATTCCGGCGCTATTTATGAACAATCTGATCTATAACGATGTGATCGGTACAGCGCTGCTGACAACGGCATTTTATTTTGGTATCAAATTTATTAAGCAACATCATATTCGCGATATTATCATTGCGGCTGTACTGCTGGCGATCGGCAACTATTTCCGTAGTATCGGTATTATTTTCTTGCTGGCAATTGCTATTACGATGTTGCTGAGATTGCGCAGTATCGGTGTGAAAAAAGTGATTTTGTCCATTTGCATCATGGGTGTATTGTTTAGCACACCAGCACTTGCACAAAATGCCTTACTACAAGCAACCGGCAAAGTGGAAAGCTCTGTTACTACGAATTCGGCACCGATATACATGTGGCTGAATATGGGCATCAATCTGGAGCGCTTCGGCTTCTGGGACAATATGGCGAGTTACCAGATTTACCAGCGTCAGGCGAATTACAACAAGGCAGAGAGCAGTGAACTGTTCAAGCAGTCGATTGAGCAGAAGCTGTCTGACGCGAGCTTTGGCGAATTAACTGCGATGTATTATAAAAAGCTGATCTGGACTTGGACGGAAGGTACGTATCAGCTGGAACGTTACGGTATCGGTAGCGATAATAGCGCTTCTGGCGGACAGCGAAATATGGGCATTATGGGCAGCTATAGTTATACCAATGCTGTAACGGAACTGTTTGCCGGTAATTCCGCATATCGTACAGGAACACTGTGGATTGCTTATACGATCAGCTTCCTAATGTACTGCTTTGCACTGGTACGTCTGATTGGCAGCTTCCGTGCCAAACGGTATGAAGAAGTGCCGCTTGTGCTGGTGCTGCTAGGCTTTATCGGATTTTACCTATTATGGGAAATCAAATCTCGGTATCTGTTCCCGGTATATCCATTGCTGATTCTGCTGTCGTATATGGGCTTCCGCGATGTATACAGTTGGGCGCAAAACAAGCAAAGTCTCAAATGGCTGACCGGTGGAAACAAACAGGGAGGTGAAGCATGATGAACAACAAGCTAGCACAGACTACAACGCAACATCATTCATCCTCACCACATAGGAAAAAGAAACGCGGCAAAACAGCATATGCAGCATCAATGATGACTGTACTGTTAGGCAGTGCATTCATGCTCAGTGCCTGTAACCCGATTACAGCACAAAATATTAGCATGAACGCTTCCGCAGGCTCAGGTGCTGGTGCCGGTATGATGGGCGGTGGTATGGATGGTGGACGAAATGGCGGGATGCGTGGCATGATGAATGCCGACGTCATTGGCAGAGTCGTGTCTGTCAGCGATAGTACGATCAAGGTTGAACTGATGGAATCGACGCGTACTAACAATCGCAATGGTAGAGGCAATACGGGTAGCACATCTAGCTCCTCTTCTAGCACAAGCACCGACACCTCCAATGGAAGTGCCACTGGAAATAACACAGGAAATGCAGCGACTCCTGGCGCAGCTGGCTCGACCAATACTGGTGGAGTCGCGACTGGGAATACTGGTAACGGCACTGGCGGCGGTACGACGCAAGGCGGCAACAGCGCGCCAGGCGGTGCAGGTGCCCCGGCTGGAAGTGGCAATGCAGCAGGGCAAGGCATGGGCGGTGGCTCACGTTCCGGCGGTTTCGGTAGTACAAGTGCTTCCGACTATACGACGACTGGCGAACAGAAGACAATCAAGTTAGCGGAAGGTGTGGACATTTCCGAAATCACTAGTCTCTTTCAACAGGGGAATACTGGTGGCGGCAGTTTTGGAGGTAATGCAGCAGGAGGAATGAATGGTACTTCGACTGGGACTACAGGCAGTACAAGTACTGGCACTGGTCAACCCCCTGGTAACACTGGCGGTACTTCCACAAGTACAGGAACGGGTACAAGTACTGGAACAAGGAATGGCAATGCAGCCGGTACAGGAAATGCAGCAGGCGGATCGACAGGGATGAATGGTGCTGCCAACAGCAATTCCGAGATGAAAGCTTCCGATCTGAAGGCTGGCGATATCGTTATGATTTGGTACAAAGAAGATACAGAAACGGCAGAGCGAATCGTAATCGTGCCGACTGAATAGTAATATATAGCAAAGCAGCAGACGAGTAATAACGTCTGCTGCTTTTTCTATTCAAGTAAAAAAATATTCGACTAAAATTTGAAGAAATTTAAACGATAAAAAAGAGAATACAGTCCCTATATAAAAGCAATAGAACAAAGACCCAGCAATTCGGTGAAACTTTCCAAAGTCTCTGCCACAATGTGGACAATAACGTACTTTTTTAGATACTTGTTGATCACAGGAGGGACAATACTCTAAGCGGTTGTCTCTGTTCCAGCCTTTTCCAGATACCCATCGGATAATCTTACCGATACGATCAATTACTCCCATAATAAAGCCTGTAATCATAAAAATAGCAGCAGCTGAAAACATAATAAAAATCATACTTACAATCAAAAATCCAAATAAATCTTCGAGATTATCTACATTGAAATTCTCAATCCGTAATCTGTCAAAATTGATACCGATAAAATCCATTGTCACTTCCTCCATATGCGTATGTACGTTAATCTGATTACTTTTTATGCATCTTTTTATATTGCTGTTTAAGTAACTATGAATTCCTACTATTTATCGGTTAAAGCGAAGAGATTTTGAATTGTTTATATAGAATATTAATAAAGCGCTTCATTATGCCCTGTCACAATTCGTTCAAAAAGTCCACTTCTAATGGACAGTATCTTTATCTAGGATACGATAATAAGAGATGGTAATGAAAAAGATTTTAGTTCCTATGTAGATTAAAGAAGTACTTTTTTTACTAAAATGAATGAAATACTCTATTTTACATATGTTTACATAAATATGTAGAAAGAAAACTAGTTTCAAAAATTAGAAAAACGAAATATAGCATATTTTTAGATTAATCATATTTAATTTTATTTGTACATCTCCACTGGACAATGTATATGCTAACCATACTTTGTATACATTCCGCTGTAATGTGAACTATTGAAATCACATAACCTTTACATTACAATGTCACAATGAAACTCTTCACTACGTTAATGCGTTTTATCGTTTAAGAGCAAGTAGTTTGAATAAAGGGGAGCTTGTTGTGGAAGCAAAAGCAGGAGAAGAAAAGCAACTGAGCAGAGGCTTGAAATCGCGTCATATCGAATTGATCGCACTCGGGGGAACGATTGGGGTCGGTTTATTCATGGGATCGTCCAGCACGATTCAATGGGCAGGACCATCGGTATTGCTAGCGTATTTGCTCGCAGGTATCATTATGCTGTTCGTGATGCGCATAATGGGAGAAATGCTAATTGTACAGCCGGTGACTGGTTCATTTGCCACCTTTGCACATCGGTATATTAGTCCGCTAGCAGGCTTTGTGACTGCATGGAGTTACTGGTTTCTGTGGGTAACGGTCGGAATGGCGGAAGTCACAGCCATCGGCATTTACGTCAATTACTGGTTTGCGGATATTCCGCAATGGTTGCCTGCACTGGCAGGGGTTGCGATTATTGCAGCTGCGAATCTGGCGGCAGTTAAGTTTTATGGTGAGTTTGAATTCTGGTTTGCGATGATTAAGATTGTGGCAATTGTATTCATGCTCATTCTCGGTACAGCGATCATTTTCTTCGGTCTGGGCAATGGCGGCGTACCGATTGGATTGTCCAATCTCTACAGTCATGGTGGATTTTTTGCGGGTGGGTTAAAAGGATTTCTGTTTGCGCTCTGTATAGTCACGGCGGCTTATCAGGGCATTGAGATGATCGGGATTACTGCTGGTGAAGCCGAGAATCCAAAGGAAACATTGCGCAAATCGATCAAAAATATTATTTGGCGGATTCTGATCTTCTACGCAGGTGCGATCTTTGTGATCGTTACGATTTATCCTTGGAATGAAGTCGGACAGAATGGCAGTCCGTTTGTACTGACCTTTGCAAAAGTTGGTATCGTCGCAGCAGCCGGTATTATCAACTTTGTTGTGCTAACAGCGGCGATGTCTGGTTGCAATAGCGGCATTTACAGTGCTGGTCGGATGCTGTATACACTGGCGCAAAATGGACAGGCTCCGAAATTTTTTGCTCGTGTTGCCAAAGACAGCGGTGTGCCGCGCAACAGTATTATTACAACGATTGCGCTGCTGCTGATCGGCGTGTTGTTTAACTATTTGTTCCCGGATTCCAAGCTGTTTCTGTACATTTATAGTGCCAGCATTTTACCGGGAATGGTGCCGTGGTTTGCACTGGCAATTAGTCAATTCAAGTTCCGTCGTCAGAATCGGGAAGATATGAAAGGACACACGTTCAAATCACTCTTTTTCCCGGTTAGTAACTATATTGTGATCATTTATCTGCTATGTGTGCTGGTGGGAATGTGCTTTAACCCGGATACACGCGTTCCGCTGATTGTAGGTGCGGTATTCATCGCAATCGTGATCGTTGGTTATTTTGTTTTTCGGATTGATAAAGGGGAACGGATGAAGGAGCAGGCGAATGTAGAGAAACTGGGCAATGAACAGCTAAATTCGTAATCTGCTACATCATATGATGTGAGTGAAGTTTAGATGGATGGAATGATGAGTAGCGCAATAAGTGAGAATTTGTAGGATATGAAACAGGCAGCGCCCTCTACGCGACGGGGGAGCTGTCTGTTTTGTGTTGCGACAATGTATAGTATCATTCAAACGACAATTTTGATAAGCTTAGGAGCAGGCTGTACATGCAGAGATTTTGTTGTATACGTCAAAAGAATCTGTCATGCGTGACACCTTATTTTGCATATTCAGGAGAAGTGGGATGAACAATTATAAATTAACGATCCAGTACGATGGCAACCGATACAAAGGCTGGCAGCGTCTGGGAGATAGTGACAGTACGATTCAGGGGAAAATTGAAAAAGCCATTTCCGTATTAACGGGTGAGGCGATTGAGATTATCGGTTCCAGCCGCACAGATGCGGGTGTCCATGCGCTGCATCAAGTGGCAAATGTGAAAATAGCACAGCCATTGACAACGGAGCGAATGATGAGCTTTCTGAATCATTATTTGCCGCCGGATATTAGTGTGATTCAAGTAGAGCAGGTCGACGAACGATTCCATGCACGCTTTCATGCGACTGACAAAACATATGTGTATAAAATATGGAATCGCGAATACAGCCAGCCTTTTTTGCGTAAATACAGCATGCATGTAGTGAAACCGCTGGACGTGCTCAAAATCAAAGAAGCTGCTGCGCATTTTATCGGAGAGCATGACTTTACAGCGTATGCCAATGCAAAGTCGAAGAAAAAAGATTCTGTCCGTACCATTTATAGTCTGGACTTGGTTGAGCAGGATGGCATGTTGGAGCTGCGTGTAACCGGCAACGGATTCCTGTACAATATGGTTCGTAAAATCGTAGGTACGCTGATTGCTGCAGGTTTGGGTGAAATACAACCTGATCATATCCCGGCGATTATCGCGTCCAAAGATCGCGCACAAACAGGCGGAATGGCAGATGCGGAAGGATTGTATTTGGAGCATATTCGTTTTAAAGAGTAGAGTAGAACGAGCAAATGAGCGAGTGTTATTTTATAACGGATGGGAAATGCCGAAGACGATGAATGTTGAGCATAATGAATGATGTAGATTGAAAGATAGATGTTTCGATCTCTGAATCAAGCCTACGTTATTTACTGGATTGCAAACCGTGCTTGTGTCAGCGATAAGGTGATGGATTGCAATGTATCAAGTCCCGTGGAAGCGGGATTTACATAAGGATTGTGCAGAATTGTATCGTATAACCAGATGATGTAGATTGTAATGATTGAAATGTAATACAAATAAAAACAAGCATGCGTCGAAATGGAGAAATCCTAATGAATACAAGTTTGACGGAACATTCAATAGAAAATCAATATATGATTGGTATGTATGGTAGCTTGGATGAGTTCAAATTCAAACGCGATTATCGGGATTCTTTTTATGGAATAGAAGCTTGTCTATTTGAAAATGAAAGTGATATGGACAAGTTAAAACAACTTGCAGATCAGTATGCATTGAAGATCGGTGTTCATTTCCCATTACGCGCAGGCAAATATTCTTTTCGTGATGCGCCTATACTGGCAGAACATAAAGAACTGCGCGATGAAGCATATCGAGCAATTCAACAAGAGTTAGACTACTTGTCGGCGTATCAACCAGTACATGTATTGTTTCATTATCCTAAACCGGTTATTTTAGACAGCCATATAGATTGGAGTAGCTGGAAATTTGGAGATTCCAGTGAATATGAGTATACGAATCAAACTTCGATCACTAGAATTCAACGTCTGAGTAAAGAGTGGTTTGAATGGATTCAGTTACAAGGAGAGCGTTATCATTTTGTTCCGGTAATGGAATTGGACGCATGGAGTAGCTGGTTCTGGAAGGATTATCGCTGGTTTCTTAAT
The DNA here is from genome assembly GCF_046603685.1 of Paenibacillus sp. WLX1005. Lineage (NCBI taxonomy): Bacteria > Bacillati > Bacillota > Bacilli > Caryophanales > Paenibacillaceae > Paenibacillus > Paenibacillus sp. WLX1005. The sequence goes on from NZ_CP176756.1 coordinate 2,246,635, forward strand.
TTATTGGATACATATTCGAATATACGGATTTGTCTGGACATGCAGCGTCTTTATTTACAGCAGAGAATAGATCCACATTTCGATGTATTAAACACCATTCGTAAGCTTGCACCTTATACCTACAGCATTCATTTATCGAATATGCAATATTCTGCGAATGGAGAAATATTAAACAGGCACCAGCCTGTACTGCCTGAACAAACTATAGTAGCAGGATGGGCGCCTATTGATGATTATTTGAAGACCATATTCAGACTAAATAGCAATGTGAAAATCATGTTCGAGCATCGTTCCGAACTTATTTCTGAAACCGATCTTGAGCGTTGTTATGCATATGTTCGAGAAACCATTCAAGCTGCCCAAGCATAAGCATAGATTCTATTGCCATATATTCATTCATGTAGATGTACAACGTATCATATATAGCTATACCGCTTTAAAACTCCTGACTATCAATAATTTTGCGAAAATAAGCAATACCGTTGAGATCAATAAGCTCTCTACCATATCCATCTAGAAAATAATCATCATATTCATGCGTATCGAGATTATAATGCAGCGACCACAACCCCCATGCCAGATCATAATGCAGATCGCCGATTCCGCCATCGCCCACGTCGATAAAGCCGGATAGCGTCAGATCATCGTGCATCATCACATTAGGCAGACAGTAATCACCATGAATCAATACGGTATCAACAGGCTGATATTGCAATGGTTGCAGATCGTCATGTGGGAAGAATGCTAATTCTTCTTGCAATTCTGTCTGTACAGACGGAGAAGCTTCCCTGAAAATCTCCTGACTACGATTAGGATACGGACATCCTTCCACAGGCAAAGCATGCAGCTTACGCAAATGCTGCCCTAGCGCGGTTGCCAGCCGTTCTGGTTGTTGTAGAAATGTCTCTGCAATACCATCTTGTCCCACTACGGCTGCTGTCAGCAAATAGTCGTGCTGCGCCGTTGTGGTGTAAGCAATCACCGCAGGCGATAACGCATATGTATGCAAAAATAGATTCATACGGTATTCACGTTCCAATCGACCGGAAGGCATGATTTTGAGGAAAACGGATGGAGTTCCTTGAAACAGCAACGTTCTCGCTTCAGCAGACGAGCTACTGTCGTGAACGATGGTATCGTACTTCAAATGTTGGGCGATGACTGGTGGCAGGCTGGTAATATCAAACTCGATTTTTGTTGTTTTCATTATGTAGGCTCCTGTCGTTCATTGGGTATATGACTCCATATGATCTAATATGTTACTCGATTATACTTACGTATCTGCTAATAGCTTAATTCATTTACAAAGGAGCATCAACCATGAACAATGATCGTGTTATTCTTGTACAACACCGCAAGCTCAAAAGTCAGCGGCTTATTTTGCGCTGGCTGGAATTAAGTGATGCACCGGATTTGTTTGAAGTTGTCTCTGATCAGGAGACTACGCGTTTTCTGTTTCCGCCGCATCATAATGTGCAACAAACAGAGCGTATGATTGCGAATTATTATATGGCAGAACCGCAGGGCAAATACGCAGTCGTGTTAAAGGAAACGGGCAAAGTCATCGGTACATTCGAATTTCGTGTACACGACCACAATCGAAGCGGCGAGATCGGCTTTACGCTAGGCAGTTCTTACTGGGGCAATGGCTATATGACAGAAGCAGGACGACTGATTTTGGAATTGGCTTTCCGTGAATTGAATCTGGAACGTGTGTATGCGATGCACGATACGACCAATCCGGCATCTGGTCGGTTGATGCAGCGACTGGGCATGACGCTTGAAGGCGTATTGCGGCATGAACGGATGGATGGCAATCGCTGGGTGGATAGTGCACATTATTCGATTTTACAAACAGAGTATTTGCATCTGGACGAAAATCCCACAAGTTGAAGACGTTGGGTATGTACAAAAAACATTTTGTTCCTACAGCCCAAAGCAGGTTTAGATCGGCATGAATCGGTTTAATAAGACTCAAATCACTTAACAACCAAAGGCTTCACAGCCGAAAGGAAGCGAGACTTATGAACGAAAACCGTAATGTTGATGTAGACAAAAGAGAGGTGCGCGTAGAGCGCAAATCGGATTCCGGGCTGGTTGCATCGACTTTTATTAAATACGCTGCATACATTATCATTCTGGGACTTGTATTATGGTTCCTGATCAAATATTTGCTGCCAATGTTCCAGTAATGTTATGAATATGTTGAGCATGCTGGATATGATGAATTCATAATATGATTGCGTCGATTTAGCCGCATCCAACATCCGTTTTGTGCTAACTAGCTTCACTCCCGACTATGTATATAGTGCAGGAGTGAGGCTTTTTGCTGTTGTTGTACAATGTACACCTATTGCTCATATCCAACATACGTTTGAATAAAAACCTTAATTTTCCATTTTAGAAATGAGAATATTTCTAGCTTATCATCGGTTTAAAGGTTGTCCGTACAGGTTACATAATGAGAGTTGGGATAGACGATACACAGCAAGATACTTACATCCATTCAGAGGAGGAAATCAATCATGGCAGACCTGTACACCATGCAAGATCCGACGAAACAATTTCCCAAGGCAGGACCAGAGTTGAAACAACAGCAGGAAGAACCAGGCCTGCAAACGAAAATGAATCCGATCCCAGATTCCGGCGAAGAAACATACCGTGGCACCGGCAGACTGACCGGACGTAAAGCTCTTGTTACTGGCGCCGATAGCGGTATTGGTCGTGCAGCAGCGATTGCTTATGCACGAGAAGGCGCAGACGTCGTTATTGCTTACTTACCTGAGGAAGAAGAAGATGCACAACAGGTTATTCAATTGATCGAAGCTGAAGGACGCAAAGCGGTAGCTGTACCGGGCGATCTGAAGGACGAGCAATACTGTGTGCAACTGATCGAAACGACAGTCAAAGAACTGGGCGGTATCGATATTTTGGCGAATGTTGCCGGTAAACAGCAGCATGTCAAAGATATTGCCGATCTGACAACAGAGCAATTCGATCATACATTCAAAACAAACGTATACTCGCTGTTCTGGCTCTGTAAAGCAGCCATCAAGCACATGAAGCCGGGTAGCAGTATCATTAATACATCCTCGATTCAGGCGTATAGCCCATCGGAGATTCTATTGGATTATGCAACAACCAAATCCGCGATCAATACATTTAGTAAAGCACTGGCACAGCAAGTTGGACCAAAAGGAATTCGTGTCAACGTTGTTGCACCAGGTCCGGTATGGACACCACTACAAATTGTAGGTGGTCAACCGGCAGAAGCATTGCCTGAATTTGGCTCACAAACACCACTGGGTCGTCCCGGTCAACCGGTTGAGATGGCTCCGGCGTATGTATTCCTGGCAAGTCAGGAATCGAGCTATGTTAGCGGTGAAACGCTGAATGCTAATGGCGGTATGCCAACTCCATAAGTTTTCAGTATATAAAATACGAGCCCGGATACGAAGCAGCACATGCTGCTCCTATCCGGGCTTTTTAGTACTTTGTGTCTTGCTTGCTGTGTTTATTTCTAATCTTTTGTGCCCAAAATATCTGTATTTGGCGGCACATACCCCATTCGACGTGCGATAGCCATTAATTGTCCCTTATGATGAAATTCGTGAGTGATGGTGTGCATCAGTAGTTTACTTGGCGTCATAGATATCGTCTCGTTTCCTTCTCTCCATGGAATGTTTCGCTGGATCGGTTCATCCATTTTATGTACGTACGTTTGCAATACTTGATCTACATAATGATCCACCTGCGCAAAGCGAGCCTGAATTGCTGCCACATCGAAGGAGGACAGGTTTTCCTTGGGCGTGATCGGTGTCTTGGTTTGTAGTAAAATATAGGAGCCTAGCCAAGCATCATAACAGTCTGCTATGTGAACTAGGATATCTCTAATACTTTGAGAACTATGTTCAGGACAGCGAGTAAAATCATCTGAGCTTAGCTCACCACAAAAATGAAGTAAAATGGCTCGCGTCTGTCTAACCCATTGATATTGATTTGGATACACATGATCTCCTCCAGTATGTAGATGTTCGTATTCGTTCAAACTAATGTTTGTGCTACCGTAGTTTCCGTTTGATGATAACGTAATATGTCGGTCATGTAAAAGTTATTGTGGTCGTAAGCATTTCGTCAATGTTGAAAGGAGCAATCTGCATGCAAGAACTATACATCATTCGTCACTGTCAGGCAGAAGGACAGGAACCCAATGCGCCATTAACTATGCTTGGACAGGAGCAGGCAGATCGCCTTGCCGCACAATTCGATGCCATTCCGCTGGATGTTATCATTTCTAGCCCTTACCTACGAGCGATCCAGACGATTCAACCTTTAGCGGAGAATAAGAAGCTTTTGACCAATCCGGATGTATATCGGTTGTCGCTTGATGCAGTGCCACCAGCGATTGAGCGTATACCCGTTTGATTTACATATAACACTATGTTAAGGTATTGCTGTTACGAAACATAATCAACTAATACATCATATACAAGGAGGAAGTTTGATGAGTACAGAATCCTTATTCCAACCTTTTCATAGTGAAAAATTAAGTCTGAGCAACCGAATCGTCATGGCACCAATGACGCGCGGGTTCTCTCCGGGCAATGTGCCGGACGAGGATGTGGCGGAATATTATCGTCGCCGCGCAGCCGGTGGTGTCGGGCTGATTGTCACCGAAGGAACAGGCATCAATCATCCATCCTCTATTGGCGGAGCTAGCATTCCGGTCTTCCACGGTGAAGAAGCGCTGGCAGGCTGGCAAAAAGTCGTGGAAGCTGTACATGCAGAAGGCGGCAAAATCGCTCCACAACTATGGCATGTCGGTATGGCACGCAAACCGGGCGATGAGCCCAATCCCGATGTGGCAGCCGTCGGACCATCCGGTCTTGACTTGCAAGGTGTTGAAAAGGGTGTACCGCTTAGTGAAGTGGAGATCGACGACCTGATTCAAGCGTATGCACAAGCAGCTTCCGATGCGAAGAAAATTGGCTTTGATGCGATTGAGCTGCATGGAGCGCATGGTTATTTGATCGACCAATTTTTGTGGGAGCGTACGAATCGTCGTACCGACCGTTTTGGCGGTGACCTGCTTGGTCGGGCTACCTTTGCGATTGAAGTGGTCAAAGCATGCCGGGCAGCGGTAGGCGAAGAGTTCCCGATCATTTTCCGATTCTCGCAATGGAAGATGTCTGATTATACAGCAAAATTAGCAGAAACGCCGGAGCAATTGAAGGAGCTGCTGCAACCGCTGGCAGATGCAGGGGTTGATATTTTCCATGCGTCTACACGTCGTTTCTGGTTGCCAGAATTTGAAGGCTCTGATCTGAATCTGGCAGGCTGGACGCAAAAGCTGACTGGCAAACCAGCAATCTCAGTCGGTTCGGTTGGACTGAAAGCCGAATTCACACCGGGACAAAATCAGCCAGTCGAAGACGATCCAACTGCACATCTGGATGAGCTGATTACGCATCTGGATAAAGGAGAATTTGATCTGATCGCCATCGGTCGCGCACTCATCAGTGACGCCGAGTGGCCGAACAAAATCCGCGATCAACGCAGCACAGATATTCAAATCTATAGTAAAGAAGCGTTACATTCGCTTGTGTAACTAGGATTTGCTAGAGGAATGTGGGCAATATAGAACCTGTAATTGCATTATTTTCCAATAGGCGGTATAAGCAATGAAAAGAAAGAAACATGAGCAGATCTCATTGTGGGATGCTTGCTTATGTTTCTTTTTGGTATATTTTTATGTATGGAAATATTTACTCAAACAGAAGACCTGGGACTTTCAAAGTTCTCATCCTACAGAAAACTGTCGATTGCCCATCGTTCTGCCCGCAACCAACGAAGCATATAGGAAGCATATAGTATGAAGAAGGTCATAATGGATTGGGATCAATTAAAATTAATAAATATGACGTGATATATACATAATCAAACGCTACGAAGCCTGTTATACGGGTACTACATGCTTAATAAGTGTAAGCTTGAGAAATGAAATAAGTCGTTCGTATAATTCAATGTCATATGTCAGTTTGTACTAAGACAGACGTTGTGATTTGTTCATATAGGTATTCACAGACGATGGAATATAGTAGTGTTTAACCTGTATTTTCCAAATAAACCGAAAAGGAGATTATTATGCCGAAAACATGGAGTCGCTGTTTTATCCCGTTTCTTGTTATGATCCTTGCCTTTACGTCAGTATTCTCCAGCTATGCACATGCGGAAGTACAAAAAGATGAGGTAAGCCAGCAAGCGCTTGACCGTGCCAAACAGGTTGCATCCATGACTGAACAAGAGAGGCAGCAGGAGCTTGGCAGTATTCCAGATCTGGAACAAAAACAAACAGCTCTATCTGAGTCGCTTGTATATCAACAGGATACCGGTACAATTGTAATCAACCAGGTGAAAGCCAAACAACTGTATTCTTTTTCTGAACAAGAATTAAAAGGGTATACTACTTTTCTAAACAGTCTTACTCCTGAGGAAACGAATGACTTACTACAGGCTTATGGTGTTGACGTATCGACGACAAATGCAACCGATGGGAATGTAGTCACACCTCAGATTGCTCCGATTATCTGGATTGGGATCATAGCTATTGGAGTGATTGCTGGTGGTGTGATATTCAGCGCTCTTTATTTTAATCATCAACAAAAAATGACTTTGATCAATCGATGCTACGATGAAGGTGGCACGCCAAAAATTGATAGTCGGGATCAAAGTGGGCTTAACGGAACAACCAATAGTGGCGCAGCAGAAGGTGCCAATGGATACAAATTTGAATGCATCAAATAATATATAATCAAGTATGTTATCGAACAGGAGGGATACAGACATGGGATTGACAATATTAATGTACAGTTTGGCTGTGCTGGTTGTTGGTGTAATTGCGCTTGCCTTTTACACAACGGTACAAACGTATAAATTAAAACAGCGTGAACTGGAATTGCAGCATATGGAGCTTCAAAGCAAAGGAGCAACGCGAGAGACTGTAGCAGGTTCAACTTCCTGATCGCTACCCCTACCCAATCCATACGATATTCAGTAACTCTAAGAACGGAGCCGTAGGGCGTAACAGCGGAGCAAAGCTGAACTAGAGGATGTGACAGATATGATCGTGGAATGGATGTACTATTTGCTTGCTCTTATCGTGATCGTTGTCATCGTGCTTGCCTTTTACCATACGATTCAACATTTTAAAACCAAGCACCGACATCTCGACGAACGCGAATTGCAATTGCGGCAAAAGCTCAAATGAATATTGGATTGAAATTGCATATAAGAATGGCAAAAACATAAGAATAACAAAACACTCTGTCGCTCAGGACAGAGTGTTTTGTTATGATCCTTGTGCGGCTATAGCTATAGCCACATACTATCAAGCCTACGACTTCGCCACTGCCGCTTTGTTCGCCAATGCGAGACGCTCATTCCGAACGTGATCGAAGTTGCCATACCGTTCCTGTACGAGTAGAAACGCGACACTTCCAAGTAAACATGGAATAGCGAAGAACATAAATGCTTTTTGCGGAGCGATGTTGGTCGCCAGCAGTAAGCCGATAAGCACCGGAGCCAGAATCGCACCAATCCGTCCTACGCCTACACTAACTCCGACGCCGGTCGCACGAATTTCGCGTGGATAAAATTCGGAAATATACGGATTGATTAGATTTTGCGTACCGACTGTGCAGGCACCGCCAAAAGCGATCAATACATATAACAGCGCCGTGCTGGATGTCAGACTCAGGCAAACGAAGCAGATCGAACCAAGCAGGAAGTACGTTACCAGTACGACGCGATGCCCGACCTTTTCCACCAGATAGCCGCCCAATAGTGAACCGCCAATCTGTCCGACAGCCAGTACAAGACCAAAGGAAAGGCTAGATGTGATGCCGTAACCGGAACCTTGCATAATTTTTGGCAACCAGGTGTTCAAGCCGTAAATCATAAGCAAACAACTGAAAACCGCTACCCAGAAGGCAAATGTGCTTAATGCCCGATGTTGGATAAATAGCTTTTTGACCGGGGTTCCTTCCGCGCGCTTCTGTACCGCTTCATATTCAAAATCGTCCTGTGCTGTATACGCACCCTGTGGATGAATACGATTCAAAATACTAGCCACAGCTGCACCCTGCTTGCGCACAATATGATACGACAACGATTCAGGAAACTGTTTCCAGAAGAAAGGCAAAGTGAACAGGGGAATGATACCGAGCCAGTATAGGAAGCGCCAGCCCAGATGTTCCATCACATACATCCCGACTAACGAAGCGGCGATACTGCCGATCGAATATCCGCAATACATAATCGCTACTGTTAGCGCACGGTTCTTTTTCGGTGAGTATTCTGTCATTAACGAGATTACAGCAGGCATCAAGCCGCCCATTCCGATCCCGGCGATAAAACGCATGACTGTAAATACTTGTGCGTTGGGAGCCAGTCCCGCTAACAGGGAGAATACGCTGAACAACAGCATACAGATGGCGAGAACCTTTTTGCGACCGATGACGTCGGATAAAGCACTCAGTACAAATGCACCAATCATCATCCCAACGAGTGTATAACTACCAATAGCGCCCGCTGATACTGGTGTCAATCCGTAATCCTCCATCATCAGCGGTAAGCCGATGCCATAGGTAGCAATGTCGAATCCGTCAAACCCAATCGCAAAAAAGCACCATAAAAAGACAAGCAAATGAAATGAATTGAATCGGCTATCTGCGATAACCTGATGTGGTAATACGTTACGCATAATGAATCCCCTTTTTATCTCTGTTTTGTTGGCGTAATCATATCATGCGTGGGAGAATCGACGGTAACTGTTAATCCTGATAGTTGGTTATAGGATGAGACTATGCCCGATTTTGGAGTTATAAGATATCCAGTCATAAAGAGACTGATAATAAACAGACTGATCAGGAAGGTGGTAGGAAGGTAGTAGCGTATGAATTGTCTTAGCATCAATGCGTCATACTACACAGAGATGTCATGATATAATGAGATCGCAAAACCTATATCTGATGCAACGAACGATGTCGAATGCCTGATTAAGGCTATCCATTACAATCGTTCACCAATGAACAATCAGGATCGTACGATCCAAATCTACCAACGAGGTTATTGGCATGAATATTATAATTAACAATGAATCCATCCACTGTCATGTGGAATATTCCAAACGCAAAAAAGTAGCTATTCAGCTTGATCCCAATGGCTTGCTTACAGTGAAAGTACCGAATGGCACATCGGACGAGGACATTACCCGTTTCGTGCAGCGTAACAGCAAGCCCATTCTTGATTATCTGCACAAGCTGGCAGAGCGTCAGCCACTACCGGAAACGAGAACATATGCCGAAGCCGAGGATACATTTATGTATCTGGGCAAGGAGCAGCCGTTACAATCATTAATCTCAGTAGAAGATGCTGATGAAGAGGAACTGCGTGTACGCCTGAAGAAGTTCTATTTTACCAGCTGCAAAAAGATCATTCTGGAACGGATGCAGCCTTATATGCAGCAGCTCAAGGTCAAGCCGAAAAGTGTAGATATCGTTGAGTCCACTACTCGCTGGGGTAGCTGTAGCTACGACAAAAAGCTCACTTTCAACTACCGACTGGCGATGGCGCCAATCGAGGTGATTGATTATGTTATTGTGCATGAGCTATGCCATCTCCTGCATATGAATCACGATCGTTCCTTCTGGCGCAAAGTAGGCGGATTGATGCCAGATTACAAAGATAAGGAAGAATATCTGGCGCGCTACGGACGGTATATGAGCCTGTAATTTTGGAAATGAGGGAAGATACATTTGTGACAATCAGAAGAGGGACGGGTAATCAATAGTGGTTGCCCGCTAGAAGATTCGTCATTCATGTCCATTGATATCGTATGAACGCAGTACAGAGATGATCTGCACAGTATTCTTGACAGTATTCATACGGCATCAGTGCATAAACAGGAGGGAACAAGTATGAAAAAAGTAATGAATCGTGCGGAAGATATGGTGCTCGAAATGGCAAAAGGCATGGTGCTCGCGCATCCCGAACTGGAGCTTATCCCCAAATACAAAGTGATCAAGAAAAAGCAGCTGAATCCCGATAAAGTGGCGCTCATCAGTGGTGGCGGCAGTGGACACGAACCGGCACATGCAGGCTATATCGGCGAAGGGATGTTGGACGCAGCTGTATGCGGCGATATATTTGCTTCACCATCGCAAATTCAGGTGTATCAGGCGATTAAGGCAACTGCTGGTAATAAAGGTGCATTATTGATTATCAAAAACTATAGCGGCGATATGATGAATTTCAAAAATGCAGCCCATCTGGCACAGGAAGATGGCATTGCGGTCGATTATGTCAAAGTCGATGACGATATTGCCGTTGAGGATAGTCTATACACCGTCGGTCGCCGAGGCGTGGCAGGAACGATATTTGTACATAAAATCGCGGGTGCTGCCGCCGAGGAAGGACGCGATCTGCAAGCTGTCAAAGCCGTTGCGGAAAAAGCGGCTGCCCATGTGCGCAGCATTGGTTTTGCGCTCACGTCCTGTACCGTGCCTGCCAAAGGCTCACCGACCTTTGCATTGGGCGAGCAAGAAATGGAGTATGGCGTCGGCATTCATGGCGAGCCGGGCATGGAACGGATAGATATGACGAATGCCCATGAGCTGGCAAAACGGATGGTCAACGATCTGCTGCGCGATATGAAGCTGGAGCAGGGCAGTGAGATTGCTGTATTGATCAACGGCTTTGGTGCGACTCCGCTTCAGGAATTGTATTTGTTCAATCACGATGTTACTCGTGAACTGGCAGAGCACGGCATCGTGATCAACCGTACATTTGTAGGTGATTATATGACAAGTATCGATATGGCAGGCTTGTCTGTTACGTTTATGAAGCTGGATGATGAATTGAAAACGCTATTGTCGCGTCCAAGCGATACACCAGGCTTCAAAGTATCCGGTCCGGTGGAATCGGTGAGCTATAGCGAAGCAGCGGAAGAACCGGCAGATGATTATCCGGTTTCTTATAAAGTAGAAACGAATCCTGCTGCCGCCAAGATTCATGGTGATCAACTTACATTGGACAATCTGATCTATCTGATCGATCATATGAGCGAGATTATTATCGATAATGAAGTACCATTCTGCGATCTGGATTCACATGCGGGCGATGGCGATTTTGGCATGAGTGTCGCGAAGGGATTCCGGCAATTGAAGCGCGAGTGGAAGGAGATTGTAGCAGAAGAACATCTGACGATCGGTAGCTTTTTACATCATGTATCACTGATTATTATGGAATCGTGCGGCGGCGCATCTGGTCCGATCTGGGGTTCGGCATTCCGTGCTGCTGGTCGTGCTGCTAACGAGCAGACCGTCGTTGATGTACATCAATTTGCCGAGATGTTGCAGGCAGCGGTGGAAGGCATTCAGTCTACGGGAGAACGTTCCTTTGGACGTGGGGCTGTCGTTGGCGACAAAACGCTAATTGATGCGCTCATTCCGTGTGCAGATAGCTGGACGCAAAGTGCACAGAATGGTGATGATATGCGAACCGCTTTCCGCAAAGGAGCGGAAGCCGCAGTACGCGGTGCTGAGAGCACCAAAGACATCGTTGCCCGTATGGGTCGAGCGGGAGCGGTTGGCGAGCGAAGTCTCGGTTACCCGGATGCTGGTGCGCACGCGCTTGGTGTTATCTTTACCGCCTTGGCGGAAGGCTTGAATGAATGACAAGGATATCAATATAGAGGAGAAAGGCGCTGCGAATTTCCTCGTTCTGGGACAATATCCAGACTGATGCAGCAAACGCTGATAAAATCGCGTGTTTTGCTGATTTTTGTTGTCAAAATCGTCTGAATTCCTTACGATGATTGTAACGGAAACTTATACTGTAACGAAGAAACATCACAGCTATGTGAATCGGAAAGTAGTATAGGCTTTATTCTGAACATCTCGGATGGAAAGGACCATGCGAATGAACGCTTTGTTCATGGATTTTTTGACGATCCAGTTGCCTACCTACTTTTTTCTTTATATGGCGATTACCCTGCTATATCGCAATCGTAAAAGCAAAATTAACCGCATCGCCGCGCTGTTAATGATGGCGCTGGTGATGTACTTTTTGTTTGAATATTTGAAAACTTCGTTGTTGCCGCAGTATCAGATGCAGCTGGTATTGTACGGAAGTGCGCCTGCCTTGCTGCTATTTGTTTGTACACTGGTGCATTTGAGTGTGTTGTTGGGTGATCAGCTTACTCGTCCTTTGCGCAAATGGTTGCCGCTTGTGTACGCGTCGCCGTATACGTTGTGGCTGTGTTTTCTGCTTGGCTGGGATCATCATCTGCTGTATAACGAACATGTGACCGATGGGCGTAGCCCGCTACATCCGACGTATTTACTCATGTCGATTACATTTATTATTGGCTATATTTTTATATCGGCGTTACTGCTAGCATATAGCTGGTTACGTTCAAAAGAACCGCGTCGCAAAGTCATCTATCGTTCGCTGTTGCTGAATGACTTTCAGCTGTTTGGTACGTTTGCTCTGATTACGACCTTGCTGCAAAGTGGTGTCATCATTACGCGTGTCTCGATGATCTTTTATTTTATTGGTTATCTGGTGTGGGCGATGCGATTGCGTCATCTGATCGGCAAGTACAATATTATGCCGGACTACCGCAAGCTCTTTCAGATTTTGTTCGAGTCGGCACCGAATGCCATTTTGCTGCTGGACTTGAAAGGCAATGTAAAAGAAATGAATCCGCGTGCGCAGCGCTGGTTTGCAGATGTGCCAGTGGAACAGATTCCGGCGCAGTTTGAATTGGATAACGGGCAAAATTTGCAGCAATTGTTGTCGTCGCGACTGGATCAGCCTCAGAGCGGAGAGCATCTGGAAATGCGGATGAACAATCACGGGCAGACCAATCTGGATCTGATCGCTGGTATGGATCGTATTGCCGGAGCAAATGAAGACTTGGTTGTGCTGCATCTGACGGATGTGACGTCACTCAAGGAAACAGAGCGACGACTGATCCAATCTGAGCAGAATTACAAGCATAGCGCACATCACGATGCGCTAACCGGGCTGTATAACCGCGCGGCAGTAGAGGAGCAATTGCAATTCAAAATTGCCAGTAACGAGCGGTTTGCACTGGTAATGATTGACCTGAATCATTTTAAGCCGATCAATGATACGTATGGGCATATAGTGGGAGATCAGTATTTGCAATATATTGCTCAGCAACTGCGTACACTGGCGCAAAAGCCTGGCGATCTGATCGGACGCATTGGCGGCGATGAATTTGTACTAGTGCTGTCTTGTCCAGAACATGTCGATATCTCACTGATGGTGCAGACTCGTTTATCACTACTGGATGATAAAGTTTTCCGTCAGGATGATCTGAACATTCCGGTTTCGTTTGCCGCTGGGCTGAGTGTGTATCCAGAAGATGCCCCTGATATCATCGGATTGCTGCGATATGCAGATCAGCAGATGTACAATCGCAAACGGCAAAAGCATCTGGATACTGTGTTACATGTTAACGAGCTATAACGTCACAGCGAATCTATGGGTCAGATCCAGTCAAAAGTACAGTAAGCCTATATTCCAACTTATATCAAACATACAAATGCCAATCCATCTACATTTTGCATTCAGCAGGGAGTAAATGGATTGGCATTTTGCTTGTCAAGAAGTGGAGAGATTACGTTTGCGTTTGATCCTTGAGGTACGTTTTCACCGTAGGTGCTTCATACGTTGCAAATTGATCCAATAGCGTTGCTGCTCCCGTATCATTTAGAACAATTTCACGATATTTTGCTTGCATAAACTGCTGATCCAGCATCGTATCAAACATGGACAGTAATGGATCAAAGTATCCGTGTATATTTAGCAATCCGCATGGTTTGCTGTGCAATCCAAGCTGTGCCCAGGTGAAGATCTCAAAATATTCTTCCAACGTTCCTGGGCCGCCCGGCAGTGCAATAAAGCCATCTGCTAGCTCCGCCATTTTTGCTTTACGCTCATGCATGGATTCCACCACAATCAATTCGCTTAATCCGGTATGAGCAATTTCACGATCTTGTAGGAAGTGTGGCAATACACCAATTACGTGTCCACCCGCAGCCAGTGTACCGTCTGCAACTGCGCCCATCAGCCCGACATTCGCTCCGCCATATACAAGCGTTAAACCACGCTTAGCTAACTCCTGTCCCAACGCAAACGCTTGCTCTCGATACAACTCCAGTGCACCATTACTAGAGCCGCAAAATACCGCAATATTGTTCATGTACTCCACTCCTTATGTATCGTTCTGGTCTGGCAGCCTACTCTGTCATCATTCAAATCGGTATCCAGATTAACATAGAAATGAAATGATGGGAAGGAGCAACGATAGCAATACAGATAACAAGTATTTTGCGCTATATATGTACAAATTTTAATAATAAGATTGACACATGACACCGTGTCACATATAATTCTTTATGTAACTTTTGACAACAAATTGTGCCTGCCTACATCTGATGGAATGTTCTGCTTGCAGCAACAGGTCCTGATCGTCGTCATAAACCGGAGGTTGCGGGAGGCAGTGGAGTGAATGTATGCCTACAAAAACCTTTTTTAATTTGCCGGATGAAAAGCGGCAAAATTTGATGAATGCGGCGATGCGGGAATTTTCCAGAGCTTCGCTGGCGGATGCGTCGATTGCGAATATTATTAAGGATGCTTGCATTCCGCGTGGCAGTTTTTATCAGTATTTTGAAGACAAGGCAGATTTGTTTTTTTACATTTTGGAGGAACACAGCGCTAGCAACCGTGAGCTGATGATGTCACTGGCGGTCAAGCACCAAGGCGATCTGTTTGCCTCATCGGCGGAGTTTTTCCAATCTACGTTGCATCGGTTCATGCATCATGAACATCGCGATTTTGCGCGGAACATTTTCCTCAATATGAATTACAAGATTGAGTACAAGCTGATTTTGGATGTGAAAAATCCCACGACTCGTCAGCGGATTAGTGAATTTTACCGCAGCTATATGGGGTTGATTGATACGAGCGGACTCAATATTCATAGCGAACAGGAATTGTTTCATTTGATCAAAATTTTGCGAGCGATCATTATCCAGAACTTTATCCAGTTTTTCGCCGGGGAGGCGCAAGAGCAGGAAGTGATTCGTAACTTCACACTGGAGCTGGAATTGCTGCAACGAGGGTTGTACACCCCTGTGGACAATTAACGATGTAAGGAGCGAAGATTTCGCACACCGACATAGAATTCGGGGCATCTAACTGCCATGTGTGTGGACACAGTTCCTTGCTTTTTTTGTGCGCTGTATTGTCTTAAGATCAAGAATTTAGCATTACAGTATGTTTTGTTTTTACCAAATTATGATAACTGTAGAGGTGGAGTACGTTGAAAAGAAAGATTATTTTATCGATCCTGATCGTGCTGCTGGTCGTTAGTGGCGGTACGCTTGGTTATTACTACTGGTATCAGGGCACCCATTATGTAAAAAGTGATGATGCTCGTATTACAGCGGACCAGTATAAAGTGATGCCGCAAATTACAGCGGAAATTGACCATATCGATGTAGAAGAAGGCGATGTGCTCACGCGCAACGAGCCGATTGCAGAACAAAATGTATCCGGTCTGGATTCCAATGTAATTAGCAAATCCGTGCTGCGAGCTCCGATTAACGGTACGGTCATCAAAGTGTATTCCAAAGAACATGAGATTGCTTCCCCAAGCTCGGCGGTAGCAGTGATGGCAGACATGAACAATTTGTATGTGTCGACCAATATTGAAGAAACAGATATCAATCGCATCAAGCCAGGCGCACTGGTAGATGTGACCTTGGATGCAGCTGGCGATCAGGTCATTCAAGGTAAAGTACGCAAAGTAGGCGAAGCATCCAATTCCGTCTTTGCTGTTATTGCATCGACGAACACTAGCGGTAACTTTAACAAAGTCACCCAGCGTATCCCAGTAGAAGTTGCACTGAATGTACCGAAAGGCATGACACTCATTCCGGGTACGAACGTGGAAGTGAAAATCCACACATCATAATGAAGGGAGGGGTCGATGGTGGCTTCCGAAATTAATGCCGCTGCTCCTCCGGTCGATTCGCCGCGTGAGAAATGGCTTGCCTTTTTCGCGATTGTGCTGGGCGCCTTTGTGGCGATCCTTAATAACAGTTTGATCAACGTGGCGATTCCTCAGCTGACTACGGATCTGGGCTCAACCACATCACGTATTCAATGGGTAATCACCGGCTATACGCTAGCATCCGGTATTATCGTTCCGATTACTGGCTTTATGGAACAGCGCATCGGTTATAAAAAGTTTCTAATTGCGGCGTTGAGCTTGTTTACGCTCGGAACCGTATTTTGCATTTTCGCTTGGAGCGATACATCGCTAATTGCAGCTCGTATTGTGGCAGGGCTTGGCGGTGGTGTCATTATGCCGCTCAGTATGACAATCGTGTACAAGATCATCCCGCGTGAACAAATTGGTATGGCACTTGGTATCTGGGGTATCGCCGCAATGGCAGCACCAGCGATCGGTCCAACTCTAAGCGGATATCTGATCGAATGGTTTGATTGGCGCTTCCTGTTCATCGTCTGTGTGCCGGTTGCTCTGTTTGCGATTCTGATGGTAGTCTTGCTTATCAAAGAACCGCCCAAAGGCGCGATCGTCAAATTCGATCTGCTCGGCTTCCTGTTGGCGGCAACGTGTGCAGGTACACTACTGTACGCCTTGTCCAGCGGTTCCTCCGACGGCTGGGGTTCATTCAAGATCGTTGGACTATTCTTTATCGCTTTCTGGGCGCTAGTGTTCTTGATCTTCGTCGAGAGTGGGCAGGAGAATCCAGTTATTGATATTTCCTTATTCAAAAATTATAAATTTGCAATTAGTGTTGTGACATCGAGCTTTGTCATGATGGGATTGTACGGTGGTACATTCTTATCCCCACTATTTCTGCAAAATATCCAATCGGTATCACCGGTACACACCGGGATTATCCTGCTGCCACAAGCGATTGCGATGGCGGTCATGATGCCATTTGCCGGTAAATTATTTGACAAAATTGGCATTGTGCCGATCGGTCTGGTTGGGCTGACACTAACAAGTGTGATGACGTATCATCTGCATACGCTCACTCCGCAAACCCCGCATCTATGGCTGCAAATCGTGCTCATGTTCCGCGGAATGGGTATCGGAATCTGTATGATGCCACTCTCTACGGTTGGCATGAACGCTGTACCGAAGGAAAAAGTCGGCAAAGCGTCGACCGCTTCCAATCTTGTACGGACAATTGCAGGCTCGATGGCAATCGCCATTTTGACCTTCTTGATGCAAAATCGGACAGCGCTGCACAGTCAGCAGATTTCCGAATCGATTACACCGGATGCGGCGCAAACATTCCAGTCGCTACTTGGGACTTCATGGACATCGACCGTATCCGGGCTAATTACGCTCGACGCATATTCGCGCGGAATTGCTGATACATTCCTTGTCTCATCTATTCCGTTGTTCTGCTCAATTCCATTCGTCTTCCTATTCATCAGCAGACGCAAACAGAAACAATTACAGGAAACTCAGGTGTAATGCTTCACCTGAACACTCCTGTTATCTCCACTACAGAAAGAAAGGGACCATGCAATGAAAATTAGAAAATGGGAAGTTACCGCTGGTGCTTTGCTGCTTAGCACCGTAATGCTCGCTGGCTGTTCCACGGCGAATAATGATGCAGCGCAGGAGATGAGTGTCAACGTCAAAGTTGCTAGCGCTCAAAAAGGTCTGATCGGTCAGGGCGACATCTATACCGGAACCGTGACACCGTCCGAAACGGTCAATATTATGCCGAAGATCTCCGGCAAAGTCTCTGCCTTGTCCGTGGATGTAGGTAGTGAAGTGAAAAAAGGACAAGTATTGTTCAAGCTCGAAGATAACGATCTGCGTAACAATCTGTCAATCGCCAAATCGAATGTGGATGCAGCCGCAGCTGGAGTGAACAGCGCTCGCGATTCCCGCGAATCTGGACTTGTATCCGCCAATTCTGGCGTAGTCAGTTCGAAGAACGGCATCATTTCTTCCAAAAGCTCTATTACACAAGCCAAAGGCAATATCAACTCTGCTCAAGGCGCGGTAAATCAAGCGCAAACTGCTGCGAAACAGGCACAAACCGCCGTATCCAGCGCGGACAATTCGATCAAACAAGCGAAAGAAGCACTGGATAGCGCACAGAAAACACTAACCCGTACCCAATCGCTATTCGATAATTCTCTGGCAACACAAGCCGATTTGGAAAAAGCGCAAGCAGCACAGGTTAGTGCCCAAACGGCGTATGACAATGCAGTTAATGCCAAAGCCAACGCTCAGGATCAACTGGCAGGTACGCAAAAATCGCTGGAAACTGCACAAAAAGCATTATCCACTGCTCAAGAAGCGTACGGAAATGCAACCAGCAGCTATGAAAACGCCAATTCTGGTTATTCCAATGCCCAGCGTCAAGCTGAAGTAGCACAAAGCACTGCTGGTATCGAAGCCAGTCAGCAAAAGCTGGATCAAGCACAGCTAAATGTTCAAATCGCTCAAGATTCACTTGGAGATACCGTTGTAAAATCACCAATCAACGGAATCATTACTACCAAAAATGCCGAAGTTGGCGAAATGGCTGGTCCATCCGCAGCTTCGCTCGTTATCGCTGATCTGAGCACCGTCAATATGCTGATTTATGTACCTGCTGATGAGATCAATCAGGTGAAAACAGGGGATCAGGTGCAAGTGCGAGTAGCTTCATCTGATATTGTAACGAGCGGGAAAGTGAAAAATATCAATCCAATGGATTCCAGCGGTAACGGTTATCCTGTTCAAATTACCGTGTCCAATACTGATAATAAGCTGAAATCCGGTATGCTAGCAGACATCAGCTTTGTTGGCAAAGACGCCAAACAAGGATTGATCTTGCCAAGCAAAGCAGTTCAAACCGAAGGCGACAAACATTATGTATACGTCGTGACAAACGGTCACGCAGTTCGCAAAGAAGTAACGGTCGGTACAGAAACCGGTTCTCAAGTGCTGATTACCAGCGGTCTGAACGGTGGAGAGAAAGTAGCTGAGAATAATTTGGCACTGCTTGGCGACAACACTCCGGTCACTACTTCCCAATATTAATCCTAAGCTACAAAAGAATAGATGGAATGAAGCCAGCTTTTGCTATGTATTGCAGAGCTGGTTTTTTGTTATTTCATTAATATCAATATTCTGCTAAAATAACCATTTAACGTAATTAATGAGTGAAAAAACAGCCGCTAACTATGTATTGTCAAAAAGAGTTTGCTTTTCATTGATAATTACTTTAAATTCATGGCGTATGATTTAAAAAACGATGGTTGTGATATAGACAAGTTTTATTATTAATAAAACAATCTTGTAGCGCAGGATGCCATTTATTGTAAAGCGATTATCTAATGAAGTGATTAAGGGAAATCGCCGATATAATGAGAAAGAAAGCGACCATGTAAGCGAGGAGAGTACAGGATGTTGTTTTCCGTTATACGTCAAGCCAGAAGATACAAATTGTCTACCGTCATGTGCGGATTGGCTTTTTGTACATTTTTCTTCATTTTGGCTGCCTGTTTGACCATTGGATATGTAAGCCAAAAGCAATCAGTCGAACAACAGACGCTACAGCTGAATGAAATTCATGCCAAGGAACTAAGCCGGATTACGCAAAGCTTGATTTACTCTATGCAATCGTCACTTGCCGAAACGAGCCGATACATAATGTTAGAGCCTACCAACGAACCTTCGGCTATACAAAAACAACTGGATTATTTTCGCAAATCGAATAGTTATTTTAACGCTGTACTGACGATGAATGAAAAAGGCGAGGTGCAATATTCATCGCCGGAGCAAGTGTATAATCCCGAGACGTTACCTGTTAACGATCAGATGGAGAAGGCATTGCTAAAACGCAGAGCGTACATTTCTACCCCTTACAGTGATCTGAATGGACGACTTGTCATCATGATGGGACATCCGCTGTATACAGCAGATGGACGTTATATGGGAATGCTGGCAGGTGTGCTATATCTCGAAGAAAGCAATCGTTTGAATGAATTACTGGATGAAGGTAGCAAAAAAGAAGACGGATCGTATTTCTACGTTGTCGACAACAAATCGAATATTATTTATCATCCGATAGAATCGCGCATCGGTAAACGGTTGGTCGGCAATTATATCATGGAACAATTGCAGGATGGACGAAGCGGTTATCAGCGCACGCTTAATGTCAATCAGCAGGAAGTACTTGCTGGATATGCGACTGTACCAGGGATTCGCTGGGGGATTGTATTTCAGACACCAGCAGAAAATACGGAAATCTTTTCCGCACAATTGGTTGAAAATATGTTGTTTTATTTGGTGCCGATTATTGTGCTGTTACTGATGATTATTTATCATCTGGCGGTGCAATTGTCCCATCCGCTGAACTCGCTTGCCGATTATGCGCGCAGCATCGGTGCTGAAGATGGAGATGGTATTCCGCCCCTGCATGCGGGCTGGAATTATGAAGCTCATGAGCTGCATCAGGCAATTATGGTATTAGAGCAGCAAACCCGGGAAAAAGAACGCCGATTGCAAAAAGAAGCGCATTATGATGCGCTGACTGGAGTACTCAATCGGCGAGCGCTCGTATCCATTATGCAAAACTGGGTTGGGAACCGGTACCACTTCACTGTGATGATGCTGGATATTGATCATTTTAAATCAATCAATGATACGTATGGTCATTCGATGGGAGACGATATGTTGAAATGTATGGCGGATGTGATTGCAGAGCAGATTCAGTCACAGGATTTGTGCTTCCGTTACGGTGGAGAGGAATTTGTGATTTTGCTGTATGAGATGGATGAGGATCAAGGTAGAGAAGTAGGGGAACAGATTCGTGAAGCGGCAGAGCAGTGTCCAACTCCATTTGATCGTGCGATTACGGTATCGCTAGGGATGACTGTATATGCGGGTGGTGATGAGAATTTGGAGGAATTGTTGGAGCAAGCCGATCAAGCGCTGTATAACGCAAAAAACACTGGCAGAAACAAAATGGTTGTCTACGAACATCCGACAGCCATCTCAGCCAGTGATTAGTGGACAAACATTGTTTTTGCGCGTTTAATTGTCCAATAAGGGAAAGTTAAGGAGCCTTGCTCCGTATGAATAACAAAAAAATTAGGATTATCATGAGCTTCGCAGGTGCCAATGTAGGTTTCACCGCTGATCAGATGCACATGCATCGGTGTCTGGTTGTAAATAGCTTCTTGAATAGCTGGATTCACTTTAACATTCTCCTTACACGTTGAAGTCGATAGCCTATGAGGCAATACTAGCAAATTCTACGACAAATTTCTACATTTTTTATCATTGTTAAACATTATTACCCTGTTTATTACCCTTTTATATGGATAATAAACAGGGTTTACTAAATTTTTACTATTTATTTTTACATATGGTTAACAGTCATTGCATAAATGTATTGCAATTACATAGATGTCTATATATAATAAGCATATGCCGAAATATCACGCAATATCTATGATTAGCAAAATTCGCGATGAACTGCACCGCTTGATCATATCCGAATTGGAGCAGCATGGTGTGGAAGGAATTGTTCCTTCACACGGCGACATTTTAGTTTTTCTATATCAGAAAAACGGATTATCGGTCAAAGAGCTGGCACAGAAGATTCATCGCAAACAGCCAACCGTCACTGTACTGGTAGACAAACTTGCCCGGCTTGGTTATGTACAGCGGGTCAAGAGTGAGGAGGATAGCCGGATTACTCTGATTCATTTAACAGATCAGGGACGAGAGCTAGAGCCATTATTTCATCAGATTTCCGCTACTGTCAATGCAGCGGTATACGATGGATTCACAGCGCAGCAGCAAGAACAGCTGGAACAGATGCTGGGTGTGATTTTACACAGGGTTTCGGAGCAGTAAGTATAGATTGCATATTGTGACCGAAACCTTCGTTTCTTGCTATAAGTCCATATGGAGTATCTGAATGCTGTGTGTAGGATCTGATATTTTTTTAGAATAATACATAGATATCTATGTTTATTAAAGAGTATCGTCTATGTGTCAGCGGTAAGCTGGCGAGTGTGCTGTTTTGTTTATAACATGGCGAATCCGATCATTGATCATACGTGATCTACTTTGTCTGCTATATAGCTATTCTATTAAAATTACAAACCCATTTGGAGGAATGAACTATGAAACACCTGATCGTCTATGCACATTCTAATGTTGAAAGCTTGAACCATTCTATTCTCGAAACGACGGTACGTGCACTTGAAGAGCAAGGTCATGAGGTTGTTGTGCGCGATCTGTACGCACTAGGCTTTAACCCGGTCTTCACACCAGAAGATAGTGCTGCTATGCGCGCTGGACAGACTCCGGTCGATATTCAAACTGAGCAGGAATATATTCGGAATGCGGACGTGATTACGTTTATCCATCCGGTATGGTGGACAGGCTTGCCAGCGATTCTGAAAGGATATGTGGATCGCGTATTCGCTTACGGCTTTGCTTATGCTTCGGACGAAAATGGTATTGTGCAGCTGCTCAAAGGCAAACAAGGTCTGATCATCAGCACCCATGGTACGCCAAAAGAAGTATACGACAGCATCGGTATGACAGATGGTCTAAAAATCACCTCTGACGATGGTATCTTTGGCTTTGTCGGTATTGAATCGGTAGGGCATCTGCTGTTCGGTAGCATCGGTTATTTAGATGAAGCGGGATATCAAGGCATTTTGAACGAAGTAGATTCGACTGTAAAACGTCTGTTTCCTAGCGCGTAATTTCTTGTAGCTTGTTTTGGATTGGAAGATAGCACTGTACAGAACTTTGATGCAGCATTTCATTGTGAACCTTGAATGCAAGATATTCTCATAAAAGTTTATTATCAGAACTTTAGTGCAAGATGTTCTTATAAAAGTTCATTGTCAAAACAAAGCCTGCGTTCCGTATTCGGAAAACGCAGGCTTTTGCTATGTTATGATATTTATTTAAAACTATCGCAAATGTGTAGGGATGAAGAACCAATACATTTTAGTTAATCATACATAGTAGTAATCCATACACAGTTAGTAATCCATACGGAGTTAATGATCGTAAGCTGTGCTCAATAACGAGAGGTTATACTCCAACATAACGAGAGACTATACTGCAACATTATACTTTGCAGGAAGCGACGATTTGTTGTAATTGTTCTGCTAGCTCGGATAGATGACGAGCAGAAGCAGCAACATCGTCCATCGCGGACATTTGCTGTTCGCTTGCGGCGTTCATCTCTTCAATACCTGCGGATCCTTGCTGTGACAATGCACTTAGATGTTCCATCGCTTCAGCAATGCCGATGGAGTGCCCGGTCGTTTGTACAATCAGCTCACTGGAAGTTTGTACTTGCTCTGACGTACGGGCTACCGCTTCACGAATAGCTGCGAATGCTGTGCTTACCCGTTCGCTACCTTGTACTCCCATCTCTACGCTATCCACTGAGTCCTGTGCTTGTTCCACAGCAGCCTGACTTTCTTGTTGCACATCCAAGACAAGACTAGTAATCCGTGTAGATGAATCGGCGGTGCTTTCGGCAAGCTGCCGGATTTCTTCCGCAACAACGGCAAAGCCGCGACCTGCATCGCCAGCGCGTGCAGCTTCGATGGAAGCATTAAGAGCAAGCAGATTGGTTTGACGAGCAATTTGTTGAATGGCGGAAGAGGCGAAGCCGATCTGCTCAGATTTCTCATTCAACCCAGTCAACACTTGCAACGTTGCCTCGATATGGGTAGCTACTTTACGAATAATAGAGGCGATATGGTTGACTTCATCCTGACCTTCACTGGCGGCAGTTTCCATATGATGCGACAGTGTAATCACTTCATTGCTATTATCAGCGATAATCTGCATCTGTTCAGACATATCGCTGGCAGCACCAGTTACTTCGATGACTGTATTGGCTTGTGTAATGAATCCGTTGGACAATTCACCGGAAGATGAAGCGATATGAGAAGAGGCACGAGCGGTCTGTTCTGCTCCAGCTGTTAGTTCCTCGGCAGAAGCTGTCAATGAAGCAGCGCTTTGGTCAACTTGGCGAATCATCATACGCATACGATCAGCAAGCGTATTAAAGGCAACCGATACTTGACCGATCTCATCGCGTGATACATAGGCGGATTGCACAGTCAGATCGCCGGAAGCTGCTTGCTGCATCAGGAGCTGAATCCGGCGCAGAGGACGGGCAATCAACAGAACGATCCAGACGCCGATACCAAGCGATAACAATAATCCAGCAAATAGGACAACAGCAATAATGATCGAGTTGCGGGCAAATTGGTGATCAGTCATTGTGTTACTGTCACTGGCATCGTCCAGCAGGTTTGTACGTAAAGCTGTTAATGACTGATTCAGCTGCGTTTTGGCATTTTGCAGATCGGTATAGGCTTGTAATGCAGCATTCCGATCATTGCTCGTTATAGCAGAAATTGTACGCTCACGCGCACTGGCAAACTGCTCCGCTAACGGCAGCAACTGATCATATTGCTGCTGGTCATCAGCATCAAACGTAAACTGATTCAGTTGATCGGTCATTGTACGATTAGCAGTTGCTGCTTGACGAATTTCGTCTATTAGTGTTTGTCGTTGACTACGATCTTCAACATTCATCAATTGCAGCAACCGGGTATCATTGGCACTGTAGTTGATAATCATATCGTCCATCAGCGTAATAGGAACGATATTGTCATCGTACATAGTAGATGCTGTATTGGACATATCGCGTGATGTGCTAATGCCATAGTACCCGACAATAGAGAAAATACACAGATTTATGGCAATCAGCAGAATTATTTTGGTACGTACTTTCATATGTTTCATCGTTAATCACTCCATGATTTGAATTTTGTATAGTAGATGACCTAGGATGCGATGGTATATGGAATGAGCGGACATGAAAAGATAAGTCAGTATCCTATGTAAAACTGACAATACACGTATATAATAAATGTTAAAAAATGGTTGTTATACGTAATATATCGTAGTTCCTTATCAAAGTATGTGCATGTGCGTATACTCAATGATCTGTATTTAGCATCTATTATCCAACAATCTTGATAAGATGTCGGTATAAGATGTGCAGTGGTTCATCTCCTTTCGCGATTCAGACTGAAGGAACTATATCGTCTGTCATTCCATACTTTGCTTATATGTCGGAAAGGGGATTTACATTGTTTAGAGCAAATATAGCGATTGTAGCAAAAAGTACGATTCTGTTCATATTCAGAGGAAATAAATTCAATATAAAGTAAAATGATGGATTATAAACCTTCTAACGGATGTATGTGAAAGAATATATAACTATATTGCGTGACACTTCTCTTGTAAACAAACGTGGAGCAGGCGGTTTGCGAATACTTGTGCATACGGTATACTCAAACGGTGCTACATTGTACGTCATCATGAGATCAATCATCATCATCGTAGATGGCACGTCAGCATAAGGTTTGTAGAAACGACAAAGGAGCGGCATATGAATACTTCTGCTATACATACTACACTTCCATCGCATCGCGATTATATTTTGCTTAGTTTGCCGCTGATCGTATCGACGATTACAACTCCGCTACTCGGGCTAGTGGATACGGCGGTAGTTGGGCATTTATTTGATCCGGCTTATTTGGGTGGAACAGCGATTGGAACGCTTATTTTTAATACGATGTATTGGTTGTTTGGCTTTTTGCGTGTAAGTACATCTGGCTTTGCGGCACAGGCGCGCGGCAAGAACGATATGCTGGAAGGCATGGCAGATTTGATTCGTCCGCTAATGATTGCGCTGGTGATCGGACTGGTATTCATTGCTTTGCAGGTGCCGATTGTACAGACATCGTTATGGTTGATGCGACCGACCGATGAGGTGGCACACTGGGCGGCGGTATATTTTCATATTCGTGTCTGGGGTGCACCGCTGACGCTACTTAATTATGTATTGATCGGCTGGTTAATGGGCATGGCGCATATCCGGCAAACACTCATTACACAGATTACGATGAATGTGGTGAATATGATTTTGGCAATCTGGTTTGTACAGGGATTGCACTGGGGCGTAGCGGGTGTGGCGGCAGCGACGTTATTCGCCGAAGCGCTGGCGTTGTTGATCGGATTATGGTTTGTCTGGCGTTCGCCGTATATGGAGCTGGTTGGGCTACGCTGGAAAGGATTGTTTAGCTGGAACAGTCTGCGTCCGATGTTTCGCGCCAACAGCGATCTGCTGGTCCGAACGATCTGTTTGCTGACGATGTTCAATATATTCACAGCGCAAAGTACGTCATTCGGACCGGAGCTGCTGGCAGCGAATTCGATATTGCTGCAAATTCATTATGTGATGGCGTATTTCTTCGACGGACTTGCCAATGCGAGTTCGATCTATGCCGGACGTGCGAAGGGTGCACAGAGTTTGCCATTGTTGCAGCGGAGTTTGCGCTTATCATGGGTATGGACAAGTGTGGTGGCATTGCTGCTAACGCTTATCTATGCGCTTGGGCGAGAAGCATTCATCGGCTTGTTCACGGATAATGAGGCAGTAGCGGGATTAGCGATGCATTATCAGGGCTGGCTATTGCTGTTTCCGCTAAGTACGGGGTTCGGGCTTGTCTTTTACGGTGTGTTTACAGGGATGACATTGACGGCACCGATTCGCAATTCGATGCTGTTATCGATTGCACTATTTATCGTCAGTTGTCTCGTGCTGATTCCGTTGTATGGCAATCATGGGCTGTGGATTTGCTTTATCGTATTCGGCTTGGGGCGTTCGTTATTTCTGCTCCTGTATGTGCCGGGACTAGCAAGACGAGCACAGATGCAGGTGGAATAAAATGCACAACCAAACCATAGCAAAAGTCTTACTTTAGGGTAATAAATAAGGACGATCTTCCCATTTTGCTGCTGTGACTACACAGAAGCAGAATGGGTGTGTTACTATGGGAACATATGATCCTGTTTAATGAGGAGGATTCACATGGCAATGGAAATGATCAAGCCGCCCGCTGAGGTGTTATATGCCCGCGAATTGCAGGCATTGCAGCAGGAGGATACAGGGAAGCGTCCGCCCAACTGGCTATTATCACCGGCATACATACGAGATTTTATTATTGGTCGTCAGCGTCCTGCAGAACTGGATGGCGAGACGGTAGAGATTACGCGCAAGTTTTATGGTAATGACATTCTGATTGAACGGGCAATTGTGACGCTTGCCGGTAACCGTGGACTCATGCTAGTCGGCGAGCCGGGCACAGCGAAGACGATGCTAAGCGAGCTATTGTCAGCGGCAATTTGCGGTAGCAGTACGAATACGATTCAGGGTACAGCCGGTACGACCGAGGATATGATCAAATATTCTTGGAATTACGCGATGCTGCTGGATCAAGGACCGTCGGAGCAGGCGTTGGTGCCATCGCCGCTTTATCATGGGATGAAGCATGGTGTGTTAACACGTTTTGAAGAAATTACGCGTTGTCCGTCTGAAGCACAAGATAGTTTGATTAGTATTTTGAGTGATAAGGTGTTGAATATTCCAGAGCTAGACGGTGGCGTATTATTCGCCAAGCCGGGCTTTAACGTGATTGGTACTGCCAATATTCGGGATAAAGGGGTAAATGAGATGAGTAGCGCCTTGAAGAGGCGCTTTAACTTCGAAACGATTCGCCCGATTTCAAATGTGAAAATGGAAGCACAGATTATTGAAGATCAAGCGCATAATCTGCTGCTGCATAGCGGTATTGAGATTCCGGTAGAGCGGGATGTAGTAGAGCTGCTGGCAACGACCTTTATGGAGCTGCGTACTGGTAAGACGCGCGAAGGCTACAAGATTGATATTCCGCAGTCAGTCATGAGTACGGCAGAAGCGGTATCGGTGTATGTACAGAGTGCAATGACTTCGTATTATTACGAGGATGGTACAGTTTCCATGGATCGGCTCGTGCAGAATATGCTCGGCACTGCTGCCAAAGAAGATGAAAAAGATCTGGGTGCGCTCAAAACCTATTTCTCCCGTGTTGTAAAGGAACGGGCGCGAGATAGCGAATTGTGGTCAGCATATTATGAAGCGAAGAAATGGATTCGCTAATCGTCTCTGAAGTTACGATCTGTACCTGTATTTGGCTCTCTGTACATGTATGTTGGTCTATAAATAAATCTGTATGTGACGGAAGTTGTATGGATCTCCACTGTGACATGGAAGAAAGGAGGAGTGAACATAGATGGGCGATACAATGGTGACAGGCACATATAATACGTTTGCAGATTGTGATGATCTCACAACAGGTCTGGATATGGAAGATATACAAAGAGAACGGCTTAACGGTGATACGGATAGCAACTTGGATACAGATACACTCCATTCTCATACGATAAGCAGAGCTGAGTTAGAATCTATCTTTGCGCAGCATGTCTTTGATATGCACAATCCGGTGCTATATGTGCCTATTCGTCATCATAGTCCGGGCTGCTCGCATCACCTATTACAAATGATCGCTCGTTATGAGCCGGAGATCATTTTGATTGAAGGACCGGAAGCTGGAGATGCGCTCATTCCAGTACTATCTGATCCCAATACCGTGACGCCTGTCAGCTTGTATTATACGTATGAGCAAGGAGAGGAGCGTGCTGCTTTTTATTTTCCATTATTGGATTATTCGCCGGAGTATGTAGCGATTGGCGAAGCGGCGCGACTTGGTATCCCGGCGAAATTCATCGATCTCAATTATCGTCGTCGTTCCGTAGCACAGGACGAGTCCGAAGCAGAACGATCTACAGCAGAACCATCTACCTCGTATCAAGATGAGCATCTGCTGACAGGATCATCGTTTATGCAAGCATTATGCCACAAGCTGAATTGTCGCAGCTTTGACGAGCTATGGGATCGCTGGTTTGAAAGTGGAGCGGCGGATGTAGATACATTTCAATATATGCAGGATGTATTCGTGTATTGCACCTTATCGCGGCTGTGCTACACCTCATCTCAATTGGAGCAGGACGAGACGCTGTCACGCGAACGTCATATGCTGCATCATATTCAGGCGGCGCAAGCGCAATACAACAAAGTTCTATTACTCACTGGCGGATTTCATACATATGGATTGATTCAACACAAGAGCAATAATCACGCCACTTTATCTGTATCAGTAGATGATTCAACATCGGCAAATGGAAGCAAAACAAAGCGTACCCCAGAGCTGCGTGAGCAGATATATCCTATGGTGTATACATTTCAGGAAGCGGATCGGCTCAATGGATATGCAAGCGGTATGCCATATGTAGCGTATTACGATCAGCTATGGCAAAACATGCAGAACGGTATCAACCATCCTGCGTCACAGACGGCTATCGTCACACTGTCCCGCTTAGCGAAGGAATTGCGCAGTGAACAAGAAGCGGTATCGACGAGTGATGCGATTGAAGCATATAGCCTGTTTCAAGGACTGGCTATATTACGAGGTCGTCAGGAAGGCGGAGTATATGAGCTGCTGGATAGTGTGACGTCTTGTTTTATCAAAGGTGAGCGCACATTGGTGTCCGACCGACCGCTAGATCAGCTCCGCATTCTATTGACTGGTGATCGTATTGGGGAAGTAGCGAAGAATCCATTTACAGTACCGATTGTGGAGGATTTTAAACGTCAGGCAGCAGCTTGCAAATTGCAGCTGGGTACGACTGGGAAACATAAAAAGGTGCTAGATCTGCATACTCGTCCACGACATCGACAAATCAGCCGACTGCTGCACATGATGGAGTTTCTCGGAACAGGTCTGGCAGTACGTCAATCGGGACCAGATTGGATATCTTACACGAATATCAATCTGATGCGGGAAACATGGACATATTCGTATTCCTCTTATACGGAAGCACGATTGATTGAACATTCGATCCATGGCGGAACACTGGCAATCGCAGCGACCCGGCGTGCGGAGCAGGAGGTAGCTGCACTATCCCAACATAACAGTGGTGCAACGGCAGAGTGGCTGCTGCGTGTACTGCTAATGGGATTGGAGCAAACCGCTACCAAGCTGGTGGAGCAGACACGTCAGGCATTGCGGCATGATGGCAGTTTTCTATCTTTATGCCGGGCGTTAACAATGCTGGAACGTATTCATGAACATCGTCGATTGCTGGGACTACGGGAACATGATCATGCGCTGCCAGAGTTATTGCAGGAAGCATATCATCAGGCGGTAGCGGCAATCGATACGCTGCAACAAGTACATCCCGATGATCATAGCCAAATAGTACAGGCGCTTAAGCAGCTATACATGCTGTCGCAAGCGGAGTCAGGCACCTTTCCACCTGAGCCGCTATATGATCGTCTGTCAGAGCTATTGGATCAGCTCAAATTGGTACCGGCACTGGAAGGTGTTAGTGTGGCGATTCTGTCGCGTAGTGGATATTTGCCAGAGCATGAAATGACAGAGCGAGCGCGTGCTTATATGCAAGGCACACCGGAACAGGTGAAGCATACAGCGGCTTATTTGCAAGGTGTATTCGCGGCTGCACGGGATGCGTTTCTGTATGAGCCTGCTTTGCTCAAATCGTTGAATCAGCTGTTATCGCAATTGTCCCATGACGATTTTGTGCAGATGATTCCAGAGCTACGGCTGGCATTTACCTTTTTCACCTCTACAGAAATGCAGATGATTGCCAGTCAAGTAGCGAGTCTATACAGCATATCTACAGCAGAGCTAGAGCAACCGGCGCTGGATGAAGCATTATTGCAGCATACCTCTGCACTGGATCAGGCGATACGGAAAGAAATGGAGCGGTGGATATTATGAATAACGATCATACAGACCATACACAGCATGCTGAAAACCAGCGTCAAACGTTGAATCGCTGGCGTCTGCTATTAGGAGAAGCGGCGGAGGAGTCGCTGGCTGAGTCAGGACAATATGATGCACAGCAATTTGCCTATCGGGAGATGGATGAAGTGCTCGGTTATTTATATGATCGCGAATACGGCGAGGAGCAAGGCTATCGTGATCGTACAGGTGGACGCGGTTCGTCCCAGCTTACCGTACCGGGCTGGCTGGATCATGTACGACGTCTATTTCCCAAAGATACCGCTGAGATTCTGGAAAAGCAGGCGCTAGATCGATATGGATTAAGTGAATTGTTATTTGACAAAAAAGTACTGGAATCCTTAGAACCGAATATGAGCCTGCTCAAAAATATTATGCAATTCAAAGGTCGGATGAAGGGCGAAGTGCTGCATAGTGCCAGAGAAATTGTACGCAATGTGGTGGAGCAGCTACGCAAGCAATTGGAGCAGGATATCCGTACGAGTATCATTGGCAAACGTAGTCGGTATCAGAGCAGCAATGTACGTTCGCTACGCAATCTCAATATGAAGAAAACGATTGAACGTAATCTGAAAAATTATGATCTTCGCAACAGGCGCTTTGTAGTGGATCGGTTGTATTTTGACGGTAACATTCGTCCGCACAATCGCTGGAATATTGTTATTGCGGTTGATGAGAGCGGTAGTATGCTGGATTCGGTCATTTATAGCGCGATCATGGCGAGTATCTTTTACCGATTGGATACGCTGCGAACGAATCTGGTCATCTTCGATACACAGGTGGTCGATCTGAGCGATCAGTTGGAAGATCCAGTTGATCTGCTAATGAGTGTACAGCTAGGCGGTGGAACCCATATTGCCAAAGCCCTTCGCTACGGCGAGACGCTGATCCAAGACCCGGCGCGTACGATCTTCATTCTAGTGAGTGATCTGGAGGAAGGATATCCGATTCAGCATATGTATGCTGCCTGTCACGATATTATGGAAGCTGGCAGTCAATTGATTGTTTTGCCGGCATTGAATTTTGAAGGAACGGCGGTATATAACCGTCATGCCGCGCGCCGTTTGACCGATATAGGGGCACATGTTGCCGCTGTAACGCCGAATCGGTTGGCGGAGTGGATTGGTCAGATTATTCGCTAGCTCGTCCGTAGGACATTTTAAAATGAGAAAGGGGAATATATGATGTTAAATCAGACTTCCATTGATCCGTTGTTGGAGAACTTTGCCCGTCATTGCTCGGAGGAATATTCCAAATTAACCGACCGCAAGCAAGAGATTCTGGACTATATCACCGGAGCAACCGATACCAAGCCGGATATGATGAAAAACTCCAATCAGTATGCTTATAAGACGTTTGAGTCGCTAAATAAATTGTCCAAAAAAGAACATAATGATGCCTTCTATCGCGCCGTTGCTCTTGTGCTGCATACATCGAGCAATTGGGATGGCTACTATTACAATAACTGGTACATATTCGAATTGTGCATGCGCAGCAGCATCACTCCGCTTACACTTGCAAGCCGCACACAATATTGGGAACAGGTAGAGCGTGAAGGTCGCTCTGCATTGCAAGGGATCGCCCGATATGCAGGGCATGAAATCATTGAAAAAGCAATTACGTTTTTGTTATCCAATAGCGATCTGAATCGTCCATCTTCATCGGTATTTAAGCAAAAAGGCAATCAAGTTGCTCGTATCGATTATGCCGTGCAATTGTTACTACTTCTGCATCTGTATCGGGAACTGGACGAGAAGTACGTTCAGAAGATCAGTAAGCAGTTACCGCCATTATTAGAATACACAGTAGCGCATGATAGTAAAAAGCTGAATCGTGAATTGCAGCAAATGTTACAGAGTATATTGCCGGTACGGTTAAGCAATTCCAATATGACTTCCGATCTGGATCTGGATGCAGATTTTCTGCAAAGCCAGCGTGAAGTCGAATGGACACGTCGTTTTCCATCCTCTCAGCCATCCAAGCAAATGATCAAAAGCGATCAGATCTATCGTGAATTGGTGTATGTGCATACGGCATTCTATTACATGCTGACACTACATGGTGGCAAAAAGAATCTGTTGAAGCAACCTGATGCTATCGCTGAGCAGCTGCTAGATGCGATTCGTGGATTGCATGAAGTGTTGCCGCTCGAAACGAGACAATATTTGACCCAGTTATCCGGTCGCAATTTGGATAGATCGACGCTGGTAGATGGCATTGTATCGCTCGATAAACCGTACGGCTTGATTGAAATGATCCGCAACGAGCTGAACAATTACTCCACATCATGGAATACACTACGTAATACGATTGCTGCCAATCATCAGGTCAGTGAGCATGCAATGGCGATTTCACGTAATGCAGCGACACGCGCGCTTATCTTCAAAGTGTTGCTGGATGCCGGTCATGTGCAGTCACCCAATGGATCAGCACAGCTGGAACAGCTTGTACTACAAACGCTGGAAGACCGACTGGATAGCAATAAGGCAGGGCATACACTTGCAAGCTATGTAAAAGGAGATTTGGACATAGCCGCTGTGCATACGAATGATCATGTACGTGCGCTATGGAACAAGGATCAGCGCAATTCAAGAGCAAGTCAGATTCTGTTGGCAATTTCCTATTTGCCAGTACGCTCGGAGCTATTCCGTCGTTTCCTCATTGCCATCACTCAACCGGATATTCCCCTATTGAATGTATTGTCGATCCTGTACAAATCGCCTTTTTTCAAAGGTTCTGAAGTGCTGAATGTATACAGTGACGACGCAGAGATTGATACAGATGAATTGCTGGCAAGTATGTTGCAATTGCAAGGACGTCCAGAATATTACTATATATCGATACCGACATCGGAATATTCCGCTATCGTGCAAGCGCATATGCTACAAAGTATGCAGCAGTACAGTAAACTGCCGCTGGATGGACGTACACTCGTGCTGGAAACGATCTATGATGCGTATGAACAGCTGGATATGAAGCAACGAGCAGAAGCACTGCGTATCGGTCTTGGTGATTCCTCCAAAAAGATCAATGCAAAAGCGCGAGCCGAGTTTGCCCGTCATGTCGATAGCGAATTGTACACTACTGTCTACAGTCAGGAGAAAAAGGCGGCGGTCAAAGAATGGATTCTGGATTCGCTGCGTAGCCTCGATAACGCTGGCGCGATCTATGCGAATCTGTTGAAAAAGGAAAAGTCGCAGAGCTTCCGCGACTTGATCGAGGTGCTGATGAATACAGCGGATCAGCCGCCACAAGTGGCACATGCCGCCATCGCTTCCAAGACGGATGCCAAGAAGTTGAGCCGTATTCAGTGGTTGCCCGTAGATTTGTTGCCTCAGCTGCAAACAACAGACGGTTCGCCGCTGGATGACAATATCAAACGTTATTTGCTACTGCAATCGCTTGATTTTACAGCGTCGCCGAACGAGCGTCTGCATGAAGTGAAGCAGTACGCTTCTCCGCAATCATTGGCTGATTTTGCTTTTGAGCTAGTACAGTTGTGGATGCAGCAGGGCGCACCTGCGAAGGAGAAATGGATATTGTATCTGGCAGCGATGTTTGGTGATCGTCGCCTGATCAATATGCTGGGCAGTCAGATCAAGGATTGGACGGAAAATAGTCGGGGTGCGATCGCCGCAGAAGCTGTACGTGTGCTGGCTTATTTGAACGATACCGCCGCATTGATGCTGATTGAACAATTATCTCGTACCATTAAAAATCGTCAGGTCAAAACCGCTGCTGCCGATTCCCTGCATCTGGCAGCCGAGAATATGAATCTGACGCCAGAACAACTCGCAGACCGTCTCGTTACTACACTGGGATTAGACAGCAAAGGCGAATTGGAATTGAGCTATGGTGAACGCGCATTTACCGTAAAGGTTAACAGCGATCTGCAATTGAGCGTGATCAATCAGGAAAATGGCAAAATCGTCAAAAGTTTACCTGCCGCGTCTCAAAAGGATGATGAAGCTCTGGTGAAACAGTCCAAGTCGACGTTTACCCAGTTAAAAAAAGACCTCAAAACGATGGTGACGTTGCAAACGCAGCGCTTGGAAGAATCCTTATCCAAACGTCGTCTATGGACGACAGACGAATGGAACGATTTGTTTGTTCATAACATCATTATGCGCCAGTTTGCGGTTAGTCTGATCTGGGGCGTCTATACAAATGGTGAGTTGACTGCAACGTTCCGCTATATGGAGGATGGGACATTCAATACAGTAGATGAGGATGAATATGAGCTGGAGCAGGACGCACAGATCGGTCTTGTACATCCGCTGGAATTGGAGCCACAACTACTGGCAGATTGGAAGACCCAGCTGGAAGATTATGAAGTCGTACAGCCATTTACCCAGTTGGATCGGCGTATCTATTCGCTGGAAGAAGAGGAGCTACAGCGCCGTGAATGGACAGCTGTACCGAGCGGTGAATATTCGCCAACCGGTTTCCCAAAAGCAATGGAACGTTACGGCTGGTTCAAAGGTGAAGCGCAGGATGCAGGCTTCTATTATGAGTTGTATAAGCAGTATGACCATCTCATCGCTGAACTGCGATTCAGCGGTACAAGTATTTCGTATTATGAAGGTATGGAGGATATTTCGCTGGAAGAACTGCGCTTTTACAAAAATGATCAGCAAGATCAACGTCATCGTTACTATGCTCCAGACAAATCGTCGCTGCTGGTAGATGTGCCGGATCGCGTATTTAGCGAAACGGTGTACGATATTCTGCGCGCAGCAGGCGAGATCGACTGATCTCGGCGGAGGTAAATCAATGTATGGAACCATTTGAACACCGATTCCGGCAGTTTATTGCCGGCTGTACCGAAGATTATTTGATTCGTTATGCCAATAAGGGATTATATAACCGTGCGCAAAAGGACATGGATAAAGGCATCACCGTAGACTATCAATGGAATGATAACGAGAAGGTACGATGCACGTTAAGTGACGGTATTGTTGTACAGTTGTCGTATCAGATGGAACAATGTGAATGCAGCTGTCCAGCTGAAACGATATGCAAGCATATTTTGATTGCAATCCTGTATGATCAGCGTCACCATCTAACTGGTTCTGGTTCTGGTTCTGGTTCTGGTTCTGGTTCTGGTTCTGGTTCTGGTTCTGGTTCTGGTTCTGGTTCTGGTTCTGGTTCTGGTTCTGGTGACGAGGACAAACGTGTCTATCGCGACAAATCGCCTGAATCGGAACCTTTATCCGAACAACATCATGAAACCGATAAAACCAATGCGATTTCAGAACAATCATTTGCTACTGATCGATTCCGCTGGGTACTAGATACGCCACTTTCCCAATTGCTGCGGTCATTCACAACCGCTCAGCTGGAAGAGGCAGAATTCAGACTTGCCCGTCCGCAGTCCATTGAGCTATTGTATGATACTTTGCTGACCGTGCGGCTGAATGATTACGGAGTAGAGGTATCTTTTAGCCATGATGTCAATTCCGATCCTGCCACTGCGTTATGCACAGTAAAAGGCAAAGATGCTCAATTATACAAACTGGAAGCATTGCTGCGTTATCGACAGCATCAAGGTTTGCAGGATGAACATATGCTAGAGCAGTATATGTATAATTTTGAGCAACATCCGCAGGTCATGAAGGAATGCCGTGAGTTGTTTGGCGAATTGCTGCAAACGGGTTTGGCACGATTACCACAAACGGTGACCGCCCGGCTGGAAACGCTGGCAGTTGCCGCTCACAGTGAAGCATTGCCCAATTTGGAAACTATGCTGCGCGGGATTCAAGGCGAACTGGAAATGTTTTTCGCTCGGCATGTGCGGTTTCGTATGGATGTTTTGCTGAATCGCCTGACATCGGCTTATTTGACGCTGGATGCGTGGGAGCAACAGCAATCTCCGGCACGGCGTGCTGAATTGGCAGGTAGCTTTCGCAGCAAATATTATCGTGTACCGATATTGGAGCTGTATGGCGTTGGGGCAGAGCCTTGGGAGACCACTTCCGGGTACAAAGGCATTACCTATTATTTATACAGTCTCCGTGATCGGCAAATGTATACGTATAGCGATACGCGTCCGGTCTACTATGAAGCCAATTCCTTTCCATACAGTATCCAGTACAATCAATCTTGTCCGTGGCGGGAACATCTGTCATTGCGGCAGTTTGGTCAAGAGCAGTGGCAATTGCGTGGTGTGAAGACGAATCGGGATTATCGTCTGTCTGCGGGTGAGATTGGTCATATGGAGCAACAGACGCGATCTGCCGTAGAAGATGTGGATTTTGGAGCTTACACGCTGTCATCATTGCAGCAGTTGAAGGATGATCTACAGCCATCCTTATTTGGTGAAAAACAAATGTCCTTGTACATGCTACATCTGTCATCCATCCAATCGGTGCAATTTGATCATCTGACTCAGACTACGATCATTACAGCGCACACGTCTGCTGAAGAACTCGTCCGTCTGATTATTCAGGATCATCCCGAGTGGCGCAAAATGGTACAACAACTAGAGCGTAGCACTGCTTTTCATAAGCTGACGGATATGTATGCGCTGGTGCAGAGTGATGGGGTGCAGCTATATCCGATCAGTTTTCTGCAGAAGGATCGTCTCATTAACTTGAAGCTAGACGGAGCATATTAATAGAAAAATCATCAAAAAATATAGAATGGATCAAAATGGGGATTTCTACGTAGCAAGCGAATTTCTGAAGGTGGGGAAGGGGTGTGAGCTGAATTGAATATAGCGGAGCGATTGCTGTATGATCTGAATCATTGGCTACAGGGCGTGTTGCTTCGAGGTGTTGCCCAGCTGTCGGTGGACGAACTATCCCAATTGGAATCGATGGAGCAGATCGCTTCCTCCCTACGTATGGATACACTGGCTCAACTGCTTCAACAGCAGCAACAACAACTGCTTCAACAGCAGCAACAACAACTGCACAATTATCTACTGCATGCTGGTGACCAGCAGCCCGTGGTGGCAGCGTTTTTCCGATTAAGTGCGTATGCACGTATGGCGGAGAAT
Source organism: Paenibacillus sp. WLX1005 (assembly GCF_046603685.1). Classification (NCBI taxonomy): domain Bacteria; kingdom Bacillati; phylum Bacillota; class Bacilli; order Caryophanales; family Paenibacillaceae; genus Paenibacillus; species Paenibacillus sp. WLX1005. The sequence continues at coordinate 2,284,550 of NZ_CP176756.1, forward strand.
ACAGGAATCTCGTAAATATGGATGGGGTAGTACTATCTACATGCTAGCTAGGATCGACAATCTTAATTAGTATCAACCACGCCAGCTGTGCTTAATAACTCTAACTATTCTCAACATTGCTAGCTAGCCTTAACACAAAGCAGAACGAAACATCGGAACGAAATAAAACAACAAAACAACGAAACTAAACAACGAAACTAAACAACCAAAAACGAAATAAAATAACGAAATAAAACAGCCGGAGCGTTGACTATGGAATCAACTCCATGGTGTATCGCTCCGGCTGTTACTTTGCTATACATTTAAACATACGCAATGACATCACTCGCGAAATGCTTCATCCTCGATCTGCTCCGATTCCTCTACATGCACATCGCCATAACGAGCCAATGCCCATAGCGCTGTCTCGCGCATGCGTCGTTTCAGATGATCCCCTTCTACCACCTTCACCCGTTTGCCAAGAAAGCGTAGTCGGTTCAGTACATACTCACTTTCGCTCCCCGTAAAATGAACGTGAATCCAGTACGTATGCAGCTCCTCATCAAACTCTACTTTTTTATCAAAACAGGAAAAAGCGTGCAAAATTCGTGTTAATTCCTCATTGTAGGTCGGCACTACCTGCACGACTGCTTTGTGACGATCCATCTGCACAAAGTTATCCATTCGTTCCTTTGCCTTTTTGTACGTTCGGTTTGACATCTCATGCTGCTCTACCGATTGGAGATGCGCTAGTCTTGTAATCATCGGAGCGAAGCGAGTTACGTTGAACCAGTATAGATACCATTCGCGTCGTGCCATCGAATACTCCAATCGCCATGGAATGCCCGGCTGTGGTGCGATTGGTTCACCATATTTGTTTAGTCGTCCTAGCAGCATGCCCTGATGATGACGCATGATGCGGCGCAATGGACGAAGCCAAGGGAGGTAGCTTTGCCCATCAGTTGTACCTGCTTTTTCAATCAGCGTATGCTCTAGTACGGGCGGTTCGTCATCCAAAGTACATTGCTCCAAACGAGCGCGTGTCTCCTCATCAAAAGCATAGGCTGCTGCCGGATGAGACAGCATCATGCGCAGCCATGAACGCTCTTGCGATGTGAGGGTATACAGATCATTTTCTTCCAGTCGCGATGAGAGCTGGTAGCTGAATATTTTCTCAAACAGATTCATAGTAATCCAGCAACTCCTTCCATTCCTCGATCAGTGATTGCCGCAAGCCCTTCGGTTCTAGTACTTCACAGCTTGAGCCAAAGCTGCGTAGCCACGGACGAATCTCCACCCAGCCATTCACAACAATCTCAAACACAAAGCTATGCTGATCTTCTTCCGTAATATTGCCCCACTGTCCCTGCATCATCACCCGTTCGCGGATAAAATCGCTGGCAGGAAATGCCGGCTTGAAAAAGCGAGCTTTCACTGTAATTGGAGGTCCGGTATCAACAAGCCAGCTATACTGCAATTTCTGATGAATTTGGTGTAAACGCTGTTGAAATAGTTCCGTGTCCGCCGCTTGTTCACCGTTCAGATCGACCATGCCATCCATACGAAACTTGGCAATTCGCCCACCTTCCAGTGTTCCAATCAGATACCAGCGTCCATATTGATGATCGTATACTACTTGAAGCGGCAATATGTGCTGACGACGCGGCTCCTGCTCTGGTGCAAATAATGGATTCGTATGACGTGCAGCGTAGGAACGTTTGCGGCTAGGCGAATAATATTGAAACGAAATATACCGCTGTTCACGAATCATGCGCAGCACTGTGTACAAATGCGCCTCATCCAGAATGCGCGCGTCATAATGATATCGATAACCAAACGGCTCTAATAGCGTGTCATCCCACTGTTCTGCCGGAATCGTTGCTTTGAGCGCTTTTTTTAAATTATCGCGTAGCAGATAGCCCTGTACTGATGGAATTCGCGTATTTGCCATCACATCAACAAACTCATACAGCTCGATTAACTCTTCTTGTGATAAACATTCTGTCAGCTCGTGATTCAGACGATACCGATACGGTCGTCCACCTGGCTGACGGCGAATGACGCCAATCTCCTCCAAATAGCGCAGATCAGAACGAATCGTTTTCTCATCCGGTGGCGCAAAGTCATATTCCGCCAATTGCTCATCGCACGCATCCAGCAGTTCGGCGGCAGTTCGGTCTTGCTGCTTGAGCGAAGAGAGCAAAATTGGCAAGCGACGACTTTCTGATTCTTTCATCGATTTGGCGCGAAACAGAAACATCAGTACCGGTTCTGCGGAATCGGCATATCGATAGCGAAACAGATCGGTCAGATCATGTTCACCGTTCACTTCTTTTAGTCGTCGGATCGTTTTATCAAATGTATGTACAGAAATACCTAGGCGTCCAGCGAACTGCTGACGGTCAAATGCGCCGCCTGTCAGTGCCAACAGACGTAAAAATTGAATTTCTTTATCAAAGCTCTCTCTTGCCATCTTCATGTTCCTCCCATGCTGGTATAGCTGTACAGCATATTGTAGCAAAGAGGGCTGTAATTAGAAATCGTTACATTGCAATCATGCACCAGCGCCAATCGAAATAGGTAAAAATATAAACAAATTCGATTTCGCCATACTTTCGCCCTGTTGACGACTTTGGGGATATGCGAAGATAAGGACATCAAAGAAACGCCAAGCAATACAGAAAAACATATAGCAACTGAGTAAGTCACACGTAAGTAATACACAAGCAATATAATGCAGTGCCATGCAACACAGCAAATGTGATATCCGAGGCGCCTGAAAGGGTTACTTCGACTGTTAATCGACCGGTCGCCGGTTCGAGTCCGGCTTCCGCCGTATGTGGCGGAATAGCTCAGATGGTAGAGCGGTAATGGACCTTTTCACCTTTTTCCTCGGATATGCTTTTTGTTTAGCTTCATCTCAGAAGCATCACACATAGCACGTCATCAATAACGGAGCGTGCAGATTTGCATATCATAGAATACGAACATGTAGATTGTAAAAGCAAGTGTAGCGTGAAGACATGGAAGCAATTGCAGCAAGTAAAGTAGACACAATGAGTAGCACGAAATGTAGCAATGCCTGTACTTGCGAATACTATGTCAAGTACAACGGTGCCCTGTCACTGCACAGGCACCACCTATTTTCAAACAATACGATAACGATATACCGTCCGAGGCGTCGGAAAGGGCTACTTCGATCTGAATTCGACTTTTGCTTTACTGGCTCATAGCTGTCAGATTGACGCCAAACGCCTTTTCCATTTTTTCCTCGGATTCCTTACATACTGCCAACGCGCCATTACCAATAGATCAACAGAATGTTGAAAACATACACGCTCTACAAGGAGGAATATATCATGAGTCGTGCCAAGAAAATGCTAGACCTCAAACCATCCAAGCTAACCGTCAATCGTGAAGCGTATCCTGCCTATAACCGTAGTGTAGAGGAAGAGTATGTGCAGCTCCTGCTGACGAATACATTTGCCAATACGTTTTATGCGGATAGCCGAGAGTTGATTAACGAAGCGCACAGCATGCATGAATTGATGCTGGAGCTGCATCCAGAGTTTATGGCGCGGGCGCTTGTCTATGCACGCGACAAAGGCTTTATGCGACTGCAACCTCTATATGGTCTGGCACTGCTGTCTGCTGCCCAGCCGACATTGTTTGCTCAAACATTTCCGCATGTGGTGAAAATTCCATCCGATCTGGCGGACTTTATGACCATTTTGCGTGGTCAAGGTCGGGGGCAGGGTGGACGTGCGGTTAAGCGACAGGTTGCCGCCTTTTTATCCAGTATGAGTGAATACTGGGCGCTCAAATATAATGGACGTGGACGCGGCTTCTCGCTTGGTGATGCGGTTGCTACCGCTCATCCAAAGCCTCACAATGCCCAGCAACAAGCGTTGTACCGATATGTACGCGGGCATGAAACGGATTTGACCAATTTGCCACAACTGGAAGCATTGGAACAGCTTAAACGATCACAAAACGATCAGGAACGTATATACTGGATTCGTCAAGGCAAACTGCCCTACGAGACCGTGACGAGTGTGCTTCAACCGAGCGTTGAAGTGTGGGAAGAACTGATGAAGCAGATGCCTACATTTGCGCTACTTCGTCATCTCAACACACTGGAGCGTCAGGGCGTATTCGGTGGTCATGTTCACGAAGGGAAACTAGAGTTAAAAACATCCGGTAAGCGGGTATGGAACCCTAAAACGTATGTGACCAAAGTGAAAAAGCAAAACTTGAACTATGTTACTGAACGGTTGACCGATGCCGAAGCGTTGCGTAAATCACGCATTCTGCCATTCCGTTTTGTGAAGGCTTTTCATGAAGTGGAAAATGAGGCGTTGCGCAAACCGCTGGAACAGGCGGTGGAGTTAACCTTTGCCAATTTGCCTGATCTACCGGGACGGACAGCGATTTTCTTGGATATTTCCGGTTCGATGGTTGGCGAGTATTTGCAGACCGGTTCGGTCTTTGCACTGGCATTATACAAAAAGACCAACGGCAATTCGCTGTTCTGGCTGTTCGATACATTCGTGCAGGATGCCAAGCCTTCACGCCATGAATCCATTATGTCACAGGCAGCACGTATTCACGCACGCGGCGGTACGAATACGGGTGCTCCATTGCGCAAGCTGATCCATGATGAGGAAGTGGTCGATCAGATTATTATGATCACCGACGAGCAGCAAAATCACGGTAGCCAATTTTACAAAGAACTGCAAACGTATCGTCACCAGATCAACCGGAATGCCAAAGCATTTATTATCGATATTGCACCGTACCGTAACGCGATGGTGCCACCGGAGGATATGCGAACCTTTTATATTTACGGTTGGAGCGATCTGGTATTGTCCTTTATTTCGCGTACAGTGAAAGGCTATTCCGGCATGGTGCAGCATATTGAACAATTGCAACTGGATGCAGCAGAGCATACTTGAGTAACAAGTGACATAGTATTCAAGTTATTCAAGCAAAATCATAAACAAATCATAAATTTTTTGGATATACACTATGCAAATGAATTGGCATAGTGTATATTTTTTGCCTGTGGGAAACTTTTTCAACAAGGATGAGTCTAACTTAACAAATGCTGCAATACATACAACTGGACAGGATATCCTCATCGTTCAAATTCACAGGAAAGAAGATGACAATATGCTCACGTCTCTGCAATATCCGCTACTCGTAAAAAGGAAATGGTTGTTACCTTTGTTGTTGCTAGTACTGTTTAGCATGCCATTGCCTGCATCCGCTGCAACGCAATCTACGCAAACAACGATTATATTGAATGATCAGACGCTGACCGGAGCAAAAGACGTCATGACCGTTAACGGTTCCACGATGGTGCCAGTGCGCGTCATCTCAGAAAACCTCGGCTATCAGGTAATCTGGAATAAGAGTAATCAGCAAGTAACTGTAAGCAATGGGGCATCGCGGATTGCCATGACAATCGGCATGAATACCGCAGATAGCTCGAATGGTACGGTTACACTGGATCAGCCTTCATTTATTCAATCCGGTGTTACATACGTTCCACTGCGGTTCGTTAGCGAGCAGATGGGGCTGGACGTACAATGGGACAATGCTTCCAAAACCGTATCTTTGCAAAGTAATATGTCATCTATGCCCGGTATGAATGATGATGGCGATACAACGGACGATGGTGCTGCTACGGCAACGCCGCAGGTAGATGCGGTCAGCTTTAGCGATAACCGTCTGCTGATCTCGGCGAATGCCGTAATCAAGCCGCAAAGCTCGGTGCTGACGAATCCGAATCGAATTGTTATTGATCTGCCGGGTGCTACATTCAGCGATAAGTTTTTGCAAGGAAAAGTGTTGGAGCAGGGTGATGTGCAGACGCTCGCTGTCCCTAATTCGACTGTTGTCAAACAAATTCGCTATTCTATATACAGCACAACGCCAGCACAGGTGCGTCTCGTGATCGACTTGTATCAAAGTCAGCCCTACACAACATATGCACAGGGCAATCTGATCTTCGTCGATCTGAACACTAGCAGCAATACGAAACCGATCGGTACCAACGGGAAAAAAGTAGTCGTGATTGATCCCGGTCACGGTGATACGGATTCCGGTGGCGTTGGCATCACCGGCGTATTAGAAAAGGATGTCGTATTGAAAGTCGGCAACAAAGTTGCCGCTCTGCTCAAAAAAGAATCGCAAATCGATCTCATCATGACGCGTACCGATGATACGTTTATCCCGCTGGACAATCGGGTGAAAATTGCTGAGCAGGCGAATGCAGATGTATTTTTGTCGATTCACGGCAATGCCGCACCGAATATAAACGCCAGCGGAACAGAAACATTCTACGCTGATACAGCGCGTAGTAAAAAACTATCCGACATTATTCAGAAGCATGTATTGGAAGCGACCGGCTTCAAAGATCGTGGCTCCAAACAAGCAAACTACGTCGTCATCCGCAAAACGACGATGCCCGCAGCGCTGCTGGAAATCGGCTTCCTAACCAACAAAACGGAAGAATCGATCATCGTACAGGACGACTTTCAGAATAAGGTAGCACAAGCGATCGTCGACGGATTGAAGGAATATCTCGGTATCTCGTAAATCGTAAATCGTAAATCGTAAATCGTAAATCGTAAATCGTAAATCTTTACTCCTGACTCCTCAAGGATAACGCGCTATCATCTGCTTATGCGCTTATGAAATGTATAGTTTGCAGTAAAACAAAAAAGATCGCATTTAATAATAAATGCGATCTTTTTTCTGCATAACTTTCTGCATAAATTGTTGTATGACTTGCTGCATAACATTGGATGTTCGTACTGATCTCAAGTAATGATGCTATACAGCACATACATATTCTAAGATGAACATAAGCTAAAGCAGCCACACTGTCGATACAGACATCGCTTGCTTAGGAAGTCGTACCTGTTACAGTGCTGCCATTTTTGGTGATTTTGTACGTTACGGTTTCGCCGCTCCAGAAGTAGAATTTCAGATTGACGACGCCGTCCTGCGTTTCATTAAAGAATGCTGGTTGCAGCTTGATGCTGTTGCCGCTATAGTTCGGGCTGAAAGCGGTCTCGAATTCTTTGTACGAAGTCCAGTTTTGTGGACCAGCATTGCCGCCGGAAGCGTAAGTGGCTTCCATCGTTGCCAGTTGGTCACCATTGAATTGCGTTGGAATGCTGAACGAGCTAGTCGTTCCTTGTGCATTGCTCAATGTTGGTGTGCTGTACAGGATTACTTTGAATTTCCAATCCGCGCCTTTGTTGAATTTGGCAGTTAATGTAGCGGTTGTTCCCAATTTACCCGAAGCGACCAGTTTGGTCAGTTGTGCTGCTTTGATTGTCAGCATGCTACCACTGATGTCGTAATCCGTGCCTTTTTGCAGAATGGTATTACCTGCGCTCAAAGAAGAGAACGTATTGCCATTCAGATTCAGATTGATTTTGCGATCCTGAATGGTTGTGCCTTTTTTAACATAGATCAGATCACTTTCGGCAGTAGCGGAGCGTGTCGTCCAGCTTGTTTTGATCATATTAAAAAGTTCAGGATCAGACCACGTGAAGGCAGTACGGCTGAAATGTTGACCGTTGTCCCATAGCATAGTAGCGATTTTCTTCTGCTTGGTGTAATACCCGATATACTCGAAGAATTTTAGCTTTTCACCTTGTTCGATGACGCCAGTGCTCTTATCAAAGCCGAGCAAACCGTATTCACCAAGAATGACCGGAATGCCTTTTGCGGTAAATGTATTGTACACATTGTCAAAAGTCGTCGTAATATCCTGCTGCACTTCGCTATTGAACTTGGTGTAACCGGCGATATTCACACTGAATGGCCAGAAGCCGTAATAGTGGACAGTAGCGATAATATTGCTGTCACCCAGTTTGGAAATAGTGTTGTACAGTGCGGTCATACGAGTCTGCGTTGGCGATGCTTCTAGTGTTGACAGAACGAGTGGACGGGTTGCATTTTGTGCACCAGAAGCACGTACGATTTTGTGGAACGATACATTCAGTTCGTCCAGCAATTGTTGTTGCTTCGTTTCGTCTGTAGTACCACCATCGGTAAAGCGTGGTTCGTTAACACTTTCAAAGGACAGCTTGGAGGAGGTATTTTTGAAGCGGTCAGCAATCTGTTTCCAGACAGCATTGTAGCGCGCCAGTACGGTATCATGCTGGGATTCCATTTTGCTGATCCAAACCCAGGAATCATGATGCACATTGATCATGACGTACAGATTTTCGTTCAATGCCCAGTTAACCACTTCTTGCACACGATTCAGATAAGCCGGATCGATCGTATAGTTGGGAGCAGCGCCAATATGGGAGTCCCAGGTGACTGGAATACGGATACTTTTGTAGCCTTGAGCAGCGATCTGTTTGATAAGAGCCTGTGTAACGCGCGGATTGCCCCATGCCGTTTCATCTGCACCGACAGAATCGAGCGAGTTGCCTAGATTCCAACCCGGCTGCATAGCATCGACATACGATTGCACGCTAACAGCGGCTGCTTTTGGTTGTACAGGAACTTGTTCCTCGGTACTTGCAGCCGAAGCAAAGGAAGGCAGCAGCGATACGAGTAAGGCAGCAGCCATCGTGAAGGAGAGAAGCGATTTGGACCTGCGTTTTGTCATAATATTCTCCTTTATAATGAATTTTTAAATATTGAAAGCGCTTTCTGATTTATAAATTATCATAGTCGTTGTTTAAAAAACACCGTCATAATTGCATCTAAAATCATATGAAAATTAGTGATTTTCTAATAAAAAGATAAATATATAATATATGGGAAATGACGATGTGTATTAACGGAAGTACCACATGGGCTATACTGCAAAATAGATCATACTTAGCCTTAGATGATCCATTTACATACCAAAAAACCGGCAATCTGTGGACACAGTATATCTGTCCAATCGCCGGTTGTTGCTGTATTTATGAAAAGATAATGTATATGTTATCGATTACAAAAAAAGCACCATTAATTCCTCATCATGATACGTATTATCGATCTTGAGTGCTCGCCAATCTTTGCCATATGCTTCAAAGCCGAGTGCCATATATAGGCGTTTGGCAGGCTCGTTATGTGCCATCACGGATAAATACAGCTGCTCAATCACACCTGTGCGGCGTGCCTGTGCAATCGCTTCCTCCATTAACCGACGACCGATGCCTGAGCCGCGCTGCTCCGGTTTGACATACATCGCCACGATATTGGCACGATGGCTGAGTTTGGTTTTACTTTGTGGAATGAGCGTCACCGAGCCGATCAATTCCTGTTCAAACCAGGCACCAAGCGTCACGCGTCCTTCTGTGCCGAGCCGACGGGCGAACCGATCAAGCGGCCATGCTTGTTCTTCTTCATAACTAGAAGCAAATGCTTCCGGATACTGCGCCAGTGCCTCTAATCGAAGCTGGCGGTATGCTTCGGCATGGCTGTTATCCAGTGGATGGATATTCATCATGAGCCTCCTTTTGTCCGGTACAAATAATATGTACAAATCAATCCTGTCTATTATAGCCTGATTGGTAGGCAATTGTCTGTGTACATTTACCAATGATTTACGAAATGGGTGTAGAAATGGATCATCAATGTCCCATTCATCTCAAAATCCCCTGTTGTCGATACATCAACAGGGGATGGGAATGAAAACAAATGAGGAAGATTCTATTTTCATTTCAGCTTTGAGTGGAATCCGAATATCAAGTATGCACGATCCGATCACCATCTATACGTGTGATCGGATAATAGTTGATCCAACAAAACAGAATCGTTATTGAAAAATGCCAGCTTTTTTGGATGTTGCTTTGATGCCATTGGTATCGTTCACTACCGTATTGCCAAATGTAGTTAATGTACCGTTCGGACCGGTAGCGAGATCAAGATAACTCAGATCGCTATTGTTGCCATACCATGACCAAGCGAGCCAGCCTACTCCTTTTTGCTGACCATAGCGCATAATTGCCAGTTCATCCACATCGCCATTCGTATGCTGTCCGCCAAATTCGCCGATGATTAGCGGCAGACCTTTGTTCAGTACAGCTTCCATATTGGACTTGACGATAGCATCCGTGCCACCAGCATATTCATACATATGGATGGAGAAAATCGTATTTTTCAGCGTATCGGCGGCAAATACACTCTGACCGTAATCAACGATTGATTGCGGGTATTGTCCCCAACCAGCGGCATCGACAATTAGTGTGTTTTTGATTCCGGCATTGCGTAGCTTGGGAATTGCCTGCTTGTAACCGTCTGCCCAGGCACTGCCATTCCATGTGCCGTACCATTCGTTAGCAATATTGACGATCACGCGATCCTCTTTGCCAATCAGCGCATCCTTGATGCTGATCCAGTAATTGACGGCAGCATCGAGTGAAGCATAATCGTCTTTGCCAGTAGCATCATGCACCTCCAATACAGCAATCATTTTGTTCTGATTGACGAGCGAAATGATATTTTTGACTGATTGCACATCATCTTTGGTATATTGTACGCCGTTCGATAGCACAATACGTACGGTGTTCGCACCGGTTTTGGCGATAGCAGGGATGGCAGCGTTAAGATCATTTTTGAACCACGTATGCGAATGATTGACCCCGCGCATCACAAAGACTTTACCAGTAGAATCATATAGTTTGGTACCGTTTACATAAAAGCCTGTAGCAGCAGAAGTTGGGGCAGCGAATAACGAGATTCCACCAAACATCAGCAAGATAGTCAGTGCCGATAGCAAACTTTGACGAAGTACATTGTTCATGTGTGAGCCTCCGTATCATAATAGTTTGTGAAGTATTTACTGGTATATTTTAACATTCATGATGAGGGATAGAGTATAAAATAACAGAAACGTGTACAGACCTACTCTTCCTTATTTTTAGATCATCATGTCACATTCCGTGTTCATCCAATTAATTGTCAACAAATTGGTAACATTCATGTAAACAAAGATCACAAAATAGACATTGGCGAGGAACAGAATCCGGGTGTACACTGAGAACATACTTTTACTTACAAGGAGGAAAGACAATGGAAAATGCCCAGTTTGGCCCGCTATTTGTAGAGATTTCTGTTCATCGAATGTGTGATCTGTACCGTAACAAATGCAAGACTGCACTGGAACATATGACTCAGGAACAGCTATGGACACAGCCTTATCCCGGCGCCAATACAACCGGTGGCATTGTACTGCATGTTGCCGAGCATATTCATCGCAGTGTACTTCGTCTGAATGAACGAGAAAGTCTGCTGCCATCTGGCTTTTCCCATTACTTTCCCGATACGTATGAACAGCCAGAAGAAGTAATTGCACGCTTGGATGCAGAGCTGGCTTCGTGGACTGAATCGGTCAATCGTCTGTTGGAGCATCCGCAGCGTATTCAGCCAGATCATGTGCACGATATTTATCATTTGGTAGAGCACGCCAGTTACCATCTCGGTCAGGTCATTGATCGGGCAAAAGCGGCAAGTGGAGCGGACTTTGACTTTGCACGCAACGGTCTGAACGAACGCTATCTGCGCAGCCAGATCGACCAGAACCGCCGCCGTCAGGAGTTTCTGGCACGCAATCAGGAGATCTATACGCTATAAAATATTAGCGATAAACCATCAACCTAGTCATTACGCTGTGTAAAGTGAACAGCCAATGGTTTTATTTAATAGCAATAGCAATAGCAATAGCAATAGCAATAGCAATAGCAATAGCAATAGCAATAGCAATAGCAATAGCAAGCGGCGTTCCGGCTTTCGGATCGTCGCTTTATTATGTCCACTATGCACTGTTATCCTACTCATGAATTGCAACTTTGTTGTAAATGCCGGATAATACATAGGGACTGTTTTCGTTGATCCATGTGCAGCTTTTCGTAGAAGGATCGACGGTCATTCCAACAATACATTTGTTATGGAGAATCAATCATGCCTGAATCGACTCAACACAAACGACAGATTTACACTCGACTGGCGATGCGCGTATGTATCGCTATATTGATCGCTTATATCGCATTGTTTGCCTTTTCTGCTTATTCCATTTGGAACTTTGCGGATAAAAATCAGGTGGCGACAACAGATGCTGCGGTCGTGCTTGGTGCAGCCGTAACTGACGGTCAGCCTTCGCCTGTATTCCGCGAACGTATCAATCATGGGATTTGGCTATATCAACAAGGCTTGGCGTCCAAGCTGATCTTTACCGGTGGTACAGATGAAGATGGACAACCGTCCGAGGCGGAAGTAGCACGTACGTATGCGATCAGTAAAGGCGTAAAAGCCGCCGATATCTACACCGATACTACATCTCGTTACACTTCGGAAAATATCCAGCATGCTGCCACTATTGCCAGCGCACATCAATTGCAAAAGCTGACCATCGTCAGTGATCCACTGCATATGAAGCGGGCGATGCTGATGGCGAAGATCGACGGACTGAAAGCCCACTCCTCGCCAACGACAACATCTGCTTATACCAGTCTAAGCAGTAAAATCCCATTTTTATTACGGGAGACGTTCTATTACACCGGGTATCTGATTACGGTTCCTTTTCGCTAATATATTATCGATCTGTAGCGATACAGAATGGTAATCCTTCACATCAACATAGGTAGGAAACGATATTCAAATCCAGTGATTGGTTGCTAATACATGCAGGTTAATAAAGGCAGTATACGTATTTGCTGAAACTATCTAGCTGTTTGCTCAATCTACCTTTCTATTAAGAAGGTCGTGTATCAAACACATTGGAGGAACGTACATGCGCTATGTACTGCTGATTGTCTGGCTTGGATTTATCGGATATGCGTTTTTACTGGCACCGGACACCGTCGGTCCTGATCCGTACTTGCGATCTTTACTAACTTTGCAATCAGATGAGCCGTCCTTGCTGGCGATGTTCACGCTGCTCGGTTTATTTCCGTTATCGTATGCGTGTCTGCTGCTGCGCACGGATGATCGTGTAGTGCCCGCGTGGCCGTTTGTGATCGGATCGTTTGCGCTCGGTGCATTTGCTTTGTTGCCGTATTTTATTGTAACTGCTTCTGGAAAATGGGGAGAACGTACTCACCGCATCCGTACAGCAGATTCGATTCGCCGAAGCACCGAAGGGGCGGCTACGCATTGGATTTTGCTAATACTGACTGTGTTTGTGATGGGATATGGTTTGCTTGGCGGTCATGGAGCGGCGTATCACCAGGCATTTGATACATCGGCATTTGTGCATACGATGACGATTGATTTTGTGATTCTGACGATAGTATCTGTCTATGCGATTCATGTGGATGAGCGTATGCAGCGTCAGCCCGCAGGCTTGGCGTGGATCGGCTTGATCCCGATTGTTGGACTATTGCTGTATGTATGGCGGACAAGAGAACCGGTACAATCGTAATGGAACATATGTCAGCAAAATCAAATATACTGGAACAGAAGGTGCCTTTGCTGATATGCTCAGTGATGCACCTTTTGTATTAACTACGTCATTTATGATGCTGGAACAGCAGTTTTAACTGGATATTATCTTACTGGATACTACATATCCTATACTTGTTATGCGAAGGAGACAGCCGTCGTGAATATTTTACATCGTCAATCCAGTGCGTATGAGCAGATTATTGTGTACGAAACGGATCGACTTTATGAGGAAAAGGGTCATTTTCGCGTGTTGCAATTTGCCAATGCAGATGTGCAGGGAGCGCTTGATCTCAATGATCCACAGCGGATCGTCTTTGAGTATCCGCGTGCGATTATTCATCTGCTGGAACATAATGTGCAGGAGCTAGAGCGGCTATACATTATCGGTCAGGGGATTGGTACGCTAGGGAATTATTTTGCCGATCGTGACGTACAGATTGCTGAGCTGGATGTAGAGGTAGCTCGTCTGAGTGTAAAATATTTTGGCTGTAACGCGGAACATATTCTGATCGGAGATGGGCGCGGCATTTTGTCGATGCAGCCGGATCAGCATTATGATGGGATCGTATTGGATGCGTTTGGCGAAACTGGGACGCCTCTGCATCTCGTTTCGCTGGAATGTCTGTATCTCATGCGGAGCAAGCTGCATGATGCCGGTTATATCATTATGAATCTGATCGGGCGAGGACCGAATGATAGGCGGCTTCATGCGATTTATACAACATTGTGTGAAGTGTTTGCGTATGTGCAATGCTTTCAATTGCCAGTGGAAAAGAACAGCGATGTGCGCAATATCATCATGATGGCTGGTAGCGCTCCGATTCGCTACCAGCTACGTCAAATGGCAGGTTTTACGGTGATGCAGCCAGAAATAGCGTACGTTTTGTATGATGAATAGAGTCATGGCGAGGATAGTGCACAAATTGGATACTAGAATGAAAAATCGGCAGCGACTCAAACAGTCGCTGCCGATTTCTTTATATTCATAACCAATCATAGCATACCTGCATTCATCAAAACGATGAACTTATACGTTCACTTCTTGCTCCTGACCGAGTTGACGGCGAATATCGTGAGCGGCTTCAACCATCAGCTTCAAGGCAGCAACCGTTTCTGGATGCTGACGTGTTTTCAGACCGCAGTCTGGATTGATCCAGAACAGCTTTGGATCAAGAACACGCAGGGCGCGCTCAATCAATTGTACAATTTCTTCTTTTGCCGGTACACGCGGGCTATGGATATCGTATACACCAAGACCGATGCCTTTGTCATATCCGTGCACTTCAAACGAAGAGATCAGCTCGCCGTGACTGCGTGATGTCTCAATCGAGATCACGTCTGCGTCCATCGCTTTAATTGCGTCGATAATATCGTGGAATTCCGAGTAGCACATGTGCGTATGAATCTGGGTCGTTTCTTTCACCGCAGCAGTGGAGAGACGGAAGGAGCCAACGGCCCAATCCAGATATTCCTGCCATTTGGAACGTTTGAGTGGCAGACCTTCACGCAATGCTGGCTCATCCACCTGAATCATCTCAATACCAGCAGCTTCGAGCGCCAGAATCTCTTCCGAGATCGCGCGCGCAATTTGATATGATACTTGACTGCGCGCAATATCGTCACGAACGAACGACCAGTTGAGAATTGTTACCGGACCGGTCAGCATGCCTTTTACCGGCTTGGAAGTTAATGATTGCGCATATTTCGTTTCTTTGACCGTCATTGGCTCGATAAAATGTACATTGCCGTAAATAACGGGCGGTTTGACGCAACGGGAACCGTACGACTGCACCCAGCCGTTTTTGGTAAAAGCAAATCCGCCTAGCTGCTCACCGAAAAATTCAACCATATCGGTACGTTCAAACTCACCATGCACCAGTACATCCAGACCAAGTTCCTCTTGAATATCGATCCATTCACGGATTTCATTTTGTACGAATTGCTCATATTGTTCTGGTGTCCATTCACCGGTTCTCCACAGACGACGAGCACGACGCACTTCTACCGTTTGCGGGAAGCTTCCGATTGTTGTAGTTGGCAGCACAGGCAATTTCCATTTCTCATCATGGATACTGCGGCGCTCGTCGAAGTGTACATTACGATCAGCACTTTGCTGCGAATCCGGCTCCAGCGCTGTACGCCATTCGGAAGAAGCAAGACGGGATACGGCTTGACGACTTTGATCCAATTCCGATTGCACAGCAGCTCCGCCAATATTGGCAGCACGAGTTAGCAGCGCCAGTTCTTCCAGCTTCTGATCGGCAAAGGCAAGTGCATCGCGTAATACTGGCTTTAGCGACGTTTCGTGAACCGTTGTTACCGGAACAAATTGTAGGCTGGCAGATGGTTGCAACAAGATGCGGTCACGGGATACCGTTTGAGCGATCACGTTGATCAGACCCAGCTTCTCCTCCAGATTGGAGCGCCAGATGTTACGACCGTCGATCAGACCGACACCGATTACTTTATCTTCAGGGAAGCCCCAATCATCAAGGGAATTCAGATTCTGCTCCAGACCGTATACAAAGTCCAGACCAATTCCCTGTACCGGCAGATCGATCAATTTCCCGAATCCGTCCACACCTTCAAAATACGTTTGCAATAGCAAATTGGTCTGTTTGGAAGCTTCATTGAGCTGGGTGTATGCTTCCTGCACCAGTGCCCATTCATCAGCGGATACGTCCAGTGCCAACGATGGCTCGTCGATCTGCACCCAGTTTGCGCCAGCTTGATTCAGCTCGCTCAATACTTGTGCATACAGTGGAACCAGTTTGTTCAGCCAACTAGCGAATTCGTCAGCTTCGTAGCCCTTGGATAATTTGAGGAACGTATACGGACCGAGAATGACTGGCTTCGCTTCAATACCCAGCTCTTGCTTCGCTTCCAAATACAACTTCAACGGACGGTTCTCCGTCAATTGCGGAGTCAGACCACTCAGTTCCGGTACGATATAGTGGTAGTTCGTATTGAACCATTTTGTCATTTCACCAGCTGCTGCGTCTTTCGTACCGCGGGCGATACCGAAGTATTGCTCCAATGTCACTTCGCCGCCGCTATAACCGAAACGGGATGGCACCAGACCGAATGTGACGGCTGTATCCAGTACATGATCATAATATGAGAAATCGCCAACCGGGATCAGGTCGATGCCGGATTGCTGTTGCTTGCGCAGATGATTCAGACGCAATTCCTTCATTGTGGATAAGAACGTTTCTTTGTCGCTTTTCCCACTCCAATAGCTTTCCAGTGTTTTCTTCCATTCGCGATGTTCACCGAGACGTGGGTAACCGAGGTTGCTGCTAAGTACTCTTGGCATAATTAATTCCTCCTGAGATATGAATGTGATAGCGATTCAGCATGTGATCGCTGTGGTTGCTTATGATATTACATGATCCTGTCGTAATGTGGTTATACGTTTTGGCTATACCATTTCATAGTATGGAACGATAACGAAGCCAAAACCGTGCAAACCGGGCGGTTATGTTTTGCTTTTGGAAAACCGCTCAAGCGGTGGTACACTAAGAAAGTTCAGCATTGTGATCCTCTGTTATATGCTCTTGCTATAACTGCATAGCAATTCCATGCATTTGATCGGGTTTATGACGGTTTATGAGATGAATGAGGTATATAACAGAGTCATATGCACGGAAAAGAAGAGAAAAGAAAGGGGAGCAGGAATGAGCTTTTTGTATTTTTTCTGGGGATTTTTGTGTCAGTGGGGATTAGGGCTGATCACTTCAATCTTTAGTGTGTCGGGATTGACGGGTGATTGGATTGATCATCTACCATTACTTATTGGCTATTTGTTATTTTTTATTGGATTTACCAAAATGCAGACGTTATCTCCGATACTGGGTAAAGGAAAATGGGGGGCATTGATTCTGATGGTATTATCCATCGTTCAGATGCTGATCCCTGCTGGTAATGGCATGACCAATCAGTCGCTGCTCGGAACCGTACTAACGGTAGTCGTTATTTTGCCGGAAATGTATATGATCTATCATCTATGTACTGGCATCTCGCAGATGGCGGATCATCAATTGCAACCAGATTTGCGAGATACAGCGCAAAAGCGCTGGCGTTTATTTATCTACTGTCAGGTGACGATTGTGCTGGCGCTACTGACTGGGTTATTTGCCGATGTTACACAGCCGAATGCTTGGACAGTCGTAACTGGCGTGCTGAGTCTAATGTATGTAGTGCTGAATCTGGTTGTGTACATTCTGATGGTAACGCTAGTCTGGAAAGCACATAAGCAATTGGAACTGGCACCACAATAACACGTTTTTACTGCATGCGTATCTTAATGCAGCCATAATTCGTTTACCTTGTATAGAAGGAATAGCATAAGCCAATAGACAATCACTATTGTATGCTGATCAGAACAGGGAGGATGCAAATCAATGACAAATGTACTCGTACTCGGTGGAACACGCTTTTTTGGTAAAGATCTGGTGGAATTGCTGCTGGACAAGGGAGTAGATGTCACACTATTGACACGCGGTCAGACCACAGACGATTTTGGGGATGAGGTGCGACGATTGGTGGCGGATCGTACCGATGCGAACGCATTGCGTGAAGTGATCGGTAGTCAAACGTATGATATCGTATATGACAATATTTGTTATAACGCACAGGAAGCGCGTGAAGCAGTGAGTATATTTGCTGGTAAAGTAGGGCGTTATGTCGTTACCTCTTCACTATCCGTTTACGATTATGGCAGTACATCGCTGTCTGAGGAGCAGGTGGATACGTATCATTATGATATCGATCCAGATCCTGATGCCAAGCTTGATTATGCAGAAGGCAAGCGGCAGGTAGAAGCTGTCTTTTTCCAGCAGGCAGATTTTCCAGTGGCAGCTGTACGTTTCCCCATTGTGCTAGGACCGAATGATTATACGAAAAGACTCCATTTCCATGTAGGACGCATACTGCGCGGCGAGAAGATTGTGATCTCCAATCCCGATACCGTGATGAATTATATTCATGAACAAGAAGCAGCAGAATTTCTATACTGGTTAGGGCTGGATTCTGAGCTAACAGGTCCAGTCAATGCACGCTCTGACGGCGAACTGAGCTTGCTGGAAACGATCAATCTGATTGAACAGGAAACGGGCTGTAAAGCGGTTGTATCCAGTAAAGGTGAGGAATCAGAGCAATCACCATTTGCTGCACCGGATTCATGGGTTATGGATACATCCAAAGCATACAATGCAGGCTTCCGCTTTTACCAATTGTCTGAATGGTTCCCATTACTCGTTAGCCACGTTGCGGGTGAAGAAAAAGGTGCGTTGTAATAGAACAGAGAGAATGAGAGAAAAGAAGTGAGTTTAGGGAAATGAGGAGTTTCGACATGAAGAAAAACCGAATCAGCAATGACCTGTTCGCTGGCGATGTGCCGTTAGTCGATGGAATCATCGAACAGGTCGTGCTGTTAATGGACGAGGCGAAGGTATATTTTACAACCGATAGCGGCAGCAAAGCGGTGTTTACATTTCACCAAACGCTGTCGGTATGGGATCGTCGTTCAGCAGGGCAGGAGATTGGCGGCATGGGGACGCTGCCGATCCAATATTGCGGGTTGCTGCTACGCGAACGTTTGTTAAACGATGTACAAGCAGGTGAGCTAGAGCAGCAGACGCTGGATGATGCATCGGTGTACTCTTTTATCAATAGCTGGAACGAGGAGCCGATTCTGGAAATCGTTGCCGCAGAAATGACAATAAGCAGCTGAATCTCAGCTGCTTTCTTTTTGCTGTCGTACAAGAAGATAACGATAAGCAGCAATGAACAACGGAATACCGGGTGCGCAACCAATCGCCAGCCATAGGAAAATAAACACACCTTGCGTCGCTCCCAGACGATCCAGCAGCATGCCACCCATAATCGGCGCCAGTACATTGCCCAGATTGTTAAACCCGATCGTACCAAAATACGTGCCTTTCCATTCCGGTTGTGCAATGCGATCAATAAACACATCCATCATCGTAAACAACAACACTTCCCCCATCGTGAACAGTATCGTTACGATCAGAAATTCAGTCAACGATGTACACATCCCGTACAGCACCAATCCGATACAGATCAGTACATTGCCTGTAATTAACGATACCGCCGGAGAGAAGTGTGATACATAGCCGATTAACGGATATTGAATCATTAGCACCGTTATCGCATTCAGCGTGAGCATATAAGCAAACCAACGACTGCCTTCACCTGCTGATAGATTTGGCAACAGCGCCATATATTGCGGCAAGGTAGAATTGAGATGCCCATAACCAAGTACCGCAAAGATCATTCCGAGCAGTACATAGCGGAATACCGAATCTTGATATACTGCCTGCATAGCCTTGCGCATAGTGATGGTCGTAGATACTTGATTGCCCTTCTGTGCAACCGCAATAGCAGGATATCGCCGAAATTGCAGTACGAGAATAAGAGAGTAGATCAGATATATCCCGCCTGCTACTAGAAAAGCCGTTCCCGAAGTGCTTGAACCCATCCATACGCCAAGTAACGGTCCGACTACAATGCCGAGGTTGACCGCCGTATATCGCAGATTGAATACGAGTACCTTCTGCTCTGGCGGTGTTACGTCTGACAGCAATGCCCGTGACGCTGGTTCAAACAACGAACGACATATCCCATTCAACATATTCAATACGAAAAACATCCACACCGCCGTCGCTCCGGCAAACGCGATCCATACAATGGTCCAGCACACAATCGCGATTAGCATGACGCGCTGTTTACCTATTTTGTCCGATACATACCCACCATAAAAGCTGGCAAAAACGCCGACCAATGAACTCACCGCAACCGTCACACCGGTAGCCGTTGGCGTTGCCCCAAGCGTAGTCGTCAAATAAATTGCCAGAAATGGCAGACTCATGGACGTGGACATCCTTGCAAATAATGTGCCAATAATTATTGTCCAGGCAAGCGGATGAAGGGTACGTAATGTACGTATATGCCAAACATTCAAACCTGATCCGCTCCATTATTAGAAATTTTCATGTCATTTATGCTACTCATTGTACCACTATACCACTTCAACTTCTCATCATCCTCTTGCTGTTTGTCTTCCGTAATATACGGGTAAAGGATACCCAGGTGCTTTTAAAATGGTAATGTACTAACTTATAGTTATTTAATCGGTTAGCAGATAAAGATAGAGCATCGTGTGGACTTACTTTAAAGGAGGATGACATCATGACACTGGTACAATCGAAATTTGCAAAATGGAACAAGCAGTTTATCGCAGGTGAGTGGGTAGAAGGCACATCGGATAAAACGATCAAAAATATCAATCCATACAATGGAGAATTACTAGTAGAAATGAAAGCATCCAGTGAAGATGATTTGGATAAAGCATATAAAACAGCTCATACAGCAGGTCAAGAATGGGCGAAGACCGCACCAGGCGTACGTGCACAGGTCATGTACAAAGCCGTTCAACAAATCGACGAGCGCAAAGACGAAATTGTAGAGCTACTAATCACCGAATCCGGTAGTACACGGATCAAGGCAGAACGTGAATGGATGGCAGCGCGTCGTGTTGTTGAAGAATCCGCTTCCTTCCCTTACCGGGCGAAAGGCGAGATTATTGGCTCCGATACACCAGGCAAAGAAAATCGCGTCGTTCGTGAAGCCAAAGGCGTAATCGGTATGATCGGTCCATGGAACTTCCCGCTTCATCTCTGTATGCGTTCTGTAGCTCCGGCACTTTCTCTCGGTAATGGTGTCGTCATCAAGCCTGCTTCAGACACTCCGATTACTGCCGGGCTGCTCATTGCTGATATTTTTGAGAAAGCAGGTCTGCCAAAAGGTGTACTTAGCGTCGTAAGCGGCAGTGGTAGCGAGATTGGCGATGCGTTTGTCAAACATCCAATTCCCAAATTGATTTCCTTCACCGGATCAACTGAAGTTGGACGCGGTATTGGTAAACTGGCGGGTGAGAATCTGAAAGACGTCGCGCTGGAACTAGGTGGCGATAATGCCATGATTGTACTGGACGATGCCGATATTGATCGCGCTGTTGAAGCTGCGGCATTCGGCAAGTTTTTCCACCAAGGACAAATTTGTATGGCGCTGAACCGAATCATTATCGACGATTCCATTTACGATACATTTACCGATAAATTTGTAGCCAAAGTGAAAGCATTACCATATGGCGATCCATCTGACAAACAAACAGTTGTCGGTCCGCTTATTCATGAAAAAGAAGTGGAACGCCTGCTGGAAGTGATCGACAAAGCGCAGCAGCATGGCGCAAAACTGCTGTATGGCGGCAAAGCCGACGGTAGCGTATTGCAACCAACTGTACTGAGCGAAGTAAAAGAAGACAATCCAGCTGCCCAAAAAGAACTGTTTGGTCCTGTTGCCTTACTGATTCGCGCCAAAGACGAACAGGATGCTCTGCGCATTATGAATAGCAGCGAATACGGATTGAGCGGTTCTGTATTCACGACCAATCTGGATCGTGGCTATCAGGTGGCACAACAGATGGAGACTGGTATGATTCATGTTAACGACCAATCTGTTAACGATGAAGCGCATGTCATGTTCGGCGGTGAGAAGGCATCCGGTGTCGGTCGTTTTGGCGGCGACTGGGCAATCGACAAATTTACCCGCACCCGCTGGATCAGCGTACAGCATCAATACCGTGATTTCTTTTAACTAGTAATAACAAGGTCAACACCTAAACACGAATCACAATACCAACACCAAATAGACTATTTTTAGGTTGGTTGGACATAGCTATACATCGTATTGCGATATTATGTATACCGGCAGTGCTATCCCATCGTACGGGCGTGCACTGCTGGTATTTCTGTTGTTCCCATATGCATGATTTCAAGCAGATAACATAAACATAAAACAAATAGACGAAAGGGTGGATAGGCATGACACGAGGAATTGATCATATTGGGATTACCGTACCTAATATCGAACAAGCGACTTTGTTTTTTGAACAGGCATTTGACGCGAAATTGGCATACGAAAATATCGGACAAAAGGATGCCCCGCAGGAAGGCAGTGGAATTGAACAGAAATTGGGTTTGCCACAAGGAACTAAAGTGCTTCGTATTCGCATGCTGAGTATCGGTCACAGTGCAGGCATAGAACTGTTCCAATTTGTGCATACGCATCAGCAGCGTCCTGCGCTTGCGAGCGATTATGGGTTGCAGCATGCAGCATTTTATGTAGACGATATTCATGAGGCTACTGCACGTTTTGAAGCAGCAGGTGGTGAATTGTTAAGCACGCCGTCACCACTGTCGGGAGACATTGAGAGTGGAGAAGGCAATATGTTTGTATATGGTCGTACTCCATGGGGAATGGTGATCGAATTGATCTGCTATCCGGCAGGTATTCAATATCCTTCGGATAGTCAAGCAGAGCGTTTTACACCCGGTAAGTAAGTCCATAGTCTATAGTATGGCTCACAAGCAAGACGGCAAATAGACTGTAAAAATAGGACTGTTTTAACCTTATTGTAACCTATAAAACAGTTTAATATTTCGGGGAAAAGGTTATTAATGGATACCGGAACATTTTGGCAACCATTTGCCGGAAAGAATACTTTGGCGACTGAATAAAGGGGTGAGCAGGCATGTCTATTGATCGTTTTATACTGGAAAAGCTCGGTCGGGAGGCGGATGAACATACACGTACGAATCTGTTGCGGCTGTTCATTATTCGTATTCGCAGAGCGGAAAAAATCGAAGCCGGCCGATCCAAAACACTGATCAGCTAGCGATCGCATCCTGCCACAACACTAGCAGCCTAATCCAACCACTGAACCTTATGCAACGAATCGCTCGTATCTCGTATGATGATGTTATCTATGATGGATCTATAGCAATCGCAGATCCCTTTTATATGTAGCATACGAAGAGTAAGATCACAACAACTCATACTAACGCAAAACAACCGACTTTCCCTAAGGAAGGTCGGTTATTTCTATTGTGGCAGGTTTCTGCTATTTGGCAACTTCACTATATTCGGTATCTGCGCATTGGCTAGCTGGTTGAACCCAATCTTGGGACCAATCCTGAATGCCGCGAATTACGGTTTCCAGCGCCAGACCTTTGGAAGTTAATTCGTATTCAATGCGTACAGGCGTTTCCGGATAGACATGACGAACAACCATTCCTTCATGCTCCAGATCCTTCAAACGCTCTGATAACAAACGACCGCTTACAGGAAGCGACGACTGGATCGAACAAAAGCGTTGGGGACCATTCAACAACTGATAAATGATCAGACCATTCCAGCGTTTACTTAAAATCTGCATCCCTTTTTCAAATCGGGGACAAAGCATTGATGTATCCATCTATATCACCTCTTTTGTAAACTTATTATAGCACATAATATACATTTGATACAGACTAACTTTTTGGTTATGAGATAACTTTACGGTTATTTCTTTTGAAAAGACACCAAATTACTTAAAGTTAACTTGTTCTTCATTCGGTATGTCTCCATAGTAACATAGATTTTACGTATAATTGATAGTTTGACATAAAAATGCCGAATTCCTGCTCCTATGATGGATTGACAGAAATTCGGCATTGGAATTGCATCCTATCTTATTATGTAGGTTGACTCTATTCACTCAAAAACAGAAAGGGCCGTGCGGAAAATCAGTCCGGTTCCCAGGCCCGTCAATGCAACGTAATACGTATGTTCTTTCTTTGATCTAACTCAGTAAAGCGATAATGCAAGCGTATCACTTTCACGGTAAGTATGCAGAATTGCTTCGGAGCCGATAACCTCGATACTGATCACAGTGTTCAAACAGTTTTTAATCATCTTTTTGCCGTTTGTAATTTTACTCTCAAGGGTTCTGCGCAGCAATCGCAATAATTTGGATACTGGCTGTGTATTATCGGCGTTAAAGTAAACGGGCACCATTTTGTCCTCTAACAGAATTGTCGTTTTCACTATTAATCACCTCATTAGTATGATAAATAATTCACAGTTAACGGTAAAGCCAATGTCGCTGTTCCTTTGGGGTTGGGGGTACTACCTATCCGCTAACTTGAGTTTATTGTAATCACCTTTCCTTAAAGAAAACTTAAAAGAACCTGATATTCACCTAAAACATTGTTCTTTTTTGATCAAGAAGACATCAAATCCTCATAAACATGGCATGATTAATAACGTTAACTTTCATTTGAAATACAGAAATATATGCGAACACTACATAACAATAGAGAAATATTTGAAAATAATTGACAAAAATAAGTCTATAGTGCTACATTTAAATGGGAAATAAGAACCATAAAACTATTTTTGATGAACGTGAATGCCCTTTTATATAGATATAAAAGCTTACATGTCATTATTGGAGGGAGAACATCCGCCATATGTTTGCCTTGGACGTTTTAAATGGCAAAAAGCTGATGCTGACGGAGAAGGAACTTTCTTTTCTGGCGGGTACGATGGGATTCAGCCGTTTATCGGGTTTGCATCCGTCATCTGTACCAGATCAGGGAGAAGAATGGATGAATGGGCTGAAACAGGTGGGTGTATCCCTGTTACAAAAAGGCTATATCAGCGGAAACGAACTGGAGAAGCTGCTTGCCTCATCACCATCTAGCGATTCAGAGTCTGTTTTTGCTACTGCGTATACATGCGGTTGTTGCTTGCGGTGCAGTTTTCCAGCCAACGAACAAGAACCGGTGATACAAACGCATTACTATTTAAATAAAGATGGAATTTTTGAGATTAAGCCTGCCGCAGGTATGAGTGGTCAGTACGAAATGGAACGCGCTGGTGCATTGGAGCAGGCAGATGAACTGGTATTGCAGCCATTACAATTAAATTGTTATCCAGCTGCGGAGATGCCAGCATTATCGTTTTCGAGACAATGGTTTGATGAGCATGTGCATCTGCGAGACTTGTTATATTTGCCAGAGATGACTACAGAACTATTTGCCATGACTGGCGATGAAGAAGGAGCAGGGCTATTTGCAGGTGTGATTGCCGATAATCGTCTCTATGCAGAATTGCAATTTGCCTGCTGGACGGAAGAAGGCTGGTCAAGACAGCACGCAGTACTATTAGCAGATGACAATACCAATTGGATTGTAAGGCAGCTGAATCGTCAGGAAAGTGATTGGGTGATCGCAGTACCATTGGATCGCGAACATTTTCATACGATTTTGCTAGATTGGATGGAGCAGTCAACCAACAGATAAGGTATAGCATATTGAAAAGTTGAAAAGCCGGATCGGGAATTTTACTAACCGATCCGGCTTTTTGCTGTGAATCATTGATCATTTTCGTTTAAATACCGTTCAATTATGTAGGATTGTGATTATAATGGTAACGGTTTGGGGTAATTGTTGGAGCGAGATAATTAGCATTTGCCATTAACTCATCCGAAGGAGTGAAATAAATATGGAACAAACCATCAATCCGCAGCGTTTTGCAGGACAGGTTGCCTTTATCAGCGGTGCAGGCTCAGGAATCGGCCGCGCAAGCGCACTCCGATTTGCCGCTCATGGTGCAAAAGTAATTATTTGCGATGTATCCGAAGAGCGCATTCGTGAGACAGAGGATGAGATCAATCATGTGTATCCTGACTCTGCCAAAGCTTTTGTTGCTGATATTGCTGATGAAGAACAGGTTAAGGCAGCGGTACAGCAAGGAGCGGAACATTTTGGCAGTTTGGATATCGTATTTGCCAATGCGGGTATCAATGGAACAGTAGCACCGATTGACAAGATTGGTTACGAAGACTGGCAGCGTACTATTAATACGAATCTGGGCGGTACCTTTCTGACTGTCAAATATGCGCTTCCCTATATGAAAGAACAGGGCGGTAGCATCGTAATTACTAGCTCCATCAATGGTAACACGACATTTGCTAGCTTCGGGATGTCAGCGTATAGTTCGTCCAAAGCAGCGCAGGTCGCTTTTGCCAAAATGGCAGCGCTGGAACTGGCGCAATTCCGTATTCGAGTCAATGTGATCTGTCCAGGTGCGATCTCTACCAATATTGATCAAAGTACCGAACGCAATGAACTGGTGGAGAAGATTGCCATTCCAATCGAATTCCCGAATGGACGTCAGCCATTAGCAGGGCAATCCGGTTCGGTCGACAATGTAGTGGATCTGGTTACATTCTTATCTTCATCCGAAGCTTCTCATATTACAGGAGCACAGATTGTCATCGATGGCGCAGAATCACTGCTTTGTTGATTGATTTGTTACTGTGTGTTGCTAATACATGTATATCATAATGATTGAAATGGACATTGTCTGACTGGCATAAACATAATCCGTTCTGAAGCGGAGAATCCTTTATACAATTGTTTCATCACATAACTAATTATAAGTCGAACGTTCTACCTGTTATTGGCAGGAGAATCGTTCGGCTTTTTCATTCTGTTGATTATTGGAATGAAGCAGTATGATATAGTAAACAGTACATTACATTGCTAGAACGCAAAGGAAGGTGACGCTTATGCTGTCATGGCTGGCGGATCAGAAGATTGAAGAGGCAATGAGAAAAGGCGAGTTTGACGATTTGCCCGGCAAAGGCAAGCCGCTGGAGCTGGAAGATTTGTCACATGTACCGGCGGAATTGCGCTCTGCTTATAAAGTAATGAAACATGCGAATTTGATTCCAGAAGAATTAAGTTTACGACAGGAGATGTTGACGCTGACCGATCTGATTGCAGCTTGTCAGCATGATGGCGAACGTCGTGAACTACGTAAACGGTTGGATGAGAAGACATTACGACTGAATATGCTGGCAGCTCAGCAGGATTGGAATAGCAATCCATCCTACGGCAGATACGAGAGCAACATTCGCCGTAAATTGACTGGTTTATGAGGACGAGCAAGCTGGCGAACGGATTAAGTTGGTTTTTGTAGGTTTTGATTCGTTTGTAAATATTTTTGGCTATTTTCACTATACAATAGTGGATAAACGGTTAATCATGGGCTGTAGAATGTAGAATGTAGAATGTAGAATGTAGAATGTAGAATGTAGAATGTAGAATGTAGAGCTATAAGGCTATAAAAATACAATGGTATAGATGATATTGTGATATACATTGGAAATCCCAAAATTTACCGAGCGGGAAAGGAACTATTGCATTGGCAGATATTCATTCTTTACCGATCGATGCGCTGATTCCACAATTGCTGCATCATTTGAATACATCCGGTACAGCGGTGCTCATTGCTGAACCGGGAGCAGGGAAGACGACGCGTATTCCGCTGGCACTGCTGCATGAGCCATGGTTGGATGGACGGCGCATTATTATGCTGGAACCGCGTAGATTGGCGGCGATCTCGGCGGCACGTTATATGGCATCAGCACTTGGTGAATCGGTTGGACAGACGGTTGGATACCGGGTGGCACTGGATACGCGTGTGAGCGAGCGGACGCGTATTGAAGTTGTGACTGAAGGTGTGCTGACTCGTATGGTGCAGCAAGATCCTTCGCTGGAACAGGCAGGCATTATTATTTTTGATGAATTTCATGAGCGCAATCTACATGCGGATCTGGGACTTGCCCTCACGATGGAGAGCAGGTCTCTTTTGCGTGATGATCTGCGTGTACTGATTATGTCGGCGACGATGAATCCAGAACCTGTGGCGCGGCTGCTGGACGATGCGCCTGTATTAATCAGTACTGGACGTAGTTTTCCTGTGGATACGATATATGAATCAGGCGAGTCGGCGTTTAACCTGTATAATCGTCCCGGTGCATATATGGAACAGAAGGTTGCGGCAGTCATCGGAAAAGCGTTATCGCAGCATGATGGAGATATGCTTGTCTTTTTGCCCGGTGTACGAGAACTACGACGTACGCAGCAGGAGCTACTTCGTTCAGGGCATGAACAGTTAGCACAAACGGATATTGTTATGTTACATGGAGGGTTGAAAGCGGAGCAGCAAGATCAGGCGGTACGCCAACGACAGGCTGGACGCCGTAAAGTGATTCTGTCCACATCGCTAGCAGAATCAAGCGTAACGGTGGATGGAGTACGTATCGTAATAGATAGCGGATTGATGCGTACCCGTGTGTTGTCTCCTGCTACGGGCATGGAGAAAATGGAAACACGTCGTGTATCTGTCGATGCCGCAGATCAGCGCCGCGGACGTGCTGGCAGACAGGCAGCTGGAGTATGTTACCGCTTATGGAGTGCAGAAGAACATCGTATACTGCCAGCTGAACGGGTCCCAGAAATGCTACAAAGTGATCTGACACCGCTGGCATTGGAAGTATCGGCATGGGGTACACATGTGGAGGAGATGGCATGGTTAACTCCGCCACCTGCTCATCTGTATCAGCAAGGGCAACACCTGCTGCAACAGCTGGAAGCGCTGGATGAACAGCTACGTATTACGGAGCATGGACGACGAATGATTACACTTGGGAGCCATCCGCGACTAACGCATATGATACTGCGGACAGGAGAGGTAGAACCGACTTATGTAGAGCTAGCGTGCCAGATGGCTGCTTTATTGCAGGAACGTGATATTTTGCCACCATCTGCGGGTATTGATCTGGTTGATCGCGTTAGAGCTTTGCACGGAGCAGGCAATCATACGATAGATCAGTATGTGTTGGAGCGAATCAAAGAATGGAGCACACGTTTCCTGCGACAATATCGACAACTAGCAGTAGAGTACAAGCAAGGCACATCAAATACGACTCTAGCAAACACATCTCATGCATCTCTGGCAAATACATCGCATACATCTCTAGGAAATGAACCTATTAGCAAGCATCAACATGTAAACAGGGCATTTCACCCCAATACTGCGAGTCATAATAAGCATAACAATCAACCTGACGATAAACAGACGGATCATCAGCAGATCGAACTGTGGGTTGGTGCATTATTATCTCTCGCGTACCCTGACCGGATCGGGCAAAATCGGGGCGATGGGCGTTTTCGACTGCGTATCGGTCGTGGGGCGCAGATCGGTAATCGTTCGCAAGTAGCCAGTTATTTACAGACAGCGGCGTATATTGTAGCTGCCGAACTGGACGATCATGGCAGTGATAGTCGCATTTTGCTGGCGGCTGTCGTAGGAGAAGATCAATTGCGTCGTCTGCATGAACATCATATGGAAGAGGTCTCGCAAGTTCATTATGATGCTGAACGTGAAAGTATCCGCGCGCAGCGCATTACGCGGCTAGGTGCGATTGTATTGCGTGAAGTGAATGATCCTCATCCAGCGGTAGAAACTGTCCAGCAGGCACTTCTGACAGCGCTGCGTACGCATGGGCGGGGACTGAATCTATTGCAATGGACGCGTTCAGCGGTTCAATTGCGTCAGCGCTTGGCATTGATGCATGTGGTTCAACCTGATCAGTATCCCGCGATGGACGATGAATCTTTACTAGCGGAAGCGGACGAATGGCTATTGCCATATATGGATACGGTTCGCAAGTTGTCTGATCTGCGGCGTTTACAGGCAGGCGAACTGCTGTTGAATCGACTAAGTTGGCAACAGCGTCAGGAGATGGATATATTGGCGCCTACTCATATTCAGGTGCCAAGTGGATCGCGTATCCCGGTCGATTATAGTGATCCCGAGCGTCCCTTTATCGCGGTGCGGTTACAGGAAATGTTTGGCTGTACAAGTACGCCGCTGCTCGGCAATCGTATTCCTGTTACGATTCAGTTGCTGTCTCCCGCAAGTCGTCCAGTACAGGTGACTAGCGATCTGGAGAGCTTTTGGCAACATGCTTATTTTGATATTAAAAAAGATCTGAAAGGGCGCTATCCGAAGCATCATTGGCCGGATGATCCCTTTGCCGCCCAGCCGACCAATCGAGTGAAACCACGTAACTAATAAATGTACAATAAACCTGGAACGAAGATAGGAATATGGCAATGTAATCGTTTAACAACGAAGTATATCGGGTAAATACAAGAACAGCCTTCTCACCGAATGCAAGGATAGAAATGATATCCTGCTTCATCTCAAATAAAGGCTGAATGACAATAACAGAGCCTTACACATTGAATAGTAACGCCTGTATGAATGCAACGATTATGCACAGGATTGCAGGCTATATTTTGTACACAAATACTTCAACAGGTTCTGCCAGGGAGGTAAATGGAATGAACAGGAAAATTGTGGGCGTATTCGAAACGAACCGCGAAGCATCAAGTGCCATCAATGATCTCAAACATCATGGATTTAACTCAGATGAGATTTCCGTTATTACCAAAGACCGCGAAGAGCTTCGTCAGATTACTGACGAGACCGATACCAAAGCGCCAGAAGGTGTAGCTGCTGGTGCAACAACAGGTGGTATACTTGGCGGTACGGCAGGGCTGCTGGCAGGTCTGGGAGCACTGGCAATACCAGGTATTGGCCCTATTCTAGCGGCAGGTCCAATTGCAGCGACTATTGCAGGTGCAGCAGTTGGGGCAGGTGCAGGCGGTCTTGTTGGTGGCTTGATTGGACTGGGTATTCCAGAAG
Source organism: Paenibacillus sp. WLX1005 (assembly GCF_046603685.1). Classification (NCBI taxonomy): domain Bacteria; kingdom Bacillati; phylum Bacillota; class Bacilli; order Caryophanales; family Paenibacillaceae; genus Paenibacillus; species Paenibacillus sp. WLX1005. Next base: position 2,315,408 of record NZ_CP176756.1, read on the forward strand.
AGGAAGCTCAGCAATATGAAGGTTATGTAGAAGAAGGTAGAATTCTGGTACTGGTCGATGAGGATGAACGATACGATCACGCTTATGGCGTTTTCCGTAACAATCGTTCACTGAATCAACAAACGTACCGGAATCAAACGAATATACCAACAGGCAATTCAACAACAGGAGGCAATTAATATGACAAACAAAGAGCATGATGAAAATAAAGAAGTGGAAAACAAAGAAATTACGCCGGAGAATCATCGTACCGAAGACCATCCGAAGCATTCGGAAACAAGCAGCAAAGTAAAGCCTAAAGATACGAACGAGGATAGCCAGGGTTCGGACAACAAGATTACGTCCTACTCCAACGGCGGTTATGGTGTGTAAATACACTGCCGATATGAAGTGACGCTGGTAGCCTGAATAGGCTGAACATTGCGGCAATTCAACTAGAAATTTCAGTTCGGGCATGGAATGGAATATATACATTTCCAATTCGATGTCTACACAAAGACCTGTCTTCGGTACATGATTACCGGAGGCGGGTCTTTCGTCATTTTTCGTCAATAACCGTCATAATCTCTACCTGGTAAGCAAGGATTAGGTCATAAATGCCCTATCCGTTTTGATAGATTGACGGTATACTGACAGTGGAAGGCGCAATGTCTTCCAAACTATAAATGGGGAGGTAATACGGATGCAAGCTGTAATGCCAATGCCAGCAGACAAATTGGTGGATCACCAGACGTCAGGCTCCGGCTCGGGCAAAGAGAAAAAGAAATCGCGCCGTAAATGGATGAATAAGCTTCGCAATGAATTGCGCATGCCGGGTGCTCCACCACAAGAACCCGCTCAGAGTCCACAAATCCCAGTTCCGCAGATGATCTCGGAATCGGAACGATTGGATTGGAGTATGGATCGCGCACTAATTTGTAAATAATGCAGGATCACAGCATGAATGGAATCGGAAGGATGACGATCAAGCAGAATGGCTTCCAAACAAAGACTTGGCGAAATCGAAATTTTGCGTGGCATGGCTTTTGCCGCCGTTGTGCTACAGCATTCGATTGCTCACTATTCCGTTGTTCCCGAATTGGCGATGGCGGATGGTACAAGACTCACATTACTTTTAATAGCGGCCAAATTTGCGGTACCGGCCTTTATTTTCATTACAGGGTTGGTACTTTTTTATAACTATGACGGTGAACTGGCGTATGGTTCGTTTATCCGCAAGCGTTTTAAGGATATCGTAGTTCCTTATTTGCTTTGTTCATTGTTATATATGGTGCTGAACGGTATATTGCTAGATCAGCCACCGTTCGCATGGTTACCGGATATGCTGGGATTCTGGATCACAGGTAAGTCCAGTTATCATCTATGGTATATCGTTATGATTATTCCGATGTATTTGCTATTTCCGCTGCTGCGAAGTGTTGTACGGCGTCTGGATCTTGTGATTCGTGATAACGGGCGCAGGGCGTTGCTAACAGTAGTCGGATTAACGGTAGGATATGAAGGATTGTTGTTGCTGCGTCCATGGCTGACGGATATGTTCCATGCCTGGCAGGTTCCGGGATTGTCGGCATACTTTACGATTTATGCCGATCGCAACATTGTATATTATTTGTACTACTTTATTCTCGGAGCACTCGCCGGGTTACATATCACTGCTTTTCTGAAGCTATTGCAACGGCTCAAATGGCCGATTGTGATCTCATGTGTCATTTTCACACTGTATTATGCAGGACTTGTGCTGGGTGGTCATTTTCCACCGGGACCGGGCTTTGGTCCGCGATTCATGGCACTCATTCTGTTGCAGCCGTGGATGGCGCTATTTCTGGTGTCGCTAGTGTTGGGGGTGTACATGCTGGCCCTGCATATTCATAACACTGCTGGGATACGTCAAAAGCAAATGTGGATCACGCTCAGTCGATATTCCTATGGCGGATATTTGGCGCACGCACTGATGCTGCGCTATGCCTATGCGATTGACGACTGGTTGTTCAGCGGTTGGGATGTAACGCTGCGCACCGCAATCGTATGGTTGCTCGCGCTCATATTGTCAGTAGCTGTAACGTATGCGCTGTCTCGACTTCGCTTCGGTACATGGCTAACTGGCATTCCTTATCGAAAAGCCCGCTAGGGCTTTTTTTGTTGTTCAAAACGGTGAAAATTTCATATAATAGAATAAGCAATGGAAAGCGAAGGGAGGAAACGAAATGGCATTTATGATTGCACAGCGAGCGTTTATCAAGCTGTATCTGATTACTATGGTAGAAGAGCATCGCGGCTATGGCTACGAAATGCTGGAAAGCATGAAAGAACGCTTCAAAGATTTCGGGTATTCGCCTCCGCAAAGCGAGATTTACCGAGCATTGCATGAATTGGTGCATGAGGGTATTTTTTACCGCACCAAACAGTTAAAAGGTAACGATCCGAAGGTTGATTTTCAGGAAATTGTTATATATCATTTTACAGATGATGGACCGGAAAAGGCGAAGCTGTATAAAAAGCAGGTCAAAACCGATCTGGATCGTTGTATCGGGATGTTGAACCGTGCTGAAGCAGACAATTACAGATAATTCTACGCTCGGAAATCCGGGCGTACTGTTCAACAAAGAGGTGACGACAGGCAATTGTATCATTCTTAACCGCAGGCAGATTGATGTAAACTGAAGCGAAGGGAAGAATGCAATCATGACTGAGCGTAAATTGCAGTGGGGCATCATTAGCACTGCGGAGATTGCTGTAAGCGCAATCATACCTTCCATTAAAGAATCCATGCGCAATGAAGTGTTAGCAATCTCCAGTCGAAATGTGGAGCATGCCGCTGAAGTTGCTGCGCGCTGTGGAATCCCGCGCTTCTATGGTAGCTATGAAGAGCTGCTCGCCGATCCAGATATCGATGCCGTCTATATTCCGCTGCCTAATCATCTGCACAAAGAATGGACGATCAAATCGGCAGAAGCGGGCAAGCATGTACTGTGCGAGAAGCCAGCGGCACTCGAAGCAGCAGATGCAGCGGAGATGGTCGATGCGTGTCGTAAGCAGGGGGTTACATTTGCCGAGGGATTTATGTATCGGTATCATCCTAAGCATGCTCGGGTACGTGAGATTATTCAGTCTGGCGAGATCGGCATGGTACGTAGCCTACATGGTCGCTTCACTTCCAACAACGCTGACGATCTGGAAAATGTACGGTATCGACGTGAGATGGGCGGTGGATCGCTGTATGATCTGGGCGTGTATCCGGTGTCGGCCGCGCGCATGTATTTTGGAGCAGAACCAACTGCTGTGACTGTGCATGCGCTATTTTCAGCCAAGCATGATTATGTCGATATGATGGCTTCCGGGCTGCTGGAATTTCCCAATGCGCGCTCTGCCACATTTGAGTGTGGGATGTGGGCATATCCAAGTTGTGCGCTGGAGATTATCGGTACGAAAGGACGGATCAAGCTGCCGTATGCGTTTCGGCGTGATGATCACAGCGATGAGCCGCAGATTACGATTTATACCGATGAAGGCAAACGGGAGGAACATATCGATGTAGCGAATCATTTTACGCTGCAAGTGGATGCGTTTGCGGCAGCGGTGCTGGATGGTATGCCTTTGCCATATAGCCCGGAGGATGCTATCCGTAATACGAGAGTGATTGCTGCCTGTCTGGAATCGGCACGCAAGGGCGAGAAGATTCGGATTGTATAAAGGGCTTGTTTGGCGTTGGGTACGTGGGCATTTCAAAAATACGTGATTATCTGCGGGAATATCCATCAGTAGATGATTATAGATGGACAGGGTGTCATTGTTTTGCAGACGAGAATTATGATATATTTTGTATGATTAATGTTTGTGTTGATTAGCATATGTAATTGTAAAGGTAATAAGTTCATGAGACGAAAAGGGGAATAGTCATGTCCAATCATTCCAGTACGTTTGAACAAGCTTATCAAGGGGAACCTGCTGTATGGCTGCGCTATGGTGATCTGGAAGCTGCTGTATTGCCCGGTGTGGGCGCCAATCTGATTGCGTATCGTGATCATGGTAGCGGTTACCGATTTTTGCGTGAGCCGGAGGAGCAGGAGATGGATGCGTTCCGCGCGAATCCCGGTGTGAACGGTATTCCGGTGCTGTTCCCGCCGAATCGGTACGAAGATGGTACATTTACTTGGAATGGTCGTACGTATAATTTTCCAATTAATGAGCCGGAAACGAACAATCATCTGCACGGCTTCTTGCATACGATTGTATGGGATGTTGATTTCCATGAAGCGAATGAGCAGGAGAGTCGGGTTGGACTGAGCGTGAGCATTGACGAATCCCATCCTGTGTACAGCTATTGGCCGCATTCATTTACAGCAAAACTGGTATACACGTTATCGGACAATGGATTGCAGCAGCAAATTAGCATCCAGAATCATGGGAATGATCCGATGCCGATGATGCTGGCATTCCATACGGCGCTTAATGCTCCATTTGCACCGGATAGCACGGCGGAGGATGTAACGTTCCATGCAACGATTGGTCAGCGTCGTCAGATGAGCGAGCGTATGCTGCCAACGGGTGAATTCCAGCCATTGTCGGCATGGGAGCAGCAGTTGAAGGATGAAAGTGTAAACCCATACGGCGAAGAGATGGATAATCATTATACCGCTGAGCCGCGCAACGGTCGCAATATCGCGGAGATTGTCGATCATCGTGTTGGTGTGAAGCTCGTTTATGATGTTGGAACAGGCTATAAGCACTGGATGATCTGGAATTGCAAAGCATCCGGCAGCTTCCTCTGTCCGGAACCGCAAACCAATCTGGTCAATGCGCCGAATGTGAATGTGTCAGACGAAGAGAAAGGCTTTATCAGTCTCAAGCAGGGCGAGATCTGGGAAGAAACATCCCGTCTCTATGTGGTGAAGTCGCTGTAAGGTAAGCGGTATTTGTGATCCAGCTAAGATTGGCGATATATGACTTGTGATAATTGCGATTGGTAGGAAGATGGGATATAGAACAAATGTGAAGCAGGGTATGCCAATGTGCAGAACCCTGCTTTTGCATGATCACAATAGAGTGAAGATAGCTGTATATTAGCTGTGTATCCCTTTTGAATCTAATGATCTCTTAATAAAGGCGCAGCGTGATCACAACGAATAGAATTACATAATGTTAGATATGAATATAATGTAGTAATAAGGCTGCACTAATGTGAAAAGGAATATGAAAAGCTAAATCGTAATTATTTTGTTTAAACCCTTGACAATGCTAACATGGCAGGAGTAAAGTAGGTCAGGTGATATTCGTAATATTTACGAACAGAAGATAATGAATCAAAAATGATAAACAACGATAAACAGCAACAGCTGATTAGAATCAAGTTGCTTGTTATCTCTAATTGGATTGCAATCTGCTCATATAGTCCTGAATATAACGGCTCTTTTGCCGATATGTACAATAGAAGATATCATCACGAATTGCAGTGATGGCAATATAGGAAAGGAAGTGCTTCATTTGTTACTGGCGTCAATGCAGGACGTAGTGTTCGGCTATGATCGCGAACCGGTCGTGAACCGGCTTTCGATGGAAATATACAGCAATGAATTTATGGCGTTAAGCGGACCGAATGGTGCTGCTAAGACAACGTCACTCAAGCTGCTGCTCGGTATTCTGAAGCCGTGGAGTGGACGCGTACAGATCAACCGCAATGAAAAGGGCGGCAAACCGGTGATCGGCTATGTGCCGCAGCAGGTAGCTTCCTTCAATAGTGGCTTCCCAAGTACCGTATTTGAACTGGTGCGCTCGGGTTGTTATATGCGCCTTGGTCTGTTCCGAGGCTTTAAGCAAAAGCAGGAAGCACTTGTACGCAGCTCATTGGAAGCTGTTGGCATGTGGGAGCTGCGGGATCGCAAAATCGGCGAGCTGTCTGGCGGACAGAAGCAGCGCGTCTGTATCGCTCGCGCACTTGCTCAGGAGCCGGATGTGCTCATTCTGGATGAACCGACCACCGGTATGGATCTGGAGAGCCGCAGAGGATTTTACGAATTGATGAGTCATCATGTGAAAAAGCACGGTCGTACCGTCGTCATGGTGACACATGGGCTGGAAGAAGCGGAACCATATCTGGACCGTACGATTCGGCTTCAACGAGAGGAGGGTGGCGGATGGGCATGTTTGACTACGAGTTCATGCAGCGTGCGTTTTGGGCCGGAGGAATGATTGCCATTATTGCGCCGCTACTCGGTGTATATCTGGTACTGCGTAGACAAGTGCTGATGGCGGATACGCTATCACACGTTTCACTGGCTGGTGTCGCGATTGGTGCTATTGCCGGAATCAACCCGTCAATTGGCGGATTCATCGTCGCCATTCTGGGCGCGCTCGTAATTGAACGGTTGCGACAAAATTTCCGCGGGTATGGCGAAGTGTCGATTGCTGTTATTATGACGGGCGGTCTGGCGCTGGCGCTCGTATTGATGAGTATGGATTCTGGCTTAAACCGTAGCTTTAGCTCGTATCTGTTTGGCTCGATTGTAGCTGTTAGCACAGAGCAGCTGTCGATTATTGGAGCGGTGTTCGCCGTCGTGCTGATTTTCTGGGTATTGATGAGACGACCGCTATATAATATTACGTTTGACGAGGAGACGGCACAGATTGGCGGTACGCATGTACGCTGGTTGTCGCAAACGTTCTCTGTATTAACAGGTATGACCGTGGCGGCAGCGATGCCGATTGTCGGCGTATTGCTTGTCTCCGCATTGATGGCATTACCAGCCGCGTTGTCGCTGCGTTTTGCCCGCGGGTTTACTTCTGCGCTTATCATGGCTGTGGCAATCGGGCTGATCGGTATGTTTGGCGGTCTGACCACTTCCTATTATGTAAATACACCGCCGGGAGCGACTGTAGCATTGCTGCTGCTGTCCTTCCTGCTGATCGGGCTGGGTATCCAGCGGATCGTCAACCGCGTTCGCCGCGGCAATGATAGCGGATATGCACCAGATCTGGATAGCCGCCGTTTTTGGCAGCGCCAGAATACTGGTGCGCAAAAGAGTAAAGTACAAACCGAAGTGCTTCACAAAAACGGAAACGTCTGATCCTGACATTCGGCACTTAGCCGATCAGAACCAGAACAGTCAAACGTTTCACCATCATCATGCAGCAGTGCTTTTAGCGAGCCTGCTGCACATTATTCTATCAGAATGGGAAAGGGGAACATCAATCCATGAACAACAAACGGAAACGGATGACAATACCTGCCGCAGCTCTACTTAGTCTCGGGGTACTGCTTGCCGGATGTGGCAATAGCGGGGACAGCGCATCATCCACAAATGGCACAACTTCTAATGGAAGTTCCGGTAACAAGCTACACATCATCACTAGCTTCTACCCAATGGAAGAATTCACCTCCAAAGTTGCCGGAGATCTGGCTGATGTAGAGACGCTGATTCCAGCTGGAACCGAGCCACATGATTGGGAACCAACACCGCAAGATATTGCCAAAATGACGGAAGCTGACATGATCGTATACAATGGTGCTGGTATGGAAGAATGGATCGATCAGGTCAAAGATTCACTTGGCAGCAATGGCCCAACACTCGTTGAAGCCAGCAGTGGTCTGCAAATCCTCGAAGGCACCGAAGAGGAAGAACATGAACATGAGGGTGACGATCATAGTGCCGAAGAAGCTAGTCACAGTGAAGAAGGGCATGATCATGGCGGATTCGATCCACACGTCTGGCTGTCTCCCAAACAAGCACAGGCTGAAGTGCAAAATATCGAAACCGCACTGGCAAAGCTTGACCCTACCCATGCCGACCAGTACAAACAAAATGCCGACGCCTATATCAAAGAACTATCCCAGCTAGATAGCGACTTCTCAGCTGGATTGTCCAGCGCGAAACGTAAAGACTTTATCACACAACACGCAGCCTTTGCTTATCTGGCACGCGACTACGGTCTGACGCAAGTGCCAATCAGCGGCTTGTCACCAGAACAAGAACCAACCGCTGCCCAAATGGCGGACGTAGTCAACTTTGCCAAACAACATAACGTCAAAACAATCTTCTTCGAGACACTGGTTTCCCCACAAATCGCCGAAACCATCGCCAACGAAGTCGGCGCCCAAACCGCCGTCCTCAACCCACTCGAAGGCCTAACCGCAGACCAAATCAAATCCGGCGAAAACTACATCACCGTCATGAAAGAAAACCTCGCCGCCCTCGAAAAAGCACTAAACGAATAAAATCAAGTACACGCTAATCACAACAAGGACTGACCTGCACCCCAGCAGATCAGTCCTTGTTCTTATTCCCCCAATTTTCAATAACGCAAAAAGGTCTACATATTCCAACCTACTACTTCCCGGCGGCAGCCTATCTTTTTTTGTGGTTCTCTTTACACCATATGCCATAGACAGCACGTAGCGAAGCAAAGGGAATGGGGGAAAAAGGGCGACCTTGGAGCGGGGGAATCTACAGTCATTCCCCCCTATTCGTAGATTCCCCCGCTCCACCGGAGCCCGTTCCCCCATCCCTTTGCGTAGCGCATGAACTCCCCGCCACATCCCGTCCAAAAAACCACCCTCCAACAAAAAATATAATAAATTTTACATACGACCTGTTTGACTTTAGAAATAACGAGGTATAAAATAGTAAGTAGAACTAATGAGTTCTCAAAGTACTACAAGGTTCCAATGAGTGTTTTCGAATTCCACACGTAGGAGATGCAGCAACATGGCAGACGATCGCAAAAAGCTAGTTTTACAAGCAGGTGGACAATTATTCGCAGAGAAAGGTTATTTCGCCACCACCGTGCAGGACATTGCTGAGCAGTGCAACATGTCCAAAGCATCTATTTATAAAATGTTCAGCTCCAAGGAGGACATTCTGCTACAGATCGTCCGCACATTGCATGAAGACATTGTCGATTCGTCCAGCATGCTGCATTTTGATGACGATGTGCCACCGCATGAACAGCTGGTGCGCAAGGTGGAAGTACAGTTGCAATCGTTTATTACGAAGCATGATTTCTTTGTCAGTCTGAATCAAAATATGCCGATTGAACTCGGCTCGCAAATTCGGCAAGTCATGCTGGACTTCAAACGTATGATGCTCAACTGGCAAAAGGAAGCGCTGCTAGAGGCATTTGGCAGTCGGATTGAACATATGGTCTGGGATCTGGCTGTATGTATGCAGGGCATGACGAGAGAGATGATTTTCCTGAATCGACTGGAGCGCAAGCATCGGGTGGAATCGGATAACATTATGAAGGTCGCCCAATTAATTGTTGATACAATGGAAGCGATGATTGAGAAACGGCTGGAGCAGGAGCCGGTCATTGATGAGCAGGTAGCCGAGCGGCTGAATCTGTTCGTGCCGGACAGTAACGGTCGTTATTTTGGAGAAAGTGAATGGCGTAAATGTATGCGTGAGCTAACACAGGCGGTTCACCGGAACAGTCCGGAGCATGTGAAAGCAGATCTGATCGCGGCGGTAGAACGACTGGATGCTGAGCGCAGAAAAAAGATACCGCAGGCATTCATGATGGAAGCCTTAATCTCCTATCTGAAGCAACGGGACGAATTACAAACCGAAGTTGCTTACCTACAACACGTATATTCCGCAAACTGGGAGGACGAGAAACATGGATAATGCTGTAACCGAGCCGCGACCAAAGTTAAATATTGGATTGATCGTTGGCATCATGTTGGCAGGGGCGTTCGTAGCGATCTTAAATCAGACGCTATTGGTAACTGCACTGCCGCATATTATGAGAGATTTGGATATTGATGCGACTGCTGCGCAGTGGCTGACTACGATTTTTATGCTGGTGAACGGAATTATGATTCCGATTACCGCTTATTTGATTGATAAATTCAATACGAGAGCGCTGTTTATGACATCGATCGGGCTATTTGCCATCGGTACATTGATTGCTGCCATTTCGCCAAGCTTTGGCTGGCTGCTGGTCGGTCGTGTCGTTCAGGCGGCAGGAGCTGGGATTGTTATGCCGCTGATGCAGACCGTGTTCTTGGTTATTTTTCCAAAAGAAAGCCGCGGAGCAGCGATGGGGATGATCGGTCTGGTCATTTCGTTCGCTCCGGCAATTGGACCGACATTATCAGGCTGGGTCGTAGATACATTCTCATGGCGTGACCTGTTCTACATTATTTTGCCGATTGCTGTGCTTGACCTGATCATTGCCTTTTTTGCTTTGAAAAATGTGGGCAAGCTGCGCGATCCGAAATTGGATATTTTATCCGTCATTTTGTCGACAATCGGTTTTGGCGGATTGCTGTACGGATTCAGTACCGCATCCAAAGGCTGGGATGATCCAACTGTCATTATTACGATTGTAGTCGGTCTGGTTAGCCTGCTGCTGTTCGTCACTCGTCAATTCAAGCTGGAACAACCGCTGTTGGAGTTCCGCGTATTCAAAGATCGGTTGTTTACGATTTCGATGATTATTACGGTAATCGTATTTACAGCGATGATCGGTGCTTCTACACTGCTGCCGCTGTATATCCAGAATGCACGTCATCTGTCGGCAGTGCAATCCGGTCTGATCGTCTTGCCAGGTGCGATTCTCATGGGCATCATGTCGCCGATTACCGGACGGATTTTTGATAAAATCGGTGCGAAGAAATTGGGCTTTACCGGGCTGTTGCTGTTGACGGTCGGTACGATTCCGTTCACGATGCTGGGCGACCAGACACCTGTATGGCTGATCGTGGTCATGTTCGCAATGCGGATGCTTGGATTGTCGATGGTGATGATGCCAGTAACGACTGCGGGTCTGAATCAGCTCCCGACGCATCTATTGTCTCATGCGACAGCGATGAACAATACGTTGCGTCAGGTTGGAGGCTCGATTGGTACAGCGGTGCTGATTACCGTCTTCACTAACGCTTCCACATCAGCAGCATCTGCTGGGCAAAACGCTGATCTTGCGATGATTCACGGTACGAATATGGCATTCCTCGTCGCTTCGGTACTTTCTGTAATCGCGCTGTTTATGATGTTTTTCCTCAAAGAACCGCCGCGGGTGAAGCCGGAATCCGGCGAATCGTCAAGTTCTTCTGAAGAGAACAAACGCAGTACATCCAAACAACAAACCAAACCGGTATCGCAATCTTGATACCGGTTTTGCTTTATATTGTGTACATGATAATGCGTGCACATTTATTTATTTTTATCAATACTTGTGGAAAATTAAATTGTTTACTATAATATATATTGTTACTTTAAATAACAATCTGTCCACACGATAGATTGTACCCATTATTCTATACAGAGACAGGAGAGATCCCTTTGAATCCGAAATATAACGCATTGTTTGAGCCATTTACACTGAATGACGGTATCGAACTAAAAAACCGCATTGTGCTTGCACCGATGACGCACTCTTCGTCCAATCCAGATGAAACGATCTCAGACGCTGAGTTGGAATACTACGCTAGCCGTACAGGTGGCGTTGGTCTGGCGATTACAGCTGTCGGTCACGTAACACCGGGTGGTAAAGGTTTTGCTGATCAATTTCGTGTTGTAGGCGACGAGTTCTTGCCAGGTCTGACTCGTTTGGCAGAAACGCTGAAAAAGAATGGCGCCAAAGCTGTACTGCAAATTTTCCATGCTGGTAGTCAATCTCCGGCGGAACTGGTAAATGGTGATGTGACTGCACCAAGCTCTGTCCCAAGCACACGCTTTGACGGACAAGAGGGCGCAGCTCCACGCGAATTGACTGCTCAAGAGATCGACGATATTATCGCAGACTTTGGTAAAGCGACTGCCAATGCAATCGCAGCTGGATTTGACGGCGTGGAAATTCACGGCGCTAACGGCTACCTGATCCAACAATTCTTCTCCCCGCACTCCAACCGTCGCGAAGACAAATGGGGTGGTGATGTACATGGTCGTCTGGCGTTCCCATTAGCTGTTGTGGACGAAGTACAGCGTGTAGTGAAAGAACAAGCCAAAGGTCCTTTCATCGTTGGTTATCGTTTCTCCCCAGAAGAACCGGAAACACCAGGGATCACAATGGCAGAAACACTGGTGCTGATCGACGCACTATCTGAGAAAAATCTCAGCTATCTGCATGTGTCTCTGATGGAATACAATTCTGTACCGCGCCGTGGTGTAGACGATACTCGTTCCCGTCTGGCTATTATTCAAGAACGCGTTGGCAACAAAGTACCAGTCATCGGTGTAGGTTCGGTGAAAACACCGGAAGATGCTCTGGCTGCACTGGAAACAGGCGCACCACTTGTTGCTATCGGTCGTCAACTGATCGTTGAACCGGCATGGGTAGAAAAAGTAGAATCCGGTCGTGAGCAAGAGATTGCGTACACCATCAGCAAAGGCGATCAACAAGCGCTGACTCTGCCAGATCCACTGTGGAACATGGTCATCAATATTCCGGGCTGGTTCCCTGTTGTAGAAGCGGAAGAGTCTACAAAGTAATTCAAGACACTGCGAATGAGTCTGATTTGCGGATGTATTAGATCTGAAATAGAATATTTGACGACGACTTGACGGAGCAATCAGTTTGGTTGCTGATGTCGAGCGCCATAATAAAAGCAACCCCGGTATGCACATTCGCTGCAACCGGGGTTATTTTACATAATGAGGTTGAAAAAGCACCATTTTAAACGCCAACGCCAACGCCAACGCCAACGCCAACGCCAACGCCAACATTAACAGCTACGCTATGTTTTATACTGATATAGCATTATATAGGCATGCACAACGCAACCGCTAATCCTGATGAGAATACGTAGTACCATTGGCATCGACATACACCGATTGGATTAATGTCCGTTTATAGGGTGCGCCAGTATCTGTTTTGCCTTCAATATCGCTGGTGATGACGTAATTGGATGGCTTGCCAGACGTTGGCGTTGGTATACGTTCTTGGATCGCATCGGAGGTGAGCGAACGCTGCTGCTCGGTCGGTGCTGCGATACGTTTGCCGTGAACGTCATAATAATCAACGGTGTACGAGATGCTAGTTTGCTCATGATCCAGCCCTTCTGTCTGTACATTCATATTCAATGTATTGGCAGAGAGTGAGCTGTTCAGACTTGCCTGATTGTTACTGCCTGTGAAGACGGCGGTCATCAGGTAGGCGCCGGATGTGCGACTGATCGCTTTCACCTGCCAGTCTCCAGCAATGGGTGTGTTCAGTTGGGCAAGCTGATGATACGCGCCTTTGAAAATCTCATCATCCGGCTGGGCATTCACCTGTACCTGCTGCACATCGCCAGTCGGTGAGATCAGTTCCAGCGAAGTAACTGGCTGGCTACTAATCCAGTCCAATGTTACGGATTGCACGTTGTCTTCTACGGTCAATGTCTCAGTTGCGGTGCCATTGTAATTGCCACCACGTACATAATAATGACCATTTGCCGAAGAACTATCGGTATTGTCGTCAGTAGAAACGTGCGGCTGGTACACGTCTTCATATACGCTTGAGGTAACAGAAGAAGTCGACAGAGCAGGAGTAGATGCTGCGCCACTTACTGTACCGATATACGGCTTGAACAGATTGAAGGTGTAAGAGCCGGTACGCACGGTTGCATGATTCCACGGTCCCTTTTGAATCAATTGGCTTCCCGGTAATACCGCGCTATCTGTCGTCACAACGCCATCGTTGCTGCCGAAGACAGACAGATAGGCACCGCCGAATGTGTAGGATGCTTTGGATGAGCCAGACCATTGATCACCGCTCATCGTGTAAAAAGGAACCTTGTTCACATCGGCATCTTTTGCCATTTCGGAGCGGAAGTATTCCATATAAGACGTTTGCAGTGAACTGGTGCCGGGGCTTTGCGAACCGATTAGATCGGCAAGCCAGCCTGCCCAGCTACTGTAAGCAAGATCAGCAAGCTGTGAACCGTGATGCGGGCTACTGAGAGTAATGACACGGCTCACATACGGATAGGCGTTGTAACGAACGAGGGCGGATTGGGTATCAACGCCGCCTTTGCTATGGGCGATGATGACGAGCTTTTTGCCGTACTTTTGGCTGATCTCCTTGATCTTCGCCGCCAGCAATTCGCCGTCCTTCCACATGTCCTCTGGTGTACCGGAAATGTCATACATATTAATAAAGGCAGTCTGGTATCCGTTGTTGTACGCATAGTCGTACATGTCATTTTCGTTGTACCAGACTTTGGCTTGACTGGTCAGACCGTGGACGAACAGCAGCACTGGCTTGTTAGGATCGATCTGTGCGGGCGATTGTCCGGCAGCCCATGCCCCCGGAACATCTGCGACCGCTGGCGTAGCAGGTGCCATATGCGCCTGTGAAGGCAGCATGGGCAGAAGCATACTGGCTGTAAGTGCAGACGCTAACAGCTTTTGTTTCCATTTCATTATATATTCCTCCTTTGATATGTAGGCTGGATATATGATGTATCCTTCATTAATGTATAGTATATTTGTTAATGCTGTTACCTAATTATCGACTTCTTTTGTTTAACTGCACAAAAATGATATTAAAAATTTTAATAATTCCCTAATAAATGTGAGGTAATTTTTCATCGATTGAGTATAATAGAATTCGTGACTACATAAACGCGGCGGTCGTACCATGGTAATGGGAAACGTTACCTGTTGTTATACCAAAGTATGTAACAAAAAGTACAAGCCAGCCGGGAAGAAGGGGTTAACGTATGGAAAAGATGGAACTGCTGCGCAATCCAAAACAGCGCAAACTGCTGTTCAGCGCAGGTTTCAGCTGGATGTTTGATGCGATGGAGGTTGGCATGATCTCCTTTATCGCGGCGGCATTAGCGAAAAGCTGGCAATTAAGCCCGCAGCAAATTGGCTATTTGACGAGTATCAACTCAGTCGGTATGGCAGTTGGTGCGATTGCTGCCGGTTATCTAGCAGATCGGTATGGACGCAAATCGATTCTGCTCTGGACTTTGCTTATTTTCTCGATTGCGAGTGGATTGTCAGCATTGGCAACCGGATTTGGTGTCTTGCTGCTGCTACGCTTTATCGCTGGCTTCGGGCTTGGTGGGGAATTACCAGTTGCTTCGACACTCGTATCGGAATCGGTTGCGGTCAAGGATCGTGGGCGTGCGGTTGTATTGCTTGAAAGTTTCTGGGCATTTGGCTGGATCATCTCCGCTGTTGTTGCCTATTTTGTCATCGCCAAGTACGGCTGGCAGTGGGGCTTTATTATCGGGGCAATTCCGGCGTTGTATGCGCTCTATCTGCGCCGCGCTATTGAGGATTCGCCACGTTATACAGCTGCTGGTGCGGGGAAACGTGCTTCCTTCGGCGAAGGGCTGCGCGATATTTGGAATAGTGAGCATCGTCGTACTACGCTGATGGCTTGGATTCTCTGGTTTACGGTTGTCTTTTCGTATTATGGTATGTTCTTGTGGCTGCCGTCAGTGATGGGCTTGAAAGGCTTTACGTTGATCAAAAGCTTTGAATACGTATTGATCATGACGCTGGCGCAATTGCCGGGTTACTTTACAGCTGCGTATTTTATCGAGAAATTCGGTCGCAAATTCGTGCTGGTGCTGTATCTGGTGCTGACGGCGGTCAGTGCGATCTGGTTCGGCTTTGCCACTAGTGAACTCTCGTTGATTCTGGCGGGCATCTGTCTGTCATTTTTCAATCTCGGTGCATGGGGCGGACTGTATGCGTATACGCCGGAGCTGTATCCGACGCGTGTGCGTTCCACTGGTGTCGGCATGGCAGCAGGCTTTGGGCGAATTGGCGGCGTGATTGCGCCATTCCTCGTCGGTATGCTTGTAGGTAAAGGGGTGGCGGTTAGCTCGATCTTTATCATTTTCTTCGTGGCGATTTTGATTGGTGCGGCTGCGGTGCTGTTCCTCGGCAAGGAAACGAAGGGACTGGAGCTGGATTAACGTCTGTTGATACGGCTTTGCCATTGTTGTTAAAACAGAATGAATGCCGTTTCCAGTATTGTCATATCTCATCACAGCAACATAATGTTATAATGAACGACAGAAATACAACTTATTTGCGATGATGGAG
The DNA here is from genome assembly GCF_046603685.1 of Paenibacillus sp. WLX1005. Lineage (NCBI taxonomy): Bacteria > Bacillati > Bacillota > Bacilli > Caryophanales > Paenibacillaceae > Paenibacillus > Paenibacillus sp. WLX1005. Next base: position 2,331,391 of record NZ_CP176756.1, read on the forward strand.
GATATGAGATGAATAGTGACTTTCTGACAGGCACCGAGCTGCTACTGGCGTATGAGGATATTCGGATGACCAAATCGCGATATTGCCGGTTTATCGATACGAAGGATTGGGAAGCACTCAAGGACGTATTTGCTCCTGATGCGGTGGCGGATTTCAGTACAGAAGGCAATCCGATTCCCGTGCTGGAAGGACGCGATACGATTGTAAATGTATTTCAAGAGCTGGTAGATCCAGCAGTTACCGTACATCAGGTGCATGGCGCGGATATTGAGCTGGTATCGGCTACAGAAGCGAACGTGCTATCTCCGATGGAGGATTATGTAACATTCCCTGAGAGCAATCCCAATAAGTCGTTCCACGGTTACGGGTATTACCACGAAACCTTTGTGAAATTGGATGGACGTTGGGTGATTCAGCATACGAGCCTGAAGCGTTTGCGCCTTGATATTCTGTAAGTTGTGGACGGGAACGATGGTCTTGATAGCAGTAATCAAGATGTAGTATAGGTGGCTTTATCCGTTACGAATGATTTCCATTGTAGAAGAAAGGGGCGTTATCACCGCGTGGTGGTAGCGTCCTTTTTGGATTTGTCTCGTATTGTAAGGTTTTTGTAGTGGGGGACGATGCATGTGTACATAGAATGATTAACAATTACTCTTTTCCAAATAATTCACTTAAAAGGAATCCGGTTTTTCCAAAAAGCGGCGGGTTAATTGGTAATGCTCTGTATCTCGATAATCAATACGCTCTAATGAGGAACCATCGAACGAAATAATATCTGCACCCGGATAACCCATTAAGATCGGCGAATGGCTGGCAATAATAAACTGCGAACGTGGCGCCAGATCGTGGATGATGCGCATAAAAGCAAGCTGACGGGCAGGCGATAATGCAGACTCCGGCTCATCGAGCAGATAGATCGAAGGCTGACGTGAACGACCGAATCGATGTTGAAACAGGGCAAGAAAGGATTCACCATGAGAACGATGATGTAGCGACTTCCCGCCATAGTTGGCAAAGAATGTCTGTGTACAGGGATCTTGCTCACTTTCATCAATATGACTGGCAAACTGATAAAACGATTCCGCTCGCAAAAAGAATCCTTCTGTTAGCTTGGGCAGCCAAGATAGGCGGATATAATCGCCAAGTGCCGATTCGGCAGCTTCTACCTGATACGCATTTTGCCGCGAACCTCCAGCAGTGTGGAATCCACATTGGTAAGCGATCGCCTCTAGCAGGGTCGATTTACCGGAACCATTTTCCCCGACAAAAAAAGTAACAGGCGCATGCAAGCGCAGACTATTCATTTTGTCGATTAGTGGCAGATGGAATGGATAGACGGAATAATCTTTGATTTTCTCATGCAGTAAAGTAATTTGCTGTAATGCCATAACAAACTCCTCTCTTACAATAGAATCAGCAAACCGTAGATTGATGTTGTACGTATGTATGTATCGAAATCTTGCAAAATGATGAACCTCAATTCTCATTTATAATATATCATCTCCTGCTTTCATCGAATCTTCATTCACAAAATGGACAAAATTATGAAATCGGTTCACTTTTTCGCCTAAAAGTGTTTTATAATGGGCACAAGCAGGTAAAAAAAGGTAATGTGGTTGCTTGTTCCCAGAGTGTACCACCTGTTTTCCTGTGTCAATGTGTAATGAAGGTTTCAGCAAACTTATACTTTCTTGAAAGGCGGAACATGTTATGGCAGATGAGAACAATAAGAACCCGCAATCAAATGATCAAGAAGAAAATGTAACGCTGACGAACCGACAGGGCCATCCTGTCACCGACAACCAGAATGTACGTACTGTAGGCAACCGTGGTCCCGTTACACTGGAAAACTACAACTTTCTCGAAAAAATAACCCATTTTGACCGTGAACGTGTACCTGAGCGTGTTGTGCATGCCCGTGGAGCTGGTGCGCATGGCGTATTTGAAGCGTACGGTACGGTTGGCGATGAGCCGGTATCCAAATATACCCGTGCCAAGTTATTCCAAGAAAAAGGCAAAGAAACACCGGTATTTGTACGCTTTTCCACGGTTGTTCATGGCGGTCATTCACCAGAAACATTGCGCGATCCGCGCGGCTTTGCTACCAAATTCTATACCGAAGATGGAAACTGGGACTTGGTCGGCAACAATCTGAAAATTTTCTTTATCCGTGATCCGTTGAAATTCCCGGACATGGTACATGCGTTCAAACCAGATCCGATTACGAACGTACAAGATATGGAGCGTTTCTTTGATTTTATCGGAAACAGCCCGGAATCTACACATATGATTACCTTCCTGTTCTCCCCATGGGGCATTCCGGCGAATTATCGCGAAATGCAGGGATCAGGTGTAAATACGTACAAATGGGTCAACGAAGCAGGTGAAGCGGTATTGATCAAATACCACTGGGAACCGCTACAAGGCATCCGTAATCTGTTACAGGATGAAGCGAACCAGATTCAGTCGCTCGACTTTAACCATGCTACGATTGATCTGTACGATGCGATTGAGAACGGCGAATACCCAGAATGGGAACTGTGTGTCCAGATTATGGAAGACAACTATCATCCAGAGCTGGACTTTGACCCACTCGATCCGACCAAGCTGTGGCCAGAAGATCAATTCCCATTCCTGAAAGTCGGAAAAATGACGCTCAACCGCAATCCGGTTGACTACTTCAATGAAGTGGAGCAGGTCGCATTCGGTACAGGTGTACTGGTGGATGGACTGGACTTCTCGGATGACAAGTTGCTGCAAGGACGTACCTTCTCGTACTCCGATACCCAGCGTCACCGCGTTGGCTCCAACTATCAGCAACTGCCGATCAATGCGCCGCACAGCCGTGTAGCGACGAATCATCAGGGCGGACAAATGCGTTATCAGAGCGATCGTGCGCCGGGTCAGAACCCGCATGTCAATTATGAGCCATCTTCACTAGGTGGTTTGAAGGAAGCGCCAAAACCGGGTAAAGATCACGAGCCGGAATATTATGATGCACGTCTAATGCGCGAGAAAATCGACCGTCCAAACGACTTTGCTCAAGCAGGTGAAACGTATCGCAATTTCGAAGATTGGGAACGCGATGAGCTAGTCAAAAACATCGGCGGCAATCTGGCGCAATGCAACGAAGTGATTCGCAATCTGGTGCTGAACAATATTACGCAGGCAGATGAAGAGTACGGCAATCGTGTACGCGAGGAGATTACCAAAGCGGAAGCGATGGGAAAACCGACTCATCGTGCTCATGCGCCGAAAAAAGCGGATAGTTAAGCATAGGATACGAATTGATACCGATTCAGGCAACGATGTAAGGAAGAAAAAAATGAAATTTCGAATGACATCTTAAAAGTTTTGTGTTGATATAACTACAGCACAGTATACTGATTTTGATTGTGGCAGTTTACGTAGTTGAACGACATACAATGCTGGCTTTTTGCATATTGGCTAGAGATTGAATTGATATAATACAAAGGATCAGTTCGGGTTATACCCGGCTGATCTTTTTTTGTGATTAAATGGAATTGATCGTATAGCGAAATATATATCTACAAACGAAATAAATGCAGGGGTTTGAAATTCAATACAGTAGATAGAGGGAGAAGTTTTAGAAATGTGGAGTTTGAAGTATACTGATGTAGGAAGAGAAGGGGAGAATACATGAAATACTGGACAAAAAAGGTGTATGAGGAAATGCAGGCATTTGGTCTGCCAGGATTTTATGAAACGGAAGCAGAGCTTGAAGAAGCGAGGCAATGGGCAATCGAAGATGGTCATGACTTTGTGGAGAGAGCGATTGAATATAATGAGTATCGTATGCCGTTATGGGAACAATACTTACCGAGAGAATTAGTAGAGTACGCTCGTAATCATCAGATGTTAACATGTTACTTGCCTGAGCCTAAGGTACTGCAAGCAATGCAACATGCGAAACAATACTGGGAAGACAAATGGATTGGACTCTGTAATCAATATGCTCAACAGTATCAAAGCATTCTGAATCAACTGCCTGCTGGTGCGATTGAATTACAGGAGAACTGTCATATTCATGATGCAAAAATTATAGCAGTGCGAGAACTGCCGAATAATCAACAAATACATAATACAGAATCTTATAAAACGATAGAGATTAGACTGGCACATGACAGTGAATATGGCTATCGATTTACTTTTGAGGGAGTTACACAATTTATATATGATGTGGATATTCTGAATAATATCTGTCTTTACAAAGAGATCGATAGAGAGGGAGAACAGCATTTTGCTTTTGGAATGTTGCTCTGTAATGCAAAAGGAACGCAGGATAGCATGAATCAAATGAGTATCGTATTTCAAAGCGTGACGGTTGAACAAGGCACTCATTTGGGAGCTACGAATTACTCTCATGCAAGCAAGTCATACGGCTTATCTTTTGGAAACTAACTGACTCGTTTAATTGTGCTGGATTCATGGTAATGGATAACAGGAGGCGATTGTATGAAAATTATTATTACGCAGGAAGAAGCGGTACAAAAAGGCATCTGGAACGATGTGATGCAAATGTTTGGTGTGGAGAACGAGGACGAAACCTATCCGCAGGAGCAGTTTATTTTGTCCGAGGAACAGGCTCGCAAGGTAAAGCTAATCTGATCTTATAGGCGCATCAAACGCTAGCTATTGCGCAAACACATAGCAAAATTATGAATATGGATGATTCTCCAATACGAATGATTCTGCATTCCTACCACAATGAAGCCAAAAAGTCCGACTTTTGCTAAGCTAGCAAGGTCGGTTTTTTGGCTTTTGTACATGTTATCCTCCACCTGCTGCATTATCAATTCCATCTGCCGCGTTATCAATTCCAAAAGCGATCCGCATCGTATTATAATTATTCACTTTATCTCATACTCATATGTATGCTTCGCAATATACTACAATTATGCATAGTATTGTCACCAAATCTACATCGTATTTAGTGAAACCAATCGTCCATTCAAGGGTAAAGAAATAGTATGGAATGTCGGTTGTTAGCGGATATTTAACTACATACATAACAACTGTATATGACCAGTCATATCCTCTTCATACATCGCACGATCATAGCAAAATTCAGAGACAGGAGTGGTAGGAATGGAATTTTACAAGGTCAGCGCGGAGGAAGCACTGGCGGAAGTGAATAGTAGTGAACAGGGCTTGTCTTCCAGTGAAGCACAGCAGCGTTTGGAAGCGGATGGATATAACGAGTTGAAAGGCAAGGAACGTACACCAACGTGGAAGCTATTTGTGGAAAATGTACGAGATCCGATGGTAATTGTGCTGTTGATTGCTTCCATTGTACAAATTGTGCTTGGTCATGTGGTGGAAGCAGGCATTATTATTTTCGTGTTAATTCTGAATGCGATCATTAGCGTCGTGCAGACGCGTAAGGCGGAAAGCTCCATCGAAGCGTTGCGCCAGATGTCCGCACCGGAAGCGAAGGTGATTCGGGATGGTCACAAGCAATCGTTACCTGCACGCGAGCTGGCAAGAGGAGATATTATTTTGCTGGATGCTGGGGATTATGTGCCGGCGGATGCGCGTTTGCTGGAATCCGGCAGTCTCAAAGTGGACGAAGGTATGCTAACTGGTGAATCGGAAGCGGTGGAAAAGCATATTCGCACGATCGACAGCGAATCACCGATTGGAGATCGCAAAAATATGGTGTTCAGCGGTGCACTGGTCGTCTATGGACGCGGGACTGCTGTCATTACAGGCATTGGGCAACAGACGGAAATTGGTAAAATCGCTGGTCTGATCGAGAGCGCCGAATCGAAGCAAACGCCGCTGCAACGAAAGCTGGAAAGCTTTAGCAAAAAGCTGGGTGTATTCATTTTGCTGCTCTGTATTCTGATCTTTGGTGTAGAGGCGGCTCGCATCTGGTTAGGCAATGAGACGGTCGATACAACAGCAGCTATTCTGGATGCATTAATGTTTGCTGTCGCGGTCGCGGTTGCTGCTATTCCAGAAGCGTTATCATCCATCGTGACGATTGTATTGTCTGTCGGCACGAATAAGATGGCAAAGCAGCATGCTATTATCCGTCGTCTGCCAGCAGTCGAATCACTCGGCTCCACCAGCGTCATCTGTACCGACAAAACAGGTACACTGACTGAGAATAAAATGACGGTCGTCGATTACTTTTTGCCGGACGGAAGTCGTGACGATTTTCCTGATGATCCAGAGCAATGGTCGGTCGGTGAACGCAGACTGGTGCATATCGCGGTGCTGTGTAACGATTCCCATATCGATGAAGAAGGCAAAGAGATGGGTGATCCGACCGAGGTCGCTTTAATCGCCTTTAGTAACGCGAAAAATAAGCATTATGGCGAAATTCGCGATAGCTTTCCACGCGAGGCGGAGCTGCCATTTGACTCCGACCGCAAGCTAATGTCCACCGTGCATATATTGGAAGGGCAGAAGACATTGTTAACGAAAGGCGGACCGGATGTGCTGATTGGGCGCTGTACTATGGTGCTGGTTGGCGAAGAGGTCGTACCACTGGATGATGAGATTCGTGAGCGCTTGGTGGCGGCGAATGAGGACTTTTCCGAACGGGCATTGCGGGTATTGGCGTATGGTTACAAAGAGTTGGAACATGATCACAGCGAGATCGGACTGGACGATGAACATGACCTGATTCTGGTCGGTTTGACCGCAATGATCGATCCGCCGCGTGAAGCAGTGTACGGTTCGATTGAACAATCTCGTCGTGCGGGTATTCGTACGATTATGATCACAGGCGATCATAAGACGACAGCTCAAGCGATTGGGCGCGAGATCGGTCTGATGGATCAGGATGATATTGCATTGACTGGACAGGAATTAGACAAGCTATCTGATCAGGAGCTGGACAATAAGCTGGAGCACATCTCTGTCTATGCCCGTGTTTCCCCGGAAAATAAAATCCGTATCGTACGCGCATGGCAGAAAAAAGGTCAGATTACCGCGATGACTGGCGATGGTGTCAACGATGCTCCTGCACTCAAGCAAGCGGATATCGGTGTAGCGATGGGCAGTGGAACCGATGTTGCCAAAGATTCGGCAGCGATGATACTGACAGACGACAATTTTGTTTCTATCGTTAATGCGGTGAGTGTAGGGCGTACCGTATTCGATAATATCAAAAAGTCGATTGCTTATTTGTTCGCTGGTAATCTGGGAGCGATTATCGCTATTATTTTTGCATTGATCATGGACTGGGTGAATCCATTTACGGCAATCCAGCTTCTATTTATCAATCTGGCAAATGATTCGTTACCAGCAATCTCACTCGGAATGGAAAAAGAAGAGCCGGGAGTAATGGATCGCAAGCCGCGTGATATTGATGAAGGCATCTTCGCTGGTGGTACGATGCGGGCAGTTATTACACGCGGACTGATCATCGGGATCGCGGTCATCGTGTCACAGTATATCGGCTTACAGCATTCGCCAGAGCTGAGTGTAGCGATGGCATTTACAACGCTGATTCTGGCGCGCACCTTGCAAACCTTTGCGGCGCGCTCCAATGTACAGACTGCGATTGGTGCCGGATTGTTCAGCAATAAATATGTCATCGGCTCGGTGCTGTTGTGCTTTGTGCTGTATGGCATGACACTGTTGCCGGGAGTTCGTACATTCTTCGCTATTCCAGATAGCTTTGGCGTGCAGCAGTGGTTGATTGCAACCGCTTTGGCAGTAGGCGCACTCATTGTAATGGAGCTGGAAAAGATCATTCGCCGCGCCACCTCAGGCGGTAGAAAGGCACAACCTCATACGGCTTGATTTGCCAATTTTAGCTACTACGTTCTACAAATAGTAGCAGTACAAAGAATAGGGATGAAAATAGGAAAAGTATAAATACCAAATTAAAAAGTACAAACAGTAAAACGAAAAGAGCGTGCAGGGAGAATGCCAATCCCCTGCGCGCTCTTTTTATTTAACACATAACACTATATTTGAGATGTAAAACTATGTTTGAGATATAAAATTGTATTTGAGATGGAAACCTGTGTTTGAGATATAAAACTATGTTTGCGATGGAAACCTGCATTTCAAATGCAAGACGTCATTTAAGTTGTAAGAGACAACGCCCGCTTCTTTACCAGCGGAGTGGTACACGGTCATTCCACAGTATCCAGCGATACGTTTCCAAAATGGGAGCAGTGCCAATATTGTACTCATGCATACTACCATGATGCAGATCAAGCCAATGTGCCATGCCACTATACGTACCGACAATCAGCCAGCGTTCATCCGGTGAGATGGTCATGCCTGCAATCGTACCGCTCAGATAATGACGCCAGATTTCCACTCCCTGATGATCAATCAGGCGCAAATACCCGTAAGCGTCACCCAGAATATTACCCTGCTCCAAAGCAACCCCGGCATACACACGCATCTCCTCATCGACCAATTGCAATTCATCATACGCACCAATCTCACCACGTTGCACCGCCGCCAAATTCACTCTAGCTGTCGCCCCATTGTAGAAATGGCAAGCGTTATACCAGACCGCAGTACTCTCCACATTGAACAGACTGTAATGCGGATAGCTGGACTGCGGCGCAAATGTATGTCGTTGCTGCGTCGGCATATGCAGTAGCCCATGCTCACTACCCTGATTACCATAAGCGATCCATTGCTCATCTATAGACACAGCACCATGAACCATGGACGACCAAGTGCTATCGTAATCTGCACCATATTCCGTAATCTCTTCTGGTGAGGGGGAGAGGATTGTTATATTTCCCTTTGACAGGACATACACACCATATTCGCTAACAAGCAGCAGCGACTTGCCCTGATCAAACGGAATCAGTTGCAACAAGGAATATACAGCAGACTCAGCTGTTGCTAGTGATTGTATATTTGGCAAAAAGTCAGCAATCGTAGATTGAATACTTTGCCATTCGTAATAAGCGACTTCTATACCTTTTAATTCAAGATCAGGATGCATAATGATAGAGATGCCTTTTTCATCCGCGAGCGCGACATAGGCACCGTCCGGGGAGAATCCAGCACGACGTACATCCTTTACCAGAATGATCTCATCCTCTGTAGCCAGACAGATTCGGCTTATAGAAGCACCAATACCAGTTTGTAATAGCACACGTGTACCCGCAAAGCCAAGTGGAAATACTGGCTGCAACGTAGTAGACGCTGCTTCTTCACTGAAAAGGGCAAGTAGTGGAGAAGAAGCAGGCGGCAGTAAGGTATGCAATTGCTCGATCTCTCCTGCGGCATTCGCTGCTTCAATCATATGCATCACTTCAGGTGCTAATCTATATCGTTCATCTTGCGGTTCTTCCTGCTGAGCTGTCCAATCGGTTTCAACGCCAATACGTACAAATTCATTAATGTCTTGCGCATACTGCTTGCTTTGTTCTCGCCACTTTGCAGCGACGACTTCATGTAGCCATTCCATCTATGTACCTCCTGCGTATTGATATCGCTATTGTAACAGAAGGGAAAAGAGGAACTCAAAAATAGTGGCGAAACAGATCGTTTGAGCCAAAATGGATAGATAGCAATCGCGTTCTAAAATCCAATAACCCAAAAGATCGCATCATAAAAAAGGCAGTACAGATCGTTATGATCCATACTGCCTGCTGTATACATTGATCTGGATTCCTGTAGCGATCTGATTACGCCAGATTACTTATCGGAATCTTTTTTGTCTTTGTTGTCATCGTCGCCCGAGGCAATTGGAGATGGTTTGGATACCCAATCATCTGCTTGGGTTTCAGGATTGGCACCCTGTTCCTTTTTGTGTTTCTCCATTAGTGTATCTTCCGAATTCGGATTTTCCATATTGTTGTCTTGTGTCATGATGCTCTCCTCCTCGTGAATACTTCACTTTATTTTGTTCAGTAATGCTCTGTTCTTAATTACCCGATTGCAGAAAAGGGAAACATATATATGTCAAAGTCGTCTTATTCCATAACGTGCAGAAACGAGCAGAGAAATATACATGTACATACGAAATATGTAAGAGGAGATATTTAGCATGAAAAATATGATCCTGTTGTTGACTCGCCTGATGTTGAGCATTGTGTTTTTATGTTATATGTCACAGAAGTTGTTTGGATGGTTTGGCGTTTACAGCATCAAAGGTATTGGAAATACGGTCATATGGCATATCAAATGATCGTGTTTCTTTTTGTATAAAAGTCAGAATATCTTGCACATTACTTTACTTATTACCGATTAAGCGTTACCAATTTTAAATATATTTTTGTTTATTTCCGATTTATATATTTTCAAATAAAAACAGAAGTGATATACTGCAAACAAAGGAACCGCTATTTGGCATGATATTCCAGACCAGCGGTAGCATAGTAGGCAATACAATCAACAATATCTGTAATGCAATCAACTGTGCATCGAGCGGTAGCAATGAACAGGAAGGTACCTATTCGTGCTGCCACAACGACACAGAACAATGGAGGATAACGTATGATACCGAATCAATGGAATGCACAGCAGGCAAATAGTATACAAGAAGGTGTGGACAAGCTTGTATACCGATCCAATCTGATTGGCTCTGATCGCCGGGTATGTAACTGGGGCGGCGGTAATACGTCTAGCAAAGGGACAGTACAGGATTTTCGCGGTCGTGATGTAGAAGTGATGTATGTAAAGGGTAGTGGCTCCGATCTGGCGTCAATGAAGGCGCAGCATTTTACCGGATTGCGTCTCGATGATATTGTTCCGTTGTTTGAACGGGAGGAGATGCCGGACGAGGAGATGGTCGCTTATCTGGGCAATTGCATGATCGATGCCAAAGCGCCGCGTCCATCAATTGAGACGCTGCTGCATGCGTTTCTGCCGTTCAAGCATGTCGATCATACGCATCCTGATGCGATCATTAGTCTCTGCTGTGCAGATAATGGCAAAGAGCTGGCGCGTGAAATTTTTGGAGATACGTTTGTCTGGGTGCCGTATATTCGTCCGGGCTTTACGTTATCGAAAATGATCGCTCAAGGCGTACTGGATCATCCTAACCCGCAACTAGTACTGATGGAAAAGCATGGTCTGGTTACATGGGGCGAAACGCAGGAAGAATGTTACAATACAACCATCGAGATCATTAATCGCGCTGCACAGTATATCGAAGACAAAGCGAAGCAAAAGCCTTTATTTGGCGGCGAGAAATTGCAAGCGTTCTCATCGGAACAGCGCAAGCATCTGGTATCCAGTATTATGCCTGCGGTGCGTGGTGCGGTTAGCGATAGCAAGAAGATGATTTTGACATTTGACGATGGTGACGATGTGTTGGCATTTGTGAATGGTACAGATTCGGCTGCCTTATCGCAGGTCGGTGCGGCTTGTCCCGATCATCTCGTACATACGAAGATGAAGCCGCTATTCATCGATATTGCGCCAGATGCAGATGATGTGGATGGGTTGAAGCAGGCAGTTATTGAGGGCATTCATCAATACAAAGAAGAGTACCGTGCGTACTTTGAGCGCAATCATCAGGAAGGCGATGTGATGTTTGAGCCAGCACCGCGTGTCATCCTGATTCCGGGCGTCGGTATGATCAACACTGGCAAAAGTCATGCCATGTCGCTCGTTAGCGGTGCACTGTATCATCGGGCGATTGCTGTCATGGGTGATGCGACCGCATTGGGCGAGTTCGTGTCGCTAAGCGAATCGGAATCGTACAACGTCGAATACTGGCCGCTGGAATTGTATAAATTGTCGCTCGCTCCTGCCGAAGCAGAATTTTCCCGGCAGATCGCACTTATTACAGGCGGCGCAGGCGGAATCGGCAGTGCAACCGCACGTCGCCTTGTGAGCGAAGGCGCACACGTTGTGCTAGCAGATCTGAATCTGGAAGGCGCGCAAAAGATAGCCGACGAGCTGAACGAAGCCTTCGGTCCTAACCGCGCACTGGCGGTGAAGATGGATGTGACGAATGAGCAACTGGTATCGCAAGCATTTGCCGACACGGCACTTGCATATGGGGGTGTCGATGTTCTCGTCAACAACGCTGGTCTGGCAACATCTAGTCCGTTTGACGAAACGTCGCTCAAGGAATGGGAACTCAATATGAATGTGCTCGGAACCGGCTACTTCCTCGTAGCGCGTGAAGCTTTTAAAATCATGAAGCAGCAAGAGCTGGGCGGTAGTATGGTCTTCATCGGCTCCAAAAACTCCGTCTACGCTGGCAAAAATGTAACAGCATACAGTTCAGCCAAAGCGCTGGAAGCACATCTGGCACGTTGTATTGCAGCCGAAGGTGGCGAGCTGGGTATTCGCGTCAATACGATTTTGCCGGATGCGATTCTGCAAGGATCAGCGATCTGGAATTCGAACTGGCGCAACGAACGTGCCGCTGCATACGGCATTGAGCCGGATCAGCTGGAAGAGCATTATCGCAAGCGGACGACGCTACTGGTTAACATTTACCCGGATGATATCGCCGAAGGAGTGGCTTATTTTGCTTCATCCAGAGCAGCGAAGACGACCGGCTGTATGCTAACGATTGATGGCGGCGTTCCGGCAGCCTTTACTAGATAAAAGAACCGCTTAGGATCATAGTTATCATTTGATCGATTATTTTGATCGATTATGATGTATTACCAATCTATTGCGATCTGGAAATCATATATGCGAATGTTGTTGTACAAGTTTCACCTAACTTCACCCAACCCAATCAAGGAGGCATTATTATGTCCGACAAAGCGTATGCCTTATTCGAAGAACAACAGCAAGCCCGCGGCATTGACCTGAATACTGTCAAATCCCGCTTACAAGCATTGCAGATCGAGACTCCATCTTGGGGCTACGGCGATTCCGGTACCCGGTTCAAAGTGTTCCAAAAAGAAGGCGTGCCGCGCAATCCGTTTGAAAAGTTAGAAGATGCGGCGCAGGTGCACAAAGTGACCGGGCTTTGCTCCTCGGTAGCGATCCACATTCCATGGGACAAAGTGGACGATTACGGCAAGCTGCGCAGTCATGCCGAAAGTCTGAATTTGAAAATCGGTGCGATCAACCCGAATCTGTTTCAGGAAGAAGATTATATGCTGGGCAGTGTAACGAACGCCGATCCAGCAATTCGCCGCAAAGCGACCAACCATCTGCTAGAATGCGTCGATATTGCCCGTGAAACGGGGTCACGCGATATTAGTCTCTGGTTTGCTGATGGTACGAACTATCCGGGGCAGGGCAGTATTCGCCAGCGCAAGCATTGGATGCTAGAATCACTGGCGGAAATGTACAAATCGTTGTCGCCGGGGATGCGGATGCTGATCGAGTATAAGGCGTTCGAGCCTGCCTTTTATCATACGGATATTGCTGATTGGGGCATGGCGTACAATTATGCGCTCAAGCTCGGCGAACAAGCACAAGTGCTGGTCGATACAGGACATCATCTGCCGGGGGCGAATGTGGAGCATATCGTATCGTATTTGATTGATGAAGGACGTTTGGGCGGATTCCATTTTAATAGTTATAAATATGCTGATGATGATCTGATTGTCGGGACGATCAATCCGTATGAGCTGTTCCTGATCTTCTATCAGATTCTGGATGCGGCGGATAGTGGAGAGCAACGTCTGGTAGAGGCGGTCAACAATATTGCGTATATGATCGATCAATCGCACAACATCGAGCAGAAGATTCCAGCGATGATTCGCTCGGTACTCAATGTGCAGACGCAATATGCGAAGGCACTGCTGGTCGATCATCGTGAGGTGGCAAAAGCGCAGGCGCGCGGCGATGTACTTGGAGCGGAGGATGCGGTTCGTCGTGCATTTGAATTTGATGTGACACCACTGCTTCATGCTGTACGCGAGGAGCAAGGATTGCCTGCGGAACCGATGAGAGCGTATTTGGACAATCAATATGGCAGCAGTATTCTCGCACGCGGCAAAGGCGGTGCAAGCTGGTGACGATTCTTGCTTATGATCTGGGGGCAGGCAGCGGCAGAGCGATCGTCGGCAGACTGAACGATAACCGGATCGTGACGCAGGAGATTCATCGGTTTAGCAATGATCCGGTTAAAGTGGGCGACCATCTGTACTGGGATATTTTGCGGCTGTATCACGAAATTCAGCAGGGGCTGATCATTGCCAAGCAGGAGCAGATGCTGCCGGACAGCATTGGTATTGATTCGTGGGCAGTTGATTTTGGATTGATCGGTAGACAGGGCGAATTGCTTGCCAATCCGTATCATTATCGGGACTGGCATATGCACGGCTCGATGGAACGATTACAAGAGGAATTGACGGCAGCACGTATATTCGAAGCGACAGGCATTCAATTTCTCAGCTTTAATACGATCTATCAGCTAGAGTCGATGGGACGGGCAGAATCGCCGCTGCTCAAGGAAGCGCAGCGTTTTCTAATGATTCCCGATCTGCTGCGGTACTTTCTGACGGGTGAGATGATCAATGAATTTACGAATGCGACGACGACACAGCTGTACAATGCTAGACAACAGGAGTGGGATCGTAAGCTATTATCGCATATTGGATTATCGCCCTCGCTATTCGGCAAGCCGGTGCAGCCGGGAGCGGCAGCTGGACATTTGCGTTCGTCGCTGCGGGTCGATCTGGGCTTGCCGGATATCCCGGTGACGGCGGTTGCGGAGCATGATACAGCCTCTGCTGTTGTGGCGGTACCAGCATTGTCGGATTCGTTTGCCTACTTGAGCTGTGGTACATGGTCGCTGATGGGAACGGAAGTGAAGGAGCCAGTGATCAACGAGCAGGCACTGGAGCTGAACTTCACCAATGAAGGCGGAGCGTACGGTACATTCCGATTGCTGAAAAATATTATGGGGCTGTGGATCTTTCAGGAGTTCAAGCGTGAAAGCGAGCGCGGTGGACACCATGTATCGTATGCTGATTGGATCAACGATACGGAAGCGGCTCCGGCATTTGCCGCTTTTATTGATCCAGATGACCAGCTGTTTTTGCATGCCGGGGATATGCGTTCTCGTGTGCGTCAATATTGTCGTCAGACCGGGCAACAGCCGCCGGATGGATATGGTGAGGTAGCGCGCTGCATTTTCGAAAGTCTTGTTTTAAAATATCGTTATGTACTAGAGCTGACCGAGCAGCTGTCAGGCAAGACATTCGACGGTCTGCATATGGTCGGCGGCGGCATTCAAAACCGCTTGCTCTGTCAATGGACAGCGAATGCAATTCGTCGCCCAGTCTGGGCAGGTCCGGCAGAGGGAAGCGCGATTGGCAATTTGGCGGTACAATGGATAGCACAGGGGACATTCCGCGATATCCGCGAAGCAAGAGCCGTCATCCGTGATTCTTTTCCAGTGGAGATCTATGAACCGCAGGAACAGGACGCATGGGAGGACGCTTATGGACGCTTCCGCCGATTGACCGCAGTGCCCGTACAATAACGATGCGGAGTTGAGGACTTGATGTTAGTAGCGGAACGGTATGACATGATTATCAAACTGGTCAATGAAAAAGGCAGCATGCGCGTCACCGAATTGAGTGAGCGTTGTCAAGTAACCGAGGAGACGATTCGGCGTGATCTGGATCGACTGGAGCGTCAGGGAATGCTGAAGCGGTCACACGGCGGCGCGGTCAGCGTTAAGGATGAACAACCGGAGACGCCCTTTTCCGAACGGGAGATTATGCATGCCGATGAGAAGCGGCGGATTGCCGAGCAAGCGGTCAAGCTGATTCAGCCGAATGACCGCATACTGCTTGATGCGAGTACGACAGCGTGGTATATGGCGGCAAGTCTACCAGACATTCCGCTGACTGTACTGACCAATTCGATCCGGGTAGCGACCCAGCTTAGCAACCGTGAGAAGATTCAAGTGATCTCTACTGGTGGACAGCTGGTACAGCGCTCGCTGTCCTTTGTCGGTCCACTGGCAGAGCGTTCGCTGGATACGTATTATGTTAACAAGTTGTTCTTGTCCTGTCAGGGCGTGCATCTGGAACGCGGGGTGAGCGAATCCAACGAATTGCAAGGACGCGTGAAGCAGAAAATGGTCGGCATGGCGGATCAGGTCATTTTGCTGGCAGATGCGAGTAAATTCGGTGTACAGGCATTTGCCCATGTGATGAATCTGAATGAGGTGGATGAGCTGATCACCGACAATCGCTTGCCAGGTGAGACGGTACGACAGTTGGAAGAACACGATATTCGTGTGACGCTCGTCTGAAGATGCTTGATTGTGAGCAAATAGTTCAAGGCGTTGTGGAAGATTATAGGTTAAAGCAAATGATACGAGAGCGATTGGAACCGTATATCAAGTCAATTCATGATGCAACATACGCTCATTATTAGATGGATGGTATAGTTCTTATTCGCAGATGAGACACACTTGCAGATGACCCACAATTCGCAGCCCGGCGTATGAACCGGGCTTTTCTATTCTAATGATGTGAAAAGGGATTTCTATCCATTCCAAAGTAGATGAGATGTGTACGTTTATTACAGTTATAGTCGTCTCATACATGACAATTCGATTTTTATTTGTAAGCGGTTGCTTCATAAATGGATATCTTACCAACAATCCCGCAGAAAGAAGGTGCAGCATGAAAGTTTCCCTATTTATTACCTGTTTGAGCGATGCAATCTATCCGCAGGTTGGTGAAGCCATGGTCCGCTTGCTGGCAGCCCACGGGGTCAAGCTGGATTTTCCGCCCATTCAGACATGCTGTGGTCAGCCGTCCTATAACAGCGGCTATTGGGAGGAGACACGCACAACAGCGAAGACGATTCTAAAAGCATTTGAAGATAGTGATTTTGTTGTTTCACCGTCGGGATCATGTACGTATATGATCCATCATTATCCTGAATTGTTCAAAGATGATCCGCATTGGTTGGAGCTAGCACATGAACTGGAAAAGAAGACGTATGAATTTACCCAGTTTCTCGTTCAGGTGTTAGGTGTGGCGGATGTAGGGGCGCATTTTCCGTATAAAGTTACGTATCACCCGTCGTGTCATGGCAGTCGCTTGCTTGGGGTCAAAGATGAGCCGATGGAGCTGCTGCATCATGTGAAGGGCTTGGAGCTAGTGCCGTTACCATTTGCCGAGGATTGCTGCGGGTTTGGTGGTACATTTGCAGTGAAGATGGCGGATATTTCCGGTGCGATGGTAACGGAAAAGGTCGATCATATCAAGGAAACCGAAGCGCAGGTGTTGGTAGGGCTAGATATGGCATGCCTGATGAATATCGCCGGCAATTTGCGTCATCGCGGGGAACAGGTACGCGTGATGCATCTCGCCGAGCTGCTGTATGAAGGGGTGATGGTCACATGAATACGGCACATTCTACACACGGAACAGTTAAGGATCGGGCAGACGTGGCACTGAATAACGATTTTCTACGTAAAGCGGTACGATTCACCACCGAGCGTCTGCGTAGTGGCAAACAGGCAGCCGCGATGGAGCATGGCAACTGGGAAGAATGGCGGGAGCGCGGGCGGCAAATCCGACTGCATACGATCGCACATCTGGATTATTATCTGAATCTGTTCGTGGATAATGCACGCAAAAATGGAGTTCATGTCCATTTTGCACCGGACACAGTAGCGGCGACAGATATCGTGATGACCATTGCTCGCCACAAGCAGGCACAATCGGTCGTCAAGTCCAAGTCGATGGTATCTGAAGAATTGCATATTAATCGTGCGCTGGAGCTAGCAGGAATCGAAACGGTAGAAAGTGATCTCGGCGAATATATTATTCAGCTTGCCGGGGAAGGACCTTCCCATATCGTCATTCCCGCTATTCACAAAAATCGCTATCAGATCGCCGAGCTGTTGTCCGAAGATGCAGGAGAGACGCTGCCGCCAGATACAACCGTGCTGGCAGGATACGTTCGTCGCAAGCTGCGTGAGAAATTCCTCGGCGCGGATATCGGTATGACTGGTTGTAACTTTGCCATTGCTGAGACCGGTTCGATGGTTTTGTTTGAAAATGAAGGCAATGCGCGCATGGTGACCACGGTGCCCAAAACGCAAATTACACTAATGGGCATGGAACGCATCATTCCGTCATGGGAAGACCTTGAAGTGATGGCGACCTTATTACCGCGTTCTGCTACTGGTCAACGGCTAACGATGTACATGTCAGGCATTACCGGACCGAAACGCACAGCCGATGGCGATGGTCCAGAGGAAATGCACATCGTGATCGTCGATAACGGTCGTTCACAGCAATTAGGTGATCCAGAATTTCAGGAGCTGCTGAATTGCATTCGCTGTGGCGCTTGTCTGAATGTCTGCCCCGTATATCGTCAGATCGGCGGTCATTCCTACGGCGGCACGTATAGCGGTCCAATCGGTGCCGTATTGACACCGGCGCTTAATCGCAATGTGGCGGAATGGGACGATATTGCCAACGCATCCAGTCTGTGCGGAGCATGTTACGAAGCATGCCCGGTCAAGATCCCGCTGCACGATATGCTCGTCTATTTGCGCCGCCGCAAAGTAGAACGCGGTCACGGCAATCGCTGGGAATCCATCGGTATGAAAGGATTCGCAACCGTTATGGGCAATTCCAAACGGCTTCATTTGGCGCTGAAGATGGGGCAGCTATTTCAAAAGCCGATCGTAAAAGATAACGGTATTACACTCAAACTCGGTCCGCTCAAAGGCTGGAACACGTATCGCATCATGCCGAAGATGGCGGATCATTCCTTCCGCGATGGCTGGTCAGAGTTGCAAAAGGAAACAGAGCAGCAATCTCATCAACTGGATGATAGCATCAAGGAGCGGATGGAGCGTATCGTGCGTGAACGAAGCCAGCGCAAGACAGGAGGCGACACACATGAAAACTGATTCCAAGCGTCCAAACCATGAACAGAACCATGAGCAGAACAACGTAGCATCCGATAGCGAGCCATCATTTACGTCTACCGATTCTCAACAACCAGATTGGTTACAAGAGCTGGAAGAACGTTCTCGTACAGCTCAAAAGGATTTTATCGACAATATTTCCACTAGGCTCAAGCGTCCAATCATGACAGAGCCGCCACAGCATCCGTTTCGCGGTGCACCGTCGTTCTGGGCAAACTTTGATTGGAGTGAAGAAGAGCGGATTCAGCGTTTTACCCAGTATTTTCAGGAAGTGGGCGGGCATGTAACGCGTGTGGCGGATTGGCAAGAAGCGGGTCAATGGATCGCCGAGCACGCTTGTCATCTTGGTGCGCAGTATATCGTGCGTCAGCAATTGCCAGAGCTGGAACAACTGCAATTGGAGACGCAGTTGCCAGAAGCGCATATTTCCGTTTGGAATAGTGATCCGGCACAGCCGTGGAAGGCGCGCGCCGCCGAAGCAGATATTGGCGTCGTGCTTGCAGATGGCGCTGCTGCATATACGGGCACCGTTATGGTTACTTCTGCTGCACAGCAGGGACGCTCTGTTAGTCTGCTGCCGACGGTATGCGTTGTGCTGTTGCCTAGAGAACGGCTGTTTACACGATTGGGTGAGCTATTGATTCCACTGGATACGCGCGGACGAGAGCATTTGCCAGCAGGTGTCCATTTTATCTCCGGTCCTAGTCGGTCGTCTGATATTGAAAATGACTTGACGATTGGTGTACATGGTCCGGGTATTATTTATACGCTGCTGATTGGATGAGGTTGGGATGGAATACTGTGCATCAGTCCACCTTATCAGTCCACCGAATCACATGTATAGGTTAGAGCAGTGTAGCACATACATGGGCAATCATATGCCCGATATGCGCTGCACTGCTCTATACTTTTTTGACCATAGAAGGCGACATACGCTTGTCTTTCACACGAACCAATCCAGTAATGCCAATCAGCGTCAACAACGAACCGGCAAGTACGAACGCTGGCGTCACACCCGCAGACGTAACGAGCAGACCACCCAGCAATGGACCGGTAGCTGAACTGGCAGAAGTGAGACTACTCACTGTACCGAATACACGCCCTGTCATATGCACCGGGGTATGCTGTTGCAGCAACACCTGAAATGGTATAAAAGCAAATCCCGCTCCGATACCGACCAGCCAGAATGACAACAGTAGTAAGCCCGTTGTCAGCGATCCAGCATGAACCATTGCCGCAATCGGACCAACTACTACGAAGACCAATCCCATCAAGCCAGCCCCGGCACTCATTTTGGACAAATGAGAGAAGTTCAGTCGTGAGCTTAACCATGCTGCTGTCAACGTCCCAACTCCGCTTGCAGTCATACACCAACCAAGCAATGACTGCTGAATACCCGGAATCTGGCGAAATAGCACAATCGTTTGCGAATCGGCAAGCTGCAATACGAGTAGCACCATACAGAGCAGCAACGTGCCATAACCGATGATGCGCATATGTAGCATATACCGAACGCCCGTCACCAGATCGCTCCAAAATGAACGCTGACGTTCCCTTTCTTCCGGCTCCGCATCACGACTTGCCGTCTGCATCGCTTGCCGCTGATATTCACGTCCCGGCAAAGCGAGCAAAATCAAGCCCGACAGTAGAAATGTCGCCGCATCCGCCACAAAGCTCCACTGAACTCCGGCAATCGCTAACAGTAGTCCACCTAGCGCAGGTCCGGCGATTTTACAGCCCTGTTCAATCGAGGAGCTGATCGTTACCGCTTGGGGCAATTGAGGTGGCGGAACGATTTCGCGTAATTTGGCATTTTTGGCAGGAGAGAACAGGACGTCAAATATACTTTTGCCGATGAGAATGAGATAGACATGCCATAGTTGCGTAGCCCATAACAGACTGAATACGAGCAGCACACGGATCAAGTCGGCGAATATCATCAGCCATTTGCGATTTAGACGATCCGCGAGCACGCCTGCCAGTGGTCCACCAACTAGCATCGGCAGTACGATACACAGTGTGGTCCACGTAATCTGCATCGGTGTTGCCTGCCAGACCATGCCGATCATCGTTAATAACGCTAGCAAATGAAGCCAGTCGCCCAGATTAGAGATTAGCTGCGCCGACATTAACACGATAAAATGCCGATTGCGATGCAGCGGTGGTAATGATGGATGGTCTAGCGCTCCATCACCATTCAGTGATTGTAGATTCATACATCATTCTCCTTTGCAATTGAATTCGGATATGTAGGATTGCTATTGCATGTATTGTAAAAAAAATACAACGCACTGTCCTCAGCCCACGGCAGGAGAAAAAGTGGACAACAGCCGTAGATACGCAGCAGTAGCCCTAACCAAAAACACATCTGTTCACTACATACAGACCGAGCAATACATCGGAATAACAACCGACCATATCATCTATAAAAACGCTACATTATCTATAACAAGCAGCGCCTATACAAAAAGGTTGCCAATTTAAGCTTGTTATTCTATACTATTTAATAGTAATTATTACGATTAATAAAAAATAAGGAGTGTTCCCTCTATGGCTAAAAAATCCAAAGTCGTCCGTCAGCGTCAGCGTGAAGCGCTGGTGGCTAAATATGCGGAGAAACGCCGCCAATTGAAAGAAGCAGGAGATTACGAAGCGCTGAACAAGCTACCACGCGATTCATCGCCCACTCGATTGCATAATCGTTGCCAAGTAAGCGGTCGTCCGCATGGTTATCTGAGCAAATTCAAAGTGTCACGGATCGTCTTCCGCGAGCTTGCCTATCAAGGTCAAATTCCCGGCGTGAAAAAGGCAAGCTGGTAATCCAATCGCGTTGTTGATCTTTGGCATCGTACAATGGATTCCTTAACTATTGTCATTACGATTGCACTGCATGATGGAATGATGGATTGTACCTTATGATTGAACGATGGTGGAGCATCTCCTGTCTGCTTCCATTTCCATGCAAGACAGGAGATGTTCTATATATCTGTTCATCTAGCGGTACATAGTCGCCTTATAATGAGCAAGATCTTGATTGTAAAACCAAAATACATATGCAGATATGGAAGTACGCATTTCAGCTAATACCCATTTATTGGTCCTTGAAAGCGTTACAAAATGTGGTATACTTATCTGCACATGAAGGATTGTTACCGGATCGTCCGGGCGAAACCTGATTTGGCTGCTTTACTGTTGCGATAGACAGTGAGCAGACAAGTCGGGTTTTTTGCTTTTTCAGGACGATTTTCCATACGACTGCAATCGTTTACATATAAATCCCAATGAATATCGCAGTTTGAAGGAATACGGCACATTCTTCGTCTATTTTTCACAACAGAGAGGCAGGGGTATAATGAGTACAGGAAACGAAAACAGATGGTATCTAGCCGCAATGATGGCACTGTTGGTATTGTTCGGTACTGCTGGCACATGGAGTACCGCGGGAGCAGCAGCAGCAACGACAGGAAGTGAATCCAGTATGTACGCATATCAGGCAGACATTCAGCAGCCAACCTCGCAGGCTATATGGAACGGCACCAAATCGACCAGCGCCAATACGCTGATGTGGCTTGGTGTTCCTTATGCTCAGGCACCGGTAGGTGAACTGCGCTGGCGTGCACCACAAGCGCCTCAACAAACACCGGAGCAGACAGCCGAAGCGACTAAATTGCCACAAGTATGTACGCAGCTTGCGAATGGCAAAGTGACAGGTAGCGAGGATTGCTTGTATTTGAATATTTATCGTCCAGCGACTAGCGATGTACAGTTGCCGGTACTGGTCTTTTTACATGGTGGCGGGAATGTAACTGGTAGTGGCGGTTCGTTTGACGGTCAGGCGCTGGCGGAGAAAACGAATGCCGTGATCGTGACTGTCAATTATCGTCTTGGTCTGCTGGGCTGGATTCGTAATCCGGCGCTACACACAGGCGACGCTGCCGAAGATTCAGGGAACTTTGCCTTGCTGGATCAGATTCAAGCGTTGAAATGGGTGCAGCAGCATATCGAGAGCTTTGGCGGTAATACCCACAATGTCACGTTGGGCGGTCAATCCGCAGGTGCGCGTGATGTGCTGGCGCTGACGATCTCTCCGCTTGCCAAAGGACTGTTTGCCAAAGTGATGCCACTGAGTGGCGGGATGACGACTACCACTCCGGCTGTCGGTGAAGCCTACGATAACGACAAGCTGGCAGATGTACTCGTGAAAGCTGGTCAATCGGAGACCAAAGCGGAAGCATTGAACTACCTGAAGCAGACGGATGCAACCGAATTGCAACAAACGCTGCGCGGACTGGATAGTAGTCTGCTTGTGCAAGCAGTCGGTTCCGTTATGATTCGTATGTCCGAATTCCCGCATCTGTTCACCGACGGAACGGTGCTGCCAAAGCAGGGATTTGACGTTGTAGATAGCGGCAACTATAACCGTGTACCGATGCTGATCGGCAGTATGCAAAACGAGTTCAATGCGTTTGCCGCATTCGATCCTACGTTCCTGCCAAGCTTCAGCAAACATACATGGGAACCAACAACCGAAAAACAATTCTGGCAGGCAACCGCATATGGCAGCCAGTTATATTCTTCTTTTAACGCGGATCAGGTAGCAGCCAAGTACAGCAAAGATAGTAAGGCGAAAAACATCTATGCCTACCGCTTCGCATGGGGTGCACAGGATGCAGGACTGAAAGCACCAGCGAAATACGTTGCCGCTACGCATGGCGTCGATCTTGATTTTCTGACCGGTGCGTTTGACAAGAGTGCGTTTGCCGGATTGTTCCCAGGCACGCTGTATACCGATGCCAATCAAAAAGGACGTCTGGTATTGACCGCACAATATCGCGAATACGTAGCGAATTTCTTGCATGGCAATAACATCAGTGCAGGCGGCTTGACCCCGTGGAGTACATGGCAACAATCAGGCAAATTGCTCAAGCTGGATGCGACAGAAACGAAAGCACGCACCAGCATGATCAAAGGCAATGCCAACGCCGCAGCTATGAAGAAAACCATTCAGGCATCGCTGAACCAATCGTCAACATCCGTTGTATGGGATACTGTGCTAAACGGTCGCTTCTTCTTCGAGCCACAGTATCAATAACATCGATACAATCAAGCGATGACATACTTGTTCAAGTGATGGCGTTTAAGCGGTAGGATTACATTTTATTTTGTGAAAGAAGTCCTATGATATCGACCGATCAAAGTGGACATTCGGCAAAGCTGAATAGATAGAAAATAATGAAAAAGCCGCCGCAATATATACATTGCGGCGGCTTTTGGTGTTCGTGATAATAGTTGTGATTGTGATTGTGATTGTGATTGTGATTGTGATTGTGATTGTGATTGTGATTGTGATTGTGATTGTGATTGTGGAAATATCGATGTGCGAAACCAATCAGCATCCCAGCGATAAACTTGTGTACGATATATGTCCCATAACAACAAGCATGTTAAGCGGACGGACTGGATACGATCGATGATGCTGACGATTTCAAAGCATCGCCTGCATCTGAATAATCAGTGCGGAGCACAGCTTTGTAATACTTGTTTTTGTGACTGACGATAATACAATCCTTGGTACTGCGATTGCGGAATTTGTAGATCGGCGAATCGACATTCAACACATTGCTGTCGCCATTTTTGTACGTAGTATCGATCATGGAATTATTCTCGTCGACTTCTTCAAAACTACTAATATTACGCTCTACCTTGCCGAGGCGTGGACCAACCTTGACAGTACTAAGCGCAGGCTCCATCATGATGCGATATGTACTGTTACGAAAATGTACAATGGGATACTCCCACGAAGACGTGGATACGATCTGGTCGGCAGGTCCGGCAGTTGCAGGCAACGTAGCGGATGCCGCCTGTTCGGCATTTATAGTTGCAGGCGCAAAAATAAGCGACGCGATAACAGGTAAGAACAAATACGCTCTCATAGCTGCTTTTTCAAGCTCCTTTCGTGGTGACGAATCCTCTCGTTCCAATGGAACAAAACGGACGTTACACTCTATCATAATACAAATGCAGTAACGTTTTCAAAGTTTGCAACTTACATTATGATATTGCCTAAGCTAATTATATATCATAAAGGAGGAGAACAGGTGAACAAAATTGGCAAAAATGATGCTTATTATGCAGATTTTGTTCAATCCTAAACATAATGCAACATGTTTTTCAGCATATTCGATCGCAAAATAATACTGTCTTCCAATTGCATTTAAGTCTGAATTGTTATTGTGACCGTCCTATATTGTAAAATGAGAATACATGAATCGGCATAGGAGGAAATCAAACAGATGAATACATATATCGTCGTGAAATCACATTGTAGCAACTATCCGAATCCCATCACATTTCAAAAAGGCGAAGGGGTAGTTGTCGGTGAGCGTTATGATGGGCCTGAGGAATGGCCAGACTGGTATTTTTGTACGAACAGTGATGGAATCAGTGGATGGGTGCCCGGACAAGTATTCGTACGAAGCGAACAGCAACCTGCCCAGGGGATTTCGCTTGAGGACTATACCGCACTGGAAATGAATGTATTGCCCGGCGAGATCGTCATCTCACAGCGAGAGCGTAACGGCTGGGTATGGTGCATGCGCCAATCGGACGAAGCAGAGGGCTGGTTGCCGCTAGATCATCTTCAGCTTGTAGAGGATGCCTTATAACGGAGCATTTGTGCGTATACATCCTGCACAACAAGGTGAAGTGTTTGCGTGTTATGAAACTTGTATACCTTTATTACAATATTAAAAATCGTCGAAACAAGTCCTGCCGCATTGCAGTAATAGATGTCATCTAGCTGCCCGATATGGTGCAAGGTATGGAATGAGCGGGTAACAGGGAATATAAGGCACACCAGTCTACCAACAGGAGTGATTAACCGTGACCTCATCAGCGACTCATCAGCGTAAAGATAAATCGGCACAATGGCATGACGTATTAAGCGAACTGTACAGCAAATTTCAGCAGCATGGGGAGCAGGCAGTGGATACGTTTGACGATGAAGATGTACATCAGGCGCGGGTCAATTGCCGCAAGTTAATGACTCTATTGCGCATTCTCGATCCGAATGATCAGACCGAACTACTGCCGCTATTCAAAAAGGCACAAAAGCGCTTGGGCAAAGTTCGCGACGAAGACGTACTCATCGACGCCTTCAAACAACGCCGCAAGCAGGCAAAACAGCAAGAACAAGATCATCTTGTCAAACTGTTAAAAGCCGTCATCAAAGAGCAGAAGCAGCACCGCCGCTTTTACCGCAAAAAATTGACTAGCAAGCTGCCCCAATTGCAGGGTAAAAAGCTCCACAAAAAATGGAAACCTTTTTTGGAGGAGCAACTGCCGAAGCTTGTTGCCGATTCCGACGTCAATCGGTTGATGCGAGAACTGGAAATCTCGTATGAGCAAAAGAAAAAAACGTATCGTCAGATTGCCAAAGAGCAAGGAATGGAAGCCGATGATACCCTAGCAGCACTACACAAAGTGCGGATCGCTGCCAAAGAAATTCGTTATACTGCCGAAGCGGCAAGCTTTGCGCTAAATGCCAAATTTCGCGATCACGAACAATTGTACAAAAACATTCAAAAGGAATTGGGTCACATCAATGACCGTCATGTATGGATCGAAGCGCTAGAAGAATTAAAGCCAAAGCGTGTCACATTCGACGTTGAAGTACGGGATGCATTGATCGACGAATTGCGTAACGAGATGAATGCTGCCATTCGTGAGAACGAACGAGTCATCTAACACATATAATGCCATCCATATTGCTAGATTTAGCAAAAATGCGGGTAATATGTAGATACTGACACTCCAGTCACATCAATCATCATTCTACCCAAAGGAGCGATTTGCATGTCCAAGTCAAAAGAGAACTGGGTTCTCGCATCTGGTGATTCCATCTCATTGAAAGATATCGATCCTCAAGATACCGGTAAGTATAAAAATCGCGAAGATACGCAGGCAGAACGCGAGCAGTTGTCCGCTATTTTCGAAGATCTTCAACCGAAGCTGTTTGCAAGTAAGAAAAAATCCATTCTGTTCGTTTTTCAAGGTATGGATTGCAGTGGGAAGGATGGCGTCATTAACAAGGTCTTTTCCATTTGTAACCCAGCGGGCATTGACGTATACAGCTTCAAGGCGCCCACACCGGATGAGCTGAATCATGATTATCTATGGCGTGCGCATCAGCATGTGCCGGGTTATGGCTATCTGGCTGCGTTTAATCGCTCCTACTATGAGGATGTATTGATTACCCGCGTACACGGTCAAGTGAGTGACAAGAAGGCAAAACAGCGCTTCAAGCAGATCAATCAATTCGAGAAAATGCTGGAGCAAAATAATGTGCGTGTCGTTAAGATTTTCTTGCATATCTCCAAGCAATTCCAATTGGAAAAGCTGATCGACCGCATCGAAAAGCCGCATAAAAACTGGAAGTTCGATGAAAGTGATCTGCATGAACGTCAGTATTGGGAAAAGTATCAGGAGTGCTATGAAGATGTATTCAAGCATTGCGCCACTGAGAAAAATCCATGGCATATCGTACCAGCTGATCACCGCTGGTATCGCGATCTTGCCGTGCTGCAAATTGTGGTGAATACGCTAGAGGAACTGGATTTGTCCAACCCTTCACCAATTCCTGCGCTCAAGGAACATCTGTCTGATATGTATGCGGAGCTAGAGAAAATCAAAAAAAATAATGAATGATTGCTAATATATTCATGATGATACCCCTGTCTACGTTTCCGAACAGACAGGAAGCAATGAGAAGAAAATAGAATGAATATAGAAGCAAAAGGTCGTATTTGAATACTCAATACCACCTTTTGCTTCTATATCGATATCCATATATTGAATCGATGTACATATACTTATAAAAAACCAATTCACAATGCTTTAAGTCTACCTATACCATGTGTAACAAATCCAATACGATACGGAAATGGAGAAATCATATGCTTGCCAAATGGGTAAATCGGATTCCGCGTGACTGGCTTGTCACCATGTACAAAATCATGCCATCCAAGCGATTCAAAGATTGGGTCGTTCGCCGTTCACAGGTTTCTTTTCTCGTGGCGGTACTTGGTGTGTTTACCAATGAACAAGGCGAAGTATTGCTGCTGCGTCATTCCTATCGCGATACAGAGCCATGGGGCATCCCTGGCGGTTGGATGGAGCAAGAGCAACCGGAGGAAGGTCTCATACGTGAGGTAAAAGAAGAAACCGGACTGGATGTACATATTCATCGGCTAGAACGCGCGATTCGTCGCAGTAATCCTAATTGTATTGATCTGATCTTCAGCGGCACAGTAGAGGAAGGTACGTTTCTGCCGAGTACAGAAATTACCAAGATTATGTTCTGCAAAGTAGGCGAGTGGCCTAGCGGTATGCCGCGTTCCCAGCAGTTCATTATAACGGCGCTATTGCAAAAATAGCATAGCACTGAACGTAGAACGGATCCATTTCGATATCATACTTGAACATAGCAATTCCAAAGGAATGATGAATATGCCTGCCAGCATCATTACTTGGATTTGTTATGGAATACATAATCGATTCCAATCTCAAATCTGCAAATCACAAAATCATGAAATCACAAAATCATGAACTACAGTATCCATTCAATAACGATTGTCCTCCGACAAATCGGATGACGTTACTAGTTCCGGCACGGTCAATCCAGCACGCGTATACGCATCTTCCAAAATCGTCAATGCTGAACGGACGCCGATGCCGAAGCGGTCGCAACCGGCAGCGCGCATGTCCAATAGCGTATCCAGATCGCGAATCCCACCTGCGGCTTTGATCTGCGCGGCATTGCCAATCGTAGAGCGAATCAGTCGGATCGTATCGACCGTTGTCGGCTTTGGACCCCATCCCGTCCCCGTTTTAACAAAAGCAGCTCCGGCTGATACAACCAGCTCACTGCCTCTGCGAATCTCATCATCGGTCAAATAGGCGATTTCTAGAATGGCTTTGACTGGAACACCGTTAGCGGTATCAACGACGGCTTGTACATCCTGCTGTACTCGCTGAATATCGCCAGACTTGAGTGCACCGACGTTAATCACCATATCGAGTTCAAGACAGCCCATTTGCAACATTTCACGCGCTGTGTGTACTTTCATCGATACGGTATCGGCTCCAGATGGAAAACCGACGACTCCCGTGACTACCGTATCTGGCGTGTGCGTTAACTGCTGAATAACATATTCGGTCATATACGGCATCGGACTAGCGCAAATACAGTGATACGTCTTTACAATCGCAAGTAGTAGGTCAACTTCCGCATGGGTGACATCGGTTCGTACGGCACTCACATCGACCCAGCGTCCAATGTCAGCTCCAAGCTTGATCGTATTTGAGTCAGTATGTCCCATTTTGTATCTCCTTTTATGAAAGATAATTATCTTTATTGTTATCAATATACCGAATGAGATAGACAAATACAAGTAAAAGCAAAATAAAAATGAAAGCGCTTGACAAAAGATAGTTATCTTTACTATATTCAAAACAAAGAATATCCTTCTCAACAAAGCTAATGACAGCAACGTGCACTACAGCATGCCATATCT
The DNA here is from genome assembly GCF_046603685.1 of Paenibacillus sp. WLX1005. Lineage (NCBI taxonomy): Bacteria > Bacillati > Bacillota > Bacilli > Caryophanales > Paenibacillaceae > Paenibacillus > Paenibacillus sp. WLX1005. Next base: position 2,360,761 of record NZ_CP176756.1, read on the forward strand.
GGAAAGAAGGGGACTGAATGTCGTATCTTATCGCGTACGATCTGGGCACTGGCGGAGTCAAAGCTTCGCTGTATAATCGTCAGTTGCAGACGGTTGCGCGTTCTTTTACTGAATATGCTACTTATTATCCGCAGCCAGATCATCATGAACAGCGTCCGTCAGACTGGTGGCAGAGCATATCGCAATCGACGACGCAATTGCTATCGACCGCAGGAGTTGAAGCTTCGCATATAGATGGCATTAGTCTATCCGGGCATAGTCTGGTTAGTGTACCAGTCAGCCGTACGGATGGTGTGTTGTTGGAGCAGGTTCCGATCTGGTCGGATACGCGCGCGGAGGAAGAAGCGGCAGCATTTTTCCGTCAGGTGGATGAGGAGCAATGGTATATGCGTACGGGAAATGGATTCCCTGCGGCTTGTTATCCATTGTTTAAGCTCATGTGGATGCACAAGCATCAGCCGGATCTATTGGCTCGTACCGATGTGATGCTTGGCTCCAAAGACTATATCAACTATATGCTGACTGGTGCGACCTATACCGATCCTTCGTATGCTTCCGGACTGGGTACTTATGATCTCAAGCAGGGCGTATTGGTGGATGAATGGTTGGTGACAGCGGGCATTCCGGCACATCTATTCCCAGCAATCGTACCTTCTCATGAGATAGTGGGGCGGGTAACAGCAGAAGCGGCAGCCTATACAGGATTGGCGGAAGGTACGCCGGTAGCATGTGGGGGCGTAGATAATGCGTGCATGGCGCTTGGTGCGGTAGGCAGTGAGGAAGGGTGCAGTTATGTATCGCTTGGTTCATCCAGCTGGATACCTGTAAATTCCGCAGAGCCGGTGCTGGATGTGGAGACGCGTCCGTATGTATTCGCTCATATTGCGGAAGGTATGTATACGAGTGCTTATTCTATTTTTGCTGGGGGAAGTTCATTACGCTGGGTGCGTGATCAACTGTGCCCGGAGTTGGCGGGACGAGAAGATGCATATGAACGCATCAATGATATGGCGGCTTGTGCACCGGCAGGCGCGAATGGTGTTGTATTTGATCCTAGTCTGGCAGGCGGTACTTCACAAGATCACAGCATTCATATTCGCGGCGGGTATATGGGTCTGCATCTGGCAACGACGCGCAACGATCTGATTCGTGCGGCGATGGAAGGCATCGCGCTCAACCTGAGGCTGTCGCTGGATCTGCTGCGCAAGCACACGACGGTAAGCGAACAATTGTTATTTTGTGGTGGTGGCAGTCGTAGTGCATTATGGCGACAGATGTTTGCGGATATATTCGATATGGATATTGTGAAAACGAATATTGATCAGGATGCCGCTTCACTTGGAGCGGCGGCGATTGCAGCACGAGCCGTAGGCTGGTGGCACGATTACAGTGGTATTGGAGATGTGCATCGTATAGAGCATATCAGCAAGCCAGAATCATCCAATCGCGATCTGTATCAGCGTCTGCTGCCGATATTTCAACATGTTCATGAACAGGCGGCGGCATTGGGCGAGTATATGCATCGCCATACGCAGGAAGTTGCCTCACCCATTGATGACAGAGTGGAGGAATCAATATGAAACGCGATGTATTTGATACTAGCTTCCGACTGGATGGCAAGACGGCGATTATTACGGGCGCAGCATCCGGCATCGGATTGGCGGTTGCCCATCTGTTTGTGGAAAAGGGTGCGTCGGTCGCATTGTTGGATCTCAATCTGGAGCAAGCCGAGCAGGCGGCAAACGAATTGGAACGCGCGGCGGCATTTGCCGTTGATGTGGGGGATAGCGCTTCGGTGGAACAAGCGGTCTTGGCAGTCAAAGAGCATTTTGGCGGGGTCGACATTCTGGTAAATAGTGCAGGAATCGGGCCGGTGGAGTGGGCGGAGCATTATCTGGAAGACGATTGGCATCGGACGATGCGAGTGAATCTGAACGGCACCTTTTTTATGGCGCAGCAGGTTGGTCGGGAACTGATTGCCGCCAATCGAGGTGGCAAAATCATTAGCCTTGCTTCGCAGGCAGGCATCGTAGCTATCGACCGCCATGTTGCCTACAGCGCCAGCAAAGCGGCAGTCATTTCCATTACCAAATCACTTGCCTACGAATGGGGCAAATACGGCATTCAGGTCAATGCGATCTCGCCAACCGCTACGTATACGCCACTGATCGCCGGATATTGGGAAGGCGAGATCAAGGACGAGGCGATTGCCAATACGCCAGCAGGACGCTTTGCCGAACCGGGTGAGATTGCGGCGGCGGCATTGTTCCTTGCCAGTGAAGCGTCCAATATGGTCACAGGTGCCAATCTGGTCGTGGATGGCGGATATACGATTCATTGATTGGACAATATGGAGCGCACTATACAAACCAAGCGCACACCTAATGATCGGCAAATCATTTACAACGTCATCATGCTAACAATGTCCTACTGACAACTCATATAGTATAAATGTACATCATCCAATCAGCGTCTGCCTTCCAGGTAGACGCTGTATTCGTATTTGTCAGCAACGAGTTTGGTAATGCTGTATTCAAACGGACCTTGTTCCGTCGAGGTTAGCCGTTTGCTGCACAATAAGGGAGCGCCGAGCGGCACTTGCAAGATTTGCGATTCGGTAAAGTCGGCAGCGACTGCGGACAGTCGTTCCCACGCATTCAGCAGAATCAGATGATATTGCTTCTCCAAAAACGCATACAAACTGTTAAAGGTGTTGCTGTATTGCTCTAAGCCAGGCACTTTACTGGCACGTAAATAATTGTTCATCAGCGCGATGGGCGCATGGTCAGCATATTGCACACGCTGAACCCGGTACACTTGCTGTCCCGCAGGTAATTGCAATTCATGAGCGATATGCTCTGGCGGCGTGATGAGTTCAATCGACATGCCGCGCGTTTGTACATCGTATCCTTTGGAGATCAGTGTTTCGGTAATGGAGGTGAGGTGATTGAGGCGCTGGGTGGTGGAAGTATCGAGTACTTCAGTGCCTTTGCCCTGCGTTTTGCGAACGAAGCCTTCGCTATGTAATTGTTCAATCGCTTTGCGAATGGTGGTGCGGCTAACGGCAAAGCGCTGCTCCAACTCAGATTCGGTTGGCAGCAGATTGCTGGATGGATATATGCCTTCTTTGATATCTTGTTTGAGCAGACTGTATACTTTGCGATAAGCAGGGATATTGTTCATGAATCGTACTCCTTTGGCAATCCATCAGCAGGTATGGACAAATGTATAAGCTGATCTTGCCACAAAAAGCATATTTGTTCAAGTAAAGGTCATGATCTTTGACTTCTCCTAGATTACAAAGTAGTTATACACTCCCGCCCTGAAAGTGATGCAATGCATTATGATTTAATCCATTTGCGAAACCAGCTTACCGATCCACTGTAATCAATGATAATGAAGTATAGTGATCTCGATAAAATTAAAGCGTTTTAACTTTTGAACAGAGTGAATAGAATGAAAACAACGAAAACAACAAATACAACGATCCTGTTGTTACCTAGCACTATACTCCATACGAATCCATGGCAGGATGTCCATTGCTTGCCTGTTCGGTGCAACGCTCCGGCTACCATGATCCGATCCAACAATCCCCAACAGGATTCTTTACTGCATCATTCTTGGGAGGAGTGTACAATTACAATTCACCTAATGCTCTGCAAAAAGGAATACGCTACAAAGAACAATAGTTTAGTTACCACTTCAACGTAACGACCGATTTGGCAGGCACAGAGTAATTCACAGATTGACTATTCCAGTTCACCTTAACCGTACGCGCATTATTTTGCGAATTGTACAGCACGATTACCTTGGAACCATCACTATTTTTAAACGCTACACTTTGTAGATCGCCAAAGGTGTTGGAATCAATCCGATAAGCGCCCGGATTGACAAATTTGCTGAAATGACCGAGCAGATAGTACTGCTTCATGTAGGTCACTTTATCCTCTGGATTGCTAGAGCTATTGTCCGAATTCTGGATAGTGACCATGCCTTTGTTTGTATTGTTGTCGCCGATCACACTCGGACCGTCCTTCTGATCCAGGGCAGCATTCCACAGAACAATCGATTTGGACCAGTTACGGGTCATGCCGATAAATTCATTGATCATATTGTCAAAGCCCTGTGTCGTACCGTTCACCGGATCATTCCAATCGCCAAAACCACCTTCGGTAAACCAGATATCTTTATCTGGATGTGCATTATGCATACTGGTCATTGCGGTAAAATCACCACCATAATGATGGAAAGCACTGCCTGCGATATATTGAGACTTGCCATTATCCTTCAAGCCTTGCACAACGGTACGCGGGAATGTCCAGTTATCATAGTTATGATCATATGCGATAATCTTCGTATTCAATCCAGCGGCACGTAGCGCTGGTCCGAGATAATCGCCGATCATACCAATCTGATCCTGTTCATTCATCAGCATACCCGGATAACGTCCCGGCTCGAACAGCGGTTCATTTTGCGGTGTAACAGCATAGATCGGAATCCCCTGTGCCTGATACGCTTGTACAAATTTGACAAAATAATTGGCGTATACCGGATAGTTTTCCGCTTTTAACTTACCCGTACCGTTTTTGTCATTGGTTGTGTATTTCATCCATGCTGGTGCGCTCCATGGAGAAGCGATCACTTTGATTGCCGAATTTTTCGCCAGTGCGGCTTTGACCATCGGGATGATGTACGGTTGATCACGAGAGATACTGAACTGGTTCAATGCCGTATCACCGCTTACATCATCGTAAGTATACGTACTCCAGGCAAAGTCGCTTGCGCCCATCGGCTGACGCAGCATACTCATGGAGATTCCGGAGCTGCCAAACAGATTGCCCATCACTTCGTTGCGCTTCGTACTGCTGAGCTTGTAATTGAGCAGCCAGGCAGACGCATCGGTCAACGATACACCGAAGCCGTCCATCTGCTGGTATGTCGTGCCTTCATTGACGTTCACTGTGTAATCCGCATTGCCAGTCGAACTGCTAAATGTCAGATCGCTCTGCCGGGTCAAACGACGATCTGTACGCAGACCGACCTTGGGCTCGGTATTCGGATCGGCAGTCGTTACCCATACTTGCGCTTTTTCATTAGCGGCATGGGCAGAAGAGGGCGCGACAGAGACGAGCGGCGTGATGACCAGACTGCTTAATAGTACGGCATGAAGGCTTTTTTTGAATATCGACATCATATACACCTCGGTTTGCAGTTGTAAGCGTTTCACCGAACATCGACCATATTATCAGGAACGAATAGGATTTACAAACTAAATTTTACATAATTATCTATTTTTGAGTACTCTATTTTCATATGTGTAGGAGACATAAAAATAGCCTTCGATCATATAACCGAAGGCTGTAAAACATATTTCATTTCAAATAGCGCTAACACTCTGTTCATCTACATGCGCTATTCTTATACTGGCATTAGCATATTTGATAATAATTCTGTAATTTTATAGCTAGAATGAGATTGCCGCAGTGTGATGACAATACAACGAGATGCGGCGGGAGTCAGGAAGAAGATCCTATGATCCGACAGACAGTGTGTACGTCGCCCGCTCGGTATTCAGACGAACGCGCTGATCGGTCGCTTCGTCGATGCGCAGATCATGCGTGATGATCTCATACGTGTCGCTTGGTACGGGCACACTTTCGCCATCCGCATTTTGTGTACGACCTTCGCCGCGCAGCAGAAGGGCACTTTCCAAATAATCATCTATTTCATTATCCTGATCGCGCTGATCAACTGCCGACAATGTAAAGTGAATCACATCGGTATCATCCAGTTCTTGCTTCTCGATAATCAGAATCTTGCCAATCTGTTGTTCCAACCAATCTTGCACTTGTTGAATATCGTTGTGTTCGCTCATAATCATCCGTCCTTTGTCTGGTATTTAGAAGTAGTTCAGTATAAATTAGAGTTGGTGCTACAAGGATGCATTGGCCAATGCCTTCTACCCACCTATTTACCCGAAGGCGTCATTTCGTAATCGCCAAATGGCAGGATTGCTTCTTTATTCATATCTAGTGGAAATGATCATTTCTAGTTACTGAACTAGCAGACGACAGGAAACGGCACGTATATACGAGTTCATGTGGGTCTTTTACCGCATTTACAGGTGGCGCTTACTCAGGCATACTTTGAATACAAATGTAATTACCAAAAGAATAGTTATCATCCTAAAAATAGTGATTTATACGGTTTTCAGCTATTCATCCAAACTTTGCTTGTTTTGCAACCGGGATGAATGTGCAACAGGAGGCTGGGACTTTGTCCTGATTCTGGTTACTTTAAAGTAATAAACGTAATACTTTTAGCATATGATTCTCACAATCATCTATGGCTTATATCGCATTTTTGGCAACAATTGATTCAAATATGATTTTACGCGTTATATCCAAATGACTTCATGTTTAAGCCATCGAAGCCCACAATCAATGCTCATATACATAGACAAAAGAGCATCTCCGGCAAACCCGGGGGATAGGAGGAGTATAGATGAATAAGAAAAACGGCGGCAACGTGAATCAACGTCACTATGATATTATTGCTCTGCATATGATGGAATGGAATCCAATGAAATTACGCGAATGGTGCTTACCTGACGAATATAATATCGAAATTGAACATATTGTTAACATTTTGCCGAATGTCCATTCCTCTCAAGAATTAGGACAACAGTTGTTTTGGATCATGCAAAAGTATTTTGGTCCGTATGCCAAGTGCAGCAACGCAGAATGCCAGCAGATTGCTGATCTGATGTATACCGATTTGCAAGCTGTACCTGAAACGGCAAAGCCTATTGCATCGTTCCACTTTTACGAGGATCGCCTTGTGCTGGGCACATATGAGGGCGGGTTGTATCGTCGTACGCGTTCGTCTGACTAAGTAGCAGTTTCATAAGAACGAGTTGTATAGAACGGTGTATATTCATATGACCGATCTGTAATATAAGAATGACAAGCCAAAGAACCTGTAACCCGCGACACTATGACGTGGGTACAGGTTCTTTGATTTGTAAAGATTCGCTGTAATCCAGATTAATACATATGTTCATCCAGTATATGTAAACTTGTACAAATAACAAATTTAAAATAAATACGATATAATAAACCAATTACGACGGATTATATCCTTACAGGCAGGTATCGTTCTTATATGCAGGTATCATCTCTACAGGCGAACGTTCAATCTGATTCAAGTATGACTTGGTATACCCTGCACATGGACGACAATTATACATGTACATATTCCAAAGGAGGAATTGTTATGCAACCTGCAAAAACGGCGGTTGAACCGACAGAGCAGTATATTACTTCGCTGGAAGAATTAAGGCAGTATACTGGCGAACCTCACGAGCATATTATGAAAAAAACGATCTCCGTTGTGGATCGTCATGTGGCGTATTATTTATCCTTATCGTCGTTGTTTTTCCTAGCGACTTCGGATGGAGAAGGACGATCTGATGTATCTCCGCGCGGCGATGGACCGGGTTTTGTTAAAGTATTGGATGACAAGCGCCTGATCTTCCCTGAACGTCATGGCAATCGTCGCGCTGATTCTCTCTGCAATATGCTGGAAAATCCGCAAATCGGTATGATTTTCCTCATTCCGGGAATGGATGAAGTACTGCGTGTGAATGGGCGTGCACGGATTACCAATGACGCCGCACTGCTGGAAAAGATGGAGTGGAGCGGCAAGACGATGGGACTTGGCGTCGTAGTGGAAGTAGAGGAATGTTTTGTTCATTGTCCGCGTGCGTTAAAACAGGGCGGAGCCTGGAAGCAGGAAAAATGGGCAGATGCCGAACAATTCCCATCAACGAAAGAGATGTTCTTGGATCATTTACGTTTGAATGGAATTGAGCTGTAAGCGTAATATTAAGCGGTAAATGTAATAGTAAGTTATACATGCAATATTGAGCTGTACATGCAGTATTGAGGTGTAACTGTAATCTAATGAACTGTGAATGAGAAGGGGCGAGTGCATCTGTAGAAGATGTACTCGTCATTTTTGCATTTTCGTAGACAATATGCTGATGAACGGACGTCTGTTACAGTGAAGTCGGGTGGATTTTTCTGTTACATATCGTACTGAAACGCGTCAAAATCACGTATTCATGATGGATAAGCTACCTGTCTAACTTTCGTGATTGTAGAAAAAAATGAAATCTACACAATACAACTCTGTAATGAAAGTAAAGTTCGTGAAAATGAAATGAAAAAGTAATTACATACCCATATTGCCGAATTAAAATAATGAAAAACGAACATTTATGAAAATATAGGGTTGACCATTCGGATATTTTTCGGTACTATACGACTGTAGCCTGTTTTGAAATGACATCGCTATGCAAATGCGTAACTGAAAAGCGTACATTAATCACAATACTATAATAAATATTCGTATATCCTCGAAAATAAGGTTCGGGGGTCTCTACTAAGGAACCGCAAATTCCTGGCTACGGATAGGATGCTTTGGCATACCTGTTCGCAAGCCGGGAATTTTTTGTCGTGATAGATACGGTAGCCTTGTTTTGTCATGCCCAAAATGGCCGTTTGGGGTGACATGTAAGTACTCGGCTTGTGTGACCGGAGCAGGTACATGAAGGAATACAGCAGCATCCGTATACAACCAAAATGATGATGACAGATGGGGGACTTATGATGAACACATACGATTGCATCGTTGTAGGAGCGGGACCAGCAGGAATTTTTGCTTGTTATGAATTGACACGGATTGCACCGGATTGGAAGGTACTATTGATTGACAAAGGGCATAACATTTACAGTCGCAATTGCCCGATCATGCAGGAGAAGATCCAATTCTGTCCGCCGCCAGCTGGTAAAAAGGATTATGCAGGCTGTCTGCCCGCCTGCTCTGTTACCGCAGGTTTTGGTGGTGCAGGTGCATATAGTGATGGCAAATTCAATATCACAACCGAGTTTGGCGGCTGGTTGACCGATTATTTGCCGGGGTCGCGTGTGGAGGACTTGATCCGTTACGTGGACAGCATCAATCTGGAGCATGGCGCAACCGAGAACATTACCGATCCAACCACCGATGTGATTCGCGATATTGAGCAGCGTGGCTACGCGTCCGGGCTGAAGCTACTGCGTGCTGAGGTTCGTCATCTGGGCACCGAGCAAAATCTGGAAATTCTCAAATCCATCTATGAATATCTGAATACACGCATCGATATGGTCTACAAAGCCGAAGTGGAAGACATTATCACCGTCAAAGAAGATGGCAAGCATCGCATCACAGGTATCGTCACCAAAAAAGGCGAAACTTACGAATCTGCCAATGTGATGATCGCTCCAGGACGTGACGGTTCTGCATGGCTGACTGATATTTTGAAAAAGCGTCGTCTGAAAATGTACAACAATCAGGTCGATGTAGGTGTTCGTGTGGAGACGTCCGATGTGGTCATGCAGGAGATTAACAAGCATCTGTATGAGGGCAAATTCATTTTCAATACGTCTGTCGGTACACGCGTGCGTACTTTCTGTAGCAATCCATCCGGGCACGTTGTCGTCGAGAATCATAGCGGTGTGATGGCAGCCAACGGTCATTCATTCAAAGACCCAGCGCTCGGTTCACGGAATACGAACTTTGCCCTGCTCGTCTCGCACAAATTCACAGAGCCGTTCGACAAGCCGAATGAATATGCGCGTGAGATTTGCCGACGGGCGAACGATCTGTCTAGCGGTGGTGTCATTGTACAGAAATTCGGAGACATTTTGCGTGGACGACGCTCCACAGCTGACCGGATCAAAGAAGGCTTTTTGGAGCCAACATTAAAAGAAGCGGTTCCGGGCGACCTCGGTCTCGTCTTGCCTTACAACACGATGAAAAGTCTGGTCGAAATGGTACATGCATTGGAAGGCGTCACGCCGGGGATTGCTTCCGAACACACACTATTTTACGGCGTGGAAGCCAAATTCTACTCTGCGCGTCCGAAGCTGAATGATAATCTGGAAACGGAGATTGACGGTCTGTACTGTGGCGGTGATGGAGCAGGTGTAACCCGTGGTCTGGCACAGGCAGGCGCAGCTGGCGTCTGGATCGCTCGTAGCATGTTTGCCAAAGCTGGCAGCAGCACCCGTGTTCCGGCAACTGTTGTTTGACGTTTACTGTTCAGCAAGCCTATACAGTTGCTAGATTCGTAACGATGAATGATAAACCAAACAATATACTATGTCATAACATACAAAAAGCTGATTCGCTATACAGAATCAGCTTTTTGCGTGTATTCATTTGACAAGGGAATCATGTGTATTTTATATTGATCATATAAAACTTACTAAAAGTAATAAAGTTTATAAATGTAACTTTTGTTATTCTACAGTACGATCTGCATGTTGACCAAGATGAATACGTCATGACGAGCGTTGCTATGCACAACAAGATCGATGAGAATAACGATTGCAAGGTCTCGTTCGGGTAATAGATGGATAACAACATATTCTATAATAGGACGGAGTGAATGAACGATGAAGATTGTTATTTTTGGGGCGAGTGGACGGACGGGTACGGAGCTGATGGTGCAAGGATTGGAGCGTGGTCATGAAGTCACGGCATTCGTCCGTAATCAACAAAGCATCCAAACGCAGCATCCCCATCTACATATTGTACAGGGCGAAGCGACCAATGCGGAGCAGGTGAATAAGGTCATACGTGAAGGCTCATATGATGTGGTCTTTTCCGCGCTAGGTGCCAAAAGTCCATTTCGGCGTGATCTGAAGCTGGTCGAGGCAGTGCGATACATCGCCAGTGCGACATCCAATCACTCCTCGGCTCAATTGCTGCATATATCGTTTGTCGGTGGACGTGAAGACGCAGGCAAGCTGGGAATCTTGTACAAATATATTACCCCGGTCGTAATGAAAAATTTGCTGGCTGATCATCGTGCCAAAGACGAGATCATTATAAGTAGTGGAGCAAACTGGACACTAGTACAGCCGCCGATTCTAACCAATGGAGAACGAAACGGACACTATATCGCCGAGACACAGATCAACCGATTGCCATCCAGCAAACTGAAGATTTCGCGTGCTAATCTGGCACAATTTATGCTAGAGCAAGCAGAGCAGAACGCGTACAGTCGCCAGACAGTTATGGTTAGTGAATGATGGATTGAGCGATGCTCATACGAGTAAATCGGTTGTGTACTCTTCTTTTGAGGCATTTTGGTTACTTATGCTGTATCCATTCGAACATACGGGCAATCGCCTGCTTGTGCACATCTTCGGGCATATGATGTCCGTATTCTTCATACCACTGCACATCATAAGGCTGTCCAAGCTCTTGCAGACGTCGGATCATCAATTGTCCGTGTGAAGGCTCCACCTGCTCATCTTGTTGTCCATGAATGATCAATGTGGGGCATGGAAAATCCTTTGCCAGTGCAGAAGGGGAACGGGCTTCGTAGCGTTCTGGGTATTTGCCAGTGGAGCCGCCGATTACGCGCTTGAGCATCCGTCTCAGATCGATCCGTTCTTCATACGTTTGCGCCAGATCGGCGACTCCACCCCACAAAATAAGCGCCAGCATATGGCGCTTTTTATTGTGCCAGCGAACGGCTGCTTGCGCTGCATTCACCGAACCACGTGAGAAGCCCATAATCGATACTCGCTGCTCCTTCACAAACGGCAAAGACGCCAGCCAATCTAGCCCGGACAGTACATCCTGTACATCGTCGCCGCCGAATTGATCCCGTCCTTCACCACCTTCGGCACCTCGATAACAGGGAGCAAATACGACCTGTCCATGCTGAGCAAACCGTTCCAGCCATGTCATCCGCACACTGCCGACCCTGCCGATACCGCCACGACAATATACCAATGCGGGATAGACATCGTTCTGCACAGCTTGCTTTGGTTTGTGTAATGGACAGGCGATTTCCTCTACAGACAGATCATCCCTTTTAAAACATTGTTGTATATGGTTCAGCAAAGTATCCGGTTTTAGGTATGTGCCGTATGGCAACGCCAGATAGCCTTTCACTTTATATTCATCTGACAGATAAGTTATGCGGTAGATCATGGTGATCCTCTCCTTTGGTAGCTCTTGTTGTCCGTATCTATGTTACCCATTATCGCATATTCCAATAGACGTTGCCTCGACAGCATTTCCAGCAATCGGTACAATGAATGGAAGAGCTTGAATGCGTGGTTGGTATACAACAGGTCAGCAGGAGGGAAGAACATGAATCAGGCATGGACATTGCATCCGCTTGGTGATGCGGCAATTTTGATTGAATTTGGAACTGTAATTCGCGAAGATATTTTGGCAAAGGTGCAGCAGGGCATGGCAATGCTGGAGCAGTCTCCTTTTCCGGGGCTGGTGGAGTGTGTTCCTTCATATACGACACTGACGGTATATTACGATCCGGTCAGTGTAGCCAGTTGGACAAATGCTTCTTTGCTAGATTACATAGTGGTAAGAGATTCTCAACATACAGAACCTATACAGGATTATACGTCGCATCTGGAGCATATTCATAGGGGCAATCCGGCTACAAACGTGGATGATGATCTGTTGCTTGATACATTATGGCGGGGTACTCCATATGATCGGGTATGTGCTTGGTTAGATGCATTGTTAAGCCGTATTGCTGTTGCCGCGGACGATCTAAAAGTAGAACATACTGTAGTGGAGATTCCGGTTTGTTACGGTGGTGACTATGGACCTGATCTTGCTCATGTGGCTGCGCACAACGGGTTAACAGAGCAGGAAGTGATTGCTCTGCATAGCGGTGGAGATTATCTGGTATACACATTAGGGTTTGCGCCGGGCTTTCCGTATCTGGGTGGACTATCGAAGCAATTGGCAACACCACGGCGTGATACACCGCGCGTACGTATTCCTGCTGGTTCGGTAGGCATTGCAGGGATGCAGACGGGCATTTATCCCCTGGAAACACCGGGTGGCTGGCAGCTGATTGGACGCACGCCGTTATCGTTGTTTCGTCCGCATCGACAACCACCTGCCTTATTAAGCAGTGGCAATCGACTTGTTTTTCGTCCCATTTCTGAGCAGCAGTATGTGGAATTATATGAGCAGGATACACGTATGAATTTGCCGGATTCTATTCATAAACCAGGGGAGGAGATGGAATGAGTCTATCGATCGAAAAGCCGGGATTGCTAACGACAATTCAAGATATCGGACGCATCGGGTACGGACAATATGGCATCAGTCGCTCTGGTGCGATGGACGGATTGGCACATCGGCTTGCCAATTGGTTGGTTGGCAATCCAGATCATGCAGCAACACTGGAAATGACGTGGTCAGGCATGACCGCTTTGGTAGAGCAGAACTGTTGGATGGCGATTACGGGTAGTGATATGCAGCCGTGCGTTCATGGCAAACCGGTACCGATGTGGCGTCCGGTATTTGTTTCGGCAGGAAGTCGATTGGTGTTCAAGCAGTCAGTGAGCGGGTGTCGTGCCTATATCGGCATTGCAGGCGGCTGGCAGGGGGAGCAGATTATGGGCAGTGCGAGTACCTATTTGCGCGCTGGTCTGGGCGGACTGGATGGTAGGCCTTTACAAGCAGGCGACAAAATTAGGGCTACTCAATCATACTCGGGTCTCTCTCAGCAGATGTTACGGAAATCTGCGGTATCGTTGCAGCAGAATGATGTTACTGCTGTGAACTGGCGAGTCAGTGCCAATCTCATTCCACAATATGGCAAGCAGGCAGTGATTCGCGTATTACCGGGCAGGCAGTGGGAGGACTTTGACGGACCGATGCAGCAAATGCTGCTGGAACAAGAGTATCGCATCACACCACAATCGGATCGCATGGGCTATCGGTTATCCGGCTCAGAGCTGCAAACGATGCAGCCCCAGCAGTACATTTCCGAAGCCGTCAGTCATGGTACGATTCAGGTGCCGCCAGATGGACAGCCAATTATTTTGATGGCAGATCGGCAGACATTGGGCGGTTATGCGAAGATCGCTCAAGTGATCAGTCTCGATCTGCCAAGGCTTGCTCAGATGGCACCGGGCGATCAGATTCATTTTCAATTGATTGATATGGAGGAAGCGCAGCGATTATATGTAGGATGGGTACGAGAATTGGCGGTGCTGCGCCGTTTTATTGCTATGAAGTTGAATGAACTGGGGCCGAGTGTCAGATACTGAAGTGATTTGAATAATCGGATGTAACCATGCAAAACATAAAGAACACAAGAACACAAGAACACTAAAAATGCGATGAGCGCGAAGAATGCCGTGAGCGCAAAGAACGCAAAGACATAGCATCTTCGTAAATATATATGTTAGAAGATAAGGGGGATACTTATGAACAATCATGCTGAGAACAGTGATACCAACAATAGTAATGTAGATAACCGCGATACGAAGAACAGTCATGAAGACAACCGTAATGCCAAGAGCAGGAATGCAGACAACGTAACTGTGAATCGGCAGACGCCGATTATACTGGATATCAACTGCGATATGGGTGAGAGCTTTGGTGCTTATGTGATCGGTAATGATGAACAATTATTCGCAGAGATTACGTCTGCCAATATTGCCTGCGGCTTTCATGCTGGTGATCCGGGTGTGATGCGGCGAGCGGTGCAAGGGGCTTTGCGACACGGCGTAGCGATTGGAGCGCATCCGGGATTGCCAGATCTGGTCGGATTTGGGCGGCGTCATATGAATATTTCACCGCAGGAAGCATACGATCTGGTTACTTATCAGCTAGGGGCGCTGCATGCTTTTGTCAGTCAGGAAGGCGGCAAGCTGCATCATGTGAAGCCGCATGGAGCGTTATACAATATGGCGGCGGTATCGCGCCCGCTGGCAGATCATATCGCAAGAGCGGTTGCTGCCTATGATAGCGACCTGATCCTGTATGGATTGTCTGGCAGTCTACTCATACAGGCAGGGCAAGAAGCCGGATTGCAGGTGGCGAGTGAAGTGTTCGCTGACCGCACATATCAGTCAGATGGCACGTTAACGCCGCGTCAGCAGCCAGATGCGCTCATTGACGATACGGCAGTTGCGGTGGAGCAGATCATCCACATGCTCACAACTGGTACGGTACGTGCAGTGGACGGTACACAGGTTCCTATTCAAGCAGATACGGTGTGTATTCATGGGGATGGTGTACATGCGGTGACGTTTGCCCGTGAATTGAATAAATGTCTATGTGATGCGGGTGTACAGTTAAGCGCTCCAGGTATATTAACAGGAAAAGAGGAACAGGCTTGATAAAGCAGTACGATTCGCAAGACCAGCGTCATGAGGTATCCAGCTATTTGTATACATACGCCTGCCACGAGGACGAGCGAGAATTATGTGCGCTGGAGCTGAAGCGATTGCTGGATACAGAACCGCAGCCCGGTTATGTGGAAACGCCAATCGCGATCTCGCCAGAACGTAGCCCGTTTGTGCATTATCGGCTGGATATCCAGTGGGAAGCCCATTCGCTGGAAGCACTGGAGCAGCTTGCTGTACAGATCAATGTGCTGAATGAGCGGGAAGATGCGGATTTGCCCACTTTCTATTCGCATGGAGACGAAGCGCTACGTACGTTCAAATTACTCTGTCTGGATGCACAGCAGACATTTTCCTATGAAGAGAAGCGTCAACTGGAGCGTCGCATCGGAATGTGCATACATGGCAAAGCGCAAATGAAGCAACCGCAATTGTTATTCGGTATGGCATACAGCGGTGGACGCTGGGTGCTGGGCAGGTGTTATTTGGCAGAATCAGTCTGGTTGCAGCACAATGACAAGCCGCGCCATTATTCTACGGCGCTCAGCACGCGTGTTGCCCGGGCAGCAGTCAATATTGCTTTGCCGCATCCAACTGGACGTACGCTTATCGACCCATGCTGTGGCATCGGTACAGTGCTGGTAGAGGCTTTGTCGATGAATATAGATATTGTCGGTTATGATCTCAACCCACTAGCTGTACAGGGCGCGCGCGAGAATTTGCAGCACTATGGGATGCCCAATATTGTTAGTATCGGCGATCTGCGTCAGCTCAAAGGCAGCTATGATGCGCTAATTCTTGATCTGCCTTACAATCTGTGTTCGGTTCTGGAAGAAGATGAACGTTTGCACATGCTGCAAGCAGCAGCAAGACTAGCGCACACACAGCTTGTTATTTCTACTGAAAATATCGCAAATTCGCTAGCGGAAGCTGGGCTGACTGTTCAGCATATCTGTCATTTGCATAAAGGCAAATTCACACGATACCTCTGGTTATGTAGTTATCAATTCTAAAATAAAGTTGCTATATATACCCATTTTCCGCAAGGTGAATGGGTATTATTGTAAAATAAAATCATGTAACAATACGCATACCTATCGCTTTACATCGACAAATTGTATTATTTTTTATATTTTTATTCGACCAGCGGATAAAAAATCTGTTCATGTATTGTGAAATTTAGTAACATATAATTAGCCGGTAGATTCCGAGTTTATGACAGTGAGGTGCAAGTGTATGAAGTTTAGCGAATTTACGTACAAACGTCCGGATATGGACCAGTTGAAAGCGGAATTTGACCAGCTGCTGAACCGTTTTACAACAGCGTCCAGCTTTGACGAGCAGGATGAGGCAATGGCAGATATCAACAAACTAAGCAATGCGTTTTCGACGCAGGTGCAGCTTGTATCGGTACGTCATTCGATTAATACCGAAGACGAATTTTACAAAACCGAGCAGGAATTCATGGATGAGATTGGCCCTGTTTTTCAGGAATACATAGACAGCTACTACAAGGCGCTTGTACATTCCGCCTTCCGCAGTGAGCTGGAGCAGAAATGGGGACATCAGCTGTTCGCATCGGCTGAACTGACGTTGAAAACGTTCCATCCTGACATCATCGGTGATCTTCAGCAGGAGAACAAGCTGGCAACCGCGTATGCGCAGCTGATCGCTTCGGCAAAAATTCCATTCGAAGGCGAAGAACGCACGCTCAGTCAGCTGGCACCATTCGCGCAGTCCAAAGACCGCGATATGCGTCAACGTGCTGGTGAAGCTACGTATGGTTTCCTTGCGGAAAACAGTGCCGAGCTGGATCGCATTTACGATGAATTGGTCAAAGTGCGTACAGGCATCGCCCGCAAGCTGGGGTATAGCAACTTTACTGAACTTGCGTATGCGCGCATGGGACGTACCGATTACGGTCCAGAACAAGTAGCAGCCTTCCGCAAGCAGGTTAAAGAATATATCGTACCTGCTGCATCCCGTCTCAAAGAACGTCAGCGTAATCGTCTCGGCGTGGAGCGTCTGGCTTATTTTGACCAGAACTTCAGCTTCCCGACAGGCAACCCGCTTCCGAAGGGTGATGCTGATTTTATTATTAACAATGGTGCCAAAATGTACTCCGAGCTGTCGCCGGAGATTGATCAATTTTACAAGTTTATGCAGGACAACGAGTTGATGGATCTGCTCAGCAAAAAAGGTAAAATGGGTGGCGGCTATTGCACCTTCTTGAACGATTATCAAAGTCCGTTCATTTTCGCCAACTTTAACGGTACATCCGGCGATATTGACGTGCTGACTCACGAAATGGGACACGCATTTCAAGTGTATGAAAGCCGCAACTTCAAAGTGCCGGAATACATCTGGCCAACCTATGAAGCGGCAGAGATTCATTCGATGAGCATGGAATTTTTTACATGGCCGTGGATGGAGCTGTTCTTCAAGGAAGATACAGACAAATACAAATTTGATCATCTGGCAAGCGGACTGATCTTTATCCCTTACGGTACCGCGGTGGATGAATTCCAGCATATCGTGTATGACAATCCAGATTTCTCACCAGCTGAACGCAAAGCAGCTTGGAAATCGTTGGAGGAGAAATATCTTCCATACTGGGATCAAAGCGATAACCCGTATCTGGAAGGTGGCGGCTTCTGGCAGAAGCAAGGGCATATCTATGAAGCGCCATTCTACTATATCGACTACACGCTGGCACAAATCTGCGCATTCCAGTTCTGGAAACGAATGCACGAGGACCAACCAGCTGCATGGGCAGATTATGTAAACCTGTGCCGTCAGGGTGGTAGCAAATCGTTTACTGAGCTGGTAGAAGTGGCAGGTCTGATCTCACCGTTTAAAGAAGGCTGTGTATCATCCGTTATTGGCGATATCGAAGGCTGGCTGAACCAGATCGACGATAGCAAGCTGTAAACAGAAAAGCTGTTTGGGTCTATTGCATATGAGTTGCCAATGTTACAGTATACACGTTGATTGTGTAGCATTGTGAAACGGAAATAGAAATACAATAACTCCACTATTTGCGATGGAAGTTGAAGCTTCCTTGTCCAGATCATATAGAAATAACCGGCTTCCCTTACGGAGAGCCGGTTGTTTTGCATTACAGTGGTTTTCAACATACAGATATTAAGATTCAATGATAGTTGTACAGATTGTTATAGTATTAGTAAAGAAGATCCAATCCCCCACTTTTGGTGTCAATTCCATCAAAGCTGAATGTAAACCGATACGTACCGGGATGCTCCTGAAGATCAACGCCATTTTGATGAGGGAACTGCTGAATTTCTTGACCTGCATGCAAGATCGTTACTGTATAAGGTTCCCATTTTTTACGTTCCTCAGAATATTTTTCAATAGAAAAAATTGCTTTTTGACTGTCCGTTAATTGAAAGTTTGTTTTTACATTGAAAAAGTAGCCTTGACCAAAAGTAGCGCTATAGTAAATTGGATTAGCTGGTGTAACTTTATATTTCCAGTGCGCTTCAATAAAACCGGCAGCACCTGCAATAGGTGCAACAGCAAGCAGCAACATCATCAGAGATAGTGTAAGTAACATCACCTTTTTGCGGATCAACAAAATTGCAGATATACTCATTATGATGCTCCTTTCTAAAACCATAGTGGATTGTGGGAACTATTGAGCAATGGAACCTCCTTTCGTTGTAAAGGGATGAGTAAAGGTTTGCTTGACTGCCAAATGACTCATGCTGTTCAGGTGCGATATGTATTCTTTTATAAAACTATAATTTTCTTTTATGACTACAATTTACCATTTGAAATCGAGTATTACTAGGTTACTTAGTCATTTTTTTGGGATGAATGATCAATCTTTTTTATATATACGCTAGAAATAACTGCAATGCTATATTCAACATGCCCAATAGATGGAGGGAACTTGAGAATGCACAATCAAACATGGGATATTCCCTTGCACAAACTGGATATTCCTCAGTCCATATCGAGGTATGTTCCACCACTGACTGAATCACTGAATGAACAAAGAATGCTAAACGATTATATAGCATATTTTTTTGAGCATAATGAGGCATTGGATACGTGGAAGCATTGTGTGGAAGTTGCGAATCAGGCGCAGCAGCTGGCACAGCGGTATGATCAGGATGTGCACATCGCGGTGCTGGGTGGGTGGCTGCATGATATGTCTACCGTCATTCCAGACCAGCACAAGCTGGAGTTGGCGCTACAGTTGGGGCTGGAGGTAGTAGATGCGGAGCGACAGGTTCCTTTTCTACTGCATCAAAAATTGTCTGCGTGGATGGCGGAGCATGTATTTGGTTTGGACGAGCCGGCATTACTCAGTGCGATCAGTTGTCATACGACGTTAAAAGGAAAGATGGCGCAGATGGATAAGTTGCTGTTTATCGCGGATAAGCTGTCGTGGGCATCGTCGGATTCGGCACCATATCTATCTTTGATGCGGCAGGCGGTGGATGGTTCGCTGGATGATGCGATTGATGTGTATGTTGATTATATTTTCGGTGAACCGGGCAGGTTGGCGGTTGTGCATCCGTGGATGCAGGCAGCGCGGCGCACGCTGGAAATGGAGCGTTATTATCGTTCATTGAGCACGTTATCTTCGCCAATCGTGTGGGGACCGGTAACGGCTTCTTTTCAGCCAGCAGCGCAGTTGTCGCCACAACAGCAAGCGTTGATTAGCAATGTGTCGATTGTGCCGATGGTCGGCAATCAGGTGGTGATGATTCGACTGACCGATGGACGCTGGGAATTGCCAGGCGGTACGATGGAACCGGGCGAGCTTCCACTGGAAGGATTGCGGCGCGAAGTGGTAGAGGAGATCGGTGGGACGCTGCTAGACTATCAGGTGTTTGGCTATTTTGACTGTCGTTCCTCATCAGATGTGCCGTACCGTCCGCATATTCCGCATCCGCAATTTATCCGGTTGGCGGGATATGGGCAGGTGCAGCTGGATGGTCAGCCGCTGAATCCGTTGGATGGAGAGCAGGTGGAGATTGTAGATGTAGTGAGTATGGAGGAAGCAGAGCAGCGCTTTCGTAGTACAGGACGTCATGATCTGGCGGACTTTTATCTTATGGGATACAAGGCTTGGCAATATGATCAATCGGAGTAGTACAAGATTCAGATGTGTATAGGATTGGAACGACTACGCTTACTTGCATATCGTTTGTATGAATATACGTAAGGACATGTTGCATGAAATGTTCTATATGAACACTCACACGAAAACACTTCCTGCTGGAACAAGCTGCGCTAGCATTGCCAAGCGTACTTGAGTCCAATCAAGAAGTATTTTTAAGTGGCAAATATTCCGGTGAATCTACACAAACACACTCAGAATCATCACAATACCAAAAGCGACAAAACCGAGTAGCGTCTCCATCACGGTCCATGTTTTTAGCGTATCTGGTACGGACAGATTCAGATATTGCTTCACAATCCAGAAGCCTGAATCGTTCACATGCGATAAAATGATAGAGCCTGCGCCGGTAGCGAGCACGAGCAATTCAGGGCTTACACCCGGCATCGTAACGGCAATCGGTGCGACAATTCCGGCAGCAGTCGTCATGGCAACGGTAGCCGAACCAACTGCTGCGCGAATCAGACCGGCGATCAGGAAGGCGAGCAAGAGTGGTGACAGATGCGCCGTCTGGGCAAAGGCAGCGATAGCATCACCGACACCACTGGCAGTCAGAATTTTATTAAATCCGCCACCTGCACCGATCAGCAATACGATGGAAGCGACTGGACCGAGACAATCATTGGTAAAGGTGAGCAATTGCTTGCTGTTGAAGCCGCGTGCATACCCGAATGAATAGAGCGAGAATAGTAGCGCGATCAATAGTGCAATTACGGGACTACCAATAAAATCAACGACCTGACGGAACATATTCGTTTCCGGCAAAATCAGACTGACAACGGTAGAGATCAGCATCAGAATCACCGGCAGCAAAATCGTAAACAATGTAATGCCGAAGCCGGGTAATTCCTTTTGCTTCGTTTCGGTAAATTGCTCCATCAGCTCGCTGCTGCCTTGAACTACAATCCGTTTGGAAATCCAGCTGCCGTACAGTGGACCGGCAATCGCTGCCGCCGGGATAGATACGATCAGCGCGAGGAAGATTGTTTTACCAACATCCGCGCTGAAAATGCCTACTGCCAGCATTGCCGCCGGATGGGGCGGAATCAGACTATGTACAACCGCAAGCCCAGCGAGCAGCGAGATGCCGATTTTGATCAGCGAGGTGCCGGTTTTCTTGGCGATGACAAAGACGAGCGGGAATAGCAGTACAATACCAACCTGAATAAAGACGGGAATCCCGCAAATGACAGCGACAACCATCATCGCCCAGTGAACATTTTTCTCGCCAAAGACGCGTACCATTGTATTGGCAATACGCTCGGCACCGCCGGATTCCGCCATCAGTTTACCAAGCATCGTACCGAGTCCCAGTACAATTGCGATAAAGCCGAGGACACTGGCGACTCCTTCCTGAAACGAGCTAACGATATCTTTGAGCGGCATACCGGCGATCAGACCCATAAATACCGCACCGAGAATGAGGGCGATAAACGGATTCATTTTGAAGCGGGCAATCAATACGATCAGCCCGATAATAGAGATGGCTGCATAGAGCAGCAGACTAGCATTATGACTTAAACCGAATACAGCGTACATAGGTTGTCCCTCCTGCATACATTTGGTAGGGAGAGCAGTGAAGGCTCTCCGTCTACCGATTGGAATTTACGAGTGATGCTGTTGTATGTTGTCTACAGTTTCCCGGAGTGTGGTATCGTTGCCGACATTGCCAGGGAATACGATATAAGGAATGCCATGGAATTTGGCTTCTGCACCTGTCAGCCAGACCGGGATACCAGCGCTCACCTGACCAAGTACTAGCGCACGTTGAATGGATAGACCACGGGTAGCGACATCACTTGAAGTGATTCCGCCCTTGGCGATAATAAACTTCGGAGCGACCTGCAACGATTGCACAATATGCACCAGCGCCGCAGAGACGGTAGCACTAATCTGGAAATTGTCCACCTTAGTACTTGCGGTAATCAGGCGACGACTGCTATACACAACGACATTGGTTCCGCTAGATAGATGGGTATTGGCTGCATGCTGTACACGCTGGATTTCTGGCTCACGGGTAGCATCATCCAATAGCTGCTCCACATTCATTTCCAATCCGATCACATGCTCCAATTGCAATAACTGCTCCAGCTGGCGCGTTGTCTTCTGTACGTACGAGCCAACAATGACGATACCGCCGTGCTCACTTTGCGCATCCGCAATGAGCTGATCCGCCGAAAGGTAATCTACATCGTTAATGCCTGCATACGATTTGACAAAGGAAGCTGCTGTACGGAAAATAAAGCGTTTACCATTATGCTCTGCCCGTAGTAGTGCCAATGACAGCAGATCCATATCAGCGTACGAGATGACATTTGCGATAATCGGTACATTGTCTGTTGCCTGCATGAGCAGTGCATCGACCTGTTGGGGATGGCTACGCAGTTGCTCTAGCGAAATGACCAGACATTGAGAGGCGGTGAAGCGATCTGCCGTTTTCTCGGCTACCCATTGTGTAAGATCGCCGTTCTTGTATCCGAATACGCTATCCTGCGCAAATTCGGTTTCGTGCACTGGAATCAGCACATCGTTATCTAGCATATAGTGGGTATTATTGATCGTAAATCGTCCGCCTTCTAAGAAAGCCGGAATGATCAGGTGCCCGTCAAAAGAATGCCCCTGTCGCTTCGACACCTCCTCTGCCAGCACATCGATTTCCAGTGGATAATACCCGCGCAGCATCGAATCACTGCGGCTAATGAACGTAAATTCCTGTCCAACCTTGTCTGCCACTTTGCATACATTAGCGGCAATTTCGCGATTGATGCGCTCAGCGCTATCCGCATCCATTCCGCGTGTATTGGTCAAAATATAAAATACCGGCTCTGGCGCTAGAAAAGCCTGTCGCAATAGTTGCTCATCCCACTGCGTGAGTACATAAATATCATGTACCGTCTGTACACCGGTTGGATCATCATCCAACACGATGATTTTGCGATTGCGTTGTTGTTGCCATTGCGCAATCTGCTGCCGTGCGCCGTCCAGCGGCGCTTCAGCAGGCAGATGTTGCGAAAGTTGTTCCAGTGTTACTTTGGAAAAAGGGGTATTCATTCTGCTCACCTCATGTCGTGATTTTGGTAGTATTTGTACGGCGGGCTAATATATGCGATAAATTGGCGGGTATTGGTGAAAATGACTCTTATCCCATACAGTCATGCTAATGATCAGTGGATCACAGATATCAATTTGCGGAATTCGCTCGAACCTCAACGCCTGCCAACTTTTCAAAATACTGCACGATACCGCCGTGATCATCTGCTGCTTTGCCATCAACTTTTAACGTATGGAAGATTTCGAGCAGTTGGCTGCTGAGCGGTAGCGGAACTCCGATGTCATGCGCTGTTTCCATTACATTGGTCATATCCTTCAGATTAATATCGATTCGTCCGCCAGCGACAAAGTTACGTTCCAGAATGAGCGGTACTTTGGCATCCAGTACGGCACTGCCTGCCAGACCGCTACGAATCGCCTGATACATATTGCCAATATCGATCCCGGCTTTGGCAGCGAAGACGAGTGCTTCCGACATCGCAGCAATATTCAGGTTGACGATAATCTGATTTGCCAGCTTGGCAGTCGCCCCAGAGCCATTATCGCCAACTCGAATCACCTGACTACCCATCACTTGCAGTATTGGCAAAATGGAAGTGAATACGCTCTCATCTCCGCCCACCATAATAGCCAACGTGCCGTCGATCGCTTTGGGTTCGCCACCACTAACAGGGGCATCGATCATATGTAAACCGGCAGCTTGTACAGCGGTGGCAATATCCCGTGAGATGACTGGTGATATGGAACTCATATCGACAATAATAGTGCCCGGAGCCGCCCCTTGCAGAACACCATTCTCACCAAGTACGACCTGCTGTACATGACTGGAGTTCGGCAACATCGTGAACACGATCTCGCTCTGCGCTGCCACATCTGCCGGAGTTGCACCACTATTCGCACCTTGTGACATGAGATGATCTACGGCGGCTGTATTAATATCAAATACTGTCACCTGATGACCAGCTTGTAGCAAGTTACTCACCATAGGTCGTCCCATAATACCTAACCCGATAAATCCTAAACGTTTTTGCATTGTATTTCCTCCTATCCTGCTTTTGAAAGCGGTATCAGTCTCTCTTCGAAAGTTATTGTACACAATAATTTAATTTTTGTATACAATTTTGAATAAAATGTATTCTTTTTAAATTTGATCTCTTGAAAGCTTCTTAGTATCAGGTTGTGCATTAAAATGATTTTCGCTAAAGTAAACTACAGAGGTGAACAACAATGGAACAGGATCATGGCAAAGTGCGTTCCGCTTATGCACAATCGTATGAAGTGATGCGGGATATGATTTTGAACGGTCATTTAAAACAGGGAATCAAGTTAACAGAGGAAAAGCTGGCTACCGAGCTGGGCGTCAGCCGTACACCGATTCGTGAAGCGATCCGCAAGCTGGAGCAGGAAGGGCTAATCGTCAACAAACGAGTGGTCAAGCTGACGGAGACGGATTTGCGTAATACATTTGAATTACGCATGCTGCTCGAAGGGTATGCTGCGCGCAGTGCCGCCACATTTCTATCCACCGTTGAGCTAGATAAGCTCAAGCACTGTGTGCAGATTGGCAGAGAAGGTAGCAAGGACGAGATTATGGAAGCTAACCGCGAATTTCACGAAATCATTATGCAGGCGAGCAACAATGCGCGGATGATCGATCTATTTGATCAGATGCAATCGGTCATTTACTTGTTCCGGCAAAAAGTTGTACTGCATGATCGACCATTTCTGATCGAAGAACATGCGCGGATTTGCGAAGCGATTCAGGCGCATGACGGCGATACGGCAGAGAAGCTGATGAAGGAGCATTTGCAGGCGGATTTAGACTTTTGTCTGCATTTGATTCGTTAAGGGGTAGTATGTATTCGTAAGTTGATCGTTCATAAGATGATCTCAAAGAAGCAAGCTAAGATTGCAAACAAGTATGAAATCCACACAACCCAAGGAGGTCGCACAACATGATTATCCGCCATGCCAGACCGGGCGATGAAGCAGGGATTGCCATCGTTCATGTACATAGCTGGCAGAAGACCTATGCTGGGTTGCTGGATATGGCGTATTTACAGCAATTGTCCGTGCCGCAACGTCAGCAGGCATGGCAGGAGCAATTGAAACGAATGAATGAGCAGTATCAGTTACTAGTGTTAGAGAATGAAGCGGGCGTAATTACCGGCTTTATTAGCGGTGGAAGCAGTCGTGAACTATCTGTATCCAACATAAACGGACAGCGCGAAGGGGAGATCTACGCGCTGTATTTGGTATCATCTGCACAAGGGCAAGGCTGGGGTGGACAATTGCTGTCCCGAATGCTGCAATGGCTGCAACAACAGCAGTATGATCATGTGATCGTCTGGGCACTGCGCGACAATCCAGCTGTGCGCTTTTACCAACACTATGGAGCTGTACCTTACAAGGAACAAACGATCAAAATCGGCGGCAAATTGTACCGCGAAACCGCACTGCGATGGAGAGATATACAGAAGCAATCTTACATAGTAAAGGAGTGGTGAAGATGAGTATACGCATATCCTGTCTCTGTCTGTTTGAGCATGAGGGACGATATTTGTTTCAAGAAGCGATCTATGCCAGCAGTGGACGCATCATGTACCGCCCAATCGGTGGAACGATGGAATATGGCGAGCGCAGTATCGATACCGTTGTGCGCGAAGTGCAGGAGGAGATTGGTGCTGTTATTGAGCAGCCTAGCTTACGTTATGTGATCGAAAATCATTACCAAACCAATAGACTAGAAATCGCCGAAATCAACGGTGTACAGGTGGAGGAGCTGCCTGAACAGCCGCAATATGGACATGATCTGGCTTTTATTTATGAAGGGAAATTGCCGGATCAACAGTGGTATGAGCAGGAAGTGATCGAAGGTATAGAAGGAGAGACGACGTATCGAGCAGTGTGGAAAACGCTAGAGGAGATAGAGCAACATCAACATGCATTGCTAGTACCGAATGGATTGTTGGAATTGCTGCTTTCTGATACGACGGGGGAGCACTACACTTCGTTTGAGCATCATAGAGTACAATCGTCATCTTCCATGCAATCTGTATGATGCGAACAAGAATCGCTGCTTTTTTGGTGATTGGGTATACGATTTTGCTGGTGTATTGGATGTTTTTCGGATTTGGTCGTCATGCGCCGGACGAGGATACGCCGTATCGGTATAATGTGATTCCACTGCGAACCATTGCTGATTTTGCAACGATGCGTATTGGGACGACGATGGATCAGTGGATTAATTTGCTAGGAAATGTCGCCGTGTTTGTGCCGTTTGGCTTATTGATTCCAGTCGTGCGTAGTATGAGGGTGTTGCCGTTTGCAGGTGGATTTGCATTATTCATTCTGGTACTGGAAATCTTGCAGTTGATAACGAGACGTGGAACATTCGATGTGGATGATATTGTGCTGAATACGCTGGGCGCTTGTCTGGGCTACGGTATTTTGCATGGCGTTCGGCATCTATTAATAAGAAGAAAATGATAACATCCCCTGTGGCTGCATCTGGATCGTACACTGACTTGGGAACGGATTATTTTCAAAGTTCCGGTAGGTATAAGTCAGTTTGTCGATATGAGCAGCACAGGGGAAATTGTGGTAAGAATACGTATGAAGTTAGGATTGAAGGTAAAGCTGTTAATCAAGTGATGCTTTGCTACATCTAGTAAAGCTTTTTTCAGAAGGTAGCTTTCGAAATGTAGCGCTTAAATCAGCGTCTGAACAATATTTCCTTTGCCGTCTGTCACTGTAATCTCTGCTTTTGCGCCGTTAATCAACGTTACCTGCGGTGGAATATGACCGATATCCACGTTGTAAATAACCGGGAAATCCAGCTCATCAAACGCACTGTGTAACGCATCGATCAGTTTGAAGTTTTTTACCGGTACATAACCAGCAGGACGACCGATCAATACAGCACTGGTATACTGGAACCAGCCACTTTGCTGTAATTGCCACAGATGACGGTATATATCGGCGGCGTTCATCTCGCAGCTCTCTAGATACCAGATGATACCGTCTTCTTTTCCATATTGCTCAATAAAAGAGGGAACTGGTGCCCAAACGGTTCCTGTTAACGGCGTTAGTACATCCAGACATCCGCCCAGCAGTCGACCAGACACACTGATCTCGGCTTGCTTCTGTTGTTCCTGACCGAGAATCTCCCAGCGTGTCGGCGCATCCAGCTTGAATCCCGCTTTGCTAAAATCACTAGTTGATTGGTAATGAGCAGACGACTGCTGTTCCACTGGTTGCCCGGCAACGGCGGTCAACAGATCATGCCAGCGCGATGTCGTCTCGTCATCCGCCCGTGCAATATCGACGCCGCTCGGTCCGTGAGCACTAGCATAACCAGTATACAAGGTATATACGAATGTTAACGTACTCGTATCAGAAAAGCCCAGAATCCATTTTGGTGGCAATGTCCGAATTTGCTCCCAATCTAGTAGCGGCAGTAGTTCCATCAGAAATTCGCCGCCCCACGGTGGAATGATGGCTTTGATCTGCGGATCAAGCAGGAATTGTTGCAGCTCAGCGGCACGTTCTTTTTTCGGTACACTTACGCATTTGTCATCTGTCCATACACTGGTGCCGATCACTGGCTCATAGCCAAGTGATGTCAAATAATCGCGCATATCATGAACAAGATGATGCAGCTGGGTGGGCACTCCACTGGATGGCGCGGTAACGGCAACCTTGTCGCCGGGCTGTAATGCAGGTGGAAACTGTATGTGCTGTGGATATGTAAAATTCGAATCGGTATGAGCGGAATGCTTGGAGAAATGGGACATCGGTTAACCTCCTTTGAATAGGAACAACATAGTAATATAACTAGAAGATGCGTAGAATGTGCATCCAACATAGAGTATGAAATCATTGCATATAACGCATAGTATAATCGTAACGTATGCAGGAAAAGGATGTAAACATGGATCAACAGATTGCATATCCATGTACATCCCGTATACCTCTGTAAGAGGCTAAACCTACATAACAAGGATAGAGAGAACGATCATGCTACTTACCAGAGACGATAGGTAGCGAATGGTTCGCTATAACGAAACGGCTTGCTCAGATGCTCCAATTCGGCTTTTACTTCATCGCTCAGCGTAATATTGACGCTATGCATATTATTGTGTAGCTGGGAAACAGACGTGGCACCAGCGATGATGCTGGATACTGCCGGTTGCTCCATCAGCCATGCTAATGACAGTACCGCCGGATCGATAGACATCGAGCGCGATAACCAGCTGATTCCGTCAGCCAGACCGATACGTTCGCCAGTCATCAGACGATTAAATGAAGGGTCTTTATCCGCACGCGATCCAGCTGGTGCTTCGTCCTCTTGCGAATATTTGCCAGTCAGAATGCCACCTGCCAATGGAAAATAAGGAATGATACCTACGCCCTGATCCAGACAGAGCGGAATCAATTCCTGTTCCGGAGTGCGGTCGGCAAGGGAATACGACGTTTGCAAAGAGATAAAGCGCTCTACTCCCAAGCGGTCGCTCAGACCTAGCGCCTTCATTAGCTCCCATGCAGCATAGTTGGAAGCGCCGATATATCGAACTTTACCGGACTGCACCATATGCTCCAGCGTACGCAATGTTTCGTCCAGCGGCGTTTTCGGATCAAACGTATGAATCTGGTATAGATCAACATGATCGGTTTGCAGTCGGCGCAGACTGTCGTCCAGCTCACGCTGCAAATGATAACGCGATGACCCTTGCTGATTGGCACCATCCCCGCGTGGTAATCCTGCTTTGGTGGCGAGAATAACCTGCTGCCGTTTGCCATTTTTCAAGCCTTCGCCAATAATTTCCTCCGAAGCAGTATTGGCGTAAATGTTGGCAGTATCGATAAAGTTAATGCCGCTATCAATGGCAGCATGCAAAATTTGAATCGATGTTTTTTTATCGGCACGTTTACCGAAGGAATTGGTTCCGAGACCGAGCAGGGAAACTTGCAAGCCGCTGCGGCCGAGATATCTGTATTTCATAGATGAATGACTCCTTTCGGCTAGTTGCCAGTTAGACGGATGGAATAGCGCTCTCCAGGTTCTGGGCGCACATCGACACCGGTTTGGAAAAATTCGCTCAGACGCTGGGAGTCCAGCATATCCGCTGTATTGCCAGCGGCGAATATATCGCCATCGCGCAGCAACAGCGTTTTGTTAAAGCAAGGCATAATCTCTTCAATATGATGGGTGACATAGATTAGTGTTGGTGCGTTTTCCTGCATGGCAATTTGTTGAACCCGGTGCAATAGCTGATCGCGTGCGAAAATATCCAGCCCGGTACATGGCTCATCCAGAATGAGCAATTCCGGTGACGCCATCAGTGCGCGGGCAATGAGGATACGTTGCCGCTCTCCTTGAGATAGGGTATCATAAGTGCGTCCGGTCAGATGCTGCGCATCCAGTTGACGCATCAGGAGTTGTGCTTGTTCGCGATCACTGTCGGCAACTTCGGTATAAATGCCGATTGATGCAAATTTGCCGCTCAGTACGATCTGTTCTGCCACATCGCGACCGTGTAATCGCTGCTGTAATGAAGTACTAACCCAGCCGATCTTTTTGCGATGCTCGCGCAGATCGACCTCGCCGAATCTCTCCCCAAGTACAGAGATATTTCCGGTGGTGGGCCAGATGTATCCGTTGATCATGTTAAGCAGTGTCGTTTTGCCGGAGCCGTTCAGACCTAGCAGACACCAGTGTTCGCCAGGCTGTACTTGCCAAGACACGTCGCCGATGATCAGCCCGGTTTCCCTGCGCCAGCTGGCGTGCTGAATATCAATAATCATGCTGCTCACTCCTCTATAGATTACATACGATTATAGCATCAATGTTATGTGGAATCATACGCATAAACAAGGAATATACCAACTTACCGAAAGGAAAGATACCTTATGAATACAAATGAACGTGTACGCGATGGCATTATCGGGCTGTTTGTCGGTGATGCAGTAGGCGTACCTTATGAATTTCAAAATCGTCAGGAAATTGCCGCTCATCCAGCAACAGATATGATTGGCTATGGCACGCACAATCAACCGCCAGGAACATGGTCTGACGATAGTACGATGACGTATTGTTTGTTGTACAGTTTGATAATGCATCCACAATTGAATACAGATGATCTCGGTCGTCGATTTATTCAGTGGTATCGGCAGGGATTATGGACAGCGCATGATGAGCTGTTTGACATCGGTATTGCGACTCGGCAAGCGATTGCCATCATCGAAAGTGGCACTGTACCTGTAGAAGAAGCGGGCGGAACGGACGAGTACAGCAATGGCAACGGTTCGCTGATGCGTATTTTGCCACTTGTGTATCGACTGGATGGACTAGATATTGCTACACGGTATGAATGGGTGCGCCGTGTATCTTCGCTTACGCATCGGCATCCGGTATCGCTACTCGCAGGCGTGATCTATATTGAATTGGGACTGGAATTGCTACATGCCAGTGGACGTTCGATCGCCGATTGTTATGCGGCGGCATGCCAGACGATACAAATGAATTATGCACAGCATGCTGAATATGCACGATTTGAACGTGTGGTAAACGGTTCGCTGACTCATGCTTCTATAGAAGAGATTTCATCAAGCGGCTATGTGCTGCATACGATGGAAGCATCGATCTGGACACTGCTGCATACAGATCATTATGAAGATGCGGTGCTGAAGGCAGTTAATCTTGGGCTGGATACCGATACGACTGGTGCAGTAACGGGCGGGCTTGCGGGCATTTATTACGGATATGAGCAGATTCCTGCACATTGGCGGAAGCAACTGGTGCGGCGGGAAGAAATTGAGGAAGTTTGTGAGCGATTTGCCGCGACATTGTCTCATGCAGGGCAAGGAGGAGCGTAGCATGAATGATAGTATCTGGGGAACAAAGCCGTGGACAGGCAAGTTGATATTGTTAGGTGCGCTCTTGGTCGCGACATTGTTTTGCGTCTGGCTCGGTATGCATCTGCGCGTATATACGGGACGTGAGCTGTATCGCTTTTTGAACTGGGATATATTCCTTGCGTGGGTGCCGGTTGTACTTGCACTTATACTGGATGGCATATTGAGTTTGTATACACAGCGGCGCATGCGCTGGCACGGTAAGCTGCTGGTTGGATTTGTGGGCTTGTGCTGGTTGTTGTTTTACCCGAATGCGGCTTATCTAGTGACAGATCTGATTCATCCGTTTGTGCATTATCGTCCCAATGGACGTTTTGTTAAGGATCTGGAATTCTGGTATCATCTGTATTTATTTTTCAGTGCTGGTTTGCTTGGTTTGGGGTTGGGCGCTTATGCGCTATCGTCGGTGCAGCAGCATATTGCTGAAGCTTACGGGCAGGTGCGCGGCTGGATTTTCGCGGCGATGATTCTGGTATTGAGTAGCATTGGTATTTACATTGGGCGGTTTATTCGCTGGAATAGCTGGGATGTATTTACTGATCCCCATAAGATCCTAAATGATGTTATGATGATCATAACAGACCCGTCGGAGCTTCATTTTATGGCCGTATTTACCGGCATGATCCTGATGATCAGTGTGCTGGGTTATATTTTGATGAGAGGCGGCATGTATATGATCCGCCGCACCAGCCAACGCTGGGGATGATGAAGGAGTGCGAAGAACGATGTACCGCTATAACCTGTTCACCAAGATTGTCCTGCTTGTCGTATTGATGCTGATTCCGGTAATTGTGCTGTATAGTTATTCCAATCGTACGACTGCGGATGTGCTGAGTGAGGAGCTTAACAAGTCCAATATGAATCAGCTTAGCTTTTTTCAAAATCAGGTGAATACGAATATTGAGCTGCTGGCATCGTGGCCGAATCTGCTCATTCATGATCCCGATATTGTGAGCTTTAACGATCTGTATTTGCAAAATGATTATCTAAATCTGGATGCAATCAATTTGGTCAAGCGCATCCAGAGCAAGCTGGCAATTCAGGAAAGTTCCTCAAACTGGCGCAGCCATCTGTCCATTTATTCGCCGTCTTTGCAGCGACTTGTAACGGATAACGATGTGACCAGCATTAACAAAAGGGAAGCCTTGCAAAGCTTTCATTCTGGTTGGCAAGTAAGTCGTGAACCGGGCGGGAATATGACAGGTACGACGAATGGCACGGCGATCACGTTGCCGCCGACGTTTCTATTCTCATGGACATCCATTTCACCATATAATGCAACCGTAGAAGCAGACAATATCAGTACCGTTGTCAAAGTACAATTTGATAGCGGTAACATACAGGATATGCTAGATAAATTCAAAAGCGATGGACGCCGCGATCCATTTTATTACAATCCGTCCTTCGGCACCATCTATAATCGTTCGGCAGATCACGGGCTGACTGATCAATTGATTGCGTCCTTGCATGAACAGCCGCTGCAAGATTTGGAAAGTCGGACGATCAATGTGCAAGGCAAGCCGTATATGGTCAACGTAGTGCGTTCCGAGGCGACGGGCTGGTATATGGTTGATTATATTCCGCTGGATGATATTTTGAAGCCGATCTACGATTCGAATCGGTTATTTTATTTGGCGATGATCGTACTGCTGCTCATGAGCTGCCTTGCTTCTTATCTGCTGTATGCGCAGGTGCAGGTGCCGATGCGGCAATTGATCTACGGATTCAATCGACTCAAGCAGGAAGATTACTCCGTTCGCATCAAGCCGAAGGGACGTAACGAATTTGCATATTTGGCGGATCGCTTCAATTCGATGGTATCGCAGATTCAGACGCTGTTTGAGCATGTGTATTTGGAAAAGATTCATGTGCGTGAGGCACGGCTGAAGCAGCTGCAATCGCAGATCAATCCGCACTTCTTCTATAATTGTTTTTCATTTATTACGAGTATGGCGAAGCTGAACAACCAGCAGGCAGTGATTGCGATGTCCAAAAATCTATCCCAGTATTACCGTTATACAACGCGTCAGGAGCGCGATCTGGTGCCGCTAGCAGAAGAAACGGCGTTTGTTAGCAACTATTTGGCAATTCAGCAAATGCGCATGTCGCGGCTTCATTATACAATTGAGTTAGAAGATGAACTGCGCGAAGTACCGATTCCGCCGCTTATGATCCAGCCGTTAGTTGAGAATGCAGTCATTCACGGGGTAGAGCCATATTCGGCAGCAGGGCATATTGGCATCAAAGGCTGGCGCGAACAAGATCGCTGGTATATTAGCGTCGAAGACGATGGCAAAGGCTTAGATGAGGAACGCCGCTTTAAATTGTGGAACAGCTTGCAGCAGCCGCTTGGTGAGGAAATGGGCTGCGGGCTGTGGAATGTGCATCAACGGATGCAACTGCGCTTTGGCGAGGATGCGGGTGTCATTTTGTCGCAATCCGATCTGGGCGGACTAAAAGTAACACTGAGTTGGCAAGTAGAAATGGCAGATAGCCGTACCATTGCGTAAACGGCTTGAGTGCAATGGACAGAGTAACAGAGAAAGAGATCGGGGAAGTGAATGAACATGGTAAATATTTTGCTGGTGGATGATGAATCGTATGTAACGGAAAGTTTGGCGCTGACCATTCCGTGGGAACAACTGCGCATTGATCAAGTATTTTGCGCCGAATCAGTGAATCAGGCATTATCGCTGCTCACGGAAAAGGAGATCGATATTGTGGTAACCGATATTCGGATGCCGGATCGCGATGGGTTGGAGCTGCTAGGCGAATTGTCCCGCAATTGGCCTGCCGTACGCTCGCTCGTGCTGACCGGACATTCGGATTTTGAATACGCGCAAAAGGCGATTCGATTGAAAGCGAGCGATTATATTTTAAAACCTGTGGACGACGATCAGTTTATGGAGAGTGTCGGCAAGGCAGTGACTGCGATTGAGCAGGAATGGGGACAGCTGGATAAATACAATCGGCTTGCCTATCGTCGTCAGTCGGAACTGGAAGTGCTGCGTGATGGATTGCTGAGCGATATGTTACTTGGGCGTGAACTGAATGAACGCGAGCTGCTGGAACGACTGAGCAATTACGAGATTGCCTTACAGCCTGGGCGTGTAGCACGGATGTTATACATGTCTACAGGCGATTCGCTGCGTGGGATGGAGGAGAGTGAAGCTAGACTGCTGGAATATGCTGTTGGTAATATTGCTGTTGAATTGCTCGGCAGTCAGGCACCTGTCTGGTTTGGTCGCGCTCCGCACAGTGGGCTAGTCATGCTCTGGCAGACGTCTGCCGATGCGCTTAGCGATGAGGAGAGCCAGCGTTTGCAGGAGTTGGTCGATAGTGCACGTACGTATTTGAAAATGACATTGTCTGTCTATGTGAGTGAGCCATTCGCGTTTCCCACGGAGATTGCGACTGCGTATCGCCATGTACTGCGCTCTGCTCAGCATTCATCCGGCAACAATGAGCCGCAGATTCACCTGCTACAACCGGAAGGCACCGTTCGTGAACGTCCAGTAATTATCAAATATATGGAGCCGCTGTATCGTCCGCCTACCCTGATCCATCTGTTGGAATCCGGTCAATGGAGCGGTGCACGCGATAAAGTAATGGCAGTGCTAGACACATTGGAGCCGTTACCGCTCACCCATGAACATCTGTATGAAGTATATTTGGCAGTTAGCAATGCGTTGGTGTACATGTCGCACCACCATGGACATATGCTTGGCGAAAGTGATGCGGGCGGACTTGATCCATTTTCCGCTCAACATATTACAGGCTCGCTGGATCGCCTGCGCAGCTGGTGCATCAATGTATTGGGACGCTTAGAAGTCCAACAAACCGCATCCCACGCCGAACCAAGTCGCAGCCGCGTCGTCAAACAAGTACAAGAAATCGTCTCCGAAAGTCTCGGTCAAGATGTATCCGTCAAAAGCATCGCCGACCGCGTCTATCTACATCCCGTTTACCTGTCCAAAATCTACAAAGCGGAAACGAGCGAAGGTCT
Organism: Paenibacillus sp. WLX1005; assembly: GCF_046603685.1. NCBI lineage: Bacteria > Bacillati > Bacillota > Bacilli > Caryophanales > Paenibacillaceae > Paenibacillus > Paenibacillus sp. WLX1005. Next base: position 2,396,129 of record NZ_CP176756.1, read on the forward strand.
GGGCGACTACATTATCCGCATTCGCATGGAAAAAGCATTATACATGCTCAAACATACCAATCGCAAAATTTACGAAATCACCGCCGAACTAGGCTACCAGAATCCACAATACTTTAGCAAACTGTTCAAAAAGCACTACGGCATGACACCAAACGAATTCAGAGATAGCTGAGAAGAAATCAATAATTGCGCTGGAGCGAGGACCGCTCCGCAAAGGGACAAAGGCATGAACTCCAGTGGACGGACGAGAATCTACGAATGAGAAGGTAATTGTAGATTCTCGCCCATTTCCATTTCAAACGCTAGAAAAAGCATAATCCATCGTCGACCAAATCAAACACAACAACAAGCCCAATGCGGTTGTATATTTGCTACACATAACAAACAAAGCAGATGCTTCAATGACAAACACCAGCACGAACGCAATGAGCCACATTTAAAAAAAGACGGATTGCCCACCAAATACGTCAAAAACCCATTTAAATAATACAATCAGTGTTACTAAAACAAGCACAAATAAAAATCAAGAAAATGAATTCTACATACATAAGCAATACAACATTAACGATAAAATTCTGTGATCAAATACTATCCACAAAGCAATAAACCAACAAGAGAACATCGCAAAATCTCCATTCACTAACCTACTACTCCCTCCCCAAAGTTGGATTATTGCCACCCTCCTTCATCGAAGTTACTTTTAACCCGATCACTATACATGAGGGAAATGCGTCTAAGCGGAGGGAAGGGAATTGGGGAAAAGGACGACTTTGGAGCTGCGGGAATCTTCATTCTCTCCTAATCCAAAAGATTCCCGCGGCTCCACCTGAGTCCGTTCCCCAATCCCTTCCCACAGCGAAGTATACCCCCCCACCAAACTAAAGGTATAAACAAACTCCACACCACCCAGTGGCAAAATCCCCCCCCAACATGTTGCAAAAGGTGCAGGAATATTAACTTCGTATCATAGGCGGAATCGTAACCCTCCCGTATAATAAAAACATGAACAACAGATTACGACATGCAGTGTTTAACCTGAAGGGGGAGCAAGAAACATGGGAATGAAAAAATTAGCTGCGGTTCTGCTGACAACCGTGCTGACAGCTGGAAGTTTAGCGGCGTGTGGCGGCGGTGGCGGAAGCAGTACAACGGCATCGGCTACAACTGAAAACGCATACAAAGAGAAATACGATCCACCGGTAACGATCTCAACCGTATGGGGAGTCGATCCGACACTGCAATTTAAAAATGGGGAAACGATTGAAAACAACGTAGCGACCAAATGGGCAAAAGATAAACTCGGTATTGATATCAAATCACTCTGGTCTGTAACAGACACGAACGGAGCATTTGCTACCAAAATGCGTCTGGCAATGTCTTCTGGACAGGAAATGCCTGATGTTGTAACGATCGGCGACGCACAACTCGCACAGGATCTGATCGACTCTGGTATGTTCAGCGAAGTAGGACCACTGTTTGACAAATATGCATCTGATACATGGAAAAAAGCGATGGAGCAAGATCCGAACGCATGGAACCCATACATCCGCGAAGGCAAAAAGATGGGGATCCCGGTTCTCGATTATGCATACAACCACGATTATGTACTCTGGATTCGTCAAGACTGGCTGGACAAGCTGAACATGAAAGCACCAACCACGATGGACGAGCTGGAAACCGTAATGGCAGCATTCAAAGACAAAAACCCGGATGGTCTGTCCCCGGATAAAGTCGTTCCACTGAGCATCGGCTTCAAATCGTCGATGAACACATGGATGGGCGATCCATCTTGGATCTTCGGCGCTTACGGCACATTGCCACAACAATGGAATGTAGCTGCTGACGGCACGCTGCAATACGGTTCGATCCAACCGGGCATGAAGCAAGGTCTGGAAAAACTGAAAGAATGGTTTGACAAAGGCTACATCCCGAAAGAAGCAGCACTGTGGGATGAGAACAAAACATCCGAACCAGCTGTTGCAGGTACGGCAGGTATCATCCCAGGTCCTTACTGGATGAGCGGCTGGCCTCTGCAAGACACGGTGAAAAACGCACCGGGTGCAGTATGGAAGCCAATCTCGATTCCTGTAGGTCCTGACGGTAAAGCAATGCGTCACGGCACAAGCACAACGAACGGTGTCATTCTGATCAACAAAAACATGAAACACCCTGAAGCTCTGTTCACGTACGAAAACTACATGTTCGATAACCTGGCGAACCCGACCAAAGATAGTGAATTTAATAACGGTCTGTTCAAAGGATATGACTACGATCTCGACGCATCTGGCAAAAACGTACCAATCGACAAAATTGATGGCGGCTACGTAAACAGCGTTCGTTACTTGCTTGTACGCGACGGTGCTCGTATTCCGAATGCACAAATGGATGCGCTGTTGAAACTGGCTGACGGTTCCCAACCGGAAACTCGTCTGGAACGCGACGTTGCTACCAACTATGGTAAAGAAACACCGGATGCAGCCAAAGTGCTGATGTCCCAAAAAGACATTTCGTATCCTGACATGTTTACTGGTCCAACCACACAAAGCATGAAAACCAAAATGGACTATCTGAACAAAATCCAAAGCCAGACCTTCAACGAAATCATCTACGGCAAATCTCCGATCGATTCGTTTGATACGTTTGTACAAACATGGAAATCGTCCGGTGGCGATGATGTAACCAAAGAAGTCAACGACTGGTATAGCAGCATCAAAAAATAAACTAGAATAGCAAACCAACTGTAGCAGGTACAGCCGCATACAAGGAGATAACGACCTGGACTCCGGGTCGTTATTTTCTTAAATGGCTATGCCCGCATCGCCCCAACTGTAGGAGGAGAGTATATGAAAACATTAAAGAAAACGTGGCCGTTCCACGTGATGCTGCTACCGTCAATGATTTTCCTGCTGTTATTCAGCTACCTGCCGATGGGCGGGATTGTGATGGCGTTTCAAAATTACAAGCCTTGGCTCGGTTTCACCGGTTCCGAATGGGTCGGGCTGGACAACTTCCGCTATCTGTTTGAACGTCAAGATAGCGTACAGGTGATCTGGAATACGCTGATCATCGCTGTACTGAAATTGATCTTTAACCTGCTTGTCCCATTTGTATTTGCGATTTTGCTGAATGAAATCCGTCGCGTCAAATTGCAACGGACGATTCAGACGCTTGTCTATCTGCCTCACTTTCTATCCTGGGTTATTCTGGGCGGTATCCTGATCGACCTGCTGGCAACGGATGGTTTTGCCAACCGGATTCTCAGCTCGGTCTTCGGCATTCAGCCGATCTTTTTCCTCGGAGATAATGACTGGTTCCGCTTTACGGTGATCGTATCGGATGTGTGGAAGGAATTTGGTTATAACACGATCATCTTCCTCGCTGCTCTGGCAGGCATTAACCCGGCGCTGTATGAAGCTGCCGAAATGGATGGCGCTACTCGCTGGAAACAGACACTGCATATCACGATGCCAGCAATCTTCCCGATTGCAGCCGTTGTCGGCACACTCGCACTCGGTAACGTTTTGAACGCTGGTTTTGACCAGATCTTCAACCTGTACAACCCGCTCGTTTATGAAAAAGGCGATATTATCGATACATTTGTGTATCGCACCGCAATCTTGAACGGCGAAATGGGCTTCGGTACAGCAATTGGTCTGTTCAAATCGGTTATCAGTATGGTGCTGATCCTGCTCGCTTACCGTGCTGCTGCCAAATGGGCGAACTATCGCATCTTCTGATGACTTACGAGGGAAAAGAGGGAAACTATGTACTATAAAACAAGCGGTTATCGCATTTTCAATGTCTTCAATATTATCTTTCTAGTCTTCCTGTCCATTATGTGTATCATTCCACTGATCCACGTACTGGCAGTATCATTCAGCTCCAAAGCGGCAGCGGACGCCAACTTGGTTGGACTGTTACCAATCCAATTTTCCATCGAAGCGTATAAGAAGACAATGTTCAATCCAGTCTTCCTGCATTCAATCTGGATTTCCGTACTGCGTACTGTTATCGGTACAGCGATCACCTTGTTCCTGACCTTCTTGGCAGCTTACCCGCTGTCCAAGGAAGAATCGGTATTCAAAGGACGCACCATTTATTCGTGGTTGTTCGTATTCAGTATGGTATTTACCGGCGGTCTGGTGCCATTTTATATCGTCATCCAGAAGCTTGGTCTGATTGACTCCTTCTGGGTACTCGTACTGCCAGGTGCGGTAAACACATTCCTCGTCATCCTGATGATGAACTTCTTCCGCGGCATTCCAAAAGAACTGGAAGAAGCAGCATTTATGGATGGTGCAGGTCCATTCCGCACACTGTTCACCATGTATCTGCCGATCTCGATGCCATCGATTGCGACCATTACGCTGTTTAGTATGGTATTCCATTGGAACTCTTGGTTTGACGGTTTGCTGTATCTGAACAATTCCAATCAATTTCCACTGGCAACGTTCCTGCAAACCGTTATCATCCAGCAGGATATGAGCTCGATGAGTGCCAGTCCAAAAGAGATGGAACTGATCTCCCAGACTACAGTCAAAGCAGCGCAAATCTTTATCGGTGCAGCGCCGATCCTGATCGTATACCCATTCCTGCAAAAGTTCTTTGTAAAAGGGATGACGCTCGGTTCGGTAAAAGAATAGGTAGCAATGATTGTCCAGAAATATAGTCAATCGTAGCAAGAACAATCGGTGGTTTGAAGATGGCATGAATGTCATAAGTGCATCCAATCTTGCCACATAGTAGATCGACCAAGTAGCCTGTCACCATCATAAGTGGAGTCGAAACAGAGAGAAAAGCAACGGCTGGCGATGATCCATCCCAACCAACGGCTCCACCCTGACCATTCATTCAAGCCATCACTTGGAATGAATAATCCGGTAAGGTCACTCAATAGCTCTGTCACCGTAGATCTACCCAAGCTGTATGATTGCAATCCAATGATCACAAACGAGAATGGATCATACAACACGTATTCTAATACACGCATCATCTACAAGCATCATTCAAATTGAATAGCTCAAAGCGGCTAAAGTCTGCACGCCGGTCTGCATTTCAGCGCTGTACCAGCAGTGTAGAAAATGCAGTCGGTGTACGGGCTTTATGCTTTGATGATTACAAAACGTTCGTCAATGCATTGATATTTGTATGTTCAAACCCATCATAAAGGAGCTTACTATGACGAATCTAACGAATAACGTAACCCCAACCTGGACTGCCATGCTGCATGGTGCCGATTATAACCCGGAGCAGTGGAGACATCGCCCAGACATTCTGGAAGAAGATATCCGTCTAATGAAGCTGGCAAAATGTAATGTGATGTCGGTTGGCATTTTCTCTTGGGTATCGCTGGAGCCAGAAGAAGGCGTCTATACATTTGAATGGCTCGATCAGGTGCTGGATCGGTTTGCTGCCAATGGCATTTCTGCATTTCTAGCAACACCAAGCGGTGCGCGTCCGGCATGGATGTCTGCCAAATACCCGGAAGTATTGCGCATTGAGAAGAATCGTGTTCGCAATCTGCATGGATTCCGTCACAATCATTGCTTCACTTCACCTGTTTATCGTGAAAAAGTGGAAATCATGAACACTTTGCTGGCAGAGCGTTACAGCGATCATCCAGCTGTTATCGGTTGGCATATTTCCAATGAATACGGCGGCGAATGTCATTGCGATTACTGTCAGGAAGCATTCCGCGGCTGGGTAAAAGCAAAATACAACAACGATCTGGAGCAGCTCAATCGTGCATGGTGGACGACATTTTGGAGCCATACATACACCGATTGGTCACAGGTTGAATCGCCAGCGCCACACGGGGAAACGCAAGTACATGGTATGAATCTGGATTGGAGACGTTTTGTTACCGATCAGACGGTAAATTTCTGTCGTCATGAGATTGAGCCGCTGCGCAAAGTAGAGCGTCTGCTGCCAGTAACGACGAACTTTATGGAATTTTTTGAAGGATTGAACTACTGGAAATTCGCTGATCTGCTGGATATTCTGTCATGGGATAGTTATCCGACATGGCACGATCTGGATGGCGACGGCATGCAAGGCGCGAAGATTGCTATGATGCACGATATTGTGCGTTCGATCAAGCAACAACCGTTCCTATTGATGGAGAGTACACCAAGTTTGACCAACTGGCAGCCGATTAGTAAAAATAAACGTCCGGGCATGCATCTGCTGTCTTCGCTTCAAGCAGTAGCGCATGGTTCCGATTCCGTCCAATATTTCCAATGGCGTAAAAGCCAAGGTTCCAGTGAAAAGCTGCATGGTGCAGTTGTCGATCATGCCGGGCATGAGCATACGCGCGTATTCCGTGATGTACAAGATGTCGGTCAAGCGCTAGAACAATTGCAAACTATTCGTGGCAGTCAGGTGAAGGCAGAAGTAGCAGTTATTTTTGACTGGGAAAATCGCTGGGCAGTGAACGATAGTCAGGGTCCACGTAATAGTGGCATAGGATATGAGCAGACCGTACTCGACTTCTACCGTGAATTCTGGAAACGAGGCATCGCTGTCGATGTGATCGATATGGAGCAAGATCTGTCTAAATATAAAGTTGTTGTCGCTCCGATGCTGTATATGGTTCGTGATGGCGTAGGCGCAAGCTTTGAGAAATTTGTGAGTAGTGGCGGTACATTGATCAGCAGCTACTGGTCAGGCATTGTGAATGAGAACGATCTGTGTTTCCTCGGCGGTTTCCCGGGTCCACTACGCAAAGTGTTGGGCATCTGGTCAGAAGAGATTGACGGATTGCATGAAGGTGAGCGCAATCGCATCATTCCGAATGCAGGCAATTCTCTATCGCTAGAAGGTGAATATGCGGTGCAGGATCTGTGCGATCTCGTACATCTGGAGAGTGCACAAGCATTGGCAACGTATGGCGATGATTTCTATGCAGGTCGTCCAGTACTGACAGTCAACTCATTTGGTGAAGGCGAAGCGTATTATGTCGCAGCTCGTACCCGCGATCATTTCCTCGGCGATCTGATCGAAGGGATTGCAGATCGTGCGCAGGTTACGCGTACACTGACGACTGTACTGCCACAAGACGTAACCGCTCATGCACGTGTACAGGGCGACAGCGAATTTGTATTCCTGCAAAATTACAGCGGAGAGACACGCAGTGTACAGCTGGATGATCGCGATTATTCCGATCTGCTGAGTGGTGATAACATCGTTGCAGGTAGCAGTGTTGAGCTGGAATCGTTCGGTATCCGTGTACTGAAAAGAGCAGTAACCGTTTAATTCCAACTTTGAATTTCAAATGAACAAAAGATTGTGAATCAATAAAACAGCCGCAGTATCGTTACACAATAACGATACTGCGGCTGTTTGGATTATGTGTCTGGATGTACACGGATGTGCGTCCGTCTGCATCCATTGTTGCAGTAGATCAGTTCTTAGAGATTAGTTCAGGAATGCGTCCAGCGCTACCGTTACTTTCCCTTTGGAATCAAAAGCACCTTTGGTGTATGCGTACCATGTGCCATACGATTCAGGCTCCCAGTAAAATACGCCCAGACCTTTACCACCCGACACGGAGCGAGTTTTGGCAAGAATATCGGTCAGGAATGCTTTGGCAGTCGTTGGATCACTTGCATCCATACCAACTTCACAGACCATGACTTCTTTACCATAGCGAGATACCATATCGTTCATATTGGTCAGCGCTTGTTGATCCAGCGTTTGCCAGTTGCTTTTATCTGGATAGAGGGACATGCCGATGACATCGTACTTCGCACCATTGGCTTTCAGACCATCGAACATCCAGCGGAACAGGGCGTTGTCGTATCCATTGGACAGATGCACGATCACTTTTGTACCGGAATTTACCTTTTTGACTGCATCATAGCCGGAGTTGATCAGCTGGGCAAAATTGCTCATGCTTTTGGACGCGCGTCCATCTTCCCACAGCATACCGTCGTTGGTCTCATTCCCGACCTGTACCCATTCTGGTGTAACGCCTTGCGATTTCAGTGTATTCAGCACATCGTAAGTATGATCATAGACCGCTTGCTTCAGACCGCTGAAGTCTTTGCTAGTCCATGCAGATGGTTTCGATTGTTGAGCCGGATCTGCCCATTTATCGCTGTAATGGAAATCAATCATAATGCGGAAGCCCATGTTTTTGGCACGTACTGCCTGCTTCACAACGTCTGCTTTATTGGAGAAATTGATCGATGGATTCACCCATACGCGCAAACGGATCGAGTTTACCCCGTGATCTTTCAAAATTTGCAGCGCATCTTGCTTGTTACCAGCATCATTATAGAAAGACCAATTGTAATTTTCCATCTCTGAGAGCCAGCTTACATCCGCACCTTTGGCAAATGCCGTTGCTGCTTCCGCACGCGGAGCAGGGGAAGTCGCTACGCTCAGCCCGCCGATCAATGTAAAACTGAGAGCCAGCGCCGTAATCCGTTTCATCATTTTTCTCATCGTTAAGTGTTCGCCTCCAGCATGTTTGTATACGTTTACAAAAACCATTATTCCCAATGTGTTCTTCGCGAAGGAACATATTCATTGTAGCGTGAACACGTCGTTATGGGTACAGGCAAAAAGTCAATATTTCAGCACTTTTATAAAGATTGTGATGACGAGAAAGTATCATTTTGGCAATCATCCATACCTCATTGCCTCCATTCGGCAGAAAGGCAACATGTTTGCCCTCTGGCAGCAAGCAAAGTTTACAAGCCGTCAGATTCTGATTATCATAATAAAAGATATACATAGTGTACGGCATCATCAATCAGATGAAAGCGTACCACAGGACACACGCAGGCAGAGTGCAAATTTGTTCGCAGGGTAACATCATTTGCAGACGAAGGGAGGCAGAGGCAACAACAGGTTGGTCTCGGGATCAATCGTGTACCGATATGGACAGCAACATCGACCGACATCATTTCGTCATCATTAATACAGGCAGCAAATCCGCGATATTGCATAAGAGCTAGAGCATCGATTTGGTGATATTCATCGCCAACCAGCTTGCATGGAACATCGCAGAGGCAGAGAGTTGCCATTCATATACAGATGAACATGGACAGAACGGACAATGAAATGATGTCAAGACTGTGCAAACTGTTATGTGCAACCGATATAATCGATAAGATATTTTGCTGAGTCAGAGTCATCATCGCTTGTATGAACTTACTATGCTTGAATATCGCATGCAGATGAATCGGTACGAACATGCAGAGATGGCGCAGACAAACACAATACGGACTGGGGTATGACATAAGCTACAATCGTCAACCAGAGAATGGCAGGGGGATTTATGAACAAAAAACACAACTGGATACTGGGTTTGATGCTGGTGTTGTTCATGCTGGTGCTGCCAACGGCAGTACATGCAGCGGATCAGGCACATATTAACCTCAATGGCAAAAGCATTGACGTGCCATCCAACGTGCAGATCACAAGTGTCAAAGGCAGTGTAATGGTGCCGTTGCGTCTCGTCGTAGAACAGCTCGGTTACAAAGTAACATGGTCTGGTTCTACGCAGACCGCTACGATCAAGCAAGGCAGTACCGTCGTAGCACTGACTGCGAACAGCACAACAGCTAATGTGAACGGGAATGCGATTGATCTGGAAGCAGCCCCATTCGTAAAAGGTGGAACAACGCTCGTTCCACTGCGCTTTTTGAGCGAAAATACAGGCGCCACGGTCAAATGGGATAATAGTTCCAAAACTGTCTTTCTGAGCACACCGTCCAAGTCGCCAACGACTACACCAACAACCGGAACGACGGATAACGGTTCATCCTCGGCACCGACAAGCGGTACGGCAACGACTGCTAATGCAATGGTTGATTCGATTAGCTTCAGCGACAATCGCATGACGATTACAGTAGAAGGCAATGTAACGCCCAAGTCCAGCTCGCTGACCAATCCGGATCGGATTGTACTCGATCTGCCTAAGACAGCATTTTCCGCTGCTTTTCTGAATGGACAGCAATTGAGTGTCGGTGATGTAGGCAAGGTGGATGTAACGGGGTATCCGCAAGTGTCGGGTATTCGCTACTCACTGTTTAGCAGCAATCCATCTGCTGTACGTGTAGTGCTGGATCTTAATACAGCGCAGAAGTACAAAGTCATTACCGATACACCGGGCGTAATTATTGTGGAACTGGATGGAGATGTGACTTCTTCTACAGGTGGCACTACGACTGGCACCAATACCCAGACTGGCGGTACACCAACTGGTACAACGGACAACGGTTCGACAGCTGTACCGGTTACACCAGGTTCCGGTCCTGGCGATGACGGTAAGAAAATCGTCGTGATTGATGCTGGTCATGGCGGTTCTGATCCGGGTGCAATCAGCATTACGAAGAAGAACGAGAAGGACTTCACGCTGGCAGTCGTCTTGAAAATTCAAGCACTGCTTCAGCAAGACCCCAATATTGACTTCGTACTCACGCGTAGCGATGATAGCTACCCGACATTGCCGGATCGCGTCAAGATCGCCAACAATCTGCATGCTGATGTATTTGTTTCCATTCATGGCAATAGTACATCTTCGGCAGTATCACCGAGCGGCACAGAGATTTATTACACGCGTCCCGACAGTGTAGAATTTGCCGAGATTGTTCACGATCATGTCGTTCAAGCACTTGGTTTGCCGGATCGTGGTATTCATGCCAAAAGCTTACATGTAACACGCGAAACGACGATGCCTGCTGTATTGGTCGAAGCCGGATACTTGAGCAACATTGGCGATGAATCGTTAATGTACAGCGATGATTTCCAGCAGAAGCTGGCACAAGCCGTCGTTGATGCGATCAAACAATATCTGAATGTGCAATAACATTGAAACGTTAACAAAAAAGTGAAGCTATTGTTATTTTTGATCGACAGCATTTGATGAAGTGTGGTATAAATGTGGTAAGCAACTGTGATGAGAATATGACGTCGCTGTCATTTTCTACTCTACACAGTCAGGCTTACCACATTTTTTTATCATTTTGCACATATTTCATCATATTTTCTTCACAACTTCTGTTGTTTTTGTCATTTTTGATTAATGGTTCTGACGGGATTGTCAGATATTATACATAACCCCATGATTACGCAGCATGAACAGCCCCATAACCGCTGAGGAGGACATCCATGAAAAGAAAGCTCATTACACTACTGACTGCTGCTGTATTATTAACTTCCGCTCCGGACATAAGCCAGGCAGCTGTAACGACCGTACCGGTCGGTAAAGTGAATATGCCGGTGAATTTCCGTTCCGGTCCTAACACAGACAGTTCCGTGTACAGTACACTCCAACCGGGAACAAGTATCAAAGTGCTACGTCAAGTGAACAATTACTGGCTGCGTGTCAAAGTCGGCGTCAAAACCGGCTATGTATCCGCTAGCTATATCGACTATAAACCTTCGGCTGAATGGGTCGCTGCAAATAGCAGCACGTCTGTCAGTACCAAAGATTCCGATACAACCACATCTGGCAGTGCGACTGGTAATGGTACGGTGACTAATGCTTCATCATCCGTAGTGAAAACGGGCAGTAATGTAACCGCATCCGCTGCTCCGACAGGTAGCGCACCTTCGGCTAGCCTTCCTACTAGCACGGTCATTACACCGCCTGCGGTACATGCACCGGGCACCGGTCTGGTGGAAAGAGGCGTGAATTTTCGCGCCGAGCCGACAACTGGTAGCGCAGTGCTGCGCGTATTGCCTGTAGGCGAATCCTTCAGCGCTCTGGAACAGCCAAGTGCTGCATGGATTAAGATTCAGGACAAAGATGGCATTACTGGCTATGTATCCGCAGATTATGTGTCGTATACATTGCCAGCTTCGCAAACAGCTGTATTGGCGGAAGTGCCCTCGCAAACGGTAGATGAAGTCGATGCGCAACCATTCAACCCACCAGCTCCATCGATCAGTTTCCCTTCCTTGTCTACCGGTTCGCCGCTAGATGAAGCGTCTGCTGATCGTATTATTGCCAGCGCGCTTGCATTGCAAGGCGTAACACAGTATGGCTTTGGTAAAAATGAAGCTCCGACATTGTTTGATTGCTCCTCCTTTACTCGCTATATCTTCGGATTGGAAGGGATCGATCTGGCATGGGGAACGCGGTATCAAAAAGATGTCGGTATTGAGGTAGAACGCGGACAATGGCAAAAAGGGGATCTGCTCTTCTTCTCCGGTGGCGATCCTAACGTCATTACGCACGTAGGCATCTACGCTGGCGATAACAAGCTGATTCATAATAGCCCAAGCCTGAACGGAATCGCCATTTCCAATCTGGATCTGCAATACTGGGTGGATCATTATGTAACTGCACGCCGTATTTTGCGTTAACTGCACACAGACCTCTGCCTGTTCGGGTTGGAAAATAAAACCTGAGCAGGTTTTTTGTGTCTGAAATGCACCAAAGTGTTGTGTCCAATGGGTAGATGCATGGTAAAAACATATGTTTGTATGGTATGCTAGAAACATTATGATGGTAACGTATACTTACTGCAATTGATTACACCCACTTAGGGAGGCAGCATGAATATAGATCCTAAATTTCCAGCAATCGATTGGGAATATATAGTACAAAATCTAAAATCGTCTGTTACGATCGCAGATGCGCGCAAACCCAATTGCCCGCTCGTGTTTGTGAACAGCCATTTCACGGATCTGACCGGATATACCCATGAAGAGGCAGTCGGTCATAACTGCCGCTTTTTACAGGGAGAGGATACCAATCCGACTGCGGTTCAGATGTTTCGAGATGCCTTGGCAACCCGAACGTCAGCAACGATCGAAATTTTAAATTATCGCAAAGATGGGACTTCCTTCTGGAACGAGGTCAATTTGGACCCGATATTTGACCAGAATGGAGAATGCCATTACTTTGTCGGTATTCAATTTGATATTACCAAACGTAAAGAAGCGGAATTTCAGGTAATGGATGCCAAAGATCAGGCAGAGAGCGCCAATGTCGCGAAAAGCCGCTTTCTGGCGAATATCAGTCATGAGATTCGTACACCGCTAAACGGGATTATCGGTATGACTGAATTGATCTTGCTGAATGAAGTAGAGGAAGATCTACGAGACAATATGAAAATTGTGCAAAATAGTGCGGAAACATTATTAACATTGATCAATGATATTCTTGATTTCTCCAAAGCAGAAGCAGGCAAGATGAGCCTGGAAAGTATTGAGTACAATCTGTACGAATTGATGGATATGACGATCAAGGCGCACCGTCCGCTCACCTTGCAGAAGAAGATTAATCTGAATCTTCATATTGGTCATAATGTACCGGAGATCGTCTATGGCGATCCACATCGGCTCAAACAGGTATTGAATAACCTGATTAGCAATGCAGTCAAGTTTACTCGTCATGGCGCAGTCGATGTGTCTGTGAATGGCGCAGGTGATACCGGTGAAGAGATTCAACTGCATTTCCGAATCAAAGATACCGGACTGGGTATTGCTGCCAAAGACCTGAACAAGCTATTCCAGAGCTTTAGCCAAGTAGATGATTCTCAGAGCCGCGAGTTCGGTGGCACCGGATTAGGTTTGGTGATCAGTCAACAGATTGTGGAACTGATGAATGGTAGCATTACAGTGGAAAGTGAGCAGGGACAGGGGAGTACATTCCAGTTTACGATTCCAGTACGTTATCCAGCCAAATCGAATCCGCGTAGCGATGCTAGTACAGTAGTTAAGAAGCTGTCCGAAACCGTCGTCGCGCATCAGCCCAAACTTGTCCATGGATTGGATAAACAATCTGCGCGTCTCAATGTATTATTAGCAGATGACGATCGGATCAGCTGTATCATTACATCGCGTATGTTGAACAAGCTAGGGTATTATGTCGATGTGGTGGACAACGGTCTGGAAGTGATTCGTATGCTAGAGCAGGATGACAGTTATGATCTGGTATTGATGGATATTCAAATGCCTGTAATGGACGGTCTCAAATCGACGCAAGCGATCCGCAATTCCAATACGATCGCAAATCGGAATATTCCAATCATCGCAGTAACCGCCAATGCCTTCAAAGATGACGAAGACAATGTGATTGCAGCTGGTATGAATGGAGCGCTGTCCAAACCGGTTCAGATAGAGCGTCTTGCTGAATTAGGACAACAATTGGAAAAACAGAAAAATCGGTAACTACAGGTCACCTGACGAACAAATGAGTATTTTATGCAACTGCAACAAGCTTGTATCGTCTATTGGTGCAGTATTTCAATAGACAAGTGCAAAAGATAATAGAGTTAAAGTATAAAAGTGTAAAAGCCATTTCTCAGTTATAGAGAAATGGCTTTTTTGATGAATGTTGTGATTCTTGTTACGATTTGATTTCTAATAAATCATTAATTATTACTCATTAATCCTCCAGTGTAGAGAGATCTCCTGTTGGCAATTCCAGTTCCCATGCTTTCAATACACGGCGCATAATTTTACCGCTACGTGTCTTCGGCAGCTTATCTTTGAACTCAATCTCGCGCGGAGCAGCATGAGCGGAAAGTCCCTCTTTGACAAAACGAGTGATTTGCTGCTTCAATTCATCAGATGGTTCAAAGCCTTCGCGAAGGGAGATGAAAGCCTTAATAACCTCACCACGTACAGGATCAGGCTTGCCGATAACACCTGCTTCGGCAACGGCTGGATGCTCTACCAACTTGCTCTCTACTTCAAAAGGCCCAACCCGTTCGCCAGATGTATTGATCACATCATCAATGCGCCCTTGGAACCAGAAGTATCCATCTTCATCCATATAAGCGGAATCTCCTGAAATGTACCAGCCATCAATCCGCATATACTCTTCATACTTGGCAGGGTTGTTCCAGATTTTGCGCATAATTGACGGCCACGGCGTTTTGATCGCCAGATTGCCCATGCGCAGCGGTGGCAATTCATTTCCTTGATCATCAAGAATCGCAGCTTCGATCCCCGGTAGCGGGCGACCCATAGAGCCGGGACGAATATCCATCCGTGGATAGTTACAGATGAGCTGTCCGCCCGTTTCCGTCATCCACCACGTATCGTGAATTCGTTGCTTGTACACGCGATGTCCCCAACGGATGACTTCTGGATTGAGTGGTTCACCGACACTGAGTACGTGACGAAGTGAGGAGAGATCGTATTGTTCAACCGCTTCATCCCCAGCACCCATCAGCATACGGAAGGCGGTCGGCGCACTGTACCATACGGTGACTTGATACCGCTGAATCGTCTCATACCAGTCTTGTGGGCTGAAGCGACCGCCGCGAATGACGTTGGTGGCGCCATTCAGCCATGGCGCAAAGATACCGTATGACGTTCCGGTAACCCAACCCGGATCGGCAGTACACCAGTAAATATCGTCAGGCTGCAAGTCGAGCACGATTCGTCCGGTATATTCATGCTGCACCATCGCCCCGTGTACATGATACACGCCTTTCGGTTTACCGGTCGAACCTGATGTATAGTGCAGAATCAATCCATCTTCCTGATCTACCCATTCGATCTCTGCTTCATCGGATGCTTCTGCTACTGCATTGCCCCAGTGAATCTGACCTTCGCTCAATTCTGCTTCGTCTCCATACACAATAATGTGCTTTAATTCTGGCAATTCGGCAGCAGGGACACGATCTACCAGTTTGGGTGTGGTGACAATCGCAACCGCACCGCTATCTTGCAAACGATCCCGTACCGCAGTCTCCATAAATGCTTCGAATAATGGACCTGCAATAGCACCAACTTTGATAATACCGAGCAGAGTGAAGTATAGCTCTGGCGTGCGAGGCATGAAAATAAACACCCGATCACCTTTGCCAATGCCCAGCTTGCGCAGCATATTCGCCGCTTTGTTCGACTCACGACGCAATTGTTCAAACGTATACGATTCATCGCGTTGCAGATCGCTGTAGTGAAGAGCGATTTTATCCTTTAACTCAGATTGTGCATGACGATCAATCGCTTCATAAGCTAGATTGACCTTACCGGTTTGATGCCAGCTAAATCGTTTCTCGACATCTGCCCAGCTGAATTGCTGACGTGCCTGTTCGTAATCCATTAGATTTGCTTGCCCAGCTTCTACAGCAATGACTTCAATCGTGTCTTTTCCCATAATGACCTCCACAAATCAGAAATAGTGATGTTCAGTTGAGATGATTTCTTTCATTTACCATATATAGCGCTTACAAAATAACATACTACCATTTCACAAAATGTTCAAATGTTTCTCCTCTATTGACCCAAATCATGCAAAAATCGTCTCAATTTACGAAAAAAAGCTGAAAATGCAAACGGATTCATGAATATTAATCATAAAATTAACACATTTTTCCACATCTTATTTTAAACATAGTGTACAATATACAAAAATTAACAACAGTTATTCAAAACGAGAACTTTTCAGAAGGCAGTCAAATCTGTATACTAGTGTACCGTACAACAAAATGGTAAAAGAGAATGCCACAATCTGGTGATACGCACCATAATGAGAAAGAATGACTGCTATTCTGGCGATCCTACATACAAGGGAGGTATGCGAAACGCGAACTTTGAAACAATATTACGAATTGGATAAAGGAGGATGTATAACGTAATGAGCAATCAATCAATCAAGGCAACACCCAAACGGACGATCAGCGAAGTGTCGATCGTACGCGCCATTGCCTGCATGAGTGTAGTGTTGCTGCATTCGATCAAATTTTCAACAGGGGAAAGTACAGAGGGACCGGTTCAATTCGGGATGTGGACACTAGCAGGCTTGCTGTCATTTGGTACATCGACGTTTGTATTTATTTCGGCATTGATTCTGGCGTATTCCTATCCGAAGGATTTACCGAAAGGCTTTTATAAAAAGCGGATTCAATTTCTGTTTATTCCATTCGCCTGCATGGCAGTCTTTTACGCGATTACATCGGGCATTATGAATGACTGGTCGATTCCGAAGCTTATTGTGTACAACATGCTAGGTGCATATCACGGCTGGTTTGTGCTCGTCATTTTTCAATTTTATATTTTGCATCAACTGTATGCGCGATATATTGACCGTTTTCGTCCGATCACGGTATTGGCGGTATCGCTCGTAATCAATGTAGGCTACCTTGCCTTTTTCAATCTGGTACCACCGATCAGCGACAATCAGTATATTGCGTACATATGGGATCGTGGATATTGGATGCCATTTACCGGTTGGTTGTTTTATTTTTCGCTAGCCTATTATTGCGGCAAAAATTATCAACAATTCCTTGCCATTTTGGAAAAATACAAATGGTGGATATTGGCAGCCTTGCCGGTGTCTATTGGTCTGATCATTTACAACAATGCGTTCTCCAGCTTTGGATTTGGTTCCAAGCGCATGGATATGATTTTGTTTACCGTAGTCGTTATTTTCTTAATGTTCCTAGCATTCCGCCGGGTAACGACGATTCCGCCAGTGATCAATCTGATCAGCCAATATTCATTTGGCATTTACCTTGTGCACTGGTTCTATCTAGAAATGATGGACTTGGCAATCGAGACGTTTGGCATTCAGATTGGGTATTTGGAAATTCCACTGTTGTTCTTCACTGGAATTGCGCTATGTATCGTGACGATCAATCTGTTTAATCGCTTCAAACTGGGACAATACGTAGTTGGACGCATCAATGTGCGTCGTCCTGCAAGTGAGAAGCGTTCCTTCGGCACAGCCGCAGCTGAAAATTAAAAATTCTCCGCCACCTATTCAGTTGCATTGGTAAGCAGGAATGCAAGCAGCGAATACGTGAATAAAACAAGAATAGCCTTCTCCAATAACCTGTACAGTTCTGGATCTGTATAAGGCGGGAGAAGGCTTTTTTGTGATTTTGCATATATTTTATGATTTTATTATATTTTATGATTTTGTATATATTGATCTGGAAGCATATTCACGTTGTCATACTGGAAATGACATCGTAGTATTCAGCAGGCATGCAAATATTGTAAAATCAGCTATAATCAAAGCAAGCATCATTATCGTAAGCGTTATCATAACGATTAGAAAGGATACCGTTATGGAACATATCAAACTCAAACAAACCGAGGTACTGGAGCATAACCATCTTCGACTTGTATTGGAAGGACCGGTGCCATCGCAACGGATTGCTGCATGTCAGATGCATGCGCAATTGGATGCATTTCGCCGTCCTATTGAACAGCAAGAAGCTTTAGTCGAAATTGCCGAATTGCCGGAAGGACGCATCATTATGGCAACAGACGGTGATCTGATCGTTGGCTATGTCACCTTTCACTATGCTGATGAATACGAGCGCTGGTCGGAAGGCAATATGGAGGATTTGATCGAATTGGGTGCGGTGGAGATCGCTAACGATTATCGCGGGCTAGGACTCGCCAAACGATTGATCCAGCTCGCTTTTCGTGAATCTCAGCTGGATAACGTCATTGTGTTTACGACAGAGTATTACTGGCATTGGGATCTGGAGAGTACCGGTCTCAGCGTCTGGGACTATCGCAAAATGATGGAGAACCTGATGAAAAATGTAGATATGGTCTGGTTTGCTACGGACGACCCGGAAATTTGCTCCCATCCTGCCAATTGTCTGATGGTGCGTGTGGGGCGACAGGTGCCGCAGGAGTCGGTGGAGGCGTTTGACCGTCTTCGTTTCCGCCAGCGGTTTATGTATTGAGTCCGAGCAGCAGCAGTGACAGACAATGAATCGTCAAAAGGAACAGCAGACAGAAGCACAACAATCGCACTATCCAAATGGTCAAATCGTTATTCGCTTAGTAGGAGAGGAGACATGACAATGCCAGAAGCAGCGTATGTGTATCACCCGGATAGTCTGAATTATGTATTTCGCCGCGATCATCCATTTGATCAGCGTCGCTTGGTGATGACGATGGAATTGCTGCAACAGGTTGGCGCACTAGATGACTCCGCTCTGATTCAGCCGCCATATGCGTTAGATGAACAGTTACTACGCAGCATTCATATTCCGCAGTATGTCGATACCGTGAAGCAGCTCAGTCTGGACGACCCGGAAGAGCGCTATATTAGCCTTGCAGGTCAATATGGTCTCGATTACGATGAGACGCCTTTTTTTCCAGGAATGCATGAGAGTGCAAGTGCAATCGGAGCCGGATCGGTTCATGCTGCTGAATTGGTCATGAGTGGGCAGTATAATCATGCTCTGCACCTGGGCGGCGGGCTGCATCACGCATTACCACAAAAGGGAGCAGGCTTTTGCATTTACAATGATGCTTCTTTGGCGATTCAGCATATTCGCCATCAGTATGATGCCAAAGTGTTGTATATCGATACCGATGTGCATCATGGAGATGGCGTGGAGATGAGCTTTTATACCGATCCACATGTGTTTACGTATTCGATTCATGAAACTGGCAAATATCTGTTTCCCGGCACTGGGCGAGTGGAGGAGCGAGGTGCAGGCGAAGGATTCGGTTGTACGATCAATCTGCCCGTAGAGCCGTATACGGAGGATGATTCATGGCTGGAATGCTTTGGCACACTGCTGGATCAAGTATTACAGCGTGCACAGCCAGACATTATCGTTAGCCAGCATGGCTGCGATGCCCATGCGCTGGACCCGCTCTCCCATATTCATTGTTCGATGCGCATTTATCGCGAGATGCCTCAGCTTATTCATCAGGCGGCTCATGAGTGGTGCCAAGGACGATGGGTGGCATTAGGTGGCGGTGGATATGATATTTGGCGTGTTGTGCCGCGAGCATGGTCATTATTGTGGCTGGAGATGAGCGAGCATCCATTACTGCAAACACTTGATCATGATCCGCAGCTAGTATTGCCAGAGTACTGGATGAATCGCTGGCAAGCGCAAAGCCCTGTCGAATTACCACGTACATGGCTAGATGATGTGAGTCGCTGGGAACCGATGCCGCGGCGGCAGGAAATTATGAAGCAGAATCGGCATGTATGCGAACTGGCTGCTTCTTATTTGAAGTGAAATTGCATCACAGCTATCTGCAGAAAGTAGTCAAATGGATCTTCATCTGTCACATCATCGTAACAAAGCCGCTCTGCCAGGCATACAGGGCGGCTTTATGAACTTATGGTGTAAAAAAGTGGCATTATGGGTGGATTCGGGTATATAGACTTAGCTGGATACAAATGTCGTTACTCATTCATTTGCACAAAACGCTCAACTTGTTGCCTATTGGCAGAAGGTGAAATGAATCTTCATGTCGAAATAAACAGCAGCAGGTAATGAAACAGAATCATCATGTTTGGATCAAGCAATACATATGATGATTTCCATGTTGCGAAAGGATGAGGTATGTATGTGTTATGTCCTGCTGCCGGCGGATATTTACCCGGACCGTTACTGGTTCAAGTACAATTTCAACGAATCTCCAGATCATCTCAGTTTCAAAAAAGGCACGCCGCAGCGCGATTGGGCGAAACCTCCCCGCTTTCATTTGCAGGGAAATATTGATCTGGATCGGTTGCTGCTGTTTGACTGGTTTATGACCGATGGACCCGATCTGATCGGACCGCGTCTTACAGCTATTATTCGTCAGTATGCGCCGAACGATGTGCAGCTGGTTGAAGCAGAGGTTATGGTCAATGGAGAGCCACTGCGTGGTTTTCATGTACCGAATATCACGACCGTGATCAATTGTCTGGATATGGAAGAATCGGTTTATGTGCCGCTATTGCCCGGTATACACGGCAGTCCGCCACATTTTATCTCGGTTGCCTTCCGACCCGACGCGTTGAAAAGACATGGACTTGTACGTTCCAACGAAGATATTAGCCTGATTGTGGCATCTGACGAATTTGCACAGGCTTGCCAGGCACAGAGTATTACCGGTATTCGATTTCAGCAAAATATCTGACTTTCCGTGGCGCGCCCTGATAACACAGCCCGTACAACAGCATATGGTGAGCTGATTCCAGCGGGAAAGTCTCCTTACATTTTCATTAGCGGCCAGTACTTGTTAAAACATGATTTTGCATTTGGTCTCTCTGCGTTATCGTATTTCAGCTAAAGAATATGACAACTTACACGAAGGAGGCTTTTCCATGAGTAAAAAAGAAGTCGTGGCTATGCTGCTTGCCGGAGGTCAAGGCAAAAGGCTAAAAGATTTGACCAAGTCCCTGGCAAAGCCAGCCGTTTTCTTCGGCGGCACGTATCGGATTATCGATTTTCCGCTGAGTAATTGCGCCAATTCCGGCATTGATACTGTTGGTGTATTGACGCAATATGAACCGACACTCCTGCATGCATACATAGGTGTAGGCAATGACTGGGATATGGATCGCAAAAATGGTGGTGTGTTTGTTTTGCCACCGCATGAACGGCAGGAAGGCAGCAGCTGGTATCAGGGAACCGCGGACGCCATTTATCGCAACCTGAAATTTGTGGAAAGCTTTGACCCGGAACATGTACTCATTCTGTCCGGTGACCATATTTACAAAATGGATTATCAAAAAATGATCGATTACCATAAAGAAAAAGATGCGGATTGCACCATTTCCGTAGTCAATGTGACGTTGGAAGAAGCGAGCCGCTTCGGCATGCTGAACACACATGACGATCTCAAAATTTACGAATTCGACGAAAAACCAAAACATCCGAAAAGTACACTTGCTTCCATGGGTGTCTATCTGTTCAAATGGGATGTGCTCAAATCTTACCTGATCAAAGATGAAGACAATCCTGCTTCTTCCTATGACTTCGGTAAAGACCTGATTCCTTTATTGCTTGGCGATAATAAAACATTGTATGCGTATCCGTTTGATGGATACTGGCGCGATGTCGGTACGATTCAAAGTCTGTGGGAAGCGAATATGGACATGCTGTCCGAGAATCCGCAGCTGGATCTGAATGATCCAGAATGGCGCATTTTCACCCGTAGCCCGAATCAACCGGCTGCCTTTATCGCACCTTCTGCTAATGTGCAAGATAGCATTATCAATGAAGGCTGCATCATCAATGGCGAAGTGAAGCATTCTGTGCTGTTCTTCAATGTGGAAGTAGGCGAAGGCAGCGTTATTACCGACTCCGTCATTATGCCAGGCGCCAAAATTGGCAAAAATGTACGTATCCACCGTTCGATCGTCAATGAAGGTATTATTATTGAGGACGGCGCTCAGATCGGCACCGAACAAGCCGAGAATAGTGAAATCGAACTGATCACAAGCAATCAATCATAAGAGACAGGGACGGTGACTGGAATGAAAGGATTTGTAGGCGTTATTAATCTTGATCATGAACTGGATCAACTGAAGGAACTGACGTATTTCCGCTGCGGAGCGGCCGTCCCGTTTGCAGGTCGCTACCGACTGATCGACTTTGCTCTGTCCAACATGATGTATGCGGATGTACAGGACATTTCATTATTTGTACGTCGGAAATATCGCTCGCTGATGGATCATCTGGGAGAAGGTCGTCCATGGGATCTGGATCGTAAGCGTGGCGGATTATTCATTTTGCCACCGGATTGGCATGACCCGACCGACACTTCCCTTGGTGATTTGCAACATATTCACAACAATATGGACTTCTTTTACCGTAGTCTGGGTGATACGGTTGTGCATACCGGCACGCAGCATGTGAACAAAGTCGACTACAAGGATGTATATGCATACCATCTGGAAAAGGGCGCCGATGTAACTGTCGTTTACAAAAAAGTCGATGAATTGTTGCCTGAACATGGAGCATGTCGTCGGATAGAAGTGGACGAGAATGGCTTTGTCACTGATATTCATCAAGATCGCAGCCATCATAACATCTACATCGAACTGTTTATTATGAGCAAGGAGCTGTATCTGGAGCAAGTGAACTACTGCATCGCGCATGGTAAGAGCTATTTCTTCCGCGATGTCATCCAGAACAATCCGAACAATCTGAAGATTGCTGGATATGAATATAAAGGCTATAACGCCGTTATTAACTCGGTGGAAAGCTATTATAAAAACAGCATGGATCTGCTATGCCCGGATACGTATCAGCAGTTGTTCCATGAGAAGCCAGTACAGACCAAGATCAAATACGAAGCACCAGCCAAGTATTTGGAAGGCGCGAACGTTCGCAATTCACTTGTTGCCAATGGCTGCGTACTGGGCGGCGATGTTGAGAACAGCATCCTGTTCCGCGGTGTAAAAGTGGAAAAAGGCGCCCGTGTCGTCAATTCCATCATCTTGCAGAAATGTACGATTGAAGCGGGAGCGGTACTGGAAAATGTCATTCTCGATAAAGACGTACAGATTTCCCACGACCGTACGCTGATCGGCGATGTAAGAAGACCATATGTAACTGCCAAGAGCACTCTTCTTTGATGCCGCAAAACTGACTTCAGGAGGAATGGCCACTTGTTTACCACTAAAGAGGAATTTAAACAGATTTTTCAAGATAATGTTGTTTCCAAATTGGGCAAGCCGCTGGAGGAAGTCTCGCACGAAGATGTGTATACGATTCTAAGCCGGATGATGAGGGAATTTGCTGGTCGTGAATGGGCGGCAACGAATCGGGAGTTGCGCCAAGATCAGGAGAAGCAGGTATATTATCTGTCACTTGAGTTTCTAATTGGCCGTTTGCTCGGTAATAACTTGCTCAATATGGGCATGTTCCATATCGTGCAGGATGGGCTAGCTGAGTTGGGAATTTCGCTGGACGATATTGAGGAGCAGGAAGC
The DNA here is from genome assembly GCF_046603685.1 of Paenibacillus sp. WLX1005. Classification (NCBI taxonomy): domain Bacteria; kingdom Bacillati; phylum Bacillota; class Bacilli; order Caryophanales; family Paenibacillaceae; genus Paenibacillus; species Paenibacillus sp. WLX1005. The sequence continues at coordinate 2,419,745 of NZ_CP176756.1, forward strand.
GGATGCTGGTCTCGGCAACGGTGGTCTTGGTCGTTTGGCTGCCTGTTTCCTCGATTCACTGGCATCGCTTGGTTATGCCGGACACGGCTGCGGTATCCGTTATCGGTATGGTTTGTTCGAGCAGAAGATTGTAGACGAGAATCAGGTGGAACTGCCGGATGATTGGCTGCAAAAAGGATTTGAATGGGAAGTTCGCCGTGCCGATCGCCGAGTCGAAGTACGATTCGGTGGGCAAGTAGAGACGCGGGAAGAAGAGGGGCAATTGCGCTTCTCCCTGCGCGACTATGAAGCGGTATGGGCGATTCCATATGATGTGCCAGTTATCGGCTATCGTGGTGGTAAGGATGATTACCATATCAATACGTTACGATTGTGGAGTGCTGAACCGGTTCGTGAGATGGCGAATCGCAATCTAGGCGGTTCCAGCAACTATTACAGCTATCTCAACTACAATCGTTCGGTAGAATCGATCTCTGAGTTTCTGTATCCTGACGATTCTCATTATGAAGGACGTTTGCTGCGCTTGAAGCAGCAATACTTCCTCTGCTCCGCTGGATTGCAGAGTATTCTGCGTACGTATGACAAGCTGAATGTAAGCTACGATCAGCTGCCAGACAAGATTGCCATTCATATCAATGATACGCATCCGACGCTCGTAATCCCTGAGCTGATGCGTATTCTGATGGATGAGAAGGGCTATAGCTGGGATCGTGCATGGGATATTACGACACGAACGGTGTCGTATACAAACCATACGATTTTAAGCGAAGCATTGGAAAAGTGGCCTGCTCAGATGATTCGTGATCTGACACCACGTGTGTATATGATTATCGATGAAATCAATGCACGTTTCTGCCGTTTGCTCATGGATAAGTACCCGGATGATCCAGATCGGGTTGCACATATGGCAATCGTTTACGATGATCAGGTAAAAATGGCGCATCTGGCGATTGCGGGCAGTTATAGCATCAATGGAGTGGCTGCGCTGCATACCGATATTTTGAAAGAGCGCGAGATGCGTAATTTCTACGAATTGTATCCACAGCGCTTCAACAATAAGACGAATGGCATTACGCATCGTCGCTGGCTTATGCACGCCAATCCGCAGCTCAGCGATCTGATTAGCGAATCAATTGGCAAGCGTTGGATTACACATCCGCAGGAATTGACGAATTTGATCAAATTCAGTGAAGATGCGTCCTTCCAGCAGCAAGTCGCGGGCATCAAGCAGCATAACAAGCAGCGACTGGCTCAATACATTGAGCAGAAGTACGGAACAGTTGTGAATACGGAATCGATCTTCGATGTGCAGATTAAGCGTCTGCATGCGTACAAACGCCAATTGCTTAATATTTTGCATGTGATGTACTTGTATAATCAGATTAAGTCTATGCCATCGCAGAGCACCGTGCCGCGTACGTTTATCTTTGGAGCCAAAGCAGCTCCGGGTTATTATCTGGCAAAAAGCACGATCAAGTTGATCAATCGGGTCGCCAATGTTGTTAACAACGATCCAGATGTGAAGGATAAATTGAACGTCTTTTTCCTAGAAAATTACTCGGTATCGCTTGCCGAGAAGATTATCCCCGCAGCCGATATTAGCGAGCAAATCTCGACCGCCAGCAAAGAAGCTTCCGGTACGGGCAATATGAAGCTGATGATGAACGGCGCGCTGACCATAGGTACGATGGACGGGGCGAATGTGGAGATGTTCGAGATGCTGGGCAATGCCAATATGTTCATCTTTGGACTGAGTGCCGATGAAGTGATGAATTATTACCAGCATGGTGGTTATGTGGCGCGTGATGTGTACAATAGCGATCCACGTATCCGCGAAGTGGTCGATCAATTGGTCGTACCGGGAGCGTTTGCATACAACTCGTATGAGTTTGAATCGTTGTATCGTTCACTATTAGATGGCAATGACGAGTACTTTATGCTCAAGGACTTCGACTCTTATGCAGAATCGCATGTGCAGATCGAAGCCGCCTATCGCAACCAGAAGGAATGGCTCAAAAAGTCGATCCACAACATCGCTCATTCCGGCAAATTCTCCAGCGACCGCACGATTAGTCAATACGCGGCAGAGATCTGGAAGATCAAGCCAATCCATTAGCAGTTCAGATGATCAACACCGGTGCAGGATACTCTCTGCACTGGTGTTTCTTTTATAATGGATGGACGTTCTACAGGTAGACATACATATTACGTTCAAAACGATGGGCAGGCTTTAACTTGTCGCATTCTATCGCTGCATATGCTTGTCCAGCACCACCCGTTCACCACCGCTTCGCCGACTGCTATATTGCTTCGGCGTCATCCCAACAACCTTTTTAAAAATCTTCGTAAAATAACTCTGATCGTGAAACTGCAACATCGCTGCAATCTCTGCAAACGCATAATGGGAACTGATCATCAGTCGCTGTGCTTCCTGCACACGAACCTGCTGTAGAAATTCCACTGGCGATACACCTGTTTCCTGCTTAAAACGCCGTGACAAATAATCTCCGCTCAATCCCGCCGCTTCTGCCAGTTGTTCCAATTGCACGGGCTCATACAGATGATTGAACATATAATTTCGCGACTTATTCACTTCCTCCGAATACTGCTGCCGCTGACTTTCCAGCACGCGATCTACAAAATCGGTATGGCACTTCCGCAGCACATCCTGTACCTCTGCCGGATTCTGACATTCCTCAACACCCTGAATGTAAAAATCACTCAGTGTATACCCAATCTCTGCATTCACCCCGCCATCCATCGCTGCCCGTGTAGCAAGAGTAATGGAGCAAATCGCCAGATTTTTCTCGCTGCGCAGCAGGCTTTTTTTGGATAGCACGCCTAGCTTTTCTGTTGGAAATCCCAGCTCCCAGCGTACCAGATCTTCTTTACGCCCATCACGAATGTATTGCATGAAGATTTTCTCCATCTCCGGGTTATGATGATAGGTCGTTTGCGGATAATGCTCATATTCATCATAAGGGGAGGGAAGGGGCGTTCGCTGGGTTGCCTGCTGGATATGAATATGCAGATTATGCTGAATCACCGCCGCAATATCGAGCTGCTCCTGATATAGCATATAATGAATCATTACCGCTGCATTATAAATACGCTCCTTCGAGATCAGCGGCACCTGATGGTAAAAGTCCTGAATGACATCCTGCTGTCGAAAGGACAGATGATAATCGCGAATAATCCCATTGACCAGCTCATCCGGCACAATCGCATGGAAAAAAGGTCCGGCAATCAACGTTCCTTCCTCCGTATCAGCGTCCCTCAGCGGAATAGTCAAATAATGCTCCAGCACATTGGTCGCCCGCACAGCCGGATAACGATCATGTTCCGATACCCGTGTCGCCAGCAACGATAACGTCTGTTCTTGACTTTCGTATATCGGATTAAAGGGACGCGCTGGATGCTGCTCCAGCAGTTGCCCCTTTTGATCCACTACATAGAGAGTAACCTGATATTCCGTATGAAGAAGTTTAAGCAAAAAGCGCAATGTATTACTAAATGACGGTTGCATGGTGCTACCCTCCATTTCTATCGAATAGATGCTGATCTATATGGTATCTAACGTATTCAGATTGTATCCAGAACTACACATTTATGAATGTAGCCAATGAGTTGTTATAGCAATCCTTATCTTTTGCAATCCAAATCCAGAATGTACAATTTCTGCAATTCTGTCGAGGAAGAAGAGATGGAGCTGCTCTCAATTCGCATATATTGTCTGTTATTTTACCAAAAAAGCAGGAATATAACCATAAATCAAATCCCTAAACGCCTACATTAATACTGTAAGCTGTATCACACTGCAATACCGAATACAGCAGGTTCACTTATTACAACGAAATGAGGATGATCCCAATGACAAATGTACAACATACGGAGACTCAGGAATTAGCGGCACTTGTAGCGCCTTATCATAAAACAGGTGTAACACCGCGTAGTGAAGAACATATCACTGCGGCGGTTGAGGAACTGCTTGGTCAGATGACACTGGCAGAGAAGATCGGTCAGATGAGCCAGTGCGCCGATTCAGAATTTGCTTTTGGTGGAGATGTAGAAGCCGATCCAACCGATATTTTGGTGCGGGAGGGACGTGTTGGTTCCATTCTGGGTGCATTCAATAGCCGCCGTACGTTTGATTTGCAAAAGCTGTCGGTCGAGCAATCTCGTCTACGCATTCCGCTGTTATTCAATGCAGATGTGATCCACGGCTACCAGACGATTTTCCCAATTCCGCTCGGCTGGGCAAGTAGCTGGGATTTGCAGCAGATTAAAAATGCCTGCGTCATCGCCGCTCGTGAAGCGACTGCATCTGGTATTACGTATAATCACGCACCGATGGTCGATATTACGCGCGATGCACGCTGGGGACGTGTAATGGAAGGCGCAGGAGAAGATCCATATTTGGGTTCCTTGATTGCCAAAGCTCAGGTAGAAGGCTTCCAAGGTGAAGATCTGTTCAGCGAAGAAACACTGATTGCTTGCCTGAAGCACTTTGTCGCTTATGGTGCATCCGAATCCGGTCGTGATTATAATACAGTCGATATTTCCGAATGGACGCTGCGCAATGTGTACTTGCCACCGTTCAAAGCTGGTCTGGAAGCAGGCTCCGCTTCGGTCATGAACGCATTTAACTTTTACAATGGCGTACCGATTGCCGGTAACAAATTCATTCTGAATGATCTGCTGCGCAAAGAGCTTGGCTTTGACGGTATGCTGATCTCTGACTATGGAGCGATGGATGAGATTTATATTCACGGCGCCGCTCGTGATCGCAAAGAAGCAGCGCGCATGTCGCTGGATGCAACGATGGATATTGAGATGGTGACACAGCTGTATGAACAGTATTTGCCGGACCTGATCGCTGAAGGTAAAGTGGACATTGCTCAAGTAGACGCTGCCGTACGCCGCATTCTGACGTACAAATACGTGATCGGTATTATGGATGATCCGTTCCGTTATATTCGTCCTGACAAAGAAGCGGAATACCATTTCCATCCAGAGCATCTGCAAGCAAGTCTGGAGCTGGCACGTAAATCAATTGTCCTGCTCAAAAATGAAAATCGTATCCTACCGCTGTCCAAAACAAGCGTACTGAACGGTGACAGCACGATCGCCCTGATCGGTCCATTCGCAGATAGCAAAGACTTGCTCGGCGCATGGCAATTCTCCCGTTACGGTGAACAAACTGTAACCTTGCGTGAAGGTTTCCAGGCAAAAGGCATCAGCGACGACAAGCTGCTGTACGCACAGGGTAGCGCAGTAAACGAAGCTATCTCCGGTGGCATCGAGCAAGCGCTGCAAACTGCCCGTCAAGCCGATGTAGTCGTACTTGCACTGGGCGAAGATAGCGAAATGTCTGGCGAAGCTGCATCGCGTATGGACATCACCATTCCCGCACCACAGCAAAAGCTGGCGGAAGCAATCGTTAAGCTGGGCAAACCAGTCATTCTCGTATTGACCAATGGACGCCCACTCGTGCTGGACTGGTATGAACAAAACGTCGATGCCATCGTCGAAACATGGTTCCTCGGCTCGCAAGCCGGTCATGCCATCGCCGATGTCCTGCTGGGTGATTACAACCCATCCGGTAAACTCACGATGAGCTTCCCGAAACATGGCGGACAAACGCCAATTTACTACAACCGTTTCAATACCGGACGCCCGCTGAATGACCAAAACAAAGACGAGAAATACATTTCCAAATACTTGGACGGCCCTAACGATCCACTGTATCCATTCGGTTACGGTCTAAGCTACACCAACTTTACCTATTCCGCCTTGAAATTGGATCGGGATATCATCAAACGCGGCGAATCCATCACCGTGCGTGCAACTGTCACCAATACAGGGAACGCAGCAGGCGAAGAAACCGTACAAATGTACATCCAAGATCTGTACGGCAGCACCGTCCGCCCAGTCAAAGAACTCAAAGGCTTCCGCAAAATCCAACTAGCTCCGGGTCAAAGCACACAAGTCGAATTCAAAATCTCTGAATCCGACCTGCAATACTGCAACGCGAAGCTCCAATGGATCGCCGAAGAAGGCGAATTCAAAGTATTCGTCGGCACCAACTCCAACGAAGTCATCGAACGCACCTTTGAACTCATCTAATTGCCTTTCAAGACATCTAATCCTTGAATTAATCTAAAAATAGTTCTCTTTTGAATCTTTTTGATTAAATATAGCCTTTTAAAGGGATAAAGCCTGCCATCACTACAAGCAGCCTTTATCCCTTTATTTGATCCAAATACAATCACCAAACCAATTATTAAAAAAATGAACATCCAACCCCCAACGTCCTATATCAAAATAACGCCAAACTAAGCCACCACTCCAATCCCCCAAATCACCATCCAACTATCATCACATCCAGAATAATCCCTATACTTCAAGCCCATATCCTCACACGCCCACCAACCCTACCACCTTCCTCATCACCAAGATCTTCTCCCTACCACTACCCACTACAATGTTGTGTGTGCGGCGGAGCGGAGGGGGAGGAAAAATGCCATAAGGTCGACTTTGGAGAGTGGAGTTTTTACCGCTCACTACCTCATCCGTAAAAACTCCACTCTCCACCGGAGACCGTTGGCATTTTCCTCCCCCGCAGCGGTCCCCCTCACACCCAATATATCCATCCATTTCAATCCGTCCAAAGTAACAATTACACACTCCCACTCGAAAAGGCTTACAAAAACGGTTGTCATTTTATGTCGGCTATGTTAGTATGAAAATATAGAAACCAAAAACACGGATTGTTACTGAGTAATCAGGCAAAACCGAAACTGACAATAGTGTCAATTTTGGTTTTGCCTTTTTGAGCATTCATATAAAAAGGTGATGAAGATGAGGATATCGCAGGTTCTGAATAACAATGTCGTCACCGTTGTTGATTCCGGCAAACAGGAACTGGTCGTTATGGGCAGGGGCATCGGATTCAAAAAACATCCAGATGACTTGGTTGATGAAGCGAAGATTGAAAAGGTATTCAAGCTGGAAAATAAAGAGATCTCAGACAAGCTGACCGCGTTGCTATCGGACATTCCGATGGAGTATGTGGAATGCTCAGACGAGATTATCCGATACGCACAGACGGTACTGGGCAGCCAGCTTCATGACAGCATCTATATTTCGCTTACCGATCATATCCATTTTGCGATTGAACGGCACCGACAAGGATTGGAAATCAAGAACGCCCTGTTATGGGAAATCAAAAAGCTGTACCGCAAAGAGTATTACATTGGAATCAAGGCACTCCAGATGATCGAAGATATGCTGGGCGTCTCGCTTCCCGAAGATGAAGGCGGCTTCATTGCACTGCATTTTGTCAATTCTCAGCTCAATGGACAGATGAGCGAAACTGTTAGCATGACGAATATCGTCAAGGATGTGCTGCGGATCGTAACTCGCCATTTTGTGATCGAGCTGGATGAGGAATCGCTGAATTACTTCCGCTTCCTCACGCATTTGAAATTTTTTGCCCAGCGTGTCATTAGTGGCACAGCAAGCGAGCAGGGGGATAGCCCGCTGCACGATATGGTCAAAAATCAGTACCCTCAGGCATATGCCTGTGCGCTGAAAATTCAGGACTACACGCGCAAGATTCATCAGCGTGACCTGTCCAATGAAGAACTGCTGTACCTGACCATTCATATCGAACGGGTCACCAAAAAGGAACATGTCGATTCATCAGAAAGCAATTGAATACCGGCTAGAGGGATTGTTACTTTGGGTAGGCAAAACCTAAATGTCGAAGAATGTTTACATCAAAATGTGCGGATGTTGCGCACCGATGGTATCATTCCTCTGCATTTAGGTTTTTTTATATCCTAAAATGGATTACAAACATGTAGAACAGCAATATAGAGGAGTGTTCATTGTGGATAAAGCAAAAGTAGCTCAGGACGTATTGAAACTAGTAGGCGGCGAGCAAAACGTAGATCAGGTGACTCACTGTATGACGCGTTTGCGTTTTAACCTGCATGATGATAACAAAGCAGACAAAGCACAACTGGAGAAAACAGAAGGCGTTATGGGCGTGATGAAAAATGGCGGTCAATTCCAAGTGATCATCGGTAACGAAGTAGCTGGTGTATACAAAGAAATGACTGCAAAGATGTCTGGCGGCGGTGCCAAACAAGCACCAGTAGAAGGCGCAGCTCCCGAGCAAAAACGTAACGTAATCAGCGCACTGTTCGACTTCATTTCCGGTATCTTTACACCGATCCTGCCAGCGATTACTGGTGCAGGTATGATCAAAGGGATCGTGGCAATTCTAGTCGCACTTGGCTGGATGTCCAGTACAAGCTCGACGTACATTATTTTGTCAGCGATTGGCGATGGGGCGTTCTACTTCCTGCCGATTATTCTCGCTGTTAGTGCTTCACGCAAGCTTGGCAGTAACATTTATATCGGGGCGGCATTGGCTGCTGCGATTATGCACCCGACGATTACAGCATTGCTGTCTTCTGGTGAGAGCGTAAGCTTTGCTAGCATTCCAGTCATTGCAGCAACATACTCATCGACGGTTATCCCAATCGTTATTGCAATCTGGATCGCATCGTATGTAGAAAAAGCAGTTGATCGCATTACCCATTCTTCTATTAAATTGCTCGTCGTACCAACGGTTACTTTGCTGATTATGGTTCCACTGACGTTAATCGCAATTGGACCACTGGGTTCGATTATCGGTAACGGACTGTCAGGCGGTATCTCGTGGTTGTTTGATAATATGTCGATTGTTGCAAGTATTCTGATTGGCGGTACAATGTCCCTGCTGATCATCACTGGTATGCATTATGCCTTGCTGCCAATCATCGTTGGTTCGATGACATCGCTTGGTTATGACTTTATCATTCCATTGATGTTTGCAGCGAACTGGGCACAAGCAGGTAGCGCATTTGGTGTCGGTCTACGTTCCAAAAATGGTAAAACCAAATCGCTCGGCTTCTCAACTGGTCTGACAGCGGTTATGGGGATTACAGAACCGGCAATGTACGGTGTAAACATGAGATTCAAAAAGCCGTTTATCGCCGCTCTGTCTGGTGGTGCCATCGGTGGTGCCTTTATGGGAATCTTTCACGTCAAAGCTTATGTTATTACCGGTCTGGTCGGTTTACCTAGTGTGGCTGCATTTATTAGCCCATCGATCAGTACACTGATCTATGCAATCGTTGGTGGTTTGATTGCACTGGTTGCCGCAGCGGTTATTACGTACATTATTGGAATTAAAGAAGACGTACAACAAGAAGCAGAAGTGGCTGCTGTAACAGAGCAACCGTCTACTAATGCAGCGGAACAAGCAGACGCTGTAGCAGCGACTCTGATCGAGAACGAAACGGCTCCACGCGCGATGAAAGCTACTCAAATTCTGAGCCCGATGAATGGCGAAGTGAAACCGCTAAGCGAAGTACCTGACCCTGCATTTGCTGAAGAAATTATGGGTAAAGGCGTAGCGATTGAGCCATCCGAAGGACGCGTTGTCTCACCAGTTAACGGTACGGTATTCTCAGTATCCAAAAGCGGTCACGCGATTGGACTCGTTAGTGAAGACGGTACAGAAATGCTGATCCACATCGGTATCGATACGGTGAAGCTAAAAGGCAAACATTTCACGCCACACGCTCGTTCCGGTCAAGAGATCAAAATCGGTGATCTGTTGATGGAATTTGATCTGGAAGCAGTACGTAGCGAAGGCTATGCGACAATCACACCAGTCATCGTGACCAATATCCACGATTACAACAATCTGGATCGTGCTGATCATGTACAAGTGCAACAGGGTGATCTGCTCTACAAGTTGAACTAATACAGTAGAATGTAACATCAATTGCAATATCGATAGGTTTTAGCTTTAGTACGAATTGCAAAACTGATGATGGTATGTATTCCAAATCAGACAAATCAGTTATCACCTGCCATTCATCGTTCCTATCCAAAGAATCAATAGAATGCCAAAAGCCTGTAACCGAAGCGCATGATGAAGATGCGCAGGTTACAGGCTTTTTTCGTTTGATTGAAGGAAAATACAGTAGTACGTGCAGCAATACATGAGCAAGATACCTGCTACATACAAGCTTCTATCCTGACAAGATAAGCGTAGTAACAGTACAGTTTACAGATCGCCGCTGAACATTTTGATCACGACAATACCGCCCCATACAATCACGATACCAAGTGCTGCGTATAACCGATCTTTTACAGATGGATTCAATGGTCTAACCCCTTTGTTCATTTTGTGATAACCTCACATCATATGACCACATTGTACCAGACTGACAGAATGCCGCAAGCGAATTTGCGAAAAAAGAGGACAAGTGTAAGAGTATGATGATGCTGTAGTGTAGTCTGGAATTATAATCAAATAGGGATAACGCCCAGTATTGGTGTGTGGCAAGATCATCGTACTGAAAATATAACCATTGTTGTTAGGTGGTATAGTACTGCAATAGTGGCTATGCTCGTTATCCATACTTTATTATCGGAAGATCTGCCGAAACGAATAAGAGCCAAACGCTACTTAAAAGCAAGTAGCGTTTGGCTTTTTTGTTAGTGATATAGTTTGAATAATTTATACTTTCGATACGCTCATAGCAGGTGACGCTTTGGTAGAAGCTGTATTCGTTGCTCCAACCGGATCGCGTCGTCTGCGGTCATTGGATAGCCCGAAGATCGAGATGATCGTAATAATCAGTACGATAGCACTCAGGAAATAATACGTATTCTGAAAACCAATATTGGTGTACATCTGACCGGCGATACTGGAGAAGATAACGATTGCTGCCTGCTTGGCAAAGTTGAATGCCAGCAGGTAGATCGTTGCTGAAAGTCGTACATCAAATACACCGGTGATGTATTTGAAGATGGATACGAGCAATAACGGCATTTCGACAGCGGCAATCAGGCGCAGCAGTGACAAGCTAATGGTATCGGTTGCAATAGCGCTCCCAAAGATGCGAACAAAGGTCAACAAACCGAATAATAGCAGTCCATTTTTGGCACCGATGCGATTGATGATCCATGGCATGAAGATCATCAGCACGGCTTCAATTGCTGTTTGCAGCGATACTAGCTCACTGAAGCGCTGTGTACCGATCTGAGTCGTTGGGAAGAACTGATTGTAATAGTTCGGGAATTGCTGGTCAAAGACATCGTATACACTCGCCGTACCGACAATCAGTAAGGAAAGGAACCAGAAGTTTTTCAGCTTGAAGATGGAGAAGACGCGTTCCTTCGTAATCTCGCTGCCACCATCACCTGGTTCTGCGGCTTCAGCTGCTGCGGTAGATGGATCGACTTTAACTGTTTTTAACAGAATACCGAGAATGGCTGCCGAACCAGAAGCAAACCAGAAAATGCTAATCGGATTCGCTAGATACATCATACCGCCGATCAATGTCGCCGTTGCACCAGCGATCGAACCGAACAGACGCACGCGACCATACTCAATCGAACTAGCGCGACTGGCACGCTCGATGTATGCTTCTACCACACCGACACCTGCTTGGAATACAGCACTGAGATAAATACCACCGATGATGGCACCGACCCAGATATTGTATTTTAGCAGCGGGATGAACAGCCAAGTGAAGAATGGACCCATCAACAGTGCCGCAACTACTACAAACCAGAATAGATTTTTGCGGAATCCGAGTTTATCGGAGATGACGCCGAAGAATGGTTGATAGCACAGTGCAATCAGCGAAATTGCCGAGAAGACCAGCCCGGTATGACCAGCATCCAGTCCCGCTTCTTCCTTGAGCCAGATTGGCAAAAAGGCAAGTACGACTGCCCAGATTAAGAAATAGAAGAAAAACAAACCGCCAAAGTTCCAGAAGTTCCATTTTGGTAATTTCAGATTACGTATATTCATGATATTGCCTCCTATCCACAGTACTGCTACGCCGTTTGGTTTATGTAGGGCGAGCAGTGAAGCTTATTTGGTTATCCCGTATGAAATGATGAATCTACTGTCGCCCTATTCCCGTCAGAGAATGGAAGACGAGAACAGGACGACAGCTTGAACATTGAACATGCATTTGACTGCCCAAAGCTGATCATTGTGCGATGGACAAGCAGGTTCTATAAAGTGTCTTATGGTGCTCAAGAATGAACGAATCCTTCGTCTGGTACTGGCTTGCCAAAGTTCGGCGTACCATCTTCGTTCCAAGAGATTAGCTGCGCACGAGTGTGGCGATTAGGATCGTACAGCGGATCGCCAACGATCTCGGTATAGTTACGTGCATGATAGATCAGTACGTCATGCTGATCATCCTCAGTACGTGTGAAGCTGTTATGACCTGGACCGTATTGACCATTTTCCGGTGCGCTACGGAAGACTGGCTGCTCCGATTTGTGCCACGAGTTTATATCCAGCAGATCGCTGTTCTCGTCAGCGGTGAGCAGACCCATGCAATAGTTGATGTCTGTTGCACTCGCGGAATACGTAATGTAGATTTTGCCGTTCTTTTTCAATACAGCAGGACCTTCGTTTACGAGGAAGCCGATAATCTCCCAATCCAGTTCAGGTTTGGTCAGCATCAATTGCGGACCTTTGAGTGTCCATGGGTTCTCCATTTCGGAAATGTACAGATTGGAGTTGCCCGGAATGTCATAATCACGCTGTGCCCAAACATAGTACAGTTTGTCGTTGTGCTGGAACGTCGTTGCATCTAGTGCGAACGATTCCCACTCTGTCACGACCTGTCCTTTTTCTACCCATTCGCCTTCTAATGGATTACTGGAACCGTTCTCAATCACATACATGCGATGGTTGAACGTATCGTTGACCGGATGATCGACATTCGCTGCGGCGAAGTAGATATACCATTTACCGTGAATATAATGAATTTCCGGTGCCCAGATTAGCTGGCTGAGTGGACCTTCGTCATGCTTGCGCCATACGGTAACTGCGGGCGCTTCAGCGATACCTTGAATGGTTTTGGAACGGCGAACTTCCAGACGATCGTATTGCGGCACGGAAGCAGTAAAGTAGTAGTAACCGTCCGTATGTTTGTACACCCACGGATCGGCACGCTGCTCAACGACCGGGTTTTTGAAAGAGTATTCTGAATTCATACTTGGACAACTCCTTTTATAAAGTGGAATCATGTCGGCATAGTCATGTAAACGCCTGCAAACAAAGGATGAGGAGTAGTTCTGATAGGCATAGTTCCGCTGCATTGCAAAATATACAGATCAATAGAAATGAATACGGCATATCTTATGTAGAAAGCAATGCGTATCACTAACCCTTAATGCAACTATACACTCTTTGCGAGGGAACGCTTACATACACCAACAAAATAAATGTACGTACAAATATAATTAATATAAACATTAATAATAAATATTTACGTACATGATATGATTAAATCCTAGCACTTTTGCTTACCGAAATCAACACTCTGACGGAACTTTGCAAAACGAAATGCAGCATGCCTATTCTTCAATAGAGAAGGATGTCTGTTTTGACGCGGAAATCCCTACTCTTGTACGTACATCGTTTTTGCGAGAATTTCCTTAACACAAGCAGCTAAACAAATGGGTGTCTGCGGTCGATATAAACATATATATCATGGATTTGTAAGCCAGAAACCAGTTGAGGAGCTAAACGCTATGAAAATCGAGCTTATTGTCTTTTACGTGGCGAATCAGCCGTATGCAATCAGCTTTAATGAGATTGAAGAAATTCAAACTTCCAAAAAAGGCACACCGTTGCCGTTTGCCGAAGAATGGCATGAAGGTCTGATCACGATTCGTGGATCACTGTATCCGCTTGTGAATCTGCGCAAACTGATGGCAGTATCTTATGACGGTCCCAAAGACACCGACAAGATGATTCTGCTCAGTCGTGCTCGGGTTGCCCTGCTTGTAGACGAGCTGGATAATACAGCGATTGTGGACGAAAGTGATCTGCGGGAAAATCCAGAAGTGAACAGCCGCGATATTTTACCGAACGCGTTTGAAACGGATGGCGGCAAAATTGTACCAATCGTGAATGTAGAGACACTGCTGGCATACACACGCAGCTCGTACGTATAAGTCGGGATATATGTAATCACGTAGCTTCATTGGTACGATGTTAAGCAATAATCGAAATGAATACGTAGCTAATGAATCCCTTGTTCTCCTAAACTGTCGCTTGTAATGAGCGATAGATGGGAGAACAGGGGATTTTGGCGTTGATTTGTAAAAGGTGATTTTACCGTATGTTCGCATCTGGGTGTGAAATCTCGTATAATGAAATGAAATCCTTTCGTTGGCTATACGGATTAGCGTCCCTCTCTACATTTGCTTTATGATGAACAGAGAGTTATCGAATACGTCACAATCTACGCCTCCTTGGAGCGGATGGATGTTCTTATATGCAATGGTTGTATAGTCTCATAGGAAGAGGATGAACGGTAACCTCTATGTGTAATATGCAACATTGCTTATCTTCTCCGAAAGGAATGAATACGATGAATCAACAACTTTTCAACGATAGAGACGCACGTCGACATGGACGTGGCAAATGGATGCTTCCCGGCGCGATAGTACTTAGCGGCAGCTTGCTGCTAAGCGCATGCAGTTCGGCAACTAGTACGGATGCAGCTGCTGAGACGACGCCTAATACCAATACTACAGAAGCGTCATCTGCGGGAACATCAACGAATGGCGCAACTACAAATAGTTCGGCTTCGATTGATTATGCCTTTACATCGCAGGGGCAAGATGCTGAAGGTATGGTCTTGGATGCGATCAAAGGTGCAACGACATCTATCGATCTAGCTATGTACAATCTGTCACGCGGCAAAATCATTGATGCCCTCGAAGAAGCCAAACAGCGCGGAGTAGACGTACGTATCATTAGCGAACAAACCAAAGTGACCACAGCAGATCTACAGCCATTATTAGATGCTGGCATTCCGATCAAAACCAATACCTTTGACGGCAAAATGCACGAAAAATTAATGCTGATCGATGGGAAAACCGCACTCACTGGTTCGTTCAACTATACAAAGGCATCCAGCGAACAAAATGATGAGATGATTATCAATATCCACGATCCATCGCTAGTGGGCGAATGGGTAACGATATTCGATCAAATGTGGAATGATACGCAGCGTTACGGGGATTGGACAGGGGAATGAGCTATTTGCTATAAACATGATACACGGATTGCTATACCTTCAAATGAAGTGTCTACGTAAAAGAGTACTGTTGTTGAGACAGTACTCTTTTGCTTATATGGACAACAGGCTTTTCCAGATCGAATTGTGCTAAACTAGAACTAGTTATTTGATATCCATTCCAATATACATACAAAGGAGCGAACCCTATGAAAATTGAAGACGTATTTGGACAACTGCCCGTACTGGAGACGGAAAGGCTGATTTTGCGACCGCTCAAATGGGAAGACCGAGACGATATGTTTGCTTATGGCTCCGATCCTGAAGTGACGCGCTATGTTACGTGGTATACACATCAAAAAATAGAGGATACGGAAGAATTTATCCGTACTGTTCTGCATAACTATGAAACTGGGCAACTCGCTCCATGGGCTGTCGAAGAGAAAGCTTCCGGCAAAATGATTGGCACCGCCGGTTACGTTGGCTGGCAAACACGCCATTTCCGTGGTGAGATTGGGTATGCACTTGCACGTCCGTATTGGAACCGCGGCTATGCAACCGAAATTACCAAACCTGTTCTGCAATTTGGTTGGGAAAAAATGAAGCTCATTCGGATCGAAGCGCGATGTATGCCCGGCAATATCGGTTCGTCCAAAGTCATGGAAAAGCTTGGCATGCAATATGAAGGCTTATTACGCAAGCATCTGTACGCCAAAGGCAGCTTCCATGATGCCAAAATGTATTCCATTATCCGTGCAGTTGACGATTACATTTGAGAGACGTCATCTATGCTATGCAAACTGAACCATTCTACAATCGACCCCCAGCAAATTGCTCAATTACTGTCGATCTGCATGTGGACAGATGGCGATCTATCGCAGCTACTACGCCAATCGACAGCAGCATACGAACAGTATAGAATCTAAGCGTCTTACGTTTTGGCTGTACACGGTGAAAGGAGAGGCAGATATGGATGGGAATGCAAAACAGGGGTTTCGGTCACCGGAGCAGTCGGACGTGTCACGGCAACAGCTAGAGTTGTATTTATATGATCCGCAGTATTTGGACGATCTGTTAGAATTCACTTTGCCGCCAGAACAGCATCGGTTTACAGCGCTGCCAGCGGAGGTACTATCGATTTCGCTGCGCGATCCTGAACGTCATCCGATTGTAATGGTAGTGAATGGACGCGCTGTTGGTTTTTTCGTCCTGCACGAAGGAGATGGCATCATAACCTATCAATCGTATACAGATACGCCGCCAGACCAATTAATGTTACTACGTGCCCTGCTAGTGGATTCTTCTGAGCAGGGACACGGATATAGCAAGCAGGCGATGAATCGACTGGGAGAATTGGTGCGGAACCAGTTTCCACATATTCGCGAAGTGATTCTAGCTGTCAATGAATTGAATGAACGAGCGTGTCAGGTGTATTTGGCAACTGGATTTGAAGATCGTGATATTCGTCGTCAAGGAGCGCTTGGGTTACAGCGAATATTGCATTATTTGATATGACGGGGGATTCCTATGCAGACAACAATCACGTTTGATACGATTCAGGAGCAGCATTTGCCTGAAGTGTTGGACATTTACAATCATTATGTACAACATACGACTATCTCTTTTCATACTGAGCTACAGACGTTAGAGCAGATGCGTGAGCAGATTTTGCAGGTGCCGGAGCGTTATCGTTCCTATGCCATTTTGGAACAGAACAATGAAGCGGAAGAGCAGAGTGGACAGCAGTTGCTTGGCTACATACTGATCACCCGTCACAAAAATAAGCAGGCGTACGATACGACTGCCGAGATTACCGTCTACTTAAAGCCTGATCAGACAGGCAAAGGGCTTGGAAGCCAGTCGTTAACATTTATCGAGCAAGCGGCTGTAGACAGTGGCTTTCATACGCTGGTAGCGACCGTTTGTACGGAAAATGAAAACAGTATCCGGCTATTTGAACGCCGTGGATATGAGAAATGTGCTCATTTCCGCGAAGTCGGACGCAAATTCGATCGCTGGCTGGATATTGCCAGCTACCAGAAAATTATCGGTAAACAGGAGGAATGAGATGCCCCGCATATTAATCGTTGAAGACGAACACAAAATCTCCCGTCTGCTGCAAATTGAGCTGGAAGCGGAAGGATACGAGGTCACCCAAGCTTACAATGGGGCACAGGCATGGGATATATATCAGGAAGGACAATGGGATCTCGTATTGCTGGATGTGATGCTGCCAGAGATGAGCGGAATCGAGATTTTGCGCCGTATTCGTTCGGTCGATCCCGGTATAATTGTTATTTTGCTGACCGCGCGTGACTCGGTTGAGGACAAAGTTGCCGGGCTGGATCTAGGTGCCAATGATTATGTGACCAAGCCCTTTCAAATTGAAGAGTTGTTGGCTCGGATTCGTGCTTCGCTGCGTTTGCGGGAACAGCAGATCCAAGCGACTTCAGCAGACGTCCATATCGACGGTTGGTTGCAGGCAGCAGATCTGCGCCTGAATGAAGGCACACGCGAAGTGGAGCGTGCTGGACAATCTGTCGAGTTAACACCGCGCGAATTTGATCTGCTCGCGTATCTGCTCAAAAATAAACGTCAGGTATTGAATCGTGACCAGATTCTGGCGGCGGTCTGGGGTTACGATTATTATGGCGATACGAATGTGGTGGATGTCTACATCCGCTATGTGCGCAAAAAGATTGATCACGGTCATCAGCATGAGTTAATCCAGACCGTACGCGGCGTTGGCTACGCACTGCGAGAGCCATCATGAAGCTTCGTCACAAGATTCACTTATACTCGTCGGTCTTGTTTGCGTTACTGTTTATTGCGACCAATGTGCTTGTTTACTTTGTATTCAGTACCTTGACTATCCGTGAACAACAGAATCGCATCGAATCGCAGACAAGCAAGACAGCCGATAACATCCGTCTGTCATCGGCAGATACACAGGCAGCGGATCTATTGCGTGCGTATGTTCCGCTGGAAGGTATGATTCGCATTGTAACTGAACAAGGAAGCAACTCGCTGCTAGTCACTTCGTCTGGTGAGCAGGAGCTGTCCAAGCGTGCGGTGAGCTACAATGAGAGTCGGGTCTCAGAGGTGTTGAAGATTGGATCTCATCGGTATGTATTTGTATCCGTGCCCGTTATCTGGAGCGATGGACGTGTCGTGGATATTCAAGTGACTGAGAGCTTGCGGCAAACCGAAGAATATTTAAACGTGTTAGAATGGGCTTTGCTCATCGTAACCAGTCTGGCGATGATTCCAGTATTCCTGTCCGGTCAGGTGTTGGGACGGATTGTGATTCGTCCGATTACCGCGCTTACGTCGACGATGAAGGATATTCGTCGCAATGGCAAATTCAAACGCATCGAGCTACCAGAACGTTCGCGTGACGAACTGTATGAGATGGGCGAGAACTTTAACCGTATGATTGATCTGTTGGAAAATAATTATGATAAGCAAAAGCAATTCGTTTCCAACGCTTCCCATGAATTGCGCACCCCGTTAACGATTATCGAGAGCTATGCTAGTCTGTTAAAGCGGCGTGGGTTGGATCGGCCAGATCTATTTGTCGAATCGGTAGAAGCGATTCATTCGGAAGCAGTACGGATGAAAGAAATGACCGAACAGCTTCTGTTGCTTGCTCGCCATGAGGAGCAGTGGAATATGACACTGGAACCAGTTCATCTGCGTCAACAAGCGGAGCAACTGGCTCGTGAATTTCAGCAGGCATATCATCGACAGCTAGAAATTGAGATTGATGAACCTCTGCGTAGTGATGAAGCATTGCTGGTCATCCAGACCGATGCAGGCAAACTGCGTCAGTTGTTATTCATTCTGCTGGATAATGCGCGTAAGTACAGTAGTGACGGTATTACACTCACCCTTTCACTGGATCAGACTGATACATCTTCGCAAGTGGAGCGAGCATCTGTTTCTACTACTACTGCTCAGCGGAATCGATGTATCCGCATTACCGACCGCGGTATCGGTATTCCCGAAAAAGAACTGCCCAAAGTGTTTGATCGCTTTTACCGGGTAGATCAGGCGCGTGTGCGTCAAGATACGGGTGGCTCTGGTCTAGGATTAACGTTGGCGCAGCGTATTGCCGAAGTACTCGGTGGCTCGGTGCGGCTGGAAAGTGTAGAAAATGAAGGCACAACCGCTATCGTTACATTGCCTGCAACGGCGGAACATCTTGCGCTTTTCTCAGCGAATTCTAATTAAACGCCTGTATACTGTTTCTTAAGAGACGGTACACAGGCGTTTTGGCGTTATTGCACCGACGATGGTTGTTGTTATGATGTATCAGAGGGGGAATATGAGATGAAAAGTACAAACAGACGCTGGTGGCTGACCGGAGCGGCTGTATTGATTATAATAGCCTGTGTGTGCATTTTGACGTGGAATACACTTCGCCAAGCACAGCCACAATTGACGGCGGCTCAGATCAATGAACGCGTGCAGGCAGAATACCCGGGACAGATCACACAGATTATTCAGGAAAATGGTACGTATCAGGTGCAATTGAAATCGCAACAGGGAACGTACCTACTCACAATGGACGGACGTAGTGGAGAGATGCAGACGATCAAGCAACTCGAAGCTGCTTCAACACCAGTAGCCGCTGACGCTAATGCAAACAGCAATAACGATACAACAGCGTCTGCTAATACAGATACGAATGGAAATGACAATACTGATGCGACTGGGCAATCAGGTACAACGGGGCAAACTAGCAATCCATCATCTTCGGATTCATCTGCCAAGGATACCAATGAATCAAGCTCATCGCAGGATGATTCCACATCCAGTACATCTTCCAATACAAATGGCAGCACAACTAGCAATTCCAACTCATCCGATTCCACAGATAGCCAGGATTCTAATTCTAAGCCATCCAGTAATACAGGAAGTAGCTCTAATCCACAGGGTTCATCAGGAACGAATACATCCAACAGTTCTCAAGAGGGTAGCAATTCCAAAGGCAATAGCAGTTCAGCAGCGAGTCCGACTCCGTCCGGTTCCAACAATTCAGCAAATCAGTCCAGTTCGTCAAGCAGTCCTGCAAAGGGCAATGCGGATAAAGGAAATTCGTCTAATTCATCCAGTTCCCAATCACCTACTGCCATTTCTGTAACTGAGGCACAAGCAAAACAAATCGCACTGAGTCAGGTGAAAGGCGAAGTGGATGATGTAAAATATGAACACAATTCCAAAAACGGTCAACAATATTATCTGGTCGAAATCGATACACCAGATGATCGCGAAGCTGTCATCCAAATCAATTCCATCACCGGCGCCGTCATGTCAGTTACTTGGGATGATGAAGACGATGATGATGATAAACAAGAATGATCGTGATGAATGAGTCATGATAAGTAGACCACAACTCAGTTGTATTGAAACCAGCTTGTATGACGTCATGTCAGCAGGCTGGTTTTTGATATTTAGCGCATAATCGCAATAGACAATAGTTGACTTCAAGTATGTAACCCACTGTATACACGTATAGGCAAGTATTACATCAAGGGGAGAATTAACGCTTTTCTAATGCTACTCACAATGCATGTAATCTTTCTCATCAATTTCTAATCTGATTATCAGAGTCATCTCATTTGCAGACTTTATATTTATATCATAGCCCGGCAGGCACAACCGGAACACACATCACTTCGGTTGCAGCCAGGCAGATCCAGGCAATAACTTGCAGCGTAACATGGCAGCATAGATAGGGACTTTATTTTACCAGCTTACAGAACATATCGGGTTCCATCGCTGGAGCAACATAAAGATACCATAACATCACGAACTGCCTGGTACAGCCATCAGACCGGCTGGAAAATCAAAAAAATTTAGAAGAATTTAGAGGAGGAACTACACAATGATGAACAAATGGATGAACCGCAAAGCAGGAATTGGCGTACTTACCGCAGCGATTACACTCGGTACAGCAGGTACTGTAGTTGCCGCAACGAATAATAACAATACATCAGGCACAACGCCTACGAACAGCAGTAACTCCACTAGCGTAATTGGCATTCAGCGTGCAGAATCAATCGCTCTGCAACGCGTACCGGGCGGTGTGGTAGACAGCATTGAATTGGAGCGCGACAACGGCAAACTGTACTATGAAGTAGACGTGGATCGCACGAATGCTTCTGATGTAGATGTGCATATTGATGCGCTGACAGGCAGTGTTATCCGTTCGGTAAATGACGATAACGACGATGATGATGCGTATGATCGCAATAACAGCAACTCGTCTGCTACAACAACCAACAATAGCAACCTGAAAATCAAAACTGCTGAGCAAGCCATTGCTGTTGCCAAAACAGCCGTGAATGGTACAGTAACCGATGTAGAGCGTGACCGTGAAAATGGACGCATTCAATACGAAGTAGAACTGAAATTCACTGGTGGTGAAGCAACGGTTGAAGTAGATGCTGCTACTGGTAAAGTCGTAACCGTCGATAAAGACTATGACGATCGTGATGACGACGATAACGACAACGATTAATAACAGTTAATCAAAATCGTATCTTGAGGTAAACATATCAGAGCCGTTGGGGTAACGGCTCTGATGTGCTGGAAGAAACGATACAGGGTACATCGTGAAATCATAAAAGCCAACATGTCGCTGGCAATATACAACAAACCCTCCATCATTGATGGAGGGTTATTTTAATATAACATCAGCAGATGATTATCGAAGGGAATGGTGTTCCAGCAAATCATAACGATTGCGCAACTCAAGGTGGAAACGAATACTTTCCAATAGCAACGGATTGTGTTCCTGTTCTGCTTCGGTCAGACGTTCTTCCTTGATGGAATCGGGGCTGCACAAAAATTGCGTCATCCACAGGGATAAATCAGTATCCTTTTTCATGATGGAGCCCTCCTCGTGATCAGAATCAATGCCGGTAGCGAATATCGCATAAGCAACCGGTACAGTATAGTTACAGATAGGGAACTAGTTGTAAAGGTTGAGGTGTCTGCCTGTCTGTTATTTGTATTGTAGCGCCTGATCTTTAATACAATGTGATGTACTGCTTAAAATTACATTAAAATATACGCATTTTTTTGTAAAATGGTATAGATCTATTGTTTTTGTTTCTATGTATATTGCTTTACGATACTAATCATGCAATCGAAATACATACAAAAGCATAAGAAGATCAAGAAGGAAATAACGAAAAAGCGTTCGCTTCTGTCTGAAAATTCAGAAGAAGCGAACGCTTAGAGATTGTAAGGTTAAGCAGTGTATATAATTCTTATTTCAATACATGTATTACAAATAGCTTAATGAGAATGTACCACTGCTATTACTAGATGTTACCTGAACTGTATAATTGCCTAACCAGCCAGTATTGTTATTGAAGAAGGTATATGAGCTGCTACCGCTATACACTTGATTAGCAACTCTATTTCCTGCACTATCAAATACTCGCAGATAGAATGTACCATAGCTGGATGGATTAACAGTAACAGCAAGTTCTCCACGCAATGTGACTGGAACTAATGCACCATTGACATTTCCTGTAGCCGAACCATTAACCGAAACAGAATCTTGTGAAGTGACCGGAGGGTTGTTTACAGTAACATTAGGTGATTCGGAACTAGCAAAACCTGTAGGTGCTGCGGTCAGAGTGACAGCCAAGGACAGAGCTGATAATAGTGCGATGTTTCTAGTTTTCATAATCATGTCTCCTTCATGTTAGATTTACAACCAACCCCATAATAACTTTAAATTTCATTAAATTCCACTAAATGGAATAATGTTCACATAATAGACAAAATTTTACAATGTGCATAAATGCGTCTATATATGAAGGGATTAACGTATACATTATATAAAAAATCAAATACCCTGATTCATATCCAACTCATAATTTGATAATTGGAATGCAATCAGGGTATGCACATAATCGCTAAATGATTGAAAAAATATTTTACGAAGATGGTTTTGTATCTGATGGAGAATAGATAGACGATTCGCGCAAAACGAGACGATGTGGCACAATATGACGTTGATATACGCGCTCAACATCATCCTTATGCTTGTCTTGAATCGCCTGAATGAGCGCCTGCGAAGCGGTATAACCAAGATGGTAAATACCGATATCGATACTCGTCAGCGGTGGTGAGGACAGCTCAGACAGTGCGATATTGTTAAAGCTTGTAATCGCAATATCTTCCGGTACTTTATACCCCAGCTCATGCAGTCCACGCAAAATACCAAAACTGACCACATCATCGACCACCACGAGTGCAGTGGGGCGTTCCGGTAAATTCATGAAAAAGGACATGGCCCGATAACCGCTTTCTTGCAGAAATTCGCCTTCCACGATCCAATCCTGACGGAATTCCAATCCGGCTGTCTGTAATGCGCGCTTGAAGCCTTCCATTCGGTCAAGCGACACGACCAGTTCCGGTGGTCCACTTACAAAGCCGATCCGTCGATGCCCCATCTGGATCAGATGGCGAGTAGCATCTTCAGCTGCCTGCACATTATCTGTATCGACAGTAATGATATTGTCATGCTGCTCACTGCGTCCGACCAATACCGCTGGAAACTGATTTCGACTTAAAAAGTCGACTACTGGATCGTTTTTACGTGAATACAGCAAGATCGCGCCGTCAATCCGTCCGCCATATACGAGCCGAGACACCGCATCTACTTCTTCCTGCTCGCTGGAGCCGGAGCTGAGAACCACATCATAGCCACTCCGATTCGCCTGCGCCACAATTCCACGAATCAATTCCATAAAGAATGTATTCAAAAATAGTTCTTCCGCCGGTTTTGGCAAAATAACACCCAAACTGTTGGTCGTTTTGGAAACGAGGCTTTTCGCCATAATATTCGGATGGTAGCCCATCTCTTCCATGATCGCCTTCACTTTCTCGGAAGTGGCATGGCTAATGCGTGGATGGTTGGACAACACACGCGATACAGTAGAAGGAGATACGCCCGCTCGTTTGGCAACATCTTTGATTGTAACTGACATATGTACCTCCTTGAATGATCATCTATCGTACATAGAGGATGCGAAGGAGCACACTCTACAACGGATTTGATATGCAAAAACCAACATGAACGTCTATCTTATTATCCTCATTTGACGCCAGTTCTGCAATTCATAATCTGCGAAAAGGGTGCGGGATGTGTTTATATGGTAATCGAAATTCCGTACAGGTGTAAACCTTCCATTTATCATAACCGGAATGCCGTAAAATGAAAATATATTGTATGCGAAGCAGATAGACAGAGCATAGTAGCGATTATCTGTATAAAATGAACATAAATCGCTATAAATGATTTGTGCAAACGTTTTAACAAAAATGAATTATGAGTTATGATGAATTTGCTTGATTAAGCGCTTCCAAAGCGGGATATACATATTTTAATTGGTATAAATGGAATTTTGTTGTCGGTTATAACAGGATACTTTTATTAAAATGAACAAACGTTTGCGCAAATGCTGACATAGACTTGGCTGGCAACGGTTTTGTGAGTCTAAAGCAGTAGCACAGCTTGTTCATTTATACTGATTTGTTCTGGAGTGCGTCAACATGTATACTCGCCATCTACCTGTGAGATACATGTTGCTGCAACGTATAACTGTATTCCATTTGCCGATTATCATCAAGATCATTGCTGGACTGCATACGTGGAAGCGCTACATCGATTACATAATGGAAGGATGAATGAATATGTTACGTCAAAAGTATGGTGCTCTGTTCAGTGCACTTCTCGTTCTGGTGTTGTTATTGTCTGCATGCAGTAGTGGAGGGAGTGGAAGTAGTACAACGTCCGATCCAGCGGCAGCGCCGGCAACAGGTGAGGATATGCAGGAGCTATTGCCTGAGGATGGAGCTAAGTTAACGGTATGGGATAGTGGGGATCAGAAAGCATTTATTGAAGAAGCGGCGAAGGCGTTTAAGGAAAAATACAATGTGGATGTCACGTTCGCGGAACTAGGACCGGACAAGTCGATGGGACAGATGGTTACGGACGGTCCGGCAGGTGTAGGTGCTGATGTATTCGCTGGTGTACATGACCAGATCGGACAAGGGGAATCGGCAGGTATCATCTTACCGAATGACTGGTTCGAGGAAGAGACACGTTCCCGCAATAGTGATCTGGCAATTCAAGCGCTGACGTACAATGATATTCTGTACGGATATCCGAAGTCGGTTGAGACGACAGCTGTATTTTATAACAAAGATCTGATCGACAGTGTGCCGGCAGATTGGGATGGCGTTATCAAATTCGCCGATACATTCAATGATGCCAAAGCGAACAAATTCGCAATCATGTGGGAAGTGGGCAACGGTTATTATGTATTCCCATTCTTGGGTGGATATGGAGCCTATGTGTTTGGCAGCAATGGTACAGATGCCAATGATATCGGTTTGAACAGTGAACAGGCGGTAGAAGGAGCGACCTTCATTCAAGGTTTGAATAAAATATTGCCACTCAAAACGTCCGACATTAACGCTGATATCAAAAAATCGCTGTTCACGTCGAACAAGCTGGCGATGAATATTAGCGGACCGTGGGATACCGGTTCACTCAAAGAAGGCGTGAAAAACCTAGGCGTAGGCATGTATCCGAATTTGCCAAACGGCAAGCCGATGACGCCATTCTCTGGTATTAAAGCGTACTTTGTTAACGCCTATACAAAATATCCGAATGCGTCCAAGCTGTTTGCCGATTTTATTACATCGGAAGAATGGCAGTTAAAAAACTTTGAGATGAACGGTGCGTTGCCTTCCAACAAAGAAGCTGCTGCCAGCAAAACGGTTCAGAGCGATCCGGTTGCATCCGTATTCCTGAAGCAATTTGAAAATTCCGTTCCGATGCCGTCGATCCCAGCAATGGCACAATTCTGGTCGCCGATGGAAGCAGCGATGTCGTCGATCTGGAACGATAACAAAGATCCCAAAGAAGCGCTGGACAACCTAGTCAATCAGATGAAAAGTAACATTACAACAGGGCA
This sequence comes from Paenibacillus sp. WLX1005, assembly GCF_046603685.1. NCBI lineage: Bacteria > Bacillati > Bacillota > Bacilli > Caryophanales > Paenibacillaceae > Paenibacillus > Paenibacillus sp. WLX1005. The sequence continues at coordinate 2,445,882 of NZ_CP176756.1, forward strand.
ATAACGATGAATAAGGCAGCCATTCATTCAAAAGAAACTGCTGGAATGGGGAGCGCAGCGACAGCCGCTGTGCTCTCCGCTGTCATGATGGGTGCTGGGCAGATGTACAACCGACAGTGGATCAAGGGCGGACTGTTTCTGCTCGCTGGTCTAGTGAGTCTGTATCTCATTCTGAACGGGCTTGCCACCAATCTGTGGGGACTCGTTACACTGGGCGAACAGCCTGCTCATCTGGAAAAGGTCGGTCGATTGTATCGCAATGTGCCGGGTGACCATTCCATCTTTATGATGATCTACGGTCTGGTGGCGCTACTGTATATCGTGCTGCTGGCGTGCTTTTATGTCGCTAATATTAAAGACGCATATACCATTGGCAAAAAGCGGGAACGCGGCATACACGTCAACGGCTTTCGTCAGACGTGGCGGATGCTGGGCGATCAAGGCTTTCCGTATGTGCTGTTAGCGCTACCGACAATTGGGGTGCTGGTATTTACGATTTTGCCGATTATTTTTATGGTATTGATGGCATTTACGAATTACTCGGCACCAGATCATATTCCGCCCAAAAATCTGGTCGATTGGGTCGGGCTTCGTACATTTACCAATCTGGTGACGCTAGAAGCGTGGAGTCATACGTTTGTCGGTGTACTGACATGGACGGTGATCTGGGCAGTTGTAGCGACCGTTACGACTTACTTTGGCGGGATTCTGGTGGCATTGCTCATTGAGCAGCAGGGCATTAGGTTCAAGGGCTTCTGGCGGACACTGTTTATTTTGCCGTATGCGATTCCGCAATTTATTTCGCTGCTCATTATGCGCAATCTACTGAATTATCAGTTTGGTCCGGTCAATCAGTATTTGCGTATGCTTGGACTGGGTGGTGTGCCTTGGCTGAACGATGCCTTCTGGGCAAAAGTGACGGTCATTCTCGTGAATATGTGGATCGGAATTCCGGTATCGATGATTCTAGTACTGGGCGTATTGACGGCGATTCCGCGTGATCTGTATGAAGCGGCAGAAGTGGATGGGGCGACCGGTTTTCAGAAATTCCGTAACATTACGATGCCGTTCGTGTTGTTCCAGACTGCACCGATTCTCATTATGCAGTTTGCGGGCAATATCAATAACTTTAACGTGATCTTCCTGCTCACGAATGGCTTGCCAGCGAACGGGGATTATGCGTACGCAGGCAGTACGGATTTGCTAGTTACATGGCTGTATAAGCTAACGCTAGACAATCAGCGCTATAACTTCGCTTCGGCGATTGGCATTATTATCTTTATCATTATTGCGGCATTCTCTCTGTACAATTACCGACGTAGCCGCTCCTTCAAAGAGGAGGATATGATCCAATGAAGCAGAACAAACGTTTCAAGCTCGCGATCAGCTATATGTTGCTTGGATTGATCGCTATTGCCTGTGTATATCCAGCGATGTGGATCATTTTATCCTCATTTAAGGAAGGCGACTCACTCTACAGTGAAACGCTCATTCCGCAAAAGCTGACGCTTCAGCATTATGCCGATCTGTTCCGTACGCAATCGGATAAGGACTTGCCGTATGTGCAGTGGTATTGGAATACGCTGAAAGTGGCGGTTAGCAGTATGGTACTCGGTACGCTGGTGCAGATTTTGACCGCGTATGCGATGTCGCGTTTTCGGTTCAAAGGTAGACAGACGATGATGTCGGTCATTCTTATTCTCGGCATGTTTCCGGGCTTTATGAGCATGATCGCAGTATATGTCATCCTGCTGCAAATGAATCTGCTGAACTCGCCGTGGGCGCTTGTGTTAGTATACACATCAGGAGCGGCACTGGGGATGTTTGTCGCGAAAGGCTTTTTTGATACGATTCCGCGTGCGTTAGAGGAATCAGCGCTGCTCGATGGGGCGAGTCATTTTCAGATTTTCCGGAGAATCATTTTGCCGTTGTCTACGCCGATTATTACGTATATTGCGATTACGACCTTCACCGGGGCGTGGGTTGATTTTATTTTCGCCCGACTGATCTTGCGTTCGCGGGAAAATTGGACGCTTGCGGTAGGATTGTATGAGCTGGTAAGCAGTTATTCGAGTACGGAATTTACACTGTTTGCTGCGGGGTCGGTGCTGGTGGCGCTGCCGATCACAGTGCTGTATATGTTCTTGCAGCGATTCCTTGTGCATGGACTGACGGCTGGGGCGACGAAGGGATAAGCGAAGCCAAGCAAGCAGAGGTTAGAAGAAATCATAAGAAGTAAGAACAGGAAGAACGTTGTTTGTATGAAGCGGATCGTCAATATATTGGATGTTTGACAGTAATCCGTATCGAATGCAAAATAATAAATCGAAACTGTCTTTACATTGGAATCATACGATATACGATCGTTTTAAGCTTTTTTTGAAAAAGAAAACAAGCCTGCTCACAGCTGGAGGAGAGTATATCCTGTAGCTGTTGGAGCAGGCTTGTTTGTTTACTATTTACTTTGGTGGGCTGATACTTATGCTAGCAATCAGCATTTGCTAACGATTTTGTCCACTAGACCGTATTCGACTGCTTCTTCGGCACTAAAATAGAAATCGCGGTCGGTGTCTTTTTCGATCTTGGTAATCGGTTGACCGGTGCGGTCGGACAGCAGTTCATTTAACTTTTTGCGGCTGCGCAGTAAGCGCTCTGCATAGATCAACACGTCGGAAGCTTGCCCTTTTGCCCCGCCAAGCGGCTGATGAATCATAATCTCGCTGTTGGGCAGCGCTAGCCGTTTGCCTTTGGTACCACCAACGAGCAAGATAGTGCCAAAGCTTGCTGCCATACCTGTGCAAATAGTGGAGATGTCCGGTTTGACGAACTGCATCGTATCATAAATGGCAAAGCCCGCACTAACCGAGCCACCCGGGCTATTGATGTACATATGGATATCCTTTTTGTCATCCTCAGCTGCCAGATGTAGCAGCTGGGCGACGATCAGATTCGCCATCTGGTCTTCAATTTCACCGTTGATCATAATGATACGGTCTTTTAACAGGCGGGAATAAATATCATAGCTGCGTTCACCACGGTCGGTTTGTTCAATAACATAAGGGATCGTTGCCATATTGTTCAGCTCCTGATCTGCCTGTTATAGGCATGAAATGGGAAATGAACCATTCAGCAGATAATGCACATTTTATGAGTATCCTGTCTGTATTCGTACTTATGATAGCGAGGAGCCGTATAAGCAGTCAGATGATTCTATGCGGAATAGCGATAGTCGGTATGCTCAGCTCGAGTATAAACAGATTGCAAACGCATGGATGGAGTAGAGTCAAGGGCATTGCTGGATGGCGTAGGACCAAGAACACTACCCGACGGCGTACGTGTCAGTTGTCCAATCACAACTGGTGCGAGTGCGGCTGGATCGGCGGTTGTGCTCAGAATGAGCTGAATCAGTTCAGCCGTCTGTCCATTGCGAAAAGCAGCCAGATAATCGCGCAGTAGCTTGCCATTATGCGGTTGGACGTGTACGCTCGCGGCAGAAGAGGCAGGCTTCTTAGAAGATTGTTGCACCTCATCGTTACGTTGACTGTCGGCTGTAACATCCGTATCGTGGGCAGAACTGGATGCTTCGTTTCCGATAGCTTGCCGATTGCGCTCAAGTGTCATGCGTGCGCGCTTGAGTGCCGATTTGACTGCGCCTTCGCTTGTGTTCAACAACTGTGCTGTTTCTGCTGCGGTATAATTCAGCAGCTCACGTAGCACATATGCAACATGTTGAAGTGGAGAGAGCACATTCAGCAATTGCTGTACAGCCAGCTCTGCTTCCAGCTGCTGCTCAGCAACGTTGCCAGTTTCTGTCTGCTCTAGCGTTCCACCTAGCAGCTGCAACTTATGCTGCAATACGGTGCGACGTCGTATCGTATCTGTCCACAGATTGCGTGCAATTCGGATCAGATAGGCTTCCTGATACTGTGAAATGTCGCGACAATCGGACTTCTGACGTAACCAGGCACGCAGTAGCGTATCTTGCATCAGATCCTGTGCATCCCATTCGGAACGTGTCAGACTGAGGCAATAACGATACAGTGGTCTGATCATATCATTCAGCTCATCTTCTATAGATGTGGAACCGTCAGAAGATACAGCGACTTCGCCATACTGCTCATCTGTCATCGACACGCTGTAAGACATATGCTGCTCGCTATATTCAGCATTGGATACATCATTATGTGCATTCTGCTGATGGTTATCATAAGCAATAGCTTGTTCATGAATAGGGATAAGCAGCTCGTTATTGGGATTCTTTTCAACATACGATTGTGCATGTGACGAGGAAAAGGTTATCTTTTCCTGTATGATTTGCTTTTGCCTGAATATATCGCTGCGATCAATGATTACGGAGTTCACAAAGGCCATAGAGGGGGCCCTCCTTTGTTGATTCCGGTTACGGAATACGTAGTTGTATGCATCATAGCACGTTCAGCCGGCTGATACTCTGTAAACGAATAAATGTTGCAAAAGGATACGCCTGTGCCGATTGAATTGTTGTAATCGTTCTTCGCGCATATTTCCTTCCACACGACAGTTCTGGTAGTATGATAACAGATCAGCTGACGACTTGTTGGCTCAGGTAAGCGGCGAGATGTTGCAGGCTTGCTTATGACGGGTTAATGATAGGATAAGAACGTATTTGGCTGCAAACATACTAATACGATACACACCAATGTCTGTTATGATCCAGCATGGTGCAAGCGCTCCGAACAAGAGCGCTGAATGAGGAGGTCGTCGTCATGCCATCGTCCAAAAGAATACATATTGTCGGCGCACCTGGAAGCGGCAAAACTGAGCTGGCGATCCGCTTGTCGGATAAGCTGGGCATTCCATTTTACTCGCTGGAATCACTGCTGTGGACAAGAGACGGCAGGCGCAGACGCCGCAATACTCCGGCAGTACGACAGCGATTGTTAATGGATATCATTGCACAGGAAACGTGGATTGTGGAAGGGAATCTGATGGAGTGGCTTATTCCTAGCTTCGCGCTGGCAGATCAGATCATTTTCCTGACACCGTCACCATTTGTGCGAGACGGTCGGATGCTGCAACGCTTTTTACGGCAAAAAATCGGAACCGATCCAGATCGTGAACGAATCAATTTGCTGGAATTGATGGATCGATTGTACTGGAATCATCGGTTTGAGCGTGAATCCAAACCAGCTATTTTAAAAGTGGCTGAGCCGTACAAGCATAAGCTTGTTGTAACCCGGCAAGTCGACTGATGCAGCACAAAGCAGATAGCAACGCATAAGGCTGTACTGTTTATCGTGACAGGCATTGATTCCCCAATAGTATATCTGGATAGACAATCGTAACTGGATCAACAAGCAAAACGGTATGAATACATTCATACCGTTTTTGTTATGTCTATACAATTATTGTTCATACGCTTTGAGCACAATGACCGCATTGTGACCACCGAAGCCGAATGAATTAGACAGTCCAATCTTCACATCTGCGTGACGTGCAGTATTGGGCACATAGTCCAGATCACATGCTTCATCTCGGTGCTCCAGATTGATCGTAGGCGGAATCAATCCATGACGCAGTGTTTGTACAAGTGCAATCGCTTCTGCACCACCTGCGGCGCCTAGCATATGCCCAGTGATCGATTTGTTTGCGGTAACCGGAATAGTATAGGCGCGCTCGCCAAACAGTTCTTTGATCGCTTTGGTTTCTGAAATGTCACCCACGGATGTGCTGGTCGCATGAGCGCTGATTACATCAACTTCGTCTGGCGTAATACCGGCGTTTTTCAGTGCTTGGCGCATCGCTTGTACGGCACCGCGTCCTTCTGGATGAGTAGCTACCATATGGTATGCGTCTGAACTGGCGCCATAACCGATCACTTCCGCATAAATATGTGCTTGCCGAGCCTGCGCATGACGTAGTGATTCCAGTACGACGATCCCCGCACCTTCCGCCATCACAAAGCCGTCACGTTCCGCATCAAATGGTCGGCTGGCGCCAGCCGGATTATCATTGCGCTCGGACAATGCGGTAGCGTTGCTGAATCCGGCAAGAGCGACTTCATTGATCGCCGCTTCTGCACCCCCCGCAATGACCACATCGGCATCACCTGAGCGAATGAGTCGAAGCGCTTCGCCAATAGCGGTATTACCGATGGAACAGGCGGTGACCGGACAGAGCGTCGGACCCCAGCTTCCCAATCGAATGCTGATCGTCGCTGCTGCACTGTTCGCAATCATCACCGGCACTAGCAGAGGGCTGATACGTTGCGGTCCGCGTTGGGAGAGAATCGTTTGCTGGTCGATCAGTGTATCAATGCCACCGATTCCTGAACCTACATATACAGCGACCCGTTCACGATCGACTGATTCCATATCCAGCCCCGCATCTTGTACTGCCTGTTCAGCTGCCGCTACCGCAAATTTGGCGAATCGATCCATCCGACGTGCATCCTTGCGACCGAATAACGCATCCGCATCAAAGTCCCGTACAATGCCAGCAAATTTCGTTTTGAATCGTGCTGTATCAAAAACATCGATAGCAGAAATGCCGGACTGCCCGCTGCTCAATGCCTGCCAAAATGTATCCACATCGTTTCCAATAGGAGAGATGACCCCCATACCTGTGATGACTACCCGTTCCATATAACGTCCTCCTTGTATCGTACTAATGATGTCATCATGACATGTAAAATATCCTAGTACAAGTTATCGTTTATACTGGTATAATTTATAACAGGCTAACAGGCTAACAGGCTAACAGGCTAACAGGAGGCGTTATGAATCAGCAGGCAAGATTGCACGCACTATCCGACTTTTTAAAAGCAAGGCGTGCGCGGATTACACCACAATCGGTCGGACTGAGCGCAGGCTTACGACGACGCACGCCTGGACTTAGGCGAGAAGAAGTAGCGCAGCTCGCCGGAGTTAGTACGACTTGGTACACATGGCTGGAGCAGGGAAGAGACATTCAGGCATCTGCCTCTGTACTAGAAAATATCTCGTCCGCATTACAATTGACGAACGATGAGCGCAAATATTTGTTTTCACTAGCGATGGATAAGAGCGCTAGTATGGTGCCCGCTGTAGAGGAGATTCCGCAGATCAGCCCTTCGCTAGCAAAGATTTTGGAACAACTGCGGTACTGTCCAGCGATTATTTCCGACCGTCATTGCAATATCGTTGGTTGGAATGAAGCTGCCCGGCATGTATTTCTTGATTTTGAAAAGGTGCCGGAAGCGCAGCGCAATATGATTAGTTTGTTGTTTGAACGAAAGGAATTTCGCCGTCTGGCAGTGAATTGGAATGATTTTGCTGGTGATTTTCTATCGATTTTCCGAGCATATTATGGGCAATATGTTGATGATGAATGGTATGAGCGTTTTTTGGAAACGATGAAGGAGACGTATCCCGATTTCCATCCATTGTGGGAAGAGAGTAAGGTGAGTTCGGCGCCGCATGTTGTGTTGGAGTTCCGGCATGCTCGTGGTGGCAAAATGCTGTTTGAGCTTAGCTCGTTCATCGTACAGGGCAGTAGCGATCTGCGTTGCAGCATTTATACTCCTGTGCAGGATTCGGCAACAGAAGTCAAACTGATGGCGCTAATGGAGCGGGCAAGAGAATAAGTACAAGATAGTTTAGAAAATGGACGGTTGTTCTTATGTATATGTTCATACAGGGCGACGTTTGGGCGAACGCCGATTCGTGTAGTACAATAGAGAGATGCACCATACTATCTAAATGATGGATATGCACAACGACAACAAGCAAGATGAATCATTGTCGACATATCAGCACACTGTCGATGTTCATCGGAACAGGAGCAAGAACCTATGCAAATTATGCAGCATCTATCTTCGCATATTCATTATTTAACCCCTTATCAGGAAACAGATCGACCGATTCTCGCAGCGGTCACTGGTACGAAATCTACATTGCTAATTGATGCGGGCAATTCATCCGCACATATTCAATATTTTATCGATCAATTGGTCAAGCTGGATATATCGCCACGCTGTCTCGTATTGACGCACTGGCACTGGGATCATGTCTTCGGTATGAATCAGGCGAACACAACGATCATTGCACAGACGATGACGACCGAAGCGATCAAACAGATGCAGCAATGGAGTTGGAGTGACGAAGCGCTGGATCAGCGGGTGGAGGACGGCAGTGAGATTGCCTTTTGCGCCGATGCGATCAAGAAGGAGCATGTCGAGACTCGAGATATTTTATTGCCAACACCGGATATTACCTTTGAACGCAAACTGGAGATCGATCTGGGGCGTGTTCATTGTATTATCGAGCATGTAGGTGGCGATCATTCCGCAGATTCCACCATCGTATATGTAAAAGAAGATAAAATGCTGTTTCTCGGCGATTGCATCTATCCGAATATTCATGTAACCCCGAACGAATATACAGCCGAAGGTGCATTGCAGCTTGTACAGGCGTTGCGACAATATGATGTAGATACTGCTTTGCGGTCGCATCATACCGAGACGTGGGATGGCGAACAATTCCGCCATCAGCTGGGTATACTGGAAACGGTTGCTTTATTGGTGCGCGATGAGGACAACGATGAGGTATTCATACGTCGGCAACTACAATCCAAGCTAGAGCGTGAGCTGAACGAGGAAGAATTGGAGATCATTGAACAGTTTATAAACGGACGAAACCGTCAGCAGCACAACGGCTAATAGTAAGCGGCTCAGGTATTCTTTTGCCGTACTCTTTGCCGCCGTACTGCTTCAGCTTCATGATCGCGAAACAGATGCAGCTTGCCATTCTCAACCATTCGCATACGCGGACCGGTAAATCCGCGCTTGATCAGCTGCTTACGCATATACAGCATAAGTGCCCAATGGCTGACAATGAGAATATGCTCCGCTTCGGATGCGAGAATAACATCCAGCGCCCGATCGATTCGTGCGTTCGCTTCGGCAACCATACGCTTGTACCGTCTGCTTAATAACGGCGCGATACGAGCGAAAGCAGCCCAGCCGATAAATGGAAAACGCAGCTCGGTATTAAACGTAGGCGGTGTAATCTCACGCAGCTCTGGCATAATGATAATCTCGCCAGAATAAATAGACTGCGCTGTCTTGATTGCACGCGGCAGATCGCTGGCAAAGCATAGTTCCCAGTTCAGCCCGCGTAGATCCGTCGTGCCCAATTCGATCTCGGCTACATCATATTCTTCAAGCCAAGTGACCAGTTCGCTGACGGTGACCATCTGCCGGATCGGAAACTCCTTATTCACTTTGAAATGTCGGACAAGTCCAATAGTCTTCATTAGGGGTCGTGTGTAACTCCTTATTCGTAATATGCTACAATAATGATTATACCCATTTCCGATAGGAACCGTATAATTGCTTCAGAAAGGAAGATCATAACATGAGTCAATGGGAATATAAAACGATAAAATTGGAACCGGGTGGTTTTCTTGGTGGCAAAGTCGATATGGACGATCTGCAAGGAACGTTGAACGACCTCGGCTTTGACGGCTGGGAGCTGGTGTCTTCCTTTGATACAACCATTTCGCAAGGCAGCTCGCGTGAAGTTATTCTAATCTTCAAACGCAGTGCACTGCTGGATTAACTCTCGATAACGGTTACATAACCATATGGGACCTGTTAAAAACGTTAAAACGAAACATGACAACTGCGTTTGGCAATGACAAACGCCATACAGAGGAGGCAATCGCATGATCGGAACATGGATGGAAGAGATCAAATCCATTTTACGTACCGAGTTAAGCAGCCTGGAAGATTTTTTGCTGCCGCCTGCTGGCGATGTGGAAATTGCTCAAGTAGAGCAAGCGATGAATATTACATTTCCAGATGAATGGAAGCAGCTATATCATACGCATAACGGTGAATCCCGCAGCGGTCCAGGATTGTTTTTTGGGCTGCAATTTCTGAGCTTGAACGAAATGCTCAGCGAGTGGAAAATTTGGTCTGATTTGGAGAGTGATTATCAGGAGCTTGGTGATCATTATTCGATTCCTTCCGGTTGGGTCAAGGAGCAATATATTAACCGCAAATGGATTCCATTTTGCCATGATGGTGGTGGGAATCATCTTGGTATTGATCTGGACCCTGATGAGAACGGAGTTGTCGGTCAGGTAATTAACTTTGGGCGTGATGAAGAAACGAAATTTGTCATCGCTCATAATTTGGGTGAATTTATCCATTTCATGCGCAACACAGTGCGTGAAGGTAATTATACAGTCGAGCAAGAAGATGGCATGGGATACTGGATGTATGGACGCAATGATCAGGCGCGACTGTTGCGGGATGCTCAGCAGTTTGCACTGGGCGACGTAGTATCCTCGACATCTGTTCCTGCCTCGGCGACGGAATTTGCAGATTGGATGGGGCGCTTGTCTTTGCCATGGCAGGATTTGATTCGTATGGAAAATGCAGCTCCAGAAGACTTTGAACGTCAGTATCGCATCTATTTGACCGATGAAAATTTGACCGATGTAAGTGGATTGGAACGATGCAAGGAAGTACGTGAGCTGAGTTTGTCACGCAATCAGGTGACGGATATCCAGCCGCTTGTTCATTGCCGGGAATTGAAGAATCTGTATTTGATCAAAAATCCGATTAGCGATCTGCGTCCATTGTCTCGGTTGCCTTATTTGTATTATTTGAACATTTCGGGCACAGCAGTGAGTGATCTAAGCCCTCTGGCTGAACTGCCACGTCTTACGCAACTGGATTGTAGCGATACCCCTGTTGAAGACTATCGTCCGTTAACAGGGATCGCTACATTGACCGATTTGACAATCTCATCACCTTCGCACGAGACGGCGCAGATCATCAGTAGCATGCGTCAATTACGTCATTTAACGGTGAACGAAGCCTATGCCTGGCGATTGCAGGACTGGCAGCAGATTGCCACCTTACCGTTAACTTCCTTGAAGGTCAACGGTGCTGCTTGGAACGATGTCGAGCATCTACGTGCATTGGATCAATTACAGGAACTATCGTTACAAAATGTACGTCTGGATGACGCTTCTGCGTTGGCACATTTGCCATCTTTGCAAAAGTTAAGTCTGTTGCAAAATACGGATATAGGGGAATTGGTGAACATCACCTCCTCGCCGACACTGCGCAGTTTTCTCGGTAGCTTTGTACAATTCGATCAGGTAAAAGATGGCTTTGTGCAGAATGTCGATTTTTCCAGTTTGATTGGTGATGTAACCGATGAGCAGAGAGAAGTCTGGTCGAATTACAACCGCCGCTAAGTAAACAAATACCTGCCGGAGCACTCATTGTGCTTCGGTTTTTTGGCGTGTCTATCATATCCACGCAGAGTAGTATTTATGAATACATAGGCTTACAAATGACATTGAAAATAATGACATATCTTGTTTCATTCAGTTACGAAAACGATGCGTGATATGTTGAAACAAAATGTAAAAAGTGAGCAAACGCGAGCAAAACAGAGGAAAAACTAGCCTGCGATAGGTAGCAATTTACTAAAGTTTTAAAAATCAAACTTGCGGGCAAAAAGGGCTTTTTTTGCCTTTTTGATCCACTTTACTCTTGGGTGCGACAGGCGTAATATACATTTCAGGATTTAGAGATTCACCGGTAACGGGAATCGCTATTGTTCAGAATAAACCAACGTATAACAATGTTTCTTGTTCTTGTATTGCTGAGTTTCCGGTCATGCCGGAAAACGGGGGAACCAATCTGTAGTATGACGGAGGTGTGAGAGCCGCCGTTAGACTGCACGGGGTGAATCCGTCAGCACCGGTAACCATGGGACCGGCGCTGATGGTAGGGCGACTCTCACCGCCCGAATCCGACAGCTAACCTCGTAAGCAGAAGTCGAGAGAGGAGTGTGGAACTTGTGCCTACATGACACAGGGTAAACAAAGCTCTGTGTTTTCTTGTGCTCTTTTGGGAACATTCTGAACCTTGTACAATCAATTGCGCTTAATTTCCGAATGGTGGGCAGCTTCATCGTCTATCCGCCGGAAAGCGGGGGAACCAATCGTCACGCTGTATAGGCTGGTATTGCTTAGGCAACCGCTTTGTACAGTATAGACATGGGGTGAATTCCGGTAGTGACCGGAACGGGCAATCTTCCAGCCCGAACCCGACAGCTAACCTCGTCAGCGAATCAGGGAGAACTTATATCCGGCTTGAACCGGCGAAACGATTGCAGTCATCATGTTATGACTGTGCAGGTTTCGTGCGGTCCATAGGAGAAGCCCGGTGAAAAGTTCCATTTTACCGAGGCTTCTTTTTTTGCGCCCAATTTCCGGATATATACGATATTAACAAGTAATTAATTTGGATTGAAGGAGTTACGTACCATGCTAGATTTAATCATGATTGTGTTGATACTACTCATTGCATTCGCGCTTGGAGGACTGGGAGAATGGTCGTCCAGAGTGATCGGGGAAAGAGGGAAGGAACAATGACCTGGTTATTATGGATTATCATTGCAGGCGTACTGTTGTATCTATGTTATGCCCTGATCTATCCCGAGAAATTCTAAACCGAAACCAACAGAAGAGAGTGGAGTGAGTATGTTAGCATACATCGGAGTTGCTGTTACTTTATTAATCGCGCTGTTACTGGCTCGTCCAATGGGCTTGTATATGGCTCGCGTATTTGATTATAATCCGGGGCGTCTGGATCGCTGGTTCGGACCACTGGAGAAATTGATTTTTAAAATAGGCGGTATTCGCCAGAGCAACCAAACGTGGAAACAATACGCCGCAGCGTTGCTAGTGAGCAATACAATTCTGATTTTGATTGTATATATCGTTTTTCGATTGCAGGACAAGCTGCCGATGAATCCTGCGGGGATCGCAGCGATGAGCCCGGACTTAGCGTTTAACACGGCAATCAGTTTTATGACAAATACAAATTTGCAGCATTATAGCGGAGAAAGTGGATTGTCGCTGTTCTCGCAAATGACAGCGATCATTCTAATGATGTTCATGTCACCAGCTACTGGTATTGCTGTAGCAATCGCATTTATTCGTGGGCTGGCAGGCAAGCCACTTGGTAACTTTTTCGTCGATCTGACACGGGCAATTACACGCATTTTGTTACCACTGGCAATTGTGGCTGCGCTGGTATTTATCAGTCTGGGCGTACCGCAAACGATGCAAACGTCGGTTACTGCCAATACGATGCAGGGTGCACAGCAAGAGATTGGTATGGGACCAATCGGCAGCTTCCTAGCGATCAAAGAACTGGGCAACAACGGCGGTGGCTTCTTCGGTGCCAACTCCGCACATCCATTTGAGAATCCGAACGGTTTTAGTAATATGCTGCAAATGCTGTTGATGCTGCTTGTACCGATGTCGCTGCCTTTTACGTATGGACGTATGGTGAATAATCTGAAGCAGGGACGCGTATTGTTCGTTTCGATGGCGATGATGTTTATCGTTATGCTGAGCGTATCGCTATACGCCGAGCATCAGGGCAATCCGCTGATCAATCAGCTTGGATTGCAGCAAAGTGCAGGTTCGATGGAAGGGAAAGAAGTACGCTTTGGCGTAGAGCAATCATCATTGTATTCGGTCGTAACGACTGCTTCTGAAACAGGCGCAATCAATACGATGCACGATACGTTGACACCGCTTGGCGGCATGGTCACGATCAGCAATATGATGCTGAATACAGTCTTCGGTGGCTCTGGGGTCGGTATGATGAACGTACTCATGTATGCGATTATATCAGTCTTTCTGTCCGGTCTGATGGTTGGGCGTACACCAGAATTCCTCGGTCGTAAGATTGAAGGAAAAGAGATGAAGCTGATTGCGGTTACGCTATTAATTCAGCCACTACTCATTCTGGCACCTACGGCGCTGGCACTAACGTATTATCCAGATACAATCTCCAATCCGAGCTTCCATGGATTGACGCAGGCATTGTACGAATTTACATCTTCTGCGGCTAACAACGGATCAGGGTTCGAGGGATTGGGCGATAATACGCCATTCTGGAATATTTCGACTGGTGCAGTCATGTTTATAGCACGCTTCTTTTCGATGGTAACTCTGCTTGCCGTTGCTGGTTCGTTGCTCGCCAAGACGCCAGTTCCAGAAAGCAGCGGTACACTGCGTACCGATCAAGCGATATTTGGTGGTGTGTTCGTTGTGATCGTCGTGTTGGTTGGCGCATTGACCTTCTTCCCGGCGCTCGTACTGGGGCCGATTGCAGAACAATTGACCCTGTAATCTCATAACATGCTATATATCGCGCTGTATCCCACAAGCGATATCGTGATATCACCAACGTCGTTATATCATTAACGACATAGGCTGCGCCATGAATCCAAACATCAATACGTGTACATTCAGGTATGTCCATACAATAGAAATAAGTGACAATCAGGTGGAGGAATCAGCAATGAAAAATCAAGCTTCCGTGATGAACCGGGAACTGATAACGAAAGCATTACAGCAGTCGTTTGTAAAATTAAACCCGCTGCTTATGATCAAAAATCCGGTCATGTTTGTCGTCGAGGTTGGATTGGTGATCAGCATTCTGCTGATCTTCGTTCCAAACGCATTTGGCGAATCGGTATCGACTGGTTTCAATATTACCGTTTCTCTGATCCTGCTACTGACGATACTATTCGCCAATTTTGCCGAAGCACTCGCAGAAGGACGCGGTAAAGCACAAGCAGATTCACTCAAAAAAACGAAAAAAGAAATTACCGCCCACAAAGTCGATGGGGAACGCATCATCGAAGTACCGTCCACCGATCTGCGCAAAGGCGATATCGTCAAAATAACGCAGGGTGAAATGATCCCCGGTGACGGTGAAGTGATCAAAGGTCTGGCCTCTGTAGATGAATCCGCCATTACCGGTGAATCAGCACCTGTGATCAAAGAAGCCGGTGGCGACTTTAGCGCTGTGACTGGCGGTACCATGGTCATCAGTGACGAGATCATCGTGCGCATTACTAGCGATCCCGGTGAATCGTTTATGGATCGTATGATCAGTCTCGTGGAAGGTGCTGAACGTCAGAAGACGCCGAATGAGATTGCGCTCAATACCGTACTGATCAGCTTGACCATCATCTTCCTGATGGTTGTTGTAACCTTGCCATTTATGGGCAACTATCTCGGCATCAATCTGGCTGTACCGGTATTGATCTCACTGCTAGTCTGTCTAATCCCGACAACAATCGGTGGGCTGCTATCTGCAATCGGGATCGCCGGGATGGACCGGGTTACCCGCTTCAATGTACTGGCAATGTCTGGTAAAGCAGTCGAAGCATCCGGTGATATCAATACGATCATTCTCGATAAAACAGGTACCATCACCTACGGTAACCGGATGGCGAGCGAATTCGTTCCAACCGACGGTCATACCGCTGAAGAAGTCGGACAATGGGCAGCGATCAGCTCCGCCTACGATGAGACACCAGAAGGACGTTCCGTACTGGAATTGATGAAAAAGCAAGGCTGGACGTTTGATCAGGATGCATCTGTCGGTGCCGATGTGATTGAGTTTAAAGCTGAGACGCGCATGAGCGGTCTGGATTTAAACAATGGACGCAAAGTACGTAAGGGCGCTGTTGATGCAGTCCGTAACTGGGTGACCGCTCAGGGCGGAACGATCCCGCCATCGCTGCAAGCAAGCAATGACAAGATTGCTTCTGCGGGCGGTACACCACTCGCTGTTGCTGTCGATAACGAAATCTACGGATTGATTTATTTAAAAGATACCGTCAAAGCAGGCATGCGCGAACGGTTTGAACAAATGCGCAGTATGGGGATCAAAACGATCATGTGTACCGGTGATAACCCGCTGACCGCTGCTACGATTGCTCGCGAAGCAGGGGTAGACGACTATATCGCCGAAAGTACACCAGAAGACAAAATCGCTGTTATTCGCCGTGAACAAGCACAGGGGAAACTGGTCGCCATGACCGGTGACGGTACGAACGATGCACCTGCACTGGCACAAGCGGATGTAGGTATTGCGATGAACAGTGGTACAGTGGCAGCGAAGGAAGCTGCCAATATGATCGACTTGGATTCCGACCCATCCAAAATTATCGAAGTCGTCGCGATTGGTAAACAATTGCTTATGACTCGCGGCAGTCTGACGACCTTCAGTATCGCCAATGACGTCGCCAAATATTTTGCCATTATCCCGGCAATGTTTATGGTCGCTATTCCTCAAATGCAGCTGCTGAACGTCATGAATCTGCATTCACCAGCATCAGCGATCCTGTCCGCTCTGATCTTTAACGCGATCATTATTCCCATTCTGATTCCGCTGGCGATGAAAGGGGTCGCTTACAAACCGATGAGTTCCACCCGATTGTTGCGCCGCAATTTGCTCATGTACGGCGTGGGTGGTGTGGTCGTTCCATTTATCGGTATTAAGCTGATTGACCTTATCGTCCAATGGTTTGTCTAAACGACATCCTATCCAGCAAACCCCAATTTGAGAGGAAGACATTATCGTGAAAAATGTATGGATAACTTTGAGAACAACGGCGATCTTTTTCCTGATCTGTTGTGTCGGTTACCAGTTGATCGTGACTGGTATTGCCAGCGTCGCTCTGCCCAAGCAAGCGGCGGGCAGTCTCATTTACAACAAAGACAATCAAGTGATCGGATCCGAGCTGATTGGTCAATC
The DNA here is from genome assembly GCF_046603685.1 of Paenibacillus sp. WLX1005. Taxonomy (NCBI): domain Bacteria; kingdom Bacillati; phylum Bacillota; class Bacilli; order Caryophanales; family Paenibacillaceae; genus Paenibacillus; species Paenibacillus sp. WLX1005. The sequence continues at coordinate 2,462,497 of NZ_CP176756.1, forward strand.
CTTTACTGATCCACAGTACTTCCAAGGACGCGTATCCAGTGTGGAATACAATGCCAACGGTTCAGGCTCTTCCAACTTAGCGCCTTCCAATCCAGAGCTGATCAAACGGATGCAGGAGTCCATCGCTACTTGGCAGCAGCAAAATCCGAATGTACCGATATCTCAGCTGCCGATGGATCTGATCACCAACTCCGGTTCCGGTCTTGACCCGGATATTACCCCGCAGGCAGCACAGGCGCAGATTCCGCGCATTAGCAAGCTGACAGGCGTGTCAGAGCAACAATTGCAAAGTCTGATCACGCAACATACTACTTCGCCGCAACTGGGTATCTTCGGCGAACCGGCTGTGAATGTACTCAAGCTGAATATCGCACTGCAACAATTCAAAGCAGGTTCAGGATCATGAGTACCTTCCGGCGCAAAACGCCTGAAGAGCTGTTGCAGATGATCTCCAAGCTCAAACAGGGAAAACTAAAAATCTATATCGGAGCCGTTAGCGGCTCCGGTAAAACATACCATATGCTGCGTGAAGGCCAACTGCTCAAACAGGAAGGTCTTGACGTGGCATTATGTGCTGTCTCGACCTTACAGCGTCCAGAAACGGTGCAGCAATTGGGCGATCTGGAGCGTATTCCGAGTATCCACTGGATGAAGACGGACAAATCCGGTCAACCGGTCGAGCAAAAGGATCTGAATCTCGATGCTATTGTAGAGCGCAATCCAGAAGTATTGCTAGTCGATCATCTCGCTCATCGCAATCGTCCAGACGCAACTCATGAAACTCGCTGGGAGGATATCCAGTTCTTGTTGCAGCGCGGTATTAGCGTGATGGTTACGGTTAATGTGTATGAGCTGGAAGGAGCAGCGCAACTGGCACGGCATTATGTCGGTCGCGAAGTTGATTGTACTGTGCCGGAGGATGTGCTTGTGCAGGCGGACGAGGTACGATTGATTGACGTAACGCCGGAAGTGATCTTGCAACGTCATTCTGCCGGACATCTGTCAGGTAGCACAGATAGCGATTATTTTGAAAAAGGCAATCTGTCTGTATTACGCGAACTGGCACTGCGTACCGTAGCAGAAGGTGTGAGCGGTACATTGGAAAAGCATCGCGCCGAACAAGGCTTGAGCGGACCAACCGGTACAACAGAGCGGATTATGGTGCTGGTACAATATCATTGGAACGGTTCGATTTATATCCGGCGCGGGCAACAGATTGCGCGGCGTCTGAGCGGTGATCTGCTAGTCGTTTCCTTTCGCAATCGCGGAGTGAAACCAACGAATGAGGAAAGCACCTTTCGGCGATCTTTTCGCGATTTGACAGATCAGGTAGGAGGCGTATTTGAGGAGATTCTGATTCGCTCACGCTTTGATCTGTCCCGGCAAATGGTGCAATTCGCTCGTCAGCATCAGGTGACTCGCATCGTACTTGGTCATTCCCGGCAAAAGCGCTGGCAGGAGCTAATCAACAGTTCGGTGGTGAACGGATTGCTGCTGCATACACGGCATATCGATATTTTTCTGATGGCAGATCGTGCCGAACAGGAGGGAGAGCGCATTTTGCCAGCGCGCACTGCTGCTGTGAAAAAGCCGGAAAATTATCGTCGTCTGCCGTCCGATGAGATCAAACGCCAGATTGAGCACATTCAGCGTGGCACATTCAAAGTGTATGTAGGCGCAGCGCCCGGTGTCGGCAAGACATATACAATGTTACGTGAAGGCAGAGAACTGATGCGCCAAGGCATCGACGTAGTGATCGGTCTACTGGAAACGCATGGACGCAAAGAAACTGCTGAACAGGCAGAGACATTGCCCTTAGTACCACGTCAACAAATTCCATATGGTGAACGGATGCTGGAGGAAATGGATGTGGATGGTATTATCCGCCGCAATCCTGAGGTAGTACTAGTGGACGAACTTGCACACAGCAATGTACCGGGCAGCCGCAACAGTAAGCGGTACGAAGATATTCGCGAGCTACTGGATGCAGGGATTGCTGTGATTTCTACTGTGAACATTCAACATCTGGAAAGCTTGAACGATGCAGTAGAACAGATTACGGGGATCCGGGTGCGAGAAACGGTGCCGGATTATATTTTACATCTGGCAGACGAAGTGGAACTGATTGACGTAACACCGCAAACACTACGTCAACGGCTAAGTGAGGGCAAAATTTATGCCGCTACCAAGGTAGAACAGTCGCTGAACAACTTTTTCAAGCTAGGCAATCTGATTGCGCTGCGAGAATTGGCATTACGCGAAGTAGCGGATGATGTAGATGAACGTCTGGAGTCGTGGGAGCGCAGTGCATCATTACGTGGACCATGGCGCAGAGAGGAAGTGATCTTTGTCGGAGTGAAGCTGGATCATGAAGCCGAACGATTGATCCGCCGCGGATTCCGTACCGCCTACCGGTTAAAGGCAAAGCTGATCGTGACGTATATTCATACTGGTAGTGAACAGTCGCTGACTGAGGAGCAGCGAGTGAAAGCTGACAAATTCGGCAAATTAACCCGGCGACTGGGCGGACAATTTGAAGTACAATATCGCCCTCAATGCGTAGGCATGAAGCAGCTCGCACGCTGCATTAATGAAGAAGCAGTACGACACGAAGCGACCCAGATGCTACTCGGACAATCAAGCACACCACGCTGGAAACGGTGGGGTCGCGAATCGATTTTGAAAAAAGTACTGCGTGAATCGCGGAATATGGATGTGTTAGTCGTAGCCGACAGAGATTGAGTGCTCCTGTGCGGCTACGACTTTTTTGTGTTTTGTCTCTTCACAGTAGTATCGTTGTATACTCATGAACCGATACGGATATTCCCTGATGTCGAGCGGAGCTGAATCTCACTTTTGGGATTGATATTGTGCTGTGGAACCGTTACTGTACCGGATTCTGATTGTGCATCATATCCAGTAGAAGTAGCTGGAGGATGCGCAAGTGTAATATCGCCAGAATCAGTCGTAATCTGCAAGGATTTGTGTTTGGATGGATTCTCATTCTGATCAGTAAGCGTCATCTGATTAATGATAATGTCACCCGATTCCGATTGAAGATGAGCGGAACCATGCAACTGCTGTACATTCAGTTTGCCCGAGCCAGCGCTAGAAGTCAGTTCGCCTTGAATCGAACCGAGCTTCATATCACCGGAACCAGATTGTACATTTAGTGACGAGCCTTCCCATTGTTGCAATATCATATCGCCTGACGATGTTTTTAATGCTACATCACCATTCAGATGTTCTGCTTTGATTCGCCCAGACACGGACTGCACAGTGATCTGTTGTGCCTGTACATGATTCAGGTTCGTCTGCGCGGATGTAAGATGGAAATCGGCACTGTCCAGACTATCAGGATTGGCAAGTTGCACAGTAATATGCTGTACGTGCGGAGATAATTTGGGCGTTCGTAGCTGCCATGGCTTGCGCTGCAATTGCATCTCGATATTCAAAATTCCATTTTGCAGATTGGTTTGCTGCAAGTTGGTGCGAATAGCCGAGGTGACTTCACCTTCCAGCATAATATGATCCTGCTGATCTGGGCTGTCTGTAAATTGGACGGCAATCTCATAGCCGGATTGAACGCGTAAATGCTTGAACTCACCGCTCTTTGCTTGCCATTGCCGGGTATAGACTTCATTAGTTGGTGGACCATTCAGTTGTAGTGCATTCACGCCCCATATGCCTACTAATATGATCAGCAGCACGGGCACAAGTATGTAAATCCATCTATTTCGCATCGTTACCTCCTGCGGTGGATACGGGTTAGATTATCGTACCATTCCCGTTTTACGAAAGCAAAATGGACAAATAAAAACCGCTTCATGCCTGACTTGCAGACATGAAGCGGTGGAGTAAAGCGTCATATGTGGATCAATCATTGCAATGAGACGTAAATGAACTTAGTAATTAACGCGTGTACCGATACTGTTCAGCATCGCTTCGGTAAATTCACCAGTTGCTACATAGTTTACAGTTGTGATATCGGATTGAGTGCTATGCAGACCATTGTAGATTTGTACAGAAGCATCGTTAGTCAGACCTGCGCTCAGTGCTGGAATGATAGTTTGTTTGGTATCAACTGTATCACCAGCTTGTGCTTGGCTGATTACGCCGTCTTTGCTGTAAACCCAATCGATGTTGCGACCTAGTTGTTGATAATCAGCAACCGGAGTGATGAAGTTTACGGAAGAGCTGTAAGCTGCTACATTTGGCGTGGTACCTTCTGTGTTACTTACGTTGCTGTATACGCCAACAGTCAGATCTGGTTTGATTGTTTTGATGTCTGTGCTTACTTCTGTGATGTAGTTTGCCAGTTGATCGGATTTCCATTGATTCCATTGTGCAATTTTGGAGTTGCTGGAGCTTTTAGTGAAATCGATTTTTTTCGGATCAACATTGTTAGTGCTGCGGAACTGGCTGATCGTTGTTGTGTTCATATCAACACGATTCGTATCAAAGTCCATGCCGCTTAGTACAACACCGTCTACATTGTAGTTAGTAACTACTTCTTTGACGATGGAACGTTCGTAACTTTGAACATCAGCATCAAACGGATTTACATAGTAGCTGCTACCGTTTTGACCAGTGTAAGTGGAGATGTTGCCGTTATCGTTGATCGTACGCATTTGCCAAGAAGAGTTTACACCGATTGCGGCTTTATCTTGGAATTGTGGAATCCAAGCTTGTACTTTAATGCCATATTCATGTGCTTTTTCAATAACAGCTGCCAGAGCGTCAAAGTCAGTGTAACCTTCAGCTTCAGGAGCGATTTTGCTATCGTAGAACGCATAACCGGAAGAACCGTTTACGTCGCTATCTTGTTTTACGCTCATGTTGATGACGGATACGTGATTGCGAGCTGCTTGTATAACAAACGAGTTCACATCATCGGCATTTTTGAAATTGGCTTCGGTTTGGACGGTAACTTCTGTAGTGATTGGAGTGGTGGTTGTTACGACATCGGCTGCATTCGCAGTAGAGACTTGCCATGGCATAATAGTCAGGGCCAGCAGAGCGGCAGACAGGGAGTAAGCTAATTTTTTCATCATTGATCGCGATCCTTTCGTTATGAAAACATGGTGTATAAAAGTGGGCAAATTCTTAAAACGACACATTCTTACTTTTTACAACTGTATCATTATAATATGAATAAATAATGAACGGTAGCGACAGCAGAGCGTGTAACACAGAGCCAGCAGAAGAAAGACGGACGAAAGGTTGGAAACCTTACAATTTTGCCAGCAATAAACTTAATTTTAAAGAATTTTGCACTATTATATTAGGTATACTATATATTACGTAAGCTAAACAAAAAAAGTTGCATTTATTTTTAAAATATTTTGAAAAAAATAAATTTATTTTGAGAATCGGCATTTTATTAACGAAAGACAATTATTGGTTTACAAAATAGGTTGTTATTATTGGTTAGTTTGCAGATGATCGACAATGGGCAAAGTTTTAACTTGCCCGCTTTTCATGGTAAGGTAGAGAGGTGTCTCTATCAGAGGTATTATCCGTTTTATCGGCAGCGGTACAAAAGATTGAAGGGATTGGAACAACTTTTTGTAGAGATTCGCGTTTAACCACATAGAGACCAGATTATGAATGAATGCTCAAGTTTCTCCGCTGGAAGCTAAGCGGCTGTCTATTTGCTAGTGAACGGACAGTCCACCATCGCTGCATACATAAAGACAGACAGTGATATATCGGAATTCAATCGGTTATTGGCAGACATCAACTATCATTTTACGAACAGAAAGGATCGACATCATGAAGACATTCAAAACATTACTATCTCTTGGCTTGCTCGTAACTTCATTTACACCGGCATTGGCAGCACATGCAGAATCATCCACCACGACTCCGCAGGCAACGGTTCAGACAACGACTGCAACAACGGAATCAACCAATGATGCTTCAGCATCACAGAATACAGCACAGGAACAACCATCCATCAATTCGCAATTTTTTGCCAAGCAAAAAGCAGCAGTGTTACGCGATCTGGCTGGTAGCGATCCAGTAACAACTGCGGGTACGGAAGATCAGAGCACAACGAGCACAAGTCAACAATTGAAAAAAGCAGATTATACCTATATGACTGTTACCGGGGAAGTGTACAGTTCCCAGCGTGGTTATCTCGGTTCAGCGAAAAAGGATGACGAGACTGACAACTCACGTAGTGCCACCCAGTTTGATCCGAACAGTCCGATTTCGGTCAAAGATGTGAATGGTGGAACAACAGGTGCATTTGAACGTCGTCAGCTTGATTTTGAAGGCTTTGACAGTATTAACTCGGACATTACCTTGCCAACAGTAAGCGGATTGGGTGAAGGGGAGCAGCCGTGGGTATATTATGGTTTTGATTCGCAAAGCGGCAATGCGATCGAAGCCGGGTACGCATATCAAACGGGTACGCATCGCTGGTTGCCTTATATTCGATCCAATGGATTTTACTATGGTGATTCTACCGTACAGAAATACGACACCAACCAGATCAAAAATGTGAAATTCTATCTGGCAAAAACGGTTAGCTCGGATACGTATTACAGTGCCTATTTTGTCGTTGATAATGCGCAAATTCTGATCGCACCTACCAAATGGACAGATAGCGATACGAACTCGACTTCGGTCAAACGCGTAACGTCTATTGCCAAAAAAGCATTTGATGGCAGCAATATTCTAGGTCGTACGATGAATCAGCGTTACGAGAATGTACAGGTGTCTCGTTTTAATGAAGAACAGGCGTATCCATGGAGCCAGTACACCGAATATACGCAAAATCGTAACGGACGCTGGTACGGAACACTTGATAATTCACCGAAATATGTACATCGTGACTGGATTAATTCTTCTATTTATAGCGATAATTAAAAGACGCATCTACTATATGCTCCCAAATAAAACCAGCGTTTCCCTATATCTGCTAAGGGAAACGCTGGTTTTTCATGATGCTGCTCATTTTTAAGTGGAGTAGTGCAGTTAAATTTTCACGCTTGGCGCTACTTGTAACAGTTCCAGATGCACATCAACGGTATCTTCTTCATTTTCAAGCTTCGGCACCGAAGTGAAATAACTGTGTACCGTTGCTTGGAATGCAAGTTGACGGCCGGGCACCTGAACATTGATGACCGACTCATATAATGTAGAAGTGACATCATGATACTCCTGTTGACCTGTAATCACAAAGTCAAAAACAATCAGTGTACGTCCGGTTCCTCCATCTGCATCATTCAATTGGTCTTCCCGGTAATTCAAACCTTCTATTTGCAAATCGGCAATATGGATTAACGTGGATACGTCGGAAGTTGACATGGGATATCATCCTTTCTATGCACTACCTCATAATAAATGTTTGTAGTTCACGTTAACCGAATTGTTCATGATTCAATCAGTACTCATCCAATCTTCAGATATCTGCCATGGCAGTTAGAATAGATTATCGCTTGTGCTGAATTTCTTCCTGTGCGGCAGTGATCCATTCTTCGATTGCAATTGGCTGTTGCTCTGTCTCATTATAGCGGCGCACATTCACCAAACCGGATTGTTGTTCCTTTTCACCCACAACGAGAATGTAAGGAATCTTTTCCTGCTGTGCCTGACGCATTTTGTAGCCGAGCTTGTTGCCGGATAGATCGGCTTGTACACGAATATCGGCAGCTGCCAGCATTTGTTTCACCTCATGTGCATAATCGGCATAGTGAGGGGAGACAGGCAATACTTTGGCTTGGATCGGAGCAAGCCATAACGGAAAGGCACCTGCATAATGCTCAGTTAAAATGCCAAGAAAGCGGTCAATGGAACCATATACCGCACGGTGAATCACGACCGGACGATGCTTCATACTGTCTTCGCCGATGTAAGAAAGGTCAAATTTCTCTGGCATCTGAAAATCCAATTGAATCGTTCCACATTGCCAGCTTCGTTTTAGCGCATCCAGCACATGAAAGTCGATCTTCGGACCGTAAAAGGCACCGTCGCCTTCATTTAACCGATATGCCACTCTGCGTCGCTCCAGCACATTACGTAGCGCTTGCTCTGCCTGCTGCCACAGTTCCTCAGAACCCATAGAATCATCGGGACGTGTCGATAGCTCCACTTCATAATCAAAGCCAAACACTGCATACATCTCATCAATCAGATCCATCGCACGCCCAATCTCGTCTTCAATTTGCTTCGGCAATACATACAGATGCGCATCATCTTGGCAAAATGTCCGTACTCGCATCAGTCCGTTTAATGCCCCGGAAAATTCATGCCGATGCACCTGACCGAACTCCATCATCCGCATTGGTAGATCGCGATATGAACGCAGTTCGTTTTTATAAATTAACATATGCCCCGGACAGTTCATCGGTTTAAGGGCGAAGCTCTCCTGATCAACCTCGGAAAAATACATATTGTCCTTGTAATGATCCCAGTGACCAGATTGTTCCCACAACTCGCGATTCATCATAAACGGAGTACGCACTTCCTCATATCCGCGCCGCAGCTGAATATCACGTGAGAAAGATTCCAGCTGTGTACGCAGCGCCATACCTGCTGGCAAATAAAATGGCATGCCCGGCGCTTCTTCTGAGAACATAAACAACTTCAGCTCGCGACCAAGTTTACGATGATCACGTCGACGTGCTTCCTGCAACCATTGCAGATGCTCATCAAGCTGTGCCTTATGTGGGAAAACAACCCCGTATATGCGCTGCAAAACGGCATTGTCAGCATCACCACGCCAATACGCGCCAGCAACACTCATCAACTTGAAATGCTGCAATTTACCTGTCGATGGTAAATGTGGACCACGATCCAGATCGCTAAACTCTCCCTGTTCATAGATCACAAATTCATCATCCTGCTGATTATCCTCAATCATTTGCAATTTATAAGGCTCATCACGCTGACCGAAAAAGTCCAATGCTTCCTGCCGATTCAGTACACGGCGAGTGATAGGGAGCTGCTGCGAAGCAATGCGCCGCATCTGCTTTTCGATAGCGGCAAAGTCATGCTCTGACAATGGTTGCTCCAATGCAAAATCATAATAAAAGCCCTGATCTACAGACAGCCCGATCCCTAGCTTAACCTGCTGCTCGCCGTATAATTGCTTAACTGCCTGAGCGAGAATATGAGCGGCACTCACCTGATAAATCGGCAATGCGGCTGGATCGTCATCAGTGATAATTTCGAATGTGCCATTCGCGTGTACCGGAGTTTGCAGATCGACCATTTGCCCGTTCAACCAGGCAGCGACAGCACGTTTACCGAGTGAAGACTGGATAGAAGCAGCAATGTCATGCAGTGAAGTACCTTGTTCAACGATGCGTACTGAACCATTTGGTAATTTCAATTGAAGTGGATCTAACATAGTGAAAACCTCCCAATGAATACAATGATGAAAGCGCAAAAAAACACTCAATCCCAGTAGGGACGAGTGCGCTTAGCTCGTGGTTCCACCCTTGTTCGATCTGTTTCCGTAGTCACATGAAGTAATGATCCTGATAATTGCTTCCATGTCTGCCCGAAAGCAGATCCTCATTGGCATCCGTTAACGAGGATGAATCGGCAAAACCTAGACATACGCAGCGGACAGCGACAGGTAATGTTGCTTACTACAAACTGTCCGGCACATGTTCGGCATTGCAGCTACAGAGTGGTAATTCCTCAACCGTCGACTGGAGAAGTTCTCAGCAATCACTTCTCTCTCTGGACAGCGCATGAAGGGAATCCTGTCTCCGGTCATCGCCAAAATGTGTTATTGGTTCTCGATTATAGGAGTCGTTTGGAAAAAGGTCAAGAGGGGAATTGGAATTTATTTTTCAGAAGGAGTGTATGTGGAGATGAAAAGAGACAGGAATTTTCAAGAGAGATGATAACGTAAAAACGATTTTTCTGGTGAAGTTATAACAAGAGCAACAAGCGGAATTGTCCAGAAATGGTAAAGAAAAAAAGTAAGACATTACAATAAAGCAGGATATGAGAGTACAATATACAGATAAAAAGTTGTGAATTTCATGTTAAGCAAATTTTTTTGGAAAACAGCAAGTGAAATTACAGGGGTAGGCGATTTGTTTGCAGCAGGCTCCCAGCCGATGAGTGTAAGCAAGACAATATCCGCGCAAATAGCAAATAATTGAGATGTTGCTGAATTTCATGAGAAGGTCTATTATTCAGAAGAGATTGAGTCGATTCAAAATGATGCAATACGGCATATAGTTATTTGACAGTGATATTGATTATATTGATGAAGGAATGTCTGAAACTAGTAAATATAGTGCTGCTGCTATAGATCAACAAATGAACATGCATGGAAATTACTGAACTAGGAGAGGATACCAAATGACACTTCATTGCGCTATTTTGGATGATTATCAAAATGTTGCGTTTTCGATGGCGGATTGGTCTGTGCTGGACGATCAAGTGGAAGTCAGAAACTACAATCAGTATTTTCAATCCGCAGATGAACTTATCCATGCTGTGCAGGATTGCGAAATTCTAGTCATTATGCGTGAGCGAACCAAATTTCCAGCGGACGTGTTACAGCGTCTGTCCTCTCTAAAGCTTCTCGTGACGACCGGGATGCGCAATGCGTCTATCGATCTACAGGCAGCACACCAACTCGGCATCACAGTATGTGGAACAGGTGGCAAAGGTGCAGCACCAACTGAGCTGACATGGGCACTCATTCTCGGAATTACGCGTCATGTGGTGCAGGAAAATAACGCTTTTCGCCAAGGCGATGCATGGCAGAGTACCATCGGCATTGGTTTGTATGGGAAAACGCTCGGTTTGATTGGACTGGGCAAAATCGGTAAAGCTATGGCAACAATCGCGCAAGCGATGGGCATGTCTGTACTGGCATGGAGCCCCAATCTAACTGCTGAACGTGCGCAGAAAGCGGGTGTAACCTTGGCAACTTCCCTGCATGAATTGCTGCGTCAGAGTGATATTGTGTCAGTGCATATGGTGCTGAGTGAGACGACCCGGCATTTGCTTGGTAAGCAAGAGCTGGAGCAGATGAAACCAACCGCGTATTTGATCAATACTTCGCGATCTGGATTGGTTGACCAACAAGCGATGGTCGAAGCATTACAGCAGCACACAATCGCGGGTGCAGGATTGGATGTATTTGACGAGGAGCCTTTACCGCTGGATCATGTGCTACGGACATTACCTAATGTATTGGCAACACCGCATATTGGATATGTATCAGACGATAATTATCAGACATTTTATCAGGATGCGGTGGACGATATTGTGCAATTTTTGCAAGGAACGCCAGTAAGAGAGTTGAGGTAACTGCCAGAACATTGCCTGAATATCCAAACTTTGAATTTCAACCATTTGCCACATGCAGCTCGTATTCGTATGTGGCTTATATTCATATGTAGAACTCTTATTTACGTTTATACAACTCTCTACACTTTAATTAAAAAATCAATACGTGAAAAATTCATAATAGAAAACCACATATACAATATCTTGTTCATATGAACATTTGCACTGTATTGTGCACTCTACACCATAACAAAGTAACAATAGCGATAGTACTTCAAATGAAAAACAATACCAATCAATGCTATTTCCATCCAAGAACAATAGTATGCATTGAGTAAATGAACAGCGATACGATCCGTTGTTTGGAAGCAAGCCTTTATTGGCAAAATAACAACATGTATTCAACCTCTCCAATCGCAATTCCAGTTGAAATACATCAATATACAAAGAGCAGGACAGCTTCTAGTTCCAGAAACCATCCTGCTCTTTTATCAGGTTACGCCTGTGCGATATGCTGTTTAATAAACAATGCCGCCCGATCAAGTGCCTGATCCGCTTCGTCTAATATACCTGTGAACGCTTGAAACACATGTGGAACATCAGCGGTAATATCCAGAATCACATCGACACCTGCCGCGCGTGCACGCTCTGCAAGCATAGTCGAATCGTCCAGCAGCAATTCATTCGTGCCAACTTGAAGTAATAATGGTGGGAAGCCTTCGAGCTTGCCATACGTAGCCGGACTGACCCATTCATGACGAGGGTCTTGCCCTGCAAGAAACATAGCATCTGTATGATCAAAGTTCTCACGGGCGAAGAATGGATCGACATCTGCCTTGCTGCTCATGCTGGCACCAGAGTGCGTTTTATCCAACCCTGCCGAAAAGGTAATCACTGCCGCGGGTATCGGTAAACCAGCATCGCGAGCCATCATACATACAGCAACAGCAAGTCCACCCCCTGCCGAATCGCCAACCAATACGATATCAGTTGCATTCGTTCCGTTTGCCAGCAATTCGCGATAAGCCGCAAGACCATCTTCCATCGCTGCTGGAAAAGGATGCTCTGGTGCTAACCGATAATCGAGCGATACCGCACGAATACCGGTTCGGCTCACCAGACTACCTGTTAGCGACATTGCGGTAGTTGGAGAACCGACAACATAAGAACCGCCGTGAAAATACAGTATGATTCCGGCATGCGTATGTTGTTCATGATCCACCTGTATTGCCGGACTATTGCCAAGCGTAATCGGAGTTTGTGTAATCATAGTGGGCACATACATATTCGACATCAAAGCGGCGAATCCAGTACGCATTTGCTCTGGTGTTTGTGGGACGAAGGTGGCGGGGCGTTTTAGCTTTTGATTCAATTGGGTGCGTTGTTGTCGTGTCATGGATATACCTCCAGCATGAGTGATTTTGTACAATGCAGTATACTGCTTGTCATCTATATGCAGTATAGATCATAATAGTGACAGAAATTGTCGTAAATATTCATACATATAGAATCTATCCAGTTAACAGTGAAAGTGAAGTGAGCATATTGTCCAAATCAGATCTGTCCAAAGCACAGCGATTGATGCAATTGATGATGGCAGTCAATCGCAAGCGACAGTTCAAAGTTCGTGAGCTGGCAGAAGAATTTGAAGTGTCTACACGTACGATTTTGCGGGATTTGCAGGAATTGAGTGAACTGGGCGTTCCGCTGTATTCAGAGGTCGGTCCACATGGCGGCTACAAAGTACTGCGCGAACGTGTATTACCGCCTATTACGTTTACCGAAGTGGAAGCGGTAGCGATGTTTTTTGCTTCTCATGCGCTGCGTCACTATTCATCTCTACCATTTGAAGAGGAATCGGTGTCTGCACTGCGCAAGTTTTATTTACATTTACCTGGTGATGTACGAGACAGCATTGATCGTATGAAAAGTCGGCTTGATTTTACTGCGCCTACTAGGCGGCAAAATGCACCTTATTTGCCACTGCTGTTAGAGGCGGCAGTAGCGCAAAAAGTGCTAGATATTACTTATGAGCCAGAAGACCGTGCCAGTAGCCAACGAGCGATTCAACCGGTATTCATATATACCAATCAGGGATTTTGGTATTGCTCGGCGTATTGCTTTTTGCGTCAAGGGTATCGTCTATTTCGCTGTGATCGTATTCGAACGGCAGTGTATGATACATCCGGCTTGCAGCCATTGGAGTTAGAACCTTCGAGTAGTAGCGGCTGGTATGAGGAACCGTCTGTTCCACATTCATATCGTATTCAAGCCAAGCTGAGTCGACGGGCGGTGCAGCGTTGTGAAGCGGAGATGTGGATCTCACTAGATATACACGAAGATGGAAGCGGGCAATTGGATGCAATGGTGCCGGAAGAGGAATTGAGCTTTTATGCTAATTTTTTCATTGGTTTAGGTACAGAGGTGATAGTCGAACAACCAACAGAGTTAAAAGATGAGATTCGTCAACAGTTGTCTGATCTGGCTGCACATTACAAATAACCCCAGCATAACAGCGATAATACTGTTACACTGGGGCAGATTGGTATTATAAAATTGGGGATAACAGACGGGCGAACGATTCGACCACTTTGCGATACCATGGGCGATTCTCGTATGCTTCCAGTGTCAGCACATCACTATCACGAATATCTTGCAAGAACAATGCTTCCAATTGCTGTGCTGTCTCAGAATCGTATAACACCGCATTGATCTCAAAGTTCAGCTTGTAGCTACGAATATCCATATTGGCGGTTCCGACCGAGGCGATTTTACCGTCGATGACCATCGTTTTGGCATGTAAAAATCCTTTATTGTACAAATAGCAATGCGCATCCAATTCCAACAGCTCCTGCAAATAGGAGTACGAAGCCCAATACACCATCAGGTGATCCGGTCGTTTGGGAATCATCAGATACACTTCCACACCAGATAAAATCGCCGATTTGATCGCTGTAATCATACTCTCATCTGGGATAAAATACGGTGTTTGAATCATAACGCTACGTTTCGCTTCATAGATCATTTTAATATAGGAGTACTTGATCGTTTCCAGACTGCTATCCGGTCCGCTGGAAATAATCTGCATGCCGATATTACCGGAAAATGGCTTGGATACAGCAAACAACGAATAATCCTGATTCATATGCGTATTCAGTGCCAGATGCCAGTCACGTAGAAAATGCGCCTGCATTTGCAAAATCGCTGAGCCTTCTACCCGCAGATGCGTATCGCGCCAGTAGCCGAACTTTTTCACATGACCGAGGTATTCGTCACCAACGTTGAACCCGCCGATGTATGCGCACTCGCCGTCGATAATAACAACTTTGCGGTGATTGCGATAATTCATTTTGAAGTTGATCAACGGAATGCTAGGCGGGAAGAAGGCAGCTGCATGACCACCCGCATCTACAAAATCTTTGAGAAACTTCTTATTCACTTTGGAGCTGCCCCACGCATCATAGATCAGCCGCACGGTAATGCCCTGTTTAGCCTTTTCCGTCAGAGCAGCCAATAGCTGACGACCAAGATCATCGCGTTGAATGATGTAATACTGGATATGAATATATTCTTTGGCACGCGCGATATCACGGAACAGTGCATCGAACTTTTTCAATCCATCTGAGAAAATTTGTACACTGTTGTCCTGCGTATAGAGCGAGTAATTGCTGATTAGATGCATATGCACCAGTTCATGATACTTGTTGATCGACTTATCATTGAAGCTGAATGTGTAGTTATCAAATTCGGCAAGTTGATCATTAACTGCCGATTCAATAATAGAACGGAATTCCTTGCGTAGCCGAAAACGCTTGACCCGGCTCAGATTCTGACCGAGGAACAGATAAACGATAAAACCGACAATCGGGATAAATAGCAAGATCATCAGCCACGCCCATGTCGCTCCAATGTTGCGACGTTCCAGAAAGACGATAAATAGCGCCAGAAATAAGTTGATTACAAGTAATATCCAGGAAAAATGCGAGTAAAAGGTCAACATTCCCAGCTTCCCACCTTAATTAAATTGTCCATCATAAATAAGCACTTTACCAACAGCATACCAAAAAATACGAGATCACACACTACATGTTTATCATTCATATCACAAAATATGGTAAATAATATATTGACATCTTGAAATCATAACTTATTTGTCCATTTTTCATTGCATAAGCATCTATCGTAAACTATAATGATAATCATTATCAATTATGTTTTGCAGATATCATTTTACAACAAACTGCATGAGCAGTTATGTATACAGGGGGAGCTACATATGACACAACAAGGACAGCTGGAACTTTATGATGTAACGATTATTGGCGGTGGACCGGCAGGACTATACAGTGCCTTTTATAGCGGGATGCGTGATATGAAAACGAAGATTATTGAATTCAATCCGACACTCGGTGGCAAAATTCTACTGTATCCTGAGAAAATCATTTGGGATGTAGGCGGCGTGCCACCAATCAGCGGTGCCGGACTCATCCAGAATCTGACGGAACAGGCGATGATATTTGAACCTACGGTTGTGTTAAACCAGCAAATTACTGGTTTGGAGCGATTGGAAGATCAGACATTGCTGCTTACATCTAGCACAGGCGAACAGCATCATACCCGCACAGTTATTCTGGCGCTAGGTCATGGCATTCCGAAAATGCGCAAGCTTGAGATTGAAGGCGCTGATCGCTACGAAGTGACCAATCTGCACTACACTGTGCAGGAGCTGTCGATTTTCAAAGATAAGCATATCGTGATTTCCGGTGGTGGAGATTCTGCAGTGGATTGGGCGAATGCGCTGCATCCGCTGGCTGCGAGCGTAACCGTTGTACACCGCAGAGAAGAATTCGGTGGTCACGAACGTAACGTAATCAGTATGAAGCAAAATTGCAAAGAGATCATTACATCTTATGAACTGACAGGTCTGCAAGGTCAGGGCAGTCTGGTAGAGGAAATTACCATTTGTCATGTAGAAACGAAAGAAACACGTACACTTCCAGTAGATGCACTGATCGTCAATCACGGCATGACGAGCGATCTGAAACCGCTGCTGGATTGGGGTATGGAGCTGGGCGAATACAACAAGCCTGTCGTAGACGAACGTCGTCAAACGAGCATTCCGGGCGTCTTCGCCGCAGGAGACGTCGTTCAATATAACGGCAAATTGTATCTGATCAGTGGAGCACTCGTAGACGGTGCAACCGCAGTGAATAGCGCCAAGCAATATTTGGAGCCAGACGCTTATTCTCAGGCATATGTATCCTCTCACAACAAGAAATTTGAGGATAAAAACAAGGAACTGGAACAGCAAACAGCGCGCGTATAATATCGTTATTTGTAGATTGGTAATGACTGTAATGACTGTAATGACTGTAATGACGGTCATGAATCGCTAACAATGTTACTCGTTTAGAAATAATAAGGTCCGATGGCTCAGGTATATGCCTGAATCGCCGGACTTTTTTGTTGAAAATCAAGCACAATCTTCTCGGTTCAATGATCCTAAACCTTGTCATATAACCAAGTGAGTAGATAAGAATAATTGGCAAAATAAAACTAGACTGGTATGATACATACGAGTGTGATGAACAAAGTGAAAGCGGGGGATTCATGATGACCTATAGTTATGTATCGCATTTGCAATGTCCGGTTTGTCAAACACAGTATGATACGGAGCATATTCATCAGTTGTGCGCATGTGGTTCACCGCTGCTCGTAGAATACAATCTGGAACAGTTAAAACAAGAAGTAAAACGCGAAGACATTCAGCAGCGTAATCCGGATCTGTGGCGATATCATGAATTGCTCCCAGTGAGCAGTTCAGAACATGTTGTTACATTAGGTGAAGGGATGACACCATTATTGCATCTGCCTACACTTGGTGAGCGCTACGGCATCAACCATCTCTATATGAAAGATGAGAGCCTTGTTCCAAGCGGAAGCTTCAAGGCACGTGGTGCAGCTGTTGGTGTATCCAAAGCATTAGAGCTGGGCGTTGAGGAATTTGCGATGCCGACGAACGGTAATGCAGGTGCAGCATGGGCATTGTATGCTGCCCGTGCGGGTATTCGTGCGACGATTGTAATGCCGCAGGATGCGCCGCAGATTACACGTAGCGAGGTTGCTTTGGCAGGCGCGTCTCTTTTTCTAGTAGATGGATTGATCAGTGACGCTGGTAAAATGGTTGCCGAGAAAGTGAAGCAGGATGGCGTCTATGACGCTTCCACATTAAAAGAACCTTACCGAATCGAAGGCAAAAAAACGATGGGACTAGAAATTGCCGAGCAATTGGGCTGGCAAATGCCAGATGTGATTTTGTATCCAACTGGCGGTGGTGTAGGATTAATCGGTATTCACAAAGCATTGAAGGAATTGCAACAGCTTGGTTGGATTAGCGGTACATTGCCACGTCTTGTTGCGGTACAGGCAGAAGGCTGCGCACCTATCGTCAAGGCATGGGAGAATCGGCAAGAACGCTCGGAATTCTGGGAGCAGTCGACAACGATTGCGTTTGGTATTAATGTACCTAAAGCGCTGGGGGATTTTCTTGTGTTGCGTGCACTATACGAAACGAGTGGTGTTGGCATCGCAATATCTGATGCCGAGTTGTTAGAAGTACAGCGCGAAGTTGCTTCACTGGAAGGATCATTTGTCTGCCCGGAAGGTGCAGCCACCTTTGCAGCGGCGCGTAAGCTTGCCGCAGACGGCTGGATCAAACCTGATGAAACGGTTGTAGTACTCAACACGGGCGCAGGCATCAAATATCCAGACACTGTACAGACGGAAGCACCATTGCTGCAAATCGGGGACTCTATCGTTGGTCGCTAATTTTGTTCACTATTCGCAACATAACGGTGTGGAAATATCGTACACTCTATTTTTCATATCTCTGACATGGTACTCTAAAAGAACGAGAGCAGACACTGAAGCGGTACCATATATCATTCCGCGTTCAGATTTTCAACCTGCAAGATCGGCTGCTATCTAATATAATAGCCGATTTAGAGAGTATAGGAGGATTCATGTCCTGGAGTAAATTGAAGCAACAACTGGAAGGGTTTCTCAGCCCTGCATTGGTCGGCAAAGTAGAATACCGGGCGACCAGCTACCGATATTTGCCTGACAAAGCAGGGAACTGTTATATTGCCGTCAACAAAAAGAACGTATTGCAGATGAACGATGTGACTGGTCCGATTCGCTGGTATCAGTCAGAGCAAGAGATTAAGAGCGATCCTACTATTGATATTCCAGTTACAGCAGCGGACATCGAAGCTGTGCGTGTCACAATGGGCGAGAATGTTCCCGAAGATCGTTTACAGGTCATCGCACGCAATCGCAAATTAACGGAATATGCCAAAGAAATGATAGTGGTGCAGGCAGCATTGAGCAAATCGAACTTTACAACTGCTTCAACCCGCTTTCTAGCTACATCGATAGAAGAAAGTCTAGAAAGTAGCGATATGATGCTAAATATACTAGCTCTGATCGATCGTAGAGTAGGCAAAAAGCGGATTCTCAATATGAGTCAGACGATCAAGCTGAAGCATCCTGCTGTGCAATATTTTTACGAATTGCGGCGTAGTTATTCCTAAATCGTTGCCACAAGATACACATAGCCGCGTAAAATATTGTTGATGTTGATGTTGATGTTGATGTTAGTTTTAGTGATGGCGGTAGAATAAGAAGCGTTGTAGATGGCGCGTTTTATTTTATCGCCATCTTTTTGTTTTGCAAACTCGATGCATCTCTATGCCAGCAGAGTATCCACTCCACTTATTGACTCCACATCCAATCCCACTACATCATCTAATTCCTTGTTATAGAACGAAATAAATCGCTATCTATTATCATCTATGTAATTACATAACATCCATAGTATCCATACTCATTTCTATATTGACCTTAACGTTACGTCAATGATTATGCTGGTCATAGGCGGAACGGAAGATTGTCCATTCCGGTCATAATCATATTAAAACTAGAGGAGAATGCTGTGATGAGAATATGGATTAGAAATGCGATCATTATTACGATGGAAGACGGAGATACACCATTTAACGGCGACATAACGATTGAAGGCGATCGGATTACTGGATTGTATCGTGAAGAAGATGTTCATCAGCATCAACTAATTTCGCAACAGTTTGACCGCATGATTGATGCTAATCATATGATTGCAATGCCGGGGCTGATTAATGCGCATCAGCATAGTCCGATGAATCTGTTAAAAGCCTTTTCCGATGATCTGAAGCTGATGGATTGGTTGGAGCAGAAGATGTTTCCAGCCGAAGCACGTATGACCGCAGAAGATATTTACTGGGGTAGCAAAATGTCGATGGCAGAGATGATTCGTAGTGGTACAACGACATTTGCTGATATGTATATTCATATGAACGACATCGCTACTGCGGTAGAGGAGACGGGTATGAGAGCATCGCTGACGAGAGGGCTTGTATTTATCGACGATCAAGCAGAGCAGCGGCTTGTTGAAGCGGTAGATTTGGTTGAGAAATGGCATCATGCAGCTGACGGAAGAATCACAACTATGTTTGGACCGCATTCGCCGTATCTCTGCCCACCAGAACAATTGCGTCATGTGATTGAGCTGGCACAGCAATATAAGCGCCCGATTCATATTCATTTGGCTGAAACGAAGGAAGAGGTCGCTATTATGCGTGAACGTTACAATCAGACGCCAACGCAGTATTTGCATGAGCTGGGGCTATTTGAGAATGCACATGTCTTGCTGGCACATGGTATCCATTTGAATACCGAAGATATTCATGCGTTAACAGGTATGCGTGGAGGAGTGTCACACAATCCGGTTAGTAATCTGAAGCTAGGCTGCGGTATTGCCCCGGTCACGGAGTTGCAGCGTAACGGTATTACAGTTGGCTTGGGAACGGATGGTGCAGGGAGTGCAACGACGCTGGATATGTTTGCTGGTATCAAAACAGCGACATGGCTGCAAAAGCTGCATTACGGTGATCCCACTGTCCTACCAGCATACAAAGCAGTACAAATGGCGACACTAGACAGTGCGAGGTTGCTTAATATAGATCATGAGACTGGGTCATTGCAAGTTGGCAAAAAGGCGGATGTTATCTTGATTGATCTGGATAAGCCGCATGTACAGCCTGTACATGAACCAGTATCCTTACTTGCTTATGCGGTACAAGGAAGTGATGTGCATACAACGATTGTAAATGGACAGATTCTAATGGATAACCGTGAATTGGTCACGATGGATGAACAACTCGTGTTAGCGGAAGGAAAACAGCGGGCAAAGCGCATCGTAGAAGGTGTCTAATATTGGCGTGTGTGATTGTTGAAGCAGTCATGACATTTTACATTACATTTATACTGGTTTTACACAGAGTTGATATATGTCATGAACTGCTTTACAATTTTACAGGAAATCACACACGACAATACATACGCTGATTGCTTGATCAGCGGAGGGGAGTACATCATTGACTATGGAGCACATGGACGAATGGTTGTTTTTATGGATTAACGGTGGGGCAGAACAATTGGCATTTTTGAATCCGCTGATGATCTTTTTATCCAAATATGCGGTTCTGTTCTTTATGATCGGAGCGCTTGTATACTGGTTTACGAGAGCACGGGATAATCGGCGTATGATTGCGGAAGCGCTGCTGTCTGGGTTAATTGGAGTTACGGTAAACTGGATAATTGGAGAGATCATATACAGGGACAGGCCGTTTGTTACGCTGCACGCCATTCAACTGGTCGGTCATGAAGCCAATGCTTCGTTTCCCAGCACACATTCCCTTGGCGCATTTGTTGTTGCGATGACGATCTGGCAGTTCCGTCGTCGTGCAGGCTGGGTATGGCTGATTCTGGCTGCTGGTATCGCGCTCGGACGCGTCTGGACAGGTGTGCATTATCCAGGTGACGTGTTGGCAGGCGCATTGATCGGTATGCTGATCTCGGTGCTGGTGCATCGTTTGTTCACCCGCATCTCGCTGGCAAGCAATCTGATGGAGTTAGGCATTTATTGGTACGAACGAATGGAAAATAAAGTGTGGCCGCGTGCCAGCTACCGGAATCGCTAATTGAACGTATACAAAAAGAGCGCATCCTGCTATCAAAGCGGATGCGCTCTTTTGTATGTGATTGATTGGAATACAGGATTAACGTGCTTCCTGTGTATTTTTGACCATTTTAACAAGCATATGCGCCAGCTTGTGACGTTGTTCCTCGTCTCCCACTTTCCACAATTCATATAACAGTTTCTCTTCACTGTTTTGTGGCTGCTCATGGGTAGCAAGATAATCGGCGATTTTTTGTGTAAGCTTGGCAATATTTTCTTCACTTAATCCAATAATTTCTGCCATGTGGATACGTTTGCTCAGATACGAACGGAACGACTCAAAATCATCCAAGATCTGCTTTTTCTGCTCATCACTGATGCGGTTTAATGCCGCTTCGACTTTGTCTGGTTCGACCTGCCCCGATTTATTCACAATATGATCTTGTTCTGACATGATGTACTCCTCCTCGGTGTCTGTTAATGGCTTTGCTTCTACGTATTTAACCGAAAAAAATGAAATCAATCCTATATTTATCTTTGGATCAAATAAATATCGATTACACCATGTTATAAGCATTTTCAGACGTGTATCAATAGCACTTAATGATAGTTAGGGCTAGATTTTAGAACCTGGTATTAATTTTGTAAATGAGTATTAACATTATTGCAACCAATTCATCAAAAACAAGGTGTATAGTGAAGGAACAAAGCAAGCAATTCTACATCTTATCCGTTTCTGAACGACAAGATGTAAATACGAATTGGAAAATTTTTGAATGGTTCTTGCGTAAAGGTTTCTGGTTAATAACTTCTACACAGCAATCCATCATTGTACATATTGTACGGGGTGAATGCTGTAGGAAAGATCACAGAATATTGCCGGGCTTTGCAACAATTTGGGCGGACTCGTCGTTAGTAATAAGAACGACAATTCATCCGCACAGACAATGTCAACATAAGCACATTGCAAATGGTAAGCGAGTTTCCTGACATTTCGTCAGACCAACCGGCCATTTAGAGAAGGGGAGATGCAGCGATGATGAAAACAATGATGGGAATACTAGGAGCAGGTGCTGCTTCTTTAATCTTTCTGACCTCGGGAAGTCTGGCAACAGGGAATACCGTAGATTCCAGTACCAATGTCGCACAGGCGGCAACAGTAACAACCAGCGTTTACAAAGACACGTACAGCAGTACAACACCTGCTGACGGTACGTATACGGTATTTATTAATGATATCAAGCGTGATTCCAACGGTCAGTACAATCTAACCATTGATCCAATTAACTGGTACACTGGCGATGAAGCCAACAAAATCTTCGTCAAAGAAAATCCAGACAGTGGTCTGGACGGTGCACCAGATGGATATTACATCACGAATACAGATACCACCACATATCAATATGAAGCTCCAACCAGTGCTCAAGTATTGATGCAGATTTATGATCATACAGGCAACTGGGAAGACATCGACATCAATTGGAATGAGTCGATTACAATGTCCAAGTTGAATGCTATTTTCCAAAAACCGGATCTGCTTGATCCAACCGTTTTCCCTTATCATGTCACAGTGAAAAACGGTGAAATTGTCAAAGTCGTACAGCAATATATCCCTTAAATCACATTTATGACTGTACCGGGCATTATGCGTTATCAAAATAACCAACCATTGATCCAAGGGATTGCTGTTCCGGTGCAAGTTGCATGACCGGCGTAGCAGTCCCTTTTTGCATAGTGGCTATGTGTGAATCAAGGAAGAGCGGCGATATTTTATTCGCTGCTCATTATCTGGTATGATGCTAATGGATGTTGTTTTGCCTGGTTGCTGAATTTGAAGCAACTTTTGGCAATGTGATGCGTTACACTATTGAGGAGGTGCATTTACGATGCAACGAAATAACCAATCATGGATGAAACGGAGTCCACTGGCGATTCTGCTGCTGCTCGGGGTGATTCTGCTCGCGGCATGTGGCAACAATCAATCGCAGCAACCTGCGGCAGCACCTGCCGAGAATGGCAGTACGAGCACTGATACAGAAGTGACACAACCGCAGGATAACACAGAAACGACTCCTGCTGACAACGGTTCTACTGGAGAAGACAATATGGCATCTCCTGAAACGAATGAAGGTACGAGCAGTGAAGGTACAACCGAAGGCACTACAGATACCACTACTGGAGATGATCAAATGGCAACACAAGTCGCAACCGGTACATTCTCCGGTCTGGCTGATGAGCACTCCGCTGAAGTCATGGTAGACGGTAGCCCGGTTGTTTATCAACTCGATGACAGCGTCCGCGATGCTGCCAATAAGCTGAAAGAAGGCTCCGAGATTACGTTCAAGTATACCGAAAAAGCGATTCCTGGCGATGCTACAACTAAGCTGAGAACGATCGTTGAACTGGAAAGCAAATAATGAAGGCATAACAAAAGCCCGACTGCGGATCATAATGATTCGTAGTCGGGCTTTTTGCATACATGTTAGATTGAGTGTTGTAGGAAATAATGTTTTTATTACAAGCGAAGCGACAGATAAAATTTAGTTGATCTAGTTGATCTAGTTGATCTAGTTGATCTAGTTGATCTAGTTGATCTAGTTAAATCGTATGCTCCATTTTGCCAGGTTTACGCGATACGAGACGCACCAGATCGATCGTCAGGAACGGTAGCTGCATGCCTGCCGGGTAAGCGAGATAACGTGCTTCCCATTCGGGTGAGAATTTCTCTTTGTAGCGGCGTAGCCCTTCAAAGCCATACCAGTGTCCGCCGTATTGGAATACGAGTCGTGCAAGCTTTTCCTCGCGATGGGCATTGGCATTTTCACCAACGCTAGATAAAGGAGACATGCCCAGATTAAAGTAGGCATAGCCGGATTCTTTTGCCCATTCAATGAGGCGGACGAATAGTACATCCATCGTACCGTTTGGCGTTTCGTTCAGATGACGCATCAGATCAATCGAAACGATCCGGTTATTGTCGTATGCTGGTGCTAGTGTAGCAAAGGCGAGAATACGACCACTGGCTTCACGTAGCAGAGCAATCGGTGCGCGCTGGAGATACGATTCATGGAACCAGCCGAGAGAGTAGGCTTTTTCCTTGCGATCGCCCAGCCATTCGTTGGAGATTAATCGCAATTCGCTGATCAATTCAGCCGAGAATGGCGGTTGCAGAACCTCGAACAGCTGTCCTTCACGTTCAGATTTATTTTTGGCAGTACGTAGTCCTTGATTGCTTTTGCCAGATAGAGTGAATTTGTCTAGCGGCACCAAGGCTTCCTCACCAAGTTTGAAGAAGTTATAACCATTCTCATGGTAAATGGATAGATACTCTGGTGCTGCTTGGTAGAATACAACGGTTAGTGCAAAATGATCGGCATAGCGTTGAAACTCCTGAATGGCAGCGCCAGCCAGTGACTTGTCACCAATCGGATCGCCCAGCACGACCAGCTTATCACGGACACGGGAGTAAGGAATCAGAATCTTGCCTTCCTGTGCCCAGTATAATGTTTTGTCACCTAGATAGAGTAGGTGACTAAGCAGGTTCCCCTGTTGATTTTGCAAAAATTCATTTAATTTATCCAACTGCTCGGCATCTGGCAAATCTTCTACATGTCGGTTAGGACGAAGAGCAAAGATTGCTGCCAGTACGATCAGTGCACTAATAAAAGCAATCACTGCTGTTACGGCATACTCATGCGGATTAAGGAACCATTGCTGTGCTCGTGCAGGCAGATGGCGCAGCAGTGAAGGGTGAATCTGTGAACCAACGAGATAATAACACAGCGACGAGATAAAGGCGAGTATGACCCACACACCGATACTACGTGGCGACAAGCTGGCACTTTCCCGATTGAATTTGGCACGGGACACCCAGAGGATGATCGCGACGATCATCAGAATGATCGCTTCTTCATAATCAAAGCCCTTGGCAAACGTAAACACCGCGCCCGCAATGAGCAGCCCTGCCGTCCATACAAAGGCGCGGCGGATACGCAGCGAAATGCCGCGCGAAACGATAATTAGCATAATACCGATCACAACCGATAATTGCTCAGAAAGACGCATGATTGGCAAAGACAGAATATTTTCCATAAATCGCATACGTTCGATCAAGCCCGGCGTCGCTGCGGATAGCAGCAAGATGATTCCGCTCGCAAGTACAAGCTTGCCGAGCGCCCATGCACCCAGATCACCGAGCAGACCAAATTGCGAAGGCCAGCCCCAGAATTTGGTCCACGCATTACGCGATGAATCCAGTCCATTCGTAACCATATCCTTCATCTGTCGGCGGCTTGGAGTAATCTCGAAGGCTGCCAATACAAGACCGATCAACCAAGGAATCAAGAAGTAGAACATTCGGAACAATACGAGTGCCGTAATCGCGCGCGTTGAATCGACACCGATCGTTTGCAGACCGAGTAGCGCTGTCAAATCGAATGCGCCGATACCACCTGGCGCCATACTGATAATTCCGGCAATGGCAGCCACTACATAGATTCCGATTGCAGTTGCAAACGGCAGATGATCCAGATCATGATACAGAATTAGCCAGAATAATACAGCCGCACACGCCCATTCCAGAAACGACGCACCGACCGAAGCGATTACGATACTCCACGGCAGCTTGCCTTCGCCTTCTTTGTGGAACCATTTGGCG
The DNA here is from genome assembly GCF_046603685.1 of Paenibacillus sp. WLX1005. NCBI lineage: Bacteria > Bacillati > Bacillota > Bacilli > Caryophanales > Paenibacillaceae > Paenibacillus > Paenibacillus sp. WLX1005. The sequence goes on from NZ_CP176756.1 coordinate 2,488,482, forward strand.
AATAAGGAGGAGCGCTGCATTAATAGGAAAAATGGCAAATACAGCGATACGCCCCAGACGGCAAATCGCAACCATGGATGTGCATCAAACATCGGCTCTACCGGGAAAATGCCGATAATCGTCAGCCAACCGAGTAGGGACAAACCAACCAGAATGATGGGTGATAGAAATAAAATGGCAGACCCCATCGTCTTGATCGGTACACCGCTCTTTTTGTATAGAATGGCACGTAGACCGACGCCAGTGAGACCAGCAAACCCAATCATATTGTTGAATGTATTGGCGATCCATGCGTAGCGGAAGGCAGCCTTCCATTCTACATCCAATTTAAAATGCTTACGTAGCAAATAATCATAAGTACTCATCGCCGAGACAGCGATGAAGGAAGCCAGTGAGATTTGAATAATTGCCGACACCGGCATACGGTGCAGCTCAAATAATACACGGCCCAGATTAATATGTTCAATTTCTTTGCGTCCTTGGATAATAATGATCACCAAAATAATAATGGGGATCAGAATTTTGATAATACGCGCTCTGAATAGAGCTGTCATCAGTTGAAGTATTTTAAGCTTGCGCAGCGTTTCTCTCATGTGATTATGAACTCCACCTTTGTCGATATAATGGGCGATTGCTGGATGATTCCATGATCGGAATTACGGTCTCTGCGTTGTCAAAAATCGCATTTACCCGGATCTGCTCAGATACTACATCGGTATATTGTGGAGCATTCATAAATGCTTTCCAAATAAATCCCATTACTATTGTATAACACCATTCCGATAAAGTTAAATGCGTTTACAGCAAAAAAGACGCCATCGCCGATAGAAATGCACATGCTCTATCATAAGGGAGGACGTCTTGTTATAGGATACAGGAATGTCATAAATGAGAATGCTGCGGCTAACTACGCTGTAAGTGAAGCTATTCAGAGATATTGTCGACCTTGGTATCAGGCTGATAGGACGTTTGAAAGTCTTCGTAATTGAAGTCAATCATCATGCCCATAGAAGCGTGGTGAAGCTCATGACAATGGAGCATCCAGTTGCCTGGATTGTTTGCGAGCAAGGCGATTTCGTACGTTTCTCCAGGTCGTACATTGAGTGTATCTTTCCATACTGGAGCACCGGAAGCCGCTTGGCCATTACGGGATAGCACCTGAAATACATGACCATGCAGATGCATCGGATGATCTTCATTACCGGAAGGAGCGGACAAGGTGATGTGTACCGTATCGCCCGTTTTGACAGTCAGTGCTTTGAGATGGTTGTAGGATTCGTCATTGATCGTATACGCCATTTTGCCATCGCTAACGCCCATAGACAACTTAAGATCGTAATTGCGATCATATTTCTGATTCCATGTAAATGTGGAAGCTGTTGGTTGTCCATAATTCATTAGATCCAGCTCTGACCAATGGGATGCGTTAGCTGCTGTTAGATTCTGTTGCTGACGCTTCACTTCATCAATGACTTGCTGCTGGTTAGGCTGCTGCCCACGATCAGATACCACAATCGGCAGACGCATGGAGCGTGCAAAGTCGGAATCGCCCACAGCTCCGATAGGAGTTACACCGTTGTCGGTAGCAGTAAAGGCGAGATCATACCGTTCGCCCGGAGCGATACGTAGCAGCCCTTTATTTAACGTCTGAGGCTGATAAATTTCTTCTCCATCTGTAGAGACGACGGTATAGGAAGATAGCGGAATGTACAACAATTGAGTCATATTACCTGCATTGACGAAGCGTAGACGTACATGCTGACCGTTGTTCACATATAGCGGATCAATCTGATCACCGCTGCGTCCATTAATCGTATACAGATTGTACGCACCCATATTGCTATTCAGCGCTGCCGTATTAGATTCCGTATTTGCCGGATGAGTATTAGGATCATTCCATTCGTCCAATACAAATGTTCGATCCACATCAGCAGTTGATGATTGTTTTGGATGAACAACAAATGTACCATATAATCCACGACCGATCTGATTCAGGCTATCCTGATGCGAATGATACCAATAGGTGCCAGCGTGTAGCGCTTGAAAAGTATACGTAAATGTTTGGCCCGGCTCAACAGCATCCTGCGTCACACCAGGAACACCATCCATATCGTTAGGTAGAACAACACCATGAAAATGAATCGATACCGGCACGTCCAGCTTGTTTTTCAAATGAACGGTAACGATATCGCCTTCTGTAACTTCGATTTGTGGACCAGGTACGGAGTTGTTGAATGTCCATACCGGCAAGTATTTTCCTTTTTCTACTTCCAGATACGAAGATTGCGCTGTTAATGTAACTTCCTTGCTATTCACAATCTGTTGATCTGTAGTAATGCTGTTCGGAATCGTAGACTGACTGCCTTCCGGTGCAGTCATATTGCTCATATCGCCATGATTCATCGTATGACCGGACGTTGCTGTGGCTGCATCCGTTTGTGTCATAGAAGAATCGCTTGAAGTCGTTGGCTGATGAGTATGACCGGTGTCGGCAGAGCTGGAAGATGATCCGCTGCATGCACTAAGAACCGCAATCATGCATAATCCTAGTACAACATATGAAAAATGAGAACAAAGCCGCAGTGGCTGAATGAATGTATATTTCAATGCAAATCTCTCCCAGATTCAGAATAAACAACAAAAAGGGACATAGAGTCTTATTTTATTATGCCGTAACCTGAGTGGATGTAGGTCTAATGGAATTGTCAGTTTGTTGACGATTGCATCTTATCGTCTATCTGCAATTGATGACAAAAATGTTATAATTTGAGCTTGGTAAGTGTTTTATTTGACATCGTACTGTTTAATAATGATGCACATGACTCAAACGTGAAGAGATTCACAGGATATGCATTTGTTTGCAAACGGTAATAATATACCAAACAAAGGAGGGAAAAGGTACACCCACACATAGAGTTCTGAGCCGAATACTTAGCAGCACGATTCAGCAACTAAGAACATATAACTAACACCCATATAAACGGAGGTAGATGATAATTATGATTACCATGTCCAAAAAAGCTTCATTCATGCTGGCTGCATCCATTCTGGCGAGTGGAGGTAGTCTGTTCGCTGCGCCAAGCGCACATGCAGCAATTCAGTCCAATGTGGTGACAAACGATATCGCGTGGACTAACACATCCGCACCGGCTGCACCTACGAATGTAGCTGCGCGTTCTGGTTCTAATCAAGTCGTATTGACTTGGTCTCCAGTTGAAAATGCAAGCAGTTATGAAGTACGACGTTATGATGTGATCAACAACACGTATAATAGCGTACAATCCAATACGTATACTGTACTGACTACAGGTGTCACAGATGCAGTATATGCGGATACATCTGTAACGAACGGCGAAGTGTACGGCTATGTAGTCAATGCAGTATTGGCTGATGGTCAAGTAACGCAAATGTCTTCACCTGTTGTAGGGACTCCAGTTACTCGCTCTGGCAATGTAAAACAGTCACTCATTTTGCAATACAAAGCTAACGGTAGCGGTTCCGGTGCGATTCGTCCAACGATCAACATCATGAACACTGGTACAGAAGATGTAAACTTGAGCGATATTCGTGTGCGTTATTACTTCACTGGCGGTAACGGTCTGACTGCACGTGATATATCGATAAACAGCGTACCATTCAGCACTAACAATGTAGAGGCTCATATCGTGAATATGGAGCAACCACAAGCTGGAGCAGATAGCTACGTAGAATTGATCTTCAATGCTGAAGCAGGTATTGTTCCTGCTGGTGGAGATAGCGGAGATATTAGCTTCACAGTACAGAGAACATCCGGCGGTAACTCCTCGTCCGATTACTCTTACAGCGACAACACATCTATGGCAGACAACAACAAAATCGTTGTTTACTATCAAGGTGGTCCAGTATGGGGCTCTGATCCGGGTGTAACCGAAGAACAATAATACGACCATCGGTACTATGCGAATGGTAATACACAAATCGTTGCATCATATAAGGATTCATGCGTAGCATAGTGGAAGATATAAAACGCAATACAACATGTAAACGAATCATAGAGCGGAAGTCGGATCACCATTGTAGCGGCAATGTTGATCCAACTTCTGCTTTTTGTATTCTAGATTTTACCGCTTGCATAGCTGCTTACAAAATGTTATTATAGTTACAAATAATAACTTAATTAACGAAAGGAACTTACCTTATGAGTACTTCCACCATTCATCCTGATCTTGAGATCGGACTTGTGAAAATTAAAGTGAGTCAATTGGAGCGTTCTGTTGCTTATTATTCTGACATCATTGGCTTGAAAGTATTAAATCAAACGGAAACTACTGCTGAAATGACGGCAGACGGTCAGAATCCGCTGCTTATTATAGAAGAAATTCCAAATGCAATCATCCCGCGCCGTCAATCCGTAGCTGGATTGTATCATTTTGCGATTCTGCTGCCTGATCGTACTAGCTTAGGATTAGCATTACGTAATCTGGCAGAGCATCGTCAGCCGATTGGACAGGGTGACCACCTTGTAAGTGAAGCGTTGTACCTATACGATCCTGATAATAACGGAATTGAAGTGTATGCCGACCGCCCACGTTCAACATGGCAAACAGATGAACAAGGCTACTACGTCATGGGTACTGAACCTGTCGATGTGGACGGGTTGTTAGAGCTGGCAGAAGGGAAACCATGGACTGGATTGCCTGCCGGCACCAAAATTGGACATGTGCATTTCCATGTATCCAATCTGGAAGAGGTGCGCAAATTTTATGTAGATATCCTTGGTTTCGAAATTGTCCTGACAGATAATCGTTCAGTGCTGTTCATTGCTGCTGGCGGATATCATCATCATATGGGGTTGAATATTTGGGCAGGTGAAGGTGCTCCCAAAGCGCCTGCTCACTCTACAGGCATCGATTATTACACGCTGCAATTGCCTGATCGTGCTGCGTTACAAGAAGTTGCTGACCGCATTACCGCAGCGGGCTTGCCTTTTGAACAAGGAACAGATGAATTATGGATTACTGATCCGTCCAATATTCGCGTTCGTCTGTATGTACCCGCATCATAATCTAGTAGTAGCTCATTCATTTGAATATGTACAAAAAAGGTTAGCGCCATACACGCCGGCGCTAACCTTTTTCTTGTGTGCTGCTATCATATGCTAGTATAGTACGCTATGTTTGTACTCATTTCATAAGGAAGCTAGAAATCTAATCAAGCTTTTGCAGTAGTCATACTGATGTTAGTAAAAGTCAGAAGTGCCGTCCTGCTGAAAAGTCGGTGCCCAAGAATCGGTGCCATTTTCTGAATATTCGCCCAATGATAACAGGATTGCAAAAACAATAAATACAATGACAGCCGTATGCAGCAGAAACCCGACGATGGCACAGATTAGTCCGCTAATTGCCATGCCTCTGCCGCCTTCCATGCGGCGGGGAATTTCTTTGAGAGAAAGAATACCAAAGATTACACCTAGTATGCCAAGAATGATACCAATGCCCGGTAAGAAGAAGAGCGTTACAATAGACGAAATACCCAGCACGAGTGCAGCAATGGCTTTGCCATTATTCGGTCGTGGAGCATAGGGATGGTAAGGATCATACTGACCGTAAGGCGGCTGTGAACCATACGGTGGCGGAGATTGATAGGGCGGGCGGTTCGGATCCATAGTTGTTCCTCCTTTATCGATATGTATATGCCGTAAGCGTGTTTGCTGCTATTCAGCTATATACTATGTATTCAACCATCTTTTCTATCATAGCAACATTTTTCAGAAAAAGCATAACAATAAATACCTTTTATTTAGTAAAAGGTTTCAAAAAAATCTGCATGGTAGGCATGATCAGGCGTAATGGTCATGCATGTACATAAAAACAGGACTTTCCGCAAAAGGGAAAGTCCTGTTGACAGCAGAGCGGTGCAAAGCGCGTCTGCCTGTGTAATCATTACATAGTGCTGGATACGGAACTTGGCAATGGACGAGTCATGTTCAGATAGGAAGCAGTCAATTCTTCGAACCATTGTTTGTCTTTGACGACCAGTGCCAGATCGATCATTGCTTTTAATTGCTCAGCTTCCAGCGCGACATGATCCTGGAACGAAATTTCAGCGGTGGCATACACTTCACCATCGGTATTTTGTTTCATGAATACGCGGATCGTGCTGTCCATATATTCTTGACGCAGGAAGTAGATTACTTCGCTCATGAGGATTGGACGGGAGTGAGTTGGATAGACGCAGTCCATTACTTTTACCCAGTAATGTTTGTTGGACAATTCGACTTCGCCTTCGGCATTGATGAGGCGGCTATCCGCTTCGATATGATAATTCAGTTCCATCGATTGTACTGGGAAGTTACGGTTCAATTGTTTATGGAGGACAGCATAAATTTGCTTTTCGTTTAATTGGATCATGCTAATCATTCCTTTTCTATATTATCGGATTATTCATTATGATGCCTGACGATTCATCGTGTGAGGCAGTGTCAGTCGCTGTCTGTCCATCAATCTCATTCAGCGTTTCAATTGTGAAGTGAATGTGTGTTTTACCTGTCGTTGAATAAATATATCGGTCAATAGTCACGGATATTGTATAGTGTTTATGTCGAAAAAGATAAAAAATTGCTGAAAATGTTAAATTTTATAGTACAAACCAATGGAGGAATCATCGTGCCCACTATTCCCGATCATCTGCAAAATCATCTTGATATCTTATTTGTCGGCTTTAATCCTAGTCTTCGTTCCGGGGAGGTGGGGCATCATTATGCGAATCCACGCAATCGGTTTTGGCAAATTCTATACCGTTCTGGTCTGACACCTCGTCTATACACGCCGGATGAAGATGGCGATCTACTGGAACTGAGTTATGGGTTTACGAATATCGTGTCTCGTCCAACGCGTGGTGTGGAGGATATTAAACCGGAAGAGTATGCACAAGGGCGAGTGGAGCTAAGAGCCAAGCTAACGGAATATCGCCCGCAGATTGCTTGTTTTGTTGGGAAAGGGGTATACACGCAGTACAGTAAAAAAGCAAAAGCACCGTGGGGATTTCAGGATGAATCCATTACAGAAGGTGTACGTGAATTTGTTGCGCCTTCGTCGAGCGGACTTGTACGTATGCCGCTGGACGATATCGTCGACATTTACCGTGAACTGAAAGAAGGATTGGATTTGTTAAGAGAGGGACAATCTTGAGAAGGTATCGTAAGTCTTGCTTGACGGCGGAGTTTACAGACATAAGATTCAAATTGACAATGGGATTATAATTTTCTGGTATAAGTTATGTATCGGTTTGCATGCAAGCATTTTAAATTGCAAATGAATTGACTTTTAAAATATTTTGCGTTTTAATTATATAGACCAATCGTTATAATTGGAGAGACGGAGAAAAAGGAGTGATTGGATTGGGCGAAAAGTCCAATGCAAAGGAGCAGATTGTTGATACGGCAGCGCGGTTGTTTTTCTCCCAAGGATATCATGCGACAGGACTCAGCCAGATTATCAAGGAGAGCGAAACGCCAAAAGGCTCGTTGTATCACTATTTTCCCAATGGCAAAGAACAGCTGGCCCTCGTGTGTATACAGGAGGCCAATAAGCATGTTACGGACAAGTTCCGGCGCACCTTTGGCAAGTATGACAAAACGGGTGACGCCGTTTATAACTTTGTGCATGATATGGCGTTGGAGACGGAAGCGTCTGGATATACCGGCTTTATTCCGTTTAGCTTCTGGGCAGCAGTAGAGACATCCTGCATTAGCGATACGCTGCGTACCGCGTGCAAGCAAGTATTTGCTGACTGGCAGCAAATTATTGCGGAACGTCTGCTGTTGGAAGGAGCAAGTGAGGAGCAGGCTCAGGATGGTGGACTGCTCACGCTGTCGATGATGGAAGGGGCGCTGATTATTAGCCTCACCAACCAGAACAACAAGCCGCTATTAACGGCTGCCAAATATTTGTCCATGGTTATGAAAAGCTATGGAAATCAGCCGGGTGAACAACAGGATTGATAACATAACGCCCGGCGACAAACAAACTACACATAGACAGAAAGATAGTCAAGGAGGATGGGCTCGTGGATGCTTCCATGAAAAATGATCCTGCACAGGGTCAACAAGAAACAACGCAATATAAGGTATTACCGATTTTGTTCGCTATGCTACTCAGTGGATTCATCGGTCTGTTCGGTGAAACTGCGCTGAACGTAGCGATTACACCGCTGATGGGTGTACTGGGCGTAGGCGCTACGACAATCCAGTGGCTAACGACGGGCTATTTGCTCGTTATGGGTATTCTCGTGCCTGTATCAGGCTTGTTGCTGCAATGGTTTTCAACGAGACAGCTGTTTACAACTTCGCTTCTATTCTCGATTGCAGGGACGATTGTAGCGGCGATGGCGCCAAGCTTTGAAATTTTGATGATTGCACGCTTATTGCAGGCAGTTGGTACAGCATTGCTGTTGCCGTTGATGTTTAATACGATTCTGGTTATTTTCCCAGTGGAGAAGCGTGGTTCGGCGATGGGATTGATTGGTCTCGTTATTATGTTTGCGCCAGCAAGTGGTCCGGCAATCTCTGGTTTGATTTTGGCGAATCTGACGTGGCACTGGATTTTCTGGATTTCGTTGCCGTTTTTCATTATCTCGTTGTTATTCGGTCTGAAATTCTTGCCTAACATCTCACGTTTGACTAAACCGAAGATTGATGCGCTATCGATTGTGTTATCGACGCTTGGGTTTGGCGGAATCGTGTATGGATTTAGTAGTGCTGGTGGACATGGCGATGCAGGCAGTGGTTGGAGCAATCCGATTGTTATTGCGACACTGGCAATCGGTATTATTGCGCTGGTATTGTTCAGTATCCGTCAATTGCGGATGGAGCAGCCGATGATGGATCTGCGTGCATTTAAGTATCCGATGTTTACGATTGGATTGATCCTTGTCTTTATTTGTATGATGATGATTCTGTCATCGATGCTGATATTGCCAATGTACTTGCAGCAAGGACTGGCGTTAACAGCGCTGGCAGCAGGTCTGATTCTGCTTCCAGGTAGTCTGCTTAACGGTTTCCTGTCGCCAGTTATGGGTCGTCTGTTTGATAAATTTGGACCCAAATGGCTCGTTACGATTGGTATGGCGCTGGTAGCGATTGTGCTATTTATTTATACAAGTATTGATGCGTCTACACCGGTTGGCTTGATCATTACGCTTCACATCTTTATGATGGTCGGCATTTCGATGATTATGATGCCTGCGCAGACGAACGGGCTGAATCAGCTGCCAAGTCACTTTTACCCGCATGGTACAGCGATTATGAACACGTTGCAACAAGTAGCAGGTGCGATTGGTACGGCACTGGCAGTGAGTATTCTGAGCGCTGGTCAAGCCAGCTATCTCAGCGGTGTTGCTGATCCGTCAAGTCAGGCGAATCAGGCAATGGCATTTACGACAGGTATTCAGCACTCCTTTATCTTCGCACTGGTATTGGCAGTGATTGGATTGGTATGCTCGTTCTTCGTTAAGCGTGTCATTGTGAGCAAGCAGGCAGGCGCGCAAGGTCCAATGCATTAATGAAATTGCAAATAGCCCCGGTCTTCAAATGATGAAGATCGGGGTTATTTTGTATGAAGATTGCAGTTATGTTTTGATATCAGCTTTTGTCTTGAAGCATAATGGGGAGAGTCTGCATTGATGCTTGCATCTAACGGTGATGGATAACCATTTCGCTGCACTCTGAATTCTGCTATGCTGAATCCACTTTTCCATTACAGGAGGTCTTCTTATGATTACGATTGATCCGCAATCTATTACCAGTGTCCAGAATTACAAGCTTGTGACCGGTGCTGTTATTCCGCGCCCGATCGCTTGGGTTAGTACGTTATCGGAAACTGGCGTGTATAATATTGCGCCGTTCAGTTATTTTAATATCGTCGCTTCTGATCCACCGATTGTATCGGTATCGGTTGCAAGACGTGAAGGTCAAATGAAAGACACAGCGCGCAATGTCATTGACAACGAAGAACTGGTCATTCATATTGTGAATGAAGAATTGACTGAGCAAATGAATATGACGGGCTCGACGCTGCCGCCGGATCAGAGTGAATTGGAATTAACGAATCTCACCACCGTACCAAGTGACAAGGTTGCTGTACCGGGGATCGCCGAGGCGCTTGTGCGATTTGAGTGCAAGCTGGAAAAGCATATTCCAATCAAAAACGATCAAGGCGAAATTGTACAGGATCTGCTGCTGGCGCGCATCATATGGTATCATTTTGATGAAAAGGTAATTCAAGCCGACAAGTTTTACATTCATGCCGCCGAACTGAAACCGGTAGCGCGTATTGCCGGGAATGAATATGCTCGTTTGACCGAGCCGTTTGTGGTGGAGCGTCCGCTATAATTCGTCAGGCAACAGGGCTACTGGAACCGTTTTGGCAAAACAGACAGAGGGGGAGCATGTTTTGGCCAGAGCAATGGAAGGAAAAACAATTGTTATCGCCGGTTCGCGTAAGCTGGACGAGATGACATCGCTGATTGCGAGACAGGGCGCACAGGTGGTCGTCCGCTCGCTTCAGGGAATGACTATGTTCAAAGAAGAAGAAATGGAGCAGGAGCTGCGCGAGGTTATCGCTCATCAGCCGGACTGGTTTGTATTTACAACAGGTATCGGTACTGCGGCATTGTTCGCAGCCGCTGATCGTCTCGGTATCGGGAAAGAGTTTCGTGAAACGGTACGAGGTGCGCGTATTGCGATTCGTGGCTACAAAACCTACAGTGCGCTCAAGTCTGAAGACCTTGCACCGGATGTGCGCGATTCCGACGGTACCGTCCGGGGACTAGAGGAACAACTGGAGGAAGTGAACCTACAAGGGGCGCGTATCTGGGTACAGCTACATGGTGAACCTGCGCCGAATCTTGTCTCTTTTCTAGAGCAAAAAGGGGCAGTCAGTGTGCATACACTGTTACCGTATCTGAGTGTTCCGCCTGAAATGGATACGTTGGAGCAATTGCAGCGAGAGATTGAACAGGAGACGGTGCATGCGATTTGCTTTACGACCGCGGTACAGGTACGACATCTGTTCGCTCATGCTAAGGAGCATAGTTACACAGAACAATTGCGTGAGAAGTTGCAAGGTCCGGTATTGGCAGTCTCTGTTGGTAAAGTAACTTCGGAAGCACTGCGCCAAGAACAAGTAACACGCATTGTTGCTCCAGAGAATGAACGGATGGGTGCAATGATTATCGAAATGACACGTTATTATGAGCAGCAGTCCTGATTTCCAGGGCTGCTGTTTGTTCATATTGTGCGAAATTGGGTTTTGCGGGTAAATGAAAGTATACTATACAGTAATGGAGCAATCTGCATTCGGTTCACACCAGAACGGATTGCAATCTGCCTTTCATCACAGTCAAATAGTAGCAGACATAATCACATGAGACGGGAGAGGATAGTATGAGTACACAATGGACAGCAAAGCAAATACCTGATCTTACAGATAAACAGGTGGTTATTACCGGTGGTAGCGGTGGGCTTGGACTGGAAACCGCAAAAGAACTTGCTGCACACGGAGCCAGCTTAGTGTTGGCTGTACGCAATCTTGAAAAAGGGCATCAGGCAGCAGCTGATCTGCTACGTCAATATCCACGCTCTAAAGTGGAAGTCATGCATCTTGACCTTGCTGATCTGCAAAGCGTGCATCAATTTAGCCAAACCTATATTCAGCGCCATACGTCACTCGACATCTTAATCAATAATGCAGGTGTTATGATTCCACCGCTGGGTCGAACCGTACAGGGCTTTGAGCTGCAATTTGGCAGTAATCATCTTGGTCACTTTGCATTGACTGGGGAACTTCTTCCTGTGCTGCTGGACACACCGGACTCGCGAGTCATCACTTTGAGTAGTATCGCTGCGCGTAGCGGATACATTTATTTCAATAATCTGAACGCCCAGATTGGCTACAGCGCGATGAAATTTTACGGTCAAAGTAAGCTGGCTAACCTGCTATTCGCGCGTGAACTGCAAAAACGTCTGCAAGCAACCGGCGCATCCACAATCAGCATCGCTGCTCATCCCGGTGTCGCCAACACCAACCTGATCTCCCGCGGCTCCGGTCAAAAAGCTGGCAAAGCTGCCAGCTTCATATGGAGCTTACTAAGCCAATCCGCCGAAATGGGCGCTTTGCCAACACTATACGCAGCTACCAATCCCTCTCTAAAAGGCGGCGAATACATCGGTCCTGACGGCAAAGGCAGCCGCAAAGGCTACCCACACATCGACCGTACATTTGATCACAAATACAACGCCAGCACCGCCGACAAACTCTGGAAACTCTCCGAAGACATGACCGGCGTCTACTACCAATTCCGCCAACCAGAAGCCATCGAAGAATAATTCCAAAGCCTACATTTCTACAAGCACCCATATAAAATATCAACAATGGCTGTACGATCAATTGAATCGTACAGCCATAAACTTTGCATCCTCAACTCTAGAGGGGCGGGAATCTTCATTCTTTCCTACATCCCAAAGATTCCCGCGGCTCCACCGGAGTCCCGTTGCCTAATCCCTTTCCGCAGCAAAGTACCTCCAACACGCCCTGCACCCAACCCACCCAGCATGAAAACAAATGGACTTTTCATGAAAACCTATATTCTCATGTCAGCTTGTGTTAAAATAAAGTCATATTAAGCGAAGGAGAATCACTCACATGACCATACCCAAAACGTTAACGATAGCTGGCTCGGATACGAGCGGCGGTGCAGGCATACAGGCGGACCTGAAAACTTTTCAAGAGCTGGGCGTATACGGCATGACTGTGCTGACTACTATTGTGTCGATGGAGCCGAAGACATGGAACCATCAAGTATTCCCGGTAGAGCTGGGCGTAGTAGAAGCTCAATTGCGGACTGTAATGGAAGGCATCGGTTTTGATGCAGTGAAGACAGGCATGCTCGGTTCGGTTGAAATTATTGAACTGGTAGCCAACTACCTGAAGCGTTTCCCACTGAACCGTATCGTCATCGATCCGGTTATGGTATGTAAAGGTACGGATGAAGTGCTGCAACCAGAAAATACAGAAGCGATGCTGGAGCTGCTGATCCCGGGTGCAGATCTGGTAACGCCAAACCTGTTTGAAGCATCTCAATTGGCGAAAACGCCATTGATTCGTACTGAGGATGAAATGAAGGAAGCAGCTGTGCGCATCTATGAGCGCGGTGCTAAGCATGTCTTGATCAAAACGCGCGGCAAAGTCAAAGCAGGCAAAGCACTGGATTTGCTATACGATGGTAAAGAGTTTGACTGGTTTGAAGTGGATGCAATCGCAACCGAGTTTACACATGGTGCAGGCTGTACGACATCCGCTGCGGTAACAGCAGGGCTAGCCAAAGGCTTGACTGTCAAAGAATCATACAGTGAAGCCAAAAACTTCATTACGCAAGCTATCGCAAACGGCTTCCGTCTGAATGAATTTGTCGGACCTACACTGCATGCGGCACATCGTCTGCAATTGAGCTAAAGATACGAAGTATCGATATGGCAACTGCAATCCTTTGAATCCTCCGAAGCAGGCTATATAGGCTGCTTTACCAAGATCACTTTTCGTTGAACGATGTGTTTAACATTCGCAAGCACTGGAAATGGAGGAACTCCGATGAATCGCTTAAATAAATGGGTGCTAGGGTCTGCGTTAGCGCTGATGATGATCATCGTCAGTGCATGTTCATCAGGCAATTCTGGTGAATCGGCACAGACACCACAGCAACCAACAACGAACAATGAATCTACCGGTACGACCGAGACCCCGGGAACGGACAATACGGGAACAGATGCAACTGGCGGTGGTGCAGGAGGTACGGACAATTCAACCGGCACCGACAATCAGGGATCAACTGAAGGTAATACTGGCAGCAACGAATCTGGTACTGGCACAACGCCGGGAACGGGAAATAGCGGTTCCGGCAATACGAATGGCGGCTCCGAAGTCAATAACAACGCAGATCCGGAATTAACTCCGCAAACGACAGAGCTGAAGATCAGCACAGTACAGCAAGGTCCGGGTCAAATGTTCCTGCGCGTGGAAAGCTTGCCGCAAGGGTACGGCGTTAGCCAGATGGAGTGGGAATCTAAAGGTTATACAGAATCAGCTACCTTTGATCAGGCAGTACAAAACGGAAAAAACGGCAAAGACGGTTTTTATGCAAGTAGTGACCAGCGTAATTTTGGTTTTATTTATAATCAGAGCCACAGTGGACAAACAGGCAAAATCACCCTGACGTTAAGCAATGCGTCAGGCGATGAATTAACCTGGTACGATGATGTGACCTTACAGTAAATAAAATGTCGAAACGCTCTTACCCGCACAAAAGCCTCTGCCGATAATAAAGGCAGGGGCTTTCCTACTGTATGGTAATATTTGTCGGAAATGATGATAAGAGCAAATCAATGATTGTAAACATTAAAATGTGGAAACAATGGAACATCGGTTGAAATTCTATACATGAACAAGGTATCATTTGCTTCGAAAAAAGGTAATGAATATCTATACCGCTTATTGAATATCGACACGTATCCATGATGAGAAAGGATATGAACAAAATGAGAGTACATCAATTTACGATTCAACACACCCTAGATCGCGCACATCTGCTGCGTATCGCCAATGAAGCATCCAGCTTCGCGTCCGATATCCGTATCGCTTTCGGTCCAGAACAAAGTCGTCGTGAAGTAGACGTGAAAAGCCTGCTAGGTATGATGCTGACTATTATTCATTCTGGCACGGAGCTGCTGTTGAGCACGCGCGGCAAAGATGAGCTGGAAGCACTGGAGCGCATCCAACTGCTGTTTGAACAACCAGTTATCGCACCAAGCATGTAGTTACAAGTAAAGTCATAGAGATGATGCTTCATGTATAGCATGGAGATCATTGCATAACATGGAATACAACAGCCCCTTTCGGTCTTACCACACAGTGTTTGTGCGGTGAGAGAGCGAAAGGGGCTTTTTGCTATTTTAGCGTTATGAATAGAATCAGCTATGATGATTACTATAGTTGCGAGAGTTCATTATATGATACAGACGTGCGTATACATTGCTTGATAGTCATCGCATTATAGCATTTGTAGCCGATATTTTTTGGGCGTAAAGCCACTATGCTTTTTGAACGCTTTGGAAAAGGAAAATACGTCTGGATAACCGATCGATTCGGCAATCTCGGATACGGGGTTGTTCGTATCAGTTAGCATGCGGCGTGCTTTTTCTAACTTGAGACTACGAATATATTCGGCGGGAGGGACTTTGTACTGCTGATGGAATTGTTTGCTGAAATGAGTGCGATGAATGCCGACGTGTTCAGCAACTTGATTCACGGTGATGCCCTGATGAAAGCGTGCATGAATATACTCAACCGCTTCTTCCATCCAGCTCTGTTCTTTCTTTTGCTCTGTATAATCGATCCGGCTACTTTCGTCGCTACACATCAGACTGAACAGGCGATAGATCATCTCCAAACGAGCAAGTTCGCAGCCGATCGTATCAACTTCCTGCTTTGTGTTTAATATAGTAGTGTAACAATGCAATAGCTTCTCAAACAGCTTGTCGCTGACTTCACTGTAACCATCGTGCATGCCGCTCTGACGAATCAATTCATCTGCCTGCGGACCGGTAAATCCAATGAAGAACGTTTCCAGCGGCTCATCGGTATTGTTAATATATTCAAGGGTGATGTGTGATGGCACACACCAGACGTTATTTTTGCCAAGTACATAATTTTGACCGTTTTTGATGATAATGCCATCCTGACGGGTGGCGACCCAGAAGGCAACATTGTTGCCGGAGAAAATGCGTCGGTTGTCGGGATTCAGCAGATAACGGCCTGCCTGCGTAATCCATAGACCACCGTTCTGGGTGAAGGCGGAAGGTGTCACAACGAAACGCTCTGCGCGTTCACGTTCTGTGACGATAGTTACGTCTCTGGTCATGCTTGAGAAATCATCCTTTCGTATTTGAGGGTACAGTTCCATTATACAACACATTTTGACAAATAAAAAAGAACACATATTGACATTGTTTGACAAAGTTAAAATTTGCTATGATTTAAATCACGGTATTCCCACTATAATAATAGGGATATGTTCGTGGATACACTCACTTGGCGGGTCTGGATTGTATCGCGGTAGAGTGGTGCAGTTATGAGTATGAATGTAGATAGCTAAGACATTCGTATCATGATAAGGAAACTGTCAGGCAATATGGCATGCCAACATATAATGGAGGATCGATCATGAGAACAATGACAACCAAATGGACATTTCTGCTAACGGCGGTACTGCTGTTATCTGGCGTACTCGCAGCGTGCGGCGGAGGCTCCGATAACGCAGCAGACGGCAAAGTTACGATCAGCTTCCTTCACTGGCGTGGAGAAGATACACAGGCATTCCAGAACATTATCGATCAATTTGAAGCAAAGAATCCGAATATCGTCGTTGATATGCAAACGCTGACGTCGGATCAGTATCAGACAACGGCACAGGCGAAGTTAACCGATGGCTCGGTCGGTGATGTATTTGCATCATTCCCGGGTTCCCAATTCGCAGCATTGTCCAAAGCAGGTCTGTTTACCGATCTGAGCAGTGAATCGTTTGTCAAAAACTACAACGAAAGTCTGATCGATGCAGGAAAGCAGGATGGCAAGCAGCTCGCTCTGCCATACCAGCTCGTATACAATCAGCCGATTTATAACAAAGCGATCTTTGAAAAATACAATCTGACACCGCCAAAAGATTGGGATGGCTTCCTGAAGCTGTGCCAGACGCTGAAGGATAACGGGATTATCCCGATTGCTTTTGCAGGTGGCGATATCGGTCCCGGTCAATTTATGAACACGATGGTGATGAACAATGAGCCAAGCGAAGATATTTTCACCAAAGTCGAAGCGGGACAGGCGAAGCTGACCGACGAATTCTGGGTGAAAACTTTGACACAGTTCCAAGAATTGAATGACAAAGGCTTCTTCCAATCCAACTCGCTCGGTACGAAAGATGCAGCAGCTGGTGCGCTATTCATTCAGGGCAAAGCAGCAATGCTGGCAAGCGGTTCGTACCAGCTGGCACAAAATGCAAAACAAAATCCAGAGCTGCAACAGGGCTTGCTGGCACCGATCACTGTTTCTGCTGATCAGGCAAAATATGAGGGCGTGCATACAAGTACATTTATGTTAGGCGTAAATAGCCGCTCCAAGCATCCAGAGGAAGCGAAGAAATTCCTTGAATTCCTGAGTCAGCCGGATATTGCAGCACAATATGCAAATGCTACTGGTCAGAATGTAACATTGAATGATGTAACGTATGACAGCCCGGAATTGAAAATTGTTCAAGAATGGGCAGATAAGAAGACGCTGTTCCAACCGCGTTTCACCATTCTGAATGCGGAAAATCAAAAAGCTGTAACCAACTCGATCCAAGCGGTACTCGGCGGTGCAACTCCAGAGCAAGCGGCTCAGGATGCACAGGCAATTGTGGATCAGCAGGTAGGTAAATAATTGAGCATTGCAGTACAAGGCAAATCCGGGACGGGCAATCATGCCGCCCGGAATTTTTGCCGCCAAGATGAAGTAAAGGGATACGGTAACGCTTATGATTAATCGTAAAATACTGTGGCTGTTCATGCTGCCAGGAATCGTACTGTACACAGGACTATTCGTATACCCGGCTTTATCGGGACTGTTTTATTCGTTTACGAACTGGGACGGGGTGTCCTCGGCGTATGATTTTGTCGGTATTTCCAATTACAAAGACAGCTTTGAGAGCATTACGTTCCGCAAAGCATTTGTAAACAATATTAAATTTATGGTCGTCGTCGTTGTGATCCAGACGGTCGTATCGCTTGTGCTGGCGCTGATTCTGGCACGTAATTCCAAGACACATGTCGTGTTCCGGGCGCTGTACTTTTTTCCGGCGATTCTGTCGTCAGTATCGGTCGGTCTGATCTGGTCATTTATCTATGATCCTTCGATTGGACTGCTGAATACTGCACTGCAACATGTCGGATTGGAGCAACTCGGCAAAAGCTGGATTGGTGACGCCAAGATTGCGCTCTACTCAATCGCCTTTGTACAAATCTGGGCGCATGCCGGTCAGATGATGATTATCTTCATCGCTGGTTTGCAGGCGATTCCGGGTGAACTGGTGGAAGCGGCGCGGATTGATGGTGCTACTCGCTTGCAAGTATTCCGCAAAATCACCTGGCCGTTGCTCGCACCATCCGCAGCAATCGTAATCTCGTATACGACCATTCAGTCGTTCAAAGCATTCGATCTGATCTTTGTCATGACGGATGGCGGACCGAACTACTCGACTGAAATCTTAACTACGTACATTTATCATCTGGCATTCTCGAATTATTCATTTGGACTGGCATCTGCTGGCTCAATGATCTTCCTAATTCTGCTCGGTATTCTGACCTTCTTCCAATTCCGGGCATTGCGCCGCGAAGGTGCACATGGATAATGTCAGTAAGATAACCAGTATGACCAATCTGATTAAACAAGCGGGGTGAATGGCTGCGATGAAATGGGTCGGACGCATCATTATGATTTTGTACGGGCTGCTAGTTGCAGCACCGCTCTACTTTGTTATTGTTTCTTCGTTTAAAACAAGTCAAGGATTTTACGCCAATCCACTCGGTTGGCCAGATCCATGGAGCTTTCAGAACTTTATTAATATTTTTGAAGCACAGCCGATGCTGCAATATTTCTGGAACAGTGCGCGTGTAACACTATTTACAGTAATACTGGTGCTGTTCTTAGGTAGTCTAATCTCGTATGGGATTGTACGGCTTGGTGGGCGACTTGGTAAATTTGCTTTTGCCTATTTTGTAGCTGGATTGATCATTCCGTCGCAGGTCATTATGCTGCCGCTCTATTCACTGGTGCGCAAGCTGGACTGGTCGGATAGCCTGACTGCGCTAATCTTCGTGACAGCAGCGGGGCTATTGCCATTGACGGTGTTTACGTTGACTGGCTTTATGGAGATGCTCAGTAAGGAAATGATGGAAGCAGGTAGTATGGATGGCGCAGGGGAATGGAAAATTTACTGGCGCCTCGTATTGCCACTATCTGGGCCATCATTGTCGGCGACGGCGGCATTCTTGTTCGTTATGGTGTGGAATGATCTGTTGATTCCGCTGCTTCTATTGAACAGTACTGATAAGCTGACTTTGCCGCTAGCACTGATGCAATTCCGCGGCGAGTATGTCACCGACTATACGATGCTGCTGACCGGAGTTATTATTACGGCATTGCCGATGGTTATCCTGTTCATGTTCCTGCAACGCTTCTTCGTAACCGGTCTGACGGCGGGTTCGGTGAAGGGTTGAGTAGGAAAGGATCTATGGAGGATGCCTAATAAGAATGGATTGAGGATTTAGATGATATGCGTTGAATAATAGATTGTGGAGTGGAAGAAACGACCTGCGGAAGTATACTTTTGCAGGTCGTTTTTTATAAAATAATACGTGGAGGATGGATGATGACAGATATGAAATCGAATCATTTGGAACAAGAGGTGTTCACGATTGATTGTGGTGAGATTATGTTGCGTGAATTTGTTAGTGCCGATCTGGATGAGTTTCATCGTCTGACCTGGCAACCGGACATTTATACTTACTTGCCGGGGTGGAATGTATCAAGAGAGCAGCGAGAAGAATGGTTTATCCATTATGAACTTCCTGAAAATCGGCAATTTTTAGAAGCAGTAGCAAATAACAACGATATAGGTGATCTTCGTTTGCGCTTGGCTATTATTCTTAAACAAACAGGAGCACTTATCGGCTGGTGTTGCTCGGGGATCAAGGAAGAATTGCCGGAGCCGAATCGGGAGATTATGTATGCCGTTTCCAAAGATTATCGAAGCAAAGGATATGCTACAACAGCATCGCAGGGGATGATTCGGTATTTATTTGACCATACCAGCATACATACACTCAGCGCTATTGCTCTGGTGGAAAACAATCCATCCAATCAAGTCATAACCAAGTGCGGATTTCAATTTCAATCTATCGTGAAGATAGATGAGGAGCAGTACCGTTACTACAAGCTAGATCGAGCACAATGGATACATAATGAGAAAGAACAGTAGTACAAGATAGGCAACAGCGTAAAATATAGAGTAGAAATGTAAAGTAGAAAAGTATACTATCTAACGTTCTTGGTTTCATCGTCTGACATTCTTAGCTGCATGTAGTACGATGGATGAGATGTAAAATGGATTATTTAGATATAGATGAAGAAAACGGAGAACACATATCATCTGTGTTCTCCGTTTTTAATTAGGAAATTAGCATGTTCAAGTGCCATCATAATACGGCAACCTGCACTTAGGCAGTTTGATCATTCACCATGCTGACTTATCGGGATGACGAATTATTTCACCATACCTTGACGAATCGCCACAACGGCTGCTTGCGTGCGGTCTTTGACACCGAGCTTCTGGATCAGATTGTGCACATGGGTTTTGACGGTGCTTTCGGATACATACAGTTCATCAGCAATCTCAAAATTTCGTTTCCCATAAGCGATCGCTTGTAATACTTCCAGTTCGCGCTCGGTCAGCGGTTCGATCAGCTCCAGTTGCGAACCTTGTGGTATACGGAAAGCGTTCGAATTCTCGCCTTGCAATGGCAGAGGACGACCGACCAGTTCGATTAGCGCGCTACCTGCATTGGTTGTATTGTACACGGCACCGCCTGCGCAGACGGAGCGAATGCCCTGAATCATCTCGCTCATATCGATATCTTTGAGCAAATACCCGGACGCACCGGCGCGGATACCTTCGATCACGTATTCTTGTACATCAAAGGTTGTCAGCAGCACGATCTTGGTATGGGGCAAGCGTTCCAGAATAGTACGTGTTGCTTCAATTCCTGTTTGACCGGGCATCTGGATATCCATCAGCATCAGATCGGGTTGGTATTGCTCTGCCAGCTGTACTGCTTGGTTACCATCGGAAGCTTCAGCTACTACTTGAATATCAGGCTGAAGATCAAGAATATAGCGGATGCCCTGCCGGATCAGCGCTTGATCGTCGGCAAGAATAATGCGAATCACAGAATCGGTTTCGTTCATAAGTGAACTCCTTTAGCGAGTAATGATCAATAGGTTACGAGGATGCTATCGCTGCGGGTGCAGTGAGCGGCAATTCTACTTCGACAGTCATGCCGCCGCCAGGTGTTTGCCGGAAGGAGCAGCTCCCATGTAATTCGGTACAGCGGCGGCTCATATTGTTTAGCCCGAATCCATGCGTTAACGTCTGTTCTTCACGATAGCTGCCATTGTCTACAACTGTCAACTGTACAGTTGTGTCGGATTGCTGGATGTTCACATCCACTTGCGTTGCATTGGCATGTCGTACAATATTCGTCAGCGACTCTTGCAATAACCGATATAACATACGCTCTATGATATCGCCCCAACTATCATGATCGCCTTCGGAATGAAAAGTTAGCTCCAATCCGGAACGCTCTGCCACCTGAGTAGCGAGCATTCGTAGCTCGTCATCCGTACGCTCACTGGCAGACCAATCCTTGACGACACTACGTACTTCAGCAAGACCTTGACGCGATACATCCAGCAGTTGATCGACCGTTTGCTCGGCTTGCTGTGGATTGGGACGGATCATCCATTTTAGTGCCTGTAGCTGCACAATAATAGAAGTAAAATGATGACCCAATCCATCGTGAATTTCACCAGCGATGCGCGTACGTTCAGTGAGTGCGGCGTAGCGGACGGATTGCAGTGCATTTTCCTGTAAAGCATCATGTGCGCTTTGCAGCTGGCTGTGTACTTTTTCCAATTCTTCTAGCTGTTCACGGTTGATGCGATTGATACGAATATAGCGGGAAAAGCTCGTAATCCCTACATACAGACTGACCAGCGAAATGCCCATACTATACGGCAAACTGCCATCATAGCTGAATATGAGCATAAGGATACCGGTAAGAATGAGCAGTACAGTTGCCAGATGCTGACGCATCGCAGAACGAACGGATAGAATCGAGAACCATGCCCAGAGTAGCGCAAAGTATTGATCAATCGCTGTATTCAAGTACTGACTGACACATGTCATCGTAAATAAGAAGAGACTAATGATGATCAGCATCCAGTTTTTCATTTGAAAACGCCACCAGAGAAAGGAAGCGAAAAAGCAAATCATGATCATATACACGACTGTGATCCAATCTGGATGCTGTATATAACTTTTGACCGCAAAATAGATCAAAATCAAGATGGCGCCTAACCGGAACCAAGGTCTGTTATTTTGAAGTCGTTCCAGCCGGGACGTATTCATGCACAACTTCCTTCTTTCGTATTCAGTAATGGATGCGTGGATCATGCATGGCAATGGATTAAAACGAACGACGATGTCGCACCAGTTGATTATATTGGATCAGTATAATGATGCGTGTGGTTACGATATTGGCAACGGCAGCTAGCAACAGTGCACCAGTCAACGCATTGCCGAGTGCAGCATGATGAGGCAACAGATAGCCTGCACCGATCATATACGATACGATGACGCGCAGTGCAATCAGAGCAACAATCGTTATGCGACTCATAATGGAAGCGCTAGTTACAATTTTACCACTGTCCGGGTCTTGATGAACAGTATGCCAGCGCGAACGGAACCAGCCCAGCATAATGCCGGCGATAGCTCCGCACAATAGCAGTAACTCAAGGACAATACTGCTCTGTAGTAGCGGCATAATTTGTGGAGATAGACCGATGATCAGAATAATAGGCAGAATGACTAGTGCGGTAGGGCGAACTTCTTTCGTTTTGGACATCATATTCACTCACTTTCCTGCGAATCCTAAGAACTCGCGGTTCGATTTGTTGGTTTTTTGAATTACATTCAGTATAGAAAAGATGGCATGACTCATCATCCGTATAGCGATGAAATATGCAGAAATGGTTCTCCATCCAGAGGTGGAGACGCGTGGAAAGAGCGTATGTATAGAACCTTTTAATACACATATAGAATTTATTGATTATCAGATGCGTTGACGCTGGTTCCTGCCGGATGCTAGACTGTATTCAAGTTTTAACCAACTTAAAAGGTCGGAATTATAAGATATTCAAAATTCCGCATGACACGGAACGCTAACGGTTATAACCAGACCTGATCATAAAGGAGTGTTGAACTATGATTACAGTAAAAGCACCAGCCGTATACCGGAATGAACGTGGACTGTTAAAACAAAGCGGTGAGCTAGTACACGCAATCGGGAACTATGCGCTAGTCATTGGAGGACGTAGAGCATTAGCAAGTGTCAGACCATCGCTATTGCCTTCATTGGAGCAGGCAGGTGTGCAGGTGCATGTGGAGACTTTTGACGGATATTCCACACGGCAGGAGATTGAGTCGTATACGAATATTGCTCGTCAACTTCAAGTGAATGTCATTATCGGTGTTGGCGGCGGGAAAGTACTGGATCTGTCCAAGGCAGTTGCGCAAGAGTCTGGTATTCCGATTGTATCGGTGCCGACGATTCCGGCAACATGCGCTGCGTGGTCGGCATTGACTGTACTGTACGATAGCGATGGTCAATCTGCTGGATACTTGCCGCTGAATCAATCACCTGTGCTTGTACTTGCTGATCCCGATGTGCTGTCACAAGCACCACGTCGTTATCTGGCAGCCGGAATCGGCGATACTCTAGTCAAATGGCATGAGTTTGCCGTCAACCTAAACGGGAATGCAGGTAGTCTTGCTTTGCGAAGCAGTGTAGGCACAGCCAAGCTCGCACTGGATATTTTGGAACGACACGCGCTTGAAGTATATGAGCAAGCAGGCAATGGACAGGTGACAGACGCTTTTACCGAAGTGACCGATTCGATTATCGTGCTTGCAGGGTTGGTCGGTACGATTCAGGATGGTTCCGCACATGCGGCGATTGCGCACGGATTGCATGATAGTTTGACCCGCTTGGAAGAAACGCATGACAGTCTGCACGGGGAAAAGGTGGCATTTGGACTGTTAACCCAGTGGGTACTGGAAGGCAAGGAGCCGCAAGAGCTGCACCGACTTGCTTCATGGCTGCATCAGTTGGATCTGCCAGTCACTCTGAATCAGCTAGGGATTGAGAGTGATCATGAGCAAGCGGCAACGATTATTGCGAATGGATTGGCACTGCGTGAAGGTGCAGCGCAAAATCTAGCTTTTGCCGTGGATGCTGGAAGTGTGAAGCAGGCAATTCTGCGAGCACATGAATTGGGACGCAGTTTACAGCAGCATGGAGATTATACAGCGGCTGAACAGGTGTTGCGCAGTATATCCAGCTCCCATTAAATGATCTGAATCGCTGTCGCTGTCGATCAATCCAGACAATCATTGTTACACGCCGCTACATAGCATGTAGATGCATATCTATTTTCAAAATCAGGCTTCACTATTAAAGGGGAAAAGGTGATGATTCATGAAACAACTGGTTAATCAGCGTAATTCAGCATTTGTAAGGCGCAAGTCCATATTCAAAATCGTTCCCGCACTGCTGCTTACTGTACTACTACTCGTAACAGCAGGCTGCTCCAAAGGCAGTCCAAACGCCGCTGCAGAATCGGCATCTGGCGGATCGGATAGTGGCGTTGTGCTGAAAGTCGGACAAACCG
The DNA here is from genome assembly GCF_046603685.1 of Paenibacillus sp. WLX1005. NCBI lineage: Bacteria > Bacillati > Bacillota > Bacilli > Caryophanales > Paenibacillaceae > Paenibacillus > Paenibacillus sp. WLX1005. The sequence goes on from NZ_CP176756.1 coordinate 2,513,117, forward strand.
GATGGGGCAATCTGGAGCAAGGGCTGAAAGCAGCTGGACTCGATAATACGCCCTATAAGGTTGAATACAGCGTCTTCCAAGGTGGCAATCTGATTCTGGAAGCGATGGCTGCCAATCAGGTGGACTTTGGAACAACTAGCGAGATTCCGCCAATCTTCGCTTCACAGGCAGCGAATGGAGGCAATTTTAAAGTCGTTGCTGTGCAGGAAGGCAATACGCTGAATCAGGAAGTCGTCGTACCAAAAGATTCATCGATCCAAACGCCTGCTGATCTAAAAGGGAAAAAGATTGCATTTGTCAAAAATACGACCGCTCACTATTTCCTGTTAAAAATATTGCAGGATGCCGGGCTGACCTGGCAGGATATTCAGCCTGTTGAGTTGTCCACTGCGGATGGACTGAGCGCGCTGATCAGTGGCAAAGTTGATGCGCTGGCAAGCTATGGCAATGCGATTATCTCTGCGCACCAGAATGGAGCAACAACGCTGGCCAGCGCCAAGGACATTCTGTCCGGCAGCTTCCTCGTAACCGCTTCGGATAGCGCACTCGCCGATACCGCCAGAAAGGATGCGATCGCCGACTATCTTGATCGTTTGAACCAATTCTACGACTGGACACGCACACATCAGGAAGATTGGGCGAAGATCACTGCCGCAGCTACTCACCAGCCAGAAGATCAGGCATTAACGACGCTCAAAGAAGGCGAAGCACAACGCCCAAGCCATGTTGTCGCCACGTCCAAAGAAGCGATTGCTTCGGAGCAGGATGTCGCTGATACATTTACGGATGCAGGCGTATTATCTTCCAAAGTAGACGTATCCACTTTCTGGAGCGACGCGCTGAACGACAAGCTCAAAGCGCCGACAGCATCGAAATAAACGCGTGAATAAACATCGAAATAAACACACTGTACTCTGAATTACATTACAGCGATGGAATGATCATTGTAGGAGAATCTGCTCAGATTCTAGTCGAATCGCAAGGAACGGGAAATATAGTAGGGAGGTGGCACGAAGATGTCTTCCAAATTCATATCTTCAACTGCGTCTGCTCGTATGCAGGAACGTGCAGCAGCGCAGGACGCCGATGTTGAAGTTCAGCAATATCAAGCGGAAGCACCAGCCTCGTCGTCCGGTATTGTACAACAGCCGTCGACAGTCAGGACAACGACGAATGGTGGAACGGGTAGTCTGTTTCTACAGACGTGGGGCTCCCGTTTGCTACCATTCGGATTACCGGTACTGTTAATTATTGCATGGCAGTTGCTATCGACGACTGGCTGGATTACGAACAATATTTTGCCATCTCCAGCACAGGTGCTGGAAGCCTTCTTCCGGCTACTGGGTACAGGTGAATTGGTAGATAATATCGCTATCAGTACGCAGCGTGCCTTGAGTGGATTTGCCATTGGCGGTGGACTCGGCTTCTTGCTTGGTGCACTTAATGGCATCTCGCGCTTGTCGGAAAAGGTATCTGATTCATCGATTCAGATGATTCGCAATATCCCACATCTGTCGCTGATTCCTCTAGTCATCGTCTGGTTTGGAATCGGTGAAGAAGCGAAGCTATTTCTCGTCTCGCTAGGGGTATTTTTCCCAGTGTATCTGAATACGTTTCATGGCATTCGTTCCGTCGATCACAGTCTGATCGAGATGGGGCGTGTATATGGACTGAGCCGGTTTGCGCTGTATACGAATATTATTTTGCCGGGTGCCTTGCCATCCATTCTGGTCGGTATCCGCTATGCGCTAGGAATTATGTGGCTCACGCTCATCGTTGCCGAGACCGTTGCCGCTGACTCTGGGATCGGGTATATGGCGATGAATGCACGTGAATTTATGCAAATGGATGTGATCGTACTAAGTATTCTGCTATATGCACTGCTCGGCAAACTGTCCGACAGTATTGCGAAGCTGTTGGAAAAGCGCTGGTTGCGCTGGAATCCATCCTTATCACGCAAGTAAGCGTTACAGCAGATACGAAACGAAGAAACGCGTGCATACTATAAAATCCATACAGCAAGGAGGAAGTCAGATGACTGCATCTACAAGTGTCCCGTATTTGCATATCGACCGTATACAAAAGCAGTTCGGTGAGCGACTTATTTTGTCAGATATTGATGTACAGGTTCAAAAAGACGAATTTATCGCCATTGTCGGTCGCAGCGGCTGCGGCAAAAGTACATTGCTGCGTCTGATTGCCGGGTTAGAGCAGCCAACAAACGGGAACATCCATGTTCAGCAGGTATCCCAGTCTGCTGCCAAGGAACCGAAGCGGCAAGCTAAGCTGAGTTCGCGTCCCGGTGCGGACAGGCGGGGCAACATCAGTCGTCCGCGTCAAGTGGCGCGTCCGAATACCCGCTTCTTGTTTCAGGAGTCTCGATTGCTACCATGGAAAACGGTGCTGGATAACGTAAGGCTAGGCATTCCAGATAAAAACCGTGATACTGCCCGTGAAGCGCTGCAACAGGTCGGATTGGGTGATCGCGAAAAGGATTGGCCTGCTGTACTGTCTGGCGGTCAGAAGCAGCGTGTCGCTCTAGCACGCGCCCTTGCCAGTCATCCTGATCTGCTGCTGCTGGATGAACCGCTCGGTGCGTTGGATGCACTGACTCGCATTGAGATGCAGCAATTGATCGAACGGTTGTGGATTGAGCAGGAATTGACGATCGTACTCGTCACGCATGATGTGAGTGAAGCGGTCGCACTTGCCGACCGGGTGTTGTTGATCGAGAATGGGCAGATTGAGCTGGATGTGCGTATTACGCTGGATCGTCCGCGTGAGCGGGATAGCGGATTTGCTCATTTTGAAAATCTGATTTTACACCGTCTGCTGAAGCGTGAGGAGCATCCGCATCCATTGGAGCAGAAGCGCCAACCTAGCTTTTCGATCTGATATAGGCAGATGCCGTACGATACAGATGCAATGGATCAGGAACGATTCAACCTAGGAGGGGATACGATGGGTGATCTGTCATCTCGGGATTCGCAGCTTCCTGCAACCAGTCAGCTTGCCGATGGTGTGGGGAAGCATGCCGATCAGCAACTAACAGGGGATGGGCAATCGACGGAATTAGAACATCACCATCCGCTCGCGTATCGGCAGGCAATATTGGATGATACGGTTGAGCTGCATCAGGTGATCATCGATGCGTACGAACCGCTGCGACAACTACAGATTCCATTTCCGGCAGGCTATGCGACTGTAGAGGCGATTGAGCACAATATCGCTGCGCATGAGTGTTATGTGCTGCTGCGTGACGGTCAGATTGCAGCTACGGTCACACTGGATCGCGACGATCAGCCGCGCTTGAAGGCATTGAGCGATCTGCCATTTATTCGCTGGTTTGCTGTTGCTCCTCAGTTCAAAGGGCAAGGAGATGGCGCTCGTCTGCTAGATTGGGTTGAGCAGCAGATCATTCTGGGCAAACACAATCAGCCCGGCGTTATGCTGGCAACAGCATCGCGTCATCCGTGGCTGGCAGCAATGTATGAGCGCAAAGGGTATCGCATCTTTCACGATTATGTGAATAGTGGCGAGCATATTGTGTATATGGCAAAACAATTGAATCCTGAAGTGAATTTTCAATCCCTGCTGCATGTGTAGCAGAAGATAATGAGTATAGTAGAGTATCAGCAACGTCTGAAAGACAAATACATTTCATCTGTTTCCATTCCAAAGGAGGAACTTTATCATGTCCAATTCACATACTAACGCACAGGAATTTCAAGCAAACAACGGAAAAATCGTCGTCTGGAGCAAAACGGGTTGCCATTTCTGCCAGGAGATCAAAACGTATCTGGAAACAAACGGCTACGAGTACAGCAATCTGGAAGTAGCGGGCAACGATGTACTGCGCGATGTGCTGGATGCCAAATACGGTATTCGTCATGTGCCGGTCGTGGAAGTTGGTCATGGGGGCAGTTATACGGCGCTGCTGGAACCTGATCTTGAGAAGCTGCAACAATTGCTGCAACAACAGGCTCAAGTATCGGTGTAAGTAGAGGCTCGTTACCACGTACAATAGAGAGGATGAATGCAATGAGCAAGCGTCAATTGAAATTTGGAGCGATTATTCATGGCGTGGGCGGCAGTATGTCCACTTGGCGTCACCCGGAGGTGCTGTCGGATGCCAGCGTGAATTTTGACTTTTACAAGCGTCAGGCATTAAAGGCGGAAGAGGGCAAATTTGATCTGGTGTTCATCGCAGACGGTCTGTTTATTAATGAAAAATCGCTGCCGCATTTTCTCAATCGGTTTGAGCCGGTAACGATTCTGTCGGCGCTGGCGGGCGTCACATCCAAAATCGGTCTGGTTGGCACGATCTCAACTAGCTATAGCGAACCGTTTACGATCTCGCGTCAGCTGGCTTCGCTGGATCATATTAGCGGTGGACGTGCGGGCTGGAATGTGGTGACATCGCCGCTGGAAGGCACAGCGCTGAACTATAGCCGCGACCGTCATCCGTCTCATCCAGAGCGCTACAAGATCGCGTCTGAATATCTAGACGTTGCCAAAGGGCTGTGGGATTCGTGGGAAGAAGATGCGTTTGTGCGTGACAAAGAAAGCGGTGTGTTCTTTGACCCGGACAAGCTGCATACGCTGAATCATCAGGGAGAATACTTTTCCGTGCAGGGACCGCTGAATATCGCTCGTACGCCGCAGGGGCAGCCAGTGATTTTCCAAGCAGGTTCATCCGAAGATGGCAAAAACCTCGCTGCTCGCTCGGCGGATGCGATCTTCACTGGTCAGGAGACGCTGGCGGATGCACAGGCGTTCTATCAGGATGTGAAGACACGTGTAACCGGATATGGACGGGACGAGGAAGAAGTGAAGATTTTGCCGGGCATTACGCCTATTATTGGACGTACGGAGGAGGAGGCAGAGCAGAAGTATCAGGAGATCGCCAGTCTCGTGACGATCGACAAGGCGCTGCAATACTTGGGACGCTTCTTCGATCATCATGACTTCTCGCAGTATCCGCTGGATGAGCCATTCCCAGAGCTGAACGGCATCGGAAGTAACAGCTTCCGTAGCGGCACCGACAAGATCAAAAAGGATGCCAAAGAGCGCAATCTGACGCTGCGTGAAGTAGCACTGCAATCGGCAACGCCGCGCAGTAACTTTATCGGTACAGCCGAGCAGGTAGCTGACCGCATTCAAGAATGGTTTGAGCAAAAAGGGGCGGACGGATTCATTATTCATTCTGATCTGCCGTCGGGATTGCATGATTTTGTCGATCAAGTGGTGCCGATTTTGCAGGCGCGTGGCATCTATCGTGAAGACTATGAGCATACTACATTACGCGAGAATCTGGGTGTGCCCATTCCGCAAAATCGTTATGCTGCCAAGCCAGTGAACAGCTGAGCATAAGGTGATGACCAGAGTTGTATGATTTTCCCATTCTGGTGACAAGTGGCGAAAGTGCGCGTCCCGCCTGACTTTTTCTTTTCCAAAAGCTGGCGGAGCGCGTTCTGTACCCGCGAAACCCGTTGACAATGCACAGTTCACAACCTATGATACATAAAACCAAGTTAAATGATTGGTAAAATAAGATTTGGTGAATGCAAGCTATTTTCATACACTGATGAAAGGGGAATGCACCGTGAACATTGAGAATATGGAAGCTTTTGTGTACATCCATCATTACGGCAGCTTTAACAAGGCGGCAGAGATTCTGTTCCTGTCCCAGCCTTCCGTCACCGCGCGAATTCAATCGCTGGAGAGAGAACTGGGCTGCAAACTGTTCGAACGGCTTGGACGTCAGATTGTGCTGACCGAAGAAGGCAGACGCTTTTTGCCGTACGCTCAACAAGTATTGCAAGTGCTGCAAAAAGGTAGACAACGGATTCAAACGGTCAAGACAACACCAGAGGAGCTGACCATCGGATGCACCATTTCCGTATCCAATTATGTCATTCCGGAGCTGTTACCCCAATTGAAGTTGCAATATCCACAAACCAATTTTAAATTGATCACGGCAACGACCGACCAGCTCGTCAGCCGTCTATTGAATAAAGAAATTGATATTGGATTTGTACGCAAAATGATGCATCCGTCGATCCGTACCGTATCTTCCTACGAAGATCCGATTTCATTGTATGTGTATGCCGACCACCCGTTTGCGTATCGTCCGCCTACATCGATTGCCGCACTGGAACGCCAGCAGCTCGTCTTTTTCGAATGCGGCTCACTCGACTGGCTGCGCATCCACCGTGTATTCGAAGCGATGGAATCGCCACCAGAGATCGCATTTCAGGTTGATCACTCCGAAACCGCCAAGAAACTCGTTCTGCAAAAAGCCGGCATCGCCTTCTTACCCGGCTTGAGTGTACACGAAGAAGTCAAACAGGGTTTGCTCGTCCGTGTCCCATTACCGGAAATCGAAGGCATCTCCCTGCAAACGAGCCTGGTCACGCTAAAAGAACAACCTGCCCACATGACATCCATGATGGCTGACCTGCTGCGCGACGTCGACTACTTCCGCCGCCAAGAACAACCCGAAATCGCCGTCCCCGGTTAACGAGGACGACCATACCAAAGAGAAACATAATCACCAAGCTCAATAAAATAAACAAATCTATGCTACTGCACACCAGTCGACACATAACACCAACCCACCCATACATCACGCAACACCCGACAAACAAACTGCAACCCATACCAGCCAACGACACCACCAGCGGGGCGAGCCAACCAAAGCACGCCCCGTTTGGCATTGTAAAATCAATAGCTAACTAAATAACTAACTAACTAACTAGATATACCATTCACAACATCTTCCATATATATCAAAAGATTCACAAATAAATAGCTTGCATCAAATCGTCCAATAAAAAAAGCAAAGTAAAAATCAAGAACAGACACAGAAGAAACCAAAGAAATACTATAAACAAGAAATGAAATAGAGCAAATACAACACTATCAAAATGCCAAACCATGTTATATCATTTCATACCCTAATAACAAAAATAGAATTTGCCTATATCAACTCATAACAATTTTCTTAAAAAAATTCTATTGATTACTTGATACTCTATTAATCATTAAGGTTTCCATGTTTCCCACTGCCGCCTACCCAAAAGGTGGAGGTTGCACGGAACGGAGGGAAGGAAATAAGGGAAATGGAACGACCTTGGAGGTGCGAGAATCTACATGTAATCCTAATCCGTAGATTCTCGTGCCTCCACCGGAGTTCCATTCCCTTATTCCTTCCCGCAGTGGATTCAACCATCCACCTCCCAACCTATAGATTTGTTCAATACCCATATAGAATCTTTCGATTAAAACCTGCATTGACGCTACCCATCACAAGATGATAGATTTATCGCACATCCACTACATCCGGTTGCAACACACCAGTCGCTGGATAAAATCCGATTAAAAAGATAAGAATTTGGGGGAATAGGTAATGAACAACAAACAAAGCCAATTCAAGACATGGAATTACTTCACAAAAGGACCAGTATTCGTGCTGATGGCACTGATGCTCTTTTTATCCGGGTGCGCCTCGGTTAGCGAATCAAGCGGCGGTTCCGCAAGCAGTACGACAACCGCATCATCCGGTAATGCCGATGCAGCAAGCTCCAATGGCGTTCGCAAAATCATCGTCGGAACGGGTACGCAATTTCCGAATGTGTGCTTTATCGATGAGAATGGCAAGCTGACCGGTTACGATGTAGAGCTGGTACGCGAGATCGACAAGCGTCTGCCGGATGTGGAGTTTGAATTCAAAACGATGGAATTCTCCAACCTGCTGCTGAGTCTGGAAACGAACAAAATCGACTTCGTTGCCCACCAGATGGAAACGAACCCGGAACGTGAGGAAAAATATCTATTCAACAAAGTACCATACAGCATTTTCCTAAACCGGGTAGCGGTAGCGAAGGATAACAATACAATCCAAGGTCTGGATGATCTGAAAGGTAAAAAAGTACTGACTGGCGCAACAAGCAACGCCGCGTACTTACTGAATCAATACAACAAGACGCATAACAACGCGATTGATATAGTCTACACTAGCGGTGCAGCCAACGATACCGTACAGCAAGTCGTTTCCGGACGTGTCGATGCAACGATCACAACGGACTTTGCCAACCGCTTCAACACCGATGCAGACGGCAATGTAGCACTGAAAACAGTCGGTGAGCCATTGAACGAGTCCAACGTATACTTCGTCTTCCGCAAAGACGAGCAAGCACTGTCCGATGAGATCGACAAAGCCGTAACGGAAATCAAAGCCGATGGCACACTGAAAAAGCTGAGCGAGCAATGGCTGGGCGATGACTTTACCAAAACACTGGCTGAAGCCAAAGTGACAGGTCAATAAGGTTATACCTATGCATCATTCTAATTCTATTCATGGCAGGGAGGAGCAGACATGAGCAGACGTTTTGACATTAACTATGTGTTTGACTTTATACCGAAGCTACTGGCGTATCTGAACATCACGCTGCTCATCGTCGGCAGCTCGATAGCACTGGGGCTGCTGATCGGTTTGCTGGTCGCACTGCCGAGACTGTACAACGTGCCTGTATTGCAGCGGATGTCACGCATTTATGTATCGTTTTTCCGTGGTACGCCGATTTTGATCCAATTGTTTCTGATCTATTATGGATTACCGGAAATACTTGGTTGGCTGCATATCGATGTATCCCGCTTTTCCGTACTGTACTTTGTCATTCTGACGTATGCGCTGAACAGCGGAGCATTCATCTCCGAGATGATCCGGGCAGCTGTGGAAGCCGTGGACAAAGGACAGATTGAGGCAGCACAGTCCATCGGTATGAACGGGTATCAGACATTTCAACGTATTATTTTGCCACAGGCACTGGGAATCTCAGTGCCGCTGTTCGGCAATCTGGTGATCGGGAATTTAAAAGATACGTCGCTCGCCTTCACACTTGGAGTTATGGAGATGACCGGGCGCTCGCAAACACTCGGTACGGCGACTCAGCATTTTATCGAAACATATATCGCATTGTCATTGATCTACTTTGTCATCAGCGTCATTCTGGAACGCGGCTTTATCTGGTTGGAGCGTTATCTGAACCGGTATGCACGTACCGATCAGGTGGAACCACGTGCACGCTCTTTCCGGCGCTGGCAACTGCGACCCATTCCACTTAACGGAAAAGGAGGCAAAAACGGATGAGCTTTGATCCTTCATTTATGTGGACAGCGTTTCTCAGTCTATTCCAAGCGTTACCGACAACGCTGCTCATTACGGCAGTCTCTGTCATTGCTGGCTTCGTGATTGGCGGTGTGGTGGCATTGAGCCGGATTTACCGCATTCCGGTGCTGGCACAGCTGTCTGCGGCATATGTTACCTTTGTTCGCGGTACGCCGATGCTGATGCATCTGTTGCTCATTTATTTCGGGCTGCCGCTCCTGATCGACGGCATCGCCAAAGCACTGGGCAGTTCCTTCACATCGGCTTCGATTCCACTCATCGGCTTTGCTTGTATCGCTTTTTCCATTACAGCAGGAGCGTACATGTCCGAAGTCGTGCGCGCGGGTATTCTGGCGGTAGATCGTGGTCAGATAGAAGCGGCACATTCGATTGGGATGACAACGCCGCAGGCATTGCGCCGGATCGTATTCCCGCAGGCATTGGCAGTGAGTTTGCCCAATCTGTCCAACTCCGTAATCGGTATGCTGCATGGTTCCACACTGGCGTACACGATATCTGTCGTGGAGATTAATGCGCAAGCACAGGTCGTCGCTGCGGACAATTGGAAATATTTTGAGGCTTATGTGGCAGCTGCATTGTTGTTCTGGGGATTGACTGTCCTGATCGAACGATTGAGCGGCTGGCTGGAATATAGACTGAACAGCTTTCAACGAGGAGGTGCGCTATGATCGCGGTGGAGAAGATCAGCAAGTCGTTTGGCAAGCATGAAGTGTTAAAACAGATCGACCTGTCGGTGGACAAAGGCGAAGTCGTCGTAATCCTCGGTCCCAGCGGCTCTGGCAAAACGACGCTGCTACGCTGTATTAACTATTTGGAGCGTCCAGATCAAGGACAGATTCAGGTAGGCAAGCACAAGGTAAGTGGCAAGCATCCGTCACGCCATGACATTCACCAGCTACGTCAACAGACTGCGATGGTATTTCAACAATACAATCTGTTCAAGCACAAGACGGCACTGGAAAATGTGATGGAAGGACTAACGGTAGTACGCCGCATTCCACGCAGTGAAGCGGAAGAAATCAGCACCCGAATGCTGCAAAAGGTCGGTCTGAGTGAGAAGCTCAATCACTATCCAAGTCAGCTATCCGGTGGTCAGCAGCAGCGTGTCGGCATTGCCCGCGCACTGGCGCTCAATCCTGAAGTGATTCTATTTGACGAGCCGACTTCGGCACTTGACCCAGAATTGGTTGGCGAAGTGCTAGAAGTCATTCGGCGCATTGCGGAAGAGGGTATTACGATGATTATCGTTACCCATGAAATGGGCTTTGCCCGCGATGTGGCAAGCCGCGTCGTGTTTATGGATGGCGGGGTTGTAGTGGAGCAGGGCAAGCCGGACGAGATTTTCCAGCGTCCACGCGAGGAGCGTACCAAGCAATTCCTACGCCGCATTACGCCAGAAGCGAATTATTCGATCTAGTGATCGGATGTCGATGATCTGATCCAAAGAAATGATACAGCAAGCGTGTGAACATATTGGACACGACAGCAGATGAGCCTATATGCAACTTACTGAATCAAACAGATAAAGAATGGAGGATATGAGATGACTATACCTGTTGGAATATTGGATCAAACGCCAATTTATGAAGGGGAAACTGCCGAGCAGTCCTTTGCCCGTACGATTGAACTGGCACAGCTTGCCGAGCGACTCGGTTATCGACGCTTCTGGGTGTCGGAGCATCACGATTCGGCGAGCGTGTCTGGTTCCTCACCGGAGGTGCTAATCTCCTATCTGCTAGCACGTACCAATCATATTTTGCTCGGTTCTGGTGGAGTCATGCTACAGCATTATAGCCCGTACAAAGTTGCCGAGAACTTCAATGTGTTGGCGGCGCTGGCACCGGGACGGGTAGAGCTGGGCATCGGTCGTGCGCCGGGTGGACTGCCGCGTTCAACGCGTGCGCTGCAAGGCGAGCATGGAGATTCGCGCTCATTGACAGACAAGCTATTGGAGACACGTAATTATTTGCACAATCGGATAGCTGATGATCATGCGCTGGCAGGCATTCATGTCAGCCCGCAATCCGCACATCCGGCATCTATTTTTCTACTCGGTGCAAGTCGTGACAGTGCGGAATTGGCTGCACGTCAGGGGCTGCCGTATGTATTCTCGCTGTTCATTAACGGCGATGAAGAGGTAGCGCTGGAAGCGGTGCAGGCGTACCGTGCATCGTTCGTACCATCCGCCGAGCTGGCAGAGCCGCATGTCATTCTGGCGCTGTCCATCATCGTAGCGGATAGCGATCAAGAAGCGGATGAGCTGGCAGGCGAGAATTTGTCAGTCAAAATCCATCTGGAAAGCGGTCGCGTGCTCACCGTGGGCACCGTTGCGCAAGCCGAGGAATTCGGTCGCCAATCGAATGAAACGTTCCGCATCGAAGTAAAAGAAGCCAAAGTCGTCAAAGGCTCTCCCAATCACGTATATGAACAGCTATCTCATATCCGCGAACGCTTTGGCATTCAGGAGATTATTACACATACTGTAATTCGTGACTTTGATAAAAAAGTACGTTCGTTTGAGTTGTTGCAACAGGTATTCGTACAGCATGGGGAAGAGAATGGGTTAACCAACTCTACCTCTAAGCTGGACACATCGATAGCAGCGCGGTAGCATACCGTTATACATTTGCCATCACATCATGAGAGGAGCGGACTACCGATGACATTAACCGAAGCATTGCAGGAACGGCTGGTGGAGGTGCGCCGTCATCTGCACCGCCATCCTGAGCTATCTGGCGAGGAGATTGAGACGACAGCGTATATTCGCCAGCAGCTGCTTGCTGCTGAGATTCGTATTTTGGATACACCGCAGCTAAAAACAGGCATTATCGCTGAAATCGGATCTGCGAACGGTCCTATTGTAGCGTTACGTGGCGATATTGATGCGTTACCAGTGCAGGAGGAGACCGGGCTACCGTTTGCATCGGAAATTCCCGGTAAAATGCACGCCTGCGGGCATGACTTTCACACCGCATCGCTACTTGGTGCCGCCTATTTGCTAAAGCAACAGGAGGATCAACTGTCAGGTAAAGTGCGCTTGATTTTTCAACCTGCTGAGGAAAAGGCGAAAGGTGCTCAGCAAGTCATTGCTGCTGGTGCATTGGAAGGAGTATCCGCAGTATTCGGATTGCATAACAAGCCGGATCTGCCAGTCGGAACGATCGGTGTTAAGGAAGGCGCACTGATGGCGGCGGCTGACGGATTCCGTGTAGACGTGCGTGGCAAAGGCACACATGCTGCTGTTCCAGAAGCTGGACTTGATCCAATTGTAATTGCTGCGCATATCATTACCGCGCTGCAATCGATCGTCAGCCGCAGCATTAGTGCACAGGATAGTGCCGTCATTAGCGTCACACAGCTGAATAGTGGGCATGTATGGAATGTGATTCCCGACCTGGCTCGTCTGGAAGGAACGATTCGTACGTTTGATGAGAATGTACGCCGTCATGTACGTCAACAATTTGAGCAGGTGACTCACGGTGTAGCATCGGCATTCGGTGGCACCGTTACTGTCAAATGGATCGACGGTCCGCCGCCTATCCATAATGATGCCGAGTGGGTACCTGTGGTAGAGCAGGCTGTACAGGCTGCCGGGTTGCAGACGATTGTTCCAGCTGTATCACCAGCGAGCGAGGATTTTTCTTTTTATCAGCAGGAAGTGCCGGGTGTATTCCTGTTTGTCGGCACATCCGGTCCGCAGGAGTGGCATCATCCGGCATTTGATGTGGATGAACAGGCGCTGAGCAGTACTGCTGCTGTGCTAGCACAAACTGCGCAGCATGCGCTAAACAAACTATCCAGCTCCAATAACGTTCGCGTATAACATTTGGATCTGAACGATGTACAGTTTTCATATCAGAAAGGTGGTTATTCTTGTGACTCAACCTGTGTCGCAACCTGATCTGTCGCTGTTGTCTCGTCATATTCCATCAACACCGTCCATTGGTAGTACAACAGTTACGCATGAAGATCATGTGCATCTATCGTTCGGCTTTGCTGCACCGCATTTGTTCCCGATTGCTGAGTTGGAGCAGGCATCGGGGCAAGCGATCATGAGCCATGGGCGACAGGCATTACAATATTCGGGCGCACCTGGTCCTGAGTATATTTTGGAATGGGTATTGAACCGTGCGCAGCATAACGGTATAGAAGCGCAGCGCTCTGATGTGCTGATTACATACGGTGCCACACAAGGCTTGTCGCTAGCTGCGCAATTGTTACTGGAGCCGGGCGATGAAGTATGGACGGAAGCGCCGACCTTTTTTAGCGCTTTACAGGCTTTTCGTTTGTCCGGTGCGGTGATCTTTTCCTTTCCAATACAGGAGGATGGGCTGGATATCGACGCATTGGAAGAAGCGCTCATTCAGGCAAAAACCGAAGGTCGCGCGTTGCCGAAACTGCTCTATACGATGCCAACGTATCACAATCCTGGTGGTGTAACGTTATCGCTAGTGAAGCGCCATCGTCTGGCGGCACTGGCACGCGATTATAATTTCTACCTGCTGGAAGATGATGCTTACGCGGAACTGAACTTTACAGGCGAGTACTTGCCTACCTTGTATTCGCTCGCACCGGAGCGGACCATCTACCTGAATACCTTTTCCAAAATCATCGCTCCCGGCATCCGTCTCGGTTGGGCGATCGCGCATCCGCTGCTGATCGATAAGCTGCGCATCCTGATGCTTGGTGGCAGCACGGGCGTCTTCACACAGGAGATTTTGGCATCGTTGCTGTCGCGCTTGAACTTTGAACAACACTTGGATCAGCTGAACGATCATTACCGGACACAACGCGATATTATGGCGCATGCGATTGATCGTCATTTTGGGGATGAAGTCCATTATGTACTGCCAGAAGGTGGCTTCTTCCTATGGCTCACGTTCCCAGAGTCCGTCGATACGACCATACTTCAACAATTGGCAGCTAATCAGGGCGTGAGCATCGTAGACGGGCGTAGCTTCTACCCAGATCGTAACACGCACCACCACGTTCGCCTCTGCTTCAGCTATTGCACCAGCGACCAAATCGAAAAGGGCATTGTCCGTTTAGCAGCCGCCTACGCACAATACAAACAAAGTGCAACGACAAAATCAGATCAATCCATCTCAACCGCAACTATATAAGCATGTAAAGTAACTACAAATGATCGTGTAAATAAACCATAATAAACCCTTTGCCTATGCAAATGACTCTTATTTTTGACAAAGAGTGATGTACATATGTGGAAGGGTTTTTGTGTATCATTATACAAAGTCATTACTTCGTACGATGAATAAGAGAAATATATGCAACATATAGTAAGGAAATAAAATCTCAGATCTAATTTAAATTAACAACAAATTAATTGTTGACAATATATATCAATCCCGTTATGATAAATGCAAGCAAGAATCATGTATGCAAGGTATAATAACATTTAAATTAATTAATTTATTTAAAGGGTGAGAAAAGTGGATAATAAAGATACACTGGCACTGGAACAGCACCTCTGCTTTTCTCTTTATGCAGGTTCACGGGCAATCACGCGCATGTACTGGCCGATGCTTGAAGAAATGGGCATTACCTATCCGCAGTATCTGGCACTTGTCGTGCTGTGGGATAAACGCGAGTGCACCATTAAGGAACTGGGTAAGGAGATTTATTTGGACTCCGGTACAATGACATCGATGTTGAAACGGATGGAAGAAGCCGGATTGATCACACGTCAACGCTCGGTAGAGGATGAACGTGTTGTCAAAATTCGCATTACGGATAACGGTATGGAGCTGCGCGAGCGTTCTGCTTGTATCCCGCAATCGCTGCTGCAATCAACGGGATTGAGCCGCGATGAACTGGAAAATCTGAATCAACAAATTCGCCAGATTATTGGTAAACTGAAAGTATAAATAGATGCATAGATCGCAAAGGAACCGGGTTTCGGAACATTTGTTTCGATGCCCATCCTTTTGTTTACAAATTTTGTATACAAAATAATTGTTAAAAATGAAGAAATGGAAAGTAGTAGAAGTTGAAAATAGTGTTTGTATATTCCAGATTGCTCATGCTGTGGCAAAGCGGAGGCAGTCGTTTATATAAATGATCGTATGTGTACGCAACCGCTGCTTACTTTTTCCCTTTATCGCATCATTTATATATGGAAAAGCGCTTGTTCCGCAGGTGGAATAAGCGCTTTTGTATGTTGCGCCGGAATATTCTATTTATTCGCGAAACGAGTAACACCTGCCGGGTGTACAAAAAACAGTAACATGCTATGATAATTTACAGGAATAAGAAAGAGAGGGACAGGATGGAGTGTCAATATGAGATGTACGGCACTTTCCCGTATACTATTCCGGGGATAATGGTAAAGGACAAGTCAGCACAGGAGGGAACAGATATGGGTTCACGAATGATGCATTATTGTATTGCCGCACTGATCGAGAGCAGGTTAGGCTGGCATGACCGTCAGTTTATGCTAGGCAATCTGGCGCCGGATGTGGTGGAATACGCAGCCAATGACCGGAGCAAGCGCCGCTCTCATTTTATTCGGTTGGATTCGACGGGGGAAGGTTTTTTTGATCTGGAACGGTTTGCCGCTACGTATTTGCGAGAACAGCGCAGTCCATTTCATATTGGCTATTATTTTCACCTGCTGACCGATGATCTCTGGATCAAAAAGATTTATGCGCCGTATATTAGCAAACTTGCACCAGAGGACAGACAGGAAGCAAAAGAGAAATACGAACGCGATCTGTGCCGATTGGACAGCCAGTTGCCTGCTTATTATGGCGTTGTATATACACAATTGAACGATGAGGTTGTTGCCATGCCGGAAGCAGATCTGAAGCTGTTACCACTGCTGGTGAGTGATTTGGAAAATGAACTGCTGCATCCTGAAGATACGCCTGCGCCTGTGGAATCATTGGAATTGCTGCGATGGGATGACGTGATAGCAGTGCTGGAAGAAACAGTGCAAGCCTGTTTGACCCAATTACGCATGTGGGAAGAAGCAGATACAATGTTTTTCCGACACGGATATCGGCAGACGCTGGAAGGCAATCTGTAATGTTGTGGATTAGCTGGAAGTAGAGTATGAAGGTTGTTTATCTGCTGCTGGATTATTGATTTGGCAGCGCGTTTTACATAGGAATAGAGGGATACATGGACTTCAAACAATCTATAATCAGATACACAGAATGATGCATCGTTGATTAATCTGGTCAAAAGGAGTGAAGATTGTGGGCGATTTTTTATCTGAATCTAAGCAGCGTGATCCGCTATTGCTATCGTTTCCTCAACAATGGACAAGTGAGCGGTTGTTGATCCGTGCCCCGCGTCCGGGCGATGGTGCTGTTGTAAATGAAGCGATTGTAGAGAGTGAAGTGGAGCTGGCACCCTGGATGACTTGGGCTCATCCGCTGCCAACGGTGGAACAGTCGGAAACAAATGCGCGGCGCGGGCATATTAACTTTTTGGCGCGTGAGGATCTGGTGTTGTATATATTTAATCTGCAAACAGGTGAATTTGTCGGTAGCAGTGGGCTACATCGGATCGATTGGGAACTTCGCAGCTTTGAGCTAGGCTATTGGGTCAGATCGTCGCAGGCGGGACAGGGCTTTATTACAGAAGCAGTACATAGTATTAGCAATTTTGCGATTCGGTATTTACACGCCAATCGTCTGGAAATTCGCTGTGATGAGAATAATCATGCGAGTGTGGCGGTTGCTCGCAGAGCTGGTTTTACGTTAGAAGCCAAATTGCGTAATGCGAGAAGGGATCAGCAGGGTAATCTAGGCAATACAATGATATTCTCAAAAGTTCATGGTGTGGAATATGATCGGAATGAATGGGCGATGGAGGAATGAATATGACAACTATCAACATACGGCGTGCTCAGGCAGGAGATGCAGCAGAGATCGCCCGTCTGTGCGAGCAGCTTGGATATGCTGCAACGACAGAGGAAATTATAGAACGACTGACCGGATCGCTCAACAATGAGCAGCATGCAATCTATGTAGGCGAACTGGAAGCAGTTCCAACTAAGCTGGCAGGCTGGATTCATGTAGTGGGTAGATATTTGCTGGAATCGGCGCCTTTTGTAGAAGTTGGCGGTCTGGTCGTCGATGAACAAATCCGTGGCACTGGATTAGGTCGACGCTTGCTAGAGCAGGGCGAGCAATGGGGACGGGAGCAGAAGTATGAAATGATTCGTCTGCGCTCGGCGGGTTATCGGCTGGAGGCACATCAATTTTACAAACATGTCGGATATGACAATTTCAAAATGCAGCAGGTATTTCAGAAACGTCTGTAGATAGAGGCATGATAGCAAATCGTCGCTGAAAGTTCTTTGAACGTTAGCTGAGAGTTAGCAGAGGGTTTTTTGAACGTTCGTTGTCCGGCAGGAAAAGGTATCATAGGTTGACCCGCATCTTCTATAGAGATGCGGGTTTTTGGCATGTTGATCTGCTTTCTCATGAGCCGTCGCACATCATAAGCCGCAGCGCAGAGCTTGATGAGATAAGGCTTGATAAGGTTCGATAAAGCTCCACAAGGCTCATATTTGACATACCGGACGATATATATGCCATATTTACGCGCAATTGTGAACATGTGTAGAATGTACATAAGCAACAACGATAACAAATCCAATCCTGACAAGCGAGGTAATCTACAGATGAATCCGTTATCCCCAGTTCCCGAACCGAAGCTTGCTTTTCAACCGAAACATTATGTATGTCGCCGTGCCGTCGGACAGAGTGATTGGAGTGGCAGACTGGATCAGCCGTTCTGGCAACATGCGGAGTGGACGGATGAGTTTGTCGACATTGAAGGGCATCTTCGTCCGCACCCAACCAAACAAACGAGAGTCAAAATGTTATGGGACGACGACTATTTTTATATCGCTGCTGAGATGCTAGAGAACGAAATCTGGGCGTATCAGACAGAGCGGGATTCGGTTATTTTTTACGATAACGACTTTGAGATTTTCATTGATCCAGATGGGGATAGCCATCAATATTATGAATTTGAAATCAATGCACTTGGAACGGTGTGGGATCTGCTGCTGGTCAAGCCGTATCGAGATGAGGGACCACCGATCAACGGTTGGGACATTAGCGGTCTGAAGACTGCTGTACATATCGATGGACAATTGAATCAGCCGAATGCAGACAATCGGATGTGGTCGGTAGAGATTGCGATGCCATGGCGCAGCTTACAGGAATGTGCGTCTGACAAGCGTCCGCCGCTAGCTGGCGAGTACTGGCGCGTGAACTTCTCACGCGTGGAATGGCAAGTGGATGTGGTGGATGGACAATATGTGAAGCGCAGCGATCCAGCTACCGGCAAACCGTTACCAGAAGATAACTGGGTATGGAGCCCGCAAGGTGTCGTCAATATGCACTATCCCGAAATGTGGGGCTATGTGATCTTCGACGATGAAGCAGTAACCCAAACCACCGTATCTTCACATACGATCCATGCACCACAGCAGAATGAGCTGGAACAGCTGAAATGGACACTGCGCCGTCTCTATTACAAACAGCGACTATATGCGGAACAGCATGGTGTGTACAGCAATGACATACAGTCACTTCTGACGATTGGCGATACGAGCTTCCCGTTACTCGTTCCGTCACAGTTATCTATTCAAACGACAACTAGCCTATTCCAGCTATCTGCTTCCATGCGTGATCATCAGATGCTGGTCTGCATTCGGCAGGACGGTCTGATCTGGCAGGAACATACGAAGCAACATCCAACAACTGGCACCGGAGGGAATGCACAATGACAGTACAGCAGGAATATGGTCTGAATCGGCAGGACATCGCGGACAAGCTGGCATGGAAAAGACAGCAGATCAGCGGACGTAAACAGGAATTATTTGGCGTGTTGGAGCAACCGTTAGAGCCGGAGGAGCGCCTGCTGCTGGAATGGCTGTATGCCTACATGCCGCTGCATGATCTGGCAGATTATGATGGTGAATATTTTCTGAAGCATGTGCGCCATGTATTACAAGTACGTCAGAATATGCCGTGGGGAACAGATATTCCAGATGAACTATTTGTACGCTTTGTGCTGCCGTATCGGGTGAATAATGAGAATATCGATAACAGCCGCATCGTGATATACGATGAGTTGGCACCGCGGGTGCAGCAGTTGTCGTTGCATGATGCGATTTTGGAAACCAACTACTGGTGTCATGAACGGGCGACGTATATCGGCACGGATATTCGCACCGTTTCACCGCTGACGATTATGCGAACAGCGCTCGGACGATGCGGAGAGCAATCGACATTTACCGTAACTGCGCTTCGTAGTGTCGGCATTCCAGCGCGTCAATGTTATACCCCGCGCTGGGCGCATTGCGACTCCAATCATGCGTGGGTAGAAGCGTGGGCAGATGGACAATGGCATTACCTAGGTGCTTGCGAACCGGAACCGGTGCTGGATGAAGGCTGGTTCCGCTTACCGGCAAAACGCGCAATGCTCGTCAATACACGAATCGCTGGTCCAGCAGACGGTCCTGAAGAAGTTTGCTCTACCCATCCATGGTATAACGAAATTAATATGCTGGATCGATATGCGGCTACTCGTACTTTGACTGTTAGAACGGTGGATAATCATGGACAACCGCTAGCTGCGGAGGTGCAGTATCAGCAGTACAATGCTGCTGAATTTTTCCCATTGTCGATTCTGAATAGTGGGGATAACGGTATCGTGAGTCTGACAACCGGATATGGTGATCTGCTATTACATGCGCGTACAGTGGATGGACAGTTGTGGGGAGTGCAGTTGGTATCGGCGCAGGAGATGGATGTGACCTTGGTATTGACAACAGATGCCCAATTGGAGGCATCGCCGTTGAAGCAGTCTACCGGAACATTGCAATGGAAAATGTCGCCACCACCTGCACCTACTGCTGAAGAAGGACCAGCAGTGACGGATGCCCAGCGCGAACGACATGAACAGCGCGTACAGGAAGGCACTGCGATCCGAACTGCCTTTGAACAGACCTTTGTAACCGCAGAACAGGCAAAAGCAGCAGCGGAGAAATGGCAATTACCGGTGGCAGATATCCAATCGATTTTGCAATCAGCCAAAGGCAACGGGGCAGAAATTATGGCATTTCTGGAGCAATGTGCCTCAGAACATCGTGGATTGGCGCTACGCTTGCTGCAAAGTCTGCGACCCAAAGATCTACACGATACGTTTACAGTGTCGCTCCATGATCATCTGCTGGGAGCAGCGGAGTATGAAGGGCAATGGAGCAGCGACCGAGATACCTTTAATCAGTATGTGCTGTGTCCGCGTGTGCATTTTGAGATGATTGCGCCGTATCGGAGTTATTTTGGCAGTCTGTGGAACGAGCAGCAGAAGGCGGACTATCGTCAACATCCACAGCAACTGGCAGATGCGTTGCAGCAGCAAATTGTAGTGCTGGAGCAGATCGACCGTTATCCGGGTATGGCAACACCCGCCGGGGCGCATCGTCTCGGTGTGACCGATTCGCTGAGTCGGGATATTGTATTCGTAGCTGCTGCGCGCAGTCTCGGCATTGCCGCTCGCCTCGAACCGTTAAATCAGCTACCGCAGTACTGGCAGCAGCATGAATGGCATGATCTGCAAACTGGCGCAGCGGAACGTTATACTCAATCTGGTAAAGGAGTTGCCGAAGATGCAGCCAACGATCTGTTTACCGCGGTACCTTCGGCAGATGAGAATCCGACTGCTGTTCCATCGCACAACAACATTCTGTTAGCGGCAGATGATGGCAAAGGATATGTTGTATTCCGTCAAAGCACCGAAGGCGATTCGGCACAGGAACCGGTGTACTATCAGAACTTTACACTTGCTTTGCTAGAGCAGGGGTTGTATCGTACGCTGCATCTGCCGTATGGGGGCAAGCAGGTGTGCGACCATCCGTATGAAGTGCTGCCCGGTCAATATCGGCTAACGACAGGTACACGGCTTAGCGACGGCTCAGTGCTTGGACGATTTGCCTATTTTACCGTGACAGCTAGCGACACGGTAGAGACGCCGCTCGTCTTCCGTCCAGCACATGAAGAGGTGCCGATACTGAGTGAACAGTTGCCTGACAAAGTACGACAATGGATTGCACCGCAGCCGGAAGCGGTATTGCCAAGCAGTATCATTCTGGCATGGCTGGAACCGGAGCGTGAGCCGACCAAGCATCTGCTACGTGAATGGAGCGAATGGCAGCAGGAATGGAATCATCGACCAGAAGCACTGCATCTGCTTGTTCAGCATGAACGTGAGCGGGAGATGTTAATTACACAACCGTTGCCGCGTCAGTCTTCCATTGCAATTGATGAGCGGTTGGAAGCATTGGCGCAGTTGCCGGAAGTATTGGAGCAAGTGCGTGGTCAACAACGTCCGGTTGTGCTCGTCGTGGATGAGCAGCAGCGGATTCGTTTCTCCGTACAGGGATACAAGCCGGGGACAGCAAGCGATGTTGTGAAGATTCTGGATCAATTGATGCCTGCCAATGCTGAAAGCGACCATTGAAACGGAGTATGCAAGCATAGATACAATGATGATATACCAGTAGCAAAATGGTCATGTTAGCGAACAAATTAGCGGACGAATATAGAGTTAAAGCTAAGGAAGCCGTATGTAGCACGGCTTCCTTTTTTTTGGTTGAATGCGTTGTTCATGGTACAATAAATACGAACTTCTTACTTCCTACTACAACGTTATGCTACGAACATTTGCACTCAAGGTGGACTACATATGCTTGCATTCAACATTTTTAAACGTTGGCGTTACTCATACAATGCTTTCTTCCAGCGTCATCCGGTACTGAAATGGATGTTACGATCCGCATTCCTGCTCATTGTTACTTCGTTTGTACTAGCAGAAATACTTGTGCTATCGCGTTTCAGTGAAGAAGACGATGTGACCGTCGATGCGCATTATATCATTATCCTCGGTTCCGGTCTGAAAGGAGCACAACTGACCGACACGCTGCGTATGCGATTGGACGAAGGTCTATCATACTGGCAACAACATCGTGATCGCAAAATTATTGTATCTGGTGGGCAAGGGAAGGATGAAGATGTGCCAGAAGCGGTAGCGATGCGAGATTATCTACTTCAGCAGGGCATACCAGAAAACGCTATATTGCTCGAGCGCCGTTCAACCAGCACGTACGAGAATTTACTATTTTCCAAGCAAGTGATAGATCAAGATGGATATCATGCCGAACATGATGCAGCGGTGATCGTAACGAGTAATTATCATATGTATCGCGCTTGCTGGATCGGCAAGCAACTTGGGTATGATCCGGTATATGCTCGTACTAGTAAGGTTCCTTGGAAGGACTTGCCATACAATATGCTGCGCGAATATCCGGCGCTGATCAAAGCGCTACTGATGACCAGTTAGACAATGTTGAATCACAGGGATGGAAAGGGGATATGCGTATGAATACCTTACTTGTCAAAAATCCCAGCAATCGTTACGGACTGATGGCGGTGCTACTGAATATTTTCCTGATTGGCATTCTGTTCGGCAGAACGATGACTCCGCAAAATGAACAGAGTATCTGGTATTACGGTTTGGGCGCTGTGCTGATACTGTATGTAGTGTATGCCCTCATTTTGCTATTGCAGCAATTCAGCAAACCGAAGGAAATACATTTAGAGCCGACAGCGCTGCGCATTGGTGACCATCTGTTAGAGACGGTTGACATTGATGAGATCAGGGTAGGTGGACGCTTTGCGACTGTGATCGCTATCAAGCCAAAAGGGAAAAAAGTCGTGCCTTTGCGGTACTGCTTTAGCTTTGCCAATAATGAGGACGAGGGCATCGTCTCGCTCGGTACATGGGCGGAAGCACATCAGATAGCGATGATCAATCGTCAGTTCATGCGATGGATTTGAGTGAATTTGTTGGTGTTGCTTGTATATTACTTGTAAATATCACTACACGGACACCGACAATGATTTTGATGAAGGAATGAAGGAATGAAGCGGTATTGCAAAATAATAAAAAGTCCCGGTACAGCTCCAATTCGTAATGGAGCAAGCTACTGGGACTTTTATTGATGCTTTAGGTTGATCCAATATGATCTCCAGAATCATAATGAGCAACCGCCAGTTTGTGTTGTAATACCATTAACATCTTGTACAGCTAAAGTCGTCATATTTTAAAACCTTGCTGTCTTACTATCATCCTATACTTAACGTCGCAATTCACAAGAATGAGCAGGGATGCCTTCTGCAACTTCCTGACCGCGCATATCTCTAATTTTGACATTGTTACTGTATAGCATAGAATCGCTGCGCAGCTTAAAGGCGGTAAAATTCACTTCAGCGTCCAACGACATTTGTTTTTCGAAATAGATTTCTTGTTGAACATCAATCAGAATGGGCAGTGAATTGGTGTCGATCACATGATCATGCTCGCCCTGACGATCAACAATTAGCAGTACCGGAATACCGTCACAGCCACAGCCTTCACCTGTATCGTAAAATAATTTATAATGTCCACCTTGCTCGCCCAGTGCTGTTCTTAACTTCTGATCCGCAAGTTCCGTTACTTTGATGTTCATGATAGTCACCGTTCCTTTGATTGGAATAGGGCAAGAGAAGCGCCCACGAGAATGATGTATGCTGGGTTGAAGCTGCATTGTTTTGTTTACAAGATAAATATAGCACAAAATTATTTTGTGTGCAATGTAAATAAAGAAACAAATTTAATGAAAAGAAACAAATTCAATAAATGGTTTATTTTGTAACATCACATTTGAACGTCATCGTTTCCATGAGCGCAAATGTTCAACCCATGCTACAATATCTCTTATGATTACTATACCCGTACAGCCCACCGGCATATCAACCCGGTTGTACATGCAACTTACAGGACAAGGAGTCGGAACATGATACCAACACAGGAATATATGAAAGGTTATTTACAAGGCATTGCCCAGATGAATATGAGCGTCAATTGTTCGCTTGATTATGATCTGGATGAGATTCCAGCAACCGGAACGCTGGTGGAGAGTGTATGCAAATATATGCAGCTATCACCGGGTCAGGTTAGTCTGGATCGACTGCAACAATGGGAGCAACCGCTGCTGGATATGCTGCCACGTTGGTTGTTTTATCGGCTGCATGAGCGAGAGCTACCAGCAGCAGAACAACGTACGCTGCATTATGACGAAGAGCAAGCGAGTCGTCAATTTATACATATTCTGAAAGAATGGCTGAGTCGGGAAGGCAGTTCTGCAACCGTATTTCGGGTCAATAGCAAGCCGGATTCGTTTTATGAGCTGGAGTGGGACGACTATCTGTTTTTTACTAACGGTAAGCTGTATTTTTTGCATTTTGGGCGAAGTGATTAAGGGGGGATTGCTGCACATAGAGCAGTCATTCCAATTTATTATATAGAATGAAACAGGCTTACCCTGTAGTATGCGGGTAAGCCTGTTTTTGCGTGGGATGAAATGTTGGAAGCTGCGCTATTTTGACTCAGACCATATCTGTGACTTAACTGCCTGCTGGATTCCAATTGTCACTACCGCGCAGTACATTTTGCGGAGTCAGCTGGGCTGCTTGCTGGGCAGTGAGCTGCTTCGACCAGCTTACGCGCTTGCTTGTCGTGCCGCCGCTACCGGTGCTGCCATATTCGGAATAACGAGCAGTCTTCTCATTCTCGGCATTACTCCAGTTGTTCCATCCTTCTGGACGAATATGACTGTCCATACTGGAATTGAGAAAAGCAACCGAAGCGTATGGACGCCATGGACGACCCAGATACACACTGGCGTTAGTAACGCTGCTGGCACGCGTCAATTTGCAATTCCGAAACACGTAGCCGTATGTCTGCTCTGCTGCTGTCGATGCGGCGGTCACATACCCGTTACCTAGACTTTTCAATTCGCAATTGTTAAAGTACGCGGTGGCACTGCCAAACACAAAATCAACCGTTCCTTCGATATAGCAATTTTCATAATACTGTCGCCCTGTACCCGGAGTGTACAACGTATCTTGATTGCCGAGTATACGTACATTTTTGAAAATAGCCCGGTCTCCGCGTACATATAAAGCCACTGCTTGCCCCGCATCTTTGCCAGCGGTATTGGCAAAAGTAATAGTTTGCGCGGTGAAATGATCGGACATGACGAAGGTGCTGGAGCTGTTAGTTGTGCCGCCGGCAGATGCGGACGTGTCGTTATACGTGAGAATCGTCTTGTCTGCACTTTGCCCGGTTAGCGTAATGTAGGGCTTGTCCTGTGGAAACGTAAGCTTTTCGGTATAGGTGCCATTTTTGACATAGATATTAATCGGATTTTTGTTACCGCTTTCAATAGAGTTGATAGCAGCCTGAACAGTTGTGAATTGCCCGGAACCGTCTTTGGCAACTGTAATTGTCTGTGCTTGAGCAGCTTGTATCGATACGGTAGAGGTAGAATCCTGTGCATGAGCAGTTAGCGGTGATGCAGGCAATAGACTGAAGCTGAGCATACAAGTGCATGAGATTAGAATTGACTTTCTCCATGTTGGGAATAGCGACGATGTGGGATAGAGAATGGACGGCTTGTGCATTGGACGCAATTTGATATTCATTAGATCACTCCTTTGCTGGTGTACAGCGAATGGTTAGGCTACAGCCAGTATAGTATGTGCAGGACTGTAATATTTTGCTGTAATTGTCCGAAAATGAGATCGATTTTGCTGTGATTGTCTTCTGGTGAACGAATAGGGGCATGTGTGACGAATGAGTGACATGTGGAAAGAGAGGATGCAATTATGGCCACATTAGCAGAAATGAATTACAGTTTGGAGCCGATCCAGCCGCTACGCATTCATTATTTACGACAACATGGATATATGGCGATGCCGCGTTACCATGCACACGATTGTTATGAAATCTTTTATGTGCAGAGCGGCGAACGTAAATATGTAATTAATAACGAGATGTACTACGCTTGCGCGGGCGATCTGGTGCTGATTCGCCCGGATGATGTGCACCGGACGGTTAGTACAGAGGCATTGCAATGCGAGCGGATCTTGGTTCATTTTGGTGAGGATTTTGTGATGCAAGGCAGTGGATTGCAATTTTCGTTAATGGAGCTAGGCAAGCACCCGATCTTCTCTTTGCCACTGAGTGAGCGTAAGCAGGTGGAGCAATGCTTGCAAACATTACTGTCTGAAATGAAGCTGATGAAGCCGGGCTATGTGGAATTGAGTCGTTGCCTGCTGATAACACTGTTGATTGTGCTTCATCGGGTACGAACAAAAGAACAGAAGATGTCGCCGAAATGGAACGATATCGCAAGATATGAAGCTGCATCGGTGATAAGCATAGCTAATGTCGACACAATGATACACATAGAGCAGCAAGTAACAAACATAGATATTGAGCAGCAAGCGATGAAAGCCGCAAGCGCTGATAATGTGCACGCTGCACAACATGTAGTCGTGCAGTGCCCATCCCTTCATCCAATGGAAGCGCAAATGGGCGAAATTGTGAATTATATTCGACAGCATTACGCTGCTCCACTCAGTTTGAGCGAACTTGCCAGACAATTTTATATTAGTCCTGCGTACTTGTGTCGCATCTTTCCACGCATTACAGGATTGCATTTTCGCGCCTTTGTACAGTCTATTCGATTGCAGGAAGCATGTCGTTTATTGGTGGATAGTAGTCTATCGATCGGCATGATTGCAGAGCGTACTGGCTATACGCATACATCTAATTTTAGCGTCATTTTCAAAAAGATGATCGGGTGCACACCAAGTCAATATCGGCGCCAAAAGCAAGAGAACGCACAAGAACTATCTGTATCTACAAATGAAAACGGTTCATTTTAAAATGTGAACAAATAATTAAGCCTATAAGATAATATTCCGATAATTGTCATTGAGTCCTGTCGCATAGTAGGTTAGAATATAACT
This sequence comes from Paenibacillus sp. WLX1005, assembly GCF_046603685.1. Lineage (NCBI taxonomy): Bacteria > Bacillati > Bacillota > Bacilli > Caryophanales > Paenibacillaceae > Paenibacillus > Paenibacillus sp. WLX1005. The sequence continues at coordinate 2,540,213 of NZ_CP176756.1, forward strand.
CTGTGCGTCAGGTTTGGATGAATTGTAAACGTCAGATCGTCATCGTGTGAACGAAGAAAATGTCCCTTTTGTCACACGTATACTTCGTCGCGTTGCCGTAAAAAAGAGAAGCGGTAATGACATGGCGAATGAATCGGCGGATACAACAATCCTCTTGTGCGTAGGGCATTACGGCTGACAAGATTGCAGAGATAGCGGAATCTGAACAGCCGGATGACAGACATAATCTAGCAGTGACTTATTGGAGGTTTACACGTTGGAGAAGAAAATACCGTTTTCGTTTATTATCGTCATTGGTTTGATGTTGTTCGCATTGTTCTTCGGTGCAGGCAACTTGATTTTCCCGACCATGCTGGGGCAATCGGCTGGTACGAATTTTTGGTCGGCTAATATTGGCTTTTTGATTACTGGTGTAGGGCTGCCGACGCTGGGTGTTATCGCACTCGGATTTTCCGGCAAAGATGATCTGCAATCACTCGCTAGCCGGGTACATCCAGTGTTTGGCGTTGTATTTACAACTGTGTTGTACTTGTCGATTGGTCCACTGTTTGCGATTCCACGGACAGGGAATGTGTCGTTTGAGATTGGTGTGAAGCCGTTTCTGACACCGGATCAATATACGGTAGCCGCAGCTATCTTTTCGATTCTCTTTTTTACAATCACTTGTTTCTTCTCGCTAAATCCGGCGCGGATTGTAGATATTGTCGGTAAAGTGCTGACACCGATCAAGCTCACCTTTATCGGGATACTCGTTATTACCGGTTTGTTGTTCCCGATTGGTGCATTGCAGCCACCAACGCAGCAGTATACGACACATGCGTTCTTTAATGGATTCCAAGAAGGCTATCTGACGATGGATGCGCTGGCAGCCTTCGTATTCGGGATTATCGTGATTAATGCGATTCGCAGTCGTGGCGGTACAAGCCGCAAGCAGATCGTTACTGTCTGTCTGAAAGCCGCTTGTGTTGCTGCGGTAATTCTGTCGGTATTGTATGTATCGCTATCGTATATTAGCGCATCCAGTGTGACTCAATTCGGTTATCTGGAAAATGGCGGTCAGATTCTGGCGCGCATGTCCAGTTACTATTTTGGTACATCGGGCGGGATCTTCCTCGGTCTGATGATTACAATCGCTTGTCTGACGACGAGCGTCGGTCTGATCACGTCATGCGCATCGTATTTTAACAAATTGTTCCCACGTCTGTCTTACAAAAAACTAGCTATCGGTATGTGCGTATTCAGCGCTATCATTGCCAATATCGGTCTGACTCAGTTGATCTCGATCTCTGTACCGGTACTGACCATTCTGTATCCGCTGGCGATTGTGCTTATGTTCCTGACGTTCTGTCATCCGTTGTTCAAAGGGGAACGTCTGGTGTATCAAGGCAGTATGCTGCTCGTATTCATTATCAGTCTGGCGGACGGTCTGGAAGCTACTCCTTTCCATATGGCATGGCTGGATCATTTCTTGGCAGGATATATCCCGATGTACAGCATCGGTCTTGGCTGGATTCTACCCGCGATTATCGGTGCATTTGGCGGTTATGTAATTAGTCATATGAGAAAAAATGAAGAAATTGCTAATCAGAAAATGTAGTAAAAATATGCAAAGCCCGCATCCATCGTCGGTATATGACATGGATGACGGGCTTTTTGTTGTAGAGAAGGTTTTAGCAGTGCAAATGGATCGCAGTAATACGAAGATACCAGATATTTTACATATAAATATAAGTTCGTCTATTATTTTGCTGTAAATAGGGTAATACTGTTACAGTGCATCGGACTGCCACATATCAGCAGTTCAAATACAGGCAAAGCGGAGGTTATTAATAATGGAACAACGCAAATACGGAAATACCGACATGAAGGTGAGCGTCTTGGGATTTGGTGCTTCGGAAATTGGAAGCGGTGTCTCACAGGCAGAAGTGGAAACATTGCTACATAGTGCACTGGACGCAGGCTTGAATGTGATCGATACGGCTGAATGTTACGGCGACAGCGAGGAGTTTATTGGTAACGCACTTGCTGGACGACGCAATGATTATCACCTGTTTACCAAATGCGGTCATGCTGCCGGGTTTGATTCTCCAGATTGGGATCGGCAGATGCTGGAGCAAAGTATCGACCGCAGTCTGCGCCGCTTACAAACCGATCACGTTGACGTTATCCATCTGCATAGCTGCTCGGAAGAAGTGCTACGCCGTGGTGAAGTAATCGAAGTGCTGCAAAAAGCTAAAAAAGACGGTAAAACGCGTTATATTGGTTACAGCGGTGATACGACCGATGCACTATATGCGATTGAAACGGGTGTATTCGACAGTCTGGAAACGTCTGTTAACATCGCCGATCAGGAAGCGATCTCGCTCACCATTCCACATGCACGCGATCGTGGCATGGGCATCATCGCCAAGCGCCCAATTGCTAATGCAGCATGGACAAAAGCAGAAGTGTCGCCGCAGGATTATGAATTTGTGTATTGGAATCGTCTACGCGACCTTCAGTATGATTTCTTGCAGGATGAGCAGGTTCAGAATAGTATCAAGCAGGCGCTGCGCTTTACACTGAGTATTCCGGGTGTAGATACGATGATCGTAGGTACAACGAAGCCAACGCGTTGGGCGGAAAATGCCGCTCTGCTGAAAGAGGGCGTGCTGGCAAAAGAAGACTTTGACCGTATTCGTCAACGCTGGTTCGAGATCGCCGAGTCGGAGTGGGTAGGTCAGATTTAACGAGGAATTGCTTGTAACTGTGTGATAAATGTACAAGAATATGTTCGATTATCATCATCCCCTCAAGATGGACAGTGAAAACAGACTTCAAAGTACGATGAAGTTAACACTGAACACTGGAGGGGATGTTTGAGTTTGAGTCTAATGACCGAATCCAGAGCAAAGACAGCAATGTACATAGCATCAGCCCTGTACGTTCTAAGTGTCATTTACATATTTATAAATAAAAAGGTTGTCAAAAAAATTGTCCTGTGTTATTTTATTTCTGTAACCGGTTACACATTGAGGTGAATTGAGTGACAACGATCAAGGACGTAGCAAAACATGCCGGGGTATCGGTTGCGACCGTTTCCCGTGTAATTAACGAAACCGGATATGTACATGAAGATACGCGGCGTAAGGTGGAAGAAGCCGTGCGTGCGCTCAACTATACGCCTAACGAAGTAGCGCGTTCGCTCTACAAACGCAAATCGCGATTGATTGGGTTGCTGCTGCCGGACATTACGAACCCGTACTTTCCACAGCTGGCACGCGGAGTCGAAGATCGGATGCAGGAAAGTGGGCTACGGCTTATTTTTGGCAATAGCGATGAGAGCAAGGAAAAGGAGCAGGATTACATCCAAACCTTTGTCCGCAACAATGTGGTTGGTTTGATCTCATCGACCAATTATCCGGGTAGCTCGACGTATCGCAATCTGTCTATTCCGGTTGTGTTTCTGGATCGCATCGCTAGTGATAGCCCTTCGGTGTATGCCGATGGGCGTGAAGGCGGACGGCTGGCAGCACGAGCAATCGTGGAGCGTGGCAGTCATACAATTACTATTTTGCAAGGACCGGAGCATATTCGGACGGCGCAAGATCGCTTTCAAGGTGCAGCCGAAGTGCTAAGCGATATGGGGATTCATTATGATGTAGTGCGTACCGGCTCGTTCTCATTTGATGAGGCAGAGCAATGGGCGCGTGAGCTATTCCGTCAATTTCCTAATACGGACGGAGTAATTGCCAGTAACGATATTACTGCTACAGCTGTCCTGCATGAAGCGCTGCGCTTAGGCAAGAAGGTACCGGAAGATGTGCAAGTTGTCGGCTTTGATGACATTCCGTTTAGCAGTTTGTTATCACCTGCATTATCTACGATTCGTCAGCCCGCGTACGATATGGGACGCGCCGCTGCTGAGCTGCTAATCTCGCTAATAGAAGATCATCCAGTGATTCAGAAAAATATCCAGATGCCGGTACAATTCATCGAGCGGCAAACGACACGGTCGTTACCAGATCAACCAAATTGAGTAACATTTCCGTTTCATAACGAAACTTAATAGCAACTTTCATACGAGCATACGAGGTACTTGATATGCGAGATTTCCCAAGCAGGCTTCGTGTAGAAATTTTGCATCATAAATATATATCGCAGTACCCTGCTAAGACTTAGATAACATTCTGTTTCATACACATACACTAACAGGAAATGAGGTAATTCCTATGACAACATCCTCTGCAAAACAAGCAAAAGTCTGTGTTGTTGGCAGCTGCTCGATGGATCTGGTCGTATCTTCATCCAAACGCCCGGCAGCTGGTGAAACCGTACTTGGCGAAAGCTTCAAAACGGTTCCCGGCGGTAAAGGAGCCAATCAGGCAGTCGCCGCAGCTCGTCTTGGCGCAGCAGTAACGATGATCGGTCGTGTCGGTGACGATCATCTCGGTGAAACGATTTTGAATAACTTTAAAGACAATCAAGTAAATGTGGAATATGTGAAACCGGTTACACATATGGAGAGCGGAACGGCACATATTATTCTTGCCGAAGGAGATAACAGTATCATTGTCGTCAAAGCAGCGAATGATGAAGTGACACCACAATATGTACAGCAAGCTGCCGATGTCATTCGTCATTCTGACATTGTGCTGATCCAGCAGGAGATTCCGCAGGAGACGATTGTGGAAGTAAGCCGCATCTGTGCCGAAGCCAATGTTCCTTTATTGCTCAATCCTGCACCTGCACGTCAGGTGGAAGCAGAAGTATTGGAAACGGTCGCTTATATTACACCAAACGAGCATGAAGCGGCTATCGTATTTGAAGGAACAGAACTGAAGGATGCGCTGCGTCAGTATGCCAACCGTCTGATCATTACCGAAGGCAGCAACGGTGTACGTTACTACGACGGAGAGCAGGAAGTCGTCGTGCCCACATACAAAGTCGAAGCCGTCGATACAACCGGAGCAGGCGATACGTTTAACGCAGCACTCGGCGTTGCCTTGGCAGAAGGTCAATCGTTAGCAGACAGTCTGCAATTCGCCAACCGTGCTGCATCCTTATCTGTAACCAAATTCGGCGCTCAAGGCGGCATGCCAACCCGCGCAGAAGTGGAGGCTGCCTTATCATGAAAAAGAACGGCATTCTAAACAGCCATATCGCCAAAGTACTCGCCGATCTGGGACATACCGATTATATCGCCATTGGCGATATCGGTCTTCCAATCCCAGACGGCGTTCCCAAAATCGATCTGGCACTCACCTACGGTGTTCCTAGCTTCCACGACGTCGTCGAAGCCATCGCCGCCGATATGCAAATCGAAAAAGTTGTAATCGCTTCCGAAATGACTGAACATAACAAATCGACCCACCGCTACATGGCTGGTCGCTTCGCAGACATCGAACTACAACAATGCAGTCACGAACATTTCAAACAACTAACACAAAACGCCAAAGTCATCATCCGAACCGGAGAATCCAAGCCCTACGCCAACTGCATCCTCCAATCGGGCGTCTATTTCGGATAAAAGGAAATAAGGGCAAAAGCTACTAAACCAACATTTGCACGCAATAAATACTCAACAAATCAAGCACTATAAACCATCACAATTCATAAACGAATCAACTAACAACCAAATATCAATAATGAAATATGTATCTATAATAAAACTCATTTCTTTATAACTGAAAACTACAAGCAAACCCAATCTTAAAACAAGTGCCAAATCTTTCTCTTAAGCAAACCCTAAATCTTTTAAAACTGCTACTACCCATCCAATACAGTAGGTACGGATGCAGGAAAAGGCTGCGAGCATTGCGGAACGGAGGAAAGGAAATAAGGGAAAAGGGACGACTTCTAGTGTTTGTGATTTTCAAACACGGGGTTCAATCAAAAGTGATTTTTGCGATAGCAAAATATCTTACTGCTTTAAAGGGGCGGGAATCTTCATTCCTTCTTACATTCAAAAGATTCCCGCGGTTCCACTGGAGTCCCGTTCCCTTATTCCTTTCCGAAGTGAATGATAATGCACAGCACCGTTTCCATTGCACCACCCCACCCATCCCAACCAAGAGGAGGTTACCCCATGCACATCCAAATGACTAATATCCACAAAGCCTTCGGCACCAATCAGGTACTGAGCGGCGTGGATTTCGAACTGCGTGAAGGCGAAGTTCATGCGTTGATGGGCGAGAACGGTGCCGGCAAATCGACGCTGATGAATATTCTCGTCGGGCTGCATGCCCGCGATGAAGGTACGATCACTATCGACGACAAGGAAACGTATTATACCGATCCCAAGCAAGCGGAAGAACAGGGAATCGCTTTTATCCATCAGGAACTGAATATCTGGCCCGAGATGACCGTACTGGAAAATCTGTTTATCGGCAAGGAAGTCACCACCTCCATCGGCTGGCTGGATTCCCGCAAAATGAAAGCGCTGGCACAGGAGCAGTTCCGCCGCCTCGCTGTGCATCTGCCTTTGCAACAGGAAGCAGGACAATGCTCGGTCGGTCAGCAGCAGATGATCGAAATCGCCAAAGCGCTTATGACTAACGCGCGCATCATCATTATGGACGAACCGACCGCCGCTCTGACAGAACGCGAGATTCAGAAGCTGTTTGAAGTGATTCGCGCTCTGAAAAAGGAAGGCGTGTCTATCGTATACATTTCGCATCGGATGGAGGAGATCTTTGCTCTTTGTGATCGGATCACCGTTATGCGTGATGGCAAAACCGTCGATACACAGGACATTCCACATACAACCTTTGACGATGTAGTACGCAAAATGGTCGGACGCGAGCTCACCGAACGTTACCCAACACGTCATCCGAAGCCGGGCGAACTCGTGCTGGAAGTGAACAATGCCAGCAAACGCGGACAATTTGAAAATGTCAGCTTCCATGTACGCTCTGGTGAGATCGTCGGCTTCTCCGGGCTGATGGGTGCTGGACGTACCGAGATTATGCGCGCGATCTTCGGATTGGATTCGCTCGATAGCGGTGAAGTCCGCGTACATGGTAAAAAGGTCAACATTCGTCGCCCGGACGATGCGGTACGTCATGGCATCGGCTTTATTACCGAAGACCGCAAGGACGAAGGATTAGTACTCGACTTCTCTATCCGTGAAAATATGGCGCTGCCCAATCTGTTCAGCTTCACATCCAAAGGATTCATTTCCGGCAAAAAAGAGCAGGAATTCGTCGATACATTGATCAAGCGTTTGCAGGTCAAAACACAGTCATCCGAAACGCCAGCACGCAGTCTGTCCGGCGGGAATCAGCAGAAGGTCGTGATCGCCAAATGGATCGGTATCGGTCCAAGCGTACTGATTCTGGATGAACCGACACGCGGTGTCGATGTAGGCGCGAAACGCGAAATTTACCAGCTCATGAACGAGCTGACCGACCGCGGCGTGGCGATTATTATGGTATCGTCCGAGCTTCCAGAAGTGCTTGGCATGAGCGACCGCATCATCGTCGTGCATGAAGGCAAATTAAGCGGCGAGCTGAATCGGGAACAGGCAACACAGGAAACCATTATGACATTGGCAACAGGAGGACAATAATTATGCAAACGACATCGCAAAGCAAGTCCGGCGCACTGAACGTTTCCGCTTTTACTCAGAAACTAGGTCCGCTGCTCGGTTTTATCATTCTCGTCGTGATCGTCTCTATTTTGAATCCGGCTTTTCTGGAACCGCTGAATATTCTAAATCTACTGCGTCAGGTGGCAATTAATGCGCTGATCGCATTCGGTATGACGTTTGTGATTTTGACCGGCGGTATCGACTTGTCGGTCGGCTCGATTCTAGCATTATCCAGTGCCTTTGTTGCGAACCTGATGCTGTCCGGTATGGACCCGATTCTGGCGATCATCGTCGGTTGTCTGGCAGGTGGAGTAATGGGGATGATCAACGGTCTGATGGTAACAAAAGGAAAAATGGCACCATTTATCGCTACGCTGGCTACGATGACCGTGTTCCGTGGATTGACCCTAGTGTACACAAACGGGAATCCGATTACAGGGCTTGGCGACAGCATGGCATTTCAGTTGTTCGGTCGCGGCTATTTCCTCGGTATTCCGGTGCCAGCGATTACGATGATTATCGCATTTGCGATTTTGTGGGTGATTTTGCATAAAACAGCGTTTGGTCGCAAAACGTACGCAATCGGTGGTAACGAAAAAGCCGCTATCGTGTCCGGTATCAAAGTGACCCGTGTAAAAATTCTGATCTACTCACTGACTGGTGCACTGGCTGCGCTGGCAGGTGCGATTCTTACATCCCGTCTAAACTCAGCACAACCGACCGCTGGTACATCATATGAACTTGATGCGATTGCAGCCGTTGTCCTCGGTGGAACAAGCCTTTCCGGTGGACGTGGACGCATTGTCGGTACATTGATCGGTGCGCTGATCATTGCAACCCTCAACAATGGTCTGAATCTGCTCGGCGTATCGTCCTTTTACCAGATGGTTGTCAAAGGTATCGTGATTGTCATTGCCGTTCTGATCGACCGTAAACGCTCGGCGTAACGAGATCGCACGTCAGGATGGAATATTGTAATATAGTCGAATGTTACAATTCTCGGTGACAATGAGTCAGTTAAGCATCTGTTTTGCCTACGTATTGCAATCATCCTATAGATGACCTCATCCACATAGGATACAACTGAGAGCCATATATATTACGCAGTCATTGTAGCAACACGATGACATATCAATTGCAAGCAAGCCTAGCGAAAGAAGGGAACTAACCATGAATACAATAAAACTATTGCTCGCCGCTATGCTAACCGTACTGCTGCTGGCTGGCTGTTCCATGCAGCCGCCTAACTGGGCAAAGCCGGAAAAAGCAACCACTACGGGCGAGATGATCATCGGTCTGTCGATCTCTACACTAAACAACCCGTTCTTCGTTTCACTCAAAGACGGTGTAACCGCAGAAGCGCAAAAGCTGGGCGTCAAAGTGATCGTTGTCGATGCGCAAAATGACTCTGCCAAGCAGAGCAACGATGTAGACGATCTACTGCAACAAGGCGTAGATGCGCTGCTAATCAACCCGACCGATTCCGCAGCTATCTCGGCAGCGGTACAATCGGCGAACGGTCTGGATATTCCGGTTATTACGCTTGACCGTTCCGCAGATAAGGGCGAAGTAAAAACGCTTGTCGCTTCTGACAATGCCAAAGGTGGACGCATGGCAGCCGACTACCTCGTCAAACAGCTAGGTGAAGGCGCCAAAATCATTGAGCTGCAAGGTGTACCGGGCGCTTCCGCTACTCGTGAACGCGGCAAAGGTTTCCACGAAGTCGCTGATAAGCAGCTGGACGTTATCGCGAGTCAGGCAGCCGATTTTGACCGTACCAAAGGGCTGAATGTTATGGAGAATCTATTGCAGGCGAATCCGGACGTACAGGGCGTATTCGCTCACAACGATGAGATGGCACTGGGCGCGATTGAAGCGATTGAAAGTGCAGGCAAGGACATTCCGGTTGTCGGTTTTGACGGTAACGAGGATGCACTCAACTCGATTAAAGAAGGCAAGCTGACGGCAACCGTTGCCCAGCAGCCTGACCTGATCGGACAAATGGCAGTAGATGCCGCACGCGATGTACTGCAAGGCAAATCCGTCGAAGCTTCCATTCCAGCACCGCTGAAGCTGGTAACCAAGGATGGCGATCAGCAGTAATATAAACGAGTAGTGAGCAAAAAATAGTAGTTTCCACTTCCATCATCTGCGTCTAAAGTTGAAGTGGAACATATCTGCTCAAATTACGTTTCAATTCAGCTAAATCATAGCGTATGGTATACAAAAACGGCGACAGCTAAAATCATGTCGCCGTTTTTGCAATGCTTCATTATAAAGTGAAAATCGTGCTTCATTACAAGTTCAACGGTGCTATACTACCGCAGCATGTTTTATATTTTATTCCAATATGAAGTACATGCAAAATACATATAGTTACACCTGTATACTCGTTATTCAGCCATTTCCACTAACCACGTTGCTAACGCCTCATGAGAATTCAATCGTTTTGCAATAATCGCGTTCGTCAATCGTTCTGCAAATGTCTCCATATGCGCACTCCTCCATTTTCCATCTTCGGAATCAAGTATAGTTCACCATGACAGTAATTCTATGTTTAGAAACGTTGGATGTTATTGATCATAATTCTCATCATAAAATACACTGCTGCTCTCCATGATATGTTATAATTCGGAGTTCATACATCCTAAAAGATACATGTATTAGTGTAATCGGACTCATCCGGTTGCTATAGAGGTTGTAAACGGTTTAAGAATACTATAAAAACTCAAGGGAGCATGATGTATGTTTATGATTTTGCTGTTGAGCTGCATCATTATCGGCTTGATTGCACTTGGTAAAAAGCTGCCTGCCGCACCGACAGCAGCAGGGAGTATGGTTATGGCACTTGGCATTTTTGTGCATGGCATCTGGCAACATCTGACCGGTCAGCCGCTGACCAGTCTTTCCGCTCGATTGCTGATTATTGGGATCGTACTTGTGTGGCTGTATTTGCTGGCAAGTTATTTGACCTCGATTCGTCGATCCACCTTTTACGAAGATCATGTTTCGCATCCGGTCGAACGCTTTGCAATCGGGACATGGGTAGCGGGTACTTCGGCGCTGCTTATGAATCTGTACACTGGATTCAATGCGGACTGGCTGAATGAAACGGTTCATATTATGGCGACGCTCAATCTGGGGTTGTGGTTATTTTATATGGGCATTGTGGTTCAGGGATGGTACAAGCTGGCGACAGATTCCCATTCACAGCGGATCGACAGTGTAATATTGCTGCCAGCAGTAGCAACCCAATCCATCGTACTCATGTGCCATCAGGTATTTCAACTGCCAGTCGGTGTATGGCTGAGTCGTACCTTTATTATACTGGGCTTGCTCTGTTATGTAATCGGTGTGGCGTTGATGGTATGGCGTTACCGCAGAATGGAGCAACGCAGCGTACAGAATTGGAAAATCACCTATTGCATCACCTACGGAAGTCTTGCGATTACCGGCGTAGCGATCAGCTTGACTGGTGCATGGAGCAGTGGAGTAAGTTACGGATTCTGGTGGGCAAGTCTGATTGTTCTTGTTATCGTCGAAAGTGCAGAGACAGTTCGCGCGATTTGGCGCATACGTGCTTATGGGTGGCGTACAGGGGTGGGACGATATCATACGGCGCAATGGACGCGCATTTTTACGCTAGGCATATTTTATTTTCTTACGATACAGACTGTGCAGACAGCGACTGGCAATGTCATCACAATGGGGCTGCACAATGTCATTTTGTCGGTCGGTACATGGATCATTGGCATTTTGCTGGTGATGGAGCTGATTGTCTGGTTCCAAAAATCGTTTATGTATCATCCTGCCGTGCCAGCGCCAGCCGCCGAGCATACGCATAGCCAAATCTAAACAACAAAGCCGAATCACATTCATCGAAAATGGAAGTCTGTTTGTAGTACAGCGCTCCATTTGATGATAGCGGATTCGGCTTTTTGTTGTGGATATTGATCCTATGCATAGGCATGATGAAGATTGTTATCCCTATCTGATGTAGCATGGCATAGTGACATTTACCGAGACTGAAACGCAGCCATACGTGCTTGCAAAGAATCCAGACGCGAAGGCAGCACTGGCAGTGTACAATCATCTACGTCATCTACATTCAGTCCGTATGACTCCTGCTGTGCATGTGGATGTTCCATGCTACCAGCAAGGATTTTGGAATCGATAAAATCAAGAATGCTTAGCAAGGAGTCCACTTGCTGCTGGATTTGCTCACGATGCTGAAGCAGGTGATCGTGCAATTCCGGTGCGTCATCCAAACTACCATGAATACCGCCTAACTGGATATACGGCTTCATTTCCTCTAGCGACATGCCGGTTTTTTTGAGACATTGAATCATTTTCATCTGGCGAATACTGTTACGGTTGTAGGTGCGATGACCATTTGCTTTACGAGTGGCAGCAGGCAATAATCCAGTTTTCTCATAAAATCGGATCGTATCTTCGGTCAATCCCGCCTGTCGCGCCGCTTCGCCAATAGATACGGGATCATTAGTAGGGGCAGCACTTGTGGCGGAGTTCAAGTTCGTGGAATTGAAAAGTTGAGTATTCATCATCATCACTCCTTGGATTATTTAGACTACGGGACTACAAGACTACAAGAGTGTTTTATTTTGCAAAAGAACATGGACGGATATTGAAGTTACCGCTTTATTGAGTGAATAAGATGCTCTATTGAATAGACAAGATGCTCTATAAAATCGTGCTTGCATTTGTATCGCTACCTCTATTGTAAAACCTGGAGTCAACTCCAAGTCAAGCCCAAACCAACCCCAAACCAACCCCAAACCAACCCCAAACCAACCCGTAAATTAACTTTCTATACTTCTATTCATTATTTATCCATTTCAGCGGTATAACTTTTCTAATCCAATCCCACATTTGCTACTTGACCTGGTGTCGACTTCAGGTTGTACGCTAGAATCCACTTCATCACGAGATGTTGGATGAAAGCATGCACATTCCGAGGAGGAAAATCATATGAGTACCGATTCATCTGAAGCTATAATGAATACCAGTCATATCGACACCAGTCATACTGACAGCAAGGCAACACAACAAGTTGCACTTGTCAGCGGTGCGAGTAGTGGGATTGGCTTGGAGTTAACTCGTTTGTTATTGAGCAAAGGCTACCATGTGATTGCGCTGAACCGGTCTGAATTTGAAAATAATGAGGACAATCAGGACATTCACCAAGCATTGCAGGAAGGGAGAATACGAATATACCGCGCTGATCTGAGCGATTTTCAGCAACTTCGAACAGCCTTGGAGCAGATTAAGGTGCAGGAGCAACGAACTGATATTGTATTCAACAATGCAGGTAATAGTCTGTCTCAACTAACGTTATCTCCGCAAGGACGAGAGCTGCATTTTGAATTAATGACCGTTGTGCCGTATATCATTACGATGGAATTGTTGCCATTGTTAAGTGCAGGGCAGGGAGGAACCGTCATCCATACATCGTCTGCTGCGTTTGACTATTTACAATCATTTGACGTCGATGAACTGGATCATCCGACTACATTCCGCAAGCTCATCGGTCCGTATGCGTCGTCCAAGTTGGCTTTAACATTGTGGGCGCGTGCCGCATCGTCTTCACTGGCAGCGCAAAACGTCATGATCCGTAGCGTTGATCCTGGTGGCAACAATACGCTACGCAAAAACAAACCGAGTGGATTGCCACTATTCGCGCGTGTATGGATGAAGTGGTTTATGGCACATCCATCAACCGGAGCAAGCAGGTTGTATAATGGGGCAGTTGGAGAATATCGTCAGCAAACCGGAATTTTGTTGAAAAAAGAGAAGCCGGTAGAGCCGCGTTTTATTGAAAAAGCTGAGGCAGTGTGGGAGAAAGTAGATCATATTTACCGTCAGGAATACTTGCCGATGTCTTAACAGGCAGTTACAATTTGATAGCCTGAGCCTGAGCCTGAGCCTGAGCCTGAGCCTGAGCCTGAGCCTGAGCCTGAGCCTGAGCCTGAGCCTGAGCCTGAGCCTGAGCCTGAGCCTGAGCCTGAGCCTGAGTAGAAACGAAAACAAAACAGGCGACAGTGCCGGATGAACCGGTGCTGTCGCCTGTTTCGGATGGTTGATGATTTATTTGGAGCCGAACGTTCCGTCATCCCCAATCGGGAGCGTCCAGCGTCAAACCTTGTATAGCTTATAACGTAACATGCAGTCTTACCATTCAATCTTGTGGATGAGATAAAGGACGATGCGAGTTTTACAGCTCTTCGCCGTTTGTTGCGATTACATTCTGATACCAAGCAAACGAATCCTTTTTGGAGCGTGCCAGTGTACCATTGCCATCATCGTCCTGATCAACGTAGATGAAGCCGTAACGTTTGGACATTTCAGAAGTGGACATACTAACGAGATCGATAGGCCCCCATGCGGTATAACCCATCAGTTCCACGCCATCACGAACCGCTTCTTTCATCTGCTCAATATGCTTGCGCAGATACTGGATGCGGTACGGATCGTGAATAGAACCGTCTTCTTCGACTTTGTCATAAGCACCGAGACCATTTTCCACGATAAATAGTGGTTTTTGGTAACGATCATACATCGCATTCAGCGTGACACGCAGACCGATCGGGTCAATCTGCCAGCCCCAGTCGGAGGATTCCAGATGCGGATTCACGACGCTGCCGGACACGAGGTTACCAACGCCCTCTTCACCAGTCGGGTTTTCCGAAACGGTGATTGTCATATAGTAACTGAATGAGATGTAGTCAACAGTGTACTGCTTGAGTAGCTCATCGTCGCCGTCTTCTTTTTGCAGTACGATATTGTTTTCTTCAAAATAACGATCCATGAACTTCGGATATTTGCCGCGTGCGTGCACGTCTGTGAAGAACAGGTTCATCTGATTGGCAACCTGTGCTTTGCGGATATCTTCTGGATTACAGCTGTTCGGGTACGTTTCCATACGTGCCAGCATACAGCCGATTTGTGCATCTGGAATGATGTCGTGACACAGCTTGGTTGCAATAGAGCTGGCAACGAACTGATGATGCAGCGCTTGATACATACCTTGCAATTTGTTGTCTAGACGATCTACGACAACGCCACCGCCAGTGAAGGCGCTAATAGTGATCACGTTGATCTCGTTGAAGGTCAGCCAGTATTTCACTTTGTCTTTGTAGCGTTTGAATACAGTCTCAGCATAGCGTGCATAATGATCCACAACGGCGCGGTCGATCCAGCCGTTATATTTTTGTGTCAGACCGAGTGGTGTCTCATAGTGAGACAGTGTTACTAACGGCTGAATGCCATGTTTGAGCAGTTCGTCAAAGACGTTATCGTAAAATTGCAGACCTTCTTCATTCGGCTGCTCATCATAACCGTTCGGGAAGATGCGCGACCAGTGAAGGGACATGCGGAACACTTTGAAGCCCAGCTCAGCGAACAGAGCAATATCTTCTTTGTAATGATGGTAAAAGTCAATACCGTCACGTTTCGGGAAGCGTGCTTCAAACGAACCATCTAGAATATCTTCGATTCGTTGGGAAGAGATTTCCATTGCATGGGACATATCTTTGCTGCGTTGGTCTTTCGGAATATAAGCGATCATATCAGCACTAGACAAACCTTTGCCGCCTTCATTGTAGCCGCCTTCCAGCTGATTAGCTGCGGTTGCGCCGCCCCACAGGAAGTTTTTCGGGAAACCTTTTGGTGCCATATTCATGACCTCTTTCTACGTATAGTATGGATTGACCGCTGAAACCAAAAAAAACCTAAACCGGAACAAAAGCAGCATCTTCATGCCGGTTTCGTTGCCAATTTAGGTTTTGCCTGCATTACCAGTAACAATCCTATGTTATGTTTTGCCTGTTTCATGTTCATTGTAAACGATGATAATAACGTTTTCAAGTTTTTCGTTGATGAAGTATTTTGAGAATGTGGCTGTTCACCGAATTGCCCTTGGTGCTGTCGAAATATGTCTTCTGCAAAGGATGTAAATAGTGTTATACTAAATGCAATCATCCGGATCGCCGACCGTTTGCGTATATGATGCTGTGGGCTGATCTGAGGATAAAGGAGGTGAATCCCTTTGCAGGACTTTCAAGACTGGTTACCTTATGTCATGTCACTGATGCTGATTATCGTGCTGACCTGTTCCCTGATTTTGCGTTTATATTGCGATGTGACACGCTTTTGGCTGATTGGCAGCCGTAACGAAGATCATCATTTCTTTCCGCTGATCCTGTCCATTACGAGCCATCCGGCACCGCTGCGCTTATCGCGTATGATCCGCCGGAAGGAAGCGCCGGACGATGATAATTCAGACTGTGTATCCTTGTTGACCTCATCCACTATGAATGATCAACAAGGAGGAACAACATGGAAGGTTTCAAGGGATTCACAATCGGTAAAAGAGGTCGTTTATACGGTCTGATTATTATGGCATTGATGGTGCTACTATTATCAGGATGCAGCAACAATGTCAGTTCTATTGATGCCACTACACCGGGATTTTTTAACCATTACGTCGTTTACCCGCTATCCTACAGTATGCAGCATATCGCTGGCTGGTTTGGCGGCAGCTATGGAATGGCAATTATCGTGCTTACGCTGATCGTGCGGCTCGTATTGTTGCCATTAATGATGAGACAAGCCAAGTCACAGCAGGGCATGAAGAAGATTATGAGCAAAATGCAGCCTGAGCTGGATGCTTTAAAGCAAAAATACGGCGACAAAAAAGACGCTGCTCAGCAACAGAAAATGCAGCAGGAAATGATGGAGCTGTACAAAAAGCATAATTTCAATCCGCTAAATATCGGTTGTTTGCCGATTCTGATTCAATTACCGATTTTGTCTGGTATGTACACAGCGATTCGTCTCACACCAGAGCTGTCCACGCATTCCTTCTTATGGTTCAAGCTGGGGCAGCCTGACTGGATTCTGGCGATTATCGTAGCGGTATTGTATCTGTTCCAAGCCAAGATTTCGCAGAAAACGATGACACCGGAGCAGCAAAAGCAAATGGCGATGATGGCGTACATTTCGCCGATTATGATGGCATTTTTCTCGTTCAGTGCACCGGCAGCGATGCCGCTCTACTGGATGGTAAGCGGTACGTTCCTGATTTTGCAAACACTGCTGTTCCAGCGGATGTATCCAGTCGATGCGGCGCCAATTGCTGAAGCGGCAGAGGCGGTGATCGAAGAAGAATTTGGTAAACCACAATCCAAAAAAACGTCTACATCGTCCCAATCTTCTTCGGTTTCGACTTCATCATCGAAATCGGCAGTGCAACTGAAGCAAAACGATGCGTCAGATGCGACAGCAATGCGTTCTTCAACAGCACCATCTTCAAACAGTAGCAAACGCAAGAAAAATAAAAAGTCATCTGTCAGCAAACCAGCCAATCCGGCAAAGTTGTAACATTGTTCCAAAGCAAGGGTTTGCACCAATCGCAATGACGCTCAGATCATCGTAAGATGCTATATTATCCTTTTCCAGCCATTTCCTATTCGAGGGAGATGGCTTTTTGCTATTGTTGGAAGGATGAACATGTGCTTCTCTGATATAAATTATGTTTGTATAGTAATCCATACAGGGATCATCAGGAATAAGCTGGATGATAAAAAGTGAAATAAAGCGCTTACCCAATTCTGTAATGGGAATTTGTCAGTTTTAGTATAGAACAGCTGTAAAATCTGGTAAGCTATATGTATAGAAATAAATACAGATAGATAACCATCAGACGATGGGGTGGAAGGGAAATGAGGCAATGAAGCTGTTTAAGATCATCATCCAGATTGCGCTGCTGTACGCATTCGCCTGGCTGGGCGGTATGATTCAACAGTGGCTGCATCTGTCGATCCCGGGTAGTATTCTTGGATTACTGCTGTTATTTGTATTGTTATTGTGCCGGGTCATTCCGGTATCGTGGATTGAGACGGGCAGCAATACGCTGCTTTTTTATTTGCCGCTCTTTTTCGTACCGGCAACGGTTGGTGTGGTCAACCATCTCGATCTGTTCGTCGGTAAAGGGCTATTGCTGGTTGCTGTTGTGATCGTTAGCACAGCGCTTACGATTGTGATTGCCGGTCATGTCAGTCAATGGCTAGCGATGCGCATGGAGCAGAAAACGGCTACTGTTATAACCGAAGTATCGGAAACGACGAAAGAAACCGAATGGTCGCGGAATGATTCTGGCGAACGTGTAATGAATCTGACGATGGATAAGCATACTAGCGACGATAATATCGCTGATCAGCGCAATCCTTTTAACCATGCGGAAGATCAAAGCAACCCATTGCATCCTACATCTAAGCAGAAGGCAAATATTCCTGCACGAAAATCGAGTAGCAGTGGCGGTTCAACAGGAACTGCTGTGTATCGAGAGAAGGGCGATCGCTTATGAATATTTTGCTGGCTGTCATCATTGTTGTACTGACAGTGTTCATCTATGCGGTAATGGCGATCATTTATAAAAAATATCGGTTGCCGTTTCTCATGCCTGCGCTGACAGGCACGGCGGGGATTGTTGTTTTACTCGTGTTATTTCATGTGCCGTATTCGACGTATATGGTTGGCGGGCAGTGGATTAATCAGCTGCTTGGACCGGGTGTAGTGGCGCTTGCGTATCCGCTATACAAGCAGCGGCAGCAATTGTTGAAAAACTGGCTGCCGATTGTCGGCGGATCGCTGGCAAGTGTATTTGCGGGAATGCTCAGCGGGATGCTGCTGGCGGTCATGTGTGGATTCAGCCGCAACTTTATTTTATCCGTCGTGCCCAAATCGGTCACCACGCCGGTAGCGATTCAGATCGTCAATCATCTGGGCGGCGACTCATCGCTAACATCGGTATTTGTGATGATCGCCGGATTCACTGGAGCGGTAGCGGGTGTCTATTTGTTAAAATTGTTCCGTATCCATCATATGATCGGTAGCGGCATCGCTCTGGGTAGTGCGAGCCATGCACTTGGTACTGCCAAAGCGCTAGAAATTGGCGAGCGTGCATCATCCATGAGTTCGATTGCAATGACGATTAGCGCAATTGTTGCTTCCATTATCGCGCCATTCGTTGTTTGGCTGGTGTTTCATTGACAAAAAGAGATCCCGTTTGCTGTTCCCAACAGCAGAGCGGGATCTCTTTTTGCTTATGCTTAATTGATTCCCCACTTTATACTGCGTCGCTCCTCGTGCAGGAGTGTGGATTGAAAGTTCGCGAAGAAGTTAGCCGGATCGGTCTTACTGCGTAAACTCTTAATATGCGTTACACTAGGAAAATTCCTGTTCATTTCTTGTATACCCTCTTGTATACTCTAACATTTATTTTTATTTCTACAGGTTGTCATTAGCAAATAGGAATACTATAATGAACATATGAATAATTGCTCATATGTTTTATTTTATGAAAATACGGATAATAATACTAAGAACGAATGCACAAGGAGCTGATACTATGTCTTCCCAATCTACCAAACCGAACAACCAACATAATAACGATGCACATCATGACCACACCCATGATCACGATGAAACTACCCAGCATGATCATTCGCATCAACATCATCATGATCACAGTCATCGCGGACATTCACATAGCCATGGACATTCGCACAATCACGGGCACGGGCATTCTCACGCCCACACAACGAACAAGAAATCGCTAACTATCGCTTTTTTCCTGATCGCCAGCTTTATGATCGTAGAAGTGATCGGTGGACTGGTCACTAACAGTCTAGCACTGCTATCAGATGCCGGGCATATGCTGAGCGATGCGGCGGCACTCGGCTTGAGTCTGTTAGCGATGATCTGGGGACAGCGGCAGGCGAATCGGGATAAATCGTACGGTTACAAACGATTTGAAGTGCTGGCAGCATTTCTGAATGGGATTGCCTTGACGGTCATCTCTATTTATATTTTCTGGGAAGCCTTTGAGCGGTTTGGCAATCCGCCGGGCGTAGCGAGTTCTGGCATGCTGTTGATTGCGATTATCGGTTTGCTAGTTAATATTGCTGCCGCTTTTGTATTAATGCGGGGCGAAGGTTCGTCGGACAATCTGAATATGCGTAGTGCTTTATTGCACGTATTCGGCGATCTGCTCGGATCGGTGGGCGCGATTGTTGCAGCGCTGCTCATCATGGCATTCGGCTGGAATCTGGCAGACCCGATCGCCAGTGTAATCGTGGCGGTGCTTGTACTGATCAGCGCCTACCGGATTACGCGTGATTCCATTCATATTCTGATGGAAGGAACACCAGCGAATATTGATACTGAAGACATGAAGCAACGTCTTGGACAGATTCCGCATGTGAACGGCGTTCACGATCTGCACGTCTGGTCGCTCACTTCGGAATTGCCGCTACTGAGTTGTCACCTGATGATCGACCACCGCGATAACGGCTCCTCCATTATGGAACAAGCTCGCGCTTTGTTACAAAAGCAGTACGACATCGGGCACATTACAATTCAACTGGAAACCCCTGATATGAAATGTGCGGGCAATGAACATTAAGCTATCCCATGACTACACTGCCTATACGTAAAAATGGATAGGAATCTAAATACCATACAGCAATGTTGATATGTTGATGTACAATCGTAATGTTCGTTTACACTCCTGTATATGATCAGGAACAAGTTTCATCCAAAATAACATGTATGCAAAAGCAAAAGCTCTCCATGTCCTGATCATACACAGGATGGAGAGCTTTTATTATTTATGGATCAAATGCTGATGCGTCTGTTTGAAAATCTCCTCAACGTGATGATCGTCCAGCGAATAAAATACCGTTTTACCTACTTTACGCGGTTTCACGATTCGCATATTACGCAAATACCGCAGCTGGTGCGAAACGGCAGATTGCGTCATATCCAATACGTCGCAAATATCATGCACACACAGCTCTTGCTGCAACAGTGCGTAAATGAGTCGTACCCGTGTCGGGTCGCCCAATGCTTTAAAAATTTCCGCCATCGATAGCGCGGTGTCGTCGCTGATCAGTTCTTGCTTGATACGAGCAAGTGTCTGCTGTGAAGCTTCACTGGCGTTCTCGCAATGACCGCATTCCTCGATAAGTGTTTCCTGCTTCACGAAATTCACCTTCCTCGTATAACGTCGTATCTACATTATACCAAAAATCGTTGTGATTACGAATAACAATTTTGCAAAGGAAAGGCTCTACTTTCCATTGTGTATATGGCATATGATTCATATGAACAGGAACGGTGTAAAAATGCTCGTTACGAACTGTCGGAATTTGGCGACTATGTGGTATGATCATCTTCTGTGGTCTGTACAATGAAACGAATGTGTTGCGGTTAACAGTAAGTTGAATATAAGTTCAGTTTGTATGACGACAACATTGTAAATGAAACGGATGTATGGTTTATTGTGCAAGCATAATCGACTTTGACGCTGTAGACTAAACAAACAACAAGACATGAATGTGCGAAAACAAACGGTGGATGAGCAATAGAGCTGAGTCTGCTAATATGTTGCACTGCCTGTAACTGGAGGATGTAGATGTGGTTGAAACGGTACTCGCTATTGCTATTTTTATTGTCACACTGACGTTTGTCATCTGGCAGCCTCGAAATCTGTCCATTGGTTGGTCGGCATGTGGGGGAGCGGCGATTGCGCTGCTGACCGGCGTTGTTGGCTGGCAGGATGTGCAGGATGTGACTAGTATTGTATGGAATGCGACCCTTGCTTTTGTAGCGATTATTATTATTTCGCTCGTGCTGGATCGGATTGGATTTTTTGAATGGGCAGCGCTGCATATGGCGCGGCTGTCGCATGGGAATGGGCTGCGGATGTTTATTTACATCTCGGTGCTGGGTGCGGTAGTCTCGGCACTGTTTGCCAACGATGGTGCAGCGCTCATTCTGACGCCGATTGTACTCGCAATGGTACGGGCGCTCAAGCTGGAAGAGAAGTATGTATTTCCATTTATTATCGCGGGTGGATTTATTGCGGATACGACCTCGTTACCGCTAACTGTAAGTAATCTGGTCAACATTGTCTCGGCGGATTATTTTGGTGTGACCTTTATGGAATATGCGGCACGCATGATTATTCCGAATCTATTCTCGCTAGCAGCGAGTATTCTCGTATTATATTTGTATTTTCGTAAAAGTATTCCGCATACGTTTGACGAAAGTCAGCTGAAGGAGCCGATTAAGGCGATTCGCGACCTCAAGCTGTTCAAACTGTCATGGTGGGTACTGGGATTGCTGCTGGTAGGGTATTTTGTCAGCGAATTTCTGCATATTCCGGTCTCAGTTGTGGCGGGTGTGATCGCGATCTTTTTCCTGATTATGGCGAATCGTAGCAGTACGGTGCAGGCGCGCGAAGTGCTGCGGAATGCGCCGTGGGCGATTGTCTTTTTCTCAATTGGGATGTATGTGGTTGTATATGGATTACGTAATGCGGGGCTAACATCGATTCTGGCAGAATGGATTCAAGCATTCTCGAATCATGGACTGCTGGCGGCGACGATGGGAATGGGTTTCCTGTCAGCAATGTTGTCATCTGTGATGAATAATTTGCCCACAGTGCTAATCAATGCGTTGGCGATTCATTCGTCCGGTGTACAGGGCGTCGTGCAGGAAGGTCTGGTGTATGCGAATATCATCGGCTCCGACCTCGGTCCCAAAATCACACCGATTGGTTCGCTTGCAACGCTACTCTGGCTACATGTGCTCGGTAACAAAGGCATTCGCATCACATGGGGTACGTACTTCAAAATCGGTCTGATTCTGACCATTCCGACGCTGTTCCTCACACTGCTTGGTCTATACTTGTGGCTGAGCATCTTGGGTGGTTAACGCATTTGATCAATAAAGGTACAAAAGAAACCGGCAAGTATACAAGATGTCAGCTACAGAGGCACATCTACTATACTTGCCGGTTTTTTGTATTTCAACATGATATCTACAGCTCTATCCTACTATCAATCTGTTAGTTTTATGATATTCTATCGCTTTTCAATGATTTATTAGGTTAAGACTTTATATTGCATTACCATAGCATATTGTACATTGATACTCTATTGCATGTTGATGCTCTATTACACGTCAATACCATTTTATACTACATTGCCAGATCACTATACTATGTTCAATTGGAAGTCCGCCAGCAGCCTTGCAATTTACGCAATAATACAATTTGCCCTGCATGATAGGCATCATGGATGATCCAACCGGCAAGCTGTTGACCACGGTTTATATCGGTATCTGGATAAGGGGCAGCAAGCGATTCATCGTCATACGCATCAATCATATCGCGCAATGCTAGCGATGTATCGGTCACATCACGAACAAGCTGCTGCCAGCCTGCTTCATCATATGGATCGCCCGGAGAACCAAAGGTTTGCAAATTATTTTCTGCTTCAGCACCCGGATCTTTATCCTGATGGCGATTCAATACACGCTGATTATAATGCTGAATATGATTGACGTACTGACGAATCGTCAAATTATCGCCTTGCGGTTGCCATGCCGCTTGCTGAGCAGTCAAGCCTTCCAAAGCTAGTGAGAGCGGAACAATCCAGTCTTCATCCTTCCAGATTTGATCCTTTTGCAGTAATAACAGATCCACTTTGAGCTTACTCATCATATTGCCTCCTTCGGGTTGTATCCCGTATAGTGGACGATCTGTGAAGCAGCAGAAGATTGGTGGAAACCTCATTTAGAAAATAGTAGCGACATTATGAGTGTAAAAATGGTGCTTACAGAGATGTTATGTGTAAATGTAGCTTTCTATCTCACTCATAGATCGTTACAATAGTATTAAACATAATAGAATATACGTAACCATCTATTTTATTTAAGATAGTTACGTCGGGTGTATCTATGACAGATGTATTGATGTATCTAAGACTAGTATATTGATGGATCTAACATATTTACATTGAATGCGTATGATCAAATGTTCCGCTAACTAGTAACATACACTAGTAAAGCATGAGCTAGTAAATAAAATTACAATCATATATGAGCAATAACGACAGGATAGGTGAATAATTATGGATATGATGTGGACTGATTTTTTGAATAGCGATTATCACGACTGGAAGGAAGGCAAGCATGACGAAGACAAATTGCCGCTACCTACATGGCAGCAGCGTTTTCTGGAGCAGCATCAGCTGAAGGCAGATGTACCGGCGAATGAGCAGCAACTAGCCATGTTATGTACATTACGTGCGCAACTAAGCAAAACAGCAGCAGAAGTGGCTACAGGCGAATCGTTGTCTGCCAAGCATATGCAGTATTTGAATGACATGTTGGCAGGTGTTTCGTTGCAACGACAACTACAGATGGACAAGGAGCAGCTAACGCTACATTATGTGTGTCAGCAGACAGGTTGGGATATGGTAGCGGCGGAGATTGTAGCTGATTTTGCAGCAACATTGTTACATGGCGATGCTCGGCGTATCCGTCATTGCGATAACCCGGATTGCCGTTGGGTCTTTTACGATGATACACGTAGCCGAACGAAGCGCTATTGCGATGACAAGTTATGCGGCAATCTGATGAAGGTTCGTCGTTTTCGAGCACGACAAAAGAACAAGAAGTCATAAAGAAGCTCCAGTCCTCATTATCCAATAGTTGCCAAACCTAACAACTGACAGTACAATAAAATCCATATTACATGCGATGATGAGAAGAGTAGACTTGATTTGCGCTTCAACAGAGAGCTCCGGTAGCTGAGAAGGGGTGAAAGCAATCCAGTCGAAACAAGCCTCTGAGCAGCATATCGGAACCGGTCAGCGGGGATGGTATGACAGGCGCTCCTGTTACAGAGCTGGGGTATAATCGGCGTTTCTTGTATCGCCATATGAGTCATATGGAATGATAGGCGGCACGACGACGTACCCGACAAGGCGGATGCAGTGATGCAGCCGCGAACTGGGGTGGCACCGCGATCACAATCTCGTCCCCAAGACAAATGTCTTGGAGGTGGGATTTTTTTGTTTTATGGCATGTGTGGAGACGAGTTCTTCACACGGTCATAGTGGATTGCCAATTGGGAAATCAATGAGTAGCAGTATGCCGTTCATATGTAGCTACCAATACGATTCATCGTTTCCTCACACTTGAAGGAGGTCACCCCATCATCATGTTAAATACGGATAAAACCCATTTTATCGAACACGAACCTGCTGAGCATGAGCATTTTATTACTCGCATCATAAAAGAAGATGTAGCAGCGGGCACATTCAGTCGCCCGATCGCCACACGCTTTCCGCCGGAGCCAAACGGTTATTTGCATATCGGCAGCGCCTTTGCCATTATTTTGAATGTGAGTATGGCGCAACAGTTTGATGGCAACTTCGTTCTGCGGTTCGATGATACGAATCCGCTCAAGGAGGATGAAGAGTACGTACACGCGATTATTCGTGATCTGGCATGGCTCGGTTATCGTCCAGCGGTGCATTACGGTTCCGATTATAGCGAGGAGTATTACGCTGCCGCGATACAACTGATTAACAAAGGAAAAGCATATGTATGCGACCTGACCCCAGTGGAAATGGCGCAATACAGGGGTACACTAACCGAAAAAGGAACAGACAGCCCCTATCGTAACCGTAGTATCGAGGAGAATCTGAAGCTGTTGTCTGCCATGCGTGCTGGTCAATTTGCTACTGGAGAAAAGGTGCTGCGTGCGCGTATTGATATGGGATCGCCCAATATGAATTTGCGTGACCCTGTGCTGTATCGGATCATTCATACTCCGCATTACCGTACAGGCAAAGAGTGGTGCATATACCCGATGTATGATTTTGCTCATCCGATTCAGGATTGGAAGGAAGGCATCACGCATTCGTTATGCTCTATTGAATTTAAGGAGCATCGACCATTGTACGATTGGGTGCTGCATGAGCTGGACATTGCCGAGCCGCCGAAGCAACGTGAGTTTGGACGATTGAATATTAGCGGTGTAGTAACGAGCAAGCGCTATTTGCGGCAGCTTGTGGAAGGCGGATATGTGGATGGCTGGGATGATCCGCGGTTGCCAACGTTACAAGGGATGCGTCGTCGCGGGTATACTGCGGATAGCATTCATGCCTTTTTTCGTGATGTTGGTATGATTCGGGCAAACACTACCGTAGATCTGGGCATGCTAGAGCATGCTGTTCGTCAGGATCTCAAGCCCAAAGCCATATCTGCCATGGTCGTTCTGAATCCGGTTAAAGTGATCATTACGAACTACGATGCAGCCGCTACGGAATGGCTGGAAGTAGAGAATCATCCGCAACAGGAACATAGGGGTACACGTCTGCTTCCATTCACACGCGAGATCTGGATTGAGCGCGAGGATGTGATGGAAGTGCCAGAGCGCGGTTTCCATCGGTTATCGCCGGGTGTGGAAGTACGGCTGAAAGGGGCGTATTTTATCCGCTGCCAACGTATTCTGCATGATCCAGACACAGGAGAAATCAGCGAAGTGCATTGTACGTATGATCCTGACACTCGAAGTGGAAGTGGCTTTGACGCACGTAAAGTAAAATCAACGATTCACTGGGTAGCTGCGCATCATGCAGTTCCGGTAGAAGTGCATGTATATCACTCATTGCTTACGGAAGAGAGTGAAGTGAAACACGATAGTAACACAAGCCAAGTTCTTGAAGGAAGTAAACATGTTAAAGTTAATGAGGATATCAATGTAGACGAAGGTGTGAAGCCAGATGCCGAATCTCATACAGAACATAATAAAGTTGAAGATGATCCATGGCATCATCGCGTTCGCTCGGATTCGCGTATTGTGATGAAACATGCTGTAGCAGAGCCGATGCTCCTTCATCCTGATCCTGAGGCACATTATCAATTTATCCGGCATGGTTATTTTGTGACCGATAGCCGATACAGCCGCGACGATCATCCTGTATTCAATCGTGTCGTATCCCTCAAGGACTCATGGAAAAGAAGCTGAGTGCAAAGAGGAATTACGATTCAATAGTCATCCAGCAGCATACAGATTGATTTCGATACAAAATAGAAGCTTAGGATGCACTACTATGTAACATTCCCTAATACGAAGCTGGCATATAGAATCTAGCATTTAATAGAACAAAGAGGATAAAGAGAACAAACAATAGGTCAGATCAGTATCATCACGATGCCGATCTGACCTGTTTTTGTCATAAATACCGTTTTGGCTTTGACATTAGGGTCGGTGAAACGTATACTGTACATAACATATGAACAATTACTCATGTATTGATAAAATAAAAAAATATAGCAAAGGCAGTAGGTAGATAAGATACAGCCTTTTCGCTAAAAGGAGGAATCAGCATGGGACAGACATCGTTACAGTTGACTACCCGTGAGCTGACATTAGACGGACTGCATTGTGCCAATTGTGCAAGGAAGATCGAGAACGGCGTTAGCAAAATCAAAGGCGTATCGTCATGCTCAGTCAACTTTGTCAACAAAACATTGACACTTGAAACGGAGCAAGAGCAGGCGGAACAAGTGGCTGGGGAAGCCGCACGTACTGTCAATCGGATCGAACCACACATACAGGTCAAGATCAAAGCACCCATCGCTCAGACAACTGCTGTCAACCAAAAGAATCGTATCCATGCAGATGGGTCTGCTTCACATACTCATTATGATCATCCGATGCTGGCGCCTGCGCAGAACGAGCGGATGAATGCTCCAACCAATACAGAGCAAACCCAGCAACATTCCCATGAATCCTTACACAATCACCAAGCACATAACCATGCTCATAACCACCAAGAACATACTCATGCTCATAGTAGTAATCAGCAACGGAATCTGCTTATCCGTTTGCTAGGCGGCGGTATTTTGCTGGCGGGCGGTTTGATCTTGCCAGTGTCTGGTTGGGCGGAGCTAACATTATTTCTGCTTGCCTATGTGATCGCTGGTGGCGATATTGTCTGGCAGGCAGTGCGCAATATTGTGCGCGGGCAAGTATTTGATGAGTATTTTCTAATGGCGATAGCGACGATTGGTGCGTTCTTGATCGGTCAATACCCGGAAGGGGTTGCCGTTATGCTCTTTTACCAACTCGGTGAGATGTTTCAGGGATATGCGGTAGAGCGTTCACGTCGCTCCATCGCTGAACTGATGAATATTCGCCCAGATTATGCTAATTTGCAAACGGCGGAAGGCATGTCTCAAGTCTCGCCAGAGACTGTACGGATTGGCGATCATATTATGATCAAGCCGGGGGAAAAGGTGCCGCTGGATGGTATCGTAGTTGAAGGTAGCTCTATGCTTGATACATCCGCACTGACGGGTGAATCGGTTCCACGTCATGCCCAGACTGGCAGCGAAGTACTGGCAGGCTTTGTGAACAAAAATGGTGTGTTAACGCTGGAAGTTAGCCGTGGATTCGGCGAATCGTCAGTCGCGAAGATTCTGGAGCTGGTGCAAAATGCCAGCAGCAAAAAGGCACAAACTGA
The DNA here is from genome assembly GCF_046603685.1 of Paenibacillus sp. WLX1005. Lineage (NCBI taxonomy): Bacteria > Bacillati > Bacillota > Bacilli > Caryophanales > Paenibacillaceae > Paenibacillus > Paenibacillus sp. WLX1005. Next base: position 2,568,191 of record NZ_CP176756.1, read on the forward strand.
GAAATTCATCACCAAGTTCGCCCGGTATTACACACCAGCAGTAGTTATGATCGCAACCTTGCTCGCTGTCGTACCGCCGCTGCTGATCAGCGGAGCGTCATTTACTGATTGGATCTATCGTGCGCTTGTCTTTCTCGTGATTTCCTGTCCGTGTGCACTCGTCGTTTCGATTCCGTTAGGCTTTTTCGGAGGCATTGGTGCTGCATCCCGTAACGGTATTCTCGTTAAAGGCAGTAACTATCTGGAAGCATTACATGGAGTCAAGTATGTCGTATTCGACAAAACAGGCACATTGACCAAAGGAACATTTGCTGTAACCGGAATGTATCCGGCAGACGGTACATCGTTTACACAGCAACAATTGCTGGAAATTGCCGCTTATGCAGAACTGCATTCCAGCCATCCCATTGCCGAATCGATCCGCGACGCTTATCCCCATGCCTTGCAGCAGGAACGTATTCGCGACTATAGTGAGCATGCGGGTTATGGCATTGAAGTGATGTGGGATGATCGCCAGATACTAGCTGGTAATCGACGACTCATGGAGCAGCATCAGATTGTTCCGGTTGAGTCAGCAGAGGCAGGAACGGTTGTGCATCTGGCTGTAGATGGAATGTACGCCGGGCATCTTGTGATTGCCGATGAGATCAAGCCGGATGCCGCCGCAGCTATCTCCATGCTCAAGCAACAAGGCATTCGCAAAGTTATTATGCTCACTGGCGACAATCGTCAAACGGCTGAACGAGTAGCGCATCAACTGGGGGTAGACGAGGTGTATTCCGAATTGTTGCCTCAGGACAAAGTAGCGCAACTGGAACGACTGAACGACCTGCGCGTACGCGGAGAGAAAATCATCTTTGTCGGTGATGGCATTAACGATACACCTGTACTTGCTCAGGCAGACATCGGGGTAGCGATGGGCGGTCTTGGTTCAGATGCGGCGATTGAAGCGGCGGATGTGGTCATTATGAATGACGAACCATCCCGTCTGCCAGCGGCAATTGGAATCGCTCGCCGTACCCGCCTTATTGTTTGGCAAAATATATGGTTTGCACTAGGTGTAAAAGTAATCTTTATGACATTGGGTGCTTTCGGTATCGCTACGATGTGGGAAGCTGTATTCTCGGATGTGGGCGTTACCTTACTGGCAGTATTAAACGCCATGCGGGTGCTGCGTATTAATATATCGTCTCTGTTACCGCCTATTACTACTGCATTTGCCCCTATAAAATCGGTGAAAAGTAACTGATTTGTTACTGCATTATGTATAAGCAAAGGCTGCACGACTGTGTGTAGCCTTTTTGCAGTACTATTTTTAATATCCAATATATGGGACAAACGACGTGAGTATGAGTAGATTCTTAACATAATTTCATAGTTAATCATTCGTAATACCTATCTGTAAGACGATATAAATACCCAATACATTACATCTTTTTCACAATTGCTTCATAATAAAAAGAAAGAAAACTAGTTCTTTTTAACCAAAAATCGACAAAATACATATTATCAACTTAGGTCTTTTGTGTTATGATATTTTTGAATCATTTACTTGCTTATATAAGTCATAAGCAGTCCAATTTTACAGTTTTGACTGAATTCTATCTAAAGCATGCAAACAATGGGAATGGACACTTGAGCATGACGCAGTTGCTGCATTTTAAACTAATATAATTCCTGCTGTATGGCTGTGCGATTACGTACAGACAGGTTAGAGATAAGGGGAACATGGTCATGAAATTGCAAAATTATATCTTTGGAAATCAATACTTGGATGTACAAGATGACGAAGGCAATATGTTTGTTGGTCGGGTAGAGGAATTTAACGAAGAGTTCATCATACTTGCTGATATTGCACGACTGGAGCATATCGCCCCGCGCGAGAAATTGCCTTTAAGTGAAATGATGAAAAAGGACGTTTTCGCCTTTTTTGTTGGTCAAAACAAGCTGAAATACCAGTTTAAAACGAGAATTACACGCAGTGATGAGAATCAAGTTCGTATCAAACTGCAAAGCCCTAACCCAGACGAGATCATCAAAATCCAAAACCGCGACTATTTACGGATTAGCACGTCACTACGCTGCGATCTACAGGTTATGGAAGAAGATGATCTGGAATTGCAAATTTACACACATGATATTAGCGGCGGTGGATTGTCCTTTTACAGTCGTCAACCGGTCAATTTCCAGAAATACGAAGGTACACTGTATTTGTACAAAGGCAGCAACGAAATGTCGCTACCGTTCAAAGCCGATCTTGTCTATATGAATCAACTGGAAGACCAGAAATACAAAGTAGCTCTTAAATATAGCGACATCAAGGAACAGCACCGGAACCATATTATTCGTTATGCTATTCAAGAACAGGTGCGTTTCCGTAAATAAGAAAGCAGATCGTTCCTATACATCCTGCCCCCGGTTGACACTGGGGAGCAGGATTTTTGCATTACAATGATCATAAATCAGTTTTTATATATGCGACGTATTAGCGTGTTTTTGACACGATTTTTTATCAGAAAGTTGATACATAAACCAATAATGCCATAATATTGATTATGGTTTTACGTTATTATCCATAAAAAGTTAAAAATATCAAAAAAATTTGCAGGTTCATATTTACGAAAAACGTCCTGCTTCTTCTAGTAGCAACTCGTTCTTTTGTGAAGTGTATACAGGAGAATATACCCTGCATCTGACTGTAGATTCCGACGAAATTTGACAAACAAAGGTCAAATGATTTAACCTGTTAAAGGTTACAAAATTTTAACAAGTGATTCATTTTACTACTTAATGGAATCCTAAACAGCTATGGAATACGTTCCACATGAGCCGTTTATCTGTTACCCGACGTTCTTGACACGAATTTATTGCACAGCGGGTAGGTTACTTAATGGGAAAAAGCTCTACATAATGAATGTTTGCTGCCCGTGTATACCTCTGAAATAACTCCGCAAGCACCGAAGGGAGAAGTATTTGTTTGAAGAAATTGATATTGTCTCTGCTGGCTGCGGCTGTGATCTGCACAGCACAACCGGACGGCGCATCTGCCAGCACACCGACATTTAAAAGTGAAATCAAAAGCCAAGCAACTCGCGTGATGGGTACACCTTATGTAATGGGTGGAACGAGTACACGCGGTTTCGACTGCTCCGGCTTTACTCGATATGTATATAAGAAGTTGAATAAATCTCTACCACGCACAGCGAGACAACAAGCCAAAATAGGCAAAGCAGTCTATAAGGGGAATTTGTCCGTTGGAGATCTGGTCTTTTTTAATACGATGGGATACGGAATCTCACATGTAGGTATCTATATCGGTAATAACAAATTCATCCATTCCGCCAGCAGCACAGGCGTAACAATCAGCAGCTTGTCTCAGTCGTATTACAAAAATCGGTATGTAACAGCGAGACGAGTTGTAAAATGAGTCGGTTGGCAATCGCTAGCTAACATGCAACATTGTACTGTAACGAGTCATACATGTACCAAACGATGCTTCCTGTTATAAAAGTTGACGATAGCCGGATCAACGAAAGCAGCATCGACAAAAAGCGTTCCCTTTTCCATGGTATCTACATGAGAAGGGAACGCTTTTTGTTTTGTATGACTAAGCTGAGCTGCCATACATTAGATAAATAGATTATGACTCGCTTGATCGGCTTGACCAAGATAATAGCCGACGCCGCCAATCGTTACATTGTCCAATAGCTCCTCGCGCTGAATGCCCATCACATCCATTGACATCTGACAGGCAACCATCTCGACGCCTTGTGCAGCTGCACTCTGGATCAGATCTTCCAGTGAGGCAATATTGCGATTGCCCATCACGCCGCGAATCAGACGCGGGCCAATGCCAAGCATATGCATACGGGACATGCCAAGTTTGCGGCTACCGCGCGGCATCATCAGCCCGAACATATGCCCTAATACACTTTTACGAACAGGTGGTTGTTGATGCTTCCGAATCATATTCAGACCCCAAAATGTAAAGAACATCGTCACCCGTCGTCCGCTTGCTGCTGCACCATTCGCAATAATAAAGGAAGCGATTGCTTTGTCCAGATCACCGCTGAATACGACCATTGTGCTAGCGCGATGAACAGGGGCAGAAGAATCAGCGATATATTGCTCCTGTTCAGGTAAAGTTTCAGCTGGTTTATGAATGACCGCTTCAATCGTACCACCAGGTAGATGCTGCAAATGAAGCAGAGAACAACCCGACATGGTGCACCATGCTCGAATATCTTCGTAAAATCCTGGATCGGTGGCACGAACAACCAGATTGTGTCCAGCAGGCAGATTGTCTATACTTTGCTTCACCTGAATCAAAGGACCGGGACAACTCAGACCGCATACGTCCAATTCTGTAGTGCTTACTGGATCAGGCGATGAATGAGAATATGATGGGGAAGTAGTAGCCGCTACGATGTCTGCTGGCCGCTGTTGACGTTCATTGGCTTGTTCTGCTTGAGGATCTGATGTAAAGGCTGAATGATGATCGTTGAATGGAGGTAGAGGTGTCGGCTGAAATTGTGCTTGCCGCCACGTTTTGTATCCGCCGCTCAAGTTTCTAACTTGGAATCCATGCTGCCGCAAAATCTGCGAAGCGGTATACCCTCTTAGTCCTACCTGACAATATACCAGAATGAGTTTGGAATGATCCAGTTCATTCAGCTGTTCGCGCAATTCATCAATCGGAATCGATAATGAACCCGGAATATGACCGTTTTCATGTTCCATCGTACTGCGTACATCGACCAACAATACAGGCTGTGCATCATCACGACGGATAGATTCCAGCTGATCATACGTAACCAGCTCTGCTCGTCCAGCAACAACATTATCCGCCGCATATCCGGCGATATTGACCGGGTCTTTGGCAGAGGAATATGGAGGCGCGTAACTCAGCTCCAGCTCTGCTAGATCGCTCACCTTCCCGCCAAAACGCATCGCAATAGCAATATCGTCGATCCGTTTATCCACACCATCATAACCGACTGCCTGAGCGCCAAGAATCTTTCCTTCCGGTGTAAATAACAGCTTCAACGCAATCGGACTGGCACCCGGATAATAAGACGCATGAGAACCGGGATGTACGATCAGACTATGATAATTGATGCCAAGTTGTCGCAGTGATTTTTCATTCTTGCCTGTCGAAGCGGCAGTTAGCTGAAATATTTTCAGAATAGACGTGCCTTGCATTCCTCGATACATGGCAGGTAAGCCAGCGATGCGATCCGCAGCAATACGTCCCTGTTTGTTGGCTGGGCCTGCCAGTGGGATCGCCATCACATGTCCCTCAGAAGTATGCAATTGGATTGCGTCGCCGACAGCATGAATATGAGGCTGATTCGTTTCCAATGCTTCATTCACAATAATATGACCGCGTGCGCTCAGTGCAATACCACTATCCTGTAGAAATGTAGTATCCGGTGTGACGCCGATTGCGAGAATGACCAGATTGGCAGATAACACAGTGCCATCACTCAACTGAACACCGACAGCGTTTGGCTGGTCAATAAATCCTTCCACGCGCTGTTTCAACACTAGCTGAATCCCATGCTGCTCCATATGTTGTGCAATGGATGCCGACATTTCTGGATCAAAAGGAGTTAAAATTTGCTCGTTACTCTCTATCAATGTGACGTCCATACCGGCTTCCCGTAGATTCTCTGCCATCTCCACGCCAATAAATCCACCACCAATAACAATTGATTGACCGTTGTTATTCGCATCTGAAAATTGTTTGATATGATCAATATCGATAACATTGCGTACCGTGCGAATGAGCGGATGATCGATACCGGGCAACGGTGGAACAACCGGGCGCGCACCAGGGGATAATAGCAACTCATCATACGATTCTTCATATATGCCTAGCTCACGGCTACGTACGGTAATCGTGCGCTGTTCTGGATGAACAGCAATCACTTCACTCTCTGTTCGTACATCAATACGGAAACGATCTTTCATTCCTTGCGGTGTCTGTACAAGCAGCCGCTCGCGCTCTATAATAGATCCGCCGATGTAATACGGTAATCCACAATTGGCAAACGAGATATGGGGCCCTTTTTCAAACATAATGATATTTGCATGCTCATCCAATCGGCGAAGCCGTGCAGCTGCGGACGCGCCGCCAGCCACACCGCCGACAATCAGTACTTTTTTGCTCATGATCTACATTCTTCCTCTCCGAATAAAATGGCGACAATAGACGCGATCCGTGGATCAGCCAGCACATAATTGACTTCCAGACCACTTCGTTCGGTCTTGACGATACCCGCACTACGCAGCTTTTGTAGATGCTGCGATACCGTCGATTGCGGCATGTCCAGACATTCCTGCATATAGGACACATTGCATTTCTTTTTGCGAATGAGGCCGCGTACAATACATAGACGAACCGGATGCGATAACGCCTTGAGAAGATTGGCAGGCTCGTCAAATACTTGTAAATCCCGTGCATCGAATGGAGCAGTATTCATATATAAACCTCCTGTAATTCATTGGAATGAAAGATGTACGAAAAGTGCATCTGTAATGTTATATCGTAATATTACGATATATTGATTTAATAGTCAATATGCATTGTTATACTCTGTACATAATCTTCGTCACATAAAACAGATAGTTCGGACTGCCAATATTACATGCTAAATTATGGATATTGATTTGATGTTCAATTATGCTATACTGATAACATCTTAAATTGTAAAGATTACAAATTAAGATATCTAGCAAGTATAATGTGAATGCCATGTGCAAGGAGGAATACCAATGATCAAAAGTTTACAACGAATCAATGAACTGGCCAAAAAGCAGCGTGAACATGGCCTTACCGATACGGAAAAAGAAGAACAGCATGTACTGCGTCAAGAGTATTTGCGCGAAATTCGCGGTCAGGTGCTGAGCACCTTTTCCCAATTGAAAGTAGTCGATGCCGAGGGCAATGATGTAACCCCGGAGAAATTACGAGTGGAAAAAGAAAAAGGATTTATGCTGGAATAGATGTACGTTGCAGGACGATTGGGTTCTGTATAGTCATGCCGCACAAGTAGCAATCGTATCGAAAATATAAAAGGAACGCCGCCAGATCCAGCCTGTTTCGCTGCATTTGGCGGCGTTTTATCTACTTGTAACTGTAACTGTAACTGTAACTGTAACTGTAACTGTAACTGTAACTGTAACTGTAACTGTAACTGTAACTGTAACTGTAACTGTAACCGTAACCGTAACCGTAACGTAGCGAATGCGACTTGGAAAGGATGCGTTGCGGATGGTCGTAACTAGTAGCCAAATCCCCATGCTATGCGGGGTGCCGGGTGTGCGGCTTGCATCTTGATTTGGAACGTGCCAGAATGGAAGTAGAAACCAATTACATCTGTCGTCACGCTTGATGCACATAGATAGTAATGATGCATATTCATAAACTTAGGTTGGCAATCAAAATAAATTTGTTGTATTTACTGAAATAGACCTTTTAGCTGTAATAGATATTTTATGTGTTCTGTTATCGTATGATAATCAGCTTTGTATCTATGGGTAAAAGGATAGTACAGCATGAATCTGTATAGGAGGTGAATATGTGAATCGGGTATTGGACAAAAGAAATCAAATTGTGGAGGCGGCGTTGGAGCTGTTTGCACAGCAAGGCTTTGACGCCACGACTGTACCGGAGATTGCCACGCGCGCTGAGGTTGGCGCAGGGACGATTTATCGTTATTTTACGAGCAAGGAAGCATTGTTAAATGCACTATTTCAGGACAAAATCGGTTGGCTGTATGAAGCATTCAAGCGGGATTTTCCGTATGATAGTGATATGAAGAGCCGATGGATTCACATTATTGACCGAATGCATCAAATGGCAAAGCTGGATTGGGATGCATTGCAATTTATCGATACACACTATTATGTCCGGCTGCTGGATGAGCAGAGCATTGCCATTCACAATCAATTGCTGGAATTTGTATCGCAGCATATTACGGCAGGGCAGCAGGCTGGCATACTGAAGCCAATGGAGCCACTGCTCATGATCTCTATCACATTCGGAGCTTTCCTTGGCATTCATAAATACCGTCATGGACAACGCACAGGTATGCCGCGTGATCACGAACAATTGCAATCCATCGCCAGACAGTGCTGTTGGGATCTCATTGCAGTACATGCGGAATGAATATTCATTCCGTTACTATAGCTTTAAGCGATCATTCCACAAGTCATTACGAATCAGGTAAAGGATAGGGAGGAACCATCATGTCAAAAGAAGCAACCATTCCGCAACCGAAAACGTACGGCCCACTGGGCAATCTGCCACAACTCGATTCTGAACAGCCGCTGCAAAGTATTATGAAGTTACTAGGCGAATATGGCTCTGTAATGAAGCTTGGTCTAGGTGGCAAAGAGCAAATCTACACTTGCGACCCCGAGATTGTGAAGCAGATTTCCGATGAACGCAAATTTGATAAAGAAGTATGGGCACCGCTGCAACGGGTACGCCCATTTACCGGGGACGGTCTGTTCACGAGCTGGACGGATGAGCCCAACTGGGGCAAGGCACATCGACTGCTGATGCCAAGCTTCAGCCAGCGGGCGATGCAGGATTATCATGACAAAATGGTCGATATTGCCGTGCAGTTGATCCAGAAATGGTCACGTACGAATGCGGATGAGACGGTAGATGTTGCAGAGGATATGACACGCCTGACGCTCGATACGATCGGACTGTGTGCGTTTAATTATCGCTTTAACAGCTTTTACAGCAAAGAGCCGCATCCGTTTGTAGAAAGTATGGTGCGTGCGCTGGACGAAGCGATGACACAAGGACAACGGCTACCGATCCAGAACAAGCTTGCCTTTTCCAACAAGCGACAATTCCAGAAGGATGTCGATTATATGTTCCAAGTAGCGGATAGCTTGATCGCTCAGCGCAAAGAAAATGGCGATCAGGGCGAGAACGATCTGCTCAGTCGGATGCTGGAAAGTAAAGACCCGGAAACAGGCGAAACACTGCCAGATGAGAATATCCGTTATCAGATGATCACTTTCCTCATTGCAGGTCACGATACGACTAGCGGATTGCTGTCATTTGCATTGTATTTCTTGTTGAATAACCCGGACAAACTGAAAAAAGCGCGTGCCGAAGTGGATCGGGTGCTTGCTGATCCTGTACCAACGTACAAACAGGTGCGTGATCTAAAATATATTCGTATGATTTTACGCGAATCGCTGCGTCTGTGGCCAACAGCGCCAGCATTTTCACGGTTTGCACGCGAAGATGTGATGCTGGGCGGCAAATATCCGCTCAAGGAGCATCAGAGTGTAAGTGTTATTTTGCCAGCACTGCATCGTAACAAGGAAGCATGGGGCGAAAATGCAGAGGAATTCGTGCCGGAGCGGTTTGAGGATGAATCGCAAATTCCAGAGCATGTATACAAACCGTTTGGTCACGGGATGCGCGCATGTATCGGTCAGCAGTTTGCACTATACGAAGCGACATTGGTGCTTGGCATGGTTGTGAAGCATTTTGACCTGATTGATCAGGAGAACTATCAGCTGCATATTCGGGAGGCATTGACGCTGAAACCGGATGAATTCCGTATGAAAGTCGTTCCACGCGTACCGGAGGTAGCGGTAGCGATTCCGGGCAATAACGAACAGTCAGCACATGGAGATGTACACATTTCCGAAGCGGTGAAACGTCATGATACACCGCTGCTGACTCTGTATGGCTCCAATCTTGGTACAGCGGAAGCAGTTGCACGCGAGCTGGAAGAAGGCGGACGCACGTATGGATTTGAATCGGCGGCGGCACCGCTAGACGATTATGCAGGCAATCTGCCTAAGGATGGTGTAATGCTGATTATTGCGGCATCTTACAACGGACGTCCAACGAGCAATGCGGAGAAATTCGTAGAATGGCTACAACAGGCGGACGACGATAGCTGCAAAGGTGTGAAATATTCTGTATTCGGCTGTGGTGACCATAACTGGGCAAGCACATATCAACGCATTCCGAAACTGATCGACGAGCTGATGGAGCAAAAAGGCGCAGAACGTGTTTATCCACGCGGCGAAGGCGATGCGAGCGATGATTTTGAAATGCAACTGGACGAATGGCGCAATGGATTATGGGAGCAGCTGTTCAAAACGTTCCATATTGAGATGGACGAGCAGCAATTGAAAAAGGAACATGCGCTGCAAGTACAATTTGTGAATTCGCCAGTTGGCAGTCCACTAGTGCGTACGTATAACGCAGTGGAATGCCAGATTACTGAAGCACATGAATTGCAGCAGCCGGAGAGCGGACGCAGTACGCTTCATCTGGAAATTGCTTTGCCACCGGGTGAGACGTATCATGAAGGCGACCATATGGGCATCATTCCACGTAATCCGCAGGCTTTGATTCAGCGAGTATTGCGCCGCTTCCGACTGGATGGCGGGGAACGCATCATTATTCAGGGCAAAGGCAGCAGTGCCGCTTATTTGCCACTGGATCGTCCGATCGCTATCATTGAGCTGCTAACACTGAGTGTGGAATTGCAGGATGTGGCAACTCGCGCTCAGATTCGGGCGATGGCAGAGAACAACCAGTGCCCACCGCACAAAAAAGAATTGGAAGCATTGCTGGATGACGAGACGTATCACCGTGAAGTATTACAAAAACGGTTAACCCTGCTTGATCTGATGGAGGATTATATGTCGTGCGAGATGAGCTTTGAGCAGTTTCTCGGTCTGCTGCCAGCGCTCAAGCCACGTTACTATTCTATTTCCAGTTCGCCATCGGTGCAGTCGGATCGCGTTACAATTACAGTGAGTGTGGTATCTGGTCCAGCGCGGAGTGGTAAAGGAGAATTTGCCGGTATTGCTACGACGTATCTGTCCCATTTACAAAAAGGCGATACTGTACTCATGTTTATTCGTTCGCCAAAATCGGGCTTTGAATTGCCGGAACATGCGGAAGTGCCGATTGTCATGATCGGACCGGGCACAGGCGTTGCGCCATTCCGTGGCTTCCTTCAAGCGCGCGAAGCCCAGCGTAACAATGGACAGCAAACTGGTGAAGCATGGCTGTACTTCGGTTGCCGTCATCCAGAACGCGATTATTTGTACAAAGAGGAACTGGAGCATTATGCTAACGAAGGATTGGTGCAGCTGCGAACTGCATTTTCTCGTCCAGACGATGGAAACAAGCAATATGTGCAGGATCTGATTCGTCACGATGCTACGCATGTCATGCGTTTGATTGATGAAGGCGCCAAGCTGTACATTTGTGGCGATGGCAATCGGATGGCACCGGAGGTAGAGCAAACGCTACGTGACATTTATGCGGAGATCAAAGGTGTAGATGCAGAGCAAGCAACTCAATGGTTCGATGAATTACAGCAAAATGGTCGCTATGTCAAAGATGTGTGGACAGGCATTTGATCATGAGTTAATATGCTGCTCATATTTCCTAATAAGAGCTGTATAGTCAATAACAAGCATAGTAAAATGGACAGTTGCGCATGATGCGGGCTGTCCATTTTATTACGATGTGAAGCATATCATCCCATCTTTTTATTAACAGATAGATGTCTTCTATCACCACCTATAGAAAAGTTCGATTAGTCATCAAGAAAATCAAATGTTAGATTTATATTCATATAATTACATCGATATAGTCGGAATAAGGAGTGCATAATGATGACTGAAATATACCGTCTTGCGACTGCGGACGATGCGCCGCGTGTGCAATATATAACGTATGAAGCTTATGTAACGATTCGGGAGTTGAAGCTGCAATGGCCTGCGGCATATGCGGATGTCGAGCAGATTCGCAACAATATTTTGAATAATAAATGTTATGTGTTAGAGCAGGATGAACAGATTCAGGCGACGGTTACGCTGGCGGATGCGGAGAAGCTGCAATTTCTCGGTAATGTGACAGATTTGCCATTTGTGATGTGGTTTGCGGTTGATCCGTATATCCAGAGCAAAGGGCTTGGACGTAAGCTGTTGAACTGGGTTGAGCAGCATGTCATTCGCGCGGAACTGAGCGCGCCAGCAGTCACGCTAGCAACAGCGGAAAAGCATCCATGGCTGTTGCCGATGTATGAGCGCTGGGGATATGAGCGTATTCATGCGTTTGAAGCAGGTGAGGATGGCGTGATGCATCTGCTCCGCAAAGTCGTAGACGAAGAGAAATTCGCTCGCTATGTACAATTGCAAAAGGAGCAACAGCAGATTGAAGACGGCGAAGCGGCAGAAGCACAGCCAGTCGGTCGTTCAGGCGTTAGAAGTGTACGTGAACAACTGCAATTCCGTCGTTTTTAGTCCAAGTCTCTATTGAGATCACTTTATGATGGATTAGAGCATATACGAAAATGAAATCTATAGCGTGATCATACGTGCAGTACGGTTTGGATCATCTACTGTTTACTATGCAGCCTACAGGGAGGAATACGATGAAATTTGCATTGTTTAGCCTGATGTCCAATATCCCACATGCCCTGACCGGCGAGCAGTTAACCGATCAGCAGAAGTTTAACAATGTATTGCGGCAAGCAGAATTGGCGGAGGAGCTCGGTTATGATGCGTATGGAATTGGGGAGCGTCATGGCGAACCGTTTTTGTCGTCTTCGCCAGCAATTGTACTCACTGCCATCGCTGCGCGTACATCACGCATTCGTCTATTAACGACTGTGACTGTGTTAAGTGTGCTTGATCCGGTCCGGGTGGCGGAGGATTATGCGACGCTTGATCATTTATCAGGTGGACGATTGGAGCTGATTATTGGCAAAGGTAATGATCCGCGCCATTATTCATTATTCGGTTTGCAGGAAGAAGAGCAATGGGATTCGATGGAGGAGCGCTATGAATTGCTACGCCGCTTGTGGCGGGAGGAGAAGGTGACATGGAACGGTCGGTACCGTCCGGCACTGCACCATTTCACCAGTCAACCACGTCCATATCAGCGCCAGATTCCGATCTGGCATGGTAGCGCGTCCAGCACACGCTCGACTGAGCTGGCAGCGCGCTATGGAGAGCCGATCTTTTCGTCCAATACGTTTCACCGGCTGGATAAATATCGCGATCTGATTGATCATTATCGCGAACGGTTAGCACATTATGGACATGATCCGTCTCAAGCGGTAGTTGGTGCGGGCGCTGGGGCGCTGTATTTGGCAGATACGTCCGAAGAAGCGGTTCGCCGTTATCGCCCGTATTACGATTCATTCCAAGGAACAGATGCCGCCAAGCATAACAACAGTCCGTTCAACGGATTGGAAGATAATATCGCTAATGGTCCTGCCTTGGTCGGCAGTCCGGAGCAGGTGATTGAGAAGATTCTACATTATTACCGAGCTTTTGGTCATCAGGTGCTCGGTTTGAGTGTGGACGGTCTGACCGAATCGGAACAGCATGAACAGTTGGAACGCTTCGCTACTGAAGTTGCACCGGTATTGCGTCGTGAGATTCCTTCTACAATATGGCAAAGCAAGCAGCTCATTTGAGCTGCTTTTTGTTATGAGACAGAATCGTATTGCCGTCAACTTTTTTGCCGATACAAGAAGGGGAATATTCCTATTCAGCGAATATCTTGTTTAGAAAGGATGGAAGTTCCAGATTTATATACATATTAAGAAGTGAGGTGAATGCATGAATGAATTTCATTGTATGAACCACCCGGATCGAGATGCGCTGCATCAATGCTCCCAGTGCGGCAAGCCACTGTGTGCGGAATGTTATGATGCCAATACAGATGAGTGTCGCAACAATGATCATGCGGCTGTTCATAGTGTTGTACCTACGCCTACCCATCCACCAACGCTACAACGTTCCCAAGCGCCAGCAACAAGTCGCAGTCAAGTCGTCTGGCAGATAGTAGTTGCATTACTCGCTGTTCTGGGTGGTCTTACGCTATTGCTGCTTGCGATTTGTGGAGCGATGATTTTTAGTTATTAAGTTCGTTTGGCTTCGGTTGGGATGGGGGTCAGAGTTGTAGCAGTAGAGGATTTGTACAATTTGTAACGTTTCTAGGGAGCAGGAGGAGTGCGATGGAGTTTCCGGTGTATATTCATCTCGGTGCGCTGCGGATTCACCCGCATGTGTTGTTTGAGACACTATCTTATTTTATCGGATTTCGGATCTATTTGTGGACGCGTCGTCCGAGTGGCATGCCCAAGCTGGTTAGTTTGCAGATTCTAGCGGGAACGATTCTTGGTGCGGCGCTTGGTTCCCGATTGTTATTCTGGTTCGAAGACCCGTCAGCCACATGGACACAGCTGAGTCAGGGACATCTGCTATGGGGAGGCAAGACGATTGTCGGCGGTCTGCTCGGTGGATTGATCGGCGTTGAGCTTGCCAAGCGCTGGGCAGGATGGAATAGCTCGACTGGTGACGATTTTGCCTATCCGCTTATTATTGGTATGGCAATTGGACGCATTGGCTGCTTTTTGACCGGGCTAGAAGATCGTACATATGGTGTGGCGACAACGTGGATAACCGGGGTCGATTTTGGCGATGGAATTATGCGACATCCGACGCAGCTGTATGAGATTGTATTTCTATTGCTGTTAGCGGTGATATTATATCCGCAATACAAGCGCAGCCGCTATTTACCACTCTCAGCGATGAATGAACATTGTTCAACTATGGCGCAGCCGGCTGGAGATGCTCATTCCAGTTCAAGTGCTGGCAATTACCAATCTGGTCGACTGTTTCAATGGTTTATGACTTCGTACTTGCTGTTTCGTCTATTGATTGAATTCATCAAGCCGACACCGCATCTGTACGGAGGATTGAACAATATTCAATTGGCGTGCATTGCTGGAATCCTGTATTACGGTTGGTTGTTAAGCGGCAGGGGCAAAGGCGGACGTCTGATTCGCCGTTCTCCGGCAGCATCCGGGGCTTTGAAATAAGCAACGTATATCACGTTCGACTAAGATCAAGGAGGACTACATCATGCCCAAAAATCGTCCGTATCTGTATCACGAACTAACCAATAGCATCTGCTCCACCTGTTACCGCAAGGTGGAGGCGAAGATTGTAGAAGAGAACGGTAGAATGTATATGTTCAAGCGTTGCCTGGTGCATGGACCGGAAAAGGTACTGTTATCAACAGATGTTGCGTATTATCATCGAACTCGCGAGTTCATCAAGCCTTCTGAGATGCCGCTCGTCTGGAACACACCAATCAAATATGGCTGTCCGTATGACTGCGGATTGTGCCCGGATCATGAGCAGCACAGCTGTCTGACACTGCTCGAAATTACCGATCATTGCAATTTGCAATGTCCAATCTGTTTTGCCGAATCGTCGCCACATCGCACATCCTATCGTACGTTGGAGCAGATTGAATTCATGCTGGATCGGATTGTGGAAAATGAAGGTGAGCCGGACATTGTGCAGATCAGTGGTGGCGAACCCACATTGCATCCGCATTTTTTTGACATTCTGGACATGTGTAAGGCACGTCCGATTAAGCATATTATGGTCAATACAAATGGCATTCGCATCGCGCGTGAACGTGAATTTGTAGCGCGTTTAGCAGAGTATATGCCGGGATTCGAGATCTATTTGCAGTTTGATAGCTTTGAAGCAGATGTACTGAAGGAGCTGCGGGGAGCGGATTTGCGCAGTATTCGCGAGCAAGCAATTGCGCATCTGAATGAATTCAATCTGTCGACCACACTGGTCGTGACATTAAAAAAAGATCTGAACGATCATGAAGTAGGCAAAATTATTCAATACGGATTGGAGCAGCAGGCAGTTCGCGGGGTGACGATTCAACCGATTCAAGCGGCAGGGCGTTTACAAGGATATGATCCCGCTACTGACCGATTGACAGTCAGTGAAGTACGGCAGATGATTATTGATCAGTCTGGGGTGTTTAATGCGGATGATATTTTGCCAGTGCCATGTCATCCTGATTGTCTGGCGATGGGCTATGCGCTCAAGCTGAATGGTGATGTATTGCCGCTGACGCGCATGATTGATCCAGAAATCCTGCTGGAAGGCGATAGCAATACGATTGTGTTTGAAAATGAACCTGCCATTCGTGGC
Source organism: Paenibacillus sp. WLX1005 (assembly GCF_046603685.1). NCBI lineage: Bacteria > Bacillati > Bacillota > Bacilli > Caryophanales > Paenibacillaceae > Paenibacillus > Paenibacillus sp. WLX1005. The sequence goes on from NZ_CP176756.1 coordinate 2,584,238, forward strand.
AAGCTGTTCGAATTGCTATCGACCGGTCATTCGCCAGTATCCTCGGCGCTGTCGCTCAAAAGTCTACTCTGCTGTCTACCGCTTGCCGCCGTGCCAGAGCAGATCGTATATGATAATGTATTCCGCGTGATCATTATGCAGTTTTTGGATGCGTATAATTTTGATGTACGCTCAGTGAAAAAATCGTGCGTGCATATTGCTCATCCAGATGGACGAATTATTCCATTTGATACGTACAATATGTTTTATCGGGATGACAAGGAAAAGCTGTTGGAAGAGCGCAAGCGGGAGATCGTTACAGCTTGGGATTAACGACGTGAGACTATAGCATAGCAAGCATATGATATTGCAACGTAGAAGAAGTCGTATTGCAAAATAAGTGTGTGGAAGTATAGATGGTGGAGTATGCAGCTCCGGTACGCCTTTTGTTATAAAGGTGTGCTGGGGCTGATTTATGTTGCATAGAACATTTTATATAAGATACGAGGATAATGTGATTCAAAATCATACAAAAGCGAATATTTGAGACGAGAAGACGAGAAGACGAGAAGACGAGAAGACGAGAAGACGAGAAGACGAGAAGACGAGAAGACGAGAAGACGAGAAGACGAGAAGACGAGAAGACGAGAAGACGAGAAGACGAGAAGACGAGAAGACGAGAAGACGAGAAGACGAGAAGACGATAATTAAAAAATCAACATATGAAAAATTCATAATAATGATCTCATATTGAATTTGAAGTGATAGAACAATAGAAGGTTAATTTGAATGCAGAGCGTAATCTCTAACAAATTATTGTAACTGAGCAACTATCCAACTAGAAGCACAAGATCAACTTACTTAAAAGAAAGATTGAATTGTATTCATAAAATATTGAAATGTGTAGGAAGGAAAATAGAGCAGAAATAGTATTCTCAACATTCTATTTTCAAAATGAACAACAACCATTCCAACCTGACTAAAGAATTTCTTGGCAAAGAAGCGTTGACGAAGCGGTAATTCAATTAACTATGGGACAAAGAAAGCAACGACAAGCAATCAAGCATAAATAAAAAGTGAAATGGGAACCAGGAACCGACGAGCGATGAAAATTAAAAAATGATTCTTTAAAATACCTAGTTTTCGAAATACAATTACTCATGCTACTAAAATAAATATTTCAACATATGAAAAATTCATAATAATAAAACCTAAATCCGAAAAAAAGAAATTATAAAACCATCCAAGTCTACTGTCAAAAGGTATTTTTACTGGTATGCTTATTACTTATCGTCCGACGTTATCACAAGGAGGTATACTACATATGAATGCAACAGCTAGTCAGCTATGGCAAGCGATCCAACAACACGCAATGAATCTACATTCATGTACAGTCGGTCAACTAAACCTGATAGATGGGGCGACGTCTGAGCATTTTATTCAGTTGGAACAGAAGCTTGGTGTTACTTTGCCGGAGCCGATGAAGCAATTGCACAGTGTTCATGATGGTCAGGAAGAGACGATGGAAGTGCAGGTATTGCTGCGGAATCTGACTTTTTTGTCAGTGGAGCAGATAATGGAGACGTGGCAGTTTTTGCAGGAGGAGTTTGATACAGATGGATGGGAGCCAGAAGCAGGTAAAGGTGTAAAGCCATTTCTATGGAATCGGCGCTGGATTCCGTTTGCAACAAATGGGGCGGGCGATTACGTATGTATCGATACCGATCCGGCTGATGATGGTGTACATGGACAGGTCTTATATTTCTGGCATGATTGGGAAAGTCGTACAGTTGAAGCCGAAGATGTCTTTCAATTTATAGAGTTGTGCTTGCAAGAGGAAGATTAGATGGTAGGTAAGTAGTGATGTTATCATTTAAATTTAGAGTGTTACAGGCTTAATCGCCAGGTGATCCGTATAATAGAAGAACAATGTAACAAGATTCGGGATATCATAGCACGATATGATGAGCAGATCGATTATATGAAGAATGGAAAGATGCCATGTTTCGATACAAAAAGGAAGTATGGTTGGCAGATTCATTTTTTGATCGATGGAAGAGATATCGTTTCTTGCAATATTATGATCTATCGTCGTATCCCAATATTCATTTGGACATGGAAGTTATGGAGCAATTGCGAATTCATTTGCGGAAGTTGATCTGCGACTTGAACAAGCAGTATAGCAAATAACAAGAAAATAGCATATGAGCTAAAGTTCTATATTCAATATACCTTCCGTTATCGCCGATCATAGCGTCTCTATAAAGAAAGATCACATGATATGCCTGTTCGAAATGAATTGTGTAGTTGACAAACATTTCAAACAGGCATATATTGTTACATGTTAATCGTAATTATTACTATTTAATATATTGCAGGATGCTGCGGTCCGGAATGATGCAGCACTGCATAGATAACGATGAGGAACGGGGAGAATCAAACATGACTGGAAAACAGAAACCATTGCCGGTGACGGTATTGAGTGGCTATTTGGGAGCGGGCAAGACGACAGTATTGAATCATGTGCTCAACAATCGTCAAGGTCTGAAGGTAGCCGTAATTGTAAACGATATGAGCGAGATTAATATTGATGCTGCATTGGTTCGGGAGCAGGGTGGTTTGTCACGAACGGAGGAAAAGCTGGTTGAAATGTCGAACGGCTGCATTTGCTGCACCTTGCGTGACGATCTGTTGCAGGAGGTACAGAGACTGACGCAGGAAGGTCGGTTTGATTATATTCTGATCGAATCGACGGGCATTAGTGAACCAGTACCAGTGGCGCAGACGTTTACGTATGCAGATGAAGAGTCTGGTATTGATCTGAGTCAATTGGCGCAACTGGATTGTATGGTTACAGTGGTCGATGCTCATCGGTTCTGGCATGATTATCAATCTGGCGAAACGTTATTGCAGCGCGGACAGGCGACAGGTCAGGAAGATACGCGTGATGTGGTCGACCTGCTGATCGATCAGATTGAGACATGCGATGTACTTTTGCTGAACAAATGCGACCTCATGGAACCAGCAGAGTTGGATAAGCTGGAGAGCGTTATTCGTCAGTTACAGTCACACGCTCAGATTATTCGTACAGTGAATGGAGAGATTGATCCAGCGCGGATTTTGAATACGGGGTTGTTTGATTTTGAACGCACAAGTCAGTCGTCCAGCTGGATACGTGAATTGGAGCTGGACGAGCATACACCGGAAACAGAGGAATATGGAATTAGCTCATTTGTATATCGTCGACGTGCGCCGTTTCACCCGGAACGACTGGCAGAGTTTATGAGTTATTGGCCGGAAGAAGTTGTTCGTGCCAAAGGTCTTGTATGGGTAGCCGCAGAAGGCGATATGGCGGCAAGTCTGAGTCAGGCAGGGCCTTCGATTCAATTCGGACCCGCTGGGCACTGGGTGGCGGCGCTACCAGAAGATGAGCAGCATATTATTTTAGAAGAAGAAGACGATGTACGTGCACGCTGGGATGAACGCTGGGGCGATCGACTGACAGAACTGGTGCTGATCGGCATTGGCATGGATCGTCAGCAGTTGGAATCAGAGCTAGACGAATGCTTGTTAGATGAACAGGAAATGCAGCAGGATTGGAATAAATTTGTTAATCCGTTGCCATGGCCGGTACAGTTGCAATAGGAGTAACCACCACAGGATTGTAAGCCCTGTGCGTGTAGATGTGCATATTGTACTTAGACACACCTGTATATCCAGATCATCTATAAACGATATAAGGGATACTCGATCAATGTTTAGTATAGTTTTATAAGTTCTTAATAAAGTAAATACGTGCAACATCGTAATACTGTATTGTTAATTTTTTATGGGTATTTATTATTTTTAAATCGTAATAATTACGCATTTGGTAGAAGTTTAGGGTATCACCACTACTTAGATACAAGTCAATCAACAAACAAAGGACGGTGCATAACTATGACTATGGTAGAGCAGGATACACGTATTCCGGTGACTGTACTTAGCGGGTATCTCGGAGCAGGCAAAACGACCATCATGAATCATGTACTGAATAACCGCGAAGGTCTGCGTGTTGCGGTGATCGTTAATGATCTGGGGGAAGTCAATATTGACGCGGATCTGATTCGCGATGGTGGCGGATTGTCGCGTACAGATGAGAAGCTGGTGGAAATGTCCAATGGCTGCATCTGCTGCACACTGCGTGAGGATCTGCTGGTTGAGGTGGAGAAGCTCGCTAAGGAAGGCAAGTTTGACTATATTCTGATCGAATCGACGGGTATTGGCGAGCCAGTTCCAGTTGCACAGACCTTCACATATGTCGATGAAGAAAATGGAATCGATCTGAGCCGCCTGACCCGACTCGATACGATGGTCACGGTCGTCGATGCGCCGCAATTCTGGAAAGATTACTATTCCCGCGAAAGTCTGATGCAGCGCGGACAAGCAGCTGGTGATGACGATACGCGCGGTGTAGTGCATTTGCTGACCGATCAGGTAGAATTTTGCGATGTGTTGATTATCAACAAGGTCGATCTGGTAAATGAGGATGAATTGAAGCGATTGGAACAAGCGCTGCGTGCACTACAACCGGAAGCACGGATCATTCACTCCGTACAGGGCAATGTGCGTCCAACGGATATTTTGAATACCGGGCTGTTCGATTTTGACAAAGCAAGCCAATCGGCAGGCTGGATTCAAGAACTGCTCAAGGAAGAACATACACCAGAGACTGAAGAATACGGAATCAGTTCCTTCGTATATCGGCGCAAGATTCCTTTTCATCCTGAGCGACTTATGAAATGGGTGACCCAGTATCCGTCTGATATCGTCCGTTCCAAAGGATTGATGTGGCTGGCGACACGCAACAATATGGCGATCTCCTTTAGCCATGCTGGAACATCCAAGCAACTATCGCCAGCAGGATTATGGGTAGCGGCGCTGAGTCAGGAAGAGCTGGATTACCATTTTGGCGGGGAAGTACCGAGAACCCCAGATTGGGATGAGCAGTGGGGCGACCGAGTAACCAAGCTGGTCTTTATCGGGATTGATATGAATCGTGAAGCAATCGAACGTAGTCTGGACCAGGCATTACTGACACCAGAAGAAATGAACGGCAACTGGCGCGATCTGTACGATCCGCTGCCGTCGTTTGGTTGAATCCATACAGAAAGGATACATTCTAATGAGTAAAAATCGCCGTAACTATGGCAAAATGCCACTGACAAAAGGCATCGAGATGGCTTCGGTCTATAGTGTAAAAGAGTGCGGGCATCGTGCGCGTCATATCGTACTATCCCCGGAAAATCGCGTCATCACCGAGGAGTTCCTCAAGATCGTCAATCTCAAAGATACATTCGCTTTACACGATGTACCTGTTCCGAACAAAGTGATGATGTTCGGTCCACCGGGAACGGGGAAAACGCTGACTGCGTTTCATCTGGCGCATGAACTGGAATTGCCGCTCGTAACGGTTCGATTGGATGCGCTAATTCATGCGCATCTAGGCGAAACTGGTAGCAATGTGCGCAAAATCTTCGAGTATGCCAGACAGGAACCGTGCGTACTATTTATGGATGAATTTGATGCGGTGGCACGTACGCGGGACAATAACGATGAAGTCAAGGAAATGGCGCGTGTTGTGAATACGTTGCTACAATGTCTGGACGAGTTTCCCGAGCATTGTATTTTCATCGCAGCAACCAATCTAGAAACGGAGCTGGACAATGCAATCTGGCGGCGGTTTGATACGAAGATGGTATATGGCAATCCAGCGGCAGAGCTGCGGCTGGATTATATTACTCGATTATGTGGAGAGTTCCCACGAGAGCAAGGATTGGAGCATTGGGCAGCGGAATGGATGGACGGCTGTAGTTATGCTGATATCGAACAGATTATTTTAAAAGCGAAACGCAAAGCGATTATCGACGATATTCCGATGTCGCAGCTACTGATCGAGATGTCACTGCATGAGTACCGTCCGTATCATCTGCTAGTCAAGCTGAAATAAACAGGAGCTTGTTGATATAATAACTCCTTGGTAACCATGAACTCCAACAGAGCGAGCACAGATTGAAAATCCGCTGGCGCAATGGCCTGAATCAGCACCTGTGCTGACTCGCTATTGGTGTTGGCTGTAGCCTTGGCGAGTTGATGCAGAAAATGACGGAAGAAAGCAACGTCGATTTGCGAATAGTCATAGATGAATACTTCAACTGCGATGCCCGTGTCACTCGTGAATAGACAATGCTCACCGTGCAGATGAATATACCAGTCTTCATGTTCGTAAACGATAGCCGGATCGGTGTCGACATCCTGCTCATAGATCTGATCGAATAGCGCTTCGAAGGAAGTGCTATTTGGCATTGATTGCGTGGATTCGGTAAACGATTGCAAGTGGTGTGAAGACGCAAGAGTCGTACATAGCCCGTAAGACATTTTCGTATACAATTGTATAAGATCGTGAGCGAGCTGAAGGGTGGATTCGCGATAGCTGATCCCGGACGTATCGGGCATTTCATTAGAATTTTGGTCTGTAGTATACATGGTATGGTCCTTTCTTTTGCTCTGACAGCGATGATTGGTATAAGATGGTTGAGATGGAGTTGGTGCAGACGTAAACATATAGCTGCACAAAACGCCTATTCCAAATTCTAGCACAGTAGTAGCTAGGTATACCAAGATACGTATACTAAGAAAGGAAACCATCCATGGATTACATAACGTATAAACATAAAGTCAGGCAGGAAGTGGAGCGTCGTGGTCTAACGTCTATTATGAACGATACACGCTGGGAAAAATTAAAATTTGGCGTATATCACCAATTACCGTTTCCACCAGCATTTCAAGTGAAGTATGTTCTGTCTGCCGAGCCGCATCCTACCGCATTTGAACAGGACGTGAATTACAACGGTGATTGGACAGCGATTCTAGGTGATTTGTCAGATGACGCCCAATTTTGTAATTGGCAGCACCCATCCTTTAATGTGGAATGGGTTCGTGTCAAGCCAAGGCGATTGGAGTATCGTGGTCAATTGGTGGAGGATGAATGTATCGATATAGAAGCGCCGTTTGTAGCTTTGCTGCATGAGTGCAACATTCCTTATCTATGTAGGCAACATGATTACTGGATCTACGGATATGCCACCGCAACAGAGTTTGCACAGTTACGGACGTGAATTTCTGATATGGTCGCAGTCTGATAAGATCGCAAATAGTAGCATTTACAAGTATTAACTAGTAGCTTTGCAAGTACTAGATAACACTCTTATACGTATGGACATAGGATGAGCTTATATACATCATAACAAAAGCCTGTTTGCGCATCAGTATGCAAACAGGCTTTTGCAATAGCAAAGGAATTACTTGGTTAGGATTTTCACTTCTTTTGGTGCAAGCGTCACCGTGATGGAGCCGCTGTTCACTGTGACGGAATCCGTACCGAGTTGGTTTTTCAGCGCTGTACCATTGCCGAAGTTATCCAGATTCGGGATGGTGCGCGTTTCGCTGTTCCATGAGTTGTTAATGAGCACAACGACATCATCTGAACCGCTGGAACGCTGGAAGCCGTACACCGTATTATCTGACCATTTTTCCTTTTGCGTACCGTTTTGCAGTGCTGGATGGACATTGCGTACGGCGTTCAGTTTGGCAATATATTTGTACAGATCATTGCTCGTATCAAACGTCATATCTTCGCGGTTCGCCGGATCATCACCGCCGCTGAAGCCTTGTTCCGTGCCTTGATACACAATCGGAATACCGCGCGAAGTGAGCAGGAAGCCGAGTGCAGCTTTCAGTTGAGGCCATTTGTCATAGGTGGCTCCTGGTTTGCCAGATGCTTCGTTCAAGAAGCGTTTGACATCGTGATTATCGATAAAGGTGCCGTTCAGATTAACATTTTTGTAGCGGGAATCCTGTGCATAGCGATCCTTGATCAGATTCATCGAACCGTCTTTGGCAAATACATCGCGGATCGTGTAGTACATTGGGAAATCAAGCGCAGCATCGAGATAGTTGGTGTAATCACCAACATAGGCTGGATCGCCATTATACACTTCACCGATCGTGAAGGTGTTGACGGCAGTGTCGAAGTCTTTTAGGAACCATTTGGGTACGTGCTTCGCGGTATCCACGCGCAGACCGTCAACGCCGGATTGCTGGATGATCCATTTGCCCCAATTTTTCAATTCGGTAGCGACTGCGGTGTTTTCTTGCTTGAGATCGTCAAGACTGGCAACATCGCCATTCTCGATACGGGACTGGTTGTTTGTATTATAGTCATTTTGCGTAATGTCACCAGCGTTGTGATACCAGTCGGCATTGTCGAATGGTGCTTTGGCAGTGCCGTTGTTCGGACGGAAGTCACCGGTGTGGTTAACGACAACGTCGAGCATGATAGCGATGTTTTTGGTATGTGCGGTTTTGACGAGTTCCTGGAATTTTGCCATATTACCCAGATGACCGTCAACAGAATAGAAGTCGTACGTATGATAGCCGTGGTAAGCGGTCACACTTTTTTGCATTGTTACTGGTGTGATCCAGATCGCAGTGAAGCCCATATTTTTGATGTAATCGAGTTTATTGATAATACCTTGGAAGTCGCCACCGTGCCATTGACCCGGATTGCTTTTGTTGGAGTTGAAGCCGCCGTAGTTATCGTTGCTTGTATCGCCGTTGTTAAAACGGTCAGTCATGATGAAGTAGATACTACGCTTGCTCCAATCGACCGGTCCGAAGTTGTCACTCGGCGGAGTTGTTGGATCGGTTGGGGTAGTAGAACCGGACGGTGCACCTGATGTAATTGTGCCGACTGCACCGTTGCTGCCCGGCGTGAAGGTGGATGTGCCAGTGTTGAAGAAATAATTTTTGGAGTTGTTGTTATCCCATGTGCCGCTGCCGTTATTGAAGACAGCTTCGAGCTGCGTATACGAACCGATATTGATCGTTGTCTTCGTATAGCCGCTTACTTCAGCATCCGCCATTTTGATACCCGGTGCAGTCGTCCAATTCCCGTCCGCCTGATGATAATGTATGTACGGAGTGGTGAAGCCTTTTTTGTAATAGACGGTCACCGAATTGTCTGCGGCATGCGTAACCGGACCGAAACCGCCCAGCATAACAGCGAGCAGCACCAGCAAGGCAAGCGAAACGGAAAGCCATTTTCTGAATTGCGATTGAGCAGAAATCAACACAATCAATCCTCCCATGAGACGGTTTGTGCCGCCTTTGTAGTGTGGTCAATCTTTTGTGCAAACGTTTACGCAACTGATTATAAGATAACGCTTACAAAAATGGAAGAAGAAGTGAATATAATAATTTGGATACTGTAGAAGGAGTTAGTCATGGGATGGAGGGGCAGGAAAGGGAGACTGTAAAGTGTTATGTCAGCATGCTCACAGGCAACAGTCTCCCTTCAAGAACGGCGTTATTTACCAAGCCATATATTCGCCGTAAATATGAGCAGATGCAGGGGTAGGTGCGGTAGTTGTGATGCCGATTCGGTACACGCCAAGCTGCTCATAATAAGGGTCATTGAGGGTGAAATTATAATACGTTTTCGGTCCGCTGATCACAGTCGTATTAACCACATCCCAACTGTTGTTAGCTTCGTTATACCATTCATAAGTGAACGTCAGGCTTTCGCCAGCATTGAGAACAATGTCCAACCAGACGAATACATACCCGGTCGAAGCCAGTACTGGACTGTAATACGGCTCCGAATGATCCAGTACAAAATCATCTTCAAATTCGCCGAACAGCATCACCTGCATATCGGGATCAGGTTCATCGGCAGCATACGTTTGCGCAGGAGCAAGCGAGATTGTGAACAACATAGCAACCAACAGCATCATCGTTGAAACCGGTCTGATTCTCATGTAACGTTCTCCTTTGTCGTACTAGAGTATGAAATCATAAAACGGTCAAGATGAAAAAAGGGAACAGCAATGACTGGAATTACCAGGATTATAAGTAGTCACCTTTTCGATCATTTGTGATAACGCTTACATCATTCCTCTCTAATCTTCCTGATTAAAGCTACTTCGCATCGTCTGATCGTTTCTACACATGCGCATCAGCTTTGAAGATCACTTTTAATTTACCATTTATTTCTTATAAATATATAAATTACCACAAGTTACTTGGGCGTTACTTGGGCATAGCTCATATATCTACATATCAGGAGATTCCCCACCCAGAAAAGGGAATTCCCTAATGTCCACTACCCTATAAAGCTTTCATACTGTACATATAGAACCTGTTCAGACAAGACATATAGAGATTGGCTTTGTACCACCACTTTTCATTGAACTCCATGTTCGCATAGCCGAGCATCGGAAAAGGAGTGTTCATTTACATGAAACGAAAATACAAATTGAATTTCTTCAAGCCGATCGAGAGTTATTCCAACAACTGGTCCGTGCTGGAAGAGAAAAATAGAGACTGGGAAAACATGTACCGTCAACGCTGGTCACATGATAAAGTCGTCCGCACGACGCACGGCGTGAACTGTACCGGCTCTTGTAGCTGGAAAGTATTCGTCAAAAACGGCATCATCACTTGGGAAAATCAACAGATTGATTATCCATCCTGCGGTGCTGATATGCCAGAATTTGAACCGCGTGGTTGTCCACGCGGCGCAACATTCTCATGGTACGAATACAGCCCGCTACGAATCAAATATCCATATATGCGCGGGAAGCTGCTGCGATTATGGCGCGAAGCGCTAGCTCAGCACAACAACCCGATCGACGCGTGGGCAAGTATCGTAGAAGACCCCGACAAAGCACAGCAGTACAAAAAGGCACGCGGCAAAGGCGGTCATGTTCGTGTGAACTGGGAAGATGCGCTGTATCTAATCTCTGCACAGCTCATTTATACGATTCGCAAATATGGTCCCGACCGGATCGCAGGGTTTACACCGATTCCGGCGATGTCGATGGTCAGCTACGCATCCGGCGCCCGCTTCATCTCACTGCTGGGCGGACAGATGCTCAGCTTTTATGACTGGTATGCCGATCTTCCGCCCGCTTCCCCGCAAATCTGGGGTGAGCAAACGGATGTACCGGAATCGTCGGATTGGTACAACGCCGGTTATCTGATGATGTGGGGCTCTAACGTTCCGCTGACACGTACACCGGATGCCCACTTTATGACCGAAGTTCGCTACAAAGGAACCAAAATTGTATCCGTAGCACCCGATCTGGCGGAAAACGTCAAATTTGCGGACAACTGGCTTGCCCCGCATCCGGGTACAGATGCAGCAATTGCACAGGCGATGACACATGTCATTCTGGATGAATTTTACCAGCAGCGTCAAGAACCGATGTTCATCAATTATGCGAAGCAGTACACCGATATGCCGTTCATGATTCTACTCGAACCGCATGGCGATATGCTCAAAGGCGGACGCTTCCTGCGTGCTAGCGATCTAGGACAAGACAGCGAGCATGCCGATTGGAAACCGGTTATCTATGACGAATCTACTGCGGAACTGCTTGTGCCAAATGGCACAATGGGTCAACGCTGGGAAAAGGATGTCAAATGGAATCTGATCCTCGAACGCGAAGACGGCACGCGTATCGAACCAGCGATGAGTACAACTAGTCAGGAGCATGAATGGCTGGATATCGTATTCCCTTACTTTGACAATAACGGCAATGGTACATTCACGCGCACGATCCCAACTCGTAAAATTACACTGGCGGATGGCAGTGAACGCTATATTGCCACCGTGTATGATCTGATGATGAGCCAATATGGTGTTGCACGGATCGACAGTTCATATAATGCGAAGAACTACGAAGATGGCGAATCGTTCTATACACCAGCATGGCAGGAAAAAGTAACGGGCGTGAAGGCTTCTGTCGTCACACAGGTTGCTCGTGAGTTTGCACAGAACTCCCTTGATACTGGCGGTCGCTCGATGATTATCATGGGCGCAGGCATTAACCACTGGTTCAACAGCGATACCATTTACCGTTCGATTCTAAATCTGGTCGTATTGACCGCTTCGCAAGGTGTCAATGGTGGCGGCTGGGCGCACTATGTTGGTCAGGAGAAATGCCGTCCGATCGAAGGTTGGTCGACGGTTGCCTTCGCCAAAGACTGGCAAGGTCCGGCACGACTGCAAAATGCGACTTCATTTTTCTATTTTGCAACCGAGCAGTGGAGATATGAGGAGAGCGGCACGGATTTACTGAAATCGCCAACGAGCGGTGATGTGCATTATCGTCACCCGGCAGATTATAACGTACTGGCGGCGCGCCTTGGCTGGTTGCCATCGTACCCGCAGTTTAACAAAAATAGTCTGATGTTCGCCGAAGAAGCGGCACGCGCAGGCAAAACATCCAACGAGGAAATTATCAAACACTCTGTGGATGAAGTGATTTCTCGTGAAACGAAATTTGCGGTCGAAGATCCGGGCGCACCGGAAAACTTCCCACGCTCCTTGTTCATCTGGCGCTCCAATCTGATCTCCAGCTCTGCCAAAGGACAAGAGTACTTTATGAAGCATCTGCTCGGCGCATCAGATGATCTGATCGCCCGTCCGAATGAAGAAGACAAGCCGGAAGAGATTATCTGGCGCGAAGATGTAGAGGGCAAGCTTGACCTGATGGTCGCACTGGACTTCCGTATGACAACGACGCCGCTGTATGCAGACATCGTACTGCCAGCAGCAACGTGGTACGAGAAAACGGATCTATCGTCCACCGATATGCATCCATTCGTGCATCCGTTCAATCCGGCGGTCAACCCGCTGTGGGAATCGCGTTCCGACTGGGACATCTACCGCAGTCTGGCAGAGACATTCTCGGAAATGTCCAAAACCCATTTACCGGGTGTATACAAAGACCTTGTGACTGCACCGCTTGGTCATGACTCGATGGGTGAGATTTCGCAGCCAATGGGTATGGTCAAAGACTGGACACGCGGCGAAGTAGAAGCCAAACCGGGCAAAACGATGCCGAACTTCAGCATCGTCGAACGCGATTACACCAAAATTTACGATAAATTCACCTCGCTCGGTCCGAACCTGTTAACTGGTAAAGCTGGAGCGCATGGTGTCAACTTCTCGGTTGCCGAGGAATACGAAGAATTGAAGCTGCTCAACGGCATCCACTACGACGAAACGATCAAAAACGGACTACCGAAGCTACAAACGGCGCGCCAAGCGGCGGATACGATTTTGCATCTATCCTCTGCAACGAACGGACGTGTCTCGCAAAAAGCGTATATGCAGGCGGAAGAAGACCACGGCGTGCAGTTGAGAGATATCTCCGCCGATCGTGCTGCTGAGAAGATTACATTCCAGAGCATTACATCCCAGCCGCGCGAAGTCATTCCGACTCCGGTATTCAGTGGCTCGAACAAGCAGGGCAGACGATATTCACCATTTACAACGAATATTGAACGTCTGGTGCCGTTCCGTACATTGACGGGTAGACAGCATTTCTATATCGATCATGAAATTTTTGAACAGTTTGGCGAATCATTGCCGGTATACAAACCGACATTGCCGCCGATGGTATTCGGTCCGCGTGACCGTGAGATCAAGGGTGGTCAGGATTCCCTCGTGCTGCGCTATCTGACACCACACGGCAAATGGAATATTCACTCCACGTATCAGGATAATCAGCATATGCTCACGCTGTTCCGCGGCGGTCCAACCGTCTGGATTAACAATGAAGACGCCGCTGCCAATGATATTAACGATAATGACTGGCTGGAAGTGTATAACCGTAACGGTGTAGTCACTGCTAGAGCTGTCGTCAGTCACCGGATGCCACGAGGCACGATGTTTATGTATCATGCTCAGGATAAGCATATCAACGTACCGGGTTCCGAAATTACCGATACACGCGGCGGCAGTCACAACGCGCCGACTCGCATTCATATGAAACCGACCCAGATGGTAGGCGGTTACGCACAGCTGAGCTATGGATTTAACTACTACGGTCCAATCGGTAATCAGCGTGACGTATACGTCGCTGTCCGCAAAATGAAGGAGGTCAACTGGCTTGAAGATTAAAGCACAAATCGCCATGGTCATGAATCTGGATAAATGCATCGGCTGCCATACATGCAGCGTAACATGCAAGACGACCTGGACCAACCGCAAGGGCGCTGAATATATGTGGTTCAACAACGTCGAAACGAAACCGGGCATCGGGTATCCAAAACGCTGGGAAGATCAAAGTATTTATCGGGGCGGCTGGCAGCTGCGCAAAGGCAAACTGGAATTGAAATCTGGTAACAAGCTGTCCAAAGTCGCACTGGGTAAAATTTTCTACAACCCGGATATGCCGGAAATGAAAGACTACTATGAGCCGTGGACATACAACTACGAGAACCTCACTCAGTCGCCGGAGAAAAAGCACTCTCCGGTGGCACGTCCACACTCTGCCGTCACTGGCGAGAAAATGGAAGTTAACTGGGGACCGAACTGGGAGGACGATCTGGCTGGTGCCCACATTACCGGTCCGCTTGATCCGAATATTGAGAAGATTGAAGAAGAGATCAAATTCAACTTTGAAAAATCGTTTATGGTCTACTTGCCTCGTCTGTGCGAACATTGCCTCAACCCGAGCTGCGTGGCATCATGCCCATCGGGTGCGATGTACAAACGCGACGAAGACGGCATCGTGCTCGTCGATCAGGAAGCTTGCCGCGGCTGGCGTTACTGCATGACTGGCTGCCCGTACAAAAAGGTCTACTTCAACTGGCAGACGAACAAAGCCGAGAAATGCACCTTTTGCTTCCCCCGTGTGGAAGCTGGGCTGCCGACCGTCTGCTCGGAAACGTGTACTGGTCGCATCCGTTACTTAGGTGTCCTGTTATATGATGCAGATCGTGTACAGGAAGTGGCATCTATTCAGGATGAGCAAGCGCTATATGAAGCGCAATGCGGACTATTCCTGAACCCAAATGATCCTGAGATTATTGCCCAAGCGAGAAAAGACGGCATTACTGCCGATTGGATCGAAGCCGCGCAGAATTCGCCGGTCTACAAACTTGCTATCGAATACAAACTGGCATTCCCGCTGCACCCGGAATACCGTACATTGCCAATGGTCTGGTACGTACCGCCGCTTAGCCCGATCATGAACTACTTTGAAGGGAAAGATTCGATTGATAATCCCGATCTGATTTTCCCGGCGATTGAAGAGATGCGGACGCCGATTCAATATTTGGCGAATATGCTCACTGCTGGCGATAGCCAATCGGTAAAAGAGGCATTACAGCGTATGGCAATGATGCGTTCGTATATGCGTGCCAAGCTGACTGGCGATCATTTCGACGAGCAGCGTCTGGAACGCGTCGGACTAACTGCTCGTCAAACGGAGCAAATGTACCGTCTGCTGGCAATTGCCAAATATGACGACCGTTTCGTAATCCCAACCTCGCACAAGGAAGGTCATATGAATCCGTATCGTGCGCAAGGTTCGGCTGGCTTTGGCGATGTGATGGGCAATATGGGCGGCGGTATGGATGGCGGCTGTAGCGGTTGCAGCGCTGTCGATTCGTTCAGCCCAGGACGCGACAAGGATGGCAAAACGATTTATGAAGAAAACTTCTATGGAGGGATCTGGCGTGATTGATCTGGAGCAGCTATATGCCTATAAACCGTCGTTTCACTTTTTTGCCCGGCAGCTGATGTACCCGGAAAAGCTGGATTTTCATCCAACTCTGCTGGAAGAGTCATTTGCGCCGGATCATCCTGGCGCGGAGGAAGCGAAGCTGTATTGGGAATTGATGCACGAGCGCAGTATGGAGCAGATTCAGGAAATGTACACCGAAACGTTTGATTTTCAAAAGGATTGCGCGCTGTATATGACCTATTTCAAATTTGAAGATGCACGCGAGCGTGGACAGATGCTAGCGAAGTTAAAGCTGCTGTACGAAATGTTCGGTCTGGAAATGCCGGATGAGGAATTGCCAGACTTTCTGCCGCTTATGTGTGAATTCCTGTATGCTGCCGATTGGCGCGGGCATCCTTCCGCAGGCGAAAATTTTCGGATGCCGATGGCAATTCTCGAAGATGGTACGTACCATCTGCTTCAGGCGCTGGACAAGTACGGCAGCCCGTATGTCCACCTGATCAAAGGATTGCGGAATACGCTGAAGGTGTGCATCACACAGGGGGAGCCGGTGAGTGAACATGATTGAGCAATTTCTATGGGTGATTTTCCCTTACGCATGTATGGTTATATTTGTAGTAGGTCATATTTTCCGCTATCGTACGGATCAGTTTAGCTGGACAGCCAAATCCAGTGAGTTTATTGAAAAGAAACAGCTGATGATCGGTAGTATGCTGTTCCATATCGGGATCATTCCGGTCATTATGGGGCATGTAGTTGGGCTTGGTATTCCGGCTTCGTGGATGACTGCGATGGGCGTAAGCGAGCATATGTATCATCTGGGCGCAGTGTATGGCGGTGGATTGTTCGGTATTGTTACGCTGATCGGTATGCTTATTCTAACATCGCGCCGCTTCACGATTCGCAGTGTGCGTCGTCTGAGTAGCGCGTCTGATCTGGTTGTAAATACATTGCTGCTGTTTATCGTGTTCATGGGTATGTATGCGACGCTGTTCACCAATGCGGTGCAGCCGGATTTTGATTATCGGGAGACGATCTCGATCTGGTTCCGCGGGCTGTTCATCTTGCAGCCGAATGCGTCGCTGATGCACGATGTACCGTTATCGTTCAAAATTCATGCGCTAACTGGCTTCGCGATCTTCGCCTTCTGGCCGTTTACGCGTCTCGTGCATGTGTGGAGTGTTCCATTGAATTATATTGGCAGAAGTTATATTCTTTATAGAAGACATAAATCAAGCTGAGGAAAGTGGGCGACGCCTTCTTTCCCTCTTGCATTAGGAGCGCGAGCGAATGAACGATAAAGTGGATTACCAGCAGGAGCTGGATGAGATACGTGCACTATTCGGTTACGACTTTATGGCACTGGCGCTGGCGGAACCAGCGGAATACCATTATGTGATCAAATGGAAGTATGCTTCCGGCAACCTGAATGAACGCTTTAGAGACATCGTGCTGCAAAGCGGGCGGGGCGTCGCCGGTATGGTGTTCAAAACGGGCAAGCCGTTTATGTTTGCGTCTGTGCAGAATGATGTGCCTCGGGATGCGCTGTTTAACTATCCGATCATTCGTACCGAGCAATTAACCAGTCTGGGCGCTGTTCCCGTGTGGAACGATACGCGTGTTGCTGGTGTATTGCTGGGCGGATATCGGGATGAGCGGCGAGTAGATCGAACGATGATGCAGGCATTGAATGATCTGGCACATCAGGGCATCGGGGAGCTGAACGGAAAGGAGTATATGCCGAGTTGAAGCAAACCAACGAGCAAGAGCAGATTAATCAATGGATGAGCAAATTGTACAGTCAGAGCAGAGAAGCAATTTTCTTTTTCAATCATGGCGGTCGGGTGCTGTATATGAATCCGGCGGCAGAGAAGATCGTTGATAACGATGTACTCAAGCAATTGTATGAGGGACATGCGGAGACGATCTGCCGGGTATGCCGGGGGTATATGAGCGAGACAGAGCTGCGTACCTGTATCGCGTGTTATTTTACAAGCCCGGAATCGGAGCGTTTCTCTTCGTTTCAAGTGTATCTGGATACGGTCGGCAAAGGGGTTATTCCGTATGCCGCTTCATATCATACGCTGGATGAGACGGAAGGCGTGCATGTGCTGATGCTGCGCGATCTGTCGCAGCAGTTCAAAACGCAGGAAAGCTTTTATCAGAACAAAATGATGAAGCATGTCATTCATGCGCAAGAAAATGAACGGCGCCGCATCTCGCGTGAACTACACGACAGTGTAGCGCAGGAGCTGATGAGCGCGGTCATTGACCTGCGTGTGCTGAAATATATGACTGGCGAAGAGGAATTGTTGAAGAAGATGCGGCAGACCGAGGAATCGATGACTCGTCTGCTTGACGATATTCGCAATCTGGCGGTAGAGCTGCGTCCGGCGGCGCTAGATGATTTTGGATTGGAGGCGGCATTCCGCTCACATTTCAAACGGATCAAGGAAAGTTACGGCTTTGCGATCTGCTTTGACTCCAATCTGGATAATCAACGGTATGGTAGCGAGGTGGAGACGGTCATTTACCGGATCGGGCAGGAAGCGATTCTGAATGCGCTCAAGTATGCGGAAGTGGATATTCTCAACTTCGTATTGCGTGAGGAGAATGGTCATCTGCGATTGATGGTTGAGGATAAAGGCAAAGGCTTTGATCCCGACGATGATCCGATCGGTACGGGACTTGGTCTGTACGGCATGCAAGAACGGGCGGAGTTGGTTGGCGGTAGAGTTAGCATCCATTCCGAAAAGGGCAAGGGAACTCGTATTACACTGGATATTCCTGTTCCTGAGCAGGCATATGGAGGGGATTGGTCATGAAGATTGTCATTGCGGATGATCATGCGATTGTTCGAAGCGGGTTTGCGATGATTTTGAATTTTCAGCCGGATATGGAAGTGGTCGGCACGGCTGCGGATGGAATCGAAGCGTATACAGTAGTCGCGCGTCATCAGCCGGATATTCTGCTCATGGATCTGAGTATGCCACCGGGAGAAAGTGGCTTGATCGCGACCGGCAAGATCAAGGAGGATTACCCAGACACGAAGATTCTCATTCTGACGATGCATGATGATGAAGAGTATCTGTTTCATGTGCTGCGTAATGGCGCTTCCGGTTATGTGTTAAAAAATGCACCAGATGAAGAACTGCTATCAGCAATTCGTACGATTCATGAAGGTGGCACGTATATTCATCCCAAGCTTGCTACATCGCTAGTGCGCGAGTTTGTAAAGACGAATGCCGGAGTAGATTCGGAGGATGTGTACGAGGTGTTGTCGCGCCGAGAGCTGGAGATTTTGCCACTGGTGGCGAAGGGCTATAGTAACAAGGACGTCGCCGAGAAGCTGTTCATTTCTGTCAAAACGGTAGAAGCGCACAAAGCCAAAATTATGGACAAGCTGCAATTGAAAAGCCGCCCGGAGCTGGTTGAATATGCGCTACGGAAGAAGATTCTTGATTTCTGATCCTTGTAATCACTTAATGGAAACTGCAACTGTCTAGAGAAATGAATGATGCGATGTAGAGGATCGCATCTCCAATATAAGGTCATCTGAACAATAAAGGTGGACGATGATGAGAGTCGCCTGTTCCCAATGGAATTAGGGGGCAAAAGGCACAATTATGCGAAAGTCTGTATAGTTCAATCGTATAGAGTGAAGTAGAACCGCTGGTTGCAATCGGCGGTTTTTTTGCGTTTATAGCGTCGTGTACCATTCGCGCCAACTTCACTACTACAGGCTTCATAACTACAGATTAGACACCCTTGGAAGCACGATCTCCTTACTCCCTAATTGTATTCGGGGTTTCCCCGGGCATAGTCAGGGTACTCCCCTATATTCGGATTCGTCGTCAAAATTCTACAATAAAGGAGAAAAGAAAACAGGCATCTGGCAGCTCCTTCTGTTCCTACTTCATTCACTACTATCGCAGCATACTATGTGATCATTAGCACAAATACACAAAGGACCAGATACGCAGGATATATTGCCAGATGCCAAGCCGAACAGTTGACAGTAAAGGGTGAGTTGGATGATTAAAAAGATGCAGTTATCTTTGCAGACGTTAAATCTCGTATTGGGATTCATGGTCTGGGTAATTATTTCCTCGCTGATGCCATTTATTAAAGAGGACATCAGCATTCCGCAGGGCAGTCTGGCGATGGTTACCGCCATTCCGGTCGTACTCGGTTCGATCTTGCGGATTCCACTTGGCTATTATGCCAATATTGTGGGCGCACGAGTCGTATTTATGATCAGCTTTATTTTGCTGCTGTTCCCGGTGTATTACATCAGTACAGCAAGTACGATGTCCGATCTGATCATTGGCGGATTGTTCCTCGGGACTGGGGGCGCGGTATTCTCAGTAGGCGTCACATCGCTGCCGAAGTATTATCCACGCGAGAAGCATGGTCTGGTGAACGGCGTGTATGGGATGGGCAATATCGGTACAGCGATTACGACCTTCTCCGCACCAGTCGTAGCAACCCAGATTGGCTGGCAGTCAGCGGTACGTCTGTATCTGGTACTGCTACTAGTATTCATCGTGCTGAACTTCCTGTTCGGCGATCGCAAAGAAACCAAGATCAAAACCCCGATCATTGAACAGATCAAGGGCGTATACAAAAATGAAAAACTATGGTTCTTCTCTTTATTCTACTTTATTACTTTCGGTTCATTCGTTGCGTTTACCGTATATCTGCCGAACTTTCTAGTAGCAAACTTTGAACTGGATAAAGTAGATGCAGGATTGCGTACAGCTGGCTTTATCACACTAGCGACCTTTCTTCGTCCAGTCGGTGGTTGGCTGGCTGACCGTTTCCAAGCGTTGTTCTTGCTGATGTGTACCTTTGCCGTATATACACTGGCAGCGATTTTGCTGGCATTTTCACCATCGATTGGACTGTATACCGTCGGTTGTCTGGCGATTGCACTGAGTGCCGGTATCGGTAACGGAGTTATTTTCAAACTGGTGCCGTTCTACTTCAACAAGCAAGCCGGGATTGCCAACGGCATCGTGTCGATGATGGGCGGTCTAGGCGGATTCTTCCCCCCGCTTATGCTGGCGGCGATTCACGGATTGACCGGACAGTATTCAATTGGCTTCATGCTATTATCGCAGGTGGCATTGGCAAGTCTAATCATTGTCGTCTGGATGTATTATCAGGACAAATTAACGCTAGTATCCGAAGTGTTCAACTCGACCGCTCAGGGCATTCTCGTCACTGATCCACAAGGTCATATCAAAACCGTCAATCCGGCATTTACTAAGCTAACTGGGTATCGTGAAGATGAAGTGCTCGGTCAGCGTCCAAGCATTCTAAAATCAGAACGCCAACCTCAAGACTTTTACGAGAACATGTGGGCAGATATCAAGGCAAAAGGGTTCTGGCAAGGCTCCATCTGGAACCGCCGCAAAAATGGTGAGGAGTATGTACAATGGCTCAACATCAGCGCGGTCAAAGATGCAACTGGTGAAGATGTGCGCTATGTTGGCACATTCAGCGAGTTGACAGAGCAGCCCAACAAACCTTAACATCGCGCGTGCTAAGTGCTAAGTGCTAAGTGCTAAGTGCTAAGTGCTAAGTGCTAAGTGCTAAGTGCTAAGTGCTAAGTGCTAAGTGCTAAGTGCTAAGTATAAATTTTGAAATGTGTGTTTCTACCTGTTGCATATTACTATCAACACGTACACCTTCCATATGCAGCTGACTGCTATGTATATTACAAAATAAAGGGGACCTTATCATGAATCCGTCTACTGATCTGCTGGAGCGACCGCTGCGTGATCTGCGTATCTCAGTCACCGACCGTTGCAACTTCCGCTGCCGTTATTGTATGCCAAAAGAGATATTTGGTGACGATTATGCGTTTATGCATGGCTCGGAGCTGCTCTCCTTTGACGAAATCGAGCGGTTGGTATCCTTGTTCGTCGGATTGGGCGTACGCAAAGTACGCCTGACCGGAGGCGAACCACTGCTACGTCGGGGATTGCCGGAGCTGATCAGCCGGATTACTGCCATTCAAGGCGTAGAGGATCTCGGTCTGACAACGAATGGGCTGCTGCTTGGTTCACAAGCACAGCCACTGTACGATGCTGGTTTACGTCGTTTGAACATCAGCTTGGATGCTCTCAATCCGCGGCGATTCGGTTATATGAATGGTCGCGGCATCAAGCCCGAGCAAATTCTAAAACGCATCGATTATGCCCGTTCGATCGGCTACAAGATCAAGATCAATATGGTTGTACAAAAGGGCATGAACGATATGGAGATTCTGCCGATGGCAGATTACTTCCGCGAACGCGGGATTACTTTGCGGTTTATCGAATTTATGGATGTGGGCAACGACAACGGGTGGAGACAGGATTACGTCGTATCTCAAGATGCCATTTTGAAAAAGCTGCGTACCCGGTATGAGCTAGAACCGGTGCATCATGGGGTGTACGGCGAGGTGGCAAATTATTACCGGCATGCTGGAACGGATACCGAAGTCGGGTTTATCAGTTCGGTCTCAAATTCCTTTTGTTCCTCCTGTACACGCGCGCGATTGTCATCGGAAGGCAAACTGTATACCTGTCTGTTTGCGACCGAAGGGTATGATCTGCGTTCGTTAATGCGGCGTGGAGCAGATGATGCTGTATTGCTGCAAGCGATCAAGCGTACATGGGAGCATCGATTGGATCAGTATTCCGACGAACGCGGCGAAGATGATCAGCCACAGACTCGTAAAGGGAAAATTAACATGTCGTATATCGGTGGCTGACAGTTTAATCTGATGAATTAACGATTTAACGATCTGATGATTAACAGCAAGTCAATGAAATATGTAATATTCCCAGTCCAGTATTCCTCCTCAGAATACAATGTTGAATTCATCATAGAATGTGGAAATAATCATGTACGATTCAAGGAAGTCGAAAGGAGCGGACGTATGAACCGGTATATTCCGAATCAGCATGGAGCATGGGCGATGCTAGTTGTCCCTTTTCTATGCGGACTGAGTCTGTCTGGAGCAAGCTGGCTGCATGTGCCATTGTTTCTGTGCTGGTTAGTAATGTACCTGTTTAGCTTTCCGTTATTGCTCTGGATCAAAACGGGTCGAGCAGCGCGTTATCGGCAGCCAACCTTATTATATGGTGTGCTGCTCGTTCCATTGCTGACAACAATCGTCTGTATGGAGCCGCAGTTGCTCTGGTATAGCGTGATTTTACTGCTATTTTTTATTCCAAATATGTATTTTGCCCGCAAGCGTAAGGAACGTGCGCTGCTGAATGATGTGCTGGCGATTGTGTTGTTTTGTTCCTTTGTATTTCCGGCGGCTTTTGTCGGTAAGGATATGAACTGGGCGACAGCCAGCCATTTGTTTCTGATGCTAGTGCTGTATTTTTGCGGCACCGCGGTGTATGTAAAGACGATGATTCGTGAGAAAAACAATCGCATCTATTATCGTATATCAGTATGTTACCATCTGTTGCTATTACTGCTGGCAGGCTGGTGGAATGTGTGGCTGATGATCCCGGCAGCGATCCTGCTGCTACGTAGTATATGGCTACCACATCTACCTTTGAACATCAAAACCGTTGGCATGATCGAAATCCTCGGTGCGATGCTAGTCTGTGTCTCACTGATTGGCTTCAATAATTAATATGGCAACTCCAACAATCGGGAAGGGAGAGAGAACCATGAACACAACCATAGGCAAGCTGATCGTAACTTCCAGAGATTACAAGGTGAATCCCTTTATCGTCATCTGGGAAGTGACGCGTGCGTGTGCGCTAAAATGTCTACATTGCCGCGCCGAAGCGCAGTATCGTGCCGATCCTAATCAGTTATCTCACGAGGAAGGTAAGCAGCTGATTGACCAGATTGCGCAGATGCAGCATCCGCTGCTCGTGTTCACTGGCGGCGATCCGTTAATGCGACCAGATCTGTATAAGCTAATTCAGTATGCTGTGAATAAGCATGGACTGTCCGTTTCGATGACGCCCAGTGCAACGCCGCGTGTCACTCGCTCAGCAGTAGAGCAGGCAGCTATCGCTGGATTGTCACGCTGGGCATTTAGTCTCGACGGTTCATGTGATAAAATTCACGATTATTTTCGTGGTACACCGGGTTCTTTTGAGCGGACGATGAACGGTATTGGTTATTTGCAGGATATGCACATTCCGATTCAGATCAATACGACCGTTTCACGTTATAATCTGGACGATCTACCTCATATTGCCGAGTTGGTGGAAGAGATGGGAACCGTGCTGTGGAGCCTCTTTTTCCTTATTCCGACTGGACGTGCCAATGCTGACGATGTGATTACACCGGAGCAGCACGAACAGGTGATGAACTGGTTATGTACACTTCGTCAGAGTGTGCCGTATGGTATCAAAGCGACAGAAGCACCACACTATCGTCGTGTGCTGGTACAATACGCTGCCAAAGTCAAAGGAGCAATTGAACATCTACAACATGTGCCAGACAAGGAGACTATCACAAGTCAACTCAACCCCAAGCCGAACCATTTCGCTCTGCCATTATCGGCGTCTGCACCTACCTCTACTCATACACAGCTGAACACGAATATTGCAGCATCCGCATCATGTACCACTGCAAACCATCTGCCGCTTGAAGTACCAATGCCACGACATGTCGATGTGCTGGGGCGTGCGCCGCAAGGTGTGAATGATGGCGACGGGTTTGTGTTTATTAGCCATATCGGCGATGTATATCCTAGCGGATTTCTACCTTTGCAATGCGGCAATGTGCGTCAAACGCCGCTGGCTGATATTTATCGGCAATCGACCGTGATGCAGGAACTGCGCGACAAGCGATTGCTCAAAGGAAAATGTGGTGCGTGTGAGTTCAAGACGCTCTGCGGCGGTTCACGCGCACGGGCGTATGCGATAACAGGAGATTATTTACAAAGCGACCCTGCTTGTGCATATGTACCGGCGGGCTGGACAGGAGAAGATGCACAATGACAATCATAACAACCAACCCAACAACGCCGGTACGGGAACGTCCACAAACGAAAACGTACAAAGCCGTTATTCTTGGCGGTGGCATTACCGGTTTGAGCGCTGCCTTTTATTTGCAAAAGTATGCTACAGAGCAAGGGCTTCCACTGGAAATTACTCTTGTAGAAAAGAGTGACCGTCTTGGCGGCAAAGTCCATTCCGTACGCCGGGAAGGCTTTCTGATCGAAAAGGGACCCGATTCCTTTCTTGCGCGCAAACAGCCCATTCTCGATCTGACTCGTGATCTCGGTATGGAACAGCAACTCGTGCCCACCAATCCCAAAGCCGGTTCCACCTATATTATGAACAACGGCAAGCTGCACCAGATGCCGCTTGGTCTCGTACTCGGTATTCCGACACGCATTACGCCGCTCATTCGCACCGGACTGATCTCACCACTTGGCAAAGCGCGCGCCTTACTCGATCTGCTCATCCCGGCAGGTAAAGTAGACACCGACGAAGCGCTGGGCGATTTTATCCAGCGACGACTTGGACGGGAGGTGCTGGAGCAGATGACCGAGCCACTGCTTGCAGGTATTTACGCAGGTGATACGCGTCAGCTCAGTCTCGGAGCGACCTTTCCTCAGTTCAAGCAAATGGAGCGTCAGCACCGTAGCCTCATTGTCGGTATGGCACGCAGTATGCTACGCCGACCGACAACTACTAAGACTACTTCAACCCCGCCCAAAAAGAGTATGTTTCTGTCTTGCGAAGGTGGATTATCGTCGATCATTAATGAACTGGAGCAGCAACTCTCCCATGTAAACATGTTAAAGGGCACGCATGCTGTACAGGTGAAAAAGCATCCTGGGGAAGCTGCTTTTCCGTATATCGTTAAGCTGGATGACGGCAAAGCGCTGATCGCAGATGCGGTTATCTGTACAATTCCTGCATATGCGGCAGCAGAACTTTTTCAAGATATTCCACACGTATCCGAGCTGAAGCATATCCGTTATGTGTCGGTGGCGAATATTGCGTTTGGCTATCGGCATGATCAATTGCGTCAGGACTTTGAAGGTACCGGATTCCTCGTCCCACGTAAGGAAGGACGTACGATCACCGCGTGTACGTGGTCATCTACAAAATGGAATCATGCTGCACCTGAAGGGCAAACCCTGCTACGCACCTATATCGGTCGTGCAGGAGCGGAGGACTGGGTAACGATGAGCGATGACGAACTGGTAGCGGCAGTACGCAACGATCTGCGCGAATTGATCGGCTTCGATGCCGAGCCGGATCTGGTGGAGATTAGCCGCTGTTATCATTCCATGCCCCAATATCCCGTCGGTCATCAGCAGATGATGGAACGGATTCATACAGCGATGCAGCGCTGGCTACCCGGCATCTCGCTATGCGGCGCAGGTTATGGCGGCATCGGCATTCCCGATTGCATCCAACACGGCAGAGAATCCGCCGAACAACTGATTCAAAGCTGGAATCAACAAGCAGTATCGTTGTAACGGTAACGGTAACGGTAACGGTAACGGTAACGGTAACGGTAACGGTAACGGTAACGGTAACGGCGATGCGATTAACATCAATATGATCATTGTAAGGGAGAATAAAGCTTTTCATCTACGTTTGATACGTCTCTTTGAACAAGAGTGTATCTGGTGAATGAAAAGCTTTATTTGTCGTGTACGCTTGCTTGCTCCATATGTCGGAATGATGATAAGATGAACGCAAAGTTCGATCACCGTTAGTACATATGAATCTGCACACCAGTTAATAAAATAATGATTTTCACCTATCAACAAGTAACGATGTACCATAGCGAATATTTTAATCATCTGAATCGTTCAAATTCAAACAGGGAGAAGCCTATGGAATTGATCTTTGTTCGTCACGGGCAATCGGAGCACAACCTGAATACTCCTGACCGCTTGCAAAAAGTGCATCCGCATTTGACTGCACTTGGTGTACAGCAAATGCAAGCATTACGAACCAAAATTACGATTACTGCCCATGATCTATTTGTAATCAGTCCAACGATACGTACAATAGAGTCTCTTCGTCAGCTTGCAGGTGATCATGATCCTGATCTGGTATGGATTCATCCATTGTGCGGTCCGCGTATGTATCCGCAAAATCCTGATTGGTCTACATTACCTTGTGATCTCATTTTGACGATAGAAGCGGTATCTACTCATTGTCCCGATTGGCAGGTAATGAATGAGCAAGCGTTGGAGTTATGGAACGATGCAGTGAATACGATGCCACAATCACAATTTGAATATTATGCCCATCAATTGTTATCGCAAGTAAAACAAAGTGCTAACGCGAGAGCAATCACCATTTCGCATGACGGAACAATCAACAGCTATCGCGAATTACTTGGAGAGCAAGGATTGAGTCGAAATGATTTTCTTGGTGAAGCGGGACATTATTATACGACTCTTCACGAAACGAATAATTAATAAAAATCAATATCGACAACACCCATACACAATTCACAGCAAAGGAGCAGCACAATGTCACAACTACAATTAAAAAGTGGCGATATCGTCGCCTTGATCTCGTGTTCGGATGGAGTTGCTTGGGGGAATCGAAGCAGTGTAGATGAGCTGATTCATCGGCTGAGTGAGTGGGGCTTGCAGGTGCAGGAAGCAAAGACGTTAATGCAGGCGGAATATGGGTGGAGCGGCAGTCCGCAGGATCGGGCAGCGGAGTTGAATCGTTTGTTTGCTGACGATCAGGTCACAGCGATCTTTGATATTTCTGGTGGCGATTCGGCGAATGGGGTGTTGCCGTATCTGGATTATGATGCTATCACTCGTTCCAGCAAGCCGCTGTTTGGTATGAGTGATCTGTCGGTCATCCTGAATGCTATTTATGCGCGGACGAATGTATCGGGATATCATTATCAGGTGATGAATCTGGTGCGTCAGCACGGGGAAGTGCAGCGACAGAAGTTTTATCGTACCTTTTTTGAAGGTGGCAGCGATCTGTATGATCTGGAGTTTGAATTTTTGCGCGGTGAGGATTTGAATGGAGAGTTGATCGGTGGCAATTTGCGTTGTTTGCTGAAGCTCGCTGGGACGCAGTATTTCCCTCATGCTCGCGGACGAGTCATTATGCTGGAAGGGTTGAGTGGACGATTGAAACGCGTGATGTCCATGCTGGATCAACTGAATCAGACGGGACTATTAAATGAATGCTCCGGGCTGTTGATCGGTACATTTACTGAGCTAGAACAGTATGGGGAACAAAGCGCACTGCTAGAGTATGTGTTGAACATAACCGCTGAGCGCAGCATTCCAGTGGTGCATACAACACAACTGGGGCACGGCAGCGATTCCGGCTGCATGATCATTGGTTGAACGGCAAAACTGATAATCGTTCGATAGATAGCGTTCACTAGGTAATTCTATAAGTCTGGATCAATTGACGATTTCTCGACAGACTCCAACGAGATGCACTACGAGGAATAAAATTCAAAAAGATATAGCAAAAGCGCTCTTATCTGTTGGAGTAGATAAGAGCGCTTTTGCTATATTCTCATATCCATCTATGGTGCATGAAATCATCTATGCAATAGTTGGCAAAAGGGACTGTATCCCTGTTTCCACCAGATCAACTATTGATCGAACTGTGGTGGTCACCGTCTTTTGCCGATTTGAAGTTGCCTTCACCAACGAGGCGACGGATATCGTCCTCTGATAACTTTGGTGCGATAGGCTGCGTTGGAATATCGGTTGCACCGCCGGGAACTTCCTGCTTTTCCACACGGGCAAAGCCTTCATTGATCTGCCGTCCAACCTGCTCACGCTCCTGGCGATCAGGTAATTGCACCTTTTCTGGGAATTCTGCCATTATGAAGCCTCCTTGTGTCAAATGAAATGTAGGATCGTCATTGCGATATGACCTGTAATTGTACATGATTACCCGTTCTGTTCAAACTGCAATCATACTTCTAACAGAATGCGCATATCCTCATCTACCGTAGAGATGCCAGCGATGCCAAAGTTATCCACCAGCACCTGAACTACATTCGGAGATAGGAAGGCAGGCAAGGTTGGGCCGAGATGAATATGTTTGACGCCAAGATGCAGCAGGGAGAGCAGGACGATGACTGCTTTTTGCTCATACCAAGCGATATTGTAGGAGATGGGAAGATCATTAATGTCTTCCAACCCGAACATTTCTTGCAGCTTCATCGCAATCACGACGAGCGAGTAGGAGTCATTACATTGCCCGGCATCCAGTACACGCGGAATCCCGCCAATATCGCCAAGCGGCAGCTTATTGTATTTATACTTGGCACAGCCAGCGGTTAGAATGACGGTATCCTGCGGCAGTTCCTCGGCAAAACGAGTGTAATAGCTACGCGATTTCATTCGACCGTCGCAGCCCGCCATTACGACAAAGCGCTTGATTGCACCACTGTGTATCGCTTCAGCAATCTGGTCTGCCAATCCTAGCACCGTTTGATGGGCGAATCCGCCGATGATCTCGCCCTGTTCCAGCTCCGTCGGCGGCTCGCATTGCAGCGCCTGCTCGATGAGTAGGGAGAAGTCTTTCGGTGCACCGTTCTCACCATTTGGAATATGCTGCACACCTTCATATCCGGTATTACCGGTTGTGTACAGACGATGGATATAGCTGCTTTTTGGTGGCACAATACAGTTGGTCGTCATCAGAATCGGGCCGTTAAAAGATTCAAATTCACTCGTCTGCTTCCACCACGCATTTCCATAGTTACCGACAAAATGATCGTATTTGCTAAATGCAGGATAATAGTGGGCAGGCAGCATTTCGCTGTGGGTATACACATCAACACCTGTACCTTCGGTCTGTTTGAGCAATTGCTCCATGTCGTGGAGATCATGCCCGCTGATCAGAATACCAGGACGCTGACCGACACCGATATTGACTTTGGTTATTTGCGGATGACCATAAGTGCTAGTATTCGCCTGATCCAGCATTGCCATCGCATCGACGCCAACCTTGCCTGTTTCCATCGCCAGAGCGAGTAGTTCTGGTACGCCGAGTGCATTGTCCAGCGTAGCAGCCAGAACATGGCGCATAAAGCGGTCGATTTCGATATTGCTGTAATTCAGATGACCGGCATGATACGTGTAAGCTGCCATGCCTTTTAATCCATACATCAGCAGTTCCCGC
Source organism: Paenibacillus sp. WLX1005 (assembly GCF_046603685.1). Lineage (NCBI taxonomy): Bacteria > Bacillati > Bacillota > Bacilli > Caryophanales > Paenibacillaceae > Paenibacillus > Paenibacillus sp. WLX1005. The sequence continues at coordinate 2,613,927 of NZ_CP176756.1, forward strand.
AGAGAGCGGATATCTTCATCCACGGTACGTCGCACACCGGCAGTCATTGCCGCATGTTCCAGCTCCTGATCGGTATGCCCACTCCAGGTTGCTGCATCTGGAATAATCGTATTCGTTGTTGCTGCGGTACTATCATACTCGTGTCGTACGCGATCACGTAGTTCCAGAGCGGTGCGAATATGATTTAAGAAGAATCCTTTGTCAAAATTCGCATTGGTAATAGTAGTAAACAACGCATCTGTTATGAATAGAGAAACTTCCTGTTCCAGTACATCGGATAGACGTGCCTGTTCAGCTAACCACGAAATTCCTTTTAACGAATACAACAGCAAATCTTGCAAATTAGCAACATCGTACGTTTTACCGCAAACGCCTTTGATCGTGCAGCCTGTACCTTTGGCGGCTTCTTGACACTGAAAGCAAAACATCGGTGTGGAATATGGTAAAGTATCCTGAGCTTGCATGTTATGACCTCCTGATTGTGAACATATTTGTGTTCAACATGGACTGGTGTTGTACACATCGCAGCGCGTATCGCTGCATCCTGTATTCAGCATATCGTGTCCATAGCAGGTGCCGAGTGATTACAATCACTTTATGCAAAAAAGTAAAAAAGACTACCTTCATGTCATTGCAACATGAGGTAGCCTTTTTATTAATACAAATTAACATACATAATTAATGAAATCACCATGGATAAACTCCGTCTTCATCAAAAAATCCGCCAGTCGGACCGTTATCATCTAATGTAGCAAGCTGAATAATAATTTTAGCTCCATCCTTGCCTGTACGTTCACCCATATTATTACTAAGTGCACTATTTACCAATCCAGGATGAGCAGCATTGATTTTGATTCCTGTGTCACGCAACTCATCTGCAAAAATGATTGTTGCACCATTTAATGCAAGTTTGGATGTACAGTATGCAAAAGGTTTTGGAGAATTTACATCATTTAAATATTGAAAACTGCCAGCAGCACTGGATGTATTAACAACACGTCCAGCTTTAGACTGTCTTAGAAGTGGAATTGATAATTGTGTTAGACGAACAGCTCCAAGGAAATTTGTATCGAAAATTTTTTTTACAGATTCCATAGAAATATTAGATGCTGAAAAATTATGTGCATCACTATCTGAAGAAGCAATTCCAGCATTATTTACTAGTACATCAAGACGTCCATGTTGCTTCTGAATTGTATGGATAGCTGAAGTCATTGAATGTTCATTAGATACATCTAACTGTATAAAACGAACATCACCATCAGAATGTAGATCATTCGCTGCTTGTATGCCCATTTCTTCATTACGACTGCCCAAATATACGATCATACCCATTTGCGCCAGTCCACGTACGACTTCAAAACCAATCGATTTGTTTGCTCCACTGACTAATGCAATCTTTTTATCCATATAAGTATCCCCTTCACATGTATGTTATCCGTCAGGTGTTGTTTTTTGAATATATATGCATCATAATATTTTATGAAATGAGCTTCAACCATCAAATTATTTATAAAATGTTAGGTAAACAACACAAAACTTAATTTTTGTTGCGAAACGGGGAGGAATTATGATTCAAGAGGATCGTAGAATACGCAAGACTAAAAATGCATTGATTAAAAGCCTAATGATACTGTTAAACAATAGAGATATTAAAAACGTTACTGTAACAGATATTTGTGTTAATGCTGATATAAATAGAAGCACATTTTATCAGTATTATAATAATCCTTTTGATATGTTGGAACAGATCGAAGAAACTATATTTAAAGATTTTATCAACAAATGGGAGAAGTCTAAAATCGATAGTGAAATTCCAGACATTTCAGAATGGTTAGAAATTATTTATACTAATCAAAGTTATTGTAAGTTAATTTTTAGGAAGACTTATCATTCGAAAATGCTTATAAAATTACTGAGTATTTCAGACTACGAGTTTCAAAAAAATATAAAAAGTATGTATCCTAACTTAGAAAAAAGAGAAGTCGAGTATATATGTGATTTTTGTTCTTATGGTACAGTAGCGATTATTACAAAATGGATAGATGAGGGATTTATAGAATCTATTGAGCATATTGCAAATATGATTAGCAGGTTAACTAATAATGCACTTAGAATGTCTAAATGACAAAATTTTGTTCTTTATAAAGAAGAAATATTTTCTGATGGAGTATTGATTCTGAAATTATTATTAAAAATAGTAAAGAAACTACTCTCTTTACTATTTTTAATGGATTTATTTTAATGAATATATTACTAAAGCAAGTATGCTCCAATTAGTCTGTCGTCATCTGATTCTGCACTAGCTGGATAAACTGCTTGGCAGCGTAGCCGAGGAACTTGTCATTCCGGTGCATAATCCCAATATGACGGATAGGTGGAAAGTCCTCAATCTTGATCAACCGCAATGTTGGATCGTTAAATGATTTGGACAGCGAATACGGCTGTAGACAAGCGCCTACATTGGAGCGGACAAAGCCGTACAGAGAGGAGGCGGTGGACGTTTCCACAATAATATTCAAGTTCATCCCATGCTCCCGGCAATGCGTTTCGATCAGCTCGCGCGCTTTGAAGCCTTTTGGGTAGGCGATCAGTGGCAGGTTGCCCAGCTGCTCCAATGCTACCGACTTGCGTCCAGCCAGTTCATGTCGCTCTGACACTACAAGTACGAATTCCTCGGTATACAGCGGAATCGTTGTTAGTCTTGGATCGCTGAATTCGATTAGTGTAATGCCAACATCGACCTGATTGCTAATGACCATATCGGCAACCTCAATCGCGGAGAATATTTTCAAATGCACCTTCGGAAATTGATGGTGAAAATCGATCAAGATCGGCGTGACGCGATAATCCAGCTCTGCTGCCATCAGCCCGACCACCAGATTGCCACCATCATATTGGCGCAGTCCATTGATCTCATCATAGGTATCTTGTAGCTTCAATAAAATACTGCGCGCCTGCTTGAGCAGAATATAGCCTGCTTCGGTGGGAGTGATGCGTTTACCAATCCGGTCGAACAGCTGCATCCCCAGTTCTTCTTCTATTGTCCGAATCTGAATGCTTAGTGTGGGCTGGGTAATACCCAGCTTTTCCGCAGCACGGGTAAAATGAAGCTCCTCACAAACCGCTACAAAATACTCCAGTTGTCTTAGTTCCATTGCTCATTTCCCCTTATCATTGCTTTTGTCTATCATTATATTATTTTTGATTTATTTTTCCAATCTATCATATTCCGCGTCCAGTATACGAATTTTCGTTTTTTGGACACATGTAAGCGATATCTTAATTAAGAAAAAGGTTGTAAAAATGAAATAAATATTCTGTATTTTCATATTAATCATAGTTTTTGTCAATGATAAATAAGAAATTGATAGAAAATAAAAATATTCAATTTTAGCCTTTACAATATGTCAAAATGATACTATTATAAATATTGTGATTACTGTTGATTACCAAAAATAACAACTAGTAAAAAAGTAAGAAAGAAGGCTGTTAAAATGAACGCTTTTTATCTTGATCGTGATGGATCTCTACGTACTGTATTAAAAGGTAAAGATGTACTGGCTAACCCAACCTTGAATAAAGGGGTTGCCTTCACAGCGGAGGAACGCAAAGAACTCGACTTGAACGGAATTCTGCCTCCAACGATTTTGACAATTGAAGAACAGGTGAATCGCGTATACGAACAATTGCAAAACGAACCGAACAACCTGCGCAAAAATATTATGCTGAACGACCTGTCCAATCGTAACGTTGTATTGTACTATCGTCTGCTGAGCCAGCACCTGAGCGAAATGCTACCAATCGTATATACACCGACTGTCGGTCAATCGATTCAGGAATATAGCCAGCAATATCATAAACCAGGCGGCGTCTATCTCTCGATTGACAACATGGACGGCATCGAAGAAGCATTCCGTAACTCTGGTATGCAGCCGGGTGATGTGGATCTGATCGTAGCAACTGACTCCGAAAGTATTCTCGGTATCGGTGACTGGGGCGTTGGCGGTATCAACATCGCTATCGGCAAACTTGCTGTATATACCGCTGCTGTTGGTATCAACCCAAGTCGTGTACTGCCTGTCGTACTGGATGCCGGTACGAACAACGACAAATTGCTGAACGATCCGCTGTACATCGGTAATCGTCATGAACGTATCCGTGGTGAGAAATACGACCAATTTATCGACCGTTATGTAGAAACTGCTCGTAAGCTGTTCCCGAACGTACTGCTGCACTGGGAAGATTTCGGTAATGTGAATGCACGGAATATCATTAACAAATACGGTGATAACATCCTGACCTTCAACGATGATATTCAAGGTACAGGTGCAGTAACACTGGCAGCTATTATGTCCGGTGTACAAGTAAGTGGTACGCCGCTGCGCGATCATCGTGTACTCGTATTCGGTCCAGGTGCTGCCGGTATCGGTAACGCTGACCAGATTCGTGATGCAATGATGAAAGAAGGACTGTCTCAACAAGATGCAGAACAACGCTTCTGGGCATATGACTATCGTGGTCTGTTGACTGAACAAACAGAGGGTGTATTGGAATTCCAGAAACCGTATGTTCGTCAGCTATCCGAAGTGAGTGACTGGGCAACCGATGCAGATGGCAAAATCAGCCTGCTAGAAGTTATTCGTCAGGTGAAACCAACGATTATGATCGGTACATCCGGCGTAACCGGCGCATTCAGCGAAGCAATTATCAAAGAAATGGCGAGCCATGTGGAACGTCCCATCATTATGCCAATGTCGAACCCGACTTCGCTGGCAGAAGCTGTTCCTGCTGATCTACTGGCATGGACAGATGGTAAAGCGCTAATCGCCACCGGTAGCCCGTTTGCGCCAGTAGAATACAAAGGCGTTACGTACGAGATCGGTCAATCGAACAATGCGTTTGTTTTCCCAGGACTTGGTCTTGGTGCGATTGTTGCCAAAGCAAGCGTATTTACAAAAGGTATGTTTACCGCTGCCGCTGATGCGGTTGCTCATGCAGTCGATTCTTCTGCACCGGGCGCATCCTTGTTGCCACACGTCAAAGATTTGCATACGGTATCGTTTGCCGTGGCTGTTGCCGTCGCGAAAGCAGCGATTCAAGATGGTGTTGCGAATCATACTCCAGATGATGTGGAGCAAGCGATCAAAGACGCCATGTGGCATCCGGTATATCGTGATGTAAAAGTTGCCGAAATGTCTCAGGTCGGCTAATTCAGAGACAGGCATTGCTATAGAAAAGGTATTCAAAACGCGTCAAAGAGTGGAAGAGAAACGCTACAAAAAGAGAGAAACATGGAGTCAACGGAGAGAAACTGTAGAAGCATCGGAATACCGGGTATGGATGATGCCCGGAATCATTCCCTTACCGTATTGCCGCGGTTTGTAGATATGTAAGATGCAAACATGCTGTCAGCTGCCACATACACACAATTATGCGACTGACTTCCGTTTGCATCGCCCGGCTGCCTGTCCTTATGGATGGGCAGCCGCCCTTTTGGGCATTACACAACATAGCGCAACCATAAGATGGAGGTCCTGTAATCATGTCAGTCGGTCATATCTTTGTGATCTTAATTCCGATTTTCTTTGTTATTATTCTTGGGTTTCTGGGCGGACATTTTAAAATATTCAATTCCGCCTCGTCCAAAGGTTTAAATACACTTGTTACCAAATTTGCATTGCCTGCGCATCTGTTTATCGGTATTACAACAACGAGCAAACAGACGCTGATCGAGAAATGGCCATTTTTCATGACTATGTTTCTCGGTATTATCGGCTTCTATGTTGTGATGCTGCTAGTGATGCGTCTCGTATTCAAAATGGATCTGAACAAAGCATCCATTTTCTCACTCAACTCGACACAACCGTCGTTTGCTTTTATGGGGATTCCCGTTCTGGGCAGTCTGTTCGGAGCCGCGGAAGTTGCCATTCCCATCGCGATTACAGGGGTTGTTGTCAACGCACTACTTGATCCTATTGCCACCATCGTTAGCTCGGTCGGCAAGAAAACACAAGCAAATAGCGAAAAAGAAGGGCACAAAGAAGGTCTGCTGAAGCTGACTGTGCATTCGATTTTGCATGGTTTGCGGGAGCCGCTCGCTTGTGTACCGTTGCTTGGGGTAGTCCTGACGCTGCTTGGTTTCCAGGCACCACAATTACTGCAAGATTCCCTTGATCAGATCGGTGATATTACTTCCGGTGCTGCCCTGTTTGCTATCGGTGTAACTATCGGCTTGAACCGTATCAAATTTAGCGGTAGCGCTATTGGCATCTCGCTGTTAAAAGTGATTGCACTGCCAATTCTCACCTTTGCACTGGCGCTGGCGTTCGGTCTGTCGTCAAATGATGTAACGATGGCAGTTCTGCTCGTATCCTTCCCGGGTTCAGCTGTTGCTGCGATGATCGCAACTCGCTTTGAGACACTGGAAGTCGAGACAGCTTCATCCTTTGTCCTTAGCGCTGTCCTGTCACTGATCTCACTACCGATTTTGATCTCCATTTTGCTTTGACAGATGAGGTAGTTGCAATTTTAGATGATTTTTGGATAAACGAGATTTGAATGATTGTGCTACACTACTGAATATCGTTCTGGTAACTGTAAAGATTGTTTTATAGAGCTGGGAGATAAGCATCTTAGTGTGATATAGATAAACAAGCTGTCGTTGTTACGATATAGATGAAAAGCTGCTGTTGTATTGAAGGGATATACTTCGATACGATGGCAGCTTTTTATATTGCAGTATGGCTTTTGCATCGTAGACATGATGTTTATCTCGTTTTTATCTGATATCGATACATCACATGGTATACGTCTACGTATGCTTGTACAGATTCAGATGACGCATTATGATAGACATACTAACTTTTTACATACACAGACTACATGCACAGAGCCGGATACAACCGGTCATAGCGAAAAGGAGTGGTACGATGTCCAATCTATTGCGTATTCGTCCCTATGAACAGGATGATCTCGAACCTATTGCGGAGCTGATTGTGCATATTCAGCAGCAGGAGTATGGCATTGAGATTACGCGCGAGGATCAGCCTGATTTGGCGAACATACCGCAATTTTATCAGCAGCAGAACGGCAATTTCTGGGTCGCACTAGATGGTGAGCGTGTCGTCGGAACGATTGCACTGGTCGATATCGGTGGGCAGCAAGTTGCCCTGCGCAAAATGTTCGTGCATACCGATTATCGGGGCAAAGCTTGGAAAACTGCACAACTATTGCTGCAACAGGCAATCCAATGGGCGCAGCACAAGCAAGTGACCGATATCTATCTCGGCACCACTCCGCAATTCAAGGCAGCGCATCGCTTTTATGAAAAGAATGGATTTATAGAAGTGACAGAGCCGCAATTGCCGGAAGCTTTTCCAGTGATGAAGGTTGACAAGAAGTTCTATTGCTTGTCAATTTAAGATGCGAAGGAAGAAGCTTCAGAACGTGAACCAGGACGTGGATACAGTTGAAGTAGAGCTGTATTACCTACCTTGTCTGACAGTGACAGTACAGAGCAGACTCATCATGCTAGAAGTAAAAACAAACGCAAAGCTAAACAGAAATTTAACAGAAAACCTAAACCAAAGAAACTCACAAGAAAGCTTCACAGTTCACGCTGTGGAGCTTTTTTCTTCTTGTTATTCTGTATTCTTCGGCGTAATCTTCAGCAGTTCCATAGTTGACAAAAAGAACGATGAGGAATATATTGATAATCATTAATCGTAATTATTACGATTTAAAGTAATGGATGTGACCTTATCCATTACGAATACAGGAAGTACAGTCACAGAAGGTGGAGAAATGATATGGCATGGGAACAACGACTGGATTGCATTGTTGTAGGCGCAGGCGCTGCCGGAATCGGTATTGGCGCTGTGCTGAAGGAGATAGGATTAACGCGGTATTGCATTTTGGAAAGGGGAACGATTGGTTCGTCTTTTCGCGCGTGGCCAGAGGAGATGCGGCTGATTACGCCTTCATTTACCGGCAATGCGTACGGGATGCTGGATCTGAACGCGGTAACGCTGCATACGTCGCCTTCGTATACGCTCGGTACGGAGCATCCAACAGGTCGAGAATATGCGGAATATTTGCAGGCAGTTAGCGATTATCATCAACTCTCGGTACGTACTGGTGTTGATGTATTGGATGTACAGCGGCATGAAGATGGATTTCGACTGGATACATCCGAAGGAATGATGTACGCCAGATTCGTGATCTGGGCAGCAGGTGAATACCAATATCCGCGCGTCTTTTCTATACCCGGTAGTGAATATGGTATTCACAATAGTCAGATTGTGAGCTGGCAGCAGTTGGATGGCGATGATTGGGTCATTATTGGCGGGTATGAGAGCGGCGTTGATGCTGCCATTCATCTGAGTCGACTGGGGAAAAAGGTAACTATCCTGGAGCGGCGAAGTCATCTGCTGAACAAAGGCAGCAGTGATCCGAGCGTGAGCTTAAGCCCCTATACAAAAGATCGGCTGCGCGCTGAAATGAAGCATGATCGCATTACCTTTATCGGCAACTGCAATGTGCAGTGGATCGAACCGGCAGACGGTGGCGGTTATGTGATGTATTGCGAGGACGAGCACGGTGGGCGTCATCAGATCAATAGTCCGCAGCCACCGATTCTGGCGACTGGCTTTGATGGCAGCTTGCGGCGAATTGATCATCTGCTGCAACGTGATGAGCGCGGACAGGTGCTGCTTGGACGGGCAGACGAATCGATGGTGACGCCGGGATTGTTCGTTAGTGGACCGAATGTGATGCATGGGCAATTGATGTTTTGCTTTATTTATAAATTTCGCCAGCGCTTCGCCGTTATTGCTCAGCAGATCGGCAATGAATTGGGATTGGATGTCTCGGTACTGGAAACGTATCGGAAGGAGCATATGTTTCTGGATGATCTGTCCTGCTGCGGGGAGAGCTGTACATGCTAAATGAGCAACAACGAGACGCTTTGCACCAGCAGTCACTGCAACAGGCAGTGTTGATCGGATTCGAATCTGCTGGCAAATCGGCACTATTTCGCAGTTTGAGTGGTGAGCATACAGGTACAGAAGCGAATGTGCGCGGCTCCACAGTAGTAACGCGCCAGACGGTATTGCGAGATGAATCATTACGTCTGATCGATACACCGGGCATTCGAATACAGGACGATAGCGAAACGACCAGCTTGGCGCTACATACGCTGGCTACCGGAGATACAGTCGTGCTGGTTGTACGAAGTACACATGCCAACACCGAGCTACCGCTGCTGTTGAATATGTTAGATCTGGATGGCAAACATGTCGTTCTGCTACTTACGTTTGCTGATAAAACAGGGCAAATGGTACAGGAGCATGCAGATCATGTTCGGCGGGTGCTGGGTATCTCGGTATTAACTGCCGATTGCCGTAAGCTGGATTCGGAGCGTAGAGCATTGTTGATTCGAGCAATTCGGCAGGCGCGACCGATGAAGCGCAAACCGATTCTGGCAGATTTGCCATTACCCATCGGACAGCAACCGCAGCATACGTTGCTAGAGCATAGAATCATTGGGAAATGGCTGGCTGCCGCCGCTCTGCTGCTGTTATTTGCTCTACCAGTCTACATTGCTTATGTGCTATCCGGCTGGTTACAACCGCTGGCAGATACATGGGTGCTTGATCCGCTTCGCAGTAGCAGCGTACACTCTCAGGCATGGTTGAACACATTACTACTCGGTGATTACGGACTGCTTAGTCTGGGGTTGTACTCGTTTATTTGGGCGTTTCCAGTAGTGCTATGTATGAGCATCAGTGTAGCGCTAACGGAGGAGAGCGGGCTAAAAGATCGAATAACCGATGCGCTGGATAGCTCGATGCGGCGCATCGGCCTGAACGGTCGTGATCTGATTCCGGTATTGAGCGGATTCGGCTGTAACGTAGTAGCAGTATTTCAAAGTCGCGCATGCAGTCGATGTACACGACGTTCCTGCGTTTCGCTCATTACATTTGGTTCGGCATGTAGCTATCAGATTGGAGCTAGCCTGTCGATCTTCAGTTCAGGTGGCAGACCGTGGTTATTCTTACCTTATTTGATCACGCTTGTGTTCGTTGGTGCGCTGCATACGCGGATTTGGAATCGCAGCAGTGTACAGAATGCAGCACCGGTGTATCAAGGACAGACGTTTTTGCAAATGCCATCGTGGCGCGCAGTTCAGTGGCGGGTACGCGGAGTGATCAAACAGTTTCTCATGCAGGCGATGCCGATCTTTTTGCTAATCTGCGTGATTGCGAGTGGATTGCAGTGGAGTGGATTACTAACATGGTTAACTGCTGTCTGCGCACCGTTATTATCGTGGTTTCATCTGCCGGGTGGAGCGGCGGAGGGGATATTATTTTCCATTCTGCGCAAGGACGGTCTGCTGGTGCTCAATCAGGGCAATGGGCAGTTGATCGCCTCGCTTGGTGCAGCACAACTGTTCCTTCTCGTATATCTTGCGTCGACGTTGACTGCGTGTCTGGTCACGCTGTGGACGGTGGCGCGCGAATTGGGAGTGGCTTTTGCGATGCAGCTGGCTAGTAAGCAGATGTTAACTTCGGTAATAAGCGCGCTGCTGTTAGGTTGGTTGATGATCGGCTTGTAATACGACAATGGCAAATATGGAAACGGGAGCGTGAAGCAGATGACGATGGATACGTTCACTATGTGCCGAGTACGGCGGACGATAGACGGTTATATTCATGCCAAAGTACCTGCGCCAATGCGCACATCGGTACAGCTTGTTTACGATCTGGATGATCAGAGTCTGACATTGCATGAACAGTTGCCGGGAGTGGAACGTCAGATATGGGAAAGCACACCAGTTGCGCGCTTTGTACTGGTGGATGGATACTGGCATGTGCATGCATTTCAACCAAACTCGCAGCAATGGCGTCCTGTGGATGAGATTGCGCCGACACCTGATTTTGACCAGCAATTGCAAATGGTGGAGGAAGATGAACATCGGCTGTTCTGGCCGGAATGGACAGAAGAGGAGGAATTAGGATGAGACAAGATCAGTATGGTGATAGCACGTCGGATATAGCTGTAGCTGAATTATTGAATGGAGTACCGAATGAAATGCCGAATGAAGCGACACATACTTCGCTTGATACAGAGCAGCTCGGCGATCCACGGATTCCGGTTACGATTGTGACGGGCTTTCTCGGATCGGGGAAGACGACGCTGCTGAATCATCTGTTAACAGGCGACCATGGGCAGAAGATAGCAGTCATCGTTAATGAATTTGGCGAGGTCGGAATCGACAATGAACTGATCGTTCGTGCGGACGATGAGATCATTGAGATGAACAATGGTTGTATCTGCTGCACTGTGCGCAGCGATCTGGTGGATATTGCAGTTCAATTGCTGCATCGCAAATTTGGTCAATTGGATGAGATATCGAATGAAGAGAAGCAGGAAGCACCAAGCAAAGGAGACTTTGATCGTATTGTGATCGAGACGACGGGACTAGCAGATCCGGGGCCAGTCATTCAAACGTTTCTAGCGGAGGAGCTACTGGCACAATTCTACAAGCTGGATGCGGTATTGACGCTGGTGGATGCCTATCATGCGCATCTTAATCTGGATCAAGGGCCGGAAGCGAAGGCGCAGATTGCCTTTGCCGATGTGCTGCTGTTGAACAAGACCGATCTGGTAGCTGAACAGCAGTTGCAGCAGCTTGAAGCGCGACTGCGCCGCATGAATGCCTATGCACCGATTCATCGCACTCAATATTCAAGTCTGAATATTGAGCAATTGCTCGGCATCTATTCCTTTGATGTGGAGCAGAAGTTGGAAGTCAGTCCCGACTTTCTACATGCGCATCATCACCATCATGAGGACGAGGTACAGAGTATTGTGTTACAGGAAGATCGACCGCTGGATTTGCAATGTATCAACCGTTTTATCGACGAGTGGCTCATGCTGCATGCGGAGGATACGTATCGGTACAAAGGCATTGTGCATGTAGCGAATGTGGAGCAGCGAGTGGTGTTTCAGGGCGTGCATATGATGCTTGGTATCAATACAGATCGTAGCTGGCAACAGGACGAACCGCGCAGCAGTCGCATCGTCATTATCGGCAAGCATCTGGATGAAGCATGGTTTCAGAAGCAATTCGCGGATTGTGTAGCCGAACCAGCAACGTATAGCCCGCCATCCATACCACCACATCCTGTACATCCGTCATCTTTTACCTGATCTGCAAAGGAGTCAACGATGAATACGAAGCAGCAACGTATAACAACCGATCTGAACGATTTCCCTCACAAACGCAAACTACCAACCAAATCCGAGCGCCTGAGGTTGTTCGGTTCGGTAGAGCCTATGCATGGCAATAAGCCTGTTCGCAAGGAACAGATGCATGATCTGCAAAATACACATAACGACTTTCTATTTGCGCTTGAAGGGGTCGGCATCGGCAATTTGCATTATCCGCTCGTTGTTCAGTCTCTACTGGCACCGGAGCAGATGACGGTCAATGCTTGCTTTCAATTGACGACCAGCTTGCCATCGACTGCGCGTGGCATCAATATGAGTAGATTGACAGAGCAACTGGAGCAAGCGAGACGACGCGGATTGAGCGATCGTCTGCAAGAGCTGTGCGCATTGACTGCTGATCTGGCAAACGCCATGAATCAGCAGCATAGTCAATTGCATGTGACGTACGATTGGTTTTACGAGCAGGCTGCACCGATGACAGCATTAACAGGGCTTAACTCAGCAAAAGTCGGCTTGCACATCGCATATCATGATCATGCTGATCGCTCTACGACCATCGATCATCGTGAACAGCGATCATTTGATATACAAGCCAGCTTGCAGGTGCAGGTGACAACGCTCTGTCCGTGCTCCAAGGAGATTAGTGAATATAGTGCACACAATCAGCGTGGATACGTGGAATTTACCATCACGCCGATTCATAACCTTCCATACGATTGGAAGGAGCAGCTGTTGGAAGCGGCAACGAGCAATGCCAGCAGTTTGCCGTATCCGGTGCTCAAGCGTCCCGATGAGAAGCATGTGACCGAGCAGGCGTATGAGAATCCGCGTTTTGTAGAGGATATGCTGCGACTAACTGCCGCCGATCTGTATGAAAAGGACTGGGTGCAGTCCTTTGTCATCCGTTGCCGGAATGAAGAATCCATTCATCAGCATGATGCGGTTGGCACTGTCTCATATCGACGACCGGATGCAATGAACAATAGAAATCAGCAGTAAACAATAGAAACTAGTACAAACGATAACGTCTGACGATAAAGCCCATCATTGGAGTGAAGACAGAATGATTGCAATCAATGATCAGCTTACGCTGCTAGAGCTGGATATGGAATTTATGGGGAAGCAGAGCATCATTTATCCCCTGCTGATCAAGGATCGACAGTATCGTATGCTTGTGGATGCAGGGTTGCCGGGGCAATATGCCGAACTGTCGTATCAGCTTCAGCTGGCAGGTACATCGCCAGAATGGCTCGATAGTGTGCTGTTAACGCATCAGGATCTGGATCATATCGGCTGTCTGCCAGAATTGGATGTCGCCAATCAGTATGCCACCTTCTATGCACACGCACAGGATGCACCGTATATTCGCGGCGACATTCCGCTGCTCAAACATAATGTTGTGCCATGGCAGTCATCGTTGTCTGTCCTGCCGTCTGGACGAGTCGACCGTTATGTGACGGATGGGCAGAAATTCAATATAATGAGCGGAATTGAAGTCATTCATACACCGGGTCATACATCCGGGCATGTCTGCCTGCTGCTAGAGCGTGAGCACGCACTCGTAGCGGGCGATCTGGTCTTTTATATTGATGAGGAGTTAGTATTACCGCCAGTACAATTGACAGAAAACATGCCGCAGTCAATCGCTTCGCTGCACAAGCTGATGCAGTATGATTTTGACACATTGATCTGCTATCATGGCGGCATTTGTCATGATGGTAAGGCACAGCTACAACAATTATTGGATCGTTTGTCGATATATCACATGAACGGCTAGATTCCCTCCGTTTATTACTCGTTATTGTTGAAAAGGAAACAATAACGCCATATAATGGATGTATCAGGAGGGATCGTTTATGGACAAACAGGAACAGGTTATGCAGGAGTTCCGCGATTTATTTAACAAAATGGTGTGGCTCAACAAGAGCAAGATGGAAGTAAGCCTAAGAGGGCATACCTCATCGGAAGTGCACTGCCTTGAATATATCGGCAAATACGAAGACCCTAACGTGACCCGATTGGCAGAAGCTTTTTATATGACGCGCAGTGCAATTAGCAAAATGACCAAAAAGTTGATGGAAAAAGGCTTAATCGAGAGCTACCAGAAATCAGAGAACAAAAAGGAAATCTACTTCCGATTGACACCAAAAGGCAAAGCGGTCGATCAGATTCATGAAGAGCTACACCGGGAATTTCAGGAACGCGATCAACCGGTGTTTGAGCAGATTACAGATGCACAATATGACGGTATGCTTCGTTTTATCGATCATTATAGTCGGCATCTGGATGAACATATTCGCAAAGTGGAACACGACACCAAGCATATTATTTAATCTCTTTGGACACAATCAACAGCCATCCTCATACGAGGGTGGTTTTTTTATTTTGTGTTTTTGTTGACAAGGAAACAAAATAATTCTATGATATTGTCAACTAGGAAACAAAATAACCATTCAAGGAGAGATCAACTTGTCCAACTCAACATCCAATCCATCCAATCCAAACTCTTCCACACCGGAACCCGCTGTTAACAAACAGGCACTCGTATTCGGTCTGATCGCCGTATTTCTATGCGGGATCGGCTTTAGCATTATTATGCCAGTGGTTCCATTTCTCGTTCAGCCTTATGTTAGTTCGCCGGGGCAGCAGGCAACGGTCGTGACGTTACTGCTATCCGTATATGCCTTTTGCGTCTTCATCGCTTCGCCTGGACTCGGCGCACTGAGCGATCGTTTCGGTCGTCGTCCATTGCTGCTTATCTGCCTGTTCGGTTCTGCCATCGGTTATATCGTATTCGGTATCGGTGGCGCGCTATGGGTACTGTTCCTAGGACGCATCATTGAAGGTCTGACGGGCGGCAGTATCGGCACGATCTTCGCTTACTTCGCCGACATCACCCCGCGTGAGCAGCGTACCAAGTACTTCGGCTGGGTTGGCGCAATGACAGGCGTTGGTATCGTTATCGGTCCTACAATTGGTGGTCTGCTTGCTCATTTCGGCTATGCGGTACCGATGTACTTTGGCGCTGCTATCACGCTTGTTACGATGATCTACGGTCTGATCTATATGCCGGAAAGTCTGGACGTGCGCCATCGCTTACCTCGCATGACAGCATCTCGCTTAAACCCGTTTACCCAGCTGTTCACTGTACTGTCTATGCGGAATCTGCAACGTCTGCTGTTGTCAGCATTCTTGCTCTGGATTCCTAACGGATCGCTGCAAGCAATCTTCTCCCAATTCACAATCGATAACTTCCACTGGCAACCGACCGTGATCGGTCTGATCTTCTCCATCATTGGTATTCAGGATATCGTCTCGCAAGGATTAATCATGCCACGCCTGCTCAAAAAGATGAGCGATTCACAGATCGCCACACTAGGCATGGTTGCAGAGATTGTCGGCTATATCTTTATTGCTGCATCAGCGATCTTCAGCTTCTATCCGCTGCTCATTATCGGTATGCTTGCCTTCGGCTTCGGCGATTCGATCTTCGGACCATCCTTTAACGGGATGTTATCCAAATCGGCAGAGGCGAGTGAACAAGGGCGTATTCAGGGCGGTAGTCAATCCATCCAATCGCTAGCACGCATTATCGGTCCCATCGTTGGCGGTCAGATCTATGTATCGCTCGGTCATACCGCACCTGCCTTTATGGGCGTAATATTGATCAGTCTGGCAATTCTCGTCCTGTATCGCGGACGCAAGACATACCAATAATCGTCTCACCAAAAAGGGCATACCCAAAAGTACAATATACAACTGCCCACACCTGATATAATGGAGTAGACAGGTGAAAGGGTGAAACTATGCAGAACAGTCATCATTTTTCGGGAATCGCTCGTGAAGCCAGAAAGATTACGGTACTCTGGATATTCATTATCCAGATCGGAGTCAGCATTATCGTGACCGTTGCCAGACAGAGCGCGGTACATGTAGGCATTTTGATGTTGCTACTGTTTGCGTTTATGGTGATGAACTGGTTTTTTGACCGATTTTCGCAAAAATGGGTATGGCTTTATTTTACCGTTCAGGTATTACTGAGCGTATCCACTATTTATTTTTCCCATTATGGTTATGCGCTTGTACAGCTGGGCTTGTATCCGCTGCTAGCAGGGCAATTTCTATATGCGTATTATGACAAAGTGAAAATGTTCTTCTTCATGGCGCTCGGCTATGCGATCGTATTATGGTATACGTTGACGACGGATGGAGTAGCAGGACTAGCATTATCGCTATCGCTCGTAACCGTTATGAATATTATTGTCATCAGCATCGTGAATCTCATGCTGCGGCAGTATTATGCCCGCGTGCGTACCCAGAATTTCTTAGAAGAATTGGAAAAAGCCCATCGGCAGGTGGAAGAATTGACCGTTGCCAATGAACGTCAGCGGATGGCGCGCGATCTGCATGATACGTTGGCACAAGGATTGGTTGGTATTATCATGCAGTTGGAAGCGGTACATGTGCATCTAGGCAAAGACAATACAAGCCGTGCGCGTGAGATCGTCTCGTCTTCGATGGACAATGCGCGCACCACGCTGGCGGAAGCGCGTGAGGTGATTGATAATTTGCGGCTGCAATCGACGGATGATACCGATTTTGGTCATTTGCTGCAAAATGAAGTCAACCGCTTTCAAGCAGCGACAGGGATTGCGATGCATACTGAATTTACGATTCCGCAGGAGCTGTCTCCACTACAAATGGAGCATAGCTTGCATATTGTACGCGAATGTCTGACTAATATTGCACGTCATGCCGAAGCGCATTATGCCGCGTTATGGCTCGGTTTACAGGATGATCATATGCTAATTCGTGTCGTCGACGATGGACGTGGACTGGACACGTCGCAGATAGGCAAGCAGCCGGGTCATTACGGTTTGCTTGGTATTCGCGAACGGGTACGTATTATGTATGGGAACTTGAATATTATGCCGAATAAGCCGAAGGGCACAATTATTGAGATTGAGATTCCGCTCAGATAGGAGGGTGACATGAAATATAAAGTACTGATCGTTGACGATCACTTTGTCGTTCGTGAAGGGCTAAAGCTCATTTTGGAAACGAGCGACGATTATCAGGTTGTTGGCGAAGCAGAGAACGGGCAGGTTGCGGTACGGCTCGCACAGGAGCTACAACCGGATGTAATTCTGATGGATCTGAATATGCCGATCATGGACGGATTGGAAGCGATGGAGCAGTTGCAACAGCAGCAATGTACCGTTCCGGTTGTTATTTTGACCACATATAACGAAGACGATCTGATGGTCAAGGGGCTGGCGATGGGCGCGCGTGGCTATTTGCTGAAGGATTCTAAGCGTGAGAATCTGTTCCGTACGCTGGATTCAGCGATTCGCGGCGAGACGCTGTTACAGCCGGAGATTATGCAGACTGTCTTTCAGGCGCGCAGCAAAGCGATGACGCCGACACCGCCTGTACGCACTACAGCCAGTTCATCCGGCTATAGTGCTATCCTATTGTCTGATCGGGAAAAGGTTGTATTGCAGGCGATTGCACATGGACATCGGAGCAAGGATATCGCCTTCGATATGGGCATATCTGAACGCACAGTCAAGGCGCATCTGACGAACATTTATAACAAGCTGGGCGTCGATTCCCGGGCACAAGCGGTAGCGATTGCGATTGAAAAGGGCATCGTGCATCTGTAAATATACAATCTGGAGAGCAAGTAACATGCAAGGATCAAATGGACAGCTGAAAATGAATCCTGTCACCAATCATCGCTAACCATAACAGTCATAGCTCCAACCTGCGTTTACACAGCACACTCATCCTCAGGGATGAGTGTTTTTTGCGTACTGCTGCAAAAAGGGCAATCTGCAACTGCCCTTTTGGGCAGAAAAGTAAAAAAGGGCAATTGCACGTATGGACGATTCCGAATTTTGTCGATTTTGGTAGTGTGGAATACAGGAGTGCAGATCATATTAACGATTACGGGAGGATACTGGAAGTATGAATAGAAAATGGCCAATGGCCTTCACATCCGTGGTACTGGTTGCTAGTCTGGCAGCCTGTTCCAGCGAACCTGCGGCGGTAGAGCCGACAACAAGTACCGTGCAGATGACAACGGTCAAAGAACAGCCGCTCAATGCGAGTTATGATTTGTCCGGTACACTGATTGCTTATGAGCAGACCCCGGTGTCCTTTCAAACAGCTGGAACCGTATTAAGCGTAAGTAAGGATATTGGCGATACCGTTAGCAAAGGAGAAGTAATCGCTCGATTGGACACTGCCGATCTACAATTGTCTCTGCAAAATGCGCAAGAGGATGTATCCGCAGCGAATGCTTCACTGGCAAGCGCCAAAGCGTCCCTGAGCGATGCCCGTGCGGGACAACAATCTGCGGCAGCAGGTGTATCATCCGCGCAGGCGAAGCTGGAAAGCGCCCGCATCAGCGAACAGGACGTACAATCCGGCGCTCGTTCGCAGGAGCTTGCTCAGGCGCAAAATGCAGTCAGCCAAGCACAAACTGCTTACAATCAGGCGAAGACTGAAGCGACTCGTTCGCAGACACTGCTCGATAACGGTCTGATGACCCAACAGGATTATGAAAAAGCACAAACCGCGCTCTCCGATGCCCAAACTTCACTTAATGATGTGCAGGAAAAATTGTCCCTGACGCAGGAAGGTTCCAGTACCGCAGATCGTGCCAAAGCTGCTTCCGCTGTCAAAGAAGCAGAGGTTGGCATCCAGAGTGCGCAGGCAAGCGTCGAACAGGCAAATGCCGCGGTGAGTAAGGCGAATGCGGGTGTGCAGCAGTCGCAAGCAGCATATGATCAAAAAGTCGTCGCCGTGCAAACCGCAAAGCTGAACCTGTCTCGTGCGAGTATGAAGGCGCCCGCATCTGGTACGATTTTGGAGAAAAATCTGTCCGTCGGTCAATCGGTTAGTGCTGGCGGCGGTGGAGGTAGCAATGGCAGCTCTCCCTTGTTCCAGATCGGCGATATTAGCAAGCTGAAGGTACAGCTTCCAGTGGCGGACAGCGATATTGCCAGCTGGAAAGTCGGTCAGCAGGTAAGTGTGCAATTGTACAATGATGTGCGTACAGGCAAAGTAACAAGCCTGAGCCCGCAAACGAACGAAAATACCGGCTCGATTAATGTGGAGGTTGTGATTAGCAACCCGCAGCGCGACTGGAAACCGGGACAGGTTGTGAATGCATCTCGTCAAACTTCTGCACAGCAGGGCATTCTGTTACCAACCGAAGCTGTGATCAGCTCCGGCAACGATCCGTACGTATTCAAAGCAGTCAACGGCAAAGCGGTTCAAACGACCGTCAAACTGGGCGAAGTCTATAACAATCAATATCAGATTACTAGTGGTCTGAAAGTCGGCGACAAAGTCGTGACTAGCGGTGCCGACCGCCTATTTAATGGAGATGAAATCACCACCGGTGCATCTGATTCTAGTGCCAGCAACGGTTCAAGTACTACCGGAGCGAACGAAACCAGCAGCCCCGCAGCCTCCAACAATGGAGCTGGCAGTGAGGCTGGTGCACAATGATCAAATATTTTGTCCAAAAGCGTAAAATTACGATTTTGTTCTTCGTGATGCTGATTATTTTCGGCGTCGCACAGGTTAGCCAGCTACCCAAACAGCTGATGCCCGACGTTATTGTCAAAACAGCTACCGTCACAACTACCTACGCAGGTGCTACACCTGAGCTGATGGAGCAGACCGTAACGGAAGTGCTAGAGCAGAAGATCAAGGAAGTTACCGATCTCAAGACGATCTCATCGACATCCAGTAATGGCGTATCCCTCATTACCGTGCAGGCGGAGGATGATGCCGATGCAACGGATACGTGGAATGAGCTTCGTCGCAAAGTCGAGGACGCACAGGCGCAATTGCCACAGGATGCGGATGCACCAGTCGTCAATGACAATCTGACGCAATCGTTCGTCAAATCGTACGCTATTTATGCCAAAAATAAAGACGATCTGTACGCACTGAATAATCTGATGACCACTTGGCAAAGTCAGCTGCGCTCGGTTCCCGGCATTACGCAAGTATCCATCGCCGGTATTCCTGATCAGCAGGTGCGCATCAGTGTGAATATGTCCAAATTGCAGCAATACGGCATCTCGTGGGAAACAGTGCAGCAGGCAATTCAAGGAGAGAATAACCGCGTACCAACCGGTAATCTCACCTATGACGACCGTACTTACCAGATCACCGTAGATAAGTCGACTGATTACAATCAACTCCAAAATATTGTCGTTTCCCAAAACGATAATAGTATCCCTGTCTATCTGAAGGATGTCGCAACGATTGAGCTAGGTAAAGCAACCGAAACCCAGCTTAGCTATTACAACGGTAGCCCGGCAATCTCACTCGATATTAGCAGCCAGACTGGTTCTGACGTGCCAACGATGGAGGATCGCCTGAATACGAAGATGGCTTCATTGGAGAAAACATTGCCCGGCAATGTGAAGATGGAGCCGCTATTCGCTCAGAATGATGAAGTGGATCGCATTTTCAAAGATTTGATCAAGGAAATGATCATTGCGATCATCGCCGTTATTCTAATCTGTACGCTCGGTATGAACTGGCTGACTGCTGGATTCGTTGCATTGGCGATTCCAGTCTCGATTGCGCTCGGCTTGATCTTCTTGCCGGGATTGGGGATTACGCTCAATCAGATTACGATTGTGGGTCTTATCATCGTACTGGGGATTCTCGTCGATGATGCGGTCGTCGTGAATGACAATATCGAACGACGGCTATCCACACTTGGGGAGAGTCCGACCGACGCAGCGATCAATGGTACGAAGGAAGTATCCGTTTCGATTATTACGGCTACGCTCGCTACCATCTCGGCATTCGTACCTCTGATGCTGCTGCAGGGTGATATGGGCGCCTTTATCCGTCCGATTCCGACCGTTATCTCGCTCTGTATGCTGGCGTCGATGATTATGTCGCTCACGATCATTCCGATCTTCCGTCAGTGGTATGAAGAGCGTCAATTGGAACGTGGTAAGCGCCGTCTAGATCGTCCTGCCGGTATTCTCGGTCGTCAGATTCAGGCGATTAGCAATAGTTATGCGCATAAGCTAATGCCACGTGTATTGAAAAAGCCGCTTCTGATTGCATTGATCGGTCTGATTGTCAGTACTGGCATTTATGGACTGGCAGCAGCTACACCGGTCGAGTTGTTCCCAACTTCCGAAGACCCACGCATTACGATTAGTGTCTCGCTACCATCTGGCACATCATTGCAGGAAACGAATAAGGTCATGCAAAGTATGGCAACATGGGTTGGCAAACAAGAAGGAATTGAGAAAACTGCTTATGCAGCCGGCGGTGGAGCACCACTGTTATTCAGCGGCATTGGCGGCGGTTCAGGCGGTGGCACGAACACCGGTCAGATTCTGATTACCGGTAAGACCGGAATGGATGTAGAAAAAGTAACAGAACAATGGTCTGACCAGCTTAAACAGCTATATCCGGGTATTGAAATCTCGGTCAAAGGCGCAGCACTTGGCGTATCCGTCGGTAAGCCGGTATCGATTCGCATTGCTGGTGACGATCTGGATGAACTGCGCAGTCTGACCAATCAGATCAAGCAAATTATCAGCGAAACATCGGGCACATTCGGGATTACCGATACGATGGGCAATGACAACTACGCACTGGATTTTGTTGTTAATAAGCAGGCGATGGATCGTTATAAAGTCAGCTACAACGATCTGACTCAGACGCTGTTAATGATGGGAAGTGGCATTAATGTCGGCGACTTCGACAATGGACAGGATCTTGTGGATATCAAGCTGTATATGAATGATGCAGAGTCATCCAGTCCGAATAAGCTGCTACAACAGGTGAATGTCACCAATAGCGCAGGTACACAGGTACCATTGTCGCAAATCGTACAAATGAAGCCGGGCTTTACGATTCAGCAGATTGATCGTTACGATCTGCAACGCGTGAATACAATTGAAGCAGACGTAAATGGTCGTACCGCTACCGAAGTGATGGGAGACATTACACCGAAGCTGGAACAGATGAATTTCCCCGAAGGTTATACGTGGGAAGTAGGCGGGGAGACATCCGATCAGGCAGATACATTCGGCGATCTGGGGCAATTGTTCATCGTCGCGGTATTCATTATCTTTATCCTGATCGTGATTCAATTTTACTCATTATCAATTCCATTTATTATTATGACGACCGTGTATCTGGCGGCGGCAGGCGCAGTACTCGGACTGTTTATCACCCAGACGCCAATTGGCTTTATGGCGATCATGGGCATTATCGCACTCGCCGGTATCGTCGTACGGAATGGTATCGTACTGATCGAGTTTATCGAGGATGCACGGCGTGAAGGCATGGAGCTAAAAGAAGCAGTGATTCAGGCAGCGTCTGCACGTTTCCGTCCGATTCTGCTCACGTCATTAACCGCCATCGTCGGTATGATCCCAATCGCTACGATTGGTGAGCTGCTGTTCCGCCCGCTTGGCGTTGTTATTATATTCGGTCTGATCTTCTCAACGATTCTAACGTTGTTCGTCGTACCATCCTTGTATATGGTCGTTGCCCAGTGGAAAGAAAAGCGTCACATTCGCAAGGCAGAACGCAAGCAGCAACGGCTAGAAAAACGCAAGCAACAGCAGCTAACGCCTTGATTGGATAACGACTGCAAGCTGGAGGCAGATCTAGATTCTGCCTCCTATTTGTACACAATGAGAGGAGGGCAAGACATGACGACCAGGCATTCCTTTTCTGCGGAATCATTCTCAGTGGAGAAGGCAAAGGCCAAAGTAGATCGTGAGAATCCAGCGCATCGTTGGATCGCGGAAATTCAGCACACCATCTTCCAATTGTACGCCGATCACACTTTGGCACCACAGTACAAAATGGGCTGGTTGATTCAGCTCTACATGACGATTATGGATGATAACAAGAACAACGAGTATCTCTATGATACAAACGGAATATATACTTCTCACAAAGTGGATGCTCACAAAGTACATCACTACGAATATGATGATTATAACCAAGAGCAAAAGGAAACAGAGGGACAACAGCAGCAAGCGAAGCAATATGAATATTGGCTCAGTCAACTACTAATCGAAATGCTACAAATCTACATTCATGAACGTCACCACCATCAGGACTGCACGGATGCAACGCAGAAAGGAGAATGCGACGCCTTTACCGCTCATTTGCACCAATTCAAATTCAACCTGTCACCTTCCGCCAATCGTTTGCTAGACACCGGATTGCAGCGAGCCGCTTGTCTGTACACCGCGAAAAAGAAACTGCATAAGCACTACCTGTACCCGTCGCTCAGACAAAAGCGCTGGCAACAATTGCTGGATAGGGAAAGAGAGCAATTGCAGTCTTCTCATCGCGTGCAGCTTGTGCGGCTATGGCTGGATTACATGGAACAGCATCCAGAATTGCTGGATGAGTGTATGCAAATAAACGGACAGCCTGAGTCCATTTCTGTACTCGGCACTGGGCGTGTACATTGAATGAATATGAAATCAATTACATCAAAAAAGGCTGCACCGGAATATTCCAGTGCAGCCTTGCGTTTGTTAGTTAACGATTATCTCAGCCATTCTGCGATCAGCGAGAAGGCGATGATGATCAGAAACAGCAATGTAATGTGGTTGAGGGAGAAAATGAACATTTTTTTCGCCCATGGAGCAACATCAGTTTTATTATAGCTTTTGAAGCTGAATACGAGCCATGCGGTGCTGAGTACGAATGCAACACCAGCGATGTACGGGCTAAGCGGCCAGAACATGAAGCTGGACAGTACGAGCAATACGAGATAGAAATTCGTTTGTGCGTACGTGCGTTTCAGACCTTTGACAACTGGCAGCATCGGTACGCTGGCTGCTTTGTATTCGTCAAAACGGCGAATCGCAATGGCGTAGAAGTGAGGCATTTGCCATAGTAGCATCGTTACAACTAGTGCCCAGATTTCCCAATGCCCCAGATCGCTGGATACAGCAGCCCAGCCGATCAATGGAGGTACAGCGCCAGACAGGCTACCAACTTCGGTATTGTAGATCGTTTTACGTTTGGTCCACATGGTGTAAGGCACCACGTACAAGAACAGTCCGAGGAAGCCGAACAATGCTGCTAGCGGAGAGCTAACATACAGCAGCGCTACACCGCTCAGCGCCATTGTCGTTCCGATTGCTAGACCGTTCGGCGCATCCATTTTACCAGTTACGGTTGGACGCGTCTTAGTACGTTCCATAATCGCATCAATATCACGGTCGTACAAATTGTTAAATGCACCCGCAGAGCCGATCACGAGCGAAGAGCCGATAAATGCAAGAATGATCGCTCCGATATGCTCAAAAAAAGAAAGATGGAACACGTAGATCGCCATGCTCAACCCAGCGAACATTGCAATCAGATTGGATTTGATGATCCCCGTTTTGATCGTAGCAAAAAAGATGGCAGGCAGTGAATGTACCTGTACATTTGCATGTGCAACTTGACCTGTTTGATTTTTCATCTCTATATATGTCACCCGTTTCGATGTATTGTATGCGTTTATCATACCATTTATAAGGTACAAACACGCGTTGTAAATGATGATTTTAAAAATTAAGACATGAAATTGTGAAAACTTTATAACTTTTTTCACAAAAGTATAGGAATCTTTGTGAAAATATGTATGAACATTGATATCATATTAAGATAAATACACATTAGACCAGCAAAATAAACCATATCTTCGTAGAAAACGTTAATTGCCAGCAAAAAAGGCCGTTATGTGCGGCAACCGATGTTCGTTAGGGGGAAACAGTCGGTGAACCAGCCAACATAACGGCCAGCGTGAATTGGATGATGCTTTCTTGAGTAACAAAGCAATGGTTGCATCGCTTACGCGCGAGCTGCACTGGATTTGTCAGGAAGCGAGTTTTGTTGTTGCTCTGTCTGATGTTGATCTCGAATCGTCAAGCGACGATGGGCGACGAACAGGAAGGGCAGACCGACTGCGGTCAACAGCGCAAGTGGTACGAATACCATCCAACCACCCTGTGCAGCGTAGTGATCCAGTAGCAATCCGCCTGTGATCGGTGCCAGCACATTACCGATGTTGTTGAATCCAATCGTTCCGAAATACGTGCCTTTCCAATCGGGATGTGCAATATGATCGATCAATATATCCATCATGGTGAACATCAACACTTCGCCGACGGTGAATACGAATACACCAATCAGAAATGAGAACAGATTGTGTGAGAAGCCGAAGATGATTAACGACAATACGACGAGAATATTCCCCATAATCAACGGTACAATCGGGCGGAATCGGCGTGCTAAGCGTACAACCGGATACTGCACGATCAGTACAATCGCCGCATTGGCAGCCAGCATATAAGAGAAAATCGTACTGCCATTTTGCAGGTCAGGTGTCAGTGATAAATATTGAGCTAGTGTAGAGCTGAAGTGACCGTAACCAAGCACACAGAAGATCGTTCCGATCAATACAAACAGGAAGATGCGATCCGAGGTCGTCACACGCAAGGCTTCGCCAAGACGTGGCTTCACAACGTCACTGGATATGTGCACATTCGCCACATCGCGATGCGCGGCAAACTGTACGACTAGCACAACACCATACACAATATAGACGAACCCGGCAATGACAAAGGGAAAAGTCGATTGTGCCGAGCCTAACTGTAATCCGATGATCGGTCCGAATACGACACCGATATTGATCGCAGCATACCGAAGATTGAACACAAGCAGCTTATGCTCTGGCGGTGTCGTTTCCGACAATAATGCCCGTGATGCGGGTTCAAATACAGCGCGGCAGATTCCGTTAAGGACATTCACAACAAAGAACATCCAGATCTGATCCGCAGCAGCAAACCCGAAAAAGACAAGCGCCCAGAAAAAGGCAGAAAACAGCATTACTTTTTTGCGTCCAATCCGGTCGGATATGTATCCGCCGTAGAAACTGACAGCTACGCCTGCCAAGGAACTGGCAGCGATAATTAGCCCCGTTTCTGTAGCGGCAATGCCAAGCGTTGAAGTCAGATAGATCGCCAGAAATGGAATGCTCATGGAAGTGACAAGACGCCCGAATACCGTCCCAATAATGACGGTCCAAGCAAGTGGATGAATAGCGGTAAGATGTTTGGCAATCATGATCAACACTCCTAAGTTTTACAATACGTCAGATGAATTGTTATTATTGTAAAAAGAAAAAAGGAGAAGAAAAAGAGTAAGCTTTTATATGTAAGTTTCACCTTTTAGCGAAACTGACGAATTTATATATTCAATCGTCCTCAATTACGATTAACCCAGACCATGCGGACAATAGGAGAGGAGTGAGATGGATGGAGCATGAGGCGCTGCAATATATGCAGTTGTATGACCGACTGAACCATGAGCGTAACGTGCCATCGATCTGTAGAGCGACGATTGCTGAGCTGGCGGATATTCTGTACTGTACACCGCGAAATGTAAAGTTTGTATTGCGCAAGCTGGAGGATCGATGCTGGATTAGCTGGCAACCGGGGCGTGGGCGCGGAAATCACTCACAGCTTGAATTTCGGTGTCATCATCATGAATTAGTGGAGCAGCAGGTGGAGCAGCTGCTGAGTCGAGATCGGGTAAAGGAAGCGCTGGAACTGACAGGTCGTATGGAGAATGACGAGCCATTTCGGGAACGATTATGGCAGCGGATCAATATCTATCTTGGTCTGCATCGCGAACAAGAGGAGAGTAGTACGCAGGATGTGCTGCGCATGATTCGTTACCGACCGCTAGAAGAACTGAATACGGTCAAAGTATTTACTGCATTCGAGGTGTTTTTGCTGCGACAGTTATTCGATACGCTCGTCTGCTATGATCCACAGCACGAAGATTTTGCACCACGTATTGCGCATCGCTGGGAAGCGAATGAGGATTATACAGAATGGACATTTTATTTACGCAAAGGGATTCGTTTTCACGATGGCAGCTTGCTCACAGCACGAGATGTCTATGCTACCGTCCAACGTTTGCAGCAGCGCGGGCGTAATATCGGCTGGCTGTATAGCGATATTCGCGATGTAGTTGTGCATACCGACTATACATTGACCTTTTGCCTGGTGCAGCCGAATGCGATGTTTTTGCATTTATTAGCTAATATTTTTATGGGGATCGTACCGGAACATGAGCAAGGTGAGGAGACGATTAATGGCAGTGGACCATTTCGCATTGCTCGTCGTTCTGGCAGTAAGCTGTCACTGATCGCTTTTGACGGATATTATGGATATCGTCCGATGCTGGATCGAGTGGACGTATGGTTTATGCCGGAAGAAGGGCATAACAATCGATATTATCGACTGAGTAATGGCAGTGAGGAAGAGGAGCAATACAGCCGTCTAATCAATCAACCTGCGCAGGGCGGACGATATATGCTGTTCAATTTCCACATACCGGGTGTTCAGCACGAAGATAACTTCCGGCAAGCGATTCGTATGCTGTATGACCGGGAAACGATGCGGCGTGAGCTAGGCGGAGACCGAATCTCGTCGGCAGGCAGCTTTTTGCCGTGGCAGAGTGCGGAGATGTCTTTTCCAGAAGTATCGCTGGAGCAGGTGCGTCAGCAATTAGCACAGAGCAGCTATGCTGGCGAGATATTGACGTTAACATTTGTGGATAAATATGAGGAACGGCGCGAAGCGGAATGGTTGCAGCAGCGTGCCCAGCAGATCGGATTACAGCTGGAACTGGAGCCGCAGGAGCGCAAATTAGTCGCTGGCGGACATATGGTGCTCGCGGTGGAAGTATTAGAGGACGATTGGGAATGGGATCTGATCAATTATTTTTCGAATGAGGCGAATTATTTGCATCATATGCTGAATGCAGAGCAATTGCAGCAGATTCATGAGATGCTGTATGACATTATGCGCAAAGAGCAAGGAGAGCGAAGACAGCGGCTCACACAAATTGTTGATCGATTGCAGCAGGAAAATTGGCTACTGTTCGGGAATCATATTAATCAACGCGCATATTTTAACCGGAACTTGTACGGATTGCATCTTGATTCCTTTGGTTTTCCTAATTTGTCGGCGTTGTGGATCAAGAATCGGTAAGGAATCCGTAGAAAATCGTTTAGCTCGTATAAATATGCGTTACATGATGGTGTGGCAGACAAAATAGCTCAATTACGCGAAACACGCTTCGTTTTGGAAATGTGTGGGGTACTACTCCACCGGAATTAGAAAATCAACAGCGAAATGTACCGTACCATGTCGGAATGAGGAGATGGCGATGATCTATTTTGTACGTAAAACCGAATTGGACAAGCTGCCAGCAGGCGGGGATGAACTACAACGCTGTCTGCAACGAATGGTAGAGCACAATGAAGCGATTGGAATTGACCGAATGCCGGCTGAAATGCAAATGCAAAGCTTGCAGTTACTGTTGAGCAATCCGGCATTTGCGCTTGTACAGGTGCAGGGCGATTATGCGGATCGGTTTGTGCGTTCGCCGCTGCAAGGTCATGCAAACGAGGTATATTTGGAATCGTTGGAAGTGGTCACCGATTATATCCGCGAATTGCAGGACGAAATTATTCGTGGTGCCGAGTCGCTTGCGCGCTATCGGATTAGCGAACAGGATGCTAGTATGGAGCGCGCTGGACTGCGGCAAGCATTGATTGACCTGAGCGAACGACGTGAGATTTTGACGATGGTACTGCACGAGATTCGGCATCGCATCGACAAACAGATGGAAAAGGAAAAGATGCGCTCGACAGAACAGGCACTCGAAAGCGAATAATGAGCATGGTTTATTGCAAAGCTGCATCCGTTAGAACGATGGATTGCGGCTTTTTTGTCGTGGCATTTGTACGGAAATGCGAGATTTTTTGCTAAGCTTTCATAAGAAGATGGCAATATAATCGTTGCCCAGAAAGGCAAAATGCTGTACTTTTTAATTGAGAATAATTATCATTTGTAAAAAAAGGATATATTAATCGTTGCGTATATTACGATATGCAACCATATCACAATTGATCATCTCAACCGTACCATTGAAAGGAGCAGAGGAACATGAATGTCGATGAGAATCTGGAGCGGATCTATAGCCGTTTTTTCGATCATATACCGTTTACACAGCAGCAGAGGAAGAATGGCGTTCAATATACGCTGTCTCCGCAGCTGGGGAATGGCAGTATTCATCGAGTGACTACATATAGCGGATTGGAGCTGGCATATTGGGATTGTCATTACGATCAACCAAATCCGGGGCGATTCACATGTCAGGGGCAGATGGTGGAATTGCAATTTGCCTTTTCGGGTAAACGGTATGCGGCGATTGGTGACGTTTCGTATTGTATGGAAGAAGGCAAAGGATCATTGAATCTGCTGAGCGATTTTGCGATTGATTATGAGCACGGTACAACCGAGCGAATCGAGGCGTTTGGGATGGGAATTCCGGTATCCTTATTTCAGTATGCACTGCGCGGAATGGATCCGGCGGGCAAGCTGGATTTTGAATATTTGCGCAGTGGGGCGGCGTTTCGGCAAATGATATTTGATAACGGTCTACACGAGCAACGTCAAATACATATATTGTTAGATGCGCTTCGTAATGACGATTATCCGCCACTGCTGCTGGAATCGGCAGCGCTGGAGCTGCTTCAGCATTATATGTGTCAGCTGCTGGATCGACCGCGTTTGCCGAATGGGTTGTCGCGTGATGATCTGAGCAAGGTGAAGCGTGCGGCAGAAGTGCTTCAGTATCGCATGACAGAACCACCTTCATTGCTGGAATTATCACGACTCGTCGAGCTGAATGATTTTAAATTAAAAAAGGGCTTCAAAGCGTGCTATGACACGACAGTCTATGGCTATCTGCGTCAGATTCGATTGCAGCATGCGATGCAGCTGTTGCGTAGCGGTGAGATGAATGTAACTGGGGCGGCAACAGCAGTTGGGTACAGCAATATGAGTTCCTTTGCTGGTCAATTCATTCGACAATATGGGGTGAAACCGTCTTCGGTGCGCAAGCTCTACTAAATATATTAAATATACTGGATATACTGGGAATGATGTAGAAATACGGTAGAAATGATATAGAATAAAATCCGTCTTGCGTTCCTCTTATCCGTTACGCGGCGGTATGTGCATGAATTCTCTCTTATACTGCGTACAGAGCAGTCCATCATAACTGTAAACGGACTGTAGCAGGAAGGGAGAGAGCAGGATGAACAAGATTAAGATCAGTATCTTTTGCAGTGTATTCGTCGCCATGCTGGGACTGATGCTCATTGCGCCAATTATGCCTTCGCTCATTCGTGAGCTGGGCTTGCAGGAAATTCATTCCGGTTTCATTATATCGCTCGGTTCTGTCGCGATGGCGGTCATGGCGCCGCTATGGGGAAGATGGAGCGATAGGAAAGGGCGCAAACTAGTCATTTTGATCGGTTTTGCAGGGATGAGCATCAGCTGTCTATTATTTACATTGGTGCTGTATAGCGGTCTGCAAGCATGGTTGGGCGGAACGCTGCTTGTGGTGTTGTTGATCGTTACGCGTGCGTTGGTCGGAGCGTGTATTCCGGCGATCCTGTCGCCTTCACAAGCTTATATGAGCGATGTTACTTCAGAGCAGGAGCGTTCGTCTGGTATGGCGGTGATTGGAGCCGCGAATGGGATGGGATTGATATTCGGTCCAGCGACGGCAGGAGCGTTTATCTGGATTGGGCTGTTATGGCCGCTGTATTTTGGCATTGTACTGGCTGCGGCTGCTTTCCTGATGGTGCTCTGGATGATGCCACCAGCACCTGCGCCAGTTAGAAATGGCAAACCAGCAGCTATTCGTATGCTTCAACCGGGCTTGCGATTTTATCTGCTAACTGGGCTGTCAACGATGATCGGGATTGTGACATTGCAGGTTATTGGCGGATTTTATTTTCAAGATCAGCTGCAATTGTCGGCTACGGCTACGGCGCAGATGGTATCGGCGGGGTTAATGTTCTCCGGGGTTGCGATGCTGATCATGCAGATTGTACAGATGCGCTGGCTGCATTGGAATCCCGTATGTATGGTCGCTGTCGGGGGTGTCTTAATGCTGCTCGGTATCGTTTGCTTTGTGATCGGACGGCAGGCGATGGTGTATGATCTTGCCTTTTTCCTATTCGGACTGGGTGCGGGGCTATTGATGCCAGGCTTCATGGCGGGTGCATCGCTGTCGGTTCGTGCAGAGCAACAAGGAAGTGCCGCCGGATTCGTAGCGATGATGCAGGGAATTGCTGCGATTATTGCGCCGCTGTTGTCCACATTACTGTATGAGGTGAATCGGTATATACCATTCATGCTGATTGGAGGGCTGCTGATTATTGTACTGATTGCTGTTGCAGGCGTATGGCGCAGATCGGCACAACAACAGACAGCGACACGGTGAGAATGATCCCAATACAGTAATCCCATATTGTACGACCAGATAAAAGCATCCGTACCAACACGAAAACAATAAACAACTTAAAACGCGCGGGGACAGATTCACTTGTCCACCGCGCGTTTGATTGTAAAACGAAATGTACTGCCTTCTCCCGGACGACTGGTGACGCTAATCTTCTCACCGAGACTGTCTGCAATTTCACTCGCAATCGACAATCCCAAGCCGCTACCGTTGCCGGGATGAGATTTGTCACTTTTGTAAAATCGTTCAAAAATATACGGCAAGTCCTGCGATGCAATGCCTTCGCCGTTATCCGTAATCATAATAACAATCTGCCTCGCTTCCACCACGGCATCCAGCTGGATGACACCTTCCTCACCAACAAATTTCATCGCATTATCTAGCAAAATATTGAGCAGCTGAAGTAGCTTATCCCGATTGCCATACGCATCCGGTAATTGCAATGCCGACTTCGTTAGTTGAAAATTAATGCCCAAATCTTCCGCTAGAAAAGCGTACCGTTCCTGCACAAATTGCATACACGCTACCATATCAATCCGCTGTCGCTCCGGGCTATAGGGGTTATTTTGCATTCTGGATAATTCCAGCACATCGCCGATCAGTCGTTGCAACCGTCCACATTCCGTCAGGATGATGCTGTAATAATTACGCCGTTTCTCTTCTTGCTGCACCATGCCATCCGCCAGCGTTTCTGTCAGGGCTCGAATAGAGGCAATCGGCGAATTCAGCTCATGACTAATGTTGGCGACATAATCACTACGCAGCTTATCCAAGCGCCGTACTTCTTTGACATAAGCAGATAGAAAGTAGCCAATGACAATGGTACCGAGCAGCAGCGTCGCCGTGAATACGAGGTAAAACCCGTTCAGTACCGCCTGAAACTCGGCAATCGGCTGCAAGAGGAAGATAACGCCTATAGTCTGCCCATCCCGAACGACCGGAGCAGCAACTACGACCGAATCGCTCGGCAATCCACCGATATTGCGAATGATGGCAAAGGGCTGCTGCTGGATCACATCGGGAATATATGCAGTCAATTGTTGACGGAATTGTTCTTCGTCCAGCAGGAATAGCTTTGGTACTCGATTCGCTGCTGCGGTCGCTAGTGTTTGCCCGTCCAGCTGGTATGCTTTGACGATCATGCCCTGCGGATAGGTCACATCGTCCTCGTTTACCGCAATTCGCTGGGCAAGTGTAACTGCCTGCGGGTAGTTGTCCTTGAGTTTGTAATTTAAAAAGAGCTGTCGAATGACCAGCGTCCCGGTCAGTTGCCCGACGATAAACAGAATCAGGATGGCGATGTAAATACGCTTGCGATTGCTAAGCAGTCGTTTCATACTATGCTCTCCAAGCGATAGCCCATGCCGTACACCGTTTTGATCTCAAAGCCGGGCGATTGCTCAGGAAACTTCTTACGCATCCGCTTGATCAGATGATCGACAGCACGAATATCACCTGCATAATCATATCCCCACAGCTTGTTCAAAATCTGCTCTCGTGATAGCAGGCAGTCCCGATTAGACGCAAATAAAATGAGCAGCTCAATCTCACGCGGAGTAAAATCAGGCTTCTGCCCGTGAATTCTTACTTCAAACGCATGTCGGTCGATGATCATATCACCGACACGAATTTCTTTTTCCGGCGGGGTGGTCTGGGTATGACCATGTGTGCGTTTCAAGATCGTCTTGATCCGCGTCACTACCTCGCGCGGCGAAAAGGGCTTCGTAATATAATCATCGGCGCCCAGCTCCAGACCGAGAATGCGGTCGCTTTCTTCAGAACGAGCGCTCAGCATAATGATCGGAATCTCGCTCTGTTGACGAATACTACGGCAAATATCTGTACCAAATAGCCTCGGAAGCATCACATCCAGAATCAGCAGGTCAAAATGCTCGTTCTCTAATCGCCGCAGCACATCCTCACCATGAAAAACCGACGCAAAGCTCATACCTTCCGCCTGCAAATAAGCAGATATGCTCTCATGCACCGCAATATGGTCATCGCAAATCAAAATATGAACAGGGACAGTCATCATATCACCTTCATTCAGAAATGTAACAGTCATGCAATCGGAATGGAAGCTCAGCTCCATTCGTTTTATCCTATTGTATTTTTAACAGTCATCGAAAGTAAACCATATAAAAAAGTGAAAAAATTATTGTGTATATATTGACACTCGTTCTTTTGTTGTATACATTTGTATACATCAACGAAGCGTATACAAATGTATACAAAACCTAAGGAGGAACTACTATGCGTGAAGGAAAACATGAACATCGCGGACCACATCATCATGGGGAGCATCGCGGTCCAAGAGGCGGACGAGGCAGAAGTGAAGAGGATAGAAAGCATTTTCGCAGTGCACAAACGTTCCGGCGTGGGCGTGCAGTTGCTTTTCTGGAACGATTGGAAGTGAAGCGCAATACACTCGTACAACAATTGGAGCAGCCGGAATATGCAGAGATCAAATCGGTGATCAGTGGGGAATTGAAGGCGACAGATGCGATTATTCAGGAATTTATTCATATGTTCGAGCTACAGGAACCCCAAGAAGTAACAGCGCAGGATCCACAGACGGACGAAACCACCAGTGCTGAAACGTCAACGGATTCACCAGCGCAACAACAGACGGAACAACCATCTGCAACTGCTGAATCAGTAGCCACAGCATCAGCAGCTACAGAGCAAGAGAACGATACAGCTTCGACAGATAGCACGCCCAAATCAAACGATGAACAATAATGAATGTTGGCCGGTCGAGACAGCAGCTTTTGCATACACGTACCGGCAACATGCCGGAAAGAAGGGACAGTGAATGTGGAAACTGCGCGGGATGCTCAGACCGTACTGGGTATCAAGTCTGCTTGCACCGTTGCTGATGCTGTTAGAGGTTAGCATGGATCTGATGCAGCCAACTTTGATGGCGAGCATCGTGGACGACGGCTTAATGAAGAACGATCTGCATCATATTATTACGACCGGTTTGCTCATGCTTGGTGTGGCGCTGATCGGTCTGATCGGTGGTGTAGGTTGTACGATTTTTTCCAGTATGGCTTCGCAACATTTTGGCAATGATCTGCGGATTCGGTTGTTTGAGCATATTCAGACCTTTTCCAATCGTAATCTGGATACATTGCAAACCGGTTCACTCATTACACGATTGACCAATGATGTCGTGCAGCTACAAAGCTTTGTACAGCTGATTCTACGGACAGTGCGCTCGCCGATGCTGCTGATTGGCAGTCTGATTATGGCGATTGTGATCAGTCCGAAGCTGACGATCATTTTGCTTATTTCGGTGCCTGTACTGACGGCGCTGTTATATATATTGATCAAAGTATCATTTCCTTTATTCGCGCGTATGCAGGCGCGGCTGGATCAGGTGAATACCGTATTGCAGGAAAATCTCGCTGGTATTCGCGTCGTCAAAGCGTTTGTACGTGGCGCGCATGAGGAACGGCGCTTTGACGAATCCAACAGTGGGTATACTGCTGTCGCAATCAAAGCAGTACGCTTGCTGGCGCTCAATATGCCGCTAATGATGTTGATTCTGAATGTTAGTATTGTGGCGGTGTTATGGTTCGGCGGGATGCAGAGCTGGAGTGGTTCACTGGAAGTAGGGCAATTGGTCGCTTTCATCAACTATGTTACTCAGTTGCTCATGTCGATGCTAATGCTCAGCGGTCGCCTGACGATGATCTCGCGTGCTAGCGTATCTGCGAATCGTATCAATGAAGTGCTGGAAACGAACAGTGAGATCGTAAATCATCCATCTGCGGCTACTGATATCATTCGAGGGGGCGAGATTCAATTCCGTGATGTGTCCTTTGCCTATCATGCGGATGATAACGATGTGCTTCAGCATATTAGCTTTACCGCGAGACCAGGCGAGACGGTTGCTATTCTAGGCGCAACCGGTTCAGGCAAATCGACGCTCGTCAGTCTCATTCCGAGACTGTATGAAGTGAGCAGCGGTAGCATTCTGATCGACGGTACCGATATTCAGCAGATTGAGCTGGATCATCTGCGTAGCCGGATCGGTTTTGTCATGCAGCAAAGTATTCTGTTCAGCGGTACAATCCGCGACAATATCCGATACGGTCATCCGCAGGCAACCGAGGAGCAGGTCATCGAAGCGGCAAAAGCAGCAGAAGCACATGAGTTCATCATTCAACTCAGTGAAGGGTATGATACGGTACTCGGTCAGCGCGGCATCAATCTATCCGGTGGGCAGAAACAACGGCTATCGATTGCACGCGCATTGCTCATCCGTCCATCGATTCTCATTATGGATGACAGCACTAGCGCACTGGATGCTGTCACAGAATCGCGGATCCGCCAGCGGCTGCAACGCGGCACGCATGGCAGTACACATATTATGATTGCGCAGCGGGTATCGTCGATCAGCGACGCCGACCGAATTCTTATTTTGGAAAATGGGCAGATCGCTGCGCAGGGAACGCATGACGAGCTGATGCGAACAAGTGAAGCATACCGCGATATTCGTCAATCCCAGCTGCGTGAGGAGGAGGTACATCATGGCTGATTCGCAAAAATCATCTTCTCAGGCAGCAATGCCTCCAATGCCTGGTCCGGGCGGACGTGGACCGATGCGCGGCAATGTACCTATCGTTCGTGCCAAAAATCGTACCGCCACCATTCACAGACTGTGGAGCTATCTCAATCGTCAGCGCAAAGGCTTGATCGTTGTTTACATTTTTACCGTGTTGAATGCCATTCTATCGTTACTCGGACCATATCTGCTTGGACGCGTGATTGATCTGGCAGTTATTCCGCGTGATTACGCCATGCTGCTCAAGCTGGCGGGTATGCTGTTGACCATTTATGTGATCGGCAGCGCGGTATCATGGGTGCAAGCGTACGTAATGACGGGCGTATCACAGCGTACGGTGTACGATCTGCGCCGTGATCTGTTCAAGCAGTATCAGCAGTTGCCGATTTCCTTTTTTGATAAAAGGGCTAAGGGCGACCTGATGAGCCGGGCAACCAACGATATCGACAACGTATCCAATACGCTGAATCAGAGTGTGACTCAGTTGCTCAACAGCCTGATCATGCTGGTCGGTTCACTCATTATTATGCTGTCGCTCAATATTCCGCTTACGATTGTAGCATTGCTCACAGTACCGATGATTTTGCTGGCAAGTCGCCGTATTGCGAGAATGAGTCGTAAATATTTTAAAAGCCAGCAGCGGCATCTGGGTGAACTGAACGGTATGATCGAGGAGTCAATTGGTGGACAGAAGATCATTCGACAGTATCGCCGCGAACAAACGGAAGCAGCTACTTTCCGCCGTACTAGCGATGAACTGAATCAGGCAGGGATTCGGGCGCAGATCGCTTCCGGTCTGGTCGGACCTGTGATGAATATGGTCAACAATATCGACTTTGCATTGATTGCTAGCATCGGCGGCTGGATGGCTTTTCACAATCTGACGACGGTCGGGATTATCGTCAGCTTTCTGAACTATTCCAAGCAGTTTGGTCGTCCGATTGCCGAGCTGGCAGATCAGTACAATATGATTCAGTCCGCTATCGCTGGTGCAGAGCGTGTCTTTGAGATTATGGATACACCATCGGAATATGAGCAACGAACACATCAGCAAACAAGCGGTGTTTTGGCATCCACGCAGTCATCCCATACAAACGATACTGTGAAACTACATGGTGAAGTACAATTTGACGATGCGTGTTTCGGTTATGATCCAGAGCGTATGATTCTGAAGCATATTGACTTTACGGCTCAACCCGGCGAGAAGATTGCATTGGTGGGACCAACCGGAGCGGGCAAGACGACGGTCATTAATCTGCTGAACCGATTTTATGAAGTGAATAGCGGCACCGTGCGGATCGATGGACGTGATGTGCGTGAACTGGATAAAGATCAATTGCGCAGTCAGGTTGGTATGGTATTACAGGATGCGCATGTCTTCTCAGGAACGATTCGTGACAATATTCGATTGGGTCGACTGGATGCGAGTGATGCTGAGGTGGAAGAAGCGGCTCGGCTTGCGAATGCAGCGCCGTTTATCGCGCGCTTGCCGCATGGGTATGATACTGTGCTGGCAGCGGAAGGCAGTAATCTGAGTCACGGTCAGCGGCAATTGTTAACGATTGCCCGGGCGATCTTGGCGAATCCGGCGATTCTCATTCTGGATGAAGCGACCAGCAGTGTGGATACGCGTACAGAGATGCACATTCAACAGGCGATGAAGACGCTGATGAAAGGACGAACCAGCTTCGTCATTGCTCATCGGCTCAGTACGATTCGCGATGCCGACCGCATTCTAGTGATCCGCGAAGGTACGGTTGCCGAGCAGGGCAATCATGAGCAGTTATTGGAGCAGCGAGGAGCATATTACGAGCTATATCACAGCCAGTTCCAGCATGGCGTGCATCAGGAATCGTCCTGAATAATAGCACGGTAAAATGCGAAATCTGCATGCTATGCCATTTTTATGCCATATTTCCGATGTAGGATAGGACTGTTCATACAATACGGACACATTCCATACCTGATAACAAAGGAGATTATGTCACAATGAATAGCAAAAAATGGTTTGCCACCCTTGTCATGTCGTCTATGCTGGTCATGCCCTTGAACGGAATTACTGCCGAGGCAGCATCTACGACTGCAACAGGTTCGTACAATCTTGATTTTCATACAGCTAGCTATACTGAGAAGACCGCCACACTGGATGGCAAAACGATCAAATACCGGGCGTACGAGAAAATCGTTTATGTCAAACATCCTGTCGATACACAATACGAAATTATGAATATCTATGTACCGGAGCAGTACTATGAAGGGCAATCGATCGGTAGCTACAACGCAGATAACGCACCGATCTTCTTCCCGAACGCGATTGGCGGTTATATGCCTGCTGAGCCAGACAGCCCGGGACAGGGCATGGGTGGCGGTGATAATGCTGCCTTGATTGCACTTGCTAACGGTTATGTGGTCGCTTCTCCGGGTGCACGTGGTCGTACGGCTACAACGGGTAAAGCTCCGGCAGCAATCGTCGATCTGAAAGCAGCAGTACGTTATTTGCGTTACAACGATAGCGTGATGCCTGGCGATGCCGATAAAATTATCTCCAATGGTACAAGCGCAGGTGGTGCATTGTCCGCACTGCTAGGCGCTAGCGGTAACAATGCCGATTACGAGCCATATTTAACAGAATTGGGCGCAGCGGATGCGAAGGATGATATCTTTGCCGTATCGTCGTATACACCGATCACGAATCTGGATCAAGCCAACGATGCGTATGAATGGCAATTCAATGGTATCAACACCTATTCCAAGCTGGAAATCTCCACAGATACCGATTACCATATTCAGCGCAAAACAGTGCAGGGCACGCTAACTGCTGATCAGATTCAAGTGTCCAACGATCTGAGCGCAATGTTCCCGGCATACCTCAACAGTCTGAATCTCAAGGATGCAGACGGCAATGCACTGACTTTGAACAGTGACGGTACAGGCAGCTTCCGTGATTACATTCAATCGTTAGTGATAGCTTCCGCGCAAAGAGCACTGGATAACGGCACTGATCTATCAGACAAGAGCTGGATTACGATCAGCAATGGCAAAGTAACGGATGTAAACTATGATCAATATCTTGCGTATCTCGGTCGTATGAAAACGCCGGGTGCCTTTGACGCGCTGGACTTGAGCGCAGGGGAGAATCAACTGTTCGGTACGGCGACAACCGATACTAAGCATTTTACTCAATACGCACAGGATCATAGCACGGTAGAGGGCAGTAGCATGGCAGATGCTCAAACGATCAAGCTGATGAACCCGATGAATTATATCTCTACCTCTGGCACCGATACAGCGCCTAACTGGCGGATTCGCTTCGGTACGAAGGATAGCGATACATCGACCGCAGTTTCAGCGATGCTGGCACTGGATTTGCAAAATAAAGGCTACAATGTCGATTATGCACTGCCGTGGGATGTACCACACAGTGGCGACTATGATCTGGGCGAACTGTTCACCTGGATGGCAGGAGTAGCAGGCGGATCAACTGTCAATGCTACCGTTCCAGTAGCCGATCAGAGTACAACAACTGGCGGTATGAATATGGGTGGGGGAATGACGGGGAAAGCAGGGGCACCGGATGACAGTGGAACAGACAATACGTCTGCCCCTTCCGGTACATCTACCACAACCGGTAGCACGACATCACCATCATCCAACACATCGACAGCGCCGATATCTGCTACAACGACAGCTACCGCAGGCAAAGCAACAGTCAAAATCAACAGCAAAACTGCTACGTTAGCTAGCTACAATATCGCTGGCAGTCATTATGTGACCGCAGACGATCTTGCCACTGCACTGCAAGCAACAGACAAAGCGTTTACCGTTGCAGCAGATTCAGCAACAGGCTCCATATCGCTCACCAGCACGACAGCATCATCTGTATCAACTAGTAATACAACGAGCAGCAATCCAACCCGTTCTGCCAAAGCTTCGACAGCCAAGGCATCCGTAACCGTCGATGGCAAACAAGTACAAGTCACCGCCTACACGATTCAAGGCACAACGTATTTGAAACTACGCGATC
Organism: Paenibacillus sp. WLX1005; assembly: GCF_046603685.1. Classification (NCBI taxonomy): domain Bacteria; kingdom Bacillati; phylum Bacillota; class Bacilli; order Caryophanales; family Paenibacillaceae; genus Paenibacillus; species Paenibacillus sp. WLX1005. Next base: position 2,654,174 of record NZ_CP176756.1, read on the forward strand.
TCGCTCAAGCGCTAGACGTCAATCTGAGCTGGCAATCAGTAACCCGTCAGCTGAACATCGATACGACAACAGGCTATTCAGCGGAACAGTAAGACGGTTCGTATACAGAAAACACAGCAACGATATGCGTGAGAGATAACCAGCCTTACTATAGGCGCTTGCTGAGTAATACATGTTCTTGTTCTTTTATGTATCGCATATGCGTATAGTCTCGCAATGGATTTTGAGCACATATATGAACATGTATATGTTGCAGGAATCGGTCTCGTAAATACTCTAAAACGCAACAAAAACCCCCTGTTCTCCAGTATTGGAGTTCAGGGGATTTTGTATATTCATAGTAGGCACAAGCTTCCTTATGATTCGAAATCAAAGAAACCTTCACAAGATTCCTTCAAAAGATCCCATCGGTTCAAATTCAATCTCACGACAATTGTACGCACATTTGAAGCAGTAACCTACAGCGTAGCTACGTCGATAACGAAGCGATAGCGTACATCACTGTTCAGTACGCGCTCATAAGCTTCATCTACCTGATGCGCATGAATCACTTCGATCTTCGGCTCGATACCATGCTCGGCAGCGAAGTTCAGCATTTCCTGTGTTTCCGCGATACCGCCTACGAGAGAACCGGCGATGCTACGACGACCCATGATCAGCGAGAATACGCTATATTGGTCTTGCTCAGCTGGTGCACCTACGTTTACAAGTGTACCGTCTACACGTAGAAGTGACAGAAGCGCATTCACATCCATATTCGCGGATACTGTATTCAGAATCAGATCAAATTGACCTGCCAGTTGTTTGAACGTCTCTGGATCTTCGGTTGCAAAATAGTGATCTGCGCCAAATTCAAACGCTTCATCCTTTTTGTTGACCGAACGACTCAATGCCGTAACTTCTGCGCCAAGTGCATGCGCGAATTGCAGCGCCAAGTGACCGAGTCCACCGACACCGATAACAGCTACTTTTTTACCCGGCCCTATATTCCAGTATTTCAATGGGGAATAGGTAGTGATACCTGCGCACAGCAGTGGGCTAGCTACATTCATTTCCAGCTTTTCTGGAATGCTAACGACAAAGCGATCTTTCACTACAATCTTCTGGCTGTAACCGCCGTATGTTGGCGTGCCATCATATTCGCGCGAGTTGTACGTCTGTACAACGCCTTGCGTGCAATATTGCTCGTCACCGCGTTGACAGTATTCACATTCACCGCAAGAATCTACAAAACAGCCAACACCGACACGGTCACCGACTGCAAATTTCGTTACATCACTACCGACAGCTTCAACAATCCCGGCAATTTCATGACCCGGAACCATAGGGAAAATACCGCCGCCCCACTCATCGTAAGCACTATGAATATCGGAATGGCAAATGCCGCTGAATTTGATATCGATCAAAATATCATTCGGACGAAGTTCTCTGCGCTCAATCGTTGTCTTTTCAAAAGGTGCCTTAGCATGCGAAGCACTCAATACTCGTGTTTGTACCATTTTCTCCACTCCCTATTCTGTATGTTTTGGTAAGTATCTAAACAAAGTGTTATCTGCTAATCAATGAACACTTACTCATTTATTATATACATATTTTTGATAGATGCAATTTTAGGTAGACAATCGGGTGCAATTTAATAGGTTACTGTTTAATAGCTTCATCGTGATTTGTGATTAGGAATATAGAGGTGGTATAGCTGAGTTGGTAGCGATTTGTAGCTGTGTTTTGCAGCTTTGTATGGTACATGTAAAGCAACTCACCTATAGACTTCATAATGTGAAGAACAACGTGAAAAAGGTTGTATATTTCTATTATTGTTCATTCGCCATACTTATGCCCTGTTCGGAAGCTGAACGATCTCGTAAAGTGTAAGTATCAGCAAGACGAACAATATGAACATCACGAACAACACAAATAGCACACAGGAATAAAGCAGCAGGCTATGGATCAGCTTCCTTCTACTCATCGGAGCCAGAACGGAGACTTGTCTCCCCTGGCATAATTCAGCTTTTCCGCTCTCTTGCAGCTTTATACATTCCAACATCATACATCAGCCGCAGGCTATCAGAACACTTCCTTCTAACCCAAACTGTCCTTTGTCAGTGTTCCGGCTCTCCTGCGGTTGTTGTATATACAGGAGGATTACATATGAATACGAATAGTTCCAAACACATAATACACCAGCAAGCACATAACAATACGCGTCCCATTCTACCTGCCTTTCAATGGTTGAATCCTATTTTGCTGCGACGTGTACAAAAGCTCATATTGCCTGAGTCGCAATCCCAACCATCTCATCCAACAGAGCCTGAACAGATCGACAATACAGCACCCATCAGTGACTTGATTACTGAGCATTCATCACCTAATGAACGTATGCTAGCAACGTTGCTCACACATATGGAACAGCTTGGCTACACATTTGACCATGATCTCCTGCAAGCTTGTCGTACTTTGCCAGTTACAGAACTGATTGCACTTCATCAACAGATTGTACCGACATTGCAGCATATGGTTGGCGATCATGTGAAGTATAAGCCGATGTATCCGAACTTCCCTGATGAAGTTATGGAGGCATCCCATGCACAGCTGTACCTGAATGCGATGCTGCATTACAGCTTGGGCACATTACCGGACAGTGCAGCGCAGACTCGTCCGTTGTTGCTGGACAATACCCAGCTTCGATTCATCTCGCTTGCTGAGGAATCCGCTGGTATATATATGATGCGGAATTTGGCAGCCGCCAATGGTTCACTGTCCGAACAAGATAAAGAAGATCTACGCATAGCATTGCACCATGTGGAGGACGTCGAGCAGCTGTTGCCAGAGCAGATTCCATATAAGGAAAATGCAGCTTATGTTGCAGCTGTATTGCTGGATAATGGACGTGCCAGCATTCAGCGATTGAGCGGTTATTTCCGCACCGCTACCGATGTCCTGCGTCTTGCGGCTGGTTTGTCCGGGCTAGATACCAGTCTGGCATGGGCGAAAAAGCTGCCACAGTTGACCCGTCCATTTGCCAATGTGTATAACATGAATCAGGGCATGAATGTGCAGGTGAACCATACATTGAGTGTGAATGGAGACAAACAAGCAGGGGCTGCCGATCCTGCAACTGCGTATCACTTTCGCAAGTTCAAACGGTCGGAGCGCAGACTGTTGCTCGGTTTGCTCGAATGTACTGTTCAGCCATTAGAAGATATGGTGCTGTACCGTGAGCAATGGAAGCGACTTGGTGAGATTCTACATCCGGGTGAGATGCGTAAGCAGTATCCGAATGCATTTGCAGCCTTTACCTCTTTGCGACGGGACAAGCATATCGTTACCTTTCGTAGTGAAATTCAGCATGGCTTGGCGAACGGCGATCCCGCTGTGATTGCCAAGCTAGGTACACGTCCGGGTGAACTGGCACGACGACTGGATATGCTGTTGCGTTCGCAGCCACAACGATCCACAGCTATTTTGGAGCAATTTGAGCAGCATATGAATGAGCTGTCTACTCCGTTACTGCTGCAAATGATGGCACATTTCAAGCATCGTCATGAACCGCGACGGTATCGTGTCTTTTTCCCGAAAGGTAATATGGGGAAAGTCGTTGCGATTCCGAATACTTTGCCTGTGCTGTCAGATGCAGTAACGGAGCGCCTGACACAAGGTATTGAACATGAACTAAGACGGCGTTTTGCTGAACAACCATCGCTTGGACGGGTATACATCGAACCGACGTTGCAGCAGATTCCGGTTCCACTATCACAGCGTTCAGTAAGTCGTGCGCTGCGTGCATTACCACGTGGAAGTCGAGTGGATATGCTGGATGGAGACACGGTGCGATTGTTCTGCTGGTGGAGTGATCTTCGGGAAGGGCAGCATACTCGTGTTGATGTCGATCTGTCCGTGATCCTGATGGATGACAACTGGAACCATGTCGATACGCTTGCTTTTTATAATATAAAAGCAGACTTTGGTGTTCACAGCGGTGATATTGTATCCGCACCCCAAGGCGCATCTGAGTTTATTGATCTGCATATTCCGGCTGTACTGGCACAGACTCGTGCACGTTATGCCGTTGTACAGGTGAATTGCTTTACTGGACAGGCGTTTGCGGAACTGCCGGAATGCTTTGCTGGCTTCATGATGCGCCAGCATGTTCAAACCGGCGAAGTATACGATCCACGCACCGTACAGTCCAAGTTTGACCTGACCGTTCAAGCCCAGCAAGCTGTACCGTTTGCACTGGATCTGCATACCCGTGAGATGATCTGGATGGATGCCGTGCTGAAGAATCGCAGTTTCCAGATTACCGCACAGGATAATATGACAGGTCTGCAAATGCTCGGTCACGCTTTCTCCGATCTGCGCCGACCGATGCTGTCTGAACTGTTCACATTGCATGCCCAAGCGAGAGGTACACTGGTGGAACGTATGGAGGACGCTGATACAATATTCGCGATGGAGCAGGGCATCACACCATATGAGACAGATATGATTCTAGCTGAATTTATGTGACAGATTGCGGTATGGGGGGGAATCTAATCTGGTAGAGAGGAAGAGTGCGATGGATTCCGATTCGGTAAAATATATAACGTATGATCAACGCCATATGGATATCATTCAAGCGGGGATTGAACCGATTCAAGTCTTTTTGCAAACGGAAAGCCAGCAGGAAAAAGACAATTTGCTATTCTGCATGGATCGATTTCTTGACCCGTGGTTTGGGTATCAACTTCCTCATCTGGAGCAGATCTTCGTCCTGTTACAGCAACATCTGTTTACAGAGGAAACAGTGGAGATCAATAATGTTATCTTGGAGCTACTGACGCAGTACGGAAGGCAGACACTGGATGTAATCGCCGATCAGATAGAGCAACTTGAGCCTGAATTGCTAGCAGACGCAGTGTATGCGCTCGGTATGACGTACAATCGTAAGTACATTGCGATTGTAGAGAAGTATCAATCTCACGATGATCCTGTTGTGCAAAAGGCTGCCAGTGAAGCGATACACGAATTGAATCTGTCTACATCGTGAATCTGAGGAAGTAATAGATTTTGGGTTGTACAAAATGAAAGAATAGTGATGGGACAAAAATAGAAAACAAATGGAAAACAACCTGCTAAATTGTGAGATTCAGTAGGTTGTTTGTATGTTTGATAGTTTATTCGCATTATTCGCATTATTCGCATTATTCGCATTATTCGCAAAGACTATTCAATCCATCTATTTTAATTTACATAATATTTATTATGTTAATATATTGTTTTCTAGTTTCGCTTTATAATTTCAAAATACAAAATGAAATCCTAAGATAACCAAAATAAATGAAGGAGAACATAGTTTGATCAAATGCTACTGTATAGTAGTTTCTGCCACAATATACTATAATTTATTCATATCTATGCGACAAACAACTTATTGCTATCAGTTGCAATACCTGTCAGTTTATTGCTTTGAAAATGTAGTTGCTTACATAACGAACAGTAGGCTTCGATAGTTGAACATGAGCAGTCAGCTCCAATACTTCAACTCATGCAAATAATTTATCTACCTGATCTATAAGTAACTCAGCCAATCTACAAGCAACCTATCCAACCTACAAGTAAGGAGTCGTGATTCAGATTGAATGATAAAGAGAAACAACTACAGGAGAAAAGAAAGTTCAGGCTGCAAGTCGTCGTTGTCATTTTTGGTTTTATGGCTGGTGGATTTATTTTGTTAAATATTTTGCTGGCGGGGATGCCTCTGTTTGCGCTTGCTTTTTGGTTTAAAGAAATCACTACTGATTACAGCGGAGCAGAACAAAGTATCATCCAACATTTGGAGAAAACGTACAACGAACCATTTGAACTGACCAATATCCAAAGCCCCCTTTTACCAGACGACTATCTTGCAAGCGCTCGTCCGATCCATCATACCGAAATCAAATTTGGTATCGAAGCTACTGTACGTAAGAGGGCAGTAGAAAGCTGGAAAGACGACTATCTCAAAATCAAATGGCAAGCAAAGGCAGAGCAGGAGTTTCAGAGCATTGCCAAGCAGGGATTGCCTGCTAATGCGGCTGCAACCATTCGCATCTATCAGGGGAAAAGCTATCCTACATACGATAAGCAGATCACGACGTTTAACGATTTTGTAAACCAATATCCTCAAACCTTCAACACTTATATTACGGTTGTTATTGCATCCAAGCAGGGTACACAACAAAACTATATACACGATATTGAACATTTGGTGCATGTACTGAAGCAGCATGGTTTTGGACCAAAGCAGTTAAAGTATGACCAATTGGAAGTTTATTTTATGGACGTAGATTCTTTGCCAAAGGGACGTGAATTCCAGCAAGTTGTTCAGGAGGAAGGTATCAAGCAAACCGTACTACATCATCACGATATTATTTTCAAAACGATTGTAGTTGATATGGACGATGATTATATAGACGAAATCAAACAAAAGCTTTTTATCGCAAAATAATTATTACCATAATAATAATTATGTAAACTAAATACGTTGTGAAAAATAATATTGTCCTAATGTATAGAAAGATTCAATTAAGGGTAAAGGTATTATTGGGTGTACAATGACAGGTAGGCACCATCCAAAAACGAGAGGAGCTTTTCATATGACAACCGAAAACCTGAATGCCGCCGCATCTGGCACGTTCAAGATTGGCGGCGATCTGGAAGTGAATCGTCTTGGTTATGGAAGTATGCAATTGACAGGCAAAGGAGTCTGGGGTGACCCGAAAGACCCTGACGAAGCGGTGCGCGTCTTACAGCGTGCAGTCGAGCTGGGCGTCAATTTTATCGATACTGCGGACTCTTATGGTCCATTTGTAGCGGAGCAATTGATCCGCAAAGCGCTTCATCCGTACAAGGATGATGTGATTATCGCTACCAAAGCGGGTCTGACTCGTTCCGGTCCGAACGATTGGCGTCCAGTGGGACGTCCAGAATATTTACGTCAGCAGGCAGAACTCAGTCTGCGTCATCTCGGTCTGGAGCGCATCGATCTGTTCCAATTGCATCGTATTGATCCGAAGATTCCGCTGGAAGAACAACTGGGTGAACTGGAAAAGCTGCGCCAGGAAGGCAAGATTCGTCATATCGGTCTGAGCGAAGTGGACGTCGATCAGCTACAGGCAGCTAGCCAAATTACCAAAATCGCTTCCGTGCAAAACCTTTACAATTTATCTACCCGCAAAGCGGAAGACCTGCTCAATGAAGCGGAAAAGCAAAATATCGCTTTTATCCCATGGTTCCCGCTGGCGACTGGTGAGCTTGCTCGCGATGGCGGTCCGTTGGATGAAATCTCCAAAAAGCTCAATGCCAAACCAGCACAGGTCGCTCTTGCCTGGTTGCTACGTCGTTCTCCAGTCATCCTGCCGATTCCGGGTACATCAACGGTATCGCATTTGGACGAGAATATTGAAGCAGCTACATTGCAATTAAGCGATGAGGATTTTGCCACATTGGATAAGCTGTCCGAATAAAGATGATGTTAGACGATATATAATCATTTCAACGCGAATACGCAATATAACAAAGCTGTAGAACGAGGCTTTAACGTATAAAACCGGATGTCTGAAATAGACATCCGGTTTTTGCTTTATTGATTTCATTTTATTGCTCTCATTTTGCTTGATTGCTCTCATTTTATTTTAGATCCGTCGCATTTTGTTTTACACTCATCCCATATTCATTACATACTTGCATTTACTGATCATCATTTACCGATTGTCAGCATCCACGCGTTCATCTAGCAGTTGTAGCAACTGCTGCAATGCCGTCATCGGGTGTCCACTACGTTGACCTTCCGCGAGAGAATAGCGCATAGATTCTGTATCCTGAGCCGCTACTTTGCCACCGTGATGAAATTGATTGAATGCCTGATAGTCCAGCGGTAACAGCTGTTGCTCCATATTCTGATGAATATACGCTGTTGTCTGCTCATTCATGGACTGAGCCATCTGTTGTCCTTCTGCTCCATGCTGCGGGAGAGAAGCAATCTCGGATTGTGCTGCACAAGCCAGTGTCCATACGTGTTGATTATGAACAACCTCGGCAAAAGGTCGCCATCCTGTGAGATCACAAGCCGCATAAACGGGAAACCCAATACTGGAAAATAGATCAAACATGACCGGACTCGCCTGACTACAAAGCGAAACCTGCGAGCGATTGTATAGATCGGTAAACTGCTGCGCCACCAGATCGTTGGCTGTTTCGATTCGGAATCCATGCAAGTCCGCTGGGTGTCGGTACGCAATGATAGATTGAGCAATCTGCTCTGCATCCGCTGGTTGATGCACAGGCAGTGGGGCATGGGATTGATGAGCTAACGTACCCAGCATACCGCGCAGTAGCTGGTGAGAAGGCAACCCCATTTGCTCCATGTAAAATGGTTTCAGCCCATGTCCAAAACCACACATAATCACGGGAGTTCCATGATGGCGTGCCATCGTCCCAAGCCCTGCTAACAATTCTTTCCCTGTAGATGTACGACTGTGATGCCCATCCAATGTGATGATAATAAAATCATACGATTGAGCAGCTACTTGTTCTACATGATCCACGACATCATAATGGTCAAAATCTTTTAAGGACACGTCATCATAACAATACAGCTTTTGTGGTGCTGCAACGGTAGCGGCACGTCCTGAACGGACAAGAAACGTAATCTTTGCGCCCGCTAGTGCCAGATGGTAACCGACGGAGAAGCCTGTAGCGCCTGCCCCAACGATCAATATGTTTGCAGAAGGGATGTTTGTAGTCATACACTATACTCCATTTCTCCGTTGATCATGAAATGAACAACTGTTGATTTTATATCATGGTGTTAGTATAATTTGCCCACAACCACGCTTACAATCATCAATTTAGAGACAATTGGTATGCAATCAACAGATCATGGATAACCTGTTGAATAGATGAAAGGAAGGACGCCAAATGGTCGGTATGAAGAACAATCGCCGCACTCAATATACACGAGAACATATTAAGAAAAGCTTTCTAACATTGCTACAGGACAAGGACGTTTCGCAAATTACAGTGAGTGAAATATGTAGATTGGCGGATATCAATCGCGGGACGTTTTATTTGCATTATAAGGATTGTTATCATTTGCTGGAATGCTTACAGCAAGAGATGTATCAACAGATTCGCGATATTATGACAGCGCAGCAGGAGTTTTGTCAGAGTGGCGGGGCGTTGACGAAGTTACTGCAAACGTTTCAGGAGCAACAGGCATTGTATCAATTACTTTTGCTGCGAGACAATGGCAGACAGCTGCTAACGCGGATTATTTTGGAGATGTACACGGTTAATCATTCTGCCCACCAGCCTATCACCGATGACGATCCCGATATATCAGTCAACGATACCAATGTGCAAATGGGGGATCTGGATTACCGTTTTACGTACATGGTGTATGGCGCGATGGGTGTGATCAATCAATGGCTGGAAGCTGGGGCGAAGCAAAGTGTGGATGAGATTGCTGACATTATAGCTTCCTTTTCCCAGTCGACTGACAAGCATGGAACGAAATAAGCGATATATGATTAGATGCTGCAATAATGTACTATAGCCATTTTCCGAAGACAGGTATATTGATGTAAAACACCGCCAACGTGCAGAGAGGGGTTTTTCCCATCAGTATCCTGTCTTTTTTGTTGTATTGTTTCATTATTACGTTCACGCCTGGACCTAGTAACATCGTCATTCTCTCGATTGCGCAAAAAGAAGGGACGCAGCGGGCGCTACGCTACACATATGGTGCGACACTCGCATTTGCCTTGCTGCTTGTGACCTCTGCTTTTCTGAATAGCATGCTGGCAATCGTCTTGCCGAAAATTATGATTGTAATGCAGATCATCGGTAGCTTATATATGCTGTATCTGGCTTATCAAATTTCGCGCAAATCCAAATCGTCCAAGTCCAGTACACTCAGTGGCATGGGAACATTTCACTCCGGCTTTATTACGCAATTCGTGAATCCGAAAGTAATTATGTTCACGATGACTGTCATTCCTACGTTTATTATGCCGTACAATTCAGCGATAACAGGATTGACAATCGGTGTACTCGTGATTACCTGCATCGGGTTTCTCGCCTATACAACTTGGGTGATGTTTGGTACAATTTTCAAACAGTTTCTACAGCGGCATCAACGGGCAGCGAATCTGATTATGACTTTGTTTCTGATTTATGCAGCCGTCATGATCTGGGTATAGGAGGAAGATCAATTGAATCCGACAGAGCATTTTGTATATAAAAAAGCAGCTGGTATTACGATGCTGTCCGCCAGTATCAACGAATTTACGTATAAGCGACATTCGCATCAGGAATATTCACTCGGCGTAACGTTGCGTGGGATTCAGCGATTCACGATGGATGGCAGTTTGCAGTTATCGCATTCTAGTGGTGTAATGCTGTTCAATCCTGAGCAAGCGCATGACGGTATGGCGAATGATAGAAGCGGGCTGGATTATGTTATGCTCTATGTCGATCCAGAGCTGATGAAGGAAGCGACTGGGCAAAAGGAGCTGCTGCGCTTCTCATCGCCGATTGTCTACGATCCTGTCTTAAACCGCAATATACTATCTTTATCCAAAGCGATGTTACATGATCAGGATGACGCCCTATGCAGTGAATTGCTCATTTCGTTGACCGACAGCCTTGCCCGTACCGATTGGACTTCACGTACTTCGCAGGATGTCGGACTGATCCGCAAAGCCAAAGATATGCTGCATGCTGATCTTGGCGGCGTGATGAAGCTGGAGCAGATCAGCGCGGAGCTAGGCTTGTCCAAGTTTCAATTCATCCGTATGTTCAAAGCACAGACTGGAATCTCGCCGTATCAATATTTTTTGAATCGTAAAATCGAGTATGCCAAGCAGCTGATTGAGCAGAACAAGGATGTGTACACCGCTGTAACAGAGTGTGGATTTGTAGATTTGACGCATTTGAATAAGCATTTTAAAAGTGTGTATGGTATTACTGCTTTTGAATATATGATGTATCTTGGATAAATATGAAATAACCAAAAGCCAGATGAACGCCGGAATATCCTTTCCGATGAGCATCTGGCTTTTGGTTATACGTGAGTCATATTAACCACACTGTATCTATCATACTGACGCATTCAGCGTCGTTCCGTACTTTTCCTTCAACTGCTTGATATCCGTCCGTGGCGGCGCTCCGAACAGACGCGCATACTCCCGACTGAATTGGGAAGCACTCTCGTAGCCAACGCGAAACGCTACATCTGCCGCATCCGCCGATTCTGCCAGCAGTAAGCGCCGTGCTTCTTGCAAACGGAGCTGCTTTTGGAATTGTAACGGACTCATCGCCGTCACTTCCTTAAAATTCCGGTGAAAGGACGACACGCTCATGCTCGCCAGCTCCGCCAATTCCTCTACTCGTAGCGGCTGATCATACTGCTGAATGATCTGCTCAATCACCTCACGAATACGATACGAACTACTACCTTCCAGCGCAATCTGCGCCAATGTTACGCCATATGAGGTCTGTAATAACTTGTACAGAATTTCTTTGGTAAATAGTGGCGCCAGAAATGGAATATCTTTGGGTTGCTCCAACAATCGTGTTAATCGCACTGCCGCATCCAATAGATGCTGCTCACTTTCGCCAACGAATAACGCACGTCTAGCATTATCTCGTGGCATTTGCGGCAGATCGGTATCGTTAAGCACCTCAAGAATCTGCGCTTGCGAGAATTCAAGCTTAAAGCTCAAATATGGTTCATTCACCGATGCCTGTACGACTTGACCGACAACCGGTAAATTCATAGAAGCAACCAGATAGCTAGCAGGTCCGTAAGCAAGATGCTCATTAGCGAGAAAGATATCCTTGGCACCACTGGCAATCATGCACAGACAGGGCTTGTACACGCGAAATGCCCGTTCCGTTGTCTGCCGATGATGAATGAGAAATAGCGAAGGCACAGCCGTTTCGAACAAGCCCTCACCCGGACAATGACGCTGAATCAGTGTTGCCAGTTCGGCATTCTGATGATGTAGATGCTGGATCATGCTATCTGTTCCTCCTCTGTACAGGCTAATGTGAAGCCTCCCTATGATTGCATTATATACCTGTGAACATACCGCTGTTAATGCCCGTAGGAGAAATAGGCAATCATTTAAGATGAATGAGATAACGGTTTTGTTTTTACTGCGGCATACTAAAAGAGTAGCTGCTGTGTGTCATCTGCATAGGCAGTCTGATGAACGAGAGGAAGGAGGTGACTCCAGCGCCGTGATCATAATGGAGAAATGGATTATGTATTTTGAGAAAAGTCTCATCCGTCGTCTGCATACATTAATACAGCATGAAAAGGAAGCCCCATTCCGCGAGCTGTATCGACAATCGTTGAATCAACTGGAGCGCAAATACCCTGAAGCTTCACCGTCCGCACGCACATCGTATCCGTGGCAAACACATTTTCGTACGCAATCTCAATAACAATACACACTAGAGGAGACATACCCTTATGGAATATACCAAACTTGGCAATACTGGTCTCGACATCTCACGCATCTGCCTCGGCTGTATGGGCTTCGGTGATGCGAGCCGCTGGGTACACCCGTGGGTACAGGATGAGGAAACAAGTCGCTCTATTATTAAAAGAGCATTGGAGCTAGGCATTAATTTCTTCGATACCGCCAACATTTATTCGATGGGCAGCAGCGAGGAATATCTCGGTCGCGCGCTCAAAGATTACGCTAACCGTGACGAGATCGTCATCGCAACCAAAGTATTCATTCGTATGCAAGAAGGTCCGAACGGCGCAGGTCTATCTCGCAAAGCGATCATGAGCGAGATGGATAAAAGTCTACTGCGTCTCGGCACCGATTACGTCGATCTGTATCAGATTCACCGCTGGGATTATACGACGCCGATTGAAGAAACGATGGAAGCTATGCATGATCTGGTCAAGGCAGGCAAAGTCCGCTATATCGGCGCCTCTGCTATGTACGCATGGCAATTTCAAAAGGCACTGTATGTCGCCGAAAAGAACAACTGGACGCGCTTTGTCTCTATGCAGAACCATTTGAATTTGCTATATCGCGAAGAGGAACGTGAGATGCTGCCGCTGTGCTGCGATGCAGGCATTGGCGTCATTCCATACAGTCCGCTCGCATCTGGTCGCCTCACTCGTGATCCAGAAGAACAAACTTTCCGCTCCGAAAGCGATCAGGTACAAAAATCCAAATACGACGCCACGCTCGACACCGACCGTGTGATTATCCAGCGCGTCGCCGAACTGGCAGAGAAATATGGCGTAACCCGCGCCAATATCGCTACGGCGTGGCTGCTGCAAAAAACACCGATCAGCGCACCAATCATCGGCGCAACCAAAATTTCACATCTGGAAGATGCCGTAGCGGCGCTGAATGTGAAGCTGACGGATGAGGATGTTGCTTTCTTGGAAGAACCGTATGTACCGCACCCTGTAGTAGGTGCGACCTGAATCTGTGTCTAGCAGTACCCGATGCATAGAAGCAGTTGATCCTAACAGATTATAATACTAAATATCCTATCCGATTCTGCCGCATGATGAATGGCGCAGGATCGGATTTTTATTATATATTGAAGGGAGTGAAGTACATAAGTATTCTTATCATGTTGCAATAAGATTCATAAAGTAACGATAATAGTCAACAAATAGGGGGATCTATGACAACAACTTTGTTTTATAAAGGAACATTAAAATCACACGATGATAAGCGTCTATTGCTAGAAAAAGTAAAGGCTTACGCCGAAAAGAAACATTGGTATTCTGAATATATCGATACCGAGGAAGGAAGCGGCTTACGCGTCAACATGCATCCAGATTCGGAGCAATTGAATTTTGTTTTCGATTCCGCATTGTATGTGGATGAGTTTGTGAAAGTAGGAGTTGTTCCAGAAGGGTTATATTTACAAGTCATTGAACTAATCTATTCACTAAAGCCCCATTTCAAAAATTTGAACGTCCTTGATGAATCAGATGAATGGGAGAAGTACGTTGAATCTCAAAATCCCCGCAAAAGAAAACCATTTGTATATGATGAAGTTCAACTAAACGATATGCAGAAGCAAGGTGTAGCAGATTGGATTCATACGCCAGAACCAGCTACCAATTGGTTAGAGATTGATTATACATTTTGGTGTATTCAGGAGCAGGATCAATTATCCTTTCAAGTTATTTGTAATAAAATCAGACAAGATCTTAGTAGAGATTACGATCACTTGTTGACTATCAACGAATTAAAAGAGCTGGCTATACGCGAGCATGATCTGTATTTTGAAGATCGCACTGGGATTCCTGAATTGGTTATTATTTCATTAGTCGAACTTTGGGTTTTGAGACGAACAACGATTGTGAATCGCAAGCCTAAGGTTATTAAGCAGCGTGGTATCATATTGGGAAGTATACTTTCTAATGCACTTTTTGGTTTCTTTGGCGGCTGGATTGATAGAACATACCACAAAGAAGCACAGCAATTTCTAGAAATGTTTATTCAGAATAATGAAGATTCCTCTCAACCATTGCCTACACTAACATGCTTCTATTCGTTACTTGCTCTATTACAATTAGAAGAAACGTAAATGATGTAGCAGGATTCCCCTAATGACAAAATACTTCTAACTTCAACAAAAACCTATTATATACGCTATCCGGTTCCAAGCTTAAAATCATAACAGATACAACGATCCAGTAAGGATCGATCTAATCCACCCGAGGTGATGTTATGAATAAATCGATCCAACTTCAATCGCTGCAAATGGGCGTCTGTTATTACCCGGAGCAATGGCCATCTTCATTATGGGAAGATGATCTGAAGCGGATGAAAGAAATGAACATGTCCTACATACGTATTGCCGAATTTGCTTGGACGGTCTTCGAGCCAGAGGAAGGCGTCTATCAGTTTGAGTTGTTTGATGAGGTGCTGGATCTGGCGCACAAGCATGGGCTTCAGGTTATTATGGGCACACCGACGGCAACACCGCCCGCTTGGCTAACACAAGCATACCCGGAAGTGCTAAATGCCACGCTGGAAGGCAATATGTATCAGCATGGTCTGCGTCGTCATTACAATTACAGTAGTCCCATCTATCGCAAATTGTGCGCTAATATTACGCGCAAGCTGGCAGAACATTATCATGATCATCCGGCGATTATCGGTTGGCAGATCGACAATGAATTTAATTGCGAGAGCAATGTATTTTATGCGGAGGCGGATCATATTGCCTTTCGCTCGTGGCTGCAACAGAAGTATGGGTCATTGGATGAACTGAATCGCGTCTGGGGTACGGTGTTTTGGAGTCAGATGTATACAGATTGGGAACAGGTGCATCTACCACGTCTGACACCAGCAGATTCGCATAATCCGCATCAGGTGCTGGATGAGAAGCGCTTTATTTCGCATAATGTGATTGAATTTGCGCGTATTCAAGTAGATATTTTACGGGAAGTGGCGCCGCATCATCAGATTACGACGAATGGATTGTTTGGACATCTGGACAGTCATACGTTAACCGATGAACTGCTGGACTTTTTCTCGTACGATTCGTATCCGCAGTTCTCGACAGTCTTTGCTGGAGATGATGAACAGCCGTTGTTAGATCGCAAATGGAGTTTGAATTTAAGCGTGACGCGGGATATTTCGCATAATTTCTGTGTGATGGAGCAGCAGGCGGGGCCGGGTGGCTGGTCTAATCGATTGGCGATGGCTTCGCCGCAGCCTGGACAATTGCGACTGTGGACATATCAGTCAGTGCTGCACGGTGCCGATCTGATCATGTACTTCCGCTGGCGCACGGTGACCTTTGGTACAGAGATGTATTGGCACGGTCTGAACGATTACCACAACCGTCCGAATCGTCGGGTAAAAGAAGCGGCACAGGTAGGCGCAGAGTTTGTGGATATAGGGTCGCAGATTGCTGGGACGAAGTATGCCGCAGACGTGGCTATTTTGCGTGATTATGATAACGATTGGGATGGTGAATTCGACATCTGGCATGGCCCGTTGTCAGCTCGTAGCGTGCAGTCGTGGTTCAAGCAGCTGCAATATCATCATATTCCGACGGATATTGTTTATTTGCGCGGACAGAGTGTGGAGCAATTGTCACAATACAATATAATCGTCTATCCACATGCTGCCATTCTGACCGAGACGACGGCGCAATTGCTGACTGCGTATGTAGAGCAGGGCGGCACGCTCATTCTCGGCGCACGTACTGGTTACAAAAATGGTGATGGTCACGCCAGAATGGAGCCGATGCCGGGTGCTGTTGCAGAATTATGCGGCATCTCGGTAGCTGATTTTACGATGATTACAGGCACGGTGCAGGCGCCCGGATTGACGTGGGCGGCGACGGGGCAACAACTGGATGCGGCGGCGGTAGGATTTAATGATATTTTACAAGTGGATGATCCGCAGGTAGAGGTACTCGCCACGTATTCCGGTTCGTATTATGATGGGGAACCGGCATTGACGACGTGTAAGCAGGGTTCTGGCAAGGTATTGTATTATGGAGCGGCATTTCATGAAACGGTTGTGGATGCGTTGATTCAACAATTGGAGCTGACTTCGCCGGTAGTAGAATGGCTGGATGTGCCGCAACAGGTGGAGATCGGCATTCGTCGCGGAGATGAGGCGGATTATGTATTTTTGCTGAATTATGGCGATCAAGCGGCGGAGGTTGTGCTCAAGCAGGCGCATAGAGAGCTACTAAGTGGCGATACGCTAGATGGTCAGACGCAGTTGCCGCCGTATGGTGTATGGATTTTGCACCATACGCGTTAGGTGAAAAGAATGACGGCAGCGTACAATAACACTCACCCAATCAAACGGTACGACTACGATATGTATTAAGACAATTACGTTACATCATTCCGTTGTATACGACCAGTTATACATGATTCTGTATTGTTGAAGGGATCATGTATAACTGGTTTATTTTGCATACGTAATAAGGATAGGTATAATAACAGCAAGGTGAGGATGAGCATAGTATTTGCACACCACCATGACATGCAGGGTAGCGATATATTTAATAAAAGGATGTATAAAATAGCCGTATAGCAACCAAATCACTCTTACGCTCGTCAAGTACAATGTAGTATGCTGTTCCGCTATCCACCTCTGCGCGGTATTGCTCAGCACAACATACTCACCTGTTTTACTAGATTCACAACATGATATACCAGATTGTAGCAATAAAAGAGTACCAGCTTCATATTACATACGATTACGGAGGAATAGACTGTTATGACGACCAATCTCACAGATATTCAAATTGTCGAATACGAACCGCGTTACGCCGCATCCATAGCTGATATGTGGAACGCCAGCAATGAGAGCTGGGGCGGAGACAATGCGATTCAAACGGAAGAAATGATTATGGAAGAGCATCATAATAGCGTGCATCTGAATGTATTTCTAGCTGTTATTGGCGAGGAAGTCATCGGATATTGCAGCTTCTCGCATTACAAGGACGATGTGAACGCACTTTATATCGCACTGCTCAATGTACGTCCAGATTATCACGGGAAGAAGGTCGGTAAACGACTCGTACTGCGTGCCATCCAAGAGACGATCACACTCGGTTGGCCGCGTATCGATCTCTATACTTGGCCGAGCAACATTAAAGCAGTTCCTACTTACAAAAAAGCCGGATTTTTCTGGGAGCGTCGTGACGATGCGACCCATCTGATTAACTTGATTCCATCGGTACTGCAAACGCCAGCGGTACAATCGTACTTTGATCAATTGGATTGGTACAACGATAGCGTACGCGAGATTGTGACGGAGCCGGACGGAACGGGCGACAATGGGTTTGATTATTTTACCTACGAATGGCGTAAGGATGATCTGCATCTGCGTATGGAATACGAGCGTACTGGTCGCGGGCTGCGCCTGATCGAAACGAATGATTATCTGATCTCTGCCACGATTCCGAAGCAGCATCGTCTGCCATTCGGTTTAAGTTATCCTATTGAATACGAGGTATTCAACAAAACGGGTAAGCCGCTGCAAGTGGAACTTACCGGAACAAGCAATGAACAGGTAGATTTCACCCTGCAACAATCTGTTACTGTAAAGGAAAAAGAAATAATTCGCGGGAACTTTCACCTGAATCCGATCGAACAGGAGCAAAATCCGTTCCAGACCCATCCCATTGTGGAAGCCCAGCTGCTGATCAACGGTCTAGCTGCGACCTTCAAGATCGGTGTGGAACCTAGATTCCCGGTACGGCTCAAGCTGCAATCGCCACATCGTACCCTGTATGTCGGTGAGCAGATGGAACTGGGGGTAACTGTCGAAAATGAATACGATACCGCTGAAACGTATCATATTCATTGGCCGAATCATCCACTACTTGCTTTCGCTGAACCAGAGCTGTCGATCTCCGTACCCGCACAATCCCGTCAAGCAGTTCTGGTGAAAGCACATGTGCTCGGTTATGGCATCTGGCATCAGAATATTACCATTTACAAGACGGCAACAAGTATTAATCAACACTCAGCTAATGAACAAGTAGCTAATGAACAAGTGAAATCAGCGAATCATACTGATTCCCATGCCATTCCAGAATCAACTGTCACTTGCGAATCAACGAATAATGCAGATTCTCCGCTGGATTCATCATCATCTGCCGCTCTGGTGAACGTGTTGGATCAGCATCTTAGTCTGCTATTGCCTGGCGCTGAGTCTGCCTTTGGCGGCGAAACGGACAAAGAATGGGTCGTCAGCAACGGTCTCTATCATGTGCATTTGAACAAAGAGAGCAATACTATTCAGGTGTATCAAGGATCAGAGCAAGGCACATCTCTGCTGCATCCACAGTTCGGATTGCCGTATAGCAATCTGTTTACCAAGAATCGTGCGCTTAGAGTACACTTCCGTCTGGAAGACGCTATGATCATGGAAGCAGAATACGAGCTGGAGTCGCAGCAAGTACATCTGACAACCGTTATCAAAGTACAGCGCAACGGCATCATCACCCGTCATTGTGTGATCCGCAATCTAGCAAATCATGAGCGAACAGAGCCGTTATTTATAAAAGAAAGAGTGGATGTTTCGCTGTACAACAGCGTCATTCCGTACAACAATCGATACATTCATACGCAAAGTGGCCCGGATGCGTCGTCCAAAGGATATTGGCCAGTCAGTCAGTTTAGCGAGAATTGGGTATTTACGCAGAAGGAGCATTCCGCTTGGGGGATCAGCTGGTCACAGGCAAGTGAATTGACGACCGATTACTGGTACTTCATGCTAGAGCATCCACTCGGTATATTGCAAAAGGATGAGGTCATCTCTACACCAGAGATGATCATAGCGGGTGGAACGTGGAAGGAGTGGCAGGATTTCCGTGCCTTTGTCAGAGGGGAGAGCACGGTCAAGCCGTTATCTACACAGCCATCGTTGGAGCTTGTATGGAATCAGGGAAATCCATTTGTACAAGGAACGACAGCGCCAATCACATTGATTGAACACAAAAACTCAGCACTGGACGGCACAATTATCGTGAACTCACAGCGCTCGAAACTAAACGATGTTCACCTTTCCAGTGAACAAAGCCTGACGAATGCTTCTTCATCTCAATCATTTGCCATACCGCCTGAACAGGAGCTTCGACAGTATGAAGCGCAGGTACAGCTGAATGCTGAAGCTTCCGGCGACATTGATGTGTTAGACATTCATCTGGATATGGGTAGCTACGAGTGGCGGCAGCATCGTCTTGTTATTCCTGTCGCTGGCGATCCCGTGAAGCTGGATGTGCTATCGGATGAGCATGGCGAGATTCATCGTGTGCATAACGGTGTACTGGAATTTCAAGCAAGTCAGAATTTTGCGGCGGCGCTCATCTCCTTACGACATCAGGGACACGAATGGCTGGATTCCTCGTATCCGCAACCAAGTCCGAAGTCATGGTGGAATCCGTGGCTAGGTGGACTGGGGATGGAGATCGAAACAATGTCGCAAGCAAGTCTGCTGCAAGAACGGCGCGAGGTTTCATTTGCAGAGATCAAGGATACTCATGGCAATCACTGGTCAGGCATCGCCATCGATACCCATATTGAAACGTTTGCCAAGTTCAAGGGGCTGTCGCTGCGACAATATTATGTTACATTGCCTGGTATACCTGTGATTGCTTCGGTCATACGGGTACAGCAGCAAACGAATACCAGTCTGGCACCGCTGAATGCTCGTTACTGGAATTTCTACAAACCGGGCGAACATGTATCGGCAGGGAAGTTGTCTATCGACAATACGGCACAGGAGACAATGGTCTACAAAGCGGGTAAAATACAATATGACATTCCTGCGCCAGATGGAATCATGCGCCTTCAGTCCAGTGAACGGAAGGAGCAGTTATATATAATTTCGGTGCCGGACAATGACAATGTGTGGGGATTCGTGGATGCAAACGGGATTTTGAATGCAACCGACAATCTGCTGTATCTTCAACATGGACAGACAGTACTGACGGCTCCGCAGTTCCATGTGTGGACGTCTGCCGACCTTACGCGCGAAGCACTGCTTGATCTGCAAAAGATCGTATTCGTACAAGAGGATCTTACTTTATAACAGCAGGAAAGGAATACGCTATGAAAATCATTGATGCACATATTCATTTTTCCGAAATTGAAGCGTTTCACGATACGGCGCGTAATCTGGCATCCATCGACTATACGACTGATGGATTGCTGGATGAATTTGCAGCCTCGAATATTATTGCTGCGGTGGGGATGGGGGTAACTGAGACGACGCCCGGCGCATTCCCGGATGCGAAGGCAGCGAATCCAATGCTGCTGGATCTGAATGACAGAATGCCGGACAATGTATTTACATGTGTTGGTATTAATCCTGAGACACTGCATGAACCAGGGCAACTGGAAGCACTAGAACAATCGCTTACCAATCCGCAGGTGGTTGGCTTCAAGCTGTATGCTGGTTATTACCATTATAATGTGGGCGATGCCATTTACGATCCCGTATACGAACTTGCCCGCAAGTATGATATGCCTATCGTGATTCATGGCGGATTAACCTATGCGGATCAGGGGCTGCTAACATATTCGCATCCGCTGTCTATGGAGGAAACGTTCCTCAAGCATCGCGATATTACCTTTATGCTCTGTCATCTGGGTGACCCATGGGTGATGGATGCAGCAGCCATGCTGGAAAAGAATCCGAATCTGTACGCCGATCTGTCCGGCTGGATCGTCGGCGACCATGCCAAAGTGCAGCGCCTGATGGGCGAGCCGACATATGTCGATCATTTCCGGCGCGCACTCGTATTTGCGGAAAAGTATGATCGTGTATTATTCGGCACCGATTGGCCGCTCGTACCGCTGGATGCGTGGATTGAATTTATCAAAAATCTCATTCCAGAGCCGCATTGGGACGATGTGTTTTACAACAACGCGTTGAAGGTATTTCCAAAGTTAAAGCAGTGGGTGGAAGGCAATTCCTGATTGCTGGCAATTGTCGGTGCCAACTGGCTGATAGGAAGAAGAGAGATGCTTCTACTTTTTTTATTCAGTCAGTTACGGAGTAAGAGTATTCTGCTATTGATTTCCAGTCAAAATAATACCCGAATGAACATCACCTATGTATGGTTGATATTCATTCGGGTATTTACTATTTTCACTATTCTGTTTGACGATGTAGATAGGCATTACATATCCAGCTTTAAGTCAGCTTCCGCATATAGTACGGCGTTGCCAGCGATCTTTACCCGTTCGCCTTGTGCGGTGCAATACAGCGTACCACCTCGTTTGGATAGCTGTCGTGCGACCATCTCTGTTTTGTTCAAACGTTGCGACCAGAATGGGATAAAGTTGCAATGCGCAGACCCACATACCGGGTCTTCATTCACCTGTAACTTTGGAAAAAAGCTACGCGATACAAAATCCACTTCGTTTCCCCGTGCCGTTACATTCACACCAAGCCCATCTGGCAGGCTTTTTAATGCGGAGAAGTCAGGGGTCAGATTGCGTACTTGCTCTTCATTTTCTAAGACAAACATCAGATCACGACTGAGATATGCTTCGGACGGCGTTACACCAAGGGCTTGAATCATATCCTCGCTGATGGCAATTGGTTCTGGTATACGGCTAGGAAAGTCCAACTCATACCGATCTTCGCTTCTTTTCACTACCAACGTACCACTCAAAGTATGGAATACAAACTGCTCCGCTTTCGGCTCATAATATTGAGCGAGTACAAACGCTGTAGCCAGCGTCGCATGTCCACACAGATCAATCTCCGCAGCAGGAGTAAACCATCTCAATCGGTAATCCTCATCTTCTTTGACAGCAAATGCCGTTTCCGATAAATTGTTCTCCGTAGCAATCTGCTGCATCTGTTCAGGTGATAGCCAGCGATCCAGAATACAGATACCAGCCGGATTCCCTTCAAAGACACGCGTGGCAAATGCGTCTACTACATAATATTTCATTATCCTATTCCTCCCTTGCTGATAAGGCTCATTGTAAAGCAACCCTTCATATAACTGTTCTATTCACAGAACAGTTATTCATAGCAATTATTCATAGTTTTATTGCGCCAGTGGATCGTCACGATCTCATACGAGAGTTATGGTATTAACATTATTGTATCCATTTGGTGACAATCTGTATTTGCTTGTTTGAGGGCTGACCGTTAACATATGAACGATGTTTACAACACCGGATCAGGGATAGGGAAGAGGAAGATCATGAATAAAGCCAAAATTTTGATTATCGAAGACGATGCGCCCATTGCTGATTTACTGTCTTACGGATTGACGATGGAAGGGTTCCAGACGCGCACAGCGTCTAGCGGAGCGGCAGGTATGAGCGAGATTTCATCGTTTCAACCAGATTTACTACTGCTGGATTGGATGCTGCCCGATCAAAGCGGTCTGGATATTTGCAAAAAAGTAACCGCGCATCACAATATACCCATTTGCATGATTACCGCCAAGTCCGACATCACCGACAAGATTCTCGGTCTCGAATTCGGAGCGGATGATTATATTACGAAGCCATTTGATCTGCG
Organism: Paenibacillus sp. WLX1005; assembly: GCF_046603685.1. Taxonomy (NCBI): domain Bacteria; kingdom Bacillati; phylum Bacillota; class Bacilli; order Caryophanales; family Paenibacillaceae; genus Paenibacillus; species Paenibacillus sp. WLX1005. The sequence goes on from NZ_CP176756.1 coordinate 2,677,222, forward strand.
CGAGGTGGTGGCGCGTATTCGGACGATTTTGCGCCGTGTCGAGCAGGCAGGCGATAGTGTACGGCAACAACCGACGCCAGTTGTCATCTGTTTTCGCCATCTGGAAGTGATTGAAGACGAACGATTGGTGAAAAACGCTGGTGAACCGGTCGAGCTAACGCCAAAGGAATACGATCTGCTTATCATGCTGCTCAAAAATCAGGGCAAAACCTTCACCCGTTCGGATCTACTCGATCTCGTGTGGGGTTATCATTTTGCAGGTGATACCCGCACGGTCGATACACATATTCAGCGACTTCGCAAAAAGCTGGATGCCACCGATTGCATTACAACTGTATTCGGCATCGGCTACAAGTTTGAGAAGACGGGGCGATAGATATGGTACGCAAAATCAGTATCAAATTTCTGGTCGGCTTTTTTCTGATCTTCTCGCTATCCTTTGTCGTGCTGAATCAGACGGTCAAGGAATTCATTCGCAGTAGTAACCAGAGTTTGGTCACAAATGAGCTAGAAGGGTTGAAAAATAACAGCAACGGCTACGTACGACAGGCATTTCTGATCAACCACTATAGCAGCAATCAGCTGTATTTTGGCGAGATTGCCAAGGAAATTGCGATTGACCTCAACCGAATGACGGATAGCAGTGTCGGCATTTACAATCTGAGCGGCAAACTATTATATGCGCCAGATGCTAGTTCTTTTCCTGCGAATAGGCAGAGTGATCTGGAGCAAGCAATCGGTGGCAATACCGCCTACAGTATCACCTATAATGGCAAAAATACGACCGTTCTGTTCTCTTATCCGGTCGTAATTGACGGGGCAAAAGTTGGCATTCTGCGATTTCACAAGGACTTCAGTACTCTGTATCAGCAGACGGGGCAGGTGCTGCAAATTACGCTGTATATCGCGCTTGCGATCTTTGCAGCGGCATTTCTGTTCTCTTACATTCTGTCCCGGCATATCACCATTCCATTAACCCGACTAACACAAGCATCGACGGAAGTGAAGAACGGAAATCTGGATGTACGGCTGCATTTCAAACGTAGGGATGAGATTGGCAGGCTGGCGGACAATTTTAACGATATGATCGACCAAATCAGTCGCCAGATTCACATTATCGAAAAAGATCGGGATCACCTCAAGCAGCTGCATGAGCAGGAGAAACGCTTTTTTGACAATATTACGCATGAGCTGAAGACACCACTAACCTCGATTCTTGGTTATGCAGAGATTATTCGCAAGAACGGGGAGAAAGACCCGGTGTTTTTTGATAAAGGCATGAATCATATTATCGAGGAAAGTCGGCGGCTGCATGAAATGGTGCTAAAATTGCTGGAAGTGTCGCGCAACAACAATATCATTCATGAGTGGCAACAAGTGGACGCTGCACCGATTTTGCAAGATGTATGTGAATCGATGACCATGCGCGCACAGCGTTACAACAAGCACATTCATTACGAAATCGGCGAGTCTCTGCTGCTACTCGGCGATGGCGACCGAATCAGACAGCTGTTCATCAATCTGATCGACAATGCGATCAAGTACAGTCTTCCTTGCTCCACCGTCTCGGTCAAAGGAGAACAGGAGAACGACCGCATTCGCTTTCTGTTCAGCAATCCCAGCGATCCTATTGACGGCGAATATCTGTCACGGCTGTTTCAACCGTTTTACCTTGTACATTCCAGCAATGCCGAGGAAGGCAGTGTTGGATTGGGGCTTAGCATCGTTAAGTCTATTGTGCAGCAACTTGAAGGTACGATTGATATTGCAAATGATCATCACCAGACGATCGTAATCGTCGAGTTTCCCGCATATGTCAGAACAGAGAGTGAGGGGACATCATGAACATGAGATCAACTACCATTGCAACAACGATTCTGAGCATGCTGTTCACCCTGATCCTGTCCGCATGCAGTGCAGCACCTAAGACCGATGTTGTGATCATTCCAGATAACGATGAATCCCCCATCGTCGATCAAACGTCCAAGCCTGTTCAGGTCAAAAAGATCTATCGACTCCCCGGACATTTCTCCAACACTGGTCGTCTGATGGGCTGGTCTGCTCACAATGAAGTGATATCGGCGATGGGCTTTATGTCAGTATTGGAACAGGGCACCTTGGAGCAGATGGCATATCCATTTGAAAAAAGTAAGCCGAACACCGTGATCGGTTATATCAACTACAATACATTTCTATCGCCAGACGGTAATTACTTTTGCGAGATACTGAATTCATCAAACGAAACAGTGCTGAAGCTAGTGTCCATGCAGACTGGTAAAAAGACCATTTTGACACGAGTGAGTGATTCCAGTACGTATGTGCAGAATGTAACCTGGTCGCCGAATAGTCAGTATGTCAGTTATTTGATAGATAAGCCTGTATACAGTATGAACGCAAAGCAAAATGCCAATCTGCATATCTACAATATGGCTACCCATACCGATACCAGCTATCCATTGACCCTGCTAGCCGCACAGGATTCACTGTTCCATGTGGACATTGCCAACAATGGAACGAGTGTTTTACTGCAATCCTATCAGGCGAATCATGATCACAAAAAGGTACTGACGATGGTAGAAGCGGCTGACAAGAAGCTGGATATTCAGTATGAGCGCGAGATCGGCGGCGACGATGTAAGCTGGATTACGAACGATCAATTTGTTTTTCTCGGTTCGGACGAATCGTTATATGAATATGACCGACGTAATGGGGAATTGTCTGTTATTCTGGATCATGTGCTGGATTTTGACTTTTCCCCAGATCGTAAAAGTATCGCTTACACGTCTGCTCAAGATCAGAACGTCGTATTCGTTGGCAAAATGCAAGGCAGAAACGTGTTATATCGGGAACCTGTCTATCGCGGCATGGTGCCTTACAATATGTTCTGGAATCAAGATAGCAAAAGCTTACTCATTCAAGGCTCCAAGCCGTGGAACCCTGCGCAAACGTCTTCTGCGGATAGTTATGCAGATGAAGCGCTCGTTATCGAATTGGAATAATCGATGGATATATGATTATCGATACCCTATAGGATAAGCGATACATCTAAACCGATAGCAGATCAGATACTCACTATACAACCATACAATGATGAACCCCCTACTGTGGCAATACACGCCATAGCAGGGGGGTCTGTTTTTGACAACCGCTGTGACAATTTGTTTACAAGTTCATCAAACTTTGGCGACATCTGTTCTGCATAATGAAGACATCAAGAACAACACATACAGAAAAGGAATGGAACAGATGAACAAAAAACATACATGGATCGCAAATGCACTTTGGGGAGTCGTAGCGATCGCAATGGCAGCAAGTGTGATATGGCTGTTCAGCTCGCAAGAGCAAAAGGAACAAAAACAGGCACTAGGCGGCAATTCGGCAGTATACAACGCAGACGCTGTACAGACTGCATATCAGCAAAAGCACCCAACTACTAACCAACAACCCGCTAATCCATCGTCCACCAATTCTACACAGAAGAACGATGAGACCAATAACAATGCTGCACAACCAACATCGTCAGACAACAATAGTGAAAAAGATCCAGAAAGCACATCTTCGACATCCACACCGGATGCACCAGATGGCACCGGCGTTAGTATGATCGGCGATTCCGTTACCGTAGGCATTGCGCCATATTTGCAAGAGCAGTTGCCCAACATGACCATCGACGGTAAAGTCAGCCGACAAATGTCACAAGCCGATGATGTAATCAACAATCTGGTCGCTAACAATAAGCTGGGCGATCACGTTATTCTTGAACTTGGCACTAACGGTCCATTCAGCTCTGATCAGCTGCGTAGTGTACTGCAATCGTTGTCCAGCGCCAAACAAGTACTGCTTGTAACGGCACGTGTGCCAAAAACTTGGCAAGATACAGTGAATGATACAATGACTCAGGTCGGTCGCGAGTTCCCCAATGTCCAGATTGTGGACTGGTACGGGGCAAGTGCAGGCAAGGATCAATACTTTTACAATGACGGTGTGCATCTGAAACCGGATGGCAGCCGATACTATACATCGCTACTGGTAGCTGCGCTGGAGAAATAAAACTAGCGCCGCTCCAGCCAGCGCGAGACGGGGAGAAGACGGACATGGCAGGACGAGAACAAACTACGCAACAACGAAAAACATGGTGGATGATCGGGCTACTTAGTATACTTACAATTGGGCTAGTGATCTGGTACGCGTTGTTTCTATTTGATGGAATCAAAATATTGAATCGCAATGTGGATCATGCCTTGTTCGTGCAAGCAACGCCGAGCACGGATAGTTCACAGGTGTATAACGGAGATGAGGCCAGCATGCCGTATGATGGTGATAGGCAGAGTACGTCGCTATCACAAGATCAGGATAAGGTATTCTGGTATGACGGTAGTATCTACACTACACCTGCTCAGTTGGAAAAGCCATTGCATAACAGTTCATTTATCCAAACATTGTATGAGTGGAGTCGTTTGAAGTTGCATGAGTCGCGTTAATATAAATAAGTGAAAAGGACATTCCCTTATAAAAGAGAATGTCCTTTTTCGAATATAATCATTGTTGTGTCGCTTGCAAATGCAGTGTATCCATGTAGCGTATCTTATCAATCGAGTAGTACAATTGATCGCCTTGTTTTAAATCACTTTTATCAAATGCCATTAGAAATTGTCCTTGATGGTTAGGGTCTTCAGAGATTTTTCGGGAATATACTCCATGTCGCTGATTCAAGTTGCCGTACCATAAGGAAGTTGCAGTTGTGTAGGTCTGATACGATTGTTCAGGTTGGAATCGCAAAATGTATTGATCGGAAGTAGAATTTACCTCAAGCAACTTCACTTTGCCAGTTGTCCCCATATCCAAAGTTATTGGAAGATTTATATTTCCTTGGGAGTGTAAAGGAACTGGGCGATGGTGAGTAATAGGCTCCTCATTAAACATAAATGGTGTAAGAATGAGTTCCTTGGGCGTTCCGATTATAGGGTCGAACTCCAAAAATTCCGAAGGATTATCCCCGTAGGTACCTGAGTGGGATTGTATACGGTACACACGATTGTTTGAGTCAGATAAACCGTAAGTGATGCTAGCAGGATAATTGCCATGTTGTAGATAATAACGATACCGCCACTTTTCCCATTGTTCTAAATAGGATACATTTAATTGAATGTACGTTATGATCGGTGTCGCTTGAACTAGAGCGCTATGATAACTCATACCCTCTGGAATTTGAAGTGTATTGCTTAGTGTATAGTTCGGAAGTGGGCTACGTTCTGTGTTTACATCATAAACAAACGGTTGGTTTGTCATTCCTTGTAGAGTGATTTTGATTTGCATATTTACGTTTTCGGGCATTTTGGATATAGGAATGTCATCATATGATTCGAACGTTTCATAAAGTTGTTGTTGTGTGATCCCAAGTAGAGCCTCGGGAATAAGTTCTCGCTGCAAATCATAAATAGAAGTATGATCATCTTGCACGGAGTCTTCATTGATTTTATTGTAGGGAGAAGAAACTTGCCGTCCATTTACATAGATTTCAACCTGTTGAATACCATGCTGCTTTTTGGCGGCGTATTGTTCCAATGTAATGCGTACCTTCTTCCCATCATACAATAGGGAGTGAAGCGTAAGTGTGATTCCATCTTGTTCCACGCTAAGCTGAGGTGACTTCACTTCTTGTTCGTCAGCTGTCATCCATCCCCATTGAGACGTCAGTTGGTACAATTGGTTCGCTCCGGGCAACTGCTTGATTGCGCGTGCCATGTCTGCTGAGAAAAATGCCGAACTGATCGCACTTCCAATGCCTATGAACATAACTGCGGCGGCTGTAATTCCGTAACGAATCAGTCGTCGATTCCGCCGATGATTCGGATTCTCTGTTGCCATGATAGGGGGTATGCTTGCTATCTTCTTTTCTGCGATCTCTTGCTGTTGTTGCAATTCAGATGCATTCTCTGTGCTTGAAATGGTTTGTCTGATCTGATCAGCGGATTGTCCTTGCCCAATCGCTTGATATATACTTCGTAGTTCTACTTGTATATCTACAGGGATTTCCGTATCCTTTTGTTCTATCACTTCTTGCTCGCCAATCTGTTTCAGCATTTCTTCTAATTTATCTGTTCTCATACATATGCCCTCCTTCCTCGTTGTCTTCAAGCCAGCTGGATAATAGCTTTCGTGTTCGATGCAGTCTTGTTTTGGCAGTACTTTCTGTTATTTGCATAATCTCAGCTACTTGTTTCAGTGGAATATCTTGAAAATAATGAAGAATAATAAGTTGACGCTTATCCTCTTCCAGTTGATCGACCAGCTCACGCATATCGACCGCTTCATACGCAGGTACGTGTACGATTGGTGGATGAATCTCTGCAAACGGAATCAGCCGTTTTCGTTTTTGCAAAATCGAATTACATTCATTGATCAAAATACGTATCGCCCAAGTTTCGAAAAAGGAAGCTTCCCGAAGTTGGGGTAGCGATTCATATGTCTTAATAATCGTTTCCTGCATCGCATCTACGATATCTTCTTTCTTCTTGAGAATGGAAGAAGATATGCGATATAGACGTACTTCGATATGCTTTATCAATTCTAAAAAAGCTTCATGATCGCCATCTTGTGCTAATTGTACTTGCTGTTGTATGTTCAATTTCTCATTCACCTTCTTTGTTCTGCCACATCCATGCTGTGTTATTTGGAATCGTTATATTAGATAGATGAGATAGGGAAAAGGTTACACTATACCTATAAAAATATTTTCTCTAGGAGGATTTTAAATGAATATTTTCAAAAAAATGAAATGCTCAACCTTCGGTAATGATACACTATGGTAAATTATGTTGCAGTCCAATAGAATAAGTGTAAATGGCTGGTATGTATTTACGTATTCATGTATTTGTGAAAGGGAATGCCGATCTTCCTTTAGCGCTGCGTACATAGTGAAATTAAAATTCACTCATTAAAATTGATAAACAAATTCGGCGTTACACCAAACATCACTCATTGCCATGGATGGATGACAGTCATTATTATTGGAAAGTATAAGTGGGCAAAACAATTTCAAACCATTATAAATTACGTATTTTGATTTTACGTTGACTAGGGATATTATTAAACAATTACCACTTAAAAAACAGCGTATAATATAAATTATACGCTGTTTCTCTTTTAAAGAACTTTATATCTATCATTCGACCACTTTCCTTGCTCGAAAAGCCGCTTTTTCAACTGAATTCACACCCATAACCAAACGAATCAAACGAAATCCGAATCGAATTCTCCAACTACATCCAACTCACTTCATAAAAATTATTAAGGAGCGAAACTCATGGATCATAACATGCTGAATCAAGGACTACATATCATTGCCAACTGTAAAGCTAGCACAGGCGATATTTGGCAACCTCATTTTGGCGCTGCCGGAATCGCAGCTTATTTCTTCATTCAGGAACATTCGATACCACCTGTAGTCGCCAATCGAATTACAACTCAAGCCCGAGCGATGCTAGATCATCATTCGTTCACCGAATCGGCTTTTTCTACAGTAGAAGTACATATTCCAAACGCAGAACATGCCATTCTGCAATCGCTACAATCTGTCATAGACGAACTACATTGGGTTGGGCATAATGTGATCTACACCGCATTGAGTTTAAAGGCTATTCGTGAGTTGGGAGGATGGGGGACGGCGCGTGAAATAGAAGGCATTTGTACACTGATCGAATCCTTCCGCAAAACAATCCCCGGTAGATCGTGGCTTGGTTATTCTGTAGCCGAGGTAAAAAGAATTGAGATTGCGGAGAGTGATGGATTTCCGAAAATTACCAATGCCAAGCAACTATCCGCATTCATTTTGAGCGAATTATCATCCTTCCAGACAATCTATAGAGCCGAAGCGCATCACGATTTGATTGGTCATATGTTGACCTTTTCGCATGGGCTGAATATTCTGTTCGATCTTGGTCATGAAGAGTATGTCAGAAGTGGACTTCCAGCATTGTTGAAACTAGTCAAAGTTCTCAGAGCTTCACGCGATCTTCGATCAGAAACTCCTATCACATTAAGATCACCCGTAGATCACTTACCTCTCATCCAAGCGACACGTTCGAAATGGTTGCCGCTCGAACAAGAGTACTGGGATGCTGATTTCTGTGATAATGATTGGGATTTCGGGCATGTATTCAAATTTCCATTCAGCTTTTACAATCATCTTACTAGAGTCGATTCTTCTACATTGGATTCCTTTGCGGCAGACGCTATAGAGAATTTCCGCTATATCATCTATTCTCCATTCAGTTAGATAATGATGTGCACGAAGCTTTTATACAACAGGAATACAATGAAGCGGTAGACAACTTCTGAATTTACTCAGTTGATGTCTGCCGCTTCTGCTCTATTCCATGTATAGAAATTCAGTTTACGATAAACAAAACGCTCAAAATACGAGATGAACAAAGCCTTCGAAAAGCGAATGGAGCAAAGTTACACTTCATGTACACCTGAACTACACATCGCCTATCTATAATAAACATATACCAAACAACACAGGAGGTCATTGATCATGAATAAAACATCCAAATTTCTGTTAAGTGTTACACTCGCAGGTGCCGCATTCGCGACATCATCCTCAGCCTTTCCGCTACATAGCGTTTCGGCTGCCGCATCAACTACGAGTGCAAGTCCATCTACAAGCACATCTGCAACGCCAACTAAGTCTAGTCATAACCCATACGAAGTAGCTGGAATCGACGATCCAGCAGCATTTCACCAATTCTTTTTCACTTTTCAACAAGCAGTGAAGAATAACGATAAAAAAGCCGTTTCTTCCATGATCAATTATCCGTTGAATGTGCATTCAAATGGCAAGACGTATAAAATCACCAATGCTGCACGTTTTATCGCCAAGTACGATTCCATCATGACACCAGAAGTCAAACGAACGCTTGCTTATGCTATCGAAGACGATTTGTTTGTAAATTGGAAAGGTGTTATGGTTGGTGGCGGCGAGTTGTGGTTTGGTCAATTTAACGACAAAATTGCATTATATGCAGTGAATAAATAGACTCATGCAGAAGTAAATGCCACAGAAGTGAATCATATGACAAAAGTGAAAATAATGCGATAAACAACGTAAAATCGATATCGTATTGATATATGCAAATCAACAAACGTATGTATGATAAAACAGATAAACATTCAGCAGAATCCACAGGAGGCATATATTATGAACAAAACAACGAGCATTCTTATGAACATTACATTGGCAGGTGCAGCATTGGTCGCAACGACCTCAACATTGCCGACAAGCGTAGCGTCTGCTGCCCAATCGGAAAAAGGGTATATTACATCTGCTTCGATCGTAACTGCCGCAGCAACAACTAGCAGTTCACAATCAAAGAAAAATAATCCCTATCAAGCGGCAGGATTTGAAGATCCAGGAGCATTTGATGCATTCTTTGGCAAGCTTCAACTAGCTGTAAAAAAGAATAATAAGCAATTGGTATCTTCACTTGTGAACTATCCTTTACGTGTAAATACAGGCAAAAAAGTATATTTTTTTAAAAGTCCAACACGTTTTATTGCCAAATACGACTCTATTATAACGCCAAAAGTTAAAAAAGAACTATTGAACAGCACGCAAAAAGACTTGTTTGCAACGTGGCAAGGTGTGTCTACAAAAAACGGCGCTGTATGGATGACGTCAGCTGTACCTACCTATAAATTAGGTATATCGACTGTCAATAAATGAACTGCATGTTAGAATGAGTCAACACTCCTTGATACAGCTTTGACAGTATCTTCGTCTACAGGTAGCATGAAATGGATATCAAATCCGACTAATACGGAGTGTATACAATGAAGAAGAGTATTTTGCTTGTTGAAGATGACGTGCTCATGCGCGAGTTTATGACTGATTATTTCAAAAAAGACGATTGGCATGTACTGGAAGCAGCCAACGGGCGGGAAGCGCTGGAACTGTTCGAGCAGCATGAGCTTGATCTGATTGTGCTCGACATTATGATGCCGGAGATTGACGGCTGGTCTGTCTGTCGGCGCATTCGCAAACAATCTGCCATTCCGATCATTATTATTACTGCTAGAACTGATGATGACGACCAGGTGATGGGATTTGAGCTGGGCGCAGATGAGTATGTAACCAAACCGTTCAGTCCGAAGGTGCTTGTTGCGCGCGCAACGGCTTTGCTAAAACGTACGCAAGGAACGCTGGGACGTGCGGACGATATACTCATCTATGCAGATGGTCAATTGAGGATTGATAAACGCGCATATACCGTGCAGGTGCAGGGCGAGAATGTCAGCCTGACACCGAAAGAATATAGCTTGCTCGATCTGTTGACTCGTCGTTATGGTGCGGTTCTGGATCGGGATGAGATTCTGAATGCGGTTTGGGGTGCGGATTATTTTGGCGATACACGAGCAGTCGATACCCATATCAAAAAGCTGCGCGCCAAGCTGGGCGATGAAGGACGGCACATCCGTACAGTGATCGGTGCAGGGTATAAGTTTGAAGTGTAATGTGAAGCGGAAAGAGGGACAGCAATCGTGAAAAAAAGGGGTATCGTGTTCAAGTTGTTTGTCGTCACATCCGCAGTGACGATTGGTATATTTGCTCTGATTTTGCTGGCGCAGGGATTATTTTTTGACAAGTTTTATCGGACAGTCAAGGTGCATGATCTGGAGCAAAGTATGCACACGTTCGGCAAGCAGTATGCAGAACAAGGAGACGATCCGGTAGCAGCAGCGCGCATTCTGGGGCAATTTAGCAATGACAATCGAGCAGCGTTGGCGATTTATGATACAGATCTACAACGCCGTAGTCAAGATCCATACTTCATTACACTGCAAACGAAGGATAAGCAGGTGTCGCTGCTATTTTCCTCACTGGGAACTACGATTGGAGATGTACCTCCTGATTTACAGATTGGTGCTACGCTCAAGGTAGATGGCATATATATGGATCAGAAGGATACGATTATGCAGCCTTCGACCTTGCAACCACAAACGCCGAATCCGGATCAGGGTTTAACGCGGATTGAAGGAACAATTACCGATTTGGTACTGCCGCAGGGGCAAGAACTGAGTCCATTTTATACGAATACACTGGTCGACAATGCCTTCATTGCTTGGCGGAATACTCATCCTGATGCGGATATCCAACAATTAAAGGTAGATAACACGGTGCAATCGGAATGGACAGATCCATGGAGTGGCGTTACGTATGCGATGATTATCTTGCCAGTAACAGGAAGCGACGGTAAAACGAACTATGCGCTTTCGTTATCTTCTTTGCAACCGGTTGGAGAAGCATCTATGTTGCTACAGCGATATTATTTATACTTGGCTCCGATTATTGCGGTCATTCTGTTGCTGTTATCGTTCCTTTATTCCCGGTTGCTATCTCGTCCGCTATTACAGCTTAGTCGTACATCTGCGCGTATGGCGAGACTGGACTTTCAGCCACTGAGCAATCACTCCTTACAGTCCAAAGATGAATTTGGCGAGTTATCTCGCAATCTGGACACACTCCGCCATAATCTGGATGCTGCATTGCGCAAGTTATCTGAAACGAATGAGGCGTTGAGTCATGAGATGGAAGAGAAGAATCGTGCCGAACAGCTTCGCAAAGAGCTAATTGCCAACATTTCGCATGAATTAAAAACGCCGCTCGGCATCGTCAAAGGCTTTGCCGAAGGTTTGCAGGATGACGTTGCTGCTGATAAACGTGAACGCTATGTCCAGTTAATCGTTACCGAAACCGACCGCATGAATGCCTTGATCATGGATATGCTTCAGCTGTCGCGTTTTGAAGTGAAAGCAGTGAAGCTCAAATCACAATCTATCGATATTGTGCGGCATATTCAAGCGCTGTTGTATTCGTTTGCGCCGCAGCTGGAAAGTCGTCATCTGCGAGTTGTAACATCTGGGGACGAGACACTATGGGTGAATGCAGATCCAAGAAGAATCGATCAGGTGCTATTGAATCTGCTCAGCAACGCCGTGCGTCATACTCACGAAAGTGGTACGATTACAGTCGATTGGCAAGTGGTGAACGATGAAGAGGTAGAGATTGCGATCGAGAATGAAGGTGACCCAATTCCTGCTCAGGATCTGGAGCGAATCTGGGATCAATTTTACCGTGCTGAACGTTCAAGAGATCGCAAAACTGGCGGAACCGGGCTAGGATTAGCGATTGTGAAGCATATTTTTGAATTACATGAGAGTCGATATGAGGTTAATAATACAGAGAATGGCGTGGCATTCCGTTTTACGTTGAAGCAAGCGCCAATCGATAGAGAGACGAGGGAGATAGATGAATAAAATGACGATTCCAGCAGCATGTGTGCTGCTAGCAGGTGTTGTACTTGTAAGTGGTTGTGGCAAACAGACGGAAAACACGACTGCCGCACCTCAAACTTCCACGACTGAGCAGCAAGGAAGTGCCAATTCCTCCTCAGCATCCAATGAATCAACAGAATCGGCAACCGAGACGAATGATAATAATGAAGCTGCTACAGCCAGCGATCCATCTGCCAGTTCGGACGATATTCTTATAATTATTGATCAATCGGAAAAACCCATCGAAAATGCCGGGAGTTTTGATTTCTTTATCAATCGTCTACCAAAAGGATATCATCTGGATAAAATGACTTGGACAGGTAAAGGCAAAGCGATCGTCAATACCTATGAACAAGCGGTGGAGAATGGTGGGAGCGGTGGTCCAGAGCAAGGTTCATTCTACATTAGTGGGGACGGACAATTTTCTGGATTCTTGTATCCTGAATCTAGAAAAGGCGAGCAGGGTACCGTATCATTTACGTTCACCAATGATTCCGGAAATGAACTATCTTGGGAGAAAAAGCTAACGCTGAAGTGATGGAAATGAAGATGCTTCGTCCTGATGAGAGGATGGAGCATTTTTGTATATTTAAAGAGACAATGATTGTCTGCTCAAGTTCTCGTTCTATAGCGTTGGTGATTTGGAACTGAAATATTAAAGATTACATACTATGGGTGAATGGAAGTTACTATTATAATAGAAGTAATTTTTCTGTAAATGGTTTAAAGGAGGGTATGATTTTATTTTGCAATTAATTTCATTTGGTCAATGATAATCCGTTTTAAGCAAAATACAAAGTGGATTTTAAATAGTGTAGTAGTGTGATCGGGCTAATCAAAGTATATACAATAGCAATTCTTTATTTTTATATGAAAGGGAATTGGAAACGGTCTAACATTCTACCTATGTATGCAAGAGGAGTATAAAAACTATCCATATTAACATAATAAAAGTTATGTAAACTTAAATGATATATATCGTTCTTAATTAAGAAGAAAATCAGGTTTCTACTATGATATACGGCAACCTAACATCCCCTTATTTCCGACCATCGAACATTCCTTTTCACACACATACAAAACCGCAGTATCGTACATTTGGCTTACATACTTACCTATTTCTCTCTAAATACGGAAATAAAGCGCTTGAAAAAAGTTCCTGTTTCCTCTACAATTACAAACGATAATGAGATTCAATATCAATTACGCTATAGGGGGAATACAAATCATGTTCAGGCTTCAAAAATCGGTCGCTGGAATGATGGCATTATTATTCGTGCTGATTATGCTGGCAGGCTGTGCTTCTGGCACAAATACAGGGGAGTCCGCAAATGCTTCTGGCGAACAAGGTAGCAGTACGGAAGCTTCAGCAAACACGCGAGTCATCAAACACGCAATGGGTGAGACGACCATTACTGGTACGCCCAAGCGTATTGTTACGTTATATCAAGGCGCCAATGATATCGTTGTATCACTGGGAATCAAGCCTGTTGGTGTAGTCGAATCTTGGGAGCAACAGCCGGTCTACGACTATCTGAAAGCCGATCTGGGCGATGTGCAACAAGTAGGTCAGGAAACTCAACCGAATCTGGAGGAAATACATAAGCTAAAACCGGATTTGATCATCGCGACCAAAACGCGTCATGAAGACATTTATGATCAACTGTCGCAGATTGCTCCAACGATCGTAACGGATAAACTGTACGATTGGAAAGAAGGCGTAAAACTTATTGGCGAAGCGTCTGATCATGAGGATCAAGCGAACCAATTGATGGCAGATTGGGATAAACGTACAGCCGATTTCAAACAGAAAATGGGCGACCGTTTGCCGATTGTTGCCAACATCATTAACTTCCGTGAAGACGAAGTTCGTGTTTACTACCTCAGTTATGCAGGGATCATTCTGAAGGATCTTGGCTTCACAAGACCTGCCGGACAAAATGATGAGGATTGGGGCGCGGAGCTGACTTCCAAAGAAAGCATCCCGGATCTGAACGCGGATATGATCTTTAATTTTAACTACGATAAGACTAGCTCGGAAACAGTAAAATTGTATAACGACTGGACCAGCAGTCCCCTTTGGGCCAATCTGGATGCTGTGAAGAAAAATCAGGTATATCAGGTTGATGAAATTCTGTGGAACATGGCAGGCGGCTACAAATCAGCCAATCTGCTGCTGGATGACCTGTACAAGCAGCTCAAATTAAATTAAACATGAAATGCCAAAGCAAATAAGGGGACTGTTCGGACGGTGTATAGGTCGATGTTACTTACCACCGGACGGACGCCCTTTTTTTCATGACATGGAAGTATGATCCGGATTGCGGTTTGGATTGGAGATTATTACATGAGAGAGTGAGTCTATGTTTCCGTTATTGAAAACGAACAAATCCAGACTATTCGGAATGCTGCTGCTGGCGATCGTCTGTGTAGCTTCCGGCATGGCGAGTATGATCTTTGGACGGACGCCGATTACGATGAGCGATCTGATCCATACGTTTACCCAGTACGATCCGCAGTCTATTCCGGATGTCATTTTGAAAACGGAACGTTTGCCGCGTACATTGATCGCTGCGGCGGTAGGCGCAAGTCTGGCAGTTGCTGGTGCGATGATGCAGGCGCTAACACGTAATCCGCTTGCTTCGCCAAGTGTATTCGGTATTAATGCTGGTGCGATTTTCTTCATTGTCATTGCTATTGTTGTATTTTCCATTCGAGCATTGACAGCTCTAATGTGGTTTGGATTCGCCGGAGCAGCCGTATCGGCAATTATCGTATATATGCTTGGCTCGATTGGACGCGATGGGTTGACGCCGATCAAGATTGTATTGGCAGGTACGGCGATGACGGCTTTGTTTTCCTCCTTTACGCAGGGCATTCTTGTTTTGGACGGTACTGGTTTGCAGGATGTATTGTTCTGGCTGGCTGGTTCTGTCAGCAATCGCTCATTGGAGATGCTGTACCCGGTGCTTCCGTATATGGGGATTGCCGCAGTGATCTCGCTTGGTATCGGTCGAGCGGTGAATCTGCTATTAACTGGTGATGATATTGCACGGGGTATGGGGCAAAATGTACTCGTTGTTAAGCTGCTTATGGGTCTGGTGACCGTTCTGCTTGCCGGCAGTGCGGTGTCGGTCGCTGGTGCTGTCGGGCTGGTCGGGCTAGTTGTTCCACATCTGATGCGGTCGCTAGTGGGCAATGATTATCGCTGGTTAGTACCGTATTGTCTGTTCGGTGGCGGTATTCTATTGCTGCTGTCGGATGTGGTTGCACGGTTGATTATTTCACCGTCTGAGCTACCGCTTGGTGTTATGACGGCGCTGATTGGCGGGCCGTTCTTCATTTATATTGCCCGCAAGGAGGTGACCCGGATATGAAAAAGACATTTGTACTACGTAGCCGTGGGAATGGGTTCTCGCTTCAGCTAGATAAGCGTTCGCTGGGCATCATGCTAATTCTACTCGTGCTTGTGTGCATAGCGGCAGTACTAGGCACTAGTCTGGGTAGCGATTATATTGCGCCGCTGGATGTACTACGCAGCATTCTTGGGCTAGATAACGGTGATAACGATTTTGTCGTATTGACGCTGCGGTTTCCACGGGTGCTCTTATCGCTATTGGTTGGACTCGCATTGGGAATGTCGGGTGCGATTTTGCAAGGGATTATTCGTAATCCGTTAGCTTCGCCTGATGTAATCGGTATTACCGGTGGTGCAGCAGTAGCGGCAGTTGGATTTGTTACTTTGCTAGGCGGTGCAATCAGTATTAAAATGCTGCCACTGTTTGCGATCGTAGGCGCACTGGTGACGGCGTTAATTATTTATATGCTGTCATGGAAATCAGGAGTTACGCCGATTCGGTTCGTGCTGATCGGGATTGGAGTCTCTGCGATTACAGGCGCAGCAACGACCTTTATGCTGATTATCAGCCCTTTTTATACGGCAGGGCAGGCGTATGTGTGGCTAACCGGAAGCATATACGGAGCGACATGGACAGATGTGAATACGATCTGGCCGATGCTGGTCATCGCTGTTCCGGCAGCGCTGTGGCTTGCTCGCAGTCTGAATGCGCAGGAATTTGGCGACGATCTGGCAACTGGTCTTGGTGTGACGGTGCAGCTACATCGACTATTGCTGCTCGGATGCAGTGTTCTGCTGGCGGGAATCGCAGTAGCAGTAGCGGGAACGATTGGATTCGCGGGTCTGATGGCACCGCATATTGCGCGTCGTCTCGTTGGACGTATGTTTGGCAGTCTGTTGATCGTATCAGGGCTAGTTGGGGCATTGGTTGTATTTGCCGCCGATCTGATCGGGCGCACGCTGTTTGTTCCGCTGGATGTACCAGCTGGTGTATTTACCGCTGGTGTTGGTGCACCATTTTTCCTATATTTGCTATTCCGCAATCGTAATCAATATTAACATTTCGCCGAGGAGGAACAACGATGAGTATACTGGAAGCGAAAGAATTAACAATCACCTATGGCGCCGCTCCTGTTATTGAGAATCTGAATCTGACCATTCCGTCCGGGCAAATCACAGTACTGATTGGTAGTAACGGCTGCGGCAAATCGACGCTACTGCGTACGATGGCGCGTCTGCTCAAGTCGCGCTCTGGCTCGGTACTGCTGGATGGTGAGGATATTGCGCGTCTACCGACCAAAGAAGTGTCGCGGCGGATGTCTATTTTGCCACAGGGACCAACTGCGCCGGAAGGGCTGACGGTGAATCAGCTCGTACGCCAGGGACGTTATCCGCATCAGAGCTGGCTCAAGCAATGGTCGCGCGAAGACGAGCAAATGGTGCAGCAGGCGCTGCAAGCAACGCGTCTGACTGAGATGTCGGATCGTCCCGTGGATGCACTGTCTGGTGGTCAGCGTCAACGGGCATGGATTGCTATGACACTGGCACAAGGAACGGAAACGCTACTACTGGACGAGCCGACAACGTATCTGGATATGACGCATCAGATTGAGATTCTGGATTTGATGTTTGAGCTGAATGAACAGGAAGGGCGTACGATTGTCATGGTACTGCATGATCTGAATCTGGCATGTCGTTATGCGCATCATATTGTGGCGGTGCAGAATCGTAATATTTTCGCTCAGGGCAAGCCGGAGGAGATTATTAATCAGGAGCTCGTACGGCAAGTATTCCATATGGAATGCGAGATTGCGGTAGATCCGCTGTTTGGTACACCGCTCTGTATTCCGCACGGAAGGGGGCGTCGTCTGCATGATCCAGCAGTCACACCACAGATTTGAACCGCATGAGCTGGATGTATTAACTTCGCAATATCGACTGGCATTGGAGCCGGGAGACGATCCGTCACTTTCGCTTGTTTGTCGTGATCTGCTGCAATCGGAGGTAAGTGAACCGTATTTGCAGCGGATCGCTGGTGAGATTTTTGAGACGGATTCCATGAAGGCAAATGTATCATTATTCGCGAAACGGTATGCGTATTTGACGATTGCGGCAGGGTTGTTTGCTATGTCGCGCTACAATAAGGCACTCGATCTGACCCTAGAAAATTGTACGCTTGATTCGTATCGTAAAGGCGAAGCGTGGCTGCCGCGTGTACTGCTGCATGATCGATCCGTAACGATGCCTGAGCCGGGACAGCGACATATGTGGCGAGATGAGCTGATCCGACGTATGTTTGCTGATAATCTGGCAAAGGTCTGGTCGGCATTATCTCAGCATACAGGTGTGTCAAAGGCGGTCTTGTGGGAAAATACGGCGATATATGTGTATTGGCTGTATGAGAATTCGTTTGCGGAAGAAGCGGAGGGTGAAGAATTGGAGCGGGTGAAGGAGGATTTCCATTATCTGCTGCATGATGCGCCAGCGATACTATTTGGCGAACGCAAAAATCCGCTTCATACCTTCAATACGCCCAAACGTACTACATTGGTATCGGAAACGCCGATTCGTGTGCGGAAAACATGCTGCTTGTATTATCTGGCAGCAGATGAACCGGATGATTATTGTCCTACCTGTCCGAAGCTGAAGCATGGTGCAGTGAGCTGCTGATATACGATAGGTAGGTCTATTTGTTCGTTTGTTTGTGATCAATTGTCATTCAACAGGCTTTATGGAAGGCTTGTACACTTGTGAATATTCTTCTAAAACATGTTGCTTTTTCACGGATACTATGCGGTGTGTATCTATATGCTTATGCTTGAGTCAGTAGTCAGGGCGCTCTCTATACGGCGATTGATGATGCTATGTGGAGATGGTTCTGACGTTGACCAAGTGTTGCTGAGATACCGTCTTGTATGTTGGTCAAAGCGCAATATGTTGCAGATACAAGGCAGATGCAGATTCGCATCATTCACGTTTTAACATTCAGGCGAAATAAAAGCTTGTCGACACAAAAGAATGATATTCGACAAACAACGAATTATCGCGTTTACAATATGTTCACATATTCGTTTACAAAATATATATTTTCGCATATAGCGTTTTATCCCGATTTTGCTGTGATTTTCTTATAAAATCCATATATCTCTTAGATTCCCTAAAAAGTTGATTGTTGACAACTATATCACGCATCTTATAAGATAGGAATCGAATTGCTGATACTGATAATCATTATCATTATAAAACTGGAGGAGATATGCTGTGCATTTTACAGAAATGCAAAACCTGCAAAATCGGTTGATTGCTAAAGCCGCCGATGAGCTGGGAATACAGTGTGAGCTGCTAGTTCCGGGTTGCGAGGATTTTATGAAATTGACGAAGCAGAATATGAGTATCGTCATTAATAAAACTCGCTCCCATCGCTTACCGCTCATATCGGGATTACTTGCCAAAAACAAGCAGGCTGCGAATCAACTGCTATCAGAGCAAGGATTACCTGTACCTGCTCATATTGTCGTTGGCGAAAACAATGAGCAGGCATTATCGTTTCTGGCATCTATATCCGCAGCGGGACATTCACTCGTTGTGAAGCCGCTGGATGCGAGTGGTAGCAATGGAGTAACCCTTGATGTGCGTACGCCGCAGCAATTGGCAGAAGCGATACAGGATGCGGCAGTATTCAGCCAACAGATAATGCTGCAACAGTATGTGCAAGGTAACGATTATCGAGTGCTGGTGATCGACGGCAAAGTCGTAGCAGCGACTGAATACTTACCTGCATATCTGGTTGGTGATGGTCAACGAACGATTGGAGAACATCTCGCTGAATTGAATCGTCAGCATCTGCGGCAGACAGAGATTGGACCGTTAACCTTGTTCAACATGCTACAGCCTGATGATCCAGCGATTACAACGTCGTTAACAGCGCAGGGATATGAGCTGAGCACTGTGCCAGCAGCAGGCTGTATCGTTACATTGTATTCGCTAGAACATACCGAGATCGGTAAAGTAAGCGAATTCTCACGCGACTGTACAGACGAGCTACATGCCCATAATGTGAAGCTGGCTATTCGCGCCGCACAGATCCTGAATATTGACGTAGCTGGTATCGATATTCGTTGTAACGACATTTCAATTCCTTTAACTTCGGATTGTGGAGGTATATTGGAAGTGAATGCTTTGCCGGATTTTGTATTTCATGTCTATCCGTATGAGGGACAAAGCCGAGATGTCGCACATCAGTACGTCGAATATGTATTCAATCAACAAGTCAATGAACCCGTTACGACGAGTTCAAACCTACAAAGGAGTGTACATTAATATGTCACTGGAACTACAAAGTCGTTATTTGAAAATGCAGGAGCAAAAGGAATCGAATGCACGCGCATATCCACGCCATTTTCCACTTATAATCAGCAAGGCAAAAGGCATGATGGTGACAGATACGGAAGGACGGCAGTATTACGATTGCCTTGCTGGAGCAGGAACGCTGGCGCTGGGACATAATCATGATGTGGTTGTGGAGGCGATTCGAGACGTGCTGGAGCAGCAGATTCCTTTACATACGCTGGATCTGGCGACGCCGTTGAAGTTAGCATTTATGGAAGAACTATTTTCCTTATTGCCAATGGAAATGAGAGATCATGCCAAAATCCAGTTTTGCGGACCGACTGGTGCAGATGCAGTAGAAGCAGCGATCAAGCTGGTGAAAACGGCAACTGGTGGGCGTTCCATTCTTGCTTTTCAAGGTAGTTATCACGGTTCGACGCAAGCAACGATGGCAATGAGCGGTAATTTGAGCAAGAAGCAACATCTGCAAAGTCTGCTGCCGGATGTGCATTTCCTGCCATTCCCGTATGAGTATCGGTGCCCATTTGGTGTTGGTGGTGAGATGACAGCACAGCTAAGTGCGCAGTACATCGAGAACTTGCTGGACGATTGTGAGAGTGGTATTGCTGCACCATGTGGTGTCATTGTGGAAACGGTTCAGGGCGAAGGTGGCGCGATTCCAGCGAATATTCGCTGGTTGCAGGAGCTGCGCCGGATTACAGCAGAGCGTGGCATTCCGCTAATCATTGACGAAGTGCAGACTGGATTTGGACGGACAGGCAAAATGTTCTCGTTTGAACATGCAGGTATTGTGCCGGACGTTATCATCTGCTCCAAAGCAGTCGGTGGCAGCCTGCCAATGTCGGTGATCATGTATCGCGATGAACTAGATCGCTGGCAGCCGGGTGCACATACAGGCACATTCCGTGGCAATCAGATGGCAATGGCGACAGGGCTGGCGACGCTTCGCTATATTCAAGAACAGCATGTAATGGACAATGTGCGCGAACGCGGACAGCAGATCATGAACCGGTTGCGCAGTCTGCAAGAGAGTGTGCCTTCGCTTGGTGATGTGCGGGGTCGCGGCTTGATGATTGGCGTTGAAATTGTTGATACCACTGCTGTCATGGATCGGCTTGGACATTATCCGCCGAGTGGCAAGCTGGCGGAACAGATTCAGCAGCGCTGCTTTGCCAATGGATTGATCATCGAAGTGGGTGGACGTCATTCATCGGTTATTCGCTTCTTGCCGCCGCTTGTTATTGGTGAGCAGGAAACAGATAAGGTGCTGGAGCTGTTTACGACTTCTGTACATGAAGCGCTGGCGGAGTATCCACGCTAATGTCGCTCATGAGTCGGTTGCGGCAACATGCGGTACTAGGATCGATACTGGTCGGTGCCTTTTCACTGGTGCTGACGAACAGTGCGTTTAATGTGCTGTTGCCCTATTTTGTACAGTACTACCGCGTATCCACATTGACTGGTGGCTGGATTATTGCACTATATATGCTGGCGATGACACTCACGATGCCCGTTGCTTCATTGATCGTGGATCGTCTGGGACGTAAGCGCACGTATATGCTCGGCATCGTGCTGTATGGTTCTTTTTCGATTGTAGGTGCGCTGTTCTATCCATATGTGGCGGTCATGCTGATTGTACGGTTTGTCCACGGTGTAGCGGCAGGGCTGATGATTCCGCTATCGCTCGTATTGCTATTTGATTATTACGGCACCGAGGTGCGCGGACGCATTACCGGAGCATGGGGCATGCTGCTTATGATTGCTCCAGCGGTCGGACCGACGCTGGGCGGCATTATTATTCAATTCGGGCGACTGGATCTACTGCTCTGGCTCAATGTACCCTTTGCAATTGGAGCGTTGATCTGGTGTGGGCGATACATTCAGCCGTATGAGCCGGCACGCCGCAAATCAGTGCAGCTATCTAGCCTAGGTCTGATGGTTGGCGGAATTGCGCTGCTTAGCTTTGGTATTCAGCTGCACGCGTCCACTTGGCTGCCTGTCTGGTTGCCGTGGCTCATGCTGGTAGCCGGGCTATCTTCGCTAGTACTCTTCGTGCGGGTGGAGAATCGACGCCATGAACCGATGATTCGTTACAGATTGTTGCGGCAAAATGTAATTTTTGCATGGACGGTGTTCATTTCCACGATTCAAGATTGTGTGATGTTCGGTGCGATCTTTGCGCTACCGCTATTATTTCAGCAGGTCTTCGGCTTATCTCCATCATTGTCAGGCATGATGTTTCTGCCGACAGCGATTGGTACGAGCCTGTTTATGTGGATTGGCGGTACATGGATGGACAAGGGGCAATCGCGACGGTTTATCGCTTGGGGTGCATTGCTTGTAACCGGGACGTTGATGGCGTTTGCTTGGTTGCCGGATATGACCACGACGATCGCTGTTCTGGTTATCGTCGTGCTGATGGCATTGCGTGGGATCGGAATGGGCTTATCTGGTATGAGTGTATCAGCGATTGGGCTACAGGCGTTACCGGAAGAGGATATGCATGAAGGATCAGCACTGGCAACGACGCTGCAACGGTTGATTTCGTCTTTTGCGTTGATTATTCTGACGCTCTTTTACGATGCACGGTGGCAGATGCTGGTGACAGCCGGACAATCGGCGAGTCTCGCACAGTGGGCGGCATTGCGGGAGATTTTCATGATTCTTGGCGGGCTGCTGCTCTGTACACTACCGGTTATTTTAACCATAACAAGAAAGAAGGTTGGCATCATTGTTGAAGATCATAAGCAAACCACAGCCTGATTGCCTGCATCTAGCCGGACAACATGCCTGCAAATTGCTGCTGAACTGCTACATCCGCGAACTGGGACAGGAGCGCCCACAGCAGATTGTCGTAGATGAAGCAGCGCTGGCGGCAGTGATCCGGTTTCCGAATAGCGGTATGACGGTCAAAGCGCAGCTGTCGTACTATTCAGCAGCTGGCGAGCATGAATATGCGTCGCTGTTGTGGTCTGGCGATGGATCAACAGAGCAAGCATGGAACGAAGCGGTATCGGGACTGCCGGCGGAAGGTGATTGGGAAGATGAAGCACAATCAGGAAAATATGTACCTGCACAGCAGTCAGCGTTCTTCCTGACCCATCAACCGGGCGATTCTCAGGAACAAGCGTCACAAGTCAGCCATTATCAGCTGCTACGCTGGATCATTGCCGAGCTGTCTGCGGATCAGGATGTGAAGGCAGATGCTGTACGGCAATTTATGAGCCGGGTGGATAATAGTGTACGTAATATGGCGCTATATATGCAGTATGCGCAGAGTAAGCAGCGCGATGTTTCTGACTATCAAACTTCAGAACAGGGGCTTGTATGCGGGCATCCATTTCATCCGTTTCCGAAAAGCACGGTCGGTTTCGGTGCGCAAGACAAGCAACGATATAGCCCGGAGCTGGGAGCTTCTTTTCAACTCTGTTATATGGCGGTACATCGGGATTGTTATCACACAGAATGGGTGGATGAACAGGCGGAGCTTCAGTTTGTACAGGTATTGAATGCGTTATTGCAGGAATTGCTAAGTACGCAACCGGGCATCAAGGCAGATGAATATGCACTATTGCCGATGCATCCTTGGCAATATGAACATGTGCAGCAATTGCCTGATGTACAGCAGTATGTGGAGCGACGGATGCTGATTCCGCTTGGTGCAGCTGGATCGCTGGCATATCCTACTTCTTCGGTACGTACGGTATATATACCAGATATGAATTGCAATATGAAGCTGCCACTCAATATCCAGATTACCAATCTGACGCGCAATAATAGCGAAGAACAGATGAAGCGTACGCTGGAAGCGGCACGCTATGTATTGGACAAAGATGGCTTTGCTGGGGAAGCAGGTACACATATCGCTTATGAAAAAGGAATCGGTACGTGTACATTTGCAGATGAGATGTTGACGCGCCTGTTCACTGTCGCTTATCGACCAATCGCATTTGATCCATCATGCACGTATGTGCTGTCCAGTCTAGTGGAGAGTCATGTGCCAGGCGGTGTATCTCAATTGGTCAACATGCTGAAAGCATCTGTTCAGAACAATGTACCAACCTTGCAAATAAACGGGCAACAGCATACTTCGGATGCACTGATCCGACAAGCGGAACGATGGTTGCAGGATTATCTGGAATTGTCCCTGCTGCCGATTGTACGAATTGCCGAGCAGGAAGGGATTCATTTTGAAGCTCATTTGCAAAATACGCTGGTGACGCTGTATGAAGGGATGCCGAAGCAGTTTATCATTCGTGATCTGGAAGGTGTTAGTGTCGAGGAACAGCATGGACGACAGCACGTATCCATTTCGTCTGACAAATCTAATATGAGTGCGGAGCCGCATCATCAAGCGGAAAGCCAGCAATATGCTTCATCGGTATTGAACAGTGCGCAGCAGCCCAAGTATCTGTTCTATGATCAACAGTCGGCGCGAAACCGTACGACGTACTATTTTATCGTCAATCATCTCGGTTCGCTCATTCATGTGCTGGCGCGGGATACCGGATGCCGGGAGCAGCAGTACTGGCGCATCGCACAGTCGTTGCTCGAACGGGAACAAGAGCAAACGGGTAATACATTTGCAGCATATTTGTTACAGACGGACGCGTTTCTGGCGAAACAGAATTTGCGCAGTTGTCTACAAGGACATGGCGATACACCGGATTATGTATATGTAACCAACAGGCTAAAGTCAACGGAGGAGTGAGCGTAATGGGAACAAGCGGATTTGTAACGACATTGCCGGGTAAGCAGTGGACGGCGTATACACAGGTACAGGAACGGATTATGCGGCAGACGCTGGAAGCACTTTGGTTTGAAGGCATCGTTTCTTATCAATGCAAAGGCCAGCACTGGACGACAGACGGAACGACGGCAGACGGACAGACGGTTACATACACCTGCATCGCAGAGCAGAAAGCGAGCTTTGGGCGGGTGAAAATAGAGCAGCGCACGCTTCAGCGTAATGGCAAGCCGTGCACCGATCTCTATGTATTTTTGGAAGAAGTAGTACATCATCGGCTGGAGGGCGAACGGGTTCAGCATTTCATCCATGAGCTGTTAGAGACGCTTGCCAAAGACAGTCAGTGTCGTGCCAACCTGCCTGCACGTATCCCGGCAGAAGATCGTCATTATGATGCGCTGGAAAGTCATATGACCGATGGTCATCCGTATCATCCAAGCTATAAGTCGCGTCTGGGCTTCTCACTGCGAGATAATGCCGCTTACGGACCGGAGTTCAACGCCGATGTACAGCTATTCTGGGTGGCGGCGCAACGGCAATGGGCGGATACCGCATTATCGCAGGGCGTGAGCTATGAACAGCTGCTTGAACAGCATTTGACAGTAGAAGATGGGACGCGGTTTGAACAGTTAATCACTGCAACCGGCAATTCGGTTAAGGATTATGTGCTGTTGCCTGTGCATCCGTGGCAATGGGAGCATCACATTCAGCCGGTACTCACTGGACAACTGTCGCGGCATGAATTGATTGCACTGGGCTATAGCGATACACCGTATCGGGCGCAGCAGTCCATCCGTTCGTTATCCAGTCGCCGTCATGCTGATGCGCCATATATCAAGCTGGCACTGCATATGACCAATACCTCGACCAGTCGTATTCTGGCACATCATACGACGCAGAACGCACCGTTGATCAGCGACTGGCTGGAGCGTTTGATTGCGCAGGATGCGTATTTGCAGCAATTGGATTTTGACATTTTAAAAGAAATCATGGGTATTTCCTTCCGTTATGCTGAGTTGCCTACGCTACAGTATGGTAGCGCATATGGATCGCTCGGCACGATCTGGCGGGAAAATGTAAGCACCAAGCTGCATGCAGGGGAAGACGCGTGGCCGCTCAACGCGGTATCGCTCATCCAGCCGGACGGCGAACCGTTCTGTGCCGACGTGATTGCACGGCATGGCGTACGTACATGGAGTCGCGAGCTGGTGCGCACCGTCGTTCTGCCGATTGTGCATCTGCTGTATGCTCATGGCATCGCGCTGGAAAGTCACGCGCAAAACATCATTCTCGTGCTGGAACAAGGACTGCCGAAGCGTATCATCGTCAAAGACTTGCATGATGGCGTGCGGTATGTGCCGGATCAACTGTTACATCCCGAATGGGCACCAGAGCTGCATCCCATTCCCGAAACGCATCGCAAATTCAACCGGTATTCATTCATCCATGCGGAGACAACGGAGGAAGTACGGGATTATACGTATGACGCCTTTTTCTTCATTTGCGTAACGGAGCTGGCATTGACAATGGAGAAATTTGGCTTGCCAGAGCGTGAATTCTGGAAATTGTGCGCAGACGTGATTGGCGATTATCAGCAGCAGCATCCGCAGTACAATGAGCGCTTTGCAGATTATGACCTGTTTGCACCGGATTCATTGATTGAGGAAATGACCAAGCGACGCTTATACGGAGATAGTGAGCTGTATTTCCGCAGTGTCAGCAATCCGCTACGGCAGGCGCGAGATGGGCAATGGTAATGAGAAATCATCTATTGCTGGATAGTATTCGAGATGGACAGCCGATATTCGGTCTGTTCGTCTCCATCCCGCATCCGATTATTATCGAGATGATCGGGCATGCGGAATATGATTTTGTCATTATCGACTGTGAGCATACGACTACCAGTTTGGAGCAGGTTGAGGAGATGATCCGTGCTGCTGAACTGGTAGGCGTTACACCGCTCGTTCGAATCGGACAGCTGGAACGCACGAATGTGCTGCGATTGCTGGATAGCGGTGCGCAGGGAATTGTCCTGCCAAGTGTGGAGAGTCTGGATCAGATCGAGGAAGCGGTACAGTATATGTACTACTATCCAGAAGGACAGCGTAGTCTGAATAGCGGACGGGCGGGAACGTTTGGCAAATACAGCTTGCAGGAGTATGTACAGCAGGCAAATGAGCAGATCATGCTGATTCCGATGATCGAGAGTGCCACTGGGGTAGAGCGCAGCTTGGAGATTATGAGTCATCCGCAGGTGAGCTTTGTGCTAGAAGGAGCTGCCGATCTATCGCAATCGCTCGGTATACCATGGCAGACCGATCATCCTGACGTAATGGCGGCGCTAGAGCAAGTATATGAAGCAGCCCGTACCGCCGATGTGCCATATGCAACTGTTGCGCGGCAGGAGCAAGATATGCAGCGCTGGCGAGAACGAGGTGTACACATCTTCGTACTGGGCGATGATCGCAATACTGCCTTTCGTGCGTATCATACCAAGCGCAAGCAATACCGTACTTCGGGAGGTTGGACATGAGACAAGCTGTAACAGAAGTCATACAACAGATTCAGGATAGCAGCAGAGAGCCAGTGTGCGCGTACGTGTATGATCTCGTATCGATGCAAGAACATGTACAGGGCATGCTACAAAGCTTACCGACACAATGCTCGTTATTTTATGCGATCAAGGCGAATCCTGATCCGCACATTATTCGTAGTTTGTTACCACTCGTAGGTGGCTTTGAGGTTGCTTCGATTGGTGAGCTGATGAAGGTGCGTGAGATTAGCCGCGATGTACCGATTCTGTTCGGCGGTCCCGGTAAAAAGGAGTACGAACTGGAGCAGGCGATTCGCCAGCATGTATATTGTTTGCATGTGGAAAGCTTACTCGAACTGCGCCGGATTATTCATATCACCCGACGTTTGCAGGCGACAGAGGGAGCTACTTTTATCGAGCCGACGCGTATTATGCTGCGAATCAATCTGCATTCCGGCGAATTGCCGCAGACGAAGATTACGATGGGGGGACGTGCCACGCCGTTCGGACTGGATGAAGGCTTGCTGGAAGAAGCATTATCTATCGTGATCGGAGAAGGTGCGGGCGCGGTGAAGCTGAGCGGATTCCATTTCCATTCTCTGTCCAACAATCCCGATGCGGCGCTGCATGCAGAGATGGTAGGTTTATACATGCAAAAGGCAGCGCAGTGGCAGCAGCAATATGAGCTGGAACCGCTAGAGCTGATTAACGCAGGTGGTGGATTCGGCGTGTCCTATGATGAGCAGACACCAGACTTTGACTGGAAGCTGTTCACTTCACTGGTGGCAGAGTTGCCGTTACGAGAGTTATTGCCGCAAGCGCGACTGATCTTCGAGCCGGGACGGATGGTGGTGGCGGATTACGGATATTATGTCGCTGAAGTTAGCGATCTGAAAGTATCGCATGAACAGAACTTTGCCGTACTGCGCGGAGGAACGCATCATAATCGCTTGCCAGCGTCATGGGGGCATAACCATCCGTTCCTAGTAATGGCATCGGAGAACTGGAACGCTCCATGTGCACGACCGGAAATTCGTCAGCAGGCAGTTCATCTAGTCGGTGAGCTGTGTACACCGAAGGATCGAATGCATAGTGATGCTATGGTGGATCATTTGCGGGTTGGTGATCTGATCGTGTTCGTGAAGTCTGGCGCGTATTGCTGGACGATCTCGCATCATGATTTCCTCGGACATCCGCATCCTGAATTTTATTACATAACGAAAGGAAGTGACGGCGATCATGGTATCATCGGCAACGACGGCAACGCAATCTGGCAGACACATCGCTGAACAGCAGATTTGCCGCGATTTGATGAACTCTTTTTTAGCGGAGCAATTTTTCCCCCTGGATCAAAAACAATGGATACCATGGGAAGATGCACCGCAGGAGATCCAGCAGCTGTATAGTGATCAAGAGGCACAGGGAGAGCTATGGCTGTATGTGTCTGATCAGCTACTCTTTCTCGCTATTGACAGCATTCGGTTGGGGAGAGAATGGGTAGCAAATTCCCCCGTATATGTTCGCAATACAGCATCGACGGAATCAGACTGGCAGCCATTGCACGAAGCCAGTCTGATCGCTGAACATATCCTGTCATTCACATTGACTACAGAAGAATTCGCTCAGCCGGGCGTTGCGGACTTTATTACTGGTATTCGCACGGCTGTACAGCAATTATCGCTTAGTCTACATCCAGACTCATTGCAGGCACTGATTGACCGTCAGCCGCAATCGGCGTACGAATGGTATGTATACGCTGAGCAGGTGGCGGCGCTACGAGATCGTCCATTTCATCCGTCGTCCAAGGCGAAGACAGGATTCAGCGAGCAGGATTGTCTGGATTATGCCGCTGAATTTGGCACATCCATTCCGCTTCGCTGGTTGGCAGTGCGTCATACCCATATTCAACAAGGCAAAGAAGACAGTTCCTTGTCGCTGACTGATCTGTTAAGCAGTACTGAGCAGCAAGCGCTGAATGCAGAATTACAGCGTCTTGATCTGAGCACAGCAGAATATAGTCTACTACCTGTGCATCCGTGGCAGTTGAAGCATGTGATCATTCCACGATTTGCGAGTGAATTGGAGCAGCGCATTCTCGTTATTTTAAAAACGGAAGCTGGTCAAGTACAGGCGACGTCCTCGCTACGTTCTATGGCTCCACAGCAGCCGAATACGACGATGCTCAAGCTACCGGTAAGTGTATTGTCTCTCGGCGCAGCACGGTACTTGCCAGTTGTGAAGCTATTGAATGGATTGTCCGGCGAGCGAATGCTCCGACAGGCAGTGGAATGCGATCCACAATTGCAGGATACAGTATGGCTCTGTCATGAGAACCATTGGTGGGGCTACATGCCGTCTGATATGGGATTGTATGATGATCATCCGCGTCATCTGGCAGCACAGCTGCGCTTGTACCCGGAGATACTGCTGGATGAGCAATATCGCATCGTACCGATGGCAGCGCTGGGTGTGCAGATGAACGGGACGCATATTTTGACTGGGCTGTTTGGACGTTCGCTGTCAGCGGCAGAAGCGACAGACGTTTACCGTCAGTTGAGTGAATTGTTCTACGATGTGGTTATGCGCCTGTTCAAAATTGGTGTCGTACCAGAGATTCATGGGCAAAATTGCTGTGTCGTATTGCGTGACCGTGTTCCGCACAGCTTGTTGTTCCGTGATCATGATTCTGTGCGTCTGCATCCACCATATACAGAAAAGCACGGCATCGCCGATCCGCAGTATCATATTCGTCCGGGCTATTCGAACAGCTTGTATAATAAAACGCTGGAAAAGCTAATTTTCTACGTACAATCGCTTGGTACCCAGGTAAATCTGGCTGCTATTATGGAAAGTCTGAGCGAAGTATATGGTGCGGATGAGCGTCAGCTCTGGCAGATTACATCGTCATCGTGGCAACAGGCGCTGAATGCAGTGGATGTACCAGCAGAGGATCGCAAGCTGTTACATCAGTGCATTTTCGAAGCGGAGCAGTGGTCAACCAAGTTGATCGTACGTCCGCTACTAGAAGCAGCTGGTGTACCCGGTGCAATGCCTTCAGGCAAAGGCAAAGGTCACAACCCGTTTTACCAGTTGTAGGTTAGTAGTAAGATTCAGGTGACGCTATCTGCAAACATGATTGCTATCAGTCGAACGTCAATCGAACGTCAATCAATATCAATAGTTGAACAATAGATCTTTCATAGTGCAATTCATCAATACAGAGAACTACATCTGTCATGTATCGATATGATTGCTAAATATCACTTACAAAAAGAGACAGTCGCACTACTCTGCGACTGTCTCTTTTTGTTCTACTTATTCGTTCCACGCATTCATTGTATCTATTGGTTCTACCATTATGAGAATGAACCATATGATCATGGATTTCCATCAAGGTACTTTTCTAGCCTAGCCATCATAATCGCCAGCCAGTCTATACCGTGATCATTGCCCCATGTCAGATCAATCCGGGAATTGTACTTTGCCTGGTACGATGTATGCACTTGATGTGCCATTCGCAGGCAACGCTTGAATCGTATCCGTTACGGAAATACCGCGAATGTCGGTAATCCGTACTTTGAGCGGTTGTGTGCCTAGCTGTTCACCGACGAAGTGGTTATAATCCATCTTCGGTAGGCTTACCCAGCTACCGTTCTTTTGTACTTCCAGCTTCAGCACTGGATATTTGTGATTGCGAACTTGAATAGCTGCCCACCATTGGGAGCTGCCTTCTTTGATGCGATAGCTGAAGTTGCCTGTGATCGGTGCTTTAACGACTTTCCACGAAATATTGATTTTGCCGTCTGCGACATTACCGATTTTGGCAAACGCATTTGGCGACAGATCCAGTGCACCGCTTGGACCTTCTGGATACAGATCCGTCACGTAGACAACTGTTTTTCCTTTTGGTCCTTGTACTTCCAAATACGCGCCAGCCAGTGCCGCTTTGACACCGCCGTAGTTCATCTGTGTCGGATTGAGTGCTGTAATTTCCATATTTGCCGGAATCGGGTCAAGCAGTACCGCGCCGCCGGAATAACCGGAGCCGGTATATGTAGCGTAGCCCTGGTATGTATCGTTCCAGGCAGCTGAAGCGGGTACAGCGAACATGGCGAAGCTTAACGTAGCGATGAGTCCGAGCATGCTCCATTTCTTGGTTTTCTTTGTCTTAGTCATAGGAATCCCTCCAGAATATTGATTGAAGTGCTGCTGTTACAAGAAGTTCTATGAACAGGCGATATTGAACACGAACATGTTGTAACTAATCACATCACACTTCATCTAACAATGTACTATATCTTATAATTAATTACAATTATTATCAAATATAACAAAAAGGAACTATTGATACTATCTAGTCAAAATAGAATCCATACAGCGCATGTAACCATATAACAGTACCTTGCGCGTACAAATTATTTAGCATCAGCGCGATATATTGAACCTCACATCCAAGCTTCGACACAAAATGAGTAACTGAGGCAAAACGACTATTTTTACATGGCGCTGATTCCATTTTGATTATTTTGTGATAGTTTAAAAAGAAACCCATTCTTGTAAGAAAATTGGAGGACGATACATATGAGGCGATGGCAAGCAAAAACAGGGACAGGGCTGGCAGCAGTACTGCTAGCATCTTCCATATTACCGAGCGCTGGCTGGAATCCAACGATAGCTGAGGCAGCCGAACATAACGAAACAGCTCATCAGGTGACGATTCCATTAACAACTGCAATCGAAAGTACATCATTGTCTCCTGGTAACTCTCTTTTATCTACTGCAAGTAAAGATACATACTCGATCGCAAGCGCTCGTCAACAGACGGTTGGTCATACCGTAGTTGTTCAGGGCATCGTTACATATCGTCAGGACACAGGCAGTGGCTACAGCAATCTGTACATTCAGGACAATGGAGCAGGCATTGTGGTGCGCGGCAGTAATCTGTCGGCACAGCAGGGACAGAGCGTTCGAGTTAGCGGGACACTAGGCGCCTATCGCAATCTGCTACAAATTTCCGCTTCAGCGAGCAATGTCACGGTTATCGATCCTACCAGCTCTACACCAGCGCCAACCGAGATCACATCCGCAGACTTTGTCGCAGACAATCCGTACGAAGCTCGTCTGGTCACTGTGAATACGATTGAGGTGGACAGTGTATCCGGCAGTCGTTACACCGTGTCAGATGACAAAGGAACCTTCGTCGTCTATTCCACCGAGCCATGGCTGGAAACAGGCAAATCGTATCGTTCCATTACTGGTGTCGTCACACGCTACAACAATGAATACCAGCTCATTCCGAGATCAGTCAGTGATATTGCTGGTAGTAAGCCGCCAGTGGAGCAGGAGCCGCTCAAGCTAACAATCAGTCAGATTCAAGGTACGGCGCAGACGTCTACGTATGCGGATGAACAGGTACAGCAAGTGGAAGGTATCGTGACGATGGTGAAGAGTAAATCCAGCTTTTACATGCAAATGCCAGATGAGCTGGACGATGGAGATGATCGCACATCGCAAGCTATTCTCGTCTATCGTGCTTCGCACGGAGTGAAGGTAGGTGACCAGGTCAGTGTGGACGGCTCGGTTAAAGAATACCGTGAGACTGGATACAGTGATGCCGCCGATCTGACTACAACCGAGATCGCAGCTACTGCGATTCGAGTACGAAATGAGAATCAGACGCTGCCGAAGCCAACGGTTATTGGTGCGGGAGGACGTACGATTCCGTCGCAGATTGCGGCGCCGAATGGCTTTGTTACCTTTGATCCATCGACGTACAGCATTGATTTCTATGAAAGTCTGGAAGGAATGCGTATTCAGCTTACCAATGCGGATATTATCGGACCATATGGGTATGAGATTCCGGTATCTGTTGATGTAGATAACAGTCCGCGCCGGACACCCGCTGGTGGCTTGATCATTACCGATGGTGAATGTAACGCTAATCGTCTACTTATTGCTGAGAAACCGAAGCAGCCGATCAAGACGGGCGATCGGTTTGATGGAGCAGTAACGGGCATTATCAGTTACAACTATAGCAATTTCAAACTATTGCCCGATGCAGCTCTGCCAACCATTATCGACGGTGGGTGGAAGCGTGAAGTATCTGCGCTGCATAACGGAGACAAGCAGCTGTCTATTGCTTCGTTTAACGTCGAGAACTTCTGGGACGATCCCGCCAATACCGCCAAAACAGAGCGAATTGCCCGCAATGTGATCGACAATCTGCATACACCGGACATTATTGGGCTGATGGAAGTACAAGACAACAATGGAGCAACCGACGATGGTACAACGGATGCTAGCGCCAGCTTCGGCGCATTGATTCGTGACATCGTCGCTGCCGGCGGACCGGAATATCGTTACGCCAGTATCGCGCCGCAAAACAATGAAGACGGCGGTGCACCGGGAGGCAATATTCGTGTTGGTTTCTTGTACAATCCAGCGCGTGTCTCGTTGCCTCAAGCAGCAGGCGGGGTAGGCGATTCGGTGACAGCCGTAACGTATGGACCGCAAGGACTCAGCGTGAATCCCGGTCGAATCGATCCGCAAAATCCGGCTTTTGCCGACTCACGTAAATCGCTGGCAGCGCAATTTGAGTTTCGCGGACAGACAGTAATTGTGATCGCCAATCATTTAAATTCCAAAGGCGGGGATCAGCCATTGTACGGTTCGGCACAGCCGCCAGTGCGCAGTAGTGAAGTACAGCGTGCCAAGCAGGCAGCAGCATTGAACCAATTTGTTCGAGATACGCTGGCGCAAAATAGCAATGCTAATGTAGTGCTGGTAGGCGATTTTAACGATTTTCAATTTTCCAATACATTTGACATTCTGAAAGGCACGCAGCTGACCAATCTCGTCGATACACTGCCAGTCAATGAGCGCTATTCCTATGTGTATGAAGGCAATTCACAAACGCTGGATCATGTGCTGATGACGCCGGGAATCGCCGACAAAGCCAAGCTGGACATCGTGCATCTGAATGCCGATTTTATGGAAGAGGATGGACGGGTGAGCGATCACGATCCGCTGCTCACCGTTATTGATTTTGCCAAAAAAGGGCATTCAGACGACGATGATGATGATTCAGGCAGTAACGCTGGTGGCGGTTCAGGCAATACAGGCGGTGAAACGGGAACTGGTGGCGGAGGCGGGACAACCACTCCGAACATACCGCCAACAACGCCGATCG
This sequence comes from Paenibacillus sp. WLX1005, assembly GCF_046603685.1. Lineage (NCBI taxonomy): Bacteria > Bacillati > Bacillota > Bacilli > Caryophanales > Paenibacillaceae > Paenibacillus > Paenibacillus sp. WLX1005. The sequence continues at coordinate 2,711,735 of NZ_CP176756.1, forward strand.
TACCGGCTGCCATTTCGCAAGGATTATCAGCAGATGGCAGAACGTCTCGCTGGGTACTCACACCGACCATTTCTGAGCAAAATGGTAGTCAGCTGCGTTCTGTCACAATAACCGCCGATCATATTCAGCAGATGTTGAGCGGCGCAGGAGCAGCTACTTCGCTACAGATCAACTTGGATTCTAGCGACACAACAGGCACTTTTCAGGTACAACTGGCTTCGGCTGCTACACAGGTGCTAACAAATCAGCAGCAGGTGCAGCAATTAGTCATTCAGACGCCAGTGAGTAGTTATACTTTGCCGATCAATCTCGTTCGTGAATCCGTGAAGGATGCACAGGCACTCGTGCTGGATATTACGCCATCGCCAGCGGCAATCACTCAGGCAAGCCTTCTAGGGTACACTGCACGCGCAGCGGTGGATTATAATCTATATACATGGAGCAATAACACATCACAGCCTATGACTGAGCTAAACGGCTATATTCAGCGTTCAATCCCGATCGCTGGTATAACATCGTCGAATCGTCTGGCAGTAGCGCGAGTGGAAGAAGCATCCAATGGCTCCATCACGTATACACCGGTTCCATTTACCGTGCAAGATGATGCTGTTACCGTATTCAGTCGCAGTAACAGCACCTATGTCGTACTAGATGCGAAAATGCAAACGTGGAATGATATGAACAGTCACTGGGCAGCGTCGTCAGTACAACAGCTTGCGGATCGCATGATTATCAATGGTACCACCAAGCAAACCTTCTCGCCGTCTGCTGCGATCACGCGTGCACAAATGGCAGCCCTGCTAACGCGCGCGCTCGGACTGTCCAAGACTGCGACAGGCATAGAGACAGGAACAGAGAATACTGTGAATGATGGAGCAGGGGGAGGCACTGACTTTTCTGATGTAGCTTCCTCGGCATGGTATGCGGATAGCATTCATACCGCTGCTATTGCTGGGCTATTACAAGGCGATACCAGCGGCAAATTCCGTCCCAATGACACCATCACTCGTCAGGAAATGGCGGTCATGCTGGATCGTGTAATACAGCAAAATCATCTGCTTAGTACCACCGCTGCGGAATCTGCGTCCCATCCAATGAATCGCTTCCCGGATCTGGGACAATCCGCGACATGGGCAAGACAGGCAATCGTTCATCTGGACGCTTCCGGTTTGCTGCAAGGAAATGAGAGTGGGTTGTTCAAACCGCAACATTCCCTTACCCGAGCCGAAAGTGCGTCTATCATCACTCGCTTACTGGATAAAATCACAAATGAAGAACTCAATAATTAACATAATAATAGTTATGTAAACTAATTATCATGAAACTAAATCTTGAGCTTAATCTCAATCTCAATCTCAATATCGATAAAATGAATCAATGATGGATTCGTAACATAAACAGCAAAATAGCCATCCTTTCTATTCGTCTATATTCAGACAAGAAAGGATGGCTGTTTGCTATTTTAATTCAGAGGCAGGGTCACTCCAATTCCAGCTTGGCAATAGATGAGCCAATGCCCGGTGTATTCGGATTGTTACTGCCACGCGGCAGATCGAAATTACTGATGTACAGCGTATTCCCTACAAAAGAAAGGCTTGCCGGAAATTCCAGCGGACCGTTATTGCCATTACGTGCAATATCTGTCACTGTGCCATCCAGCGTTACTTTCACAATCGCATTACGCTCATTAGCAGCAATATACAGATTGCCATCCGGTCCAATCGTCAGACCGTCGGCACCGTACAACAGCTCACTTTTGGCAATCAACTGCGGCTGATCTACTGTACCGTCATCTTCAATTGTAAACCGATTCACTTCCCCGGAACTAGTATTGGCAGTGTACACATATCCATCTGTACCGACCGCGATGCCGTTAACGACAATGGCTTGCTCCGGTCGTTCTGCTGTCAAACCGCTGGCATACGTACGCAACTGACCTTCCGGCGTCACTGCATAGATATTACCAGTCGCACCACCAGTTACATACAATGTTCCTTCACGATCAAATGCTAACCCATTCGCACCCGCTACTCCGCTGACGAACGTCTCCACTTGGGAACCGTCGAATGGGTCGCCTTTTAGATCATCGGCATTGACTTTATAAATGAGACCTTCCTCGCCGCCGCTGGCAATATACAGATTGCCACTCTCATCCAGCGCCATGCCTGTACCAGTTCGTGGCAATACCGTTAGCACTTCTGCTGCGCCTGTAGTTATATCGATCCGATACAATTCGCGTGTATCCATATCGGCGGTAAAGACATAATCCGAATTAGCAATCACACCTTCAATGCGTGTTCCCGTATTCTGATCTGGCTTCAAATCGGTCAAAATCGATACAGGTAACAACCCCGCATAAGTGTCAGAAGTTACACTATCATCTGTAGTGTTGCCATTCACACCATTACCAACATCATCATCGCCAGACGTATCCGTTGCTGACGGTGCTGCTGCACCAGCGGCTTGCACATTAACCGATCGACTCGCTGCGTTATATGACACGGTATAACCGAACGCCTCGAATGCTTTGCGTACTGGAATCAACACTTCGCCATCCGCTTGAAATAGAGTGGACGTCGTACTTCCCTCGGCAAAAGCAATACGGTCATCTCCAAGCTGCAAGGTCAGCGATCCCGTCTGCTCCTTCCAATCGGCATCTGCACCCAGCTCTCTGGCAATCGCCGCATACGAAGCATACAAGCTATGATTCACCGTATATCCTTCAACTGTCAGCTCCTGTCCGTCAACTTGCAGCTCAATATCCGTCGCCACCGGCGTCGCCGCCCAGCCTGTAGATGGCAATAGCAGTAATCCGCCAGCCAGTGTCGCAGTTATGAATACTTTGTTTCTGATCATAAATGTTCCCCTTTCCGAATTGGATTGGCTTTTGTGCCTATTACCCCTATTCCACAAAAGCGAGGGGTTTCCTTTGAAAAGAAGCAATAAAAGTAACAATCACCGTATATTTTTTTACTTTTTATGTAAATGATGACACGTTGTATTCCGTTTCTACATCCAGAGACCGAGATAACAGGTAACACATTTCATCCTGTAAGCTGATTCAAACCTCTCTAATGTGTACTACTATGATAACAGGCAACATATTCCTGAATGGAGGGTGAATAGCATGAGGAACATGTTAAACGACACGGAGCAGGCGCATCGCGCAAACCAATCCCCGGAGCAGCAAACGCGTCTTTGCTACATCTGGACACAGGAGGCAACGATAATGAATGAAAATGATCCTACGGAAGATGAATGGTTGGACGGTCTGGACGAACAACAACGGATTGAGCAGGAACTGGAATATTTGAATTCATGGGATCGAGTGTTGGAATTTTTGTAGATCATATTTGGTAGATTTCTATACTGTTAGATTGCATCATGGGACAACCGCAAACGATAGCATGACTAAACGCTAATGACTCCTTTTTCTTGTAACGCACAAGAGATGAGTCATTAGCGTTTTTATCTGTCGGAAGCGGGGTAAGTAAGCAGTATAGCTGCTGATACATTGGCGATGTCACACTTGACATATCAGCGTGCCAACATCAATAACATCGGTAAACTAGCAGCTGCTGACAATCGCAAAGGGACATAGGCACAGCTTGGTAATCATCCCTTTTCCCAACCAAATCCAACACGAATATGAAGGAGGATGCTCATTATGGGCTTCAATCTCAATAACCTCAAGGATATGCTGACAGGATCAAACAAAGACGGTAATCAATCCGGCGGTTCTTCCGGCGGGATCATGGATATGATCAGCAAACTGCCACTGGATCAAATCATCCAAAAGCTACCACTGGACAAGCTCTTAACCCCAGAATTCATGCAAAAACATACACCATTCCAATCCGCTGGCGATATGCTGCAAAAATTCGGTCTCGGCTCGACTACCGACTCTGCGGACAAAGTAAAACAAGTGCCGCAAGATCAGATCGATACACAAGTTAGTCAAAATACACAATTTGGCTCGCTGCAACAAATGCTACAAAAAGCAGCCGAATTCTACGCTTCACGCAAAGCAAACTAAGATTACAATTGTCGGTACGTCGGTGATTTGCATAGGATCAAGACAGTTGGTATTTTGTAACATAGCAGAACTGAAATAGTATGTGCGTATTATGGCAACTGTAGCAATATAAGTATCAACGTAATCATTTTATTCAAATAGCGTCTGTCGCGGATCTAACCTGCGATAGACGCTATTTTGCTGTTGTTTACATATATATTTTGTTGTGGTTTGTATATATTTTATGAAATGACAAAACAGGTAACTAACTCAAACGAAACTTAATTAACATAATATTAATTATGTAAACTATAAACAGAATAATGTATCTACATAGAAAAAGAAAATCCCTGTACACATCCTTTGGGGAATAGTGTACAGGGATTTTGATGAATTTATTTTATAAGGTAAAGCTACTAATCTTCAAGTCAAAGAGCAAACCTGTAACAACAGCGAACCTTACTATCAGACTAATCCTTTATACAAAAGATTACAGTTCGTCACGTAGGAAGGCATTTGCGAGAATGAGCGCGCCTTTTTTGGCTTGTGTATCTTTTAATACATTCAGCATCACAAAGTCATGGATGATACCGCCAAAGCGGGCTTCGGTTACTTTTACGCCAGCTTCGCGCAGTTTGGCAGCATATTCTTCGCCTTCATCACGCAGTACATCGGCTTCGCCTGTAATTACGAGCGCTTCCGGCAAGCCTTGCAGTTGCTCGGTTGTCGCACGCAGTGGGGAAGCAGTCAGTTGAGCGCGTTCTTCTGGATCGGTTGTATACTGATCCCAGAACCATTTCATACCTTCGCGTGCCAGGAAGTACCCTTCGGCAAACTGGTCATACGAATTCGTATCAAAGTTGGCATCCGTTACCGGATAGAACAGCAATTGTTTGTTGATTGTTGGACCGCTACGCTCTCTGCTCAACAGTGTCATTGCGGCAGTCATATTGCCACCTACACTGTCGCCGCCGACATATAGACGCGACGTATCAAAGCCTTGCTCAGTGCCTTGTTCGCCAATCCATTGCAGCACAGCATAGATTTCTTCGATAGCGATTGGGTAGCGATTCTCGGGAGAACGGCTATATTCCGGGAATACAACAGCCACTTCGCCACCAACTGCCAGTTCACGGATCAGGCGATCATGAGTGTGGGAGTTACCGAATACCCAGCCTGCGCCATGGATATATAACAACACCGGCAGAGATGCAGGTGCGTTTTTGGGACGGAGGATACGAATGGCAACTTCACCTTTCGGACCGATTGGCAAAGTAACATCTTCAATATCTACATCCGGTTTGTCGATATCGCCGGATTGTACTTCGTCTACCGTTTCGCGCCCTTTTTCCGGTCCTAATTCATATAGGAAAGGGGGCTTCGAGTTATCGTCAGCAAATTTCTGTGCAGCAGGTTCCAGTACAATACGTTTTTCTTTAGCCATGGTAATGCCTCCTTGAGTGGTTGAGTTTTACATATTAGACATGCACTATGTGAACGAATATTGCCGTAATTCTTCGCTATTTGGATAAAGGAACAATAGGTGTAGCAACAATAAAGAAACAGCTATAAAAGAAGAGTTGGCAATACTCATCGCTTCATTTTACATATTTTACCTTGCACATTGTTCCTAATCTCAAGGTAAACGAATTTGAAGTTCCTGAAACAAAAGGTTGCATACAAACTGACCTGAAATCCGATGAATATCGTTTGTTTTCTGCTAAAAACAGCGTATAATTATAAAACACAAATGCCTGCAATCGGATGCAGCAGCGAAAGGAGCGGATCCGCTTGAATCGAAAGATAACATCCTCTATGTCTGCCGCACCGGCTTCTCATCGCCGCAATATATATGAAAATACGGATGAAGAATACAAGGAAACCAACAGCAATCGTCGTACTGACTATGATAAAAATGAGGCTGGCTCTTCCCGTTCAGGGCAATACAGAGACGAACCTCATTACGATAACAATAGCGATGACGAGGATGAATCACTATCTGTATACAGCGAGGAACTAAAAGCCTTTCAGGATTGGATGAAGGATGCCGGTTATACGGGATATACTCGTCGCTCCTACAATCACGATGTACACGAATTTCTCTCTTCCCATTCGGTGTATGGCAAACCGCTAGACGATCTGAAAAAGCGGCATGTGCTCTCCTATCTAAGCGGCGCGCGTTCGCGCGGAGTGAGTGATTCGACACGTAATCGCAAGCATGCGGCGGTCAGCTGTTTTTTCAAAGCGTTAATAGAAATGGAGCTGGCATCTCATAACCCTGCCGCCGGGATTAAAAAGGCAAAAACCGAGCAGAATAAAGAGCCACTCTATCTCGATCAGTCGCGACTGACGACCTTTTTGCAATCCGTGGATGGCAAGTATCGGACGCGCAATCTCACTGTATTCCTGCTCATGGCATATATGGGGCTGCGTGTCGGTGAGGTGCACCTGCTCAATGTGCAGGATTATAATGATGAGCGCCGCACACTACAAGTCTTTGGCAAAGGGCGCAAATGGCGGACATTGCCAGTGCCAGAAGCGGTGGCAGATGTGCTGAACACTTGTATTCGTGAACGACTTACTCCATGGCGCGATGGTGAGCAAGCGCTGTTTATTTCGCAAAAGGGCAGTCGGTTATCGATTCGCAATATTCAGCAAATTGCCGCGGATACCTTTGATCGATTCCAGAGTGATATCGAGCCGTCCCGGCGATTGCCGTATTCCAGTCATAAGCTGCGGCATTCCTTTGCTACAATGCTGCTGCGTCAAGGAACGGACTTACGGACGGTGCAGGAACTGCTCGGTCACTCGTCGATCCAGACGACGATTATTTATACACATGTTAGCAGTCGCGAGAAAGAAGCGGCGATTTCGCAATTGCATGTGGAATTGCCGAAGATGGAGGGGGAAGAGGATGCTTGAATGGATGAGCCCGGCATGGGCACAGCTGCGAACGGCATTCGGAACGGCAGAGCAGGTGCCGATTCTGCTGGATCATTTGTCTGTACAGTTTGAGCCAGAAGTGTTTCGCGAATTGGCGGAGCTGCTCATGCATCAGTATACGATCTATGGGGCGACACTGGCTGCCGTCCCGCATCTACTGCAATTGGCGAATACACTGGATGCGCATCCAACTGCCCAGATCGACATTTATATACAATGCGGCATCATCGAAGCGATGTTTGCCGGTTCCGGTGCATGGATGACGGAAGTGATCGGCGATGTTACTCCGATGCAGTGGCAGCGTATTATCGCCGACTATCGGCTAGGGTTGGAGCAGGCGGCAACGTTGCATGACAAGGTGCTGGCGTATGCACAGCAACACATAGAGAGCGAATATGAACTTGATTACATACTGGCGGCGTATTGCGCTTATCATGGGCATGATCGACTGGCGAGATTACTCATTCACTATCCCGGCGGGGATGAATATGTGGGTGTCTGTCCGCAATGTGATGGGGAATGGTTTATCGATGATCTGGATGAAGATGTGATGCGTCTGCATGGCACAGATCCTGTGTTGTATCCGGGTAATGCAGGGATTACGATCACGCCGATTGCGCTTGGTCTGACGGATACTTACGGATTTCACGATTTACAGCAGGCGGCGGATAGGATCGAGGCAGATTCGCTATTGGCACGATTACCTTATCTGAATGGCAGTGTACTCTGTCCACATTGCCACAATTCGGTCAGTGTAATCGGCGGGCTGTTTAAGGAAGTGGGTTGATATTCGTCTATTTTTCTGCCCTAAAAATGACTGACGGGTATTGACGCCGCTTTCATTCCATGCTACGTTTTTAACGAGGCTTGTTACCGGTAATGCGGGCAAAACCACACGGAAATGGACATTCGTCTGTCGCTGTGTTTGGTTTTGCCCTTTTTTTAATCCTCATACACAGGTGGTCTAATGTGATTATCAAACAAATTTTCAATAACAATATCGTCAGTACGACAGATGAAAAAGGGCAGGAGCTGCTGATCCTCGGCCGGGGTATCGGCTTCAACTTCCGTGCCGGAGATGTCATTGACGATGCACGCGTGGAAAAGGTCTTTCGTTTGCAGGATGCCAACATTTACGAGAAATTCAAGGCAACGGTGACGGAGCTACCCGTGAACATTTTACAGGTAACTGACGATATCGTGACACTAGCACGCACACAGTTGCGCAGTCAGCTGAGCGATGGCATCTACATTTCGCTATCAGATCATATCTATTTTGCTGTGCAACGGCTAGAGCAGGGCATGATCGTACGCAATCCGCTCTCATGGGAAATTCAGCACTTTTACAAGGCGGAGTACGATGCTGCTCGGGAAGCACTGCATTTGCTAAAAGAACGGCTAGGCATTGACTTTCCAAAAGAAGAGATCTGTAATATTGCACTGCACTTTGTGAATGCAGAGATTAATGACTCTATGAATGATGTAACGCATATGATGCAGTTGTTGCAAGAAGTGATGAACATTATCAAATATCACTTTCATACAGAGTTCGATGAGGAGAGTGCCAGCTACTTCCGGTTCATTACGCATCTGAAATATTTCTGTCAGCGAGTCATTACGCAGCAAAGTCATGATGATGCCGAGGAGTATTTGTACGAAGTGGTCAAGAAGAATTATCCCGACACTTTCGTCTGCATTCACAAAATCGAAACCTTTATCCGCAAGCATTATCAATATGACATGACACATTCGGAGCAGCTGTATCTTACCTTGCATCTTGAACGTTTGATGAAACGCACCTAAGAACACTGCATCGCATGAATCTATAGCCTTGAACAGCTGATTACGTGGTAGATCGTATACCTGTACCTGTATAATGCTGGATTCTCGGTGTAGCAAGAACAACTATATATTGCTTTTCAGGCTTGTTACTGTTTAATCAGGCAATACCTGAATGATGATGACTGACGCTGTAATGGCATCCGTCTATTCATTCAGGTATTTTTTCGCCCAAAAATGGAGGGAATCCAATGGATCATCAGACAACCGCTCGCCAGATCGTCGAAGCCGTCGGCGGCGAACGCAATATCAATTCGGTATATCACTGCATTACAAGGCTACGTTTTGACCTCAAAGATAACAATCTCGCCAACCGCGAAGCTATCGGTAACATGGACAGTGTAATGGGAACGAATATCGCGGGGGATCAGTTCCAGATCATCATCGGCAATCAAGTAGCACAGGTATACGATGCGTTAGTGCAAACGCATCCTGCACTCAAAAACGGCGATTCCCAAACAACGAAAACCCCAACCGAACCAGGCAAAACGCAAAATCCGTTTTCGCGCTTATTTGAATTTATCGCTGGTGTATTCGCTCCGATGTTGCCTGCCATCGCTGGTGCCGGTCTGCTCAAAGGACTCATCGCGCTGCTCGTATGGCTTGGTGTTATGACTGCCGGGACAGATGTATATCGCATTCTGTCCGCTATTGGCGACGGGGTATTCCATTACTTGCCGATGCTCATTGCCTTCAGTGCCGCCCGCAAATTCGGCTGTAATCCATTTGTCGCTGTTGGTGTCAGTATGGCACTCATGTACCCGGATATGACTGCATTACTATCATCCGGTAATCCGGTATCCTTTATCGGTCTGCCAGTAACTTCAGTTGTCTATGCGTCATCTGTCATTCCGATTCTGCTAGCAATCTGGATACAGTCTTATGTAGAAAAAGGGATCGACCGCATCATTCCAGCATCACTGAAATTGCTGCTTGTCCCTCTGCTAACGCTGCTGATCGTCGTTCCATTAACACTGATCGTGATCGGTCCACTCGGTACAATTGTCGGTAATGGTCTGTCCGGCGGCATCAACTGGTTACTCGCAGAAGGTGGCGTATTCGCCGGTATCATTCTCGGCGGTGCGATGCCGCTGATCGTTATGACTGGTATGCACTACGCGCTAGTTCCAGTTATTTTGAGCAATCTGGCGACGATTGGTGCGGACAAATTCCTGCCGCTGACCTACATTTCCAATATGGGACAAGCAGGGGCAACGCTTGGTGTCTTCTTCCGTGCCCGTGATAAAAAGTTAAAATCAATCGCTCTGTCCACTAGCTTTACCGCGCTAATGGGGGTAACGGAACCTGCGATGTACGGTGTGAATATGCGTTTCAAAAAGCCATTCGTAGCCGGTATGATCGGTAGTGCAGTTGGTGGCGGATTCGCGCTTGCATTTGGTACCAATGCGTATGTACTTGCTGGTAATGGCGGTATTCCGGGCTTACCCGCGTTGATCGGTCCAACCTTCTTATATGGCGTTAGCGGCATGGCAATCGCCTTTGTTGTGGCAACGATCGTATCCGTAGTGATGGGGATTAGTGAGAATGTTGGCGATGCTGATCAGATTGCTGCTGCTTCTACGAATGGAGCGAATCCAGCAACAATGGCAAATACACAGGCAACTACATCTCAGCAGACACAGACCATTGACGCGGCAGCAACAAATCCATCTGCGACGGTCATTAGCGAGCCGCAACCGCCAACAGCTGGTGAAGTTGTTCAAGCACCTTTGCAAGGACGCTCCATTCCACTGAGTGAAGTGAATGACCCGACCTTTGGCGATGAATTGATGGGCAAAGGCATCGCCTTTGTGCCGACAGTCGGTACATTGGTGTCCCCAGTCAGCGGCGTTGTAGTAAATCTATTCAAAACCAAACATGCCATCGTTATCCGTAGTGAGCAGGGTGCTGAGCTGCTGATTCATATCGGCATCAACACCGTCAAACTGCGTGGACAACACTTTGAAGCTCTCGTTGCTACAGGCGATTCCGTACAAGCTGGGCAACCGCTACTGCACTTCGATCTGGAACAAATTGCGGCGGAATATGATATTACGACTGCAATGGTTGTAACCAACACCGCTGAATATACTGCTATCCTGCCATTGAAATTAGGCGATATCCAAACCGGCGATCCGGTCTTGCAATTGGAACTTCCGCGAACTGACAATTGAAACGCTAAACGCTAAACGCTAAACGCTAAACGCTAAACGCTAAACGCTAAACGCTAAACGCTAAACGCTAAACGCTAAACGCTGAACAATAGACTCTGTATGCAGAGGGAAGCATGACCGTTCTGATCATGCTCCATTACTGCATATATCCATCTACACTGTATGTATAGGAGCTGAATCCAATGAAACCGACTGTATCGACTACACCTACCAGCATTTTCCCGGACAACTTCCTCTGGGGCGGTGCCATTGCCGCGAATCAAGCAGAGGGCGGTTTTGATGCTGATGGCAAAGGGCTATCCACCGCAGACATGGTGCCATATTATGCCAAAAAAGACTATGCCAATCTGAGCGCCCTTATGCACGTATCTAGCGAAACGATTGAACAGGCAATCCAGCACAAAACCGCAGACGGATACCCCAAACGCTACGGAATCGACTTTTTCCATCGTTATAAAGAAGATATTGCATTGTTCGCCGAATTGGGCTTTCAAACGTTCCGTCTGTCGATCAATTGGAGCCGCATTTTCCCAAATGGCGATGATACTGAGCCGAATGAAGCAGGGCTGCAATTTTACGATAATGTATTCACCGAGCTGCGCAAACACAATATCGAACCGCTAGTTACGTTATCTCATTACGAGATGCCGATTCATCTCGTTCTTCAATACGGGGGCTGGAAAAATCGGCGTGTAATCGACTTTTTCGTTCGATATGCCGAGACGGTGATGGAGCGCTATAAGGACAAAGTAACCTACTGGCTGACCTTCAACGAGATCAATACGACGATTATCGAGCCATTCACCGGCGGCGGTATTGTTGGCGATCGCGAAGACAATGTGATGCAGGCATCGTATCAGGCGCTGCATCATCAGTTTGTTGCCAGTGCATTGGTGACAAAGGCGGCACGCGACATTAATCCTAACGTGCAGATTGGCTGTATGCTAGCGCGTATGATCCACTATCCGGCAACAAGTAGCCCGGAAGATGTACTGCAAGCGCAGATTGACAATCAGCTCAATCTGCTGCACACCGATGTACAGGTACGAGGCAAATACCCAGCGATTACGCAGCGCTATTTTGCAGATCATGGAATCACAATTGAACAGCAGCCAGAAGATGCCGATACTTTGCAGATGAACACCGTGGATTTTATCTCATTTAGCTACTACACATCGCTGATTTCTACTGTAAATCCAGAGCAATATGGCGTAACTGGCGGCAATCTGTACAGTACCGTGAAGAATCCGAATCTCAAAGTCACCGAATGGGGCTGGCAGCTTGATCCGATTGGATTACGCGTCGTGCTCAAAGAATTGTATGACCGTTACGAAGTGCCGCTGTTTGTCGTTGAGAATGGATTGGGCGCACGGGATGTACGAGAAGAGGATGGACGCATTGTAGATGATTACCGGATTGATTATTTCCGCCAGCATATTACACAGCTTGCCGAAGCGATTCGCGATGGCGTGGATATTATGGGGTATACCAGTTGGGGAGCAATTGACATCATTAGCGCATCCACATCCGAGATGTCCAAGCGTTACGGCTTCATCTACGTCGATCAGGATGACGAAGGCAAGGGTACATTGAATCGATACAAAAAGAAAAGCTTCGATTGGTATCAAAAAGTGATCGCCTCGAATGGAGCCGACCTGAGCGATCTGGATAACTGGCAACGATAATCATACCGAATCTGAACATATTTCATACAAAAGCACTCTGCCTATGACAGAGTGCTTTTGTATTGTTTTTATATTGATTACTCGTATGTACGATATGGTTTACCATTCGTATGGAAATATACAAACTACAGTATGCAAAATCATCCCTTATTCACGTTTAAATTGGAAAATAATTCTTGAAAACGCTTAAAAACATGACAAGTGTCATGGTCGTATACTGACACTTATGACTTCTACCAGTGGATATGCTTCTTTACAATGGAGATATACCCGGAGCAAATAGCAGCGAATCATTACATCCTTGTATCCGGTACTAAAATCAGGCGCATCCTGCCTGAGAGGGAGTACATTCATGTCTTTGACCAAACAACTCAAAAAAGAAGTCGCACCATTCGAAAAAGTCGATTCCCGTAAAAGCATACAGCAACTGATTACAACGCTTGTGCCTCTGATTCTATTATGGGCGGCTGCATACTGGAGTCTGTCCGTTTCATACTGGTTAACAATACCAATTACGATTGTAGCGGCAGGGCTTGTCATCCGTACGTTTATTATTTTCCATGATTGCTGTCATGGTTCATTTTTCAAAAATAAAAAGCTTAATCACTGGATCGGTACCATTACTGGCGTGATTACGCTCACCCCCTATATGCAGTGGAAACAAAGTCACTCGATTCACCATGCAACCAGTAGCAATCTGGACAAACGTGGAGTAGGCGATATCTGGACAATGACTGTAGTGGAATACAAAGAAGCCAAATGGTACACTCGTCTCGCTTACCGTCTGTATCGTAACCCGATTGTGCTGTTCGGCATCGGTCCGGTAGCTGTATTCCTGATTCAACAGCGCTTTAACCGCCGCGGTGCCAAGTGGGCAGAGCGTTGCAACACATATCTGATCAACGTACTAATCGTGTTACTGTATGCGGCACTGTGCTGGCTCGTAGGATGGCAGGCATTTCTGATGATTCAGCTCCCGATCTTCTACATCGCCAGCATGATGGGTATCTGGTTGTTCTATGTACAGCATACATTCGAAGATTCTTATTTTGAAAAAGACGATGAATGGTCGTATGTACAAGCAGCAGTGGAAGGCAGTTCGTATTACAAATTGCCACTCATTTTGCAATGGTTCACTGGCAATATCGGTTTCCACCATGTGCATCACTTGAGTCCGCGTGTACCGAACTATTATCTGGAAGAAGCGCATAACGCAACGCCACCTCTGCAAAAGGCAACGACGATCACGCTCAAAACGAGTTTGCAATCCTTGCGTTTCCGCTTATGGGACGAAGAAGGGAAACGTTTTGTCAGCTTCCGTCAGTTCAAACGTAATGCGAAGCAAGCTCTGCAAAACGCCAAAGCCGCAGCAAATGACAAAAAAACGTTTAATGCAGTCGGCATCGATCTGAAGTAGAATAGATATATAATAAAAGCCTACGGCATCCGCCGGGCACTGAAATCAGGCGCAATCTCTGGATGCCTGGCAAAGGTGAATATATGAACAATTGGAAAGACTTGTTTCGCAAAACAACAGGCGGCGTCAATCTGTATATCTGGTTGCTATTTTGTCTGCTTCCGTTTTACTTTATCTTCAATAAGTTTACGATTGGTTATGTTATCGCCGGCGTGCTAATGATCATCGTATTTTTCACCTCAAATTTGCTGTCCCTGATTGTAAAGGGGCGGCAAATTTATGTTTGGTTTGGGGTGCAAATCGTGTTGTCGGTCGTGATGGGTTTGATGTTTGGTTTTATTTATTTCTCGCTGTTTCTCGCTTTCTTCATCGGTACCGTTCATCATCGCGTCGGTTTCTGGATTTTGTATGTCGTTAATCTACTTAGTACGCTCGGTCTAACGTACAGCATTATCACTTCCAATCTGGATCAGTTTCTGTCTCAGCTGCCACTGCTCGTCATTAACCTGATTGCTGTGATTCTGGTGCCGATTCATGCGCACAACAAATCGCGTGAAGATCATCTGCAAGGACAGCTGAACGATGCCAATCGCAAAATCTCAGAGCTGGTCAAGCTGGAAGAACGTCAGCGCATCGCTCGTGATCTGCATGATACACTGGGACAGAAGCTGTCCCTCATCGGTCTAAAAAGTGAGCTGGCATACAAGTTAATCGAGAGCAATCCGCAAAAGGCGGAGCAAGAGATGCTGGATGTACGTCAGACGGCTCGTACGGCATTAAATGAAGTGCGGGAGCTGGTGACCCGTATGCGAGGGATGCGATTGGATGAGGAGCTATTCCGCGTACAGCAGATTCTGGATGTGGCGGACATCAAGCTGCATTTATCTCAGAATAACGATGCCGAGGATATTTCGCTGATCAGTGAAAATGTACTAGCGATGTGTCTCAAGGAAGCAATCAACAATGTAGTACGCCATAGTGAAGCGACCGAATGTGATATTGTACTGGAATCTAGTACAACCGAATTTGTATTGACCGTGCAGGATAATGGCTCCGGCATCGATCTGAAGCGCCAGAAATATGCAGGCAACGGCTTAAAAGGAATCAAGGAACGACTGGAATTTGTTAACGGTAGTCTGTCGGTATCATCGGATCAAGGCACCATGCTGCGTATGGTTGTACCCAATGCTGTGCAGCGCCAGTTGTAAGTCCAAATCAGCATTTGCGAGAGGGGGACGATAAGCATGATCAATATTGTCATTGCCGAAGATCAGCGCATGCTGCTCGGTGCGCTGGCTTCGCTGCTCGATCTGGAAAAGGATATGAATGTAATCGGCAAGGCAACGAACGGAGAGGAAGCGGTACAGCTCGTTCATGCGCTCAAGCCGGATATTTGCATTATGGATATCGAGATGCCTGCCAAAAGCGGTCTGGATGCCGCTGAGGAACTGCGTGATAGTAGTGAGTGCAAGATCATCATCTTGACGACATTCGCCCGTACCGGTTATTTTGAACGCGCTCGTCAGGCAGGGATTCATGGGTATCTACTCAAGGATAGCCCGATTGAAGAACTATCGCATACCATTCGTATGGTTATGGCGGGACGTAGAATCTATGCTTCCGAGCTGATCGACGAAGGATATCGTGAGAAAAGTCCATTGACTGAACGTGAACAGGCTGTGCTGGAACTTATCGCAGATGGCAAAAATACTCGTGAAATCTCCAACGAGCTATTTATCACTACTGGTACAGTACGCAATTACGTTTCAATCATCATGGACAAGCTGAATGTCAGCAACCGAATTGAAGCAATCAAGCATTTTAAGGAAAAAGGTTGGTTCAAGTCCTAAGTAGTTGAGGGGTACCCACATATTACGCTTTGACATGAATAAGCCATACTGTCATATGAGTAAAAATAGTACACAATTTAACCTATATCGCACAAAATACGACATACAAAAGAGCAGTGTCTTCATAACAGAAGCACTGCTCTTTTGCATTATTTGTACTATGTTTTGATCCTATTGATATATCAGGATTGCATGACAAACGTCTGTGACTTACTTCTTATCAACGAATCCGCCAGTCAAACGAAGTAGCGCTTCTGGAATCTGCAACCCTTGCTCTCCAGTCAGCTTTTGCATCAGTTCGTATTCATCATCAAGTTCGTCTGCATGCTTGATCGACTCGATCTCATGACGCAGCTTTTCCATTTTCAAATCCAGGGCGGTTGCGGAATCGGCAGCGTCTTTGAGTTCATTGGTCAGCTGCTCTGGTACAGAACCTTCGTATTTGTAAAAGATTTTGTGCTCCAGACTTGCCCAGAAGTCCATCGCAATCGTACGAATCTGCACTTCCACATACACCGATTCTTGACGGTCGGACATAAATACCGGAACCTGAATGATCATATGCAGACTACGATAGCCATTTGGCTTCGGATCGCGGATGTAATCCTTGATCTCAATCACCTGAATATCCGACTGATTCTTCAGCATATCGCACACCCAGTAAATGTCTTCGGTAAACGAGCAAGTAATTCGCAGACCTGCGATATCGCGTACACGCTCACGAATATCCTCCAGACTTTGCACGCCGCCTTTACGCTGAATTTTCTTCAAAATGCTATCCGGCGATTTCACGCGCGACTTGGTATGCTCAATTGGATTGTATTCGTGTAATGAGAGAAACTCGTCGTTCAAAATCTCGATTTTTGTTTCCAGCTCTTTGAGCGCAAATTCATACATCATCATAAAGCGAATGACGTTCTGGCGAATATGTTTTAATTGTTCGATTTGGTTATCCATTTCATTCTCCTGTTTGCTCATCTAGTTTCGACATATAATTGATTCATAATAACTAATTCATAAGAAAAATACTTATATATGTAGTGTACCTAAATAATTGGCTATTGAAAAGTTTTGCTTTGTGATTGGTGTCTTGATTGGGTAGTAGAGAGCGCATGAAGCAACAGATTGGCTCATCTTAACAAACTGCTACATATTTGCAGTTCAGAAGCAGGTATGTTATTTTGATAGCGGATACATAAGTCATCTTTATGGTGCTTAGACGTGCAAAAAATGCAAGTCAGCACAAGATCATGAAGTATGAGATAAGGAGGAGCAAGTAATGAGTATAATCAAGCATATGGTGACATTCTCGCTTCACAGTGGCAGGAATAACGAGCAAGCAGAAGCATTTCTGCGTATGAGCAAGCAGGAGCTAGCAGACATTCCGGGTGTGCAGCAATTTGAAGTCTATCGTCAAGTTAGCGGCAAAAACGATCATGACTACATGTTCTCTATGGCATTTGCCGATCAGGCAGCATATGAGGCGTACAATCAGCATCCGGTACATGTGAATTATGTAAAAGAGCGCTGGGACAAGGAAGTCCAGTCGTTTCAGGAGACCGATGTCGTGCTGTATGAATAACAGCCGCAATTGTTAGTACACAATCGATAATGCTATAGAAACAATCGTTGAGCAAGGTAGTATCCAGATGATCCAATCTGACGGATGCTACCTTATTTTGGTTTGCCATCTATCGATATCTGGATGATCAAAGCTTCATTGAGCACTATTTTATCATCCATAGCTTCTTTCCTTGTGATATCGTATAAACACACGATACGATCCGCGAGGAGAGAGAATCATTTATGATTAGAAAAAGTAGCATTATAGTTGTAGTCCTGCTCAGTATAGCTGCTCTTTGCACGGCTGCCGTCT
Organism: Paenibacillus sp. WLX1005; assembly: GCF_046603685.1. Lineage (NCBI taxonomy): Bacteria > Bacillati > Bacillota > Bacilli > Caryophanales > Paenibacillaceae > Paenibacillus > Paenibacillus sp. WLX1005. The sequence continues at coordinate 2,729,534 of NZ_CP176756.1, forward strand.
GGGCAGCGAATAACAAAACTCCGATCAAGTCATCGACTTCGGCAGCTTCATTCGCTCGTCAAACTTCACCGATTGTGCTTGGCTATTACGCCGACGCTTCACCAGAAGCATTTACCAAATACCATAACTATATGAATCAAGTATCCACGGATACGCTCAACACAGATGCAGAGGGCAATCTAGTCGGTACAACGCCCAAGCAAGCCGTACAGCAAGCACGCAATTGGAAGATGGGCACATTTGCGTTAGTTTCCAACTATGGTGAAACAGATTGGGACTCTGACGCCGCACATCAAGCAATCACCGATCCTACTGCACGCAAAAAGCTGATTGCCAGTCTATTGCAAACAGTCAAACAAAACCATTATACCGGCGTTAATCTGGACTTTGAATCGTTGGTGCCAGAAGATCGTGGCGCACTAAGCGCCTTTGTACGCGATACAGCCAAGATAATGAAGAACAATGGATTCCAGATCATGGTATCCGTACCTGCCAAGCAGCAGGACGATCCTGAAGATGGTTGGTCTGGCGCTTATGATTATGCAGCGATAGGCAAGGTAGTTGATTGGCTTCAGGTTATGACATACGATGAGCATGGAACTTGGAGCGAACCGGGTTCTTCCGCAAGCTTGGGCTGGACAGAAGCATCACTTGCTTTTGCCGTCAAACAGGTGCCCGCCCGTAAAATATTGATGGGACTGCCTGCTTACGGCAATGATTGGAATGTGAAGCAAACAGCAGCCGGAGATGATAGCGACAATGCGATGCTGCCATGGAATGAGACGAAGTCGTTACTGACCAAGTATCAGACAACTAGCAAACGTGATCAGACATCCGGCTCCATGATTGCACAATATACAGATAGTAATGGCGATCCGCATGAGGTGTGGTACGAAGATGCAATCAGTATCAAGCACAAAACCAAGCTGGTTCAAGCATATAAACTAGCTGGTGTGTCCATGTATGCGATTGGTATGGAGGATGAATCCTTCTGGAAAGCTGTGCAGGCAGGCTTGCACAAGTGACGTAATTACTCAACAGACATGTTGGAATCAACTAACAAACTACGCATATCCTGAACATTTTGCATCGGTGGTTTGCCGTATAATCTTGCATACTCACGGCTGAATTGCGATGGACTTTCATACCCAACCATGAACGCAGCGTCCGCCGCCTGTACCGCTTCGGTCAACATCAGACGCTGCGCTTCCTGCAAACGAATCGTCTTCTGATACTGCAACGGGCTCATCGTTGTAATCCGTTTAAAATGCTTATGAAACGCCGAGCTGCTCAGATTCACATCCCGGGCAAGTTGTTCCATCTCTAGCGGCTTATTATAATCCTGTTTAATCGACTGAATCGTTGTCGCAATTCGAGAAGAATAACTATCTGTAACCGCAAATGGATATAGAACATGCCCTTGCTCACTTTGCAACACCCGGTATACCAATTCCCGAATGATAAGTGGAGACAGAACAGCGATATCGTCAGGATGATCCAGTAATTGTAGGAGCCGCACTACCGTATTCAGTATGGAAGATGACATCGCATTCACTGTAATTCCTTGACCTGTTTCGGCTTGAACAGGGAGTGTATGGTCCATCATACTCACAACATCCAGGATCACATCGGTATCAAAGCTAAGTTTTAAACCCAAATAAGGCAACGTAGATGATGCTTCGCTAATCCGCCCCATAATCGGCAGATCGACCGAAGTGATGAGAAAGGTGTGAGGATCGTAGCGGTACGTTTGATCAGCGAGCATAGCTGTTTTAGCGCCTTGAGCGACGATACAGATCGAAGGCTTGTAGACGGTAATTAACGGCTCCGATACTTCTTCGGCGCGTACGATAGATAAGAGAGGGATGTTCGTCTGGTGCGTGCCTGTTGTAGGTGTATTGCGTATAATCGTCTGCTGAAGCTCATGTAACGCATGTTGCAGACGCTGCTGTTCATCAAATGGTTTCATAATCAGATGCTCCTGTCGAGAATGACTTATTGTATTATAAAAACAGCGAACAAAAATAGGCAAGCGACATACAGGATTAATCTATCGCCCCTTTTCCAAAACACTCTATACTGTTTACAGACGATCACTACAGAGTGGATCGAATCTTTCGATATAGAGGAGAGTATACATTATGGGAACAACCAGAACAGCAATTGTAACCGGAGCGTCACGCGGCATTGGACGGCAAATTGCGATCCAATTGGCTCAGTCAGCTGTAAACGTTATCGTTAATTACGCATCCAGCAAGGAGAAAGCTGACGAAGTCGTTCATTTGATCCAAACTGCTGGTGGTGAAGCTACCGCTATTCATGCAGATATTAGCAAAGTCAGTGAAGTAGAGCGATTGTTCGCTGAAACAATCAAGCAGTACGGAGCCGTTGATATACTGATCAATAATGCTGGAACGATGAATATGGCAACACTGGATCAAGTTACAGAGGAGGAGTTTGACCAGCATATTGCCCTCAATGTCAAAGGTACGTATTTTGCCTGTCAGCAAGCGATGGAGCATATGCAGGAGGGAGGCACTATTATTAATTTCTCCACCTCTGTATCTGGTGCTATGTTGCCGGGATATAGTTTGTACGGTGCCACCAAGGGGGCTGTGGAGCAATTGACACGTCAACTGGCAAAAGAATTTGGACCGAGAGGCATTACAATCAACAGCATTGCACCAGGGCAAGTAGCAACCGATTTGTTCTTAAATGGCAAATCCGAGGAACTCGTTAATTCGTATCGCCGTATGAACGCATTTGGACGATTAGGCGAACCAGAAGATATTGCCAATGCCGTAGAATTGTTGATCAGCGATAAAGCACGTTGGATCACAGGACAAACGATCCGCGTGAACGGTGGATTTAACTAATTACATTGAATGAAATGGGCAATTTTAATGTTTTTCTTTGCTTTTTGTGCAAAATGCAGTATGATAATCTCAATTAAATGAAGTCACGAGGAAGCACCTCGCTTATAGATATTCCTATATCTATGGCGAGGTGCTTTTTTGTCTTCTCGGAGGCGATTGATTTGACAACAACTAAAAAAGTAGATTCATCACCATATCAACCAAGTAAGCTTACGAATAGCAGTCGGTATGTATTCCGACCCAAACTGATTCAAACATCCCTTTGTATGCTCATTCTCGCATCTGCATTTGGTCCTGTTCCTATAGCTTCAGCAGCAACTGTAGCAGCTGATATTACATTGCTGAAGCCGAATACAAACTCGGTATACTTGGAGTTTTCTGTACCGCTAGCTGATTCTGATGTTCTGTTCAAAACTGGGTTTGAAAGCGGAGATCCACAGCTTAAACTAGATTGGCATGGTACAGGAAATCAAACCTACATAGATACGGGAACATCTCGTGGAACAGCGTTACAATTAACAGATATTATGTCTACGAATAAAGGGAATTTTTATGATACATTAGCTGGGCAAACGGGTGGACAATATAGCATTTCACACTACGGGATTACATCCATTAAAGCTGATAGTAAATTGAGTTTACAATACGATGTGAAATCAACAGGAAGCACCAATAACGTACGTCCATTTTTCGGGAATTTTTGGAAAAGTGTTGGAGAAAAAGTTGTTGATAATTCCGGGAATATTGTTAAGTTTAAAAATGCAACATCGTTTACTGGGTCTACAGCACCGACCAAGTTTTATGTAACAACGGATAGTGGTACTGTGAATTTGGTCAATGGCGCAGTCTATACATTGAGTAGTTCTTCATATAATGATTACAAATGGGGATATTTATATTATACGTTTAATAGTACGGATAATAGCATGACGCTTCGTACAGATGCAATGACTCGTCCATCGACAGTTAGTATTGGCGGAACAAATATATTCTCTACCGGTGAAGGAGAGGCATTTGCTGCTGAAGCACCACTTATTCAATTAGCCAATTATGGAGATATTTCGGTTTACAATGAACGAAATGGTACAAGGGACTGGGAAACACTTAACAATAGTTTTGATTTACCAACTACAAATTACAATCCAGAAAAATATGGGGCTGAATTTAATATATTTTGGCAAACAAATGGTCAGCTCCAGATGGATAATATCAAAATCGGCTATGCTGAAAAAGCGATCATCTACCGTAACGGCGATCAAATCTATTCTGGTTACGATTCTAACTATACCGATACAGGTGCCACCGATCATCGTGGCCCTGATCCGGTTCCAGACGAGTCATTAACGTATAATTATTCCAAACAAACTAAGCAAGTAATCGCTTCCTGGGCACCAGCCACAGATCGTGGTACATACTACAATTATCAAATTCAAGGGCAACTACGCGATGGTACAGTCGGAGAAGTTCACCCTGCACAAACTGCGCTCGTGACTTCAGGCGTCAAAGGCTACATTGTAACGACAGACAAATCCTTTACAACGCAAATCACATCAGGTGCTATCTCGACAACAACTACATCGTATACGTTTACGCCAACTGAAGGCGATGCTTACATCCATATCGCTCCCGTCGATTATGAAGGGAATATTGGCGAAACCAAAACAATGATGCTTTTGGATGGCGATCCACCATTATTAACGTTAACACCGTCGACCCTTGCTCCTACGCAATCAGATGTGCTGATTTCAGTCGATGCATCAGATAATACTACGTGGATTACCAATACAACACTTCCGAATGGTGCAACTGTAATGTCAGGCAATACGTCATTTGTAGTGAATGCAAATGGAATGTATACCGTAACAACACAAGACTTTTTCGGTAACACGACTAGCAAATCCATTACTGTATCGAATATTGATCGAGATCGCCCGGTTATTGCTTTTACTCCCAATGGTTCAGAATGGCAACCGAACACGCTGGACGTTGATGTTCTCACAGAGGATCGCACGCTGAACACCGTAAAGTATGTAGTGAATGAGGAGAGCACACGCCCAGACGAGAATGCAGATTGGAGCCAAGGGAGCGAAACGTTTTCGGTTAGCTTGCCAGCAGCAAAGGAGGGCGTATGGTATATACATGTGGTAGCTACAGACGCTGCTGGTAATGAATCATACAGTCGTTCAAAATCATTCAAAATCAAAGCTCTGCCAGCACAGTTGTCTAATGATGAAGTTCATTTACATTCGTACTCCGCAGACAGTATTACAGGTGTATTGCCGGTTCATTCCGATCAGTCGTATGAAATTGAAAATACCACAACAGGAACAAAGATGATCATTCCAGCAGGAAGTTCTACATTTGCAGATACGAATTTATCTGCCGGAACAATTTACGACTATGTGATTACACCTATTAATGCTTCAGGTAGAGGTCCAAGTACAACATTCCGTTATCTTACACTTCCAGCTGCTGCGACATTCGATGGAGCCTATGCGCATTCCGAAACATCGGTTGAGGTCAAATTGGAGCCTGTACAGTCGGCAACTGAGTATCTCTATACACTTACCGATGCAAATGGGGAAATAGTATCCGTTGGAACGATGGATGTAAGCCATATCTTTAGCGGATTGCTTCCTAACAACAAATATACAGTAAGCACACAAGCTATAAACTCATCCGGGCAAAGTTTGGAGAGCCGCTACACATTTTTAACATTACCGTCATTATCTCATCTTCATGTAGTAACGGTCGGAGTGGATCATGCCAAGTTATCATGGGATACGGTGAGCGGCGACGTTTACTACGATGTGAAGCGCAACGATCAGCATCTCGTGACAGTGACGGGTGAAACGTATTCTACTGTTTCAGATGTTACATATCATCAATATGAACTAGTTTACACTGGCTCCAATGTATCGTTTGGTGATTATCATCTTGCTTCGGGCACAGCTTACAATTATGCGATAGCTGTAACAAACGAGACCGGGCAAAGCAATTTTAAAAATGTATCGTTATGGACGTTACCAGATGCTCCCGATCTCTATAAAAGAAATACGGCAACAGAAGCCGCTACATATGCTTGGAATAGTGTTCGCGGTGCTAAAGGGTATGATGTATACCTAGATGGTGCCAAAGTAGCGGAGACCGATCGTACCACTTATGAATTTACGCATCTCCAACCGGGGAGTGTACATTCTGTAGCGATTGTACCATTTAACGATTTTGGTACAGGAGAGGGTGCTCATGCCTCATTTATTACGTTATCTGCGCCTGCTACTGATTTGCAGCTGAAGAACATCACTTCTACGTCGGCTACTGTCTCTTTTGCGCCAGTAGAGGGGGCTGCTTCTTATATCGCAACAGTGAATGGCTTGGCATTCACAAGCACAACGTCAGAGATTAATCTCATTGGACTAACTGCTGGGGAAAGCTATACCATTCATGTTCAGGCGATGAACGAAAGCGGCGCATCCACGCAAAGTACCATTTCATTTCAAACATTGCCACTTGCACCACAAAGTAGCCAAATAACATCCAATACGAATGATGATTTCAATCTATCGTTTACCCGTTCCTTTGGCGCACAATCGTATCGTATATATGATGGATATGGTCAATACATTGCTACGACAAAGGATCTGGAAGTCACACTTCCAAGCCCTGGCGCGGGTATCTCAGCTTTATTTGGTATTGCTGCTGTAGGTAAGAATGGAGAAAGTTCAGATCTTCGTTGGATCACATACCAAGGAGCGGCAGTTCCATCTGAAGAGCAGGTAATGCATCTCCAAAATGTAGAGCATGATTCAGTAACCATTACGTGGAAACCTTTTAAAGGGGCAGTATCTTACAATCTCTATCATGCAGATCAATTAATCGGGAATGTGGAAGACAGTCTTGTCACTGTTGATCAGCTGCTGAGTAGTACGGAATATAATGACTATGCAATCCGAGCTGTGAATGCAACCGGTATATTGAGCAACGTATATCATGTAGCCTTTGAGACTAAGCCATATTCGAATTTCGATCTGAACGTAGCAGAGATTACAACATCAACTGCGACCATTAACGTTACAGATGGAAGGGATTCCGATATATATGTGTTCGCAAACGAAAAGGGTGAAATTCAACGCTCTCAATCGAAGACACTGACCATCCAAAATTTGTCTGCTGCGCATAGCTATACAATTAAGATTTGGTCTGAGAATGAATCCGGTGTTAGATCGTTTATTCATTCTATCCATTTTAAGACGAAAGAAAAAAATATAGGGAATGTATCTACTGCGATATCACATCCTTCAGTAGGGCAGATTCATGAGCAGGACGAAGAAAGTCCACAACAGGATATGACGGAGAAGCGTTCGCTTCCCACTGTTCCTGCTGAAGATTACAGTACTACGGTTATTCGATTTACAGATGTAATATCCAGATACTCTGAGAATGCGATTAACTTTCTGGCGGATCGCGGTATTATTAACGGCGATGACACCGGCAAATTTCATCCTCAAGCTGGAATTACACGCGCAGAGTTTTTAAGTATGTTACTGCGTTCCAGAGACGAACAACATGAAGTGCATGCAGCAACATTGCCAAGCTCCCATATGTTTCATGATATTGATGGAAAATGGTATACAGCAAATGTACAAAAAGCAGCAGAGATGAAATACATCAGCGGTTATCCAGACGGTACATTCAAACCAGATAAAATTATTACAAGAGCGGAAGCAGCCAAAATCCTGCAAAATTTTATGAATCAAGAGCAATCCCAATCGTATGAATTCACAGATAAAGGAAATATTCCATCATGGGCCAAATCAGCAATTGATCAATTAGGCGGCGAGTTGTTTATCGGTTATGAGAATGGTCAGTTCAAGCCTCAGCGAAAAATCACGAAAGAAGAAACAGCCGTGGTGATCTATCGATTGTTAAATAAGTAAAAGAGTGCGCTGCATGGAATATGCAGCGCATTTTTAATAATATAAGTGTTTGTTTAGTAACATAAGATGGATAAGCTAATTTAGAGTAAACATAGAGTATATACATAACCCTCTGTAAATTTCGGATGCAATATCAGTCGTATTATTTGGTATACTTGAGAAAAGAACGCTTACAATGAAATGTTTCATTTTAACAGAGTTTAGGAGGAGTAGAGAGTGAACGAAACTTTTACTGTATTACGTAATGGTGTGAAAATGCCTTGGATAGGTCTTGGGGTTTGGACAGCAGAACGTGAAAACGCAATAGAGCCAGTAAAATATGCACTACAAAACGGATATCGCAGCATTGATACGGCAACCGCATATCGAAATGAGGATCAGGTTGGACAGGCTATTATAGAATCTGGCGTAAGCCGAAAAGATATTTTCGTCACAACCAAAGTGGCAAACGGAGATCAGGGATACGAATCCACATTAGTAGCATTTAATAAAAGCCTTAGAGCGCTGAAAACAGATTATCTGGATTTATATTTGATTCACTGGCCTGTAGAAGGGAAATCTCTAGAAACATGGAGAGCATTAGAAGAGTTATATCATCAGAAGAAAGTACGCGCAATTGGTGTTAGCAATTTTGAGATTGCTGATCTGGAGCAGTTAAAAGCAGTTGCTACCGTTCAACCTATGGTTAACCAGATCGAATTTCATCCTCACTTGATACGTAAAGAACTTAGTGTATATTGTAATCTTCATCAGATCCAGATGGAAGCATGGTCTCCACTGATGAAAGGGATACTGAGTGACGAACCAATTCTTCTTGAGATTGCAAAAAAATACAATAAATCAGTCGCTCAAATTATCCTTCGCTGGGATATTCAAAGTGGGTTTGTAACTATTCCTAAATCGTTTAATAAAACCAGAATAGTGGAGAATCTTACTATTTTTGATTTTATGTTGACAGATGAAGAAGTAGTAAACATTGCTTCGCTGAATAAAGATGAAAAACTACCAATACCTGACATGAGTAAGTTTCGAGACAATTGACCATGTAAATGGATTCTATAATAAGTAATGGCGATCATATACAAATTTGTGATTGTCATTACTTATTATAATTTAACTATATAAATAGACTGTACTAGAAGCTTGCAATGTTTAGTATGGCTTGAAATCAAGTGAGCGAATTACATTTTTATAGAGTTAGATTGCTAATTCGATTGAAGATAAGTAAGGATATGATCAGTTTAAGTTTATTTGATTCGACACATAAGAGTTGTAATAAATAATAATAAAAATACGATTATAAAGGAGATTATTTTACTATACAAAAGTTATTAAAGAGTTTGGAAATGAGATCAAGAATCTATAGCTAGTTTTTAATTTTATGCATACATAATCACAAAACTCGTATTTTGTACATATGTATAATTTAAGAATCAAAGTCCTATATCACGGTTTCTCAAGAATTAGTTTATCTCTCAGTCTTCGCGTCTTAAAATCCTCATTTGAACTTTATGCACGGCTTTGTTTAGCCAGTATGTCCATAAGAACTTGTCGAACACTGGACAACGCCCTTATAACGTTAAATTGAAATTGTATATTTTCTTAGTTTACATCTGAAACTGATACTATGGTGTTAATGCTTGCTGTTGGGCTGTATATCAGTATATCCCTATCTTTCTTTCACAGTAGCGAATGCTTATTTGATCTGTATTTAAAATATCTGCTTGAAACGAAACTTATTCAATGTCTATAAGAGTTTTAAGAAATCCATATTGTTCGAACTTTTTTGCAATAAGCATTCTAAACCTTCTCTTACTCTAACATTGCTATCGTTTTCATTTCATATCTCTTTCTCATCTAAAAATGAGCAAAAGTAAAGGAGCCAATTAATTCTCTTTCTAACGAATTTATTGGCTCCTTTAACCTTTATTGTTAGGATATGTTCTCAATTGAGTCGTGATTAAATCATAAATTAATTCGTAGGACTAACTATACACTCCCTCCATTCTTCTACTTATTTAAACACATTTTCTCTTTTAATTTTAACCCAAAAATTTACAAAAATTTCTTCTTTTTGTTTACTTAGAAATTAAGTATTTAAATTATTTAAATTTTCTTTTCAAACTATATATTAATAGATTATACTACATCAAGTTCATATAATATTTCAGATTCAAAAGGAGCAAAATTATGGTATTTATTAAAAGAATCGTTTCACTCGTATTGGCTATGCTGATGATTGCGCAGATCATCGATCTATCTGTACCAATAACTTCTATAAGTTATGCAAGTTCATTACCGGATACAAAAAGTGCCCAAGCCAAAATGATACACTGGTTGGCAAAACAACAGGATAAACCAGAGTATGAAATGAATATCCAATTTTCAAAGAACTATTCTGAATCGTATTTAGGAGAAGTCACAGGTAGTGTAGAAGTAAACAAATTAGCTTCAACAGCTTGGAAACCTTATCCATATATTGCTTTATCAAGCGCTTATACAGTGGGTGAATCTTCATCGATTCATGGAGTATGGACAGATGTCAGTAATCCAAGTGAGTATAAAATCGCTATATATGATAAAACTGATATTGAATATTTTAAAAAAGAAGTATCTTTGAATTCTGATGGCTCTTGGAATGCTGGAGATTTGACGATTCGCGGAAGTTTGATGGTGCATCTTATGGATTCCAACGGAAAAATTGTTTGTAGTTTGGGCGATTCAAAGGTGAGTGTGAACTCGGAATATGAAGTTCGGATATATGCCGTATCTGACGTACCATACCTACAAGCTAAAATTCCTTTAAGAAGAGATGGAACGTTCGTCTCCCAGCCAGTTCCCGTATTCAATTCTGACCATGATATTATTGATTATTATCCGACAGTACATAAAGGTACTAAAGTAGCGAGTCTTATTGAAATAGATCATCAAGAAATAGTTACGTCTACAGAAGTCCCGATTTATAACCTTGTACGATCTTTCCAAGTTCCTAATGATGATCCTGATCGATTTTCTAACATCAATAGAAGAAGCTGGATTTATGATGACGCTCTTGCCGTTATAGCTTTTTCTATGGCTGGCGATCAAGAAAGAGCATCAAAAATTTTATCTTCTCTTCAGGTTTTGCAGGCAAATGACGGTTCTCTAGAGTTTGCATACGACGTTTATTCAGGCAGAATGGACACCGTTAAAAGATCCGGTGCGATAGCCTGGGTTGGATATGCCGCTATTGTGTATGAAAAATATTTTGGCGATTCAACATACCGCCCTTTTTCCGAGAAAATCGCAGATTATTTACTTACCATGCAAGATAAATCGACTGGAAGTTTTAAAGGTGGCCCTGACGTAAATTGGTATTCGACGGAACATAATATTGATTGCTATTTCTTTTTTCGAGATTTATATGAATTGAGCAAAAAACCTTCTTATTTCGATGCTGCAAAAGCGGTCCGCGATTCGCTTACAAAAAATCATTGGGTGTCATCCGAAAAGCGTTTTTATCAAGGATTGGGAGATGACGCCTATGCTCTGGATACGAGTTCATGGGGAGGGATTTTTGCCCATGCTATCGGCGATGAATCTATGGCACAAGCCTCAATGGATGTCACAAATCAATTTTATTTGAGCGGTCAAACTCTATCTTCTAGCACTGAAAAAGACTCATATAATACTTCTTTTGTCTCCCCGGCCTCATTATCAGGGTACAAACCTTACTTAAAAAGTGCATCGTATCCCGATGCACCTGATATCGTTTGGTCTGAAGGGACATGGGGCGTTATTGCATTAGGTTTAAGATTGAATCAAGATATGAGTTCTTTGACTCAATCCATGCTAAATATGCAAGCGTCCAATTCTAACGGAGCAATGGTTTATTCGAACAAAGGATACGCTCCCTACCCTTATCAATTTCATGTCTGGTCTTCGGTTGCTGGTACAGCCTGGGGATACATGACGCTCAAAAATTTCCAAGGATTCTGGGAAGAAGACTCGGGTAGTTTTAAACAAGAAATCGAAGACCGCGAAGCAGAGGAGTTTGCTGAAGAAGTATTTCGGTCCTACTACCCTTCGTCTGGAGATGATTCACTGTTAAGAGGTGCATCACCTTGGTTATCTGCAAATACTAAAGTCACCCCCGAAGTAGCTTTAGAGGTTTTAAGAAATCTGTCTAAAGGCGAGCCAGCTTGGAAACCAGAACTTTCAAATAATGGAGGTTCAGCATTTTTCACGCTAGAAGGCAACCCTTATACTGGTATTGATAAAACGAAAGATTTTCAAATTGATGTAAAAATCAAAATGCCGGAACAGGCGCTTATTTTTGATGAGCCTGCTTTACTTGAGATATATAATAAATATAAAGATAAAGATTCTACCAAAGCTGAAGCCGAAACAAAAGTTAAAACCTTCAGATTACAAAAAACTGGTATATCTTTTGATATAGATTTGACCGCCAAAGAAAAAAATTCAGTAGTAAGAATTCAGCATAAAATTGCGGAAAGATTAATGTGGAATGAAGTGGGAGAAAAAGTTAGACTCTCTACATCCAAAGTTGGAGAAGTTATATTAAATGGTAGTCTCTTTTCGAGAAAAGGAAATGGCAAGTTTGCAATAGTCGCAGATGCTTCGAAAATTGAAGTGGACGGTGGTATCAAGAAGTTAACCGAACTTATAAAGGAGCGTGGAATTGTAGCAGAACCTGCATTGATTGAATCTGCTGAAGCTTTAGCCAAATCGCAGCAATGGACAGGTACAGGGACAGAGATCGTGCAAAATGTTTTTCGTTATGGAGGCAAAGTATTAATTGTAGTGGGTGTAGGATCTGATATTTATAAGGTCTATGTGGCAGAGGACAAAGTGAAAGCTATCGTTGAATCTGCGGGTGGTTGGACAGGAGCTACTGCTTCAGCAACTGCTTTTGCGGCCTGGTGGACACCTGCGGATATAGCCGGGCCTTGGGCTTGGGCGGCACATGGAGTAGGGACTCTTGCAGCAGGAGGCGTTGGCTATTGGGTCGGATCTGAAACCTCAAGAACGATTTATGAACTTGTAGCGGAGGAATAATGTATTGAAAGGAGATTATGTATGATAAGAAACGATAGAGATACCATTGTAGCGGGTATCGAACATTTATGCGATGGAATTGGTCCATTCCAAAAAATGGATACCTTTGAGGATTATCTTCAAATGCAAACGGATGTCTACAATACGTTTGGCGACGATTCGTTCGATATTTTAATTGACATTTTATTAAATCCTCCCGATTTGGGACGCTTTGATCCAAATGATTTTGAATACGAATTACAAGAAGCTATTACCGCGATCGGTCGTAGAAATCCTCGTTATGCTTTAGATACACTCAATGATCTGCTCGGTATAAAAAGTATAAGGCTCGTCCTGATCAATATCATTGGTGGATTGGAAAATGAAGATGGTTTGCTTCTATTGGAGCCTTTATTGCAGCCGTCAGCAGAGGTGGATCCCTTGTCGGAAGATGAACTCATAGGTTTGGCTTGTGCGTTCCGTGAGATTAGAGGCGAGAAAGCTATTGAACTTTTAGAAAAAATGAAAATAAAATACTATAATCATTCATCTGATCTATTGCAATATATAGAAGAAGGGTTAAAGGCACTTTAGCAGCGTGTTTTAAATTGCGGAAGAACTTTGAACGTTCATCTTTTAGTGTATAACGTATAATATAGCAGTTTAAAAGACCTCATTTCCTACTTATAGTGGAAATGAGGTCTTTTGCATGAATGTAACAATTAAAATGATCCTTCCCATCGACTGAGGGAATCGCTTGTTTCATAACTTGACTACGAAGATACATATATGTATCTTCAAAAATATTCTTTATATTAGCGTCAACTTGCTGTATCCCTTTTCTGCGTTTATTAGCATTGGCCTAACGTAAGAATAGGTTAATCCTGTATTGGAATCGGTATAGTTTTCAAAATAATGAAATGTATAGATTGCAATCGCTCTTAACTGTTTGTTGAAAGTAGCTTTTTCACTGCACCTTTTGCAGGTGTAGCTGAAGTGAATAACTGAACAACTTTACTTTTGTCATTATTATTTCCTTTCAAAAAAATGCCTAATTCAATACACTATACGTTCATATTTATGCATAATTTAGACGTTTAACCATTTATTTATATTTCAAAATAAGTGTATTTAAGGTATATAGATACTTTAAATTAGATCTGGATTACATTTCCATACGTTATTCTGCAACATCATACAAATGAATCTATGTACAATGACATACTTTTTCCGCTGCCAAAGTTGTACCCGTAGCATGATAAACAATTTCTCAAAACCTGTACATAATGAGATAAGTATCACCTGTATGATCTGTATGCGCAAACAGCTAATTGCACAAAACCGCATACGGGAATACATACTCTCATCATGAAAGGCTGTGTGTTATGAAATTTATTCGTTATCATTGGAAACAAAGTTGTTATGTAGGAATCATTCTCGCACTGCTGATCACCTCTTTTAACATTCCAACGTCTACGGTTGAAGCAGTTCCCGGTCCACGTCAAATGGAAAATTTGGGACGCGGTATTGTTGCCGTTCGCAGCGGCTATAATGTATTCATCAGTTGGCGCTTACTTGCTCTTGATCCTGGCAACATCGGATTCAATGTGTATCGTGTTTCCTCTCCCCCCGTAAACACTACGGTTACTGAGAATGTTTACGATTCGATTCCTCCGACTGTAGCGGATGTATATGATGATTCTGTAGATATGGCTTCGTTATCAGTAACCAATGCTGCATATTCATTACCTGCTGTCAAAATTAATCCTGATGTGCTATTTAAAGGTACAAACTACACAGATACAACAGCAAATCGCAAACTCGATAATACGTATTTTGTTAAACCAGTCATCAATGGTGTAGAGCAACAAGCAAGCGATACCTTTACACTTGCCGCCAATGCAGCTAATCAACCATTAATCACAGTTCCTCTGAAAAAAGGTGCCCAAATTCGCAATGTATGGGTCGGCGATCTGGATGGTGATCACGAATACGATTATATCGTTGACCGCGTGTCCACTACCCCACAAACCTTAGAAGCTTACAAGCGGGACGGTACACTACTATGGACAATCGATATGGGACCTAATAGCAGTGACAAGAACGCGATGAAACCTGGCTCTGCCGCGATCGATGTCGGTATGCTGGATGGAATAAATGTATACGATCTGGATGGTGACGGTAAAGCAGAAGTCATATTGAAAATCGCTAATGGTGTAAGCTTTCCCGATGGGACAGTCTGGACAGATGATAATGATAAAAAACAATGGCTTGCCGTTCTGAATGGCATGACAGGTACGATCCAAAATACGTCTCCTTTGCCAGAAGATTATATTACGAATGGCTCACTGGCGGTTCAACTGGGAATCGGTTATCTAAACGGCACAACGCCAAGTGTTGTCGTCATGGGCAAAAATCGTCGTCCAGATCGCAACTTCAATCTGTTATTTTCTGCATACCATTATGATGGAAGTCGTCTTACGATGGACTGGAAATGGCTACGTGGATCACAGGCAGCGTCGGATGGGCACCAGATGCGCATTAGTGATGTAGATGGCAACGGTACTGACGAGATTGCAGAGGTTGGCTTTGTGCTTAATGGAGATGGTACGCTTCGGTATTCCCTTGCCAAAGACAATGTTGGACATGGAGATCGCTTCTATATCGGTAAATTCGATCCCAATACGCCCGGTCTTCAAGCATATGGAATTCAACAGCTGAATGCCAAAGGTCTGCTCGAATATTATTATAATGCCGATACTGGCAAGATGTACTGGCAACATAGCCAGGAACCGCCTGCACCTGATGTCGGACGCGGCGATGTAGGCGATATTGATCCGCGTTATCCGGGCTATGAAGTATGGTCGTTCTCTGGCATCTATAACGGAACGAATAATACGCAGATTACCGGGCCGGGTCAACAACCTTGGCCTGCGCTTCGACTATGGTGGGATGGCGATCTGTCGAGCGAAATTTATAATAATACTCGAATTGAAAAATGGAATTATGAAAGCAATTCGACTACCCGATTAGTCACTGCCTACAAATATCAGAATGCGATTCAAAATAGTCGCAAGTTCCCTGTTTTTTATGGAGATATTATGGGCGACTGGCGTGAGGAAGTGGTACTCGTGGATCGAGATTATTCTAAACTAATTATTTTCACGACCTCTACTCCAACCGATCAACGAATCTACACATTGGCGCAAAATCCGGCGTATCGCAACAGCATGACGATCAAAGGGTATGTGCAATCTCATTTAACAGATTATTATCTTGGGGAAGGTATGAGTACACCGCCGACACCGAATATTCGGCTCACTCCTTGATGTAATTACAAAAGCCCATAGATCAGGTCGTAACTGCACCTGTCTATGGGCTTCATCATGTCTATCTGTAAGCTTTTATCATATCATACGATTCTCTTACATACTATGCTTTACCGAAGCTGCCATAATATCACCGTAAGCCCAGTACGATGTTGGTACATCGCTCCATTTGGCTGTTGTCGGTGTATAGGCTGGACGATCCAGTAATTTGTTGATCAACGTAACTGCTTCGGCACGGGTGATCGGTTGGTTTGGACGGAATGTACCGTCAGCATAACCAGTCAGAACTCCTTGTGCCTGTGCATTCGTAATTGCTTGCTGTGCCCAGTGACCGTTCAC
Organism: Paenibacillus sp. WLX1005; assembly: GCF_046603685.1. Taxonomy (NCBI): domain Bacteria; kingdom Bacillati; phylum Bacillota; class Bacilli; order Caryophanales; family Paenibacillaceae; genus Paenibacillus; species Paenibacillus sp. WLX1005. The sequence continues at coordinate 2,746,052 of NZ_CP176756.1, forward strand.
ATCGCTAAATGTAGACGATGTGCTCGTATTGGATGTCCAACCATACACATTGGACAGCAATTGTGCCATTTCAGCACGAGTTACTGCTTTGGATGGTTGGAATTTGCGATCGCCGGTTCCTTTTAACCAGCCTTGTTGTACTGCTGTAGCAATATCACTGGCTGCCCAGTTTACTGTTCCCAGATCGGTAAAGGAAACATTGCCACCACCTGCTGATTCTTTGCTCATCATCGTACGACTGAGCACGGCAGCGATTTCGGCACGGCTTACACTTTTGCTTGGTTGGAAGGTGCCATCCGGGTAACCTTTCATATACGGATCGTATTCGCTTGTTGCGCCGTTATCTGCTGGCGATGTAACAGGCGACATTTTGAAGCTGTACTCTACAATCGTTTGACCGACATGAATGTTACCGTCTTTGATATAACTGTCTGTGCCGAAGGTAGCTTCAGCATTGTCTTTGCGGCTGTCAAAAGCGAGATAGCCGTCTTTTTCACCCAGAATGTAATAGTCGCCTTCTGGATAAACCATCCAGCCGTATTGTCCATCTGCATTGCTAGATTGAGGGTCTTTGTTCATATTCGGTGCAAAGTCTGGCAGTTCCGGCAATGTAACCATCGTTCCTGGCGTACGTCCTTTGGAACGGTTCAGCACGGTATCTGCCCAGTACAAGGTAACTTTTGCGCCTTCGATCACTTTCCCTGTCGAAGCATCGGTAATGACACCATATGGGTCAATCAGTGTCGCATCAATCGTGACCGAACCGCTGGAGCTGATACGAATCGTTGCCAACTGTCCTGCCAGACGCTCGCCATTCGGTGCAATCACACTCAGCGCAAGGCGATACGTACCAGATGGAACACTTGGAACGCTAAAGCTGCCATCTGTATTCACTGTAAATTCAGGTACATTCACAGCTTCACCATTGGCGTTGTACAATTTGCCGAGCAATTTCAGGTTTTTACCGACTTTATCGGTAATTGGTGCATTGCTGACTCCACCGTTACTTGTATTCGTAATGACGACTTTCGCAGTATCTCCAGAAATAGAACCTGATGAAGATGAGGAATCCGTATCTTTGGATTTCACTGTTTTGAATGTAACGGTATCTCCGTAGATGATACCGGCAGGTGTCTCGGCATACGCACGTACATAGTAGTTCGTGTTTTCTTTCAATCCAGTCAGATCTGTGGAGAAATAACCACCAGAGTTGATTGGGGCTACAACTGTGAATGTCTCACCAGAGAAGTCGGCACTTGTTCCGTACACGACGCCCGTTACGGTCGCTGTATTCGAGACATTACCACCTACAGTTGCCGATGTTTTCGTAATATTCGTTGCTTCCGCAGTATGAATGGAAATTTGATTGTATGCACGGAAGTTCAGAACAGTTACTTTGCCTTGCTGCGTGCTATCTACGATCGCTACATGTGGCACGCCATTGATAACTTGAATTTTCAGTTCGGACGCAGTACCTGTTGTGAATGTTGCTTGACCAACGGTCACCCATTGCTGTCCACTGAACTTTTTGACCGTGATTTTGCCAGCGTTGCTGCTGTCGGCATACGCGATGTAGGCGACATTTTTGCTGTCAAATGTCAGGGCAAGCAGTTGAGCAGGGCTAGATGTGATGGAGCCTGCACCATAGGAGTACCAGCCTGAACCGTCATATGCGACTTCTTTGACTTGAATTCCATTGGCATCTTGATATGCGATAAAGGAACTGCCGTTACTATTCGTAGTCTGAGTTAACAAGGAGATTTGTGTGCCGGTTTGAGCTGTCGTTTTCCACACATTGTTGCCTGACACATAAGCCAGATGCAGTTCTCCATTTTGTGTAAAGTTGATCGTTGCAGGACTGAGATAGCTTTGCGAGATGAAGAGCGACTCTACTGTTCCCTTCGTGAATCCGCGCTGACCAATATTTTCCCATGTGTTACCGTTATATCCGATGACCGATAACGAACCTGCTTGATCCTGATCGGCAAATGCAAGTAGCGGATAGTTGTAAATGACATAAAAGTCAAACAGTGTCGATGAAGATACAGTGACATTGGTAGCCAGCAATGGAGCCCAGCTAGTGCCATTGAATTTGGACACGACCAGTTTGTTCGTTTCTTTATCCGTATAAGCAGCATACAGGGTAGTATTGTCCGCAGGGTCAAACTTCACAACCGTACGACCACCGACCGCTTTGTCGGAGAATCCTGGTGCACCTACATACTCCCATGATGTGCCATTGTACTTCATAACCGAGATCGCATTGTTATGATTGGAATCGGCAAACGAAACATATGCTTCTCCGCTAGCATTCTGAGCAAAGGAAAGCCCTTGTGCTGGTCCAGCAAATCCTGCTGGTCCTACCAGTTGCCAGAGATACGGAACAACCGTTACGGTCACTGTTGTTGTCAGATTCTTCGGATTGTAATATCCGCAATACGATTGAATCGAATTGCTAATAGATGGCGAAGCCAATGACAGCTCAAAGCAGGACGGAGTTCCTACGAATGTATATGTTCCCGGATCGCCTGTAAAAGCTGGTGTACCGCTATCCCATTTCACTGGAGTAACAGCCGACTTGCCATTGTCAAAGGACATGTTTAAATTTTTGGTGAGCAATCCTTTGACTGTCGACAAGGTGGAGCCTTGCGGAACCGTGATATTTTTCGGTGTTTCTGTAATAGCTGTCAAATTCGGATAATCGACAAAAACATCCAAACGAGGGCGTACATAATAATTAGACGCGTATTCGACGGAACCGTCGCTTGGTAACGTCAATTCGCCGTCAAAGGAGCGATATCCACCGGATTCTTTTAAAATCCAGTCCTCAATACCGGTGTATGAATCATAATCGGACAAGTCCCATGTTACCGGGAACGCGCGAGTCGAATTATCATCCAGTGTAACGGTAATCGTTGGAGGAAGAGTCAGACTGTCCTTGCTAGTCATGTTCGGTACGTTCAGCTGTGGCGGATCTTCTAGCGAAACGATCTGATACACTTTCATCAGTGTAGAGAAGTTCTGGATGCTGCCCAGCACCGTATGCTGAGAAGAATCTGGATACGTCACAACCGCACTTGCCTGATAATCGTAGCTTGTTTGTGGCGTCAGTCCAGTAGCACTACCGGAGAAGTCGCCATTGGGTGAAACTGTGATCGACGATGCTGCCACTGCATTGGAAGGACGTGTTGTGACGCCATCTACATGCGGCCAGTAATAAATCGTTTCACTACTGGCTGTATACGTATTACTCTGTACGGTGACATTCGCATTCAGTGTAGTTTGTGAGCTTGTAATATTCGTTGCCAGTTCGGTATATACATAATTGCCTACCGGTGCTGCCTCCGCTGTACGACTTGCTCCGATATTCAGTCCGCAAGTCAATAACAATACAACTGCCAGTGTAAAACTTAATCCCTTTTGAATACGCTTTACCATTTACTCATCAGCCTCCATAGCGATATATAATCATGTAGATCGACTCATCCTGCGCGATAAACGATGCTATGTTATGAATGTCGGTGCCGTCCCCTTCTTTCTATAATGGAGTCAACTAGAATCAGGTATATGAACAGATACCATACACATACCATTTTTTTACATAAAAGAATCAGATAAACTGGTTTAAACAACGAATTACGTATTAAAATAATTGCATAGCAGTCTTGTGGATATAGATCGATCCACTCGCGAGTCGTGTACATATGTATCTGCTGATGATTTCATCGGAAATATATATTTCAAAATGTATAGCAATTTATAAATATTTTGGAAAATTAACGTAAAAAAGAGCAACTCCTGTTGAAGTTGCTCTTTATGAATAGATGATTGTAGATTGTTAGTGGATTCCTCTTCGTCATTGATCGATTGATCGACATACAAGACAATCTTGGTACACGTCAAGAAGAGGTAGGAGTCTGTTCTGCTTCTGCCTGTTTACGTTCAGCACTAAATTGCTCGAAACGTTCAGGATGTACGACTTTGCGCATCAAATGCATCGGTCCTTCCCCTTGCCATGCATCGCGAACACGGATACTTTCATACCCGCGCCGCTGATACATCGGCAGCAGCCACGGATGTTTCTCTGATGTTCCCAACGTTACAGCAGGTGCCCCCACCTCATCACGGATAATCTGCTGCTCTACCCAATCTAACAGTTTACTACCAGCCCCGGTTCCTTGTACATTCGGATCGACAGCGAACCACATAATAAACGGCAGTCCCGTAGAATCAGTCAATTCCTTGAAGCGTTCTGGATTGGCTAGTGTGATCGTAGCGGTAATCAGACCCCCCTGCTCCAGCACATAGCACTTATTGTGGGTGATATTCTCCTGAATCATATGCACATCCGCATTAGCGGCTGGCCAGCTTAATCCTAATTCGCGAATCGTAACATACGCTTCGTATATAATCTGCTGCACGCGCTCTGCATCGTCCAATGTTGCCAAACGGTATACATCACTCATGGTGTTCACCTCATCATTCCGATGATCTTGATCGGATTATTTATATTCTAATCTATCACTACTATTCGAGCTGGGACTAATTGAATATTTCGAATGAGCGATAGAATATATCAATACATTATACGTTATTTGATGCTTCTTTCGCATAAATGTGCAGCAGCATGTCCTGATCATGATTGCCAAACCCGGCTCCATACAAGGTCAATCCGCCGACATGCTCGGCATCTTCCTCCACTGCAAGTCGCAGCGTCCAATACGGTTCGTACACATTCAGATCAGCAAGCGTGACATCTGACATCCACTCCCCATCTATATATGTACCCATATGATCGATTGTAATGACTTTCAACAGACCGTATTGATTCAGATTGCGATGCCACCATGATGGTGTATACCGTCCACGTGCCGCTCTGCCAAAGTCAGCCGGACTTCTCCATCTGCCAAGCGGAATGTGATTGAGGGTAAATGAAATATCAGACAGCCACGTATCTCGTAATCCGGGCGCTTCAGAAGCAATCTCAACGATCCACTCAATCTTCTCCACCTGCTGTGATGATGTTAAACGATTGCGCACTCTATATTCCACATAGCCGCTCGCAAACCATATAATAGCCGCTTCCACTCGCTCTGGATGATGAAAATATGACGGATCATCCCAGATGCCTAGCTCCTTTTCCCATGTACCAATCCCGCACGTAGGCTGAATATGGCAATCGGTATAATGCCCAAGCGGAATCACATGCTCAATGCTGTGAAGAGATTGCTCGATCGCTGGCAAGGTGATATGAATATGCTGCTCCGACAGAAAACAAAGCTTGTGCGTTCCGCCATTACGACGTACTCTGCGGCTGCCGATCAGTTGTGCCTGTTCCAGCTTACTCACATGCATCGTTACGATCGATGGGCTGAGCTTCAGTTCATTGGATAGTTGTTTGAGACTCATTTCGCTGACGGTAAGTAGCTCCATGATTCGCCAGCGGACGGTACTGGCAAGTGCTTCGTACAAACGGATAGATGATGCGTCGCCGTTGGCTTTCAGCGGTCTTCACTCCTTTTTAGGAATAGGAATATTCTTTTACTTAGCAAGAGCTGTTGAATTCACATGTATATGAATTTAACTCAAATTGATTGCGATAACAAGCGTTATGCTCTTGAAAGGTGTGTGTTGCTGGTGTTTAATGTGTTGAGGTTGCAACCGCTTAATTCCAAATATTTAACTAGGTAAATAATAGTGAAATGGTACGCATACCATTTTAGAAAAGAGAGGTTTTTATGCGCTATAACAATCCGGTTATGAAAGGCTTTTATCCTGATCCGAGTGTTTGCAAGGTGAATGATACGTATTATCTCGTATGCAGTTCGTTTCAATATTTTCCCGGTGTTCCTTTGTTTGAGAGTACCGATCTGATCAATTGGCGGCAGATTGGGCATTGCTTGACTCGCAGCAGTCAGGTGCAATTGAACCAGATTAACAGCTCTGGCGGTGTATTTGCACCTACGATTCGTCATCATCGCGGACGCTTTTATATGACGACGACCAATGATACGACGCGTCATAATTTCTACATATGGACGGACGATATTTACCGAGAATGGTCGGAGCCGATTGAAGTCGATCAGGGCGGGATTGATCCTGATTTGTATTTTGAGGAAGACCGGACGTATTTTATGAGTAATGGACAGGATGTTGAAGGTATTCCTGGTATTGTACAGTGTGAGATCGATATCGAGACAGGACGCAAATTAACACCTAGTCGCACCATCTGGCAAGGTACAGGCGGACGGTACTTGGAAAGTCCACATATGTATCGGATTGATGATATGTATTATTTGCTTGCTGCTGAAGGCGGTACAGAGTATGGGCACATGGAGACGTATGCGCGTAGTTCATCTGTAAATGGACCGTTTACACCGTATCCCCATAATCCCGTGCTAACCAATCGCAATCTGGGCGGGTATGAGCTGCAAGGTGTGGGGCATGGCGATCTAGTGCAGGATCATCAGGGGAACTGGTGGATGTTCCATCTTGGTTTTCGGCAGATTGGGCGCTGGCAGACGTATCATCATTTGGGACGTGAAGTATTTCTCAGTCCGGTGACTTTTCAGGAGGACGGCTGGTTTACTGCTGGAGAGCATGGTACGACACTGCTGACTTTTGAAACAGATCGGATTGCTGATGATGTGATTCAGTCGGAGCTGAAACGGTATACTTTTGAGCATACCGATTGGCAGCTAGATTGGTGTTATCTGCGTCATCCTCATAAGGAGCATTATGTATTAGAAGACAAGCGGCTACTATTAACTGGAACGAACGTGTCATTGGATGACGCAGACTCGCCGACCTGGATTGGTCTGCGGCAACGTGATTTTGATGCTGTTATCTCCTGTGATGTGCAGATGTGTGATGCCGATGGTGAAGCTGGAATGACGCTATATATGGATGAGCATCATCATTATGAATTGGCGATGATTCAACAGGGATCGTATCGTGAAGTATTCGTGCGGCTACGGGTTGGTGATATTCAGTCGGTTCAACAGCGTGTGGCGCTGGATACGAATCAACCGATACAGCTGAGGATTGAAGCAACGCGGGAGAAGTATTCATTTTTCACTGTGCAAAATAATCGGCAGATGTCACTGGGCTATGCGCAAACTAAGTATTTATCCTCGGAAGTGGCTGGTGGATTTACAGGTGTCCTTATCGGGCTGTACGCGTATGGTGCTGGAGCAGTAGCAGAGTTTACGAATTTTGAATGTACGTATGGATAATATTGCTTTGCAGACAATCTCGCACACCGAATTATGATCTGCCTCCTTCTACAAAGATTGACTATATTGAATACAACAATTGATACTCTGAATAGACGATGACATGAAATAATATTAAAGGTTTCAAATGCAGCTATATATGTTGGTATTCAGATTAAAAAATAACAGGCATCCGTACATGGCGGATGCCTGTTTACTGTAATTGATTAATAGATGATATTATCCATTTGGTATACGATGGTTTGATTTAATTTTTGGCTTGTACCACATGAATATTCGGTCGTTCCGGTTGCTGCATATCGTTGCCAAGATAATAACTTGTATGCGGTGGCTGATTGTAGCCAGTGTTCTGCCATGCGATACCCAATCGGTACACCGGATCGTGCATCAATGTAACGAGACGAACATCGGTTGGCGCAGTGGTGGAATAGATGCGCAGTTCGGTACTGTCCTCATTACGCAGTACTACTTCCTCTCTCCAATCGCCTAGAATATCTGCCTGTAATGCCGGATTTCCTTTCGTATCGTTGTTGGAAAGTGTACCCGAAAAGGTTACCAGATTGCTCAATTGATTCGTAGCTGGGTTCCATTTATCAATCTTCGGTACACCTCGGCGCTCCGGTGTTGTCGTCCAGTTATGATCCAGCAGTTCGCGGCTCAGATCGCCGTCCCACCAGATGGCAAAATTGGACGATGGAATGGAATTGGAGATTTTCTGTCCTTGTGTAGTAAACAGACCGCCGGTTGTACTGTTCCATTCGCCGTCAATCGCCCACATCTCCTCGCCAGGATAACGCGAATCGATGTCTGCGCTCAAGCCACGTCCGACATCAATGCCAATCTGTGGCTGACCCCAGATGACACGACCGGTTTTGGCGTCTTTGAGATCGGCGGAGTATTTGGCATTCGTATTCTCTTGTACTGCCCATACTTCCAGACCGAGGCGGGTAGGATCAAGATCGCCGACATGCATTGCATCGCCGTGTCCCAAGCCGGAATTCCATAATCCTTTGCCATTGTCATCAATAGCGGCAGCACCCGTAATAATCTCGTCGCGTCCGTCATGATCGACATCCGCTACTGACAGCTGATGATTGCCCTGTCCGGCATAGCCTTCATTGCCCGGCGTGTTGGAATCAAATGTCCAGCGCTTGGTCAGTTTACCATCGCGCCAATCGTAAGCGACCAGCACTATGCGTGTATAATAGCCACGCTGCATAATGATACTTGGATGCTCTCCATCCAGATAAGCGATTGCCGCTAGGAAACGGTCGCCCCGGTTGCCATACGTATCGCCCCAATCGCCAATATTCCCACGCGCTGGCTCATAATCTGCGGTTGCCAGCTCGCGTCCAGTCGTCCCTTCAAAGATCGTATGGTATTCTGGACCGGTAATAATGTAACCGCCTGAATTGGCATAACGCGCATTCGCATCGCCGATTACATGACCTTGCCCGTCAATTGTACCGTCGGCGGTGCGGAATGTGACTTCGGCTTTGCCATCTCCATCGAGATCGTACGCCATCATATCCAAATAGTGCGCACCTGCCCGGATGTTCGGTCCTAGATTGATACGCCACATAAACGTACCATCCAGTCGGTATGCATCTACTAACGTACTACCGGTATGACCACTCTGAGAGTTGTCTTTGGAATTGCTTGGGTCCCATTTTAAAATGATCTCGTATTGTCCATCTCCATCCAGATCAGCAACGGTTGTATCGTTGGCACGGTACGTATACACCTCGCCAGTTACGGTAACGCCATCTGCTGGCTTACGAAGTGGAATACTCAAGTGATCGCTGCTCCAGACTTTTGCCGTTTCCGAGCGTTTGGGACTATTTTTACCACCGACGGTTTGTACATAATAAGTGGATGTTGCTGTACCGCCTGGATCTTGAACATTCGTCGTTGTGCGAAGGGTAGATGTGTTAACCTTTTTGCCATTGCGGTACAGGTCGAAGCCGACATTGTCCGGGTCAGTGCCAAGTAATCGCCAGCTCACATAGACGCCACCCGGCTGCTGAATAGCGATCAGTCCACGATTCAGATATTCCATCTGACGTGGTGGCAGCTTGACTGGTGTTGCTTGTACGGTTACCCCATCGGATTCGGTACCATCGGTATAGGCTGCTTTCACGATAAAGGTGTAGGTTGTGTTGTTTTTCAGCTTATCGATGGTTGCGATATACGTATTTTTGCTCACAGTGTTCACCAGTTGCGGGCGTTGCTTTTTGTCCAATTGGTAAATGTGGGCTTCTTTGTACGTTGGATCGATATTTTCCTGCCAGCCGATACGTACTTTGCCATTATCCGGCTCCGTATCTACGTATTGCAGCTCTGGTGATGCTTCCAACCGATTGACGGTTAATGTATACGTCCGCGTAATACCTGTGTACGTATCCGAGGTGACATTGACCGGAATCGTTGTGGATGATTCGGAAATAGGCACTTGAATCGATGAGCCGCTGTTTGCTGTTTGTCCAGCTACTGTCAGGCGCACATGCTCTGCATTGCTTGCCTGCGGTGTAACGGACAGAGACTGACTGGAATGTGGAAGATCCAGCTGATAATTCTGAACCGAAGCGTCAAAAGCAGGTGTTAATGCTGGTGTGAACCCGTTACTGCTCACTTTCAAATCTGTTAGCGCCAGATCCAGCGCAGTTACTTTCATATTCGCGAGCTGAATGGAACCGCCGTCACGACCGAGGTAAAAGCCAAAACTGCTAATTCGCGCAGCACTTCCGGTAAACGTCTCCTGCCAGTTGGCGACTACACTTCCAGTTGTGAGATCGGTAATGGAAGTCGTATATGACTTTTGTGGAATATTCAGCACATAATTGAATCGATACCAGTGTGACGTGCTATAAGGAATAGAGAAGGACGAAGAACCAGCGCGCTTGATGATTCCACTGCCAAGCGCATAATTGATGCCGGTGGCGCTGGTAGCATTGATTTTGCCATCCATTGCGTAAAAGGAACCGCCGTTATTGCTCGGGATGCGTGCATCGAATGAGATCGTTACGCCTCCACTCTGCGGCGTAAAGCGTTGACCAACGTATACGGAGCCGGAAGTGGGATTGCTCATGGCAGCATACGTTATGCCTGTAACGGTATCGCGGTTGATCTGAATGTCTGGTGTATTGCCCTCTTTACTCCAAGCATTGCCACTGCCTACTGTGAATGCTCCTTGCAGGTACGTGGCAAAGTTCTCATTTACAAGGTCAGTGTCTGCAGCATGAACAGTAGCAGAAGCGCCGGGCAATGCCGGAACAGATAGGATGATAACAAGTAGGATGATCAGATAGCGGGTATGGCGGCGACCCCGTTTTCTCCGATGTGGTGGTGTTGCAGATGGAACAGAGTCTATCATGTGCGAAGATGATGTAGCAGACGATTGCATGTTGTCATTTGTGTTTGAAGCGGAATTCATCAGCATCAATCCTTTCAGAATAGGTTGATATAGATTTTTGAATACGCTTACAAAAATAAAAAGTTCATTATGTTTACGTTAACATTTTAGGGCGTTATGTGATTGTAACTTCCCTCCTTTGCTGAAACAATCGAAATTTCACTTCGAATTTTAGTGTATCAGCTTGTTGTGCGAAATCTATATCGGAATTCAGATGTGTATAATAATATGGAATCTGGATATGAATGTTCAAATGATACAACATACGCCATAATGAATATAATATAGCGAGTATCGAATACTATTCAACTCGCGGAATTGGAGGAATCTTACGATGCAAACGCGTCAACAAGCGATTGATCACTGTTTGACTCTGGCTCAGAGTTATGAGGACTATCCATTTCGCGATAGCGGTTGGACAGTGATTCGCCATGAGCAGAATCGGAAAATATTTGCCTGGATCTTTGAGCGGCAAGGTCATACATGGATCAATGTCAAAGCGACACCGGAACTGATCGATATTCTTCGGCAGGAGCATGAGTCCGTCATTCCCGCCTATCATCTCAACAAAAATCACTGGAATTCGATCATTCTGGATGGATCTATTTCAGAAGAAGATATTCACGATATGATCTATCATAGCTATACGCTTACCCTGCCGCGCATACGCAAGTCGTCAAAAGAAAAGACATAGATTGGCTGTTGAGCGACTAGATTCGCCTTCCACATAATACAATCCCGATACCAATGCATTCGTGGTTCACACGTTACGCTTGATATCGGGATTTTGTTTTTTCAGATCTACATCTCTTAAAATATACATCTCTTGAGACACACATCCATGCGCATCCTACTCAGTTAGTCAGACTCATCCTGAATCACACGACAACCACCCAGAATATCCGGCTGCAAAGCCATACTATCCGTTTCCGTAATCTCGCGAATGACCCGGCACGGCACACCAGCGGCAAATGTGTTCGGTGGAATATCCTGTGTCACTACGCTACCTGCTCCAATCACGCAACCATCGCCAATCGTTACTCCACCGCAAATGGTCACATTCGCAGACAACCATACATCGTTACCGATCACCACGGGCTTGGCGTAACAGAGCGTCTTCCGCTGCTCATGTTGATCCAGCATCTGCCGCCGCTCGGAAGCGATCATCGGATGAATCGGCGTTACAATGGTCACATTCGGTCCGCAATTCACATGATTTCCAATAGTTACTCTGGCATCATCCTGCACCGTAAAATTGTAATTAGCGAAGAAATGATGCCCAATCTCGGTATGCACCCCATAATGGAAAAAGACAGGACCTTGAATAAAGCTATGCTCTCCCATCTTCCCGATCAACTGCTGCAAAATCTGCTCCCGCTCGTCCGTCTCATCTTCCAAAGTGCGACTGTACTGACTGCTCCAATTATGCGCTTTCAGCTTAATGGCTTTTAATTCTGGATCAGCAGGCGAGAATAGCTTGCCGTCAAAGATGCGTTGCTCCTCACTCATACGTTCAGCTCCATTTGTTCATAATCAGATCATTATTATGAAGTAGATTGTTGTAGCTACTCTATCATCGCAACTGCTATCATTGCAAGATAACTTTATAAATATTATTTATAAAGTGTGCAGTAGTATATGTGCTCACTCACATTTTTCGCATATGTTTTCATATTATAGAGAACACTCATATACTAATTATTCAAACCAGTCATCCGCACAGCGAATGCTGCGGATGACTGGTTCTTCGTTTGACATTTTCATACAGCCGTACGCGCCAATCCATACGATAGCACTCAACAGCGCACAGATGAACACTAATGCAATGATCGAAATCAACATCTTAATTCCTCCCTTTCCGGTACGATAATATTCGGTTTACTCGCTCAGCGCTGTATAACATCAGCACTAAAAATATCAGCACCACCCATGGAAACATGCCAACACTCGTACGTGTGGCGAGCAATCCGAACAATGGCGGCAAGAACGTCGTACCTGTATACGCGACCGCCATCTGATAACCCATCAGCTTGGCAGAATTGGATTTGCCAAACCGCGTAGGTGTCTCATGCAGCAAACCCGGATAGATCGGCGCCAAGCCCAAACCGATCAAGATCAGCCCTGCCAGTGCCAAACCATCTGCCATCGGCAGTAGCAAAATAATCCCGCCAACAATACTAATCAGTTGTCCGCAGCGGATCAGCATCGTATTACCTACACGCAGCGTAATAAAGCCCGTAATGAAGCGACCAACCGTAATGCCGCCATAATACAGCGAAACCCATGCCGCCGCTGTCTGAGCGCTTATGCCTCTGGCACCTACCAGATAACTCGCTCCCCACAAACCAACTGTCATCTCCACTCCGCAATAGAGTAAAAACGCCGCCAGTGTCGGCTTGATCCCGTGCAGGCTGAGAATGCCATTACGGTTCTTCTTGGTTGTGGAATCTTTATGTTGTTCCAAGTTGTCATTCTGTTCTGCTGAAGATAGTGGTGATTCCGCTTGTTCTCTCGCATGAATAGCAGCTACTTTTGACCAGAGTGGTAACGTAATTAGCAAGATAATGACAAGTCCCAGCTGAATGCCTGCTACCGTCAAATAACCGCTACGCCAAGAGTCATTGGTCGCGATAGAATACGACATAATGATCGGTCCCATCGTTGCGCCGACTCCCCAGAAGCAATGCAACCAGTTCATATGATGGGCTTGGTAATTGGCTGCCACATAATGGTTCAGCGCTGCATCGACCGCGCCTGCGCCAAGACCAAGCGGAATCGCCAGCAATATGAGCCACAGCATCGATGGTGCCGCAGAAAAGCCAAACAGCGCCGCCGCTGTCATCAGGCAGCTGATCAGCGTAATCTTGCCCGTACCGATCATTGCAATCAATCTACCACTGAATAGACTAGATACAATCGTACCCGCCGCAATAACCATTGCAATGATGCCCGCTGATCCAAGAGAAGCATGCAGGTCTGGATACATTACAGGCCACGCGGAGCCTAATAAGGAATCGGGAAGACCCAAACTAATAAAAGCCATATAAATGATTATCAAAAACCATGTTGCCATTTAACCCCTCGCTCGCCCGACAATGAATTTGTGAATAATGCCGATGCCCGAATAATACCATAATAAATTAACTTTATAAAGATATTTTATTTAATATTTGTAATGTTAAAGTGATTGTAAATATATATTGTAATTGGAAGATAGATGACATGTGGCGCATTCTGAACTGTAAAAGCAAACATCCCCTGCCGCAATGACAGGGGATGAATACGATGATTAATGCTGAGTTTCATAAATATAGAAGGCATGCGTTTCTAAAAAGGATACGCTCCTATAAGATACGCCAAATTCGATTCCAGATAGAAATGCACGCCATGCTCATTGAAACAGTCGACCATATGACGAACATTTTGCAAATGTAGCTCCATGAAATCCATGCTACAGGGTCGAATGCTACAGCGTTGCATGCTACAGAATCGAATGTGATTCTACATGCACATCTGTTTTATAGAATCTATGAGCCTTTATACAAGCAATCATGCGCCTTCCATGAATATATTCCGTATCAATAATTCAACGATGGAGTCAATTGCTTTAGCGTCAGCCAGCGCATACCTGCTTCAAAATCATGCTGAAAATCGTTTTCCAGAACGACATCCGGGTATGATGGCATCACATTTTGTTGTTGATATGATTGCCAGTGTTGCTCCCACTGCTTATCCGTTAATAGCTCCTGATACATCACCACACGCTGCGGTGCCAGAATAGCATTGACCGACTGAATAATGCGACAAGCAATATCGGCAAATGCCGTAGATTCCATTGACGCATACCAATTGATAGCCAAAGGCAAAAATTTGATCTCGCCCGCCATACCATTTTTGCCACGTACAAGCTGACCGTCCAGATGAATGCCCATACCAGGTGGATGCAGCGGTGGAAAATACACACTCACTACCGTCTCATTCCCCTCCAGCTCATGCCGCGCGCAATAGCCGCTAACGGCAGCATTCACATCATTTTCCAGCAATACAGGTAGACCAAATCGCTGTTCCACCAACTGGATAATATGTACTCCTTCCAGTTCGCGGTGACTGCTGACTGCGACTACACCGTCCATTACTTGTCCTGGCAGACCAATGCCGATCACTTTGATATCGCTATGTTGCGACAGACACTCTTCGATCAGTTGGAACAGCTCCTCTTGCTCAAAGACGGGAATCGATTGTTCCTTTTTGAAAATCGTCTGGTCTTCCAGATTGATTACAGTGGCAGAGATCAGTATCTTGCACTGTGCATCCTTCATACCAATCACCAGACCAAGGCTAAAATCATAATTATAGCGATACGTTAGCGCTGGACGTCCACCATTGGATGGCACGGTTTCGTCCTCATATATTTCACCACGTTCGAACAGCTCGCGGATTAGCGAATTCACCGTAACGACACTTAGCCCGGTTAAAGAGGCGAGTTGCGGTTTGGTCGCTGTCTCTATGCGTTTCATTACTTGACGCACATTGTTTAGATTGATTTCTTTCATCAGATTGGCATTCGCGTTTTTCATAGACACCTCATTCGTTACACGTTGTATATTTCATACCGATCCAGCAAAATGATATCTATATCTATATCTATATCTATATCTATATCAATTCTGCTTATCTATTATTTTCATTTGAAAAAGGGATCACAAATCGTTGTTCTGGTAATGCATCCGGCGAATACACGCGCTCGCGATAGATCAGTTCCTGCTCACCCATGAGCAGAACGGTGGACGAACGTGTGCCGTATGCTTGCTCCTGACTGTGAATGAAGATGGATGATAGCAGTCGCTCCCATTCCAGTGATACGCCAGTATCGGGCAAGCCTTCATCCTCTGGACGATCGGTTAACTGTAGCAGTGCAAACAGCTGATCGCTCAATTGCTGTTCATCGATCTCCTGCTCATCCATCTGGCGAATGATCTGTTCCAGTCCATATTTGCCGGAGCGTACTTTGGGCCAGTCCGTATCTAGCAGATGATTGCTAATTCCATAAATGCCCGGTTGCAGCGGCTGGATCTCATTGCCCACATTGGAGTAATAATACAGGCTCTGCCGATCGCCAACTAGCAAATTGTACCCCGGATATTGATCACGGTCATCTGCCATCTGCTGTATATATTCCGCTGGCGCCTGTTGTTCTTTTAGAAAATGGGCAATCAATTCCCCACGCGACCTCTTCCCATCTGCCTGCTCCAATGGATTACGATAGTTAGTCAGTGCTGCGAATTGCCCGCTATCCGAGGCGCCAATCCATGTCCCCAACTTCAATAGATCACGCCCGGCAATAATATGCGGCGCGTCTTGCCAGCGATGCGCTTGCGCAGAGGGACGTTCATAAAATTCATCCCGATTCGCAGCCATAATGAGTGGATACCGAGGATGTACATGATATGCGAATAAAATGAGACACATGAGTGGATACGCTCCTTTGTCGAAAAGTGAGTACGATGCAATATGTATGCAGTCATTGTACCACAGCAATAGTATCATTCACGATATGGGAGACTTTGCTGAATTCTCAGTCCTATCAATCGCATGACGGCTGGCTTATGTCTGTCGCTGTTTTAGGTTTTATTTCGTATATTTGCCAATCGCGTAGTGAGAGGATACATCGTACTCTCTACACATAGAGAAAGCACATTCGGATTATCGGAATGTGCTTTCTCTGTCATTTGCTACAAGACTATTGTAAGATGCGATACTTTGCAATAGGATGCGTTGTAGAGGTTTTACGAATAATAGCTTGAGACATTTTATAGATAGTGGTTTGGATAGTAGTAGGTTCTGGAATAATAGATTCTATTTTACTTCGCTTGTTGCAAATAATTCGGGATCATCGTCTCGAAGGATGGGAACGCATAGATCAGCTTCGCCGCATCTTCTGCTGTCAGACCGAGTGTAATAATTGGAGTGAGGCTGTTGATCACTTCAAGTGCTTCTTGCGTATATGCCGCAGCACCGACCAGCTTTTTCTCGCTGCTATAAATGAGTGTCAGATGCGCTTCAGTCTCACCGCGTCCGGCAAAGTCCCATTGTTTCCCTAGCTCAATTGGAACGATGCTGTATTCCGACGATTCCTTGGCATCATCTACACTCACACCGATCTGTGCAATACGTGGTGTAGTAAAAGCAATCGTTGCAATCGGCGGATACTGGATTGCATCGGTGCTACTTCCCAGCAGATAATTTGCCAAATATTTCGCTTCAAATACTGCTGTTGGAGTTAGGCGCGGCTGCGTTTTATCCAATACATCGCCAGTTGCATAAATGTGCGGCTGCGAGGTTTGCAGGAATTCGTTAACAACAACGCCTTTTCTGTTATATTCTACACCTGCTGCTTCCAAATTCAGCAGATCGGTATTCGGTTTGCGTCCGGTTGCATTGATCACTAGATCTGCGCTGAGTGTTGTTCCTTTTTCAGTAGTAAGATGCAGCTGACCGCCTTGTTGTTCGATCTTGCTGACCTTCTCATTGAAATGGAATTGAACGCCGTCCTGCTTCACTTTTTCAATCAGCTTCTTGCTGTAATCCTGATGGAAGCCCGACAAAATGCTATCCGTCGCTTGAATGATGTGTACGTCGGAACCAGCCGTCCGTGCAATGGAAGCAATCTCCATCGATACATAGCCTGCACCGATCAGTACAATTTGCTTCGGTAATTCAGTCAAATAGAGAAACTCATTGCTTGTAATCGTCAGTTCTTCTCCCGGTACGCCGAGCGGAATCGGGCGCTGCCCAGCGGCGATGACGAATGTTTCGGATGTATACTGCTCACCGTTCACTTCCACTGTGCGAGAATCAGTGAATTTCGCTTCTCCACGGATGATGTCTACACCGGATTTCTTGAGATTGGCTTCCATCATTTCCGGTAACGGTGTCAGGATGTTGTTCTTATGTTCCATCAGTTTGCCCCAGTCGAGCTTGAACTCGCTGCTCAGTCCGGCTGGCTTGAACAGCTCAGCATCTTCCATCAGCTTGATCGGTCCGTCCAGTACGATTTTGGGATTGCAGCCATAGTTCGTGCAGACACCGAGAATCTTATCGCGCTCGATGATTGCTACTTTTTTACCTGCTTTACTAAGTGGTAATGCTGCGTTCCATGCACCTTGTCCGCTACCGATAAATAGAATGTCGAATGATTTCATTGTTCTTCCTCCCTGATCATATGAATGGTTGATCCAATCAAACACAATTAATAGCGCGTGATTAATTGGTATAGTGAAATGATTTTGTCCGTCTGTTCTACCATTACCCAATAAATCGCCATCGCAATAATATTCAGGACAGAAATATTTGCAATATGTTGATATGCGACATGCTGAACATAACAAAAAGCCTGATCTGCTCGCATCTACGCGGCATCAATCAGGCTAACATTTGTAGTTTCATCGCTTATTATTCTAGCATCTATTGTATCCGCTGAATGACATATATTGTTCAGGAAGATAACGATGCAGACGTTTCAGCAAGCAATCCATGCTTGAGGAAGCTCTTGTACAGGCCGTCCTGCTCCAGCGTATCCGTCACTTCATCAGCAATAGCGATCAAGCCCGGCTTGGCATTGCCCATTGCGATGCCGACGTTGCAATATTCCAGCATTTCCGCATCATTCATGCCATCTCCGATCGCTATCGTATGTGCTTGCGACTCACCAAGATGCTCCAATAGGTCGGCAATGGCAATCGCCTTATGAATGCCCGGAATCATCAGCTCGCCACTATCCTTGCCAAAGATCGGAACTGTACACTGAATCACTTCAAACTTGCCTTCAAACTCCTGCTGGATCATTGCAAACGGCAGGCTACTTTCCAGAAAGCAAACCTTGTTCACATCATCCTTATACAGATCGGTCTCTCCATACGTCAGTCCTTCGATAAATGGATGCGGCGATTGCTCCATTCGTGCTCGCGCCTGTTCATCATTCAGCACATCGCCATAAATGAGCCGTTCCAGCTGTGGACGAAGCATAGAGCTTGCGTACAATGCCGAATTTGACTCCAGATAGAAATGCACGCCATGCTCATTGAAAAAGTCGACCATATGACGAACATCCTGCGACTGTACCTTTTTGTGATAGAGCACTTCGTTACCGATCTCTACATAACCGCCACCAGCGCCGATCAATCCGTCAAAACCGATCTCCCAGATCGAGTCATAGATTTCCGCTTTAGAACGTCCCGTACATAAAAACAACAAGTGCCCATTCGCGCGCGCTTGCCGACATGCCAGCTGCGCTGATTCTGGTACATGACCGTAATCGTCGACCAGTGTACCGTCAATATCGATAAAGATGATCTGTTTTGCATTCGTATCCATCGTTGCTCGCACTCCTTTATTGTAAAAGATGGCTTGCTGTCTATTTCAATGTACGTGTTGGAACGGGTTACATGTCAACATGTATGTTGAAAATAAATAGTTCTTTTACATCTAACATGGCGCAGCAATGTGCCCAACCTTATATAGTAATATGCAAAAAATTACTATGTAAAAAAGCAACAGACTGTTCGTTGCGTAACAGTCTGCTGCTTTGACTTTTTTATTCGATTGTCGTGCATATGAGGACCAGTATTTTGTTCATACCATCCGCTCTACATGTTAATGACTTTATCTTTTGAATGCTTAGGAATGCGGCTGATATTCGAAATAATCAAACCAAGCTTCCTTCTGCTGTTGGTCCAAATCTTGAGCACACATTCCTGCAAAAGCACCGGTAAAGCCAAGCTTGCCGCCATATTCATCAGACAATGTGCCAAAATCTTGTGGTGTACACATCGGAATCCATTGCTCGCCGTCATGAGAAGCGTAAAACATTAGCTCTCGACCATTAATGACAGCACGCAGATAACATCGTTCCCAATCATTGATCGACAGCTGCATAGAAAAGACTTCGTCGTATACACCTGCCTTGGACATGACCACACCAAGCACGATGCCGCGTATCTCGTCACCGCTTGCACGTAGATAGTAATAATCTGCATCATCATAATAACAAACCAATCCTGCCATCTCATAAAAATGATCGGGATGAAATTCCATACATGTCTCTATAGTACAGTGTAGATGTGAAATAGGGCGTGCCACCATACTTTGTTCATGAGCGGATGATAGCGATTCACGTCCACGCAAACGCAAAAATCCCGGTCGGACTTTCAGGCTCGCCCATGATGAATCAAGCGGAACGCGTAAGCTGCTGTACGCGAGACCGATCTCCTGTCTATCAAAATCATCTCTTATCGGTAGCTGAGGAAACGGCTGCGCTGGCAAAGAAGGTGCTTCCACTTCCAATGCAGGTATTTTGCCGCCATGAGCCAAGCGTAGCCACCCCTGCTCATCCCAAATGCACCGCTGAATTGCCGTTTCGCGACCTAGTGGATTCAGTAAGGTCGTGCCTGGCAAAGGTCGTGTACATAGATGTGCCAGATACCATTCGCCCTGCTGGGTCTGTACAAGTGAACCATGTCCTGCCTGCTGAAGTGGATGAACGGGATCATGCGCACTTGTTAACAATGGAAAATGGGGATCGACTTCATACGGACCGGTTAGCTGCCGACTGCGCGCCAGCACAATCATATGATTCAGACCAGTGCCGCCTTCAGCAGTCATAAGATAATACCAGCCGTTGTGCCGGAATAGCTGTGGTCCCTCAGTAACTCCGACTGGCGTTCCTTGATACAAAGTATGAATTGGACCAATCAATTTACGTGCTGTGGCATCATACTCTTGCATAACAATACCGCCAAAGCTAGGATGCTGCTTGCGATAATCCCAGCGCATATTCAGCAGCCATTTACGACCATCGTCATCATGAAACAAAAATGGATCAAATCCGCTACCATTCAGCCTTACCGGCGTACTCCATGGTCCTTCAATGGAATCGGCAGTCATTATATAATTATGCAGATCCTTGTATACACGATGCCTAGATTTTACATTCGTAAATAGCAGATAAAATTGTCCATCGGCATATGACAGCGCTGGTGCCCAGATGGAACCTGAAGCTCCATTACCTCGCAAATCAATCGATGTAGTTTGGGTCAGTGCGTGCGTGAGCAGACGCCAGTTTACCAGATCACGCGAATGATGGATAGCGACTCCTGGCATCCATTCAAATGTCGATGTAGCAATATAGTAATCGTCCTCAACCCGAATGAATGATGGGTCTGGATGAAAGCCGGTCAGTACCGGATTGTGAATCTTCATGTTGGTTTCCATTTCAGAGATCACCGATTATCCTCCTTGCAATAGAATGCCTGCTTCTGTTTATCGTCCATGTATACGGGAAGCCTCATCAGCCTTTCGTTGCGCCTGCGGAGATACCTTTCACAAAGTACTTCTGCATGGTGACGAATACGATCAATACAGGAATGACTGACAGCGCGGTACCAGCGAAGATCATATCCCAGCGTGACGAGAATTCGCCGATATAACGGTAAATTTCGACGACCATTGTTTTCGGTTCACCAGAGGGCAGAACAAGCATCGGCAGAAGGAAGTCATTCCAAATATTCAGCCCGTTCAATACGATCATACTTGCCGTAACCGGTCCGAGCAGCGGGAAGACGATTCGCCAGAAAATGCTGTACCGGTTGCAGCCGTCGATCTCTGCTGCTTCTTCGATTTCACGCGGAATGCCTTTGACAAAGCTAGTGTATAGCAGACAGCCAAAGCCAACTGCCCCGGCAACATAGATTAGAATCGGACCTGCCAGACTTCCATACAGACCGAGTATCTTCAATTCCTTGAATAACGGAATCATATACGCTTGAAAGGGAATCATCATTCCCGCCAGAAAGTACATAAACATCCCATTCGTCCATTTGGCATGATGGCGTTCAATTGCATAACCTGCCATCGGAATAATGAGAATCTGCATGACGATCGATACCGTTGTTAAAATCAAACTATTCACAATCGCACGTGGAAAATCGGTCTCTGTCAGCAAATATTTGAAATTGTCCAGATACAGTGATGTCGGAAAGGAAAGCGCATTGCGCAAAATCTCACCATTGCTTTTGAAGGCAGACATCAAGTTAAAGAAAATCGGGAAAAAGAATACAATTGCCAGCAGCAAAGTGATAATAAACAGCAGAATCTCACTGGCAAGCTTGCGCGTCTGCATATTCATCTCAGTACTGCACCTCCCGTTTGCGCAAAATTCTGACCTGAATGATGGTAATGAGCATAATCATAATAAACAGTACAATCGCCAGCGCCGTTCCAAAGCCTTGTCGCAATTCACCAAAGCCGACTTTGTAAATAATATAGGTCAGTGTCTCGGTAGCAAAACCCGGACCACCGTCAGTCATCACAGCGATTTGATCGAAAATTTTCAATGCGCTGATCATTGATAGCACCATACAGACGGTCAATGAACCGGCAAGCAGTGGAAAGGTAATGAATCGGAATCGCTGCCAGCCGTTCGCTCCATCGATACTTGCTGCTTCGGACAATTCTGCTGGAATTCCCTGCAAGCCTGCTAGATAGATGATCATATAATAGCCTGCACCTTTCCAGACTGTAGACAATATGACCGACAACAGTGCATAGTCAGGATTACCGAGCCAGTCTACCGCCCAGCTCCCTAGACCGATAGCACTCAAAATCTGATTGACTACCCCGAAGTTGTAATTCAGGATCATGGTCCATACAAAGCCCATTACGATGCCGCTCAATAAGGTTGGAAAGTAAAAAATGCTGCGGAACAAGTTTTTGAACCAGCGAATTCGATCCACCATTATTGCCATAGCAATCGCAGCGATATTTTCCAGAATAACGAGACTAATGGTCATGATTAGTGTGTTTTTGAGCGCATTATGCACACGCGGGCTATTCCAAATTTCCACAAAATTGGCAAAGCCGATAAAACGAATGTCATCGCTGATTCCATCCCACGAAGTAAAACTCAAATACACACTGCCAAATGTAGGCACGATTACAAACAAAGTGTATAGCAGAAATGAAGGCAAAATGAATACGAGCGCATACGAAGGGAAGTTCTTTCTTTTTTTATCGACAGAGGCTGCCGAGATACGGGTGCCTGTAGATGAGGGCACGCCCATATAAGCCACTCCTTTCCGAGCAACAATCCTTATGCACTAACCTGTACAGTGCAGCATTATGATTGTCACTTGGGTGATTTTCAATATGATTGGTAGGTCAGGTGCATGATGTAAGCAATCTTATACAAAGATTGTTTTGGTTACATAGCGTTAGCTTTGACTTCATTGTCGTATTCTGTATCGATTTGCTGCATGTACGATTTCACATCACCGTCGGTGAGTACCATTTCCTGCAATTTCTTGTAGAACCAGTTACGGAATTGCGGCGGAATCAGATTATCTCCCCACCAGTTGTTGATTGCTAGTGATTTGTTCACTTTGGGGTCATCCATCAGAGCAAGTACACCCTTCATCGCTTCGCCAGTAGGATAGGTCACTTTTTCTTTCGTAGAAGCAATACCATTAATACTAGCAAGGTATTGCGAATACTGTTCCGGTTCGAAGAAGAAACGGATGAATGTTGTAATCGCTTCAGTTTTTGCCGGGTCTTTGGAAGCTTCGGTTGATAGAGACCAGCCTGCCGGTGACGGTAAACCGATTACATTTACATTGCCCTGGCGATCCGGTACAGCATAGAAGCCGTACTCAAATGTCGGATCAGCCTCTTCGATCTGGGAAAACATCCATGTGCCTGAATACAGCTGTGCGGCTTTGCCAGAGATTAGAAAGGATATCGTTTGATTGTCTGGTGTACTAAGCCAGCCCTTATCCACATAGTTCTGGAAGAGATATTTGTAATCCGTCATCGCCTGCACGACATTCTCATCGGTGAAATGCGCTTTGCCTGCTGTTTTCTTACCATTCCAGTCTGGGTCATGTGCATATACATCATCAATCAGAAACTTGTTCACCCAGAAGCCCATATGGAATATATCTTTGCCACCAACAACAATCGGTGTCATACCGGACGATTGTAACCGATCCTGAATGGTCAAAAATTCATCATACGTTGTGGGTAGCTGCGTAATGCCAGCATCGGCATATGCTTTTTTGCTGTAAATGATTCCTTGTGGAGCGTTGACGGTCAATGGTGCGTTCCATACTTTGCCCTCTACTTTCGGCGGTGAATCGAATAGCTCCACCAGATCGGAAGGCAGCTCAACAATTTTGCCTGCATCCGCGAAAATCTCGGTATCTCTCATTTCGACCAGATCAGGGAATTCGCCGACTGCGTCCTTTGTTTTGAGCCAGTCCAGATAAGAACTGCTGGAATTCTCACTCAAGTCCTTGATTGCGATCTCGGGATGTTGCTGCTCAAAGCGCTCGATCGTATCAGCAATCGCTTTTTTCGCTGCTGGATCGCCGGCAGCATATCCGATCGTAAAGCTGACCTTGGCGTCATTGTTTGCTGCATTGTCATCGCCTGATGTAGAGACATCGGCACTATTTCCGCAAGCGCTGAGAAGCAGGCTTGTCGCCAATACTGCCGCAGTCAATTTACATAAATGATTGTGCTTGCTCCCTTTTTTCATGATTAAAATCCCCCTCTGTTAAGCAGTATAGATTGTTATATTTAAGTAAGCGTTTTCTTATATTCAGCATAGCATCGGTTTTCTACGACTTGAATGAACTTTTTTAAGCGAGGTATGAGGGGAATTTAAGCAGAATCGGATGAGCGTACAGGCGATGGTTCTTGTTGGCACAATGAAGCAGCGGGTGCTTCGGGAAAATAAAGCTCTACCGACGTGCCAATCCCAAGCTGACTTCTGATCGACAAACCATAGTATTCACCATAGGTGGAGCACATACGTTCATGCACATTTTTGAGCCCTACTGATTTGGCCAATTTGCCAGTGGATGATGTTTGCCGGAGTGATTGTGTAAGTTCAGCGAGTGTATCTGGCTTCATACCAATGCCATCGTCATGAAGAGTAATGATTAACATATGATCCTTTTGTCGAATATGGATGCCTACTGTGCCTTTTTTCTGCTGACGAAGTCCATGTTGAATAGCATTCTCGACGATGGGCTGTAGAGAGAGTTTCAGAATCGACCAATTCATATCCACATCCGAATCGATATCACAGCGCAATACATATCTGTTGTCGTAGCGTACCGAAATAAGATAAAAGTAATCCCGCAAATGTGCTAGCTCCGCAGCTAAGGTCACCTGTTCTTCACCATAATCGATGACATATTTCAGTTGATTGGACAGCGAGTGAATCATGTCGGCGACTTCATCTGCTTCCTTGTCAACCGCATTCATGCGGATCACTTCCAGCGTATTGTAGAGATAATGCGGACGAATCTGGCTTTTGAGTGCATTCAGTTCGGTTTGCTTTTGCTTGATCTGAGCGATATATGCTTCGTCGATATAAATTTGCAGCCGCTCCACCATTCGGTTGAAGCTTTGCGCCAGTCGTCCCATTTCATCATTGCTCTCAACAGGCAATCGAATATCCAACTGACCGGATTCAACGATAGCCATCTGCCGAATCAGCCTGCGGATGGGAGCAGCCAGACGACGTGAGAACCATGTCCCCATAATAATGAGTGCCAAGGAGCAGATTAGAATCGCTATATATACCGTCGTTCTAGCTGCGAACAGCTGCTCAAACAACCCTGCCCTATGTATACCGACGATCAATTGCCCGTTCAGAAATGGAATATCTTCTTTCAGTACTAGCATATCTCCGTCAGGATCAGCAGAGCGTAATGAAGCAAGCTGCTGGCTATCCTGATTGCCAAAATACACATGCCCTTGGTTGTCTACGAGTGCAATTTCATTCTTGCCGCTTACATACAGATCGCCGAGAAACGGATTGAACATCTTCGTATCAATATCGATAAACAAGGTGCCAACAACTTTCGGTTCGGCAGACATTCTGCCAGATGTATCGATCAGATTACGAGCCATAGTGAATACCTGCTGTCGGGATCCGGTAAAGTAATTCGCTTGATGTGTAGGGAAAATAGCAATCTTGCTCGGTTGCTCCACCATTTTCTGCTGCCACTGCTGATAAGGTAACAATTCTGTTTGCAAACCGCGATTTTCCCGTTCTTGATCATACAGACGATCATCGGATGCTCTTACAAAATAGGCGCTGCGAATATACGGATCGCTAAACACGATCGTTTTCAAAAATGAATCGATCGGTATGGAGTTAATCTGTTCCAGCTCATTGACATTGTATGCCTGATTCTCACTCGCTGTGTCACCCAGCTCATTATTATAGCGATTGCTATACATCAGCTTGGAAATGTCGTTGTATTGCTGAAACGCCGAATTCAGATTGTAACTCATATACAGGCTCATTTGCTGCAAGTTGCCAGTAGTATACCTTTCTACATAACTGGAGAAAATTTGAACCGACAAATAACTGAGTGCAAACAGGGGAATCAGTCCCACGAGTATAAATGAAGTGGAAAATTTAATGA
This sequence comes from Paenibacillus sp. WLX1005, assembly GCF_046603685.1. Classification (NCBI taxonomy): domain Bacteria; kingdom Bacillati; phylum Bacillota; class Bacilli; order Caryophanales; family Paenibacillaceae; genus Paenibacillus; species Paenibacillus sp. WLX1005. Next base: position 2,772,193 of record NZ_CP176756.1, read on the forward strand.
AAATACTACTCGTGAACCATTGTCGAATATTCATATCACCTCGCCTCCTGACCTGAATTACGATTTGCAAGCTTGCCGGTATTCCTGTGGAACTCTCCCATATTGCTTTTTGAACATATCGCTAAAATGACGCACATTGTTGTAACCTACCAGCTCGGCGATCTCATATACAAGATTGTCCGTTTCTAGCAGCAACTTGAGTGCATGTTTCATTCGAATATCAGTTACATAATTTTTGAAGTTTTGTCCGGTATGCTTTTTGAAAAAACTGCTGAAGTAATAAGGATTCATATAGACGCGGGCAGCTACAGTTTCCAGCGTAATATTATCGTTGTAATGCTGTTCGATATACAATTTGGTTTCAGTCAGCAGCGTCAGCTCCTTGCCACCTGATTTGTTGGATGATTGCTGCAATAGTGAGCGGAGAATATGGCACGCTTCGTAGGTCAATTGCTCATACGTAGCACAGGCATCCAATCTACTCAGCCAGTCGCTATTGGTATGATCCTGCTCAATACCACCGCCACGCTGAAGCAGTTCACGATTCAATGTCAAAATGGAATTGTACGTACTAGTGACAGCGGTATAACGCTGCGACTTCGCCTCTCTGCGAATGCACATGAACAGCTGTTCCAGCAGCTGCTCCATACGCATCGGTTCTAAAGCGGTCCAAGCACGAATCAATTCTGTATGTAGATCGGGCAACGAGGAGATTACTATCGAATCGGTCATCATCTGTTCATCATCTACAGCGATATCATACTCGATAACAGACCCCGTACGCGCAAAATATTTACGTTTCAACGCTTCAAGAGCAGATTGGTATGATACTGCTGCTAATGACAATTCTGCACACGTCTGTCCAATAGCGCAGCCCATTTCGATTTTGAGATATTCCGCGATGTTGGCTTGCAGCAAATGCATACATTCGCGTGGTGTATCTTCATCCGTATGCTGGATCAGAATCACAAAGCGATCTTCCTTGAATACAAGTAGCCCACATTCAAGCTGTTCATGTTGCTGTAGATTCTCACGAATAATATTGGCTATAGCAAATTGCACTAGATTTCGTTCCTGTTCTTCCCAACGTTCATGATGAATCTGCTCTTCCACTTCCAGTACGCACACTGTTACTGGCACTGTATTGTTTAACGCTTCCGTCTCAAGCAATGAAGGAAGCGCGCGTCTATCGCCATCCAGTAGTCCATTCACCAACTTCTCCGTAGCGTCTAAACGACTCTTCTGTTCGTAATAAGATAGTCGCTCCTGTGTCAGCTCTTCGTTGCATTGTTCGCGGATAATTCCAATAGCACGGCGCACAACTTGCTCTAGTTGATTTTTATCAATCGGTTTGACGAGATAATCAAGCGCTCCCAACTTGACTGCATCACGTGCATAATCGAACTCCTGAAAGGCACTGATGAAGATGACGGGGATTCGACTGCCTTGCGCCTGCAATTCACGCATAATCTCAATCCCACTACTGCCGGGCATGCTAATGTCACTGATCACCAGCTGTGGTTGTAGTCTGACAATCTGTTGACGCAGCTCTTCCCCATCATTCGCTTCACCTATAATGGATAGTCCCATCTCTTCCCATGGCAGCAGTTTTTTCAAACCACGCAATATAACCGGCTCGTCATCAGCAATTAATAACGTCATATATTCCATTTCGATATCCCTCCCTGTATATATGGAAAAGCCGTGCCTGCACATATGGCGTGCAGGCAGCGGCTATAGTATGTCGATCTATTGTTGGAGTTGTACATGTGACACTTCGTGACGAATACCATAAATACGGAACTCGCCCAGCTCCAACAAATTGTTGGTGTTACCGGACAACACATCCGGCTGCGGATGAATCATTTCAATTTTGATATATCGATATCTTTGATTTTGCTGATCAGCAGATACATCGAGCATATCCATTTCATCGGTGAATTTACTTTCGTTAGGCGTCAGCCGTGTCCAGCTGCTGCGATCATTGGAGCCGTAAATAACCGATCCTGCCATCCGATCCACAAAGTTCATCCGGCTCTGTAAACCGAAGCGGGTCGCTGATATATTATAGTCCGGTCCAAAATCAAGAATGTGATACAGATTCGGATACCGTGCCAGTGTATAAACAGGATACGTATTATTATTATCATCTATCAGCATAGAAATAGATGTACCAAATGTGGACGTCGTTACCGCCGCGCTGTAGTCCATACTGCCATCCGCCAAAGTCGGTGTAAGCAGCTCCAATTGATCAGCCTGCTGCTTCAACCGAATAAGCCGATCAAAAAACTGCACATCACTATCGCTATTCAGACTGCGAACCGTTGCATCATATACATCTGTGAACACACGTACAGAGGATGTGGTATAGAGGGTATGCGGATCATACGTAGCTGCTGCAACCCCAATCGCTTCTTCGCGGCTATATTCCACTGCAATACGTATCGGTTGCGTACTCACTGTCACTCCGTCTGATGCTGTAACCAAGAATGAGTATGTTCCTGCTGTGTCCGGTGTCCAGACTAACTTGCCAGTTTGATGATCCAGCACTGCGCCTATCGGCAATTGATCTGCTGTGTATTGAACCGTATCGCTTGCCAGACTGTCATCCGCTGCAAGATCGAGTGTTACAGGCGCTCCGGTAAAAGCAGGAATGACCTTCGTATCGCTACCGCTGTCAGAACGGAAAATTGGCGGTGACAATTGTTCACCCGCACGCACATTCAGATGATCCAGATCTACTGCTGCATCATCACCGACAACGGTCAAATACAGCAAATTATAATCATTATCCAATTGTCCGTAACTTACATGATCAATGCCCATATCGTATGTGATATAACGCCATTGCCCTTCTGTATTAGGTAAATGTAGCGTGTGATATGGAGTCGAATTCTTTTCCTTGCTCAATGAGATGGTAGCAGGCTTATCACTACGAAAGCGCAATCCAATCAGGCGTGAGCCAGAGCGATCGGCGTAAGACAGGTTTTGAAATGCCAGACGGCTTCCTTCTCGTACCGCTTGAACACGAACAAAGGACGTCGCCCCCTCGTGCTCCGTTGCCGATCTCGCATCCAGCACGATATACCGATCTTCAAGTTCTACAATAGCTGCATCTGTCTGTGAATTCGGCAGATTGGTGCTGCCCTCCTGTACAGCTTCCTGTGGTAAAGACAACCAGAAATCTCCTCCGCCGTCTGGGTTGTCCCAGTTTATATTCAAAGCTCCTTTATGATAAAAGTTAGGTGGGATTCTTTTTTGAAAAGCTTCTGCGTAATAATGTGCTTTTTCCTTTAGATCGACGCCTTTGACATACGTATAATAATAATACAAACCCCAGAAATTCGCTGTGTTCATACGACCTCGATAGGAATCCGAGAATCGATAATAGATGCCTTTGGCTTTGCCGTCCGGCTCAGAGCTGTACACGACCGGAATCCAATCGGAATCGTAACCAAGCATATATTTCCAGAAGAAATCAGCCGCTGCCAAAATACGATCATTCAAAAATTCATACGGTCCTACTGCATTGCTAGCAGTTGATACTGTACCATTCACTGGATCAACCTTCGTCGATTGAGACAGCATCATGCGAGCGATAATGGTTGCATTGGTCAGGTCGCCGCCGCCATGTGCCTGATCGCGTCCCATCTCAACATGCTGCACAACTGGTGGATTAATAGCTTCACCGGTAGCAGAATTATGGTCGACCAGTCGGAACAGCTGTTGAATCGAACCATTGAAGCCCTGATTCACTGCTGTTTTATTGACTGTAAACCATTCGACCGCTTCATTGTACCGCTCTCGATTATTGGTGAAAATATAACCTGACATCGCGCCTATCAGCGGATACGTATGCTGATTCATAAATCGATTGTTCGTATGCATAAATGTCTCTGTCACGGGTACAATCAAATTGTTGGTGAATTGCTCTGTATCGTTGTCCGTCCATACCAGTTCTTCGGTTGGGCTACTTGTATAGCGTAAAATTTCCGCTGCCGCGATCATTCGATTTGACGGAATACCAGTATGAATATGTGCATCTGTGAAATAGACATACTGATTTGGGTCCATTTGTGACCAGATACGGATAATGTGCATGGCATTGGCTCGGTATACTGCTTCACCCGTCGTATAATATAGGATCGCCTGAGTATAGGCTTTCAAACCATCAGCTATATAACGAGAGTTGAATCCTTGACTATTGAATGCAACACTTGCCGGCTTGGATGGATCGGATGAATCCTGATTGCTGGAAGTGACGGTCTTGGAAGCGGATTTGGAGACTAGCATTGCCTGATAATATGAATACCATGGCTCTTTCTTTTGCTGCACCATACTGCGCATCGTCTGCAACTGCTCTGCGGTCACATTGACACCTGGATGCGTAAAGCCATTCGTTATCGTTTCCTGAATCTGCACTTGGTCACTCTGTGCACTTGATAACACCGTAGAATCGGCGGCAGTTGTGTCCGATGTCGCTGCTACATTCTTCATTTCATCCGCATATGCTGTCGTAATCGGCAGCAGAACAGCGATTAGCAGCAGACAGATGGATCGTTTACACCATACCTTTACAGATCGAGCATGCATACAGTTCCTCCTTCAATACATTTGTTTTTGATAACGCTTACAATTTATGGTTTTATTGTATGTAAAATATACATACCTGCCCATGCCAGTTTTTTAAGACCGATATGGGCATTTTTTTAGAATATGTCGGATTACCAGAAGTATAGATCCTGGTCCTTTAACTTCAGAATCGCCTCCATAAAATAATAATCTCCGTAAATGATCGACTGATGATGCTGAAGATGATGATAAGCTGCCGACCCATTTTGTAAAAAACAATCGCAATCATGGCTCCAATCGGTACTTTGTTCATCCAACGTTTTCAATAAACGGATTGCTGTACGAAGATACATGTCCTTTTCGCCTTCATCTACGGCGCGCGCGATTTCGATTAAACCGCAGGCGGCAATGGCAGCGGCTGTAGCATCCTGATATGCCGGTTCCATAGGCTGTCTAAAATCGACTGGAACGATCCCGTCTTCTGGAATACTTGCCATAAAATAATGCGCAATGCGTTTGGCGGTGTACAAATACTCTACTTTGCCGGTATGGTTGTAGCTCATCATAAATCCGTATAATCCCCACGTCTGCCCGCGCGTCCATGACGAACCATCCGCATATCCTTGTCCGCCGTATGTTTGGACAACACCGCCGTGAAACGGATCGAACTCTACAATGTGATGAACCGATCCGTCCGGTCGAACAAAGCTGTTCATGACCGTATCTGCATGCTTCGTCGCGATCTGTGCAAAGCGCGGATCGCCTGTTTCTTCGCTTGCCCAGTACAACAGCGGAATATTGAACATACAATCGATAATTGCCCAGCCACGGGTATCTTCTTCCGGCAGATCATTCCACGCACGTATAAATTCGCCGACTGGATTGTAACGTCCGGCGAGCAGCTGTGCTGCCAATAGTGCCCGTTTGCGCGATTGAAGATTACCGGTTAGTTTGTAATTAGCTACGCTGGTTGGCAGCCACATAAAACCGACATCATGATGCAATCCGTAAAATTGTTCAAATGCTTCATCAAGCTTATTTTCCGTACGTTCTGCATATTCGCGGTACTTCGACTCGCCAGTGGCATGATACATCTGCCAGAGCATTCCGCCCCAGAAACCGTTTGTCCACCAACAGATGCCGTCGGCATCACTGCCAGAAGGATTGGAAGAGGAGCGGTCATCATGAATTCCATTGAGTGTTGTATAAGGGATTTTATCCTGTGACTTGTCGCTTACCCAGTCCATTTTATTACTCATTTTACGTACGACTTCATCGATCCATGTCATCGTTATTTCCGTTGTCTGCATTATTATGCCTCCGTTGGACAATATATGTTGTAGGAATTATCAATATCAATGTAATGATATTTTCCTATATGAGATTTACTATATCATGCTTGAAACGGCTTAATTATTGCCTTCTGTAACAAAAATAACGTTTTGTTGCACTTGAGTTATGCTGTAGCCCAATGTTACACTGACACCAATTGATGGAAAATGGAGAGGATACGCATGACCGCCGGATTTGAAGCGATTCCGTTTCATGGACAGCCAGTTGTCTGGACAAATCGTCATACTACGACTACACAGGGACCTGGATTTTATCACTGGCATCCATGCTGCGAGATGTTGTTAATTTTTGCAGGAGAAGGAACCGTTGTGATTAACAATCAAACGTATGCAATGCAGCGGGGCATGTTATTTTTCTTTCAGCCTTTTGAAATTCATAATGTACATTCCCGTGTTTCGGAACAAATGCCATATGAGCGTGCAGTCATTCATATCAATCATGTTCATATGGAACAAGCGTTGGATGCTTTTCCTCGTCGACAGGAATGGTTTCGTCGATTATGTCGCGAGCATGATATACAGCGCGTCTTTCAATTAGGCGATCAGTTGGAACGCCTTAGTCTATATGTAAGCGATTATGAACAAGCGATAGCTACAGGACGTGCCATAACAGAAGAAGAATTGAATGTATTCATGTTGCGTCTGCTCGGTATGCTGAATGAGCATCTTCCTTTACCCCAAGACCGTACGGTATCGAAGCGCCAACCGCTCTATTCAGAACAGATTATGAATTGGATCGAAACTAACTATATGGAGTCAGATATTCTAAATCGGCTCGCTCAGAAGCTTCATTTGCACCGTTCGTATGTGTCACGCATATTCAAAAAAGAAACCGGTAGCAATCTGAGTGAATATTTGACAGCCAAACGGATCAAAGTGTCTGCGCATCTACTTGAATCCACAACCTTATCGGTAGAGACAATCGGCAATGAGGTCGGATTCCACAATATTCCGCATTTCATTTCCTGCTTCAAGAAAACATATTCGGTCACACCGCTGCAATATCGGCTAAAGATCGACAAGCAGCTGGAGTCGTATCCGATTTCGATTCCTGACCAGCATGATAATCTGTAGATATCGAATGCTTAGCCATATGGAAAAGAGCGAAAGGCATCTGTGCCCTTCGCTCTTTTGCTTGTATACTAGCGATTCTGTACGATACCACCTGAATGCGGTATAGCAACAGTTTTACAAAATCACCTTATCACTCGTTCACGAAACGTCCAACCCATACAGTCTGCACGCTTCCTCCAAGCCGCCGACAAAATACGAATCTGATGTCGTGAACGCCCATTCGCCGTCGATTTTGCGGAATTGTCCGAGCACCAGTGTATCGCAAACTGCACTCGGCATATATTCAAAGGTGTGATACAGATCAAGTTCATTATCAATCGTTAGCTCGACCTTCTGCTTGTACGCATCCAGTGAACCGACAATAATCACACGATGGCAGTGATCCGGTAGCTGCTCCAGATTGAGATACATCAGCTTCTCCCATGCAGTATCGTTGATGATACGCACGCATCCGCTCTGATGCTCCGGCTGATTGTAAAAGACAAAATCTTCTTCGCCCACACACCGATCATGATCATCCACCAGAAACGCGGAGATATCAATATCGATCTCATCGTCTGCTTCTTGCTTGGAGAGCTTGAGCTTCAATTCATTATCCGGTGAGATACCGATACGCGAACGCAATCGATCTTCCACTTTACCCAGTTGCGTCTTATCCCATACTTCCACCTGTAACTGTTCGGCAAGCTGTAATGCCGCACGGCTAAAATAGTTAGTTGCCACGACCATATATTTGGAGCATTCATACATACGTGCACCAGCATACACTTCTTGAATCGCCTTAATTGGCACGACATTGCTGAAGCATTTCAATTGTACAGCTGTACGAATCTTCGCTTTGGTAATGATCAGATCGACGCCATAATCCGGCGCATACGGATCACTGGTCGGCATCTCGACCTCATAGCCGAGCTTGGTGAACAAATCCTGCATATGATATTCAAAGCTTTTGCCGTCCAATGCGATCTCTTCCAGCACCTGAGCGGTAAAATCATACGTTTCATTCAGATCGGGGACTCCATACTGCGCACCAATCTTCTCCATACCAGAGTTGTAGCCATTTCCAATCGCGTGGAACCGCCACTCCTGCTTGTACTGATACAAAGCGCCAAGCTCCAGTGCCGTATTGCCTTCGCAGGTGTGCATATCGACCGTATACCGCAGCAGCTCACGGTTATCGTAGGTAAGCAGACGAATATAGACTTCCTCCGGTATACCGCCCGGCATCACGAGCGAGAACAATACCCGATCCTGCTGTGCCTGCTCAATTGCCGACAAGTTCACAATATATTGCTCCATATCGGCTGTTGGCAACTCACGACCGTCAATATGCGTCATACCAATCGTAGATTTATTGCCGAAAAAGGCGATATTTTCCGCATTATTCAGCTTTTGATTGTTCAGCAACATGGCAGCGCTCAGGCATTCCTGTTCGGACGTTTTCCAGCCAATTCCGATCTTGATATTCGTTTGCTGAATTTGCGTTTTGGAGCCTTTGACTAGCGGCACAGAACCAGATACATCTTCCGTCCGACTCATGCGCACACGACCATTTAACGGCAGGTCTGTTTTGTTAATATACTGTGTGAATTTGTTCAGCAGCTTGCGGTACAGCTCCGATGTTCCCAAGCTCGAAATCTTCGGAATATGACTCAAGTTCATATTTTTGAGCGGTTTTACCGTGCAACGTAGCGGATACCCTTTGATTGAAACGAAATTCCAGAACAGATGTGGTGCATTCATGGATTGGATAACCGTTATGTACGGTGTTACTTCCTCGTCGGTAAACCAGATAATGTGTGTTAATTCGCTCGTATGAAACAATTCGGAAAATAAATCTACTTGTTCGCCGCGTTGCGGGTCTTTGCCATAAATCTGATCTTTCATATATTTGGTAGCATTGCTCTCTGTAAATTCCGGTAACCGGTATAAGTCACCATCTTGCTGTGCTAACGTCTGCACCGGATGATGCATCGACAATGGAGCTAGCTTGTTGAACACGGTCTGCATATTGCCTCGCCGCATATAGCGTTGCAGCCCTTCCGCTGCGTTCATAATAAAGATGTATTTGATCTTGGTACCATCTACGTCCTGTCTTGTTAGATACGAGCTATAGGACATACGGTGTTTGTGCACGGAACTCATGATAAGACCCCTTTGAATGAAAGATATTGGAACGATGTGAAGAAAATGCTATCTTCTCATACTATCTTTTTATCGGCAGGAAATAAATGAAATATATGGGAAAGGTACAAAATGTCTATGGAGATTTTCCAAATCGAGAAATAAAAGATGAAAACATTGTAATGGTTTTGACATTGCTTTTCTCATAAGACAGTTGTATTATCGTAGATGTAGCAAACATACTACAATTGTCTTATAGAAGAAACAAGGTAGCTTGACCGCCGCCGCAGGAAGGAGGCAATCATGGATAAGCTGAATCTGGTGGATTCTGAACTGAAGGTTATGTCTGTTCTCTGGGAAGAAGGTGACTCGCCCGCACGGCATGTTGCCGGTATCCTGTCAGAGCAGTATGGCTGGAATGTGAATACCACCTACACGCTCATCAAACGCTGTATCAAAAAAGGAGCGATTGCCCGCTCCGAACCGAACTTTGTCTGTCATGCGCTTGTCACGCGCGAAGAAGTACAGCGAAAAGGCACGCTTGATCTGGTAGACAAGATTTTCGACGGTTCTACGAATAAGCTGTTCGCTTCGCTACTGGGCAAAAAGGAATTATCCGATGCCCAGATCGAACGTCTGAAGAAGATGGTGGATGATCTGGATGAATAATCTCCAGCATATGAACTGGCTGCAAATGGATCTGTCCGCAGCCCTGCTCATCGCAGTCGTCATGATCATTCGTGTATTCTTCCGTAACAAATTGCCACGGCAAACCTTTATCTGGCTCTGGGGTATGATCTGGTTACGATTGTGCATCCCCTTATCGTTACCTTCCCCATTCCAGCATCTAGCATTGCCGTCATGGATGACATGGAGCGGACACAGTGGAACTACCGGAACATCCTCAGCGGTTCATTCTACCGCTGCCGGTGGCGAATCTGTATCTGCCAGCAGTCATCTATCTGGTAGCACGACTCCTGTCATTACTGGCACATCCTCTACTGAACATGCGTCTTCCAGCGTCAACGGCTGGATGGGCGGCTTTCATGCCCGACCGGCTGCCCCGGTCGATCTGATTGCTGTCTGGCATGTGATCTGGATTGCTGGTGCGATTGCCTGTGGAGCCTTTCTAACCCTTGCGTATATGCGCTGGTATCATCGCTTTGCGCACGCAGAAATCGTAGATCATCCCTTCGTCAACCATTGGCTGTCTCGTCATACTTTACGTCGTCGCATTCAAGTTCGTCAGAGTGCAGACATCGTGTCACCGTTAACCTATGGCATTTTCAAACCTGTGATTATCATGCCCATAACAACGGATTGGGACGATCAAGATCGATTGGATTATGTGCTTACTCACGAATACGTGCATATCCGCCGCATGGACAGTTTGATCAAAATGCTCATGCTGCTGGCACTCTGTCTGCACTGGTACAATCCGCTTGTCTGGATGATGTGTGCGCTCGTGAATCGTGATCTGGAATTAAGCTGTGACGAAACGGTTGTGCGTCTAGTCGGTCATGAACATCGTGCCGATTATGCCCGCACCCTCATTTACATGGAAGAACAAAAAGTAATGCTGCCTTCTACTGCCAACTATTTTAGCAAACTTGCGATTGAAGAAAGGATTGAATCTATTATGAACATGAAAAAAATGACTGCTGCTGCCGTATTGTCCGCTTCGCTACTCGTCGGAGGGACTGCTGCGATCGTAGCAACTTCGCCTGCCAATGCCGCTGTCACTACACCAGCTGTTGCGAAATCGACAACTCCAGCTGCCACAGCGTCCCATACTCTACAAGTCGGCGACACATGGAAAGTGAATAACGAGTGGGAATTCACCGTGAATTCTGTGAAAACGACGACTCTACGCGGGAAAAAGGAAGATGGTTATACAGACGCTAAACAAGCTGTTATCGTTAATTATAGCTACAAAAACATTCGTCCAGCCGGCGGCGAAGAACTAGCCTTTTCCAAAGCGAACTTTGACTTGACCGATGCCAACGATGCGAACAATCTGGTAGACGGCGCGCACAATGGAATCTACCCGGCTGGTTCCGACAAAGCAGTCGGCGTAGCACCGGGCAAAAGCATTGAAGGCGCTACATGGGCATACGCATTCTACGACAAAGCTGCCAAAACTATAAAATTCAATGTAACCGGTTATGATGCGAAGCTGAATCTGCACGAGACTACATTTGTTGTGCCTGTTGAAGATGGCACGGCAACATCCGGTAAATAAGCGATATTAGATAATCGATAATTGCAATACTGGATATGCTTTCATGAATACTGGATGTTGATCCGTCGATTGATCCATTTCTTTGTACTACATGCATCGAGCTGAACGGATGCATCGTTATACAACAATATCAATGCCAAATAAAAAGCAGGAACAGACGGTGTATATAACCTACACGCTGTTCCTGCTTTTTCGTTTCTACCTAGATTCTATAGCGATTCCACATACAGAGTAAGAGAAGTACCTATCGGTCTTGGAACGATTATGTCTGCAATCGCTTCATCGCTTCGTCAATATTCACTTCCATAAATAGCGCACCGTCCAGCGGATTATAAATATACGCATCAATCTCTCGAAAACCAAACGACTCGTACAACCGACGTGCCGGAATCATACTTTCCAATGTATCCAGACGCATAGTCGCATATCCCAGTGTCTGTGCATGCCGGAGTGCTGTCTCTACGAGCAATCTCCCTAACTTGAGCCTGCGAAACCGATCATCCACATACAATCGCTTCATCTCGCAAGCATCGTCTGACTCCGGGCGAATGCCGATGCAACCTGCTGCCTGACCATCCACAGTGACCAATAACAAGGCTCCTTGCGGAGCAGCATACTTGCCTGGTAATAGCTTCAGCTCAGATTCTATATCTTGAAAAGCAATGTCGACTGGCAACGCATAGACATAGTCAGTAAATAGCTGGCGGATCATATCCAGCGCTTCCGGTTGTTGCGCGTCCACCTGCTGAATCTCAACATGTGGCGGCGAAGCAGCATCGATGGATGTAGATGCAGCAGTTGCCTTATTGTCTTCCGGTGTTGTCATAATTAAGTGTACCCCCTGCCAACATAGTAGTATTATCGTACACTATGTTGCTAAGGATGTGTATCATTTGCAAATGTTGATACAGGGCAGTCTCGTCCCATCAGTTGATCATTGCCCATTCTTCTTCCATCAATGCAGCGTGGATCATCGCACCTGTACGGCTTCCAGCAGCGGCGGCAATAATGAGCTGAGACGGTCCACTAATCGTTGTATCACCAGCACTGTATACACCATTTGCTGTAGTCATACCGGTAGCATCGGTGACGATACCACCGTTCTCGTTCACTTCATATTCCAAGCTGTTCTGATAATCCGCTTTGGACAGAAACTCCGGTACAATGAAGCCACCGCTGCGCTCTACCTTTGTCCCATCCTCTAACTCTACTGCTGTCAATTGTCCATCCAGATGCTGCAATGCTGCAATACGTGTACTTACAACTGGAATATGATGCTGCTCCAATTGTTGCAGTTGCTCCTGATCCAGCACATCCAGTCCATTCGTAAATACAACTAGCTCGCGATTCCAAGCATATAGCATTTTGGTCAGATGCATCACGCCTGCTGGACCCGCGATGACAGCCAGCTTGTGATGCTGCATTTCCCAACCATCGCAAAATGGACAGTTAAACAAGCTTGTGCCATAACATTGCTGTAAACCGGGTAACGATGGGAAGGCTTCCTTCAACCCAGTGGCGATTAGCAATTTGCGAGCATACAGGGTGCTGCCATCAAGCAACTGTACACCAAATGTATGATCTGCCCGCTTGTCTACCGTCTGAACACGCTTGACCATATGCTCTACTGTCGGATAACGTAGCACTTCTTCATATGCAATTCTCCGAAATTCTGCGGGTTTGATCCGATCGCGTGTAAGATACCCATGCGACTCATGGGTCACTTTATTTCGAGGATCGCCATCGTCGATAATCACTACCTTTCGTTTCGCTCTGCCCAGCACTAAAGCTGCATTCAGTCCAGCAGGACCACCGCCAATAATAATGCAATCGTATATCGTCGTCATATTTGTATTCCTCCTGAGGTGTAGATTGTGGTTGCATGATCGTGTAAGAATGGATGTTAGAGAAGTTAAGAAATGTAAGGGATTTTCAGAGATATTAAAGACTTATTATGTCCGTAATTAGGGCGCGATAAAACATGATCCCAATCCATTCGACAGTCTGCCAATGTGCCAGACTTGCTACAGACTTCTGCTGATACATTGGTTGATATAAAGCGGCTCATCTATGAAGATGAGCGCGCATTTGGGCTGTTAGATCGGATAGCTTTTGCTGCCGAAGGTAATCTTCCATCGTACCTTCTGCTTTCATCATGACCTGCTCAATCAGACACTCCGATCCGTGGTTCAGATGACACTCGAATAGAGACGTTGTGCCCTCAATCGCATGAATGACATCAAGAAACGAAAGCTCTTCCCAATTTCGCCGCAGTCGATAACCCCCATTGGCACCGGATGAAGACTCGACCATACCAGCCTTCGCTAGCTTGGTCAGAATTTTGGATAGGTACGTTGGAGAAACCTGCTGCTGATCTGCAAGCTGCTGCACTCCGGTCAAGCGGTTCGGTTCTGCTGCCGACAGATGTAGCATCGTATGCAGAGCATAATTGGTTGCTTTGGAAAATTTCATACTGTATCGCCGCCTTCATGACAGACTAATTGAATATCATGCAGAATGAACAACATTTAATTACAGACTTTACGGGTCTATAATATACGTATCCAGATCAAACGTCAATGAAAATCTCTGCTGCAAATTAGACAATCAAACGATCAATTCCTGCTTATGCAACTGTTCCAGCACTATCTTGCTAACAGCAGATACGCGCTCCAGATCAGCGTAACTCAGCCATGCCAGTTCTTGAATCTCGCTTTGTGGTGATAGCTCACCTTGATAATCGGCAGTATAACAAGTGAGTCGAACAGTGATGCCTTCCGCTTTGCCATCGGCAGCTGCTTCGAATGTTCCAGCGTGTTCAATCGTCTCCTGCGACAGCTGCACATTCAATTCTTCCTCTACTTCGCGAATTAGCGTTTGTTGATCCTGTTCACCTGATTCGCGCTTGCCACCAGGAATGTAAAATAATTCTTTGTCTTTGGAGCGTACGCATAGAATCTTTTGCTCGTTCAGGTAAATCCAGGCGATTTTATCAATAGTTTGAGTCATGTGAAAGTCTCCTTTGGGGTATATTGTATGTTACAATGCTGCCTTAGACGCCAATTCTTCCAGTTGCGGTCTGTCCTTGATCACAATCAATCCGCGCTCACGCCGGATCATTCCTTGCTCGCTAAATTGACGGATGACGCGGTTGAGATGGCGGTAGCTCGTGCCGATCAGATTGGCAATATCGGTTAGACTATAATCAGATGGATGACCGGTAGATAGTTCACTATACTGCTCGGTTGTGACTGAGAGCAAGTAACTGGCAAGGCGCGTCTCCACCGGGTACATCAGATTGAAGCTCATCGAATCGGATTTGACCCGGAATTTGTACGTGATGATATGCAGCAGAAAACGTAGCAATGGCGGGTGATCCTGACCGTACCGGTATAACCATTGATAGCGAATGCCGAGTACTTCCACTGGCGTTACCGCCTGCACCGTGTTCATCAGCTCTACCTGTTCGACGTACTCGATATCGCCGATCATTTCCGGTGGTGTCTTCAAAGACAGCACTAGCGTTTTGCCTTCTGGTGAGGTGAGTGATGTTTTGGTTGTGCCTTTGACTAGTACATATAGAATCTCCGAGCGCTCTCCTTGCGCGCACAGCACCTCGCCCGGCTCAAATGCAAATAATCCTACATGCGGCAATAGCGGTTCATGAAACACATCCTCAATTCCAAATTGCTGCAAATACGCGTGCAGCCGCTGTTGATTGTGAATCTCCTGCATGATACCTACCACCGTTCTTTCGTTCTTGCTTTTATTATACCGAAACGTATCACAGTGTAGACTAGGACATATGTCCTTAAATCACAAATTTGAAATGGATAGACAGATTCAGCAGCATTATGTATCGTTTATGATATTTGATATACTGCAAGAGCATAACTCTAAACAGACTGGAGGCATCGATATGGCTCTCGAACTCAATACACTGGATCATTGGGATGAATCGCTATGGCAGCAGATGAAGCCCATTTACGAAGAAGCATTTGAACATGGTGCCAAGCCGGAGCGCATTCTCAAAGTGATGCTGGAGCGGCGATTGGCTTGTATGCATGCCGCATATGACGATGGTGAGCTGGTGGCAATGGCATTTACCGGATTAGGGGATTCGCCGGAGCAACCTGCGCTAATTATTGACTATATAGCGATTCGTAAGGATCGGCGTGGTCGCGGAGAAGGCAAGTTATTTTTCGAATTGCTGCGTGATTGGGCGGTATTGACGTATGATATAGCCGCGATCATTATCGAGGCGGAAGCAGCAAATACGCCGGAGAATCGGGAACGGATTGTATTCTGGGAGAAATGCGGATTTACTCCAACCTCGTATGTGCATCATTATATTTGGATACCGGAAACGTATCGTGCACTCGTATTGCCGATTGATCCTTCATTTGCAGTTGCTGATGATGGAGAGTCATTATTCCGACAGATTACCCACTTCCACGAGCAAGCTTTTCGTAAAAAATGGGATGATTCTACAGCGCAGCCACGCTCTTGATGCAAGCTGCATTGGTTTGCCATGATCGGAGATTTCCAGAGATTTTAGACTTGGCTCAGCATTCACCTTTCTAAAATTGTTGAGATTATATTCATACCCTGGGTCTGATACCCCTTGTCCAAACGCAAAAAAGACTCCTTCTAGCATGGAGTCTTTTTTGCGTGCAATTTAGAGTGAACCGTAACACAGTAAGATCAGTCTCAACACAATCAGCTCAATCGTAGTACGATGACACCGATAATCATCAGCCCGATACCGAGCAGATGCGTGATACTAACACGTTGCCGAATCGTCCCGAACCAGCCTCGGCTGTCGATCGTAAACGTCATACATAGCTGTGAGATGAGCAAAATAGCAATCGTCAGCGTTGCTCCGATCCGGTGCATGGATGTAATATTGCTAAATACGATCACCGCTGCAAAAGCACCGCTAAACCAGTACAGCTTTTTTACTTGTAACAAGCCTGTCCAATGATTGTTGCGCATGAACAGCATAATGATACCTGCCAGAATAAAGCCGCCTAGCTGGTTGATAATGACGGCTTTCCAAGTACCGACAAACTGCCCGGTATGCGAATTCACAATTCCCTGCAAGCCAAGAAAGATACCCGCCAGCAGCGAAAAGATTACGCCTTTCATCTGTCCGCCTCCTCTGTCTTCTACCTCTACAGTATACTAGAGTAGATGCAGCATGTAGTTAGGACATACGTCTTGTCGTATTGCATGTGCTACAGCTTTTGCCCAGTTGGTGGTAAATTGTGCATCCGACGTCTGCGGCGGCGATACAGCTGATATCCTTTGCGTACGCCTTCAAGCATGAACGCAGGAATCGGGAAAATCAGATGCGAAGCAACTGGCCAATATACGCGATAATATGCCTTTTTGAAATCGTCCCACATGCGACAGGACTCCTGCTTGGAAAAGTCGGATACATCAACGATCAGACCGCGTCCGTGATGCACCATGACATTTTTGGCGTGTACATCATGCGGACGTAAGTGGACAGAACGTGCATAATCAAGTGCAAGGTCAATATCGCGAATGGCGCGTTCTGGTACAACGACGCCTTTTTGCAGACATTCATATACGGTCATGCCCATCAGTCGCTTCAGAATTAGAAATTGTTCTCCTGCATAATAACAGGTTGAATATGCCGGATGATCACCCAGCAGACGATATACACCATATTCCTCTTCCAAACCGGGCTTGCCGCCAGCATAGACTTTGACCGCATGCTCCGGGTACTGTGGATGGTAGAGCACAGCAGCATAATTGCCCGCGCCGAGTAGCACCCACGGCTGGGGATAAGATACAACTTGAATCGGCTCCAGCGGATCAACACTCTCAATGATCAACTGAGGCAGCAAATCAGTATATACATATTGGATTAACTTTTCCATACATGGCACTCCAGTCGTTAATAGATACGGATGATTGCAAAAGATAAACGTAGAATACAGTACGAATTTGAATACGGTGTGAAGTAATGCGTGATGATGCTATGTTGGAATATATATAGGAACTACAGCAAGAATCGTCATAGTGGCAAAGCATAGATGGTATGTAGTTCAAATTTGACGCTTTGTATACTATATCGGCAATGCACAATAAAATAAACAGCTGCCCTAATACAGGCAGCTGCTCAGATATATGCTCACATTCTTCCCATACAGAATAGATCAACGACCCTCTTATCTAAATATATCCAAGGTAGTTAGCATGGTTGCCCATTCATGAATACATGTATAGATTCCAATCCGTTATCCACACATTAGCTCAGCTTGATGCTGCTCAGGCTACCGCCACTCGCAAATAATCGATCAATCTTTTTCTCCACATCCGCATCCGGTACAAGCGGTGGTGCCTGATGTGGCTTGATACGAGCGTCGATTATCATATTATCGCAGCCCCAGTGCTTGTATTCGTACGAGCTGTTTGTTCCATAGATGTCATGCGATGGATTGCTACGCGTGAATGTTACCCAGAGGAAGTTGCTCAGAGTGGCACTGACCATTGAACTATCATCGCACAAAATGATCATCGGCGCGCCTTCCAATCCTTCCTGTGCTTCCAGACTGGCACAGATGTCGGCGAGTTCCTGACGAGCAGCTATATAATCGGTAAATGGCTTGCTCTGTATCACCACTACACCCGGCATGACCAGATATGGATCATGCAGTGTACGCAGCCCTTTTAGTGCTTCTGGTACTTCACGGCATAGCTCGCGGCGCTTGTCACCGTAGGCAGCAAAGATTACTTTACTGCCTGTATTCAAGCCAGTACCAGAGTAATCCAGCGTATCTATCGTTGTGTTTGTTTGAAAATGAATATCCCGGCGCAGATCCATCCGTTCCAGAATGTAACCGATAAATTCGACTTCCTTGTGCGTATCCAGCGGCTGCTGATCCTCGGCAGTGATAAACAGGTATTTGGCAAGGCTAACTTGACCGGTGCCAAGAATTCGATTGGCAATCGTCAGTAGCTCGGCGGGCTGCTTCACTTGCTGATATGGCGTATACCGTTCACTCCCGATAGCGAATAGCAGTGGATGCACACCTGCGGCATCCACGGCGTGGACTTCTTTGACACCCGGAATCTCCTGTTTGACTGCATCGCCAGTTAATTCATGGATCAGCTCGCCAAACACCGTATCTTCCTGCGGCGGGCGCCCCACGACGGTAAACGGCCAGATGGCACGCGGTCTCGCATACACACCATGCACTTTGAGCACTGGGAAATCATGTACCAGACTGTAATAGCCCAGATGATCGCCAAATGGCCCTTCTGGCTTCGTATCCTGCGCATGAATCTCGCCCGTAATTACAAAATCAGCATCGTTGCTGATCGCATAACCATCGAGATAGCTATAATTGAAACGACGACCTGCCAGCAATCCGGCAAACGTCAATTCGCTCAATCCTTCTGGTAGGGGCATTACCGCGGATAACGTATGCGCGGGTGGCCCACCGACGAAGATACTTACTTTTAGCGGCTTGCCATGTTGATTCGCCTTCGACTGATGCACACCAATTCCGCGATGAATCTGATAGTGCAGACCGATCTCACGATTCAGCTCATAGTCATTGCCCGTTAGCTGAATGCGATACATGCCAAGATTGGAGTTCATAATGCCCGGCTTATCCGGGTCTTCACTGTAGACGAGCGGCAACGTTACAAACGCTCCGCCATCCATCGGCCAATGCTGAATGAGCGGCAGATCGGAGATCTGAATCTGCTCGGCTGCGGCAGGAAGACTGTTGCCACGTTCATTCGGCAATGCTTTGTAGGCGGCAAGTCCGTTACGTACATTGGACAACGGCTGCTTGATCGCCTTCATCGGGTCGTTACGCAGAGCAATGACATTGCGTGTCGATTCCCATGTATGTCGGAAAATAAAACGGCTGCGATCCATCGTACCGAAAATATTCGATGCCGCCCGAAAACGCGAACCTTTTACATTTTCAAATAATAATGCCGGTCCACCGGCTTCATATACACGCAGATGAATCGCCGCCATCTCCAGATGAGGATCGACCTCTTCCTTGATTCGGAGCAGATGACCATTCTTTTCAAGATCAAGCAGACATTCTTCGAGATTGCTATACATATCATTTCTCCATTTCATCATGACAGAGATAGTTGAAATTTTCGTTATTCACTTTATTATAATCGGATTACGAAGCAGAGACAAAAGCCTAACGGCTGATTGTTCGACAATTTTGCAACAGCGACTGCCAGATCTACCGTTTCCTATGTATAAGCAGATATATATCCGCCTGTTTCCAACACAGATTCTCCAAAACGAAAAACTCCTTGTGATACAAGCAGCTGTCTACGTATCGAGTCAGCACTTGTATCATAAGGAGTAGATGAATATCGTATGGATGCGAGCATCATTGTTGATTCTATTGCATCTTTGCTTGCATCGTTCTTGTTTACGCTTTGCGCAGCAATCGCGTCATTGCGTTGATCATACCAGAATGAGCCGCTTCGTGCGCAATATTCATCTCCAGCAGATCGTGAACGATTTTGGCACCAGCAAAGTTATCCTGTACCGCCACTGGTTCGTCCAGCTTGCTACCAAATGTCTCGCGTAGCTCATCTACTTGACTGTTGAAGACGTTCAGTACTTCTTCCCAGCTTGGCGGCTCGCCGTGCCATTCCGATGGACGCGTATTCGGCGCGAAGAATGTGGAATATTCCACAGGCAAGCGACGCGTCTGACCTGCAAACCCATAAATGATATTATCGGCGATCGTCACGATGTGACCGAATTGCCAGTGAATATTATTATTAAAATCCTCCGGAATGATCTCGATGTGTTCCTCGCTGATCCGGTCGAGATATTTCAGCATATTTTGGCGTGTTCTCGCCATCCAATCAAAAACAAATGCATTGGACATAATTATAATTCCTCCTGTATGTTCTGCATCATGACCTGTCATCAGGTCCTTGAACATCGTAACCCGAATCCGCAGGTCATGTCCAATCTGGTACTATCATTTCCGCTGAAAATACACTTTGTCTCCTTCTGTCACGGACTCTACAAAGCCTTCATTGCGCAAATATACGAGTCGCGCCAGTGCTGTATAAAATTCCAACAGCTCTTGCGACGCTGGTCTGCCAGTACCGTAAATCTCGCGACATAGCTGTCCGGCGGTTCGTCGCCCTTCTGTCAGACTGCCTAGAATCTGCTGCATACGAAAGTGATGTGCATTGCGAATATCACGAATCCGCTGATGCAGATCATGAATCACATGATCATGTCCGGGCAATACCAGCTCCGCTGGATACGTCTCAATCAGATCAAGCGAATGGAAATAATCCTCCAGCGGATTCACATCCTCCTCGCTCCAGAACGGAATGACAGGCGCCGTATCCGCAAACATCAAATCTCCCGCGATCAATAATTTGGATGGAGCATGCCAGAAGCAGAAATGATCCGCCGCATGTCCCGGCGTCCAGATCGCTTCATACGGTTCATCGCCGAGCATAACGATATCATGATTTTTATACAATTCATCCGGCTCCAACCATACGCTACCCATATAACGGTAAAATTGCCGTTCTTCAATCTCTGGTCCATCATATTTACGGTTAAATGCATAAGGTGTATGGTCATCCGGCTGCTTTTGCTCCAAAAGACGGTGATACGTGCTCATCAGTTCATAGCTGTTACGTGAACAAATGACGGGAACGTTCCACTCCTGTTGGAACCAAGGTGCCAGTCCAATATGGTCGGGATGGGTATGGGTAATGATCACCTTTTCGATCACAAGTCCGTTGTCGCGTAGCTGCTTCCATTCACGGCGTGTCGCTTCATCCTGTACGCCAGTATCCATAACGGTATATCCGTTCTTGCCTTCAAAGAGATAGCTGTTCACTGTGCCTTCCCCATAAGGAAGCGCCAGTCGGTATACGTGGTCTGCCAGTCTAACAAGTCGTTTAACCATGATGTCTCCTTTTGAAGATAAGATGAGGCATGCGGTAATGCCGATGGTTCATGTTATAGTTTAATATACTTGTTCTGGCATCACCATAGCGGATTATGTGGAATTACGGCGACATAACAAAGAACCGCCGATATTCTCTCTGCATGACCAGACCATCAGCAGATGGCGGCTATGTAAAAAGAGTCGGCGGTTATTTGTAGTCATGAAAGCGATCCTGTCGGCAGGGTGCGTGCCAGTGATGCTTTTGACTGATCCGTAGTGGATGTGTTTGCCCGCAAATGGCAAGAGACTGGACGACAGAGCGACACTGCACGCACGGCTTTACGGAGCCGGGTGCACTTCCCGCAGAGACTTACGTATCGGCTCGGCGGGGTTGAGATACATTGGAGCTAGATGCTGTTGTGTACGGTCATGATGTAGTGACATAGGGATGGACGACATGTGAAAAGGGGAAATGCAGATCCTCCTCATTGACCGGCATCTTCCGTTGGTGCCTGCTTTGTTCCTGTTTTCTCATGCAGGAGTTGTAAGCTGTTGTATAGCCACTCGGCGGCTTCGCCACGAGTGAGCTTTTCGTTTGGCTGGAAGGTGCCGTCCTCATGCAATGTGATGATCTTGTAATGCAAGGCACGCTGGATCGCTCCCTGATTGCCGGCGGTAATGTCGGATTCATCCTTGATGTCCGCCGGAACGAGATTGATCATCGGCAAACCGGCTTTACGCTCCAGTGTATCCATCAGCAGTGTCGCAAATTGCTCGCGGCTGATGGAATCTGCTACATTCACGCTTTTGTCCAGCTTGACGTCGTTGTAATACGCGAATACGAGAGCATCTGCATACCATGCTTTGTCGGATACATGGGTGTACAGATCGGTCGCTACTGGCATTTTGATAAAGCGCATATTATCGATGTTGAGATCATATGCGTTTACCAGTAACGTAATCGCCTGTGCATAGCTGAGATCAGTTTCCGGTTGGAAGCTATCCTTGCTCATACCGGCAATCACTCCCTGCTGCTGTAGGCTCGTAATCGCTTGCTTTTGCTGCTGATTCACATCGTCAAATGCTAGTGCACTTCCGGTGCCGCTCAGCAGTAACGTAGCCGATAGCGCTGCCGTGATTACTGTTTTCATGTGCATTTCCTCCTTTCCATGGAGCTGTGTACTTGCCTCTTCATGATGTACACAATACAAACGGAAGGAATGTTGCAAACGTTATTATTTTTGTAGAAAATATTTTTGCAGTTTCGGTACGCGTATATGCATATTGAACAGACGAGTAAGGAACATGTACATTTCGTTATGGACTAAGGACGGCTTGGCGACAGATCGTACATGCAAAATAGCAGTATACCTACTTCAAGTAGATATACTGCTACTTTGTATGCAGATTGGCATCATGCTCAATCTGCACAGATATGTTCAAACGATGGATATGTGGCGATGATTACTCAGCGTACTCAACGTTGTGGTACACCTGTTGTACATCTTCCAGATCTTCCAGTGCGTCGATCAGCTTCTCGAATTGTGCTTCAGCCGCTTCGTCTGGCAGTGTCACAAATGTTTGTGGCAGCATAGTCAGCTCTGCTACGCTGAATTCTTCGATACCGACATTTTTGAACGCTTCTTGAATGGCATGGAATTGATCCGGCTCCGCGTAGACGATGACAGACTCGTCTTCTTGCACGATATCGCGTGCATCGACATCTGCTTCCATCAGGATTTCCAATACTTCTTCTTCGTCCTTACCCGACACGCCGATCACAGCGGTCGATTCGAACATGTACGCAACAGAACCGGCTACGCCCATGTTTCCGCCGTTTTTGTTAAATGCGGAACGCACTTCCGGGGCGGTACGATTGACGTTGTTGGTCAGTGCGTCGACGATGATCATTGAACCGTTCGGACCGAATCCTTCGTAACGCAGCTCAGAGTATTGTTCTTCTCCACTGCCTTTTGCTTTATCCAGCGCGCGATCAATGATCGCTTTGGGTACATTATATGTTTTCGCACGCTCAAGTACGACTTTCAGAGCACTATTGGATACGGGATCTGGTTCGCCTTTTTTGGCAGCAACATAGATTTCCACACCAAATTTGGCATAAATCCGGCTTGTATTGGCGTCTTTATTCGCCTTTTTTTCCTTGATATTATTCCACTTACGGCCCATACGATCCGCTCTCTTTCTGCTTGTGAATTTATACGCTATTCATTATAGCGCGTTTTGCAGCGTAATCAAAATATTTTACCTATTCCAAAAGAAAATCCTGTTCAAGTCGTAACTCAAACAGGATGTCCATTCATGATGTAACTACAAATGACTAAGCGCTATTGCTTGATTAGAATACTTTTGTCGTCCACGATTCGCAGTTCCATGTCTCCGTCACGATGTCGCGGTAAAATTCCGGTTCGTGAGATATCATCAGAATGCTGCCTTTGTACGCTTGCAGCGCACGTTTCAATTCATCCTTCGCATCCACGTCCAAGTGGTTGGTCGGCTCATCGAGTACGAGGATATTCGTTTCACGGTTGATCAGTTTGCACAGACGAACTTTGGCTTTTTCGCCACCGCTCAGAACGGCGATTTTGCTCTCGATATGCTTGGTCGTCAGACCGCATTTTGCCAGTGCCGCACGTACTTCAAACTGGGAGAAGCCTGGGAACTCATTCCAGATCTCTTCAATACAAGAGTTGTAGTTGTCCGACTTCATCTCCTGCTCAAAATAACCGATCTGTTGGTGCTCACCACGTTCTACTGTACCGGAGAGGGCTTGAATTTCGCCGAGAATGCTGCGCAGCAGCGTCGTTTTCCCGATACCGTTCGCGCCGACGAGAGCAATCTTCTGCCCGCGCTCCATACGCAGATCCAGCGGACGGGACAATGGATCTCCGTAACCGATGACCAGATCTTTCGTTTCAAAAATAACCTTGCCCGCTGTACGTCCAACTTTGAAGTTAAATTGCGGCTTCGGGCGCTCCTGCGCCAGCTCGATCACTTCCATCTTATCCAGCTTCTTCTGACGAGACATCGCCATATTACGGGTAGCTACGCTTGCTTTGTTACGTGCTACAAAGTCTTTCAGCTGGGAAATCTCCTGCTGTTGACGTTTGAATGCCGATTCAAGTTGTTGCTTTTTCATATCATATACTTCAAGGAAATAATCATAATCGCCGACATAACGATTCAATTCTTGATTTTCCATATGGTAGATGATGTTGATGACACTATTCAGGAATGGAATATCGTGAGAAATGAGGATAAACGCATTCTCATATTCCTGCAAATAACGAGTCAGCCAAGTGATATGCACTTCATCCAGATAGTTGGTCGGCTCATCCAGAAGCAGGATATCCGGTTTCTCTAATAGCAGCTTGGTCAGCAGGACTTTGGTACGTTGTCCGCCAGACAAGTCATTGACGTCTTTGTCCAGACCGATATCAGTCAGACCAAGACCACGCGCGGTTTCGTCAATCTTGGCATCGATCAGGTAAAAGTCCTGTGCGGTCAGTGTATCCTGAATCGTACCAACCTGCTCCAGCAGGTCTTCCAGTTCTTCGGGCGTGACATCACCCATTTTGCCGTACATATCATTCATTTCCTGCTCCATATCGAGCAGATATTGGAATGCACTCTTGAGTACGTCGCGGATGGTCATGCCTTTTTCCAGTACAGCGTGCTGATCGAGATAGCCGACACGCATCCGCTTCGACCACTCAACTTTGCCTTCATCTGGTTGCAGTTTGCCTGTGATGATATTCATGAAGGTGGATTTACCTTCACCGTTTGCGCCAATCAGACCGATATGCTCGCCTTTTAACAGACGAAACGATACATCTTTAAAAATAGCCCGGTCGCCAAACCCGTGGCTTAACTTTTCTACATTTAATATGCTCATTCATTACACCTTTTCTATTGGACTTTATGCCTGCGTGGATTGCGGATCAATAGGGCAGGGACATCTCGTCTTATTATAGTGATATATGTGAGACAACTCAATGGAAAGTTGATTGATTTCATCGATTTTCCTGAGAATCCGTATTCTATATCACAATAGATCTTGTAACCTTCCAGTTGCTGACATGCAAATCAGATTGCAATCCAATCGTTATTGATCAAACCTTGGAATACTACATATAGCAAAACATATAGCAAAAAGTCTCCTGTCATCAATCATACAGGAGACTTGGATGATACTAAACAACACAATGTACTAAAAGCCATATACCAAAAGCTGTGTGCTAGCCTCTTTTTCTGCGAGTCATAACGTCAAAGATTACGGCGAGTGCCAGTACAGCACCGCGGATCATATATTGATAGGAAATGCCTACGCCGAGCAGGTTCATACCACTGGAGAGCGATGCCATAACGACGGCACCGATGATAGAGCCGGTGACTTTACCGACACCGCCAGCTGCGGATACGCCGCCGACATATGCTGCTGCGATGGCATCAAGCTCGAACAGTGTACCTGCTGTTGTCGTTGCAGATTGCAGACGGGACGTGTACAGAATACCGGACAGCGCGGACAACATGCCCATGGAGCCGAATACGATGTACGTAATCTTTTTGACATTGATCCCGCTCAGGTGAGCAGCTTCCGGGTTACTACCAACAGCGTAGATGTGACGACCGAGTACAGTACGTGTAGTTAGGAAATGGTACACGATGACAACCGCAAGTGTAATAACGACCGTCCATGAGAAGCCGTGATATCCGGCGAGAATCCATGTTACGTAGGCAATAATGAGAGAAACGAAGATTAATTTGACAGCAAAGATCGGTTTGGACACGACTTCGAATTTGTATTTCAGCTTCTGGTTGCGTTTGCTGAATTCGGAATAGATGAAGAATAAAATAATCAGTCCACCGATGATGAGAGACAGCAGGTTGAGTCCGCCTACTTGACTAAGTGCTGGCAAGTAATCATTACCGATTGCGTTGAAGGTTTTGTCTTTGACGATGATCGTACCGGTATTCTCCGTCACTTGCAGCAAAGCGCCGCGGAAGATGAGCATTGCAGCGAGCGATGATACGAATGACGGGATACCTACGGAAGCGACCAGTACACCATTGAACATACCGATCACGATACCGAGTACCATAATGATCGGAATCGTCAGGTACACCGGCATACCGAGCTGGGACAGCATAATGGCGGCAATCGCACCCATAAAACCAGCGGCAAAGCCGACAGACAGGTCAATATGACGAATAACGATAACGAGTGTCATACCGACAGCGAGTACTGCGATATATCCGGTCGCATCGAGCAGGTTACTAATGTTGCGCGATGACATGAACAGACCGTCAGTCAGAATGGAAAAGGTCAGCATGATGACGAACAGGGCGATATACATACCGTAATCGCGGATATTCACTTTGAGCAGGGATCTTGCTTCAGTAAAGAAGTTCACGGCCAGTCCTCCTATTGTGTGGCAAATTTCATAATTTTCTCTTGATCGGCTTCTTCAATCGGAAGTTCGCCCTTGATGCGTCCTTCCGCCATGACATAGATGCGGTCGCTCATGCCCAGCACCTCGCCCAGTTCGGAGGAGATCATAATGATGCTCATGCCTTCACTGATCAGCTTGTTCATGATCGTATAAATTTCAAATTTGGCGCCGACGTCGATGCCGCGTGTTGGCTCATCGAGAATGAGCAGCTTCGGTCCGACGAACAGCCATTTGCCAAGCGATACTTTTTGCTGATTGCCACCGCTCAAGTTGCCCACGACCTGCTCGATAGACGATGCTTTGATGTACATCGAGCTTTTGTAGCCACTAGCAACGTGAACTTCTTCGTTTTCGTTCAAGATACCGCCAGAGGAAATGCCTTTCAGGTTAGCGGCGGTGACATTGCTCTTAATATCCTGAATGAGGAACAAGCCGTCGCCTTTGCGATCTTCAGTTACATAGGCGATACCAGAGCGAATCGCATCGCTTGTATGCCGGAAGTTCTTTTTCTGACCATCGACGAACAGTTCGCCTTCTAGCTTGTAGTGCTTGGGATTGCCAAAGATGCTAAGTGCAAATTCAGTACGCCCCGAGCCCATCAGTCCAGCGATACCGACGATTTCACCTTTTTTGACATGCAAATCGATATGTTTGGCGACATGACGACCAAGTTCCTGATCGTAAGCGCTCCAATTTTTCACTTCAAGAATATGACTGCCAAACCGTTTGTCCGGGCGCTTCGGATAAATGTCTTCGATATCGCGTCCAACCATGTTTTTGATAATCACGCCTTCGGTCAATTCGCCTTGGGACGCATCTAGCGTACAGATCGTTTTCCCGTCTCGCAGTACGGTTGCTTTGTCTGCAATGGAGATAACCTCTTTGAGTTTGTGCGAGATCATAATGCAGGTTATGCCCTGTTGCTTCAGATCGCGCAGCAGTTCGAGTAAGTTCTCGCTGTCATTTTCATTCAGTGCTGCTGTTGGCTCATCCAGAATGAGCAATTTTACATTTTTGCTGAGTGCTTTGGCGATTTCGACGAGTTGCTGTTTCCCTACACCTAGATCACGGATGAGCGTCTCCGGGTTGACGTTCAGTTTTACTTTTTTTAGCAATTCGCGTGCTTGGATAATCGTCTCATTCCAATCAATCACGCCGCCCTTTTTCACTTCATTACCGGCAAAGATATTCTCGTACACGCTCAGATCAGGGAATAGTGCCAGCTCCTGATAAATGATAGCGATGCCTGTCTTAACGCTGTCGCTGATCTTGGCAAAATTCTGCACATTGCCTTCAAAAATAATATCGCCTTCGTACGTGCCATAAGGGTACACACCGCTGAGTACCTTCATTAGCGTCGATTTGCCAGCTCCATTCTCGCCGATCAGACAGTGAATTTCGCCTTGAGCGACTTTGAAGTTAACGTCAGATAAGGCTTTGACGCCTGTAAAGCTTTTGGAAATGCCTCTCATCTCCAGTATGTTTCCGTCCATTGATACTCCTCCTTACCCGCCTGCTTGCTCTCGTTTGTTTACTTATTCGCCGTTCATTTTGTTCATTACATGATAATGTTCACCATGTGTATTTAATTGGATGGAATTGCAAAACAGGAACAGCATCCCGTCCCTGTTTTGCCGTTTGCCATCTGTAGCTGATGATGCCCGACTGAGCTTACAGTCCAGTAAAGTCGGACGCTTTGTAGTAGCCGGAATCGATCAGTTCTTTTTTCACGTTGTCTTTGTCAACGACGATGACGTTGGTTTGTTTTGCTTTTACGTCAACGCTGCCGTTATTGTAGGAGCCTGTTGTTTCTGGTGTTTTGCCATCCAGAATTTCAACAGCCATACCCATTGCATCTTTGACAAGTGTACGTACATCTTTGAATACAGTCATCGATTGTTTGCCGTCGATGATGTATTGGATCGAAGCTTGCTCAGCATCTTGTCCAGTGATGACATAGCTCTTAATTGCTGTGTCAGCGCCGAATACGTCAGCGATCGAACGAGCTGTACCATCGTTTGGTGCCAGAACCGCTACATCGCCTTTCATATCAGCTGCTGCGGCAGTTAAGTGAGTTTGTGCTTTGTTTTTGGCTTCGTTTGGATCCCAGTTCGTTGTAACTTGACCGATGATAGAGCCGAGTTGGTCACGAGACAGTTCTTTTGTAGCTTTCAGAGCTTCTGCTTGTGAAGAGTTAGCAATTTTGAATGTGCCATCAGCGATTTTTGGTTGCAGTACTTCCCATGCACCTTGGAAGAACAAGAATGCGTTATTGTCAGATGCTGCACCTGCATACAGGTAGAGCGGTTCGCCAGTACCTTTGGCATGGTCAACCAAGTATTTCGCTTGTGCTGCACCAACAGCCAGACTATCGAATGTTACATAGTAGTCAACAGCATCAGTGTCTGTGATCAGACGGTCATAGGCGATAACGGTAATGCCTTCTTTTTTGGCGGATTCAACAGCGGCTGCTGCGGCTGCACCGTCTTGTGGACAGATGATCAGCACTTTGATTCCTTTATTGATCAGTGTTTCCACGTTTTCTTTTTCCTTAGCGGATGAACCTTGACTGAACAGAATCTCTGTCGAGTACTTCGTGCCGGACAATGCTTCTTTGAAGCGCTGCTCATCCTGTACCCAGCGTGGTTCGTCTTTGGTCGGCAGGACGATACCTACACTGATCGCTCCATCGCCACCACTTCCGCTACTGCTAGTGCCTCCGTTATTACAGGCGGACATAATGAGCGAGAACATCATCACGATGATCAGCAGGGAGATTCCTTTAACATGTTTCTTCAATGGTAGTTGCCCCTTTCGATGCTTGTCTGTTTGCTTACAGGTCAATCATAGCATCGCTTCCTGGTAATGTAAGCGCTTAAATATAGCACTCTTTTGCGACCTTCTGTACTTTTTTATCCTAGTTAAAATTATACCCGTGTCATATTTAGCTGCTTGGGATGAATAACAAGTCTATGTGCGCTGACTTTGCGACAACTCGGTACGACAAAAAGCATCGATCTCGCGCAGTGCGATACCGATGCTTAGGAATAGTACTTGGATGTGCTGGTGTCCGATCTGACTGCTATTACATAATCTTATTTCCCGTACACTTCTTGTCTGGAATGAAATCCGTCGGCAATGACCGTCTGATCGATATTGTTGCGGTTGACCTCAATCGGGCTGAGCAATATAGACGGAACTTCAATCTTGCCATTATTCACGTATTGTTTGGCGGTAATACTCTCATCCTTCGCTAGCTTGACCGCCATCTCAGCAGTAATCTCGGCAAGCTTACCAATAGGCTTATACACCGTCATCGTTTGCGTTCCTGCTACGATGCGCCGTATAGCAGCGAGATCGGCATCCTGCCCTGCAACCGGAATGCGTCCGGCAAGTCCACGTTCCTCTAATGCAGCCACTGCTCCCCCAGCGGTACCATCATTCGCTACAATGACGGCATCAACTTTGTTGTGGTTGGCAGTCAGCGCTTCACGCATGTTATTCTCCGCATTGGACGGCTTCCAGTCTCTTGACCATTGATCATATACGACACGAATCTGCCCGTCATCAATCCGTGGCTGTAATACGTCGAATACGCCTTGCTTGAACATATGTGCGTTATTATCTGTGTCTGCACCGCCGATATATACATATTTGCCCTCTGGAACTAGCTTGGTTATCGCTTCTGCCTGTAAACGACCGACCTGCTCGTTATCAAAGGAGACATACAGATCGACATCGGCATTTTTTACCAATCGATCATATGACAGAACTTTGATGCCTGCGCGATGAGCACGATTCACGATAGCTGCTGTCGCTTCGGCATTATGCGGTACGATGACCAGCACATCTACCCCTTCGCTGATCATCTGCTCTGCCTGCTCAATCTGGATGGCATCATCGCTATTCGCAGATTGTACGGTAACTTCCGCTCCAAGGCGATGTGCCGCCTGAATGAACAACTGACGATCCTTTTTCCAGCGTTCTTCGACCAGTGTATCCATTGCAAAGCCAATTCGAATAGGGCGGTCGGCTACAGACTTGCCAGCAGCTGCCGAACGTTGACTGGATAATGAGCTTGTGGAAGAGTTGGTAGATGGTGTGTATTGTTGCTTGGTAGACGGCGATCCTGCTGTAGAACCGTCAGTGGCAGAGTTCGGTAATGCCGTTGTTGCTGATGAAGTCGGTGGTTGCGGTTGTTCAGAGCTGGTTGTGCCGGGTGCCATAGTACAACCGCTCATGAGCAAGATGAATACTGTACTTATAAAGATGAGCCATAGACTGTTGGTGAGACGATTGGTAGTCGATGTACAGCAGGTACTTTGCTCAGTTCCTTTTTCATATGATAAATATGCTATATCTGCTTTCTGTATCACGGTAATTGCTGCGTCATCTAACTTCATTCCCGTGCTCCCAGCAATGCCTTCCGATATTCCGTCGGCGAAACGTCACAGGACTTTTTGAATACTTTGCTAAAATAGTTCGGGTCACGGTAGCCGACCTCATAGGTGATCTCCTTGAGACTTCGCTGTGGATCTCCCATCAGCTTTTTCGCGCGATTGATTCGGCACTCGGTGAGAAAATCAATATAGTTCACACCCAGCTGCTCTTTGAACAATTTACTAATATAAAAAGGACTCAGCCCAAATTGCTCGGCGATGCCTTCTAGCGAAATATCCTGATGCGAATGTTCTGTAATGTACTGCTTCATTCGTCCAATCGTATCCGGCTTGACTCGCTGGGCGTATGCATCCGAAATACTGCGCATCTGCTCAATCATCAGCGACGTTTCATGACGCAGCTGACGATAATCCTGTACTGGGGAAGAATACACGGGCGGTTCCAATTCCACTCCCATTTCGGTCAGCATGCGTGCAGCAATCCAGAGCCGCTGTAAAATTAACTGCTGCGCCTGTAACTGATCTCGCCCAGCCTGCTCATACTGATGCACCGCCTGCAAAATATCCTCTCGAATATGATCCCAATCGCCAAGGCGTACCTGATCAAATAATCGCTGCTCCGCCTGACGCGCCAGCGTACCTGTACCCGGCGAAGCAGTAGACGCATAATCATCATAAAACCGATACTTTACTGGCAAGTATGGATTGCTCGTTGCAATCAATGCCTCCTGATACGACTGCCGCAATCGCCCAAGCGAACTGCACGGATTGCCAATTCCGATAAAGCACTGCTCCCGCAGCTCCTGCCCGGCAACCGTCAATAGCTCGCGCGCCATATCTGATGCCTGTGCGCGAAACGATTGTCCAGCACGTCGGAAGCCGATGATCGGCACCTGTCGCCCGTTCAATGCACCGACCAGACCATTGCCAGTACGACTGATCGTTTCCCGAATCGCTGCATACAGATGCTCGGCGGCATCAGGAATAATGACCGCAAGTGCAAATTTCTCACTGTCGGGATCAACATCCAGCCAGCGCACCGTTTCGTCCAGATGCACATCATGTACATAGTCGAACAGCAGTTGGGTGACCATATCGGTTTCAATGACCGGCAGTAGACGTTCCAATGTATCGTCGCGCTGCTTGCTCTGCTCACGGCTTTGACGTTCGGCATCAATCTCGGCGAATACCTTTTGGACCGTTGCCGTAATTTCGCCCGCTTTGCTTGGCTTGAGCAGGTAATCTTTCACTCCCAGCTTCAATGCCCGACGTGCATAATCGAAAGTATCATATGCTGTGATCATAATGAATTTGATCTCTGGAAACGACGCTCCAATCTGTTCCGTCGTTTCTAGCCCGTCCATACCAGGCATTTTGATATCCATCAGAATGAGATGTGGCTGGAAGCTGGCTGCTAGCTCTATCGCCAGTTTGCCATTTTTCGCCTGTGCAATCTCCAATTCCGGGAAACCTCGCTGCAAAATCGCTTCCAATCCTTCCCGCACCACCTGTTCATCATCGACGATAAGCAGCTTCATCATACGCGTCCCGTCCCCTTACTTTCGGTATTTTTAAAAGCACGCGTACGCCGCGTCCCTCAGTACTATGAATCTCAATAATATCGCGCACCCCATAAAACAGCCGCAATCGCTGCACTACATTCGTAAAACCGATACCCGTCGAATGCCCTTCACTCTCTACCTGCTCTTCATCCAGAATCTGCTGAATCTTCACATGACTCATACCGGGTCCGTCGTCAGCAATTTCCACCGTGACCGTCTCCCCGCTATCGCGGATCACAATCTCGATATTGCCGCCATGCTCATCTGGCTCGACCGCATGAGTGATTGCATTCTCAATAATCGGTTGCAGCGTTAAACCGGGAATCTGAATGGATAGGCAATCTTCGTTAATATCAGTATGCAAATGCAGCCTATCGGTAAATCGTGCTTTCTGAATTTCCATATACTGCCCGATCACTCGCACCTCGTCGTATAGCGTAACAGAACGATCCAATCGCTTGAGATTGTAGCGCAGCAGTCCGGCAACACTAACCAGCAGATCACTCGTCTCCTCCGCTCCTTCCAGAAATGCTTTCTTCGATAGCGTATCCAGAATATTGAATAGAAAATGCGGATTGATCTGACTTTGCAAGCTGCGTAGCTGGCTCTCCTGAAGCAGCAGCTTGTTCCGCTGCAATTCATTTTCCAGCTGTGCCTTCTGCTGAATCTCGGAGATCAGCCCATTGATGCTAATGCGCATATGCTCAAACATCTTTGCCAGAAACGAAATCTCATCCGACGAATTGACTTTCACTTGTAGGTCAAACCGCCCCTTTGCCAGTTCCTGTGCTGCTTGAGTGAGCTGCTGAATCGGGCGTGTGATGCTGAGTGAGAACCAATAGGTGAACAGCAACAACCAGCAGGTCATCGTCAGCAGAATCCAAATGCCCAGTCGCTTCAATTCGCTGGATTGCTGAATAATTCCTCTGTAAAATTGCTCGTACGTCGTCAGTTCCCGATCCAGCAACGTAAGTGTCATATCAGAAATGTATTTGGAAATGCGTGTTGCTTCGGAAAAGGCATCCGCCGAATCTTCGGTTTCCTTTTCCGAGTGGAACATGACCGCACGCTCTGACGTTTCGATCAGACTGTCGATTAGATTGATATAGCTCGTCAGCGCAAAATCGTTACCACTATTGCGTAGATTACTAATATCCAGCTGGGCTTCCTGCAACTGCGTTTCTCGCCTGCGCAAACTGCTCAGATTGCCTTCGGTCGGCGTAATGAGATAACTGTTGAGCGAGGTAATCACCTGCTGGCTGGATGTTGTTACTTCATTCATGCGCAGGTAGCGCTGTAGAATCTCGTTATACTGATTCTCCGTCTTCTGGTTATAGTACATGAGCGTCACCCAGATCATCAGCATGATGAACATGATGATCGCCGTCAGTGTCCATATTTTCCGTTGGATGCTGATCATTGGACTTGCGCCGCCGTACGGATTGAAATGTCGGTCAGATACCCGTCTCTATTCAGAGGCAGCGTCTTGCCATTCAGCCACTGTATCATCATATGTACGCTCACCTTTCCCATCTCGTCGGGCGATTGCTCCAGTATGCCATCTAGCTTGCCATCACGTAGCAAGGGCAGTACATCCGGGTTATCGTCAAAAGAATAGATTTTATACGATTCTATGCTAGAGCGTCGACTGATCTCCTGTACCATCGCTTCCGTCAGATTGGAATCAATCGATATGAAGGCGTTTACATTCGGAAAGCGGTTCATAATGTTTTGAGTAGCTGCGACGATCTTGTCGCGTACTTCCGGGGTTTGTACATATTCGGTATGAATACCGGGATATTGTTTGAGGATATGCTCCATGCCTTTGACACGCTGCTGCTGATCGTATTCATTGCGGTTATCGCCCATCAACACGACTGTGCCCTTTTTGCCCATATCCTGAATGAGCTTCTCGGCGATCAATTGGCCGGCAGCATGAGGGTCGGAACCGACATATGTTTTGCGCAGACTGCTCTGCATCGGTACATCACTAGCAACGGTAATGACGGGTATGCCGTAAAATGCTGCTTTTACCTTCGTCAAATTAACAAATTCGTCTGTGTCCAGTCCCTGCACGATAATACCATCTACCCGTGAATCGATGGCAATCTCCAATTGCTTGAGAAAGCTCTCCCGGTCACGTCCGTAACTGCCCCATACTTCGAGCTTGGCATCAAGACGCTGCGCCTGTTGTTCCGCTGCATTGCCTAACTGCTGCCAGAATGGAGTGCCCAGGTCAAAGGTGATCAGAACGAGCCGATACTTCGGTTGTTGTTGCGAACGGGTCAAAGGCAATTCATGCTCGGATTGAACAAATCGCATCGCTGCCATAATCGTAAAGATCAGCAGCGTCAAGGCGACAATCGCTAGTAAAGCGCTTACTTTTTTATGCAAATGAAAGATCCCTCATTTCGGCTACGATATCCGTATTATAGCACCGGGGAGGGTCAGGCTAGAAGATAGGAATAGATAATTTTTTGATGAGTTTTCGTGGTAGGGATGTAGAGCAGCTAAGTGGAGGGAAATAGATATGTCAAAGCGGAAAAGCAGAACAACATCTATTCGCTGTTCTGCTTGTATCTATTGTTATGTGTTGGAAAAAGTATAAATTTTATATACTGAATGGCTTCAGTCGAATCTTAGATTGTAATGATCCAACAACCTCTCTAAATGATGGCGTGGTTGAGATCAATTAGTGCAAGCTTTTCGCCCACTCTTTTACTGTAACGACTTCTGCTTGTACCGGAAATACCTTTTCCGTTAACACACGGTGTACTTCTGGGTCGGCATCAATACACGCATCGGACAATACCGTCAGCACATAATCTTTATCGGATGCTTCACGCAGTGTAGACAGTACAACACCACTGGTAGCAATCCCGCTCAACACAAGATGCTCGATACGGTTGGAGCGTAAAATCACTTCCAGATCACTGCCGGTAAACGCACTAAATCGCTTTTTCATGACAACTGCTTCCCCCTCCTGCGGGGCAATGGCATCGTGAATCTTGATCTGCTCTGGATCTGCGTTGCCACCACGTGCAGCAACACCACCAAACATTTTGTTGCTTGGATGCACTTCCGGGTAACCATCGCGGAAGCCGACATGAATATAAATGACTTGGATTCCATGTTCACGCGCGACTGCAATCGCTTGCTGGAATGGCTCCAACTGTTGCTCCTGCTGAACGAATCGGGATACGATGCTATTTTGCATATCCATGACGAGTAGAGCTGTATTATCTGCTGCCATATAGATATTCACTCCTTTAATTTGAAAATGGATGATCAGTACATTTTATGCTACGAGCTGAGATCACGATTTTAACTGCGACCAAATTATACTTGATCTTAGTATGACCAACCGGAGCGGGAAATGCAAAATGCTTGCTATTTTTATTTACAATCGAGCTCATCCATCACATGGAGGTCGATATCGATGCAGTCAATGAGACAACAGACTTTCCGCTATCCTTTGAAATATTCAGCTTCAGCGATAACGCTTCTGCCAGTTGCCGAACCGGTACATACAAAGTACCATCATATACGATTGGACCTGTATATTTCGAAGTGATCAGCTGACAAATGTCGCTCTCTTGCTGGCATTGCATTGGTGGCTCGTACACTTTATTGTTATTGGGGCCACTGCCTTTGGACACGGTGTACGTCTCAATCTGATATCCCATGTCATGGCTTCCCCAAAAAATGGCAGCTTTGCCGTTGTGGGTTACTGTATATTTGTGATATGTAAACAGTTCATCTTCTATACTACCGCTAAACGAATAGCCTAATTTCTTGACGGTATCTCTGAGTGGTGCATAGAGAGTTCCGTTGTTCTCGTATACTCTGATCTTGCTACTGGTAGTAGTTGTATTACTACCAGAGGAAGTATACAGGCGAAGCTCATATGCTGCTGAGACTGGAGTAGGCAACATACTTAGGAACAAAGTAGCGAGCAGAACGAAGGACAATAGTGATTGGATTCCTGATCTTATTGTTTTCATTATGTGGATTCCCCTTTCAAGATATATAGTATCTGTTTGAGGATATCATACGAAGCTAATGATGAGGTGTTTTGACTAACATTTTATTGAAATCTTATTGTCCAAATACAATCTCCTCAACTGATTGTACTGTAGCAAAACGTCGATGCCATACATTCTCATGATGACGCATAATTTGCTCTGCTGATAATATACAGCTATCTAGCGTACTATGTGCATCGGCTGCGACAATATTATGCTGATAGCCAATACTGTACGCATTACGAAGTGTCGTATCCAGGCAAAATTCTGTTTGTGCACCAGCAAAAATCATTTGTTCAATCTCATTTCGGCGCAACCAGTCCAATAAGCTTGTCCGATAAAAGGAATCCCAGCGCGTTTTGCGAATGACTGTGTCTTCTGGCTTACGCGACAACTGAGCACTGATCTCCCAATCTGGCGTACCTGGATATAATTCGTCGCTAGGATTCTCGTCACTGTGTTGGATAAATACAATCGGAATCTCGTTATCCCGCGCTTTACCGATCAAAGTGTTCACATGCTCGACTAGCGATTTGCGTTGATATAATGCGTTGTGCTTACTATTAAAAAAGATTTCCTGCATATCAATAATGATTAATGCCTGCTTCATTACGTATCCTCCATTCAATTGGGAATGCAATATAATCATGTTGAAATTTTAAATCGTTTGTTGTAATTGTGCAATGGCTTGTGTTTCGATTGATTGTGTATGGGTTGATTGTATTGGTCGTTGATACAGTAATTTAGGTTTCATTATTGTGAATTTTTCATATGTTGAAATATTTATTTTAGGGTTGCAATCCTCAAAATTGCCGAAAGATTGCTACATTTAATATTTCTTCTAATTTGTTCTCTTCCTCAGATCTTACTTAATGGCTTTGTTCGCTGGTTCGCTGGTTCGCTGGTTCGCTGGTTCGCTGGTTCGCTGGTTCGCTGGTTCGCTGGTTCGCTGGTTCGCTGGTTCGCTGGTTCGCTGAGCAATTATGACTTCCCATTTGGTTTATAGCAAATTATTTTCTGATTTCACTTCTCATTTTGAGTTTTACTGTTATGAATTTTTCATGTATTGTTTTTTTATCATTTTAGTATCGTAAAATTCTATTTTCTTTTCAGTCCATCATTTTTGCTCAAAAAAATCGGAAACACCCGCCTCATTAAGCGAATGTTCCCGATTGGTTGATTGCAAGATTATTTTGTTTGCCTTTGTAAAACTCTCATCCCTGCTTATGCCGATAGTGCACGAAAATCCAGCACTCACACGGTTGCTCCCTCAGCATAACAAACACAAGCACTAGCTCGTCTTGTCACATCCAGCCGCGAGAACATTCATCAAGCATGAAACTGCTGACCGTCGTACACCGCTTCCACGTACCCTGCACGAATAACAAAGTCACCGAAATGCTCATTGCTTTCGCGTTCTGTTGCATAGCGTTGGATGATCGGCTTCAGCGAAGACAAAATTTCCTCTTCCCCGATATTTTCACGATATAGTTTGTTCAATCGACTGCCGTCAAAGCCGCCGCCCAGATACATATTGTATTTGCCGGGTCCTTTGCCGATAAAGGACAGCTCTGCCAGCATCGGACGGGCGCAGCCGTTCGGACAACCAGTCATACGTACGACGATATCTTCGTTGCGCAGTCCTGCCTGATCCAGCTCCAATTCCAGCTTGTCGATCAGCGTTGGCAGGTAGCGCTCCGCTTCCGCCATCGCCATACCGCATGTTGGCAAGGATACACATGCCATCGAATTGCGGCGCAATGCGGAATAATGTGCGCCATCAGTCAGATGATATTGAGCGATGAGCGATTCGATCTTTTTCTTCTTCTGACTGCTGACGTTGCCGATAATTAGATTCTGGTTTGGCGTCAAGCGGAAGTCACCAGTGTGGACTTTGGCGATTTCGCGCAGTCCAGTCATGAGCGGATAATCCTCCAGATCGACGATACGACCATTTTGTACAAATAATGTGAACATCCATTTGCCATTGTTGCCTTTGACCCAACCATATCGGTCGCCATTATGGTCAAATTGGTATGGACGCGCTTCCTGCAACTGCCAGCCGAGACGTTCATGCAGCTCGGCTACGAGCCAATCCAGCCCACGGTCGTCAATCGTATATTTGAAACGAGCGTGTTTACGTACAGCACGATCGCCATAGTCGCGTTGAATGGTGACTACTTTCTCCGCTACATCGATCATTTGCTCTGGTGTAATAAAACCGATCACTTTGGACACCTGCGGATAGGTCGCAATATCACCATGTGTCATTCCCATACCGCCGCCAACTGCAACGTTAAAACCAGCCAAACGACCATTTTCTACAATCGCGATAAAGCCAAGATCTTGTGAAAAGACATCTACATCGTTAGACGGTGGAACCGCGATTCCAATCTTGAATTTGCGCGGCAGATAGACTGCGCCATAGATCGGCTCTTGCTCGGTTTCAGTGTCGCGGCTGTCGATAATTTTCTCCTCATCTAGCCAGATTTCGTGATAGGCACGCGTCTGTGGATCAAGATGGGTACTGACTTTACATGCCCAATTGTATACTTCGGCATGCACATACGATTGATCCGGGTTGGTGTTGCACATGACGTTACGGTTCACGTCACCACAGGCTGCCAGTGTGCTGAGTAGTGCATCATTCACTTCGCGGATCGTGTTTTTCAGATTCCATTTTAGTACGCCATGCAGTTGGAACGATTGACGGGTCGTGAGACGAATCGTTTCATTGCCATACTTGTGCGAAATGCTATCCATCATCAGCCATTGTGCAGGTGTAACGATACCGCCAGATGCACGAACACGCAGCATGAATTGGTACGCGGGTTCCAGCTTTTGCTTGTTCCGTTCGTTACGCAGATCACGGTCGTCCTGCATATAACTGCCATGGTGCTTCATCAAGCGGTTGTCATCCTCGGGGATGGAACCGGTAATAGGGTCTTTGAGCGTTTG
The DNA here is from genome assembly GCF_046603685.1 of Paenibacillus sp. WLX1005. Classification (NCBI taxonomy): domain Bacteria; kingdom Bacillati; phylum Bacillota; class Bacilli; order Caryophanales; family Paenibacillaceae; genus Paenibacillus; species Paenibacillus sp. WLX1005. The sequence goes on from NZ_CP176756.1 coordinate 2,811,917, forward strand.
CTCCAGACTACCACGCAGGTAAAAGCTATTTCGTTTAATATCCTCGACGTCACTATGCGGACGGTCATGAGGTGGAAATTTTTCATATTGGACCATGTTCAGTTCTCCTCTCGTAATCGCGGGCGTTTCCCCATTCAGCCACTGTCGCTCAATATACGTCCCGCTGATAACGTTTTTGCTGCAACATATTGCTCATATATTGTGCAGCTTCTTCCTGACTCATCTTGCCTTCTTCTATTAAAATACTTTCCAATGTCAGATGAACATCGTTTGCCATATGCTTCTCATCACCGCATACGTACACGACGGCGCCCTGCTCAATCCATTCGTACAGTTCACGGCTGCGCTCCTTCATCCGGTGCTGGACATACACCTTCTGGTCGCTATCACGGGAAAAGGCTACATCCATTCGTGTGAGCACGCCATCTTTGAGCCAGCGCTGCCATTCCGTTTGATACAGGAAATCCGTGCCGAAGCGGCGGTCGCCGAAGAACAACCAGCTCTTGCCCTCTGCTCCTGTCTCTTCACGCTCAGCGATAAAAGAACGGAATGGCGCTACACCTGTACCCGGTCCAATCATAATGATCGGAGTGGAGTCATCATGTGGTAGCTTAAAGTTGTCATTGTGCTGAATGTATACCGGTAGAGAATCGCCTGCTTCCAGTCGTTCAGCCAGATGCACAGAGCAGACGCCATAGCGTTGACGACCGTGCTGCTCGTATTCGACTTTGCGTACAGTCAGATGCACTTCATCCGGTGACGCTTTGAAGCTGCTAGAGATCGAGTACAATCGTGCCGGGATTTTACGCAGCAAGGATAATAGTTCGTCTGCTGGAATGTCGCTCAGTGCGAAGTCGCGGATCAGATCCAACAGATCGCGCCCCTGCACATACGTCCGCAGATCCTGCTGTCGTTCCTCTGCTAGCAGATCCTCCAATTGCTCGTTATCCGCTAGTCCAGCGATCTTTTCCAATAACGGTTTGCTTAATGTTGTAATCTCATAATGATGCAGCAATGCTTCGCGGATGCTCAACTGATCGCCATTCTTGTTAATCGTAATGGATTCATCAGCATTCCAGCCCGTTTGCTGCAAAATATCTTCTACCAGCTGCGGGTGATTTTGCGGATAGACACCAAGACTGTCGCCCGGCGCATAGCTTAGACCGGAGCCTTCTAGTGACAGCTCTACATGCCGGGTTTCCTGATCTGAGCCGCGACCGTTCAGATTCAGATTTTCCAGTACTTCTGCTGGAAAAGGGTTCGTACGATGGTAATCCGATTCCACTGCGGAACCAGCAGTACCTTCCACTACCGCAGGTGTACTAGCAGATGCTGCACTGACTTGACCGAGGGCAGATAGTACCGCGCTAATCCACTCGCCTGCCGCTTCTTCAAAATCCACATCACAATCAGCACGATCTACAATGCGCTGCGCGCCGAGCTCTTCCAATCGTTTATCAAAATCCTTACCCGTCTGACAGAAAAATTCATACGATGTATCGCCTAGACCGAGAACAGCAAATTTGGCTTCTGACAGCTTCGGTGCTCGCTTGCTATTCAAAAATTCATAAAATGGAATCGCATTATCCGGCGGATCGCCTTCTCCTTGCGTACTGGCGAGAATGAACAAATTGCGGACCTTTTTCAAATTGTTCGTTTTGTAATCACCCATGGACGACAGTGTAACGTCGAATCCTTGTGCGGTTAGTTGCTGAGATAGCTTTTTCGCCAAGCCCTGGGCGTTACCGGTTTGCGAACCGAATAGAACGGTTACTTCTTTTGGTACGTCCGGTACTGCTGGTGTTGCAGCAGCTGATGTTGTTGCTTCATTCGCTGTGGTTGGAGCCGCTACGGTATTACCCGCTTGCAGTGAAGCGCTCAGATAACCGTTCAGCCAGATGCGCTGTGTGTCGTTCAAAGTTGGCAGCAGACGATTCAGCAGCTCTGCTTGCTCTTGTGTAAAAGGACTGTTAGTAGCTTGAAATTCCAACGATATCCACCCCATCATTTAGTAACGACCGTCATGTAGCCGTTACTAATTCCTAGTATAATGCTCAGATTAATTTATGCTTATTTGAACTTATCATAGTCCAGCAAAGTGGTCAATTAGAATGCCTTATAGGTCTTATCAGTTCTGCTGATGAACGGGGAAATCACAACAAATAAGCCTTTTCCGCAGCGTGATCCAACGGCGTAATGACTGTTGAATTTGCTGGGAAAAGGCAGTTTGTTATTTTACATAAACACCGAATCCGTACGTGATATTATGAAACTCATCCCATTTTGCAGATACACTGTACTCGTAATATCCGGGTTTGGCTGGAACTGCGAAGCTACGATTGTTCAGCTTTTGTGGGATGTATTTGTCGTCTTTGACCATGAAGACATTCAATTGTGTGGGTGTGCCAGTTAATTGTACGTTCAGTTGAGAAGAAGGCTTGAGCTGTAGCGCCTTCTCCTTGATCTCCTGATCTGTTGTTCCGGGCAAATAACCGACACCAGCCACGCCCACCTCGTTGCCAGAATAATCGACCGTTGTCCAGATCGAAGCTAAATATTGTAGCGGCAGTGGTTTCGTTCCGCTGTTAATCTGCACTTTGTTTACGGCAAAGGTAAGTGGAGACTTGGTCTTCAACAGCAGATTGCGTAATATGTCCGCTTGTTTTGCCGAAATCTCCTGTACGATTTGAGATGAACCTCCTGAGATTGTAAGCAGCGCTGGTTGACTATATGTATGTCCAAGTGATAGTTGATACGATGCGACTTCGTTGTCTGTTGTTTTCATCGATAACTCATAGTCAGTTGCTTGCTGTGCACTACTTTGTGAAGGTGTACTATGAACAATCGCCTGCTGGAACAATTCGATAATCACTTTGTCGGTATACGTTCTTGAGGTACAGGTGGTGGAGCTTGCTTCTACAGGTGCTTGAATTTGCTCAGAACAGGTCGCCGTGATGGATTGTGTGCGGTTGACTATGTCCAGCATTTGTTCTGGTGTCGCTGCCCATGATGGAGTGGAAGTTGCGAGCAGGCTAACTACAAGCGTCGTCAGCGCAAGCCAGACCGTGCTTTTACGTGTGATGATGTGCATTCATGAATCTCCTCACTATATTCTATATTATGTATAACATTTAAATTATAGAATATTTTGGGATATCATGCATCATTCATTTGATATGCATATGACGCGGAATAATCAATCCGGCTTTAATCAACCTTTACGAAGAGAGAAAATGTGCTGGATAAACTGTTCCTTATATTCTGTATACTCCGCAATGCCGTGCTGTTGCCGAGTAGTAAAGTCCATTTTCAACTGTGCGTACTGCTGCCTCGCTTCCTCGTGTGCATTCATATAATCGCGAAAAAACAACATATCCAACCAATGCTCGCTCCCATACGGAATCATATGAATAAAATGTGTTTTCACGCGAAACTCTGCATCGGCAAAACGGGCAAACACTGCTTCTTGCTGGCGCCGTACCTGTAACCGATAAAATCCAATCGCACGCAGCGGTTGATCATAAACCGACCATTGCGACTCCTGTTTCTCTACACCAAGGGCAATGTCGATAATTGGCTTTGCCTGTAATCCCATAATCGCCGTACTGCCAATATGCTGAATGCGATCTGCGTTAAAAGAAGGTAACTGCTGTAACAGCTCACTGCTTATCTGTTCATATTCCTTTTTCCATAATGGATCATGCTCTACCAGCAGCACTTGATCCGGCTGCAAGCCAAGCTGCGGACGCTTCATAGCCAACCTCCTAGTCTACATTCCTTTGAAGTGTCAATCTAACGAGTAGCTTCCCTTCGGATCACAGGCATCTCCGCATCTGTATCTTATAGAATCTAGGCACCTGCACCTTACGGAACCTAAGCATCTGTACGATTACTTTTTAGCCAACCCTGCTTGCTTGAGAAAGGCATTCTGTTTACTTGTACTTCCAAACAGCAGGTACAAGATCGATTCGCGTTGATAATCTTCCAGCGTTTGTAATTGCTCTGCGACGAGCGGAATCCATGTACCCTGCTGCATCAGCTGATCTCCCAGCCCTTTGACGGGTTTGGCAGATTGACCGCTACCTAGCAAAATGTTCAATAATACCGGTAACGTTTGTTCGTCCAGCCCGTAAGCTTCGATGAAAGCAGCAGCATATGGATTATGCGCCGATTGATGCTCTGTATCTACCAATTGCATATACTGACTTAATAATGGGAAATAGTCACGACTGTACAATCCCAGCCCCAAAATAGCATACGTACCCGGCATGACTGATTTCTCGCCCGGCTCTACATCCTCATACCATGCAAACTCCTCCATCACCTTTTCGCCGTATTGCGCAAGTAGCGGATACAGATTAGGATATTGCAGCGCATTGGCGAAGAAACGATGTAACGGCGATTTTGCTAGACTCTTCACTGGTAGTAGGTGCTTCTCTTTACTGCTGAACTTCATTTTATATTGATGTGGAAATCCTTCTTCCAGCAGATCGCACAGATAGGTCAGCGCTTCGCGATAGGCCGCTTCCTCTTCCGCTGCCAGTCGAAGTTCAATCTGTTGCAGCACATCGTTGGCTTTGCCGCTAAAATGTTCATTTTTACGCTCATGCTCTACATTGCCGCTGCCTTGTTTTATATACATAGCAGCCCGCTGGCTATGCAGCTGTACTGCATATTGCAGATAAAGCTTACGCTGCTCTGCATCCTCCTTGCCAATTCGCATAGCAGCATACAGGAACATCTCCAGTTCATCAGGATCAACCTCTTCCGCAGTTACTTCACGTCGCAGCGTTAGATCGACTGTATACTCATTGTCCGAATCAAAATATTGCGGCAAAAAGATATCATTCGCCCAAAACTTCAATGCCATCGAAGATGTAGACTGCCATCTCTCATATTGCGACCGGAATGGAAATAACTTCAGATCGACATACTCAAATAGCGGCGCCAGTGTCTGTACATCCGTCGGTGTAATATCCTTATTCAGCATCAGATTTGCAAAGAAATACAGATCGCGTTCGTCAGGCAAATGATGCAGATCCGCATAAATCTTTTCATCAATAAACAGCTTTAACTCCTGCTTCAAAGCCTCTAACTTGACTGGATTAATAAAGGTTTCGCTATATTGATATGCCTCACCTGGCTGTTCGCTGTCGAATGCAAGCTTGCATTGCAATCTGTAATCGAACATTCGCTTGCCATACTGATCCGACAGGAACAAATTATGCAGCTGTTCACGAAACGCAGGCATGAATTCTTGTTCCAATAATGTAGTTGTCAATTGTTCCCGATCCACATCGCTGTCCCATGTATAAGCCGTATCGCTCCATGAGAACGGCTCCTCGATCTCTACGAAATATTTCCCTGTTTGCTGACCTGAACCTCTGAATCCTGAACGCCCTATCTGATAACCAACGCGCACATAATCGCGAAATCCTACCTGTAACGGACTGTGCTTGCTCATCTCGTCAATTCGGCGCTGCTCCTTGCTGTAGACCTGCTCTAGCTGTGTCCATGTTTCGTCCAGTAACTGCTTTATATGCGGATTCATTACAATTGCTCCTTTGTTATAACGTAGTTTCTGGTCACCTATGCTATACCTATGTAGACCTACATATTGATCGCAATATGTAAGCTGATTTCTTAAAACTGTCTATCGTCTTTCCCTGAACTTTTTCCTTGCTCTAGCCCAATAGTAAAGCGCGCTACTCCGCCTTCAGCAGCTCCGACTTGGCAAATGTACAAAATTCCTGCAACTGTTCGCTCGAAGCAAAGCCAGCCTGAGCGATGCGGTCGTTACCGCCACCTTTGCCGCCGTACGTAGATAGATGCTGCTTGAAGAAGCCACCACAGGTCAACTGCGGATGACCGTTTTGTGCTAGCACGATTTTGTAATCTTGCTCACTGGACAGCAGTATGGTCAATGTCCGGTTATCCAGCAATTGTGCAGCCAGACGCTGCAAATCTTGTAACGATTTATCGACAAAATGATGCGTAAGCAGCGGTTGCTCCTGCTGCTCATTGATTGACGAGAGTAGGGTATGCAGCAGATACGTATCATTTTCGCTACGTAGACGCTCCAGTTCCTCACGTTGTTGGCGCTGCTCCTGCTCCCATTTGTCAAAGCGTCCTACAATATCGCGCCGCCCCGTATTGAAGCGTGCAGCGATATGATCAAGAATGTGCAGACTTTCGCTATAATCGTTCCAGACGCGCCAGCCATATTTAAAATAGAGCCGGATATGCCCCTTCGTTTTCTCCGCTTTGTATAGCTTGATCATGCCCAGCTCGCCAGTACGCGATACATGTGTACCGCCGCATGCATTGTGCTCAATGCCTTCGATCTCTACGATGCGTACATGATCGGTCACCGATGGCGGCTTAACAAGCGTCAGCGTCGCTAACTGCTCTGCATCGACAAAGTAGCTGTTTACCGGAATATTACGATAAATGATCTCGTTGATCTTCTTCTCTACTGCCAATAACTGATCAGCTGAACAATCTGGCGTATCCATATCAATCGTCGATTCCTGCTCACCCAGATGAAAGCTCAGCGTTGGCGCAGACAATATCTCCAGACAAATCGCTGACAGCAAATGCTGCCCGCTATGCTGCTGCATATGGTCGAAGCGACGCTGCCAATCGATCTCACAATACACCTCTATACCGTTCGGCTGCTCTGGTAAACTTGGCAGCTGATGCAACACTTGCCCGTCTCGACGCTGCACATCCAGCACCGGAATCCCATCAATCGTACCGGTATCGCACGGTTGCCCGCCGCCATGCGGGTAAAAGGCAGTCTGACTGAGCGTCACATAATACTGCCCATCCTGCTCTACTATATGCTCAATGACCGCACTCCAGCTGGTCAAATACGATGAGTCAAAATACAGTTCCTTCATGCTTCCTTCTCTCCTTGACGATAATCTGCTGCTGCCAGTGTTTTGATCATGTTACGATGCGGAATGCCCACCTCGATAAACGGTTCATCAAAGACGGTATAGTTCAATTTTTCATAAAAAGGCAATGCCACTTGGCGTGCATGTAATACGATGTGTATGTACCCTAGTTCATGCGCTACCTGTTCCGCGTGCTCCACCAATCTGCGACCGATGCTCTTGCCGCGCAGTGATTCGTCGACTGCAACCTGCTTCATCTGAACGGTATCATCGTCGACCTTTTTGAGCAGTAATACACCGACAATGCGACCTTCATACAGCGCACACAGATGCACCGCCTCATCTTCTCCGATCAATTGCTCGTTATGAATGCTCATGCCGAGCGGCTGACGAAGCACCAGATCACGCAACTCTAGCGTCAACGGGTACAGCTCACTAGTCGTATTGATTTGTTGAATGATAACTTCCTTCATCTCCCGTTCCTCCTACATCCATAAAATCATCTACGTTTATGACAAAGTTAATCATATCCACCGCCGAAGATCAAGGATGCGCAGGCAAAAGCCGCTGCTTGCCGTACAACAATCAAAAACGATGCGCCTGAATAGACGCACCGCAAAGAAAAATTATATTTTGTTATATGTCCTTATGATGTCATGCCCGTATACCAAAACGTGCATTATTAACTTTGTAATATCAAAAATCAAAATTGTCGGGATCTGCACCAAAGCGCTGATCTTTGTTCAGATCATCAATGCGCTTCATATCAGCAGCCGACAGCTCAAAGTCATAAATATCGGCGTTTTGTATAATACGCTCCTGCTTGATCGATTTCGGAATCGTAACGATGCCACTCTGGATATCCCAGCGCAGCAACACCTGCGCAATCGACTTGCCATACGTATTGGCGATCTCCTGCAAAGTGGGATCATTCAGTAGACGACCCTGTGCAAGTGGTGCCCATGCTTCGATCTGAATACCGTTTTCTTTGGAGAACTTACGCAGCTCCACCTGACTGAGCAGTGGATGCAATTCCACCTGATTGACAACCGGCTTGATCTCCGCATCAGCAAGCAAATCTTGCAGATGATGTACTTGGAAATTAGATACACCGATTGCACGCACTTTGCCATCCTTATGCAGCTGCTCCAGTGCTTTCCATGTTTCTTTGTATTTGCCTTTGACCGGCCAATGTACGAGGTAGAGATCGATATAATCCAGACCAAGTTTGCTGATGCTCTGGTCAAATGCTTGTAACGTGCTATCATAGCCCTGATCAGCGTTCCACACTTTGGTCGTGATGAATAGTTCTTCCCGCGGTACGCCAGACTCACGAATCGCCTGACCAACACCGTCCTCGTTCTGATACAGAGCAGCGGTATCAATTAATCGATACCCTGCTTCAATCGCCCATTTGACCGAGCGGATTACTTCATCGCCTTCTTCGACCTTGTACACACCTAGACCGAACCATGGCATCTTCACGCCATTGGATAGTTCAACAGTAGATTGCAAATGTAGCATACTCATTCTTCCTCCTTCAGCGCTTACGATGTGGAAGCGCAATCTTCGATATATAGTCATAGTAGATGCTGTTGATCTTCCTTTTCTCATTATACCTTACATGAATATCAACTTGGAATTGAAGGAAATACAGATCACCTGAATCATTTACAGCTGTGATATACTTAGCTCATATCTGTGCGACTGTTACGCCCGGCTTGTCGTTTGAAGATTCGCTTCACACCCGGCTCGACCAGCCAGCTCGACATCACCCGTACACTGCTCAGTGACAACATAACCGTAATCAGCAATCCTAATGGAATTAACAACAATCCGCGTACCGGAACATCCACAAACCATTCATAAAATCCGCTCACCGTCAGTGCCATCACGAGAAACCCATGCAGCAAATACGTATACAGCGTATTGCCGCCCATACCCGACACTCCGGCAATGCGACGCTGCGGCATCAGGCTCATTACCGATGCACCTACAAGCACAGCTAGCGCATATACACCGACCCGATAGATGCCGGCAGACCATTCGTTATGACCGAGCGATTCATACGAGAAGCTTCCATATAACCATTCTTTATCAATCTGCGGCGCATAGATGCCTAGCATAATGAACGCGCCAACCAACACCAACACCGCCATAATCCGCATCACCGGCGTGCGCAAACGTTCAATCCACGACCGATCCATATAATATCCAAGCAGGAAAAACGGGAAAAATACAAGCGTCCGCGATACACTGGCATAATATTCCGCATCATTCGCATAACCTGCCCATAGCGCCAGCACAACGGTCAGCGGTAACGCATACTTAATACGAATCATATACGGCATCGCCGTTTTCCACAGGATCATGCTGAAGAAGAACCACATCAACCAATACGGTGTGAAAAAGGAAAATACCAGCTGCTCACGTCCATATAACCAGTAATCCCATACCGAATATAACGATTCAAAAATGAGATACGGCAAGATCAGCTTGCTAACCACTTTATCAAAATAATCGCCTGTACCGATATGTTTGGCAAAATAACCGGATATCAGCACAAACAGCGGAATATGAAAACTGTAAATCAACAAATATAGCGGCTGTAACAATGGATTGTCATACAGCGGCTCAATCAAATGTCCGATCACAACCAGCGCAATCAGTACAAATTTTAAATTATCAAAATACGCATCCCTCGTCGGCATATTATATTGCACACTCCCTTCGCCCACAGACGGCACCGCCTCATTGTCGTCATACGACTGCTGATGCCTTCCGGTTTTGTGATGATGCGATGGAGGGAAATCATCACGCTTGCTTTACATTTCTGGTATGATTAACAGCAACCAACGCTGTACAATCGCTTTGGGGTCTTATACCCTACCTCGCCGGACATGAACCCCATTATACCAACCTGCCGGCTTGATATCCAATTTGGAACATATTGAGGTTGATGATCATGATGAACCATGCTGAACTGGATCAATACTTGCGCAGTATCAATGCAATCGAAGCGATCCAGATTCATACCGGGCAAAATGTACCTGAATTTGGTGGCATCGAACTGCTGACACGAGCAGATGAGAAGTACCCGCGTATGCCAGAGGAGCTGTTTTTTGATAACGGTTCCATTTTTATAAGCAAGCACCATCGCTTTGCACCGATGCCGATTCATGTGCATTCGTTTGTCGAGATCAATTATATGTATGCCGGATGCTGTACACAGGTGATCAACGGTCAGCGTATTACATTGCAATGTGGACAGATGTGTCTGCTGGATATGGATGTTCCGCATGAATTGGAGCCGCTCGGTGAGCAGGATATTCTCGTGAATATTATTATGAAAAAAGAGACGCTGTCCGCTGCCTTCCTGAATCGACTCAGTCGCAACGGTCTAGTCGGGCAGTTTCTGCTGAACGTGATTACCGAGAACAGTCGACATGACCGATATGTTATTTTTCATGCGCAGGATAACGAAAATCTGCATTATATGCTACGCAATATGATGTGCGAGTGTTTCGATCCGACTGCGTATTCGCAGGAGATGATCTATAGCTATACGTTGGTCATGTTTACCGAGCTGATGCGTGTGTACCAGCATGATACGAATTATCAGGTGGCAGGCGCTTCCGGGCGTACAAGTCTGCTGGAAGTGCTGCAATATATCGAAGAGCATTATCGTACGTGCACACTCAAGGAGCTGGCACGTCAGTTCAGCTTTAACGCCAATTATTTAAGCAATCTGTTGAAAAAGCAAACCGGGCAAACCTTTTCCCAGCTTGTGCGTTCCCAGCGAATGCTGCATGCCGCCGAGCTGCTACGCCAGACAGATCGCAGCATTGAGCAGATTGTCGAAGAGGTCGGGTATGAAAGTCTGAGCTTTTTCTATGATAAATTTGCCGGATATTACGGTATGACTCCAGCTCAATATCGCAAACAGCACCAAAATAGCCGCAATCCTCGCTGACGGATGATTGCAGCTATCTCGCTAGGATCGTGAATGTAAATGTGCGATTTATAGTAAAGCGTATGGAACGACATTATGATACGACTTATAGTACGACATTACGGTATAGCAACGGTCAAACTTATGATATGAGGTTACGGTATATTTTGTATCTCTAATAACAGAGTCTTAGTTCCAATAATAGAGCGATGACTCTCTATTCTACTATTGTGCCGTAACTACAAATTATATTTGCGCAATAGATAAGTCGGTGTGCAGCTCCACGCATGGCAATAGCTGTTGATCAGATGACTGCCATAAGGCGAAAATTCCTTATCCTGCGGATCATACAGCTCCCAGAATGTATCTGCTCCATCGTTTAACATGCCGCCCCAGTAAGCTTTCATCTCGGAAATGGCAGTGTCATGATCCCCTGCAAGGATCAACGCCTCGATCAGATGATGCACCATATACGGGGTCGTCAGTGGAACGGCAACGTTCTCCTGCAACATGCGATTCAATAGCTTGCGATTCTGACGTTGATCCAGCACACCAGCAAGCACCATCCAGATTTGCGATGCTTGTGACACCTGTCGCTCATGACCGCTGATAAAATAGCCCTGCTGCTCGTCCCACAGTTGTTCCAGTGTTGCCGCCACGATCTTGTCCAACCATTGGCGCAGTTCGGCTTCCTGTTCATCATGCAGTAGCTGTGCCAGTTCCGCCGCTTGTCGCAGTGCATAGATCAACACCCCCTGACTTGGTGCTTGCTTGTTCAGCTGCGGACGCCAGTCGATAAATGACCACCATTCTTCTGTATCGCGTACCATCAACTGTTCATCCAGCCGTTGTAGCGCTAGCTCTACTTGTCTATGCGCGGTGCTCCATAATTGCGCTAACGTCTCCATATCCCCAGTTGCCTGCATATAGTCATACAACACCGAGACAAAGAACAACGAATAATCAAACAAATACGTATCATCTGGAATGACATGTGGCTTGATAAACAGATTAGCGCTCACCTGCCCCTGTTCATTCGGATACGCAGCGAACAGATACAGACAACGTTTCACAAGATCAGGCTGCGGCAGACTGGTATAACTCGCCAGCGCCTGCAAACGTAGATCGCCTAACCATAGACGGCGATCACGCTTCGGTCCGTCCTCGAATACTTCCTGCATACAATCCGCCAGCGTCTTGATGCTGACTTCATCCATGCGGTTCAGCTCGGCATCCATATGATTCAATAGCTGTACGTTGCTCACATCCGCTGAACTGACTGTTCGGCAATTCACATGTCGAAATGAAACATTGTACTTTACTGAGGAAGCGATCACTTCTAATTTCACATACCGAAAGCTGTATCGACGCTCCAATACAAGTGAAGTCGGCAGTACGTCGATATAGACCGACTGCTCCTGTAACCATGAACTGCTTAACCAGCCATCATACTCGGCAAAAGGCACCGCCAGCTCTACCGGCATTTCTCCAAATATCAGCTTTAGATGCAGTGGTGCATCCGGTGGACTGCCAACTGGCTCGATGTGCAGCGACAATTGCCCTACCAGATGCTGGCCAAAGTCTAATACGACCTCGTCTCCTTTACCAAACGTCATCTGTTCCAATTGCTCTGGCTCACCAGCATCTGCCGTCCGCCAGCCATGAATCACCTGATCATCTGGCAGTAGCGTAACAAGTCGTACGGGCAATACATCGGTATGATGCATGACCGGCAGCAATGATTCTGCTGTAGTAGCAAAAGCTTTATTTTCAACAATTCGCTGTTCTGTAATCCTTTGTAGGGAAGGGTGGCTCATGAGTGGTTCCTCCTCTGTTGGAATATGAATAGTTTGGTTTCTGTTTGTTATACCATTTGGATACTGACTTGTCGTACGGGCTTCATAACTTGCTACCGCACTATGTGCGTCACTTGTTGCCACATTGTATGGATTGCGTGTTGCGTGTTGCGTGTTGCGTGTTGCGTGTTGCGTGTTGCGTGTTGCGTGTTGCGTGTTGCGTGTTGCAGCATTGTATTCATCAATTGTCATTTGTCAAGACGAAGTATTGTCATGAAATACTACGTTTCCCTGCGCAGCTGCTGGAACTGAAGCAGATGGTGTCGGTGCTTCGTTTTCACGACCAGCCGTCAATTCGTCCAGCTCCTGACGGATACGATCAAACTTTTTGTCTAGATTGTAAAAGCACATCACAATCATCGAGATGATGACCAGCACGAGCGGAATCCAGATATAGTTGAGCTTGATTGCGAACAATGCCTGCGGTGTTTGCTGCTGATTCGCCACATATCCGCCCCATGTAAGCAGCCAGCCGGATACCGCCCCTGCTACCGCCATAGCGATTTTACCAATAAATCCATTCAGAGATGAGATAATGCCTGCCGCATTGATACCTGTTTTCCATTCTCCATAATCGACCGGGTCTGCCTGCATGGAAAAGTAAATACTTTGCCGCAATCCAAAGCCAATGGCTGACACGACTACACCCGTCATCAGAATAGTCAAATTCGTATTGCCAATCGCCATAATGATCAAACCGACCAGATTGATAGCACTCGCGATCATAAATACGGTCTTTTTGTACATCAATCGAGCGATTAACGGAGTGGCGAATACGCCAACCAATGGCACAAATGAACCGATGCCTGCTGCCAGACTCGCCAGCCCCGGCTCCCGCAAATAATACGTAAAATAATAGATCAATGCTCCCTGCTGGAAGAAGTACGATCCCCACATAAAGATAATATTCAGTGCAAAGATTAGCCACGGCGGATTCTTCGTCAGGCTGGCGAATGCTTGCGCTACCGGGACTTTTTTCGGACGCAGCACTTTCACCTTTTCCTCTACATTGCGGAAGGTAACGAAGAACATCATCATGCCGACAATCGCAAATATAACAATCGTCCAGAAGTACCCGGAAGCTGTCGAGCCGCCGCCCAGACTTTGCACAAGTGGCAACGTACACAGACTCACAATCGTCGCCCCGATACAGGAAAAGATAATTCGCACCGTTGCCAGCACTGTTCGCTCCTGCCCATCACTAGTCAGACTTGGCAAAATCGACGCCATCGGAATATTAACCATCGTATACGCAATCGAGATGCCCAGATACGTCAGATACGCATAGACGAGCCGTCCGGTCTGCCCGACATCCGGCACATAAAAAGCTAGAATCGCCAGCACTCCAAACGGAATCGCTCCCCATAAAAAGTACGGACGCGACTTGCCCCAACGCGTGTTTGTTTTGTCGATAATTACGCCCATCGCCGCATCTGCCACACCATCCACGATCCGGGTTACGAGAAACAGAATACTAACCTGCGCCGCTGCCAGACCGACGACGTCGGTGTAATAAATCATCAGATAGAGTGTAATCATCTGCCAGATCAGATTGCAGGCAAAGTCCGCCAATCCGTATCCAATCCGCTGCTGCCACATTCCTGTAACCGCCTTCATAAAACTCACTCCCCATTTCGCATCAATCTATTCAGCTGCATCCTTCCGACCATACGTTGTACAGCCATGCTCTTATTAAAGCGCTTTCTCAAAAGAGCAACAATGTGGGAAACACGGCTAAACTTCCTCTTTTTACAGGTGTGTTGTTTTGCAGGAATTTTGCAGAAGTTTTACAAAAGTCTCGTAACAGACTTCCTTTTCACCACCTATAATTTCCATGCAAAAAAGCAGGCACCGTCATAATGACAAGGTGCCTGCCCGAATATAGAAAGCATATTTTTGTAGCATAGAATCATGATTAAAAATCATCAATGAGAGGATTAATGAACAGCAATCCTTACTCCGCTGTTACCGATTCTCGCAGTCCAGCAACACGACTAATAATATCGTACGAATGCAGTCGTGCCTGATGATCATGGATCATGCTTGTAATGATCAACTCGTTGACACCCGTTTCCTGAATATACTGCTCCAGCCCGCGTTTAATCGTCTCAGGTCCACCCTTGATCGACGAGCGAAGCTGTTTCTCCACAGCTGCCTTTTCATAATCCGTCCATTTACCAGACATATCGGCTGGCGGCTGAATTTGACCAGTGCGACCGCGAATGATGTTCAGAAATTGCTGCTGCATCGTTGTACTCAGCCATTCTGCTTCTTCATCTGTATCCGCCGCAACGATGTTGACGCCAAGCATCACATATGGCTCTTGCAGCACATCCGATGGCTGGAAGTATTCACGATACATGCGGATCGCCCGCTGCAAGTAATCCGGCGAGAAATGACCAGCAAATGCGAATGGTAAGCCTTTTTGCGCTGCCAGCCGTGCACTGAAATCACTAGAGCCGAGCAGCCAGATCGGCACATGCAGACCTTCACCCGGTACAGCTCGCACTGGTGCGTGATACGATGTCGCTGATTCGTCAAAAAACTTCGTCAGCTCATCCAGCAATTCCGGGAAATCCTCACCGCTGTTTATATCCCGGCGCAGCGCCAGTGTTGTGCGGCGATCGCTACCCGGAGCGCGTCCCAGCCCCAGATCAATCCGACCCGGATACATCGATTCCAGCGTACCAAACTGCTCCGCAATGACAAGCGGGGCATGATTCGGCAGCATAATACCACCTGCTCCAATACGAATCGTGCTTGTGCCCGCAGCCAGATAACCGATTACGACGGATGTAGCGGAACTGGCTACGCCCGGCATGTTATGATGCTCTGCCACCCAGTAACGATGATAGCCCCATTTCTCAGCGTGCTGCGCGAGATCGAGGCTATTTTGAAACGATTGAGCGGCGGTTGATCCAGCGTTGATCGGTGCCAGATCCAGAATAGATAATTGTATATGTCCCGATTGATCGGGTTGATAAAATGATGATGCAGACATTGAACTGCCTCCTTTGAAATGAATGTCTAGAGGTTCAATATCCTATTATGATCTTGTTGAATCGCAAAATCCAGCTTTTGCATTAACTGACGGGCTTGCAACCGACCACCCGATTGCGTCCGCCGCGTTTCGCTTCGTATAGATTGTGATCAGCAATGGATAACAGTTCTGTACGCGTAATGCGCGTCCCGTCCGTTGTGCTCACTCCGAGGCTGGCTGTCACTGACATCTTACCAGTGATTGAACTCCAATCCGCCGAACGAATCGCCTGACATAATCGATTGGCATAGAGCATACCCTGCTCCGCATCCGTATCCTTGAATACCGCTAGGAATTCCTCACCACCAATTCGTGCCAGTGCAGAAGAAGATGGAGCTGTCAGCGACATAATTTTGGCAAGGTGAACCAGTACGGTATCGCCGACCTGGTGAGAAAATGTATCGTTGATTTCTTTAAAATGATCCAGATCGATCAGCACTGCCGTCACCGGTTGTCCGCTAATAAGCGATTGACTAAGCAACTCATCCAGATAAGGGTCCATAAAGCGACGATTGTGCAATCCAGTTAATGGATCACGCTGCGCCATCTCCTTGAAATACTCACTATCTCGCCTTGCTTCTTCTGCATCGAATGTAATTTGCAAAATCCGTGCCCGCGCTTCCCGTTCAGCGGAGCGCTTGGCTTCATTTTCCTGATGATACAGCTTGTGCTCCTCATAAGCACGGCGATAATCACCAGTAGCGGCATACATCTCCGATTGCTGCAATCGCACCCGTACCATCAATCCAGACAATCCTTGCTCCCGGCACATATGTCTCGCTTCATTCAGCGTTTTCTGCGCTTGCTTGAGATTGCCTTGCAGTCGCTGTGCTTCTGCTGTAGTCAGCAGGCATTCCGGCAAGACGCTCAGATCGCCCAGACGACGACTAAGCGGATCATTGACAAGTGGAGCAAGTGTGGCTTCTGCCTTTTCCGGATGACCTAGCAACAATTCGATCACTGCAATCGTATCTAGGTGGGAAGCATTCAACTCTACATGATTGCGTTTGGCAATATCACGCAATTCGCATGCAAGACGATATGCTTCTTCCCCCTTACCTTCTTCACAGCGGCTGTACGCCATATTGTTGAGCGCGAACAACGCCAGCTGTACATCGTCTGTAATGGTAGCGATCTCCAGCACTTCGTTAAAATGCTTAATAGAATCTTCATATGCTCCCACTTCATCCAGCGTTAAGCCAATCATCATCAGATGGTCGGCGCGCAGCGAGAGTAGCGCATGATCTGGTAACTGCTGCATACTAATAATCGCATGCTGCAATGCGCTCTCATTATCACCAAGTCGGCGGAAGAATCCTGCCAGCAGGCGATGGCTACGCGCCAAAATATGCTTGTGTCCGTTACGCTCCGCCCACTCATTACTCTGACGGATAATACGACCAGCTTCTGCTACTTTCCCCTGACGTGCCATGATATCGGCTTGAATCAGCTTTGTCCGAATCATCAGCGCCTCATCACCAAGCTCTTCCGCGATTGCCAGTGCAGGCTGTACAGCCGATACCGATGCATTCACATTACGATAAGGAAGCAATTCGAGTGTATCCAGCATGGCTACAAACGCTTCTGACGAGTGAAGATCGACCGACTCTCCTATTTGTTGAGCGGTATTCTCTCCTGACTGCGGCGTTTGCTCCTGCCGGGGTGAGGTTGATTGGTTATGGATTGGTTTGGACATACTGCTTCCTCCTTCATGACATGCACAGCACCAGCTTGCTTCGTTTATTCATTCGTAGTCGGTATAATCTGGATAATGTATTTAAAAAATATAAATCTATATAGGACAAATGCTTGTGTTATGTAATCCAAATGGGTTAAAAAACAAATATTTTTAATAATATACACGTTTATATAGTAACTCACGCATCATTTTATAAATCTATTACTAACTATAGCTCAATGGATTATGTATGATAAGTCCTTTTTTTCACTTTTCCTTTACATTCTGCAAACATTTTTTTATTTTGAAGTCATTTGCATCTTTTCCATTTGCCTAATGGGGTTTTTTTGCGGTACATTGGGTACATTGGAAATAAAACATTGCAGAAAGTGAGAGCACATGAGACGTTATTCGCCATACATCGAATTTGATCGTCAGGATTGGGCTGACCTGAGCGATCATTCCACACCATTACCTTTAACCGAACAGGAGCTAGAGCAGCTCAAAGGATTGAATGAGCATGTCTCACTGCAAGAAGTGCAGGAGATCTATCTGCCGCTCACACACCTGATTCATCTCTATGTAGGCGCTTCACAGCAGCTGCATGAAATGACCAGCCATTTTCTAGGCAAAAAAGCACGCAAAACGCCATTCATTATCGGTATCGCCGGCAGCGTCGCTGTAGGCAAGAGCACAACAGCTCGTTTGCTGCAAACGCTCTTATCGCGCTGGCACACTCATCAGAAGGTCGATCTGGTAACGACAGACGGATTTCTGTACCCGAATGCTATCTTGGAAGAGAACGGCATTATGAACCGTAAAGGCTTTCCAGAAAGCTACGATATCAAGCGGCTAATTACGTTTATGGGCGATATCAAGTCCGGTAAACCGAATGTACGCGCTCCACGCTACTCGCACCTGACTTACGATATTTTGCAAGGCGAGGAAAGTGTGATCAACAACCCCGACATCCTGATCGTCGAGGGTATTAATGTGCTGCAAGTGAAGAAGGAAAGCCCGTTGTTTGTCAGCGACTTTTTCGATTTCTCCATTTTCATTGATGCGGATGAGAAGAATATTGCCCGCTGGTATATCGAACGATTCCAATTGTTGCGTCAGACTGCTTTTCAGAACCCGGAATCCTACTTCCATGGACGATTCTCCAACTTATCCGAAGAGGAAGCACATGCGGTTGCCAAGCATACATGGAGCAGCATTAACGCCAAAAATCTGCATGAGAATATTTTGCCAACCAAAGGACGCGCACAGCTAATCCTCAAAAAAGAAGCAGATCATGCCATTCAGCACATCTATCTACGCAAATTATAACAAAAAAGATTATTGTACTTAATACTTACATTTTTGATGGAGGATGTATTTATGCACATACTTATTGTCATTGGCGCGATTATGATGTTTCTTGCCGTAGCGATCGGCGCATTCGGCGCCCACGCGCTCAAACCAAAGCTCACCCCCGAAATGTTAAAAATTTATGAAACTGGTGTTCAATATCATCTCATCCACGGGCTTGGTATTATTCTGACTGCGGTGATTGGCATCGTATTGCCATCCGCAAGCGGATTGGCTACAGCCGCAGGTTGGTGTCTGCTCGGCGGGATTGTACTCTTCTCTGGTAGTCTGTATGTGCTGAGTCTGAGCGGCATACGGAAGCTGGGCGCGATTACACCGCTTGGCGGTCTATTATTCATCGCAGGCTGGATTGTGCTGGTAATAGCAGCAGTTCAGGCATAAGTTCTTCACTCTGCTGATTGCTCTGTATGAACATTTCTTATGTTCATTTTCCCGATTGACTATAGAGACTTCCTACTCAAATTCACGTTCTCTCTATACATTTAATAATGAATACTTATGAAAAGTATGTAAGGAAACGCCCCGGCGATTGCTGCCTGACCCGTAAGGGATGGAGCAACTGTTCAGGGCGTTTTGAATATTATGCAAAAATCATTGCTTGACGATTATTGTGTAACGTTTACCGTCAGTGGCTCACTGGATGTGGAACCAGAAGCATTTACCAGCTCTGCCGTGTATACATACTGACCCGGTGCTTTGCCGGAAATATGGGATACAGCGCTCTGCGCTTGCGGTGTGGCAGACTTCAACTGCTGTGTATCCACCAGCTTGCCATTTTCATATAAACGGTATTCGGTTGCATTGGTGCCCCACCATAGATTGGTCGTCAGCTGATAGTTGCCATCGCCATCCCAGTTGTCGCTTGCCAGCACAGGCTTGCCTGGATTCGCATCAGTCACTTTGACGGTTAGCGGCTGGCTTTTTGTTGTGCCATAGCTATTCGTCAATTCTAATACATACGTATAGGTGCCATTGACTTTGCCAGTAACGGCAGTGCTGATCTGCTGCGCGTTAGGAGATTGGTCAGACAGCTTGCCACTGGATATTACTTGATCATTTTCATACAGTTTATACGATGAACCGTTGTTGCCCCACCACATATTCATCGTAATATGGTAGTCGCCATCCAACAAGCCAGTATCATGACCATTATCATCGGACAGGACAGGAGTACCCGGTACGCCTGTTGCCTGCGGTTGTTCAGTTGGTGGTTCTGGCGTCGGTTCTTCTTCAACTTTCTCCAGATCACTCAGTCCGCGCGGCTTCAGCTGGAAGCTGTCTTTGAAGATCGCTGCAACGCCGCTAATATTCACCACATCCCCTGCTTGATAAGGAAATGCTGATTGTGTCAGACCAGTACGTGCATCGACACGTACATGCGTCGTAACTGCCTGTGGTGTATATACATCACTCGTCACATCAAATTCAAAAGAACCTGTCGGTGTAGCACTTACGATATTGCTAATGGTTACTTTGTTCAGTTGCACCAATTGCCCTTGATTGTACGCATCTACCGTTACAGCGCTAACTGGCTGCGGCAATGCGGATGTTCCTTTTTTCTCCAAAGCAATTGGATCGGTTAATTCCAGTTCTGCATTGTAAATAGTCGTCGGTGCCGTAATGCGAATCACATCGCCTGGAGCAAATCCCGTTTGATTCTGATATACATAAATGCCGCCTGTTTGATCTTGAATATAAAATGCCTGTCCGCCAAAAGAACCCGGCGTTGTCGTTACAACACCTTCAACAGTTACGAGCGTATTGGCACTCTGGCTACGTGCACTGGAAATGGTACTGAGTGCCGGAATCTGCACACCGCCATTATCCTGTGGCAACGGTTCAGCCGGTACGTTGGAAATCGTAACCTGCTTGGTCAGCAGATTACTGCCATTTTGACGCAGACGCAGACTTGCCGCTCCAGTTGTACCCGGTTTGATGCGCACAGTCAGGTCTTTGATCGCATGACCTTTACTGTCTGCGGTCAGACTGTAGCTAGAGCTGTAGCCGTACGAAGTTGGCCATGTGCCATCTGCATTTTGAATCTGTGCAACTTGTGTACCACCCGTTACAAAGATACCTGCACTGAAGCCGGTTACGGTACTGTTAGGCGTCAGATCGTCAGCTACGATGCGAATCTGGAATTGCTCAGCATTCGGCAATTGCTCCTGATGCACCAGACTGTAGGTTGGGTTAGAGACGCTGACTGTGCTACCGAACGAACCTGGTTTAAATGTGGACGTATCCCACCATTTGTATCCAGCTGCCGGTGCTGCCCACGGTTCTGCCTGCGGCTCGGTTGACGTCTGTGGCGTTTCAATAGCCAGCAGTTGAGTCGGTTGATCCAATTGCAGTCCGTCCACTTGATCCAGACTTGTGTAGCTCTCATCACGAGACAGCCAGTTCACTGTGTTGACGAGCAGCTTGCCATCATCTACTTCTTTGAAGCCGTCATATGTCGTTTTCTTGGCACCTGTTTCCTCGCGCAGGTATTTGGGCGTTACATCTTCGACCGGCGAAGAATCACCGATAAAAGCTGCTTTACCGCTACCTAGCTTGGATACTGCTACATAAGGTCCTTCGGCTACGCCGCCACCATTGTAGATACCCTGATCAACCGCATTGCCCCATGCTTCTTTCGTTTCCGGCAGATAAACGATACCTTTGGCTTTGGTTGGATCGGTAATCGCCAGTGTAGAGCCAGCGTGCATCGCTACACTGCTTACCCCTTCTGTGATGCCAAACGCCTGAGCTGGCGCTACGATATTGTTAGCGTTAATATCGCCAAGTGCATTGTAACGGAAACGCACGCCAAAGTTGTTGGACAGCCAATCAGAGCTGACAACATCTTTCATCGCAGCCGAATTGCGTTCCTCGTCAGACATGCCTTTTGCCGGGTCTTCCCATGCACCGCGACGATAACCGTTAATAACTTCGGAGCCGTCCCAGCGGTTTTTGTTACGATCCGCGTTGTAATGATCGCCAATGAAGAAGATGCTGCCGCCATTTTCCACGTATTGCTTCATCGCAGCCTGTTCACTCGTTTTGAACGGGACGTTCGGCTCCGCGATAACAAATACATCATATGGACTCAGATCGGCATATGTAAATGAAGACGTTTTGCGCAGTTCTTTGACATAATACCCATCATTCGCCAGCGCATTGGCAAAGTCGGAGAATCCGCCATCAATGACCCAGTCTGCTGCACCCGCCGTCTGTGCATGCGTATTATCGAACAGCACCTTTTTGCCTGCATTTTGATTGACAACTTTGGCTTCGATATACGGAGCCGGATCGCTTGCCGTCTCAGCGTGCGCAACGCCGCCCCCTGTCAACAGTGCCGTCGGCAACGGCATCGCCAGTGATAATGCCAGCAGACTTGTTGCCCATTTGGATCTAAATCCATTCCATGTAAGCATACATTTCCTCCTATGTATATAAAATTGAGATAACATTACTATATTATCATGGAAATATAGTAAAATGTATTTCTTTTTGTAAATTTTTAATCAATAAGGATATGTAAATTTAATGTTTACTCACATGAATATGAGAAAATGATTGAATATTCAGTTTGAATTTACTGAAAACGTGAATATAGTTTACACAAGGAGCGATCTATTTTGTTTTACTCATCAAGCTATACTCCAACAAGCGCTGTTATATGAAAAACACAAAAACACGCCCCACTTTCGGAGCGTGTTCCTATATTTAGTATGTTCCAACTTGTTATTCTGGTAATTTCTCCGAAGCAGTGACGCCTGATTCTACAGAATGGTCGGCTGCAACTGGGGCAGGCGGATCTTTGCGCTTGTTGCCACGATTCACTCCGATCAGATCAAGGAAGAACACAAACAGCGGAATACCGATAATCAATCCCCAAGGTCCGATAAAATGTTCGGAGAAGATTAGAATGACAAACGTATAAAATACCGGCAGATTCGTCTTGCTGGACATAAGCTTCGGATTGAGCAGATAAGCCTCAATCGCATGAATAACCAGAATCAGAATGAACAGATATAACAAATATTTGATACCGCCTACACTTAGCGCTGTCAATCCTAGCGGGATCAGCGAGATGAATACACCTGCTACCGGCACAAGACCGAGTACGAATACGATAACGGCAAGTCCGATCAGATTCGGGAAGCCCATAATCCAGAGTGCGCTAATCGTCAGAATCGTATTAATAAATGAAATCAGCAGCTGCGCTTCGATAACTTTGCCAAATGTATTCAAAAACATACTGCCAAAATAGCCCACTTCTCGGAAAAACCAGCTCAGCTTGCTATCCTGAAAGGAAGCCGTAAACCGTGCAATATGCGAGCGATCCAGCAAGAAAAATAGACTGAGCAGCAGCGCGATAAACAACTGCGAACCAATCTGGCTGATCTTCAGTAATACAGTAAAGCCCGGACCGATAAACTGTCCAATATGCTCCAGCATCTGCTCAATATTAAGCGTACGCAGTAATTCCACTACATAATGATTCCATTTGGTATCCTGTGGGTTCGTATATACTCCTTGAATCAGCCCATATACTTGAGCAACCTGCATGCTAATGGTCGGCACCATCCGATAAATCCCCCAGCCGATCACACCAAGCAGTACTACATAGACAAGCGGTATAACAAAAAATGGCGATACATTCGGTACGACCTTCTGAAATGTCTTCATCACACCATTGTACAAACTGCCAATCAGAATGGTCAGCAGCAATGTCATCAGAAGGATATTCATCATACTCGACATTGAATAGATGATCAGAATCAGAATCGCTAGTACGATAATCCGCCTGATTCCCTCATGGTTAATCCATTCCCTAAACTTCATCCACAGACCCCTTCTCTATTTCAGTCCACTACCTCCATCATACCGTGTTTAGCGTTTGCTGTCACCGCATTCCTGTACTAGACAAATGTATTGGTCAATTGACCCAGCTTTTCAATTTCAATCGTAACGGTATCGCCAGCGGTCAGCCAGTGTTGCTGTTCCTTCGGCTGTCCGAGAATAACGCCTTCCGGTGTACCCGTTAAAATTAGATCGCCCGGCTGCAACGTCATATGACGGGATAAATAATGGATAATCTCATCACAATGGAAGATCATATCGGATGTATTGGATTGCTGCACGATTTCCCCATTACGACGTGCTGCAATATGCAACTGATTCGGATCACCGACTTCATCTGCGGTAACAAGATAAGGACCAATCGGTGCAAAGCGCTCGCATGTTTTGCCAAGTAACCACTGACTGGTACGCATTTGCAGATCGCGTGCGGACACATCGTTGGCAGCACAATATCCGAAGACATAATCCAGCGCATCCTGATGGCTCACATTGCGCGCTTGTCGCCCGATAACGATACACAGCTCGGCTTCGTAATCGACCTGTTTGCTCTCCTCTGGCAGCGGCACGTCATCACCGTGCGCCGCAACCGTATCCGAGAATTTGCTGAATACAACCGGGGTTTCCGGTTCAGGCATGTTCGTCTCTGCTGCGTGCTTGCGATAATTCAGACCGATGCAGATCACTTTGCCCGGCTGTGGTACACACGGTAACCAACGCAGCATATTTTCATCCAGCAACTCGGTTGTTAATTCAGACAGATGGGTATCCAGTATCGTCTGGATATCGGTATGTAGGTTGGATGCGCTTAGCAATTCTTCAATACGTTGCGGCAATGGTTGACTGCTGTAGCGAGCCAGACTTGGCAAAGGAATAATACCTTGCTCCAGTCTAATGCCAATCGTAGGCTGTCCGTTCCATTCATAATGTACATATTTCATCACAAATACACCTCCAACATCTATGATGACAGGTTGGAGGTGCGGATACAACTTTTTCGATCACAATGCAATGCAAGTTTTATATCCAAACGTATCTCACTAGCATGATTTATACTATGCGCTTGGCTTCCACGAGTGATTTGGCTGTTACGAGTGATAATGAAACACTTCTGGAATATCATGCGATGTACTACCATGTTCATTCACGATCAGCAGATCAGACATATACTCCTGCCAGCGCTTGTTAGCAGGGTGTTCGGCAAGCGCATCCATCGCTTTGCGATAATTCTCCACTTCCATATAAGCAAACAGTGTACCCTCATGCAAAAAGATACTATACGTGGAGATGCCCACTTCGCCAAATGCCTGCAACAATTCTGGATATACTGCTTCATGACGCTTGATATACTCGTCCCGATCCTCCGGGCGAATCTTCAATACAAATGATACTCGTTCCATCCATCATACACTCCTTTGATTCATAGTCTTAGCTTACTTTCTAAATTGTAAGCGTTATCTCAATCAAAATCAAAGGGTATCCAACATTTGTTTATTTCTGCTTTTTTCTATTTATTTGTTTACTTATCATCCAATCCCGGTGGTGTATCTGTAGGATGATCGATATATTTACCGTGCGCTGGTCTTGCCCATTCGTCAAAATGCTCCGCCAATCCTGTCAGCGATGCCGCTAGCTCAGGTCCAACGATTGGCTGTCCATGACCAGTCAAGGCACTTTCCGGTTCGAGCGAAGCCAGACGTTGTACCGATTCGCGAGCCGCATCCCAATCGGTTGTCGCATAACGCGGCGGTCCACACAGTTCCCGTTTCTGAATCAAACTATCCCATAGCTTGTCCTGATCCACTGTGATGAAGGCATCGCCTGCCAGCAGCATCTTATCCTGCTCACGGAACAACGAGATATGACCAGGAGCATGACCCGGTGTATGAATCCAGCGCCATTCTGGTAAACCCGGTACACTGTTATCAACTGGCAGATTGTGAATATACGGTCGCAGATCAATCGGCTGATTCGGGAAGACGGCTGACAATTTGGAATTGAGTCCACCTTCGACACCCGGATCATAGCTAGGGTAGCGTGATTCACCAGTCAAAAATGGCATTTCCAGTGCATGTGCATAGACAGGCACATCCCATTTTTCCGCCAATTCTACAACTGAACCAGCATGATCAAAGTGCCCATGAGTCAGAATGATCGCCTTCGGTCTTGCTCCTGTACCGAACCGTTCATTGGCAACTTTAATAATTTTGGACGCAGATTGCGGCAAGCCTGTATCCACCAGCACCCAATCGCGCAGACTGCCCGGTTTTCCAATAAATGCTACATTCACAAATTGCAGCGTCAGCCCGTACACATCTTCCCGCAGCTCTACTTCATCTCCACTACCTACGGTCGTCATCGGAATTTTCAGATGTTTGAGTGGATTCTCAGCCATGTCGATCTCCTCCTTTAAATTTGAATTGCTTATGGTATTATTACCCAACTGTTGCATACGCATTCACTTTGCGATAATATGCCGTTTACTTTGTAACATTCATACTTGTAGACATACAAAAACCGGCTATGCTCCCAAGAGCACAGCCGGTTTGATCGATCCATATATCGCTTGGATCATTTTTTTGATACTTGGATATCGTAGTGCAATGCTGTTAGGCATTAGGATAATTCGTATACGTCCAAAAGCGTTCGCGACTAAAGCGTTCACGTAGCTCCCGATCCAGCTTTTTGCTTTTACCCAGTTCGCCGGGAGATGGAAATTGGGAATGATGCGCATGGATGGAGTTCAACTTCGTTTGTACAAAATCACCCACATCATTTTCCACATCAGGGAAACCAATCTCATCTGTGCAATTACGGGAAAACGCCATCGTATACAGCGGCGGACGTTCCGCTTCCGGTAGACGGCTCATCGCACGCACAACCGCAGCCCCAGTTGCATCGTGGTCGGGATGTACACTGTACCCCGGATAAAAGGTAAATACCGCAGATGGCTTCAACTCATGGATCAGATCCAGAATTGAGCCGTCCAGTACGGTACGATCTTCAAATTCGATTGTTTTATCGTGAAAGCCCATCATGCGCAAATCTTGAATCCCGATTGCTTCGACGGACTTTTGCAATTCACCACGGCGAATATTCGGCAATTCTACACGGTTTGTAAATGGTGGTGTACCCATATTGCGCCCCATTTGACCGAGTGTCAGGCAAGCATATGTTACTTCGCCGCCATCTTGAATATGTTTGGCAAGCGTGCCGGACAGACTGAAGCATTCGTCATCCGGGTGCGGAAGCACGACGAGCACGCGTGAATTGGCAGGAATGTGTAACTTCATCTGTTTCATCTCCTCACTCATTAGAACGGCTCCTTGCTCAGTTGCAATGCTACAACCAGTTTGCCTTGGGCATCATGACCAGCAAGCAGCAGACGCTCCTGTTCACTATCTTCATAATGAGTCAGTCCTTCTGAATAGACCCAACCTTGTTCCATCTTCAATCCGACACGGAAAAACGGTGATTTTTCGGAAATGGAGCCTGTGCTGTAACGAATCTGCGCATTGTTGATAAATGTCGCGGACGGGTGCTTGCTGCTATCCAGATGAGAGGCATAAGCACCAGTCGTCATTTCGAGGTGAATATACAAATCCTGATCCTGAAGCTCGTTCAAACGGCGCTGGATCAATACCGGATCGATTAGCTGCATTGTCATCTTTATCTTCCTCCATATCCTTGCAAAAATACTTATCATATTATACTACATTATTTTTCGTATGTATAAGGCTCGTTTGAAGCGGCAGGAAAAAGAGGACAGCCCAACGCCTACTTCGCGCTGTATCCCGCTGTCCTCACATGTACATTCACAAAATGTTTACGTTAACATTTTAACATATCCATCATCTGAAATCGGATACTTTGTAGTCTTGTTACTGTTGCTGCTACTGTTGCTGTTATTGTTCATAACAAGCAGGAATTTACGCCGTCAGATTACTGATACAATCCCTGTCGTTTCAATTCTTCTACCACAAGCCGAGCAAGTTGAGCAGCTCCCGCACGGTTTGGATGCAGGGTATCACCCTCCATGTACAGTGCGAGTGTAGCATCTGCGCCAATCGAGGTAAAATAAGCGGAACTGAGTACATTCAGATCGACCAGCGGCACACTTTCCTCCGAAGCCAGTGCAACGGTGGCGGCGCGATACCATCTGCCCTCGGCGTTATGTACGCCTGCGCTGTTAAAATCGGTTGCACGTCCCTGCGGTGTCGATAATACGACGGTAGCGCCTTTTGCCTTCACCTGTCGGATCATATCGCGCATAATATCTTTGAATTGCGCTTCGGTTGTATTGTTTTTGGCATTCGTATCGTTAATGCCTAGCTGCACGATAAACATATCGCCCGGCTTGATATATTTCAGGATTGCTTCCAGCTGTCCGTCATCACGGAAGCCACGAGCGATTTGACCACCGGATGCCATGTTGCGGACGAGGAAACGCGTTGGATTAATGTACTGTGCAAGCATCTGCCCCCAGCCGCCCTGTACGCTGGAATCTAGTGGATAATAGTTGGCAACTGTAGAATCGCCGCCTACATAGATCGTCGGACGAGTGACAGCAATCGTAGATAGCTGCTGAATCTCGAGTGAGCTTAATGTGAATGCCGCTCCTGCCTTACCTTCGGTTACGAGCAGATTCAATTGCCCATCTGTCACCGGAATTTGAAATTGATCGACTGCATTGTTGCCTGTCATATTAATGATCTGATAGACGCCTTCTGCCGCCACGCTGGAACGCGTCGTATTGCCAAGTGTGACTTTGACATTGTACAAACCGTTAGGCAGATCGACGTTGAAGGTATTCGTACTTTTCGTGCCAAAGGTAACGAATTGTACCGCATCACTATTCACGCCGGTGCCAGAAGACGTGACATTACGCATATTGGCAGGCGTGTTGAAGCCGTAGCCTTTTGCCGAAGTATACGCGTCTTCCGCGCGTACGCCTGTGTAACCCGCTTCCACCGATCCACTGCCAAAATCGAATTTGTACGCTAAGGCGGCTGATGCCTGCTGCGCCGGAGCGACCGTATACAGAGCTGCCAGCATCGTTGCACTCATTGCCAACATCGTCGCCTTTTTCCAGATGCTGCGTTGTTGCTTGTATGGTGCTGAATGTTCTCTTACCGCGCGATTTGTGCAGCGATGTTCTTCCTTTGCATAATGTACCATCTAATCCCTCCCATTAATGTAAGCGTATTCATATTGCATGTTATACATTCGACTGTTAGACGTCGCCATCCTTTGTCCATATCAGTAATTGATTATGATAATCGGGAAATGACAGGCATAAAATTATGGATAACGATATTGCAGCCATCGATGTTCAAGCCAAGCTACTTATATGTCGATACCAATATACCTATGCCAAAAACCCCATACCTACACGCACATGGCAATGCAGATCCTGAGGTTTCTGTATCATTCCGTTCCATTACATTGCAATTCCAGTTTTATTACATTGCAATTCTAGTTCCATTCCATCGTTTCATTTTGATGCTATTTTACGATTTGATACTATTTTACGATAGTTACTGCACACTGAGCATGTTGAGCTACATAATGGCTAACACTGCCAAGCATCCACTCTTGAATCGCTCCTAGACCACGGCTGCCAATTATGATCAGGTCCGCATTCACATGAGCGGCGTAGCGGACAATTTCCTTGCCTGCATGTCCCTGTAATACTGTGACACGCGAAGGATGTGCAGATTGGGTCAACGCCGTCAGTCGCTCTCTCACATCCTCTTCCTCCTCAGCAAAATAAGCATTCAGCTCATGCGTCGGGATGGCGAGCGGTTGCTCCAATATCTCCGATTGTGTGGGATCGACATACACAATATCCAGCGTAGCATGTAAGCCCTCTGCCAATCGTACCGCATGCTCCAAAGCACGCTCTGCATGCAGAGAACCGTCATACGGTACAACAATATATTGAAATGCCATCGTTTGTGCCTCTTTTCTATTCATGATTGCCTGCGGGCTGTGTCAAGGGACTGATTGCTGGCTTGACCAACGCTGTACTCAGCACGGTAATGCCCCATGTGATCAGCGCAATCAGCAGCAGATGTGCAACAAAACTACCGATTGGTGCACCGTTGTAGATCAGTCGTAGATACCCTTGAATAGCATTCGGTGCAGGCAGGAAGGAACCGATATAACGGTAAAATGGCGTTAGCATCGCAGACGGAATAATATTGCCTGCTGTCATCAATTGTAGCGGAATCAACGCTACATTAAATAGCGGTGCCGCATTGCCAAACAGGGCAAATGCCATCTGGGTGACACCAATGCTGGCAGCATATACTAGAATGTGGAATCCCCACATTTGCCAAAATGAAGCAGCTGTATCAGCGAACAATAGCGCGACACTCGTTACAATCAACGAACCGACGACAGCCACGCCAAGCAAGAGAAGCTGTCTGCCCCAGAAAATCTCCCATTTACTCCGAGTCCGCTTGAGCATCATAGATGCTAAATTGAGCTGGATATTCATCGTCATCACACCGATGTACGTAACGAATCCAAGAATCATTGGCAACATCGATACAGCAAAATTACGAATGTCATGCGTCTTGA
This sequence comes from Paenibacillus sp. WLX1005, assembly GCF_046603685.1. Classification (NCBI taxonomy): domain Bacteria; kingdom Bacillati; phylum Bacillota; class Bacilli; order Caryophanales; family Paenibacillaceae; genus Paenibacillus; species Paenibacillus sp. WLX1005. The sequence continues at coordinate 2,842,143 of NZ_CP176756.1, forward strand.
CCACATTAGTCGTTACCACCTGCTCCTGCATATCACCAAATGCCTCTTTGCCAATCGCTGCTGAGATAGACGGCGCAGAGCTTTCCACTATCGACTTGGCTATATCTGAATTTGCTTGATTGACGTAATAAGACAGCTGCGTTTGTTGCTTGCTGCTACCCTGCTCACTGAACCCTGCCGGGATCTCAATGACCATCGTCAATTCACCGTTGTCCATTTGCTGCTGTGCTTGTTCAAGCGAGGTATACAGTTCTGATTGATACGGCAATTGTGAGGTCATTCCACTGGCAATCGTAGCGCCGTTCGTACCATCTTCATTGACAATTCCGACCTTTAACTGCGATATGCGCTCAGTCGCTCCGTTATAACCAGTCATCCATACAATCGTGAATAACAGCGGTACGAATATAGCGAATACAAGCCCGATCTTCGTCTGTACAATGTTCAAAAAGTCTTTTACTGTGTGTAATGCGTTCATTCTATCTCTCCACTCCAAGTCTTATATCAATTTTAAATAGATGGTTAGCCAATAAAAGGTTGTGCATCTATTATCCCAAAAAATTTGCCGACCGTATTCAGTCGGACAAACTTTGATGAATATGATGGATCGCATCGCGTAATTGCTGCTCATCCGTATGATCCAGTCGATCATATATATCCCGATCCAGCTGCTTCATAATCGGCGCTACTTCCTGCAACAGCTTCGTACCGTCAGCAGTCAGATGCAAAATAACAGCACGGCGATCTGCCGGATCGACATGACGGGAAATCAGCTGCTTATTTTCCAGCCGCTCCAACGTTTTGCCGATGCTCGTCTGGTCACGCTCATGAATACTGGCAAGCTTTTTTTGCGAAATGCCGTCGTATTTGCTAAGTTGATGCATAATGCCAAATTGCTCCGGGGTGATATCGAATGCGCTTAACAACTGGGAAGCTTTCTTTTTATAAACCAGATAAGTACGTGATAACAGCAGTCCAAGCGACTGATCATCTACATCCAGAGGCATCACAATTCCTCCTCACAAAAATACTAGCATAGCCGATAATCGACTATGCTAGTATATGATGTATATTTTACATTTGTCAAAGCTTTTTTCCCGGTGTTGCATCTCAATCACGCGGATAGTTGATATCCATAATGTCCATAAACGGCACTTTGTACAAACCTTCTACAGTTTGCATGTGCACTCTACCTGTACGAGAATCCATTTTGATAATTTCACCACGTACTGTTTCTTCCCAGCCCCAGACTGTTAGAACAATAATCGACTTCTCGCGAAATGCTTCGGTCAATTGATTGCCTAGCTCTTCCAGAACAAATTCATCGCGTGTTGGACGCTTGGCCACTTTTGCTTTAGCCAAAGTAAAACCCTCCCTAAATATATGCTGACCTCTATTTTATCGTGAAAAAGCAAACGTTACAATAGTTTACAACAAAAAATAAGAACATAAGTTCCTGATTTGTGACGACGATTGGGATAGGTACTGCCGTCTTAAATGGATAGACCGAATTCGTAATTGTATAAACTACATCGCATAGCAAAACAGCCGCCTCTGCCGAGACGACTGTATGAATATTTGCATGGATATTATAATAGGTTGAATTGCTGTATTCACGACGCATGTGGATCATATAGTGCTACCAATCACCACAACGCTGATCATATTGTTTTCATAACGATGTTCATATTATTTTACAATCATGACAGGTGCTTGTGCGCGCTGAGTGACATAGCGGCTGACACTGCCTTTCATCAATTCATTCATTGTGTTGAGTCCGCGACTACCCATAATGATCAGATCCGGTTTCGCTTGTAGCGCATATTCTACAATTCCTCTGGCTGCACTACCATAAATGATGACCGTTCTCGCATCCGGAATACGGGTAATCATTTCACGCAGATTCTGCCTTACATGGTCTTCCTTATGGTCAAAATAAGCTTCCAGCTCGCTTGACGTCATAATGAGCGGCTGACGAATTTCCTCTACGGTTGCCGAATCGACATACAGAATTTCCAGTTCCGCCTGCATACTTTCCGCCAGCGTAGCTGCACGCTCCAATGCACGCTGGGAATGCAACGAACCATCATACGGGACAAGCACATGCGAGATTGCCATCGTTATTTCCTCCTTTTGATATAGGGTTGGATTCACAAACGACATGCACAGCAATGAGACTTGTAACACAGAAAGCCTGCATATCATCAGACAGAGAAATCGCCAGTGTAGACTTACCGTTCTCACTTCTAAAATATACCAATTTTAGCATAATTGCAAGCGTTTTCAGCACAGTGAGCAAAAAAACAGGCAGCTATTTCCACATACCATTTGTAGAAACAGCTACCTGTTTGAATAATATATTTATCAGTACAATCGCTATTCGGTGAGGATTGATCTGGTAGTATTCATTTTACCAAGCGATTGTCTCCGATAGTTCAATATTTAAGAACGACGCAGCCAGACTGCCATCTCACCTTCCCCGCGATTGCCCCACATAAAGTACGGCACAGCAGTAAAGGATTGTCCGGTTCTGGTGGATTCACCTGTCCGATACAGATCATCATTCCAGTCTTGCTCCTGCTCGCGCAATGCACTGCCTTCGATCACGACACAGCCGCCAAGCAGTTCGTCGTCATAACGCGCTTGCATCGGCTTGTCCGTTTCAACAAGAAGTGAAGACAGTTGATCACCGTTATCAGCTTGTTCCAGACAGTAAACGAGCGGTCCACGCTGCAATGCTACTTTGCCCACATTGGCGCGTAACTTCGGATTGGCATAGATTGTTTGTACATCCATCTCTAGTTTCCATTCTACTACATCATCCGCCGACCATTCGCGGGCAATATATACATACCCATCGCGCAGCTGATCAGCATAAGCTACATTCTGCCCATTGATCTGCAATGATGCACGACTGCACCAGCCGGGTAGACGCAATGCCAACGTAAAGCTGCGCTTACCCTCTACATCAAAGGTAAATCGGCTTGCTCCATCCCACGGATACCCGGTTTGCTGCACAATCTTCACCGTGCCATCTGATAGTGGCAATGTCGCTTCCCCGCCTACGTACAGATGTGTATAGATCGTGTCATCGCTGCTGCTGTAGATGTAGCTACCTAGCGATGTGATCAGACGCGCAACGTTCGGCGGGCAGCAGGAACAACCAAACCATTTTTGCCGTACAGGCTTGACATGATGTTTGCCCGGATTGTGATGACACGCCTGCGGCCACACCTCCAACGGATTTACATAAAAGTAATGCTTGCCGTCCTGCGACATGCCAGCGGTTACTGTATTGTACAATGCGCGTTCCAGCACATCGCCATATTCGCCCTTCGGCTCGATTTGCAGCATCCGATGCGCGAAGAAAACCATTCCTACTGCCGCACACGTTTCTGAATATACGGTGTCGTTTGGCAGATCATAATCAAATGTGAATGCTTCCCCGTGATGAGTAGAGCCAATTCCGCCCGTAATGTACATCTGACGCGTAACGATATTGTTCCACAGCGTCTTGCAAGCATCATACAGCGTTGTATCTCCATTCAATCCAGCTAGATCTGCCATCGCGCTATACATATAGACAGCACGCACGGCATGACCGACTGCTACCTTCTGCTCCCTTACAGGCAGATGCGCCTGATTGTATGCTGTGTCCATATGATCGATTTTACCGACAAAGAAATTGACTTTCCCGCGCTTCTCCCATTCATCATGCAGGAAATTCGGCTCCTGTCCACGCTCGTCGATAAAAAACTGACTCAACTTCAAATACCGCTCTTCTCCCGTTAAGCGATACAGCTTCACCAGTGCCAATTCGATCTCCTGATGACCATCATATCCACGCAGCTTGCCCGGTTCTGGTCCAAATACAGAATCAATATAATCAACAAATTTGCAAACGACATCCAGCAATTGACGCTTACCAGTCGCTTCATAGTACGATACCGCTGCCTCAATCATATGCCCTGCCGTATACAGCTCATGACAATCTGCGAGATTACTCCACCGTTTATCCGGTTCCTTGATTGTAAAATACGTATTCAAATATCCGTCTTCGCCCTGTGCTTCCGATACAAGCTGAATCACATCGTCTGTCATCTGTTCCAGCTCAGGATCAGGGTGAGTCATTAAGGAGTAACCGACCGCTTCGATCCACTTCGCAACATCCGTATCCTGAAAGACGAATCCGTGAAATTCCCCTTCTGCACGACCAGCAGCAATCTCAAAGTTCTTGATCGCATGACTTGGTTCTGCATCGGGAATACGGTCATGCAGCGCATCGTATTGATACGGAATCACGACTTCGCGCACCAGTCGATTATAATCCGACCAGAACTTGTCTTGAATATGCACATGTTTTGGACTTACCGTTTGCAGCAGTTCCTTCGCTTTTTCCATTATGATTCTCCTCTACTATTGGATAGTTTCCAAAGACCTTTGGGCGATATCAGGATAACGCTTACACTCATTCTCGAAACGATCCATCGTTTATAAGTACCATTCCATATGACGATGTGAAATGACTATTTTGTCGCTTTCCATTGGGCGGAGCAAATGACCTGTATGTACGTCCTCCTCGCCTCTATAATTTACATTATTCTTAATTAATATCATATTCATTAACGATAAACAAGGGCATGGATGATGAAATATCCGCGCCCTTGTTTATCTTTTTCTTCTATTGTAGGATTCGTTCACCATATGTGGGATTTGTGTACCTTGAGAACGATAGTACTGCTGGTTCGCCTTTTAAAATAATCCGTCGATGACTCCATCATCTGACAATGACATACGCTCGGCAGCTGGTATTTTGGGCAGACCTGGCATCGTCATTGTATTGCCTGTTTCCACTACGACAAATCCTGCTCCAGCAGATAACGATACACGCGATACATGAATCGTAAAGTTCTCCGGTGCGCCCAATCGTGACGGCTGATCAGTAAACGAATACGGCGTCTTCGCCATGCACACAGGCAAATGACCAAATCCTTGCTTCTCCAACTCGTTCAGCATCTTTTGCGCGCTTGGCGTATAGATTACATCTTTGCCACCGTATAGATCACTTACAATCGTATAGATTTTGTCCTGTAACGATAATTTGTCATCATACAAAGGAGCAAATGTACACTGCTGATTGTCCAACATTTGCAATAGACGCTCTGCCAGTTTTCTACCGCCTTGACTACCTTCTGCCCAAACACGCGACAGTTCACATGCTACTCCCAGACGTTCGCACTCCGACTGAATGATATGCAGCTCCTGCTCGGTGTCACCAGCAAAATGATTAATTGCCACTAGCACGGGCACACCAAATTTGCGCAAATTGTGCAAATGACGACGCAAATTGCTCATGCCACTACGCAAAGCTTGATGTTGCGCATCTTCGCTCAATGCGACTGCGGCTTGCTCCGATTGACCGTTATATTTTAATGCTTTCACTGTGACAACTAAGATCGCAGCGGCTGGTGAGAGGTCAGCTTGACGGCATTTAATATCAAAGAACTTTTCCGCACCTAGCTCGGCTCCGAATCCGGCTTCGGTAATGACGATATCCCCTAACTTGAGTGCTGTCTTCGTACCGATCACACTACTGCATCCATGAGCAATATTCGCAAATGGACCTCCGTGAATAATGACAGGTGTGCCTTCTAATGTCTGTACGAGGTTGGGCTTGATCGCTTCCTTGAGCAGAACAGCCATCGGCTCTACCGCACGCAGATCGTCAGCAGTAACCGGCTCGTTATCATACGTATAGCCGATAATGATGCGACTGAGCCGTTGCTTCAGATCATGCAGGTCTTCGCTCAGGCAGAGAATCGCCATCACTTCCGAAGCCGAAGTGATCACGTAGCCGCTCTCCCTGGTTTCACCATTGCCGCTGCCAAGCCCTGTTACGATACTGCGCAAGCCGCGGTCGTTCATGTCAACAGCGCGTGTCCAAGTGACTTTTTTCGGATGAATACGCAGTGTATTGCCGTGGTACAGATGATTGTCGATCAGTGCCGCCAGTAGATTATGCGCAGAAGAGATAGCATGAATATCCCCGGTAAAATGAAGATTGATCTCGTCCGCCGGTACAATCTGTGCCTTGCCACTGCCGGTTGCTCCGCCCTTCATACCGAAGCAAGGTCCAAGCGATGGTTCACGCAATGCTGCTACGGTATGGGTTCCTAGTGCATTCAGCGCCTGTGATAACCCGATAGTCGTCAACGTCTTCCCTTCGCCTGCCGGAGTTGGGTTGATGGCGGTAACAAGCACCAGCTTGCCGTCAGGGCGGGAGGATAGACGCTGCCGCAGTTCCGGTTCCAGCTTGGCTTTGTATTTTCCATAGAGCTGCACTTCTTGTTCTTCTATGCCTGTTTGCAGTGCAATATTCATAATCGGTTTCATTGTATGTAGTTCCCCCTATCCAGTATGTGCCTGTTCAAAGCTGATTTCTCTGGTATTATCCAGCATCCGTTATCGGTTTGCAACATAATGGGAATGGGTTTGCGCTTTTTGTCACAACTGTGATTTGGGACCTGCCAATTGTTGATGTGCATGATACAATCAGATGAATGAGCAATGACAAGCATGAGAGCGTTTTATACAAATTTAGGATATGCACGACTGTATACGATCTCATTTTATTTGTTGGTCCTGTGCAAATTGTGCTAAGAATATATGTACATGTAACCGAACTATACTATATAGTGAGGATAATTTGAAAAATGAGAACAATACTTTGCGAACGCATCGTATAGGGAGTGGAATCGTATGTGCAATGACAAGAATGAAATACCTCCGCTTCTTGCTCTGGCTCTGGATGCAATCGAAGATTTTGTCTACATTATGCATGTGCATGATGAACAATTTTACTACAGCTATGTAAATCGTTCGGCTGCATTATTCAGCGGTGTTGGAAAAGAAGATATGGGCAAGACCTTTTTTGAATGTTACGCAGATCAGCCAGATATGGCTATTTATTTGCAAAACAAATATACAAGGGTGCTCGCTTCCGGAGAAAGCATGCGCTTTGAGGACGGAAACGTGCTTCCAAACGGTAGTTTAAGTGGCGAAAGTATCATCTCGCCTTTACGCGATGAGCAAGGCAACATTACTCACCTAATCTGTATGACCCGTGATTACACGGAACGCAGCAAACATGAGGAAAAATTGAAATTTTACGCATACTACGACGAATTGACGCATCTGTTCAACCGCCGTTTTTTGTATGAATACGCAGTGGAGCATGGCACTTTATTTTTGCTAAATATCGATAATTTCAAAAGTATTAACGATATGATGGGTCATGAGAATGGTGATGCGCTGCTGATTCAATTGGCTGCTCGCATCAAGCAACTATTCGTCGACGGTGAAATTATTTGCCGATTGGGAGGCGATGAATTTTTGGTTGTCTGCAAAGATTTGTCTCGCATCCCACATGAAACTGCTCAAAAAATGCTGGATGCTTTAAGTACTCCATTTTCGCTCAAAGATCGTGAACTGAAAATTACTGCCAGCATCGGAATTGCTCCCTTTACCCAGCATATGAATGCACAGACAGCGCTACGTCATGCCGATATTGCGCTGCATTATGCCAAAAGTCAGGGGCGCAGTCGTTATCATATTTTTGATACTGCATTGCGGTATGAGCAAATTGTACGGTTTCATCATGAGCTGGCACTCAATAACTGCTTGGAAAAAGACGAATTACAGCTGCTCTACCAACCAATCTATAGTATGGATCATCATCGAGTGATCACGATTGAAGCGCTACTACGCTGGCACAAGGATCACAAGCAGCTCGTTTCGCCTGCGGAATTTATACCGGTTGCGGAAGATACCGGTCTGATTTTGCCGATTGGGGATTGGGTTATTCGTCAGGTATGTCGCGATCTGCCAACCTTGCAGCGCAAATATGGTGAGGCGATTCGCATTGCGGTTAATATCTCTCGCATTCAGCTGGATGATCCAGACTTTATGTATCGTGTAAACCGAATTCTGGAGGAAGAACAAGTCGCTGCTTGTTGTATTGATCTAGAGATTACCGAAAGTGTTGCGACTAGTAATGCGGTGGAAGAACATTCGTTATTATCTCACCTACGAGAACAGGGATATACGATATCGCTGGATGATTTTGGTACCGGTTATTCATCGCTTAGTATGCTCACGCGGCTGCCTATCGACAAGATCAAGATTGATCGTTCCTTTGTCACACAGATGAATCCACCAGTACTCAAAGCGCTCATTACGATGGCAGAAGCACTCAATCTGAAGGTGGTTGCAGAAGGTATCGAAGATCAGGAGCAATTGGAGCGATTGCTCGAACTGGGTTATCGCGAATTCCAAGGCTACTGGCTGAGCTATCCGATGCCAGTTAATCATTTGCCGGATCTGGATCATCTGTTGCCTGCTTCACCAGCGGAATGATGGTCTAGCCTAGCGATGATCTGTCATCTCAGGATGAATGTAAAAGAAGCATAGTCACTTTTGCAGGAAATTCAATTAACAATATTGCCGTATACATGTAAAGCAGCCATTTCTGCCTTGAAATGGCTGCTTTTTTATTTATCTTGTTGTTTGTATTGGATTCGCTAATAGTTGTGGTGTGATTAACTTTTATAGAATGGCAACATATTCTGAAGCAACGATTACGCTTGAGCAAGCAGGCTTATTGTACGCCAATGTTCCATTCGTTCACTGTCAATTTCCCGCTACCGCTCAATACATCAGTGCCAAATTTCACACCACTTACATAGTTGCCTGTCATCGTCAACTCACCGCGATCCAGCAAGTTTTTCACAAAATCAGTCAGGTTGAGTGAGATGCTTTCGGTATTGGCTGTACGTACATAGGTGTACGTTACATGATTGTTAGCATTCGCAGATGTAACGGTATGATCGGCATTGGTCGTTGTGCGGTATACATTCCATGTCGAACCACCGATGCTTACCGTGCTCAGCCATTGTCCCCATGCACCCGATTCATTTTGCATAGCATCTGTGCTGCCTGCTGTACTAGTAAACACGTTATCCGCTACACTGGTTTCTGTGCGATTGGACATATCACTGGAAGACATAGCGCCGCTTGTATCATCATTGCCGGGATTTGCAGACGTAGAAGTGATCACTTTGATCGTCGCTGTTGGTGTCGTATCCATACCTGCCCACTGCGTATTGTGAATATATACTGTGTATCCTGTTGCATAATCACCGGTTACATCAGACGTCGTATAGGCGACAGAAGTATCGATATTTTTCATCTGCGTTCCGCTGTTAGAGGAACGATTACGTGCATTGTCGCGGAATACCTCGACTGGAACATTGCCTGCCCCTTCGTAGCCATTCGTCCAGTTCCAACCGAATGAGATCGCTGGGGACGATTGAATGCCTGTTTTGTCTGCTGGATACATCCAGTTATATCCGAAGGAAGTCGCATTATCATAGAAAATGGATTGATCACTGGACATGATCTCCCCTGCTCCAGTCGCAGACGATATACTACCTGTCCAACCGGTATTACTCAAATAACTGCTATTATTCAGCGAGAAACTGCCATCAGCTGTGTTGTTCTGTTCAGCGAATGCCGCTCCGGGAAGTAGTAGTGAAGCTGTTAATGTCATCGTTGCAAGTGCACAGATCGGTTTTTTGAGATTGGATTTCTTCATCATAGTTGTTCCCTCCATTGATGTATTCAGTATGTTGTTAAGAGAGATCGATATACATTGTGGTGCTAGAATAAATCTGTTTTACATAATAGAACATGACGACAAAGCTCCAAACTGATATGCAGAAAGGCACAGTAAAATAACGAGAATATTATCAATGATACGCATGGATACACATGCTGTCTTGTACAATAATGGCAACAACTAAGACCGCCACATTACAGCAATCGTAATCCTGATTCTGAAGCAGGCGGTATGTAGTTCCACATACTCAGGCTTCATCTCCAACTTGATCCTTGTATATCGACGTTCCCAGATATTATTTACCCACCCTTTTGCGTCGAATAACCTATTTCGCAAAAATGTTTGAAAAATTTACTAATATTTGTAATATTTTGTATGTAAAAGTACCTAGAAATATAGCAAAACAGACCATTTGCATGGTCTGTTGTCTACTCCATATGGTATAGGTTACATAGCAAGATCGTACGATACGCATATTACGCTGGACATATAATAATCCTTTTCAACTGTGAAATTAGCTGCTAGCACGTGGGTCTAGTCGATCACGCAATTCATCTCCGATCAGATTCACCGCCAGCACAAAGCCTGTAATTGCCAAGCCCGGAAATGTACAAATCCACCATGCAACTGTCAGATAGCCACGTCCTTGTGACAATAATGCTCCCCAATCCGGAATCTCGCTTACCGTTCCAAGCCCAAGAAAGCTCAGCCCCGCTCCGGTCAGAATCGAGCTGCCTAGACCAATCGTTGCCATAACGACGACTGGAGATATCGCATTGGGCAAAATATGACGACGGACAATATGCCAGTTGGATGCGCCCAATGTACGCGAAGATTCAATATAGCCTCGTGTGAGCAATCCAACAATCTGTCCACGCATGACCCGTGCATAGCCGGGAATGGACGCGACTGCAATTGCCAGTACGATATTAGGCAGACCTGGACCGAGTGCTGCTGCAATCGCAAGCGCTAGCAAGACACCCGGGATCGTCATGAGAATATCCATAATGCGCATAATGATGATGTCTGTCCAACCACCGACATACCCTGCCAATGCTCCAAGTGCACCACCTGCAAGCACCCCGGCGATCACGGAACTGAAACCAATCAGCAGCGAATCGCGGGTGCCGTAAATAACCAGACTCAGAATATCACGTCCAAAATAATCCGTACCGAGCCAATTCGCTGCTCCGGGCGGCTGCAAAATCCGATCTGCCATCATCGCTGTCGGCGCATACGGCGCAAGCCACTGTGGCACTAGCGCAAACACAACTAACATCGCCACTAGCGCCGCCGCAAAGCCCGCCAGAATGAGACTGATGCGCTGCTGTCTTTTTTGCCGTTTCCAGCCGACGCCTTCACCTTGTATGGCTTCAGCCTTGCTGGTGCGATTGCGTTCACTCAGCGCTGCTGTCCACGATAGAACTTTCATTCGCACACCTCCCGTTCTGTAACTGCATGTTTCTGATTTTTTGGATAACTAATACTCAACATGTACAATCTTGCTCACTACAACATTTATGTGGAACGACGAATACGCGGATCAATATACGCATATGACAGATCAACGATCAGATTGATGACTACATATACAATCGCTGTGAAAAAGACGACCCCTTGCACTACCGGAATATCTCGTCCCATAATCGCATCTGCTAGAATACGACCGATCCCCTGTCTGGAAAATACCGTCTCAATGACAACCGTTCCTGCTAGCATCTCGCCCAGCTGCATACCGACGATAGTCACTACCGGAATCAATGCGTTGCGAAGAGCGTGATGGTACATGATCACCCTTTCGCCGATACCTTTGGCACGCAGTGTGGTGATAAACGGCTCGTTGATCACTTCCAGCATGCTGCTGCGTACCATACGAATAATAAAGCCCGCACCAACGATCCCAAGTGCGACCGAAGGTAACACTAACGTCTGCCAGCCATCCGAACCCATTGCCGGAAACCAGCCAAGCTGAATAGAGAAGATCAGGATGAGCAGAATACCTGACCAGAACGTCGGCATTGAAATACCGAATAATCCGATGATGCGGGCGATAACATCAATCCAGCCATTGCGGTGCACTGCCGACAGCACACCGAGCGTAATGCCGATCACCGCAGCGATCAGTGTACTGGTCAGTGTTAGCGTCAATGTTGCCGGAAAATGAGCGATAATCTTCGGCAGTACCGGCTCGGAGTTGAGCATCGATACGCCGAAGTCACCGCGTACAATACCGCTAACATAATTCCAGAACTGCATGTAAAAGGGCTGATCCAGTCCTAGCTGCACACGCAGATTTTGTACCATTTCCGCCGTGGCATACGACGGATCGATCATCGACAATACCGGATCGCCGGGTAGCAGATAAAAGATGGCAAATACCAGCACTAGCGATCCCAGCACGACCAGCAATGAAGAGATAATACGTATTCCTGCCAGACGGAGCATAGTCACCCTCCTGTTCCTGTCAATTTCACATCGTTAAAGTTTGGATAACCAAGATGGTTGAAGGTCAGACCTTGCACACTTTTAGAAGCAGCTACGGTGTACGGGAAAATGTAAATCGGAATAATGATTGCCTGATCGCTAATCCACTGCTGGATATTGCGATAGATTTCTTCACGTTTGGCAGTATCCTTTTCTACTGCGCCTTCATCCAGCCACTTGTCGAGCTGTGGATTGGATAGACCCGACAGCGTCTCACGCGCACCTTTTGCAGGTGTATGGTAGAACGCAGACAATGCATTAGGATCGGCATTGACTTGACTGTTTCCATACAGATCGTACGCCTGATTTTGGAATATCGTTGTAGCAACATCCTTAGTAATATTCACCTGAACCTCGATACCAACCGCTTTTAGTTGCTGTTGCACCATCGCGGCAATATCATTGCGCTTCTCACGATTGGGCGAACCGTCTACGTAGCGCAGAACAAGTCGTTTGCCGTCCTTGACACGAATGCCGTCCGCACCTTTGGTCCAGCCCAGTTCATCCAATAGTTGATTGGCATGCTCTACATTGGGCTGGATTTTATTTTCCAGCGACGAGTCATAGCCGAGAATGCCCGGTGTGAGCGAAGACCATGCTTGCTTGTAAGTGCCTAAGTACAGCGTTTTGACGATAGCGCCTACGTCGATGGCAGATTGTAGCGCCTGACGTGCTTTTAGATCATTCCACGGCGCATTGCGTTGATTGATAAACAGCGTGTACGGCAAGCCCGGTGTATCTGCCTGCAATAGCTGTTGATCTGGGCTATTTTGTAGCGCCAGTACATTTTGCGGTGGTACCGTTTCAGCAGCAAGCACTTGATTGCTCTGCACACTACCAATTCGCGTCGCTTCCTCTGGAATGATCGAGAAGGTAATGCCATCGAGATACGGCGCCTTCGTATTGCTAACCGTCTCTGGTCCCCAAGCATAATTCTCATTGCGCTTCAGCTTGATGCTAGCGTTATCCTCCCAGCTGACAAATTCAAATGGTCCTGTGCCAACGGGATGCTGACCGAATTGATCGCCATATTTTTTGGCGGCAGTCGGAGATACGATACCGAGCATCGTCTGACTCAAATTGACCAGAAATGCTTGTGATGGACGCGACAAATTCACTTTAACGGTATACTCGTCGATCACTTCGGAAGACTCATACGGTTGCACCAGCGCAAGCGCATTAGCTGCCTTGGTCGCCGGATCGATGACGCGATCTAGATTGAATTTGACGGCTTCCGCATTGAACGGTGTACCATCTTGGAATGTCACATTCTTGCGCAGCTTGAACGTGTAGCTTTTGGCATCTTTGGATTCTGTCCAGCTATCAGCTAGCCACGGCTTGATCTTGCCATCATTGTCCTGCACAACTAGATTGTCATAAATGTTGTGGAATACGCGCACCGACACCGCCCAGCCGCTACGATGCGGATCAAGCGTATCCGGTGTTGTTGCCAGCGCATATGTCAGCGTACCGCCTGTTCCGCCATTGGCAGCTTGTGCTGCTTCGCTGCCTGTACCAGCACTGGAAGCACAACCCGACAAGATCAATACAATTGCCATCAGGCTGATCAGTGAACTACTCCATGTATACCGCGGCGACCACCTTTTACGACGTTCACCGCTTGTCTGCTCGGCTACATGTCTCGTTACTGAAGCATGTTGTTGCGACTGTTTGTATGGAGTGGATATGTTCTCTTTCTCTGTCACTATCGTCATCATCATCTCCCCTTCTTTCCTGTTAAATAGATACCATTATGTACACCGACATATAGAGAGATCCATTCAGAATAACGTCTGGATGCCGATGTGTTGCAAGTGTTGTATCTTCATTCAAGACACCGTTCGATGTCAGGAATGAATTTTCGGAGCCTGACGTTCAGCGGTATAGCGATTCTCCGGTGCAGGCAGACCGAGATTGCCACGCAACGTAGAATGCTCATAATCAGTACGATACAGCCCTTTTTCCTGCAATAAGGGAACGACCTGATCGATAAATTCACCCAGCCCATTCGGTGTACCGCCGCCCACAATAAATCCGTCTGCTGCGCCAGCGAGGAACCATTCTTCCAGCTGATCGGCAATATGCTGCGCTGTTCCTATAAAGGTTGGTCGTGGCGTTGCTGCCTGTAACGCTACCTGACGCAGTGTCAGCCCGTTCTCCTTGGCATTGCGCTTAATGCTATCGGTAGTACTACGGAAGCTATTGTCGCCAAGATCGCCCAGTTCCGGGAATGGCTCGTCTAGCGGATACTGCCCGAATTCATGATGTTCAAAATAGCGCCCCAGATAATCAATCGCATTATCGATCGTCACCAGCTGGGCAACTTGCCAGTATTTGCGCTCCGCTTCCTCATCCGTTTCCCCAATAATGACGCTAATGCCCGGCAGAATGAGCAGATCATCTGATGTACGTCCATATTGCGGCAATCGACCTTTCAGATCATTGTAAAAGTCGACCGTCTTCTCCAGACTATCATGACGCGTGAATACCGCATCCGCCTGACTTGCCGCCAGATTCTTACCATCCTCAGAAGAACCTGCTTGAAAAATAACCGGCTGTCCCTGCGGCGAACGACCAATATTGAGCGGTCCTTGAACGGAGAAGTGGTCTCCTTGATGATTCAACGTATGCAGCTTATTCGGGTCGAAAAATTCACCCGTTTCCTTATTGCGTACGAATGCGTCCTCTTCCCATGAATCCCATAGCCCCTTCGTTACCTGCAAATACTCCTGTGCAATCCGGTAACGTTCTGGATGACTTGGATGCTCATCCCGGCTAAAGTTGCGCGCCGAACCTTCCAGCGGTGACGTCACTACATTCCAGCCCCCACGTCCACCGCTAATATGATCCAGACTGGCAAACTGACGGGACACGGTAAACGGTTCACTGTATGATGTGGACAATGTGCCAACCAGACCGATACGCGACGTAACCGAAGCTAGCGCCGACAATAGCGTAATCGGCTCAAACCGGTTCAGGAAGTGCGGAATCGACTTTTCATTGATATACAATCCGTCGGCGATAAACAGGAAATCGAATTTGCCCTGCTCCGCCTTCTGCGCTTGTTGACGGTAATAATCAAAATTAATACTCGCATCCAC
This sequence comes from Paenibacillus sp. WLX1005, assembly GCF_046603685.1. NCBI lineage: Bacteria > Bacillati > Bacillota > Bacilli > Caryophanales > Paenibacillaceae > Paenibacillus > Paenibacillus sp. WLX1005. The sequence continues at coordinate 2,857,404 of NZ_CP176756.1, forward strand.
CGTAGCTTCCGGGTGTCGCCAAGCAGACATATTGCCGCCCACGCCTTGAATAATAGCGCCTAGATGCAGCTGTTTGCCGCGTGCATGACTGTTATTGGATGCGGAAGCAGTAGCTTGTGCTTGGGCAGCTGAAGCTTGCGAAGAATGGGGTTGTGAATCATTAACGTGATTGCTCATAGTTAGACATCCTCTCGTTTATGGGAAATAGAAGATAACGCATTTCTGGCAAACTGCACATGCAGGCGTGTGCCTAATAGCAGTACGTGTTCATCAATATCAAAACGCGGATGATGCAGCGGATACGCTTCTGTCTGATCTGGTGCTCGACAACCGATAAAAGCAAATGCTCCCGGTCGCTGCTCCGTATATAATGCAAAATCCTCACCTGCCAGCACCGGCTGCTCCAGAATCTGCACGCCGTCCGCTCCGAATACTTGCTGCGCCGCTAGCTCCACCTGCCGCACGATATCGGGATCATTGCGCAGCACTGTTCCCGTTCGCTGCACCACTTCCGCAGTTCCGCCCTGCTGCGCGGCAATCTGCTTGGCATACCCTTCAATCGCTGCTGTAATACGCTCTACCGTCTGCGGGTCAAAGGTGCGGAAGGTGCCGGTCAATTCACTTTTGCCAGCAATCGCATTTTTCACCGTTCCCGCGTGCAGCGTACCGAACGACAACACTGCCGATTCCAGCGGATCAATAAGCGTTGCCATGAACAGCTTAATGTCATTAATAAATCGCGCCGCCATAATAATACTGTCCGAAGCCAGATGTGGTGTGCTGTGATGCCCCGGCGTTCCGCTAAACGTGATCGTAAAATGACTAGATGCCGCCATTGCTGTACCGGGATGAATACCGATCTGCCCGGTTTCTAGCTGCGGCCACACATGCAGTGCAAACACCTGATCCACATGCTCCAAGATACCGTCCTCGATCAGATCACGACCGCCGCTAATCAAGCGCCCATCTAGCGGCGACGGCTGTGCCCCTTCCTCCGCTGGCTGAAAGGCAAACACAATCGTGCCATGTAACTGCTCTCGCTCTGCTGATAATACTCTTGCCGCACCGAGCAACATCGCTGTATGTGCATCATGTCCACAAGCATGCATCACCCCTTCGTGTACTGATGCGTATGCCGCCGTATTTTGCTCCGTAATAGGCAATGCGTCCACATCTGCACGCAGTAGAATGACCGGTCCCGGCTGTGCACCGCGCAGGATGCCAATCACACCTTTATGAAAATGTCGACCGACCTGCTCATGCAGTTCAATATCCCATTTGCGCAGCAGCCCAGCTATTAGCTTCATCGTCTGATCCACCTCAAACAGCAGCTCTGGATACCGATGCAAATGGCGACGAATGCGCGACAGATCGCTCTCCAATGTGTCATTCAGCAGCCCGGCTGAAGATGATAGATGATCTAGCATATTGTTCTCCTCCTTTCTCTTCTGTGCTTATTCATTTAATTCCTATCGAATAAATATGAATTATGTCATTAAATGTATGCCTTATCTTCGTCAGCGTCAATGTATCTGCTAATAGATAAGATCAATCCGCTTATAGAATATATCAATACAAGTTCTTAGCATTTGTTAAGAATATTTTAAACAATTCTTGTGAAAATTAGCGCAAAAGCATTAAGAACTATCGGTTGTAATGAATAGAGTGAAACACGCTGCCGCTCAACACACGACAGCAATCTACGTTTGGAAAGGAACGTCGGCATGACAACATCTACTCTTACACCCGGCAAAAAAGAACGATTGTCCCAGCTTCAGGTCGTGCGTGCTATCGCGATTATGGGCGTCATTACTGTGCATTCAACCTCGTATGCCACACTCAATATGCTGGAATCGAATTATTACTGGCTATACAATTTTCTGAATATTTTTATGAAATTCGGAACGCCGACCTTTATCGCGTTGAGTAGCTTTGTGCTATTTTACAACTATATGGATCGTCCGTTAGATCGCAAGATGGTGAGCAGCTTTTACAAGCGCAGGCTGCTATATATCGTGATTCCGTATGTATTGTTTTCGCTATTTTACTTTGGATTGCAGCAATATTTGAACGGTAGTCAGCTGTCGCTACATGAGATGACAGCAAATTTTATCGATAAACTGCTGACTGGCAAGGCGTATACGCATCTGTACTTTGTGTTTATCAATATGCAGTTTTATATTCTGTTTCCACTGTTTCTATGGTTGTTCAAGTCTTCGCCGCGTCTTGCTCGCTGGGCGATCCCGATTGGACTAGTGCTGCAATGGGCATTTGTACTGGGGAATAAGTATTATTTTCAGGTGGATAATCGGGGGAGTTGGTCGCTGTCGTACTTCTCGTATTATATGCTCGGTGCGACGCTCGGCATCTATTACAATCAGTTAAAAACATGGCTGATCATCTGCCGTGAATATATATCTGCTGCGCGAATCGGAGCATGGCTGCTGCTATGGACGGTATGGCTCGGCAGTGGTCTAACACATGTATATATTTGGTATGAGAATCGGTTATACAGCACAGCGTACAATTCTACATGGTTCGATCTGTTTTACAGTCTGTATGCTTTTACCAGTGTGCTCGTATTGCTGCAACTATCGTTTCTCTTATATCGCGGCGGGCGTTCATGGACCGGACGCATCTTATCACGACTCGGTTCATTTTCATTCGGTATTTATCTGATCCATCCGTTTTTCCTGCTGGTATATCGCAGATTGGTACCGGAATCAGGCAATTCGTTGCTGGAGCATGCTTGGTATGCAGGCGGATTCCTGACTGCGCTGCTCTGTTCATGGCTCGTCGTCTACCTCGCTGCCCGCTATCTTCCATTCGCATGGCTCGCATTTGGTAGCCTGCCCAAAACAGGTGCAGCATCCAAACCGACAACAGCTACCGTATCCAAACCAACAAGCACCGTACCGACAGGAAACACATCTACATCTGCAACATCAACTGCATCCAACATGTCGCCAGCATCGGTTGGATCTACCGGAGCTACTGTTCAAACTATGACCAAGAACAGCAAGCCTACAACTGATACGACATTCAGTTGATCCATATAGCATTCAGTATTGTTTCATCTAGGCATTGTTTGATCTAGGTATCGTTCTGTTCGTCTGCATTATGTTCCGTTTGGTCTATAAACTACTCAATTGATCAATACAACACGATCCTATGCAGATCTTATCTTGGATAAGCTTCCCGTTCATGCCGAGTTCATACATGAATTGTATGATCATCCCATATTATAAGCTGCTACATCTCATGTCGGCAGTGCGGGAGGATACCAATCATGACACAGGGTAAAATATTGCTTGTTGACGACGAGCCAGATATCGTCAAGCTGATGCAGATTTATTTGCAATACGAAGGGTATGATCTATTGACTGCCACGGATGGACAGCAGGCGCTAGAGATGATCGCTGCCGAACAGGTTGATCTGATGGTGCTCGATGTGATGATGCCTAGACTGGATGGCATTCAGACCTGTATGCAGATTCGTGAAAAAGAACATTTTCCAATCATCATGCTGTCCGCCAAAGGACAGGATATGGACAAAATCACCGGATTGAGTGTTGGTGCAGATGATTATGTCACCAAACCATTCAATCCGTTAGAGCTGGTAGCACGTATCAAGTCGCAATTGCGCCGCGCTCAAAGCTATACGCCGCAGATCAGTACGTCGAGCGAGCAGATTGAACTGGGCGCTCTACAGATTGATGTGTCTAATCACGAAGTGTTATTGCATGGCGAATCGGTGCGACTGACTCCGCGTGAATTTGCCATTCTATTACTACTCGTTCGTCACCCGGGACAAGTATTCAGCACCGAGCATATTTACCAGAAAGTGTGGAAAGAAGACTATATGGATTCACCCAACACCGTTATGGTGCATATTCGCAAAATACGTGAAAAGATCGAGTCCAATCCACGCCAACCCCATTACTTGAAGACGGTCTGGGGAATCGGCTACAAGATTGAGAATGTATAAATAGCTTCTACCACTTACCAATGTATGTTTTCCAGTAATAAAAACCTATCATGGACTTAGAGAAAGAGTGACTATATGATGATTCATCGACGTCTGGATACACTTGGCTGGCGCATGACCTTGTACAGTCTCGCCGCCATCGGCTGTGCCGCCGCTATCGTCTTTGCCGGGTATGTGGGAGCGCGTATGCTGCTCTGGTTTCATCCGCCTCTGCCAGAACCGGCACTATACATCAGCATCATTCGCTGGTGTGTGAACAACATCGGCTTTGGTCCGGTGATGATCATTTGTTTTATTCCGTTATATGTATTGTTTTTACATCGATTTTCTCGTCCGCTATTACGTCAAATGCGTCAGCTTAGCAATGGAATGAGTATGGTAGCAGACGGCAATACTTCCCATCGATTGCCCGTATCATCCGGTGATGAGTTGGGCAGACTGTCTTCCCAACTCAATCATATGCTGGATCAATTGAATCAGGCGATGAATGAAGAACGAACGGCGTTACAATCACAAAATCACCTCATTACTGGCGTCTCGCACGATCTGCGCACTCCGCTCACATCGATAATCGGTTTTCTCGGATATGTAGAAAGTGATCGTTACCGCGATGAGATCGAGCTGCGACATTACGTACATATCGCCTACGAGAAATCGTTAACGATGCAAAAACTCCTTGAAGATCTGCTAGACTATACCCGCATTACGTATCATGCACAACCTTTGCAATCTACATCGCTAAATCTTGTTCAACTGTTGGAACAACTGGCAGAGGAATGTGTACCGATGCTGGAGCAAGCAGGTATGGAATACCGTCTCACCTCAACCGATTCGCTCATACGAGTGTCCGGGAATGGCGACGAGCTGGTTCGCTTGTTCGAGAACCTCTTTTCCAATGCGGTACGTTATGGAAGCTGTGGATACTGGCTGGATATCCAACTGCAACAGCATCATGATCAAGTGATCATTCGCTGTATCAATTATGGTCAGCCGATCCCGCCAGAGGAATTGCCCTATCTCTTTGACCGATTTTACCGTGCAGATGCTGCGCGTTCGAGTTATAGTAACGGTAGCGGTCTAGGACTTGCCATTGTAAAAAGTATCGCTGAACGTCATCACGGCAGCGTTTCTGTACAGAGCAATGCTGCCCAAACTTGCTTTGAAGTGATCTTACCTGCTAGCTAATCACTCTTTGACTAATGCACTACAAATACAAATATAAATACAAATAAGGCTACGATCGCTCATGCTGCTGCATCAATGATCGTAGCCTTTCATTTGTTTAATCATAATTCTATCGTTCCTGTCTGGTTCATCCATCAATGCTTGCTAGGTCCTGAATAGGAATCTGGCATCATTTCATTGGAAAAGACCGTCGTGCGATTTCTTCCTTCACGTTTGGATGTATACAGCGACTCATCCGCCTTTGCAATCAGATCATTCGGCGAATCTCCCTGTTCAGGGAAAACGACGACGCCAAGCGAGACGGTAATAAGCTGCCCGGAAGGTCCCGGTGTGCTGCTAACCAGTTGACGCAGACGTTCCGCTACAATATATGCGCGCGTCACATTGCAGCCACGTAGCAGAATACCAAGTTCTTCTCCGCCATATCGGAAACACAGATCACCCTCACGCGATACATTACGCATCGTAGATGCGAGGAACTGAATGACCCGGTCACCAACCAGATGCCCATGCGTATCATTGACCCGTTTGAAATGATCGATATCGACCATAATCAATGCAAACGGCTCCGTATCCAGACACCACGTTTCCAGCGTCGCATCAAAGTTACGTCGATTGGCAAGACCGGTCAATCCGTCCAATGCCGTCTCATTACGCAGCTTATTGATGTACGTTTGCAATTGCCGTGTCGTTATACGCAAACTGTTATACAGCGATTTGATCTCATACGTGGCAGATCGAACAGGCGGCAGATCACCTGAGTTCCACTCGGTTAACATCTTGTTGGAATATTCTGCAAGTCGGTGCAACGGACGAACGACCAGATAGGTCAGCACCCATCCTGCCGCCAATGTAATCAGCAGCAGCGGTAGCGATTGTAACGTACTGCTTTGCAGCAGATTATTCAATGGCTCATTGATTATGCTTGCCGGTGTTTGCGATACGATGCCCCAGCCGGACTTCATATTGTACGCATAACCGGCGTAATACTCTACCTGATTGTTGTCCGTATACGTGACCGATCCGTTCAACCCAGCGATTACTTTCCATACTGCTTCGTTGGAAGCGATATTTTTGCCAATCATCGCTGCATCAGGATGAAAAATAACATTGCCTTTGGAATCGACCGCATATACATACGAGCCATCACTATCATAATCCTGCTGTAAGACCAGCTGCATCATGTTAGACTCATGCAAATAAATCGTTCCTGCGATATATCCATAATACTTGTTGTTTTTATCAAATAATGGACTGGTCACCAGTACAACTAAGTTTCCTGTTTTTCCGACAAACGGATTGGTCACCATATCATCGCGTGCTTTTACAATCGCACGGCTAGTATCGCTATCCAATGTTTGCCCGATTTTCAAATTGACACTCGTCGGTGCAACCCCTGTTACGGTAAAGTCATTGCGTACTACTGTCAGGGAATTAAAATATTCACTGTTTGTCAGATACAAATCATCCAGCCGGGCCTGATCAATACTGCCATCGCGCTTCCACATTTCAGCCATCGAATGGATACTTTTCTGAATACGCTCTAGCAAATCTCCGGTCGTGGCAGACAGATCCATAGCCCGATCATAATTGCCGCTCAAATAATTATTAACCAGGGATTGTTTACTGACATTATAAGCAGAATGAATGGAAATGATCATTGTGAGTACAATCGATACGACAATAATAAAGCTGACGATAGTAACAAGCTTAAACCCCTTTTTAGGATATAAACTCAATATTCCATCCCACCTGGCAATAAAATAGTATATCAACTTCATCATAACACACTGGTCGAGAGAAAGGAACGCAAAAGAACGGTATCCATTTCTATATCAATGCAGTACGACATAGGGAAAAAAGCCTTCTGCGGATACGTGCACACACGTTTATCGGCAGAAAGCTCTGTTCGAATAAGTCAGCTACCAATCAAGAGTGAATGGTATGTTGTTGATCTTGACGATTCGCATAGACTTTATTCATTTTGTTCAATGTTTTATTAATCCAGATCGCAGCTTGTGCACCTTCACCCATCGCGATGTTCGCCTGCTCCGAATGTGCCGCCAGATCGCCCGCAACCCAGACATTCTCGATATTGGTCATTTTGGAACGTGGATGTGTCTCTATATGATGATTGTGCAGTGTTTCTACGCCGAGCTGCTCGGCAAGCTCAGAATTAACATGATTGCCACCAAAAGCGATAAATCCACGCTCCGCTTCCAGCAATTGACCATCTTCTAATTCTACGCTTTGCAGTACGCCTGCTTCCTCCTGATGAATGTGTTGGATAGCCGATTCAATATATTCAATTCCGCTTTCGCGTAACTGTTCCATCGTCTCCGGTTTGAACGGTTTACTCTCGTGGTTGATATAGACAAGTTGGTCGGTGCGCGTCGATAAAATCAAAGCCATCTGTGCGCCAGCCTCACCTGCTCCCATAACTAGAGTACGACGTCCTTCGATCTCATATCCATCACAATCCGGGCAGACATACACACTGTGACCGAGCGTTTCGATCAATCCCGGCAGACGTGGGAAGCGATCAATCAGACCGGTCGCCAATAATAACGTACGTGCGCGATAGCTTTCCCCTTCCGCTCCTTTTAGCAAAAATTGATCGTCTTCTTTTTTTGCTTCTAGGATGCGATCGGCATGAAATTCTACGCCCAGTGGCTCAGCCTGGCTACGTCCAATTTGACGTAATTCATCACCGGAAATGCCATCTGGAAAACCGAGTATATTTCCATAGTTTTGGCAAAACGTCGATCTTCCTTTGCCAGCATCAATTACGAGTATCCGGTGTGCGGAATAACGTCCAAGTTGGATGGCAGCCTGTAACCCGGCAATGCCTCCTCCTACAATAATGCAATCATATATGGTGTTGCTATCGATCATATGGGAACCTCCTACAGTTCGGATATAAAGTATACTTTCGTAACATGCGTATACGTTAATATGTAAACCTTCTATATAATATGAAACGTAATGCATCCATAATTGGATGACTATTTCCTAAAATACCGATAGGTAATCTATTGGATTCGCTCAAGAGATACGAACATAAAAAATCCCATCGCTGCAATCATATCGCAAACGATGGGATCATGAAGAACGATTCGGTAAGAATATCCTTATGAACAGTAGATATTATATTTCATAAAATCAATCGGTCACATCTTCCGGTGTGATTTCGTACAGAGTATTACTCATCATACCGAAGCCACCAAATCCGCCAGTCATACCATCAGTGCGATTCATGCCATTGGCTGTCGTGCTAGAAGTATCGGAAGTGGATGTACTGTCTTTGCCAGACAACGCATTTTGTACAACAGATGTTGTGGTTTCTTCCCATTCGGATGATGGAACTTCTGTACCGTTCTGCTCAATCCATTCGGTAATGTCACTTGAACCACCGCGACCCATACCGCCAAGCAGGAAGTACTTGATCTCTCCGGCTTTGATCAATGCTTTCAGTTTATCAAGCGTCAGGATTGGATCGCTACCGCTATAGCCACCCATTGCCATAACCGCTTTGCCAGTTTTGATAATATAGGAAGAAGCAGAGTTGGAGTTGCTAACAGCAAACAGGTATTTCTCACCTGTATTATTCTCCGTCACATACGTCAGCAGCTTCTCATTGACCGATTCGCCCATACCCATACCGCCACCACGTGTACCGCCCGTGCGTGTTGTACCACCGCCGGTAGCGCCAGTGCCTGTACCGCCCGGAGGCGTACCTGTCGGTGCAGTCATACCGCCATTTCCGTTCATAACACCGTTGCCGGTTGTACCTGTTCCGTTTGTTCCGGCACCATTGGTACTTGTACCGTTCATACCTGTACCCATTCCGTTCTCGGTTCCGGTTGTTGCGCCTGTTCCATTGTTCATGCCAGGCTGACGTTGCCCGTTCCCCATACCCATACCGCCACCGCCTGCACGGTTGCCACCTCCACCGCCAAAGCCCATTTCCGTTACCGGACCGCCGTATGGCAGTGCGATATTGCTGGAAGGATTCATTAGTGGGAAAGAAGACCAGTACAGAGGTGTGAGCAACAACGCGCCGATGGCTCCAGAAACGACATACGTTTTGGTATTATGCAACGCTTTGACGCGTGGTACTACAATCAATGCGACCGTTGCGATGATGCCCAATGCTGCGATCAGATAGAACCAGACCGAAGCAATCTCGTTGCGATACGGATAAATGACATACAGCTGGAAGGCAGCCGTCAATAACACACTGATTGGCAGCAGCCATGATAACCAGCCTTTGCCTTCACGATAATAACGCCATTGTGCAACCAGACCCGCTGCTGCAATCGCCGCAACTGGCGGTGCTAGCATAATCAGATAATACTGATGGAAGAAGTTCGCGATGCTGAAGAATCCGGCAACCGGAATTAGCCACATCAACCAGAATACAATCTCCGTATGCTCTAGACGACGCCAATTGTTACGACGTACACCTGCAAACAGTGCAATCAGTGAAATGATCGCAAATGGTAGAAGCAGACTTGCCTGTCCGGACAGTTCTTTTTGGAACAGTCGGAACGGACCGACTTCACCCGTGTTGAACATACCGCCGGTACGACGACCGTTATCACTGCCACCCGGAGGCTGCATATTGCCGCCTTGCATACCGGCACCCATAGCATTACCAGCTACACCGTTTTCGGTCGATGTTTGCCCTGTCGCCGATGTTGCTCCACCAGTTGTACCTGTTGCAGTGGCACCATTCTCGGTTGTTGTACCGGTCATACCTGGCATTCCACCGCCACCACCCATATTACCGAAGCTTTGCGTTTCACCAGTCAGACGGCTCACACCGTTATAACCGAATGCTAGCTCCAGTACAGAGTTTGTCTGGCTACTACCAATATAAGGACGCTGATCTGCCGGAACACTATCGACAATGACAGGCCATGAGAGCGATACCCCTGCCAATGCAATCGTACCGAGTACCAGTACAGACAGTTTCTTTTTCCAGTTTACTTTGTAAGCGAGCAGATAGAACAGATACAATGCAGGCAAAATCATATATGCCTGTAGCATTTTTTCGTTAAAGGCGACGCCGATCATCGCGAATCCGCCGACGATCCAGCCGATTTTTTGCAGACGAACGCCTTTTAATAGCATCCACGATGCCAGCAGTAGCGTGAACACGAGAATGCCGTCCACGTTGTTCGAGCGTTGGACAGCTACTGCTACCGGCGTAATTGCCATGAACAGCGCAGCCACACGAGCAGCTGTCAGACCGAAGGTCGGTTTTACGATTGCATAAAGAAGACCGACCGAACCTACACCTGCCAGTGCCGCAGGTAAAGTAACACTCCATCCGTGCACGCCAAATATCGCCGCAAACAACGTCTGAATCCAGAACGCTACAGGCGGCTTATCAATCGTTACGAATCCCGCAGGATCAAATGAAGCATAGAAGAAATTATGGAAGCTTTGCAGCATGCTTGTAATAGCAGCTGTATAGTACGAGTTGGCATTTCCGTTATCCCAGATATTCCAGATATTCAGAAATGCAGATAAGATCAAGATAAGAATGAGGGGAATATCTACTCTTGCGCGTGATACAGTAGTGGTTCTTGGTTCCATTGGACTTCCTCCCGAATTGGTAATTGGATGATCTGACGCATCCTTTACTGTTGCTCGTCTTGTTCCGTTCCGAATGAGGATGACAGATATTGGGATCGAGCAGTTATGACGGCTTGGTTATTCCTCCTCGTCTATTAAATATGATGTATATGTATTTTGTATGAACAACATTAAGAACAGCTCATAGAATTCTTAAAAACAAATAAAAAATAAAAAAGTACCGCTAGATAGCGGTACCTCGGACATTTTCCGATCAGAGTATGATCCTTATGCAACATATGGGGGGATACGGCATACGGCTTCATGCCTTGAAAAAGGGGTATTGCTGCTGTTGCCGATACTTCAGCAATGATCATTGCATCGCATAGTGTTAAACAGGCAGCAGTAACAGATTCCATCTGTACAACGTTACGTTTGCTGTTGATCCCGGTAAGAATCAGTATTGCACATTGCCGCTTTCAGAAATATTCGCCGAGTTCACGCCACGGAATTTGGTCGGGATATTGTGATAACGAGTGTTGGTCATTTTCACAGTGGATGTACTGCTATCTGTACGGAAAATAGATTCTTTCATATTAGAGATATCACAGCGGTCGATAATGACATTGACTTTAAATGTACTGCCGCCCAGCTGACGGATAAATTTACCGGCATTGGAGCCTTTGAAGTTTTTGACGGTAAATGTAGCTTCCGCGTTAATCTGGAACATTTTATCGTCGCCATTGGTAGCAGAACCACCATCCAGCGTTACATTCCCTTTTTGTTTGATCGTAAGGGCATCTTCACCGATATCTTCCCAAACGATATTTTGCAGCGTTGCATTACCGTACGTATGTATGCCGTCTGCCGCAGGTGCACCGATAACTACGTTTTTGATGGCGCCACCGTTTTCGATACGGAAAATAGGTTTTTGTGCTTCTTGTTGACTGCCATCACCCAGTGCGCTACCTGCGATATAACGTTGACCTTTACCGTCAAATACTTCACCATTTTCACAATGATCGTTGTATTCTGTACTCCCGGTGTTGCCGACGTTGCTGCCGATACTGTCGTTGTTGTTGCTGGAACGATTGTCATAACCGAAGCTAGCACCGTACCTGCCATGAATGAGACGAACCATTTCTTCATTTTCTTACTCTCTCCTTCGTTATTCTATTGTTACCCGCAGTAGATTATATTTCAGCGGGTACAACTCAACACTAGCATCAGTTGGATAATTTATCTATATGAAAATGAAGAACCCTTTTCATGAATAATTTTGAATTTTTATGTATATTGCATCATATTGTAAAATTTGACATGGATGCCTGTTAGTAATCCAATTTCTTGGGCATTATTCCTAATAATAATGGATGCAACTATTGATCACGATTTGCTCATTGGTACAAAAATATACCGCACACCAACGATGTGCGGTATTCCCATGTTCGTTTATCCACGTTTCTGCTCTTTGTCGAAAAAGTAATGCTCATATCGAATATCTTCATTCTCAATGAAAAGTTTACCATAAGAATAGCGAGGCTGCATCCGTTTGTCGGTCGGAGAACCCGGATTAAATAACAGCACACCATCGCGTTCTTCCGCAAACGGAATATGCGAATGACCAAACACGATCACATCAACTTCACCAGGCTCAAATGAACGAAACGCGCGATCCTGGGTCGTCCCTCGAAATCCGCCATCTCCGTGTACGATTCCAATGTTCTTGCCGCCCACTTCAATAATCTTGCGCCGTCCCAGCTTGTCCACAATGCTCTGTGAATCATTATTTCCGGCAATCGCTTCAACCGGAGCAACCTCGGATAGCAATTCATATACGCCCCAATCACAGAAGTCACCTGCATGAAGTATTAAATCGACATCTGCCAGACCATCCCATACCTGTTGTGGCAAGGTCAGCCGATGCCGGAATAGATGAGTATCCGAAATAACACCAATAATCATATTACCCCTCCTTCGATTCATAGGCGAGCCGCCGCTCTTCGCGAACATCCTCGCTCACTTTGGGACAATTAAAACAGTACTCGCCGCCATCCATCTTATGGTACAAACAGCAGGCACTGCGAATCAATACCTGTCCGCTGCGTTCCAGATTGTCGGTATAACGTGGTGGAACCCGCAGTGGATTGCGACTGAGCGCAAATACATCCGCTGGCAGCTCGTTCAGCACATAGTTCAAATCCTGTTCTAACCGAATACGCACCGGCTCCTCCATCTGCTGCTGCCATAGCTGAACAAAATAATAATACCGTGCCGGTATTTGCCGCCACAGCATACGTACATGCTCACCTGTCACTGCTGCCATACTTTCAAGCAGCGGTCGTAAAATATCTTCATACATCGCTGCTACTGTATGATACCGCAACAAATCCCGATCACCAGACACAGGCTCCAACCAAAGCGTATCCGCTTCAAAAGCAAACTGACAATATGCTCCGCTCATATACACATTCAGTGTTAACTGCTGTAAGGACAGACGCATTGCAGTTTGATGCACAGATAAATAGTATTGCACCGCCAGCGGTAATCCAGTCAGCCATGAGCAGAAAAAAGTTGCCGCCGGTACAAGATCCGGCGCTCCCAGTCTGGGCGCATAATCTTCAAGAAATGACTTCATTCCCTGCGGTGTTGCTAGCTCCACAAATGGAATCCGGTACAATACATCAGGTTGCGGCTCATTTACGATATAAAATTGCTGCCGCAGCTGTTCCCAATCCGGCTGTATGATATGCCCCATCGCATTCATCTCCCTTGCCGTATTCAAAATGATATTCATTCATCCTATACCTTTTATAAACGTAGTTCAAACAAAAAAAGGGACAGCCCGACATGCGGACTGTCCAAATCACGGAGGTAATGCGGAGAAAGCATACCCGTCTTCCTTCTATTGCGATCCCAAAGGATCATATCGTTGTGGGGGAGGCCACAAGCGATAGCAATAGGACGAGAAACGGATATTACGATGTAAACCTTAACCCAGTAAAGCTTCAGACGCTTATTGCGCCTGTTTGACGGCAGCCTGCTGTTTCTTGCTTGTCGCCGATTCCACGGCTGCCGTGCGACGGTCTTCTGGATTACCAGTCGACTGAATTTTGGCAATCTTGTGCAGCACTTCTTTATTCGGCAAATAATGAAGTGACTTGATATAACGAATCGTTTTGGTTTTAGCTCTCATCACGATGGAATGTGTTTCTGCGCGTTCGTCACCTACATAACGCACACCGCCCAGAATCTCGCCTGGTGTGACACCCGTTGCAGCGAAGATCACATCGTCTGTACCGATCATATCCTGCATCGTCAATACACGATACGGATCTTCAATGCCCATCGCCTTACAACGAGCAAATTCGTCGGCATTGGCAGGCATGAGACGTCCCTGAATTTCACCGCCAAGGCATGAGAGCGCCGCAGCAGCCAGTACACCTTCAGGCGCACCGCCAGAACCGATGTATAGATCAATACCGGCTTCCGGGAAAGCTGGAGCCATCGCACCGGCTACGTCGCCATCGCTTAGGAACTTGATACGAACGCCCGTTTTGCGCAATGTTTTGATCGTACTTTCATGGCGATCACGATCCAGAATCATAACCGTCAAATCTGCCATTTTCTTACCCAGCGCCTTCGCTGCCTTGCGCAACGTGACATCCACCGGGTCTTCAATGCTGAGTTTACCAACAAGTGCCGGACCAACGGCCAGCTTCTCCATATACATGTCTGGTGCATGGAGCAGATTACCCTTGTCCGCTACAGCGATTACGGATAATGCATTATTCAACCCCTTCGCTACAATGACGGTGCCTTCCAGTGGATCTACAGCGACATCCACTTCAGGAGCCTGAGTACTTCCCAGCTTCTCGCCGATATACAGCATCGGTGCTTCGTCCATTTCTCCTTCGCCGATTACAACCGTACCATTGACCGATACGGAATCAAACATAGCTCTCATGGCTAATGTTGCTGCCTCGTCTGCACTGTTCTTGTCACCGCGACCCATCCACGGAGCCGAAGCCAATGCTGCGACTTCAGTTACTCTTACAATTTCCAATGCTAATTCGCGTTCCATGTCTTCCACTCCTTCTATTTGTGGGTTTCCAAAGAGAAATGATTGTTTCTGCTGACTATAATAGCATCTTTCTTTGAATATTTGTTGCTTTTTTTGAAAATTTTCTTCCAAAACAAATTTATTGCATCTATAAAGAAAGATTATATGTAATTATAACCACTTTTCACGACATGAAACAACATTTTACATTGGGATTATAGTCCCTATTCCATTCAACTTCCGTACCCAAATTCATGAAAACAATCAAAATACACAATAAAAGCGCCCAATAGTTAATCAATATTGGGCGTTTGGAATCATTTTAGCTATTATGAATATACGACAAAATAATATCAATAGATTAGAACATGCAAATACGGCTGATCAAGGGGGTTGACCAGCCGTAGCAAAACACAATGTCCGAAACCAACATTTTATGTCACATTCAGACATTTGCATTGCGATGAGCAGACATTGGATTTATTATCCGACTCTTCTCATCTGAAATACTTACTGTTTGTGCCTGTTTCCTTCATTAGATACATATACCACTATGAGTCCAACAGGAAATGATAAGCAGGCATAACAGCCTATCTATTAGAAGATCCCCACCGCGTCGAAAGCATCCTTGACGGAAGTGGTTTGCGTGGAGCCAGCGCCATACAGGTCTGTAGAAGCCTGTGTCAGTGCTGCCCGGAAGTCAGCAAAGTCAGATGTGGACGTCAAATACAGTGTCAGTGCGCGATAAACAATCGCAATGGCTTGACTGTTACCGATGCCGTTTACCGTTACACCTTCAAAGGTACCTCCGTGAGACAGCAAATAATATGTTTTGTTCGGAATACCACTGTTTGTGTGAACACCGCCCCAATCCCCATCTTCGGTGTTGGGTAAGTTTTTGTACTGATCCATATGAGCCGGATCTCCATACACAGTTGGATCTGCCATAGATCGCAGTGCATCACCCGCTTTGCTCGGCGTATACACATCTTCACCAATTAGCCAGTCATTTTTACCTTGAATGGCATTACCGAACATATCGGCAATCGCTTCATTCAATGCACCTGACTGATTCTCATATTCCAGATTGGCGGTATGCTCAATAACGCCGTGCGTCATCTCGTGAGCGACCACATCAAGCGCCCCAGACAATGGAGCGAATACCTTACCATCTCCATCCCCATAGATCATATAAGAACCATTCCAGAAGGCGTTGTTATATTTGGAACCATAGTGAGTGACCGACTGAATACGCAAGCCAGAACCATCCAGACTGTTGCGTTTGAACTTCTCTTTGTAGAAGTCATACACTTTGGCGGCATACGCATGAGCGTCAACAGCTGCTGGATCGTTAAAAGTAGAACTCGTGCTGGATATCGTACTCAGCGAGCCAGAGGTGCGATTATTAATCGTATACGTCTCAATACCGCCGCCACGCGTCGTGTCGCGCAGCAGATGACGTGTACCGACTTGAGCTACCGTTAACGATTTGGTATCACCTAGCACGCCTTTACCTGTGCCTGTTGCATGCTCCAGCAGCTGTTGCTTCTGTACGATAGATCCATTTTTGGCATCAATAAAATAACGCGTACGTACCGGCTCCGGGTCCAGCAGATTCACTTCCGTCATATAGACGAGGTGTGCCTCCTGTCCTTCTGGAGCATAGATATACAATGTAGCTGTCGGATCGTCCAGTGGATGAACCGAGCTTCCAATCACTGCTGCTGTATCCTTCTGCGCAATTCGGATCGCCTCAGCAGTGCTCAACTTTGGTGTAACAAGGGACTTACTGTCTACACTGGATTCATTGTTATCCGAATCTGATGGATATACATCCTCTGTTACCGCTGGAGAAGATAGCGTTTGTTTGCTGTCTTGTTTACTATATACTTCCTCTGTCACATTGCCTTGAGACGAAGCCAGCTTGCCATATACATCGTCTACGACCTTACCGAGATAAAGAGATACTTTGCCCGATGGATCAAAATGCAGCGTTTGATCTGCTCCATAGATCGGCACACCTTCATACGTTTGTGCCAGACGATAGTGATCTGTGCCAGTTGCCGAATCCGGCTGACGCTTCGTAATCTCAAAGCGCTGACGGACATGATCCGATGACGCATCAGAGGATGCATAATTTGTTGTTAATGAGCGATTTTGCTGTTCCAGAAAAGACCATACTTTCTCATCACCGGATATGGAAGTCTGACTGACTACTTTCGGTGTATATTCGCCAAGCGGATGTACATCTTCGGCGGCAAATACGGACGACTGAGTGCTGATCAACAAACTGCCTGCGAGTAGAAAACCTGCTGTTTTTTTCAAATCATTCTCTCCTGTTCCAGTAAAGTGGGGGTATGAATCTGACATGAAACATGTCATTTCCATGTGGCTTGAGTGAGATCCATTCTACGGTACAGCTTATGTATACCATCGCAACAAACATGGATAACGGAAAAAAAGTTCCGCTTACTTCTCTATCTTCTTATACAGAGTTGCAAATAATGGAACACCTATCCATGTGTTGGAAAGAATATTACCATGATTCCTAAAGAAAATAAATACTTACTTAGATTTTAACAGAAAAACACCTCTCTACCGTCAGGCAGAGAGGTGCTTGACTTCAACTCCATCATCGAACCATTAGAGGGTTCGAAAGCGGAATTAGTTGATACCAACCGCGCTCAGAGAGTTCTTCACAGCTGTAGTCTGTGTGGAGCTAGCACCATACAGGTCAGTGGAAGCTTGAACCAGAGCAGAACGGTAGCTCGCGAAGTTCGAAGTGGACGTCAGGTACAGTGTCAGTGCACGGTACACGATTTGGATCGCTTGGGAGCGACCGATACCAGTTACTTTCACACCATCAAATGTGCCACCTTGTACTAACAGGTAGTATGCTTTGTTCGTGATACCACTGTTTGTGTGTACGCCGCCATTATCGTCAGAAGTATTCAGGTAATCAGCGAAACGAGCTGGTTGTCCACCTTTTTCAGGGTTATCCATGTAACGCAGAGCATCACCGGATACACGTGGTGTGTAGATAGCATCGCCGATCAGCCAGTTTTTACCTTCGATTGTGTTACCGAAGATATCGGAGATGGATTCGTTCAGTGCGCCGGATTGACCGTAGTATTCCAGGTTCGCTGTATACTCAGTTACACCGTGAGTCAACTCGTGACCAACAACGTCCAGATCGCCGGACAGTGGTACGAATGTTGTACCGTCGCCATCACCGTATACCATTTGTGTACCGTTCCAGAACGCATTGTTGTATTTGCTGGAATAGTGCGCAGTGGAGCGCAGAACCAGACCGTTACCGTCGATGCTGTTACGACCAAAGTTGGATTTGTAGAAATCATATACTTTTGCAGCATATGCGTGTGCATCAACAGCAGCTGGATCGTTGAATGTGCTGCTTGTGCTTGTTACTGTCGAACCTGGCAGGGATGTACGGTTCGATGCAGTGTATGTTTGGATACCTTTACCACGAGTTGTATCGGACAGAACATAAGAAGAACCGGATGTGCTAACAGTCAGTGTTTTGGTGTCGCCCAGTACACCTTTACCTGTACCTGTTGCATGCTCGATCAGGTCGTATTGGAACAGGATGGAACCGTCTTTCGCATCAACGAAGTAACGTGTGCGCAGTGGCTCTGGTTGCAGTACGTTTACTTCTGTTACGTATGCCAGGCGAGCTTCTTTATCTTCTGGAGCATAGATGTACAGTTTCGCTTCTGGTGTTTTTTGTGCTTCACCCAGTGCGCCTACTTTGGAAGCAGCGTCTTTTTCAGCAACAGCGATTGCAGCAGAAGCGCTCAATTTCGGTGTTACCAGATCAGTAGCACTGTCTTCTTTTGCATACACATCAGCAGTTACGCCTTGTGCTTTTTCGGAAGATTCCAGTTTGCCGTATACATCTTCAACGACTTGACCCAGATACAGAGATACGTTACCGGATTTGTCAAAGTGCAGTGTTTGCTCTGCGCCATATACCGGAATACCTTTGAAAGTTTGATTCAGACGATAGTGCTCAGTTCCGGTTTTGGAGTCGGATTGGCGCTTCGTAATTTCAAACAGTTCTTTTACATTAGTGGAGCTAGCATTGTCCGTTACGATTGAACGTTTTTGTTTATCCAAGAACGTCCATACTTTCGCATCGCCATTACCGGAAATACCAGTCGTTTGAGTGATCACTTTTGGTGTGTAATCACCGAGTGGTGCCAGACTATTCGTATCAGCTGCAAAAGCCGAAGTTGTTGCACCAACGAGCAAACTGCCTGCGAGTAAAAGACCTACTGTTTTTTTCAAAGTATTCTCCCCTGTTCACTTGGTTTTTTTTGAATAATAAACTGCTCCGGTTGAAACATTCAGTGTACATCCGTAAGTGCACCTGTTACTAACAACCTGAGATTCTGCTTACACCCTGCCAGCTATGTATAGCGGGCTTGCCAAACCTGTGATGCCGCTGTCCTGTTCACCTCCTGCGATTTCGATGTAAATCGTCATTTGCGGAACACATCTCTGTGTTGGGAGAAAGCGTATCACGATTCCTAAAAAAAATAAATACCCTTTTGACTAAAAAAATGAAAAATTCTTAAAAAGATCCTAATAACTAACATATGAGGTGTCTTTAATTGACAAACGGTCAAAAAAATCGGCATTTTCACACGCAAAAAAGACTTAAAAAACGCTTCTGCGATTTCTTAAGTCTTTTTTTACATGTTAAACTAAGTTTTGATTTAAAACATATAGGAATCAGGAATATGATTCCTTCATTTTGACTCTACCATCTGCCTTTTTCTATCTTGCATTGCAAAAAAGCGAAATGCATGTAAGGAATAGTTCGCCAATCGAACTATTGCTGTATCAATGGTTACGACGATTGGTTGAACACAACGAGCTTCGTTTCGAGCATATCTTCGAGTGCATATTTGACTCCTTCGCGACCAATACCGCTCTGTTTCACTCCGCCATATGGCATTTGATCCACGCGGAAGGAAGGAATATCGTTTACAATTACGCCGCCTACTTCCAGCTGACGAATCGCACGGAAGGCAGTAGCCAATCTCGACGTATAGATACCTGCCTGTAGTCCATAATCCGAATGATTAACGGCAGCTACTGCTTCATCCATATCTTTGACTACATTAATCATTACAACCGGGGCAAAAGCTTCACGGCAGGCAATGCGTGCTTTTGGATCGACATTCAATAATACGGTCGGTAGCAGCAAGCCGTCTTGTAACTCATTCCCGCAAGCGACTTTGGCTCCCTGCTCAATCGCTTCTCCGATCCATTCCAATGCACGCTTCTGTTCCTTCGGTGCGATCATTGCAGCTACATCGGTATCTTCAGACAGCGGATCGCCCAATTTTAGCTTGCCAGTCGCTTCGACAAACTTTTGTACAAACGTATCAAAGATCTCTTCGTGCACATAAATACGCTGAACGGAAATACAGACTTGTCCCTGATTGCCGAATGCTCCAGAGACCGCACGTTCAATCATGCCATCGATATTCGTATCTCGGTCAATAATCAGCCCGGAGTTCGAACCTAGCTCCAGCGTCACCTTTTTCAACCCGGAGCGAGAGCGGATCGAAATTCCAACACCTGGACTACCGGTAAACGATAACGCTTTGACCCGATCATCGGTTACGATGACATCGCCAACCGTCTTGCCGTCACCAGTTACTACATTTAATGCGCCAGCAGGCAATCCTGCTTCTTCTAATAACTGTGCTAACAATAGAGACGAGAGCGGTGTCTGCTCCGCTGGTTTCAACACGACCGTGTTGCCTGCTGCGAGTGCTGGTCCTACTTTGTGAGCAACCAGATTCATCGGAAAGTTAAATGGCGTAATGGCTCCGACTACACCGACAGGTTCTTTGATCGTATAGGCGATTTTGCCTTCGCCTGTTGCAGCGGCATCCAAAGGTACCGTTTCACCATGAATACGCTTTGCTTCTTCGGCGGAGAATTTGTACGTTTCAATCGTACGAGCCACTTCGCCACGCGCTGCTTTTAACGGCTTGGAGCCTTCGAGCGCAATGAGTCTTGCTGCTTCCTCGCTTCGCTCTTGTAGCAAATGTGCCAATTGTTCCAAAATGGCTGCCCGTTTGTGAGCGGGCAAATCCCGCATAATAGGAGCTGCTTGCGCAGCCGCAGCAATCGCTTGACGTGTCTCATCCTCACTCGCTTCGGCTACCTCTGCAATCTGCGCTCCATTATATGGAGAGTATAACGGCTCATACGATGCCGCCTCCTGCCATTTCCCATCAATATATAGATGCTTTTTCGCAATCTCGTTTAATGTATCAGTCATGATTATTCATCCTTTCTGCTTTGCTTTAAAGTACCCTACCGTTATTTTAAACGAACCAATGGTAGCCTAATCGAATACAGCCGAAATGTCTAATTTTGTTCATAATCAGTCTACTTAATTCGATTAATTTCGACAAAATAAGATATATTTCCTATTTTTAACATCATGGTCCTAGGACTATAATTAATTTACTTAGTCCTACCGACATATAATACAGAGATTAGAAATGATTATATTTACTGGGCTAAAGACATAGATAATAAGGGGTTACATCATTGTAGTCTTTCTTTTATAAACATGAGATGCCAATGACGGCAAATCGGGAACGATTTCACAACCAGATTCTACCATACTTATATTCGACAAAAACCAGCATTTCCGCTACACCATTTACCAATCGCAGCTACTTTAATCAGATGGAGTGATTTACATGCGCAATTTAACTGTACAAACGAAAATCTTGACCCTGCTCGCTGTCACAATCTTGTTTATGGCTGTTATCGGCTATGGTAGTTATAACGCTACCGTCCAGATCGCTGATAAAGCAAATGATATGTACCATAAAAATATGCTCGCCAGTGAAGATGTCAGCCAGATCATTATCGACAACCGTACGATCGAAGCAGCATTACTAGAAATGATGATTACGACCAAAGCTGAGCGCAATACCGAACTGACAAGCACAATCAATGAACGCAATGACATGAATAAGACTTTATATGAAGAAATGAAATCTCTCGTTATTGGAGAACAGGCATCCAAACTGTACAACGAGTATTTGAATAATCTTGATACGTATCAAACCTTGCTGCAACAAGTACAGACAATGGCAACAAACAATCAGAATGCAGCCGCTTATACATTATTCAACACCCAGGTAGAACCATTACGTCAAACGATGAATACAACGGTTCGCAGCCTCAATGCTATCTTGAGCAGCGAAGCCAAAACAGCCAACACTGAAATTGAGCAAGTCACTAGCAATTCTCGTATGATCATGATCATCCTGATCGTTGCTGCTATCGCCTTGTCTCTAACTATCGGTCTACTGATTAGCCGTATGGTTACCCGTCCACTTCGCAATCTGAGTCAGCTGATGAGTCGTGCTGGTGCAGGCGATCTGACAGTGACTGGCGATTATCGTTCCCGTGATGAGATTGGTCAAGTAACTGGTTCATTTAATGAAATGATCACGAATATGCGCGACATTATCCGCAAAGTCGATGAAAGTGCTCTGACTCTATCTGCTTCGTCAGAGCAATTGACAGCAAGTGCCGAACAGACCGCTCAGGCGTCCGAACACATTACGATCGCTACGAGCGAATTGTCGACCGGTGTAGAAACACAAGTAGAATCGGTCAACCAGGTGAACAATTCCGTCAACTCTATGTATGAGAAAATGGGCATTGTTGCTTCCAACAGCCAACAAGTGGCGGCACTAACGGATGAAATGAAATCGGCGGCACAACATGGTCAGGATCAAGTCAAAGATATCAGCCGTCTGATCGAAACACTGGCGATTGATATGGAGCGCAACTTGCAGGTGATGCAGCAATTGTCTACTACTTCCGATCGTATCGGTCTGGCATCGTCCGCTATTCAGAATATCGCCAAACAAACGAATCTGCTTGCACTGAATGCTTCCATTGAAGCTGCCCGTGCCGGTGAAGCTGGTCGTGGATTCGCCGTTGTTGCCGAAGAGATTCGCAAACTCGCTTCCGGTGCTGCCGATTCTTCTCGTGAAATCTCCGATATGGTGCAAATGATGCAAGATAGCAGCAAAGCTGCTGTGGAACAAGTCAGCCAATCTTCCGCCAGCATTCAAGAAAGTGTGAAGAGCAGTCAAAATGTCAGCACCGCATTCGAAGCAATTCGCCAATCCGTTGACAATACAGCGGATCGCATCCTTGCTTCCGGCAGCATCATTCAGGAAGTTGCTCAGCAATCTGAGAAGATCGCTGAAGCAATGGAAAATGTCAGTGCGATCATGGAACAATCTTCCGCTAGCCTGCAACAAACCGGTGCAGCCAGTGAAGAACAACTTTCTACAATGGAAGAAGTTTCGGGTTCTGCCCGTTACCTGTCCGAACTAGCTGAGAATCTGCAACAAGTGATGACGCGCTTTACGATCTAATTACGATTGTACGGTCACGCCAAAATCACATGGATACAATCATTTGATATACAGAGAACAAATGACAAATCGTAACAATATGACGTAGCAAAAGGGGATTATATCGATATGAAAAACTTGCGTGTCCGTACCAAAATCGTTATTTTAATCATTGTCAATTTACTGTTGCTGACAGCTATCAGCTTGAATGGTACAAGTGCCAGCTCCAAAATGTCTACCATTGCCAACGATATGTATGAAACAAATATCAAAGCGATTACGGCAATAGATCAGCTCGTCATTAATTATAGTACGAATGCAACGCGAGTATTGCGACTGATGAATACTACCGATACCAGTACTCAGCAATCATTGATTGAAGAAGTAAATACAACATCAGCCAATACAAAACAACAATATGAAATTCTGGGACAATTGAAACTTAGTACAGCCAATCAACAAATCTCTGCTCAACTGGTTGCAGCTGCTCAAGCACAATCTGTAGTACGTCAAAAAGTATTAGACGCCATTACAGCGGGGAATCAAGCAGAAGCTCAAGCAGATTATGCTGATCTGGATGTAACGCGTAATACATTGAATCAATACCTGAACCAAATGCGCGACAATATTCTGAACGAAGCTAACGAAAGCAAAGTTGTTGCTGATACTACGTATAATGCTTCCAAAGGATTAACAATTATCGTTTTTGTAGTCGGTATAATCGTCTCTCTGCTAATGGGTATCTGGATTACTGTTATGATTTCTAGACCACTGCGCCAAGTACAAAACTTGATGAATCAAGCAGCAGAGGGTAACCTAACCGTTACTGCCAGCTACACAGCACGCGACGAGATCGGACAAGTCGCAACTGCGTTCAATAAGCTGATCGATAGTATGCGTAAAATTATAAAAAGTGTGGACGAGAGTGCGATGACGTTGTCTGCTTCATCCGAACAATTAACTGCTAGTGCAGAACAAACCGCTCAGGCATCCTCTCATATCGCTGTATCTTCCGGTGAATTGTCCACCGGCTTCACATCACAGACTCAGACTGTCATTCAGGTCACAGATTCGGTTAATCATATGGCGACCCAGATGGAACAAGTCGCCCATACGAGTAAAGAAATTGACGAATTGACCGGTAATATGAAACAAACAGCAGAACAAGGATTGGGCGAAGTAAACGAGATTACCGATCGCATCCAGCGCCTGTCTACCGATATTCACTCTACGTTGAATGTACTAACTAGCCTGAACACCAAGTCCGAACAGATCGGTTATGCTTCTTCCGCTATTCAACAAATTGCCAAACAAACAAATCTACTCGCGCTCAATGCTTCTATCGAAGCTGCGCGTGCGGGCGAAGCAGGACGCGGCTTTGCCGTCGTTGCCGAGGAAATCCGCAAGCTTGCAGAAAGTGCTGCCGAGTCCTCTACAATGATTACTGGACTTGTCAGCGACGTACAGCAGGAAAGTCAGAGTGCAGTCGAACAAGCTCAGGAATCAGTAAGCAGCGTACAGGCAAGTGTCGACGGCAGCCGCCGGGTTACAGTCGCTTTTGAGGCAATTCAACAATCCGTTGGCACTGCTGTGCAAAAGATCGACACGACCAGTTCCTTGATCGGCAATGCAAATCAACGTTCCCAACAAATCGCTGAAGCGATGGAACATCTGAGTGCTCTTTCCCAACAAGGCTCTGCTGGCATCGATGAAATGAATGCTGCCAGTGAAGAACAATTATCCACGATGGAAGATGTCGCTTCCTCCGCTCGTCACTTATCTGCACTGGCGGAAGAATTGCAACAATTAATCTCGTTCTGCAAATTATAATTCGCGACAAGCACAGACTCGTATCAATTAGCATCACATATGAACATCGCACTGATATTCGCCTGTACAGGGGTATACGGGCTTGATCATATATCGCAATATCTTCTATAAAACAAACTCCGGCATCTTCGTGAACATGTGATCTTCACGAGGATGCCGGAGTTTTTGTGTTACTTCATATATGTTGTGTTACTTCATATATTTGGAGAACAGATCGCCTGCTTTTTTGGCGAGTTCTTCGAGGTTGAGTGTACTGTTGACGACGCCGATCCGGGCGTACCAATTTTTCACTGTATCGAGCACCCAAGATGGGATACTTTTACCAGCGATGCGATCATAAAGCTGATCATAAGCCCACACCAGATGATCCCAGCGCTTATCATCGCCTTCTTTGACATATTCGGAGACGTCGATTACTTTGGCACGTCCATTTTGCATAATTACATTTTTGAGATGGATATCGCGTGGATTCATACCGACGCCGCGTACATATTTGCGTGCAGCTTCCACATCGGTGATGACTTGACGCGGCACTTCAATGCCTTGTAATAAACAATCTTGCAGTGTCGGTCCAGCTTCATAACTGAGTACTAGATAATTGGCGTCACTGCCATAACATACAGGGAAGAACGGTGCTGACTTCAAGCGTTCGTACACAGACACTTCCACCGGAATTTTATCTATCGCTTGCGGCGTGAACACTTTGAAAGCATAACCAGGTGCTTGATCATATGTGAATACGGCTGCATCTGTACCAATTCCGATACAACGTACCCCTTCTGCGTATCCAGAAATGACGACCGGCTCATTATCTCCACTTCCGTTAACAGTAATTTGCTGTAAAGCATCTTCTGCGGTTTTCCAATCTTCGTTCCAATTCATCAAATATGCTCCTCTCTCCTGCACCAAGGCAATCGCAATCTTTATACATTACATTTGCATATCGGTTTTGCGGGAATAGTTTTCATCAGCGTTCACATCCTGTAATATAGATAGGACGGATCATTTCATTTCCATGCATGATCCCAGTTCACTCGTTGTGATCGCCCTATTTGCGGTGCATGACGATACACATACAGTTAGTCGAAACGGAGGAACTATTCATGTCAGATTTTCAGACAAACCTGGAACAATATGCCGAGCTTGCAGTCCGCGTCGGCGTTAACGTACAACCAGGACAAAAGTTCATCATCAATGCACCGCTGCACGCAGCTGAATTTGTGCGCCTGCTGACCAAAAAAGGTTACGAAGCCGGTGCTCTACTCGTAAAGGTTAACTGGTCGGATGATCAGATTACACGCCTACGTTATGAGCTGGCACCTGACGAATCGTTCGAGCTTGGACCGAAATGGTATGCTGCCGAGATGGAAGAACTGGCAGAAGAACAAGGTGCTGTACTGCACGTCGTATCTGACGATCCAGATCTGCTGAAAGGTATCGATTCCAAGCGTATCGCTACGTTCCAAAAAGCAGCTAGCAAAGTGCTGGTCAAATACCGCGAGTATGTGCAATCCGATAAAATGAGCTGGTCGATCGTAGCTGTACCTTCCAAAGCATGGGCAGCGAAAGTATTCCCGGATCAACCAGCTGAAGAACAGATCAACCATATGTGGGATTACATTTTCAAAGCCGTTCGTGTAGGTGAGGGCGATACGATCTCTGCATGGCAAGAGCATGTCAAATTGCTGAACGAGAAATCCAAATATCTGAACGACAAAGCATACAAGCAACTCCATTATGTGGCACCGGGCACGGATCTGACGATCGGTTTGCCAGAAGGTCATATCTGGGCAGCTGCTGACAGCGTGAGCGAACGCGGCGACTCCTTTATCGCCAACATGCCAACAGAGGAAGTGTTCACGGCTCCGCTCAAGTCTGATGTAAACGGGTATGTGAGCAGCACCAAGCCGCTTAGCTATGGTGGTACGATCATCGACAACTTCAAATTGACGTTCAAAGACGGTCGCATCGTTGGTGTGGAAGCCGAAAAAGGTCAAGAAACATTAGAACATCTGGTGGAAATGGACGAAGGCGCGCATTACCTGGGCGAAGTTGCTCTTGTACCGCACCGTTCTCCAATCTCCGAATCGAATATTCTCTATTATAATACCCTGTTTGATGAGAATGCTTCCAACCATCTGGCAATCGGTAGCGCGTATGCGTTCAATTTGCAAGGCGGTAAACAAATGTCCCGTGATGAGCTGACAGAACGCGGTCTGAACAACAGTCTGGTACACGTCGACTTTATGATCGGTTCTGGAGAGATGGACATTTACGGTATTACCGAAGATGGTAAGGAAGAACCTGTCTTCAAACAAGGCGGCTGGGCATTTTAATGCAAGAATGATGGTTGAAGTAGCATCATTCTAACATACTACAAGATGCTTTATTATTATCCGATTCGTAGGCAAGTTAAACAGCAACAGAGCATGAACAGACACCGAGCATACATTGTCGGTGTCTATTTACTGTTCATTATTCACAAGCGAATGACATCAGCTTACTAAATGACCATAGCTTTTCCATGAATACTATCCATTCATTTCATTGATGTTCCTTGATCGCATTGTCATTTGCAATATGTGGCAGATCATTTACAATCATATGATAGAATATGAATGATCATAGCTTTTATATGAATATGATTATTTTATGTATGAAATACAAGTTATATACGGGTATAAGGAGGAATCTATCATGTCACCACGAATCGGCTTAACTCTCGACCTGATCGTCAAAACCGCTACCGAAATTGCGGATGAACACGGTATACAGTACATTACGCTTGCCGTCGTTGCAAAAAAGTTAAATGTACGATCCCCTTCTCTATACAATCATGTGGATGGCTTGCCCGGATTACGCCGCGCTATGGCACTTAAAGGGCTGGAACAGCTACGGGAAATGACGATGCAGGCAGCTGTCGGACGCTCTCGCGATACCGCTATCCGCGAAGTAGCACGAGCATATTTGCAATTTGTACGCACGCAACCTGGACTGTACGAAGCAACCTTTTACCAGCCAGAGCAGGATGATGAGCCATTGCATAATGTCTCCAATCAACTGCTGGAGCTATGGTTCCAAATCTTGCGGGAATTTGAATTAACCGACGATGGACTGGTTCATGCTGCACGTGGTTTGCGTAGTGTATTACACGGATTTAGTTCATTGGAGCGCAATCAAGGTTTCGGTCTAAATGTAGATGTCGATACTAGCTTTGAGATGATCATAACTGCTTATTTACATGGATTACAACAACTAAAAACTAATAATATTAGTAAAAATTAAATAAATATGTTGATATAACTAATAGTATTAGTTATGATGAAATTGGAGGTGATACGTATGAAAATAAACAGTAATGGACATTTACATCAGCTTGTTTATTTCCCCGGTATATTCCCTGTCAATTGTTATCTCATTGAGGAAAACGAAAGCTTAACATTGATTGATGCTGGCTTGCCTACTAGCTACAAAGGCATTCAACAAGCTGAAGCACAGCTGGGTAAACCGCTAACCCGAATCGTACTCACTCACGTACATAGTGACCATATCGGTTCACTTGATAAACTGGTAGAGCTGTATCCGGGGATTGAAGTGTATGTATCTCGACGCGATGCTCGTCTGATGAATGGTGATATGTCTTTGGATGCTCATGAAGCACAGACACCGATCAAAGGCGGTGTGCCGAAACATCTGAAAACTCGCCCCACTCAGCTTCTGGATGAAGGGGATACTGTCGGTTCATTGCAAGTGATAGAAGTGCCTGGTCATACGCCCGGTTCCATCGCATTACTAGATACACGAAATCGATTTGTCATTGCAGGCGATGCTTTTCAAACTCGTGGCGGCATAGCAGTAGCTGGCGATCTACGTTTCATCTTCCCTTTTCCAGCACTCGCTACATGGTCCAAAGCCGATGCGTTGCAAAGTGCGCAAAAGCTGCTTCAACTGCAACCTGCACTACTCGCAATCGGTCATGGTGATATGATTCAACAGCCTGCACAGCAGATGCAACGCGCGATCCAGCAAGCAGCATCTCGCTGGAACATCGTACTCTCTCTTTTGTGATTGGATATTTTGTTTGGTCAATATATTCTTTTACTCTCGTTGCTGTAAATATATTTGTAAATTGTAAAACTGGCATCTGGCTTATCTATCGCTTATAAACAGCAAAAAGCCTGCATCGGACATCTTCATTCCGATACAGGCTTCATTTTTGTGCATTGTCATGTAAGATATTAGCCTCATGCTAACAATCCTACTACTTGCTGCTCAAGATTATGGCTTCAGGATGACCTTGATGCAATCTTCTTTTTTATCATTGAAAATATCATATCCGTGCTCAGCATCACTTAGCGAAACTTTGTGTGTAATGATGTCAGTCGCATCAATGGTACCATCCGTGATCTGCTTAAACAGCTCTGGCATGTAATGTACGACTGGTGCCTGTCCCATCGCCAGCTTCACATTACGTTCAAACAGATGACCAAATGGGAAATTGTTATATGTTTCCCCATATACGCCCGTCACTTGAATCGTACCGAATTTGCGTACCACATTAGCAGCGATATTGAATGCGCTC
The DNA here is from genome assembly GCF_046603685.1 of Paenibacillus sp. WLX1005. Classification (NCBI taxonomy): domain Bacteria; kingdom Bacillati; phylum Bacillota; class Bacilli; order Caryophanales; family Paenibacillaceae; genus Paenibacillus; species Paenibacillus sp. WLX1005. The sequence goes on from NZ_CP176756.1 coordinate 2,887,070, forward strand.
AAGCTACCGCCTTGCAATTTGAGTGTAGTCTGAATCTTCTCACCTACACTCATTTCAGCATCCAATCCAACACAGTCAATAACAACGTCCGCGCCACCACTTGTGATTTCTAATAAATGTTGATCCACCTCGTCCACTTCTTTGAAGTTGATCACTTCTACATTATTGGTACGCTTCGCATGAGCGAGTCGGTATGGCAGATGATCGACAGCGATGACGCGCTTGGCACCTTTTTGCCACGCAAACTTCTGAGCCAGCAACCCAACCGGTCCGCAGCCGAGAATGATAACGGTATCGCCGGATTTTACTCCGCCGCTCTCTACGCTCCAATATGCTGTTGGCATAATATCAGATAAGAATAGTACTTGTTCATCCGTGACTTCGGCCGATTCGGGTACGACGAATGGCAGGAAGTTAGCATATGGCACACGCATTAGCTCTGCCTGACCGCCTGGATAACCACCGTAAATATCGAAACCGAAGTAAGCGCCTGTATTTTTTTGTTCCATCTCATTGGAATTATCGCATTGACTTTCCATTTGATTTTTACAGAAGAAACACTCACCACATGAGACGTTAAATGGAATAACGACACGATCGCCTTTTTTCACACGGGTGACACCTGGACCAACCTCTTCTACGATCCCCATCGGCTCATGACCGATCACATAATCATCATGCACGACAGGCATAGCACCATTATAAATATGAAGGTCGGAACCACAGATTGCCGTAGATGTAATACGAACGACAATATCATCCGGCTTCTGAATTTTAGCGTCCTCTACCTCTTTTACTTTTACATTTTGCTTGCCTTGATAAGTAAGTGCTTTCATCATTATTCCCCTTTTCCGGTAATTTGAATGTGTGTACTTGCTAGTCTTCCGAAATGAAACAAACAATGGTGAAATACAGTAGCATATGAATCGTATTCATGTACTTTTAAGTAAAAGGTAAAAGCTAATCTTTGTTGTATTAACCAACCTATTCCAATTATTAACCGTTCATATACAAACAGTAGATGTTACGATTAAGTTGATTATTATTTCATTTGTATTTGTTATTTGTAATAGAAGGCTTTTGCAAGAGTAGAAGTCTGTGCACATCCAAACTAAAGATGAGCAATACAAGAAGATTGATTTTCCGTTTCCTAGGGTAATTGAGGTAGAACGGGTTTGTTGCTGTTCATCCGGAACACAATCAACTCATGCAGCTAATGACCGAAGGGAGATCATAATGATGAAACATTTAACAGATGCTCAAATAGAGGAATTAAAAAATAGCTTGCTAGAGGAAAAAAGTGAGCTAGAACGTCACTTCAACACAGAGGATCAAACTGCTGATGGTCAACCAGAATCCGAACGCGATTCTACGGGCGAATTGTCCGCGGTTGATAACCACCCTGCTGATCTCGGTACAGAGACATTTGAACGTGGACGCGATCTGGCGATCGACGATCAGATGAGTGAGACACTGGAACAGGTGAATGCTGCCTTGCAACGTATTGAAGAAGGCACGTATGGCGTCAGTGAAGTAAGCGGTAAAGAAATTCCATTTGAACGTCTGCAAGCACTACCATTTACAACATATCTAGTCGACGAGAGTCCACAACAAAATCAAGTGAATGACTATCGACCGGTTGAAGAAGACCTGATTACACCAGCTGCCAAAGGCTCTGGCGAGAATCGTCAGCATAACACCGGACGCTTCGACGATGCAGGTGCTTGGCAGGCAGTTGAGGATTACGGCGTTGCCGACTCCCCTGCTATGAGTGCTCAACGCGAAGTTCATGATTATAATGAGCTTGCTGAAGGTAGCGGCGATAATGAGAATTTCACCGAAAGCATCGAAACGTTTGCTGCTAACGATATTGATGGCGATAACCGTCATGTAGAACAGGGCAATGCGGTAAAAGCATACGAAGATCGTGGCGAAGGCGATACTGAGCTGCAAATTGACGAGGAAGATCAAGAGGTCGATGCTGAAGTGAAAGAAGCAGATCGTCGTCGTTAATTGTTTAACGAATATATGATCATCAACAAGTATCAGCGATAGTATCACTGCTATCTATTTGATACAAAAGAGGAATGAATCGCATTATGCGCATTCATTCCTCTTTTGCTTATGTCCATCATATAATAATAGACAATAAAAAAGGAACGGGATTACTCCTCGTTCCTCTTTTACATGCATATGCTAAATGATTGAAAACTTCTTACGTTCAAGCTCCCGCTTGCGTTGTATTGACCGCGAATTGCGTAATCACTAGCTTGATTCGCGAAATACGTTTGTTCTCCGTCTCTTCTACCACTAACAAATGCCCGTCATGTGCCACGCTCTGTCCTATTTGCGGTGGCAGTGATTCGACTCGCGAATACAGCCAACCGCCGATCGTATCATATTCGGAAACATCCAGATCCAGCGAGAAGCGGGTATTAAACTCCTCAATCAGCATCAGGCCGTCGATGGAATACATCATTTCGTTAATCGGCTCCACGACAGGACGTTCATGATCAAACTCGTCCTGAATTTCACCAACGATCTCTTCCATTATATCTTCCAATGTTACTAGACCGGCTGTACCTCCGTATTCATCGATCAATATGGCGATCTGTGTCTTGCCGCGTTGCATTAATTTCATCAGTTCGCTAATCTTGATCGACTCGGGTACAGCAATAACCGGACGAATCAGTTTGACCGAGTCTGTAATCTGATAACGCATCAGATCCTTAATATGCAAGAAACCGACAATATGGTCTTTGTCGCCATCGCATACTGGATAACGGGTACGCATGCCATCTAAGGCAATCTGCAAATTCTCCTCACGGGACGCATGCAGACTCAGACAGATCATTTCGGTACGTGGAATCATAATCTCATGGGCGGTTGTATCGGCAAATTCGAATATATTATCAACCAGCGCCAGTTCGGTATTATCGATCAGCCCGCTCTTGTTGCTTTCTTTCATGAGTATGCGTATCTCTTCTTCGGTGTGGGCGGATTCATGTTCAGATGCCGGAGCGATTCCGAACAATTTTAGCAATGCGTTTGCCATACCATTCAACATCCAGATAAAAGGATACATGATTTTGTGAAACAGCATCATCGGTGCAGCTGTCCACAAAGTTACGCTTTCCGCTTTGCGGATTGCGAGTGATTTGGGTGCCAATTCGCCAAGTACAATATGCAGAACCGTAATAACCGCAAAGGCAATTACAATCGATACACTGTGTACGGCAACTTCGTTATTCCAGCCAATCGCTGCGAATATCGGACGGATCAGTTCGGCGATTGCCGGTTCACCAATCCAGCCAAGCCCTAGTGAAGCCAGTGTAATTCCCAGCTGACATGCTGAGAGATAGGCATCCAAGTTATTAACGATGGACTGCGCAAAACGCGCTCGTTTATTTCCTTCATCGACAAGTGTTTCCAGTCGACTACTGCGAATTTTGACCATTGCAAATTCCGCTGCTACAAAAAAACCATTCAATAGTACTAGTGCCAACACCAGCAAAAGATTCAACAAACTGGGTAAGGGGTCAGTCAAGTGTTATTCCCGCGCTGCGTTCCTCTCTTCGGAATACAACCAGCGACGGGTTCACCTCCTTCGGAACTTAAATTTTTGGATAAGACGACGTTGTACAGTCAGCATCAATTCCCCAATGCATTCACCTCTTTCGTATATGTAAGTGCAATAAGATATTTTGCTAAAGCAAACATCATTTTTCATCAAACTCCGTGTTTGACATTCGCAAACACTATAAGTATAGACGTTGCCTGATTATATTATAGACCGAAAATGAAAACAGTCAAACATCCCTCCGTCCTATTTTGCCGTTACGAAGGATACATAATTTTTACATTCATGCCTATTGTCGTTAACATGCACTCTTTATACTTTAGCAGGTGAACAGGAATGATGAACTGCTCTTATGCGCGGGCATAATGAAAATAGACATGAAAGTGAGGATGATCATTTTGGACAAATCTACCGCTGTTCCCGTCAAACGCAATTTCAAGCGAAGCCTAGTCAAAAGCCGCTCTACGCTGCGTCTGCCCCGGCGCGCTGGACGCTGGCAGGAATATTCATTGGCAGGGCTGTTTCTTGCTCCATCGCTAGTACTGTTTAGTATTTTCCTGTTCTATCCGCTGCTTAAATCGGTGTATCTGAGTGTACACTCCACAACGCCGCGCGGTGATGTGGCTAAGTACATTGGATTGCGCAATTTTGAGAAACTATTTGATTCTGGGCATTTTCTATCCAGTCTATGGGTGACATTTGAATTCATGTTATTCACGGTGCCTACTTCTATTCTGCTTGCTCTGATTCTGGCGGCAATCTGCCGGACGCATCTGCGCGGTAGCAAAATCTTCCGATTTCTGTTCTCGCTACCGATTGCGATATCGGTCGGAACTGGATCGGTCATCTGGATGATGCTGTTCCATCCGACACTCGGCATGCTGAATTATATCCTGCAATCGCTTGGCTTGCCCGCAGTACAATGGCTCACTAGCCCAGATTGGGCGCTGCTGTCCATCTCGCTCATGACGATCTGGATGAATGTCGGCTTTCTGTTCATTTTGCTGCTCGGCGGTATGGAAGGCGTGCCAGAAGACATTTATGAAAGTGCCAAAATGGACGGAGCTAGCCCAATCCGTACATTTATCCAGTTAACCTTGCCACTGATCTCGCCCACACTTTTCTTTGCCAGCGTGACGTCGATGATCGGTGCATTCCAGTCGTTCGGGCAGATTCATATACTAACCAAAGGGGGACCGATGAACAGTACGAATGTGCTTGTATACAATCTGTATCAGGACGCATTTGTGAATTTCCGGTTTGGCTCAGGTAGCGCGCAGGCGCTCGTCCTGTTCGTACTCATTCTGATTCTGACGATCATCCAGTTCACATTCGGAGAAAAGAAGGTGCATTACCAGTGAAACCCAATATTTTGCGTCAAGGTGCTGCGTATACCGTACTGCTGATCGCCGCGGTAATGATTCTGTTTCCGTTCTGGATCGCTCTGTCGAACGCATGGATGACTGAAGCCGAATCCGCTACATATCCGCCCAAACTCTTTCCGTCCCGTCTGCATCTGGACAACTTTGTTAATGTATGGAACACGATTCCGGTGGGACGCTTTATTCTGAACAGCTTTGTGACGAGCGGCGTCATTACGATTGGACAAATCATAACGTCGTGCATGGCTGCTTATGCGTTTGCTTTTCTACGTTTTCCCGGTCGTAAGGTGCTGTTCGCACTATTTATGGCGACGATGATGATTCCGTGGGAAGTGACGGTTATTCCGAATTATTTGACCGTTCGTAGCTGGGGCTGGCTGGACTCGTATCCAGGGCTAACAATTCCATTTCTAGCGAGCGCCTTTGGTACGTTTTTGATGCGGCAGTTTTTCCTGCAATTGCCTAAGGAACTGATGGAAGCAGCGCGGATCGATGGCTGCGGACATATCCGTATTTTTCTATCGATTGCAGTTCCGTTGTCGATGCCGGGACTTGCTACACTTGGCGTCTATTCGTTTCTGAGTAACTGGAATATGTATTTATGGCCGCTCTTGATCACGAATACCGAGAGCATGCGTACTGTGCAAATCGGAATTAGCATGCTGCAATTCGCCGAAGTGACCGCTTGGAATATGGTAATGGCAGGCATTGTAATGGTACTGCTACCTTCACTCGTATTGCTGGCGGTTGGATTGGGACGATTGGTTGGCGGATTAACTGCCGGCTCACTCAAAGGATAAAGCGTGCTGCATCTATTTCCTCATTCTGTTCTTACTTATTTGAATATAAAGGAGAATGTATACACATGAAACGCAAACCTATCTGGACCCGTACATGGGGTCTGCTAGCATTAAGTCTGTTCGTATTCCTTACAGCTTGCGGTGGCGGCGCTTCACAAGGATCAGAGCCTGCTTCGGCAGCAGATGGTAGTTCTTCGGAAGCTTCTACTGGTCCGGTCAAAGTCGTCTGGTGGCATTCGATGAGCGGTAAACTGGGAGAAACAGTCGACAATCTGGTCAAACAGTTCAATGAATCCCAATCCGACGTACAAGTCCAAGCCGTATATCAAGGGGAATATGATGAAGGGCTAAACAAATTCAAGACAGCAATGGGTTCTGGTAGCGGCCCAACGATGATGCAGACGTATGAAGTCGGCAGCCGTTTTATGATTGATTCGCAGGCGATTACGCCGATGCAGCAGTTCATCGATGCTGACAAATTCGATCTGTCCCAGCTGGAAGAGAATATTTTGGCGTATTATACCTTTGACAATAAGCTGTATTCGATGCCGTTTAACACATCCAATCCGATTCTGTATTACAACAAAGACGCGTTCAAAGCCGCTGGCTTAGACCCAGAACATCCACCGACAACGTATGCAGGGATCGAAGCTGCTGCTCAAAAGCTGAGCAAAGACGGGCAATCCGGTGGTGCGTTCCCGATCTATAGCTGGCTGATGGAACAATTGCTGGCGAATCAGGATGCCCAATTGCTGAACAACAATAACGGTCGCAGCGCACTTGCTACCGAATCACTTGTAAATTCTCAAGCAGCCGTCGATACACTGACATGGTGGAAAAAGCTCGTCGACGACAAAGTAATGATCAACCTCGGTCGCAAAACCGATGATACGAAAAAAGCATTCGCTGCTGGTCAGATTGCCATGACGATGGATAGTACCGCTTCTCTGCGCGGGATTGTAAACTCTGTAGGTGGAAAATTTGAAGTCGGCACAGCGCCGATTCCGAAGCCATCCGATGAGTACAAAGGTAAAGGTGGCGTGATTGTCGGTGGTGCCAGCCTCTGGATCATGAATGACAAATCCGAAGCTGAGCAGCAAGCAGCATGGAAATTCATTAAATTCCTGACTGAGCCTTCGACGCAAGCATACTGGCATGTAAACACCGGCTACTTCCCGATTACGAAAAAGGCATATGACGAAGAACTAGTCAAAGAAAATATGAAGAAATACCCGCAATTCGAGACTGCCGTTACACAATTGCACGATACGAAGATCGATCCAGCTACGCAAGGTGCGGTGATGGGCATCTTCCCTGAAGCGCGTCAACTGACAGAAACGGCGATGGAGGAAGCAATCAACGGCTCCAAAACGCCAAAAGAAGCACTGGACAATGCCGCTGCTCAAATTACACAGAAGTTGCAAGATTATAACGACTCGATTGCCCAATAATAGGCACAATAAAACGCCGATGCTTCGGATCAATTCCAAGCATCGGCGTTTGTATTGTATATGTGTTTCTATTATTTGTATATGTTGTGTAATGGATAAGCTGTGTTGGATTCGCTTACTGACCAGATAGGGAATAACGACTTGGTGCCGCCTGACCGGAAATACTCGTATAAGCAGACGTTGATTCGGTGAAAATAGCACTGTCCAACGCTGACAACGGCAATACTTCACGTTGACCGGAATTCATATGACGAACGATAAAATGATCTTCGCCTGTCGCTTCCAATCTGCCGCGATACACCTGATTGTTCACGCCATGTCCCGGAATCATATGAAACGTTCCGACCAGACCGACCTTCTCCTGCAACTGTTGCCGTGTGGACATATCATCCTTGCGCGGCATCGACTTCTGATCCGTTACGGACGACGCTGCACTTGCATGTGGCTGGGAAGCAGCCTCCCCAGGGTGCGTATACCTATGTTCGTTACGATACGAAACCGGACGATAAGGTTGGGTCAACATGATTGCATTCCTCCCGTAATTCAAAGTTGAGTATCACATCCTGTACATTACCCTTGCCGCTTACCACTGAATCGAAAAAATCCAAGCAGAATTTTACAGCTTTAGCACATGTTCCTGCCATCTGTAGTCTGTTGGATGTGAGTTGTTAGGTATAGTATGTAATGTTTGTATGAACGATAGTTTGAAAAAAGGGCATACACAGATTATACCAGACTTTACAGTGAATAGGTATGACAATCATTTCATTATTTACTATAGACATACTTTACGCGTACAGTATTGGTAATCAATCAGACAACCTGTATCTCTATGAGATACAGGTTGTCTGATTGATACATTTGATTATGCTTGATCGACTCCAGTCCATTCCACAGACAATGCCCACAAACGTTTCGCTTCGTCAGGATCAACAGCATACGATTGCACGCCAACGCGCGGACCGTCTTGCGGTGTGATCTCAGCGATTTCGCAATCTTCGCAGTAGACTCCACCTTTGCCCTCCAGTTGTGGCGATGTTGCTGCCCAAACTTGAGTTGCTGCTCCTTGTTCTGGTGACTTGAAAGCAGGATTCACCGCATTGCCTTCCTCATCCACCCATTTCAATTCTACCATTTCCTCACGGCTGAGATGACGCTGCAATGGGGTCAGAATACCACCCGGATGCACCGCAAAAGCACGTACACCCTGCTCTGCACCACGGCGATCCAGCTCCACCGCAAATAGTGAATTGGCTGTTTTCGATTGTCCATATGCTTCGAATTTGTGATAATTGCCTTCAAAATTCAGATTGTCCCAACGAATCGGTGAGAAATGGTGACCAGCGGACGATGTAACTACCACACGCGCACCGTCTCCTGCTGTCAGTAGCGGCCATAGCAAATGAATCAATGTAAAATGACCGAGATGGTTCGTTGCAAATTGTAATTCCCAACCCGGGCCGACCCGCGTCTCTGGGCTTGCCATTACACCGGCATTTAGAATCGCCAGATCGATGCTGCGCCCACTCTCCAGCAATGTGCTGGCGAATGCCCGCACACTGTCCAGATCCGACAAATCAAGTTCGCCCACTTCTACATGCTCAATATCACTCAATGCTTCTTTCGCTATATCTGGACGACGAGCAGGTACGATAACATGCGCTCCCGCATGAACAAGCGCAGTCGTCGTTTCCAGACCAAGACCGGAATATCCACCGGTGACAAGTGCCAGTTTGCCAGACAGATCAATGCCTTGCAGCACCTCGGTTGCTGTGCTTTGATGACCGAAACCTGAATGTATGTTATGTTGCGGTGTTCTGTGATAAACGTGTTCCATGATTACTCTCTCCTTTGCGATTGGCATTTCATCAATAGGATGATGATTCCACTTTACTAGCTAGAGTCTACTCTAGGTCAAGCCCGATTTTGCGATGAAACGGGAATGCTGTTATCGTCTGATTCCGATTGCTTATGTGTAGCCTGCTGTTGTAGATAGGATTCATAAACGTCTGCTTTGGATGTAATGACATCCAGACATTCATTCAATTCCTCCACCTGCCGCACAACGCGTTGCTGATGTTCTTTCAAAATCGCTAGTCGCTCATATTCATTACCCGAACCAGAACGTACTAGTTCAGCAAAGCGGCGAATCTCGGCAATCGGCATGCCTGACGAACGTAGCCGAGTACAGATGGCAAGCCATTTTACATCCGCTTCGCTATAGCGCCTACGTCCACCTTTATCACGATTAATACGCGTCGTTAGCAGCAAGCCTTCACGTTCATAAAAGCGCAGTGAATGTACACTCAAGCCGGATCGTTCCGATACCTGCCCGATGCTGAGCGTCTGGTATAAACTATTTTCCTGAGGATTCGTATTCATCTTATTCCCTCCTTCAACTATTGCTGTTTCTGTATCGCGAAGATCAATCTACATATGCACAATTGTTCATAGTGATTATCTTATAACGAAGCCCATTCATCTGCCAACAAAGCATTTGACACTCCTATATGAACATGCTAGTATTTTTATACCAAGTATGTTTGTCGGATTAGTTAGTGCTGTTATCTATTACTTATTAACAATCTCTATGTATTGTCGATGTAACTTATACTTTTCATCATATTGTTGATGTCACGCATATTTTTCATTATGTATATTGTCATCTAATGCCTAAATATAAAGGAGTTCTCCTTATGTCTACTGATTCTATCTATCGCGAAAATGTTGAATTTGGCTGGTTCATGCCTACTATGGGAGATGGCACCAGTCTTGGTCGCGAATCTGAGCGTAAGCCTACACTAGATTATCTGACTTCAGTTGCACGCACTGCTGAGCAATCCGGGTTTGAATTTGTATTGATTCCGACTGGTGGTGCATGTATCGATTCGTGGGTAGTCGGTTCTGCGATTATTGGCGCGACGACAACATTGAAGCCACTCGTTGCAGTTAGACCGGGTTTGATTGCACCCGTGTTAACAGCTCGCATGGCAGCTGCGCTGGATACATTGTCTGAAGGACGTGCACGTATTAATATCGTAACTGGCAGCTCACCAGACGATCTGGAAGAACTGGGCGATCCACTTGCTAGAGCACATGATGAGAAATACGACCGTACTCGCGAATACCTTGATGTTATCAAAGGGGTATGGGAACAGGCAGCCGGTCTATCTTCTACCGAATTCGGTGCAAGTGCAGATGCATCGGTCAAAGACAACAAAGTGTATTTTAAAGGCAACTATTACGATATTAACGGTGGTACCAGCCGTCCAGCTACTGTGCAGAAGCCGGGTTTGCCGATCTATTTTGGCGGCAGCTCTCCCATGGCGAAAAGCGTAGGTGCAGAATACGCCGATGTGTTCCTCATGTGGTCGGAACCGCTGGAGATGATCAAGCAGCAGATTGAAGAACTGCAAGTCCAGCAGCACAAACTGGCTGAGCAGCATGGCAGTATCCGCCCGCTTCGTGTCGGTATGCGTGCTCAGGTGCTTGTACGTGATACCGAAGAAGAAGCGTGGGAAGCCGCACGCAATCTGATTAAGGATATTGATCCAGCAACAATCGAACGCGCCAAAGCTTCCTTTAGCAAAACCGGTGCAACCGGACAAAATCGTCAAAACCAGATTCGTGATGCAGCAGCGGCTAATGATTTTGTCGTTGGACCGAATCTGTGGGCAGGTCTGTCCAATGTACGCTCCGGCGGTGCGCTGATGTTCGTCGGTACACCAGATCAGGTATCAGATCGCTTACTGGAATATGCGGAAGCAGGTGTAACTTCATTTATCTTATCGAGCTATCCACATCTGGAAGAAGCCCAAATCTTCGGTGAAAGCACATTACCATTGTTCAAAGAAAAATGGAATCGCCGTCTCGTATCTTCCGTCTGATGATGAAATGATTCTCACCATACTCACGATTCTCTTATTCATAATAAGCATTGTCGCAATTTACTGCTTAATAATATACAACGTATACAATCAAAAGCCCGTTTGCATACATCCATGCAAACGGGCTTTTGCGATACAACTGAACACATTGAAATACATTTGTTATTTAGTACGGATTACCATCATAATCGTCAAAAGGATCGCGATTATGCGTCCATACTATGTTAATATCCTACTAGTCTACTAGCTTATTACTCACTGCTCTACTATCTCACTACTTCACTTGTTCATTTCTTCATTCGTTGCTATTTCACTGTCCCACTACTCGATATAAATCATCTTGCGAGTCATTCCGCCGTCAATCACCAGTTCTGCTCCGGTAATAAACGTATTGTCGTCTGAAGTCAGGAACAGACAGGCACTAGCGATGTCCGCCGGTTTGCCGACACGACGTGCTGGATGCTGCTCATGGTCTTCTTTTTTCAAAGCGGCATAATCTCCATTCTCAATCCAGCCGGGACTAATACAATTGACGCGGATATGATCTTCTCCGAGCGAGATAGCGAGCGCATGTGTCAGCGCCGTGATGCCTCCCTTGGATGCCGCATACGCTTCTGAATTAGGCTCAGACATATGTGCACGAGTGGAGGAGATGTTAACGATACTACCGCCTTCATTCGTCTTCATCACTCTGGCTGCTTCACGGGAAACGAGAAAACAGGCGCGTACATTCGTATTCAGTACATCATCCCAATCCTCAATTGTCAGTTCATACGGCGACTTCCAGCGTCCGATACCCGCATTATTAATCACCACATCGATCTGACCGGTCGTATCTACCACTTCTCCGATCAATTGCTTGATCTGTTCTTCACTACGTACATCACAGGGTAGAAAATGCGCTTGCCCACCATTCTCACGGATGGCTGCCGCTGTTGCTGCACCTTCCGAATCTGGCATATCACTCAAAAAAACCGTTGCTCCCGCAGCAGCATAATGCTCTGCCACTGCACGTCCGATTCCTTGGGCAGCACCGGTTATCACTACAGTCTTGGATGTATATTGCATCATATCCCTCCATCAGTTTCGTATTTAGGCTGCATTGTATGCTATTCATACCTCTACAGCAATATTCAACGACTACAGGATAGACGAAACATCAGATATTGTATGGACATACAAATAAACCTCCACACGTCCTCTTTCGGAGTGTGGAGGTTTATGAATTGCCGGCGATCGTATCCGCTGCGCCGTGGTACGAATAGGTTAACGACAGCAAGGTGATATACTCACGGCGGTTATAGTACTGAATGGAATCAAGCATAGTAAGCATTGAGCATTTGATGTGTATCATCTTGTTCTTTGTCGAACAATCCTTGATCTGCCCAACAAGCGAGGCAAGTTTCTTCATCCTGACATTTGGCAGCTTCTTCACAGTTGTAACACAGATCCATGTAATATTTAGTAAAATTTTCAGTAACGTTTGTTTTCATCATCTTAATCATCTCCTTGTTTTTTCTACACCTTTATCTTAACCGACAGATATAGATAATAATGTGATTTTTTTCACAATTGAATGCAAATTTTAAATTATTTTTTATTTATTGTGTTTTAATAGAAAAACCGTCGTACAGACTGGATTCTGCACAACGGTTTTACATGATTGTTGCCTGTACGATTGTTATTTATTCTGTGCTATCAACCTTGATTGTAGCTGAACATGGATTACAATACATGCCATGTTTTACCGCCATCTGTCGTCTGCATGAGCAAGGAACGACGCTCCTCATTTTTGGAGACGAGCAGCCAGCCTACTTCTTTGGAGAAGAATTGTAGCTTAGACAGCTCTGGATAATTTACCAGCGTCTTTTTGAGGGTTGCATCCTGTGGTAGGGCGCTCCAGGTTTTGCCTTGATTTTGCGAACGATATACGATTCCGTTTACGATTGACCAGCCTGTGCTTTCATTCAGGAAAGTCGGTCCCATCGCCTGATTGATACCGGTTTGTGGCTTCAGATTGAATGGCGCGACATCCCAATTTTTACCGCCATCGGTTGTAAAATAACCCATGTACCGCGTTGTATTGTTATTGACACAGCCAATATTCATCCAGCCCTTTGTTTTACTACTGCCAAAAAATTGTGGTTTGCTCGTCGTCAGCACGGAGCAGAGCTTGCCATTTTGCTGCATCAATGCTTTGCCCTGTGTCCAGCTACTGCCGCCGTCAGACGTTGTATACAGATGAGGTTGTCCGTCATCTTCCAACGTTACAAAGCCATTTTTCGAATTGCGGAACGACATGCCCACTAGCGTCCCATTTTGTGGAATCGCATTCGATGTAGCATTCATCGCGGAGATCGCTCCGGTATTCTGCATCAGCTTCTTCCAGTTCAAGCCGCCATCATTCGTACGATACAGCGCCTTTTCCTGATTATTGCCGTCGGTCTCATCAGATGTCATAACCCAGCCCGTTTTCTCATCAGTAAAATAAATGCCTAGAATGGTCGCGTCGTTGTTGAACGTTTTGACATTCCAATTCTGTCCACCATCTGTCGTATGCAGAATCAACGTCTGACCGACACCATTCGCATTACGTGCCACCCAGCCATTTTTTTGATTCAGGAAAAAGATACCGCTACCATACACCGGTGATTCGGAAAAAGTAACCGTCGGTGCTGGCGATACATTGTCCCATATTTTCCCGTTATCCTGCGTTACATAAATCCGCAGTTCGTTACGCGTGATCCCCCAAGCCAGACCGGCATTCGCACTAAGCAACTGAAAATCAGTCAGTCTTGTTTGAATGCGATATCCTTCTTCTTGCGTTTTGTTGTCTCCACCTTTATTTATATTGGAATCCGTTGTTTTTTTGAGTGTAATTGTTTGTCCCTGATCTTCTTTTGACTGTTGAAGCTGTTGCTGTACAGATTCACTAACAGGCGCCATATCTCCGCCATTAGACGTACAAGCTGACAGAAGAAGGATCAAGGCTATTCCGGGTAGAAGCGATTTGGCAATACTCCACTTCATTGGTAATTCTCCTTCCACACACTTGCCCTGAGCCAAGATATTCATTGATCACAACTTATATTAGAGTAAACTATATTTTTGATAGGTGGTTTACAGAAAAGTTACAAGGCATTACAGTTTCAAGTCTTTTCGATACGTTTTTACAGTTTTTTGGGTAAAGGACAGAGAAGCCCTTTTTACATTCAGGTGTCTTTCCGCTACAATAGTAGCGAATCTGTAACACAAAATGAGAAGGAGATGATAATTTATGCCTGAATCCGTATCCAAACCTCACCGTGTTGTTGTCATTGGTACAGGTGCCGTTGGTGCCACTACCGCGTACACACTGTTACTGCGTAACCGAATGTCCGAGCTTGTCTTCATTGATGCCAATAAAGACCGTGCCCTTGGCGAAGCACTCGATATGAACCATGGACTGCCCTTCGTGGGTGGAGTCAAACTCTGGGCTGGCGATTATTCCGATTGCAAGGACGCCGATATTATTATCATCGCCGCTGGTTCTAACCAACGACCGGGCGAAACCCGGATCGATCTGTTGAACCGCAATGCTGCCATTTTTGACGACATTATCAAAAATATTACGCAGTATAACAATCATGGTATTCTGCTGGTCGCCACCAATCCAGTGGATATTCTGACCTATGTATCATGGAAAAAAAGTGGTTGGCCTGCCAACCGCGTTATCGGTTCCGGTACGCTGCTTGACAGCGCTCGCTTCCGCTACCTGATTGGTAAGCATAAAGAAATCGATCCACGTAGCATTCACGCCCATATTATTGGCGAGCATGGTGATTCCGAGCTGCCGGTATGGAGCCTGGCGAACGTAGCCGGTGCGACGCTTGATTTTGAAGAAGCCGAACGCGACGATATTTTTAACAGCACCAAAAATGCCGCCTACGAGATTATCAACGCCAAAGGCTCTACCTCGTATGCGATCGCACTTGCGCTCGATCGGATCGTCGCAGCGATTTTGCAAAATGAACACGCCGTATTGAATGTATCTTCCCTGCTGGATGACTATCACGGCATCTCCGACGTCTACCTCGGCGTACCGTCCATTGTCGGTCGTGAAGGTATTCGTGAGAAGCTGCAAATCCCATTGAACTCGCAGGAAGAACAGCTGCTGCGCGCTTCGGCACAGAAGCTCAAGGATCAGATTGCGCAATTGAATATTTAAATTAGAACAAGAATACAGGGCCAGTATGCGCCTGTATTCTTTTTTCATTTATTGCTCTGTATACATTTTTATCGAATCTATGTGTTTTGTCAATGAAAGCGATTGCAAATGTAGTGTTTATACGAAATAATTTAACAGCTTAGTCATCAAAAATCCACTATTTATGTATGGCTTAACAAAGCTTATTATGCAGCTCTAACTAAAGTCCTCCTCATACCATATGATACAGATGAATATAAAAAAGCATCCGTCGTTTCATTATGCGGATGCTTTTTGCTGTTCTATTTAGGTTCTATTATATATTTTACCAGATTACAATATTTATCTGCCATTAAGCATACTTCATTAATACGGCATCTCATCATCTGGCTCAGATGGACGATTTGCTTTCTCGATCAACTGCTGTGCCAGATTCTCAAAGCTATCCGGTTGCAGCAACTCAACCGGTGAGAAGCCTTTTTCAAACGTAAATGACTCGCCTTCAATGACCATCGCATAATGATCGCCCAGTTTGGCGATATGCATACGGAACCCGAAATCCGCCAGTAGCCCTTTCACACTCGTATCACCCAGCTTCACCCGAATCTCAATCTCCGGCTTGATCTCGACGATTCGCTCGGCTGCTTCAATAACCTGCTGCGGCTCCCACTTTTCCTGCAAATCGCGCTTATCACTAGCTGCCCACAGCTCCAGATCCTGCTCCTCGCGCTGACGCTCCACATTGCCTGCATCGGGCCACTTTTCTTCCACATACGTCTGTACATAATCCATCACCCGCTCATTAACGATCTCAGGAATGGACTGCTCATACGTCACGAATTTCAAAAAGTCCTCAAAATAACGCGCATGCGACGACTGATGCACCTTCAGCTCCCATTCTTCGATCATGCCTTCTTCCGGCATATGTGGGTACTGGATTGATTTCATGTTACGCGCACTAATCGCCATCTCCACTTCGCTGATCAGGCTACGTTCGTCGGAAATGCGAGCGATTTGCTTTTCAAAATCGCATTTCATTACAAATACGAACGGATCGTCCAGATGCGTGTCCAGCTTCACCTGCGAGACGATCAGCGCACCGCCGCGCACAGAACTGGTATCCAGATAGCTGCGTACCAGATCGTCGCAAGCATTTTTAAAATCATCCTTGTTATCGACCGTACGCAAACGAGCAAACAAATTGAAATTCGGATTGCTGGTCAGTTCATGTCCCGGCTCAACGAGAAAGGTTGCTACCTTCGTTGGCGGCTGCTCACTAGACGGATTCTTTTCCACTTTGCGCTTGGCGGTACGTGTGAACTCCGCATGTAAAAAGTTCTTAATCTGGCTCAGCTCATATTCGTCCTCATCCAGTGTTTGATAATGCTTATAGTTTTTGGAGGTCTGACCTTCCTTACCTTCGACCTGCAATACGAAAAATGATAAAAATTGAACGCTAAATCGCATGATCTGCTCCTTTATAACGTAATATGCCGATGCTGGTTGAACGTGCGGATTCCGGTCAAGTATCCACGTTAAGGACACTGCCGAATCAATAGCTACGTTCTCCACTATACTTGAAATCGAAGGCGAACGTAAGTTTTAATTTTGAAGATATGTAGCATGAAGCGGTATAATAAAATGAGCTTATTAATATACGATGATTGTCCGGCATTGTCGGATATCATCACTGGAGGATACATAACAATGAAACTTGATCTTGCACACCGTCAATTAAGCACGATGCCCGAACTGGAAACAAACCCTCTGGATATTACTGATTTTAACTTGTTTGACAATGAATTGACCGAAATCCCGGAGGCTACTTTTGCCATGCACAATCTAACGATTCTCAATGTTTCGGTGAACCGTCTCACTCATATTTCCAATCAGATCGGTGAACTAACCAAGCTGAAGATGATCGATCTGGGGCATAACCAGATTACCCATGTGCCGGATGCGCTGTATACGTTATCGAATCTGTCAGACTATCTGTATCTGCATAACAACCAGATTGAGCAATTGGATGACCGTATTGGCGATTTTCCGCAGCTTCGTTATTTGAATCTTAGCGATAATGGGCTCCAACAATTACCAGATGGGATTGGTAAGCTGGAAGCAATTGTGGAACTTCGCTGTATGAATAACACGTTGACTTCCTTACCAGAAGCTCTGAAAGGTCTGCATCGTATTCGTGAATTGCATTTCCGTAACAACCAGTTAACTGCAGTGCCTGACGTGTTCGATTCTCTGCATACGCTACGTGTACTGGATCTGGAAAGCAATCGTTTATCTTCGCTACCAAATAGTATTGGAAATGCTACACAATTGCGTCGTTTGAATCTTCGTCATAATGAGCTGACCACATTGCCAGACGAGATAAGTGGCTGTCATGCGCTGTTAGAGCTGGATTTGCGAAGTAATTTGCTGACTTCGCTACCAGAATCGTTGCGCAAGTTAACAGGTCTGGAGCGGCTGGATCTACGTTGGAATCATGAGTTACAATTTCCAGCTTGGCTGGACGAGCTGGAAGCCAATGGATGCACTGTGTATCGGTAATATGTCGATGGGAACTGGAAGATTTCATTTCTGCATGATGTAACTTGTATTGCATCACATTGCTATTGTTATTCAGCTGCATATTAGCCAAAAGAGGAAGCAACCTGCCACTTCGGCACAATTGCTTCCTCTTCTGCTATCTGCTATCTGCTATCTGCTATCTGCTATCTGCTTAACTATTATCTTCAATAGCTTGATTCAATGTATACCTTGTTTCAGCCACTGTTATACTTCCTTCATCTGCTTGAGCTTGCTTCTGGACACCCCCGGTTGGCGCATGGATAAGAGCGCATTGACTACGACTCCACTCACTACCATCACCATACCGATCCACATCCCAAGCGAAGACAGCATTACGCCAAGCAGAATCCATTCGCCCAATAAAGTAAATACGACTTCTAACGCCTGTGTCGCTTCTACTGCCGCTAATTGGGCTGGGTGTCTACGCGCCTGATCCGTCGCACCGAAAAACAATACCGTAGCAATAACACCGGAAAAGAGCGCAACCAGAAACGATTGACCAATCTGATTATAAGAAGGTCCTCCCTGCTGTACCCAGCCTACTACTGATAGCACAATCCAAAAAGGCAAGCTCGCAATGCTCATCCCAAGCGTTCGCTGAAAGGCATTCAGTCGACCATCGCATACTTGCATCATTTTACGGTTCCCAAGCGGATAGGCAAACGCCGCAATCACAATCAGCACAATCGCCTGCCAGCTTCCACCTCCTGCTTGTGCCTGTTCCAGCTGCATCAATCCGATTCCAACTAGCATTACTAGCGCAATGATCAGTGCACTACGGGGAATACGCCCGCGACGACGTACCGGTCCATCTGCTCCTGCATATTCGAAGAAAAAGAACGGTGAAAGCAGCATGCCTGCCACAATTGTCAATTGAAAGCCTGCTGCGGTTAACCATGCCGGTGCATACACAGCCGAAGCACATAGCGGTGCATAAAATAGTCCAAAGCCAACCGTACTCCATAGCAGCCATTGCCACGGCTGACGCTTCATCTCCTGCCATACCGGATGCAATTGCCGCCGCATCACGACCAATATCCCTAATAACGGTACCATGAAAAAGTAACGCAATGAGCCACTCCATACCCAGTAGCCACCACCAACTTCCATCAATCGATTCAATACAAAGCTGGAAGCGAAAAAGAAGGCTGCGGCAACACCAATCCAGACTGCCTTCATAATACTTCCCCTTCGTCATGATCTTTTCCAGTCAGCCATTGACCGAGACTAAGCCAGTTTTGCTCCATTAGCTGGGCGGCTTGCTCGGCTTGCCCTTCACGGCAGGCTTGCATCATTCGCTTATGATCTTCCGGCGACTGCGTATGATCAATTTGACTGAATTTTGCCAATTCCAAACGGCGGATTTTGGACATACTAATCTGTAGGGACGCAGCAATCTCCGGGTTGCCTGCCACCTCAATCAATACCTGATGAAAACGATCATCCGCTTCTACTGCACGCTCAGCATCCTGCTGCTGCAATGCAGCAATCAACTGTTCATTCGCTGCTTGCATCTCCTCATAATGCTCATCTCGCAACAAAGGAGTTGCTATTTTGGTAGCCAGTGCGTGCAGAACAGCTACCACTGGAAAAGCATGTGCTGCTGCTTCTGTATGTAACGGTGTAATCCGCGTAACTGCCCCCGGAAATGACTCAACCAGACCTTCGTCCTCCAAACGCTTGAGTGCTTCTCTAACAGGCGTACGACTGACACCAAACTGTGCAGCCAGCTCCGAATCGTTTAGTTTCTGTTCAGGCGGCAATTCCAATGAAATAATACTCTGCTTGAGCGTAAGATAGATTTGCTCTCTTAGCGATAAACGATGAATTTTTTGAATGCTTGATTTGCTTGCAGGCGATTCCGACAAACGACGATGTGAAGATGGTTGGGGAAGATTCTCATATGTATTCATAAAACCAATATATTGCATATCAATTAGGATGACAAGGTATTGCGTATTATTTTTCCAATATGATCCTTATCAGTACAAAGGTGATGAAAGAATCTGTACTCCCACATCAAAGTGAACATAATCAACCAACACAATAAATCCAATATAATCCATCAAAATAATACATGTAGACAACATCAATGTTAGTACGATACATTCCGGTACAGTACATTCATATACCGCAAAATAAAGAAAACAAAAAGCCTCTCCACCGCGATAAACGATGAAGAGGCTTGAGTGTAGACGTCAATCTACTATGAACGACGATTACCATTCAGCAGACTGTGACGGCGACCGTAGGAGAAGTATACAGCCAGACCGATGATCAGCCAGATGAAGAATGTGATCCATGTGAGAGCTTGCAATTGCAGCATCAAGTACACGCAACCAATCGCACTCAGAATCGGAATGACTGGCACCCAAGGAACGCGGAAGCCTCTTTTCAGATCAGGTTGTGTACGGCGCAATACGATAACACCAATACTTACTACTGTAAAGGCAAACAAAGTACCAATGTTAGTCAATTCTGCAAGACTACCCAGTGGAATAAAACCGGCGAAGAATGCGATAATTACGCTGGCAACCCATGTACCAACAGCTGGCGTTTGACTTTTGCCACTGATTTTGGAGAATACCGGTGACAATAGACCATCACGGGACATCGAATACAGCAAACGAGTCTGTCCATACATCATAACGAGCAGTACTGTTGTAATACCAGTAATCGCACCTAGCGATACGATCCAAGCAATCCCATTCAGATGCACATACTGCAATGCAAAAGCAACTGGATCACTAACATTCAGCATGTTGTAAGGCACGATACCAGTCAGAATGAGCGAAACGACAATATACAATACGGTACAAATCGCCAGTGAAGCAATGATGCCGATTGGCAAGTCGCGCTGTGGACGTTTGACTTCTTCCGCCGCTGTCGAAACCGCATCGAAACCAATGTAAGCAAAAAATACAGTCGCCGCACCCGCTGTCACACCGCTAAAGCCGAATGGCAAGAAAGGTGTCCAGTTGGTTGGTTGTACATAAAATACACCTACAGCGATAAAGATCAATACGACAACCAGCTTAATTGCAACCATAACGCCGTTGGCGCGAGTCGCTTCCTTGATACCACGCGTCAGCAGCAATGCGATAATCAATGTAATTGCCGAAGCCGTAATATCAAAATAGGTTCCTTTCGCCGGATTGAAGGCGCTAGTAAGCGCAGTTGGTAAATGAACCCCGAAACCTGCCAGCAAACTCTGGAAATACCCAGACCAGCCGCTTGCTACTGCAGCACTGGCAAATCCATATTCCAGAATCAAGTCCCAACCTAGAATCCACGCGATGATCTCGCCGAATGTGGTGTAACTGTAAGTATACGCACTGCCTGATGCAGGCACCGAGGAAGCGAATTCCGAATAACAGAGGGCGGCGAATGCGCAGACCAGCCCTGCAAGCAGGAAGGAAAGTACAAGTCCAGGTCCAGCATATTTAGCTGCTGCTACACCAGTCAGTACAAAGATCCCTGTACCGATAATGGCACCTACACCAAGTGTAGTTAGATCAAGTGGGCCCAGTACGCGTTTCAGATTGCCTTCGGATGGGACAATCGGTTTGCGTCTGAATAATGATTGTTCGCGTTTGAGATTGCTCATACAACAAATCCTTTCTTCCTGTAAGGTATAGTTACATTATGGACTAATATTAAACGACACCTATAAAAAACTACATAATACTACACTGTGGCGCGTTAAATTATCATAATCTTTTTTTCAGAGTGATATAAAATCTTCCACCTCCAACTTGTTCTTTATGTCCATTTCTACAATGAATGAATCAAAATTGTATATTTGAAACAAAGAATGTTGAAAATCGAATACATTTAGCCTTTTTTTCTGCAAAGCATCATTTATATTCATAAAACAAACTGCAACTGTCATGTAAGCAAATCTACATTGCTCATACATCTGTATGAATCTATTCTCCAACATATGGTATGACCTATACAAAAAACACGCCTGTCAAAGAACAGGCGTGTTGAAGTTGTACTGTAATTGGTTGATACCTAGTTGATACCAATTTTGCTTGGCCAGTTGCCATACCAAGCGTAACCAGCTCTGCGTTCCTGATCGATATCTTTTAGCGCGTATTTCACAACGCCATCGCGACCGGTGAAGATCGGTTTATTCGTATCCAGCTGGTAGAAGCGCGCCCAGATGGGTGCTGCACTGGAATCTGCAACGATATAGCTGTCTGTGCTATTGCGCTCATAACGATAACCCGTAATTTTCACTTTTTTGAACCAGTCTTCCGCAGCTTTGATCGAAGCTGTGATCTGGGACGTTGCTGGTCTTGTTTTCAGGAATTTAACAATCGTTGTGCTCTCGCCTGCGCTCAGCGAAGGAACTTCATAGATCCGTGCACTGGTTGGTTTCAGTGTATTCTCATCATGTTGCTGTCCCCACGCCGTCAATTTGCCGCTGGAGACATATTGGGTTTTCAGCAGGCAATCCACGCCTTTGTCGACCGCTTGTTTAGCTTTGCTTGCCAGATTGCTATCCACGAAGGAGAAATCACCTTTTTTGTTAGCGATTTCGTCTAGCAGGATCAGCACGTTGACCATTGCATCATCGTTGTACGTAATGTGCGTGTGGTAGTCGGAGCTTTTGTATACTTGCGGGAAACCGCCGTTAGCATATTGCATATTCAACAGGAAGTTGATACCTTTGATCGCTGCGGCAGAGTAAGTAGTATTTTTGCTGCTGGAATATTCGCTAGCAAGACGGCGAATTTCCGTATATGTAGCTTTATTGTCGATGGTGGATTTTGCCCATTCACCGCTCGTTTCAGAATAGTATTTTTTCCAGCCGCCATCGGATTGTTGATTTTTCAAAATGTCGGAGATGCTGGCTGTTGTGCCAGAACCATCTGCTGCCATGACGATCGCTGTCGGAGCCGGTATGAATAATGATGCTCCTACGGAACCTAGCAGAGCAATAGATAATGCACATGTTAATGTACGATTTTTCATGAATAATACTCCCTCTCAACATGATTTGTGCGATGCGTTAGGATGATGTTTTGCGATGTGCTGCCTCAACACGAGACTCATTCTAGCGAATCAATGTTAACGTTGTCAATTATTTACTCCACTTGCATATCATGCAAATTTAAAATAAATCATTTTCCATTTCTGTATTTTTATGCTGATATTTTTCAGTCACATATCCGCTTTTCTATATAGCAAAATACTTACATGAACCTGATCAAGCACATCCTGTTTCTGGATCACTGTACTGCTTTAAATGAAAAGTCCGTCATAGCAAAAAGACCGGGCAATTCAGCTCCGGTCTTTGCACTTCTTTCTATTATGATACAATACGGAAATTTGCAGCATCGCAATTCACAATATGTGTTCTACATTCGCAACAAAACAGATCATCATCTTTTCCTGAATATTATGTCACTTTTTACGTTTCATTATGCTGCTTGATGTTGCAATCGGCTTCATTGTTATCCTTTTATCCACTTTATATTAGGTGCTCACATGCCTGCTCAAACCCATTCAAGCAGTTCGGATTGACCGATTCACTCGTTCTGAACAGTACAGCATTAACACGATAAACGCCAATACAACATACGGAAATAGACCAATCTGTACATAACTCGCTACCAGGCCGAACAATGGCGGTAGCAATGTGGCGCCAGTATAAGCTGTCGCCATCTGATAGCCAATCAACCTCGCTGAATTGCCTTCCCCAAACCTCGCCGGTGTCTCGTGTAATAACCCTGGGAAAATAGGAGCGAAGCCAATCCCGATCAAAATCAATCCCAGCATAAGCAAACTACCCGGCAATGGCAATACTAACAAAATCGCTCCCAGCACCGCCAATACTTGTCCTAGCAAAATCAATGTACGATTACTTGCCCGTAACGTCAAAAATCCCGTTACAAACCGACCAATCGTAATCCCTGCAAAATAAAGCGAAATCCAGCCTGCCGCCACATCCGGTGCAACTTGCCGCGAACCAACGAGAAAGCTTGCGCCCCACAATCCGACGGTCGTCTCCGCTCCGCAATAAAATAAAAAGGTAAACAGTGTAAATGTAACCCCTCGCAATCGAAACAAGCCTTTACCGGGGATAGCTTGCGGAGAAATGTTAGTGTTGGCAGCAATTGTGTTCGTCTCATCTGCAAGATTAGCGTTCCCGCCTTTGCTATGGGAAGCTGCATCCTCATTTCCTTCTATAGTTATATTGTCTGCCACAACAGGCTCACCAGCCGTACTGTCTGCTAATACATGTTCACCAGTTGTACTATCTGCTACTATAGGCTCACCGCCAGCTGTATGAAATTCATTTGCTAGTATGGACTGTTGCCGCTGCTCTTTTTCCGCTTGTCGTAAACGAGACACTTTGCCCCACAGCGGTAATGTGAGCAGTAAGATGACAACGAGTATGCCCTGTACACACGCCACTGCTATATATCCACTACGCCAAGAACCCGCTCCAATATAATGCGCCATGATGATCGGCCCAGTGGTTGCTCCTACACCCCAAAAGCAATGCAACCAGCTCATATGATGTGCTTTATAATGAGAAGCAACGAAATGATTCAGCCCTGAATCGACTGCTCCAGCGCCAATACCGAGCGGAATCGCCAGTACTGCGAGCCATGTTAATGAAGGAACGAAGGCGAATCCTAATAATGCGCCTGCTGTCAAACAACAACTGATCAGTGTAATCACGCCTGTACCGAGCTTTTCGATCAACCGTCCACTGGCAAGGCTGGATACAATTGTACCTCCTGCCGCAATAATCGATAATACTCCTGCTGCACCAAACGGTGCACCGATATCGACGTGCAATACCGGCCATGCAGCACCAAGCATCGAATCGGGAATACCCAAACTGATAAAAGCAAGATAGATTACGATCAGGAAAAGAGTCGCCATGAATAGAACCTCCAGTATGTATACGATCCTTTTGTTTGTTTATTGAAAATCAGGATTATCATACCATCTATCCACTTTTTTGCAAGCGCATACGTGAGCTGATCCCATTGACTGATGTATTGACTGGTTTTTGTTTTATTTCTTCCCTTTTAAGGATATTACTTCTTCCACAATATGCTTCCATTGCACGTTTCGGCGCTCACGGGTAGCACGATCTACCCATTCCACTTCCCCATTTATAATTCCTTTGCCGATAACAAGGCGCACAGGTATGCCAATCAGATCAGCATCCTTGAACTTCACACCAGCACGTTCGTCACGATCATCCAAGAGTACGCTTACGCCATGCTGACGTAATTGCTCATACAACTGCAATGCAGTGTCATATTGCTGTTCGTCTTTTACTGATACCGGAATCAGATGCACGTCATATGGAGCTACTGCAATTGGCCAGCGTATTCCGTCTTCATCATGATGCTGCTCAATAATAGCAGACAACAGACGAGATACACCGATGCCATAACAGCCCATTAATAACGTCTGCTGCTCTCCCTGTTGATCATGTACACGCGCCTGCATCACTTCACTATATCGTGTGCCAAGCTCAAATACATGCCCCAGTTCAATGCCTTTGCCCAATTGTAATGTTCCCTCTGCGCAACGTGGACAATGATCACCTGCCTGTACATTACGCAAATCATACGAATCAGCCGCTGACAGGTGTACAGATGGTACGATATGCGCATAATGGTAATCTGCTTCGTTGCCACCACAGATTGCCTCCTCCATCTCATATACCGCATGATCAACCAATACACGCAAGTGATTATGCTCTAATTCTTCCAGCGCATAAGGTCCAAGGAACCCGACCGGTACACCTGTCAAATGAACGACTGTATCGTGATCTGCCAATGACAATTGTTCCGCCTGTACCGCACGTTGCAGCTTGATCTCGTTGATCTCATGATCGCCGCGTACAATGACCAGTAACGGTTGTTCATCCGCGATAAATACTAGCGTTTTGATAATAGCGGAAGCTTTCACATTCAGAAAGGCAGACAGTTGACTGATCGTTGTTGTGTGTGGTGTATGAATTTTCTCTGGGATGAATGGTAATGGTGTTCGGTTTGAGTTTGCCTTATCGCCCGGTGGGAATCTGTCAGCCTGAGTGTCATGTTCGGTGTGTGCATCTATGATTGTGTTAGCAGCTAGACGATATTCGGCTTTTTCCAGATTGGCTGCATATTGGCAATGCGTGCAGGATGCAATAGTATCCTCCCCCACATCCGTCAATGCCATAAATTCATGAGTCCATCCATCACCGCCAATGGAGCCAGCATCTGCTTCCACTGCACGGAAGTTCAACCCACATCGCTCAAAAATCCGGTGATATGCCTCATACATCAGCATGTACGATTCCCGCAATGCTTCCCGGCTACTATCAAATGAATACGCATCCTTCATCGTAAATTCGCGTCCACGCAGCAAACCAAAACGCGGACGATTCTCATCGCGGAATTTGGTCTGAATCTGATACACTCGAAGTGGCAACTGCCGATACGAACGAATTTCATTACGGATCAGATCAGTAATGACCTCTTCATGTGTCGGACCTAGTACGAAGTCACGTCCATGCCGGTCAGCAAAGCGCATAAGCTTGCTGCCATACGTATCATATCGCCCTGACTCTTGCCACAATTCGGCAGGGTGTAGAACAGGCAAATGCAGTTCCTGCAATCCCGCTCTGTTTAATTCTTCACGAATAATCTGCTCTACCCGTTGCAGTACGAGTTGCGCCAATGGTAGATGCGTATAAATACCAGCGGCAACTTGACGAATATAACCAGCACGCAATAACAGACGATGACTGGCAACTTCGGCGTCAGCTGGATGTTCACGCAATGTATGTCCTAGCAATTGACTCTGCTTCACGTCTATCACTCCTTCAAGATAAAATAACAAATTCGAATCTGTGCAATTGCAATAGAAAACGCAAAAAGACGCATCCGTCAGGGACGAATGCGTCGTGGTACCACCCTTGTTTATTCATCATGCTAGACGTGTACAGCTGCATGCCGTCAGACAATGATGAACCTCATTTGCCGATAACGGGGCGACCGGCAACACGCTCAACAGCTCTCCTTATGACTTACTAACGACATCGGGAAAGTACACGTCAAGGTCTGCTTGCTCACGGGGTAGGGCTTAATCTGACCGTATGGGAGAAACCTTTCAGCCGGTGGATTTCTTCTCTGTACAACGGTGGAATGGATCAAGGAGCCCGATCATTGCAATACTCGTATAGATCATGTTCCGGAATATGTAGTGAACAGATTACTGTATCCTTCCCCGATTCGTCAATCCCTTTTTTTCACGCTTCGTATTGACCGGATACATCTGTACACCATTCGGCAATCCATTGATACTTGAGTGAGGTTGCCGGTTTACCCAGTGCATAGCCTTGTCCAAATTGAATATGATGATGATGTAAAAACAGCAATTCCTCTGTCCGCTCAATGCCTTCCGCAATAATATGCGTACCCGATTCCAGCGCGAATTCTTGCAGTAATTTTACGACACGCTGCTGATCAGGACGTGAATCGACATGCCGCACCAGCGACTTGTCCAGCTTAATGAATTCTGGCTTCAGACTGACGATCGATTTGAGGCTATTATATCCTGATCCAGCATCATCGATAGCAATCCGAAATCCCTGATCCCGGTAATTGGACAGTACGTTTTCGAATGCTTCGTAATCTTCCACCGCCTGCTTTTCAGTCAATTCAAATACAATCTGCTCCGGCTTGAGCCCGTAACGGAATAGATGCCGCAGCGTCTCTCCGCTCCGATAATTCGTATCGCCCAGCACATCTGGATGAACATTGATGAATACGGCGCCCTGCGCAGCCGACGGTGAATAATCTAACGCCTCACGATAACGTTTAAACGATAACTCACGGCAAAATTGCTCAAATGCAAATACTTGATTCGTACCGCCAATATAATCGTAAAATGCATCGGTATGTGGGAATAACCGACAGAATGGCGGACGGTTCAACACTTCATAACCGAGACAGCTGCCATCCTGCAAATTCAGAATCGGCTGAAAAAACGTAGCGAGCTGTTGTTGCTTCATGATCTGTTTGAGTTTGAAAAATTGACGCTGGGACGTAATCAAATGCCCTGTTGTATACTGCAAATATTCCAAATAATCGTACGTTCCGTACTTCGCTCGCTTGGTCAGAAAGGGGATTTTCATGTGTATTCATCCTTTGAATGCGAAAGCCAGGACAATCATTCCTGTTGCGTGAATTATGATGGGTCTATAGTAACATTTTTTTCAAGAAAAATCGTTAATTTAACATAAAAAATAAAAAAAGAATGAACAATCGCTTTGGAAAACGATTGTTCATTCTTTCATTTAGTAATATAGGCATACAATCAGCTTATATCACCGATCTTTGGGATCATATTAGTTATAGTATGCTAGCCCTATTATCGAAACAAATTGGATTTGGCAAGATCAATCAACTCATCACCGCGTCCATTCATGATTGCTTTTGCCATCCAGAGTGAGAAGCCCTTAACTTGAGCACCTGTAATCGATGGCGGCATCGACAACTCCTGACGATTCACGACTACATCCAGCAATGCCGGACCTTCATGCGCCAGTGCGCGTTGTACCGCATCTTCCAACTGCTCTGGATCTTCCACTCGAATCCCCTGAATGCCGAGCGCATTAGCAACCGCAGCAAAGTCGGTGCTATGCAGATCTGTACCAGATTCCAGATAACCTCCAGCCTTCATTTCCAGCTCAACAAAGCTAAGTGCACTATTGTTAAACACGACGACTTTGACTGGCAAATTGTGCTGCTTCAGTGTGATCAGATCACCCATCAACATACTGAGTCCACCATCGCCAGAGAAGGAAATAATCTGGCGATCCCGTTCCGTTGCTTGCAAGCCAATCGCTTGTGGTAAAGCGTTCGCCATCGTACCATGATTGAAGGAACCGATCAAACGGCGCTGCTCGCTCATCTCCAAATAACGCGCTGTCCAGACCGTTGGTGTTCCTACATCCGCAGTAAAGATTGCATTGGATGCAGCAGCATCGCTAACAACCTTGGTCAAATATTGCGGATGCAACCCTTTGCTACTGTTATTCCCTTTCACTGCCATCTCATCCAGTTCCTCACGCACTTTGCGATAGCGATCCAGCGACTTGTCCAGATGCTTGCTATTATGTTCAGTAGTGAGTAGTGGCAAGAGGCGGTTCACCGTTTCTTTGACATCGCCACATAGTCCATAGGTAAGCGTCGTACGGCGCCCCAGATGAGAAGGATCAATATCCACCTGCAAAATAGTCGCCTTCTCTGGATAAAACTGACGATACGGGAAGTCCGTTCCCAGCATCAGCAATACATCGCAATCCATCATCGCATGATAACCAGACGAATAACCGATCAATCCAGTCAGACCGACAAAGTACGGATTATCGTATTCCAAATGCTCCTTACCACGTAGCGCTACAATCATCGGTGCTTGCAGTCGTTGACACAATTCCATTAATTCAGCATGAGAGAATTTGCAACCTGCTCCGCATAATAAGGAGATCTTTTTGCCTTCATTGAGGTAGGTTGCCAGCTTTTGCAAGTCCGCATCGTTCGGCACGATAACAGGACGTGTTGGATATGCCACCTGCTCTGGTACTGGATGCGTTGTTTCTTCCAAACCAGCGATATCTCCTGGTAAAATAACGACTGACACACTCGATTTGGCAATCGCAGTTTGAATCGCCATCGTTAAAGTACGCGGCATCTGCTTCTCAGTCATAATTGCTTCACAAAAGTCACTGCATTCTTGGAATATCATTTCTGGATGCGTTGCCTGAAAATAGCTGCTACCAATCTCATCACTTGGGATATGAGCAGCAATCGCCAAGACAGGCACTCGGTTACGATAACAATCATATAGACCATTGATTAGATGCAGATTGCCGGGACCGCTGCTGCCTGCGCACACAGCAATCGTACCGTTCAACTCCGCCTCTGCACCCGCAGCAAATGCGGCTACCTCTTCATGCCGCACATGAATCCACTCAATCTTGCCTGAACGACGAACCGCGTCAATGATCGC
This sequence comes from Paenibacillus sp. WLX1005, assembly GCF_046603685.1. Taxonomy (NCBI): domain Bacteria; kingdom Bacillati; phylum Bacillota; class Bacilli; order Caryophanales; family Paenibacillaceae; genus Paenibacillus; species Paenibacillus sp. WLX1005. Next base: position 2,916,978 of record NZ_CP176756.1, read on the forward strand.
ATTGAGCGAATCCCCGGTAATTCCGAATATGCGTTTCACGCCTGCGTTTACTAATGTTTCTACGACTGCATCTGCAATTGTTTTTTTCAATGTATTCACCTTCCGTTTCTACTATGTGTGACAATATACCGACTTATCATTTGTAGATGTATCATTTGTAAATAAGCTTTTATTCTTTCCACCACACATCGTTATAGCTGCTGTCCCGTTTGAACTGGACTGCGGCATAAGAACAAACAGGCAGAATTTTTTTATTTTCAGCGCGCGCAGCGTTAACGACCTGATCCAGCAAACCTTTAGCGATATTGCCACCACGGAAATCTGGATGTACATACGTATGGTTTAATGTCCATGTATCGCTGAATGGACCGGGAATGTATGTAATCTCACCGATAACCTGTTCTTCTTTTTTTAAGAAAAAGGCAGTGCCTTCTTGATACAATTGTCCACCTTCGATTAGCTGTGTTCCAGCACTGGCTTGATCGGCGGCACGATCAGTTGCTGTATAGCCGGATTCTTCAGCGGGTGTACGCTGCGTTACTACGCCGAATAGACCTTTAACAATACTAACGCCTTGTTGAATATCTTTTTTGGTAGATGCGATATGTTTCTTGGACTGGGTCATGCCTGTATTGGCTTTTTGCAGACTTTGCTTGAGTTGCTGGGTTGATGATTGAGCCTTTTCAGATGTTTGTTTGGCGTGATCCATTGTGTTTTGCAGACGCTTTTGCACCTGATCTACATCGCCTTTTACATCATCAAGTGTACCTTTGATACCATCCATCGTTTGCTTGACCTCGTTAATGCTATCTTTAATACCTTTTAATTCTTTGATTGGGTTTCTCATGCCATGCTCCTCCGTTTCGTCTTCACCTGTATTTTGCACGTCTCATAATTGGATATACATTGATGTTACGCTCATAGAAGTATGCTCATTATTGTATTACCCACATCTCGCCCACTTTAAGACGGCAATTCAGAATGAATATCCAAGAGCGAAGCTTGATGATTGCGTAGAGATTACATTCGCTTAACACTGAGATTTTAAATATGATTTGTTTACAACATTTACAAATGCGTATACACGAAAAACGGACGAAATAAAAGGAAAAAGATGGATTTTAACGTAAGTGGGATGTATTTGCTCCAAACCGGATTTTACACTGATTTAACGCAATTTACACCGCTTTCAATTTCAGTAGGAGGGGTTTATGATGTAGACATCACCAACATTAACGCTTCAACATACAGCATCACTAGCGTTGTTAGCGGTGATATCCACTCAATTCCTATCCTCAGGAAAGGAGAGACGTCCAATGGAGTAGGTTAGCGAACATACCGTTTCGACTGCAGAACAAACTGGCGTCCGTGAAAACGTCCATATTGCGCAGATTGAAGGTATGTGAAGACAACACTTATCCCATTTGACGACTGTAGGAGGAAGCTTTTTCAAGCAAGCATATTCTACTTGCAAGAAAGGAGCAGGATTCCGTTGGAAAAGGTTAGCGAAGCATACTGGCACAACTTCACGCAAGAAAAGTGTAGTGACAGCATTTTTCGTGACTTTGGAGTATGCGGGATGCAAAATGTGTATGATAAGTTGTATTGTTGATTTATGAATTTGAGAAAGTAGGTAAGGAATGAACTGTTTTCAAGCAAATGATATGAGTTGCTGAGAAGGGAGCAGGATTCCGATGCAATAACGTTAGCAAAGCATATTATAATCGACTGCACATAGAGAAATGTCCGTGAAAACATTTTTCGCAGATCGTGGATATGTGGGACATCACCTATGAATACGTTTCGTATTTCGTAATAAATCAGTACGATTTCAGGAAAGTACAAGTATGTGAAGTACGTATTTCTCAAACTTCAGAAAGGCTGTGAACAGAGGAAAATGCTATTTTCGAGCAAGCTTACAACAACTTGTTAGGAAGGGAGCAGGATTCCAATGAAGCAGGTTAGCGATGCATACTAAGGCGTAGTTCACGCTTGAGAAGTGCACGTGAAAGCATTTTTCGTGAAGACGTTGTATGCTGGAAATCATCCCATATGCAGCGACATGGATGGTTAACAGGGAAATGTGCGGACCCATTATTCAATCGATCTTGGATTGAATAACATAAATTGCCAACAGGCCAGTAGAAAATGGCTGCGGCAATCAAGTAAACAATCGCTAAACGATTGTCTGCGACTGCAGAGCATCGACGATCGGCAAGCATGGACGGCGAAAGTAACCATGTCAGGCATGTGGATTGTGTATACGTATAGGAGGAACGTTTAAAATTGAATATTGCTGTTAACGATTAAACCCCCACAGTCTTGTTGATTCAAGGATGTGGGGGATTTCATTTTGTCCAATGGTATGAAATTCAGGATAATAATATATGGCGAATCTTCTCCCCCGCCTCTTGCAGCACTTCGCCGGAACGATCAAATTGCAGCATGGACAGGAAGCCGTGAATCATCCCCTCTTCATTCTGATACTCTACTATATTGCCTGCTTGTTGTAGACTATCGGCATATTGTGCTCCATCATCTCGCAAAGGATCGTATTGAGCGGTAATGATGATCGCTGGTGGCAATCCGCTTAGATCAGAATACAGCAACGGTGAAGCATACGGCTGATCTTGATTTTCGCCCTTGCTAAAATAACTTTGCCGGAACCATGTCATCGTCTCTGCGGTTAACATATATCCTTGCCCATTCTCGCGGTAAGAATCGGTGTTTTCCCCTTTGCCAGTCGATGGATAGATAAGCAGTTGCCCTTTGATGGACGGTGCTCCCTTGTCTTTGGCGATCAGGCAAACGACGGCAGCTAGATTCCCACCTGCACTATCACCAGCAACAGCGATGGCTTGATTGTCTACTCCCCACTCTGCTGCATGTTCTGCAATATAACATAGAGCATCATACGCATCCCACACAGCTGCTGGATACGGATTCTCCGGTGCCAGTCGATATTCAACAGCGATAACTATGGCACCGGCTGCCACACTCAAACGGCGGCATAATTCATCGTGGGAATCCAGACTTCCCAATACCCAGCCACCTCCATGGTAAAAGACAATCGCTGGATGGATCGGCTGCTCATGTGGTGTGTATTTGCGAACGTTTATTGTACGATCAGCGAGTTCCATCTGTATATCAGTTACTTCATGAACAGGTGTACTCTGGCGCTGCTCTGCCATTTTCCCTTCCATGCTGCGGATTAATTTGGGATCAATCGTATGCAGTGGCGGAATCGGCATTTTGTTAAATGTATCAAGAAATTCTTGTACCTGCGGATCAAGTGGCATAAGATCAAGCTCCTTTTTCCAAATTATAAATAGTATGAATGGGATGATAGTAAACTCGGATACATAGAAATGGTACTGCCTGACTTTACTTTAGCGTATTGACATAGACAAAAGCAATTTGTGCAGAGCCGAAGCTCACTTACACTTAGAACACTGTATTGAACTGCAACTAGATGGATACGCGACGGAATAGCACAAGACAGAATGAATACATATAACAGATAAAAAGCCGCATTCCTTTGTATGGAAATACGGCTTTTCTCATTAGGTTGTTGTTCTCTTGATGTTATTCTGTTGATGTTATGAGTCTCTGTTCATTTATTGCAGCTTTTGCAGATGATCTTCAACACGGCTGACCACTTCATCAATGGATTGACCATCAATGCTGATCACCGGGAAATCGTACAGATCGTTATCACCATCGTTAATTGCACGCACAACGCCCAGATCGTAACCTTTTACTTCCTGGTCGCTTTCTACCAGATCTACCTGGTGTCCTTTCGCGACAAGTGCTTCTTTTACGTCATCAAAAGGTTTTTCTACTGCAATTTTAGCCATGGGAATAACCTCCTTTAAAATGTAAGCATGGATGCACAGGTCATTATATATCAAGCCATTATAGGTAATGATGAAATGACAGGTCATGTATGCTTTTCTATTACAGTGCTTCCCCATAATCAGCCATATTGAAACGTTAATTATATCATTTTATACATAAAGTTCGCTTATTCCTATGTTGCGGTTACGTTGGAGATACTTGAAGTGTGGGATATTTTGCAGCATATAAAAGAAAACAGGATGTCTCTTGTGTATACAGAGACATACTCCTTCTCATATTGCTATGCTGTTAGGAATGCCAGACTTCGTCAGCAATTTCCTTGATAAATCGTAGCTTGTCCCATTGCTGCTGCTCGGTAAGAATATTGCCTTCCTCGGTGGAAGCAAAGCCGCACTGTGGGCTAAGGCAAATCTGGTTAATGTTCAGGAATTCGGTCGCTTCTTCAATCCGCTTTAAGATCGTTTCTTTATTTTCCAGCTCGCCGATTTTGGAACTGAACAGACCGAGTACAACTTGCTTGTTCGCTGGTACATGCCGCAGTGGTGAGAAGTCACCCGCGCGATCAGTATCAAATTCCAGATAAAATGCATCTACATTTACAGTTCCGAACAGTACTTCGGCAATCGGCTCATAGCCGCCACTACCTGCCCATGTAGACTTGAAGTTACCACGACATACGTGCATTGTGACGGTCAGATCTTCTGGCAGATCCTTGATTGCTTCGTTATTCAGATGCGCATACAGCTTGGCAACAACCGCTGTATCAATGCCTTGTGCTTCGGTAAATTTCGTATCACACAGCATGCCCCATGTGCAATCGTCCAATTGCAAATTGCGGCAGCCTGCTTCATAAAATGCCAGAATCGCATCACGATACGCTTTGGCAACATCGGCAACCAGTTCATTGTTATCGCTGTACACTTTCGCAAGTTCAGCGCGGTTCTCTTCATTGCGATTCAGTTCCAAGAACAGCTGCGCTGGAGAAGGAATCGTCTGACGAGCAATCACATCGTCGCCAGCTACACGTTTCAGGAATTTGAAATCATCAAGATGCGGGTGATTGGCGTATTTGATTTTGCCAGATGCGTATGCCGTTTCAGCGCGAGTCTCTACGCCATGGAACAGATAGCCTTCGCCCAATACTTTTTTCGTTACACCTTCAAAGCCCCAGAAGAAATCAAGATGCCACCAAGAGCGACGGAATTCACCATCGGTTACAGCTTTTAGACCGACTTCTTTTTGCTTTTGAACCAGCTTGGTGATTTCTTCATCTTCGATGCTGCGAAGTTGCTCAGCGGTAATTTCGTTATTTTGAAACTGCGTGCGCGCTTCTTTCAAGTTTGCTGGACGCAGGAAACTGCCTACGATGTCATTGCGAAACGGAACATTTTTGCGTTGAACGGCTTGCTCATTGTTGAATACGATACTCATAGTATTGCCTCCTCGTTACCCTCATTTGCGTTGGATCTACTATAGCACGGAGGTAGCGCTTCGGCATAAGTTCAAAAAGCTATGACCTATTATAAATTAAAACTATAGCGGTTTAGCTTTAGGCTATAGCGGCAATATTGGTTGTTTGGCGTAGTGAAATAAAAAGACTCCCAAATAAATCGGGAGTCTGCATCATGTACATGTAGCAGTGAAATTATAAGCTGAGGCAATTCAAGCATATCATTCAAATGATACTACAACTTTAAAAAGACAATGCAAATCCCCACAAATTTTGTAGAGATACACCGTGCGATAAGTAAGGGTTCGCTGTAACAAACCCAACAACTTTCCCACGATACACAAGAACAGGTGGTGTAGAGGTGTATGGATTAGTCGCACTGTACGAAGAATATTTACTGCCATACGTACTATAGGAATTCCACATACTTGCACTATTGTATTTACTTCCATACGTACCATACGTGTTAAATACTGAATTCGCATTATACGTGTTCGTAGATAAACTTCCTAAAAAAACCTTACCATCATACGAATAAACGTATATTTGTGCAGGATTAATAGATGCTGCATAACTTGTACTCGTATGCCCAATCAGCATAATGACCATAACGATTAAGGCGAAACCTATCTTTTTCAATATCCTAATCCCCCATTCCATATTATCCCTATTTTAGGTGTAATATTAATAATGAGCAAGTAGAATATACATTTCATTTACTTCCGTTTTTATATCATTCATTTCTTTATGATCTTATACCGAATTGCCATTCCAAACTTCGTTTGCTGTCTCGCGCACTAAGCGGATTTTGTTCCACTGTTCTTCCTCGGTCAGCATATTGCCTTCCTCTGTCGAAGCAAAGCCGCATTGTGTGCTCAGACACAATTTGTCAAGATCGATATACTGCGTCGCTTCAGCGATTCGCTCCTTCAGCACGTCTTTACTTTCCAATCCGCCATGCTTGGTCGTGACCAATCCGAGCACAACATATTGGTCTTTGACATAGCGAAGCGGCTGGAAGTCGCCTGATCGTTCGTTGTCGTATTCCAGAAAAAAGGCGTCCACTTCCGCATTGGCGAACAGTTCCTCTGCTACCGGCTCATATCCACCAGCTGCAAACCACGTCGAACGGAAATTACCGCGACAGACGTGCAGTGCAATTACCATATCATCTGGACGACCAGCAATACTTTCGTTGATCAATCGCACATAATCACGCGCCAGCTGATCTGGGTCTTGACCGCGATTACGAATCAGCATCCGGTGTCGACTACTGCACAACGTACCCCATGTCGTATCATCCAGCTGCAAGTATCGACAACCAGCATCGTAAAATGCCTGAATCGCTTCTCGATACACCGCGATAATATCCTGATTCAGCTCCTCTGGATCGTTATACACGTCATTGCCGTTATAACTTTCCACAAAATGAAAGAGCGCGGGCGATGGAATCGTCATCTTCGCCATCCGATCACCGGCAAGATCCCGCAAATAACGAAAATGCTCGACCATGTGATGATCGCCAAAGGAAATCCGATCCACAATACGGAAGCTCTCCGCCCGGTTACGGTTATCGATCCCCGCCGTCGGCAATCCGATCTTCTCTGTCCCCTGTACCCCGCTAAAAAAGTCCAGATGCCACCAGCCACGACGGAATTCACCATCTGTCACTGTCTGCAAGCCCATTTCCTTTTGCTTGGCAACCAACAGCGCGATCTCCTCGTCCTCGATCACTTTCAACTGAGCCGCCGTCATCTCGCCACTTTCAAATTGAAATCGTGCCTCCCGCAGCTGTTCTGGACGCAGATAACTGCCTACAATATCACAGCGGAATGGAGGATGATTTCGACGCGTACCTGTCATTGGAATTGGCATATGCTCCCCCTATAATAAAAATTGATTCATATTCAGATAACTGTTGGATACCAGATCATTCAAAATATCAATATATCGCGAAGCAATCTCGCTCGGCTTACGATCCTTGTGCGCAATCCAGCCCACTGTAAAATCCTCATTCGTCTGTAATGGAACCGACATCAATTGCTCATAATTAAACTGTGACACGAGAATGCCCGTACCAATCGTATACCCGTCTGTGCCTGCCAGCAGATTGGCTAGCGTCGCCCGGTCATTCACCTTGATGCTCTTGCCTACCGTCGAGAAGCTGACCATCTCCTCCGAGAAATGCAGCGAATTGTTTGCTCCTTGATCAAACGTAATATACGGATAATTCGCCACATCCTGAGTCGTGACATACTCTTTCTGCGCAAGCGGATGACCGGCACGGATGAAGATATGTGGGCTTGTATTAAATAACGGTGTAAACATCAGATTGCCATCACTGAACAATTTGTTCATGACTTTGAAGTTACGTTCGTTAATATACAGGATGCCGATATCGCTACGCAATGTTTTGACATCCTCGATAATATTGTATGTTTGGGTCTCGCGTAGATGCAGATTATACTCGCTAATGTCACTTTGATCCATCAATTTCACAAATGCATCTGCGACAAACGCATAGTGTTGCGTCGATACGGAGAAGTGAGTCAGATTACGCTTGCTGCCATGATAACGGTTCTCGATCAGTTCCGCCTGCTCAATAATCTGGCGTGCATATCCGAGAAATTCCATCCCTTCTACCGAAATGCTAATCCCCCGGTTCGTCCGGTCGAAGATTGAAATGCCCAGCTCGTTTTCCAATTCCTTGATCGCATTGGATAGGCTCGGCTGGGAAATAAATAACCGCTTGGCGGCTTCGTTCATCGAGCCGCAATTTGCAATCTCGATCGCATAGCGGAGCTGTTGCAGTGTCATGCCGTTCCCCCTTTGACTGTATGACTGTAGATCCGCCGCTGTACGTCCGGGGCGGATCTGTCTATCTTTACACGGAGTTATCGTAGCACAGATAGCTATCGGAATCCAAGAGCCTTCACTAGAAAGCCAACAAATGAACAAAACAAATACAAAAAAAGACTGCCCGGTTATGACCGAACAATCTTTTCGTATCTAGCGTTATTGCCCAGCAATCCGAATATCCTCGACGACCTCAAGTCGCTTCAATTCCAGCGCCCGATCATCAACCCACTTCTTGAAATCTGCCGTCTTCATCGGTCGACTATAATAATACCCCTGAATATAATGACAACCGAGCTGTAGCAACTGATGTACATGCTGCTGAGTCTCTACACCTTCGGCAAGCACCTTCATACCGAGCTGTTCAGCCAGTTCCAGTACGGAGCGTACGACCGCTTCGTTCCGCGGATTACGATCAATATCGTATACGAGGGAACGATCGATTTTGATAAAATGAAACGGGAAGCTGGTCACTGTACGCATCGACGAATACCCCGTACCAAAATCATCAACAGCCAGCGTTACGCCCATTTTGACAATCTCATTACATAGTGCCATAATCTGCTCATCTTCACGGATTGCAGCACTTTCCGTAAATTCCAGACAAAGCATCTGCGGAGGCAAGCCGGTCTGTTTCAGTACCGTTTCTACTTTGTGGGCAAAATATGGATCAGTCAATTGGCTGGCAGATACGTTAACTGACATCTGCATATCGGTAAAGTACCCTTCATTCATCCAGCGCACTGCCTGTTCTGCTGCTTCCTGCATCACCCATTCGCCGATCAATCGGATCATACCGCTCTGCTCCGCAATCGGGATGAAGTCCTGTGGCGAGACAAATCCTAATTCCGCAGAATGCCAGCGCAGCAACGCTTCAGCACCAATCATATTGCCTGTCTCACTATCCACCTGCGGCTGATAAACAAGCGAAAACTCTTCATTTTCCAGCGCTGTTTCCAAACCTTGTTGCATCATCAGATACTGTTCCGCTGTGCTTTTCAGTGTCTCGTTAAACAATTGATACTGATTACGTCCCATTTGCTTGGCAGCATACATCGCCGTATCTGCATTGCGTAACAGAGTTTCCGGGTCGCCGCCATCCAGCGGTGCGGTGCAGACGCCGATACTGCATGATACGTGGTAGTATTTTTCCCGCAATGCAATCTGTTTGGCGAATCCGCGCAGAATATGGCTTGCCATCTCCGCAGGCGCATCCGCATCTTCATCGGTTGGCAACTCAACAAGCAGTGAAAATTCATCCCCGCCCATACGTGCCACAAGACTATTTTCCGGAGCATGCTGACGAATCAGTCGCGCCACATTGATCAGTAGCAGATCGCCTGCCGAATGTCCCATCGTATCATTAATCCATTTGAAATGATCCAGATCCATCTGCATGACGACTACACGATGATTGTATATACGTGAGCGTTCCAAAGCTTCTTCTAGACGCAAGTTGAATTGGTAGCGATTCGCAAGACCAGTTAGGGAATCGGTATATGCAAGCTCGAGCAGACGCGCTTCGTCTTTTTGCTGCTGCGTAATATCCCGAATGAGCAAATAGCAATGCACTTCACCTTCCATTTCCAGAAAGTCACTATTCACTTCTACCGTATACTGAACACCCTTGCGGTTAATGATCTGAATCTGCATATTTTGCGGCAGTGACTTTTGCAAAAAGCCCTGCTCAAACAAATACATATATCGAACTTTGCTGTCTTCTGAAAACAATTCAAAGATATCGATATCGCGTTGTTCATCGTCTTCGCCCGCCAGTTCGCGGAATGCCGGATTGCTCTCTACAGCGATTCCGGCTGCATTAACGAGTGCGATTCCCCCACTAGATAGGGAAAAGATTAGCTTGTACCGCTGCTCTGCCGCTGCTAGAAATTCATACTTGTTCATGGCAACGCGTAATGTGCAGGCAAGAATCAATCCAGCATACGAAGGCAGATTGTTAAGCGGAACGATTGGATTTTCGGGTAACACATTGCCCAGCAAAAAGGCAACAATCAGCCAGATCGAAGCGACAATTCCGCCGCGAACCATCGTCAGCATCATCTGCTGCTCACGTAAGTAGGCACGATTAAGCTTTAATTTGCGATAACCAAAAATAATAGTCATCAGCAAATAAGCTAATGAATAACAAGCAATGACCATAAACATCGTATCAAAACTAACACTATGCAATTCCACGCGCCAGTAATCGCCCTGGATGAGACTGACATGGAAAACATCCGGTTCCAAGAACATCAAAACAATGCCGCTGAGAGGCACTACCGCTACCATATGCAGTAAGATTCCTGATATTTTGATGCGGCTTAAAATTGTGAAAAAGTAAATCAATAACGTGAGTTCAGTAAAACTTAATACATATGCTGTGATCGGATTGATCTGACTGGCAATCGGAAAGTCTAACGATTGTGTCAGAAAATCGCTCAAGAAAATCAAGGCGAGAAGAACAATCAACACCATAGTCAGCCGATGTAACGGATGATTCGGGTGACGAAGCAATATCTCAATAGCCAGAAATCCCAGCAGTATAAACGGAATAAATGAAAGAATCAAAGACATCAAAAATACGTACATACGCTTTTTCCTCCAGACAGAAGGTAACCCACTTAACTTATTATCGAAAGATCAGGCGTAAATTGTTAGGTTTTTGTTCCTTTGGAGTTGGCTGGAAACGACTGTCAACCTGAGATGAGCCATTGACGCAATTCATCTGCACTCATCGGGCGTGCATAATAATACCCTTGCACATAATGACAACCAAGTTGCTTCAGCAATTCGACCTGTCGTACCGTCTCAACGCCTTCCGCTAGTACGCTCATATTAAGCTGCTCTGCCAGCTCTAGTACTGAGCGTACAACCGCTTCATTGCGCGGATTACGATCAATATCGAAGACGAGCGAGCGGTCGATTTTGATACATTCAAATGGAATGCTGGTGACGGTGCGCAGCGATGAATACCCGGTGCCGAAGTCATCGACTGACAGTGAACTGCCCATGGTGATAACATTTTCACATATAGTATGAATGTGTTCGCTCTCGCGAATCGCCACGCTCTCTGTAAATTCCAAACAAAACAATTGCGGCGGTAGCGTAGTCTGCTCTAGTACATGCCGCATTTTCACAATAAATTGCGGATCATTGAGTTGACTGGCAGATACGTTGACTGACATTTTCAACTTACCTGTACCATCCCTCTCCCATGCCGCCGCCTGACGTGCCGCTTCTTTCATAACCCATTCGCCGATCGGACGAATCAGACCGTTCTGTTCTGCAATTGGAATGAATTCCTGCGGTGATACCGTGCCGAGCGTAGCAGAGTTCCAGCGGAGCAATGCTTCTACCCCAACAGTACGGTCGGTACGGATATCAACCTGAGGCTGATAGACGAGCGAGAACTCGTTATACTTCAGTGCTGCTTCCAATCCGCGCTGTAGCTGCATCAATCGTTCCGCGGAATTTTTCAATTGCTCGTTAAAGATTTGATACTGATTACGACCTAGCTTCTTGGCATGATACATCGCAATATCCGCATGACTGAGCAGCATTTCCGGTGTATCCCGTTCATTCTCGGAAATGTAAATTCCAATGCTACAGGATACATCGTAATATTTCTCCTTCAAATTCACTTCCAGGTGAAATCCTGACAAAATACGATTGGCGATCTCAGTCGCTTCCTGCTGCAATTGATCTGACGTCAGTACGGAAAGCAGTGCAAATTCGTCGCCACCCATACGCGCAACCAGACTTGTTTCTGGAATATGCCGACGGATTAAACCGGCAATATGAACGAGCAATTGATCGCCAGCAGAATGTCCCATCGTATCGTTAATCCATTTAAAATGATCGACATCCATCTGCATCACAGCCAGATGAGTACCATCTGCACGGCATTGTTTTAGCATCTGCTCAATATACAGACTGAATTGATAACGGTTGGCAAGCCCAGTTAACGAATCGGTATATGCTAGCTCCAGCAGTCGCTGTTGATCCTTTTGCTCTTTGGTAATATCGCGAATCATGGCATAGCAGTACAATTCGCCTTCGATTTCTAAAAAGTCACTATTCACTTCAATCGTTAGCGAATCTCCAAGGAAGTTGATAACGGGTAATTGTATTCCTTGTGGCATTCGGCGTTCGCTATAGCCCTTTTTTTGCATATTGATAATGTCTTCACGCTGCTCCTCTGGATACAGTTGAAGCACACTCACATCGTTCCGATCAGCAGCTACGCCCATGATCGTACGAAACGCAGGATTCATCTCAATCGCAATCCCACGGGAATTAATCAATGCAATCCCATGTGTGGACAGCGTAAATAACAGCTTATAACGCTGCACTTCCCCAATCAAAAATTGATGTTTACTCATCGACAGTTGTAGAGTATAAGCCAGAATGAGTCCAGCATATGTAGGCAGACTGTCAATAGGTACATACGGGTTATCCCGCAACCACTCGCTAATGACAAAGCTCGTTAACAACCATACAACCGCATAGAAGCTTCCCCGGATAATGGTAAGCATCATGCGTTGTTCATGCTGATAGATACGTTTACTCTTTAATTTACGATACCCAAACCACATAATTAGTAGTAAATAGATCATCGTATAACAGGAAATGACGATGACCAGATATTGAAAGCCAATGCTCTGTACTTCAACCCGCCAATATCGTCCCTGAGCAACGGTAATACTGAAAACAGATGGTATACACTCCATCAGCACAATGCCGCATAAGGGGATAGCCGCCGCTGTATGCAGCACAAAACCGGGTAACGTTACCCGACTCAATTTGGTGAAAAAATAAATCAACAATGCCATCGCGCCAAAGCTAAAAATGTACGTTCCCCGAATCGTGATCTGCCTGGCAATATGATGATCCAACACTTGGGTTAAAAAATCCGACAAAAAAATTAGCGCAATTGCACTAATTAACAACATCGTCAGCCGGTGTAAAGCATGATCCGGATGTCGCCACAAAATCTTCAATGCCAAAAGACCAAGGGCTACAAAAGGAACAAAAGAGATAAAAAATGCAATCACAAATACATACATACTGTCGCCCTCCAGCTGAAATCAAAAAGCGTCCTATCTTACATATCGAAACGAAGCGTTCAAAAAGTTATATCTAATAGGCTTAATTAGTATATTTTTGTCGATATTTGTATCATTTTGGGCCGACAGGTAGTAATTCGGATGCAAAAAAGCGTGGTTGACGGCACTATACCGTTCAACCACGCTCTCCCATACATCAGAATGCAGATGACAATGATGATCAACAACTACATTTTTCACGCATGATCTTGACCTTGATATTTGCTTTGAATCGTATCTGTAACGTAGCAATTATTGCTGTTTATGCTCCTGATCGCGCAGCTCGACACGGCGAATTTTGCCGGAGCTGGTTTTGGGCAGATCGCTGACAAATTCGATTTTACGCGGATATTTGTAAGGGGCTGTCCACTCTTTGACATGGCTTTGTAGCTCACGTATTAATTCGGGTGAACCTTCCACCCCGTCGCGCAATACGATGAATGCTTTGACAATATGACCACGAATCTCGTCCGGGCTGGCAACGGCTGCACATTCCTTCACCGCCTGATGCTTCATCAGCGCCTCTTCCACTTCAAATGGTCCAATCGTATAACCGGAGCTGATAATAATATCGTCGCCACGACCTTCAAACCAAAAGTACCCTTCTTCATCGCGACGTGCACGGTCGCCAGTCACAAAGTAATCACCATTTACACTTTGCTGCTTGCGCTGTGGATCAAGGTAATACGTTTGAAACAATGCTGGCATATCATTACGTACGGCAATATCGCCCACTTCGCCAACTGGCAGCGGTTGACCATGCTCATCAATAATCTCAACAAGTCCCGGCGAAATGGATTGTCCCATCGCACCAAGGCGCACGGGCGCGCCCGTCAGATTGCCGATCAGCAACGTGCTCTCGGTCTGACCGTAGCCATCGCGAATCGTAATATCAAAATGACGACGGAACGTATGAATGACTTCTTCGTTCAGCGGCTCACCAGCGGAAACAGCACTGCGCAGCGCTGACAGATCATAATTGCCCAGCCCTTCCGTTTTTGCCATTAAACGATATTCGGTTGGTGTACAGCACAGCACGTTGACACCATGCTGCTGCAATAGCTGCAAGTATTTATGCGGTTGAAATGGTCCATTGTATACTAGCCCAGTTGCGCCCCAGCCAAGTACGGATAGGAATGGACTCCAGATCCATTTTTGCCAGCCCGGTGCGGCGGTTGCCCAGACGGTATCCTGTTCACGAATATCGAGCCATGGGCGGGTAATGCGCAGATGAGCATAGCCCCAGCCGTGACTGTGTACAACGCCTTTGGGATTGCCGGTTGTGCCGGACGTATACGCCAAAATCGCCATATCGTCACGATGGGTATCAACGACGGTGAATTGCTCAGATTGTTCATTCATCAATCCGCGCAAATCCAACCAGTTAGCGGGTAATTCGCGTTCATCCGCAGCAACCGAGATTTTCCAAGCCCATTCCGGCAGATGATCGTCGATCTTGTCGACTTCCGCCGTTACGCTTGACCAGGCAATAACGGCGCGTGCTTGCGAATGATGCAGACGATACGCCAGATCTTTGGCGCGTAGCATTTCGGAAGATGGAATGATGACGATGCCACTTTTCAGACAAGCCAGATAGATAATATAGGCAACAATCTGTCTTGGTACCATGACCAGCACCTTGTCGCCGCGCTTCAATCCAAGCTCTTGCATACCGTTAGCGAGCTGATTCGCTTGTTCTAGCAGATTGCCATACGTAATCTCTGCTTGCTCACCAGCTTCATTCAGCCATTTCAATGCGAGCTTGGTAGGGTTATGTTTTTCCATTTTCGACGTGATATTGTATCGTTCCGGTGCGATCCAATCCTGTTGATTCAATGTGATGACCCCTTTATGCTATATAATATGAAATGCAGTTCTTAAGCTTCCATACAGTATAGCACGTCCTAGTACCAGGTTCTAATACTAATTTAACATTTCAAGGTTCTTTCACAACATGAATGTCGTTCACAGGATCGTCGGAATGGATTGAAACGATGCGATTCTATTGTTAGTATTCTATCATTATAAATCCAAAATACCAGCACGCGGCGTAACGCCAAATGCTTGCGCGAGATCTATCAGCTCCTGCTGTGTAATTTTCTGACGGATCGGTAGATGAGCGATTAGCATATAAATTTGGGCGGCTTTCTCAATCGTTTCGATCAGACCAAATGCCTCGTCAATACAACCGCCTGTTCCAAAAATACCATGCTGCGGCCAAATGACAGCGCGGTGTTCTCTCATCTTGTCCGCAGTAGCACGACCGATCTGACTCGATCCAGGCACCATCCACGGAATGATACCAATCCCGTCAGGAAATACGACCACGCACTCGGTGCACATTTCCCACAGTGTACGAGTGAACGCATTTTCATCCAGATCATGGACAAAGGTCATCGCCAGAGTATGTGTCGCATGATTGTGAATGACGACGCGGTGCTGCGGATCAACCCGCAACCGCTCTATATGACTCATAAAATGCGCGGGCAGCTCACTCGTCGGTACTGCTCCATTCTCCAATCCCCATAACACTTCCAACTGTTCTCCATCTGCCGATACGCGCAATACGCCAAGATTACCTGCTGGATCATCCAGTACATTTTTAAAATATTTGCCCGAACCTGTCACGATAAAGTAACGTCCAGCCAGCTCATGCACTGGAAATGCTGGTTGCAGCGTACGTTTCACGTCCTGAATATCGATATAGGCAGCGACTTCCTGCTCATCCAGAATGCAACTGACATTGCCACCATTGCGCTCATCCCAGCCGGATTTCCACATACATTGTGTAATCTTCGCCATTTCATGAACGAAAGGAATGTCCAGCGAATGGTGCTGTGTTACATATTCATTGACAGGTAAGGTACTCATGATTATCACTCCTGAATGTAATTTTTTTCACAAGAATAGATAAGACGTAACGAAACTGGCTTAGGCGCAGAACTGAAGAAACGTATGAAACATCAACTGAGCTTCACGAGTCTTGATGATCGTTAATAGGCTTTTGTATGTGTTTATCATACTCTTTTTATTATGTACAGTCAATAAAAAACAAACATATTCAAAAATAAATAAACATTTATTTTCTGTTTATGTCTGAAAATTAACTTGTATTGCTTGTATTGCTTGTATTGCTTGTATTGCTTGTATTACTTACA
Organism: Paenibacillus sp. WLX1005; assembly: GCF_046603685.1. NCBI lineage: Bacteria > Bacillati > Bacillota > Bacilli > Caryophanales > Paenibacillaceae > Paenibacillus > Paenibacillus sp. WLX1005. The sequence goes on from NZ_CP176756.1 coordinate 2,933,405, forward strand.
TAGTAGCTTGTAGTCCGCTTTACTCACTTAGCTTTATTCACTTAGCTTAATTTCTCATTTTCTCATTTCATATACTTTAGCCCGACTATTCCAACCGAATATCATATTAAGGAAATTTGCATAAACAAGTATTTTTGTAAGCGTTTTTATATTACACTGAACTGGAATAAATTTCTTATTTTGTATGGCACAATTCAAAGTATTCTATGCTTGTTTACTGAATCGAAATTTGCTTTGCCAACCTTATGTTGAAAAGGAGTGTATTTACGCATGAAAGGCAAAAAGACAGGCTTAATGTTACTTTCCCTCATCTGTTCGGCAACACTGGTTATTCCATGGAGTGCAAGCCCCTCCACAGCTTCTGCTTCATCATCCAGTCCATGGGTGCAAATCTGGGCAGACGATTTTAACGGAGCCAATGGCACCGGAGTCGATACGTCCAAGTGGAATCAGGAAATTGGCAACAACGGCGGTTGGGGCAATAATGAGCTGGAATATTATACGAATAGTACGAAAAATGCGTATATGGACAATGGCAATCTAGTTATTCAAGCGAACAAGGAAAATATGCAGGGCTATCAGTACACCTCTGCTCGCCTAACTACCGCAAATAAATTCAATGTCAAATACGGTAAAATCGAGATCCGTGCCAAAGTTCCATACGGTAAAGGCATTTGGCCTGCTGCATGGATGTTAGGCAGCGATATTGGCAGCAATCCGTGGCCAGGCAGTGGTGAGATCGACATTATGGAATATGTAGGGCCTGTCGCTCCGAACACCGTATATGGTACGATTCACGGACCCGGCTACTCGGGAGCCAATGGACTCTCTGCCGGCTATACGATTGGCGAGCGTTTTAGCAATGCTTTTCATACGTATACAGTCGAATGGGAACCGGCAGTGATTCGCTGGTATGTAGATGGCAATCTGTATCATACCCGCACACCAGTCGATGCAGGCGATAACACATGGGCGTTTGACAAACCGTTCTTCCTGCTGCTCAATCTGGCAGTCGGTGGCAATTGGCCGGGCAACCCGGATGCTAGCACAACCTTCCCGCAAAAATATCAGGTCGATTATGTGCATGTATTCCAACGTCAAAATGGTTATAACATCGTAGCCCTCAAAGCAGGTGCTAACAACAAATACGTCTCTGCCGAAAACTATGGCAATGGCGCGCTGATCGCTCGTTCAGATACTGTAAGCACATGGGAACGCTTTGAGCAGATCGATCTGGGCAATAACCGTATCGCCCTACGTTCGATGATTAACGGCAAATATGTGACCGCTGACAATAACGGCACCAGCCCACTCATTGCTAACAAAACAGCAATCGGGACATGGGAAACGTTTGAGCTAGGAACGACCGCAGATGGCAAACGAACGTTGAAGTCACTTGCGAATAATATGTATGTAACCGCCGAGAACGGCGGCAGCGGATCATTGATCGCTAACCGTAGCAGCGTCGGCGGTGCGTGGGAATCGTTTGAGCTGGTGAAGCAGTAACTACGTATATCAAAAAACAGGACAGCCCAAGGCTCTCCTGTTTTTTTACTGTCATCAATGCTATCTCTGATTCTCTCCACGTCGCAATAACGAGAATCCACCAGCGAATACAACGCCAATCCAGATTGTGAATACAAGGAAAATCATGCTAAACACGCTTCCCTGCTGCATTCCGAATATATTACTTGGCGACCAGCCACTATAGCCCTGATCCAGCAGCAAGCCAAGCACCGTCGTGCCCACCGCTCCACAAATAAAGCTCAGCATCATATACATACCCATGCCAACACCAACCTGTGAACCAGTTAATGTGCGCGATACCGCATTGGCAATTCCTACCTGTGCAAAAGTCAGTCCCGTATTACCCAGCACCAGCAGCACCATAATGACCAGATAATAACTACCAGTGAACAGCGATAACAATCCATACGTGATCAGCTGTAGCGTAAACGCAATGCCTAGCAAAAAGGAATTCCCTCGACGATCGGCAAGTCGACCACCAATAATGCCGAAGATTGCCGCTACCAGCGCACCGGGGAACATCACCAGACCGATCTGAAAGGAACTTAATCCATTCACACTGCTCAGCAGTTGCGGAATAAGATAGGGAACACACAGATTGAACACTAGCACCAGACAGGCGATGATGAGTGTCATCGTATAATTCCGATTAGCAAAAATAGCAGGATCGACGAATGGTGCTTCTTCCCTTTTCCGCACAATGTGCCAGACAAATGCAGCCAATAGCACAATGGTCAGCAAACCGAGCAATATACTTTTGTTCGTAATTGCCAGCAATAGCAGCGTTACACTCAATGCCAGCAGCACACCGCCCAGCAGATCGATCCGCGTCGCTTGCGTCTCATCACGATTCAGATATTTACGGAAAAATGGGATCGTGATTAGTGACAACAAGCTAATCGCAAACAGGTATCGCCAATCAGCAAAGCTTGTCACCAGACCGCCGATAATCGGACCGAGTGCTGTGCCCAGTGCCATACCGGACGAGGTAATACCAAGTGCTCGTCCGCGTTGCCTCGCATCCACATAGCGGATCGGAATTACCATCGATGAAGCGGGAATTACCGAAGCCCCTGCCGATTGCAGCACTCGCCCCGCAACGACCATGGCATAATTTTGCGATAGAAAGCCTAGCAGTGATCCTGCGGCAAAGACGAGCAGTCCGAAGGTAAGCAGATTTTTTAATTGATAGCGGTCAGCCAGCTTGCCATAGGTAACAGAGCCAATCGCATAGATGATAATATAGCCGGTCACGACCCAGCTTACCTGTGAGCTGGTCAGTTGGAATTCGGTTCGCAGGGCGGGCAACGCTACATTGAACATCGTCGAATTCATAACCGACAGAATCATGGCAAATGCCAGAATGTAAATGATTTTCATGTCATTGTTCCTTTAGTTGGATTGATGATAATTCGGTGGTGCGACGACTTTCAGATCAAGTTTGTCCATATTCGCCATCACTCGATCCATCCGAACGGCACCTGCCTCATTTGGGAACATATGATGCTCATATTCATCGCCCAATAGACGGAAAAACGGCTCAAACAATCCGCTAACTAGCAAGCCGACCACCTGTGTAAAATGATCATCCAGTCGGTAGGAATGCACCGTACCAGCAGGTACATGCAGAAAATCCCCTGGGAACAGCTGCACCTCCTGATCATTTGCCCACATCGTCATTTTGCCGCGAGTACAGAAGAATGTCTCTGTATGATGCTCATGATAATGCGAGACGATCTCGTCGCCTTTTGGTCCATCGCTGGCAACGACGATATACTCGCCACCGGTCGTTTGCTGAGTAGCAAGCAGACGATGCAGCTGATCTCCCGTCAACAGTCGAATGCCTTCTCCACTTTCCAACACATAACTGGTCACTTCGTTTGGCACATGATTATTCTCGACTAGAGAATAGGACGGAAATTCGTTGTTTGTGGCAATAGAATCATTACTTTTGTGGAATACGATATCTGCTTGCTGCTCTGCCTGACGAAGCTGCTGCTCCTCATACGTATGCTGACTTACTGGCGGATACTCGATGTAGGGATGGTGCTCGCCAAGGATCGGATAGATTGCCGTAATATCTCCGTTAATAGAATATGAAATAAAGTTGTTGCGATGTCCGATCATCCGATATGCATGCTCCGTACCGGGCGCAATATGCGCATAATCACCGGGCAATAGCAAATGACTTTGACCGTCCAGCAGCAGTTGTAATCGTCCTTCCAATACATAAATGGATTCAAAGGTGTGCTCATGTCGATGTAGCGGGAAGCTCTGCCCCTTTGCTCCGCCGATTACGGCTGCTGCGAAGATGCCGCCTGTACTTTGTTCATTCGCAATAATGGTTGCCACCTGATTGCCGAACAGATAACGTTCGCCCTCTCCACGTCGCAGCAGATACGGCATTTTCTCCTTTGGTAAATGGGTTGTTAGTGTAGATGTTGTCATCATTTGCCTCCTTGAAAAAGTGATTGGCAGTGCTGCTATAGTAGCGATGCCCAAACAATTACTTTCTCATTGTAGCCAACAGTGCAAATTTGAAATATAGTTAAAGGCGACGCATATATGGGCAATTACGACATAGGAGCGATAGAGAATGAACAGTCATAGAATATCGTACACCCGACATCCATTTGAACAAAATAATCCGCTAGCTTTTATTAAGATTGATGTGGATCATTCATATCAGCAGCATGCGCATGATTTTTATGAATTGATGTATATTTCTGAAGGGAAAGGGATTCTCTTTATAGAGCGGCAATCGCTGCACGTATCGGAAGGAGATTTATTTTTCATTCCACCGGGTACGCCGCATATGCTGCAACGGCAGGATCAAGATGCTACATCCGCTCCGCTGCAAATGCTGAATTGTCTGCTGCTGCCGGAAGTGCTAGCACCGCAGTGTCAAGAGGGACAACCCGCGTGGGATCTAGAATTTGAGCAGATCGCTTCCTTTTTCCGGCAATCAACGTCATGGCTTGGTTATCGGGAGCAGCAACATGAATTTGCTCGCATTATGTACGGCATGCATGTAAATCAGCAACATATGCCGCCCGGTTATCGGCACAAGCAGTATATTTTGCTATTGGATCTGCTGCATACGTTATATGTTCAGCATCAATTCAGCTATCCGGCGGTGCAAGCAAAGGTAGATCATCCGGCTGAATTTGCGATCAGTTATATCGAAACGCATTATCGTGATCCACTGCGGTTGGATGCGCTGTGTAGCTGGATCGGCGTTAGTCCGCGTCATTTGCAGCGGCTTATTAAACAAGCTACAGGTCAGACATTTGTACAATTGTTGCAAAATGTAAGGGTGCTGCACAGTTGCGAGCTGTTGCTGGAAACAGATTGGAGTGTACAGATGGTAGCTGCGGAGGTGGGGATTCAGGATATGAAGTATTTTTACCGGATCTTCAAGCAGCATTGCGGACTTACCCCTTCGCGGTTTCGGACGGAGCGTACTTCCAGAGAAAAGCATACAGCGGTGACTCAGGATGCTTCTATGAGGGATGATTAAAGTAGCAAAATGATCAACATAGCAAGATGATCACAGCAGTCAGATCATCACAGTAACAAGGTAATTACAGCAATAAGGTAATTCAGCAGTATGACAAAAAACCGGAGGTCTATTTCCTCCGGCTTCCTTATATGGCTGCATCAATGCACAGTTGAATCAGTCAATACGGACGCTTCAATGTACATCCACCACAAATTACATACAGATACAACGTGCACAATATATAACACTTTACGAGTCTATACACTTATTGCGGTGCATCGTGATCAATCGTTTCCAGTGGCAGACGCACTTCAGTTGTACTACAGCTATCGCATTTGTTTTTCGCTACTGCAAAAGCAATCGTTGCTAGACCTGCTAACGCTAATGTGGTGAGCACCGGATGGCGACTTGCCTCTACATACAGACTACCTTTGCGCACTGCGCTTGGACTGCTGCCACGTTCATGCAAACCATACCCCGGTTGATGCAATCCGCTCTGATCGGATGGCGCTGCCGGTTGCGGTTTGGATTGTCCACGGAAGCTGAGCGCATCGAATACGTTGTCGGCAAGCTGAGGTAATGTACCGCCTAATACGGAACCTACTTTTGCTTGTGAACCGACGAACATGTCGCGCTTCGGATGTTCAGCAGCGTATAGAATGGCCCGTGCTACTGCTTCTGGTGGATAGACGACACCGCGTTGTGTAGGTTGTTTCTCCAAATAGTTCTGTGCATGATCATTGTGCGGTGTGTCGATTTTGCCCGGATGAATCAAGGTAACAGAAACCGGCGCTTTGGACTTCTCCAGCTCTATACGCAGATTGTCCGTCCAGCCATGTACTGCATGCTTGGCAGACGAATACGTCGGTTGCAGATCACTGCTATGATCGCCCAGCAGACTGCCGATATTGATCAGCGCTCCCGGTACGCCGCGCTCGGTGAAATGCTGCACTGCTACTCTAGAGCCATACACTACGCCCCAGTATACGGTATCAAACAGACGCTTCATATCGTCCACGCTCACATCGGTTGTTTTACCGAAGATCGATACGCCTGCATTGTTAATCCATGTATCAAACCGTCCAAAGGTACGGATCGCTGTATCGGCAATACGTTGTACGTCCTCTTCCTTACCCACATCGGCAGTTACCCATGTTGCCGGATAGCCTTTGCCGCGCAGCTCTGCCGCCAATTGAATGATCGCTTCCTCATTGCGTGCAGCGACAACCACTTTTGCGCCTTTGGCTGCTGCCATTCTAGCCGTAACCAGACCTATTCCACTTGATGCACCGGTGATTACGATTACCTGATCTTTTAGTTTTTTGAGTGATATTGCCATGATGGTGATCCCTCCTTGAAATAGTCTCATCAACAATTTACCCGCAGATTCTGTCTACCAATCCTGATGACAACGGGTGATTCATTCCAGCCAAGGGGTCATAACGGCAAATCGGCTTTCGGAATATACACCGCTCTGCCTGTTGTTATGCCTGCCGGGTCCCTGCCAGCATTCTATCGTAGATGTACTGGCTAATATGTTTTTATTATGACAGGTCTGCGATAGAGAATCCACTTTTCGCAACGATAAAAAAGGATTCCGCCCGGTCATAGACCAAATTACGGAATCCTTGATATTTTATACCATAAGGTTGAAAAGGTGTGGTCTGTCTCGACAATGAGATATCACGTTTGATCCATCGTCAGACGCGGTTACACAACCGTATTCACTACGAAAGCAATTGCTGCACAGCTTGCCGCACATCGTCGCGCAGCAGTTCATGACCGAAGATCGACACATGTCCGCGATCCCCGCTAGAACGGATCAACCGACCTATTCCTTGACGTAAGCGCAGCAGCATATACGGCATATCCACTTCATGAAACGGATCATCCGACTCACGGCGACGTGCTGTGAATACCGGATCATTCGGCGGAAATGGCAGTGACCAGATAATCACACGCGACAATGAAGGTCCGGGTATGTCCAATCCTTCCCATAAGGTCACAGCGCATAATACACTGCTCTCTTCCTGCTGGAACGTGGAGATCAGATGACTGATCTCTGCCGTACCTTCATAGAGCATTCGATAAGGCAATGATGCACCACTTGCTTCTACAGCGCTACGGAATGCACTCAGTTCCTGCATGGACGAGAACAATACTAACGAACGTCCGCCTGTGTCTTCTATCAGGGACAGTACTTTTTCCGTCTGAAGAATCGACAGCTCTGCATCATTCGCTGTAGATATCGAAGACAGAGAACGAGATGACACAGCGGAACTCATCAGAACTTTGTCATCGAACAACTCCGCCTTCATCTGCTCCTCATAATCATAAGGAGATGCGACAGAAAAAGATTGATACTCCTGTATGCCCAGATTGTCGGCGATATAATCAAAGGAGCCTTCAACCGACAAGGTAGCAGACGAGAAAATAACCGGCATTTTGCGACCGAACACCATCTCTGCGAGTACTTCTTTTACCTTCTTCGGCATAATGACCAGCGTCAGATCATCGCCTTCGCCATCCACCCAAGAGATCAGCTGATCTTGCTGACGGCACAGACCGAGAGCGAGCTGAATCATCTCCAGATGCTCTTCTACAATCTTCATCTGGTATTCGTCCAGTGTGAACAATCCACTCTCAAATACCAGTTCTTCCTCGATCACATCAATATGATGCTTGACCCGATTGATCTGCGTCAGCAAGGCATCATTCCAGTCAATATCGCGACGATTCGAACCCGGCACCGGACGGCTGTGTGATGCTAGTAGCTCGAACAGCAGATCGCTCTCTGCAATTACTTCTTCTACTGCTACTGCCAGCGTTTCGCGAACTTCACCTTCCAGCAGACGCGTAACAATGCTCTCAAATAGCGCTTGCTTGAGCTTATACGTCAGCGCATTTTGCGCAGCCGTTTCCAGTAAATGCCCTTCGTCAAATACAACCGAACTGTGCTCCGGCAGCAGCGGCAATTGACCTTCACGTTTGCGACCTTCATACGTCCACACATGCTCCATATAAAAGTCATGCGAACAGATGATAATATCCGCCGCTTTGCGATAATGATCACGCGATAGTGTTTGACCACAGCGATGACGCTGCGAGCATACTAGACAATCCTGAAATACGTCCCAGCCAATTCGATTCCACTGTGCATCATCCAGCTCAGGATAATCTTTGCGATTGCCATACGGATAAAAGCGTTGCAGCGTATCTGTATAATGTACAAACTCCGGCAGATCGGTATAGATATCGCGATACAAATCATCTGCCAATGGCTCTGCCCGCACAGCATCCAGCTTGTTCAGACAAATGTACTGATCCGGCGATTTGCCCAGACGTGCATCGACATTCAGTCCTAGATACTGTGCCAGCTTGTTAATATCGCCCTCTGGCTTCACCAGCTGTTCAATCAGCGATTCATCTGCACAGGCAATGATCGCCGGCTTGCGTGTATACCGTGCATATGCAATGGCGTACAGCAGATACACTAACGTTTTGCCCGTTCCGACACCTGCTTCGGCGAACATCGTTTTCTTTTCGGCATATGCCTTTTCCAGCTGAAACGCCATATAAATCTGCTCGTCACGCAGCTCCAGACCAGCTTCTGGCAAAATATCATAAAATACATCGGCAATCCATTCGCCTGCTTGCTGCATAAATGGACGCTTCGAATCAAATGTAAAAGGATAAGTACTCAATCCGTTAGTTCCCCCACCCGCTTAAAAGTACAAGCCAAAAACCGCTGTATTGGACCCAGCTTTGGCTTGAATAGCATCATTTCATTATAACGGATAAGGTGGGGGTAAGGGAATCTTTATTTATATTTTATCTGCTGAATCTGTGCATCCAAATATTCCTTTAACCGATGCGCCAGTTCATCGTCCGCTAGCGGATTGCGATGTGTATTTTCCAAATAAATATGCTTTTCCGTTTCCGGCATCAGATACTGCTTGTACCATGCGAACAGATCCGGTCCATCACCCATGATGCGTACATATCGACGCAGTGTGTCCACATGCTCCAATGTATTGCGAATATTGGTCAGCCAATCCGCCCGGTAAAAGTTCTGCCAACGCCCCTGCGCCGCTAAATCCAGCGCCTGTTGCCCTTGTTCATATGCCCATAGTGCCTGTGAAATCTGGACAAATGCTCTTGCATGTTCGCCGCTACGATAATCACGGTATGCCGCGCATAACAACAGCAAACCACGGCAGCCACTCTCATGCAGCTGCACCTGAACGCCGAATTGGCGATACAGCCGCTCCGCATCTACAGGCTGCAATTGTGCTGCCACCTGTGCTGTCTCCGTTTGCAGCTGCTGCCAGCGAGGTAGTGCCTTTTCCATTAACGATTGAATCATCTTCAATTGCGCCGGAAATGGCAAATGACCTGTCAGCCAGTACAATCCACGATCTCCGATATGCTGCTGCTTCATCCAGTGACCGATCAGACGGCGTCCAACATGATGATACAATTCTTCCCCAGCGCGATCATCCTCATGCGGCCCGTACACAATCGTGGATTGTGCATACTGTTGATAGAGAGCAGCAATTTGGCGATGCAAATCATCATCGATTTGCGGATACAGACGATGAATCCATTGCTCCTGTTGATTTGTAGCATCGATATATCCTGTCTGCCATTTCGCAGCAATCAGATCAAGAAACGGCAAATGCTGCAAAATATTGCCGCAGTTGATCAGCCAATACCGATCAGCACCAGCCTGTAGCACATCATCTAGCTCACGATTCATCAATGCAGACGACGAGGGAAACATCGTCAGATGATTGGACGCCTGCAAATCATGAAAAGTCACATGATAGTAAATGCCATGCGGTCCGTGATCATCAACTTGCGGCAAAGCAGAGACGCGCACATTATGATTGCCATGTCGACGCGATACCATTTTCCCATAGCCGTTGTCCGCCCATATCTTGATCACACCATCTGGCAATTGCAAATGACCGTCCCGATACAACTCGGCAAGCTCACCATACAATGCAATACAATACACCGGCTGCTGCACAACATCTGCAATCATCTCATATTGCTTGCGCAGCACATTGGAGATCACTGTACCGCGACTGGATGGCGTATCAAATTGGGGATCATCTTCCCAGAACGGCTTATCTCCCTGTCCGCGAAATGATAATACCCAAACGATCTTCTCGTCTTGTTGACGCTCAATCGCCTGCCGCCATAACTGTTCAAACTGCTGTGGATACTGTTCGTATGAAGGCGTTAGCTCTGGAAACGCACGGGCAAACATCTCCGCGCCCAGTGGCTCAGCATGATGATGCGTTACCCATAAGCCCATATCGACAGCGAGTCGATGATGGATCCCTTCACGCGGAAGATCTGTGCCGGGAATGACCATATTCCCACCGCAGCGCAGCAATGCTTCGAATACCGGTTGCCATACATCTTCTCCCGGTGGATACACATCTGTCCAGCCGATCAGACAAACTTCATCATTCACAAACCAGCCCCGATAACGGACAGCAAACGGCTGTGAAACATACGGCAATTCCGCGATATATACCTGCTCACGCCGCGCAGGAGCCAACTCCGCCCAGAACCAGAACGGATCAACACCAAGCACATATCGGCTATAATGCAGCAATCCATAGATGATGCCCAGCTCATCTATACCGATGATGTCCAGTACACCTTGTGCGCCCATACGATGAACGAACATTTCCGGTTCTCTTGGCAGTAGGGGATCGTTTGCTATCTCCTCCATAAGCAGTATACGAATATGATGAATCTGATCCTCCTGTACATCAGTTTGCTGCTCATACTCTACACTATCATTTGCATCAAAAACCTTTATATTAGGTTGCTCGCCAAATACAGCCTCATGATCGCGATAGATCATACGTAGCACATAACGAATCGGCGTAGTGATCTGCTCTGGCTCAATGTATGTCACCTGTTTATCAATGGACCATGACATAAGTAATCACCTTCCCCATTCAATTGTAAACGCTATCACTCATACAATAATAGCAGAATTTTACAGAGGATGGGCTTATTTCAACAATCCTTTTTGTTGCAGGAAATCATGTGCTACTTGTGCTGCCGACTCTCCACCTACATTGACGCGGTAATTCATCTGCCGCATCTCATCATCGGTGATCTGTCCGGCTAGCTTGTTAAGCGATTCGGCAACTTCCGGGTATTGTTGGAGCGTTTCTTCTCTCATTAAGGGCGCTCCCTGATATGGTGGGAACAAATTGCGGTCGTCCTCCAGCACTTTGAGTTTGTACTGTGCCAGCTCGCTATCGGTTGAATACGCATCAATCAACTGAATATCACCAGACTCAATCGCAGTATAGCGAAGCTTCGGCTCCATCGTTGTCAGATTCGGAAACGTGAAGCCGTACAGCTTCTGCATTCCCACATATCCGTCATTACGGTCAGCAAATTCGCGCGTAAAGCCTACTTTCACCTGCGGAGCAACCTGTTGCAGATCAGAAATACGACTCAAATTATGCTGCTGCGCATAATCCGCTGGTACTGCCAGCGCATACGTATTGTTGTATTGCATCGGCGATAATAGCTCCATATGGAACGTTTGCTTCATGCCTTCTTTTGCCTGCTGATATACTTTGCCGCTATCTGTACTGTTGGCATCTTCACGCAGGAATTCAGCAATCGCTGTCCCAGTAAATTCAGGATAGATGTCTACATCACCATTTTGCAGCGCGTTGAACAGGAATGATGTTTTGCCAAGTCCCGGTTTGAGGGAAACATTGAGATTCGTGTCCTGTTCGATCAGCTGTTGATACATATTAATGAGGATTTCTGGCTCAGAGCCAAGCTTGCCCGCGATCACTAGATCTTTTTGCGATTGATTGACCAGTGGACCGACCGTCAAGGCAACCACTACAACCGCCGCAATACCAAGCATCCATACAGCACGGCGGAAATTCGCCCGCTCTACTACCCGCAACAGCAGATCGAATACAATCGCCAGCAGTGCCGCCGGAATCGCACCAAGCAGAATCAATGCGGTATCGTTACGGTCAATCCCTAGCAAAATAATATCGCCTAACCCACCAGCACCGATCAATGCAGCCAGCGTCGTTGTACCGATAATCAGCACCATCGCGGTACGAATCCCCGCCATGATGATCGGCAATGCGAGCGGCAATTCGACTTTGAATAACCGCTGACCACGTGTCATCCCCATCGCATCCGCCGCTTCCAGCAGTGAAGGATCGACTTTGCGGATACCAGTGTATGTATTGCGCAGAATGGGTAGCAGCGCATAGATAACAATAGCGACGATGGCTGGAACGATCCCGATACCGAGCAGCGGGATAAGCAGACCGAGTAGCGCCAACGACGGAATCGTTTGCAGCACAGCAGCGATGCCAAGCACACCTTCCGATATTTTCAGATGACGAGAGATGTATATGCCAAGCGGAATGGCAATGACTAATGCGAACAATAACGCGACAAACGAAATCAGAATATGCTGCGATAATGCCTCCAGCCACTGATCCTGACGCTGCGTCCAAACTTCAACCAGATTGTTCCACATCATTGCTCACCTCGCTTAGGCTTAACTTCTGCCTCATACGCTGATACATCCGAACCAGCAGCTCGGAAAAATTCACGTACAAACTCATCCACTGGTTGATGGATTAATTGCTGCGGCGTATCTACCTGAATCATTTTGCCATCACGCATCACACCGATGCGATCCCCCAGCTTGATTGCTTCCTGAATATCATGGGTGACGAATACGATTGTTTTATGAATGCTATCTTGCAGCTCCAACAGATCATTTTGCAGACGTTCCCGAGCGATCGGATCAAGTGCACTAAACGGCTCATCCATTAAAATGACCGGTGGATCAGCCGCCAGCGCACGTAGTACGCCAATTCGTTGCTGCTGTCCACCGGATAATTCATGCGGTTTACGAGTACGGAAGACAGCTGGATCAAGCCCAACCATATGTAGCAGCTCGTCGATGCGCTTGTCAGTCTTCTTCCGATCCCAACCGTTTAATTCAGGTGTAATGGCAATATTCTGCTCTACTTTTAGATGTGGAAACAGTGCAATCTGTTGCAGCACATAACCGATCCCACGCCGTAACTCATGTGGCTGCATCTCCTGTACAATTTGGTTGTTCACACTGATCATGCCAGAGCTAGGTTCAATCAGCCGATTGATCATCTTGAGCGTTGTCGTCTTGCCACAACCACTTGGTCCAACCAGTACAAAAAATTCTCCTTTTTCAATATGTACATTCATCGGCTGTACAGCGATTGTTCCGTCCTCATACTGCTTCGTTACCTGTTTAAATGTAATCATGTCTAACCTCCTACATCATCGTTACCTGCTCATGTGCTATTACCCTGCATACTGTCAGCTCACCCAGTAAATTACCTTGTATCGACAATATTTCATTTAACTTTTTATAGAAGAGGATCTGCGACTGATATGTAATGAGGTATGTGTCGGTAACGTAATAAACAACACAATATAAACATGAAAAAGACGACTATATTGAAAATAGTCGCCTTGTATATTGTATTTGTATCATGAACATTGTATTGATGATTGCTTATTCCTGTTCATGTGTATACAGCGCGGAATGAAGATAGACAATCAATCTTCCAGCGCTGCACGCAGATCGTCGATCAGATCTTCCACATCTTCAATCCCTACCGAGATGCGTACGAGACCCGGAGTAATACCCAGCTCGGTGCGACGCTCTTCTGGAATGGATGCATGGGTCATGCGTGCCGGTACAGAGATCAGACTTTCCACGGCACCTAGACTTTCTGCCAGTGTAAAGTAGTGCAGTCGGCTCAGCAAACGCTCTGCATGTTCATTACTACCAACGTCAAAGGAAATGATGCCGCCAAAGCCTTCCGCTTGCTCAGACGCCAGCTTATGCTGTGGATGCTGTTCCAGACCTGGATAGTATACTTTGCTAACCTTGTCATGCTGATCCAGAAACTTCACAATCTCCTGCGCATTGCGCTCAATTGCTTCCATGCGTAGACCAAGCGTTTTGATCCCGCGAATGAGCAACCACGAATCCTGTGGACCGAGAATACCGCCTACCGCATTCTGGATAAAATGCAGCTCATCGCCTAGCTTCTCACTGTTCACTACAGCCAATCCAGCGACCAGATCGCTATGTCCGCCCAGATATTTGGTCGCAGAGTGCAGTACGATGTCCGCGCCGAGCACAAGCGGATTTTGCCAGTATGGGGTTGCAAATGTATTGTCCACGACAACGAGTAGATTGTGCTCATGACCGATGTCGGAGATTGCACGAATATCCGTCACTTTCAGCAGTGGATTCGTTGGCGTCTCGATATAAATTGCTTTCGTATTCGGCTGAATCGCCTGTTTTACCGCTTCCAGATCGGTTGTATCCACAAATGTAGATTCGATGCCAAGACGCGTCAATACTTTGGTAAAGATGCGATACGTACCACCGTATACATCGTCAGTCAGCAATACATGATCGCCAGTATTAAACAATGTAAATACCGCGTGAATCGCTGCCATACCAGAACCGAAGGCAAAGCCGCGCTGTCCTTCTTCCAGATCCTTGATCAACTCTTCCAGTGCAAAACGAGTCGGGTTGCCTGTACGAGAATATTCATAGCCTTGATGCACACCGATTTGTTCCTGCTGATACGTACTTACTTGGTACACGGGGACGCTAACTGCGCCTGTATTAGGATCGCCTGTAATACCGGCGTGAATAAGTTTTGTTTTGCGTTTCATATTAAATGCCTCCTTCGTAAATTTTCTTGCTCAGATACCGTTCACTACTATCCGGGAATATGGTAACGATATGCGCACCATCCGGCGCTTGTTCTGCTTCCAGCAATGCCGCATGTAGTGCGGAACCTGCGGAACTACCGATTAACAGCCCTTCCAATCGCGCTAATTCTGCTACCCGATTGAACGCATCTTCATCCGTAATCGTATGAATGGCATGAAAGTACGATTGATCGATAAAGTCAGGAATCATCTCCATGCCGATCCCTTCCGTTTTATGCGAACCAGATGGACCGCCGTTCAGAATCGAACCTTCCGGTTCTACAATTACCGTCTTCAATTGCGGATTCTGTTCTTTCAAGTAACGCGATGTACCCATGAACGTTCCGCCGGAACCGGCACCCGCTACGAATACGTCAACTTTACCATTCAGATCGTTCCAGATTTCCGGTCCCATCGTTTCGTAGTAAGCTTTCGGATTTGCTGGATTGGAAAATTGACCTGGGCAGTAGGCGTCTGGAATCTCTGCTTCCAACTCACGCGCCTTTTCAATCGCACCACGCATACCGAGTGCAGTCTGAGTATGCACAATTTCTGCACCGAGTGCCTTCATCAGAATCTGCTTCTCGATACTGAACTTTTCCGGCACAGCAAAAATAACGCGAATGCCTTCGTGAATCGCCGCCATCGCCAGTCCAATGCCCGCATTACCTGCGGTTGCTTCGACCAGCGTACCACCACGCTTCAACTTACCCGTCGCAAGCGCTTCCTTCACAAGTGCGCGACCGACACGGTCTTTGACACTTCCACCCGGATTCATAAATTCCAACTTGGCAAATAAACGGATGCCACGCGGCAACTCATAGGCGTGAATCTCTACCAGCGGTGTATTACCAATCAAATCCATTGTATTGTTATATAAAGTCATGATCATGCTCCTGTTCTTCTTTTAGACCAGTGGTCAATAAAATAACAAACCTTGATGCAGTGCTATTTGATAGCATCGACTATAGTATGTTTATATTCATAACCTATTAAGTTCATAGGAATTGTGAATAAGCAATAATTTGAGTATATAATCGTTTGTGCTAACCGTCAAAGGTTATTTGCTTTTTACTACAATGAAAAAAAGATGACCAGACAGCTGCAAACAACTATCTGGTCATCTTGCTATATTGTCGTATTGTAAACATAGATCAAGGATAACGAAGAATGAACAGAACATCACTTTTCCGCATCCTCTTCTTTAACCAATCTTCTTTAACAGTCCAACTGTTATTTACGCGTACGGTCGATTTTATCTTTGCCGCGTTCTAATAGATCTTTGGTTTTGTCGCGCAACGATTCATCTTCTGTCGTGCGATCATAATCGGTATCCCGAACAGCTTCGGTATTGTCCATATTCGCACCAAGCGCGCCACTTGTACCAACACCGGTAGTAGGTGTACTGATATTCAGGTCGCGATCTACCGGTTGACCAGTACGATTCAGACGCTGTGCTTCTAATGCTGCCTGACTTGTACCTGGATCATCTTGATTCAGACGGCGATTCGCTTCGTCCAAACCATTCGTTTCGGTACGACGAATCGGTTCATTTAACATATCGCGATCTTCCTGACCATCCATAAGTGGCAATGTTTCACGCATATTACGATCTGTCTCGGATTCATTCCACTCGTTGCGATCTGCCAGATTGCGATCCTGAATGGGAGGATCATTGCGATGCAAACGTTGCTCCGATTCTTCTGTTGTGAACACACCGTTCACATGATCATCACTACCTTGAATCGGTGGCGTACCTGTAGCATCGGTTACAGTAGTAGTCGCTGCTGTTGCAGTTGTGTCGAAATAGCGGCTGTTGGTAGCATTGTTACGGCGGAAGACGTCATAGATGCGACCACGGTTACCGGCTGCACTATCGACCATCACCAGAATGTTACCTTCATTAATGTTAGTTTCATATTCCTTAGCTTCTTCTTCTGGAATACCTAGACCAATCAGTCCGCCTACCAGACCGCCGGCGCCCGCACCTGCTGCTGCCCCTGTCAATGCTACAGCAATCGGTCCAGCTGCCATAATCGGTCCAAAGATTGGAATCGCGGCGATGCCGAGTCCTGCCAGCAATCCCGCGACACCACCAATAACACCACCGGTTGCTGCACCTGTTGCCAGACCTTCCGGTGCTTTGGTGCCTGTTTCCTCGCTCAATTCGCGCAGATCACGGCGATTTTTCCCGACGATAGAAATATCGTCCGACGAGAAGCCTTCATCCTTCAAATCACGAATGGCTTGACTTGCTTCTTCCTCGTTCACAAATACACCTACGATTTTACGAGTTTCGTCCTGAAGATTGTCATTACGGTTGTGCTCGTTGTTCAACATGATGTTTCCTCCTTCGCATTCACGCGTATTTATCTTTCAGTTTTTAGATATCATTATGAACCGTAAACCGTGCGAATGATTGCGCACTCAGTGTACTATTAACCTTGATTATGGTTTTCAAACAAATGGAATATTGTACTGCTGCTAAGCTTCTATTCTTGCGTATCCTGCACATTGGCAGCATGATTTTGACGGAAAATCTCGTACACTTCTGTCGTCCGTCCAGCTGCTTCTGCAACCAGAATCAGAATGTTTCCATCGCCCAACTGATCATGATAGCGGTGTGCATCTTCTTCAGATAATCCATAGCCAATTAGTGCGCCAATAAGTCCACCCGCTCCTGCACCGAACAGAGCACCCGTGAACATGCCGATGATCGGTCCGGCTGCTAGAATAGGACCAACGCCTGGAATGGCAAATGTACCGATACCAGCCAACATTCCTGCTAATCCACCGAATACGGTCGTTTCTGACATACTCGTCTCTCGCTCCGCTTCAATATCAACGCCTGTCTCCTGTTCGATCAAACGTGCGTCTTCCGCATTTTTAGCTAGTACTGATATATCGCGTTCCTCGAAGCCAGCTGCTTTCAGATCACGAATCGTTTGTACTGCATGCTGTTCATTGATAAATACACCGACAATCTTTTCCATTACTTTGTTATAATAATCGCTCATGCGTTTCACCCTCATTTCATAAAGTTCAGCTCATGTTGTATGGTTCTATGTATTATTTAGACGTATGAATAGGTCTGTTAAACGTATATTGCATAATTCATAGTTACAAATAGTTGGAACGGATAAGATGTAGGATATGTTTTCTGTGATATTACGAAGGGCGACCATGCTATTTTATTAGATAAGATGCAGCGATATGAATTAAGTAAGAGTAACTGAAAGACATAATCATTCCAATCGCAGCTTCTTCCTTTCCCTTCTAACTCAAACCTAACATATGTAAACGCAACCAACTAACATCATGTTTAAAATGTCATTTATGATAGCGTTTTCAATATTATATTACGCACTTTGATCTTCTATTATGAGGTGACACAATAAGCCAATCATGACGTCATATTTCACATATTGCCTGTCATAGCGGGCTTTAAACAGGTTCCTATTGCTTTATTACTCATGGATGTACCGCTCTGTATTCTTTATAAAAAGAACACATCTATACCGCATGAGGAAGGAAGGCAGCACATTCTACATATTTACGCTATATTGCAACTTTCCTTACAATAGCCTCAACGCGATACCGCTTGTCGCTAAACAATAAGCCCAAGATATCGCAAGCAAACGTCACCCATTGCTAAAGGAGGAATAGGATGCAAAAGAATATGTCCGATACGGTTCAAGTCGACCGGCTATCCCAATCCTCAGTACGGGATAAACGTCAAGGCAGATGGAAACGAATTTCGCGCAATTGGGAGTTGTACTTATTAATCGCTCCCGCCTTTCTGTACTTCCTGATCTTTCATTACGGACCGATGTATGGCATCCAGATCGCCTTCAAAAACTTTATGCCCGCACGAGGCATTACCGAAAGTCCGTGGGTCGGCTTCGACCATTTTATCCGCTTCTTCAATTCATACTACTTCTGGGATCTAATCAAAAATACACTAACCATCTCTCTCTACCAGCTCATCGTCGGTTTCCCATTACCGATCCTGCTGGCACTCGCTTTTAACGAGATCAAAAATGGCTGGTTCAAGCGTACTGTACAAACGGTTACATATGCTCCCCATTTTATCTCGGTCGTCGTTATGGCAGGGATTATCGTTACCTTCCTCTCGCCGTCAACAGGCATTATCGTCAAAATGATCGAGTGGCTCGGCTTCACCTCACCATCCTTTCTCACTGATCCGGCATGGTTCAAGACGATGTACGTTCTATCCGGCGTCTGGCAAAGTACGGGTTGGGGCACGATCATTTATCTTGCTGCTCTGTCCGCTGTCGATCCGCAGCTGCATGAAGCCGCGATTGTTGATGGAGCAAGCCGCTGGCGTCGCATTTTGAGCATCAATATTCCGACAATCATTCCGACGATTACGATTTTGCTTATTTTGAATGTGGGCAGTATTCTTGGTGTCGGTTTTGAGAAAATATTGCTGCTGCAAAATCCACTCAATATGAGTTCATCTGATGTCATCGATACATTCGTGTACCGTACCGGTTTGCTGAATGTACAGTATAGCTTCTCAACCGCAGTCGGACTGTTTAACTCGGTAGTCAATGCGGTACTGTTAATCGCTGTCAATCAGGTCGCCCGTAAGACGAGCGAGAACAGCCTGTGGTAATCAAGCCGCGATATTCCCGACTGAAGGAGGAATTTGATTATGGCATCTGCAATTAAGGAAAGCCCGTCTGACCGCGTCTTTCTTATTTTCAATTACATTTATCTGGCGATTGCGCTAACCTGTGTACTGTATCCACTCGTCTATATTGTCAGCGCCTCTATCAGCTCGCCGACATACGTCAATTCCGGTGAAATGTGGCTGTTCCCGAAAGGAATTACATTTGAAGGGTATCAACGGGTATTCGAGAATCAGTCGATCTGGCAAGGATATGGCAATACGATTCTGTACACCGTTGTGGGTACACTGGTCAATCTGATCGTAACCATTCCCGCAGCGTATGCGCTGAGTCGGTCTGACTTTGTAGGTAGAGGATTTTTTATGGGTATGTTTCTGGTCACAATGTTCTTCAGTGGCGGCTTGATTCCAACCTATCTGCTGGTGAAGAATCTCGGTATGGTCAACACGATGTGGGCACTGATCTTGCCGGGTGCCGCCTCCGTATGGAACATTATCGTCGCCCGTACGTTTTTCCAATCCACGATTCCGAAAGAATTGCAGGAGGCTGCTCATATCGACGGCTGTACGAATCTGCGCTTATTTTGGAAAATCGTCGTACCGCTGTCCGCGCCAATCATTGCTGTAATGGCACTGTTCTACGGCGTTGGTCACTGGAACAGTTATTTTAACGCACTGGTATACTTAAATGATGAATCCAAATACCCGCTGCAAATGGTACTGCGTCAGATTCTCGTCTTGCAGGAGATGACGGGTAGCGGAATCGGTGCTGCAACGAGCGGCGAAGCAGCGATGGCAATGAATGCGCGCGCGGATGCAGCCGCACTGCTGAAATATGCAGTCATTATCGTATCTACTTTACCGATTATCGCGATCTATCCTTTCTTGCAACGCTATTTTGTACAAGGTGTGATGATCGGTTCGGTCAAAGGATAACACCACATAGGTCATCCATTTACAACATACATTGCATGTCGCAAGCGTTATCTGCTCCAACCCAATCTGAAGGAGGAATACTATGACTCACCCATCCCGTGTTCAATCCGGTTCATCCAAATCGATGTTTGCCCGGTTCAAAGCGCCCAAAACGGCAGCACTGGTCATGTCTTTTATTCTCGGTACTTCTATTCTTGCAGGCTGTTCCGGCTCGGCTGAGCCACAAGTCGGTAGCGCCGAATCTGCTGCCAATGTGAACAAGGAAGGCTTCCCGATCGTGAAGGAAAAGATTACGCTCAGCATGATGGGTCCCGATGTCGGTATGCAAAACTGGAAGGACATGCCTGCTTTTCAAGAAATGGAAAAGCTGAGCAATATCTCATTCCAATTCGAGAATCCACCACTGGACAGCTTTGAAACGAAAAAGAATCTCGTCTTCGCCAGCGGCGAATATCCAGACATCTTCTACGCTTCCTCGCTGACACAGGCGGATGAAGTGAACTACGGTAGCCAAGGGATTCTCCTGCCACTAGAAGACCTGATCGACAACGGCTACGCACCTAATTTGAAAAAAGTACTGGACGAACATCCTGAAATTCGCAAATCGATCACTACACCGGATGGACACATCTACTCTCTGCCAGTTATCAACGAACAAAGCATCTGGTACCGCAGTCCAATGTGGTACAACGGTGACTTCCTAGAAGCACTCAATGTCAAAGATACCGATCTGCCAACGACAACGGAAGAGCTATACGACCTGCTCGTACGTTTCCGTGACGAAGATCCGAACGGCAATGGCAAAAAAGATGAAATCCCGCTCGCTTCCGTCAAACTGGACGATATTCGTTCGTGGCTGCTGGGCGCATGGGGCATCTATGGGGAAGACATCTACAATGACGCCAACGGCAAAGTCCATTTTGCCCGTACCGAAGATGGATACCGTGAATTCCTGACGTATATGAACCGCTTGTGGAAAGAGAATCTGCTGGATCATGAGACATTCTCGCAAACCCCAGATCAGAAAAAAGCCAAAGGTGCTAACAATCAACTCGGACTGTTCCAAGATTGGCACGCTTACTTCACTCATGGCGGTAAACCAACGACCAAAGACCCTATGTTTATTCCCGTTAAGAGCGATGCCGTTGACAAACCTGCTGTAGCCGTTCATCCAGGGCTGTCCACTGGTGCATTTGCAATTACCGAGAGCAATCCAGCTCCAGAAGCTTCTCTGCGTTGGGTAGACTATATGTACAGTTATGACGGCGCGATGCTGTTCGACAAAGGACCAGAAGGTCTTATGTACGAAACCGTTAACAAAGAAGATCACACGAAGAAATGGACAGAACTACCGAGCCAGTATAACAGCCGTGAAGACTATCGTGGTACATTGACACCTAACTATGGTACACCAGCACCAACGCTGCTCAGTCAAGATCTGCAAAAAGGGTTAAAAGAAGATTTCGACATGTGGGTCGACAAGCAAAATGAGGAGAAAATTCTCGCTTACGATCCGCAGCCTCCATTCCCTATCCTGTATCTGACCCAAGAAGAGCAAGCAGAGATCTCCAGCTTGCGTGCTGATATGGATACGTACATCCAGCAGATGGAAGCCAAATTCGTAACGGGTCAAGAGCCACTTACTGGTTGGGATACGTATCTTGCTACGGTAAAACAGATGGGCAGCGACCGCATCATTGAGATTTATCAGACTGCATATGATCGCTGGAAAAATAGCTAAGCTGTCTGCTTCAACAACTCAGGTAACCCGGCAAAATGTCACCCAGAACTTCAAATGCACATCAAGAAAAGGCAGTCCCGCGAAGGGGCTGCCTTTTTCTCATTGCAATCATTTATGAAATGGAATTCCGTACCTGCAAATGATCTTCTCCTTCACTGCCATGATGCAATTTACGGTATTGCCCAGGAGTACAGCCCATTTCCTTTTTAAACTTGCGGATAAAATTAGCCGTATCCAAATAACCTACGCGCACGATAATATCCTTGAGTGGATCATCCGTTTCCGTAATCTGACGAATAACCTCATCCCGGCGTAGCTGCCAGATATATTGGGAAAAGGTCTGCCCGGTCTTATCCTTGAATGTCCGGCTCAAATACGAACTGGAAATGGAAAACTGCTGCGATATCGCTTCCAGACTGAGCGCATAATCGCAATACTGCTGATGTACATGCGCAACGACCTGATCCATGAGCGATACTTGCTCTGTTTCCTGCTTGTGCTCCGCACATGCACAGATTCGTACAGCCAGCTGCTGTAACCGTCCCTCTAGCTCTTCCGCTGTCTCGAATGCAGATAGCTGCGGCATATCGCGCAGACTGCCCAGCAATCCCGCATCGGTAGCAGCACGCAGCACCGTATTCAACAGATCGAACAATATACATCGCATCAGTGGCAGTGGCAGCGATTCACTGTGCACACCAGTCGTAATGACATGAATCATATGACTGGCAACTTGAATATTGCCCTGCTTCAAGCTCTGAGAAAGTTTTAATAGCGATTCATTGCTGATCCAGTATTGTCCACTGCCCTGTCGCGCATCATCGTCATGCAATTGATTGAAATAAATGACACTCGCATCATCACCACTTACCCGATACTCCATCGCGGTTGCAGCTTCGATAAACGACTGGTTGATCGCCTCCAGCTGCTCATATCCATTCCCTACACCGACATTCGGACGTATGCCATAATGATTGAACACAATATCGCGCACGGCTTCCACAATGTCCGTCATGCCATTTGCAATATTGTCATCCTCCTGCGGCTGCCAGCACACGGCAAGTGCCAGACGATTGCTGGACGAGTATTCTACCCCATACACCTGAGCAGATAAAGACTCCAACTGCACCTCACTCAAAATATCCGGCAGTGTCAGATAGGCACTCAATGTCTCATCCAGCAACTCCACATTACTCTGCTCTAGCGATGATTCTGGACGGCGGGCAATTAATGTATCTCCCGATACAATCATGACAAAATATCGTTTCCTAGCACCACGTAATCCCAGATCATCGATCAGACGCGCGGTTTCTGCATCATCCGGCTGCCCATGCTTCATCAGCATCAACAGACACTGATGCCGTACATACGGCTCCTGCAAGCCAACACGATCGCGATAATCAAGCAGCGTCTGACGAATCCATGCCCACTCGTTGTTAAGCGGCTGTGCAGATGCTTTTCCACTGGATGACGTTATACCACCACGGCTCTGTGCAAACTCCACCAGATCACGCAGCGGACCATATTGCCGCCTTGCTAGCATTAATGCCACTGGAATACCCGCAAGCGCCACCAGTGCGAAGATCAGCACAATGAGTGTCTGTACATGGAAGATACGGCTAAAAAATTGATCGCTCGGCATCGTAGTCACATACGTCCAGCCATTTTCCTGCGATTCTACCGCTACCACCGATTGTTGCTTGCCGTTCAATTCCATATTGTGAATACCGGATGTTAGCCCTGACAACGTACCCAGCTCTAACGGCGTTGGCGGTGTATCATGATTGTTCGTCGTCAGCACATGACCATTGTTATCAAAAATATAACTGTTACCTTTGAAGTCGCTCAATACCGAATCCATCATGCCGGTCAGACGCGATTCATTGATCAAATACACGACCGTTGCATATGGATACGCATCGGTCGGTTTGATCGGCACCATATGTACCAGCATGGACGATTGCCGCGAATTGACACTCACCTCTTCCGCAGGGCGAGTCATCGGATACTTGATTTCGTTCAGATCACGCCGGATCGCCTGCTGATCCCAGCCAGTGAACTTGTACGTTTTCCCAAATACGACATTTAATCCGCTTAATCCATCTGAAGAGTAAATGACCGAATCATTGTGAAAATAAAGTAGTAGATCATCCACAATTGCACTATTCGCACGATATTGATCCAAGCGACGAATCGCTTCGCTGCTATAATACGGATGCTTGACCATATAACGGGTCAGACTATTGTCATAACTCATACGAATCGCAATATCGCGTAGCTCTGTCATACGCCCGTCAATCGTCATTCGCACCTGATTGAGTTGATTGACATTGGACTGCTCAATCTCAGTACGCAGACTGTTGACCGCACTTTGGTAGATGAAGATCGTAATCACAATCAATGGAACTAGAAAAATCAGCAAATACGACACCATATAACTCCGCTGCAAACGGGAACCTAAGCCTGAACGTATCAACCTCATCCGTCTCCTCCTCACGCGCCTTCATTCATAGTATTGAATAATGGCGCAAATGAATTATGGAATACGCAACAACGTCATGATTGTTGTTGATCGGAAATGTGGAACAAAGCGTAATGTTTCTGTAAATCATCTTCTTCATTCGCAAATGACTATCAAATCGTGAAAACATTCATAACATTACAATGATTCATTTTACAAAACGAAAACATGATTAACCCAATTGTAACTTATTTTCGCTATCTGAAAAGGCTTAACTTTGTTTAAACACCAAATTTAGTACTTTTTGATCACCTTTGTCTAACGCAACATTTACATAGATTGTTGGAAAATCCGGCATAGATGCAGAAGTGCGTAAAATTCAATGTGATGAATTGCATGGGCAAGTAGGAGTTTATCAGGAAAGGAATGACTTTCTTAGCCTATTCTGGTATGATGAACACGAAATCCCGACAGAAAGGATGATGATCATGAGAACCTTTACTTTTTTTCACAGCTGTCCGACGCCCTTGACCATTTCTGAATCGGGAGCCATGACCGGATAACGTATCATAAGCTCCCTTCATCCAAAGGAGCTAACCGAATTGAATAATAATATCAACACAAGCACGAATACGAATACGAATACGAATACGAATACGAATACGAACCATGTTGTAAGTATGTCTGACTATGGATACAATGATTATTTTGCAGATCAATTTAATCAGCTGGAGCAGAGTACGCCGCTTATTCCAGCGCGTGTGACTGCTGTCTTCAAGCACGTACTGCGCGTCATGTCTGCGGATGGCGAACAGCTTGCACGTCCGAAGACTTCTGTCTTCCGTGATGCTCTGCGCGCCGAACGTCCGGCGATTGGTGATTTTGTTGCACTGGAGAGTCATCCAGGTGATACTTCGCTGATTCATGCCGTCTTACAGCGCCAGACATTATTTCTGCGAGATGATCCAGACCCGGATGCACAGCAGCAAGTCGTCGCGGCGAATTTTGATTATTGCTTTCTTGTTAGTTCAGCCAATGACGACTTCAACATCAATCGGTTGGAACGCTATCTGACCATTGCCTGGAACAGTGGCGCTCGTCCAGTTATCGTTTTGACCAAAGTAGACCTGGCACATCATCTGTCCACTTATCTGGATGAACTGGAAGCCGCAGCGGTAGGCGTGCCTGTCTTTGCCGTAGATAGTCTGAGCGGCAGCGGACTACCGGCACTTCGCGCGATGCTGTCTCCCGGTCAGACGATTGTGCTGCTTGGCTCATCTGGTGTTGGCAAGTCGTCACTCGTTAACGCACTGGCGGGTGAGGAGAAAATGAAAACAGGTGGCATTCGCGAAGACGATGCGCGTGGTCGTCATACGACTACTCACCGTGAACTGCATCTGCTATCCAATGGCGTGATCGTCATTGATACACCGGGTATGCGAGGGCTTGGTGTTGGTCAGGCATTAGAAGGGTTAGTAGAAACATTTAGCGATATTGAATCATTGGGTGAGCAATGTCGTTTCGCCGATTGCTCACATGAAAATGAACCCGGCTGCGCGGTACAACAAGCGCTAACCGATGGTACACTCTCATCCAAGCACTACATCAATTGGCAAAAGCTCAAACGCGAGATCGCCTTCAACGAGCGCAAACAAAACAGCCAACAAATGCGCCAGGACAAGCAAAAATGGAAAGCAATTAGCAAAGCTATTAAAGGCAATAAAAACAGCCCAAAAAACAGTAAAAAAGCTTAATTGGGACGTCTATTTGAATATTTCATTCTGTTTCGTCTCATTATTATGTAGTACCGCTATAATGGTCACTGCGCTAATCACTTTGCTATTATATCTTTAGTGTTGCTATGTCCATGTTACTCGCATGTCTACACAACAGTCACTCCCATGCTTATACCATATGGTTAAGTAAATCCACATAAATATATTCATACATTTATGTGGATGAATGAGCATATCCCTTCCATTTATTTAGCATATGCAAAAAAGCTTCCCTTTCTCTACACGGTTTTCAGAACCGCTTGAAGAAGGGAAGCTTTTTTATGCGTAAGATACTATTCATTTCTAACCAGTATGCTCTGAAAATTATAAAATTACAACTTCCGGCTCCGGTACAAAACCGAAGCGTGCATCTACTTTTTCCTGTACGAGATTGATCAGATACAGCACATCACTGGCAGTTGCACCCCCGGTATTTTGAATAAAATTGCCATGATGCGGTGAGATGCGTGCCTGTCCATGCTGGGTACCACGCAATCCCAGCTCATCTACCAGCTTGCCAGTCGGCTGACCGAAATCGTAGTTATTTTTGAATACCGATCCACAACACGCATGGTCAAAATGATGCTTGCCGCCCCGATCGTCGATCACATCGTGAAATGCCTGTGGAACACGATAACCCGCTGCTTCCAGACGAGGAATCCAGTTTTTGTAATAAGCAAAATACTCTGGCAAGATCGACGACGCGATACTCGACTCTCTCATCTCGCGCATAATCTCATCCCATTGCTCTTGTTCCGGTAGCGTGTACTCCCCGATATGCAAATCTGCACCAACGATAATCCACGGATTTTGCTGAAAAATGGATTGCTTGTACGCATACTGACATTGCTCTACGCCAATCTGCTGCATCCCCTTTTCCGGGTGCATCACATCAATGTAATACACACGCTCCAGCAAACCGCTAATATCGTGTTTAAAATATTTGGCATTCATATAAATGCCTGCTCCCATTGTACCGGGCAGCAAATACGTGAAGTCCATCCCCTGTATACCGGTCATAACACCGATCAGCGCAAGCCATGTCATCGGTACTCCTGCCGACACAAACAGCCGGTTTGTGGAAAATTCCAATTCTACATGGCGCTTGAGCGACAGGAATAGCATATCGTCCTGCGGCTGATCCGGGAACAGTACATTGGAACCCATACCGAACCATTTCACGCCCAGCCCTTTTTGCTGACTGCCTTCCAGTAGTGTCGCTAGTTCAGCAGTCGTTGCAGGCTGTCCCAGATGCCTCGCGGTGCCGCCAATTTCATACGTCGAATAAGGAGCCAGACTGGCATTCAGCTGGCATAATTGATCAAATTGCAGTGTGTTCACATTCATCGTAACCCCTCAGTTCATACACCAAATGTTTGCTTCTCTCTTTTGCATATTGTTGTAGATGTATACTCCAATTGCCGACGAGCGGCATCTTACCTATTATAGATAAGCTTGCATGAAAACCCAAGCATAAAAAAATAATAATTTTCTCATTTTCATGACTTTTTCAACATATTCATTGACTATGCCTGTGAACAGGCGTAAAATTTTAAATTGCGATTATATGAAATTCACGTGTCTGCACTACCCATTTTTGAATAAAAGGTGATAATTATGTCTACAAGTCCATACCGGATTTTGTTGTTCTATAAATTCGTCAACATTGATGATCCGGAAACATTAACCGCTGAGCATCTGCAATATTGCAAAGACCTCGGCATTAAAGGTCGCATCCTGATTGCGCCTGAAGGTATTAACGGTACACTATCTGGCACATGGGAGCAAACAGAGCAGTATATGAACGATATGCGTGCTGATGCACGTTTTGCCGATATGGTGTTCAAGATCGACGAATCGGACGTTCATGCGTTCAAAAAGATTTTCGTTCGTCATAAGCAAGAACTCGTCACGTTCCGTCTGGAAGAGGATGTAAACCCGAACGATCTGACCGGCACGCATCTCTCGCCCAAAGAATTTTACGAGCAGCTGCAACGCGATGATGTCATCGTCATCGACGGTCGCAACGACTACGAATATGATATCGGTCATTTCCGTGGTGCAATCCGTCCAGGTGTCGAATCGTCCCGTGAGTTCCCAGAATGGATCCGCGAGAACTTAAGCGAGTTCAAGGATAAAAAGATTCTGACGTATTGCACAGGTGGCGTGCGCTGTGAGAAACTGTCCGGCTTCCTGCTGAAAGAAGGCTTTAATGATGTTGCTCAGCTAGACGGCGGTATCGTCACATACAGCAAAGACCCTGAAGTCCAAGGTCGACTGTTCGACGGCAAATGCTATGTATTCGATGAGCGCATCTCCGTTACAATTAACCATACTGACGAGGATATAATCGTTGGAAAATGCTTCCACTGTGAAGATACGACAGATCATTATGTGAACTGCCCGGTGTGCAACTTGCAGCATATCGTGTGTGATAGCTGTGAAGATGAGCATGAGCATTATTGTTCAGATGCTTGTCGGGAACAGGCGCTAGTAACGGCACAAAAATGAATGTAAAAAATAGTCGACGATTGCTGTGTTCGCAGTGATCGTCGACTATTTTTAATTTATGGGTATTATAGCTTGGGTATATTCACATCATGCGGCTGGAATCAAAATATTGGCTTGGTCCGCCGTGATCGAGTTCAAGTTGTTCGCGGTAATTGCCGCTCGTATATTCGCCGATGATACGGCGCCAGAACGTTTGAGCGGGAATGTTGGTGCTGACCTGCGTAACTTTCCAGCGACCGGAATAGCGGTCGAACAGTTGATGGGCTGCCCATTTGCCGACACCAGCGCGTCTATATTTGTGCAGTACGAAGAATTCGGTCATATAGTAATCCGCAGCTTCTCCGGTTCCAAGTCGGTCAACAAGTGCAAAGCCCGCAATACGGTAATCCGAGTAGATGAGATATGGAAATTTGCGTCCGGGGCGGCTCCAAAATTCGTCAAGATCGGGGTATTCAGGGAAGCGTCCTTTGTCGTTCAATTCGATATTCAGATAATATGTAAAATCGTATAGATAGAATTGCATCATTTCGCGAATGACTTTTTTCTTGCTTCTTGGTACCAGTTCCAGCGATAGCGCCATGATCGCCCCTCCGTTGTATGTCAGTCGGTGTGTGTACACATCCAGCACATGAAAATTTTGGCATTTGTCTCATGCCTTCCTTCTACTATATAACGTGGATGTCCAAGGAAGCAAATCATTGTGTTACAATCAAATTATGAGGTGAGACAACGATATGACGATACAGAAAATCAACGATCGCCGCAAGCTGGATGAGAAGTTGCCGTCTATGCCTTGGTATGTAGAACAGTTCATCGGCTACAAGCTGCCCGATCTGTCACCGTCCACATTGCTGGAATACATACGGGATTATGAATCCTTTTTTGGCTGGCTGATTGCCGAAGGATTATCCACTGCGACGTCATTTACAAATATTCAATTGCAAGAATTGGAGACGCTGCGAATGGATGATGTGACAGGTTACCGACTACATTTGACGACCCGTGCTGAGAGTACGAACGCGCGTGTCACCGTGTCACGCAAGCTGTCCTCCCTGCGCTCGCTATTTCATTATTTAAGCCAAATTGCTGAGGATGATGACTTTTATCCCTTATTAAAGCGCAATATTATGGCCAAAATCGAAGTCAAACGGCTGCACAAACCTAAGGATACCGCTGCCAAGCTAAAAGGGAAAATTCTGGAGGATGAAGAACTGCTGGAGTTTGTCGGCTACATTCTCGAAGGGCACCGCGAGACCATTGCCAAAAACAAACAAGCACTGTATTCGTATGAGCTGAACCGAGAACGCGATGCCTGTATTGCCAGTCTCATTCTAAACTCCGGGTTACGCGTGTCCGAGGTTGTGAATTTGAATATGAATGATCTGGATCTTAATCAGAAGATGCTGTATGTATCGCGTAAAGGTAATAATGATGAGACATTCAAAACGCCCGTGTATTTCCGTGAGCAGGCGCGCGATGAATTGAATACGTATTTGCAATTGCGTGAGTCTCGTTACCGTACACCACGCAATGAGTCAGCACTATTCGTTGCCAAGCCGAATGGACAATCTTCCGGTAAACGCATGACCAAGCGTGCAATTCAAGCGATGATTATCAAGTACGCCACGCATTTTGGCAAGCCCTATTTGACAGTTCATAAGCTGCGGCATTCCTTTGCCACTGATTATTATTTGCAAAATGATATTTATAAGACCAAAGAGCAGCTTGGTCACGCTTCAACAGAAACAACGGAGATCTATGCGCATCTGACCGATAAAACGATGTCTGAGGCGATTGAACGTCGCAATGATCAATAAAGTAATACCGTCCTACTCTCCATCTGGAAGCGCAGGACGGTATTTGTCATACCAATCATTAGATGATTGTTACTTCTCGTTTGTCAGTTTAACCGCCAGCTCGATAAACGAAGCGACTGCTGTACGAATACGAAGCTCCACACCTTCGTCCGCCGGATTACCGTCCTGATCAAACTCACGCTGTGCGCCGCCAATGGATATCCATTCCGGGCAGTTGATGCCGTGCAGATTGCGCACGATCGTTTGCAGATGCAGCAGCGAAGCTGTACCAACCTGACCACCTGCGGAGTTAGCAGCTAGTACTACTTTGTTATTAAAGGACTCGCTGTTGAGGAAATCGAGTGCATTTTTCAGAACACCGGATAGGGAACCGTGATACTCCGGTGTTGCAAGCACGAGTGCATCCGCGCCTTTGGCAGCAGCGGACAGCTTCAGTACTTCCTCATGACCGTACGCTTCGCCCGGACCGTACAACGGCAATGGATGCTGTTGCAGATCAAATACTTCTGCTTCATGCCCTTGCTCTTTTAACAGACGAGCAATATATTCACACAGCCGGGTGGTGGATGCTTCCGGGCGCGTGCTTCCTGCGATGAGTGTTACTTTTACCATATTAATCTCCTCCTACGTTCTATCATCTCTATTTGTTCACATGCGCTTGTTCATCCTTAGGTAATGCGGGAAATCAGGATTCTATGTAAGCATTCAATAACGTGAACAATTCCATAATACCATCTTTTCCGCATGGAATAATAGGTGTTTGCTTCAAATTTGAAAAATGGGCAGCGACGATCTCTGGTTGTAGACGTGCATAGATCCAGTGCAGCGCAGTCACCTGCTCTACTAATTCCAGCCCTGCTTCATCTGCAACAATGACCACCTTCGGATAACTTTCCATTTTAAAGCCTTCCACGATAATCAGATCATACGGGGGCTTGCCGGTTTGTGCCAGTTGGTGAATCAACTCATCCAAGGGTGTCGATTGCCCATATAGAATTGCAGTACGAGACGGCGAAGTGATTGCTACCGCCGCCGCACCCGCTTCTGTATGGGCAAATGTATCGGTACCTTCATGATCCATTTGAAAATTATGCGCATCATGCTTGATGACTGCTACCCGTTTGCCTGCCGCTGCCCATAATGAGAGTAATGAAGTGATGAGTGTTGTTTTGCCAGCATTTTTGTAACCGACGATCTGAATAACCGGGATGGACGTGTTCTGCTGATTACCGCTCATTAGCGTACCAACCTCAGCACACTGACACTGGTGCCAGCAGGCAATGTTTCACTCGTTGGTGGAATGACGATTAGGCAATCGCTATCCTTGATCGTCACCATCACATTCGACTCATCCAGCAATGCGGGATAAGCGATCAGCTTGCCATCGTGCGCTTCCAGCCGTCCGCGTACATAGCGGGTAAAGCTGTTAATCTTCACATAGTCACGTCCCAGCTCTGCTTGCCACTCTGGCAAATAACTGTCCTGACTGCCCATCATTTGACGAATGGTTGGACGGACAAGTAATTCACAACCGACAAAACAAGCACCCGGATTACCAGACAATGCGAACAACAGCTTGCCATCCTTGACTGCACCAGTCGTTACGCTGCCCGGACGCATTGAGATTTTGTTAAACAGCATCTCTACATCATCACTGCGTACAAGGTCACCCATAATATCGTAATCTCCAACCGAGACACCACCGCTGGATACGACCAGATCATACGTTTCCAGTGCATTCAGCATCATGCCACGTGCCAGTTCCAGATCGTCTTCGACAGCTCCCAGCAGATGCGGCTCACCACCTGCGGCAGTAATTTGCTCAGCGAGCATAAGCGAGTTGCTATTGCGGATTTTGCCCGGTTCAATCTCGTCCTCCACACTAAGCAATTCCGTACCTGTGGAAAATACCGCTACCTGTGGACGACGATATACCGTGACCGTATGTACGCCAAAGGTCGCCAGTACACTAATCTCCCCTGCTCCAATTGCTCTGCCTTGCTCAAGTAGCACATCGCCCTGCTGAACTTCCAAACCGATCGGCGTAATATTACGTCCACTCTCCACCTGACGCTTGATACCGACAAAGGTCTCTCCGTCTTCTATCCGTTGCTCGGTCATTTCCAGCATTACGACCACGTCCGCACCATCCGGCACCATTGCGCCTGTCATAATGCGTGAAGCATGACCGGACGTAATATGTACAGATGGCGTATACCCACACGGAATATTATCAACTACTTTGAGCCAGATCATCTGATCACTAGATGCTTGCTCCAGATCAGCAGATAATAGTGCATAACCGTCCATGCCGGAACGACGAAAATGCGGATAAGGATGAGGTGCTGTGACCGTTTGTGCCAGAAAACGTCCGCCAGCTGCATGCAATGGAATCTGTTCAATTGCAGAAGGTTGGACATAAGCGGCAATCTTCTGTTGAGCCGCTGTGGGTGTAATCGGTTTACGATAAAATTTGGCAGGATCCAGCTGAGCTGGTATTGCACTATTTTGCTCTGATTCGGGTTGTGCTGTCATAAGTATAGTCCCTCCAAAATAAATATATATACAATCACTTCATTACAAGATTCACTTGATTATGCAAACTTGATGATAAAATCAAATGGTAAACATGCCAGGTACATATTTCTGTCCTGGTATCGTAGTCTCATTTATAACTCAACTATGGTAGACATGCAAGTCAACCTGTAATGAACGTACATGCAAAGGTCGGCAGGGCGTTGTATGTCGAAGATGGTTATTGAGTTTGCATACGTTGCTGTATCTTACTATAAAAAGTAGCGGGGATTGTTATAAAATGACGATTTACGTTTTCTACGTATTGTATGTATGTTAGAACTGGAAATGTTGGGTTCGCGGTTGAAGTAGCATAGAATATTATATTTTCTATTATGAATTTTTCATATGTTGATTTTTAATATTAACAAAATAGAACAAATCCCTCCTCGACTAACAATATGGTTGGTTGGTTGGTTGGTTGGTTGGTTGGTTGGTTGGTTGGTTGGTTGGTTGGTTGGTTGGTTGGTTGGTTGGTTGGTTGGTTGAGCCAGCTCTTTATCTACAAACAAAAGCAGGAATCTACGTATCACCAATGTAGATTCCTGCTTGGATGTTGCCAAATGCAATTCATTTTACCGTTCTATCTTCGTCCGCGTTTACGAACTTTACCGGAGCCGAAGCTGGATTTGGGCGAACTGCTGCGTGAGGAGAAGAACCCCCCGCTTTTGTTGGACGAGCTGCTGCCGCGATTGATCGTGCCGCTAGAAGATGGCGAACCGCGATTGGAGACATCACTTCCATACGTAGAACGCTTCGATCCGGATGTATTGCCTCGTTTGAAAATAGAACCGGATTTATCCACCGTCAGCGGCGGAGCCTGCTTCATATCCTGTGCAGATGGCTTGGTATACTGCGTCTTCGGCGGATAGGTGTTCTGACTTGTATATCCTCGGTATGTACCGCCGCCATATCCTCCGTAACCACCATAACTGCTACCGCCGAACAATTGCTGAAGCAGCGATGCCGTCAAATACCCCTGCAAAAAGCTAGAGTTGTAATTTTGTCGTACATATTCGGTGGAATCGACCTCAATCAATGTATCTTCTGTTTTCGCCGGATCACGCTGCACCTGAATCAGTTCATCGTTATAGACCAGGAACATACGCTCCGGGTCTTGCACTGACATATTTTCAGGCGTGCGTTGATCAGACAATTGCTCCGCCACTACCGGCACCGTCTGATTGGCAGCACGATATACATACGAAGTAGAATTACCATTGCGACTAACCGATTCTAGCGGGTAGTTGATCTTCGAGCTGCCAAATCCACAGCCTGACAGTAGCGATGCAACCAGACTGACGATCAGAATCAGTTTTATTGTAAAAGATGATCGTTGTTTCATATACATTCGCTCCTAATTGGCCCGGATGACCGAAACATCGCCATTCAGTACATATTCGCCTTCATACAGAGTAAAACGCCCACCCTGCCATTCAATGCGCAACAGCTTGTGGTCATCCGATTGATGCTGCCACACATGCTGATCACCGTTGGCTGCTCCCGGCAATACAGGTGTACGCCCAGTAGATAACACCGTCCCACTATATTGCTCATCCAAATAATAATCAGTGCCATCCATCTCAATATGAGTTGGCACTTCATTCGGATTCTCCAATCCACCATCAATTGGTGTATACAGTGCATAACGCAGTTGTTCCCGCGATTCCACATGCAGATATACAATGTTCGAGCCATCTTGCAGCGTTAGCATGACCGCGTTACGCGCCGCATTACGCGCAGTGCCGACCACTTCGTATGTAATCAGCGACACCTCGCATATATCACCAGCACGCAAATCCAGCGGCCCTTTATCTGGACGCGGTGCTTCTGGTTTGGAGATCAGATTGCTAATTCGTTTCCACAATCCCATAATTATGCCTTCCTCTCTATCTTTGGTACTATCAATTGATATCGTTTCCTTCAGATTCGTAACATACGTGTTCATTTACAGCGAAGCGGAAATGATAAATGCGCCAACTAGTTGCAGCGCGCCACCAAGCAATCCATGTCCGATCATACCTTGACGTGTACCTTCATCCAGATCCAAGCCAGCAATTTTCTTAAGTAGTAATCGTGCGAGCTGTTCCAACACGAGCAAGATCACAAACGATACGATCGATACAAGCACTGCTTCCCACAGACTCCACGACGTATTAATCGATACCGATAAAATGTAACCTTGTGCGAACAGCTTCATCACCAGTCGAATGGCTACCGCTGTATTGCCTGCCTTGATCTCGGCAATGTCCTTGTATTTCGTAAAAAAAGAATCCAGATACATGAGCACACATAACAGTACAGCACCTACACCAGTCCATACGAGAATTTGCAGTATAATATCCCAATTCATGCAGTTTCCAGCCTCCAACAATTTAGAATCAATTCCATGTTACTGTCCATCTAATTAAAATAGCCAAACAAAAACGAAGGAAGAACCGTTATCGTTCTTGCCTTCGTTCGTTATCCGCATCATGAGGATACAATTATTGCTTTTCGTATTGCTTCATCAGCGCAGACAGTTCGTCCTCGATCTCCTTGTTCGTGCCAAGTGCTTCGATTTCGTCGTCCAGCGATTTGCCTTTGGTGTTCATCTCGTTGCTTGCTTCGGCGCGTGCTTCCATTTGCAGCATTTTGTCTTCCATGCGCTTCATACCGGAAGCGGCTGAATCGGCACTGAAGCCATTCATCGTTTTGTTGATCTCGGTTTGTGCCTTCGCTGCGTTATAGCGAGCAACCAAAGTTTCGCGCTTGTTCTTCATCTCATTGAGCTGCTTGCGCATCTCTTCCAATTTGCCACGCAGATTGTCAGCTGCCGCTTTGTTTTGGTCAAAATTAGCTTTGTATTCGTCACGCTTCGCTTCGGCGCTTTTCTTTTCTTCCAGCGCACGACGAGCGAGATCAATGTTTTGTGCTTGAGCAGCAACATGCGCTTGCTCTTCACGTTTTTTCACTAGTGCATCCTGTTCTTCGTACAATTGCTTAAAACGCTTCTCAATAGCAATTTGTGAAGCGACTGCTTTTTCCGCATCTTCCAGATCGGCTGCCATGTCGCGAATATACTGATCTGTCATTTTGATCGGGTCTTCTGCCTTTTCGATCAGGGCGTACACATTGGACAGCGTAAGATCACGCAAACGTTTGAAAATAGACATAACTTTGTTCCCTCCACTTGATTATTTAAAATGCGCAATGCCTAACACAAAACCCCGGTCATGCACACCCGGTTGTTTGTTATGCAGGTTAATACGGAGAAACATACATATGGTTTCAGCTTCAATTCTCAGGTGTGCCAGCACCCTATCGATTGGTAGAACGAACGGACGGCATAGAGTATGTACAACTATGTTCCATGAATATCCAGATCGCTCTATCATCATTAAAGCTCGCTCTGGAAACACATGTTTTCCATTAAGAGGTAATAAATAATTACCCAAACAGATATGCCTTTGATTCTCGACACCTTCATTTTAGCGTATATTAGGACTATAGTCTATATTCAAGCATGTAAAATGGCATATTTGCACAAATGCGCAAGAAGATCATTTCAGTCATCTATTCATTTTAACTTTGTCATACTTATCGATAACATAGATCATGACACATAAATACCCCTCATCAGTGGTTGGGGAGCCACCGATAAGGGGTATCTGTTCATTCAGAAGGGGTTGGATGGTTTGTAGTCAACCACGTCGCCGGGACGAAGGGCGAGTGATTGGATTTTAACGTGTTGTTACAAACAGATTATTGCTGTATTACATCGATTTGGTCAGTGTGATCGAGCTGTTGTTGTCGCTCCATTCTACATCCCAGCCAAGCAGTTCAGTGATCGAGCGCAGTGGTACAACCGTACGACCATCGCTGTTCACCATTGCTGTTGCGGACAGTTTTTTGGTTTGACCATTTACTACGACTGTATCTTTGCCAATCCAGAATTTCATAGTATCGGAACCAGCAGTTACAGTTACTTCGTTAGCTGCTTTGTTCCAAGTTACTTTCGCACCGATTCCTTCGCCCAAATAGCGCAGTGGAATATACGTAGTGCCATTCATAACCATTGGAGCAGTATCCATCATCGTTGTTTTACCATCGATTTTCAGCGTTTTGCTGTTCAGCTTCATCCAGATCATCATATCGTCAGAAGTCGAAGTCGATGGTGTAGATGTGCTTGGTGTTGTCGGAGTTGGTGCTGGTGTCGTTGTTTGCGGTTGCTCTGCTGGTGCAGAAGCTGTTGCAAATTTGTCAGGGTATTGTTTTACAATTGCGCCACCCAGTGCTTCACCGATACCGAACATTGTTTTGTAGCCTTCACGGTCGGCAGTGTAAGAACCAGCATAGTCTTTGCTTGCATATTTATCAATGACAGCTTGTACTTGATCTTCGTGTGTCATCAGTGCATTTTGGGCTGCGCTAGCTGGCAGGTTGTTGGCTGTAGCTGTACCTAAGAAGCTAGCGAAGTCTTTTGTAAATGTAGTGATGCGATCTTTCACTGCTGTCAATGCTGCTTGATCATTCTTTTTCAGGGCATCTACATAGTCGCTTTGTGCTTTAATGTGATTGGTTACCCAGATTTGTTCGAATTGATCAGCACCTGCATTGCCATAGATAGATGCAATCGCTGCTTTGAAATCGTTTGTGTTGCCTGCTTCAGCGGCAATCAGTGCATCAGAAGCAGCAGATTTACCATCATACTGCTCTTTCATTTGCAGTGTGGACAGTGCAAAGTGCTCAGCTGCCAGATGGTTCAATGCAGAACGCAGATCAGCGGCTGGTGTATCAACGCTCGTGTTGTCAAACATTGCTGGTTTTTGCGCTACGATAGCACCGGACAATGCTTTACTGATAGTAAACATCGTGTTCAGACCTTCACGATATTCTGTATACGCACCGCTGTAATCGCCAGCTACGTATTTTTCAAATACATCTTGTACTTCATCTTCATGCAGGCGAATAGCTTTGGCTGCTGCATCTTCAGGCAGTTTATTTTCGGTTGCTGTTGCCAGGAAAGCGGAGAATTCATCGACAAACGTTTGAACTTTCGCTTCGGCTGCTTTCACAGCTGTCTGATCATTCGCTTTTGTTGCTTTTACCAGTTCATCAGTGTATTGGTTATGAGCACGGAAGATACGCTCGAACTCGTCAGCTCCTTGTTTGCCGTACAGAGATTCGATAGCAGGTCCCATATCGACCGCATTCTGGTCGAGTGCTTTGTAAGCTTCGGCTGCATCAGGCGCGCCTTCATATGCTTTGGTCATTGCTTCAACAGCCAGTTTAAAGTGCTCGGATAAAAGATAATCCAGACCTGCACGTAATTCCGCTGCTTTGGTGCTTACTGTTGGTGCTGTTGTAGTAGTGGAATTCATGTCTGCCGCAAAAGCACCAGTAGTCGGCACAAGCAGAGATAACGTCAAAACAGGTGCAATTATTTTTTTCATCTTCATCATTAAAAACTCCTTTGCAAAAATGATTGTTGTTGACTGTTCCTATCCCTATCAACGCGGATGGTTTCCATTTGGATCACATCTTTGCAAAAAATTATTTCAAAATGGTTAAAAGTAGCTGCACTATTTTGCCACAAATCCAAGCACCGTGCGGCTTGCAGGTGACAAATATACATCTACATTTATTTCAACTTTGTCATTTTTAATATAGCAAAAACGCCATTTTCCAAAGTTACATTTCGGAAAATGGCGTTCTTCGATTGTACAATTGCGTGAAACGATTATTTGCGATAGCCACGCAAGTATGGAACAGGAACATCCGCTTCCACTTGCAAAGCTTTGGCTGCATGGACAGGCCAATATGGATCGCGCAGCATTGCACGTCCAATCGCAACCAGATCAGCCTGATCTTGCTCTAGTACGCGCTCAGCATCTTCGTACTCATCCAATAAGCCAACGGCAATGACAGGAATATTCAGTGCACGTTTCAATTGTGCAGCCATTTCCGCTTGATATGCAGGGCCGACCTTCATGCCACCTGCTCCAACCGGGCCTTCTCCACCGGAAGATACATGTAACATATCAACTCCAGCATCGCGGTAACGACGACATGTGTCTTCAATCTCGTTCACGCTATACCCATGATCTACATATTCGCGTGCCGATACTCTCATTAATACTGCCATATCGTCCGGTACTGCTTTTCGAACGGCTTGAACGACTTTTTCTCCAAACAATGGCAGATCTTTGCCGTACTCATCATCGCGCGTGTTCACAAGTGGAGAATGGAACTGATGCACCAGATAACCATGCGCTCCATGAATCTCTACAGTGTCAAAGCCCGCTTCTACAGCACGGCGTGCAGCATCACCATATGCCTGAATCAGTTCTTCGACCTCTGCTGTAGACAGCGCGTGTGGCTCCTTGTAACCTTCTCCATCGTACGCAATCGCAGATGGCGCAACCGGCGGATTGGCATCTTCTGCTTTGCGCCCAGCGTGACCGAGCTGAATACCAATTTTGCTGCCATAACTATGAACTTGATCGACAATATGGCGCCATGCCGGGATAAATTCATCCGACCAGATTCCAGTATCTTCGTCGGTAATGCGTCCATCTGGATGAACCGCCGTCATTTCTACAATGATCAGACCAGTGCCGCCAACAGCGCGGCTAATATAGTGAACGTTATGCCATTCGTTGGGCATTCCGTCTTTGGTATGCACGGAGTACTGACACATCGGTGGCAAAACCACACGATTTTTCAGCTCTAGGTTTTTTAGTTTGTAAGGTGTAAACAACTTCGCCACAGTACATTCCTCCAATAAGTAAAATAACTGATAGTACAATAGAAGATTATCCTTTTACAATATATAAACAATATCAAATAAAGGATTCCATTCGAATCGGCATTATCGGTAATCATTATATACTATATTACTAATAATAACAATTTACGAGAACCTGTAATACGTTATACAAAAAAAGCATACGATCATTTACCCTCATTTGGATAAATCATCGTATGCTTTGCGGTTGTTCAATAGTGAATCGCCATGATAGGCAATCTTTTACAATACTTTGCTGAGGAAGTCCTGAGTACGTGGATGTGAAGGTGCGCCGAAGACCTGCTCCGGTGTGCCCTGCTCCACAATTTGCCCGCCATCCATGAAGATGATACGGTCGCCAACTTCACGTGCGAAGCCCATCTCATGCGTGACAATGACCATCGTCATGCCCTGCTGAGCGAGTTTTTTCATAACTTCCAGCACTTCGCCAACCATCTCTGGGTCGAGTGCGGATGTCGGCTCGTCAAACAGCATCACATGCGGCTGCATTGCCAGTGCGCGAGCAATCGCAATACGCTGCTTCTGACCCCCGGACAGCTGATTCGGATAGCTGTCTTTTTTGTCAGACAGACCGACGGTTTGCAGCAGATCAAGAGCGATCTTCTCGGCTGCTGCTTTGTCGAGCTTTTTCACTTTGATCGGTGCAATCGTCAGGTTTTGCAGTACCGTTTTGTGCGGAAACAGATTGAAGTGCTGGAACACCATGCCCATATTTTTGCGAGCACTGTCGATATCGTACTTGCGGGCAGTAATCAGTTCATTTTCAAAATAAATCTCGCCGCCTGTCGGCTGCTCCAGCAGATTCAGACAACGCAAAAATGTACTTTTCCCCGAGCCACTTGGACCAATTACAACGACAACTTCGCCCTGTGCAATCTCGATATCGATGCCGGTGAGCACCTGATTTTTGCCAAAAGACTTTTGTAGACCTTTAACGTCGATCACTTACACTCCATCTCCTTTCCAAGATGCCCAGCAATTTCGACAATACAAATGTCATGACAAAGTAAATGGCTGCTGCAATCAGCAACGGATTTAATGCGGAATACGTAATACTGCGTACTGCTTGCGCTTGGAACATCAGATCGGCGACCCCGATAAAGGAAACAATCGATGATTCCTTGATAATGACGATAAACTCATTACCGATTGCTGGCAATACACTTTTGACTGCTTGCGGGATAATAATGTGGCGCAATGTTGCACCATACGACATACCAAGCGAACGTGCCGCTTCGGACTGTCCACGATCCACACCTTGAATACCAGCTCGGAAAATCTCTGCCAAATAAGCAGAGCTATTGATCGATAGCGTAATAATACCAGATTGCAATACGCTGAATTCAATATGGAACGTTTGCGCAATCCCATAATGGATGATCAGCAATTGCACCAGCATCGGTGTACCACGCAAAATCTCAATATACGTCATCGCGATCCAACGTAGAATACCTACGTTCGACAAGCGCATGAGCGCTACAATCAGACCGATTACAAAACCGAACAGTACGCCCAGTGCGGAGAGCAACAGTGTATACTGCACGCCTTTGGCATAATAATGGCGATAATCCCAGAAAATATTGAAGATGTTGGACGAAGCTTTCTGCTCATCTGAATTCAGGGCAGTTGCGTCCTGCACGAACTTGGAAACCTCGTCTGTCTTCTTTAATTCAGCCAGTGTACCGTTGATCTGGCTCAATAACTCAGTATTGCCTTTTTCTACAGCAATCGCCATCTCGGTATCACTATCTGGAATAGTCGCTGCTGTAATAGCCAGATCACCACTATTGGCAACCTGACCTTCTGCTACAGGTCCTTCCATAACTGCTGCATCTACACGACCGGATTGCAATTGCAGTACGATATCAGAAATGCGGTCAACTGAAGTCAACTTGGCACCTTCGATATCTTTGGCGATGCCTTCTTGGATCGAACCTTTTTGTACGCCGATGGATACACCTTTCAGGCTGTCCAGCGTAGCGTATTTGTCTTTATCTTCCGCACGGGTCATGATAACCTGACGCGAAATATAGTAGGAATCTGAGAAATCGACATTTTTACGGCGTTCCGCTGTTGGCGTCATACCGGAAATGATCATATCGATCCGTCCGCTGTCCAAAGCAGGTAGCAAACTGTCAAACGGAATGTCTTGAATTTCCAGCTGCGCGCCCATATCTGCGGCGATGCGCTTGGCAATCTCTACATCAGAACCGACGATCTGATCTTCACCGTCGATATTTTTGCGAAACTCATACGGTGCAAAATCCGCGCTCAAGCCGACAATAATCTTTTTGCCGGAACCTTCTGAGGCAGATGCCAGAGGTACAATCATAAAAAACAGCATCAGCATGCTGAGTGTACATGCAAGCCATGGTTTTAGTGCTTTCAACCTTCTATCTCCTTTACGTCCTATGATGTGGATGGTGCTTGTTCCTATGTGACTTTGGAGTCAACCGGGTTATTATAAATGAAATTGTATGATTATTCAATGGTTTTGTATACATGAGTGGGAATAAATTGGGACGCTATAGCAATTTAAAATAGGTTAGTTGTGAGTACAACCGCTGCGGAAAAGGATTGGGGAACGAACTCGGGTGGAGGCACGAGAATCTTTTGGATTAGGAGTAAATGAAGATTCTCGCACCTCCAAAGTCGTTCTTTTCCCCAATTCCTTTTCCTCCGCTAGTGCAATCAAGTATCTTTGAATGTATCTAGTTTATTTTCAAGCTTTCTTTACTGTAGTGCAAAGTAAACCAGCTTGTTCCAAACTGAAATTCGTTTGCAACACACTTGATTCCGCCATCATGCTATACTGTTAGCAGATACATCTTTACATATTTGATTCAAAGGAGAATTACATCATGAGTCATGAGCAACTGAAACAGCAGATTAGAGCTACGATTGAGCAGAATGCGGAAGCGTTTCAAGCGGTATCGACGTATATTGGACAGAATCCGGAATTGGGCAATGAGGAGTTTAAAGCTTCGGCGGCTTTGAAACAGGTGCTGGTGGAGCATGGGTTTGATGTGCAAGGGGCTGCACTTGGGATTGAGACGGCGTTTTTGGCTACGTATTCGGCAGCAAAGCCGGGTCCTGTTGTCGGGTTGATGTGTGAGTATGATGCGTTGCCTGAGATTGGGCATGCGTGCGGGCATCATCTGATTTGTATGATGAGTGTCTGTGCGGCGGTTGGGCTAAAAAGTGTACTCGATGAGATTGGCGGTACGATTCGCGTGTATGGTACACCAGCAGAGGAAACGCGCGGGGCGAAGGTTCCGATGGCAGCAGCAGGCTGGTTTGATGACTGCGATTTTGCGATGATGGCGCATCCGTATTATGCGTATGAAGAATCGGGAATTTCGCTGGCGATGGATGCGCTACAATTTGAGTATTTTGGTAAATCGGCTCATGCGGCAGCTAGTCCACAGCATGGTATCAACGCATTGGATGCGGTATTGCAACTATTTAACGGCGTAAATGCAATGCGACAACAAACGCGTAG
The DNA here is from genome assembly GCF_046603685.1 of Paenibacillus sp. WLX1005. Lineage (NCBI taxonomy): Bacteria > Bacillati > Bacillota > Bacilli > Caryophanales > Paenibacillaceae > Paenibacillus > Paenibacillus sp. WLX1005. Next base: position 2,976,999 of record NZ_CP176756.1, read on the forward strand.
TGATACACGGATTCATGGCATTATTAATCATGGCGGTGTAGCTGCCAATGTCATTCCAGATTATGCGTCTGCACAATTTTATGTACGTTCAAGTAGTCGTGCGTATACAAATGAGCTGGTAGAACGTGTAAAAAACGTCGCTCACGGTGCGGCACTGCAAACCGGTTGCCGTGTGGAGATTTCTAATTACGAATATTCCTATGATGAGCTGATTACGAATCAGACACTATCGGCTACGTTTAACCGCAACCTGATTGCTAACGGTATTGCCCCAGACGAAATTCATTCTGGCAAAGATGCAGGTTCGCTTGATCTCGGTAATGTCTCCGTACGCTGTCCGGCAATTCATCCTTATATGAAAGTAACGGACGAAAAGCATGAACTGCATAGCATTGGTTTCCGTGATCGCGCGCAGGAACCGCAAGCGCTGGATGCTATGATTTTCACCGGAATTGTGTTGGCAGAAACGGCGTTTGACGTAATGACCGATAGTGAATTGCTACGAGAGATTCGCCGCGAATTTGAACAGCGTGTGCAGAAGCAAGCTGTACTCTAATATTGTTATCGATTTTATATTCCTGATGTGTATATGAATGGAGGTTATACGTTATGCCCACGTCATTTACAGTCGTTATTGTTATATTTGTTGTCGTTTTGATTATCATTAATGTATCCAAAAGCAAATCGCAGCAGCAAGGTCGTCTTGCAGCGCAGGATGAGCGATTTTTCCGTAAACATTCTCCCCCTCCTGCTCATCTAGTGCCGCCCGGTCATCCTTGCGAACCGTTAGCGCACAAGTTGTTGCAATCGTTACCGGATCATTATGACCATCAGCTGCGCCAGCGCATATTGACCGAGCATCCAGAATTGAGTCGGGATGAGTACGAATGGCGCTGGTTTGAGATGAAGCGTTATCTGCTGCTCTGTGCTCTGTTTCGTGAAGTACCGATGTTTAGCGATAAAGTGGATAGTGTATGGCATGAAATGTTGATGTTTACACGGGATTATCAGCAATTTTGTGAGCAATTTTATGGGTATATGCTGCATCATTCTCCGCATGGTGGCAAAGTATCGCTACCAGATCAACGAGCGCTATTTGATTGGGCATATGCGGAGCTATTCCCAATGGAGCGCGCCAATTCGTATTTGTGGGGAAGCCTCTTCCGGTTTCCGTTATCGAAGTCCACGATTAATGAATTACTGATGTTTCATCCGAATCAGCAGGGTCAATGGACGTACAATCGGGCGACATTTGAACATAGCCCGGAAGCCAAGCAGGCGATTTTGTATCTGAATCAGCGTTTTCAGGCGCATAATCAAGCAGTGCTACAAGGTAATAAACCGGGCGATCACCGGAATCGTACAGCCAACCCCAATAGCAGTTCTGATTCTAGTAGCTCGTACACATCCAGTTATTATAGCGATAACAATTATGGACTGGGTACGGCAGCAGCGGCATGTGTATACTATTCAGCTTTGCCACCTGCGGATTTCTGTTCATCTATCAATTCCCATTTGCCAACAGACGTGCAACAGCAACATTCCCAAGCGACCTCGCACTCCAGTTCAGCATGCGGAACGGGTTCTTCCGGTTCAGACTATAATTCGGGTCACTCCGGCGGACATCATTCGAATCACTCGGATCATTCCGGTAGTTCGTGCAGCAGTAGCTCGTGTAGTAGTAGCTCATGCAGCAGCGGAAGTTCGTGCAGCTCGTGTAGTAGCAGTTCGTGATTGGAATTTTTATTTTGGTGTGGAGCGCAATAGAGCATTCAATTATTATAAGTAAAAGGAAGGTGGCATCATTCGCTACCTTCCTTTTTGTCGTCTTGAGATATTTCCCAATACTATAGTAAGTATACATGCACCTGCTTAAAAGTTAATCTACTTTAGAAGGTCCCTTTTCTACACAATATAAGCTCATCCTATCTAATAAAGTGCTACTTCCCAATTCTCAAATTCTGGCTCCACTTTGTATTGTTCATCAATATAACTACGAATGAACTGCGCTGCTCTCATTTCTGCATGCTTTGCATTACAAACTACGCCATTCTCATCCATCTCGATGACATTAGCAAAAATCGCATATACTTGCTCCAAAGCACTCGGTTCTTCAAATATACATGAGTAATCCATACCGTTAAGTAATGGTAATCCAACTGTCCCATTTGCAATCCAGAACGAAAACGTTCGAAGGGCACCGCTGAAGGAATGGCTTATTTTTTGCATTGAGATTCTCCTTTATCTTTCAGTTCAAAACTTGACTCCTATGATATTAGTATACTTCTATTCAATCAGTCACACAAAAACAGTAACTCTGTCGTTAAATACAGCTATCCAGAATTACTCCTCTAAATGCAATAGCTCCAAAGAGTTATTGTGCATTTTTTCACTAAATTGACTTAAATCTTTGTTATTTGTTTGAAAATTGTATTAAATATCACATCGCTAATAAAAAAATTGGTACGCTAGGCTCCATTAAGACTCTCATTATAGAGTAGTTAAAAGAAGGGATATCACATATGATCATCGACACAGTATTATGGAGCCGATTGGTAACCGGGCTGACCTTATCTTTTCATGTTATCTTCGCAACGATTGGCGTTGCCATTCCACTTATGATCTCAATCGCAGAATTAGTCGGTATTCGCAAAAAAGACAAGCATTATACGTTAATGGCAAAGCGTTGGACTAGAGGATTTATCATTTCCGTTGCCGTAGGTGTGGTCACAGGAACTGCCATTTCGTTGCAATTGGCATTGGTTTGGCCTAACTTTATGCAGCTTGCTGGGAATGTGATTGCGCTCCCGCTATTCATGGAAGTATTTGCTTTTTTCTTTGAAGCTATTTTTCTAGGCATCTATCTGTATACGTGGGAGCGATTCCGCAATCCGTATCTTCACTGGCTATTAACGATCCCGATTGTTCTGGGCGCAGCCATGTCTGCTGTTTTTATTACTACGGTCAACGGTTTTATGAATCAACCGGACGGATTCGTACTGGAGAATGGACAATTTACGGCAATCTATCCGCTGCAAGCGATGTTTAATGAAGCAACACCATCCAAAGTATTTCACGTACTCACATCCGCTTATATGACTGGTGCCGCCCTGCTAGCAGCCATCGCCGCATTTTCCATTCTCAAAAAAGGGGCTTCTGTATACAGCCAAAAAGCGCTCAAGTTAATGATGAGCGTGCTGCTGCTTTTCAGCTTTTTGACTGCATTTGCAGGCGATGTTTCCGCCAAGTTTCTCGCAGAGCATCAGCCGGAAAAGCTAGCTGCTGCCGAATGGCATTTTGAGACTGAAAAAGGTGCCGATCTGATCTTTCTCGGCTGGTTGAATGCGGAACGCGAAGTGATTGGTGCGCTACATCTACCAAAAGCACTCAGCTTTTTGGCATTTAGCGATTTTAATGCCGAAGTTACAGGGTTGAACGAATTTCCTGCCGATGAGCAACCGCCGCTACTGGTGCATTATTTGTTCGATTTTATGGTTAGCATCGGCTTTGCGTTACTGGCTGTGTCTGTGCTGTTCTTTGTACTCCTATTCTGGAAAAAGCGTAACGAGCATCATCGCTGGATGCTGCGCACGATTGTGTTCGGTGCACCGCTTGCTTTTCTCGCGGTAGAGCTAGGCTGGTTTTATGCTGAAGTCGGACGACAGCCATGGATCATTCGTGGTTATATGCGTGTGGACGAAGCAGCCACCACTTCACCAAGTATTATGCCGCTCTTTTTCGTCTTTTTATTGCTATACATTATTCTCGGCACATTGTGCATTGTCGTGCTGCGTCGACTGTTCCGTAACAATCCCGCAGAAGCCGAGCTAGAAAAGGCGGCACATGCAGAGGCAACGTTGTCCAAGGAAGCAGGTGATCTGACATCATGAGTTATGAAATGGTCGGCATTTCGGTATTGTGGATTTTTCTGTACGGATATTTGATAATTGCATCTATTGATTTTGGCGCAGGATTTTTTGCCTTTTATGCGCGGGCAACGGGTAAAGATCATCTGATCAATCGCCTCATTTCTCGCTATCTGTCGCCTGTCTGGGAGATTACGAATGTATTCTTTGTATTTTTCTTTATCGGGCTGATTGGCTTTTTCCCAGATGCTGCTCACTATTATGGAGCGGCGCTGCTAGTGCCGGGCAGCATTGCGATTATTTTGCTGGCGATTCGCGGTTCGTTCTATGCGTTTGAGAATTATGGTTCTAAGAAAAACATCGTTTTTCTGTTTTTATACGGTGCAACTGGATTGCTGATTCCAGCATCGTTATCAGTTGCACTCGTATTGTCAGAAGGCGGATTTATTATTGAGCAAAATGGTGCTGTACATCTGGAATATGTAAAGCTGCTTACGAGTCCGCTTGCTTGGAGCATTGTCGCTCTGGCGCTGACTTCAGTTTTGTTTATTAGCGCTTGTTTTCTATCCTTTTACGCCCATCGGGCAGATGATCGTCCGGCGCTTGAGCTATTGCGCAGCTACGCGCTATTCTGGAGTACTCCGACCATCATTGCCGCGTTTACAGCATTTCTATATTTGAGTCAGCACAATGAACGTCATTTTCAAAATATGATGAATTTGTGGTGGTTACTCGGTCTATCCGTTCTCTGTTTTCTAGTTGTACTGTGGCTACTGTACAAAGGACGCCATTATGGCTGGGCATTTATAGGCGTGATGCTTCAATTCGGCTGTGCCTTTTTTGCTTACGGCATCGGGCATTATCCGTACATTCTTGACCCTTATATTACGGTGCAAGGTAGTGCAACTGGAGAAGCGATGGGGATTGCGCTGATTGCTGCTTTTATCGGCGGACTGCTGCTGCTCATTCCGTCACTTGCCCTCGTATTCCGACTATTTCTTTTTGATGCGGATTATGTCAAAGGCAAACGCTGAGGAGGGATGAATCCATGAAAACAAACGCCGGAATTTTAAAGGAAATCATGTTTGCACATCACAAACGTACTCGGCTCATACGATTGCTCTCCTTTGCGCTTGGCATCATGACCATCTTGCAAGCTGTACTGCTGGCTGAAGGCGTGCAGCAGGTCTTTGTTGAATCGGCTCCACTACGCTCATGGGCTGTCGTCGCTGGCGCTTTGCTTATCGTGATGATCCTGCGTACTTGGATTTCATATGTAAATAGTTCAATCGGGCTAAGAATAGCGGCAGATGCGAAGCGCACACTGCGTCTTCGATTGCTGCGCCTGCTAGCTTCGCATCCGCTGATGTCTTCACGTCAAGGGCAAACCGGCAGTAAAATCAGTGTCGCACTCGATAGCGTTGATGAAGCGGATAGCTATTTCAGCCAGTACGTGCCCAAAATGATCGAAGCGTCTATCGTACCGGTGCTAATTTTGCTAGTCGTGTTCAGTCTGCATGTTCCATCAGGACTTATATTGCTGTTTACCGCTCCATTTATCCCGTTATTTATGGCATTGATCGGTATCCAGACACGGCAAAAATCCGAAGAGAAATTCCAGCAGCTGTCTTTGTTTTCCGGCACCTTTCTCGATTCTCTGCAAGGAATGATTACATTAAAATTGTTTGGACGTACCGGAGAACAACAGCGCACAATAGAACAGCGTAGTCTGGCATATCGGGATTCCACGATGAGTATTTTAAAAGTGGCTTTTACAAATACGTTTGCACTGGAAACAATTGTTATGCTGGGCATCGGTATCGTTGCGCTAGAACTGGCTTTGCAGCTAGTGGTCTTCAAAGCGTTGAATTTCCATGTAGCGTTTCTGATTTTGCTGTTGGTGCCGGAGTTCTATAATATGCTAAAAAATGCAGGTACAGCATTTCACGGCGGACGTACAAGTATTGGCGCTATTCGCAATATTGAAGCATTATTGCAGGGTTCAAATGATGGTAGCAACAATGAGTATACGCAAGAGAATGATGCAAATATCGCCATTCAAGCTACTAATGCTGGCAAAGCTACACAAGCTAACTTCACTACAAATGCTACAAATGCTACAAATGCTACAAATGCTACAAATGCTACAAATGCTACAAATGCTACAAATGCTACAAATGCTACAAATGCTACAAATGCTACAAATGCTACAAATGCTACAAATTATGCTGCTCTGTCCCCCCTACTGTCAATTGCCAAAAACACCGCACCTATGATTGAATTGCGACAGTTGGCTTTTCATTATGGTTCTGGAGATTTTGAATTGAACATAGACGGACTATGTATCCAGCCAGGACATAATATTGCGATCGTAGGCAAAAGCGGTGCTGGCAAAACGACACTGCTACATTTGATTGCTGGGTTGCTTCCTCCTTCCAGCGGCGAAATTCGTGTGGATCATCAGTTATTGACGACTGCCAATGAACAAACATGGTTCTCACAAATCTCGTATATTACACAGCATCCTTATATTTTTGCAGGAACGATTGCTGAAAACATTGTCATATCAGTAGATAGAGAGGTATCGGCAGCAGAAATCGCGGCAGCAGCTGAAGCAGCCGGTTTATCGGAACTAATTGCGGAGTTGGAACATGGTTACGATACCCCGGTAGGTGAGGGTGGACGAGGCTTATCCGGCGGCGAAAAGCAGCGGCTCGCTCTCGCACGAGCATTTTTGAAAAAGCCGTCTGTGCTACTGTTTGACGAACCGACCACCGGTCTTGATTTGCATACAGAACGTATATTGCTGCGTTCAATCCGTCAATTATCGCAGAATGCCACAGTCATTACGATTGCGCATAGGCTGCATACGATTCGAGAAGCTGATTGCATTTTATTTATGGAGCAAGGCAAGCTGCTATCCAGCGGCACACATGAGCAATTACTACATGCTGTTCCGCAATATGAGGAAATGATGCACACTCGTCGTCAGGAGGTGGTAGGATGAGCGAACTGTCCATTTTTGCCAGAGCAATGCTTCAAGAGCGCAAAGATATACTGCTCTCCATCGGTGCCGGATTTCTCGCTGGGATTGCTGGGGTTGCTTTATTTTCCATGAGTGGGTATTTGATCTCGAAAACGGTCTTCCTCCCTCCTCTTTATACGCTGATCTTACTGGCATCGCTGGTCAAATTGCTGGGACTAACGCGCGCAGCCAGTCGCTATGGCGAGCGTTTGTATTCGCACCGTGCTACATTCTCGTTGCTGAGTCGGCTACGGACGACCTTTTTCGCCAGACTGATTCCGCTGTCGCCAAACGTGTTGAATCGTCAGCGTAGCGGGGATCTGCTCGCTGTAATTGTTGGGGATGTGGAGAGTCTGCAATTTTACTTTTTGCGGGTTGCCTATCCACCGATGATCGTCATATCGGTGTTTTTGGCTACGGTGATCTTCACGTCCTTTTTCTCAATCTGGATTGCATTGTTGTTCGTACTTGGCATGATCCTGATCGCGTTTGTCGTACCAGCAGTTATTCGAAAAGGACAGCAAAGCCAAGGTGCTGTACGCAAACGACGAGCAGCATTTTCAACTGAGGCAGCGGAAATGATGTATGGCTTTATCGATCTGAAAGTATATCGTCGTCTGCAACAGCGTGAGCAACATCTGGCACAGATTTCCGAGGAATTGACCGAGATGCAGCACAACGACGCTACTCGTCTCCTTCGCGGGCAATCTCTGCATGCATTGACTACCTTTATCATGTCGTGGTGTGTGCTTGCAGTAGGCGCGTGGTTAATTGTTGACGGTTCGATGGAAGGTATATTTCTGGCGATGCTGATCATGACGGCTATGACGGTATTCGATGAGTCCGCGGCGATGGCGACATTGCCTGCCTACAAGCAGGACAGCGAATTTGCAGCCAAACGCCTGAATGAAATAGTACCGCAAACGCCGCCAGTGCCAGAACCTGTTCAATCATTGCAACATGATGCAGCAGTAGACATAGAACTGGAACATGTCTACTTTCGGTATGAAAACGATTGGCGCTGGACACTACAAGATATCTCCTTACAATTGCCTTCCGGATCAAAAACCGCTATCGTGGGAGCAAGCGGTTCGGGCAAGACCAGCTTATTAGAATTGCTGCTGAAGCTACACAACGCAGATCAGGGACAGATTTCTCTAAATGGTGTACCCATCCGTGAATGGAATACAGATAGCATCTGGAAGCAGAGCCGTGTCTTACTACAGCAAGGTCACTTTTTCCGTGGAACGTTACGCGAGAATCTACTAATAGAACCGAACGCATTCACCGATGCTCAATTGACAGATTTGCTAGAGCAAGTAAATCTGGGTCATAAAAAACTGGATGATCTCATGCTGGAAAAAGGAGAAAATTGGTCGGACGGTGAGAAGCAGCGTCTGGCGTTGGTTCGTGCCATGCTTACATCAGGTCAAGTATGGCTGCTGGACGAGCCTACTTCATCGCTTGATTATGTTACAGAGCGCCATATTCTCCGCCTTCTGATGGAGCGAGTCCAAGATGCTACACTGGTCATGGTGAGTCATAGATTGACCGGATTGGAAGATATGGATCAAATTGTTGTCATGGACCAAGGGAAAATCGTGGAAAATGGAACTTATTGTGAGTTAATGGCGCAGAGAGGTTACTTTTACGAGTTGAAGCAGCTGGAATTGGAGCTGATCGGTTAATTTTTATAATGATGAGAGTAGTATGGTTTGATTATCTATTCAATGAAATACCGGTAATACTCCATTTACAAACAAGTTATACGCAAGCCACCAGTACTCATGAATGTTGATCAAGCCTCGATTTAATAGACAGTTTATAAACACCCTGTAAAACGAACTGGCGTCGGTATTCTATCGGCGTCTATTTGTTTTATTTTTGCTTGGTCGTTTGGTATTGTAAATACGCGTCCAGCAACGTCAGCGGTGTACGTAAACTGACGCTTTTTGCGGATGAGAGACTGAGTACCAAGAGATTATATGAGCCAGAGTACTTTAATCCAGATATTTACTCAGAATAGACATTATAATGTGTACGCAATCTCTACACCAATTGAGATAAAACCCTTTGTTCGTTGCTTTTAACATGTTTAAATGTCCTCCATGTCTTATGATACGTTCAAAAGCATCATGTTGATGTTGAAGCCAAGGTTGTTCATATCTGGTTGGCTTGAAAAATAATGATTGAGCTTTTTCACAAATACTTAATTATCATCTGCTATCATCACTCGAATCATCGTTACATCCTCTCCTTTCATCCATTCTCAGTTCAGTTGAATTTTAAATACAACAGGCACTAAAGTGGACATAGGTCTGCTTTGAATATAGAGAGCCTCTGGCGTTTGTTGCCAATGCACTTGATCCTCAAATCCCAATACACTTATTATTTGAATAATACCAGCAAAATGTGGAGATTTTATTCGCAGGGATGTAATACGAACCCTTCCATCTTGTGGATAGACAAGTACAATCGCGTATAAAGTAGTACCTTTGAACGTAAAACGAATATCCTGCGATGTATACGGTTTCGGTTCATGATCTGTAAAATGTCCCTCCATAATGGTCGTTGGTCCTTCTCCAGAAATACGCCAGTGTGTCGTTTCATAGATTGCTTCGCCATTCCTACGTAGCCAATCGCCAATATCAAGCAAAATTCGTTGATCCTCTACTGGAATACTGCCATCGGCTTTGGGACCAATATTAAGCAATAGATTACCGTTTTTGCTAACAATATCAACTAAATCACGAATGATATCAACAGAAGATTTGTACACATTCTCTTCGGTATGACACCATGAATTTTTGGCAACGGCAGTGTCAGTTTGCCAGTAATAGGGCTGAAGTTCAGCAAACTGACCACGTTCGACGTCGGGAACAGCCGTACCAAACATAAACGCATCAAACTTGTAATTGATTGCTACTGGTATGCCCCACTCTTTGCCTTTATTGTAGTAATAGGCTGCGAATATTCTAAGATATGGCTTAAACGCGGCATGTTGAATCCACCAATCGAAATAGATAAGCTTCGGCTGGTAAAGGTCTACAATTTCGCAAGTTCGAATTAGCCAATCCTCTAAAAATTCAATACTAGGTGGAGAAGCAAATAGGTCATGATGATCCGGTTCTGGCTCAGCTGGCCAATAAAAGTCGCTTCTGGTCAAAGGCTTATGGATATCAGATGGAAAAGATCTACCATGTGACATAAAAAACCAATGCTCTGCTCGATGCGAAGAGGCACAGAATATTAAATGTTTTTCTTCAAACGCCTGCTTCATCTCACCAAGCAAGTCGCGACGAGGTCCCATATGAAAGGCATTATAAAATGAAACATCACTTTTATACATCTGAAAACCATCGTGATGTTCAGCAACTGGCATTATGTACCTTGCCCCTGATGCTTTGAACAACGTTGCCCATTCCTTTGCATCGAATTGATTAGCAGTAAACATCGGAATAAAATCTTTGTATCCAAATTCCGTATGCTTCCCATATACTTCAATGTGATGTTCATAAGCTTTAGAACCCGGAATGTACATATTACGTGAATACCATTCATTTTCAAAAGCAGGGATAGAATACAATCCCCAATGAATAAAGATCCCAAATTTCGCTTGCTTATACCAATCTGGAACATCGAAACTTTGCAATGATTCCCAACTTTCTTTAAAATCCCCTCTTGTAATTACTTGTTGAATTTGCTCTAAATAAGAAGATCGATTCATGTCATACTACACATCCTTTATCTTTTCTTTTCGCAATATAGTATACGAAACACCTACAATCCGATACATGTAGATTAGTAACTAAATCCTATACAAAAATAACGAAAAAGGGAGATTTGCATCCATGAATGACGATATTCTGCTTTCTAATTATCTAGCCAACCTCAAAGTAGAATTCATTACTGCGAATTACAATAGATGTTCTTCACAATGGAAAGAACTAGACTACACGCCCGATTACAGTAAATTCTATTGGATATGTGAAGGAGAAGGTTGGTTAAAAATTGGAAGAAATGAATACTATCCGCAACCGGGAGAATTATTTTTATTGCCACAAGGCATCAAACAATCCTACTCAGTCATTAATGAGCATCCTTTTCAAAAATACTGGTGTCATTTTACCGCACATGTAAATGGCATTAATTTATTTAAACTGTTGGATATTTATCCTTTATGCATACCATATCAACCTGATCGGTTAACCCAAATTTTTCAAGATATTATCACTTTTGCTCATTCCGATGCAGTCTATGCCAATTTGTTGGTTAAAAGTAAACTGATGGAACTTATTAGTTATTTCATCATGAATGTACATTCAGATCATCGACAACTCGTTTTAAAAAATCGAGCTGCTCTAGATCAATTAGCTCTTGTCTTAAACTATATTGATGATCATATTGGTTCTACTATGACGCTTGAAGAATTAGCACATCTTATTTACATGCATCCGAATTCTTTAATCCGTATGTTTAAGCTGCACATGGGAATGCCTCCCATTCAATATATCAGCCGCAAAAAAATCGAAAAATCGAAACAGCTGTTAACAGTAACCTGCTGCTCAATTTCCGATATTGCACAACAGTTGGGATTCAATGATAATTTTTATTTTTCTAAGCAGTTTAAAAAATATGTAGGCTTAGCACCAACGGATTATCGAAGATATATAAATACTCATTAAAGCTGCCTATCAAGAATGGCAGCTTTTTCTCTTATAATTTGGATGTATACAATGGATTTTCTCCCTACATATTCACTTTCTATTTTTTAGTAATATGGTAATTTCTTCATCCGATTCTTGCATTCCTCTTGCAAACCATTCTTCAATCCAGCCGAATAATCCATAAGAGAAATATGCTGCGACATACGCACCAAAATTTGGATATTCTGGTCTTGGTCCATATAAGGTTTTCAACACTTCTTTAAGCAGATGAAAAAGCTGGCGTTGACTAAACAGCAAGTAAAAGCCACTGTTTGCTGTGAAATGTGCAAACAAACTGCCCAACATTTCTTCCTCTGATTTATGATCGCTACTCTCATACTCTCTATGCCAGCCAAGAATTAAGGTATTGATATACTCCCGAAGCACGTCTTCCTTTTCACTATAATTTCGATAAAAAGAGATCCGACTAACTTGTGCCGTTGCAACGAGTTGGCTAATAGAGATACTTTTGAGTTCATAGGTCTTTAGCAAATCAAGCATAGCATCAGTAATTTGCTGCTTTACATAGGTATTTTTCACATTAGAATCCGCCATGTTACATTTACTCCTTTCTGTATCATTTTTGCTCATTATATTGCGTGTCCTCTACTGTGGTGCTACATTCGTTATATCAAATGATACATTTGTAACATGAATCTGGTCAATATAAATAGGTTGATCATAAAGGAGTTTGACAAAGATGACACTTACACAAAAACGCATCCTCATACTAGCTATAATTGTCATTGCAGCTATCGTCTCTGGACGGCTGGCTGTAAGAGCAACACTGAATTTCTTGCTCGGTGGCACATTGCTTGGAGGCAATTTTTTATGAAAAGTGAAGACAATCGTAGAAGAAAAAGAAGATGGGGTTTTATTTATATTGGTACTTTTATTGCTGTATTCGCCATTTCCGCTATTTTCAAAATGACGTATAGTCCGCTATCTGGCGAAATGAAAGTAAATTGGAACGATTCTGTCGGGCATATCTACACAGATATCGCTTATGGCGATCAAGAGAAGAACAAATTCGACTTGTACGTTCCTGCTGATCATACAAAGAAACATTATGGTCTTGTCGTATATCTTCATGCAGGTGGCTTTACCGGTGGTGATAAAAGTGATGACGTTAATATGCTGAAATGGCTCACTTCCAAAGGTTATGTTGCAGCAGGAATCAACTATACACTACGCGACGATAATAATCCCCAAGCTAGTGTCTATACTATGTCCCAAGAAATCAAAAAAAGTATGCCTATCGTCAAAGCGGAAGCACAAAAGTTAGGCTATGATCTCGATCACATGGCTATCGCTGGTGGATCGGCAGGCGGAACACTTGCATTATTATATGCCTACCGGGATGCAGATACTTCCCCTATTCCTGTCAAAATGGTTTTTGAAATGGTTGGACCACCTAGTTTTTATCCTAAAGATTGGACGAACTATGGTTTAGACAAAAATCCAGAAGCAGCAGCAGGATTGTTCAGTATTATGTCTGGTAATCACATTACACCTGATATGATTGGAACAGAACGTTATAAAGAAGCTGTGAAGGATATCTCCCCCTACATGTGGATTCATGCTAACTCTGTCCCTACACTCGCAGGTTATGGAAGATATGACAAGGTAGCTCCATTTGGTAGCGTGAAATACCTTGTTAACGCATTGAAAGCAAATAATGTTCCGTATGACTATTTTGAGTTCCCTCATTCAGGACATGGTCTACAAAATGATAACAAAATCTATGCCCAGTATATCAACAAGCTTAATGAATATTTAGAACACTATATGGGCAGCAACTAAAAGCAAAGGATTGTTAACATATGAGAATATTATTACGTATATCACTCATCTTCGTCATTCTGATTGTTGTTGTGATCGCAGGAGTATGGGGGTTTATTTCATATCGTGGTTCTCACTATTTTGACTTTGTCACAACTGATCAACCTATGCGGCTCTAAACTTTATGCTTAATCTAAATACGGATCAGCAAAGTGATTTTTATAAAAAAATTGATGTCGATCATATTGGAATTTCGGGACATTCACAAGGTGGTGTAGCAGCGATAAATGCTGTCACTCGCCAGAAAAATGGTCACTACTATACAGCCATGTTTACAGCAAGCGCTACATCAAGTTTTTGGGGGCAAAAAAATCAATTGGGATCGGGCTGGAGCTATGATGTTGCCAATATCCATATTCCGTATCTGATGGTTGCTGGCACTGGAGCATTTGATGCGGGAATTGCTACAAGTATACAAGCAAAACAAGGACAGGGAATCGCTCCATTATGGTCATTACAAACCAATTATGATCGTATTTCGGATAAGGACAATAAAATTATGGCACGACGTGTTAATACAGATCATAGTGATATGCTCAATCATGCAGACGGATATATGACCGCCTGGTTTATGTATTAGTTAAACGGCGATCAACAAGCAGGAGATGCCTTTTTTGGTGATCGTGCAGAAATCTTAACAAATGCAAACTGGCAAGATGTTCGTAAAAACCATTAATTATATACTTTATTCCATGCAAATCTATACACCATTTGCAGGATACGATACCGTCCGTCTAAGCAAGCAATATGTATTTTAAACTTTATTATGTGAGGAAATTATAATGAGAATCTCTAACTCTGTTACGAAAAGTGAAACAAAAAAGCCTCAAAAAAAGCATATCATTTTGAAGACTCTCGGTATTCTGTTTGGCTTGCTAGTAGTAGCAGCACTTTGTATATATCTGTTTGTTTTACAATATCCCAATCTAAAAGAAAATCCAAAGATCGATACATGGTATCGAGTCACCAGTTCAGAAATGAAATCATCAGATGGAAGTTCGTATAGAGCATTTTTCAAAAAAGGAAGTGCGAATAAAGTCATTGTTTATTTTGCGGGTGGTGGAGTCAGCGTAAATGAGGAAATGGCCAAAGATGAAACGTACAATACCAAAGAGATTCCTATAGATATTTTAGCAAATCTAACAATGAATATGGGTGGAATTGCAACAGCAACAGATACTAACCCTTTTAAAGATTGGACGATCATTGAGTTTCCTTATGCTACAGGAGATTTTCATGCAGGGACTGGCGAGTTCAAATATATAGACAAAAAAGGAAAAGAAAAAATACTATACCATAATGGATATACAAACTATTCATTGGTTATGAAACAAGTAATGCAACTTGCTGGTATCGATCATGCCGAAGATGTACTGGTCACAGGCTATAGTGCAGGTGGCTTTGGTGCAGCTTTATTGGCCGATGACGTCTTTACGAATTATTTCCCAAATGCTAACAGTAAAACGGTTTTAGCAGATGCTTCCTTATTACTCAATAAAAATTGGCATGATATAGCCACCAATGTCTGGAAAACACCAGTTCAAATTGCGAATCGATTAACGACAAATAATATTACATTAGACAGCCTTACTGCTTTGCATAAAAAATATGGTGATCAGGTTCATATCTTATTCGATTCTTCCACACGCGACGGCGATCTTGCAAAAGTTCAAAATTATTTTGATACCGGAGTAATGGATGTAAACGAAGCTAAAGCCGACATCTACCAGAAAAACTTAAAAACTATGATACATGAAATCAAAAATCAAGCCGGCGGTTATCTATTTATTTGGGATGGGTTACCATGGTATGATGACCCACGGAATTTGACGATGCATACAATTATCGCAACGCCGTACATTTTTGCACCATTTGATGGGCAGGATATTTCTGTCAGTGAATGGCTTAAAAACGCTGTAGATGGTCATTTGCAGGATTACGGTCTTGATTTAGTAGATAAACAGTATTACTTAGGGAGAAAATCATGAAAAAGATAACAAAAATAATTGGTATTTCATTATTGGCTTTGGTAATACTTGTTATTGCCGGTGGAGCTTTCATAGTTTATAAGTTTACTACTGCAAAACCGGAAATTATGACTCCAGAGAATTATGAAACTACGGTAAGTACAGGCGGTCCCATTGAAAAAAAGTATTTGGCTCATGGGAACCATAAAACTATTTATTTTGAGCAAGAAGCCAATGAAATATGGAAAAAGTATGAGATATACTATCCATCCGATTTGGAAAACAGTAGCAAAAAATATCCTGTTATTGTTATGGCAAACGGCTCAGGTGTGTGGGGTTCCCGATACATCGCTTCATTTGAGCATTATGCTTCATGGGGGTTTATTGTAATTGGAAATGAACATAATACCGAATTCGCTGGAGATTCGTCAGATGCCAGTCTATCATATCTTATAAAAGCTAATACTGATCCTAGTTCTGTGCTTTATCAGAAAGTGGATTTAGAAAATGTGGGAATCGTTGGCCATTCTCAAGGCGGTGTAGGCGTATTTAATGCTATTACTGTGCAGCCTCATGCCGCTATGTATAAGACAGCAATATCAATCTCTCCGGTAGGAGAAGATACTGCAACTGCACTCAATTGGTCATATTCAGCAGACAAAATTGTAATCCCAATTATGGTGGTGGCAGGTACGGAGAATGATGTTATTACTCTTGAGGACTTTAAAAAATTGTATTCACATATTAGCTCAGATAAAGTTATGGGTAGGCGCTCTAATACAAATCATCCAGAAATGCTATATAGTGCAGATGGGTATGTCACAGCATGGTTCATGTGGCAATTGCAAGGAGATAAAGAAGCAGCAAAGGCATTCAACGGTAATAGTGCAGAAATTCTTCAAAATAGCTTGTATCAAGATGTCCAAATTAATATCAATTAACGTAATTATAAGATGTGGGGTATGCGATAAGCAATACTGTGCTTAACTAAAGCTAAGTAAATGCTCTATTACTAGGGCGTGTTGTAAAATATATCCTAGTAGATAAAAAATACTAAATGGAAGATATGTACTTTTCCCAATAAAAAATTGTAAATATAACCAAAAGACTCCTCTCATAAAAGAGAAGATGTATACACAGGATTCACATAATTTCTTCAATCCAGATTCTATATGGCATAAAGTTGGATTGGGCTTAATTTTGTCTCTTTGAAACTCTGAACGACATTGCTACAATGGATGGAGATATGGACAGGACAAAGTGAACTTATTCATTAGAAAGGGATTCATCATCTGCTTCCCCTTGCCCTGTCTACGATTTCACTTACATCGGAGGAATTCACCCACTATGATGCGCACTTGGTTTCCACGCTTGCAAGGCAACAGCCGCGGCTGCCTTGCCTTTGAACCCTTTTTCCTAATCCCATTTAGTGGCGAAGATCATAGGGCATCAAATACCGCGTAAACTCTGGCAAAATGGCGTTTTGTTCGGTTCGACTTTGCATAATATATCATCGAATATCTTGCTTCGTCGGCACGAAATCGGCATGCCACTAAGATGAATCTGATGCATTTTCGTTTCTATGTAACATTTTGATTTTGCATAAAATAAGGCTTACACTCTTCCGACTTCAGTAACACTTAGTAGATCCAAAGGAAATATTTACTTTTTCTATTATCTGGCTATTACTCACCCTACTCTGACATGCAATATTTCATTACATTACTTTTCACTTCTTCCCGAGTTTCCATCGTAGCATAGAAATCTAAATTATTTATTTTGCGTCATTTTGCATATTAAACATATCGACAACCTCATATAATAAATCTGTTTTATCCTCTAATCGTTTAATCTCATCTTTTATAATTTCCATATATTCTTTTCTTTTTTCTTCAGTTACATTCTGAATCACAGCTTCAATCATTAAAAATGACTTTCGACTCACTTCAAAATTCCCTTCCATTTTGCTCAATAAGATAGGGTACAGCCTCGTTTACTTTTTTCTCGCCAATTTCTTCAATCGTTTGGATTGCTTGATCAATAAAGTTTTCATTTATTTCTCTAGATAATTTATCAATCATACTCCTCATCTCCTATTACCAATATTGATAGTAATCAGCTGCTATTTGCTACCATACGTTAAGTTTTGACTTATTGCTTGTAATGGTATCATTCCAACTTGGAAATCTGTCTGCATAAAAGAGACTTATCCTAATACATTATAGGTAAAATTCATTTCACACACATAGTCAATGCTCGTCGTAAGCATAATTAGTACCGGAGTCATTCCGATCCGTATAATATTCAAGGTCTCCACTATTCTTTTCTTCTCCATATGTGTGTACTTTAGTTTATGTTGTAAAGAAATTCGTTTATAAATAAAAATCTAGGCTTCCATACGATATATACTGGGAATAAGAAGTGTATATACATAATTATCTACCATAAATATTACATTTAATTACAAATATTATAATTATTTGATATAATATTTGTAATTCTAACATAAAGAGGTGATACATATGAAAAAGTATTTAGTGACTTTAGGTTTGACTGCTCTTTTAGCTATATCATTTTCCGCAGTCTCTTTTGCCGATACTCCACCAAAATGTCCGCCGTATAATCAAGGCTGTGCGCTTCCATGGTAAACAAAAGCCCAAAGACTATGCCTCAGTCTTTGGGCTTTTGTGATTTACGATTATTAATTCAGCATCTTTGTTTCATATCGATGTTTTACATTTTCATCTGTACATCTTGCCAGTTCGTTTTGTTTTGCACTAGCTCTGGATTGCTACCTGTAAATACACGCGCTGCCTCTGGATCTTGAAGCAAGGTATATCGAAACCAGGCTGTCATATACCCATCTGCATCAGCAAGCATATCGCCATGGTTTGCTCCTTTTCGTCTTGCCATAATCGTAAGTGCTCCTTCGTTCACACGATTATAATTTTCGCGTAATGAAGTTAGTGGGGCAATCAAATTGGCATCTGCCTCTCCTGTACCTGCAACCATCAGATATGGAATGTGAATCTTGGTCACATCATAATTCCATTTTAATGCATTGGATAATTTCAACTCAGTTGCGCTAGCAGTATACATAGACGTAAATCTATTGCTATTGTCAAACTCGGTCACTGCATTGATCACTCCTACTCCACCCTGAGAATGACCAGCTATACCAATATGCTGAGTATCTAGTCTATTATAAAAAGGACTGTTGCGATCTTGATTTAAAGACCAAAGGAAGTGTAATGCATCCGAAGAAGATTGACCACTCCAAGAATCGGAATCGTCATTTCCAATGACAATAAATCCCCATGATGCTAAATGATTAAAAATTGCTTCATATTTAAAAAAAGGAATCCCTGAGCCATTCGCAAATACAACAATAGGATATAACGTGTGACTCTGCTTTATAGCCGTCGGATACCATATTTTATACGTATCGAAAAAGGTCTCTTTACTTTTGTATTGATCCGAACTCGTCTCAAATGGTCCGGGTTGTGTGTATTTTTTTTCTAGCGGAGCTGCTGCATATACTCTAGTATAATAATCAGCACGAATCATGGGCAGATTGGTAATATAGTGAATCGATAAAAAGCCACCTGTGATCCATAGCAATACACCAAGCATACTACTCATCACTCTCATCCTACGCAGCTTAAACCCCGGAACACCAATAGGTAATCCTTTCTTATCGGTTCTTAGCCCAAAGATCAATTGCATTAAATCTAAACAAACTCCTAATCCGAATCCTCCAAAGGTAAACAAATACAAAATCCCCGTAATCCTTTTGCCTTCATACAATCGATGAACTCCCAATACACCTAGCAATACACACAAGAGTATATCTAGCTTTTTCGACTTGGCTGATAATACTACTTCTTCTTCCATCTGTCTGTCTCCTCCTCAATTTCTTCATTGGTTATTTATTGCTGTTCATATCCAGCTCCATGTCATCCTAACTGTATGGAACATGCGTAAACTGAACATAAACAACAATTAGCAATCTTGTTTATGTTCAGTTGTTCTTCTGTAGCTATAGTCAAAGAAACGCAGCTGTTTCACTGTTTACGCACACAAGAAAGGAAAAAGTGAACGAAATGAAAAATACTCGTATGTCGACGCAGGGAACAGAGGAGATATCCAGATCTTCTACAATACCTCGTTTCAAGCGATGGATGACCATTCCTCTCGGTATCCTGATCATTGTATTGTGCATTGGTGGAAGTGTGGGTTTGTATATCAATCAGCATCCAAGTATTATAGTAAGCTGGATACAAGATGCGCTATATCAAGGCAAGCCGATTAATTCCTATCAGCCGGCACATCAACCAGAAGAACAGTTGAAACAAAATGGGATCGTATACCGCAATGATATTGCTTATGCCCATCAGTACCCTAATAGCTATCTCGATATTTCTTATCCTGATCCACATCGATTTGCCAATCGGCCAACGATTATTTATTTTCATGGCGGTGGCTATTTTGGCGGAGACAAAGCGATGGGTGATCCACTAGCAGAAAATAATAATGCAAATGCACTTTTTAATGATCTAGTACAGCATGGGTACAACGTAGTCAATGTCAATTATGCGCTCGTTCCTGAATATCGGTTTCCCGTACCACTCATTCAGATGAATCAAGCCATCAATTTTCTTAGTGCTCACAGTAGCGAATATGACCTAAATATGAATAACGTTATTATTATGGGTTCCTCTGCGGGCGCTATTCTGACTAGTCAGTACGGTGCTCTATTATCCAATTCCCAATATGCTGACAGCATGAATATTCATCCTCAGCTGACAACGCAGCAGGTGAAAGCGTTGGTGATCGATGATGCGCCGCTACAAACGGCAACGCTGAATTGGGGGACTGGGGTACTGATTCGCAATTATTTGGGAACGAATGATCTTATGAATAGCAAACAAGCTCAGCAGTACAATCCTCTGCTTCATCTGACGACACGCTATCCACCATCTTTTCTTACAGCCGCAAATACTGGTGGATTTCCTGATGATATGAGTGCATTCTCTGCGCAACTTACGTCTTATGGGATTGATAATGAATATTTTTATCTTGATCCGTCACATGGCAATATTCCACATGGGTTTCTTGCCAATATACAGACTGATGCGCATGCACAAGCGTGCTTGGTGCAGTTATTAGAATTTATCGATAAGTATACAAAGCTGACTTCTGCTTCCCTATAATCCTCTGTGTATCTTCTATCCATTCTGGATATAATGGATATTAGCGCAAATTACTCGGTATACTGACAATGATCGTGTTGCAGCAACAAAGAAAGGAGTATACACGCATGGTTCAAATTCTGGTGGTTGAAGATAATCGTTCTACCGCTAAGCTAATGAAAATCATTCTAGAGCAAGCAGGATATGATGTGTTGCTGGCGGAAAACGGACTTGTCGCTTTGAATAAAATGGATACACATCATATTGATCTTATCGTGCTGGATATTATGATGCCAGAGATGGATGGTCTGGAATTCACTACACTGATTCGTAATACCAATAACAATATTCCCATTCTTATGGTGACCGCCCGGCATCTTCCGCTGGATAAACAACAAGGATTCCTCGCTGGTACGGACGACTATATGGTGAAACCAGTCGATGAAGACGAGATGATTTTGCGAATCAAAGCGCTACTTCGAAGGGCAAAGATTTCAAGTGAACACCAACTACACGTGGGCAAAGTGACACTGCATTACGATTCCCTTACTGTGACGCGTGAACAGGATGTACAGAGTTTACCGCAAAAAGAATTTTATCTACTTTATAAATTACTATCGTATCCAAATAAAATTTTCACGCGTATCCAGCTAATGGATGAAATCTGGGGATTGGATTCGGAGTCAACGGATCTTACTGTGAACGTTCATATTAATCGATTGCGCAAGCGGTTTAGTGAGTATCCTGAATTTGATCTAGTTGCGATTCGCGGTATTGGTTATAAGGCGGTTAAACATGTGGATTAATGGGAAACGAAAATGGCGTGAAAAGTCGTGGTTTAGCGGTCTCGGATTAACTCTTGTGTTTACGTTTATTGTATTTATCATTTTACTTCTTTCTATTTTTATTGCTGTACTTATACTGTTAGTCTTGTCCTATCTTGGGTTGTACACACCTCCTCCTGCTGATCAAGAACATGCTGCTAGTGGCTGGCTCTTGGCTTATTTTGCTACAGTCAGCATTTTGGTTAGCATAGTAGCTTCATTACTCTTTAGCCGGATTCCACTTTCTCCGATCCGCGAAGTGATTCGTGCCTCAGAAGAGTTGGCGAAAGGACACTTTGATGTTCGTATTCAGATCAAAGGACCAAAAGAATTACGGAAACTAAATCATAGCTTTAACCATATGGCAGAAGAACTAGGTAGTCTGGAATTGCTTCGCGCTGACTTTATTAATAATTTTTCGCACGAGTTTAAAACTCCCATTGTGTCGCTACGTGGATATGCTAAGATGCTAAAAAAAGAATCTCTGACACTGGCAGAGCGCGAAGAGTATCTCGATATTATTCTCAACGAGTCTCAACGTTTATCCGAACTTGCAACGAATGTTTTGTCCTTGTCTCGCCTTGAACACCAATCGATTTTAAGCGGAATGACTACCTTCAATCTTACCGAGCAGCTACGTTCGGTGATCGTATTGTTGGAACCAAAATGGTCGGTTAAGGATATCGAATTCGATTTTGACGCAGCGGAACAGAGTATACAAGGCAATGCTGATTTGCTTCATCAGGTATGGATCAATCTTCTGGAGAATGCGATCAAGTTCTCACCCAATCATGCTGAAATTCAGATCAAATTGTGTCAGACCAACAACATGGTGCATGTCGACATTACCAACCATGGACCCGAGATTGCATCAGAGCAGCAACCCTATATTTTTGATAAATTTTATCAGGGAGATACGTCTCACTCCACGCCAGGCAATGGGCTAGGACTGAGCATTGCTCACCGGATTGTTACATTACATGACGGAACGATTCAGCTGGTACAGTCCAATCTTACAGGTACCACGTTTCGAGTGACGTTGCCTTCTTCGCTTTCTTCTCATTTGTAGCCCATCTATTTGTACTTACTGCCTGTTTAGGGAAATGGCGACAAGGATGGGAAGGGATAGTACAGACGCTATGTAATCCTCTGATGAGATTCTTCTGCTCTATTTGACCTTAAGATCTGTAGCGAGTTAGCCAATGTAGAAATAAACAGGCTATTTGTAGGCTTAGACGTAACTGCAAGATACTTATATCCCAGTAACTCGTTAAACCGTTCTGGAGAATGCTTTGTCCAAGATGATTGCACGGCACGCCGAATGGCTCGCGATACTTGCGCAGGTGTCACATCATATTTTTGAGCGATAGTAGGATAAATATGACGAGAGAATGAAGTGACTGTGTGTTGACGATGATAGACAAGGAGAATCGCTTCTTGCAAATAAAAGTAACCTTTCCATTTAGGCAAAATGGTAAAACTATTTAGCAGTGCGGCAATTTGATTTTCAAGGGGAAGTGACTGAAGGATAGAGGGGGCTTCATTACGCGTTTTGTCTTTCTTTTTGAAGCGCTGAGATGCATCAGCATCACACAATTGCCGAATGCGTATGCCTAAAAGCTCCACATCAATAGGTTTCAGCATACAGTATGATACACCGAACGCTGCACTCTTGACGACAAGATGTTCCTGAGCAAATGCGGAAATAACGATAACCTTTAGATTAGAAAACCAATTCCATCGACTCAATGTTTCCAGCACACCTAGCCCATCCAAATAAGGCATAATTAAATCCAGTAATAAAACATCTGGAGCTTGCGATAAATTTTGCAATTGATAGAGAGCATCGTTTCCGTTGTAAGCTTTCCCAACAACGCGCATATCCGGTTCACCCATGATATAGGTAGACAGTTCATCAACCAATTCTGTATTATCATCGACAATCATCACTTTGATCATTGCTCAACCTCCTTGATTACTTCGAATGCTCCTCTCTGCTGTCTTTATCCTATCGATGGTTCTAATGCTTATTATATCGTTCTAATAGTGAATCATCTCGTTTTGAAAGTTATAAAAATGAGGCAATATTATTGAAGGTAAGCTTGCACGTACGCTGTCCAAACGTTTGCTGTTACAGCAAACGTTTGGACGTATCATGCGTAGCGTACGATTTCTAATGGCGTACTGAAAACAAAGAATCTAGTCCTTGTCCGATCCATATCGCGAGCCATCCCAATGGCGTTGTTGCTCCACTATTCAAACTAATACTCTCTTGGATACCAGGACCTAACGAAATATGCGAAAGCTGGGCGGCTTCGGTGTAGTAAGGAGCAAGACTCGTACCAAAGTACAACATGCCTATCACCATTATGATACCTGCTATCAGCATTCGAAGCATGTCTTTCCCGCAGTACGCCCCAAGCATAGGAAGAACAAAAATCAATGACGGTAAATCGACCAGAGGCAACACTTGATTACCAGGTAATACAATTGCTAGCAGCAGAGCGATTGGAATAAGTAATACACCTGTCGCTAAAATCGCTGGATCGGTTGTAATCACAGCAACATCCATCCCAATATAAATGTCTCGGTTTGGATATCGATGCCGCAATTTTTGCTGTACGGTTTCTCGTACAATATTTAGTCCCTGCATTAAAATCTCAACCATTTTGGGAAGTAATACCATGGCGGCTGCTACATTTATCGCTAACGAAAGTATCGCCGTCGCGGCAAATCCAGCTAAGATACCGATAAGGGCTCCCAATACACATCCAATCATGATCGGTTCACCAAACACTCCAAAGGTACGATTCAGCTTGGCGGCATCCCATCTCAATTGCCGAACTCCTGGTATGCGATTGATGATAGCATTCACTGCCATACCTAATGGAATCCAAGGTGCTGTATTCATATGTGGAAACGATAACCCCTGTACGCCGTATACGGCTTGCATTTTAGGTGCTGTCCAATCTGCGATCTTTAATAACAAGATAAACAATATTGCCATGATCCCTAACGATAGCCACCAGTGATCAGTAGCTGCATATAGCACTGTGCCCACTACGAGAAAAATCCAGTAATTAAAAATATCGATATTTACGGTTCGCGTTAGATTGCATAAAAACATCACTGTATTAATCAGTAGAAATAGCAAGATTCCTGGAATCATCAGTGGAGAACTCCAACCAATAGTCGATGATACCGCCCAACCGGTATCAATGACGGTTAAGTCAACCCCAAATCGCTCCACAATCTGATTGGTTGCTGGTCCAAGATGGTCTAACAGCAACTGGATTACAATTCCAAGACCGGTAAAGCCAACACCGATCAGTAGTGCGGCTTTGAGAGCCTGACCGATTTTGACGCCTACGAGTAGAGCCAACAATAGAAAAATCATAGGCATCAGTACCGCAGCGCCCATCTGCAACATAGTATTTATTAGCGACAACCTACTCTTCCCCTCCATTGCTTTGTTCCATATATACTGCTAACTCCCACTAATGCTTATTGCAGTGAAACTAAGGTGGGGGTAATGGGACGATGAATCAATTGCACAGCTTCGTGCCATCCGTTTAAAAGCACTTGACGTTCTTCTTCTGAAATTGCTTGTTGAAAGGTGGTATAGTGTAGCATACCTTTCATCGAATGGGGATATAAGCCGGCTGCTATCCCTGCACTGTATGCAGCTCCCAGCGCGCTTAACTCGTTAACGTTGGGAACATGTACATCGACCCGACTAATATTGCTTTGAAATTGCATTAAGTACTCATTAGACGTTACGCCTCCATCTACTTTGAGTGCAGTTTTGGGAAGACCTACACGTTGATGAATGCAATCCAGTATATCTTCAATCTGATACGCAATACTGTCCAATGAAGCTTTCACAACTTCTGCTCGTCCGGTCATACGAGACATGCCGCACAAAATCGCTTTCGCCTGATCCTCCCAGTAAGGGGCACCGAGCCCAGTGAAAGCTGGAACCAAATACGTGGTATCTCCCGGAAATGCTGCTTTAGCTAACCACTGCGTTTCAGCCGAATCTTCTACAAGTTGCATATCCTCTTTCAACCAGCGAATCACTGCGCCCGCGTAATTGATATTGCCTTCTAGTACATAATGTGTTATTCCATTCATTGTCCAAGCAACCGAGGTTAATAAACCATGTGGATCTATGACCAGTTCTTGTCCAATATTCATCATTACAGAAGAACCCGTTCCAATCGTAGCTTTGACTGTTCCTTTTTCTCGGCATCCTTGTCCGAACAAAGCCGATTGCGAATCGCCAAGCATAGTGTAAATCGGGATCTTCTGCTTTAGTACGCCTTCGATATCGGTATATCCAAACAAAGCATTGGATTCTTCTACATGCGGGAGCGCATTCATTGGAATGTTAAACCAATCACAAAGTTCTGCGTCCCAAGCTAATGTTTGTATGTTCAAAAGCTGAGTACGAGAAGCATTGGAGACTTCGGTACGATATTCCGTTCCTCCAGTCAGTCGAAACAGTAACCAACTATCGATCGTACCAAAACACAAATCTTGTTGCGCAGCTGCCGTTTGAACCTCCTCTATATGTCGATGCATCCAGGCAAACTTAGCTGCGGAAAAATAGGGAGACAAATGCATGCCTGTTTTGTCTCGAATAGCTGTACCATACTCTTCACGGATGTCTTCACATAATTCCGCTGCGCGTGCACATTGCCACACTAGCGCATAGTGTAATGGTCGACCAGTCGCTCGACTCCAAGCAGCAGCGGTTTCTCGCTGATTGGAAATGCCCATCGCCACAATATCACGGGTATCGATTTGCGTAATCAGCATCAGTTCTCGTACAACGTCAATCAGATGTTCATAAATCTCCTCTAAGTTATGACTGATCCAACCTTTTTCATTAATCAACTGTTGGTGTGCTTTCGATGTTTTGGCGACAAGATGTCCTCTCTGATCAAATAAGAACGCTTTCGTATTTTGTGTACTTTGATCAATGGCCAGAATATATTTGCTCATTTGCTCCTACCTCCTCATTCCGAGATGTAGAAGGCGGTAGTTGATCTACCGCCTGATCATCTCCAAACAGTATGAATGGATTGTTAGTGTATCGATTGTTGTAGCATATCTAATGCTACTTCTCTTAGATGGGATGCACTGATGCCATAATGTTGAAAGACCTGAGCGGACGTTCCCGCAATGGCAGGTTCATCTGGAATGCCGACGATTCGTAGCGGCACTGGATATTGTTGAGACACCACTTCAGCTACTGCTGCTCCAAGTCCTCCGTGAATACTATGTTCCTCTACCGTAATCAGATGATGTGTCTCGCGCGCCGCTTGTACAATCGCTTTCGTATCCAGTGGCTTGATCGTATGGATATTGATCACGCGGCAAGATATGCCATCTTGCTTCAAGATAGCTGCGGCATCTAGCGCCACCCGTACCGTTTCTCCAGTAGCAATTATCGTCAGATGCTGCCCCTCTTGCAGTGTCACAGCCTTCCCAATCGCAAACTCATAATCATCGGATGGATATACATCTTCGACGGCATTTCTACCTATTCGAACATACGCCCCTCCTTCATGTGTTACTAAAGCTTCGATCATTTTTTTAGTTTCATGGCGATCCGCAGGTTGAAGCACAGTCAATCCAGGAATGGCACGAGTCACTGCCAAATCTTGCACGGAGTGATGTGACATTCCCAGCGCTCCATAACTAACACCGCCGCTAATTCCAATTAGTTTGACATTTGTACGGGAGTAGGCAACATCCACTTTGACTTGCTCAATACTTCGCATACTTAGAAAACAAGCTGGCGAAGTTACAAACGGTTTTTTTCCACTATGTGCAAGTCCTGCTGAAATACCAACAATATTTTGTTCTGCAATACCAACTTCTACAAACTGATCTGGAAATTGTTCGGAGAAGGGAGCCATGGCAGCGGAACCACGCGAGTCACTCGCTAACACCATAATATCGCGATCATGTTCCGCTAGTGACATTAACGTTTCGCAAATCACTTTACGATTGGGAATTTGATTCGTACTCATAAATGTGCCTCTCCTTTCAACATACCATTCGCAACGACAGATAACTCTTGTAAGGCTTGTTCTAGCTCTTCGTCCGTTGGCACATGATGATGCCAGTGCGGAACATTTTCAGCAAACGATACCCCTTTGCCTTTCACCGTATTGGCCATCACCAATGTGGGTTTTGATGGTATCGATGGCGCTGCTTGAAATGTATTGACTAGCGCTTCCATATCATTACCATCAATCGAAACGACATGCCAACCAAACGAAGTCCACTTCTCTTCCAGCGGTTCCAAACCCATCACATCTTCTGTCGATCCACTAATTTGTAGACGGTTACGATCCACAATGCCGATTAGATTATCCAGCTTATAGTGTGCTCCTGCCATAGCTGCTTCCCAGATCGATCCTTCCGCAAGTTCCCCGTCTCCCATTAAACAAAACACACGATACTCTTTCTGATCTCGTTTTGCAGCCAGTGCCATGCCGACCGAAATGGCTAGCCCGTGACCCAATGCACCGGTATTCATTTCAATGCCCGGCACTTTATTGTTCGGATGCCCAATAAGGCGCGTCCCAAACTGGCTAAAGGTGGCAAGCTCCTCTTTTGAGAAAAAGCCACGGTCTGCGAGAATACACCAAAGCGATTCAACCGAATGCCCTTTGCTGGCAACAAATCGATCCCGAAGATCCCATTTTGGATCACTAGGGTTGATTCGCATCACATGATAATACAAAGCGGTCAAAATGTCCGTATTGCTCAATGATCCTCCTGTATGTCCTGTTTTTGCATGATGAATCATACGAAGCAGATCCATTCGGATCTGCGCTGCTTTAGCTTGTAACGTTTGGATATCCATAGGTTCTCCCCACTTTCTCTGCAATTATGTTTAATAAAACGAGTGTAAAGATGACGCTTACAATCTATGCTTTATTTGATCGTAAATCCGCCATCGACCACCAAATTTTCACCTGTAATCATATTCGCTTCATCACAGGATAAAAATAAAATAGCAGCTGCAATCTCATCGACTTCCGCAAAACGATGCGCAGGAATGGCTTCGATCATATCGGTTTTCACTTTGCCTGACCAAGCACGGTCACCCATATACGTACGAACTACTGTAGGAGCTACTCCATTTACATTAATTCCATACTCAGCCCACTCTAATGCCAATACTTTGATCATCCCAATCAAAGCAGCTTTGCTCATCGTATATCCAACGTGTTTATCAATCGCGATGAATCCGGCTTGAGAAGTTACACAAACAATTTTGCCCCCCTCTCCTTGCAATATCATCTGGCGAGCGACTTGTTGGGATATTCGAAATACACCGTATGCGTTTACATTCATTTGCTGTTCAATGCATTTCATGTCAATATGTTCTGCACGTTCCAGATCTACATAACCAGCAATATTCGCTAAAATATCAATGCGTCCAAACGTTTTAGTGATCTGTTTCACTACTAACGTAATGTCATCCATGGAGGTAATATCGCAAGTCCATCCAATCACTTCCACACCATACTCTTCTGCAATAGTAGCTGCGACCTTAAGCACTGTATCTTTAGTGTCAAGGATAGCAACCTGTGCTCCTTTATAGGCATACATTCTAGCCGTTGCTTCACCAATACCACCAGCTCCACCCGTGACTACGGCGACTTTCCCTTGCAAACTGAAATCTCCCTTTACTGCTTTATACGCAATCATTGACTTGCTCCTTTCGCCTTGAATGGTTTCATCGTAAATCTGAATTTAGTAAATGTCAATTAAATTTAGTAAATATAAAGGATAAATTTATTAAATTTAGTAAATGGATTGGAAATATATATTTTGAGATCACCAAAAGTTAAGTGTTTCCGCCCAATCATTACAGCGAAACCTATGTTTCGAATGGAACGTTATATGATACACTAGGTTGTAAAGCAAGTATGTACCTCAGCGGGAGTGTATTCATTTGACCAATAAAGAATTAGCAAAATTACTTCAAGTATCAGAAGCTACCTTCTCTCTTATTATTAACAATCGACCAGGCATTTCAGATAAGACGCGAATACGTGTCATAAACGAATTGCAATCGATGGGCTATGGGTCACTTCTACAAAGTGGCAAAAAAGTAAAAGAAACCTCGGAACAATCCGTCAACTCACAGCACCTTGGCTTTATTGTGTATAAAAAGCATGGACAGATTGTCGGAGATTCTCCATTTTTTCTATTACTACTTGAAAGTATTGAACAGTACGTCCGCAAGTGCGGATACCAGCTGGTGGTGCGAATGATCTCCGCTCAGTCCGATGTAGATCAACAAATGGAAGAGTTGAATCAAGCACAGTTAGCAGGCATTATCCTTTTCGCAACGGAGATGTCAGAGGAAGATATGACGCATTTTCGTTCTTTTCCATCTCCAATTGTCATTTTGGATAATGATTTCACTCATATTGCGTATGATTCCATCATGATCAATAATGAATTGGGAACTTACCAAGCGGTTAAACATTTATTTGATCTGGGACACCGCCGCATCGGATATTTGCAGTCTTCTATGGCAATCAATAGTTTTGTAGAGCGAGAAAAAGGATTTCACCGTGCATTGGCTACGCTCGGTCTTACTCTTGATCCGCAGCATCATATACAGCTCAGTTATGCAGAAGATCAAAGTTACACAGAGTTTAGCGAGAACATCGAATATAGGAACGATTGGCCTACCGCGTTTGTGTCTGACGATGATACGATTGTATTTGGAGTGATTCGAGCGTTACGTGAAAAAGCGCCCGATCTACTAAATCAACTGAGCTTTGTTGGATTTAATGATCGCCCTATCTGTGAATTATCGCACCCCAAAATCACATCTATTGCTGTTCCTAAAGATACATTTGGTCTAATTACGGCTCGCACTTTGATTGAACGTGTACAGCAAGTGCGTTATGCAACCGAACAGGATTTTCATAAAATAGCGGTTGGCGTGCACTTGGTAGAAAGAGAAAGTACTCGCTCATTCTCGCTGCCCTCCTAAGTAGGGGGATGTGTGTACGTTGTTTGCCTTCCTTTTTTGAATTTTGTTCTAACTAATATGGATGTAATCCGGTACTATACATTGAAAAAACCACGACTCCAGTATAGGAGATCGTGGTTTTTTTCTTATTTTGACCTTATTCCTTATATGAGGAAGCTGTCTTGCTTAACAATTGATATAGCATTTGCGCAGCCTCGGCGCGAGAGGATACTCCTGTAGGCTGCAATTCTTGATCTCCTCGGCCTTGAATCCAACCTAAGGCTTGTGCTTGCTTCACATAGGGAATAGCCCAAGAAGCGATGCGATGTTGATCCGAAAACGCAGAAGTCGTGTTCTGTAACATTGGGTCATTCTCTTTCCTATTTGTATAACTCCGCATCGTCATAACGATCATTTCTTGCCGTGTGATCGGCGCTTTCGGCTGAAAAATGAGGTTACTCTGTCCCTGTATAATCCCAGCTTGCGCCAATGTCATCACAGCATCATAATACCATGCATTCATCGGTACATCTTGGAAAATAGGTTTGCTACTGACTGACGAAGGAATGGGGAATGCTCGTACAAGCATCGCTGCAAATTCCGCTCGTGTTACACTGCGATCAGGTTCAAATTCGCCTTCTCGCGTACCTTGTACAATGTGTTGTTGTGTCAGATATTGAATCGCTGTGCTCGCCCAATGGCTGGAAGACACATCATGAAATGACGTTCCTTCGCTATGCTGGGTTGGAGGCAATGGTTCTGAAGATGAAGGATTAGTGGAAGGAACTTCAGGGATTGGCTGGGCATTTGGAGTCGGTTCAGGTTTAGTTTGCTGATCGCTATTCCCTGATGCTCCGCTACTAGCACTTTGTTGATTGTTGTTCTTGTCTTTTTTTCGTGTAACTTCGACTCTTACCGTTTGCGCCAAATGAGAACCGTCTGTTGTTTCTGCTTGTATTTCAGCAACGCCTTGCGCAATAGCATGTATTTGTCCATCCGCGTCTACCTTAGCTATTTCGGGACGGCTGGAACTCCAGCGTAGCTCTGGGTGACTCGCTTGCTCTGGCAGTATTTGTGCAGTTATTTTTTGCGATTGCCCCACTGTAAGCGTCAATGACGAAGGCGTAAGTCGTACATCGGTGACCGGTTGCCCCGCATATACAGTAAGTTCTTTCTGCGTAATATGGGATACAGAAGGAATCGTTTTATTACTTGTCGTTAGCTTAGATTGCAGCAATGCGAGATGACCAATCACACTTCCTGACTTCGGTTTGAACTGAAGATGTAGAACAGGGAGATACGTATCTAGATCAGTACGTAACGGTTGCTGAAGGCGAGCTGCTAGCTCTAACGTTCCACGAGTAGAATCGTTTTCGATTGTCATGTAGGAATCAGACTGATTAGAATCTACAACTGCGGGTTCCATCAGATTCGCTTTCCCAAATTCCATTGTACGATTGTCATATTGAAAAGAAACATTCAGCGTTTGTACTGCATTCGCTTTACTGATGGCGTAATATACATCCATTGTAGCTGGAGTAACGCTAGTATTCTGTTGAATGCGAACTTCTTCTGGCTGCTTTGTTATACGATACGTGTCCACCAACGTAAGGCGGTCAAGTCCAGGGTCGCTTTCTTCGGTATGCGCAATATCAAGGTCTGCTTTTCCATCTGTACGCTCTAGTTCATACGTTTCAATCGCTAATTGCTCCGGGGTAACCTGTAAACGAATTCCCATCCGTTTATGATGTTGAATTTGTTTTTCAATATAACGCTCATTGCCTACGTTTTGTAATTCGTAATATTTACTACCACTGGATGAACTGGTAGTGACGAATGTAATCCCTGCTGGATTAAGATCGGATTGATCTTCCAGTTGCAATTGTTTGCCTTGATCTTGATCAGCACTCATTACTTTGGAACGCACATAAGCATGATCGTGACCAGTAAAGACCAGATCAATATTGTTTGTCTCTAGTACTGGAACAATCTTGGCACGAAATTGTCGCACACTTGCTGCATCGCCTGCACCCGCAGCATGAGGTCCATTACCGTAAATGTCATGATGAAAGGTCACAATTCTCCATTTCGTATCTGGATATTGTTGTATTGCATGTTGTATGGTTTCTTGATGCTCTTGTATTCGTTGATCCGAAGCGTCTGCGGTATCGTTATACATATGATTGCTATTCAGGACAATAAAGAGGGCTTCCCCGTATTTATAATAGTAATCAGCTCCTGCTTGCGTGGCACCTAACTGCTGATTCTCATTGGGAACATAAAAATGCAAGTTGGTGCTGGGATTCCGCGCATCATGATTACCAAGTGTAGGAGCAACTGGAATACTACGCAACATGGACGGTGCTGCATATCCTTCGTGTTGAGATTCTACAAAATCTAGTGCCGTACCTAAATATCCATTTTCCACTTGATCGCCCGCAGAAATGATAAAGCTTGTATTCGGAAAAGCATACGTCATTTTCGTTACACTTCGATTCCAGCCATACGTATCACGCTCCACGTTACGGCTCGCTCCAATCTGTGCATCGCCAAATACAAGCACGTTATAATTTGAGAAACTGGATGTAGAATAGGTGTACACATCGCTCCAATGCTCTCCGTCCCCTACTCGGTAGAGATAATCTGTATGTTCCGTTAGACCAGTCATTGTAACTTTATTTGAATAATATACCGTTCCTTTATACGTGACTGCCTCAAACGAAATCCCCTCAAAACTCTGAGCAGTATGAATTGGAAACATATCTTTTGCTGAGCCTACTGCTAGTTGTACCTTGCTGTGCGATGGTGGACCAGAAGAGAGCCAGACTACATTCAGCTCAGTCTCATTCGTACCGGGAGTAAGCGTAATGTCTTTCACTTGATATGGACTCGTTTCCTCAGCCGCTGCAATTCGTATAGGGCTACTTCCATACTCCATTGCTACTGTTGTAAACAATAAAACAAACGAAAAGCATATCTGTGCTATTCGTATCGCTACCTTTGTTTGATATTTGTTTGATCTGTCAGACATATTAAATATACCTCCTGTATCATATGTAGTTGCCTTCGATTCAGTATAAGACGGTTGTGTTAGTTCTCCGTTAAATGAAGATGATCATTATGTTACCTCTTTCATTCTTTGTTGTATCATCTTGAAAATCACAAAACCGTTTTGAATTCAAAATTGACGAAATCAGGAAAATATTTTCATCACTGATGATAATGTTCCACGTACATAAATCGACTTTATACTAGAAAGACGTAGCTTTATAATTAATTACTATTCATAGCAAGTTCTTGAAAATTTAATTAATGGATTGTTAAATTTGAAAAATAATTCTCTTTTTTTTCCATTCCAATATACTGTTATAGTGTTATAATGAAATTTTCAAATGATATATTAATTATTATTTTAATAAATAACGAAAGAAAAATTCAGTGTATTTTGCGAATGAAAGATACAATGTACTCGTTAATTGAATCGTCCAAAAAAATAAAGCGTATATCTGTACAGATGTCTTTTGTCTGTTTTATTGTAATGAGCTTATAAGATACAATCACCTGTTCTATTGCAAATACAAAAGCTGTGTTTCTCCGAATCTATTGCTCTACAGGAATTGTAAATATAGCCCGCTTCTAACAATGGATTCCCGTTTTTATTTGTACATCATTTGTATCGTTCTCCTGTAAACGTTTATAACAAATTGCGAATATCGAACCACTCTTTTGATAAAATGAAAAGACCAGAGCTAATTTCTTAGCTCTGGTCTTTTGGAATCGATTTTGAAACGTTATAAATAATTAGGATTCACTTCATATTTTTAAATAGACTTGTGCTTCCTCACTTATTGCATGTTTTGGCGAAACTCAAAAATTAATTGTTCTCCAGCCTCTTTATTTTGAGGATCAGAAGCAAGTATCTTGATCGTTTCCGTAATTTGATCTTTGTTATTGATCGTTTTATTAAACTTGAGTGCATTTCTTTGTTCTGTCAGTAAAACAGCAGGATAGTCTGTCAATGTGCCTTCATTCTTAAAAGTCGTATAATTTTTCAGTGTATTCAATTTAACAATGCGGTCTAATATATCAATATTAGACCCACTCTTCACCTCATCAGCCAACTGACTAAGTACATAACTGAACTGTTTATCTACTTGCTCTTGCTTCACTTCATTTTTAGAGTGTACGAATTGGACAATAATAATCCCTACACAAAGTAATATTGTTAAAATAATACCTATTCTTTTCATGAAATAACTCTCCATTAACAATTATGTTATTTATTTTCTACCGAGGCTTATATTGGGCCTGACCCTCTACGATACTGTACGAAGTAGCACTGTTTAAACTCCCAACGAGAGAAGTATTAAAAGATGGAAAAACTGAGAGCATTTTTCTTGGTGAGCGCAATGTACAAAGAATAAACTCTATTAAAATCTCAAATTATTCATTTCAATTTTGCAAAACATATCATCATTTATCTTATGCTGTAGGCGCGAAACTAGAAAGGAGTTCGTTCTCTTGTATATATTGCGATTACTTGTCATCTACGGTTTCACATACATAAAGCAGAAATTATATACGTATACTATCTTCCCTATATCTAAACTAGAGATCCACTTCTTTTGATCTCCACTCTACTTTCTTCACGGACAAGCATGTAAATAGTACTGTTGACCTTTTACAAATTAAGCGGCAAATAACTTTGCCTTTCATACAGCAGCATACTCTTCTTCCAACTGACACAGCTGGGCAGCGTATTCGTGCAGCACGAATAGAGAATCATATGACCATTCGGGAAGTTGCATCGTGCATAAAGATTTCAACGAATTCGCTCAGCTCGATTGAGAATGAGAAAACTAATCCTTCATTACCTACGGTTAGAAAACTCTCTATATTATATGACAAAGAGATTTGGTATTTGGGTGCCTATGAGCATATGCCTGAAAAAACACAGGGTCAGCGTATTCATAAAGCGAGGTATTATCGAGGATGGATAAAGCAGGATTTAGCGAATCATTTTAAGATTGAAGCAAAATCTGTTTATAACTGGGAAGCTGATCGGGTTCGATTTTCCGATAAGACCAGAAAGAAAGTAGATTTATTTTTGGAAATACTGAATTAAATATACAAAGCCGCTTATGCATGGATAAGCAGCTTTGTATATTTTTTATGGACATTGAGATATTTGAGCTATTAATTAATCCTTTGATTAACAAGTGAAATAAAAGTATCTTTGTCAACATTGGTACTTTTCGATTATTCTTCTTTTCTCCACCAAGCAAAACTCTCATCTGTGAAAGTGACTACAAGACCTTGCTTTACAAGGACATTTAAGTAGACCTTCACATTATCTTTTCCTATACCAGTAATAGTTGAAATTCCCTCGATAGTCATTCGTTCGGGAAATTCATTTTGTAAGTAATTTGAAATTAGGTTTATATCTTTCTTAACTTTATTTTCTGAAACCTCAGCATGAGCATCGGCAAGAGACATAGGGTTACGTTTTCCAACTTCTGAAAGCATTTGATAGTAACTTTCCAACATACTTTTATCAAATTTCTTTTTATATTCTTCTTCTACTAATATTGTAGAAGACCCTTTCTCTTTAAGCTCACTTTCAATAGCGTTCAATCGCTTTATAAAAGTATCCATTACTTCGACACTAATGTTTTGATTTTTTGTTACATTCTTCATTTCTAATACTACATCAGTTGTCTGAGAAATTGCATGTTTAGCTGTATTGTGATCTTTAAGTAAAGAAATAAAATGCTCTTCATTAGAGAAATCACTTGGAGCATAAAGTACGCGATGCTTAAAAAGAAGTACTGCAAAAAATGCTCCAACTAATAAAAACGGAAAGCTAATCACAAACCATACGAATACTTTTTGAATTTCAAGTGGAAGTCCTAGTAAAACTGTAGTACCTGCGATTTCAGCTATACCTGCAAATATGGCTATGATGGTTAAAGGATTTTGAACCCTAGTACGATCGCTCATCAAATACCCCTTCTAATTCCACATAATAGCATAATTTAATAGAACTTTGTCGATTAGCAAAAATCTGCAATCTTAAATGGTTCATATTTATCATTATGCTAGTTCGATGCAATATAAAAAAGCCAGCATAAAATGCTGACCTGAGTAACACGTATTGATATCTTGAAAATTTCCCATAATATAAATTTACAACGAAACATTATAAAGAAATCATAAATGAACATAGAATATTCACTGAATTTATAGTCTAATATTCAAAACATCTGCTATTTCTTCAGCACTTAAAGAATATGATGCTTTAATAGGCATAATATCTTGAGCATACAGTTCATAATCAAATTCTATAATCTTTTCTTCATCAATATTTCTTTTAATTGATTCAATGCTCTTTGCATGATGTATTGGAACTAACCGCACAATATCTATATAGCTGCTTGGATGAATCACGTCATCTCGACCGCCAACAAAGGTATTTATTCTACTATTGCTCTGATGCAACATTGCTAGAGCATAGCGATCAATATTTTCCCGTGAAACTTTCAGATTTTCTAGATCAATTAATTTTAAACAGGGATAAGTTGCAAGGTACTTTCCTTGATTTTCTATTCTAATCACTAATGAAAATGGTACGTATCCAACAACAGGATCGTGATACTCTGAATTATCGATTGTAATACCCAACCCCAATTTTGGCTTTTGCCTCCTTCCAAATTGATCCTCCAGAATCGAATGTTCCATCATTGCAAAACTATCACCACTTCTTAAAAAATACTTATGATCTTTTTTAATCGCTCTATGCGGAGTCAATTCACTCTGAGGCACGAAAGTAACAATGAACCCTTTATCGCATTCCTTATCATCATTCAAATAAATCGCAGTATTATATACTCCTAGATTAGCTGGTACAAGCACTTGACTAGTTGCATTATTTAAATCGGTTAAAAATCTCTTAAGTTCAAAAATTGGTTCCTCACCGATAGCAACATCTGCCTTATCTTGTAATCCTGGTGCATTAATCCCCCAAACTATTACTCCACCAGATGTATTAGAAAAACCAGATAATGCTTCAGAATATATAGATTTATCAGATTTTTGTGCTCCTCCAATCGAAGGAGCTGATTTTCTTTTAAAATCTATAAATACTGTTTCTTCCCATTGTTTGTTCCTGATAGATCGACTTGATTTTCTCATATCCTCCATTAATAATTTCATTATAAATAGATTCAGCATTATTCATATGTATATCCCCTCTACTGGTTGAAGTTACAAACAATTTAATACTACTAGGAAAATAAACCAGCTTTTACTGGTATCATAATACCATATTATACTGTTTTTCTTGCTCTCCCTACATTAGTAATCGTAAACGAATTGCTAGAATGAAGATTGCTTCCTTCTTGATCCGGAGGGAGGTTTTGACAAATAACTCTCTCTCTACAGCTAATGTAATCAAACTCGTCTTCATCCTCTAAGTAACTATATCTATCCGTTGGCTGTTCAGTGAGCTAATAGTTTCTATTAGCTCTGCATCTTGTCGTTGCAGCTTAGCTTCCATACCTGCGTTTCAAATCGCGATGCGCTCTGTTTACTTATTGATTTCATTGGTTGATCCATACTACCTCGGGCTGTATCCTTATTAATGCTTGCCTCACGCCGTACAAAGCTGATCTGTCGGTATAGCTGAACTTCCTCAATAACTTTACTAATCCTTGACTAGTAGCGTCCTCATCCGGTGCCAGTATACACATCTGTACTATATTTTCGCGCCTTTTTCTCATCTTACGATTTCCCCCACCCATGTTATAATGGTTAGGGGAATGTTTTGAATTAATCCTCACTTTTTAGCTACGGATTAGGAGGATGAATTACATATAAAGGAGTAAATCATGAAAAAAAGAGAGCTAATTACTACTGAAACTTTAGGAATTCTCAAAAATCGTCCTACTGAAAGTTTGATTATTGAGAAAATAAAATGGGAAGCTAAATTAGAAAGTATCAAAAATTCTGGTTTGCCTTTACCTGCTATATCGATTGCCGTTGCACTTTTTTCTATCTCACTGAACAAAACGATTGGAGAAGAAGGTACTTTCTGGGCTATTATAACTATGAAATCAATTATTTTTCTAACCATTGGATATCTTATTGGTAAATTACTTGCAAACTCTCAAGACTCAGCTAGCTATGTTGCACGTATTAAATCTATTGAGTACGAATTGGAAAGGCGCAAAAACCAACAAAAAGAAATTGCTTCCGCTTATGAAGCTGCTTTATTATATAAAAAAGAAATTGAAAATAGTATTAAAATAAACAAATTGTCCTCTGAGGAAAAACTTAAAGATCGTCTCAAAGCTAAATACTGTTTCAAAACAATAATTATCAACTGGCATACTTATACTAAGAATCTCAAACTAATTTACTATTGTTATAAAAAGAGGTTAATCATCTCATTACATGCTTTTATTTAGGAGGAAAAATGCCATTAAATATTGAATTGAAATTAGACTTTAATAGTGACTGGAAAGAATATTTACTTATGCAATTCCAACATTACGGCTATGAGCTAACGGAAAAGTTAATAAATAAAGATGTCGCAGAAATAGCTATTATGTATCATAACTTTCAATTAAGAAGAATAAATATTTCCCCTAGAGAAGTTCATATATCAAAAATTCAATTGTCCTCCTATGTATAAAAAATCTTTAAAAAAACTAATTTCAAAAATAAAGGAAGGTAAAGACCTCAATTTTCATATAAGTAGAAAAATCAAAAATTTGGAATTTAAGGATCGGTTGCTAAATCACTGGGGCATACATCATCTTCATATCAGTAGTAAACCAGGAAATGTTGAAGGATATAATAAACAAAAACATTCAGAGTTATTATATATTCGTTTTGTAGAAGATCAAGCGTATCTATTACAAATACTAGATCATACAGCTTTCACTGATTATGATCTTATTAAAATCATTCATAACAATTGGCCACAAACTATTGATAATCATAGAGCACATGGAATCTCTGGAGAAAAATATAGTAAAGATCAGCTCAAAGAATTTAGAACATCGAATATAAACACACTCATTACTATTGACGAAGACAATATCTATTTCTCCTTAGGCAATGGAGTTACTATGAGTGGTCATAATTTTTTTTTATTAGAGATACTGATTACTATTTAGCAAGATTAAAAGATTTTGAAAAAGTTATAAAAAGCAATACAGACGCCATCTTAGAAACAATACGAAAACAGAACTTAATATTAGATCAACCAATTCATTTTAGACTGAAGACACAGAATAATATTAATTTCTATACAACAGATGATTATTACAATCTAAAAATGGATCTAGGTTCTATTTGAAAATCGATTAAAAATCAGAAATAAGATTATTGAAAACTCTAGATAAAAATTGTTGTGAGCTTCTGATGATCTTATTTCAACATACTTAATAGTAACTTGGTTTTATATACATGATATAACTATGGAGTGTTGGGAAAGAGGTGATTACTTTGGACCTTATTACTCTGATTGAACTGATCAATTTGTTCACTGCATCTGTTACTCTCATAACAAATAAAAAAGGATTTAGTATCTGCATACATTACTTTATTACTTTTCAATTTTTCGTAATTAATCTACATAGCAAAGGAACTTGCCATACCAAACGAAAAATTAGTTCTTATTTTACTAAATCGTTGCCAAATGATACTTATATTATTCCCCAAAAGAAAAAAACCATCATATGTAATACTTATTATGGTTTATGCTATACTATTTGTAAGACATGAAATGTTTCGGTGGAGCGATCACGGTGCAGCCTTCCATAAGGAGGTGATGCCATGATCGCACTTGTTCTGATTGAATTTGTGGATGTTCTGAGAGCCATTGCAGCTTCGCTAAGTATTTCATTTAGTGTACGTAAGCTGTACAGACTCATTCGCCGCAAATTTGCAGACAAGAAAAAACCCACCGAGTAAGGTTGACGGCCTTCGGTGGGTTTTCTTGTGAGCTTCTGAATTAGATACACACCGTGGTTGCCCATTGGTCATGTCCCAGTCCTGTCGTTAGCGCGACAGGGCTTTTTTTTATCTTTTTATCATGTACGTTTAATTTAATACTGGACAGTCGACTGTCCACTTTATATTTAGTATATACCCATAAATAATATATTTCAACGGAATCAGTGGAATAAAACACAAAATTCGAGTTTTATTCCACTGATTTTGAGTTCTATTCTGCGGATTTTGAGTGCTATTCTAATAATGTTAATACATACCGTAATCCTCTTGTATATAAAAAGGCAGATCCTTTTTAGACCTGCCCCGTTCATTTTATTCAAAATTGCGCATTTAATTTCAACTTATAATTGTAGATAAATTTAAAATTGTTGAGCCTCTACGGATTTCAATAATTTGAAGAAATACCATGTACAAGTTTTGATCGGCTCCACCCAAAAATCGCATTAAATCAAATTTATGAATGCGCCTGTAAACAACTCTACCGCCGCTCGGACCAATTCTTGATAAATCCCCGAAAGACTTCCCACAATTTTAGATTCTGTGTGGTATCCGTCTTCATAACCATATTCATCTTTTCCAGTTACTGCCCACTCGCCGAAAAACCAAGATACCGGCGAATCCTGCTCATGCCAATCGATACGAGGAAATATTTCAGTAAGGGCAGCTACATAAGAACCGGCTGCATATTCACTTGACCAATTGCCTTCAAATTTCTTTTGCAAATATTCATAATTCACTTGATGTTGCTTAGATGTGAAATAGATCATGAGGTACACCTTACCTTTCGTATGATTTTGTTGAATAATTTGAGAAGACTCTTCTGCTGGAGGCGCAACCCATACAGGTTGCCAGCTCAGTGTAAAGCCCACGTTTACATCTGCCTCTGCTGCTGCCAATAGCAGCACATTTCCCATTTCTTCCTGTGCTTCCCGTGGCACAGCATTTCCGATATACTCGCGTGCTTTCTGATCACTGCACCCTTCTAACTGAAATGGTCTTCCGTCCGGAAGGAATGGCGGGAAACTTTGTAGCATAGCCAGCTCATAAGTCGTGAGTGGACGGTGCCATGTGCCATCTAGTGAGATAATCGTCCATACTCCTTGCTCTTTGTCAGCGGGTATGCGCGGATCGGCTATAGCGGAAGCTCCAACATGAACATCCATGCTACCGATGACTGTTTTCGCTGTACAATTCCAATCTTGTACCCCCATTGTGTCTGCTCGTGGCGTGCTATTGATTCGAGGATCAGATATGCTACCCGCAGACTGCATAATCCGATTGGCGGATCGAACTGTCTTGGCCGTTGTGTCCCACTCTTGCACACCGTAACTATCCGGCATCAACTTGGTGTTGACTCGCGGATCAGCAACAGCAATTGCACCGCTACCAAAACGCGTGCCGGTTACGCATGGAGCTGGCTCATCTGCTCGCACGATCTGATATACACCCGGATGTCGATTGGATCGATTCGACAAGTTAGGATCAGAGATACAACCTGCACCCTGATTGACACCAGCAGCTCCCGTTACACAAGTGGGTGCTTCATCAACAGACTGAACCCGGTACAAATTGGTCTTTCCCTCGCCAGATAATTGCAAGCGTGGATCGGATACAGCTGTTGCTCCATTACTTTGACCTGGACCAGACGAACCTGTGACCGTTCGGCTCGTTTCATTCCAATCCTCCACCGCATAAGCTCCAGCTCGTGGAGCATGTGTCACCCTGAGATTTTCCCAATCCATCTTGTTGAGATCACGCCAGTCACCACCGGCAGGAATCAATGCAAGCCGCATCCATGTTTTCCATTGAAGACGCGGCAACTTATGCAGTGGTCCTCCTACTACGGTATCGCCGGGTGCAGGAAGATTGGAAAGTACATCTCCGATCGTTCGTAGTGGCTTTCGTTCTGGATAGTAGATGAAATTAGGAAGCTGAGCTTCATGCCGAGCAAGAATTAGGAAACGTACTCGATTTTGCCCTAGCCCTCCGATCTCGCCCAAATTGTGATCTGCTCGGATACTGACGGCATACCCATATTTTTTCGGCAATTTTTTTATCTTTGATAAAAGTAGTTTTCCTCTAGTCGTGATCCGAGGTACATTCTCTAATTGGATGATAGCTGGTACAGAGCCGCCATACTCCAAGCACGCTTGTAACGACAACTCCAGTCCGTGTACAGTAAGATAATTCAGTGCTTGATACTTCTCAGACGCTGCTTTGTCACCAGGTAGAAGACCACTCAAGCCTTTACATGGTGGGCTGAGGAAGAGGAAAAAGGGAACCTGTTCCTTAAAAGCTTGCCAGATGTCCCATGCAGTGACTTCTTTCCAATCCTTCGGTGGTTGCTGACCATGCCATGCCTCATATTGCCAACGTGTAAATAAGTCCATACATATGGAAGTATTCTCACCTGTGATCAAATCATGATTACGACATGCAATCGGATCGCTATCAATAGCACACAGCACTTTGAATTTGTAGACTTTACCAGCATATTCAGCTTGACTACGCATAGCTCCAGCAGTTGCTCCACCCACTCCTGCAAACAAAAATGCTGATGTTTTATATTCAGTCGTATTTAACATGGATATTCCTCCTTAAATAGTAGAATTCATTTGTATAAAAAAGCAGCCACCGTAGAGGTAGCTGCTTTGAAATGAAGTATTTTTCACTTCTTTTTCTCTATCTACCAATCGGAATGTTGAAGGATCTGTATGGCTTGTTTCAACTGCTCCTCATCAAACCAGCCAAAATGGCATTCCTGAGTTGGAATATTCAACAATTCCGCAAGTCTTTCATAGGCATGTCTTTGAAGCCACTTCTTTTTCTGGTTCCAAATAGGATCAAACAAATCATGACATTGCTTTTTCAAATGTCTTAGTTTCCAGTTTGCCAACCGTCCTAACGGAATCCTAGTACCATTGTGAACGCCTACGTAGGCATCGCAACTTGTACATTTATAGCATTTACCATTCCCATACTCCTTACCATAAATGGCAGCATTACTGGTGTAGATTACTTTGCTGCTACAATATAAACAATGTTGAGGTATAGGGTATAAGTTGATCTTTTTTCGGTTCATCATGTTGTCATCCTTCCTAATCCTCTAAAGGTCAATTTAGATCATTCTCATTTTCCAACTCGATGCAGTTCGTTTCGAAACATTCGGGACAGCCCGGTTCATCGAGCCGATCCTTCGGATTTTCTTCAATTAAAAATATCCGCCCACATTCTTCGCATTTAAAGTTCGTCCATACTGTTTTCATTTTGCTCACCCTTTGATTTGAATTTTTGATCATACCATTCTTGAAAATCATCGTGGTCTGCATCTGACTTCCAA
Organism: Paenibacillus sp. WLX1005; assembly: GCF_046603685.1. Taxonomy (NCBI): domain Bacteria; kingdom Bacillati; phylum Bacillota; class Bacilli; order Caryophanales; family Paenibacillaceae; genus Paenibacillus; species Paenibacillus sp. WLX1005. The sequence continues at coordinate 3,020,797 of NZ_CP176756.1, forward strand.
AACCAATGCCCGCGCTGGTTCTCAATGATCCATTCCAATATCCAAAGTTTTTTAGAATATAGCTGAAAGTCTCTTGGCACCGGCTCTTTATTTATGGTTGTCGTATTTGGACGCGTGCTTCCAAAGTGATAAGGGTTTCTTCCTGTCTCTTTGATAATGAGGTAATAGGACATAATCTCTTCTAAACGAAGATAATGATAGAGTGGGGCATACGCAATGACGTTTGCCAAAACCCAGCTTTCCGTATTGCATACATTGAGTTCCGATTCATACCATTGTGGTACAATATAATCAGTGTATAAATCGAGTTGCTCGCCCAAGTACGCGTGCTCTCCTTTACATGACAAAAGAAAGAACTGCTGGTATCACACCGCAGTCCTTTTGAAATCATAGAGTCTATTTTTATACATTCCACTTGAAAGAATCTTTATAGAGTTCCGTTACATCTTCTAGATCGACATCTCCCACATGGCGTTTCTCACCTGTAATCGTAATCGGTTCTTCTTCAGGGATCCCATTCCAATGCTCTTTTAGAAAGATAAGAAGATCTTGCACGCTTTGAAAACCATGCTCCGCATTCAAACGTTTCTCCATCTCCTGTACTTCTTGTTCATCCGCAATGGTTTTGTCGATCTCCATTTCTATCAACCGACTCACTTCGATATTTTCCTTTACTTCTAGACGAAGGATTTTTTACTCATTTCGGCACTCTCCTTCGAACGATTTCAAATCTTCCAGCATACAGTTTTTTTGTTTTAAAATAAACTGCTTACTGGCCGCGCCTTTTTGACAAAGTTGTCCATATGGACTATAGACTGTGTACCGATCAATGAGAAAAGAAGCTGCCCATTCTCCGAATCGTTCTTTTGTAATTGCACATTTTTCAGCATCTTCCACGATTTGAAATAACGTATCTACGTGTACCTTTTTCAATACTTTCCGCAGCTTGCTGTTCCATTTCCGAAATGCCGCATCCAGAAACTCCAATCGATGCTCGACTTGCTCCGTAATAGCCACCGGAACTTCATCCAGATTAGAAATAAATGCGTTCAAGGTTGCTCCGCTATAGTCGATATCTGAACCTGATATATAGGCTAAAAACTGCCAAATGAGCTTCTCATCGACATAACGGTTACGATCTGTTTTCGTAAAAGCAATCTTCTCAAAAAATAAGTGACTGCTTAGCTCTTGTACGACTTCGCAAACGTCTGGACTTAACTTTACACGCGTTTTTTCAGTGTAAGTAAGCGGCTCTGCCTGGTTGACGCGGTAGAACATTTCTTCTACTTCTTCAACCGTGCATTCGCTGAACTCGGTGACAGTAAAGTTATATGTCAGAAATTCAAACTTGGCATCGTCTGATAACTCCTCATGGTTTTTATTTGCAATCACTTCATTTTGAAAATCGGCTGTACCTTTACTCAGGCGATAATCTCCATCATGAAACATGAAGATAGATTCCCAACGTTGCTTTCCATCCACCACCCAAACATATCCGTCACTATTATTCCAAACGAGGATGTTGGGAATATATTTATCCCGAATCACGGAATCAATCAGATAAGATCTGCGATCTTTCTTCCAAACGCTATTACGCTGGAACGGCAAGTCAAAACGAATACGATCCCTCATGTTAAGCAAGCTTTTTACCGTACGCTGAATACTCGATCTCTTCATCGTCTCATCCTCTCAATCATGATTCAAATATCAACTCATCGTCTCTTGAAATGCAGTTCGTAAGATCAACATTCCATTCTAACTGCACATCATTACATCCCATTGCAGAGAGCAATTTCATCGCATCATCTTTTATGCACGCAACGGCAGCACTATTCTGAAAGTAAGATGCCCAGTAAATCAGCTATCCTACTTCCATTTCGCTCCATTCTGGATCAATACTGTGCAGTTGCCGGTCTTCATTGAACTTTTGCAGACGACCATTCCAATCCTTCGCATCCATAAATTCAATTAGCACGCTGTATTCGCCAATCCGAACCAATACTTGGTGAAATCATTCATGTGCAGCCTCCAATTGCTCGGCTAATTTATTAGGACTTAGCTTCATTCTTTTTTCCTCCAACGGTAAAGGCTTCGTGTATGGCATCGTCTTCAAATGAAGATGCTTTGACAATACGATCAGAAAAGGCTTCCACACCGGAAATAGATTCAACTCCAAGCAATAAGGAGAGAACCGAAACGTGTTTCTTCTGTCGCAAATGATTCCAATCGTTCATAAATGTTGAATCAATGTCATCAGAACTTCCATCTGTCACAAAAACGATATCCGCTTGTTTAAATTGATGGTTATTTAGAACATCAGCAGCTCGTAACAAAGGTGGTTTAAATTTTGTTCCACCTCCGACAAAAGATGTTGCTAATCGCACCATATCCTCTACCTTCATGTTCCCACGCACATAGAAGAACGTCTGCTCCGCTGTATTAGAAAAAGGAATCAGTGCAAAATCTCTTTTTTGTTTTCGAGCAATGCTCATCAGGGCTAACGTGAATCCCTTAGCTGCGGCGTCCAGTATGGACATACTACCAGATTGATCCAGACACAAAATAATGGGTCCTTTGGCAAGAGATTTGGGTCCTTGGGTATCGTATTGGAGCGTCTGACCTTCCACATATCGGCGAAGAAAATCCATTTTCGTGATGCCACTGGCGTAGTATCCTAGTTCCATAGGAAGCAACTGTGAAATATCTTGCCATTGCTTTACGCCACTCCGAGCCATACTTGCCGTATACGTAGAACGCTTCTTACGATAAGCAATTTGTTTCATACGCCCAGCCCATTTTGCAATTTCTCTCATCTTGGGATGGTGGCTCAAATGCTCGGCAAGAAATAATTTTTCTTGAAGAGGAACGCGCTGAAGTTCACCTGCTCGGTTTCCTGCTTGCAGTCCTCCCAGCAGAAGCTCTACATTCTCCTTTGTTGTCATTGCCTCTTCTGTCGCCTTTGCTAACATGTTAGACAACGCATGACCTTCGTCGTTTAGGGCTGAGGATATGGTTTTAGCTACAGCTTGAGATGCATCTGGTAAGCCTTGCGCATATTGATCACAAGCATCGAATACATCTTGACGTTCATCCATTTGCTGAGTAATCCAGCGTAATGTGGTTTCGCTGTACTTGGTTGTTCCCAAAGCGAAAGCAAAATCGTCCAGCCGAGTAAATTCTCTTAAATCGGTATAACCGCGATCCTCCATTATGTGCTGCATCAATTGCTGATTTACGCTGAGATCCGAAGGTACTTCTTCTAGCAGCCGTGGCTGCATCTTAAATAAACCTGCCCACATATCACCCATCAAGTGTGAAAACAAGGGGATGTGTTTTTCCCCTTGCTCCTTCACCGTTATCAGTTTTTCCGATATATGAAGAAGTTCGTCAAATCGTCTACGGTCATACTGATCTGTATTTAACACCGTTTGAATATGATTCATATGCTTATACGCCCAGCACATGTGTAGTGATGTGAGTTAGGGAAGCTTGAATACTTTGTAAAGCATCCCGAATATCCAAACGTGTAGGCGTTTCTATTTGTAAGACTTTAAGATCAGCAGCGATGCTCTTTATTTTTTTGATGGCTTCTAACGCAGCGTCCGTTGTATCTCCTTCTTTCTTCAGATTGTGGAGAACATCTGCTACTTCAGATAGCGCGTCTTCGACTTTTGTCTTAATCGCATCTTGCGCATGGAAGCGAATGATTTTAGCTACTTTGTCTTGTTGATCTGGCATTTCCCAAAGGGAATGCTTGAGAATGAGCATGTCTTCTGCTATAACAGACGTTCTTCCAGCTAATACTGCTTTTGCTCGAAGAATCGATAAGATCTGCTTGAAACGACAATCGGATGGTTGAATCCCTTGATCTCGTAGTTCACTTCGAATTTGGCTCAAATTGTCATACATAGCATCAGAGATAGTCACCGTATCGCTGAAAGATTGAAGCTGATACAGATCCTCCATCGTCATATTCACTGGTAAAGAGATTTGGCTTTTTAACATATCTACAAAAGCTTGATCTTCGCCAATGTAATTCACTTCAAAACGCAAAAGGAATCGATCAAACAATGCTTCGAGTCCTTCGCCTTCTTCGGTATACTCATTGGAGCTACCAACAAGCGATATTAACGGCACCTTTGTTGGTGCACTATCGTTATAAAACAATCGCTCATTGATTAGCGTTAACAGAGCATTTAGGATGGCACTATTGGCTTTAAAAATTTCATCTAAAAAGGAAGTATGCGCCTCTGGCAATTTGCCAACCGTATTGCGCTTGTATACCCCTTGCTCCAATTCTTGTAGCGAAACGGGACCGAATAACTCTTCTGGAGTGCTGAAGCGTGTAAGCAGCCATTGAAAATGCTTTGCCCCAGTCATACGTCTGATAACCTCCGTGACCAATGCACTTTTCCCTGTCCCTGGTGGTCCAATTAATAGCGCATGTTGCCGAGCAATCAAAGCAATCACTAATCCTTCAATTACTTCTTCACGTTCCGCAAATTCTGTATTCAATTGTTTGACTACATCCCAAATTTTCATGTGTATTCCTCCTGTTTTCAAATAAAAAAAAGCTGAAGCTCCCCATCGTAGGAAGTCTTCAGCTCTTTTCTTTATAGATCCTTCATTTAATTTTTGTGGTTTGGAAACGCTCCAGCATGATTCAGCATGTCCAGCAGTTTTTGCTCATGCTGGGCTGCCTTCTCGTGATCGACCGCTCGGATACCCAGTTCTTGCTTTACTTTCAAGAAGTAATCGGCTGGGATCTGCTCGTAATCGATGGTCACAGAAGCTTTAACCTCATCGGTAATGGCATCTGCGATACTTTCAACAACAGCAGCCGAATGTAGAGGGTACTGTTCCTCTCCATCTATCATTTCCACCGGGAAATTGATTGTCGCCACATTATTAATCATCATGGTCTTTGTTCCTCTCATTATCGATTTCACCGCCTAGTCTGAAGTGTTGTGTACTTTAGTATACACCAAATCCTAGGGGTGGATGCTTGATTCTTACTCAACATGTCGCCCAGATTCCGGCGCTAAGGCAGTCACAAACGTGAATTGGATACTGGAGGATCGCTTTTTGATAGCCAGACCGATTGCTACGACACGCTCTTCATAGGAACCAACCACAGTCAATACGGGATCACTATTACTCATAGGATGTGCGCCATATGGATACTTCCCGGCTTCGTGCATTTCCGTCGGTTCATGATATTATAAAATAAACTCGACCATCCGCTTGGTAATGCTACGTTCTTCCATGCGTTCCCCTGCATGTTGACTATACCTTACTTTGTCCAGCTCGATATGATGTTGCAACACTTGGCGAATCAGTGCCCAGTGTTCCATATAGGCTTGTCCTTCCATATCCAAACATCCTTTCGTTCTTTAATCCTCCGCCATATTCTGTAAAGCGGTAGCCACATTTTGTCGGATTAATAAACATAGCTCATCCATACTTTGTAGATCACCGGTGACAATACTTTCATACTGTTTATAGTCCTAAGCAATCCGTTTAGCATCGTCTAAAATCACTTTCAACTCTGACTTTTTAAGTTGATTGTCGACCCCTGTCTTACAGACGCTCAATGTTCCTTTTAAATGCTCCAGCAGCTTTCTCGTGATCATTCCGCGCATATCATTGGTGTTAATCACTGGAATGTTTTCTGCTTCGCCCTTTTCGAGCGAGCGGATAAACGCAATATATGCGTGCGGTTCTGGATCAAATTGCTTCGGAACAAAATACACACCGCCCGACTGTCGGACAGGTGTAGGCGACATACTTTTTAAAACGTTCGTCATCACGGTAAGCAGGGTCGTGCTTTCGTAATGGTTTTTGCAAATTTCAAATCGCAAGATGGCAGTTTGAGTCATCTGGCTAGCTGTAGCCGAGGTATGACTTGCATCGATCGTACCGTTGTGTTTATCCAGTATGACGACACCAGCCGTCTCATCATAGCTAAGGCGCCTACCTTTAGTGTCCGTCTGTTTGTTGGAACCCACTTCACGTAACATATAGTTTTCAAATATGCCCTCAGCGATTTCTTGCCGAAACTTGGCTGAAGTTGCTCGGCGAAACGCATCCGGCAACCGGATAGGTTTCGGCATCCAACCTTCACCTAGTCCAGAATCGATGAGCTTTTGTTTCAGCTCATCTCGTGTGATCAGCATCGCGCCCGCACCTGCCCAGGTTAAATGTCCAATGATATCCGTTGGTGCTTGACCACCAACAGCAGCCATATTGTTTAAAATGGAATTCAATTGCTTAGCCTCCTTGTATCTTAGTGCAACGATAGAAGATATTCAAGCCGATTGCAGTATTCGCACCGAATGATCTTTCCAAGCTTGTAAGCGGCGTATGCGCGCTCCATGCTATACGATACAAAACCATGAACGGTCATGCTGCATTCTCCTTTGAAATAAAATAGGACTCCAGCAGCTTATTCAGCCGTTTGGAGTCCTTCCTATATTTAGATCGAAAGCTGACGTACTTTATGAGATTCGCGGTGCACAATGGTGAGCTGACCTTCATGTTGAGCACGCACCAACCAATTCTGTGCATTCAACCTCGCAGTGGTAATTAGCTTTTTTTGTTTAAGTGTAGGTTTACGGTCATTTTTTTCATAGGACTCTTCCTCTCTGATTTGGATAATAAAACGATCCCTACTCTTGTAGGGATCGTTTTACAAGTATTTAATTATTTTTCACAAATTGCGGAACCTGCTGAGCAATCGCAAGACCTTTTTTATGATTAGCTGCAATCGAACTATCTTTGATTCGTTGCGTCAACTGATCCATACTTGAAATCAATTGATTACGTCCGACTTCACGCTGCTGAATATCTTCCAGCAAATCGTGCGCAAAATTCATGATCTCCTGTACCGATTGCCAAAAAGGTTGTCCTCGAAGTTCAAGCACAGCCAGTTCAACCCCATCTGTACTTTTCACAAAAAAATGCTGGCTGCTCATTTCAAACAGAACCGTATCACCGATGATCATTCGATCCTCTTTGTAGCCCCAGACTTCTTGTGCAGCATATGGGATAAGCCCCAGCATCATAAGTACAAATGATTCTGCTTTTTGACGACGCTCTTTTTCATCTTGGAAAAACGAATTGATCTCATTTTCCAGTGTGTTTTCTTCCTGCTTTTTCGATTGGAATAGATTTAATAACATACAAATCATCCTCTCAGTTTTTAATGCAAACGCAAAAAAGCCGATTTCGGCAGAATGAAACTCTGCTAAAATCGGCTTTGTATACGTTTATTTGCTTGTTTACATACAATCACATAACTACTTTTGGAGAGCCTTTCGGTACTCTTGATCCTTTTCTCCAGCAATGAGGGAGTATCGGACAACGACTTTTTGCCTGCTTTTACCTCACTCTTCCTTATCTTACAACAAGTCAGCAGGATTGAGGGTACAACACACATTTCCTTTGTCTCCAGCATTGAGAGTATCAGGATACAATGATGTAATTAAATACTAAATCAAATCAACTTAAAGTACAAGAATAAATTAATTATTCACAATAAATTTTCAAACAAAAAATCAACTGGAACTTTTACTAAAAACTCTTTCTTCATCTTTTATATTCATAGATATCCACTGATTTTTTAAAATAATTAAGGAGATAATAGAAGTTATCACGGTTAAAATACCAATAGCAACTATAAAGTAATTAGCTTGTATAAATTCTAATCCAGCACCAGTAATTGTTTGACCTAATGGAGTTGCGATTAGTAATATTGAATTTAAAAACCCAAAAAATCGACCTTGTTTTTCTCCAAAGGAATCATTTTTTGATATAAAGAACCAAAATAGATGTTGCTAATACCGAATGCTATACCTGATAAGAAAAATACTATAGTAAAAATAAACGCATTTTGAACTAAGCCCATCAGAACATTTAAAGATCCCATTAATCCTACATAGATAAATGCATTAGTAAACATTTTTTTATCTAGTTTTATTAATCGTGATATAAATGCACCTACAATAACTCCAAGCGGAGAAGAAACAAAAATTATACTCCACCAAATCGGACTATAATGCATTCTTATTACATATACTTGTAATGTTACAATTAAAGCCGCGCCCAAAATATTTATTATTCCAGCACTTATTAAAAGCGTTTTTAAAACATTTTGATTTAATATCGTTGTGAATCCTTCTTTTAAGTCCACCCAAAATGGCTTTCTTTTAGTTATTTTTATATCATTTGGAAATCTGATTATTAATAAAACAATCACGGAAATAAGAAAAGAGGCTGCATCGATTATGAAAATAATTTGGTAACTTACTGCTGCTACAAGAATCCCTCCTAGCAAAGGAGCAATTATTCCAACTAATTGATTCATTGTTTGTCTCCAAGCAACTGCTTCATCAATGTCTTTCTTATCTACAAATGTTAATAAGGCCGCATTAGATGCAGGAGAAAATATAGAAGTTCCAAACGATCGAATAACTATTAATATAATAAGAATGCCCAAATGCAGTTCAAAAATTATTGACAATATAGCTAGGCATATCATTACTATCATTCTTAAGATATCTGCTGATATCATAATTTTCCGCCTTGAAATCCTATCAGCTATGGTCCCAGTAAAAGGTGTAAGTAATACTACTGTTATTGTCATTACTGCATTGACTATAGATACTTTTAAAGACGAATGAGTTAATTCCATGACCCATAAAGGTAAAATAAATAAGACCAGCCTATCTCCAACTGAAGATATAAAATTAGATAGATAGACACTTATAAATATACGATTTCTCAGTAGATTTGATTTCAAGATAGCTCTCTCCTAAATAAAATTAATTTTAATTATCAATTTTTAGTTCGTGTATATTCCAAAGAAGACCCCGTGGGCTTGGTTTTAAATTTAGTATATTTTTACTTATCAGTTGAATTTCAAGTGGGCTGATTAGAAAAATCATTGGAAGTTCTTCATTAATGTGGGCTGACCACTTCTTGTATATTTCTATTTTATTTTCATTGTTTTCTGCACACTGCTCAACTAATAAGTCATTCTGTTTATCTTCCCATCCTATTAGTTGTTTTAATAAGCTATTGCACCCCAAGAAATTGGTTGGATTAGAAGATATTAGCATTCTATAATCAATTAAAAACATGTCTAACTTATTCGATTTAAAATCTTCCTGCCAAGTATAATTGTCAGTGTATTCTTTGATATATATATTAACGTTTAAGTTAAGAAGATCATTTTTTTCACAAATTCTGCAATAAATTTGTGTTCTGAATTTGTTGCATTGTAACCTAAATTGAACTGAATATCTGTTAGATTTTCATTTTGTAGCATTATTTTTCCAAGCTCTATATCGTAATGATAATCATTTAAAAGTTCCGCTTTATAGCGATTTAATATATTAGGATAATATTGCTCTATAGGATGGGCATATCCTTTATAAATTTCTGCTATTATTTTTTTCTTATGAATTGCATAAGCGATTGATTTTCTGACAGACTTATTTTTCAACATTTTGTTTCGATGATTTAATGCTATTAAAGTAATCATTGGTTTATCTAATCCGTAATATTTATAGTGATCTTGATATTCAGAAACTGAATCAATGTCGCTATAACTGATTTCGGCAAAATCAATTGATCTATTTTTCAATAAATCAATTAATTCATCATTTGATCCTGTTTCAATAGTCATATGATCAATATAAGGCGTTCCTAAATGAAAATACTCATTTTTAGAAAACAAGAATTTTGAGCTTTCTTTTTTAATTAGTTTATAAGGACCTGATCCAATATATTCATCTTTATATCGATTATTATAAAAATCTTCTACACTGACATTCTCAAATATGTGTTTTGGGATGATAGGTAATAATAATCTTTGATTGAAATAAGGATCTGGAGCTTCTAACAAGAATTGAATTCTATAATCATCTATCAACTTTATGCCTTCAATATCATTAGTGCTTTTAGTCTTATAATTTTTTGCTGAAATTATGTTTAAGAAATACTTGGATAAATGATCTGGGGCTTCAGGTTGAAGAAGCCACTGAATGGTAAATAAAATATCTTCAGTAGTTATCGAGTGACCATCATTCCATTTCAATCCCTCTTTTAATGTTAATATGTAACTTTTATAATCATTTTCACATATTAGGCTTTGGCTTAATCGACCTATTAAAACTAAATCATCATTAAACATCATAATTCCTTGATAAATGCATCCCATCAACCATAAATCAACTGAATTGTCGTATAATAAAGGATTGATTTTATTTTCTGATTTCCCTTTAATAAATAATCTTAAAGTATTATTCATATTTTTGACCACACCTCTGCATTATATTTTTCATTTCCATCATTCAACCAATATTGCTCTTTAGACGGCAAGCATTCTTCAATATATATATATTTCAAACTATTTCTGATAATTCGCTGGATTATATTCAAGTCGTAAACTGATTTAAACTGTATATACTGAGGCTTAAAGTTGGTATCTGTATAAAGAAAACATTCAAGTGGCAGCTGGTGATCATAAACCAGGCTAAACAAAAACTCCATTTTTTGATAATCGGAGTAACTTTTGTTTAAAAACTCGAAATATTCTTTTTTTAATCTAAAACGTTCTCTACTAAAAATAAGCTTGTCAATTATAATACGTGGTTGATAATCCAAATCTAGTTCTATTCTACTTTTTGCATGCCCGTTTAAAGTTGGTTTTTCCTGATGAGGTATATAATTCAATAAGTTATACAATATATCATTACCTGGTGATATTGATGATGAGTTCCATAAATTGATTGGTGTACCATCGCATAAATGTATTGAGAATTTATCATTACTTTTATTTAGCTTAATGAAAACTTCATTAATAAATATTACTTTTTCGCTTGAATGTGCATTATAGTCATATAAAAGTAACTTTTCTTCAATGAAGGGATTATCAAAACCCAAGCCATCTAAATCATTATTAATATGAATGTTAGTTTGGACCAATTTTTCTTTGTTATCAATGTGCTCAATGAGTTGCTTAAACATGACTTCTTGCGAACGCTTATCAAAGAGTTTAATAAACCGACCTGCCAATCGCCCATACATAGTTGAGTACATTTCAGGAATAAAAAAGTATGTGTCACTCTCCTTAAAAAACTGGAAAATGATCTCGTTTTCTTCCTCTAATTCAACTTTATTTTTTTTAATTTTTGAATTAGGCTTTAATTTCAAAATTTCACTAGAGTTTATAATCACTTCTTTATTACCACTTAATAGAACTTTATTTTTGATGATATACTCTATTAATCGCTTATAAAAGCTTATACCTGCTTGAGCTTTTGGAATCTCCCAAGCTCTATAATTTTTTTCAAAGTTTGCTGAATTTTTTAGCTTTTCACGATCAAAACTATATTTTAAAATTGGAATTAAATTATCATAGCCATATTTTTTTGCAAACTCTTCTTTTTGAATCTCGCTTGTACGAGATTCACTATACATCTCTTCAAAAATTGCTTTATACAAATTTCCCGCTATTTTCAAATCTTGTTTTATTTCCTTACTTAATTTTATAGTTTCCCAAGCATTTAATGTATTAACTCTAGTAGAAATCGCATCATAATTATCATTGCAATAGCTTATTTTTTTAAAATCTTCCCTAAAATTCAAATCAGGAATATTGTATTTAGTACGTAAAATACTATTTTCTTCTTCATTTTGAAATGTATACTGAAATGGATTAGAAGAACCATAAATTGGATCAGCTTTAATTCTAACAATATCAAGATTAATTAATTGTTGAATAAAATCGTTGTGATGCTCTTCTGAAATATAATTTCCCAACTCATTCTTAATGACATTTAATTTAAATATTTTATTATTATAAACTTTCAAAATATGACTTAAGATATCATTATTTTTCAGTCGGCATTTTTTTAGTGACTTATACTCTGCCTTCCAATAGTATAAATATCCTGAATCTTCAAATAATGTAGGGTTAATATAAAAAAATTCATTCATATACTCGACAAAATTCAATTTTGTATGCGTACGAACCCTATGTTTAAATTTCTTTAAATTGTATTCAAAAGTAAATTCTAAGAATTTGGAACGTTTGATACAATGCGTTAAATCATCCCATTCTGCCAGATTTACACCAGACCATAGAGATGAAGGAGTCGACATAATGGAAGATTTATAAATATATCTTAACAAAGTAGTAAATTTATTTTTATCGATTGCAATTGTCTTTTTTTGATAAATACTTTCAAAAAGGCTTCGATTGGATACACAAATAGCCGACTTAAACCATTCATTATTATTCAGCAATTCAATAACATTTTTTTCAAAAATTTCTTTTTCAAAAATTAAATTCTCAAAAATTTTGTTTTGATTATAGACAAACTTCTCTCTTACATTGTAATCGTTAATAATAAACTTCAACTCTTCGTCATTGAATAAATTTTTATTTTCTGTAAATAACTCAATTTTAAAAGGACTAATTTGGTTGTATATTTTTCTTTTCTGTTCAATAAGTTTATGACTTAAAGATTTATTAGTTATTGATGGAATTTTATGAAATAAAATATCAACTAAAGTGTTTTTATTTTGCTCTATCTCCTTTTCTAATGCTTTATTCTCAATGAATAATAAATAACTCTTAGAAGGTACCAATTCATGTATAAAATCAGCACTATTTATAGGGCTTCTTATAATAAGGAATTCATTCATTTCGTACACCTCACATCAAATTTAAGCTATAAAGGTTTATACTTATTCATGAACATTAACGCTAAAGATCCTTGTAAACCTGCTTTCAAACCAAAAATATTCCAATTGAAAATTATGATGGCAGATAAAATACTTCGTATACCTCTAGTTAAATCCCCTTTAAAATAATGATTTTTATGTTCTTCAATTAATATATCGAGATTTGGTATATACTCATTCAAAAAAAACTCTCGAAAATTTTCAGAGTAATTACTTAACAATTCGTCTACTCTCATATCACTTAGTAGTTCAAAACTTCTATAATTTTTTTCTATGATTTTTTTATACTTTTCTAAATCAAACTCCCGAAGCTGAAAAATTTTACTCCAACAGTCCCATATTTCAAAATTATCCGCATTTACTTTTTCAATTATATATTTAGAAATATAAATGACGATATAATTAAACATTTTAATCGACTCTTTGTTAACTAAATAATTAACTAACAAGTTTGATGACAAACAGAAATAATTGTGTGCTAATTCAGTCCCCCTTTCACCTCCAAATAGAAATACTTCTGGTTCATAAATAATTTTATTAAAATTAATTTTTTCTGCACTGAAGAATTGCTCTATCTCATCTGTAGATACAGTATTTTTAAATCTAAGACGTATGTGGTTATCTCCATTAAAACTTTTTCTCATAAACCAAAATTGATTATCAACACTCATACTCGTATAGGTACGTGTTAAAAAAGAATCAAAATCAACAAGATCTTTTATTATGTAACAATTCCATTCATAAGATAATTGATCAAAAGTACAAGACTTTTTTAATAGCATTGGTCTCATTCTCCTTATTTTAGACTAAAGGGCCAAACTATACATAGTTTGGCCCTGAAAGAGTAATTAATTAAATTCCTTCGTTGCAACCAAAACTAGTACTACTTGTTCCTCTTTGATCTACTTCGATTTCTTCTAGTTCTTCTAAATTAAGATCCAAAATTTGATCCATATGTATCACCTCCTTTATGGATGATGATTTCAAATATTTTACTTTGTACAATCCTTAAATTCCTTCGTTGCAACAACCAAAACTAGTACTACTTGTTCCTCTTTGATCTACTTCGATTTCTTCTAGTTCCTCTAAATTAAGATCCAAAATTTGATCCACATGTATCACCTCCTTTGTTAGCCGTAATAATTTTATTATTGGTTGGTTGATTATGATATTATTTCATCTAGAAAATCTCGTCAATATTTCACTTGCTTCAATTTTAGGTATCGCTCAAGAGAAAATTATATATTTCAAAAAAATAACTTACATAAAATTGTTTTATTTCCTAAAATATATACTTATATGGGATAATATTTTCTGTAAAAAAAATTTATATTCATTCCATTTAGGTTTATAGACTCATTTTTCTAAAAAATTTTTTTTTTGAATTTATTGCTGTATACGTAAGTTATAAAAAATAGGTATCATACTAGAATTATGTTGAAACTCTGTTATTAATTTATCAGCGATTTGCTGAGAATCCCCCCATTCTTGAGAAGCTTCTATTAGAGGAAATTAAATATAGGTACAGACATTCCTTCGATTTCAACGCTTATTCCTTCATGTTGCTCCTACTCAATAAAGAAAATATCTTTAATTGGAGCTGCACTGGCTTGTTCACCTGATCGAAGCAACAACATATCCGACCAACGTCCTCTGACTTCCCACCAGTCCCATTTAGCATTCGGATTCTCCCAATATCCCCATTTCCCTGTCTTTTGATCTTTAGCGTTATACCCTACATATTGCATCATATAATCATCAAATGTAGGGTACTTCTCTCTGTGTGGAATTTGTATACGTTTTAAGTGTGTTAGAGCTTCAAGCGTGGTCATCATCGTCTCAAAAGAAGTAACATAAAAACCAGAATCATATGGCGAGACAAGTCGTCCATCTTCCATTTGTATATATTCCGTTGACTCCGATTCATAAGATCGTTGATATTCTTCTTCTACATCAAAAAACGCCAGATACTCTTCAGGGCAATTTCCCATATTATTTTCTTGGAATGGAGCTAATAGGTCCTCTACACTGTTCAAATTAGGTGTGATAACGGCAACTGTAAAATGACTCATATTTATCTTCCTCTCTGAATATATATTTTTTATTTATCATCACTTTTCAAAACAAATCACGAAGCAATTAGGCTGATACGTATCGCCTTGATGCTCCACGTTCAATACAGCCTTCTGATAAGCAGACGGCACAAGCAGCCAACGTAAGACCTGCTGCATCCCTAAAGAGCCAGTGCCAAAGTAAAACCAGCTTAATCCGGTGAACTGGAGCTGCTCTGTTGTCGTCCGGATCGTGAGTCGATACCATTTCTGATCGCTAAAGGTTCCACGAATGGTAACAATATCACTGATACGGATGCGCCCAGATTCAATGAGCCGCCGAATGGTTCTCATGCGCTCATCCGGACATTTTTTATAATAATAGCGATATATCATGGCTGTTACACCTTATCAATCGGTTGAAGGAAGTCCATGTATTTTACCGCCTGTAGAGCATTGGAAGTAAGCTGCCGCTGCCAAGCTCCTTGACTTGGCGCCCATTTAAAACCGCGCTTTTTAAGCACATTACGCTGCTCGTCGGACGGCTTTTCATCAAATAAGATTTGTAGGCGGTTGGCTTCCATATTGCTCAATACCTTCCCACCTTCAAATTCCCATTCATCAGCAGGTTTCTGCTTCAAATCATTCAGTCGTGTCTGTACTCGTTTGATATTCTGTAGATTATTTGTTAGGGGAAACGATGGAAAAGGCACAGGAGATGTCCGCCAATCTTTTGACATGGACAGCTTGAGCTCATCTACCTGTTGATCGTTAAGCTGCGAGCAGCCATCCAGTGTCTTATGCTTACGATAATAAGCATTGACCGCCTTCATATGATCTTGATCTGCTTGCATAGCTTCACGCTTCCTCTCCAGCTTACCCATAGCGTCTGGATCGTCTGCACTGATACCGCCTTTACCAACACTACGCATTTTCTCCAATAAAGAATCTATTTCTTGATACTCTTGCATATTACGCTCTCGTGCTGCGTTCTGTTTTTCCTTTTTACGCGTGGGGAAATTACCACCACCTGTTATTAAAACAGAAGGAACACGGGCATCGATAATATTGCGCTTATTAAGGTTCTCCGCTAATTTGAGAGCGTAAGCATCAGCCAAAACATCCAATTTTTCGTGATACATTGGATCGACTGTGCTTTTGCAATGTTTTGCCACTTCGTAGGCACGATCTACCATCGCCTGATATTCAGCAGTTGCACGACGTGCGGCTTCTTCATTAATGGAATAGTATGTCATCTGTAAACCCTCCGATTCCCATAAAAAAAGGCGAACGTTTCCGTGATGGAAACTGGGGACTGACCCCTGTCTCTGAGACAGGGATCAAAACACCTTGATTTATCAGCCAGTTGCCGGTATTCAATCGGTGACTGGTTGTTTCGTTTCGCTTGAATACGAATTGCGTTATAGTAATAGATGTACTCTTGTACCGTTTGTACAACGATTGCCGTCGTTGTGCAAGTGAGATTCTCAAGGTAGAACGTTTCAGACTTTAGTGTGGAATGAAACGATTCGATCAGGGCATGATCAGCGGGTGTTCTTTTGCGGGACATGCTCATGGTAATGCCTTTTTCCTTTACAGCATCCTGGTACGCATGTTAGGTATACGCGGAGCCTTGGTCGCTATGCAACATTGCTCCGCTCACGTCAGGGAGCTGCTGCAGTGTATCCAATACAAAATGTACATCCTGTTTATCGTTAATACTGTAGGCCACAACCTCACCGTTGTATAGATCCAAAATGGTCGACAGATACATCATGCTGTGACCATAAGGGAGATACGTAATGTCGGTGACTAATTTTTGCAAGGGACGCTCAGCTGCGAATTGCCGCTGTAGTAGGTGCTCTGCTACATATGCAGGTTGTCCTGTTTGTTTGCGCTTTTTCACCTTGACGCGACATTGCCATCCGTTTTGTTGCATGATTCGTTGCACACGTTTGTGATTCACCTGCTCTTGACGCCGTAATTGAGCCGTCATTTTCCGATAGCCATAACGGAAACGGTGCCTCCGACACAATTCTCGAATGCGTAAGACAAGCTCGTTTGACTTTGCAGGTGATTCTCGCTTCCTCCAACGATAATAGGTGGAACGGGGAAGCCCGATCCATTCACAGGCTTGCTGTATGGTCACTATGCCCTTGATGCTCTCCATCCAGGGAATTACGACTTCTGGCGACAGCTCCTCTCCAACTCTTTGAACTTTTTTAGCACTTCGACCTGTTGCTTTAAAAATCGATTCTCTGCACGTAGTTTCTCTGTCTCGGTCACAGAGTCCGGACCTTTACCATAACTGTACTGCTTACCAACAGGCTGTTCTAACCGATTCAGTTCCCCTGCATGGTACCAACGTAACCATGTCTCTACTTGTGACTTATTTCGAATATTAAGTTGTTCCATGACCTCGCGTTTCGGAACACCAGCCAATCTTAATTCAATAGCTTTCATTTTGATTTCGAGTGGGTAGCTGACTCTTGTTGCCAATGCAAAAACACCTCCAAAGTTGTCCTCTACATCTTACGATGGTTAGGAATTCTTTTGAAGGTGTTTTGATTTGTCTCACACTATGGGGTCAGTCCCAAGGCTGGTCTCAGATTTTTTTTGCACAAAAGTTAGGAGTAACTAATGCTGTGTTATCTAACTATGAGCGTGATGTTAGGGACCCCGATACAGCTACTTTAAAAAAAATAGCCGAGTTACTTGAAGTTAGTGCGGATTATTTACTAGGGCTAACAGATTATAGAAACGTTGAGGATTACAAAAAAGAAAGCAAATTTGCAGTTGATTGGACGGAAGAAAAAAAAACTGCTGCCGCCGCTTTTGTAGAACAAATGCGGAAAATGCGAGGCAATATGTACAATAATTAAATTGTTCTTTATTATGGGTATAGTTATTAATGAAGAATCAGATGCAATACAAATGTGTAAGAAGCACAAACTCTAAGCTATCATGAAATCCCTAGAAGTTCCGTGCTACTTGCTACATAAGGGATTTTGGCGTTTTGATTTAGTCTAAAAATGAGGTTCGCGGAAATCGCTTGTTTTCTTCCATGTGGAGTAAGTGCTGAAAAGGCGGGTAGTCGCTTATTACGTAGGCGCACGAAAAGAAATATGTGGAGTAGAGAAAAACATAAGAAACCGTTCTTAATCTTGAACGGTTTCTTATGTTTTCTTAAGTTTATATTGATCAGCACTTACATTCTGAAAAAAACGAAAAAGCTTAATTGCATCGTCAAAACCAGTACGGTATACAGGAGCTATCTCATCTATACGCTGTATGTACATTGTTTCTAGCTTTTCAGCAGCATCTCGCAAATGGTCTGGCAGATGAGATTTTATGCTGGTTAAAATCTCATCAAATTCACTATATTCTTCCTGTAGTTTTTCTTCATTCTCCTGAATTATAATCTCAATTCTTTTCTCAATAGAGGGTTTAATAAACTCTAGCATACCGTCTACTCCTCCTCTCTACAAGTTAATTTACTGCATGTTTACAGAAGCTCAACATATTTTTAGCAATCAACTAGTAAGCTTAGATAATAATATGCACACAAATTATAACGAACAAGTGTTCTGAAAACAAGTAAAATTTGAGTTAGAAGATCCTTATTAGACTCTAAACACTAATAAAAGTGAAGCTGATTAGTATAGTTAGTTTATTACAATCTCAAAAATTTAGAAACAGGAAAACTGTCGAACTTTGTATGTATATTTATAAAATCGAGAGCATTCGATTTTTCTTGACTTTTTTGTATGGAAAAAAAGAGGCTTCATGCCTCTGATAAATTCTGTATAAGATGTTCAATCATTTGCTTTTTCGATCTGGCAACATTTGCTGTTTTATTAGTCCTATAAAAATGAGCTACAACTGCCCAGCCATTATCTGTAATGTGACTAATCTGCCCTGCATCAGCTAACGTCCCATTATCTAACTGAATAAATCCAAACGCTTTTTTACATTCAGCTAGCGTACTAATCCCTACAAACATCCCGCGACGAGTATGGTAACATGGTACACTGTGTCCACTATTATTGTAAGTATCAATTTTAAAAACTTCTTGGATATCAAAATTTTCAAAGTTCCCGGCTTTTTTACCATCAATTAACTTTACACCCAAAATGCCCATAATCACTTACCTTTCTTTAATACTTTAGGCAGCTTCTGTGCTCCAATCAACCCTTTTCTTTTAGCAGCAGACTTCTCACTATTCTTCACCAATATATTCATAATGTATCCTGCAACGCTCTTTTTCAATTAGATACCCCCTCTTCATGTTTGTTAAATAGCGGGGAAACAAGAATTGCCTGAATAAAAAAAGTAAGCGCTAGTACAGAAGAATTAAAGATCATATTACTCATTACTACAACTATACAAACTATTTTCAATTGAATATCCGACAGTTTATTGCTTTCTGTGACCTCATCTCCAGCATAGTTCGGAGCGTATTTCAAAAATATAATTGCTGACACTATATTTAATGCCCAAACGTAAGAAATTTCTATTAAAGGTATAACACTAAATATAGCAGCAGATAAGATAGTACAAACTGTAATTGATCTTAGATGCATACCACCTGAATATTTTCTAAGCACTATGAATGCCATCATTGAAATTAGAGAACCTATTACTTTTCCTGTAAACAGTCCTACTATTAAAACTAAAACAAATGTAAAAAAATAATTCAGGTATATATTGATTTGCCAGCGTAATACCTCTTCAGATGCTGGATGATCAGGATCACTCATTTTTAAATGCTTGCTTAAAAACGAGGAGATACTTTCGATTACCATTGCATATCCCCTTTTCGCGAAAAATAATAAGCTAGAGAGAAACTAAAGGCTGCCAATATTACCAAAGCAAATACATAACCATAATTAAGAAATAGGATCGCTACAAATATAGTCAGCGCGGATAACATTGTACTACCAATCATTTCTACATTCTGTCTAGTTGTATAGTCTTCCTTGTTAAAAAAATCATGAGGCGGTAATAAAATAAAAGAAAAACCCAAATTAAAACGCCATAGAACAAAACATAGTAGCAATATAGCCACTTCCGTGCTGATCTGTACTGCATATACAGCTACACCACTTATTTCTTTAACAATTGAAGTATCCAGGGCACCAGACAGATCAAAAAAGTAGTATATACCGAGCTGGATCACGAAAAAACCCAGCATTCCGGTTGCAGCTATAAAAGTAGCATAATGCATTTTAATTCTTATAATAAAACGAAGAAAAATTACAAAAATTAAATATTGTATAGGTAAATCCAGATAGGGCATATTAAACTGTACTCTGCACAAGTAAGAAGAAATAGTTATAATCAAAGCTAGAACCGATAATCTTTTCAAATACATAATTACAGGTAGTCTATAAAATTTAAAAATTAATGCTATCATGGTTGCCGCATCAAAAATGCTCAAAATAATATACATAGCTTTATCCACTTTGCAGTCCACACTCTCGCACGGAGAGTGACCAGTCCTTTATCATCCATGCTCCCCCTATTGATTCACAGTCCACGCTCCCCCAAGGAGAACGACTTATGTAACATATAATGGATACAAGATTCCCTTTTTTATCAAAATTATACGACAATCTGCATAATTCCGCTATCAGATGATACACGCTAAGTAATTAATTTATCACACCTATACATGATATAGTTAAGCCGTTAAGAGATGATCCTATGCTTACCTTTTTTATAAGTTTTAAAGTAGTTTAAAAATGAGCTACAACAGCCCAACCATTATCGTCGCTCCTTGTGCAGGAGTGTGGATTGAAATAAATACGCATTGCAGCAATTGCGAACAAAAGCGCCAAAAAGAAAAAGGTCTTCAAGCATCGGAAACGCTCGAAGACCAACAAGTAATATCACCGAGGAGCAATTATATTCCCCCTCCACCTAATACCATTATAACCAATCTTCTAAAAAAGGAGGCTAACTTTAGTATTTCTTATCCAGAAGGCGCTAAAATGCGCAATATATTACTTCAATTATAGCTCTGATCACTTTATATATCAGTCTGTACACTTTATACATTGTATTACGCAATAGAAGATCATATCTGCAAAAAATAGAAGTTGTTAGCTGATGCTGACAGCTCTTTTCACTTTCGACAATGTTGTATGAGTAAGAACATGCATACAAAACTGAAGTGATTCGTTTCTTATAGTTTATACAGGAACATTTTATTAACTTTCAAATCATTTTTCCGAATTGTCCGAAAATAGATTCGCATTAATCTCAATTAAAATGATATAATTAAGAAGAAATCCGATTTTTCCGAAAAGGGTGATCATATGAGAGCAAACTTCTTACTGAAATTAATAGAATACTACAATGAAGAGAATAATTATTTGTTTGAAAAAACTGTACTTGAACTGTCTGAGGAGGAAAGGAAAAAAGGTAATATTCAGCTAGCGAGCAAAATAAACTCAGCATTAAACTCAAAGAAAGATAAATAATGGAAATGGTAATCAAAAAGAGACTATATTTTCTCAATCTTCTGGGTTAAAAATGTATGAACCTACGAATATATATACACCAAAGGATAAAAATACAAATAATAATTTAGTTGATTGGTATTATCCAGAAGACATTGAACAAAATTCTTTGATTTTTAATCAGTCTATAAAAGAGCAACTAGACAATATAGTAAAAGAGTATAGCAACAGAGATATTTTATCAGATTTAGGATTAGATTTTGAAAATAGATTGCTTTTATGTGGTCCGCCTGGTTGTGGAAAAACATCAACTGCCTTTCTATTATCTAAATTGCTAAATTTACCTCTAGCGTATGTTAGATTAGATAGTTTAATTTCGTCTTTACTAGGGCAAACAGGAAGTAACATAAGAAAAATATTTGATTCAGTAAATAAGAAAAACGTCATACTTTTTTTAGATGAATTTGATGCAATAGCAAAAAAAAGAGATGATAATCATGAACTGGGAATTAAAAAAAAGAGTTGTAAATACACTCTTGCAAAATATTGATTTGCTATCTGATGAAGTATTTGTAATAGCTGCTACTAATCATCAAGATTTGTTAGATAAAGCTGTATGGAGAAGATTCAAAACGTCCATTTATTTTAAACTTCCTGATTTCCATATGAGGTCGCAGTATATTGAAAAAGAGTTAGCCAAATATTCTTATATAAATAAAATAGATATTCATAAAATAGCTAATTTAACTAAAGATTTTAATTTTTCTCAACTTCATGATGTATTAATAAAAGCAATAAAGACGGCTGTATTTCATGAAAAAAAACAAATTATAACAACTAATCATTTTATGAAAATTATAAAACAATATACTTTTTTATTTAATGATGCAAATTTAGAGTCCACTACTTTAAATGAATTAAAAAATAAAGGCTATACACTTAGAGAAATTAATGAACTTACTGGTATACCGAAATCTACTATTTCTGATCGTTTTTAGGAGAGATTGATAAGATTGAACAATAATGAAAATGATAAAAATAAGAACCCGAAAAAACATTTTTGGATTCATGATAATGAAGTAGAATTCGTGACTTATTCACCAACATCTCGAAATAAACCAAAAGATATTGATCATTACAATCATGGGATTTTTTTATCAAAAGGTATGAATAATATCGAAAAAACACACCTTAAAAGCTCTCATCCACTAAAAGATAAATTAATGATATTTAAAATTGAACTGCCAGAAGAAGATATCGTAGATAAAAGAGGAGATTATGAAAATTTATTTTTAAAAAATAATTTAAAAGTTAATTCTATTAAAAAGTCTAATGTGGCTGTTGTATCCACTACTCCAGCTCATTTCAAAAGTTTATCTAAAAAGTTGAATAGTTATACTAGTAGGAAAGGAGCATCCTATAACTTTTTTCAAAATATAAAATCAATTTCTTCTTTTGACTCTGATGAGAAACTATCTACGAATTTGTTAGAGAAATACTGAATCTATTCAAGATGTTCAAATAACCTTACTACCTAATTTAGAGAAAGAAGAATACACGGAATTAATCGAATATATTTATCAGAATATACTCAAAGAACATGGACAAATTATTGAAAATGTAATATTACAAAATAACACCCCTATAATTCGAGCCTTGCTTCCATCTAGCGGTCTGAAAACATTTTCTGATCAAGAAATTGTATTAGGCATTAAAAAGACTCCTTTTTTTGGAACTAAACAAGAAGGCGGTGGTCAAAATGAAATTGATCTAACAGATGTAGCCGTCCACTTCCCTGATGATCCTAAAAATTTACCAGTAATTTGTATTCTGGATGATGGAGTATTTTTACCTGAAAGTATGAAAGATTGTATTGCTGGTCGTTATGTAAGCCCTGACTTGAAATATCCCCCCACCTGTGAACATGGAACAAAGGTAGCAAGCAGAGCAATATTTGGAGATGACATTGATAAACAAGTACAGCAAAAAAAATTAATCCCGAAAGTCAGAATCATAGATGCAGCGATTAACGACGGTCGAAGTGGTGTCGGAGAATCTACGTTAATCAATAGAATAAGGTCAGCAGTAGAAAGTATAAAAGAACAAGCTCAAATATTTTGTTTGTCTATGAATGCAGAAGAGCAAATTTCAGAGGATTCTGTTGGAAACTTAGCTTATGTACTTGATTCTTTGACAAAGGAGTATGAAGAAGATAACATCCAATTTGTTGTTCCTACTGGGAACCATAAACTTTGGACGTATTATACAGAATTTGCTGACATAATCGATGATGATTCTTCGAGAATAGCAGCACCCAGCGAATCTTTCCATGCACTAACTATTGGGTCAATCTCAAGAGATGAGCATCAATATAGTATCTCTAAAAAATTAGAAATTTCGCCTTTTAGTAGAATTGGATTCGGATTTGGCGGTTGCAATAAACCTGACTTAGTTTATCCTGGAGGAAACGTTTATATAAATAATAATAAAGGATATATCTCAGCTAATTCAGCAGCATACGTTATAAATAACCAAGGGAAACTTTGTCAAGATTTTGGTACTAGTTTTGCCGCTCCGATTGGTGCTCAAGAGTTAGCTTTATTAAGAGAACAAGTTCCTTACAAAAATATACGAATTGCTAAATCATTATTACTGCACCATGCTGATACTCCTCACATTCAATTATACGAAAGTTCTAAAGAAACACGCGAACTTCATTCAAGAATGTATGGAAAAGGAATGGGGAATTATGATAGTGCTAGATCTTCTTTTAGAAGTCGAGCCACATATCTAAGAGAAGGTAAAATGTCCCGATTAACTAAACAGCGGGTAAGATTTTATATGCCTTCTACTATAGCAAGTTATTCTAATACAAAACAACCTGTTATAAAAGTCTCTATAACTTGTGTTACTTTCTCTAAAGTCGATCAAAGCAAGGGGGGTGAATACTTAAGATCATATATAGATGCATCACTTCATAAAATCAATTCAAATAACAACTCTACCACAGACAATCCTCCTGGAAAAGAAGGTAGACAACCTTGGCATCATGTTCACCATTTTAGTCAAGTAATCAGTAGTTTCAATCCCGGAGATTGGGAAATATGGTTGCATTTGTTTACTAAACCAGAGTTAAGCAATGAAGAAGAAATCCCTTATATTTTGCTAGTTTCTATAGAAGACCTAACTAACAATGATGTAGATATTCACGGTGGTATTTCATTAGAAACTGAATCTAGGTTTGAAATCTTAAACGAAGTAGAAATAGAAGCTAATGAATTGAATTTAGATAATGGAAATTATTAATTTCTAAAGGAGTGTTTAGAATGAACAATGAAGAAAAATATGTATTAATGATGCCTGTTGTAAAAACCGAAGAAAAGGAAGTAATGTTTAATCCTTCTTCTGGGATGGATACCGCTATTGATGCACTTCCGGTAGAAACTCTTGTCAATTTTGCAAAAACATTTACCGGTTTTGAGCTTGATACAATCGAAGTTCATATTCGAGGTGTAGCAAAAAGTGGTGGAATTACTCAATTAGTAGTTGGTTTAGAAGGTGAAGCTGGTGTTAAATTAACTCTTAAAAAGAATAAAAATTAAAGTAAGGAGCGCGAACCTTCCCAGATTTTATATGTGCTTGGGTTCGCGCTTCTTATATTTATAGCCGTATCTCTGTTTATCTTAGCTATACTACTACATTATTTGTTATATATTCGTAAATCTTGTGTATCATCGTACATACTTCCATAGATGGTTACGACTTTACCGGTGCATGCGATCAAACCGTTCTTTCCGCTCACATCTGTTGTGATCTTGATCGTGTATTCCCCATCTCGCGTATTCTCATTAATGTACCATTTGCGATCTACATACTTCTCTCCTGTGACAGGCGATACCGCCGTATGCTTCGGCAGCACCCAAGTCGCCTCATCTGCATTACCAGCGATTCGCTCCATCTGCACCGTATCAATCTTTTCACCGTAGGTATTATAAATATAGGCAGTAACTTTACTCGGTCCGTGGTAGCTACCACCCATTCGGCGTGCTGTACCCTCGTAGCCTTTTGGAACCTTACTCTCCCAATCGGTATCGTAGTTGGTTTTGACGGTCAACTCAAACCCATAACCGGCTCGCGTGACACTATTCGGATCTTTCCCATGATCTCGACTCCACGGAATGATTTCCCAACTGCCCCTTGACTCTCGATCACTGTCCTTTGGATGATCCGGGTCGGTGAGAATGCCTTGTTTCGTATTGACGGTTGCCGACAATGCTAAACTCTCGCGATAAGTCACCGTTTTGTATTTCCAGATTGGCTTTTTATGCTTTCTGCCCCGTCGATCTTTATCGGTGTTGTATCCTGTGATTGTCGGGTACGTTACTGTCCAATGTGCCGAGGCATGATCACCTTTGCAACTACCAGCCTTCCCGTCAGCCCCCATAACGACACAGGTTCCAATCGCTGTGTTATTACTATAGTTGATATCACTTGTCTGCTCTTTTGGATCAACGTTCACCATGATTTGATGATTCCCCTCGCCTTTACCGCTCCACTGGAAAGGCCCGACCTTGGTCACCTGATTTGCCGCAAGCGTCTTCATCGCTTCGTAAATCGTGCGTCCGTTGTCGGTAAAGCGGATTAACACATCATTTTGCGTTGTCGGCCCCACACTCTTCACCTTCGCTGTGATCTGAGCTTTATCCCCGTCTGTTATCTTATCAGGATCGACGGTAACCGATTGTGCTATCAAATCTGTGTAGTCGCGTGTCCACTCGTCCGTGATCGTATTATTATCGTATGCTTTATCCGGGTACTCAACGGCATGTTCTTCGTGTGATGGATTATTGACGGTTACACTAGCTTTGATCTTATACCTACCAGCTTGTTCCCCCACCTGCACATTGCCGAAGTAGTAGCTATATTCCTGTCCGTTTACAGTTTTCTTGGAGCTGCCGGTGTACATCCCTTGCAACGTCTGATCTTCTCCATCCGGCCCCGTAATGGTGACTTTCGCCAGCATCGGAATACCACGTTCACTAACGTAATCCGATGTTGTGTAGTCCTCACCATTGTAATGGAACTTGACCCACAATTGATTATTAGCGGTCAATGTGAGCGAGTCTGGAATAAAATCCATGTTCAGCAACTCAGCAATATTAATAGTTTTAATTGCTGTGCGACCATAGCCATCCTCCAGCATAACATCGATCTCATTGCCCAGATTTTCACGCAGTGCATTCAGATTCGTCACACTTACGCTACCGGTAGCCGTATCCTTGTCTGCGGAGATCATTTTCCCATCCGTAAGTGACATGACATGTTTCAGATCTGGAAAAGCTCCTTTCTTGGTTGCAACAATGCGGATATTTCGCTCGGTGAATCCATATGCTTTATAGCTCAACTTGAATCCCTGAAAAGTGCGTGTAAACGACAATTCAGGCCAAGCAGATGCCGTATAGATCGCTTGTCGCTCATCCTCACTGATCTTTTTGGTACGATCAAACTTATAGCCCATACGTTGTACAATTCCAGCAGTTCGCAGAAATTCAAAGCTATGCTCTACTGTATAATAGAATGGATTTTTATAAGCGAATACCTCATCATTCGCATTAGCTGCAAAAGTATCGCGATAGTAATTCCATTGCTTCGACGAAATACCACCATTATTCCCTTTTGTAAAAGCATCAAACATCTCGCTCAATGCTTCTGGACTCTTGTATACCAACCCAAACCCATTTTCTTTGTCAAAGTCGGGATCGCCATCACGAGGTTTTACATTGAAAACATCATAGTTTGGGATGATAGTCTGCTTACTATCGGGATAGTTAACAATCCCCTTCCACTGAGTGAGTTGCCATGCCCGGGTCACAGGCTCTGTATCTCCTAAAGCTGGAACTATACCAGTCAAGCGTTTATTGTTCTCTCCATAACTCCATCCTGCGTAATTTTGGAGCATCGGTGTGCTTGATGCATTGACAGAAACAGACTGAAGAAACACTGTAAAAGCTAGCGGAAGAATTAACCACTGTTTTTTCATATTTACCTCCTATAAAAAAAGAGTCCCTCATAGGGACCCATAAAAATTTGATTATAGATTTTGCGCTAATGCAACTACTTCTGGAACCGTTCCAACCTTATCTACAATTTGTTTATTGATTACAATGTCTGAAACTACAATCGCCTTGTCAGTATTCCGATTATTCTTTTTTCCAGTTCCGTCAGCATACATTGATGCATCAAGAAAAATCGAATACACTTCCGAAGTTTTTTGATCATGAATAGAAGTCTTTTTATTTGGATCAACATAACCAATCGATAGAAATCCTTTTCCTTTCCCGACATCATAAGAATAAGTCTTTCCTGGTGTCAGTTCAGTCATTGCCCCTTTATCACTGAAATAAGTACCTGTTGCACCTGCTGGAAGTGTGAAAGTCACCTTACCATCAGCTTCCTTCAGATTATTTGCAAACAGCAGCTTGCCGAGCGTTTCAAAGTTCGGGTCGAACTGGAAAGCATCTGTCGTAGCAGGGGGCTGAGGAACAGGATTGGTCTGCACCGAGCCAGTAGTGATCGCTACCAGGTTACGTGCTTGCTGCCAGTCAACCGTTGCACCCATCGCTTCGGATACAAAGCGTAGCGGCACCATCGTACGTCCTTTGATGACCTTTGCTGGCACGTCCAGCGTGACTACTTTTCCGCCGGCGGTTACCTTGCTGCTATTGATCTTGAGCGTAATAGTCTTGCTATCTTGCTGGATCGTTACGGTCTTCGTCGCGCTGTTGTATCCCACCTTGCCGCCTAACGATTGTGCAACGAACCTTGTCGGGATCAGCACACGGTTGGCATCCATCATCGGCTTTTGATCCGGGAACTGCACAGCAGCTTGATCCACCGTCACCTTAATATCTGCTGATGCAGCATAACTCGTTGTTTGCAGCCCTATCACCGTACTAAAAAGCGCAGCAACGGCTACGATTGATAATTTTTTCGTTAACATCGTATTCACCTCAATAATTTATTCTACTTTCACTTTTACACAAAAACCCAGCTATTCATTAATTGTAGTATACCTCATCCTCTCTCACTTGCTTAGTCACATTTTACAGATCGCAGCCCTCCTTGTGCCGGATATAAAATGCAAAAAAGCCGCGTTCGATCAGGGATGTCCTGTCTACGCGGCTTCGTTCTTCGATATCAAGTTGTTTATTTCAACGATTTATATAAAGCGGTAACTTCCTGTTCAGAAAGTCCAGTTGCCGTAACAACATCAGGAATCGCTAATTGCAGACGAAGCAAACGCAAGGCGGTTTGTTTCTTTTCGTGCTGAATTCCTTCTTCCATTCCTACGCGAAAGCCATACTTCTCTGCATTTTTAGCGGCTTCCATCAGCGATGCCTGATCATGCAGATATTTTTGTCTTGCTTCATACTGCATCCGTGCCTCCTGATCCTGACTCAAAAATTCCAATGTATCCATCGCTTTTTTCAACTTCGGTTCATTCATGGTCAGCACCTCCCATTGATCGGGCGTTGCGCCTTTCAGAAACAACAGCCAATTCGCGAGTCCACCTTGTTCAATCGGAATCGACTTCGCATTCAGTTTAGGTAACTCCAAAAAATGAATCTCGATATCATCCGTTAAGGCGATGCCCGTCTGATCTTCGCGTAAGTGAAACACACTATGGTACAAATCATTGCGTAACAGCTCAAAATTCAAAATGTTAATCGTAACGCATCGTTGCAACGTACTATACGACTGCCCTTGAACAAGTTGGGACGCATATAACTTACTCCAATAAAACAGCGTTCGCTTTTCCATATCATACCGATTAAACAGTTGCATTTCCACATTGATTCGTTCGCCTTCCACCGTCCGGGCGCGAATATCTAAAATGGATTGTTTATCACTCGGTGAATCTTTATCGGTATACGGGTTCAAAAGAAGAATTTCGCTCAGTGGCGGTCGCCCTGCTTCCGTGAACGTCCGGTTCAAAAATGCTAGCAACACATCTCGGTTTTCCTCACTACCAAAATACGTTTAAACAAGAAATCATTTCGAGGATCAAGCAATTCCGTCATGATACATCCTCCACTGACTACGCTTCATCTTCCTCTACAACTAAAAATAACCTCAAGATTGAGGTTATAGATCGTAAATAAGACGATAGGCACTTTTTGAGCTAACTCCATTATAACGAGGAAATCAAGAACTAGCAAGAACTTTTGTTCGTATTTCATGAAATGTTGTAGGCTGTGAGATCATTTAAAGATGGGGCTAAGGACAAGGAATCTATGAACCGCCATACCAATCCACCTACCACGTTAGCAGCATGTGCAGCCATGCCCTGGTATTATCCCTTCCCTCAGCCCCTAAGCTACAATAGCTACATTTGCATTATGGCAGTTCTAACTAAATTCATTCTCTCGCACGGGAAGTAACCATCTGTTGTACCATGTGTATACGATGTTCCATCACTTTCAATCCACACTCCCGCACGGGGAGTGACTGCCCGCCTTCTCAGCCCTTACCCTTCAAGGCAAAAACAGGCGATTTCCGCGAACCTCATTTTTAGACTACTTTATAACGGACAAAAATACAACAAAAACTCCGAAATCCCTTATGTAGCAAGCAGCGCGAACCTCCTAGGGATTTCATATATGCTTAGGGTTCTCGCTTTCATGTGTTCGTATGATCAATTATACTTCTTCATTAAACTCAGCATTGAGCTATGAAGGCTGACGATCTATCTACCGAAGCAGCAGCCTATGCAGCTATGCTCTGCTGACATCCTTTCCTTCAACCCTTGCGTTAGAACGACTTCACTTTCATTATCTAGTGATCCACACTCTGCGAAAGCTTATACAACTCATAAATCGGATAGTTTTTAAATATATCAAATTCTTCTTTGTCCATTGATTCTAAAGCCTACTCGGCTTCACCTTGAGTACCTATAAGAATATTGCAACCGAAATAAATTCCAGCATTTTCTGCAAGTGAGTAGTGATGTTTAATTTCGATAAGCTGTCTTTTTTGATCTAATGATAGTTCGCCATTTAATCGTTTATAAATTTGGCATACGTTAATATATTGAATATCTATATCCCTATTTTAGAATCATATGGATTCATGTTATATAGGTCTAGCGCAAGATAAAGGACCTCGTTTCTTTTCCCTTCGTTAAATCATATGCAGTTGTACATTTTAAGCAAAATTTATTCGCCCACTCACTAACCGCGTCATTCAGATAAGGATTAATATTATTCAATGACTGTTTGATTACTTCATAATTGATATTGCAAGCATGAGCTAATGCTATTTCAGATAATAATCCATAAGACGTATACATATATTTTGAATCCTCATCCCATCCTGCATATACGATCCGATCTGCAATAAATGTAGATATTATCTTTTGCGTGTGCTAAGATACCCAAGCCATAGTAATGCTTGCTTGTCCAATACCTAGATTAAGTATATACTAAGATCCTTTCATATCTAACAAATGATACTCTTCATCCCAAATCACTCGATTCAAACCCTCTAAACGATCATAAATCCCATCTATCTCTTCATGCATATAAGAAAAAATAATTTTGGTGTCTATGCCAAGTTTGCTCATTGTTACTTTTGCGTTGTTCAAAACTTGCAAACTATGTTTGATTTCTTACATTACGTCTTTTAAAGAGTCTGGTGTTATATTCAGAGCTATAAATGATTCTCCCTCAACTTTCACTACTTCTACTTCTAATATTTTAATTAAGAATGATAATGCTTTTATTTGATGATGTATAGAATTAAAGCGAAGAACCTGAAATGTGAACTTTTTTTATAAATTCATTGATATTTATTTTCAAAGTGTTATCGAAAATTAAATCAAAAATATTCTCTTCTATATAAGTTTCTACATGGAAGCTAAAGGTGTCTAGACCGACTAAAATCTTCCAATTCTCTTCTTCAAAAATCAATGATTTAAAAAAATAGAAGATTCAATAGGAATAATATTCCTTCCATTCTGCATGTACATATACCATTCATGATTAAGCATTTCCTTTAAACCTGCTTCTTTCTTCGGGTCATAAGTAGGAATTGTTATCAGTATTTCTCCTTCGTGACTATTAGGCAAAAACGTTTGTTCTATTAAAGATTTGCTTTTAAGATTTTTATAAGTTAAATAAAACTCACATACCTGTCGAAGTGTTTTTCCTTTTAATGGTTTCAAAGTAATAGTTTTGCCTTTTGATTAAGCAGAACTATTTTTTTCAGATCTAATAGTAACAGCATTTTATAATATATTTTAGTTTTGTTATTTGGCATTACCTTCACCAGAAAAAAGCACTCCCCATTGGTGTAGTAATTTTTATAATAATGTATCTCCAATGAAAATGAGATATTTCCATTAGAGAACTTTTTAACTTCTGTACCTTTAACATGCACATCTACTGATCCTTACCAATCACTAACCCTATGCAAGCGATCGCTGAACAGTTCAATAGTTCCATCAAACGATACTTTTGTATCACGAATAGCAATACTAGCTTCCATCATATTATTTAATTTTGTTGCTTTTGTATTTATAGCATGTACTGTAAGCATTTCAATTTCTATAGTTGATAGTTTAGCCATAACTAATCTTCTATCTATTTCGAGTTAATTTATATGTAGATATTAAGCTTATCTTTTACTTTATTTTTAATTGGATATGAATAAACTCTCAATCTATTATACGACAAAAAGCGCAAATTTCTTAAGAAGTTAATGTATTCCTAGAGTTCGCGCTTTTCATTATATACCTTTACCTTTAAATATTTTTATAATCACAAACAATGATTACAAGCTAGTAAGTTGCCAGTCGTTATTACGACGTAAATGCATGCACTTTTTAACAAAAATCCCCAAATTAATTTAAGAGAGTTTTAAATTAGTATATTTAGAATAGTTAAAATCATTTTTCAAAACAGCGTTACAATGATGTACAAGCATATGCTTAGTAAGCCTATATTCTCTCCTATCATAAAATTGATTATTGTTGTTTATACCGTCAAGCAATTGTATAGTCTTTTCTTCGTTACAGTATTTAATCAAATGGGTTAATATATGATTTTGTATATCATCTGCATATACATAAGAATAACAATTTTTAATAATATCTAATACTAAATCTATTAATTTTAATTGATCTTCATAATTACACCTTTCAAACAAATTAATAAAATTTTGATAACCTGTTATATATCTAATAGATGGAAATAGCGGTGTTATTAAACTAATATGATCATCAATATTTTCAGATAAATAAATAGCATTTATTTTTTCTTCCAAATACATATCTACAGGAGATCCGGAGTATACTTCTTGTTTATCAAATGTCCTTTTTATTATTATTTGTAATTCTTGTGATAGTGCTTTGAAATTCTCCGGAAAACGACTCAAAAATGAATGCAGTGCTTTAAATATTTCGTCATTTTTCAGCTCTTTAAAACTTTTGATTATTATTACGTATAATACCTGAGAAATGTACGCTGTTCTCTGCATATATTATACATAGAGCTTGTAGGTTAATTTGTCTATTATCATCGCATTCTTTATTAGTTTTCTCAAAAATAAATTTCCATAGATTTTGGAACAGATATTCTTTTATATTTAAACGCATATTAGAAAAATATCGTGCATTTAAAAATGCTTTCAACTGATCATCATTCATTTTGTAGTCTTTAATTTCTGCTAAATTAGTTATAAAGTCGTTAAAAATCTTCTTAGTTAGAATGGGTGACTTACAAAATACCCCCTCAAACATGTTATACATATGTGCCTGAGCATCAGCCCTAGTGGGTTTATACAATTTGTTGTTATTGTTTAATTGCGGATGGGCAGCCAAATTGCGGTGATTTTTTAAGTGATCTATATTACATTTATCACTAATTTCCAATAATTCTGTTTTGCTCATTTCATCTACAAGATATTTTTTTTCCCAATCTGAAGAAGTAGTAAGATTAGCCTTTCTTTTAGTTGCGACTTCATTTAATATTCTTTGTGCATTCTCATCCTGATGTCTCTCTCTCAATTCAGTTAACTTATATAATAAATCGCATATCAAAACTGAATACAATAAAACAATTGTTGAACGATAGCTTTCTGCATTATAAGTTTTAACAACTTCCGCGAAATATTCTTTTGTATTTGCATCGTATATCTCATCTAATCGATGATCTAGTGATAAAGATATCATTTAAATTCTCCTTTTCAATATACATTTATATTTATACTAAATTTTAATTTGCTAACTACATAGGGAGATTTCTTTCAGTATAGATAAAGAAGTCAACATTTAGTGAATTTCTTTGTTTAAATATTGACTAGCCATATTTATCTTTGAAATAGGCTTGACTGTATATACAGAGTTTTATTTTAAAAACCTCCACAATTCTTCAAACCATTTTTTATCAAAAAGTTTGACTTCTCCATTATATTTTTTTTTTGAAATTTCTTCAAGTAATTTAATTTCTCTCTTAATCTTACATAGACTACTCTTAGCAGCGTTTATTACAGTATCTTCATCTGTTTTATATTTCCCATCTGAAAATTGATTAGTATCATTGCAATACCAATAGTTACTATAGTGCTCTAAGAATTCTGCTTGAATTCCCCTTAAAGATGAAGCTGTTTCTACATCAAAATATTCTCCATATTGTGCTGGGGTCGGAAATTCAATGTTATATGCTTTTTCTAAAATAGTTTTTCTACCTTTTTGTGTTTCGCTTGGATCACCTGTAGAAATAGAATAAATAGCATTATAAATATAATGGGATTCCTTTAAATAACTAATTAAATACTGTCTTTTGATTTTCAAATCTTTTTGATACGTCTTTTTATTTTCTGCTCGAATACGGCTAAGACTTAGAAATGCTATCGCTGCACTTATTGTTGAAGCAGTAGCACTAAGTATTGGAGCCCAACTACCTTCCATATCTAACACTCCTATATAAATTTTTCAAATGAAATTATGATACATTTTAAATGTTATATAGCGCTCCCTAGTTACTCACACACTACTCCATCCCGATCCAACTTTGTACTTATATCTAGGCTCACCTTCGTACAATAGAGCTTTCCCTGCTGCACGCACTGCCGAACAATTCTTGTATATACATATTCTTCTGGTTCCTCTTCCACTACACACTCTGCCTCCACAACGTGCTCCTTCTTAGTCTCCACTTTTTTCGGAGCTTCCGCCACAACTTCGGCTTTATTCTCAGTTACTTTAATTATTTCTTCCTGCATAACCGTAAACGTACTTTCTACCTGCTTCTCTTGAACAGTACAGCCATTGTAAAGAGAATGCGTGTTCCATCTGGATAGTTACTCAGTTTATTGCCCACCCACGATCCTGCACCGCGATTGTCAGAGGATGCCACATAAGCCACATATGCACCGGCTCGATCAATCGTGCATACGGCTGGCTCCCTTTTGCGATTGCTATCATGATATGACTTGCTGTTTAAGGGTACTTTGCTGCTGGAAACTTAGCTACAGCATCGTACTTAGCATCGTCAATGACGGCTGCTGATTTAGATGCGTCTTCTTTTGTCGATGTATCTGCTAACCTGATAAAAGGTTACTTTACTTTAACTCGAGAAAATTGATCAATTTTGTATTGGAAGAAATTTATGTTGCAAAGAACAAACATTTACCCGATAGTCTTTCAATTTTTTAATTTTCAATATTCACGCTCCTCATGCTCATCTTGGGATCAAGTAGAACTGATTATCTACTTAACTCATATGTATATGCAGTCTTCAAATTCCAAATTGTCCCTTCTTAATACAACGGAATACTAAGTAGATAAGTGAATAGCGAATAATGTCGGAAGATAGGAAGTTAGCAAAGAATTCATTTTATACTTAAAAAGGTAACTACATATGTATATGCAGCTACCTTAATTGAGAAAACATTATCAAGTTATTAGAACTATAAATTTTAAGCTTGAATCATTAAACTATTTAATTTATCAATTGTAATACGAGGGAGAAAACAACGAAACTGTAGTAAAGTAAAAATTCCGTTTCTCATATTCTTGATTCTCAGGAGTTAATTCTGTCAAAAACTCTTTTGAGTTCAACATATCTTCAGTTATGACATTAGGACGCCAAAATGCAATTCCCAATTCTTGAAAAATAAAATTAAAGCCCATTTCGGATTCATCATCTTGAATATAAGCATTATGTTCACTAATTAATTTTATAATATCATCAGCTTTAGTTTTGAAAAGATCTATTCCATTATAAAGCAGTTGTAAATCGAATTCACCAAAAGGATTACTGATTTCGATATAGTTTAGTTTATTGTTAGAATCATATTCTAATCCACTAAATAATTCTTCAAAATTATTAAACGAGGATTCTTTTATTTTTTCTTTGACTTCTGTTTCATTCATCCCTAATAGTATCGAATCTATTCCCACTAGAGAATTTATTTCTATAGTTGTCATAATCGCTCTCCTTTTTAATTTTGTACTCTCTCTTTATTCCATCAGATTATCGTAATTTTAACGCAAAAAATCAGTGTTATTCTAAGTCCAATTTTATGATTATTGAAGTATTCTGTAAAGCTTTGTCTAGAAGACTCAATTATTTTATATCCCTTTTACTAAATAAAACCTAGGTCTGTATCATACAGATCTAGGTTTTATTTTTAACTCGTTTAAATCAACTAGAAGTTGGTATTTTAAAATAGGAATATGCGTATACTAAGGCATCACCCAATGCACTTGAGTATTTGTCGGCCAAACTATTGTAAACACCGCCTGGATCAGGCACATTTTTCAAATTATCGATTGAATAATGTAAAACTTGCTCATACTGTTTATTTTTTAAATACTGCAATTCTTTGGCTCGATATGCTTTAGCATCAGTACTACTTCCATAGTTTTTAGTTTGCTTATGATCTTTTAAAATCATTCTAACAGCCGGTGCAGAATACGAACTTAAACCTGCTGAAGTAAGTGAGTTAGAAGATACGATATGATGCCGTTCACCGCCTAATGCAGCCATCTTTCCGTAATGTCCACCAACAAAATTATATCTTATTTCGTTGTATTTACCTTTATTAGTGTAAGTATAATTTTGATTGTTATGTTTGATTTTAAGATCATAGATATAGGCTTCAGCTACAGCAGCAGGCGGCGTTTGCCAAGTAAAAATAGTGCCTTTAGCATTAGATTGACTAAAACCAGAAGTTGTTCCTGCTTGCCAGATAGCTTTATTCAGCGTTTGCTTTTCTACATTTCCGGTAACAGAATTAATAGAGCTTCCTTTTAGCATGGTAACAAAAATTTTAAATCCTGTAGGACTAGCAGTATAAGTGATTTGCCATGCTGCAGAAATACTTATTCCGTTTGTGCTTATCTCATTTACGGATTTTTCAACAAGATAAAATTCATCTTTAGAAATTGTTGTAGCCTCTGTATTTAGTCCATACTCTTTCATAAGCTTGATTTTAGTATCTAACTCGGCTTTATCTGCATAAGTATCCGATGTTACAGCTGAATCTGAATCCTCATTTTGTATAGTAAACGATTGGACTGATTCAGTGTCTTCATTTTGTTCTGCTTCTTTTACCAATTGTTCTAACTCGGGATAATTGCCAATATCATCTGGATTGATACCTATTAATTCTGTAGCTTGATCAGTTGGCTCGGCAAAAGCTTCATAGTTTGGAGCAAACAAAAGTGAAACAACGAGCAAAAAAGTCACTAAAATATTCATTTTTTTCTTATACACTTTTTCAATCACCCTTTTCGTTTAGAGTTGATTGATCTAAGAATATTTACAAATCAAATTTTAAAAATGTTAACTATACAATCTTATCAATAATTGATTTAGGTTGAATAATGTATGTAATTAGAATTTTTTATTTAAAAATAAAATCTATTAGGTTGCTAATTTATAAATTTAATTAATTAATTTCTTAAGAACAATACATATTATTAAACAAATTCTATCATTTGATATTTATATATCAACACTTTTAATCTTCCAGATCAATCGCAGTAAATGTTATCCTTTTTTTGAAAAAATGTCAAGAATCGATCTTGATTGAGGACATTTTATAATTTGTATTCATTGCAAATAAAATAATTAAAGATAAAACCACTTATAAAGCATAAAATATTTCGTCTTTAATTATTTTATTTGCTGAAGCGACTCCTCACTATTTTAGTCCGATGTTAAATTGATTGCCGTTATTCTCTCTGACGGAGAGTCGCTATATGATCACTCATGGATATGAAACTATGATATCGACACAAAAGGCAAAGAGTCCTTAAAATACGCATTATAGTGCTAGTCATGATTATGTTCTCCTAAATTATTCATATTTCAGCAAAGTTCAAAAGAAATCTTATGCTAAGACTGAAGGGGCTGCTGATTGAATTATTGCATTAATGCTGTCATATCTTGGTGCCATGTCTTCCCCCAGCCCCCACTCTACAATGGCTACATTTGTATTATGGCAGTTCTAGCTAGATTCATTCTCTCGCACGGAGAACGACAACAAAAATCTCTATTGATTGATTCAATCCTCAACTTTCAATCCACACTCCCGCACGGGGAGTAACTGATATGCCTATTAAATTATCTTTTGACCAATTTCTTTCAATCTACACTCCCGCACGGGGAGTGACATTTCTGGGCTGTATACTTTTGGACGGCAGCCTTATCCTTTCAATCCACACTCCCGCACGGGGAGTGACTAGGTTCGATGGTTACGTTGACGCGCGAAACATTCTTTCAATCCACACTCCCGCACGGGGAGTGACGTTGATCCCGATTTCTCTGACGCTGGCTTGCGTAACTTTCAATCCACACTCCCGCACGGGGAGTGACTCCACACAGCTTCTCAAAAAACTGCCTTCCCCATTTCTTTCAATCCACACTCCCGCACGGGGAGTGACATGTCAAAAATACGAAAAGAAATGCGTGAAATCGACTTTCAATCCACACTCCCGCACGGGGAGTGACGGTACGGATATCACCAAAGACCGCGGTTTGGATATCTTTCAATCCACACTCCCGCACGGGGAGTGACTGGCGGACTCACGAGGGAGACCAAAGAAGTTTCACTTTCAATCCACACTCCCGCACGGGGAGTGACGGGTACGCCAGCAGTCACGCCAGTTCCCGATAAGGAGCTTTCAATCCACACTCCCGCACGGGGAGTGACCGGTGCTGCTGGATCTCGGATAACGTCATGACCATCTTTCAATCCACACTCCCGCACGGGGAGTGACGGTATTTCGCCAATAGAACTTGTCGAGCGTTTAAACTTTCAATCCACACTCCCGCACGGGGAGTGACGACGACTGAGTGACTTTGGTTTGATAGCCAAGTTGTTCTTTCAATCCACACTCCCGCACGGGGAGTGACACTGGTATGATCCAGATTTTAAAAAAGATGTAACCTTTCAATCCACACTCCCGCACGGGGAGTGACTGCCCGCCTTCTCAGCCCTTACCCTTCAAGGCAAAAACAGGCGATTTCCGCGAACCTCATTTTTAGACTACTTTATAACGGACAAAAATACAACAAAAACCCCGAAATCCCTTATGTAGCAAGCAGCGCGAACCTCCTAGGGATTTTATGTGTGCTTGGGGTTCGCGCTTTTCCGCTAAAATGATGCTTATATATTGGTGACTCAATGTGATCTGTTATACGCTACAAGCTACAGCATTAATTCTCGATTCATGCTTTTTCTAAATTTCCAGTATATAGTATTCAAGTAACATTTTAGTCCATATAATAACTACATTGAATCCAATGCTTTAGCATATTCTTCAATATCCATAGCGGGAGCAGTTCCAAGCTTTTGAAGCTCTCCCACTAACCTAAAGAAGAAAGAGATTAAAGCTTCTTCTTCTGTGCTGAATTCAATTCGTGGTTCAGCATCGTAATTTACCCAGAACGAACCTTTTTGGAGTACACATGCCAAATCAAGCTGTTGCAAATTTTTTAAGTCTAATATTTTTTTTTGGCTTGTTTCGCTGAATGCTGGACTAAAATCGCTATCCAGACAAACTAAACCAGACAAAATCCGGAAATGCTCTTTTTTCCCTTTACCGCCGAGGTGATAAATATCTGCGGAAGTTCGATACAATCTTCGTACAGTCTCAAATTTCTCACCAGCATATTTTATATTTTTAGTATTGAAACTCTGCTTAACTTCAAAAACTGCATATACACTTTCCGCAGGAATGTAGGAGGTTCCTTTTGTAACGTATACAAAAGGCGTATATTGTTGATCATAGATCACAAGATCAATTTGGTCACTGATTTGATTAGTTGAATCTACGACAAAAGCTTTTCCAACTTTGTAACGCTTAGGTAAGTATGTTTCTAACCATTCGATCCAATCCAGTTCAGAAGCATCTCCTTTAGCTCCTGGATGATCTATATTTTCACGATTAGACGACAAAGTATAAATCATCTGATTTTGCAAGCCATGAAAAAGATTTTTCAAATTTGTTTTTTTCACTTTAACCATACTCCTTAGTATCTATTTAAGTCATATAACATTTTTGAAATTGGTATACATATACTAAAGCCAGTTCACTACTTAGACCGCGTAAAGCTGAAAGTAAATTTATTAACAATTTCTATTATTACTTCAACTAATATGGGACTGTTCTGCTACTCACATGCTACTCCATCACGATCCGATCCAATTTTGTGCTATAGCCTGGCTCACCTTCAAGCAATGGAGTTTTCCCGGCTGCACGTACTGCCGAACAATTCTTGTATGACACATATTCCTCCGGTTCCTCTACCACTACTGGCTCGGTCTCGACTATCGGCTCTTTCTTCGTCTCTACTTTTTTCGGAGCTTCAGTCACAACTCCGGCTTTCTTCTCAGTCACTTTATTCGTTTTTTCCTGTGCATCCGTACTTGCTGCCTACTTCTCTTCAACAGCCATAGTAAAGAGAATACGCGGTCCATCTGGATAGTCACTCAACTTATTTCCCACCCATGATCCTGCACCGCGATTGTCAGAAGACGCCACATAAGCCACATCTGCACCGGCTCGATCAATCGTGCATACGGCTGGCTTCCCTTTTGCGATAGCGGTCATGATATGACTTGCTGTTTGAGGGTACTTTGCTTCTGGGAACTTAACTACAGCATCATATTTGGCATCATCGATAACGGTTGCTGATTTAGATGCATCTTCTTTTGTCGATGTATCTGCCAATGCGGCACCCGGCTGTTTAGCTTCGGCTTGAACAACCTGAGTAGAATTAGAGCTTGGCTCCGCTGCCAATGAGTTCATTTTCGCTTGTTCAGCTTGGCCATTACTGATACCAGAGATTAAAGAAATGATTGCCCAGGTCATACCAAACCCACGCTGAATCTTATTTAATTTTCTCCATTGGAAGAAGATCATAATATAGGGAATAAACATCCACCCAATGATCTTCCATGCTTTTTTGCTTTTCAATGTCAATACTCCCTATGTTCGTGTAGGGATCAAGTAGAGCCAATTTGCTGCTTTACTCATATGTATATTTAGTCCCTTATATTCCAATTTATCCCTTATCTATATAACGACAATCTAACTGAATAAGTGAATAGCGAATAATGTCGGAAGATAAGAAGTTAGCAAAGAATTCATTTATACTTAAAAAGGTAGCTACATATATATGCAGCTACTTGAATTGAGAAAACATTATCCAATTCTTAGAGCTTATAAATTGCAATCAAAGAAGTCACTTTGATATCTTTCAATATAGTTAAGCATCAGTTTAAAATATAAGTTAACAGTATTAATATTTTATATACTTTTTTGATTAATATTTCGAATTTCTTGGATTTCATTTTGGTCATTTTCTAGTACAATGACTCCATCGATTCCAACAGAAAACTTGTTACTATTTTGAATATCAATTATTCTACCTTCTAAATTATCTAGTGTGTTGTTTATCTCTGCTGTGAATATTTCATAGATATCTTCTTCTGCAAGCACTCTAAAAACTTCGTCTTTATAACGAAGAATAACTTCATAAATATTATCTTCTAAACCAACTAAGCAATCAAATGCTGCTAAATATACAACATTGAACTTTATCTTTTTTATTTTTTTTACAAAAAAACTTTCATTATAAATAAGATCAAATAAGCAATTGTAATAATCAAAAATGATTTTATCTCCATTCACATTGAAGGTTGTGCTAGCACTTTCTTCAGGATCAATAATATGCTGTATAATTTTCTTGTCCCTATCAGGATGTGTTGCTACAATCAATTTTTTTAAATTGGAATTCATCTTACTATAGCTTGTTACTATGCCTTGATAAGTATAATTTATCTGATTAACTGATTTTAATTGACACAGTGCGTCTTTTATAGGCTTTGTAGCAAGTTTTGAATTGCACACAGTAGATCCCTTTGCTTCTACCAGATAAGATTCTCCACTTTTATGATTCAATCCCCAAAAATCTGGACTATTAGATTTCCCAGGTGCGTTAATTACTTCAATATCGTCTCTTTTCAAATGTAGTAAATATCTAATATTGTATTTTTGCTGCATATGAATTTGTGCAAATACCATACCTATAAAATAGCCAACCACGTTTTTCTCACTCTGTTCTAAAGAACTTACATGCTTAATAGTAAAAAGATTATTTGAGTCAATGAAAGTTAATATATTGGAGACCTTCCACTCCAAAACTTCTTTTTGAAAATCCTTATATTCTTTTAGGGTGACTCCCACTGTAATAGAAGCTTTGATCAAAGTAAATTTGTTAATAATTAAATTTTTAGGTTTTTTAGGTTTTTTAGCAACTTTACTTTTGATACCATAATCACTTGCATTTTTATATTTATAATATTTTATAGTCATGTTTCTCCCTCGAATCTGAATTATTAGAATTGCACTTATTGATAATAGGCTTATTTAAGATTAGTGTTTGTATTGAAAGAAGATTATAATGTACGGAAAAACATCCAACGATCTTCTACACTTTTTTCCTTTTCAGTGCCAACACCACCTATTTGCATGTTAGGATCAAATAGAGCTCATTATCCACTCAACTCATATGTATATGGAGTCCTCAAATTCCAAATTATCCCTTATTAGTATAACGGAATACTAAGTCACTAACTTTATAGCAAAATTTATCCTTAAATGTCGAAAATAAATTATTTATATCATTTTATTTTCTAACTTATATTTTTTTCTTGACCATCCTATGTAAAGATCCACCTCGTTCTTAATGAAACAAGAAAAATCCAGCTTCCTATTGATAGAAGCTGGACTTTTCTTAGTATGATGAAACAAATCGTTGAATTATTACTTTCCTATCCGATCATCATGAATTGATAAAACCGAGTGATTTCAGCATCCGACTAATCATCACTGCTGCTTCAGCACGAGTCGCTGCCGATGAAGCATGAACGTTCCCCTCTGGTGTACCGTGCATCCATCCAACTGTCGTTGTCATTTGAATGGCATCGCTTGCCCAAGTAGGTAAGTTGCTAGCATCTTGATATGGCACAGGCGTAGATATAGCAACCGGCTGCTGCCCTGTCAATTGCGCGGCTCGCTGTACCATTACAGCCATTTGCGCACGTGTAATGAAACTTTGTGCTCGCATAGTGTGATCCTCAAAGCCTTGTATCAAGCCCTTCTCAAGCGCTGTCGATAGGGTGGAAGCGTACCATTCGCTCCCGTTCATATCTTTGAACGTTATCGAAGATTTTGCAGTCAGTTCTAGTCCCAGACTGCGGACAAGCATGGCGGCAAATTCAGCTCTTGTGATCGATGCGTTTGGCGCAAACAGTTTAGAAGATTGCCCATTGATAATCCATTTGGCGTGAAGCAACTGCACATCTTGTTCCGACCAATGCCCGATCAGATCACTCCATGGTACCGTCGTCGTTTGTATCACTCCATAGATACTATTACTGCTCGATTGAATAATTGCTGTAGTCGCGCCATTGGCAGTTGAAAATACAGCAGGAACAAATGTCATTTGTCCTGTACTTGCATTTAAACGTGCAGCAGTTAATGAAGCCGGATCTAGGATACGATCCAATACGAGCGTACGCGTTACATAGGTTTTGCCAAAATCATTCATCTCATAGACTTGTCCATCCGCTTCTACCGTTACTGAGAACTGCATAGGATCAGCTATGAGAGTTGCGTGATGATCCGCAACAATGGTTTGAAGCGTTGATGTGAGCGAATCGTCGGTGTGTCCCATCGTTACGGTAAGCTCAATGTGCTGTGGATTGAGATT
The DNA here is from genome assembly GCF_046603685.1 of Paenibacillus sp. WLX1005. Taxonomy (NCBI): domain Bacteria; kingdom Bacillati; phylum Bacillota; class Bacilli; order Caryophanales; family Paenibacillaceae; genus Paenibacillus; species Paenibacillus sp. WLX1005. The sequence continues at coordinate 3,064,354 of NZ_CP176756.1, forward strand.
CCATTGAGCTGCTAACGTGTCTGGCGAAACAACGCTAGCAGGCAACTCGTAGGTCAACCCCTTGTTTTGTATAGCAATGATGCCCTGATACTGTGCCCATGCCGTAGCTGGCATTCGAATTTGAATAGACTTCGCGTCCACATCTGGCAATTTGATCCATGCTTTGCCCTGATCAGCAAGCTCTACTGCCTGTCGTAATGTATCTCCATCCAGTTTCAGTATCCCTACGTTGGATGCTCCATCAGGTGCAGGTTTCATTACAATATCTGCACGCGGAATGTCCCACTGGCTGCCTCCACGTATGGCTACAGGGGGCTGAGGCGTTGGAATATTCACCGGCGGTGTAGGGGGCGGATCTGGTACCACGACTGTTCCTCCGCCTGTATTCCCACTGCTTCCGTTCCCACCATGTCCACCGCTGGAATGATCGTCTGACTGTGTACGTACAGAGACAATCAATCGGTCTTCAGTAACAAGACCACTACGATCCATCGCTTCTACAGAAAAGGTATAGGCATGGTCTGGGAGCAGATCACGTATAGTGTAATTGTAGTATACATTTTGACGTACTGTAACATTATCATTGGTATAGGTAGATGCGGTCACCGTTCCATCTGGTACATGCAGGGTACTCTTCGTATAAGTATCATCTTGTACACGCGCGATCTGCTCGTGTCCATCATAGATACGATATTCTGAAATTCCAATGTTATCCGTCGCCGCAGGCCAAGACAATTGCGCTTCCGTCTTGCTAATATGAGTTGCTTCTAAACGAGCCGACGCGGGCCATGTTGGTGGCGACTGATCGGAAGGGTCTACTGTATGAAATTGAACTGTCAGTGCATGTGCCGTAACTCTTCGCGCCGAATCCACTGCTTCCACTGTAAATGTATACTCGGTCGCCGGCGTGAGACCAGTAACAGTATACTCATAATACGGTTCATAGTTGTTTAATTTGTAATGGGAAGCATCCCATTGCGCAATTTGTCGGTCACCTTGATAGATACGATAGCTAACGATTGCAGCATTATCTTCAGCTGCTGTCCAGTGCAGCGTCGCGCGATCTTGTCTTACGTCAGTTGCAATTCCCTTCGCCGAAGACGACCATTGGGGCAGCTCAGAATCAACAATAGGTGTTTTGCCAACTAGATCTGTAATTCGTCCAGTAGTACCAGTATTTTGTGTCGTCAATGTACCCAGCTTACGCAGATAATCAACCAAGACTTGAAAATCCGGCTCATACGGATGCTGTTCATTCCACAGCTCCACGATCCGACCTTGCTCATATGCGTTTTGGAGGACAGTGTGTCCGTCTCCTCCTTTTGCCATATATACATTTGTCGCTATCCGATAGTTTGCTTGTGTATTTAACGGAACATACCGATTGGGTCCAATCTGGACGCTGACTGAAAGCAGCCGCTGTCCCGATGGACGATTGGAGTCGTACGTAAATTTCATACCGGCTACATTGGGAAAGCCGCCAAACTCGCCGGGTCTACGAGACACTCCAATTTCAAGCGTATCCCAGATCTCTTGCCCACTCATCTCCAGTACAACCAGGTCGTTACTAAAGGGCAACATTTCCTGAGCAAGTCCTGTTGTTAAATTGCCTTTAAAAAAGTTAATCCGAACCCCGCCGCCATTTTGGATCGCCATAAGAGCTCCTGTTTGTACCTCTTTCGCTTTATCCAACATAGCATCCACGACTAGATTACCGATCGCAGTTTCTTCTTTTCGTACTAAGCGCGGAACGCCCCAACCTGAAACAGCTCCGAGTAAGTCGACTTCAGATTTGCCAATGACGGTGTTGTATTCTTCAGCAATTCCTTTTTTATACTGCTCTAATACTGTTTTCGTAGCAGCATCTTCAGGTTGCTTACTCACTTCAATCAAATTCTCCTGCCACTGAATCAGTTTACCTGTTGCATCAAATTCAACTTTCAAATTGCCGACATGAACGGACTTATCTTCGGTTTGAACAATAATTGTCGGGTTACCACCATCATGCGCAATGACAGTCGGTGTTTTGAGTAGCGTGTGACTGTGTCCACCAGCAATGATATCGATATCAGGCACCTGACGCGCGAGTTCAAGATCAAGTCCGTATCCTAAATGAGATAACACAATCACTTTATTGACTCCTTGCTGTCGAAGTTCAGCTGTTACTGCCTTGGCGCGAGCTATCGGTTCAGAAATCATGACTTTCCCAGGGGACGAAGTCAACTTGGTATCTTCCGTCGTAAGTCCAAATATACCGATGGGTTCGCCATTGATTTCTTTAATTAGATAGGGATGGATCTGCTTAGGAGTCAGTGTCGTATCATTCACTTGGAATGGACTAAGCAAGTCGTCATTTGAGAAATCAACATTTGAAGCCACAAACGGAAATTGTGCGCCTTTGATGAAATTAGCGAGCACCTCAGGCCCTCGATCAAATTCGTGATTACCAAAAGTCATCGCATCGTACTTCATTCGATTCATAAAATCCAATTCAGCCTGTCCGAGATATTTGATAAAGTACATGGTACCCGTCATCACATCTCCAGAATCCACTAAAATGGAAGGTACGTTTTCCTTTTCTGCCTGTTGTCGCGCCTGATTAACCGCCGTAACCCGCCGTGCTACATTATCAAGACTCGAATGCGTGTCGTTCGTATGTATGATCGTCAAGGGAAAGCTGTTGTTTCCCTGCTGTACTATCGCATTCTCATGTGGAATTTGAACATCCGCTGCTTGAGCAGTAGATGGAATACTGGTACTTGTTATCACTAGCGAAAAACAAAGAGCGATGTGTATCCATACCCTACTCATTTTTTGACTTCCTTGCATCTGTTTTCCACAACTCCACTTGGTTGTACTGTCCATGGTTTCTCTACTCCTTATCCTTAACTTTGATTTTATTCAAAACTGAGTGTTGAATGAAGACCAGAATTCTACTATACCTGCTAGTTGTTAAATGTTACGCATAAGTATGTTAAAGATAGTGTAATACAATCAATCTAGCTGTCTATTGACCATGATGTATCATTTTTTAGCTATCGATTTTATCACTGACACAGTAAAGTTATAAGAAATACTTGCAAAATATACAAAACAAGCAGCCGGTTATGACAACCAACTAAATGTGCAACATTAATGGATTTGACTTCATCTTTGATTAATCTAATTAAACTATTAAAGTTATTTCTTATTATGTTTAAATTGAGCTAGATATCAAGTAGAACAGCTCGTCCACTTTACTAATATGTATATTAAGTCCTCATGTTCCAAATTATCCCTTCTAAATACAACGGAATACTAAGTGGATAAGTGAATAGCGAATAATGTCGTAAAATAGAAAATCAGTATAGTTTACCTTTGATGTATAAAAAAGCAACTACGTTATAAAAACGTAGTTGCCTGCATTCATAAAGCTATATAATCCATATTCGAGATTTAATAGCCACAACGAAGATTCAAATCTCAATCTAAATCTAAAGTCAAACAAAATTAAAAGTTATCATACAAAATTGATTAACATTTTTCAAAATTTTATAATAGACTTACGATTTACCTATCAATTCTCCAATTTTATCTACAAGTGTATTCCAATCTGCTAACAATAAACTTGCTGAAACCACTCCACCGCTTATACTGTTTACAAATTTCTTAACACCATCATAGGCTTTTTTTAATCTCGTCATTTTAGGTGAAATATGATTCAATTTGTTCAGTTATTGTTTCCATGTCATCAATTAAAAATTCTTGTTCCTCGGCTGTTAGTTGAGTATTGGTAATTGTAGGGATAAGTTTTTGAATTAGTGCTTTTATATCTTCAATACTTTCACCTGCTGAATGTATGTTCATTACAGCATCCCTACCAGCAGCATTTACATTACCATAATTATGAGCTATGTTCTGCGTTATATTATTTTTCATTGGTTGCTCTCCTTCTAAAATTAGAATCGTTTTAGTAAGCGAATTCACAATAAAATCCACGAGAGGTTTAAATGCTCTTTCTAGAAACTCCCTAACAATGTCATCATATTTTCCCGTTTTAAATACAAATTTATGTGCTATGCCTTTGATTTCTCGATAATCAGAACATAAATGAGATAAAAAATCATACTGTGCTTTAAGATGAAGATCTTCTTCTACAGGAGGAACAATATAGTAACGATAACCGTCCATTTCTTTTTGAAAACAATCACGAAAATCAAAATTTACATTTGATATTTGTTTCTGAAGTACCTGTATTATAATAGGAGAATTATCTATAAAATTTTTAAACCTTTTCAGTTCAATTAACGCTATATCTGCTCTTGCAGTTAACATGTTGCTAGAAACTTTTCTGAAATCTAAACTTAAAGTTCTATATTCTGCTAAAATCACGGAAGATCAACCCCACAATATGCGCAATATACTTTTGAAATACCAGCTAGATATAAAACCTTTTCTTCTTTTCTACACGATAAGCAACATAGTTCTTTTTCAACTGTATACTTGTCTTTTAATTCTGGCAGGTTCACATTCTTTAAAGGCTGATAATCGATTTTAACCATACCTTTACCTCCAGAATTGATACTTTTAGCCATTCCCGCAAACATTTTATTCAATTCTTCATGATAATAATTGGTAATCAAAATTTCTATTTGTTTCAATATTTCTTCAGGATAAAAATCTTCTTTTTCTGAGGTTAATCCACAATAAGGACAAAAAAGATTGATTGTTGTCCCGTCATTCTGATATTCATTTGCCTGCAATTTAAAATCAGATTTACAAAAAGGACATTCAAATTTTATAAATCCCTCGCTATCACCTTGTATAAAAAAAGATATTGAATCCACTCTACTCCCCCTCTAAAAATATTTAATTTGATAAGAAAATCTTAAGCAAGAAACTCAAATGATGTTACTTTTAAATAGATTGCGTATTCCTTAAACATATTTTACTTTAACAGTATAATTGTTTTCCCAAACAAATTAGATTGTTTCCAAGTATATAGACATACACTATTTCAGTGTATATAATATATTTTCTAAAATAATTATCAAGTCTTTAATCATGCGATTTTTGTCACTAGAAAATTCTTGTTTAATCTCTTGATAACGCTTGACAATAAATAGACTTGTAACCAGTAAAACAAAAATTAAAATATTCATAGTCAGAAATATTATTGTTTCTTGACCAACAGATTGTTTATAAAATATACATCAAATATAAAGTGAAATTAGGAATGAATGCTGCTAATGTGGCACTCAGTAAAACAAAAAAAATTTTCTGGATTTTAGGGAGTCTGCCTTTCAAATTAATAATTAAACGTTCCACATTTTTGGGATCAAGTATATCTTCTTCGATTAATTTGTCTCTTACTTTATAGAATTGCCATTCTTCAAAAACTTGTCCCGACCAATTTGTTGGGTTTACTCTGAGAACTCCTTCATTTTTCAAAATTCTAGCAGCCTTGTATCTATAAATTTTTATTGTAGATAATAAACCTACAATTGCGATCACAATATATACGATTACACTAACAATTAGTAGCAAATAATTTTCAGGATTACACTGATAAAAAATCCATGCTACTATAAGAACGGCAAAAATTCCCATAAAGATAAAAATCGCCACATTAGAAAGAGCATGAATGAACTTCATTTTAGAAATAACTACACCTTTTGAAGAAACTTTTTCTTCATAAAATTCTAGTATTTTTCTTTCCATTCTATGTTGATATCCTCCTAGTAAATCAATGTAAAACTATACTATTAATCTTGTTGTTCGAAATCACAAGCCAGCATTATATTACTTTTCTATGATTACTCTAATTAATGGATAGTACAGATTTTATAGAACATCTTCATTTTCAGATAATCGAAGCTTATATAAGTGTATAGCTTCTTGAAATTGCAGAAGCTTAGCATGTGAAATCTTATAAAATGTCTCAGCGATTAGAAGGAGAATAATGCACCATATTACCATTATAGCTGCCAAGCTTATGCCCATTCATCACATCATTGTTTATGACTTTTAAATCTATTATTTTCATTATAAGATTCACATTTAAAGAAATAACGAATGAAGCCATAATCGATATATGCCATCCTCCAAGCTATATTTTTATTTTCTTCAACAGCTCGCTTCACAATAGATTCTACATAATTAATATCTAAATCCTTATGAGTTCTCAACATTTTAAAGTAAAATCCATCAAGGTTGGTACGATCCATCTTCCAGCTTGCATTATCATAAACATATGCAACAAATCGATATTCTTTGTTAATGTGTCGAAAATAGGCACTGCGCAGAATAGTCAATAGAAATGGAATCAATGGCCCAAAAGCTATAGACAGCCATGCCCAGTTGAAAGACCTTTTTTCGCTTAGCTATTGAGAATGTGTATCCGATACTCCAAATCCAAATAATGATCACAATATTTAACACATAATATGGGCTGAACAAAAAAGGCAACATATACCCACCTCTTTCATCACATAACATAATTAGTCCCAATCTACCCCTTGCATTTAAAGTGCTGAAAAATAATTCTCTCTAGTCTTCACCACACAATTTTGTAGTATATAAAATCCCTCTGCTGTCTTAATTGTTCCATCACTATACTCCAAGATCTTCCCTGTATAATCTTCTTCTTCAATATAAATCGTCACTTCAATCCCAGATCGCGCAGCACTATATAGTTGCTCATCCGTTGTTAAGGTCATCATCCGTATGTTCTGTTTCCGCATATTTTCATCCTTTTTCTTATGACTTATCCTGCTTATAAAGCATTAGATTTCCAAACCCTTTAGCGCAACTTCCAAAACTATTTCTAATGATCTAAGCCAAAAGTTATATTACCATGTTCTTTTTTAAATTTTTGTCTTTTTTTGTCGGATTAATAAAATTAATCATATTTCATGCCCATAGAAGCTTATTTTCTTACTACTTGCGTATAATCTTGTCGCATACCTAGCAATATTACTTATTAACAGATTGAGGCGTCCCTATTCTCATGCTAAAATTAAGAACAACAGTTCCCAACACTACGTTATCGTTTCACGAAGCCCCGTCTGCTTGTTACGATTTCGAAGTTTCTATATGTGTAGCACAGTATAGTGATCTATCAAAGATATAGTCGTATACACAATCACAAGCAGCTATGAAGATGAATTTAATAACACTGGGAGCCATCGGGTGATTCACATCCCCGATTATCACATCGTAAAAGGATGATGATCTATGGCGACCTTTCGAAAACTTCCGAGTGGTAAATGGCAAGCACGCGTTTCTCGTGATGGCAAAGAACAGAGTATTGGAACGTTTCGTTCTAAAAAAGAAGCAGAAATCGAAGCCCATCGGGTAGAAGAACGAATTTACTATGGACATATTCTCAATCAACGTCATCTCTTGTTTGAAGAAATCGTCGATTCATGGTTTCGCCACAAAGAAAACGAATTAAAAGACTCTAGTGCAGAGCAGCTAGAAGTCACATTGCGACTTCATATCTTACCTCGATTTGGTCACATGAAATTATTCAAAATTCGTCGATTGGATGTTAAAGAATGGATACAAGATTGTGTTGATCAAGGGTATGCCCATAAAACGTGTACTAAATACCTCAGTACGTTAAAAAGCATTTTTCATTTCTGTATTCATGAGCTGGAAATTTTAGAAAAGAATCCGGCCGATCGTCTTCGTGTTCCAATCAAAGATACCGTGGATTCCAAACCAAAAGTAAAATACTTTACCTATCATGAACTTCATCAGCTTCTAGAGTTCATGAAGCAGTATAAACCTAAACGCTTCAAAAACTATCCACTATACTATACTCTGACGTTATTTTTAAGTCGTACCGGCTTGCGAATCAGCGAAGCGCTCGCTTTGCGCTGGGATGATCTGTCTGACAATCAATTGACCATTCAGCGCCAGACGAATCGGGATAAAAACAATCAGCTAACGATTACGTCACTGAAAAGTTATTCTTCATATCGTACTATTCAACTGGACGATGACTTACTTTACTATTTAGAACAGTTTAAAGAAACCCAAAAAAAGATCGTCTTGAATCCAAATGAAGATAACTTGATTTTCCAAAATGGATGGGGTCAATATTTAATGCCATCGGTCGTTCGAGAGGCATTTGAATCTTATTGCAAACAAGCAGGCGTAGCATATAAAGGAACGCATGGCTTTAGACACACCCATGCCGTCTTGTTATTAGAATCTGGCGCAAGCTTACTTTATGTATCCCGGCGTCTGGGTCATCGAACCATCAAAACAACCGCCGATACGTACCTATCCATTACGAAAAAAATCGAAGAGAATGAACTTCAGAAATTTGCTCGTTATGTTCCTTTGATATCTTAATCGGTACGAAATCGGTATACAGGTGATATGGATTTTAGTTCATTTGTATTTCTATATATCAGTTTAATTCGCATAACATAAAGCATGCACTGTCCCTGTTCCTTGAGTACTTGGGGAGGATAAAAAACACCCTGAGAATTATTTAATCCTCAGGGTAAGTCTAATAGAGCTACTGAATAAAATTAATTTGTATGAGATATAATTTCAGACTGAGATCGACCACTTTCATATCTTCTTGGCATATTCAACGATAATAAAGCTATAGAGGTAATTAACATGCTAATCGACTATACAACCCTTCCTAACTTCAAGATACTCTACGTGCAGTTCCAATCTTTTTTAAGCTTCGGTTAAAGCTGCCGAGCGAGGGTATGATCTGCAATAACTGATATGAATTACACCTCTACAAAACATCTACATAGAACTGTTCCTTCGGTTATTTTCCACTTCACAACACTTGTAAAAAAGAGACTACAATTTATATCTGCTATACATTGATAATCTCCGCTATCGTGCTAAAATTAAGCACAATAGTTCTGAATATAGGAGGTGTCTGGCTCAATCTATCTTATTGAAAAGGAATCATTGTATCGCCAGTTAAAGCAAGGTGAACCTAACAGGATACATATCTATCGATCATTAAAACAAAATAAAATGAACTACAATGGATTATGGATCATATTTCTTTTTGATCTTGGTCGGCACGAAATCGGCACGCTGTCCAAATGAGTCCTTTTTACCACCTTAGCAAGGGGATGATCATCCATCTGTGTATCGAAGAAATCATCTGATCTTGTACCGAATGAACGATGAAAAAACCCTTATCCTATCTACGATTTCACTTACATCGGAGGAACTCACACACTATGATGCGTAACTGGTTTCCACGCTTGCAAGGCAACAGCCGCGGCTGCCTTGCCTTTGAACCGTTTTTTCTAATCCCGTATAGCATGGTCATGACGTATGCCACGCTGTATATGTACGAGCTAGGTGTAACTGAGACGGCGATTGGTTGGATTACGACGCTCAGTCTGATTGTGCAGGTGTTCTCTTCCTTCATTAGTGGATATCTAACCGACCGGATGGGGCGTAAGCGAGCGGTGTTGTATTTTGACTTACTTAGTTGGAGTATGGCGGGTGTGATCTGGGCAGTATCGCAAAATGTCTGGTTTTTCGTCGCGGCTGCGCTAGTGAATGGCTTTCAGCGGATTCCCTCCACCGCCTTTTACTGTCTGGTCGTAGAAGATACGAAGCCTGCTGATCGGACGTATGTATTTACGTTATTACAGATTATTAGCGTAATCGGTGGTCTGTTCGCTCCGCTGGGTGGTTTGTTAGTGTATGCGTACGGGTTAGTGCCGGGTACGCGAATTATGTACATATTGGTCGTTATTTTTATGACTTTTCAATTCATCGGTCGCCATCTAACGACACGTGAGACTGAGATGGGTTATCGTAAAATGAAGGAAACCCGTGATCTCGGTCTGCGGAAAAGTCTGATCGATTATACCGGAGCGATCCGTGAAATTACAGGCAGCCGTGCACTGTTGCTCATCTTCAGCGTATATGTACTATTCAATTTTCAAACAACTTTGAAAACGACGTATTTATCGCTCTACATGGCGGACTATTTACATATTGATAACGATCTAATCTCTTTTGTTCCGGCGGTATCTTCGGTCGTGATGCTGATCGTATTGTGGTTACTCACTCCTCGTGTCCCGGAGCACGGCATATTCAAAGCAATGATGGCTGGCTTTGCGCTATCCGTATTATCCAACCTGATACTCATTGTTGGACCGATTACGCATCTCGGCTGGATTGCTCTTAGTACGGTCATCTCTGCCGTCGGGATGATGATCAGCTCCCCTTATTTGGAAGCGGCGGTTGCCAATGCAATCGACGATGAGAAACGCGCCAAAATCTTCTCCATGCTATCCGTACTTATACTGCTTATCACATCCCCAGCCGGTATTATTGGTGGGTGGGCATACACATTTGATCCACGTATTCCGATCTGTCTGATGATTGGTGCCTTCGTATTGGCATATGTATTGATTGTGTTGTACCAGCGTAGACAGTTACAGCATATTTGATTGCGTAAATTAGAAAGGGGAAACACCTCTGCGCTTGTGGCGGGTGCTTCCCCTTTCACTTTCACTCTCACTCTCACTCTCACTCTCACTCTCATTCTCATTTTACTTTTACTTTTACTTTTACTTTTACTTTTACTTTTACTTTTAAATAACTACAGAAATGAGTCATATTAAAAACAATGATATGCACATTCAACGATACAATGTGTTTTTCTCATATGAATCTATACATAAATGTTATCCAAGATATCTTCTGCATGAAAATGAAGCTGTACGACTTATTTGCTATTCAGATTATTTGCCATTTAGAAAATTCAAGGCATCCTGTCCGATTCTTTCTGCTGGCGTGATACCGCGGAAACGAGTCCAGATATCGCGATCTACCATATAGACGTGGTTGTTCTTCACGGCTTTCAGGTTTTGCCATACCGGTAACGTTTTCCACTCATTGGTAATAGCTTCCGAATCATCCGTAGCGATAAAGATAATATCTGGATCGATGGACGTGATTGTTTCCAGATTCACATCTTTGTAAGGCTCTTTCTCTGTGCCTTCCACTACATTCTCAAAACCGATATCCTGCAATACTTCCCCTGCATACGAGGCGGTTGTATGAGCGTTAAAGCCGTCTTTACGAGCGACACCGATTAGCACTTTTTTATCTTTCATGTTATCGACCTGTTTTTTTAGATCAACCATTGTTTGATTATGCTGTTCAATCCGCGCTGTCGCTTCCGTTTCTTTACCAACCGCTTTGGCGATGATTTCAAAATCCTTCAAACTATCGTCATAGGAGCCTTTACGACTATTCAATACAATCGTTGGTGCAATCGCATCCAGCTGTGCTTTGATTTTGGAATGGCGATCTGTATCCGCGATGATCAGATCGGGTGCTGCCCCAGCAATTTTCTCCAGATCTGGTGTTTCGCGTGTACCAAGTGGCATATATTCAATCGGTTTGCCAGCCAATTTCTCTATCACTTTATCTTTATCATCGTCTGCGATCCCAACCGGTGTAATTCCAAGTGCAAGTAAATCGTCTACAAAAGACCATTCTAGTGCGACTACATGTTGTGCCGGTTGTTGCAATTCGGTTGTGCCCATATCGTGCTGGATGGAAATACCGTTCGTTGTAGCTGTTGTATTCGTTGCGCTGTTTGTGGAAGATTGGCTGTTACCTGCATTACCGCAGCCTGCTAACAGTGCTACGCATGCTCCTCCGATCAGTATGTGCTTTGCCCATTGTTGCCATTTCATGTTCCCGTCCCCTTTATCTCTAATACTCGCTGATAATGAGAATTATTATCAGCCTTGACAGTATAACGCGTTCAAGCGATGATGTAAACCTTCAATTTAATTGTATACAACAAGTATATAGTTTCCAGACAATACATAACGAAAAGGACAAGCCTTTGTATAACAAGTATACAGAGCTTGTCCTTTATCTATTTTGAATCAAATGAGAGAACAATTTTCACGATAAAACTCACCCCAAATCCAATCACTGAAAAGGGTAAACAATTAAAGGTGATCATTCTCCAACGTATTGTTGTGATACGCATGAATAATGCTCGACCATTTATCCAATTGCTGCTCCACATCCTGAACATGCAACGGTTTGGATACAAAATCCTGCATGCCACTTTCCAGACAGAACGCCTTTTCTTCGTCTCGTGCAAATGCAGTTACTGCTACAATAACGGGCAGTGCAGGATTATGCCCGATAGCTCGAATATGACGCGTTGCTTCCATACCGTCCAACACTGGCATATTCACATCCATAAAGATCAAATCATAATCATGCTTTGTCGCCTGCTGTACAGCTTCTTCCCCATTACGAGCAATATCTGCTTCATATCCACGACGTTTCAGAATTGTCAACAATAGCTTGCGATTAATATCATGATCTTCGGCTACTAGAATACGTAATGGACCATACTTGGCTTCATGAGAAGAGTACAGTTTGTCCGGTTCATTCATGCCCGGCTGAATCTCTGGATAATCGCTAGCATTTAGTGCAATCGTAAAGGAAAAGGTAGCGCCTGCTCCTTGTTGACTCTGTACATCAATCGCGCCGCCCATCAACTCTATGATCTTTTTACAAATGGATAGTCCAAGACCTGTTCCTCCATAATGTTGACGGGACTGATTACGAATCTGCGAGAACGGTTGGAACAGTCGTGATTGTTCTTCCTTAGCAATGCCAACACCGGTATCTCTAACTGTAAATCCGATCACGAGCTTCTCTGGATCAGGCTGGTTGATGCAGCGAGCTGCGATGTGTACACCGCCTGTTTCCGTGAATTTGACAGCATTGCCGACCAGATTAACAAGTACCTGCCGTAAGCGACTCCCATCGCTAATGATCGCTTGTGGCAGATGACGATCCAACTCCGTTACAATGCTGATACGCTTCTCAGCGGCTACCGGTTCAAATAATTCGGCTACCTGCGTCAATAGCTCGCCCAGATGTACAGCCTCGTATTCCAATTCCATCCGTCCCGCTTCGATTTTGCTAAAATCGAGCAATTCATTTACGATCTTCAGTAGTTCGTTGCTACTGTTCATAACGATACCAGCGTATTCTTTCTGTACGTCCTGTTCCAACGTTTCCGCTAACAATTCCATCATACCGATCATACCATTCATAGGTGTACGCAATTCATGACTGATAATCGCTAGAAATTCTGATTTGGCACGGTCAGCCTGCTCCGCAATTTCACGTGCCTGAATGATCCGATTTTCTTCCGTACGATCTCGGAATACAATAACCATACCGACACGTACACCATGGTCCACAATCGGTGTTACACGATAGGATGCGAGAAAACTCGTATGATCTTTGCGCCATAATACCGCTTCATCCCGCTCCAACGTGTAGCCTTCATGTAACGTCTGCCAGATCGGTGTCTCACCTGAGATGATCGGACTTCCATCTGGACCGCTTTGTTCAAATTCCAATAGCTGCTTTTGTCCTACCATTTCGCTAATATCATAACCAAGCATACGTGCCGCAGATGGATTGGCGAAGATTGTCCGTCCATCCAGATCGACACCGAAAATACCTTCTGAAACGGAGTTCAGAATAAGTTCCTGCTGATTGCTTAACTTATAGATCTGATCGATCTGTTCATTCCGCTCAGTTACATCCTGCACAATCGCATACACACCAACTAATTCTTCTTCCACATAGATCGGTACATTGGTGACATCTACATCCACCTTATGACCATCTTTGTGAATCGTCTCGATTTCATACGATTGCGGCCGTCCTTGCTTCGCCTGCTCAAACCGTTCCACCGTATAATCAAGATCATGGGGTGCGACCAAGGCGTGAAACTTGCCTTGGACCAGCTCTTCCTCTTTGTACCCAAGAATCTGCTCAAAGCTAGTATTGGCGGACAAATAAGCACCATCTAGACCAAGAGCATGAATACCAAGCGGGTTAAAATCAAACAAAGATTTGTAGCGACTTTCGCTTTCTTTTAATCGACGTTCATTTTCGCGCCGTTCACTAATATCGCGTGTAATCGCTAGTACTTCGATCGGATTGTCTTGTTGATCCAATACCAAACGGCAGACGGATTCCGCCCAGAAATACGTTCCATCCCGGCGCAAATTACGGAAGGTAAGCGTTATTGCTACATTTGGCTGCAAACCGTTACGCAGCTGATGAATCAGAACTTGCCGATCTTCAGGATGAACATAATCGAAACCGGCTGTACCGACCATCTCTTCCGCTGTGTACCCCATCAGTTTCTCACACGCAGGTGAAACTGCCGTATACGTAGACCCAGCATCCAAGCGATGATGACTAATGATATCGTCCGTGTAATTCATTATATTTTGATAACTTTGCTTGAGTCGAATGAACTCATCATATTCCTGTTTACTGATTATGATGTCTTCCATATGTGTGTAGGCTCCTTATGATTAACGGTTACACTGATTTATACATATACTATCATGGACAGCATCGTATTTCAGCCAGACCTTCTCTATATGCATCTTGTACAAGGTAACAATATACGATTCATGCTACTGTATTCTTTTCACCTGATATGCAAATAGACAAACAAAAAACAATAAAATTGACGCTGTCCATTATTATACATATTCAGGATGCAGCAATATACTTCATGATCTAAGCTTTTCTTCATTTTACATTGTTCGCGATATTCTTGTAAACAAATAATATATATATATCCTAGCTGGAATTCAAATATCTGAAATGAATAAGAAAAGGATCTCTCCATTCAATAGGAAAGATCCTTTTCTTATTCATTATTCCGTATATGATACTAACTCATCGTACAACGTTCATTCAAATTATAAGCGTGCTTCCTGATATACATCCAGATATTCACGTGCGGATGCTTGCCAGCTGTAATCGCCGCTCATAGCATTTTTCATAATTTGTTTCCAGTGCTTCGGCTGTTCATGGAAAGAGATTGCACGGCGGATCGTATACAACATGTCATGAGCATTGTAAGAGTGGAACGTAAAGCCATTGCCTTCGCCTGTCGATTCATTGTACGACTGCACGGTATCATTCAGACCCCCAGTCTCGCGTACGATGGGAATACTTCCATAACGCAGTGCCAGCAATTGACTAATACCACATGGTTCAAATTGCGATGGCATCAAGAACATATCGCTACCGGCATAGATCCGGCGGGCTACCCCTTCGCTAAACCGAATTTCCGCTGCCAACCGTTCAGGATGACGATACGCGGCTCCGCGGAACCAGTCTTCATATTGCTGTTCGCCTGTACCGAGCAGTACGAATTGTACATTATTGTAATAAAGCAGTTCATCCAGCACACGAGTGACGAGATCCAACCCTTTGGATTCGACGAGGCGCGTAACCATCGCGACAACGGGAACACTCGCGTCTACAGGTAAACCAAGTTCTTCTTGCAATGCTGCTTTATTTTGCAATCGTTTATTGGTAGCACTGCGATAATGAGCATTCAGATACGGATCGGTAGCAGGGTTATAACTTTTCGTGTCCACGCCGTTCACGATACCACGCAGACGACCGCCGAGCGAAGTCAGCAAACCGTCCAGACCATAACCGTAATACGGCATTTTGATCTCTTCGGCGTATGTAGGACTAACGGTAGTTACCCGGTCAGCGAAAACAACACCCGCTTTGAGGTAATTCACATTGCCATAATACTCGACTCCTTCTGCCTGGAAATAACGATCATCCAGTCCAAATAACGCACCCAAAATCGAATAAGGAAATACACCTTGATACAGCAAATTATGAATCGTGAATACCGTACGAATATTAGAATAAAACGGCAAAGCCTGATATTGTGCTTTGAGCAGCAATGGAATCATGCCTGTATGCCAATCATGCGTGTGAATAATATCCGGCTGGAAATCGATAACTGGCAAAATATCCAGTACAGCCCGGCTAAAGAACGCAAAACGTTCACCGTCATCATCGTATCCATAAATGCCTTCACGTCCAAAATAATATTCATTGTCCAGCAGGTAGAAAATAATCCCGTCTTGCTTAAATTGCTTGATGCCACAATATTGACTGCGCCAGCCTACTTGTACCTGCACAACATCTACCAGCGTAGCCTGATTGCGAATCGCTTCACTAATGCTGGAATATTGCGGTATGACGACGCGTACATCGCATTTTTCCTTTTTCAACGCTGCGGGCAGCGCACCGATCACGTCTGCCAACCCACCTGTTTTAATAAAAGGGTTTGCTTCTGCTGCTGCAAATAAAATATTCATGCAAAATCCTCCTTTTGGATGTAACAGTATCGCCAGCAAGCATCCATCTCATTGTTAACGATCGCTGCGCTTGACTGCTTTACCGGTATGTCGTTTCAATATAATAACGCTGAGGGGTGGAATGGTCAGCAGTACACTGTTCTCCTGACGATCCCACGGAACTTTCTCGGATCGCAGCAACGATTCGGTTCGTCCGCCTGTTCCGCCGAACCGTGGCTCATCGCTATTCCAGATTTCCCGATAAGTGCCTGCTTTTGGTACACCGATCCGGTAATTGACGCGTGGCACTGGCTGAAAGTTAATCATAATCAGCAGAGTATCAGCGGCTTTTTTGCCTTTGCGCATGTAGGTAATCAGACTGTTGGCGGCATCATCGGCATTTAACCACTCATACCCTTCCCAATCGTGATCCTTCTCCCATAACGCTGGGGATGCTGCATACAGATGATTTAGCTCACGCGTATAATCCAGCATGTTACGGTGCATTTCATAATCGAGCAGCAACCAGTCCAATTGATCCTGATCTTTCCATTCGATAAACTGACCAAATTCGCCGCCCATAAACAGCAGCTTTTTACCGGGATGGGTCATTTGATAGGCCAGCAACATACGCAAGCCTGCAAACTTCTGTTCATACGAACCGGGCATTTTATCCAGCAGCGACTTTTTACCGTGTACGACTTCATCATGAGACAGCGGTAACGTAAAGTTCTCGGAATAAGCATATACGAGTGGGAATGTTAACAGATTATGATGTGCAGGCCGCTCATCAAAGGGCGTCTCTACATAATCCAGCGTATCGTTCATCCAGCCCATACTCCATTTATAATTGAAGCCCAATCCATTCTCATGTGCTGGTCGCGTTACACCAGGCCATGCACTAGATTCCTCCGCCATCATCAACGTGTGCGGGAAATAATGAAATACCGTCTTGTTCAACTGTTGCAAGAATGAGATGGCTTCCAGATTCTCTACCCCACCATGTTGATTCGGACGCCAGCCGCCGCCTTCACGTTCAAAGTCAAGCCGGATCATACTTGTCACCGCATCCACACGCAATCCATCAAAGTGATACACGTCCAACCAGTATAGCGCACTAGAGATCAGAAATGAACGCACTTGCGGTTTGCCGAAATCGAACGATAATGTACCCCAACCATGCTTCTCTGCACGGTCTGGAGCTGAATATTCGTATAATGGCGTTCCATCGAACTGGCGCAGCCCATGCGCATCTTTTGTAAAATGACCAGGCACCCAATCCAGCAATACCCCAATATTATGCTGATGGCATTGATCGACAAAGTACATAAGATCCTGCGGAGTACCATATCGACTCGTTGGTGCAAAATAACCTGTCGCTTGATAACCCCACGACAGATCGTATGGATGCTCTGTCAGTGGCATCAGCTCTACATGTGTATAGCCCATATCCACTAGATAAGGAATCAGCAGCTCCGCCATCTCCCGATAGCTGTACAGACTGCCATCTTGCTTTTGCTTCCATGTGCCAAAGTGCATTTCATAAATATTCACCGGACGCTGATACAACGGGCGGCGTTTGCGACGCCATGCCGCGTCCTGCCATTTGTATCCGCCTAGTGATGTAACGATCGATGCTGTAGCTGGACGTACTTCCGCATGAAACGCATACGGATCTGCTTTGAAAATGGCTTCTCCATGCTGCGATGTCATATGGTATTTGTACACACTGCCTTCAGACACATCATCAAAAAATCCCGTCCAGATTCCCGTATCGTCCAGTTTATGTAGTAAATGATGTTCTCCGTTCCAGCCATTCCAATCACCAGCTACACCTACCTGTACAGCATGGGGCGCCCAAACTGTAAAACGGACTCCGCTTTTCCCGTCTTCGGAAGATAGATGTGAGCCAAACTGACGATAAGCATGATAATTGGTTCCTTCATGAAACAGATAAATGTCCTCAGAACCGGGCAAATGAGATTGCGAATGTAATTGTTTCAAAAAATCACCTCCAAAATGGATGCCAAACTGCTAGAAACACATTAGGAAAATAATTCCTTTCCGCTATATATGTTCCCCTTTTTCACAGTCATAAGATGTATTCATGAACGTCGTTCTACCTAATAATAGATTCCGCACGGTAGCGACTACCTCTACTTAACTACATGTATTACCCTTTTCCATTCAAATTGAATAGAGCAAATAAGAATTGAGACTGATTCCTTGTTCCAATAAGCATATTCCTTGCTACTATCGCATTCTACTCTATTGTATAGCGATAAAAGCAGAAATACCATGTACAGAAGTTCGGCAATTATTTCGATTTGTCAATTGAATTATTTTTCAGTGAAATCGCCCGCCGTTACTGGTGTTTCACCGCGTTCGACATAATTTATAAAATTTTACAATTTCAATTGTTTCAACAGGGATAGGAGACGTTTATAACACTAATACATTGTCAACTGTGCGTTGTCATGAAAATGGGAGGGAAAACATCATGAAAAAGACAAATAAAGATTGCATCGCTATGTTGCTGGCCGGGGGCGAAGGACGCAGGCTGGCTCCTTTGACGTCCGTTATTGCTAAACCAGCAGTACCGTTCGGCGGTGACTACAAAATTATAGATTTTCCTCTTAGTAACTGTGTGAATTCCGGGATCGATACAGTCGGGGTATTGACCCAATATGAAGCACAATCGCTGCATGACCATATCGGTCAAGGCAACGCGTGGTCTACGGCAGACCAATCTATGAATATTACACTACTGTCATCGGAACGTACCGGTGAATATACAGGTACAGCAGATGCCATTTATAAAAATATCGAATATATTGACCAAATGAATCCAAAAGATGTGTTAATCCTGTCAGGTGATCATATCTATCATATGGACTATAATGAAATGCTGCAATACCATAACGAAAATAAAGCACAGGCGACAATCGCAGTGGTCGAAGTACCATGGGATGAAGCAAGCCGTTTCGGTGTGATGAGCACAGATGATGACATGAATATCACCAAGTTCTCCGAGAAGCCAGCACAACCAGAAAGTAACCTTGCTTCGATGGGAATCTATGTGTTCGATTGGCAATATCTCAGACAACACCTGATTGCTGATGCAGCACAGGCAGATTCCAGTCATGACTTTGGCAAAAACATCATTCCGCAAATGCTGGCGGATGGCGAGAAAGTCGTAGCTTATGAATTCCTTGGCTATTGGAGAGACGTTGGTACAATCAACAGTCTGTGGGAAGCTCATATGGATATTCTGCAACACAATCGTCAATTTGAACTTAAAAATGCAGAATGGCCGATGTTCTCTGCTGATTTTAATCCACTGGAAAACAATAACCACGATACTGCACCAGATTGCTCGATGGTGAGCAGCAAAGCAGTATTGGACGGTACAGTGGAACAATCCGTTGTATTCAACGGCTCTACCATCGGCAAGCAAGCTGAAGTAAACAATAGCGTTATTATGCCCGGTGCAAGCATCGGTAAACACGCACGCATCCAGTACGCTATCGTTGCCGAAGGCGCAACTGTCAAAGACGGTGCCGTTGTTATCGGTACACCGGAAGAAATCGCTGTGGTGGCACCTTACGATACCGTATATGCGAAACCATCCGTACGCACACAACCAGCACGTCTGCTGCAAGAAGTATACGACAAATCTGGTCGTGTTCATGCAGGTGGCATGTCCTCTTAATATCTGCTTTACAGTAGATCATACTATTGGATTCTATACGCAATGATTGATTATATACAAAAAAGAAGCTGTTCTCTGAACACCATATGGTGTTACGGAGACAGCTTTTTTTCATGAGTTAGCGTATACTAATTCGACTACTATTTTGTATTCACTATACTATTCAGTTCCTGTGTCTAATGTAGAGGATGTATCGGTAATATAGGAGCGACTTGGAGAAATATCCACGAATTGCTTGCCAATCGTCACATCGTTGAACAGCGGCTCAAACAACGTCGCTGGTGCGTACAATACTCCATTCTTCCGCGTCAACTTTTCATCCAATACATAATCACCAGAAAGATCAATTACCTTTAATGTTCCCTTAACCTTCATCTGAGTGCTATTGGGATACAAGATAATATGCTGGATCGGCGCTTCGACCTGAATATCCTTTGTACTCTGTTGCCAGATCACCTGATAACCGAGTGCTTCAGCAGTCAAGCGTAAAGGAACCATTACTGTACCTTGAGCAGTACGATAAGGAGCCGCATGATCTGTATTGACCGTTTTGCCATCGATTTGCAATGGATACGCAGGTGTTTGCTCCGCTGCTTGCGCAGGGAATGTGAATCCAGTTAAACTGCATGTCAACATGGCAGCAATTAGCCATTTTTTCATCATCTTCATTCATCCTTTCTTTGCCTTCTATCGTTTAGACGAAGCCCGCTGATAGAAAGTTACCGATGAATACAGATGAAGACAATGAATATGTGTTACTGCGGTTGCGACTGTGACAAAGCTCGCCATTCCTCTTCCAGTATTGCCATTTCATAAACGCTATAATATTGACCGTTTATATAGGCGGTATCTCGCATCAAGCCTTCTTTACGAAATCCACAAGACTCATACAAACCCGCTGCTTGCTCATTATAGTCAAAAACGGCTAATGTAATCCGATGCAAATTCAGCGCCTCAAAGCCAATACGCAGACCTTCCAGCACCATTTGTCGACCGTATCCTTTGCCACGTGCATGAGGATCACCGACCAGCACACGAGATAGGCGAGCGGATTTATTTTTGTGATCAATCCGGGTTAACGACATATGACCAATTGTTTGTTCACTCTGCCGATTCACTACTGCATAGATCAGCCCATCAGAATGTAGCGGATGATTGGCATCCTGAATGTACGTTTCCAGATCTGCACGCTGCAATGGATAGTTCCACATCGGACCTGCCCATTGCATAAGCATCTGCTGATCTTGCTGTGCTGTCCAGCTCAGCATCGTATCAAAATCTCGTTCGCCAAAATAGTGCAATCTCAGTTCATTGTCTACTGCTGGCGGTAACTTTTCATATAAGCTGGCAAGTTTGCCGTTGACATCATGCGTACCCATATAGCGAAAATGCTGCTGTTGATAAAATCGGTTCAACGGCACCAACTCAGCCAGACAGTCAAGACGAAGCCCTTTTTTGCCTTGATCGGCTGCTCGCTGCACTGCCCAATCCAACATCGCAGCTCCCAAACGTTGACTACGGAATTGACGTAGAACGGTCAGACGATGCAGATAGTAATACTCGGAATCATTTTTATGCTGCCAATAATCGGGATCATCTTGTTGAAGAGTGAACATTCCTGCCGGTTCCCCTTCATATTCAGCGATATATACTTCACGCTCCACAAAATAACTACGAATTAGTTCTGGTGTGAACAATACGCGTCGCCATTGCCCAATGCCTTTCTCTTCCATCCAATCCGCAGCCTCAACTAGAAAATCAGTAATCAGCTGTTCTTCGCCTTCGACAGCACGACGAATATGCAATCCAGTGACAGATGTTGGTTGCTGTTCATTTGACATCATATAGCTCCTCCCCATCCTCTATGTATGTTATAAAATATCCCCGTCCAGCAATGCTGGTTACGGGGATATTTTACAATTATGAATTCACAACAAGTGGAATGATGATGATTTTATTCTAATTCATCCGTGTTTTCTATAGACCGAATCGCAGTAAGTTGTTTCTCCTGCAAAGGCAGCTCTATAATTACCGTTGTTCCTTGATCCAGTTCGCTTTCGATACTCATATCACCTTTGTGCAGCTGAACAATCTGCTGGGTAATGGCAAGCCCTAATCCGGTACCACCTTGATTCGGATTGACTTGGAAGAAGCGATCTTTAACCTTTTCCAGAAACTCTGCACTGATGCCGATCCCGGCGTCTTTGACCAGAATACGCACGCGCTGTGGTGCAGTTTCCTGAATGCTCAATTGGATGGTCGAATCATTAGGCGAGAACTTGATCGCATTATCGACCAGATTCAGAAACACTTGCTTCAAACGGTTCCCGTCTGCGTGCACAATATACGCGGCATCGCCCGGTTCCAGATTGAGCTTAATCTGCTTCTGCTCTGCCTTCGCCCAAACATTGAGCATCGTTTCCTGCAACACTTCTTTGAGATTCACTTCGCCCATAACAAGCTTCATCTGATTTTGCTGTAATTTGGAAAAGTCTAGCATCTCCTCGACTAACCCAATCAGACGCTCTGTTTCTTTGGAAATGATGCTCATGCCTAGCTTCGTTTCCTCTGGGTCAAAACCGCCAGAAACAAGCGTCTCACTCCAACCTTTAATCCCAGTTAATGGGGTGCGCAGTTCATGCGAGATAGAGGAGATAAAATCGTCCTTAATCTGATTACTGCGCACAATCTCGTCTGCCATATAATTCAGCGTAGAGGCAAGATCGCCGATCTCATGCGGATAATTGCCCTTGATCCTGACGTTGAAATCACCCTTCGCCATCATTGTCGATACCCCGATGATGTTGTTAATCGGCTTCACGATAGAGTTGGCAAGTCCAATACTGACCATCAAGACGATTACGAGAATGATAACACCAATGCCTGCCGAAACGAGCGTAATGTAAAACAGCTTCTGGTTCACCAATTCTAATGAAGTCACATAACGAACAAGATATTCCTTATCGCCATTGACCTTGATTAGATGCGAGACCGCCATCACATCTTCACCCGTTCCAGACTGCTTGCCGATCCAGCGTGCACTAGTAACTGAACCGGACGTTATCTGTGTCACATCATTCGTTTTGACCGGCTTATCCACAATAAAGGAGGTTGAATTTTGCAGTACATTGCCCTGTGTGTCCAGTACTTGTACTTCCGCTTTGTCCAAACTGTAGTTGGATATGATATCCCGGTAATTTGCCGGTACGCGTGTGTTATCAAACGATGACTGCAAGTAGTTGGAGATGCCGTCATAGTAATACGTCCGGATGGCGAATAAAAACACCAGTTCCACGAGCAATATCGTCAAAAAGACAACGATAAAGTAATGCAGAACAATCTGTCGGGTCATCCCCTTTTTGATCATTATGAATCCCGGCCTCTCCATTTATACCCATGGCCCCATACCGTTTGCAGGAATTCCGGCTCGGATGGGTTGTTTTCGATTTTTTGACGCAGGCGACGGATATTCACATCGACAATCTTCGGATCGCCCATATACTCCTTGCCCCATACATGATCAAGCAGCAAATCACGGCTAAGCGGCGTATTTTCCTTTTCCAAGAAAAATTGTACCAGCGAAAATTCAGTTGGTGTCAATTCGATTAGCTTGCCGCTTTTTTTGAATTGTTTGGAGATCAGATCCAGTGTGAATGGACCGGATTCAAATGATACTTTTGTATTCGATTCGCGCTGCACATTGACACGACGCAGCAGCGATTGAATACGCGCAATCAGTTCCGTCGGGCTAAACGGCTTGCTTACATGATCATCAGCTCCGACGGACAAGGCATAGACTTTGTCCTGCTCCTGCACTTTGGCAGTTAGGAAAATAATACCGATACGCTCATTCTTCTCACGAATCCGGCGACACACTTCAAAACCATCAATGCCCGGTACCATAACATCAAGCAGCGCAATATCGATATCCGGTACAGTTTCCAGCATATGCAGTGCCTGCTCGCCGTTCTCTGTTTCCAGCACTTCAAAGCCATTGCGCTTTAGGTTAATAATAATAAAACTACGAATTGATTCTTCATCTTCCATGATCAGCACTTTGCTCATGAATGATCCCCTCCAAGATACCTGGTTGATTGATATTGCCTGTTATTGTTAGTTTTGTACGATATTGATTTTGCTATTTTCCCAGAGGGCGATAATCTGACCACGATTCTGGGCGATGACTTTCCAGTCGCCGTTATGATTATTCCAATCGCTTTCGCTAAAGAAACGGACTTCAGCGACTTTTTCCCCGGTATCCTTAAGAATGAAACGAATATCCTGATTTTTGTTCGATTTTGTATCGATTGTCAGCTTATCGTTCCAGTCCGGTGCAATTCGGATAACAAATCGACCCTGATCATCACGGTACTGCTGACTGACCAGCTTAGTTAATTGACTACCGCCATTCCATTGATAGTAGTACGTCCAGCGCGGAGTTTCTGTAGGCGAGATATTTTCCCAACCTTCTGGTACAACATCTCTGCCAATTTCCAGAATCCCATCATTGTTAATATCTTCACTGGCAATTTGAATATTTTTGAATGTTGCCAGTAAGCTACGTGGGAATACATCCACCAGCTCATTATTTTCCATGACGATCAAATGGGTCAGCCCGGATACACCAAGCGCTTCATCCAGAATAATACCGTTCTGATTGGAAGTCACTTTACCAGCGATCGTATTGTAGAAACTTTCGACACTGTTAGCCAGATCGATGCTGTCTATTTCCTGAAACCCGTTTTTGTAACGATATACAGTCACTTTGACATAGCCCAGATTTTCCTGATCGCCAAACTTGTCGATGGTTGCGATAGCAAGTTCATTCACACCATCTCCATCCAGATCGGTAATAAAGTAATACGAATACGGCATTTCGCTAACGGTCTTTAGAACGCCTTTGTCATAGCTATAAATAACGAGCGTCTTCAGCCCCGTATCTGAATTGGAAATTCCGCTATTGGAGTAGCCTACAATGATATCGCGTTTTCCATCATGTGTAATATCGCTAATCTCCACACTCTCCAGCGTGAATCCTGCACCTTCAATCGTATCTTTCTTTACCCATGTATCGCCAGATTTTTCAAAAATCAGACCGTTAATCCGACCATCGAATGTCTGGTAAAATACAATCGTCTCACTCGTTCCATCGCCATCCAGATCGACGGTCTGAATTTTGCTGGAATTGCCGTTTTTGGGACTTTGAATGCTAGCTCCCTCAGGTAATTCAGAACTAATCAAACTGCTCAATGTTTGTTTGTCTGAAGGCAGTTGTGGCGTCTGAATCAACGTTTTCGGATCAGCCAGCGGATTAAAGCTGCAACCGCTCAAAATGAATAGCAGCCCTGCGGTTGCCAGCAACTTGATCCAGATGCTTTTGCTCATCATATCACTCTCTCATAAAAAGGAACGGCGTACCGCCCCATTGTTCAAATTCCCACCGTGTATTGTAATTTCATAACCAGCCGGTTCTGTCCGGTCTGTTCTCTGTGTAGCATAAGAACTCACATTGTTGTACGTGATCCGTATCTCTAAGGCAAACTATAACAACCGTCGCTCGGCACTAGTCAGTCGTCTTCCTTTGATATCAAACGATATATGACCATCCTGCATACCGATAATGCGCGTTGCATAGCGTTCAGCCAGTTCCAATGGAATAACGGAGATGACGGTCAGTCGCTCGCTGCTGCACAATCCGCGCAGCGTTTTGATCACTTCTTCGCCGGAGCGAGGATCAAGACCAGTGATCGGTTCATCTGCCAGAATCACCTTTGCGCCATGTGCCAGCGCGCGCGCAATTGCAACACGCTGCTTTTCACCGCCGCTTAGCGTACCAGCTTTTTGATGTGCTTTGTCCAGCAAGCCTAGCGTTTCCAAAACATCCATCGCACCCATGTAATCATCCGAACGCACCATACCGGTTACCATACGCCAAATTGGCGTCTGCCCAGGTTGACCGATCAGCACTGTTTTCAGTGCTGTACGTTCTGGATGAAGCTGCGGACTTTGTTCCAGAAACGACCACTCTCTGCTAATTTTGCGTTTGCCACTAAAGCCCGATTTTAAAATATCTGTATCGCCAACACGGAAACTGCCTTCCGTCCAGCTTTCTTTCATGGCCAGACATTTGAGCAGCGTACTTTTACCACTACCGCTCGGTCCGACCAGTGCGATCATTTCGCCGTGTTGAATTTCCAGGCTAACATGATCCAGCACACGGGTTTTATGCTCGCCGACCGTTTTGGTCAGATGTTCAATTTGAATCATCGACATCTATTGCTGACCGCCTTTCTGCACTGTTGCTTCAACCATAACATCCTACTCTATAGTTTAGGGGAAAAAGCAAAGAAATGCCATCCGCAGACCTATTTTATTTTGATTTTTCAGAAAATGACCAACCAAATAGGGCAAACAGCACATAACAACCGCCCAGTACCCAGAACAGACTGGACGGCGAACCCATTTCAATCCCTTTTCCGCCTACTGCCGGTCCAATGATACTACCGAAGTTGAAATGAAACGAAGCAAGTACATTCGCCGCTGGCAAATAGGATCGTGGCAGGATATCGGCTGCATACGCAAGACCAAGCGAGAAGAACGATCCTACTAGACCACCAGCGATAGCAAAAATAACCGCCAGCAGGATTTGCTTCGTTCCGACAAACGGTACGAGCATAAACAACAGACCACCGATACCGCCCGCTAACATCAATACTTTCTTCCGTCCAAACCGGTCGCTCAGCATCCCTAAGGGAAGCTGTAAAACAAGCCCTCCGATGCCGATAAAAGGTAAAAGGAATGCAATATTGTCGGTGGACAATCCGATCCGCAATCCATAGACCGGGAAATTGCTGTTCATTGCCGCCTCCATATAGCCGTACAGCAGCGCTGGGATTAACGCATACCAAGCGAGCCGGTAACTGCGGCCAAAGCGTCCTTTTTCCGGTGTGGTGCTCTCGCCCTTCGCAGGTGCGCCATTGGGCAGCTTCCACCAGACCAGCAATGCAACAACGATGAATACCGCCGCCATAATCACGAATGGAACCATCATCCCCCAGTCTAGCAATGAAATGCCCAGTGGTCCGATGCTAAAGCCAATTCCGTAGGACATGCCGTAAATAGATAGATTGCGTCCACGATTCGCTGCGGGTGTCACCATGAGTACCCAGAGCTGCGCCACATAATGGATCGCACTATCGCCAATGCCAACGAGCAGCCGAAGTACAAACCAGAATGCAATCCCGGGAACGAGTGGGAATAGCGGCAAAGCGATAATAACGAGCAGTAGACCGCATAATAACAACTTCTTGAATCCAAGCTTGCCAAGTAGCCGTTCAGCCACTAAGGTCATCGAAAAAGAACCGACATACAATGCCGCCGCATTGAGTCCGTTCATTGTAGAAGATACGCCCATTTGCTCCAAAAAGATGGCGAGTACAGGCAGCAGCATTCCCTGGCTCAGCCCCGCAACAATAATGGCAAGAATAAGAATCACGAAATGCAGAGTCTGATTGGAGTCAGCTCCGGTTGACGTACGTGCAGTGTTGTTAAACAAGGAATATTCCTCCATTTTTGCTAGGTAGATGTGTATTTTATTTTACAAACTGCCGGAATTATGCTGTAATTTGATAACGGTTCTTCTGTAAAAATCCTGCTATGTATGCATTTTCGGCCATCCCAATATTATAGTGGACAATTGGCCTGCAAACAAGCCATAATAAGCACAACAGGGTTTTAGGAATCAGCCTGTTTTTTAGCATTTTCCGCGTTTGGATATGCGGCTACCGACTATATTTGGGAGGTCTTGGTTTCATGAGCTATCAGGTGAAAATCGACATTTCCCCGGTCTATGATCTGCTCGGCAGTTTTATGGTCTATGTGACCAAAAAATGGATTCGTGACATTGATCTGGGCCCGGAATGGATCAGGGAAATTGATAATAGGTTAAGCAATGGAGTACGGATGGCAATTCTGGAGGCTTCTTCTTGGCCTTTTGACGATTATGACGCACTGTATGCTTGGGCTAGCTGCCGGACACGCGAAGGCTCGGTCAGCGATTTTCTGGATCATCTGGAAAGTATGCCGGAAACGGATATGTGGAATGAGATTCATCCGCTGATGCCTGCACTCACACTGAGCGAAGCGATCCGTATTCAAAAAAGCTACGCCCCACTGCTCAAGCTATGGTACGAGAATTACTTTAACGAGATCGAAAATGAAATTTTGCCGCTGATCGCCGAGGATGGCGAAGAGAAATTGCGGTTGCTTGATAAAATGGAGCCTGCTGCGCTGATTGAATATGCGTCGGGTGGTCTGGTCGTTCCCGAAATGCCCGGTCTGAACACCGTTATTCTGTTCCCGACTGTGCACAACCGTCCGATCAATACGTATTGTTTCTATGAAGGCTTTTTGTTAATTCAATATCCGGTCGATGTGCATGAAGAAGGCGAAGAAGACCCGCCAAACGTATTACTGCGTATGACTCGCGCATTGTCCGATCCAGAGCGTCTACGTATGCTGCGCTATATTGGCGGCGATGAGCCGAAATCATTGCAGGATATGTCCCATGATCTGCTTCAGCCGCAAGAGACGCTAATGCATCATCTGATGATGTTGCGCGTAGCCGGTCTGCTGCGCATTCATCTGGGCAGAGAGGATATTGACAGGTTCAGCCTGCGTCAGGACGGCGCGTCCGAATTGCAGCTGTTCCTTGAATCGTATATCCGTATTTAAGGAGTGAACGTCATGAACAACATTCGGCACCAGCATCTGATCTTCGATATGGATGATACGCTGATTTATTGTAACAAATATTTTAATTTGATTTTGGATGAGTTTATTACGCTGCTATCGGGATGGTTCAAAGAATACGATCTAGCTATGGACGATATTCGGCAAAAGCAGATCGAGATCGACGTTGCCGGTGTACATGTAGTCGGCTTTGCAAGTGAGCATTTCCCCGCTTCGCTGGTGGAAACGTATCGCCATTTCAGCCGTGTGTATGGTCGTCCACTGGACGATATTGAGGAACGCCAACTGAAGCTGCTCGGCAGCAGTGTATACGAGAAAGAAGTTGAACCGTATCCAGGTATGGTTAATACGCTCGAATCGCTGCGTCTTGCCGGTCATACGCTTTATCTGTATACGGGTGGCGAAACTGCTATTCAACAGCGCAAAATCGATCAAATGAAGTTAAGCTCCTTTTTCGGAGAGCGCATCTTCATTCGTCAGCATAAAAATATTACTGCACTAGAAGAAATCATCACGACTCAGCTGTTGCCTCGTCAGGATACATGGATGATCGGCAATTCGCTGCGTTCCGATGTACAGCCTGCATTGCAAGCATCGCTGAATACGATCTATATCAAGCAGGAATTAGAATGGGCGTATGATATTGTGCAGCTGCAAACCGGCAGTGAGCAATCGTTCCATACAGTTTCACATCTAACGGATGTACCGGATACGATTCACCAACATCTGAATATTCACGATAACGAACAAAAACGGACCTGGGGTTAAACCCGGTCCGTTTTTTTGTGATAAGACATTTTGGTGAGACAAGAGAATTCATACTTCTCATCCAGTGCCTTACTATACATTCAGCAATACCGATCTCACTCGAAGAAAATTAAGAATCGACAGCTTCCACTCCAAGCTTGCCAGTTTGACGATCTACCAGTTTGATGCGCGCTTTGAAGTCATTTCCGCCTTTTTTAAATGATAGCACCTGACTTTCACCTTTTAGCAACAATGCTTTGAGCATTTGTACCGATACAGATTTACCGGAAAACTCTTTCCAGATGACAAAGCTACACCCCTGTTTGAAATGAGAGCATCCATAGCCTTTACGACCTTCAATAATCGTCCCGCCGCAGCCTTGACGTGGGCAACTCCCAAGTGCCGTATGAGAGGGTGTGGACGATCCGTTAGAACGATTGCTCTGAGTATTGGCAGCGCTGCTGTTAGCAATCTCCCTTGGATTAGCCTTAGAACTTCGTACAGCGCCTGTCGCTGATGATGAAGCTGTTTCGCTTCCGCCAATATGACGATTGCCATTTCCTCTATTCTCGCTAGTAGCTGTCGATTGCGTACGAGACGATTCGTAGTTGGAAGTAGAGTAAGACTGTGCATACGACATATCCTCTGGCGGCGCGTCTGGCATGGGATGATCGACAATAGCCGATGCAGATGACTTGTTACGGCTACTTGCCTTGCTACGCGCCGAGCGTGCCCCCTCTGCCCCATTGGATGAACTCGTAGAACGCGACCGGGAAGACGATGCACTACTACTGGAACGGCTGCTAGTGGATGTGCCGGTGCTACTCGATGTGCGAGAGCTGGTACGGGTACGTTTCCCTTTTCCTTTGGAGCGTGATGATTCATCTCCAAACAATCCGGCAGCAGCGGGAGTCTGCGTTCTTACCTTATCGATCACCGATACGGCGAATTTCTTCACACTTTCCAGAAACCGGTCGGAATCGGCTTCGCCACGCGAAATCTGGTTTAATCGCCGTTCCCATTGTCCGGTCATCTCCGGGGAAGTGAGCAGCTCTACGCCTGCGGCACGGATCAGCTCGATTGCTGCTCTTCCTTTGAGCGTTAACTCGATCTTTTTACCTTTGGCAGTAACATAACCAACCTGCTTGAGACGCTCAATCGTCGCGGCGCGTGTTGCTGGTGTACCAAGACCTGATTCCTTCATCGCATCGCGCAATTCCTCATTCTCGATCTGCTTGCCAGCACTTTCCATCGCTTTGAGCAATGTGCCTTCTGTATACGGCTTTGGTGGCTGTGTTTCCTTTTCTTTCACATCCGCTTTGCGACATTGCACCGGCAGTTTGCTATCGATAGTGAACGGTTTGTCCGTTTCCTGCTCTTGCTGCTCTTCGCCGTCTGCATCTTTTTTGGACGACTTGTTGCCCGGTTTGCCTTTGTCCTTATCTGGCAACGTCACCTTCCAACCCGGCGATAGCAACTCCTTGATCGCCGTTTTGAACGTCTCCTGCTCCACCACCGTCAGCACTGTGTGATGCTTATACTCCGCTGGTGGATAAAACTGTGCCAGAAAACGGCGAATAATAAGATCATACAGCTGCTGCTCTTCCTTGCTCAGCGTACCGGGCTTTTTCAATGTCGGCAAAATCGCATGGTGATCTTCCACCCGTGCTGGATTGCAGACAGACTTGTTATTCACATGCACACGCTTGCTATCGGCTTCACTGGCGAGCTGAGAATAATCGCCGCTTTGCAGCATATTCAATACCTTGTGCATGCCGTCAATATTTTCCTTTGTCACATAGTTGGAGTTTGTACGCGGATACGAAATGATCTTATGGCGTTCATACAATGCCTGCGCTACATCCAGCGTCTTTTTGGCGGAAAAGCCGAATTTGGCATTGGCATCGCGCTGTAACAATGTCAGATCATACAGCTTGTACGGATACTCTTTGCTTTCCTTGATCTCGTACTTACTGATCTTGCCCTCTTTGCCTCGCACTTTCTCTGCAATGGCTTCGCCTTTGGCTTTATCGGTCAGACGGTCTTCCCCTTGCCAGATGCCTTCATACGTTTTGTCCTTTTGCTTGAACGACGCTTTCACCTCGTAAAAGGTCTGAGAAGTGAAGCTTTCGATCTCCTTTTGCCGATCATAAATAATTGCCAGCACTGGGGTCTGCACCCGACCAACAGATAACAGATTGTTATGCTTGGTCGTAAATGCACGCGACGCATTCATGCCGATCAGCCAGTCCGCTTCACTACGTGCTCGGGCAGCCTGAGTAAGGTTCTCAAATTCACTGCTATCCCGCAACTGGTCAAATCCGCGCCGAATACTCTCGGCAGTCAGATCGGAGATCCACAGCCGTTTGACTGGCTGCTTCAACTTGAGTTGACGCTGAATCAATGCAAAGATATGCTGCCCTTCCCGCCCGGCATCGCAGGCGTTAACGATACGGTCGCATTGCTTCGCTAGATCACCGATCACCTTGAGCTGATCCTTCGTGCGCGGATTCGGCACGATCTTGAATTGCTCAGGAATAATCGGCAAATCGCCAAAGTTCCAGCGCTTGTATTTACTATCGTATGCTTCCGGCTCTGCTAGTCCGATCAGATGACCGATTGCCCAAGTGATAATGTAACGTTCACCTTCAATATATGTGCGCTGATTGCGTGCACCAGGTTCGATCACCGCCGCAATATTACGTCCCATATCCGGTTTTTCGGCAATAACGAGAATTTTCATGCTTTCATTCCTTTCAGGGAATGGTGATGTATACCGTATTGGTATGATTATCATCATTTTAACGGATTTTCGGCAAAAAAAGGAGCCACACTCTGGAGTGCAGCCCCCTTTATACCACGTTCGTATAACTCTGTTTTAGTATAGCACAATTGTGATTGTAAATCGAACCGAATCCATGGATGGGAAGCCGAGAATACATGACTGCATCGCAGTCGAATCCTCTCTGCCTTATACGAGAACGGTTGCACCCATCAGATATTTATCCACTTCGCGCGCAGCTTCGCGACCTTCGTTAATCGCCCACACAACCAGACTTTGTCCACGACGCATGTCGCCCGCAGCGAATACTTTATCCACATTCGTGGTGTATTTGCCATAACGTGCTTTTACATTCGTCCAGCGGTCACTTTCCAGTCCCAGCTGCTGGGAAATCGTTTGCTCTGGTCCGTCAAAACCGATTGCAATCAGTGCCAGTTCTGCTGGGAATACACGCTCTGTACCCGGAATTGGCTGATAAATTTTGCGACCTGTTTCATCAACAATACGCTGAATCTGAATCGTATGCAGTTCTTTCAGATTACCATTTTCATCACCGACAAATTTGGTTGTCATGATTGAGAACTCACGCGGATCGCTACCGAAGATCGCTTTTGCTTCTTCCTGCGCGTAATCCAGTGTGTATACATTCGGGAATTGCGGCCACGGGTTAGCGATCGGATCGCGCTCCAGTGGTGCTTTATCATGCGTACCGAATTGCGTTACACTACGACATCCGTGACGCAGGGAAGTAGCTACACAGTCAGAACCGGTATCCCCGCCACCGATAACGATCACGTCTTTGTCCTGAGAGGACAAGTAATTACCATCTTCCAGATTGCTATCCAAAAAGCTCTTGATCGTGCCGTTCAAATAATCCATCGCGTACACTACACCATTCAGCTTGCTGCCTTCGATGTTGAATTCACGCGGTTTCGTTGCACCGCCACAAAGCACAACTGCATCATAATCATCGACCAGCTGCTGTGCAGGGATGTCTTTACCAATCTCAGTACTCGTAATGAACTCAATGCCTTCCTGTTTGAGCAAGTTTACACGACGTTCGACGATTTGTTTATCCAGCTTCATGCTCGGAATACCATATGTCAGCAGACCGCCAACACGGTCGGAACGTTCGTATACGGTCACACTGTGACCAGCTTTGTTCAGCTGTGCAGCGCATGCCAATCCGGCAGGACCGGAACCGATAACAGCTACACGGCGACCCGTACGCTTCTCCGGCGGCTCAGGTACAACCCAACCTTCGGCAAAGCCTTTTTCAATAATCGCTTCTTCAATCGTCTTGATCGTGACTGGCTGACCAATCAGACCGACTGTACACGAACCTTCACACGGAGCCGGGCAGATACGACCAGTAAATTCCGGGAAATTATTTGTTTTGTGCAGACGCTCCAGCGCTTCTCTCCACAGACCACGATATACGAGGTTATTCCATTCTGGAATCAGGTTATGAACCGGACAGCCAAAGGTGGACCCTGCCATGTTCATTCCTGTGTGACAGTAAGGCGTTCCGCAATCCATACATCGTGCGCCTTGCGTACGCAGCTCGTCTTCAGCCATATGCTTGTGGAACTCTTCCCAGTCTTTTACACGCTCAAGCGGATCACGATCCGCAGGAATTTGTCTTTTATATTCCATAAATCCAGTAGGTGTAGACATGTTAAATTTCCCCCATCCGTTCTATACGCTGCCGACCTTCTGCAATAACCAGTCTGCCGATAAGTTTATTTTCAAGAGTAGCATTATGACCAAGATTGGCAAAATGGATTAAGCGCATAATTATTTGTACTTTTTACATAGAGATTACACCGTCATGAAAGATCTTGCAATAACAATCGTGTGATTTTCATCAAATTTTGCATATTTTTATTTTTATCATCTTATCGATATCGCTAATCTTCCTTACAGCCGCAAGGGTTTCAGCATTTTCTTCAGACAAAATATACATTTATGCAAAAACACGAGATTTCCCCTCAACAAGACATGTATCCAGCAAATATACAAAATCTTCGGACCATTATACAAGCATTATGAGATTTTGTTAATAATTATGCATTTCAATTGAAAGTAATACGCCGATTTAGCGACGCATGTACTTTTCAAAATGGTACTCATACACATTCTTCTCATCACGGATACCCGGCGTATCTTGCTCCAGCTTCCATAGCGACCAATCGACTGCCGGAAAATACGTGTCTCCATCAAACTCATGTTCAATCTGCGTAACAAGCAAAACATCCGCATGTCGTAAAAATAGTTCGTAAATTTGCGAGCCGCCAATGATCATTAGCTCATCATCACCCGCGAGCTTCAGCGCCTGCTCCACTGTGTGCACGACCTCAGCACCTTCTGCTACAAACTTCGGATCGCGTGTCAGTACAATATTGCGGCGATTACGAAGCGGCTTTGCGCCAAACGATTCCCAGGTTTTGCGCCCCATGACAATTGTTTTGTGCTGCGTCTGTTGTTTGAAATAAGCCATATCGGCAGGCAACTTCCACGGCATATCGTTATGTTTCCCGATTACTCCGTGCTTGCCCTGCGCCCAGATCAATGTCATTGTCACTGTGGCCAAACCTCCTGTCTTCCAGTGTATATCCGATTGATGTCTATCTGAACAAACCGGATAAGTTTATTCTATATCATATCATTAAAACCTATCATTCTGCATCAACTTCTTGTAATCTTTTACGAATGATTTGTAAGTGTATATAATGGATAATTCGTGAAAAAGCAAGTTATTAAAAGTTTTATATGGGGAGATTGATAAATTTGATCAACTTACTGGAATTGGAAGTTTGAGTTGGAACTGCGTAATGGAATTGTGAGAGGTGCATACGGAAGTTTTGTACTGTGGTGCGCAGGATGACTGGATGGCAAAACAAAAGGACACTCTTCGAGTGGAAGAATGTCCTTTTATTCATTGTTTCGTTTGAAGACTATTTGTAGACTCTAACTGCATATAGATAGAGCATTAGACTTCAAGGCGAGCATTGAATAACAACCTTGGGCTTACCTTGCGCTTACGTTATGCTTGTAACGAGAGAAATAAGCGAGTAACTGTCATTCATCAAATAGCGATTGGTGCTTTGATGGTTGGATGGTATTCGTAATTTTGAAATTGGAAGTCTTCAAATGTGTAGTCGAAGATCGATTCTGGCTTGCGTTGAATGGTCAGTGTTGGCAAATGGTGTGGTTCACGGGTCAATTGTAGTTTGACCTGTTCCAGATGATTGTTATAAATGTGCACGTCGCCGCCCGTCCAGATCAGATCACCCACCTGCAAGTCGCATTGTTGGGCGACCATATGGGTTAGCAGTGCATACGAAGCGAGATTGAATGGCAGACCAAGGAACGTATCGACGGAACGCATTTGGAACATGCAGGACAGCTTACCATCGGCTACGTAAAATTGGAACGCGTAGTGGCATGGCGGGAGCGCCATGTTATCAACTTCGGCAGCATTCCATGCGTTGACGATATGACGACGGGAATTGGGATTGTTTTTGATTTGCTGAATTACAGACGTGATCTGATCGATCTGTTCGCCGCCTGGACCACGCCAATCACGCCATTGTGAGCCGTAGACGCGACCTAGATTACCATCTTCGTCTGCCCATTCATCCCAGATCGTCACGCCATTCTCACGCAAATAATTAATATTAGTATCCCCACTCAGAAACCAGAGCAGTTCATGAATAATCGAGCGCGTATGCATCCGTTTCGTTGTCAGCAGCGGAAAGCCTTCCTGTAAATTGATTCGCATCTGACGACCAAATACAGAAATCGTTCCTGTTCCCGTACGGTCCCCCTTTTCCACTCCATTGTCCAGAATATCCTGCAACAATTCTAAATATGCTTTCATTACTATACACCTCATAACTAAGACTTGTGTTCAGGGAAAGCAGCAGCTTTGAGGTAACCTATAATACACTAGAATTCTCATCTTGCTGTGCTCATTGTGCAACGCTACACGTTGCGATGGTCGCTGTTTTTACACACAAAAACTAGTGTACCATTGTTGATGATTTCATGTACAGCTTCTTCAAGCTTTCTACTCACTATGTTCTATTATAATCATTTGAACTTCAAATACCTATCATTCTTCTCTACAAATGATTTCCATTTTATGTACAGTATATATCAAGTCTTATGCATCTATAGCGCAATAGCACCATACAAACAAAATAAAAACCCCTGACTGCAATAGCAATCAGGGGCTTCATTACACATTCAAGCGAAAATTAACGAGTTTCGCGGTGAAGCGTGTATTTTTTCAGACGTGGGCAATATTTTTTCAGCTCAAGACGCTCCGGATGGTTCCGTTTGTTCTTGGTTGTTGTGTAGTTACGATCGCCAGTCTCTGTGCATGCCAAAGTTACGATAACGCGCATGTGAATTCACCTCACTTCATTGGTAATCAGGAATGATTAAATTAACTCTTCCGTAAAATCAATTAAACACCTTGTCCATTTTAGCATACATTGTTTTAAAAACCAATACATTTTTACGAACAGGTATTCACTTGAATTCCAGCATATGAAAAACCGCCAGGAGCTCTCTGGCGGCTGTTCCTCACCTTTGCCAGCTTATGAATCTGTACAATCTTACCAGTTGCCTGAGAAGTGTACGTTCTTGTTCACCGCTGTCTAAAGGCTGCGTGGTTGCATACTTCTGCCATCAGGGATAAAAGTCCAATCACGAGTACGATTAAGCAACAAATAATGATATATGGCAGAGACTAAAGAATAAGTTGATTATAGAGATAACAGTATGCTGCACCGCTGAATGCAGCATACTGTTCATCACTGTCCTCTATCTTACTTCTAGTATACAACACGTAGTATACAACACGGAAAAATATATTAGCTCTCATCTTATGACAAGAACAAATGTACTTCCTCTGTAACAGAAATTACTTCTTACGTGGAGCTACAACGTGGATCGGATGACCCATAACCAGCTCAGCTGCTTCCATTACGATCTCACCCAGTGTTGGATGCGCATGGATTGTCAGAGCCAGATCTTCGAGTGTAGCACCCATTTCGATAGCCAGACCCAGTTCTGCAATCATGTTAGAAGATTCCAGACCTACAATTTGGCTACCCAATACAACGCCTGTTTCTTCATCAGCAACGATTTTCACGAAGCCTTCAGTATTACCCAGGGAAGTTGCACGACCGTTACCGGCATAAGGGAATTTACCTGCGGATACTTTGTATCCGTTCGCTTTTGCTTCCGTCTCAGTCAGACCTACGCTTGCGCATTCAGGATCAGTAAACGCTACAGCAGGTACACATTTGTAATCGATCACGGAAGGCATACCGGAGATCACTTCAGCTACCACTTTTGCTTCATAAGAAGCTTTGTGTGCCAATGCCGGACCTTCAACGATGTCGCCGATTGCAAAGATGTGCGGGATGCTTGTGCGTCCTTGGTGGTCGATTTTCACCAGACCGCGATCAGTCAGTTCCAATTCGATCAGATCCAGACCCAGTTCGCCGTCTGTATTTGGACGACGACCAACTGTAACGAGCAGGTAATCCGCAGTCAGTTCTTGTTCTTTGCCATCTACTGTGAATTTCACAGTAACGTCTTTGTCGGTTTGAGTTGCACTTTCCGCTTTCGCGTTTGTGAAGATCTCTGCACCGGATTTTTTCATATTTTTCGCTACGAGCGAAGTCATATCTTTATCGAAGCCTGGCAGAATTGTATCCAGACCTTCAATGATTGTAATTTTTGTACCAAATTTAGCATACATTTGGCTCAACTCGGCACCGATGTATCCACCACCGATAACGATCATCGATTTTGGAATTTCAGGCAGGTTCAGTGCTTCTGTCGAAGACAGGATGCGACCGCCAAACGGGAATGCTTTCAGTTCGATTGGACGGGAACCCGTTGCGATGATGCAGTTTTTGAAACGGTAGCGCGGGGACTCATGGTCGTTGAACAGACGCGCTTCGTTTTCATTGATGAACATGCACTCACCTTGGAAAACTTCAACTTTGTTGCCTTTGAGCAGACCGCTTACGCCGCCAGTCATTTTTTTCACAACGCCGTTTTTGAATTCTTGTGTTTTACTGAAGTCAACTTTTACGTCGCCTACCGTAATACCGAATTGTTCGCCGTGCTGTGCAGCTTCAAACTGGTGAGCAGCTGCGATCAGCGCTTTGGAAGGAATACAACCGCGGTTCAAACATACGCCACCAAGTTCGGACTTGTCGACGATTAGAACTTTTTGACCCAATTGTGCAGCGCGGATGGCGGCTACATAGCCACCAGGTCCCGCACCGATTACTAACGTTTCAATATCGATAGAAGCATCTCCTACTACCATTGAATTACACCTCCATAGTTAACAGCTCAGGGTTACCAAGCAGTGATTTGATATGGTTCATAAAGTGTTGTGCAGTTGCGCCGTCAATAATACGGTGGTCAAAGCTCAGGGACAGTGCCATTACTGGTGCTGCTACCACTTCGCCATTTTTGATTACCGCTTTTTCGCTGATGCGACCTGTACCCAGAATCGCAACTTCAGGGAAGTTGATGATTGGAGTAAAGAACATACCGCCTGCGGAACCGATGTTGGAGATCGAGATTGTGCTGCCTCTCATTTCGTTAGCAGCCAGTTTACCGTCACGTCCACGAACAGCCAGATCGTTGATTGTATCAGCGATCATGAAGATACTCTTACGGTCAGCATCTTTTACAACCGGTACGATCAAACCGTTAGGCGTATCTGTTGCGATACCGATGTCGTAGTGTTTTTTGTAGACAATTTCTTCTGTTTTTTCGTCGATGGAAGCGTTCAGTGCCGGGAATTGACGCGCCGCGGACACAAGTGCTTTTACGATGAATGGCAGATAAGTTACTTTTGTACCACGTTTTTCAGCCAGTGGTTTCATGCGTGTACGGAAAGCAACCAGTTCTGTAACGTCAACTTCGTCCATGATCGTTACGTGTGGAGCTGTGTACGCCGATTTCACCATAGCGTTAGCGATAACTTTACGGATACCTTTGAATGGTACGCGCTCTTCGTCGCCAGCTGCGGATGCTGCTGGTGCAGAAGATGCTGCTGGAGTTGCTGCGGAATCTACCGGCGCAGCTGCTTTGTCTGCTGCCGCTGCTTCTGTTGTTGCGCTAGAAGCTACTTGACCGCCACCTTGTTTGAACGATTCGATATCTTCACGAGTGATTTTGCCGTTGCTGCCTGTGCCACTTACTTGACCCAGATCAACGCCTTGCTCACGTGCAAATTTACGAACGCTTGGTGTAGCCAGTACATCTTTGTTTGGTGCTGCCGGTGCGGAAGCATTTGTTGCTTGACCGTCTTTGGCATCAGCCGGGCTGGATGCTGCTGGAGAAGTGCTAGTATCAGCGCTACCTTGAGCTGCATCGATTTCTTGACCGCTCTTCTGTTCTGGAGCAGATTGCTCAGCTGGTTCTTCATCCTCTTGATCAGGGATATCGCCTGTTGCATCGATGATCGCTACTGTTTCGCCAACGTGGCAAACTTGGCCATCATTGGTCAATACTTCAAGTACTGTACCTTCAACTGGACAAGGAACTTCAACAACTGCTTTATCATTTTGTACTTCCATGATGATGCTGTCATCAGTTACTTTGTCACCTGGTTTAATGTGCATCTTGATGATTTCGCCTTCGTGCAGTCCTTCACCAAGCTCTGGAAATTTATATACGAATCTTGCCACTTGCAAAACCTCCCTGATTAAAATTGTTGAACAGCGCATAAGGCCGGTATGTCAACAATCGTTGATAAATAATAAATAGATATAGTAGAACGTATAGCGACCGATATGCCGCTTATGGGCAAAGCCAAAAGGCGCCTGTAGAAAGGTGTTCGCCGGTCTCCACTTTCCCGGGATGGATGGTTGACCGAACGAATGCCATCTTGCAATCCGCCTCTTGTTTCCTTGCACCTTTAATTCATCAAGTCGTGAACGTTAGGTTCAAAAAGCCGGATGGCTATTTTAATCCAATTAGAAGTTCATTACTTTGTTTACAGCGTCGATAATGCGTTGCGGTGTAGGCAGCCAAGCATCTTCAACTTGTGCGAACGGGTAGATTGTATCCGGCGGGCAAACACGCAGTACTGGAGCTTCCAGATGCAGGATTGCTTTTTCGTTGATTTGTGCGATAACTTCTGCTGCTACGCCAGAGCTCTTTTGAGCTTCTTGAACCACGATAGCGCGGTTTGTTTTTTGTACGGAAGTGATGATTGTATCGATATCGATTGGGCTGAGTGTGCGCAGATCGATAATTTCAGCTTTGATGCCTTGTTCTGCCAGTTGATCAGCAGCTTTGGTTGCTGTGTGAACGGTCATACCGTAACCGATCAGAGTTACGTCAGAACCTTCACGTACAACATTGGCTTTGCCGATTTCGACAGTATAAGCTTCTTCAGGTACATCAGCACGGAACGCATGGTACAGGTTCAAGTGCTCCATGAAGAAGACAGGGTCGTTTTCGCGAATTGCTGCGATCATCAGACCTTTTGCATCGTAAGGGTTCGAAGGGATAACCACTTTGATACCCGGTGTTTGTGCCAGCAGACCAGACAGATCGTCCGTGTGCAGCTCAGCCGCTTTTACGCCGCCACCGAAAGGTGTACGGAATACGATTGGTGCATTGTAACGACCGCCGGAACGATAACGCAGACGTGCCGCTTGTACTGCCATTTGATCGAGAGCTTCAAAGATAAAGCCTACGAATTGAATTTCAGCAATTGGACGGAAGCCTTGGATACCCAGACCGAATGCCAGACCGCCGATTGCGGACTCAGCCAGCGGCGTATCGAATACGCGCTCCTCGCCAAACTCGTCTTGCAGACCTTCTGTCGCACGGAATACACCGCCAACTTTACCTACGTCCTCACCAAAGATGAGCACGTTAGGATCGTTTTTCATCTCAACGCGAATCGCGTCACGAATCGCTTCTTTCATATTCATTTGTGCCATTTGCTTCATTTCCTCCTTAAACATTTCACTGTTCATGTTCACGCATCAAGGATGTGCTACGGTACTATACATAAACCTCAAACGCCCCTAAGGACAGATCACCTTATTGGAAATCAGCTTTTTGCTCTTTCAGATCGTGAGGTGTTGTTTCGAACATGCTATCGATCAGACCGGCAACAGTCATTTTCTCTGTTTTCTCGGCTTTTTTGATTTCTTCGTTCACTTTTGCTTTTGCTTCTTCTCTTACGCGCTCTGTATCTTCGTCAGACCACAGACCTTTTTCACCCAGGTATTTGGCTAGGCGAGCAATTGGATCTTTTTCGCTCCAGATACCTTCTTCGTCTTTAGTACGATATTTACTCGTATCATCGGACATGGAGTGTGGACGGAAACGATAAGTGACAGCTTCGATCAGAGTAGCGCCTTCGCCGTTACGTGCGCGTTCAGCAGCTTCACGAACAGCCGTGATAACCGCGAATACGTCCATACCGTCGATTTTTACGCCAGTGATACCAGCAGCAATCGCTTTGTGTGCGATCGACAGTGCAGCGGTTTGTTTAGCAAATGGAGTTGTGATGGCATAGCCATTGTTTTGTACGAAGAAGATTGCAGGCAGTTTGTATGCACCAGCAAAGTTCAGACCTTCGTAGAAGTCGCCTTCGGAAGAACCGCCGTCACCTGTGTAAGCAATAACGACTTGTTTTTGTTTTTTCAGTTTGTAACCCATAGCGATACCCATCGCATGCACGATTTGCGCACCGATGATAATTTGCGGCATCAGAACGTTAACGCCTTCAGGAATGCGTCCACCTTCTTGATGACCACGGGAGTACAGGAATGCTTGATGCAGCGGCAGACCGTGCCATACCAGCTGAGGCATATCACGGTAACCCGGACATACGAAATCTTCTTTATCAAGCGCATATACGCTACCTACCATTGTTGCTTCTTGACCGGAAACCGGTGCATAGAAACCAAGACGACCTTGACGGCCGAGGTTAACGGCACGATCATCCCAAGTACGTGTAAATACCATACGGTACATAATTTCTTTCAATTGATCATCAGTCAAATCAGGCACTTTGTCAGGATTAACAATTTTGCCTTCTGGGGAAAGAACGGAAAGTGTTTCCACTTCTTCCGTGTAAACTTCATAAGGAACCTTGCTCATTTTATTCACCTCAATAAAAAATTTGAATATCATGTTCCGCTGTTATAGAATTATTATACACCTGTTCTACTCCGTTCGTCAAAGCATACATTGAAATTCATAAGCAGCAGCGATTATTGTATGTATAACAGGTTTATTTAATTAATATAACAGTTAATGCAAATGTAAATACTTTTCCTAAAAAGCACACCACTTAATAGTAACGTATTATACGTTGTAATGCAAAATTCTGATACAACAATTACGATGAAAAAGGTGATCTCCATGACAGATTCTCGCTACTTGAAGCGAACCATTCTAAAAGAGGAAATACAGAGCCGCCATTTGGGTGAATCCCGTACGCTACGCATCTATCTTCCGCCCGGTTATAATGAACTGCTCAGCTATCCCGTTATTTATTGTCAGGATGGCGAGGAGTTTTTTAACTTTGGACGAATTGCTACTTACGCCAATCAGTTAATTTTGGACGATAATATTGAGCCGTTTATCGTCGTTGGTGTAGAAGTAAACACGAAAATCCGTACTCAAGAATATGCGCCATTCGGTAGTCGCTTTGATGCTTACACCGCCTGCTTTGCCGAGGAAATTATTCCATATATTGAAGGAAAATATCCAGTACGTACATCAGCTGATGAGCGTATCCTTGCTGGCGACTCGCTTGGTGGCAGTGTATCTATGCACCTTGCCCTCCTCTATCCGCAGCTATTCCAGCGAATTATCAGTCTATCCGGTGCTTATTACGAGCAGAGTCAGAAGCTGATTGCCGCTGAGAATAACTTGTCTGCCTTGGACGTATACATGATCGTAGGTTTGCAGGAAACGGATTTTGAAAGTGATACTGGCGTATACGACTTTGTACAGTTGAACCGCGACACACGCGACCTGCTACTAGAACGAGGCGCTACTGTCCGT
Source organism: Paenibacillus sp. WLX1005 (assembly GCF_046603685.1). Taxonomy (NCBI): domain Bacteria; kingdom Bacillati; phylum Bacillota; class Bacilli; order Caryophanales; family Paenibacillaceae; genus Paenibacillus; species Paenibacillus sp. WLX1005. The sequence goes on from NZ_CP176756.1 coordinate 3,107,606, forward strand.
TACGCTGAAAAAGACGGCAAGCACTTATGGGGCTTCTGGCAAAAGGAATTGCCCGATGCACTCAAATATTTCCTCAAGGAAGTCTAATTCAGCAGTCAGTACCAAGTATTGTTCCCAGCCTACTTCGCTATAACCAGTCTCAATGATTCACCGTTCCATTGCAGATGCGCATAAGCAGACATGACAATGCATCTTCTACTCACAATGATCCAGCCGCAGCGTATCTGTCGCTGCGGTTATTGATGTGAGCAGTATGAATGAGATGAAGGGTCATTAGCACGGATGGTTATCATGAACGTTGATATAACGCTTGTATGGTCGTTCGTCAGATATAGATGCTGCGTTCCTCAGCGTATGGAAACTGTCATGGACAACTCTTAACTTATTACATTTAAAATTGGGAATTTAAACGTCATTTCTCAATGTTTACGCTTACATTTTCAACAATAACAATAGACGTATCTGTCGGCGCAACATCATAAGCATCTCAGCAAACAGATCATACTCCCAAACTCTATTGTATCGGTGTATGTAAAAGTTGCGCAACTGTAATTTTCAATTTAGAGTTACATATATGGATAGGCTTATCGTAAACTGCCGTTGTTCTCTTAGCGGCACATTATTATGGACAGAAAGAGGGAGATTTCATGGCTGCAACACGCGCTCTTATTTTCTCAGGCGGTCTGTTACACCCTGATTTTTTGAAGGAAATTCGTGACGATGATTTTGTAATCGGCGCTGATCGGGGAGCATTGTTTCTGGTAGAGCACGGGATCAGACCTCATCTGGCGATTGGTGATTTTGATTCTTTGCAGGATCAGCATATCCAGTTGGAACAAATTCGCGAGAATTCCGATGAACTGGTCGTGTTCGATCCTGTTGATAAAAACTGGTCTGATACGGAAGCTGCGTTCGAAGCAGCTATGCAGCGTCATATTCAGAATATGGTTATCTTTGGTGCGTTGGGTACGCGGTTTGACCATACGATTGCGAATGTACAATTACTGGTGCGGGCTGTGCAACATCAGGTGCATTGCGTCATTCAGGATATGAACAACTACATATCGTTGACATCTACGTCTTCTATTGTGCATAAGTTGGAATACCCTTATGTATCGCTGCTGCCAATCACGTCCGAAGTGACTGGGATTTATCTGGAAGGATTTCAATATCCGCTGGAAAATGCTACGCTGCGGATGGGGCAATCCTTAGGAATTAGCAACCATCTGGCAGCCGATCAAGGTAAAGTGACGATTGAAGGCGGATTATTGATGATTATTCAAAGTCGGGATTAAATTCCTAGGAAGCAACAAAGTAAGCCACATTTTACTTTTGTGCTTTGTGCTTTGTGCTTTGTGCTTTGTGCTTTGTTTTGTGCTTTGTGCTTTGTGCTTTGTGCTTTGTGCTTTGTGCTTTGTGCAACGATGATAATTGATCAAGAAACTGGAATTGCAAGTTTGTTCGTTATTTTTATACTACAAGTGAATACATTGCCATTATTAGATTATGAAAAAGAGATGTAAGTCACAATGACTTACATCTCTTTTTTCGCTATTGTTCCACTGTTTTTCAAAACAGCTAGATTCTTTGTTAAAATAAACATTACATTTTTGCTCGATATTTATTTAAAAATAGCTTTTCTCGTTCTATTTGGCGCCGATCATGAAGAAATACTTCTCAAATTTTAGCCAAAATAGCGATGATATACAGTGCGTGCTTCAGCAATATCTTTCGTGCCGTGAACCATTACCCTGCCATCCTGAAACACTACCATCCGTCTACCCTCATGTAGCGTCATCGACAGTAGAAATGGATTAACCGTCACTTCATGCTCCGTCTGTGCTTTCAAACGTCGAGCAGTCTGCTGAAGATCCAGCGTTTGTCGATGTGGCGGGCGAATCTGTACTGTATCGCGTCCGCATAACACTTCACTTTTACTCTGCCCCTCATGACTTAAATGCGGATACGTCGGATGCTCACCGCAGGATGGACAGCTGGAACGACGAGCACCATTCATTTTGATCGAAACGTGTTCATTGCGCCATAGATCAAATGACAGCAGTGTTCCTCGCAATTGCTCCTTATGACCAGACAGCAATTTTAATGCTTCCGTTGTCTGATGAGCGACAACCATCTGTACCGCGGGTGGAATAATACCGGACGTATCGCATGTATCGCCGCCAAGCGGTGCCGATTCCATCAAACATTGCAGACACGGCGTAACACCCGGCACAATCGTAAATGTAATGCCATAACTACCTACGCATCCACCATAAATCCATGGAATACGATGCTTTTGTGAAACGTCATTAATCAGCAGACGTGTCTCGAAATTATCGGTCGCATCCATGATCAGATCGACTCCGTCTACCCACTCTTCTATTTCATTCGCTGTCACATCAGCGATATGCGCTTCAATTTGTACGGTGGAGTTGATTTGTCGCAGACGATCCCGAGCAGCAATTGCTTTCGGTACGCGATCTGCTGCGTCCTGCTCCGTAAAAAGCTGTTGACGCTGCAAATTGCTCCACTCTACATAATCACGATCTGCAATAATTACACGCCCCACGCCTGCACGTACAAGTGTCTCCGCAGAGCTGGAGCCAAGTGCGCCTGCACCAATAATCAGCACAGTGGATTGCTGTAATTGCTGCTGACCATCTCGACCAAGCGGTGCAAATAACTCCTGCCGCGAGTAGCGTTGATGGTTATCCATCGTGGACGGTTGTTGCGTATTCATGTTATCTTCTCGACTCAAGTCGTAATCATCCCTTCTGCAGGGCTGCTTGCCACTGCATACTGCCGCACTGGAATCATACCAGCTTCCCAACCAAGCCGGCCGGCTTCTACAGCCAGCCGCATGGCATTTGCCATACGTATCGGATCATTGGCACCGGATACCGCAGTATTCAACAGTACTGCATCAGCACCCAACTCCATCGCACGTGCTGCATCCCCAGGCGAGCGAATACCGGCATCAACAATTACCGGTACGCTGGCATCACCAATAATCCATTCTAGCGCAGACGGATTTAGAATTCCGCGTCCAGAGCCAATCGGCGATGCTCCCGGCATGACGGCATGTACACCGAGCTGTTGCAGCCTTTTTGCCAGCATATAATCATCGGAAATGTAAGGCAACACCGTGAACCCGTCCGCCAGCAAAATTTCGCAGGCTTTGTACGTTTCCAACGGGTCTGGCAAGATCAATGCGTCATTGCCGATGACTTCAACCTTTATCATATCACATAATCCAGATGCTCTGGCGAGACGAGCGATACGTACAGCTTCTTCCGCTGTGTGCGCGCCTGCCGTATTGGGCAACAGCTTATACTTTGTCAAATCCAATCGCTCCAGAAAATTCGGCTCATCTGGCTGATCCAGATTCAATCGTCGAACAGCGAAGGTCAATACCTCTGTTGCTGAAGCTTTCACTGCTTGCGCCTGTGTATCCAGATCACTGAATTTACCTGTACCGAGTAATAAACGTGATGAGAATTGATGTTGTCCAATATTCAACATATTAGCCACCTCCTACAAAATGTACAATCTCTAACTTGTCGCCTGCTTCTAACTGGGCATGTCCATGATCCTGTTTTTGCAAAATCTGTTCGTTATGCTCGACGATAACCATTTTGTCCTGCAATTGCAGGATATTTAGCAATTGCTGTACCGTTTCGGGCGCATCGGGAAATGTACGGGTACTGCCGTTGATAATCAACTGCATAGTAGTTGTTCCTTTCGTTTGCGACTGTTGTACTCTGTACTCTGTACTCTGTACTCTGTACTCTGTACTCTGTACTCTGTACTCTGTACTCTGTACTCTGTACTCTGTACTCTGTACTAAATTACCTGAGATGAGTTTGCCTATTGAAACTTTCTTTTTATAGGATTGATCATTGTTGACTTCTTATTTCTTGATGCAGATAAGAGCTAGCATCAGGATGTGGAGACATGAACAAATGGAGTATCTACAGAATGTATGGAACGCAAGGCGCGCTCAGGGTGAAAGCAGCTTGGAATGGCTGCATTTCCACGTCCGGCTATCGCATCTGCGATCCATTTGGCTGTACCGGCTGCCAACAAAATCCCATTGCGATAATGTCCAGAGGCAATCCATAATCCGGGCAGCTGCGGTACTGCACCGAGATACGGCAATTCATCCGGTGTTCCGGGTCGTACACCAGCCCAGCAGCGCAGCAGCTCAGCTTCGCCAAGGCGCGGTAAATGGCGCTGACCTTTTAGCAATAATTCCATCACTGCTCCTGCTGTAAAGGTAGTGTCATGCTGTCCCGGTTTGCTTGTTGCTCCTACCCAGATTTTGTGATCATGCTTGGGAATCAAATATACCTGTTCGCCATAGATCGTGTGATGCAGCCACGGTACAGGTGTCTGAAGTTCGATGAGTTCTCCTTTAACCGGAACAAATGGCAATTGCCAGTGTTCAGCCATCAACAGCCTTGATGTACCCAAACCAGAAGCAAGTACTACATGCTCACTGCGCAGTATCGAATCATCGGTCACTACACCGCAAACGGCACCATTACCTCCCGTTTCTCGCAACAGACGGTTCACATCATAATTTCGATAAACATCTGCCCCGCCATGAATGGCTGCACCTACCAACGCTTCGGTAAGTAGCCTAGGAATTAGCTGCAACTCATCCGGGTTGTACATCATGCCTTGCTCTGCCCGTATATACGGCTCAACATCTGCCAATCGTGTAGCATTCCACCATTCCAACCCTTGCTGCGGGCTAGCATCGGCAGCATTCCCTATAGAGGCAGCAACATTTGTAGTGTTGGCATGATCTTCAATTGGTAAAAGAAATCCTTCCTTGCGCAAGCCGATGTCGATTCCAGTGCAATCATACAAACGCTGCGCAAGCGCCGGATACAATGAACGACTGCGTAATGCGAGTCGCTGCAAATCCTGATGCACAAAATGCTCAGACGATGCAGCCAACATTCCACCTGCTGCACCGGAAGCTCCTGCTGCTGGTCGTTGTTTTTCTACTATCGCGACGTTTGCTCCACGGCTCTGACATTCCAGTGCAATCGCTGCTCCAATCGCGCCCGCGCCAACGACAATCACATCGTACTGTCCTTCATGTCTCATAAATGCCACTCCCTGTTGTCCCGTTCATCTCTCGTGGACGTTTGTTGTAAACTGCTTGTTGCGCAGAACCAGTATGTTGTATAGCATCTGCATATTGCTGGACTGCTTGCAGCGGAGAACTGGCAGTGAATATGGAAGACATCACCGCTATGCCAGCCGCACCAGCAGCATGTAATTCTGCACAATGATGTGGCTGTATGCCGCCAATTGCGATTATAGGCATATTTGTTGCCGAACAGACTTTTGCCAGTTGCTCTACTCCGCGCGGTTCGACTCCGGGCTTGGACTGGGTAGCGTAAATATGTCCGAATATTGCATAATGACAGCCTTCCTGTTCTGCTTCCCATGCACGTTCAACACTATGAACGGAACGACTGATCGTTAATGAAGATGATTGAGCAATGTTGTGATTGGATTTGGTCGAAGATTTGTTGTCTGACTCAATGCAATCACTGGCGGTATACATAGCTGCAAATTCTGGTAAATGTACACCTCCAACCCCTAATTCCAGCGCCAATTGCGGATGATTATTAATGACAATCAAAGAAGCAGGTATATCTCGCAGCAACATCTGCTGAACGGTCTGTATGATTTGTTGCTCTGTCCAGCTTTTTTCACGAATATGGATTGCTGTCACGTAAGGGTGAATACGTACACTAATGTCTATCACACCTTGTTGCGTTAGCGTACCGGGAGTCACTACATGCAGTTCCATTGGGTCACCTTCTTTGTGTGCTTCGTTTGTATAACTGCCTTGCAGATACCAATATACGTAAAAAAGCCACCTTCCAATTGGAAAGTGGCTGTTTATTTTATCGTTATGAAATAAACAGGGTTTGCAATAAGATTCACCTGCAAATCAGTGATCCTTCTGCTACCCAGAGCAAAGGCAGATTCATGAGGTTGAAGATGATCGTAATCTATTCCGGTAATTGCTACCTAAAAGCCGGAATACGTCTTCATTTCCTCATATCGGATATGCTCTTCCACTTCCCTACGCTGGTATGATCCAGATCAGGTCCAAAGGGTTCGTCAGCAGTATGCTGTCATCTCAGCCTGTAAAGGCTCCCCTAGTGCATATGGATATGCTGTTGTCGTTTGAAACATTCTCATCTTAGCAAACCTGTATCAATAAAGCAAATGAAGCTGCTATTTTCATATACAGGTTTATCGCTGTTTATGTAAATGCACCCTGGGTGCACTTTATAATCTGCTAGTTACAATTTATTATTTACCATCTGTTACATGATTAAGCTTAGCAAGTTCAGGAAGTCGATCTGTTTACAATCAAACGGGAGAATATACAAGCGATGGCATTTTCAATGCCAGATGACGAATCCGATGAATGCTAGACCGTTCACCCGCCAGTACGGCTTGCTGTGGCAAAGCTGCATTTTCCTGTTGCTCAAGCTGTTCGAGAATACCCGATGTCAGCAAAAACGATTGTCTGAAAAATTGACCCAATTGTTGCTCCGGCCAATCGAGAACAAGCCGATTCCGCATAAAAGACAGCAGGCGTTGTACATTCCATGCATCCTGTAAAGGCTGGCAATGATTCAGTGTGTATAACTGGCGCTGCAACCCAAAACGACGACTGATTTCGGTTTCTGTCAGTTTGCCTTTCGGTTGATATGCTCCGATTACCGGCATCCATGAAGAACTCCATTCCCAATCCGCATATAATGGGTTGGCAAAAAAGTTGTGCAAGGACTCGCGGTTTTGTCCCAGATTCACAACTACGAGGTCTGCCAATTCAAGCAATGGCAGCTTGTCTTCGCCACAACCTGCATCCATTAACACCAAGTCATAATGATGACTTGCCGCCTGAAATAGATTGTTCCAAAATACAGGATTGCGGTTTGCTTCGTTGTGAGCATGTTGTGTTCCTGCCAGTAAATGAAGCCGATCACGTACTAGCGGCACCATATAATCGGTCACATTGCCTGCATTCAGAATACCTGACTGCTGCAAATAATGCAGACGATCAATGCCAGGCCCGTTCTTCCAGATGTCTGCCACTGGCTCGCTCAAATCCGCTGTAATTCCATATTCTACACCATGTCCACGTTCATCATTATGGCAGAGAAGCAGACGTGCCCTGTATTGCAATGCAGCTGTAATCGCAGTAATAACTGTATGCGCAGACGTTTTGCCCTGTCCGTTATCCGGACTCCAAAACATAACCGTCGTCATATTCACTCCTCCTTATCTCCCTGGCTATCCGTGGGATCATAAGCAGTCGGTTTATGATCCTGTTTGTGCGTTTGTGTATACAGGCAACAGAATTGATAGCACATCAGATTGCAATCGATAATGATCATTGGTGCAAATATTTTCTGTAAAAAGTGATGAATCATTGCAACCTTTATCGCAGCCTGTATTGATGTCTGTACAATGTTTGCAGATGGCCCGTATGTGGTATGATGTTTGCTACGAATAGAGAGTGAATAGATGTGGATGAGTTCGCAGATAGCCGTTTAGTACAGCTTATAATATATTACTATTGCTTCAAAGTGATAAAAGGCCGAGTATGGAATGATCTTATGTACCCTGTCCAGTGAATCTACGTCTGAGACTTTTTGCATTCTAATTGTTGAATATCAAATTTAAAACAGGGAAAGATGGAATCGAAAGCGCTTCTTTCGCGGGATGGCGGGCAAATAATTGCGCAAAAGAAGGGTAAGCAATTCGTCCATATCCTGCTGTCGATCAAACGGATCAGGCTGAGCTGGCAACCCATACACATGGTCACTCCCCAATTCACGTTGCAGCCGTTGCACCGCTTCCTCTTGTGCCAGTGGTAAACAATATTGCCATTTCTCCTGCGAATAACGCCTCAAATCATGAACCATATTCAGTATATCCTGATACCGCCATTCCGCCCCAGAGCCAACAACAAGCGGCAAATCAGCGCGTAAAAACTCCTCCAGTCGATCATTGCGCCGATATCCACCAAGATCCAGTATCAAAAAATGATAACTGCCGCTGAGGAGTGAAACAACTTCCGCTCGTGCTGCTTCGCGCCAGTAATCGACCCCTTCCAGTTCAAATCTTCGCGACTCGCGCAGCCTTTCCTGATCGGTCATTCCTTGTAATGCTACCTGCTGGATACGGGCAAATGCACCCGGGTAACTATTCATTTCGACCAGTGCGACTTTGTGCCCAAGCCGGGCAAGGTAGTGAGCGATGCTAACTGCTGTATGAGTTGTACCTGTTCCCGGTGTCGCCCCAATCAAAGCAATCACCTGTGTTGTTTTGTTCCATTTCAGCATAGTCGAAGGATGATCACTTCCGGCTTGAGCAGCAGAATGCCCGATTGCTAGATTTAGCGCAGTTCTCGCTTCGCTTGCCGATTGAAAACGATTGGCAGGGCTATATTGTAATAAACGACGTAGCATCTGTATAAAAGCAGGCTTTACATCGTTACGGATAGATGATTCCACCTCACTTTTCCATTCACTATATTGACCCGCAGTACATAGATACAACAGCAATGCTCCCAATCCATACAGATCAGAACGATGATCCGTCTGTCCACTGCCGTATTGTTCTGGAGCGGCAAAACCTACCGTTCCTAACTTGACTGTATCTTGATTCTCGTCTGGCTTAAACGTACGAGCAATGCCAAAATCAATCAACCGAATTTCACCCTGAGATGTAATCATCACATTCGATGGCTTCATATCGCGGAATACGATCGGCGGATTGTGCTGATGTAGATATTCCAGCACACTGAGTAGCTGATCTCCGCACCGCATAATAAAATCGCCATCCACTGTATGCGGCTCCATTTGAAATTTATGTTCCAACGTATCTCCATCGATATAGTCCATTACAAGATAGGTGTAACCATCTGGATCATTTTGAATATAATCGACGATACGCGGCAGACATGGATGTACCAGTGTTGTCAACATGCGCGCTTCAGCAGCAGCTTCACGGTATTTGGACGGTAACGATACCGTCTCCTTAATCGCCCATTGTTTGCCCGGCAGCTTCAGATCATGTGCCAAATATACATGACTCATCCCGCCACTGCCAATCTGTCGTTCAATATGATACCGTTGCTCCACTATCGTCCCTTGCTGCAATCGTGTTGGGAAAACCATCACCGTATCTCCTCCCCTGTAACGGTATCACAATGCCCCATTACAGTTCCTTATCGTTATGGCAGCGACCAGTGAATGATCCGTTCAAGCGGGTATAAAAAAGAAAAGCATCCCGCCGAATAAACGCCATAATGGCATTCACTCAAACGGGATGCTTTCCCTGTCCGCTGCATATTCAATGTACTTGAATTATAAATGATGTTGCGAGCAATGTAAAGACAGATGACAATTACTTGGCTGATGCAAAGGCATCGCGATTACGCTGCACTTGTTTGACATGCGACTCCAGATGCGTCACACACAGCTTATCAACGACCATACGCGCCGTAATCTCACCGTCGGTCGTATGAATGCCGATGCGATGCTGATCTTCTTCGCTAATCGTTTCCAGTACGGGTACAAAAGCACGTCGCATCGCCAGCAATGCTTGCAAATGATGCTCCAGATCCAAACCAGCATAATTCAAACGCTGCGCCCAACGATCCTGATCAAAGGCAACCAGTGTCGGCGGCTCTGCTTCACACAAAATCAACTTCAAGCGATGCTGCAATACAATTTCCACATCAAACAGATGAACGACAATTTCACGAATACTCCATGCTTCTGGCGCCGGTTTATAATCCAGCTCCGTTTCAGGAATATTGCGAATGGATTCAACAAAGCGTTCCATATCCGGCCAATAACGATAAATAGTATTTTGCATCATGCACATCCTTCTTGGAAGATATACAGCAACTACATATTAATATTTTACCATATACAGCGTAATTTCATCACGGTTGTGAAACAATTGCTTGGCACGCTGTACTTGCAGTCGCGCATCTTCGAACGATTGAATGACTTCACGAATGACGGCAAGCGGCTTTTTGTGCATCAACTTAACGGTCACAATAACAGTGCCGCCGGGTGATACCGCATCCAGCAAGTCGATCACCAGACGTGCAGTCAGTTTCGGACTCCAGCTCATATCACATACGAGCAGATCAAATTCGCCGGGACTGAATTTGACATCCGAAGCATTGCGGCGAACGCTTTTGAGCTGGGGATGATTTTGCAGGGACGAATGCATTTTGGCAGGATCAACTGCTGTTACATGCATCCCACGCTCTAGCAAAAAGGATGTCCAGCCGCCCGGCGCTGCACCGATATCCAATCCGCGTCGGAAAGCGGTAAAATCAATACCGAACACTGCTTCCGCTTCTAGCAACTTGAATTTGGCACGTGAAATCTGACCTTCCTCACGTTGAAAACGTATCGCTCCACCGTTCCAGTCGGACAGATTATCTTCCGGTCGGGAAATGCCTGCATACAATCGGTCTGCCGTCCAGAACACGGAAATCGTCAATGTTGGCTGGTGTACGGTAAATTCAGCATGCAGCGATTCCAGCTTTTCTTCCAAACGATGACGCAGCTCGGAGGCATTGCCGCCATCCGTTTCGGCATCGCTCGTTTTACGAACCTGAAGTGACAGCGGAATACCGTACAGCTCTTCGCGCTTGAGTAGCAATTCTACTAGTGTATCCAGCGGATCAATCGTATCTTCCAATTGCTCTAGCACGATATCATAACGTACCGGCTGAATATGTCGCAAAAACATCAGCGGTTGACGTTGCAGCTGTTCAAGTACGTCTTGTTCACTAGCAGGCAAGGTTAGCAGCAATACCTCGCTATGCACCAGTACGGAACTTTTCACCGATCCAAACGCACGTTTTAATTCTTCCTGCGCATAAGCGGCAAAGCCATGATTGGCTGTACCGATCCAGCGCGATTCCGCCTGCTGCTCGGACGGATGTTGTTTCTCCTGATCATTCATGAAATATTCTATAGCCTCCAATAGATTATACGGTTGTGCCGCGTACATGCTCAAGAATGCGCTGTACCGATTGCAGGCGATACAGCATGCGCGGCTTCCGTTCACGCCATGCCTCGAATACGATCAGACACGGTACGCTAGTCAATTGCAGCTCCTGTACAAGACGGGGCGCAAAATTGATATTGAGCGCATACACCTGCTGCTCAGGCAACAGCGGCAAAGAAGCATCCAGCATCTTTCTGCCTAGTTTGCATGTGCCGCAAAAGGGCGTATACGCATAAATGACCGCCATTTCGCCGGATTGTGATGCCAATTCCAGCGCTTGCTTTTCATTTAATTCCTGAATCATGACATCACCTCCTGTTGATGGATATTATCGTTTATTCCTTTACATGATTAGCAGCAATCTGCTCTAACCGCTCTGATGGAATGGGACCGTTATGCAAGATCACATGCTCTGGCTTCGCTTGATACAGCAATTCATACATGCTTTTCTTACCAGACATGCTGGATGTATGCAAATAAATCTCGCGTGCATACAGCCCTTCGTGGATCATCGCTTTGACAACATCGGTGCCATCCATCTGACCCCAACCCAGCTCGTGATCCAGTGATAAAATATCCACCTCACACTCGCGCAACATGGTCAGACATTCGCCGCCATCTCTCGCGAGTGCAAAACCCTTTGGACACGGACGGTAATCATCCAGATACAGATGAATCATCAGCTGTCCCTCCCGCTTTCGTAATTAATTGGCAAATTGCGATGCTGGACAATAATATGTCTTTTTCCCAGCTACTTCTGTTTTGACAACGGTATCGGTAGACGAGCGAACAGATGGTTCCCCTTCACGTTCATATACACGGCGCAGCGCATGGAAACCTCCGGTTAACGCATCGTTAGCAGTCAATGGCTGACCTTCCATATGACCGCCTGCTTCGATCGCCTCTTGCAGCACGATATGCATTGCATCATATAACTTGCCAAGCGCTTCTTCATCTAATTCCTGCACTTTGGCAGTTGGTAACAAACCTGCGGTAAATGCGATCTCGTCCGCATAATAGCTGCCAATTCCTGCAATTACGGATTGATTCAGCAATGCTGTTTTCAATGCACCACGACGACTTTTGATCAGACTTGTAAATTGCTCACGCGTTAATTTGCGATCGGTTGCTTCTGGACCGAGATCGGCAAAATACGCCTGCGCTTCTTTTGCCGAACAGAAGTGGAAGATGCCCTGACGACCAGCGGTATAGTACAACGAAGTACCGTCCTCAAACTGCAACTCCACATCGGACTTGCGGTTCGCATGTTGCTCACGCACACCATAGTAGAGCGAGCTGCCCAGTACGATGCTCATTATGATGCGGTGTCCGCTGTGCAGGTGCAGATTCAGATATTTGCCGCGACGTTCGATAAAAGCAACCCGGTTGCCGCTCAGCAGCATATTGGTAGGATCAGCTTCTACGTTCGATACACGAGCAAGCCCAAGTACCATTTTCTCAATCGATGTATTTAAAATGTAACGAGTCAGTTGAATCTTGTAATTTTCCAGTTCTGGCAATTCAGGCATAATGTTGTCCCTCTCTCTCTGATAATAAAACTGCAATGTAATCTATATTCATACTTGATTCATACTTCGTATACGTTTATCGTGCAGTCGGTTGAATCTCTGCCAGTGATGCACAGATGCGATCTGCTTTCACACCGCTACGCGCTTCGTGAGCAGACAGATTATCCGCTGTTGTCACTCCGGTCGTAACGAGAATGGTCTGACATCCAGCAGCAGCTCCGGCTGCAATATCAGTCAGCATATTGTCGCCAACTACGATCGTATCAGAGGCAGGCAACCCGATTCGATCTAGCGCATATTGCATCAGTATCGAAGATGGCTTGCCAATAATAATCGGCTCTACTGCGGCAGCGGCTGAGATTGCTGCGCCCAGTGTTCCCGCTCCCGGCAGCAAGCCATCATGAGACGGCAATTGCAGATCAGGATTCGTCAGAACAAAGCGTGCGCCCTGCCCGATCAATCGTAACGCCATCGTTAGCTTGTCATAATCAAACTGACGGTCAATCCCTTGCAGCACATAATCTGGCTGCTCATCAGTTACGATCAATCCTGCTTCCTCTACTGCGTTGATCAAGCCCGGTTCGCCGATCACATAGACGCGTGCCCCCGGCTGTTCATCCGCGATGTAGGCGGCAGCGGCGAGCGCTGATGTGCATACTTGATTTGGCGTTGCTTCAATACCTAGCTCGGTCAGATGTGCAGCCACTCCCGCGGCTGTACGTGAGGAATTATTCGTCACATACAGATATGGCGTCTGCGCCTGCTCAAGCTGCTTGATCCATGCTGCCGCGCCGGGAATCACACGGTTGCCGTGATATAGCGTTCCATCAAGATCAATCAGCATTCCTTTCGTATGCCCCATCCTATAGCCATCCTCTCTATTACTCACAATCCCCATTGTAAAAAAAGTTGCGGCATAAGGCAAACGATTTGCTCACCTGACCGCAACCTGTTTTCTATTTTGTTATGCGTTTATTGGAAATAGCATATGCTCTACTGCCAATTCCGTATGCTCAAACACCGCTTTTGCTTCTTGCAGTAGATCCTGAAGCTGCGCTTCGTCCTTATATCGGGAGCTAAAATGAGTCAAAATCAACTCCTGCGCACCAGCTTCATGAGCTGCCTTCGCTGCTTGCAGCGCGGTACTGTGATAATACTTGCGAGCTGTATCTTTTAGATCATGCAAAAAGGTCGCTTCATGCACGAGCATATTGGCGTCTTTGGCTAGCACCAGCACATTGTCGCATGGTCGTGTATCACCAAGGATCGTAACGATCTTGCCCTTTTTCGGTTCGCCAACTACTTGATGCGAATGCAGTGTCTCACCGTTGTCCAGCGTAATGCTACCGCCATTTTTCAGCTTGCCATAGATCGGTCCTGGCTTGATGCCATATTGCTTTAATAATTCAAAATTCAATTGCCCCGGACGATCCTTTTCGATGATGCGATAACCGTAGCTATCGATCCGGTGCTCCAGCAATGCTGATTCTACACGGAAGGTCTCGTCTTCAAATACGACTCCACCCTCGTGCTCATGTACATTCAGTTCGTATTCTACGCGTGATTGACTGAGTCCCATCGCTGTATCGACGAACTGTTTGATGCCCGGAGGACCGTACACATCCAGCGATGTCAAACCGCCTTGATTGGAACGGCTCGATAGCAGCCCTGGCAATCCAAACAGATGATCGCCATGCAGATGAGTAATGAAGATTTTTTCTAACTTGCTCAGCTTCAATTGGGAGCGCAGTACCTGATGTTGCGTGCCTTCGCCGCAATCAAACATCCACAGTGCCTTGCGCTCCTCATATAGCCGCAATCCAATCGAGGTTACATTGCGCTGAAGCGTAGGCACACCAGCATTGGTACCTAGAAAATAAAGTTCCATACGTCAAACCTTCTCTCTATAATAACAGCACAATCATACGAATCATGCTTGTTTATGCAAATTGATAATATCCTTTATCATATCATGTTATGCGTATAGTAAAAAGCCGTTCAGCAAATAGAATATATACAGGGTAGCGACGAATGTTAATAACCAATATTGATATTGAGACCAGCTGTTTGGTTTTCTAAACTTATGCTTCATTTACCCTAACCAATATTGGGATAAGCAAAATGAATATGTTGCTATTTACATCTTGATTGTATGATATATGTCTCTCTTATTCTGCTGTTCCTTTTCCTACTATGCGTTTTCTTATGCCAACGTATAAATCAGACTTGAACCTAACATCAAGCTGCTATATGATCAAACGTAACACTTGCATAAACTTGCATTTTTAAGATTAAAGCTGCATTTCTCAATATTCGCTATGTATCAGCTTAAAATCATAATGAGTTTTTAATGAAACTATCGACAAGGTTCAACATATCTTTTATAATACTTAAAAAACCAAGGAAAGAAGGGTAATCCGATGGCTGAAATCAGAATTAGAAATACGGATGAAAGAATTTCCGGTGATGACAACGTACTAGCGTTTTTGAACCAGCATGAAGTTGTGTATGAGAAATGGGATGTATCCAAACTCGCTTCCGAGCTGAGTGAGAACTTCTCCCTGACAGATGAGCAAAAGCAAGAAGTGCTAAATACATTTGAATCTGAAATCAAAGACTTGTCTGCACGCCGCGGCTATCGTACATGGGATGTTATTACCCTGTCCGAAGCAACACCGGATCTGGAAGCGAAGCTTGCCAAATTCGAAGAGATTCATACTCATACCGAAGATGAGATCCGTGCAATTGTATCGGGTAATGGTATTTTCATCATCAAAAGCCCGGAACACGGCTACTTTGATGTAGAACTGGAGCCAGGTGATGTAATCTCTGTACCGGAAAATACACCTCACTTCTTCACACTAGTCGAAAACCGTAAAATCGTTGCAGTGCGCCTGTTTGTAGAAACAGACGGCTGGGTGGCACATCCATTTGCAGATTCTTCGTTCCAAAAAGCCTAAGCCAACGCTTGGATAAGTGTTATGTATTCCGGTTACAACGGATGAAATAATCATCTGCATCCTCTATAATGAATAGTCCATGAATAAAAATACGCTCCCGATTCGCAAAAGGTTTATCCTTTATGCTGCGGGAGCGTGTTTGTGTTTCCATATTGTATTGCTATTCTAGCGCTATATTATACAAGCTGTTCAGATATCTGGTGAATCTCACTCAAATGCTTGATTTCATAATTCGGCTGAATATCGCTGTCATTGGTTTTGGCATTGCGATTCAACCATACCGTGTTGATGCCAGCTGCCAGCCCGCCTTTGATGTCGGTCGTTAGCTTATCACCTACCATTAGCGCCTGTTCCGGCTGAACGTGCAGCAGCTCCAGCGCATGACGGAAAATCGACGGATCTGGTTTGCCTTTGCCATATGCGCCAGATACGAGAATGTGATCAAAAAACGGTGCCAGCTCTGGTACGCCGTCCAGCTTCTCCTGTTGCAATGCCGGACAACCATTGGTGAGCAGCAGCAGTTTCACTTTGCCCTGTAATTCACCGAGAATTTGCAGCGTTTCTTCATACATATGCGGACGATTGCGACGTTCCTGTACAAAACGATCTGCCAGCAATTGAGCCAGCTCTTCATTTTCTACACCAACTGCACTCAAACCTCTGCGCCAAGCTTCGGTGCGATAGATCGGTGCGATGCGTTCCAATTCACGAAATTCCGGTTGATCGCCAGCGCTGAATTGTGCCCATAGACCTTCAAATGGATTAATACCAATCATCTGGGTAAACGGAAACGTCTCATACGATTCATATAACGCACGCGCTTCACGACGCACAGCGGCTTCCAATTCGACTGTATCTACGCCTGCCTGCTCGGCAGCAAACAAGCAGGTTTGTTCAAATGCTTCTTCAATACTGCGTTCATCCCACAACAGCGTATCATCCAAATCAAACAAAACAGCTTCAATAGTCAAGTTCAAACCCTCCCGGCGATAGTTAAGCATATTGATATAGCGAAACAGGCAATCAAGAGCACAGCATATGATCTAATAACCTTCATATCCTCTGTCTCTCCGATATACCTGTTACTCTAATTTCATTCATTTATTGTAAATCATATAGTGGTATGACAATGTTACAGTTTATCTTCGATCGTAATGTGGTGCTGTGCTGCGAACATACGCAGATGCTCTGCCATCGCTGCTGTATCATAACGATTCAGCGTACGTGCGAATACCCATGCGCCACCTTTGGTGCTGTGCTCAATAACGACATAGCCTTTTTGCAAACGAATCTTCTTCACTTTGTCAGCGGTAATGATACGATCACGGTTAAACTTAGTCGTGATCAGGGAGTCTTTGCCGATTTTCAAATATGGACGACGGAAGTACAGAACGACTCCGAGGAATACATACAGCAGAACAGTCACAACAAACAAGATGGTGCTACTATTGGTCGCCGGATACATAATCCCCATGATACCGTATACAACTCCGAGCAGAACGAGCGTTGCCGGGAACACAAAATTGCGTCCTTTGTATGTGGTAAATTCGGATGCGGTATTACTGGTGCCGTTACTACCGATTCGATCTTGACCGGCTTTTTTGCGGCGATCGTTCACTTGCTTCGTATTGCGTTTGACTTGCCTTTCCCAGGAACGGGACATCGCATTTCCCCCTAAATAAAATTGATGAATATTACTTCTATTCAGACATGCAGAGTCCAAAAGCAGCTTCTGCACGCTCAAATACAGACAAACGCCGCAAATAAAAGAAGATGCCGGGGCTTGATCATGGATCAGCTGCGACATCCCTATATGGTTATTGCGTCGATGATCATAACCGGATTGGACGGGTCAGCCCGTCGTTTATTTGCCCTTTTCTTCCGTTTCACTGTCCTCGACCCATTCGATCGTGTCTAGTTGCTGACGGAAATTGCGGCGGATGTTGCCAAGATAAACGGCACGGAGTTCATCACGTTCTACTGTTTCTTCTTCAGTTAGACCGGATTCCTTCTTTTTACGTGCCAATTCGTTAATGCGTGCAATGATTACATCGATGTCCATAACTACCCTCCCAAAACTCTCTTTTCTAACTTTGACATGTAAAAAAAAGCTTGTCAAGGTTATTCACACCGTGACAAGCCACCAATATGGCATATATGTAAAACCGGAGGAGAACCGGTTCGTTAACTGTTAGATCAAGCATATCAAAACTGTCATATTAACGTAGGAAGTAACTTGCTTGCATATTCCTATTATCGTTGGTTCGGAATCACCAATACGTCACCGCTTTGAATCTCGCTGGTCGCCAAATTGTTCTCATCCCGAATCTCTGCGATGTAATCGCGAATATCAGCATCTGGTGCTTTGTATTGAGAAGCAATCGCCCACAGGCTGTCACCGTCAGATACGATTACATGTTGCTTCATCGCCGGAGATTCGTCCGCGACTACAAAGTGCTGTACTCCGCCATACAGCAATACACTCGCGAACAGCAGACAAACAAACATGCGTCCGGTGGAATTCCAATTCGACTTGCGGGATGGACGTTTGCGTTTCTTTTTACTATTTAGCGATTTGCGCGCGGTCATCTGAATCAGTTCTAGCGTTTTCTGCCGGAAGGTGCGATGCGACTTGCGTGTACCGGATGATTGGCGCTTGTTCTCGCCAGATACATACGTCCATTCGGTCACTGCCGGTTCTTGGGGCGATGCTGGATTGCGCACTGCTGAATTCTGACGGATATTGCCTGAGCGAGATGTAGAAATAGAAGATGCAGAGATGTTCGATGAGGCAGAAGTTGTATGAGAAGAACCGGTGTCTGTTCCTTTGACGATAGGCTCGATGGTTTGCGATTCCTGTTCTTGTTGGTGGATACTTTTATATGTAGAATATTTTAGCATGTGCTTCACGCTCCAAACGTTTGTTCTTGTTTTCCTGAAAAGAATATAACACGAACATATGTTTTGATCAAGCACTTTTTCGAACCTTTGTTCGCTTTTTAGTTAAAACAATACCGAATACCTGTTCCTATAATTGAATAGAGTCTACAGTACTGAATAATCTCCGTTTGTAAGTTGCCCTTTTACTTTCTATATCGATAAATTATGTAGTTGTAGTTGTAGTTGCTACATTCACAATTGCGTATAGTTGAATCTTTATATTTGGATACAGCGATCTGTAATTATTGAGATTCAACGATTGATTATTTATTTTTTGAAATGCAGGTTATTCTTAAAAATGAAGATCCTTTCATGTAACTTCTGTTCGCATTTTATATATTCTTGCTAAATTTTAGAACTTATGTTTGTGCGAACGGTAGTTCTGTGTTATACTTTTCCCAAACGTTACTAGTATTGGGGTTGATACGGTATGTCCAAGATTTCTAGCCGCCAACAGGCGATTCTGGAATTTATCCGGAATGAAGTAAAACTGAAAGGCTATCCGCCATCCGTTCGTGAGATCGGCGAAGCGGTCGGTCTTGCCTCCAGCTCCACTGTACACGGTCACCTTGATCGTTTGGAGAAGAAAGGCTTGATCCGTCGCGACCCGACTAAACCACGTGCGATTGAGCTGCTTGGTCAGGAAGAGTCCGAAAATAATCTGTTGTTTGCGCAATCGGTATCTCGTGTACCAATCATCGGTAAAGTAACTGCTGGTGTTCCGATTACTGCAACTGAGCATATTGAAGATTACTTCCCACTGCCACAGCAATTTACTGGTGATAACCAAATTTTTATGCTTTCCGTTATTGGCGATAGTATGATCGAAGCCGGTATTCACAACGGTGATTATGTGATCGTTCGTCAGCAACAAACCGCGGACAACGGCGATATCGTTGTTGCGATGACCGAAGATGACGAAGCAACTGTCAAAACCTTTTATAAGGAAAAAGACCATATTCGTCTTCAACCGGAGAATCCAACATACGAGCCGTTGCGCCTGACCCGTGTTACCATTCTTGGTAAAGTGGTTGGATTGTTCCGTAATTTGCACTGATTCTGCCCGGTATCAGCTGCATTACAAAAAGACTCCTGATCATCACATCAGGAGTCTTTTTTGTGCTTATTTATGTTATCCTTGCCTCGCTGTTACTTGCTGTTCACCGATATCACCCTTTTTCAATCGTGCCAATTCCATCCGGAACATTTGCATAAGTGCGTTGATATTAGTAATCTCGGCATGATGCTGACGTTCTAGTTCCTCAATTTTGGCGCTGAACACATCTTTGGCTTTGCTGGCGTGAAACATATAGGAGCTATAATCTTCATACGTCTGCCCTTGCGGCACACCGGTGCGCTCGACAGCGCTATAGATGTCCTCTAACCTGCGGCATACTTCATATTCATGCCGTACGTCAATGACTTCTTCGCCGGATACATTATTTTCATGAAGCGGATTATCAATCGTATACAGCTGTTTCAAACGGGCAGTTAAGTTTCTCAAATGCTGTTCGTATACAAGCGTCAATCGTTCTCTTACTTCTTCGTCCATCGCTTTTCCTCCTTGACAATGCAGGCATAGCCGCAGATGAATGGTTTGTTTTTCCAGTGTTTGCTTGTCCTGCTGAACTATATTACCCATGAGGCAGATATTCCTATCTTCGGCATAATGAGGTGGATATGTTATGGCTACCAATCAGCTTTTATTGAAAAAGAGGACAGCAAACACCGGTGTATGATCATACACCGGTGTAGCTTCAGACGATTATGCAGATGTGCTAATATGATATGCCTCTTTTAAAATATTCAGGTTTGTAGTAGTTCT
Source organism: Paenibacillus sp. WLX1005 (assembly GCF_046603685.1). Classification (NCBI taxonomy): domain Bacteria; kingdom Bacillati; phylum Bacillota; class Bacilli; order Caryophanales; family Paenibacillaceae; genus Paenibacillus; species Paenibacillus sp. WLX1005. The sequence continues at coordinate 3,127,945 of NZ_CP176756.1, forward strand.
GTTTAAAATAATTTCGTTTCCAGCACTTTAGCCATTAATGCTTTGAAATCTTTATTCTCTGCCTTTTCCGCCAGTTGATTTTCCATGGTGTTAAACTTTTCTGCCAGAAAATAGGCATTTAAATACAACGCTAAATGATCCTTGGCAATCGCTTCGGCATGCTGTTGTTGAGATACGTAACCAGTGATGACCTGCCCTGCAAATGTAGCGGGATGGATATTCACTTTATTCCGCATGCAAGATGTCCTCCTTTTGCCTTTGTTAGTAATAATGCTCTGCTGTGCAGGGTCTGTCTAGGATGTATGCAGCCATACTTGCATCTCACCAGACTTGCGATTCGCCCAGCTGTAATACGGAATCAGCGTCAAGGTATGCGGGACATATGTTCCTTTTACAAAGGAACGATACAATTCACCTGCCCACTCCGCTGCAATCTGCTGTCGCTGCGCCTCTACTTGAATCACACCTACGCCTCCGAGTAACTCCGGCTGGAACTGGTACGTGTACTCCGCTTCAGGCGATACTCGAATGAGATGTAGATTGTCACCATTATCCTCTTCTTCTGCGCAATACATGAGCGGTCCGCGCCCAATCGCCAGCTTGCCCTGATCGCTTCGTACTAATGGATGCGCCGCATACTGACGAATATCCATCGGCAAAATCAGTTTGATCTGATCCCCATCCTGCCATACTCTATGCAGTGCTATATATCCATCCTGCGGCTCTGCGATGACTGATTCGCCGTTTATCTGAAGCGTATAGCCATCTGCCCAATATGGAATACGTAGCGTAAATGTAAAGGCTACTGGTTCAGCAGTATGGATACTCATGTGCACCTGCCCTTCCCACGGCAACTGGCTATGCTGTTGTAGCTGCACTTGCTGACCGTTTAATTCCAGATGGGCTGTACCTGTTACGTACAGGTGCGTATGAATAATCTGATGCTCAGCATCCACGGTATACACATACTTGTGCAGCGATGTGAGCAGACGTGCCAGATTGGGTGGGCAGCAGGCGCAACCGAACCAGGCGGGACGCGTAAATTTGACATGACTTTTGCCTGGATCGTGGATGCTGTTCTCTGGACGCACTTCCAGTGGATTCACATAATAAAAGTGCTTGCCGTCCAGCGCCATGCCGCCGATCGCCGTATTGTACAGTGCACGCTCCAATACATCGGCGTACTGCGATTTGACTTCATTTTTTAACATCGTAAAGGCGAAAAAGATCAAACCGATCGAAGCGCATGTTTCGCAATACATCGTATCGTTGGGCAGATTATAATCCAGTGTAAATGCTTCACCATCTACTGTAGAGCCAATACCACCGGTAATGTACATACGCTTGCTTACGAGATTGTTCCACAGTCGACGACAGGCTGCCAGCATCTGTTCATCCCCCGCCAGATGTGCAGCATCTGCCATCCCAGCACATAGATACACCAGCCGCACCGCATGCCCTTCTGCGGTTTCCTGTTCCAAAATCGGCTTATGCGCCTGATAATACTCAAGCGGACGATGCTGCATACCTTCAATTACCGGACGAGTACCTGGATCTGCCGCATGCTGTCTGGCAAAAAAGGTAGGATCTGTACCACGCTCATACAAAAAGTAACGGCTTAATTCCAGATAACGCGATTCACCTGTCAACGCATACAGACGAGTCAGAGCTAGCTCAATTTCTTCATGACCGTCATAGCCCTGAATTTTGCCTGCTTCCTTACCAAAATGATGATCAATACAATCTGCAAGACGGCAAGCAATGGACAAGGCTTTTTCACTGTTAGTTGATTCATAATAAGCGACTGCCGCTTCGATAAAATGTCCTGCACAGTACAGCTCATGACTTTCGGCAAGTTTTTTGAATCGGCGTTCCGGTTCTTCAATGGAGAAATACGTATGGAGATACCCGTCCTCCTCCTGCGCCAACGCAATCAGATCTATGACACCATCTGCTAGCTCCTGCAAATGCTGATCTGGGTGAAAAGATAACGAATACGCGACCGCTTCCAACCATTTATACACATCGCTATCTTGAAATACCCAGCCATAATGACTGCCTTGCTTCAGTCCAGCAGCAATTTTGAAGTTCTCGATTGCATGACTTTTCTCGGATGGAATCGTTTCATCGTTACGCTCTTTTTCGATAACGATATTGGCGTTGTCATTCAGTACATTCCACTGATACGGAATCATTTCGGTGCGTACTAGCTCGCGATAATGAGACCAGAAGGGATCGGTAATAGTGAATTGTTTCAGTTGTAAAGACATCGAAATGGCTCCTCTCCACACTGCTTCTTTTTGTACCTATTTGTTGTCATTTCTTGTGAATTGCATGTACATAGGCTGCATACGCTATATTGGCTGACTGCACTGCCTTTGCTTAGATTTGCTGCTCTTGTTTTTGGATCAGCTGTTTGCGAACAAAGCTTTCTTTTCGTTCAAACCGCCGGTAAAAGATCATCGGAATGATGCCTAGCGCGAATACAATCGCTGGCAGCCAAATAAATACGAATTGAATACCAGACAGCGATTGTGCACTTTGCGCTACGTTCGGCACATAACCGAACGCCGACATAAATTGGGTCGGAATAAAGCCGCCGAGACCGGAACCTGCCTTGATGCAAAAGGCACTGCCAATCGCCGTCAGAATACCGCTAGCACGCAGCCCAGTTTTCCATTCGCCATAATCCACCGTATCTGACAGCATGGCAAACGGCATGGAACAGGCAATACCTGAACCGATACAAGCGATAATCCAGCCAACAATCAGTGTAGACATATGCCCATGAGCAGCAAACAGAATCAGTTGCCCACCCGCCGCCAGCACAAAGCCGAGAATCATCGTTAACTGCTTGTTCGTATATTTCACGATAAACGGAATCGACACCATGCCCAGCACTTGAATGATTGAGATGCCGTTGATGAGTGGCACCAGATTTTTCTGACCGATATTGTATTCAAAATAATAAACTAGTGTGGATGTACGGATTGTGAGTGCGATCCAGAACAGCAAATTGGCAGCCACAAGCAACATCCACGGCCAATTGCCACGAAGAGCCTTCAAGCTGGAGCGTAGCGGAATTGTTTTGATCTTTTCCGTATTGATCTCACGCAAGTTACCAAATGCGATCAGAAACATCACAATCGAGACAGCACCGAACAGACATAATGTCCAGAAAAACCCTTTCTGATCGTTGCCGCCACCGAGAAATGCCACCAATGGCAACGTAAACGTCACCGCTGCAAAGTTACCGATATTGCCACCGACCATCCGAAATGAATTCAATACAACCCGTTCATTCGGATCTCGGCTCAAATTCGGCAGTATAGATGTGATTGGCGTCGAGATGCCTGTATACGCAATGCCTGCCAAAATATACGTAACACTGGCATATACGATTTTCCATGTGCCATCCAGATTTGGCGTTGTAAACGTCAGAATCGTAAACACAGCAAATGGAAAACAAAGCCATAGAAAATACGGACGGCTTTGCCCATATTTGGACTTCGTATGATCGACGATAATGCCCCATAGCGGCGCGTCGATCGCATCAACCAGTCGGGTAATCAGTAGCAGCGCTCCCGCTACCCCAACCGATAGACCGAATACATCGGTATAAAAGTACAATAAATATCCACCAATGATGCTGTACAGCAAATTGCCACCAGTGTCTGTAAGCGCATAACTAATTCTGCGATGAAATGGGACTTTGTCCGTGCGCAAGGACGGATGCTGCTCTGGTGAAAGATCGGATCGTTGTTCCATAGGTGTAACCTCCTGTTTACTAGTGACCACGTACCAGATGGATGCCGTAGCGATGTATGTATATTATTCACGTCATCCGGTTCTTTTATCGTAAGCGCTCTCGGAGTGGTGATAAACTTAGGATTTCGTAGGAAAGGTGTATATTTGCGACTATTTGTATTTCAGAATTGTTACGTAAAACCGTATACATTCATGCTATAATGACTGTTAACAACGTATTTTAAGATTATACTGATCTATTTAGTGTATGAATCCGACTTTTCCTGTCTAAAACTGATATTCTGGTAAGGAGTGACCTTGATCTACAATGAAACCAGTATGGAAAATGAATATTGAACGTCCACTCGCGTATTACAAATGCGGTCAATTTGTCAGTGACGAAGGCTGGAAGCATAAGAAAATGAATATGGAAAAGGATTATGAGCTGATCATCGGTCTAAAGGAAACCGTTTATTTGCAAGTCGGCGATCAGCGGTATGAGATCAAACATGGCGATGTATTGTTGATTCAGCCACAGGTGGAGTACTTCGGTTATGCATCATCGATAGCTGGCGCCAGCTTTTTCTGGCTGCATTTTATTCCGCGTCAAGGTATTGTGACGGAAGCAGGCGATACCTTTGCCAATCGACTGCTGGGAAGTACGTTAACCGAACAACGGGATGAGACGAATGCGTATGTATGCTTGCCGGATTTCTTTTCGCTGACGTATTTGGACAAGCCATTGATGTTAATGAAGCAAATTCTCGATATTTCCAATACATCGTATTACAGTACCTATGCGGTCGATTATCTAGTCACAGCGCTAATGATTGAATTGACGGATAAGTACATGGAGCCGCTGCTACATCATCAGCTATTGAACAAAGAACATAATCAGAAATTCATGCAGATTCTGGAATGGATTCGCGTCAATATATATCATGACTTGACTGTGCAAAAAGTCGCGGATACGTTCTGCTTCAATTCCGATCATCTCACCCGTTTATTTAAGAAAAATCTAGGCATGAGCACGATCCGCTATATTAATACGCTCAAGCTCAGCCTGGTAAAAGAATTGCTCTGTACAACGAACCAATCGATCAAGGAGATTGCATATGAGCTGCATTTCCGCGATGAGAAGTACTTGATGAAATTGTTCAAAAACTATGTTGGCATGACGCCGACGCAGTTCCGCGATACGTATACGAATACGTACATTAACACCGTTACCGTTGACCCAGATATTCCGCTACCTGCTCACTTGCGTGAGGATTGATTTTTTCTCAAGATCTGGAACGGAATAAACACTTGAAGATCAGACTGATTCGACTAGGGAAGACTTATAGAAAAAGATAATACATTGCCCGGCGCATCTCGTACAACGAGGATATGCCGGGCTTTTTTCTAACCATTTGCTATTGAAAATTCATCCAGCGCAATGCCAGCTTCTCTTATCGTGCATGATTAAATGCTAACTCAACGAATTTGAATATAATCCAATTCCGCATATCCAGTGCCTTTGCCAAACACAAGCGTATTGTCGCCTTGCTTCAGTGTAACGGGTACTGTCAGCACTTTGCGTGTACCAGCATTCGGAACATTCGAGATCCAGCCACCGCTAACCGGATATGATACTGCGTTTTGCACCTGCCCATTGACAGTCAGCGTATGTGTGGACGTAGCGCTTGTGCCATTGCCATAACCGACATCCATATTGTACGTTCCAGCGTTTGGTGCATATACCGCAAACGCAACCGAACTATCAGGATTGTCGATATTACCTACAAACAGACGATTCGATGCAAAGGAACTACCGACTACTTTGGCATCCTGTACGCTCGCATCTTCCGCTTCAAGTCTGACATCGAATGCGACATCAGGCTGCAATTGAATATAATCCAGCTCAGCATATCCTGCATTGCCTTTAGCCAGTGTAATGATATTCTGTCCCTTCTTCAACGAAACGGTTTGCTGAATGGCAGATACATTGCCCTGTGCTAGCCATCCACCAGTTGTTGGATAGTGGACAGTTGCATACGTATTGTCGTTTACAGTCAATGTATGTGTTGCGGTTGCCGAGCCGCCATTGGCATAGCCGACAGTCATTTGATAATCGCCAGCCGTGGGTGCTTGGACAGCGAATTGTACATAGCTATCTTCATGATCAATCGTGCCGACGTACCCGCCGTCAGATGCTTGTTTACTTTGCAATACGGCAGCATCATGAACGTCTGCTTGCTCTGCTTCATAGCGATTGATACCATTTTGCTCACCTGGTGTCACGATGAGTTGGTAGCCCGTCGAGGCTTTCATATTCGTAACTGGGATCGTAATCTGTCCATTTTGAATATGGAAATTGCCACTAAATTCGCTAGTCGTATTCGGTACAGCGGTATCGACTCCATACCACGGTGTACTCTCCAGCTTCACATGCGCTGTGCCGGAAAAGGCAGATAGCGCATCTAACCCTTTGACCACAACATTGTGATTACCAGTACCGCCGCCAAATACTACATTTACCTGCTGCTTACTATCATTGACACTGGCGATGCCGTCCAGATCGACAGCACGAGGATCAGCCGGAGTGGTCATCACCATTTGTCCCGACATATCGCCGTACCATTTGTACAGCCACCAGGCACCATTTTTTTGTCCGGTATCTGTTACTAGATTGCTTAGACGCCCCGGACGGAACCAGAATGCAATATTGGCGGTATCCACACCGGTTCGCTCAAATTCGGCAATATAGCGCACCATACTCCCCGGCACTGCTTGCTCTGCGATCACGCCGTATTCGTTAATGCTGATCGGTCGTGGGCTAATACCAAGTTCTTTTTCCAATGCACGATAAGAAGCTACATGATCGGAAATATAGCCCGGTGCTGGTGTATCGCGATGATTCCCTTCTGGATCCCCTAGTTCATGCCATGAAATGATGTCCGGCAATACGTTGTTATCCCTAGCATAGGTCAAATAATTGCGAATCCATGCTTCATCATACTTACTGATACTTGGACCTACCGTTTTGGCAGATGAGTCAAGTTGCTTGACGCGCAGGTAAGTTTTTTTCCATGCTTCGTTAAAAGAACCAGCAGCGTTGGCATTCCAGGTCCAGTCCGGTTCATTCCATAGCTCATATCCATAAATGTTATCCGCTCCAGATTGCAGTCGTGCCTGTACAATATGATCTACCTTAGCATACCAATCGTCCCAACTTACCCAGCGATACGGAAAATCAGGATAAATATCCGGCATACGAATCATAACGTCCGCTCCATTGCGCTTAGCAATATCAGCTACCTTCAACGCATCCCCAATAGGTGTCGTTTCCCCATTCGGCAACTGCCCGCCATCTGGTGCCATCTGCGTAAACATCTTTGGCTTAGTCGGTCCGATTAGATCATCTGCGGGTCTACCCTCTTCTGCCAGTCCGTACAAAGAACCGGAAGCAACATGGGTGACCGGTCTGTATGATTCCGATACATCTACAGTAAATGTCGCCGGAACCGCCGCTGAGACGGGCTTTGCGGATACAGGTAATAGGCTGAGCAATAATGCTCCACTTAACAAACACGCTATCTTTTTCATTCGTCATCACCTTTCGAAGTATAGTGCAGATTGTGGTCAAACGATAATTGTAGCGCTTTCAATAGACGTTGGCCGACGCCCATCAACTGGTGTAAAAGTTATAACTTTACAGTAATAGGTTATTGGTTTTCCAAGTGGGGGTAAACTTAATAAATCGTAGGATGGGTGTATATTACCGACTTGTGATTATTCAGACAGTGCCTATATATTCCGAGCATTGGTAATTATAGTTTGCATACAAAATCATTTATTCTTCTTTATTATGAATCAAAGTGATGTCTGGATGAATAAACCAAGCCTACTCCCGCCAATAATAAAATCACAGGTATGACGATCCATCCCAATCCTACATGTAAGATCTGATATGTAAAAGCTCCACCATTAACCTGTGATGAAATAGCTGCTCCTTCTAACCCTGCAAGGATAAACCCTGTGCATAGTAACATAACCGAAGCCAGAATAAGCGTGCAGCCTACTAATAATTTGATCATACTATCTCCTCCCATTCCCATATACCTAGTTTTCCTTTTGCGACAATCGGTGTCTCTAATCGCTGAATGATATCCATTTGCCACGCATATCGTCCTACTGTAAAATCTCCAAATGTCCATTCTGGATCAGAAACCTGATGCCCATTTTCCAGCATACAACCAGACTGTAATCCCTCTGTAACCTGTAAACAGTTCGTCAAATTCACTATCGCTACAATCGAACCTCTCGGCAAGTCCGCTATTGTCAAATACCCATGACGATCTAGTGCCTCTTCAACATACTCATTCTGTAACGCTTTTTTGTCCACTTGTTTACCGGCATGAATCGCTATTGTTCCTCGTAAAGCTGTTTTCCAGCTTCGAGTCTCATACTTTTTTTCTCCTAATGCCAGCAACGTTGCCCATGGCTGCCTGACGGTAATTGCTCTCATAGGTATAGTTCCTCCAATTATTACACATCGATTTAATAATCATTTGATTTGCATCATTCGTTCTGCATGTTAGCATGAACGTCTAAAGCATGAATGTATAACTTTCGTACTCCAACATCATATCAAAAACCCCGGCGCTTTAAGCACCGGGGTCTTACATTTTCCTTTTAGTACAGCGTCATATATTGGTCGCGCTCCCATTGGTGCACTTGGGTGCGATACATATCCCACTCGATCTCTTTCAGCTCATAAAAGTGAGCTGTTGCATGCTCGCCCAGCGCTGTGATCATTACATCATCACGCAGCAGGTCGTGCAGTGCTTCTTTCAGATCGCCTGGCAAACTAGGAATGCCTTCGTCGATCCGCTCATCTTCAGTCATTATGTAGATGTTACGGTCGATTGGTTTAGGCAGGTTAAGTTGACGATCAATACCGTCCAGCCCTGCTCTCAACATAACAGCCAGTGCCAGATAAGGATTCGCGGTTGGGTCCGGGTTGCGCAGCTCGATACGTGTGCTCAAACCACGGGAAGCCGGAATCCGAACCATTGGGCTACGATTGCTCGCCGACCATGCTACGTATACAGGAGCTTCATAACCAGGTACGAGACGTTTGTACGAATTCACGGTAGGATTCGTTACAGCTGCCATGGAACGTGCATGTTTTAGAATACCTGCCATATAATGACGGGCAATCTCGCTCAGACCGATCTCGTCGCTTTCATCGTAGAATGCGTTTTCGCCATCACGGAAAAGGGATTGGTGACAGTGCATACCGGAACCGTTCATGCCGAACAATGGTTTTGGCATAAAGGTCGCATGCAGTCCATGTTGACGAGCGATCGTACGTACAACGAGCTTGAACGTTTGAATCTGGTCAGCCGCTAACAAAGCAGGCGCGTATTTGAAATCGATCTCGTGCTGTCCCGGTGCTACTTCGTGGTGAGACGCTTCGATTTCAAAGCCCATTTCTTCCAGCGTGATAACGATATCGCGGCGACAGTTCTCGCCCAGATCGGTTGGAGCCAGATCGAAATAACCACCTTGGTCATTCAATTCCTCTGTAGGATTACCGTTCGCATCGGTGCGGAACAGGAAGAATTCTGGCTCAGGACCTACCATCATATCGGTAAAGCCCATCGCTTCAGCTTCTTGCAGGTTGCGCTTCAGTACACCACGCGGATCACCAGCGAATGGCGTGCCATCCGGCATGTACACATCACAAATCAGACGTGCTACACGATTGTCCGTTACCCATGGGAAAATAACCCATGTGTCCAGATCCGGGTACAGGTACATATCGGATTCTTCAATACGAACATATCCTTCGATCGAAGATCCATCAAACATCATTTTATTGTCCAGCGCTTTGGTCAGCTGGCTTACGGGAATCTCTACGTTTTTGATTGCGCCCAGCAAATCGGTAAACTGCAATCGGATAAAACGTACATTTTCTTCTTTCGCAATTCGCAGAATATCTTCCTTCGTGAAACTCACGTTACCCTCTCCTCTGTGCTCTGTTTATTTTTTGTTGAAGAATCGGGATAATTCCCCTTGGATAAGAGACACCTGACCCGGACGCTTCCCGGTAACCAGTTGCTGTTTAAGCATACGATGAAGTTGGGAATCTGACAATTCCCTGCGACGTTCTTCCGTATCTGGCGTAATCACCGTTGCTTCTTCCGATTCTTTGGAAACAGGGTTCATCACTTGTTTGATACCAGCGATATTTACCCCTTTCTCGATCAGTGCTTTAATCTCGAGCAGACGCTCTACATCATTAAATGAGAACAAACGCTGATTCCCTGATGTACGCGCAGGTACAATCAGATTATGCTGTTCATAGTATCGAATCTGCCGTGCAGACAGATCTGTCAATTTCATGACGATCCCGATTGGGAATAGCGCCATATTTCTCCGAATTTCATCGCCCATGTATTCATCAACCTTCCAATTCGCATTTTAGCTTTATCTTCTCTTGCTACTATTGTACATATCCTGATATCGAGCGTCAATAACATGTTAAGTTAACTCACAATAATTTTATATTGCTTTAACATATGATTAACAAACGAACAGATAGAAAGTTTCTATACATGCGCAAGCTCTCTTTTTCACAGACTTATTATAACATGAGATGCCTGTCAATTGCACGTCAGGTCGCTAATCTGTCTATCAATATTACTGCACGATGTAATGTTGGCGAGATGCCTATTTATAAGTTCACATTTGCTCAGGATAGGCATGTTATACATATAATCCTAGTTTGTTGCTATACAACCGAAATATTACATTGATCCAATATTCATCGTAACAAACATTACAATAGGCACAAATTTCCCCGCTATTCCTTCCTATCTAGTAACGTTTATGCCTTCTCTGGCAGCTTTTCTTCCGGTAAGCAAATATCTCATCCCGAGCAGACAATGATAGCTTGTTCAAAAATGCTACACTTTATTTGTATAAAAAGAGGTAGCTGCACATCCATAATCATAACTTTGTGACAGAGTGAACATAGTCCGGCATATGCAATCTATTGCGCGTAGCGAAACAATCTTTCTAAAATACAACAGTTATTGCCTACTACAATAAACTTATATCCATAACCTATAAGCAAGCGAGCAAGCTTCCTTATTTATCCATATTGATCATAACGCCAAAATACATACATTGAAATATTCTATCGAACTTCATATAGAAAAAAAGAAATAAAAAAATGTATTTCCGCAACCTATCAATGAATGAAATCATTACAACAAGTTGCGGAACTATAGCTTAGCATGTATACCTTGCATCAATGTTGAGATATATCATACTTATTTTGTATCTATTGTATTTATTTAAAGTAGATTGCGTTCTAGCATCGTTTGCAATGCCATCAGTACACCAAGTTTTACATGGGAAAAGGTTAATCCACCCTGCATATAACCAATATACGGCTCACGGATCGGCGCATCAGCAGACAACTCTAGACTTCCACCTTGAATGAATGTACCTGCTGCCATAATGACCGGATGCTCGTAACCTGGCATATCCCATGGTTCTGGTACAACGTGGCTGTCTACTGCTGCTGCCCGCTGAATCCCCTGTACAAAAGCGATCAACTGCTGTTCCTGTTGAAACGATACTGCCTGAATAAGATCCGTACGAGGCTCATTCCACCCAGGCTTGCTGTTGAATCCTGCCAGCTCAAACATGGCTGCGGCGTAGATGCTGCCTTTTAACGCCTGACCAACAATGGTCGGTGCCATGTATAATCCTTGATAAATCCCTCGTGTCGTGCCGAGCATGGCACCAACTTCTCCACCGATTCCCGGTGCTGTCATTCGATAAGATGCCAGCTCCACGTATTCGCGCTTACCGCAAATGTAACCACCAGTTTCAGCAATACCGCCACCCGGATTTTTGATCAGGGAACCTGCCATCAGGTCAACACCGACCTGCGTTGGTTCCAGCGTTTCACTGAATTCGCCATAACAATTATCCACGAAGATCACGACATCAGAGCGGTATTCGCGAATCTTGCGTACCATCTGCTCAATATCTGCAATCGTGAATGAAGAACGCCAATCGTATCCGCGTGAACGCTGAATACCGATGACTTTGGTTCGATCATTCAGCTTGCCTTCGACTGCCTGCCAATCGACTTGCCCATGCTCATCTAGTGCAGCTTCGCTATACGTAATACCGAAGTCTGCCAGTGATCCTTTGTCATCGCCCGGCTTGCCGATCACTTTGTGCAATGTATCGTAAGGTCGACCGGTAATGTATAGCAGTTCATCGCCTGGACGCAGCACGCCGAACAGAGCCGTTGCAATCGTATGCGTACCGGAAGCAAAATGCGGGCGCACCAATGCGGCTTCGCAACCGAACACTTCTGCGTACACTTCTTCTAGCACTTCACGCCCCCGGTCGTTATACGCATACCCGGTTGAACCGGCAAAGTGATAATCGCTCACTTTATGTTTTTGAAAAGCTTCGATTACTTTCCACTGGTTGGCATCAATGATGCGATCCAGCTTGCGAACCGCTTCTTCAATGATCTGATCTGCTTGAGCAGACCATGCCATAATTGTATCGTCAAAAACCGGCATTTCTCTATCTCCCCGCAATGATAGCCCGCCCCGGTCATGCGGGCGGGCTATCTCATATTCATGTTTGGCTATTACGCCTGTTAGTTCTGATGTTCAGATCATGGGATGATGTATCCCGTTCTATCATGACATGTCAAAATGTAAACTTTCGCGATTCATATTTTACACGAAACGACAGCTTAAAGAAATGTCATTGTGAAAATTGTCGCAATTTTGTCACTTTACTTCGTAATCTTGCAGCTTGTAACCGAATTTCTCATAATCAACCTTATTGATTTCGACCGTGAAAATGGCTTCATTCTCTTCGTACTCTTGATCCACAATGCTGCTGAATGTATATAGCTGTGAGATCAGATCGCCACGTTCAGCTGGAATACGATAGATACGTTTCCCACCTGCCAGCTGATCCTGAATTAGCAAACTGACGCGCTCCAGATCAGCATCGTTGTAAGCACTGATGCGCAGATGTGTAGAATCAGACGGCAACATCTCCAATTGATCCGGTGTACACATATCAGATTTGTTGTAGAGCACTACCATATCTTTATTACCAGCACCCAATTCCTGCAAAATCTCATCGACGACTATCATCTGCTCATCCCGACGCTCAGAAGACGCGTCAACGACATGCAATATCAGATCCGCTTCGTTCACTTCTTCCAATGTTGCACGGAAAGCAGCGATCAGATCATGCGGAAGATTCTGGATGAATCCAACGGTATCAGTGAGTACAATTTCCTTACCACCGGGCAATTCCAGTGTACGTGAAGTCGGATCAAGCGTAGCAAACAGCTGATCTTGCACGTACACATCTGCAGATGTTAGCTGCTTGAGTAGCGTCGATTTCCCAGCATTGGTGTAACCGACAAGTGCGACTTGTACAACACCTGACTTTTTGCGGCGTTCTCGATACAGTACGCGATGACGCATCACTTCTTCCAGCTGACGTTTTAGGTCAGTCACCCGGGTACGAATATGACGACGATCGGTTTCGAGTTTACTTTCACCGGGACCGCGCGTACCAATCCCGCCGCCCAGTCGAGACAGGTTTTTGCCTTGACCAGACAGTCGTGGCAGCAGATAGCTATACTGTGCCAGCTCCACCTGCAAAATACCTTCACGTGTTTTGGCACGCTGGGCGAAGATGTCCAGAATGAGCTGTGTACGGTCAATAATCTTCGCATCCAGATGTTCTTCCAGATTACGCACCTGCGCACCTGATAGCTCTTGATCGAAAATGACAGTATTGGCGCCTAGCGCTTCCAGCAAAATGCGTAATTCTTCCACTTTACCTTTACCGATAAACCAGCGTACATCCGGCATCTCGCGATTCTGAGTCATCTGTTCCAGCACTTCTACGCCTGCCGTCTCCGCCAGACTGACGAGTTCTTGAATAGAGCCTTCCGCGTTTACATTGTTACGCTTGTCCATCTGTGTATACAGACTCACTAAGACAGCTCTTGCCTGTTGCTCGGTCTGTGTATCATGTGTTCCTTGTTTCATGGTAATACCCCTTGTGTATGTTATGACATCGTTAATGAAGCGGATGCTCAGGAGTGATGATCCCGTCCAAATAGGCTACGCCGATGCTTCAGCGATAACGGGAACAACGGAAAAGCATGCGCATCGATCTGCTTGAGCAATCGTCTGGCGGTTGCATGAGCAAGCTCGTAATCCTGCTGTGTAATGACCCGGCGACGCAATGCATCATCCAGCTCATCCTCATCCAGCAGGAAAATCTGTCCATCCTTCATGACTACAATATCCAGATAGAGATCATCAAACCACGGAACGCCCTGGTCGGTAATACCCTGCGTTTTGCAGATGTCAATATACCACTCGATGATCTCCAGCTTATCATCGAACATGGCGGTTACGACATAGTTGGCATTGTCCGGGTAATACTGCATCCACGAATATTCAGCAGCAGCGATGCAAAATCTCCGGCCTCCATAAATTTTGTATAATGGTTCGCGCAAACGGTTCATATGGTAGAGCGTCACATATCCTGTAAAAATATTGTTGTTTACATAACGGCGTGTATAACTGCGTTGTATGACACGCCGCCAGTTCGCTCGATCTGCAAATTTACGTTTCATGGAAGCGTCCCTTTCCTACAAAGTAACTTCAGAATAGCATATTTGCCGTCATCCCTCAAAAAAAGCCTCCAATCTTCACGATTGGAGGCCTGAATCATGCCGTTTGTTACGTGGCAGGCGGTGTGGTCGTTGTATTATCGGTACTATTTGTACCTGCATCACCTGTACCTGCTGGCGGTGTAGTCGTTCCCGGCGTAGTCGTACCTGGCGGTATTGTTGTGCCATCGGTCGTTCCACTGCCGTCCGTACCATTTTGACTATTATCCGGCGTTGTGGTGCCTCCATTATTGGTTGAACCATCAGTTGGACCGGTATTGGTTCCGGTATCTCCTGTACCACCTGTTCCATTATCCGTTCCCGGATTGGTATCCGTACCCGGTGTTTCTTCACCGGTTGGTGGAGTTGGTGTCTCGCCTTCCGGCGGTACGACTCCGTCTGGATTCTCGGTTGGTGGCGGTTCCGTTTCTGCCTGATCAATCGCAATTTGCACTGTATTGGATGCATCGGATTGCGCTCCGTCAGCCGTAGTTGCGGTAACGTAATAATCGTACGTTTGTCCGGCAGTGACTGCACCATCGGATGCGACTGGATCAGCTCCACCGCTTGAGATTACACTGAACTCAGTTGCTCCACTTTCCTTACGATAGACGGTGTAGCTGGATGCTCCTTCAACAGGATTCCATGCCAATGCTACAGATTGACTATCCTGATCAAAGGAAGCGCTCAGACCTGTAACTGCGGAAGGCGTCACCGGTTCTTCTTCTTCCGGCTCTTCCACAACTGGTGGCGGTACTGCGGCGGCATCAAAGTTCTGTACTGGATATCCTTCCAATGCAGGACCCATGACTGCGGCAAACAATGCTGCTGCCCGTCCGCTACCGTCTTTGAGCAGATGCGTGCGATCTGGCTTGTCATAACCCATCCAGACAGCTGCCGTCCACTCCTTGGTATAACCGGCAAACCAGATATCGCGGTTGGCACTGCTGCTCAAGCCAGAGATACCGTGCTGAGTCGTTCCTGTTTTACCAGCAACCGGACGGTTGATCTGTGCCCGTTTACCTGTACCATTCTGAACGACGTTTTGCAGCATTTGAGTCATTTCATCGGTTGCTTGCTTATCTAGTACTTCGGTTGATTTGGCACTGTTTTTGTACACTTCATCACCAGTGCTATCGGTAATGCTTTTCACAGCGTAAGCAGCGGTGTAATTTCCACCGTCGGCGAATACACGATACGCTTGCGCCATTTCCAGCGTATTGGTTCCTTTGCTCAGACCACCTAGCGCAATTGCCAGGTTGCGGTCGTCGCCAGTCAGATCGAAACCAACCGACTTGGCATAATTGATACCAGTATCAATACCAATCTGATTCAGTAACCATACGGCCGGAATGTTGACGGAATCCTCCATCGCAGCTGTCATACTGATCGTATTGGAATAGCCACCATGCAAGTTATTCGGACAATACGTACCAAAACATTGCTTTTCATTGCTAAGCATGGAATTGGAATGGTAGTTGCCACTTTGCAGTGCTGGTGCATACGTAATAATTGGTTTGAATGCTGAACCTGGTTGACGATGACTCGTCACACGGCTGAAGTTGCCGCTCACATAATCGCGTCCACCAAGTAATGCGACAAGTCCGCCGGTATCGTTGTTGACGATAACCATCGAACCTTGCACTTTGACATCATCTGGACTGTTCTCAAATAGATCGTCGTTTTTGAAAGCATCTTCAAGCGTTTGCTGCGCCTTGGAGTCCATTGTCGTGTAAATGTTATACCCGCCGCGGTTCAAATCATCCGCGCTCAGACCAGTGGCATCCTCCGCTTCCTGCATCGCATAGTCGATAAATGCCTGATACTTGGCACTTTTGCTTTCTGGCGATTTGTAATTGTACGTTACTTCTTCGGCTTCTTTTTCATCGGCGGCTGTAATGTAGCCCTGCTGCTGCATGAGCTGCAATACAACGGCGCGACGTTCTTGTGACAGCTCAGGATTGCTTTGCGGGCTGTAACGCGACGGTGCCTTCGGCAAACCAGCTAGTGTAGCAATCTGCCATGTTTTCAGTTTACTCAGGTCGCTGACTCCAAAATACGTTTCGGACGCTTCCTTGATACCGTAAGCCCCGGAGCCAAAGTAAATCCGGTTCAGATACGTCGTAATAATCTCGTCTTTGGTCATATTACGTTCAATCGCCAATGCGATCGATACTTCTGTTGCCTTACGGAAAAATGTTTTGTCATTCGTTAAAAAGACGTTTTTGGCAAGCTGTTGGGTGATTGTACTACCACCCTCTACAGCGGAGCGGGCTACAACGTCACGTACCGCTGCCCGACCGATCGACCACAGATCCACGCCCTGATGGTCGAAAAACCGCCTGTCTTCGGTTGCCACGAAGGCTTCGATTACTTCTTTTGGAATTTCTTCGTATTTGACTGGATCGCCTGTGCGTATACTACGTTGCAAAATCAATGTTCCATTGCGGTCGTATACTTTGGTTGGCTCGGTGACCGCGAGTTTGTTGATGTTTGCCTGATAGATTTTTTCCCCGCTTACCATAATGAAGAGGTAGCCGGCAAGCGCACAAAATATACCCAGTGCAGTGACGGCAAATAATGTCCAGAATACGCGTTTGCCTGTAATTTTTTTGGTCTTTTTCTTTTTGGCACCCGAGTTGCCCGATCCTGATCCCGAGCCGGAAGAGCTTGTTCGGTTTGGACGGTTCGGTCGGTTCGTACTCTGACTTTGACCTTTGTCACTGCGGGATAGTTGCTGTCTTGGCATTGTTTATTCTGACTCCCTTTCAGTAAACCATGTAGTGCAATTCATGACGTGTATGCAGGACAGGTATGCGAAAGAAAAGAACAACCCTTATAAAGGGGTTGTCCGATTCCTTCTCTGTATAAGACGATATATGAAGCACAAAAGTTTCATTCTACTGTCTCTGTTCTGAGCAGCGAACCCACTTAGTTCTCGCTTTGGTTATCCTGTGGCATCAAGGATACATTGCGTGAAGGTGTAAATGTGGATACTGCATGTTTGTAGATCATTTGCTGACGACCATCACTGTCTACCATGATCGTAAAGTTATCAAACGCTTTGATCGTGCCGCGAATCTGGAAGCCGTTCACAAGATATACGGTGACCGGAATATTTTCCTTACGCAATTGATTTAAAAAAGTATCCTGAATATTAATAGACTTGTTCATTAACCGTACCCCCAAGTGATTATTAATTCAGCATTGGCTCAATGCTCAATTGGAATAAAGAAGTTGCTGCTGATAGTGCAGAAATGCGATTTAAGTTGTTGAAGTATATTCCCTGTCCCGGTACAAATTTCCTGCTACGATGTCATATACTTTCTCAATATGCTCTTCTTGGTTGTTCACATCGCTCACATCAACCCAGTGTATATCGCGCATATGGCGGAACCAGGACAGTTGGCGTTTGGCAAAACGCCGCGTATC
Source organism: Paenibacillus sp. WLX1005 (assembly GCF_046603685.1). NCBI lineage: Bacteria > Bacillati > Bacillota > Bacilli > Caryophanales > Paenibacillaceae > Paenibacillus > Paenibacillus sp. WLX1005. The sequence goes on from NZ_CP176756.1 coordinate 3,145,862, forward strand.
ACGCTTTAATAGCACGACCGCTTCTTGCAGATTCATGCCGCCTGATAGATAAGCGGCAATCTCCTTGTACCCCAATCCCTGCATCGCTACCATTCCGGGGGTGTATCCCTGATTCAGCAGATGCTGAACCTCGTTCAGCAAACCTTCATCCAGCATCTGATCAATCCGTGCTTCAATACGTTTATATAGCATTTCCCTATCCATTGTCAAACCGACGATGCACAATTCGTATGGCGACGTTCTGCTCTGACCCGATAGCTGATCGGAAAGCTTGATCCCAGTTAAATGATGAACTTCCAACGCGCGGATAATGCGCCGCTGGTCGTTCTGATGCAGACGGGCTGCGGATTCCGGGTCAACGGCAGCGAGTCGTTCATGCAGTGCCTGCGCACCGTGACTCTCGGCGTATTCCGCTTGCTCACGGCGAAACTCTTCATCCGCTCCGCTGTCGCTGAACTGGAACTCATAGCTGACCGATTCGACATACAAACCTGTGCCTCCGACGATAAAAGGCAGTTTGCCACGGCTGCTAATATCAGGAATCAACTCACGGCAACGCTGCTGAAATTCGGCAACGGAGAATGGTTCGTGCGGATCATGAATGTCGATCAAATGGTGGGGAATCCCTTGCATTTCTTCACGTTTGATTTTTGCTGTACCGATATTCATACCACGGTATACCTGCATAGAATCACCGGAGATAATTTCGGCGCCAAAACGTTTGGCGATTTCGATACTGATAGCGGTTTTGCCGACGGCTGTCGGCCCGATCAGCACGAGCAGCTTCGGTTTCTCTGCTGTCTGGTCTGGTCGGATAGTCATACATAGATCACTCCGTATTCTATTTTGGATTTTTTGCGCCGGATGCGTTCAAATCCAAGGCGTTCATATTCAGGGCTGTCCCATTTTTCCTTTAGCATCACCGTTTTACGTGCGACACGTATAGCATGTTCGATGCATTGTTGGTCCAGCGCATCATTGTTAGCAAACCCTCGCAACGGCGCGATCGCAGCCGATTCATGCAGTGCCTCACGGAACATCGGGTCAAAATAAACGATATCGACGCTCTTGTCCGGCAGGCTGCTCAAGTAAGACGTATGATCCTGCGGAATCACACGAATGCGCCGCAACGCTTCATCGACTGGTGGCAGTCCGCTTTCATACGTGCGAAGACCTTCCGTCAGAAGCGCGGCAAGTGGTTTTGAATATTCCAATGCAGTAACTGTGCCAGAAGACCCGGTTGCCAGCGAAAATACAAGCGAATCTGATCCTAGTCCAGCAGTACAATCCAGCACGGAATCGCCAGGCGTTAGCCGGGACGTCGCAATCATGACGTCCTCTTCCCCTTTGAGCAACCGTTTGGCGCGTACAAACGCCATACTAGGATGGAAAAACATCGCAGACTCGCCAGGACGGGCAAGACGCGTTTCTTTCTCTACTAATACGATAATGTCAGGATCATCGTATTGAGCAGCCATACGGGCGACAGAGCGCCCTTTACGCGGAATATAGGAAACGGCGAACTCTGCTGCTAGCTTCCGGGCGCGTGCCTCGGTTATGGCAGACGGATCATCGCCAGTTGTAATCAACATACATTCATTCTCCATTCTTCATCTTTACATCACACGCTTGAACAGCTTCTCCAGATCATAGCTGGAAAAGGATACAACGATTGGGCGTCCATGTGGACATGTATACGGCTGATGACAAGCAGCCAGCCGATTAAGTAGTGCTTGCGCTTCCGCTTCAGTCAAGCGCTGATTGGCTTTGATCGATGCTTTGCATGAGCAGAGCGTGGACGCTTGCTCACGCAACTTGGACAGGTCAATCTTGCGCTCGCTCAGCACCCATTCGGTCATTTCCTGAATGACGCGCTGCTCCTCGCCTTTGGGGAACCAATAAGGATATGCACAAACACGGAACGTCTGTCCGCCAAAATGCTCCAGATATACGCCTACCCGTTCAAACCAGTGCAGCCGATCTTTGAGCTTGTCCGCTTCCGCACGAGTAAATTCCAGCGTAATCGGCAGGAGTAGCTCTTGCGATGCTTCCTCTGGCTGACCGAACTTGTTGTAATAAAATTCGTAATTCACTCGTTCATGTGCAGCATGCTGGTCAATGAGGAACAAGCCTTCTTCATTTTGTGCAATCAAATACGTACCATGATGCTGTCCAATCAACGTCATCTCTGGAAACTCCGGTTGCTGCGGCTCTTCGGCAGTTCCATAGAGCATCTCTGCCGGAATACCGCGATTGGCATTGCCTGGACGCTGTGGTTGACGTGCAGACGAGCCTGAACCAGATGAGCGTTTATAATCCGGCTGATACGTGCGTTCACGCTCCCGAATGCCGGATGGCTGATGTGCTGTAGTTGCTGCCGAAGATGGATAGTCCCCTTTGGCAGAAATCGCTGGCTCGTTCGATGATGCACCAAAATCAGCGTCTGGTACAGGCAGCGAATCAATACTTGATGCTGCTGTCTGAATGGCAGTTTCGTTCGTACGTTTTCCATTTTCATTATTGATTATTTCATTATTCGTATCAGTCGCACTGGAAGCGCCAGATGGCGCCTGCTCTTCTGCTTTGGCATACTCAGGATGCGGCAATTGTTCGCGGATTGTCGGAGACGATGTTGCACGATTCCCTGTAGCTGCCGGAATACTATCATGCAGTGAAGTATGACGTGCAGCAGAGGCTTGCTCTCCTTCGGTCTGTCCATTCCACTGTGGAGCAGGCTGTCCCGGTTCTGGCGGTAGATCATGATCGCCTAGCGGCGGCACATAGGGAGCATCCAGTTCGCCTATATCCTCCTGTGCAATCTGCTGACGCGGAAGGTCGGAACTGACATTTCCATCAGGTGACAATGGAGTCGATGAAGATGAAGGCGCAGTGAACAGATCGTTGCCCGCATAGGCATCATTGGATACCGGTGGACGTGAGAAGCTAAACTGCTCTTGAATAACAGATTCGCTATTACCGCGCTTCACCGTCTGCTTGGTCACATGTGGAATCAGAATCTCGCGCCGCAACGCTTGACGAACCGATTCCTCTACAAACATCATCAGCTCCGGTTCTTTGCTGAAACGTACTTCCATTTTGGCTGGATGCACATTGACATCGACTAGTGATGGATGCATTTCTAGCCGTAGCACCGTGAGCGGATAGCGATTAATCGGCAGCAATGTATGATAAGCGCGTAGAATTGCCTGATTGACGATATAACTTTTAATATAACGTCCATTCACGATCACGGACATCGCATTACGGTTGGCACGCGCAATCTCTGGTCGTCCGATATATCCATTAATGCTGTAATCCAGATTATCATTATTGAGCGGCAATACCATTTTGGCAGATGATGTACCGTAAACAGCCGCAATCACCTGCAACATATCGCCATTTCCCGGCGTTTGAAGCAACACATTATTGTTATGCCGCAGTGTAAAAGCAATCTCTGGATGTGCCAACGACATACGATACATAATATCAGAGATATGTCCCAGCTCCGTCTGGACCGTTTTCATATATTTCAATCGTGCTGGAGTATTGTAAAAGAGGGAATTGACGCGAAAATCCGTACCACGCGGTGCGGCTTCGTCTTCATTGCTCTTCAATGTACCGCCTTCGATCACTAGACGGCGACCCGCGCCATCATCGGTCGCGCTAGTTAACAGATCGACTTTAGATACGGCGGCAATACTTGGCAGCGCCTCACCGCGGAAACCGAGACTTGTAATCTGGAACAGATCGCGATCATCTGCAAGCTTACTGGTCGCATGACGGTAAAAGGCAGTTTCGCAGTCATCCGCCGCGATTCCCGTCCCATTATCCTGCACACGTATCGACTCCAGCCCACCTTCACCGATATGAACATCAATGCGGGTGGCACGCGCATCAATCGCATTTTCTACCAGTTCTTTAACGACAGAGGCAGGACGCTCGACTACTTCACCAGCAGCAATCTGATTGGCAATATGCTCATCCAGCACACGGATATTTCCCATATTGATCTTCCTCCTTCCCCATTCAGCCTATAGTTATATCGTTACACGCATCAGCCAATAATTAGCGAATCGTCTTCATTTTCAATTCATTTAGAAATTGCATCGCTTGTAGTGGCGTCATATTCATCAAGTCGGCATTTTGCAGCTGGCTAATAATTTGTTTGGCAAGCGGATCTTCTTTGATCTTCACTGGCTGTACTTCTTCTTCGCCAAAGATTGACAGCTGTACAATCTCTTGTTGCTGTTTCGTTGCAGCAAGCTGCTCAGAAGGAGCTGTATCCAACTTCGTGTGCACTTCCTGCGTATCGTGTTTCTCCAGATCGGATTGCTGAGTCTCTGACAATGGGTGCTCCGTATCCATCACAGCTACTGCGGGCGATACAGGAGACACGACAGACTGCTGACCATATATGGACGAGCCTTCACGAATCGTAGAACGCTGCTCCATCATATCATCCGAATGCGTAGACGACGAACGACTCAATCCGCTGGTACGATGTTCACTGTTAGATTCTGCTTCGTCATGAGATACAACCGTCGTAGTTGCCGCCTGCTCCATCCGATCTAGCAAAAGATTAGCCCGATCAATAATGCTACCCGGCAAGCCTGCCAGCTGCGCACAGTATATACCATAACTGCTGCTGGCTGCACCCGGAACGAGTTTACGTAGAAAATGAACTTTATCGCCGCTCTCGCGAACTGCCATGGAGAAGTTACGCAGATGCTCCAGCGTTTCCTCCAGATGTGCCAATTCATGAAAATGCGTCGATACGAGTGCTTTACAGCCAATCTCGTGATGCACATACTCGATGACCGCCTGTGCAATCGCCATGCCCTCACTAGTGGACGTTCCGCGTCCCAGCTCATCAATAATGATCAGACTGCGGCGAGTTGCGCGCTCCGTCATGACTTGAATATCTGCCATCTCTACCATAAAGGTACTTTGCCCGCCGATCAGGTCATCCGCTGCACCGATCCGGGTAAAGATACGGTCAACCATCGGAATCTCCGCCTGCCCAGCAGGTACAAAGCAGCCAATTTGCGCCATAATAGATAGCAAGGCAACTTGGCGCATATACGTACTTTTCCCCGCCATATTTGGACCTGTAATGAGCAAAATATTCGCTTCATCCTCGGTAATATCCGTACTATTGGAAATAAAATGACTGTTATTCATAACCGCTTCAACAACTGGATGACGACCATCTACAATACGCAGATTATACTGTTCAGACAGCTGCGGTTTGACAAAACCACGTTCCGCACTAACCGTTGCAAACGACTGATACACGTCAATACCCGCTACTTGCTCAGCAAGCTGCTTCAGCCGTGTCACTTCATTCGCAATGCGTGTACGCAGCGCTGTAAACAGATCGTACTCAATATCGACCATTTTCTCCTGCGCTTCCAAAATGAGCGCTTCTTTTTCTTTCAGTTCCGGTGTGACAAAACGCTCGGCATTCGCCAGCGTCTGCTTACGCTCATACCGACCTTCTGGCAGCTGCGCCAGATTGGAGCGTGTCACTTCTATATAATAGCCAAATACTTTGTTATATCCAATTTTGAGTGAGCGAATACCAGTCGCTTCACGCTCTGCCGCTTCCAATTCGGCGATCCAGCGTTTGCCATTCACATTCGCTTCACGAAGTTCATCCAGACGCTCATGATACCCTTTGCGGATCAGACCGCCTTCACGTACGGAGATAGGCGGATCATCCACAACTGCGTTGCCGATGTCTTCTGCAAGGTCCGCACATTCATCCATGCGAGCAGCAGTCTGCTGCAATGTTGAAGACGGAGATTCAGCACACAATTCGCGCAAGCTTGGAATACGCAGTAGGGAATCGCGCAGTGCCAGCATATCGCGTCCATTGGCTGTCCCAAATGCGATCCGACCGACCAGACGCTCTAGATCATAAATGCCTTTTAATTGACTACGCAGATCTTCACGTAAAATCAATCCGTGATGCAGCTTGTCTACCGCTTCCAGACGCTCCTCCACGAGTCGCTTCGATAACAGCGGCTTGTCAATCCAGCGACGCAGCATACGACCGCCCATAGGGGTCTCTGTGCGATCCAGCAGCCATAACAATGTGCCTTTGCGCGAACGTTCACGTACCGTTTCTACCAACTCCAGATTGCGACGGGTAAACGGATCGAGAATCATATAATTTTCCGGCTCATATGCGCTAATATGTGTCAGTTGACCGAGAGAACGCTTCTGCGTTTCGCTTAAATACGAGATCAACAACGCGATACATGCTTGACGTTCCTCATCCAGACGTACCCATGCCGCTTCGCCAAACTGTTGACGTGCCAGCTCTTCGCGCTGCTTTTCCCATGGTGTGTAGAGGATTTTGCGACCAAATTGTGCAGCCTGACGATAATTGTCATCGATCAGCTCCAATTTACCAATGATCTCAGACGGCTCGTACAATCCCAATTCATCGCGTAGCCATTCCTGTGATGCTGGTGAAGACGTGACATGCAATTCGCCCGTCGATAGATCACAGGCAGCAAGTGCCATTTTGCCATCATGCTCGGTGACACAGATCATGTAGTTGTTGTCCTTGTCGCTCAGCGCCTTGCTCTCCATCATCGTGCCCGGTGTAACAACACGAATGATTTCACGCTTGACGATGCCCTTTGCTATCGCCGGGTCTTCGACCTGTTCGCAGATCGCCACTTTATACCCTTTTTCAATCAAACGATGGACGTAATTGTCTGCCGAATGATAAGGCACACCGCACATCGGAATCCGTTCCGGCGGTCCGCCATTTTTACCAGTCAGTGTAATTTCCAGTTCTTTGGCAGCCAGAACCGCATCGTCAAAAAAGAGTTCGTAAAAATCCCCCAATCGGAAAAATAAAAACGCATCCTGCGCCTGTTCCTTTATATCAAGATACTGCTGCATCATTGGTGTATATTGACTCATGATTCCCCTCCATATAAACCTGTATTTCTGCATCAGGATCAACCGATTGGACTTCAACTTCGCATACTATTCATAGTGAAATCATCATTTTCAACAGTGTGCGAATGAATCCTTATCCTGTTTCGGATGCGAAAATAATCAGCCACTTGAATTCCGTGCCGCTGATCATATGCAAATGCTTGTTCGTCTATCCATTATACCGAAAGAACCTGAAAAGTTCTATGCTTCTCAGGGCTTGACGGTTACGACTTTATCTTTGTGTAGCAATTGCATTTCAACCGCAATTGTTATCTAATCTCTATCGCTTGTATCCTATACACTGCTTCTGTAACTTTCTCTTCCCAAACAAACAAGACCGGAAAGCTTCTGCTTCCCGGTCCCGTCGATCATCGTTATCCAATTCATAATTCGCTTGTCGATCATTCTCATGATCCTTGCTTATTTTGAAAATAATGCTTGTAACTATTATTGTGTAACTGGTTTGTCCGCAGTCAGCTCGATACCTGCCAAAGCGTCAGCGCCGTAGCCGCTGCCGTATGTGATATCGTAGTTTTTCACGCGTTTGTTCATCGCTACCAGCTCATAACGGTACAGAGTCGGGATAACCGGTGCATCTGCAACCATCAGTTCTTGCCATTGTTTGTATACATCTTTGCGATACGCATCGTCAAATGCTTTCTCGGACGCGCCTTCTTTCAGCAGTTTATCATTGTCTTCGCTAGTGTAGCGGGAATAGTTAAATTGTGCATCGCGACCATACAGACCAGCAGGGTTCACATCTGTACCAGTACCCCATGCTGCTGCATATACATCAACTTCAGGATCGTCTTTTTCAATACGATCATAGAACGAGTTGAACTCTTGCAGACGACCATCTAACAGTTGTACATCCAGACCGATGTCTTTCCAGTTTTGGATATAGAATTGCGCCAGTGGTTCAGCTACGCTATCGCCACTCATTGCGGAGAAGTTGATCGTCAGTTTGTTACCTTTTGGATCTTCACGCAGACCGTCGCCATCTTTGTCTACATACCCAGCTGCATCCAGCAATTGTTTCGCTTTTTCTGGATCATAGGTATAACCTTTAATATCTGCATCATAGTAATCAGCAAATGCCGGAATGATCAGGGAAGATGCTGCTGTACGCAGACCGTGGTACAGTTGCTCACCCACTTGTGCATTGTTCATCGCATAACCCATTGCTTGACGCAGCGATTTGTTCGCCATTTTGGCATCTGGGTCCATAACGTTCTCGCCTTTGGCTTTGTCCCATTTACCCAGTTTGAAACCTACATACGAATACGCTAGATCTTGGTTACCCAGCAGCTCGATGTTCGTAGGCAGTGTTTTCTCATCATATTGGCTAGTTGGCAGACTCACCATATCCACTTGACCAGAACGGATCGATTCGACCACTACGTTCGGGTTGATTACTTTCAGGTTTACGCCATCCAGTTTTGGTGCGCCGTGGAAATACTCTTTGTTCGCTTCAAATTCAACGGACTCACCAGTAACCATCGATTTGATTTTGAAAGGACCATAACCGACTGGATCTTTACGAACTGGATCGGAAGAAGACATTTTAGCAACTGGGATGTCACCAAATACTTTTTTCTCCAGCGGGTAAGACCACAGACCAGCTTTAATACTTGGATCTGGATTGATAAATGTAATTTGCAATTCTTTGTCATTTACGACTTTGATACCAGAAATTGTTTGTGCTTTTTTGGCATGATAATCTTCCATACCAACGATATTCGTAAAGGTGGAGTCGTAACGCACACCATCATAGTCAGGGTCGCCGATCACTTCGAAGGCAAATGCATAGTCTTCTGCTGTAACTGGATTTCCATCAGTCCAGTTCAGTTTGTCATCGATTTTTACAGTAGCGGTTTTGTTATCTTCGGAGAAGCTCAACGATGCCGCCCCGCCGTCTTTTACATTAAAGCTTGCATCTGTATCAAACAGAGACGGATAGAAGAATTGGATAACCTCAAAGTCAGGGTTACCACTATAGAAAACAGGGTTCAGGATACCTTCAAACGGTGTATCCGATACCAGACCATACGTTAATGTACCACCTTGAATCGCAGCGTCTTGATTCGACAACGATTTGGGGAATTTCCCCGTATCCTTGGTGCTTTCACTCGTTTGCGGCGTTGTCGTTGCCGTATCAGTCGATGTGTTACTCTTCGTGCAGGCAGATAGCACCAACACCAATGCAATCAACAAAATGGATATCGTACTCAGTTTTCTCTTTTTACTTCCCAACATAAACCTTCCTCCTCTTTTGATATGCATGCCTTACATTTATTATCCCAATCGCTGTCTGGCATCTGTCGCGCGTTTTAACGCTTGACCGATAAAGTTGATCGCCAGAATTAACACCAAAATCAGCAGCGATGCTGGTAACCACATCCACCAGTAATTCTGTAAAATGTTCGGGTCTGTCGCATTACTGACAATGGTACCCAAACTCGGTGTTCCTTCCGGCAAACCGAAGCCCAGATAAGAAAGACCGGTCTCAATGCCGATATTACCGGCAAGATTGAGCGTCATATTCACGATGACGATGGAGCTAAGATTGGGAAGAATGCCAAACGCGATAATTTTCCAGTTTGGCGTACCGAGCGTTTTGGAAGCATGAACATAGTCAAGTTCCCTCTCCGCCAGTACTTTGGCACGGATCAGCCTTGCTTTGCCGACCCACAGGAAGGCGGTCATAATCCAGATGAAAGCCCAGATATCATACTTGGGTACAATCGTAACGAATACGATAACCAGCATCAGAAATGGCAATACGAGAATGAAATCGATAAAACGCATAATGACGTTATCAATCACACCGCCGAAAAACCCGGCAACCAGACCGATTGTCAAACCGATCGCAGCAGCCAATACCGTAATCATGAAGCCAATCGTAAACGAGTTACGTGCTCCCAATACAACCTGACCGAAAATATCACGACCAGCAAGGTCAGTACCGAGCCAGTGATCGGCGCTTGGTGCTGCCTTGATCGACATCAGATCGACTTTGGTCACCGTCGCCTGATCAATAAAAAAGGTAGAGCCATAAATGAAGACCAAAAACAACGCCAAAAATACTAATGAAATCAAAGCCAGCTTATCTTTGATCAATTCTCTTGTCAGAATCGACCAGCTGGATGGCGACTTTTGAATCGTTTCAGCAGGAGCAAATGTTTCTGCACGCATTCCCATACTCAGTCTCTTCCTCCGTTCATATTCAGATACCGGAGCGGTTGCTCCGGATACGGCGATCTTCGCGCATTAGCTAATCCGGATACGCGGATCGACCCAGCTCAGAATAATATCCGACAACAGTGTACCGATCAATGCCAGTAAACCGGAGATCATAACGAGTGCCGTAACGACAGAGAAGTCACGCTGTGTAATGGATTGCAGGAATAATTGTCCCAGTCCCGGATAACCGAAGATCGATTCGATAAACAGGTTACCAGCCAGCACCGCTGTCAGATCGTAGCCCAGAAATGCGGCGATTGGCAGCAAGGAGTTACGCAGGATGTGACGAGAATATACTTTGGATTCCGGCACCCCTTTGGAACGTGCTGTTTTCACAAAATCTTTGAGCCGTGTATCAATGACTTCATTACGCAAATATTGAATCGTTGCCGTTGTGCTGACAAATGCGCCAGCAAACGCAGGCAGAATCATATGGTAGATACGATTGGCAAAATAATCCCATGTGCCCGGCTGTAAGCCAGGATCAATACTACCACTCGTTGGGAACCAGCCTAGCTGGAAACCGAATACAAAGATTACAACGAGTGCAAAAATAAATAACGGTGTCGCAAAACTTAAATACGTATATCCGGTAATCGTTTTATCCAGCAGACTGTTCTGATAACGTCCACTAAGAATACCGAGCGGAATCGAAATAATATAAGTAAGAATCAGAATAGCTACCCCGAGATAAAATGTATTCGCCAGACGGCTGCCGATCAGATACGTTACATCGACTTTGTGCACGTACGATACACCCAGATCTCCTTTGAACAAATTGCCTAACCAGCGTGCATATTGCACAGTCGCTGGATCATTGAGTCCAAGACGCTCACGCTGCTCAGCGATCATTTGCGGACTCAGGTTTGGATTGTTTTGAATCAATCCGGTTAATGCGTCCCCCGGCATTGCTTTTGCTAGAAAAAATACCAGTACACTGAGCACGAACAACTGGGGAATCATGATCAGAATACGGCGAAGCGTAAATTTCCACATTACTTATGTCCCCCTTACGTTACGGTAGTGCTACCTTGTGTGATGAACTGATAGGTTTCAGCGCAAGCGGCTTGCCTTCCGCATCGAGCAGCTGTTGGAGATCTTCTTGATAGGATGACATAATATTTTGGCGCAGTTTGGCAGTTTCCTTGCGCTGTTCCGGGTCGATATTCGGAATCGCCGAGATCAGACGCTTTGTGTACACATGCTGTGGATTTTCGTAAATATCTTCTGTATTGCCCTGCTCTACCAATCGGCCACGATACATAATACCGATCTCGTCACACATGTGGCGAACGATACCAAGATCATGACTAATAAACAGATAGGTCAGCTTGAATTCCTTTTGAATTTCTTTCATAAAGTTCAGTACTTGTGCCTGTACGGACACATCAAGCGCTGATACCGGCTCATCGGCAATGATCAGCTTCGGATTCAGTGTCAATGCCCGGGCAATCCCGATCCGTTGACGCTGACCGCCGGAAAACTCATGCGGATACTTAAATGCCGCTTCCGGGTTCAAGCCGACACGCTCCAGCAAATCCTGAATACGGCGACGCTCTTCATCAGGCGTCAGCTTCTCAAAATTGCGCAACGGTTCAGCGACAATATCAAGCACCCGTTTTCTGCCGTTCAACGAGGAATACGGATCTTGGAAAATCATCTGAATATCGCGGCGTAGCGGATGTTGATTTTTGTGTGCGATACGGGTCAGATCTTGACCTTCAAATGAAACAGTGCCGTCCGTAATTTTGTTCAAACCAATAATGGCGCGACCAGTCGTGGTCTTGCCGCAGCCGGATTCACCGACCAATCCATATGTAGTGCCCGGTTCGATGCGAATGGACAGTCCGTCCACCGCTTTGACTTGGCTTACCACACGTTGGAAAAAGCCGCCTCTGATCGGGTAATGCACTTTCAAATTATTGAGTTCCAGCAATGCCATCCAGTACGTGCTCCTTTCCTTCATCTTCAAAATGAAAATGCTGATAGCAGGTGCAGCGCACCCAATGCTGTGGACTGACCTCACTCAAGGTCGGATTGTCAGCATGCGCTGTCTGCGGAATCCACGGAATGCGCTCGGAGAAGCGGCAAGTGCCACGCGGAATATTTTGCAGAGAAGGAACACGTCCCTGAATAACGTGCAGGTTTTCCTGTCCAGCGTTAGCGCCAGGCATAGAAGCTAGCAGGGAACGAGTGTACGGATGAAGCGGATTTCTGAATAGGTCGTTTACATTGGCAATTTCTACGATTTCTCCTGCATACATAACAACAACGCGATCCGCCATCTCCGCTACGACACCAAGGTCATGCGTGATGAGAACGATACCGGCTTCCGTTTCTGCCTGCAATTGTTTCAGTAGATCCAGAATTTGCGATTGAATCGTTACATCCAGCGCAGTTGTCGGCTCATCCGCAATGATGAGTGATGGACGGCATGCAATCGCAATTGCGATCATAATACGCTGTCTCATCCCGCCGGACAATTCATGTGGATACTGATTGTACACACGCTGTGGGTCAACAATATTGACATGTTGAAGCAGTTCGATCACAAGTTTGGTCTTGTCCTTCTTCGATAACGACGTATGATAATCCAGATTTTCTTCAATCTGTTTACCAATCGTCATCAATGGATTGAGCGCAGTAAGCGGGTCCTGAAAAATCATCCCGATCTCGGAACCGCGAATTTTGTTCATCTGTCCTGGCGATAGCTTGTTCAGGTCTTGTCCCTTAAATTGCAGCTCGCCCTGGATACGCGTATTTTTGCTATCATGCAACCGTGTCAGAGAAAGTGCCAATGCACTTTTTCCGCAACCGGATTCCCCGACAATAGCCAAAACCTCATTCTTGTTAATCGTCAAATCAAGCTGGTCGACAGCGGGATAATGATTGTCCCTGATCCGAAAAGACACCGTCAGACCTTTGATTTCCAATACCGGTTCTGTGTTCAAAATTCTGGTTGCCCCCTCATCTCAAACTTTAACGCAATGTAAACAAACCTCGTAAGATTGTTATCATTTTATATTCATAATCTTCCACAGGTCAATAAAATTTATCTTTTTTTCAAATTGGCTAAAAGATTTTAGCAAAAAAGCTATCACCTGCTGTTATAAAGGTGATAGCTTTCTCCTATAGTCCTATCCTTATTTTACCTTATTATCCTGAGTTAGCAAGGGGTTTCTACCTTTATCCCGCTTTGAAATTTTCAAATATTGATCCAACTCGCGGCAGAGCTGTAGCGTAGCGGAATGAACTTCAAAATCTTCCCTCGTGTCCGGCAAATCTAACATAGCAAACGTCTGCTGAAACTGTACCAGCATCTTCTCCGTTTTACCGGTATAGTATGGCGCCTTCACATCTTCTGCCAGCTGCTCAAAGATAGCACCCATCTGCTCGGCATTCGGCATTTTGCAATACAGCTGCGAAACCAACTGCATCATATTTTGAATCGAATCCAGATGCTGCTTGCGCATATGAAAATAAACGACCCATGACTCGTCAGGATGCCAGAACTGATTTTCCAGCTCACGACGAGCAACTACCAATCCTTGCTCTACTTTGCGCGTCGCTTCGATTACTTCTTTGCCATCCCACACATACGACGGATTCTCCATCGTGCGTCCAATCTGGGCAAACATCGCCGACATTAGCTCGTGAATCTCCATCCGAATCACATTGAGCTTGGAATGCGGATTCGGCATATACACCAGATTCACAACCGCCGCTGCGCCGAGACCAATCAGCAGTAGCTCCACTTCTACAAGTAACGCATGCATGGTCAACAATCCGCCGTTATAAATGTGTACCACCACAACCGAACTCGTTACAATTCCGCCACTAAACCGCGCCTTTGTAATGAGAGGGAACGCTACCAAAATGTACAGGGCGAATACCCAATGCTCAAATCCAAATAGCGAAAACAACACAAACGCACAAATCATACCAATGAGCGATGCAAAAAAACGCGCCGAAATTGTCATCAGACTGCGTTTGCGCGTTACATCCACTCCCAGAATAGCGAGTAGTGCTGCCGACATTGCGCTGGGTACCCCTAAAGCGCTGGCTATAACAACAGCCAGCAAAGCAGCAATGGCGGTCTTGATCACGCGAAAACCCATTTGTTCTTCTCTCCTTACCTATCGCTTTCTATATCTATTCATTGTCTATTGGAATGTTTTTATCCTACTTCATTTTGCCCGGTACGACAACGTGAAAATACGGACAATCTTACATTTCGACAATCATTCTGCAACAATTCAGCATATGACGAATCTATATCTCATTGTTCACTTTCTAATATTAATAATAGACTAGCATTTTTTCCAGTAACCATTTTTTTATTCTAATAATTCCATATTTAACATTCACCACTTGCGTTTATGGAATCGTTGGTCTATACACAAACAGAGTGAGCATCCTCGCACTAGGCAGGACACTCACTCTATTTCCACTTTACGTATTCACAATAGTAGCTATGGAATGTAGCAATAAGGTTGATATCATTCCTATTCTGCTTCCAAAAAATTCATAGTTGCAAAGATGATATATCTTAGGTTTTTGAAGATACTATACGTTAGGCTTTTAAATTAAGATTGTACGTTAAGATTCTAAGAGAACTACAGAGAACAATAGTGAGATAAAGAGAACTATAGAGAGATACAGAAATCTATAGAGAGCTGTAGATAGATACAGTGAGATATAAAGATATATAGAGATCTAAAGGCAATTACAGGCTATAAATATCCGTATATTTCTGCTCTAAATAATCTGCCAGATAATCCGGGTTCAGCTCTTCCCCAGTAATATCACGAATCAGCTCAAATGGCGTTCTGCTTTTGCCGAAACGATAAATTTTGTCAGTCAGCCACTCTTTGATCGGCAACAGATTGCCTGCTGCGATCCATTCTTCAAACTGTGGCAGCTCTTGACGCATCGTATTCGTGATCTGTGCTGCATACATATTGCCAAGTGAATAGGAAGCAAAATATCCAAAGTCTCCACCCGACCAGTGCACATCCTGCAATACACCAAGCGCATTCGTAGGCGGCGTAATACCGAGATACTCCTCATACTTGCTGTTCCATACGGTTGGCAGATCCGCAACTGCGAGATCTTCATTGAATAGCATTTTCTCAATCTCATAACGGATGATGATATGCAGATTGTACGTCAATTCGTCTGCTTCGATCCGAATCAAGGAATTCTCGACCCGGTTAGCAGCACGGTAAAATTGCTCTTTGTCTACATCAGCCAGTTGCTCCGGGAATAGCTGTTGCAGCTTATCATAATACTGATCCCAGAATACACGACTGCGACCGACCACATTTTCCCAGAAACGGGATTGCGATTCGTGAATGCCCATCGATGTACCCGTAGCTAACGGCGTACCTACTAGATCGGTAGAGATATTTTGCTCATATAGCGCATGTCCGCCTTCATGCAGAGAGCTGAAAATTGCGCTCAGCAGATCATCCGGGTAGTAGTGAGTCGTAATGCGCACATCGCCCGGGTTCAGTCCCGTTGCAAACGGATGCTCACTTTCGTCCAGACGACCGGCGTCGAAGTCATATCCCATTTCTTTCAGCAAAAAGTGACTGATCTCTTCCTGCTTTTGCAGATCATAATTTTGCTTGAGGAAATCATGCTCAGGCGTGTAACCAGACTGCTGAATGTTTTGCAGTAATGGCACAAGACGTGATTTTAGACGATCAAATACAGCGTCTAGCTTCTCTACCGTTATATCTGGTTCAAACATATCCAGTAGCGTATCGTACCGCGTGTCTTTCGCTCCCCAGTAACTGATAAATTCGCGCTTCATATCTACAATCTCGGTCAACAGCGGTGCAAAGCCTTCAAAGTCATCCTTATGCTTTGCCTCTTCCCAGACTGTCTGTGCATGCGTCGTCAGACTGGCATACTTTTGAAAACGTTCTGCCGGAACTTTGCGGTTGCGATCGTATTCGTCTTTGCATTCCTTAACCGAACGACGATCGTTGTCGCTCAGCTGCTCAGAGATTTCAGTACGAGACAGAAACTCCACATATTCGCCCATCTGATCGGAGATCGACAGTTTAAATGCTTCCGTAGCGAGCACACCGATCGTATCGGCGCGCAGCTCGGCACCTTTGCGCGGTGCACCTGTACGCAAATCCCAACCTAGCAGAGCGAGAGCTTCATTGTAACTACTGATTTTGCGGACAAGCTGCTGGAATGATTCCAGTACCTGTTGTACATTTTGATCCATAATCAGGTCTCCTTTAATAGATGGGTTTGATGATGTAATGATATCTTGCTGCACATTCATTATGCTCAACTATTGCACAAACGACAACATTTTGAGCGGCAAATCGTCGTTACTGCTTGATGATCTGTTTGGCGCACATTATAATCAATGTTACATACACTGTTCTTCAGTCGTCAAGATGAAGCTACTGACTCTATGACTATGCAGAACAATATTACATGTTGAATGTTCACTTTGGATATTTGTTCATCATTTTGACTATTGTGAATAAATATCAACAATATTGAATATAAATACAATGCGATTTGCATTGTTCAGGAGGAGATTCCATGGATTCATTGTCAAAGATCATGCAGTTTAACGAAGAGTTCGTTTCCAGCAAACAATACGAAGCGTACAGTTCGAGTCCGTTTCCAGACAAAAAGCTTGTCGTCGTAACGTGTATGGATACCCGTCTTACCGAGCTGCTACCACGCGCGATGAACATCCGTAACGGCGATGCCAAAATCATCAAAAATGCCGGTGCTGTTATTTCCCATCCATATGGTAGTGTTATGCGTAGCGTGCTGGTTGCACTCTACGAGCTGCAAGCCGAAGAAGTTATCGTATGCGGTCACTACGGTTGCGGCATGGCTGCATTGAATGCAGATCATATGATTAATGAGATCAAAGAGCGTGGTGTTTCCCCAACAGTACTGACAACTTTAGAACATTCTGGAATTGATTTAAAAAGTTGGTTGCAAGGGTTTGGTAACGAAAAGAACGGGGTAATCAATAGCGTGGATATCATTAAGAATCATCCATTACTTCCCCCCCATGTACCGGTGCACGGCATGATCATTGATCCCTCGACAGGTCAATTGGAATTGCTTGTGAACGGGTACGCCCAGCAAGAAACTTCCATTTAGCGGACGGATCTAACGGCTTCCTACATAATCTTGATTGCGGAAGAAGCCGCCCATACCGCCAGGATACGAAGACTACTTCGTGTCCTTTTTATTTTGTCTGCGCACTAGGCTGTTCGGTCTTTATAAAAAAATACATAAAAACCATAAAAGTTTTTGAATCTTTTTACGATTGTTTACGTACCGTATGTCATGCAGCTTTTAGCTACTCTCAGCAGCCGTTCCTCTTCATTCTTTGCTGTCAGCTGAAGCATAACGCCCGTAACAACCATGCAGCGGATTGGCCGATCTTTTACCTGCTGGAGTGTATTTCTGTACGGGCGCACAGTTGAACAGCTTACATTCGTTGTGACTTTCGATCTGTAATTATGAAAATTGTTTGTCTATTTCCCTTTATTTTTGTGTGTTTTCCCGGATTTTGTCGTCACCTTTCTTGCGAAAGCATACAGTTGTAGTGTACACTTTATCTTAAATCGGCCGATTTGCTGCTTGATAGATAGGAGAGACTGACTTATGAATACGCTATCGTATGGTTTACTTGCATTGCTTGCCCGCAAGCGTTCTTCCGGTTATGACCTGATGCTTAGAATCCAGCCTTTCTGGCAGGCAAAGCATAGTCAAATTTACCCACTGTTGTCCCGTATGGAAGAGCAAGAATTGCTCACTGCGGAATGGGTCAAACAGACGGATAAACCGGACAAAAAGATTTATGCAATCACCCCGACAGGTGAACAAAAGCTTCAGGAATGGATTCAACTGCCTGCCGGCGAACCGGTAACACGCGATGAACTTGTACTGAAAGCATTCTGTCTATGGATCACAGATCGCGATACCGCTATCTCGTTGTTCCGCAAGCGTTCCATTTTCTATCAGGAACAAATCCACTATTTCGAGCAGGCAATTCACAAAATGGCGGACGAGAGCCATCATTTCGGTTCTCCTGACTTTGGACTGTACATCCTGCGTCAAAAAGCGCTCGGTACAGCCCGTTCGAACATGGAATGGACAACATGGGTAATTGATACACTCAAAAACTCAGCTCCATCCGAAGCGACAAATGAACCGCAACATCAGTAATTTGTAATATTTAAAAGTAAATGTTTGAAACGCTCGGGCTTCCTGTTCGTATACGTGTAGAAGCACCAAAAATTCAACTTACCAGAGGGAGCATACAGATAATGAAAAAAGTGCTTATGGTCTTCATGGCATTTACGTTATTCTTCGCTTCGCTTGGCATCGCCAGTGATGCGGATGCAAGACGCGGTGGTGGCGGATTCAAATCCCAGCCTAAATCGTACACAAACACACCGAACCGTGCGGACAACAACAGCGGCAGTGTGAACAGCACTAACCGTTCTGGTACCAATAGCTCGACAGCCGGAACAACAGGCAAACGTGGATTTTTCAGCGGCGGTAGCTTCTTTACCGGTCTGATGGTCGGCGGTCTGGCAGGCATGCTGTTTGGTGGCATGTTTGCAAATATGGGCTTTATGGGCGATTTCCTTGGTCTGCTCGTGAACCTGGCAGCTATTTATGTACTCTTTATTGCAGCTCGCGGCATTTATCGCATGATTCGTCAGCGCAAGAAACCGGCTGACCCTTACGACAGACGCTAATGGCAATGACGCTGAGCATGGACGAGATTATTAATGCGGTATGTTTGAACATCGCCGAACGAAAAGGCATTAAGCCTACGGATGTTACTGTTCAACTGGCATGGGAGGAAGATACCGGCTATACTGCAGAAGTCTGGTCACTGGGACGCAGCCAGTACCTGATCGAGAGTAATCTCTACGAAGCCATTCTGCGCTACATGTTTTCTGAATACAACGCGAGAGTATTTCGTGAACAGGTGGAATTGATCTTGAATGAAGAAGCTGAAGAGATTCAGGCGATCATTCGTGATTGATGCACGATCCGTCCTGGCTGTTGATTGATACCTGTGCTAACACTTGCATCGTATCCTTGTACACACCACCGGACGCACTAACGACTGAAAATAAACCCTGTCCTATTGCAGATTACTGCGATGGCGATAGGGTTTTTGGTATGCTGCTCTACTAGGTTCTAAAACGCTTTCTTGTTGACAAGCCACTCCTTGCTTGTTAGAGTTTTAGTGACAATCACATTCATTTCAGGGATGTTACCTGCGGGGCATAACCTGAACGATATCGGCAGCTAATGATCTGTAATGGGCCGATCTCGTTCGGGTTTTCTTTTTTTCTGGCCCTCTTCCCTACTAACTCTTATCTATTCACTACGGAAGGAGATTTATCATGTCCAATTTTACATTTCCCGAAAACTTTTTGTGGGGTGGCGCTATCGCTGCCAATCAGGCGGAGGGTGCTTATCTGGAAGATGGCAAAGGGCTGACACTTGTCGATCTTCTACCTACTGGTGACAAGCGTCGCGATATTATGAAAGGTTATGTGCCGGGTTTGACACCGCTGGAAGGTGAATTTTATCCGTCGCATGAAGCGATTGACTTCTACCATCGTTACAAGGAAGATATTGCTCTATTTGCCGAAATGGGCTTCAAATCGCTGCGGATCTCGATCTCGTGGGCGCGTATCTATCCAACTGGTGAGGATGCACAGCCGAATGAGCAAGGATTACAATTTTATGATGATCTGTTTGACGAACTGCTGCGTCATGGGATTGAGCCGATTGTTACGCTGGCGCATTTTGACGTGCCTGTAGCATTGATTGAGAAATACGGCAGCTGGCGCAGTCGTGAATTGGTCAGCCTGTTTGAGACGTATTCACGTACGGTGCTGGAGCGCTATCAAGACAAGGTCAAATACTGGATGACTTTTAACGAGATTAATATGCTATTGCATCTGCCATTTCTCGGTGCGGGCTTGACCTTCAGTGAAGGCGACAATGTGAAGCAGATTCAGTATCAGGCGGCGCATCATCAACTGGTTGCCAGTGCACTGGCAGTCAAAGCGTGCCATGAGCTGATTCCAGACGGTCAGATCGGCTGTATGCTGGCAGCGGGAAGTTTCTACCCGTATACGTGCAACCCGGAAGATGTATATCAAGGGATGGAAAAAGATCGGGAATCGTACTTCTTTATCGATGTGCAATCACGCGGTGAATATCCAGGTTATGCGCATCGCTTCTTCCGCGATCATAATCTGCATATCGATATGCAGGACGGCGATGCTGAGCTGCTCAAGCAAAATACGGTTGATTATATCGGCTTCAGCTATTATTCCAGCCGTACGACCAGCACCGATCCTGAAGTGATCAAAAATATGACTTCCGGCAACGTATTTGGCTCGGTTGCCAATCCGTATCTGGACAAATCCGAATGGGGCTGGACGATCGATCCGAAGGGCTTCCGTATTACTGCCAATCAGCTGCATGATCGGTATCAAAAGCCATTGTTTGTAGTAGAAAACGGTCTGGGAGCAGCGGATGAGCCAGCACAAGGCGGGGATGTGCATGACGACTATCGAATTGATTATTTGCAGCGTCATATTGCCGAGATGGGCGAAGCGATTCAGGATGGTGTGAATATTATCGGTTATACGAGCTGGGGACCGATTGATATTGTCAGTGCATCATCGGGTGAGATGCGCAAGCGTTACGGTTATATTTATGTAGATCGTGATAACGACGGTAACGGAACGCTGGCACGTAGTAAGAAGAAAAGCTTTGACTGGTACAAGCAGGTCATTGCCAGTCGCGGAAGTGATCTGAGTTTATAATTTGGTTGTCTATGTGTTTATGCGTTTATGATGCAGATTTCGTTGTTCCGTGATCTGCGATGAGTAGCAAATAACTAGCTATTATTATCTATATTTATCGTTTTAGCAGCATCAGAATATGTGGATAAGTCGGCAGATTATAGAAGCATATTCTGATTTTTGATATGTCATCGTGTAGGGATATTTTCAGATTCACGTTTTACAATTGTGCATATTACTTATCCCCTATCACCATTCCCTGCTAATCATTTTGATATTCATATGCAGATTTGTTTGTTCATACTTTAAGATACGCTTATTATGACTGATCCATACAGAAATATGATTATGCTTTTTTACGTCATGGAAGCGTTGACAGCTTGCTATGTTATGGCTACACTAAACCTAACATCATGGATATGATCATGTTCATATTGGATTGGGATTGTTACTGGTCTACAGGCAAAACCTGAGCCGCCAACTAAAGGAAGACGAGAACGTCTCCCCTGCTTTGTCGTGCTTCGGTTTTTTTGTATTGGAATAGAGAGTACATAATAGCTATCAGACAGATGGTGTAGCGGAATTGCGCGAAATACTTGGAATACTTGAAAGACGTGAAATATGTGAAATGCGTGAAATACAACTCATGTTATGAATGATATGTTTGGCAAGGATGCAGATCGGGGGATTCATATGAAAATTGCAAAGGTGATCAACAATAACGTAATCAGCGTTTTTCAGGCGGACGGCACGGAGCTGGTAGTAATGGGTCGGGGCATTGCGTTTAAGAAAAAGCCTGGCGATGAAGTGGAACAACGTAATATTCAGAAAGTATTTGCTCTGAAAAATAAAAAGGCTTCGGATAACTTCAAAATGCTGCTACGTGAAGTGCCGATTGAGCTGATTGTGATCGTAGAAGAGATTATTTCATACAGTCGCCAGATGCTAGGCAAGTCACTGAACGAGAATATTTATGTCTCGCTGACTGATCATATGAATTTTGCGATTGAACGGCATCAACAAGGGCTGGAGATTCGCAATGTGCTGCTATGGGAGATCAAGCAGCTGTACCGTGAGGAATTTGGCATCGGTCTGAGAATGCTGGAACAGATCAAGGATAAGATGCAGATTGAACTACCTGAGGACGAAGCAGCATTTATTGCTATACATATCATCAATGCAGAGATGAATGAAGATGTCAGTACGACGATGAATATTACGCGCTTTATGCATAGTATTATTAATATCGTTAAATATCATTTTAAAACGGAGTTTGAAGAAGATTCGCTAAATTATTTCCGTTTTATTACTCATCTCAAATTTTTTGCGCAACGCATTATGCATAAAACCCATTATGATAACAATTACGATCATCTATACAGCATGATCAAGGAACAGCATCAGGATGCAGCTGCATGTACAGAGAAGATTCGCATATTTGTGCAAAAGGAATATGCGCATGCGTTAACCAACGAGGAAATGCTGTATCTTACCGTACATATTCAGCGTATTGTGAGTCGCAATTGATTAGCAATGCTAGCGCATCTTCTGCTGCTTAATTAAGGCTACATCTAGGATGTGACGAATGGGATTCATTTTGTTACCATTATCCAGAAAGAAAGATTGTACTAGCACGGTATAAAAGCTTTTACTGCTTTTACTGCTTTTACTGCTTTTACTGCTTTTACTGCTTTTACTGCTTCTACTGCTTCTACTGCTTCTACTGCTTCTATGTGCGGTTTACAATTATCTTTTGCTATATGTCAAATAATCTTTACCAGAGCGCAAGCCTCAGCTATTTCAAATGTATGCGTTGACAAAAATATGAAAGCGTTATATCGTAAGGGTACAAATTGCATATAACCGGACTCGGATTGTTACTGGTTGAGCAGGCAAAACCTGGGTCATGATAAGCGGCAAGGACGTTATTATTCGCGTTGTCCTCCGTTTGTCATGGCTCAGGTTTTTTATTGCCAAAAATTGGAGGTGTCGAGTATGAATTACGAAAATCTGGCAAAAGAAATATTGCAAGGTGTCGGCGGGGAGCGCAATGTATCTTCTCTCGTCCACTGTGCAACACGGCTTCGTTTTACACTCAAGGATCAGTCCAAAACGGACAAATCTACACTGGAGAAGACAGATGGTGTCATTACCGTCAAGGAAAGTGGTGGGCAGTTTCAAGTCGTCATCGGTAATACGGTGCCAGAGGTATACGAAGCGATCGGTCGTATCTCCAATCTGTTACATGATGACAAGAAGGAAGACAAATCTGCATCTGCCAAAAAGGGATTTGGTGGTATTGTGGATGTGATTTCCAGCATCTTTGCTCCGTTGCTTGGGGTGATGGCAGGTGCCGGTATTTTGAAAGGATTGCTGTTGATTGCGAGTAATGTAGGCTGGCTGAATACGAAAGAAACGACGTACATCATCCTGATGGCAACAGCAGACAGTTTATTTTATTTCTTGCCACTGTTGCTGGCAGTCACGACAGCACGGAAATTTGGCGGCAATACGTTCACTGCGCTGACAGTAGCGGGCGCACTTCTCTATCCGTCGATTATTGAATTGAAAACAGCGGGCACGGAAACGAGCTTTTTCGGTATTCCTGTTATTATGATGAGTTACTCCTCTACAGTGATTCCGATCATTCTGGCAGTCATCGTATTGAGCAAGCTGGAGAAATTCTGTAATCGTCATATTCATGAAAGTGTTAAAAACTTCGTCACTCCACTTATCTCGCTAGTCGTGATGGTGCCGTTAACACTGATCGTATTCGGTCCATTTGGCGTGTATGTTGGTAATGTGATTGCCACTTCCCTTGTCGCTGCATTCGGATTCAGTCCATTGATCGCTGGTGCGATTATGGGTGCATGCTGGCAGTTGTTCGTAATCTTCGGTGTTCACTGGGGTCTTGTGCCGATCTTCATCAACAATGTCGCGGTGCATGGACGTGATGGTATCAAGCCTGCGGCAGCAGCTTCCGTATTTGCCCAGACTGGCGCAGCCTTCGGTGTTATGTTAAAAACGAAAAACACTCGCCGGTTCTGCTACTCTCTCCGCTCTATTCGGGATTACAGAACCAGCAGTATATGGTGTAACGTTGCCGCTGAAGCGTCCGTTTATTGCCGGAATTATCGGCGGTGCGGTCGGTGGGGCGATTATCGGTCAGGCAGGTACGCAAGCATTCGCTTCAGGCGCGCCGGGACTGCTGACTTTGCCAATCTTTTACGGACCAGGTGGTCAAGGCTTTCCCGGCTTACTTATCGGGATTACCGCTTCCTTCCTTATTTCTGCAACGTTAACGTACTTGATGGGCTTCCAAGATCCGGTAGAAGACACACCAGTTGAGCCTGCCGCTACTCCGGTTACTGGCATAACTGGAAAAGTCGATGAAAAGGTACTGAATCCGGTTGCCGGTCATGTTGTTCCACTAACGGAAGTACCTGATCCAGCCTTTGCCTCTGAAGCGATGGGCAAAGGCATCGCCATCGAACCATCTACTGGACGGGTAGTCGCTCCGTTTGACGGCACGATCACGGTTGCATTTAAAAAGAAACATGCGCTGGCGATTGTGTCTGATCATGGTGCTGAAATTCTCATTCATGTCGGAATTGATACAGTGCGACTCGAAGGCAAGCCTTTTACGCTGCATGTGCAGGAAGGTGATGTCGTAACCGCGGGGCAGCTATTGTTGGAGATGGATTTGGAGCAAATTCGTACTGCGGGTTGTCCGACAGTAACGCCGATTATTGTGACGAATACGTTTGATTATGCGGATGTGCTGCCGCTACAGCAAGGAATGGTGCAAGAACAAGTGGAGCTATTCCATATCATAGCACCACAGACTGACTCACAATCTGATTCGCCCTCCAATACAGATGTTTCAGTAAACAAGGCAAAAGAAGTGCTTCTATAAAGCTCAGCTTGATAGACTGCTATCGTACAACTTGTTCATGAGTCAAAAGTCAAATGTGTGGCTTCTTCATGAATCAAACATATGACTTGCTCCTGAATCGAATCATTCACGCAAATCAGATGTTACTCTGCCCGATGATAAAGCAACCCGTCGATCAGAAAAGGCAGTGCTTGTTCAATATAAGCTGTAGCAGACAGCTTCTGCTGATTTTGCCATTCTAACGAGGCTCCGTATAATGACCAGCTTAGCATCGTTGCGATAATATGCTGTCGTTCTTGCTCCATCTCCGGTTGCTGCTGAGCAAGCAGCTGCACAAGGATCGATTGCAGTTCTGCTTTCAGTTTGCGCTCCATATGCGACTGAATCAATTCGTATGTACGTACGGGCTTCAAGCGCAGCTGCTGATTACTCTGTTGTTGAAAATGAGCCAGTGTCATAAAAATATCAGTCATGCTCTCAACAGTTAATGATGCATGTTGCTGCCATTTGGATCTCACTTCATCAATCAAAAATAACGTGACCGCTTCATCCATCAAATGATATTTATCCAGAAAGTGCGCATAAAAGGTCGCACGGTTCACCTCTGCCGCATCGGTAATGTCCTTGATCTTGATTTGTTCAAAATCCTTGCTATAGCTAATCTGCATAAAAGCTTCCAGCAAAGCGCGTCTTGTTTTTACGGCACGTGGATCGGTGCTATTCATATTCGGTTACGTCTCCTTCCGATTTGGGCAACAATACAAGCCAACTGTTGTGTACACAACAAATGCAGCATATTGACGATTGAATGGTCTTACGTCGCTGCATACAATAACTATACAACAGCTGTTGCTTAAGTAAAAACAACAAGCTACCGACAGTTGTATGCCTATTCCATATTGTGAGGAGAAGTAAATGATGAATACAATCACCCCTTCTACTTTTAGTGAACTGATGCGTAAACGGAAGTCGATTCGTCAATTCCAATCGATGCCGGTGCCTGAACACGTACTACATGAAGCGCTGGAAGATGCCCAGTATGCTCCTTCCAATTGCAATACACAACCATGGCATGTGCATATCGTGTCCGGTGCGAAGAAGGATGAATTGAGTCAGGCACTGCTGCACGATGTAGTGCAAGGTCATGCGTCGCCAGATTTTGAATTTGATTTTAATCTGTATCATGGGCGTTATGCGCAGCGGCAAATTGAGCAAGTGACGCTCTTTTATCAATCGTTAGGCATTACTCGCGAAGATCGGGAGCAGCGTCAGCGAGCGCTGACACACAATTTTGAATTTTACGATGCTCCGCATGTTGCCTTTTTGTTTATGCCATCCTTTGGCGACAATGTCCGCGTGGCGTCCGATGTTGGTATGTATGGTCAATCGTTACTGCTGGCATTAGCGGCTCGCGGAATTGGTAGTATCCCGCAAACGTCGATTGCTATGTATGCAGATACGGTACGCCGCGTTCTGAATGTTCCGCAAGATCTGAAATTGTTGTTCGGTATTTCTTTCGGTTATGCTGATGAAGAGCAACCAGTCAATCAGTCGCATATTGGACGCGATCCGGTAAAGGACGCTGTGACGTTCCATTGAACATGGAGCGACTAAACATTTCATCCCAAATATTTACCAGCTAATATCTAACATTGAACATCCGCTATTGAACATTCAATGTTGAGCATCCGATATTGGATAGATAATAAGCGAATAGTAGTAACTCTTTGGACAGATGACAGATCGATTTCAGTAAAAAACGACTGTAGGACGCACATCAGCGTCCTACAGTCGTTTTTATTTCCATTATTCAGATCACATTCATTTATTCAACCGTATCATCGGGCAATTTCTGCACATTCATGGATACGATACATACGTCATCTTGCTGGCGATGCAGACGGGTTAATTTGGCGAGAAATGCTTCATTATCTTGATAAAGCAAGCTTTGTGCATATTGCTCCAGCTCTTCAATGACCGACTTCGGATTGGTTCCCGGACGGGTGATCAGACCATTAGTGTATAGCACGATCCGCGCAGATTCACCGTACTCCACTGTTTGTGTATCGGTGCTCATATCTTGCTTCATACCAATCGGCTCCGTTGTCACAACGAGACGAACCGGGTCTTTTCCTTCCGCCAGCAGTAATCCTTGTGCATGACCGGCGTTGAAATATTCAATCTGCTGCTTCTCCAGATCAATCATCATATAGATCGCCGTAAAATAAACAGCACGGCGCATCTTACCAAACAGCATACGCATTTGACGATTCAGCTCAGCACATACTTCCTTCGGGCGACGATAAATGCCGACAATACCATCCAACAAGGAGCGGATCGACATGCTGATCAGCGCCGCCGAGATGCCGCTACCAGATACGTCGATCAGTAGCACACCGTATTGAGTATCACTGAAGCTTTTCCAATAAAACATATCGCCAGACACTTCAGACGATTGAATATAGCTGCTACGAATGTTGATGCCGGGTTCGGTCAATGGCGGCGTCAGTACGCTATTTTGTAAATGACGGGCGAGCTGTAGATCCTTTTGCATACGCGATTCCCACTCTTTGCGCGCATCGGTTTCCGTTTTTAACCGTAGCGCTGACTGTACACGCGCCAGCAATTCGTACTCTGGTCCGCCTTTTTCGATAAAGTCCATACCGCCTGCGTTAAAGGCTTCTTTGAAATGGACCCGATCCGCTGTCAGGAAAATAATCGGCAAGTCTTGATAGACCGGCATCGACTTGATTAATTTACACGCTTCAATGCCGTCCACTTCTGGCATAACAATGTCGAGCAGGATCAGATCAATCGAAGCCGGCTTACGCGGCGCCTGACCTTCGTATATGCCGAGTAGCTGGTACGCTTCCTGCGCCGAACCAGCCGTAGTTACATCTTCATAACCAGCAGTTTTGAGTATATTTTCAATAAAAGCAAGGTTTAACTTGGAATCGTCCACTATCAATATGCTGCTCATCGGGTATTCCTCCTGAAAATGAAAGGTATACCTCTTTTTTCGTCAAAACGTGCAAAAGATGTAATAGCGATTAAGTTAGCCGTTGAGATATTTTATGTTGATTTACAATTCCATCATACCGCGCAGCGAGACGACAGCTGAGCCTGCTATACGAATGACCGCAGAGGAGCCATTCGGTTCGACGGTTGCGTACAATGTGCCACCGCGACAGATTGTATCACCTTGCCGGATTTCAATAGATACCGTGTGCTGCTGATCGATCAGCTGGTTCAAATACAGATATGCCATCAAGGCACCGTTGGCGGAACCGGTTACCGGGTCTTCCGCAATACCAATCGCCGGCGCAAAATCGCGTGTATAGATCTGGCTGTAATTCTCCGCTTTGCTGGTAAACAGATGCGTCGTAATGACACCCAGCTCACGATTGTACTGTGCCAGGTCACTTAGATCAGGCTTCGCTTCATCAATGGATATACGATCCGTTACTGGAACGAGTAAATGCCAATTTCCAGTATACCCAAGCTGAATAGGATGCGTCGTGTCGAGCTGCTGAATCGGAATGCCAATACCGCGGCTGAGTCGCTGCACATCGATCTCGGGCTGGCGAATGGACGGTGCTGCCTGCGTCATTTCCACCTGCGTTACCTGCCCATCGTGCTTGATCCAACGCACCGGAATGATGCCGATATTCGTCTGTAGTGCTACCCCATTGTCCAGTTGTGCCACTCCCGGTTCTGTCGCTAGAATCCAAGCGATCCCTACCGTCGCATGACCACAAAAATCCACTTCATCTGTCGGTGTAAAATAACGCACCCGGTAATCTGCCTGCGCATCTTCTGCCGGCAGCAAAAATACCGTCTCCGACAAATTCAATTCGTTCGCGATCTGCTGCATCTGTTGTTCATTTAAATGAGCACCATCCAATACGACACCCGCTGGATTGCCGCCAAATCTCTCTGTTGTAAAAGCATCTACATGGTATACACGTATCGGTTTCATCTCTGTCTCTCCTTCAGGTTGTACGATCACTTGCATTTACTAGTTTGCTGTACTTTACCTTTATACATCACAACAGAGCAAGCGTAAAACAGATAAAATCGATAACCATCATCGGCAAATATACCTCTTCGCTCGTACACCGCGTCACTCCAACGATGGTGCTTCACTGTAGCACCCATTTTGCATTATAAAAAAGCTGACCGCCTGCCATTACGACAGTCAGCCAGCTTCTTCAGCACTCAAATAAAATTCCAGCAAAATCGCTGTCCCTTCTGGGCTTGTGTGTAACATCACCCGATCAGCAGACACATACATAAGAGCAAACCCTTTGCCAAGTGAACTTTTACTGCTATACCCGGACACGAGAATCGTTTTGGGCAGTTCATGTAGCGGAATACCGGAGCCATGATCGGTAATATAAATCTGCAAACTACCGGACTTGCGAAATACTTCGATTTTGCCCTGCTGCGCATGTTTGATCAGATTCGTGACACCTTCGGATACAGCAAGCTTGATGCTCATTAATTTTTTGGGGAATTGTTGTCGGTAGAGGTCAGGCACTTGATCGACAACGAGTGTGCGGCTTGTCGATACATCTGCACGCGTGCTGATATCCATTCCCGCTACCCGTTCGCCCAGCTGACTTTCAATTTCCTGCTGCTGTAGACAGACGTCCATTTTACTATGGGAGAGTGTACGGATCACGTCACGATACGAACGAAGCGTATTATGATGCAGTTCCTCACGGTATTGCAGAGCAGGCGTAATATCGGTCAGCACAACCATCACTCGCGTATGCTCAGGATAGAAATAAGCTTCAAAGGTATGCTCATCGCCGGTCAATACTTCATAGAAGCTTTCCGCCATCAACAATGCCCGTTCAGCTAATCCTTCTGCCGCATGTACAATTGCTTCCGGGATATCCTGTACACCAGCGCCGGACAGCTTGCCGACATCGTCATATTTGAGCAGTCGTGTGCCTCCCGTAATACTAGTCAGCTCTGGACGCATCGTTTCATCGGGACGGATGACATGTTCCAGCTCCGCCGACATCTCTGTATGCTCATAAAAGGTATGCTCACGCAGCCAAGCGATCGTATCGCAACGAATCAACCGAACAAGCTGCGGGTCCAGTTCCTTGCCTGCCATCTGTTCCAGCTGACGCAGAATCTCGTCATCGTTGGCATATTGGCGAAGCAAGTACTCCAGTTGACTGCACAGATAGATGATCCGTGATTCATAAGGAATATTCCGCCCTTGCAATCCATTTGGAAAGCCTTTGCCATCATATCGTTCGTGATGATGCAGAATCCAAGCAGCTGCTTTTTTATCGCCGGTAATATTGCCGACGATGTCCGCTCCTTTGGAAGTATGCGATTCGTAAATTTGCTGTTCGCTAAGCGACAATGCTCCACGTTTGGTCAAAATATCGAGCGGTAGTAGCATTTTACCTACATCATGCAGAGCAGCGATATTCACTAGCTCAGGGCGTTTCTTCTTTGGATACCCAAATTGCTCCAAAATCTGCTCACAAATGATACCTACATTCCGTCCATGCCCTTCCGCCTGATTAACAAGGCGCAGTTCACCAATTCGGATAAACTCTTCCGTCCCCCGGCGTCGCAATTGAACCTGCTGAATATAGCCGTACGAGAAGAAGACGATCAGTAGCAAGAATAGTAAAATATACACCGTTTCATACACCATGTATCCAAGCGACAGATGATGTAGAAAATGAGGCACAATGACGGTACAGAGTACAACAGGAACTGCTAGTTCTTTCAGTTTGATCATCAGATTGTTGCGTAGCGGAATCCCGCTAATTGTGCGCGATACTCCCGCTGCCAGCGCAATATATAACAGACTGAATACAAATGTGCCGATTGCCACCTGCACATATAGCAGAGCATGAGTGTCGTTGTCGATCCACTCCATCACACGATGCGCGGCGTACAGACAGATCGTTAATTTCCCCTGTGCCGACATAATGCGAAATCCATTCATTTGCCGCAACTGAAATCCGGCTTTGCGCCAGTGGCTGATCAGTGTGCTGAGCGCAATCCCAGCCAGTGCTGCGGTCGGACCATATGCCAGCAGCAAGATGAGATAGCCAGCCAGACTTCCGCTATACTCTTCACCACTGAGCAACCGTACCGGAAACAAATCCAAAATCACAATGAGCAGCAAAATCGGCAGTACACTCGATAACAGCAAATGATTCGTATTCCAGATCATATAAACAAAGCTGCATAAACCAATCAAACTGAGCGGGATGGTATAAAGGTTTTTCTCTCTCACGTCAGCGAAAAGCTTCCTTGCCCAGAATCTCGTCCAGTTGCAGTAGTTCAAATACTTCCATTACTTCCGGCTGGATTCGTTCCAGCCATACCACCCGCTCCTGCTCTTGCAAATCCTGTACCAGCTTGATCAACAAACCAATGCCTGATGAATCTACAAACTGCACCTGCGCCAGGTCGATCACAATTGTCGCATATGATTGCAATGCTGGCTCCAATTGTTCCTCAATCAAATCGCCAGCGTCAATATCGATATCGCCTTCGCAATATACGGTAATCTGCCCTTCTTTTTCTTCCAATTGATATGAAAACATACCGATCACTCCTCATGCCATACAAAATGTTGATCCCGATTCACTCTTGCAAATACATGGTCCCGGTCTTCGACAAACTGATGAATACGTTCACCGATGCGTAACGTTGTGCCTGCAAGTACATGTTTGACACGTACATATCCGCCTTCCGCTACATGCAGCAGCGTTGTACCTGTGCCGGGTGAACCTGCTTCCTCCACGGTCATGCTGTGTCCTGCATAATACGTACCGCCGCGTAAAGCGCCACCCGCTTGCAGTCTGCCTTCACAGTGCACATGACTGTTGTAACTGCCTTTCTCGATCACAATATCACCGCCGCAGCGGATCGTACTATTTTGTACAAAATGAAACCGCGAGAAAATCTGCTCCATTGCAGGCAATACGACTACAGAATACAAATACCGTGTACGACGCATAAAGCCTTCCAAATCGTCTGCTGTGCGGAAATGACTAGAACCTTCAGTCAAAAATCCGCGCTGAATTTCTTTGAAATAACGTGTCCAGTCTTCGCTCAATACCGACTTGTATTGCTCGGCAACTTTTTGCATCCGATCCATATGATCATGCATCCAGCGAAAACGCCCTTGAAATAAAACCTGAAACAGTGGCGCTAGACCGACATTGTCCACATCGCTCAGCTTGAACGCGCTTGCGCTGCTAACCTGACGAACCGCTGCTTTTAACAATTCCGTCTGCTCTTCCATATAAGTCAGCATCGGAGCAATCTGTCCGTAAAACAGATACATTTGCCCGACCACGATGCGACTACTGATCACATTTGCATTGACAATCAACGATTGCCCCGCAATGATCTGCGCCATATTCACATTGCTACGGATATGGATATTGCCTTCCGCTTCCACCTGCATTGTATCTTGTACGGCACCGCTAATCTCTACATCACCGAGAAAATGAATATTGCCTGTTCCCAGATTCACATCGCCGCCGTGCATCAGCTTCGGTACGATGGACAGCTTAATATTATAACTTTGCTTCGTCTGACTCGGCATACCCGCTCGCAGTGCAATCGCACTCAAACGGTCAGCGGATAGCTGTACATCCTTGCCCGGAATAATCTGCACATTGCGTACTGGTGGAGCGGGAACGGTACGACCATAAATATCAATACCATCTGTCCCCGGCTCTGCTGGCAGTACAACACCGATAATATCGCCTTCATCGACCGCTGGAAATTCACGTGTCTCCCGGTAATCAATCGTGCCATCATCGCGCAGCTTCGGTTGAACTTTGCGCGCCTGAGTATCCGTTTTAAACTCAAATGAGCCGTCTGTTCCCGGCACTGGCAGACGACCGCTGGCGATTACAAATATACCTGCTTCTGCCGTTTCGCAAGCCAATTGCAGTGCCTGCTTATCAAGCCCATAGCTAACTTCCAGCTTGTTCAATTGCTCTTGTACCGCTCTTGCCTCGATCGGCAGCAGTGTTTTGTAATTCGTTACACGTAGCATCAATCGCGATTCTGGCGGGCTGTCTAGCAGATAACGCCGAATATGACTGCCCGGCTCCACTTGAAGTCTGACGGTCATTGCATCTGGATCAATCTGAATCTCCCAGACTGGTTCGCGCAGCTCTTCGGTTAATACTACTTCGATCACATCCTGCTCGCTCACCTGTGCGGTCTGACCAGCGAGCAATGGCTCTCCATTGATCAGAACATCACCAGATTTGAAGGCATCCAGACGAGGCAATGCTCCGCCGGGAAAGGTTTTCACCTGAATGCGGTTATCGGCTACCCAGACTTTGCCCTGCAATTCGGACGTATCTACTGCAAACGCGTACAAATCGTCCGTCTGCCCTTGCGCAAATGAAGCTTCTGCTGCTGCGGTATCCGGCTGCCGGTTGCCGACCTTGTTTACCTCATCCTCCGTCGGCAACACCGTTTCCTTCATCCATCCAGTTGTACGCAATTCCGATTCATGCACCGCAGAAGCCGTAGCCGTCTCTGAGAATATACCATCCGTATCAGATAGTGGAAGCGGACGCTCCAACACTTCTGTACCGGTAGCAGTACGATTGTCTGCTGCCGCATAATTGGGATGGTTATTCGTATTGGAAGGCGTCCCATTGTATTCGCGTACCAGCGTCACTTTGACAACAGCTGGTCTCGCATTGAATCCGAGCACGCCTTTATTTTCTTCATCAATAATCTCAATGCTGACATCCTGCTTGCTTGCTTCCAGCAGCGCCAGTGCGCGGTCTACAGCCTGTTCCACCGTTTTCCCCTTGGAGATTACGCTTCGTTCCATTCGTGTCTCCTCCATTCCATTGCTGTTCTGTCACTCCAGCTCGACAGATACGATACAAATATCATCATCACGCTGGCGATTCAGCCGCTCCAGCTTGCCGACAAAATTCTCATTATCCAAATAGTCCAAACTCTGCGCATATTGCTCCAGCTTGTCGATCCCAAAATGAATCGACGTTCCCGGCTGCTCGACCAGTCCATCGGTATAGAGGATGATACGGCAAGGAGTGTTGTAACGGATATGTGCGGTCTGTATGTTCATGTCTTGCTTAATGCCGACTGGAACGGTCGTTCCGCTGAGCTTGATCGGTGGTTGATCCTTCGTTAGTAGCAATCCCGGCGGATGCCCGGCATTCACATACTCAAGCTCATGCTTGTCCAGATCAATCAGCAGATAGATCGCGGTAAAATAAGCCGACCGCCGATTTTTGCCAAATAACATACGCATCTGCCGGTTCAATTCCATACATACTTCTCGCGGCTGACGATACGTACCGACGATGCCGTCCAGCAAGGAGCGAATCGACATGCTGATCAATGCCGCCGGAATGCCGTGACCAGACACATCGATCAGTAGCACGCCGCATTTGCGGTTATTGAACATTTTCCAATAAAACATATCG
This sequence comes from Paenibacillus sp. WLX1005, assembly GCF_046603685.1. Classification (NCBI taxonomy): domain Bacteria; kingdom Bacillati; phylum Bacillota; class Bacilli; order Caryophanales; family Paenibacillaceae; genus Paenibacillus; species Paenibacillus sp. WLX1005. Next base: position 3,180,280 of record NZ_CP176756.1, read on the forward strand.
CCGGATACTTCAGCAGACTGGATGTAGCGGCTATGAATGGAGATGCCCGGCTCCAGCAGCGGCGGACTGAGTACACTGCGCTGAAGATGCTTGGCAAGCAGTAGATCCTTTTGCAATTTTTCTTCCCAATCTTTGCGGTCATCCATTTCCTTTTTCAAGCGTAGCGCGGATTGTACGCGTGCGAGCAGTTCATATTCTGGACCGCCCTTTTCAATAAAATCCATGCCGCCTGCACTGAACGCCTCCTTAAAATGCGCCCGGTCGGCAGTCAGGAAAATAATCGGAATATCCTGATACGTCTCTATGCTCTTGAGTACAGTACATACTTCGATGCCGTCAATCTCCGGCATTACAATATCCAGTAAAATCAAATCCACGGAAGCCTTTTTGCGTGGCGGTTGTCCGTCCACGATGCCCAGCTCCCGGTATGCCTCCTGCGCCGAATATGCGGCACGCACATCCTTATACCCTGCTTCGTGCAAAGTATTTTGGAGGTACGCCACATTGAGCTTGGAGTCGTCTATAATCAGTATGCTGCTCATCTGGCTTCTCCTCCGCCAATGTCCCGTTTCGTAGTGGACAGCGTATAGTGATATCATATGTTTCGACATTTTGCGGAGGTTATGTAATAGAATTTTAGGGATGTTTGGAAATAATAGTGCTTTTATTGGTAAAAGAAAGGGAATAACAGCAAAAAACCGGAATGTCAGCGATGATGCAGCTCTGGATCAGGGCATACATACATCGCGAAACGTCCGGTTTTGAGACAAGGTAATGCTTGAGAGAGGTATCTTGTTATGGAATGAGTCATACACAGTTACATATGTCAGGCAACAATATTATAAAATCACAACTCCAGTACTTGTCGTATCTCCAACCGACGAGCAGTCAGCTTCGGATTATCCGCAAAAAATTGCAGTTTCTTGTCCACGGTAGTCTGCGGTGTACCGGTTGGCAACGGATTGATTACAAAGGTCATCCACGTCTCTGCCATATCCTCGGCTACATTGGTCGCTGCGTAGGATGTGACGAACGTTTTGACGCCACCTTTGTTGCGGTAGAAATTAGCCACTTCCTGCTCGTTGGAGCCTTCATTTGCCGGTGCGTCTTTGCCGTATTTCTGCCAGAACTGTTTGTAATATTTATAGTAATCTGAGGTTGGACTGGCGCAGGAGTACAGATCCATCTTCACCGTTTTGCAGGGCGAGGTGGAGCTTTGTAGTGGTTTATAGGCAGATAACGTAAGAATATGCCCATATTCGTGCACCATTGTATCCTTCATCCAGTCTGCGTCGCTCAACCCGATTAGATTAATGCCCAGAATCCATTTGTTCGGATCATCCGTCGGCTGCACATATGCGGAGAACGGCTCGTTGAGATTGTTGTACACTCTGAACTGAACAATCTTGTTGACGTCCGAACCCGCAATCTCAGCAAACAGATCCCAAATATTCGTCATCTGTACACTCGCTGTACCGTAATAACGAGATGGATACAGTTTGCCCTGATGAACTGGAAACATAATATTTTTGCCAACGGTTTTGTCAACTTGATCTGTCGCTTGCGAATCCGGTTTCGTAGTGGATGAAGCAGATGCTGGAACTGACGCTCCAAGCAGGATCGATAATGTGATCAGCGCCATTACGCAATAGCGCATTGGTAGATGAAGCATGTGGCGATATGAATGGAAGCGTCTAGTTGTGGAATGAGGTTCGGAACTGATGGTGTAGTTGGCTGTAGAATTTGCTGCACGATTTGTTTTGGAGTTTGCTGTGCAATTCATTGTGGAACTTGTTGTTGGTGTTGTGGGATTCGATTCGTAATTACTGTCAAGCGGTTGACGACTTGTTTTCATAAATGGCTGCTCCTATGCTGTGTAATCATTTATTTTATTATAAGCAGGCGGTGTGTTGTTGATGTGTCCTTCTGTGAGTTGTTGGTAGATAGTTATGTATTCGGCAAAAAGATTCGGAGATTGAACAGCGATGCTGTAGTGTTGATACCAGAAGCAGGTAAGGTGCTTGTCGTGCTTGTCGTGCTTGTCGTGCTTGTCGTGCTTGTCGTGCTTGTCGTGCTTGTCGTGCTTGTCGTGCTTGTCGTGCTTGTCGTGCTTGTCGTGCTTGTCGTGCTTGTCGTGCTTGTCGTGCTTGTCGTGCTGCTAAATTGTATGTAAAATCTTCGCCCGTTTCAACTATATTTTAACATGGTGAAATCAGTTTGTTAATCGCTACACATCCACTATTGGGTACGCTAGGACTACGTGGTATCAAGCAACATATTGCTACCATTAACGGATATGCATAAAACAAAGGACATCTCCAATCCGAAGATGTCCTTGTATGATCTGATTTCGTTATTACCTCTACATCAAACAATCCATGATATCCATCCATCAATAATGCTGACAACCAATTCCAACTATTGCTACTTCGCGACCAACTGCTCACGCAGTGCTTCCAATGTAGTCAGTGGCGCGCGGCAGACAAAGCCTTCGCAAATATACGCAGTCGCCCCATCCTTCATTCCCATATCCTGAATATGCGGCAGCAACTCCCGCAAAGATTCGCCTGCTTCGCCGCTACTGTTAAACAACAATGAAGCAAACGGACGATACGTCTTTTGCACTTCCGCAATCATATGCTGGTAATCGATATCTTCGATTTTACCAGCCAGTACAATCTCCTCTGTGCCATGCAGCAGCTGCATACCAGCTAACAATAACATCGAATATCCAGCCGGATACTGCTCTACCGTACCTGCAAAAGCATCCAAAATCTGCTCCGCATATCCACGCAATTGCTCATCGCCAGTTACCGCAGACAGTCGTGCCAATGTCCAGGCAGCTACCGCATTGCCAGACGGAATCGCGCCATCGTAAATTTCTTTTGTCCGACTGAGCAATTTCTCACCTTCACTGCCTGAAAAGTAAAAGCCTTGCTGCTCCTCGTCCCAGAACAACGCCAGCAATTGCTCCTTGAGTGTCATTGCGCGCTGCAAATGGATCGCTTCTCCGGTCGCTTCATACAATTCCTGCAAGCCCCAGATCAGATACACATAATCGTCCAAATACGCTTGGTAAGCAACATGTTCATCTCGGTATCGGGACATCAAACGTCCATCCTTGCGGAACATGTTGTTCCAGATAAAGTCGACAGCACGCCGAGCAGCATTCGCATATTCGGGCTTTTGCAGTGTTTTGCTAGCACGAGATAGTGCCGCAATCATCATACCGTTCCATGAAACGAGTACTTTGTCATCTTTAAACGGATGGATACGTTGCTCGCGGTAAGCAAATAGCTTTTGCCGCGCTTCTTCCAGATCGGTACGCAACGCCAATTCATTCAGATCACGCTGCTCCGCAATCTCTGCGGTAGAGGAAGAGATCAGATTCGGAATACTGGCACCTTCAAAATTGCCCTCTGGCGTAATATCGTACACATTGCAATACGTGTGCATATGTTCCAAACCGAGCACTTCCTCAATCTCATCCCGATGGAATACATAAAACTTGCCTTCCTCGCCCTCCGAATCCGCATCCTCCGCCGAATAAAATGCCCCTTCCGGCGACGTCATATCCCGCAGTACATACGTAAAGACCGATTCCGCAATACGCGCATACTCCTCTTCCCCTGTCAGCCGATAGGCATCCAGATAAGAGATGGATAACAGCGCATTATCATACAGCATTTTCTCAAAATGTGGCACCAGCCACTTCTCATCAGTGGAATAGCGGGCAAAGCCGAAGCCGATATGGTCGTAAATGCCGCCGCGATACATACTATCCAGCGTCCTCCTCACCATATCCAACGCCTGCGGCTCCTTGTACGTGTGTGCATAGGCACTCAGAAACATCAAATGATGCGGTGTCGGGAATTTCGGCGCTCCGCCAAACCCACCATATACCTCGTCAAACGAACTGACAAACGTCTGGTACCCACGGTGAATCAATTCTTCACTAAACTCGCCAGGCTGCGCTTCGCTTTTGTGCTCTGCCATTCGTGCGACGATGGCGTTACCTGTTTCCAGAATGCGCTCGTTCTCATTCTCCCATTTGTCGTGAATCTGAGTGAGCATATCGATCATGCCGATGCGACCATATTTCGTCTGTTTCGGAAAATACGTTCCTGCATAAAACGGCTTTTGGTCAGGTGTGAGCAACACAGTGAGCGGCCATCCGCCCTGTCCGGTAAGTGCCTGACAGTAAGCCATGTACAGATTGTCGATGTCTGGTCGTTCCTCACGGTCTACCTTGACTGGGATATAATGTTCGTTCAGTAACGCAGCAACTTCTTCATCTTCAAAGCTCTCGCGCTCCATGACGTGACACCAATGGCAAGTGGATGTAATCCTCCACTAGGAATAACCGACAGACAGGAATACTGGCTTGCCCTCCCGTTTGGCTTTGGTGAATGCTTCGGTTCCCCATGCCATCCAGTTGACCGGGTTGTGGGCGTGCTGTAGGAGATAGGGGGATTTTTGGTGGATCAGGTTATTGGTATGTTTGGGATTGCCTTGAATAAAGTCACGCATGTGTGATTCCTCCTTGGGGTTGTTATTGGTAATATAACCGAATATGGTAGGAAAGAAAAAGGACCTTGCGGCTGAGTGCAAGGATCCTTTTTTTGCAATACTGGTCACTTATCATATAAGTCTTCTATCTTTTCATTTTTTAAATAATATAATGTTGTAGATAACCTATTATTTCTTTATCAAAAAAACTTATTTCGCGCTTTCTTCTCTATATTACTCATGAGAAAACAAACGATTACCTTTGATTACATATTAAGCATCGATTTACTATAAAATAAAAAGTTCATTCTTCAAAAGGAGCGAATATTAATTTGCTATGTTTTATGGACTTACACTTTTTAGCAAGATCTATGATTTCATCAATATGATTCGCATGTTCAATATCAATTAATCGTTCTTTTAATCTTTTAAGCTCAATTATTAATTTCTCCATATCTTTACTAGCAAAAATATCACAGCTAAAAATCGATATATCTCCTAACATTTCAAATTCATTTTCATCTTGTGGTAAATATTCAGCATTGCCTTCTTTCCCAACACTTTCTAATCGTTCATTATTTGCAGATTCTAAAATAATTTTAAACATATGCACACTCTCCAAAATCTAATTTACCACTAATTATGATAAGGATAATAAGATGATGAATCTTCAAATAAGCAGTTATATACACTTGGTGTATCTTTCTGCAATTCCAAAACGACTGCAGGAACAGCTTGGATCAGCTGGGTATCATCTAATACAGTATATCTTTGGCTATGTAGAATGTTTCTAATCTTTTCATCGTAGATATTTTGATCTGCAAGAAATGCAGTACTTCTACTTTGCAGAGTAATCTGGTTAGCTTGTATTTTATACTTTAAATACTTAACCAACGCATACGGCGCAATCACTGACATCATTACATCGACTCTGTAAAGATTAGCGTTTCTCGCGAGAAATTGTTCAAACTCTTGACTACCTACATGAGAATCTATATCAGATATATTGATACAAATATTAAAACACTTTGAGTAATTAAAATCTGTCACATTCTCTATATGATTATCTTTGAAACATTCCTTATAGCTCTGTAAATAATAGTCTCTGTCCACATAAGATGATAAAAGAAATGATAAACTTCCACTTTTATACACATTTTCTATAGCTCTTATCATGTCTTCCAAAATACTCCTCCCTTAATTAACAGGATAAATTTCAAGAATTGCTTTACGTTTTCCCGCCCACTATCCTCCAATATGAAACTATCCCATCCACAAAGTAGTATGCTCTGTTTTAAATGCTGCTGGTAGCTCTTTGATCAGTAAGTCAATTCTGGAAACCATATAAGTCAGATCATTATTCTAAAGATTATATTCTGCCCAATTTCTTAATTGTTCTAATTTATTAAGAATAGACTGCAAGTGTTCTTTTTTTAATTCTGTTCCATTTCTTACTCGTTTGATCCCTAATTCATCAATTGCAGTTTGCCAAAATTTCGTTAAACATGCTTCGCTTGCAACTGGTAATTCAAAATCTAAATCAAACGAATCATCTTCTTCATTTATTCTGAATACACTGACTGACACCACGAACCTCCATACTGAGCAGAAAAGTGATAGCTCGGATATTTGATTTTAAGTTATAGATCTTGTTGTATTCGCATTTTATAGCAGAAGTGCTGGTACTCAAAATTCTGATTAATATTTTTCAACAAATAGATCTAATTGTTCGATAGATGGGATTACTGTATCTATTGATTTTGAAGCATGAACCCCCATTAGATAATCGTAACCAATGAAAACCTTCATTCTTCTAGGATAAAAGAGATCAGAACCAATATCTTCACGTAGTAGCAATCTGCAAAAAGAGTCTACTTGCGCTATATCAAGCTTATCACCGTCTTTAACGTTATTGTACATTTCTATTATATCTTGAGAATAGAGTACGCAATCTTCTGTCATTTTTAGAAATCTTTCGCATGAGAAAACTTCGTGAAATATTATTGACGGACAAAAAAGGAATATGCAGATACTCCATTACCGTAATTATGGCTTTAATATAGCTATCTTCACTTTTCTTATAGCTCTCAGTTGTTAGTATTTCACCTTCGAATGGCTCACCGATATCACTGATTGAAGTCCAATCTTCTTTTAGATACATTCTTTTTTCATCGCGTAAATTTGGATTGTATTTTGTGATTTGGTATGTATAAAAAAATGAATCACCTGTTCGATTTAAGTTAATATCCTGATGGCAAAATGCATGGATGGCGTACAAAACTTTTTTAGAATCTATTTAGTAAAAATATAATTCGGCAAGAAGTAGAGAAAAAAAAAAAATGTAGATTAGTGAGAAATCCTTTCTCATAAAGGATTCTCAGTTTTCCATTCTACATCCAACTTTGAAAAATCATCTAAAAAAGTACTCAACCTTTTTTCTAATTGATTTATTCCTTTTATATTTTTAATATGAATAGATCCAAGTAGCTCATCGTCACTTACATCCCAATCATTTTCAATATATACTTTTTGTATCTCATATTTTCTGATCCAAAATATAAGTTGTTCGATAGAAGTAGTATTCAAAAACTTCATGGATATAGTCGGTCCTATTACAACAAAAGCTCTTCTACTAGATTGTGTCGCTTTTAACTCTGTTGCCAGTGCATTACCATTGATAAAGTTATTTATTTGTCTCATATCAAACTTTTGCATCATTCATTTCACCTCTCATTTTGCAAAACATTCTGACAATACTATCTTCTGTATGAATCTAAAAATGTGGCAAATCACCGTGCGAATTACCTTCTCCATGTCCCGCAACTTGACTGCAGGAGATACAGAGATTTTTCGCAGATCAGGTTATTGGTATACTGGTGATTCCCTTCGATGAAATTGCATATATGTGATTTCTTCTTGGAGTTATTATTAATAATATAGTCGAATTTGAAGGGAAAGAAAAACACCTTTGCAGATGAGTGCGAAGATCAATCAATACTTGGGGACATGAAATAATTCTTTTTATAAAGTCTATATTGCATTAACTTTTCTCTGAATTAGCATTTTGTTATATATGACTATATTTGTTGAATATACTAAATTGACTATTGATATTCAACAAAGAATTTAGCTTTCAGCTAGGCTTCTTGTTCAATATATTACTCATCTTCTATTTTAGGTACAAAAGGAGAAAGAAAATTATCTTTTTTAATAGATAACTGACCACGCGATAATACATATACTTGAAACTCATTATCAAACCCCTCAGTATCTTCATCATCTCTCATATAAAAAAGACCATACGAACCAGGAGCTTTTTTCGCAATCATATGATATATATTAACAATTTCTAATAACTCTGAAGTCTTTCTATTTAATAAACCTCCAGTTGATAAATGGTACTCTCCATTAGTTGAATAAATATTCAGCATGTGACTATTCCAATTCAAATTAGAAATATGCTGTTTTACTCCTTCAACTATGTCATCCAAATTCCCTTGATCAACTTCATCAACAGACTCGTGTATAGTGATCCATCCATGAAATTCTACCATTTTATACACCTACTTTAATGGTTTGGTATCAATAAAAACATCAACGCCATATCTTTTACTGTATTCATTTCATTTGCTCTCTTACTGTTTTATTTAGCGTATTTAAAGCTGGTTTAGACTGTGCAACAAATTTATCGCTTATAGCATCAAACTCTCTACCTTTGGGATCGTTAGAGAACTTGACTCTTGATTCACCACCAATTCTTTCAGCCAATTTATCAGCTGCTGGATCTGCTTTATTTACTTTAATCAAAGTACCAGAATCGGGATTAGATTCTGTATTTTCTTTCGCTCTATTAGCTTGTTCAATGGCTCTAGTTTCGTTTTGAATCGCTTGTTGGCTTGTTGCACTAGACTCTGGTAGTGCATGCCACCGCGATACATACTATCGAGTGTCTTCCTCACCATATCCAACGCCTGCGGCTCCTTGTACGTATGTGCATAAGCGCTCAAAAACATCAACTGATGCGGCGTCGGGAACTTCGGCGCTCCGCCAAATCCACCGCACAATTCATCGAATGAACTGACAAACGTTTGATATCCACGATGAGCCAATTCCTCTCTAAACTCGCCGAGCTGCGCTGCGCTTCGCTTTTGTGCTCCGCCATCCGAGCGACGATCGCATGGCTTGTCTCCAAAATGCGCTCGTTCTCATTCTCCCATTTGTCGTGAATCTGACTGAGCATGTCGATCATGCCAATGCGACCATATTTCGTCTGTTTCGGGAAATAGGTGCCTGCATAAAACGGCTTTTGGTCAGGTGTGAGCAACATAGTGAGTGGCCACCCACCATGTCCGGTGAGAGCCTGACAGTAAGACATGTATAGATTGTCGATATCCGGTCGTTCTTCGCGGTCGACCTTGACCGGGATGTAATACTCATTCAGCAGCGCAGCAACTTCTTCGTCCTCGAAGCTCTCGCGCTCCATGACGTGACATCAATGGCAAGTGGATGTACTCCTCCGCTAGGAATAACCGACAGACAGGAATACCGGCTTGCCCTCTCGTTTGGCCTTGGTGAATGCTTCGGTTCCCCATGCCATCCACTTGACCGGGTTGTGGGCGTGTTGTAGAAGGTAGGGGGATTTTTGGTGGATCAAGTTATTGGTATGTTTGGGATTGCCTTGAATGAATTCGCACATGTGTGATTTCTCCTTGGGGTTGTTATTGATAATATAACCCAATGTGGAGAGAAATAAAAAGGGACCTTCGCGGGTGAGGATATCTACCTTACTAGTTTATATTTATTAGCTTTCGAACCTATCTCAGTTTTGCTCTTTTAAAATTAAATACCTAAATTTTATATTCATATATTAAATTTAAAAACACTATCAACTTAACTTTCAGATTGTTTAATTATACTAGTAGATTTATTCATACTACTATTTCAAAAAGGCTACCTAATTTGATTAGGTAGCCTTTTTTATAATTTTGTTAATTAGATACAAGAATGAATTGTGCTAAATATATAAATTCAAATCAAAAAAAAGTATCAAATGGTAAATCAAACATTTCTAATTCATTCTCTACAACCTTCATTATACTAGCCACTACAATATAACGACAATTTTTAGAAATAATAATTCGAATACTTTCAGGTAGTATATGTTCTCCTAGTTTCTGTTGTATATAATTAATATCTTTTTCCTGAGCTTTTTCTAATTTTACATCTGAAAGATAACGAGGTAATTCTATATAATTTACATCTAAAAACATAATATCAATATTAGTTGTATTGTTGTTGTCATCTTTGATACTTCTTAGTAGAAGTTGTCCATGACTAATGGTGTAATACCATAATTTGAATTTTCTATCGCCAAAAGATTTCACTATTACTAATCCTCCTCTTTTTAATCAAATGGATTTGAAACAACTTTCCCATTATTATACCATGTAATTCTGCCCCAACTTTGTGGACTAGACTGTATTTGAAGTAACTCCCAATCGGTTGCGCCTCCACCACCTCTAGCGGCTCGCGTAACAGCAGACCATGGATTATCTATACCAGTAAGATTAAATTTAATTTCTACATTTGCATCATTCAACTTATTTGTTACTGTAGATTTCCAATTCTCGTCAGGGAAGTTTTTCCATGTTTTAGCTTGTTGATTTGCTGCAAAACCGTCCAAATGTTCTGAGAGACCTAAAGCAAATTTTTCAGAACTGTTTACACCTTTTTGAACTACAGAAGCTACGCCTTTAGTAACAGCTTTGCTACCAATTCCTACTCCACCTGTTATTACAGAGTCAAAAACAAATCCAGTCCATGTATTGTCTACATGAGCTCCACCATCCCCAGTGCTATATGGAGTCGACTTTCCTGTAGTATAGTTCATTTTATTTACAACTTCATAATCGCCACTTGAAAAACGTATTTTTACAGCCTTATTGTGCGCCGCTTGCATTCCAGCAACGTCACCACGTTTTTTTGCATTATTAAACTCTTTAGTCGCTTGTTTAACTTTTTTTTGAGAGGCAGCATTTAAGTTGGAATCATCCGCTATCCAGTGCCCAGTTGGATCCACATAAATCATTGGATTGTTATGCACATATGAATACCCATTCATACTGAGCGGACTATTCATTTGTCGTTCATAACTATCCTCATTTAAGAATGATTCTAGACTTGGATCGTAGTACCTTGACTTCAAATAACAAAGACTTGTATTAGCATCATACGTCTCGCTAGTATATTTAAAATCATTAGCTATTGTGTCTTTCTGCTGCGTTAGATTGCCCAACTCATCATAATGATAATTATTCACGATAATACCATATGTAGTAATGACCTGTACGGCATCACAATAATCATTGTACAGATAATAATCTGTCTTCACTAATATTCGATACGGATGTCAACGCATTTTGTAAATCATAATACAGCTATATTACATCTTCTATCTACATAAATGCCTTCAATCAATTAAAAAGTATATATTGCTTTAGTTGCGAATTGAAATCTATAGTATACATTCTTCGGATCAATAAATTTAATATCCAACCTACTACATATAAAACTATCCAATTCACAAATTAGTATGCTCTGTTTTAAATGCTGTTGGTAACTTTCTCATAAGCAAGTTGATTATGGAAACCATATAATTCAGGTCATTGTTCTGTAAATTAGATTCCGCCCAATTTTTTAATTGTTCTAATTCATGAAGCGTAGACGATAAATGCTCGTTTTTTAGATCTATACCATTTTTGATTCTAGTAATTCCCAATTCATCAATTGCAACTTGCCAAAACTTTATAAAAAACTCTTCTCTTGCAATTGGTATTTCAAAACCTAGTTCAAACGAATCATCTTCTTCATTTATTCTAAATGCACTGACTCACACTACAAATCTCCAAACTGAATTAAACAAGTATAGCTCGGATATTTCATTTTAAGTTGTATATCTTGTTATACTCGCATTTTATACCAGAAATGATGATGGTACTCAAAATTCTGATTAATTAATATTTTTCAACAAATAGATTTAATTGTTCGATAAACGGTATTATTGTATCCATTGATTTTGAAGTATGAAATCCCATTAGATAATCATATCCAATGAAAATCTTCATTCTTCTAGGATAAAAGATATCAGAACCAATATCTTCACGTAGTAACAATCTGCAAAAAGAGTCTACTTGCCCTATATATAGCTTATCGCCGTCTTTGACCTGATTGTACATTTCTATTATATCTTGAGAATAGAGTTCGCAATCTTCTCTCATCTCTACAAATCTTTCGCATGAAAAACTTCGTAAAATATTATTGACTGACAAGAAAGGAATATGCAAATACTCCATTGCCATAATTATAGCTTTAATATAACTATCTTCACTTTTCTTATAGCTCTCAGTTGTCAATAATTCATTTTCGAATGACTTACCGATATCACTGATTGAAGTCCAATCTTTCTTTAAATACATTCTTTTTTCATCGCGCGCAAATTTGGATTGTATTTTGTAATTTCGTACTTATACAAATGAATCACCTATCCGATTTGAGATAATATCCTACATTCCCATTCCATTTCCATTACCAATATCTTGACTTATATAAGTTTTATTTTTTTGTTGCAGAATATCTTTTGTCTGTTTTTGGAAATGTAATTAGTCTATTCAGCTTACCATAGATATACGTAGAGGTTTGTGCTGCCGCATTCTGTACTTGCTCGGTGACTGCTATGATATTACATTTATTGTCATACTGGTAGCCGTAGACGGACAACACGGTGTCGCTCTTCGTGTTGGTCAGACTACTCAGACGGTTCAGTGTACCATAGCTCATGCTTTCTTGTAACTTGCTGCCATCCGACAAAGTCGGGAAGGTGATTTGTTGTACCTGACCGAGTAACGTGTACGCATATCGTACATTGGCCGTATTCGCTGTGTTCTGGCTTTGTACACCGTTAGTCTGTACTTGCATCAGGCAAGATTTATCGTAACCATAGTTGGTAAAAAAGCTGGTACCATTCAGTATATTCTTTTGATTCGCGATGCGATCCAGTTTATCGATCGTGCTGGTCTGCGTCGCGACTTTGGCATCGTTGATATACAGCTCATAACGATCCGTCAGTGGATTGCCGTGGGCGCTATAGATGCTTTTCGTTTCCAATGTACCGCTCCATCAGCGAGTTGCTGCTGTACGCTTTGAGGTAGGCACTCGTTTATTGCCCGTGCTCATCGTATGTGTATTTCGCTGTTGTTCCATTGCGGTCGATGAGTTGTTCGGTTCATTCGCGTTGGTTACAGGTTGATTGAAATAAACATGAGACTTAGGTTTCTTCAAGAAATCCCACTCTAGTAAAGGGTATTTTGTTATGAGCACTTGAGCAAAATATAAATATCTCCAGCCCATTATCTTTTATTTCCCACACCAAATATATATAATTTTCAATTGCGCTCTAACACAACTGAAAGATGAAAAGAGATACTTTTTAGTATCCCTTTTCATCTTTCATACAATTTATTAACTAATTTAATCGAAAAGCACATAATTATATTTTACATGTTTATTTATAGCGATTAAAAGCCTTACGATCTTCTACAGGTCTTTCTGGATTTATAAGAACCATACTATAATCAAAATTCGGTACTAAGTCTGGTTTATGACGTCGTAAACTCTCACCATCCTCCATAAAAGCTTGTTTTCCTAAATATTCTTTTACTGATTCTCTGATTTCTTTTGGAATATCTTGATAAATAGATTCTGTCAATTGAACTCCTACTATAGAATCTGAAATGTCATGAATTTTGTAAGCAGGTGTATTCAATAATTTCTTATGACCAAAAAGTTTCACGTATGGTTCTCCGAAAATATTCAACCACTCCAGATGTGGATAGCGAACTTCTAAATTAATAGGATCTGATTTAAATTCATGCATTATTTTTATACATCCATATACAGGTTTGAGCAGTTGAATATACTCTAAACACAAGTTCAAAAAACCGGGAAATCCATCTTTTTTATTTAATCGTATAGCATTTACATCAATATTCATAAAATTGAAATGTGTATATTGATTCTTAGTCCATGAAAATTGAAATTCGGCTTTACATTGTTTATTTCTTTTGGCTAAAAATTCTCCTGAAGCCGCCACATTTCTATTATGTGGTAATGCGTTTACTTCTTCATTCATCCAAGTATTTATCATTAAATCAATTTGGTCCCAGTTAATTTTTTTTCTTAATGGTTCACTTCTGTCAAATTTATCTGGAGAAATTTCTGAATTCTTATTCATCAATTTGATGCATTTCTTTGCTATTTCTTCATTTTGCAAATCTTCTAGCGTCATTAAATAAAAACTAACGACAGAATTTTGATTCATCTACTTCACCCCAATTTGAATAATATTAACATTCATACTTTTAGCTTGGTTCAATAAATTTTTTGAGATTTTCACATTACCACTTTCGGTGAATCCGCGTTGGCTATAGTTCATTGGCGTTGTACTTCGTGTACTACATCATTCTTGTATCGATAGCTTCAGGCGGATGCATAAGACGGTATTATATTTAGTGTCATAACAACTCTTCAGAAGTTTGCTTTGAGCGCCCTTTGAGCGCCATACACGCTTTATGTTCTATTAAAAAACCTTGATCAAGTTTCCATACTTGATCAAGGTAGATGATTGAGTTTTACATCAAATAAACTTCTCCCAAACTTCAAATGAAGACAATAAATTTTTTTTAGAATCTCCATCTGCATATGAACTACATATATTAGTAACAATGGTAGGCGGATGGAGTGGTCCACTTTTAAATTCTATTATTGTAGGTCTGTTTATATAAACATAAGACTTGGGTTTTGTCATAAATCCCCACTTTAAAGAAGGATATTTTTTTATAAATACTTCGCCAAAATAGATAGATACATCTACTGCTAATGCAATAGTAGGAGTATCCAATTTCCAATTTTGAATATCTTCAAAGATCCAAGGAGGTAATGTGTCCTGTAATTGTTTTGTTTCATCAGGCGAATAAGGCACTGTGTTAATGCGCATTTTCAGCCAGTTCCAGAGTGGTACTAGAGATTGAGGGGTCATATCAAATTGTTCTATTTTTTCAACCCCTGACTCTTTCATTACATTTTCCAAAATTTCTAATCTGGATGGGATTTCGCTTACAAACCATTCAAAATGTTGCTGAGCTTGTTTTTTGTTCATTTTTTCAAAATGTACAACTTCGAATGGCGGAGTCATAATTGGATATTGAAAAGTCATTTTTTTCCTCCTGTTATTCTCAAATCAAATCTCTAATTTTTTTATTGGTGTTTACATAGAGTATACTGGATGTATTATTCTTTCAAATCATTCATGAATAACATATTTGATTCCATTTTGAGTTAGCAATTGAAGCAATCTTGGATCCGCCCCAACCTTACCAGTTACTCCACTTCTTAGAAAATGCCATGTATAATTTTTGACACTATCATTAGCTACGAGTTCCGCATCTTTCAAAATTTGTGTTTTAGCCACCTGCGAGTATTTCACATAACCAACTTTTGATTCATAGGCCGAACCCTTAACAAGAACATCTATAATACGAGTTCCCATGCTTGTTTTAAAATGTTGCTGCAATTGATTTTCACCAGTAGCTTTTGCTAGACTTGCTACAAAGGCTTCTCCTGCTAAACCACCATAAAAAACTTGTCCATTCGCTACGGCAACAGCAGTTTCTTCAGCAACAGCTGCTCCATATAATTTCGATATTGCTTTTGATATTACTGCTTTCCCTACTCCTGCCCCTCCTGTAATTGCCATATCAAATAAAACACCTGTCCAGCTATGATCTGGATGAGCACCATCATTATCATAAAAAACACCTATTTCGTTACCGTTACTAACAATTTGATCTCCATCATGTAAATAGTCTGATTCAAAATTGCCTGCTTTGGTAGAACAATCGCCAGGATGAGCATTTTTACCATCAGAGGAAGCACACCAATTACCAGTAGGATCAGCATGAATTAGTGTATTATTATGCACATACGTATATACATTTAAACTTAGTGGATTATTTATTTCTCCTTCATACGTATCCTCATTCAAAATCGTCCTTGAGCTGGATCGTAATATCTCGCCTTCAGGTAATACAATCCCGTCTCCGCATCATACGTTTCACCAGCATACTTAAACTCATTGCCTACCGTTTCTTTCTGCTGTGTGAGACTTCCCCACTCATCGTACTGGTAGCTGTTGACGACACTTCCATCCGTACCGATCATCTGTACGACATCTCTATGACCGTTATACAGATAATAGTAGTCCTTCTGGTTCGTCAGATCTTTCTTCACCAGTACTCGATCACCACGTACATAATTGGATACCGTTCCGTTGCTGGCTTTGTCTCCAATGACCTGATCGGCACCATTGTAACTGTACTGCATTACTTTGCTACCCGTTGTTTTCTTAAAGCGTAAGCCATCGGGCAGGTAGTCGAACAGGGTTTTGGCTTTGTCCGTCGTGGCGGAAATGAGCGTGTTTTGCAGATTGTATCGGTAATTGACCGCTGTCTCATCTGCCAGATCACGGGTATCACTTTGCGTGAGACGGTTGCCGCGCAGATCATACCCATATTGCGTTTCGCTGCCATCCACACGTTTTGCGATACTCAATCGGTTTAGCTTGTCATAGCTATACGTAGAGGTTTGTGCTTCCGCATTCTGCACTTGATCAGTAACTGCTGTGATATTGCCGTTATTGTCATACTGGTAGCTGTAAACAGACAACACGGTATCGCCTTTGGTGTTGGTCAGACTGCTCAGGCGGTTTAATGCATCATAGCTCATGCTTTCTTGTAGCTTGCTGCCATCCGACAGTGTCGGGAAGATGATTTGTTGTACCTGACCGAGTGGCGTGTACGCATAACGCACATTGGCCGTATTCGCCGTATTTCGGCTTTGTGCATCATTGGTCTGTACTTGTGTCAGGCGAGACTTATCGTACCCATAGTTGGTAAAGAAGCTAGTGCCATTCAGTGTGTTCTTTTGATTCGCGATGCGATCCAGTGGATCGTATCCGACATCCAAACGAGCGCTGTAACCTGTCGCAGCCGAAGTCAGGCTGGTGATCCGATCCAGTTTGTCAATCGTGCTCGTCTGCGTCGCGACTTTGGCATCGTTGATGTACAACTCATGGCGATCTGTCAGCAGGTTGCCATCAGCACCGTAGATGCTTTTCGTTTCCAGTGTACCGCTCATCAGCGAATTGCTGCTGTAGGCTTTGAGGTAGGCACTTGTTTGTTGCCCGCGTTCATGGTATGTGTATTTCACCGTTGTTCTATTGCGGTCGATGAGCTGCTCGGTTAATCCGCGTTGATTATAGTTTATTCGCGTTTTGCTGCCGGCGGCATCGGCTTTGTCGGTGAGCAGTCCTTGTCCGTTATAGGTTTTAGTGTGCAACGTTTCGCTCTTGCTATTTGTTGATAGTCTAAACTTATAAATCGATAGTAGTAAATTTAATCTGATAATTACTAAAAAAGAGAACCCTTAATCATGTATTTAAACCTGATTAAGAGTCCTTCCTATAATTTACATTCAATAAATTACAAAAACTTGAAATGAATCAAACTAATTTTTAAACAAATTCCTTTTATCTACTGGGTAAAAAATATTTTGTCGATAGTTTATTTTAAAGCTCGTATCTCACTCTTTTCATAAAGCATTGATTTTTTCTTCAATATGCTCTAACTCAGAAAGCAATAATTTTAAATGTTTTTTACTGGCATCGCTATCCAAATTTTTAAAATCAGTTTTCCCTAAAAAAGCCATATATACACTTGCAATCTCTTCAGAAATTTGAGGATCTTCATCTTCGTAATTTGTCTCATAAAATTTATTTATTTCTGTTCTTATACTCTCGTTAAAACCTTTTTTCTCAATACAAAGTTTCAATAAATCAACAATGTATAATGAATCTTCTTTAAAAATCAAAGAATTAGAATCAGAATAATTATTTTTTGATTATTCATAGAACACCCCGCTGTTATAAATAGAAGAATAAATAATAATATCTTCAAATAACTTCACTTCCTCTTTTTTGATCCAATTTTAATATCAAGTGGCGAAGGAGGATATATGGAACTATTTTTCATACAAAATACAACTACACTTTATCAGTGCTTTTAATATTAGATAGAGCTATGTATTCATTTTAAACTAAGTAATTTACTTTTCAGTAAATATCGAATTGCTTCTGAAAAATAAAAATGTCCATGTATAGCTAGATTTAAGCTTATAATGGACATTTTCATTCCGAAAAACATTTTCTATTTACTTTTCAAATCAGATTTTTTATAATCTCAATCTGTTCAAATAGAGAAATTGCATCACTATTTATAGAACTTTTAACCATATGATGTGGATACCTTTTGAACATAGGTGATCCTCCAATATTATCAACATAAGGTCCTTCGTTAGGATCTAATCCCCATTCTGCTGAAAAATTCTGATACGATATAATCACCAATAAAACGACTCGCATAGAAAAAAAAGTCTTTATTGTGATTATTACCCAAAATTTCATCTAACTTTTTTATACTATTTTCTGAGAATATCAACCTATTCTCGTTCATAAAATTTTCAGTCTTACTTTTCCATGACTCTTGATAATAATTTTCTTGTGGGAATTGGGATATAGGCTTTATGCTCTCAAACCAGTCAAGAGCATAATTTTCAGTGATTCTGATAAATTTGTCTAACAAGTTACATAATGATTCTTCATCGGAGTAATAATAATACTCTTCGGTAAAAGAGCAGGCTGTTAGCATAGTACTGCTTACTGACTGTCTTTCCTTATAATAAGTTAGCCTCAAACCCTTTTGTTCCCACTTACCTTTATCAATTTGAATAGTCTCCTTAATACCCTTTGTCTCTCTTATAAACAACCATAAGGGTCCATCTTTTTCATATTCAAATCCCCATTCAGAAAATTTATTTAGTAGTTTTGATTTGATGAAATTAGTAAGATTCATCGGAAACCTCCAAATTAAGGAATGACCGGAATAACCGGAATAACCCAAGGCGTAAAGCCTCCATTATATTTATTACCTCCTATTGGAGGTAGCCCATTTGGTAAAGGTACACCATCTGGATGATAGTTTTTAAAACTTTTTTTTATTTTATCCCTTAACTCATTATAATCTGGAACTGTTAATGGCAAATCAGGTGTAGAGTTTGTACGTTTTCTATCCCCATAATATATCATTCCAGGATCTCCCTCAACAGTGTAAAAGGCTATTTCCTTAGTAGGGTCCCATGGATCAATGACAGCTAACCCTTCAGGATTCCAACTTGTTCCTGCTACTGCTATTGCTGGCTTGCCATCTAAACCATTTTTGTTAATTCTATCAATATACTTTTGTAATTGTTGTCTGCCATCTTGGTGTTTTTGCGGATTATTTGCTTCAGACCAAGTAATAGGTTTGAGTTCATAAACTTCATATTTATTCTCTGAAACTTGTAATACATAATCTGCAAAACCAATGTTGCCATTAGTCAAACGCACTGCTTTCTCAGCTTGTGCTTTTTTAGAATAAAAGCTCATATTAACAGTTAAAAAATAAATACCTAATGCATTATGAGCATAGGTTCCATATGCAGTATCTCCAAACTTTGGAGCATGACCTGTAGGATCGCTAAAAATTAGCGGATTACTATTTACGTATGAATAAACATTTAATGTGAGTGGATTATCAATTTCCCCTTCATTGGTATCCTCATTCAAAAACCGTCCCTGAGCTGGATCGTAATATCGTGCCTTCAGGTAATACAATCCCGTCTCTGCATCATACGTTTCACCAGCATACTTAAACTCATTCCCTACCGTTTCTTTCTGCTGTGTGAGACTTCCCCACTCATCGTACTGGTAGCTGTTGACGACACTTCCATCCGTGGCGATCATCTGTACGACATCTCTATGACCGTTATACAGATAATAATAGTCCTTCTGGTTCGTCAGATCTTTCTTCACCAGTACCCGATCCCCGCGTACATAACTGGATACCGTTCCATTACTGGCTTTGTCTCCAATCACCTAACGAGCATCATTGTAACTGTACTGCGTCACTTTACTACCCATTGTTTTCTTAAAACGTAAGCCATCGGGCAGGTAGTCGAACAGGGTTTTGGCTTTGTCGGTCGTGGCGGAAATGAGCGTGTTTTGCAGATTGTATCGGTAATTGACCGCTGTCTCATCTGCCAGATCACGGGTATCATTTTGTGTCAGACGGTTGCCGCGCAAATCATACCCGTATTGCGTTTCGCTGCCATCGGCACGTTTTACGCTACTCAATCGGTTCAGCTTGTCATAGCTATACGTAGAGGTTTGTGCTACCGCATTCTGCACTTGCTCAGTGACTGCTGTGATATTGCCGTTGTTCTCATACTGGTAGCTTGTTGTCCGCGCTCATCGTACGTGTATTTCGCTGTTGTTCCATTGCGGTCGATGAGTTGTTCAGTTAATCCGCGTTGGTTATAGTTCATTGGTGTTTGACTTCGTATACTACATCATTCTCGTATTAATAGCTTTAGGCGGATAGCATCATAGCAATTCTTCAGAAATTTGTTTTGGGTGCTATAGAAGCTTTATGTTTCATTAAAAAACCTTGATCAAGCATCGAAGCTTGATCAAGGTAGACTACTCAATATGTCAGCTAAATAAATTTCTCCCAAAATTCAAATAAAGATAACAACGTTTTTTCTGATTCTCTATCTACATATGAAGTGCACAAATTAGTAACGATTGTAGGCGAGTGAAGTGGTCCTTTTTTAAAACCTATTACTACAGTTTGATTAAAATAAACATGAGATTTAGGTTTTTTCAAAAAATCCCACTCTAGTGAAGGATATTTTGTTATGAACACTTGGGCAAAATAAATAGATACATCTAATGCCAATGCAATCGTAGAAATATCCAGCTTCCAGTCTCTGATATCCTCAGCTATCCATGGAGGTAATCCATCCTGTAATTGTTTTTTTTCATCAGGAGAGTAAGGTACAGTATGGATACGCAGTTTTAGCCAATCCCATAGTGGTACTAGGGATTGAGGGGTCAAGTCAAATTGTTCTATTCTTTGAACACCTGACTCTTGTATTGCATTTTTTAAAATTTCGATTCTTGATGGGATTTCGCTTACAAACCATTCAAAACATTGTTGAGCCTGTTTTTTATTCATTTCTTTAAAGTCTATAAATTCAAATGGTGGCGTCATAATCGGATATTTAAAAGTCATTTTTTCCTCCTGTTATTTTAAACTCAAATCTCTGTTTTCTTTTGTTGATTTCTAAATTCAGTATACCGTTTGTATTATTTCCCAAAAATCACTCGTGTATAATATACTTAATGCCGTTTTGAGTTAACAAATCAAGTAATCTTTGATCCGCTCCAATTTTTCCTGTCACTCCGCTTCTTAAAAAATGCCATGTATAATTCTTAATGTCACCTGAACCTAAGATTTCTGCATCTTTTAAAATTTGTTTTTTGGCAACCTCCGAGTATTTAACATAACCAACTTTTGATTCATAGGCCGAACCCTTAACAAGAACATCTATAATACGAGTTCCCATACTCGTTGAAAACCGTTGTTGTAATTGATTTTTTGCTGTAGCTCCTACTGCGCCTGCTACAAAAGCCTCTCCGGCTAGGCCGCCATAAAAAACTTGTCCATTCGCTACGGCAACAGCAGTTTCTTCAGCAACAGCTGTTCCATATAATTTCGATATTGCTTTTGATATTACTGCTTTCCCTACTCCTGCCCCTCCTGTAATTGCCATATCAAATAAAACACCTGTCCAGCTATGATCTGGATGAGCACCATCATTATCATAAAAAACACCTATTTCGTTACCGTTACTAACAATTTGATCTCCATCATGTAAATAGTCTGATTCAAAATTGCCTGCTTTGGTAGAACAATCGCCAGGATGAGCATTTTTACCATCAGAGGAAGCACACCAATTACCAGTAGGATCAGCATGAATTAGTGTATTATTATGCACATACGTATATACATTTAAACTTAGTGGATTATTTATTTCTCCTTCATACGTATCCTCATTCAAAAATCGTCCTTGAGCTGGATCGTAATATCTCGCCTTCAGGTAATACAATCCCGTCTCCGCATCATACGTTTCACCAGCATACTTAAACTCATTGCCTACCGTTTCTTTCTGCTGTGTGAGACTTCCCCACTCATCGTACTGGTAGCTGTTGACGACACTTCCATCCGTGGCGATCATCTGTACGACATCTCTATGACCGTTATACAGATAATAATAATCCTTCTGGTTCGTTAGGTCTTTCTTCACTAGTACCCGATCACCACGCACATAACTGGATACCGTTCCATTACTCGCCTTATCTCCAATCACCTGATCGGCACCATTATAACTGTACTGCGTCACCTTATCACCAATGGTTTTCTTAAAGCGCAAACCATCTGGCAAGTAATCCAATGTCGTTTTACCATTATCATTCGATACGGATGTCAATGTATTTTGCAGATCGTACACATAGCTTCCAGACTTCGTAGAAGGCAGTGTCTGCGTATCCGTCAACACTTTGCGATTGCCACGCAGATCATAGGTATACGTCGATTCACTTCCGTCTGCGCGTTTGACGCTAACCAGACGACCCAACTTATCGTATCCGTAATTCGATGTTTTTGCATCGCTACCCTGCTGCTGTTCTTGTACGGTCAGAATATTTCCGTTTGCATCGTACGTATAGCGGTACAGTGATAGCGTGGTTCCTCCGCGAGTATTCGTCAAATCAGTCAAACGATTTAACGGATCGTAATTCATGGTTTCTTTCAATACACTACCGTCCGACAGAGTAGGGAAAGTAATTTGCTTAACCTGTCCTAACGGTGTGTAGTCATATTGTACATTCGCTGTCGCTGCGGTTGTACGAGTACCCGATCCGTCGGTTTGAATTTGCGTCAAGCGCGACTTGTTGTAACCATATTGAGTCACAAAACTACTACCTGCCAGTTGATTGGTCTGGCGTTGAATGCGATCCAACGGATCGTAGTTCACACTCAGGCTCGCTTCGTATCCACTTCCACTTGAGGTGAGTTTGGTAATACGATCCAGTTTATCGATGGTACTGGTTTGGGTTGCTGTTTTGGTTCCATTCAAATATAATTCGTGTCGGTCGGATAATAGATTGCCATCACTGCCAAAGATACTTTTCGTTTGCAGTGTGGATCCGTCTTTCCCTTGCAGCAATGCGCTAGTACGTTGTCCGCGCTCATCATATTGGTAGGTGGTAACTGTTCCTTTGCGATCGGTTTGCTGGTTGTTCAAACCGCGGGCATCGTAGGTGAGACTCGACTGCTTACCAGATGTGCTTGTTTTTCCGGTGAGTTGACCTAGTTCATTGTACGTTTTGGAATAGAGTGTTTCACTTTTACCTGTAGTGTCACTAATGACGACACTCGATAGGTTGCCTAAACCATCATACGCATATTTACTTTGCTGATCCAATGCATCCTGCACGTTCGTAAGACGATCTAGACCGTCATAGGTATAGGCTGTCGTTACACCTTTTGCATTCTTATTTCCGTTCGGGTCTGTGTACGTCAAAACATTGCCTGTGAGATCATACGTATACGTTTCTTGAATCGGGTCATTGCGAGTGACCGATCCGTCTCGGAAAGCGACTGTTTTCAGTGCATTTCCGTAATTATCAAAGGTTTGTTCTATTGTGTTCAAATGAAGGCTACGGTTATCCGAATTATCGCGATAGGCAGATACATTCGCTGAAGCAATAGCAAACTGGTTCACTTTATGCTGTGTTTTGTGAGCAGCTGTGATGTACAGATTGCCTTCGGCATCAGTAATCTCCGTTTGATTATTCCATGCGTCATATGTCGCTGTTTGCGTATTACCCAGTGCATCCGAAGCATATACGGTGCGTCCCCATGCATCCGGGTGATACTGGGTACGTGTCCAACCGTTGTTCTCATTATACGTTTCCTGAATGCGTGGATTACCCAATCCATCGTAATAAGCTGCCTGGCGATTGAGCAGTGTAACCGCTCCAGTAGCTGTATTGGTATATTGTCGCTGCTGCTCTACCCGCAGAGTTAGTATGCCTTGATTGACAGAATCGGCATTTTCACTGTATGCCCGATTCGTATAGGTGTATTGATCCTCGATGGTATACACGGTTCCGTCCAGATTGGTCATGGAAGGCAATTTCACTTTCAGTGGACGTCCCAGTGCATCATAACTGGTTGTTGTTTTGTTGCCCTGACTATCGGTTTGTTCCATGACACGACCGGTGCCAAAATCGTATTTCGTCGTTTGACGAACCGTTTGTGCATCTTTGCCGGGATTTGTAAGCACTTGTGTCTGTTCCGTTGGATACGCATACTGATAGTCGGCGCTAAACACAGTCGACGTTTGCGTAGATACGCCGTCGCGTACACGCTGGGTTGCTGTTACTTTTTGAATCTGACGGCTGTCAGCCGGAGAAGGTTGATAGCTATAATTGATCGTTTCGCCAGCGGCATTGGTGGAGCTTTGTAGTCTACCATCTGCGTTATAGGCATATTTTTCTTCCAATGTCGTATTGGCATTTTGATACCACTTTTTGCTGATTACTTGTTTGTATTTGTCTTCATAGCTATACGAAATGGTGTGTTGCTGTTTGAGCGCAGCATTATTAAACTCACTTTCTGGCATTACATCTGTTTGGCTGGCTACTAGACCCCAATCGTTATAAACCGTTTCATTAAAACTTGTTGTTGCGCCGTCAGCATCCTGTTCTACTGTTTTTTGCAAGGTAGGAGTAAGGGTAAACACTCCATGAAACGCTTCATTGGTTACTTTTTTCTTGTAGCCATCTCCGCCTACTTGTTCTGTAGATACAACTTTATTTTCACCATCAAAGGTCGTAGTGACTTCTAAACGATCGGTTGGTTTGCTTCCTTGTTGAATGGCTGTAGACGAATAAAAATAGGTTTTAGGAATCGTTGCTCCCATATAATGCTGAAAATCACCATTATAGCTATACTGGACTTGGTTAAAGGCTTCGGTTTTATCGTTCGTGGCTCCTTTATATAATTGATCCCATCTGGAGAAGATACGGTAATCTTCGGAGCTTCCTTTTTTGCCCATATCATGTAATGCTTTTTCATACATATAGGTAGTGATCATTCGCGGATACTGAATGCTATCCATAAGTATATACGGCGTTTCAATTCCGGATATTTCCAGTGGGTAGTAGTTATTCAAAGTAAAACGAGCTGTTTGTACATTATAATTAAAATAGGTTACTTCCTTGTTCACATTGGTAACACTTTGCAACACTGGTGCATAGCCATCACTTACTGTATTAGATTGGAGCTCAGTTCTTCCTTTCGTGTAGGTGACCTGCTGAATGAGTTGTTGAGCAGAATCTTTGGCAATAACACGAATGTCTTCGTGACTAAAGTCAGCGGAACGCAAATTAGAATCGTATTGGAATTCGATGATCCGACCTACACTATCCGTAATTTGAGAGATGACTTTGCTTATTTTATCATTGTAAAGCTGACGATCTTGATAATAGAAGGTCTGGGTATTGCCATAGCGATCCACAATACCTAGCAATCTTCCATCTCTGGTAAAATACTCATGAGTCAAGTTAGCATGCTCCGCATAATAGTAAGATACATCCTGTCCATTCGAAAATGCGCCTTCTTTGATATTAATACGTAAATCTTTACCTTGATATTGCCAGAGCCACGTCGTCGCTTCGGGTTCACGCCAATTGACATACGACATGATTTGATAGCTGGCTCCCTCTCCATTGTTATAATATAGACTGTTTTCTAAGGATGTAATCGATGGGAAACGAAATGACCACCCCAGTCCAAGATCATATGCAGATAACATATTGTTTTGTTTGGATATATACCCTCTACCTTTTTTGCCTGCTACGCGCCTGTAGGGAGAGGATTGGTTAGAATCGTACATAATCCCAATATCCAGATCCAACCCATCGCGTCCAGGGAATGACATTTGAGTGGATTTCCAAGTCAACCCGCCACTTGCCGGATCAATGTTTTCACTATTCGGATCGTGATCAGCAAATTGTTGCTGTTTGGCTTGACTGATAGAATGTTTATAAATTAAATGGTTTAGAATGCTAGTATAGTCATCTTCTAAATCATCTGAATTGGAACTTGCCGAGGAAGCTAGTGCTTTGGGCATAATTTTAGCAAATGAATTGGAATTTATAGACGTTGTAAGCAATCTACTACTTATTGCTTGCGCCTGATTATTGTAAACATTTCCAATTACAGTATCTGGGATGCTTACTACAGGTTTCAGGTACTCTTTTTTGATTGTTTGCCAATCTTTTCCGCTTTCTTTTTCATCCCACAGCGTTTGCGGTTTGACTGCAGTTTGTTGTACGAGATAAGCTAGCCAGTAAATATCCAGCAGATCGGCGCCATCCCAAATGAAGGTTTCCAATTCGGATTTGGTCAGAATAGAGTTTTTTACATCTGTATCCACGTCGCTATCCGTGCCTGCATCCTGTGCACCACCTACGCTTTGCATATGCACAGCAGACTGTTCGGATGGAGTGCTCTCGGTACGAAGAGTAGCCGAACGGCTCTCTGCTGTTGGAGTTGCAGGCAATTCATCCAGCAACGCAGCAATTTCATCAAGTTCTGCTTGCTGATTATCGTAGGTAGCTTCTGTTACTGTCTTGGCTTCTGCCACTAGATGCTCAGGAGCTTCTACAATTGGTGCGGCTACACTTGCTGGAATGGCAAGCGTTGATGCGGTTGAACTTGTGTCAGACGCAGCATAAACAGAATAGTTCGGATAAAGTGTACCGATACATAATACTATAATCATCCATATCAAAATGCTCTTTTTTGTTACTTGATGTATCTTCAATAGTAATGCTCCCTTATATTAAAATTATATTTAGTTATTTATCAAGAGCTTAAAACAGCTGTAAATATTGCACTTGTTTTTGTTATTACATTTGCCATATTTGTAATTTGAATCTCAACTGTATGATTGAACTGCCCGGGTACCACTACTTTTTTCCCTTTATTGTTTTCTTTTTTACGTGGAGTTCCTTCGGTCTTTATGTCAATATTACCAGTCGAATAACCAGCCACATGATTGTTATAATCTGGATATACTTTGTATACATCCTCACGAGAACCACCCATGTTAGCACGCCCGTGATATACGCCGTCAATGTACACTTCAACTTTTTGGATACCAACTGGATCTAAGTACCATCCATACAGTGTAATTGTTCCATTGGATTGAGCAGAAACTTGGGTCACTTGATCCAACATGATCATAGTAGACAAATTAGCTTTAGCAGGCACCGGAACTGGAGGTGGTACAACAGATGGGTCCGGCGGTGGGGCTGGTGTAGGAGCCGGTGTTGGCGTCGGCGCTGGAGTTGGTACAGGAGGAGCCGGGTTCGTAATACTGCTGTAATCTCCCTTTTCAACAGATTTATTAATCATGTTGCCGTTATCATCGTAGCTTAATGTCACCTTTTCATCGCGACTATAGATTGTGGTCAGACGTCCATCCGCATCGTATTCGTATATTCGTTTCGCAGCATCAGCTGCGTATGTATGCGCACTCCAGACGGTAGACAACCCTAGGATCAGGCTGCATGCCATTACGATGGATTTTTTAACGATTCGTCCTCTCTTTTTTCTCGTACAGCTTCTCTCGTTCTTCGTCGCAGAATATTCTGCTTGTCCCGTGTTTCTCAAAACAACGCCTCCATTTGATTTGCACTCATCACTTCGCAATGATTTCCATTTGTCTATGTTTATATAGAAATTATTCCTTATAAAAGTGATTGCTAAGTAATTATAATAGAGGTTTACAAAAATGAATATATTCGACTTTATGAAACTTTTTTATGTATACAAACCATCATATGGAAATAGTATTTACAATATACTTAATAAAATATATGCAATCATTTGTGCTATATTCTAAATGCACTAGCTAAATCAAAAGATTAACGTTTAGCACTTACAAGTCTCCAAATAGACTGTAAATCGCTTCGATTTTCCATAAATTACAACGCGTTTCACTTCCTCCTCCCAAAAAGGCAATATCGTATTGGAGACCCCCTTGATCACTAGTTCTCTCTTCGAAATATCTTGAATAAAAAAATCATCATAATTATAAATTACTAAAACATAACCATCCTTATGTAACCATTCCAAATCTCTCATCCAGTCATTGTAACCATCTAAGCCGCGTGCCGGAATTGGAAACTGAAATAATTCCGACATGATGTCCAAATAATCTTGCAACTTCCGAGCATCCTTGCATTGATCTCCGCTAGAAATAAGGTGTTATCACTTTCAATCACTTTTTTAATTCCTACCATTTCATTTTCTGACACATAATATATCTTGTTTCTCATACACTTTCCCTACTCAATAATTTGAATTTTCTTTTGCCAAAAGATTTTGTCATTCCCAATCCTCCTTTGTTTACTTGAATGGCTTGGAAACTAATGCTTATTTCTCAAAAGGAGTAAAGATCAATCTACTATGTTCTATCGTCTGGCATCTTTCAGCCAATTGTATAATCTCTTCAATGTGATTGATTTGATAAAAATCAAAGAGTCGACTTTTTAGTTGTTCCAGTTCTATTAGCAACTCTTTCATATCGTTACTACCAAATACATCATATGCACAAGTTGCCAAATCTCCTAACATTTTAAATACATATTCATCATCTTGTGGTAAATATTCAGCATTTCCTTCTTGTCCAACACTGTCTAATCGTTCGTTATCTACAGATTCTAAAATAACTGTGAACATAAGTGAATCCTCCAAACTCTTATAGAATAAAAACTAAACTATTGATCTATCGTTAATATTTATTGGAGAAATCAATTGTGCGTGACCATCAATTACTTTCTTTTTATTAAATATCATGTACATTCTTGAATGATTTTTCTTGCAATTTGCTCACACGTAGCTTTGTTAGCTGTAAATACATCGCCAAATCGTTTACCAAATAAATCAAAGATTTCACAGGCTATCTTATCTTCATTGATGTTTCTATTATTGCGAAGATAATCCTCAATCCATTGTATTTCCACTTCATATTCGTCTTCTGGCGCATAAGGTAATAATCCAATTGGATCCCAATCGTCAATTATCTCCTTCACACTCACAACCATAGTCACTCTCCATTCTTCTCAATCTAATCATGACGCTGCGCCACATGCACAACCACTTTTTTGCTTCCCCAAGCAATACCAATCAAGCTTCCTTCAGCATGTATAGCAAGTACGTTTCACTAGTTTCTTATGTAATAATCTATCTCATACTACATCTTCCCTTCCTCTATTGTACAGTTGAAAAGCTCCTATTCCACAGAATAAGAGCACTTTACACCTATACATACTTTTGCAACCATTTTACTCCCGTTGTTCTTCTCGAAATCACGCAAGCAACCATCCAGATCACTACCGCAACGAGAATTCCCGATTCTCCTGTCCACAAGAACGCTTCGCTTCCTTTGGATACTGCATCAAACACGTCTTGAATAATAGCGTTCCAAGCAGCATGGAAAATGACAGCAGGCCAGATGCTACCTGTTTGCAAGCGAATATAACCGACCACATATCCCGCAGACGTAACGGTCACCATGAACAAAATCAGCGACAACGCAAGATAAGGTCCATTGTAATAAGAACCAGCAAGAATAACAGGCACATGCCACAATCCCCATATAATGCCACTGACTAGTAAAGGATAAGGAACTTCAGCCCGAATCAATCGTGTGAGCATATACCCGCGCCAACCAAGTTCTTCGCCAAGACTACTCAGCATCCCAATCGCTGTGCCTACACTCATTTGAAAAAGCAGCAGCATTCCAAAATGCACAGCAGGAGCAGCAACGATGGAAGAAACCGGAATTTCAAGGTCAACCCATCCGGTCATCCAAGCGGTACCGTATGCGAGCAACCCGACCAATACAGGGAAAAGTAGTGATAGTACGATCAACTTCCATGATCGGCGCATATTCAAACGTAATGAAATATCTGCGATGCCCTCACGCAATACGATGCGTGTCACAATCGATGCCAATCCCGGTGCACACATGAAAAGTGCCCCTCCCAATGGATAGCGATATCCAATAGCCAGAATAAAGCCTGTAGCCGACAACAACACCAGTAATACAAAGAACAACATTAATCCTTGCCTTGCTAATTTCTTGTCTACGTCTGAGCGTTTGCCGTCTACTTGCTCCGCTTTACTTGTTACATGGTCATGTTCAGTCAATCCAATCCCCTCCTACATGCTTGATACATAAGCTATCGTTAGCAATATAACAAAGGATACATAAGCATCAAACATGCTGTAGTCTATAGTTGATACTAGGCTTTGGTCGAGCTGGCATTCCGCTTACAGATGGACTTGTATGTACTGGAGAAATTTGTATGATCATTCATTTTAAACAAATACCTAAATCGGTAAGCCACAAAATACAAAACCCGTGGTAATATAAGAACAAACGTTCCTATAGGAGTGATAATCATGCAGATCGACTATACCAAGCTTCCTAACTACAAGATTCTCTGTGTGGATCTGAAGTCATTCTATGCTTCGGTCGAAGCCGTCGAGATGGGGCTTGATCCGCTTCATGATATGGTGGCAGTCGTGGGCGATATTACCCGGCGTGGCGGAGTCGTTCTGGCAGCTTCACCTGCGCTAAAAGAACGTTACCAGATTCAAACTGGTAGCCGTTCGTACCAAATCCCGCCAGACCATCGCATACATATTGCCAAAGCGCGCATGGGCTTATATTTGGAAAAGTCGATGCAGGTCACCCACATTTATCACCGTTTTGCTCCTCTTGAAGCGATCCAAATCTACTCTATTGACGAAGCATGGATCAATGTGACAGGTGCCGAAAATCTTTTTGGGCAAAATGGCATCCCGGCTACAGCCCGCGATATAGCGATGATGATCAAGCGTGCCATTTACAAGGAGCTAGGATTGCTTGCTGCTGTCGGCATCGGTCCGAACAAATTTCTGTCCAAAGTCGTACTGGATAACTACGCCAAACAAACAGGTCTTGCTTCTATTCACTATTCGCACATCAAAAAGTATCTCTGGCCGCTGCCCGTGCAGCAAATATGGGGTGTCGGTCGGCGCATGCAGCTTCATCTAAATCGTATGGCAATCTTTACACTTGGCGATATTGCCAAGGCACCACTGCGTATTTTGAGCAAACGCTTTGGCATGATAGGAGAGCAGTTGCATTATCATGCGTGGGGCATTGACCATTCGCCCGTCATCGTCGATCCATTCGCCGAAGCGCGTAAAGGATTCAGTCACGGGATTACACTCATGCGCGATTACCGACATGAAGAAGCGGCAGTTGTCATTTATGAGTTGACTGATATGCTCGCTCGTAAGCTGCGGCAGGTGCATGCAGCAGCATTTACAATTTCTCTGTCGCTACGCTTTAGCCGCCGAAATGACATGCCTGCCTTTCGTAAATCCACTTCCCTGTACTCGGCAACCAATCTGTCGAAGCCACTGTACCTTGCCTGCATGGAGCTGCTGCTTCAGGATCAGACGCATGCGCCGATTCGCCATATTCATGTCGGCGTGAGCAATATGGTACATCAGGATGCTATTCAGGTTGATTTATTTGACGGTATTCATCATAACAAGCTGTATCGGTTGGGACAGACGACGGATCAGATTATAGATGAATATGGGAGGCGTGCGATTATGCGAGCAGTATCGTTAACACAAGCTGGTACATGGATGGATCGTTCGTTTAAATTAGGAGGGCATGATGAATAACGAGTATCAAGACCGTGGGAACAAAAAATGGAGTGCGATGCTGCTACCCGAACATCGGGATCGTTTGCGGCAAATGGCTGAGGATGAGCGAAAAGTGAAGCGCCCTTCGTTGGACGATGATCAATGGCAAGAGCTGAATCATCAGTTGCAGATTTGTCTGGCTGGGCAATATCAGGTGCGGATTGTTTATTTTGAGCGGCAGGCATGGGTGGAAGCGATCGGGAGTATTAAAAAGTGCGATATGTTGGAGCGACTTCTATATATGCTTAAACACGATGCACAAGTCATTACAATCAGCTTACATGATATTCAGACCATCGAAATTATACACTAATGCTTTATGAATTCGGATATAGACACTTACAATAAAGAAAAGTGCGAATCTCATACAGTTTATGACTGTTTGAGATTCGCACTTATTTTCTATAATTCATTGTATTCTTCATCTGACATTGGTTTCAATTATTGCAGTGTGTTTGCTGGAATCGCAGATAGATATGTCTCAACTACGATATACATAATTATCTCACGTACATATAACATTTAATTCCAATTTATACAATTAAATGTTATTGTTAGAGGAATCCTAATTTAAAGAGGTGATACATATGAAAAAGTATTTGGTGACTTTGGGTTTAACTACACTTCTGGTTATATCATTTTCTGCAGTATCTTTTGCTAGTACTCCGCCAAAATGTCCACCTTATAATCAAGGGTGCGCACTTCCTTGGTAAAAGCAAAACCAAAGGCTATTTAAAATTAGCCTTTGGTTCTTTGTTATTTTGTAAGTATATTTCGATAAATACTTGTCTGATATGACCAATAATGGTATCTTCGAAAAATAGTATATTACATAGATTACATAATTTTGTTTTCTGGATACGTACGAAAGAGAGGAATACAAGAATGGCCATGGATCATCACTTGCAACGAGGTGGTATTCACTTTTACAATAGCTCAGAAGCGTTAAAACAGATTGCTATATTAAAAACCAATCGCACTACTATTCACGGTATCGATAGTTTTAAGCTAACTACATCTCAAACACAGCCGATCTTGGAACATAGTATTGATTACGGTTGCTCTACAAATAATTGGAATCATGCCGCTGCCTTTATTGAATCCAAAGCAGATCTAGAATTGATGTTTGAAATTATATCTGCCGAATCCGATTCTACCAACTAACTTTACAAATAAAAAAGGGAATGATCTGAATAAGATCGTTCCCTTTTCGATACAATTTTGAAATTCCATTCTAGTGATCCAAAAACACCAGCTGAATCAAGAACAGCACCGCGAATACATAAAAGATCGGATGAACCTCTTTCCCCTTGCCACGCAGCAGCTTCAGTACCGGGTAGAAAATAAATCCAAATCCAATCCCTGTCGCAATACTATGCGTCAGCGGCATCAGAATAATGATCAGAAAAGCTGGAAATGCCTCTTCAAGGTCTTTCCAATTTATCTTGCTCACTACACTAATCATAAAGTAACCAACAATGATCAACGCTGGCGATGTAATCGCCGGAATGCCGGAGATCACGCTAACGATTGGGGCGAAGAATAGCGTAAGTGCCAATAACACGCTAACCGTTAGCGCAGTGAGTCCCGTTCTTCCGCCTGCGGCTACACCAGTACTGGATTCGATATACGCAGATGTCGGGCTTGTTCCGAGTAATGCACCAGTTGTTGTTCCTACTGCATCCGCAAGCAATGCGCCGCGTGAACGTGGGAATTTGCCGTCTTTGAGTAGACCTGCCTGCTCCGCTACACCGAGCATCGTCCCCGTCGTATCGAACAGCGTAATTAATAAGAAGGTAAAGATAATCGTATATAGTCCATTTGAGAATACACCAGCTATATCCAGCTGGAATGCAGTCGTTGCCAATCCGTGCGGCATGGACACAATCGACGCTGGCAGTTGGAATAGACCGAGCATCCATGCTAACACAGCCGTTACGACCATACCGATAAACAGGTACCCTTTGACGTTATACGCCATCAGCACTACAGTGATCAGCAGTCCGATAATCGTCAGATAGGTCATCGGCTGCTCTAGATTGCCGATAGTGATCAGATTGGATTCGGAAGCGATGATGATACCGGAATTTTGCAAGCCTACTGTTGTAATAAACAGCCCAATTCCCGCAGTAATCGCATGCTTCAGACTTGCCGGAATTGCATCCAGCAGCATATATCGAAACGAAGTTACAGACAGGATAACAAACAAAATCCCGGCGATTAATACCGCACCCAAAGCAACCTGCCATGATACGCCATACCCACCAACAACGCTATATGCGAAAAACGCATTCAGCCCCATCCCTGGTGCCAGTACAATCGGATAATTGGACCATAATCCCATAATGAGCGTTGCTACAATGCTGGCAATGATCGTCGCAATGAACACACCGTTAAAATCCATCCCTGTACTGCTCAGAATGCCGGGGTTCACAATGACGATATATACCATCGTAAAAAATGTCGTTAACCCCGCAATGATTTCAGTTGAAATCGTCGTGCCTCTTTCTTTGAGCTTGAACCAGTTATCCATGTAAAACAGCCTCCACGCCATCGGTTATTCATCGCAACCCATATCCCTGAACATTGTATATCAATGCAATCTTGCGTCGTTATAATTACCGTCAGGATTTCGTAATGAAAGGTATGAATAAAATCAAGGCATTCTATGATATGATTGTTCGTTCTTTTGCACCTTTCGAATTTTAATGAAATGAATATGCGTTGTCAATGAATATTCGACTTTTTTTGCCTGATTCACGAACTATTAATGAATGATGTTCACGTTTTATTCGTTTTTCAATTATTGATAAGAAAAAAGAAGCATATCGACAAGGTGTTTTTTTGATCAACACTCGAATCAGAAATATTCTCCTTCCTCAACCTTGATCCTCTTTCTACTATGCTCAAGATTCAATCATTTTATAAATTGACAACTTGTATATACAGGTATACAATCAACAAGGCAAGCAATCCTGTATATACAGGTTGAACAAAAAAACGCATCCATAATCATTCGCATACCATACATAGAATGAACAATGATTATGGATGTACTGAAGTACTGATCGATTGGGGAGGAATTATACGCATGAGTTTTGGCATGACGGAGTGGTGGCGTAGATCGACCGTGTATCAGGTATATCCACGCAGCTTCAAAGACACCACAGGCAATGGGATTGGCGATATCCGAGGCGTGACGGAGAAGCTTGATTATTTGCAGGAGCTAGGTATTGATATCGTGTGGCTGCAACCGGTATATGTCTCACCGCAAAATGATAACGGTTACGACGTTGCGGATTATCGCTCTATTGATCCCATGTACGGTACGATGGACGATTTTGATGAATTGATGAGTAGTTTGCGCAAACGCAATATGCGAATGATGTTGGACATCGTGGTCAATCATTCGTCAACTGATCACATCTGGTTTCAGCAGGCACGTAGCTCCAGAGATAATCCATATCGGGATTACTATATTTGGCGTGATCCTGCACCGGATGGCGGGTTGCCTAACAATTGGCAGTCCAAGTTTGGCGGTTCGGCATGGCAATACGATGAACCAACGGGACAATATTATCTAGCATTGTTCGACAGCACCCAAGCGGATTTGAACTGGGAACATGAACAGGTGCGTCACGAAGCGGCAGACTTGATGCGCTTTTGGACAGATAAGGGGGTCGATGGGTTCCGGCTGGATGTGATTAATCTGATCTCCAAGGATCAGGATTTTCCGAATGATACGAATAGCGATCTCCTCGTTAGCGATGGGCGCAGATTCTATACAGATGGTCCCCGTGTCCACGAGTATATCAAGGAGTTATATGAGAACGTTTTTGGACCGCATCGTCTGGTCACTGTCGGCGAGATGTCCTCTACTACGCTGCAACACTGCATTCGATATTCCAATCCAGACGAACGAGAATTTTCGATGACGTTTAATTTTCATCATTTAAAGGTCGATTATCCACAAGGACGAAAATGGGAATTGATGCCATATGATTTTGAAGCACTCAAGAATCTATTGTCAGAATGGCAGACAGGCATGTACATAGGGGGCGGCTGGAACGCGTTATTTTGGAATAATCATGATCAACCGCGAGCATTATCGCGCTTTGCAGATGACGGGCGTTATCGGGTAGCCAGCGCCAAGATGTTAGCAACGACATTGCACGGATTACAAGGTACACCATACGTTTTTCAAGGTGAAGAAATCGGCATGCCCAACCCTCATTGGAACGATATTACAGAATTTCGTGACATTGAATCCAAAAATATGTATCGCATCATGATCGAAATGGGTAAAACACCAGAAGAGGCATTTACGATCATCGCCCGCCGTTCTCGTGATAACGCCCGTACACCGATGCAATGGAACTATAGTGCCAATGCTGGATTCACGGATGGCACACCGTGGATCAAGGTCGATGAGCGTTATCCAGAGATCAATGCGGAACTACAACAGCACGATCCATATTCGGTGTTTAGCCATTACAAAACGCTGATTCGTCTGCGTAAAACGGAAGATGTGCTCACTGATGGACAATATATTCGGATCGATGAGCAGCATCCACAAGTATACGCATATGCTCGCCGTAATGCAGTCGATACGCTGATCGTTGTATCCAACTTCACCGATCAGCCGGCACAATTCACACCGTCCGCCGTGTATGTCGATAGCAACGACATTGCTAGTATGGAATTGCTTGCGGGCAATACGGAACAGATTCCTGTATGGGACACTACCGTATATTTGGAGCCTTACGGTTCGTATATGTGGGTCATCCGGGGGTAACTCCCCGGGCATTTTATGAGAGAGAATGGAGATGAACAGATGTCGGTAAACAGAGAAGATGTTGAGAAAATCGTCGCAGCGATCGGCGGCAAAGACAATATCGAGGTCGCTACACATTGTGTCACCCGGTTACGCTTTTCACTGCTCGACGAGAGCAAGGTAGACAAGCAGGCACTAGACGATAATGAGCTTGCCAAAGGTTATTTTTCCACACAAGGACAATTTCAGGTGATTATTGGACCGGGCATTGTCGACAAAGCGTACGAGCAATTGATAGCGATTACAGGTGGTCAGCGTGCCAGTAAGGAAGATGTAAAAGCCGCCGCCATCAAACATAAGAGCCCTATTCAGCAATTCATCAAAACATTGTCCGACATTTTCATCCCTTTGCTGCCAGCACTCGTAACGGCAGGTCTGCTACTCGGGATTAACAATCTGCTGACCGGTTCGGATATTTTCTTCAAAGGGCAATCACTCGTTGAAGTGTATCCGCAATGGGCAGACTTCGCCGCAATCGTCAATACAATTGCCAGCACCGCCTTCACCTTCCTACCTGCACTCGTCGGATGGTCGGCAGCGACAAGGTTTGGCGGTAGTCCGTTACTCGGCGTCGTGCTCGGCTTAATCCTGGTTAACCCTTCTCTACTGAGCGCATATGATTATGCTGCTGCATATAACGAAGGAACCGTGCCAACATGGGATCTGTTCGGTCTCCACATTAATGCAGTCGGGTATCAAGGGCAAGTACTGCCTATGCTCGTCGCCGCCTATGTACTAGTCACGATTGAGAAGTGGCTGAATAGAACCGTACCAGATTCGTTCAAGCTACTGGTCGTTGCGCCGGTTGCACTACTGGTGACCGGATTCCTTGCTTTTGTCGTAATCGGACCGGTTACATTTGCACTGGGGAACTGGCTGACTGCCGGTGTAGTGTGGGTATTCTCAACCGTCCCATGGCTCGGTGGTCTGTTATATGGTGGATTGTATGCGCCGCTCGTTATTACCGGTATGCACCATACGTTCCTCGCAGTCGATCTGCAACTGATCAACTCCACCGGTGGTACGTTCCTGTGGCCAATGCTGGCGCTGTCCAATATTGCACAGGGTGCTGCTGCTCTAGCGATGATGTTCGTAATCCGCACGCAAAAAATGAAAAGTCTCTCTGCCACCACATCCGTTACTGCATTTCTCGGTGTTACGGAACCAGCGGTATTCGGCGTGAACGTACGCTTTAAATATCCGCTATTCATGGGAATGATCGGTTCGGCAATCGGCGGTGTGCTGCTGACAATGAACAATGTACGCGCATTTGCAGTCGGTGTCGGCGGGTTGCCTGGTTTTCTAGCGATCAATGTTGGCAACTGGGGCATCTTCTTCATTGGTATGGCA
Source organism: Paenibacillus sp. WLX1005 (assembly GCF_046603685.1). Lineage (NCBI taxonomy): Bacteria > Bacillati > Bacillota > Bacilli > Caryophanales > Paenibacillaceae > Paenibacillus > Paenibacillus sp. WLX1005. The sequence continues at coordinate 3,217,870 of NZ_CP176756.1, forward strand.
ATTGCGCTAGTTATTCCTTTTGTCGGTACATTGCTCTGGGGCAAGCTCGTTACTCGGAAGCAGACCACTACCACGGAAGCAACGGAAGAAGATCTCGCAGATATTGCTATAGACAAGGTACAAGACGGACGCAGCCCTATCCCTGCCTCCGATGCTGTTGTTGCCAATTCTTCCGCATCCGCAGAGCGTGTCGATACGCTGGATCTGCCTTCGCCGATTTCTGGACAGGCGGTGCCACTCGATCAAGTGCCTGATCCTGCTTTTGCCGAGAAACAGATGGGTGAAGGTATTGCAATTGAACCGACAGAGGGCAAAGTATATGCTCCATTCGATGGCAATGTTGCCCATGTGATCGACAAAAGCAAACATGCGCTCATTCTGGAACATACGAGCGGTGTGCAAATCCTTGTTCATATCGGTATCGATACGGTAGGTCTCAAAGGCGATGGCTTCAAAGCACATGTCGCTACTGGCGATACGGTAACGAAAGGACAGCTGCTGTTGGAATTCGATATGGATATGATCCGATCTGCTGGTTATGCAACGATCTCCCCGATCATCGTTCCAGTCGGTCAGGATCTGATTCAGCGCATTGAAGAATTGCCGGGTCACGCCGATGCTGGTGAAACGCCAGTGCTGCGTATTCATCTGAATGGGGCAAGCACCTGATACTTGTACGGAGGCACTTTGGACAGCAATAGGATCTTTTGCTTTTTGACTGTATAATCCGTACAATAGATGGCGGTGATGCAGAATGAATAAAAATATCTTTTCGCAAATTTACAGTGAGTATACACAACATATTGAAACAGGGGCATTGAAGCCCGGCGTCAAACTGCCTTCAGAACACGAGCTGTCAGAGCAATACGGCACCTCGCGGGAAACGGTGCGTAAGGCGCTGCATTTGCTGTCTCAGAACGGATATATCCACAAAATGAAGGGCAAAGGCTCGTTCGTACTGGATATGAACCGGATGGAATTTCCCATTGCAGGGCTGGTCAGTTTTAAGGAATTATCGGAACGATTAGGTCGCAATGTACGCACCCTTGTACATGACACCTCCCTTATTCCTTGCCCACAGCATATCGCACGGCAGCTGAATATTCAGGAAAAAGAACCGATCTGGAAAGTCGTTCGTGCTCGTGAGATTGAAGATGAGAAGATTATTCTGGATAAAGATTACTTTCTAGCATCTGTTATTCTATCGCTCACACGCGAAATCGCCAGTCAGTCAATCTATGAGTATCTCGAAGGCGAGTTGTCGCTGAAGATTGCCTATGCCAAAAAGGAAATCTCCGTCGAACAGGTCACGCCTGAAGATAAGCTGCTGCTCGATTTGAAGCGCGATACGCATATTGTAGTAGTGCGCAACTATGTGCATCTGGAAGATACGACATTGTTCCAGTATACGGAATCTCGACATCGGCTGGATAAGTTTCAATTCGTGGAATTTGCACGCAGAATGCCAGTAGAGGAATAAGTTGATATCTCATATGCAAGTCAACCGATTCTTCTTTAGATGATCAGGCACGTTAAAGCGTATGAAGCACAGGCATACGCTGCATTCCATTGCAACCGATATACAAAGCGAACAGCGGTATGGTGGTACTCCCCCTATACCGCTGTTCGCTTATTTATGTTCCAGCTATACACTCATACTAGCGCTACCGCTGGACCGAAATATTCATAATGACGATGCTCTATTGGTACATCCCACTGCTCCAGAATATGATGGACTGCCTTCATAAAACCAAACGGTCCGCAAAAATAAAACTCCGCTTCCGTAGCCTGTGGCAGTATACGCTGTAACCATTCCATCTCCATATACCCTTCCCGGTGAAACAACTGCTCCGCCCGATCCTGCTGACTCGGCGCTGTATAACAGTAATACACCGACAACAAAGGCTCCCGCTGCTCCAATTGTGCAATCTCTTCTCGCAGCGCATGATGCTCGCCATCGTGGGTCGCATGGATGAATACAACAGGTTGTTGCAACGGTTGTTCCAGCAATGCATGCAGCATACTGGTAATCGGCGTCAAGCCAACCCCACCACTCAACAGCACAATCGGGCGTTGTTGCTGCCGCTGCAAGGCAAAATCTCCTGCCGGTGCAGATAACCACAATACATCGCCTTGCTGCACCTGCTGATGCAGATACATTGATACTTTGCCCGCAGGATATGCTTCATTGCCATCCGCTCGTCTAACAGAAATACGGTAATAGTCATGCTGAGGTCCGGCAGATAAACTATATTGACGAATCTGCTCAAATTCATCGCCGGGGATATGCACCTTCACACTTACATACTGCCCCGGTTCAAATGACGCCAGTGCTCCTCCACTCTGTGGCACCAGATAAAAAGAAGCGATGACCGCACTTTCCTGTTCTTTGCGCTGCACGACAAACGGCTGAAATCCACTCCAACCTCCCCACTGATGCTCTGCCTGTGCATACATTTCCTGCTCAATACCGATAAATGCTTCAGCAATGACCTCATATGCACGCCCCCATGCGTCCAAAATGTCCGGTGTCGCCGCATCCCCCAGTATATCGCGAATCGCAGCTAGCAGATAACGACCAACAATAGGGTAATGCTCTGGCAGAACACCAAGACTGCGATGCTTGTGAGCAATCTGCTTCACCACTGGTATAATCTCGTCCAGCCGATCAATGTGCTGCGCCGCCGCATATACCGCATTGGCAAGCGCTGTTTGCTGGCGTCCTTGCTTCTGATTCGCATGATTGAATATGTTCAATAGCTCAGGATGATCACGAAACATTGTTTCGTAGAAATGACGTGTAATCTTCACACCCTCGGTTTCAAGGACTGGAATGGTGGATTGAATAATCTGGATTGTTTTGGCATCAAGCATGGAACTTCCCTCTTTTCGCTAGTTTTGATTTTATATTAAATTGCATATATTAAATTCTAGCGTTCTTCTGCGGAGTCCATGTGTGATTACAATCACAGTAAATCGTACAGTTTGTTCATATATGATGAAGATAAACTCACAACAATCAGCTTAGGAATAAGAAACTTCCGGCAGCACAACCGTCACCGTCGTGCCCACACCAACCTCGCTATCCAGCTCAATTTGACCACCATGCAGATAAACAATTTTACACACAATCGTCATCCCCAGCCCATTGCCCTCGCTAGCATGTGAAGAATCCCCCTGATAAAACTGGTCAAATACATGTGCTAACGTATGCTCGTCCATGCCCGGTCCTTTATCACATACCTGAAAATAGATATTCCCCGCCTCACGATATACCTTTGCCACAATCACCGCGCCGTCTGGCGAAAATTTGACTGCGTTATCCAGAATATTCACCCATACCTGCTTCAGTACCCCGGCATTGCCATAATATTCTAACTCGTCCAGCTCCAGTGCAAATTCCAATTGCTTCGCCGTCCAGCGCGCTTCCATCATCACGATAGCACGCCGTACCTGCTCACTGATGCTAAAATAGTGTCGATCCGCTAGTAAACGTTCCGATCCCAATTGAGATAACTCCAGAATACGTGTCGCCAGTAACGATAATCGATCTGCTTCATGAATGACAATATCCAGATACTCTCTACTCTCTTCTTCTGGTAAACTTCCTTCCCGTAACAATTCGGCAAATCCTTTAATCGACAAAATCGGTGTTTTAAATTCGTGCGAGAAATTATTAATAAAATCTTTACGCAGCAGCTCTACACGACTCAATTCAATTGCCGCTTGATTATAACTGTCAGCAAATTTGCGAATCTCGACCGTATGCAGGCTACCGTCCAACATAATGTGCCGATCAAAACGCCCTGCGGCAAGATCATTCATTGCCGCAATCCCCTGATGGATCGGACGAATCAGCATTTTATCAATCATGATCAATACGGATATACCAATGAATACACTCACGATAAAGGCAACTCCCAGAACAGGAACAATGGGATGTTCATAAAATGTATTTTGTACCCAACCAAGACGAATCATGGTCATCGTCTGCAAAGCAATCACGATGAGTATGAATACAATGAGCAGAAATAGATTAACGGACAATAGCAAAAATAGATTCCATTTCGATACATATGCGCGTACATGATGCCGTATATTCATAGTCTCTTCACCGCCCGATACCCCAATCCACGCACTGCCTGCAATTCAAACTCATCATAATGCTCAAACCGTTTACGCAGTCGATTGATATGTACGGTCACCGTACTGTCACTGCTCTCTGTCTCCAATCCCCAGATTTCATCTAGCAGCTGCATGCGTGTGAATACTTGCCCTGGATACGCCAGCAATTTATATAGCAAATAAAATTCCTTTGGCGGTAGCACATGCGTATCTTCCTTCCGTGTAACAGTCAGCGCATCATAATGCAGCGATACTTCTCCAATGGAAATTTTACGTTCATGTACAATCATCGACCGTCGCAGCAATGCACGGATACGCAGCAATAATTCGGTGCGGTCCACCGGCTTGGTCATATAATCATCTGTACCGACCAGAAATCCGCGATGCTTATCTTCTGGCAACTGCCGCGCACTCAGCATCAATATAGGCAACTGATATTGCGCATCGCGAAGTTGCCGCGTCAATTCATATCCATCCATATGCGGCATCATAATATCTGCAACGAGCAGATCGATATGCAGCTGCTGAAGCTGATCCAGCGCCTGCTGCCCGTCAAACACCGAAGTCACACGATACCCGTCCGCACGCAAAAAAGCACTAATTAATGTATTCGCATGATGATCGTCCTCGACCACCAGAATATGAAACATATCCATCCCTCCTGTACCTGACTTATTATATAGCATGCTTTTCTAAACAGAATCTAAACAAAAGTTTAGATTGCGTTTATATTGGCGTTAGCGCACGCCTTTATACTAACGGCATCAAGCCAACCAAGGAGGATATGATGAAAATAAACATTAATCTGGAGCAACAACATACCGATGAGAACACGGTCGCCGTGCCAGAACAACCGCAAGAAATGATCATTCGCTCGCCACTGTCGCCTCTGCTATTCCCGCTTCGCCTAATCGCGACGGGATTGCAGGCGCTCGTCAGCATGCTTGGCTGGGGTGTAGTTGGTACAGGGTATGCGTTTGCTACGCTGCTGTTGCTGGTAGGTATCTTTTTTAATGTGATTGGGCTGCTCAATTTGGGAAATGGCATAGGGGCGACACTGTTCGCATTTGGACTGTGCTTTATTCCGATGGGTTTAGCTTCCCCACTGTTTTACTGGAGCCAATCGTTGAAGATTAAGCTGACTGTATTCGCGAAAGCACGTAGAGGAATGCTGCAAAGGGAAGGGAATGTTCAGGGATGAGACGTCAACCGAAAAAGCTAAAAAACAAACGTACACGCATGATGAAAATGTCAGTGCTGATGCTAGTGCAAGGTATTTTGTTTCTGCTGATTGGCTTCTGGCTAGGCGGAGCAGATACGATGACAATGCCACATTTGCCGGAGTTGCCGACAAAAGCGTTCTGGCAGTAGCTCTAGTATAAATAGCAATAGAATAGATAAACAGAAATGATACAGCCCTTTTCTCAATATGTTGAGAAAAGGGCTGTATTGACTGCTATTGTATATAGCTTGTATTAATATTCAGCATATCATCAAATCCGATTCGCTACCTTCTCCGCCTGCAAATTCAGCTCATGCGCCGAAGTAAAGATCGCATTGAATGATTCCATTGCCGTCTGTACCTGCTCTTGACCACGCTTGACGCTCTGTTCTACTTCGCCAGTGCTGCCGGAGATTTTGCGAACTTCCTGGCTCATTGATTCTACACTCCGCTTAATCTGGGCAATGGAATCCTGTACCATATTGGATAACTTGCTCACTTCACGCGCTACCACATTAAAACCGCGACCAAATTCGCCAGCATGCGTCGCTTCAATTGCTGCGTTCAGTGCCAACATTTGCGTTTGTGCGGCGATCTTGCGAATTGTCTGCACGACGTCTTGAATCTCGTATGCTTGCTCCTGCAATGTATATACGGTTTCTGCATTCGCACCGGACACATGAACAATCTGCTCCATACTGCGTAGTAGATGCTCGCTATGTTGAATGCCTGCCGATGAATGCTCATTGAGCTGCTGCGCGGTCTGTTGCAAATCGCTAACTACCGAAGACAGATCGTGGTGACGATCCGTAATATTCGCTGCAACCTTCGTTACGCCGATAACGCGACGACGCTGTTGATCCCATACTGGCATATAGGTTGCTTCCAGCCAGACCGGATTACCGTTTGCATCACGGCGCATAATTTTATCGTGAAATGTTTTACCGGAAAAGAGTTGTTCCCAGAACTGCGTGTATTCTTTGCTATTATAAAGCTCAGGAAAGCACAGATTTTTATGATACATACCAATCATCTGCTCGGGTGTATACCCTAACACCGCTGCAAAAATCGGGTTGACATACGCTACGCGATGATCAGTATCAAAACGAATAATCGCCAGATTTTCTTGTAACGTACGCACGACGAGTTCATCTGTAACCTGCTGATTGACATTTTCCATAACCATCCACCCTCTGCATCGGTATTCGTTCTTTATTTATTCCATATGTTACATCATATTTCTTTTTTTACCTTATTTACATTATATACTTCCATATAAAGAATTTAATTCAATTTACTGTTGATTAAACAAAAAGTGTATATCCTCTTTTTATATCGACATTTATGTTTTTGTAATTAATGCCATGAAGCACCATAAAACGGAAAATACAGCAAAAAAGTCTTGCCCGCATCAGGACAAGACTTTATGTAACTATGAATATAAACAATATTCTTCTTTTTCATATCTTCATTAGCAATTCTACATATGTGTATACGCTTCGCTCATGCACGATACGATATCTTTATAGATTCTCGTTCCACTGTAGTAATTGATCAATCCACGACAGCTCTCGCTCTAGCATATCGCTGCCAAGACGGGACACTTCGCGCGCGTACAAACTGCGCTTCTCCTCCTGCCGATTGCGCTGCACATGCTCCAGCATATCTGCTACGAAGACACGACGCAAATGCAAGATCCGCAATCGCTCCACTGGCTCCAGCCGATCAAACAGATGAACCCGAATCATAAATTCCAGCTCATTCCGCGCCAATCGCTCGTCAAATGCAAGCAGCAGCTCCCGCAACAGTTGCTCACCCAGCTCGGTAATACGATACATATTGCGGCTTGGTTTGCCTTCCTGACGCTGGACTTCTTTGATCACAGCTCCTTGCTTCTCAAAGCGTTGAAGTGCGGGATATAGCATATTGTTATTCACATCCAGCAGTACATCAAGTTGCTGCTGAATCGTCTTTTTAATTTCATAGCCATAGCGTGGTGCCTGGCTGATCTGATCCAGAATTAACAGGTCAATGTACATGCCCATTCCTCATTTTCGTTATATAAATCATATCGCGTGACAGGCGATCATGTCTGTTCATCATAACAACTTCGTTCTATCATGACAATGATAAGCATAGCTGATGGGCTGGATTGTATACGTGTTATGGTCTGTATATACTTGCGCCTACAAGTTCTCACCCTCTATTTACAACAGATAAAGAGCAAATTTTGATATGTTAATATAACCTATGTTAAATTAACATATATACCCGACCATCATATGCAGAAGGAGGATGATTCATGTACAAGGAAATTGTCACCCCATCGGAAATCAGCAACTTTGGTAGTCGTTCTGAGCAATTTTTCCCGATAGATTGGTTGAAGCGCATGGTGACAGGCGAACGGGTATATTACCATGAAGCAACCAACACCTGGAATGTATTTCGCTACAACGATGTCAAGGAAGTGATGGGCAATTACCAGTACTTCTCCAATCGTGGCTCACGCACGACGACCGCTGTTGGCGCTCGCAGTAAGGAAGGCGTCATGCCGGAAAAGCTTCAGCTTACTTCGCTTGACCCGCCGGATCATCGCAAAGCGCGCTCACTGCTCTCTGCCGCTTTTACACCGCGTAGCTTGAAGCATTGGGAGCCGCGTATTCAGCAGATTATTAACGATCTGCTGGATGAGATTGATGACAGCCAGCCGTTTGACGTTGTCGATGAACTGGCAACGGCATTGCCTGCGATTGTGATGGCAGATCTGCTTGGGCTGCCTTCGGAGGATCGTTTGCTATTCAAAAGCTGGGTCGATGTGCTGTTCCAGCCTTATGTAGGTGGGCAGCAGGAAGAGATCGAGCAGCAAAAGCAGCAGGCAGCACGAGAATATTATGAGCATCTGTATCCATTGGTCGTGTACAAACGTAGCCATCTGGCAGAGGATATTATTTCCGATCTGCTCACGGTAGAAGTGGATGGCGAGCGTTTTACCGATGATGAGATTGTGCGTACGACGATGCTCATTCTTGGTGCGGGTATTGAAACGACGAGTCATGCATTGTCGAATACGTTTTACTCGCTGTTGTATGATGATCCGTCTCTGTATGCACAACTGCACCGTGAACCGACACTGGCAGCGCCGACGGTGGAGGAAATGCTGCGCTATCGTTTTCATACTGGAGCGCGCCACCGTACGGTCAAGCAGGATAATGAGCTGCTTGGTCAGACGATCAAGGAAGGCGAGCTGGTGATTGCTTGGATGAGTGCTGCGAATATGGATGGGGATATGTTTGAAGACCCGTTTAGGTTGAATATTCACCGGGCGAATAATAAGAAGCATCTGACCTTTGGTAATGGACCGCACTTCTGTCTAGGTGCACCATTGGCTCGGATGGAATTAAGTCTTGCCTTGCAAGGTTTCAGCGAACGCTTTGCGGATATTCAGCCAGCAGGTGCCTTTGATCTGGAAAGCAATCTGACCAACTCTGCTACCGGACAATCACTGACCAGCCTACCTGTCATCGGACGGCGAGCTTGATCAACTTTTTTGACGAAATGACGATTACTATGTAACATTGCTATCCGTTGGATTGAGGTATGTTGATGAACACCAGTCTATATAGTGTTGTGGACAGCATTTTGTTCTGTCCTTGAAGCCCGATTCGCGCATCGTAATACGAGCGAATCGGGCGATTTTTTGTGGATTCGGATCGAGAAGAGTTGATATATAAAAGTTACAAATTATGAAGAGATTATAGTTTGCGACATACATACATCATTTGTACAGCTTCCGGCGTAAGTGAAGTGTTGTTCCACTCCTCATAACACTTCACTATCTTCAATCCATGATACGTATTCCCTCTTAATTTTACAAAAAATGGGCTTAATTATCGTTCAGACTGTCTATGACCTTTTGAATACATCGCTTACCGGGTAAGAGGAGAATATACATCCAGGAAAGGTGGCTCATCTATGGAAAAAAATGAAGATTACCGACTGGTCATCGTAGGCTATGGCGGAATGGGTAGTTATCATGCGCGACTGGTGGAACAGGCAGAACGGATTCAAGTAGCAGGCGTGCTCGATATTGCGCAATACCGACAGGAACTTGCCAAAAGTCACGGTCATACCATTTACGATGATCTACAATCGGTCTTGTCAGACGATACGATCGATATTGTGCTGATCGCCACACCGAATGACGTACACAAGGAGCTAGCTATCGCGGCATTGCAGGCAGGCAAGCATGTGATCTGTGAGAAGCCAGTGACGATCCATAGTCAGGATTTGCTGGATATTTTACAAGTAGCGAAGGAAGTGGAGCGCGTATTCATGGTACATCAGAATCGGCGCTGGGACGAGGATTTCCTAATTGTACGCCAACTGATTCAGCAACAAACGATCGGCGATGTCTTTCATGTAGAATCGCGTGTGCAAGGTGCCAATGGGATTCCGGGCGATTGGCGACAACTCAAGGCATATGGCGGCGGCATGCTGCTGGATTGGGGTGTGCATTTGCTAGATCAGCTGCTGCTGCTTACCGATAGCAAAATAGAGAGCGTATCCGCAGAGTTGAGTACTATTTTGAATACCGAAGTGGATGACGGATTCACTGCGCGCATCACATTCAAAGATGGTCTGACTGCACTGGTCGAAGTCGGCACGACTAACTATATCAAGCTGCCCCGCTGGTATGTCAAAGGCAGCCAAGGCACTGCGATCATTCAGGACTGGGATTTGAGCGGCGAAATTGTACGCAAAAATCTTGACGTTGCCCATGTAGAGCCAAAGCCGATTCAGGCAGGACGCGGACTGACCAAGACGATGGCGCCTCCTTCTGAGGAATCGACGATTCGCAGCCCCATTGAGCGAATCGCAGAGCAGGATGTGCCAGAGGAATTTTTCCATAACTTCATTGCCGTGGTGGAAGGCACAGCCAAGCCTGCGGTGGACAATGAGCAAGTATTACGAGTGCTACGTCTGATCGAAGCTCTATTTGAAGCAGCAGAACAGAATCAGATTATTCAGCGCGAGTTGTGATGTATAATCGTGAATAATTAATGAGTAGCCGGATTATGGCGATATACATGGATTGCAGTTGATCGGACGAACGTGGTATGAATGTATTCATTATAAAAACAGCCATTTGTTCCCCTACCTATGTAGGCGGAGAGCAAATGGCTGTTCTGCTGAAATTTAGAATATCGCAAGCGTTATCTTAACCGCTTACACTGTAATGTTAGTTGACCAGACGAATTTCGTTGATAACCAGTTTGGAAGTTGTATCCGAATCGATGGATACGAGGACTCCCTCATATGTACCCGGAGTGACCTTGATCGGATCAAGTATAGTCGCTTGACCATTCGCGCCTGGTTCAACGGTACGAGATTCGCGTGCAATGATTTTCCACTCTTTCCCTTGCAGACCATATACCAGATATTTATGCGTTGTCGTCTTCGACACGGTTGGCGCAATTTGAACCGCACTTACAGATACCTGCTCGCGGAAATACAAGCTAATGACATCGCTGCTTTTCCCAGCCGTCCAAGCCGTATTAATATCGCCGTCGATCGCCTTATACGGTATATTTTTGTCCGCAAAGGTATGTGTGCTTACCACCGTACGATCAGGTACTCTTGTCGGCGATAATTCACTAGCAGCACCCGCCTGCGAAAACGGAACAGCCAGCGTTGCAACACATGTCAAGCATACAGCAGCGTACTTTAAAGACTTCATCATTAATAACCCCTCCTTTGTTATGTGGATCGTATTTATTATACCCTTTAACTAAGCAACTTGTGTATATTTATTTATCTTTTTTTGTAAAAAATTTTATTTTTTGGTTATTGAGAAGTAATAAATTTGCTGTATACAAGAATCTTGATTTTATGTGTGATATGGCAATTTGGCATAAATATACTCTGCCACTTGTTGTTCATTTCTACTGTGCGTATCTACATATTCGGCAAAATGATACTGATTGTACGCCGCGAGACAACGCTCCGTCTGTGCAAAAGCCCAACTTCCCTCTGCCTCCCCACGTTGTAGCAGTCGTTGATGAATGGTCATTTGATCTGCAATCAGGCAAAAATGAAATGTATCTTGCGACAAGTGCTGTAACCCCTTATGTATATATTCAAAGTACTCCCACTTGTAAATCGTCATCGGTATGATCAGGTGCTTGCCATATTGCCTATGCAAATGTCCGGCAACATCAACAACCAAATATTTCCAAATATTGATATCCTGAAAGTCACCCGTCCGCTCATGCTCATGCAATACGGTGTCTGGAATGATCTGACGTAGCATAAATCCAGGTTCTTCCGGATCGTAAATCATACTGTTGTGAATACGCTGCTGCAATCGTTGCGCTGTAGTCGTTTTACCGACACCAAATGCTCCGTTGATCATGATAATCATATATTTATCTTCCTCTCTCCAACTCGCTGCGTCTTCCTTGCTGATGCCACTGCTGATACACACCGCCGATACTATCAAAGGCAGCATTGACCATTCCATCCAGCTCCGCCGTAATCTCCGGTGTAAGTCGCAAATGGGTCGTTATATTGTCAACGTTATACGTTTCCATCAACAGTACGTAGCTATGGCTAAAGATCACATCTTCCAGAATCCAGTAGATGACGTCATCCGCTTCGGTTGTCTTTTTGCTCATCATATTCACGCCACGCTCATACAATTCAAGCAGATAACCGTCGTGCTGAACTTGGATATGCGGCTGTAGATCGCCATACCAGGAAGGGTCAAAGGCGGCGGCTGCCATTTGTCGTTGGCGCTCACGGTACGTATCCGTGCGTTGCAGTAATTCGTCGATCGTCTGGATAAGTTGTTCGGCAGTTTGGATATTGTGTTGTTGGAAGGTCATCATGAGCTCTCCTTTTTGTATAATTGTAAAATACGTTGCACAAATTCGGTTTTGCGGTTGGTGTAATCTAAGCGATCGGATGACGTAATTGCCAATTCCTTTTTCAATATGCCATATTGCGCTGCCGCTTCTGGATGATTCCGTAAATGATTGCGAAACGACAGATGATTGTGCAGCTCCATACTCTCCTGCGAGCATACGTACAGATGCTGCTTCATCCATTGCTGTTGACCAGTACACCACGGCACTGCTACATCCAGACGATGGTATCCTTCTCGGTCCGGCACCAGTTGCAATTGCTCATGCACATATCCAAGTGTGAACAGCGCAGCCGAAACTTCGGGCAATTGTGCTTTGTCTGCAATGATCAGATCGATATCCAAGATTGGTTTGGCTGCCAGCCCCGGTACAGAGGTACTGCCTACATGCTCCACCTGCATAATGGCAGGGCAGTTCAACTGAAGAATGATTTCCTTGATCTGTCGGAATTGCAATGCCCATTCCGGGCGATAGTCTGCTACTTCGATCAATGGATTCATGCGATCTCTTTCCTTTCGTTTCCCATGTCTACTCTTATCTGAGTTCACATCTCTATTCACATCGTCTTCCATTATACGCTCCCCGCTCCTGACTTGCATTTCGTGCATATGATCGTTATCATGTGATTGAATTTGTATGCCTGAATGAGATAGAGAGGAAGTTGTTATGTTACCATCCATCGGAGATATATACTGCGTATATTCAGACAAAATGCAAAGCTATACCGCCTGCCAGATTATTGATCTGCGCATATCGGAATCTAGTGACGAGACTATTCTCGCCTCTGTTCTGGAGCTGGATTGGTGTGGCAAGGAGATTCCACATGAGCATGAATGGCAGCATATGAAGCCGTTGGTCTGCGATTTCTATTTTTGGAATCAGAAGCTGGATCATAGCTATGTGGATGCCGATGTGCCATCCAACTACATCTATGTCGGTACGATGCCGCCCCTGACCGACGAGCAAACGAACAGCTACAGCGGTGGCTGGAATGTCGGTGATTCGTTATATCGTCAGCGTAGCTGGGAACAGATCGATCCGACAGCCCGGCAGCGATTCAAACAAGCAGCGGCAGATCGTGGCGATATTCAGCTCGCTGGGCAGACGATTCGTCGGAATTGTAGTAAGGTAGACGACTCGCTGCTTCAACATCTGGATCACTGGTCGCAGTTAGAACAGTTGCCTTGTCTGACCGAAATTCAAACGTCGCATGGCGATGAACAACTGCTGGACTATTTGCGCAGCAATCCATTTATACATCGACTCGTTATTGAAGATTGTACGATACCTGTACTGGACTTGACTGGTACCGCTGTTCGGAATTTGAGTGTTACAGCGGTAAATATGAATACGTTGCGACTGAATACTCCGATCGAACAGCTGTATTTGAATATAAAGCAGACCGCACTTCTTGAGATTGAAGCTCCAGCAGACGGACGCGATCTCATATTGTACGCATCAACCGTAGCGGACAGTGGCGAAGTTGTTCCTTTTAGCGGATTGTCGCGATTGCGCTCTCTTTCCCTATATCATGTTCGTACCCTTCATATCGCAGAGCTGGCTAAACGTTTCCCGGATCTGCATCGTTTGAGTGTATGGGGTGCTCCGGGCAACGTTCAGCATATGGAGCATTTGGTGCAATTGGAACAACTGCACTCTTTACGTATGAACGATATGTTCAACTTTACCAGTGAGCAGTTTCCAGACCCGGATGAATGGTCATCCATTCGTGTACTAGATATGGTCAGTTTGCCTGCCGAAGCAGCAAAAGAGATCAAGAAAAAATACAAAAAGCGTGCCGCCGCAGGTATGCATATCCATATTAAACGTCCACGTAAGCCGGAATGGCTCGCTGAGAATCTGAACAATCCGTTCCGTGATTGGGATGGACGCGAAGGACTGACCACTACACAGGCGAAAAAAGCTGCCAAAGCTTACAATACGCTGCATGCTGCGATTCGTAAGCTGGATCATGCAGATGAGCAATCTCTGTTGCCGCTCGTGGAGCAATATACCAAAGCATTCAATGCCATGCAAAATAGCCGTTCCGGTTATCTTGAAACGGTAGAGCGTGAGGAAGTGTATATGGCACTTGTGTCACTGCTGGATCTAGTCGATCAGCAGCGCGCTGCGAATGATCGAGAACGGTTACTGCGTGATTCGCTATATGATGTCTTTGATCAGGTTCGCGATTTTTGAGATAAGCGTATGATTATGATGACATGTTGATCTGAATCTGTTCAGCATGTCATATAATCGTGCGTTTGCACATGTTATACTATGATTTGCACATCTTGTATCCTGATAGACGTAGCCATATGATCGGTTTATTGCTCAATCACAGTCTGGCAACAATGCTGTAAACCTTTACACATAGGGTACGAAATATGTTTTAATAAAACTATTAATGGATAACATCTGATGTAAAGGAGTGGTCATTGTGCAAATATCCCATTTTCTATTACCCAAGGAACAGGTAACCTACATATCCTCATCTGTAACTATGCTGGAGGCATTAGAGGTGCTGGAACAGCATCAATACTCCGCCATTCCGATCATTAACGAACAAGGGCATTATGTAGGTACCCTCTCCGAAGGCGATCTATTGTGGAAGCTGAAAAATTCGTTTCAGCTGGACTTTGAAGGTATGCGCCATGTGCATATTAGCGATATCCAACGCCGTGTCAAAAATGAAAGTGTCGTCATTACCGCCAATATGGAGGATATGCTCAGCCGAGCAGCCGACCAGAACTTTGTACCGGTGACCGACAATGAAGGGCTGTTTCTTGGCATTATCCGCCGCAAAGATATTATCGAATATTACAACGATACGATGACCGATTGATTGCGTACTCTCGCATACGTGTCGATATGGTATCGCCATACGAGGAATGACTAGAGCAGCCGTCAGTGATGCGGCTGCTTTCTTCATCAATATAGAACGAATGCAACAATCTATCCTCTCTACTCTACTGCTGAAAGGAGCTTGTGTATGTCCATCAAAGTGCTGATTGCAGACGACGAAGCAGGTATTCGCAATTCCATCGCATACGCGCTGAAGCGAGAACATTTTACTGTCGAGACAGCGATTGACGGTCGGGATGCACTATCCAAAGTCGAGCTTTTCCAGCCGGATGTGCTGCTGCTGGATGTCATGATGCCCGAAATGGACGGCTACGAAGTATGCCGACGGCTCGATCAACGCCGCGGCATGGGCATCGTGCTGCTCACTGCCAAGAACGATATCATTGATCGCATTCTCGGTCTGGAAATGGGGGCGGATGACTATGTATCCAAGCCATTCGATCTGCGTGAATTGATCGCCCGCATCAAGGCGCTGGCACGCCGTATGGATCGCGAGAATACACCAATACCAGATGAAATCATCAGACTCGGTTCACTAGAAGTACAACCAGCTTCACGTCGCGCGCTAGTAGACGGTCAGAGTTTGGAATTGACGCCGCGTGAATTTGATCTATTGTCCTTACTCGTAGCGCATCCGGGCAGAGTATATGCGCGCGATGAACTGTTAGAACTCGTTTGGGGCATGGACTTTTTCGGGGAAACGCGTACGGTGGATATCCACATCCAGCGTTTACGCAAAAAGCTGGACCCACATCAGAATCTGCTACAAACAGTATACGGTGTCGGCTACCGAGCGGAGCCTGTGGGATGAATCCATCTTCGTCCACTCCACCTGTCTCCGATCATTCTTTGCTGCAAGGCAACACTGAAAATCATTCCTCTCAACATCCCCGTCCAGATGCTAGGGATGACAAAGCTCGCCGTCCTCGCTTTAGCCTGCGCTGGAAATTTCCGTTGTTACTCGGTGCGTTACTGCTGTTCACAGTTTGCATATTAAGCATACTCGTACTTTCTGGCATCCGTAGTAACCAGCAGCAGCAAACCGAGCAGCTATTGCTGCGGCAAAGTCAGCTGATGGAGACGCGCATTCGGCAACTGTATCTGACAGGCACCCGTTTGGACCCGGTGCTATTCATGCAGCGTCGGGGCAATGAACTCGCTGTTGATCTAGGATCGTCCAGCAATATGCGTGTCATTTTGTACGATAATCAAGGCGAATTACGTGGGGACTCTCTACCGCTTGGCTGGCGTAGCGATACTAGCTCGGCGCTTCGCTATGCGCTACAAGGACGCACCGCTTATATTACCGAAGGCTCCAATGTGTTATATCTGGCACCTGTGTATGGTACGAGCGGCTTGCTAGGTGTCGTGCAGCTACACGTCTCCATCGCCGATCAGCAAGCCTTTTACCGAAATATGCTATTGGTCTGTATCTACACTGGCGGCATCGTACTGAGTGTAAGCTTTGGGATCGGATGGCTATATATTCGCCGTCAGACGAAGGATATTCGTACGCTGATGAAGCAGGCACAATCCATTTCTCGTGGTCATTATCCTGAACCGGGGCAAGCACAGCCCGTACAGCGTAACGATGAGCTGGGACAGCTGGGGGATGGTATTGCGGAGATGGGCAGTATGATTCAGCAAAGTATGAACGAGCTAGAACGGGAGAAGAGCCAGCTTCAACAGGCAGTTGCCAAACTGTCTGCGCTAGAACAATTGCAAAAGGCATTTATCGGCAATATTAGCCATGAACTGAAAACGCCTGCCACCTCCATCCAATCGTATGCCGACCTGCTCAGCATGTACGGCGATGACCCGGAACTCGTACAGGAAGCAAGCGCCAGCATTTCCTCCGAAATCCGGCGGCTGATTGAATTAATTGAGGATTCTATTCGTCTATCACTGCTGGAAAAGTATGATTTTGAACTGCATCCTGAGCCAGTCTCGCTGAATGAACTTGTTCGCGAAGCGACAGAACGTACGCGTGGCAAAGCTGTCAATCGAGACATTTCACTACATGTGGAACTGGATGCGCCGGTCGTGATCACCGCTGATCCGAAGCATCTGATGCACATTCTGCTGAATTTACTGGACAATGCAGTGAAGTATAATGTACCGCAGCAAGGTTGGATTGTGGTACAAACGGAAATGAAGCAACAGCACGTACGTTTTCGTATCGGCAGCTCTGGTCCTATCATTCCATCATCGCAATGGGATATGGTGTTCGAGCCGTATACAACGTTGAGTCAGGATCGTTCACGCACGGGCAGTGGCACAGGACTGGGTCTGCCACTAGCGCGCCGACTAACTGAACGTATGAATGGCAATCTGTCTATTGCAAGCTCAGATGAACACGGCACTTTCTTCATACTGGATATGCCATTGTAAAAAGACCTTACTCCATACATTAGGAATAAGGTCTTTTGTCTTCTTTGGGATGAGCAATGCACTCATGATCTAGTCCAGCCGTTTGCCAAGTGCACGCTCCTCAATCAGATCAATCCCATGTGGGGTAATAGAAAAATGAATATACCCAACGATGTCCTTGATCTCAAGTAGCCCTTTTTTGCTCAAATAGTCATAGGCAAGCCGGGTTTCCTTATCGGTCAGCGGTCCGGTATTCTTCTTCGGCCCGGGCAAATGAAAGGAACGCTCGTCCGGTCCAAAATGATAATCGTACAAATCCTGAAGCAGCTGAATCCGCAGCTGTTGCCGTTCTTCAATTGTGATTGACATGCTTCTTCACCTCCGTCTGCCTCCGGTTCGTATGGGGTTGCGGAAATCTAAGGCGATTGTTCGATATAACGAACCAACCGCCAACTTTTACTTTTACTTTTACTTTTACTTTTACTTTTACGCTAAGTATACGCATGCGTATCACGTTTCAACCTTATCATACCATGAACAAAACAATTGTACGATTGCATACATTTCCTTTTATACAAACAGACTGTACGCCTATTATTGTAGCGTTATCGTTTACACTTTGGATACAAGTGGATATATTACGGCAATATATGGATGTTATATTGGATGTAGTTCAGAGATATATTGCAATTCAGATCATATGAACTGCATATCATACAGCTGCCATCCAACACCTTAGCAGCTTAATCGAACGCCATACAATACAATTTCCATTTCACGTTATATAACAAAATTTCTTGTTGTATAACAGAATGGACCAGATAGACTGACTGAACGTTAACTGATTGAATGTCATTTGAAAGGAGCACTACTATGTTTGTACTCACAGGCAAGTCAGAATCGCATGAGCGAGTCAAGCTACAATCATCGCATGAATCAATGGGCGGACAACTACTTCAAGAACGACCGTTGCAAAAGCACCCATCGTCATCCCAAAATCAATTTTCCGCTCCCCTTCATTCATTGTCAAAATGGCGCCCATATACCATTCTTCCATTTGCTGCGATGCTGACATTTGCTCTTCTGCTGACTGGCTGCAATACCAACAGCACTGCTGGGCAAACACTCACTGTACTGGATGACCAACAGACAACACCAGCGGAAGAAACGGTCACGCTAACGTCACTCGACAAACTGGATAAGGTGTACGGACGCACTTGGTTATCTGCTGACGAATTAATCATCAACCGTGACAATCGACTGCTCATCCACAACGCCGCTACGGGCAAAGAAACAGAATTAACACCGGGACGCAAAGGCTTGCAGCTGCTAGCAACCGCATCGCCTGATGGCAAATATGTTTATTTTACTGAAGGCGTACCGGATGATCGCTATACCATCTATGGATATATGTTGAATGTCGCAACAGGCAAAGTCAACAAAGTCGGGCTTGTTGATATGGTGAATGAAGCAACATGGGCGGACAATACACATCTGATCAGCGGTAGAGCAGGAACAGGCTTGCAGATGATCGATGTACAAGGTCAGATTACCAAGCTATCGTTGCAAGAAGAACACCCTGCCGAAAATATCCAATGGGTACAGCAATCCGGCTCCCAGATCTATTATCTAGGCGATGATGGGAAAGGGTATAGCGTGCTCAACCGCGCTGATATTAGCAAGCGACAAGCAGCCACCATTCTGACTGGTACGATGAATTTCGACGTGATGCCGGGAGGAAAACAAATCGCTGTGTTACAGCAAAAATGGAACAGCAATGAGCCAACCAAACTGATTATCGTCGATAATAATGGCAAAATGCTTGGTACGATCAGTGAAGGCACTTTGCTCGGACGCCCTGCTTGGTCGCCGGACGGCAAGCTGCTCGCCTTTACCATTTATCAGGAAAGTCAGCAGGGAATGAAGGGATTATACATTTTCGATCAGACGACAGGCAAAATGACGCCGATCACATCCGAGCTGCAAGCCTATAATACATCCATCCGTTGGAACCCAGATGGCACCAGACTTTCACTATATCAAGAGGACAACGGAACAGTGACCGCAATTGTCGGCATCGGGAAAAAGTAAAGGTATCTAGTTCCCTCAATACCTAGATAGATATGATTCGAATGTATGTAGTTGATTCAGCACTTGATTCAGCGGTTAAGCCAGTAATTCATTCATACCGTAAATTGCTATATTCGTATAGACTAGTACTCTTGAGAAGATACAAAAACAGCTTCTATACCGAATCTAATGTTGACGATTTCGGATACAGAAGCTGTTTTACTATACATGCGAATATTCAGTAATCATAAACCAACACTATCTATCACGCATGGACTGCTATGCTCAATATTACAACACTCCCAATCCATCCTGCTATTCCAAATACTCCGACAATTCAATCAAATTGCCATCAGGATCGCGGATATAGACAGAGGCGATTTTGCCCATAGCACCAGTCCGCTGTACTGGACCTTCCTCTAGCTCAATGCCGAGCTGATGCAGATGAATCATCACCTTTTCCAGACTACGGTCGATGATAAAGCATAGATCAGCCGAACCGGGCTGCGGCACATTCGCTTTAGGTTCAAATTCATGACCGACCTCGTGCAGATTGATCTTCTGCTGACCGTAATGCAATGATTTGCGTCCCTCGCCAAACGTCTCCACCCGCATACCGAGCACATTTTCATAAAATTGCAGTGTAGCTTCTATATTCTTAACTGTTAGCACGAGATGATCCAGATGACGAATCATAGGTAATCCCTCCTCTAGTGTACCTATTCCCCTTATGAATGATCTCCATATTCCTCATGCATTCGCTGCTCCAGTACCGCTTCCTTTTCCGCTTTGCGTGCTTGACGTTTGTCTACACCACTCGCCAATACCATATACAACGATGGCACAACGAATAGCGTTAATACGGTGGAAAACACTAGTCCGAACACAATCGCAATCGCCAGCGGACGGAACAATTCTTCTCCGACTGTTGCCATCGGCAGTAGCGCCACAATCGCTGCCAGCGAAGTGAGCAGAATCGGACGGAAACGAGCGGAAGCGGCTTGAATAATCGCTTCTTTCATCTCCATGCCTTCATGCCGCGCATCCTCGATAAATTCGATCAATACGATCCCGTTCCGCACGACGATCCCGGCGAGCGAGATAACACCCATAATCGACATGAAACCAATCGGCGTCTGGCTGATGAATAGACCAAGCACACCGCCCGCCGCTGCGAGATAGACAGTAGTCATGACGATTAGCGGAATCCACATGGAGTAAAACTGCATCGCAATCAGAATGAAGATCAACACAACGACAATCGCGAACAATCGACCGAGATCGGCGAAAATATCTGATTGCTTGGACGTTTCCCCACCAGTTTCCCACGTGTAGCCTTGCGGAAATTGAATCTGATTCATCCCTGCACTTACATCCTGCATCACTTCCGTAGCCGTACGACCGTTAACATCTGCTTCAATCGTATTGACCCGTGACAGATTGTAATGACTAATCTGCTTAATGGAAAATGACGGATTGATCGTAACTAGCTGTGATAGCGGCACCTGCACATTGTCCGCACTCGTCACATTTACTTGCTGGAACAGCACCGATGGATCAACCGTAGACGCATCTTTCATGAAGATTTTGATATCTACCAGATCGCGTCCATTGTCAAAATCTCCTGCACTCACACCTGTACCCATCATGAGCAGCGTTCGAGTCAGACTCTCATATGTGACATTATAGCGATCCAGCGCCGCCTTATTCACTTCGAAGTCCAGCGTATAGCTCTGAATGCCCATCGTATCGCTAATATTGCCTGTACCACTGACACCAGCAACGACATTTTTCACCTGATCAGTCAGCTTACGCAGTTCTTCCAGATCCGTACCAGTAATGCGAATCGATACCGGCTTACCGACTGGAATCCCTAGCTCCGTCTGCTTGATCGATAGACTGACCTGCGGGAATTTCTGCTTGAGCAATGCAGGCCATTCATTCACCGCCTGTGTACTGTTGAGCAGCGTATTATCACCTTTGAGCAGAATCTCCGCCTTGTTCGTGCCATAGGTTGCTACATTGGTAATGTTATAAAAGAGCGGCGGAGCCGAACCGCCTGCTGAGTACGATACCGTCTGCACACCAGACTGCTGCTGCACCCATTTTGCCATATCACGTACCGTTTTGTCGGTATCCTCAAAAGAAGAACCAGTTGGCATCGTCATATCGATAGTCAGCTCCGCATTGGTCGATTTAGGAAATAACTGCACTGGTGTAAAAGCAACCAATCCGTAGATCGCCGTACTGATGATCAAGCCCAGCAATCCGATAAACAGCGGATGCTTGAGCACCCCCGGCATCATACGATGTGCATACCAATCCGTCGCCTGCTGAATCTGCTTGCCCAGTAAGCCAGCAGGCTTGTCATTGCGACGCTTCTTGCCGCGCAGCAATTGACGACGTTCATACCATTCGCGGAAGATTGGGATGATCGTCAGCGACATCGCCATGG
This sequence comes from Paenibacillus sp. WLX1005, assembly GCF_046603685.1. NCBI lineage: Bacteria > Bacillati > Bacillota > Bacilli > Caryophanales > Paenibacillaceae > Paenibacillus > Paenibacillus sp. WLX1005. Next base: position 3,239,900 of record NZ_CP176756.1, read on the forward strand.
ATGCCAGCATTGCCAGTGAGATAACGACCGGAATCGGCTTGATAAATGAACCGACATCCCCAGTTAAGAACATTAGCGGCGCAAAGGCAGCAATTGTAGATAGCGTTGCCGTCAAAATCGACAGCGCCACTTCCTTTGTCCCGCGAATCGACGCATCATGTGGATTCTCTCGCAGCACGGTCAAGCGTCGTTCAATATTGTCATTTACTACAACTGCATCATCAACCAGAATCCCGAGTACGATAATGAGTCCGACTACCGTCACCTGATTGAGCGTAATGCCCATCGACGGCAATATAATCATCGCCATCGCTACCGAGATCGGTATCGCCAGTGCAACGAACGAGGAAGTGAGCAGATTCAAGCCGAGCATACAGACAATAACGACTACCGCGATAGCGATCATCGTCTCATGTAGCAGATTGTTGAAGATTCGATCAGTTTCATTTTTCTGAGCAAATAGCGACGTGATCTTCGCATCAGCTGGTAGTGTCAGCTTCAATTGATCCATCTTGGCATTAACGCTATTGTATACACTTGGCACATCCGAACCAATTTCGCTGTTAATAAGCAGCGAGATAGACGGCTGACCATTGTAATAACTCAAGTACTCCGCTTTTTCATTGGTCATCGTAACAGTGGCAACATCCTTGAGATAGACCGGCGTTCCTTGCTGTGAACGGAAGACTACGACGTTCTCCAAGGTGCTTGCTTCATGATTGGCAGGCACGGTTAGCTGATAACTGCGGTCGCCATAATCAAGTGTACCGGTTGGCACACGGTCATTTTCCGATTGTACCGCCTGCATAACCGATTCCCATGGAATGCCGAATTGTTGTAGCTTTGCCATGTCCGCATCGATACGTACTTGACGTTCTGGCAGACCGTTAATCGTTACGTCCGTCACACCTTCGACCGAACGCAGCTGATCGCGCCAGTCATCCATCAGGTTTTGCATACTTTCCAGTCCTTTGAGATCAGGACCATAAATAGCAAATGCCTGTACAAATGATTTGGTCAAATTATCATTGATGATCGGTGCATCTGCGCCGTCCGGTAGATCCGCCTTCGCGTCTTCGACCTTTTTACGCAGCTCGCTCCAGACGGTTGGCGCATCGGCAGTTGGCTGCGTCTCCACGATAATACTGGATACGCCTGCACTGGAGGTGGAAGTGACCGTCTTCAGATTGGATACTTCCTTGATCTTCGATTCCAGTACCCGCGTTACTGTCGTCTCTACCAGCTCCGGCGTCGCTCCAGCATATACAGTCGTTACCGTTGCCTGCTTCACGACAATATCAGGCATGAGCTGACGCGGCAGTTGTGATGCGCTGAATACGCCGATCAGAATCAACATAATGAAGAACAGAATCGTAATTTTGCGTTTGCGAACGATATACTTAATCATTGCTGCCGTCCTTCTGCTGAGTAGCTGCCGCATCGAACGAAGATGAAGTTGTATCAATCGTATCGCCCTCGAACAGTCGATCCGCTCCGGAAGTCACTACGATATCACCGGCTTTCAGACCGCTAGTGATGACGAGCTGATTGTTGTAAATGGCACCCGTTTTCACCGAGGTGCGCACAGCTTTGCCTTTGACCTCTTTGAACACATACGGTTCGTCATTCGTGCTAACGACCGCTTCGACTGGCACCATAATGCCTTTCTCCGCCTGCACCTGACGCGATGCTTTGACGACCTGACCGGGTTTCCAGTCACGCTGTGGATTGGCAATCTGGACTTGGGCGCTGATCGTACCCGTATTGTCATTGGTCTGCGGATAGATGCTAGTCACCGTACCGGTGCGCTGCTGGTCATACAGACTGATGCTCACCTGTTGCCCCTTTTTCCAGCTGCTAATGTCTTCATCTGGAATCGGTAACAGCACCTTCAACTTCGTAATCTCACCGATTGTAAAAGCAGGACTGCCTGCGGCAACCGTTTGTCCAACGGCGATGTTTTTCTCCAAAATCACGCCGCTTGTCGGTGCGTTCAGACTGGCTTTGGAGCGTGCCAATTGTGCTTGATCCAGACCGACCTGCGCCTGATCGACACTTGCCTGTGCCTGTTCAATGCCTGCCTGCGCTTGCTGCAAGCCAGCACTTGCCTGCTCGACGCTTGCTTGTGCCGACTGTACGCCAACCTGTGCTTGTTTTACAGCTGCCGCCGCTTTGGAACGATCGGAGCTGCTCGCGCCTTCCAGCACGAGGGATAATTGCTCCTGCGCATCTTGTAAACTATCCTTTGCGGTAGCAAATGTTGTCTGCGCCTGCTCATTCTCCTGTTGAGTGAGCAACCCGTTATCATATAGACTTTGTGCACGTTTTTCCGCAGATTCTGCCTGATTATACGCCGTTTGTGCCTTGCTGACGGCATTGCGCGCCTGCGCTTTCTCCTGCTCACGCGCTCCATCCACAACCCCCTGCTCCTGACTGCGCGCGCTCTCGACCTGCGCATTGGCAGAAGCAACACCTGCCAGCGCAGCGGAACGCACCGCCTGAGCATTGCTGAGCGATGCTTGCGCACCTTTTACACCTGCCTGCGCCTGACTGACTGCTTGCTGTGCTTCGCTGACTTTCAGGTCAAGATCGGCAGTGTCCAGTATGGACAAGGTTGTACCTTTATTCACAGAATCGCCCACATCGACTGAGAGCGATGATACCGTGCCGCCAAGTTCAAATGAAACCGGCGATTCCTCCAATGCTTGCAACGTCCCGGACAGATCATACACCGCTGTCAACGGCACCTGCTTCACCGTTGTTACCGATACCGGATTCACTGCCGCCGGTACAGTCTGTTCCGCCGAACAACCCGCCAGCAACACCGTCAATGCTACCGGTGCAGCGAACCATGATACATATTTGTTTCTCATGCTTCTACTTCCTCCTGCCTGTTTATATCAAAAAAAATATTCCTTAGACGAGAAAACGACGGATCGTATTGAAGATTTGTTCATCGCTCAGCGGCTCATAATATCGTTCCCACTCTGTCGTCAAGGAATGATACAGATGCCCCAGCACGAAGGCAGTCAGGCGAATATCGTCGATTTGCACCAATTGCTGCTCTACTGCTTTTTGCAATAAGGTCATCACCGAGCGCATCGTCGCTTCATCCATCTGATCTAGCGCATGTTTCGGTGCAGGTGTACCAAATTCCCTCGCTTCCTGAGATAATTTATCCATCAGACTGTAATGACGTCGACTCATAATCGCTGCATAAATGGCGCGGTACAATCGCTCTTCCGGTGTCCCTTCCGAACTCAATTCCACCTCTACCCGCTCGATCATATCCTGCACACAACTATCGATAATCGCGCTGAGAATATCTTCTTTTGTCTCAAAATACAGATAGATCGAACCTTTACTAATTCCGGCACTTTTGGCGATCCGCTCTACGGTCGTTCCTTTATAGCCGAGTGTGGAAAATACCTCTCTGGATGTATTGATAATTTTGGCGTATTTCTCATCCTGACGGTGATTGCTCATACTTGTGCTCGCTCCTATCGGTATATAATCCAGCATAAATGAAACGCTGATTCGCTCCTGCTCCTGTTCAAGTTCCGGCATATGCTCATCCCCCTCAGCGGTTGATTGTTTTGCCTATCTCTATATAGAAATTGACTTCGTAACAAAAATGACTAAAAAACCATTTCAGTTCTATGGTCAAAATATAGCATGACGATTTCCAGATTGCAAACCTCATATGTATTTATGTTTGAGCTGCTAACACATTCATCTGACATGCAGACTATAAGATCATATGGACTGGTGTAAGTATTCCTTTATTCATGCACAAAAAAAGCGCCCGCAGGCGCTCTCTCAAAACGTTCTCGTATATTGTTCCACTAGCAACTCTTGAAGTACTTCTTTTGTATCCTTATTATGATTGTGGATAAATCCGTTCCCATCATAGACTTCTTTGCTTTTATAAATATCATTACCTTTGACCGTAAAATTGTTCATTCCAATCGTTACGCTCCACTCCAATGGATAATGACTAGACAGATTGCATTTGGTCGGCACTCCCTGCTCTTGTAGCTCATCAAGTAGATGCTTTAACAAATCGCTTACCTCTTCGCCAAAGCTCTTATGCTTCAGATAGCGCTGGGTAATTTCTTCTTTCCAATCCATGGTTGCGAATTCCCTCCTCTATCAATTCAAATATGTCAGTCAATTAAGCCTCCCCCCAACTTGAAAATCACTCTTTCAAATTATTCACCTCAGCACAATGCAATTGAATCTGGATGTAATGTAATAATTTTACTACGTTTATTTTTATATAAGCAAACAAGTTAAGTAAACAGAACAATTTGACAAAATTTTTCTAATTACGTTTTAACGTGATAGTGGAGCAAGAAATGAAAATTGAACCGGTACAATATGCTCGTGTGGCTCATACTCGCCTTCCATCTGCGCATGTAATAACTGAACCGCCCACTCTGCCATACTCTGTTCATCCTGTACAATGCAGCTTACACCGGGCAATCCCGAATCATCGAAGGAGATCATTTCGGTTACACCATCTCGTCCCAATTCATGCAGTGATGAATGCGTCAGCTCCGCTGCTTCCGCTGTTAACGCGAAGATCGCCGTCACATACGGATATTTACGCAAAAACGCACTCACATACTGTTGTGCTCCCGCTGTCCGTAAAATGTCCAACGGCACATGACAGAGCAAGTTTTTGTCAATCGAAATATGCTGATCCATATACGCATGTTCCATCCCAATTGTCCGATCCTGAATCGCTGTATTCGTATTATCCGGCGAAATAAGCGCAATATGCCGATGACCCTTTTCCAGCAAATATGATACTGTTCGGTAAGCGCCCGTGAAATTATCCGACGTTACCCGATACGTCTCAATATTGCGCAAATACCGATCCATGAAAATAAACGGAAACTTGTCCAATGACAGTCGCAGCAGCGATTCGCTGTATTTCTCATCCTCCGTCGGGAAGACGATCATCCCGCGTACCTGCCTAGCCACGAGCATACGGATTGCCTCTGTCTCATTCACCGCCGACTCACGAGTAATGTGCAAAATAAGCTGGTACCCTGCCTGATTCGCATAATACTCTGTATAGTCCACCAGTCGCTGAATGACCCGCGTCTTCATCGTTGGAATGATCAGACCGATGACTGGTGATAATGCTACTGGATTACTTTTCAGAGGAACATTCATCTCCTCCGACAATATACCGGATATGCGTGTTCCCGGCTCCAAGGAGACAAAGGTTCCTTTCCCCTGAATTCGTTTCACCCAGCCCTCTTCAGCAAGCTCAATCATCGCATTTTTGACTGTAATTTTGCTAACCTGATACTCCTCCATCATCTCTTGCTCAGATGGCACACGATCACGATAGCGCAGCTCGCCAGAACGTATCTTCTGCTGCACATGCTGTTTGATCTGCTTGTAGAGTGGCAGTTTCTTCACATCTATTCACCTCACTTTCTTCAACATAACAACGTCATATAACCCTTCGCAAAAACGTGCTTATCAACTACATTCCAACGCAATCGTATTCTTTTCACAAAAAAATAATAGATAATGCTGACATTATCTTACAAAGTGTTAACGCTTTCAATATAAAAGTTTAACCGTAACAAAAAATATATTTTTTATAAATTTATAACCAATTGATTATATAAATTGAAAAAATTGCGATTTATAATACGTGAATGAAGCGCTTACAAAATTACGATGGAGGTTTGTTATGAAAACAACCGGACTTCTGCTTACCCTGCTACTCGCCGGCTCCCTCACTCTGGCAGGCTGCGGCAACTCCGCTTCCCAGACCGGCTCGTCCACCAGTGATCCGAATGCCAAAATCACCCTGTCGGTCACGCATTACATGGTTGAGAAGCCCAAAGTCGACACATTCAAAAAGCTGACTGACCGCTTTACCGAGCTGCATCCGAATATTACCTTTGACGTACAAGTCATGCCGGTAGATAAGTACAACGACAATATCAAGATGAAAGTCGCTGCCGATGATCAGCCTGACATCATTTTCGGACGTCCGCAAGGCATGGTCGATATTACCAAGTCCGGTGCGTTCCTCGATCTGTCCAATGAACCGTTTATGAAAAAAGTAAAATCCGACTACCTGCCCAACGTTTCGTATGAAGGCAAAGTATATGGTCTGCCCATTGATCTGATGACCAACGCCGTCATCTACAACAAAGACCTATTCAAAAAAGCTGGCGTAGAAGTTCCCAAAACATACTCCGACCTGGTGCAAGCCGCCAAAACACTGCAATCCAAAGGCATCACTCCATTCGCAGCTTCGTGGAAAGACGGCGCATCGTACATGAGCTTTATGTTCCCTGATATGTTCGGCAATCTGCTCAAAGACAATCCAGATTATCCGGGTCAAATTATGGCAGGTGACAAGAAATTCTCCGATATTCCTGGCTATCGTGACTTCCTGCAACGATTGAATGAGCTGAGCAGTTATGCCAATACCGATGCACGCGATATCGACTATGACCGCTCGCTGCAATATTTTGCTCAAGGCAAAGCGGCGATGGATATTATGGGTAGCTTCGCAATTGGAACGATTCGCAGCTACAACCCGGAAGGTAACTTCGGCGTGTTCATGTACCCGGCAACTGACAATGCGGATGAGAACGTAATGACGTACTCTACCGACGATACATGGATGATCGGCGCACATTCACAGCATCAGGATGTTGCCAAGCAGTTCTTCGAATTTATGGCTTCAGATGAAGGTGCGCAAATCTGGGCAGATGGCGTACAGACGATCAGCACCATCTCCGACGATATCAAGCCGAAGGAACAAGATCTCATTGCTAAGGAGTTCCAAGATATTTTCCAAACAGGCAAAGTGATCAACAATCAGGTGAAACCACTCTGGTACGGTCAATACGATACGACGTTTGGGCAGGATCTCACCTTCTTCCTCGTCTCCGATCCAGCAACTCGCAGCGTAGACGAACTGCTGCAAAAGCTAGACGATGACTTCTCACGCATCAACCGGATGCGGTAAGACGATAGATATTGCAAGACATAATGAATGATCACGGAGGTGAATGTTATGACGCATCGACTGCGGGATGAATGGGTAAAATTCTCCTTTGTCGTCCCGGCACTGCTCTTTTTCGGACTGGTCGTTGTCTTCCCGTTTGTCCGCGGTCTGAATATCGCCTTCACCAACTGGGATGGCATCGCTACTAGCTATGATTACGTTGGACTGCGGAATCTACAATTACTGTTTACCGATCCTGAACTGCTAGCACCGGTGAAAAATACGCTGTTCTTCACCATCGTGACTACACTATGTATTAATGTGTTTGGCTTGCTACTAGCGGTTGCACTCAATACGCGCTTCCGCGGCGTCAATCTGCTGAAAAGCTTTATCTTCATGCCAATGGTGATCAGCCTCGTACTGGCAGCGATCATCTGGCGGTACATTTACAGCGATATCTTCCCAATTCTGTTTCAGACGAGCGGTGGACTGCTTGGTAATCCGTCTACTGTTATGCTGGGAATCGCCATCATCTGTATTTGGAAAGAAATCGGTCTGGCGATGGTGATCTATTACGCCGGTTTACAGACGATTCCGAAGGATATCTACGAATCAGCGCGTATCGACGGTGCTAGTAGTGTGAAACAGTTCAGCCGCATTACCGTGCCGCTGCTGCTGCCTGCCTTCACCTACTGTATCCCGCTCTGGATCGGCACCGGGCTACGTCAGTTTGATTACCCGATGGTCGCTACCAAGGGTGGTCCGGGTACATCTTCCCAGACGCTGGCGATGTATGTGTACAACTATGAATTTCCGTACTTCATGGCAGGTTACGGGCAGATGGCAGCACTTGTACTATTCATCTTTATCCTGATCGTTACCGTCTTCATTACTAGCTATTTCCGCAGAAAGGAAGTGGAATATTGAACTCCACCCATACCGGCGTTCCCGCCATGGCAGCGGAAGAACCACGTCCGCGCCGTTCGTGGACGCATCTGCTGCGGATTGCCATGTTGTATGTGATCGGTCTATTGTTCCTGTTCCCGTTCTACATCGCGGTCGTCTATTCGATCAAAACACCGGTCGAAACCGCACAAAGCCCGTTATCCTTCCCAACCCATATCGCTTGGTCAAACTATGCACAGGCGATTGAAGCATCTAACTTCTTCCTCGCACTTCGCAATAGTGTACTGACCACGGTAGGCACGGTCGCGCTGACGATCGCCGTCTGCTCGATGGCAGCGTATGTCATTGCACGGAATAAGACGAAAATGTACACCTTTTTCTATTATATGTTTATGTCCAGTATTATGCTGCCGTTTCAGGTATTGATGTTCCCGCTGTACAAGACGTGGAGCGAGCTAAGTCTACTAAACACGATTCCGGGTCTAATCATTGCACTAACCGGGGTGCAGATCGGGTACTTTGCCTTTCTGTACGTAGGCTTTATCAAGACCGTGCCGAAGGAATTAGAAGAATCAGCGGTACTGGATGGGGCATCGCGGTATCGGACATTTATCAGCATCATCTTCCCGCTGCTTAAGCCGATCAATTCGACTATTCTGGTGCTGAGTGCGCTTGGGGCTTGGAACGACTTTGTCGTGTCGATGATTCTGGTGCAGAAGAAGGAAGCATCGACGCTGCCGCTAGTGCAGTTTCAGTTTTTTGGGGAGTATACGTCACAGGTGAATATGGCGTTCGCTGCGATTATCCTGTCGATGATCCCGATCATGCTGTTCTATTTATTTGCGCAAAAATGGATTATCGGCGGTGTGACTGCTGGGGCTGTGAAGGGTTAGGGTGGGATACAATGTATCTAAAATGAATCAGAGACACTATCGCTATAAATCAAAAAGAGTCGCTATATCATATAGCGACTCTTTTTGATTAGTCTTTTTTATTTCCTTTCAATTCAGCAAAGATCAAATATATGATCCCGACTACTAGAGAAATAATACTCCAAGTGGTTAATGTTCCACCCACATCATTTAATAGCTGTTCAAAGGTGGTATTGTTTAATACGACACCTGAGCGATAAATATTTGTATAAATATTGGATTACAATTTAGGAACAAAGTCTTCGCCAAACGACGAACGCATTTGAGACTGTACATTTACAGCTTCATCCAAATGAGAAGCCGGAGCTACAATGTATAGTGGGTTGGTAGAATCACCTTCATCAAGCCATTGCTCAGATCCCCATATGTTAATATTCTTAAAATCCTTATCAACCCAGATCAAGCCCTGATTAGAAATCATATAAGGAGCCTGGTTCGATTGATACGTCAAATTCCCTTGATATATGTTGTTATTCTCGTTGGAAACTACCATTTCTAACATAGTATCATGTTTGGAAAAAGGCATAGAATCAATAACAACTGTACCTTCAAAAGTAGTTTTCCCGAAATACGGACGATATAAATGTCCATCAATCTTCACTGACGTCTGTTTTGCAGATTCAGACTGATTCTCAATAAATTGAACAGCGGAACGAGTCACATGTATTTCTTTAGGAAACTTGTAAAATGTCAAAATCAACATGATCAAAATCAAAGCAATGATCGGTACAATTACTTTTCTCATAATGTCCTCTTTGTTTCATCCTTATCCTGCTTACATAATGAAATCATACTCCTAAAGCAAAACTCGGATACTTATATTTGTAGTACGTGTTGCCTTCTTTTCTTAAAAATATGTATGGCGGCTTATCCGGAGTTCTATTTGCTTTATACAAACGATCCTTATACATCCCATCTCCATATACAAACTTCTCTAAATCATCCATTTCCGCTTGCACCGTATCCACATAATTCAGTGCATGCCCGCCATATGCAGTTACAACAGGCGCACCTGCAAGTATTCGTTTCACATTGGGATAAATACCTGTTTTCTCATGCCTAGATAAACTATACTCCGTACCAACATATGCTCCCCCTACTACCAGCATAATTAACAAAACTTTTACAGACCAGTGTATTCGCCGCATAGCATCCCCTCTCTATGTACAAACACCGGATGCAGTTCCCCACACCCGGCAGTTCAGATTATTTTATTATCAAATATCAAAAATTCTCATTCACAATCCATTCCGCCTTCGCATCATCTGGACGGAAATTCGTAAACACCTGATTCATTGCATGACGAATCGCTGCTTCTGGCGCGTGTTGCCCGGTCTGTTCCAGTACATCTGGTGCCGATTCTTTGCCCGGCTGGTAAAAGTGGCTGACGTCGTGGTAATACAACTCATCCCGCCCTTGCTTAATACGGACAGCCAGACGCGTCTTACCTAACTTCGCATGCTGCACCCAGATTTCCCATTCCCCGATAATCGTATACCGTTCTGTTACATATTCGTAATCGTCAAAAAGCTTACCCATCTCACTCATGGTCTATACCTCCATTTACAGAAATTCGTAATTGATCATGCTCTTTTCTGAAATCTATTGGTTCATTAACCATTTATCGCCCTGACGATTACGTATTATAGTGGTGGCTGTTATATGAAGTCAAATTTTGCCCTGTTCATCAGCGTGCATTGGATAACCATCATAAAAGCGCCTGTAGCGCAAATCCCACTACAGACGCCGATTTATCCATTTACTTGTCCCGACAATCAGATCAACCGTGCAATATTCCGAATATCTTCTGCCGATCCTGCTAATTGTTCCATCGAAGCCGCGATTTGCTCTGTTGCTGCTGCTTGTTGTTCACTTTGTTCAAAGCAATCCACCAATGTACTGTCCAACTTGGCAATGCTCTGCTGAATCGTTTTCAAAATCTGTTCAATGTCTTTGGCTGACGATGCGCTGGAATCCGCCATTTTGCGAATTTCGGTAGCAACTACGCCGAAACCGCTACCATGTTCGCCCGCATGTGCCGCTTCAATCGAGGCGTTAATACTAAGTAGTCGCGAATTGTCCGCCACCTGCTTGATAAAACTCAACATCTCGTCCGTCTTCTTCAACTCGCCCACGATCTGACTACCGAGTTCTTTGAGCTGTTGAATCTCCTGATTCAATTCCGTCGCTGTTGTCGCGATACTGTCCGTTGCCGAACGTACTTCCCCCGAACTGACTGCCAGATTCTCTGCGGCTTGCGTGAGCACCTGCTGATTCTCCAAGCTAATGCCCATCGTCAGCACACCCTGCACTTTGCCATGGTCATCCTTGAGCGGAACGGTCGTCGATTTGAAAGGAAAGCCGTATACTTCCGTTCCCACATCCGTACTCAAAAATTCCCCGTTAGTAAGTGCTCGCCGCAACCCACTCTGCTGCGGGATCGTTTGCCCTTCTTTTAGACCAATATTCAGCTTCTTACCCGGATAATAGTTCAAAAACTTCTCCGTATCCGCAAACGCAAACATCACATCCATCGGAAACAACTGCTGAATAATCGGTAGCGAAATCTGCAACGCTTCCTGTAACTTTTCAAAATCATAAACCGGCTGACGACTCACAATGACCCACTCCTACCTATTTATATTTCAGTTACCAATTTAGCATAAGGCATACGGCTATGCAGTGAGATCCTGCGGTGCTTCTGTATTTTATATCGGTTATTTGAAGGATGAAGTGAAAGAAATTCGACAAGTTTCTTTCTTTGGTAGGGTTAGTGTGAAAGAGGATTCTGTCCTATATGCTCTTGTTATACAATTTGATATGCTGACTGGATATATTAGTTAAATAAATTAGGCATTGTGCATGCAAGTAATGAATCTTAATCCCTATATCTATTTATTACTATACATCTATAATGAAATACATATTTTCCAATTAAAAGGAGTGATGAATATGAAAAAAAGCGTGATTTGGAATTTGGTTTTTTGCTTACTATTATCGAGTGGCATCCAAAACAAAGTATATGCTGAAGGCGATTCTGCAATTAACACGGAAGAACAAACATCGTTATCGACTCCTCTAATCGATACTGCCTCTGAAGATTCTACAGTATATACGGATGTCTATACTCCTCAAGCATTACCTCAAAAAACACTAGGCGAAGATGATGTAGCAACTCAGGAAAATGTTCAAAATGATGTCTATGCGAGTTCTATCTATCAGCAATTAGAAGACTTTAAGATTGATACTCCGTATGGTATGGATTATTACAATAAGTTTATTTTTGTAGCCCAAGGAAAAAATGGAATATCCCGAATATCTTTGACAACAAGTAAAATCCATGTAATTGTTGGCAAAAGTGCCAATATTGATTTTCGCGCAGTAACTTTAGATAAATACGGAAATTTGTATTATACAGTACGCAGTAGTCTACAAGTATATAAATTTATTTTTGATTCCTCGGCGCCGCTGCCCTTATCCGCTGAACAGTTTATGAATCAAAGTATCGCTTACACCGATCCTGCTGCATACGGATACGATAGTCGAGATATACAAATTAGCAGTATTGGGTTCAGCCACGATAATCAATTATACGTTTCTCTGTTTCGTCCAGATTACGTCTATTCTGGTTTAAGACCTCAAGGATTGTTAAAATGGAATCCTTCACAGTCTCATTTTGACCCTATAATTAATGATCAAGTTTGGAGTATTAAAAGTATTGATTTTGATAGTCAAGGTAATTTGCATCTTCAATTACCAGGCGATTACAATGAACCTCCATATGAACTAGATCAACTCAGTAAGATCTCACGTAGTCAGCTGAATAACTGGCCTATCGAAAAAGAAGATATACCTCAAAGATATTTTCACTCTCCACGCAAAATTTACGGTTTAGCTGTTCTTCCTAATGGTCGAATCTATGCTTCAGACAGTACTTCTATTTTTGCTCCTTTTCCTAGTTCCAAACCCATTCTTACACTAAATGGTCAAAAATCGATCAAATTATTGCAAGGACAACCGTATAACGAATCAGGTGCTTCCATTGAAGACGAAACATACAACAATATTCCACTCACAATAACGTATACTTTAGACGGAAAGCCTGTGGATCACTTAGATACATCTGTAATTGGTACTTATCAAATTGATTATAATGCTGTCAATCCTGCTGGGTATGCCGCAGTTACCCAAACACGTACAGTTACTGTTACATTGTTACCGGCGGATTTATCTGACATTTATTTGATTGCTCCGGGCAGTATGGATGCTGATGCTAGAAATTTATATATTACTGATAAATATAATCAACCTGGCGAAACGGGGGGAATTTATAAAGTCTCTTTATCTAATTACCAAAAGTCTTTACTAGTTCAGACAGATCAGACGTTTAGCGCACTTGCGGTCGATGAAAAGGAAAATTTATACTTTGCTTTACCTCATGATAGTCGGATCGGTAAAGTGAATATCCGCGATCTTGATTCGTCGGTACCTTTAACATCCAATCAGTTTTTTGAACGCGCAGAATATGTTCAGCCTTTTGCCAATCAACCTAAATGGCAAAACCATACGATAACTGGGTTGGATTTTGACCAACATGGCAAACTTTATATTACCCTACAATTAAAAGGAGGATACGATGGTTATTCGATCCTAACACGTACAGCAGCTGCTGATTTTCTAGTGACTGGGCCTGCTGTAAATATTCCATATGATATTAAAGATATCTCATTTGGGCCTTCAGGTAATCTGCTCATTCTCGGCGCGCGTCCCGACAACTACAATTATCGGATTACTGCCTCGCAGTTACTCCACTTTTCCTCCAACATTCTCCCTGAAAAGATGGTGGGAAGTTACACGGAGTATGCGATTGTAGGGCTTGCTATTCTTTCAACAGGAGAAGTATATGTAAGTAATTCCTCTACAGACAGTACGTATTTTCCAACTCTTCTTCAAAAAATGCCTTTTAGCGAACCTGCTCTACCCAATCCTGCTCCAGTATCACCGCCGGTTATTACTATAGATCGAAATGAAGTCTCACAGTTCAAAGACGATCTGTATTACGAACGTGGATTTACAGTTCAAGATGCTACCTATGCTGAGTCAGAGCTCACGAAAAGTATCACCTATTCTTTTCATGGTAAAACGATTCCTGCTATAGATGTTCATACGGCTGGCGTATATGTTGTCCATTACAATGCTATGAATCCAGCAGGTGTATCTGCAATAGAGAAGATACGGATCGTCACTGTAAGGTCTGCTCCATACGACCTTTTTGAATGGGATATCGATGCGATCAAAGGTCTGGGTGCTAATAGCAAAGATGTATATGTAACCAGTGCATTCAATGAACAGAATCCTAATTACGGTCTGCTTAAAATCTCTCTTGCTACTATGAAAAAAACGAAACTTGCAGACCTACCTTCAGGTCAAGCCATTACAGCCAAAGAAAATGGAGATCTATTCTTTTCCCGTTATGGATTTGATAATATGTTTTACAAAACTCCAGCAAGTCAGTTCACTGAAGGAAAAGTTCTTTCGTATAGCGAGTTAATGCACGGTAGTCAGACATTTCAACCATTCAAAGACAACGATGTGAAAGGCAATACTGTAGAAATTACAGGTCTGGATTGGGATGCGACGAACCGTTATTTGTATGTAGCTGGTTCGTTTACCAACAAAAAAACGCATAAAACCACATCTAAAGTGGTACGTTTCAAAGATAACGATATGCGAACGTACACACCAATCGCTACCTTTAACAAAGGTACTCATGATATAGAGATCAGTAGAAATGGAAATTTATACGTGATTTTGGATGGCTTCAAATTATATAAAGTCACAGAGAAGCAGTTGAATAATCGTCCGTTAACCATATCTGATTTCACAAACATAGATAATCCTTGGGGTGATGAAGCGATTGTCTTTTTACAAGATGGATATGGGTATGTCAGCAGTATGTCGAGTAGAAATAAATCTGGTTCCAGCTTTGATGTACTACTGTGGTCTATAGATTGATGATGTGATTTATCATGAGATATAGAAAAAAGAAATTTCTACAAATGAAGTACGTTGATTGAATTGAAATGCCAAAAGTCCCTTTGGAGATCATCTTGTATGTAAAACAGGTGACTCTGGAGGGGCTTTTGCATATATATTAATGAATCTTAATCCCTATATCTATTTATAATTCATTATTCATATACTTTATGTATACATATTTTCCAATAAAAGGAGCGATTATGATGAAACAAAGTGTAATCTGGAGTGTGATGATTTGCCTAATCTTCTCAGTCGGTTGGATACATCCAACTGATGCCGCAACTACTTCTACGCCTATAACAGAAAAAGGTGATTCTTCCACCGTCCTTGTATCTAATCCTGATTCTACAGTACGTACTGATGTATATACATCGCAAGAGAGTTCGAATGTTGCTTCTTTACAAGCAAATACTACGGTTAGACAGGCTGTTTATAAAATAGTATTGGGTTCAATCAGCAATCCATTTGGAATCGCTTATCGAAAAAATCATGCTTATGTTGCACAAGGTGGAGAAGGAATACTTCGGATGTCTCTGACCAATAGCGATCAAAGAGAATTTGTATATGGAGAACGAGTCTACGATGATAATGATGATTTTTACGAATACAAATATATTTTTCATTCTGTAACTAATGATAGTTATGGTAATCTCTACTACAATCTAGAGAATGACAACATTATTCGCAAATTTACATTTACCGATTCTACCCCTAGTAGTATGAGTGCTCAGGAATTTTTGGATCAAAGTACAGTATATGCTGAATATGTTTCACCTGCTAATCAGAAAAAATTGATTATTAGTGGTTTGGCTTTTGATCGAGACAATCAGTTATATATTTCGGCTTATAGTGATCTTACCGTAGGTTCTACTACGACTCGAGGAATATTAAAATGGAATCATGATTCCAAACAATTTCAAATCGTGTTTAAAGATAAAGCACCTTATGCCAGTAGTATCGCTTTTGATAGTAAAGGCGATTTATATTTTAGTACTAAGTCTGATCACCCTTCCGTTATAACAGGTATCAATAAAATACCGGCTACTGCGCTTAAACATTTACCTGTCTCTATTGAACAAGTTCAGTCTTATTTTCATGACGACACGGTTATTCGTGGAATGATATTTCTTCCGGATAATCGAATATATGTAACCATTGACGAAAGTATTATAGCGCCATTCGCTGACTCTAAACCTATTGTCCGTTTGCTAGGAAGCACGGAACTAACGATATTTCAAGGAGATCCTTATACAGAGTTAGGAGCCGTTGTCGACGATGAGAACTATACAAATGTTCCTATACAAATGACCTACCGTTTACATGGGAAATCTGTATCTGGTATAGACACTTCTGTAGTAGGAGAATATATAGTCACCTATTTTGCAGTAAATCCAGATGGTGTTCAATCATACTATTGGAACCGCTATGTTACAGTCAATCCTCTGCCTTCCGATTTAGTAAGCTTAGGTTTAAAAAATCCTCAACATATGGATTATGCTAATGGATCTATTTATATTATGAATAAACCGAGGTATGATCCTTACGGTGAATCTCAAAAGTCTGGTATTTATAAAGTATCTCTAGATCATTATAGACCTACATTAATGATTGAGACAGATGCTTTAGATGGGTCATTTGCTTTTGATCAGCGGGGGAATTTTTATTTTGCTACCAATTATGAGATTGGCAAATTAGATGCCCGCTATCTAAATACTTCTACACCTGTGACCTCGGAAGAACTTTTCGCCAAAGCAGAATATTTTCAGCCTTTTCGTAATAATTTAGATTATCATATGATAACCGGACTGGATTTTGATGAAGAAGGCAAATTATATATTACAGCGAACATAAATAAAAAGGGTTCCGATAGCCCTTTTTCTATTCTCGCAACAACCACAGCGACTGATCTATTAGTGACTGAACCTAGAATAGAACTTCCTTTTGCAGTTAACGATATATCGTGGGCGCCGTCGGGCAATCTGATCCTACTGGGCAAAGATGCTCATTATCGACTTACAGCATCACAGTTACTTGACCTTTCTTCGGGTGCTCTAGCTCAGCCTATACCTAATACGTCTACACACATTGGCATTGTTATTTTGCCATCAGGAGATGTGTATGCTAGTGGTTCTACTAACAATGATTCTGAAGCGACTATTCAAAACATGTCCTATAACGAGTCAGCTTCTAATCCTCCGATTCCTACAAGTGCCTATCACTTAGAAGATTTTTATATTCCTAATGCTTATGGAATGGACTATCATAATGGTTACGTCTATCTCGCTCAAGGAAAAATGGGACTATCCAGAGTATCATTAGCTAACTGGAAATTAACACCGATTGTTTCGAGAATCGCATCAGACGCATCGTATGCTGCTATTATTTCAGTTGCTTTGGATTCAGCAGGTAATCTTTATTACACAACGACCTCAACAAGCGATGAAGTCACACTTGTAAAAAGAATAGCCGCAGCAGATATTCCTTCGGCTCCCATAAGCATGACTGAACTAGCTCAGCTGAGTACTGACTATGCATCGTTTCCTTTCAGGTCATTTAGTAGTCTTGCGATTGACCCGAAAGATCAGTTGTATATAGCACAATACAATGATTTAGATCATCCAAGTGGGATTTTTACATGGAATCCAGATTCCAAACAATGGGTATCTATGTTTAAAGAGTCCCTTAAAGGTATTGAGTATATTGAATTTGATATCAAAGGCAATTTGTATTTTTATACACGCAACAATGATATTCAAAAATCTATTTCAGCAGGTATCTATAAAATTTCGGCTGATCATCTGAATCGTACGTTGCCATTATCATTTAATCAAATCAGTTTATATCGAAGTGAAGATCATACCATTTCAGATAGTCAAAGCTTGATGTTTTTACCAAACGGTTTATCTTACGTATCCGATACCAAGGCGATTACACGTCTGTTTCCAGCATCTAAGCCTATTATTTCTATAGATCATACAGAAGTTTCATTATTTCAAGATGATTTGTACTACGAACGTGGATTTACAGTCAGTGATGCTACTTATACTACTTTTGAGAAAAGTATCACTTATTCTATAAATGGTACAATCATCCCTGAAATCGACATTCATACGCCAGGAGAATATACCGTTCACTACAACGCGGTCAATCCTGCGGGAGTAGCTGCACTTGAAAAGACAAGAATAGTCACAGTATATCCTACACCTACAACGATCAACCAATGGGATGTTGATGCGATCAAAGGCATGGGGGCTAATAGTAAAGATCTGTATCTAACGAGTGCATTCAGTGAGCAGAATCCTAACTATGGCTTGCTCAAAATCTCTACAGCTACGTTGAAAAAAACCAAGATTGCAGACTTACCTTCCGGGCAAGCCGTTACCGCGAACGAAAAAGGAGATATTTTCTTCTCACGCACAGGTTTCGACAATATGTTTTATAAAATTTCAGCTAATCGATTAAGTGAAGGCAAAGTATTGTCTCACAGCGATCTTATGCGTAACAGTGAGACCTTTAAGCCATTTACCGATGAAGAAATCAAAGGCAATACGGTGGAAATCACAGGTCTGGATTGGGATGAGAAGAATGCTACCTTATATGTAGCTGGTACGTTTACCAATAAAAAAACGCATAAAACGATATCCAAAATTGTACGGTTAAAAGGGACGTATTTGCAGAGTTCTACACTGGTGGCTACCTTGCAGACAGGTACACATGATATCGAAGTGAGTAAATACGGGAATTTGTATGTGGTTGTCGATGGATTCCAACTATACCAAGCAACCGCTGCTCAGCTCAGTCAGCAGCTCCCTTTGACGCTGAATCAATTCAAAACAATAGATAGTTATGGAGATGGAGCGGTCGTCTTTTTACAAGATGGACAGGGATATGTGAGTAGTATGTACAACAGAAAGAACTATGGTTACAGTCTGAGTCGACTTTCACAGAAAGACTAATTTTTGATTTTATGTAGATGATTCTTTATATCATCGATAGAACACCCTCCGGTAAGTACAAAAAAAGACATCTGATATCATAGATGTCTGGTCTTATCCCTATCAAGTAGACACTAAAAAAGTACCATTTCTCAAGAAATGACCTTTTCTCGAAATTCTTTCGGGGAGAGGTCATTTCGTTTGCTTTCAAACCGTTCCTCGTTGTAATGGTTCAAATACTCTGCAATGTGGTGCCTTGCTTCTTCCATCGTTTTAGGATTGTTCAAGTTCAATTTCTCAGTCTTCAGATGTAAAAAAACAACTTTAGCATAAGGCATGCAGCTATGCAGTGAGATCCTGCGGTGCTTCTGTATTTTATATCGGTTATTTGGAGGATGAAGTGAAAGAAATTCGACGAGTTTCTTTCTTTGGTAGAGTTAGTGTGAAAGAGCACTCTGTCCTATATGCTCTTGTTATACAATTTGATATGCTGACTGGATATGTTAGATGACAACGAAGGGTCGATTGTGCTTATGAATGATGAAACAACGTATGATGAACTGATGGAATATTTTACGATGCAGCGGGAAATTGAATTTCTGTATAAAGGTATCTCGTATGCCTTTCTGTCAGTGAAAGGTGGATTTGTGCTGGTGCGCGAGAATCGCATTGTGACGGATGTATATGCGCACCCTATGGAACTGGCGCATGAAGCTGTTGTCGATGGAACTCCTTTTCTGGAACTGTTCCAGCGACAAGAGATTGAAATTGCGCTGGTGTTGTAGGTAGTACGAGTTGGATCAGTGCGCTATCGCTGGAATCTTGGATATAGCTAAGCATGGTGATCTTTTTGGATTTGAAAAGGGGCTGTGTTGCTCGTGCTTAGATGCTGTTGGAAACGCTGGATTTCGTTCATCGCTTGCTGCTCCTTGCCGAAGATGCCAACAGTAAAGGCAGATTCGACGGTTCCGTCTCCGGCGTAGGCGGATAGGACAGTTGCGTTGTCTGAGGTTTCGGCGGTGAGCGCAATGGCTTGGACACAGATTTTTTGATTTTGGCTGATGATCCACATATGTAAAAATCTCCTTTAGTACAAAGTAAGAAGGCAACGCTACGATTGCTTTCTTGACCTATTATAGCAACATTTTGTTTCTTTTTCTATATAAAAGCAACGATTTGTTACCTCTATTCTTTTGGTTATTTTGTTACCTTATACTCTATTGTATAGAGGTGATAATGTGCTGAATAGTGAACGACTAAAAAATGAGCGTGTGTTGCAGAATCTTACTCAAGAAGATATGGCGAATAAATTAGGAATTACTCGACAGGCTTATGGTAATTATGAAGCAGGCAAAAGAGATGTTGATTCGCAGACTCTTGTGAAATTAGCTAATATATTGGAAATATCAGTTGATTATTTATTAGATTTATCTACTTCTAAAACTCAGTTGAATAGCACTAATCCTATTCAGCAAGCAATAGAAACTTGGACGCTAAAAGAGTTAGAATTAGCTGTAATAGTAGTAGAAGGTTGGAGAAAAATCAATAATTGAGTAAAGTGTATTTTTTTAACTAACAAAGCAGGTTGCCTAAAGGGCACCCTGCTTTGTTAGTTAAAGAAGTTTGTATATACTTTTTTCTTTCCGATAAATTAAACTCTTTTCAACATATTTTAAATAATTCTCATTTCTATCATCTAGTAGCATTACAAATTTATCTCTTGCTCTAGTAATACAAACATAGTGATTTTCGACTTGATGATTATTCGCGCTATTATTTGCAATATTATATTGGCTACTAAACCCAAATACTTGATCAAACTCTAGACCTTTCGCCCCAAATACAGTCATAATTCTATGCTTTTCTTCATTTAACAAGTAGGCTTTATCGTAATCAGGATTATTTATTGTTTCTACAAAATCATTAATTTCATTGTTTGTTATACTGATTCCTAAATAATTTGATAAATCCCTTAAAATTTCTTCCAAACTAGATAATGAAGTATTTAAATTAATTATACTATCAATTGCGTGCACATTATCTTTATTTATGTTTTCAAAATAAATATCATTTAAAAAATCATATATAGAATAATCATTATTTTTATAATAGTACGCTAAGCATTTTAAAAGATGATTATTTAAAGAACCATTATCTAAAGGGGTACGTGGAATAAAGATAAAATTATATCCAGCCAAATTCAATTCTTGTTCTATTGATTTAGCATGAATGGTGAAGTTAGAAATTATAGTTACTTCTTTATCAATATCTATAATTTCTTGTTGTATTAGATTTTTGAGAGTCTGAACTATGTTATCAAATCTAGCTAATATTACATTTTCAATATTGTCGCCTCTTTTTTGAAATTGATCAATATCATGAAAAAAATTAGCATAATTTTGAATATCAATATGACACCTAAAATTATGAAATAATTGATAATGTACAAAGTCTTCTCTCTCTAGGATCTCAAAAATATTTGAAGTTGCTCCCCTCCACTTATATATTGCTTGTTTTTTATCTCCAACTATCATTAGCTTAATACCAATCTCTTTTCTTAAAAACATAAAAAAGCGATGCATTTGTTCATCCGAATCTTGGTATTCATCAATAAATATCATGTAATATTTCGCCTTTAAATATTGTCTTGCTGCAATTGAATTTTCCAAAATGTAACAAGCTAATTGAAATTTAAAATTCTCTGTTGCGCTTGTATAAGTGCCAAGAATATTTTTTTCTTTTAGTAATAAGAATCCTTCTTTTGATTCAGAAAATTTATAGGCTGAACTATAATTGACTGTAAAATCATTAGAATATTCATTCTTAAAAAACTCTGTATCTTTAAGAAAAGGACGTATAACTTCAAACTCGACAAAACTATCATTCGTCACTACAATTGCTTCAAAACCCATTTTGATTATTTTTTTCCTGATTTCTTCTGTCGCTTTTGTAGTAAAAGTTATTGCTGCCATAGTTCTATGATCTTTAATATATTTATTGGAAGTGTCATTCATTTTTCTCACTATTATTGTAGTTTTACCAGAACCAGCACTTGCTGATACAACCATACATTCTTCTTCTCTCAATATTTCGTCACGGGTTTTTTGATCAATGATAAGTTCAGTCATTGTTGTTCAACTAACCTCCGAAGTACCATAAATAATTCATGGTTATAGATATTTTTACAATCTTCATCAGATAATTTTTTAATTAATTCAATCATATTAATAAGCTTTTTTTTCTGCAAGAAAATAATGGCTTCTTTGTTTGGAAATGCCTCTTCCATTCGTTCTGCTATAACTTCAGATAGATCATTTTCCAAGTCGATTTTTGAAAGGTAAATGCCTTCTTGCTTTAGTAGTTCAATTGTAGCAATTTCACTTTCATAAATTTGTACTTTATTAATTTTCAATGTTCTTTCTTTAACCTCATCCACTGTCTCGTCTTCATTCATTTTCAATCGGGGGAAATTCTACCGTTATATTGTCTAATTTAGGTTTATTAATTAGTTTCATGCATCTATTAAAACCTAATAAATTATATTTTCCACCTCTAACCGCTTGAAAATCATTGTCTGTTTTAACAAGAGTTTTTATTGATAGAGCCTTTAATGTATCCACATAAGGTTTAAAATCTATACCGTCTACTTCGAGCAAATACCCACCGTTTGATTCATAATCTGGTGCTACTACCGATAGTATTTTTTCAAATAAGATTTTTTCAGAAGGGCCCTCTACTAAAAGAACTGTATTTGCAAATAATGCTGTTGCCAAGGAACGATTTAATTTTTTTTTAATAGCTTTGTATTCTTCTTGAACTTTATATAAAAATAAGATGAGGAATCTGTTTGGTTTTGAGAATATACTCTTATTAAAGAAGCATTATCCATCTCGTATAATAACTCTGATGAATGTGTTGTTAAAAAAAAAAAGTGATTATACGCTCCGTTACTAAAAAAAAGCTGTTTTGAAAATGCGATTTGCATAGATCTATGCAAACTATTTTCTGGTTCTTCAATTAGGTGAATGACTATTTTATGATCAGCTTGTTTTTTTTTTAAATAGTTTAAAAGTGAGTAAGCTAATATTTTTTTTCTTCCATCCCCAGAAGTTGGATACAACTCCTCATCATCATTTCTTTTGATATAAGGAATTAAGTTATTAAAATAACCTTTGACAGCCATCTCAGACTTTAACTCAATTTTTATTTCTTCTTGTTTTAAATTTTTATATTCTTCTGTTATCATACTTTGAAAGTTTGTAACCAACTCCATGCCACTTATTTCATTATTCATATCATTACTAAGCTTTTTTAAACGAACCTCTATTTCTTTATCACTATCAGAAAGATTCATCTGATCAAAGAGCCTTTTTTTATGCTTCAAAAAAGTTTTTTCTAAATCGATTGTAGGGTCTACATATACTACTTCAAATATTTTATCCAACTCACTAAAAATATACCTTTTGGGGTAATTCAATTAATTCATCTAGCCCACTTCCCCAAAAAATTTTAGGGATACCAAAATACTCATTATTATCATAACTGCCTTGGATTTGAAAAAAAAAGGTATCTAAATTCTTACTGTTTCTAGCACCACCAACTTTAGAAACGATATTCTTTGTTTCCATACTTTCTTCATAATCCATCAATGAGATCTCTAACGTAATTTTTATAGTTTTACTAATATCATTTCTAAAAAAATCTGTGGTAGTGAACCCATTATTTCTAACTTCTCTGTCTAATAAAAATCTTAAAGCATACATTAAATTTGTTTTTCCAACATCATTCATTCCAAAAATCACATTATGGTTTTTTAATTCGATCTCTATCTTCTCAAAATTTCTAAAATATTCTATTTGTAATCGTTTTAATTCCATTTTCCCTCCAAAGTATTATGATATTTTGTTAGCTTTCACTGCTAGAATCATCTCCACCAACTCATCCCGCGCAATCAAACGCACATTGTTAGACAATGCCAAATTCTTTGCCTGCTGCGTATATCCACTATTCGTCACAACCCATCCAGCCGACGCTTTGTAGTGAGCAATCGCCCCATGAACCTCCTGCACAGCCTTCAACCCAACATTCTTGCTATACCGCTTCGCCTGCACTACAATCTTCTCGCCATTCCGACTAATCACCAGATCGGCACCATAATCACCTTGAGCGCGAGTTGCATTTGCTTTGTATCCTTGCAATCGGAACAGCTGCTCCAGATACTTTTCAAACTGAATGCCATCCATCTTGTCAATCTGTGCAATGCCTGAACGTCGTAACCGAGCAACTTTGGCTTCATGGATGACATAAGCAATTGCGACTATCACGATCAGAGCAATGATAGCGATAACGCCTGCTGCCATTATACTTTTTGTGAAATACAGAGTTCCTGTCCCAATCATCACGACTAACAAACCCATTGCATTAAATGTTTCTTGCTGCTGTTTCTTCTTGCTTTTTCTACGTGCCATTTCTGCTTCCCCTTTTGTCTCTATTTTCTATTTAAAATAAACTCTATTATTTCCCAATACTAAGATGAGCCTTCTCATCCACCCATTTCGCAAATCCTTCCACCTTGCTATAACTCAAATACAAATACTCCATCGCCCGCGTCATCCCGATATAGAACCGCGACACTTCCTCGTCCCAATCCTCTTCCTTCGCCTTCTCTCTCGGCATGCCATCCACATTCACGATAAATACCGCGCGAAAGTCCATTCCCTTCGCGCTATCAATCGTCGAGATCTTCACGCTGGGATGGTTGCGATCGAAGTTGTCTTTTGTCTTTTTGCTCTCCGTAAACCAGTTGTGTGGAATTCTGTTCTTATCCAGCTCCTGCCGGATCGCGTCCACGATAAAGGCATTTTTGGAGCTGCCCTTCACTCGGTACAGAATCGCCATATCTGCATATTCCACCTTCTTCTCCTGGTGCAGATGCTGCATCTGTTCTGCTACCCACTGCATCTCTTCCTGAATGGAGTTACAGCGACGCATTTGCGGTTCGGGACCTCTGCGTTTCGTTCCCTGTGGTGGAATAATCTCGGCGGGTTCGTTTGCGGTGATCGTCGTCTGAAATTTGTCCTTCAGCTTAGAATGGGAACGGTAGAAGTCCCATGCAAAACCCACGATCTGCGATGTGTTACGGTAGTTGATGCTTAGTATTTTGGAGCGTCCGCGGAAGTCGAGTCCGGTGTTGCGGGACAGGCTGACTTTACGGCGGAAGATTTTTTGGGCTTTGTCTTCCACGATCAGTAATGATTGCGTTTCCGGGTTAAGTGCTTTGGTGATCACTTCCAACCATTGTGGTTCGAGATCCTGTCCTTCATCGATCAGGATGGCGTCGTACTGAGGTGCGGTTACTTTGCCGCTATCCAGTTGATCCAGCAGCTCAGCAATCTGGCGTTCAGTTTCCTTTTCACTCATGGCAAATTTCACCGGGAACTGTTTGTACAGCCAGTCGTGGAAGGTGCTAATTTCTAATTGTCGGTTCAATGGGTCATCTGCGTCGTTGTCATTTGCCTGCGACGACTCCATTACTGACCATTCAAACAAGTCTTCCGGTTCACTCAATTTGTTGCGAATCATGCTGCGGATGTTGCACGATAACGGACTGCCGTAACAGAGCACCAGAATGCGCCACTCTGGATGTTCACGTAGCAGGGTACGAGCGCGAGTAGCCAGAATGAGCGTCTTACCACTGCCCGCGACGCCGCGAATCAGTCGGTGACGATCGCCGATCTGACGAGCGAGCGACTCCTGATGCAGATCCATTGCCTGAATGTTATGCAGCGACAGTAGCAGGTCATCCTGGTAATATCCACGCTGCCGGATGTCGGCAGAGATGCGTACTTCGGGGAACAGATGATACCGGATTGCTTTCATATCATCTTCGCTCAGCCATTGTCGCTGGTGAAACGGGTGTGGGAACATGCTGGTCATTCGTTCCAGCAGATGGTCAGCGTTAAATTGTTCGTCGTCGGGATCAATCTCCTCGCGAGTGAGGAGCAGATTCAGATCGATGCAGCGATGAATCTCGTTGCGGATGATCTGGGCTTCTTTCATACGGGTGAAGACAACGCCGTAACCATAGCGGAATTTGAGACTGTTGGCGTAAGCGCCTTCTTGTTGCAGCAGGTTACGATCTTTTTTCAGTTTATTATGAATATGGAATGCGTAGTTACGTGCTTGTGTAATCGGGTTTTTGACGGTTTCCAGACTGCCGGTGCCTTTTTGTGTATGTATGTGCCAATCGTCCGGGCTTAATGTGTGCAAGGTATTCTCGGTATAGTCTTTTACTTCCAATACAAGCAGACCAAGATCGGGACCGATGATGACATAATCTGGTCGCCGGTGATGACCGTTGTTGATATGAGGTTCGTAGTAAACGATATAATCGTCGGGAAGATGTTTGCGGAAAGTGTTGAATAGAATGCGTTCTCCATTCGTTGCGGTACCCGGAATCGTTTCCGGAATCATATATGCCATGTGCTGGTTTCTCCTTGCTGCCGCAGATTCCGTGGTTCTGTTTCCAGTGCTTCTGGAATACTGACAGGTATGAATTTTAATGTATAGGTATATCGGCAGGTGCCATAAGAGGTAAATAAATGAATTATTTTCCTACATCATACATCGTTTGGACTATTATGGGAATAGTTATTTTCTAATTTATGTATGAATTATATTTATTTTAATGTTTTTCAAACAAAAAGAAGCCAATCTTATATAGCTAAATGAGCTATCTGGTTGGCTTCTTTTATTCATCTGTCCTGTTCATTACTGCTTATACGGTTAGATCACTGCGGCTTCATCCATTTGCTGGCGGCATAGCAAATGGCAAAGAATGCACCGACCAATACGCTGAATAGCGCGGCATTGAATAGACAATCCATCACGTATTCATCCATAGATACCTGCATCTGTATACTTGCTCCCGGCGTAGAAGCAGGCATCGAAATAGTCCGTTTCGTCAGAAACGAATACAATAACCCTGCTACGAATCCGTACGTCATATACTTCACCAGTTGCTGTTCAAATCTACTCATGATGACCTCCATATTCTATGTAATTACGATACGATTGTAATTATAACTCAATTGTAAATAAACGGAAAACGATACGTCTATCTGTTATGTTCTGCATGATTGCTCTCTCTAAACCCATATACATTTTTTATACACCACAATTAGATGGAACAATATGGATATCTTATGTGTGTACTAAGCAGGAGGATGATGATATGCGAATATTACAACAACGCTTTGTATCGTTACTGTTGATTACTATGCTAGTCTCCACAGGCTGTTCGGCGAGCCATACACAATCTGGCGGAGATGATTCTTTTACACCCCTACATGCAAAAGAAGAAGAACCTGTATCTGCTACAGACTCTTCTTCTCTTCCATCTTCACCGCTTCCACCTTCTCAACAGCTTCAACCATTGCAGCCAAATGAACTTCCTTCACTTGTCGTCCATGCAGGCGAAATGGACATTCCGGTTGCCCAAAGTTCCTATTGCTGGGGCGATCTCGGTTGTCGCGACTACACAAGCGATCCGAAAATGCTGGATGATCAAACGTTACCGACACTATCATCTGGAGCGGCTATTGCACTTGTCTTTCCTTACGATCCAGCTCCTAATCAGATTCAGGTCACTTCGCTTGGCACTTCTGCTTCAGTTGATTCTGTGATTGCTTTGCGAGATTGGACATTTGATGCACCGCTGAAACGTGGGACGTATTTCTATACCTTTCAAGCCTATTGGACAAGTGAAGACGGCATGTATACTCAAGGCGATACGTCGTTTGTATTCGGGTTTCAGATTGAATAAGACAACTTCTCCAATTAGTCTCGGTGTATCGTAAGCTGCCTATCTATAATGTGTTTTGGTGTTTTATATTTTCTATATCATCCATGTAATGCGTATCCTATGAATCTTACATGCATGACTTATATTCTGTATATTGCATCTTTTTCAAGTGTTCAGAACGTGGATAATATTGCTGGTGCAGCGAATGGCATCGTCGCCAACTGCACCGGCACATGCTCTCTCGCTTCGACCTCTTCCTCTTTATGCTTATACGCATAGCTATGATGCAGATCGATACCGTCGCGTGGAGCCGCATTGTACTGGGTAATCATGCCTTCATGCCGTTTGTAGTAATAACGCGCTTCTGGATCGTCGGTAAAATGCACTTCCACGCCGAGCACCGGATTGATGCCAAAGCTGGCTTTAACATAATCAATATCCTCGGCATTATATTGGCGGCTATCCACCAAGTACGCTTCTACCTCACGTTCCAGATTGACCTCACTTGTATACGCTCCGATCCACACAACCGCTGCGAGCAGCAGAATGGTACTGAAAAACATATTGCGCTTGTTAAACGTTCCCATCGATGTACCCCTCCCTCTCAGAATGGGCATCTGCAACACAGCGATAATGAGATGAAGCCGATAATATCCAACATGACATCGCCATCCTACAGATGCAAAATCAATTCGTATGTCAAATGTTCCTTCCTAACTGCATACGAATTAGTTGCAATAACGTTTCATCTTTTTGCTCAAATTTCGTTATTTCAGGCGATTCAAGGCGAAATACGTTCATTTATACAAAATACATATGTATTGTTGTACATGGGCAATTGCTTACATGCAGTAAAAGAATTATGCATTTTGTATGATGATCTTATGTTCCGATTGCTGCAATAATTATCCCTATCCTGTGCAAAATTAGATATAATAAATGATAATGACTCTCAATTACGCTTAGAGTTATGTATTTTACAGCAGTATGCAGGAGGAACATGATTCATGAACAACTTTCATTCTACCGGCTTCTCGCCGCCGCGCGAGCAACTTGCCGACTACATACAACAATGGACGCGCGCTTCCATCTCTCTCATCGATATTCGTCACGAATGGCTACATGGGCAGCAAGAGAACACGAATCATCTGGCTCCTGCCAGTCTGTTCCTGTTCTCTTATGGCGGAGCGGCAGATATTCAATTAAACGGTACTGGATACAGTATCGACCGGTTTGGGTTTTTTCATGCTGGCAAAGGATCGTCCTTCTCCGTTCGTGCGGGCGATGTTGGTACTGGCTTGTACACTTTGCTGTATCGAGCTGAACCGAAAAGTGTACTAGACAAGCACTTAAAATCACGCCATGATGCTACGCCATTTCGTGAATGTTACGGCTTTGAGCCGGATGATCCGCTATTCTTCGCTGAACATCTGCACCGAATGTGGGAACGCTGGGCAGGCGGTAAGCCGCTGGATATGCTGTATAGCAAGGCAGCACTGCATCAGCTGGTGTACAAAGTATATGAACAATTGGAGCGCGGCGATGTCCGGCGACTGCAACCGGATGCGGTATCACTGGCGCGGCATTATATGGATACGCATTACCATGAATCGGTATCGCTACGGCGTATCGCGCAATATGTGCATGTTAGCGCCAGCAATCTGAGTCGATTGTTCCGCAAGCAGCAGGGCATGTCTCCGCAGGAATATTTGATTCGTAAACGGCTATCTGCGGCAGAGCAATTTCTGCGTACAACCGATGCGAATTTGCGCGAAATCGCTTATCGTTGCGGGTTCTCTGATGAATTTCATTTGATCAAAACGTTCAAAAGCGTACGTGGCATCACCCCCGGCGATTACCGGAAACTTCATACAATACAGATGCACGATTCTGCCATGTTGCTTCCTACATCGATCCCTTATGCTGGACAGAGACCGGTTCAACCGGATCATGAGACAACAGAAGGGGAATATGCCATGTTTACTGCTACAAAAGGAAAAATGATGCTCGCCCTGCTCGGGTTGACGCTCATTCTCTCCGCCTGCGCACCGGCTACAACACCAGTGTCTGGCAATACAAGCACTACCAGTTCCAATCCCAATGAAGCGTCCGCGACTTCGACAGCTGCGGTTACTACACACGAATTCAAGCACGCTGGTGGTACATCTACCGTACCCGTTCAACCGAAACGAATCGTGACCGATTGGTTTTACGGCGAGTTGCTGACACTCGGCGTGCGTCCGATTGGTTACCCGGAATACCTGCTCAGCGAATACCCGTATGTCAAAAGCGATGGCACTGAGGCACTTGGCGATTCACTTGAACAGGTTGTTGATTTAAACCCGGATCTGATCATCTCCACCTGGGATGAAAGCTATGACCAATATGCCAAGATTGCTCCATCTGTTCTGCTCAAGACGACCATGCCACTCAAAGAACGAATGCAGAAGCTTGGTGAGCTTGTTGGCAAAGAGGAAGAAGCGCAGAAATGGAGCACGGCATTCGATACGAAGCTGAAGCAAGCCAAAACGAATTTGCATGAAAAGATGGCGCCCAATACAACGGTGACGATCTTGAGCATTTTCCAAAAGAATCTACAAGTGTACGGTTACCGCAATATGGGCGGCGAGGTGTTGTATAAGATGCTAGAGGTGCAGCCCCCACAGGCAGTGCAGAAGCTATTCGTCAATTCGGACAAATGGAATGCCAATGTATCGTTTGAATCGCTGCCGGATCTGGCGGGCACGGATATTATTTTAACCGTTTACGATCCCGAAGGCACCGGACGCCAGAAGTTGCAGGAATTACAACAAAGTACCGTATGGAAAAATCTTGATGCGGTGAAGAATGGACGCGTGCATGTCGTCGATTATTATGACCTGTTCTATGAAGATCCGATTGCAGTCGATAACCAGATCAAGATGCTGTCGGATCTGCTCACGCAATGATTTCTGTTCAAACATCACAAAACCCGATCTATCCGCCAAGTGCAGATAGATCGGGTTTTTTTGACTTTGTACAGGTTACATTGTTACAGATTGATTTGTCACAAGTTTACAATGTATTGATCAATACCGATGCAATCAGGATGGATGCGGTCGTTACGGTTGTAAATCCGCCAACCAGCATCGGGGTGAAAATCTCATCCAGAATCGCCTGACGTTCTCGTTCATCTCTGCCGACTGAACGACTGACTTCTTCACAAATGATATAGTCACCGGGGAAACCGAATAGTGCGGTCATTGCGACAGGAATGCCTTTGAGCGGATCCCATTTGAACCATTTGGAGCCGAGCCAGCCGCCCAGCATGATGCCGAACACGCCGACTACGATGATCAACAGCACCGGACCGATAGAGCTAAGTACAGCTTCTAGCGTAACCGAGCCCATGCTGGACATCACGACTACAATCAGTCCGACCATCGCAACACCAGTTGTATTAGCGCGATCCATCGTACGTGGTGGGAAAATGCCTGCTACTTGTCCGATAATACCGATTGCCAGCGCCCAGATGCTGTAGTTCAATCCAGTCAGGTTGTTGAGCAGCACCGCCAGACTTCCGCCTAGGAATAATAGCAACAGCAGAATCGGTGGCGTCTGCAAGCGTTCCGGCAACAGCATGCGCGAGTTGCCTTTAGCAGTATTCTGCTGCTCATGATCATGAGAATGATTGGCATGTAAATGTTGCGTAGCGGCAGTCTGATTGCCTGCTACGTTTGCCTGTTGCTCAACACGATGAGAAGCCGATTGGCGAGTAGCACTAGTCAGCGATTCATCAGTTGCAGATTCATGTGCAGTTAATTCATGTGTCGTACTCTCCAGCTTGGGTGCATCGAAGAAGCCTTGACGCTGCATTTTCAACGCATAGCGTCGTAAAATATTCAGTGCAACTGGCATTCCGAACAGTGCGTGAATACCGAGAATTACCGCCGGGACGGTAACGAGTGCGGTCAAGCCCATTTCTTGCAAACGCTGCGTGGTGATCAGGTAGGCGATAATGCCGCCAGTAACCGGACCTGCACCAGCTACAGCTGTCGGATAACCGTAAATCGGCGATACGACCAGCAGTACAAGCACTGTTGCTATCAACGTTGACAAGAGAGCGATCAGAATCGCTTTGTACTGTACGCGAATGAGACGTGTGGGAATGAGCGTACCCATATGCACGACGAGCGGCGCAACCATAATGGAGCCGAAGACAGCAAATGCGGAGCTAGTAATGACCTCCTGCGGAAATACGTGCATCCATGATAGCAGCAGATATCCTCCCATCACCACTAGCAGTGAAGGAACTCGCGCCCTCGACCAGATGGAGATCAATTCCCCTACTGCCAGCAAAATAAGCAGCAACGTCGCAATATAAATCGGTTGACTGAACATCGCATTTCCCCCTTTTGAGCATCTACCGTTATTTCAATCGTTTTCCGCCAATATATACTTGCTGGATATGCTCTGTCTGTTGAAACAGTGTAATATCATCTAGCGGGTTGACATCCAGTACGATCAGATCGGCGAGTTTCCCTGGTTGAATGGTGCCGATCTCGTCTTCCATATGAAGCGCCTTGGCAGCATTGGCTGTAGCGGCAACAATCGCTTCCATCGGTGTAAAGCCCACATCTTCTACCAGCAATTGAAGTTCCAGTGCATTACCACCGTGTTCTACTGGCGCACACGAGGCAAAGTCCGTTCCGGCAGCGATGGTAACACCTGCTTGATGCGCCATGATCATATGCTCAATATGCTCACGATAGACGGCACGCGCCTTGCGTAGTCCAAATTCCGGTACGCCATACAGATGACCTTCCTTAATAATGCGATGCACAATTGCGAGTGTTGGCACCAGAATCGCTTTGCGATCTAGCATCAGCTCAATGCCGTCCTCGTCTATGTAAATGCCATGCTCAATCGTCTTCACTCCAGCAAGCAGGGCATTTTTGATCCCTTGCGTGCCCTGCGCATGAGAGGCTACATACGACTGTACTGCTTCGGCTTCGTATACGATTGCCTTGAGCTCATCCATATTAAATTGCGACCAGCGCGGATCATCCTTTTCCGATAATACGCCACCGGTGGAACAAATTTTGATAAAATCAGCACCTTCGCGAAATTGCGTACGCACTGCCTTAATACATTCCGGCACACCATCACAAACGGTGAACAGATTAAACGATGACGGCAGCATGTGCATGTCACCATGGCCCGCAGTCTGACTAAGCATATGGCGCGACGTCTTGATACGCGGTCCTTCATACGCACCTTCGCGGATCAGATCGCGAATATGTACTGCCACATGACTGCCTACATCGCGAACCGTTGTAAACCCAGCATTGATCAGCCGCGGCAGATCAAGTAACGCACGTCCCATTTGCATCGCTTGCGGCTCTAATGCTACCTGCGCCATATTGAGACTTTTCGATCCGATCACATGCACATGCGCATCGATTAGTCCGGGCATGATTATCTTCCCCGTTACATCGACAGTCTGCGTTCCTTCCGGGATGGTCATATCCGCTGCAACTCCGGCTGCGACAATGCGATCATCCTGTACCAGTACACCGCTATTGTGAATCGGCTCGCCACCTAGTCCATCAATCAATACAGCTCCACGAAAAAAAGTACCACTCATCTCTCTGTTCCTCCATTCTCTCTGTATGATGCCCCATTCACTGGTATTGCTCGATCGTTCGATCCATCTATATGAAAATGGATGCATCGGCAAATGATCAACAATATAATGGAAACTTTGCTATAGCACGACTGACATTGTATGACTTCCATTCCTATCAGCGTTATATATAGTGACATTCATTATAAATTCAGCATAGACCTGTGTCATTGTGGAGATGAATAATATTTTGCATAAAACAGTGGGGAAATCTATAATTGACAATACATATCAATAGACAGAATTCGACAATGTGCTGGAGGTGGACGTATGGATTTTACAAAACTGCGGCAGTTTATCGAACAAAAGAATGGACATATAGATAAGATACAAACAAACGATGAAGCTGTATCTGCATCTATTTCTGCTTCTTCTCCTTCTGCTTCTGCTTCTGGACTGTGGCTTCGGGATGAGCATGATTGTCGTTGGCGCTGCGGGTATGCAGATGAGACAGCAGATGAATATTGGAGAACACTGCACCCAGACTCTGCTTCTCCTTTAGCAAATATTAGCGAACATAACCTTCTATCTCCTGCCTTCATAAATAATCAGGACACTGCATCTGGATCATCTATTCTTCACAGTAACTCTACACCGCAACAAAGTCATACTAAGGTTAAATATAACGACGTAAAGTTGACACATCAGTCACCTTTATATTCAAATGTGTCAAATTCAGAACATGCAGCACCAGATTCTGCACATCATGATGAATACAGTGTTACACATCAGATTGACAATCATAATGCATATGAGAAGGCAAACAATACCATATGTGACACTGCGAATTTCCAGATACTTAGTTTCCAGCTGGATATGTTGTCGCGCTGTGATGTGCAATTGGTGATACAATCCACGCATCAATTTACAGAGCTAGAACAGCAGCATATGGAATATTTGATTCGAGATGTACTGCTTCGTCATCAATTGTCTACCGAGCGTGAGCATCATCAGCGTTGGTTGCAAAGTCTGCGCCAGTTAACCGGTTCATTACGACTGGACGAGCTATTGCTTACGATTATGGATCATGCCTTAGAAGTACTGCCTTCCGCCTCCGCCGGGTTGTTCCTTATGCACGATCCTATTAGTGACAATATGCAGCCGCGGGCACAGCGTGGTTTTCACGATTCCATTTACGATTATCGGGCGCAAACGCATGAAGGCATTACTGGACGTGTATTCAGTGAAGGGGTGGCGCGGGTGTACCCAACCTTTGCATCCATATTCGAGGATATTCATAACGTAGATGAGGAGCGACTCGGTCTGGTCGCAGGTTCATTTCTGGGAGATGACTTGACTGTTCATGGCATGCTGGCGGTGCCCGTGCGTATGCATACAGACAAGATCGGTGTGATGCTGATCTACCAGTTCGACGATAGCCGCACGCTGCATCAGGGTGATCTGGACAAGTTACAGGGCTTTGCCGATCAAGCTGCAATTGCGATCGTCCATGCGCGTATGTATAGCGAATTGCTAGATAACAATCGGTATTTGGAACAACGCAGCCAGATTCATCGCGTGTATACCCAGCTCTCAATCGACAATGCTCCGCTAGAGCAAATCGTGCAGACAGCCGCAGATATGCTGAAATTCCCGGTCTGCTTTGTCGATACGGAAGCACAACAAACGTATAGCGCGGAAGGATACGAATACATCGCTACAGAGCAGGATACCAGCGGGAATGCAATGTGGACGACGGATGATCAGTATGCTGTGGATGCTGCTTCTCATAAGATTCCATCGTCCAATGAACAGATTTATCCTGTCCGAAATGGCTCGTTGCTAGTTGGGTATTTTCAATTACCAATCCAGCGTGCATTGGAGCCGCTAGAGGAGGTCATATTAGAACAAGCAAGCGCTATTGTGCTACTGCATATGATGAATATGTATTCCATGACTGGTATGCTGTATCGGCAAAGTCGTGACTTCTTCGATGAACTATTGCAGCATCGCGATCCACATACACTAGCAGATGGGTTGCGGCGCTATGGACTGCATGCAGAATCACCACTATATGTCGCCCTATTGCAGGTGGATAGCGATACAACCGATGTACGCATAGCTGAAAATCATATCCGTCAGCTCATCGCTCGCATTGATCGTCAACCGGAACGTGGTGCATATCTGCTATTCGGATCAAGTGACAAAATTACGCTACTGTGCAATACATCGTCCGCTTCTACTCCATCACAACTGGCAGAGCAATTGGATGTGATTATTTCACATTGGCAAAGGGATAGTTCCATTCCGGTATACGGCGGAATCGGCGGCGCCTATGATGGCTTGGAGCAAATTGCACGCAGTCATAATGAAGCGGGACGTGCGCTATCGTATGCCCGTCGTCGCAGACAAACCGGAGTAATGACATATGCGGATATTGGCATTAATCGCCTATTTCTACAGCAGGAGCCACAGGAGATCGAAAATTATGTACAGGAAATTCTATCTCCCCTACGCAGTCCCAAATATGCTGCCGCCGAGTTGGAGCAGACGCTGCGAATGTATATTCAGGAGAACCGCATTGCAGCAGCAACGGCGGAGAAGCTATTTATTCATCCGAATACACTGTATGTACGCTTGCGAAGGATTGAGGAGATTTTGCAGGTGAATTTGAACGATTCTGGGGATTGGATGAAGGTGTATCTGGCTTGTCATTTGAGTGAGACGTATTGAATAGCGGCAGGTCAAAGTTGTATAAAGTGTACTACTGAATTCCTTTTATAACCAATAAAGCAAAGCCAGCAGAAACGGATGACGGATCATCTGATTCTGCTGGCTTTGGTTGTGAATGTGCTCTACATGTATTCGTTTAATAATCGAGGATTTTACTCAAACCTTTGTACTCCATTCATTTTGAAGCATAGTCATCACTTGTTTTCTCTTTTGACTACACCATCCCAAATGATTCTACCGTTGTCGAATTTGTATGGATCTGAACCTGGATTAATAATAGTCATATGATTATAAGTGATTGTGCCAACTTGTCCACTTCCCCAAACCCCTGTGCCGAATTTGCCAGCATTCGTACTTGTATTATTATTAAATGTCACATTATCAATTGGTGTGTTACCGGCATATACAAGTAAGTCTGCATGACCTCTTCCTGTATCCTGAGCTGTACGATCTACAGTGTTATTGTTGATCGTAATAGAGTCAACGGCTTGCGTATTATATTCATTATTTTCACCAGTTTCAGTCGCAATATAAATACCTGCCATTTGCGTCAGTTGGATATGATTACCCTCGATCAGTACATCGCGTCCACCAACAACAGAAATTCCTCGCGCTTTTGAATCATAACCCACATCGTTGTTCAAGATACGAATATTGTTCGTTTGTCCTTTGTCACCATCAGATTTGGCACTCTTACCATAACTAACCACAGCAATCGTATCGTCACCGACCTGTTTCACTACGTTATTTTGTACGGTAATGTCGCTGCTGTCACCTGTCATGTGAATACCGTCTGCCTGTGTATCCTGCACCGTATTATTCGTAATGGTTCCACCTATCGAGTCTGTCACATAGATGCCGGCTGTACTGGCTTTTTGTACATGAATCTGATCCACTACAAAATTCGTTGCATTCTTAACACTGATACTGTTCTTTTCATTTTTGCCATCGCGTTCACCTAAACTGCTATACACATGCGACAGATTGCGAATCGCTGGGCTAGCTCCAGTAAGATCAATAGAACCGCGCTCTGGGTTGGTTGAGGTCAGAATGGACTGTTCTTTATTTTCCCCCTTCAAGGTCACACCATTTACGGTCAGAATATTACTCAATTCAAATGTTCCTGCTGGTACGTACACATCCTTGCCTTCTGTCTTCGCCTGCTGAATCGCAGCAGCAATGGCGGTATCATCCGGTTTGTTATCTCCCGCCACAGCGCCAAAGTCCAAAATCGATAAACTGCGATCATCTGGTACATACGTGCCAGCCGTAAATGCAATCGTCGGATTCCATAGCGTATGGTCAAAGCTGATCGAACCGACACGATTCACGACAAAATGAATCTGTGTTCCTTGCTGTACTGGAATATTCGTGACACCGCTAGGCTGTACTTCGGTTGTATTACGGATCGTTTGCGTCCACAAGCTAGAGCTGTCTTTTATAATAGATGCGTTAATCCCATCGCCATCTGCACTGCCTTTTTGCACGGAGCCAGTAATGGTAATCTTGCCACTGGATGGTGCAATCCATGTGCGTACTGAATCAGCGCTATTGCCCGGATGCTGTGCGTTGGATGATACCCATGGATACGTTCCGCTGACATCCCAGCGACTGGATGAAGACTGGTATGTAAGATTGGTGTAGGTAGTCCCGGTCTTTTGCTGGTAATACCAATTGTTCGCGCCTTGCGTAGAGCTGAAGCCTGTTGATGCCGTATACGATACAGAACTCGCTGCCTGCGCTCCACCAGCTAAACTGATACCGCTTACAGTTAAAATCGCTGCAAGACTCCATGTGCTCCATCTCGTATTCTTTTTCAAATGAATGCCTCCATGTAATTTTATTATTTTTTTGTTAGTAATATATATTAACTTCCATTATTAACCTTGAATAAGAATATAGAACCGAAATAGAGTATTCCGAGCAAGTGATCGTCTGTATAACAACATATCAATAATGTTGTGCGTATGACATCAGATATCATTACACTTCAGAATAGCTAAGTTTTTCAGATACAGCTATCGTATAAACCATATCTGCTTCTAAGTTATTCTGTTTTGATGGAAATGCGCTTCTGATCAGATACGATCTGCATTTGCTCCAATTTGCCTTGAGCTGGAAAGGAAGTATTCACATTCGGGGCAAGTATAACGTTAATGGCATCTCCAATATGAATATCGTCGGCTTGAGTAACATCTTCCGTCGTGAGCCAGATGACATTAGGATTAGCAATCTGCAAAATATCATCCACGGAACGTCCGTTCATCTGCTCTGCCTGTACATCCCATACAAATAAAATCGCCGGAATCTTCTCCTGCGTTTTGTCGATGACATAACCTGTATATTGCCAACTACTTTGGCGTGGATCAGTATCATATGGTGATATGGAATCAGGCAAGCCCGTTTTGTTATCATTAGGCGTCGTGTTCGAAACGGTTTGTTCATCTACTGTAACCGTATTAACACGAGTTGTCTCTGCATCCTGACGGTTAACAGAACAACCAGCAATCATCGCAATGAAAACAACCGCTACTATAATTCTCATGCGTATCATACGATGCATCTCCTTAGTTTGCTAATGGTCGTCATTTGATCGACTGTATCTTTTCATCTTCGGATTAAGCTATGCTATCTCCAATCATAGAGATATTTAATCTGGATCACCCAATGTATATTGCGTATATGTATGTGCAAACGGATGAAAGAAAATATCGTTTATTTGCATCTTTTGTACCACTTTTTTACAATTATTTCAATTTGACGTGGAAGATTAAAGAACTTATGGTAGAAGATATACTATCTGTTGTAGTGGCTTATTCTATTTTACATACAGGAGGAACATCATATGGCTGGAGAACAGATTCAACTTAATCAGGGGCAAAATACGAACCTGCCGCCGGGTATTACATTGGACGTGATTATTCAATGCGGTGCTGCACCATCTTCGCTGGATGTAAGCTGTTTTATGGTGGATGAGAATGGAAAAGTGCCTTCTGACGACTATTTTATCTTTTACAATCAGAATGTCGATCCGCATCAATCGGTGCGGTTAACTCAGGCAGATGAACACAGTTCGCGCTTTACATTAGATCTGAACAGATTACAGCAAGCCCCTATTAGCAAATGCGTATTCACCGCCACGCTGGAAGGCGTCGGTACGTTCGCGCAAGTTGCCAACTGCCAAGCAGTATTACAGATCGGCGGACAACAGATTACATATACACTATCCGAAATGACATCCGAAACAGCATTGATCCTGATCGAAGTATACAAGTACAAAGAAGCTTTCAAAGTACGGGCGATTGGACGCGGATTCTTCGGTGGATTGCAGCCGCTGGCAGAATCGTTTGGCGTAGAGATCGAAGCCGATGATTCCGCAAATGGCTCGCAAGCTGCGGCTGCTTCAACCGCTTCCCAACAAGCTGCTTCCGGTTCTGCGAATGCTACTTCATCTGTCGCAGGCTCATCCACATCGCCTGCCTCTACTGCTGCGGCACAGTCATCCCCAGCTCCGTCTCTATCAGAATCAGCACCAAAATTGACTGTGCCATTAACTAAAATCGATCTGCTGAAAAATAAAGTCACGTCATCGCTTGAGAAAAAACAAGTGGCTCCGATCAAAGCACGTGTTGCGGTCGTCTTCGATGCGTCTGGCTCGATGTACTCACTGTACAAAAAAGGCATCGTACAAGAAGCATTTGAACGCGTACTGGCGATTGCAGCGGCGTTTGACGATGATGGTGAACTGGATGTGTGGTTCTTTGCTAAGGAATTTTTGCGCGCCAAAAGTGTACGAGCAGATAATTACGAGAATTATATCGAACGCGCCTACAAACTAGGCAGCAAAGGCGGAACGAATAACGAGCCACCAGTCATGGAGGACGTGATCCGCAAGTATACAAAAGAAGCGCCAAATGTGCATATTCCCACGTACATCATCTTTTTCAGTGATGGCGGGGTGAGTAGTAAGAGCAAAATCGCCAAGCTGATCATCGACAGCTCGCGCTATAATCTGTTCTGGCAGTTTGTCGGACTGGGCAATGCTAACTATGGCGTACTGCGGGAATTGGACGAACTGAAAGGTCGCTTTGTAGATAATGCAAATTTCTTTGAACTGGATGATATCTCGAAGGTAAGCGATGAAGAATTGTATGATCGGCTACTGAATGAGTTCCCAAGCTGGATTGAGGAAGCGAAGCGCAAGAGTATTTTGGCTTGATGTATACAATCACAGCCACATCAATAAGCGGAGACGAATACGACTGGTTCGATTGATTCAATAACGCACTCTATACTAAAAAGATGAACATCGCTTAGAGCGTGTTCATCTTTTTTATGTTCTAGAGCATAGTATGAAGCATATCTGTCATTTCCTAATGAGTCAGAGCCTTATCTTCTCTCAAATGACGTATATGTGTATTCATTTCGCTCATCGGCTACAATTTACCGCTCGCATGCTTGAGCAATGTCATCTTGCATCCGCTCTTGCTCCGCTTCGTATTCCAATCCCGTAATCTTCTCTGCCAGAATCTTGCCCGCATTTGCCAGTGTCGCCATTTTTAGCGAAAATCCCGCCAGCATCTCTTCCTGCGAACCTGCCGCGTTATCGCGTAATTGTCGACCTTCTTGCTTCGCCATCTCCATCGTATAGTGAGATGCCGCCTCTTGCTCTTCGCAAAAATGGTTGTAGATCTCGCCTAGCGTGCGTGTTTGCATTTGTGTTGCAATCATTGCTTGAATAGTACCGATCGGCAAAACAGGCTTCAGGTTGCAGATCATGATCAGATAAGCAATATGTTCGCGAGAGTAGCGCTTTTTCACGGTTGGCGGAATAATCTTCTGCTTAACATAATTGTTAATCATCGATGGCGTAATGAGCTTACCTGCGGCTTCGCCGGGAAATTGACGAAATTGCTGTTCCAGCCATTCAACCAGTTGATCCATATAAATGCCGATAACAGGCAGCTGTTCCCAGCGTGGGAAGCGATAAGCAACCTTAATCTCACCCCAGTCCTTCAACTGATCCAGCAGTGGATATTGCGATTTCATTGATCCTACCTCCTTTAATTTGCGTATGTATAGTTGTGCATGCCTATATGTATGTTCATAAAACATTCTGAAATTTGAATATGTGCAAACCTATCTTCTTTTCATTATAACGGATAAATCGCAAAACGAAAGTTATTTAGTATTCATAATCATATATAAAGTTTGTAATTACGTCTACATCTGGTTATAATAACTACATCTTAAAGTTATGAAGTACATATGTACATTTTGCAATATGACATTCTCCGTTATCTATATTGGAGCATGTGGGCAAAATACGCATATGCTCACAATCTTTGAAACGCGTTACATCTTGCGCGATCTTCAAGGCATTGTTGAATCTTACTATGGAAAGTAGTGATCTGATTATGAAAACAATCGCCTGGGTTACGGACAGCACCGCTATGATCGATGCTGATTTTGCCCGTGAGCATGATGTGTATATTGTACCGCTGTGCCTGATCGCTGGAGATGAAGTGTATCGCGAGAATGTCGATATTACCGCGGAACAATTTTATGAAAAAATGCGTGAACATGATAAAGTAAGTAGCTCCCAACCGCCAATCGGCGAATTTGTAGAATTGTACGAGAATCTCAAAGGCAAATACGACGACATTATCGTCATCCATTGCTCGTCGTCACTAAGCGGCACCTACCATTCTTCGCTGCAAGCTGCCGAGATGGCAGATGTACAGGTGATGGGCATTGACTCGCAGGTTGGTGCATTCCCGCTGCGTGAGATGGTATTGCAAGGGATTCAGTATTATCAGGAAGGATTAACTGCTTCCGAAATCTGTGACAAAATCCAAGGAATGATCAACGACATGTCCTTTTACGTGATTCCGGCGAGTCTGTCGCAACTGCATCGCAGCGGTCGTGTTTCCGGTACACAGCTCGTAATCAGTCAGCTGTTGTCCATTCATCTGTTGCTGCGCTTTGAAGGTGGTAAGGTCATTGTAGAAGACAAGATTCGTACGATGAAAAAGGCGAAGCAAAAACTGCTCGATATTTTGAAAAAGGATATTGAGCATGTACGCGATGTCTGCATTATGCACGCGAACAATATGGAAGGCGCGTTCAAGCTGAAAGAGGAGATCGCGCATCTGGCACCACGTTTACAGATCGAGATCGCTTCGTTTATCCCGGTAGCGGGAATTCATGCAGGTGAGGGGACGCTAGCGCTTGCTTGGATTAAAAACAATCGCAGTGCGTTGGGGCGTTTTGGAATACCATTAACCGCTACTAGTTCGATTTAGATAAAAAGACAAGAGAGTATAATTCTCTTGTCTTTTTTGTTTCAAATTGAAGTACTGATAATATATAATAAAACTAATTACCAAGTAACCAAAATTTCCTTTTTATAATTTTATATCAAAAGGAGTATTTATATGGAATTTAATATCTTCAAAATAGCAATGAAAAAATCTGAATTTATTCAATACTTAAATGACAAGGAATTAAAGAAACAAGGTAAAGAAAAAAAATACAAGAGTGAAATCATTGTAGATGATAAGGTAATACAAATGCAGTTTACAAGTTCCTTCTTTTTGAAAATTGATGAGAATGATTCCGAAATTGAATGGCTCAAATATTGGTCACCTTATTATAATTTTAATTCAAATATAAAGAGAGCTATAGAATCAGCTTATGGCATGATTATGATTACAGCAAATAGAGAAGTGTTTTGTATTTCTTTAGGCAGGGGACATCACTATGCTAGTAATGTAGCAGATTTGGATTTCGGATTTGGATTTGATATTGCTGAAATCATTCACGATTCCAATAGCATAGGTGCAAAAAATTCGAGATTTTGGTTAAAATCCAAAATTTTGGTTAAAATCCAAAATCAAAGCACTTACGCAGTATAACAATAATTCATTTGTAATGACAGAAATAGGAGAAAGTCATGAACTAATCATAAGTAGGATTAAATTAAACTCAAAATATTCGTCTTTCCTTTTGAAATCTTATTTTAATAAAATGAAATTCGGTCCATCAATCAATTAAATTTGAGGCAGGAACTTTTAAACCAGAACAAATAATTCAGATTCTGCACGAGCTATACTATTTATCGATGTATGAAGAAAAAAATATATACATTTCCGAGAATGACTTTATTAAAAATTAATATAGATAATAAGCCGCAAATTGCTGATCTCAATTCGAAATTGTTAAAAGAAGTCAAAAAAGCAAGTGATTTAGTTTCAGTCTCTTATTTAGTTGACGATACAAATATTTTTGAATCCCTAAATGAATACGGTTTGGAATTAATTTATAATAAAGCATACGAAATCCAATCTTATGACATACAATCAATATCTTCGATATTGAAATCTATAAATTGCACTGATATTTCTACAGTAAAAATAAGACCTAAAGGAAAAGCAAATCAAGAAATTTCAATTTTAAAAATTTTAGATTTCCAAGTAAAATATCGAAATAAACACTTTTGTCTATATCAAGGACGTTGGGCAAATTTTAATATTTCTTACTTAAATTTCATTGAGGATCAAATTAAAAAAGCTAATGAAATTGCTAATTATAATTATATGTTTGATCTTACTGATCATTGTTTAGATCAAGGAAGAAAAATGCAGACAGCAAATATTGCAAAATATGATCAAGTAACTTATGCTGAATATCCTTTTAATATTTTTCTGGAAAATGAATTTAATTATAAATTATTAGACAGAAAAATAGGTCAAAAAGATTATACATCAATTGAATTTGCTGATTTGTATGATCCTGTAAATCATCAAAGCTTGATCCATGTTAAAATCGGTAAAACTCCATCTTTACGTTACTGTATTCAACAGTCTCTTCATAGTGCTGAAATTTTCGCTACTCAAGATGATGTTTTATCGATTCATGGAATAACTAATGTCAAAAAAATTGCAATGTTACTCGTATTAGACTCTCATAATATAATCTCACCAAATAATGAAATTGATTTTTCCAAAAATGCATCTTTTTACTTTAAGATAGAAATTGTAGAGTGGGCATCTAGAATAAGAGGATTAGGTTATATACCTGAAATTATTATTTCGAAAGATCTAAGAACAAAATAAAAAGAGAGGTGTCCTCTCTTTTTATTTTGTTGAATTGAATTATTTTTATATCTCCTACATCCGCACAACTACATCTTCATAATCCATCAAACTCAGCTTATAAAACTTCGCTCCATGCGGCGGAACCTTCACTTCGATATCGTATCCAACCTGTCCAGCTTCTCCGCGCTCCCACAGATTACGTACACGATAATAGCCACCCGTCAATCCGAGCTGCTCCAGACTCACACGCACCAGCGCCGGATCATCACTCGCGTTAAACAGTGCTACATAATGATCACCAGTCGTCGCATTCTCGGACGTCCAGACAATCCGGTCATACTCATCCCGGTACACCTGACGGGCATACCGACCGGAGCGGTTCGCTTCCAGCACTTCGTCGTTGGTCAACAGCGACATTGTCCACGCGTCATTGTCGCGCAGTTCGCCGCCAAACATCAGCGGTGAACGGAAGATTGCCCACAATGTCATCATCGTCAACTGCTCATCCTCGGTAAAACGCGTCCAGCGGTCACTTCCCCCGCCATCTACAGAACGAATGCCGATATGACCAAGCGGCAACATATCACAATCTGGCCAGCTGCCCTGCTCGACAAACTGTGCCCACTGTTCGCAGCGCTCAAACATCTCATATAGCAGCTCCCAACGATC
The DNA here is from genome assembly GCF_046603685.1 of Paenibacillus sp. WLX1005. NCBI lineage: Bacteria > Bacillati > Bacillota > Bacilli > Caryophanales > Paenibacillaceae > Paenibacillus > Paenibacillus sp. WLX1005. The sequence goes on from NZ_CP176756.1 coordinate 3,284,612, forward strand.
CCAGAAGTCATCGGTGATACGCCACATGTTGGCGTTCTCACGAAATGGCTGATTGTATGCAAGCGGTGCAGGGCCTGGCGACAAGCTAAGCACCATTGGACGACCGCAGCGATCGATCGCATTGCGAATCAGACGAATTTCATCCATATGAGTATCGTACAGACGCGAAGCGGCAATATCGTCCACTTTGATAAAATCAACGCCCCACTCTGCATACAATTCAAACAAAGAATCATAATATTCCTGCGCGCCTTCCTTCGACGCATCCACACCGTACATATCCGTATTCCACGGACAAATGGAATTGGTATGCGCAATCTGGCGCGCGGTCACATGCGTACCTTTGATCGGTGTATCGTTATGCACTGCCTGTCGCGGAATACCGCGCATAATATGAATACCAAAGCTCAGTCCCAGCGAATGTACATAATCTGCTAGCGGCTTAAACCCCTGTCCATCTGCTGCCGAAGGGAAACGGTTCACTGCTGGCAGCAGACGCGAATACGCATCCATTTCCAGTGGTACGAACGGTCGGTATGCAGAGGATACTGCATCCGGTTCATACCATTGAATATCTACTACTATGTACTCCCAACCGAACATTCTCAAATGATTCGCCATATATTCGGCATTGCCACGAATCTCTTCTTCGCGTACGGCTGCTCCGTAACAATCCCAGCTGTTCCAACCTAGCGGCGGAACGTATGCCCATTGATGATGTTGCATTCTGCACACTCCTCATCTGCTACGTATATTGGTATTTCGATTCTATTTCTGCTTCGATCATACCTTTTGTGAACGACAAGTTCAATTATTTGAAAGATATCGAACACGCAAGCAGCTCCGTAGCTGTTATATTTTCAGTCATAGTCTGGAGCAGGCGATACATGATGAGTATACCGCATCAAGGTTAGGACGATATCGATTTTTCTTTCCAATGAATGTAAGAGCGATACGTCTATCTACGTATCAATATAGGACTATTTATCTGCTAAAACTACTTATTTAAACAATATGCTTTTGTTCAAAACATTTAAAAACGACAAATTTCTACATTTATTTCATTTTTAAAATTCATAAAAATTTTTATTTTGTTATTTTTATTCACAATTTATTCCTATAACAAAGGTTTTACAATGCATAAAATATTACTTTGAATCCATTTTTATTGTGTACTAGGTATTTTGTATTAAATTAAAAATTTTTACGTGTAAATTTTCTGCTAACCCTGTCGATATATTATACATAACACAACAAGTAATCAACATTAATTGGCTGGAGCGTGAGTTTATGAAGTTTACGATTCAAATGAAGTTATTAACCGGTTTTATCGCTGTCATTTTACTTTTGATGGCTATCTCGGCGCTGTCGCTGTTAGGGATTAATGGCTTGAATGTTCAAGTCAAAAATATTGACGAAAAATCCATGCCAAGTGTCTCCTTGCTTGGTATTATGAATGGCGATGTATCCGATGTGGAACGTCTCGTTCTGAATATTGCTGTAGAACGTAATACTTCTGAAGTTAAAAGTCTGGAAGAAAGCTTAACTTCGCTGTTGAAAAAAATCGATACGGAACGTGCTCAATACGCTACAATGGCACAAACTGATGAAACCAAACAATTGATTGCTACTTTCAATACTAACTATGAGAGTTACATCAAGCTCCTCCCTAATATGGTCACAGCAGGTCAGAATAATGATATTGAAACTATGAGCAGTTTGCATAGTACTGCTTATCAATTGTGGTATACAGCTAATGATACATTGACACAACTCATTACATTAGAAAATGATCAATCCTCTGCTTCTACAGCAGCTGCGGTACAACTGAGTTCCAAAACAATTACTAATATTGTTATCATCTCGATTGTAGCGATTTTACTAGGATTACTGATTGCATTCTTCATTGCACGTCTTGTGTCACGTCCGGTGAAACAACTTCAAACTGCTGCTGAGCGTATTGCGAATGGTGATCTGACTGGCGAAGATATTGTGATCAAAAATCGTGACGAGATAGGTCTACTCGCAGGTTCCTTTAACAAAATGTCTGGTAACTTGCGCAATCTGATCGAATCCGTAGCATCTACTTCCGAAACAGTTGCCGCTTCGTCACAACAATTGAATGCAAGCAGCGAGCAAAATACGGATGCTTCCCGTCAAATCGCTGAAACAACACAAGAAGTTGCCGAAGGTACAAACCGCCAAGTCGAACTGACCCACCGTTCGTCCCAAGCGATGAAAGAAATGTCCATTGGTGTAGAACAAATCGCCGTTCGTGCACAGACTGTATCTGCTTCTGCTTCTGATGCAGCTTCCCGTTCGGCTGACGGTAATGATGCAATCCGTACTGCTGTTGCTCAGATGGATTCGATTCAAGGATCAATGTCTTCACTCGCTCATATCGTACAAGAGCTGGGTGAACGTTCACAAACGATTGGTAACATTACAGACGTAATTACAGGCATCTCCTCCCAAACAAACCTGCTGGCGCTGAATGCTTCGATTGAAGCGGCTCGTGCAGGTGAAGCGGGACGCGGCTTCGCCGTTGTAGCGGACGAAATCCGTAAACTGGCAGAGCAATCGGCTGAATCGGCACGTCAGATTACGGATCTGGTTACAACGATTCAAAAAGAAACGTACCGTGCAATCCAAGCGGTAGACGTGAACAGCCAGGAAGTCAATAAAGGGATCGCTTCTGTATCTGTTGCCGGAAATGCTTTTGAAGGGATTCTGAGTGCGGTCAACCAAGTGGCTGGAGATATCGAAGATGTATCTGCGGGTGCAGAGCAAATGTCTGCTAGCACGGAAGAATTGCTGCGCTTTGCCAGTGAGATCGCTCGGATTACCGAGGAAACATCGGCTGGTACAATGAACGTATCGGCTGCGACGGAAGAACAACTTGCTTCGATGGAAGAAATCTCTACCTCTTCTATGGCACTCGCTGAGACTGCTGAGCAGCTGCAAGCACAGATTGGCGCTTTCAAAGTTTAATATCTTTTCATATGACGCTGTGACCTACCAGATGAAACCTTTTGGTATGTTACAGCGTTTTATTATGGGTAATACCGATTATGTAAGCATTCTATAAAATTACGACGATAAACTGGAATTTAGCAACGTCAGCAGGGTACAATAGAAGTGTATCGCTATTTCTATCGCTTCCTTTATCTTCTCCTCCCTAGCAATATATAGATGTATCGAAATATTACATACCGATTCTTTCCCCATTCTGAAGCCGCCGGCACAGCCGAGAGGAGGACGGTCCACATGAACAAGCAAGAACATAAATCTTCATCCCCCCAGCAAGATCCAAAGCGTTCCAGTCCGTCTTCTTCTCCGGTAACATCGACTGCGGATAGGACAGTGTTGTCACACTACAAACCTACATGGTGGGGACGTATTCGGAATTTGCTGGACATTCGTCTCCTTGTGCTCGTTATCTCTACCATGATCGTGATTCTGATTCTGTTGCTGACCAGTTGGCTCAAGCCGAATCATACGAGCAGCACGGAACTAAGTTGGGGCGAGCTGGAGCCATTCCGTTTTTACCAGAGCGAGCAGGTGCATAATCAGAGTCTCGTCTCAGCGATTGAGCACAATTATATGCAACAGGTCGATAAGTCTGCTGAACAAAATGGCTACCGGCTAACGATCAATGCCGTTACAGCTGATGAGAACCGCTTGATCCTGATGTACACAGCGCATACCGATCGAGATCGTTATATTCCCGGCGTGAACAGTGTGAAGCTGCGCAATATTGCTACCGGACAACCACTGAGTATGGCTTCCGCACGTTTGAATGGGATTCAAGATGAGAACAATCCACAGCAATACTACGGTACAGCTACGATCCGACTTGATCAAAAACAAAATTTCCCGCGTGAAATTGCTGCCCAGTTTCAAATTATGTCTACGGATAATAACGCCGATCAATCCAGTGAAGCAGCCGCGCAAAGTATTCACTACTCACCTACCCTGCTCGTTCATTTCTCACTTGCACCACAATTTCAACGTCAGGAAACCGAGATCATTTATCCGAACCGGGCTGTCGAATGGAGTAGCCATAAGCTGACCATGTCACGGGTGGAGATTTCTCCGTTAGAAATGCGTGTGCGCTTCACTTCCGATACGCCAGTTGATGAGAAGGATGCACGTCCGTTATGGTTGAAGCCGGAAAATATCATTTCCGAGAAAAATGGTACTGCGGTGAATCTATTACCAACCGGTAGCCGGTTGATCAGCTGTGATCCGTATACGTTTGAGCATGTCTTTTACAGCAATTTACTCAATGAACCGGATTCGTTACAGCTCGTCGTCAAGCCTCGTGATGCTTCTGCTTATGAAGACGTACGCATTATCAAAATCAAATGATTCCTCATAGCGATACACTAACAATAAACAGAGCAAAAAGCGCATCAGATTACTAGATGCGCTTTTTGCTGTGCAATGCTAATCGTGGCGCTTACTCCCGAATTGAATTCTAGATAATCACTTTCTACCCCATCGCTAAAAATCACACCGTCCTCTGGCATCTGAGATACGATACGCAGCGGATCATGCTCAATACGTCCAAACACCAGATCTGTCGATGTATTACGGCTTGGAAAAGGCTCCCGTACACTGTAATACAGATACGGCGAATCCCAGCCAAACGATGAAGGCACAGACGGCGGTTGTATATCCTGTCTACCATTTGCCGCGTTCATAATGCCTGCTGCTCCAGCGAGTACACTCTTAAACCAACCTGTGGAACCCATGCCGGTCGAGATAATGATTCCACTGGAAGACTGCTGCTCCATCACGCTACCGTAGCTGATCTGATAGCGCGCAGATACATGCGTTTTGCGCCCGATAAACAGATCGTTTACTCCATATAGTACCTGTCCATCATTCAACTGCGCACGGGCAAGCCGTACCTCCTTCACCTGTCGTCGCCGGGCGAATACGTCTGTCAGTAGCGGCTGTAATTCTTGAACACGAAATGGCAGCAGCACTCCATCCCAACGCTGCGGATCGGGATTGACCCCAATCAAGGGCAGCTCTGTTGCATACTTCATCGTATTCGCTACTAGCCCATCCTGTCCAAGCACAACGACCACATCGTCCGGTCCAAAAATAAAACTTGGTACATGTTCGCGATCCAATAGCTGTACTCTGCCAAGCTGCTGTAATTGCACGGTCGCTTGCTCTAATGCGAGCTGGTAGTGATGATCCTCCTGCACATAATCGCCAAAATCCGCTCCTAACCGTTCAATGTAAAATTGCGCTTGTTGCACCGTATTGTAACGTACGATCAATTCCTGCAATCGTGTTCGACGCTTGACGAGCACGATTTTATTTTCGGTCATCCGGCGGTTCATGATGTCCGTCCTCCCCGTTGATCTGTCGCTCTATTTCCATGATCATTCAGTAAACCTTGCAGCAGATCTGGCGAGATGTTCAGCTGTCCGATACGACCTGCATTTTCCGCCAAGCCAGTAAATGCCATCGCAATCAGCTGATCCGGTTTCATACCCATACTTGCCATTGCCTGCAATACGTGTGGCGGCACATCTTGTAGCGATTGCATCACCGCAGACATCTCATAAGCGCGAGCATCCGCTTTGGCACGATCGTTCGTTGTGCTGAGCTGTACGAGCTGATTTTTGCGTTCTTCCAGCTCGGTATCGAAGCGCAGCTGCTCTTCTTGCATTTCGTTTTGCTTGATTTTTACCGAGCGTTCGGCTTCCAACTGAGTTTCACGGATTTGACGCTTTTTCGTTTCGACGGCAATCTCGGTATTCAGTTCGTTCTCGCGTACTTTGCGCTCCTGTTCAATCGAAGCGTTGCGACGTTCGTATAGCGCCTCATCGGCATTGCGCAAAATATGTTCTCGTGCCTGCGCTTCCAGCGCTCGCATCGTTTCTTTGTTTGGCAAAATTGCCAGAATCGACAGCCCCATAATCTCAATACCAAGCTTTTGCAGTTCCTCATTGCTTTTCACTTCGGCTGTTATATTGCGTACGAGTAGCTCACTGGATTGGATCGCTTCGCGTAACGGCAACTGCTCCATCCGCTTTTTCATTAATACTTTGACGATATTGATGACGCGCTGGGATAGCTTGTCGGGATCATCTGACAGGTAACGGTTTTTTTTCAAATTGTATGTGTAGTTCAAAATGCGTGTCGTCTGCCGATATTCGGTAATCCGGTAGGTTACTTGCCCCTGAACAGTGACTGTCTGATAATCGCTCGTAATCTCTTCAAACATAAACGGTACGTCAATCGACGATACTGGTACGACAACAACTGATGTTGTCGGCTCGTAGTAATAAAAGGATAGGCCGACACCCTCTTTTACAATTTTGCCGTTCTTTACTTTCATCACATAATCGCTTGGTTGAAATTTTGCAAATCGAAGTCCAAACATAATCCGCACGTCCTTTTCTCATTTTTATGTTAATAACAATTTGTTAATATCTTTGATTGGTCTTATCATAGCATCACCGTTAGATATAATCAATATGATATTAACAAAAAGTTTATATGATTAACACTGAGCGTTTTATGATATGTTGAAATTATATTAAAATAGTATAGTGATCGTACTTTATTCGTCGTAGCGGTCGTTTTTATTGGGTTTATTATATGGATGCTTCTTATTGCTTTGCTGTTAAAGCTGCGTATGTACATAGTTAAAATAGAATTTTATCTAGATGATGCTAAATTACGATAGGAGGATGAGTATGCGTTCGTTTGTACCAGTGCAGCCGCCGTTTTTGGAATATGGATTGTTGCATGCTCACTATCGTTATGCGGAATATGTGCCTGATGAGCGGTTGCAAGATGTGATTTGCTGCTATTGGAGTTCGGCGGCTCATCCGCAGCAGGGCGAGCAATTGCATCGGATCGTGCCGGATGGCTGTATTGATATTATTTTTGATCTGGATGCACGGCAGATGAATGGAGCGTTTCTCACCTCATTGATGCGATCATACGAAGTGATGCATCTGGATGAGCCGATGGCATTCTTCGGTGTGCGTATGTATGCTGATCAGGTACGGCGTTTATTTGGATATGCCGGAGCAGAATTGACTGGTTATCATGTTGGATTGGAGCAATGGCTTGGGCGGGATGCGGCGAGCATTGTGGAGCGTGTTATTCTGGCAGACAATATGACCGAGCGAATACAGCTTGTGGATACGTGGTTGCTGCATCTGTTGTATGAACGGGATGATCAAGCGTCATCATTGTTGCATACAGTCATACAGCGGATTGATCATAAGTATGGCAATGTGAGTATTCAACAGCTAGCTGAAGATACTCACTATAGTGAACGTACACTGCGAAGGCTATTTCAGCAGGAGCTGGGAATGGCACCTAAGGAATGGGCAGATATTATCCGGTTTCAGGCAGTATTGCGATACTGTCAGCTGACAGATCAACGATTGCATAGTGAACAGCATGCCAGTCATCCTAAAGTAATAGCAGGTCATCCTTCGCATCAAACACAATCAAGAACTGGCAATATGGATCGGGAATCACGACTGTCTTTGAGTCAATTGGCAACGGCATTTGGGTATTATGATCAGGCGCATTTGAATTTGGCATTCAATAGATATTATGGTCTGACGCCAGGGCAATTGCGGCTGCGCCAGATGTATACCAACTGACTTTCTACGATACGATACGATACGATACGATACGATACGATACGATACGATACGATACGATACGATACGATACGATACGTTGAAATTGTCCGTTTTTTCCAAGAGCTTTGTAAACGAATATCGTACAGTAAGAATCAACAGACGCTTTCGCATGACGAACACAATACGTTCTCTTTTACCGACATGGAATGGGTTTGATATGAATACAATAGGAGTGGATGAATATGAAATTAAATCTGAAGTATATTATTTTGTATGTAAATGATCTGGAGCAATCGTTACATTTCTATCGTGATTTGCTAGGGTTGGAAATCAAGATGCAGGTCGATACGTATGTCGAATTCGAGACAGGGGATACAACGCTATCACTGAATACGCGGCAATCTGTGAATGAACTGTTGAATCTGGGATTGACTGACGATATTCCGGCGACAAGCAGCTTTGAAGTGGGATTCGTGGTTGAGAATGTAACGACTGTGATTGAACACTTGCGCGCTCAGGGGGTAACGATCAAGCACGAACCGGTAACCAAGCCATGGGGACAAACGGTTGCTTATGTAACCGATCCAGATGGACATTTTGTGGAGATTTGTACAGCAGTTGGTTGAACGATAAATTGCCAAAAATAGGGGGCATCCATCGCGAACGGTCTGTTGCATGAATATCATAATAGAGTGAATATAAATAGGATGGAAACAAAAAAAGGTCTTTCGTATGAAAGACCTCTTCAGTATGATCTATAGACTGATCTATAAACCGATCTATTGACCAAACTATTAACTAATCTATATCTCAGGCTACAGCTGGATTGATCATCCGATTTACAAGCATGTATCTAGAGAAACAAACATTCATCTGAAGCGATCATACACGCTTCCTAAAAGTATCTATTAGCGCCGCGAATTGTTGCGTGATGTGTACAATACTTTGCTTGTCGCACGACCGCCAGTAGCGCGAGCAGCTTGCGGTTGTGGTGCAGGTGCTGGAAACGCTTCACGGAATGTACCCAGACAATGATTGCACAGTCGTCCTCTATTGATCGGCTGTGCACAGCATTCGCAAGGAAATGTTAAGTTCGGATGATTGTATGAAAAACGTCCCTCTTGAATGTAACGATACAATTCTTGCATGTCCATACCAGTAGCTGCACTCAACTGTTCGGTCGTACTGTTAGGATGCCGCCAAAGATGGTCAAGACAACGATTCAGCTTTTGATCCAGTTCGTCCCGGCAGCCATTACACATATTACGCATATTTTTCTGATACACTGAACCACAACGGGGACAGTAATCCACCATCAAAGTCATCTTAGTCACCTCTTCCATGAGATCCCATGCCAGTGACATGAGTTACATTTGTAACGCGTCCTTGCGTTTGTATATTGGCATACTATGAATCGAAAAATCACGATACTGTGATCCTAAAGAATTAACCCGATTTCCAATTAAATCTTTAGTTGTAGGTAAATAATACTATTAATAGACTATGTAAGCAATACATAATATGCCAAAAGACTCACAAAAAGACGGATAATCGACAAAATAAAATCATTTATTTTTATTTTCAAGATAAAAAAGTATGAAAAAGGAAATTATCCTTTTATTAGAAAAAGAGATCGAAATATACTTTAATAATCCACCCTACATTTATATACACAAACATGCAAAAATTAACCATACAATAATTTCCAATTGATATATAGCACAAAAAAACAGCAATGCCTTCATCAGGAAGACACTGCTGCTCACTTCATCTATGCTAATGTTGATGATTACAACGACTTGGTTCTGTTCGATATGATTGTTCGTTGTAATTTTTATTTTACACCTGCATTTTGTAATGCTTTGGCATATTCAGTGCTGATATATTGTGTCAATTTGTCAGCGCCTGCCTGCTTGAAGGAGTCAATCGCTTTTTGTTTGTTAGCTGCAAAGTCTTCATCTGTTTTGGACAAGATCATCGTAGCAGCAGTCCGCGCTGCCAATTCTTTGAGCTGCGTTTCTAGCTTGAGCAGATCATCGGTTAGCACTGGTAGCACGACGGTATTTTGTTTGACGATTTCGTCTTGGGTTAGACTTTTGAGCGGAGTATTCTCGTCAGTCAGCTTGCCCTCTTGTACTAGTTTGGAGAATACTTCGCCGGGATAGGTAGCTCCGTAATGCTTGCTAAAGTCTTTTTCCAGTGTAGTTGAGCTTTGCGCCATCGCTTCTTCGGTTGAGAACAGATTGACCGGTGTATCGTTCGACGGATCAATTACACTGCCACCAAGTCCAATCAAGTTCTGATCCAGCGCGATCCCAGTACGTTCCCATGCGTCGCCACCATTCACTTTGGCTGCGATGGTGTCTTTGTTTAGTTGTGGTTTGCCATTTTCGACAGTCCAATCTTTGCCTTTGATGCCGCTGTACATCGTTCTGGCACCTTCATACGAGTGAATATAGTTCAGGAATTCCATTGCTTTTTCTGGATATTTGCTGCTTTTGGAGATAGCATAGCTTTTGTCTGACCAGCCGATGGGACGAACGCCACCGCTCCATGCTTGTTTACCGATCGGCAGTACCATGTAGCCCTTGTTATCTTTGGCATATTTGGCATTAAAATCACCCATTGCCCATGTTGCTGGACCGAGGATGAATTGACCAGCTGTCGCTTTTGCCATGTAATCGTTATTTTTCATCGTCAAGGCATCGGGATCAAGTAAGCCCATGCGATACGCTTTGTTGTAAAAGTCCATCGCAACCCAGTAGTTCGAGGTATCATCGGTCAATACGTTCAGCAGTCGGTTCTCCCCAAGTGGTTTTGCCATCAGATCAGAACCACCGCTTGCGGTTTGTTGGGTAATCCAGGTGAACGGGATGATATACGGCCATAGTCCCCAATCTTGCCACATGGATACACCGTATATTTTCTTCCCTTCGTCGGTGGTTGGGTGCTTAGTGCTAATCTGTTGCAGTACATTTAGCAGATCGTCCGTGCTGTTAATAGCGGGCGTACCGACTTCTTTGTAATAATCCCAGCGCATCGTTGGTCCAATTGTTACGTTCGGATAGACCGGGCTAGGGTCGGCTTGAATTTGAGGAGGTAGGAAATAAAGCTTGTTCTGCCCTTCGCTCCAATTGGTACGGCTATAATCGACAACAGTTGGGATCGTCTGCTCAATGTCTTGTCCGTACTTGTCCATCAGGTCATCCATTGGGATAATCAGATTGCCGTCGATCAGCTGTTTGCCGTACTGGTTTGGATCAGCACGCACAATATCCGGTAGATCACCGCCTGCGAGTAGTACATTCATTTTGTTGGCATCTGCTTCGACGTATTCGATTTTGACACCAATTTTGTCTGCTAGCTCCTTGGCAATTTCGCTATCGGGATACGTATTCCAATTGGTGCCCGTTTCGTTCACAAGTACACGCAGCGTTACAATGCCGTTGGCATCTTTCGTTCCTGCTTGGCTACCGGTTCCTGTTTGCGATGAAGTTGAGCCAGAACAGGCTGTGAGCGTTATCATAAATGTGAGCAGAACACTGGTGAGTGTACGAACCTTGATTGCTTTTTTCATAGGTTGACCTCCCTTGGTGGGTATATATGATAATGAACAAGTGAACATGACGATGTTGATTGTACCGTTTGACTAGCAGAGGCTGCTTCTTATCCTTTAACTGCGCCCATCATGATCCCTTTTACAAAGAAGCGTTGTAGCATCGGATAGACGATAACAATCGGCAAAGTAACGAGCATCGTAATCGTCATCTGGATCGATTGTGGTGTCATGGTACGCACTTCGGCGGAATTGGTCATCTCGGCAGCACTCATGCTGGAGATGCTATTGGATTGATTAAGGAAATTGTACAGCACGAGCTGGAGCGTTTGCAGATTCGGATTTTCCACTAAGAAGAAGTTATCGAACCATGTGTTCCACTGCCCGACTGCCGAGAATACGGCGATGGTCGCAATGATCGGTGTAGATAATGGGAATATGATGCGGGTAAAGGTCGTAATGTAGCCCGCTCCATCAATCTTCGCCGACTCTTCTAATGCTGGTGGCAATTGCTCGATAAATGTTTTGATCAGGATGATATTAAAGCCGCTCAGAGCGGTTGGCAATACATACAGCAGGAAATTATTTTGCAGACCGTAGGCTTTCATTGTCAGATACCACGGGATAAATCCGGCGTTAAAATACATCGTAATCAGAACGAAACGATAGATCAATCGACGCATTGGCATTTCTCTTTTGGTAATAAGATATGCAAAGAATGAACAGCATAACACAGTCAAAATCGTACCAATGATCGTCCGTAGCACCGAGACGATCGCTGCTTCCTGCAATCCGTTTAGCTGCAATGTCGCCTTGTAGCTATCCAGTGAAAATCCAGCAGGTAACAGAAATACACCGCTCTGTGCTTGAAAAGAATCACTGATCGAATAGATAAAGATGTAATAGAACGGATAAATGGTTACGATTAGCAGCAGACTGAGGATGATGTAGTTGACGATGCTGAATAGCAAATCCGGTATGTTAATTGGTTTGCGCGTACGTTCACCGCGCACGCTGATTGCTCTGCCCATTGAGATCTTCCTCCTTAGCGGATATTGCTAGATAGCGATCATTTAGATAATACTTTCGCCGCGTACTTTTTTCGATAAGCTATTGATTATAAACAGCAAGATGATGCTGATGACTGACTTGAACATACCAACTGCGGTGGAATAGGGATAATCGTTAGTCACAAGACCGAGACGGTATACGTACAGATCCAGTACCTCGATTTTGTCGGCGACCATAATATTGTTGAAGACGAGATATTGTTCAAAGCCCGCGGACAGCAGATTGCTCACCGCCAACAGCAGCAGTACGATAAAAGTGGGCATAATATTCGGAATCGTAATGTGCACGATACTACGGAAGCGTCCGGCTCCGTCAATCTTGGCAGCATCATATTGCTCACCGTCGATGCCGACAATAGCGGCGAGATAAATGATCGCGTTCCAGCCAATCGTTTTCCAGATCAGAAGTAGTGTCTGCACCATCCATACATGATCTGGATTGCCGAGAACGTTAAGCGGCGTATCGCTTAGTCCGAGCCTTGCAATGATCGTATTGATCGCGCCTTCTGAACTGAACATGCTAAACGCGAGCGAAAATACGATAATCCAGCTAATATAGTTGGGCAGCGTTGTCGTCGTCTGAATGAGTCGTTTAAAAAATCCATTGCGCACCTCCGACACCATGATCGCCAGAATGAGCGGCAGCGGTGCCGCGATGATCGATAGCAGGCTGAGCGCGAGCGTATTGATCAGCACGCGTAGCATATCGCGGTCGTGCATCATTTCGCGAAAATGCTCCATGCCGACGAATGTCGTCTGACTGAGCGGAATTCCCGGACGATAATCGAAGAACGCATACACCCAGCCGAATAGCGGCACATAGCTGAAAGCGATTACAAAAATAAGAAACGGTACTGTCATCAACAGCAGCCTGATTCCGTCTGCATGAATGCGGCGCCGCTTGCGCGTCTGAACGGCTTCTCCCTTTTTATACGTAATGTCCACAGCGGAACCTCCCTTTGGTATATCTGCAACTTGGTTCTGCATTTAGTGTATGCTTTTAGGAATAGTCGCTGAATGAACAATCTGTAAAAAAAGCTGAATTATCTACAGATGTTGCTAGTGAGAGATGGACAATGAGTGGAAAGTTGAAGGATATACAGATAAAGTTGAACAGATTGATAGAGGTCGAAGGATATAGATATAAATTGGTAGTTATATTTTTCAAACATTACTGGTGCACCAATGGATTTACTGCTCTATTTAACTGAAGTATAATGTGATAATCATCCATATGTTTTAGCGTGTTTAAAACGGAAATCGGTATATAATTGGCTTTTAATTCATACTATTAGGAGTTGATCCTATGACAAAGAGTGATCAGAGTAAATACGCAGCCATTCAAAAGTCTAAGTCTTATCATCTTTCTCCTACAGGAGTTCTTGCTATTCCTGCAAAACCTGAAAATATGGATCAGATTCGTGCCTTGATGAGTAAACGAATTAGTGAAAGCAAACAATAGATATGCAAAACAAACAGCCCTGCTCTCTATTTAAGAGATGCAGGGCTGTTTTCTATTCCAATCCACAAACAACAGATCATTGACTGATTTGTATATGCTATACCTTTGCTACGTTTGTCCATCTTCTTACCCATCTATCCATCTGCAATTCAACAGTACAAACCAGAACAGCTATCCAATTACAAACTGCTCACTGATCTGCCCGCATCCGCCAGCAATTGCTCTACCGCTTCTACATATGCCGCCTGCAACTGGCGCACAATATGTCCCGGTGTGCCGTTTCCGACTGGCTTGCCGTCAATGGTAATGATGGCAGTCGCTTCCTGTGTGGTGCTAGTCAGGAATACTTCGTCAGCCTCCAGCAGCTGTTCACGGCTAAATGCTTGCTCTACATACGGGATGTTCAGTTGATTGGCAAGTCGATGCACGACTTGCTTCGTGATCCCATCCAGAATCAGATTGCCATTCGGATGCGTATAGATCGTGCCATCCTTGACGATCAGCAGATTGGATGATGTACACTCGGTCACGACATCATTGCTACGAATCAGGATCGCTTCATGAGCACCCGCTTCCGCTGCCTCCTGCTTCGCCAGTGTATTCGCCAGCAGGTTCAATGATTTGATATTGCAGCGCAGCCAGCGGATATCTTCGAGCGTGATCACGGCAATTCCATTTGCCAGTGTAGCAGTCGGGCGAGAGAGCAGTTCACAATAACCGAGCATTACAGCTTCACAATGTTCGGGGAAAATATGCGCCCGCTTCGCTTCACCGCGTGTAAATTGCAAATACAAAATCCCATCCTGATCTCCAAATGCTGCCGCTAGCTCGTCAATCTGACTGGACAATTGTTCGCGACTCCAATGCAGCTGAATTTTGATCTCATCCAGACTGCGGTATAGACGATCCAGATGCGCTTCTTTTTCAAAAATCACGCCCTGATACAACCGAAACACTTCATAAATGCCATCGCCAAAATAGTATCCGCGATCCTTGTACGAGATACGCACGTCTTCTTCCTGTACCAGCTTGCCGTTCCACAATAACATAAGCCGACCTCCATATGATTGCGATTGAATACATCTGTAATGCATTTTAACACGCAGGCTCATAGGAAGAAACAGCGTACTCTACGCAGCGCTTGGAATTAATACGCTGTCCAGCCTGCGTCCGCTGTCAGAACGGTAGCATTGATAAAGCTGGCATCGTCAGAAGCAAGGAACAGCGCCGCAGCAGCGATCTCTTCCGGTTCACCAACACGCGGCATTAGCTGCATACCACCCATCACGCGCTGCTGACCAAACTCGCTTACCTGATTCATCGATGCATTGATGGCAGTCTTCACACCGCCGGGTGCAATTGCATTACAACGAATACCAAGTGGAGCGTACTGGAAGCCCACATTACGCGTTAAGCCGACAACTGCGTGCTTGGACGCAGTATACGCTGCTCCGGCACGAGAACCGGTCAATCCACCAGCAGACGCGATATTCACAATCGCACCTTTGCCCTGCTCTTTGAAAATAGGCAGTACTTTGCGAATGGCACGCATCACACCGGTCGTATTCACTGCAAAAACACGTTCCCACAGCTCATCTGTCACTTCTTCGGCAGGCGTAAAATTGTCCATAATCCCCGCATTGTTGATCAGAATATCGACGGTGCCATACGTGCTTACCGCAGTATCGATCATCTGCTGCACATCCTGTTCCTGTGCTACGTTGGCAGCGACGGCAATGGCCTGTCCGCCTGCGGAATGGATCTCGTCTACTGTCTGCTGCGCCGCTTCCAATCGCAGATCGGCAACGACAACGCGCGCACCTTCACTGGCAAATAATACGGCAATCGCTTTGCCCATACCGGATGCGGCTCCTGTAATGACAGCTACTTTATTTTGTAATTTCATGAATCATTCCTCCTTGAGTGATGAAAGTTGAAGTGCTTGCAGAAGATGAAGAGTATACGTCGGATTCTGTTGATTAACGTATAGCTCTTCTTTTATGATACAGAGAGGGAATTTGGAGTCGCAATCAGTAAAAAAGGGTTAGTTTGTTGGATAAACGACAATTATCGTATAAAGTGTTGGTTATCTTCTATTGCTATCATGATACAGGAGGAATCGTTATGGATCGCCGGATTCGCAAAACCAAGCAAGCGTTTCATGAAGCGCTGCTGCAATTGCTAGAACAGCAGGATTTTCGCGATCTAACAATTACGGATATTGTGAAGGCTGCGGATGTGAATCGCAGTACGTTTTACAAGCATTATGTATACAAAGAAGACCTGCTCAACGAGATCATTGAACAGGTCTTGCATGATCTGACTAACTCCTATCTGGAGCCATATCGTCAGCAGCCTGCACTGGATGTGCGGACGATGGTTGCATCTACGGTAAAAATCTTCGATCATGTCGCTCAGCATCATAGCTTTTATCGGCTGATTCTTAGCTCGCAAACGCTGCTGAACTTCCAGCTACGTATTTGCGAGCGATTGCAGGCGCTCTGTTTGAACGATATGCAGGCTTCTCTGCCTGATGTTCAACATCGACAGCAGAAACAGGTGGAAGCTGGCATCTATGCCAGTTATCAGGCGCACGCAATCTGGGGCATGATCGTGTACTGGGCGCAGCAGGATTTTCGTCACTCGGCGCATGAGATGGCAGAACAGTTGCTGCTTATTTTGAATTTTCGTCCACTTGCAGATGTGCAGGTGACTCATCCGTCAACTTGGGCAAACGAATCGTCACTTCCGCTCCGTGCGGCACCTTCGGAATCGTAACTCCATACGGCTTGCCAAAGTATAGCTGAATACGCTTGTTAATATTGTACAACCCGACCCCGCTACCACGTTCGCTAGTAGATTCTTCAGTACCCGGTTTCAGACCGTTGGTCTCGGCGGTTGTAGAGGTGGCTTCCCTATGAATCGTAGCTCCCTTGTATTCTGCTTCCGGTTCTGTAGTCAGATTCTCAGCGGAATGTGCTTGGGTTCCATCTTCATCCGCTTTCTCCCCTTCTCCTGCTGCGAGACGTGCATTCAATGCCTCGCGTGTCTCTGGATCGAAGCCTGTACCGGAATCGACAACCGAAAGCCATACATCCTGCTCATCCTCGTACGCCTCGATACTGATCTCAATGCCTTCATGATCTTCACGCACATACTTGATCGAATTCTCTACTACTGGCTGCAAAATAAAACGCGGAATCCGGTAATTGAGCATCTCTGGCTGAATATCAAATGTAAATGCAATCGTGCTGTTAAAGCGCAAATTGATGATTTTGATATAGTTTTCCAAATAGTTCAGTTCGTCACGCAGCGTACACATGCTATCTTTACTAGCGAACACCGGACGCAGTATATTGCCGAGTGCCACTACACTGGTCACGATATTGTCCGCGCGTACCATCGTTGCCATCCAGCGGATCATATTGAGCGTATTGTACAGAAAATGTGGGTTAATCTGGTATTGTAGCGCTTCAATCTCTAGCTCACGCCGCTTCTCCTGCATCTCGTTATTACGACGCAGCAGATTAACGATGCTGAGCGACATTTCATTAAACCGCCGCATGACAGTGCCGAACTCGTTATTGGGAATATCGGTAAAGGTCACACCCAGATCGCCTTGACTAACATCGCGCATTTTGTGCGCCAAGAGATGCAGCGGTCGGATCAGCTTATTCAATGAGAAATACGAGACACCGAAAATAACTAGAATGCTCAAGCAGAAGACGATGACCATAATCCGCTGTACCGAGAAAATCTGCTGCGAGAACAGACCGAGCGGCACTTCGCGCATCATATACCAGTCGGAATCCTGCAATTTGTAGTAAACGATCTGAATCGGATCGCCATTCTTCACTGCATCATAACTGCCAAAGGTTGCATCGTTATCATTTGGAGGTACATAGGGGCTGTGCTGACCGACCGCCGCTGCACTGCTACCAGACACGATAACACCGCTGCTGTTCACGATGTACATATTGCCTTCCGCCATATTCAGTGCGGCAGAATAGGTAGATGCCAAATATTGCTCATCCAGATTGAAAATAACCGTCGCATTGGTGTCTGGCTCATACAGCGGACGAACTCCACGAATCAGGCTAATCAGCTTGCTCTCATTATCACGCGTAATATACGGATTGTAATATGACTCCGTTGTCGCCCCGGCAATCGTCAGATTCGGAAACGACTGCTTGGCACGCTCATATCCTTCCGATTGGAAAAAGCTATCTGTCCAACCGCGTCCTTCATGCACAAGCGTACGAGTAGCATCCCCGCCGAGTGCACCATTTTTGTCGGTGATGATATAGATCGAGTGAATATAGCTGTAATTGCTAATAAAGTTAGCGATGCGACCGTAGATGTCTTTTTTCAGCTCGATATTTTCCAATTGGGTGCGTGTATCGTTGCTTTGCAAATAATTCTGCACATTGTTATCCAGTAGAAACAGCTTGGACAGCCGATCCACGTCGCTCAGCAGACTATGAATATTATGATCGGTTTGTTGAAATTGCTGATACAGCAGCTTTTCATTCTGTTCCTTGATCAGTCCGAGCATAAATGTATACAGAAAATAAGTGGCGAGCGAGAATACAATTACGCTGATTGCCATAAAATACACGATCAACTGCGTGCCGAGATGCTGAATACGACCTGTACTGCCAGAACGACGCCAGAGACGCATCAGCGCTTAACTCCACTGGCATCGGCAGTACCAGCTCCGCTCAACCATTGACGCCGATATTCATTCGGATTGAGACCGGTCACTTTTTTGAATACTTTGCTGAAATATGTGTATTCTGGCGAGAATCCGACCTGCACGGCGATATCGTATGATTTTAGATTGGTGCCGATCAACAGCTCTTTGGCACGTTCGATCCGATAACGGTTCAAGTAATCGACAAAGGTAATTTGCAGTTCTTTTTTGAACAGATTGCTCAGATAGCCAAAGCTAAGCGAAACGTGATCGGCGACTTGTTGCAGACTGATATTTTGTGCATAGTTTTGTTTGATGTATTGCAGTGCGCGGGCGATCTCATTACTCATATGCAGCAGGTTGCGCGAATATTCTACCAATTCGGACAGATAATCCAGCACCTGATCTAGCATCTCTGGCAACGTATCGCACTGCTCCAGCTGCCCGGTAATGTCGGACAGTAGCGTCTTCTCATTCTGATGATGATCGTACAGACTGGTACTGACCCACTGGATGAACTGGAATAGCAAATGCTGCACAGCACGGTGATCGTCGCGCAACTGACGGCATAACATATCGATATAATCGTCATACCGCTGCTGTTTGAGCGGAGACAGCAATTCACGAATCGGCATATAGTGGCGGATATGCTCTAACGTCTGTTCTAGCGACGTCAGATGCAGTGGTTCACCGCGTGTATGCACCTTGCCGCTACCAGTTAGAAACTTATTGCCTAGCGCCTGACGAGCTTCGTGATAAGATCGCGACAGATGGCAATACGTATTGACCATCTCGCTAATGCCAAACGATACCGAACTGCCAAAATACGTCCCAATCGCTTCCTGTACCCGCTGTACCATCTGATTCAATTGCTGACGAATCAGCTGCTCGGATCGCACATCTTCAAAGCTAAGCAGCAGCAAATAATGCCGATGATCCAGATGAAATCCCTCGCCACGTTGGAAGGAAGAGGTAATCTCGTCCAGCATATTCAGCAGTGTCATTTTGATCAGATGTCCGTGTTCGTCCTTGAACTTATCAGTCAGTCTAGCGTAATGATCCAGCTCGATCACACAGACAATCAACCGCACAGGTGCTAGACGCATCTCACTTTGCTGCACAAATTGATGAAATTCCTCGGCGGAGTAAATGCCATATAACAAAAAGTCTTTGAGAAACTTCTCTTTGACCAGTTCCAGATTCGCCGTCGGAACGGTGCGGCTGTTATGCGATACGCTGACCGCAGCTTGTCGTTGCTGCTCGTCCAGCTCATGCCGAACACCGCTCAGCACGCTCTCAATCTCCTGCTCGGTCATCGTCAATTTTAAAATGTAACCGGATACACCAAGCGACATCGCTCGGCGCGCCAGCTCGAATTCCTCCAGACAGGACAGCACGACGATACGTGTCTGTTTGTCCTGCTGACGGATGCTGGAGATAAGTTCCATTCCATCCATACGCGGCATGCGAATATCGGTAATGATCAGATCAGGTTTCTCCTGCTGGTACATATCTAGCGCACTCTGCCCATCCGGCAGATCGGCGATGACATGCATGCCAAATTTGCTCCAATCGACCGAATTTTTCAGACCGATGCGTACCAGCATTTCATCCTCAACAATCATAACTTTATACATTCCGCTCACTCCCTTGTATTCAGATCATCCCATTAGATCGTCCAAGTCATACACAGCACCCAATCGTTACCACGTCCGCTTGAAGGCGCTTTCCATTCTACATATAATTCTCTCCGCCGTTCTGGTTCTGGCAGATCGTGAATGCTACCTGTGCGTGGGCAATACCAGTGTGCTTGCCAGTTGTGCGAAGGCAGGCTGTTTGTTTTAACTTTAACATACAGTCCATGCGGACAATAGACGAATATGTAGTTTTTCCCTTGTATAGCGACCGGGTAATTACTTCCAGTTGGTGTATGATGCAATATATGCTGTGCAGGCTTGGCGGTGTGCAGGTCGACACGCTCCAACAGATGGCGCATATGCTGCATCTGCCATGCACCCGGACGCTGCAACGCCTGTTGCCACGGCATAATAAAATAACCCTCCTGCTCACCGCTCCATGCGGGATCATCTACTCCATTGTACATAGACCAAACCGAATGATGACCATACGTATGACCACATGCTCCGCTAAATACCGCATAATACGCCGCTTGCCTTACATCCGCCTCGTCAAAATAGCCATGCTCCGCTCGAAAATCAATCGGTATATCTTCATAACACGGCTCGGCATCCAGTGTTGGACGCACCGGCTGTAAATGGTAATCATGCTGTACAAGACGATAGTTATCTCGCACACCTGCGCCATGACTAGACTGAATCATATGAAAATCAAGCCACGGTTCGTCCTGCACATACAGCGAAGATGACACTCCGCCCTTCGGATGAAACGTAATCAGTTGGCGCGTGCTGGATGTACCCTTTTGCTCACTGTCTGATGGGGTAGTATCATCTTCGGCGTTATACTGACTGCCACGTAGCCCTTCTGCCATCTGATGAATACTGTCAAAATGCTTTCGCGTTTGCAGCGCTCGGTCGCCGCCTAGCACCCAGATTATGTGGACATGCCCACCATACCGCTGATGCAGCCATTGTCCATATTGGTAAGCCAGCTCGGGGTTGAAAATCTCTGGTCCCGCTCCGCCTGCTAGATGGAACTTGTCTCCCCATGTTGGCAGTAGAGCGACATACAATCCATGAGCGGCAGCCATATTTAATACGGTATCCACATGATCCCAATAGCTGTAATCTCCATCGGTATCTGGTTGAAACAGATGATGCTCATCATTTGAATCCATATGCAGTGGCAATCTGCCATACGCGTTCGGTGTACGCAATCCATCGCGCTCTGCCAGCAGTACCGTTTGAATAACATTGAATCCCTGCTCTGCACGAGTTCGCAAATACAGTTCCGTTTCCTCTATATTCAGCCGATGCAGCAGTTCCCATGCGGTATCTGCCAACCAGAAAAAGGGCTGGCCGTCGGCGGTATTTAGGAAATGCCCGTCACCGCTAATGCAGAGTGGCTGAAGATTGGGAGGATTTGCGATAGTATCTGTTTGTTGATTGAACTTGGGCATGTCGTGTATTCCCCTTTCAGCGAATATACAGGTATAGATTGGGTGCTAGGTGCTGAGTGTTGCTTGTTGCTTGTTGCTTGTTGCTTGTTGCTTGTTGCTTGTTGCAAGTATTATCACATGTGAATAATTCTAACTGTTCCATTAACAATGGATTTGAACGATTTAGACACGAGAGGCAAAGCCTTCACTTTACTGGCTTTGCCTCTCATTCTACGATTCGTGTTTATTGGTATATTTCACATATCCGTATTTCGCATATTCGTGTATTCGTGTATTCGTGTATTCGTGTATTCGTGTATAGTTCGAACCGTATGGTTTGCTTTTTGAATCATTACTTACGACTTTTACTCACTTCTTTTATTCACTTACTGAATAACAATCTCCGGCGTGCCTTTGATGCCAAAGCGAACGAAGCAATATCGATCAGTATAAATATGCTGACCAGCAAAATTGCCATCCGTCCAGCTCGGTGTATCACGGAAACTATCTGGACCGACCATCGTCAATTCGCCGCGCACATGATGATGAGGACCGAGCAGATTGCGACAGCTCGACATCAATTCTAGCGACACCTCATTGATACCCGGCTGCAACCAGTCGGTAATGTCCGCTTCATACGGCGCCCACATCCACGTATGCACCTCACGTCCGTTTAACCACAATCGCGACAACACCGCATCCGGTCGATTCCAGACAAAGGTAGCCGTCTGCCCCTTTTCCAGCGGTGGCACTTCCAATTGCTGGGTCAGCGTCACATTGCCCGCATAGAAGTTCAATCCTTGTGTTGTCAGATTACCCGTTTGTACCGACCGCACTGGATCTTGCAAAATGAAATCACCATCGGTATAGATCGCTCCACGTTCGCCTTCTTCATACCCACCCTTTGCCTGTACATCAAAGTCGCCCAGTAGATAGATGCTTTCCAGTTCGGTATCGTAAAATAACTTATTTCCCTCAGATTCAAACTGCTGCGCACGAGCAGCGGCTTCATACGTTTCTTCCGAGTTGCGGAATGTACCGCTGATCAGAATCTCATTTCTACCCGGCTGCACACGTCCACGCAAATCCAACTTTCGAAAAGCAATATCCCGCCACCAGCCCAATTCCTGTGATGGCAAAATCTGTCCGTTCACTACGATCTCATATCGATGCGGCTGCTCCATAATCAGATACCATTCACGATCCAGATAAGCTCCCGCTTCCACCTCAAACGTAAATTCCAGCTCTATCTTCACCGGTCTGCCTAGCTGCACCAATTCATCCTGTATAAAAATAACCGGTTTACGCTCCTGCCATTGTCCACCGTCCACACGCAAACGACACATATCCAGCGTCAAGCTGTTAAGATCGGTTTGCTGAAGTTGCCATTGCTCCTGAAGTGGAATCGTAACAGTGTGCGCCGGATTCATCTCCAACCTCGTATTTACATTTGTATTCGCGGTTGTATTGGTGTCCATGCTTGCGTTCGTTAATGCATTGGTATTCAACGCAGGAATTGATGATGTATCTAACGCTTCTTGTTGAGCAGTAAGTGAATGATTGATATTGGAGATGCTCCCATCTACCTCTCCTTGTGGATGTGGCGCTTGCACAATTACGCGCAGCATATAGGACTCTGCTGGGGCAAATGTAAGCTTGATGGTCGTCTGGTCATGCTGATGGATCATACTATTTGGGGACATCGCTGTTAGCTCCACACACTTGCCAGTTTGCAGATCGATTCGCTGAATATGAAGCGCAAGCGATGCGTCATCTTCAATATCCGACACCGACACATACGCAGCATGGTATGCCGCTGCTGCTGATAGCGATGCATGCGGAATAACAAATTCGGCACTGTATCCATGCACCCGATCCGTATTGACGAGATAGATTAGCGTTTCCTCATCTAGCATACTGATGCGGCTGAGCAATACCGCTTGCCCCGTTTGATCAGTTGTCTCAGTGACTTCGTTATCAAACCATTCCTGTTGCTGGATGTTATCCGGTTGGCTGGATAGCTCGGCGGAATGTCCGCCGTCTGCGCCGATGGCGGCGGTCGTATAACTTGGATGTTCCTCGCCGGCAGCGGCAGGGTGCTGGATTAACTGCGTCAATTCCAGTCGTGCCGGTACATGTGCTTCCAGATAGCTTGCCAATGCTGAGCGTTCTAGCGGCAGACAAGGGATACGGCTTTCCAATACTGCCAGACGATGATCACGTTTTCCTTCCACTGATGAGGGCAGTGTGCCGAGCGCCAGCACCTGCCCTCCCTGCTCCAATACTTGCAGCAGCAAATCCAGCGTATGCGAAGCAATCGTCAACATCGGTGGCATAATCACAGTGTGATAACTGCTCTGTCCGATGACAAATTGCCCTGCTTGTACATGTCCATGACCATCAATAATACTTTCCGAGCCGTAATCATGACCGTAATGCAGTCCACATAACCATTCGCTTACCGCTACAAAGTCACGATTCAACCGCTCGCCTTCTTCATACGTGCGGTTGTTATACACCAGCCATGCCGACCGAATCGGATGCAGTAGCAAAATATCATGCTGCGGTGTACTTTCAGACAACAACAACGACAATCGACCAAAATAATCATTAAACCGACTATAATCGCTCCACCACGGCTGCTGGTAATACAAAGATGGTGGATAATCCCGTTTACGAATCCCGCGCATACTGTACCCTTCCAGATGCTGACACATAAGATTGATGCCATGCACATATTGCCATTCAGCAATCCATTTCAGATCGGCAAATGATACATTCCAGCCACTACATCCAAATGTCTCGGACAATACAAATTTCTGTCCAAGCTGGTGTGCTACCGAGCTGGCTTGCTTCGGAGTAAGCGGATTGTCGATGAAGCGTCCCAGCCAATCGATCCCCGGCGTCTGCATATACGCATATGACGCCATCGCATCGCCAACCGAACTCGTCTGAGCTGTCAAATGATCTTCGCATACCACATGCCCGGTCAGCCGAATCTGGTGTTCCCCACACCAATCGCCAATCTGCTTCATAAACGACTCTGCAAACAGTCTCGTCGCCAGCTCCCAGAACCGGTAACGTACTTCCTCATGCCCTTCTAGCTCCAAAAAGATCAATGGTAGCTCATCCAGCAAATGAGGTACATCATTCGCTACATTGCCGTCACTCTCTGTGCCAGAACGCTTATGAAGTTCTGTGTGAGACTGCTCACTGTGCTGTCTGTACGCATCTGCATACTGCTGCTCCAGCGTAAACGACCACGGAATCTGATTGCGCCCATATTGCGGTTCATCTGTAAAAAGCCCTGCGACTGCCTGACCAAAATGCTCAGCAAACCGATCGGCATATTGTTCATACGTAGATTCGATAAATGCACGCACTACCTGTGCATCCAGCGTATCGATGTAATACGGATTGACCTCGTAATATATGCGTAGTTCGGCGCGGTGCTCCTCACCCGGCTGTATCCGTACATAACGATCCTGTTCCCGGTAATACAGCGCAATCGTACGCTCATCATACCGTTGATCTGAATCCTTCATCGTGGTATCACTGTGTTGATTATGTTGATACGAGTCTTCAGCATCGGCACTCATCTTGTCCTGATCAAGCCACTCCATACGTAGCAGT
The DNA here is from genome assembly GCF_046603685.1 of Paenibacillus sp. WLX1005. Lineage (NCBI taxonomy): Bacteria > Bacillati > Bacillota > Bacilli > Caryophanales > Paenibacillaceae > Paenibacillus > Paenibacillus sp. WLX1005. The sequence goes on from NZ_CP176756.1 coordinate 3,309,736, forward strand.
TTCTGCTGATAGTCCAGCCCAAGCTGCGGTACAAAGCCGTCGGCAAATCCGCTGGGCCAGCCATTTTCGTCATAACACCATACTTGCATGCCGAGACGTTCTCCTTCGTCGATTCCGGCAGCAATGCACTCCATCCACTCATCGCCCATATATGGCGTTTCCAAGCCAGCACGCGCGTGCATAATATAGCCGCCTAGGCCTGCTTTCTTCATCTCCCGCACCTGCCGCCGAATCTCCTGCGGATCCATGCGATCATTCCATGACCAGAATGGAATAGCACGGTAGATCGCAGGCGGATCAAGCAAATGTTCATACAACTCGCTAGCAGACAAACGATCGTGATGTTGCGTATGTTCAGTATGCTGCTGTGTTGTACGCTGTGTCTGCACTTCAGTGGATACATGATCTGACTTCATAGCGTTCCCCCCAGATTGCGTATGATTGGGCTAAGACTCCATTTACATGCACATGAATACGATTCTTTTTATTAGCGTTGCGATCACTTCACATTCCACGCTCGCACAGACAACGATTCATGTGAATCTACACCAATGATCCGACTCTCACCACTGTCCAACCAGAAAAAATGATCTTCCGCTACCAAAATAGAGTGTATTTTTCTGTTCATAGAGCGTGTGTTTTCGCTGACATTCAAATTTGAATTTTCGTCGTTCTGTGAAGAACTACTAGTAAGACTATACAGTTCAACAGCAACAGCCGGAAATGAACCGGTATTTGTTATTTTCACCTGACGTGTATACCGTGAAGGCGATACCACGTCATCTGCTGTATGTTTGCTCACATCTGTACCTGAAGACTCTTTCGCCAAATTCGAAGCGGAAGCGGGTAATACATGCTCATCCAACTCCAATGTCGTTGTTGGCAGATTCATTAGCACACCTGGTCGTGCATCAAAATTCAGCCAGTAAAACGTTCGATACAGTACCTGCTCTGCCTGTACAAGCTCCGATACGACTAGCAGCGGCGCGTCGTCCAGCGGTGCAGCGTCTAGCTGAATCTCACCCAGCTTGTGCACCTGCTGCGCGGCAAGAAGCGCTGGTTGATTGTGAGATGGAGACAGCGAATCCTCATCATGCTGCAATGGCTGATGTTTCGTTTCCGAATGATCTTCCCCGGCTTGCCACGCTTCGGATTGCAGCAATTGCAATTGGGCGTCGTAGACACGGACACCTGCCGTCCAGTTCCCATTTTGCCAATCTAGTTGTTGGCGCTCGTCCAGCAGGTATACAGGTAGCGTCTGATGAACATCCGGGCTATTCAGCTTCTCAAACAGAACCACTACAGCTAACGGCGCATACGAATCGGCTGTAAAATAATGCGACATCTTCGGTACACCATACCAGTCCACCGTCGCCCATGATACCCCTGGATACACATCATTCAGCTTGTATGTAACGACCCCGGTCTGCTGCGGCCAGTGACAGCGAGCGCGCTCCATTTTGTGACGGAGTGAGACGACCTGCGCCAATTGTGTACCGATAACAAACTGTGCCAGCGATTCACACGGTACAAACGAACCGGCAAATTCAGACAGAATGCGCATCTCATCACGCGTATTAAATGCTGGCAAATGATGATAAAAGCTCCGCCCCAGCTCTGGCGGCCATTGATCTTGTTCTGTTTCCGGCATATAACGCTGCACCGATTCCAGCACGGGAGCAGATGCCAGTCCAAATTCACTCAGCAACATATCGTCCAATCCAGCATAATAGTCAAAGCTATACGCCGGTGTCCAACCATTCCAGACGATATGATCATGTGTACTTCCACCTAGCGGATCAGTACGGTGAAATGGACGCGTATCATCCAGCTCAATACTATAGCGCCCCATCATATTCATCGATTCATGCTCCAGTTCGCTACTCGTTTCATTGCCACCGCCCCACATAACCAGCGATGGATGATTGCGCAGTCGTAGCGTATTGCGTCGCACCGTCTCTTCCAACGCATCGTAGGGCTGATTGGCATGACTTCCCCAGCACGTCGGCCACTCCTGAAGAATCATAATGCCAAGTCGATCACACAGATCGTAGAAATCATCCGTTTCCGGCATACCGCCGCCCCATGCTCTCATCATATTCACATGCTGATCCGCCGCTAGTTGAAGGAAATGTTCATACTGCTCCCGTTGGAAATTCATTAACGCATCCAGCGTGCACCATCCAGTTCCTTTGGCGAATACCGGTACGCCATTCACCGCAAATGTCCAGTTATACAGCTCCTCATTCGTTCCTTGCGGCGAAGGCAGCATGTCAATATGCCGGATACCGAATGTCGTTTCCACCACATGCCCGTTATGATGAAGTCTCTCGCTCTCGCCATATACATAAGCAAGACGCAAGCGATACAGAGGTTGTTCTCCCATATCCAGCGCCCACCATAGCTGTGGTTGCGGTATATCCAGCTGAATATGCACAGACTCATCACCAGACGACCACTGCCCTGCCTGCGGCTCCCATGTAAAAGATACCGCCTGCCCGTCGCCCTGTTCCGGTTCAATCACACCATGCACCACATCCCCAGCCTGCACCTGCCCTGATAAGGTAAACGACACATCCACCTGCCCTGCCAATGCCTGCTCCAAACTGAGCGCCGCAACAAACGGATGGCGAATTTCTACTCTATTCGTCGCTTCCAATGTGACCGATTGCCAGATCCCTACCGCTGGCAGATTGACATAGTGCCAGCCATAGTTGCAATTGAATACCACGGTCGAATGCCAGATGTTCCACTCATTGCCAAGCGGTGCCGGATGCACACGCACGATCAGCGTATTGTGTTCTTCCAACAGTCGTCCCACTTCGTGCTCCGGTCCGCCGAATGCGCCATTATGATATCCCAGCGCCTGACCATTCAGCCATACATCGCAGGCAGGCGATACGCCTTCAAAGATCAACCGTGCCTGCCGCCACTGCTCCATATGTTCCAGTTCAAACTCCACTTTATGCCACCATGTGCGATGACTGTACACCTTGGCAGCATCGGCATGTTCGCCAAAGCTCGGATCGTCCAGTACACCATTATCCACCAACGCCTGATGAATACTGCCCGGTATATTCACTACATACGCATCGTCCCACGGTTGCTGCAAACGCTGCTGCTGCTCGCCTTCCTCTGCCATTTGCCATTGTCCATTCAGTAGTACATGCGGGGCGGAAATGATCGTTCCCGTCTGCTGTTGCCAGTTTGTCTGCGCCTGTTGCCGCGTCAGCTGCTCTATGTGGATATCACTAATAGGCTGATCCCACGGCGTATGTTGGGCGTTGAAGCTCTGGCGATCGATCTGATCTTTGCTGAGCGCATGTCGTGTATTCAATCTGTTCACCTTCCTTTGCATTCGGTTACGTACATGTGTATCGAAGCCAAGCTTTACATGAGAATGTTGCAACAATCGCTTGACCGCAAGCAGCCAACACTACATAGAAACGTAACCCTTCACCCGGCTGCGAGTTATGAAGTCTGCACCGTTGCAAGCAAGGGCAACTCCGTAACACGCGGCACATGATCAAGGGTTAGCGTTTATCTGATACATGATGAATCACGTCATGTTTACAAGAACATTGTTCTATACCATCGGATGTAGCACGATATCATCTACTTGCTGAGATTACTGTGCATTCAGCTTCACATCGTCAAGGAATGCGGTATTATCACCCGTTGTCGATGTCGCAGCAAAGCGGATCGTATGATTGCCTGCCGTTACTGTAAATGCGTTAGTCGCATAGGTGGCATACGTTCCAGTATTCGGTGCGAAGCTACCGACTTTGTTGCTATCGACGTACACATCGAAGCTTTGCGTACCGCCCAGATTGGTGCGCTTGGCTCCCTTAAAGCTGAGTGTATACGTACCAGCAGCCAAATTTGCCTGCTGCTGAATACTGCCGTTGACACCGCCATCTGTTTTCAAATAAGCCGTTTGCGTTCCTTCCGGTGCATTGGCAGCAGGTGCGAACACACTGCCATTGCCTTGCAAACCAGCACGAGAATCGAATACCCAGTCGCTTGTAAAGGGACCGACTTTTGTTTTGGTACTGCTGGTGGAGGCAATTGCTGGAGCTTCAAAGCCCGTATTTTGCAGACCTGTAGTTACCGGCGGCTCTGGCTCGGTCGCTCCCGAATCAGTACGGATAATCATATTGTCAAGGAATGCAGTATGATCGCCAGTCGTCGATGTCGCGGCAAACTTCAACGTATGCTTACCTCCCGTGACGGTAAAGGCATTTGTCGTCAATGTTGTAAACGAACTGGACGACGGTGCGAAGCTGCCAACTTTCTGGCTATCTACATACACATCAAAAGTCTGCACGCCATAGCCGCTGCGCGTTGCCGCTTGGAAGCTGAGCTTGTATGTGCCTGCTGGGAAGTTCAATTGCTGACTGATTGTACCGTTTACCCCGCCGTCTGTTTTCAGATAAGCGGTTTGCTCGCCGGATGGTGCATTGGGAGCGCCGAATACGCTGCCGTTATGCTGAATACCAGCGCGTGAGTCGAATGTCCAGCCGTTTGTAAATGGACCAACCTTGGTCGAGGTGATCGCTGGCTTTTCAAAATCAGTGTTGAAAATAGTAACAACGGGCACTTCGCTCGGAATAGTTTTCGTATAGAAACAACGTTTGTCGAAGCCTGGTGCAGGATCGCCGCCAAAGGCGTCATCCGTACAGAGCGCTCCATCGGTAAACGTTTTGTATTTGAAAATACCATCCGCTCCGTATGCTACCATCGCCTGACCGGTAAAGGAGCACGTCTTGCCTTCATACATACAGAACTGGTAACCGTCCGGTCCAGCCGATTGATCCAGCGTTTTGTATAATGCCGAAGTAACGCCAGAATTGTCTAGCCCCGACTTGATCGCAATCGCCTTCAACATCGTTGTCCCACCGTTTGGCAAAATGACTGCATTGCTATATAACGTGGATGAAGCGGTTGGTGTGCTACCATCTGTCGTATAGCGTATTTGCGCACCAGCGGTGCTACTTTCGATAAAGACTGCTTCTGCTGAATTGTAGATACCCGGCTCCAAGCTGAAGGTCAGTGCATCTACCCGCGTGCTGATAGAACGCGGCGTGACTTTGATCAATGCAATGCCGTATGCGCCAGTATCACTACCACTAGCTGCCTTGATCGCAACCAGCTTCTCCGTTGCTACATCCGGCGCGGTGTATAGACCGTTCGCGGTAATAGAGCCGTTATTGCCACCAAGTACCGTCCATGTCACATTACCGGCAGCCAGCGTATACGTATCATCCGTTGCAGTCGCCTCCTCTGCCGATGTCGTAGTCGCTGTTTGTACAGAGGTATTTAAGTCAGATGCAGTTGTCGTACGGTCTGCTACAGATGATGAATCCACTGGATGTTCAGATTCTTGGTTGGTTTCCGATGTTGCCTGCTCATCGTTCGCTGGTGTGGAAATGGTATCTTCCGAATCTGAAGCGGCTTTATCGTACACATCCTCCGCTACAGCCGTTGTATTCGCATAGGTAGAATCGATCACGTTGGCACTCAGTTGCAGCGTTTGTCCACCAGTCACTGTCTTCTCCACAGGTGTCACTTCTACCTGAGTTTGCGGTTTGGCTGTCGTATAAATAGATACCTGATATCCCGTATCCGTGCTATTGTCTGTAAAGGAATTGGTCGCTGCGAATGCGCCTTCCACTGGCGGCAAGATCGCATTCGTATTGCGCGTTACATTGTCGCGATACGTCAACTTGTAAAAGGTTTTGTTGACGTTGGTATTGCCGAAGTTAACGGTCAGATTTTTGGCAGTGCCTGCTTTCGATTCAACGAGCAGCGTATAATTGCCATCCTGCCCTTTAAAAGCGGCTGCCCGTACGTCATCTGCTCCGCCAGTGCTCACCTTCAACACATCGCTATGTTCAGGAATATAGCGGTTCAAGAAGCCTGCCGAATAGTACGTTTTGCGCGGTGTACGATCCAGCGGCAGTGAATGCCACATTGTGTACGTACCGTTCGTATCCCCATCTGGATCGGAGCTCCATGCACCGTTCATTTGCCACATGACCGCGCCGTGCAAACCGTCATTAGCGGCTCGGATGACAGAGTTGGCAAAGCCTGCATCCCAATTGCTGGCGTCGTCATCTGCCCAGCCAAATTCGGTCATCACCACAGGCTTGGAACCAGCAGCCGTTTTGCGGTCAGAAATCACTTTGCTCAAGCCGTCATAGCTCGTGCCATAGACGTGGAATGTGTATACGTCAAATGCACTGTCTGCGTTATTCTTCATGTATTGCATCCAGTCCAGTGCACCTGTTTCTTCCGGTCCCCAGATTTCCACATCGTCGCGCAGACCGTCAGCAGTTAGTTTGTCGCTGACCTTTTGCACCATCTGAGCGTAGTAGGCTTTCTGGTCGGCAGGTCCTTCAAAGTCCCAGCTGCCATTCGGTTCATTGTAAAAGGTTAAGTACTTGATGTTGTTGTAGCCGCGATTGTTCAGCAGCTCATTCAGCGCTCTGGAAGCGGACACTGCATACGCATCCAGATCCTTCGGTGCGCTGACATACGGATCTTTCAGACCGGGAATATTAAACCAGTCCTGAACAGTGCTACCCACCTTCCAGCCAAAATTCAGCTCTACTTCAGTACCTGCACTTTTTAGTGCATCCATGTATTTGTAGAAAGCCTTCATCTTGTCGCTATCAAAGGTATATGTACCTTTGGCTGGCTCCATCCAGTCGATCTGGAACCAGACACGCGCCACCTTCGGCTGGATCTTCTCGATTCGATTCACATCCATTGCCCAGTACGCATCGTTGTAGCCATATTTGGTGCCAAGCGGCATCAGATTCGTTGGAATGATATTCACACCGACACCGAGAAAATCGGATTGCACGACATTGCTGCTATCCACCGTAATCGTGCGTGTTACCGCAGCCGCTTCCGCCGTCTTCACCGTTCCTCCCGGCGCAATCACTGCCAACACTAGCAATAGTAGAGACAGTAGCAGCACCGCAACCCCAAACACGCTGAATGCTGATCTGGATTTGTTGTTCATTCGTTCCTCTCCTTTTCGTATGCAAAATATGAAGTATGCGTATTACGCGAACCATTGGCTATCTTCCATTGCTTCTTCATCATAGGTCAAAGATAGCGCTTACAAATTGAAAAATACACAGAATAAATTGAATTATATACAGATGTTATTTGTGATAACTCAGTCGGTATAGACACTCGCGTTGAACAAAATTACGATTCGCTTGAACAATCTGCTCCACGTAAAAAGGAGCACAGCAGTCGTGTTGTACTCTCGCTGTACCCCTCATTTGCATCCTTTTAAGCATTGCCGCTCACTACATATGTTTCATGCTATCGCGGTTATTTCATGTTATCGCGGTCATGCTGTGTATCACCAATCACATTGTGTATTGCGAATCCACAAAGAATTGCATCATAAACTGCTTGAACACCGCCGCATGGGTATTGCGTCGCGCCGAGCGATGCTCTACCATGCCATGCTGAATCCACACCGGCTCGCCCAAATCAAGTCTCTGCAATTGTGCTGACTGCAATTCACTTTCCACTGAACGCTTCGGCATCAACGCAATGCCTGCCCCGCCCATGACTGTTTGCTTGATCATTTCCAGACTGGCATAGGTGATATTCCGATAATCTCGCTTGCCGCAATCTTTTAATATTTGATCTGTGAGACTCTGATACATGCAGTTATTGCCAAAGCCAATGACACGCAGCTCTTGCTGCATGATATGTTCAGGATCCATATTTGCAGCACATACAAACATAAATTCCTCCTGCAATATAGGGGTGTATTCCAATTGCGCCATTTGCGGATCAAATGGAACGATGCCGTACTCTACCTTCAGATTGATCACATCATCTACGATCTGTTGCTGAAATCCAGTCGTCAGCTCGATGTCCAGATTAGGATACTGATCAAGAAACTGGACAAGTGGACTATACAACTGGGTTACACAAAACGATTCCAGTGCCTTGACCTTAATCGTATTCCGCACATTGTGAATCTCGTCGTTCATCTCCTGCGCCAGCTTGCTGAACTGATGTGCATATTTGGCGAAAATCTCACCTTTATCGGTCGGCGTAACTCCGTGAGTTTTACGATCAAACAGCTTCGCACCGATCATATGCTCAAGAATCTGAATATGATTCGTAATCGATGATTGGGAAAAACTAAGTACGGATGACGCTTTGCTAATATTGCGGTACTCATATACTTTTAGAAATGTATGGATGTATTTCCCTTCCAGCTGATGAAGCACGATATGCACCACCCATCTGTATATTCGATATTGGTATTAGTATTATCAATTATACAGATAGCGTTGTAGCGTGTACAATGATCCATACAATCTCATTTTTGAAAGACGGTGCACACAATATGACTATTCTTAAACAGTATCTCCGCAAATTCTACACTACTACACGCTCTCCATTACCGATCTATCTTGAGCAAGCATGGTGGGCTTTTGTCGGTGGTACGATTGCCGTTTTGGTATTAGAAAGTTTGTCTCGCAGTATGGATATTACGTTGCTAATCGCACCATTTGGAGCCAGCTGTGTGCTGGCATTTGCGCTGCCAGAAGCACCATTATCACAACCGAGAAATATTATCGGCGGACACTTTATTACGACATTATGCGGGCTGATTATCGCTCATCTATTCGGTCACGGCATGTGGGCATTGGCACTTGGCGTCGGTCTGGGCATCGCTGCCATGCTATTGACCAAAACTACGCATCCACCTGCTGGCGCTAACCCTATTATCGTTATCACTTCTGCAAGCTCGTGGTCGTTCCTATTTCAACCCGTGTTGATAGGTTCTATCGTTATTGTCTGTATCGCCTTGCTATACAACAATCTGTTCAAAAACAAAAAGTACCCTTCATTTTGGCTGTAATGGATGAGTCTGCTGTGCATCTACTGAAGGCATATTCATTGACTTCCAGTCGCTCCTGCCATGAGAAATAAGAGGAGTAAAAAAATAACTTTTATAAGTTATTCAACATGTAGCAGATAACAGAATCTGCAAACCTTTTTTTCAAATCTCCTCTTGCAATCGTAAAATTCCTGTATTACAATGAGCCTACGATTTTGACCGGTCGGATGAATCGTGATGATAGCAATATTGGAACCTGCACGCATCTCGATGATTCAATCATCCTTTACGTGTGTAATCATCAAGCAAAGACAGCCGCTTGGACGGCTACGATAAATACATTCTATGACGGGAAAGAGTACGTTATGATTCTGTTCACCAGAGAGTTGGGTCAGGTGTAAGCCAACGTTCAGAATATAACCGAAGCCATCCCCGAGAAGCAGGCTGAACTTACAGTAGGTGCTGCCGCATTTCCAGCGTTAACGGGAACACGTATTAATGGATACGTTGCAGAGTGCCGCTTTGTCATGAAGCGGAACCAGGGTGGTAACACGGGCAAAGCTCGTCCCTTTTCAGGGGCGGGCTTTTTTTGTTTTCTGTTTTCAGATCATCGATATACCAATGAATTTGCCAATAGACAGGTACACACAATCGAGGAGGAACTTAGGATGAGCACAATAACAACAAGCCCCGGCAGCAGCTTGATTACGCCGCTAGTACAGGAGATGCCGCAGTCCGGAATTCGCAAGTTTTTTGATTACATTTCTGGACGTGACGATATTATTTCACTCGGAATCGGTGAGCCTGACTTCAAAACGCCGCGTGTCATTCGCGAAGCTTGTATGGCTGCACTGGAACAGGGTCGGACGGAATATACACCGAATGCCGGGCTGCTGGAACTGCGTCAACGGATTGCTGGATATTTGCAGGATACGCACAAGGTCAGCTATGATCCCGCAGATGAGATCATGGTGACAATCGGTAGCAGTGAGGCGCTGGATCTGGCACTGCGTGTACTGATTCAGACTGGCGACGAGATTCTAGTGCCATCGCCGTGCTATGTCTCTTATTCTCCGATTACCGGATTGTGCAGCGGAACCACCGTGGAAGTGCAGACGAGCGCAAGCAACGACTTCAAGCTGACCGCCGAAGAATTGGAAGCTTGCATTACTCCTCGTTCCAAACTGCTGATTCTTAGCTATCCAAGCAATCCAACCGGTGCTGTGATGAGCTATGACGATTGGCTGCCGATTGCACGTCTGGTGGAAAAATACAATCTGTTCGTGCTGTCAGATGAAATCTATGCAGAATTGACCTATGGCAGTCAGCATGTCAGCTTTGCCGCTATGCCGGGTATGAAAGAACGAACGCTGCTAATTAGCGGATTCTCCAAAGCATTCGCGATGACTGGGTGGCGTATCGGTTATGTATGCGGTCCATCCGAAGTGGTGAAACCGATGCTGAAAATTCATCAGTATACGATTATGTGCGCTCCGATTCTGGGACAGATTGCTGCTATTGAAGCACTAAAACCCGCTGGACTGGAAGCAAAAGATATGATGATGGATTCGTACAATCAGCGTCGTCAGATGTTTGTACAGGGATTGCGGCAAGCAGGATTGCAATGCCATGAGCCGCGTGGTGCCTTTTACGCATTCCCTTCTATCGCTCATACCGGATTAACATCAGAGCAATTCGCAGAACGATTGCTCAAGGAAATGAATGTGCTGGTTGTGCCGGGAACCGCATTTGGCGTCAGTGGTGAAGGGTTTGTTCGCTGCTCGTATGCAACATCGACCGAGAAGCTGGAGCAGGCATTGGAGAAGATCGGGCAATTTGTGGGTCAACTGTAAGTCGTGTTTGATGACTGTATTACCATGCTTAGTAATAACGGTACTATCATACTTAGTAATGACTGTAGCATGGTGCTTCGTAATGACTTTGCGATTGTTAGCAACTTGAATATAGAGCAGCTTCATTATAGTTAAGCTGCTCTGTACCCGGCTCAAACCTACTTCTATAGGTACAGTACGAAACAATACAACTCATATCACATTATGAAGCTTGTGCGAATTGTGATAACGAGAAAACAGCCTACAATGAACGATCTGTAGGCTGTTTTTCGTATATTGACTATCGTATACTGACTAAATGAACATTGGGTTCATTTCCAATTCAATATATGGTATTAACATATAAGATTAACCAAATAACTCATCCACCTTAGCACGATCCAGCTTTTGGATCACACGAGTTAGCAAAGTCGCTGCATCGTCAAAATCTTTTTTCGCCATAATCGCATTATGTGTATGAATATACCGCGTTGCAAAGCCCATCGACAACGTCGGACAACCTTTGCCGCTGACGTGGAATTTGCCACCATCGGTACCGCCGCCCGGTACGGTTGCAACCTGTACCGCCATCCCAATCTCCTCAGCGGTATCCATCACCAGATCACGCAAGCCATTATGCGGAATCATCGTTGCATCGAGTAGCAGGAGTAGCGGCCCTTCGCCTACTTTGGAAATGACGTGCTCGCTTTCGAGTCCCGGCATATCATTAGCAATACCTACGTCCAGTGCAAAAGCAATGTCTGGCTCTACCAGATTGGCAACTGTTGTCGCCCCACGCAGACCGACTTCTTCCTGCACGGTTGCACCTGCGTACAGCACATTCGGATGCTGCTGCTCTTGCAATCGCTTCAGCACTTCCACTGCCAGTGCACAACCCGCGCGGTTATCCAATGCTTTGCCGACCCACAGCTCACCATCGCGCATCGTGGTGAATTCGGATACAGGTACGACCCAATCGCCCGGACGAACGCCCATTTGCTTTGCGTCCTCTGCATCACGAGCACCGATGTCGATATACATCTGTTTTAACGGTACGACCTTGTCACGCTCTGCTGGTTCCATACCGTGCGGAGGCTTGGAGCCCACGATACCGATGTAGTCACCTTTGCGTGTTTTTACTTTGACACGCTGCGCCATCACTGTATGTGGCCACCAACCACCCAGCTGTTGAAACCGCAAAAATCCTTTAGGGGTAATACTTGTCACCAGAAATCCGATCTCATCAAGGTGACCGGCGATCAATACTTTCGGGCCGCTGGCATCACCATTCTTTTTGGCGATTACGCTACCGAGACGATCTTTTAGAATCTCGTCGGACAGTGGCTCCAGATAATGTATCATCTCGTCGCGTACACTGCGCTCAAACCCGGATACGCCATCCGCTTCGGTCAATCGCTTCATCATTGCTGTCATTTTATCCAATGCCGTGTCTCCCCTTTGCCTGAAAATACTGACCATAGGTTAATTAGCCATTAGAACGATTGTATGCCAGATGAACAGCATTGGCAATTGTACAGGGTCAACATTTTCAGTAATGATCCAGTCCCATCATCTCAAATGGCAAATGTCGCTGCAATCTCGCCGCAAAGGTTTTCCATTCCAGCACCTGCTCAATATGCTGCACTCCACCCGGTAGATGATCCTGCAACTCTAACAGCATCATCGCCGCCAGCGCAGTAACCTCAGCTGTAGCATGGGACTGATTATGTCCATGAAGCACACAATACCGTTGTACTGGCTTACCATCTTTGCTCCCTTTGGCATCGATACGAATCGCATACCGGTCACTGCCAGCATGGATACTGCCAAATAGTGAAATCATCGCTTGTTGCACCGGAGCAAAACGCAGCAATCGAAATACGCCCAGCTTCTGCACTCCGGCAAGCAGTCGAGTCAGTAGAACAGAGTCAAAGCCTAGCCGCGTGGACACAGTAGGAACATGTAATGTTTGTGCCAATGTCTGCTGATCGGAAAAGGGAAACCGATACACATACTGACGACCGCTGGACTGCTCATACGGCATAGCGACGACGCGCCCATCGGTCAAACTGGAAACGGTCATCGGTTGTCCGTCCGACATTATAGTAAAAGACGAGCCTAACTGTTCCACCGTCCAGCGAATCGCCGCTTCACCATGCCGTTCACCCAGACCAAGCATGATAGAAATATCCAACTGATCTGTGTGATCCATCTCCTGATGCACTGCCGCTGCCAACAGATTGGTTAGCCCTGGTGCCAGACCGATACTAATCAGTGCAGTAGACATAGGTGAAGCAGACGATGTAGGAATATTGGTCGCGGTCGCGGTTGCGGTTATGCTATTTGCAGTATGTGTGCTAGGAGTTGTGGCATACAAACTTGTATGATCGCCCATTGCTTGAGAGAGCGGTATTTGCGTAGCGATCTTCAATTGTTGAATCTGCTGTAAATACTCTCCGTTAGCCGTAATATCCATATAATGAATCCCATGATTCAGGCAGTATTTCACTAGCGTAGTATCGGTCAGATCGAGACACATAATCAGTAAACGAGCAGCAGACAGATCGGGCCATGTGTCTGGCGATGATTGAATATCCCATTGCAGCGGTTGAATCTGTCCATTGGTACTTTGACTGAATGCCTCTGCTGCCGCCGTATTACGCCCTGCGACAATCACGTCATATGATGGCAGCAGACCGGAAGTGTCCTCGGCAATATATTGCACCAACCGCCGCGAAATCTGTTGCCCGACCGTGCCATATCCGCCTACAACAATAATCTGATTACGCACCATCATATTGTCTGTTCCCCTTCCCATGCACGGCGACCACACCAAGCCTGTGTAAATAACGTTTGAAAATAACTTCTTACGTCCACCAGCCCGGCAGAGCTGAGCATCTGCTCCATCTGCTGGACTTCTGGCGGGTAGGACGTTACACCAATCGAATCCACAAATGTATACCAATCTTCGTCAGAAATGTGATGATCCCGCATATGTTCATGCCATGCTTGCATCACCCAGTTCGTTTCCCCTTCCTCCGGCATACCGGATAAACAAGCGACCACAATCGGAGCGCCCGGTTTGACGCTCGCAACTAGCTTGTTCAGCATATCCTGCTGCTGCGATGAATCAGGCAGAAAATGCAGGACGAGAATACAGGAAGCCGCATCGTACAAAGATGGATCAGCGAACGTGTTCCAATCAGCATTGGAGCGTTGAGAGGAATCTTCAGAGTAACGAGAGATTTCCGAATGTAACGGAGTTTCGGAATATAAAAAACTTTCAGAATCCAATGAATCTTCAGAATCCAACGAAGCCTCAGAATAGCAAGAGGTTTCGGTGGAACTGCCAGTATGTTGTTTCTTTTGCGACATGACATCAGTTGCTGAAGCAGCGGCAGACGGCAGATGTTCCACACTTCCTTGATATAAATGGCAACGGTGAGCGACTCCTGTCTCATGCACACGCTGCTGCGCCGTTGCCAGCATACGTGTAGAGGTGTCCACCCCAGTACATTGCCAATGCTCGTATCGGGCTGCCCATGTTACCAATTCCTGTCCGCCGCCTGCACCGATAACAGCAATGTGTCTTGATTGTTTCTGGTCAATGTTAGGGTTGGGACTATTGAGACTCCCCTGATGAGTAGATGGAATCCGTGTGGATTGCTCTCGTTTGTTCATGCCTGCTTCTAGTATTCTGCCGCTTAATTCATATAGCACTGGGTATGCTGGAATTTTGTTGGCGATTGTTTGATGATACTTTCCTGCCACTTCGCTTTGCCAGCTCATGGATGGTTGATTATATTGTTGTTGCATTGGTAACGCTCCTTTCGTTAAGCCATTCGGATATGCTATCGATTGTGGAACAATGAGCGCTTTGCTATACTTTTCTTCATTACAAACGATTCTCAGTACACTGCTTGTGCCAATCTATGCGGACAATAGCTCTTGCTATTCATTATGAAACGAGCACTGCCATTCGCCCATCCCACAAAGCTGGGATTTATGTATATCGACTATATGATCAACCTATCTGGTTCACTATTTTAATCAAGCTACCGGATCATCCGCCGGAGAAACGAGGCTTTGTATGCAATTCCCCCCTTCTCCACACTCTCGACCTACTGTCGATACACCAACACATACACTGCCAGATGTACCGCATCATTTGCCCGCTGCATTGGATAAGGAAATGACATCCTCCATCGTGTATCGGCAGCAGTTGCTGGACTGGCTGAACATCTACATGCCTTTTGGCGGTGCTTGCTGCACAATGGTCGATCCCGACAGTCTCTTATCTGCTGGCGCGGTCGTCGAACAGCAGTTAGAAAGCATTCATACCGGGCTACTGCATTATGAATATCAGCACGCATATGCACACGATGCATACGTACAGCTCGTTCATGCTCAGCCAGCTGTATCGGTATTGAGCCAGCATGATTCTTCGATTTTGCTTGTTCATCCGCGTTATTGTGAGTTGTTGCAGCCTGCTGGTTTTGCCGATGAATTGCGTGCGGCATTGATGTACAAAGGCAAATGTTGGGGCTTTCTCACACTGTATCGTCAACAGCAACATCCGCTTTTCAGCCCAAGCGAAAAGCAATGGATCATCCATCTCGCTCCATTGATCGCAGAGCGGCTGCGCTGGTTTCATCTGCATACGTTGCAGTCTGCGGAGCACAACGATCAGCAGCACGACATATCGCATACTACGCTTGCTCATACCGATATTTCCTATAGCAATATCTCCAATTCTGAGCAGCTCCATAGTAGCGAGACTTCTACCACAACAGTTGCAAATTCTTCTCCAATCGTTGCGGATCAAGGCATTCTGCTGCTATCTTCTGATCTGACCATCCTGTCCTCCAATCGCGTAGCTTCGTCATGGCTGGAACAATTACGTCAGCATGAAAATGAAGAGACTTCGCATCTGCCCCGTCCGCTTCATACGGCGGCATTGCAGCTGCTTCATCAATCGGCGGAAGCTGAACCTTTTCAGGAAAGGGTACAAAGCTGCATTCCGGCGAATGGGCGCTATATCGCAATCAGTGTACAATTGCTGTATACGATGAACAATGATCAGCAGTTATTCATAGAAATGACACAAGCGTCGCCAGAGCAACTCTTCCAGCTACGCTGTGATATGTTCAGCCTGACAGCGCGTGAGCAAGAGCTGATTGCTCATGTCATCAAGGGGCGCTCTACTCGCCAGATTGCCGATCAATTGTACATTTCGTCGTTTACAGTGCAGGATCATTTAAAATCCATCTTCGCCAAAACCAACACGTCCAGCCGTCGCGAACTATTGGCATTGCTACGCAGTTCTTCTATATAACTAGAGGTACATTAGCTAGAGATACTATTTAAAAAGTGAATTTCCTCTAGGTGACTCAACGTGCTTGCTTCGTTCACTTTACGGTTGCTTTTATAGGTTCTTTTTGGATACTGCTCATTTTTTTAGCTCACACTTACACTTATATTCACATTTATATTTGTATTCACACTCATACTTAAACACACTCCCGATACGATGCGAATTCAAATCGCAGTATGCGGGAGTGTGTTATATAGGCAACGACTTCTCAATCCTCTACAATCCCTTACATATCGTTCTATTTTACAAACATTTGCTTACCCTAATTACAGCTTTTCATCAGAATGCCTCTGTTCATATTCATTATTCCCTTCAATCGCAGTACCACCCTATACCATATTTCGCTATGGACACATGAAGGACAAACCGTTTCGTTATACTAGACTCACTGAAAAAGAATACTTCATTGCCCTTTTGCCAGACTGTTGTACGCATAGTACAAGATTCTTTTTCACATAGTATGCGACTTTCGTTTAAGCAGTATGAGAATCTTTTTTCACGTTCCATTAGACACTTTTTCACGTAATACAAAATTTTGTTTCAGTGTACATCGGACGTTTCTTCAAATAATAGAAGTGAAAAACCTGACACCTGTCTGCCCTGCTGCTATGGTATGATGCAGAGGTTGTGAACACATTTCCGGTCGATTGTATAAAAGGAGACCAGATGAGAAATCGCGGGATTACATTCAAGCTGTTTATTATTACGGTGATTGTATTTGCCTGCTTTTACGGCATGGTGATGCTATCCCAATTGCTCTTTTTCAATCAATTTTACGAAACGTATAAAATGAAGCAGGTCGAGCGTAATGTCCAGCAGCTCGCTGACAGCTATGTGACCGAATCACAGGACAGTCATCTGCTGGCGCGCAATGCGATTCGATTCATGGAACGTAACAAAAGTCAGCTGGCGATCGTCGATCTAAATGGTAGCTTTATGCTGAATGATACGTACCAGTTAAGCATTAACGAAACATACCATCTGGTATTAAAACAAAAGGATGGCAAAGAACTGTTCGTACCGTTATCGCTCATGATTAGCGCATATGGCGGCGAATTACGACGAGCAGGCATCAAAACCGGCGATCAACTGACCATTTATGGCACCATACAGCAGCCATCAGGTAATCAGCCCTATACACTGCTCACACCGGAGCAAATCCGCAAAACCGGCATCCCGACCATCGGAGACAATCAGGATAGTACGCTGATTCAGCGAACTGGAATCGTGGAAGATCTGGTCGTGCCGGATATGACTAGCTGGCGTTTAAGTCAAGGGTTGTTAATGCAAGCTATCTATGAGGAATTCCCGTTATCCACCGTGCAAAAGGATACACTGCGACACATGCAGGAGCTGCAATACGGTTGGAGCGATTCATGGAGCGGTGCCAACAATCTGATTACGATGCACCCGTTGGAAAAGAACGGCAAGCTGCAAATCATGTTTGTGCTCACCTCCATTCAGGAGATTAGCGATACGAATGAAGCATTGCGCTGGTTTTATCTGTATCTCGGTATTGGCGGCTTTGTTCTGCTACTAATTCTATCGCTATTCTTCTCACGGATGGTGACGCGTCCGTTAATTGCACTGAATGAAATGGCAAAACGGATGGTCAAGCTGGACTTCCGCAATGTTGCGCCACCACTGCGTCAACAGGATGAGCTGGGCGGGCTGGCACGCAGCATGCACACGATGTCTCACAATCTGGATCAGGCATTGCAAGAATTGCAGGGCGCCAATCAGCAATTGCAGCAGGATATGGAGCGTAAGCAGCGATTGGAGCAGATCCAACAAGCCTTTTTCGCCAACGCTTCGCATGAATTGAAGACACCGCTCAGCATTATCAAGAGCTTTGCCGAAGGATTGCAGGATGGCGTAAATGTGAGCAAAACCGGGCATTACGTCAATGTCATCGTCGAAGAAGCTGACAAGATGGAGATGCTGATCAAGGATATGCTGGATCTAGCACGACTTGAATCGGGAACGATTCAACTGCATTACCGCTCTTTTATGCTGAGTGAACTGTCTGAAAAGGTCGCTGACAAACTGATCTATTCGCTGCAAGAACGCGGGCTGAATATGATGATCACCCCTATTAATGAGCGTCCGGTATATGCCGATCCCGAATGGATTGAGCAGGTTCTGCGCAATCTGATCGTTAATGCAATTCGCCACGCCGAGGAGCAAAGCTTGATTCGGATTGAAATCGAGAGTAACCTGCATTCCACCATCTTGCATGTTGATAACAAAGGCTTACGCCTGACGGATGAGCAGTTGCACCAAATCTGGGAACGATTTTATCGTGGAGAGAATGTACCACGCAGCCGCAACAAGGGCGGTACCGGACTTGGATTGCCGATTGCAAGCCAGATTCTTGATCTGCATAGCTGTCGGTACACGGTAAGCAATCTGGAAGATGGTGTACGCTTTTCGATTATGTTTGACGACCGATCTGCGCAAGCAACCGAAACGATAGAAGGAGTATGACGATGGCAGGAACTGTATTGCTGGTAGAGGATGAATTGCGTATCCGTGAAGTCATTGCTGATTATTTTGCCGGGGATGGCTGGAATATTGTCGAGGCAGAACATGGCGAGGAAGCGCTGGATTTATTTGATACGGTTCACCCTGATCTGATCATTCTGGATATTATGATGCCGCATATGGATGGCTTCGAAGTATGCCGTCATATTCGTGCATGCTCCGGTGTGCCGATCATTTTGCTGACGGCGCGCTCTGGGGATCACGACAAAGTTCAGGGCTTTGAGCTGGGTGCAGATGACTACGTTACCAAGCCCTTCAGTCCAAAAGTACTGCTGGCACGGGCTAATTCTCTTATGAAACGGGTAATGGATAATTATGAGCCTCAAGGCTACCGTCTAACGTTCGGCAAAGCGGCGCTCAATACATTGACACGGCGGCTGGAGCTGGATGGTCTGCCGATTGAATTAACTCCCAAGGAATATGAGTTACTATTATTGCTAATCCGTAACAAACATCGCGTCATCTCGCGCGATATGATTCTGGATCGAGTGTGGGGCGCAGAATTTGAAGGCGAATCTCGTGTTGTCGATTCTCATATTAAAAAGCTGCGTGCCAAGTTAGGCACACAATCCGGTCATATTCGTACGATGATCGGTGTCGGCTATCAATTTGAACTGTAATGAGCACTTGTCGCGTATAACTAGTATAGAGACAACATTCCCATCATGGATCTGCGACGTCAACGTCGGGAAAGGACATATTTTATGATCAAATGGAACTTTATCCCCTCTTTATTTACGGTTCTGAATCTGGCAGCCGGCGCGACCTCGCTGTTGCTGACGATTCAGGGACATTACAGGATCGCGCTGCTAATGATTCTGGCTGCTGCAATCTTTGACGTATTGGATGGTTTGATTGCACGTCTGCTGAATTGTCCAAGCGAATTTGGCAAGCAGTTGGATTCGTTAGCAGATCTCATCTCATTCGGGGCGGCTCCGGCGTTTCTCGTACTATTCGACCAGCTGGACGGCTCGCATGGACCGGCTTCGGTAGCAGCGGTGTTATTCATTATCTGCGGTGCGCTACGTCTGGCACGGTTCAATATTTCCGGCTCCAATGATGGCTTTACCGGTATGCCAATTACGGCGGCAGGTACGCTGTTATCGCTCGTTTCGCTGACTGACAATATGCTGCGTCCCGTATTTATCGTCATTCTGATGATTGTGCTATCTCTGTTGATGATCAGCCGGGTTCCGTTTCCATCCTTCAAAAATCGCATGGTCAGGAAGTGATGCACGTTGGAATATGCTGTTGAATATATTGGCAGATACGGATATATCGCAATCTCCGCCCTGCTCGCGCTAGGTATTGTGGGACTGCCTATACCGGACGAGATGCTGATGATTCTGGTCGGCTATCTCGCTTCTACCAAGGTGCTTCATTTTCCACTCGTATTGATCTTCAGCTTTATCGGCTCGGTCGGTGGTATGACGATCAGCTATTGGGTCGGTCGTAAGCTTGGGCTGGCGATTCTGCTGCGCTATGGCAAATGGATCGGATTAACACCGAAACGGTATGATCGTGTAAGGCACTGGTTTCAGCGGTACGGTCGCTGGACGGTGTTATTCTCCTATTTTATCCCTGGTGTGCGTCATGCCGCTGGTTATATTTCCGGTATTAGCGCTATGCCTTTTCGTCAGTATGTATTGATCTGTATGGCAGGTGCCGTGATCTGGACAGTCATCTTCGTCTCCATCGGCTACTTTGCTGGAGCCCATTTTCTTCATCATCCCCCGCGAATGTAAATATACCGCCGGACAGCGTGCATTAATGCCAGCTGCCGACGGTATATTTTTTTTTGCGACGTAAATGACGTTTGAATGATCCTTCCGCTTTGCGTAGAGCGAGTGTTCGCCGGATTCCCTGCATCATCAGTTTGTAGCGCCATTCATCATTATGATTGATCAAATGCAATTCTTGTAAAAAATAAGCGTCCATGGGGATCACTCCAGTTCTCATGATCTGTGGTAATCCCAGTATAGACCTATAATATGAACAACAGATGTAGATCGGCTGAAAGAAAGCTTAAAACGCAGCGGATATCTTACTATCTATTTGCCTTGCCGAACTGGCGCATCTGCGCAATATTGCGCAAGGCATGGAACAGCTTGTTATGACAATATCACCCTTTGCTACCCCTACTGCCCTTATTGCTTCCACTGTATCTATTGTCGCTTTTGCTTTTACTGCCTCTAGTGTCATTACTACTTCTTCTATGCTTGCCAATCCAGCCTATCCAAAAATTCGGCAATATCAGCAAATACCTGCTCCTGCTCTACATCCATCGGCAAAATATGCCCGGAACGCGGATACCATTTTAACTCCTTTTGCGCCGAACCGATCTTCTCATAAATCTCCTTCGCACTTTGCTGATACAACTCGTCATCCTGCTCGCCCTGCATAATGAGCGCCGGTGCGCTAATACGTGCCAGTCGTCCTGCTGTCGAGCTGATCAACTGACGCAGTTGCTCCAGATGAGTCAGCGGCTCTGTTGCCAGCTGTTCAAGACGTGCAGCAATCGCACTCTCGTCCTTCGTTTGCAGGGATTCGTACCAGCGCGCATAGCTCAATACCCGGTGCAAAATATCAGCGGTATCCTTCTCCTGCACCGGTGCACTCATCGATACAACTGCCTTCACTGGAAATAAAGTGCCCGTTCGCAATGTGAATACACCACCCAGTGATACGCCAGCAACTGCGATTTCCTCATACCCCTGACTAATAAGCAGATCGTAGCCATCGACCACACTTTGCCACCATGCGGCAGGACGTGTATGCAGCAATTGCTCCGGTGCGCCGCCATGTCCAGCAAATAGTGGTGCATGACAGGTGTACCCTTTTTCATGCAAATAACGACCCAATCGGCGTACATGCATCGTGCTGCCGGTATATCCGTGCAGCAGCAAGACCGCTCGTTGATCGCCAGTATACGTAAATGACTCCGGTGCAACCATCTTCATCTCGAATCTCTCCACTTCCGTTTTACTTTTCTCTATTCATTTAGAATATCGACTAGCTATATTGCCTGTCAAAGTATGCTTATTGAACCCTCACGCAACTAGTAACGCCATCACCAAGAATACCATAATTGATCCAACTGCGCCCAGCGGTCTGAACTAGGGTGATATTGGATGAATCCCTTTCCCTGCGAACTGGATAGGATTGCTTATTTTGATGACTCGTTGATTACAGCATAAAATGGATATAAGCATATCCAATCCAGAACGGGAATAGTTCCGCCGACCATTGACGAAACGAACGTTTTGGCGGATGATGGCTAAGGCGGCTTGTATGCAAGATGCCGCCTCATCTATCTACATATCAAGGAGTGTGAGTGTTGATGAAATACCGCAATCTGGGCAATACGGGTTTGAAAGTTAGTGAAATCTCGCTGGGCAGCTGGTTGACTTACGGTACAGCCGCTGAACAACAGGCAGCCGATCTGTGTATTCGCACTGCGTTTGAAACGGGAATTAATTTTTTCGATACGGCAAACGCTTACAATCGTGGTGAAGGCGAAAAAGCAATTGGTGCCGCGCTAGCAAGTTATGAGCGTGCCAGCTATGTGCTGAGTACGAAGGTCTTTTTCCCGATGGGCGATGGACCGAATGATCGTGGACTGTCACGCAAACATATTATCGAGCAATGTGAAGCCAGTCTGAAGCGACTGGGCACGGACTATATCGATATTTATTTCTGTCACCGCTTTGATCAAGAGACACCGACCGAAGAAACGCTACGCGCACTCGACGATCTGACTGCACAGGGTAAAATTCTGTATGCGGCTGTCAGCGAATGGTCAGCTGCTCAGATTACCGAAGCTGCTGCGATCGGGGAGCGGTTGCGTCTGCGCCCATTAGCAGCGAATCAGCCGATCTACAATCTGTTTGAACGTTATATCGAGCAGGAAGTGTTGCCGGTATCACAGCAATATGGTCTAGGTCAAGTCGTCTTCTCTCCACTGGCGCAAGGCGTATTGACTGGTAAATACAAGCCGGGTCAAGCACCTGCCTCTGGCACGCGTGCAGCGGACGATTCGGTCAATCAAGTCATTCGCAGTTATTTCCGTGACGATGTGCTTGGCGTCGTGGCAGAGCTGAACGATCTGGCTGCCAATATGGATATGACACTGTCGCAACTTGCGCTGGCATGGGTTCTTCGTCAACCGGGCGTCAGCTCTGCTATTATTGGCGCTAGCAAACCGCAGCAGATTCATGAAAATGTAGAAGCGGTAAATATAACATTGAACACGGAAACGCTAGAACAGATCGATAGCATCATGGAGAAGATCAGCGATTTCGCACCGATGCGCTAACTGACAGTCAAGTGAGCGGCACGGAAAGGAGATGACATGATGAAGCTTGTCTTAAACGGTGTAACGATTGAAGCGGTACAGGGCGATATTACGCGTGAAGCGGTTGACGCTATCGTGAATGCCGCCAACTCTAGTCTGCTTGGTGGTGGCGGTGTGGACGGCGCGATTCATCGTGCAGGTGGTGCAGCGATTTTAGAAGATTGTTACCGTATTCGCGACCGTCAGGGTGGCTGTCCGACTGGTGAAGCGGTAATCACCACCGCAGGCGATTTGCCGTCACAGCATGTGATTCATACGGTCGGTCCGGTTTGGAACGGGGGCAATCAGCTAGAACCAGACTTGCTGCGCAACTGCTACATCCACTCTCTGCAACTAGCGGATGAATATGAACTGAACAGCATCTCGTTTCCCAACATCAGCACAGGCATCTACGGTTATCCCAAACCAGAAGCCGCTGCAATCGCCGTAAAAGTCATTCAGCAATACGCGGAAACTGGCAATGGTACCGTGACTCATATCCGTTTTGTTTGCTTTGATCATGACAATTTGGCGCTGTATGAGCAGCAATTGCATTCATTGAATGACGAGTCTAACGAGTCGAAATAAATGTACATGTTTGCAAGAACAAAGTGAATGAAACTCATGAGTATTATAATAGTGAGTGTGAATACACAGAAGGAGATTATCCGGTAATCGGATGATCTCCTTTTTAAATACATGGATGATATTAAATACTAAATATGTATACCGATTCTTCTTAGAGCTGAATCAAACTTTGGACGCGAATATATCCATCTAAATTATGGGTATAGTTGTATACAAGAAGTATTTTGTAACAAGCAATGAGCGCTTCATATTGTTCATTTCCATATGTCTACAATCAAAGGAGTGTGTAGTCGATGATCCAACCATTTCAAATTTCCATCCCTCAACAGCAATTGGACGATCTGAAGCAGCGACTAGAACAGGCAAAATTGCCAAGTCCGCAAACGGACGAGCCTTGGAAGCTAGGGGCGGATCAGACGTTTATTCAAAAACTCATCACGTACTGGCAACAGGAATATGATTGGCGCAAACAGGAACAATTTCTAAATCAATTTCCGCAATACATCGCCCAGATCGACAGCTTTGCTATTCATTTTCTGCATATTAAGGGTGAGCGAGATGATGCTACTCCGCTGCTGATTACACACGGATGGCCGGGTTCGTTTATTGAACATGTTGTTTTGATTCCATATTTGACTCAGCCTTCACAGCATGGTGGTACGGCAGATCAGGCGTTTGATGTGATCAT
Organism: Paenibacillus sp. WLX1005; assembly: GCF_046603685.1. Classification (NCBI taxonomy): domain Bacteria; kingdom Bacillati; phylum Bacillota; class Bacilli; order Caryophanales; family Paenibacillaceae; genus Paenibacillus; species Paenibacillus sp. WLX1005. The sequence continues at coordinate 3,333,982 of NZ_CP176756.1, forward strand.
TCCGTCGTTACCGGGCTTTGGCTTCTCTAGTGTGCCGAACGAATCCGGTACGCACGCGCAGAAAGTTGCCCACTTGTGGGCGCAGTTGATGGAGCAGCTTGGTTATGAGCGCTATGTAGTTCAGGGCGGTGATATTGGCGCGATGGTATCGACTTGGATATCGTTGCTGTATCCAGAGCGGGTGCATGGATTGCATCTGAACTTTATCCCGACTAGTTATCAGCCACCACTCGGAGATAATGATCCGCCGCTGACAGTGGCAGAGCAGCGCTATTTGGAAGAAGCACAGCAATTCATGATGCGCGAAGGTGCCTACGCTGCACTCCATCGCACCAAGCCCGAGACTATTGCTTTTGCACTTAGCGATTCACCGATTGGGCTGGCTGCATGGTTGGGCGAGAAATTTTATAGCTGGACGGATCACGATGGTAATCTGGAAGATGCTGTGTCGCTGGATACTCTGCTGACCAATATTTCCATCTACTGGTTTACTAATACCATCGCATCCTCCATGCGTATCTATGCAGAAGGCACCAAGGTTCCGCTAACGTTTGCTACAGGCGAGAAATTGACCGTGCCGACTGGCGTATCTGCTTTTCCCAAGGAATTGCTGTCGCCACCGCGTAGCTGGGCGGAACGTGCATTTCCTATCGTTCGTTGGGAACAATTGGAGCATGGCGGACACTTCGCCGCCTTGGAACAGCCACAGGTATTTGCAGAGCAGGTGCGGAATTTTGTATATGATACGTTGAAAATATAACTATATCCGCCACGCTCAAGCTATATTATTCGTTCCAACTTTCACTTTCACTTTCACTTTCACTTTCACTTTCACTTTCACTTTCACTTTCACTTTCACTTTCACTAAAAGCAAAACCACATGATGTATTTGAAACAGTTGTCGTGATCAATATTATCTTTCACCTGCAAAGGTTCAGGATATGTTAGATCGCGAATAACTGTCTCTCATAACAACATGTGGTTTTTTATTTTATATGCAGCTTTGCATATGCGTACTTAGAATATACTGCGCGGCGATAATAACATTACATAATAATACAGCTAACGATATAGGAAAAGGAACTGTACACACTCATATCATGCAAATGTTCTTAGATCATACAAACGCTCTTAGATCATACAACCGCTTTCTACACGCACCTCACACATCTGCATATAATCCTGCCCTATGATCCTACACCTATATCACTAGCTAGTATCGACTATATCGCAATAGCAAAGTACTGTAGCTACTCAACCTTCCAACAGATCATTCAGACAAAACGCTCCATGATCACGCACACGTACCCGGAAAATGGAAGTACCCAGCGTATCCTTGATCGTCTGCTCATATGCTGCTGCATGTTCATTCGGTACTGCCGCCAGAATAACACCGGCGAATCCACCGCCATGCAGACGACATGCGCCGTCGCCGATACGTTGCAGGAATACTTCTGTAATTGCCAGTGCCACCGCTACGCTTTGATCATGATGATCTGAGTCACGATAGCAGTTTTGCAGCCATTTCCAAGACGAGTTACCAGATGAAGTCAACAGCTTCAGGAAGCCTTCGACATCATCACGGCGCAACGCTTCCACTTGCTGATCGACACGTTCATTCTCCTCCAAGAAGTGCATCGCGCGCAGTACTGCACGATCACCCGCCTGCTCACGTAGCGCTGGCAGATTGGCATATACTTGCTCCAGCGTAATATCGCGACATACTTCCGCACCTAACTGCTTCGCTACCGCAAACATCTCGTTTGGCACACTTGCATAATCTTCCGTCAGATCGGCATGGTTGCCGCCAGTGCTCACGATCAGCAGTGAATAGCCTTTTTCATAAAAATCATACGGCACCGCTTCAATTACCGGCTGTTGCGGATCAGCAAAATCAATCGCTACCAGTCCACCGTATGCACAGGACATCTGATCCAGCAGACCAGACGGCTTGTTCCAGTACCGATTTTCGGCATAACGTCCGATCTTGGATAATGCGACTGCATCCAGCTTGCCATCATTGTATAGCGTATTCAGAATCGCACCGATCAGCATTTCAAACGAAGCGGACGAGCTTAGACCTGAAGCCGACAGCACGTTAGTCGTAATATACGCACGGAATCCGCCTACTTTGTACCCTTGTTGCACAAAGCCATCCACGATGCCTTTGACGAGAAGGATTGTAGCGTTTTCATTTTCTACGGAACTCAGATCATTCAGATTCACCCGAAACTCGCCTTCGTATCCTTCCGATACGAATACGATTTCCTGTTGCTCGGTCGACGCTGCCGCAGCAATCGTATCCAAATGGATGCTGCCTGCCAGCACTTTACCGTGGTTATGGTCGGTATGATTACCACCAATCTCGACTCGTCCAGATGCGCTGAACAGCTGAACCTGCTGCTCGCCAAAATGCTGCCCGAACTGCTCCAACAGCTGCTCATAGCGCTTCGTCTGCTCCGACAGCTCTTCTTCCCCATATAACTTCACCAGCAAATGCTGTACCGGCTGTTGCTGTACATAATCTGCCGCTTTGGATGTCAAAATACTCATCTTCATTTCCCCCTGCCCGCGTGTATGTATACGCTTCAATAATTGCATTCACATCTTCTATCATAGCGCGACTTGCTTCATACGGAAAGGATAAAATACGAATATTTACGGCAGGATTATAACCGTTTGTCCATCATGTTACGGTCTTGCTAATATGCGGTCTTGTTATCACAAAAAAGCAGAAGCGCCATAAGGGCAACTTCTGCTGAATTGTACGATCAACGATATGCTATTGAAATGATACAACTCATCTTATCTCTATCAACAAGCTGTATATTCATAAAACTATTGTACTAACCACAAGCGGCACCTATACTCCGCTTATTTGCCTGCGTTTGTCTCTTTGCGACTCAATTCGATAAATCGTTTGAGTAGCTGACGAATGTTGCGGAATGATTTCAGACGATAGTTGGCGCTAGTATGACCTGCACCGACTTTGATCGAGAACGAATCTTTGGGCATTTCGGTAAACAGATCCTCATCCGTATGATCGTCTCCTACGCCGAAGATAAAGTCATAGTCTTTGCCTTGCAGCATCTGATGCGCGCCATGACCTTTATTCATACGAGTGTCCTTGATCTCCAGCACTTTGTTGCCTTCGAGAATACCAAGGCTCATCGACTGAGTAATGGAAATGAGCGCTTCACGCAATTCGTTGCGTTTCAGCTCTGCCATTTCTGGCTCACTTTGTCTGTAGTGCCATGCAAGAGAGTATTCTTTTTCTTCAATCAGAGAACCCGGTGTGCGGTCGGTGTACATTTCGAGTACGTGACGCACCGATTCTTTCCAATCGTTGTCCACACTCATCGTCATCTTCCACTCGCCGCCCGGTTCGCGCAGCCACAGACCATGCGAAGCGATAATATACAGATCGAGATCGCCTAGCCAGTTCTGCATTACATCGCGGTCACGACCGGTAATGATCACGACGGTATTGTTTGGATCTTCACACAACTCGGTCAGAATGGTACGCAGCTCTTCATCCGGTTTCGCCTGATCCGGCGTCGGTTTGAAGCCAACCAGTGTACCGTCATAATCGAGGAACAGGACTCGCTTTTGTGATTCCTTGTATGCTTTTTCTACAGCGGATGGCTCGGAACGAATATCGACAACGTCTTTCGTCTCCACTTGAGATTCTGCTGTATTTTTGAGAGCTTCGAGGAACTCGTCTGCCCAGAACTTCACGTTGTAACGCGAAATCCGGCGGTGCAGCATTTTGTTGCGCTCGATTTTCTCATGGTCTGGCATATCCAGCGCGGTTTTGATACCAGCTGCGATTGCGCCATAGTCGTTAGCGTTTACGATTACCGCTTCGCCCAGCTCACTTGCAGCACCGGCTGTTTCACTCATTACCAGCATACCTTTGTAATCGCTACGTGCGGCGATATACTCCTTGGCAACGAGGTTCATGCCGTCGCGCAGTGGCGTAACGAGCAACACATCGCTATTCCGGTAAAAGGCAATCAGGTCTTCCTGACTGAATGTACGGAAGAAGAACCAGACTGGCATCCAGCTCAGTGTACCGAATTCACCATTGACGGAGCTGACCAGACCTTCGATCTCATTTTTCAATTCGTCGTACGCTTCTACGCCAACGCGTGATGGAGCGACGATCAGATTGAGACGTACCTTTTCATGGTACTCTGGATATTTTTGCAGGAATTGACGGAACGCTTTGATGCGCTCAGGCAGTCCTTTTGTATAATCCAGACGGTCGACGGAAATGATATTTTGTACCGTTTTCGTGCTTTCGATAAAATCGCGTGCTTCGTTGGACAGATTGTCTGTACCAGACGATTTGGCGAAGAAATCGTAATCGATTCCCATTGGAAATGCTTCGACTTGCACGGAATACGTTTCGTAATTGATTTTGTACAGGTTATGTTCTTTGCCCAGCAGGCGGCGTACGCTGCTCAAGAAGTGGCGCACATAATCGTAAGTATGGAAGCCGATCAGATTGGCGCCAAGTAAGCCGCGCAAAATCTCTTCACGCCAGATCAGCAGGCGATAGATTTCAAAGGAAGGAAACGGAATATGCAGGAAGAATCCAATCTGCGTATCCGGGTACTTCTCACGAATCAACTGCGGCAACAGCATCAGCTGATAATCGTGAATCCAGATCGTATCATTCGGCTCAATAATATCGTCGATCGAATCGAAGAATTTCTGGTTCACGCGCTTGTACGCTTCCCACGTCTCTTCATTATATTCAGTCATATTTGTAAAATAGTGGAACAGCGGCCAGATCGTTTCATTACAAAAGCCTTCATAATACTGTTCAATCTCATCATCTGATAAGAAGATAGGCAAACAGTTATATTGATCCTGAAGCTCCTGGTTGATCTCCTTCTGTTCGTCTTCATTCAGGTTGTCGCTCGCAATACCCGGCCAGCCGGCCCAAACGGTGTCGCCCTGCTCATGATAACTTTTCAAACCGGTAGCGAGACCACCGATACTTTTGCTGTATTGAAGTTCGGACTCGTTTTTTTTCACAGTTACAGGTAAACGGTTAGATACGAAAATAATTTTGCTCATTGAATCCCCTCTCCTAATCAACAAAGTATAATTTGCATGTGTATGAGAACGTGAATGAAAGATCCTGCAAATCAGCTTGATTTTAAAACAACCGATGCGCTGATGGGTCATACCGGAATTACCCCTTTTTTCGGATTTCGACACATTTACTATGTAGTAACCTTATTGTGTAACTGATATGAATGTTGATTTAACAAGGCTTTTCGCCCAAATTAGCTACCAGGCATATGTATATTAAAAATAGGATTGTATCGATATTTTGACTATAGACCGTAAGAAAACAATGATGAATATTCTCATATTAACTACATCTGTGTGGTGTATTGTTGAACGGTTTGAACGTTATTGGTGCTCGTATACCGTCCTTCTCGCCTGCATCCATCGACTGTATGGTTCCGCTGCCTAAAGTAAGTATCATAATCAAAACAAGCCGGATAACGATAGCGTTCGTTATCCGGCTTGCTTCTATTATACATATACTTATTCGATACATACGATAATTCATAATATATGGGGTGATGCGCTGGATTACAGTTCTTTCTACCGAATGCAGCTTTTTCTACTTACTCGGTGCAATCTTACTGCTTATCCAGTACCAGTTCCAGTTGAACATTGATGTCGTTCTCTGTACTCATTACAACAGAGTGCGGGTTCGTCATACCGAAGTCGGCAAATGTAACAGTCGTTGTACCGGACAGCAGCAGTTGACCGTCTTGATATACACCTTTCATATCAAATGTCGCTTCTTTTTCTACACCTTTTACTGTCAGTGTACCGGTCATTTTGAATTCGTTGGTTGCACCGGATGCCCATTCAGTCGGTACATTTTCAAATGAAGTTGCTTTGAACGTTGCGTTCGGGAATTGGCTCACATCGAAGAAGTCTGCTTCTTGTACGTGACCGTCACGTTGAGAGTTACCAGAATCGATCGCGCTCATGTCGATCTGACCTTCACCTGTCATCTGAGATGTATCGTCCACATTCACGTTCCATGCGCCACTTACTTTGTTATCTACAAAGTTAACTGTCTCTTGCGAAGTCGTTACAGAGAAGTATACTTTGGACGTGGACTCATTGATCGCCCAGTTCCCATTCAGCTCGCTGCCGGTTACGCTCTCTCCTGTCGTTGCAGATGTTGATCCTTCTGCTGATGTACTTTCTGTTGGTACGACACTTTCGATCGCTACATTGTTACCCATGTAACTTTTCAGGAAGGTGTAGCCTCCTACTCCTGCGATAACAACAATGACTGCAATGGCGATTAACCAGTTCCTCGTCTTTTTATTCATGTGTGATTCTCTCCTTTGATTTCTTTGATATGCACAGTATACAAAGTCAATATGTCGAGAACATGTCCAAATGAATGATTTTTTTTATTTTTTTTACATAGTAGATTGTTTGGTTTTCCTGCTATATAATGCAATCAATCCACGGTTTATATTGCCGCTGGATTTGTTGTGCCTGTACAATAGAAGCAAGCTGATGAACATATAGCATGTTGTATCTTCATCTGCTAACACAGGTCATATTACCGGAGAGCTTTTCGTTACTCCGGCAAGGAGTCGCTGAATAGATGAATCTGATTTTGATTGTCGAAGACGAGCCGGGAATTGCCCGCGTCTTATCCGCTTATTTAAAAAAGGCAAGCTTTGAGGTCATTCACGCTGCCGACGGTATTACCGCACTGGAATTATTCAAGCAGCACCAACCTGCACTCGTCGTATTGGATGTGATGCTCCCTGGCATGGATGGTTGGGAACTGTTGCAGCTCATTCGCGAACAAGGCGCATGCCCGGTCATTATGCTTACCGCCCGCGATGGCATCGAAGATCGCCTCAGCGGTTTGGACGGTGGTGCCGATGATTATATGACCAAGCCGTTTATGCCGGAAGAGGTAGTTGCGCGGATCAATGCGGTATTGCGTCGCCGACCGTATGTGAATGATCGCAACAGCAAGCGTCATTTTGGCAATCTCGTTATTGATTATGCTGCCAAATGCGTCTATCTGAACGGTGCTGAGGTTGGTCTTAGTCCGCGCGATCTGTCACTGCTGTTATTTCTGTCTGAATATCCGAACCGTACGTTTACACGCGATCATCTGATTGAACAGGTGTGGGGCATGGATTACGAAGGTAGTGATCGTGCCGTCGATCTGTCGGTCAAACGATTACGCCAGCTGCTCTGTAACTGGTCTTCTGATGTGGGCGAGATTCGTACGTTACGAGGAATGGGGTATCAATTTTGGATCAGCGAGTAAAACCGAAACGAACCGTCTCGATGCTGTCCTACTGGACGATCCGCTACTTTATCATTCTGTGTATCGGATTCGGGATTATCGCGCTTGCCGCTATCTATTGGGTACGCGATACGACGATGGATAACCGGATTCGGACGGCTGGGCTGCTCGGTCAGGAGGTTGCTGACCGCGTGACTACATCGTCAGGCGAGATCAACGTTCCGCCCAATCTGGATTATATTATCAAAAATCGACTGCGTTTCTTTAATATCGACGATGGCACTTGTCTGATCATTACCGACAAGCAGGGCAATCTGATGTTCTCGCGTCCAGCGATTACCGAGAAGCAAATGTATAACAAACTGTCAGACGATCTCAGTCAGGCACGCGATGAGCGCTTTATGGCGATCAACACACCGATTGACAATAGCAGCAATCAGCAGATTGGTCAGGTTAGCATTTTACAATCCAAAAAATCGCTAACTTACAGTCCCAAAGAGCTGACATTCATTTTCGTGCTGCTCGGTATGCTCATTCTAGCAGGCTGGCTCACCATCTATCTGCTCTCGCGCAAGCTGGCACGTCCATTAAGTGGAGTCGCTGAAGCTGCACAGCAGATTTGTGCAGGCAATTACGACGTCAAGCTAAACATTCATACACGGGAAAAAGAGATTCAGGAGCTCGTCTCTTCCTTTGAAGAAATGGCGCAGCGTCTTAAACATCTGGAAGAATGGCGTGCCCTCTCGCTCGCTGGTGTCACACATGAGTTGAAAACGCCCGTCACGTCGATCAAAGGTCTGATGATGGCAGTACGCGATGATGTCGTATCTGGCGAGGAAGCGCACGAGTTTCTCGACATTGCACTCAAAGAATCCGATCGTATGGAGCGCATGGTTGCCGATCTGCTCGATTATAATGCCTTCGCCTCCGGCAGTGTCGAGGTGCGCCGCGATAAATTGGATCTGCAATTGCTAATCCGCGAAGTTGCTCATCAATGGAAACTGACACATGAAATGCACGAGATCGATATTCAGCTAGATCTGCCGACAGAGCCGATGTACACTACTGGCGATTCGCTACGTATTCAGCAAATTATCGTCAATCTGCTGAACAATGGCTTGCAGGCTGCCGATCAGTCTAGCTGCATCCGCTTCACGATTCGTATGTTTGCCGATAACGATCTATTGCAAGTGGAAGTAACAGACAACGGCTCCGGGGTAGCACCGGAAGATCAATATCATATTTTCGAACGATTTTACCGTGGGGAAAAGAAAAAGCGCAGCGTACGCGGTCTGGGTCTCGGTCTGACATACAGCCAATTGCTTGCACGCGCACAAGGCGGCGAACTACTACTACGCCGCAGTTCACCAGCAGGCAGTACCTTTGCATTGGAATTGCCACGATGAGCCTATAACAGAATAAGTCTATGCAATCATGCAAAAGATGAGTTTATGTAACAATGCAAAAGCTCCAGCAGAATGAGGTATCTTCCTCTCTGCTGGAGCTTTTGTTATATACAATACATATTTATTCGCAAGCGATGCCGTCTTTGTCACGATCCAATTTCAGACGGTATCCCGGTTGACCTTTGTACAATGGAGCTTTGCCTGCTTTACGTACAGCAGTACAGTTTTTGTAAAAGACACCTTTCACGTTAGTGAAGCCAGATACCTGCTGCGAAGGTTGCGCTTGAGCGGTAGACGATACAGCGACGCCCGTTCCAGCGATGAGTGCTGCGGTAACAATGCCTGCGAACAACTTTTTCATGTGATTCATTTGTAGTAACCCCTTTGTCTGTATGATGTTGTGATCGATAACGCCTTTTTCTCTTTAGGTGAATCAGTTAGTTATGTGTTCCTGTGTATTCTATCACATAATTATGTTTTATTTTACCTTTTTTTCAAAATAAGATTTGATTTGTATATTGTAGTTTTGAACGAGGCTTAGGTGAAAATGAACAAGAAAATATCAGCAGGATGGGAGGAGGAATAGTAGCTAAGTAACGTGTATTTTTATCACTATTATGAATTTTTCATGTGTTGAAATAATCATTAAAATTAGTCATTTAAAGAAATCGAATGGTATTGCAATCCAGATAACGTAATCCTTGTTGCTTCAACCTTTTATCGTACAAAACAAAGCGAGCAACAAAGTGATCGGAACAGCAAACACTCCATATTCCCGCTCGGCAATCACCGAACTTGGAACACGGAGTGCTCACTCTGGCGATACATTAGAGCGATTCATTCTCTATAGAATATCGCGCGATGTATCATTTCATATGACAAAGTTTTATCCATTACGATATAGGTTAGCTTCTCAGTATCAATGCTATTCAACCCACCGCCATTCACATGAAATTCGTACCATCCATTCCATCATACTCAACATGCAAATGACAGCTACCTAACACGATATGAATGAACGTCTCAGCTTCCATCCCATTGTTCTCATTACCACTATGGCATCATTTATCCTATCATCACTACAATGCTATACACCGCCACACCTAGTGAAATGAGCGAAAATCCTGCGCAAACATAATTCATCTTTGCCGCTTGTTTGCTACGCAACATTGTCCACAGCTGGTATCCCGCCTGCACGATGCTGACAATAGAAATGATCCAGATCGCTCCCATCACAATTTCCATCCATGGGATTGCGCTGCCCGTACTACCATCACCCATATGGCTCATCCCGCTATGATCCATACTATGCGTATGATTCATTCCACTCATGCCATCCATGCTCATTCCACTTCCGTTCATCTCTATACTGCCCTGTTCCATCATCACCATCGACGATGCCAGTGCAGGCACAATTAACATATGAATGACATGCAGCAATACAATCACTACAGCTGGCAATAACGAAGAGAGCATTGGCAGGGTAGACATTGACTTGCTGCGAGTCACATCAGATACAGCACTGCCATGCACAGACCAGACCGTTGTTTTCTCCATCAGGCTTCCTCCTTCATCAATGGTTATGATGCTGACAGTGACCGTGCGCCTTCGATGGCGAAGGTGGCACATCCAGTGCTGGACTACGATCGAAGAATCCGGTCGGTTTCAGCATAAAACTGATATACGCTGTCGGCATCACGGGCCAGTCCTCTGGACGCGTAATATGATGATGCCCCATGTTGTACCAGACCACCACGTCCGTGTTCTCAATATCCCGATCCGCTTCCGCCCAGTATTGCAGCCCGTCACCGCCTGCATGCTGATTCGGATAGCTGCCAGAAGCATAACGTTCTTCCGGGTCAAACGGAGTCACATACAAATGATGCTTCAGAAATCCGGCACGTTTCATTAGCGGTGAATCGTCATGCGCATACGGATACGCATTCTCCCCGGCAAATAGCTTGTAACCGACCGGATCACCAAGCGCATTTTTCATAGTCGGATTGATAAATTTCCAGTAGCGCGCAGTTCGCAGGTCGAGGTCACGAATTGCTTCCGACTCTTTGCGGAACGTAGTTGTTACTGGATAGAAGCCATTGCTGTACGGATTGTCGGGACCTTTTTCCATCGAAACGGTATTGACTTCGCACACGGAATTGTTTGTGCCATCAATCATCAGATCCATACGCACATTGAAGAAATGCTGATGATGTGCGGCGAATAGCTGTGGTGCAATCAGATTGCCGTACGGATAACGTGTATCCGGCTGAATCGCTTCTGTATGCAGAATACCCGTCAGCTTCACTTCAAATTGAATCGAACCGTCCTGATAAAAGTACCAGAAAAATCCGTATTCATAGTTGCCGACAGTGGAGATGCTGGACAATACCAATCGGCGCGAACGACGCACCTCCACATGGCCGGTACGCCAGTCCGTATGCTTCCAACCGATACCAAAATCTTCTTCATGCAGACAGACCGCATTGTTAATTTGAATAATATTGCCCTGACTATCGGAGAAATGAGCGTCAAAATAACGAATCTCGCCCAGACAGTCACAGCCCAGCTCCAGCGGATTGGCAAGCATCCCGATCCCGTATTCACCAGCATCAAAGGCATTGTTGCGATTGACTGGCTCGGTCGGATCGCCATATGGCACGACCATTTCCGATAAAGACGCACGATACAGAATCGGACGCTCTCGTCCCTGATCATTGTAGCTGACCGTATGCAGTACTAGTCCTTCGCGCGAAGTAAAGCCAAAGCGGACTTTCCACTTTTGCCAGCATATCTCATGTCCTTGCACTGTAAAGCTGGGTCCCTGCGGCTGCACAATATCAAGTGGACGTATATCACTGCGCAGTGGTCCGACCGCATCAGCCGTATAATTGCCATCCAGCGGAGGCAATGGCACAATCTCGCGGTCAACCACCTTCATCACTTCCATATGATTCAGATCGACTAGCGCATACAGCCCGGAGATCGGACGAGCATACAGATTATCAAACTCAGATGTACGATAATAGCTCAGCGCCCGCACGATACGTCGCCCTTCTTCTTCCTCATGTCCAAAGTTTCCCGCCGACCACGGATCCACCATAATTTTGTCCATATCTGTCAGTCCGCGACGCTCAAGAGCAGCGATCATATCGGGATTGCTTTTCACTACGTTCTGACACTCCATAAACTCATCCGCCATAATGGACGGCTGTACACCCGGAATATGCTTCCACGAAACGATGTGCCCACCAGTTACCGACACGACTGCTTCGTAGGTCTGCCCATCGCGATTGTTCAATACGATGCAAAACGCTTCGCGCTCTAACAGATCACCGGCTTTGTATTGCAATACTTGTGCTTTGGGAGGCTCATACAAATTCACACTGGCAAAGCGATAATGCTCGTCCAGCTCCTTTTCTTTTCGCAAAATCGCAATCGTTTGTTCCAGTTCAAGCGCCGTGAGCGGCTCCAGTGGATGAGTGACTGTTTCTAATTGAATCGACATGATGATGTCCTCCTTCATAGTTAAAGTCAACTTTTATGACTTCTTGTGTTGAAATCATATCGAAATCTATCTAGTTATGTATTGTAAAAATGGGATCAACAGAAAAAAACATCTCTTTTGCGTAAGGTAAGTTAACATATATTCCGCTTTTTACAATCAACGATGAGAGGAGATGTACATAATAAGACAAGGAATACATGCAATCCATTTAAGGGGGAATGAATATGGATCAAACAACATCTAATGTACAACCACATCCACGGCAGCAAGCATCGCTTATGCCGGATGCGTTGGGCGTGCCGGGTCTGGTGTTTTTCGTTATTTCGGCTGCTGCACCGTTGATGGCATTGATGGGTACACTTACTTTTTCAATGGGGCTAGGTAACGGGGTTGGTGCACCGGGCATTTATGTATTGGCGCTAATTCTATGGATGCTATTCGCGGTCGGGTATACATCAATGAGCCGTCATGTGCGTAATACAGGTGCTTTTTACGCCTATGTATCCAAAGGGCTTGGTAAAGTCTCCGGCATTAGTGCCAGTCTGCTGGCGATTGTATCATATTGTGCATTGTTGCTGGCGTTATACGGTCTGGTCGGTAACGCATTTAACTCATTATTGATGGAAGTCGGTATTCATCTGCCATGGTGGGTATACTCGATCCTCTGTTGCGTGATCGTAGGTGTTCTTGGATATCGACGTGTCGATGTGGGGGCGAAGCTACTTGGGGTGTGCATGATTATGGAAGTGATCATACTGCTGATCATCGCTGTTGCTGCACTAACAACGGGCACGGCGGAAGGCTACACGGCAGCACCATTCCAGATGGATGTCTTGTTTGGTGGCTCGCCTGGTATTGCAATTATGTATTGCATGGGTGCCTTTATCGGGTTTGAAGCTACTGTCATCTATGGAGAAGAAGCCAAAAATCCGAATCGCACGATCCCGGTTGCTACGTATACAGCGGTTGGCATCCTCGGATTGCTGTACGCCTTTATCAGCTATAGTATTGTGATTGGTTGGGGCGAAACTGGCGTTATGAACAAGGTGAATACAATTCTGACACAGGGACTTGATCCTGCCAGTCTGTTTACCGATCTGGCGGCAAGTCATCTAGGCAACTGGTCGGTATGGGTACTGCGCTCCTTGTTCGTGACTAGCGCCTTTGCCGGGCTGATTGCGTATCATAATGTTATTGCACGTTATTTGTTTTCAATGGGACGCTCTGGTATTCTGCCTGCTGCGCTCTCCCGTTTGCATACTCATCATCGATCTCCACATATCGCTGGCTTGCTGCTGAGCATATTGTCGTTGATCTTTATCGGATTGACTATTGCAGCTGGCTGGGACCCTTTTTTACAAACGTTTGCTTATTTATCTGCGATGGCGAGTCTCGGTCTGCTCTGTCTATATACAGTTGTTGGTTTTGCGATTTTATCATTCTTCATTCGCACGGGCACCGATCGACGTCTCTGGCATAGTAAAATCGCTCCGCTCCTGTCCGCCTTCGGTCTACTCGCTGCCACGCTGATTACGATCATCAATTTCCCATCACTCGTCGGTACAAGCGCATCCTCTGTACCGTTGCTCATGGAATTTACACTTGCACTTGTAGCTGTTGTCGGTGTCTGCATCGGCATCTGGCTCAAGCTGTATCGACCATCGGTTTATGAACAAGCGGGCGAATCCATTGCCGAAGCAGAAAGTGAAGCTGCTAGCTCCAGCGTTTGACATCCAGCACAAGCTAGGACCAAGCATTGCACAAAAGGTGCCACAATATCTATGTGGCACCTTTTGTATTCTAATTCTACCCTTCTCTATGAATCACAACACTTCTGTATGTATGACAAAAACCCAGCAATGCTGTTCATTTCGATTCTGAACAGTATTGCTGGGCTTTAGCTTTGCGTATTAGAGATTTGTGTATCGAAGCTTTACTTATAAGAACTTTACATATTGGATGGCCCAATGTAACAAAGCTTCGTCACAATAACTCCAGCTCCGTCACCAATTTACGCTGACTCCATTCCAAACGTAGCTGATGCGGTGACAGATGGCTAAACTTTTTAAAATTATTCACAAAATGCGAATGATCATAATATCCTTGCTCATGCACAATATCGAGCAGATCGACATCATTTTTCATAATCATATGCAGAGCGTGCTGGAAGCGAACCGTCTGGGCAAAAAGCTTGGGCGAGAATCCAACACAATCCTCAAACTTTTTACGCAAATATCGTGTTGAATACCCGGTATGCACCGATAGATCGTTCACCGTAATATTACCGCGATAACCTGTAATCTCATCCAAACAATACTGCACCAACTCTGGCAACTGCTCCGTCGTCATTAGCGGTAAAAAGAGCGCAGCAAACCATTGCACCCGTTCGTGAAAATCCTGCGCCTCAAAGATCCGCTGCATGTACTCGTCCGGTAGTGCAAACACATCCTGCAATGTTACCCGCTGCTCAATCCAGTCCTTGAGCGGAATCACACCAATCCCATGTCCCGGCAAAAAGCGAACGCCAAAATAACGCGCGCCCGGCTGAAACCGCATCACCTTCGCCGCTAACACACTTCCACAAATCTCAGCATGTGGTTGCACAGCATCACAATAAAATAACACATCCACACACCCATCCGGCACAACATGAATACATTCTGTCTGTTCACCGCTCGTAAATTCATAATACAGCACCGGCTGATCTGGTTTTTGCGTCATATTATCTTCCATATAAAATTTGGTTTCCAGTTGAAAACCGAATTGAATCGGCATGATAAGGGATGGATGAGTTACCGATGTACCAACCATTGACACAACCTCCTTTTATCCCAGCCTTATTTAAAAATAAACCCGATTCTCTGTTATGATATTTATCACATATATTACGTATATTATAATTAAAATTTGAATAGGTTCAAGTTCCGATTTTTACAATGACATTTCCATAGATTGATATGTACCTCTCTGCGTTCTTGTAGCCAAACGTTGAAATGCAATACAAAAAGCTCTGAAACAAACAATCCCATCGCTATCCTAGCAGCGATATTGTCTGTCCCAGAGCGATATACATACAATCTGCAAGCTTCTGTACTACATTCCTCTTCTCTATGCTCATTCAGCACGACCACACCTTACGAAACGCACGAATTACATCGCCATTGCGCGAACGATCCAGCACTGCAAACGTAATATGCTCAAACAGTACCGCATACTGCTCATCCAGCAAAATCTCACGGAACCAGCGTGCTACTTCGGACGGATCGTTACGAAATACACCACAGCCAAATGCGCCCAGCACCAGATGACGCTCTCCTTGCTCCGCGGCTACAGCCAAAATATAACGAATACGCTCCTTCATGATGATTTCAATCTGCGCAACCTTGTGCGCTTCGCGCTCGCGTACAATACCGGCATTGACCGCTGGTGACGTGATTATGGATACCGTATACGGATCATTGCGCAAGCAACCATCATCTTCGCGGAATACGACTACATCCGGGGAATAGATCATATAATGCGAATACATACAGCTTTTCTCACGGCGATTATAGGTGTACATCGCTTCCATTTGTACGATGGAGGGGTAAAGTGACGAAGAACGTGCCAGACTTTCTTCCTGCGCCTGACTGCCGCCGAGAAACCCGCCACCCGGATTCCGTGCCGAAGCAAAATTCAATGCCAGCACCTGCCGCTTATGCTGTTCCTTCACGAATCGTTCCGCTGCCTGCAAGGTGGATTCGTTGGTACATTCTATTGTGGCAAATCCATTGCCCGTCGTGGTTGATGCTTGCAATTGTGCAATTTGCTGCTGCACTGACTGCTTCACGTCAGGAAGACGATCAGGAGCATACAATACAGCATCTTTTACCGAATGGGCGATAGCATCAGCAATATGATGCTGTTGTCCATCAGGCGACGTGTACTGTCCTTTGTCCAAAATATCCAGCGTTTGCTGTGCCCATTGTAAGCGGATATTCCGCATGTTTGCGTTCTTTTTGTCCTTTGGATGCTGTATTGTATTGTTAGATGTTGTCACTTGCTGAAGATCTGATTCCTGTCGATATAAACGAGCTTGTCGTTTGTCATGATTGGATCGTTCCCATTTGGACATAGATGGGGATGAATGATTGTTGTTGCTACTCATATTCTTTCCTCATTTCGATATACATCCTACAGTCTGTATCTGTCCTATAGCTCTGTATACATTCTAGATTTAAGTTACTGTTGTTCTTTTAATAACGTATCGCGCAGCGAAGTTAGTACCTCGCCAAGCCAATTGGTGCCTTTCCATGTGTTACGGTTCAGGATTAGTGGATTGTCTGCTTCCAATCCTACGCCCCAGATTGTATCGCTTGGGCTAGCTTCAACGAGTGTCGTACCAGCTGTAGATAGTAGCGCAAACAGCAAATCGGGATTTTGCGTAAACTTAGCTTCATTCCCCTTATATACAATATCTCGCGCATGCTGCTGCCAGTGCTTCTTATTAAAATGTTGTACTTCGCGTCCCAGCTGCTTCTGCTCACGGGGATGCTTCGCTCGCAAAATGCGCTGCGCCGTTTGCTCATCTTCAAATAGCATTGCCTTTCCGTACATCATATACTGCTCGGCACTGTGAAAATGATTCCCGTCGATCGTAAATTCAGCCGGATGCCATTGCGAGAACGGCGATTCCGTATGATAGAACAAAGTGAATGTCTCTTTAGATTTGGAACTCATTATTTTTCTCCTTTCATTAGGAATAGAGGCAGAGCATCAAGCGTCTTCCCATTCTGGGCGGAAGCGGTACAGTTGAGATGGGCGATGTCCTGCATCCTTCGTATACTCATTCGTAGCTGTCACACGCGTCGCCATCTTGCGACGGAAAGCGGGTGCCAGCAATTCACGATCCAGAATAATCTCATATACTTGCTGAAGCGCTGATAATGTGAATAGCGGCGGCATCAGGTTAAACGCAATATCGGTATATTCAATCTTGCTACGCAGTCGCTCCAATCCGTAAGCAATCATTTTTAAATGATCAAATGCGATACCGCCATGATCCAGCACTTCCCAATTCACACCTGCCACCGTACCATGATACGTGCGCGTTACACGCACTATGCCGCTTAATTGTAAGTGTTGATGGGATAACGTCACCTGCATTTCCTTTTCCAAACGACAGCCGTCTTCCAGATGTATCTTCTTCTCCTGCGTAATTCGGTAATCAAGCTTGAACCAGCGAGCATCACTGGCATCTTCACCCGCACGCACCTGTTGACTGGTGGAATCGACAAGCGCCATATATGAAGCGCTAATGACCCGAGTTCGTGGATCACGATTCACATCGCCCCATGTATACAGCTGTTCCATATAGATGCGCTCTAATCCAGTCTCACTATGCAATTCACGCGCCGCCGCTTCATCCAGACTTTCATTCATACCGACAAAGCCACCCGGCAACGCCCATTGCCCTAGAAAAGGATGCTCTCCGCGCTGAATTAACAGCAAATGCAGTGATTTCTCCGGCAATTTACGATAGTTATCCTGCTCCTGATCCAGAATCGTAAAAATCAGCATATCCGCAGTTGCCGAAGGTCGTTCAAATTGTGATGCGTCGTACCTGTCCAAATATTCATGCTCTGTCAGCCCCTGTGCGTCCACCGGCTGCTCTGATTGATCATGGCTCATCCTGTTTCCTCCGTTTTCATTATGTTCATATTCAATGAATAAAAGATAAGATCATACGCGCAGATCTGTTACATACAGTAGATAGTGGTTACATAATGAGTGTTAGACTGTATCCTTGCTAGTTATACATGTGCTATTTACATACTTGCTACTTGTACATACGAATAGAGCTTTTATTTTGAAATAGTCGTTGTACTTGGTCTACATTTCTATTTTTTAGTTACTAATATCGACTCGTTGTATTCACTAATTATCGTTATTATCCTTACATAACTGCTACGCTTACTATACATCTACTATCTATCTTGCTTCTTGCTTCTTGCTTCTTGCTTCTTGCTTCTTGCTTCTTGCTTCTTGCTTCTTCATTATCAAGATAATCAAGCTACTAATTCTCTTTTTAATATTATCTAAATGTTAATAACATATCGTTATTATATTCAGTTGTTGTATCATCGTCAACCCGGTTTCGGATTTGCGTTTCCGATTTTCTCTAACAATGAATTCCTTAAAGCGAAACTATTAAGCTGCTGTTGCGTATAAACAATGATGCGGATCGTTGACTTATACATGGATGATTGTGTGAATCATTTAAATTTTTAATGAATGATCAGTAATATCATTGCTGTTATAACCGATATATAAGGTATACTATGTGTAACATATGCCTATATCGCATTTTGCGTAGATGATGTGATACACGAAGCAGCTACGTTACGCTGCCGATGAACGAATACGGAGGCATTGCAGAAAGGTGTACAATGTTTACCCGTTGAAGGTAAAGGAGTGAAACCATGAGAATTAATCCTATTGATGCCGTACGTAAAATCACTGCTGATTTTGCTGCTTATACACGCCAGATTTTCGAGAAAAAAGTCGGCGAACAAACGGAACGTACCCGTCAGGAACCAGTAAAAACGACTACCGATACAAGTGTGCAATTTGATCAGCTGTTAGAGAAAATCCCGGCGAATCATACAGTGTTGCCTGCCGCGATGCCTGCGGTCGCCTCGTATCAGGAACTGGCTGCACTGAAATTGCAAAGCGGAACGTATGAACATGCGCTACCAATTAGTCAGCGAATCTCAGTTGCGCAGAAAGCGTACGAAGGCTCTATGGTCGATCAGGGACATGTGACGATTGAACCGTTTGACTCGCGTGCTTGATCTTTCGTTTCCAATAGCAAAAAACCTTCCTCTGCAATCGGGGAAGGTTTTTTATTTATGTTACACCGTAGGTTTCGTTTCATCGACCGCTGTTGTTACAGCTTTCACTTCGTATTTTGCATGACTTACATTCAAAATATATTCAGGCTTCGGTTGACCGGCTTTGTTGCGATGACCTTGAACATGGGCATCGCTTTTCTCCCAGTTTTTCCAGTCTTGTTCCGATTCCCAGCGGAACATAATCAAGACTTCTTCTTCTCCGCGGCGCACCTGCTTGACCAGCACCTGCATATCAACAAAACCCGGCTGTTGTGCCACAACACTTCCCGGTTGGCTAAAACGCTCTACAACTTGATCGGCAGATCCTTCACTGACCGTAATTGTACGTAAAATAACGAACATACTAATCCCTCCTTACACCAGTTGGTTCCGGCGAATGAGTATATTATAATTGATAATCATTATCATTGTCAAAACAAAAGGTTTTATACTAACCTATTATAGTATGCGTTCAATATACGCTCTCATGCAAAATTTCACCTGTACGTGACAGATCATATCCACCGATAGCTTTCAGTTCATTTTGAAACTCCGTCGATTGCAAAATACGCTTCAACAGAGCAATCCATTCGGCATTTTCCGGTTTATTCAGCACGACCAGATCATAACGCTCCAATGTAAGCGGGACAAACTCCACCCCGACCAGTGCGGCTGCCTTCTCACTACCTACCCCTACATCCGCTTCACCAGCAGCAATACGCGCAGCTACAGCGATGTGCGATGTTTCTTCACGGTCATAACCTTGCAATGTAGATGGACGAATATGATGTAGCCGCAGTTGTTCATCCAATAGTACCCGCGCCCCGGCTCCGCGCTCGCGATTAACGATACGGATGCCGCGCTGATCCAGCTGCTGCCACTCTGTAATACGTTTCGGATTGCCCCGCTGCACATACAAACCTGCACGCCGGGAAGCCAGATTAATGAGCGTAAACGGATGAGACACCATCAGCTTGTTCACATACGGCAAATTGTACTCGCCCGTCTCTCCATCGAATAAATGTGTGCTCACAATATCCGAATTGCCCATATACATCGAGACAAGACTATCCATACTACCGGCAAAAGAGCGCAGCGGACGGTAACGTTGTTCTTTTTCCATGTAACGTGCCAGCAGATCGAGGCTGGTATCTTGACCGGTAATCACAATCGTCTTCATATTCACGGGCGGCGTCACAGGCTCTTCAGTAATCGGCTGCACATTGCCTACATTGCGCAAAATCTCTTCTGGACGCGCATAAGCGGCATGTACAAATGCTGGCGAAGCACCCGCTTCTTCTGTACCACGCTGTTCTGGTGGAAGATGATTAGCTGCATCCGGTGCCAGACCAGATGCGGGAACATGTGCCAGTCCGCCACTTTGGAACTCCTGTAATTGCAATTGACCTGCATTTTCGCGTAGCATGCCATCTTTGGAACGCTGCTTGTACTGCTCCAGATCGTCATGATCGATACGCATCTGCTTGCCGACACGATAGGCGGGCAAGTCGCCTTTTTTGATCAGATCGTACACCGTCAGCTTGGACACTTTTAGCAGACGGGCGATTTCTTCAGTTGTATAGGATATCTGCTCGCTCATATGCAGTCCCTTCCTTATTTCAAAATTTCTAGTTCCAATACATTCATTTCCTAATATATCGTTCATTGTAGTATAGATGGTGATAAACAACGATGGCTTTGTACGATAAAACAGGTTACATACTTGCACACTCTATAGCTGACACAATATGTTCATGATTTATCTATTCAGCTGGATCAGGTTTGTATAAGCAACGATAGCCGAACTAAATACCACCGTTTCAGCTATGTTCATCTTACCTGCGTATAGACCGTATTTCAATTCGCAAAAATTAAACCTAAGCCACTTTAAATATAACTAGATATAATTAGTATTATCCTGTATGATTTAGTACGTACATTTTGCATGATACGGCGAAATAATACATATCATTAAGGAGGATTTTAAATGAATATGCCATCCCATTCTTCTACTTCATCCCGTCGCTCAGCTTCGCGTCTGCGCATGACAGTTCTGATCATGCTGACCGTTCTGGCTGTCATGCTCAGCGCCTGCTCATCAACAGCGAATACAACAACAGATTCCAACTCTACATCCACACCAGCGGCAAGCAATGAAAGTAGTTCCACTGCAATTACCGAACTGACCATCTCCGCCGCTGCAAGTTTGACGGATAGCCTGCAAGAAATTCAAAAGCTGTACGAAGCTAAATATCCGAATGTCAAATTGACCTTCAACTTCGCTGCTTCCGGTACACTGCAAAAGCAAATTGAACAAGGTGCTCCGGCTGACCTGTTCATCTCCGCAGGCAGCAAACAAATGCAAGCCCTGATCGACGAGAAACTGGTTGATAAAGACCATGAAATCAACCTGCTGACAAATGAACTGGTACTTGTTGTACCCAAAGATAGCACTACAACACCGGCAAATGTCGAAGACCTGAGCGCTGATAGCATCAAGCGTCTCGCTATCGGTACACCAGAATCTGTTCCTGCTGGCATGTATGCCAAACAAGCACTGGAAAAAGCCAATCTGTGGGATAGCCTGCAAGCCAAACTGGTACAAACCAAAGACGTGAAGCAAGTGCTCTCTTATGTCGAAACAGGCAACGCCGATGCAGGCTTTGTATACAAAACCGATGCGATGGAATCCGATGGTGTGAAGATCGCCTTCACTGCTAGCGAAGACAGTCATGATCCAATCGTCTATCCGGCAGCTGTACTGTCCGCTACTACTCACCGCGAAGATGCAGCACAATTTTATGCGTATCTGCAAACGGAAGAAGCCCAGGCGATCTTTGCTAAATACGGCTTTAACAAGGCCGCTGCTACCTCATGAGTGAAGCCTGGTCCTGGGACAGCATTGGCTTTCCAGTAACGCTTTCGCTGCAAATCGCCTGCTTTTCCAGTATCGCGGTATTTATTATTTCGATTGCGGTCGCAACACTGATGGGCAAATATTCGTTTCCCGGTAAAGTTATTCTGGAAACAATCTTCATGTTGCCACTTGTCCTGCCGCCATCTGTAGTCGGTCTGCTTCTGCTCACCATCCTTGGACGACGTAGCTGGATTGGTCAGGCGGCAGAATGGCTCACGCATCAGCCAATCGTATTCAGCGTTACCGGTGCGGTTATTGCCGCCACCGTTGTCGCCTTCCCACTCGTCTACCAGACGCTCAAAACCGGATTTGCACTCGTCAACCGCGATGTACTAGAATCGGCACGCTCACAAGGCGCTAATGAGTTACAGGTGCTTTTGTATATGATTCTACCACTCGCTTGGCGTTCGCTAATTACCGGCTTTGTACTCGGATTCGCTCGGGCGCTTGGTGAATTCGGCGCTACGCTGATGGTTGCAGGCAATATTCCCGGCAAAACGCAAACCTTGCCAACAGCCATTTACTTCGCTGTCGATGCGGGCAATATGCAGCTTGCCTGGAGCATGACCATCATTACGATTCTGATCTCGTTTATCCTACTATTATTAACTAGCAACATTCGCGGCTCCGATTAGGGAGTCGCGTTTTTATTGTTTTCCGGAGCTATGTATAAGATCGAAATATAGAATCGAAAATCTGTATTTCCATATTCCATTCAAATATTTGACATTCAAACATTATTTTGAAAAATTTAATTGAGAATGCTATGATAAAGTATCATCTATACTTCGCTTGATTGTGTTCCAGCTTATATCTGTTTTCGCTCTGTCATCCAGCATATTATCCCTTCGTTTACATAGGCAATTCCATATTCCTATTCTTGCAGTACGACGAACTAGATTGGCATAGCTTCTTACGTTTCTACCTTATGAATGCAGTCATCCACCGAAAAGAGGTTGTATATTCATGCTCAAGCTTCATCAGCTTTCTGATATTTCTGAATTACAGGCGATTTGCGAAAAGCAGGATCATATTATGCTGAAACTGAACTGGGATATGCTCAAAAACCGCGCTCCCGGAAGTCTTGAAGACTTTTTTGATTATGAAGATGGCGAACTACGCTCGTTTCTAGCATTGTACCGGTTTGGAGCCAACGTCGAAATCTGTGGCATGACCCACCCAGATTATCGGCATCAAGGTCGGTTTAGCAAACTATGGAAACAAGTAACAGATAGCAACCTATTAGAAAACAAACAGAAAATCCTCTTTAACATTCCTCATTCTTCAAAAGATGGACAACAATGGGCGTCATCGCGGCACGCCGGTCTGCATAGTGTGGAGTATACTCTCAAATTGGGAGACGATATGAGCGGGCTTGGCATTGGTAGTACGGAGCTTGTATCGCTGCGACCCTTTACACAGGACGATGCCGAATTGTGGGCACGATTGGATGCAGAAGCATTCGACATTTCGGAATTTTCAACATTAGCAGCGTTATCTAGTCCACATCGCTCGTTATCGCGGGTAATGCATATCATTGAGTATCAAGGGCTGGCTGCTGGTAAAATTGAAGTCGATCGTCAGGGCGAACATAGCTGGATTTATGGCTTTGTCGTTGATCCGGCGCTGCGCGGGCATGGGATTGGACGTAGCGCTCTGCGGCAGGTTACATTGGATGAGAAAGCAAAAGGCAAGCATGTGTGGCTGGATGTCGTCGCTGATAATGCGCGGGCACTGCATTTATACGAATCATGTGGATTTGTGCATGAGGATGTACAGGATTATTATGAATATGTATATGCTGCTGCTAAAACCAATCGATAATCAACATACACAAAAAGCGTTTATCACAGCGATGGAGGTCCGGTCCACCGCTGGATAAACGCTTTTTTGCAGAACTGCTGAACTTTCCGTACATGACTGGGACAGACGGTTCAACAGTCCTGTTCCCCTGTAACAGGGAAGGCCGTATGTTCATGTGTTGCGTATATATGTGAAAAGGCAAGTGGCATCAAAATGATGGGGGATTTTGATACCGTCCTCTTTCACCTAAGTGAGGCTCCATTTCGGAGCAAGGTATGCCGTACCGGCGTTACTTCTGCAATTGGCGCAGATCGTATTTCCGCCCGGCACGGCATGGCGGAGCAATTCCAGGTAATCGAGCGAGCGACCATATTGTTCCGCTGACGGAATATGGTGGCTAACCGTACCTGCCGAGATGTTGAACATCTCGATACGCTCCGGCATGCTGCCAAAGGCTGTCCGACAAAACACGGTGGACAGATGAATAAACGCATCTTCCAGATGGGGCTCATGCTCCCAGAAAAATTTCTGGACAATCAGGCTCTTGTGTCCAGGTGGTACAACACCCGGTTGCGCTGTTGTCCAGGGAATCTGCCATGCCGCCTGGAAAATCAACGATAGTTCCGCACCCAATTCAGGCACGATGACCTTTTGCTGTTCATATAACATGACCGGATGTGGGGCATGCTGATGCTCTGCAAGCAATGTGCCCAGATGAGCGATCACAGTGTCCTTTACGTCCCAGTAGTGGGCTTCACTTTCAAACCCGACCGGACGGCGAGGCCAGCGAAAATCGACCAGCTTGCCAATATTGCTTACTTCCCGCATATCCGGGGAAAGGCTGTAATATGCGTTAATCGCATGACCGATAGCGTACAGAACGCGCTGCTTCCACGTCGGTTGCGAGGACGGGGAAGCTGGCTTTTGTTCGCCATAGGTCTGACGCAGCCAATCCTCCAGCTTGTAATCATGGAGCACAGGTGGCTCCGAAACAATCGTGTGTGTACTCATTCTGTCATTCACCTGCTTCCAAACAAGACTTTGCCGATTAATTATACGACGCTGGCAACCGCGTTTACGAACTGTTTACCGAAATTACGGCAGACATCTTTGTCTTCCGATGAAGGATTCAGTTCGATCTTCAGGTTGTCCTGCACCAGCTCGGCACCGCGCTCCTTCAGTTTCTCCGACAGCAGATCAACCGCTGCGGCAAACTGGTCATACGCTGTGTCTCCACTACCGAATACGGCAGCTTTTTTACCGGACAGGTCCAGCTCATCCATATCTTCGTAGAAATCGAGGAATTCGTCCGGCAATTCGCCGTCGCCCCAGGTATAGGCACCGAGGATCACTGCATCGTAGTCCAGCAGAATATCCGCGTCCACGTCCATCGATTGTTTTACATCCACTTCCGCGCCTGCGGATTGAACGCCTTCCACGATCAGGTCAGCCATCTCTTCGGTATTACCGGTCAAGCTGGCGAACACAATTAAAAATTTCGGCATAGCCATCCTCCTGTATGCTTGTTTCTCTCGTCGGTTTCTCTGTGAACATCATAGTTGATAATGATTCTCATTGTCAACATTTAATTTGAATTTTTTATTTTATACTGGATGTGGAACGATTGTTTAACTGTGTATAAACGTTGTTGTGGCGCTGTTTAGAAGCATTTTTAAATTCCAAAATTTATATTTTATTTTGTTTCATTTCATTGAGAATCACACTGAGATTGCCCTTGTATTGTCATTGCGATTCTCAACGGCAGGCTTAATAGATATGTTGGAATTTTGTACAACATCAAACTCCATTTTATCTTAAAAAAATGGAACGATCCTCTATATAGAAGATCATTCCATTGTTATTGTCGCCTTTACTAGTGTGATTGGGATGATATTGCGGAATATTCGTCACAACGATTCAAAATGGCGCTGCCATCGACTTCTGCTCTGGTGATAGCAAATCCTTGAACTCGTATACAAACTCACCGTGCTCGGCGATGAACAACCGAAGCAGACCTTTGCGTCGCATATCTTCCAGCACATAACCAGCCTGTGATAGCGTTAGAGACGTAAACAAGCTGACATCGGCTGCCGTGAAGCGATTGTTGCGTCCTGCGGCGATGCGTAATACCTGCCTCTCCATCCATTGCTGCTGCTTGCGCTTGGACGAATGCAAGAGCACGCAACCGATTGCAGCCGGGATGATGCCCCACCACAATACTCCGATATGCTCTAACGGATCAGGTAATAATGTTTGCAAGAAAAGCAGTGCTACAAAGCCTCCAATTCCCATCAACCATAATGCAATCCGGCGTTCTCCCTGCTGCATAATCCTCTCTCCTTTCGGATATCAAGATCTGATAACGGTTTGAATGAACGATTATATGAAATATGATGAGTACTGGTGTATGTGTATGTGTATGTGTATGTGTATGTGTATGTGTATGTGTATGTGTATGTGTATGTGTATGTGTATGTGTATGTGTAAATAAGTATACCGCTACTGGAGAATCACTTCCAGTTTTTGAAGCTTGCAAATGCTAATTTCCGATGGCAACAGCAGTTTTGGCAAACTATCATCATGTTGGCGCTTCGTTACCTTTCTTTTACCGCAAAATAGAGCGGTTTTAATCACACTACTATAGCGTGTGTGATGTCGTTGTTGTACAATGGAATGCGGTGAACCATGAAGGAACATTTGCGGCAGATGCCTGCACGTATACCCTATTCGATGTATACCAATGATCCAATCGGTGAAAATTAAATATAAGGATGGTTAGACAATGTATATTGCAGATCAATGGAAAGATTATGAACTGATTGACACAGGCGATGGTGAGCGTCTGGAGCGCTGGGGCGACATTTTGCTGCGTCGTCCCGATCCGCAGATCATCTGGCCCAAAACAGGCAATGATCCACGCTGGAGTCAGGTGCACGGACACTATCATCGCAGCTCATCAGGCGGCGGTGAATGGGAATGGAAACGCAAAATCCCAGAACGTTGGGAGCTGGCTTTTCAAGACCTGAAATTCCACATCAAACCGACTAATTTCAAACATACCGGGCTGTTCCCAGAGCAAGCAGCGAACTGGGCATGGATGATGGACAAAATTCGCAATGCCGGACGTCCGATCTCTGTACTCAACCTGTTCGCCTATACGGGTGGTGCAACAGTAGCCGCTTCGTCTGCTGGTGCTGAAGTTGTACACGTCGATGCAGCCAAAGGTATGGTGCAATGGGCAAAGGAAAATCATCAGCTGTCCGGTATCGGCGAGCGTCCGGTTCGTTTTATTACAGATGATGTATTCAAATTCGTTCAACGCGAGCAGCGCCGTGGCAACAAATACGATGCGATCATTATGGACCCACCATCGTACGGACGCGGTCCTGGCGGCGAAATGTGGAAGCTGGAGCAAAGTCTGTATCCATTCCTCGAATCGTGCATGAGCATCATGTCGGATCAACCGCTATTCCTGCTGATTAACTCGTACACAACAGGACTCGCGCCGACTGTATTGTCGAATATTTTGAATATGACGTTGAAGAAGCGGTTTGGCGGGCATATCTCATCCGGTGAAATCGGACTGCCGATTACGAATTCCGATATGGTTCTGCCATGCGGTATTCTCGGACGCTGGGAAAGCTGATTGTTATGACATCACGCTCTTCCGGCTCCAACAAAGGCTCCGGCACTCGCAACAAGCAGCATAAACCGTACGCTAACACATCATCGTCTCATTCAGCTATGAATGGACGTAAAGAAAATACCGCTCAAGCTCGCAAAAAAGGAACCAATTCGTCTACACGCTCGCAGCACAATGCGCGCACATCCGGCGACGAATCAAAAAGGGAGTATGGTGCTTCTTATCGAGACAGCTCCAATCGTCATCGCGCATCAGACAGAAAACAATCTGCTCGCCGTAGAAATGATGATTCTTCAACGGCGGCTCGTTCCGCCAATGAGACAGCTTCTTCCCATAAAGAGCATTCTATGCACAGCGATCATGCTGATGTATCGGCAAATGCCCTATCCAAGGCAACGGCTCGTTTAGTCAGCATTCCTGTATTATATGAGGATAATCATGTAATCGGCGTCGTGAAGCCGGTCAATATCCCTTCGCAGGCGGACGATACGGGAGACGAGGATATGCTGACCTTGATCAAACAGGATCTCAAGGAACGGCATCAAAAAGCGGGCAATGTATTTCTCGGACTTGTTCATCGTCTGGATCGTCCGGTTGGCGGTGCAATGTTATTTGCCAAAACATCCAAAGGCGCTTCGCGCCTGTCGGATTCCGTACGGAATGGGCGATTGTTGAAGCGTTATATTGCTGTACTGCGCGGCATTCCAGCGCGCCCGAAAGCAACGTTACGCGATACACTGCTCAAAGATACACGTACGAACACCTCTGCCGTTGTAGCTTCTGGCACACCCGGCGGAAAAGATGCGGTGCTGGATTATGAGGTGCTGGCAACGCATACGCAAGCTAATCTGTCACTGGTGCTCATTACGCTGCATACCGGTCGGTCGCATCAGATTCGAGTGCAAATGTCGCATGCCGGTTATCCGCTATATGGTGATCAGCGATATGGTGTAACTGTCAACCGTCCGGGTGAGCAACTGGCGCTCTGGTCGGTACTGGCAGGCGCTCCACATCCGGTCAAAGACGAACAGATTCGCATTCTGTCGCTCCCACCGCGCCTACGTCCTTGGAATCAATGGTCAGAACATGTATATGATCAACTGGCAGAACGGTTGGAACGCGAGCAAGACTAATAGAATAGTAGTATCAAAAGCTTTTCTCTTGTGCGAAACCGCAATCAGCATTTTGGATGGATGTAGCTGCTTTTATTGAGCAGCTCTACTGTACAACGATGTGATTGTTGAATGGTGCTGAGGAAAGCTTTTTTGTTGAAGTTACATTTGGATTGAGAGTTGTTTATGTTCTAACTATTTGGGGATTTAGAATGTTTGGGATTTATGGATTTTGGTGTTTATGATGTTTATGGTTTTTGTATTCTGGATTTTTTAGATTCAAGCTGGAGCCGGCGTCGCTGTATCGTCTACTGATCAAGCCCAACCTTCGCAGCAGGCATCTGGCTTCAATAACGCGAAAGACTTGATTGTGTTTAAATTGCTGTGCAGCATAGTTACTTTGTTTAGAAAATCGTTCATTTGCTTGGAGCGTAGTTACTTTGTTTGGAGAATCGTTCATTTGTTTGGAGCGTCGTTTTGTCATATGGCATATCATTATTGCTGAAGTGAAGACGTCATCAGTCGTTTTAAGGCTGCGATTTGTTTATCATGTTGCAGATTGGGATATATGGTTGCGTTTGGCGTGGACTCAGTATATGCAAATGGAGCAGGTGGGCGTTTACTCATCTCGTAGTAGCCGATCTCAACGTGTAATGGCATCTCGTTCTGCGGTGGTTGTGACCATTGAATATGTGGTTGATGCTCAGGATGGAGGGCGATTGTTTTTGGTAAAATAGCTGCGCCTCTGCCCTGCTTGATCAACGTGAGCATCATATCCAGTGTATCCACTTCGCGGATATTCCAATCATAGCGCGGATGATTTCTTGTGTATTGCATCGTTGCCTGGCGGTATGGACAATCGGTGTCCCGGATAATAAGAATGGGTAGCTGATGAAGCTGTTCTGCCAACGATTCGTCCGATTGGACATGCAGAGATGCCGAACGAATCCAGCCAATCCCTTCGTGAATTCGGAAGATACATACAGCCTGTCGCGCTTCTGTCCAATTGCGATTGAGTAAAATACCATCCAATTCGTCAGCAAGTAGCATGGAGATCAATTGCTGTGTTGGTCGTGTATACACATCTAGCGCCATGTCTCGATCCCATACTGCTTCAGCGAGATACCCCGTAGTAATCGTAGATGTTGCACCAATCCGTAGTGACGTCGGTAGCTGTTGAGAGGAACTAGGTGCAAATTCATTCTTCGCTTGCTGTACAAGTTCCAAAATGGAGTGCGCATATTCTAGTAAACGTTCGCCAGCTGGTAATACAAGCACACCTCGAGGTGTGCGTTGGAATAACGGCGTTTGCAATTCGTCTTCCAATCGGCGTATACGTGTAGTGACATTGGATTGTACATAACCAAGCTGCTGTGCTGCGGCTGACATGGATTGCGTATGCGCTACTTTACAGAAAATCTCCAGATCGTTTAATTCCATTGTGCGCCTCCTTGTTAGATGATGATATCCCGTATGGATGACATATCGTATTCAAGTCATTTTCTTTTATGCGGTTGAGCCTTTTATATAAGCAAAGTCTGCATCTATGCGCTATTGAAATTGTGTATAGCAAGTATGGTGGTACATGGATGAAGATTTTGCTTGAAATTAGATATCACTGAAAATGATACCATGGTTCATTTCTAATCATTATACGGAACGATAGGCGAACGGTACAATACGGGTATGGTATTTCATCCCTTACTCAAGTATGAGCGAAAAAGGAGTGCTTCGTATGATCGGGATGCAGTATGAGATTGGGTTGCCTGCGGATTATGATATGGAGATTATTCGCGAACGCGTTCGTCGCAATGGACACAAAACAGATGGGTTTGAAGATTTGTTCTTTAAGGCGTATTTGATAACGATTCGTCAAGTTGGTGGCAATCGACAAAATAGCTATTGTCCGCTGTATGTATGGAAGCAACAGGGGGGAATGAATTCTTTTTTGTTTGATGGACCTTATGATGCGATTCTGGATTCGTTTGGCTGGCAGCATGTGCAGATTGGGGTGCCGCTCAAGATACATATTCCCGAAGCGGCATTGTTACGGGAAATTCGATATGTGGTGGAGTGTAAAGGGATCATTACACCTACCCATTCGCTGAAAGGATTGCCGCAAAAGATTGAGCATGATCTACATCGTCGATATGCTTGGCATGAGTATGGTAGTCAAGGGAGTTTGTTGATGTATAACCCGGATAAATGGGCGTATAGTCAGTTCTATTTGTTGAATGATCTGCCGACAACTGTGCCTGATGGATGTACGATGTATGAGGTTTTGCATTGGTCGCTGGGCTTGGAGTTGAATGAAAATATAGGTGCAGGTATTGGCGATGAGATATGAGGTTGTTTGAACTTTGTTGGGATTGAACGAAATGAAGTGTTGAGAAGTCACAATACATCTTAAATATCACGCGTATAGCGTTGGCGCGTATAGCGTTGGCGCGTATAGCGTTGGCGCGTATAGCGTTGGCGCGTATAGCGTTGGCGCGTATAGCGTTGGCGCGTATAGCGTTGGCGCGTATAGCGTTGGCGCGTATAGCAAAAGCCGTCTGAATTGCATCTCAGACGGCTTTTGCTTTTACTATATACCTTTGTACATTCGTGCGTTTGTCGAGCGGTATTGTACCTGCTGATTAAGAGGCTAAGCGTTCAAACGCTTGTAATTCCAAGCTTTGCTTTAACCGTATAATCAACGCAAGCACATTATATCCTACTCATGTTCCAGCTTATAAAATTAAGCCTGATCTTTATCTGCTGCTGCCGACAAGTCTTCCAGTACAGCGATGATCACATCGTTTTTATCCAGTGTAACGATGGATTTCCCGATATGGCGACGTTCGTCGGTTTGCAGTGCTTGTTTGCTGTTAAATGGAATCGTGCGATTTGGTGGTGTAATAGCGATAAAGGAGCGATGATCGCGACATACGTAAGCCGCAATAATGGCGTTGCCGTTTGGTTTGACACGTTTGCCTTCTTTTAGCTCAAAGGTCGATACCCCTTTACCTCCGCGGCTCTGGGTCTGATATTGCAGCATGGACGTGCGTTTTGCATAACCGAGATCAGTCATAACTAGCAGTTGTCCATCTTCTTCGCTGTCGATCCATAGTGCACTTACAACAGCATCGTCGTCCACCAGCTGAATACCGCGTACCCCAGTAGATACACGCCCCATCAGACTGACATCTTCTATCCGGAAACGAATACTCATGCCATTGCGGGTAATCAGCATCAGATCGCGTGCCTGTTCGCCGCGGCTTACGGAGATAACCTCATCACCTTCGCCCAGCTTACAAGCAGCGACTGCGCCGGAGCGTTTGGTCGCATAATCTTTCAGCTCGGTTCGTTTCACCTGTCCACGTTTGGTCACAAATACGAGGCTACCCTGCTCTTGATCCAGACTACGCACTGGAATAATATCAACGATTCGGTCTTCGCGTGTCATGGAGATGACATTAACGATTGCCGTTCCGTTTTCTTTCCATTTGAAGTCTGGAATCTGGTGAACCGGTAGCAGGAAGTATTGACCGCGCTGGGTGAATACAAGCAGATTATCGAGTGTGTTCACATCCAGTACTTTGCGGATATAATCATCTTCTTTGGCACCAGAGCCACCGCGTTCGCCGCCAGAACGGGTAAACGACAGCATGCTTGTCCGTTTAATATAGCCATCGTTGGACAGTGTAACTAGTACATCCTCGGAATTGACCATAACTTCCAGATTGACTTTTAGCTCTTCCACTTCATCGCGGATTTCGGAACGACGATTAATCCCGAAACGTTCGTGGCTTTCCATCAATTCCTTTTTGATGACGCCAATCAGCTTTTTGTCGCTATCCAGAATGGATTGCAGATTTTTGATCTTTTTCTGGATATCGCTCAGTTCTTTCTCCACCTGATTGATCTCCAGATTGGTCAGACGGTACAATTGCAGATTCAGAATCGCATCAGATTGGCGCTCAGTCAAACCGAACATCCATTGCAGATTCTGATGCGCATCTTGACGATTTTTCGATGCTTTGATAGCAGAGATCACTTCGTCGAGAATATTCAGTGCTTTGGCGAGACCTTCCAGCACATGCGCACGGTTCTCCAATTTATCTAGATCGTAACGAGTACGACGGGTAACGACTTCACGCTGATGCGCAATATACGCCTGCAAAATACCTTTCAAGCCAAGTTGCTGTGGTGCTTTGTTGACAATTGCGACCATATTGAAGTTGTAGTTTACTTGCAGATCGGTCTTTTTGAGCAGGTAAGCCAGAATACCTGCGGCATCGGCATCCTTTTTCAATTCCACTACGATACGCAGACCATCACGGCCGCTCTCATCGCGCACTTCCGCGATTCCTTCGACCTTTTTCTCCAGACGGATATTTTCCATTGCGGTAACAAGACGTACTTTGACGACCTGATACGGAATCTCAGTAATCACGATTTGTTGCTTGCCACCACGCATCGTTTCGATTTCTGTTTTGGAACGTACGTAAATGCGTCCTCTACCCGTTTCGTATGCTTCGCGAATCCCGCTACCGCCCATAATGATACCGCCGGTCGGGAAATCTGGACCTTTGACATAATTCATCAGCTCGTCCAGCTCCATCGCCGGATTTTCCATCAAAGCGATACAAGCGTCAATCACTTCACGCAGACTATGCGGCGGAATCTCGGTTGCAAAACCAGAAGAAATCCCGCTGACGCCGTTCACGAGCAGATTCGGATAGCGTGCAGGCAATACCATCGGTTCTTTGGTTGTATTATCAAAGTTATCTTTGAATTGGACAGTATTGCGGTCAATATCGCGTAAAATCTCCATCGCAATAGAAGACAGACGCGCTTCGGTATAACGCATCGCTGCTGCTGGATCATCATCTGGGGAACCCCAGTTACCGTGTCCATCTACGAGTGTATGTCCCATTTTCCACGGCTGCGCCATCCGTACCATACCGTCATAAATGGATGCGTCACCGTGCGGGTGATAGTTACCCATGACGTCGCCGACGGTTTTGGCAGATTTGCGGTAACCTTTTTCGGGGGTGTTGCCGGATTCGTACATCGCATACAAAATACGACGTTGTACCGGCTTCAGACCATCGCGCACATCGGGGATCGCGCGATCCTGAATAATGTATTTGGAATATCGACCAAAACGGTCACCGACGACTTCTTCCAGAAACGCCGGCATATATTTTTCATTCGTAGCCATTCACTCACCTTACCTTACCCTCCGGTCCAGCCGGATTGTGATCAAATGCTGCACCATGCAAAAAGGAATGAAAGCCATCCACACAGGTGTCTCATTCCCATTTGCAGCTGGCAGCTTTGTTGTTTGCTTACAGCTTATATAACAGTGGATGATGCGTCATACTCTACATCAAGCTTGTTGTTGTGTGTTTCTTCTATCGAAAAGCAATAGTACCATCGGTCTAGTCTGCCTATATGCTTGCTTGTATTTGCCTTTACTTGCTTGTATAGAATATAACGATCATTACAATCATCTGGTTACTCGACGTACTCGGTGAAATCAACATTTTCGACAATCCAGCGTTTACGCGGATCGACCTTGTCACCCATCAATGTGGAGACGCGGCGTTCTGCTTTGGCAGCATCTTCGATCTGTACTTGCAGCAACGTACGGCTTTCCGGGTTCATTGTCGTTTCCCACAATTGATCCGGGTTCATCTCACCAAGTCCTTTGTAACGCTGCAATTCGACGTTTTTGCCATATTTTTTGAGCGATTGCTCCAGCTGCTCGTCGGTCCAAGCATATTGCTCATCGGTCTTTTTCCCGGAGCGCTGCGTAATTTTGTACAGCGGCGGCTGAGCAATATAGATACGCCCTTGATCGATCAGCGGTTTCATGTACCGATAGAAGAACGTCAGCAGCAGCACCTGAATATGCGCTCCATCGGTATCGGCATCGGTCATGATGATGATTTTGGCATAATTGCTATCTTCAAAGGCAAATTCGGTACCAATGCCTGCACCGATTGCTGCGGTGATCGCACGATATTCCTCGTTTTTCATCACATCTGCCAATTTTGCTTTTTCCGGGTTCATCGGTTTTCCTTTGAGTGGCAAAATCGCTTGCGTTTTGGAATCGCGACCTTGTTTCGCTGAACCGCCCGCGGAATCACCTTCGACGATGAATAATTCATTTTTGGAAAAGTCCTTGGACTGTGCCGGACTCAGCTTGCCGTTCAGGTTGGAGCTTTCGCTGCGTTTGCGACCGGTACGCATATCGTCGCGCGCTTTCCGCGCCGCTTCACGCGCACGGGATGCCTGAACTGCCTTTTTGATCAGTTTCTGACCGACCTGCGGGTTTTCTTCAAGAAAACGCTGCATGTTCTCAGCTACAACCGCATCCACCGCACCGCGTGCGGACGAACTACCCAATTGATCCTTCGTCTGACCAACAAATTCGACTTCGGACATCTTGACACTGATGACCGCCATCATGCCTTCACGTAGATCGCCGCCCTCAAGGTTTTTATCCTTTTCCTTGATCATAGCGTTCTTGCGGGCATAATCGTTCAGTACACGCGTATAGGCAGTTTTGAAGCCTGTTTCGTGCGTACCGCCGCCGCGTGTCGGAATCGAGTTAACAAAAGAAGCGATTGTCTCGGTGTAGCCTGCATTATACTGCATGGCAATCTCCACTTCGATATCGTCGCGCTCTGCATTGAAGTGAATCACATCATGCAGTACGTCTTTGCCTTCATTTAGGTACTCGACAAATTGACTGGCGCCGCCTTCATAATAAAAGCGATCTTCTTTGTCGTTCCGATCGTCCTTGAGCAGAATCTCCAGACCGGAGTTCAAGAATGCAATCTCTTGCAGACGCTCAGACAATGTATCATAGTTCAGCGCAATGCCGTTCTGGAATACACGAATATCCGGTTTAAAGGTAACTTTGGTGCCGGTAATTTTCGTTTTGCCGATCACTTCAAGTCCGCTCACTGGCTCGCCAACATGCTCTTTGCCCTTTTTGTCCGTCCAGTATTCAAAACGCTGACGGTGAATACTACCATCACGGTAAATCTCGACTTCCAGCCATTCGGATAGGGCATTCGTTACCGATGCACCTACGCCGTGCAGACCGCCAGATTTCTTATATCCACCACCGCCGAATTTACCACCGGCGTGCAAAATCGTAAAGACGACCTGCGGTGTCGGGATGCCGCTTTTGTGCATGCCCGTCGGAATGCCGCGGCCGTTATCATATACGGTTACCGAACCGTCTTTATTGAGGCTGATTTCAATTCTGTTGCAATGTTTGGCAAGATGCTCGTCGACTGCATTGTCCACAATCTCCCAGACAAGGTGATGCAGTCCGGACGAACTTGTACTACCGATATACATCCCCGGACGCTTCCGTACGGCGACAAGCCCTTCGAGCACCTGAATGTCGTCAGCATCATACCCGGACGACTGCGGGTTCACGCCACGGGATGAAGTTGTTCTGGAATCGATCTCGACCATTCAAGGTCCCCCTTTGTTCATTTCAATATTGCTAGGTCCTGTTTGAACTACGCTTTGCTAGTATAATGGTTCATCCGCGATTATACCAGAGCAGATGAACAATAAAGCCGCTGTCTAACTACTACTGGATATATATTTAAGATAATTTACATCGGTTAAGCATATCATACCTAGCGTCCAACGCACATTTTAGATTTACATAAAATGTAATATCGCAAAATCATGTTCGCAATACCCAAACACATGTTTGCATTTCCTTTATTCATTCTAATCTATATCATGACTTTCGTAAAGGGAATATTGCGCATAATCGCGATGTATGTCTCGCGTTTACGTATTCCGGTTAGGAACTTGTGGACAGAGTAGCAGCGTATGATGTCTGTCGCCTTGAGAGATGATATACATTTAAACCGTTTGTACAACGTTGATATCTCTTTTCTCGGCAAGTTTGCGAAAAATATAAACCGCCATCTGTAAACGATATACGATTCATATGGATTTTTTGTGTCGTTCCCTTGCCTATTTTATGGGAAAGTGTGGTCTATGACATATTGAATTGAGCTTAATCTTCCACACTATTTCAGCATTGTTTTAGCACTATCATCTCATCTAAGTAGATTCTACATCCTCGTCTCTGCATGCAAAAAAACCTGTCTACCGACACGCAATTGTTGTCGACAGACAGGAATTATGATGATTGATCAATTCTAATTCAGCACATCACGCTTCGTAAAGACAGCAAAGGAAATGATGAGCGAAACGGCTGCCCATGTCCCAAGCACGGCGAGCGAGAATGGCAAGGTCATGCCTTCAATCGGAGCAGGGCTACCGGATAGATAATCAGTCAATCCAAGATTGACCATAAACAAATACTTCGCACTACTCCATGATGCCGCCATGTTCGTTAAGATCGTCCCGGCAATAAGTGCTGCCATCATAATGACGATACTGGCGGCAGTACTGCGCACCAGCACAGACACCATAAATGCCAGCAAGCCGACGGTCAGACCGACGAACCAGATCAATCCCAGCTGCATTAGAATGAATTGCCACTGGTCAATCGCATGCACCGTATCCATATTGACTCCGGTATCACTCGGCTGGAATCCGGTAAACACCGGTATCGTAAACCCGGAATACCCAAATACTAGCCCGGATATACCGTAACAGATAATAAAGGTGGATATAACAATCAGCGATACGAACATGACGAGCGTAATGATCTTACTGAGCAGGATTTTCCACCTGCGCACCGGTCTCGTCAGCAACATCTTGATCGTACCGCCAGTCCGTTCGCCAGATACGAGATCTGAAGCAATCGTCATAATCAATAACGGGATAAACAAGCTGCTAGAATTGTCCAGAAACTCACGGGTGAATGTGACGCCGCCCGGTTCATTCGGATTGACGTCATTTTGCAAATAATATTGCATCTGCTGGATGAAGATCCGGCGGTACTTTTTCCATTCCTCTGGTACACGGTCGCTGCCGAGCGAGTTCTGATTGTCGGTAATTGCCTGTTGCAGCTCAGTACGCCAATCATCACCAAATTTCTGGCGATTTTCCTGAGCTTCGCGCATGGAGGCGTAGGTGAACATCGGCACAAGTACAAGCAGCACTAGCAGCACGACATAGAATCTCTTTTTCTTGATAATCTTGATCGTTTCGTTCTGTACGAGCGGCCAGATGCTATTCAATCGTCTCACCTTCCGTTATGCCGAGGAACAGCTGCTCCAGGGTAGGATTTAGTTTGCGTACATTGTTCACGGCAATACCGGCTTGTACCAAAGCTTGAATGGTCGTCGCAATACGCTCTTCCGGGGTACGGGTAATGATACTGCCGGTTGTGAGTGAAGCGGCGGTATCGTTATCCAAATGCGCTTCGCTCAGATCAAGTACGGTAATATCAGGCAACGATTGTAGCAATGCAGTTCCCTGCTCCACCGGTTCCAATTCCCAGATGACAAGATGCTCCTTATCCTCCACCAGTTCGCTTACACTGCCAACCGCGATTACACGACCGCTGCCAACGATGGCGACACGATCACAGAGCAACTGAATCTCGCTCAACAAATGACTGGAAACGAACACTGCCATTCCCTGTGCAGCCAATTCGCGAATAAACAGACGCATATCCCGAATCCCTTTCGGATCAAGACCGTTGGTTGGCTCATCTAAAATAAGCAGTCGCGGGCGTCCAAGCAATGCTTGCGCGATGCCGAGCCGCTGGCGCATACCAAGCGAGTATTTGCTCACTTTATCGTGGATACGCTCATCTAGACGTACAATTCGCGTGACTTCCATAATACGCTCTTCATCCACACCGGGCTGCATACGGGCGAAATGCTGTAGATTTTCCCAGCCCGTCAGATATGGATACATTTCCGGGTTCTCAACGATAGAGCCGACATAAGCAAGCGCTTTTTCTGGTTCACGGGTCACGTCGTAGCCGCAGATCGTAATCTTGCCTTCCGTTGGACGGATCAGATTGACAAGCATACGGATGGTCGTCGTCTTACCGGCTCCATTCGGTCCGAGGAAACCGAAGATTTCACCTGCGCGCACGTTAAAGGTCACGTCCTTGATGATCATGCGTTTGCCGATTTTCTTCTTAACATGTTCAGCCGACAGAACGATTTCGTGTTCCTGTGGCAACGTAGATGTAACGATATGCGATTGACTGATAGGGAGATTCAATCCGGGGTTGTTCATGCGATACGGCTCCTTCCTATGACGCAAATGGGGATGTGAATACTATTGCAGACTTTGCACAATCCGGGTCGCAATCTGCTCATATCCGTCTCCGTTCGGGTGAAAATGGTCGGATGACAGATAGCGCGACAGGTTGTTCTGGAACAAGTCAAAGGTCGGAATCAGCATCATATGCTGCTGTTCATTTATCATGCCCATCACGGATGTGTTCCAAGCCGTGACCGCTTCATTCGCAGGCACGCGTAGCTCCTTCAGATCGCCAAATGGATTGTACAATCCAAGGTATAGAATTTGCGCATCGGGATTGATCTCCGCAATTTTCGTAAGGATTTTCTGCAAACGGACTGCCGTTTCTGGCTCTGCCTTCAGTAGCTGTGTGGCACTAGGCGCTTCCTGCTCCAGATTGCCAAGCGCTTCACCGCCATTAAACAGATCATTGGCGCCGATTGATAACATGATCAGATTCGCCTGCTTTAATGTATGCTGTACACCCGCCTGATCCAGCGAGGACAAGATAGCAGTCGTTTTCTGACCGTTGATGCCAAGATTCGCAACCAGCTTGGCGTCGGTGCCTTGCTGCTGCAATAAACTAACCGTGCGGCGGACAAAGCCACTACCGGCGTCATCACCGGTGCCTTTTGCCAGTGAATCGCCCAGCGATACGATGCGCACGCCTTCTGCCAATGACGGTACAGTAGTCTGAGCCGTATCGGTTGCGGACGAGCCAGCGGTATTATCCTGTCCGCTGCTGCCAGATGTATACGTACTGCCGACCGGATTGATCACATCATTGATGGCATACACAAAGCCGCCGATCAACAGCAAGGTGGCAACAATGGAGGCAATGCTCGTAATCCTCCAGATGGATGCAGATGAAGAATTGGGCTTCATAGACGAACCTCCAGCTAGTCATTTGAAAAGATAAGATGTACACGACAGTCTGTAATGGTTGCATACGCAACATTGTGTCTTCTTCATTATATACAAGGATACGGGTAACTTCCAAATATGCAGACACTATCTTTTAGATACGACAAACATGCTTTCCCCATCGTAAAAGTGGCGATACAGCCTGCCGTTATCTTTTACCCGGAGAAAGCATGTCGATATCAGTGTATGGAACAACATTGCAAAAATATATCTAGCATTCGTGAACCGCTATCTACAAGCTTCTATCGTCACTCAGCGATCAAAATAGTGCCCTTCTTCCAAATCCTCCATCAATCCTTGATGTACCGGTTTCCAATCTAGCCGTTGCTGCGTCAGCTCACTGGAGATCGGGGTATCCGCCGATGCCGCAAAATTGATCCAACCAAAATGCTCTGGCGCTTGTTCAGCCGTAATACTTCTCACCGGCACATTCAGATGACGACCGATCACGTCGGCAATCGTTTTAAAAGGGATACTGCTTTCGCCAACTCCATGAAAAGTAGAACCACCTGCTGCCTGCTCAATCGCTTTGCGGAACAGAACTGCTACATCCAGACGATGCACTGCCGACCAGCGATTACTGCCGTCACCCACGTAAGCGGAAAAGCCTTTTTCGCGTGCAAGCTGTATAAGTGTGTAAATGAAGCCAAAATCATCTTTGCCATGGACAGTCGGCGCCAGACGTACAATGGAGGAATGAACACCACGCTGGAACAACTCCTCAGCTGCTGCTTCAGAATGACGCGTGGAATGCTGGGAAGAACGATCTTCTTCGGTGCCTAGTTTGCCTGATGTTAACATCAGTGTGCCCGATGTGGAAAGGATGCGTTTATCCGTACCTTCCAGTTCGCTACCCATCGCGAGAATTGCCTGACGATCAATCTCAGCAGACGCTGCAAAATTGGAGAAGTCATGAATAAAACCGAGATGAATAATAGCATCTGCTGCCCGTGCCGCTTGCCGCAAAGTATCGGTATCCTCCAAAGAACCACGATGTACGTTTACCCCTGCATCCTTGAGCTTCTGCTCTGCCGCATCCGACCGTGCCAATCCAGTGACATGATGACCTGCTTGCAATAGCTCCTGTATAACTGCTGTGCCGACAAATCCAGTTGCGCCTGTTACGAATATGTTCATATTAAAGCCCTCCCTGAGTGATCTGAATGCTTACAAACACAGCATAAAGTATAGAGTTTACTCTATAGCAATAGGGAGATTTGGCATTTATAATAAAAAGTATGAAAACTACATTCTCAAGCAAAGAGGTCGCTGCCGAAACTGGTCTGAGTGTGCATACGCTCCGTTATTATGAACAACTGGGACTTATTCAAGGTGTCCAGCGGGATGACAACGGCTATCGTCAATACAGTGAATCCGATATCAAATGGTTTCAAGTCATCCGTTATTTTCGCGATATGGGATTACCGATCAAGGAAATGCAGGAATTCCATTCCATGCCCAAAAATGTCCCCGGCTCCGCCACTGCCCGCCGCGAATTTATGGAGGCATACCGGATCAAAGTCGTGGAGCAAATGGCAGAACTGCAAGACACACTGGAAAAGGTCGATGGCAAAATTGAATTTTTCAAAAATCTGGAAAGGAAAGAACAGCAACAACCGTCTTCCGCATCTGCTCGCTAATCGTTATGGAGAAACTAAACGCTACAAACTAGACAGTATGATTCATTTGTATAGTATGCTGCGTTCACATACTGCTGCACTCATATATAGCATGCTATACTCATGTACGTTGCCCATCTGATTACATTTGCCACAGATATACTCTTGCTTCATACGGTTCCAGCTGTAAGGAATGAAGATCATGTTCTCTAGATACTTCTGCAAGCTCACGTCCATGATCGCCGCCATAGTTGCTGATCAATAGCTCCGGCTGGTTGTATGTCACGTCTTCATCCAGCTGGAAGGATTGCGGCTGATCCGTAAAATTCAGCACAACGAATAATTGCTGCTGCTCATATGATCTGATATAAGCAAACAATTGCTCACCGTCCGGCTGCAATACGCGATAATCGCCGTACACGATAATATCATGCTGCCCGCGTAATTCGATCAACCGCCGATAATAATGGAAAATGGAATCAGGATCAGCGAGTGCCTCTTTTACATGAATATCATGATGATTTGGGTTGATCGCCAACCACGGTGTACCTGTTGTAAAACCAGCATGCTCCGAATCGTCCCATTGCATCGGCGTACGGGCATTATCGCGACTTTTTACATAAATGGATTCCATAATCTGCTGGTGATCGACTCCGGCGGCGCTATATTCTTTGTACATATTCAAGGTCTCAATATCTTGATAATCATCGATGGAAGGCAACTTCACATTGGTCATGCCGATCTCTTCGCCTTGATAAATGTACGGTGTGCCCTGTAGTGTATGCAGCAGCGTACCGAGCATTTTGGCGGACGGCTTGCGATACGTTGTATCATTGCCAAATCGTGATACCATGCGTGCCTGATCGTGATTGTTCAAATAGTTGCTGTTCCAGCCTTTGTTATGCAGCAGCGTCTGCCATTGTGTAATGATACTCTTGATCTCGCTCAGTCGCCATGGGCGCAAATCCCATTTGCCACCCGGACCTGCATCTACCCGCATCAATTCAAAATGGAATACCATATTCAGCTCATGCCGATCTTCCTGTACATACAATGCGCCATCCTGCGGGGTCACATTGACCGCTTCACCTACCGTCATAATATCGTATCGGGACAGCACTTTCTCGTTCATCTCCTGCAAATATTCATGCACCCGCGGTCCGTTCACAAAATGCTGCCCGCCAAAATGATACCGTGAAGGTCCATCCGGTTCGCCGGTTCCCATCTCTGGAATACCGTCGCGTGCATTCGGCAATCGCGGGTCTTTGGAGATTAGATTGATAACATCCATGCGGAAGCCGTCGATGCCTTTGTCGAGCCACCATGTCATCATCTTGTACACTTCCTCGCGTACAGTTGGATTTTCCCAGTTCAGATCCGGTTGCTTCTCTGAAAACAGGTGCAAATAATACTCATCGGTGACTTCATCGTGCTTCCATGCCGATCCGCTGAAAAAAGACGCCCAATCGTTCGGCTCACGTCCATCCTTGCCCGGTCGCCATATGTAGTAATCTCGATAGTGATTGCCTTGGGATTGGCGAGATTCCGCGAACCATGCGTGCTCATCTGAACTGTGATTAACAACCAGATCCATAATTAGCTTCATGCCCCGCTGATGCAATCCGTCCAGCAATTGTTCCCAGTCTGCCATTGTGCCGAATTCGTCCATAATGTCCTGATAATTGCTAATATCGTAACCATTATCGTCATTCGGCGATTGATACACAGGACAGAGCCAGATCACATGAACACCGAGCTGATGCAAATAGTCAAGCTTGCTAATAATCCCCGGAATATCCCCAATCCCGTCGCCATTGCTATCCATAAAGCTACGTGGGTAAATCTGATACACAACACTTTCTTTCCACCATGTTTTATTCAATGCCAATCCACCCTTTCTAGTTGGAACTTAGCTTTCTTCCTTTATTTCCCCAACGGCAAGAGCATGAAGCAGAACAATGAGAATGAAGCGATAGAGAATGAAATTGCAAACAAAAAGCTCACCGCACGCTTAGGTGCGATGAGCTTGGATCATAATATGATGACGATGATAAAGTACTTGTTTTAAAAGCTATCCAGCGATCTTCTTGCGCTTTTCGTCTTTAATTACGTTCTTTTCTTTGTTCTTTTTCTTTTCTTTCTTCTTTTTCTTTTCTTTCTTCTTTTGTTTTACCTTTTTGTCTTTATTCTTAGACTGTGACTTCTCGTCTGCAGTTTGAACAGCTTCCAGTTGCTTTTTGCGCTTTTTCATTTTTTTCGTAGTTTTGGCATTCTTTTTATCTGATGATTTGGCAGGTGATTGTGAATCATCTTGGTGTTTTTTCGATTTCATTTTGGTACTCTTTTTAGGTAGATCGGATGATTTTACTTTTTTCGGTTTATCATCCTGTTTGCGAATGAGCAGAGTTAGCTGTTCGTACAGCTGCTCCGGTGTATCAGCGCAGATCAGCTTTTTGCCGACCTTAACAAAAGGCTGGCGGCGGCAGATTTTGCATTCTTTCAAGCAGCCTTTAC
Source organism: Paenibacillus sp. WLX1005 (assembly GCF_046603685.1). Classification (NCBI taxonomy): domain Bacteria; kingdom Bacillati; phylum Bacillota; class Bacilli; order Caryophanales; family Paenibacillaceae; genus Paenibacillus; species Paenibacillus sp. WLX1005. Next base: position 3,377,824 of record NZ_CP176756.1, read on the forward strand.
GTTGCTGCTTGACATCTGGAAAATCACGGGCAATATCAGCATGGACCTGTCTGGTGCCGTGCTTGTCGTTTTTGGGACAATATTGGATTGGTTTCATAAGTATGCTCCCCCATCGGGCATATGGTATACATGTGGAAATGTATCTTCATGTTAGGGAGCGACGCATACAATGTCAAGCGAATCTAATAGAGTAATACCAATAAGCAGGGCGCAATCTATATCATAAGATACGGATTGCGCCCTGCTGACGACGTGCTTGCAGTCTGTGATGCATCATAACTGCTATTCGTAGTTGAACCTGTGTATATCGTATATTCCATTGCATCTGAATCTGATTGCAACGATGCACAAATACATGCTGCGTATGCATACATCCTATGTGCAATGAGGTGAGATCGTTGGTTTGCAAGCAGACAGTTACTTACGGATAAACTCCTGCACCCAGACACCATTTTTGAGACCGACACCGATCTGGGTAAAGTTTTTGTTCAAAATGTTGGCTTTGTGCCCGGGGCTATTCATCCAGTCGCTCATCACTTCAGCGGCAGACGATTGACCTTTGGCAATATTCTCACCAGCATACGTATAGGTGATGCCGTACGTTTTCATCATTTTGAATGGAGTTCCATACGTTGGCGAGGTATGGTCGAAATAACCGTTTTGCGCCATATCGTTTGCTTTGACTTGAGCTACTTTTTGCAGATTGGCATTCACGCTGAGCGGTTTCAAACCGGCTTGAACGCGCTGCTGGTTCACCAGCTTGATCACTTTGAGAATTGCTGCATCATTGACACTGTCCACAGATGCGACTTGAACAGTCGACAATTGCGTATTGGAAATCGCAGTCGTTGCTGCGGCATTCGCGGAAGGCTGAATAGCGAAAGCGGCTGTGCCTGCGAAGACGGCAGCAGCAGTTGTTGTCATCACCATACGTTTCATTATAAGCTTCATGGATACCATCATGGGTACACTCCTCCTGTGCGCAAAGGGATTATTTTCGATTGCGCCCTGTATTTTATCATCGGCGTGAGAACGTTATCAAATGTAGAGGAAGATGGTCCCATTCTGGTATGAACAACGACTTATTTAGTCAGTCACCACATTTTCCCTGACTGGTTATGTAGAAATAGTTACAATTTTGTAAAGAGTATATTCTCCCGGGTCGCTGCTATCATTCCCTGTCCGCACAAAAAAGGCGATTCCCCTTGCATCGGGAAACCGCCTTCTGTTCATGTACAACCCTATTTACAGGGATTTGATAAAATTGCAGCCAATCTTCTCATAGCCCATATGCTGATAAAACGAGCAAGATGACAAGCGCTCGTCACGGTTCATACCAGTAACGAACATCGAGCGATCGCCCGCTTCACGCGCTTGCTGTTCCGCAGCCGTAATCAGCTCGCGTCCAATTCCGCGTCCGCGATGAGATTCTGCAATCACCAGACCTGTGATCTGCGACGTTTGTTGTCCTGTATCATATGACGTTTTGCGATACAGAGCGATCATGCCCACCACTTGATCATCCCGTTCCGCTACCAGCGTCAAAAACTGGGATCTGCCTTCCAACGCTTCCATCCGGTCGCGCAGTACACTTTCTGTCATCGGGTAACGAAGTTCGCGCATCAACGAAGTGAGCGCCTGAACATCTTTACTTTCAAACTTACGGACCTTTGCAACTGGCAATAAAACATTAGTCGACATGTACATACTCCTCTTTTAGCAGAGCCGCCGCCTGCACGGCGCGCTTCCGCGCGATTTCCACACTTTCGTCAGCACTGAGCGCTACCGCCATTCGGCGTCCCGGCTTGGTGTCCGGTTTGCCGAATACTCGGACCTGCGTGCGCGGCAGCTTCAGTGCCTCTTCCAGTCCGCCAACAACGTAATCGGTTGATGCCTGTGTTGCTTTCAGTGTTGCCGATGCGCCCGGTGTCAGCAGATGAACACCCGGAATCTCAAAGCCCAGAATCGCTCTAACATGTAGCGCAAATTCGGACAGATCCTGTGTTACCATCGTGACCATACCGGTATCATGCGGACGCGGCGAAACTTCGCTAAAAATCACGCCCTCTTTGGACAAAAACAGCTCTACCCCGAACAGTCCGTACCCACCCAGATGTTCGGTAATGGTGCCGGCAATATGCTGTGCCTGCTCCAGCTGTTCCGCAGTCATGTGATGCGGCTGCCAAGATTCCACATAATCGCCGTCACGCTGAATGTGTCCAATTGGTGGACAGAACAACGTGCCAGATGCTGAACGCACCGTCAGCAGTGTAATTTCACTTTCAAAATGGACGAAAGCCTCGACGATGACCCGCACCGACTTGCCACGGGCGCCCTCCAGCGCAATATTCCAGCAGGATTCTGCATCTTCCGGTGTACGGCAGACACTCTGCCCTTTGCCAGAGGAACTCATCAATGGCTTCACCACGCAGGGTGTGCCCAGTACGGCAACCGCTTCTTGCAGTTGCTCCAGATTATCCGCAAACCGGTACGCAGCAGTAGGCAATCCCAATGTCTCGGATGCCAGACGGCGTATCCCCTCACGATCCATGGTCAATCTGGCGGCAGTCGCGGTAGGAATCACATGATAGCCTTCCTGCTCCAGTTCTACCAGTACGTCTGTGGCAATAGCTTCAATTTCGGGTACGATCCAATCCGGTTGCTCCAATTCGATCACCCGGCGCAGTTCTTGCCCGTCCAGCATGTCAATGACATGAGAACGATGCGCCACCTGCATAGCCGGTGCTTCCGGATAGCGGTCGACGGCGATACATTCCACCCCGAGCCGCTGTGCTTCGATAACAACTTCCTTGCCAAGTTCTCCACTACCAAGCATCAGAATCTTTTTGGCATGGCGAGAATTTGGTGCCCCCCACATGATAAACAGCACTCCCTTGCTCCGTTTTTTACACTGCTACAGATTGTGCTTTTCTCCTGTCGACGAACACATTGTAAAATTTCCGACGAAAAGATTTATAAACTTTACAATATGTTGACACTCTTATTCTCTTACCTTCCAAGTTAGATTGCAACCCAAAAACTTTAAATTTTTTGACAAAAATCGAATTTCTTTAGTTGATAACGGTTACATTTGCGAAATTTGTCATAAGTTGCGCATGGGGGATGGTGCTTGGTTGTGCAACATGCACTCCGGAAAGGAATAAGGGGAACGGCTCCGGTGGAGAGGTGAGAATCTACGGAATGGGAGTACTTGTAGATTCTCACCTCTCCAAGGTCGCCTTTTCCCCTTATTTCCTTTCCTTCGTTCCGTGCACATGGCATCAATCCCCTATCCGTGGAGAAAGTAGTAGGGAAAGATTTAGCGGTAAGAGTTTACTATGATGCTCTAGTGTCAGTTGTTCAATGATTGGCATCAGTCGTTTGATCCAGCATGGGCGGATGACTTTGCATGTTGGATTGTTTGATCATTGGTTGCACGGCAGTGAGGGTTTTGGGAGATATTGTGTGTTTGGGTCTTATGTATTGGCAAAGCAAAGCCACTATATTGTTAGCTCGCCCGGATGAACCGGGTGCTAACAATATAGTGGCTAATGGGTAGGATAGTTATAAGTGTTATAGGTTAGATGGGTCGGAATGGGTACGCTTGTTTTTGTGTAGATAGTGTAAATGACTATTTCAGATCAGATTACGTATTGCTTGGACAAGCTATTATAGAAAACGGAATTGGGCTTCGATTAGGCCGTTGTAGACGCCTTGGTGTTGGATGAGTTCGGTGTGGCTTCCTTCTTCTTTGATCTCGCCGTGATCCAGTACGACGATGTGGTCGGCGTGGCGGATTGTGGATAGGCGGTGTGCGACGATGAAGGATGTTCGGTCTTGGAGCAGGACTTTTAGGGCTTCTTGGATGCGTAGTTCGGTTTCGGTATCGATACTGGCGGTGGCTTCATCTAAGATGAGGATGCGTGGGTCTGCCAGCAGCGCACGGGCGAAGGATAGCAGTTGGCGTTGCCCCATGGATAGAACGTTACCGCGTTCCTCGACTTCGGTATCGTAGCCTTTTGGTAGCTTTTCGATAAAGGCATGCGCATGAACGGCTTGTGCGGCGGCTTCGACTTCTTCATCGGTGGCATTCAGGCGACCGAACCGAATATTGTCGCGGATCGTGCCGGAGAAGATGAAGGTGTCTTGCAGCACGATGCTGATCTGGCTGCGCAAGCTTTCCAGTGTGACGTCGCGAATATCGTATCCGTCGATGGTGATTTTGCCGCTTTTGATGTCATAGAAGCGGCTGATCAGATTGATGATCGTCGATTTGCCAGAGCCGGTATGACCGACGAGTGCGATCGATTGTCCGGCTTGTACGTTCAGGTCAATGCCTTTCAGCGCTTGACGACCGGGTTCGTATTCGAACACGACTTGCTCAAACATAATATCGCCACGAATGCGCGGCAATGGCTTTGCATCCGGTTTGTCAGCGACAGATGGCTTTTCATCCATAAATTCAAAAATGCGTTCCGAGGATGCCATCGCTACTAGCAGTTGGTTGTACATATTACCAAGACGGTTGATCGGGTCCCAGAAATTGCTCACATAATTGGCAAAGGCAACGAGAATACCGATCTCAATCTCGCCGCTGGCGATCAAGGTAGCACCAAAGCCAAACAGGATCATGGAGCCGAGTCCACCGGTAACTTCGATTAACGGTCCGAAGGTCTGATTTAAGGCAGACGCTTTGTCCCAAGACTGCTTGCTGGACATGTTCATGTTGTCGAAGTATTTCATATTTTGCTTTTCCTGCGTGTATGCTTGCGTAACGCGAATGCCCTGAATGGATTCGTTCAGGTGAGAGTTAATACGGGAATTCTTCATTCGCACTTCCTGCCACGAACGACGGATCACTTTGCGCAGCTTTGTAGACACAAAGAACATGATCGGCACGGTCAAAATAACGGCTAGTCCAAGCTTCCAGTTGATCAGCATCAGAATGACGACGATACCGACCAGCTGTACGCAGTCGATCATGACGTTAACCGCACCGTTCGTGAACAGATCCTGTAGCGAGTTCACATCATTGGTGACTCGAACGAGCACAGAACCAGCAGGTCGTTTATCGAAAAAGGAAAAGGACAGCCGTTGAATGTGCGTGAATAGGTCGTTGCGCAGATCATAGATGACACGCTGACCGATAATATTCGTGTATTTGATCCGGTAGGCGTTGGCAACCCACTGAATCAAATACAGTCCAAGCGCGAGCGCAGTCAATCCGTACAGTAGTCCAAGACTTGGCTGACCATCTGCTGGCTGAATCGCCCGGTCAATCGCTGCTCCGGTAATGAGCGGAACCGAGAGCTTGGTAATCGTGCCAAGTACCATCATGAGTAGAATAAACGGCAAGATTTGGCGAGCATATGGCTTCATATAGGCGAACAGGCGGCTGAATTGTTTCCAGTTAAATGCCTTGTCGATCAGCTCATCATCCTGATATACGAACCGGTCTTCTACCCGTACAGAAGAGGTATCGTTCACTTTTTGCCGATTATCGATTGACGTGTTGTTCATGGACGGATTACTCATGTGGTCTCACCTGCTCTCTATCTGTCGGCGGCTGATTGTTATTTTCCCATACCGACTCTTCGTCTGCGGTCGATGCGGCAGAGGTGTCGTCCTGATTGTGTTGGTTATGGCGTTCTCGCTGTACAGCATCGACAGTGGATTGCTGCAATGTCGCATTGCTCACATTCGCCTGCTCCTGCATACGCTGGATATGATCGGCATACTGCACGCTGTACGTATCCTGATACAATCCTTCCACCGCAATTAGTTCCTCATGCTTACCACGCTGGATGACGCGCCCTTCCTGCAACACGAGAATTTCATCCGCATGGCGCAGCGATGAGATGCGGTGCGCGATAATAAAGGTGGTACGCCCTCTCATCACTTCCTGAAAACCGGACTGGATCTCATGCTCCGTCTCCATATCGACTGCACTGGTGGCATCATCGAGAATGAGAATGCGCGGATTTTTGAGCAGGGCACGAGCGATGGCAAGCCGTTGCTTTTGTCCACCAGACAAGCCAAGCCCGCGTTCGCCAACAATCGTATCGTAGCCATTCGGCATTTCCATAATAAATTCATGTGCTTTGGCAAGTTTGGCGACTCGAATGACTTCATCCATGCTCACTTCATTGATACCGTAAGCGATATTGTTCTTAATCGTAGATGAGAATAGAAAGGTCTCCTGAAACACAGACGATATGCTGGCACGCAAATCTTCAATGCGAATATTGCCAATCTCAATGCCGTCGATTAGAATACGTCCGTCATTCACATTGTACGCTCTCATCAGCAACTGAATAATCGTCGATTTCCCAGAGCCTGTTCCACCGAGTAGACCGATGACCGATCCCGGCGGCGCATCCAGATTGATGTCAACTACAGCTGCCATTTTGTTGCCGTAAGCGAACGTAACATGTTCAAACTGTACATGCCCCTTCATATCGCTCGGTTGCAGCGACTTGGCGCTCTCCGTGTCGCTTACTTCCACATGCTGATTCAAAATTTCCAGTATTCGTTCGGTAGATGCCTTGGACTGCGTGTAGTTGTTAATATGGAAGCCAAGTCCCCACATCGGTCCGATAATGTACCAGATCAAGGTGAAAAAGGCGACTAGTTCCCCCAGCGTCATCGCTCCATTAATCACGAGTGTTCCGCCAAAGCCGAGCAAAATAACGATACATACCGAAGCCAACAGCTCCATCACCGGAAAATACCGACTCCACAAAGTAGATGTAAACACCTGATTCGTACGATACCGTTCGTTGCGCAGCGAGAATTTGTCCACCTCATGCGGTTCGCGAGCAAATGCTTTGACTGTACGTACGCCTGTGATATTTTCCTGTACGGCTGTGGTGAGTGAACTAAGTGCCAGTCGCATCTCCTGAAATGCCGGATGAATGCGCGATTCAAACCGCAGCGCGACATATACCAGAAATGGAATGGAAATGAGTGTTACTAGCGTTAATTGCCAGTTGAGTGAGAACATGACTGCCGAGCCGAAGATGACCATCAGAAACACGTTCAATAACTGAGCAAAGCCGAAGCCGATAAAGTTGCGAATCGCCTCCAGATCACCAGTCAGCCGCGACATCAGATCGCCCGTCTTAGCTGTATCATAATAACGGAAGGACAGAAATTGAAGCTTTTCGTAGCAGGCGTTACGTAGTCGATACGCGAGGTAATTGCCCAGCCGACCTCCAAAAAATCCGTGCATGAATTGCATGAATGCCTTCAACAATGTGACGACAAATAGAGCGATGACCAGCATAGGCACCTGATCAAATCGCCTGAGCCTGATAATATCGTCAATCAGGTATCTGAGCAGATTTGGGTACACCAGTCCGAGAGCGGTAGCGGTTGCAAGACAGAAAATGGAGAGATACAAATAGCTCTTTTTTTCCTTATAAAAAGCTTGCAGTTGCCTGAGAACGTCCATGTTGAGCCTCCTTTAATCACCTGTCAGGTTATTTAGCATAATGAAGCTTACCACCGCGTAACTGCTGCCGCAAAGACGATACAGGTCGGTTTACAGCCCTTGCTACCAGCCTTGTCCCATAATCAATATGTAATAGGTCAATTCTAATGAAATCATGCCAAATTCTCGCAATACCAGCCATTTAAGCGATGGTGTCGATTTTTGTAAACTTTATGACCAAAATGCAAAGTAAAAGCGTTATAATTTCAATTTAAAATAACGTTTTTAAGTTATTTTACCTCGCTAAAATAAATCATAATCGTATAATAATACGGAACTAATTTATATATGAAAAAAGAAGGTTATTTCCGCTTCGGGAAACAACCTTCTATCATTATATGGTGATTACTATGTGTGCAAGTTTCTTTTTAAAACGGATTGTATTACGGCTTAACGTTCTATTGTCGGTTGACTTGGAGAAACATGTAATTGCTCCAAACGTGTTGCCAACTGCTGCCAGCGTTCCGGTCCATCCGCCATTTGCAACGATGCTTCTGTTCCTTCCGCCCATTCGGAGATTTGACGTTGTAATTCCTCTGCCGTCTGATGCAGTCGTCCACCCAGACCATCAATATAATAAGCAGCCAGACGATCACGTTGTCCATCGAGCAGTGTGCCGATCAATTGATCTAACTCCGCGCTGAGCTGATTGCGCACTTTATCCCGTCCACCCTGCTCGAAGAAATGGCGAGGATTTCGGAATAGCGGCCAGAACAATTTCCAGTTAAGCGTCTCCCCTGCGAGCAGTGGCGGCAATTCCGGTGTTTGCCAATCGGTCGGCTCAAAGGGTGACAAACGCAAGCCCGGTGCCTGTTTCTCCGCTTCACGTCCATACGTCTGCATACGGTCAGCGATCAGACGACGTGCCGCTTTCTCCATCCGTAGCGTAGTAGCCAACACTTCCTGCTCCAGCTCAATACCAAGACGGCGCTGCAATTCACGTCCACAAGCGGCAAAGTCGGCTTTCAAATCAGCAGATTCCTTATTGAGCTGTGCCGGGTTGAAGATTTCTGGAATCCATTCCAGCGTCTTCAGCTTCAAACGCTGACGCACATGGAACAGCAGCTCGGCACTTTCTTCCTGAATGCGTCGATCCGGCTCGGCTTCAGCGATGGCAGAGATTGTACGATTCGCTTCCGCCTGCTCGATAATGAGCTGCTGACGACGCTCGGCACGATATGCTTCGCCGCGCTGTGCCGCCTCCTGCCATGAGATGATTACCTCATGAATACGATGCAGCTCCTCATCTGCCGCATGTACTGCTAGCCCTGCCAGCGTCTCATCGGCAAAGGACATAAAGTGACTGTGAAAGGCATGGAAGCCTTCATCCTGCCCATGCAGCGCACGGCGACTAGACAGCGAATAAATATGCGGCTCACGAATACCAGCACCATTTAGCTCCTGCTGAATCCGTCCTACAACCTGCTGCTTCTCTTCTTCTGACGAAGCCAAATCCGATGCATTAACGATGAAAAACATATTATCCAGCGCCAGACTGCCTTTGACCCGTCCAAGCTGCTCTAACAGCTGACGATCACCAGCAGTAAACGCATGATTGTAATACGTCACAAATACGAGCGCGTCCGCCGATTTCATATATTCAAAGGTAACACCTGTATGGCGCGCATTGACCGAATCCGCTCCCGGCGTATCGACCAGCACCATGCCTTGTAGCGTTAGCGGGCAATCGTAATACAGATCAACCCGGCGTACAAAGCATGATTGCTGCTCATCAGATACATAGCCACGGAATTGCTGCATATCAACCGTTAACGCCTGCCCCAGCTCGTATCGTGCCTTTTCCCAGCCTGCGGCAGCTGCCAGTACAAAGTTATAATGTGCGCGTGCTGATGGATGAATCCGTGCCGGATTCAATCCCGATACGCCGCGACTCCAATCTTGCTCCAAGGAACGATCTGGCAAACCGAGCAGTCGCAATGCTCCGCTAATGTCTTCTTGCAACTCCTGCGCAGACTTCATATGAATGACTGCTGTTGCATGGTGATGCTGTTCATCTGAAGACATAATCTGCGTAATCGCCGCCGTCATCGGATGCGGCGATACCGGTAACACCGAACCGCCCAATAACGCATTGGCAAAAGACGACTTGCCCGCACTGAACGCGCCAAACAATGCTAATGTAAATTTGCCATTTTCCATCACTTCTGCTCGGCGGCGCAATTCAGCTGCCTGCGAAGCCAGACCGGGAATATCATGAATCCAGCCAGCAGCCGTGCGCAATTGCTCCGCCTTACCAAGCAAACGCTGCATCCGGTCAGATGAGCTGCTGATCGTTGCACTGGAGTCTGCAACTACGCTCGAAATAGAACCTGTAGTTACATTGCTAGCGCTCTGATTCGATTCGATAGTATCTCCACTCGCTGGATGAAGTGTATCTGATGTAGCATCCAATGATACATTGCCGCTTGTAGACGTCTGATTCACTCCAGCAATATGCTCATCAGTATCAACAGTCAATCCAGTCTGTTGTTCCTTTATCGCAGAATCATTCGAGTGCCCTGCTTGCGTAGTAGCGACAGACACAGCTGGTAACCACGATGGCACACCTTGCTCGCGTTCTGGCAATAATGCGCGTACTGCTTGTTCCTGTTCCTGCTGCTTGCGCTCTTGCTCCAGTTCGGCAGAGCGTACAGTGATCGCTGCTTGCACATGCTGCATTTGCTGCCGTACACCAACCAATTGCTGCTCACTGGCAGGACGAAGCTGATCCAGCAAAGTATCGGTCGCATCCAGTGCTGCCCGGCGGTAACGCGCGGCGGTCTGCTCTCGCAGAGCACGCGTATAATTCAGCACGTATTCGCTCGATACCGGCATATCCTTACCTGCACCGGTAGCGATATCCTGCTCCCCGATTTGCGGCAGCGAGGCAGTCAGCTCTGACTCCTGCTGTTCATTCCACAGCTCATGCTCCATGCTCCAACCGCGCAGCAATCCGCGTACATGCAGATCCAGATTGGCAGTCACTTGCTTGCGGAACGCTTCGAGGAACGCTTCTGTACGCTGTTGTCGCTCTTGCAACGTTTTGTCCTTGGAAGCGAACAATCCTTTTTTGAAGCCCGGGCGCTCGCCTTCCAGATACAACTGTGCCAGATCGCGCACCTCCGAAGGCGTTAGATTCGCTTGCTCCACCAATCGCCCAATCTCCCAAGCCCATTTATCCTTGAGCGCAGTCAATTGACCAGCCACGTCCTGCTCCTGCTGCTGCAAGACTGTGAGCTTCTGTTGCAAGGTTGGCAGGTCATCTATCGACTGCTGCTCCTCTTCTTCTGAGGCATCTATATCAGCATCATCAGGCGTAAACTCATTGCCAGACCTGATATCATCATGATTTTGCACATCTTCGGAATGATCATACTCTGATTCCGTCGGTGACACATCCTGATCTGCTGATTGCTGACGCAACCATTTGCCGTGTTCCTCTGCCAGTTCCCATGCTGCTTGCAATATACTGTAATGCACGAGCGGACGATGATCCTCCAGCAACTCACCGATCAATGAACGTAGACGCTCCAGCTTGCCATATTCATGCTCTGGCGCCATTCGTGATACATACAGCACACCTGCCGGTTCAATCCCACGACGGGCGAATGCCTGCTCCACTGCACGGGCATAATCGGCAAAAGGCAATTCCTCGTCCTCATGCTTGTCAATCTGATTGACGATCAGATACAGCGGCTTCCCGCGCTCATACAAGGTGCGCGCAAATGACAGATTCGTCTCTGACTGCACATGATTATAATCCATTACATAAAAGACAACGTCTGCACGGTGCAGCGCCGAATACGTTGCTGCCTCATGCGCATCATCGGTAGAATCAACACCCGGCGTATCCAGCAGTACACCATGTTGTCCAAGCAAAGGCACATCATCCCACAGCTCGACTGCTTCATAATCGCCACCGTTTTTGCAATATTCGTCCAGCTCCTGCAAATTGATATCCAGTGTACCGCCATCATGCGTGTGCACAATCGCACGCGGAGCGCCGCAGCGGATCGAAGCGATATTCGCTGTCGTTGGCACCGGACTGGTTGGTAGCACCTGATGACCACACAACCAGTTCATCAGACTCGATTTCCCCGCCGAAAAATGACCGCAAAAAGCGAGTACCAGTTCATGCGAACGGTACTTGGTCAACAGCTCACCCGCCTTGCGAGCAGCATTATGATTGCCCTGAAGACGCAATTCGCCCTCCAGTTGTTCCAGCACAAGCTCAAAAGATTGTTCGTTTTCCGTTGTAATCGCTTGCATCAGTACGTCCCTCCGTGCTTTCTGTCTCGTCTTTGTCGGCTGCCGAAATGATGAGATTCACCCGACGCCATTTTATTGGTAATGGTCTATGTGATGCTGCCGGTTCTGCCTCTTGAGGCATCCCGTTACAATGTAATCTTTATCCATTGTATCACTGTATTCACCAGAGCGGAAATACAAAAAAGCCTTCCACAATTACCATTCTCCTAGAGGAAAATCAGTAATCATGAAAGGCTTGCGGACTCATCGTAATTAGATTACGCTTGCTTCCGTTTCAGCGACCGGCACTAAAATTTCAAACAATTTGCCGTGCTGCAAAATGGTGATGCCTCTGCCTTTGTCTTTCATTACAACGACATCACGCTTTTGTGCCATACGCTCGATATAATGCTCCGGTACGTCGCCGGAATAGTTGACTGTGATGCCTTCAACTACCTTCTCTTCATTTTCAGCCAATTCTTCAGATACGATTTGCTCGAAAATATCCGAGAATTGTTCAAAATTGTCAGTGTAGACGGAAATGCATTTCATAACGTTCGACCTCTTTTATATTGTAGTATTGGTTTCGTTCCCCTGTAGACCCACGGCCGATGATGCGGACTTTCTCGGCTTGGATGCCTTTTTGTCTTTTATCACCAGGGACGTTTTCATTCGTTTTTTGCCTTCACGGCAAACGTCGAGCAACGGGCAAATCTGGCAGGCGGGATTTTGTGCTTTGCAATGATACCTGCCAAAAAAGATAAACTGATGATGCGACTGCGTCCAATCCTCACGCGGCACCTTCTTCATCAGCTTGCGCTCCACTTCCATAACATTGTCTTTCCAATTTGCAAGCCCCAGTCGTTTGGACACCCGCTCCACGTGAGTATCCACGGCAAACGCAGGCACACCAAAAGCATTGGACACAACCACATTGGCGGTCTTGCGTCCGACACCAGGCAGCTGAACGAGCAGATCGTGCTCACCCGGCACTTCCCCGCCGTACGTTTCGATCAAAATATGGCACAGGTTTTGAATATGCTTCGCTTTGCTTCGGTACAGGCCGATGCGCCGTATATCCTGTTCCAGTTCCTCCAGCGGCACACTCAGGTAATCCTGTGGTGTCCGGTACTTCTGAAACAAATCAACGGTTACCTTGTTGACGGTTGCGTCGGTACACTGTGCGGAGAGCAGTACCGCAATAGTCAGTTCAAAGGCGTTACTATGATGAAGTTCGCAGTGTGCATCAGGAAACATGCCGGCGATCGTATCCAGAATATGTCTTACCGTAGCGGCATTCATTTTCATTCCTCCTGCAAAAAACCGCCTGCTCGCGGTGTTCATCGCGACTCAGACGGTATCGTCTCGCGGTACCTGATGATGGGAATGCTGGGTTATGTTTCAGACTCTCGTGCTCCATCTTCAATGACAATACAATTCGTATCTTAACATGTTCCGGCTGTAATTGCACGCAAACTTTACATGAAATTTCAGCAATTTTATTGTCATTTAAAACAAACATTTAGCTTGCTTTCTAACTCGCTGTAGACTAGTAGATGCGGATGCCGCTTTCATATGCGTGATTTCCCGCTTTGCACCTGCAACGCCGTATCGCAGAAGTGCAATTCATGCTTTGGATTTGTGCACAACAATAAAAACCGGCGCCGTTCCGGTAAGGGAACAGACGCCGGTAAATTTTACATCCTGTGCTGCAAGCCGCAGCCTTGATGTGCGGGTAAAGGAATGGGTTTAGGATACGCCCATGTACTCCTTGATTCCTTTGACGATTGAAGCAGCTACTTGATCTTGCTTACTCGTATCCATCATTTTGGATTCTTCGGTTTTGTTACTAATGAATCCAACTTCTAGAAGCACAGCTGGCATGGTCGTTTCGCGAATAACGTGGAAATTGCCGTATTGCACACCACGATCTTTGAAACCGGTCGCTGCCACAAAGTACTTATGGATCGTTTGAGCCAGTTTCTTACTGCTGGCACGTTGATAATACGTTTCTGTACCAGAGGCTGCGGAAGAGCCGCTGCTGTTGGCATGGATCGATACGAATACGTCTGCACCAAGCTTCTCGGCGATCTTCACACGTTCCTTCAATTCAAGGAAGGTGTCATCCGAGCGAGTCAGAATGACATCGATATTCGGGTCCTGCTTGAGCAGAGCTTCTACTTTCAGTGCAAGTGCCAAATTTAGCTTTTTCTCTGTCGTTTGCGAACCGATCGCACCCGGATCCTGATCACCGTGTCCGGCATCGATCACGACTACTTTTTTACCGGAATCGCCTACACCTGTACCTGGCTGTGTTGGCCCGGTTGTCGTTGTTGGTTCAGTCGTTTTGCCCGTATCGGGTGTCAGATCAACGATCAATAGACTGTCTTCTGTGAAGACTTCATAGTTTTGTTTGTTTTTCAGATCAATGACGATCCGTACGCTGGATGGGTCCGTGCTGTATTGCGAATAACGAATCTGGGATACGTTATCGTTGTTTGGCACGGCGATTGTTGCAATCTGACCTGCACTTGCATCCGGTCCTTGAGCGGCAAAGCCGGCACCGAAGTTGGCGTTAGGCAGATCGACCACAATACGATCCGGCGAATCCATTTTGGACACTTTTGGCGTTACGCTCTTGTCGAGCGTCACCAGCAACCGACTTTCGCTGAAGCTGATGCCATTCACCAGTGCAAGACCATTTTCGGCACTACCTGTTCCCGAGCCCGAATTCGTTCCTCCGCCGGTGTCATCACCCGAAGTTGTCAGTGTTACAATTTTGTCGCTGTTGTTCCAGCTAAGACCGATGCCCATCTGCTCGCTAACGAGACGGATCGGAACCAGTGTTGTACCGTTCTGAACGACTGGTGCCGTGTTCAGATTGTACGTCGTGTTGCCAATCGCAGCGGATTTTTTACCGATAAACAGCTGAATCGACTTGCTGTCGCTGTCGATCGTCACCCGACCTTCCGATTGATTCCACTGTACCTTATAGCCCAGATTTTCCGAAACGACGCGGATCGGTATCATGACCGAGCCATCAATATTTTGTACATCTTCCGGAATGCTGAGTTCCTGGCCGTTCAGTACAACTTTTGTGCTAGTGGCGGCTTCACCGATATGGGGAAAGGACCACAAAAACACAAACAAAAACATCAAAAAACCCAATTTCTTCATTCTTCACCCCTACCATTCCCAGTTTGATTACCGAACTACCCAGCACGGCTGTACCGGCAAATTATTACCAGACGACTAATTAGACGCTTATGCCTATTAAAAGTTGCGAAGGAATTTGCAAATCCATATGTATTTTTAAAGGAAGCTTGCATAAACACGCAAAAATAAAAATGCATAACCCTCTGTCCTATTATATCGACAGGGGCATGCATTTTTATGAAAGAATAGCACAAATTTATGTTCAGAAGAATCAAGCAAACAGATGAGCACCACGTGTTTTCTCATACTCATTGATCGCATCGCTATGTTGCAGCGTCAGACCGATATCATCCAAGCCTTGCAGCAGGAATTGACGACGATGCTCGTCCAGATCGAAGTGAATCTCCAGACCGTAGATATCAGTCAGCTTTTTCTCTTCCAGATCGACGGTCAGTGTATAGCCTTCGTGAGACTCGGTACGTTCAAACAGATCCTGTACTTGCTCCTCAGACAGCTTAATCGGCAGAATGCCATTTTTGAAGCAGTTATTATAGAAGATATCCGCGAACGAAGGTGCAATCACACAACGAAACCCATAGTCCATGATCGCCCATGGTGCGTGCTCACGGGAAGAACCGCAACCAAAGTTAGCACGCGAGATCAGTACAGATGCACCTTGATAACGCGGTTTGTTCATATCAAAGTTCTCGTTCACATTGCCTTCTTCATCCCAGCGCCATTCGTAGAACAGAAACTGACCGAAGCCTGTGCGCTCAATGCGCTTCAAGAATTGTTTTGGGATGATCGCATCCGTATCTACGTTTACCCGGTCAACCGGGGCAACGATACCGTTCAATTTCGTAAATGCTTCCATTGTAAAGACTCCTCTCTGAGTTGCCGTGCAGGGTTATACATCGCGTATTCGTATTCGTATTCGTATTAACAATGATATACTGCTTAAAAAATATTAATGTGGTATCAGTTCAAGACTGGTTCGGATTTGAATTCCCAATCGCGTACATCGGTAAAGTGACCTTTGATCGCCGCCGCTGCCGCCATTGCTGGAGATACCAGATGCGTACGTCCGCCGCGACCTTGACGACCTTCAAAGTTACGGTTCGATGTGGATGCGCAGCGTTGTCCTGGTTTCAATACGTCTGGGTTCATTGCCAGACACATACTGCAACCTGCTTCGCGCCATTCAAAACCAGCTTCTTTGAAAATAACGTCCAGCCCTTCTTTCTCTGCCTGCAATTTTACACGACCGGAGCCGGGTACTACGATTGCAGTCAGACGATCGGATACTTTGTGTCCGCGTGCTACTTGAGCAGCGGCGCGCAAGTCTTCGATACGACCGTTCGTACAGGAGCCGATAAATACATAATCGACCGGAATCTCAGCCATTTTGGTGCCTGGTGCGAGATCCATATATTCAAGCGCTTTTTCAGCGGCTCTACGTTCATTTTCAGTTGTGAAATCAGCCGGATTCGGTACTGCGGATGTAATATCCGTACCCATACCCGGGCTCGTTCCCCAGGTTACTTGTGGAATCAAAGCTTCTACATCAAACTCAATCACACGATCATACGATGCGTCTGCATCGGATGTCAGCTGCTGCCAGCGGGATACCGCTTCGTCAAATGCTGCACCTTGTGGTACATATTCACGTCCACGCAGATAAGAGAATGTTGTTTCATCCGGTGCGATCAGACCAGCGCGTGCGCCGCCTTCAATCGACATGTTGCAGACGGTCATACGCTCTTCCATCGACAGTGCGCGAATTGCTTCGCCGGTATATTCAATTACATAACCCGTTGCAAAGTCGGTCCCGTATTTTGCGATCACGCCGAGGATCATGTCTTTTGCGGTTACGCCGGTTTTGCGTTTGCCGTTAAAGCGAATTTCCATCGTTTTGGACTTGGATTGTTGCAAACACTGCGTTGCCAGAACATGTTCCACTTCGCTTGTACCGATACCAAAAGCAAGTGCGCCGAATGCGCCGTGTGTAGACGTATGGCTGTCACCGCAAACGATTGTTTTACCCGGATGTGTCAGACCCAGTTCTGGACCCATAACGTGAACAACACCTTGGTCGATGGTATCAAGGTCAAACAGTTTTACACCGAAGTCGCGACAGTTCTGAGTCAGCGTATCGATCTGCTGTTTGGAAATAGGATCGGTAATATTAAAGCGGTCAAATGTCGGTACGTTGTGATCCATCGTAGCAAATGTCAGCTCTGGACGGCGGACTTGACGATTGCTCAGACGCAGACCTTCAAATGCTTGCGGAGACGTAACTTCGTGTACGAGATGCAGGTCGATGTACAATACGCTCGGCTTGCCTTCCTCGTTATAGATTTCGTGATTGTCCCAAATTTTCTCATACAATGTTTGTTTACTCATCATATTCACCCCATCATAGATTGAGAGTCAGCAGTGATCATGCTCCAACAAAACCTGTTCAACAGACTTTGCAAAGCTTCGGACCTGAAACATGTCGATCTGCGTTTCCCTGTACTGTGCCTGATCGTATTCGTTCAACATTGCCATACGGTTTGCAGTGTGGCTGTCACTGTATCGTCAGACGGTAAGAATGACGACCCTTTTTATAATAATTATAATATAACATTGCCTGTACGATAGGTCTAAGATATTATAACTATAGAAGCTATAGGTTTATCTTATAAGACAAATACAGCAAGATCACATCCAAAAGGAGCCACATTATGGAACTCAGACAACTACAGTATGCCCTGCAAATCGCCGCCGAGCGCAACTTTTCCCGTGCAGCCGAGAAATTGCATATCGCCCAGCCTTCGCTCAGTCAGCAATTGTCCAAGCTTGAAAAGGAACTCGGTGTGTTGCTATTTCAGCGTAATACAAGCAATGTGGAATTGACGCACGCCGGAGCAAGCTTTGTTGAGCATGCTCAGAAGATCATTGATTCAGTGGAACAACTGCGCCGCGAGATGGCAGACATTTCCCAGCTGCAAAGTGGACGCGTGATCGTCGGCAGTATGCAGATTACCGGCTCCCATCTGCTGCCTCATGTGCTGCCCGATTTTCGTACCAATTATCCACAGATTGATGTTGTTTTATTGGAAGATACTTCGCTTAATCTGGAAAAGCTTACTGCCAGCGGTCAAACCGACCTTAGCCTGCTCGCCCTGCCTCTAACAGAATCATCGCTCACATATGAACCGGTTGCAGAGGAGCTGATCGATCTGGCAGTTCCGCCTGATCATC
This sequence comes from Paenibacillus sp. WLX1005, assembly GCF_046603685.1. Taxonomy (NCBI): domain Bacteria; kingdom Bacillati; phylum Bacillota; class Bacilli; order Caryophanales; family Paenibacillaceae; genus Paenibacillus; species Paenibacillus sp. WLX1005. Next base: position 3,395,966 of record NZ_CP176756.1, read on the forward strand.
CACTCGCCAAGCGATTCATGGATGGAGATCACCGCCCTGTCACACTCAAGGAGCTAAAAGACGAATCATTCATCGTATTGAAAAAAGGACAAGGCTTCCGCAAAATTGTGTTCGATGTATGCAAGGAAGCTGGCTTTGAACCGAAAGTTGTTTTTGAAAGCAATAATATAGAGACGATTCAATCACTCGTCGCCACCGGCATGGGTGTGACGTTTGTTCCTCATTATATCGCCCGTGCTCGGCGTGGGGAATTTCTACCCGTCTACTTGCCGCTAGCTGAACCAATTCCAAGTCGCACGCTTGTGCTGGCGCGTCGCAAAGGGCGGTATTTATCCAAAGCGGCGGAAGCATTTATTGAGTCGTTCAGAGATACGATGGAAAATGTCGTCACGCGCGAACGGCTGTAGCTTGGGAGTGAAGATCGATCGTAACGTATAAGTTTTCATTATGTGTACATTATGAGCAAACATTCACGATACAATAAAATGACTGCAATAGATCAACGTACGTGATTATCTATTGCAGTCATTTTATTGAGAACTGTATTCGATATTTATTTAGTTGATTATTAAAAGTAATCATTATATACTGGAGAAGTGAACAGTTGTAACTAATACAGGTACAACACTAGCGAATGATCATCCATGTTCCTAGTGTTACAGCAGTATCGAACAGATTTTACCAAAAAAATCATTCTAATTTTGGAGGATATGTATAATGAAAATTGATATCTGGTCTGATTACCAGTGTCCGTTCTGCTATATCGGTGAAGCAAGACTGCACAAGGCGCTGGAGCAATTCCCGCATGCTGATCAAGTGCAAGTCAATTATAAAAGCTTTGAGCTAGATCCTTCTGCTGAGCGCGATATTCCACTGACCAACAATCAAATGCTGGCGCAAAAATACAATACTAGCATTGAACAGGTACGTCAGATGAACGCCAATGTAGGCGCACAGGCTGCACAGGAAGGATTGCATTTTGAATTTGACAGCATGATTCTAACGAACAGCTTTGATGCGCATCGTCTGATGCAATTCGCTACCGCTAAAGGCAAAGGCGAAGAAATGAACAAAGCGCTGTTCCATGCTTATTTTACCGAATCCCGTCATATCGGCGATCATGATACTCTGGCTGATATCGCTACCGCAGTCGGTCTGGATCGAAGCGAAGCGCTAGCTGTATTAAACAGTGAGCAATACGGCGAAGAAGTTCGTCGTCAGGAACGATTGGGCAGCCAGCTCGGCATTCAAGGTGTACCATTCTTCGTCATCAATGATAAATATGCCGTATCTGGTGCACAGCCGACCGATGCATTCAGCAAAGCACTGACTGATATCTGGGCGGAAGAACAACCGCTACAAATGCTGAACAATTCGGAAACTGGCGATATGTGTACAGACGAATCGTGTGCCATTCCAGAAAAAGGAAATGAACAGACGCGTTAAGTAGAATCCAAATGATACAATCCTAGTATAAGTGATACAGTCAAAGTACAAGTGATACAATCGTAGTACAAGTGACGCAATCCAAGTAATGGAACAATCCCGGTTATTCTTTGCAAAAAGAGTAACCGGGATTGTTGTTTATGTCTATTACATAATACAGAATCTTATAAAACGATGGATTGGGATCGAAGAAACCTATCTTGCGGGATGTTTGTTGGATGAGTGAGATACAGATCAGACGATGGCAGGTGTATTGTCATTGCTTATGGACAAAGCAGCAGTGAAGACGGAAAAGCTTATTTCTGACGTTTTTGCTTTTTCGCTTCTTTGATCACACGCAATGCACGGGCGCGAGTGACTTTATTTGGGCTTTTTAACTGACGATATGCAGTTGCTGTATCGGTTTTAGCCATTGGATTCACCTCCTAAGGTACAGATAACATAGAAGCTCTCCACTCTTCCTGTTATCTGATTCTTATTTAATAGTAATTATTACGATTTAATAATATAGTAAATGATAACTGTTCTCACTGTCAAGCGTAAACACGATTTCGTGTGTAAGGCTTACTCTACGTGATTCTGATCATAAATAAGCGGCATGCCAAGTTTCCCTGACATGCCGCAGTGTGTTACGCTCCAACTACTACTTACTCACTTTTCAGAAATGACGGTGAAACCATGCAGCCGCTGCTTGAGCTTCACTTGCTGTCAATTGGTGACCGTTATTTTCCCAGAGCAATTCCACCTCAGCCCCAGCATCGGTCAGCAATTGACCCAGCTCCTCACTCTCGGCACGCGGTACGATTGGATCATTACTACCCGACGCCATAAATACCGATGTACCAGTCAAATTCGGCAACTCAATACTGCGCAGTGGCACCATCGCATGATGCAAAATCGCACCTTTGAGCGACTGAGCATCATGGAACAGCAGACTGGCTGCGATATTGGCACCGTTAGAGTAACCCACCGCTACGATATTGCTGCGGTCAAATCCGTATTCGACTGCCGCCGCATCCAGAAAGGCATTCAGCTCATGTGTACGTGCGATGAGATCTGGTTCATCGAATACGCCTTCTGCCAGACGGCGGAAAAAGCGGGGCATGCCATTTTCCGATACGTTACCACGCACGCCAAGTACGGACGCCATTGGAGCGATCAGATCCGCCAGCGGCAGCAAATCACGCTCGGTTCCACCTGTGCCATGCAATAGCAGCAATACTGGTTGCTCCGGATTACTTCCTTGTTTAAAAATATGCTTCATCGTGTCTGTTGTCATCTATTGAATCCTCCTAGTCGCATCATTACTTATATTCCAATCGGATTAACGAAGCTTGCGTACCTGAATCGGCAGCAGATTATTTTCAATCAAATCACGTTGCGGTTCATACCATTCTGGCAGCATAAGCTTGCTTCCAAGTTGCTCAGCCGGTTCGTCATTGGCAAATCCCGGTGGATCGGTAGCAATCTCGAACAGAATGCCACCTTCTTCACGGAAATACACAGCGTTAAAATATTGACGGTCAATGACCGGTGTCGGCTGAAATCCAGCTGCTGCCACCTGACTGCGCCATTGCTCATGCTCGTCAAAGTCCGCTGCGCGCCAAGCGATATGATGCACCGTTCCAGCTCCGCCAATACCACGTGGCAATTCATGATTATTCACATCGATTATATTGCCAAGATCGCCAGTAGCTTGGAAGCGTACATACCCCTCTTCCTCAGCAATGCGTGTTAAGCCTAGCACATGCTCTACCGTATGCAGCGTACGTTCAGGCAATGCGCTGAACAGCACCCCACCGCCGAAGCCCTTGATCGCTTCCGCCGCAGTGATACCATCCCACTCCCACGTATTGGTTGTACCTGCTTCACGCTCGACCAGTTCAATCCGCAATCCGTCATAATCGCTAAAACGCAACAATTGCTCACCAAAGCGGCTGACGGTCTCAACTTGAATATTCAATTTTTGCAAACGATCTGTCCAGAATGGCAGTGCTCCTGGTGGTACAGCGAATACAGTAATGCCCAGTTGTCCGCTACCTACCACACCGCGACGCGCTCCTGGCTGCGGGAAGAAGGTAACAATCGTGCCCGGTGCTCCGCCTTCATTGCCAAAATACAGATGATACACATCCGGTGCGTCAAAGTTAATCGTCTGCTTGACCATGCGCAGACCGAGAATACCAGCATAGAAATCCACATTGCGCTGCGGATCAGTAACGAATGACGTAATATGATGAATGCCTGCAGTACGAAGAGTCATCGTGTTCAGCTCCTTTTGGATAGGGGATAGAATATACTAACTATTTAATATCTTAATTTAAGACGTTTTCTATTTTTCTATTATAGCCTGTTCCTATGCAAAGAAAAGAGTAAACGGCAAAACTATTTCAAAACCACAACTAACTAACTTTTAGTTAGTATAATGTTCTATTCATTTTGTCATTCCTCAAAACGTAGTATCATTTCAGCAAGCTTGATGTCGCCAAGTTTTGTTTTACCAAGCTTGGCTCGTATGCCGTCTTTCTTTACAAAAAAGCTCTTCGTCGTTCCCTTTAAGTACGCAATACTGTAACGGAAACGCCAAAGAGCTTCATATGCTTTTATCACCTGTTGATATAGACGACCTAACAATGTCCAGCACCAGCCTGAACAGCATTATAGTACGATCCTAGCACTACATCTTATTCCTGATGTCGGTACAATTCTGGTCGGCGGTCGGCGAATACTGGTATCCGTCCGCGCACCTCGTCGGACAAATCCAGATCAATCGTTGCGGTTAAAATGCCTTCCTCTTCCCCGCTCTCAGCGATCACTTCCCCCCACGGATCGATAACCATCGAGTGACCGAAAAAGGTACTTTTCGCATCGCTGCCAACACGATTGCAGGCGATGACATACATTTGATTCTCAATCGCGCGCGCTGTCAGCAGTGTACGCCAGTGATGCAGACGCGGATTGGGCCATTCAGCAGGCACAAACCATACTTTTGCCCCTGCCAGTGCCAGCGTACGCGCCAGTTCGGGAAAACGAATATCGTAGCAGATGGATGCCGCAGCGGTCACATCGCCCAGTGGAAACAATGCCGTCTCTTCGCCGGGCTGCATGAACTTTTCCTCGTCCATCAGCTTGAACAGATGAATCTTGTCGTACTTCGCCTGTTGCTGTCCATCCGCGCCATGTACATATAATGTATTGTAAAATCCACTATCACGCTGCTCTGATATAGAACCGCCAACTAGCACTATGTTATGCTCACGCGCCGTCTCACTCAGCCAGCGGTTGATCGGACCATGCTCCGGTTCGGCGATACCGTCCAGTCGATCCAGCGCATACCCGGTATTCCACATTTCTGGCAGTACGATCACATCCGGGCGCTGCTCTGCGTTCATCGCACGCTTGATCCATTCTCCGGCGCGGCGTATATTTTCCTGCGGATCAGCCAGCGCGATATCCATTTGAATCAGGCTGATATGGTATTGTCGTGCAGTCATTGATCATCTCTCCCTGTGTGCTGTATATTGCATTTATCATAGCCGCAGCAACGACCGAAAAGCAATATTTCCAGACAATTCCTCTATACCAATCGGAAAAATCGTGATAGATTAGGAGAACTATGTCAGTCCCCAAGAAAAGCAACATTTTATACAGCCTGTAACGAGCATCACATTGCGCTTAGCATGTACAGCAGGTTAGCATATACAGCAGCTCAATATCGAAATGAGCGTTGCATCTATATTCAACTTGTATCTTTTCCATTACACAATAGTGTGCACCATCTCAAATATAGCAACCGGAGTGATGAAGACGATGTCCAATGTGAACAATAGCAGCGTATCCGCATTTCCTATTCAACCAGCGGGAATGATGAATGAATTGCCAGAGCAGTTTTTTGCCAAATTGGTGCAAGATGTGAATCGGCATGTGAACGCCGGGCATGATGTAATCAATCTTGGTCAAGGGAACCCGGATCAACCGACCCCGCCGCATATTGTTGAGGAGTTGCGCGAGGCGGCAGGCAATCCACAATATCATAAATATTCGCCATTTACCGGCTATCCGTTTCTGAAAGAAGCAATTGCGAAGCGGTATAAGGAAGATTACGATGTCGATCTTGATCCGCAGACAGAAGTAGCAATTTTGTTCGGTGGCAAGACCGGTTTGATTGAGATCAGCCAAATTTTGCTGGAAAAGGGCGACATCTGTCTCGTTCCTGATCCCGGGTATCCAGATTATTGGTCAGGTGTAGCATTATCCGGTGCAGAGATGAGCTTTATGCCGCTGACTGAGGATCATGCGTACTTGCCAGATTATAGCGCGATCTCGCCGGACGTGCTGGAACGGGCGAAGCTGATGTTTCTCAACTACCCGAACAATCCGACGTCAGCGACGGCTCCGTTATCTTTTTATGAAGAAACGGTAGCATTTGCACGCCGCAATCAGGTTGTGGTGGCGAGCGATTTTGCGTATGGAGCGATTGGATTTGATGGGCAGAAGCCGGTTAGCTTTTTGCAGGTGCCTGGTGCGAAGGAAGTCGGTGTGGAATTTTATACCCTATCCAAGACGTACAATATGGCGGGCTGGCGCGTAGCATTTGCGCTCGGTAACAGCGAGATTATTCGTCTGATCAATCTGATGCAGGATCATGTGTATGTGAGTCTGTTTGGCGGCATTCAGGCAGCGGCAGCACGAGCATTAACGGATGATCAGCAATGTGTAACGGATCTGGTGGATCGCTATGAATCGCGCCGGAATGCCTTTTTTGAAGAGCTGGACAAGATCGGTTGGCAAGCAGAAGCGCCCAAAGGCTCGTTCTTCTGCTGGTTGCCTGTACCGGAAGGCATGGATTCGCGACAGTTCGCCACATTGCTGCTGGAGCAGGCGCATGTTGCGGTTGCGCCGGGTATCGGCTTTGGTACGGGCGGCGAAGGATATGTGCGCATTGGTCTACTCACGTCCGAAGAACGATTGCGTGAAGCGGTGCAACGAATTGGCAAGCTGAATCTATTCGGTAAAAATGAAACGGAATCCCGCAAAGACTGAATATATCTCATCAAGACTTCATTCGCTCTATAACAGCCAACATCGTTATCCAAGCTTCCAACGGATTGTTTACCCAATAAATAGCTGGATATAGTTGCAACCATTATCGTCGTGATCGGCACCATGCAGCATGTATGTTCTGCAAATACCGATTCTTAGACAACAAATCGCACTATCCCTGCCACGCGGTACTTGGCAAAAGTCACAGTCCGTGCTATCCTAATCAGCAACACCGATTGTACGGAATCCCGTACATCGGACACCATGACATAATCATCTGACCGGAGCGGCGATAAACCGCACGGACAATTATACAGAACGCAATGAAGGGAATAGTAAGCAAATACAGCGGCGTGCATAGAGAGTGAATTCCAGAGGCTGAAAGGATTCACCGCCAGCTCCTGCTGAACCTGCCCCCGAGCTTTCGGCGCCAAACGCCGGACGGACTTCCCGCCGTTATCGGGCTTCAAGCCGGACAGCTCTGTGCTGTCAATAAAGGTGGTACCGCGGAAGTGCAGACTTTCGTCCTTTGTATTCATGTTGGATACGGAGGGCGGGAGTCTTTTTTGCATTCTCCCCTTCGTATGCCGCAGCATGTCATCATCAAGTGATGTTGTGTCGTATTATGCAGAAGGAGTGAATCATCATGCAACACCAGCGTATTGTCGTGAAAATCGGCAGCAGCTCGCTGACCGGACCACAGGGTGGTCTGAATCATGAAGCGGTGGACTTTTTTGCCGCCGAAATCGCTGCATTGCAGCAGCAAGGACATTCGGTTCTGCTCGTCACCTCCGGTGCGGTAGCTGCCGGATTCCGCGAAATCGGGTATCTGTCGCGCCCACGTCTATTACACGAAAAGCAGGCTGCCGCCTCCGTCGGTCAGGCGCTGCTTATGCGCGATTACCAGCAGGCATTTGCCCAACATGGGATCGTCAGCGCCCAGATTTTGCTGACACGGGGTGATTTTACTCATCGGAAGCGGGCAGGCAATGCCAGCATGACGATTGAGGAATTGCTGAAGCAGAATGTAATCCCGATCATCAATGAAAATGATACTGTCTCTGTCGACGAGCTAAAATTTGGCGATAACGATACATTGTCCGCACTCGTCGCCAATCTTGCCAAAGCATCGCATTTGCTCATTTTGACGGATGTAGATGGATTGTACAGCGCTAATCCGAACAAAGACCCAGAAGCCGTACATTATCCCGTAATCGACGAAATTACTGATGAGATTTACGATATGGCGGGCGGCGCTGGCTCAGCAGTCGGTACAGGCGGAATGCGTTCCAAAGTTGATGCAGCCAAAATCGCCACTCGCGGCGGAATCGAAGTATTCGTTGGACGTGTGAACCAGCCGGGCGATCTGCTGCTTGCTGCGAATCATCAGGGCAAAGGGACGTATTTCTCTACCCACAGTGCATCGTTGCCGATGAAAAAGCAGTGGCTCGGCTTCCTATCTGTTCCACTCGGTACACTCATTATCGACGAAGGTGCCGAACGCGCATTGATTGATAATGGACGCAGCCTGCTCCCGGTTGGGATTCGCCAGCTTGAAGGGCAATTCCATGCTGGCGATGTAGTCGAGGTGCAAAATGTACAACGTGATGTACTTGGACGCGGCATCGTCAATTATGATTACGATCAATTGCAGCAAATTATCGGTCTGCCAAGCAGTAAAATTGCCGAAACGCTAGGCGTCGATCATGTTCAGCATCTCGAAGCCGTTCACCGGGACGAATGGATTACATTATAATAAGAATGAAAGTATAAACAATCGACTGCCCCATCATATATGCCTTTGAACAACCATAACGGTATATCGATAACATAAGCACAGCTATTCATCATGAAGGTTATCACTGTGAAGTAGACGGATGGTCATACATTATTTTCAAGGAGGAATCACGCAATGACTGAAGTAAGCGAAGTTGTACAAAAGGCAACGCTAGCAAGCCGTGCGGCACTGCCACTCGCCAACGTCTCCACTGCTGACAAAAATGCGGCACTGCGACAGATGGCAGATGCATTGGTCACACGATACGAGGAGATCATCGTCGCCAATGAGGTAGATATTGAAAATGGTCGTGCCAACGGCACTTCCGAATCGCTATTGGATCGATTGCGCTTGACCAAAGAACGCATCGAGGATATTGCCGAAGGATTACGCCAAATTGTGGAGCTAAATGATCCGATTGGCGAGCTGCTAGAAACGATTCAGCGCCCTAACGGTTTGCAAATCCACAAAATTCGCGTACCCATCGGCGTGCTCGGTATGATCTACGAAGCCCGTCCCAATGTGACGGTCGATGCGGCAGGATTAGCACTCAAAACTGGTAACGCCATCGTATTGCGTGGCGGTTCCGCTGCCCTCTCTTCCAATCGCAAAATTATCGAGGTGCTGCATGACGCGCTCAACGATTCTGCCGTTCCTGCGGATGCACTGCAATTGATTGAAGATTCAGATCGCGCCTCTGTCAATGAAATGATGAAGCTGAACGGTCTGATCGACGTGATCATCCCACGTGGTGGCAGTGCGCTAATTCAAAATGTCGTGCAAAACTCTACCGTACCCGTGATCGAAACGGGCGCAGGCATTTGCCATACGTATGCCGACGAATCTGCCGACCAGCAGATGGTAGCAGACATCGCCATCAATGCCAAAGTACAGCGCCCTTCCGTCTGCAACTCGATGGAAACGTTCCTTGTTCATTCCGGTTACGATCAGCAAGCGTTTATTCGTCTGGCTGAACAATTGCGCGATGAATACCATGTGGAACTGCGCGGCTGTCCGCGTACCCGTGAGCTGCTGCACTGGGCAACCGGTACAACTGAGCAGGATTATGCGACCGAGTATAACGACTATATTTTAAATGTGAAAATCGTCGACTCGCTGGACGAGGCGCTACAACATATCGCCACCTACGGCACCAAGCATTCGGAATGTATCGTGACCAAAGATCAGCATCACGCGGACCGATTCATGCAAGAAGTAGACGCGGCAGCGGTATATCACAATGCCTCTACCCGGTTCACCGATGGATTCGAATTCGGCTTTGGTGCAGAGATTGGCATTAGCACCCAGAAGCTGCATGCACGCGGACCGATGGGCTTGCCATCTCTCACCTCCACCAAGTACAGAATCTACGGCACAGGTCAGACACGCGGCTAAAAGTAGGTACCAGTACAGCTTGTTTTACACGTTTGGTTCGCCTTGCCTATGTTGTATTGGCACCTTGCTCCAATGGTAGTACGCCACAATCATGCTTTATCAAATATAGATCAATATTGGAATTAGGAAGGATAGATAAATATGGGTCATTCTGCAAAACAACATACATTAATCAATCAATCGATTTGCTTCTACGGCGCAGGCTCGATGGCGGAAGCTATTTTGCGCGGACTAGTGAACCGTTCGGTCGTTGTACCGGGTCAGGTCACGATGCTGAATCGCAGCAACAAAGATCGTATGAACTATCTCATCCAGCGTTACGGCGTTTCGGTCGTTACTAATGAAACGCAGCGTGATGAAGTGCTGCAACATGCCGACATTATCGTACTGGCGATGAAGCCTGTCGATGCAGCCGCTGCGCTTGGGCAGCTCAGCCCACTGCTGAACGACAATCAACTGCTCGTATCGGTGATCGCCGGACTCGAAGTGGAAACAATGCAATATGTACTTGGCAAAAAACAGCCGATTGCACGTACCATGCCCAATACATCCAGCACGATTGGTCTGGGCGCAACCGGTCTCGTCTTCTCCGCAGAAGTGACAGCCGACCAAAAACAAACGGTACAGCATCTCTTTGAAGCTGTTGGCACGGTAACGGAAATTGCCGAGCAGCAAATGGAAACATTAACCGGCATCTCTGGTAGCGGTCCCGCTTATATTTATTATGTCATGGAAGCGATGATCGAAGCGGGCGTGCAGGGCGGTCTAACCCGCGAGCAGGCACATGAATTGACGGTGCAAACCGTCGTCGGTGCTGCCCATATGGTACAGCAAACTGGCGAACAACCTGCCGAGCTGCGCGCCAAAGTCACCTCGCCGAACGGCGCCACTGCGGCAGCTGTCAAAGTATTCGACGAGCATCAGATGAAGCAGATCATTATCCGCGGCATTGAACGCTGCGCAGAACGCTCCCGGGAAATGGGGGCAGCACTGAAGGAGGAGCATCTATGAGCTATTGCATCGCAACGTATCGCTGTCATGATCCAAAGGCAGATTTTCATAAAAAAGCAACGTCCATCGCCGTCGGCATGACCGTTGGTAGCTGGACCGAATTGCCTGCCGCCAAGCAACAATCAATGAAGAAGCATCTGGGCGAAGTCCTTTCAGTCGATGTGTTTGAGCCTGCTGATGGCGAACGATATGCGGATATTCGTATCGCTTACCCGGATGCTAACTTTAGCAGCGATATTCCGGCACTACTCGTTACCGTATTTGGCAAAATCTCTATGGACGGACGCATCAAACTGACGAATCTGGAATTTTCCGAGCGTTTTCTAAGTCATTTTGGTGGACCCAAATTTGGCTTACACGGTGTACGCCAGCTACTTGGCGTTCCTGAACGTCCGCTGCTGATGAGCATTTTCAAATCGGTCATCGGTCACGATCTGGACGAGCTGACGCGTCAATTCCGTGCGCAGGCGCTGGGAGGCGTCGATCTGATCAAGGACGACGAAATCCTGTTTGAAAATGAACTGACACCGATTGAGAAGCGTGTCGCAGCGTGCCGCAAAGCTGCCGAAGCCGCACAGGCGGAAACGGGCAAAAAGGTACTATACGCCGCCAATCTGACCGGTTCTACCTTCAAGCTGAAAGAGCAAGCGATCAAAGCAATTGATGCAGGTGCGAATGCGCTGCTGTTCAATGTACTGTCATACGGTTATGACGTTCTTGCCGAACTGAGCAACGATTCTGACATTAACATCCCGATCATGGCGCATCCAGCGCTTGCCGGTGCTTATTATCCGTCACCATATTACGGCATCTCCGCTTCTGTACTGCTTGGACAACTGATGCGTCTGGCAGGTACCGATCTGGTGCTGTTCCCTTCTCCTTACGGTTCGGTTACGATGCCGAAGGAAGAAAATATGGCAATCCGCGAGCAATTGCTTACCGGCAGTTTGCCGTTCAAAAGAAGCTTCCCTGTACCGTCAGCAGGGATTCATCCGGGGCTGGTGCCGCTCATTCTGCGTGACTTTGGCAATGATGTCATCATTAATGCAGGCGGCGGGATTCACGGCCATCCCGGCGGCGCCAGCGCAGGCGGACGTGCGTTCCAGCAGGCGATTGATGCGGCATTGTCTGGTATATCGCTGGCAGATTACGCTGTGCAGGGGCATACGGAACTGGCACAAGCGCTGGAAATCTGGGGCGGTGAAGTATGAGTCACAAGCAACCGGTAATCTTTTGCGACTTTGACGGTACGATTACGAATTCGGACAATATCGTAGCGATTATGAAGCACTTCTCTCCGCCGGGTTATCAAGAAATCATAGACGGCGTAGTCAATCAGCAGCGTTCCATTCGCGACGGTGTGGGCGCGATGTTCGGTCTGATGCCTTCTTCGCAAAAACAAGATATCATCGACTACGTATTGCAGCATGCAGGTATTCGTGAAGGCTATCGTGAATTTCTGGATTTTGTACGGTCACAGCAGATTCCGTATTACGTAACTAGCGGCGGGATCGACTTTTTCCTAAAGCCGCTGCTAGAGCCGTTTGATATTCCGCAAGATCATATTTACTGTAACAGTGCTGACTTTTCTGGTGAAAATATTACTATTCTATGGCCGCACCGCTGCGATGAGCATTGCCACAACGATTGCGGCATGTGTAAAACGACCGTTATGCGCGGTTTTCCACCAGAGCAATATGAACGCATTCTGATCGGCGATAGCCTGACTGATTTCGAAGGTGCCAAAATCGCTGATCTGGTCTATTCCCGTTCTGTACTCACTGACAAGTGCCGTGAGCTGGGCGTGCCGCATGTACCATTTGAGACATTTCACGATATTATCGACGATCTACGACAACGAACAGGAGCGATGCATACATGAGCTTTGCCAATATTGCACTTGAACATAAACAGGCGGTGCTGCAAGAGCTGAGTGGTATCAAGGAGCAATTTGCCGCACGACACTGGTTTCCAGGTACTAGCGGCAATCTGTCGCTGCGTGTGGGCGATTACGAGCCGGATAACTTCCACTTTGCGATTACAGCGAGTGGCAAAGACAAATCGGTCAGCACACCGTCAGACTTTCTGTTTGTTGATCAGCATGGACGTCCATGCGAGACGACAGCGCTAAAACCAAGTGCTGAGACGCTGATCCATTGTGAAATTTATCGTGAGACAGGCTGCGGTGCCGTGTTCCATGTGCATACGGTGTTTAACAATCTGGTAAGCGAATATTTTGGTGAACAGGGTGCCGTACCGATTCAAGGATTGGAATTGATCAAGGCGTTTAATATCTGGGAAGAAAATGCTGCGATTACCATCCCTGTACTGCCCAATTACGCTGAGATTCCACGCATTGCCGAATTAGTACCGGGCGTCCTCAATCAGAGTATACCGGGCATTCTACTGCGTGGTCATGGCATCTATGCGTGGGGTAAAAATGCGTTTGAAGCGAAGCGTCATTTGGAAGCATTCGAGTTCATTTTCGAATATATTTATCGCGATTTGTTGCTGCGTAAATAAATCACGACAACAACATATACAAACCATATCGATTTTGCACAAAACAACTATTTATGACTCATAAACTGGAAAATGTTTTCACAGAGATATTGCTAAATCTGAACATTAAATGCGTTAAACAAGTGTAATATTCGACTTTTTAGCGATGAAAACGTACAAAAAAGCTGACATTGTATGAAATGTCAGCTTTTTTTATATGAAAAAATGATTTTTATTATTGCCCTTTATAATAAATACCCGTATACTAAGTTCAATCGCATCAAGCAGGCATGCAATCACTCATGTTATTTCTACATAACTGACCGATACGCTGCACCGCTTCAATGACGAAGAAAGACGGAACACCCGTTATCATTATGGCAGTAATGATATCAGATATCCCGCTTCCGTTATGATTATCTGTTCTTGGCCGATCAGATCATTCTTCTTATTTTTGCGGAACAGTCAATTGAGTTCCAGCAGGCAGCAGGTTGTTGGCAGCAACCAGTTCGTCTACAGTGATACCGTATTGAGCAGCAATTTCAGTCAGGCTGGCACCTTGTGGAACGACAACAGTGACTTGGTTTTTAGCTTGCGTAGTTTCAGTAGCAGTTGTCTCGCTAGGGGCAGCTGCTTCTTCTTTTGTAGCAGTTGTTTCTTCGTCAGTAGGGTTTTGGTTACCGAACATTGCTTCGAATTGAGCATTTTGAGCATCCAAGAATGCTTGGTTGTCAGCAATACGATCTGCTTTGTCTTTGCGTTTCTCGTGGTTGGATTGCTCGCTTGCAGCGAAAGCGTGGTTAGCGTTGAATGGTACAGTTACAGCTACAGCGCCTACGCTCGCAGCAACAACAGTGGACAGCAGTACTTTTTGCAATTTGTGATTCATAATAGTTAAACTCTCCTTCAGTATGTGTATGATTTTGGTTTTACATATTGTAAACAAATCTAGTTAGATGAAAGTTCCGACGATTCGTAATGACGTATTCACGGGTTTTGGCAGTTGCCCGCTTCATCATAAATGAATAAATATAAGCCGTATCAGGCTTTTATTGCTCAGCCGGTACTTGTACTAACGAGGGCAAAAGCTACTTTACTCCTATTTCAAATAAATTGCAAGCCTACTAAAACCGTTTCAAAGCCCCTTTTCGCTCTCCTTCCGTACATCGCTTTATTTCCAGCATATTAAATATAACGCTTACATTTTACATGCTCTTGAATCTGTTTTGAAATAAAGTGCATATTTTTTCACTTTTTGTTTACATTTCAGAGCAGTGACAAGTTTTGTTCACAATTAGGCTGTATTCAAATTCGGTGTTATATAAACTCACATGAAAGAGGCTGGATTTTTCCTTTACGGTGTTTTTTGTGCACTCTTTTGTTTGTTTTCATATTGATTCCGTCATCTATTGTGGCTTTTACTTGGGATCGCTAATTGATAATCGACCTTTGTTCTATTAATTAGGATGACTATTTATTTGCTATATAAATGGCTTTTCTCCTCTTTCAGAATATTTGGTTGCTAGCTATTGCTACATTTCTCATATCCAAATGAGAAAAAGTAATATATTTTGATACTCAAAATCTGAAATACTTTTGTTAGAAAAACCTGACATGGAAAGTAGTTGCTTGCTTCCACTGATGACGAATGAAGTCTTTGATTTTTAATATGTCATTATAGATATATTTAAATGAGTGCAATATCATCGTGCATATTATTCATATATAACGGATTTTTATTCATATTTTTTAAATATCCATTTTGTTATATTAGTTGTATATTTTTGTAACAAAAATCTTTTTATTTCATCGTAAAATTTCTCAAAATTTTTTTTCGTTTCTTGCTGATTTGCTGCTTTTGACCTGCATTATGTATACCGATTGTTGCAGTATAATATCCCATTCGTATCTCAAACGTAGTCTATAGTCATAACACGATAGCATCGTTTTCACGTACAATCGTCTCATTTTATCGACGTATAAGGGGCTTGTATGCGGCAGTTTGTCTTATCCATAAGTATGATGACTCATCTGATCTGTATAGAGCACTCGTTAAAATAGGGATACACGAATCAAGCAGTGTATCCCTGTCACACATTTTGCCGTTTATTGCGATTGTGTTCTATACAACCTCTTCCACTTCTGCATAGCTGATCTCAATACGCGATACAAATTCCTTTGCCAGATCACGAGCAGCCTCTGGTGTATCTGCTTGTACGATAATATAACCGAGCCGATCATCGGAGCTGCGGGCAATATCCACTGAATCGCCTTCCTGCACCTGAATCTGATACCGCGTAATCTGCGGATGTTCTAAATGCTCTAATCCGGTAATGGAACCGACGAGCCCTTTGCGATCAGCAACCAGATAACCGATGGCAGATGCCTGAATCTGTTGCTTGTCAATCTGTAGTGGCTGGGACAGATATTTACGGATCGTTTCGCGGAACACATGGATGCCATACGCATTCACGATCAGATCGGATGTGATATTGTCGCCACCGGGACGACCGTTAACTTCAATAATCTTCGCCCCTGCTTGTGTGTATTTTAGCTCCACATGCGCAGGTCCATTCTGAATACCAATCGCCACGACCGCCTGCCGAGCAACATGAATCATCTCATGACGCTGCTCCTGATAAATGGACGACGGGAATACATGCAATGTTTCCACAAAATAAGGCAGATCGGACGTATGCTTTTCCGTAATTTCCGCAAAGGCAATCTCACCTTCATCAAGGAATATTTCCACGCTAAACTCCGGCCCAGTTAAATATTCCTCAAGCAAATACTCGTCCCGCACTTTAAAATCCATATACGTCGTCTTAAATGCACGCAGCTCTGCAAACGCATGTCGCAAATTCTGCTCATCCTCTACAAAATACACCCCCTGACTGCTGGCGGCATTGGTTGGCTTCAGCACGACTGGATAACCGATCTCTGCTGCTGCCGTCAACGCCTCGTCTAATTGGCTCACCACGGCAAATTGTGCACTTGGCACCTGCTGTTGTGCAAATACTTGCCTTGCCCGATCTTTGTTACGCGCATTCAGCGCCGCATCCGCTGATGTGCCGGGAATGCCCAGCCGTTCGCCCACCTCTGCCGTTACAGCAGAAGCATAATCAGTTGCCGGAATCAGTGCCTGAAATTGTCCATGATAAGGACTGTTCACAATCGCCTCATAGATGGAGTCTGCATCTCGAATGTCCGCAACTAGAAGATCGTCGTATAGACCTTCATATCCGTACAAGGTCGGATTATCCTTGGACGAAGCGATGACGACTACGTCACTGCCAAGCGCTTTCGCTTCTTTAACAAAGCTAACACCGTAAAAGCTTGGCTCTACAAAAACTATTCGTTTGTTTGCCATACTGCACTCTCCTTTTTGGTCAGACTCTGCACATGGGTCGATATCAATCCAAATCCGATCAGTCCCAACGCCATCAATGCACTCATAATGAGAAATCCATAACCTGCACCGAATCGGTCAATGACCAGACCGATACCGGAAGAACCACCTGCTTGAATGAGTAATGATAATCCGGTCCAGACCGCCATCGCTCTGCCCATAAATGCCTTTTGTACATTTTCCATCAGCAGTGTATTCATCACGATTCGCAGCGACGAGTTACACAGCCCAAGGAAGAAGCTACCCGCATACAGCAGCAATACAAGCGAATTGGCATAGAGCGCGAACAAATTGACAACTGCGATTACAAAGAACAAATACACCATCTGTTTGTTCGATAGATTCGTAATGAACAATGACACGAGAAAGCCAGAGATCAGCCCGCCAATCCCATAAAACATATCTGACAAGCCAAAGACGATGCTATCACTCTGCAACGTTACATTGACATAAGCAGGCAACACCACATTGTACAGCATCGTTACAGCTAGCGGCACAATAGAGATCACACCGAGAAAGAAGATGATTTTCCGTTGACGCAAAAAGTGCAGCCCCGAGCGAAAGCTCTGTACAAAGCCTTCCTGCTCACGTTCCTCACTATGAACGATAGATTGATAACGAATCGCCGCCAGTACCGCACTGCTAATCAAGAACACCGCGATATTCATAATCAGAATGACTTCAAAGCCGTAAAATTTGTAAATGATGCCCGATACTGCGCCAGCTGAGAACATCCCGACCTGCAAACTAATCTCGATAAAGGAATTCCCATTGATCAGCACATCCTCTGGCAAAATCTCCTGAATAAAGCTGCGCGACGCTGCCATATAGATCGTCCAGCCAATCCCATTAATGACGGCAAAGCCATACATAAGCGGAATGCTGAATCCTTGCGCAAAAAATAACACCGCCAGCAATGCCAGCAAAAAGGCACGTAGTACATACGTCCACAAAATGACCTTTTTCCGGTCAAAGCGGTCCGTAATAATACCAGCTAACGGCGACACAAGAAAACCAGCAAGCACGTTAAACGTCAGCAAAAAGCCAACATACTGATTGGAGCCAGTCTCGGTCATCACATACCAGTTGGCACCAATCGTCGCCATGCCTACACCAAAGCCAGAGATCACATCAGAAATGAGGAATTTGCGAAACTGGGCATTTTTTAATACGGATAGGAACATAATGGACTTCCTTTCCGAATATCAAGGATAAACTGGCGTAGTCGTTCTTCTGTGAATCCGAGATATTCCAGCACATCGCTGTGACTGCCACCGTATTTGGGCCATTGTTCGTTGGGGGTAAACGCGTATACCTTTTTGTGTGGGAGTAGCAGACTGAGATATGAGCCTACACTGCCCGCGCGGCGATGCTCCTCCACAACAACAATCTGCTCCCCGCTATTCTCCAGCCGCTGCAAATTGGCAATTAGCGCTTCTTTGTCCACATAACACAGATGCAGATGATTCAGCTGCGGTTGTTCTCTTTTCAATGTTAGTGCCATCTTGGTTGCCTGCTCACCGATGGAAATGAGCGATACTGGTGCATCCTCATTCCAGCTACCGTCCACGATCAGCTCGTCGCCTTCTGCCAATGACGGAATACTATCAAAGGCATCGTTACGGGACAGCCGGATATAATAAGGCTGCGCCGAAGTCGCTGCTTCTCGAATGACGCGGCGCGTCTCCTCTTCTCCATGTGGACAGGCAATACGAATATTTTCAAACGTCTGGATCACTCCGATATCTTCCAGCGCATGATGAGTCGTACCAAACCAGCCGCCAGATACACCGCCATAACTGCTGACGATATTGATATTTTTGCGCATATAACCAAGTGCCAGCTTGATATGCTCGGCACAGCGCAGCGCGACAAATGGGGCAAACGTGGAGAAAAAGGGCTTGAATCCGCCCTCTGCCAATCCAGCGGCAATATCGACAGACGTCATCTCAGCAATGCCCAGATTGAAGAACCGATCCGGAAACTGCTGTTCAAACGGATGCTTTTTGCCACCCAGATCGGCTTCCAGCGCAACAATCTGCGAATCTTGCTGTGCCAGCAGCGTTAGCTCGTCTTTGTAGGCATCTCTTCCGGACAGTGTCATACGAGCGCCTCCTTCCATTTGTATGCCTGAGCACGGCTGATTTTGGCATAATGGGCGGCGGGATTGCCTTCCATCGCTTTGATGCCTTTGCCTTTGATCGTATGGGCGAGAATAGCGAGTGGACGATCTACCTTACGTTCCAGTGCAGAAGTAATCTGCTCCAGATCGTGACCGTCGATCTCCACAACATCAAATCCGAATGCTTGAAAACGATCACCAAGATGTGGAAGTGGCGAAACATCCTCTACCAACCCGTCATTTTGCCCCCCATTCACATCGATAATATGAATAAAATTGTTGATCTGCTTAGCAGCAATGACCTGCAATGCTTCCCAGCAACTGCCTTCCTGCAATTCGCCGTCACCGCTAATAACGATGCTGATGCCCTGTTCCCCGCGAATGCGCTGTGATAACGCCCAGCCTGCGCCATAAGCAGGCCCATGACCAAGACTGCCAGTAGCAAACGGAATATGCGGTAGCAAATAATTCGGATGCCCGGTGAACAATGAATCCTTTTTCCCGTAACTCTCTGCCGGATTCTCTTCCAACAGCCCAAGTACATGTAGTGTGCTGTATAATGCAGCCGCTGCATGCCCTTTGCTTAGAATAATTCGGTTGCGTTCATCCTGACCATATCGTGCGAAACTGCTTAGCAGCAGATCGATTACCGACAAGCTGCCGCCAATATGACAACCGACTTCGGTTGCTGCCATATCGATAATGAGCTTACGTGCCTGAATGGTCTGTTCATGTAGTTTGTTCACGGTTAGCGGCATACGTTTCCTCCTTGTCCTTGCTGTTGAGCGAGAACCATGTGTGGATACTATTGAGCAGAATATTGCGACTTAGCCGCACTTCATCTACCGATACATGCTCCTCATCGGTATGATCCAGACTAGCATCGCCGGGACCGTATGCAACCATCGGTATATCTGTCCACGTCGTCGCGAGTGTATTCATATCGCTGGTGCCCTTTTTCATCTGAAAGGTTAAACGATCACCCAACACACCGTTGGCACCGCGAACGAATGCTTTGACGAGCTGATCGCGGCGTGAATTCTGATAACCCGGTGTATCACGCAGTACCGTAATCGTACTGTCCGGCCATTCTAGCTCCGCGATATGCTGCTGATATCCGGCTTGTGCCTGCGGTGATATACGAAAATTCAAAATTGCCGATGCATATTGATCCCCATTGTCAGAACCAGACTGAAGCTGAATGAGTGCGGATAGATGATCTGCATCGTACAGCTCCAACTGTTGCCGCACATGAGCAGCAAGCTGATATACACGGTCAATCGGACTTACGCTGTCTTTCCCAGCGGAATGCTTTTGCTTTTGCCGAACATCCAGACGCAGCTTGAACAATCCATAATAGCCTAGCGTCAGACTACTCGTACCACTTGGCTCACCGATAATGACAGCATCTGCCTGTACATGATCACGTACATAGAAAGCACCAGCGGACGATGATACTTCCTCCTCTACCGCACCAATTACGAGTAATCGAAACGATGGCGGCACTTCCGCTCTGCGCAGCACCTCGATAAAATTGACCAGACTGCCTTTGGCATCTACACTGCCTCGACCAGATAGCTGGAAATCATCTGCTGTGATTGGCCATATGTAAGGAACGGTATCGATATGACCGAGCAGCAGCAACGTCTGATGACCTTCGCCCTTGCTGAGTACGATATTGCCGACCTCGTCCACCTGTGCCGTAATCTGCTTCGAAGCGACGCGCTCTTGTAAAAATTCAGCCAGCACGCCTTCATCGCCAGATACCGACGGAATGCTGATCGCCTGATGCAATAGCTTCATATCGTCCGGTAGATCGTTACCGCGCCAGAACCATGTTTTCCCGATTCCATGCAGCGTATGCGGGCCAGTAATAGCAATGTCTGCCACACCTTGTGAAAGGGTCAGCTCAGCAGCGCGCAACTTTTGCTTCATTCGCCCGGAGACGACAATATCATCCTGCTGCGGATAAATATCGGTAATCGTTGATTGCGGATCGTCCACATCTTGTAGAATGCCTGCTGTACCGGTAACAAAGCGTACATGACTGGCGCGTGTAGCTACCGCCAGATGAGCTGCCAGCATATCCGCATCAATGTTAATATACTGCCCAATCTCTGGATCATAGATCGGCGGTGCCAAGCAGACAACATCATGGGTATGCAGCAATTGCAGCAGCACATCTTCCCGTGCTGATGTGTAGCTACCGTACAGAGAATCGCGTACAATTAGCTTTTTGCCATTTTTGCGGACTTTGAGCGGTTTGCCCTTGTTGCCCAGCACCCAGCCATGATCGCCAGCACATTGTGCCAGCACGGACAATCCATGGGCTTGTAGGGCAGCACGCACAGGAGCGAAGATATAGTCTTCGTATGCCTGACGGATCTTGTCCATATCAGATGGCGGGCAATAACGTACTTGATCACCATTGTCCAATTCCAGAAATTTGAGCGGCTCATTCAGCTCGGCAAATTTCTGTTCAATCGCTTCTGCCCCGCCGCCGATCAATAGAATCTTGGCACCCCGGCGAGACAGGTCAGCGATTTCAGCGAAAATGGTCTGACTTTTTACAATAGTACTGCTACCCAGCTTGATTACATGCAGATTGTTGATCACGGCCATATCCCCTCATGTTCTGTCGTCAAACCGGTGATTTCTGGAATGTCGTAATAGATGTTGGCAGCTTGAATCGCCTGCCCTGCTGCTCCTTTGAGCAGATTATCGATCGAGACGAGACTGAGACATTTGCCATCCTTCACGATAAACGCTGTTTCCGCGTAATTGGTACCGTGTACCGTTTTCAGCATGGGACCGGGCGATGATTGACCGGAATAGCGGATAAACGGCTTAGACTTGTACGCTTGGAAAAAGGCTTTTTTCACATCGCTCTCTTCTACCCCTTCCCGCAGTACAGAATACGCACTGACGAAGATGCCGCGTGCCACATCCAGACTGAACGCCGAGAAGGACACATCCAGCTTATGCTCACTGTACGTAGAAGCGATACGTTCAATTTCCGGTAGATGGCGATGCTCAAACCCTTTGTGCAGACGAAAATTGTTCACTCGATCGGCATGCGTTTCTTTACTGCTCTTGCCTGCTCCACTGGAACCGGTCTTCGCGTCAATAAATACATGCCCTTGAATGAGCGAATGCAGGACAAGCGGATAGATGGAATAGATCGAAGCCACCGCCATACAACCCGGCAGATTCACAACCCGTGCATCGCGATTCCATTCCGAGATTTCCGGGATAAAATAATGACTGCCCGCCTGCTCCACAGTAGAGATAGATCCCGGATAATATCGCTTCAACACGTTGTTATCTGTAAAACGGTAATCTCCACTAATATTGAAAATACGCTGCGTATGATTCAGCACATGCTCCAGATGTTGTGGCAAAATGCCCGTTGGCAGCGCCGAAAAGATCAGATCGTACTCTCCATCCAATTCTGCCAGCTTGCTGTACGTCAGCTTCGGATTGACCTTGCGATATAGAAACGCTTTATGCGTTTTCTCAACCGGTCGACCTGCCTGCGATTCCGAAGATACAAATTCCACCTGAAAATTCGGATGTGCGCTTAACAGCCGATACAATTCGCCGCCGACAAATCCATTTCCGCCCAGTATGCCTACCCTGTATGTACTCATCCGAGCCGTGCATCCCGTTCATAAGGTGGCTGACTGTTCAGACTACGAGCATATTCAGCAATCTGATCAATATGCTGATCTAACTTTTTAAAAGCCAGTTCATACGTCAGCAGCTTCTCGTACTCAACCGGTGAGCGCAATTCGCGGCAAATCGCCAGCGTCGTATTGAGCATATGCAGCGTATTCGGGAAATGCTCCAATCCATACGGCAATTCGCCGCCTTCATACAGGTTAAACGGATATTGATTACCAAAGCCTTTGCGATTGAGAAACGGCAGATGACCGGGAATCGGTACATTTTGCCATTCGCGCGCGAATACTCCTTCTTCCATCAAAATATTCTGTATCGCTTCTTTCACCTGATACGGCGGAATCCCGGCGAATTGTGGCAAATCGACATTCAAGCGCAGACGGAACATATTGAAGCTATGGATATAACCTTCTGGGATATACGGTCCCTCAAATAGCGTTGTCTCATGTAAAGTAGCAATCAGATGATGCGCATTCCGCTGACGTACCGCATCATAATACGGCAATCGTTGCAGCTGACTGATGCCAAACGCCGCCGCAATCCACGAAATATTATAATCAATACCAGAGTTCTCCAGAAACTGCTGTGCGCGAATATAATCTTCTTCTTTTTTGAAAAAGGCAATCCCGCCTTCACCACCAACTGGAAAATTCTTGTCCGCCATCAGACTCTGACCAGCGGTATCACCTAGTGAACCGCACAGCTGTCCATCAATCGAGGCAGAATGTGCATGGGATGCATCCTCCACCAGCTTCAGCTGATACTGATCGCACAATTGCTGAATCGCCGGGATGTTGGCAGGCAATCCATGCACATGCACTGGCATAATAACCTTCGTGCGCGGCGTAATCAAGCGCTCAATATCGTTAACATTCAGGCAATACGTATCAGGATCGACATCGGCAAAGATCGGCACTGCCTTGGCAGCAACAACTGCCTGCGCCGTTGCAATAAACGTAAATGCTGGCAAAATCACTTCATCTCCCGGCTGCACCCCTGCACCGATCAATGCCAGATGCAGACTAGATGTACCACTGGCAGTAGAAATGGCATAATTCGCACCAACATACTGGCGATACTGCTCGGTAAATTCTGCGATCACATCATGCGGCTGCTTCTGAATCGAGATCAGCATTTGCAGTACATCTTCTTTGGTAATGTTCGGGAACGTGGTTTTGCGCCCTGCCTGTGGAAGTACCGCACGTCCACCTTCAATCGCAAGTTGCTCCTGCGCCCATTGTTCCTGCGGCAGTTCCAGCAGATTCAGATGAAAATCAGTCTTCATGTTGTTTATCCCTCCGTAACAACGCCAGCTTCACGCAGGCTCCCACCAGCGGACTAAGACGATAATTGAATTGCACACCCGGCTGAATCTCCAGCTCTTGCTCGGTCTGCGTCCACATCGTTCGCAAATCGAATGCACCGAATATTTTGAGCCGCTCCGACTTTTTGTACAAGGTTTCATCATTTGTTAATAACGTCGCAATCGGACCGAAGGATAAGCCGGTAAAATTGACGATAATTACCTCGTCCTGATGGTGCTTCTGCAATAACGTATCAATCTGCGCCAAATTGCTCCAATTGATATCGATCACCGTATACGGATGATCCAACCCTTCCGCTGTACGAACACCAAGCCAGTCTACAAATCGCCGCTCCTGCGCAGTTGCGGATGACGGCAATGAAGTCTCACTGCCATGCACCAGATCCTGCCCCCAGAGCGCCCCATGAATCGCGCCAGTAAAACTATTGTACAAATTCACATACGTTTTGCCGGATAACTTGGACAGCGCATTTTCCAGACCTTTCAATTCCTTCTCATTCTTCTCGATACTCATAATGATGCCGGTATTCAGCACACGAGCAAGCACAAACGAGATCGAAAAATAGTCTTTCTGCGATATTTTCGCCGGTGATTCCGTGATGTTCGTTAATGACATGTGCCACTCTCCTTCCATTGGGCATAGGTGATGAGAACGCAATAAGTGTTATTTATGGAGCAATAAGCGCTGTGTATGGAATGGGTACTTCTCATTTCGTGAATGGTCGAAATGGAATACATGTATGAAGCGATAAAATATATAAGCGTCCAATAAGATCAGCAAACAGAATGATTGATCTGCAATGAGAGGAATTTAGTATCAAGTATCAACTAACGTACAGATAATCCGCTCACCTGATGATGTGACGCTGACGCTGCATGTATGCTGTATTGTGCAATAGCTTGCGCAACATCGACTTTGTGGATCAGCCATGACTTAGCAAATTCGGGATTCTGATTCACTTCGCATACCATATAGATATGACGGGTATGATCATAAAATAAATCAAGTCCATATATGCCATTACCGATTGCATCAGTCACTTGTTTGCTGATTTCTCTGATCGGCTGACTGAGCTGAATTGACTCAATCTCTGCACCAAGATGCGTATTGGTGATCCAGCTGTCTTGAGAGATGCGCTTGATCGCGGCAATCGGCTGATCGCCAACAATAACAACACGAATATCGTAATTGGACTTGTCTACGTATTCCTGCACGAGTACCGGCAATGCCTTGCCCTGCGGATCCAGTGATTCGCGAGCGGCAATCCAGGCATCCAATGTGAGGCGGTCATTGATCAGTGTGACCCCTCTCCCCCACGAAGAGCTGACCGGTTTGATGACAAATTTGCCGTCAAACCGATCCAGATATTCGTACAGCTTGTCAAACGTAAACGCAATCGCGAATTCCGGCTGGGCAATCTGACGACGCTGGAACACCATCGCCTGAAATGCTTTATTGGTGCAAATACGAATCGACTCGTAGGAGTTGAGGGTACGTACACCTGCCAGCTCAATATACTGCGCACGCTCTAGCGCCTTGCTCTGAGATAAGCAGCGGATCAGTACCAGATCGTAGTGACGAATAGTAGCAAGCTCCAACTGCATGTTATCCGTACATACATCGACTTCCACACCCGATTTGATTAAATCATCGTAAATCCGGCGTTCTTCCTCACGCAGCTTCGTTACGCAAAATAGTAATCTAGGATGCTCCTGTCGACTGGACATTACTCACCCCAATCTTCTTCTACTTCCGGAGCAAACACCAGATTCGGCTGCTCATTGACCCACTGGAATTCATGCTCCTGCCCACACTCTTGGCACTCCACAATCTCTCCGGTCACGGTCTGTTGATCCACTTCCACCTCGGCATCGCAAGTTAGGCATTTCGTTGCTGTTACGCTCATCATACACGCTCCTCTATGTGTGTTAACTGCTCATTGATTTGACGCGCCTGTTCCAGGGCAATCTGATCATGCAAAATATCTCCGGGTTTATTACCGGTACCAATCAAATGACCTTGTAGATCCAATTCCAAAAATTCAGCGATATATTCAAATTGCTGAACAATCGGCTGTGCTTTGCGCTGCGGATCATCTCCACCAACAAGCACGAGAAAGATTTTCTTTTGTTTTACCTGTTCTTGAAATCCAGGTATGATACGCAGTGATTCCGACCAACGATCAATAAAGACTTTGAGCTGAGCAGATATGCCGTACCAGTACACTGGAGAACTGAACACCACATAGTCGGCTTCTAAAAATGCGGGCAACAACGCATCATATTCATCCTGCATGGAAGTGAATCCCTCAGAATCATGACGCTTGTCAACGATCAGTTCAATGTGGTGATTCCGTAATGCAATCTCGCTATAATCCAAGTTGTGCAGCAGCTGCCGAGCAAGTGTAGCGGTATTGCCATCTTCCCTGGCACTGCCATCCAGATGCAAAAACTTCATGCTTCACCTCCACTAATATTCATTCGTTTACCCTTATCGCTGATACCCAAAATGGATAACAGTATATGTCAATTACGACTATTCACAGTATATTACTGTAGTATATATTTGTAAACTATTAACATATTTTACTTTTTATCTTTCCGAACATAAGTTTTATCATCATTATAATTCATATAACAACGAATAATTAACTCTTTGATTCTAATTTATTTTTGATCTATTTGTAGCGATTTTGTCGGTTTATACATAAATTTGTAGACGTCGAATCTTTTCTTCTATTTGAAGCTTATTGGATATGGAACATTCTATACGGATCGTGAAGCTTAATTTCATTTTTGCATTTTCTCCTTTTTGTTTTTCTGCAAATAAACTTCAGCCTTGAACTATTGATCGCACATACAAGCATCCAATTTCAGATATAATCTAATCCATATGTCCCATAGCAAAGTATTTCTCACAGCAACGTATGTCTCATAGCAACGCATTTCTCATAGCAACGCATTTCTCATAGCAACGCATTTCTCATAGCAAAAAAAGGCTGTTCTCCGTCTCAACGGAAAACAGCCTTCTGCTTCTCTTATTCTCATGCGATACTGAACATACAGTTCATCGTAGACACACCATTCATCTTAGCGCTGACGGAACTTCTGTGTATACGCCCGTACATCGTCCGGTGTGCGAATCCGATTACGATTCCACTCCAGCAGAATACGATCAATATACCGAAAATGAAGCTTACCAGCAAAGACCGCTTCTTTCAGCGCCATCAGAATCAGTTCTTCTGCATAACGATCTTGATCCATCCAGCCGGAGATCGTTTCGCATTCCATTGGCGAAAGCGGACGCGCAAATTCCTTTTCAAAAATAATGAATAGATTGCGTTCGCGCTCTTCCTCTTTTGCCGCTGGTGTTTTGGCAGCTTCTTCCGCCTGACGAATCACTGTACTGCGCTCCTGCTGCTCAGAAGCAAGCACTGTACCAAGTTTAACGTACAGTCCAGCTAGATCGTAGCGTTCGTAGCGCACACCGGTCAGCGGGTCCTGTTCGTCTTCAATCGTGATAAAGCCCGATTTCATCAGCTTCTGAATGCGGGAAGCGATAACAGCAGGCGCTGCGCCTGTGCGCCATTCCAGCTCTTCCAATGTCGGAAATTCGTTATGCTCCACCTGACGGAAAGACAAGAGCTGCAACAGCAGCATCGCTTCCGCATCATCCAGATCAAGCGCCTGATAATATTTGAGCAGCGCATACGGAATATTCGCCGTTTGCGCGCCCATCGCATAGGCGGCGCCCTGTGCCCATGATTTCCATTGTTCTCCGCCCATGTTGTTCATCCTTTCTATACTTCCACCGTAATCCTTGTGTCAGTACAGAGCCTACGGGTACAGACGATACAGCATACGAGGGAATGCAATCGTCTCACGTACGTGATCCAGACCGCAAATCCAAGCAACCGTACGCTCCAGACCTAGACCGAAACCGGAGTGTGGAACGGTACCGTATGTGCGCAGATCCATATACCATTGATATGCTTCGCCCAGATCATGCTCTTTGAAGCGTTGCTCCATCAATTCTGGATCGTCGATCCGCTGTGAACCACCGATAATCTCGCCATAGCCTTCCGGGGCGATCATGTCAGCACACAGTACAACTTCTGGACGATTCGGATCAGGCTTCATGTAGAATGCCTTGATGTCCTTCGGATAGTGCGTAATGAAGACTGGTTTGTCGTAGGCTTCAGCAATTGCTGTTTCGTGCGGCGCGCCAAAGTCATCGCCCCATGGGATGTCAAAGCCTTTGCCTTTCAGGAATTCAATCGCTTCATCGTACGTGATACGCGGGAACGAACCAGTGATATTTTCCAGCTTGGTCACATCACGCTCCAGCGTTTCCAGCTCTGGACGACAGTTTTTCAGTACAGATTGTACGACATGCGAAACGAATTGCTCCTGCACTTCCAGACTTTCCTCATGGTTCACGAACGCCATTTCCGGCTCGATCATCCAGAACTCGATCAGGTGACGACGAGTTTTGGATTTTTCAGCACGGAATGTTGGTCCGAATGAGTATACTTTGCCCAGCGCCATCGCTGCCGCTTCCATATACAGCTGTCCGCTCTGCGTCAGGTAGGCATCCTCATCAAAATATTTGATATGGAACAGTTCCGTTGTATCCTCTGCCGCAGACGGTGTCAGAATCGGCGGATCAACTTTGGTAAAACCGTTCGTATTGAAAAATTCTTGAACCGCACGGATGATCTCAGCGCGGATTACCATAACTGCACGCTGTCTAGTGGAACGCAACCACAGGTGACGGTGATCCATCAGGAAGTCGATCCCGTGCTCTTTCGGTGTAATCGGGTATTCGGACGTAATATGAAGTACCTCGATACCAGTTACAGTCATCTCGAACCCAGATTTACTGCGTGGTTCTTCACGGATGACGCCGGTTACGTACAGCGAGCTTTCTTGTGTGAGGCTTTTCGCAGCATCCCATACGCTCTCTGGTACTTCACTTTTCACGACAACGCCCTGGATGTATCCTGTACCGTCGCGCAGCTGCAAAAATTGAATTTTACCGCTGGAACGTTTGTTGTTGATCCAGGCTCCAATCGTTACCGATTCGCCAATATGCTCATTGACTTTTTTAATAACGGTTTTAGTGGACATTCCTATATTCTCCCCTTGTCTATGCGTGGCTGCTGTTCTTATTTGTTGATGAGTTTGTAGGTATCGCGAGCGATAACCAGCTCTTCATTGGTAGGAACAACCAGCACTTCTACTTTGGAATTCGGTGTGGAGATGCGGCGTGGATCGCCAGAACGAATTTTGTTCAGCTCCTCGTCGATTTCCACTCCCAGATAGCTCAGATTGTCACAAACGGATTTGCGCACAATCGCAGAGTTTTCACCTACACCAGCGGTAAATACGAGTACATCTACACCGTTCATCGCTGCCGCGTAGGAACCGATGTATTTGCGCAGACGGTATTCGTACATTTCAAATGCCAGTGTCGCATGCGGGTCGCCTTTTTCCAGACCATCCGTAATTTCGCGCATGTCGCTGCTAATACCGGAGATCGCTTGCAGACCGCTGTGCTTGTTGAGCATCAAGTTGACTTCGCTAACAGTCAGTTCTTCTTTGTTCATTACGTAAGGAAC
This sequence comes from Paenibacillus sp. WLX1005, assembly GCF_046603685.1. Classification (NCBI taxonomy): domain Bacteria; kingdom Bacillati; phylum Bacillota; class Bacilli; order Caryophanales; family Paenibacillaceae; genus Paenibacillus; species Paenibacillus sp. WLX1005. Next base: position 3,425,297 of record NZ_CP176756.1, read on the forward strand.
GATAGCAGGGTCAAGATCGCCACTGCGCGTACCCATCATCAGACCTTCCAGCGGTGTCATACCCATCGATGTATCAACAGATACGCCGCCTTGAATAGCCGTCAGACTACCACCATTACCAATATGTGCGGTGATGATTTTCAGATCTTCCAGTGGTTTGCCCAAGAACTCGGCAGCCGCATGACTTACATAATAGTGCGAAGTGCCGTGGAAACCGTAACGGCGCACTTTGTATTTGTTGTACAGTACTCTTGGAATCGCGTACAGATACGAACGTTCCGGCATCGTCTGGTGGAACGCCGTGTCAAATACGACAACCTGCGGTACGCCAGGCATGTTGATCTCGGACGCGTTGATCCCCATAATAGCAGCCGGGTTGTGCAGCGGTGCCAGATCGATCAGCGCACGAATGTCTTTTTTCGCTTGCTCGTCTACAATTGCGGATTCTTTGAAGAACTCGCCGCCGTGTACGACGCGGTGACCGACTGCGTTGATTTCGCTAACACTAGATACAACGCCGTGTACGCTGTCTGTTAATTTGTCGATAACTTTGCGGATTGCCGTGTTGTGCTCCAGAATCTCGCTTACTTCGGTTACTTCATCCTTGCCGGTTGGCTTGTGTGTCAGAATGGACGAATCCATCCCGATCCGCTCTACAAGACCTTTTGCCAGTACGGATTCATCAGTCATATCATACAGCTGGTATTTCAGTGAGGAACTACCTGAGTTAATTACGAGTACTTTCATATCCGGTCACCATCCTTGTCATACTTGAAGAAACCTTCGCCTGTTTTCACGCCGAGACTGCCTGCGCGAACCATCTTTTTGAGGATGATTGCCGGGCGGTATTTCAGCTCGCCGTATTCGCGGAACATACGCTCCAGCGCTGCATTGACGGAATCCAGACCGAAGCGGTCTGCCATTTCCAGTGGGCCATATTGGAATTGGTAACCGACACGCATTGCATCGTCGATATCTTCAGCAGAAGCTACGCCTTCTTCCAGTACGTGCAGTGCTTCGTTGATCAGCAGACAGATGATGCGGCTTGTTACAAAGCCTGGAGATTCGTAAACGGTAATGCCTTTTTTCTCTACTGTTTCTTCCACGAATTGCTTGGTTTGTTCAAACGTAGCGTCAGACGTACGCAGACCACGAATGATTTCTACCAGATCAATTTTGGATACCGGATAGATAAAGTGCAGACCGATCACGCGCTCTGGATATTTGGTCGAACTTGCCAGTTCGGTCAAGCTCAGTGTAGATGTGTTACTTGCCAGAATTACGCTGCTGGAACACACTTGATCCAATTGAGCGAACACTTCTTTTTTCGCTTCTGGGTCTTCGCTGATTGTCTCGATAACGAGTTCACAAGAACCGAGATCCGCAAAATGAGTCACTTTCTGGATTTTGCCCAGAATGAGTTTTTTCTCCGCTTGGGTCAGTGCCCATTTTTCCATTTGCTTGTCCAGACTTGTTTCGATCATAGACCAAGCGTTATCCAGTTTCTCCTGGTTTTTCTCAACTAGCAAGACTTCAATGCCTTTTTTGGATAGCATCTCCGCGATACCTTGACCCATTGTACCGCCGCCGATGACGCCGACTCTTTTCAAATTCATACTGTGTACTCCACCCTTCCAATATTCAATACGGTATTCAAGCTGCTTGTTACAGATGCTGCGGGATACCGTGCAGCCCTTCACATTTTCATTTCCTTCTCAAGCTGTATTTAAAGCAAATCCGGTTATGGCAAACGCCACTCCCAACGATTGCCGCCACATATAATGCGCGAAAACGATGAATGAAAAATGCCAGGCTTCTATATAATCTCCAACATCTAATAATACCGTAGCACAGCCGAAAAGTAAAAAAAAAGTACCGGCTTTGTGAATTAAGCCGGTACATTTGAACTTTTCTTGAACTGTTCGCGAAATTGATCGCCAGACAGCACTTCTTCACGCAATAAAATGTCAAGGGAGCTGTCGAAAATGTGACGACGCTGCTCTAACAATTCACGAGTACGCTCGCCCAGTTGCTCCAAGATCTGATTGCTTTCTTTCATTAGCAATTCCTTGGGCACCATATTTAGGGTAACGATGCCCAGCTTGGTCAGACCCGCTTCTACCATCGTCTGCACAATGTTGAGCGCCTGATCAAAGTCACCTCGTGATCCGGTACTACGTCCTTCATAATACATCTCCTCAGCAGCGGAACCAGCAAGAGCAATCATAATCTGCTCTTCCAAAAATGGCTTTGTATACAGATATTGTTCCTGCTGTGGATTATGTCTGACATAACCGAGCGCCTGTCCACGTGGGCTGAGTGCCACTTGACCCACACTATTCGGGCGAACAACTTCTGCCATAATCGCATGACCAAGTTCATGTAGTGCAACACGCTTCTTCTCTTCAGTACTGGATTCGCGGTCGGTACGCTCACCCATCATTACTTTATCAATCGCCATCGACATATGACGCTGGGCAATCGTTTGTTGATTGTCACGCATCGCATAGATGGCAGCTTCGTTCATGACACTCTCCAGCTGTGCGCCGGAGAATCCATATGCTTCTTCTGCCAGTTTGTCCAGATTGGCTTCATCTGCCATTGGTTTGTTCGCAGCGTGCAGTTCCAGAATGTGCTTGCGACCTTTTTTATCCGGCAGATCCACCTGAATATGGCGGTCAAAGCGACCCGGACGCAGCAGCGCACTATCCAGCATTTCCTTACGGTTGGTCGCGGCGATAATCAAGATGCGCGGTGCTTCATTACTATAAATGCCGTCCATCTCGGTCAGCAGCTGATTGAGCGTCTGATCATACTCACGCTGTTGACCACCTTCGCGCTTACCACCGATTACATCGATCTCATCAATAAAAATAATCGCACTTTGTTTATTTTCACGCGCCGCACGGGTACGAGCATCCTTGAAGAGATCACGGATACGACCAGCGCCGACGCCGACATACATTTCCACAAATTCACTACCAGATGCGCTGACGAATACGGAGTTGGTATAATGCGCTGCCGCTTTTGCCATTAGCGTTTTGCCTGTTCCCGGAGGACCGGTTAACAGGATACCTTTGAGCGGGCGAATACCAAATTTGTTAATTTCATCATGACGAACGAGAAAGTCCAGCGCTTCGCGCAGTTCGCGCTTGGCATTATCCTGACCGCCGATTTGCTCAAAGGTCAGTTTGGTCGGACCGTTCTTCTTACGCCCACGTTCCTGACTGGCACCTACCGCAAGTCCGCCTCGCATCTGCATGAATAGCAGCAGTCCGCCGATTACAGCAGCAATCAGCAACAGCGGTACGATGTTATAACCGATAAAAGCGAGAAAAATCAGCAAAACAGGTACAAATCCGACGACAACTTCTTTGGTCCATTTTGGCATTAGGCATTCCCTCCTGTGACTTGAGCGCCCAGTGGCAGTATGAGAAATTTGCTTGCTTTCCCATTGCTCAAAGATACATATACATTGCGGTCATCCATCTCGGCTTTGGCAGTAATCCCGCTATTATCACGGGCAATTTGTTCTAACGTTTTGGGGATATCAGTATATTGACGGTTAGCCATCGCTTGGGAAACAGGAAACATTGCATTTTCCCAGATTTGATTGAGTGTATCATCCGAATGGTCAACCACTTCGAGTTTGAGTGTACGAGCACCGATAATATCGGCACTTTGCTTGTTTAATGTCTGAACGAGTGAGCCCAAATCCGTTTCCGGTTTCAGATCGAGTTTCAAAGCTACCTCTTTCTGGTTAATGGATACTTGAGCTGAATTAACACCGGGGTACGAATCAACAATATTCATCAGCGGATTGTGAAGGGTCAGCTGACGATAGGTGAACCATCCCCCGAATAGTAGTGTAATGGAGACAACGACTGTAAGAATGACTGGCAAAGCGCGGAGCTTCATAAACGTCCTCCTTTGTAGGTGTGCTTGCTTCGTGGTGTCATGCAATGCGGTATACATTTATTTCGGCACACTTGAACCTTTCGGTAACACAAAAACGACAGGTTTTTTTGCTTTGTTTGAAATTTTTACACATTTTGCAGATAATGCTAGTATATCACACGGTTTTATGCGATTTTGAGTCAAGACTATGAACGTTTACATCCTAACTTTTCCTACAATACATACATCTTATCTATGGCAAATGATACACATCTGGATAAAGCAAAATCCGACCTCTCTTCTCTGTTATACGCAGGGCGGAAAGTTTCGGATTTTTTGTTTTTTTGTCGAAATGCCTATTCATAAAATCTTCATATAAGTCGATAACTTAGTCATCAAGTGAATAGCCTGTATACAACAGTTTTTCGAAAAGGATGTATGACTATACTACCGCTTTCGTGCAGTGATGTGCAAGTTTACCTCGTTGTGTCAGAAATGACATTCCTTTCGGCAGTCATATCTTCCTTTGCGGTATTCGAAGGTTGTACCGATTGTAAGCGCTCTATTTATTTTATGATGACGGAGGTTACGCCATGAGATTACGCCGCTTTTCATTGTCCGCGCTTTGCTGTTTCTTTGTATTTTGGCTTGCTGCCTGTTCTTCCACTTCCAGCGGTACAGATTCCGCGACTACGCCTGACCCTTCGATGGCTGCCAGCACTTCGTCTTCCGGCGGCAAGGCTGAAGTTGGTGTCGCCATCTTCGATATGAGCGACAAATTTGTCAGCTACATTACGCAAGGCATGAAAGTCTCGGCTACCAAGCAAAATGTGCAAGTCAGTTACGTGGATGCCCAGAACGACACAGCAACGCAGGTGAAACAAATTCAACAATTTATTAGTGATGGTGTGAAATCGATCGTACTGATTCCAACCGATGAGAGCAGTGCCGATCAGTCAATCGCCCTTGCCAACAAAGCAAATGTGCCGATTATTGTAGTGAATCGGTATTACAAATCAGTCGACAATGCTACATCGTACGTTGGCTCCGATTCAACCACTGCGGGTACGATGCAAATGGAAGCGGTCGCCAAGCTGCTAAACGGCAAAGGCAATATCGCTATCATGAACGGTGAAATGGGAACAGAAGCTCAGATCAACCGTACCAAAGGCAACAAAGATATTATCGCCAAATATCCGAATATGAAGGTCGTTCTCGAAGACACTGCCAACTATGACCGTGCACAAGGTATGGCGCTGATGGCAAAATGGTTATCTTCTGGTACAACGATCAACGCCGTAGTCGCCAACAATGATGAGATGATTATCGGTGCGATGCTGGCGGCACAGCTTGATAACAAGGATAAAGACATGATTTTTGCAGGTGTGGATGCCACAATGGACGCACTGGAATTTGTGAAAGCGGGACGGTTGCAAGTAACGGTATTCCAAAATGCACCGGAACAAGGCAGTCAGGCAATCAAAGCTGCCGTTGCCGCTGCTGACGGTCAAACGGTTCAAAAGCAAATCATGGTGCCATACGAGCTTGTCACCAAAGACAATGTAGAAGCATATATCGCCAAATGGCAATGATGCCGCTGACCGATCCCAAACGAAGGAGCCACCGCCTATGAAATTGTCCATTCTGCAAAAAATGCTGATATCCTTTCTCGCGATTGCCCTGATCGCCGGCAGCGCAGGCGTCATTTATATTATTTCACTCAACAAAATTCACAGCACAACGAATGACATTCTGGATCGCTACGTTGCGCTCAAATCCGAAGCCGATAATCTGAAATTTTACGCGACTGTGCAGAACAGTCATATGCTCACCTATATGCTGAGCCGCGATACGTACTATGGTTCCGAGCTGATGCTGGCGAATAAGCAAACCGCTGATATTTTGACCAGTATGAAAAGTAAAGTAACGGATGCACAGGATATCCAACAACTGGACTATCTCGTCAAAATGAACGACTTTTACAGAACCAGCTCAGAGCAATTGCTGCAATTGACACCAGCGCAAATCTCCCAATCGTATTTGAATATCAAAACTAGCTTGATCCCAATGGGCGGCGTTATCGTGAAATTTGCCCAGCAGTTCTCGGATGAGCAGGATGCGTTGATGAGTCAGGCGCGTGCTAACAGTGAGAAAACGATTCTAAATACACGTTGGACAGCAATCATCGTTACGATTCTGACCTTCGTTCTGGCGATTCTGATCGGTTCATGGATCTCCAGCCTGATCTCTCGTCCACTGAAAACATTGTCTCGCAATGCGAAGATGATCGCTGACGGCGAGCTGAATATGGATGATGTACAGGTCAAACAAAAAGACGAAATTGGTCAACTCGCCGCTTCGTTCAATCTGATGAAAAACAATCTGCGTACCCTTGTGAACGAAATCAACAGCAGCACCGATCAAGTGATCACGATCTCACGTGAAGTTGCTGGCGGTACCGCCGAAACTGGCAAAGCTGCCGAGCATGTAGCAGGCATCATGTATGAGCTGTCCAATAATACGGGCAATCAGGTATCGACTGTAGAAAATGGACTGCAAGCAGTGCACCAGATCAATACGAATATCGGTCAAATCGACCAGAGCAGTCAGCAAGCACGCGAAACAGCTGCGCAAGCGCAAAACGAATCGCTCAAAGGAGAAAACGAAATCAACCGTGTTATGCGTCAGATGGATGAAATTCAGAGCCGCATGACGCAGATCGAAGCTGTTATTTTATCACTGGGCAAACGTTCAGAAGAGATTGAAGGCATCAACAATGCCATCTCCTCCATCGCTACCCAGACCAATCTGCTCTCCCTTAATGCCGCTATCGAAGCAGCGCGTGCAGGCGAGCATGGACGCGGCTTCGCGGTTGTTACATCCGAGATTCGCAAGCTGTCGAATGAGACAAATGAGTCCGCTGTACGTATCCGTGCACTAGTGCAGGCAATTCAGAATGAAACGCAACGTGCTAGCCAGTCGGTAAAAGAAATGGTGAACGAAGTGTCTCAAGGTACGGTTGCCGCTGGTTCCGTAACCGATCTGTTCCAGCAGATCAAACAACTAACCGATCGCACCACTCAAGAGATTGGCGAAGTTACCGAAGCTCTGCGCAATCTTGCTGGTCACTCTGGCAAAGTTGTCGAATCGATGGAATACATCTCCACCACTACCGGTAGCATCGCCTCCGGTACAGAAAGTGTCAGCGCGGCAGCTGAGGAGCAACTGGCATTTTTGGAGCAAAGTACTGCGCACACCGCTACACTGCATAGCATGGCGGAGAAATTACAAGAAACGGTATCACAATTCAAACTGTAATGTATGCCATCATTCATCATTCATCATTCATCATTCATCATTCATCATTCATCATTCATCAAAATGCCCGCCCTGCCGAGATGTAGCGAAACAGGGTGGGCATATTTTCAATCGTTTTTGTGTAGTCATATGTTTCTTTTTTATAAAACGCTTGCTTTTTCATTTGAGGCTGTGATACATTATGTAACAAATTTACATACTTTGGATACAAACAAATGTGATGAGTAGAAAGAGTACGAATGACGATGCTTACAGAGAGCCGCTGGTTGGTGCAAAGCGGTAGTGTGAATCATTCCGAACTGGTCTATGAACAGCTGCCTGATATGTAGGGCAAGCCGGAGTTCCTCCGTTACAAGGATAGATGGTGTTAGCCATCGAACAAGCTGAACCGCTGTATGTTGGCGGTTAATTAGAGTGGTACCGCGGGTAATGCCCCGTCTCTATTATGGAGACGGGGCTTTTTGCTGTTCAATTTCCGGAGTTGAACAGCCCTGCTTGATATATATTAACGATCTGTAGCTTAATTAGAGCATCTCTTAGAAACAGGTATAGAGTGCAATATTGTACTTTACTATTTCATTCATTTTGAATATCTTCTTAACGATCTAGTACATCCAAAGTATTGCTGAACAAACCGTATTTACTACCACATACCTCAGGAGGTTATATCTATGAACCGTATGATTACTGTATTGGACACAACACTGCGCGATGGTGAGCAAGTACCTGGAGCACGTATGAATCTGCGGCAAAAAGTCGAGTTTGCCCGCCAACTGGAGCGTCTGCAAGTAGATATGATCGAAGCTGGTTTTCCTGCCTCGTCACGCGGTGATTTTGAAGCGGTGCAGCATATCGCCCGTCAAGCTGGTGAGCGTACACACATTACCGCTCTGGCACGCGCCGTCAAAAACGATATCGATGCCGTGTACGAAAGTATTCGTGATGCGCACAATCCATTTATTCATATCGTGCTGGGTACATCCAATGTGCATGTGGAGAAGAAATTCAATCGTTCCCGCGATGCTGTGATGCAGATGGGTGTGGATGCGGTCAAATATGCACGTACGCTGATGCCGCAGGTGCAATATTCCACAGAGGATGCGTCACGCTCGGAGTTCGAATATTTATGGCAAACGATTGAAGCGGTCGTGCGCGCTGGTGCTACGATTATCAATGTGCCAGATACGGTCGGTTATGCGGAACCAGAGGAATTTGGTCATCTGATCTCCCGTTTGAATGATCGCCTGAAAAATCTGGACGATTCTGTCATGCTGAGCGTCCACTGCCATAACGATCTGGGTCTGGCAACTGCGAACACGCTGAGCGCCATTCGCGCTGGTGCGCAAAAAGTTGAATGTACGATCAACGGACTGGGAGAACGCGCGGGAAATACGTCGCTGGAAGAAGTAGTCATGGCGCTCAAAGTACGTGAAGAGCGCTACCAATGTGCTACTGGTATCCGCACGGAGGAGATTATGAACACCTCCCGCCTGCTCACGCATTTGACTGGGCTGGATGTACAGGTGAACAAAGCGATTACGGGCGAAAATGCCTTTGCCCATTCATCCGGTATTCATCAGGACGGTCTGCTCAAAGACAAAAATGTGTACGAGATTATGTCGCCGGAGCAAGTCGGTGCTGGTGAAATGGAACTGGTGCTGACCGCCCGCTCTGGTCGCCATGCGTTCAAAAATGCGATTGCCAAACTGGGCTATATCGCTGCTAGTGAGCAGCAATTTGAAGAATTGTTTGCCCGCTATCTGGAACTGGCTGACCGCAAAAAAGAAATCTACGATCATGATCTGTTTTTCTTGCTGAACCAGCCAAATGAGCAACACGTCGATCATCAGGATCATCATGCACTGTATGAACTGGATACGTTCCAGGTCGTCACTGGCAGTCTGCATCCGACAGCAACCGTGCAATTGAAAAAAGGCGGCGAAGTCCATGCAGGCAGTGCAATCGGCGATGGTCCCATTGACGCGATGTACGGTGCGATCCGTGCGCTGACTGGTGTACAGGCAACATTGAAACATTACAAAATCAATAGCATCTCCAGCGGTCAAGAAGCAATCGGACGTGTCAACATTCAATTAGAGTATGAAGGTCGTCTGTATACGGGCAAAGCGATGGATACCGATATTATCAAGGCGAGCGGACTTGCTTTCTTGAATGGGGTCAATGCAATCGTGCTGGATACATCCGGCGGTGCAACTGGAGAAGGTCAATTATCCCGTGTGTAACATTTGATAAAACCGACTGGTCAATCCAAGAAAAATAGTATACCGATCGGTGAACGATTCACAAAAAAAGAATCCAACGATGCGCAGCTTTGCGTGTCGTCGGATTCTTTTTATACATGGAGTTTCTCATTAGAACTTCTCATTAGAATTTCTTATTGAAATTCCTTGTTGAAATTTCTTGTTAGAGTTTCTCGTACATACAGATGGTCGTATATAACATCATCAGCACAGCTTCATATTACGGAGTGAGCGTATTCGGCAATTGCATTGGTCCGCCCAGCTTAGTGCCGTCGCGGAAGTTATAAAATACGTAGTAATACGTATCGCCCGACTTGGCAAATACTTGCCAAGCATACTTGCCGTTGTACGAGCCGGGGACAGCGCGAACTGCCTCGGCGCCGGGCAGATCTTGTTGCAACAGCTCTGCTGCTCGCTGCTGTGTGATCGTACCGGCAGTTTTCTCGACATGTACAGCGTTAGTGCCTTCAGCTGGTGTACCGTCTTCGTTAAATTTTACCCAGACCATCACATCCTGCTGCTGATCGTTCTGACCCTGAATGACCCAGTAGATGGACTTTTCATTCCATACGGAGTGATAGCTTGTCGTTACAGCAGACAGCTTGGCATTTTGCTGCGCTACTTCCAGTGCCGCCTGCTCCTGACTCCACGGCTTTGCCATCACATGTACATAAAACTGGTTTACACCCAGAATAATCAGACCGACCACTGTAATGATGATCGCAATCCATTTACCCGTTCCCAAATTTCGCAAGACACGCCATCCTTTCTGTATCGTTACGCTTTCGGTCAGCGTGTAAGCAAGCCTTCAAATGCCGATTGTGCTTCGCGGCGAATTTTCTCTTCATCCAGTGTCAGCGATACACCGTCTTTGATCAGCTGTTTGCCATCTACCCATACATGCAGCACGTCTTTGGCACATGCAGAATAGACCGTATGAGAAATAAAATCGGTGAACGGCAGGAAATGCGGCTGATCGATATTGAGCGACGTAATATCTGCCTTCATACCGACTTTGAACGTACCAGTATTGTTTAGGAATACCGATTTGGCACCGTATTCTGTACCCATGAGCAATGCTTCCGATGCAGGTACAGCGGTTGGATCGCCAGATACACCTTTGTGAATGAGCGCTGCTAGACGCATTTCCTCAAACATATCAAGGTTATTGTTGCTGGCTGGGCCGTCTGTACCGAGAGATACGATGACACCGGCTTTTAACAGATCCGGCACGCGTGCTACACCGCTGGCAAGCTTCAGGTTGCTACCCGGATTGTGGGAAATAGTAACGTTATGAGCTGCCAGTGTAGCAATCTCTTCGTCATTCAGATGCACGGCATGTGCCAGCAATGTGGGACGGGTGAACATACCCAATTTCTCCAGATGGGCAACCGGACGCAGACCGTAATCACGAACGTTTTGCTCTACTTCGGCAATCGTTTCGGACATATGGGTATGCAGCGGCACATCCAGATCGTGTGCAGCTTGCACGAATTGCTCGATATAAGCAGGCGGACAGGTGTAAGGCGCATGCGGAGACATCATCGTTGTGATGCGTCCGTCTGCTTTGCCATGCCAGTCGCGTACGAATTGAATCGATTGGTTCAGCTTTTGCTTTTGTTCTTCTTCTGAACACAGACCGATAACGCCTCTCATCAGTACGGCTCTCATGCCGGATTGCTCTACGACTTCTGCGACACGCTCAGAACGATCGTACATATCGAGGAATGTGGTAGTGCCGCCTTTGAGCATTTCCAGTACCGACAGCGCGGTTCCAGTGTAGACATCATCGCTCGTAAATTTGGCTTCCATCGGCCACATTTTCTCCTGCAACCATACTTGCAGCGCCAGATCGTCGCCGAAGCCGCGCAGCAGCGACATCGCCGCATGACCGTGACTGTTCACTAGACCCGGGATGAAGAATTGGTGGCGTCCGTCCACAACAGCAACGTCATCGCCTACCTGTGGCTCCTCTTCGCCAATATACGTAATCAGGTCATCCTCAACGACCATATAACCGTGCAGTACTGGCTTCTCGGCGTTAGGTACGGCGAAAATACCATTTTTGATGATCCATTTACTCGGAGAGTTGTTCATTAATTTCTAATTCCTTTCCATCTTCAAGGTAATAAGCCAGACTGAGCAGATCGGTCGTAAAATCAGCTGTATGCACACGCACATGCGGTGGTGTTCTCAAAATAATCGGTGCAAAATTCAGAATCGCCTCGATGCCCGCTTCAATCAACTGATCCGCGACACGCTGCGCTTCCGTATTCGGCACAGTGATAATGCCGACGCGGATATTTTGTTCTTTTACCGCATGCGACAATTCGCTAATCGGTTGTACGGTCAATGTATTGATCTTGCTGCCGACCTTCGGCTCGTACGAATCGAATACAGCGATAATCTTCATCGTTTCTTGTAAGTACGCATTATAGTTGGACAGAGCATGTCCCAGATTACCGGCACCGATCAGTGCCACATTGATCTGCTGATCCAGCTTCAGAATATGACGAATCTTCTCGATTAGATACGATACATCATAGCCAATGCCTTTGCGTCCAAAGTCGCCGAAATAGGCGAGATCCTTGCGGATTTGTGCCGGATTCAGATCCAGCTTTTGCCCCAGCTCCTGCGAGGAAACAGTAGGCACCTCGCGGGTATGCAGCTCATTCAGATATCTCAGATAGACAGGTAATCTTCGCACGACAGCTTCAGATATTTTTTCGGATTTCATGCTTGCTCCCCCTCTTGATTTGCAGCTTCCGTTTCAAGCGGTCGTTGTTCCAGCCATTCGGCGATACGGGGAATCATCTGGTGGGTCGGCATATGTTCCATTTTGGGACCCGGCAGGGAATACAAGAAATGTCTGCCGTAATATGCCTCTATCACCCGCGTATCATAAATGAGTACGATTCCTCGGTCGTTTGCCGTTCGGACGAGACGTCCAAAGCCCTGCTTGAACCGGATCACTGCCTGCGGCACGGATAATTTCATAAATGGGTTTTTCTTTTCTTTTTTCAAACGTTCACTTTTGGCTTCTACGAGCGGATGATTTGGCGGCTGGAATGGCAACCGCACAATCGCCAAGCAGGTCAGCGCCTCGCCTGGAATATCGACGCCTTCCCAGAAGCTGCTTGTTCCGAGCAATACGGAAGCCGGATGCTCCTGAAAACGACGCGTCAACTTGGTGCGGCTGCCGCCATCCACGCCCTGACCGAATACGGCAATCTCACTTGTAGATAAATTCTCTTTCAATGGCTCATACACCTGCTTGAGCATCCGATAGGAGGTAAATAATACCAGCATACGTCCTCTTGTCGCTTTGGCAGCATCTGCCAACGAATCGGCGAGCATGGACACAAAGTTCTGATCGCCCACATTGCCTTTTAGACTTGGAAAATCGCGCGGAATCAATACAAGCGATTGCTCGCGATAATTGAATGGCGATTCTAGCATGACCGTATTGAGCTTGTTCTGCTGCTCCGCTTCCTTGAGTCCCAGCTGTTCGATCATATACTGGAATGTTTTGTCGATGGAGAGTGTTGCAGACGTTAGAATGATACTTTTCTTTTTATCGAAAAAGTGCTCTTTGAGCTGCTGACTTACATCAACCGGAACAGCATACATTTGCAGCGACTTGCTACGGTAATTGCCATTGGCTTCGTACCAGTACACCGTCTCTACGCTGTCCAGCTTAACAAAATGACGCAAATCATCGCGTACCGCACCCAGATCTTTGAACAGTCCGGTCACGTCGGTAACCAATCCTTCGTTAGCCAAGATATCATCGGACTCTTTGATTTTGCCCATCATTTGTTCGCCCTGACGGATGATCTGACTGAGCGCAATATGAATGCGATTTTCCAGTTCCGATATCTTTTCCCACTCTTCGGGCTTGTTTTGCGGTAACAGACGCAGGGTAAATTGACTCGCTTCACCCGGTGCGGCATCGCTGCGCTGTGGCAGAAGGGCAAACAGCAACTCGCTCAGTTTATCCCAATCTTCTTTGACATCCGTCAATTCAGGATACAGATTGTCGATCGCAATCGCCCATTCCATGCCGCGTTCACTGCCGGATGATCCTAGCTGTTGGCGCAGTACGGCAAGCTGACCATTTTTGCTATCCTTGAACAGGCGCAGCAACGGTTGCACCAATGTGAAATATTTCATGTGCATGCCCAGATGCTTCCCTGCCACATCTTCCAGATGATGCGCCTCGTCGATGACCAGTCGTTCATACGAAGGCAGCAACTGATGCCCTGCCTTGATGTCGGTAAACAGCTTGGAGTGATTCGTGATCACTACATCTGCGGCTCCCGCTTCATGCTTGGCACGGTGATAGTAGCATTGCTTAAACCACGGACAGGCGCGTCCCAGACAAGAGTCGGTATCGCTTGCGACCGTTTCCCAGAATTCACCGCCGCGGTTGCCCATATTCAATTCCTCATCATCTCCGGTTTCAGTTGCTGTCAGCCAGACGATCATCTGAGCTGCAATCAACACATCTTCCTTCGGACTCTGGAATTCTTTTGTATTTATTTTATGCTCAAATTTGCGCAGACACAAATAATGCTGTCGTCCCTTGAACACGGCAGCACGAAAAGCAAACGGAATCACCTGCGTCAACAGCGGAACATCGCGCTCGCGCAGCTGCTCCTGTAGATTGATCGTATGCGTGCTGACCATGACGCGCTCACTATTCTTGACACTATGATAAATGGAAGGCAGCAAATAACCGAGCGATTTGCCCGTTCCCGTACCTGCCTCGATCAGTAGATGCTTGTCATCTGACAGCGCCTTGATCACCTCGTCAAACATATGATTCTGCGGTTGCCGTTCCTCATAATCCGGTAATAGCTTGCGCAGATTATCTTTGACCTGCTCCAAAAATTGTTCAAAGGACGTATCTGCCAGCGGCATATTGCCGCGCTCATCCTCGGCGGACGGAATATCGATCCAGTCGCCTACTTTGAGTGCCAGCTGACGATAAAAGCGATGACTGTCCAAATCCTGTACCGGCTGTGCTTCACGCTGCATACGTACACCGTCAAAATACCAACCCAGATCGCTATCCTGATTGTCGAACAGCTCGGACAACCGCTGTACCGTAATGAGCGGCAGCTCATCCAGCTCCTCTATACATTTTAAGAAAACGTAAGCCGTTGCCAGCGCATCGCTATCCGCCTGATGCGGACGATCATGCTGAAAGCCAAGTGAACTGCTAACCATACTGAGCTGGTAACTAGGCAGATTCGGAAAGAAAATCCGCAGAAAATCCATCGTATCCAGCACACGACCCGTAAATGGCAAGTATCCGGTACGATCCAGTGCACGCTGCAAAAAGCCAAGGTCAAAGCCTACATTATGTCCAACCAGTACAGCGTCTTCCAGCAACGGAATCATATCCAGCATCACATCGTCGAGTTCCGGTGCGTCCTTCACATCGTCATTGCTAATGCCAGTCAACCCGCTGATAAACGCCGGAATAGAAACAGACGGTTTGACCATCGAGCTATATACTTGTGAAATCGTTAAATCATGATCTATAATGGCAAGTCCCACCTGGATAATATCATCCGTCGATTGGGTTCCTGTTGTTTCAAAATCCAGTACAGCAAATTTCATGGATGTCTAAATCCTTTCCCTGCAGTTGTCTGATCCTGGTGTAAACATACTCAACTATCAGCATACCAGAAGACCGCAGTTTTGAAAATCAGCCATGTGCAATCACAACAAAAGGTGATACCGGGCGCGAATCGGCTCGCACAGTATCACCCTGCTTCGGCGTTTATGAATGATTACAGTATACCGCAAATCGAACGGTTGTTCCATAGATTTGTACAACTTCCACTAAACGCAAAGAATGCCGCTGCATCAAGCAGGGCATTCTTTGGTATCGTGACGATCTTACACAATCGTCGCGTGAACTTCCTTGTGAGCTTCCATTACGACTTTATTGTGCTCATCCACGAATACGACCGTTGGACGATGCTCCTTCGCTTCCGCGTTATCCACTGTTGCGTACGAGATAATGATCACATTATCGCCGGGCTGCACCAGTCGGGCAGCTGCACCGTTCAAGCAGATCACGCCGCTGCCGCGTGGACCAACGATGACGTAGGTTTCCAGACGCGCGCCATTGTTGTTATTAACGATCTGTACTTTTTCATTTTCCAGCAGATCGGCGGCGTCCATCAGATCTTCGTCGATTGTGATGCTACCGACGTAGTTGAGATTCGCCTCGGTGACGGTAGCGCGGTGGATTTTGGATTTCATCATTGTTCTATACATGCAGGGCGACCCCTTTCGTTTCCATAATGACATTGTCGATCAGACGCGTTTTGCCGAATTTCACAGCCAGCGCCATAATGATCTCGGAGGAGATATCGCCGACAACGACTGTATCGTCTAATGCTTCCAGCTGTGGAAACGTCATAATCTCGGCATAGTCAATGACTGCGATAGACGATGTGCCAATCTCGCGACGCAGCATACTGCGAACGTCACCAGCAGTCATGTCCGGCTGCTCCATGATACGCTGCTTCACCAGCTCCAGCGAACGCGACAGCACGAGCGCCTGGCTGCGCTGCTCATCCGACAAATACACATTGCGCGAACTAAGCGCCAGACCGTCCTGCTCACGAATGATCGGACACGGTACGATTTCGATGTCCATATTCAGATCGATCACCATTTGCTTGATGACAGCGACCTGTTGTGCATCTTTTGCCCCGAAGAAAGCGGCATCCGGCTTCACGATATTGAACAGCTTGGTCACTACAGTTGACACGCCGTCAAAATGACCAGGACGCGAAGCGCCACAGAGCGAATCCGTCAATTCGGCAACACTCACATGAGTTTTGGTCGGTGTTGGATACATATCGTCTACACCCGGCATAAACACAACATCTACACCTTGTCGTTCCGCCAGCGCCAGATCATGCTGCTCATCACGCGGATAACTTTCAAAATCTTCATTTGGTCCAAACTGAATCGGATTAACGAAAATGCTGATCACCACAATATCGTTGTGCTGCTTGGCACGGCGCATCAGACTGGCATGTCCATCATGCAAAAAGCCCATCGTTGGAACGAATCCAACAGTAGCTTCGTGTCCCTGAACGGAACGCTCTCCGCGAAGACGTTTCACCTGCTGTCTGACTTCGGATATGCTGCGTACTACCTTCACGATAAATTCTCCACCTTCCGTTGTTGTCCATACAAGGAATCGAGTGCTTTTTCATCCGGGTTGAATACGTGCTGTTCTGCCGGAAAGGCACGGTCTTTCACTTCATTTACATATTGCTCCAATGCGGTACGGATCGTCGTGCCGATATCCGCGTACGTTTTGACAAAGCGTTTGTCGCGATAGCTGTCGGTATATTTCACTACATCGTGGAAGACGAGTACCTGTCCGTCACAGCCGCGTCCTGCACCGATCCCGATAGTCGGAATCGATAGCTCACCAGTAATACGAGCAGCGGTATCCTCGGTAACCAGCTCGAGCACGATGCCAAATGCTCCGGCAGCTTCCAGTGCCTTGGCATCGTTCAGCAAACGCTGAGCGTCCTGCTCGTCCTTGCCCTGAATGCGGTATCCACCGATCTGATGCACCGATTGCGGCGTCAGACCAATATGTGCCAGCACCGGTACACCTGCGCGCGTAATGGCAGCAACAGTATCAGCGATCTCGGCGCCGCCTTCCAGCTTGATCGCATGGGCGTGCCCTTCTTGCATAATGCGCTTCACGTTGCGCAGTGTTTCATCTATACTCCCGTGATAGGTCATAAACGGCAAATCCGCCACGATAAACGTAGACTGCGCACCCCGTGCCACCGCTCTGGAATGATAGACGATATCGTCTACTGTTACCGGAATGGTGGAATCGTAGCCGAGCACTACATTGCCCAGCGAATCCCCGATCAACAGCATGTCCAGACCGGCTTCTTCAGCCAGTCGTGCGGTCGGGTAATCATAGGCAGTTACCATCGTAAGCGGAATGCCTTCGGATTTCATTTTTTTCATTTTGACAATATTTAGCGGCGTTTTGGCTGCCATGTGACATCAGGCTCCTTTGTATTCAATATAGTTTTTGGACAAAATAAAAAACCTTTTCGTCTTATGCGAAAAAGGTCCTGAGTCCAAAAAAGAGTCACTTTGCGATCATCTCTTCTGTCTCGGTCCTATCAGGCTCAGAGCAGAATTGAATGTAGCCAACACCTCGCTTCATCTGCGTATCTCACTGGATACGAATATTGGATTGTAGGGCAGAATTGCCGGATGTATGGAGTTCACACTCCAGCCTGTCCAGCATAATCAGCCTGCCGCTTCCCATCAGTCAGAAAAGTCACAGACGTTTCCGTTAGCCTATGCAGTGTGTGATATGGAAATCACGATACTGTATATGACCACTGTATGCTGTACGGTCAGATTCCGAATAACAGCCGCTATTGCAGTCTGTTTCATCCTCTGCCGAGCAAAGGTTACGCGTTCAGACTGTCGGTGCTTGCCTGCCAGCTCACATCAACTTAACATGAGAAAGTACGGCTCGGCGCTTGCCGATACCGTCTTCCTGCATAGTATACCAGAGTGAAATCCAAATTTCACTAATTTCCGCGATAAAATAGATAGCTGTTTACGAATCGTATCTATATCCGATTTTGCCACCCGGATTTGTGGAGTATTGCGCAGCGATTGCTACTGTTGATCGCATTTCCTATCCAGATACCTGTTACCCTTGATAAACGATATATAGGGCTGGCTGGAAGATTAGCTGTAATATAATAGTGGCTGCAAAAGATATATAGCTACAAAAAGTATAAAACGCTTAACACATACAATGCTCAGAAGCCGACTTCACCGGAATATACTGGCAAAACCTGTCCATCTGGCTGTTCCAATAACAGCTCGCCATTCGGTCCTAGTCCGCGTGCGATGCCTTGCAAAGGACCTTGCAGTGTTTTGACCGTTACTTGACTGCCTATGGCAAACGCCAGCGCTTCCCACAATGCCGAAATCGGTGCAAAGCCATCCCGATTGTACAATCCATATAGCGATTCTAGCTCGCTCATAATGGCGGTCACTACTGCCGTGCGATCAACTGGCTCACCGCGCTGAATACGCAAGGAAGTTGCTACCGGACGCACATCCTCCGGTAAATCTTCCGGCGCCAGATTAACATCAATACCGAAGCCTGCCAGCGCATAACGTACGTATCCGTCCTCGGCAGCGGATTCGACTAGAATGCCGCATACTTTGCGACCGTCGATGAGCAGATCATTTGGCCATTTGATGCCAATATCTAAGCCGCTCACATTGCGTAATGCGCGGCAGATCGCTACCGCCGCCAGCAACGTGAGCTGTGATGTGTATTGCAACGGTTGCTGCGGACGCATCACAACCGTCATCCATACGCCGCGACCGGGTGGCGAATGAAACCGTCGTCCCTGCCGACCGCGACCAGCGGTTTGTTCCTCAGCGATGACAAGTGTGCCTTCTACCGCTCCCTGCTCGGCAAGCTCGCGTGCTACATCCTGCGTCGAACCGATCGAATCCAGCAGATGCAGCGGCTGTCCCCACGATGTGCTTTTGCTAAGTTGCAATCGCAGCGATACCTCGTCAAAACGGTCAGGATAGCGCACAATTCGATAGCCTTTGCGGGAAACGGAGTCAAATTCATAGCCTTGCTCCTTGAGCCGGTTAATACCTTTCCAGATCGCGGTACGGCTCACCGACATCAGGCGGCTAATCTCCTCACCGGAAATGTATTCGCCCGGACGTGCCGTTAGCAATTCCAGCAATTGTTCGTCGCGCATTATGCCTGCTCCCCTTCCCCGTGCCGTCGGACGGCATATTGTACGATAGTATCTGTATCATTCACCAGATCGCCAACCGCTACATGCAACAGAATCTCGTTCATCAGCTGTCCTAGCCATGCACCACCACGCGTATCCAGCGCCGCCAGCACTTGCTGTCCGTTGATGTTCACATCGGCAAGACTCCATACCGTTTGCTTCGCCAACCATTCCGCAGCATGATCAGCTATCTCATCCAATAGCGATAATGTCGCGTCTTGCGACAATGTATGGTGCAGCAGCAGCCAATGCACAGCAGCTTCACGTCCATAATGGATAACACCTTCTGTCCAGATGCGAAAAGCTACATGGGATGGTTGTGCTTCATCCACCACTTCCTGCTTGGAACGATTGCCCTCTTTTACATCATAATCAGACATAGATGCATCCTGCATTGATTCGGTATCATCGTCAGGGCATGATGGCAATGATGACTCCGACGGGAACAGTTGCTGTATTTTGGATTGTGTCTGTATATTCAGCCATTCATGTAGTCGGATCAAACGAGCAATCCGTTCGGTAAACACATTCGCGAATGTCCATTCCTTCATCGTCTGACGCACATGATCGGCATTCAGCCCGAGCGATAGCGCGATCAGCGTCCAAGTAAGCAACGAACGGTCAAGGAATGTCTGCTCCCATAATGACTGCTCGTGCGCGCTGCGGCTACTGAGTTGCTTGATCCGCTCATTCCACTTCAGCGGTGTCAGATCATCCAAATGCTGTAACAGCTCTGGGCGCTGCGGTGGACACGGCACATGAATCTTCATATGCTCCACCAATCCGCTGGCGCGTAGCAATTCCACACCTTTCAACGGATGCGGCCCGGCGATCATCTTCTCCATCTCTACCCGAATACGTTCGGCAGCGATATAAGAGATCAGCTCCCGGCGATGCACAAGTGCCTGCCATGTCGTATGTTCCAATTCAAAATCAAACACCGATGCAAAGCGAATCCCACGCAGCATACGCAGTGCATCTTCTTCAAACCGTTCCTCTGCTTCCCCAACGCAGCGAATGATCCCTTTTGCCAGATCATCCCGACCGTTGAAAGGATCAACGTAGTCATCATTCAACCCACGCGCAATCGCATTCATCGTAAAATCGCGTCGCCGCAAATCTTCATACAGATCGCTGACAAACTCTACCTGTTCTGGACGCCGATGATCCACATACTGACTCTCCGTACGGTAAGTCGTCAGTTCAAAATGCTCGCCATCTACAATGACCGTGACCGTACCATGTGCAATCCCGGTCGGCACCGTATGTTCAAATAGATCTATCACCTGCTCTGGTGTCGCATTCGTGGCGATATCCATATCGTTAATCGGTCGACCGAGTAGCTCATCGCGTACACAGCCACCGACAAAATAACCTTCATATCCGTGATCGGCGAGACGGCGGAGCAGGGAAAGCCCCTGTTCCGCCGTCTGCGCGTCCACCCATTTCCATTGTACCATCGCGTAATCTCAACCCCGTACCGGAGAAGGCTGTGGCATGGAGCGCCCCAACACCCGGTAATATATTTGTTCGTACTTTTCCATCATCAGATCATTACCAAACTCCTGCCGTGCGCGTGCAATACAGTTACGACGCATCTGTTCCATCTGCTCGTCATGTTGCAGCAGTTGAATCGCATAATCTGCCATTGCATCGGTATCGCCAATGTCCGCCAGATAGCCCGTTTCACCATGAACGACCAGCTCTGGAATACCGCCTGCATGGGAGCCGATCGTCGGCACGCCGCATGCCATCGCTTCTAGCGCGACTAGACCGAAGCTTTCCTTTTCTGACGGTAGCATGAGAATGTCCGCCATCGAGATCACTTGCGGAATATCGTCCTGCTTGCCGAGAAACTGCACACGCTCCGTCAAGCCCAGCTCTTGAATGCGGAACTGAATTTTCGGCAGATCCGGTCCTTCGCCAACAAACAGCAGCCGTGACGGCACCTGTTCATTGATACGGGCAAAAGCTTCCACTACATCGCCTACCCGTTTCACCGGGCGGAAGTTAGAGATATGCATAATGATACGGTCGTCGCCAAAACCAAAATCGTCGCACAATTCCTGCGTTTCACGCGGATAATATACTCGCTGATCGACAAAGTTATACGTCAGATCAATATCGCGTGTAATATCGAGCAATTCACGCGTTTCACGGATCAAATCCTGCGAAACGGCGGTAACCGCATCACTTTCGTTAATCGCCAAGCGAATCAGATCCTTGAGCGATTCATCCTGCGCTAGCACGGTAATATCGGTGCCGTGCAGTGTCGTTACTACTTTCAAGTGCTCGCCGATCATCTGCTTTGCCAGAAATGCGCATACTGCGTGCGGTACAGCATAATGTACATGCAGAACATCCAGTTGCTGCATTTTGGCAACCTGCGCCATTTTGTTGGCGAGGGTTAGATCGTACGGCGGATATTTGAAGACATAATAGTCATTGACTTCAACTTCATGATAGAAAATATTTTTGTGAAATGTTCCGAGACGAAAAGGTACGCTATGCGAAATAAAATGCACTTCATGCCCTTTTTCGGCAAGTAGCTTGCCAAGTTCCGTAGCCACGACACCGGAGCCGCCAAGTGAGGGGTAACAAGTGATGCCTATTTTCAGCATCGTGTCCATTAGGGCAATCTCCTTTCAATCTGCTATTACAACAGCATATCCGCCACAAACGGCGTTTTAATCACAAAGCTCTCCGCATACGGAATCAGACTGCGCTGACCAGCGATTGCATCGCGGTACTGCACACGTTCCACATACCCTTGCGTAAGTGGCGTTGCCACCGTATCCATACCCGCCAGACCGAATTGCGACGCATAACACGACAACGCCTGCACTTTCCGCTCATACTGGGCGGTCACATCGATAACAACATCTGCCGGAACCGTATCATTAATAAAATAATAATAGATCTGTTCTACTTGCACCGGCGGTAATTCCGGCATGTATCGGCGCAGCTTGGCATTGAATACCGCTTCTTCCACCAATCGGCTGCACCATGTATGATCCGGGTGCCGATCTTCCCAATACGGGGCAAAAATAATTCGTGGTGCACATTTGCGAATCTCTGCCGTAATGGCAGACAACTGCTCCTGCGTACGCTCCAACCCGCGATCTGGCAAACCAAGATTGCTGCGGTACGCTAGTCCCAGCACGTCAGCCGCCGCAGCCGCTTCCTGCTGGCGCAACTCCACCGTACCGTTGGACGACATCTCCGCATACGTTAGATCACAGATGCCGACCTTTAGACCGGCATCGCTATGTTTCACAATCGTTCCCGCCATGCCGATCTCCGCATCATCAGCATGAGCGCCGAAGACGAGAATATCCAGCTTATCACTCATTTTAATTCGTCTCCGGCTGGCTTATATTTATGCGTCAACTCGCGCCATGCAAAATCGCCACGATCCAGCGCCTTCACCAGAATCTCGGCGGTAGCAATATTGGTCGCTACCGGAATGCCCTGCACATCGCAAATGCGCAGCAACGCCGTAATATCTGGCTCATGCGGCTGAGCCATCAGCGGATCACGCAGGAAAATAATCAGATCCAGTTCATTTTGTGCAACCAGTGCACCAATCTGCTGGTCGCCGCCAAGCGGACCGGACATAAAACGGTGAATCTTCAACTCGGTCTGCTCCATAATCCGTTTCCCTGTCGTACCGGTCGAATATAGCTGATGACCGTGGAATACATGCTCATAGGCGGTGACAAAGTTAACCATCTCGTCTTTTTTACGATCATGCGCAACAAACGCTATCTGGAACATGGCAATCTCCCCTAATCTGTAGTCTGTATCTATTCATTTCTTCCTATAGACTGGATACGTGAATCCAAACACTCTATCTGCCAACTTAATCTACAAATTGTTCAAATCCGTAGACCATGCCGGTATATTCCATAACCTTTTCGATCCCGATCTTCACACCCGGCATGTAGCCAGCACGCTCATAAGAATCGTGGCGAATTTTCAATGATTGACCAAACGCGCCAAAGATCACTTCCTGCTGCGCAAATACACCCGGCAGACGCACACTATGAATGCGGAAGCCGTCGTATTCGCCGCCGCGCGAACCCGGAATCGTTTCTTTTTCGTTCGGATTGCCCTGTTTGAACGAATCTCGCACTTCCTTTACCATCTCTGCTGTCTTCACAGCTGTACCGGACGGTGCATCCAGCTTGTGATCACCATGCGTCTCGATAATCTCCAGATGTGGAAAATGCTTGGCAGCCTGTGCAGCAAAACGCATCATCAGAATGACACCAATCGAGAAATTCGGCGCAATCAGCCCGCCAATATTCGCCTGTTTACACGCATCATCCAACTCCTGAATCTGCTCCGGTGTATAACCAGTCGTACCCATCACCGGACGCACACCCGCAGCAATCGCCAGCGTCGCATGCTCATACGCAAATTCTGGTGTTGTAAAATCAACCAGCACATCCGCCTGCACTTCATCCAACGCTTGCTTCAGATCCGCTACCAGTGCGATGCCCGCATGTCCTACACCGACAAGCTCGCCTGCATCCTGTCCAGCGTTGGAGCGTCCGATGGCAGCCGCCAGCTCCAATCCTTCATCGCCAAGCACCAGCTTGACCACTTCCTTGCCCATTCGCCCACCTGCGCCGGCTACTATTACTTTGATCGGTTTACTCATACCTTGTCTCCTTTATACGATTCCTATGGAATGCGTTTAGCGTTACTGCATCATGCAATGTTTACGATGCTGCAAGCATACATGGATATCCATTTCTGTATCGTTCTTCAACTATACGTTCTAATTGAATCACACTAGTCACTATATCCGGTATGTTGCATTCTATGTGTACAATGTAGAATTTCGTGTATGTCTACGTTGCCTATGTTACGCCTGTTCTTCCGTATTCGACGCTTGACCATCTTCGATGCGTGTCCAGCGGTCTTTGTCACGGGTATTGAATTTGTGCATGACCTGATTATGTGCTTCCGTCAGATCAATGCCTAAAGAATTGGCAAAACAGATCGTAATAAACAGGATATCGCCCAGTTCCAGCTCAATCGAATTGTCCGCTTCATCGCTCTTTTTCGGCTTTTCACCATACGAATGATTCACTTCGCGCGCCAGCTCGCCCACTTCTTCGGACATACGTGCCAGCATCGCTAATGGGGAAAAGTAGCCTTCTTTAAACTGGGAAATGTATGCGTCCACTTCTTTTTGCATCTCTGCCATTGATTTCTGTGTCATGATTTACCTCCGTACGTGCATATTCGTCAGATTTTCACATGTATCGATTGGCTACTGGAGCGATATTTCGCTGTCTCATAGCTAATCTTTGATTCACATTTACGTGTTGAGCAGCATAAACATAACGTCTTCTGCATAGGTATGCAAGTGTGTTGCGACGCTGTCTAAGCTAGCTATTGCCGAATGTCCGAGTTGCCCATATAGTAGGGAATGGAGCAAGCATAGATGTCATGTTCAACCGCACAACCTTGTTCCACCTTATGACGTCATTCACACAATATATCATTACCATGTTAGCGCAAAGCCTTTTTGAAAACAAATCCTTTTTTGCTCAAAATGACATACTCAATCAATGGAGGGAGTCTATATGCGGCAATCTGTTTGGAAACAACTACGCGTAATTGTGCCGATCCTGTTCGGTTCAGCAATTTATGCGTTTGGTCTACTCTATTTTATAATTCCGAACAAGCTAATGGAAGGCGGCGTTACCGGGATTACGATTTTGCTTAATTATGCGTTCGGGATTGCTCCGGCATTGTCTACGCTATTGCTGAACATTCCACTGTTTCTGATCGGTCTGAAAATGCTCGGTTGGCGACAGATGATTTATACCGGTGTAGGCATCGGTTCGTTATCCTTTTTCCTGTGGCTGTTCGAGCTGCTGATCAAGCTAGACTGGATTACACCATTTCAGACGGAAAATGATTACATACTTGCGGTATTGTATGCCGGTGTGACGCTTGGACTCGGTCTGGGCATCGTTTTCCGCTTCGGCGGCACGACTGGCGGTTCGGATATTATCGCTACGATTCTGAATCGGAGCTTCGGCTGGAGTATCGGGCAGATTATGCTGGCGATTGATATTCTGATCATCGGCTCCTCGCTATTTTTTATATCCAAAGAATTGGTGTTGTATACACTCGTCACCGTATTTATTGCGACCAAAATGATCGACTTTATTCAGGAAGGTGCGTATTCTGGCAAAGCGTTCACGATCATTAGCGATCATGCAGAGGAGATTGCTGATCAGATTATGCTGCAACTGGATCGCGGCGTTACACTAATTCCAGCAGTAGGCGCGTACTCCAAGCAAGCGAAACATATGGCATATTGCGTCGTATCTAGGCAGGAGATTCGCCGGGTGCATATGATTGTCAAAGCTATCGACACCCGCGCCTTCGTTATTATCAACGAGGTGAACGATATCCACGGTGAAGGCTTCCGCGAAGAAGTCCGCCACTAGTCATACGATGTAAATCCAGTCTATTCTACATGTATTTACATTCAACAAAAGCAGCTCTACCACATTCGATCTGAAAAGATCAGCGTGGTGAGCTGCTTTGTATATGTGTATAGGTATACGTTTCAAAATAAATAGTAGTCAGTATACATCATAGTTCATTGATCCAGCATATGTTCGTTGTTGTTTGGTTGTTTGTCATCTTCTCCTGACTTTACAGCGATTGGCTGGTCGGACGAACGATGATTTCGTTAATGGTAGTAGAGGCGGGTTGTTCAATCGCAAATTTAATAATATTCGCAATTTCCTGTGCATCAAGCTGTTTCCATTCCGCCGAACCAAGCGCATCCATGGCGGGTACCACTTCTTCATCCGTAACCGTCTTATACAATTCCGTTTGCACCGCTCCAGGTGAGATCAAAGTCGCACGAATATGCTGGTCAGGACGCGATTCTATTCTTAGTCCTTCTGTAATAATGCGAACTGCATGTTTGGTAGCACTGTATACAGCGCTTGTTGGAAAGGTGACATGACCGGCAATCGAAGAAAAATTGATGATATGCCCTTCCTTACGCGCTTCCATATGTGGATACACTGCGGCAATGCCATATAACACTCCCTTGATATTCACATCAATCATACGATCCCAGTCGTCCACTTTTAACTTGCGGATAAACGATATCGGCATAATGCCTGCATTGTTGATCATAACGTCGATTTGACCATACGTATCCAGTGTTGCGGCTGCCAATGCTTGCATTTGTTCTAGCGACGTGACATCGGTGACATGATAATTTGCGATTCCACCAGCTTGCCGAATGCGTTCGGTTAACTGTTGCAATCGGTCTTCACGTCGTGCAGCCAGCATGATTTTCATTCCGCTGGCTGCCAACAATTCGGCGGTTGCTGCCCCCATTCCACTGCTTGCTCCTGTAATGATAACAGTTTTAGTTAATGTCATCGTATTGCCCTCCTGCATGATAGAAATATAGTTCGCCTGGACAGATTCAGGCTGTATTCCTAGCATACGGCTTACAGCTTTCTATAACGCAAGCATCAATAATCAGGCACAGTACAGACCTGCAATTCGCTTTTTATGTTTGTTTATCAACAAAAACTCCCTCCTTTTGCATCCAAATGCTAAAATAAACCCAAAGACAGCAGAAACCGTTACTTTCGGTGAACTCTTCTCGTTACAGTACACTCTAAGGCAAGGAGCGAACATAATGAAACTTACAATTAAGGAAGCCGCCCAGCAGACTGGCATTAGTGCATATACGCTGCGATTTTATGAAAAGGAAGGCTTGCTGCCTATGATCGAACGAGATGATCATGGCAACCGTGTGTATGATGAAGAAAGTCTAGAATGGCTCGATTTTGTAACGTCTCTGCGTTCAACCGGTATGCCACTTGCTCAGATCAGACAATATGTCGACTGGTATCAAGAAGGCGATCTTTCCATTACACAGCGCAAACAATTGATGCTAGATCACAAAGCCAAAGTAGAACGGGATTTACAGCAAACGCTCAGTTATTTGGAAAAAATCAATTACAAAATAGCTATGTACGAATTTCAGGAAAACCAATTCAAAAAGCTGCCCTGATCTGAATCCAACATGAATAGATATCGTTCCATAACAAAAGGCTCTACACTATAGGTGCAGAGCCTTTATCATTTCGTTCATATTCCAATTATCAAAGGTGTCTGTTCAGCCGTGCGATAATTCTTATAAACAACTCATCCTATCCCTATAGCATAGAATATACACTCTACATTCCATATGACCGTTGCTTGCTGCGCTCCCCTTTTGCCAGCTTCACTGCCAGCGCTCCGATCAAAGTCGATATCAGAGTCAACGATACTGTAAAGTTACGCACCTGATCCAGTCGATTCACCAATTGTTGTGTCAACCACGGATACACACCCTGCCCATAATCCATATAATCATTGAGCAGCGTCCAACATAACGCAATCAGCAAAGACGTCCAGCGGAACATGAAAAAGCGTACATACAACAGTGCCTCAATCGCCATCGCCAGATGCGATACAGTTAGCATCCAATTTTCCCAGACTAGCTCCTGCCCAAGCGCAGCACCCCAGAAAATCATCACTACCGCCCACACGCCATACTTGACCGACGTCACAACTGCCAGCGCTTCAAACAGCACACGCATTCCTTTTGCCCATTGTCTGCGTGGCGGATACAGCAAAAATACGAGCGCAATACTAAAAAACAAACTTGCCGTCGGACTGTCCGGCACAAACACGACAATCCAGGCAGGCCAATGCTCAAGCGTATACTCCATCTGCAATGCATACCAGTAATACCCATAGATCGTACCCAGCACATTGCAAATCAGCAATAACCACAAAAATCCGCGATTCGTCAAAAAATCCCTGCTCCAAAAATAAGAAATCGGCATTCCCCAGTCTCCTTCATCTCGACCCTGCACTATGCAAATCTTCACATCCACACATTACCTATCCTCTTCATTGTAAAAGTATATCCAACTCTTACGCAAGACCTATATCAAACTTCAACTTTACCTATGCTCCCGTAACAAAAGATAAAGCCCACCCTTTGATCCGGGTGGACTTTTATCGAGAATCTTTGTGTATAATATATTTCCAAGAAAGTATGTGATTAGTGAGACAGTGTTTTACGTTCATCATGCTCCTCTTCCGGGAACTCCACTTGAATCGCTGGTGTCAGCGAACGCAGTTCATTTGTCCATTGTTGAAAAGCCTGCTCGTCCCGATCCGCAAGTGCACGATCAATCAGTTCATTCAGTTCTTCCACCCGATGTTCGCGAAGGACTTGATCCCATACCATTTCTGCAGCCAGACCCAACATAACTTCGTAGGTTACTTTCATCTTGTACATAGGGCGCACCTCCATCATGCTATTCATGGATTTCTGAACTCTGCTCCTTTGTCCACATAACTCTGTGTCGTTTTGGCCATTCGCTGCAAGTCGTCTTCCGTCAGTTCACGAATGACGCGTGCTGGCGAGCCAAGAGCAAGAGTGTAAGGCGGTATCGTTTTGTTCTCCGTCACAATTGAACCTGCACCGATCAACGAATATTCTCCAATATTCGCCCCATTCAGAAGAATAGCGCCCATGCCGATCAGTGAACCTTTACCGATCCGGCAGCCGTGCACAATCGCTGAATGTCCGACAGAAACGTCATCTTCGATAACAAGGGGATGAATTTCATGAACATGACCTACGGCAAGATCTTGAATATTACAGCGTCGTCCGATCTGTACAGGGGCAAGATCGCCGCGAAGTACCGCGTTAAACCAGACACTGCTGTATTCACCAATGCTAACGTCTCCGATCAGCTTGGCGCCCTCTGCGATAAATGTATTGCTATCCACTTTGGGCCAGATATGATGGTAAGGTAGTAACATGTCATCCGCTCCTTATCTGCATTTTAACCAAAATTCCTGTAAGCGTATCAACAATTTTGTAAAAAAAGAGGACATTTAAATAAAAGAATTGTCATATTTCGCAATTCCCCCTTTATGATTGCCCTGGTACGTCCTATCTAGTTATTGGCAGTTTGCAGCTCAGAACCCTTGCTATATGCATGAAAACCAGCTTTACGAGCTGCTTACTTCCAATTATAGCCAAATAGCCCGGCAGATGCCAGGCTAATTCAAATGATCGATATTATTATATAAAATAGTGTTCCATCGTTCTGCTTCCCATTCCAGAATCGTCAACGACAAATTGCCAATGCGCCGACTATGCTGTTCCTTCATCAGCAGCGTGAATAACTGAGACATCAATCCACCGTGGCTCACCACAAGGATATTGTTGTCTGGAAATTGCTGACGCGTCGTTTCCATAAATTCCATCGCCCGCGTACCGAGTACATCTACCTTTTCCTGACCCAGCTCCAGCGTTTCCCAATCTGTTCCCCACTTCGTCTCGCGCTCTTCCCAAGTTAATCCCTCGATTTGACCAAATCCACGTTCTTTGAGCCGTTCGTCCGGTTCCATTAGCGGAATTCCCAGCCGCTCGGCAATGATGCTCGCAGTCTCATGGGCACGCTGCAAATGACTGGAAATGATATGATCCCATTGGATCGGTTCTGCCGCCAATCGTTCAGCAAGCAGCGAAGCCTGTCTGCGTCCTTCTTCATTTAGCGGAATATCACTCTGTCCTTGAATACGCCCAAGCGCATTCCAATCTGTTAAGCCATGTCGAATCAGTCCGATTTGCATAAGCGGTTATGTCATCCTTTCACTATGTAAAATGGATTGCCTGCTTGCTCAGACAAATGGGCTGCCTGCACGGGTCACTTCCTGGTGAATAACTAGCGGATCGGAAATGAGTCCATACTTTTCGTCTTCAGGATACGTAACCGCAATCTCTGGATGTTCTCCAGCAAAATGGCGAATCGCTTCCCACGACGACCAGACCGTGCACAAAAAGAAATGTGCATACATTCCCTGCTGCATGACCTGAATATAGGCCCCCAGATTGCCTTTAATACTTTGCGAATGCTCGACACCGGTTTTGTGCAAATGCAGCTCAAATGCTTGCTGCTGCTCAATCGGTACAATCCCGTGCCATGTTCTCGTAATTGCCAATTCAGCTACCTCCTTGCATGTAGCAAAAAGTATAAACGACACCTATACAAAAAATCAACCCGCTTCACTGCGTCTATGCAGTAAAACGGGTTAGCAAGCTCTGTGGGCAAATGATAACACCTACAGAGTGAAATATTCGTTTGTATTCATCTATGTGCGCATACAAGCACCCGCTCCAGTGAAGCGTCATGTTATTGATGCCGTGGACGTGCCAGTAAACGCAGCGATACTAACGCCAGCAACATACCAACGACCGATAAGATCATCCAGTATTGCGGGTGGCTCGGGTCCATCGGAATCACGAGCGGATCAATCAATCCGCGTTCCGAACCGGAAAAATGCAGCGATGAGTGCATTACGGTGGTCGCATCGCTAGTAGCTACACCAGTCGGAACTATACCGTTCACACGTTCCTGAGCGGCTTCTTTATTAAAGCTACCGGACATGTCCAGCGTCAACAATACAAAACTGCACAGGAAGACCGCAATCAAGCCAGCAATCCAAAAAGAGAGGCGTCGACGGAACATACGCGAGATCGGGCCGCGTCGGATATCATTTTGCATGACCCACGGCGTCTCCGCGTAGATACGCTCCATCACATTGTGATTGACCTGTTCGGCACGCATCGTTAAGTCTGGATCATGTTCCAGCTCAACCGCTTCCGCCTGAATCCATTCGCGACTCTCCTGCCAGAGCGCAAACTCGGCAGCGCAGTCGGAACATTCACGTATATGCTTATCCAGCGCCACACGACGTGGATCGTCTGGCGCTAAATCCCAATAGATTCCGAAAACAAGTTCGGCCTCTCTGCAATTCATTTTGTATTCATCCCTTCGATTGGCTCATCGTAGACCGAATCGTAAAAATACGGCTCTAACCGTGTTTTCACACTCGCTCTCGCACGAAACAAAAGAGATTTGACGGAGCTGACACTTTGACAGAGGATATCAGCAATTTCCTGATAATCCAACTGGTCATATTCGCGGAGGATCAAAGCGGACCGCTGCTTTTCGGGCAATTGGTCAATCGCATCCCGTACCATCTGCACACGCTCACCACGGAGAACGGCGTGTTCTGGAACCATACTATTCGGAGCTACAGGCGTATAGCCGCTCTCTTCCAAAGGCACATTGCCCCCCTTGTGCTTGCGCAGCTCGCTAAGCACCGTATTGCGGGCAATCGTGTATAACCAAGTCGAGAATGAAGCATCTACCTCGCGGAAGGAATGCAGGCTTTTGTATGCCTTATAGAACGTTTCCGAACATAGGTCCTCAGCCATCATTTCCAGATTGGCGCTTTTCAGCATATGGTAAATGAATGCCAGGATTTTACGCTGGTAACGGCGCATAAGCTCAGAGTACAGCTCAACATCACCGTTCTTTATTTCCTGAATGATCAGGGAATCTGTCATTGAAATGCGACCCTCCTCATTGCTGCCGCCGCATCTTCCTGTTCCTATGTATTCATTAGTACTGAACAGGGCGGCAAAAGTTGCGGTTCATGACTGAAAACCCGCACTTTACAGCAATTCACTGATTTTATAAGTAGATGGAGTGCCTGCTGGACAGCATGCAGGCGGATAACGGACAATCATCAAATACAATTTACGACCAAAAGGGAGAGCTTGCAGTCTTGCCATCTATACGATCAACAGATCATTCATATTCATCAGAAATACAATCATCACGAGCAGACAAAGAAACACAACCTTTATATCATACCTGACTTTTAGACGTAACGCAAAGTCGAAAGGTTGCTGAACATGCCAAAATAACGCCGGATTTATCATCATGAGCAATCGATGTAAGGGATTGCAAATCCGACCGAGTGAGCAGGAAACAGGTGTGTTGCATTATGTATATTCATTGAAGATGTCTGCTAACCCGCTGTATACTTCCAGTGGTATGCTCTCCATACTGGTCACGCGTTTTTCGTAGCAGCTGCGATTTATTTATGTAAACATTCTTTTCCTTTATATCACAAAATGATAGGTGGTATCAAATTTGGCGATCTGGTGCTGAGCAGCAAGTATGATCTTTTCAGACGATACAATCTCTGGACAAAAAAAGAAACCGCTAACAATTGTTAGCGGCTGAGTTCCCTATTTCAGAAACTCCAGTTATTGGATAGGAGTGGAGAGAAACCATACTGTAGTTACAGTATACTGTATGCGCTTTCATTTAGTCAACCCCTTTAAGTAATTTTTTTGAAGTTTTTTAATTATTTTTATATTTTATAATATTTACCTCCTTCCTACCGCCTTTGATTGTTTGGTTATCTTCTCGTACTTCTACTGCATTCCTCGTCTATAAAGTATCAATACGTACCATTAAAGCTGATTCTCTACTATGTAAGCAAGAGATCAGCTTCAATATGATATCGTTCCCTATATTGTTGATTAATGCGTGTTATATTCATTTCTAATTGCCAGTAATCTGTATTATCGCGAAGATTGTTCTAGTTCCTGTACTGCTCTGTACAATAAATCTAGCAGCTCTCTCCAATCTTTCTCTTCGATACAAGGCACAGCTAGACGAATATCCTGCTCATTCAGTGCAATGATGCCGATCTGATAATGATCCAGCAGATGACGTCTTAATGTCTCCGCCTGTACATGATGCAATCGTAAACAGAGAAAGTAGCCGGAATTAAATGGATACAAACTCCATACTTGTTGGTAGTGCTCCTGCTGAAGCAATTGCTTGGCTTGATGAGCACGGCGATACAGAATTTGACGATTGATTTCCTTCTGCTCAATGTATAGGGGCGATTGAAGAGCGCGCAATAGCAGCGATTGTGACGGATGTGGACCGCTGGATAAGGTAGCACGAATCAATCCCATTGTTTTCTGTTCTAGCGCAGTTAACACTTCATTCGACTGGGCTGCATATGTAATAAATCCTACACGCAACCCGGTCGCGTAATCTTCCTTGGTTGCACCATCAATCCGAATCGGCAGAATCGATGGATGCAAACCTGCAAGCGTAGAAAATAACGATTCATGAATACTATCCTCATAAAACAATCCAAAATAGGCATCATCAATAAGCACAACAAGATGCATTCCCGTATCAGCAGCTTCTTGCAACGTACGCACAATCTCTTCTTTTTCCTCAGCCAAAAGCGTATAGCCGGTCGGATTATTCGGAAAATTCAGTACAACAATCGCTTTACCATGAGAATGCTGCGATTGTATAGCTGTTCGTAGCCCTTCGGTATTATACCCTCCATCGTGATTGAAAATAGGATACTCCACCTGATGACTACCCCGCCGTACATCAAACGTAATGCGATAATTCTCCCAGATCTTATCGGGTACGATGACCGGGTCTCCTTCATCCGCAAACAGATCTGCGATCAGACTCAGCCCATGAGTTAATCCAGTCGTAACAATGGGTAACCCAATCGTTCGACCTTCAAGAGTTGGATGTTCGCGATACATCTTATCTAGCCAACGCTGTCTTAATTCCGGTTTACCTGCTGTAGGTGCATATTCAAAAATATCCTGAGCAGACAGATCAGGTAATGCCTCGCGAATAACTGGCAAGTACATCGGTTCTCCCTGGTCAGTCGCCGTACCAAGAGTAGCATTGTATCGAGTAGCACGGCGTTTCGCTTCAGCGGACTGGCTCAGAATGCCTTCCTGCACGTAATAGATACGGCGCCCTAGCTCAGACAGCATATGATAGACTTCCTGTTGACCTTGATAGAGAATATCGTTTAGTTGCTTTTCAGGTGATTGGATCATAACATCTACCTCGCTTTGCATCATATAATGTTAACCTTTGATTCCGCTAGAAGAGACGCTTTTCACAAAATAACGCTGCAAGGGTACCAGCAACAGGATCGGTACAATCATCGAAATAATGACCGCTGCAAACAATTCATTCCAATACGTCCCCATCTCGGTTGTAAAATCGTTCAGTGCTACTTGAATGACAGCATACTGCCGGGAACGAACAGCAATCAGCGGCCACATAAAGCTCTCCCATTGATGTACAAAAACCATCAGCGCCGCACTGACAGTTACCGGTCGGCATAGCGGCATAATGATCTGCGCATACATGCGCAATGTCCCCGCCCCATCGATCCGAGCCGCCTCAAATAGCGCTGGAGGCAAATCGAGAAAAAATTGCCTGTACAGGAAAACAACTAGCGCATTGGCAAGACCGGGTACAATGATCCCGCTGTAACTATCGATCATGCCTAGCGCATCAACAAGACGATACAGCGGAATCGCAGTTACTTCAAACGGAATCATAAAAGCGACCAGCACGAGTACAAACAAGGCATGCTTGCAGCGAAAATTGTAAAAGGCAAAGGCAAACGCCGCGAGCGAACCGATCAACAAAGCGCCAATCATTTCGACGATCGATGTGAAAAAGGTATTAAAAACAACTCGACCAAATCCGCGTTCCACGAATAAATTAGCATATGCCTGCCAGGTCGGTTCCATCGGTACAAATGTTTTCCAGCTGATCGGCGACATATATTTGAAAACATCCTCTAACCGTCGGAACGAAGACGCCAATGCAAAGGCAAGCGGTAACAAGATAATCGCAGCTAATACGACATGGCATACCAGCAGCAGTAATGTTTGCACTTTATAGTTTTTGTTCATGATGCCTCCTCCGTGTCTGCATTCCGGCTAATCTCATCACACCGATTCAATGATTGGTACGTAGTAAGCGGAATTGTGCCAAGATCAACAACAGTGCACAACCAATCAGAACGACCACGATAGCAGAGGCTCTGCCGGGGCTGGAATATAAAAAGGCATTTTGAAAGCTTTCCAGCATCAGCGTGCGGGTACTATTTTGCGGTCCTCCCTGCGTCAGTATGTACATAGGCGAGAACATAAACAGATGATTACTCGTAACCGCTACAGCGACAAAAGCAAAAGGTCGTTTCAATAGAGGCAAGGTCACATGCCGCAAACGCTGAAGCGTTCCTGCCCCATCCACTCGCGCCGCTTCATATAGAGAAACAGGTACTTCCTGCAATCCTGCCAGAATAAACAATGCCCAGTATCCTGCATTTTTCCAGATAACAATCCCAATAATCGATAGCAAAGCTTGGCTGCTGGACACGAGAAAAGGCTGGGCAGGAAATCCGAAACTAGCCAACAGCGAGTTCACTACGCCATGTTCGGGGCTTAGCATAATGCCCCACAGTACACAGGCGGTTGGAATCGATATCGCTACAGGAATGAATTGGATCGTCTGAAAAAATCGTTTGCCTCTACCCACAGCACCATCCAGCAGAAGTGCCAGAGCAAATGAAGCAATCAGCATAACAGGCGTGAGGATTGCGTTGAATACCAGTGTCGTTTTCAAGGAAGACCAGAACAATTGGTCATTCCAGAGCGCTACATAATTGGCAAGCCCCGTAAACCGTTCACCCCCACCGGCAAAATTCAATTCGAACAGACTGTTGCGAACTGCTGACAGCATCGGATAGAGCTTGAATAGTAGCAATCCGCCAACTGCTGGTAATAACAATACATATGGAATCCATGCCTGTTTGCGCATACGGTCTCTCCCGTTCCCCGGTACGAACTCACGATTGTGGCGATACTGCTTTGTACTTTTGCAATTGCCGATCAATCTCGCTCACAGCACTATCCAGTGCCTGCTGTGGAGCAGTACCATTTTTGATATCTTCTAATGTCTTATTAAAATTCGTTTCCCATTCCAGATAGCCCGGTGTAGACGGACGAGCTACTGCCGAAGTTGCCCCATCCTCTGCTGCCAGACGCAACGCTAGACCGGGAAGTTTACTGTACGTCTCATCCTCAAGCAGATCTTGTTGCAGCGACTTCAATGCAGGCAGCAACCCACCTTGCTCTAATAACACGCGTGCCCCGTCTCCGGTAGTCATATATTTCACAAAACGTGCAGCTTGTTCCTGATGTTCAGAAAATGCAGAAATGCCCAGATTCAAACTACCTGTCGGTGTAGCCGGTTGTCCACCTACAAAATACGGATGCGGTGCGATGCCATAATTGATACCGGAAGCTTCGATCTTGTTCAAACTCGCAGTATTGCCGAGAAACATCGCTATTTTACCTGAAGTGAAATAATCCTGAGTTTCTTCACGCTTGATGTTGGGACTCACATTCCATGTGTGGAATAGATCGTAATAAAACTGTAGTGCCTCAACGCTTGTAGCCGAATTGGTATACCCGGTGGAACGTAGTCCTGATTCATCGAGCGGAGCGGCGTTTTTACTTTGCAACAACGGTAATATTTGATACGCACGACCTACCTGATCAAAGCTGAATCCGTATACTCCTTCTCCATGGAACTTTTGAGCGATAGGAACGAGTTCTTCCCAAGTCAGACGGTCATCCAGCGAATCAGAGAGAAAAGGGACATTGTATGTCTTGAACAAATCTTTGTTGTAGTACAGAACGACGCCAGAGGAATTCATCGGTAGTGATGTTAATTGACCGTTGTACGTGCCAGCAGCGATAGCAGAATCTGCAAATTGCCGCTTGGCTGAAGCATCAAACCATGGGTCAAGCGGTGCCAGATATCCTTTGACCGCGTAATTGGAATTGAGCGGCTCATCTACAGTAACGACATCAATATCACTATCTTTGGCACCAAGCTTGATCTCATTCGTTTCCTGCAATTTGGTATACGGGACGAATTCGGCAATGACATGGATGTCTGTATGTTCAGCTTCAAATTGTTGAATCGCTTGTGTTAATGGTTTCTGCCAGTTGGTATGGGTCACTATGCGAATGTTAGTTACACCACTCGCGGATGCATCGTTTGTAGTTGTATCGTCATTATTCGAGTTCGCTGCTGAATTTGTACATCCAGCCAATACCGTAACAACGGATAGTAACCCGGCGAGCAGCGAGATCGATAATCGGTTAGTTCTCATCTTTTTATCCCCTTTAACGTATTAAAATTTAGTTATCATAGCGATTTACTATGATTTAAAACCATGGTATCATGTGGGTGTCGAATTTTGAAATATATAGATCTTATCGTTTTCATAACTTTCAGGAATGGAGAATGCTTATGGATATGCGTCGACTTCATCATTTTGCGACAGTTGCCCGCACTGGAAACTTCACACGAGCCGCGGAACTGCTGTACATCGCCCAGCCTGCCATCAGCAAATCTATTCAAAAACTGGAAGAAGAATTGCAGATGCAATTGTTTGATCGGGCGGATAAACATGTATCTCTTACGCCCGAAGGTCGGGTGTTGCTGGGACATGCGGAAAGCATTCTGGAGCGATTGGATGAAGCGCGTCATGAAATGCAGGAATTGCGAGGCTTGCAGCGTGGGGAGATTTTACTTGGACTTCCTTCGATGTTTGGCAGTGTGTACTTCCCGCCGATTATCAAAGCCTTTATTAAGCAGCATCCTGCACTTCGATTGCATGTCATCGAAGAAGGAACGGTGCAGATTCGGCAATGGATTACCGACAAAACGATTGATCTGGGCATCATCAGTTATGATCCCGATGTGGAAGCAGTTCATTCCAATCCTGAGCTGATGATCGAACATTTGTTGACTGATGAATTTGTAGCTTGTTTTCCGCAGGGACATCCGCTCAGTACACGCTCCAGCATTTCGGTTCAGGAGCTACTATTAGAACCGCTTGTCTTATTCAAAGAAGGTTACAATCAGCGCCGATTGCTGGATGAAGCCAGTCAGCAATACGGAATTCAGCCCAATATTGTCTTTACAACCAATCAGCTATCGTTTATTCGTTCTCTTGTTGTTGAAGGCGTTGGTGCAACGCTATTGCTGCGTACGGCTGCTGCTATGGAGCCACGACTCGCCATCGTACCGATACAACCTGGTATATCGGTGCATCTGGCTGTCGCGCATCGTCATAACCGGTATCTCTCACTTGCCAATCGAGCGTTTTTGACTTTTTTGAAAGAACAATTGGTGAAGTTAAAATACGATCATCTTCCATATCGTCCTTCTTAATGCCTTACGCAACCGAATATGACAATGGTACATACGGAAAGGAAGTTGTCTTCAATGAATACAAATGAACAACAAAACACGGAAGTCCCTTTGCTACTAGATGTCGATACGGGTACGGATGATGCGCTTGCGATCCTGTACTTGCTTGCTCATCCGCGTGCTCGTCTGCTCGGAATTACGACCGCAGCTGGGAATGTCAGTGCGGCTCAAGCGACTGCCAATACACGCAATATTCTAGAATGGAGTGGATATGACGATATTCCGGTTGTACAGGGAGCTGATGCTCCACTCTACCGACCATGGGCAGGCATCAAACGCGACTTTCACGGTGAAGACGGATTGGGCAATTGGGCAGAACCGGTAACCCCTGACAACGCTGCGTTAACAACCGAATCAGCAGCACAATTTCTCGTTCGTCATATTAACGAACATCCGCAAGCGTTGACACTTGTGTTTGTCGGTCGCTTGACCAATCTTGCGGAAGCATTGGCACTCGATTCTACTCTGCCATCCAAAGTCAAAAAGCTGGTTATTATGGGCGGCGCATTGCGTAGTAAAGGCAATATTACGCCGTATGCGGAATCCAATATTCATGGTGATCCTGAAGCAGCAGACATCGTATTTCGTGCTGGATTTCCATTGGTGATGACGGGACTGGATGTGACGTTTCAAGCGATGCTGCAATCTGGTCATGCGGCAGATATAGATGAGCGACTGGCTGTACAACAACCACAAGTCGCAAAATTGATACGGCATGTGTTGCAATTTCGCATGAAAGCATACGAATCCAAGCACGGCATATATGCTTCGCCATTGCATGATCCACTTGCAGCTGCGGTCGCATTGGAGCCATGGTTAGTGACAACAGAACTGGTCAAAGCACGTATACAGCTACAGCCGGAAGATCAGTTGGGACGAACGTTGGAGGTCACAAATGATACCGATCCTCATTTCACACCGATTCATGTATGTACTGAAGTGAAGGTGGATGAATTTCTTGCGCATTTTATCGATATCCTCGCCCTACATGGCAAAGATCAACATGATGCTAGGCACCACGATTAGATTCATCTCGTATACACGGTACTGTGCAGCAAAAAGCCCGCTTGCATATCAGCTTCCTCTTCATGACACAGGGATATACTCTTTTAAAGTTTCCCATATGTGTATGAAGAAGGTGGTGCTGTCATCCAAGCGGGCTAATGGAATACTCAGGAATTGACTGGACTATCATGTACTACATTCCATATTGATTATATATCTATTCGTGCGGTCGATCGTTGCTCATCCAGCTATCCACACGGAAATCATGATAATCCGGTGATGCGGCAGATACTTGCTTCAGCTTCGCTTCCGCCTCTTCTTTCGTTTCGTATTCTCCAATAACAGCTGCATACATCTCACCGGATGTTTTGATAAAGGAAATGTCTTCGTTCGGGTACAGCTCCTCCAGCATGGACAATGATTCGCCCATCGGCATACTTTCGGTACGCAGCGCGTAGATCATATGCGGCTCTGTGATTGTAGCGTCAGAACGCAGCGTCAACTCCAGATAGCCTGGGTTCTGATATTCGGTAATCGTATGGCTTACTCCGTCCTTCAGCTCCACGACAAAACGCATCGCCGAATCATCCAGAATGACAACCCGATACACATCTTGTACCAATGGCAACTTGCGCAGATCTTGCGTCACTTGATCATAATCGAATGTACGTGCACCATTGATTGTAAAGATCAGCCGGTTCGGTGCATCCTTCTGCACCACTTCATAGGCAGGAACCCGATCCATCAGGTCTTTGTCATCGTTGCTAAAATGGATCTGAACGCTATTCTCAGTTACTTTGGTTTCTACATGGACACCATCGGTCACTTGCCCACCTTCTCCGAATTGCAGTACTTTGACGATGCTGCCTAGCACCGGGATATTGTACATGGCATTGGCAACGGTCGGAATATTCACAACGAGCAGGAACGCGATACAGGCTGCGATCAGTGAGCTATACCGAACGATACGATTCGTTTTGCGCTGCTTTTGTCTGGCTTTCTGCTGGGCGCGATCCATGACATCGGTTAGTTGCTCAGGAACAGGAATATTATCGTAATGTTGTTTTCCGATCATACCGATTCCACCTCTCCTTCAATCAAATACACTTTCAACTGTTTGATAATCCGATAAAATCTCGATTTTACTGTATTTTCGGGTACGGATAGCACATCCGCCATTTCTTTGAATGAGAGATTCACAAAATATTTTAAAATGATATACGACTTATCTTCCGGTCGCAATCGATCCAGTGCATTGTACAAATCCATCTTCTCTTCCAGCGATGCGCCTTGTGAGGTAGCGGCAAATTCCTGCGTATAATCTTCAAGATACGTGATTCGCTTATTACGACGCGTATGGTCAATCGCTGTATTGATCACGATGCGTGACATCCATGAATCAAAGTACGTGACGGAATCAGCTTTGCCAAAAGCGAGATAGCCTTTGTACGTAGCTTCCGAGACGATGTCCAATGCTTCCTGTTCATTTTTTACATAGCAGTATGCCAGCCGATACAATTTTTCACGAATACTGGTTACTTTCTCACTGAACTGCTTTTCTTTGATTTTGGTTCGGTTCCATCTGATCACTTCTGATAAACACCCCTTATCGACATATATGCATATCCAATTCATCGGATTGGTATCATTCTCAAGCGCTTGAGTTCGTACTGCCTGTTAGACTGCTGAGCAGGGCAAATAGTTCTACGATTCTTGATTTTTTTTAGAAAATCAGCGATTGCCTCATCTCAGACTACATCTATCCAGGCAAATTGAGCAGCGTTGCACATAAAAAATGCACCTCCTGTGATCATCTGCTTCCATCCTGGAAATCCCGATGTTCATGTAAGAGGTGCCTTATATTGAGGTGTATACAATCATGTCAAATGATATTGCCCTTGTATCTGCTATGCAAATGCCAGACAAGAGTGATGTACGTAGCTTGTCATAGCGGTAACTGGTAACAATCCATATATATGGCTATATCCGTTATACGCGTGCGAATACACTGTACTGGCTATCCAGCAGCATTGCTTTTGCCTGCTCCATATCGTGTTCATTGCGGAACGACAGACGCATCACGCCCGGTACATCTTCCCGGCTCTCAATAATCTGCACATTGCTAATATTGATGCCACGATTGCCGATTTCAGTTGTGATTTTACCGATAATGCCGGGATGATCGGGTACGTCGAGATACAGATCGTACAGAGTCGTAATCATGCCCTTGCGACGTTCCGGCAATTCGTCACGGAATGCACCCGCTTGCTCAAACTGCTGTTCGATGCCACGCGCGTCTTGATTGTGCAGCAGTTCCACGAATTCCTGCACACCTTGATTCCAGTCTTGCAGCAAATCCAATACGATATGCCGATTGTTCAGCAAAATGTCACGCCAAACGATGGGATCGCTAGAAGCAATACGCGTAATATCGCGGAATCCGCCCGCAGCCAGCATCCGGTATAGCGGATTATTTTCATTATAGCCGCGAATCTGATTGACCAGTGCTACGGCAATGACATGCGGCAGATGGCTGATTGCGCCGACAATCTCGTCGTGCAGCACCGGTTCTACCTTCACTACCTGTGCACGCGTATGACGGGTCAACAGCTCAGCGAGGCGTTCGTATGCCGCAGGTGGTACATGATCCGGTGGTGTTAGTACATAGTAGGCATTTTCA
Organism: Paenibacillus sp. WLX1005; assembly: GCF_046603685.1. Taxonomy (NCBI): domain Bacteria; kingdom Bacillati; phylum Bacillota; class Bacilli; order Caryophanales; family Paenibacillaceae; genus Paenibacillus; species Paenibacillus sp. WLX1005. The sequence continues at coordinate 3,467,391 of NZ_CP176756.1, forward strand.
AACAGCAACGCCGAAGCTGCACCGACACCAGAGCGTTCGGAACCAGCCATAGGATGACCGCCGATAAAATGTACGCCGTCGCTCAGCTTCAATTGTTCTGCACAGGCGTTGATGGATGCCTTCGTGCTGCCAACATCGGTAATGATGCAGCCTTTTTTTAATGGCAGGCGGCTTAGTTGTTCCAGATAGCTGTTCAGCAAACTAACCGGTACGCAGAGGAAAATAAAGTCCGCGTCCAGTGCAGCTTCTTCTACCGAAAGTGTCGCATGATCCACAACCTGTCGCTCTTGAAACGTATGTATCAATTCGGGCAGGTGTGTATATCCAGTTATATGCAGTCCCGGCTTGTCTTTAAAGCAAAGCGCCAGCGAACCGCCGATCAGCCCTACACCGAAAATCGCAATATTTGTCGTCATTAGTATCCCACTCATTCTTTATCGATTGTCTTTCCTGCTGCGTTAAAGCAGCAGAATCCATGATGCTGTTTAACAGTCGAATATTGCGCCGTGCTGCCGATTGTAGCAGTCACGGCATCTTTCATTCGCCTGAAGTTGTAAAATCAGTCGTAGATTTTATCTATAAATCATTTTGGATCATTTTTTATACATTTGCCGTTTGCTCTTGCAATGTTTCTTCCAACGCACGAATAAACGCTTCATTCTCTTCCGGCGTACCAATCGTTACGCGGATATACGTCGGATACTTCTGATGACCTGCACGGATAATCACACCACGACGCAGCATCCCTTGGAAAATATCCATCGCATTATGCTTCGTATCAACCATAATGAAATTCGTCTCGCTTGGGAAATACGGCAGACCAAGTCGGTCAAATTCGCCGAGCAGCACATCCATACCTGCACGATTTTTGGTGCGGCAATCATCCACGAATTGTTGATCCCGAATCGCCTGACGTGCTGCCGCTTGAGCAATACGCGATGTATTGAACGGCTCACGCACCTGATTGACCAGCTTCACTACAGCTGCATTGCCGATACCGTAACCGATGCGCAGTGCAGCCAATCCGTAGATCTTGGAGAACGTACGCAAAATGAGCAGATTAGGATACCGATCCAGAAGCTTCACGCTGTGCGGATATTGCTCTGCAACTACGTATTCATAATACGCTTCATCCAGTACAACCAATACATGCTCAGGTACACGATCCATAAAGCTGATTAGTTCATTTTCCGGTACAAACGTTCCGGTTGGATTGTTCGGATTGCACACCCAGACGATCTTCGTATCTTCGCTCACTGCGGCGATCATCGCATGCAGATCGTGTGTACCTTCTACAAGCGGCACTTCAACAACTTCAGCACCCTCGATCTCAGCATTACTTTTATATACGGAAAAGGTCTGATCTGCCATAATTGTCTCATCGCCCGGCTCTAGGAACGCGCGCGCAGTCAATGAAATGATCTCGTCCGATCCACAACCGAAAATAATCTGATTGGATTGTACACCTAGATGCTTTGCCAGCTCGGCAGTCAGCTCTACCGCACCGCCGTCTGGATACAGATACAGCTGGGACAATTCGTCTACGATAGCCTGCTGTACAGATGGCGCAGAACCGTACGGATTTTCATTGGAAGCTAGCTTGATCACTTTGTCGAGTCCAAGTTCGCGTTTCACTTCTTCAATCGGTTTGCCCGGCTGATAGACGGGAATATTCACAATACGGGATTTCGGTTTCACTATGCACAACTCCTTCAGGCATCATCGTCAGGAAATGCTGAAACTCCGGCATACCTGTCTGCCATAGCAGCAGGTACACACGGAGCGTTAAACATTGCCTGTATAGGTATAATCGTAATCTTATTTGCTTCCTTTTAATTCTGCCACAAAATTGCGAATTTGCAACAGTCCGTCTGCTTTCCGCGCGGGATCAGTCAATAGCGGAATCTGCGATTCGATCTGGCGCACAATTGCACTACCAACAACAACGCCATCGCAAAATTGCGAGAACTGCTTCACTTGTTCATGACTGGAAATACCAAAACCGACCGCAACGGGCAAGTCTGTATTGTCCTTCACGCTGTTAATGAACTGCTCTACGTTGTTGTGGAACGATGCGCGTTCACCTGTCACGCCGAGCGAAGATACGCAATACACAAAGCCCTGCGCTCCGTTCAGAATGGAGGAAATACGCTCATGCGACGTTGGTGCAACGAGTGGTACAAGGCTTACACCCGCTTCACGGGAGCGTGCTCTCATTTCTTCGGATTCTTCTACCGGTAGATCCGGCACGATCATACCGCTAATGTCGTAATGACGCATCTGCTCGAAGAACGTATCCAATCCGTATTGCAAGATCGGATTGTAATACGTGAACAGAATAAATGGCATCTGTACACCGCGTTCTCGTGCCTGCGAAGCAACCTCAAAACATGTATCGATCGTCACACGGTGAGTCAATGCACGCTGCGAAGCACGCTGGATGACCGGTCCATCTGCCAGCGGATCGGAATAAGGAACGCCCAGTTCCAAAATGTTGCAGCCTGCGGCTTCCAATTCGACGATAATATCAACCGTAATCTGCGGATCGGGATCACCAACAGTCAGAAACGGAATCAACGCCGTTTCGCCCGCTTCCTTCAACTTGGCAAATGTAACATCCATCCGATTCTGGCTCTGTCCTGTTACGCTCACAGCGATCCCTCCCGCTCATATTTCATAATCGATTCCACGTCTTTGTCGCCGCGACCGGACAGACAGACTACCAGTAGCTGATCTGCTGTCATTTCTTTTGCAAGCTTCACCGTGTGGGCAATGGCATGTGCCGATTCCAGTGCCGGAATAATACCTTCGGTACGGCACAGCAGTTTGAGCGCATCGAGCGCTTCCTGATCTGTAATCGGTACGTACTGGGCACGTTCAATATCTTTGAGATAGGAATGCTCTGGTCCAACGCCCGGATAATCAAGACCGGCGGAGACGGAATGGGCTTCTTGTACTTGACCGTATTCATCCTGTAGCAGATAGCTCATCGAACCTTGGAATACGCCTTTGGTACCGAGACTCATCGTGGCGGCGTGCAGCGGGGTGTCGATACCTCGTCCAGCAGCTTCCACACCAATCAGACGAACGTCTTGGTCGTTAATAAACGGATAGAACATGCCGATGGCATTGCTACCGCCACCAATCGCTGCCACTACGGTATGCGGAAGGCGATGTTCCTTTTCCAAAATCTGACGGCGTGTCTCGTCGCCGATCACACGTTGGAAGTTGCGTACCATCATCGGATACGGATGCGGTCCGACGGCAGAGCCAAGAATGTAAAATGTATCTTCGACATTGCTGACCCAGTAGCGCAGTGCTTCATTACCCGCATCTTTGAGTGTGCGTGTACCAGACGTAACCGGAACCACTTCTGCACCGAGCATATTCATACGGAACACGTTCAGTTGCTGACGCTTGATATCCTCTTCGCCCATGAACACTTTGCATTCCAGACCCATCAGCGCAGCGACTGTCGCTGTTGCTACACCATGCTGTCCAGCGCCTGTTTCGGCGATGACTTTTTGTTTGCCCATTCGTTTTGCCAGCAATGCCTGACCGATAGCGTTGTTGATCTTATGTGCACCCGTGTGGTTGAGGTCTTCGCGTTTCAGATAAATCTTCGGTCCACCCAGATGTCGAGTTAACCCTTCGGCATAATACAGCGAAGTCTCGCGACCGGAGTATTCTTTGAGCAGATAATCAATTTCTTGTTGAAATTGCGCGTCATCCGCGTATTTACGATACGATTCCTCAAGTTCGATCAGTGCGTTCATCAGCGTTTCTGGTACGTAACGTCCACCAAAATCGCCAAATCTTCCTTTTGCATCAGGTAGTGTTGTCATTATGATCTCGCCCTCTCCACAAACTGTTTGATTTTATCGATATCTTTGACTCCGTCACTCTCGACTCCGCTTGATACATCAATGCCTTCTAGCGGATAGCCGTGAACGAGTGTATCTACATTGTCCGGGTTCAGTCCACCGGCAATTAGCAGCGGAATTCCGCGCGCTGATGTCCAGCGATGATACGCTTGTATTTCTTCCCAAGCAAATGTTTTGCCCGAACCGCCGCCATACAGCGGATCATGGGTATCAAGTAAAAAGGCGTCTACCACGCCTTCGTAAGGATTGCATTGTTGATGAACAGCAGTAGCCGTATCATCATAGTTTTGTTCCATTTGCATTTCCGTGTTGTTCATGTCCATGTTGATTCGGCTAGTTGTATTGTTATGTTGATCTGTATTATTTTGCCGATCTGCCTGTACGGAAATGACCTTTATTACCGGCTTGCGCAATCTCTCTCGCACCTGCCGACAAAACGCTGGCGTTTCCTTACCATGCAATTGGATCACATCTAGCGGCGCGATATCTGTAATATGCACCAGCTCATCCAGTGTCGGGTCAACGAACACGCCTACACTTTGCGGAATATGTCCTTGCGGCCACTGCTTCAGCACATCAATGAGCTGCGCAGCGATCTCGCGATTAATTTGCCGCTTGCTGCGTGCAAAGACAAAGCCGATATAATCGACCGGTAATGGTATCATAGATTTTAGCACTTCAACGCTTTGAAGTCCACAGATTTTTATCTTTAAACTAGCATCGTGGTGGTCGTACAATACCGGTGCAGATGCCGAATGTAGATCGTTATTTTGCTGCTTATTACAGTCATTTCGCTGTTCATCGGAATGGAATGTTGGAGCAAAGGTACTGTCGTTTTCAGTCATGAGACGTTCCTGCCTGACTACCTGCACCTGCTTCGTACTCTGCTGGTGCCATCAGATTGCGTACAGCACTTTCAATATCCGGTTGACGCATAAAATATTCTCCAACCAGCACGCCAGCCGCTCCAGCCTCCTGCACATACGCAATATCTTCCACCGACATAATGCCACTTTCGCTAATTAACGGCACGCCTTCCGGTAGCAAACGAATCAATTCCGCTGTAGTCGACAGCGAAGTAACGAATGTACGCAGATCACGGTTATTCACACCGATCAAACCATGCTCCAGTGCACCCTTGGCATGCAGTACCGTTTCCAGCTCTGCCTGATCATGCACTTCAATTAATACATCCAATCCGAGCGATACTGCGACTTCGATATATTGCTCCAACTGCTCTGCTGTCAAAATAGCGGCAATCAACAGAATCGCATCCGCTCCGATCAGACGCGCTTCATAAATCTGACGCTCATCAATAATAAAATCTTTGCGAAGCAGCGGCAGATTAATCGCTGCCCGAATATCAGTCAAATACTGATTATTGCCCTGGAAATATTGTACATCCGTTAGGATGGAAATACAGTCTGCACCAGCTTTTTCATAAGCGGTCGCAATCTGCACCGGCTGAAAATCAGGGCGAATCAGCCCTTTTGACGGCGATGCCTTTTTCACCTCAGCGATCAGACCAAGACGACGATTCGGCGACGCAGTCAATGCCGCACGGAATCCGCGCGTTGCAGGCAATTGTGCAATCTGACGCTCTGCTTCACGTAATGAAAAATGATGCGCCAGTTGTTCTACTTCCTGCTGTTTGGTAACGACGATTTTATCAAGATACATAACTGTGTGCCCCCGTAGTTTGGATTAGTTGCTGCAATTTGCCGGCGGCTACACCGGAATCAATCGCCTGTGCGGCAATGGCTGCGCCTTCTGCAAAACTATTCGCTTTGCCAGCCAGATAGATGCAGGCTGCGCTATTCGCCAGCACTACATCACGATACGCACCATGCTCTCCGCTCAAAACACGGCGGATAATATCGGCATTTTGCTGAGCATCTCCGCCCAACATATGTTCCAGCGGGTGCGTATCCAGTCCAAAGTCCGCTGGTATGACTTCATACGTACGAACCTCGCCATCTCGCAGCTCGGCAATCCGTGTTGGTGCGGCAATACTGATCTCGTCCAATCCGTCATGACTGGCAACGACCATCGCACGCTCCAATCCGAGCAATTGCAATGTTTGAGCGACAGTTTCGATTTTGCTGCTGTCATACAGACCGATCAGTTGGCGATCCGCTCCTGCCGGATTGGTTAACGGTCCTAGCATATTGAATACAGTACGTACACCCAGCTCACGACGAGTCGCTGCTGCATGCTTCATCGAAGGATGGAACACTTGGGCAAACAGGAAACAGATTCCAATCTCGTTCAAACAGCTAGCAGCTTGCTGTGCATTCAGTCCGATATTCACGCCTAGCGCTTCCAGTACGTCTGCGCTGCCCGCTTTACCCGATGCAGAGCGATTCCCATGCTTGGCAACACGAACCGATACGGAAGCCGCGATAATGGCAGATACGGTGGAAATATTGAACTTGTGAATCCCCGATCCGCCAGTACCGCATGTATCAAGCAAGCCAGCCGACAATACTGGTACACGTCCACCACTACGCCGCATCGCTTCGGCAAAACCAGTAATTTCCTCTACTGTTTCACCTTTGATCCGCAGCCCAGTCAACAAGCCGCCAATTTGCGAAGGCGTTGCTGTACCGTCCATAATCGTGCTCATCACTTCGTATGCCTGCTGGCGCGACAGATGCTGACCTTGAATAATGTCGCCGATTGCCTGCTGTATGATTTCTCCTGTTTGCATCCCATTGTCCTCCCCTAAGTGTTGATGTCTATATACTAATCCGGCAAACTGCCGATTGAATGATAAATGTTGCGTACTATCACTTTCATATGCAGATTGTTATCTTAGTCACCCAACTTCACTGGCTCGTACCCGTACAGATAATCTGGATTCGCTACATTGTGTTCTTTGCTACTTTTCGGTGGAAACATCGCTTCGGCAACACGAATCGACTTGAGCATCGCTTTCGCTTTGTTCACCGTTTCCTCGTATTCCTTCTCTGGAACCGAATCCCATACGATGCCTGCTCCCGCCTGTACATATGCACGTCCATGTTTGAAAATAATCGTCCGAATCGTAATACAGGCATCCATATTACCAGAGAAGCCTAGATAACCAATTGCTCCCGCATACGCGCCGCGTGCTTCATTCTCGATCTCCGCGATAATCTCCATCGCCCGTAGCTTCGGTGCACCAGATACTGTACCCGCTGGCAGACAGGATAGGAAAGCATCGAAGAAGTCCTTATCTTTGCGTAATGTACCGGATACATTGGATACGATATGCATCACATGTGAGTACCGTTCAATCTGCATAAAGGAATCTGCTTTGACCGTTCCAAATTCGGATACCCGTCCCAGATCGTTGCGACCGAGATCGACCAGCATCAGATGCTCAGCGCGTTCTTTTTCATCCTGTAACAATTCTTCTCCCAGTGCCACATCTTCCGCTTCGGTGAGTCCGCGTGGACGTGTACCCGCAATTGGTCTTGTTTGTAACCGATCGCCTTCGACCTTCACGAGCGCTTCTGGTGAAGTACCAACGATAATCTCTTCGTCCAGTTTCAAATAATACATATACGGCGATGGATTCATCGTCCGCAGTACGCGGTATACTTCGAGTGGCGACACTTCCGTATCAATGTGAAACCGCTGAGACAATACAACCTGGAAAATATCTCCCGCGCGAATATATTCTTTCGCCCGATCCACGCCATCCAAATATTGTTCCTTCGTCATATTGGACTTGATCTCGCCCAGCTCAATATCCTCGGATACCGGTGCACGTCCAGCGGTGTTGACTGGCGGTTGCGTTTGCAACATACGCTCCATATCGTCCAGCTTTTCCGCTGCATTGCCGTACGCTTCACGAATCGTATCGTCATCCGCACCATCTGGCACATGCACATTGCTCACAAGCAGAATATGCTGCTTCACATGGTCAAACACAACAATCTGATCGCAGAACATAAAGCGAATATCATCCATATTCAGATCATCCACTTTATGTGGCGGCAACTTCTCATAATATTGCAATAGATCGTAGCCGAAGAATCCAATCGCTCCACCAGTGAACGGTGGCAATCCATCTACCTTCGGACTGCGATATCGACGCAGCAGCGCTTTGAGCTGCTCTACTGGCTTGCCGGACAAATCGGTCTGTTCGCCATCGATATCCAATGTAATTTTGCCCTGTTTACCGGAAATGAGCAGGAACGGATCGCTACCGATAAAGGAGTACCGTGCCCATTTGCTGCCACCCTCCACGCTCTCCAGCAGGAACGCGTGCTTCTGCTCCGCATAGCGCTGAAAAATCCGAATCGGTGTCTCCATATCGCCCAGCAGGCGTTTTACGATAGGAATCAAATTGTACTGACTGGACATGGCAATAACCTGTTCTACATGAGGTTGGATCATGATATTCTCTCCTTTGATCTGTTTGGTTTGGTAAGGGAAAGCATATCCGTGGACGGCGATAGCACCGGAAGGCAACTAAAAAAGCCTCCACGCGTACGGACGCATGAAGGCTGGAATCACATCAAGTAGGTACAAATGCAGACAACGGATATACACAAATACACCGTTGCTGGCTGAATGCACATAGAGGATAATATCATCTGATTCTAGTAGTCTTTTTCAACAATACAGCAAATGATGCTGACAAAAAAGGCTGCACGTATACAATACAGCTACAGTTGAACCAACAATATAACTCAATCGTTGCCATTAATGACAATAACATCATCATCCATGTTGTTCACTACTACATCTCACTGTATACGATTGTGATGATCTACTCTACTGTTCATTCTGCTCTCGAAACGTCCTCGCACCTGTCTTCCTGCGGACCACCGACCCGAACCGTCCATGGATATGCTCTGACGCATATACCGGTGAACACTCCGCTCAGCCCGCCGACAAGGCTTACGTTTCCTTCTCATCTATACTGCTCTCTCTGCTTACCTGCAATCTCATCTCAATACACGGCTCTGCTTGCTTCTTAAGCTTATTTTATACTATACCCCATAACGGGTAACTGACGCAACCCTTACGCTGGAATTGGCTCAGGATGTTGCCAGATCTGGGCGCAGACGCTTCGCTTCATTCAAGTAGACATGGCGCATTTCCTGCTGTGTCTTGGTCGTATTCACATGAATCATCAACCGAATACACTTCGGCAGACTGCCTTGTACCGATGCTTCGACTGCACACATTAACGGCACCATATTCCAGCCTTCCATTTCACGAATTGCTAGTGCTGGAAACGCGGCATCCAGATCGGCAGTCATCGTAATCCAGATGCTGCTAATATCTTCCGGCTCGAATTGATTGCGCTCTACAATTTCTTTTAGCAATACAAGCGTTTCGTCAAGAATCTCTTGACGCTCGTTGCGAGTCACAGTAGTTGCCCCGCGGATTCCACGCATATAGATACTCATACTCAGACCTCCTCCTTCAGCTGTTCCACAGTACGACGCACCAGATGGTAATCAACATTAGGATTGATCTCCACTTTGCCGATTGACTGTGGCACGACGAAGGTCATATTACCTTCTTGAAACTTCTTATCGTGCATCATCGCTTCCATAATGGCATCAATGTCCAAATGCTGTGGCAATACCGTCGGCAGACCGAGACTTTGCAGCATACGACGTGTCGTATCAACTAGCCCTGGCTCACCACCAAGTGCTTCGCCGATGATCGCAGAACCGACCATACCGATAGAAATCGCTTCGCCGTGAATGATCTCGCCATAACCAGCAACTGCTTCGATCGCATGACCGATCGTATGACCGAGGTTGAGAATGGCGCGCAGATCATTTTCGCGCTCATCACGCGAGACGACAATCGCCTTGATCGCACAGCCTTTTTCCAGACCATAACCCATCGCCTCACGATCCACTGCCTGCAATGAGTCCGCATGTTCTAGACACCAGTATGCAAAGTCAGCATCCCAGATCAGACCATGCTTCACCATTTCCGCCAGACCGGCACGCACTTCGCGCAGCGGCAACGTTTGCAGGGTGCTTAGATCGTACAGCACCAGCTCCGGTTGATGGAAGACGCCGATCATATTTTTCGCTAGTCGGTGATTGATTGCTACCTTGCCACCGACGCTGCTATCGTGAGCAAGCACGGTAGTCGGCATCTGAATAAAACGAATGCCGCGCATGTACGTTCCAGCTACAAAACCAGCCAGATCGCCAACGACACCGCCACCGAGCGCGATCACCGCCGATCTGCGATCCAGTCCACCTTCAATCGCTTTGGTCATAACTGCTTCGAATACCGCTAGCGATTTGGACGTTTCACCTGCGCCGACAACAGCTGTGACAAAGGTAAAGCCCGCAGCTTGCAGCGACTGCTCCAGCTTGTCCAGATGCAGCGGCGCGGTATTCTCGTCCGTAACGATCAGCAGCGGGCTTTGCTTGGACAGTTTATGCTTTTCCAAATAGCTGCCGGATTGCTCCAGCAGCTGTTCGCCAATGTAAATCGGGTAAGAGCGTTCGCCAAGTTGAACGTCTACTGTGCGAATATCGCTCATCAGTAAGCTTCCAGCTGTGCGAGGTAATTATCGTAGTTTTTACGAATCTCCGTCATGGAGTCGCCACCGAATTTTTCCAGGAAAGCCTTGGCAACTTCCCAGGCAACCACACTCTCCATCACTACGCTTGCCGCAGGTACGGCACATGCGTCGGAACGTTCTACTTGTGCGGTAAATGGCTCCTTCGTATCGATATCTACACTTTGTAGCGGTTTGTACAGCGTCGGGATCGGCTTCATTACGCCGCGGACGACGATTGGCATACCGTTGGTCATGCCGCCTTCAAAGCCGCCGAGACGGTTCGTAGCACGATGGTATCCACGCTCTTCGCTATACAGAATCTCATCATGCACTTGTGAGCCGCGAATATGTCCAGCTTCAAAGCCAATACCAATCTCTACACCTTTGAACGCATTGATGGACATAACTGCCTGCGCAATGCGTGCATCCAGCTTACGGTCATATTGCACAAACGTACCCAGACCGACCGGTACGCCTTCTACGATACATTCCACGATACCACCGATCGAATCGCCTTCTTTTTTGATCTGATCGATGTACGCTTCCATCTTCTGCTCGGTTTCTTTATCCACTACACGAACGGAAGATTCTTCTGTACGTTCAATCAGTTCATCTAGTGAAAGATCGTTAGCTGGTGCTTCAATCTCACCGATGCGGATAACCTGTCCGCCGATCTTGATACCGAACTGTGCCAAGAATTGGCGAGCAACTGCACCAACACCGACGCGGATTGCTGTCTCGCGTGCACTGGAGCGCTCCAATACGTTGCGCAGGTCTTTGTGATTGTATTTCAAACCGCCGTTCAGATCCGCATGACCTGGACGTGGACGGTGAACACGACGTTTTTCTTCGTCTGTGCCTTCCATCGGTTCGATATTCATAATTTTGGTCCAGTGCTTCCAGTCGTTGTTAGCAACAACCATAGCTACCGGTGCACCTGTTGTATACCCGTGGCGTACACCGCCCACGATATCTGCTGTATCTTTCTCGATTTGCATGCGGCGACCGCGACCGTATCCTTTTTGACGACGTGCCAGTTGGAAATTGAGCGCTTCAAAATCAAGCTCCAATCCGCTTGGTAATCCTTCAATAATCGCAGTCAACTGGGGACCGTGCGTCTCCCCGGCTGTCAAGTAACGTATACTCATGTTGCGTTCCCCCTTTAAACTGTTAAACTGTGCATCGCTAAAATCCGTAGTTACCTTTGCTTATTATAGTACAGCCTTCATCCATTTGACAAGGAACGTCAAATATTGTATTTGTGCATATCTATCCGGCATTTTTACGGTCTGTTCCTATGCAAAAAGGCACACTGCCGATGGCTTTCGCCTGTAAGACAGTGTGCTTGTGTTTACCATGATTGATGTTAAGCATGCGGTCTTGCTTGTGGCCCGCCTTGCAGGATACCGGTTTAGATACAAGAACCGGCATCTATGTTGTTCATGTTGCAGATCAGCCCCCGCCGGATGATCAACCTTTTTTGTGATAAAAGAATGTTTCCGAGGAATCGAATCCATATTGACCTGGAGAGAAAATCTGCTCCGTGCTACCTACAAACAAAACGCCGCCCGGGCGCAAACTTGCTGCAAACTTATGATACAGCAAATGCTTCGCTTCTTCAGTAAAGTAGATCATAACATTACGGCATACGATCAGATCATATCCTGTTTCGAACTTGTCGATCAGCAGATTTCCCTTACGGAACTGAACTGCCTTTTTCAGCGTATCGTTAACACTGAACATCGGTCCTTGCGCAGTGAAATACCGTTTGACCACGTCCGCCGGCACGTCCTTGAGCGAGCGTTCCAGATATAGCGCTTTTTTGGCTTTTTCCAGAGCACCGTCATCAATATCAGTGGCATGCAGCGTGCTGGACGAAAGCAAGTTTTTGTCCGCGAGAATCGTTGCAAGCGTGTACGGCTCTTCACCAGTCGAGCAGGCAGCACTCCATACTTTCAGATTTTTGCTGGTGCGCTGCAAATCAGGCAGAATCGTATCGCGCAACACTTCCCAACGGTTCGGGTTACGCCAGAACTCAGATACGTTGATCGTCATCCGGTCAAGGAACTCGTAAAACAATGCTTTGTCCTTCAGCATGGCGTCGAAAAATGCGCTGAATGTCGAGAATCCGTTTTTGGTACGCAGCGTCGTCAGACGGCGTTTCATCTGTGCTTCTTTGTACTGCGACAGATCGATCCCTGTATTGTCTTTTACTTTTTTGATAAAGCCGGCATAATCCGCGTCCGGTTGAATGGCATCATTCGTAAGCATGGAATCACTTCCTTGATCATGATTATAAGTTCAGTCCATGCGGGGGTATGTGTTAGAGCCAGGCCGAAATGTTTTTTTCGTAAACGCTTAATTCGTTAGGAGCAAAGAAGTTGGCAATTTCCCGGTCCGCACTTTCCGGCGAATCGGAGCCATGAATTAAATTGAACGGCGTATGTGCAGCAAAATCGCCACGGATCGTGCCAGGCAGTGCTTCTTTTACCTGGGTTTTGCCCATCAGCATACGGGAAAGGGTGATCACATCATCGCCTTCCCATACCATCGCGAACACCGGACCGGAGGTAATAAAATCAATCAATTCTCCGTAAAACGCTTTGCCTTCATGTTCGGCATAATGGCTTTTGGCTTGCTCCTCGGTTGGGATGAGGAATTTGCCACCGATCAATTTGAATCCTTTGTCTTCCAAGCGACTGATAATGCGTCCGATTAACCCACGTTGTACTCCGTCAGGTTTAATCATCAAAAATGTTCGTTCCATCTGACTCACTCTCCTGTTATCTACAAAGTGATCTGCTATCGGAGCAATGCAAAGTGCTCACTTGTGTATTCTAACAGAAACCTGGGAGTACAGAAAGAAATCGAATCATATCCATAACGGCTCATTTTTGATACAATACCGCCCACATGAATCCTCTCACTTGTTATGCGCCTGTCTGCCGACGTGATTACTGCCATTTGTAGCATCGGAAACGGTCTGCATACTTCAGTATTGTATATATCGACATCTGAGGGGTAGTCTTTTAGTCCCGGGAGATAAATAATTTGGAATTTGGTGGGAGTGGGGGGGATGTTGTGAGCGAGCATCGCTCTGGGAAGGGATAGGGGAACGTCCTTCGGTGGAGCGCGGGAATCTACGGAATGGGAGTTACTTGTAGATTCCCGCGCTCCAAGGTCGTCCTTATCCCCTATTCCCTTCCCGCCGCTATGTGCTGACAACTCCCTCCGACTCTCACGAGTGGGTGGGTAGCAGGGAAGGTCAAGGGCGTTTAAGATATTTAGGGCAGTTAGAGCAGTTAGAGCAGTTAAGGCATTTAGAGCAGTTAGGGTGTTTAGGCGTTTAGAACGTTTGGAGTGTTTGGTGGATTATTTATGAGGATGGTGTGTTTTGATGGCTTTTTTTTGTGGTTATAGAGTTGTTTCCTGCTAATCGAATGATATCTCTATTGTTGCTTTTATTAATAAAGGTGAATCTTGGGGAATTGCGTAGTTTTGAGTAGTTGTTAGTTAAAAAAACCAGCGCTGAGGGTTCAGGGCTGGTTTGGGGGGGTGCTTTTTTGTAGTTACTCTTGTCGCTTTATGGCTCTTTTTATCCGGTTGCTTGCTGTTTGCAAGATTGGGGATTAGTGGGAGCGCTTGGCTACGAAGTGAGCGATTTCTTGTAGGTGCTTACGGGTTTTGCCTTCTGGTAGTTGTTGTAGGGCATCCATTGCTTTTTGAATATAGCGGTCGGCTAGTTGTTCGGCACGCTCGATGCCTTGGCTATTTTTGATCATGTTTACGGCTGTCTTCACATCGGTTTGACCGTCGGCTTCGTGGATGCGGCGGATTTCGGAGAGCAGAGGCTGGTTTAGTTCCTGTTCTTGAAGTGCCATCAGTACTGGCAGGGTGATATTGCCCTGACGCAGGTCGCTGCCTGGTGGTTTGCCGATTTGTTTCTCCGTACCGCACAAGTCGAGTACGTCGTCACGGATTTGAAAAGCCATGCCTACGTTGTAGCCATATCGATACAGTTGGCGCGTATGTGCAGCTGGTGCATCGGCAGCAAGCCCACCGAGTTGACAGCTAATTGCAATCAGCAATGCCGTTTTGCGGCGAATGCGAAGCAAATAACGACGGATCGTTTGCTCCGTGTTGAAGAAGTCGCGGATTTGCTCCATTTCACCGATCGACATCTGCACCATCGCTTTGGCAAGTACGCGGTGAATCTCCGGGTTTTGCAACCGGGCGACGATAACTAGCGCTTTGGCATAAATATAATCGCCAGTATACATAGCGATCCGATTGTCCCATTTTGATTTGACCGTCAGTTGACCGCGACGAGTTTCCGCGTCGTCGATCACATCGTCATGCACCAGAGATGCCATATGGATCAGCTCCAGCGGTACAGCAACATTACTGAGCTTTTCCAGATCATAGGTGCCGTATTTACCGCCAAGCAGCACAAAAGCGGGACGAAGCCGCTTTCCTCCCGCTTTTAACAAATGTAGTGAAGCCTCATTCAGCAGCGCATGATCAGTATCAATGCTGCGGCTCAGTTCTCGTTCAATGACGTTCATGTCTTTTTTTAGTGTCCCGAAAATATCCAGTAGTTTCATTCGTTCACCCGTGTCATCGTATTGTCAGTCCATAATTCCATGTGCACTTCATGGTTCAGCAGGCCAAGTTCATACGCGTAACGGAAGTACAGCGCCAGTCCCTGCTGTTCCTGTGTACCAAAATCATACCACAACTGGCGGAAATAATGTTCCCAGTAGTCATGCTCGCCACCCATTTTGCGCTGTGCTTCGGCAATGACAGGTTCGAGATTGTGCAAACTTTGCTGTTTGCTACTTCGCAGACCAGAGGCAATCTCGGTCACCAGCTCCGGATATACCGCCGCAAATTGCTTATTCACTGCCCATACGGCAAACGTCATGCTGTGCCCTGTCCACGATTTCCATTCGCGACCTAGATCAGTCACAATATAGCCGCTATCATGACGCGCTGCTTCAATCGCATGATCACCAATCAGCAATGCCGCATCGCAGGCTTCCATCATCTCATCCAGATTCGGATTCATCGATACATATTCAGGCGCAAACCCATATCGTTTTTGTAAAATGATCTTCAGCAAATTCACAGATGTTGCCGAAGTGTTTGTCAGCGCAATCGTTCCATTTCCCAGCTCTGCCACCGGTTTTCTGGAAAACAGAAGAATTGATCCGACCGCATTCTGAGCACTGACCGACAGATCCGGCAACAACCAGAAGTCCTGCGAACGCGTTCCGTAAGCGAAAGAGGATACTGGTGTGATATACAACGTATCTTCCAGCAGTCCGCGATTCAGATTGGCAGGCAGATCACTATGAATAACGGCCGATACCGACAGCTGCTCCGGTTGGAAATGCTGATAGATCGGCCAGTCGTTCGTATATTCAATTTTACCGATTTGGATCGGCAATTCAAACTTCGTCACGGTCATTCCCCCATCGTTCAAATAAATCGTGATCGATCCCGAGCAGATCGAGCACTTTGCCAACCATGAAGTCAACCGCATCTTGCAGTGTTTTGGGGCGATAATAAAAAGCCGGCATAGCCGGAACGATGCTGACTCCCAAACGCGCCAGCTTCAGCATATTTTCCAAATGGATCGCATGCAGCGGTGTTTCTCTTGGAACTATAACCAGTTTGCGCTCCTCTTTAATCATAACGTCTGCCGCGCGGGTCATCAGATTGGTGGACATGCCGCCAGCAATATTCGCCAGCGTGCCCATAGAGCACGGAATGATAATCATCGCTTTCACCCGGAACGAGCCGCTTGCAATAGAAGCACCAATATCTGAAAAGGAATGGTATACGAGCTTACCCGGCAGATGACCGAAATGCTGCGACAGCATCTCGTCACGTCCAGAAGCCGACCAATCCATTTCTTCCTTCAATACACGCCAGCCTGCATTGGAGATAACCAGATGTACACTATAACTGAGCGACAGCAAGACTTCAGTCAGACGAATGCCGTATATCGAGCCGCTAGCACCAGTAATGCCGATCACATAACGCTGACCGGCATTGGCTGAAGGCACGCCATCCGTCCCAGTAACAACCGGGGCAGATAGCGGAGATGAATGTTCGTCGTTTACAGCCATTGTTTCACCGCCAGATCAATAAGCGTGAATGCAAACATGATGATGCTGAGTGCACCATTCATCGTGAAGAACGCCGTTTGCAGGCGGCTCAAATCTTTTGGTTTTACAATATAATGTTGATAGAACAAAATCGCACACGCAATAACAACACCCGCGGCATACCATAAGCCCAGATGCGCGATAAAGAACAGACTGATCAGACCGATCGCCGTAATAACGTGGAAGCCCTGCGCAATTTTTAATGCACGCGGAATGCCGAATCGACTTGGAATGGAATGCAGCCCTTCTTTGCGGTCAAACTCTTCGTCGTCACACGCATAAATAACATCAAACCCTGCTGTCCAGAACGTAATCGCAACGAAGAACACAATTGCCGTCCAAGTAACTGTACCGGTCACCGCAACCCAGCCACCTAGTGGCGCGAGTGCAATCGTCATGCCCAGTACCACATGGCATAACCATGTAAAGCGTTTCGTGAACGAATAGAAGATGAGCATAAAGACAGCAATCGGCAATAAACGCAATGCTAGCGGAGACAATTCGGTCACTGCCCAGAAGAATACAACGAGCGAGATCACGATAAAAATAACCACTTCGCCGGAGCGCAGCAGTCCTGCCGGAATGGCACGCATCATCGTGCGCGGGTTTTTGCCATCAAACGTACGGTCGATCAGGCGATTCAGCCCCATCGCCGCGCTGCGTGCGCCGACCATAGCAACTAGAATCCATACTACCTGTTGCCATGTCGGCAGATGTCCAAATACTACATAAGAGCCGAGCATCGCACCCATAAAAGCAAACGGCAATGCAAATAATGTATGCTCAACTTTAATCATTTCGAGAAAAATTTTAATTTTCTTAAACATCCTACTTCTCCTTGATTCCAATATGAAGTGCGGCAATTCCGCCAGTCAGCGGATACGCCTGCACCTGCTGCAAACCAATCTGGTTGAATACACCCGCAAGCTCAGAGCGCCCCGGGAAAGCTTTTAGCGAATCCGGCAACCATTTATACTGCTCATACCGCTTGGCGACAAGGCGTCCCATTAGCGGCAGCAAATTTTGAAAATAGAAATAATAGATGCCTTTGAACGGCTGCCACGTTGGTTTGGACAATTCCAGACATACGACCATGCCACCCGGTTTGACGACACGCTGCATTTCACGCAGTGTCTTTTCCAGATCTGGCACATTGCGTAGACCAAAGCCAATCGTTGCATAATCGAACGAATTGTCCTCAAAAGGTAAATCCATCGCATTACCCTGTGTCAGTGTAATATTATCCTGCCAGCCATCGCGGTCAATTTTCGTTTGACCGACGCTGAGCATATTCGGGCTAAAATCCAGTCCGTAAATTTTGCCTGTTTTGCTTGCTTCAGCGATACTGAGTGTCCAATCACATGTTCCACAACATACGTCCAGTGCAGAATCGCCCTGCTGCACATTCATTTTTTTCATAGTAAATTTGCGCCATGTTTTGTGCATACGGAAACTGAGCACATCATTCATCATATCGTATTTCGGTGCAATCGATTCAAATACCGATTGTACGAACTGTTCTTTGGGTTTGGCACTTTCCGGTTTGCTCATTATTTCTTCACCTCTTCTGATGATCTCACACCTGATGAACAAGCTTGGTATAGCTGCCGGTTAGACCGGATATTTCCGTTTGCAATACATCGTGATCACTTTGCTGTAAACGTTCACCGATCGCTGCCAGTGCATGTCCGAGCAGTTTCTCCAATCGTGCAGTTGTATCATAGAGTGCATCCCATTCCTGCCAGCGAGGACTTTGTTGTGGCTCACTGTATAATTCATTCCGACGCTCCGGCGCTTGTTCAAGCGCATCATACAAGCGGAAATGACCGAATGGTTGCTCTGCGCTACCGGGATTCAGCTCGTTTGCCAGCAATTCGCAGCGACTAAACAAATATAATAACTGCTCCCACAGCTGACGCTGCTCCTCAGCAATATAGGGCGTAAACGAAAGAAACAGCTGCATCTTCAGCTGTATGCTTGCTTCCATATATTGTTCCACTGTCAATGTGCCGCGCTGAGATTGCTCGTACAGATTCATTTTTAATCGATTGTTCTCACAAATCGCTTCGCTTAAACGCGATACCATCTGAATCTCGCCTGCTTTAGCTAGCAACTCATAAAAACGGCTACTGAAATAATCGCCTGCCAGTACGTTCAATTGACGTGATCTCATCTGTTCCTCCTGCTGATGAGCAGGCGACGTATCGATCATATCATGTGTATCCAATGCCATCTGTACTAGACCCGTCACCAGTGGAAACAGTTGGTCCGCATGTGTTTGCAAATGATTGCTGCCTGCCTCACTTAAAAACAGGTGTAACAAGTGGGCACGGACATCCGGAAATCCGGCTACCTCTGTATGCTTTTGAATCATATCGTATTCGGTATATTTTTGGGATGTTTCCAACAAGCGATACGGTCTCATTTCAGCCTCCGCGCCTTATCCAGGCAAGTCTATATTTTCACAAACCTGAAATACACAATACTTCAGATTTAAACCACTTCAGTTCATTATATCATATGTTGTCATCACAAGACAGGGCGATATAGGATTTGATTGTTGTCATCTACCTCAGATCGTAATATGTTACTTTTTACACAAAAATCATTATTTTCAACCGTTCCCATACAAAATACCGGTACGCTTATTCGCCGTATGCCTGTAGCATGTTAGACGATGAACGACCGGTATACTAAATATTAGATTGAGAAAACGTCAGATATGATAGCCGCATCCAATTCCACCCATATCATACATACAAGCGGATTCAAGCGGCGAATCAGTTAATCTGTATGCATTATGCCATGCTTCGTTTGCACTTCAGCATCGCCACGGATTTTGATGGCGGATGTATTCTCAGTAAATTGAACGATCAGCACTTCACCCTTGTCCAGCTTCTCAGTATGATGAAAACGTGTATCGCGACCTCGAGTCAAGCCGATCACCTGCACGCCATTGTCTTTTGCCTTGATCACTACATATTCGCTATTCACATAATTGTTGTCATTGGATGGTTGCATTATGTTCCTCCTTCCGCCGACGGCGGGATTCATCTGTACGTATATGTACACCATCCTATCATACAGGCTGGTTCAGCAATTCGTAAACCCCGTCGTTATTCTACACTACGTAAACGCGAAAAGACCGTGATCAAACCTGATCACGGTCTTTTTCCTGAACATGGAATATGTACAACTTATTTAATTCCATCTTTCAAGGCTTTACCAGGCTTGAAAGCCGGGATTTTGCTGGCAGCGATTTCGATTTCTTCACCAGTTTGTGGGTTGCGACCTTTACGGGCAGAACGCTCACGAACTTCAAAGTTACCAAAACCAACCAGTTGCACTTTATCACCGCTTTGCAGCGCGCTTGCAATAGCTTCAAAAACAGCATCAACTGCTTTTGTTGCATCTTTCTTTTGCAGCTCGGTTTTTTCAATCACCTGTGCGATCAGATCTGTCTTGTTCATAGTTGTCACCTCCTGAGCAAGTATGCGTGTATCCACAAGCTACTGTAGTTTTCGTGAATACGAAAATATGTGTAAACGGTGCGGATTTGTACAGTTGATCAGTCTGCCACAAACTGCGGCAAACAGAACAAAACTATAGTAATACAGCCATCTTTGAATTTCAAGCATTTTACCTGTTTTTTATCTACCAATCGCTCAAATCATCGTCCTGTTGCTCTAGCTGTCTACGAATCGCTGCTTTGAGCCGATCTTCTGGCACTGTGATAATAGCTGGCGCTTCAATTCTCGCCTGACACCCCAGTCGTATCCCTTCCTGCAACTGACTGCCCAGCTTGCGCTGTTCCGCTGCATTCGGTGCACATAATCCATCGCCAGTGTCTTGCTCTCCCGGCTGAACATGCACTTTACACATCAAACATGCTGCTCGTCCATCACAGCGAACCGGTAACGATACTCCTGCCCGACGAAGCGCCTGTAACACGGTCGTACCTGCACTAACCTGTATCGAACGCCCGGATGGCAGCAATTGTACATTGATTTTGCTTATTTTATTCATATTCAAGCCTGCAATCCAGCCAGCCGAAGAATACGCTGCATCAGTTGCGGATGAAATCCATTATGGTCGATCAACTGACGCAATAATGGTTCATGGCGCTCCGGTTGTTGGCGTAACTGCTCAGCGATTGCTTCATACCGATCCGCACGATCACGCAGCAGATTAAAGATCAGTTCATGCTCTAGCGGCATCAGACGAACAGTATGCCCATTCAGCTCCACTATTGCCGCCGCCGTGTAGAGCGTCCGATCTACATGAACACGGTAATAAGATTCACGCGCACGCACTTCAAAGTCACCGACCAGTTCGATGGCACAATCCTCTCCCTGGTAATGACTGAGCGTAGAGCGATACATACGCGTTTCGTTGAGTTCCGGTCCATCCAATAGAGCAAAGGAATGCCGTAGCTGTTCATCCAGCCCGGAGATCGCAGGTCCATCTGCATACAGATCAATATCGCGTGGTGAACGTTCCAGCTGAACACCTTGCAATAACAATCCACAGCTACCACCAAGCAGCCATGGCAATGGTGTTGCAGAACTACCGATCACGGCAGCAAGCTGATGTAGCGTGCGTTGCAATTCCGGCTGCAATTGTAAGGTCTGACTATGCTTTGCCACTCACTTCACTCCTTCCGGGTATGACAAAAGGAAGCAGCATCAAGAATGCCACTGCCTCCAGGTTTCTAGCTTCATCGATTCCATTTCATTTTTCGGGTCACGACCCATGAGCGCTTCCACCGCTGTACGCGGATCTGCCTGTTCAAACAATACGCGATACAGTTGCTCAGCGATTGGCATCTGCACATTATGCCGACGAGACATATCATGTGCCGCCTGCGTGCTGCGTACACCTTCTACCACCATGTTCATTGAGTCCATAACCTCATCTAGCGTCTTGCCCTGACCAAGCATATAGCCGGCACGCCAGTTACGGCTGTGCTTGCTCGTACCGGTAACAACCAGGTCACCGATGCCAGCCAGTCCAGCAAAGGTCAGCGGATTGGCACCCATTTCACTGCCTACACGCACCATCTCAGCGATGCCACGGGTTAACAATGCAGCTTTGGCATTGTCGCCAAAACCGAGTCCATCCGATAGACCAGCACCAAGTGCGATAATATTTTTCAGTGCACCTGCGAGTTCTACGCCAATGGTATCCCGATTCGTATATACGCGGAAATAGTCTTCGTTCATAAACAACATCTGTGCGGCAACCGCTGCTTTTTCATTGGCAGCTGCAACCACGACCGTTGTCGGCATACGCTTGACTACCTCTTCGGCATGACTTGGACCAGATAAAACGACAACATCGTCTTCCTTCATATTCAGTTCTTCACTAATGACGGTGG
The DNA here is from genome assembly GCF_046603685.1 of Paenibacillus sp. WLX1005. Lineage (NCBI taxonomy): Bacteria > Bacillati > Bacillota > Bacilli > Caryophanales > Paenibacillaceae > Paenibacillus > Paenibacillus sp. WLX1005. The sequence goes on from NZ_CP176756.1 coordinate 3,489,360, forward strand.
ACATTCGTTTTAACGAGCCTGTTTCAAATCCTTTGGTCGCATGCACGCACAGCATATCTTCATGGTAAAAAGGTTTCATCTGCTGACATACATCACGCATCGCTTTGGACGGTGCCACGATGATAACAGCTGCCGTATCTCTCATTGCTTCTTCCAAATTGGAAGTCGCTACGATGGACGTTGGCAATTCAGCGTCCGGCAAATACCGGCTATTGCGGTGAAGATTGTTGATTTCTGCGGCTTGCTCAGGCGTACGTGCCCACAGCGATACGTGAAATCCGTTGTCCGCCAGTACACAGGCAAGCGCGGTTCCCCAGCTTCCAGCTACTAGAACAGTCACCTTATCAGACAACTTTGCTTCCTCCCTTGTCCGCTTTGGCTCCGATTTTGCTTTCGGTGCCTTTGATGATCCGGCCTACATTGGCCCGGTGACGCCAAACGCCCAGTGCCCAGATCACAATACTGACGATTACAATCGGTGCCGTATAGCCCATAATGAGCAGCAAAATCGGCGTCAATGTAACAAGGATCAACGAACCGAGCGATACATAACGGGTGAATACAATCGATAGAATTGCCACAACACCAGCAATCAGCGTCGGTACAATACATAAGGTTGCCAGTACACCGATCGTAGTAGCAATACCTTTACCACCACGAAAGTTAAAATAGATCGGCCAGTTATGCCCCAGAATCGCAGCCAATCCGCACAATGCCGGAATCCAGAAATCCGGTGTAGCACTCAGCCAGACACCGATCCAGACTGCAACAATACCTTTGATCGCATCTAGCAGCAAGACGGCAATCGCCGGGCCTTTGCCCAGCACGCGCAGCGTATTCGTTGCACCCGCATTGCCACTACCATGATCACGAATATCGATGCCTTTGATACTTTTGGCGATCAGCACACTGAAACTGATCGAACCGAGCAAATAACTGATAATGATAGCCAACACTGATAAGATCACGTGCTTCTCTCCTTAATCGTCCGATGATTTGCGGCGGGTAAAGATACGAATCGGTGTACCTGTAAAGTCGAAGGCAGCACGGATTTTGTTTTCCAAATAACGTTCATAGGAAAAGTGCATCATTTCCGGCTCGTTCACGAATACGATGATGGTTGGTGGCTTTACGGCTACCTGAGTCACATAGTTGATGCGCAGACGCTTGCCTTTGTCGGTTGGCGGCGGATTGATTGCAACCGCGTCCGATACAACATCGTTCAACAGATGCGTCGGAATACGCAGGGAATGCTGCTCGGCAGCCTGCTTCACAACCGGCAGCAGCTTGTGAATACGCTGCTTGGTCAATGCTGACAAGAATACGATTGGTGCATACTGCATATAAAGGAAGTGATCGCGGATTGTCGTCTCAAAACGTTGCATCGTTTTGTCGTCCTTCTCCACCACATCCCATTTATTAACAACGATCAAAGCTGCTTTCCCTGCTTCGTGTGCATAACCGGCAACGTGCTTGTCCTGATCAATAATACCTTCTTCGCCGTTGATTACCATCAGTACAACGTCTGCACGCTCGATTGCTTTCATTGCACGCATCACACTGTATTTTTCAGTATTTTCGTACACTTTACCACGTTTGCGCATACCAGCGGTATCAATCAGTACATAACGCTGACCGTCTTTTTCAAATGGCGTATCAATCGCGTCGCGTGTAGTTCCAGCTACATTGCTGACAATAACGCGTTCTTCGCCAAGAATAGCGTTGACGAGCGATGATTTCCCTACATTCGGACGACCGATCAATGCGACGCGAATAACGTCCTCATCATAACCATCGTCTTCCAGCTCAGGCAGTTTGTTCACGATCTCATCCATCAGATCGCCTACACCGCTACCATGACTACCGGAAATACCGATTGGATCGCCAAAACCTACATTATAAAACTCATAAATATCGTTCATCCGATTCATGTTATCCACTTTGTTGACAGCCACAATCACTGGTTTACCAGAGCGGTACAAAATTTGTGCCACTTCTTCATCGGATTGCGTCAAGCCACTTTTCACATCACACATAAATACGATGACATCCGCTTCTTCAATCGCAAGTTCGGCTTGCATACGGATCGATTTCAGCATGGTGTCTTCGCCATCTACTTCGATACCACCAGTATCGATAACACTGAATGCTTTGCCGTTCCATTCGGATGTACCATATATCCGGTCACGGGTAATCCCCGGTTTGTCTTCTACAATTGCCAACCGGTCTCCGATCATCCGGTTGAATATCGTTGATTTCCCTACATTGGGACGGCCAACGATTGCCACTACGGGTCTTGCCATAGGTTTTATTCCTCCTGTTCTTTCTTTCCGTTAACCATCATAGCAAAAAACGCTACCATTGGCTAACAATTATAATGATTTGATCACGAAAAGTACCAATAAAAGCAATAATCGGCGAATCCACTTTCGGATTCGCCGATTATGCTGTTGGACATTCCGCAGCGCCAAGTGTTACAAAATGGCAATACGGTGAGCCCGATATATGAGGTGTGATTCAGAGAGAACAGGCATCATTTTGCATTCAAAGGCAAACCATCTGGCATGAAACATGCAGATGGTTGCGATGAAATGAAGGTGATGATGTTTCTCTGAAGTTTAGCAAGGAGATCGCTTGCTTGAAACTTAGTAAACCAGATTGAAGTGCTTTGGTTTACGGTTAAGAAGAAAGGCGCTTGCTAAGACTTTGGTAAACCGAATTGAAGCGTTTCGGTTTACGGCGAGCAAAGAGATCCCTTGCTAAAAGCGTGGTAAACCGGTTGAAGCGTTCCGGTTTACACCGAGCAAGGAGGGCGCTTGCTCTTGATCACTTAAATTTGCTCAGTTTGTCGCCGAACAGGTCGCCCAGAGTAACGTTCATACCTTGATTGCTCAGGGATACGTTAGGGTTGTTCAGTTCTTCTTGTTTAGGCGCTCTGGATTTGCTTTCGCGTGGAGCTTTTGGCTCGTCAGCTGGAGCTTCCTCAGTTTCTTTGATGCTCAGGCTTACACGTTTTTCGGAAGGGTTTACGTCCAATACTTTCACTGTAACTGTTTGTCCTTCTTCCAGTACTTCTTGCGGAGTACCGATGTGTTTGTGGGAGATCTGGGAAATGTGAACCAGACCTTCTACACCTGGAGCGATTTCCACGAATGCACCGAAGTTAACGAGGCGTTTTACTTCGCCTGTTACAACATCGCCAGTGTGGAATTTGTCAGCAGCAGTTTCCCAAGGACCTGGTTGAGCTGCTTTGATACTCAGGCTGATTTTGCCTTTTTCCGGATCAACGCGAAGTACTTTTACTTTTACTTCGTCGCCTTCGGACAGGACGTCAGCTGGTTTGTCCACATGAGTCCATGCGATTTCGGATACGTGAACCAGACCGTCCACGCCGCCTACGTCAACGAATGCACCGAACTGAGTCAGGCGTTGTACTGTACCTGTCAGCTCTTGACCTTCTTGCAGGTTCTCCATGATGGATTGTTTGTTGGACTCGTATTCTGCTTCCAGAACATCTTTTTGGGACAGAATCACTTTGTTGTTTTCGCGATCCAGTTCTTTTACTTTGACGCGCAATGTGCGGCCTTTGTAATCACTGAAATCTTCAACAAAATGACGTTCTACCATGGATGCAGGAATGAATCCACGAGCGCCTACATCTGCTACCAGTCCGCCTTTTACTACATCGGATACGGTAACTTCGAATACTTCGCCAGCTTCAAAACGCTGTTCCAGTGTTTCCCAAGCGTTTTCGCTGTCGATTGCACGTTTGGACAGAACGAGGCTTTCTTTGTCGTCGTTGATGCTGACAACCTTGCACTCTACTTCTTGACCGACTTCTACTGCTTCCGCAGCGCTGTCTACGTGTACCGAAGAAAGTTCACGAACCGGAATAATACCGTCATATTTATATCCAATACTTACGTAAGCTTGATTGTCTTCGATTTTGACGATTGTTCCGGTAACCGTGTCACCTTTGTTTACAGACACCACTTGCTCCAGTGCCTCCTGGTTAGTAACTTCGGTAGTTTCCTGGTTATTATTTTCTTCCGACATGTCAATACCCTCCTCAATTCAAATCCCATTTATTTAAACTCGCACGATGGCGTAGTTCAAAACACATTATTATGATTGATGTTGCTGTTTTAGCTGATTAATGGCAGCCATAATCTTGTCTGTTGCTTCCTCGGCTGTGCCTGTTGCGTCTTTACCTTTGTAAGCAGTCAGATCGACCGGCGTACCGTAGACAACTTTCATTTTGCCAAATAATTTGTACTGACCGATAATGGCAACCGGAATAACGACTGCATCACTTCGCAAAGCAAAAACCGCGGCACCTTTCTTGGCAACCTGCGCCTGCGAATTACGTGTGCCTTCCGGAAAAATACCAAGTATCCCGCCATCGCGTAACACGTTAAGCGCTGTGCGAATCGAATCTTTGCTGATGCCTCCACGTTTGACTGGAAAAGCACCAAGCTTGGGAAGAATCGGTCCAAGCACTGGCAAAGCAAACAGCTCTTCTTTTGCCATAAAACGGATATGGCGTTTGATTAGAATCCCCACGAGCGGTGGATCCAGATTACTAATATGGTTGGAACATAACAACACACCGCCTTCAGCGGGAATGTTCTCGGTTCCGACCTTCTGGATACGGAACAATAACCTGTAAACAAAACGAATCACAGCACGAGCAAATGAATAGAACATCGTCTAATGTCTCCCTGCCAGCGTAGTATGAGCAAGCTCTAGTATGCGGTTGGATACTTCATCAATCGACATTGATGTGGTATCAAGTACAATCGCATCTTCGGCACATACCAGCGGCGAGAATTCGCGTTGTTCATCCAACCGGTCCCGTTCCGCGATTTCGCGTTCAAGCTGTTCCAGCGTAATGCTCTCGGAAGCGTCCATCTCCGCAAAGCGGCGTCTTGCACGCTCCTGTACCGTTGCTGTCATGAAAATCTTCAATTCAGCATCCGGCAACACATGCGATCCAATGTCGCGTCCATCCATAACTACGCCTTTACGCAAAGCAAGCTTGCGCTGTACGGCAGCCTGCAAAATGCGTACGCCTTCAATCTGCGCATAACGCGAGACGATGCGATTTACAGCCAGTGTGCGGATTTCAGTCGTTACATCGGTCTGGTTGACCAGCACGCGCTGTCCCTGCTCATCAGGTATTAATTCAATCACCAGATTTTGTGCTTCTTGAAGCACCTTTTCGGCATTTTCAGGTTCAATATTTAATTGAAGCATATGCCATGTAACGGCACGGTACATCGCTCCGGTATCTACATATACATAACCAAGATGCCGGGCAACCATACGGGCAATTGTGCTCTTCCCCGCGCCGGCAGGTCCATCAATCGCAATGTTGATGTTCCCACTGTTGTGCAAATCCTGGCGTTCCAATCGGAACTCCCCCTCGACCTTCATACTCCAACTCAATAAAAAAACAGGCATGGCCTGCGTCAAGCAAATTATAACACAGTCCATACCAACATGCAAAAGCGTCCAGCGGCTCGTTACGTGCGGAAGTCGAACTGTCGTTCAAAGCAGTAACGGATCAACTTTTGCTGATCAGCCGAAGCAATTGCCGTATATTCAATTTTACAACGTCTCCCGTCACCAGTCGCTCCATTTGTAGACAATACGATTGCTTCCAGCGGCACATGCTCGATAGCGCCATTTTTCATCTGAATTAATAGCCAGCATTCTAGTGCATCGCCGCGCTGAATTTGCAATCCCGCTTCCGGTACGAATACGAGTCCCCCTGCACTGATTTCCATTGTCAAAGCAGTGAAGCGCTGATTGTTCCATTTTACTGCCAGTTCCAGCTGTGCACGCACGCGTAAATATTTGCGGCTACGCGTCTCGGTTAGTTCTTGCTCATCTGGACGTCGCAACACCGTTTGCTGTTGCGCGACATCATGCGAGACGATTTCGCTGTCAAAATAGTACCGGGTATCATCTTTCAATATAATGTAACCGCTAATTAACTGACCAGCTTCCAGTACTTTCCCATGACCATCTGCGCCCAATAGTGGTCCTGTATGTATGTATTCGTCGTCTACCAGCGTCATATCCGCTGTATAAATATCACTCGCATCTCCTGCTTCACCTGTACCAAATTCCAAACACAGATGCTCTGCCTGTTTCCAATCCATCTTCTGCACCTCCTATAATCAATAACGATATAAAAAACGGACTTCGCCAACATCGGCCGCATAGCCGACTGCGAAATCCGTCTTACCTGTATTTACGTATTCATTTCTTCCTCACGTTTGACAAAGCGCAGCGGCGAACGGCTGTTGGCGCGAGCAATCTTGAGCATGCCGCCGTACCATAGGAATAGCATCAACGGTACAATATACCATAACCAGCCTTGAGTCACCGTGTTTAAGATGAAATCGTACACACCGTGCCAGAATACCGGCAGCAGCACCGAACAAATGACAAACCAGCGACGCTTGCGCGCGTTCATACTGAATTTGGCTTTGCCCATATAATATCCCATAATAACACCGAACAGCGCATGACCGGAAACCGGCAGCAATCCGCGTCCAAGCAGCGATACAATCGACATGGAATTGTACAATGCGTACAGTACATTTTCCAGCGTTGCAAAACCAAGCCCAATCGCCACAGCATATACGATACTATCATACGGTTCATCGAACTCAGTATGATTGTACAGAATGTGATACAAAATAAACCATTTTACCGTTTCCTCCACGCCAGAGGAGATGACAAACGAATATACATACGGATTATCACCAAGGCCAAACATCAGCCCCCGTTGAATAATCATAATCGGAAACACAATCGCAATCCCGAATACAAAAAAGCGGGCAACTAGATGGAGCGGCTCAGTGTCGTATTTGTCCTTCAGGTAAAAATAAGTCAACAGCGCAATGCCTGGAGCAATTGCCGCCATTAAGAGTGAAAATAAAGACACCCGTATACCCCCTCATTAAAATAGCCCGACGACCGGCAGACAAATCATGATCTGCAATGGATCAACAGGAACTCCTTCCGGCCGGTTCTGACTATTTAGAATGAAGGACTACCCGGATGCCTCATCTTAATCAATCATTGCGCTGGAAATGCTCGCAGATCGTCTGGATGGCATGTTCCGGCATAACAACCTTGCCGTATTCATCCAGCACAGCTTCCGTCAATGATGTTGCATCTCCGAATTCGGCCAGTACCGCGATCAGAGCGGCATGTTTGGACATGTCCACCTCTGCCGGATCCAATGTGAATACCCATTGATCCTTATAGTGGTACAATCGACCGGCTTCGGTCACATTTTGCGATAATGTATGTGCCGCTTCGATCAACGTTTCAAAATCCTTAAAGGAATACGCGATAAAATCGGTTTCCTCCAATGTGACTTCCATTTCGTATATCTCATCCGCCAGATCATCTTCGCTCATCGTGCCCAGATGCTGATCGTATTTACCGCGAGTAACGATAACTACCATACCCTGTGCAGGAAGTGCAAATACTTCCACTGCCAGCGGACCGGTAGCGTCAAATCCAAGCTCCGTATAAGCCTGGTCCATCATCTCTGTGAACAGATCATGTACTTTTGGAATCTCCTGCCACATATCTTCCTTTTGAATCCCGCGCTCAGTTAGATCGTCAAACGTAAGGAAAATCCGTATTTTGTCTGAGCTCAATCTTTCTATTTTCATGATAGGATCCCCCTTAAAAACATAGGTTATGATCCAGTCAGCTGACCGGTCATCTATTCCCTATTCATTTGATGATAAATATAGCAATGCTATATTCACTATGTTACCATTTATTATCCGTAAATGCACGCAATAAAACGTACTATTACGAATTGCTGCATCACAGCGCAAATTCAGCAAAAAATGATTCAGCCGCGCCGCAGCAAGGTTAATAAAATGCGGTGTATGCCCGGATATGCAAAAGTTACGAAATGTGATTGATTTTTGCTGTATGTTATGGGTTTAATTTACATATGCGTTTTGCTATACAATACATAGGGAAAAGAGTGTGACATTCATGAAAAACAAAACAGCAGCCTGCCTGCTACTATCCGTGCTTCTGCTGTCTGCATGCAGCAGTCAGGGAGCAAACAATACGGCAGCTAACACATCATCGGGCAGCAATCCTTCTGCTACCACCAACACAGAGAACAGCTCAGGCAGCGGCGAGACAACCACACCGACAACTGGCGAGACTGCCCCATCCAATGAGGAAAGCACCACTCCAGCAACGGGAACGTCAGCAACCGGTGAAACATCTGGAAGTGAATCCACAACCGATGATCAAGCAGAAGCACCTGCTACGTACACCTATCATATGGACAAAAACTACAATATCATTCCGAATGAAGAATCCAAGGAAACGCCGAAAAAAGTCGTTTTGCTGACATTTGACGATGGACCGAAAGAAAAGGAAATGATCAACAGCATGATGGATACGCTGGACAAGCATAACGCCAAGGCGATCTTTTTCGTCAATGGCTATCGGATCAAAACTCATCCTGAATTGCTGAAACTGATTCATGACCGCGGCGGTATTATCGGTAACCATACGCAGGATCATATCGTACTCAAAAATGAATCCAAAGCGAAGGTTACGCAACAAATCGAGGACACGCAGAAGCTGATCGAAGATACGATTAATGAATCACCGCGCTTCCTGCGCGCTCCAAACGGGGCTACTAACGATACAGTGCATGCACTCGCAGATAAGCATCATATGCTGTATATGAACTGGTCGGTCGGATCACTAGATTGGGTAAACCTGAAAGACCCGGATGCGGTCATTACTAACGTCATGGATCAGCTGCATTCCGGCAGCATCATTCTGATGCACGAGTTACCGTGGACCGTGGAAGCACTGGATCGCCTGCTTACCAAATTGGAGCAAAAAGGCTACACATTCGTCGATCCCAACAGCATCGAGCCTGAAATGCGCTAATGCGCTTATCATATAACTACGTACAAAGAGCAGCTTCGGATGAGTATACCGAAGCTGCTTTTTGGTGATCCATTTACGTAATCAATTGCTTGAACCAGCTCCATGTCAGCGTAAAGCCGGACAATTGGAAGCCCCACCAGAGCAGCATGCTGGTCAATACGACAAACATAAAGATCAGATAACCATAGAAAAACTTAGCAAGCTTGATTTTGCGTGATGGATAGATCGTGCTGCGAGGCGCATATTCCTTATCCTCATCTTCTCCCTCTTCCCCATCAACATCCTGTTCCAGCACTTGCCCATCAGCCAGTGCAGGCTGGTAAGCTGCCTGTCTCACTGTGCGCGATGATCGCTTGCTGCGACCTCCAGGCATTTTAATGCGTCCACTTGTAAGTAACCCTTCATCCCGATTACTACCATAACGTTTCAACCGGCTTAGACGTTCGCTCATTTTTCCCTCCGCAACGAAATAATCAGACCGGATATCAGGTCAATCATAAAATGACATAAAATTGGTGCCCATAATGTACCGGATTCAATATAAATATACCCAAGAGCATAGCTACTGACAAACACCCAGCCGGTCGGAATCCAATGTTTTAAATAACGAAAATGAATCGCCGCAAAAATAATGCTCGTCCAGTATGGTCCGAACGCATATTGCAGCGCACCACGAAACAATAATTCTTCGCAAATGCCGACGATCAGCGTGATGATCACAATATGCCAGATCGGTCGATGTTTGAAAATCATCTCGTTGATTCCGCCATCGTCCATGCTGTTATCCGGCACTACTCTGGAGAGAAATAGATCAACTACCAGCATCGCCGCCGCCAGTCCTAATCCCCACCATACAAAATTCAAGTCCGTCGGTAATTTCAATAACGTCAATGGATTGCGTCCCTGCGCCCAGATCCAGATCAGTCCAACAAGTAACGTTAATCCTTGTGTTAAATATAAGTTGGCAAGCAACAACCGATCCGTTAATTGCTCCGGCTTGACGCGTTGCAGCTTGAACGAGCGAATTTTCTTCTTTTTCATAGTCACGATCCTTTGATAGTTACAGTCATCAGGTAGATAACAAGCATTTGGAATACGTATTATAACATGACCGACAACGATGCCATAGCAAGCAATGCCAATTCATCCCTAATGCCCATTTTGCTTGTCATTTCACAACACCGATGTACCTATTTTTTGTATACGATTTAAAATCGTCTTTGTTTTCATTGTATTATCGCATAGTTGTGCGCTACAATAAAAGCCAAGTGGATAGAACACGTATATTTCAGACCTATCGATCTTGAATATTCGTGTTTTGATTTAAAAAATGGTTATTGACATGGCATGTAACCCATGTTACATTATGAAACAATTAAATCATTGAGAACGCCAATGAAGGAGAAAAGCTTCGAATCAGGTTTTCAGAGAGCCGGTGGTTGGTGCAAACCGGTAAACCGATTGATGCTTTGAGCGCTCCCGAGTCACTGTATTGAAATGTTAGTAGGTACAGTCGGATGATCCCGTTAGCGATCCGGTCAAGTTCAATTTGACCATAAGGCTGACCCTCGTGAGAGGACAGCGAATTAGGGTGGTACCACGACAGCTCTCGTCCCTTTGCTACAGTTTGCAATTGTAGTGCGGAGATGAGCGCTTTTTTTGTATGATTTTCGCTTTTATGCGTTACTGCGTTTATTCGGTAACCAGTTATAGTTAACTAAATCTGTGAACAGAATAGACGCCACGCAAACAATGATCTTGCATGCTTTGAACAGAGCGATTTTGAACAGACCTTATACGGAATATTGACATTTCGCCGCTGCGTGTCAGCGCTGGCGACAGAGGCAAATGTTTATATAAATTATGCTGTACATTTACAAGTTCACTCACGATTATTGCGAATGTTGAAAACGAATGACCATTCTGGAGGAGGAACAACACAATGTTTAAGGTACTGGTATCCGATCCGATCAGCGATCTGGGAATTCAACAGCTGGTGGATGCAAACGACATTACGGTGGAAAAGAAAACAGGTTTGAGCGAAGATGAACTGATTGCCATTATCGGCGAATACGATGCACTGCTGGTGCGTAGCCAGACGACTGTAACGGCTCGCATTATGGAAGCTGCAACCAACTTAAAAGTCGTTGGACGTGCCGGTGTCGGCGTTGACAATATCGATCTGGAAGCAGCAACCCAGCGCGGGATTATCGTAATCAACGCCCCGGACGGCAATACGATCACAACGTGTGAGCACACCTTTGCAATGATGATGGCGCTTGCCCGTCACATTCCACAGGCGTATGCCAAGACGATCAACGGTACTTGGGATCGCAAATCGTTCCTCGGCGTCGAGCTGCGCAACAAAACACTGGGCGTACTCGGCATGGGTCGGATCGGTAGTGAAGTAGCCAAACGCGCCAAAGCATTCGGCATGGACATTCTCGGCTACGATCCATTCCTGACCCAAGAGCGCGCTGACAAAATGGGAATCAAGCTGGCAAGTGTAGATGACATTCTGCAACACGCCGACTTTATGACTGTGCATACGCCGCTCACTCCAGAAACGAAACATATGATCTCCACTGCACAATTTGCGATTATGAAAAAAGGCATGCGTATCGTCAACTGTGCGCGCGGCGGTGTCGTGGATGAATTGGCGCTTGTACAAGCGATTGAAGACGGTATCGTTGCTGGTGCAGCGTTTGACGTATTCGAAAGCGAGCCTCCGCAGGCAGATCACCCATTCCTGAACAACCCGCATATTATCGTGACGCCTCACTTAGGCGCTTCGACCGTCGAAGCACAGGAGAACGTGGCGATTGACGTGTCCGAACAAGTACTGCATATTTTGCGTGAGGAGCCGTTCAAAAATGCAGTCAATATGCCTCCTGTTGCTGCCAGCGTTATGAGTAAACTACAACCATACTTTAGCCTTGGTGAGAAACTGGGCAGCTTTGCCGCTCAAATCTCGGTTCAGGCAATTCAAGAGATTCGCATTGAATATGCAGGCGAATTGTCCGAAGTGGATACACAACAGCTGACACGCTATATTTTGAAAGGTATTCTTGCCCGGCATCTCGGTTCGGAAGCGAATATCGTGAATTCGCTGCATCTTGCGAAGATTCGTGATCTGAATGTCGTAGTAACCAGCTCGCCATCGACACGCGGCTTTACTAACCTGATTACAGTGAGTCTGCAAGGTCAGGATGGGACAAGCCAGCAGGTTGCCGGTACGCTGCTGAGCGGCTATGGTGAGCGTATCGTACGCATTAACGGTTATTCGGTTGATGTTCTGCCAGCAGGGCACCAGATTCTCGTTTCCCATACCGATAAACCAGGCATCATCGGTAATGTCGGTTCCCTGCTCGGTCAGAAGGACGTCAATATCGCCTCCATGCAAGTAGGACGGAAAAATGAAGGCGGCGAAGCGATCATGATCCTGACTGTGGACAAAGATGTACCGAAGGAAGTTCTGCTTGGACTGGTAGAACTCCCAAATCTGAATACGGCGCAGGAAGTTGTGCTTGTGTAATAAATGACACTATGCCAAAACCAAAGCAGCAACGCCTACCTATAAACGGTGGACGTTGCTGCTTTTTTGTCTTTTGACATTGCTGCTTTTTGTTGTTTTTTATTATCATTTATTGATCATTTCTGAAAAAGTCGTATTTTACAAAACGATCAAACACAGTCGTAATGATGAAGGCTCCAAGCAGAATCAGCGAGAATAACCCAAATGGATATCCCGATATTGGATTACCGAATATATCATTTGCAAAGTGATAGGCGAATATAAGATAGATTGCGGCGATAATTCTTCCTGTTATGTTGGTCTTGTACTTACGTTTTGCCATCGTTATGCTCCCCTTTTCATTACGGTATAGCTATCATAGCTCTGCCGATTCATCGTTGCGCATGACGTTGTGTCTCTTCACTTTGCAGCTCCAGCGGCTGCTACTGCTACTGCTACTGCTACTGCTACTGCTACTGCTACTGCTACTGCTACTGCTACTGCTTTTAGTGTGAATCATCCCAAACTAAAAAACCAATAATATCCTTTATATCCTTTTATTACGTAATAGATGAAGAAATTATTCAACTTTTTCTACATATGTATGCACAACACTAGATGTCTCTGCTGTATTGGTAGAAACAATCGTCCCACGGATTGAGGACATCAAACAGATTTATGTACAAAAAGCACCGCTAATCATACAAATCGCTGACCGATAAGGTTGTGCGATACGTATGTTTAGCAGTGCTTCTCGATTTCTACATTCCAGTGCTTACGATGGCATCATACACGCTCGGTATGACGCAGCGGCAGCAGCAAGGTAAAGGTTGTGCCTTTCCCCACTTCACTATCCGCGCTAATGACACCATGATGCGCTTCAATAATGTTACGTACAATTGCCAATCCAAGTCCAGTACCACCGGATTCGCCGCGCACGCGTGCTTTGTCGGCTTTGTAAAAGCGTTCAAAGATGTGCGGTAGATCCTCCTGTGGAATGCCTGCGCCAGTATCGGTAAAGGTAACCTCCACCTGCTCGCCTTGCAGCATTGCCTTCACTTGAATATGCCCGCCTGTCGGTGTATGACGGAAGGCGTTATCAAGCAAATTGGTAAACACCTGCTCCAACCGATCGGTATCTGCTTCAATCAGCAGCACGGAAGGCTGACAGATCACATCCAGCTTTAACTCACGCTCTTTGGCACGGACGGAGAATTTGCGATCCATACGCTCCATCAGCTCATTCAGCTTCATTTCGTCAAAGCCCATATCCATATGTCCCGCTTCCATACGCGACAGATCAAGCAAATCTTGTACAAGTCGGCTCATACGTAGCGACTCCTCATAAATGACCTGCACTAGCTCGTCGCTCTCTTCCTTCGACGAAGCCATGCCGTCAAGCAGCGCCTCACTGTAGCCCTGAATCATTTGCAGCGGCGTACGAATCTCGTGGGACGCATTCGCAACAAAGTCGCGTAGCATCTTCTCTGCCCGCACATCCTCCGTTACATTACGTAGCACCGATACGGTTCCATGCACATCCTCGCCAGAATAGAGCGGCGTCATATTGACCGCCCACACCTGCTGCTTCACATGGATATTGGAGCTTTCCTCCTGTCGTTCGCGAATGACACGTTCAAACATCGGGTACAGCGGTTGCGGAACACGCGATGCGGCTGTGCCTTCGCTGTTGCCGCTCTGCTCCCAACCGGTTTTGTGCCAACTGTCCATTATCATCTCGCCTAGCGGATTATGCAGTATCATATTGCCCTGCTTGTCAAAAGTAATGACCGCGTCACCCATACTGCGCAGCACACTCGCCATCTGTTCTTTTTCCAATTGCAGGCTCTGGATATTTTTCTCCAATTCTTCTGCCATATGGTTGAAGGCACTTGCCAGTTGACCGATCTCATCGCTAGTATGCAGATCCAGACGGGTATTGTACTTTCCTTTCCGAATACCATCGGTCGCCTGAATCAACTGCTGCATCGGCTGTGTAATCTTGGTCAGCAAAAACAAGGCAAAAAACGTCGTCATCGTAAATCCGATAATCGACACATACGTAAACAGACGCTTGATCGCATCCGAATTGGTAAAGTTCGTATCAATGTACGGCAATAGAAACAATCCGAGCGTCAGCAGTACGCACGCCACCAGACCGCTGATCGTCAGCCACAGTTTCCCGACAAGCGTTCTCCAGAAATCCACTTACTTCGGCACCTCAAGCTTGTAGCCTACACCCCAGACCGTAGTAATCATGGCGGCGGAGTCGGGAGATACTTTATTCAATTTTTCACGCAGACGCTTCACATGGGTATCCACGGTACGCAGATCGCCGAAAAATTCATAGTTCCATACATCTTTGAGCAATTCCTCACGGGAAAATACTTTGTCCGGCGACGTTGCCAAAAAATGCAGCAGTTCATATTCCTTCGGCGTCAAGCTAATCTCGTAACCACTTGCCGTTACCCGGTGTGCATCATGCTCGATGATCAGATTCGGGAATACGATATTGTTGCTGGAATTCGTCTCCTGTGACAGATACGCGGTTGCCGACGAGCGGCGCATAATCGCCTTCACCCGGTAAATGACTTCGCGCGGACTGAACGGTTTGACCACATAGTCATCCGCACCCACTTCAAAGCCCTGTACACGGTTAACCTCTTCGCCCTTAGCAGTCAGCATCAGCACCGGTGTCGACTTGGACTGACGCAGACGATTACACACTTCGATCCCGTCAATGCCCGGCAGCATCAAATCCAGCATAATTAGACCATAGTCGTCGGCAAGCGCTTTGCGCAGCGCTGTTTCGCCGTCTTCAGCCTCTTCGATTTCATAGCCTTCTTTTTCCAAATACATGCGCAGCAGACGGCGAATACGCTCTTCGTCATCCACTACCAGAATACGATTCATTGGTTCACTCATTCCCTAATGCCTCCTAGCTGTGCGACGGAATATTCAATAGTTATGGTAAAACAGAGATCGTTCGGTAGAACTGGATTACTTGCTTCCTTTTTGCAATTGATCGATTTCTTGTTTGGTCAGCGGACGGTAGATACCGCGTTTCAGGTTACCGATCAGCAATTCGCCAAAGGAAATACGTTTCAGACGGATTACTTTATGCGAGAGCGCTTCAAACATGCGACGGATCTGGCGGTTTCTGCCTTCATAGATCGTTACACGAATCGTTGCCTGCTTTTTGTCGGTATCTACATCATAATATTCCGCTTCGGCAGGCTGGGTCATACCATCTTCCAGCTTGATGCCTTGACGGAATTTCTCCAGTGCTTCGCCGTGTGGTACGCCTTCGACGGTAACCAAGTACGTTTTTGGTACATGGTGCTTCGGATGAGTGAGGAAGTTTGCGAGTTCGCCGTCATTGGTCATGATCAGCAAGCCTTCCGAATCGTAGTCAAGACGACCGACCGGATAGACGCGTTCTTTGACACCGTCCATGTAGTTTTGTACCGTTTTGCGACCTTCCGGATCGGAAGCGCTTGTAATAACCCCTTTGGGTTTGTTCAGCATATAGTATACTTTTTTCTCGGCCGCGATCGAGCGTCCGTTCACCGTAATCTCATCGACAGTCGGGTCGGCTTTCGTTCCAAGCTCCGTGACCACTTCACCGTTGACGGTTACTTTTCCCGCCAGAATCAATTCTTCACTTTTACGACGCGAAGCGATCCCTGCCTGAGCCAGTATTTTTTGCAATCGTTCCATAATAGTCAATTCACCTCACACTAATGATACTCATACGAGAACAAAATCACAAGACAGTATGCAAATTAGCACATTTTAGTTTGCATATTAAAAAGCGCCAGATGATCTAGGATCACCTGGCACTTCGTTGATTGCATTCCACAGCTCTTTAATATAGATAGGAAATGATAAGCACTTCTCACCTAGGATCAAACGTTGATATAATCCGCCATCGATGTTACTTTCAATCCTTCTGCAGCTATCGGCATAAAGTAAGCAGCGCGTGCACCGTATTCCGGTTGCTGTGCATTGCGGCGCGGTACAGCAGCCATATGGCGGAAGTAGACAGTATGCGTTTGTCCCGGCAGCAGGTCAAAATAGTTATCGCTAAATTCACCTGTGTTATCTGCGGATAGCCATACTTGACGTGCAAGCTTGTCAGTAGTCAGCTGGATAACGCTCACGCCATTCTCAGTTGTCTCGGTCGCGGTAATGTTCGGTTGCTCCAACACAACGTCCTTGGTTGGGACAAAATAGTTCAGCTTGCTATCCACAATCTCGCCCTCATGTTCCAGTTCCACTAACAATACCGCTTGCTCCGGAGCAACACCATCCAGAAGATGATCGCGGGACAGTGACACTTGCTTCACACAATCGCCGCCGGCTAAATGAAACGATTGTGGAATTTCTTTGTACAGACCGCCATCCAATCCAAGTACTTTTACCCGTAGCGTTAAGGCAGCCGGAGATAGAATGTCCGAAATGGCATATATGTCAAACTGCTCACCACTTGTACCATCAACTGATACTGCCAGATCACGGAAGCTACGTTTGGCATAATAATGTAGGGCTTTCCAGCGACCAAAATAGTCCATCCCTGCCCAAGAAGCAACCGGCCAGCAGTCGTTCATTTGCCAATACAGCGTACCCATGCAATACGGCTTATTGCGGCGATGTGCCTCAATTGCCATCTGCATCGCTTCCGCTTGCAAAATCTGACTCATATAGAGGAAGGAAGGGAAATCTTTCGGTTGCGGCAAATACTTGTCCATGTATTCTTTGATCAGACGATTACCAGCACCATTCTTCTGGTGACGCAGCATCACTTCCGATTCTAGCTCCAGATCAGATTCCTCGGCATACGTACGCACGGAACGATATTCCGGGAACGATTGGAACCCATATTCACTCATAAAGCGACCGACATGCACATTGTAATTCTCAAATGGCTCACTACCGTGCCATACACCCCAATAATGGATATCGCCGCTATCGGTCAAGGAACGGGCATGCTGATTCTCGTCACCAGTCAGATCAACCAATGGTGAGGAAGGCCAATATTCGGCGCCCGGTGCTTCCGTTCGTACGACATCTGGCAATAATTCATGAAACACAGCTTCGTAATCTGCCCAGATTTGCTCACGCTGCTCGGTTGTATACTCCTTTTTCCAGCCCCAACCGCCGTCTTCCACATAATGCGACCATGCGGAATCGATCTCGTTATTGCCGCACCAGAGCGCGATGGACGGATGATTGCGCAGACGGCGTACGTTATCCTCTGCTTCAGCCTGTACGCTATCCAGAAACTCCTCATCACCCGGATACATACTACAAGCAAACATAAAGTCCTGCCAGACGAGAATCCCATACTCGTCACACAGATTATAAAATTCGTCATTTTCATAAATACCGCCGCCCCATACACGCAGCATATTCATATTGGCGTCCGCCGCTGACACAATCTCATGCAAATACCGCCCATAATCGACACGCGGACTGAAGCTGTCATTCGGGATATGATTCGCACCTTTGGCGAACACCGGTACACCGTTCACTTCAAAATAGAACGAAGTGCCCGGCAAATCCTCATGCTGCTCACGCACGAGACGAATGGAACGAATGCCCGTACGTACTTGCTGCGAAGCCAGCGTCTCTTGACTGGCAGGATCTGCTACTATTGTTGTAAACGTATACAGATTCGCTTCACCCAAACCACGCGACCACCACAGATGCGGGTTATCCAGCGTAATCGGTAATTCAATAATATCGGTTCCTTCCTGCAACGTTACTTGCTGCTCCCAGTTTTCGTTTTCGGTAGCGATATGCAGATTTGCTTCACGCTCGCGTTCCGAATAGATCTGTACAACAGCAGTCAGTTCAGCACTCTCCGCAGTGACCTGATCCTGACGAATATGAATGCTCTCAATCCGAACATCCGACCATGCTACCAGCTCTGCCTTGCGCCAGATACCGCTCGTTACAAAGCGTGGACCCCAGTCCCAACCGTAATGATACGGCGCTTTGCGTGCAAAGATGCTGACTCGTTTATCGCCTAGCTCTCCAACGTCGGATTGGTCATTGCTGGCTGGCAATGGATAACCGAGCGCTTCCAACTTGGGCAGGTCTTCGTTGATCGGCGAACGGAATACGATGCGCAGCGTATTGTCACCTGCTTGAGCGTAGCCTTTAACCTCGGCGCGCCATGTACGAAACATATTGTCAGCTGACAACACATGCTGATCGTTCAGATACACATCTGCATACGTATCCAATCCGTGAAATACTAGCTCCACATGCGACTGCTGCAATACCGCTTCTTCAATGGAAACCGTAGATATGTACTCCCAATCCTTCTTATCGATCCACTGTACATCCTTCTCATTCGTACCGTAAAAGGGATCAGGAATTTTGCCGTGTGCCAGCAGATCAGTATGCACAGTTCCAGGCACCTCAGCATCCAGCCATTCCTGCTCATCTATTGCTTTGAATTTCCAGTTGGATAAGGTCTGACTGTAAGGCATCGATTGCACATTGCTCATCAGTGTATCATCCTTTCAACATAAGGTTATGCCTTCACCTTACTACGTACCTACATAAGAAGCAAATCCATTTCAAGCGTATTGTAAGCGTTATCTACTTCTCCAAATTGAGCCAGCGCCTGTAACAACGGAATCAGCAAACATTGACCATGATCGTGCATCTTTGTAGACATGCAATATTGTGCGATTTGTATTGAATTGTTAAAAGAAATTTGGTTGAATGTTGCAGTATTTCACCTCTATAACGAGCACACTGGTATGCAGATGTATGCAAAATTAGATATTGACAAATATCCTTTATCCACTTAAAGTTTTATTGTTATACATGATAATGATTATCAATTTCATTTTAAGAAAAAGGGGATTTTCAGCATGAGAAAAACGTTAATACCTTTGATGATGGCACTGGTTCTAGTACTGAGCGCATGCGGCAATCAGCAGAGCAGCAGTACAGCAACGAATAGCGCCGCTTCTAATGAAGAAAGCAGCAGTGCGGGCAGTGATGCCGCAACGACGATTACATATCAGTCCGAAACCGGACCGGTTGAAGTACCTGCTCATCCACAACGCGTCATTGCTCTGGATAGCTTTGCAGGTGATGTTATGCAATTCGATGTACCATTGGTCGGCGTGGATTCGTGGACGATGGATAGTCCGGTATTCAAACCTTATCTGGATGGTGTAAAACAAGTATCCGCGGACAATCTGGAGCAAATCATTGAACTGAAACCGGATCTGATCATTGCAAGCAACACTGTAAAAAATGCGGATAAGCTGAAGCAAATCGCTCCACTCGTTACGTATACTTACAATAAAGTTGACTACTTGACTCAAATTGAAGAAGTTGCCAAAGCGCTGAACAAAGCGGACGAAGGCAAAGCATGGGTAGATGATTTCAAAACTCGTGCTTCCAAAGCAGGCGATGAAATCAAAGCCAAAATTGGTGCCGATGCTACTGTAACCGTTATGGAAGGCGATACCAAATCGCTGTACGTATTCGGCGATGCATGGGGTCGTGGTACTGAGATCATTTATCAAGCAATGGGTCTGAAAATGCCAGAAAAAGTAAAAGAAATGACTGCCAAAGACGGATATTACACATTGTCGCTAGAAGTGTTGCCGCAATACTTGGGTGACTATGTATTCTACAGCAAGGCACAGGATGTTGATCTGTCCTTCCAAAATACCGATACGTACAAAAATATCCCGGCTGTCAAAAACAAACACGTGTATGAAGCCGACGCTCGCGGATTCTACTTCAATGATGCTGTCACGCTGGATTATCAGCTGGACTTCATCACCAAAGCACTGCTCGGTCAATCCTAATTACACATAGTCAACAGAGAGAAGGAACGCCTTGCGTTCCTTTTTTTCTAAATAAAAACGTAAGGAATGGATAGGGTAATGAAAACTTCAACTTCCAAAAAGCGTCTGCGCTATTTTCCACTTCAATTGGTGCTTAGCTTGATCGCGTTTGCGATTATTTTCATCGCTGCCATTATGATCGGTGCCAAAAGTATCTCGCTGATCGATGTGCGCAATGCCATTTTCAATCCTGGCGTCAACAATGACGATATTTCCATCATTCGTGAATTGCGGTTGCCCCGTGAAGTTGGCGGTGTATTGGTCGGTGCAGCACTTGGTGTAGCCGGTGCGATTATGCAGGGACTTACTCGCAATCCGCTTGCTGATCCGGGTCTGCTCGGCTTAAGCGCTGGTGCAAGTATGGCGCTGGCAGCGGTACTGGCATTTGCACCGGGTATTGGTTATTTCGGTATTATGGTGACGTGTTTTGTTGGTGCAGCGATCGGTGTACTGCTCGTATTCGGTGTGTCGGCTATTCGTAAACGCAATATGTCACCGATGCGCATGGTGCTGGCAGGTGCGGCGGTATCCGCACTATTGACGGCAATTGCAGATGGAATCAGTTTACAATTCAAAATTGCTAAGAGTGTATCTATGTGGACATCCGGTGGTCTGATCGGTACAACATGGGGACAGATTCAAGCTATGACACCTGTAATCGTCATCTGCCTGATTGTAGCGATCATGCTGTCCCGTCAATTAACGATTCTTAGCCTCAGTGAAAGTACCGCAGTCGGTCTCGGTCTGAAAACGACGCAGATCAAAATCATCATGTTCATCCTGATCATTCTGCTGGCAGGTACAGCGGTCGCACTAGTTGGTAATCTGGCGTTTGTCGGCTTGATGATTCCGCACTTTGTGCGTATGTTCTCAGGTACGGATTATCGGACGATTTTGCCATTGTCCGCTATTCTCGGTGCTGCATTTATGGTGTTCGCCGATACGATGGCGCGTATGATCAATGCGCCGTATGAAACGCCGCTGGCTGCTATTATCGCTATTATCGGTCTCCCCTTCTTCCTGATCGTTGTACGTAAAGGGGTGCGTTCGCTATGATCAAACAAATGCAGACTGCACGGCATCAGCGGCTGATTATGCTACTGCTGACCGTACTTGTACTGGGAACTCTGGCGATTGCACTTGGCATTGGTGCTTCTGCAGTATCGTATGATCGGATTATTCCGACATTGCTCGGTCAGGGTAGCTTTGTGGAGAATTTCGTTATCTTTTCCGTTCGCTTGCCGCGTATGGTGATTACGTTACTCGCTGGCATGGCATTGGCGCTTGCAGGTGCAGTATTGCAGGGCATTACTCGCAATGAACTAGCTGATCCGGGTATCGTCGGGATTAACGCCGGAGCAGGCGTCGGGGTAAGTGTATTTTTCCTGTTTGCTCCGCTGGATGTAGGCAGTTTTGTGTATATGCTACCACTCGTTGCCTTTGTATCGGCGCTGTTGATCTCCATTCTGATCTATGTCTTTTCATACAGTCGTCGTGACGGGATGCAGCCGATCAAGCTGATCATTACCGGTGTCGGCTTCTCGCTGGCAATGTCCGGTATTATGATCGTGCTGATCTCGTCGGTAAGCCGGGAAAAGGTAGACTTTATCTCTCGCTGGCTGGCAGGGAATGTATGGGGTACCGATTGGCCGTTTGTGTTGGCGCTGCTGCCGTGGCTGATTGTGCTGATTCCGTATATTTTATACAAATGCCGGACGCTCAATCTACTGGCATTGAATGAAGAAACGGCGGTCGGTGCAGGGGTACATATTCAGCGTGACCGCATTCTGCTTATGCTGGCTGCTGTAGCACTGGCGGCTGCTGCGGTTTCAGTTACGGGCGGTATCTCTTTTATCGGGCTGATGGCTCCGCATATCGCCCGTGCGCTCGTCGGCCCGCGTCACCAGCTGTTCGTTCCAGTCAGCGTGCTGATCGGCGGTTGGCTGCTGTTACTCGCCGATACGATCGGTCACAATCTGTCCGACCCGGATGGTATTCCGGCAGGGATTGTGGTTGCTTTTATCGGGGCGCCGTATTTCCTGTATTTGCTGCTGAAAAAGTAACTCTGGGTTTCACTAACGTGTTTAAAATGTTACGCTGCGTAGTGAGTAAGGTCCATAATCGTTCGTTTATATTTGCATAAACCCAATAAGAAATTAAAAACAGATATGCTTCCTACCAAAAGAACCGTTTCGATCTCGTATCATCGTGTCGAATCGGTTCTTTTTGCTGTGATGTGATCTTCTCGTTTCTATCAGTCTCAACTTACATAAGGATCATGACAAAAATGGACAAACGACCTGACTGCACCTTTGTTACAATACAGATACCGATCGGGAGGGGCATGACGTATGGATCATATTGTCTGTATACAGCAAAGTATCGATTATATTGAAGATCATCTCAAAGAACCGCTATCTGCGGAACAACTGGCAAGTCTGGCAGGCTTCTCGCTGTATCATTTCTACAAAATCTTTCAAGCGCACACCGGGTTGTCGGTAATGGATTACATTCGGCGGCGGCGACTTGCTCATGCTGCGGCAGATATGGCATATCCCAAAACATTGCTGGAGATTGCATTGGACTATGGTTTTGAGACCCATGCCGGGTTCACCAAAGCCTTTGGCAAAGTGTATGGCATGTCGCCAGAGCGGTATCGCATGCATGCGACCGGTTATGTGCCTGAACGAGTAGATCTGCACAAGCTTGCCAATTATCAACTGAACGGAGGCATGATGATGAGACCTACCTTTATTACCAAACCAGCAATTCAACTGGCAGGCTATGCACTGGAAACGTCAGCCAATGGACAAAATCTATCGGATATTCCTGCTTTTTGGGATCGGTATAATAAGGAACATTGGGGACATATGCTGCACGATGTAGTACAGCCTGTGCATCATGGCGAATATGGCGCCTGTATTATGAATTCGCCGCAGTCTGAGCAATTTACGTATGTGATCGGTGTAGAGGTTGCGCAGTTTGACGATGTACCGAAGGAATTGTATACGACAACGTTACCATCAGCAACGTATGCTATGTTTACTACTCCACCTGCGCAGCGTCAGGATGGCGGATTCATCCAAGCGATTCAAGGTACGACTAAGTATATTTTCAACGAATGGTTTCCAGCTTCGGGGTATGTATATGATGCCAACGCGGCTGATTTTGAATTGTACGATGAGCGTTGCTATGGGGATGAGAATCTGGTGATGGATATTTATATTCCTGTGCAGAAGAAGTTGTAATATAGTCAATCATTAGCAATTATACAATCAGTAGAATATAGAAAAAGCAGGTGACCGTAGCTTATCCGGTTCACCTGCTTTTTTGTAATAACATCATAATCATCGGATTGCTCGGTGATCATGTATCTATGATCCTACGTTATTCTTTAGAATGATCTTGATCCGATGCGGAAGGATATTTCTCTTCTTCTGGCGCTTCCACGTCAGGGCGCTCCAGCACTTCCTCCGCGACTTCGATCAATTCCTCACCCATCTCTTCCAGCGCTGCAATCTCTTCACCATACGTCTGTTCTTCCAGACGATGGAACAGCAGCTGCGTTTCCTCTTCCAGATTGTCGTTATCTTCAAACTGCGACGCATCCGGCAATTCGCGCAGACCACTCAGTCCAAAATAATTCAAAAACGACTTGGTTGTACCGTACAGGATCGGGCGTCCAATCGCTTCGGCGCGACCGACTTCTTGAATCAAATCCTTGTTCACGAGCGTATAGATCGCACGGTCGGTTTTGACACCACGGATCTCCTCAATCTCAACTCGGGTAATTGGCTGTCGGTACGCCACGATAGACAGCGTCTCTAGCGCCGCCTGCGACAGTGAAGAACGGTTAGGTGAGTCTGCCAGCCGTTTGTAATAAGCGGCGTGTGCGGGCAAGGTAGACAGCTGATAACTGCCTGCGATATTCACAATCTGAATACCACGACGTGTCTTTTTCAGATCTGCTTGCAGTTCGTCGATAGCGATCTGCACGGTTTCCGTTTGTTGCTCGGTCACCTCGGCAATCTGACGTACATTTAGCCCTTCCTCTCCCGACAGGAAGAGCATACCTTCAATAACTGCTTTCAACTTCTGGGACTTCATTAATGCTGACTTCTCCTCTCCACTCCATCACAATATCGTCAAATAGCTGACTCTGATAACACGAAATCTGCCGCATTTTCATCATTTCCAATATCGCTAGAAACGTCACAACGACTTCATGACGAATCATCTCTTCATGCAGCAATGTGGAAAAAAGCATATTTTCCCCTTTGGTCAGACCGCGGAACCGATCTGCCACTTCGCGTATCCGATCCTTGACGGAAATCTCGTCACGCTGAATGGTCGTAATGCGCTCGCGGCGTGTCGCCCGGCGCAATGCCTTTTGAAAAGCTTCCACCAGATCCAGCGTATGTAACCCTTCGACCGGATTGTAGTTCACTCTCGCTACAAATGGAGTCATATCTTCCGGCTCCTTGGTGAAAATCAAGCCCCGCTCTTCCTCGCGCTCCCGCAGATGACCAGCAATTCCTTTGTACTTGCGGTATTCCACCAGCTTACGTACCAGCTCTGCGCGCGGATCGAGATCATCTTCCTCATAATAATCAAAATCGTCGATCTCCATAACTGGAGGCTTCGGCAGCAGCAATCTGCTCTTGATCGATAGCAGCGTGGCTGCCATAACCAGAAATTCGCTGGTCACTTCAAGTTCAAGCTCTTTCATACTATGAAGATAATCCAGATATTGATCGGTAATCTCACTGATCGGGATATTCTGGATATCAATTTCCGATTCATCAATTAAGTGAAGCAGCAAATCGAGCGGCCCTTCAAACGTGGCGAGTTTGTATAGTACAGTCACAGGCACACTCCTTTAATTCAATGTTGGACTTCCGTAGGGCATGACCAGATCATAACGCCCACAGGTCAGCTTATCACATAACCCTTATTTTATCCTGAATGCGAAGGCATGACTATACATATTCAGCAAAAAGAGGCTCAATCCTTTTCGGACAGCCTCTTTTTGTGAAAAATTGCATATAGATGAAGTTAAAATGAGAACTAGATTAGTCTGCAAACTGGCGGGACAGATTCGCCATCTCGATTGCAGCATTGGCAGAATCCCAGCCTTTATTGCCAGCTTTGGTACCTGCACGCTCAATCGCCTGTTCAATATTTTCTGTTGTGACGATACCAAAGATGACTGGTACGCCAGTTTTCAGGTTAATGGCGGAGACGCCTTTGGCAACTTCGTTGCACACATAGTCGTAATGCGTCGTCGATCCACGAATGACTGTGCCCAGTGTAATGACAGCGTCGTATTTGCCGGATTGTGCCATTTTCTGAGCGATTAACGGAATCTCGAATGTACCGGGTACCCAAGCAACATCAATGTCTTCCTGCGCTGTTCCGTGGCGTTGCAGAGCATCCAGTGCGCCGCTCAGCAGCTTGTTCGTAATAAATTCGTTAAAACGTCCAACTACAATACCAAATTTTAATCCTTGGGATACTAAATGTCCTTCAAAAATGTTCGCCATGAATAGGTTCCTCGCTTTGTATTAGAATGTGGGATGCTACAGTCTCAGGCTTTTCCATGCAATGCTTCTTGATGATCCTGTACGTAAGCTATCAGCTCTTGAATGCTGATCAGCTTCAGATCGTGCTTGTGAGCAATCTGCTTCAGCTGATCCAGTCGTGCCATGGTGCCATCCTCGTTCATGATTTCACAGATGACACCAGCCGGATATGCACCGCTAAGACGCGCCAGATCAACCGCCGCCTCGGTGTGACCGGGACGAGATAACACGCCGCCAGAATTGGCGATCAGTGGAAACATATGCCCTGGACGACGAAACTGCTCTGGCCCAGCCTCTGGATCGGTCATACCAATCGCAGTAATAGAGCGCTCATGTGCCGAAATCCCAGTCGTCGTACCGACGTGATCGACGGACACGGTAAACGCTGTACCATGGTAATCAGTATTGTGCGCAACCATCGGCTGCAATTGCAATTGTTCCGCGCGTTCCGATGTAATCGGCATGCACACCAACCCGCGCCCTTCCGTAACCATAAAGTTAATGACTGCCGGAGTTGCCTGTTCTGCCAGTGCAATAAAGTCGCCTTCATTCTCGCGATCTTCATCATCTACTACGATAACGACTTTGCCCTGCTGCAAATCGTGTATTGCTTCCTCAATCCGGTGAAGGCCGGAAAGCTCCTCGGACATCTTCTCCGCCTCCTCTACCTGTGTGTTCATTTACAAATATCCGTTTTGCTGTAAAAAGTCAGCGGTCAACTTAGAACCGCCACCTGTACCACCTGCCGCATCATTCGGTGTAGCTTCACGGTAACGCAGCATATGCTCCACATACTTGCCCAGCACATCGCATTCAATATTGACGGTATCGCCCGGCTTCCGATGACCGAGCACAGTTTCCTTGAGCGTGTGCGGAATGATCGAAATCGTAAAGCTGCCGCTCTCTACGCTCACCACCGTCAAGCTAATTCCATCTACTGTAATCGAGCCTTTCGGAATAATATAGCGAAACAGATCAGCATGCTGCGGCTTGATACGGAATATGACCGCATTCTGGTTATGCTCAATCTGTTCAATACTCGCCGTACCATCCACATGTCCCTGCACAATATGACCGCCAAAGCGACCATTGGCAGCCATCGCTCGTTCCAGGTTAATGGGACTGCCAGTACGTGCATCCTTCAAGCTAGACAATCGGTACGTCTCCGGCATAACATCTACCGTAAACAGAGAGCCAGCAATCGTCGTTACCGTCAGGCAGACGCCATTGCAGGCAACACTATCGCCGATCAGCAGACCGGGCATAATGTGCGATGCCTGAATACCAAGCACCATCGCTTCGCCGCGTCGGTCTATTTTTTTCAGTGTACCGATTTCTTCGATCAACCCGGTGAACATGTACCATCACCTTCCTTCAATTGGAATCCATTTATCGTTGGAGCTACTATGCTGCATGATGGATAAGCCAAACGTTACGATGAACATGTATAACGGGAGCTTTACTGGTGATGGTAGCGTGCTAGACCACTGATGCACACATTATCGTCCAGCGTCTCTACTTCCAGTTCATCCAGTGTGACTGCCTGATTCATCTTGTCAAAACCGTCGAACGTAAAGGTTGAAATATGACCGCCAATCAGCTTCGGTGCGAAGAACAGTGTAATCCGGTCAACCAATCCGGCTTCCAGCATCGCGCCATTCAGCTGACCACCGCCTTCCAGCAAAATCGACGAAATTTCCAGTTTGCCTAGCAGCGTCATCGCCTGCTTCAGATCGACATGTTGCCCTTCGCCGCTGACGATGACACGCACTCCGCGTGCTTCCAGTTGGGAGATGCGCTCCTTGCTAGCACTTACGGTAGTCACGATTATCGTCGGTGCGACACTGATATCCAGTAAACGTGCTGCATCTGGAATACGCAGTGTCGAGTCAATGACAATGCGTACCGGATGCAAGCCGGGGACTTCGGTGCGAGTCGTCAGTTCTGGATCATCTGCCAGTACCGTGCCAATACCGACCATAATGCCCTGATGACGATGACGCATACCATGTACACGTTCACGCGCAGCGGCATTGGAGATCCATTTGCTATCGCCAGTACGGGAC
Source organism: Paenibacillus sp. WLX1005 (assembly GCF_046603685.1). Lineage (NCBI taxonomy): Bacteria > Bacillati > Bacillota > Bacilli > Caryophanales > Paenibacillaceae > Paenibacillus > Paenibacillus sp. WLX1005. The sequence goes on from NZ_CP176756.1 coordinate 3,517,366, forward strand.
GCGAGTCGACCGTCAAGCGTACTTGCTGTCTTCAGAGTAACGAACGGCAATTGCGTAGTGATGTACTTGTTAAACGTTTCGTTGAGACGCTCGGAACGTTTGGCGAGTACGCCGGTGACTACCTCGATGCCATGACTGCGCAGACGCTCAATACCAGAACCCGCTACCTGCGGATTCGGATCAACGGCTGCGACGACGACACGTTTTACCTTTTCCTTGATCAGTCGATCACTACAAGGCGGCGTTTTGCCATAATGACTGCACGGTTCGAGCGTGACATAGGCAGTCGCACCTTCGGCTTCGTCGCCTGCCATATTAAGCGCATGCACTTCCGCATGTCCGGTGCCACGCTTCAAATGCGCACCTATGCCGACGACACGACCGTCCTTTACAACGACACAGCCGACAACCGGATTAATCTCCGTTTGCCCCTGCGCGCGTTCCGCCATATCCAATGCAAGTGACATATAAAATTCATCGTTTAACAAATTCATCCTCAGGGCTCCTTCGTCTTGTGCAAAATATAATGGAATCTATTGCTTCGTCATAAATGGGAAATAGAACAATAGATCACAACATTCATTTAGTTACCATTTATAACATAGTAACAAAATTATATTGTGTGAACAATCCGAAAACGCGAAAAGCCCCGCAGACCGGCATCATTCCGGTACTACGGGGCATCATAAATAGACAGAAATAGAGATAGATCATGCGCAAATGAACTGCATACGAATGTGATCTACCCATTCCTTTTGCAGATACTGCTGTGCAGTTTGGTTTGGCATAAGCTTGCATTTTGGGAGAAAGCAATATGATATACAGGCATAGCCTCAAACAAGGATGCAGCCAAATAAGCCACTTCCAGTCGGCACTCCTGTATTCCTATCTGTCCCAAAACGCATACATCTCCATACGGACAGCGCCTGCACCTACGTCAGACCTGTCCTGTTCCTCTCCCATCCAGACTATACTGTCGGCTCCGGATTCTCACCAGATCCACCGCCAGACATCATCAGATATCTGCCGGGTCACGGACTTAGAGCTTACAGATTGCATATGGCAACCCCATATCTCAACACCGCCGGTGGGGAATTTCGCCCCGCCCCGAGGATAAACGTTATTCAATTATATACTTCACTTGCCAACCACGAGCTACCTTTTTTCATGCAGCGTGATGGTGAAATCATATCACCGTCATCGGTAAAAATCAAGAAACTGCCTTTTCACTATATATAAACGCTTATTATAATTGAATAACTATTATTCTTTTGGAGCTTATTAGAATGTGATTGTTAGTTTAATAATCTTTGTCTGGCTGATAAAAGACACAGTTACAACCTGCTTACCTTCGTTTGCTTTTGCAGTAAGAATCTAATTTTGAATAGTAGCACCAGCGACAACGTTTTTGATAAAGACACAAATTGTATGCAATCTCCTCCATCATCAATGAACGAAACATATTTAATCCTTGTCTCTTTTAAACTGTATACCATATTTTCATTCCCTTCTTTTTAATTTAGTTTGGTATAATAATTCAAAATGTATAAGGAGTGGTTCAATGGCTGTTTGGACTTCAATAGAGAATGCTAAAGTAATAGGTATTCTTCCAGATTATAGAAGGCTAATCAAACAAAATATTAGTAAAAGTGACGCTCAGAAAATCTGTGCCCAACAATTGATTAGTAATGATGCTTTAAAAATATTTGAGAAACGCATGAATAACGTTGAAAATCCATTGAGAACGCTCGGTCAGCACATCGAAGTGATAAACCAAATCGCTGCAGGCATCACTACACCAAAAAGAGCAGATGAATACAATTGGTATAATTGTTTCAAATACTAACTAATCAAGTACAAATCAAACCATAAATTAATACTTTATGATTTAATTTGTACTTTCTACTGACTTACCTACATACAGAAAAAGAGATTTTTCCGATGATGGATCATCTCAATAGCTAGGTTAGATGTAAACAACGGTTTTTATTTATTACATATAAAATAACGTAATAACACACTTTGCGTAATTGCGTTATTTTTTCAACCTACAACTGAGATAAATCCTTGATACGACAGGATTTCGCTGCTTTACTATGGACAAATTTAGGGTGCAAACCGTGACATCTCGTTCTATTCTGTCATCGTTTCATACGATACACGCAAGCGCAGCTTGCAACTATGACAAAAATAGGGTCAATTCTCTCTGTCATGCTGCTGCACCCTATTTTCGACCATACTCACCCTCAAACTGTCCTCTTTCGCCCTAAAAGTGTCCTTTCACATCCTATTTCTGTCCATCGTTACAACCTAATTCCGTCCACACTATATCCTAAAAACGACCATCCTTCGCCCTAAAAAAGTCATACTTCACCCTAAACTCGTCCATCTAAAACACGAAAAACTCCTGATATTCCTGACTTGCTGGCGATCTAAAACAAGTAAATATTTTAAAACAGTGAAAACAAGAAATGTAAAACAAGAGGAAAACATCACAAGACGATTGTTGTTGTCTTCACTCTATGTTTCTACTCATTTATACTATATAATGGGCTGTATTATCTGTTGTGGAGGAATTGACATGCGTGGCAACAACCTCGTTACAAAAGCAAACAACTTGATCGAGACACCATTGAAATTAGGGGTCGTTGAAATGCGGATTGTCATTGTGCTAATCAGTACCATTTCCCCGCATGATGATGAATTCAAGCCATATCGTTTTAAAATTTCTGAATTTGCGAAGATGATCGGTGTGAAGAACAAAAACATTCATCAGCAAATTAAAGACTATACATACAGCCTGATGTCGCAGCCGTTTTATCTGCATGATAATTTGCAGGTCACTTGGCTCGCGTCTGCGGAATATTTTCCCGGTGAAGGCGTCGTTGAGGTAGAATTCTCGCCCAAGCTACGACCGTATCTACTGCAACTGAAGGAAAAGTTCACCACCTATCGGCTGATCGATATTATTAAGCTGAAAAGCGCCTACGCAATGCGAATCTACGAATTGCTCAAGCAATATGAGCGAATCGGCAGTCGGACATTTACCGTACAGCGGCTCAAAGAGCTGCTCGGTATTGAGGATCAGTATCCGGTGTATGCCGATTTCAAAAAGCGTGTACTTGTTAAGGCACAGCAGGAGATTAACAAGCATACCGATATTTCGTTTTCATTTGAGGAAATGAAGACGGGGCGCAAAATTACGGAGATCAAGTTTCTGCTCAGTAGTAAGTCTGCCGATGCCAAAGCCAGTGTGCTCTCCGATCCCGACAAGCCTGCGGGCGCACGTCATCATACGTCTTCTCGGTTGCGGCAGCAGCTCAAAGAGGAATTCGGTCTGCAAGCGAAAGCAATTGATCAGGTGTTGTCGCAGTATGACAAGCATTATATCGCTGAAAATCTGGACGTGGTGCGCGCCGATGCCAAGCGCGGCAGAATCAAGGATATTCCCGCATATACAATGTCTGCGCTCAAAACCGATTACCGCAAAAAACGCTCCGGTCTGGAAGAGGAACATATCGCTTCTCAGCAAGCCAAACAAGTCGAAAGTGATTTGCTGGAGTCATATATTCACGAGCTGTCTCAGCAGGTTCGCGATTATATTACGAATCTATCAGCTGAACATATTCAGCAAGAGCTGGACGGGCTAAAATATAGTGTACGGACGCTGGGCATTGCAATTGTGGATGACGAGGTAACTGATCCGTTTAGCGAAAGCGGCAGTTATTTTATCCAGTATATTCAGAAAAAGTACTTTAAGGATTATACGTTTGAGCGGTATTGTGAACAGAAGGCGGATACAGACGCAAGACTGATTGATGAGGAATAGATGAGTCGTAATGAAGAGATGATCAAGAGCCAGCAACCGTTACAGGTGCTGGCTTTTTTTATATATTTCACTTTGTTTTCGTTTTAATTTTTCACTTTGTCGTTTTACTTTGTTTTCGTGTTATTTTGGTGTGTTTGATGATCAGTTTTATTTTCATCTGCGATTGTTGCTTTTGTTTATATTGGTCACTGTGTTGGCTATGAATGGGATGCTGTGGTATGGAAGCTGTTCTTTTTTAAAGATGGACAAAAATAGGGCGCTTTGTTGTACAGGGTGATTTGATCATTATGTAAGCTGATCTTTACGATGATATACACCTCATTTCTCCTCATTGATAGCAAAACGGAGTGTAAAGAAAGCTATTTCTGATCGAAATTTGCTCAACTATGACAAAAATAGGGCGTACAGCATAAAGGGAACTCAATCATTACCCTATTTTTGTCCATATTAACCCTATATTCGTCTTACAAGAGATATTTTCTTACGGAAGCCTAATATTTTATTCGCGTATCTATGCTTGCTATGTTTCAGATATAATCTGTTGTTCTATTACTATCCATCCTCCGGTTGTTATTTGTTGAAAAGAAAGATTGCGTTAGCTCGTTCGTATGCAAATCTTGCAAAATCTGCCGTAACTGTGTCTGCACTCCTCGGCTAACAGGTAATAGCGGCAATGGAAGTCCCGGCTCTGAGATCCATCCCTGTATGACCGCGAGCGCGGTAACGATACGCAAACTGCCGAATTGCTGGAACAATGTCCAGAGTGGTTGCAGTGTATTCGACAGCTCGTGAGCCGCAGCCACATTGCCCTGCTGCGCCAAAGAGGTGATTTCCAAACTAATCTCCGGGAACAATCCACCTAATACCGAATACCAGACGTCACAGCCAGCAACTAGACCTGTCACAGCGGCAGGATCACCGCTAATGCCCAGAGCGATCTTCGGATGAAGAGAACTTTGAAGCTGTTGTACACGTTCGCGTGCGGCTTGCTGTTCTTCTGAAACAGCCGGGATTTTGATAGAACCGACATGCGGCAATTCCGCAATGCGGGCATATAAGTCGTCGTTAAATGTAAAATGCGATGTACGCGGATTGTCGTATACGCAGAGTGGTACAGATAGCGAATGAGATACCTGTTCATATAGTCCGAATACTTCATCCTCTGTCAGCGGCTGATATGAGATCGGCGCCAATAACACGGCACTTGCTCCAGATTGCTGCGCATCATCTGCCAAACGCAACACATCCGCGGTGCGCAAGGCACTAATACTGGTCATAATCGGAATATGATTGGCTTCCTGCACTGCTAGCTGTAAAATATGCCGCCGCTGCTGACGATCCAGATACGCATAGTTGCCAGTCGAACCGAGCACACCGATCTGCTCCACACCCGCCTGAACAAGACGATGAATGAATGGAACAAATGATTGATCATGAATCGTTGATTCATTCATTGGTGTTAATGGAAATGCACATAAACCTTTGAACATATAGTATTATACGCCCTCTCTTCGATGAACTTGAAGCTGAGGGTTATTATAGGGTGAATAGAGAAGTATTTTAAGTGCCAATTTTGCAGAAATGGACTATGCCAATTGGGATGAACATTTGGAAATCAGGATCGTTTTACAATCAGTATTATAAAGATGGACAAAAATAGGGTGCGCTATGTGAGAGCTATAATTGGTGGGGAACTGTCCATGTTATTTTGTTATTTTATGTGTGGAAGTAAGGTGCAATATGATGATCTTGGAGTTGATCGATATGGAACTATGACAAAAATAGGGCGCAAATCGTTGAAATGATCAAATGTCCACCCTATTTCTGTCCACTTTAGCCCTAGAAGTGTCCAGCTACTTACTATACATCACATATATTGAAGGCTGAACACAATTATGGTGGATTATAAACGATATGCCACAACCGCCAGAACAAATTGCAGAGCAGTTATGGCATATATTGCATCGCAATCAGATGATTCAGTAAACAAAATCTGCGCAATCTGTATGCGATGATATCTACGTATGCGAAGAATGACAACGACGTTGCCAGAAATCCACAATGAGATTACCAATGGTCTTCGCATGAGTTTCCAATGCAAAATGCCCGGTATCCAGCAAATGAATCTCGGCGTTTGGCACATCTTGGGCAAATGCGTGTGCACCTGCCGGAATAAAGGAAGCGTCGTTTTGCCCCCATACTGCCAGCAATGGTGGCTGATGCTCACGCAAATAATGCTGAAATAACGGATACAAATCTACATTGGTTCGATAATCATAAATCAAATCCAGCTGCTTCTCATCATTGCCCGGTCGTGACATATACAGACTGTCCAGCGTATAACCGTCTGGTGATACGCTATGCGCTGGTGTTCCATCTGTATATTGATGCCGGATCGTATCAGGATCAAAGGCACTTCGGTAACGCTGGCGCTGTTCTTCAGTAGGGTGCTGCCAGAATTGCTTCCGTGCCGCCCATTTTTCACCTAGACCTTCCTGATACATATTGCCATTTTGCGAAATGATGGCGGTAATCTGCTGCGGATGACGTGCTGCCAATCGAAAGCCGATTGGAGCGCCATAATCGAATACATACATCGCGTAACTCGTAATCTCCAGCTTGGATAGCAGCTTCTCCATCATTAGCGTCAAATTATCAAACGTGTAGGCAAACTCACTTCGGTCAGGCGCATCCGAATTGCCAAAGCCCGGGTAATCAGGCGCGATGATGTGAAAGTCATGCTCCAGTAACGGAATTAGATCACGGAACATATGCCCTGCGCTCGGAAAACCATGCAGTAATAGCAACACTGGTCGATCCGGCAATCCTGCCTGACGATAAAAAATGGTAACGCCTTCAATGTCGATGTGATGATACGTGATCATGTATACTCTCCTTTGTTTTCCTAGTATGGATAAGTAAAGTGGTGGCGTTCAGTCGAGGAATACGTTACAGTCGTTCTTTGACCTGATTCGCTTCATGGATGATCTGCTGTATGATGTCTGAAGCAGACTGATTGGACGATAGCATTCTAGTACCCTGACCTGCCCAGAGTGCCATATACTCAGAACGATTCTGCTGAGCAGCAGCATTTCGGATATCTCTTGTCAGTGAATTTTGAGTAGGAAAGGATAGGGGTGGCAATCCGCCTGCATTCCATTGCTGTATAAACGTATTGGATACGCCTCTAGCAGGGCGACCTGAAAAAGAATGCGTCAGCACGGTGCTCTCCTCCGTGCTGTTCAGTAAAGCTTGCTGATAAGCTGGATGTGCGCCGGATTCGCTAGCTGTTAGAAAGCGCGTGCCTAATTGTACGCCCTGTGCACCAAGCGCCAGCGCCGCAACCAGCCCTCTACCGTCCATGATGCCACCAGCAGCAATAACCGGAATGCGCACATGATCAACAATTTGCGGAATGAGTGCGATACTGCCGATATTAGCGCCAAGATCTGTTGATGATAGGTCAAATGTTCCGCGGTGCCCACCGGCTTCACTGCCCTGAGCGACAACATAATGACACCCGCTCTGCTCCGCTTGAATCGCTTCGTTGACCGTAGTCGCAGTTGCCATCACCTGAATGCCCGCCGAGTGGATCAGTTCCATTTGAGACTCAGACAATAAGCCAAATGTCGTGCTGATCACTGGAACCTTTTGCCGGATCAGAATGTCCAATTGTTCTTCTAGAATCTGGCGGGTATGAATCTGCTTCTGTGTCGGACGTGGAATTCCCAGCTCGTCCCGCGTCGCCTGCAATTGATCGTTGACGGTTTCAAAGTTGGTATAATCGTCCTCGCCAATATGGGCAAACACATTGACTGCAAAGGGCAGCGACGTGAATGTTCTAATTTCCTGAATCGCAGTATGCAACTGCTCTGGCTCCATATAAGCGGCACCGAGCGTACCCAATCCACCTGCATTGGATACAGCAGCTACGAGTAGAGCCATATTGGGAATGCCCGCCATACCCGCGAGTATGATAGGATAGCGGATACCAAGTCGTTGACACAGAGAATTACTTGCGGATGTATGCATAATGAGAAGCCTCCCTGTATAGGTCTAGTGGGAATACCTAGGTCTTATTGTTAGTAAGTTGTATGACGTACACAAATCCACTGCTTCGATGAACATGAACAGAAATAGGAACAAGAACAGGAATAGATTCAGTTTACATGGGATGCAACGATCCTGTATAATCCGAAAATCAGATCACAGGCATCTCCATTTCAGATGGATGATGCGGCTGGAGGACATCATGGATCTTCATTTACTGGAAATTTTCAGACAGGCAGCGCGTGAAGGCACTATTACGCAAACGGCGAAAACGTTAAATTACGCACAATCCAATGTGACTAGCAAAATTCAACAGCTGGAAGCAGATATGCAGACGTCGTTATTTTACCGTCATAAACATGGCATTACGTTAACACCTGCTGGGCATGTACTGTTATCGTATACCGAAAAGATCCTGCATACCGTTGCCGAAGCTAGAACAGCAGTCAATGATACGTCTTCTCCTCGCGGTCCATTGACGATTGGCTCGATGGAAACGACTGCTGCTGTACGATTACCGGATGCGCTGGCACGTTATCATCGCCAGTATCCGCATGTCGACTTCTCGCTCATTACAGGCGCTACCGATCAATTGTTACAGAAGGTGCTTCATTACGAGCTGGACGGCGCATTTGTCGCAGGTCCGGTGGATCATCCAGAGTTGATGCAGCATAAGGTGATGGACGAACAACTTGTGCTGATCACTTCGCCAGATCAGCCTGCTTTGCCCTCAGTGCATGAGCTGCATAACCGTACCATGCTCGTTTTTCGCAAAGGCTGTTCCTACCGTGCTCGCCTGCATATGCTGTTACAGGATGAAGGGGTATTGCCAGTCAAAATGATGGAGTTTGGCACATTGGAAACGATCATTGCCTGCGTAGGTGCTGGCATGGGCATCAGCCTATTGCCGTTGTCGATCGTTGCGGCTTATGAAGCACAGGGCAAGGTGATCAGCCACACTCTACCTGTTCCATATTCCGCTGTGGATACACTATTTGTGAAACGCAAAGATACGCTGACGACTCCGGCACTCTCTGCTTTCCTGAATGAAGTTGCGCAGCATACAATGCCAACGCCGAATAACCCTGATACTTGATGTCATCAGGGTTATGGTTTGTTTTATGTTCAAGCACCGGTATACGCAGTCTCGCCGTTCACAATCGTCATGCGAACTTGAGCATTCAATAATTGCTCCGCTCCGGTATACAGATCGCGATCCAATACGGTAAAGTCGGCGGCTTTGCCTACTTCGATACTACCGCGTGTCTGTTGTTCACTCACTGCCGCAGCGCTGCCAGACGTGAACAAATTTACTGCTTCGGCGATGCTCAGACGCTCATCTGGCAAATAACCAGATGCTGGTTCACTTTGATCCGGGCGACGACGAGTAACCGCGGCGTGCATGCCCAGCAGCGGATCAAGCGGTTCGATGGGAGCATCGCTACCACCTGCACATACAATACCTGCTTGCAGCAGCTTTTTCCAAGCATATAGATAAGCTGTTCGTTCCGCACCTACCCGATCCAATACCCATGGAAAATCACTGGCAACAAAGCGTGGTTGAATGTCGGCAATTAGCGGCAATGCTGTCATTCGTTGCAGCAATGCTGCATCTAACACCTGCGCATGAATAAACCGATCTGGCAAATGGCTAATGCCTTGCAGCGGATTCCGTTCCATCGCCGTCAATGTCATATGAGCAGCGCCATCGCCAATCGCATGTACAGCAATTGGAAATCCAAGACGGCGAGCGCGTGCGGTCAATTCATCCAGCAGCTGCTGATCGTGAATCGCCATGCCAGCGGTGGACGGATCATCGCTATACGGCTGTTGCAGCAGCGCCGTTCGTCCGCCAATTGCACCATCGGAGAATATTTTGGCGGCACCGATGCGCAGCCATTCATCTCCATCGCCTGCACGTACATTCCGCGCTTCCGCTTCATCCAGATGCGTATAATAGAGCAGCTGATGACTGCGAAAACGAAGCCCTTCTTCCCGTAGCTCACGGTGAATGCGCAGCATCGTCTCGATACTGCCAAGAAAGCGCAAATCCTCTGTATGCGCACCAGTCAGACCAAGTCGTAGACCGTCTTCACAGGCGCGCCGAATGGCTGACTTTTTCGTTTCATAATCTGGCTCTGGCTGGATACGTGTAAAATATTGATTCGCTTCTTCATAGACCCAGCCGTTCAGCTCACCCTGTTCATTACGTCCAAACGAGCCAGACGGTGGATTGGGCGTATCGTTGTGTACACCTGCCCGCTGAAATGCTGTGCTGTTAGCAAGAAAAGCATGAAAGCATGTTCGAGTGAGATAGATCGGATGATCGGTCGTGATCTCATCCAATTCCTCACGCAGCGGCGGCACTGCGGGTTGAAAGGCATTTTCATTCCAGTTCAGACCAACAATCCATTCTCCTGCCGGTGTCACCTGTACACGCTCACGGATTAACTGTACCATCTGCTCTTTGGACGTAACGTTAGAAAAGTCCAGCATCGATAGCTTCATGCCGTGCATGGACAGATGCATATGCGAATCGACCAATCCGGGTAGTACATGACCCCCATCCCAGTCTACGATCTGGTAATCGGAGCCGGATAATTGAAGCTTCAATTCGTCGCGGCTGCCAATCGCGCGGATGATGCCCTGCTCGACATACACCGCATTATGACCTGCTGTTATGCCAGTGGGCGCGGCAAATACGCCATGTATGTATAAGGTTCCACTCATATTCTTTCTCCCCTGTCCGCTGATGTGTAGGCATTCCTTTTGTATCTATTTCATTATGCCATATCTGCTTCCTACTTGCCCGATAGGGATCGTATCTGCTGGAAAATGGAATCAAGCGAAGCGCTTCGCCGGTCTATCGGATGCAGATATTCGTACGGGCATTCACTTGCTGGGGCAGGCATGGAATTTGTAAATCTGTATAACAAAGACGACTATCCGAATTGAAGTTCGTCCAGTCGTCGTAGTCATTGGATAAGAGTCATCTGATCATTGAGATATCGTGCCTTGCTACACGTCGTAATTTACCAGATAATGCTGCAAGCCCGTATTGTAAAAGCCTTGGCTGTACTCCACCAGATTGCCATCAATATCGTACGAATAACGCAGCCGTTCCAGAATAACGCTCTGCGGCTTCACTTGCAGCAGCTTCGCTGTATCCTCATTCGCCGATGATACGGTAAAGCTGTCGCGGAAATTGTGTAGCTCAATGCCGTATTCCTCAATCAGATCGTACAGCGATTGCAGCGATAGTCCTTCCAGCGATAACGTCTGTGGGAATACCGATGCCAGATAGTGCACGTAATGAATATACGGTTGCTCGTCCAGCCAGTACAGCCGTTCGACCTTCAGGCAACGTGAACCAAAGTGCTGGTATAGCGGGCTATCTGGTTCATTGTTCATCCACGAGGTGTGCAGCAGCTGCTTACGAATCTGGTGTCCGTTTTCGACCAGAAGCTCGGTAAACCGTTTGCCTTTGGACAATTTGGACAATGACGTATTGCGGATGACGGTAGTGCCAACGCCGCTGCGCTTTTCCACATAGCCTTCCTGCGCCAGCTCTTGCACGGCGTTGCGGACGGTCATTTTGCTGACACTGAATTCTTTTTCTAGCTGCGGCTCCGATGGAATGGTCGTGCCGAGTGGGTACACGCCGTGCATGATGCGGTCTTTGATAATTTTTTTGATTTGTAAATAAAGAGGTCCTTTTTTACGCGTAATGGACATGGATGTCCTGCCTTTCCGCCCGTTACCTGTCCACATCCCTGTACATATCCGCCATCGCCTGCATAATCTCCGTTTCGGTAGACAGCGGGGTATCGCCAGTGACGGTATGCGCCAGCATCGCTGCCGCTGCGGCAAAATCCACCGTCTGCTGCGGTATCCAGTCACTCAGCTCACCGTGAATAATGCCTGATGTGTACGCATCGCCTGCGCCAATCCGGTCATGAACGGGGAATGTCAGACTTTTGGAAAAAGTAAACGAGCCATTCTTATACATGTAGCCCTGTAACGAGTGCATATGGTTGCTCAGAATCGCACGATGCGTTCCGGCAATTACAGGAATATCATACTGTGCAGCTACGTGTGGAATCAATTGTTTTAATTGCAGCTGCCGTTCCCCACTCTCACAGGGCATACCGAGAATGCCCATTGCATCCCGTTCATTCATCATAACAATATCTGCCATATAAAGCATCTTCTGATAATGAGGACGCGCAAATTCATAACTGTCTGGTCCCCATAGAGACGGACGGAAGTTACAGTCAAACACCACCTGTTTCCCTTGTGCCTGCATCGCTTGCGCCAGCTGCAGCATCTGTTGCCGAACAGTATCGTTCATCGCCAGCGTAATCCCGCAGAAGTGCATCAGCTCGACGGTTGCAGCGATCTGTTGTTCATCGTACACATGAATTGGCGATGTGTTGAAGCTACTACCAAGTCGATCATTATACGTCACTCGGCTCTGACGCGGTCCAAATCCATTTTCCAAAAAGTACATGCCCAGATGCTGACCACCGCGTTGGATCAGCGAAGTGGAGATACCAAGCCGCCGCAGATGTGAGATTGCCGCCTCACCGAGTGGCGTTGCTGGTAGCGTCGATACGAGATAGCCGTCATGACGTAATCGTGTTAAGGCAGAGGTAATATTCACACCAGTACCGGAAAAGGAATACCGCAGCTCGTTCCCCTGCGCCAGTGTCTCCACACCAGGCACCTGCAAGCGCATCATCACTTCGCCAAACGCTCCGACCTTACAACTCCGTGTTGCCGAAATGTCATTCGGCTGTTCAGGCATACGCATCCACCAGCTTTTTCAGTTTACTCAGCAGGGTCTGTACATCCTGCACATTGGTATTGCCATCGCTGTCGATAATGGATGAGTACACATGCGGAATCACCTGTGGCACGCCAGCTTCCAGCGCGATTTGTACTATTGGTTCAAAGTTATCCAGATCGATGCCACCAGTCGGCTCCAGTGCAAAATTTGCCGCCGCACATGCCTTCACTACCGCGCGATATTCATCTTCCAGCTGCAATCCTTTCATTGGAAAATACTTGATCGCATTGCCTCCCATATCGCGAATGAGTGCAATTGACGCCTCAATCGGTACAATGGCAGGCTGCGTTGCGGCGCTGAATGGACCAGTTGAGATGTTGACATAACCGGGCTTGCCACTTGGCGATACGAGACTGTTAATCCAGCTATCTCGCTTGCCAAGCTGGGCACGCGTTCGTCCAACTGCCGGAAAGACCTGATTGATATGGGTACCGCCATATTGCGCTGCAATGTCGGCTACGACCGCTGCCTGCCGATGATCACCTGCGCCCAGACCGATGGATACCGCGTCCTCGATCTCACTCCCGTATTCACGCATCGCTGTTATTGCTGTCGCTGCATCTGGATAGCTTTTGGATAAGACACCGACTAGTACATGCCCTTCCGCGGCTGCAAAGATATCCTTTGCATTTTCTATACTGCCCGCCAGTACATTCAGCGCTGCCCGTCCGCGATACAGACGCTTCGCCATCGCCGGGAATAGGTTCTGCTCAGATGCCGTTGAAGATGTGGATTGGTTCATAGATTAACCCCCTATAATTTCGCGTAGACGACTAGCGATTACTTGAAGATCGTCACCTAGCAGCGGACGTGGATCAATATCAAAAAATCCCTGACGTATTCCATAATCCCTTGTATAAATAGCAATCTCGCCTTCACGCAGTTGATCGTTCACCTGAATCGCATCGTAGCGTGCGATAGACTCGTCGATATGCACTCTGCCTCGGAAAATAGCACGTCCCGCTTCATCCTGCACAATGACTACGTTTACCCCCGGCAACGTATCCGACAACGGCACCAGTACGTCTTGCAACGCCTGCTTTTCGACTTCGCTATTGTCCGGCTTGTGACTGTATTCATCCAACGCCTGTAGCAGACCGAAGGTTGTTTCCTTGCCTACCTTCATACTGCGACCGATGCCATGCAGCTGTACCTTTAGCCATTCGATATATTGACGCTTACCTGCTACAATTCCCGACGAAGGACCTTCAATCGCTTTGGAACCGCTGAAAATGACAAGATCACAGTATGGAATGAATGCCTGCAACTCCTCCTCTGCGGCGGCGTCGATAATGAGCGGAATCTGATTGCGCTGTGCCACCTCCCATGCTTCCTTGTAGGAGATCATATTTTTCTGTACACTATGATGCGACTTCACATACAGAATGGCAGCGGTCTGCTCAGAGATCGCTTCTTCCAAATGTAGCGCCTTCCCTTCGTTCGCATAACCGACCTCGGTAATACGTCCACCGCCCAGGTAGACCATCGTCTCGATCGGTGCGCCATACTGTACATTATGCCCTTTGAATAGCAAAATCTCATTGCGTAGTAGCGGCTCCTGATGCAATCTCATACTGCGCCGATGATCACCTTGCGTCACGACTGCTGCTACCGACAATGCGATGCCGCTGGATGCCGAATTGACGACAACTGCGGCTTCCGAACCGATTGTACTTGCAACACGATCACCTGCCTTATTGACCAGATCGGCAATCTCCACATAACTCTGCCCACCAATCTTCATCGCTTCCATAATCGTATCGGTCGGTGCCGAGACGCCGAGTATACTCATGCGTCCACTGGCATTGATCACACGTTTCAAGCCGTATTTAGCATGCAAAGAATGTTCCATCTTTTACCACTCCTCTGGCTGTAATCAATTGATTGCTCTCGCGTTGCTGTCCATTCGAATCAGTTAAGATCGTCGTCGCTTGCTCAATGGAAAATAGAGTCAGATCAGCTGGATGCCCCACTTCCAGCACTGCCAGCTCCGGTCGGCGCAGCCATTGTGCCGCTGTCTTCGTAACCGCGTCGATGATCTGCTCCAGTTCATATCCTAGCAGCCAAAATTTGCTGAGTACGTTGGACATATTATACACCGGACCGTCCAGTCGGTTGCCGCGATAAATATCAGTGCTAATCGTTTGTAGTGCAATGCCCGCAGCACGTGCCTGCTCCGCCACTTCAAATGAAAAGCTGGCTGAGCCATGTCCCACATCCAGATGCACGCCGCGTGCCAGCGCCGCCAGCAATTCTGGTAAAGGCTGTCCCGTATTATCAAACAGATTGTTATCCTTACCGTTCAAATAATGCGTAATCACATCGCCATCTGCTAACAGATTCAGCACATCGCGAATATCCGGCGGACCAGAGCCAATATGTACCATAAGCGGCAACTGCAATCGCTCGGACAGTTGACGTGCCCGGCGCAGCGGCTCTAATCCGCTTGCCTTAACTACACTGGAGCTAATTCGTGCCTTCAATCCGATAATCTGCTCGCTGTATCGTTGTGCCGCCTGCACTGCCAGCTCTTCGTCAATCCATTCCAGTTGCGATAATTCATCTGTACGCCGTAGTCCGATTTTGGAAATGTTCAAAAACGCGAGTAATGACGTTTGCGCTGACTGTCCCTTTTCCAGCAAAATCCCAACCTCGTCCGCACCACAGCTACCTGCATCTACAATCGTTGTTACACCATGCTGGATACCGATCTCATCCATATCGTCACCATAGGGCGACAATTCAGCATACGCGTGCACATGTAGGTCAATCCATCCGGTCGATACGTACCAGCCATGGCAATCCACAATATGTACGTTGTTGCCGTCTGCTGTATGCTGCTCTAATGCAGCAGATGAATGGAACTTTAGTTCTGATGATGGCTGGTCTGATGGTGGCTGGTAAGGCGTAATCGTTGTAACGATTCCATCGTCCAACCGGATATTTACCAGACGTTGATCCAGCAATCGCACATGCTGCAACAATAGTGATTCGGTAGAAGAAAGTGAGGATGTAGATGGCATATCAGTTTGTTGGTTAGCATCTGCGGTAGCTTGGATATTGTCTTCTGTAGCCGACTCTATCTCTGATATGAATGTAGACGATGCAGAGGGCAGAGGTTCTTGTTTGTTCTGTTTGTTGGAATGATTGCGCAAGATGTCCACCTCCTGTTCGCCATGGTAAATAACGCGGGCTTTTATTTCTTTGTATTACCATATCACATTTTGGATCATATTAAAATATAACGTTATGATGTTTAAGTGTAAAATATGTATAGGCTATCCTGCTGCATCTAACAACCAACATGATAATTTCAAAAAATATTTATTAAAAATATTCATAACAAAGATGCCAGACATGTATATGCCCGGCATCTTTGTTTCCTCATGACCGCACAGCTCTTTTACAAGGTGTGTAGCCTTCTGATAGATATTGAATTACGCTTCAACGATCTCAACGGATTCCATTTTGTCGCGACCTTGGAATGCGTCTACATACTCCATACCTTTAACCACTTTACCGAAAACGGTATGTTGACCGTCCAGATGTGGTTGTGGTTGGTAGCAGATGTAGAATTGGCTTCCGCCTGTGTTGCGACCAGCGTGCGCCATAGCCAGTGTACCGCGCTCGTGTTTGTTCGGGTTGATCTCACAGTTGATTGTGTAGCCAGGACCGCCTGTGCCTGTACCAGTTGGACAACCACCTTGTGCTACGAAGCCTGGGATCACACGGTGGAAAACAAGACCATTGTAGAAGCCATCGTTTGCCAGTTTTTCAAAGTTTGCTACTGTGTTAGGCGCGTCTTGTTCGAACAGATCGATAACAACCTCGCCGCCATTTTCCAATTTTACTTTTGCTTGTTTCGTCATGAATAATCTATCTCCTCTCAGCATTAAGCATGATAATCATGCCGTATCATGTAAACCCATATCCCGCGTTCCTTGGTTCGTCTACTCGCAGCATTGATTCATGCGACGAATACTGCCTGTTCCTTGCAATGACAACGGCAGGTTGACGGATAAACACAGGATGCCGTACCCGCAGACATCATCGTCCTCGGCACAGCACCCTATCAGTGTACTATGAAATTGCTCTTTACGCAAAGGATATGCAAATGCTGCCATCTAGCTGCGCGACGTTACCGATGCACGCAGACGTGCAGGCACGACATCTTTGCGCGTAATATCTTCAAAACTCTCGCGCTCTACGATCAGATCACTCTGCCCATCATTAACCAGCACCACTGCCGGACGACGGATACGATTGTAATTGCTTGCCATCGAATAGTTGTACGCACCGGTACATGGAACCGCCAGCAGATCACCAGCAACTGGCTCTGCCAGCTCAATATCCCAGATCAGCATATCGCCGCTCTCGCAACATTTACCAGCGATGGATACAAGTTCGGATGGCTCATCGTTAACCCGATTGGCAAGCAATGCTTCGTATTTGGCATCATATAGCGCTGGACGTGGGTTGTCGGTCATGCCGCCATCGACAGACACATACTTGCGCACACCCGGAATGTCTTTGCTTGTACCGATTGTGTACAACGTTGTCCCTGCATCACCGACAATACTGCGACCCGGTTCGATCCAGATTTGTGGCAATTCGCCTTCCAAACCAGCAAACTGCTGCTTGACTGCATTGGCGATTGCTTCCACATACGTATGCGCCGCCAGTGGAGTATCTTCTTCGATATAACGAATACCGAATCCGCCACCTAAGTTGATCACTTTAAAGCTTACGCCTACTTCCTGCTGCAATTGACGAGCAAAATCCGCTACCCGCTGTGCCGCCACTTCAAAGCCGTCCACTTCAAAAATCTGCGATCCGATATGCGAATGCAGTCCCAGCAGCTCGACGTGCGGCAATTGATGCGCCTGCTTCACTGCTTCCTCCGCTGATCCGTTACCGATATCAAAGCCGAATTTGGAATCTTCCTGTCCAGTAGAAATAAACTCATGTGTATGAGCTTCCACGCCCGGCGTCACGCGCAGTAAAATAGCAGGTTTTAGCCCTTTTTCAGCAGCGATGGCATTCAGCATTTGCAGCTCGATAAAATTATCGACGACAAAGCAACCAATTTGCGCATCCAGTGCCATTTCCAGCTCATCCGGTGTTTTGTTATTGCCGTGAAAATGGATGCGTGCTGCCGGGAAGCCTGCTTCCAGCGCTGTATGCAATTCGCCTTCGGATACGACATCCAGCGATAATCCTTCCTCTTCGACAATGCGGCAGATTGCCATTGTACAAAATGCTTTGCTGGCATACGCAACCTGAAACTGCATGCCAGTTGCGCGAAA
The DNA here is from genome assembly GCF_046603685.1 of Paenibacillus sp. WLX1005. Taxonomy (NCBI): domain Bacteria; kingdom Bacillati; phylum Bacillota; class Bacilli; order Caryophanales; family Paenibacillaceae; genus Paenibacillus; species Paenibacillus sp. WLX1005. Next base: position 3,535,400 of record NZ_CP176756.1, read on the forward strand.
CGCATCCATGTATTCGCGACAGCGCTGACGAATCAGCTGCTCGTCCATAATATATAAAGGCGTGCCATACTGCTCTTTCAGTTCGAGCGTATCACAGCCACCAATTTGCAGATGTCCTTGTTCGTTGATGGTACTGCTTCCGTGTAAATACATCGTTGTCCTCCGTTCATTTCCTGTCGACTGATGTGATGGCTGGCGCAATGTGGCGCGTGGTGCTATATCACAATGTAAGGTCAGTATAGATTTGTTATGCGGTGTTCAGAATGGATTAATGTGCTGAACATTTGTATTTTGTGAGTTGCCTTGGTTTGATCGTATATGTTGCTGCAGTGTTGGCTGGTGTTATTGTACCATGGAATGGGTTTGGATGGTTAAATATGCTGGTGGTTGTATTTTTATGCTTTTGTGATGGAATGGGTGGTGATTGCATCAAACGCTGCGGGAAGGGATTGGTGCAGAACAAGGGATTAAGAAGAATGTTAGGGGGATATTGTAGAAGCTGATTAGGAAAAGAAGGATTTGGCGATGATAGTTTAATGTGAATGTGATGTGTAAAATGAGTACAATCTGCAATGGCAACAAAATATATCAGAGCATGTTGTATGCGCTTAGTTCTAGGCTCTATTTTAATATTGCCGATGTACACTTGGTTCGCCATGAGTTGTTGATCTTTACTCATTTTGGGGCAGTGTACATCGGCTGTTGTATGATGTGATATTACCTTGTAATCAGCGTACTGTGTTATATCGTCAGTTTCCTGATTTTATTATTAACTTCCTGAGATCGACAGGGAGCCGATTTTCAGTGATGGTGAGGTGCAGCTTCCGGTGAAACGCAGATCGCTACCCAGTTCTTCTACATCGTTTAACAACTCATAAAAGTTGCCAGAGACGGTGATCTGATTGACGGGGCGAGCGATTACGCCATTTTCGATCCAATAGCCAAGGCACGCGAGGGAGAAGTTGCCGCTGGTTGGGTCGGTGCCGGCGTGCATACCTTGCAGCTCGGTGATCAGTACGCCTTTTTCGATAGATGAGATCAGCTCGTCCAGATTGCGAGTGCCGGGCTGGAGATACAGATTATGGTATGAGATGCCCAGCTTGCCTTTGTAGCCGCCTTTGGAAGCGTTGGCTGTCGTTGATAGCCCAGCTTTGGCAGCGGTTTTGCGATTGTGCAGGAATGTTTTGAGCACGCCATTTTGGATCAAGGTATGCGGGCTGGCAGCTACGCCTTCGGCGTCAAACATCGTCGTTCCCGGCACATACTCCATCAGCGGATCGTCAATCAGGGTAATGTTGCTGCCGGCGATCGATTGTTCTAATTTGCCAACCAGACTGGAAAAGCCTTTTTCGACCTGTTCGGCGGAGAATACGCTCGTATGTGCAGACAACAGCGATGAAGCAGCGTCCTCGCGCAGAATAACCGGATAGTTATCCGATGGTACAGGTGCGGCACCGAGTTTGGATACGACTTCGTGTACTGCTTTGGCGGCAACGTCTTCGATGGAGATATCGTCAAAGTCGCGCAGATCATAGTCGAACCAGCCACCGCTGACCGTTTCGCTGTCAGCTCCGGCGAGTACATATACACTTACACTACCAATGCTGTCACGCTGATGGCAATGCAGCCCTTTGCTATTGGCAATCAGCAGCTCATGCTCGCGCACGCTGGCAGAGCTTTGACGCACCATTGTAATGCGCTCATCACTGTCCAGTACAAGTTGTTCCAGACGAGTAGCGGCAGCGATTAGCGTTTCGGGAGATGTCTGAATGATCTGCTCCGAGTACGTGTTCAGCTGCGGATAGGAGACGGAACCGCCGAACAGATCGCTATCATCGGCAATTTCCAATATACCGGCATTGCCAGCGGCTTCGTCCAGCAGAAAAGGAATGCTGTCGGCAGCGATCTTTTCGGTGGAGGCGTAGCCCATTTGACCGTTAATCAATCCACGAAACGACAGTCCTTGCGTCTCAGCGACACGATAGCTGTCCACCTCGCCACTGCGTACAACGGCTGCGGTGGAGCGACTTGCCGAGTAATACACTTCCATTTCGGTATAACCGTACACCTTGCCCTGATCAAACAAATGCTGCTGGAATTCTGTAATATTCATCCCTTACTCCCCCTTTCTGCCGCCGATGGTCATCTCGGATACACGTAGTGTCGGCTGTCCGCAATTGACTGGCAGACTTCCGCTGACGGAACCGCACATGCCCGGACCGTGATCCAGATTGCCACCAACCATATCGATTTTTTGCAGGATGTCCATGCCTTTACCGATCAAAGTTGCGCCTTTGACTGGTTCAGCGATCTTGCCGTTACGGATCATATAAGCTTCGTTGATCGCAAAGTTAAAATCACTTGTTGCCGTATTGACCGAACCCCCGCCAAGCGAACGGGCATAAATGCCATATTCGGTATTGGCTATCATGTCTTCGCGGCTCGAATTCCCTTCCGCAATAAATGTATTGTTCATCCGCGATGTTGGTGCAAAACGGTACGATTGCCGTCTACCGGAGCCAGTCGGTGCCATATTCATACGGCGCGAACCGACACGGTCGATCAGATAGCCTTTGAGAATACCGTTCTCGATCAGCACGTTGCGCTGCGTCTTCATGCCTTCGTCATCAATATTAAGAGATCCCCATGCGTTCGGAATCGTACCATCGTCAATAGCAGTCACAAGTGGGGAAGCGATCTGCTGACCAAGCTTCCCTGCAAACACGGACGCGTTCACGCCTACTGCCGTCGATTCCAATCCATGCCCGCACGCTTCATGGAACAGCACACCACCAAAGCCATTTTCGATCACGACCGGCACTTTGCCGCTTGGGGCATAATCGGCTTTGACCATAGTGGCAGCGATACGGCTCGCTTCACGCGCCTCCGCTTCAATATCCAGCCCTTCGATATATTCCAGTCCGGCATGTGCACCAGGTCCGCGGAATCCAGTCTGACGCTGATTGCCATCTACAGCAACTGCGCTCAGACGCAGTCGTGAGTACGTACGGGTATCTTCTGCCCATAGCCCTTCCGAGTTGGCGATCAACACCTGCTGTTGCCAATTCAGAATACCGACCGACGTTTGTTCAATCAACGGATCAGCAGCTTTGAGCGCTTCATGTGCACGCCGCAAAATATCCACCTTGTGTGCATTTTGCGCAGCCGATGGCGGTTGCAGGATTGGATGGCGATTTTCTACTTGCAAACGGTCAAAGTTTAGTACAATATCGCCTTTGGCACCTTTCAGTGCGCCAGCTGCCTTGCGCGCGGTCTGGATCAAATTATGCTCGCTCAGATCGCTTGTATAGGCGTAAACGGAAAATACGCCCTGTAAAATTCGGATTCCGATGCCATAGTCCCGCCCGGACAGCGCACGTTCTACGACGCCGCCGATCATGCCCAGATCGCGGTCAATTCGATCCTCAACAAATACTTCTGCAAAATCGCCGCCCGTTTCCAGCGCAGCTTGCAGTATGTTTTCCACCAGTGCAGGTTGAAGCATCAGATTCCCTCCAGTCGTTGATGTTGCTACATTTTATGAATACAATAATCGCTGCAAACGTTATCGCATTGCATGTTTGGCAGCGTATAAGCTTCTGTATATTGTAGCATTTTCCAGCGTCCCATCCTAATCGCATAAGCAATTCACGTTACAGCATGTTCAAGCAGTCGTTGCTGAATCAGCCTTTTTCTCACGGAATACGAAGTACAGCGCAATCAGCATCAGTACAACACCGATCAATCGTTTCCAGCCAAACGGTACAACTGCACTTTCAAACCAGCCAAATTGATCAATCGCCATGCTTGCTACCAGTTGTCCGACAATAACGGAAATAACCGCTGCTGTCACACCAATCTTCGGAACCGCCAACACCATCAGTGACAAATAAATAACGCCGAAGATTGCACATAGCAATTGCCAGCGCGGCACTTCATGCAGATTCAGCATATTGCCCTGACCGAAAAAGTTAACCACAATCGTCAATACAATCGCTCCGGTGAAAAAGGTGAAAAAGGCACTCTCAATCGTACCAATCTGCCGACCGAGCGTACCGTTAACCGCAGACTGAATACTCAGTCCGATTCCCGCTAGCAAAGGTAATATCATCAATACTAAACTCATGCTTCAACCTCCTATAAAATCAATATGAATGATACCGCCAGCAGCACAACTGCCGCTATTCGGTTTTTGTTCAATGGAATTCTCTCTGCACCTAACAGTCCAAAATGCTCAATAATAATACTCATCACAATCTGTCCGACGATAACCGCTGTAACCGATACGCCTACACCGATCAGCGTAACGCTAATTACGAGCAGTCCCAGATACACGACGCCCAGCAGCCCGCCCGTCAGATTCCAGCGTGGTACAGTAAAAATCTGCTTCAAATTCCCTTTACCGAAGAAGAGCGTTACCAGAAAGGTAGCCATTGCCCCGATAATAAAAATGTAATACGTGCTCTCCAGCTCGCCGATATGTTCACCGAGCGCACCGCCGATGGCGGCTTCAATACTCAGCGACATACCCGCAATGACAGCTGCGGCATAGATCAACAGTTTGGTCATGATGTCCACTCCTTTATATTTATATATCGAGAATATTCGATATAAGAACACGAAAAAGAACCTGACCCGGTCAGATTTCCTGATCGAGAAACCGGGCCAATTGCTTAATGTTATCCTCATTGCGCCGATAATACGTCCATTGCCCGTAACGAACCGCTTCCAGCAGTCCCGCCTTCTGCATCATGGACAGATAATGCGACACGGTTGACTGAGACAGATTCACCTTGTCCTGAATATCGCCGACACACACACCGCCCTTGATGCTAACCTCCTTCGGCAGATGCGCTTGCTGTTTGGGAAAATACTGCTCAGGTTCTTTCAACCATTGCAAAATCTGTAGACGCGTCCGATTGGACAGCGCTTTAAACATATCGATTTCCGTCATGAGACACAGTGTATATCGAATAAGTTCGATATGTCAAATCCCTCATGCAAAATTCATACTTTCCCTGAATCATTTGCTTGATAAGTGGCTAAATACATACAGACGACAAATTCTCATATCTCAATGCAGTCAGACTTGGTATACTGAGACAAAGCATTGAGCTTGGTGGCGTTTACAACTATATACCGACAGGGGGATTCTTTTGAAAAAAATTGTGTTTGCTTTATTAGGTCTGCTCGTATTGCTGACCTCTATCCCGATGCCTGCCGCTCAAGCCGCGAGCAGCTCCATTGTGGACTCTACCGCCACCTATACATATGCGCGAATGACTCGGGACATCCAGACACTCGCCAAAACGTACCCGGATGTGATTGAATACAAATCCATCGGCAAAACAAAATACGGACGTGATATTTGGGCAGTCGGTCTGGGACACGGACAGGCGACCGTATTTATTAACGGCTCGCATCATGCGCGTGAATGGCTGACCACTACGCTCAATATGACGATGATCGAGCAATACGCCGCTGCCTATACCGCCAATCGTACCTTTGAAGGTTACAATGTACGCGGTATTCTGGACAAAACGAAAATCTGGTTTGTGCCGATGGTCAACCCAGATGGCGTAACACTGCAACAGCTTGGCTTGAGCCAGTTTCCCGCTTCCATTCATCAGGCACTTATTCGTATGAATGGTGGCAGCACCAATTTCAAACGTTGGAAAGCCAATCTGCAAGGCATCGATCCGAACCGTCAGTATGATTCTTACTGGGCAACACTAGAAGCGAATGTAGCGTATCCGTTCTGGCGCAACCATAAGGGCACCGCTCCAGTACAGACGCTGGAAAATAAGGCGATTGTGAACTTTACATATGAGATCGACCCGGAAATCGCCGTTTCCTATCATTCTGCCGGACGTATTCTCTATTGGAGCTTCCACACGCTGGCGGCGAATCTGCCGCGTGATAAACGATTGGCGAATATCTTCCGCCAGTTTACCGGCTATCAGCTGATGCCGCAGCGTAGCGATTCCTCTGGTGGTGGCTATACAGACTGGTTTATTACGACCTTTAAGCGTCCTGCCTTCACACCGGAGATCGGAATCAAGAACGGCGAAACCAACCTGTCCGTATCTGTCTTCCCTGAAGAATGGCGCCGCAATAAGAAAATCGGTCTCTGGATCGCTCAAGAAGGATATGCCCTGTGGGCGAAGAAAAATCCCAATCCGGTCATTCCACTGAAAGTCATGATCGACGGTCAGGCACCGGCAAGTGAAACGCAAGCATTCCTGCGTAACGGTATCAACTATGTTGCGTACAAACCGCTGTTAAAACAATACGGCTTCAATGCGTTCTGGGATCAAACGACCAAGACGGTCACTGCAACATCCAGCGCATCCGGTACAATCAGCTTCACGATGGGCAGCAAATATGCACGCGTGAACGGCAAAGTGGTTACGATGGGCGGAGCGCCGATTATGACGGATAACGTCATTTACGTACCAGCACGTCTGATCAGTCAGGCAACTGGCGCAGCACTGGAAGTGGACAGTAAATCTGGTGAAATTCGCTTTACGAGTCCAGCACCTGCGGAGCCGGTCATCCCACCAACCGAATCGGAGCAACCACCGGAAGCAGAATCCAATCCAGTCGATGTCCCAGCAGCACCAACTAGCGTGGAAGATTCCACGTATGGTGAATCCTAATCGCATTTATCAAATACCGCTTCTTCACAAACAGACTCTATCTGATCATGGATAGAGTCTGTTTTCTGTTTATTGTATCCACCACTACATACACCAAACCACCATTACATATACCAAACATTATGAGAAATCATTGCAAATAAACCACCGAAGCGAATGTCGGTGGTTTTGCTGCTTCTGAGGTTTATGATCCTGTCTACGTCCATATGTAGAGCGAGAACGCTTAGGCGCTCCCTTCAACATTGTCTTGTCCCTCTTCTTGCCAGCCCTTACATACATCCAGCCATCCTTTGGAACCAGCAAAACGTTCCAACTCTGGCAATGTTAATTCAATCGCTGAATTGCTGCTGCCACATGCAGGAAAGACGGTATCAAATCGTTTCAGCGATTCATCCATATATACGTCCAATGGATGAGCCAGTCCAAAAGGGCACACCCCGCCTACTGCATGCCCCGTTTGCTCCAACACTTCCTCCGCAGTCAGCATACGCGGTTTGAAATGAAATGCCGCGCGGAACTTTTTGTTGTCGATCTTGGCATCGCCTGCTGCAACGATCAGTACCGCCAGCTCCCCTTCACCACGAAACGAGATCGTTTTGGCAATACGTGCCGGGATAACACCAATTGTATCCGCAGCTTCCTGTACCGTCGCGCTGGACGCTTCAAACTCCTGGATATCCTGCTCGCGTCCAAATTGCCGGAAATGCTCTTTTACACTTTCAATCGCCATATTTCGTTCTGCCTCCTATCTTGTCTGTCTCAACCTAGTCATTCCATCATCGTTCCACTGCAAATGCTGTTAGCAACAGACGGACTCTGTACTTTATGTCAATCTTAGGAACATATACTAAAACAATCTCTCATGTCCGTCAAATCAGGTTGAACGATCTGCAAACGTCTGACATAATAACGATAGCTCGCCGAACGGATACAGTAACGCGGTGTCGGGTAACAGAAGATAGAGATGCCGATATCCCCCCGTTTGTGCCGCCTATTATGTTATGAGGAGAGGTTGTTGGTTATGAAAGGAATCATTACTGTACTTGGAAAAGATAAGGTTGGCATTATCGCTGGCGTATGTACATACCTGGCTGGACAGAACGTGAATATTCTCGATATTTCGCAAACGATTGTTCAGGATTACTTCAATATGATGATGATCGTCGACGCATCCGCTGCAAGCAAAGCATTTGAAGAATTGGTTGAGGATTTGCAACAGCTTGGCGTCGAGATCGGTGTTGAGATCAAGCTGCAACATGAGGATATTTTCAGTACGATGCACCGTATTTGATTGTACTCACATCTATTCAGTAACCGTATCATTCGCATCCTTTTTAGAATGACTATGGGTACTCGGTGAAATGAATAGATGGATGACTATAGGAGAAACGAACGTATCCATTATGCGTTAAGCGACTACTACGCTGCTAGTCTGTGCGGCATTTTTATACAGGAGGAATACTATGATTTCAATCGTTGAAGTACAGGAAACGAATAAAATGATCCGTGAAATGAATCTGGATGTGCGAACGATCACGATGGGCATCAGCCTGCTCGACTGTGGTCATAGCGAGCTGGATGTGTTCAACCGCAATATTTACGATAAAATTACCAAACTCGCTGAGAAACTGGTCAAAACTGGCGAAGATCTGGAACGCCAATTTGGTATTCCTATTATCAATAAACGCATCTCCATCACCCCGATTGCCATCGCTGCGGGCGGCGTCAATGCTGAATCGTACGTGCCAATTGCCGAAACGCTGGACCGGGCGGCACGCGAGGTCGGTGTGAACTTTATCGGCGGCTTCTCTGCTCTCGTACACAAAGGCTTTACGACCAGCGACCGCAAGCTGATTACCAGCATTCCAGAAGCGCTAGCAACGACCGAACGTGTCTGCTCGTCCGTCAATATTGGTTCCTCGCGCAGTGGTATCAATATGGATGCCGTCAAATGGATGGGCAGCATCGTAAAACAAACGGCACAATTAACCGCCGACCGCGATTCTGCTGGCTGCTCCAAGCTGGTCATCTTCTGTAACTCAGTCGAAGATAATCCATTTATGGCAGGCGCGTTTCATGGTGTCGGTGAAGCCGAATGTGTGATCAATGTCGGTGTCAGCGGTCCGGGTGTGGTGAAGCGTGCGCTGGAAGATGCAAAAGACAGCGATTTTGAAACGTTGTGCGAGACGATTAAACGTACAGCCTTCAAAGTCACCCGTGTCGGTCAATTGGTCGCACAGGAAACCTCCAAACGTCTCGGTGTTCCTTTTGGCATCGTCGATCTGTCTCTCGCTCCAACACCGGAAATTGGCGATTCCATCGCTGAGATTTTCCAAGTGATGGGTCTGGAGGAAGCAGGTGCGCCGGGCACAACAGCAGCACTTGCGATTCTGAACGATAACGTCAAAAAAGGCGGCGTAATGGCATCCTCCTATGTGGGTGGTTTGAGCGGTGCATTTATCCCGGTTAGCGAAGACCACGGTATGATCGAAGCGGTTCAGCGTGGCGCACTCACATTGGAAAAACTGGAAGCGATGACGTGCGTCTGCTCGGTTGGTCTGGATATGGTTGCGATTCCGGGCGATACAAAAGACTCCACCATTTCTGGTATTATCGCTGACGAAGCGGCAATCGGTATGGTGAACAACAAAACGACCGCTGTCCGCATCATTCCCGTGATCGGCAAGCAAGTCGGCGAAATTGCTGAGTTTGGCGGGTTGCTAGGGTATGCTCCGGTGATGCCAGTCAACGGCTTCAGCTGCGAGAGCTTTATCAACCGCGGCGGACGCATTCCGGCGCCGATTCATAGTTTTAAAAACTGATATTTTCACTATTGGATATATCGCAACACATGGTATATACAGAATCAGCAAAAAGGCTGCCTCGTAACAAGGTAGCCTTTTTGCTTGATCAATAAGTGAAATCCACGACTTCAAAGATAGTATTCTTACTTTCTTTTGAAGTTTACTCAAACAAAAGGCTACACTTCATCTCTAAAAATCAGATGAAGCGCAGCCTTATTTTTGTAATACTTCCTTAAAATAAATTACATCTGTGGAATGATCGCCAGTACGAGCTTCAGGAACTGATCGCGTACACGATCTGCGGTTTCCATCACTTCGTCATGCGACAACGGTTGATCCAGAATGCCTGCTGCCATGTTCGTAATACAGGAAATACCGAGTACTTCCAGACCTGCATGACGCGCCACAATCGTTTCCGATACGGTAGACATACCTACAGCGTCCGCACCGAGTGTGCGCAGCATACGAATTTCGGATGGAGTTTCATACGTTGGACCGAGCAGACCAGCATAGACGCCTTCTTGTACTTTCAGACCTTGCGAAGCAGCGGTTTCTTTGAATACGCTACGCAGACGACGGCTATATGCTTCAGACAGATCAGGGAAACGTACGCCTAGCGCTGGATCGTTAGGCCCAATCAGCGGGTTGCGTCCGGTCATGTTCAGATGATCACTCAGTACCATCAGATCGCCGGGCTCATACGATGTGTTGACACCACCAGCGGCATTTGTGACGAGCAGACTGGATACGCCCAGCTCCTTCATCACACGTACTGGGAAAGCAGTCACTTCTGGACCGTATCCTTCGTACATATGGAAACGACCTTTCATCATTACAACCGGACGTCCTTGTACGTTACCGAGCAGCAGTTCACCGTCGTGACCTTCTACTGTCGATACTGGAAAATGTGGAATATCGCCGTATGGAATGGATACGCCGTCTTCAATCAGGTCGGCAAGAATGCCCAGACCGGAACCGAGAATGAGACCGATCTCGGGGTTGATACTGCTTTTGCTGTGGATATAGGATGCAGCTTCTTGAATCGTTGCTTGTGTAATCACTGTCATGATATGTCCTCCTTGATGGATAGGGATAGGTTACGTTGTTGAACATGGAGCGAAATGTAAATATAAATAGACTTATTTAATGCTGAGCTAGATAATTTTGAACCAATTCATTCCCAGCAACTTCTAGGATTTGATAGTTCCCCCACTCTGCTTGTGGCAAAATACGAAGAAATGTATCTCCATGATATAGCGATGTAGAATATCGAAAAATTTGCAGTGCTTCTTTTTCCGGTGTTAATGGGAGATGGGATGTAATATTCCAGCGTCCTGCATTGATATTGGAAACCGCACCAAAGATTACTTGAAACGATCCTCTATAACTATCAAATACCAAAAACTCGCCATCATGATCCGCTGGCAACTCTTGCGAACGACCGATATACAATACTCCAAACGGTAGTGCTTGCTTTAATCTTCCACGCAATGCACAAACAATCTGACAAATCGCGAATCGTCCATCATGCATTGGAATCGTAAAAATGTCGCCAGTCTCGTACTTTCTTCTTGGCATATTTGACTCTCCTTCCTGCACATTCGCTTTCTAATTCTATTTGCATATATGATCTTTTATCAAGATTACGCTCAGCTTATTTCATTCATTAAGTCGCGTTCGCGCGTGGATGATTTGCCTCGTAGACGTCCTTCATATTCTTCTTGGATACGCGTGTGTAGATCTGAGTTGTCGAAATGTCGGCATGACCAAGCATCTCCTGTACGGAACGCAGATCGGCACCATTTTCCAATAGATGCGCGGCAAAGGAATGACGTAGCGTATGCGGCGTAATATCCATCTCGATCCCAGCTTCACGGGCATGCTTTTTGATGATTTTCCAGAAGCCCTGCCGAGTCAATCGTGTACCGAGCTGATTGACGAACAGCGCCAGTTCTTCTTCACGATTGCGCACCAATTGCTGGCGACCATCCTGTACATATTCACCGATTCGTTTAACGGTCACGCCAGTAATGGGAATGATCCGCTCTTTGCCTGAACTGCTAGAACATTGCAGAAATTTCAGATCCAGGCGTACATCTTCCACATTGACCGAGATTAGTTCGGATACGCGAATCCCTGTCGCATATAGCAGCTCTAGCATCGCGCGATCACGCCGTCCCTGCGGAGTGCGGTTATCCGGCGCTTCCAGCAATCGTTCCACTTCTTCCACGCTCATGACATGTGGCAGACGCTTCTCCGGTTTGGGTGCTTCCATATGTATCGACGGGTCTTGTTGAATGACATTTTCACGTACCAAATACTGACAAAAGGAGCGCAACGAAACCGTCATCCGTGTAATGGTGGATGACGCTCTACCGATCTGACGCATTTCACCGAGGAACAGGGCGATATGTGTCTTGCGAATCTGATCCGGCATCATAATATAACGCTGATGAGCAAAATCAATAAACTGACTCAAATCGCGCTGATACGATTCCAGCGTATTGCGGGACAGACCTTTTTCCTCCGTCAGATAACGGATAAACTTCTCTAAATATTCGTTCATCTCAAGTCAGCCTCCTCTATATGTCCGTGAAATGGATGGTGTTATGTACGTACGATCATACTGTTGATGCAAAGGTTGCTTTGATACCATTATATGCTCTATATGCATCGTCCTTTTGCAAGCGCTCTAGCAAATGAACAGCATGAAGGATATAACGGTATCCATTACGGCAAAAAGACTCTCTCCCGAACAGCCAAAATTATCGGGCGAGAGTCTCTGGTATCCATTTCATCTATTCAGTTACGTCATCAGCCTGTTATGCAGGTAGTCTGAATCTTAATGGCACGGCGGTACGAATTACTGCCCGTTGCCGGATTGATCTTCCCCAGTGTCCTTATCCTTGCATCGGTAACAGATCCCGTAAAAGTCCAGTCGGTGATCCAGAACCGCGAAGTCGAATTCCTTATCCAGCCGTTCTTCCAATGGTCCCAGCCAATCCTCACGAATCTCGTCCATGCTTCCGCATTGTACGCAGATCAAGTGATGATGGTGATGCTTGCTCGTGTCGGTACGCAAATCGTAACGCGCCACGCCGTCGCCAAAGTTGATTTTCTCCACGACATGCAGTTCACTTAGTAGCTCAAGGGTACGGTAAACAGTTGCCAGACCGATTTCGGGAGCTTTTTGCTTAACGAGCATGAATACGTCCTCGGCACTCAGATGATCTTCCTCGTTCTCAAGGAGCACTCGCACGGTAGCTTCCCGCTGGGGTGTTAGTTTGTAACCTTTGGATTGTAGTTGATGTTTGATTTTATCGATCCGTGCTTCCATTTTTGCCCTCCCCCTGTGGAAATCACTGCATCGCTGAAATGCTCACTTCAATTATTATAGGGGGATTGGGAAGTTAAAGTCAAACGTTTTAGCATCTTCAACAAATTCGTATTCATAAACATTTTAATAAATATACATACATACTTACTTATCAAAATTAGTTGTAGATATATTGAAATATGCGCACCTAAAATTACAAATCATCATTCGTTTTTTTATTTAAAGTTAACAGTTGTTTAAACCATTTAGTGAACACTTCATCTTCTTTATTACTCATTATATTAGACCAATCGGCTTGTTCTTCTTCAGTTAATAATAGTCCCTTTGCATCGGCAGGCTTTTCTTCTGCTTCATCTCGCTGTTGATAATTAGCATAATCTTGCATACGTATAGAAAGATTTTTATATTTTTGTTCAACCCATCGAACAAGCATGGAGTGTTCTTTTAACGTTACAAGTCGTTGATAATCGTTTCCTTCGACTTGTTTCGCTGAACCTGCGCCTACCATTGGAATTGAACCTCCTAAAGCGCTTATGGATTTGAAATTGCCTTCGCTTAAAATTCTTTTTCTAACTTCACTCTCTGGGTTTGGAAAATATTTATCTGCGAAGTCTTTTAAACGTTGCTCCAATACTGCTTTGTTAGCTGTGTTTTGTTTTTTTTCTTTACCACTCTTTTTCTTTTTATTGTTTTTTTGTTTTTCATCCTCTACATTTTCATCTTTGTTATCAGTTTCTAATCCAAAATAAGAGATTTTTTGCTCAAGGCTCAAACTATTTCTATCTTCATCTTTTGGCCCAAGTCCTTCTTTCCAGTCAGTTTGACCATATTCGATTAAATCCAAAAACATTAGCAACATAGGAATAGCCAATGGATTTCGAATTGTTTCCGCAACCCCCATTATTCCAGCAATAAGCCCTGCTAAACTATCCATCTTATTCGTTTCTCTTGTGTCTTGATTTGTTAGATCCTGTTGATTTGTTTCAGCAATCGCTGTACGAACTTTTGAAGCAAGTTCCCGAGCATTTTTTTCTGCTCCTTCGATATCGGGTGAAATAAATGAATCAATCAATTTTCTAATTTCGCCATAATCAGCTCCTGATGAGCTTGAACTGACATTGGCTTCTGATTCTATATTATTTTTTGTATTTTCATTTGCAAACGAAACATAATTATTTTTTCCAGCTGTTAAAGTTACTGCTCCTGCATTGAAGTTTTGCTTAGAGTCTTTTTCTCGTTCTTTTAAACTTTCAACTGTTTGATCAAAATTATGCAAAGGATGTGTAGATTCTCTTTCCTCCCTCATAGCTACATTTAAATAATCAAGTAATTTTTCACCTTTAATAATCTTTTCTTTGTGTTTTTCTTTTTCGCGATGAATGGTCATAGAATCTACGAGTTTGAATCTTTGCATACTTTGGCTATGAACAAGAGATTGTTGTAAAGGAGATTTAATAAAACGATTATATACTTTTTGATTTCCAATAACTGAATGCCATTTTGCTATATCATGAGAAAAAATGCCTTTATCGAAATTGTTGGAATTCTGAGGTGAAGCACTATGATCATTATTAATTTTGACATGTTGCCTTGTTTCCTTTATTTCTTTTGAATACATTATTTTCTCCTCCGATGCTAATTAGTCAAGACATGATTTAGTTTCAATTGTTGGCTACATATGCCATTCAACAAATCATTACATGTATTTAACGACTTGGATTTGAAATATGCGATTCAAATTAAAGCACTTCTTATATTATAACGATAGCTTTATTTCTCTAATCCATTTCAGGGAATATTTACCCTTTGACGACCTTTCCGTAGGTTCCGCCGCCTCCGGCACTTAGGGTGAGTGTGCCGGTTCTTGCTTGGTGGATGTAGTCTGCGATTTCGGTACCGACGATGGTGGTGAGGTCGGTCGTTGATGTATTGTGCAGGATGTCCATCTCGGTGCCGAAGGCGTCCAGCAGGCGGTTCATTTTGGCGGAACCGAGGCCCGGGATGAAGGCTAGTGGTACTTGATAACGGTATGGCGGTCGGCTGGACGGTGGCTGTGGGTTAGGACGGTCAGCGATGTTCAAGACGCGGTCGAGAACGCCGACAGTCAACTTGGTGCTACCACAATACGGGCAGCGTTCCAGCGCCGCTTCTGGCTCGTGAATGATATGCTCGCAGTTCATGCAGTAGGTGCGGTGGTATTTGCCAAGACGCGGGTCAAGTCCATAATTGGCCTCGATATGGCGTCCGTTTGTACCGCGTAGCACCTGCACCAGCTCGTCGAAGCTGGCTTCTTGCATCTGCATGACATTATACTCGCGACCGATTTTGCCAAGGGAATGGGCATCGGAATTCGTTAGCAGCGGGTAGGCATCCAGTTCGCTGATATAGCCTGCCATTTCGGTATCGGCGCTTAATCCCAGCTCGCCGCCATCGATCTGCTCCAAATTAAGTACATGCTCCATTCGATCGGTGACGCTGCCGTAAATGCCTTTGTGCGGGGTAAACATATGCGCAGGCATGAACAGACCGCCACGCTGCTTCACCTGCTGCTGCAATTCGCGATAACTGGTATACAGACGCTGCGAGCTGAGCTGAAGATTCTTCATATGCTTGCCCATCCATTGTGCGAAGTCGTCCATCATCTTCAGATCGCGAAAATAAACTAGCACATGTGCTTCTTGATAGCCCGGCTCACGAATTTCGATCTCGGAGCCGAGCAGAATGGTCGTATCGCGATACCGAATACCGCCGCCCGGAATTTCGCTCATCTCACCACTGGAGATCAGATTACGAATATCCTGACGAACACCGGGCGAGTGGCAGTCGATAATACCGATCAGGTTGATGCCCTTGTGTAAGGACGCTTCACGGGCGATATTCGCAAAGGTCAGATTGCGACTGCCGCTGATCTTAACCGGCTGCCCGTCTTCGCTGCGACCGATATGAATATGCAGATCTGTGTAAATGCGCTGCAAACCTGTGGAAGCATCCCCAGTGGAGTCTAGTTGTCTGGTTTGCTTGTTCATCATGTTATCCTTCACTGTCCAAGCTTGCCGCCAAGTTTGATCAGCTGCCATGCTTGTACTGCCATGATCGTTTTTGCATCGCTGATTTGTTGATTGGCAATTTGCTCGTATGCCTGTTCCAGCGTGATTGTGCTCATTTCCAGAAATTCATCCTCATCCAGCTTTGCTTCGCCTTCGATCAGCTCGTCTGCCAGATACAGATGAATCAGCTCATCCGCAAAGCCCGGCGATGTATAGAAGGAAAATAACAGCTTCAGCTCTTTGGCTTCATATCCGGTTTCTTCCTTCAACTCACGCGCGATAGCATCCTTTGGATCTTCGCCGATTTCCAGTTTGCCTGCTGGAATCTCCACCTGCGTGCGTCCAAGCGGCTGACGGAACTGCTCAACGACGATCATTTTATCGTTATGAATTGCCAGTACAGCGACTGCGCCGTTATGACGAATGATCTCGCGTTTGCTTGTTTCGCCGTTAGGCAGTTGTACGGTATCGACTTGCAGCTTGATCACTTTGCCGTCAAAAATCTTTTCGGTGGACAGTGTAATTTCGTCCAATGCGGGGTTTGGTGTATGTTTGGAATTTGTCATAATGAGCCTCCTGAACAAGTATAGTGTATGCCTTATCGTGAATGGCGATGCGCATAACGTTTATGCTTTGACTTTGGCTGTTTCCTGTACAATCTCGATAACAAGACGTGCAGCGTTGATCAGATCGTCGCGGTGAATACGCTCGCTTGTTGTATGAATATGTTCGTAGCCTACTGCCAGATTCGCGGTCGGCACGCCCATCCCATTGAAAATGTTGGCATCACTGCCACCGCCGGTATGGAAAATATCATTCGGCAGACCGAGGTTGGCGGATGCGCGCTGAGCGAGTGCCACCACTTCATCATCAGCTGTAAATTTGTAGCCCGGATAGACGATCACACTTTGGAAATGTGCCTTGGCGCCAAAATCAGCACATGTACTTTCTAACGATGCTTGCATTGCTTCCAATTGAGTCACAACTTTCTCGTGTACTAGACTGCGCGCTTCCGCTTCCAGACGAGCATAATCGCACACGACATTGGTTGCGCCGCCACCTTCGAATTTACCGATATTGGCAGTTGTTTCGTGGTCGATGCGTCCTAGCTTCATACGGGAGATTGCTTTGCCTGCTACTTGAATGGCACTGATGCCGTCTTCTGGATTCACACCAGCATGTGCAGATTTGCCGTAGATTTCCATCACGACACGTGCTTGTGTTGGTGCCGCTACAGCAATCGTACCAACTGCTCCGTTACAATCCAGTGCATAGCCAAATTCGGCATCCAGCAGCGACGAATCCATCGCGCGTGCGCCCATCAGCCCGGATTCTTCACCAGCAGTGATGACAAATTGAATCTGACCGTGCGGAATGTTTTGCTCACTCAATACACGCGCCATTTCGAATAATGCAGCTACACCAGCTTTGTCATCTGCGCCGAGAATCGTCTCACCAGCACTGCTGATCCAGCCCTGTTCATCCATAACTGGCTGAATACCGATGCCCGGTTTTACTGTATCCATATGCGTCGTGAAGAAGATTTTTGGGAAAGGCTGCTCTGTATTCGGCGCCAGCGTTGCAATCAGATTACCTGCACCGTGCCCTGTTTTTGCCGCGGATTCGTCTTCCACGACGGTAAAGCCGAGCGCAATCAGCTTCTCAGTCAGCACATCGGCGATCACACGCTCCTGCTTCGTTTCGCTGTCGATCTGTACAAGCTCCATAAATTCTTCGATCAGTCTGTTTTGTGATACCACAACAATTCGCCCCTTTAATCTATATACAATTTCGATAGTGAATCCGACCGGATGTAGGATAAGAGATACATCTACACGCCGTTATCGTGTTATATCAGAGCTGACATAAGGATGATAAACCTCTTTGCAAATGGGCATGGGAATAGGTATGATAACAGAGATACGCCTTTACGCGGAGAACAAGTATGTTCTCTTGCGAACAAACAAGTATGTTCTCTTAGCGAACAGGTATGCATCTGTATATTATTTACCAATTGGCAAAGGAGTCCCGTTATGCAACAGAAAAAATGGTTTAAAGTGTTCGTTTATGTCATGCTGATCGCGCTGGTCGGATCGGTTATTTTCTCCCTCGTTCAGCCGTTTCTATAGAAGGCTGTCCCACACCGGCTGCTCATAGCCAAAATGACGCACAAAATGCGGTACTATATCCTCAGCCACCTGACGGATATCATATGCGCGGCCGGTCATATCCTCTAACGATGTTACCCCGTATTGCTCAATGCCACACGGAATAATGCCGCTGAACCCTTCATGTTGAATCCCTGAAGTTACATTAAAAGCAAAACCGTGACTCGTAATAAAGCCTTTGCGATTGCGGCATTTGTTGAACTTAATGCCGATCGCGGCAATTTTCAGATCACCGATCCAGACACCGGTGTATTCTTCTTTGCGTCCCGCTTGAATGCCCTGCTCGGCAAGATAATCAATGATAACCTGCTCCAATGTGCGCAAGTACGTGTGCGGGTCCATGCCTTTGGCAATATCAAGCAGCAAAATCGGATAACCGACCAATTGCCCCGGACCGTGATATGTAATGTCCCCGCCACGGTCAATTTGAAAAACGGCAATGCCGCGTTCCTTCAACTCTTCCTCGCTCCATAACAAATGCTCTGGATGGCGCTGTGAGCCAATCGTGTACGTCGGCGGATGCTGAAGCAGCAATAGCTGTTCGTCCAGCTCTCCCTGATCAATGTGCTGCACCAGTTCCTTTTGTCTGTCCCATGCTGACGCATATTCCATCAAAGGAGTATAAGAAACGTGAATGGACCTGCTCATGCTGAAACACTCCCTCCCCATCGTTAACCTCAATTGCGGAATTTGAAGAAAACATAAGCAAAAGGTCGACAAAACCGTATGGCTGTCAACCTTCTGCATATGCGTATTCCGCTGCGTATTCACTTTATTTAATGTACCGCATTCCCTCATGCAATACAACTTTGAACGTGGATCAGTACAGCTTCGTATCCATGCTGTAGCCTTCGAGATTGTCTTTTACCCGTTGCAGGAAACGACCGCTGATGACGCCGTCCAGAATCCGGTGATCCAGCGACATACATAGATTCACCATCGAACGGACACCGATCATATCGTTGATTACAACTGGACGCTTCACAATCGATTCAAACGTCAGAATCGCTGCCTGCGGATAGTTGATAATCGGATACGATAGTACCGAACCGAAGGAACCTGTATTGTTCACGGTAAAGGTACCACCCTGCATATCGTCCAATTTCAGCTTACCGTCACGGGTACGACGTGCCAGATCGTCGATCTCATGTGCAAGCCCGGCGATATTTTTCTGATCAGCACGCTGGATGACTGGCGTCATAACAGAATCCTCGGTGCCGACAGCGAGTGAGACGTTGATATCGCGTTTTACGATAATTTTGTCGACTGCCCAGACGGAATTGACGATGGGATAGTCTTTGATCGCGTTCACGACTGCCTTGATCAGGAATGGCAGATAGGTTAGAGTAATGCCTTCGCTGCGTTTGAATTCATCTTTGAGCTTGTTGCGTAGCATAACGAGATTCGTTACATCCACTTCGATCATCGTCCACGCATGCGGAATTTCCGATACGCTCTGACGCATATTGCGAGCAATCGCATTACGCAGCGGGGTTACGTCGATCATATGCTCGCCGCGTCCCGGTGCAGATTCGCTCTGTTCCAGTTCGATCTTCGGAATGGCAGGCGTTTCGCTCAAATGGATACCCGAATTACGAACCGCATAATCAGTTGCAGACGGTGTCTGAGCAGCAAACGATGGAGCTGGTTGTGTAGAAGTTGCTGCTTGTTGCTGATTGGCGGCAGGTGCAGAACCTGCTACGGCGCTACCATTTTCCACGGCTTTGAGCACATCGCGACGAGTTACACGTCCGCCAGCGCCAGTGCCTTGAATCAGCGACAAATCCAGTCCGTGCTGACCAGCCAGCGTTTGTACAGCTGGAGAATAACGTCCCGCCATAGCGCCAGATGCAGATGGAGCGTCAGTACGCTGTGGTGTCGGTGCAGACGATGCAGCCACTGTCGGTTGCGCTGCTTGCGGTGTAGATGGGGAAGCTGGTACCGTCGGTTGAGTTGCCTGCGGCGGATCCGCTGGCGCTTCACCTTCCACGTGAATGCGGCAAATGATCTCGCCAACAGCGACTTCCTGACCTTCTGCCGCCAGCAATTCACCCATGATGCCCTCCATTACGGATGGGATCTCAGCATTTACTTTATCGGTAATCACTTCACAGATCGGTTCATACTGGTCGACCGGATCGCCGGGCTGCTTGAGCCATTTGGCGATGGTTGCGGATACGAGCGATTCCGCCAGTTGCGGCATCGCGATATCAGTCGGTTTTCCTTGTTGAGACATTATTTTCACTCCTGAAAATTGCCGGTCACCCTGTAGATGAACCGGCAATTTATTTTGGTTGTTGTTGCGTACTACATGTTGCATATTACATAAGATGGCACGGACAGGCGGTTCAACCTTCCGCTGCCATTGGATGATGCAGATATGATCTATTTTTAGAAAAGAGCAAGATCGCGCATGGCGGCTTTCACTTTATCTTTGTTCAGCATATACGCTTTTTCCTGCGGTGGATTGATCGGCATTGCCGGTGCATCCGGTCCTGCCAGACGGCGAATCGGTGCATCCAGATCGAACAGGCATTCCTCGGCGATAATGGCAGCCACTTCGCCGCCAACACCGCCAGTCAGATTGTCCTCATGCACGATCAGCACTTTACCCGTACGACGAGCCGCATCGATAATGCCCTGACGGTCAATCGGCTGAATGGTACGCAGATCCAGTACATGACTAGTAATGCCTTCCTGCTCCAGTTCCTCAGCAGCTTGCATGATGAAATGCAGGGGCAGACTGTAGCTGATTACGGTAATATCGTCGCCTTCGCGCAGCACATTGGCTTTGCCGATTGGCACGACATAATCATCCTCTGGCACATCACCTTTGATCAGCTTATAGCATTTTTTATTTTCAAAAAAGAGTACTGGGTCTGGATCGCGAACGGCTGCTTTGAGCAATCCTTTCGCATCGTAGGCGGAGAATGGAGCAACGATCTTTAATCCAGCAGTTCCGAAGAACACCGACTCCATACATTGCGAGTGGTATAGACCGCCGAAAATACCGCCACCGATCGGTGCGCGTACGACCAGCGGACAGCTCCAGTCGTTGTTAGAGCGATAACGAATTTTCGCCGCTTCGCTGATAATCTGGTTCGTTGCTGGCAGCATAAAGTCGGAGTATTGCATCTCAGCAATCGGCTTCATGCCGTACATTGCCGCACCGATGGCTACACCGGCAATCGCGGATTCCGACAACGGCGTATCCATCACACGATCTTCGCCGTACAGCTCTTGCAATCCTTTGGTCGTCGTGAATACGCCGCCTTTGACACCGACATCTTCACCGAGTACGAATACATTCTCGTCCAGCGCCATCTCTTCTTTCATCGCCAGACGAATCGCATCAATATATTCCATCATTGCCATTACTGTGCATCCTCCCCGTCACCTGCAAATACATGCAGCAGTGTGTCTTCCGCGCGTGGATAAGGGGCGTTGTCCGCGTATTCGGTCGCTTCCTTCATGATCTGCGTGCATTCCTTTTGCAGCTCTTGATCTTGCTCTTCGGTCCAAATGCCGCAATCTAGCAAATATTGCTTGTAGCGCGGTACGCCGTCTTTTTTCCAGTTTGCGTCTACTTCTTCCTTCGTCCGGTATGCCAGATCGTTATCAGAAGTGGAATGTGGAGCCAAGCGGTAAACCATCGATTCGATCAGTGTTGGACCTTCGCCGTTCATCGCACGCTCACGGGCTTCCTTGACCGCCGCGTACACTTCCAGCACATCGTTGCCGTCTACGCGTAGACCGGGGAAGCCGTAACCAAGTGCACGGTCGCTAACTTTACCGCTCAATTGCTTGTGCAGCGGTACCGAGATTGCGTACTGGTTATTTTCACACATGATGATTACCGGCAGTTTATGTACACCGGCAAAGTTACAGCCTTCGTGGAAGTCGCCCTGATTGCTGGAACCTTCACCAAACGTGACGAAGGATACCAATTTCTGCTTCTTCATCTTGGCGGCAAGTGCGACGCCAACAGCGTGCGGTACTTGCGTCGTTACCGGACTAGAGCCAGTTACAATGCGCAGACGCTTGCTGCCAAAGTGACCTGGCATCTGACGTCCACCGCTGTTCGGGTCTTCCGCTTTGGCGAATGCCGATAACATCAGTTCGCGAGCAGTCATACCAACAGACAGTACAAATCCGTAATCGCGATAGTATGGCAGGAAATAGTCTTGATCCCGATCCAGTGCAAATGCTGCACCAACCTGAGTCGCTTCCTGTCCAACACCGGATACGTGGAAATTAATTTTACCAGCGCGTTGCAGCAGCAGACAACGTTCGTCAAACTTACGCGCCATCATCATATATCGATACAGTTCAATCGCCTGTTCGTTGCTCAGCCCGAGCTGTTCATGCCGGGTTTGCTGGTCAATAGTACCTTTTGCTTTCATCACAGGTACCTCCTTCATCAATAGCGAAGCCGTCATGCGGCTTCCTGGCTGTGTGGATTATGCTTCATCCGATTAGGATGCACGTTGCCTTTTGCCTGTATAGGTTAAGGGTACACTTCTGTCTCTCCATTCGCAAATGGTGCTGCTCTATCTGCATGTGTGACGCAGTATATAACCGGATACCATGCAGTGTATACGTCATCATTGGCGCTTGTCTTAAAACCTGGTACTAAGACTTAGGTACAACCCTATTATAAGCATACTTTCTGACAAAAGAAAAGATGGATTTGTCCATTCCACAGAATGGGCAGTCCATCTTTTACAATTTGTTGAATTTACATACCAGTCGCTTTGCCATCGACTGCCAGCATCGCTTCGCCCATAATCTCAGCAAGCGTCGGATGCGCATGCACCGTTTGTCCAACTTCCCATGGCGTAGCATCAAGGAACTGTGCCAGTGCCGCTTCGCTAATCAGATCTGTTGCTTGTGGACCGATAATCTGCACACCAAGCAGATCGTCGGTTTGTGCATCGGCAATCACTTTGACAAAGCCATCGCTCTCGCCGTGAACAAGTGCCTTGCCGATTGCTTTGAACGGGAATTTGCCGATTTTGACAGTTTTGCCTTGCGCTTCTGCTTGTGCTGCGGTAATGCCAACACTTGCTACTTCTGGACGAGTATATACACAGCGCGATACTTGATCAGCGTCATAATGCACAGGTTCGCCAGACAGGTGATGCACAGCGGCGATCCCTTCATGACTAGCAGCATGGGCGAGCTGCAATCCGCCAATCACATCGCCAATTGCATAAATATGCGCTTCGCTCGTCTGCATATTGGCATTGACTTTGATAAACCCGTTCTCCACCTGAATATCCGTATTAGCAAGACCGATCGTCTCCACGTTCGCACGGCGACCGACCGATACTAGCATCTGCGATGACGTTAGAGTGATAGTCTCTTCCTTATGCAGCATATCGATGGACAATTCGCCATCGCCGGGACGATATGTATCCAGTTGCAGCGCTGCTCCGGTGTAAATGGTTACGCCACGCTTCTCCAGCAAACGACGCAGCTCGCGTGCCACTTCTTCATCCTCCAATGGCAAAATCTGCGGTGCCGCTTCAACAACCGTTACCTGCACGCCAAAGTCATTCAGCATCGATGCCCACTCCATACCGATTACGCCGCCACCTACGATCAGAATCGATGCCGGCAATTGCTCCAATTGCAGCGCATGATCGCTGTTCAGAATCAACTGTCCGTCCGCTTCCAGACCGGGCAGATCGCGTGGACGCGAACCGGTAGCGATGATTAGATTTTTGGATACAACCGTCTCCATCTCACCATCTTCGAATTCAACCGCTACGGCACCGCTTTGCGGGGAAAAGATGGACGGACCAATCACGCGTCCTTGCCCCTGCACGACACGGATTTTATTTTTGCTCATCAAATATTGCACGCCCTTGTGCAGTTGATCAACAATCCCTTGCTTACGCGCTTGTACGCTAGCGAACTTCAGCGTTACATTATCGGCGGCAACGCCATAATGCTCACTGTCCTGCATGAGCGCGAACACTTCGGCACTACGCAGCAGACTTTTGCTCGGAATACAGCCACGGTGCAGACATGTACCACCCAATTTGTCTTGCTCGATAATCACGACATCCTTGCCGAGTTGGGCTGCGCGAATCGCCGCCACATATCCTCCGGTGCCGCCTCCTAGAATAGCTACATCACAATTTATCGTCATCGTTGAGTCACTCTCTTTTCAAAATTTAAAATAAAGTACTTGTTAACATGCTGTATCTCTAATGCTTGTATAGAAACACTTGTTTATCGTAAATCCAGACACCGGCAATATTCAAGTCCTAACATTTCATCGACTTGCAGACTTGTAGTATAGTCACCGTAGCTTTTGTCTAGATATCGCTAGTCTACTCGTATAACGCATCCTTCAAACGAGTGGACATTTTCGGCTTTTTGCTGTTATTTGCCTTCACAAGTGCACTGCGCAGTCGCTGATTCTCGGCGCGTAGTGTCTGCACCGTTTCCAGCAGATGACGCACTGCCTGCTCATCATCCGGGCTAAGCCGTTCTTGACGCAGCAATGCCTCCACGTCTTCGATCCATTGCTGGTGCTGTTCATTCATAACTGGTTCCTCCCTGGTGAATGTGGACATAGACGGCAAAACAGAGATAAACCAGGCGCAGTAGGCCCGGTTTATCATTCGCGTCCGTATGTTCAGATGATCCCACACCTCTGTTTCTATAGTTCCACAATGCCCAGCAAGCGTCAAGCGACAGTTATGTGTGCAGCTGCAAGCCCGGTGTTAACAATCCCTGTCCACCATGCAGCTTCACCAGCGCCTCGGTAAAAAAGTAATCTCCATAAATGATCGGCATCTGCGTATGCCGCTGCTCCATATCCGGTACATATCCGCCTGTAATCAGCCCTTCTTCTCCGGCATGCCGCGTCGAATACTGCTCATACAACCCATCTATCCAGATCGATGCGATTCGCTGCAATCGGCGTCGCTCCGATTTGATCACATAATTCGATAGCTCAAGTAGACCGCTGGCAGCGATTGCCGTTGCTGAAGAATCGCTGAGATGTTGCTGCTCCGCTGGCGCACGAAAGTCCCAGCAGGGCACAATCCGTTCCTCCATTTGTTCCAAGAAAAAGTCAGCAATCCGCCGTGCCAGCTCCAAATAGCGTGTCTTGGCAGTATATGCATACGACAACGTAAACCCGTATAATGCCCACGCCGTTCCTCGCGCCCATGCCGAACCGACATGATGAGCGTGACCCGCATGCTCGCGCTGTCGTTGCCCGGTATTATGATCGAACTCTACCACATGACAGACCGATCCATCCTGCCGCACCAGCTCACGCGCCACCGTATCCGCATGCGCCATTGCCAGCGCGCGATAACGCGGATCACCGGTTTGCAGCGATGCCCAGTATAACAGCGGCAGATTCATTAGACTGTCAATTACCGTAACCCCGCGCGTATCCATCAGCGCCGATTCAAAATTCCACGCCCGCAAATATCCACCCCGCACATTAAATCGCCCTGCCAACAAATTAGCAGCAAGCAAGCTACGACGACGCGCTTCCAGATCACCGGTCTGCTCATAATTTGCCACTCCGCTCAGTAACCAGCTCAAGCCGAGATTGTGATCCACTTGCTCAGGATGGTGCAGGCAGCGCTCCAACTGCTGCTCACAGCTTCGTGCCCAGCGCAGTAATGATTGATTCTGTTCGATCTGCTGCTGATCCAATGTACGCATCAATTTCCTAATATCATATCGCTGAACTAACCATAACAAGCCCGGCCAGAAGCCGGCTGTCCACCATTCTGGCGTACAACGATCATACCGGCCATGCTGGGCAATATGTGGGAAATGATCGCGAATGACTGGTGCTTGTGCTCGGATTGTATCCATTGTCCATGTCCATATTTCGCCGGAGCTTTGCATGCCAGCCGCGGCATTCATCCCTGTTCCCCTTTGCTTTTGACAGGAGATTGACCGGTGTACAGCTTATATAATTTCAGAAAATAGCTTTTATACTGATATCCTAGCATCCGTGCCACTTCCTCAACCGTGCCTTCGCCCGACGAGATCCATTCCTGCGCACGCTCCATTTTGACACGAGTGACGTATTCGATAAATGTCTCACCCGTCTCGCGCTTGAACAGCCGGCTAAAATAACTGTGATTCAGATGTAGCTCATCGGCAACCTCCTCCAGCTTGACTAGCCGATGCATATGTTGCTCCACATAACTGCGCGCCCGGAAAATCTCCGGTCGGCAATCCGGCTGCCCAGCCCAGCTACGTGCCCGTTCTGCCAGCGCAACGAATGTACTATCTAGCCATTCCTCCAATTCACCCAGATGCCCCACCTCCGACATCTGCCGATGCAGTTGCTCAACTGGAATGGCAAAAGGCTGCCCATACCGTTGCTGCCGCTTGATCTGCCAGTCAATCGCCAGCTTGAGCATGAAGGACTTGACCACCTCCGGGTGATAACATTGCTCCGTCATTTGCCGTAACCAGTTCGCAATCCAGCCGTGAATATCGCCTTCTGGCTGCAACACAGTGGCAAGCGTCTCCGTCACTGCCGGATAATCGGCGAACAACTGACTTTCCTGTCCAAACGCTACCGGAATCGGTGCCCGATACAGCTGTGACGGTTGCAGGTAGAAATAACAATCGCTCTGCTCCTTGAGCAGTATCGACTGGCGGATCAATGGCAACAATCCCGATTGTACCGCTCCAGCGACAGCGATCATTTCCGCTTTGGCGAACTTTTTGACACTGTGCATCATCCGGTAGATCACATCATGCAAAATATGTTCCTGCTCATGATGCGACCGTACAGGTAACGAGATCCAGATATATCCCTCTCCGCCCTGCTGGCTCAAATGAATCGCTCGTCCAGAACCTTCGGCAATCTCCTCCACAATATTCTCCACTGCAAACGACAGTAGTTCCAGATCATGAAAGCGACGCTTACGCTCCGCACTGGCAGTGATCCGATAATACACTGGCACCAGTCCACTTCCATTCCATTCAAATCCAAAGTGCGCCAGTCGCCGAACACCATATGACTCGTCCACTTCACTGCCGGATAACAATTCATCAGTCAGCTTACGCTTGAGCAGCAGCCGATGACGACGATGCTCCTCCTGCAAACGGCGACGTTCACGAGAATCGGATTGCTCACGCTCCAATCGTTCGCAGATTTCCTTGAGCACATGCTCCAATTGCCCCGCGGTCAGATTCTCCTTTAGCAAATAATCTTTGACACCCAGCTTCACCGCTTGCTGTGCATATGCAAATTCGCCATGACACGAAATGATGACCGACTGCAAGGATGGTTGCTGCTGCTTGATCTGTGTAATCAGCTCAATCCCGTTCATCTCCGGCATGCCAATATCGGTTACGACGATATCGACTCCATGCTGCTGCGCGTACAGAAGCGCTTCCCGCGATCCACTGAAGCAGCCCTTCAATTCCAGACCTAACGACTCCCACTGCACCGACTTGGACAAATAATTCAAGACCGGTCGATTATCATCAACGATCATTACGCTATACATCCTGTTTCTCCTCCTTGTCATTCGATAATGCTGTCTCTGCGTCCGTATCGGTAGCTATAGACGATTCGGAATCCATATCAGCCTGAGTCGTAGTATGGATACCGTTCCCAGACGAATGCAACGGAATGCCTAGCACGATGCCCGTGCCTTCGCCTGGATGACTATCCACCTGAATCTGCACCTGATTACCATAGATCATGTACAGACGACGCACCACATTGGTCAAACCGATACCGGAAATGCCTGTACGATTGTGTGGCGATGTCTGGTTCAGATGTTGTTCGAACGCTGCCCCTTCCTCTTGCGATGTCATAGCTTCTACTTCCGATTGCAATGTATAATCTGTCGGTGCAAACAAATCGGAATCGTCAAAAACATCAGTATCCGCAGGCTCCCCTAACAAAGCGAGCTTTGCCCGGACTGCCTGCAACCGCTTCTCATCCATGCCTTCACCACTGTCGCGCACTTCGATATGCAGAAACTGCCCTGCCACCCATGATTGAATCCACAAAATGCCGCCATACCGAGATAGCCCGTGCTGATACGCATTCTCCACGAGCGGCTGGATAATGAAGCGCGGCAGCATCACTTCCAGCGATTCTGGCTGCACATCCATCTCCAATCGTACGCGTGTATCGCGCTGAAAATCGATCAACCGTACATAATGACGCACCGTCTCCATCTCCTCGCGTACCGGGATCATCTCGTTGCCACGATTGATCGTCATGCGTAGCAGCGAAGAGAGCGACCCAAGCAACTCGGCAGCTTCTTCTGAGCCTTTGAGCAGCAGATCCATACGAATCGCACCCAGAATATTGAACAGAAAATGCGGGTTGATCTGCGCTTGCAGCATATCCAGTTCAGCACGCCTGCGTTCGCTCTGCTCGCGTTCCACCTGTGTAATCATATTCTCCACCCGATCCAGCATATCGTCGAGCGATTGACCGAGTAGCCCCGCTTCATCCTCACCGCGAATGCCAGAACGTAGATGCAAATGCTCGTTGTCGATCTTGCGTACTACCTTCACGAGTCGGGCAATTGGCTGTGTCAATCGGGCGATGCCCAGCATGAGCAGTAGCAGAAATAACAGCACGACAACCGCCTGCACCAGATTTGTCACCTGATAGATTCGGTTAATCTTTTGCGCCGCCGCACCATATGGCACTAACCCTTCTAATCGCCAACCGGAGACGGACATATCGCGCTCGACCTCCACCAGATCGCTGCGTCCATTTTTTACCGTATCAAAATCTTTGCCGATCATGCCGTCATCATTGTGCGAAATGATCCGGTTGTCCGATCCGACCACCATCATCTGAATGGTGGAGCTGTATTTGCTCAGCACTTCTTTGAGCCGCTGCTCATCCATACTAATCACTACATAGCCATACGGCTTCCCTGACAAAATACGCAAACTTCGCGCCACGGACAACATATACGGATGCTGTCTCGCATCGGCTCCCTGCTGGCTAATATACGCTGGATGCAGCCAGAAATTCAGCCGCCCTCCAGCTGCAAACTGCTCGCTATGAACAATACTACTCATATTTAGCCCATCAATCCGGTACTGATCTGATTGAAAATTGCTATAGATCATCTTGCCATCGCCCGTCCACACAGAAATGTACACCGGCTCACCCGCATACGATAGATTGTCCAGCTTACGCATCACATCAGACACTTCCGTCTGTCCGACATAGACGCCGCTTTGCCGATATTTAAGCGACAGATTCAATTCATTGTCTAGATATAGATAATTGGAAATGTAGATCAGACGGTTGATCTGATCGGTCAAATAGAGATTCGCCGCATCGAGCGAGTTGCCCGCATTCTGGATAACCGTTTCTTTCATCATATCTTTGGTCAGCCAGCTTGATAGCAGCGAACCTGCCCCGATCGTCAGCAACAGACAGCAGGCAACTGCCACAATCAGCTTGCTGCGCAGTGATACCGGTCGCCATCCGTGCCACTTGTTCATCCCGTCCGCCTCATTTCCATAGTGATTCGTAGTTTCAATGATTCGATGGTTCGGTAATACTTCGTTTTTAATATGCTCTCATGCTTGCTCTGTGTCATACTTTGATTTTGTAAACGATACTGAGATGCGCTCTGTGAATGTGTATCTCTATTATATTGTTTCCGCTTACATTATAAATGGGATATATCGTAAAACGGAACAACGGCGCGTCAATATGCTGAACGCGCCGCAGCCGAATGGTCTGTTACCGTATTGCCTATACGAATGATGAGTGTATCTGGTATTCGTCAATTGCGGTTGGCGTCAATAATCTGCTGCACAATCGCTTTGCTGTTAGTAATCGTTGTATTCAAGTCCTGCTTCTGCAAAATATACTTTTCAAACTCTGCATTCACTTCGGATTCGATCTCCGACAGATACGGAACCGCAGGCGGTTTGTTGATGCCCTGACTCACTTTGAAAGTCGCAGTCAGTGAATCGAGATCGACCTGTTCTGGATGCGTACCGTTGTTAACGATCGTTTCCAGCTCCTTGCTGACATCTGCCTTTTTCCAAGATGAGATGTCTGTGCCTTGCGCTTGCAAGCCTTCGGTAGTCATCCAGCGAATAAACTGGAAGGCGGTATCTTGTTGCTGGGAACCGGCACCAATGCCGTAATAATCGTAGTCATTGCTTGTGTAAATGGTTTTGTCAGCAGCATTATTTTTCGGATACGGAGCTACCGCCACCTTAAAGTCCGGTGCCGATTCGGCAGTACCTGAGATCGTCGAGTTCATCCAGCTGCCCATCACCAGCATGCTCGCTGCACCGCTCAGGAATTGGTCGCGGTAATTCAGCTTCTGGGAAATCGCATCGCTGTATGGCACTGCCGAATGATCGGTATGCTCAGCATCGTAACGCAGCTGGAACGAATTACGCAGGTTCGGATCATCCATATTCGATGTGCCATCGGCTTTGAGATAGCTATTGTTCTCTGGCTGGTTCAGCAGCTCCAGCAACGTCTGCGATGCCCATGTGTGGAAATATACGCCATAGTAGCTATGGTCAGGAGCAGTCAGCTTTTTCGCATATTCGCGGAATTCATCCCACGTCCAATCGGTCGGTACTTTCAGCCCTGCTTTGTCCAGACGGTCTTTGTTCAGCAATACATACGTAATGGAACGTTTACCCGGAATGGCATAGCGTACATTGTCGACCGGGAAATCTGCCAAATATTCATCCCCGTAATTAAAATCGATCAGATCGTCCAGTGGTGCAAACATACCCATATCGACCCGCTGTGCGTAGGTCATCGCATTGTTGACCATCACCACGTCGATATTGTCACCGGAACCAGCAGCCAGATCGAGCTTTTTGATATATTCGTCGGTATCACCTTTGGTAGATAGACCGACGTACTGGATATCAATATCAGGATGTGCCTTTTGCCAGGCAGCGTAGACTTTATCCCAATTGAATTGTTCTTTTGTATACCAAGTGTAAAAGGTAATCGTCTTCTTCCCGTCTGCTCCGGTGGTGGCGCTTTGTGACTTGCCGCAGCCTGCCAGCACCAGCATGATACAGAGAAAGATCAGCAGTGCCGAACGGCGCGATAAACGGTGCAAAGATGTTCTGATAGTAGACGCCTGCCCTGCTGTATTATCAGGATGTGCAGATGTATGTGAGTTGGATGTCATAATGATCCCCTTTCGATTGGCAGTGTAGATTATGTGATCAAATGCTTTTATTTTAACTATGATTGGCGATGCTACACCGGTATGAAGTGTCGGTATGCCATTTTATCCCATGCAAGATGCATACCGATAACGAATGCACACCAGATACAGTTAACCCTTGACTCCGCCCAGTGCGATACCGCCAATAACATGTTTCTGTGCCAGCAAGAACACAATCAACAGCGGCAAAATCGCCGAACATGTTCCAGCCATAATGAGCGAGTAAAATTCCCCAGTTGCATCAGCGAATCGATTAATACCTAGTTGCACCGTAAATAGCTCTGGCGAACGTAAAAAGATCAGCGGTGCCTGATAATCATTCCATGTCCAGATAAACCGTAAAATCGCATACGTCGCAATAAACGGCTGCACGAGCGGCAACGCAATCTGGGCAAAAATGCGTGCATGTCCAGCTCCGTCGATTTTGGCGGATTCGATAAACTCCGTATGAATCGACATAAACGCCTGCCGCAGCATAAACGTACCTAGTGCACTAAACGATTCCAGTAGCACCAGTCCGATATGCGTATCAAACAATCCGAGACTGCGATACATAATAAACTGCGGTACGAGCAGCGCCTGCCCTGGAATCATAAAGGTCAGCAGCACTACGATAAACAACGTATCCCGACCGCGAAATTGAATTTTGGAAAAGGCATACGCTGCCATTGCGGAGGTGATGACGGAGATCAGAATAGTCAGCACAGATACTTTGATAGAGTTCCAGTAATACAGCACAAATGGTGGATCACCGAACCAAACGGTACGATAGTTCTCAATGGCGTTCCACGTCTGTGGAATCCACTGCACCGGATACTTGAACACATCCGCTTCCGGCTTGAACGAAGCGGACAGCATCCAGATGAATGGCAGTAGAAAAATGACGCCTATGATCAGCATGATAACGGTTATAATTATTTTCGTCAAAGACCATTTGATAGCAGGTCGGCTCTTGCTTTTGGGCGGTATGGCGCGTGCAGGAGCCGGAATTGGATTGAGCGGGTTGTCCAAGAGTAGCACCTTCCTTTCAGATGGATTGTGGTGGGTGGATGTGCTTGTTGCAGGGTGCGCTGCGGGAAGGGATTAGGGAACGCGACTCCGGTGGAACATGAGGAATCTATGAATTGGAAGTAAAGGTTGATTCCTCACGTTCCAAAGTCGCCCTTTTCCCTAATTCCCTTCCCTCCGCTCCGTGCAAATGCATCATGCCACTCTCACACGGTGAGGAGCAGTTTTTTTGTGATTGGAGCAAGGTTGAAAGAATGCGGTTA
The DNA here is from genome assembly GCF_046603685.1 of Paenibacillus sp. WLX1005. NCBI lineage: Bacteria > Bacillati > Bacillota > Bacilli > Caryophanales > Paenibacillaceae > Paenibacillus > Paenibacillus sp. WLX1005. Next base: position 3,567,891 of record NZ_CP176756.1, read on the forward strand.
GTATTGTGTATTGATGTGATTTGAGATTATTTTGGGTTTGGTGTTGTTTACTTTTTTTTGAACTCATTTAGCTTGAGTGTGTGATGTGAATGCTTTGTAGTTCATTTCTTTTATGGATGAACTTGTTAGTAGTTGACCCATTTTTTTTGACCCCAGAATTGCAGGATGGTGATGAGTAGGATGACGGCGAATAGGAAGACGGATTCGGCGGCGGCGTAGCCCATTTTTAGGTTGATGAATGCTTGGTCGTAGATTTCGTAGACCATGACGTTGGTGGACTTGGCGGGACCGCCTTGGGTGAGTACGGCGATCAGGTCGAATGTTTTGAATGAATAGATGACGCCGGTGATCAGTAGGAAAAAGGTTGTTGGCGACAGCATTGGAACGGTGATCGAGCGAAATTGACGCAATTTGGATGCACCGTCGATTTCGGCGGCTTCGTACAGATCTTTTGGAATGGATTGTAGACCTGCTAAGTATACGATCATGTTGAAGCCGATGGATGTCCAGACGCTGATCAGCATGATCGATGGCAATGCGTATGATGTATCGGCGAGCCATTTGGGTGGATTCTCAATGCCGAGTGACATCAGGAAATGATTGACCGGTCCTTGCGATGGGTGGAACAGGATCTGGAATACGATCGCTACTGCCACTACGCTGGATATGTAGGGCATAAAGTAGATGACTTTGAAAAAGCTTTTAAAATAAACCAGTTCATCTACTACAATCGCCACGATTAGCGATACGAACAGTGTGACCGGAACGGCAATGAGCAGCTTCAGATTGTTCAGCAGCGATACGAAGAACGTCGTATCTTGAAACAGATGACGGAAGTTGTCCAGTCCGACCATCTCCACCCCACTCAATCCTTGAATAAAATTCCATTTGGTCAAACTAACGAAAAAGAGCGAGATCATCGGAATCAAAATAAATACAGTCAAACCGAGCAGCATCGGCGCGGCGAACAAATAACCAGCCAGCGTTTCTTTCGTCCTGACTGACAGCCACGAACGCGAACCGGCTGCTTTGGATGAAGCTGTGGATGCGGAACGCTCCATCGCGGGCACCTCCCTGATTCCTGTCTGCCAGCCGCGGACTGGTACAGGAATATGATATGTGACTTCTGCTGTTATTGTATCGTTTGGCAGAAATGGGGATAAGCAACAGATATGACTGGTTTGGAGACAAATCTTACTTGTTGGGGAAATGGGATGGAGATGGGGGAACGCTACGGGAAGGGATTAGGGGGCGGGACTCGGGTGGAGGCACGAGAATCTACGGATTAGGAGAACTGGTAGATTCTCGCACCTCCAAATTCGTCCCTTCCCCTAATTCCCTTCCCTCCGCTCCGAGCATCTCGCATCTTTTCCGGTGGGGGCGGGGGTAGAAAAACAGAAAAAGGTGTGGTTTGAATTGAGGTTTAATGTGCATTTGAATGGGTGTAGATTGGTTATTATGATGGATATGAGTGTTAGATCGTTTTAGATCGTATTGGATCGGTTTAGATGATTTTGGAGTGTATGTAATGGAAAAAAGCCCCGTCCATGATAACGTTGGGTTACTTATCATGGACGGGGCTTCTGATTGTAGATGGACATTCGTTGTATTTACTTACTGTGCAAGGTCTTTTACGTACCATGCGTCGCAGGCGCCGTGTTCGGTGTCTGGGAAGGGGGTTTCTAGTTGGCGGAAGCCAAATTTAAGGTAAAGGGTGTTGGCAGCTTCCAGCGATTGGAATGTTTCGAGATAGCAGAATTTATAATGTTCTGCGGCGAAGGTTAGTGCCGTTTGCATCAGTTGTTTGGCGATCCCTTGACCTTGAGCTGCGGGTGTAAGGTATAATTTTTGCAATTCGCAGACGTCAGCATTGGCACCAAATGGACCGATGCCTGCACCGCCAAGAACTTCATCGTTATCATTGACAGCTACCCAGTATTTGGCGTTGGGGTGCTGCTGATAGTATTCGGCAAGGCTACCCAATTGCGGATCAAAGTAGGCGGTGCCGGGCAGATTGAGGTTGAAGGATTCCAGTGAGCGTTTGATGATGCTCTCAATGGCGTTGTTATCTTTCGGTTGGATTTCACGTATATTCATGCGCACAGCCCTCCTCTTTTGCATAATCATTGTATAGCGAATGGTACATGTATGATTTGAGACGGTATCCCATTGCAAATGGTGTGACGTACTGTTGCAGGCTATAGTTCAGGACTCTATTTTACTTGCTGTTCCAGCGCTTCAATATCCCGCACCAGCTCATCGACCTGTGCTGGATTCGTTGCCCAGCTCGTACAGAAGCGAATAACGCTATGCGTCTCATCGACCTTTTCCCAGAATGAAAAGGAATATTTAACACGCAATTGTTCCAATAGACGATCAGGTACAATCGGGAATTGCTGGTTGGTGCTAGAATCGTAACGGAACGTAAAGCCGCGACTAACAAAGGCATCACGGATGCGCAGCGCTTGCTGTACGGCGTGCTGCGACACCTCCAAATACAATCCGTCTTCAAACAGCGTTTCGAACTGGATACCAAGAATGCGCCCTTTGGCAAGCATGCCACCACGTTGCTTGATAAAATAACGAAAATCCTTTTTCAGCGCATCCTTCACGATCACAACCGCTTCACCCATGAATGCACCAACTTTGGTACCACCGATATAAAAGACATCGCACAGTTTCGCCAGCTGCGGCAAAGACACGTCATTGTCCGGCGAAGCAAGCGCATACCCAAGACGCGCACCGTCAATAAATAGTGGCAGCCCACTGTCGCGACATACCTCATACAGTGCCTCCAGCTCAGCGCGACTATAGATCGTTCCATTCTCCGTCGGTTGGGAAATGTACACCATACCTGGCTGTACAATATGCTCGTGAGTCACATCGTTCCAATGATCGTCATACGTTTGTTGCACCTGAGCAGCAGTGATTTTACCATCGTCGCTAGGCAAAGTGATCACCTTATGCCCCGTTGCTTCAATCGCGCCCGTTTCATGCACAGCAATATGCCCGGATACCGCAGCGACTACGCCTTGATGCGGTCTAAGAATAGCAGAAATGACCGTCGTATTCGTCTGTGTACCTCCAACGAGGAATTGTACCTCTGCATGTTCATTCTCGCAGGCATGTCGAATATATTGTCTGGCACGTTCGCAATATTCATCCATGCCATAACCGCTCGTCTGCTCCATATTCGTTTGTACCATCTTCTGTATAATGCGCTCATGTGCGCCTTCGGTATAGTCACTCTCAAATCGTATCATGTTCCATCCGCTCCAATTGGTCTAATTTATGTTCAATCTCTCGCATTGATGCATGCAGCTGTATTAGCTCCTGCTCAGGTAAAGCATGAAACAAGCGAATAATCTGCTCATCGGATTTGTCATTTAACTCGTTGTACAATTGCTGCCCTTTCGCTGTCAAACGAAGCAGGCTGACGCGCTGATCGTCCTTGGACGGCTGGCGCGATAGAATCTGCAATTTGACCAAGCGATTAATGATGCGGCTCATATAACTGCGGTCAATATTGAGACTATTTACTAATGTATTGGCGATACATGGCTCCATCATCCCAATCTCAACCACGACACGCGCCTCAGCAAATGAATATCCGCTATCCAATACATGGCTGTTCAGCACGCCAAGTGTATTCGTATACCGGCGGTTAAAACGGCGAATATCCGCAATCATATTGTCGTCCACATGAATCACTCCCTTATAGCTGCCATTCCATTAGTGGACTTCGTCCACAATCAAGCTGTATGTATCATAAAATTATTTGTGGACATTGTCAACAAAGTTAAATCATTATTATACATAGCCTGTACGAAACAGTACCGATCCATCTCGCTGTATATATTTCTTATCTACTAGTGTTGTTGATCTCGCTGTCCATCATCCTGTGTACGTTTATCATTATTGCGATTATGCTCGCCTCATTCATCACATGTTGCATATCCAATGATCAAACCCACATTCAAATACAAAAAAGACAGGCTTTATCTGCCTATCTTCCACACGATCTACTATATGATTTATTATTTGTATTCTATAATCCATTATTTCTATTCTGGAACTCTCATGCCATGATTATGCAAATCGCAACCCCTGCTTTTGGCTGCGTCGCTTCCGAATCAGAGCATAGATCAAAACGACCAACACAATACCAATCGCATCAATCAATGTATCTGCAAAATGCCCGGTACGTCCTGTAATAAACGTCTGATGCCACTCATCACTACAAGCATAGATGTAAGCGATGATTCCACCCCACACTAGAGGCTGGTACGTAGAACGCATCCATTGACTTAATAAGCGAATCAGCAAAAACGTCAATACAGCAAACTCACTCACATGCCCGCCTTTGCGTATAAAAAACTCCCAAAAATCGTACGGCTGCTGTCCGCTCACAGTGTACCCGTCATACGTAAACTCTAGCGATGGTGTGAATGCCGCTAATGATGGCTCCGCAATCCACGATGCCAGCAACGGCTTCATATCCTGCTCCTGATATGGCTGATTCGACATTGCAAAAATAAATGCCATCCATCCTAGTGTCAACAATAACCAGATGATCAACGGTACGATACGCGGACGTCGATCGTGATAAGACGAATGCGTCGATAACATATCGCATCCTCCTTCCAACTGTTCATCATGCACATGAATTGTCCATCCCCAAAGGACATCGTATCCTGCACATTTCGCTTGCAATATCACGTAATTGCGAAATGTATTCAGCTATCCATTCCTGTACATGTATACAACTCTATACGGTAGATGACCGCTACATATGTACGCAAATCACATACACTACCCCTAGTTTCTGTTGACTCCTTCTTCCGTGGACTGTCCGTATCCGCTCGCCTCATAATAACCTAACTTATTAAGTCAAAAATTGCTACCAGAATGAAAACAGTCTGTCTACGTCATGCCGAATACATGCGCAGTGTTATCTAATAAACCGGCAGTAAGGTAGCAGTCATAGTACAGACTGTCGCTATATTATTCAATCGGAGCGCGTTCCACAAAATATTTGTTGGTCATATAAAACGCTTCACCGCGAGAAGTTTCTACTTTGCCTTTTTTCGGGTCCAAAAAGACGATTTCTTTACATTTGGTACAATACCATTTGGTCCGCATAAACGGCGAATCCGTTGTATAAGCGGTGCCACATTTGCAATCCACTTTGATTAGAATCTCGTTTTGCTTGTACGCACTGCTCAGATGTTCCTCTTCTTCCGGTTGCTGATTAGGTACGATTACACGCTGGTAATCAGAGAATTGATTCTGTACTTTGAAATCGGCAACCAGCTCTGGATTCAAACCAAAAAATTCTTTGCCTATACTGGTTACATAACGAGTATTCGTTCTGTAGCTTTCCAGCCATTCTTCAATCTGCTGGTTGGATAAAGGCACAGTGCCCTTGATTCCGCTGTTCAAGGTGTAAGTCATGATGTGCAACGCGTCACTCTGTTTGCTTGAGTACATTAGAAACCTCCTCTTTCTTCAAAAGCTAATGTACTACAAAATATCATTTTAATCAAAGCGTGAATTTAACTAAAATTCCATGTTATTCAATTCGCAATCAGCTTTGATTGTATTCAGGATATTTGGCAGTCTGGCATGGAAGGTCAATGGGAACGTATATTCATCAAGTGCGTAATCCCATCTCCAACGTCTCATCAGCTTTGTTCATTTTTATAAAAATCAATCATGATTCACATGCTGTTTATTTACGGTTAGGTTATGATGCTTAATTATATAAGGTCGCCTGTATCCACTGTCCAGTTTATCTCATTGCGGCGAAGCCAGAGCTGTACAGCATCGTGCAAATGGAGCGCAAATTGTTTCTTCTCTACCTCATTCACCCTGCAAAAATGATCCACCAGATGATACTTTTCAATCCAGCCATTCAGATCTGCAAAACCGATATGCTTGATCATATGACACTGGAAGCACAGGGATTGAAAGCCGGTCAGATGCTGAATCTCGTGTTGCTCATCAAATGCCCACATTTCATGACAGTGCAGTTTATGTATGTCATGTCCTTTCTTGCGTCCGCAGATGACACAGGCATATCCGTCACGTCGCTGAATTGCCTGACTGAGCTTCTTCCACCGGTATGGAGTAAGACGGCTACGCACATTCACATTCATCGTAGGTAAGGGAATCAATTCAATTTGTAGTTTCATGGCTATATCCTCAAAATTAATGCGGTTAAACTTTTACGTACAGACATGCTATTGTACACTGAATATGCAAGGTCGTCCAATCTATCAATGCACAACCCTCACAACCACCCTATTTTCTTCATTTTTACCAGATAATACATGTTATTATTGTACTGTATTTAATAGGGATTATACATGAAATCGATAAAATTTCACCTGTTATTTGTGCGTTTATGCAAATTTCCCGAAAGTTCAGGTCTCATTGCCTACAGATGTTCATGTTTCAACGGAGTACTAACATCGAGATTAAATTTTTTCTTTTTATTGTAAATAGCACTAGATGTTTATGTAAACCTATGCTAAACTATCCCCATACAGAAAGGAGGTGCGTCAACATCAATAATCACATGTTGAACGCGTCCTTTACCCAAACCGAGGTTCTGGTGTAAGAACCAGAATTTCCGGTCGGCGCGGGATGCGGTCAGTTTCAAAATAGCGCCATCTGGGTTAGAAAGGTCACCTGCGGGTGGCCTTTTTATTTTGTCTTTTTACGGATCATATGGATGGAATAGATAGGGACCGGTTCCATTTTCCAAATCTAAATCCATTTCCATATGATTACATCCCCTGAATACATTTCAAAAAGCGATCCCACTTTGCCGAAACGATACACCACCTGTACTGTCTATGCTATACCGCGAAGTGACTTGGTATTCTATTTATTTGTTTCGGCATCAAAACTGCAATTACATCATCCTGTTATTCATATTGCATATCTGGTAAAACAGTTGTTTAATCCTGTTTCTTCCTATTAATATGGATTTCATAATTGTCCCTTCACACCTCTCATTTCATTATCGTTTTCCTCTTTTCATCCTTCTTGCTTACTTCCTTTTTCAAATACATTTACAAAAAAAATAAAAAACAACAGATGAAGTGTACATGAATGAATTGATAAATTTAAAGATAACGCTTACAATTTAGTTATGCTTTTAACGGGTAACTGATTCAATTACTGTTGTATTGGAATAAGGAGTCTAGCTGACTTCGGTATTCCGCATGCTACCTATGCAGGAGGAAGATCATTATGATGAGTTACTGGGAAAAAGCATCACATGCATGGACAGAAGATTCAACTCGCCTTATACTCACGCCGTCTTCTACTGCACAGGCCTACTACTTTTACGTTCAGGAAATCGGGCATTTGAAGACGTCCGCGCCGTTTGCTACTGATCGCGAGCATCTACATTCCTATCTCATTTTGTATACATTATCTGGACGTGGCAAATTACGTTATCATGGTCAGCAGTACACGCTGACGACAGGCGACCTGTTCTTTATTCAATGTAGCGAGCCGCATCGTTATGAGACACTGCCCAATGAAGAATGGGAGTTTCTGTGGCTGCATGTGCGTGGTGTAGCGATGGATGGTTATTATGGGCCATTTAGCCAGCGTCAATTGCCGGTATGTCATCCTGCTGAGCATTCAGCTATACCAGAGCTCATGAATCGATTGTTGAATGTACAGACACCCCGTAATAACAAAACCGAGCTGATTAGCTCACAGCTGATCGTGCAGTTGTTGACTGAGATTTTGCTTACTTCTATTTATGCAGGCGAAAAGCATAATGGCATCCCTGCACCGATTCTAGATTTGCAATCTTATCTGGAAAAGCATTATACCGAACCGATCACATTGGACGATCTAGCAAAAAAATATGCTACCAATAAGTTTCAACTGAGTCGTGATTTCAAGCAGCATATTGGATTGCCCCCGATTGAGTACCTGATCAATATCCGCATCAATGCTGCCAAAAACATGCTTCGGTATTCCGACAAAAGCATTCAGCAGATCGCAAGCGAAGTCGGCATTTATAATGTGTCGCATTTTATCAATCTGTTCAAAGCACGAGTCGATTGTACGCCATTAGCGTATCGAAAAGAATGGACACATTGATGCAAGCACATAATATTGGGCATCAAGCAAATGAATAAATGAACGAATGGACGATTATAAACGAATAAAAGATCATGAACGAACAGAAGATATGGGTAGAGATGTAGGAAATCATATAATTCTGCGGATGTGTAGAGAATAGTATAATTTCACTTTTTGCTTTTTGTCTTCTACTCTTCTATCTTTTATCTTCCACTTTCTACCTTCTATCTTCTACTTTCTATCGTGTAGTAATTGACTGCCACAAAATATATACAAAAAGTCGTTTCCCAACTTGCTCTGCTGATTAGCTTCAGATCAGGCAAGGAGAAGAAACGACTTTTTGTATGCGGCGGTGGCTGATAGATAGATAGAATTATACATCACGTATGCGAAAGTCTATCATGCAAAAACATTATGTTATATCACAACTCCTATCGTGCACCACAGCTTCTATCATGCATTTGAACACCTATCATATATTCCAATATGCGCGCTGTATGGAATCGTCTACTAGACTCGCTGCAATATATGAGAGATTTAGTCATTACATAGATAGACCCGCTTCATTGCATCCAATTGCTCATTGGAAGAATAAAATATCACTCAGTTTCCAAGTTCCGAAAAACAGCAGTACGCCCACTGCATATGTACCTAGCACGAGCACCCACGCATTCGTCTTTTCCATATCTATCCCTCCGTCCCTGTCTAGTCTGTGTACAGATATATTTATTATATACGTTTAGTGAAGCACAAGCGAATCAGCTATATACAAAATCGGGTTTATAGCTAGCAATCACTATATATTTATAGATAAAGTAATCGCACTTCTCCTATATAATGTTGATTTCATCCGAAACTATAAAATGTGTGTACTGAATATAAGTATGATCTGGAAGTTCGATTCACTTTTGCTGTTAAGAAACGAATCGTTTCAGCATATACGTGATTATTTTTGTCAATCAAATTATTTGCTTTTAAAAACGCTGTATGGAACTTGTACTTTTATAGCACCCTCTGCATAAGGACCGACCATATATGGATCAAATACAATTACAATTCCATCTTTGTAAAAATAGAATGAGGTATCTTTAGTTAATTCAAATGTCTCAGCCGCATCCTCAAACAGATTTTCACCGGCATTATATCTTGCTTTCAGACGTTCCGATATATAAGAGCGTACAGAAGACAATTGTTTATTTGGATTAACGACATTAAAAAAATTAAATTGTTGTGCTGTTTTATAATTAAAATTGTAACTAATCGTTGCAGATAAACCATGCACACCGCCACTATACGAATAATCTTCATGAACAATAGATATTAAATCTCCTGTTACATAAAGCACCTTAACTGAGGTCTCATATGTACCATAAGGATATTCATTAACATTATATTTATTAGAAGCAGCCGCACGAACTGCATGCAACTTTAATGTTTTATTGATCGATTTGATAGCGTTACTATTGCCTTCTAACTCTATATAAGGTTGTCCTTTATATTGTTTTTGATATGTAATCAATCCTTCAGTTGCTTTCATAGCAGTTACAGATGTCTGATTTGCCCAAGTCTTATTCTCATATACTGGAAAACCCAGTACAAAAATTATGATTAAAAAGAAGATTCTTTTCCCCATATTCATTGTCATTCTCCTTATTTTTAAATTAACATTCAATAATGTTATGGATCATTATAGCTTTATTACAGTGTCTTAACTGTGTTCTATCAATCTTTTTTGTCCGATCCCGACGGTTTTTCTTGTACCAGCGGTGCCATAGGCTGAGCAGGTTTTGGACGCCGAATGGGAAGCTCATTTTGCTGATAATCTCGAGATTGGATCTCTTCAATCATCAATTCATGTTCAAGATCACGTTTAGCGCGGTTACGCTTATATAGATAGATGCCTACGGCGATGAGTGCGACGATGTACCATAACTTTTTGACAAAGAAATAAAAGCTGTATTTATGTGCAGCTCCAATTCCTGCTCCACTCGCAATCAAGCCTTGCAATGTCATTTTGGATACATGATCTTGATTAGCGATGTAGCTGTCATAGGTTGAGCCGGACTGAATGCGTATATGAGGTAAAATAGATTGGTTTAATATGCCCGTATCGTAGGCATAATGATCGCGAGTCGTAATCATTAAAACACTGATATAACCAGTACGTGTAAGTATACGTGCATTGTAATTAAATACTTCATCTGATGGATCACTGACCATCATGAGGTCCCAGGACAATGTACGGGTTGGACGATCATATTTGGGGACTTGCCCCCAACCAACAACTTGTAGCTGTTTGTCCGCAGCCGCTTTTTTATTTTGTTCTTCTATATCACGACAATACGTGGATAGCAGCTCTTGAGAATCAATCTGCTTATAATCCGTATCTAGAATATGCCCGGATTCGACATACTGCAAAATAATCCAGGCATCCGTTTTAGGAATATTAATCATCCCCAGCATAGAACCATTGAGCAGATCACCAGTATCCAGAAACTTCGTAAAAGCAGCCGCATCTTGACCATTCATATATTCCAGATCTTGAGTCAGTTGGAATGAAGCGATAGTATCGAGCTGCACAGTCGCTGGCGCTACTTGCACATGATATGTAAAAGAATTATTCTCTGTATTGCTTTTGGAATCACCTTCGTAGATAAGTGTACGTTCTTCTTGCTGCTGCGTGTTTTGCTGAGTATTACTTGATGATGGAGAAGATTGATCTTGCGATGCTCGGTCAGTTGAAGCATATGTAGTCGCTGTAAAAGGCATCATTGATATAGTCAATGATAATAACAGCAATAGCTTCCATATCATACTTCGATTCAAAGGCTAGCCTCCTGTATGTTGTAGTCTACATTTTAGATACATTCTATACACGAATGTTCAGTGTTTGTGATCCATTGCTATTCAAACATCGGACAATTGATTTTACCTCATTATACTGATTTTTGAAATAACAAAAACCGTCAGTAGCTATAACTGACGGTTTCAGTCGATTGATCTATACAGTATGAGTTTTGCAGTTTGCAGTTCAATTGTACTCAGCTGAACCTTTGTTGTCTCGTATTATTTTCTACATCCATCTTATTGAAGTAGACATCGCAAACATCCGAATCAGTTCGGAACTTTGTGCTCAATGCGCAATTTGTCTGCCACCATGGCAATGAATTCGCTATTAGTTGGTTTGGATTTGCTGATATTGATCGTATAGCCGAATAGATGGCTGATGCTGTCAATATTGCCGCGGGTCCAAGCAACTTCGATAGCATGACGAATGGCACGTTCTACGCGGGATGGTGTTGTTTTGAATTTCTCAGCAATAGCGGGATACAGTGTTTTCGTAATAGAGCCAAGGATCTCAATGTTGTTATACACCATGGTGATCGCTTCGCGCAGATATTGGTAGCCTTTAATATGAGCGGGTACGCCAATCTCATGAATGATTGCTGTAATGCTAGCGTCCAGATTGCGTCCTTTGGACTGAATAGCAGCAGACTTATTGGAATTCAGACTCATATTGCTTGATCCAACATTATTGCTCACGGTTACAGGTTGGCCAACCAGCTGGCGCACACGACTTACGAGTACTTCCATATCGAATGGCTTCAAAATGTAATACGAAGCGCCAAGCTGTACTGCGCGCTGTGTAATATTTTCCTGACCAAAAGCTGTTAGCATAATGATCTTTGGTGAAGGATTCAGATTCAGATCACGTAAGCGTTCCAGTACACCCAGACCATCGAGATGCGGCATAATAATATCGAGAATCAGTACGTCCGGTAACACGGGTAGATTCTCAATCGTCTTCAGCACTTCTTCGCCGTTAAATGCAATACCGGCTACTTCCATATCTTCTTGACTGGAAATATAATCAGCCAACATATTCGTAAATTCGCGGTTATCATCAGCTAGTAAAACTTGAATATTGGACAAGGTATTTCCTCCTCTGCGATCGGTATATGCTTCGCTACTGTATGAATAATTCTCATACCTATCATTCGCCAAAATCGAACGAAAAGGAACGAAAAATTTGAAATAAAGCGCTCATATCCTCATATTATATGTAATTCGACATTTCTGATGTAATACCTTCTGTCGAAAATAGAAAACGCATAAATTTCCCAATTCTTCTATACAATGTATCATCTAAGACGAAATACGATGTATGCTTTACATCACCGTTTCGAGTGTTCGGAACAAGGCATGATTCCGAGTCATTATATAATGATCAAAAAGAATAATGAAAAAGGAAGCCTACCTTGAAAGGCAGGCTTCCCGCACCGCTTGATCTGTACTTTAGTATAAAATTGTTCAATACAGCGGTAGATATTCAGTGAACTGCATAGATAGCGCCATCTTTGCGTGCTTCAGCCAGCTTGAGCATCTCAAGCGCATGGTGATTCGTTTTCTCTGTAATCTCAACTCCGCCCAGCATACGAGCCAACTCATCCACACGTCCATCTTCATGCAGCGATACGACACGTGTTGCTGTACGATCGGCAATGATCTGTTTTTCGATCAAATACTGATGATCTGCCATGCAAGCAACTTGCGGCAAGTGAGTAATGGAGAATACTTGGCATTCGGACGATAGTTTGAACAACTTCTCGGCAATCGACTGCGCCGCACGACCGCTTACACCAGTATCCACCTCGTCAAATACGAGTACAGGAACCTGTTCATGGCGGGCAAAGATACTTTTCAGTGCTAGCATAATACGCGACAGCTCACCACCGGAAGCGATTTTGCCCATAGGACGAAGCGGCTCACCCGGATTGGCAGAGATTAGGAACTCGACGTTGTCCAGACCTTGACGTGTAATGCGAATATGGCGACCGTTGCATTCAACACCGTTAGGATCATCCATATAATCCATCTTCACACCCAGTGACGTACGCTGCATTTGCAGATCTTTTAATTCCGCTTCTACTTGTTTTGCCAATTCATCCGCTGCTTCACGACGCAGCTTACTCAGCTTGCTACCGGTTTCGAGCAGTTGAATACGCAATTTATCACGTTTGGCACCCAGTTTGAGCAAATGCTCATCTTTGTTTTCGAGCAGATCGGTTTCACGTTTGATCTTTTCGTAGTACTCCAGAATTTGTTCAACGTTTTCGCCATATTTACGCCGTAAGCCGATCAACAGATTCAGACGGGATTCTACTTCTTGCAGTCGTGAAGGATTGAACTCGATATTTTCCTGATATCCACGCATCTGGTATACGACATCTTCCAGCTGATAATAAGCAGACTGTAACTGCTCAACTACTGGATCCAGATTTTTGGAATCATAACGTGCCACATCGCTTAGGCGTGAGAGCGCCACACTGATTGCACCCATTGTGCTGTCACCATTGAGAGTATGATATCCGCCAGCTACCGCTTCCATCATTTTCTCGCTATGTGCCAGACGCAAGCGTTCTTCTTCCAATAACTCGTCTTCACCTGGTTTGAGGTCAGCTGCTGCGATTTCTTCCAGCTGAAAACGATACAAATCCATCATTTGATATGCTTTCTGGCTATTTTCTTGCAATTCGCGCAGTTCACGTTCGACCTTAATATAGGCGCTATATTGCTCATTATATTTGAGTTTGACCGGAGCGATCTTCACATCGCCAAATGTATCCAGCAGACCAAGATGACGTTCTGGTTTCATAAGCGATTGGTGCTCATGCTGTCCGTGAATGTTGACGAGCTGCTCGCCTACTTCACGTAGCATGGATAGATTAACGAGCTGCCCATTGATACGAGCTGTACTTTTGCCGCTGCTGGTCACTTCACGACGAATAACCAGATGTTCTTCCGCCGTGCCTTGAATACCGAGGCGCGATAACGTGGACCAAACAGGATGGGTAGAGCGCAATTCAAATAGCGCTTCCATCTCTGATTTGTCGCAGCCATAGCGAACGATCTCCGCTGAGCTTCTGCCACCTGCAATAAGACCGAGCGCATCAATGATGATCGATTTCCCGGCTCCGGTTTCACCGCTTAGCACATGGAATCCTTTATGAAAGTAAACGTCGATTTCTTCAATAACAGCCAGGTTTTTAATGCTCAGCATGACCAGCATGCAGATCACTCCTTCTCGTCATAGGAACTGACGATCAATCGCTATGCCCCGTGGAGTCGGATATCTGCAAGCCAGCATACGTATACAGGCAATAATTGAAAACATCGACATCTTACGGTCTTATCTTCTGTTAAGAGATAAAGCCCATAATCTGTTCGATTACTTTCTGGCTGTCTTCAGGTGTACGACAGATAATTAGCATCGTGTCATCACCAGAAATGGTTCCCATGATCTGCGACCATTCCATGCTGTCCACTAGCGAGGCAATCGAGTTTGCCGTACCGGGAAGGCATTTCATTACAACCAGATTGTTTGTGTAGTCAATTTGCAGAAAATTATCCACTAGCGCACGTTTTAGCTTTTGCACCGGGTTATAGCGTTGATCGGTTGGTAAAGAATATTTATATCGTCCATCGTCTGTCGGAATCTTGATCAATAACAATTCTTTGATGTCACGGGATACGGTTGCTTGAGTTACCTGAAAGCCTGCCTGACGCAATGCTTCAACCAGATCATCCTGGGTTTCAATATCCTGATGTGTAATAATTTCTCGAATCTTAATATGTCGCTGTCCCTTCATAAAGACCTCCGTTGGTAGTATGCTCTATAGTTATTATGCAAATGACCGTTATGATGAATGAGTGAGAATACCGGTTTGAATCAATACCGGATTCTGTATTTATTCGTCCTGATGCAGGTATATTCCTTTTTGATCTATCAAATTGGAAAATCCTGTTCATCATAACTTGATCGCAAATTTAGCTCGCACATTACCCTATTGTAACATTCAGAACGGAAAGGTCCAAACCCCTCATGTGATAACTTCAGGGCGGAACGTTCGTTCTCATTATATAGGAATATCTGTTCGTAAATCAATAGCCAAATTTGAATTTGGATCATTAAATTTGTCAACTTTTGTATATATTGCGTAGTGGCGCGGGCTGAGTGCACATGGGAATGCAAAAGACCCGTACCGGCATGGGTGCCCTTGTACGGGTCTTGGTGAATGATTCTATTTTACTCTTTCGCTTGCTCCCCCACGAAAACGATGGGATGCTTCTGCGGCGGTTTGTACAGCTAATGTCTTGATATCGGTCAATATTGGTTGTGATTGCCGCTGTTCATCCTCTGCATACTCGTCTGTCGATGGCAGATGCCAGTGCGCCAGAAACTCAATATTCCCTTCACCACCGGTGATCGGTGAGAAGGTTAATCCATGCAATTCATAACCAAGTTCCTGCGCGAAGCCCAGAACGGTTTCCAGTACTTCCTGATGCACTTTGGGATCGCGTACAACGCCAGTTTTACCGACTTTCTCACGTCCAGCTTCAAACTGCGGCTTGATCAGCGCTGCCACATCAGCAGGACGTGCCAGTAATTCCTTGAGTGGTGGTAACATCAAACGTAACGAAATAAACGAAACATCAATACTGGCAAAATTGGGCACAGGTCCTTCCAATTGTTCCGGCGTCATATAACGGAAATTGGTCCGCTCCATCACATGTACCTGCGGATGATTACGTAGCGACCAATCCAGCTGATTGTACCCTACATCAATGGCATATACATATTCCGCACCATGCTGTATTGCACAATCGGTAAAACCTCCGGTAGACGAACCGATGTCCAACATCGTACGTCCCTGCATATCAATACCAAAATGACTGATCGCCTTTTCTAGCTTTAATCCGCCGCGGCTTACATATGGATGTACGGCTCCTTTGACATTGAGCGCAGTATCACGAGGAATTTTCATGCCCGGCTTTTCCAGACGTTCTGTTCCACCATACACAAGCCCTGCCATAACGGCTGCTTTTGCTTTTTCCCTGCTTTCATAATATCCCTGTTCGACGAGCAGGACGTCGAGACGTTCTTTGTCACTTGCCATGCGTTTTAGCTCCTGTACGGCTTACCGTATTTTTATTCATATTCAAAGTATACATGAAACAGCAAACGAAGCGGAAAGGAAATCCTTCCGCTTCGATCTACCGCTATATAACGACTTTGTTTGTCGTAATCAGTTTCTTACTAATTACCGCCATTCATGATGCGTATTTATAGCGCGCTAATGTATGATCGGTGGTGCTTGCACTCTGCATCAGACCGAGTTTTTCTGGAAAGTCCAAGTTTTTCCCGGTGCAAGTGCTTTTAACGAAGCAGCGATATGTTCTGGAGTCAGCCCAGCTTCGCGCTGTTGATCCTTGATGCTGCCATGTTCGATAAATTCGTCTGGAATTCCCATCAGACCGACCGTTGTATCGTGCAAGCCGCGTGCTGCGTAGAATTCCAGCACCGCACTACCCATGCTGCCTGCCTGTGATACTTCCTCAACGACCAACATGCGTGTGCCGCTATTAGCCAGTTCCAGTAACATCTCTTCATCAAGCGGCTTCATGAAACGTGCATTAACAACTGCTACATTCATACCGTCGCGTTTGAGTTCTTCGGCTACTTCAAGACCCATTTGTACCATCGGACCAGATGCGATAATGGCATAATTCTCGCCTTCGCGCACTTTTTCCCATTGACCGATTGGAATCGGCATCAGCTGTTGATCCAGCGGTACGCCAAGACCATTAATCCGTGGATAACGATAAGCGATTGGACCATCATTGTATTCCAGTGCCGTCTTCATCATATGGCGCAGTTCATTTTCATCCTTCGGCATCATAATGACCATATTTGGAATATGGCGCATAAAGGCGATATCGTACACACCTTGATGCGTCTCACCATCCGCACCGACAAACCCAGCACGGTCAATCGCAAACATTACATTCGCATTATGACGACAAATATCATGCACAATCTGATCATACGCACGCTGCATAAAGGTCGAATATACTGCATAGACCGGCTTCATACCTTCCATTGCAAGCGCTGCGCACATTGTTGCCGCATGCTGTTCAGCAATACCGACATCAATCATACGATCCGGGAAACGAGCCGCAAATGGGAACAAGCCCGAGCCGCCCGGCATTGCCGGAGTAACTGCGACGATACGCTCGTCCTGCTCTGCTAGCTCGATCAGCGTCTGACCAAATACTTCGGTATACATCGGATGACCAGCAGCTTTGACGACCTGACCGGATTCGATTTTGTATGGCGTAATGCCATGCCATTTGTACGAATCGGCTTCAGCTGGCAAATAGCCTTTACCTTTGATCGTTACGATGTGAATGAGTACCGGGCCATCTACGTTGTCCGCTTGACGGAACGTTTCCAGCAGTTTCGGCAGATCATGCCCATCTACTGGGCCAAAATACGTAAAACCCAGTTCTTCGAACAATACGCCGGACACCATCGCGTATTTAAGTGAATCTTTTAGCTTTTCCGCTGTTTTGGCAATTTTGCCGCCAATCGCTGGAATTTTCTTGATTAATTGTTCCACTTCGTCTTTGGCACGAAGATAGCCTTTGTCGGAACGGATTTTGCCGAGATATTTGTGCATCGCGCCCACGTTTGGAGCAATCGACATCTCGTTATCGTTGAGCACGACAGTCAGCTTGCGCTGCTCATGACCGATATGGTTCAGCGCTTCAAACGCCATTCCACCAGTCAGAGCGCCATCGCCGATCACAGCTACGACTTTGTTGTCTTCCTTTTTAAAATCGCGTGCGAGCGCCATGCCCATCGCCGCCGACAGCGATGTACTGCTATGTCCGGCTTCCCATACGTCATGTTCGCTCTCGTTGCGTTTAACAAAGCCACACAATCCTTTGTACTTGCGCAGCGTATCAAAACGATCCATACGTCCGGTCAGTACTTTGTGCACATACGCCTGATGTCCAACGTCAAAAATGAATTTGTCTTTCGGGCTATCATATAGATAGTGCAGCGCCAGTGTTAGTTCCACGACGCCCAGATTGGAAGCTAGATGCCCTCCGGTTACCGACAATTTTTCAACCAGAAACTGACGGATCTCCACCGCCAGCTCGGTCAACTGTTCTGTTGTTAAATGTTTTAGGTCATTTGGTTGATGAATCTGTGGAAGCAGCACACCATTTCCCCGCTTTCCTGTGAGTATCGTAACGGCACTCCAATGTTGTTTGCATGCAGGTTCCATGCCATTGATCTGTTTTATACGTTTTATAATTACTTTCCACTATACCACAAGCGCAACATTTTACGAAATCTGACACTGTTCTTGATCATCGTTTAACAGAGCAGCATCATGTATATGCTGTGTGCTGATATAGTCTGTACATAACGGGGTTCCATATGCAGATCAGGGAAAGCATGATGTATAGCATCAAACACGGTCTAGTACCGGTTATCGGGTGTCTTGCCTGTTGTATATTGGAGAAACCTTATTGGCTATACGTAACCATTAATGATCGCGTTGCACCAGATAATCGGCGATTTCCTCCAGACGACTGGAGTCTGTAAGATTGGCTTGTTGTAACGCATCTTTGGCACTTGCAGTCAGTCTGGCGACTTCTTGTTGCGAAGCTTCCAAACCGATGAAATACGGATACGTTACCTTTTGCAGCTTGCTATCGCTCTGCGTTTTTTTACCAAGCTTGGCTTCGTCGCCAATCACATCGAGAATATCATCCTGAATCTGGAATGCAAGACCAATATCGGAGCCAAAGCGGCGCAGCGCTTCCAGTTGTTCGTCGGTTGCACCAGCAGTTCGCGCGCCAGCAGTCAGGGAAAACATGAATAGGTCAGCTGTTTTGTGCAAATGAATATATTGCAGCTGTGCGAGTTCTGTCATGCCTTGCTCGCCTTCCATATCGGCAACCTGTCCACCGACCATACCGCGCGGACCTGCGTATTCTGCCAGATCGCGCACAATATGCAGTGCAGCTTCAGCACTTACACCGTGTTGTACGGAACAAGTAGCAGCATGAAACGCGTGAGTCAGCAGGGCATCACCTGCGAGAATCGCCATCGCTTCGCCGTATACTTTATGGTTGGTCAACTTGCCGCGGCGATAATCGTCATCGTCCATCGCTGGCAGATCATCATGAATGAGCGAGTACGTATGTACCATCTCCACTGCACTCGCTACCGGAGCAGCCGCTTCCCGACTTCCGCCTAGCGCTTCTGCTGCCGCGATGACGAATACAGGACGCAGACGCTTGCCGCCCGCCATGAGCGAATACAACATCGATTCCTTGAGCGTACCCGGTACTTGCCAATCTTCCGGCAGAAACTGCTTCAACTGCTGCTCCATAAATACGGAAATATCGTTGATATATGATGTCAGCTCCGGACGACTACTCAATGATTTCACCGCTTTCCGCAGCATCAAAAGGCTTCTTGCGCAGTTCGCCATCTTCCTCGACGATCATTTCGATTTTGCGTTCGACTTCTTCCAATTTGGAGCCGCAAACCTGCGACAGCTTCATCCCTTGCTGAAACAGATCAATCGCCTTTTCCAGTGGGACATCGCCATGTTCCAACTCGGATACGATTTCTTCCAGTCGATCCATCGCCTGTTCAAAGTTAAGCTCCTGTTCCTTTGCCGCCTTCGCCATCGTTGTGCGCCTCCTCTATCGTGAATACATTACAATGCAATTGTCCATCTTCCAGATTCACCTTGATCATATCGCCCGGTGCTACCTGATTGACCGATTTGATCAGCTGCTGTTCCGGCTCGTCGTAAACGAGACTATATCCGCGCGCCATAACTTTAAGCGGACTAAGCGCATCCAGCTGCTTGAGACCAAAGCCCAGCTTCTGTTGCTTTTGCCGCAGAATCTGCTGCATGCGTAGCTCGAGCTGACGACGAGCAGAATCAGTACGCCGCTTCGCATACACTAACTGATCCTGCGGATTATGACGTGCCAGACGTTGATTGAGTCGACCGAGACGTTCGCGCTGAATATGTCCACGTCGCTGTAAACTGGACGTCAGACGACGCTCCATCAGATCAAGCCGAGTCATATGCTGTACCAGTTGTCGCTGCGGATGAAGCAGTGCCGGTGAGCGCTTGAGTCGATTCAAACGATCACGCTGACGCTGGGACAAACGCAGCAATCCCTGACGCAGCTGGCGACGTAATTGTCCGATCTGGGCTTTTAATTCATTCATACTTGGCACTGCCAGCTCGGCAGCCGCCGTCGGTGTTGCCGCCCGCAGATCAGCTGCAAAATCGGCAATCGTAAAATCCGTCTCGTGACCGACAGCAGAGATAACCGGAATCTTCGAGCCGACGATTGCGCGTGCGACAATTTCCTCGTTAAATGCCCAGAGTTCTTCCAGCGAGCCACCACCGCGACCGACGATCAGCACATCAGCTTCGCCGAGTGAATTGAGATCGCGAATCGCTTTGACGATAGATGGCGCTGCACCCTTGCCCTGTACCAACACTGGATACACTACGATCTTTACGACCGGATACCGCCGACGCAGAGTAATAACAATATCACGGACCGCTGCACCAGTCGGTGATGTAACGACGCCGATCGTACGCGGATACTGCGGCAAATCCCGTTTGCGCGAAGAATCGAATAGTCCTTCATGCTCTAGCTTCTGCTTGAGCTGTTCATACGCCAGATATAGACTGCCGATACCATCCGGCTGCATCTGAGTCGCATAAAACTGATACTGACCATCTCGTTCATACACCGAAATATAACCACGTGCAATGACGCGTGCGCCTTCTTTTGGAATAAACGGCAATCGCTGATTGTACGATGCAAACATAATACTTTTGATCCGACTGCCTTCATCCTTTAGCGTAAAATACATATGCCCGCTCGAATGGTGCGTGAAATTGGAAATCTCACCCCTCAGCCAGACTTCGGAGAGCAGCGAGTCAGACTCCATTTTCATGCGGATATATTTATTGATCTCCTTGATGGAGTATATGCGCTGCTGTTGCTGCATGTAAGCCGCCTTTCTCAGTTCAGGCCATACGCGCGTCTTGCAGCCACCAGCGTATTTTGCATCAGCATGGTGATTGTCATTGGACCAACGCCGCCCGGAACCGGAGTGATTGGACCGGATACTTCCTTCGCACTTTCAAAATCAACATCGCCCGCCAGTTTGCCGTTTTCCAGGCGATTCATACCTACATCGATGACAACTGCACCCGGTTTGATAAAGCTGGCATCGACAAAGTTAGCACGACCGATTGCCACAACAAGCACGTCCGCTTGCTGCGTTAGCTCCTTCATATTAGCTGTACGGGAATGACACATCGTAACGGTAGCATTCTCACGTTGTAACAGTAGAGATACCGGTTTGCCGACAATATTGCTGCGTCCGATTACAACTGCATGCTTGCCAGACAGATCAATACCAGTACGTTTGATCATCTCAATCACACCAGCTGGTGTACATGGCAGCAAACTATCGTCGCCGATCACGAGATTACCGACGTTGATTGGATGGAATCCGTCTACGTCCTTGATTGGAGAAATCGCGTCGATGACTGCTTTTTCCTCAATATGCTTTGGCAATGGAAGCTGGACGAGAATGCCGTGAATATTGTCCTGATTGTTCAGCTTATCGACCAGTGCGAGCAGTTCTTCCTGCGATGTTTCTGCCGACAGACGGTGTACTTCGGAATAGTAGCCTAGATCATGGCAGGCTTTTTCTTTATTGCGTACATAAACCTGTGAAGCTGGGTCTTCGCCAACCAGCACGACTGCCAGTCCGGGTTGAGCACCCTGTGCTTTCATTTTCTCCACTTCCTGCTGGATATCCTGACGGATGTCCTTCGAAATCTGTGTACCGCTAATGATTGTTGCTGCCATGATAAATCGCTCCTTTAACATTGAAAAATGGTATGATGCACGGTAATCCTGTGTATACACGTAACTTTTGCAATGACCTGATGCGGAATAACACTCATGCTGTGGACAATCGTAGAGCAAGCTTGCTCTATCAGCTATAAACAATAACTCACGTCTGGTTACAACCGAATATGACGTGTGAAACCAAGAATATAAGATAAAATACTGTGCGTACTCTCGCTTACTGCTGCTTGCCTTTGAGCTTGTCGAGATCTTGAATCATTTTACCAAGTACGCCATTTACGAATTTGCCCGATTCCTCTGTACCAAAGTGCTTGGACAATTCAATCGCTTCATTGACTGCAACCTTCGCCGGTACATCTTCGGTAAAGACCATCTCATACACTGCCAGACGCAAAATCTGACGATCGACACGAGACAGACGGCTAACTTGCCAATTCTTCAAATAATCGACCAGCAGCCCGTCAATCGCTTCACGCTGACTCCATGCGCCGTTCACAACGCCCAGCACATACGCACTTAGCTCTGCTTCATCGCGTACTTGAACGTCCGATTCATTATCCGCAGCCGCTTCCTCTAGCAGCATCTCTACCGCTTCCTCCGCCTGCACCTCATTCATTTCCATCTGATACAAACTTTGCACCGTAATCTCCCGCGCCAATCTTCTCTTAATCGCCATCTACTTCATATCCTCCCGCAACCACCCGCAGTCCAAGACCTCCAACAATACCCGGTCGCCATAACCTCACGCCCTACTGCCTTCAATCCCATTCCACGACCATTGCCTCTTTAATTGTGTGTAATCAACTCAAAACATCCATATCCCAAACCAAACTCCAACTCATACAACTATAAAATGAAGTGCAGACAAACTCAAAGTTCAAGCCCACCACACTTCAACCTAATCAACTTCAACTACATATCCACAAAGAACGATAGAAGTTCAAAAAGTTCAGGAAGTTCAGGAAGTTCAAAACATACCAAAGCGCTAAAGCACGAGAATCAAACGTACACTCATACAAAAAGAACTGCTCCCTCAATACCTTCCAAGTTCTACATTCTCCTTCTAACACCCACCCAAAGCTTTCATTTGCAACTTCTCCCAAGCGCCAAAGCCATTCCTACACGCTCTTACAAAAAAGTCTCATCAGCAACCGAATGAATCATTCTACCAATCCATAACCAGCAGTCCGCAAGCAGCACGGAACGGAGGGAAAGGCGAAATGCCATAAGAGCCGACTTTGGAGTGCGGGAATCTACAAGTCACTCCTATTCCGTAGATTCCTGCGCTCCACCGGAGGTCGTTGGCATTCGCCTTTCCCGCAGTGCATGACCTCCACCTCACAGCGTATGCGTAAAACTCCATTTTTTCAAAAAAAGAACACTCAGCACCAAAGAAAAGTTGCAAATGAAAAACCCCACCATACATGATTTGCCGGTTTACGCTTTACCAATAACAGTGCAATCCGGGAAATGATGTATGACAGGGTTCATCGAAATGGACGCCAGCGGTCGCCCAGCCATTCGCCGAGGCGCTGCCACGGAATGAACGGGCCAAGCCGGAGATCCCGGTTGCGACCGACGGTGTAACCTATGAACACTAACAATGCAAAGAACAACATATCCCAAAAACCAACCGTTACATACAAAACTCCGCAGCCAATACCTGCCAGCACGCCAACAATACGTCCGCCGTGCGTCTCCCAGATCTGTTTCCATATCATGAGGATAGCCTCCCTCTACTGCACTCTGCTCTTGAATGCAGGCGAATGAACGATATTGGCGATATACACCGAAACATTGGAGACAGGAATACCTGTAATCTGCTCAATTTCGGTATGAATCGTTTTTTGCATAGTTTCCGTCAAACTAGGAATCGGCGTTTCTCCGTCTACGACTGCACGAATCGTAATATCCAGACCAGATTCGATTACACGGACGCGGGTTTTGAGATCCCGCACACCGCGCGTACGCTCGGCTACTTTCAACGTCATATTCTCAATCGTTTCCAGTGAAATCTGAATATCGCCAAACTCAGTATGCTGATGCACAGCATTCAGATTGCCGCGCTCCGTCCGAATCGACACATAGAAAAAGCGAATGCTCAGCAGAAACAGGACGACGGCAATCACAACGATCGTGATATACACATTTTGCTCATTCCGGTAATCCAGTTCCATCGGCACCTGACCACTAAGCAGCAGAATAACGAGTACGGACAGGATACCAATGCTGAGGCTATACATAAATAAGAGCAGTCGATCGATAATTTTAGCCAACAGTGTGCAGCCCCCTTACAATATACTAAACCCCAGACTGCCTCGTCAGGGGTTTATGATTGAGCGGCTCTGTCAAACAAAGCCGACTCGCTTCTGGCATATACAATGTGCATATACGGGGTTGAAGAGAAGGCGGCAGGTGATATCCATAATGGACGCTGCCGCTTTCTTTTATTTTACACGGTGGGTGAATTCGCTCTCTTCCGTCTTCTCCACGGTTTCCAGATGAACATCGTGAATCTGCACGTTGACTTCAACAACGGTCAGCCCCGTCATCGTTTCAATGGAGCGTTTGACATTGCGCTGAATCTCGGCAGCCACTTCTGGCAAACGATGTCCGTACTGGACGATGACCGATACGTCAACCGCTGCTTCGCGCTGACCGACTTCGACTTTGACACCACGGGACAGATTTTTGCGTCCCAATAGCTCGGCGATTCCGCCAGCAAAGCCGCCGCTCATGCCTGCCACTCCGTTTACTTCAATCGTCGCCAAACCGGCGATGACCTCAATCACTTCCGGCGCAATCTGAATCTCGCCGATATCCGTCCGTTCAAATTCAGTCGGGAATGTACTCATGATTTATACACCTCCTGCCAAGTAAACTAAATATAACATGTACCCGGTTGCTTGACAAACGCAAGCCAGCGGGGATTACACTTCGTTTTCTTCGAGGAATTTGATGTCAAAATCGCCGCGTACAAACGTCTCATGATTGAGCAGACGCAGGTGAAACGGAATAGTAGTATAGATACCTTCAATCGCGAATTCATCCAGTGCGCGTTTCATTTTGGCAATTGCTTCAGCACGCGTTGGCGCCCATACAATCAGCTTGGCAATCATTGAATCGTAATATGGAGAAATCGTATAGCCGGGATATGCACCGCTGTCGACACGTACGCCCGGACCACCCGGCGGCAGGTAAAAGTCGATTTTACCAGGGCTTGGCATAAAGTTACGATCTGGATCTTCCGCGTTAACACGGCACTCGATCGACCAGCCGTTGATGACAACTTCTTCTTGTGTAAAGGACAATGGATGCCCTTCTGCCACATGAATCATTTCCTGAATCAGATCGACGCCTGTTACCATCTCGGTCACTGGATGCTCTACCTGAATCCGGGTGTTCATTTCCATAAAGTAAAATTGTTCGTCTGGACCGAGTAGAAACTCCAATGTACCTGCACCAGAGTAATTCACCGCTTTGGCTGCACGGACAGCCGCAGCACCCATTCGCTCACGCAGTTCTGGAGACAATACCGGACAAGGAGCTTCCTCTACCAGTTTCTGACGACGACGCTGTACGGAACAATCGCGCTCTCCCAGATGCACGGCATTGCCATGACGGTCAGCAATAATCTGTACTTCGACATGCTTCATACCAGTCAGGAATTTCTCCAGATACACACCGCCGTTACCGAACGCTTTCTCGGCTTCTTGCTGTGCGTTTGTAATCTGCTTCACGAGTGATTCTTCATCCTCAGCAAGACGAATCCCTTTCCCGCCACCACCAGCAGTTGCCTTGATGATAACTGGATAGCCGATCTCGCGAGCGATTTTCACCGCTTCATTCAGATCTTCTACGATCCCTTCAGAACCCGGAATAACGGGTACGCCCGCTTCTTGCATCGTACGCTTCGCTTCGGATTTGTCACCCATGCGATTGATCGCATCTGGAGACGGCCCGATAAACGTAATGTTGCAAGATTCACAGATTTCAGCGAAATCAGCGTTTTCCGCCAAAAAGCCGTAACCCGGATGCACTGCGTCACATTCTGTCAGCGTTGCGATGCTCATCAGATTGGTCAGATTCAGGTAGCTGTCTTTGGACAGTGTTGGACCGACACAGTATGCTTCGTCTGCAAGACGAACATGCAGCGAATCACGATCTGCTTCGGAATATATGGCTACCGTGGAGATACCTAGCTCACGGCAGGCGCGAATAATACGAACCGCAATCTCGCCGCGGTTCGCGATCAGAATTTTTTGAAATTTCATTTGCCTTTCCTCCTTCAGCCTTATACGCGGATGCGTGGTCTTATTCCGGCTTCACCAGGAACAAAGGTTGGCCGTATTCAACCAGCTGTCCGTTTTCGGCAAGCACTTCGACGATCGTTCCGTTCACTTCCGCTTCCAGTTCGTTCATCAGCTTCATCGCTTCGATGATGCAGACTGGGGATTTGGTGTTGACTTTATCGCCTACACTTGCGAATGGTCCCGATTCCGGAGATGGAGAACGGTAAAAGGTTCCGACCATAGGGGACACAATTTTATGTAGTGTCGGATCGGCTTCAGGTGCTGCTGGCGTTGCAGCAGGTGTCGCTGCGGAAGTTGCTGCTGGTTGTGCTGCAACAGGTTGAATCGCTGGTGCTGCCGCTTGTACAGCCGGAGCCTGTACGAATACCGTTTCGGCTTTACCCGGTTTACGGATGACCAGGCGGGAGCCTTCATTTTCGATTTCAACTTCCTGTACGGACGTCTCGTCCACCAGTTGAATGAGTTCTTTGATCTCGTTTAATTTGAACATCTATACATTCACTCCTTTGGCTTTATCGCCTGTCAGATGAGCGCAATCTGGCGCCCATTTCGGGAAAATTACACATAACGCTATGTATTATAGCACATTCATCAAAAAGGCGTGAACATCTTTGTTCACGCCTTTTGCTGGAGAGCCATTTACCTGTGATTTGGTGAACAACTCTTTATTCATTTTTCAATTGTATATCGGAATAGGAACGAGTGTGTCACGATTCATCCTGCGAAACGATCCGACCAATACGTACAAGTAAACCGCTAGGATCGCTAACTGCAAACTCGTACACTCCCCAAGGTTTTACAGATGGGGTTCCTTGTTCGATAATCAAATCTCTCACTTGTACTGCTATCTCATCTACGTCATCTACATACAGATACAAGCCGAACGGATTGTCTTCGATTCGTTTCGGCCAATCCGCTACATAATTCAAATGCAGATGCCAGCCGCGTCCGTCAGCGAGAATACGATAATGACCATAATCACTAAGTACATGAAAACCCAATCGTTTGTAGAACGCTTCACTCTCATCAAGATTGGCGCTTGCTATAATCGGAACGGAATAATGATTCATCATAATCTCCTCCCTACATATGCAATACGATTGATAAGGTTAGCCTGACTTTGCGCATGTTCTCTGAGCCTGAGCAAATATATCATCTCATTGTCTGCTAACGTATTGCAAAGGGGTATTAGAAGATACTGCAATCAACTTAACGACGATCTTGCGGGCCGCCGACAAAAGCTTGTTCTTCCGTGTCGAGACCGTAAGCGGTATGCAGTGCTGCTACAACATCGCCCAGCTTGCCTGCTTCGATGACACAAGAGACTTTGATTTCGGACGTACTTACCATTTTGATGCTAACGCCCTGAGCCGAGATCGCTTCAAACATCTGTGCAGCTACGCCTGGATGGCTGACCATACCAGCGCCAACAATAGACACTTTCACCAGATCGACTTCGGATGTCACTTCATCGTACGGCAGTTCGCCGCGGATCGCTTGAATCACTTGAAGAGCACGTTCACGTTCTTCGAGGTTAACAGTAAAAGAGAAATCAGCTTTGCCATTCATGACGCCGCTCTGTACGATAATATCCACGTCGATCTTGGCAGTTGCCAATTCGCTGAACATTTTGGCGAGTACGCCAGGTACGTCGTTGACTCCTCTGATCGTAATGCGTGCCACGTTTTTGTCATAAGCGATGCCACTCACTACCGCTCCCTGTTCCATAACCGCTTCCTCCTTCACTACCGTTCCTTCATTATAGTTAAAGCTGGATCGTACGACGAGGCGCACGTTGTTATGCTTGGCGTATTCTACTGCACGCGGATGCAATACCGCTGCGCCAAGATTGGCAAGCTCCAGCATTTCGTCATAAGAGATTTCTTTCAGTTTGCGTGCGCATTTGACAATACGTGGATCAGTGGAATAGATACCATCCACATCTGTATAAATTTCGCATACATCGGCATTGATGGCTGCTGCCAATGCTACAGCTGTCGTATCGGAGCCGCCACGACCAAATGTCGTAATGTCACCATCTTCGGTAACTCCTTGGAAACCAGCTACCACGACGATCTGACCAGCACCAAGTGCCTTCAGTACACGTTCCGGACGAATGTCGCGAATACGAGCACGGCTATGCTCTGCTTCTGTTTCAAAGCCTGCCTGCCAGCCGGTAAAGGATACCGCTTCACGTCCCTGATGTGCAATCGCCATCGATAACATCGCAATCGAAATCTGTTCGCCTGTCGTCATCAGCATATCCATTTCGCGCGCAGGCGGATTTGGATTCAGCATCAGCGCCTGATCAATCAGATCGTCTGTCGTATCTCCCATAGCGGATACTACGACTACACATTGATGTCCTTCATCTTGCTTTTCAATAATGCGTTTTGCTACGCGCTGCATGCGCTCTACATCGCCGACGGAGCTACCGCCGAATTTCATCACGTACAAAGCCAAGACATCTTCACTCCCTACTTGATACTGGCTTGGCAAGCGCCACAGCCATCATTAACAACATATCCATCATACCGAATATGACATGATATGAAATGCTCATTCTTTAACAGTATAATACGACAACGCGTTAAGTACTACCGCAAATTTTTCGTTTTCCGGCTGAAAGGAAACATACGTGTTCCCTATGTACATTGTACTGCACCTAATCATTCACGATCATTCACGGAATCCAAATGATCCTTGCAATGATGCAAATTTATAATGTTAACAGTATAATTATACATTAATCTTTATAAAAAAGCAGGCTGTTCTCATCGGATGATGAAGAGCAGCCTGCCTGGCAAAGCACAGATGGATCATCAATTACGCGCGGGATACGTATTTGCCTTCGCGAGTATCGATGATCAGTACATCGCCTTGGTTGATAAACAAAGGCACTTGAACACTGTGACCTGTTTCCAGTTTTGCACTTTTGGTTGCACCAGTAGCCGTGTTACCTTTGATACCTGGCTCGGTTTCAACAACTTCCAGTTCCACAGATGTTGGCAGGTTGATGCCGATAATTTCGCCATGATAGCTAACGATGTTAACAGTCATGTTTTCTTTCAGGAATTTCAGTTCCCATTCCAGTTGGCTTTCGTTCAGCTCAAACTGGTCATAAGTTTCGTTGTCCATGAATGTATGCTCTTCGCCGCTTGCATACAGGTATTGTACGCCACGGTTCTCGATTTGGGCACGGGCAATCGTTTCACCAGCACGGAATGTGCGCTCAACAACGTTACCGTTACGCAGGTTTTTCAGCTTGGAGCGCACGAATGCAGCACCTTTACCTGGTTTTACGTGTTGGAATTCAAGAACGGAGAAAATGTTGCCGTCTACTTCCACGGTCAAGCCTGTTTTAAAATCGTTAACTGAAATCAAAATAACGCCTCCTCATGTATGGGTAAAGCCAGTGGTCATACAATATATGTTCATTTTTACTGCCGCTGAAACATTCGTAGTGAATGTCATCAGCCTCACTTCTATATATTGTACCATTCTGCCAGCGTATATTGACGGCTGTATGCAGAATATTGCGGAATGTGCGCTCGCGCATGCTCCATTTATTTTATTCGGCATCATCGTCTCCGCAACCTGCTGGAAGCGGAAAATGTTATGCCGGTAAAATCGTGAATTCTTTGCTGGAATGAGTCAGTACAGTAATCCCAGTTTCGGTAATCAACACATCGTCTTCAATGCGCACACCACCAAAGCCCGGAATATAAATGCCTGGCTCGACGGTAACGACCATGCCCGGCTTGAGCACCATATCGCTCATTTTGGACAGGCGGATATCCTCATGTACTTCCAGACCGATTCCGTGTCCGGCACTGTGTCCGTACGCATCGCCATAACCGTGCGAAGAGATAATGTCGCGGGAGAGTGCATCCGCTTGCTTACCAGTCAAACCTGGTTTCAGGTTTTCCAGTGTATGCAGCTGCGATTCCAGTACGATATTGTAGATCTCACGATGTTTATCCGAAGGTGTACCTACGAATACGGTACGCGTCAGATCAGATACATATCCGTTGTACAATGCGCCAAAGTCGAACGTAATGAACTCATCGCGTCCTACTGGCTTCTCGCTCGCTGTACCGTGTGGCAGCGCGGAACGTACACCAGAAGCGACAATCGTCTCAAATGATGGACCGGAAGCACCCAAACGGCGCATGAAAAATTCCATTTCCAGTTCCAGTTCTTTTTCGGTGACACCTGGCTTGATGTAGCCGAGGATATGCTCATACGTTTTGTCAGCGATTTCAGTCGCTTTTTGGATCAAGGCAATCTCGTCTGCATCCTTGAAGTTACGAATGCCTTCGACCAGTCCAGATACCGGCACCAGTTCGATTGGAGCCAATTGTTCCTTGTAAGTCGCATACCGGCTGAACGATACATGCTCCTGTTCAAATCCAAGCTTACCTACACCCCAACTAGATAGCAATTCCTTCACAGTCTCTGCTACATTCGGCTTGTGCTCCACGACGGTAAAAGCAGTCGCCTGTTCCGGCGCCTGAGTCATATAACGGAAATCGGTCAGCAAATACGCCTGCTCTGCGGTTACCAGTACATAGCCAGCAGAACCTGTAAAACCAGTCACATACCGGCGGTTAATACCGCTTGTAATCAGGATTGCTTCCAGCTCGCGCTCCTGCATAGCCTGGCGCAATTGGTTTAAACGTGCTGTAGTCATAAACACTCTCCCCTTCGCTCCGTTCTGTCTTCAAATAGCCAGAGATTATTTTACCATACCAGCGGCATTTTTGAGAATAGTCAGTTGTAACATTCCGCATAGCGCAGCGGTTTGGAACATGTGGTAATGATACGGGAAATCCGCTACAATATAGTGTATCAACACTTTGCGCCATCATTCGCCATTTATTTTTACAGAAAAAGGCGTAAATGCTACTTTAACCATCATCCATCCGGATGATCAATTATGGAAGGGTGACTGTACTTGCCAAAACAATCTTCTCCAGTCAGCTATGGCGGCCAGGCCGTAATCGAAGGCGTGATGTTCGGCGGCAAACACGTCAATGTGACCGCAGTCAGACGCAAGGACGGTGAGATCACCTATCTGGAAGTTCCACGCAGTGACAAAGCATGGGTACGCTCTCTGCGACGTGTTCCATTGCTGCGTGGTATCGTCAGTCTGATCGATTCCAGCGCCAAAGGCTCGCGCCATCTCAACTATGCGGCAGACGCTTATTCTGAAGACCAGATGGACCCGGAAGAATACGCCCGCGAAAAGGAAAAAGAACAATCCAAAACAAGCCTCAATACGATTCTCGGTGTTGCCGTTGTCGGTATTCTGTCTCTAATCGTCGGCAAGCTAATCTTCACCGTCGTACCGGCAGCAATTGAAGGCTTCTTATTCTCGCATTTATTCCAGAGCCAGTTTTTGCATACATTGCTGGAAGGGGCGATCAAGATTATCCTGCTGCTCGCGTATCTGTGGGGCATCTCCCAGACACCGATCATCAAGCGCCTGTTCCAATATCACGGTGCCGAGCACAAAGTTATTACCGCGTATGAGAACGGCTCCGAGCTAACACCTGAGAAGGTACAGCAATTTAGCCGTCTTCACTATCGTTGCGGTAGCAGCTTTATTATTTTGACTGTCATTATTGGTGTATTGATCTACTCTCTCTTTCACTGGGATGGCATGACCGAGCGCATTATTCAACGAATTGTGCTGCTACCGGTCGTGATCGGCGTTTCATTTGAGTTTCTGAAGTTTACGAATAGTTTGCGGGATATTCCGGTGCTGCGTTATCTGGGCTACCCGGGATTGTGGCTGCAACTGCTCACCACAAAAGAACCTACGCTAGATCAGCTGGAAGTATCCATCGCCTCCTTCAACCGGATGCGCGAACTTGATACGCAGCTGGAACGACAATCTGTAGCCACAATTGTACCGGATGCTTCTCCTGACCCTGTGAAAGGATGATGTAATGATGAGAAAGTCACCTGCTCAAACGGTGTTTATTGGTGTTATGGCTGTACTGGCGTTGGTCGGACTGGTCTGGGGAATCTACCGCATGATCTTTATGCCTTCTACGATTGATTGGAGCGGTATTATCGTTACACTAGTGCTCATCGGCATTCTGATATTTGCTTTTCGTTCTTCGGCATTTCAAGGAGGCGCACGCAATCAACCGAAGGTGAAGCCTTCTGCGCGGACGATGGCCAAAATCAAAGCACAACAGAGCAATTACAAAAACGTGTCCAAGTCATCTCCTTTTGCCAAATCCGGTACACCAGGTAAAAATGTATCCGGTTCGGGCGGCAATAAGCCGAAAAAGAATTATCCGTTTCAGGTCATTCAGGGCAACAAAGGCAAAGATGACGAGGAAATTCCAAAGTTTCATTGACTATATGCGTAGAACCTTATCTTCTGTCCTAATCTACACGCTGTACCGATCTGGTATAACCTATAATAAAACATAATAAAAGAGCTGCTTCCCTCGTAGGGAGCAGCTCTTTTTGTGTTGATTTCCGTTTACTTTCTATATCTCCTGCGCAATAGAATAGGCAGTGTAAGCAATCTCTGTCACTTGGATCATCCCAATGACAGGTTGCCTTTATAGTGACTTATAGTCCCCAGTACGAGCGCAGCTTGCTGAGCACATCCAGCGGGTTCTTTTTCAGGTCTTTGGCGCTGAAGAAGATGCTGCCTTTGATTGTGCTGTATTTGGCATTGTATTTGAGCTGGTTAATGATCTCATTCGAGGTATTCCAGCCGACTTCCGGAGTGTTGATTTTGTAAATAGCATGACCGATGTACAGATCGACGCCCGTGTTCTTCGTTTCATTTACCCACCAATCGACTACTTTGTCATAACGGGCAACTGGCAGTGTCATGCTCCAGTATACCTGTGGTGCGATATAGTCGATCCATTTATTTTTGATCCAAGTGCGTGTATCGGCAGACATGCTGTCATAAGCGGTCACACCAGCCTTGGTATCAGAACCAGTGATGTCAGTGGATTTGTTACGCCATACGCCAAACGGACTGACACCGAAACGAACAGATGGTTTAGCCGCATGAATGTCTGCGCCCAGATCTTGAATAAAGCTGTTGATGTTAGCACGTCTCCACTCTGCTTTGCTGGAGGTTTTGCCTTTGTACGTTGTATACGTGCTATCGTCAGCAAATTTGTTAGATGTCGTCTCTGAGGATGGGTAGAAATAATCGTCCAAATGTACCCCATCCACATCGTAATTGTTCACGACCTCCATCACTGTATCAATGATCGATTGACGTGCCGCCGGAATGCCCGGATTGATGTAGTATTTGTTATCGAACTTGATCACCCAGTCCGGATGTTGAAGCACCACATGATTGGATGCTAGTGAACTTGTATTGGCATCGGTTGTCGCTCGGAATGGGTTAAACCATGCGTGGATCTCCATGCCGCGCTTATGCGCTTCGGTTACCATATAAGAGAGTGGATCATAGCCCGGATTTTTGCCCTGTGTGCCGGTCAGATATTTCGACCATGGCATCGTGGACGATTTGTACAATGCATCACCAGAAGGGCGAACTTGTACGAACACCGCGTTCATTCCCATGCCCTGCAATTGATCCAGCAGACTGGAAAATTCCTGCTTTTGCTTGGTAGCACCGGATGTACTGCTGCTTGGCCAATCCAGATTGAATACGGTAGAAATCCATGCACCACGCATTTCCTTTTTGGCACTGGTGGTCGGTTTGCTTGTTGTACTGGTCGAGGTTGATGTACCTGTCGTCGTACTACCCGAGCTGTTCGACGTTCCCAGCACGCTACCATTGCCAGTTGTGCTGCCAGTCGTTGTATCGTCGCTAGCTGTACTGCCTGTTTGCAAGGTTACGGTCTGCGTCCCTTGGTTCCAGCCAACAGTCAAGCCAAGACCTTCACCGATAAAACGCAGTGGCACCATCACGCGTCCGCCTTTCATTTGAACCGATGTATCCAGCGATACCGACGTACCGTTGACAGTAGCAGTAGGTTGCCCTGACGTCAGCACCAGCTTGTTCTTACCACTGTTGATCGTTACGGTGCTGGTCTGTTGATTCCAGCCGATCGTAGCACCTAGATTTTCACTGATCAGTCGCAGCGGCACCATCGTGACATTGCTGTCGCTCGTTATGTACGGAGCTGCGTCTCCTTGAATCGTCTTGCCATCCAGTACAATCTGAATGTTTGATGCTGCTGAAGTCATCGTGCTGCTAATTACCGGGAAAATAACGACAAGTGCCAGAAATAAAGATGTAAAGCGAATCCATTTCATATATTGTTGTACCTCCAGTACATCATTTGCCCCTCTGCCCAACGTCTCTCTATACGGCATACTGCTCTTAGTTAGTTAAACCTGATTCAAGGTCAAAAGTTGCGCACAAAATAAAAGACATCTGTCAGATGAACGACAGATGTCTGCCTTATGAATCGCTAACTAGCTCATTTTGCAGCTGTTTCAGTGCTTCCACACGTTCCGGGTCGCGTCGGAAATATTCAACCAGCGTCTCGATCTGCGTAATCGAATCCCAGCTCAGATGATGCTCAATGCCTTCTACGTCCTTGTATATATAATCGGGATTGACTCCGATAATATCCAGAAAATCTTCCAGCAGTTGGTGACGCTCTACGAGTCGTTTCCCCATTTTCTTCCCTTTGCTTGTCAGCACGAGGCCACGATATTTCTCATAAATCAGGTACTCATCTTTATCCAGCTTCTGGATCATTTTTGTAACGGATGAAGGATGAACTTCCAGCCCTTCGGCAATATCCGATACACGCGCATAGCCCTTTTGATCAATCAGCTTGTAGATGCGCTCCAAATAGTCTTCCATACTGGGCGTTGGCATCTTGCTCCCCCTTTAATTACACTCTCTAATACGTGATCATGTCGCGTGTTCCACACATCGCTGCTTGCGACCAGAATCACATGGTTCATTCAATAATCATACATGGAATAACGAGCGGTTGGCAAGTTTTCACCTGTTTTTTTACCGGATAAAGAACCTTTCACACACGCTGCACATCCAAATCGCAGCGGTATGAAAGGTTCGTTCCAACTTGTATATCCGTTCTCGTTTTCGTATGAAAATAACGGTTGTTTGCTTATTTTACAATTAGGATAGTTGTGTATGATTACTTGACGATAGCGCCGTTTGGCATGTTATCCGGTACGGTTGCCAGCGTCAGTTGATCGCCTTGCGATGCCGCCAGAATCATACCGCGGGATTCTTCGCCGCGCAGCTTAACTGGCTTCAGGTTGGTCACGCAGATCACTTTGCGTCCGACCAGTTCTTCCGGTGTGTAGAATTTGGCGATGCCGGATACGACCTGACGTTGCTCAAAGCCCAGATCCAGTTGCAGCTTCAGCAGCTTGTCGGCTTTTTTCACTGGCTCAGCAGCGATGACCTGCGCAACACGCAGCTCAACTTTGGCAAAATCGTCGATGCTGATTTCTGGTGTAGATTCCTCTTCTTCTACAGCTGGTGCAGTGACCGTTTGCTGTTCGGTTGTCGCCGTTTGCTCAGCTTCCGTTTTCAGTACGCCGCCCATCGCTTCCACGATGTATGCCACTTCTTCTTTGGAATCCAGACGCGGGAAGATTGGATCACCTTTGGCTACAGACGTTCCTGCTGGAATCAGACCGAAACGACCAGTACTCTCCCATGTTGTCAGCTCGCCATCGGTAATACCGATTTGCTGACGAATCTGCTTCGGTGCGCGTGTCAGGAACGGCTCCAGCAAGATGGAAATGATGCGCAGCGCTTCTGCCAGATGGAACATAACCGAATCCAATTGTGGACGATTGTCTTCATCCTTCGCCAGCACCCATGGCTGCGTTTCATCGATATATTTGTTCGTACGGCTAATTAGCTGGCTGATCGCAGTCAGTGCAACCGAGAACTCCAGTTTTTCCATCGCCGTTTCAATCTTGCCGATTGTATCGCCGATGAATTCTTGCAATTTACCATCCACTTCGTTGACAACACCATTGTAGGCAGGCACGGAGCCACTACAATATTTGTCGATCATCGCCACAGAACGGTTGAGCAGATTACCGAGATCATTCGCCAGATCGGAGTTTACACGATCTACAAAGCTTTCCGGTGTAAATGTACCGTCAGAGCCAAATGGCACTTCACGCAGCAGATAGTAACGCAGTGCATCCAGACCATAACGATCGATCAGCGTAACCGGGTCAACGACATTCCCTTTGGACTTGGACATTTTGCCGTCTTTCATCAGCAGCCAGCCGTGACCGAATACTTTTTTCGGCAGTGGGATATCCAGTGCCATCAGCATAATTGGCCAATAGATCGTATGGAAACGCACAATTTCTTTCCCAACCAGATGGATGTCTGCCGGCCAGAACTTGTTGAACAGCTCCTCATTGTCGCTGCCATAACCGAGCGCTGTAATATAGTTAGACAGTGCATCGATCCAGACGTATACGACGTGCTTCGGATCGTTTTTGACTTTAACGCCCCAATCAAATGTCGTCCGCGATACAGCCAGATCTTCCAGACCCGGTTTAATAAAGTTATTGATCATTTCATTTTTACGCGATTCCGGTTGAATAAAGTCCGGGTGATCCTGATAATATTTCAGCAAACGATCGGCATATTTGCTCATGCGGAAAAAGTACGATGCTTCTTTGACCAGTTCGACCGGGTGACCGCTATCTGGGCTTTTCCCACCGATCACTTCGCCTTTATCGTTGCGCTCTACATCAACCAGCTGAGTCTCGGTGTAGAACGTTTCATCTGGAATACTGTACCAGCCTTCGTATTCGCCTTTGTAAATGTCGCCCTGCTCCAGCAGACGATCAAAGATGTCCTGTACGACCTTTTTGTGGCGTTCTTCGGTTGTACGGATAAAGTCATCATAAGAAATATCCAGCTTGTCCCACAGGCTCTTAATACCCTCAACGATTCCATCGACGAATTGCTGCGGCGTTTGCCCTTTCTCAGCGGCTTTGCGCTCAATCTTCTGACCATGCTCGTCCGTACCGGTCAGATAACGCACCTCATATCCGCGCAGACGCTTGTAGCGCGCCATCGCATCGCCTGCCACCGTTGTGTAGGCGTGACCGATATGCAGCTTGTCACTTGGATAATAAATCGGGGTCGTAATATAAAATGTGTTTTTCTCTTCTGGCATGATTGTTCCTCCTTGTGTAAAATACATCCGCATTCTGATCAGCATATATACCGTACCGCGCAGCATATGGACACAAAAAAGCCCCCATCCCTAATGGGACGAGAGCTTGTACTCACGCGTTACCACCCAACTTCCCCACTTTTTTGCAAAAGTAGGCTCAGCAGCCTATGCAGGCTGACCCTTAACGCGGGCTTACGCTGGAGCCTTACGTACCGTTATGCGGTAGCTCGACTTCAGTTCCTCCCGGACCATGTTCTACAGTGGCTTCCAGACCGGTTCGCAGCTATTCCGGCTCTCTGTGCTGTGCCTATTCCGTATACTTATCCGTTCACTGGATTGCATATATGACTATGTTTCTCAATATACCGAATACCCGCCGAAGCTGTCAAGCGTTCCGCGGGTCCTGTTTGTATTCATGGTTGCCGCGCTGCTCCTGTTCATCGCCGCTGTCTGTATGGACAGGGTTGATGTGGGAACGGCGCGGTGGCGGAACGAGATCGATGCCGCCGGGATGAAAGGGATGACATTTGCTAATCCGGCGCGCTGCCATCCAGCTCCCCTTGAGCACACCATGCACTTCAATCGCTTCCAGTGCATATTGTGAGCAGGTTGGATAGAAGCGACAACTGGGCGGCTTCAAGGGAGAAATACATTTACGGTAAAAGTGAATCGGCACCTGCACAGCGCGACGGCTCAACTTTTGCAATGTATTCACTGATGTTTCCCTACCGCTGTGGATACGGCTTTCTTTTTCAAATGAAGCGCAGGCCCTTCCTTGCCATCACCACCGACGGGTACACCCTCTTCACTATTATATCCAGCCTGTTGTGCCAGACATTCCTTGCAGTAGCCGAACACTTCAAACTTATGACGAATAACCTGAAACTCATCCGGCATATCCGTCATATCCATTGGGCAAAAAGCAATCGGGTACGTTTTCTCGCATTGCAAACAGATCATATGATGGTGATGATGATCCTGACTGCAATGACTTTTGAATTTCACTCCATCTTCAAACACGATCTGCTCCAACACGCCCAGCTCCTGCATAACACGAAGATTGCGATACACCGTATCAAAGCTAAGACCACTATATTTACGTTCCATATATTCGTATACATCCTTGGCAGTTAGATAGCCCGGTGCTTCGGCGAACAGCTTTGCCAGCGTTCGGCGCTGATCGGTAATACGCAGACCCTGCTTGGACATAATATCAATAATTTGCTCTGTGGACAGCATGAATCTTCCTCCTGTCATCGTTCTGAACCAATTACGTACACAATCAACACTATTCGTAATCATAACTATTATACACGAAAACGAACGCGCTGCCGAATATTTCTTCATAAAATACCAGAATTATTATATCCGTCCCAAACGGTAGATCATGCAATACATAGAAAAAACCGGAACCGCAATGGCGGCTCCGGCTATCTGTAACTGGATAACCTGTACACGATAGTTAGGGATTCCCATATCGATAACAGGTGTAGGTTCCAGTTGTTCAGATCTGGCAAAGTTTGTGAGCAGACATCCTTTGTATCAGATCTTAATTATTGTTTTTTGCTTGGCATCTGGTTGAACAGCAGGTTGACTGGCAAGTTACTGCCTGGTGCAGCTGTAAACCAGATTTCGACCGATTCTGTATCCAATGTACCGGTACGGTAAATAACGACGTTATCGTTGGCGCTAGTTGTACCTCCGTTATTTTTGATCGGAGTACTTACGCCATTGACATAAATATAACCGGAGTAACGTCCGCCACGCGCATTAAAGGAAATAAGCGTGTTTGGTGCTACCATATCCAGTTTGATTTTGTACAGTACGCCAAAGTTACCGGCGTTGGATGCTTCCGTTTGAGCCAGCGGGTCTGTACCTGTCAAGTTCGGATCACTGTTGTTGTCGCCGATTGGCAGACGTACACTCGTATTACCGATCAGATCGCCAACGTGGATAATGCGAGTCGCATTGTCGTACGTACCACGGTTGTGGATACCGTCACGATCCAATTTTGGCAAAGTATTCATCGCTTGCAGCGGATCAGCATTTTCATCCACCATCAGTACAGTGTACTGCACATTCGCGTCGCTGACCAGATCACCGAACAAAGAAATAACTGTATCGTTCTTCATTGTCGATGCGCTGAGCTGATTAAAGATCACTTGACTTTGTCCTGGTTGCAGAGTCAACGTTTGTGCATCTGCGCCGGATTGGATCGATTTGTAGTAACGGTCAATCGATACTTTCCCTGCTGCTGTTGCATAAGGGTTCGGTCCGCCGAAGCCGACATCCAGAATGTTCAAGTTAGCTGGTGTTGCATTGGTATTCGTAGCCACGATGTACATTTTCACATTTTTGCCTGTTTCATTCAGATGGTGAACCATAAAGCGAGTTGCACCGTTGGCTGTTTCTTGATAAACGATACCTTCCGACAATACGCGTTCCGGGCTATTGCTGCGGATCAAGCGTACAGGCTCGGAGCTGGATTCGAATGGTGTGATCGCGCGTCCTGGTACTTCCGCACCGTTAAAGTCGAACGAATCGCCAATTGGCGTGAACAGCGGATAGAATTCGTCAGCTGTATACAGACTGCTGTCTGTAATGTTGATCGTTTTGCTATACGTGTTGGTTTCGCCGTGCTTGTCCGTTACAGTCAATGTGACCGTTTGTGGACCAGCGGTGAAGAAGGCAAGTTGCTTGTTGCCCCATTCGGTTTTGGTAATCGCATTCTCATCATCTGTACTCATATCGGTGTAGGTGATCAGTTCACCCATGCGATAGGAGTCGCTGTTCGTGCTGAACATCGCTACCGGCGGTTGGTTTGGAGGCAGTACATTAATCGTTACGCTGTACGGATCGCTCCATTGTCCATTGGAGTCCAATACTTGGTAAGTTACAACGTGAGCACCAGCAGTCGTGAAGATGTCCTCACGTCCGGTCCAACGCTCATCAACAATGGTAGCTCCGTTGGATGAACTGGATTGCGTTTTGTATTGTACGGTTGTTTGTGTAGCATAGATGTCTTTTGGCGATACCGTAAAGGATGCGGTTGGTTTCACCTGAAGGTCCATGATGACCATTTTACCTTGTACTGTATACGGAATACCCAGTGCGGCAGTGATGGAAGTGAGCGGCACCATAAAGGTTCCTTTTTGCTGGAACGATGCACCTTTCATCAGCGATTGAACGCCGTTTACTGTGTAGTACTTGCTGTCTGTTTTGAAACGCAGTTCTTTGCCGTCTTTGGTCATGACGGTTTCTTTGGTTACGGAATCGTATGTAAGCGTAAGGCCAACACGTTCCACCAGTGCGCGTACAGATACATAGGATACACCGTTTTTGACAGTCATCGGCTGATTGGAGAAATACAGCTTGCCATCACGGTAAATCTGATTGGAGTTCATGAGGAAGATCAATTTGTTGGGACCACCCGAATACACGTCTGTGATTACAGTCGGTGTAGTCTTTACCGGTGTAGTCGTTGGAGTTGTCGGCGTCACCGGTGTGGTAGGCGTCGTTGTTCCATCTGTTCCTGTCGTACCGTCTACGCCTGTTCCGTCACCCGTTGTTGTCGGATCAGTCTGAGGTACAGTAGTCGTAGCAGAATTGTCGCTATATACATCCTGCTGAACAACTCCATTTGCCGTATCGCCTTCTGCTGCGAAAGCCTGCGCTGCTGGGAACGCTGCCACAACCTGTGTGAAGGCAAGTACAGCTACTAGTATGCTTTTCTTGAATTTCATCGTTCGACTCCTTCTTTTATCTGTTTTCTATAACCGAGATGTCAAAGAAAAACTCCCCCTGAAAGGCACAATTCCCTTCACCATCGCAGGTCGAAAGTCGGTTGCTGCAAAGGCAAAATTCCATTGTTCCCCCGCGTCCACTTACTCGACGCTTACATGACACATTAATAAGACGCGACTTTTTTTGAAAAGTTTCTCCTGAATATCG
This sequence comes from Paenibacillus sp. WLX1005, assembly GCF_046603685.1. Taxonomy (NCBI): domain Bacteria; kingdom Bacillati; phylum Bacillota; class Bacilli; order Caryophanales; family Paenibacillaceae; genus Paenibacillus; species Paenibacillus sp. WLX1005. The sequence goes on from NZ_CP176756.1 coordinate 3,609,211, forward strand.
CAAACACTCATTAAAAGTGATCTATTCACAATTCGTTCACATTTGTATACAGAGGGGGGTATGCTTATTGTTCTGGGATATGTACATTACCATATGCTGTTGCAGCAGTGCGTCATTCCTTGCTCCATACAGAAAAAGCCTGTCCATCCGCAGATCGACAGGCTTCATTGCACGCACTGGCGCTTGTATGTTATTCATCACATGACCGGAATAGAAAAGCATTGCCCGATGTAACGATATAGCTTCTTTGAACATCCCGTAAAAGGTTATGCTTCAAATGATATGCGCTCCTCACAGGCAAAGTCAAATTTGCACTGTATAGTCTGCATTCAGACTGACAGGCAGCTTGCCAGTCGCTGTCTCCGTACCCGCTAGCACCGCTGCCAATGCTTCCACCGCATACTTGCGATTCTCATAAGTACAAATATAAGTACGCAGCTCTGGCAGTTCGTTCAGATCATATGGATTGCGCATCGATACAACGATTAGCGGTACGCGCAATTGTTCATGCAGACACTGAGTTAGTTGCGCCTGTTCTGCTGGCAATTGTCCGGTAGACGTATATGTAACCTGTACGACAAATCCTGACTGCTGCGCCTTCTGTAGCGTTACTAGGCGCTCCTCTGCATCCGGCTCTGTACCGATGATCAGTCGCTCTGCCGGTAAGCCGAGCGAGGTTAGCACTTCCGCCAGATTACGATCATGTCCAACCGCTTCTGCTACTTCAGTACGCCGCGATAGCTGTGGCCAGATGACCAGTCCTTGCTTGCCATCAGCAGCGGGTTGCAGTGGTAGCTGGTGATCATCCTTAACTACGGTGATACTTCGTGCAGCGATGGCTCGCAGTACATCTGCACTTTGTTCATTACCGAGCAATGACAACCATTCCTGTTCACTCATCGGTTGACGATCCATCTGCCGTCTTGCTTTTAACTGCAATATACGTGTAACGGATTCATCAATCCGCTGCTCTGATATTCTGCCTTGCTCTACCGCGTGCCGCACGGCTTCGATCGCAGCAATCTGTTCCTGCAACGTATGGCTAACGAGTAACAGATCCGCTCCTGCCTCCAATGCCATAACGGTCGCTTCAGGAATCGGAAAATGCTTCGCAATCGCGTGCATCTCCAAACAATCCGTTACGATAACACCATCGAATCCCAACTGCTGACGCAACAACCCGGTTAGCACACGATGTGACAACGTCGCTGGGATGGGATCAGGTTCAAACGCCGGGAATATCACGTGCGCCGACATGATCAGATCGGTACCGGCAGTAATCGCTTCTCGAAACGGCAATAATTCGATCTGCTCCAGACGCTGCACATCATGAAGAACCGAAGCCAGCCCGTAATGCGAATCGACCTCGGTATCGCCATGTCCCGGAAAATGCTTGGCGGTCGCAGCTACTCCCTGCTCCTGCATAGCAGTAATCGCCGCCGCACCATGAGCAGCAACAATGTCTGGCTTTTCCGAATAGGAACGCACGCCAATCACCGGATTACGCGGATTGTTGTTCACATCTACACACGGCGCAAAATTCACATTGATCCCCAGCGCTCGCAGCTCACGCGCACTAATCGATGATGCCGCCGCAGTCCATGCCGGATCACCGGTTGCACCAAGCGACATATTGCCCGGAATCAGACTGAGTTCTTCCTGATCAATCCGACTGACCATTCCACCTTCCTGATCAATCGCAATCAGTAACGGTGGCAAGCCCTGATTATAAGCCTGTTGCTGTAGCTCTATCGATAACTGATAAATCTGCTGCGGTGTACCAATGTTGCGGCGAAAATAAATCACCCCACCAATCTGATAATCCGCAATCAACGTCTCCATCTGTGCATCCGGTACAATATCATGAAATCCGCATACGAATAACTGTCCAATTTTCTGTTCCAGCGTCCACTGATCTGTATTCATAAATGACATTTGTATCCCTCCTGCGGATCTGTTGTACACTCGATCCGGTATGGTATGTATTGTTATTCAGTATAAAGTGCCATTCCCTATGCAACAATTGGACAAATTGTACAAAAAAACACCCTGTCCGAAGACAGGGTGCATAGAAGATGAAACGATAAACCTGTGTGTAAACACACATTCATAAGTGAGGATAATGATAAGAGAAGTCTGTATACCTGAGGCAAATTCTTTATACGCAGGCTCCTTGACGACGTCCCTGTTCGATCAAGCGATACGCCCGTTCCACTTCAGCATCGGTCGGTGATGGCACGCCATCCAGCGGATAGAGGCGGCCCAGCGACTCCCATTTATAGATGCCCATCTGGTGGTATGGCAGAATCTCGAATTTCTCCACACCATGCAATGTAGCGATAAATTCGCCGAGTGCGATCAGGTCTTCTTCCGCATCGTGAATACCTGGTACAAAGACATGCCGTATCCACATTTTGCGTCCATGATCCGATAACCACCGAGCCAGTTTCAGTGTGCGCTCATTGGATACGCCGGTCAGTTTTTTGTGCTTTTCATTATTAATATGCTTGAGGTCGAGCATGACCAGATCGGTCACATCCAATAGATCGTGGATCTTCTCCCCATCGTTGTAGCCGTTACTATCAAGGGTTGTATGCAGATTCCAGCGTTCTTTGACCTCTTTAAACAAAGCTTTTACGAAAGGGGCTTGCAATGTCGGTTCGCCGCCCGAGACGGTGAGTCCACCGCCAGAACTGCGATAGTAGCTTAGATAAGGTTGGATTTCGGCGAGAACCTCCTCCAATTCCATCACCTTGCCTCCGTCCAGATTCCAGGTATCGGGATTGTGACAATACTGGCATTTCATCAGGCACCCCTGCATAAATAGTACGAATCGAATACCTGGACCATCGACAGTACCGAAGGTCTCCAGCGAGTGAACACGGCCTGTTACCATGATCATTCAGCCCCTTTCATTAGTATTGCAATATTACATTGCGTTGTGGAACGTACGGTTGATTACATCAAGCTGTTGTTCTCTGCTCAGTTTGATAAAGTTGACGGCATAACCGGAGACACGGATCGTCAGCTGTGGATAGTTCTCTGGATGATCCATTGCATCCATCAGTTGTTCGCGGTCAAATACGTTGACATTCAGATGGTGAGCGTCGCTACCGAAGTAACCGTCCAGCATCGCTACCAAATTGGCTTTGCGTGTTTCTTCTTCTTTACCCAGTGCTTTTGGCACGATGGAGAAGGTGTTGGAGATACCATCCAGGCTATCTTCGTATGGCAGTTTGGCAACGGAACTCAGAGATGCCAGTGCACCTTTTTTGTCGCGTCCGTGCATTGGGTTAGCACCTGGTGCGAACGGTTCGCCTGCTTTACGTCCATCAGGGGTAGTACCTGTTTTCTTACCGTATACGACGTTCGATGTGATTGTCAGTACGGATTGTGTTGGCATTGCGTTACGGTACGTTTTGTGCTGACGAATCATGCTCATGAACGTTTCAACGAGTTCAACAGCGATCTGATCGACACGATCATCGTTGTTACCATAGCAAGGGTAGTCGCCTTCAATTTCAAAATCAACGGCGATGCCTTGTTCGTTGCGAATCGGTTTTACTTTGGCATATTTGATAGCGCTCAGGGAGTCAGCTGCAACCGACAGACCAGCGATACCGCAAGCCATCGTACGCAGAATGTCACGGTCGTGCAATGCCATTTCGATACGTTCGTAGCTGTATTTGTCGTGCATGTAGTGGATGATGTTCAGTGCATCCATGTACACTTTGGACAGCCATTGCATCATTGGTTTGTAACGATTCAGCACTTCATCGTAGTCAAGATACTCGGAAGTGATTGCCGGGAATTCAGGACCAACTTGTGCGCCCGATTTCTCGTCTTTACCACCGTTGATAGCATACAGCAATGTTTTGGCAAGGTTGGCACGTGCGCCGAAGAATTGCATTTGTTTACCGATGCGCATTGCAGATACGCAGCAAGCGATACCGTAGTCATCGCCGTAGATTGGACGCATCAGATCATCATTTTCATACTGGATGGAGCTTGTTTCGATAGAAACTTTAGCACAGTATTTTTTGAAGCCTTCTGGCAGTTGATCGGACCACAGTACGGTCAGGTTCGGTTCCGGTGCAGGCCCCAGATTGTAGAGGGTGTGCAGGAAGCGGAAGCTGTTTTTGGTAACGCGTGTTTTGCCGTCCATTGCCATACCGCCGATGGATTCCGTTACCCAAGTAGGGTCACCACTGAACAATTCATTGTAATCTGGTGTACGCAGGAATTTGACGATCCGCAGTTTCATAACGAAATGGTCAACCAGTTCCTGTGCTTGTTCTTCCGTCAGTGTGCCTTCTTTTACATCGCGTTCGATGTAAATATCCAGGAAGGAAGATACACGTCCAAGCGACATTGCCGCACCGTTTTGTTCTTTGACAGCTGCAAGGTAACCGAAGTACAACCATTGGAATGCTTCTTTGGCATTTTGTGCTGGTTTGGAAATATCGAAACCGTGTTCAGCTGCCATTTGTTTCAGTTCGTTCAATGCTCTGTACTGTTCGCTGATTTCTTCACGTTGGCGAATGGTTGTTTCATCCATGTATTCGCCCAGTGTTTCATCATGCTCACGTTGTTTTTGCTGCATCAGGAAGTTTACACCGTACAGTGCAACCCGGCGATAGTCACCGATAATGCGACCACGACCGTAAGCATCTGGCAGACCAGTAACGATACCGGATTTACGTGCTGCGCGAATCTCAGCAGTGTAAGCATCGAATACACCTTGGTTGTGCGTTTTGCGAATATCAGTGAAGATGTCGATGACAGATTGTGGAACTTCGAATCCGTATGCTTTACAAGCGTCAATTACCATCCGAATACCACCGTAAGGTTGAATCGAACGTTTGAAAGGTGCATCTGTTTGAACACCGACGATTTGTTCTTTGTCTTTGTCTAGATAACCCGGACGGTGCGATACTATCGATCCTGGTGTGTTTACGTCTACATCCCATACACCGCCACGCTCGCGCTCTTCTCTGGACAGCTGGGAAACGATTTTCCACAGATCGTTTGTATTCTGAGTTGGACCTGCGAGGAAGTTTTCGTTGCCAACATAAGGTTTGATATTTTCGTCAATAAAGTTTTTGGTGTCTACATGAGTTGTCCATTTGCCTGTGTTAAAACCTCTCCAGGCTTGTTGCGATTGATCTTGTACGTTTCTTTCGATTACCGACATTGATAATCCCTCCATTATTTGTGAATTAAATCACAAATTTTGTTATGAGTTTGACTTAGTTGTCTCGCCGCCGGTAACTTGTGTTCCGGCTATGTCCTTATTATGCAGGATGATGGATGGTATTAATGTGATTTTTATCACAATTACACAGTTTCATTATGATTTTTATCACTTTCTGTCATTGATACAGTAAAATTTTAAATATGATACAGATAATCCTCCTCATCCCCGGACATATGGTAAAAATGTAACGTTGCGAATCCCATATTCCGCTTCAGGCTTGATACAGACAGGCAGCAAATCCAGATACAGTTGAAGCGATTTTGAATAGTGCAAAATGGAACTGCTGCAATTTGAAATGCCTTCCGCTTCCTTCAAGTTATATCCACATACGATATGGGATTGTCGTTGATCCCTCCTTGTTCGTCCTAATTAAAGCAATATCCGCTGATTGCAATCAGGTACGCCGTAGTTGTCACTTCAATATACGGACACGTTTTGAAAGTAAGTGTCCACCTCATCACCTCCTTTCCGGAATGAGAAAAAAGGCTGCTGTCAATCCGTACTCACAGCGGATGACAGCAGCCCATATTATTAGGGAGGAGAAACTACATATGACACATAGGGTGATACATGGGAAGCATGCAACTGTTCATTCGCAACTTCGGCTTATACAGCCGTTAGATCATTTATTCAAATTTGCCATAGAACGCGTTGCGGTATACATCAGCCAGTTCGGTAACGAGTGGCATTTTTGGATTGGCTGTGGTGCATTGGTCTTCAAATGCGCGGTCTGCCAAATAGTCGACATGTGCTTCAAAGTCCTTAGCGTCAAAGCCCAATTCTTGGAATGTCTCAGGGATACCCAGTTTTCGGTTCAGATCGCGAACAGCGTTCACGAGGCTGTTCACACCTTCTTCAGTTGTACGTGCAGGCAGTCCCAGAATGCGGGCGATTTCAGCATAACGTTCGTCAGCGATAAAGTGCGAATATTTAGGGAACGATGCGAATTTGGTCGGTTTTTTCGCATTGTAACGGATCACGTGTGGCATCAGGATCGCATTGGTACGTCCGTGTGCAGTGTGATATTGTCCGCCCCATTTGTGTGCGAGACTGTGGTTAATACCCAAGAAGGCGTTGGCAAATGCCATACCAGCAATTGTGGAAGCATTGTGCATTTTCTCACGAGCCAGTTTGTCGCCAACCAGTGCCGACTGCTCCAAGTATTGGAATACCAATTGGATCGCTTTGATCGCCAAACCGTCCGTGAAGTCATTTGCCATATTCGATACATATGCTTCGATCGCGTGAGTCAGCACGTCCATACCGGTATCTGCTACCGCTACGCGTGGCAGGGTGTAGACGAATTCTGGATCGACAATTGCTACGTCTGGAGTCAGCTCATAGTCAGCCAGTGGATATTTGGTATTGCCTTTTTCCTTGTCAGTGATAACAGCGAACGAAGTAACTTCCGAACCTGTACCCGATGTCGTTGGAATCGCCACGAATTGCGCTTTTTGACCCAAGTTTGGATATTTGTAGATCCGTTTGCGGATATCCATAAATTTCTGTTTCAGGTTGTCAAAGCTTACATCTGGGTATTCGTAGAACAACCACATGCCTTTGGCAGCATCCATTGGCGAACCGCCACCCAGTGCGATAATGCAGTCTGGCTGGAAGCGTTCCATCATTTGACGTCCACGTTCTACCGTCAATGTCGATGGATCTGGTTCCACTTCGGAGAACACTTCGATTGCTACTGGTGTTTTACGTTGACGCAGATAGTGTTCGACTTTTTCAACATAGCCCAGTTGTACCATCATCGGGTCCGTTACGATCGCGACACGATTGATGTTTGGCATTTTGGCAAGGTATTGCGTCGATCCTTTTTCAAAGTATACTTTCGATGGGATTTTGAACCATTGCATATTCACGGTACGGCGAGCCACCCTTTTAATGTTAATCAGATTGACAGCAGTGACGTTCGACGATGTCGAGTTGCGTCCATACGATCCGCAGCCCAGTGTGAGCGAAGGCAAGTTCGTATTATAAATGTCACCGATTGCGCCGTGTGTCGAAGGCGAGTTCACGATAATCCGTCCGGTTTGCAGACGATCCGCAAATTTCTGAATCACTTCTTCATTGTTCGAATGGATCGCCGAGGAGTGACCCATACCGCCGAATTCAACAATCTGAGCGGCACGTTCAATTCCTTGCTCGGCATTTTTCACTTTATAACAAGCCAGTACAGGGCTTAATTTCTCAGCAGACAGCGGATACTTAGTACCTACACCTTCCAGCTCGGCAATCAGAATTTTGGTATCGGCTGGCACGGTGATTCCGCTCATTTCAGCAATTTTAGCAGCAGGTTGTCCCACAATTACCGGATTCACTGCGCATTTGTCTACGTTCATTGCGCCGGCAGTCAGTTTGCCGACTTCTTCTTTGGTGAGGAAATAGCAGCCATTGTCGATCATCAATTTTTTCACTTGATCGAATACTGGTTCTTCAATAATAACCGCTTGCTCGGAAGCACAAATCATACCATTATCAAACGATTTCGATAGGATCAGATCATTAACCGCCTGCTTCAGATCAGCACTTTTCTCAATAAAGGCAGGAACGTTACCAGGACCTACGCCGAGTGCCGGTTTACCGCAGCTATATGCCGCTTTTACCATTGCGCCACCACCAGTAGCGAGAATGAGCGCTACATCAGGGTGATTCATCAGTGCATTCGTTTTATCCATCGACGGATTATCGATCCATTGAATACAGTCAGCAGGTGCACCTTGTTTGACAGCTGCTTCCAGCAGTGTTTTGGCAGCTTCGCGGCTACATTGCTGTGCAGATGGGTGGAAGCCGAAGATGATCGGGTTACGCGTTTTGATTGCGATCAATGCTTTGAACATTGTTGTGGATGTCGGGTTGGTTACCGGCGTAATCCCCATGATAATACCAACTGGTTCAGCGATCTTTTGGAAACTGTCATACGCGTTATCCTCGATTACACCGACGGTTTTCTCATTTTTGATGCTGTGGTAAATGTATTCGGTAGCAAACAGGTTCTTGGTAATTTTATCTTCATATACCCCCCGACCTGTTTCTTCTACTGCCATTTTGGCAAGTTGCATATGTTTGTCCAGTCCAGCAAGTGCCATTGCCTGTACAATGTTATCAATTTGTTCCTGATCCATTTTCATAAAAGCGGCAGTGGCTTTTTTACCTTTGTCGATTAACTTTTGAACTTCTTCCTGTGCAGTCAATTCAACGGTACGAGCGGCATCATTTTTTACAGCCATTTCTCTCATCCTCCTCAGAATGTGTGTTGCTTTTGTCTACGCACTGATCATAGCATAGAGACATACATCATAATGTGATTTTTTTCACAATCAATTTTAATTTTTAAAAATTTTGTTTTCGCGTTTTTTCTTTTTGCATTTTGAATTAACTAGAGTTATACTATAAGTGAAAATAATCACAAATTTTTAAAGTTTAATGTTTCTTTACTTTTAACCGATATGGATAAGAGTCATATGAAGAGATTACACATCAAAAGTGGAAGAACTCAAATAATCTTACTAATTTTTCCTATAATTTAATGCAATCTGGTTATTTTCTACGTATAATGGGGACAAAAGGAGAGGACGAATCATGAATAATCAAATGGAACGCATCACTCAGAACGAAAACAGCAATACGCACAGTTTCTCGCCCGTTAATATGGAACGCTTACTGTCGTACGCAACGGAGCGCAATGTGCCTGCCGGTTCGCATCTGTTCTGGGAAGGCGATTTGTCGGACAAATTATACTACATTAAAAGTGGACGTGTAAAATTGACCAAATCGACCGATGAAGGGAAAGAGCTGATCCTGTACATGTACCAGAGTGGTGACATGATTGGACAAGCAGACCTGTTCTCGGGTAACCGTCTCGGCTTTACCGCCGAAGCATTGGAAGATACGGAAGTAGCGGTTGTCGATCACAAAGACTTAGAGCTAATCATCTGCCAGCATTGTGATTTTGCAATTGATTTTATGAAATGGATGGGTACGCATCATCGGCTGACTCAGACCAAAGTACGCGATCTGATGCTGTACGGCAAACCAGGTGCCCTGTGCTCGACACTGATTCGTCTGAGCAATACGTACGGCGAAGACTATAATGAAGATGGCTCGATTCTGATCAACAAGAAAATTACACATACCGATCTGTCGAATATGATTGGTGCTACGCGTGAGAGCGTCAACCGGATGCTGAGCGATCTGCGCAAAAAAGATACGATCGAATATGAGCATGGCATGATCATTATTCATGATCTGGAAGCTTTGCAAGAAGTATGTCACTGCGAACTGTGCCCAAAAGAAATCTGCCGGATCTGATTCCCCCTCCCCCACCACGTATAACCAGATTGCCAGATACAGCAAAAAAGCTTTCCACCGGAATATACCGGGGAAAGCTTTTTCTCTATGGCCGAAACTCCAACAGATCAGCCTGATTGACGTGTTAGTCCACCCACTGCTCCGCCCAGTTCTGGATTTGATCCATCACAGGCTGCAAGGCGCGTCCTTTTTCCGTCAGTTCATACTCAATCCGTACCGGAGTCTCCGGGTATACCTGGCGTACCAGAATACCGCTTGCTTCCAGATCCTTCATACGTTCCGAGAGCATCTTGTCGCTCATCATCGGGATGAGATTGGATATGTCTTTGAACCGTTTAGGTCCGCTCATCAGGGACTGAATAATTAGACCGTTCCATCGTTTCCCGAGAAAAGAGAACGCTGTCTCAAACCGCGGACATAAACCCAGCTGATGCTGTTCCATCGTTTCACCTCTTTACTGGTCCGTAGCCCGATATCATCATGCCTATCGTACCGGAACTCTCAATGTAAACTTACAATAAGTTAGCACATATAGTTTAACACATTTCCAGCTATAAGAAAACGAAAACCTGCCGATTTCAGCGCTTTCTGTCGTATTTTTACAACAACTCCTATTGGAAATAACTACTTATAATAAATCATTGTTCTGACTTATACTTTATGACTTCTTTGACAAAATCACGTAGCCGATGTAGATCATCCTGAATCGTCTGTTCTAGCGAACGATTGTATAAAATCGCTGCTGGATGATACAACGGAAAAATCCAGTATTGACGTTCCGACCATGTATACCCTTGTTCCGGATGATACGGATCAACTTGGCGAATAGCAGTTTGCCGCGGTTGTCCATGAATTTGCGATACGCTGGAACTGTTACCAATCAGTCGATGCAGTCCGATATTGCCCAGTGTAATCAGCACTTGCGGCTGAACAGTAGCAATCTCATAATCCAGAATGGGTGCATACGCCAGTATTTCCTTCGTTGTTGGCGTACGATTGGATCGACTTAATCGCTCCGGATGATTCTTAACTGGCTTATCACGATACGGACGACTACGCACGGCACTCGTAATATACAGATCATCGCGAGTCCATTGTAAAATATCCAGATACCCATCCAGCACCTTGCCTGCCTGCCCACAAAAAGGACGCCCCTGCTCAATCTCATTCGCTCCTGGCGCTTCGCCAACCAGCATAAGAGAACCTGGCCATTTGCCAAAGCCGGTCAAAAAGCCTTCCATTCGTAATCCTTCGACTCGTTTAAGACAGGATTGGATCAGCTCCGGTGGTAACGGAACATGACCGATTCGAAAAGTAGATTCATGGCTGCTGTTCCTATATTCGGTCAATTCCAACGCCTCCTCTAACGTAACAACATGACCTTGACCTGCGATTGTGAGGTTCAAGAGTATGAAGCAGATACAACAACCCTATCCTTTATTACCCTCATTACAATGATAACGAAAAAGGTGCGCCTGCCGGTTGAGATCAACCATGCAGATGCACCCTAGAAATCATGCTCTATGCTGTCTTGAATCATTGTGGCATTATACAGAACTTGTATTACATAAAAGTCAGGCGTCCCGTCCGTCCATCTGCTCAATCACAACAGGTTGCTTACAGTATGATTAAAGTGGGCTTGTCGATATACCATCAACAGGCGTACTAACCTTTCTCTTATGCAGGCAAAGCTGCCGTTATGATACGGTCAGTTTGCTGCCGATTGCACGTTGCGGTTCGGTGCGTCCAAATGCTGGACGTGCGTTGCTGGCAGGATATGCCCAGCGTACCGCATTGGCAATGATATGCATAATGTCTTGATTATAATACGTAGGGTATGTTTCATGACCTGGACGGAAGTAGAAGATTTTCCCGTGACCACGACGATACGTACAGCCGCTGCGGAATACTTCCCCACCTTCAAAGTTGCTCAGGTACACCAGTTCATCCGGCGCCGGTACATCGAAGAATTCACCATACATTTCTTCTTTGTCCAGTGTGATCGAAGGGTTAACGCCCTGTGCGATCGGATGTGTCGGGTTGACACACCACAGGATCTCCTGCTCGTCGGCTACGCGCCATTTCAGGTCGCAGCTGGTGCCCATCAGTTGTTTGAATGGTTTGGAAAAGTGTCCAGAATGAAGCACGATAAGACCCATGCCTTCATTTACGCGTCGTACGACTGCTTCGGCGATATCATCGTCGACCAGATCGTGGGCAGTATGTCCCCACCAGAGCATAACATCCGTAGAGTTCAGAACGGATTCCGTCAGACCGTGCTCATCCTGATCCAGCGTTGCTGTGCGGCAGGCGAAGCCTTCTTTGGTCAATCCGTCTGCAAGTACTTTGTGAATTCCATCCGGGTATACGGCTTTTACATCATCGCGGATTTGCTCATGTACAAACTCATTCCAGACTGTTACGTTAATCATACTGTTAGTGCCTCCCTGTTGTTTAGACCCACCACATCTCGCCAAGCTCTTCTTCGATCATAACCTGCTGCAAGTTGTGGACGGCTTTAGTAAATCCTTCGTTTACGGACATCAATCCGTCTTCGTGCTCTATGCTAACTACATAATCGTAACCTACAAGACGTAGCGTGCTAATAATGTCAGCCCATGTTTTCAAGTCGTGCCCATAACCGACGGTGCGGAATTGCCATGCCCGATCATTCATCTCCTCATAGGAGTGCATGTCCGTTACGCCGTTCATATTCATATTATCGGTATCCGTGATCGTATCTTTAGCATGAAAGTGATGAATTGCGCCATTTTTCCCCAAAATTTTTATTGCTGCGACAGGATCAATTCCTTGCCACCACATATGACTTGGATCAAGGTTGGCTCCAATTGCTTCACCGGCTGCTTCGCGCAGCTTCAGCATCGTACCCGGTGTGTGAACGGAGAAGCCGCCATGCAGCTCAATACCGACTTTTACATTGTGATCCGAAGCAAGTTTACCGTTCTCGGTCCAGTATGGAATGACTTTTGTATTCCACTGCCAGTCCAGCAATTCGCTGTAATCTGTTGGCCATGGTGCGACTGGCCAGTTTGGATATTTGGCATTGTCACTATCGCCCGGACAACCGGAAAAAGTGTTCACAACCGGTACATCCAATTTTTGCGCCAGTTTGACCGATTTTACAAAGTCGTCATGCGCTTCTTGAGCAATCGCCTTTTGTGGATGCAGCGGATTGCCATGACAGCTTAATGCGCTGATGATCAAACCACGGGATTCTACTGCTTTTTTGAATTCGCGCAATTTGCCTGCGTCTGCCAGCAGTTCGTCTGGCTTGCAGTGTACCGCACCCGGATTACCGCCCGAACCGATCTCTACCGCCTTAACGCCTTTTTCGGCAACATAGTCAAGCGCCTCCTCAAAGCTTTTATTGTTCAGCAATACCATAAATACGCCCAATTTCATTCGTGTTTCCTCCTGGTTCAACTGTTTTGTGTAGATAAAGGGGAATGGATGTTGTGTTTGATTGGTTCGAATGAGCTTCTACTTATTAATACGAACTCCATACCAATAAAGTTTAAAATTTCAAGAAATTCATTAATAAAATTTTACTTATTTGTCATATAAAAATTATTGTTTAGGACACCTATGTTTCGTGACGAGGATTGCAATACACTACCTGGTCACGAAACACGAGGTTCTTTTCTTTTATACAGATGCCGGTTGTTGTTGAAGTTCAATCGCTCTGCCGGTACGTGCAGATTCATAGATTGCTTCAAGAATCTGTGTAACGATCAGCGCTTGTTCTGGCTTCACCAGAGGCTCTGTATCATTCACGATTGCTTCCAACCACATACGAGCTTCTCGTGCACCTGCATCTTCCGTTTCTCCGGAGTAAAAGGCAACACCGCCGGAATCTAGATCAATCTTGCTATCGATCAAACGCCCATTTTTCTCCCCGTTGATATGCAGTCCATCGCTCATATCAGCGCCACCCTCGGTTCCGCACAGCAAAGTCTGCGCTTCACCAAACTGGCGAATATTCAGCGCCCAACTGGATTCGAGCGCAATTACTGCGCCATTTTCCATTGTAATAAAGCCGAATGCTGAATCTTCTACCTTAAATTGCTCTGGGTCCCACGGACCAAACGCATTGGCAGAGTTAGGGCGTGGACCGAGCTTATGGAAGGTGGAGCCAAGCACACTTTTGGGCTTGTAATTATCCATCAGCCACAATGTCAGATCCAGTGCATGGGTACCGATATCGATCAACGGTCCGCCACCCTGCTTGTCCTCATCTAAGAATACGCCCCACGTTGGTACGGCACGGCGACGCAGTGCAATCGCCTTACCATAATATACCTCGCCCAGATCGCCATCTGTGACCATTTGCTTCAAATATAGACTGTCGTCGCGGAAACGGTTTTGATAAGCGATGGATAACTTCTTACCTGTACGTTTGGCTGCATCAACCATTTGCTGCGCTTCAGCAGTAGTTTTTGCCATCGGCTTTTCACACAGTACATGCTTGCCAGACTCTAATGCTGCGATACTGATGACAGCATGCGAATCATTCGGTGTACAGACATGAATGACGTCAATACTGCGATCGGCAAGCAGTTCCTTGTAATCGGTATAGACCTTGGCGTCCGTCACTCCATATTGTTCCGCTGCTTCCGCCGCGCGCTCCTGCACGATATCGCAGAACGCAACAAGCTTAGCAAGTGGCTGCTTGGCGAGACTTGGTAAATGCTTGCCGCTCGCAATACCGCCGCATCCGATAATACCGATATTAAGGGTTTGCTCAGACATTCACGACGCCTCCTTTGGCGCCATAACTTTTCACCCAATTGATGCTCTGTTCGATACTTGTTAAGGGAGCTTGCAGACTGTTATCCTGCTCCACGATGATCCATTCTGCTCCTGCTTTGTCCGCTGCATCGCCAATGCGTGCAACTGGCACTTCGCCTTCGCCCAATTCCAGCATTTGAATGCCATCATCGGTACGTTTAAAGTCTTTCCAGTGGACAAGCGGCAGGCGACCAGCATATTTCTCAATATATTCAATCGGATCGTAACCGCTATATTGTACCCATGCCGTATCCAGCTCGACCTGAATCAGATCTGCGGGCAATTCGGAATAGAGGGCATCGAATACGGTGCTGTCACCAATCTTCTCTGTAAATTCAAAGTCATGGTTATGGTATAGCAAAATCACATCGTTCTGATTGCAAATGTCGGCGAATGTACGCAAGTTGGCGAAGATTTCCGGCCAGTTGCTGCGCTGCTCCTCGGACAGGAATGGTACGATAATATATTTGTTACCAATCGCTTTGTTATAGTCGATCAGCGATTGAGCATCATTCAACAGATCATTGTATTGCGTATGGGAGCCGACGACTTCCAGATTGTTCTTTTTCAACAGCTCGTTAATCTGGTCAGCACTGCGTCCGTAAAATCCGGCAAATTCTACACCTTGATAACCAAGCTGAGCAATCTTCTCAATCGTACCTTCAAAATCGCGTTCCAGATCTTCACGTACGGTAAATAGCTGCAATCCAACTTTTAACATAATAGTATTCACTCCTGTAAGTGGTTTCGTTTCATGCTGCGATGATGTTCATTCTGGATGTGATTATTATTGGTATACATTGCCTTGACGATAACCCGCACGACTCTCGATGATCACATGCTTGCCTTCTAATGAAGAACGTTGAAACGCATGCATTACTTCCAATACGTGAAATGCCAGTTCTCCGCTTGCACGGTGTGGACGATTGTCATAGATGGCAGATACCATCTCATTCAATCCTTTGCCACGCTCATTGCTGATCGGCTCGAATACGGGCGTTACAATCTCGTAGCTCTCCGCACCCGGACGCTTCAGGCGTACATCACCGTCGAAGAAATTGGGATCAGGAATATCGAGCGTACCTTCGGTGCCATAAATTTCGATGCGCGGCAGCTGTGAACCGCCCGGAATATCGAAGCTAGTAACAAGTGTAGCGATGGCACCATTTTCAAAATCAATTGTTCCAGCCAGATGCGTCGGCGTTTGTACACGAATGGATGAATTCGCTTTTGGTCCGGTATGCACTTTGCGATCTGGAATCTGAATGCCCGTTGACGAGCTGACCCGTGTCATCGAGCCAAGCAAGCTTGTAAGCGCGGTCAAATAATAAGGTCCCATATCGAACATTGGACCACCACCCGGCGCATAGAAAAATTCAGGATCAGGATGCCATGACTCCGGTCCAGCGCCCATCATAAAAGCAGATGCCGCAATCGGACGTCCAATCAATCCTTCATCAATCGCTTTCCGCGCTGTTTCCAACCCTGCTCCCAGAAAGGTATCCGGCGCACTACCGACACGTTTGCCGACTTCTTTGGCTTTTTCCAGTGTACGGCGCCCATCATCCAGCGAAACGGCGAATGGCTTCTCCGCATAAACGTGCTTGCCTGCTGCGAGCGCTGATAAGTTAACGCTGGCGTGTGCTGCTGGAATCGTTAAATTGATAATCAATTCAATATCATCCTGCTTCAGGATTTCTTCTGGAGTGAAGGCGCTTGCAATACCGAACTCTTTTGCTCGTTCTTCGGCTCGTTCCTTCACCATGTCAGCACAGGCTACAATTTCGACAACCGGACTTGATTTCAAGTTGGTAAAGTAAATGGAACTAATATTGCCGCATCCGATTAATCCGGCTCTCATTCGTTGCACAGGTAATCCTCCTTTGGCGTTTGCCAATGTATGATAAACCCGGTATGTACGATGGACTTATCCATACGATTGCTTGCCATTTATTGGTATAAATCGTTATACAGCATATTATGCAAAAAATAGTACGTTGCATGGCGTGCAAAATATGTTGTTTTATGTTCGTTACCATAGTATTACGAAACCGTATCAATTAAAATGAATAATATGATTAAAACATGAACTATTTGGTCATAATTTAAATTTGTTGCTGAAATGAGGATTACATAATGGATGGACACGGAGAAGATTGCAAAGTATATACAGCCGGGTACTCCTTTCACCGGAAACCCTTTTATATGAATGAACCGGATGGGATTCACAACTATTTGTTTCGTCTGCAAACGGAAGGCAGCTGTCAATTACGCTGTGATGGAGAACTCGTTCAGGTAGAAACGGGCGAATTGCATATGTACGATCCTGATGAGCCGTATGAGCTGCGAATCGGCGATACCGTGGATGTAACGGGCAAACGTGTGATTGAGAGCGGAGATTATCATATCTTTTTCGGGGGAGTCTGGGCGGATGAATGGTGGCACAAAATAAAACGTCCCTGCAAAATAAAAATTCCTCTTACTGATAATATTATGGATCTGATGCGCCAGATTGCTATGGAGAAACGAAGGATTGATAATCCCCATCCTGAAATTTCCAGTCATTACATGAAGATCCTTTGCCTGTCGATTGACCGCTACTTATCAGAACAGCCAGTTGGCGCGCCTCGTACTTATCTGGCTTATCAGATCAAGAGTTATATTGAGGAAAACGCATCTTCGGCGTTTAAATTAGAGGATATTGCGCTTCATATCGGCATTAGCGTATCACGCGCAGTTCATCTGTTCAAAGAGGCATTTGATACAACGATTATGCAATATGCGCTCGATGTTCGTTTAAATATGGCGCAGGAGCGAATCATGTTCAGTCCCATGCCGCTAGAGGAAGTAGCAGAGTCGTCTGGATTTGCGAATTATACGTATTTTCACCGGGTGTTCCGCTCCCGTTTCGGCATGTCGCCGAAAGAGTTTCGATTATCCAAACGCGAGCATATTACGTAAGCTTTTCAATTTTGGCGCATAGGCTGCATGAAAGTATGTGCTAACACATGAAGGTATACGCTACCAATAGATAGAAACGAGTAAAAACGATATGAAAAAGGCATTCCGGCAGATGATCGCTGGAATGCCTTTCGTATTTATAATAACTGGTATCGATTTCAGTGCTTTTGAGAATTATGGATTTGCGTCAGTTCATTGATGACACTACGGCTGATCAGCTTGCCTTTGAAATATACGAGGTCTTCGGTATCACCTGTAAAGATGCAGGAAGGCTCGTATTTTTTCAAGATAATGCGGTCGCTATCTACGAAAATTTCCAATCCGTCTTTTACATCAATATTCATAATGCGGCGAAGTTCGATCGGAATGACCACTCTGCCCAACTCATCGACTTTTCTCACAATGCCTGTTGCTTTCATCATTCTGGTTCTCCTCCAATATCATCATTCTACATTTATCTACAAAATTTTTAATCGTAATAGTTATTATTAAACCACATCAATACTACAATGCCAAGTTAATATTTTACTTTATATGAATCATTTTAAATATTTTACTGTCATCAATCCAATGATTAAGGAACCTTCCTAGTTTGCTTGTATGACCGCTGCCCTCGGTTTTATGAGGATATAGAGTTATAAACAGAATTTCGACTTTTTAATCGCTTACTGGCTGAAAACGTCGAAAGTTGGTAACAATTCGCAGTTTGGCGAATCTTTGACGCTTCATTTTCATCTACAATTACCGACACAAACTGTCATAATAAAGGTTAAACATATTTTATCGAAAGCATCTTCTGTATCCAAGCTCGCCGTGCTTGTAGATGGTCTTTCATTTTCACATCTATGTATACATAATAAAAAACCGCAATATTTCCGCTAATTGCATCGGAAATATTGCGGTTTTCCATCATTTACGATATGACACTTATCTGTCTTACAGAAACTTAATCGACCTGTTCATCGTTCTCAGTCTGTCTGCGTTTCATTGCACGTCGTTCGTCCAGCGCTTCACTAACTGCAAACGCAAGATCGTCATTTCCATACATCGCTAGTACACCCAGTAATGTATCTTTCTCGATCTCACCTGCTTCTTCTTTGGATACGGTAAGACGAATCCCCTGTTCCAGACGAGGATTGTCGATCTGATCAGGATAAGCGCTACCATATAACTCACGCGCATCAAAATCATTATTGACACACCACTGCGTGAATACGAGAATCATCATGTCCTCATCCCGGCGATAGCTCTCTACAATCTGCTCTTCACGTCGCTTGAGCTGCTCCTCGCGGGTAATATCATCAAATTCATCCATGAATGCAAGCCTCCCTCTGTTCCTCATTGCTGTTCGCGATCTATACTTGCTACTCTCAGATATGCATTATAAACCAGCCGTCAACTGCTCTGCCAGCTCATGCGTATCCAACACCAGATCAGCACGAATGCTACATTGCTCTGGCGCATGCAGTCGATCTAGAAAATGATCCACGACTCCGGCAAATCCGCGTCGCTCCAAAATCGTCTCCCAGCTACCAAACACCTGCTGCTGTGGCAACTCTCCTTTTTCATACAAATGCAGCTGCTCCATATTGATCACTTCTGCTGAACGACCGCCACCATGCAGGGATAGCTTCTCGCTATCCAGCCCAGCGCTGCGCACCATACTGTATTGACCATAACGCTCACCGCCCAGCGACAACATACCGGAAGTATGCAGCAGCGGTCCATTCCCTTGACGACGCAGCTGGCGTGCGAGCACGCTGTAGCTATCATTGCCTAGCCAGAGCAGCAGATCGAGAATATGAATCAGATCATCATATACCGTTTCTTTGGCAGGAATGCTCTGTATTCGTGTCCGATGCTTGCTAATCTCGCACAATTCAAACCCACCTGCTTCTGCCAGAAAAGCATACGCATTCATATACAAAGGAGCAAACCGGCGATTAAAGCCTACCGCCAGCAACAAGCCTTTGGCTTCTGCTAGTGCAGTCATCGCACGCGCTTCTTCCATATTGTACGATAGCGGCTTGTCCACATAAACGGGCAGCCCATATTCTAAACAGGTAGTAACCGTATTATAATGCGTATCTGTCGGGCTATGTACGAATACAGCATCTACATCCCACGCCGCAATATCGCTGATCTGTGTACTTCCATGCGCCAGACGATAATCTTCCATTGTCTGCCGTACTGTTGCTTCTGACCGACTAACAACCCCTACTAGTTCAACATCCGAACGTCCCGATAACAAAGGCAAATACACCTTGCGTGCGATGCCGCCAATCCCGATTAATGCTACTCGTTTGCGTTTACGTGTGAATTGTGCTTCTCCCATGATTCTGCTCTCCTTTACCGCTGCATATGGCTTCATTATAACAGTGATGTGTGCATGTTCCTATACGAAAACACCCCTGCGTCGCAAACTTGCGAATACAGGGGCATTGCGTATCAACATGAGAATTTGTATTATAGTGCCGGCTCACTGACAGTACGAGCGGCTTCTTTTTTCTTCTTCGTGCGCAGACCGAGCAGAACCACTGCCAGCACAACGACAATCTCAAAGCCATATTTCACAAAACCATTAGCAAAATAACCAGTAATAAACGATTCTTCCATGACCATCTTGGCGGCCGTCCAAGCGAGAATGGCAGAACCAAGCACGATAATCCACGGGAAGCGTTCCATCAGCTTCATAATCAGCGTACTGCACCAGACCATAACCGGAATCGAAATCGCCAGACCAACGATAACGAGCAGCGTATCACCGTGCGCCGCTCCAGCCACTCCCAGTACATTGTCCAGCCCCATCATCGCATCCGCAATAATAATCGTACGAATCGCCGCCCACATGCGTGTACTGCCGGACACCTCATTATCTTCCTGCTCCTCAATAAGCAGCTTATAAGCGATATAGATCAGCGCTAATCCGCCGATGAGATGCAAGCCAGGCACCAGCAGCAGATATACGACCAGCAATGTTGCAATCATCCGAATAATGACTGCACCAGCGGTTCCCCAGATAATGACTTTTTTCTGATTTTCTTTCGGGATGTTACGGGCTGCCATACCAATAACGATGGCATTGTCGCCAGCAAGCACCAGATCGATCATAATAATCGATGCCAAAGCAAGCCAAAATTCAACTGTAAATAACTCCATGTGACCACTCCTCTTATCATTTCACTTCAGTTCGACCACTACACTACAGCTTCCAGACACCAATATCATAGCTTCCGAACACAAAAAATCACCATCAACCGAAATGGGGTCAATGGTGATTTTTGAAATCAAAAAAGACCTCACCCAATTCAGTAATTAGGCAAAGGTCTCGCTAACAACGTTAGTATGCGTTGCCGGTAAAGCCGGGGACTTGATCCCGTATTGACGACTTTACTGTAGGAAGCTACTCCCCTTTGGAAACTATGTTTAAGCAATACTTGCAGTATACACTATTTTTTCCATACAGGATACTACTATATTTTCTAAGTTAAAACAAATATATGCAAATGTACATAGTCTACTAGTAACATGCGATTGATAGATGCATATAGATGATACAACATTTTATTACAACTCATAGAAACATCTCTTTGCACAATGTATGCGTATAAAAGAACAGTGCGTATATGGCTTGCACTCATTTCCATAGGTACTGGATTTTTTATATTGTATGTAATATAATAGTATTCTATCATCTTGTATAAAATAATATTTACAAGATGATAATGACGTTTGCTTGAATATGGAGCGTCAGCTATGGGTATAATTAAAATGACTGGTCTGATACCAGCATGATTTCTTTTCATAAACTCTCATGAAATGGAGTGACTTATACATGACTGAAGCTCATCATGAAAAAGCAACATTTGCCGGTGGATGTTTCTGGTGCATGGTAACACCATTCGAGGAATTACCGGGCATCGTTAGCATCCGTTCCGGTTATACAGGTGGTCACACCGAAAATCCAACGTATGAAGAAGTATGTACCGAAACAACAGGTCATGCGGAAGCGGTACAGATCGTATTTGATCCAGCCATCTTCCCTTATACGAAATTGCTGGAACTGTTCTGGCAGCAAATTGATCCGACCGATGCTGGCGGACAATTTTATGACCGTGGTTCTTCGTATCGTACTGGAATCTTCTATCATACTGAACAACAACGTGAACTGGCAGAACAATCCAAACAAGATTTGCAAGCCAGCGGACGTTTTGACAAACCGATTGCAACGACGATCGAACCTGCTCAAACGTTCTACGAAGCGGAAACGTATCATCAAGATTATCACAAAAAGAATCCGGGTCATTACAAACGCTATCGCAAAGGCTCCGGTCGAGATGCTTTTATCGAAAAACACTGGTCCAAATCAGTAGATAAACAGGAACTGAAACAGCGCCTGAGCGATATTCAGTACAAAGTCACTCAGCAAAATGGCACTGAGCCAGCATTCCAAAATGAATTCTGGGATCATCATGGTGATGGAATCTACGTCGATATCGTATCCGGCGAGCCGCTGTTCAGCTCAACGGATAAATACGATTCCGGCTGCGGCTGGCCTAGCTTCACACGCCCACTGCGTGACTATCATGTCAAAGAAAATATGGACTTGAGTCACTTTATGGTGCGTACGGAAGTGCGTAGCCGTGAAGCCGATTCTCATCTTGGTCACGTCTTCGACGACGGTCCAGGTCCAAATGGACTGCGCTATTGCATCAACTCAGCTGCACTGCGTTTTGTTCCAAAAGAAGAGTTGGATGCAAAAGGATACAGCGAGTACAAAGCATTGTTTCAGTAAGTTGACATGAATGGAAGCCGAATCAGGAGTTTCGTTTATCATGTATTGTTTCGTTATAAATGAATACTGCTGAGCTGGATAAGGTTGTATTACATGCTATAGGAATAAAGCAGCGACAGAATATACTCTGTCGCTGCTTTTCTATTTGCTTTTCTGTTGGAGACGACAATTTAACCCTCCCAATTGGAGATCATATCTAAAGATAGCAATTGCGGATTATGGCTGGCGGCATATAGTGTCATACACGTTTCTTGCTATCCATTTCGGGTAAAGCATATGTATAGAAGACATAGTATAGACGCATAACAGACGTATCGAACGAATACTGTAAATGTAGATCGGGATGAGGATATTCACCTCTCCCTTCCATCTCTGCCATTCTAAATTAAAGGAGCGATACCGATGCCTTGGACAAAAAGTGATTACCCCACTTCCATGAAAAACTTGGATAAACGTGTACGCGACAAAGCAGTAGAAATTGCCAATGCGCTACTGGATGAAGGCTACGAGGAAGGTCGTGCCATTGCGATTGCCACATCACAGGCGGAAGAGTGGAACGAGAATCATCCAGAGCATAAGAAGAAATGATACATCCATAGATCGGACGATCTACAATTGTATCAATAAAACATAAAGTCTATTCACAACATACAAAAGCCTGCCTGTCCTCAACTACTACGCATAGTTGACAACAGGCAGGCTCATTTGTTTACAGAGATTTCAGCGCATCCGCAATCGGCGTAGAGCCGGAAATGACATCATAGCCTTTGCGATACGTTTGTTTATTATCGATCAGATGTGCAATCAGCTCTGCTACATCGGCGCGTGGAATGCTGCCGCCTTCGCTCAATTGCTCACCGATTTCGATATTGCCTGTACCTTCGTCATTCAGCAAGCCACCTGGACGCACAATGGTATAATCCAGCGAGCTGGCTTCCAGTATACGATCAGCATAATGCTTGGCAACATAATACGGCTTGATAGAATCCGACCACTTGCTGCGATCATACGAGAACATCGCACTAACAAGTACAAAGCGCGAAATGCCTTCTTGTTCGGCTGCTTCCATACTTTTCACTGCACCATCCAGATCGATCAATAGCGTCTTGTCTTCGCCTGTACTGCCACCAGAGCCTGCTGCGAATATAACAGCATCAGCGCCACGAACCACTTCTGCCAGATGATCGACTGTACCTTCCAGATCTGCCAGCGCAGTCTTCGCACCATATTGTTCCAATGCTTCGGCTTGCTCCGGTTTGCGGATAACGGCTGTCACCTGATGTTCAGTATGAGAAGCAAGTCGCTCGGTCAGCAATTTGCCAATTTGTCCATTTGCTCCAATGATCGTAATGTTCATGATTGATCTCCTCCTGTGTACGAATATACTGTAAAGACCTGCCAATGAGTACATCATTCAGGCTCCTTTACATGTATACCCGCAAATGGGGTGCGATCTATCATGTACTAATAATCTGGCTCAATAACGGATTAATTCCACATCGCCGGCTTGATCTCCACCGGCTCAATTTCGGCTACTTTCATATAATTCTGTCCCCAGCTATACATCGCATCCAGAATAGGCATCAGACTCTCGCCGATCTCGGTTAATGAATATTCCACTTTGGGCGGCACAACCGGGTACACTTCACGGTGAATAATCAGATCCTCTTCCAGCTCGCGCAATTGACTGACCAGCATACGCTGCGTAATGCCCGGAATGAGTGATTTCAGTTCGCCAAAGCGCTTGGTGCCTGTTTTCCCCAGATGCCACAAAATCAGCATCTTCCATTTACCGCCAATAACCGAAAGTGTCAATTCTTTCTCGCAATTGAATATCCGTTCACGCATCTATTCATTCCTCCATATATCGTTTATAAAATGAGCAACTCTATCGTTCTATGTTGTGCAATTTCATATCATCATCACTTCCATATTCGCCGTACGCCGCGTCATTCCTCATAGTATACTTTTAGGCACTATGTAAAAAAAAAGTGCGTACTTACGAAAGTCACAATGTTTACTTTATACTAGCACTACAGCGAACGCAACCGTTCATCGACAATTGCGATGAATATTGTACAGTCATTAAAATCGACTACATGTTCATTATTTGCTTAATCCCCATTGTTCGCATCGTATTTATCAATATTATCTATCATCCGCAACTGCGGATCATTACAGGAGGAATTACACTATGGAACTGCAACTCGCATTGGATCTGGTCAACATCCCTGAAGGCATCGCACTGGTAAAAGAAGTGGAGCCTTTTATCGATATCGTAGAAATCGGTACACCTATCGTTATTAACGAAGGACTGCATGCAGTCAAAGCGATGAAAGAAGCATTTCCTAACCTGAAAGTACTGGCTGACCTGAAAATTATGGATGCTGGTGGTTATGAAATCATGAAAGCTTCCGAAGCAGGCGCAGACATCATCACCGTTCTGGGCGCAAGTAATGACCTGACCATCAAAGGCTGTGTAGACGAAGCCAAAAAACAAGGTCGCAAAGTACTTGTTGATATGATCAACGTAAAAGACATCGCTTCCCGTGCCAAAGAATTGGACGATCTGGGCGTAGACTACATCTGTGTACACACTGGTTATGACGGTCAAGCTGCTGGTCAAAGCCCATTCGCTGATCTCGCCACAATCAAAAGCGTTGTAAAACATGCGAAAACAGCTGTGGCAGGAGGTATCAAACTTGCTACTTTGCCAGAAGTAATCAAAGCGAATCCAGATCTGGTTATCGTAGGCGGCGGTATTACTAGCCAAGATGACAAAGCAGCAACTGCTTCCCAATTCCGCGATCTGATCGCACAAGCATAATATGAGTACAACTCCTGACATTTCGCTGCATTTCCGTACGGTTCTCCGCGAATTGGAAGGCACTCTGGCAGCCATTCCTGCGGAACAGGTGGAACAGCTGGCACAACGCATTCTGCATGCGCGCAAAATCTTCACTGCGGGCGCCGGACGTTCCGGTCTGATGGCAAAAGCACTGGCGATGCGTCTGATGCAGCTCGGTCTGGACGCTTATGTCGTTGGTGAAACGGTAACTCCGCGTGCTAGTGAAGGCGATCTGCTCATTATTTCCTCCGGCTCCGGGGAGACGCAAGGTTTGAAAATCATGGCAGACAAAGCGATTCAAGCAGGAGTCGAGCTGGCAGCAGTCACCATTTTCCCGGATTCATCTATCGGGCAAAAAGCATCGATCATCGTACAAGTGCCCGGGTCGCCCAAAGATCCTGCGGACAAAGGTAGCTTTGAGACGGTGCAGCCAATGGGTTCGCTGTTTGAGCAAACGATCCTGCTGCTGTTCGATAGTCTGATGCTGCATCTGATGAGTCAAAAAGGCGGCGATACCGCAACCATGTTCAGCAACCACGCGAATCTGGAGTAGTCAGTTTGGAACCACTGATATGTTTGATACAACGTTCAAAGCATGTTCCTCATATGCAATATTCCATTGACCGTGACAGATTCACATATGATTGTGATACAGATTCACGTAACTTCAAATGATGCAATCCCCGAGCAGTCGTGGCAAAATGGCTGAATCGGGGATTTTGTATTTCTTTTTTTTGTTGTTGTTGATATTAGGGAAGCGCTAGGATTCGATTCTATGTATAGACGTCCCAAAGAACAAGTCGTGATCGATACAGCAAGTAATGGAGTTACAGCAGGTGATTAAAATACGTATATGCTTTGAGTTTTGAGCCAAGTTGTACTATACTATTAGTTACGACATCAAAGTAACATAGTATTCAAAAGTAACAACTATAATATGTAAATGTAGCTACTTTGCTGTTGTGCAAACATGCTTTCCATGTCATCGCATACTATACCATCGTATGGATGTGAATTGTCAATATGGTATGCACACCTTGCTATACTGCCTTGGTGGATTGGTAATATGATATCCACCATCTTGCTGTACTACTTTGGTGGATTGGCGAAATGGTATATACCATTTTGATATACTACATTGGATGTACTGTATCTACTCTTGCTTGATCTATTTTTTGCTTGCTTGAACATCTATTCTGAATGAATGAGGTGATCCATATGTTAAAACTGGGGATTCTCGACCAGAGTCATATTAATGAAGGTCAAAATGCGTCTGATGCGCTGAACAATACACTTCAATTGGCACAGGCAGCAGACAAACTAGGCTATTCGCGATATTGGATGTCTGAGCATCACGCTTTTCCAAGTCTGGCGCATTCTAGCCCGGAGATTATGATTGCGCATATCGCTTCGCATACGTCGCGTATTCGGGTCGGTTCTGGTGGTATTATGCTACCTCATTACAGCGCTTATAAAGTAGCAGAGAATTTCCGTTTACTGGAGGCACTGTATCCGAATCGGATCGATCTCGGTGTTGGTCGCGCTCCAGGTGGTACGCCGCTCGTCAATCACGCCTTGCAAGAAGGCAAATTCCCATCCATGCACGCTGCTGATCGTTATCCGCAGCAGATCGTCGATCTGATCAGCTATTTGAATGATGCGACACCATCGGATCACCGATTTGCCGGATTGACTGCACAACCAAGTATCGACCGGATGCCGGAATTATGGCTGCTCGGCTCCAGTGGTGGTACAGCTGATCTGGCAGCAATGACGGGTACATCATACGCATTTGCTCAATTTTTCGGAATGACTGGCGGTGAAGATGCGGTAGCGCATTACAAGGAACATTTCCAGCCGTCCGTCATGTCACCAACGCCCAAATCACTGGCGGCGATTACTGTTGCCTGTGCCGATACTGAGGAAGAAGCGGAACATCTGATGCGCAGTAATGATCTGTATTTTATCGCGCTGCGTGAGAATCGTCCGCTACCTTATCTGCCTTCGGCAAAAACGGCAGCAGATTACCATTACAACAGCACTGAGCTTGCTCATATTCAGGATACTCGCCGCTTCCGTGTAGTCGGTACACCGGATCAGGTGAAAGAAAAGCTGCTTCAATTTGCCGCTGATTATCAGACAGATGAATTGTTAATCGTCTCTGCCATTCATGACAATCAGGCACGTATTCGTTCGTACGAGCTGCTGGCGGAAGCTTTTGAATTGAGTACGCCTCAAACGCAAACACTAAGCTAAAACCCATCATAAAAAGCAGCGAATCCTGCGATCTCGCTGCTTTTTGCTGGTCTAATAATTTTGCTAATCTGGTATACATGTTGCGCTAGGATGATATAGAGATTACGGATGAAACGGCAACTTACAGCTACAGCGTAACTTATAGCCTGTTACATAAAGGAAGCTTATCTCGTTGCATTGTTACTGATTCTTACTTGGCAATGGAGATGCAGTTCGCTGGGATGTGATCTGTCAGCCATACCTGATGCCCTGCATCGTAAAAGGTAACCCCTTGCTGTGCAGCACGTTCCGTATCAATATGCAGCAATACCAGCTTGCCTTTGCGGCGTCCAGCCAATTCGGCAAAATGCGTATCCGCAGATAAATGTACATACTGCCGTCCCATCGGCTTCAAGCCGTCTTTCTCAATGAGCGGATAGATCGATTCCGCTGTACCATGGTACAATCTCGCGGGCGGTTGTGCTGCCGGATACCGAACTTCTGGCTTACTGTGTCCGTAGCGAGCGCGAATACGATCACCGACAATTTCAAATCGTTGCTTGTCCGAATTTGTTACGACCTGTCGTACGTCCTGTTCGCTTAGGAATGCCCAACCTCTCTGCTCTGATAAAATATGGCTCAGCTCGGCGAGCGGACAGGACGCATCTTCGGGATCAAGTACAAGACCGTATTGTCCAGGGTTATGGCGCAATATATACGTCATTTGTTTACTGAGCTGCTTTTCTTGCGATGGATTCAACATAAATAATTCCTTCTTTCATTCGTATATGAATTTGCAATTTGAAATGTTACGATGAATATATCATAGATAGAGAAAATTTCAGAAACAGGAGAGAAACCATGCAAAAAATAGAAACTACGCAACAAACCGTGAATCCGAGCGGTCGGTTCCCAATCGCTCTATTCTGTCTGACCGCAGGCGCTTTTGCAATC
Organism: Paenibacillus sp. WLX1005; assembly: GCF_046603685.1. Taxonomy (NCBI): domain Bacteria; kingdom Bacillati; phylum Bacillota; class Bacilli; order Caryophanales; family Paenibacillaceae; genus Paenibacillus; species Paenibacillus sp. WLX1005. The sequence goes on from NZ_CP176756.1 coordinate 3,637,390, forward strand.
GGAATGACTGAATTTGTCATTATGGGACTATTACCCAATGTGGCAGAAGATCTGCAAGTTACGATTCCGCAAGCAGGGCAACTGATTACCGGGTATGCGCTTGGCGTTGCCGTTGGTGCGCCGATTCTGACGATTGCTACCAACAAGATTGCGCAGAAGCAACTTCTCTGTCTGCTCATGTTAATCTTCATTGTTGGCAATCTGGTCGCTGCACTCGCTCCCAGCTATGGGCTGCTAATGGGATCAAGATTAGTAACAGCGCTTGCGCACGGCACGTTTCTTGGTACCGGCTCCCTGATTGCTGCAAGACTCGTACGACCAGATAAAAGAGCTGGTGCAGTCTCGATGGTACTAGCAGGATTAACGATTGCCAATATTATTGGTGTGCCGTTTGGCACGCTGATTGGTCAACATCTCGGCTGGCGTGCCTCCTTTGGCGCGATTACGATTATGGGCATTCTTTCGCTAATCGGTATCATTCTGTTGATTCCCAAGATTCAGCAAACCGAGCAGCCTAGTCTGGGCAAAGAAGTTAGCAGTCTGTTCCAACCGCAAGTACTGCTTATTCTCGCAACCGGCGCATTTGGTTGTTGCAGCATGTTTACCGTCTTCACCTATATTACGCCACTTCTCACCGATGTTACTGGATTTCAGGAAAGTAATGTAACCTGGATTCTGGTTATGTACGGTGTTGGCGTTACACTGGGTAATATTCTGGGTGGTCGTCTGGCAGACTGGAAACTGATGCCTTCGGTCATTACTATCTTCGCGATTCTATCGGCACTGCTCATGATTCTGTCCGGTGTGCTGCACATTCCCGCGCTAGCACTGATCTTTATTTTCCTATGGGGTATGGCTGCGTTTGGTATTATGCCGGGTATTCAGTTGCGCATTATGAATCTAGCGCATGAAGCACCGCGTCTGGCGGCAACGTCCAGTCACTCTGCGCTTAACCTTGGTAATGCGGCAGGTGCCTTTCTCGGTGGTGTTGTTATTACTAATCTCGGTCTGGTGTATGTACCTCTAATCGGTGGGCTGATCGCTGCTGTTGGTGTTGCTGGCGCTGTCCTGAGTTATTATATGGTTGAGAAAAAGCAACAACGTAGCGCTTAACCAGATACGCTACCTGACTGTACAACAACAAACAAGCAGCACAGAGACAGAGAATATGGAAGCAAGATGCTACTGCTATTCTATACTTTCGCTTTTGTAAAAACAGTTATGTGGGGCTTATGTTGTTTATACATTCTCTTGTTCGTTACCTGACGCAATCTGTCAGAGGAATATTATTGGTTATAAATAAAAGGCGCGCTGTGCGGATGATTGTCCGTACAGCGCGCCCTTTCGTGTTGCTGTATTGCTTGCTCCATCGCCTGTGTATAATGATCTCTGCTATTTCCAGTGACCATCTGATATACGACATGCGTATCTGCATCTTGTACTGGATGGCGATTCACCATCATGATATCGTACATGAATCAAGATGAGCGCGGCAGTGTCGATGCGGCTGGAACCGGCACCTGCACAGAAGACGCGGCATCCTTCACTTTACGTACTGTAAATGGCAGTTTGAATTCCACTGTTACCGTCCAGGTGATCATTTTCCCAGCCAGCCAGACTGCCAGCATCGTAAACATCGTTTCCTTGAATGGCATAAACAGCAAACACAATCCAAGTACTACCACATCACCGGCAAAAAAGACATTACCGATCTTCCAGCCTTTCCAATCACTGATCAAACGGGACAATACATCGTCGCCTCCCGTGGCCCCTCCATAGCGGAGAACAATACCTGCGCCCAGTCCGGTTAGAACACCAGATAATACAGCAGCGGCCAACAAGCTTCCGTGTAAGTCCACGACAAACGGCGATAATTGCTCAAATCCCGCATAGAATAACGAGAACGCTCCCGCTCCGATTAGTGTCATTAGCATAAAGCGATGACCTTTGAGCCACCATGCTAGTGCAATGACAGGAATGTCCAGCAATAACGTACTCCATGCTGGCGACCAGCCGAACAGGTACTTGCCAAGCAATGCCAGACCTACAAATCCGCCTTCCGACAGATTGTTGTGAAAATTAATATGATAATAAGCAAACGCAAGAATAAATGTACCGATCAAAATAGCAGCAATCTGTCCAGCCGCCGTCTTCCAATTGTTATTTGTTCTTCTCCTCATACAGGTTCCCTCTTTTTCTCGTAAGTGTGGTCGTAATGGACCTGTTCTTACGGGAGGTGCACCTGGAGGATTTCATCCTTCGCATACATGCTGCTCCTTTTCCGTAAGTTAGGCCAATAATGGGGCACTACTTTACGGAAAAGCTACGTATAGGAGAGATCATAACGTTTCCAAATCGTCCTTTGGGAAATCATCCTTCGGGGACACATGGTATCCTGATCCTTTCTGGTGTTAGAGTTAAAATCTATCTCTATTATACCACGGCAGCGTCATTGCTAAACAACTTGCCTGCAAGCCATATTTCGCAATAAGCCGGAATGGTTCGGAATAAACCGTCATTATCCTGCAATATTACGTGGTAGGTTCACTATCCTGCATCGTTTGCTTCGTTATGCGACGTTTCTCGCCAAACATGCGAATATGCTGATTTGACGCTCTTTGAAGCGGGTATGACGTTTTGATTTTGCTCTAATCCGGCGCTTACATTGCTTTTACAGTTCATTCGATGTATTGATATTATCAGCATATTGACGAAATGCACGACGATTGAACAGTCCATAGCCAAATGCACATATGGACAACAGCCCGGCGAGTACGTATAGATTGACAATACCGAATTGCTCAGCGACCCAGCCCATGCCAAGTAGAGATATACAGAAAGTGAAATTAAGAATAGCGTCCTGTGCGGAAAATACTTTGGGCAATTGCTCGCGTCCGACGCTCTGCTGTAACAACGTACGCCGACTGACTGCCGCAAGTTCCGTAGCAGGGCCCATCGCGATTACGATGAATAGCGCGAGCAGTGGGATCGTATTCAGCGCGAATACAATCGTCAGAATCGAATAGATTGCAACGCCACTGAGCATGGCGATGAACTCTCTGCCTTGTAACCGATCTACCAGTCCAACGACGAGCAAGCCACCACCGATAGCTCCACCAAAATAAGCCGTATTCAAAAATCCCCACCATTCTTCTCCCTGACCCAGTGCCTGCTGTACAAACGCAAGCATAAAGACGCCAACCCAGACTGAACCGCCCAGCATATCGACCATATCCATAAAGATCATGGTACGAATGCTACGTGTGCGCCAGATCAGTTTCCAGCCCTCAGTTAATGTACGCAAATGGCGCTTCTCTACAAGTTTGGCATGGATGTGTTCTTCTTCGGAAGCAGGCGCAGGTGAAGATACATGGACAGCCGTATGCTGATGAGGCTCCCGAATGAAAATAGTAAAGATCATCGCAAACGCGTAAAACACAGCTGCCAGCATTAACGTTGGCAATGCGCCGATCCAAGCAACCAGAATGCCGCCCATCGCCCAGCCTGCACAGCGAATCATCTGGTCACTGACCGAAACGATGCCGTTGGCGCGCAGCAAGCCATCCTTATCCACAAGCCGGGGCACCAGACTATTACGCGCAGGCGTCGTCCAACCGTCCAGAAAAGACATAGCAAAAATCAGCGTAAATACTAGTGTCAGCGAAGCCTGTATGCCTGCTGTCCACAAATAAGCTGCCAATACAGAAAAGATTAAAAACTGCCCCAACTGGCAAAACAATAGCAGTCTTGGCAAATAAAAACGTGTCAGCACGAGCGGCGCAATCAGTCCGCTGAGTAGCTGTGAAGCGATACGAAAAAACGGGACAAACACACCCGCCATGATCGAGTCCGTTCCTGCTAGTACGAAGGAAACGAGACCCATAATGTAAATAATATCTGCAGCATTGGATACCGTTTGTGTGCCGATTAAATAGTAAAACGAGCGATGTTGGGCAAACGGAAGCCGCGACCGCGATGTGGCTGCTGAAGAAGCCGAAGAGGTTGTCATAGTTAGTCTACTCCTAAGATGAGGTGAATGAGATATTCATCAATCGACACAAAAATGTAAACACAAGCAGATAAAAAGTTAATTTCATCTGCTTGTGTTTACATATACGAATATAAAGTTAGGAAACTCAATTTATACATCGATTCACATTGAAATCATTCGAAAATGTAGGGTGCGATCTTCAACATACATGCTTATTTGCGAAGAAAGACGATATCGTGCTTCCAAAAGCGCTCCGCCTGCATCGCAATCTTGAACCATTTGAGCGAAGCACAGCGCTTGTCTGCGGATACAGCAAGACCCCAGTGAATGACTTTGGCCAGAATAGGAGAAGCGACCTGATTGCCGCCTAGCTTTTCCAACGTATCATGAAATAACCGTTTCGGCACATCAACAGGCGCTTGACCGCGACAGCAGAAATAAAAAGTCGCTGCCAGACTATAAATATCCGATACAGGTCCCTGTACCGAACGCCCCGAATAAAATTCAATCGGTGAATATCCAGCAGTCGTAAGAATCTGGTGCGTTCGCTGCTCATAACGAACAGCAGAACCAAAGTCCAGCAGTAATGTCCGTCCATCTTCCGTCAGCATAATATTGCTGGGCTTCACATCCCGATGAATATAGCCAAGCCCATGTATGTATTCCAGTGCATCAATTACAGGAAACAACCGCCGCTGTAAAAATCTCGCATCCAGCTCCTCTGGATGCTCACGGATATGCCGATCCAGCGTCATGCCCCGGTAATATTGCAGCACCAGATATACCGTACCATGCTGCTCAAATTCCGATTCATAATGCACAATTCCCGGATGATTCACTTCACTCAATATTTGCCCTTCCTGTCGGAACGTGTGCATCATCTCAGCAAATTTGGATTGCAGATTCGCAGCATTGCATTTCACAGTGCGACGATCCTGACTACGACTTACGAGTGCCGCCGGGAAAAATTCCTTGATGACATGCAAGGTTCCGTGCTCCATATGTCTTGCCACATAGATGATCGACAGCTCGCTGACCGATAACGTCCGGCGGATCTGATATGTACTGGCAAGTTTATGGTTGCGTGGGAGAGTTTGCCTGTTCACCGATTTGCTCATCATTTCCACCTCACTTATCGCGGTTTCCAGCATTGAGAACTGTTGACCGGCAAAAATATAGGGCCGTACATGCAGGAAGCAGCCAGCAGAGTTACCGGAGCTTACACGAAAATGTACGGCCGTTGTTACAGACAGTGTAGCACAAAATGTGCTACTTGTAATTGCTTTTACCACAAAATGCAGTTATTTATGAAAATAATTCTCTGTTTATTCGTTACGTTGCATCAGTTCCATCCTTTTCAGGAAAAAAACGTTAACAGTTAGCGGGCTGGTAAGTCCGGTGTGGACCTCCAGTCACTTTCGCGCATAATACGAATGGCACTTTCTGCAATAGCAGATACGCGTGTATCGGGGTCAAGCTCCATCGCATCTGCCAGCATCGGTTCAAATTCGATCCAACCGATAAAACTAGTAGCAAACACAGCTGATTGTCGTACCCGTACATCGCCATCCAACATATATTGGTGGAATACATCCAATATATCCGGCTGTACTTCAAAATACGATGCAATTCCAAGCCGACAAATGACATCGATTTTGTCATCCGTGTGACGTGCTTCACGGCAGCGTTGCATTAATTCGTCCGCGGTTTCGACTACGTTTGCCTGCTGCAACATACGCGATGCGGCTTCAGCCTTCGGTCCTTCCAGCAATAGATAAGGAATACTGGTTGATTGATCGATAATAACGTAGATCATTGTCGATTGATCGTCGAGTACAAAGGCATAGTAGCCTTCTTCACTAGTGTGATTCTTTTCATGGGATTGCTGCGGAAGCCTGAGCGGCGACAATCTCGGTTCTTTTGATAACGCTTCCAGTAAATCCATTACAATCACTTGTCGGCGTGTACACAATCGAATCTGTGTCATCCTGATCATTCCTTCCTATGAGATATCGTGCATATTTGAAACATGGTGCATGTCGTTTTTTACTAATATTTGTAATTTGCAGTTAGTTTGAGTATACCCTAATAACCACCTGAAATACTAGTATTATGGGAATATATTACATTTACAGACATATCTATTTTCCATTCTTCCACGTGCTCTATGACATACTCGTACCTATATATTCAATAAATACATTCTATAAAACAGAAACAACCTCCTATGAGCAGGAGGTTGTTGGAATGCAAGGATTAACGAACTGTATGTGGTTCCGGTTTCCATTTTGATGTAGCATTGTCCGTTTGCTCTTCTGTACTTTCATTGTATACCGGCGGTTTGATCATTGCGGCAATCAGGAACGAGATCACACACAAGATACCGATTACGATAAAGGTAGGTTTGAAGCCGCCCATCCATGCTGCGATAAACGAACCGGCAAGTGCACCGATCCCAAAACCTTGATAAATAATGCCATAGTTTTTGCCATGATTTTTCAGACCGAAGAAATCACTGACGATTGCTGGGAATACGGTAATGTTACCACCGAAGCAAAAGGCAATCGCGGCTACTGCTGCAAAGAAGATGCCGAAGTTCAGTGGCACAAAGCTCAGTACAGCAACTGCGGCGGCGGTGACGATGAACGTACCACATACGACTTTGAGACGACCGACTTTATCGGACAGTGCACCGAGGATAATCCGACCAACGGTGTTGAAGATAGCGATCATAGCGACGGCATTAGCAGCTGTTGCCAGATCTAGACCTGCCAGCTGTACGCCGATATCTTTGACAATACCGATCAGATACAGACCGCTCATACAAGCGCTAAAGAACATAATGAACAGCAGGTACGCTTGTTTTGTTTTCAGCATTTCTTTGACGGTATAGTTATGCGTAAGCACGGGAGCTGCTACTTGCGCAGCTGGGATTGTACCATTTTTCACTTTCGATACCTTGGCAACTGCTGGTGTCTCGCTGACAACCGCTTCGCGAATCAGACGAGAACCGATCACGATCATAGCCAATACAATCATGCCCCAGTACAGAAATGCCATCGATACACCAACCGAACCGATCAGAGCGCCGTTGATATATTTGAAGATCAGACTGCCTGTACCATAAGCACCGACTGAGATACCGGAGATCAGACCTTTCCGTTCCGGGAACCATTTGATCAAGTTGGATAGTGAAGTCATGTAGGCGGTACCATCTGCAAAACCGACCACGACACCAGCCAGAATGTACAGCAGCGACAGCGACGATACTTGCGAGCTGAGCATAAGACCGACGCCGAGTACGATACCGGCCGTTCCGATCAGGCGACGAATGCCCCATTTTTCCTGTAATTTACCGGAGAATAAAGTGGCAAATGCAAGCGCAAAGCTAGTAATGGAGAACGTAATCGCTACGGAGCTAAGTTGCCAGCCAAACTTATCGACCAACGGCTGGTTGAACAGGCTCCATGTATAAATCGTTCCTAGACCCATCTGTACGATAATGGTTCCCAGTACGATCATCCAGCGATTGACCGGTTTGCTGGTGCTTTCGCCAGTTTGTGGAATTGGTGTGTTGTACGCGGGTTGTGTTTTCATAATGAGTATTCCTTTCCGTCATGAACCGCAATTTGTAGTGTGAACACTTGAGAATTCTCTATGGGACAAGTATACCCCTACATAGCGTGTCAGAAGACGGATTCGGAATGAAATGCACAGAATGCGGAATGAAATGCATTTATATATTCATGATCTGCCGGAACTCTTTCACCTTGCTGCGGCTGACGGGCACTTCGTCATTCAGATCATGTAGACGAAGCAGATACGTATTGTTAAACCACGGAACAATTTCGCGGATTTTGCTAATATTGACGATGTAGGAACGATGACAACGGAAAAAATACTCTTCCGGTAGCGTTGCTTGAAACTCCGTAATGCTCGTATTCACTGTATACTGATCGCGCCTCGTGAATACATTGGTCACCTTCTCGCTGGCAGATGCATAGTATACATCATCGACGGGAATGACCTGAATGTTGTCGTTTTTCCATAGGCTGATCTTGCCTTGTAACGCATGTGTATTATGACCAGACGGCGATTGTTTGCCAGCCGGATGTACAAAAGCTTGGCTGCTACCGACAGAATGGTGATTCGCATCCGACGCAGAACCGGGCTGTGTAGCGTTCTGCTGCCATCGATCAGGCTGCCATGCAGCTGGCGGCGTGCCATGATCCTGCGCTCGTTCTCCGCGCTCGCGTTCATATGTCGCTTCCAGCTTGGTCAGCATCGACGTAATCCGCGATTCACTATACGGCTTCAATATATAATCAAATGCTTCAATCTCGAATGCTTCTGCTGCATGTTCCTTGTATGCTGTAATGAACACAATATAAGGCTTGCGTGAGAATTTGCTAATATTGTGCGCCAATAATACGCCATCCAGCGAAGGAATATTAATATCAAGAAAAATAGCATCAATCTCGTGATTTTGTACATATTTCAGCACATCTAGACCGTCGTCAAAGCTGCCGGTAATCTCGATGCTGCTGTACGTTTGAATATAGTATTCCAGCTCCTGACGTGCCAGAAATTCATCTTCCACTACAATCGCTCTCATGATGCCCTCCGCTCTTTGTTGATTTTGAATCGGATACTTGTGCCTTTGTCCAGTCGCTCAATATGCAATCCTTCGCCGTAAATAAGCTTAACCCGCTGATGCACATTGGATAGACCGATCCGATTTTCCGGCATTTTGCCGCGATATACTTTGTCGATCACATCAGGATCAATGCCCGTACCTGTATCTTCAACGATAATTTCTACATATTCGCCAGCATCTTTGACTGATAGCGTGACTGTACCTGAACCGCGTCCTTTTAAAATACCATGTACAATCGCATTCTCTACCAAAGGCTGAATAATCAGACTCGGCATCTTCACTTCCACCTCATCGATATTGTAAACGACATTCAGCTTACTACCAAAACGCGCCTTTTCAATTTCCACATAATTGACGACTTGCCCCAGTTCTTTGTTAATATCAATTAGCTCATCGCTCCATTCCAGACTATGACGCAAATATCCAGACAGATTGATAATCATCTCGCGCGCATTGTCCGGGTTGATACGGATCGACGAAGCAATCGCATTTAGCGCATTAAACAGAAAATGCGGATTGATGCTCGTTTGCAGCGCCTTGATCTCGGCACGATTCGCCATCTCCTTCATCTGCTCAATCCGTGACACTTCCATAAGCGTAGAGATAATCTGGGATAGACCAACAGCGAGCGTTTGCAGCGAGTAAGTGATTTTGTGAGCGTTACGATAGTAAATTTTCAGCGTACCCGTCACATCGCCTTTTTCTTTGAGCGGAATAATAATGAGCGACTGGATATTCGGTACTTTGCCTTCGGCGTCGTCATTGATCAATACAATCTCACCGCTGGAGATCGCTTGTTTGGTCGCATCCGTAATGATCTCGTGACCGATATTGTAGCGCTCCTCCCCCAATCCGACATAAGCCAAAATATAGCGCTTATCGGTAATCGCTACCGCATCAGCATGAATATCCTGCCGAATGATGGTACAGATTTTCCTCAGTGAATCGCTGTTGATCGAACGAAAATACGGCAACGTTTTGTTCGCGATATCAAGCGCCAACTTTGCCTGCCGGGCGGCAATATTTTCCCGTTCTCCTTCTACTCCCTGAACAAACAGCACGATCAGCCCGACGCTGATCTGACCGAGAATCATTGGCAGCCCAATGATCGACACAATCTCTCGTCCAAGTGCATACGGATGCGACATAACTAGAATGAGAATCATCGTTAGCGCTTCGCATGCCATCCCGGCGATAATACCGATCAGCCAGCGCTTATTGCTGCTGACCTTGTTATGAATATAGCCGGACACAATCCCGGCAGTAATGCTCGTAATCAGACACGGGATCGAGGTGACTCCGTCGATATCGATCAGATAACGGTGCACGCCAGATACAATGCCCGTAATGAGTCCAACTGGCCACCCGAACAGAATGCCGCCGGATACAATCGCAATAATCCGTACATTCACCAGCGAGCCTTCTACGTTGATGCCTGTATACGTACCTAGAATAGCGAAGCCGCTAAAAATAACCGACAGGATAATACGATCCTTCGTATCTAATACTTCCTTCTGAAAAATCTGGCGAAAATGCGGTAGCTTACTTAGTAAAAATAAGCAAATAAGTAATAACGCTGCACGTTCAAACAGCTGTAATAAAATAATCGGTGTAGCAATACTATTCAAAATGTCCGTCCTCCAAACGCAGGATACTTTGTTTTGACCATCTGTTTATCATAAATGTGCTAGAAAAGGAATTCAATACGAATTCTTGCTGAAACAACAATTGCAACTATGTCAGCTTTGTGTCGTCTTATTCGTTTCAGCATTTTTTAAGATTAGATTAACGAATCGTTCATATGAATGGTTTACAATGGCATCAGCAACTTATCCACAACAGGAGAGGCAGGGGCACGTATGAACATGATGTATAGACTAACGACAGGCTCTCCGGCACTCGCTGGTGTTGACGCAGGAGCCGCAGATTACACGGCAACCGGAGCGAACAACAGCTATATGATGATGCAACCCAAACGACAATCTTCCGTATCCTACTCTCATTCTTACCATCGTCCAGCATCACTGCGTACGAACGACAAGGATGAGACACAGGATGATTCCTATATGATCGATCACAATGAGTCCAAAGAATGGATGCTATCCCGACTGCTGGAACATGCGGCAAGTCTGCTCGGATTGCGCGTAACCGAATTGAAGCAATATTTGCAGGATGGCGATCATGTGATTCATATTGCCGAACATCAGGGCATCGCAGCTACAAAATTCCGCAAGCTGCTCAGTCATAACATAAGTCTGACCCTGAAGAAGAAGCATACTTCAGGCAAAATTACACATCTGCAATATGAACAATACATGGATATTCTGGATGAACAGCTAGCGGTAATCATTGCTTTATAAAGCAGCATAGCAGTAATGGTATATCGGTACGAAGGGATATATCTTTCTGTAGTATACTTTTGGGAAGTAGAGTGATTTGGAATAGAGTCATTGGGATTCTGCTTCACAGGGTTGTGATAGCTGTCTTGTGTAAGATTATTACGACGCTCATGAATATTGCTAAGTAGAGAGAGTACTAGTTGTTATGACTGTACTCTCTTTTTGTTGTCATTGTACTCTCTAATTATTTTAGCTTGACTCTCTATTTAGTAACTTGGAAGTAACAGTGTAACCTGAAAGTGCGTACTATTGTTCATGATCAATCTCGGGCACAATAAACAGGCAATCCAAACTTCATGTTTAAAGGAGCCTGTACCTATGACAAATCTATCTTCCTCTTCTCCATCGGTGTCTCTGCCCAAGGTGGCACTGGTGATTGGTGCAAACGGTGTGATTGGCAGCAATCTGATTCAGCATTTGCTGACTTTACCGGATTGGGATATTATCGGCGTATCCCGGCGTGGCGGGATGGATCGTGAGCGACTGCGTTATGTATCTGTGGATGTACTGGACGAGAACGATACTATGGATAAGCTGGGCAGCTTACAGGAAGTCACCCATCTCTTTTACGCCGCTTATCAGGATCGCCCGAGCTGGGCAGAACTGGTGGAGCCGAATCTGACTATGCTGATAAATGTGCTGAATGCGGTAGAACCAGCCGCTCCTTATTTGCAACATGTGAGTCTGATGCAAGGTTACAAAGTATATGGCGCCCACCTTGGCCCATTCAAAACACCAGCGCTAGAGCAGGATGCTACTCCTATGCCACCAGAATTCAATATGGCACAGCAGCAGTTTGTCGAGCAGCGTCAACAAGGTAAATCTTGGACATGGTCGGCGATGCGTCCATCTGTTGTATGTGGCGTCGCACTTGGCAATCCGATGAATCTGGCGCTTGTGATTGCGGTATATGCGTCATTGTCACGCGAGCTTGGCATTCCGCTGCGCTTTCCCGGCAAGCCCGGTGCGTATCATTCGCTACTGGAAATGACCGACGCTACTCTATTAGCCAAAGCGACAGTATGGGCAGCAACTGAGCCGCAATGTGGAAATCAGGCGTTTAATATTAACAACGGTGATCTGTTCCGCTGGAATGAGCTATGGCCGAAGATTGCAAGTTATTTTGAGATGGAGACTGCACCACCGTTGCCAATGCCACTGGACGTGATGATGCAGGACAAGGAAGCGCTATGGCAACGTATGGTTGAACAATACGATCTTGAGCCACATCCCTACAGTGACGTATCATCATGGGCATTTGGCGATTTTGTATTTGGTTGGGATTATGACTTTTTTGCTGATGGTAGCAAGGCACGCCGATTCGGATTTCATGAGTTTGTGCATACAGAGCAGATGTTTTGGGATATTTTCGACGATCTGCGTGTGCAGCGGATTATTCCCGGTTAAGCGTATGAACCACATATAGAGAGTGGATGAACAGCGTTTGAATGTTAGATCTGCGCTAATCCTCTTCGTGGAGCTATATGTTTTTTTCATGTTGGGACAAGCGATCATGAGCAACAATCTGCGCTTGTTCGCCGTACGTACGCTGTACATGTACATCTCCCCAGCGGCACATCGCATGTAAAATCTCTTTTAGACTGTCACCATACGGGGTTAGCTCGTATTCTACGCGTGGTGGCATTTCATTGTAAACGATGCGCTGAATGATGCCATCTCGCTCCAGCTCTTTTAACTGCTGGGTTAACACCTTTTGCGTGATAGATGGTAGCAGACGCGCCAGCTCGCCATTACGCTTTTTGCCAAATGTCAGAAAAAAGAGAATGACTGGCTTCCATTTGCCACCGATGACTTCCAGCGTCGCTTCAACAGCAGTATTGTATTGTTTGACTGGTTCCGGCATACGGCATTCCTCCTGTTGATATTGAGCTGCGTGATATCATTCTATCATGTTCAGGCAGATTCGTCAGACCGTTGCATGATTGATGCAATCGATCCAATCGCAATATATAAAAGAGACGCAGACCATGAATACGAACCCGTTATGCTCAACGGTGTTCCTTTCAAGTCGCGTCTCTTTCTGTATGTGCATTTGTCGCAGTTGTCATAATTAGTCGATCAGCTCGCCCTGAAATACCTGCTGGCGCTGTAAAAACTCGCGTAGCGGCTCGTACTCCGGCGATGTCCAGAAGAAGTCACTTGCTACCATTCGTGCCGCATCATTGCGCGCAACTTCCAGCACCTCAAAATCGCTGACCATATCTGCGATCTTGAACTCTGGCAAGCCGCTCTGACGTGTACCGAAGAATTCACCCGGTCCACGCAGCTCTAAGTCACGACGCGACACCTCGAATCCGTCATCCGTCTCTGTCATCGCTCGCATCCGCTCTTGTCCAATCTCCGACTTCGGATCAGCGACCAGAATACAGAACGATTCATGCTCACCCCGACCAACCCGTCCCCGTAGCTGATGCAGCTGGGATAATCCGAATCGGTCGGCATCCATGACGATCATCAGCGTCGCGTTTGGTACATCGACACCAACCTCGACAACAGTAGTAGAAACGAGCAATTGCGTTTCATTGCTGTAAAAGGCGCGCATCGTCTCTTCCTTCTCCGCCGCATTCATCCGACCGTGCAGCAGTCCAACGGTAGTGTCCGATAATGCTTGATCCAGCTCAACGTAGAGATCAATCGCATTTTGTACATCAAGCTTGTCAGACTCCTCGATCAGCGGACAAATGACATACGCTTGCCGTCCCTGACCAATTTCGCGTGAAATAAAGCCCAGTACCCGATCCATCATATTGTGCTTCACCCAGTACGTGGTGATCGGCTTGCGCCCTTTCGGTCGTTCGGAGATCGTGGATACATCCATATCACCAAATGCCGTAATCGCCAGCGTACGTGGAATCGGCGTTGCTGTCATCGTCAGCACATCCGGGTCAAAGCCCTTGCGCCGCAACACGCTACGCTGATTGACACCGAAGCGATGTTGTTCATCTGTAACGACGAGACCAAGACTGCGGAAAAAGACATCTTCCTGAATAAGCGCATGGGTACCAACGATAATATTCGTCATACCCATTTGCAGCGATGCCAACAAGTCCTTACGCCGACGTCCAGTCACACTGCTGGTTAGCATTTCTACATTAATATCGAACGGTTCAAATAGCTTTTTGAGTGAGCGTACATGCTGCTCTGCCAAAATCTCAGTTGGCACCATCAATGCGCCCTGATGACCAGAACGTACCGTCGCGAACAAGCCAATTGCCGCTACGACCGTTTTACCGGAACCGACATCCCCTTGCAGCAAACGATTCATACTGTACGGCGAGCGCATATCTTTTAGAATTTCGAGTTCCACTTGCTTTTGTGCATCTGTCAGTTCAAATGGCAAACTGCGCACAAATTCACGAATCGTCGCATTGTCAGTCGTATGCACAATACCGGTACTGCGCTTGCGGTTCATACTACGATACGCCTGCAATTTGAGCTGGAACATAAACAGTTCCTCATATACCATGCGCCGACGCGCTTGCTTGCCTTCGCCTACATCCTGCGGCTGATGCAGCTGACGAATCGCCTGTTTACGCGACATCAGCTTGTAGTGCTGCATTAACTCCTGCGGCAAAACCTCGGGAATCATCTCTCCATACTGATCCAGCGCCTGATTGATCATTTTGCGAATCCATGTTTGTGTAATCTTGCCACCGACAGAATAGACTGGTTGCAGACTGCCACTACGCTGTGTGCCTTTATCTGGAAATTCCGAATCGGTAATCGTCATTTGTGCACGGCGCTGATCCCATTTACCCGTTAAAATAATATTGCGCCCGGTCGTCAATTGATCTTTTAGAAAATGGCGGTTAAACCAAGTCGCCTTGACCATCCAGTTATCCACCATCACATTGCAAGTTAAACGTGATTTTTTGCCATAGCGCTGTAATACTGGCAGGCCGACAATTTTGCCTTCTACCGTAATTTTGTCGCCATCTTTGACTTCCTGAAGTGCCTTCAGCCGGTAATCTTCATACCGAAAGGGAAAGTACTCTAGCAAATCCAGCACGGTAGAGATGCCAAAGGCGTGAAGCTCCCCCTCTTTGGAAGCACTCACGCCGCTGACCTGCCGAACGCCAATCTGATCCAGATTGATATTCATCATTCATCCCTCATTTATTGTTCATCCGGCCAAGCGAAGACGGCAATCGTACCTGCGCCTGTATGCGTACCGATAACCGGACCGATCTCTGAATAGACCAGTTCACCGATCTCATAATGTTGCTTTAACAGCTGTAACAGTGGCTCACAGGATTCGCGATTCGCCGTATGCCCCAGTGCCAGATGGATTTTGCGTGCAGTCAGCTTTTGCTTCATCATCTCAACGATTCGCAGCATTGCCTTTTTCTGCCCGCGTACTTTTTCAACCGGGTAAATCACTCCATTTTCATCAATCGACAAAATGGGTTTGACATTCAGCAGCGTACCGATCATCGCCGAAGCACGACCGATTCGCCCACCTTTGCGCAAATATTCCAGATCGTCCACGAGAAAATACAGTTCTCGTTCCGCCAGCAAACGATGAACATCTGCCTCAATCGCACGCGGCGACAACCCTTCCTGTGCAAGACGAGCTGCATGAACAACTGCCAGACCATACCCATACGAAGCGGATTTGGAGTCGATCACCGTAATACGTTCTGGCTGTTCTGTCATGGAGCGTCCAATCGTTGCTGACTGATATGTGCCGCTCAGACCGGAAGATAGATGGATCGAGACAATTTCTCGCTCCGGGTCTTCGGTCAATAGACGTTCGTATGCAGCCGCATAATCCGCCGGAGACGGCTGAGACGTCGTTGGTAATTGAGAAGCCGCCGCCAATTTGTCGTAAAACTCTGATGACGTAATATCAACACCATCCGCATAATTGTCCTGTCCAAAAAATAAGCGCAGCGGAATAATTTGAATGTTATATTGCTTGATCAGCTCTGCCGGAATATCGGCGGTGCTTTCGGTAACGATCATAGGATGTGCCATTCAGTACCCTCCTCGTGAGGCTGTACGGTGCCGTAATAACGGATGATTACGATTCTACGGAGAACAGGTAGTGATACACCGGTTGTCCGCCGTCATGAATCTCCACTTCCGCATCCGGGTAGGTGGATTCAATCCACTCTGCCAATACTGCCGTTTGCTGCTGATCTGCTTCACTGCCGGTCAGAACAGTAATGACTTCCTGTCCGTCTTCGACCATTGCTGTCAGCAGTTGTTGACAGGTGTGCAGCAGCTCCGCATCGGTAGCGACAATTTTGGAATTATGAATACCGATATAATTCCCTTGTTTGATGATCATATCATCCATATTCGTATCTCGCACAGCGAGCGTTACCTGACCGGATTTTACATGGGTCAGTGCTTCGTTCAGGTTGGCGGTATTCACATCTACCTCTTCGTCTTCTTGGAACGCAAACGCCGCGGCAATGCCCTGCGGAATACTTTTACTCGGAATAACGGTAATCTGCTTGCTCTCTTCCAGCAGATCACGCGCCTGCTGTGCTGCAAGTACGATATTCGAGTTATTCGGCAATATATAAATGTGACGCGCCGCCAGACTTTCTGCAGCTTTGACAAAGTCTTCTGTACTTGGATTCATCGTCTGACCGCCTGCCAGAATAATGTCTACACCAAGACTGCGGAAAATCTCGGATATGCCATCGCCCGACGAAACAGCAATGATACCGTAAGGCGCAACTTCCTCTGCCGGTGGTACTGCTTCGGCTTGTGTCTGGATCGGTTGCTGCGGAATATCCGCAAACAACTCCGGTGGCGGTGCAATATCCAGACCTGCCGATAGCAGATCGCGATGCTGCTCTCGCATATTCAAAATATGAATTTGTGTAATCTCGCCATATTGCAGCGCCAGATTCAGCACTTCGCCCGGTGCACGCGAATGCACATGTACTTTGATCACTTCGTCGTCTGCAATGACGATAATGGAATCGCCATTCACGCCCAGCGCTTGACGGAACTGCTCTTCGTCAAAACGCGCCTGTACTGCCTGACCAAGGGTACGATTAATGAAGAACTCCATATCATACAAAAATTCAATATCTTCCGTCTCCAGCTTGGCTTGCGCCGATACCGGTACATCGATGGCTGGTGCTGTCTTCACAGCTACCGCAGACGGCGCGCTACTGGCAGAGGTATGAGCAGTCGTATTCCCTGCTGTACTCGTTGTTGCTTGTCCATGCTGTAAATATTCGTAAAATCCTTCATAAATATATACTAAGCCCTGACCGCCGGAATCGACGACGCCGACTTGCTTGAGCACCGGTAGCATTTCCTGTGTCTGTGCCAGCGCTTCATGAGCACGCTTTAATACTTCGCCCATCAGCTCTGTCAGATCCGTGGTACGGCGGGAATAGTATACCGCGTGCTTGGCAGCTTCTTTGGCTACTGTCAGAATCGTACCTTCCACTGGTTTTACGACCGCTTTGTAGGCAGCTTCTACGCCCTGTTGCAGTGCAGCCGCGAATTGAGCAGCATTTAATTCATCGCGGGATGATGCCGAGCGGCTGAAGCCACGGAACAGCTGAGACAGAATAACGCCAGAATTACCACGCGCGCCCATTAGCAGTCCTTTTGACAATATAGTTGCCGCCTGACCGATGGATGACGTTTCATGCAATTTCAGTTCTGTTACCCCTGCGGTCATCGTCAAATTCATATTGGTTCCTGTATCGCCATCCGGCACAGGAAACACATTCAAAGAATTGACATGTTCTGCATGCTGGTGCAATTGTGCTGCACCCGCCAATACCATTGCGGTAAAATCAACCCCGTTTAAAGAACGCTTACTCAATGAAAAATCCCCTTCCTCATCTATCCGCTTCGCTAACAACCAATGGGAAGCAGAACTTTACGCTAGTCATAGTTAATTGTTTAGTTGTTATTTCTTGTTCTGCCTGACCTCATATCAATGCTAAATGATAGCCAGACACTGTTCATCAGGTGATACAAAGCATCATTTATCGTTATCATGCCATGCCACCATTGTTGATCCTGTACCTATACAGGATGTGCTGTATTATACGCCAGTAGTATGACTGACGTTTCATATGTTTAGCACCTTATCCAAGTACCAAGTACCAAACATGGGCAAAAGCGCGCCATTACAGCTATTTTTGGTAATACGAGCTCCAATGAAGGACTACTCCGGTGATTATAAAAGCAGCCGATAAAACGCTTTTACAAATAGGCGCAAACCTGCCACAGCTTCCGTCCAAAGGTCATACGGAACTATGTTACATTGTACTATAACCCTGTACAGAAATAAATAAAGTATTTAGAAGTGTTGACGTTGCTTTCTTGATTATGATAATATGTTATGAGTGTTGTTTTCATGCACTTTTTCGGAAATAGGAGGTGTAACTATGGCCCGTAAATGTTATGTAACAGGTAAAACTGCTGGTAGCGGCAACCACGTATCTCACGCTAACAACCGTAACCGTCGTACTTGGGGCGTGAACGTTCAAAAAGTTCGCATCCTCGTAAACGGTAAACCAAAACGCGTATATGTAAGTACTCGCGCTTTGAAATCCGGTAAAGTTACCCGCGTATAATGATATGATGATGAGAAAGCACTCTCCAATATGAGGGTGCTTTTTTGCTGCTTACATTTTTTGAGGTGGGTGCTTGGTGCTGGGATTAGGTACAGCGCTTCGGTAAAGGATAAGGGAACGTCCTCGGGTGGAGCCGCGGGAATCTACGAATAAGGTTGATACTTGTAGATTCCCGCCCCTCCAAAGTCGTCCTTTTCCCTTATTCCTTTACCTCCGCTCTGTGCTAATTCGGGCATGCTGTGCTCGCGAGAAAGAAATGTAGAGCAGCTTATGGTGGGATGGGAGCAGTTGGGTAGTAATAAGATTTGTGAAATGGTTGGGTTATAGGTAGTAGATACATAAGTATATGTAGAGTTTATAGAGGGATATAAGAAAAAGGCAACTGGTTTCGTTAGGAAATCAGTTGCCTTTTGAATGTAATAATGATGTATGCAGATTGTAATTTGATGAAAGAAATGTAATCTGCATATCGATTTTGTTTGTATTGGAGAGTCATTGTTATGCTTGGAATCAGTGTAGCTTTTATTTTAAAAGTTTGGCTGACTTTGTATACGCGTGATGATGACTCTATATAGGACGCGTTTATACTCATTACTTTCTTTGATGACTGCCATCAAGTTTGCAATTAGGTTAGGCTATTGCGGATGCTTTGGATGGCTGCGGCGCGGTTGGGGGCGCCGAAGACGGCGCTGCCGGCTACGAGGACGTCGGCACCTGCTTCTACGACTTGTTTAGCTGTGGAAGCGGCGATGCCACCGTCTACTTCGATGTGTAGGGCGGTATGACCGATGGCGTTTGCCCAGTCGCGAATTTCGCGGATTTTGTGTACGGTACGCGGGATAAAGGATTGTCCGCCGAAACCGGGGTTAACGGTCATGACGAGTACCATATCCACATCTTCCAGTACTTCGCGAATGGCGCTGGCTGGGGTTGCCGGATTCAGGGCTACGCCTGCTTTGGCACCGTGTTCTTTGATCAGATGAATGACGCGATGCAGATGCGTACAAGCTTCAGCATGGACAGTAATCATCTGAGCACCGGCTTTGACAAAGTCGGCGATATAACGATCCGGGTTCTCGATCATCAGATGCACATCGATGAACAGTCCGGTATGGGGAGCGATGGATTGCAGTACGGGTGCACCAAATGTAATATTTGGAACAAAATGTCCGTCCATTACGTCAACGTGTAACCAATCTGCGCCGCTACGTTCCACTTCTTTCACTTCATCCAACAATTTGCCGAAATCGGCGGACAGGATGGATGGTGCGATTTTGATATCATGCATAGTTCAGTACCTCCTTTTCTCGTCTTTCATCTCCTGGTAAAACTGCTGATAATGTTTGTACCGGCTCTGCGCGACCTCGCCATCATGGAGCGCTTCTATCACTTTGCAGCCCGGTTCATGCAGATGGGTACAGCCACGGAATTTGCAGCTATCGGCATATCGATTGAATTCGCGGAAGCAGGAACCAAGATCATCGACGCCAAGCTGGGTAAAGTTCAATTGGCTGAATCCCGGGGTATCGGCGACATAACCGCCACCCTCCAACTCGATCAGCTCCACATGGCGTGTCGTATGACGACCACGACCAAGCCGCATGCTGATCTCGCTCGTATTCAGGTCACTCCCCGGAATGACAGCATTCAACAGCGATGATTTGCCCACACCAGATTGACCAGCGAACATGCTCAGACGTCCGTTCAGCTCTGATGATATCTGCTGTGCTCCAAGCTGGCTTTCCGCACTGGTCAAAATAACATGGTAACCGATCTGTTCATATAACAGACGCGCTTGCTCCACTTCATCTCGTGTCTGCTGATCTTGCTCATCCAGCAAATCCATTTTACTAAAACAAATGAGCGGCTCCAGCCCCGCGTGCTCGATATGTACCAGAAATTTATCCAGCAAAATCAGGCTCAAATCCGGTTCTTTAACAGAAAAGAGCAGCACCGCCTGATCAATATTCGCCACAGGCGGACGAATCAATTCCGTCCGCCGTGGCAATATCTCATCCACGGTGCCTTCTCCATTTTCAGTCAATGAATAGATTACCTGATCGCCAACAAGCGGCGAGATGCCTTTTTTCTTAAAAATCCCGCGTGCTCGGCACTGAATCGTACCGGACGAAGTACCGGCATCGCCGGCTTCCTCACCCGGTTTGACATAATAATATCCGCTTAGCGCTTTGACGATTAAGCCTTCAGGCATGTAATCCGTCCTCTCGTCGACTCTCATTGACTTGTATTGAACTTGCAAAGTACAGGATGACTTGCCTTTCTACGTATACTTAATCTGTATCCGTATCGGTACTTGGGTCAGGTGGCGTTGTACTATCGGTCGTTCCATCTTGACCTGTACTTGTACCATCTGTCGTTCCCGTGCCGGTGCCATTCGCTGGATCGGTTCCATCTGTATTGCCCGGCGGCGTTGTCGCTGGTGGTGTCGTCGTAGCCGGTGGTGTGACTTCACCAGAATTGCTAGGCTCTACAACACCCTCCTGTACCGTATTCTGTTTGGCATCATTATAGCTAATCGCAAATGTATCAAGGAATTGACCATCCCGATATACTTTGACCACACCATTCTGACTTGGGTCCAGAATCATATTAACCTGTAACGACTGTCTTGAATTAATCGTTTTTGTACCCCAATTGCGATCAGCTCCACGAGCATCAGTGAAAATAATATTAATTTTGCTCGCCTGACCTGCTGTTTTCGGTGGAACGGATACACTGTACGTATAATCCAGGGCTTCCGGTGGATAACCGGTACTAATCCAGAAATCAACCTTGCTACCCTTCGTTTCTGAACTACCAGCTTGTGGGTTTTGACGAGTAACTTTGCCAGATTCCACACTGTAGCTGGATTCCTGCTGTACATTCCCTACACCAAACCCAGTGTCAGACAGCTTCGATTGTGCACTGGACTGACTGGAATTGGTCAGATCAGGTATAGTTGCTTTCGAAGTGCCTTTGCTGACGATCAACGTAACCGCCTGCATCTCTGGCTGAACTTCCTCGTTGGCACCTGGATTCTGATTCAATACAATCCCGCTATCTACGCTATCGCTATTCTGATCTTCGCGGGTGATTTGATCATCTTTGAAGCCCAATGCCAGCAATTGCTTACGTGCATCCTCAAATGTAATACCGCTCTTCAGATCCGGCATTTTGATCGGGTCTTTATCGACTGTCACACTGAGCTGCACACTGGCTCCTTTTTTGACTACACTGTTCGGCTCTGGATTCTGGGCAAATACAATACCAGGTTCTTTGCCCTCCTGATACTCGTATACAATGTCATCGGAAACCGTCAGCCCTTGATCGCTTAGAATCTGGATTGCATTTTGCTGCGTTTCATTGACTACACTCTTCACGGTAACTTCCGGCACTTCAAATGTAGTACGCACATAAAAAGCTGCTGCTGTCATGATCAGAAGAATGAGTACAACAATCGATACCCACACAGCTGGTTTTTTCCAGAAGCTTTGCTTGGTAGCGGCACTACTTTTTCGACCGCGGTCGCGTTCCATATTGCGAACCTCCTCCTTTTCCAGTGGCGGAATGGGGATAGAGTTCGGCCGAATTGCCGATACCACCTTGGTTTGTTCATCATCATCATTGCTCGCAAAATAGACTCGTGATTCCTTGCTACGCTCGGGCAGCAGGCATGTATCGAGATCTGTTAACATATCATGAGCAGAATGGTACCGCTCTGCCGGATTTTTGCGCATTGCCTTCAAAATAATATTTTCCACACTCTGCGGAATGAGCGGATTGATCAAACGCGGATCTTCAAACTCATCCTGCAAATGCTTGAGCGCCACACTGATCGGGCTTTCCCCTTGAAATGGCAATCGTCCGGTCAACATCTGGTACATTACGATACCAAGTGAATACAGATCGGATTTCTCGCCTGTTGTAACACCTTTGGCATGCTCTGGTGAAAAATAGTGTACGGAGCCGACAACGGAACCGGTCTGCGTAATCGTAGTCGAGGTGACGGCGCGTGCAATCCCAAAGTCCGTTACTTTGACCCGTCCATTACGACCAATCAAAATATTGTGTGGCTTAATATCACGGTGAATAATCTGATTATGATGGGCGTGATCCAGTGCATCACAGATCTGAGTGGCAAAACGTACCGCTTCCTCTACTGGCAGCGGTGCTCGTTCTTTGATAATCTCATTCAGATTCTGCCCATTGATATATTCCATAACGATATAATGCACATCGTCTTCCTGACCAACATCATAAATGCTGACTACATTCGGATGAGACAGCGAAGCAGCCGATTGCGCTTCACGGCGAAAACGGCGGATAAATTCTTCATCGTATACAAACTGCTGACGCAGCACCTTGATCGCTACATGACGATTAAGCAGCACATCCAGCGCTTTGTAAACGAGCGCCATACCGCCGCCGCCGATCTCTTCCATAATCTCATAGCGGCCGCCGAGAACACGTCCGATCATGGCGTCCACCCCTTATCATCAGACTCTGATACAGAGTCGGTAAATTCAAACAGGGCAACTGTAATATTGTCCTCACCGCCAGCTTCCAGCGCGAGTGCAACGAGATGACGGGCACGTTCTTCCAGTGGAATTCCCGCCAGTGCTACCGTCTCAATCTGTGCTCCGGCGACCATATTGGTCAATCCATCACTACATAACAGCAGCACTTCGCCCGTAGACAGGGCAATATCATCCAATTCCACATTCACTTCGGCATCGGTGCCAAGTGCGCGTGTTAGTACATTGCGACGTGGATGCGAAGCTGCCTCTTCTTGGCTAATTTGCCCGGTTCTGAGCAACTCATTGACCAGACTATGATCCTGCGTAATCAGACGAAGAGCATCCTCGCCTACCAGATACGCACGGCTATCGCCAATATGACCGATAATGCCCTGATTGCCACGCAGCAGAACGGCAACAACGGTCGTTCCCATATTATGATAATCACTGCTTGTTTGTGCGGTATGAAAAACAACATCATTCGCATGTAAAATCGCATCATGCAGTGCGGCACGGCATGCTTCTGCCGACATCCCCACTTCCAGGCCTTGAAGATCGGATACTACGGTTTGGACAGCTAACTGACTGGCGGTATCACCTGCACGGTGACCTCCCATTCCATCAGCTACAATGCCCAGTACATATTCTTCCTGTATACTACCAATCCATACGGAATCCTCGTTAACCTGTCTGACGCGCCCCTTATCACTCAACTGTGCTGCTTTAATCAACACCCATCACCTCGCAGTCGACTCCATATGCTTCGCACGTAATTGTCCACATGCTGCTGCAATATCATGACCTTGCTCACGACGGATCGTAACGTTCACGCCTTTGTCCGCCAGAATGCGCTGGAACTCAAAAATATCTTTACGCGGGGTGCGTACGTAATTACGTTCTGGCACATAGTTAACCGGGATCAGGTTGACGTGGCACATCATGTCTTTGAGAATATTGCCCAGTTCTTCTGCATGCTCGGCACGGTCATTCACGCCACCGATCAAGGCGTATTCAAATGTAATCCGGCGACCGGTTTTTTCCATATAGTAGCGCAGGGATTCCATTACATCGTCAAACGGGAAACGACGGTTAACCGGCATCAGCTTGGAGCGCAGTTTGTCGTTAGGCGCGTGAATGGAAATCGCCAGATTGATCTGGGTATTCTCATCCGCAAATTGGTAAATGTTCGGTACGATCCCACTCGTGGATACGGTGATATGACGTTGACCGATATTCAGACCTTTTTCATGAATCATGATGCGTAGGAATTTCATAGTTGCTTCGTAGTTCTCAAACGGTTCGCCAGAGCCCATAATAACGATGCTGCTGACACGTTCGTTCGTTTCGTCCAGAATCTTCTGTGCCTGTACAACCTGAGCAACGATCTCACCAGCAGTCAGATTACGCTTCAGACCACCCAGTGTAGACGCGCAAAATGTACAGCCGATCCGGCAACCGACCTGAGTCGTTACGCAGATGCTGTTACCGTAATTGTGACGCATAATAACGGTCTCGATTGCATGGTTATCATGCAGACCGAACAGGAATTTTACCGTACCGTCTTTGGATTGCAGCTTCGTAATTTCATCCAGCATGACAAAAGAAAACTGGTCGTTCAGCTTGGCGCGCAGGCCTTTGGAAAGATTGGTCATTTCCTCAAACGAAGATACGCGCTTCACATACAGCCAGTCAAAAATTTGCGATGCCCGGAATACAGGCTCATTATTCTCTTTCACCCATTCCTGGAGATCATCCAGGGAAAAGTCATATATAAAGGGTTTCATTGCAGTTATCACACCTATTCTTAATATCATTAAATTTGTTGAACACTATGCACGGCTTGTATATCTGTCATTTACTATCGGGTTCACATCTTTACTAGTTTAGCACAAAACAAAGAAAGCCTAAAGAGGCACTCCGCCAACATCTGCCCTTTATTGTGCAAATATTCATGCGAGTGGGGTGCCTGCTATTAGGCTATACCAAAAAAATCAGCCAATTCTATCGTACACGGCGTAATGCCGCGATATAAAATCCATCGGAATGGTAATCCTGTGGCAAAATCTGTACGCCAATCGTAGTCGGTGCAGCATGGTGCTCGGTTGCAGACTGTGTATCTGACGATGTTACTGCATCTGTATTGTGTAACAGAGCACGAAGCGGATTCGGAGCGACTTCGAAATCCTCATGTGCTTCCAGAAAACGACGCATCATATCTTCATTCTCACTACGCTCAATCGTACAGGTGCTGTACACCAGAATCCCGTCCGGCTTGAGCAGAGGCGCTACCTTTTCCAGCAATTGCTGCTGCAATTCGGTAATGGCGCCGATATCAGCAGCTGTCTTGTTCCATTTCAAATCCGGCTTGCGGCGAATAACGCCTAGACCAGAGCAAGGCGCATCCAGTAGAATACGGTCAAAAGAAGCCGTCGGATACCGATCCGACAATGTCATCGCATCGCCAACCGTTGTCTCAATCACAGAAATATGCAGGCGCTCTGCCTGATCATCGATCAGCTTGCGCTTATGCTCATGAATATCGTTGGCGATAATCCGACCGCTATTTTGCATTTTTTCCGCTAGATGCGCGGTTTTGCCTCCAGGTGCAGCACAGCAGTCCAGTACATCCATACCGGGTTGTGGCTGTACGGCTTCGGCGACTAGCATCGAACTTTCGTCCTGAATGGAAAGTTGTCCACTGCGATACCAATCGGTTAACGCCATATTGCCACTGCCACCGAGCACAATACCATCCGGCGCAATCGCCGATGGCTGAGCATAATAGCCCTGCTCATTTAAGATATCCAGCATCTTCTGCCGGGATACGAGATTCGTATTCACCCGCACACTGACCGTAGGCGGCTCATTGTTAGACATACAGATTTGTTCGGTCGTTTCCTCACCGTACTGCTTGATCCAACGCTTCACTAGCCATTCTGGATGCGAATATTGAAGCGATATCCGCTTGACCGCAGACAGCCCATCTGGAATTTGCAATTCATCGAGCTGACGTAGTACATTGCGCAGTACGCCATTGACCATGCCAGACACGCCTTGATGACCACGACGATTGGCGATATTCACCGCCTCATTGACAGCCGCATGTGCCGGAATGCGATCCAGATAATACAACTGGTAAAAGCTAAGCCGCAACAAACTGCGCACCCACGGCTGCAGCTTGTTCAGCCCTTTGGATACAAATGGGTTCAGAAAATAATCAATCGTATTAAAATGAGCAATCGTGCCATAGACAATCTCTGTTGCCAGTCCCGCATCCGCACGCTCAAGCTTCGCCTGCACCAGCTCCTGATTCAGCTGCAAATTGCTGTATGAGCCGCTTGCATCGACATCCGTCAATACGTTCAATGCTACTTCGCGAGCGGACAGCTGACGTGCTTGCGATGATTTACCACGCGACGAAGCATGAGTGCGTGATGAGCCTGATGAAGCTTGGGCAGATGACTTGGTATGAGACGAATTCGAATGAGAGTGAACCTTGTTAGAAGCTGGGTTCGGTTTCGGATTGCGTTTATTAGAATCGCTCACTGGAACACCGTTCCTACCGCAAGCGCATTACCGCGCGCAAAGTCGGCAGCGTTCAGTGCCTTTTTGCCTGCTGGTTGTACTTCGGTTAGCATCAATACGCCATCACCGGTACGCACGACGATACCGTTCTTGCCCAGTTCTACTACAGTTCCCGGTGCTGCATCTGCCGCTCCCGCAGGCAAGGAAGCATCCGGCTGTGGTTGTACCGTTTTCCATACTTTGAATACATCGCCATTCCAAAGTGTAAAGCCACCTGCGAACGGCACCAATCCGCGAATCTGATTATAAATGTCACGGCTACTGCGCGACCAGTCGATCTTCTCATCGTCGCGAGATAGATTCGGCGCATACGTTGCTTCGTCGTCATTTTGCGGTTCTGCATCTATTTTGCCTGCCAACAAGCGCGGCAGCTCGGTTGTGAGAATGTGTGCGCCAGCTTCACTCATTTTGGCGAACAACGTACCGGATGTATCGTCATCCGTAATCGGTACTTCCAAACGTGAGATCATATCGCCGGTGTCCAAGCCTTCTGCCATATACATCAGCGTAATGCCAGTTACCGTTTCCCCATTTATAATACAGCGCTGAATCGGAGCACCACCGCGATACTTGGGCAGCAGGGAGCCGTGGATATTGACGCAGCCAAGGCGTGGCAGATCCAGTACAGCTTTTGGCAAAATCTGTCCGTATGCCGCCGTAATAATCAGATCCGGTTCATACGAGGCCAGCTCAGCTACAGCCTCGGGGCTGCGCATGCGCTGCGGTTGCAGCACAGGCAAGTTATGCTCAAGAGCGGCAGTTTTTACCGAAGATGGAGTAAGCACCTTTTTCCGACCTTGCGGTTTATCCGGCTGTGTGACAACACAAACTACGTTCATCCCCTGCTCCAACAGTACCTTGAGACTGGCTACTGCGAAGTCGGGCGTTCCCATAAAAGCGATTCTGGTCAATGCTTATTCCCCTCCCTCATCCAGTCTACGGTCATAGACACGCTCTGCAATATCGGTAAATAATACGCCGTTCAGATGATCAATCTCATGTTGAAGTGCACGCGCGAGTAGCTCCGTACCAGTAATGGTTATTTCATTGCCGTCACGATCCAGTCCTTTGACTGTCACTTCCATTGCACGGCGTACTTCCCCGTTCAGCGCCGGAATGCTCAGGCAGCCCTCAGAACCCAATTGCTCACCGCTGCTGGATACGATCTCCGGGTTGATCAGCTCGATCAGTCCATTGTCGTCACCAACATCCACCACGATCACTCGTTTCAAAATGCCGACCTGTGGTGCAGCCAGTCCAACGCCGTCTGCGTCGTACATCGTTTCTGCCATATCGGTCAGCAGTTTTTGTACATTGGGTGTGATTTTGGTTACTTCTTTTGCTTTTTTGTGTAGTACTTCATCTGGTTCTTTTACAATAATACGAATTGCCATCCTGTCATCCCATCCCTTATCTATTGTTATATTCATTGTCGCGCTGAGTATATCTGCAACTCTATTCAAGCAGAATACAGGGCAGCAAAATGCTGCTGCCCTGTTATGTGTTCCGGTGAGTCCCAGCGACTGATGTTCTCACATCATCACTTGAGGGTCAACGTCGATGCTGATCAGCAAATCCTTGTCGCGCACGCTGTCCTGTAGCTGTTCCGATACATACTCAGCCAAGCGGGCAACGTCCATATCTCCACGCCATTTTATCATACATTGGAATCGGTATCTATTTTTTAGCCTTGGAATGGGCGAAGCGACTGGACCTAGCACATCCAGCGCTTCGGTGGAGAAGCGTTCCAGACTGCCGAGCCAACCGACTCGCTGCGCATGATCTTTGACCATCTGCACATAATTTTCGGCAATGCGTACTAGTAACGGCAGCTTCTCATGGGAAAAGGTAACCAGTGCCAAACGGCAGTATGGCGGATAACTAAGCACCTGACGATGCTTAAGCTCCTCTCGTACAAAGGACGAATAATCGTGACGACTCGCATGAATGACCGAGTAATGATCCGGGTTATACGTCTGCACGATGACTTCTCCCGGCAAATGATGTCGTCCGGCACGTCCGGCAACCTGTGTCAACAATTGAAACGTCTTCTCACCAGCGCGGAAATCCGGCAAATGCAGCGCCGAATCGGCAGCGATTACACCAACCAATGTCACATCTGGAAAGTCGAGTCCTTTTGCGACCATTTGCGTGCCGAGCAGCAAATCCGCCTGCTTGTCGCGGAATTGATTCAGTAGCTTTTCATGCGAACCTTTTTGCGTAGTTGTATCTACATCCATCCGCACAACACGGATACCGGGAAACAGCTTCGCCAGTTCTTCCTCGACCCGCTGCGTACCTGTACCAAAATAGCGAATATGCTCACTGCCACATTCCGGGCACACTTCTGGCGCCGGTTCGGCATGTCCACAATAATGACAACGCAAATTGTTAGAGCGCTGGTGGAAGGTCAGCGAAATATCGCAGTTTGGACATTCCGCCACATACCCGCACGTCCGGCACATGACAAAGGTAGAATGCCCGCGTCGGTTAAGCAGCAGGACGATCTGCTGCTTTTTCTCCAAGCGATCTTCAATCGCTTCATGCAGCGGACGGCTGAACATAGAACGATTGCCTTCCTTCAGTTCCTCGCGCATGTCGATGATATGCACCTGCGGCAATTCGCTCCCAAGTGCACGACCGTGAATCTCCAGCAGTGTGGGATTGAAATCGTCCTTACTCTGCGAACGCGCCGCATGATAACTTTCCAGTGACGGCGTTGCCGAGCCAAGCAGCACAACCGCCTGATGCTGATGTGCACGATGAACGGCGACATCGCGAGCATGATACTTCGGACTCTCTTCCTGCTTATACGATGTCTCGTGCTCTTCGTCCATGATAATTAGCCCCAGATTCGTAAAAGGAGCAAAGATCGCTGAACGCGCACCGATGGCGACCAGCGCCTGACCTTCACGAATTTTGCGCCATTCATCATATCGCTCACCGCTCGACAAGCGGCTGTGCAGCACAGCGACATGATCGCCGAACCGGCTTTTGAAGCGTTCGACCATTTGTGGTGTGAGCGAGATTTCCGGTACAAGCATAATCGCCTGCCGATCCTGCTCAATTACGCGCTGTATCGACTGTAAATATACTTCCGTCTTCCCGCTACCAGTAATCCCGTGTATTAGAAATTCGCCTTCGACCCGTTGATCAATCTGCTGAATAATGGCGTCATATACCATCTGCTGCTCATCTGTCAGCACAAACGGTACACTCGGTTTGAAATTGCGGTCTTTGTATGGATCACGGAACACTTCAGTATCTCGAATGACGATATAGCCTTTATCAGCGAGCGATTTCACGGTGCTTGCTGTTACACCAAGTACGGTCAAAATCTCTTTCATCTGCACCTCACCGCCGGTATCGGCAATAAAGGTCAATACTTCCTGTTGCCGCCTCGCTCGCGCTGGAAACTCGTCGATAATACGGCGAATCTCATTCTCTGGCAAATGCAGCGCGACGGTACGAACGGTTTTCTTTTGTACCTTGTCGCGAATGCTGCGCGTCTCGGATAATACACCGCGCTGTAGCAACCGTTTGATCACATCCGCATGATTCGCAAATTTGCGGCTCAGATGCTCCATACGCACTTCCTGCTGTTTGCGAATATGCGTGACGATAGCAGATTCCATGTCATCCAATTCCTCTACCGTATCGAACAATACCGGCTCATCGGCAGCAGCAGATGCCCCATTTGACTCGCGCTCGCCCCACTCTGATGGATCAGCGACAGAAATGTATCGTTCTGCTTTCCCTTTCAATGCAGCCGGAAGCATCGCCTGCAATGCCGTAATTCGGTGACAGGCATAACGCGCACTCATCCACGCAGACAATTGTACGAGATCCTCCGATAAGGGCGGCACCAGATCGAGCAGTTCTTTGACAGCCTTCAACTTGATGTCCGGCGTTTCCGATTCATCCGCCAGTTCTACGACGAATCCTTGCAGCGTGCGTGAACCAAATGGCACACCGACCCGGCTGCCAATTTCCAACCAGCCCTGCATCGATTGCGGGATCAAATAATCAAACGGTCGGTCGGTGCCACGGCTCGGTACATCGACGATCACCCTGGCAATCCGGCTCATGAGGCAGACACCCCACTTAGACGGCGCGCAGCCAGTTCCAGCAAACGCACAGCTACTTCTTCTTTGCTCATTAACGGCACATCGTCCGCCAGTCCATTGACATCATAGATTTGAACTTTATTCGTATCTGTGCCAAAGCCTGCGCCAGTCGCTGTCACATCATTCGCAACGATCAGATCACAACGTTTGCGCTGTAATTTGTCCATAGCGTACTGGGCGACATGTTCCGTTTCAGCGGCAAAGCCAATCAGAAACTGATGCTGCTTACGTTCGCCAAGACTTTGCAGTATATCGACTGTTTTTTCCAGTTCTAGTGTCAGATCGTTGTCTTTTTTCTTCATTTTGGTTGTGTGTACTGTTTTGGGACGGTAATCAGCAACAGCAGCAGTTTGCACCATGATGTCGGTATGATTCCATTCGCCAAGCACTGCTTCATACATCTCCTGTGCAGACTGTACGCGCACAACTTCCATATCCTGTGGTAGCGGGACCTGTACGGAAGCAGCGATCAAACGCACATCCGCACCCATCTGTTTAGCCATACGTGCAACAGCGATGCCCATTTTGCCAGACGAATCGTTCGTAATATACCGTACGGGATCGATGCGCTCAATCGTTCCGCCCGCTGTCACCGTGACTTTGCGACCGGATAGCAGATGGCTAAGCTGTCTCT
The DNA here is from genome assembly GCF_046603685.1 of Paenibacillus sp. WLX1005. NCBI lineage: Bacteria > Bacillati > Bacillota > Bacilli > Caryophanales > Paenibacillaceae > Paenibacillus > Paenibacillus sp. WLX1005. Next base: position 3,668,883 of record NZ_CP176756.1, read on the forward strand.
TATGCTCCTGAGCGGCGAAAAAATCGTTAACGACCGAGATGATCGTTTCCGGTTCTTCCAGTCGTCCTTTGCCTACATACCCGCAGGCAAGCATACCTTCGCCCGGTTCTATCATCAGCACACCACGCTCGACGAGTGTGTTCATATTTTGCATAATCGCCGGGTGCTGGTACATATGCACATTCATCGCCGGTGCGACCATGATCGGCGCCGTTGTGGCAAGCAGCATAGAAGACAGCATATCGTCTGCCAGACCAAGTGTCATTTTGGAAATCGTATTCGCGGTTGCCGGTGCAATCAGCACCAGATCAGCCAGATCGGCAAGGTGAATATGGGTCACCACTTCGGGATTACGCTCATCAAAAGTATCGATATGCACCGGATTACGTGATAATGTCTGAAGCGTCAGCTCGGTAATAAATTGGGACGCCGATTTGGTCATGATCACATGCACATCCGCTCCCTGCTTAACTAGCCCACTACATAGCGATGCTGCCTTGTATGCAGCAATACCACCGGTGATACCGAGCACGATCTTTTTGCCTTTCAGCATGATGTTCCCTACTTTCGTATTGGAATGAACGCCCGTGGGCAGTATGACGTTTGCATTGTTATTGCTTTAGATGAAGCGTAGTGGAAGGCATTATATGATCACATGCCTCTATATATTCTCATCAAGTCGTCGCTTGGGATGAATAGGTTGGTGTTGCTGTAGAACAAAGTTTATCTGCACAAACGATATGCATAGAAGGAGTGGAAATCAAGCTTTTCCATCCCTTTATTATACCTTTTATTATGCAAAAAGGGTACATGTATTCGTACTTCCATGCAGCGTCTTATATCCATACACATCTCATACATGCTCAGAGTCCTTGCTCATGGTTCCTCTATATTATGACACAGATATTGTAAGGATACAGGCATCCAATATGATGTTGGATGAAGTATTTACGCTGCAATCACAATACAAAGTGTTATCATGCACAGAGCTGTACATACACGTTAAGTATTGTAATACTACCTATAAAATGATCATATATAATACAAGCCCGTTTCTATATACTCCGATCCACTTCCACGGAATGTACTAGAAAACGGGCTGTTTCTGCCTACTGTGTAACTTTATCTGCAATTTCTCCTATTGCGGACACAAATGCGGACACAAAAAATAACAACCTTGCGGTTGTTATCATTGCCCGGCGCCATCCCATGCAGGATAGCTGGAAACTATTAATGGTTTTCGCGATCGCTTTGTTCCAGTTCCTCTTCGGTTCTGCGCTCGATCTTGATGTTGTCGTTGTAGATTTCTTCCAATGCTACACCAACGAATTTGTGAGCTTTCGGATGATGCAGTTCACTTTTGCTACCATCACGCAGTTGTCTTGCACGACGGGATGCTGCAACAACGAGCGAATACTTACTGTCTACTTTGTTCATCATTTCATCAATGGATGGATATAACATGGCTTTCGCACCTCATATTCTTCCGGAGCTTGATGCTTCCGGGGGTTATTTGCGGATCTTGCAGTGTTCGGCGATAATAATGCTCTCAATGCGCTGGCAAGCCAGATGAATCTCATCATTGACGACGGAATAATCATAATGCTTCATCATTTCCAGTTCGTCCGCAGCTGCGGTCAAGCGACTGTTGATCGTATCTACTGTTTCCGTACCGCGTCCCTGTAGACGACTTTGCAGTTCCTCAAACGAAGGCGGCGTTAGGAAAATAAACACTCCCTCCGGGAACTTTTCCATCACTTTCAGTGCGCCCTGCACTTCAATTTCCAGAAAAATGTCGTTGCCGGCTTCCAGCGTACGCTCTACAAAATCGCGCGGTGTTCCATAATGATTACCAACATACTGCGCATGTTCCAGCAGCATGTCATTTTCGATCATCGTTTGAAACTCTGCATGCGTTTTGAAAAAGTAATTTACGCCATCCACTTCGCCCGTACGCGGCTGACGCGTGGTCGCCGATACCGAGTAAATCAGCTCCGGTTGGCGTGTGCGCAGTTCCGCACTAACTGTTCCTTTGCCGACACCGGATGGTCCGGACAATACAAATAATAATCCTTTAGACATGATACACTCCAATGTAGATTGCCGACTCTATCCCCTGGGAAGCGCTGGCAGTCTGTATTTGTTTATTCGTCGTTATCGTCATCCTTGAGGGACAAACGATGTGCTACAGTTTCCGGCTGTACAGCCGACAAAATCACATGATCGCTGTCCGTAATGATCACGGCGCGTGTACGTCTGCCGTACGTCGCGTCGATCAACATATGGCGATCGCGTGCTTCCTGAATGATCCGTTTAATTGGTGCGGATTCGGGGCTTACAATAGAAATGATCCGGTTGGCGGATACAATATTCCCAAAGCCAATGTTGATAAGTTTGATTGCCATTTTCAGGTTTTTCCCCCTATACATGTGACTCAATCGCGCCGAAATTGACGTCGCTTATTGGTCTTATTCCAAATTGGCGGCTTGTTCACGGATTTTTTCCAGCTCCGCTTTCATCTCGACGACATGGTTAACTAGAGCCAGATGATTGGCTTTGGAACCAATCGTATTGACTTCCCGGTTCATCTCCTGAAGTAGGAAATCGAGCTTGCGTCCGATCGAATCATTCTGCTCCATCAATTGCCGGAACTGTTCAAAATGACTCATCAGACGCGTCAATTCCTCGTCAATATTGGAACGATCGGCGAATACCGCCACTTCCATTCCAACTCTGGATTCGTCCCAGTGGAAACTGCCGTCCTGCAATTCGGTTAGCCGCTGTCGCAACCGGGTGCGGTGTTCCTCCACCACGGTTGGTGCCAGACGGCGCATCTCCGCATACAGCTGCTCCAGATGCCGGAGACGATTTTGCAGGTCAAGGACCAGGTGCCGACCTTCGCTTGCCCGCATATGCAGCAGACCATTCAGCGCCTCGTCCAATCCCTGCTGCAACAAAGCTTGCAGCTGCTCCGGATCTTCCTCATTGCTATGCTCGCTTTCCATCGCCTTCATAACACCCGGCAGCGATAGCAATTGACTGACTTCCAGCGTTCCTTCGACGCCATAATGCTGCTTCAACTCGGTAGCCGCTGCCAAATAAGCGCGTGCCGCCGAGTGATCCAGCTGAAGCGTCGACTTCTGTCCATCCGCCTGTTCTCTGTTTACAAACACGTCAATCCGCCCGCGCTTGACACGACTCTGTACAAGCTTGCGCAGTCCATCCTCCGTTGACGCCCACTCGCGCGGCAAACGTAGCATCACTTCGCAATAGCGGTGATTGACAGATTTTACTTCAATTTGGATTTTGTAGCCGCCATATTGCACGGCGGACTGACCGTATCCGGTCATACTGAATGACATCGGCATCACATCCGTTATCCTATTGTAATTGATTATTTGCCTTGAAACAAGGGGTTCGGACGCTGCTTTGCTTTTGCCCATACATATTCCGTCAGCGCGGCACTCATGCCGTACAGCATGAACGGAGTCATAATATAGATTCCATTAAAATGCTCCAGTGCGACGTCAATCAGCTCCTGTGCAATCAACACACCAGTTTGCCGTCCTTCTTCACCTTCCAGCCCGGACATGCGTCCACGAATGTGATCTGGTAACTGAATCCCCGGCACCTCATTGTGCAAATATTCTGCATTGCGCCCACTCGCCAGCGGCATAATACCAATGAATACCGGCACATCCAGATGACGAGTCGCCGCACGAATATCAGCGATAAGCTGCGGATCATAAACAGGCTGTGTCATCACATAGTCAGCTCCGGCAGCGATTTTCTTTTCCAGCCGATGGACGGCTTTGTCCAGATGCTTCACATTCGGATTGAGCGCTGCACCGACGACGAAGCGTGCGCGATGCTTGAGCGTTTTACCCGAAAAGGCAACTCCCTCGTTCAATTGCTTAATCATTTTTATCATATCAAAAGAAGTCATATCGTACACGGAACTAGCTCCCGGCAGATCGCCAAATTTGGACGGGTCGCCGGTTACGGCAAGCACATGGTCGATTCCTAGTGCGTTTAAGCCCATCATATGCGACTGACTGCCGATCATATTACGGTCGCGGCACGTAATATGCACGAGCGCACGTAGTCCAACTTCGCGCTGCACGAGATGTGCCAGCGCCATATTGCTCATACGCGTCACTGCCAGCGAATTATCCGCCATGGTAACGGCATCGGCACCTGCTTTTTTCAATAATTCAGCACCTACCATAAAGTTGGCAATATCCAGATCGCGCGGCGGGTCCAGCTCAACGATAACGGTCGGACGCTCCTGCACGAGATCGACAAGAGTCGGCGGCGCATCTTCCCCATGGGAATCCCAACCGTGTAAAATATCTTTTTCCATCGTAATACTTACCTGCGGGGAAGGCACCTTGACCGATGAAAAATCAAGCGCTGGCGAACTATAATCTTCCAATGCGCGCGCCATTGCCGCAATATGCTTCGGCGTCGTACCGCAGCATCCACCCACGACTCGTGCTCCAAGCTCTGCAAGCCGCACTGCACTCTGACCAAAATATGACGGCTTCGCCTTATATCGATATTCGCCATCTATATAACTCGCTACCCCTGCATCAGGATACACAGATAATGGCAATGCTACCTTGCCACGCACGTATTCTAGCGCCTTCATGACACCGTTCGGTCCGATACGGCAATTCAGTCCCACCATGTCTGCGCCCGCTTCCGCCAGAATCGCAAACGCATCCGGTAGAGGATATCCATCCTGCGTACGTACAGAATCTTCCACGGTCAGCTGGCAAATGACTGGAATATCGGTCAATTTCCGCACCTGACGAAGTGCCAATGCCAGTTCTTCCAGCTCGAAGAACGTTTCCAGCAAAATACCATCCACGCCTTCTGCCAGAATCGCATTCAATTGCTGGCGAAAATATTTGCGTAGCTCCGGCAGCGGCGTATTGGAGCGCTTGCCTTCACGAATCGCCCCCACCGAACCGACCACATACGCTTGTTCACCAGCAGCCTGACGCGCAATGCGCACGCCTGCACGATTAATCTCCTCCACCTTATGCTCCAGCCCAAACTTCGCCAGACGCTCATAATTGGCGGAAAATGTATTCGTTTCGATCATTTGCGCACCGGCGTTCACATACTGCCGATGAATATCTTCAATCATCTGCGGATTCAGCAGATTCAGTTCCTCATATGAAATACCGACCGGAAAGCCCAGCTGGTATAAATACGTTCCCATCGCGCCATCGCCTACGATAACACCTTCTGTCCATCTTGTCCGTAAATCCGGCTTCATGTGCTACACCTCGCTGTCATCATTTACGCTTAATGTAACATACAAATTAGCAGATTCTGGCTGATATAGCTAAAAGGTATAGCGAGGCATAACGATGTATGGCAAGGCGGCAGTCCATCACTGTACATAGGCAACCTTGCATGTTTGGCATATACCGACTCGCAGTATATCAACGAGTCCGTGGTATCGACTGGCATACAATCATTCCATTCACATTCTATTCAATCCAGCGTCTGCCCACTGTAGACTGCTTCTGCCGGTCCCGTCATATAAATCCGATTGGATGCTTCATCCCATTCGATATATAGATCGCCGCCTTTGAGCGATACCGTTGCATTGCGATCTGCATGTCCGTTCAACACGGAAGCAACAAGTGTTGCACAAGCGCCAGTACCACAGGCGAGCGTAGGTCCGGCTCCGCGCTCCCATACGCGCATATCCAGATGGTTGCGATTTTGCACCGTTGTAAATTCCACATTTACTTTGCGTGGAAACAACGGATGCGTCTCCAGCAAAGGTCCCCATGTATGCAGATCAAAGTTCGCCGCATCCTCTACATAAATCACACAGTGCGGATTGCCCATCGACACCGCAGTGAAGCGAAATTGCTGTCCGTTCACCTCAATTGGCTCGTCCAGCACAGGATTCCCTGCGACCGCTACTGGAATCCGCTCCCCTTCCAAAATCGGCTCACCCATATCGACACGTACCGTACGAGCTGTGCCATTTTCCGCCTGTACGCTCACTGTCTGCACACCCGCACCAATCGTTTCGATCTGAATGTCCGTGCTACCAACAATCTGGCGATCATACACATATTTGGCAACACAGCGCACCGCATTACCACACTGCTCCGCTTCCGATCCATCCGAATTGATAATGCGCATCATCACATCTGCACGCGCCGATGGCAAAATAAACACCAATCCATCCGCACCGATGCCAAAATACCGATTACAATGCCGAATCGCCAGCTCCGCCGCATTGGCAGGCAGGGAAGGTTCACCATGTACGACGATAAAATCATTTCCCAACCCATTCATTTTCGTAAATTCCATTTCGGCTCTCTCCCTTGCTCTGTTGTCTGCTGTTCCTTTGTTACCTACTGGGTAAGCATAGCATGATCTTCATTGTAGGTTAAGGGGGATTCTGCTGTGATTTGTTGGAGGGGGACAACGCTGCGGCAAAGGATTTGGGCACGGACTCCGGTGGAGGCACGAGAATCTACGGATTAGGAGTCAATTGTAGATTCTCGCACCTCCAAGGTCGTCCTTTGCCCAAATTCCTTTACCTCCGCTCCGTGCTTATGCAAAAATGCAGAAATCCCTCTTGATGGAGGGATTAGCGGTAAAGTACAGAAAGAATTTCTAAGGAATTTCAAATGTATTAGAAATCAGATATGATATAAGGATAGTTTTAGGTGATATAATAGATAAGTTGAACAATCGAAACGAGCAAGCTACTATCAGCTCTCATTTACATCTCTTCACCCTACTTCATACACTACTAAAACGAAATGCTTCGCACAGATTGAGATGTTTGCAAGCATCGCGGAACGGAGGAAAGGAAATAAGGGATGAGGATGACTTACAGTGTTTGTGAACTTCAAACACGGGGTTCAATGGAAAGTGATTTTTGCGACAGCAAAATATCTTACCTCTTTGGAGTGCGGGAATCTTCATTTTCTTCCATTCCAAAAGATTCCCGCGGCTCCACTGGAGGACGTTCCCTTATTCCTTTCCGAAGTGCATGATGCTAAGGCACAACTCTCCATCACTGTGGAACATTTCAGACATTTCAAGGAGACTATAGATTATGGCATTGGATGGTATTGTAACCCGTGCGATCGTGCAGGAGCTGCAAGTGCTCGTAGGATCGCGTATTAATAAAATTCATCAACCGACTGAGAACGACATCGTATTTCAAATTCGTGCACAACGGGATAATCGCAAATTGGTGTTAAGCGCGAATCCGACGTATCCGCGTGTGCAATTTACCGAGCAATCGTTTATGAATCCACAGGAAGCACCGATGTTTTGTATGCTGCTACGCAAGCATTGCGAGAGCGGCATTATCGAAGGTATTGAGCAAGTAGGCATGGAGCGGATCATTCATTTCCATATTCGGCAACGTGATGAACTAGGCGATGTATCGCTCAAAAAGATCGTCATCGAACTGATGGGACGCCATAGTAACCTCATTCTGGTCGATCCGGCTACTGGTAATATTCTCGACGGTATTCACCATGTGACACCAGCAATTAGTAGTTACCGGATCGTTATGCCGGGCCTCAGCTATCAGGAGCCGCCACAACAGCACAAGCTGAATCCGCTAGAGGTAGAGCAGCAGCAATTCGCTCAAGCTTATCGCGAAAGCACTGATCCGTCGTCTCGTTTTATCGTCAATGCATTTACCGGCATGAGTCCGCTTATTGCGGATGAGATCGTTCAACGCGCACTGAACAATGGTGCTCAACTGGAAACACCTCAAATTACGTACACTGAACCAGCCAATAGCGCAACAGATACAGACAACACAGTCAATGCTCATACAAGCGATAGTCATGATTCAACACCACCAGCAGAACCTTCCACAACGGTCGTGTTGAATGCTGTGCGTTTGGAACAAGAAGCTCTGTGGTCTGCTTTTGCAGCATTGATGGATACGGTGCGAACAGGAGAGTTTGGTCCGTCCAGCGGGCTGAATTCGCGTGGGAAAATTATTTTCTCAGCGGTTCCGTTGACACAGGTAGTGGACGAAGCCAAGTCGTACGATTCTATCAGCGCTTGCATGGAAGCTTATTACGGCGACAAAGCCGAGCGCGATACAGTCAAACAGAAGACGAGCGATCTACTGCGCTTTTTACAAAATGAACGCAGCAAAAACATCAAAAAGCTCGATAATCTGCATAAGGATCAACTGGAAGCAGGCGATGCAGAGAAATATCGTATTCAGGGCGAATTGCTATTCGCTTCGCTACATCAGATCAGTAAGGGCGACAAGCAGATTGAGCTGGTCAACTTTTACGATGAAGAACAGCGTCCTATTACGATTGCACTTGATCCGCAGCTGAATCCTTCGGACAATGCTCAGCGCTATTTTAAACGGTATAACAAATACAAAAACAGCCTTGCGGTGATCGAGGAACAGCTGATCAAAACACATGCAGAAATTGCCTATCTCGACTCGCTGCTACAACAACTGCAAAGTGCTGCTTTGCAAGATATCGACGAGATTCGCGAAGAACTGGCGGAACAGGGATACGTTCGCAATCGCAACAAAAAGGCGAAAAAGAAGAAAAAAGACAATCGCCCAACGCTGCATATTTACACATCCAGCGAAGGCATCGAAATGTATGTCGGCAAAAATAATCTGCAAAACGAATACATCACCAACAAAATGGCGAGCAACAACGACACATGGCTGCATACGAAGGATATTCCGGGTTCGCACGTCGTCATTCGCAGCAGTGAATACGGCGATGCTACACTAGCGGAAGCGGCACAGCTGGCTGCTTATTTTAGCCAAGCCAAAGAATCCAGTAGCGTACCGGTCGATTACACTCAGATTCGCTATGTGCATAAGCCAAATGGTGCCAAACCGGGCTTTGTCATTTACGATCATCAAACGACACTGTTTATTACTCCAGAAGCTGATGTGATCAAGAAGCTTACGAATACAATCAAAGCCTGATCGTTCTAAATTCAACTCTATACCATCGCAGCCAATTCTTTTCATATTACAAAAAAGCGTTCTTGATCGTCTATTGCAGACTTCAAGAACGCTTTTTCATATACTTCATTAGAAAAGAAACAAACTCCCGTTATGAATCCTCTTTAAAAATATGCTGCAAAGCAAACGCATCGTCCTGTGGTCGATAATCCAACGCTTGAATAGCATCTTCGATACTCAATCGTTTGAACCGATTGTTCGAGATCGCATTCACGAGCAAAAATGGTTCTTTTAACGGAGTGGTCAATGCTTTTTCGACCAGCTGGCATATATCTGCCGGACTAATATAAGCACTCATATCGCGCGCTGTCATAGGCTTGCCATGTTGAAATTCATCAAACGCGCCGATTCGCAGCCCTACACTTTCCATCCCACATTCATATGCATAATAGCTGGCAAGCGATTCAACAAAAGCTTTGCTCACTCCGTACATATTTTTGGGACGAATCTGCATAGTTGTCGTTGTCTGCACATCCACAGGGTACGCTTCCATCACCTGAGCACTGCTGGCAAACACAATCCGAGATACTCCATTTTGCTGACAAGCAGCAAACAGATTATAGCTACTTTTCATATTGTCGTTGAGCAAAGAATCATAAAATTCCGCATCTGGTGACGGATTGCCTGCAAGATGAACGACCAAGTCCACACCCGCAGTCAGTTCCAGACAAGCATCGGGATCAGCCAGATTGACAACATGCTGCGTAGTTCGCTGCTTGATGTCATCCGCCAAATAGTCAAAATGCAAATCAGCGAGAATCAGCTCATGCTTATCTATAAGATGCTGTGTCACAATCGTACCGATTTTGCCAGAAGAACCTGTAATCAGAACACGCATGCAAGATCGCTCCTTTTACCATCAGCTGGTATTGTACAGACTACGCAGTTCCAAATCCAAATCCAAATCCAAATCCAAATCCAAATCCAAATCCAAATCCAAATCCAAATCCAAATCCAAATCCAAATCCAAATCCAAATCCAAATCCAAATCCAAATCCAAATCCAAATCCAAATCCAAATCCAGTTTAATTATATCCGGTATGCTACTACAGTAGTTCATTATAATCGGGAACGTACGTATTACGTAATTCAAGCAGGAGCAAGCTGCTTCAGCACTGCAACTGGAACTTTGCGTCCACCAAGTGGACCGTGGAATACTTTGCCCTGCCGTTCACCGTGGTAATCCGAACCACCCGTAACGATCAGCCCACGCTGTTCAGCAAGCTTCAGATAGCGCTGCTCATCGTCCGGTGAATGATCGGAATGATACACCTCAATACCTGCCAGATCGCTCTGATCGAAAATACGTGATACGAGATCATCATCTCCATAAATGCCCGGATGTGCCATCACGGGTGTACCGCCCGCTTCGATAATCCATTGTGTCGCTTCGGCTGGTGTAATTCGTGGTGGCGATACGTACGCAGCGGCTCCTTGCGCCAGATATTGATCAAAGGCTTCACGCATATCTTGCACATACCCTTTGGCTACTAGTGCATCTGCCATATGCGGTCGTCCAATACTTTCATCTGACAACAATTCACGACCAAGCTGGGTCAATACATCGTCCATCGTAATCTGGATACCGAGTTCACGCAGCTTTGCTAATATCAGCTCATTGCGGTCGTCACGAATGCGGCGCAAATCAGCCAATCGTTCCAAGAAAATCACATCGGTTGTATCGATATAATAGCCGAGAATATGAATATCTTTGCCATCTTGCATTGTACTGATTTCCACGCCGGGTACGACGGTTACCCCATGCTGCTCACCGGCAGCCATTGCTTCTGCCACTCCGGCAACAGTATCGTGATCGGTAATAGCAAGTGCGCTCAGTCCCGCTTCCGCTGCAAGGCGTACGTTATCCGATGGTGTATTCATACCGTCAGATGCCTGCGTATGGGTATGCAAATCGGCAAATGCTAGCTGTACATGTTGCTGCTCGTTCATTATGCTCACTCCTGTTCATTGCGGATTCATACACGTTCATATAGGAAACTTGTTTGTATCGTTTGAGCATCATCCAACTAATCCAACGAATACTCCTGTAAAAATTGCAAAAATGCCGTCGCGGGCATGCTTAGTAGTGTTGATTTTAGATGAATCGAATAAAACTGGCGTGGAAACGATAGCCCTTCAATGGTGAGTATTTTGAGTAAACCTAACGCTACCTCATGCTTCACCGAGGAAGGCGATAAGATCGTAATTCCAAGCCCGGCTTCGACGGCTGATTTTACAGCTCCAGTGCTGCCTAATTCCATCACCGTACGAATATGTGCCAGATCGACATGATGACGAATGAACTCCTCTTCCATTACCTGACGCGTACCTGAACCTTTTTCTCGCAATACAAACGGGTATTGCAGTACATCATCTAGCGTAACACTATGCTGAGCAACCAATGGATGATCGCCGGGTACGATCAGCTTTAACTCATCCTGCATGACCGGATTGATCGTCATATCTGGATGCTCCACCGGCGCTTCAATCAATCCAAAATCGAGCCGATTGCGGCTAATCTCATCTAGAATCTGCGTTGTATTCATAATTTTGAGCATCACTTTCATCTCGGGATAACGCTGACCAAGCGGTACAAGTAAGCGAGGTAACACATATTCACCGATCGTATTACTTGCTCCGAGCAACAATCTCCCTGCCAGATCGTCGGTAAACCGTGACATCGCCGCATCCGTTTCCCGCATCAATTCAATACCACGCCGAGCGAATGGCATCAGAACGTGACCTGCTTCCGACAGTTCGATCTTTTTGGTCGTGCGGATAAACAACTTGGTACTAAAATGATCTTCCAATGACTGCACTTGCATCGTCACTGCTGGTTGAGTCATATGCAGCGCTTGCGCCGCCGCCGAAAAGCTGCCACGTTCAGCAACCGTATAAAAAATATGCAATTGATGAAAATTAAATGCCAATGCCGTTTCCCTCCCTGCTTTCCACTTTATTGTACCCTATCCCTACTGTGTGTGTCTTCCAGATGGCACTGCGATCAGCAGACATTGGTAATCGTTACTCGCACGACGGTATGAAAAGTAGTAAAAGAAATATACAACCATACGCACAACGCAAAAAAGAGCCCGCAATAGCAGACTCTGGTTTTACTTGATTAAACAATTATCGATATTGATACTAACCTGTAAAGATTATTATTTACGCTTACGGCTGTTTTTGATCAGCGTCATGCGACGGGAGTGTCTCAGCCAGGAGTAATACGATTTCAGATCGCGGAGTTCAATCGTTTCGGACATTTTGCCAAGGAACGTAACCACAATCATTTTGTGCAGCGGGTTGCCAGTCAGATCAAATTCGCCCGGCAGTTCAGCGAATTCTGCCACCACTACGATATCTTCATCAATCAGGTACACATCTTCTTCCTTACGGTAGTACGATACGATGCGATTTTGCTTCAGGCTATCCCACATGAAACCGGCAATATCTTCAATCGGCGTTTGGCCTTTGGCAATCCGGTCGTTGTAACGGCTGATGGCATGATTGGTGATAACGATATCGGCTACTTTCTTTTCCCCGAGCACAACATGAAAAGGTTCATAGGTGCTCCAGCGCTCCATAACTTTGTCTCTCATTCATTACTCACTCCCCATCTTTACAGGTCTTATTACCTAAGTATTTTCCCCTTTATTATCAGTTGTAAATCTTTAGACCTACATTCAGGGGCTTCATTATCATTGTCATTTCCCGACTTGGCGTATATTCTTTAAAATTTTCAGTATGGACCCATTTGGCTAACTTAATGCACTTCTTAATCAGTGCTTGAGTCCCATTAAGCATTATATCGACACTTCCCTACTATCTTTTAACCCATATTTTTAACTTTTTAAAATAATTGCTTATATATTTTTGAATTTTATTACATTTACTTCCTTTTTATTGTAACCGTTTGCCATATCTCCATAAAAAAAAGCGGCCCTGCGGCCGCTAGTATGCTCGTTAATTGCAACGGCACGGCAACATAGAATCATTCCATGCTGCCTGCACCGTGAATACTATAATAAAACCCGCAGATCACAGCCGGATGTTGACGGCCGCTACTCTGCGGTCGTTGCTTAAATGCCGAAAAACTGGGTCGGGTCGGGTACCTTTTTGCTGTACTCGGTCTTGATCTCATTCCGATACGAGCGCTCTACTTTGCGCACATAGGACAATTTGTTTACATTTTTCAAGGTATTCTCTGCCTTGTCAGCATTTACGTACATAACGACATAATGCATACGGCGTGAAATGTAATGCACACAGCCGTACTTTTCCAGATTACGTGCAGACTTGATATCACTCACCCAAATGATATAGCCGATGCGCTCTGGAAATGTCAGTTCTTCTTTTGGCGGAATGTTATCCTCCGCATCCACATGAGCCTCCACTACCGCATCCGCCTCCTTTTGGTAAAGGATCATTACTTGGAACCTTGATCGTCTGGGAAACGGAATGTGCAATCGTCTCCGACATCTCATACAGCATCCGGTCTAGGCTACTTTCGGCTTCGCTAAACCGGCGTACCGCCTCAATCCGCTGCATTTCCTCCTGCACTGCCTCCACTTCTTCTCTAGCAGCATGGTAGTTCGGATGGAAATGCCCAAAACGCTGGGTTTCCTCGAAAAGTTCCTTCTTACTATTAAGCTTTATGATCAAACGCTGGACGTCAGGATGCTGCTGCATCCGTTCTTTCCAATATAGATAATTAGCGACTTCGATAGAATTGTTGATCATATCGCCCAGATCATAGGCGCAAAGCAGTACTTCGGCCATGTCAACCGTTCTTGTCTCGGTAACGCTCATGAAGTTCATCCCATTCCTCTATATAATGGACAACGCCTCTCCACGCTGTCTATCCCATCATAGCATAAGCCAAGAACAGATTAGAAGCCCTTTTGTCAAAAACAGGCTATCCATGTGAATCATCCTGCCATCAGCAGGTTAGCTGGCTTCGTTGCTATTCGAGAGCACATCCTCAGTCAAAGAGATCAGAATCTGCGCTGCATTCACCATCGCACGCTCGTCGATATCAAAGCGTGCATGGTGATGCGGATATACTGCTCCAGTCTCCGGGTTGCCTGCACCGACGAAGATAAAGCAGCCTGGCACCTGCTGCACATAATAAGCAAAGTCCTCAGCAGGCATCATCGGTGGCGTCTGTACGACCTGTTCCTCCGCAAATATCGAGCGTGCCACTCGGAAAAACCGTTCTGTCGCGCCTTCGTGATTAACCAGTGTCGGATATCCCATTAGATATTCGACTTTGGATTCAGCACCGTTCAGCGCACACAGCTGCTCTGCCACTTCGTGAATACGGCGCTTGATCAGCATACGCGTCTGTTCGTCAAAGGCGCGTACCGTACCAGTAATCCGGCTCTGTTCCGCAATAACATTCTGTGCTGTACCGCTATTAAATGTACCAACTGTCAGCACAGCGGGATGCAGCGGATTCACATTACGGCTGACGATGGATTGCAGTTGTACGACAAGCTGCGCACCGACTAGAAGGCTGTCCACCGTATCATGCGGCATTCCGCCATGACCGCCTTTTCCAATAACGTCAATAAAGAACTCATCTGTCGATGCCATCACAGGTCCCGGCGCACTGGCAAGTTGACCATATGGAATGGGCGTCCACAGATGCACGCCGTAGATCACATCCACGCCATCCAGCACACCAGCTTCTATCATTTTCAGTGCTCCGCCCGGGCACACTTCCTCGCCGGGTTGAAAAATAAAGCGAATTTCACCCTTCAACTGTTCACGGCGCTGGCTAAAATACCGTGCCACTTCCAGCAAGCCTGACGTGTGACCGTCATGACCACATGCATGCATCACTCCCTGGACCGTGGAAGCATACTCGCAATCCTTCTCATCTTGAATCGGCAGAGCATCCATATCTGCGCGCAGCGCGACTACTTTGCCCGGTTGTGTACCACGAATGACGCCAAGCACGCCGGTATCGCCAACCTGTTCCTTCGTCTCTACACCGAACGAGCGCAGCTTGTCCGCAATAAATGCCATCGTCTCATATTCATGAAAAGACAGCTCTGGATGACGGTGCAAATGCCGCCGCCATTCCACCATTTCTGTTAATCGTTCCTCCCAGTGGTAGTCCCCCATCTGAACTCCATCCTCCTATCCATTGACCGACTCTATTTCCATTCCAATATTTTTGTTTCAATATTGTTCATCAGGTTAAATAAATCTTTAGGCATTATTCTGACTGAAAACGTACCGTTTGTAAAATGCTCTTTTCACAGTAATGATTGACAACGCCAAATATACGTCATTTCCCTCCTGCGAAAGCTTGCACCCTTACGTAAAACGTACTATCATGAGAACATAAACTTAACATAATTTTGCAAACCGTTATTGAGGTTTTATGACCATTTTCGAACGTTTGCAATGCTGACTGGTATTATTAGTTTTTCAATTTACAGAGGGGGGATTTGTACATGAAGAGCACCCATTTACATACTGCTCGACATTCATTGCATGTGTACATATCCGTTCCGTTATCGGGGATACATCATGAATAAGATGAGACAAAACGTTTCACGCTCCAATCAGCCGCAAAGTCTGGCAGACCGTTACCGCAATGGTGGTAACAGTCGCAGCAATGTGCGCAATATTCCAAACCCCGCCCAGCCAGAACGCAAAGTGCTGAAGCAGGGCGCACCGGATTTTCAATTATTGGTGCTTACACTCGTATTAGTAGGCTTTGGTATTCTAATGGTATTCAGTGCCAGTTCGAGTCTAACTTTTACAAGTAAATCATTCAATTACGATTCGATGTACTTCACCAAAAAACACCTCATGTTCGCTGTCATTGGACTGATCGGTATGTTTTTTGCGATGAAGGCACATTACAGCAAATATAAAAAGTGGTTTGCACCGTTCTTCTTGTTTACGATTTTCCTGTTGGTCGTTGTACTGATTGCAGGTTCGCACATCAACGGTGCGCGCAGTTGGATCAAAATCGGCGGGCTCTCGTTACAACCCGGCGAATTTGCCAAGCTGGCGGTCATTCTCTATCTGTCCGCATTGATTGCCAAAAAGGGCGAGAAATTCCGTGATCTGCGCTCCGGTTATATTCCGGTTATGTTCATTGTCGGTCTGGTTGCTGGTCTGATCATGTTACAGCCCGATCTAGGTACGTGTATGATTCTGGTAGCAACTGCCGGTCTGATCATCTATGTCGGTGGCGCGAGTATGAAGCATATTCTAGGCTCACTGCTGCTGCTAGTATTAGCAATGGCGCTAGTGCTTGGTGGTAAGGCACTACTCAGTCATGATAGCGATCAAGCTTCTTCTTCCAATTATCGAGCAGATCGGATTCAGACATTCCTTGATCCATTTACCGATCCACAGGGAGCAGGGTATAACCTGATCCAATCCTTGACCGCGATCGGTCAGGGTGGATTTACCGGTTCTGGATTTGGTCAAAGTATTCAAAAGCTGCATTATCTACCGAACCCGTATAATGACTTTATTTTCTCCGTTATCGGTGAGGAATTTGGCTTTGTCGGTACAACATTGTTCCTTTTGATCTATGCTTACTTTATTATCAGAGGTGTATGGATTGCACTCCGTTGCCCGGATATATTCGGAACGCTCGTTGGTGTCGGTATTATGGGACTGTTTGCGATTCAGGCATTTATTAATATCGGCGGTGTTACCAATACGATTCCATTAACAGGTGTTCCGCTGCCATTCATCAGTTACGGTGGTACCTCGCTGATGGTTATGATGGTTAGTATGGGAATCATGCTCAGTATCTCGCGTGAAACGAATCGGGCGTTAGCAGAACAGAAATCGTCCGGCAACGAACGTACGACTCGCCGACAATCGATCTCCATGCGGATGAAATAAGAACAGCATAATTGATCTTGAGATTACAACAAAAAAGGAACAGCAGGATTCTTCTGCTGTTCCTTTTTTATTCTTACTTTACTTTTTTGTTCACACTTTGCCCTTTTCATAGACTTTACCTTGTTTTATAGCACTTTGAAATGATTACCTGTGCCTTTTAGCTTGTCGATCTCAACCAGTTCATCCTTGAAGGCGACACCTTCCACCTTCACATTGACTTCAACGACCTTGAGTCCAGTCAGATTCTCTACCGCTTCGCGAACATTCTGCTGAAGCATCCGACAGACTTCATGAATCGGCGTTTCATACAGGACGATAATACGCAGATCAATCGCAGCTTCTAGCTGTCCAACCTCTACGGTTACGCCTTTCTGTACGTTTTTGCCACTCAGACGTTTGGCAAATCCTTCCGACAAGCCGCCAGACATAGCAGCGATTCCCGGAGTTTCCAGTGCGGCCATGCCTGCTACTTTGGCTACGACATCATCAGCTATTTTTATAGTGCCCATCTCTAATTGTAATGATTCGGTCATGTCCATCCTCCTCTGGATTTGAACACCTACGTTGCATACCTGCAAGCTCAAATCGCATAATGACTACACCTCTATTTTATTGCATCCAGCGCGTATATTCAAAATTAAAATTTCATCATCCCATTCCAGTATGCTCAAAACGTTTACTTTGCCATGTATATTGGGTATATTGTTTAAGAATTTACATAGTGAGGTGGCAATATGAAAAAGCATTTATCTACCATTCTGCTTGCAATTTTCTTCGTACTCAGCGCCATCGCGCATTATGCCGGCTTCAATCCAGTCATCCAGTTCGTGTTCTCGGCGATTGCCGTCGTGCTGGTTGCCGGATTCCTGGGACGTGCGACAGAAAGTGTTGCCCATTATGCCGGTCAGCGGTTGGGCGGATTTCTGAATGCGACGTTTGGCAATGCGGCGGAATTGATCATCGCGATCATGCTGTTGCGTGAAGGATTGTACGATATGGTCAAAGCGAGTCTGACTGGTTCAATTATCGGGAACCTGTTGCTCGTGCTCGGATTGAGTATTTTTGCAGGTGGCTTGAAGCACAAAGTGCAGAACTTCAATGTGGCACTAGCGAATATGAACGGCTCCTTGATGATCGTGGCAGTCATTGCCCTATTCGTACCCGCGTTGTTCCTCAATACGCATTCGATCACGCATACCCAAGTGAATATGCTGAGTCTGATCGTAGCGGGATTACTCATTCTCGCGTATATCGCTTGGCTAATTTTCTCCATGGTAACGCACAAAAACTATCTGGCTGATGTGAAGACGCCGAAGGGTGACGGTACAGAGGAACACGAAGAAGAACCGGCATGGACCAAAGGTCGCTCCATTCTGTATCTGTTGATTGCTACTGTAATGACTGCATTTGTCAGCGAGTGGCTCGTCGGCACGCTGGAGACATTTACAGAAAGCTTTGGCTTCAGTGAGCTGTTTGTCGGAGCATTTGTCGTAGCGATTATCGGGAATGCCGCTGAGCATAGCGCAGCGATCCTGCTAGCGATGAAAAACAAAATCGGCGCCTCTGTCGAAATTGCTGTCGGCAGTAGCTTGCAAATTGCCTTATTCGTTGCACCCGTACTGATCTTCGTTAGCTTCTTCCTTGGCAATACGATGGATATCGTATTTACTACACTGGAGCTGGTGGCGATTCTAGTTTCAGTCTTTATCGCCAAATCGATCATTCAGGACGGTTCTACCAATTGGTATGAAGGTACATTGCTTATGGTCGTGTACATCATTCTCGGCGTATCGTTCTATATGGTCTGAATACTCCAATATTCCGCTACCAATGAAACCACATGTGTAACAACCGAATACGCAACAAAAAATGCCTGTACTCCAACACTGGGGTACAGGCATCTCTATGTGATTCACAGCTCCTACTCAGCAGACTGTGTCTTATTATTCATCGCTTCATACAGGACTGACAAATTGCGTTCCAGGCTACTGATCAGCTGTTTTCCTACAGGTTCGGACACTAGACCTGCACGAATCGCAAAATCGACTTCCTTGGAAAAACCGTACACCTGTGTATCCAGCACTTCCTCATAGAGAGGACAATACCGGGTGTCCAGATTCTCCATCTGGATTTCAATCAACTTTTCAATTTTATATGCATCTTCTTGCAGAAGATTTAATGCTTTTATATTCAACTGCTCTTGCAGATCAGATGAAGTCATGTTCTTCCCCCCTATGTTCAAGAACTCTCGGCCATTACTACTCCTAATATTAGACGAAATCCGAGGGCAATACAAGAACCTCACGCGAAATCGAAAGATAATATCTTATATTTGAAATAATAGCTTACCGCCCATTCTGCCCCTACACAGAAAAATGCTGCCTTTCCATCGAAAGGCAGCATCTTAGCAATTCTTAATTGTCGGCAAGCTTAACGCTCAGACCATGTTTTTCAAAAGCGGCAGTCACTGCTGCTTTGGCAGCCTCTTCGTCTGGACCATGAACATGCAGTTCATAATCATGATTCGCTACCAGTGTAGTGAACAGTCCAAGGATACTTTTCACATCGATAAATTTCGTTTCATATTGCAGAACGATCGATGATGTAAACTGGCCCGCAGTCTGGGCAATCTCTACCACTGCCGCATTGTTTGTATTGCTTGTTGCCATAATAATCCCTCCTACCGTCTGGTTATGCTGTAAACAAGTTTTCCATACCATCATAAATGAATACGCTTTCTTATGCAACTGCTTTCTTGCGCCTGTCATATGAAAAAGAGGATATATGTGCAGGCACCTGAAAATCGCGTCCCTGCTACATATATACCCCTTTTTGTTGTAAACTTGACCGCCGGAATCGCATTATATTGCGGCGATGATTATCTACGTAAACGCATCCTTATTTCAGGTTATCCGGGTTAAGTGCTTCCAGTTCTGGGATCACGAAGATACCATCCTTACGAATCAGCACATCATCAAAGTAAATCTCGCCGCCACCATACTCTGGACGCTGGATCAATACCAGATCCCAGTGAATCGAGGAACGGTTGCCATTGTCAGTCTCTTCATACGCCTGACCCGGCGTGAAGTGGAAGCTGCCTGCGATCTTCTCGTCAAACAGAATATCATTCATCGGATGCAGAATATGTGGGTTGAAGCCGATTGCGAATTCGCCGATATAACGCGCGCCTTCATCGGAATCCAGAATATTGTTCAGCTTGTCTGTATCATTGCTGGTCGCTTCAACGATTTGACCTTTTTCAAAGCGGAAACTGACATTTTCAAAGCTGGTGCCGTTGTACACTGTCGGTGTGTTATACGTGATGATACCGTTGATCGAATCGCGTACCGGTGCGCTGAATACTTCGCCATCTGGAATATTACGATGACCGGAGCATTTTTTGGCGCCGATGTCTTTGATCGAAAATGTCAGATCGGTATTCGGTGCAACGAGACGCACTTTGTCTGTACGCTCCATCAGTTGTTGGAGTGCATCTTGGGCTTTGTCCATTTTGGCATAGTCCAGATTACATACATCAAAGTAGAAGTCTTCAAATGCTTCGGTGCTCATGCCTGCCAATTGTGCCATGCTCGCGTTTGGATAGCGCAGCACAACCCATTTCGTATGCTTAACACGCTGCTCGCTATGTACCACATGCTGATACAGGCGATTGTACAGCTTTTGTTTGTCATCGGGAACGTCAGACAGGTCGTTGATGTTCTCACCTGCGCGGATGCCGATATAGCCCTGCATTTGCTTCATACGCTCGAGATCCAGCGCTGCCCATGTGCGCAGACTGTCTTCGGTAGCATTGATCAGCATAGCGCGTTGCACTTTGCGGTCAGTCAGCTGTACGAATACATTGCCTCCGCGTGCTCCAACTTCATGAATGACAGCATTCAGCAGATCGCGCTCGGTGCCGATCATCTCTACCAGCACGTTTTCGCCGGGTTGTACATCAATGGAATACTGAACCAGATTTCTGGCAAGTACTTTTACTCTAGGGTCCTGCATGCTATATCTTCCTCTCCTTGTTTTTGAACAACGGTTAATTATTCACCGATAAGTGTACCACGATGTTCCGCGAATTGTCTTGAATGTGAGGAATATTTATGTAGAAATCATTTTGATGATTATATCATCGGAAGTTTATGAAGATACAGGCATACATGTTTTGAACAACAAACCGTTTGTACTGGAATGATCGTTTACATACAAATAAAACCGTCACTCATGCTCTCAAGAGCATAAATGACGGCTTATTGTATTGCAGTTGTACATATCCATTTCAGAACATATTCAGCACTCAGTCCAGATGCATGGGAGCGCCACGTATTCACCGGTGCTATGACTCCATCCGCTGTACCGAATCTGCTAATTCATGCACAGATCAGTGTGGGATTGTGCTTTTCAGTGTACTTGGAAGTTATTCATTATGCTCGCAAGCTGGAATCCACACATACTTGATCACGTCCACTGTTCTTCGCCTGATACAAGGCGCGGTCGGCGCGGTAGAACAGCGATTCAACGCTGACCTCTTTATCCTTCCAGTTCCAGTCGGCGATGCCACATGATACGGTAACATGTGGATCGGTTTCCTCCGAAACTGCAATGCGAATCCGTTCAGCGATGAACTGGGCACGTCCTTTATCCACCTGTGGGAAATACACTGCCAGCTCTTCACCACCCCAGCGGGCTGCAATATCACCATCACGAATCTGCTGCTGCACAACCCGGCTCACTTGCTTGAGCACCTCATCGCCAGTCTGGTGACCGAACGTATCGTTGACCGCTTTGAATTTGTCGATATCGACCATCAGCAGCGAGCCGCTATAGGTCGCATTTTGATAGTTTTTGATCGACTCGTCCAGATAACGGCGCTGATACAATCCAGTCAGCGCATCTTTGCTCGCCATTCGGCTTAACTCTGCATGCAGCGCAGCATTGGATACTGCCAGACCGATATGCGTCGTAATGACCTGCAATAGCTTGAAGTTATCATACGAGAAATAATGTCTGTCTTTATGACCAAGATAGATCGCTCCATTCACTTCACCGCCGCCCATCATTGGCGAAGCGATTAAGGAACAGGCACCCGATTCACGCATGAAGATGGATTCCGTATTATGCTCATTGCAATAATCGGACAAAATGATCGGTTCGCGATTACGATAAATGACACCGCTCAATCCTTCATTTTTGTCGACTACTCCGCCTTCGAGTGATTGCACATTACCATCCATCACTTCAAAGCAATCTGTGTCCGGATTCAAATACAATACCAATACATAATCCGCTTTGAAAATACGCAATAACTCTTCTGCGGCAAATTTAAAAATCTGCTTGAGCTGCAAATTCTGATTAAGTCTACGCGAGATGTCATTGATCAGACGCAAATCCTCATTCATCATTTTGGACTGCTCGTACAGCTTGGCATTCTCAAACGTACGTCCGGCAGCTTCCGCAATTACGACCATCAGTTCCAAATCTTCCTCTTCGAGTGGCACTTCGGATAGCAAATGGAATACGCCATATACGCCCTGTTTGCCCATCAGCGGGATCGCCGTTTCCATTTGGTCAGATGTACCTTCCGCTTGTGCATGTACCTCAATCGCCACTTCGCCGGTCGTAAATGCGCGTACACACATATCTTCCTGCGGACTTTGCAATTGTAACAGTCGAACACGCGGATTGCTGTTCTCACTATCCTGAGCAACCAATAGTTCAAAGCGCACTTGTGGATACATATGATCCACAATATCGAATAGCTCACTAATCAGCTCCTGAATGTCGAATTTGTCATACATACGCTGAATCACTTGAAATAACACGGAACGACGCTGAGCTTCACGCTCCACCACAGTTGCGGAATACAACATATCCGCTACATACGTATATTCAAATCGTTTATAAAATAACGATGTATAAAACATACTCAGCATTTGCATCTCGCCAGTCGTCAATGGATGCGACGGCGGACTGATACAACCAAGCAGTGCAAAACATTCCTGATGATTGCGCGTGTATAGCGGTGCTACGGTTACAACCGAATCAGCAAGTGTATGCTTGCTTTCGTACTTGATCCGTTCACTAAATGGCGCATGATTGAGCAGCGCCTGAGCTGCCGTATGCTGCACAACCGCACGCAAAGGCTCTTCCAGATCGGCGGCTGCGACGATCATTCTGCGCTCATGATTTAGCAAGAACCAGCGTGCTTTACCTACTTGCGGCAGTACACGATTTTGCTGGAGCCAGTCTGTTAGCCCTTCCTCCAGCAGCGGTTCAATATGCGGGAAATCGGAGGCTGTAATATCGACTTTTTGCAGCCAGAACGACTCGTCCGCGATTGGCACTACCGGATAAGAGGTTAATTTATCTTCAGTACGCCAGTTTTGCGCAGGCGAGTTCCACGAATTGTTTGACATAAAAGCCTCCCCAATTTCTACCCTTGATGGCAGCACGGTGCTGCTCCATTGCTTATTTTCTCCTATTATGCAGACCGTTCGGATCGGCACAGTATTCGCTCGTTTTACAATCATAACAGGGTTTTGTTATATACATAAGCAACTTTATCATTTATATCGGCAGCAACGCGCAAAATATCAATAAATAATTAACCAAAATCATTGACTTTGCTGTTTTGGATACGATATAATTTATCCTTGATGAAGAATGGATAGATTCTGATTTGGGCGTAACGTTGTTTCACCCTCACGCGTTTTGTTGCTGATTGGACAGCGGCTGAACTCTTCGATCAGTAGTGAGGCATTTCTATCCGGCCCCACGACAAACAAAACGCGGCAACATGAATCAAAGACCCAAAGCCCCGATATTAACCAAAACTATATTGAATTCAAAGGAGCTTGCTATAAATGGCACGTTACACTGGTCCTAAATTTAAATTAAGCCGTCGCGTAGGTATTTCCCTGAGCGGCACTGGTAAAGAATTGAAACGCCCTTTCCCACCGGGACAACACGGTCCTAACCAACGCAGAAAAATGAGCAACTACGGTATGCAGTTGCAAGAAAAACAAAAACTGCGTTTCATGTACGGTCTGGGTGAAAAACAATTCGCAACCCTGTTCAACAAAGCACAAAAACTGCCGGGTATCGCTGGTGAGAACTTCCTGTTCCTGCTGGAAAGCCGTCTGGACAACCTTGTTTACCGCATCGGTTTTGCTAACAGCCGTCCAGGTGCACGTCAACTGGTTTCCCACGGTCACGTTACAGTAAACGGTAAAAAAGTCGACATCGCTTCTTACGCTGTAAAACCAGGCGATGTTATCGGTCTTCGTGAAAGAAGCCGTGGCCTGAGCTCTGTTAAAGAAGCTCTGGAAAACCGTAATCATCTGGTAGCTTACGTTGAATACAACGAAGCAGCAGTTGAAGGTAAATATGTTCGTCTGCCTGAGCGCGCTGAGCTGACTCAAGACATCGACGAAAGACAAATCGTTGAGTGGTACAACCGTTAATCTTAACGAATATCAAACCGCTGGATTCCTTCCAGCGGTTTTTTTATACATTTTTTTACACATATGGCGTTACACATGTATGTGCAGATGCACGTACACGTACACGTACACGTACAAATAATACAAAAACACTGCTATACATAGTTAGATGTATAGCAGTGTTTTGTTTGTTTTTCATTTCACTTTTTATTATTCACTTTTTACATATAGCTATATTGTTTATGAAATAAGCTTTGTTGAATCAGTTGAATCCGAGGTTGATGAATCGTTGGGTTCGGTAGTCGTTCCATCAGCATCTTCAGCATCCAGATGTTCGTGATGTTCATTTGGATTCATTTCCGTTGATTGTTCAACTGCGACTACTTCCGGTGTAACTTCAGTTTGGAAACGGGCAATCAGTTCATTTAGTGAATCGGCTACCGTATGCAGCGATTGCGCAGACGATTCCAGACGATCCAAGGATTCCAATTGTTCGCTTGAACGTGTTGTAGCTGTACCTGCTTTTTGCGCAGTACTACGGGCGATGTCCGCCAGATTCTCCAGCGAAGCTGTAACTTCCTCTGCTCCGGCAGACATTTGCTCTGAAGCAGAAGATACTTCTTGAATTTCGGTCGACATCTGCTCTACATCACTCTTAATATCGTTAAACAGAAGGCTCGTTTCTTCCAATGAAGCCATCCCTTTCGTTACGCGACTGGCTCCATTCTCCATGCCTGCGAGTACGATTGCTGTTTCTTCCTGCATAGCGGTAATTTGTGTTGTGATCATACGCGTTGATTCTGCCACGCTAGTCGACAAGTTACTAATCTCGGCAGCAACAACGCCAAAGCCACGTCCCGCTTCTCCTGCTCGTGCTGCTTCAATCGAAGCATTCAGTGCCAATAACGTAGTCTGCTTGTTAATGCCTTGAATAACATCAATAATACCGTTGATCTGTTGCGCACGTTCATGCAGGGAACGCGCCATTTTGCCACCTTCGTCCATTACGAGCTTGGCGGAATCAATCTGACGGACAGCCTTATGCAGCTGCTCATTACCAGTCTGTGTTTTCTGTTCCATTTGCTGAGCAGCATCGGCTACTTCCTGAATGGATTCGGCGATTCGTTGAACACCGACCGCCATTTCTTCCATCGCTGTTGTACTTTCGTCAGTCGCTTGCAACTGGGTAGCAGAGCCATGTTCCATTTGCTCCAGTTCTTCTACATTGTTACGTGCTACGATCGCATTACGTCTGGATTCTTCCGCTACACCTGCTGCGGTTGCCTGAATCGCTACTGATTGATCATTCAGATGACGCAAGATCGACGATGTAGAATCCAGAATACGATTAAACTCAGTTGCCATCTGACCAAATTCATCACGTCGCTGCACTTGCAGACGATCAGAGTAATCTCCCGCTGCCATACGGCGGCTCATGTGAACAACCTTTTTGATCTCACGCGTCATACCGAGATTGTTCCATAAAATAGCAGCTGCCAGTACAATCAAGCTAATACCACCAATAATCAGCAGCGTGTTCAGCATTTCTTTTGCCGGTTCCTGAATCTCCGATTCCGATAAAATAATTCCTGTTTTCCAACCCGTATCGCTTAACGTCTGGAAATATAAAGTATAATGTCCTCCACCCAGCACCAGTGGTACATGACCATCCGGCTGCTGCATAACCGTAGATAGTGAACCTTTGTTATCATTGTCGGCGCCTTCAATCGCTTGATCCGCAGTAATACCCTGCTGACTGCTTGCAAGTACATGACCTGTCCGATCCAGCAGCAACGTATGCCCCACTTCGCCGATATCCATATTGTTCACATAATCCTGAATGCTGCTAATGCTAAAATCAGCAGTCGCTACACCGATCGCTTGACCGTCACTATTGCGAATCGTTTTGCCAGCCGTGATCATCTTGATCTTGCTCTCTTGATCCAGCTCAGGTTCTGTATAGTAAATTTTGTCCCAGTTGTTCAGTGTGCCGGTGTACCATGGTTTATTCAAATAATCATAAGAAGCATCATCATAATCAAAACTCGCTGTAATATTGTCACCATTACGCGATGCATATACAGAATGATACGTCTTACCATCGTCAAACGCATCAGATGCGAAAAATAGCCCCGTGCCATGAGTAAGCTTGTTTAGCATCGTCCACCGCTCAGTCAAAGCAGCATATTCATCCATCGTCATGCCTTTGGCAATCTGACCAGCTGCATCCGCCAGCGAGGAAGCAACAAGTGAGTTACGCGAAACCTGCTCGGTAATGTTCGAGCTAACTCCATTCAATGTACTATTGGCGGTATGTCCCATCTCTTCGTTCAATTTCTGTTTGGCAAACTGATACGCCAGCAGGCTAATCAGCACAACAACAATCAACACAATAGGCAACAGTGTGCTTAATGTGCGGGCTTGAATACTTCTAAACTGTAATCGTCGCAAAATAATCGGGTCTCCTCTATACCATATGTAGTGAGTCAAATGCACATCACAATCTATATATATCGGTCGGAACTCCTAATTTGTGTAGGTTTTCACGGAACTTTCTGTCATTTCATGTCTAATAAAGTAGGACTTTGGATGGAAAAGATGATCAATTCGTATATAGCGGCATTCCTAATACATTCGGTATAATCAAAAGCAGGCAGACTCTTTCTTCTATAGGAGAGAAAAAGTCTACCTGCTTGTGTATACGATATGATTGTTTGTTGATACATCATTGCGTATAGCGACCCAGTAATATACTCGCCGCTACCATCTACTCATCTGCCTACAGTTGCGTATGCTATCATGCCTGAACATGTTTCTGTTTCTGTATTTAGACTTATTTCTGCTTCTATAGTTGGACTTGTTTATACTCCTATATCCTGTACCTAGCTTGTTTACATTGTACGGAATTGGCTAATGATGCCGTTCAGCTTCACACTAACGTCTGCGAGATCATCGGTATTAGCATTCAGGCTATCCAGCGATTGTAGTTGATTTTGCGAATTGGTTAACGCTGTGTCCGCATAGGTAGTAGTGGAACGAGCAATATCGGCAAGTTGTCCGAGCGATGCACTGATCTGCTCTGAACCAGCAGACATTTGCTGTGAAGCCGAAGATACCTCCTGCACCTCATCCGCAACCCGGCTAATATCAGCGCGAATCGTAGCAAAACGCTGCTTGATCTCATCTAAAATAACCAGTCCAGCATCCACCTCTCGGTTGCCTTCTTCGACACCATGCAATGCTGATTGCGTGTCTGTCTGCATTTCGCCAATCTGAGCAGTAATGAATATTTTATTATTTCTTTTTATTTCATTCTTACAGGAAGCAATACACAGCAAAAAGCGCCTCCTAAATCAGGAGACGCTTCGTTCAAAGGTAGCTGTTAGGACAATGTCAGTTTGGCAAATTTGCGTTTGCCGACTTGTACGATATCCCCTTCAGCCGGTGTAATCTGCGCATTCACATCGTCCACTTTTTCTTCATTGATCTTCACAGCACCTTGCTGAATGCTGCGACGTGCATCGCTTTTGGAAGCAGCAAAGCCGAGGTGGCTGATCAGATCGATCAAGCCAATGGTACCATCTGTCAGTTGAGCGGCTTCAATCGTCGCTTCCTGAATATCATCCGGCAAAGCACGCTGTTGGAAAACGGTAATGAAATGATTTTTCGCCGCTTCTGCTGCTGCTTCATCATGATACATACGTACAAACGTGTACGCCAAATTCATTTTGGCATCGCGCGGATGCACGCTACCGTCCACAAGACCTTTTTTCAGTGTGTCGAGTTGTTCATTGCTAATGTCGGTTGCCAGCTCGTAGTACTTCGCCATCAGCTCATCTGGAATGCTCATCGCTTTGCCGTAGATTTCGTTGGCAGCTTCGTCGATTCCGATGTAGTTGCCCAGACTTTTACTCATTTTCTGAACGCCATCCAGACCTTCCAGCAGGGGCAGAGTAATAACGATCTGCTGCTCTTTGCCGTATTCCTTTTGCAGCGTACGACCCATCAGTACGTTAAACGTCTGATCCGTACCCCCCAGCTCAATATCACTTTCAAGCGCAACCGAATCCATACCTTGCATTAATGGGTAGAAAAATTCATGAATGCTAATAGGCAATCCATTCTGGAAACGCTTGGTAAAATCATCACGCTCCATAATGCGCGCTACCGTTACTTTTGCAGCCAGATTGACCACTTCGGCAAAGTTCATCGGGCTGAGCCATTCGGAGTTGAAGTATACAGTCGTTTTGTCAGGGTCTAGAATTTTGCTAATTTGTTTCTGGTACGTCTCAGCATTGGCTTTGACCTGCTCTTCGGTCAGCTGCTTACGAGTTTCCGATTTACCGGTTGGATCACCGATACGTCCGGTAAAGTCACCGATCAGCAATTGCACCACATGACCAAGCTCTTGAAACTGGCGCAGCTTTTGCAGAACAACGGTATGACCGACATGGATGTCTGGCGCAGACGGGTCAAGACCAAGTTTGAT
The DNA here is from genome assembly GCF_046603685.1 of Paenibacillus sp. WLX1005. NCBI lineage: Bacteria > Bacillati > Bacillota > Bacilli > Caryophanales > Paenibacillaceae > Paenibacillus > Paenibacillus sp. WLX1005. Next base: position 3,697,723 of record NZ_CP176756.1, read on the forward strand.
TTTGAGCGGTGTATTGGTCAGTAATGATTTGATAATTTTGTTGCGCAGTCCGTCTTCCGGTATGATCTCTACGGTACCGCGTTTGATAACTTCTAGCTGGCGATTGACTTCCGCCTGTTGTTCCGGAGTTAATTCTTCCCATTTTGCCATTATAAAAATCCTCTCTGTGCTATAAATTGAACCTGTCTGCCGGCGGTTCGCCTCTCCCTTTGTGGATAACGACATACAAAAAAGACCTGTCGCCCCAACAAAGGGACGAGCAGGTCTCGCGTTACCACCCTAATTAGAATCGTCATCATATTCTGCATAGCAGTATATGTCACCATTCTCACTTCATTACCATAACGGAATGGATATTCCGGCTCGGCTTGCTCTGTGATCACTGTATTCTCCGCCAAGATGGCAAAGGATGCAGTTCACCGGGAGTACCGAACAGCTCCAGACGTGTAATTCAAAGGAAGACCACTACCGGTTTGCACCAACCACCGGCTCTCTGCAAGGGTTCTCTCCGCTTCTACTGCGCGTCTTTCCAAGCTTTTGTTATATTATGCTGTACTGAAAAAGATATTCCTTTTTATATCATATCCATGTCAGCAAGTCAATGCAAAGGAGACGGACTAATTGCCTATCGCCATTTATCGGTCGGAAGAAACTGATTGCTGACTCGTATTTTGTGCTATAATAGTGGCTGGTAAAAGGGGGAAATATCATGGCTGAAAAGAAGGACAATCGTCCGACTAAAAAACCTGCCAAGCCTTCCGGCGGCCGTTCCTGGGGACGCAAGATCTGGTTATCCTTTAAATGGATGATGATCTTCGGCATCACGGTTTGCCTGTTTGGTGGGGGACTTATGCTGGGCTACGTCTCTTCCATTGTAAAAGACGAACCGGTGCGTTCACGAGAGCAAATTGTGAAGGCGATTGATGAGAATGCCGTTACCGGATTCGCTTACTTTAGTGATGCTTCTCCGATAGGACAGTTGCGCACCGAAGAAGATCGACGTCTGGTCACGTATGATCAGATTCCAAAAACCGTTATTGATGCCATTATATCCATAGAAGATAACCGTTTCTACGAACATATGGGTGTGGATATGAGCGGTACACTACGTGCCGTCAAACAAAAAGTGCTGAATGAATCGGTTCAGACCGGCGGCAGTACACTCACCCAGCAGTTGGCAAGACGGGTATTTTTGAGTGCGGACAAAACGAATGACCGCAAAATCAAGGAAATGTTGCTGTCGATGCGAATTGAACGCTTTCTCACCAAAAACGAAATATTGACCGCTTATTTGAACAAAATGCCATTTGGTAAAGGCTCAAATGGCTACAATATTTTTGGAATCAAAGCAGCCGCCAAAGGCATCTTCGGCGTAAACGATCCACTGGATCTGAATATTGCCGAATCTGCATATATCGCCGGTCTGCCCCAACTGCCAAGTGCCTACTCGGCATTCAGCAGCGGCGGCAAATTCAATGAAGAAGGCTTCAACCGCGCTGTACAGCGCCAACAACTAGTACTAAAACGAATGAAAGATCTTGGCAAGATTACGAACAGCCAGTATACCGAAGCATTGGCATTTGATATCAAAGGCGCACTTGCCAAGCCGACCGCCAAAGCGTATTCTACCTATCCATATCTGATGATGGAAGTAGAACGTCAAGGTGCACAGGTTGTAATGAAAATGGAAAATCCAGATCTGGACACATCCAAGCTATCAACGGAGGAATACAATACGTTATTCGAAGAATCACGGCAAAAGCTGTTGACCGGCGGATACCGTGTATACACGACCATCAACAAAACGATCTACAATACGATGCATGAAGTTGCCGAAGATAGCAGCAACTTCTCACCAGACAGCTCCACCAAAGGCAAGGAACAAACCGCAGCTATGATGATCAATCACAAAACTGGGGCAATCCTTGGTATGATCGAAGGACGTAGCTTCCAGGAAGAACAGATGAACTATGCAACACAGATGACTCGTCAACCGGGTTCGGCGATGAAGCCGATTGCCGCTTATCTGCCTGGACTGGATAGCGGTGTCGTTCAACCAGCTAGTGTGCTGGATGATGCACCGATTATTTTAAAAGACGGCAGCAAAGGCTTCCATATTCCGGGCAATGCCAATGGACGTTATCAAGGTCTAGTGACAGCACGGACAGCGCTCAATGAATCGCTGAATCTGCCAGCACTGAAGATCTTTATCAACAAAGTCGGTATCGACAAAGCATGGGCATTTGCCAAAAAGCTCGGTATTACTACGATTCAAGATGCAGACTACTCGGCTCAAACCGGTGTACTCGGCGGTCTGAAATACGGGGTTACAGTAGAGGAATTAACGAACGCGTACGGTTCTATTCCGAACAAAGGTGTATTCAACGATGCGTATATGATCACCAAAATCGTTGACCCTTATGGCAAAACCGTATATCAACACGAAGCCAATCCACAGCGCGTCTATTCGCAGCAAACAGCTTTTCTGATGACGGATATGCTGCGTACCGTTATCTCCGCTTCGGATGGTACGGGACGCTCGTTGCAAAGTTTATTTAACAAATACGGCAAGATTCCAATCGCCGGCAAAACAGGTACCACGCAAAATTATGCAGATGTCTGGTTTATGGGCTTCACTCCAGATGTCACGTTGGGCGTCTGGGCAGGTTACCGCGAACCGGTCAACACCCTGTCCGAAGACGGCAAAAAGCGTGCGCGTACGATCTGGGCAACGATTATGAACAAAGTAACTGACCGCGAGCCGAAGCTGTTCAAGACCGATTCGTTTAGCAAGCCGGACGGTATTGTTAGTCAGACGGTATCAGGGTACAGCGGGAAGCTACCAACGAGTGCGACACGCGCTTCCGGCAAGCTGGTTACCGATTTGTTCAATAGCAAATATGTACCAAAAGACTTCGATGATGGCGTATCGTATGCCAAATATATCACCTACAACGGAGTCAATTATATTCCGCAGGACAGCACACCAAACGATATGGTAAGTCAGCGTACGGTAGTGAAGCGGGAAATGCCAATTTCTCAGCTGATCAAAGACCTACAAAATGCACTGTCCAAAATGAGCGGAACGAAGTACTCGCTCAGTCATTATCTGCCGGAAGATGCTGGTGCAGATGCACCGACACAAGTAGATCCAAGGCGAGATGACGGCAATGCACCATCTTCGCCAAGTAATGTACGCCTGTCAGTCAATGGTAGCAGTGCGAATATTACCTTTAACGGCAGTGGTTCAAACGATGTCGTCGGCTACCGTCTATACCGCTCTAGCGGCGACGGATCGTATCAATATCAGAAATCCGGTCAACTTGGTACGGGAAGCTTCAGCTCTAGCGTTTCTGGCAACGGTGATACGTCGTTCTATGTGACGGCAGTCGACGTAGGCGGACACGAATCCGCACCAAGCGAAGCCGCTGGTTATAGCGCCATTCCAGACCCGATCATTCCAGAAAATGAAGAAGGCGTTCCGGGCGGCAGCGAACTAGGCTCTGGCTCCGATACAAACAACGACGATGCAGGAACTGGCGCACCGGGTACACCATCCGGCGTCAGCGTCCAGCCTGCCGATGGTGGCACAGCCAATGTAAGCTGGTCTGCTCCATCACAAACAACGACCGGGTATCGGATCTATTTCAGCCACAATAGTGGTGGTCCGTACAGTCTAGTCGGCAATGTACCGGACACCTCGTATCAGTACAATATCGGAACCAAAGTAAGCGGCTGGTTCTACGTCGTCGCCGTCAATGGCGATTTGGCGTCCAACCCGTCGTCGCCGGTTCAGATTAAGCAGTAAGTATAATGTAGCGCAGTTTGCTCATTTAGTTTGAAGTTAAAAATACCCCGCAACCTGAGCAATCAAGTTGCGGGGATGTTTTGTGTGTGATGGTGGGCGCAAAAAGAGCAGGTATCCTTTGGGATACCTGCTCTTTTTTTATACAAAATCGCTCGGAAGATGTGGTTGTTAATCCAACCAGCAGCGTGCTCCAGCTGAAATTACATCTTCCTCACCTATTCGGTTCTTGTTGTTGCAAATACCAAAATTTCATCTTTCTGCTTGGCAAATACCACTCTCACAGAAAGCAAACGTACATTAGCCGTTTGGCTGGTTCACAGACAAGCGCAAAATCGTTTCATGCGGCAAAATGACACGGGAGTTATCCACGTTTTCTTTTTTCATCAATTTGGTCAGCAAACGCATTGCGACAGCACCCAGATCATACATCGGTTGCGCAACGGTAGTCAGTTGCGGACGTACCATGGATGCCAGACGAATGTTATCGACGGAAATGACGGAGAAATCATCCGGCACTTTCAGACCTTCGTCTTGAATGCTATGAATTGCGCCGATTGCCATTTCGTCAGTAGCAGCAAAAATAGCAGTTGGGCGCTTTTTCAGACCGATGAAATATTTCATCGCTTCCACACCAGATTCATAACGGTAGTTGCCGATACGTACCCAGTCTTCTTTGTACTCGATATTAGCAGCTTCAAGCGCTTTTTTGTAGCCTTGGAAGCGTGCGTAACCGTTTGCCGGATCTTGCAGTGTACCGCTGATCATAGCGATCTCACGGTGACCATGACGGATTAGCGTGTTTACTGCATCAAATGCTGCTTGTTCGTGATCGATATCAACCGAAGGAATCAGACCTTCTTCATCGCGTGTTGCGCACAATACGATCGGAACAGCCGCCGTCTGAAACGCTTGGAGATGATCCTCTGTTACAGTACCACCCATGAACAACAGACCGTCCACTTGCTTCTCCAGCAATGTGTTCACGACACGGATTTCTTTTTCCTTCTTCTTATCGGCATTACAAAGGATGATGTTGTAATGATACATATTGGCGATATCCTCGATACCACGGGCGATTTCCGCAAAAATCGAATTGGAAATATCAGGAATGACCACACCGACAGTTGTTGTTTTTTTGCTTGCCAGACCACGAGCTACAGCATTCGGACGATAGCCCAGACGCTCGATCGCTTCGTATACCTTTTTACGGGTTTGTGGCTTTACATTTGGATTGTTGTTGACTACGCGGGATACGGTAGCCATTGAGACGCCAGCTTCGCGTGCTACATCGTAAATAGTTACTGTCACGTTCCTTCTCTCCATTATCAATAAATTTTCGTTACATTTTCAAAAGTTTTCTAAACTTTTCATTTACATTCATAATACGCTAAATCATTAGCCTATGCAATCATATGCGCAGTATTTAAGAGAGCGCTTCACGCAATGCACTTGTCGTAATGCGTGAATGAGACGTATCCCAGACCGGCGCGCCATCTTTAATTAAAATCACTTGCGGCGATTCATGTTTGACGTGTAGTGTATCCGCAGCTGCCAGCGATACATCGCGATTTTCAACCACATAGATCAGGCTATAATCCACATCCTCGCTCGGTTGTTCGTTCAAATACGATTGGAATTGCTGATATGCACCTGCACTGATGGGACAACGAGTACTATGTTTGAAGACAAGAAGCGGCTTTTGTGCGGTATGATCCAGAGCTTCATTCAGTTGTTCTATCGTTTTCAGTTCGTTCACATTTGCCATTACCCACACATCCCCTTTTGTTGTATTAAATGTAAGAACGTTTTCATAATTAACTATCATAAGTATCTTATCAAAAACAGGCTGAAAAATCTATTTTTTTGTCAATGTTAACGCTTTTTTCGGACTTTATGGGCAAATGTAAGTTTCATGGTGTTTTCAGAATGTCGGGGTTGAGAGTCCGCTGCGGGAGTGGGAAATGAGTTTGGGCTTGGGTGAAGGGTGGAGTTTTTATGATGGAAGGAACGAAGGCGGTAAAAACTCCACCCTTCAAAGGCGCCCAAACTCATTTTCCCACTCCCTCCGCTCCTTGCAAGCCCCGTCTCTGAGGCGGGGAGAGCAGGTTAGAGATTAGAGATTACGGATTTAGAGGGTTAGGTTTTTGGATTTGGATTCGTATGTACTTTGATACCTATACGATTATATACTTGAGTATTTATGCATTTAAATACTTGGGCGTTTCACTATTTGGTATTTTAGGGGATTTAATTTTAGGGATTTAGGATGGGTATTTTGAACGGTATAGGGGAATTTGTTACAATGGGCAGTGTAAATGAATAGGAATAGACGGAGAAAGGGTGATCAATAGATGAGATTGGCGGGTAAGAAGGTTATTGCGCTGGTGGATGAGGAGTTTGAGGATTTGGAGTTGTGGGTGCCGGTGTATCGGGTGCGTGAGGAAGGTGCGGAAGTGCATCTGGCTGGCGCGGAGAAGGGTAAGAAGTATATTGGCAAGTATGGCGTGCCTGCGGAAGCGGAGTATAGTTTTGATGAGCTGAATAGCAGTGATTACGATGGTATTCTGGTGCCGGGTGGTTGGGCGCCGGATAAATTGCGTCGCTATCCGAAGGTGCTGGAGCTGGTGCGCGATCTGCATGAGGCGCGGAAGCCAATTGGGCAGATTTGTCATGCAGGTTGGGTATTGATCTCGGCGAAGATTCTGGATGGTGTGACTGTGACGTCCACGCCGGGTATTCGGGACGATATGGAAAATGCCGGAGCGATCTGGAAGGACGAAGCGGTTGTTGTGGATGGGCATATTATTTCTGCGCGTCGTCCGCCAGATTTGCCGCCGTATGGTAAAGCGTTCTGTGATGCGTTGGCTAATCAATAAAAGGATAGGATGTTACGGCTATCATTTGAAACGAGAATTGTAGTCGTAGCGCATCTTTCTCGCCGTTTATGTGAACCAAACGAATAGCCCAGTCTGTAGATTCCTCTACGGGCTGGGCTATTATACATGATCTACACTATTATGGGCTGGTTGATTTCCTAACCAATCGCATTGGGCATGTATATGATAACAGGTAGTTACTGATGGATGATGTGAACGAACATTGTCTGCTTGTTTGCGATCCTTTTTGCTCCAATGTGTGAATTAGATTCCCCAGTCGCTTGATCTCAATCTCATACTTTTCGGATACGTCTTGAATCAGTTTGTATTCGAATTGTGTTCGATGTTAAGGCGCAAGTGATGCTAGCTTCTGGTCAGGTGACATCGTAGCATGAAGAGCTTTGACGTAAATGTTCAATTCGCGCTCGATCTCGGCAGTGGTGCGCAGCTTCATCCAGCTGGCAGCCAGTTTGGCAGATTCGCTGGCAGATGTATACAGCACGGACTGCTTGATTTTGAGAAGCGATTGCGGTGACATGCTCAGCTGGCGGATGCCCAGATGATTCCAAAATGGAATAGAGCGTTCATCCCCTGCCATTTCGCCGCATACGCTAACTGGAATGCCGTTCTCGCGTGCCGCCTCCACTGTTGTACGCAGCATGCGCAATACAGCCGGATGATACGGCGTGTACATATGCGCAATATGCTCGTTCATGCGATCCACTGCCAGTACGTACTGTACCAGATCATTACTACCAATACTGAAAAAGTCGCATTCCTCAGCGAGCAAATCGGCAATCGCAACGGCAGCTGGCACTTCGATCATAATCCCAACTTGAATCTTGTGGTCGTATGTGATCCCGCGCTGATCCAGTTGTTCTTTTGCCATATCCAGCAGCTTGTTCGCCTGCTGTAATTCTTCCAATGAGGAGATCATTGGATACATAATCTTCACTTGTCCATACGCACTAGCTCGCAAAATAGCTAGTAGCTGCGTGCGGAACATGTCCGGTTGATCTAGGCAGATACGGATTGCCCGATAACCGAGAAATGGATTTTCCTCTTCTGGTACTTCAAAATAATCCAGTTCCTTGTCGCCGCCAATATCCAGCGTACGAATAACGACCGGATGCTCGCCTGCCTTCTCAGCAACTTGACGGTAAATATGAAATTGCTCCTCTTCACTCGGCAGTGACTTACGATCCATGTACATGAATTCTGTACGGAATAAGCCTACGCCCTCTGCACCATTTTGCAAGGCGATCTCCAATTCCTTCAGCGAGCTAATATTAGCGGATAATCGCATACGGACACCATCGCGGGTAACCGGATCAATAGCAATCAATTGCTCTAATTGGCGTTTACGCTGCTGCTGTTCATGGCGCAGCTTATTGTAATGATCCTGAGTTTCGCGGTCAGGGTCCACGTAGACGATGCCTTGATCGCCATCGACAATCACCTTTTGCCCTGTTTGGATCAGGCTGTCCAGCTCGCCGTCCAGACCGGATACGAGCGGAATGCCCAGCGCGCGTGACATGATCGCGGAGTGGGATGTCTTGCCGCCCATAATCGTTACGATGCCCAGCACATGTTGCGGATTGAGATGTACTAGCTGCGATGGCGGTAATTCCTTCGCCACTAGAATGTACGGCTGATTGTCAGTCGGCAGCTTCACTTCCGGCGCACCAAGAAGATGCTTGAGCAGACGGTTGCCCACGTCCTTGATATCAGCAGCGCGTTCCTTCATATATTCGTCATCCAGCAGATCGAACATCGTCACAAAGTGATCGGTCGCTTCCTGTACTGCCACCTCTGCCGCCTTATACTGACGTTCGATAATGCCTCTGATTTCATTCATAAATTCTGGGTCTTCGAGAATCGCAATATGTGCATCAAAGATGCTCGATTCCTCTGGACCGGCAATTTCGGCAAATTCGGTTTTCATCGATTGGATCTCATGCTTGGATGTACGAATGCCTTCATATAAGCGTTCAAACTCCCGGGTGAGATCGGTCGCATCGAGCTTCTGCTCCGGCACGTCCCATTCCCAGGTTGGCAGTACAAATGCTTTGCCAATAGCCACCCCTGCGGCGGCCGCAACTCCATGAATCATGCTTTTTCCTCCCCACCGTTCTTGTCGTACAAGACTACCGACATTACGGTCCCCTGCCCTTTTTTCACCTGTTTAAATGGAGCAAAGCTCCATGCTTTGACGCGGTCCGGGTTCGTAATAACCATAGGTGTCGCAAGCGACGGTGCGTTTTTTTGCAAATGGTCCAGATCGAATTTGATCAATAATTGTCCGGCTTCGATCACATCGCCGGCTGCCACATGTGCTTCAAAGCTGCCTTTGAGCTGGGACGTATCAATCCCGATATGCAGCAAAATCTCTACACCTTCCACGGTGCGAATACCAAGTGCGTGCATGGTCGGATACAAATGAATAACCGTACCGGATACTGGCGATACGAGTTCTCCACTTTCCGGTATGAAGGCAACACCTTCTCCAACCAGCTTGCCTGCAAAAATCTGATCCGGCACATCGGTCAGCGGAATCATTCTCCCTTGTACTGGTGCACAGAATTTCACCTGTGACAGATCACGTTCCATCAGCTTGCGAATCTCTTCGCGAATCAGTTCGGAATACGTGCCGAATACGATCTGTACATTCCCACCGCCTAATTTGATCAGACCAGCGGAACCAAGCTCCTTGAGCGCTTTGCCATCCAGCAGTCGATCATTGACGACCGTCAGACGCAGACGCGTAATACATGCCTCGACCTGCACGACATTTTCCTTGCCACCAAGTGCTTGTAGAATCAATGGAGCCTGATAAGGTATATTACCCACCCAATCCCCAAGTGTCGACGCTTCTTCGCGTCCTGGTGTCGGAATGCGGAAGGTGCGAATCGCATAACGAAACACCGTATAATAAATAACGGCATACACTAGCCCAATGGGAATAAGCAACCAAGCATTGGTAGATAAATGATAATTGAGTACATAGTCGATCACACCAGCAGAATACGAAAAACCATGATGTATATCAAGCGCGTACGTAATCCACATCGCCAGACCAGACAACACGATATGCAAAATAAACAAGCCCGGTGACGCAAACAGAAACGCAAATTCAATCTGCTCTGATACTCCGGTCAAAAAGCATACCAGTGCGGCACGTACGAATGTTTTGTACACTTTGGGCTTGAGATCTTCGCGTGCTTCATGAATAATCGCCAGCGCGGCTGCGGGCAAAGCAAACATCATAATCGGATACAATCCCGCCATATAAATCCCCGCTGTCGGATCACCACTGAAAAAGCGGGGCAAATCGCCCTGAATCACATCGCCATGCGCCTCATAAGAGCCTACCTGAAACCAGACGATATTGTTGAGCAGATGATGAAGCCCAAACGCTGACAAAATCCGATACAGCGCTCCATATAAAAATAACCCAAATCCGCCCATCGTCGATAATACCCAAGTCAGTCCATTCAATATATGTTGCAGCACTGGTGCCAACCAGAGCATTATACACGCAAACACAGACGAGAATAGTCCCATAAACAGCAACACAAACCGAGAGCCGCCAAAAAACTGGATCGCCTCTGGCAATCGTACATTTTTGAATCGCCTGTACGCCGCTCCCGCAATCACACCAATGATGATTCCGATCAGGGTAGAAGGCTGAAGCAACGCCTCACTAAAATGCTTAACGACATAATCATATAAAGCCATCCCGGCAAAAGCCGCCAGTCCAGCCGGTCCTTCCTGATTGGCAAGGCCAAGTGCGACACCGATTGCAAATATAAAAGGCAAATAATGAAAGATACTCTGTCCTGCGATGGTGGCGACTTCCGAAACCATCGGTACGCCCCATGATGCCCACGGTAATCCGCCCACACTGAGTAGAATCGCCGCAGCCGGAAGTACCATCGTAGGGAGCATAATTGCTCTGCCGAACTGCTGCAGGGAACCTAGCCAATTCAACGCGCCTTCCCCCTTCCTATACCTGATGGTACGCTGTCGGTCAGGTTTTGTCAAAGCTATTGGTAAACCATTCCATAATCGGCAAACAAGCATCTCCAATCCTTTTGCAAGCGCTTGCGTAGCAAGTTATGAATATGAACATATATCCATAACATCTGTATGACGATTCGTATGGCATTTTCCCTGCATATCATCATTGATTAGTCGATACATATTCTTGTCTACACACATATTCTTCTCTACAAAAGAAAGCTGCTCCGGCGTCTTGCCTGCCGGAACAGTTCTTGGTTGATTTATTGCAAAGTATGATTGGAAATAAACCTGTCCCACTCACTTATTGCCGCACAGGACGCAAAATTGCTTCTTCCACCTTGATACAGCGATCCATAATGATGTTCAGATCGTGCTCTTGAGCAATTTGTGCCGCTTCCTGATTCACAACACCGAGTTGCAGCCATAATGTACGGGCACCGACTTCCACCGCTTCGCGTGCAATATCCGCACAAAATTCACTGCGCCGGAACACATTGACCATATCAATCTGCTCCGGCACATCAGCAAGCTGTGCGTAACAGGTTTCACCCAAAATTTGCTGCCCGGCAGCCATCGGATTGACCGGGATAATACGATAGCCGCGACTTTGCATCGCTGCGGCTACCATATAAGATGTACGATCCATTTTATCGGACAGACCGACAACGGCAATATTGCCAGTTTGCTCCAGAATTGTTTTGATCTCTTCTCTTGCAGGATTTTCAAAAGCCATCGCTTCCGCCTCCTTGGTGAAATAATAGATTCGGTATCGTTCTATACTATACCCATTCTACCTTTGCACCAAGCGCGGCGATATGATCAAAGTACTGCGGATACGATTTGGCAACATGATGGGCATCCTGAATACGAATCGGCGCTTTCGCACGCAGACCGACGATCGACAGCGCCATGATGACACGATGATCGTAGTGGGCATCAATCGTTACGCCACCTTCAACGCCTTCGGGACGACCATGTACGATGATCTCTGCCTGACGTTCTTCCACATTCGCTCCTGCTTTGCGTAACTCGTTCAAATAATCGGTAATCCGGTCGCATTCCTTATACCGCAAATTCTCTACATTATAGAAGCGGGACGTTCCTTCCGCGAATACAGCGGCAGCAACCATCGCTAGCACCGCATCCGTTGCAGCGTCACCGTCAAATTCTACCGCCTTCAGCGTAGCATTGCCTTTGACATGTACGATGTCATTGTCATGCGTCAGTGGCACCTGCATCATTTGCAGCACATCCACAACCGCTTTCTCGCCCTGTTTGCTCTCTACCGGTAAACGGTGAATGATCACATCGGAAGTAGTTACCGCTGCTGCTGCTAATACGGCGGCAGAACCTGGATAGTCACCTTGAACGGTATATTCTTGCGCTTTGTACTGCTGACGACCACGTACACGGTAGTGCATCAGATCATCGCTAGCTTCGATCACGATACCCGCCTGCGCTAGCACTTCCAACGTTTGACCGACAACGACTTTGGATTTGAGATCGTTCAGAACAGTAATCTCGCTATCTTCCTCCAGCAGCGGTGTCAAGAACAACAGCGCACTGAGATATTGCGAGCTAACACTACCAGAAACGGTGAGTTTGCCGCCTTTTGGTTGTCCACCACGAATCGTAATCGGCAGACGACCATTCTGGTGCTCCACCTGTACACCGAGTTGACCAAGCGACTCAATTAGATCATCATGCGGACGTTTGCCAAGCGAGTCCGGGTATGTATTGACAAAAGTCACATCCGGGCACAATGCCGCAATCGCCATCAGGAAACGAAGTACCGCTCCCGCGTTACCAACATTCAATTCTTTTACATCACGCGGTTTGCTACCGAATCCGGTAATGACAATTTTCTCATCATCCTCTTCCAGTACAGCGCCCAGATCACGGATACAGCGGCGCATCGCATCGCTATCTTCGCTATGTGCTGGGAAATGAATCGTGCTTGTGCCGTCAGCGAGTGCAGCAACTAGCAGGTAACGCGTCGTGTAGTTTTTGGAGGACAATGCTCCGATTTCCCCTTTTAATTCCGGGGTAGGGGTAACGATAACATCCATAGTGTAAGCTCCTTATGAGTTGAATTTACATAACCAGCACGGTACTTTTTCCCGTTTTTGCATGCAATTGACAGGGTACGTCATGCCCGGTATGATGAAAATAGATTGTCTTTTGTATATAATTCCAATTTAATGAATAGAGGGTATAATTATGGCCAGAGAAACACAGATTACGACTGAAGAACTCCGGCAGCGCATTGCAGCCGGTGACAAACTGCAACTGATTGATGTCCGCGAGGATGAGGAAGTCAGCCAAGGTATGATTGAAGGTGCACAGCATATCCCAATGGGTCAGATTCCAACGCGTCTGGACGAAATCAGCTCCGATACGGAAGTGGTACTGATCTGCCGCAGCGGGTATCGCAGCGAGCGTGTGCGCGAATATTTGAGTGAGAACGGCTATGATAACTGCCTGAATATGTCGGGCGGCATGATTGATTGGGTGGAGGGCGAATAAGCCCCCGCCCTTTTTCCATGCTTCAGATCCAATGATTGCTATTGATCTGTGATCAGATGAATCGAATCATTCGTGCCGTTCCATCCTACTCCTGCATGAATTGCTTCAATATTGTGCGCTGCTCAACCAGCAATCTGCGCTTGCTGTAGCCCTTGTTCCGGCGTACCGTCTACAGAAACGACATGACCCCAAAATAGATCATTATCATGAAACCAGAACGAATACCCTTCCGGTGTAATCGTGATATCCTCCAACTGTAGACGCTTGGCGAACTCCGCTTCCGTCAGCGGCTGCTCGTCTTCTTCCAACCAGCTGTTATTTTTTAACGTTGTTAATTCCTTAGCGGCAAAAGCCCGAATTCGTTCATCCCATTGCGCCGCTTCATCCAGCAAACGATACGCTGTTTGTAGCTGCTGCTGTAAGGATTCTCCTTCACTCTGTTGGATGCTGATGCGTACCGTTTGTCCAAGCCAATTCAATTCGCCGTCAAAGGTTTGCACCATCCGGTTCAACGTCAGTATGCCCAGCCGAGCATCCTGTATCGATACATGCTCCATCTGCTCTTGCAGCATCGCTTCCAGCCCCGGATCTTCAAACGGATCAATCTCCGATAGCCATTCCACCAGTAAAAAGCGGTTCCCATTGCGCCGCACCTTGAGATGAAACAAACGATCTGACTTGATCTGCTGTGCATAATTATCCAGCACCTGCACTTCGTCCTTGACCAGCAGAGTAAATGAACCGCTCTGAATCTTGTCCTGATCATGCAAACGCCAGCCATTCAGGCTAATCATGCCTGTCCAGTACTGCTCGTCAAACAGACAGCTGCGTGTGAAGCCGCTACTGCCAGTCAGCACAATCACATCTAATACCTCAGGAGCAAACTCTGCTTCAAATTGGATAATCTCCTCTGGCTTGTGCTGTTGTTGCTCATCCATAGACTCTAATCCTCCACTTCTACGCCTAAAATCTAAGAAGCTTGAACGCGGTAACGTGTTAAAACCTGCAAAGCAACTTCATCCGGAGTTAATAGCGAAGTATCCACGGTAACATGCGCAAATTGATATACCTCTTTGCGTTCTTCCATAATAGTACGCACGCGTTGCCGCGTATCGCCAGCGAGCAATGGACGATTGTCGTCTCCAGCCACACGGTTTACGATATGATCCACATCAGCTGTCAATGCGACGACCAGTCCTTTATCTAACATGACCGTACAATTCCATTCACGTAACACACAGCCACCGCCTGTAGAAACGATCTGCCCGGTCTGATGCAGCACCTCTTCCAGTACACGACTTTCCAGATCGCGGAAATAGGCTTCGCCGTGAATACGGAAAATCTCCTGTACCGACATGCCTTCCTTCTCGGCAATCACGGTATCCATATCAACTAGCGGATAATCCAGACGTTCGGCAAGCAAGGTGCCAACGGTTGTCTTACCTGTTCCCATCATGCCGACGAGAATGATGTTGGCATGCTGAACTTCACTTTCCTGATGCAATGTGCACACCTCTTTCAGCATCTGTTTTATTCCACACATCATAACATAATGAGGAAAGTTTAGACAATGGTTTGGGTGGGGGGAATTGGGGTGATGCTGGGCAGGGTCCACTTCGGGAAGGAATAAGGGGACGGACTCCGGTGGAGACACGAGAATCTACGGATTGGATACATACTTGTAGATTCTCGTATCTCCAAAGTCGTCCTTTCCCCTTATTTCCTTCCCTTCGTTCCGTGCTGCTTGCATCAAATCAGATTCCCGGATTAGGTGATGAGTAGGAGGGATTTTGAGAGATTTTTAAATAGTTGGAAAACTAAGTGAGGAATAAAATGGGTTTGTATATGGTTAGGGATTGTATGTTTGAGTTTATTGTTCTGGGTTGTTTAGGGGGTGTGTAGTTGTGAAATCGTGAGGAACGTTTGTTTGACAATGAAAAAAGGAGCGGATTGGTGTCCGCTCCTTGAGGTTGGGCTGTTAGTGAGTGTGATGTAAGAATTAGTTCATCCACTCGTAGTGGAATGTACCTTCTTTGTCCACGCGTTTGAAGGTGTGGGCGCCGAAGTAGTCGCGTTGTGCTTGCAGCAGGTTTGCTGGCAGGCGCTCGGTGCGGTAGCTGTCGAAGTATGCCAGTGCGCTGGAGAAGCCTGGAACTGGGATACCGTATTTTACAGCTGTGGCAACCACTTCACGCCATGCGTCTTGGTAGTTTTCGACGATGTTTTTGAAGTAGTCGTCGAGCAGCAGGTTTTTGAGGCCGCCGTCTTTGTCGTATGCGTCTTTGATGTTTTGCAGGAAGCGGGAACGGATAATGCAGCCGCCGCGGAAGATCATAGCGATGTTGCCGTATTTCAGATCCCAGCCGTACTCGTCAGACGCTGCGCGCATTTGTGCGAAGCCTTGTGCGTACGATACGATTTTGGATGCGTACAGTGCTTTGCGGATCGCTTCGATGAACTCAGCTTTGTCGCCAGAGAACGCTTCGGTTTTAGGGCCGCTCAGGATTTTGCTCGCTGCTACGCGCTCTTCTTTGATCGCGGACAGGAAGCGTGCAAATACGGATTCGGTAATCATGGACAGTGGCACGCCGAGATCAAGTGCGCTTTGGCTTGTCCATTTGCCTGTACCTTTTTGACCAGCAGCATCGAGGATCACATCAACCATCGGCTTGCCAGTTTCTTCGTCATATTTGGTAAAGATATCAGTTGTAATTTCAATCAGGTAGCTATCCAGCTCGCCTTTGTTCCACTCGTCGAAAATGGAATGCAGTTCTTTGGTGTCTGCACCCAATACGGATGTGAGCAGATTGTACGCTTCACCGATTAGCTGCATGTCGCCATACTCGATACCGTTGTGAACCATTTTTACATAATGGCCTGCACCGTCCGGTCCGATATATGTACAGCACGGATCGCCCTCTACATGTGCAGAGATAGAAGTCAGAATTGGTTCAACCAGCTTGTACGCACTTTCCTGTCCACCCGGCATAATAGCTGGGCCTTTCAGTGCGCCTTCTTCGCCGCCGGATACACCAGCACCGATAAAGCGGAACCCTTTGTCTTCCAGATCTTTGCTACGACGTTGAGTATCAGGGAAATGCGCGTTACCGCCATCGATAATAATATCGCCTTGATCCAGATGTGGAACCAGCTGTTCAATGGTAGCGTCGGTTGCTGGGCCTGCTTGAACCATGATCAGGATTTTGCGCGGAACTTCCAGCGATTGCACGAATTCCTCGATTGAGAAAGAACCTACCAGATTTTTGCCTTTGGCTTCTTCCAGCAGATCATGTGTTTTTTGCGGGGAGCGGTTGAATACGGATACGCTGAACCCTTTGCTTTCAATGTTAAGAGCCAGGTTCTTACCCATTACGGCAAGACCGATTACACCAATTTGTTGTTTAGACATTTCCGGTTCTCCATCCTTTACTTCGGTATTTGTATTTCCTCATTTTGAATATTTCATGTGAGTCCATTCAACATTTTACATGTTTTACGGATATAAAGAAAGTCCAAAGGCGTGATCGCGTAAAAATTCATAAAAACGTTGAATTTTGTGTAAAATTCTAACTATTTTTATGATTCCTACGTATATCACGCCTTATATTTTACTTTTCCAACCGAATTAACTCGAAACGCAGATTTTCCAACATTTTTTTACAAGCTTCTGCTGTCTCCGAATCGCCTGCTTTGAGAGCTGCATTCAGACGATCCAACGACTCGTCAATCTGGTCCTCAATCGACGCGATTCGCTGCTCGCCTTCCATCGACATATAGAGCGTATTAAGCGATTCCCGCGTCGGTGTCGATTCCTTCTGATACAGAATGCGCTGTTCAAAGCCGGAGATTTCCACCATACGGATCACTTCGCCGAACAGAATGTTCTCAACTAGAATCTGTTGGTCGCGAAAGCGTTTGACGATGGCGTGTCCCTTTGTCTGTCCGATCAACTTTTCCATCCATTCTGCCAGACGCGCATCGTGAATCCGATAATCGCCGATCAGCTTGTAGCCTTCTTGCGTCTGCTGGAAACGAAGCTTGGTCATATGATTGTTCGTTCGAATGGATACGATAAAAGAATCGTCGGTTTCGCGCCAGTAGAGGGAATACCCTTCCTTGATCAGATCGCGGATCAAATTCTGGATATCCCGGCGTTCAAAACGCAGTTCTACGTTACAATATTCTACTTCATAGCTCTTGTTCACAGTAATCCCTCCTTTTGGGCGTTTGGTGCGGTAAACGCAAGAGTTCATTGAACGTTGACTGGTTGGAAACGATAGAGCGATGGTGTTGATTATGATGTATTAGAATAAATATATATGATCAATCAGGCTGTCGAGCGGTTAGTGATACGTCGTGTACTATGCTTATTATGAGAACATACAAGTCGATTGGAAAATGGAACGGGAGGGTAACTGGAAATCCATATTGCTCTGTCTTCCAGTCGATCGGAACACAATGCCGATGACGGGTGTCCACGTTTTCATTTACCGGAACAGCTTTATTATTTTTTACCCGTTTGCCGGTTTCTCTAAGCAGTAAACCGATGCACACATGTAATCTTCATGAAATATACGTAGCGGAATATGCTATCATAGCTGGTAGATGATCTTGTTGATCGATAACAACCTGTATGAAGAAAGAGAGGCTCTACTCTGGATGAAGCAAACGACTGAAAACACATTTCCCGGCTTTACAGCCAAAGACTTTGACGTATTTGCCATCGACGGTCTGGAACCGCGTATGGAAGCGCTGATTGAGCGCATACGTCCCAAATTAACGACTCTTGGCGAACAGTTGCAACCCCACCTGTCTACACTATGTGGTGAAGAAATGTTCGTGCACGTCGCCAAGCATGCACGACGTACCGTAAATCCTCCCAAAGATACATGGGTCGCATGGGCAGCGAACAAACGCGGCTACAAAGCGCTCCCCCATTTTGAAGTCGGCATGTTCGGCAGCCATGTGTTTGTCGTATTTGCTATTATATACGAAAGCCCGCGCAAAAAAGATTTTGGACGCGCTATGACGGAACATTTGAAAAAGGTAAAACATGCTGTACCTGATCATTTCTACTGGTCGCCGGATCATATGTCGCCACATGGTACACCGCAGTCCGAATTGTCCGATCAGGAACTACTGGATATGGCAGACCGCTTGCAACAGGTAAAAAAATCCGAAATCATCTGTGGACTGCGACTGGATAAGAATGATCCCTTGTTACAAGACGGCGAGAAATTCGCTCAAACCGTTGAAGATACATTTGAGCAACTGCTTCCATTATACAAAATGGCATTTGCCTGATTGTAATAAGGTGCATGACTCATTCTTATGTATATCAAAAAAGCAACTTTTATATATTAAAAAAGCAATTTCCGCACAATTGATTCTAAGTGTGGCGGAAATTGCTTTTTTTAACGAATATCCGGGCGTTGCCGAATCATAATGATATGAATGATGAACAGCAGCAGCATCGCACTGGCACTCACATAAAATGGCGCCTGTGGACTGATACTGTCCCATAGCTTACCAGATACAATAGGTCCGATAACGAGCCCTGAACCTTGTAGCGTCAGAAACAGTCCCCAGACCGCTCCTTTTTCTTTTGCCGGAACGAGATTCGCAAGCAAGGAATTCCACGCTGGCAAAATCATCGCATAACTGAATCCAGCACACAGCACAAAGATCCAGATCCACAATAGCTGTTTCGTTGACGCTAGTCCGATCAACGCTACCCCCGCCATAACAAAGCCGATACGCAAAAACAACTTACTGCCCACCTTGTCAATCAGCCGTCCTGCCGGAATCAGTCCCAGCACTGTGACCGCACCACCGCCAATTAAGAGTGCATTGAAATACGCAGGCGTTAAGCCAAGTTCATTCACTACATATAACGTAATGATCGGCGTCAACACACCAAGTGCAAAGGACTGCATAAACAGTGCCGGATATAGCAGCGGATGAATACGCAGCGAACGTAGTAGCTGGATATAATAATGAAGCTTGCCTTTACCATGTTGACGCTCTGGTAAAACTGATGCGGCATCGTTATGAACCGTAGTCGTTGGAGCTTCAGATGACGTAGGATCGCCGTCTGCTTCTGCTTTACTTTCCGAGGCGTGTATAGGAATAGCGCCACCATGACCGCGCCCCGGTAAAAATAGCGCCACCATTACAACTATGATCATACACAGCAGCAGAATACCGAACGAAATCGTATACGAATCGCCATGTAACCAATTCATCACAACAGGGCCCAAGCCTGCTCCGCCTAACGAAGCAATCTCGATAATGCTCATATGTGTACCATAATTCCCAGTCTCACTGGAAATGTCCGTGATCTTGGACATCACACACGGCCAGAGCGGCGCACTGCCGATCCCCATAGCAGCACAGGCTACAATGAGCCATCCTGAATGCTGTACCGTAGATATGACGATTACAGCTCCCAGAATGAGCAGCATGCCTATCGTCATGACCATACGAAAGCCAAGTCGCTCTGCCAGCCATCCTGCCGGGCTTCGCAGAGCGTTATCCCCTACATATTGACTGGCAAATGCAATCCCGATCGCAAAGGCAGGCAATCCTAGTCGATGACCCATATAGAGGGGCAGCAATGTAACGAGTAATCCCCCTTTTACAAATTCCACAAAAAAAATAAGCAGCCACAAATATACAAACAGCAGTCGATTACGCTGACGTTTCACTGCCGTTTGTTGCGCTGTTGGATATGAGAGTAAGGACATTGACGACTCCCTTCATGCTGTCGATTTCATGCCATCTTCTGCCATTGTATCATAGACCAAAGCCACTTCAGCAAGTTTCACCATCACATTGTACAAGCACCATATTTCCCTATATAGCGGGCTTTGCAATAACTTGACAAAAATCTACCATAAGATAACTATTGCATTCCCCCCTCTTTTTGCTATACTCATTTTTGTTTGGTTTTTCAATGAATGACCTTACATTGACTTCAAATCCACTTTCGAAAGGTTGTGACAGCTTAAAATGGATCACACGCAAACCCCGCTTTTCACTGCTCTCAAGCAGCATGCGGCCAGCAATCCCGTTCAATTTCACATTCCGGGACATAAAAAAGGACTCGGCAGTGATCAGGAGTTCCGAGAGTTTATTGGCGACAATGCCCTTTCCATAGATCTGATCAACATTGCGCCGCTTGACGATCTTCATCAGCCGATGGGGGTTATTGAGAGGGCGCAGAAGCTCGCAGCTGATGCGTTCGGCTCCGACTATACCTACTTCTCTGTGCAGGGAACCAGCGGTGCGATTATGACGATGATCATGACGGTATGCACGCCGGGCGATAAAATTATCGTGCCGCGCAATGTGCACAAATCGATCATGTCCGCCATTATCTTCGCCGGTGCCAAACCGATCTTCGTCTCGCCCGTGCGTGACGAGAATCTCGGAATTGACCACGGCATTACGACCTCTTCGGTTCGCCGTGCACTGGATCGCCATCCTGACGCCAAAGGCGTGCTGGTGATCAATCCGACGTATTTCGGCGTTTGTGCCGATCTGAAGGAAATTGTGGAGCTGGCTCACAGTCGCGGTGTACCCGTGCTGGTAGACGAGGCCCACGGGGTACTGATCCATTTTCATGAACAGCTGCCGGTCTCTGCGATGGCTGCCGGTGCTGACATGGCTGCAACGAGCGTGCATAAGCTGGGCGGTTCGATGACGCAAAGCTCCGTGCTGAACGTTAATGTGAAAAACGGGCATGTGAACCCGCAGCGTGTGCAAACCATTATTAGCATGCTCACCACAACGTCGACTTCTTATATTTTGCTTGCTTCTCTGGACACGTCGCGTCGCAATCTGGCGCTGAACGGTCATGAGATTGCCGAGCGTGCGATTGGATTGGCGCAAAACACGCGCCGCCGGATCAACGAAATTGAAGGTCTGTACTGCTTTGGCGAGGAACTGCTGGGCGGCGAAGCGACATTTAATTACGATCCGACCAAGCTGACGATCCACATTCGCCATCTGGGCATTACTGGGTATGATGCGGAAAACTGGCTACGTGATCATTTTAATCTGGAGATCGAGATGAGCGATATGTACAATATCCTTTGTCTGGTAACGCCGGGTGATAATGAGGACAGCGTAGAAATTCTGGTGCAGGCGCTGACTGCGATGTCTGCGGAATTCCATGGCTCTGGTCGCGAGATCAAGGAACTGGTTGTGAAGATTCCGGAGATTCCGCTGCTGGCTATTACGCCGCGTGATGCATTTTATGGTGATACCGAGACGGTTCCGCTGGCAGAAGCTGCGGAGCGTATTATCGCCGAGTTTATTTATGTGTATCCGCCGGGCATTCCGATTCTGCTGCCGGGCGAGGTTATTTCGCAGGAAAACATCGACTATATCACGGATCATGTGAAAGTTGGGTTGCCGGTGAAAGGGCCTGAGGATCGGACGGTGCGTAACGTTAAAGTAATCGTGGAGGCGGATGCGATTATTTAACTCGTGGCATTAGCGGGGGACCGCTTCGGGAAGGGATTGGGGAACGGACTCCGGTGGAGCCGCGGGAATCTATGAATTAGGATAGAATGTAGATTCCCGCGCCTCCAAAGTCGTCCTTTTCCCCAATTCCCTTCCCTCCGCTCCGTGCTATTGCCAAGGTTTAATATCGTTCGCCAGGTGAGTGGCAGGGAAAGAGTTGAAGAGATTTAAGACTTTAAGACTTTATACTTTTGGATCTTAGCTTCTTTTAAATCTGCACTTTGCTTTTAAATTTTCAGTTTACTTTATGTGCAGCCTTATCATTTTTATGTAATGCTTTAATAGACAGACTTCTCATTTTGTATGTGGGAAGTCTTTTTGATGTGTTAGGATTGAATTTGAACAAGCAAAAGGACTTCGATCCCTGGGGATGAAGTCCTTTTTTGTTTTAGTGATGGGACACTTTATCGTTGGATACACGGATGAAGTGTCTTGTTATTGTGTAGTGAATTAACCTTCTTCGGACTGGGCTACCAGTTCTTCGTAGGCTTGTTCTACGGCTTTCCATTCGGCTTCATCTTCGATGTTTGCCAGAACCATGCCGTCTTCTTCTTCTTCGAGACGCATGATGTAGCCGTCTGCTTCAGGGTTGCCACGTTCCAGCAGCAGGGCGTACAGTTTTTCACCTACGTCGAATGTTTCGACCATAACCATCTCGACATCGTTGCCTTCTTCGTCGGTCAGGGTCAGGACGTACTCTTCGTGTTCGTGGTCATGATCGTGGTTGCAATTCTCGTCGTGTACATGCTTTTCGCTCATGTATATAACCTACCTTTACGTATATTGGGGATATGATATCTTTATACTCACGCACATATTTCCCGGTTTCCATCAATCTATCGGGTGTTCGGACATGATGTTACCGAACGGTCCGTTTCCGCTTCTGTCCGGAGATGAATTGTCCGGAAGTTAAAAATAACACCTGTGTATCGTACCACTTTCGTCTGTACAGGTCAATTGAACCATGCACATCTATTGGGGATAGAATGGAATGCGATTAATTGAGTGCGGTAATGACTTTTTGCGAAACGAGTGTGTAGTCGCTAGCGCCCGCTTTTTTCATATAAAAGCCGACGGTATATTGTCCGGTCGTTGCAAAATTGTACGTAAAATCGTACGTTCGGAACCAGAAATTGTCTTTCTGCTGGGAGATATTTTGACTCTGGATATCTTTTTCACTGCCGGAAGGATCGGTAATCGCCACTTTAACAGCAGAAATATCGGTGCTCAGATTATCCACCTGAGTAAATACGTTGAATTTCACTTTCCCCTTGTTCACATTCCCGAAGGCGGTATCTCCCTTGAATAAAAAGATATGTACGTTCGGTTTATATAACTTGACGGTTTTGGCGTCATTGTCAAAATCGACCAGACCGTCGATTTCGCGCAGCGGCACATAGGTTTTGCCGTCAATAATATAGGAGCCTCCATCCACTTCATTGCCATTGATCCAGACGCGAACCTGCTGATAGGCAGCATCTGCGAACAGCACCGAGCTTCCCATCAAAAAGAAAGTCAGGGTGAGGGCTGCTATTGTTTTCCATTTCATCTATTGCTCCTCCTTCAACGATATGTCAAGCATGAGGTTCATGCTGATCTTCTATACATGTATACTCCAGACGAAGCGTTCTGTTGCGGTAAAAAAATTGTAACCTTTTGCACGGAAAAAGGCATTGAAAACAGCATGAATGCGTCGATAGGCGTCATGTTATTTGCGGATGTTCATTATGTAGGTAACCCCTAATGATATTGTATCCAGAACGGTTCCTTTATACCAGTGTTTTCCTTGCCGACGTGTATTTTTTCTAATTTCATATATTGTAATCAAGCAGGTAGCGGCACATTTTGGAGGATGTTAAGAATATGGTACAGTTAAGGCGTATACCGTTTGTATATTGGAACGTTGACGAGGAGGATCATCATGACCATTACGTTGCAAATGCTAGGAACTGGCAATGCGTTTGCCAAAAAATATTATAACAACAATGCGCTTGTCCATGCGGACGATTATACGCTGATGATTGATTGTGGCATCACTGCACCAATTGCGCTGCATGAGCTAGGCAAAGAAATTCCAGAGATCGACAGCATTCTGATCTCGCATATTCACGGTGATCATGTCGGTGGGCTGGAAGAGATCGGATTCCGCGGGTATTTTGTACATCAACGCAAGCCGGTGTTGTATATCGCGAGTCCGCTCATTCGCCCATTGTGGGACAATACACTGAGCGGCGGGATGAGTCAGGAAGGAATCGAACGCATTGAAGATGTGTTTGATGTGAAGCCACTCGTTGCCGAGCATCCGGTACAGCTATCGCCCGGTTTGAAAATTGAGCTGATCCAGACTCCACATATTGAAGGTAAGAACAGCTATTCTGTGCTGATCAACGATACGACCTTTTACAGTGCAGATATGAAATTTCAGCCGCAGCTGTTGGAGCATCTCGTATATGAACGCGGCGTACGCACCATTCTGCACGATTGCCAGCTGTATCCACCGGGTATTGTGCATACTACGCTGGATGAACTGCTCAGTCTGCCGCAGGATGTTCGTGCTACGATCAAGCTGATGCACTATAACGATACCAAAGACGATTTTGTCGGTAAAACAGCCGAAATGGAATTTATCGAGCAGCACAAACGGTATACATTTCCACAATAAATGAAATTCATCATATGAGCGACAAAGCGGCATCATTTACATCATTTATACGCTTTACAGATCTACATCTGACGAATCTAGGACGGTGACATGATCGTATGTATCGCAATTTGAATACAGGTGTGGTGGAGATTGACGGTAAACTGACGATGGAAGAGGCAAAGGAGATCGCGCGCCTCTCCTCCATCCGTACGCTGCAATTTACAGCTGCACTGGAATGGCAAAGTTACCATTATATCAACCATATCATTCTTCCCGCTTGCCCGGATATGACGGTACGCGCGTATCATTTTCATGGACAGGTATGCGATCTTGCTTTTGTAGAGCAGTTGCCCGATTTGCGAAGTTTGGCGGTACTCTGTCAGGGCGAATTTGTTAATCTGGATTGTATCGCGGCGCTGCCTCAGTTACAACGATTGAATGTGCAGCTGCATCAACTGGATAGCGTTAACTTTTTACAACAGGTGAACCCTCAGTTGTCTGCCCTGACGTTAGGTCAAACAGCCTCCAAAAAACCTTCGCTACAAGGCATTGCCCGATTTGAGCAATTGCATGAATTGACGGTGGAAGGGCATCGGAAGCAGATCGAAGAGATTGCACAGCTGATTCATTTACAAAAGCTAAGTCTGCGCTATCTGACGCTGCCTGATGTGAATTTCTTACGGCAGTTACCGGAACTGTGGTGGCTGCAAATCTATACTGGCGGTACGAATGAATTGGGTGCGCTCGCTGAATTGGAGCAGCTCAAATATATCGATCTGTCGCAAATCCGTGGGCTGGATCAACTAGACTTTCTATCGTCGATGATAGGGTTACAGTATATTCGTATCGGTGCGATGCCGCATATTCACGAATTGCCTGCACTGGATCAATTGAAGCAGCTTCGCAAAATCGAGTTATATAATATGAAGGGCTTGCAGCGGCTGGACAGTCTACAACATGCTCCGGCATTAACGGAGTTTATACAGCGTGAAGCGTGGGAAATGGAAGCCGAGCACTACATCCCACTGCTGCAAAATCCAGCGTTGCAACGTGCTTATGTACATCTGCGCAATGAGAAGAAATTTACGCGTTTTCGTCAGTTGCTGGAAGAACACGGCAAAAAGAACGCCGCCGATGAGCAGAGCGCTGGGCGCACTAGCTGGTTAACGACAGATTTTCCATTTGAATAAATAGAAACCAACATACAAAAAGCCGTATGCACTTCAACAGAGGATGTCATTCTCCATTGAAGATAGCATACGGCTTTGTATTGATCTTAATGTAGATACAGCTTCACATTGACCCGTTCGCTTCTTCCACCATTTTATTCAATCGCTTCACATCTTCATCCAGCATGTCTTCGGTATACTGCCCCTGTCCAAAATTCACCAGCGCACGTAACGGCATAAAGCGTGTCATCGCCAGCAACAGATCAGGGCTATCGCCCATCATTTCGTTCAAACCAGAGCGTTTACCGAGTTCCTCTGCCATATCGGCAGTTGCTGGATTGGCAGCAATGTCACCGATGATCGTATTACGATGGAACACTGTTTGGAGTTGAACAGTCGATTCCACCTGAACGGTCTGCTTCAATACAATATCGCGTGAGGAAGAACCAATACGTAGTTCATACTCGCCAGTCTCCACATGCCAGTCGCGCAGCTCTGTATGATAGTAAGCAAATGCCCGTTTATCCAGCGTAAACTGAACAGTCTTGCTCTCACCCGGCTCCAGCGCAACCTTGGCAAAGCCTTTCAGCTCCTGCTCTGGACGAATCACTACGCTCTCTGGATCATGCACATATAGCTGCACAATCTCCTGTCCCGCAACGGAACCGGTATTACGTACCTCGACTTGCACATGGATACTTTCCTGATCAGTTACTGATGTACGATCTACTTGTATATGATCGTAGGCAAAGGTCGTATAGCTCAGCCCATAGCCAAACGGGAACAGCGGCTCTACCTGCTTCGTATCGTAATACCGATAGCCGACAAAGATGCCTTCCCGATATTCTACGCGGTCGCCTTCACCCGGGAAGTACAGAAACGATGGATTGTCGCTCAGCTTAACCGGGAATGTCTCTGGCAGCTTACCACTTGGATTGATTTCGCCAAATAACAAATCCGCTGCGGCACCACCGCCTGCCTGACCACCCAAATATCCTTCCAGTACAGCTGACGTCTGATCCAGCCATGGCATCGTTACCGGTGAACCGTTACTCAGCACCACAACCAGCTTAGACTGTACTGCTGCCAGTGCATCGATCAACTGCTGATGGTTGAGTGGCAAATCCAGATGCGTACGGTCATACCCTTCCGATTCATAACGATCCGGCAGACCGGTAAACAGAATTACTACATCCGCTTGTTCTGCCAGTTTTACCGCCTCATGCACCAGCTCCTCCTTCACTTCGTCGCTATCCAGATCATACCCCGGCGCATATGTCACCTCGGCATCACTACCGACCAGCTGGCGGATCTCATCCAGCGCCTTGTCCAGATGGGTAGGGTTGATATGTGAGCTACCGCTTCCCTGATAGCGCGGCTGCACGGCAAATTCACCAATTACCGCAATGGTTCCACGTTTGGATAATGGCAGAAGTTGATTGTCATTTTTGAGTAATACCATACTTTCGGCAGCTACACGACGTGCTAGTTGATGATGCTGTTCCTTGTCAAAGGTAGCATTGGGCTGTTGCAATTCTACCGCCTTGAATACAAAGCGCAATACTTGCTCTACAGCATTGTCCAGCACCTGCTCATCCAGCTTGCCTTCCTTGACCGCTGCAACAATTTTGGCATCGCCGATACCGCCATTTGCAGGCATTTCCAGCTCAAGTCCTGCTTTGAGCGCATCTACACGTTCATTGACTGCACCCCAGTCGGATACAACAAAGCCTTCGAATCCCCATTCCTTGCGCAAAATATCGGTCAGCAAATATTTATGTTCTCCGGCGTAGGTGCCGTTGACTTTGTTATACGAACACATAACAGTCCATGGCTGTGCCTGCTTCACTACACCTTCAAAGCTCGCTAGATAAATCTCGCGCAGTGTCCGCTCGTCAACAATCGTATCGACTGACATGCGCCGCTCTTCCTGATTGTTAGCGGCAAAGTGCTTGAGCGATGTGCCGACATGTTGGCTTTGTACACCTTGAATATGATGAGTAGCCAGCTCTGACGACAGATACGGATCTTCGGAAAAGTATTCAAAATTCCGTCCGCACAATGGGGAACGCTTAATATTCGTACCCGGACCGAGCACAACCGCAACCTGCTCCGCCTGTGCTTCTTCGCCAATCGCCTGACCCACCTGATGCAGCAAATCGCGATTCCACGATGCTGCCAGCCCTGCCGCGGTCGGGAAACAGGTTGCAGGCACGCTATCGTTTAACCCCAGATGATCGCCGCCTTCACTCTGCTTGCGCAGCCCATGCGGACCGTCAGTCATCATCACCGACGGAATACCTAGTCGCTCAATCGGTTGTGTATGCCAGAAATCAAGCCCCGAACAGAGACTTGCCTTCTCCTCCAACGTTAACTGCTGGATCAGCTCGTCGATATGTTTGGTAGATGGATCAACAGATGCTGTTTGCTTGGAATGGGATGAATGATTGGACATGAATCATGTGCTCCTCTCTGATTGTGGATCGTCGGTCAAGCGCTTAGTATATGTGTTGGTATACTGTTACTTCGATCTCCGTACATACCGCTACTACAGCTTATGTAACTTTTATATCAATCGAAATATCACACTTGATCTCAAAATAGCCTACAAAAATTCAGCAAGTTACTCTCCATCTTATTACCCATAAAAGGCACTCTGATAAACGAAGTTTATTTTGCTAATTGGCTCATTGGATGATTGAAAAAGAACATTTGTTCGTATATAATATAGATAAAAAAACGAACAAACGTTCTGATTAGAGGGATGATTATGCTAGCTAACCATATCGGAGAACTGCTTGAAATTGTATATCTGGACCAGACAGGCAAGCTGTCCCAGCGCCGTATTGAGATCCGGCATATTCGCAATGGTCTTGTCTATGCCGACTGTCTTCGTTCCGGTGAACCACGCACATTTAAACAAGAAAATATTCTCGCTTGGCAGCCTTCTAAGGCGATACGACCAACCATTTCAGTCAAAGAACTAGCAGCCATGACATTAGACAAATCCCCTACTACTACCAACAAAATATCGCAAGTTTCCTAACCTATTGCCGTTAGTACCATCCATTACACCACATACACCATTCCAGCTTCAACAATCTACAAACCTACAACTCATAAACTCATAAACTCATAAACTCATAAACTCATAAACTCATAAACTCATAAACTCATAAACTCATAAACTCATAAACTCATAAACTCATAAACTCATAAACTCATAAACTCATAAATGATACAACACGACCAATCTATAAAGAAACAGCGGCTCTCCGTAGAGAAAGCCGCTGTCCATGGTTGTTCTTTCACATCACATATCATATATGATTTCGCCATATCATATCTTGCTTCATATCCTGACATCTCATCAGCTCAGTTGCGACAATCGGTTCAGCAGATCATGATAATCTGTCAGCTCCTCCGCGCTATTCGCTGGCTCGCCGGATTTGACAAACTCGATACGACTGTTGCCACCGCCCAGTTGACCGCGCGCTTCCAGCACATGCTGCAAATGGCGTGCCGTACCATTGCTGCCATCAATAATATCCACTTCTTCTGGAAAATACCGTCGCAATTGATCTTTGAAAAATGGAAAATGTGTACAGCCCAGCACAACTGTCCCGTATTCATCCAGCTTGTAACCCGCCAGCGCTTCATCCAGATAAGCCATCACATGATCATCGTCAAATTGACGACACTCCGCCAGCTCCACCAACCCTGGCATCGGCAAACTTTCCACCAGATCGTGAGTATCGATACTTTTAACAAGATTGTGAAACTTCTCTTCATTCAAAGTCAAACGTGTTGCCATTACAAGCACCTTTTTGTGCTTGATAACACTATTCTGCACTGCTGGCTTCACTGCCGGTTCAATCCCAAGAATCGGAAAATCATATTTTGCGCGCAGCTCACTGACAGCGATGCTAGTCGCTGTATTACAAGCGAGCACAATCGCTTTGACATGCTGATCCGCCATATATTGGGCGGCGTCCATTACATATTGCTTTACTTCGTCTTTGCTTTTCTCCCCGTATGGCACATGCCGGGTATCCGCATAAAACAGATAATCTTCGTCCGGCATGAGCTTCATAGCTTCATGCAGCACAGTCAATCCACCGATGCCGGAATCAAATATTGCGATCTTCACGCCGTTCACTCATCCTTCTATCCATTCATTGGCCGCCTGCCCGTTCCTTTCGGTACAGCTCCGGTCGTTATCTTCATATGTGTCATTATAGCCTGTTCATGTATAAATGAACACTCACGCCTGCATCCATTCCAAAGCCTGCTGTAACAGATTCGTAAAATGTACGGGATAATTATGCTCCAATCCAGGTAGCAAATGCAATACATGCGGAATATCGCGCACCTTCAATTCGGCGGTCAATTCCTCCACCCCCGGGCGGCAATCCTCATCGTGCTCGCCGCAAATGATGTACAATTTCACACCATGTTCTTGCCAATCGTTCAGCGCTTCCTGCCATTCTTCTGGATGGGGAAGCCACGGCGCTACTAGAATCAATCCAGACGCGGCAGCCGGATATAATCCTGCTGTATACAGCGCCACCCGTGCACCAGCCGAGAAACCTGCTAGAATCGGCTTGCGCGCAGTATGTGGTGCCGTTGTGCGCTCATGATCATGCAGTTGTTCCTCAGCACGCGCTGTTGCTGATTCTGGCTCACCCGCTACAGGCAAACCGCTATCGATTCGCGCCAACTCCATCATCGCGTGTTCCAATTCGCCGGATGCCTGTTCCAGATCATTCCAATCATACGCATCGGAAAATTGAATTTGTGATGATTGCAGCAACGCGAGCTTATATCCTTTGTCTAGCGCCGGTTTCCATACAGGCTCGACCGCATCGTTATTTTCCAATTCACCATGCAACACAAACAACGTCCGCAGGGAAGAAGGAGATTGTTGATCGTCTGGCAGTACGATTTGTAGCGCAGCCGTACTTTGCGCAATCGCCTGAGCTTCTTTATCGCGACAAACCGCCACAATCTGTTGAAAATCCGGCTCATCGCGCAGATCAGCCAGATCCTCATCGTCCAGTAAATAATCCGGGCTATACCAGTAACTATGCTGTAATACTGCTTCTCGGAGCAGTGATAACGCTTCTTCCTTGCGTCCACATGCCGCAAGCAGAGAATACTGCAAATTGTACATCTGTGCCGGATTCGCCTGACCGTCCTCCAGATGTTCGCATACAAAATGATGCGCCGCTGCGCTACCATGCTGGGCATAAATATCCATCGCGCGATGCATTAGCCCCGTATATGTAAATTCACTCATGACGTAAAACCCTCCTGTATTATCTTCCATCGTCTGACTCGATAATAGACCCATCTTGCACATCACTATCCTTACACAGTATACATCAACTTTAATCAGATGCAGAATAACGGTGCCTATATGTAGAATCATAAACGCACAAAAAACAGGCAGCGATTCACTCACTGCCTGCACCTTATAGTATAACAACATTGTTTATTTATTCGCGGACAATTCATCTCCGGTCAGCCACATATGATTCTTCACCGGTTGTCCACCATCGGTTGGAGTGTAATCGACCATATACACTGTCGTTTGCTGCGCTGAATCAATCGTCGCCTTGGCACCATCCATGCCTTTCATATGATCGGCATCCAGCACGACCTGATCGCCAACTTTGTAAGGCGTGGTAGCAGCGTCTTCGAGCTCCTCATGAACTACCCACTTATGATCTTTGACCGGTTGACCGCCAGTTGTTGGAGTGTATGAGACGGAATACACAGTGGTATCATAAGCGCCACGTATGGTCGCTTTGGCACCTTTCATACCGTCCATATGATCCGATTCAATCGTCACCTGACTACCTATAGGAAAAGTCGGGTTGGCTGCGGCTTTCATATCATCCGGCGGCTCATTCATGTCGTTATGCTGCATGTCCATACTATCCTCTTGATCATCCGCCTCTCCTTCCATATCCGATGTATCCGACGATTCTGGATTCATAGTACCGGAATTGGAGTCTTCGCTCTGCATATGCGTGTCTGTCTCCTGCTGTCCGGTTGTATCGGAAGATGTTCCCGTGCTTCCCATATTGTTGCTTCCGCAGGCACTCAGCAATACCGTCAGCGCTACAATACCACTATATGCCGCCCATTTTGTCGACGTGCGTTTACTTGTTGATTTCATATGATCCGCTCCTTTGTACCTTTTCTAGTTAGTATCATCTCATGTGCAATCTTGATTCCAAGTATTCATCCTTATCGCCTCTCTATACACTATACCCCTATATGGTATATGATAACAATTTTACACAAATAGACACAAAAAAATCGCAATCTCCATACGAAGCAAGATTACGATCTCTATGTATTGCGCATTTCAAACTATGTTGTATGTGATATTCAATTTACGTGTCCAAACGATCCTCTATACGTAATAGTACCGTTTCCGAGCGGACGCTTCATTCAGATGCTCTACTGTGACCACCTGCTCCAGTGGTACCGCTCCAGTCACGCCTTGCAACTGTCGCCAGCTCGTTTGCCCGGTTAATGATTGCCGATCCGGTCGCTCTGTTTCAAAGATACGTTGCCAGCTCTGCTCCTTGGTGATCGTTCCATATCCAGCGCGGTATCGTTGCCATTCACGATGATTACGCGCATTGAATGTATCATTTAACACAGCATGCCATTCCTCAAAGTCCGACAACAAGACATCCTCTTGCTGCAATCTGAGCGTTAAGCATACACATTGCTGTCGTCCAGTATAATGATGCAACTCCTGTAAATCCGGCTGCTGCGGCCATACCCATACTGGATAACTGCCATCATATCCCGGCAAACGCTGCCCCATCTGACTCATCATCCAGTGGTATGGCTTCATAAACATAATATGCTCAGGATGTCCATGTAGAAATCCGCTACGCTGCGCAGCGTCCCATGCTTCCAGTGACTGGACAGTCCAATATTTGATTGTAGAAGATGGTTGAAATGTGGAAGATATGATGCTGTGAATCATCGGACAACCTCCTGACAGACATTCATTTTCGTATCATATCAGAAAATCACTTATTTTTTAAGTCACCGAACAAGCACAATATATCGAACACTATTGAATACATCATGATTGAATATATCGCGATAGCTAGAAATGTAAAGATGCTAGCCAAACAAAAACGCGTAGCTACAGTTTGTTAGACCGTTCTACGCGTTTTCTGTATACGATCTTTTAGCCCATATCCGTTTCGGCTTATTCTGCCGATACATAGTAGAGTAAGATCATATTGTAGATTTGTTTATGTTCAAACGTATTAGTTGGTTTCCATATACTGAGTCAGCAGTTGTTTTACTTTACCACGTACTGCTAGATCGGAGTTGTTATGGTTGCTGACGATTTGTTGAATTTGGGACATAAAGTCCAGCTCGCGGTTGTCGATATTGAATGTACCTTGTTCTTGTGTGTTTTCCATCATGATGTTCATCCTCCGTTGTATATGATATAGCGTCAGCATTACAGCTGCGCATGAAGGGCAACGCCCTGTGTTAGATAAGTATCGTAATAGCAACAAGTGGTAGTGGATCGTAATGATTTCTAATGTGTATATCACCTTCCTACACACTTTTAAAACAGAGTTTTGCAAGTTTTTTACCATAAATTATGTAATTTTCGTGAATATAAGAATGATAGCGGTATCATTTATAGGATAATGCTCCATATTATTCGTGATTGCTCCCGACGACGTTAAGATGCTGCTTTTTTGATTGACGATATGAGAACGCACTGCTATATTCTTAATAGTAAAAATTACGATTTTTTAATCATTTTGTATGATTTTCGTTTTGTCAGGCAGGGAAGTGCATCGATGTGGTCGAACATAGCTAATAACCGGGAGAAAAGTAGGATGTTTTGTGAAGATTATAACCTTGCTTTGATTCCATTGTCGTGTATACATGCTTCAGAAAACTGATCTTGCAGGTTGGGGACAGATGCAGTGAACGATATATCATCTTTAGTAAAAGCATCGGGCATCACTGAAAAACGCATAATAAAGGATGAGCGCACAATTGAGAAAATTAATATCCTTCGCAGCCATCATGCTGCTTGCCGGTTTGATGTCACAACCGGGCTATGCAGCCAAGTCGTCAAATGAACTGCAACACGAGCTGGATGCTGTTGAACAGCAATCCAAAGATGCCACTGCCAAGCAAAAAGCCGCCGAATCGCGCAAGCAACAATCGCAGATACTCAAGCAGCACGCGCAGGATGATCTTGGCAAAGTATTAACAGCGATTAACGATGTAAGCAGCCAGATCGCACGCGTATCCAATGATATTTCCCAGACGGAAGCCGGGTTGCGTCAAGCAAAACAGGATTTGCAGGAAGCCAAGCAACGCATTCAGGCGCGTGAAGGTATGATCGATACACGCGTGCGAATGATGTATACCGATGGCTTTGTCTCTTATCTTGATGTGCTCATGTCAGCGAACAACTTTTCCGACTTCCTCGCTCGTGCCGATTCGCTGCGTATGATCGTAGAACAGGATCAGGATATTTTGCAGCAGCAGGAACAGGACAAGCAGCAGGTGATCATCACCCAGAACCAGCTGACTGCTGATTATGCGCGTGCCAAATCGCTCTATGCGGAAAAGGCAACCCGCAAAGCCGAATTGAGCGCCAAGGAAAATCAGAAGCATGTGCTGATTACCAAATACAATGCCCAGATTGAGAACGCCGATGATATTAGCGCTGATCAGGAGCAGCAATTGTGGGCGCTTGCCGATCAACGCGCCTCCCTCTATCGGGAAAAGACAGCTGCCGAAAGTCGCGAGCGTGAAGAACGTGCACAGGCGGAAGCTCGTGCTCGTGCCGCCGAGCAAGCACGACGCGCTGCCGAAGCTGCGGCAGCCGCTGCTGCACAACAGGCAGCCCAAGCGGTGCAAGCACCAGACAGTAGCGTTAGTGGCTCCGACGATGGTGGCGGTGGCAGTGATGATTCCGGCGATTCTGGTGGCAATTATCAGCCAAGCGGTAGCGGCATGATGACAATGCCAGTCGTCGGTGCGCGTATCTCTTCTCCATTCGGCTATCGTTATCATCCGATTACTGGACAATATAAAATGCACACCGGTATCGATCTCGCCGCTCCACAAGGTACGCCGATCTATGCCGCGGATGGTGGTACTGTCGTCGTTGCCAGTTGGATGAATGGATATGGCAATGTCGTCATTATTGATCATGGCAACGGTACACAAACACTGTACGCGCACATTCGCGATGGCGGTACGATGGTATCAGTCGGTCAAGGGGTAGGCAAAGGCGACAAAATCGCTGAGGTAGGTTCTACGGGCAACTCGACTGGCCCACACTGTCACTTTGAAGTACGCATCAACGGCAATCCGGTTGATCCGATGGGGTATCTGTAAATGATGCCCCGGATGCTTTCTTGGAATGCGATGTACCGTTTCCCGTTTCGGCCAGCCAACTTGTATGTGCTGGCCTTTTTGCTGCTACTTGGTATGAATCTGATGCCGTTGCGTACTGCTTCTGCTCATGCCTACAGCGTCGCTTTTACCCGAATCAGCTATAGTGATGGACAGATGACGCTTCAATATGCGCTGGATGATCTGTCTGTGCTGGAGGCGCTACCCGGTGTGGATCGCAATCAGAATTATTATCTGGATGAACAGGAATTGTCTGCTGCACATGATCGAATCATGGTGTGGTTGAATCAGTATTTGCACGTACAAGATCAAGGTCAGCCTGTTGATCTGAATACGGGTACACTGGTGCTTAACCGCGAGCTGCCGGACAAAGAGAACTTCAAATTCAAAGACAAGATCAGCTATAGCGATCTGCTGCTTCCTAACGCCAAACTTGTTACATTAACCGTGCAGCTTCCGGTTACAGGCAAAGTGGACAACATCAGCTTTCAGGACGATTTTCATCAAGTGATTCCAAGTGAATATGCCAATTTTATTAACGTAATCAACGATGGCACTATCCAGTCCACCTCTGCCCTCTTTCAAGCGCCATGGAGCTTTCAGGTTGAGATCAATCATGCAGACGGCAGTAGCAAAGTAGAAAGTGGCGGCTGGTTGACCTTTCTTCGACTAGGTTCGCAGCATATTTTGAGTGGAACCGATCATCTGCTGTTTCTGCTCACCTTGATCGTGCTGCGTATGCGACTGCGTGATTATATCAAAATCATTACGTCGTTCACGATTGCACATAGCCTCACGCTCGCGCTATCCGTGCTCGGTATCGTTACTCTGCCTTCGCGGTTTGTAGAGTCGATGATTGCGGCAAGTATTGTGTATGTTGCACTGGAAAATCTGTTCTTCCGTCGCAATGCTCACAATCGCTGGTGGCTTACATTTCTGTTTGGACTGATTCATGGGCTTGGCTTTGCCGATTTGCTAGTAGATATGCAGTTGCCAACCAATCAACTGGTGCCTGCCCTACTCAGCTTCAATCTTGGTATTGAACTGACACAATTGACCTTGCTTGCAATTGCTCTGCCGCTATTGACACTGTGGTATCGCACCCGATGGTATCCGCGTACCTTTATCGTGGTCAATGCTCTAGCGGTTTGTGTTGCGGCATTCTGGTTATTTCAACGTCTAACGATGTAATACCCTGAGATGCTACAGGATCATGTCATCCAGCAATAAATCATCATAAAGATAATAAAAGTGCAGCGATGTTCACTTCACAGGGTGAACTGTTAGACTACTCGTATCTGTGATACCGATCCTATATTGATATTTTACAGATTTTGCGCACAAAAAAGCCTGCCTTGATCAGGCAGGCGATGTAATGCTGAGATCCGGATTCATGCGGTGTAACTCATCCACGGTGTTCAAAAACCGATGATGGGCGATGCCGCATTTTTTGGATTTACGGTTGGTTTCCATTTCAAAATAGGCTTCCTTACGCATCAGATCGATCCAGACGATGCTGTCCGCATGAATCAATACCCCGCGATCCACCTCCAAAAAATGATACCCCTGTTCCCGCAAATGACTGGCCCAGTGCTTGATCGAGCCGTTCATATGATAGGTGCCGTCCTGTGTATGAACCACGATCCGGTCTTTCCGGCGATCATAACTCATAAACCAGACAGCAGATACGGCAATCTCAAGCTGCTCTGTCTGTTTATCTTGTTCTCTGGTTACTTGCAACAACACGATCACTCCTATAATTATTTCTTTAAGAGCTCCTCGGGTACTTCTGGAGAATAAACGAACAGTGAGCTGGATATACTGACAAAAAACAGGCTTAATGAAGACAACACTGTTGCCAGCACAAAATAACCATGTTGGATTGCGCGCATAGGAATCACCTCCTTCGTATCAGACTAACTGATTGAACGAAGAAAGCTAGCGCAACCGGAACAGACAGCACATAAAGGTTGATCGCGACCAGAAAGCAGCCCGCTATTTTGAGCAACGGATAGTATGTTTCGGAAATTCGGGAATGGTTAGCTAGATGAGACGGAGCGTAGAAGAGAATGAGTATAATACTCATACATGTCAAAATTATACAATAGATAGTTGGCAATGTCATCATGGATAATGTGACAAAGAGAAGAGAGGAGAATGCTACGCAGCCCATTCCGGTTTTCAGATGATAACCGCCAGTGAGTTGGCGTAACAGAGCAAAGGAGAACATAATGATCATGGCAGGATGGAAGGTGCCAAGCAGTGTGGAGAGAAGCATCGTCACCAATATAATGAACGTTATATTGATAACGATGGATAAGCCATATTTGAGAACGGCAATGCTGGAGGGATGATGTGGTACCATGTGCTTAATATGTTGTGCAGTTCGCTCAGCCAGATATTCAATCATAGGCCGCCCGCTCCTTCATAATGGAATAATAGATGAATATTCCTGCCAATAGCGCGAAGAAGATAATGATGTAATAGAGGTTGTTGTAATACATCAGAAATGAGGCGAAAATCAGCGCCGCTACCGTAAAGATCACGATGGCGATATGCTCAAACTTGAAGCGAAACTTCTCAAAGTCGGCGATAAATCCGAATTTGAACAGATGAAGCGCATAACAGATACCGACAGCGATGAGACTGGATACAACCTGAATGATGGAGCCTTCTACTGAATATTGCATATCTGACGTAAAAGAACCATATAACCCGAGAATCACAAGCGCCTGAATAATGGCATATACAAGAATACCGCAAACTGCGATAATCGTAGACCATAACAAAGGCACCCGCACAATCGTCGTAATAATCAGAATAAACGAGATCGTGCTAACTGCCGTCATAATCGACGACAAATCCAGCTCCGCCCGAATCAAATAACTGATCAAACTCATAATTAGCGAGATCAGCGCTACCGATCCGACATAGTCCAGCGGACGTAAACGAAAGATCGAAAGCATCAGTGCAAAAACCGCCAGATTCTCAACACTGGAAAAGAATACAAATCTTATTGCATCAAGCAACTTTCTTCCTCCTAATTCAAATACATACATAAATTATACGTGAATTGGTAGCTTTTTCAATATGAAAAATGAAGAGTCTCCAAAACACAAACAATCGGATAAGTATGCAGTGTAATTCTGCTGCTTATCCGACCGATTTTGGCATATATATGTGATTGGATGATCTATATCCTTATATAATATAAGAACTTGCTTACAAGCACACACTCTTATATACATCCATTCCATTAGATAAAGATAGTCTTCTGCTATGAACTTCTCAAAAAGTTAGCATACTGTCGCAGATCTAACCTACCTCAATCTTCCGAAACATCTGCCCGCAATACGCTAGCAACTTCGATCATCTTCGGAATGACTGCTTCATTGGCACCAGACACATACAGATCGCCGCCGTAATGACGGAATGGAATCGTCGCCGTGCCCTGATGCCATAAGAAAAAGTCGCCTTCAATCGACATGGTCGTCTCCCCTTTGACAGTAAAGACTGGTGTATATTCAATATCCGCCTGAGTTGCAAAATAAGCTTTGCACTCCTCCAGCGTAATTTCTTTGGCAGCCTCATCAATATTCTGCATTTCACGTGTAATGCGATAACGTTGACTCATGGTTTCTCTCCTTTTGACTCTGAATTAAACGTCCAATACTTGGACACTTAGCATTCTCGAATCTATAGTATACACAAAGTTATGCACAAGATACAAAAAGATACGAGACAATTTCAAGCAAAAACCCTCCATAGATCGGAGGGTTTACAGGCAATGATTTGAGATTTTCAATATAGATGATGACATTATGTTGTAATTAGCATATATGCAGGAATGTAAATCAACGCAGCGCATCAATTGCTGCCTGTACATACGACGGAATAGAACGATCGTGCTTCTCCATCATATTGCGTGTATAGACGACCAACTGCTTGCCATCCACTACAGGATAGCCGCACTCGTGCTCCCCTTTGTATTCGATAATGGAACCTTTCGCATGCTTCCTTGCATCCTCATATTCGATCAACACATGGAACACTTGATTTGCCGTCTTGTCGATATACGCATAAGCCTCGCTAGCCATGCATCTCCCTCCTTTGTCTCTGCTTGGTTCAATGATTGGTTTGTGCTTTTTTCTATTATGTAAATGTTGACTACAAAGTGCAAGTCCGGGAACCGAGAGATCAGACGCAGCAAGGGATTGTGGGTAGTAGCGTTTGATGCTGTATCAATAATCTAGCATGTAAAATGTTTGTTAAAATTAGAGTATATCCCATTCTAAGTTCTAAGTTCTAAGTTCTAAGTTCTAAGTTCTAAGTTCTAAGTTCTAAGTTCTAAGTTCTAAGTTCTAAGTTCTAAGTTCTAAGTTCTAAGTTCTAAGTAGGTACGGCGAATGAATCTGCATGAAACAACAAAGCGCCCTATGAAGTTCAAGCAATCTGCTCTCACTGCTTCATCCTCATGGAGCACAACCGATCATATTACACATTGGTTCGTACCTATACATACGGATCATCAAACGGTAGTTTTGCCAGTTTTCATCGTATAGACAAACAAGCGTACAACAACCAGCGCCAAACCAATCCATAACAATGCACTAAGCGGCACATCTCGCAAAGCAAGCTTGATCGTCATAAACAACGTAGTGAGTGGAATCAAAATAACAAAAACTAACGCAATTGCAAAAACGATTCCAATGATTCGATTGAGTAGGATTTTGTTCATACTGAATAGGCTCCTTTCTTTAAGAGTTATAAAAATCAATACACGATTTATTCCAAATCCACATATTAATCTATTCTCAACATACATGTATTTTGTATGTTAAAGTTCGTCTATCATTGTGTAGCAGCAGCTCTCATCATTACTATGTGTAAATTATTCGCTAGAAATTTGCATTCCCCTGCTATGTCGTGAAGAATGATTAGCATTTATTTTGGATTTGGAGAAGCTGCTTGATTTTGTCAACCGTTCCATCATTGTGCGGAACATGCATATTAATTTGTAAATCTGGGGCTTGTGATGGATGAACAGACAAGTGATCAAAGTTTAATACTCCGACAACAGGATGATACACCTCTTTCATCATGTTGAACGCATCTACCACATCATGTTTCGCCCACATACGTTGAAACTCCGAGCTGATCATAGATAATTGTTCCACCTGTTTTTTCCACCAAGGATCATCTGCGTATTGTGCATAATTGGAGCGGAATTGCGCCATGATCATATGAGCATGCTGCTCCCAATGCTCTCCTTTCAACGTGCGAAAAAAGTCAGATGTAAAGGTAATCCACAAAAAATTATCATCATGCTCATCAGGAGTCAGTTTATTTTCCTCAAAAATGAAATTTGCTTGGTTACGGGCGATAATATTCATCTTTGTATCCATAATACTTGCGGGTGTGTATTCCATACTATCAATCAGTCTTTGCAACTCCAAACTAACGCGAGTTTGAGGTTTTTCTTGCTGGGGAGGAGATTGACGATGGGCAAGTAGAAACATATGCTTTCGTTCTGCACTATTCAGTTGTAAAGCTCTTGCCACACTTTCCAGCACTTCGATTGATACGTTAATAGGTCTCGCTTGCTCCAAATAAGTGTACCACTCCAAACTAACTCCAGCTAACATCGCTACTTCAGTGCGACGTAATCCAGGTGTTCGTCTTCGTCCAAAACCTGAAATACCTGCTTGCTCCGGTGTTAACCGCTCACGACGACTGCGCAAAAAATGAGCGAGCTCACTGTATCGATCAAACTCCACATCTGCCATAGTTTATCCCCCTTACTATAATCTGAATCGGTTGATTATCATCGGTGTGTACATAAAGACCATGATTGTAGATAGTATTGCCAGTACTAGGATAAAGGCTCCTCTCCCTGTTAGCTTCACAGCTTTATACAATAATACATGCAACCCTATCTACTTTAAATAAGAAAGGACGAAGTAACATGAAATTACACAATAATACCATTTTAATTACAGGAGGATCAGCAGGCATTGGACTAGAATGGACGAAGCGACTGCTTGCATCCAATACATTAATTATTACCGGAAGAAATGCAGAAAAGCTTGCAGATGCCAAAGCCAATTTTCCAGAACTGCATACTTATGTGAATGACATTTCAAAAGAATCTGAGCGCATTACTCTGTTTGAGAAAATCACTTCTGAACATCCTGAGATAAATGTATTGATCAATAATGCAGGGGTCATGCGATTTCCGTCGTATCATCAACCAGAACCATGGACAATTACAGAGAGCGAGATTTTGACTAACTTCTCTGCACCTGTACATTTGAATACCTTATTCGCAAAATATTTTAGCGAGTATTCTCGTGAAAGTACCATTATCAATGTTACGTCTGCTCTGGCTCATGTCCCACTTGCACATTCCGCTGTATATTCAGCGACAAAAGCAGCACTTCATTCTTACACAATTTCATTGAGACATCAATTGAAAGATCAACCGATCGAAATCATTGAATTGGCTCCTCCCCAAGTTCACACCGATCTGGGTGCACCGGGGTTGAATGAAGCAGGAATGCCGTTGAATATGTTTATAGATGAAGTAATGGAAGCATTGGAACGTGGGGAACAAGAAATTGTGCCAGGCATCGCGAAACAGATTGCACATGCATCAAGAGCAGAAAAAGAACAATTTTTTGCACAAATCAACTCGTAAATTGAGACTTCATTCTAATCGAATATAACAATTATTATTATATATGCACATAACAAAAGGTTTGAATGCGACCACTATGAGGTATCTAGTGACCATCGTATTCAAACCTTTTACTGCTACATTATATGATTTGTACATAAAAAAAGCCCTTGCTACGCAAGGACTTTCGGCGATGACCTGTAGTGGGATCGAACCACTGACCCCTACCCTGTCAAGATAGTGCTCTCCCGCTGAGCTAACAGGTCATATTACAATCACAAGATTTAATATATCAAATCAAAAGAGCGCTGTCAATCCTAACTTGCCAAGTGAAAATCGAGATGTATGCATTCAGCACACATCTCGATTTTTTATTCAGCTTGTAGTTTATTAGATTATCTGTATAGTATGCTCCATTCATCTTCGTGAATTTGTCATACTTAAATATCTATTTCATACCTGCACTATCTTAACTGTAATCCTTCTCTCATACCTATCATTTGCTAGGGAACAGAGTTACATTTCATCCAATCTTACAACTTGTTCACCGATCCAGCTACGCCAATCAGCTGATCTTTGGTCAGACTGCTATCCAGTGCTGTAATCGTAAAATAGTTCCCTTTCCATTCAAAGGTCACTTGTGCTCCGGTATCTCCACTCGCTGCGTAGTAGTTACCCGTCACACCATTACTCAGCTTCACCTGAGTACCGCCTTTGCCAAAATCACCACCGCTGTTATCGCGTGCGGCTGCGGAGACGCGCATGTGTTTGTATAGCAGGTTTACGCTGTCTGCGCCGTCTGCGGCTGCGACCTTGACGAAGGAATCCTGACTGCCGATCTGAGTTGGGGCATACGGTACGGCAAATGCGTCTACGCCAAAGCTGCTACGTGCTTGTTTGATCTGATTGATCTGGGACGTGGTGTAGGTGATGGATTTCAAACTGCTGGTGTTGCCAGTAGAGCTTCCGTTGCCGTTATTTGTGTTTCCCGAGCCAGACGATGTCCCCAGCGATACTTTGCCTGCTGTGGCGTTGTAATTCACAGGCACGCTCAATGCGTCCGCCATCGCACGCACTGGAAGATAGGTGGAACCGTTGTATGTGATAGGAGATAGCTGCTCTCCATTCGATCCTTTTGCCGTATAGGCACTACCATTCACTTCGATCTGAATGCCATGATTCACGTAGGCGCGGATCGATTCCAGCTTGGTGCCTGCGTATACGCCTGCTGATGTAGTGAGTGTCATGCCTGCTGCCAGTGCGACGGTAATCCATGTTTTGGATTTCATGTGAAAGTCTCCTTTAAAGTTGGGATATATTCGATGCATGTACCTGATGTCTGTTGTTGTTCCTGCTCTTACTTTAACCAACAGTTGTATCGGTACAAGCTCGTCATTGTATCCAACTTGTAAACAATGAGCCGTCGCATCTTCATTTCATCCTTAATATTGCGTCCAATACGACGTATCAGTCGGCGCAAAACGGCGCGGTAGCGGCCGATCCTTACGCTCCCACCCTTCGATCATAACAATCGTATGAGGTCCAGACTGATCTTGCCAGTGTATGTATTGATGGGATTCCAACGACAACAACGTCTGCGTCAGCTGAGCACGCGTCTTATACGTTATAGCGGTCAATTCTTTCCATACCGGCATTCGCCTTCTGGAAGCAAAAAAGTTAAATAATACTCGTAGCAGCTTGCGTTCCGTATCATCCAGCATATCTGTCGCCTCCTGTACTTTTCCAGAGCTGGGGCAATCCAAACCAAGCAACAATCAAACCAAATCAATTCAATCTAATTCAATTGAGTTCCATTCCTATTCGCAAATAGGCAATCATCAATCATGGATCACTGTTATACCATGATGCAATTACGATGTATGTATTCAATCCGATATATGTATTCGACTAATAATAAGAAGGAACATATGTTCTTGTTTATTATAAAACTGCTATTGCTTTTTGGCAACAACATTTTGAAGGTTCCTCCCCATCTACATTCCGTCTTTTAGCTACTGCCGCGTTTCCCCTGAAAATACTAGTTCCGTACATCCTCCATCCAGATTTACTCTCTCCAATATTCAGCTGTTCAGTCAGCTAGCTGTTTAACAACAAAAAGCCGCTTCCTCTCTTCAATAAAGAAAGGAAACGGCTCAAGCTTTATTATATGCTATTGCATTCAATCCCCGGCAACAGACTGCCGGACAAGCTACGATTAACGGATGTATCCATTAACCAGACTGGACAAGTCGCTATAAAAAGGGATTATTTACTTGCTGCGTCTTTGACAGTTACGTTTGTGCTTACGCGTTTGCCATCAAATTCGACACGAATAGCGGATGTTCCTTTGGCAACAGCGCTGATTTTACCATTGCTTACTGTTGCTACATTCGTTTTGGACGACGTCCATGTTGCATTTTGGCTAACATCTACGGTTTCGCCAGTATCATATTCCGCAGTCACCAGCAAGATCGTTGTTGTGCCTGTTGTCATTTTCAGCGATTTTTCGGATAGCGTCAGCTTTTTGAGCTGTGCACTTACCGTTACTTTCACTGTAGCAGTCAGACCTTGATACGATCCGGTCAGCGTTGTTGTACCCATACCAATCGCCTTCACGGAAGAACCTTTTACTGTCGCTACTGATGTGTTCGAAGATACCCAGTTCATTTTGGTGGACAAGGTAACCGATTTGCCATCTGTATATTTACCTGTTACTTTGATCGATTTGCTTTTGTTAATCGCTAGATCGATATCGGTTGGCGTTACTACGATAGAAGCCAGTTTGCCTTCCATTTTCACGCTAACGCGAACGGTTTCGTTCAAGTACGTTCCTTTGAGGGAAGCTGTACCTTTGACAAGTGCTTTCACGTTATCGCCTTGAACCAACAATTTGTTGGAACTGGATGTCCATACGATATCGTCACTTACATCTGAAGTAGTGCCGTCTGCCGCTACTGCCTGTACCGTCGGGATTGCAGCTGTTGCTCCAACTACCACGCTCAAGCTAGTTGCGCTTGGAGTCAGGTTGAGGATTTTTGTTTTCACAGTAACCGGAACAGTCACTTGCATATTGCCTACCGTACCGACCAGATTTACGTTACCGGCAGTTTCACCAGTGATCTTCGTGCTAGTCAGAGATGCAGCAGAACCGTCTACTGTCCAATCTACAACTTTGGACAGATCCGTTGTTGTACCGTCTACCGCTGTACCCGTTACTTTTGGCAACGTCACGGATTTGCCAGTAACCAGATCAATAGAAGTTACGTCTGGTTCCAACTTTTTCATTGTTTTGTATACC
Source organism: Paenibacillus sp. WLX1005 (assembly GCF_046603685.1). Lineage (NCBI taxonomy): Bacteria > Bacillati > Bacillota > Bacilli > Caryophanales > Paenibacillaceae > Paenibacillus > Paenibacillus sp. WLX1005. Next base: position 3,742,707 of record NZ_CP176756.1, read on the forward strand.
GTAACTTTGAAGCTCTTCGTGAAATCTTCGTACTGCGCTTTGATCGTCGATGTGCCTTCTACCCATGGAGTAAGCACACCTTTGTCTACCGTTGCGACCAGTGGAGCGGAAGATGTCCATGTTACATCCGAAGTGATATCTTTGACATCTGTCGCATTTGCCAGTTCAGCTTTGATCTGAGTTGGCGTTTGACCGATAAACATCACTTGATCGTCTTCTGGAGTTAGAATCAGACCTTGGAAGGAAGAACGAACATATAGTGTAGCAGTAGTCGTTAACGTTTTGTATTTGACAGTCAATGTTGTTTTACCAGCGGACAAGCCTGTTACTTTGCCGTCTACGACTTTGATGATTTTGCTATCGTAAGTGGACCAAGTAACTGTATCCAGATCAGTAACATCTGCTGTCGTACCATCTTCTTGTGTAGCTGTAACTGTAATCTGTTGGGAATCACCGATATTCAGATTCAATTCGGAACCAATGGACAGGCTCAGATCGCTATACGAACTAGCTACCGTTACCGGAATCGTTACTTTCAGATTACCAACGGTACCAACCAGGCTTGCTGTACCGATATTTTCACCAACGATGCTGGTGCTAGTCAGTGTCGCAATATTGCTATCCACTTCCCATGTCATTGCTTTGGACAGGTCTGTCGTTGTACCGTCCAGCGCTGTTCCTTTGACAGTAGGCAGTGTGAGCGTTTGATCTGGAGTCAGATCGATCGATTCTACACTTGCTTCGATTTTCTTCATCTTTTTGTAGACTGTTACATCAAACGACTTGGTGAAGCCTTGGTATTTAGCGGTAATTGTTGCTGTTCCCGCTGTCCATGCCTGCAATACGCCGCTATCTACCGTTACATTAAGCGGTGTGGACGAAGTCCAAGTTGTTTTACTCGTTACGTCTGTTGTGTTGTCGGAATCAATCACTTCTGCTTTGATCGCAGCCGATTTTTGACCGACAAACATAACTTGATCTGTTTCTGGTGTCAGATTCAATCCGTCAAAAGATGTACGCACATAAATCGTTGTGCTGTCGGTAAGACCTAGATAACTAACAGTCAATGTAGTGGAACCTTGTGCAACGCCATCTACTTTACCATCATCTACAGTTGCGATCTTCGTGTCATATGTAGACCACGTAGCCAGATCGCTCACATCTACTACAGTACCGTCTTTCTTGGTTGCTTTTGCAGTAAATGTATACGGCTCATCGATATTTACATTAGTGATTTTGTCCGAAGAAGGAGACAAAGCTAACTTAGTATACGGTGAAGTGACTACGACTTTTCTAGTTGTTGTAAATCCGCTATATTTGGCAGTAATGGTTACCGTACCTGCTGCAAGCGGTTTGATTACGCCTTGGCTAACTTCAACGATTGTAGAGGAGCTTGTCGCCCATGTTGCCGTCGTTGTAATATCTGTTTTGGTTCCATCGCTTTGGATAGCATACAAAGTCAATTCGGTTTCGCCACTGTCGATGGACAAATCCAATGTTGTAGAATCGGAGAATTTGATGGAGGCTACAGTTGTGTCTGCAGCAAAGGTCGATGCTGGGAATAAACCTACGATTATTGCCAACAACAGTACCAGTTTCCCCAATCTTGCCGTTTGTGTCATTATTTTCTCCCCTTAATTATAGTATTATCTGCGTCCAGTCCTTAACTTATATCGGAGCGATAGGCGAAAATTTGAAGGTTTTTCCGCAAATAAACACTAATTTTTCCCAAAATAAGACTATCGTCCTGTATACAAGACGATAGTCGCAATTGGTTTGAAGCTTGATTTAACTTTGGTTATAAGCGTTATAGATGCCCTGGCTATGCGGTTTCTAAGCTCCTGCCATTTAACAACCTCGACGCGAACGAACGACAAACTGATAATCAGCTTTCGCAAATACGCGTTGGTCATCCAGGATAACGCGCTCACGATTATGACGCACTAGCTTGGCGAACGGCTCGATCAGTTCGTCCCCTTTCCAGATCATCACCTTGGAGCTAAACAGAATCGCATTGTCAAATTGAACGGGCTGCTTCATCACATAACCGACTGCATTCAGCTCCCATGCCGCCGAATTCAAATCTTGAGGCAGCTTTTCCAGTTCCTTGATATGCAAAATATCATTTAATAATACATGCACCGAACCGGGTTGTAGTACGAGTCGGTTCTTGTCCACATCCCAGATCTGAATCGTGCCATACAGTCTAGAACGGTACTCATCATCACGCGTAATCACGACTTTCTTCCCTTCCCACCGTTTCAAGATCCCACCTCCATGCCCCATAATCAGGTCAACTCCGGAATGGTCCAGTCAATCGGCTGCTGGCCCTGTTCGGTCAAAAAATCATTGGTTCGCGAAAACGGACGACTGCCGAAAAAGCCTTTGCGTGCGGCAAATGGACTTGGATGCGCCGAGCGAATAATCGCATGATGCTCTGTGTTGATGAGCGCTTCCTTCTCTGCCGCATGATTGCCCCATAGTATGAATACTATCGGCTTCGGACGTTCATTTAACAATCGGATCACAGCATCAGTAAACTTCTCCCAGCCTTTGCCACGGTGTGAAGCGGCTTGACCGGCACGGACGGTCAGCGCTGTGTTGAGCAGCAGCACGCCGTGCTTGCCCCAACTAACGAGCGAACCATGCTTCGGAATCGGTGCACCTGTATCTTCCTGCAATTCTATGTAAATATTGCGCAAGGATGGCGGTACTTTGACGCCCGGTTGTACGGAAAAGCTTAACCCTTCTGCCTGCCCTGCTCCATGATATGGGTCCTGCCCTAAAATGACGGCTTTGACCTCCGAATACGGGGTTAGACGAAAGGCTTGAAACAATAAATCACGCGGCGGGTAGATCGTGTGCTGCTCGTATTCCTCGTCTAGCCAGCTCATAAGCTCCTTGAAATAAGGCTTCTCCATCTCTTCTTTCAGTATATCATCCCAATCGTTTCCAAACATGTGTAACATCCTTTCTCTCGTATGATGATGTGTCGTGGCAACTGCATGCTGTTATGAGGTGTGTTGCTTGGTGAGGATGATGCAGCTGTATGACTGTTGTGGTATCGTTCTTTGGTTTATTACCCTGATTTTATAATAATGTATTCGTTGGGGGGAAGCAGGTTTTTTAACTTTTGGCTTTGAGAGGGGTTTTTGGGAGATAGGATGTGTTTTGTTGATAGGGAGTTGGGAGGTACAACGCTGCGGGAAGGGATAAGGAAACGGACTCCGGTGGAGCCGCGCGAATCTACGGATGAGATCGCTATTGTAGATTCACGCCCCTCCAAGACGGTAAGATATTTTGCTTCGCAAAAATCACTTTTCATTGAACATCGTGTTTGAAGATCACAAACACGATAAGTCGTTCCTTTTCCCTTATTCCCTTCCCTACGCTTGGTGTTACTTGGCATCTATATGTAAAAGACCTTAAATACATGTTAGTGGATTGCAAAAAATTGCTGTTCAGAGTTACGGGGTTAAAAAGACTGCTTGGGTGGGGGCGGTGGCAAAGTTAAAAGAACGTTGTTGATAAAATGTAATAATGTAAGATTCCAAGTAACACATGCTTAGGAGTATTAGTTTTTTAATTTATAAGTAGACTTTTCTTATTGACGGGATTACTTTATAAATTTCTTTATCGTTGATTCTTTATTATTTGGAATGCTTTTTAATTCTCTTTGGTATTTTGATTGTGTAGCATTTCATATTTGATATGTTTTGATTATTGAACATTATATTATTTTCAAATATACGTATACATTCATCTAACTTTTCTCAAGACATTTTTATAGGTATTTAAAATGTACTGGATTCTCTTCTTTGCGGTTGCGAATGGTTGTAGCTATGTTTTTGTCTTCTTTAGAGAGAAATAAATAAAAAAAGCACCGCTTCGGGGAAGGGTGCTGTAGGGGAATGATTTTGTTTCGTTTGGTTTGCGTTTATTGCATTTGTTGAGCTTGGTTTGTTGTTCTATTTTAGTTGATGTAGCCTTTGATTAGGCTGGGGCTGAGCGGGGTTGGTTGGGTGCATGTGGATTGGAGGGTGTGGTGGGTACCGGAGTCGGCACTGGTGTGGAAGGCTTGCATGATCTCGAGGACGTGGCTAGTTAGGTGACCGTTGGCTCTTGGGGTGCCGCCGTGTTGGATGCAGTGTGCCATGTCGGAAATGCCGATGCCGCGGCTGTTTTCTTCGTATTGATGGATGAGTGGGAATTCCATGAATTCGGTGCTGTTTGCTGGACGCAGGCGGATTGGACCACCGAATGTGTTCGGGTCTGGCACGATCAAGGTGCCGAGGGTGCCGTAGATTTCGATATATGGCAAGGTGCTGCTCCAGATATCAAAGCTGGTGATCATGGTGGCGATGGCATTATTTTGGAAACGGATGGTGCCGGTAATATGGGTTGGCACTTCGACGTCGATGATCTCGCCGTAACGCGGTTGGCTGGTAATAGTGCGTTGAGGCAACGACGTTTTGGTCATACCGGATACGGATTGTGCAGGTCCGAGTAAGGAAATTAATGCGGTCAGGTAGTACGGTCCCATATCGTACATCGGACCTCCACCTTGTTTATAATAAAAGGATGGGTTAGGGTGCCAGCTTTCGTGTCCGTGGTTGACCATAAAGGCGGTCGCGGCTACTGGATCGCCGATATAGCCGTCGTCGATGAGTTTACGGCATGTTTGCAAACCTGCACCAAGGAAAGTGTCGGGGGCGCCGCCTAGTAGTAATCCTTTGGATTGTGCGAGTTGTACGAGCTCGCTTCCTTGCTCATATGACAGCGAGAGTGGTTTTTCTACGTAGACATGTTTGCCGCCTTCCAATGCTTGGCGACAGATGGCGTAATGATCAGGTGGCGTGGTCAAATTGACAACCAATTGGATCTCATCGCTGGCGATGATCTGCTCAGCTGTCCAGCGATTCGGGATACTATATTGCTCGGCGGCTTCGTTGAGCTTGTCTTCATTAAAGTCGGCGCAAGCGTAGACTTCGGTATTGACGAAGGTGCGGGTGAGATTTTCCAGATAGATGCTGCTAATATTACCACAGCCGATGATACCGATTTTCACTTTGCTCATAAGGGATTCACCTTTCTATTGTATAAAGTAGAGGACTATTGTGACATGTTCGTCAACCTATTACATGTTCGTTGACCTATAGGGTGCTTTGGCATGGGTTTATTGCAATGGAGCTGTGTGTATTCATACATGTATATGATTAGAAAATTAATGCTAGATTAGAATTTCCCTCAATCTGAATCTCTGTCTAGTCAGATCAGCGTGATGCCCATATTAGTCCGCGGCGCATCAATTCTTTTGCTTCGGGAATATCGAAAATGTTGACTTGGTGACCGAGTGAATTGTAGTACACTTTGCCTTTGCCCCATTTCTTCGTATAAACGACCGGCATGACGATCTCCCCGTTGGCAGAATGTGCGCCTTCGCTAATACGGAACGTCGTTGTTGCCAGCACATCCACTGCGGGGTCAACGTGCAAATAATATTGCTCAGACACGACTTTGAAATCGGAAATCTGTTCAACCAGTGGGCTGGACGATGTTTGTACAATTCGCACGTCGTACTCTACCCCATCGTTAAACGGATGTGCGACCCATTGCGATCCGGTCATAAATTGCCACTCTACACTGTTACGGAACGAGTCGCACATACCGCCATGACAACCAGCAAGACCAACACCTGACGAGACCGCGTTCAGCACTGGTTGTAGCTGTTCATTGCTAATCTCCCCCATTGTCCATACGGGCACGATCAGATCCAATTGCATTAGCTTCTGTTCATCCAGAAAAGCATCCAATGTATACGCAATCTCTACTTCAAAATCTTCTGCGCGCAATAATTCGGCGAATAAATCGGCAACTTCCTTCGGCTGATGTCCATCCCAACCGCCGCTAACGATCAATGCTTGTTTGCTCATTTGTAGAACGCTCCCATCTGTAAGCTTCGATATTCATGCTGATTTCACATGTACAGCCACATTGTAAAGTAAACGCATACATGATGCGCGCCATTTTCATTGTGGAAGTGGACATTTTTTGCTAATCTAGGGGCAGACGAAATTCATAATGAGGTGACGAAGATGCGGGCGTTTCATGAGAATCGTACCTATGGCAAAGGGCTGCCAGTGCAGATCGGACGGATTCGCAATATTAGCTTTCTGGCGCACTGGCATCACGATCTGGAATTTATGTATGTGACAGAAGGCAGTTTGCAGATTGGGATCAATTATGAGACACGGGTGTTGAAGGCGGGGGAATTTGCGTTTTGCGGTAGTGGGGATATTCATTATTACGATAGCAGTCGCGGCGAATCAGAGATCATTATGATCATTTTCAACCCGCGTCTGATTGGCAGTCCGGCAGGTTGGCCCGTGGAGCAGGATTTTCGTTCGCATTTTCTTACGTCTATGGATGGGATGACTATGGAGCGACAGCAGGCGTTAGAACAACTTGCACCCGTTATGCAGGCGCTATATGTAGAGGATCAGCAAGCAGAGCCGTCGGAGATGATTATTACCGGGTTGCTGCAATTGTTGTGTGGACTCATTGAGCGGCATATTCCTACTGGATCGGGTGAGCAGAAGCGTCAACACCGCTCCACAGCTCATTTGAAAATGATGCAGGAGCTACTTGATCAGCTGGAGCAACACTGTACGCAGCCGTTGACCTTACAGGATGGTGCGGACTATGCGCGGATGAGTGTGTTTCACTTTTCTCGCTTTTTTAAAAATGTGACTGGAATGGGGTACAACACATATGTGAATGAGTTGCGGATTCGGCGAGCGGAGCAGCAGATTGTACATACGGATGAGCGATTGTTGGATATTGCGCTGGATTGCGGGTTCGGGAATATTCGCACGTTTAATCGGGTGTTTCGGCAGTTGCGAGGGTGTAAACCGTCGGATTTGCGGTGATATAGAAATTATCCACCTTTTGAAATCGAACGTAATATTTGTGATATTCTCCTTATAAATCTCTAGTTGAATTTGTACATATATCTTATTCCTTACTTTATATTACGATATGACTGTGAATTCATTTGGCTTGCATACATTTCGTCTTAGAGAATTGGCGGTGTACATAACATCTTGTACCAAGTGAGCGTCACGAATGATAATGGATTCGGACTGTGGAAGGAGGTGATCTTATGAGTAATTATTATATTATCGGTCAGCGCAGTTATGATATGGAACTCCAAATGAGTTTGAATAACTTGATCAAGCTTGAGCAAAAAAATATATTAGCTTCCGGAAAATCTGCAAGTAAACAAGAAGAAATAGTATTGTATTCTCTCGAAGATCCCAATTATAAAAATGAACACTTCCCTGATTTTAGTCACATATTTTATCTCAACCAAACTGGAAAAGATATATTTGATTCGCATTCTCGAAAAATTAAAGAGTTGCTTGGATCGATCGAAGAAAATGAATTGCCTAGAAACCTGAATCTAATAGTAAGAAATACTCGTTTTATGTAATCAAAAAAGCAGTGAGCACCAATATAGCCCACTGCTTTTATACTATACGAAATGTCCCTAATCCGTCCCCAAAACTGAAAATGACACTTGTTCTAAAATGAAGAAACAAACACGAACATCTAATCAATAAAACAAAAAACCCTTGCTGCGCAAGAGTTTTCAAGTTAAATCATATATGCCGAGGACGGGGGTCGAACCCGTACGGTAGTCACCTACCGCAGGATTTTAAGTCCTGTGCGTCTGCCAATTCCGCCACCCCGGCATGTTCAATAGGTTGTTGCTTGTGTGTTCATCAATGGTAAAGCATAAACTGCTGATTGCTATGTATACTGGCATTTCAGAAAGTCACTTCCGTTTTCCGAACACCAATATATCGTATAACAGATGAGCCATATTGTAAAGTGAAATTTTAAAACATATGAAATGAGGGGGAATTCTGTACAATATTCCCCCTCATCTCACCATCCTATATACTCAAAGACTCATTACAATACATCTTGCCAGCCTGCACCATCCACATTCTCGCTCACGGTAAATTCATGTGTCTTCAGGTTCGCTTGTAGACGCGCCGCCTTCTCCCCATGACTCCAAGTGATGGTCAGCTCATTGTCTCCGCTCTCCTCCACCGCAATCTCGCCGTCAAAGGCAGTGCTTGTATTGCGGAAGCGCAACAGATCGAACAAACGCTGTACAACTGGACGCTGAATCTCCTGCTCTACTTCGTCTTTACTATAATAGTGGCGGTTGATGTTACGTCCTTCCTTCGTCCGCTCCAGCAGCTCGATATCGTTCTCTCCTGCTAGCAGACCGACATAATAAATCTGCGGAATGCCCGGTGCGAAGCATTGCAGCGCCCGTGCCAGCACATACGCCTGATCGTTGTTGCCAAGCGCAGAATAATACGTACAGTTAATCTGATAAATATCCAGATTGTTGTACGCTTCACTGCTATAGATTTTCTTCACGTTGGCGCCTTTGCTATACAGGCTTTCGCGTGTCATCTCGGCTTCTTCGTCAGTCATCAGGTCTTTTACATCGACAACACCGATGCCGTCATGCGTATCCAGTGTAGTGAACTGCTTGCGTGGACAGATATTCAGCCAGTGAGCAAGGCGATTGGTTTGTCCGCTGTACAGAGCATGTAGTACAAGCATCGGCAAGGCAAAATCGTATACGTAATAGCCCTTATCGGCGATTTTCAGTTGAATGCTGTAATGCTCGTGAATCTCCGGTAGTACTTCCACGCCCTTCGCTTCGGTTAGGTCTGCCGCGTATTGCAGCATCTCCCAGATGTCTGGCTCGACGAAGAAGCAGTTGGTGCCAATCTTCTTATTCGCATACGCAAAAGCATCCAGACGAATAACAGACGCTCCCTGCTCAGCGAGGAAATTCAGATTGTCACGGATAAACTGACGCGTCGTCTCGGTCGTCACATCCAAATCGATCTGCTGCTCGTCAAACGTACACCATACCTTTTCCGTGCTACCATCTTGAAATGTCACTTCTACATACGGCGCACGCGGCTTACGTTTGTAGATCAGGTCGACATCTTCTTCGGTCGGTTCGCCATTCGGCCAGAAATCCTTGTAACGGATAAACAGATCGGCATACGCAGATGCATCTTTCTTTTCCAAAAAATCCTGAAAATACTTCGATTGCTGGGAAATATGATTAATCATAAAATCGTACATCATATAGAAGTTGTTACTAATCCGGCGTACATCTTCCCAACTGCCCAGCGCCGGGTCTACCTGCGTATAATCCATTGGCGCGAACCCGCGATCACCGGACGACGGATAAAATGGTAGCAAATGAACGCCGCTGATGACACCTTGCAAATGCTGGTCAAGAATATCTGCCAGCTCGCCCATGTTATTGCCCAGACTATCCGCATACGTGATCAGCATTGCTTTGTTTTGAATTGGCATGTACGGTTCCCCTTTTCAGTCGTGGTGAATGATGTGTAGTACCGATTGTCACAATCAATCTGGACGAAGAGAGCGGAATATCACAGTCTCAAACGGTTGCAATATACCGCTTTCATGATGCTCCAGATTGCACAGCATGATGTCGTCACCCCTATGTTCAGGTAGAGAGATCGTGCTATCTGTAAAATTACACCACACACTCCAAAATTCCTGCTTGTAGGAACGAATATATGCAGCAATTTGTTCGGAATCATTCTGAATTGGCGTATAATCACCATATATTAGCGCCGGATACTGCTTCCGCAATTGAACCAGCTTACGATAGAAATGCAGCACGGATCGCTCATTGGCAAGCTGAGCTTCCACGTTAATCTGCGTATGATTGGGATTGATCTGAAGCCACGGTGTTCCTTGTGTAAAGCCCGCTCCCGCTTCAGCATTCCACTGCATCGGCGTTCTCCCCTGATCACGACTGCGGCGGTACAGATACTCCATAATGTCTTTTTCTGCTCGTCCAGCGGCACGCTGCTCATGATACATACGAATACTGTCCAGATCGCGATAATCCTCGATAGAGTCGAAGCGATGATTCGTCATGCCTAGCTCCTGCCCCTGATAAATGAACGGCGTGCCGCGCATGAGCAGATAGTAAGCAGCCAGCATTTTGGCGGCGGCTTCGCGGTGCTGACCGTCATGGGCGAACTTCGATACGCTGCGCACATGATCGTGATTTTCCAGATAGAGCGCCATCCAGCTGTTGCGGCTTGTCGCTTCTTGCCAGTGAGATAGCACCCGTTTAAAATCGGTTAAGTTCCAATGCTGGTACATGCCCTGCTTCTCTGGATTCAGATCCAGATCCACATGGTCAAATTGGAAAATCATATTGAATACGCCCTCGTCCTCATCCACATATTGATCCACATCGTCGATCGGCACCCCTGGCGCTTCAGCCACGGTCATCGCCTGATGCGGCACCAACACTTCACGCTTCATTTCCTGCAAAAAGTCCATAATACCCGGACGATTCAGACAGGCAGCGATGACGGGTATCATTGCCGGAGTCTTTGTAAAATTTGCCTGCGGGATCGTGGGGTTTGTCTGGGCGGTTGTAAGCTCCTGTTGCGCGACCGAAGTCGCTGCATGTTCATCCTGTTGTACTACGTTGATCGCTGACGATAGCAAGTGCTGGTCTTTTTTTATAAACGTAATCGCATCGATGCGGAAGCCAGCAATTCCAAGCTGAATCCACCATTCCATCATACGGTACAGCTCGCTACGCACCTGCGGATTTTCCCAATTCAAATCTGGCTGCTTGCGTGAAAAGCAGTGCAAATAATATTCCCCAGTCACCTCGTCATATTCCCAAGCAGAACCACCAAAATGCGATCCCCAGTTGTTCGGCGCTTGTCCATCTTGACCCGGTCGCCAGATGTACCAATCACGCTTGTCATTGTCCAGTGAGCTGCGAGATTCTACGAACCAAGCGTGCTCGTCGGACGTATGATTGGCAACCAAATCCATAATGATACGAATGCCGTATTCTCCTGCTCTGGTAATTAATTCTTCCATTTCTTCCATCGTTCCAAACTCTTCATGAATCCGGTAATAATCGCGAATGTCGTAACCGTTATCGTCATTCGGCGAATCGTACACCGGGCATAACCAGATCACATCAGCACCTAGTGCATGGATATAGTCCAGTCGCTGAATAATGCCGCGCAGATCGCCAATCCCGTCGCCGTTTGAATCTTGAAAGCTACGCGGGTAAATCTGGTACACGACGCTTTCCTTCCACCAGCCCGGGCGCAATTGCTGCTGTGTTTCATGTTGCTGTTGCGCATCGTAGTTCTGTTCATGCTGTGCTGATAATTGTTGAAGTTGCCCATGATCCATAGGCTTGCTAGTGAATGGCGTATCGTTATGTGTATAGCTAGTATTCGTTTTACGCTGTTGCAGCGGTTCACTCATTCCATTCATCTCCTATTCTATAGAGCGTTGTGGAGCGCTCTCTATTCTATCTCTTCTAAATCTATCTCTTCTAAAATACAGCTAGCTATGCATCTATCCCTTTCGATATTCATGCATCTTTTGATGAACATATATGCTTGAATATGTTACTTGATCGCACCCTGACTAACGCCGCGAATAATATAGCGCTGACCGAACAGATAGGCGATCAGAATCGGCAAAATTGTCAACAGTAGCGCCGGAATGAGCAATTCCCAGTTGTTCATATACGTGCCGTTGAAGGCTTTCATTTTGATGGGCATTGTAAAATAGCGTTCATCCGTCAGCACAAGCGACGGCAGCAAATAATCGTTCCAGATCCACAGTACATTCAGAATCGCAATGGTGGCTGTAATCGGTGACAGCATCGGCAGTACGATTTTGAAAAAGGTTTGCGGACGTGTACAGCCGTCCAGCAACGATGCTTCTTCCAGTTCATACGGAATCGATTTGACGAATCCGTGATACATAAATACCGACAGCGCGCTGCCAAAGCCGATATACAGAACAATCAGAAATGGCAGTGGCGCCGCATCAATCCAGTGCAGCTTGGCACCATAAATGTAAATGAGCGGAATCATGATCGATTGAAATGGAATAATCATCGACGCCACCAACAGGACAAACAGCCCGTTATTCAATCTGCCACCATGACGCACCATATAATAAGCGGTCATCGAAGCAAACAAACCGATAAAGATGACTGAGAAAAAGGTGACCATCACCGTATTGCTAAATGAGACGAAAAAGTTCATCTTGTCAATCACTTCAGCAAAATGTCCGAAGGTGAAGCTGGTCGGTAGCGCGAATGGACTTTCCAGAATCTCGCCATTGCTTTTGAAGGAGTTAATAATAATCAGTAGAAACGGAAATACAAACAGGAGAAAGAAGATGATCAGCAGCGCGTAGATGAATGGCAAGGTCACTTTTTTGCCGATTCCCATTATGCCGACACCTCCATCTTTTTACTGAAATACACTTGCAGCCCGGTAATCACTGCGACAATCAAAAACAGTACAAATGCTTCCGCCTGACCGACACCATAGTTGTTCTCGGTAAATGCCTTTTGTACAACCTGCATGGAAACCATCGTCGTGCTGCCATACGGTCCACCCTCGGTAAGTGAGTAGTTGAGATCGTACACCATAAACGCATTTTTCAACGTTAAAAATACGGTCACGACGAATGAAGGAACCATCAGCGGCAAGGTAACTGCACGTAGACGCTGCCAGCCGTTCGCCCCGTCAATCGTTGCCGCTTCCAGTACATCCTTCGGTACATTGACCAGCCCAGCGACAAAGATAATCATCATATAGCCTGCCGATTGCCAGATCGAGACGATGACAATCGCCCAGAACGCCATCGTCTCATCACCGAGCCAGCCGAGTCGCAGCCATTCGATATTGAACTTTTCGCCAATTGCAGGTAGCGTCTGAACGAAGATAAATTGCCAAATATAACCGAGCACCAATCCACCGATCAGATTAGGCGTAAACAGCGATGTACGGAAAAAATTCTGAAAACGCACACCTGAAGTCACTAGAAAAGCGAGCAAAAAGCCAAGAATATTGATCAAAATGACCGTTGCCAGCACAAACTTCACAGTTAGCCACATCGCCGCCCAGAAATTCTCATCCTGAAACGCTTCACGATAATTAGCAAGCCCAGCAAATTGCAGCGGATCAAGCGGCGATGATACCGTATGAAACGTCATATAAAGTCCATATGCGAACGGCACCATAACAGCGATGCAGAAAAAGACGATCGTCGGTCCAGTGAAAAACAGTTGCAGCAGCCAGCGCCGCAGCGGATTTTTTTCAGATATCATAGTGGAGAACACCTGCCTGTAAACGGTTTGGTGAATCAAGAGTAAGGCGATTGCTTCGATTGGAATTTTGCTTTTACATAAGTGTATGTCGTTGGTGAGTCGATATGGAAGTTAACTATCATGATAGACTTTGGAATGATGTGAGGAATGGGTATCAGATTGATTGGCGCCTATATTCCCCTCTGTGCCAGCCGATGAACATGAACACAATATACAATCATCGGCTGGTGCAACAGTGGGTAGAAATCCCGCAGTCCTGTACTCAATTCAAGTTGAATCCATGTGCGTCATGCTAAGCAAATTGGGATTCATATATAAGAAGCGTACGGCAGCCAGTCTGTTACTTCTGGTTTTTATAATAGTTTTGAATGACCTGTGCCAGCTCGGCGCGGGTTTCTTTTTTGGCGATGTATTTCTGGATGTCAGGTGCTAGGATGCTGCCCCAGTCTTCGACTTTGACATAGTTGGAGCTGAATGGCAGTGTTTTGCCGTCCTTGATCGCTTCTGCTAGTGCAGCGCCGAGTGGGTTGCTGACTTTGTATGGATTGTTTTTGAATGCTGAGATGACCTGTGACTGATTGACGAGGAAATCCTGACCTTTTTTGTTATAGACGATCCAGTCCAGAAATTTCTTGGCAGCCGCTTGCTGCTCTGGCGTTGCTTTCTGGTTGATGACGAGGATGTTGGTCGGACCAGCCGCGATTTTGTTATTCAATGGATTGGATGCGTCGTTGTCCACTGGAACCGGCATGAAACCGAACGATTCGCCTGATACCGCTTTCAACGAGTCATATGCCCAGTTCCCGTTAAACAGAATCGCAGACTCGCCTTTGCCGACGCTAACGTGAGCATCATCGTAATATTTGCCCAGAGGACGTTCGCCGTATTTGTTGTACTCCGGTGATACAAGCAGGTCAAGCGTATCGTAGTATCCATTCCAAACCGGATTGCTTGCCAGATCGAGTGTGCCTGCTTTCAGTTGATCTACGATTGTATTTGGATCGGCTGCCTGATTGAGGAATTGTGTACTATAGTGATTGGCAACCGACCAGTTTTCCGTTTGATACGCGACCGGATAGGTGATGCCGGATGCTTTGATTTTGTCGAGTAATGCTTGTAGCTTGTCACGTGTATTAATGGTAAATGGATCAAAGGTTCCACCTTCTACTTTGTCCAGCACAGTTTTGTTATAAACGAGTCCGAAGCCTTCGATAGAGAACGGGAAGCCGGCGATTTTTCCATTGGCATCCTTCACTCCGTATTCAGTGTCCTGATTCCATTTTTCCTGAGACAGGTCAATGCCAAAATCTTTGTATTTGTTCGTAATGGAGTCGGGCGACATCATTGCTAGCGTTACTGTTTTACCGGATGCAGTCAGTTTGTCCAGCAGTGAGACGGTATCGCCGACAGCGCTCGATACTGCTTCCACTTGAATGTCTGGATTCTCTGCCATAAAGTCTTTGGCTGCCTGCGCCCACTGGGATGCAATCTCGCCTTTGCCGTTAGTAATAATAATACTAACTTTGCCATCTGCGGTTGTACTGCCGCTTCCGCTGCTGTCCGAACTTGCATTACCACAACCTGCCAGTGTAAATGCCAGTACGCCCGTCATTGTCCAAGCCAGTGTTTTTTGCCATGTTTTTCTCAACAGAAACCCCTCCATCACATAATTGCTAAATCATAATTGCTAAGACACATTGCTGAACCATGACGATTCAATCTCCAACCGTTTTGAGAATCAAAGTATAGAATATAAGCTGATTAACAAGTTGTTATACGATTGGTAACGATACCAAAAATAGATACTCGTTGTTGACGCCGCTCGGTACGATAGACAGTGCGATGTTCCTTGCTGACTTTGGCGCATGTCTTTGACTGGTGAATACTACGCATTATCGCCATATGATAACTGGTGTCCTACACCAGACCTTCAATATACATGACAGCTTCAAACGTTCACGTAGATACCAGTAAAACACACGTAAATGTCAGTGAAATCAACTGCTTCGGCATATCAGCGTAGGCTTGGATACATGCTGTGTAATCGTACGGAACGACTTCTTTGCCATTCCTGTTTCATTGGTTTGGAACATCATCTTTCTTTACATCAGGCATCACTTTAATAACGCTTACATGATAAATGATTGATGTATTTTCCAGTCCTTATTATACAGGTTGGCTATGTGGAATAAATATATCATCCTTTGGGAACGGTTTCAATAGTGTGCAGATTATTTTTTTCGCGAATACCCTTCCTGCAGGATGTTATGCTAATATTTAAATTGGGAACGATACCAATTTCACCAGTACGAACCCTTATGATTCTAGTATCAGGTGGATTCGCGTATGATTAATTCGACGGGTAACTTGCATAAAGGCTTAGACAATGGTTCTTGGTTAATGAGCTGCAATAGCATCTGTACAGCATGCTTGCCCATGGCAGGAATCGGTTGGCGAATCGTACTCAAGGAAGGGCTTAACACTTCGGCAATCGGCTGATCATCAAAGCCAATAATCGCCAGATCGTCAGGAATACGCATCCCTGCTTGCCGCGCCGCCATCATCAATCCGCTGGCAATCTCATCACTACCCGTAAATACGGCGGTTGGGCGATCCGGCATATCCAGAATCGTTTGCATCACCTGTTTGCCATCTTGAATCGTATGACGATCAATCAGAATCCATGCCGGGTCAACGGCGATACCCGCTTCTTGCAATGCTTTCTGGTACGCTTGATTGCGGTCTTTGTCCTTGCCATAATCGGTAAACAGCCCACCTGTGCAATACATAATTTTGCGATGTCCACGGTCGATCAGATGGCGCATTGCCGCATATGTGCCTTCATATTGATCTGCTCGAATCGTTGGCACATCGTTCTGATTGACGTATTCATTGCACAATACAATCGGTCCATATTGCGTATATGGCTCAATCTCAGACCACTCATTTTCAATGGATGCCATAATGATACCGTCTGCCTGCTTGTTTTTGAGCAGATCAAGATAGGACAATTCTTTATCCTTTTTCTCATTGGTTTGGCAAATTAACGTCTGGTACCCATGTCTCTGCCCTTCCTGCTCAATCGCATCGACGAGATATGCAAAAAACGGGTTTACAATCTTGGGCACGATCACGGCAATGGTTGTTGGAACCTGTCCCCGTAGCTTACGCGCTGAAGGATTCGGTACAAACCCAAGCTCCTCCATCGCTTCCATCACCTGACGACGCTTATCTGGTGAAATATGCGGATAATTGTTAATCACGCGCGAAACGGTCGTTTTGGACACACCGGCATGGCGTGCCACATCAATAATATTTACCATTTGCCACACTCCCATTCTGACATTGAAACCAGTTTCAATTAGTGTAGCGTATATTGTGCAAATGGGAAAGCGCTACGCCGTATTTGATTCATACCAACGCTGTTATGTTTATTCGATAACATAGGTATTCGTGCAGCGTGTCCTATACATGTTGCACCAATGCGAGTACAATCCAGTACCCTATGCTCATAAGCTACTTAGAATTCAATAGCATGAATAGGGCTGAACAAACTGGAACATGAAGGATTGCCACATGAATATCAAACTAACCAGAACAAGAAAGGATGTATACTCATGACTGAACATAACGATAAACACTTGACCGATAGCAACAAAGACGACGCATTTGAACAAGGGAAAGGCGCAGGTGTAGATCCTATCCCTGATCCCGACCCAAATCATAAAAATAGCGCATCCGATCTGCTAGAGCAAGCCGTCGACGACTCACTAGAAAAGCTAGAAGACGATTTCACTAGCGACGACGACAAACCGCAAAAGCATAAAAGCTGATTAATTTTTACGTTATTCAATTGGTATATATTCATATTTTATATTTCGCGTTAATAATGATTACAATTAATAAATAAATTTGAATTTAATCAAAAGAAGTACTATTTGCGGATAGTACTTCTTTTTGATTCAAAATTTGAGCTATGAAATATATTTTATAATTTAAGCATTAAATGTGGCATAGAACACAATAAATCGGTAGTAAAAAATACATATTTTTCAAAATATATGATTTATTATTTTAATTGACTATTTAAAGAGAGGAAAGTGACTATGAAAGATCAAGATGAAATAATAGTATTTGGAGTTGATGTAGGGAAAGAAAGTGTATGGGCAAAAGTAGATTCTTTTCCAGACGATATTTGCAATCAAATAAATCCATATGTTGTAAACAAGCCACAAAAAATTATGTATAACGCAAATAAAAGCTATAAATGTGATTCTGATATTAATGTATTAGTTAAACAAATTATTGAATGTTTGGAAGATAATAAAAAAATAGCTATAGGTTTCGAAGCACCTATGTGGACCTATTATGATACAGTTACGCCACGTTTTAAAGAGGAAAAACCTTCTCATCTATGGTATACTTCTGCTGGAGCTGCCAGCCATGTTATGGCAAAGATCTTTGGACTTCAAATTTTCAACAAGTTATCCAGTGAATATCCTAATTTTAAAGTGACCACCAATATTAATAATTGGGTAAACGGAACAATTTTTTTGTATGAAGGCTTTTTTGCAGGTTCATACAAAGTAGCACGACAAATTAATTATAAAAATACAGCTAAAATAGGTGTCACAAAATCCCAGCTTCACTATTGGGATGCCTTTTCTGTAGCGACTGCTTTTTGGTATTATATAACAAATAATCAAAACATGACATTAAAAAGTCTCGTTTTAACCGATTTAAACTCTAGTTATACAAAAGACTCATTATGGTACAAAACTTCCACTGAAGCTAAGATAAACATAAATGATTCATCTAATGACGTTTATAGTAATTGCATCACTTTAACTTTACAATAGTAACAATTATAAATCCCCATTGGTATTTATTTTATCAATGGGGATTTATAAATTTTTATAGTATATATAAGTAATATTATTCAAATATCTTTTGTAATATTAGTTTTAATAGAATTAAAATTATTGGTCTATACACCCCATAATTTTATCTTCTTCTCAAAAAGTAAATATTTTTGTTATAATATTTCTTAAAATGGAAGAAAGAGGTTAGGGTTATGTATGTAAGTGTATTAGATACTCCATTTTTCAAAGAAATAGTTATTAATAATCCGATACATGTTCAAACTTTCTTTCAAAAACGTACTTTATCTAAGCATCAAGTTTTATTTTATCAAAATGATATTGCAGATGAAATGTACATTATAAAAACGGGATCACTACAAATCTATCGTCAAGACGAAGATCGAATTATAGTTTTAGGACATCAATTTTCGGGTCAAACTATTGGTGAGCTAGAAGCTGTCCATCACGAAAAAAAGAGATTAGCTTCGGTATCTGCATTAGAAAATACTACACTCTGGATGATCAAAACGAAACAGTTAGATGAACTTATCGATATGTATCCTATCATTTTGCGACGTATGTTTTACGTAGTGAGCGA
This sequence comes from Paenibacillus sp. WLX1005, assembly GCF_046603685.1. Taxonomy (NCBI): domain Bacteria; kingdom Bacillati; phylum Bacillota; class Bacilli; order Caryophanales; family Paenibacillaceae; genus Paenibacillus; species Paenibacillus sp. WLX1005. The sequence goes on from NZ_CP176756.1 coordinate 3,761,422, forward strand.
TCGATTAGCTCAAGCAGATCGTAAAATTGAATACTTGGCTTTTCTAGATGTTCGCATTAGAATTGCGAATCTCTTGCTTGATCTATATGCTAATTTTGGCAAGTCTCAATCAGAAGGAACTTTAATTGACTGGAAAGTTCCGCAACAACACCTTGCTAATATGGTAGGTATTGGTCGAGAATCTGCTACTAAAGCACTTGGAGAGTTGCAACAAGATGGTATCATTCATATCGAGAAACGAATGATTACTATTATTGATTTCAAAAAATTATTTGAACTTGCCGGAGGAATAGGCACCTCAGAAGATCGGCGTTGGCATTCTTACTATACATACCGTACACCAGATAATATTTAAGTTTTACATTAAAACAAAAAGACGATTCGTCCGCTAATCTTCAACGGACGAATCGTCTTTTTTCATATGGGCCCAGAGGGACTCGAACCCCCGACCAACCGGTTATGAGCCGGTAGCTCTAACCAACTGAGCTATAGGCCCGCATCAACATAATGAACGTAATATTATGGTACTTCATGTAAACAGCGACTCAATTAATATACCGCAATTTTTGCTGAATTGTCAATCATTTTCATGCAACGGGTATAGTACGTCAGTACACGATGTATACGCCTTGCAATGTATACGCTTTGCGTTGGATAACCAAACGAACTTGTACCCACTCCATCTGTAGCAGCATATCTCTTATACGCATATTGCCATTTGGACATTGTATCGTTCCCTGCTAAAGGACATATCGATGAACCAACAAGACATATCAATCAACAAACTAGCAGCAGATCAGATCGATACCGTCCATTCTGCTGCTAGTTTGCAATCTTGGTATGCTTCATCTTGGATGTTAATCAGGTCTACTCTAATATCATCCAATCTCTAATTTCATCCGATCTAGTCTATTCCTTGCCAAATGCTTCCGGATTCTCGCGCCACGAATGCAGCAGCTCCAGATCTTCTTCCTGTACTTTGCCCAGTTCGACCGCTTTCTCGATCAGTGCGGTATAGTTGGACAATGTTTGCAGTGGTAGATTGGCATCTTCAAACGCTTGTACCGCTTTGTCCAGCTGGTAGCTGAAGATCGCCAGTACAACTAGTGGCTCGGCACCAGCTTCGCGGATCGCTTCCGCGGCTTTGATCGAACTGCCACCTGTGGAGATCAGATCCTCAATCACAACGACGCGCTGACCTGGCTTGATTAGCCCTTCGATCTGATTTTGCTTACCATGCCCTTTGGCTTTGTCACGTACGTATGCCATTGGCAGATCCAGCTTCTCGGATACCCAGGCGGCGTGTGGAATACCAGCGGTTGCCGTTCCAGCAATGACATCGGCATCCGGGTATTGATCGCGTACAATCGTTGCAAACGCATCGGCAATCTGATCACGGATAAACGGATATGACATGGTCAAACGGTTATCGCAATAGATGGGCGATTTGATGCCAGATGTCCACGTAAATGGCTCCTGCGGACGGAGTGCGACTGCTTCGATTTTGAGTAGGGCTGCGGCGATATGTGCCGGGATTTCTTCAATGGTTAACATGTTCACTCATCTCCTTGATTATCTGTTCTGCTGCCTGCCTTGGGTCGGCTGCGGCGGTAATAGGGCGTCCAACAACGAGATAGTCGTTACCAGTGGCAATAGCACGTCCGGGCGTCATAATGCGCGTCTGGTCAGCGACATCGCTTCCTGCCGGGCGTACACCGGGTGTAATCGTCAGGAAAGAAGTTCCACACATGTGCTTGATTGCCGGGCCTTCTAGCGGTGATGATACGACGCCATCCAGCCCGCTTTCGCGTGCCAATTGAGCGTACCGAACGACGGTATCCTCTACTTTACCAGTGATACCGATCTCTTCGTTCATCACCTGCTGCGAGGTGCTGGTCAGCTGTGTGACAGCAATGAGCAGCGGACGATTCAGAGAAGAATCTTCGCTTAATGCTTGCTCCATACCGGAAACGGCTGCTTGCATCATCTGTTTACCACCAGCAGCGTGCACATTGAACATATCAACACCAAGCTTGGTGATGCTATGGGCGCCGCCTTTGACGGTGTTGGGAATATCGTGCATTTTCAGATCAAGAAAGACATAGTAGCCCTTTTGCTTCAATTCACGTACAAATTCTGGACCAGCTGCGTAAAAGAGCTGCATTCCCACTTTGATATAACATGGAATACCAGCTAGCTTGTGTATCAGCTGTCGCGCCTGTTCCACATCTGGATAGTCCAGCGCCACGATCAGCCGCCGGGCAGTAGCGCTATGTACATATTCGCTCATCTGTCTTCATCTCCTTTATACCGATGCGCACACAAATGACGGCGGACATGGAAATGGTCCGCCGCGCATATGATGGTATAGCATTTAGCTCATGATGGTTTCTTGATCTTGCAATTGACCGACAACAGCTTGAATGTCTTTACTTGCTGGCTCTGCCTGCTTTTGTGTGCTCAGCGATGGCATTGCGTAGGAAGAGAAGTTGATCGTATCCAGCATAGTCAGCAGTGCTTCGACTGTATCAAGCGAGGTCATGCAGACGACGCCGTTCTCAACCGCTTCACGGCGGATACGGAATCCGTCACGCTCTGGCGTTTTGCCTTTGGTCAGCGTGTTAACGACGAAGTTTGCTTGTCCGCTGCGAATCAGATCGAGAATATTCGGTGTGCCTTCGGACAGCTTGTTCACGACAGTAACCGGGATGTTGGCTGCTTTCAGTGCATCCGCTGTACCGCCAGTAGCGATGATTTTGTAACCAAGACGGTAAAAGCCTTTGAGCAGACGAACTGCTTCGTCTTTGTCCTTGTCGGCTACAGTAGCAATCAGCGCGCCAGTGGATGGAATTTTCATACCAGCACCGATCAGACCTTTGTATAGTGCTTTGGCATATAGCAGGTCGCGACCCATCACTTCACCAGTCGATTTCATTTCTGGTCCGAGTGTCGGTTCTACACGACGTAGCTTGGCGAACGAGAATACCGGTACTTTCACGGATACGTGGTCGCTTTCTGGCCACAGTCCTTCTTGATAGCCGAGATCAGCCAGCTTGCGTCCGAGAATCGCTTGTGTTGCGATATTCGCCATCGGGATATTGGTTACTTTGCTCAGGAACGGTACGGTACGGGAGGAACGCGGGTTTACCTCGATCACATACACTTCATTTTGGAAAATAACGAACTGGATGTTGACCAGACCGATTGTTTTCAGTTCCTTGGCAATTTTGATCGTGATGTTAACGATTTTCTCTTTCAGTTCGGCAGTCAGATGTTGTGGCGGGTAGACAGCGATGGAGTCACCGGAGTGAACACCTGCTCTCTCGATATGCTCCATGATGCCTGGTACAACAACCGTATCGCCATCACAGATCGCATCCACTTCCACTTCCTTACCGAGCATATAACGGTCGATCAGTACCGGGTGTTCTGGATTGATCTTCACCGCTTCTGCCATATAGCGCAGCAGCTCGTCATCAGAGTACACGATCTCCATCGCGCGTCCACCAAGTACGTACGATGGACGTACCAGCACCGGATAGCCAAGCTTCTGTGCCGTTTCTACTGCTTCGTCAACCGATTGTACCGTGCTGCCTTTTGGTTGCGCGATATTCAGACGGGACAGCAGTGCTTCGAACTTTTTACGGTTTTCGGCTTCGTCGATGCTGTCAAGGCTCGTACCGAGAATGTTGACGCCCGCTTGTTGCAGTGGTGCTGCCAGATTGATTGCCGTTTGTCCACCAAACTGTACGATTACGCCGATTGGTTGCTCTTGCTCGATAACGTTCATCACGTCCTCGAAGAACAGCGGTTCAAAGTACAGACGGTCAGACGTGTTAAAGTCAGTCGATACCGTTTCCGGATTGTTGTTGATAATGACCGCTTCGTATCCTGCTTCTTGAATCGCCCATACAGCGTGTACGGTCGAGTAGTCAAACTCAATCCCTTGACCAATCCGAATCGGACCGGAGCCAAGCACAACGATCTTTTGCTTCTCGGCTTGTGTGACTTCGTTCTCGGTTTCATACGTGGAGTAGTAGTATGGCGTTGTCGCTTCAAACTCGGCTGCGCACGTATCAACCATTTTATAGACAGGTACAAGACCTTTTTCTTTACGATAGCTACGGATGGAATGTTCATCGCTGAATTTGTCATCCGGCTGATTCGGCTTGCGCAGTTCAGCAATGGAACGGTCAGTGAAGCCTAGACGCTTCGCTGTATAGAGCGTGTCATCAGACAGTTGTTCTTCCAATGCAATGACCGATTCATAAGCGACGATCCGCTCGATCTTGTCAAGGAACCACCAGTCGACATTGGTCAGCTCTTGGATCTGATCCAGACTGTAGCCGCGACGGAATGCTTCCGCGACCAGGAACAGACGCTCGTCGTCTGCTTTGGTCAGACGTTCATTCAGTTTCTCATCGGAAATCTCGTGCGCATCTTTCAGATGAATACGGTGTACTCCGATTTCCAGTGAGCGTACGGCCTTGTGAATCGCTTCTTCAAACGTACGTCCAATCGCCATTACTTCACCAGTTGCTTTCATTTGCGTACCAAGCTTGCGGTTCGCGCTGGTGAATTTGTCAAATGGCCAGCGTGGGATTTTGGCAACGATGTAATCCAGTGTCGGCTCAAAGCATGCGTATGTTTGACCAGTTACCGGGTTCATGATCTCATCCAATGTGTAACCAAGGGCAATCTTTGCAGCCATTTTGGCAATCGGATAACCGGTTGCTTTGGATGCCAGTGCCGAGGAGCGGCTAACACGCGGATTCACTTCGATTACATAGTATTGGTAGCTTTGTGGATCGAGTGCAAACTGTACGTTACATCCGCCTTCGATATTTAGCGCACGGATGATTTTCAGCGACGCAGAGCGCAGCATCTGATATTCACGGTCGGACAGCGTTTGGCTTGGTGCTACTACGATGCTGTCTCCAGTGTGTACGCCAACCGGGTCAAAGTTCTCCATATTACATACGACGATACAGTTATCGTTCGCATCGCGCATTACTTCGTATTCGACTTCTTTCATACCGGCAATGCTTTTCTCTACCAGACATTGACCGATTGGACTGTAGCGCAATCCTGCCGCTACCGTCTCACGCAATTCTTCTTCATTGGCGCAAATACCGCCGCCCGTACCGCCCAGTGTATAGGCCGGACGCACGATGATCGGATAGCCGATCTCGTTAGCGAAGACGAGTGATTCTTCCAGCGTAGTCGCGATGATACTTTCTGGAACCGGCTGTTCCAGCTCTCTCATCAGATCACGGAACAGATCGCGGTCTTCCGCTTTTTCAATCGAATTCAGCTGCGTACCAAGCAGCTTCACATTTTCGCTTTCCAACACGCCAGCGCGTGCCAATTCTACCGCCATATTCAGACCCGTTTGACCGCCCAGTGTCGGCAACAGTCCATCAGGACGCTCCTGACGAATGATCTGGGTCACGAATTCCAGTGTAATTGGCTCGATATATACTTTATCTGCCATATTCGTATCAGTCATAATCGTTGCCGGGTTGCTGTTGATCAGCACCACTTCAACGCCTTCTTCTTTGAGCGCTTGACACGCCTGTGTTCCTGCGTAGTCAAACTCGGCTGCTTGTCCGATTACAATCGGACCGGAACCGATCACGAGGATTTTCTTGAGGTCATTATTCTTGGGCATGCTTAGTTGGCTCCTTTCACAGCGGCAAACATTTCGGCCTGACGTGTTTTCTTCGGATTGTCTTGTTTGTGTTCACGAATCATATTCAAAAATTGATCGAACAGATAGCTGTTATCAAATGGTCCCGGTGCCGCTTCTGGATGGTATTGTACAGAGAAGGCAGGGTATTTGCTGTGCTTCAGTCCTTCAATCGTTTTGTCATTGTTGTTGATGTGTGTTACTTCCAGATCTGTACCTACGATCGATTCTTCTTTGACCGTATAGCCGTGGTTCTGGGAAGTGATGTAGCAGCGTCCAGTGCTCAAGTCTTTGACCGGGTGGTTCCCACCGCGATGACCAAATTTCAGCTTCTCGGTATCCGCACCGCATGCCAGTGCAAACAGTTGGTGACCAAGGCAGATGCCGAAGATCGGGTATTCGCCAAGCAGTTCGCTCAGTACATTGACCGCATGCGGAACATCTTTCGGGTCCCCAGGGCCGTTAGACAGCTGAATGCCATCTGGATGTAGACGGCGAATCTGCTCAGCTGTTGTATCCTGTGGTACTACCACGACGTCGCAACCACGTTGTGACAGTTCGCGTACGATCCCGCTCTTCGCACCGTAGTCGATCAGCACGATGCGCTCTTTCGCACCTGGGCTGCTGTAGATGTGGCGCGTCGATGTGTGGCTCACCTGATCGATGGACGATGTTGTTCCTTGCAGGCGCTCCATCAGTTCCTCTGTGGATAGTGATGCGGTCGACAGAATGCCGCGCATCGTGCCTTGATGACGGATGCGGCGTGTCAGCATCCGTGTATCAATATCGCTGATGCCGATAATCCCATATTCGCGCAGCAGTTCGTCGATGCTGTACTGAGCGCGCCAGTTACTTGGAACCGGCTCATGCCGTCGGACAACGAATCCATTAATATATGGACGAACCGACTCAAAGTCATCGCGGTTAATACCATAATTTCCGATCAGTGGATAAGTCATCGTTACAATCTGTCCGCAGTACGACGGATCGGACAGTACCTCCTGGTAACCGGTAATTCCGGTATTGAATACAACCTCTCCCGTCGTTTCGCCTTCCGCTCCGAAGCTACGGCCGGTGAATAATGTTCCGTCTTCCAATAACAATTTTGCCTGCATTCCGTTTCACTCCTCTGTCTTTCCTGAAAGTTATAATGATGGAGCATGGACACCCATGCATCCTTCTTATTGAATCGTCTGAATAATTATATCACAAGTTGGTATATTTATGCACTAGTAGTTATCGTTTTCTCTGACCACACGATTTGACCGTCCACAATTGTCATGGTTGGCCATCCTTGTAGCTTCCATCCTGTAAATGGTGTGTTCTTTCCTTTGGAAACAAATGTCGCCGGATCAACCGCTCGTTCGCTATCCAGATCGATCAATGTCAGGTCGGCAGGCGCGCCCGTTTCCAAACGTCCACTGTCGAGGCGGAATACTCTTGCCGGATCAGCAGTCATGCGCTGTACCAGTAGTTCAAGCGACCAGCGTCCCGTCTTGACGAACTTGGTGTAGAGCAGTGGAAATGCCGTTTCGAATCCAGTAATACCGAATGGTGCCAGCTCCATGCCTTTTGCCTTTTCCTCGGCGCTATGCGGTGCATGGTCGGTAACGATGATATCGAGTGTACCGTCTTCCAGCGCGGCGATGCAGGCTTCCACATCACGCGGCGAGCGCAGCGGCGGGTTCATTTTCCAATTGGCATCCATACCCGGAATGTCCTCGTCAGACAAAATCAAGTGATGCGGACACACCTCAGCGGTCACGTTGATGCCGATTGATTTTGCCAGTCGGATCAAGCGGATCGATTGTTCGGTACTAACGTGGCATACATGATAATGTACACCTGTCGCTTCGGCGAGCAAAATATCGCGTCCGACATGAATCGCTTCGGATTCGTTCGGTATGCCTTTTAAACCGTGCTTGCGAGCAAATTCACCATCCGTTACGGCTGCGCCGACAACGAGTGAATCGTCCTCACAGTGAGCGATAACCGGCATATTAATGGAAGCCGCCAGCTTCATTGCGTCCTTCATCATTTGTGCATTTTGTACGCCGACACCATCATCTGTAAAGCCGACAGCGCCTGCTGCTTTCAGTGCTGCAAAGTCAGTCAATTCGCGTCCCAGTTCATTGTACGTGATCGCTGCATATGGCAGTACTTTGACGCCGTTGGCTTGTGCAGCTTTATCCAAAATAAGCTCTACCACTTCCGGCTTATCGGTTACTGGCTTGGTGTTCGGCATACAAGCGATTGTTGTATACCCGCCCTTCGCTGCGGCTTCTGTGCCGCTGGCAATCGTTTCTTTATGTTCAAAGCCCGGCTCGCGCAGATGCACGTGCATATCGATCAAACCCGGTGTCAGCAGCTTGCCAGTGCCATCAATCTCGGTCAGCTCGGTGCCATTTGCCAGTTCGCGGATGATCTCTTCTGCCGCTTGATCTGCCGGAAATATACGAGCAATTTTACCGTCTTCTACCCATACATGCGTTGCCTTTAGTTCACCTTGTCCGTTCAGTACATTTGCGTTTTTTATGAAAATTGTCATCCTATACCTCCGAAGTTATCGGTATTCGCATCACTGCATAATCGTTGCATACAGATGCGAATACCTGAATCGTTATTCAAGTGTATCTACTGTATGATTAATTGCGCAGTGCGCGTTCGATAACCGCCATGCGGATCGGTACGCCATTTTGCATTTGCGTGAAAATTTTCGATTTCGGACTTTCTACCAGTGCGTCGTCGATCTCGACATTACGGTTGACCGGAGCCGGATGCATGATGATTGCATGCGGCTTCAGCTTCGTTGCTCTGTCCTCAGTCAATCCGTAGTGCAGCCGATAATCTTCGGCAGATTGGATCATGCCGCTGGCGTGACGTTCAAGCTGTACTCGTAGCATCATGATCACGTCGGCTTGCAGTGCTTCTTCCATAGAGATGTATTTCATATCTGGAATGTCGGTTGCTCTCATATTATCTGGTGCGCAGAAGCTCACATTCGCCCCCATCGCCGTCAGAGCCCAGAAGTTGGAGCGAGCAACGCGGCTATGCAAGATGTCGCCGACAATCGCGACACGCAGACCTTTCATGTCGCCAAAATGACGTTTCATTGTGTACAGATCGAGTAGCGCCTGTGTCGGGTGTTCGTTGTTACCATCCCCGGCGTTGATGAGCGGGACACTCACTTTCTCTGCCAGCTGTTGTAGTACACCCGCAGGCTTCAAACGAATAACTCCCGCATCGATACCCATACTTTCCAGTGTTCGAACAGTATCGTAGATCGATTCGCCTTTCTCCACACTGGAAGCAGCTGATGTAAAGTTCAATACTTCGGCGCCCAGTCGCTTCTGTGCCATTTCGAAGGAAACGCGAGTACGCGTACTATTTTCAAAAAACATATTCGCTACAAATTTGCCTTGCAGCACGGATACCTGTTTCTCGGTGTGTGCATCCCAGTATGCGGCGCGATCTAGAATCGAAGTCAATTCAGAGGCGCTCATGCCTTTCAGTCCCAGCAAGCTGCGTTGGTTCAGGTTTGTTGTTGTCATGATCATACCAGTACCTCCCGATGTTGCAGGATATTGACCTGATCGTTCCCGTCCACTTCACTTAGCAGCACTTCGATTTCTTCCAGTTTGGAAGTTGGTACATTTTTACCGATGTAATCCGGTCGAATCGGTAGTTCGCGGTGTCCGCGGTCAGCCAGCACTGCCAGTTGAATCATATTCGGTCGTCCGCAATCCATCAGCGCATCCATAGCTGCGCGGATTGTTCTGCCAGTATATAGTACATCGTCGATCAAAATAATCTTCTTGTCGCGGATGCTCAGATTCTCCGGCGTCAATCGCACTTGTTCGCCTAGTGCTGCCTTCGGTTCGTCGCTACGGTCGTCACGATAGCCGGTGATGTCCAGCTCGCCGTAAGGAACCGGAGTGCCTTCAATTTCCTGAATACGAGCTGCAATCCGTCGTGCAAGATACACGCCGCGTGTACGGATGCCGACGATGATGCAATCTTCGATACCTTTATTTTTCTCCAAAATCTCGTGTGCAATACGGGTCAGTGCCCGGCGAATTGCCGTCTCATCCATGATAATGTTGATATGCGTATCCATTGTCATGATTTGTAGCCTCCTCAGGTTTATGTTGCTTACACCTAAGGCCCCGTGGTTAACAGGCATACCGTGCTGTGGTCATGCTGCAAACTCGTGCTGCGCCATCCGAAACAGGGTATAAAAAAACTCCCTGCCCGGAATGGCAAGGAGTGTGCAGTCATCTACCCTCGGTTATGACTGTCATACTTAGACGCACTGCAACCTCGCCACTCCAGCGGAGGGCGTACTTGCAGTGAACATCATTCACGTTACCTTGCCAGTCTCTCTGGACTGAATTAAAGGTGCTTATTCATCTGAACTGAATTATGACAGATGCGGGTGGGGATGTCAACCTTGTTGGTAGGATTCGTTTTATGAACAGGTACGTATGGGGCAAAATGTAGATACAGGAACCGATCAACGTTGGCATGGATTGAATAAGAGAAACCACTCCGGAAAAGGAAAATGCCAACGGCCTCGGGTGAAGAGTGGAGTTTTTTCTGAATAGGGGGTGAGTGGTAAAAACTCCACTCTTCAAAGTCGGTCTTTTGGCATTTTTCCTTTTCCTCCGTTCCGTGCGGGTCAATTCATACCTCATACCTCGTACCTCATACCTCATACCTCATACCTCATACCTCATACCTCATACCTCATAGCCTATTTTAGGCGAAGTATTGATCCATGCAAAAAGACTGGGAGTTTGCACGACAGCAAGTTCCCAGTCTTTTGGTGTGATCAGATATTCTCTTTTAGATAGTTCACGAAGGATAGTGCACGAAACATTGTACAGATGAGATATTGATTGAATAGATATTTGCATAATCAATTGGTGTAAATGAAATGTTCTATATAGAGTTCTTTGTCGAGTTCTGTATAAGATTCCATATAGCACATATAACCACTCAATCGTTATGCAACCACTCAGCATTATTCGTTCTGTACTTAAACGGAATTAGCGGTTGCGCAGGGCGAATAGTTCTTGTTCCATATCGTCCGGGATCGGTGCTTCAAATTCGAGGTATTCGCCAGTCGTTGGGTGTACGAAGCCAAGTACGGCGGCGTGCAGTGCTTGCCCTTTGACGTAAGATGCTTTGGCGCGTACGCGTCCGTACATCGGGTCGCCGACCAGTGGATGGTCGATAAATTTCATGTGAACACGGATCTGGTGCGTGCGTCCGGTTTCGAGACGCAGCTCGGCAACGGTGAAATCGCCGAAGCGTTCGGTAACGGCAAAATGGGTTATGGCGTGTTTGCCATTTTTATCAGTTACGGTGAACATTTTGCGGTTTTGCGATGCGCGTCCGATTGGGGCGTCGATCGTACCATGATCGTGATCAATATTACCGTGTACAAGCGCAATGTATTTGCGGGTCACACTGTGATCTTTGAGCTGGGCAGACAGGGATGCATGGGCTTTATCGTTTTTGGCAGCCATCAGCAGTCCACTGGTGTCCTTATCGATACGGTGCACGATGCCCGGACGCAGTTCGCCATTAATGCCGGACAGGTCAGTGCAATGATACATCAGTGCATTGACCATCGTACCGGAATAGTGACCAGCAGCAGGATGCACGACCATGCCGCGTGCTTTGTTGATCACGATCAGGTCGGAATCCTCGTATACGATATTCAGCGGAATATTTTCCGGTTCCAGCTCGGTTGCGGACAGATCAGGAATCGTAACGACAACTTGCTCGCCTTCTGCCAGTTTGCGATTGGCTTTTACGGTTTGTCCATTGACGGTCACATGATTGTCTACGATCCAACCTTGAATTTGAGAACGGGAAAAGCCTTCCGGCATCCGGTCGGTAATGTATTTGTCGATCCGTGCTTTGGCATCTGCCGCTTCCACCGTCCACTCCAATGTGTCAGCGCCAGTTTCTTCATCATCCAACTCGGCGGACAATTCGTCGACCAATGTTTCTTCGTTCAGGTCAGCTTCGTTTTGCGGGTATTGCTCGTTATTATGATTACTCACTTAGATGTTCTCCTCTTTCTGCTCTACAGGCTGATTCTTTTCGCGGCGCATATCCAGCAGCGCGTCAAGAATGATCAGTGCCACCCCGACCACGATGCAGGAATCTGCTACGTTGAAGATCGGGAAGGTATAACTGCCAAAATTAAACTGGAAGAAATCGACGACCTCTCCCATCCGTGCACGATCTATAAAGTTGCCGACCGCTCCGCCAAGTACGAGCGACAGTGCGACAGGCAGCAGCTTATCCGGACGTGATTTGACTTTTTGAATGTACCACACGATTGCTACAACAACTGCAATCGTAATGACGATGAAAAACCAGCGCTGATTTTGCAAAATACCAAATGCCGCTCCTTGATTACGATGCGATGTAATCAGGAAAAAGTCACCGATCACCGGAATTTGCTCTCTCAACTCCATGCGCGTTGCTACGAAAAATTTGCTGATCTGGTCGATAATAATCGCCACGAGCGCAATGACATAATAGATCACGTTCATCCTCCACCCTGTTTGTTCAATCCCTGTGCCGGCGACAGCGGATCGCCTTACAGGGTCCGTTTCATCGTGAACACAGCTTTTCTTATTGTAGCATAGGGGTCGGGGTGCGTCTATTGATCAAACAGGGATACGCTAGTTATCCCATTTTCATATAAATGGATAGGTTCAGGATCATCATGACAAATCTTCAAACAAGTTGCTATACAAAAAGCAGCCTATTCCTTATCAAAGGAACAGGCTGCTTGGCTTACTTTGAGATATTAGTATATGTTACAGAGAATAGCGAATTACGATACGTGGATGCTAGCTTTTTGACCGACCAGCTCTACTTGTTCCATGCCTTCCACTTCGCCGAAGGTCACGTCTGTTACAAGCACATTCTCACGCAGTACACTGTCAAAGGATTGAATCGCCTGACGCAACTCGTCACTGACGTTGAGAGTCAGATGTACATATTTCTCAATCGGCAGATCAAGCTTTTTACGGTAGTCCTGTACAGTACGTACCACTTCACGCACCCAGCCTTCCTGTTCCAGCTCAGGTGTGATGTCGGTATTCAGTGCAACCGTCAGACCATAACCGGACGCGGAAGCAAAGCCGGATTTGGCTTTTTTCTCGACTAGCAATTCTTCACTAGTGACATGCAGTTCTTCACCTTCCGGCGAAGTCACATTCAGTACGCCTGCTTGCACAACATGACGGGTTTCGTCTGCGGACATTTCTTTGAAGAAGTTTTGCAGGAAACCGACGTTTTTGCCATATTTTTTACCAGCAACTTTCAGGTTCAGCTTGAATGTAAAATCAACGAAGCCAGCGTCATCATGCTCGGTACGAATGCCTTTCACGTTGATCTCATCCTTGATGATTTCTTCGTAACTTGCCAGATCAAAGTCCTTGTCGATCGACACGATCAGTTCGGACAACGGCTGACGGTTTTTGATGCCTGTTTCGTTACGGACGTTACGTGCCAACTCGACGATGCGACGTGCTGTTTCCATATCGCGCTCCAGTTCCGCATCAATCCATGCTTCGTTGGACACCGGATAATCGTCCATATGCACGCTCTCACCACTACTTAGATTCAGATAAATGTCTTCCGCCAGCATCGGTGTAAATGGTGCCAGCAGCTTCGCAGTCGTCAGCAACACTTCAGTCAGCGTGCGGTAAGCGTCCAGCTTGTCATCCGTCAATCCTGTACCCCAGAAACGATCGCGCGAACGGCGGATATACCAGTTGCTCAGCTCATCGACAAATGCTTCGATCGCTTTGGACGAGTTCAAATAATCGTTCACTGCCAGCGCCTTGTCGACCACGATGATCAGGCTGTTCAGGCGAGACACGATCCAGCGATCCAGCTTATGTGCCGACGGTTGGAACGGATGCTCTGCCGGATCAAATCCATCAATCGTCGCATACAGCGTCAAGAACGCATGAGTATTGACGAGTGTATCCACCAGCTTGGACTTCGCTTCACCGACGATGCCTTTGGAGAAACGTTTGCTGTTCCATGGTGCGCTATCAGATAGCAGTGCCCAACGGAATGCGTCCGTACCGTATTCGTCGATCACTTCCCATGGATCGATAACGTTGCCTTTCGACTTGGACATTTTCTGTCCGCTCTCATCCAGTACGTGACCGGTTGCCATGACAGCTTTGTATGGTGCTTGACCAGTCAGCAATGTCGACACTGCCAGCAGACTGTAGAACCAGCCACGGGTCTGATCGATCCCTTCGCAGATCATATCCGCTGGGTATTGCTGCTGGAACACATCTTTATTTTCAAACGGATAGTGCTGCTGGGCGAACGGCATCGAGCCGCTATCAAACCAGACATCGATCACTTCCGGTGTGCGTTTCATTTCGTATTTTCCACAGGAACTACGTACTTTGACATCATCCACGTATGGCTTGTGCAATTCCAGATTTTCCGGTACGTCGCCGATCGCACGCTCACGCAGTTCGGCAATGCTGTGCGGTGCAAATTGCTCACCCGTTTCTTCACATACCCATACATTCAGCGGTGTACCCCAGTACCGATCACGGCTAATATTCCAGTCCACAAGGTCTTCCAGGAATTTACCAAAACGACCATCGCGTACATGACCCGGATACCAGGTTACATCGCTATTGTTAGCAATCAACTGATCTTTGATCGCAGTCGTTTGGATAAACCAGCTGTCCATCGCATAGTATAACAGCGGCGTATCACAACGCCAGCAAAATGGATAGCTGTGCTCGTAACGCTCTTTGCTGAACAGTGTATTATGCTCGGACAGATATTTGATGATATCTACATCGCAATCTTTGACAAAACGACCAGCAAAATCCGTTACTTCTGGTACGAATTTACCTTCCAGATCGACCAAGTTAACGAAGCTGATTCCATTCTCGCGGCAAACACGATAGTCATCTTCACCATGCGCTGGTGCCATGTGTACGATACCAGTACCGCTAGCATCAGTAACAAAGCCTGCGCCGAGGATAATATTCGTTTTCTCTGCTTTGATGTAGCTAAATGGCGAATCGTACGTTTTGCCTACCAGCTCGGAACCTGGCAGTGTGCTTAGTACTTCGTATTCAGCTTTGATTGGAGCCATGACTTTTTCAACCAAATTTTTGGCAAGGATGTATACTTCGCCATTCTGACTCACACGTGCATATTCCATATCCGGGTTCACTGCCAGTGCTACGTGAGATGGCAATGTCCAAGGTGTTGTCGTCCATGCCAGTACATATTCGCCGCTATCATGCAGCTTGAACTTGGCAGTAGCACTCAGGTCTTTGACATCTTTGTAGCCCTGTGCAACTTCGTGAGAGCTGAGCGTCGTCTGACAAGACGGGCAATACGGGCTAACACGGTGCCCACGGTACATCAGACCTTTATCGTGGATGGTCGCCAGAATGTTCCAGACGCTCTCGATATATCCATTATTCAATGTGATATACGGGTTGTCCATATCTGTCCAATAGCCGATTGCTTCTGTCAGATCGCGCCATTGCTGCTCATATTCAAATACGCTTGCTTTACATTCGTTAATGAATTTCTCTACACCGTAATCTTCGATCTCCCATTTGTGGGAGATGCCCAGCTTCTTCTGTACACCCAGCTCTACCGGCAGACCGTGTGTATCCCAACCAGCTTTACGAACGACACGGTAGCCTTTCATTGTGTTGTAACGACCGATAAAGTCCTTGATTACTCGACCTAGTACGTGACCGATATGTGGTTTACCGTTCGCTGTTGGAGGTCCTTCGTAAAAGACAAAGTTCGGCATGTCCTGACGATTTTCGATGGAGCGCTGGAATGTGCGCTCCGCATTCCATTTATTCAGAATACGCAGGTCGCGCGCCCGTGCTTTTTCTTTGACATCCACTCTTTGCATGGTTCATTCATCCTCTCTTCATTCAAAACATCCCGCTTGCAAAACATCAAAAAAACCCCGTCCCTGGAAAGGGACGAGGTTGCTCGCGTTACCACCCTTGTTTCATTCTGAATGCCATATCATGCTCATTATAACATGCAATGTCCATTCAAAATGACACTTGTGCCCGCACAATGTATGCGGCGCCTTGATAACGGCAGGCAATCCGGCTTGGCTTACTGATTCATTTCAGCCGCGCTTCTCCGGGGAGATTTTCCATGGTTCGTTGTTCATTGGCTTGCACCGACCGCCAACTCTCTATAGAACAATCATAACCTGTACTGGCCCCATCACAGAATGTATGCAAATGTATTGCGGGGAGTGACACGGGACATAATCCGGTCACAGCTATAAAATATTTATATCGCTTTGTCCGTCAAATGTCAACCATTTCGGCACAACAACGGGCAAATGTCCGTTACCGTCACAACTTGATCATTTGTACGATCCAAGGCTCGTCTTATCAATACAGATCGCTACCGCCGGAACGGCTTTCTTCCGGTTCACGCTCATCTTGACGTTCGCGATTCCATTGCTCGCGGTCACGCTCATTGCGCTCTTGACGCTCGCTGCTTGTACGTTCGAGTTCGCGAGTCTGGTTCTCCAGCGCGTCCCAGCCATCTTGACCGAGCAGTTCCAGTTGCGCTTCAACCAACGTGCGGAAACGAGTACGGTAAATGGAAGCCTGCTTCTTCAGCTCTTCCACTTCCATCGACACCTTGCGTGCTTTGGATAGCGATTCGTTGATGATGCGATCCGCATTTTTCTCGGATTCCTTGATGATCAACTGCGCTTCTTTTTTGGCGTTGTTTTTCACTTCATCCGCCGCTTCCTGGGCAACAATGATCGTTTTGCTCAGTGTCTCCTCCAGGTTTGCAAAATGATCCAGACGCTCCTGAACACCAAGCAGCTGATTTTGCAATTCCTTGTTTTCGCGGATAAGCCCCTCATAATCCTTGATCACCTGATCGAGGAACTCATTCACTTCATCTTCGTCATAACCACGCAGCCTGCGCGAGAATTCCTTATTATGTATATCCAGCGGGGTTAATGGCATGGGTAGACACCTCCTATAATATTCGGGCCGCTAAATTGCCTCATTAGTGATATCATACTTCATTTCGACGCGATTGAATACTATCTTGTACGTAAAGAAGCAGCATGATCACGATATCGGTTGTAGCGACGATTTTGTTGATCTTGCAGCCGTGGCATCATCATATGACATAGACGGAAAATCATGTAAAATGACGGCTTTGCCCGGACAGTCAGACCCTTTTGTATATACACCGGAACATGGTGAATTTGAAACAGGTCGTTACTGTATAGGTTCCACAGACCGCCGTCATTTTCCTTCTTTTCATTTACACAAATTTTCCAATTTTCAAGCGATACCGACCTTTTTTGGTGATTCCCTCAAGCTCCAGCACGCGAAAACGTCCCAATCCCTGCACCGATACCATATCCCCTTCTTTGAGCGGATGAGATGGATCTTCTTCGGGTTTCCAGTTTACTTTGCAGCGTCCTGCTTTGATCGGCACCAGAATTTTGCTGCGGCTAAGCCGATATACGTCACTGGCGATTCCATCCAGCCGCAGGGAAGCAACAGACAGCTCCATCGTTTGCAGCTCTGGCTGTGCAGACCGAAGCTGATAGATCGGAAGCAGCTCCGTCATCACATGCAGACGATGCACTTGATTCATATGCAGATTGAGATACGAGGATACTTCGGATGCGACAACGATATGACAGCCATCATCCAGCACATGAATATCGCCGATCTTGTCCCTTTTTAACCCAAGACCGAGAATGGAACCCATGTAATCGCCATGCTCCAATTCAGTATATTTCTGTCCTTCCGGCGTGATCATCAGTACTTCCATCTGCATATCCTCACTGCTCAAATCAAGATAATCCGGTGCGATAATCGCACGTCGGCGCTCGGCATGTTCACTGCCGCCTTCTAGCCTTACTTGCACATCCGGTTCGCGTGCCACCAGAGTAGAGAGTATATACGATTGCCGTGGATCGAGAAAATCAGTCAACTTTTGCTCATGATAACGAGCTGCATTCTCCACCCACTCTGCCGCCCGTTCTACAAATTCACGTTCGTCTGGGTGAAAATGATGATAAATATTGTTGTTCATACGTGATGTCTACCTTTCCTCAACGATATAACATTCGTCTATTCCATTGTCATTCCTTTTGCATGTATCGTTCATAATACGAACACTGTGAACCAAATAATAAGACCATTTGCATACCAAAAAGCTGAAGCAACGTGCGGATGAATAACTGGTATACCGTCCGCACTGCGCTTCAGCTTTGATTGTTTCGTATCATTCCCGTCTTAGTAGATCAGCATTTGCAGCAGGTACAGCAAACCGCTAAACGCCAATTGCAGAACAAACAGCGCTACGATTGGGGAAATGTCCAGCACGCCGCCAATCGGTGGAATAAAGCGCCGGAATGGTGCCAGATAAGGTTCAACCAGTCGACCTAGCAACTGCCCGAAAGAACTCTCGCGAGCACTTGGCAGCCAGGACAACAGGATGTAGATAATGATCATGTACATGTAAATGCGGTACAAAATACCGAGTACTTCAAAAATTGCGCTCAACGTCCGCTCACCTCATCTTGTTATAATCAAAATCGTCGCTCAAAATCTCAGCGATTGTGCCTTCGATTTCGACTGTATCCGGTGTACACAGGAAAATGTTGCCGCCGATTTTGGAAATGCTACCGCCCAGTGCATAGACCGTGCCACTCATAAAATCGATAATACGAAGCGCTTGGTCGGTACGCACGCGTTGCAGGTTGACGATAACCGAACGATGCGAACGCAGATGGTCGGCAATGTCCTGCGCCTCGTCGTAGCTGCGCGGTTCATTTAAAATGACTTTGACATTTTTCTGTGAATGAATACTGACGACATTATTGGCTCTACTGTTCTTACGTACGTCCGCCGGAGAAGTTTCACGCGAATCATCTTCTTCCTCGATAATCTGCTCGCGCTCGATCACTTCTTCCTCTTCCTGAAGCCCTAGAAAATTCATAAATCGATTCATTACACCCATCGTTAATCCTCCTCTTTGCCAACCAGGATGGAGCCAAGACGTACAAAGGTCGCCCCTTCCTCGACAGCTATTTCAAAATCACCCGACATGCCCATGGATAAATGCTGAATCGGATCTGGTGTTAGTTGCAAGCTATTCAGTCGGTCACGTAGCTCCCGCAATCCGCGGAATACGGGACGCGTCTCTTCCGGGTTATCCACTTCCGGCGCCATCGTCATCAAGCCAATCACCTGTATATGTGGCATCGCTGCCACCTGTTCTAACAATGGCTGCGCCTGCTCCGGAGAAATTCCATATTTGGACTCTTCACCTGATATGTTAATCTGCAAAAATACTTGTACCGTCAAGTCTGCTTCAGCCGCCTTTTTCTCCAGCTCTTTGGCAAGGGACAGACGATCCAGTGAATGGATATATTGAAATTTGCCGATTACGTCTTTGACTTTGTTTGTTTGCAAATGACCGATAAAATGCCACACTCCGCGTTCATGCAGAGCTTCCCATTTATCCTTTGCATGTTGCCAGCGGTTCTCACCTAGATGATTCAGCCCGGCATCCAGCACGCGTTCTGTTTTGTCCGTGGATACATACTTGGTCACAGCGACCACCTGTACCTCATCCGCACGTCGTCCGCTGCGCTCACAGGCAGCTTCAATACGCTGCTGTACCTGAGCTATTCGTTCTTGCAATCCCAATCTGTGTCACTCCATTTCTATACCAATCCAGCTTGCCATTCGGCCTGTACGGCCTCCATCAGCGCGATATGAGAAGAAAAGATCATGATGATCATACGTACACCATGTACTATATTCGATGTGCTGTGGCTGTATTCCTGCAAAAATCATGATTTCGCGGTTTAATTGTTTTAAATCTAGCCATGTTTTGCCGGGTAATCCCTGTTTTGCATATGTAGGCTCTTGTCCATTACCCTGCAATGCGGCTGTCCAAACATCCACCTTATCCATCACATGCGCATCAACCTCATACTGATCCATCCCAATCGAAGGCCCGATAGCGGCATGCAGATCAGCAGGGCTACTGCCATAATGTTGCTGCATCGTACGTACCATCTCGCCAGCAATATTAGCGACAGTGCCTTTCCAACCAGCATGAGCAAGCCCAACGACTCGGCGTATAGGATCTATAAAGTATAATGGCACACAATCTGCGTAAAAGGAAGTGAGCAGCAGACCCGGCACATCCGTCACAAGTCCATCTGTGTTTTGAAACGCACTTTCCCGATCTGCCCAGCCTTTCCCTGCATGCTCTGCTGTGACAACAGCGATATTGCTACTATGCACCTGCTCACCGCACACCCAGTTTTGCGGTTGAAAACCAAGCGCTTCACAGAGCAAGCGACGGTTCCCTAGTACATCCTCTGGGCGATCTTCTACATGATAAGCCAAATTAAACGAATGATACGGTTCCCGGCTAATGCCGCCGCGACGCCCGGTGAAGCCTGCACTAATTCCGCTGCTCCAGCCTGAACAATCCAGCTGAAATAGTTCAGGACCGGTAGTTTGGATACGACTTTCGAATGGTTCCATGCTGCACCTCACTATTGAAAGTATAAATTGATCATGAACTTGCCGAAATGCGCTGAAATGAAAAAGACCTGTTTTCCGTAGAAAACAAGTCCTTTCCTTATGAGATCTGCAATATTCCTTGCAGTTCGATTGCAATAATTATGATGCTAATCCATCTTCCAATCTATCGCTCTAGTCGTTTTTGTGACGGGAACGATTACGCAGGAACGTTGGAATATCAAGTTGATCTCCACTTGTCTGCTGCTGATTGTTGTTATTGTTGAACTGACGTGGACTTGGTGCTTTTTCCTCGCCTTGTTCAGCGGAAGATGACGATTGTGGCTGCTGCTGTTGTTGCTGTGGCGTCGCTGGACGACGGGAAGGCTGCAACGGCTGTGCCGGTTTGTGCTCAAAGCCTGTCGCAATGACGGTCACTTTGATCTCTTCCTTGAGGTTTTCGTCGATGATCGCACCGAAGATCATATTCACTTCTGGATCAGAAGCGCTGATTACGATCTCGGCTGCTTCATTTACTTCATACAGCGACAGGTTGTTGCCGCCAGTAATGTTCATGATTACACCGCGAGCGCCCTCAATGGACGTTTCCAGCAGTGGGCTCATGATCGCTTTGCGTGCTGCTTCCGCTGCACGGTTCTCACCTGTTGCTTCACCGATACCCATCAGAGCAGAACCACGTTCCGTCATGATTGTTTTTACATCGGCAAAGTCCAAGTTGATCAGACCTGGTACAGCGATCAGATCAGAAATACCCTGTACCGCTTGACGAAGCACGTTGTCCGCTTCACGGAATGCTTCCAGCATTGGAGTCTTTTTGTCCACGATCTCCAGCAGGCGATCATTCGGAATCACGATCAGTGTGTCTACTTTTTCTTTCAGTGCTTCGATGCCAAGCTCGGCTTGCGAGAAGCGTTTGCGTCCTTCGAAGGTGAATGGACGAGTAACAACGCCAACTGTCAGCGCGCCACATTCTCTAGCGATCTCAGCGATCACTGGAGCAGCGCCTGTACCCGTACCGCCACCCATACCTGCGGTTACGAATACCATGTCTGCGCCTTTCAGCGTGTTGCTGATCAGGTCACGAGATTCTTCAGCTGCCTTTTTACCGACATCCGGATTTGCACCGGCACCCAGACCGCGAGTCAGCTTATCGCCGATTTGCAGTTTGTGCTCGGATTTGGCCAGATGCAGTGCCTGTGCATCTGTATTTACCGTTATAAATTCCACGCCTTGAACGCCATTTTCAATCATACGGTTGACAGCATTGCTTCCGCCGCCACCTACACCGATGACCTTAATCTGGGCCAGGCTCTCCATTTCGAAATCAAATTCCAACATCTATCCCATCTCCCCCTCATTGTCCATGAATGGCTCATTTCCAGTAAGAATGAACTTCATTAGATAAATTCACTGAACATATTTTTGAGCCGTTCAATCAAGCCCGGTTTTGCATTGCTTTCCGGGGTCGATGCAGTCTTATTGCGCGCCGGCGCCTTCTTGCTACTTCCGGCTACACTGCTGCTGCCACCGCGAATATTGCGGATTACATTGTACAAAATGCCGACACCGCTCGTATAAGCAGGGTCACGCACACCGATATAATCAGGTACTGCCACTCTGACGGAAGCTGCCAGTTCTTCGCGGGCAATTTCCAAAACACCCGGCATCGAAACTGTGCCTCCTGTGAGTATATAACCACCAGGCTGCTCTTGATAACCGAGACGCACAACTTCCTGACGAATCAGTTCAAAAATTTCCTGTACGCGCGGCTCAATAATCGCTGCCAAATCCTGCTGGGTAAATTCTTTGTCCACATTGCTGCCGATGCGTTGAACTTTAAATACGACATCCGGTGCGGATTCTTCAACCAGCGCACAGCCGTATTTCAATTTCACTTTTTCAGCATTTTCTGTCAAGGTACGCAATCCATAAGCGATATCGTTGGTGATGAATTCGCCGCCGATTGGTAAAGTAGACGTCGATTTGAGTGCGCCTTCTTCAAATACCGCAATCGTGGACGAACCTGCACCGATATCAATCAGTATAGCGCCCATTGTTTTCTCATCTTTGGATAACGCCAATTGACCGGCTCCCAGTGAGATCAAGACCAGATCCTTGATATGTAGATCGGCTTTTTCCACACAGCGGAGTAAGTTGTGAATGGATGTTTTGGCACCGGTGATGATGGTTGCTTCCACTTCCAGACGTACTCCGATCATGCCGCGAGGATCCTGAATTCCTTCCAGACCGTCGACAACATATTGCTTGGCGACAACATCGATAATTTCACGTTCAGGAGGAAGAGCAATTACTTCTGCTGCCTTCAACACCCGTTCGATATCCTCTTCGCCGATTTCACGGTCTTCATTGGATACGGCTACAACTCCATGGCTCGTTTGAAGTCCGATGTGATTTCCCGAAATACCCACAATTACTTCAGATATTTGAATGCCGACCATACGCTCTGCATGATCAACAGCATTTCGGATGGATTGCACAGTCTGATCGATATCGACGATTGCACCTTTGCGAATCCCCTCCGAGTCGGCAGATCCAACTCCAATAATATTAAAGGTTCCATTGTTAATTTCCCCGATAATAGCACGAACTTTGGATGTACCGATGTCCAAACTAACAATGATGTCATTGTTGCTCAAGCCCCTGGCACCTCCTGCATATTGCATAATAAATGATTGATTTCCAGCCTTTGGCGATATTGGTTACCAACCGGAAATTCAATTTCCGAAAAACATTTTTTTAAAATTGCTCTCTACTTTAGTATTCAACGTTGCGTATGCTTTCCCTCTTTTTTCTATAAACTTTTTCAAAGCTGTAGCGCCAGTAAAAGTGTAAAGAAAAAAGAATGATCGCGGGGCATGTCATGTTTCTCAGCAGATGCCTTATCATGTTTGCCAATATTAAAGTTTACAAAACTTTAATATCTACCAAACTTATTCTAGCATTTTTCTTCTCTCACAGAAAGTGCCGCTACCATATCCTTATGCCATTGCGGGAAAAAGAGACCGTGCAGCCCTGTTAGAATAGGAAAAATAACAACTTATTGTCCAACCGGAACTTCGCTATCATCGGCTGCTTCCGGCTTGAATGGTGTATAGGAGTCGGCTTCCAGCATCGTGATCAAGCCCGGAGGCTGTGTCTCAATAACCTGGTTTAAATACTCGACTTTGTCCGACAATAGCGAAATACTTGTAATCACTTCAAACTGTGAACGGGTATAGATCATAATCCGATCTGGAAAGGACGGCGTAGGCGAAGGCATAATTTCCGAGATGTCCGACGTTAACTCATTCGGAATATTGCCAAGTACTTTGCATAACTCTACTTTTTCCTTGGCATAATCTCCCCACTGGGTCAGAACGGGCTTCTCCACAGCAACCCCACGGTCATCGGCGCGTACCGATGTGCCGCTTTGTAATATCGCTGTAAGCTCACCAGAGCTTGCCAGCTCATACGCTACGACCGGATACTCGGTAATTTGAATATTCACCTGACCTGGAAAATGCTTCGTAATCACTGCATCCTTGATCGCTGGAATGGTGAGTAACCGTTCTTTGATCGTAGAAGCAGATGTACCGTAAAAAGCATCGCCTTTAGCAAGACGGGTTGCGTTGAACAAATCTGTTTTGGACGTAAACGCGTTGCCGGTAAACGTAATCTGCGAAATTTTGCCAACCGGCGAAAACCAGAATACGACACCCGCCACGATAACAAACAGAATGCTCAGTATAACGATCCATCTCGTTTTGGCGCTGATTAGCGGCTTGCGTTTGACGGAAGGTCGTACATTGGCAGTAGGTTCATTTTTCGGGACAACAATCAATTTTCGCTTAGGCATGGCATGTCTCCAGTATTTCGTATTTATAGCGCCCGGCAGTACAGGCAGGTACGTTGAGCTTGCCGTCAGTCGTTCACGCCTTTGTTTGCATAACGAGCTGTGATGCAGCTGCGATTATTTGTTACTTTTGCGATTCTGGGTTAAGCGCTGAATCTCTTCCACTAGTAAAAAGGCGGATTGCGGTGTGCCCAGAGTTTTGGCAGCTACCGACATCTTCTGGCGCTCCTCCTCATCATCCATAATCCGGTCGATCAAAGCAATCAGCGAATCGCCAGTCAGATCACGCTCTAGCAGCATCTCGGCTGCTCCAGCCTTGCGCAATGCGAGTGCATTCGCTTCCTGATGATTGTTCGTTACATTGGGTGACGGAATGAGAATGGATGGCGTGCCAAGCGATGTAATCTCCGCCAGCGAAGAAGCTCCAGCTCGACCGATCAGCAGCGCCGTTCCAGCCAGTACTTCCGGCATATTCGGGATATACGGCAAAATATGCAAATGCGTCGGAATGGAATCGACCGCATCATTGATCCGTTCGTAAATCTCATCGTAGTAAATCTCGCCAGTAACGAACACATAGTGTACGTTAGGCTTGTTTTTGAGCAGTGGAGCTGTTTGTACCATCGCTTCAACGAGCGCTCTAGCTCCTCGACTACCACCGACAATCATTACGATCTGGGCATCTGCGGGCAATCCAAGCGAAGCCAGTCCGCGTTCACGATCAGCATGCTGAACCATAGTGGCACGTGGATTGCCGGTAAATAGCACGTGTTTAGCACGTTTAAACCGTGGGATCGCATCTTCAAAGCTGACAGCTACTGTGCTGGAATAACCGCTCAAAAACAGATTGGTCAATCCCGGTACAGCATTTTGCTCATGTACGAGCGTTGGAACACCCAATTTGGCTGCTGCATACACAACAGGACCGCATACATATCCACCTGTACCAATCACGATATCTGGTTTAAAGTCGCGAATCATCTGCTTTGAATGTTTCACACCCTGAATGAAGCGGTTGACTGTACGTATATTTTCCAGCGAAAATAATCGCCTTCTAAACCCCGTAATATCAATCGATTCAAAACGCATCCGCGTTTCCGGTACGATCTTCGTTTCCAGTCCACGTTTGCCACCAATGTACAGAAATTCGGCTTTGATGCCTTGTTCCTTGAATTGCTCAGCAATCGCCAGTGCCGGATAAATATGACCACCCGTGCCGCCACCTGTCAAAATAATACGCATCATGTATTCCTCCTTTCCTCTGAAAGTTGTGTAGCTATTGGAATTGGTTGGAAATGATCCAAATGTATATGGCAAAAATGGAAAGAACGATCGAATGTTCATTTGGATGCTGTTGCATGTTCACTTTTTAAAAGGGAAAGAATCCCTTTCACATGAATAAACAGCTTTCCAGCATATGAACAATGTTACATTGCATATACACCTTTATAGTGCTTGCACAGCATCTTTGAATTGTTCGCCGCGTACTTCGTACGACGAGAACATATCCCAGCTCGCGCAAGCAGGTGATAACAGTACAATATCACCAGATGCAGCAAATTGCCCTGCCGCTTGTACAGCTTCAGCAATCGCTTGGACGGTATTATCCGTTTCGTCAATCACAGCAATCTGTGTAATACCAGCCTGCTGTGCAACCTGTGCCAGCTTGTGGCGAGTTTGCCCCAGCAGTACGAGCGCCTTCACCTGACTTTGCAATGCAGGCAGCAGATCCATATAATCGGAACCCCGGTCCAGCCCACCGCCGATCAATACGATATCCCGATCCTGAAATGCGGATAACGCTGTCAGCGTTGCTTTCGTATTGGTCGCTTTGGAGTTGTTGTAATACTCAACACCTTCATGCTGGCGCACATATTCCAGACGATGCTCTACACCGCGGAAGCTTTGCAGCGATTGTGATAGTTCCGTAGGTTTGCAGCCAGCGGCAATCGATATCGCACAGGCAGCCAGCGCATTGGCGATATTATAGCGCCCCGGAATACCAACCTGCGATACCGGCAAAATCTCCACTTCGCCGTGCTCATCATGATACATGATACTACGTTCTAATTCATCTTCCACATCTTCGATATACGATGGCGATACATACAGCGCTGCTGCTAACGGCTGTTCGCTGGATTGCGTAGCATTGGCAATCGCACTACCTAGTTCTTCGTAGATCGAAAAAGGAACAATCCTGCCTGCACGCAGATACGGAATTATACTGCGACAATAGCTATCATCCCAATTCAATACGGCGGTATCCTGCTCACCTTGATTGGCAAAAATTTTACGCTTGGATTCGACGTAATCGTCCATTGTGCCATGATAATCCAGATGCGTCTCTGCCACATTGAGCAGACAAGCGATACGTGGATTGAAATCCTGTGTACCTTTTAACTGAAAGCTGCTCAATTCAGCAACGATGATATGTTCCACAGCAGGATCAGCTTCCGCTACTGCCTGACAGAGTGGAATGCCGATATTACCGCCAACGATAGGATGTAAATGCGAAGATTCCAGCATTTTGCCTACCCATGTGGTTGTCGTCGTTTTACCATTGGAGCCAGTGATACCAATCATCGGAATATCAGTCAAGCGATAAGCAAGCTCAACCTCCGTAATGACCTCTACGCCAAGCTCCAACGCCTGCCGGATTGGCGGTGCTGTATACGGGATACCCGGATTTTTGACCAGCAGTGCTAATCCTTCATGGATCAATCCTTCTGGATGACCACCGCAGATCACTTCAATATTCAGTGCTTCCAGTTCTGCCGCTTCCGGCGATTGTTCACGCGGCTTCAGATCGTTGACGGTAACGATGGCACCGAGGCGATGTAGCGCTTTGGCAGCTTCTACACCACTACGAGCCAGACCGATCACAACGACCTGCTGACCAGCGTACGATTGAGGATCATTCATCAGGACAACCCCTTGCTAATATAGACTCCAATCACAGCCAGAATTAGGCTTACTGCCCAGAACGTCGTTACGACGCGCCACTCCGACCAGCCAGACAATTCAAAATGGTGATGAATCGGTGCCATTTTGAATACCCGTTTGCCGTTGCGCGTTTTGTACGAGACGACTTGAATAACGACGGAAAGCAGCTCAATGACGAATACAAGTCCGATAATGAGGAACAACAGCTCGCTTTTGGTTACAATCGCGATACCGCCGATTGCACCGCCAATCCCGAGCGACCCCATATCGCCCATAAACACTTTGGCTGGATGGGCATTGAATACGAGAAAACCAAGTACTGCACCAATCATCGCCGCTGCACAAACCGCTGCGGCTGGTGAGGACATCTGAATCGCGATGACCGCATACGCAGCAAATGCAATCGCACTGACCCCAGACAGCAACCCATCCACACCATCGGTAAAGTTAACCGCATTGGTGATCGCGAGCAACATAATAACGATAAATGGATAGTAAAACCATGGACCCCAGTCAAAAGCAAAATCAGTGCCCGGAATCGCCAGCGCTGTACTATGACCTTTTTGAATCAACAGGAAGCAGATAATGGCTGAGAACAGCAATTGCAAAATCAGCTTCTGCTTGGCAGTCAGACCAAGCGAACGTTTCAGACCGATTTTGATATAATCGTCCAGAAAGCCGATCAGACCAAAACCGACCGTTGATGTAAGCAACACCCAGAAATTGATGTCGATCACTGAAAATTTGATGTACACGATCGTTGCCGCCAAAATGATGACAATACCGCCCATCGTCGGCGTACCCGCTTTTTTCAAATGCGTTTGCGGTCCGTCATCTCGCACTTGCTGACCGAATTTAATCCGGCGCAGCAATGGAATCAGAATCGGCATCGCAATAAGCGATAAAATAAATGATGCGGCTGCCGCCAATAACAATAATTGAAAATCCATTACATTTACTCCTCCAGCGCTTCTGCTTGGCTTATTGAATCAGGCATCAGCGCCTGTATAACTTCCTCCAGTCTCATACCACGGGATGCTTTGACCAGCACGACATCCCCTTGCTGCACCGTCTCCAGCAGCGCCTGAATCAGCTCTGGCTTGGACGTATAGCTGTATACCAGCTCCGATGGCATCTGACGCAATGCTCCCGCAGCGATGAATTGACCACGTTCACCATACGTAAACACTAGATCTGCATGTTCCGCCGCATAGATGCCCATTTGCTCATGGTAGGTCTGTTCTTCGCTGCCTAGCTCCAGCATATCGCCCAGTACCGCAATGCGGCGGCTGTGACCTTTCATACTGCTCAGCACATCCAGTGCGGCGCGCATCGAGCTTGGACTCGCGTTGTAAGCGTCGTTTAGCAATGTGGAGCCTTGGCGTCCATCCAGCTGTTCAATTCGCATACCGGACAATTGCAGCTGGGATAGACCGATACGGATCTGCTCATCCGTTACTTGGAAATGGCGTGCAACCGCCATCGCAGACAGCGCGTTTGTTACATTGTGCAATCCTGGCAACGGCAGCGTCCAAGCATCATCTGGCAGATCATTCGTTGTGAAAATCGTAGTTCGTCCCTGTGCCATCACGCCGGTCACATGCAGATCATTCTGCTGCTCCACGCCGAAGGTCAGTGTAGTCATATCTCGTTGCTTCAGTTCCGGTTCCGCCAGTACCTGATGCAGCAGCGGCTCATCGCCGTTATAGATCAGTAAACCGCCAGCCTGCAAGCCGCTGACAATTTCCAGCTTGGCACGAGCGATTTCCTCACGTGTACCGAGCTGCTCCAGATGCGATTCGCCAATATTGGTAATGATGACAGCATGTGGACGAGCGATATTGGATAGTAGCTCAATTTCGCGGCGCGCACGCATCCCCATTTCCAGAATGAGCATTTCGGTATCAGGAGACATATCAAGAATGGTCAAAGGCAGACCGATATGACTATTAAAATTGCCCTGCGTTTTGTGCACACGATAGGCTTGCTTCAGCAAAGCTTCCACCATATCCTTGGTCGTTGTTTTGCCATTCGAGCCGGTAATACCGATCACGCGTGGCTGTACCTGATCCAGATACGAACGCGACAACTGCTGCAACGCCTGCAATGTATCTTCTACAAGAATGATATTGCCAGCTGGTGGTGTACCATGATCATGCTGCCAGAACGATACTGCCGCTCCAGCAGACAGTACATTCGCTACAAAATCATGACCGTCAGCGCGCTCACCAATAATCGGGATAAACAGACAACCTTCATACACTTTGCGTGAATCGATAACGACACCATGCCAAACGGCTTCCGCATCGCCTTGTAGCTGTCCACCACACATATCGGCTAATTGACCCATTGTTGTTTTTATCACTGGTTAAGACCCCTTATCGCTTCTTTGGCTACAAGCCGGTCATCAAAATCGATAACCTCTGTACCGATGATCTGGTACGTTTCATGCCCTTTGCCCGCAATCAATAGTACATCGCCAGGCTGCGCCATTTCAACCGCTTTTTGAATCGCGGTACGACGATCAACGATCAGCTCGTAACGCTCGGTTGGAATGCGGTCTTCCTGCAAACCGGTCTGGATTTCATTTAGGATCGATAGCGGTTCTTCGGTACGCGGATTGTCTGAGGTAATAAACGTATAATCGCTATACGTTGCGGCTACTTTGCCCATCAGTGGACGCTTCGTACGATCGCGATCACCACCACAGCCAAACACCGTAATTACACGTTGCTCAGCAAACTCCTTGATCGTAGACAATACGTTATCCAGCCCGTCCGGTGTATGGGCATAATCGACAATAACAGCAAAAGGCTGACCAGCATCGACCAATTCGACCCGTCCGTCTACACCAGGAATACGTTCCAGACTGGCAGCAATTTGTTCCAGTGGTACGTCTTCGATCAAGGCCGCAGTCAAAGCGGCAAGAGCATTATAGACATTAAACGTACCAACCATCTTCAACGTAATGTCGGCAGAGCCGCGGAAGGTATCCACATGAAACGTCGTGCCTGCGGATGTAATAGCAATCTGAGAGGCGCGTACATCTGCTTCTTGTTCTACTCCGTATGTAATCACATCAGCTGCGGTAATACGGCGGAAATAGTCTGCTGCGGGATCGTCGATGTTCAAAACTGCATATTTGCGCTCATGAGGTTGACCGTAGCTATTGCCAAGCCGGGCAAAAAACAACCCTTTGGCGGCAATGTATTCGTCCATCGTATGATGGTAATCAAGATGATCCTGACTGATGTTCGTGAACACGGCGGTACGATAATCCGTTCCTTTGACCCGTCCTTGTTCCAGCGCATGTGATGACACTTCCATCACACAGCACTGTACGCCGTCATCTGCCATCTTGCCAAGCAAACGCTGCAACTCCAGCGCTTCTGGTGTAGTGCGCGGCATCGGAATGGATTGACCGTTGTAACGCATCTCAATCGTGCCAATCAGTCCAGTGTTGATATGATGATCATTCATAATACGCTCGATCAGATAAGAAGTTGTGGTCTTACCATTGGTTCCCGTAACTCCAATCATATTCAAGCGACGACTAGGATGATCGAAAAAGGTGTCACTTAGCACTGCCATCGCCTGACGGCAGCTACTGACGACCAGTTGCGGTACATCCAGTTCCAGTACACGTTCTACGACAAGCGCAACGGCACCTTGCTTGACTGCCTTGTCAGCAAAATCATGTCCATCTACCGTAAATCCAGGCAGACAGATAAACAAGTCGCCCTGCTGAACCTTGCGCGAATCCACCTCCATTCCCGAAAATTCCGCAGCCGGATCACCGTGAATCCGGGACGTTATCAACAGCTTTGCGGCTTCAGATAGCAACATGCGTATTCCTCTTTTCCAAAATTAATAACGATACCCGGCAACAATCAAGCGTCCAGAAGCAAGCTTCTGGCGCCGATCGTTGCCGGGTTATCACAGATAATGCATAAATCAACTAGTTGGTTGAAGCTTCTTCCTCTTCCGAAGTTTCAGGATTATCTTCTTTTTGCGTCGTTGCACTATTAGATTTTTCAGTAGTGCTAGACGATGAATCATCCGTAGACGTACTGGAGGAAGACGAGTCATCACTTTCTTTATTGGATGTGTCGGCGTTGCTATTCGCAGTATCGTCTGTTGATTTACCATCACTACCGGTTGCATTTTCTTCTGGATCGTCTACACCGGTTACCGTTGCTTTGGCAGACTTGAGTGTCAGGGTTACGATCCGACGACCGTTTCCTTCCGACTCTACCTGTTCAGCAACATATCCCGTACCGACGGTAGTGACCTGTACTTTCATCAGATTTAGCAATTGCATCGCATCGCGCAATGATTCCCCTTTTAAATCTGGAATCGCCATCTTAGTCGGGTCTTCCGTCATCAGATAGATACTTTGACCACTTACCAGTGGAGCGCCTGCTGCCGGATATTGCTTCACAATCTTTGTACCAGAACCTACAACGGTATACGCAATGCCACCCGCTAGCAGTTTCTTCTTCGCTTCGTCCAATCCTTTACCAGTTAACGTTGGCGCAGTATACGCCACTTGAACAGGTTGAACTTTGGCAGTCTTCTTCTGGGTCGTAGCTCCATCTTCAGCAACTTTGGCTACACCCATATATGGAAGCGCCTGACTAACGATTTCTTTGAAAATTGGCGCTGCCGCTTTACCACCGCCATACAGTGGATCTGCCGGTTCATCGACAACTACGATGACAGCGATTTTGGGATCGTTAGCAGGAGCAAAACCGATAAACGAGGAAACCTGTTTATTTTTGTCATATCCGCCAGAACCGTCGGTTTTAACTTTAATTGCTGTACCTGTTTTACCAGCGACGCGATATCCTTCGATATACGCTTGACGCCCGGTTCCAATTTCTTGGTCAGATACGACTTGCTCCAGATAACTGCGAACTTTGGCGGCTGTAGCGGAATCGATAACCTGACGTACTTCATGCACAGGTGTATCTGTTGTGACGCCAGTATTCGGGTTCGTAATGGACTGTACCAGATGCGGAGTCAACAGCTTACCGCCATTGGCAACCGCTGATACTGCTGCAAGTTGCTGTAGTGGTGTAACCTGAACTTTACCGTGTCCATAAGCAGCAGTCGCTACTTCAACCTTGATATTCGGATTGAAATTAATCGCACCCGATGCTTCACCTGGCAAATCGACTCCTGTTTTGACACCAAAGCCAAAAGCATCGATATATTTACGCAGTCTCTCGGCGCCCAGCATTTCATAACCTAATTTAACAAAGGCTACGTTACTGGAACGCTTCAAACCGGACAAATACGTAATCGCTCCCCAGCCAGTGTGACTATCATGCAATGTCCAACCGCCTACACGGATCGAACCAGATTGATACGTAGCGTCTGCGTTAAACAAGTTTTCTTTGACAGCACCGGTCAATGTTACAATTTTGAAAGTTGAACCCGGCTCATAAATACCTTTGATGCCTAGATTCATAAAATCGCTATATTGATCGGCTGGTACTTCATTATATTTATTCGGGTCAAAGGTAGGCATATTTGCCATCGCCAGAATATTCATTGTATTGGGATCAGCTACAATTGCGGTAATACTTTTCGGCTTCAGTTCCGCATATTGCTTTTTCATCGCCTGCTCCGTGTAATATTGGATCGTTTGATCAATCGTCAGTTTCAGATTATCACCGTTTTGTGCAGGCGTATATACATCGTCAGAATCGGGAAGTTTATCGCCCTGACGGTCATGCTGATACTGGATTTTACCATCCGAGCCTTTGAGCTGTTCATCATAATACGCTTCAATGCCCGCAACAGCTTTACCTTCTTTGTCCGTATAGCCGAGTACGTGAGAAGCTAGCTCATTTTGTGGATAATAGCGTTTGGAACTTTCAGTCAAATATAAGCCAGCATCATACTTTTGATCGATCTGCTGCTTTAACTTGGTAATCAAGGCGTTAACCTGATCGGCTTTATCCTGAGCGATCAAATGTCCACCTGTGTTCAATTCACGCCATGTGCGCAATTCGCCCTGATCATTTTTGGACGTCGCTTGCTTTTCGATTTCGGCTTCATCAGTGCCCAGAATCTCGTGCAGTCCGCTCACAATTTCATCTTTGATACCATATTTATCGATGATTTGTGGATTGAGTGCGACATTATATGCAGGTGCATCAATAGCCATCTCATTGCCATTACGATCAGTAATCGTACCGCGCGCAGCTTTGATTACGCTATTTTGCGTCCAGTTCTCCACAGCACGTTCATGCCAACTGGAGCCCTGTACAATCTGTAACCAAAAAATACGCAAGACCAGGACGACAAAAAGGAGGGCAATGCACCCTCCCATCAATAAAGTGCGAAGTCTGATTCGTTTATTCACTTCGTTTATCCCTCGCTTTACTTGCTGTCTTGACTATCCGGCGACGAGGTTGATGTCGTTCCCTTCTCACGGGAAACTTGAATTGGATCAGCATCGGGCTGTATGTATCCCAGAGCGGTTGCACGCTCCACCACTTCGTTTTCCAATAGATGTTTGCGGAGATCATTTTGTACGGCTTGCTTTTGCAGCGATGCCGTTTCGCTTGCCATATTTTGAACGTTTTTGTTCACTTCATAAATATAAGCGTAGCGCCACAAGATAATTCCCGCAATGATCACACAGGCAAAAATGGTACCCAAATACAGCATCTTCTCCTGCATAGGCAAAGCCGAACGTCGGACTACTACTTTTGTCGTTTCGCGATACTTACGGACAACCTTTTCGGTCTCCTTTTGCTTGACCGCCAGATTTCCTCTTGTATAAGCCATTAGCCCGTCTCCTTATTGTTGATTTTGGTTTTGTTTATCCACCTTTTCCGCTACTCGCAATTTGGCTGATCTTGCGCGCTTGTTGGTTGTGATTTCATCATCAGACGGAAGTACCGGTTTGCGGTTGACCAGTTTCAGTTCACCGCCGTTACTCACATACACAGGAAATCCGGGTGGTGCCACATTCTTTTCCAATTTTTCAGCAAAAATCTGCTTGCACAAACGATCCTCGAGCGAGTGGAAGGTAATAACAGATACGCGTCCGCCCGGTTTTAAGCATCGAATGGATTGTTGCAGCGCTTCTTCAAAAGCGCCAAGTTCATCATTGACAGCAATACGAAGCGCTTGAAAGCTGCGCTTGGCTGGATGACCACCGGTTCTGCGTGCCGCAGCCGGAATGCCTTCTTTGACCAGCTCTGCCAGTTCCCCTGTTGTTTCAATAGGCTGTACGGCACGGCGCTTGCCAATCACAGCAGCAATACGTCTTGAAAATTTTTCTTCGCCATAACGATATAGTATGCGGGCAATTTCGTCTTCAGGCCACGTGTTCACAATGGTTCGTGCAGTCAATTCGCTGGACTGATCCATACGCATATCTAGCGCGGCATCGTGATTGTAACTGAATCCCCTCTCGGCATCGTCAAATTGAGGTGAAGAAACGCCAAGATCAAACAAAATACCGTCCACCTGCGGAATACCGTCCTCTATTGTCGGGACACCCGCTTCCAAAAGCTTTTCCTCCAAATGACGGAAATTGCTTTTGATCAATGTTACGACATCGGCAAATGGTGATAGTACCTGTTCGGCATTACGTAATGCAGTATCATCCTGATCAAAGGCAATCAGTCGTCCACCTGCTTCTAACTCAGCTGCGATTACGCTGCTGTGTCCTGCTCCCCCGAGCGTGCAGTCGACATAAATGCCATCAGGCTTGACCTCTAATGCATTGGTCGCTTCTTCTTTTAATACAGTGATGTGATGAAACAAGTTGTTAAACCTCCCAGACGATTACAGATCAAGATCAAAATCAACCAGCTTTTCTGCAATTTCATTAAATGATTGTTCTGATTCGTTATAATATTGTTCCCAAACGGAACGACTCCAAATCTCCACACGATTCGATACACCGATAATGGTGCATTCTTTGTCCAGCTGTGCGTACTGGCGCAGATTGCTGGGTACATTCACCCTGCCCTGCTTATCCCACTCGCCCTCAGCCGCACCAGAAAAGAAAAACCGTGTAAATGCGCGTGCATCCGCCTTCATCAAAGACAGCGATTTGAGCTTTTGTTCAAGAAGAGACCACTCCTCTAGTGGATAAATGAAAAGGCAATGGTCCAAACCGCGGGTCATTACAAACGATTGGCCGAGAAGTTCGCGAAATTTGGCCGGAATAATGATCCGTCCCTTATCGTCAATGTTATGCTGAAATTCTCCCATGAACATTGGCGGCTCACTCCTTTTACCCATCGTTCCCCACTTTGCACCACTTTCCTCCACCTATCTAGCATAATAGATTCGTCAACTAAAATCAAAATCCTTCTCAACATGTCAATTTTTTTGAAAAAAATTATACTTTTTTTCGTTTTTTGTGCAATGAAGCATGTTGCTTTGCAAAAAAGCATGCAAAAAGCCCGATTCTTCCTTGTCGAAGAAATCGGGCTTTTTGCTTATAGTCCTTTGTCGCATATTCATTCTCAAGTAACTTGCAAGTTTATAGTTTGCATATTGCTGCATTCTATCCACCGAATGATGCTCTATCCAATGACAAAATGAATCAAGACCAGCTATCCAGATACTTCTTCTGTTCATCTGTAAGGCTGTCGATGCCAATACCGAGACTTTCCAGACGATAGCGTGCTACTTGCTCATCCAGCTCGTAAGGAACATTGATGACGCCCGCCCCAAGCTGCTCGTAATTCTCATTCACATAGCGAAGTCCGACCGCTTGCAGCGCAAAGGTCATATCCATAATTTCTGCCGGGTGACCGTCAGCTGCGCCTAGGTTAACTAGACGACCTTCAGCCAGTAGGTAAATGCGACGTCCGTCCTGCAATTGATATTCTTCGATATTTTTACGAGCATGACGAATCGATACAGCACGCGCAGCCAGATCCGGCTTGTTCGCTTCCACATCGAAGTGACCAGCATTACATACGATCGCACCATCTTTCATTACATCGTAATGCTCACCTACGATTACGCTCTTATTACCGGTTACCGTAATAAAGAAATTACCGTGTTTCGCCGCTTCGATCATCGGCATAACATGGAAGCCGTCCATATGCGCTTCGACTGCTTTGATCGCATCAACTTCAGTTACGATAACGTTAGCGCCCAGACCTTTGGCACGCATCGCTACCCCTTTACCACACCAGCCGTAACCGACAACAACAACAGTTGAACCGGCAATCATCAAGTTGGTAGTACGGATAATACCATCAAATACGGATTGACCTGTACCGTAACGGTTATCAAACAGATGCTTGCAATATGCATCATTTACTGCCACCATCGGCAATGTCAATGTGCCTTCTTTTTGCAAAGCTTTTAGACGGATAATGCCAGTCGTCGTTTCTTCTGCACCGCCACGGATACCTTCTAGCAGATCTGGACGTTCTCCGTGCATCAATGTGATCAGATCGCCGCCATCGTCGATGATCAGATCAGGACGCGTTTCCAGCGCATGCAGAACGAGCGATTTGTATTCAGTAGGATGTGGATTGTATTTTGCAAATACAGTAATACCGTCTTCCACTAGAGCAGCACATACATCATCCTGCGTGGACAGCGGATTACTACCAGTAATC
Source organism: Paenibacillus sp. WLX1005 (assembly GCF_046603685.1). Lineage (NCBI taxonomy): Bacteria > Bacillati > Bacillota > Bacilli > Caryophanales > Paenibacillaceae > Paenibacillus > Paenibacillus sp. WLX1005. Next base: position 3,798,130 of record NZ_CP176756.1, read on the forward strand.
GTAACCTCTGCGCCACCTGCTTGTACTACTTTTGCCAGATAAGCAGTTTTCGCTTCCAGATGCAGACAGATCGTCACTTTTAATCCTTGAAAAGGCAGATCGCGTTCAAATTCTTCCTTGATCCGATTCAATACCGGCATATGGGAAGCCACCCATTCAATTTTGCGGTGTCCTTCCGGCGCAAGCGCCATATCCGCAACAATACTTTTTTCTAGGGACGGCAATGTCATGTTCGATTTCCTCCACTATTTCGATGAACCTGTCATCTTTTTTGAATTCATTTATACTTCCATTTAATCGTTTAATGAAAATAAAAGCAACCAACAATTGTTGTCGGCTGCTTTTGCTTTGTTCTTTCATTACATATAAATGAGACGATGACTGCCGTTCAAATCCGGTTCTATCGATAGTAGCTGGTCCAGCCAGCGCTCGCCGTAGCGTCCAATATAATAGTAACTGTTAATCGTCCGCTCCTGTGGCTTGTTAAACGGATAAAGAGAATGGGCGATGCGATCCAGTCGACGAAGTCCCACTTCATGCTGCTTTTCCACTGCATGGATACTTTTGCGATATAGATAGTCAATCTGTGCTTCTATTTTGTGCTGATTGTTGTCAGCAATATGTAGAAGCGCCGGATCGACTTGAGACAGCGATTGTACAAATGGATGATACAGATCAGCAAACTGCTTACGCAGCTGCTCAAACCGTACATCCAAATTATAATCTTCCTGCTCATTCAGCCAACTTTGGCGAATCTCTTCAAATCGCTGACGCACATCGTCAAAAGTCAGATCAAACTGCTGCATCAACTGCTGAATTTTCTCTTCTACCATCGTAAATGACATCCGAGGTACAATGGGTGGCATTTGCAATCCAAATACGTCAAATGCTTGACGAGTCAATGCCCAGTAAGCAATCTCACCTGTACCAAGAATCGTACCAAGCACTGGGAACAGCGATTCTTGCATAAGCGGACGCGTCAGTACATTGTTGCTAAAGCGCTCTGGATGCTGCTCCACCATATCCAACAGTTCATCACGAGTAAAGGTAACTAAGCCTTTACGATCCGTAAATAGACCATTTCGCTTGAACAACAATAAACGCTCATTGTTATAAATTTCATCTGTATGGATATAGAACAGATTGGCGCCATCTTCAGCAACCGTTGCTTGTTCTTCATAACCGGCAGCCCGAACCTGATCCGCAGATGCTAGATATGCCTTCGTCAAATCGTCATTTTGTTCAATGATTTTACGAAATACAGGCTTCTCCAACTGGCGCATATCGGGATGATCTGAATCTAGCAAAATCAGACCAAATCTTCCGAACAAACGACCCAACTGACGGGCAAACGCATCGCTCAGATTATCGGACTGCTGCATACATCGAGTCAATTCAGTCATCCATTCACTTTTATGCTCACTGTCCGGCAATAAGCTTTCAAATTGATTCAAAACCGGCTGAATATGTGCTTCGGTGATCTCTGTACGACTCACCGGCGAATGACCGCCACGCTCATGCTCCATGCGGATTTTGACCGCTTCTCCATGCAGATCGGGCAAATACGTATGATTCACCTCATCCCAATCATGATCCTCTCCAGCAATCCAGAATACTGGCACAACCGGACGTCCCAGCTTCGCTGAAGCTTCACGTGCAGATAGGATCAGTGTAACGACTTTATAAATAACCAGCAACGGGCCGGTAAATAAACCGCTCTGCTGACCACCAACTACGGTCAGCGTATCTTCCTGACGCAGCGTATCCAGTGCCTGACGCACAGATTCATGATCGTTATGGGCAAGATTGTAAGCTGTCAGACAATCCACTAACGCTCCACGCTCGATCCGGGAGTGCTTATTCTGATCCAGCCAGGCGGCACGCTGAACCCATGTCTGCGGATCAGTCACATTCATATTATACAAGCTGCTTACCGATGCAAAATCATTCATATACCGCTCTGCCAGCGGCTGATTCGCAGGTAGCCTCTCCGGAACTACATTCATGGGGTAAGGTCCTCCTCATCGTTGTTACTTAATGTAACTTTCTAAACCTTATTTGATTGTACGAAAGTATCCAGTTTTAGTCAAAGCATTAAACAATCTTTTTTGTATTTTGGAAAAAACAAAAAAACCGCCAATATTATGGCGGTTTTTGCATATCTAATTTTAAGCGATAGGTTGTGCTACCCAGTGTCCCTGCGATACTTCGATTAGCTCGGAGTTGTCGAGGTCGAATGGATCTTTTGGTGCACCTGGGTTCGCGGACTCTACTGGTGCTTGTTGCTCATCCGGCAGCAAAATTCTGCGCTTGTTTACTTCAACATCTGGATCCGGAATCGGAATTGCGGACAGCAATGTTTTGGTGTACGGGTGCAGCGGGTTCGCATACAGCTCTTCACTTTCTGCCAACTCTACAATTTTACCCATGTACATAACAGCAACGCGGTCACTGATATGTTTTACCATGGACAGGTCATGCGCGATGAACAGATAAGTCAAACCAAGACGCTGTTGCAGGTCTTCCAGCAATTTCACAACCTGTGCCTGGATCGAAACGTCCAATGCCGACAATGGCTCGTCACAGATGATGAATTTCGGATTAACTGCCAGTGCACGGGCAATACCGATACGCTGTCTTTGACCACCAGAGAACTCATGCGGATAACGCAGTGCATGACTAGCGTTCAAACCTACCATGTCCAGCAGTTCTTCTACGCGTTTTTTACGTTCTGCGCGGCTGCCTGCCAGACCATGAATGTCCAGCGATTCGCCGATAATATCCATAACGTTAAAGCGCGGATTCAGAGATGCATATGGATCTTGGAAGATCATTTGCATATCTTTACGCATCGCTTTCATTTTACGTGGGGAGAGGCTGAAAATATCGGTACCGTTAAATTTAACGCTTCCTCCCGTTGGCTCATACAAACGCAGCATCGTACGTCCTGTTGTGGATTTACCGCAACCGGACTCCCCTACAACGCCAAGTGTTTCACCTTCGTAGATTTTGAAGCTAATATCATTAACAGCTTTTAGGATATTACCTTTACCCAAGTTAAAATGCTGACGCAGATTGCTTACTTCAACGAGTGGACGAGTTGGGTCCAAACCAGCGATGGCAGAAGCCAACTTCGGTTTTTTCGGCTCATCCAGACGTGGCAATGCACCAAGCAAACGTTTGGTGTATGCGTGCTGTGGATTTTTGAAGATTTCGGAGGTTGTGCCAGTTTCGACAACATCCCCTTCTTTCATAACAACAACGCGGTCACACATGCCAGCAACAACGCCGAGATCATGCGTAATCAGAATGATGGAAGTACCCAGCTTCTGCTGCATATCTTTCATCAGATCGAGAATTTGTGCTTGAATCGTTACGTCGAGCGCTGTTGTCGGCTCATCGGCAATCAGCAATGCCGGACGGCAAGCGAGTGCGATCGCGATCATAGCACGTTGACGCATACCACCAGAGAATTGGTGCGGATAATGGTTAAAACGAACTTCGGCATTTTTGATGCCAACCAGTTTCAGCATTTCGATTGCTGATTTTTTCGCTTCTGTTGCCGACATCTTCTGGTGCTTGCGCAGAACTTCAGTGATTTGCTTACCGATCTTGATCGTTGGATTCAGCGAAGTCATCGGATCTTGGAAGATCATACCGATGTCTTTACCACGAATGGACTCCATTTGCTTATCGGATTTCTTCAGCAGGCTTTCACCAAGGAATGTAATATCTCCACTTTTAATAATAGAAGGCGGAGAAGGAATCAGACGCATAATTGTTTGAGCTGTTACACTCTTACCGCTACCGGACTCCCCGACAATACCCAGCGTTTCCCCTCTGCCAATCTCGAAATTGACATCTTTAACGGCTTTAAATTCACCGGCACGAGTATTGAAGGATACGCTCAAATTTTTTACTGATAAGATTTTCTCCACTAAGCCCACCTCCTATGAATTATTTTTTCAGTTTCGGATCCAGTGCGTCACGCAGACCATCACCCAGCAGGTTGAATGCCAGCATAGTCAAACAGATCAGACCAGCAGGGAACCACATACGCCAAGGATACAGATTCCATCCTTGCAATGCATCGTTAATCATCGAACCGAGTGACGATACAGGTGCTTGTACACCCAGACCGAGGAAGCTTAGGAAAGCCTCGGAAAAGATCGCACTTGGAACGGAAAGCGTTACTGTTACGATAATAGGTCCTAATGCATTTGGCAACAGGTGTTTGAACAATTGACGTCCTGCACCTGCACCCATGGAACGTGCTGCCAGAATAAAGTCGCGGTTTTTCAATTGAATGATCTCCCCGCGAACAATCCACGACATCGTTACCCAGCCTGTTACGGCGAGTGCGAAGATGATCGTTGGCAAACCTGGCTCCAGAACAACGAGCAACAGGATAACGATCAGCAGATAAGGAATCGAGTACAAAATCTCGGAGATTTTGTTCATAATTTCATCGGTACGACCACCAGCATAACCCATAATTGCACCGTAGATTACACCAATCAGCAAGTCAATCAAAGCTGCGGAGAAACCGACGATCAAGGAAATACGTGCGCCCATCCAAGTACGAACCCACATGTCGCGACCGAGGTTATCGGTTCCGAACCAGTGCTCACCGGAAGGTGGTTTGTTGGTATTCATCAAATCATTGCTGTAGTAGTTATACGCCACCATATGTGGACCAATAATTGCCATAAGAATGATCACAACCAGTGTTCCCAAACTAATCATGGCTACAGGATTGCGAGTCAAACGATACATTGCATCCTGGAACAGGGAGACACTCTTTTGCTGTGCAGTTGGATCAATCGTTACATCACCTGGTGTAGGATTTGGAGTTTGGTTTCCATTTGCTGCCAACGTTTAAGCCCCCTTTTTGCCTGACAGTTTGATACGAGGATCAATCAGAACATATAGAATATCCGTAATAAAACGAGCCAGCATCAGAATGACGCCGTAGAAGATCGTAACACCCATGATCATCGTATAGTCACGGTTCGTAATACTTTCGACGAACACTTTACCGATACCACCGATACCGAAAATTTGCTCGATAACGACTGAACCTGTAATAACGTTCGCTGTCATCGGTCCAACGTAAGTAACGACTGGCAAAATCCCGTTACGGACTACGTGGCGTGTCATGATGGTAAAGCCGTTCAGACCTTTGGCTTTGGCTGTTTTGATGTAATCGGAATTCAGTACTTCCAGCATGCTGGAACGAGTGAGACGGGCGATAAATGCAATCGGTTGAACAGCAAGTGCTGCGACCGGCAATACAAAATCGCTTGGTTTGCTAAAGCCCATAACGTCAAACCAGCCCAGCTTGAGGGCGAATAGGTACTGAATAAGCGTTGCAAGCACAAAGCTCGGAACCGCTATACCGAGAATCGCGAGAATCATGGCGACATGGTCAATCAATTTGCGGTGATACAATGCTGCCACCATACCGAGTATAATCCCGACCACTATCGAAATAATAATCGCAAAAATACCGATTTGCAGGGAAGGCTTAAATGTTTGTGCGATACGTCCGGTTACGTCCTGGTTTTGATATTTCATGGAAATACCAAGATCCCCCTGGATAATATTGCCCAGATAGCGAACATATTGTACCGGAATAGGCTGGTCCAGTCCGTATTGCGCCATCAAGCGCGCTTTAATTTGAGGCTGTACAGCCTTCTCGGACATGAACGGATCACCCGGAATGATTTTCATCAGAAAAAATGTCAGTGATACCAGGATAAATAGAGACACTAGCATAAAGAAAAATTTGCTGGCGATATATCTAACCATTTCTCCGGAGCCCTCCTTTGTTAGTTGTTAGATTTCACGTTCAACCATAATATTCCTTCCACAGTTTACAACAAACTGCGTTCATCTTCATATCATTTAAAAGAAACAAGTTTAAAACTTGCAATATTCAACGTTATAAAAAGCAATATATGGTAAAACGCAAAACACACATAAAAGCGGGATATATATGGTTGGAAAATCCCCACATATACCCCGCAGCAATCATCTAACTGCCAAATAAGTTATTGAATTATTCGAAATAAGCTTTGGAGAAGTCAACTGCTCCACTGAAGTCAACTACAATACCTTTAAGATTTGGTTTTACGAGAGAGATACTAGTGTAGTAGTAGATTGGCATGATTGCCATATCATCTTGAATCAGCATTTTCTCTGCATCAGCCATATCAGTCATACGTTTTGCGTTGTCTTGAGTCGATTTTGCATCAGTAATCAATTTGTCGTATGCAGAGTTTGCATAACCAGCATCATTGTTACCGCCTTTTGTTACCCACATATCCATGAACGTCATTGGATCATTGTAGTCAGCTGTCCAACCAGCACGAGCGATTTGGTAGTTACCGCTTTGACGGTTGTTCAGGAATACGCTCCACTCTTGGTTTTCGGTTTTGATATCGACACCAAGGTTTTTCTTCCACATATCAGCAATTGCCAGAGCCACTTTTTGGTGAGCTTCGCTGGAGTTGTAGATCAGTGTAATTGCAGGCAAAGTAGTGATACCTTCTTCTTTCATACCTTCTGCCAGCAATGTTTTTGCTTGTGCAACATCTTCAGTGAAGAAGCTGTCTTTGTGCTCTGTACGGAATTCTTCGCTTTCGCCTTTGATACCTGGAGGTACAAAGCCATAAGCTGGGATTTGACCGCCCAGTGTTACGTTATCCACAATCGCTTGACGATCGATCGACATTGCGAATGCTTTACGGATTTTAGCGTTATCGAAAGGTTTTTCTTTATTGTTAAATTCATAGTAGTACGTACTTGCAATACCTTTTGCATTGAATTGATCTGGGAACTGTTGTTTTGCAGCTGGGATTTGGTCTGTAGGAATTTCACCAGTTGGTGAACCTGCATAATCCAATTGTCCGCTTTGGTAACTTGCATACTCAGTTGCGCCAGAGTTAACCAGCGAAGAAGTAATGGTGTTCAGCTTGATGTTGCTTGCATCCCAATACTTATCGTTTTTAGTCCAAACCAGTTGTTGACCTGTAGTCCAAGTCGTCATTGTGAATGGTCCGTTGGTAACCATAGTATCTGCTTTGGAAGCCCACTCAGCATTGGCTTCAACATTCTTTTTGTTTACAGGATAGTACGTGTAGAAGGAAGTCAGACCCAACCAGTAAGGAGCAGGATCTTGCAGCGTTACTTCAAGCGTTTTGTCGTCAACGACTTTTACGCCAACCTGGGAGAAATCTTTGATTTTACCAGTGTTGAAAGCTTCGCCGTTTTTCAGGTAGTACAGCTGGTAAGCATATTCAGATGCTGGAGTTGTTTCTGGGCTCAATACGCGTTCCCAAGCATAAGCAAAATCTTCTGCTGTTACAGGCTCGCCATTGTTCCAGGTTGCATTATCGCGAAGGTGGAAAGTATATTTCAAACCGTCTTCGGAAACATCCCATTTCTCAGCAACGCCTGGAGCTGGATTACCATCCGCACCCATGCGTGTAAGGCCTTCGTACATCAGCTTCAGGGCAGTATTTGTCTGACTATCTTTTGCCTGAGCTGGATCAAAAGTAGGAGGTTCAGCGCTCATGTTGATCTTCAGATCTTGTGATGCTGTTGTTCCTTCTCCAGATTCTCCACTTGTACCTGTGCTGTTAGAACCGCTGCTGCATGCTGCAAGCAATGATCCGAACGCCAGTACGAGTGCCATAAGTACTAACCAACTTTTCCTTTTCATCTAGCAGTTTCCCCCTAAAAAAATGTGGTATATGCTTTTAGATTATACAACCAGTGGTCAAAAAAATCTATATCTCAAACTTAAAAAAATCGTTTTTTTTCGTTTTTTTCAACATATTTGTCACATTGAAGCGTAAAATACGCTCCACACCACGGTCGAATACCTGACATCAAGTATATTTTTTCCAAGTTTCGACACGTTTAGCGGGATATGTATTGCAAAATTGCGATTAGCAGCAGAACGATGTAACCTAAGCTCAGAAAGAAAAAGGATAGCCGCCATACTGCGCGAAATAATCGTTGAAAGTCGACTTTTCCCTTCATTCTATTCTGTGCACTTCCAATCAAACCAATCGCCAGCAACAAAATCAGCAAGAAAATGTAGAATCCAAGCCCACTGTTAAAGATTGTATTGAATAATGCTGCTACCGAAATGTACAAAAATGGTGTTGTCACGTCCATGGCGGAGGTGATTGCCTGCTTTTTATCCTTTTTGCGCAGAATCATAATAAAATAAGTAGCAATAAAAGGAATAAAGGGAACAAGGCTTAAAAATATGGCGCCATTCAGCAGCCAACCAAACAATCCTCCCATTTACGGAGCCTCCTCTAGTGTCAATGGTTCAATGAATCGGTACATCCACTCATGCGCTTCTGCACGGTAATCCGTACGCCTTGCCATCTCGATGATCGTACCGTTTATCCAGGCAATCTCAGTACGCCGATTGTGCTGAACATCTGCGAGCATGGATGATGTGTTGGATGCTGTTGCGCGGCATACATTCAGGATATCGTCCCACCAATGCTCCGAGTACGGAATATGATTGCGTCGATACACTTCAACCGCTTCCATGAACAATTGCCGCATCAGCTCCACCCGCGTATGACTTGCCAGCAATTCTCCGTTCGGCACACGCCATATTGCGGTCAAAGGATTGATCACGGCATTGATAATCAACTTCCGGTATACTTCCTTCCCGATATCTTTCGACAAAGAAGATTGGAATCCTGCCTTTTGAAACAAATTTATTAAAAAAGACAAATGAGCATGTTCATTCTGCGTGCATATTGCCATATGAGATGTTGCATCATCTGACCTATAGAGACTATCCATTCGACCTATGACTGTTTGTCCATACCCTGCGTGGGTAATGTGATTGCCTGCTGATTTCTTCGCGCCCTCTGTCGTAATGGCGGCATAAACCTGCCATGACTCAGGCCAGGGATTATCTGCTCGCACTCCATTTTGCAGACAAATAATGGCAGTTCCTTGCTTTACCCTTGTTTGGAGTTGCTGAATGAATGATGCTGTAAGATGCGTCTGTTTGATAGTAACGATAATCAGATCAGCAAGCAGCAATGTGCTTGTACTTTGCGAATGTACAGCATAAACGTTGCAACCGGAAGATTCATTGGGAAACATAATTTGCGGTTCAGCTGTATCATGCTCGCGGAATACAATGCCTTCACTATGTATCGTGTCAACCTGCTCCTGTGTGCGGCACCATAGGTTGAGCTGGTTATCAGCAAGATGCGCAGATATTTTGCTATAAAACAGTAATCCTAATGCTCCACCGCCCCAAATATCAATGATCATATAGTTTCCCTCCTGCCAGTCATACGCTACAATACAAGTAAGTATGTCATCGCACAGCTTGTCCGCCTATACAAAATACAATATACAGACCGCTAACGTGCTGAATACTAAACTGTGTCCCTTCAACATACATAATAGATATACCTACTGCATTCATACTAATTCATTATTATACAAGGAGGAGACGATTCATGAAACCATTTCATCCAAATCGACGGGTCGTCTGTCTTTTTTTATGCGGAACATTGCTAGTTTCTACTACCATTATTCCTTCTGCTTCCTCTGTTGCTGCTTCTGTCTCTACGTCCTCTTCGCAATCTGCTCCAAGTACGGATCAGTTAGATGAGCAAACGCGTGTCCTACTGGAAGATAGCCTTTCGGTACACGAGCTAGATCAGGAAATTGCTAGAGTACAGCAAGAACAGCAGACAGCACAGCATCATTATCGACAATTGGAAAAAGATCTAGTCGTTCGGCAACATGATCTGGATCAAGCAAGGCAACAATCAGATCGTGTGCTTATTGCCTATTATACTGGGGAACGGGAACAGCTTTGGGCAGCATTGTTTAGTACAGGCAGCTTATCTGGGATGATTACCTTTTATGAATATTATCGTATGATTATTGATCATGACCATGACATCATGCAATCATACCAGCAGCAATATAACGATTTGCAATCCAAGCGAAATGAGCTTGCCAATACATCAGCGGAATTGCAACAAATCGGTACTCGCCTTCAAGAACAGAAAACGCGTGTTGTCAGTTTACAAAGCCGGATCCATCAAGGACTGGCTGGTTCATCCAATGCAGAGGTCACTCGCCAACTCATGGATGAGTTCAATTCATACTGGGAAAATGTTGGTTTATATGAAGTGAAAAATTATTTCCGTATTTTAGCTCGTTCGATGGATCAGTTTCCTTCTTTTTTACAATCCCAGCCAGATGCTATTCAGATGAATGGACGAAATTACACGATCACGATCAGCGAACAGCAATTGAACGACTTTTTGCATCAACAAGGAGGCATGCCGGATAGTTTTCAATTTCATTTTACTGATCAGGGCATTGTAGTGAACGGTTCAGAAGGAAACCTGAAGCTGGAGATTACCGGGCATTATGAAGTCGAAGAGCAGCCGCAAAATGCACTTCGATTCCGAGTGGACGGTCTTGTGTTCAACGGTTTAAGATTACCAGATACAACGAGCCAAACGTTAGAAAATCAGTTTGATCTCGGCTTTTATCCGGGACAGATTATTTCCTACTTAAAAGCGAGACAGGTGATCATGACGGGACAGACTATGCGCATTGAATTACAATTATCGCTTTGATAATCATCGAATGTATCGCAAAATAAAAACGCCGAGCTGCAAATTGCAGTCGGCGTTTTGTCTATACTGTTTATGCTATACATCATAGAGCATGGATTGGGAACATTGATGCTCTACGTGCATATTGATGATCTACGTGCATATTGATAATCTACGTTCACAACGATGATCTACTTGTATCATGTAGTGAAGCTTCGTGCACTGTAACCTGTAGTTTATAGAAGATCGGCGGCAAGTTGAGCGAGTTTGGAGCGTTCGCCTTTTTCCAGCGTAATGTGACCACTGATACCTTCTTGTTTAAAATGCTCTACCACATGAGTCAATCCGTTACTGATCGAATCAAGATACGGATGGTCAATCTGATCGGGATCACCGACAAGCACGATTTTACTACCTTCGCCGACACGAGATACGATCGTTTTCACTTCATGACGAGATAAATTTTGCGCTTCATCAATAATGATAAACTGTCCTGGGATCGAGCGACCACGAATATACGTGAGTGCTTCTACTTGAATGCTACCTAGTCCCATCAGGATTTTATCAATATCGCCAGCTTTTTTCGTATCAAACAGGAATTCCAAATTGTCGTAAATCGGTTGCATCCAAGGACGAAGTTTCTCGTCTTTTTCACCCGGTAAATAACCGATATCTTTGCCCATCGGAACAACTGGACGGGCAATGAGCAGCTTTTTATACTTTTGCTCGTCCTCTACTTTGGAAAGAGAAGCGGCGAGGGCGAGCAGCGTTTTACCAGTTCCCGCTTTACCGTTAATTGTCACGAGCGGAATATCATCATTGAGTAGCAATTCCAATGCCATACGTTGCTGTGCATTACGAGCAGCAATTCCCCATACCGGTTCGTTACTGAGGAATAGTGGTTCCAGGCGGCTACTATCTGCATTGACTTTTAATAGTGCAGATTTGGCACTACCCATTTCGTCTTTTAAAATCACAAATTCATTCGGATGTAACGTATAGCTTAAATGTAAGGAAGCAACCGGCAAAAACCGATGACTATAAAATTCATCAATGACAGATGGATGCACTTGCAGCGTTGTATAGCCAGTATACATCTCATTCGGCTCAGCAGCGCGGTCTGACAAATAATCTTCCGTTTGTACACCGAGTACATCCGCTTTGACCCGAACAAGCACATCTTTGCTGACCAGAACTACATGGCGACCGCTATGCGCTTCATCTTCTTCCATTTTGTAATTCAGTGCAACGGCGAGAATGCGATTATCATTCGTAATCTCACCAAACATCTCCTGCACTCGTGCAAAGCTGCGATGGTTCAGTTCCACGCGCAGTGTGCCGCCACTTTCCAGTTGTACACCATCATGCAGATGACCTATTTCACGCAGAGCGTCCAATGAACGGGACACACCACGGGCATTTCGACCAATCTCGTCGGCATTTCGTTTTTTGGAATCAATCTCTTCCAAGACGACAGCGGGGATAATCACATCATTTTCCTCAAAAGCGAAAATGGCATTCGGATCGTGAAGAAGCACATTGGTATCCAATACAAAAATCTTTTTCATGGAGATTCCCCCCTGGGTACGAATTGTTTGTGATCTCTGATGCCTCCAGTTGATGCTTCCCGCTTCCTGAACCGCCAAGCCTCACCCTCCTCTGAATGAAAAACAAAAAAGCCTGGCTGTGTTCAAAGCCAGACCTTTCCCGTCCAATATACAGGTGAATTATATTCATTTCCTTGAACATCCCCATGACAACAGACGTGGGCGCAACCTGTTATAGCGCAACAGGTAACAACGGTGAAGTTTACGATCGTGTATGTCCATTGCGGCATAATAAGAACCCCCAGTCACTTGCTTGAATGTCTGAAAAGGTGGATGCAAGCATAGTATAGCACAAATATTCCGCATGTAAAACTTGTGGATTGCACCTCTTATTTCACTCCAAAGTGCCTGAGTCTCTTACTTGCCCTTCTATCAGCAAACAATCCGTCCGTTCGATTATAATGCCCCTTGCTAGAATGTATACTCATCTATCTATACTGTGAACAGCAATTGCAACCAGTCCGTATTGAATATGTTACGAAAAACAAAAAACGTCCTATACCTTCTCCTATGTAGGAAAAGATACAGGACGTTTATATTACACACTCATTCCGTTATTGCGTTGCAGTTGAACTGCCTGTAGTTTCCGTAGTCGATGTGCTATCAAACTGATCAGTATGAGTTGCCGTACCACTCAGCTCTTCTTGCAATGCTTGCTTCGCATTGGCAAGTTCAGTTTCGTTAATATACACATACGGACTGCGCCAGTCGCCGGTAACCGGCATGTACTTGATATTCGCTTTTGGAATATTCCAGTACGTTGTCAGCAGGTTCGTAAATTGGCTACCTTCGATATCTGTTTCCATATTATCGTCTACAGATTGGATAATCGAACTGAGCTTCGTTACACCACTGAATGACTGAATTTTGTCGACAACCGAATTCAGTACTTCATTCTGACGTTTGTTCCGATCAAAGTCACTGGATTCCTGCGTACGCGGACTACAGCCGCTACCGGAGTGACGATAACGCACATAACCAAGTGCTTTCTCGCCGTCCAAGTGTTGTTGACCTTTTTTGATATTGATATTAGTGCCATCGGCGTTATCAATATAACACATATCCATCGTTGCATTGACGTCCACGCCACCAACCGCATTAACTACATCACTGAAGCCCTGGAAGTTGAGAATGGTCGTATAATCAATATCGACATTCAAGTATTTACCCAGCATCGTCTGCATTTCCTGCATCGCGGTGTCAGTGCCTTCTTTTTTATCCTTGGCGTAAAACTTCGGATAATACGAATTGAGCTTGTTCGGAATATAACCTTCCAGCTGGAAGTATGTATCCCGTGGCAGGGAAACAATCGTTGCCGATTTGGTATCCGGATTAAGCGTAGCTACCATCACGACGTCCGTCAGACGCGTTCCGGTCTCTTTGCGATAATCGGTTCCGAGCAGCATCATTGTAATCGGCTTTTCCTTTGCCGATTTCTCTGGCACTCTCGTATCAACCACACCGGTATTCGGCGTTGTACCTGTACCGCCGGCTTTGCCATCAAACATGTTCTCAACCTGGTAATACAGGTAGCCTGCATACCCCATAACGCCAACAATAGCCAGCAGAATGATAATTAGCAGAACCTGCATAAAGCGCTTGAAGCCGCTTGCTTTTTTCTTTTGCTTTTTCTTGGACTTGGAAGCGCTTGTCTTCTGCGTCTTGCCCCCCGCACGCGGCGGCAGTCCACCTGTCGTCGTACTCATTGCTCTCAACACCTGTTCCATCGTATTTAGCGTTTGACTTAAAAAACGCGAGGTCTGATACAAATGACTTCTGCAAATCACCATACCCTACCTACTTAGATAAGGGAAGGTGACTGAACCATGGACACTGATGTTGTCAGTGTGTAGTTCAGCCACCTAATATAATGAACAATTCAGGCTACAATTGCAACTTAACGGCCAGCTTCCGCAGTTTTGCGGTGTTTCTCCGCACGCTCGCGCTCACTCTTGTTAAGGATTTTCTTACGCAGGCGAATCGCTTTTGGCGTAATTTCGCAATATTCGTCGTCATTCAGATATTCCAGTGCTTGCTCAAGAGAGAACAGACGTGGAGTTTTCATTTTGACGGTGTCGTCTTTGGTTGCGGAACGTACGTTAGTCAGTTGTTTTTCCTTACAAATGTTTACGACGATGTCGTTATCACGTGTATGCTCACCAACGATCATGCCTTCGTAGATCTCAGCGCCCGGTTCAACGAACAGTGTACCGCGATCTTCAACAGACAGAATACCGTACAGTGTGGAAGAACCATTTTCACTGGAAACGAGTACGCCCTGGTGACGTCCGCCAACTTGACCAGCTACGAGTGGACCATAGCTATCAAACGCGTGGTTCATAATACCGTAACCGCGAGTCAGTGTCAGGAAGTACGTACGATAACCGATCAGACCGCGTGCTGGAATCAAGAATTCCAGACGAACTTGACCAGAACCGTTGTTCACCATGTTTACCATTTCAGCTTTACGTGTTCCGAGACTTTCCATAACGGAACCCATGCTTTCTTCTGGTACGTCAATCATCAGACGCTCGATTGGCTCCATGCGTACGCCGTCGATCTCGCGCACGATAACTTCAGGCTTGGATACTTGCAGCTCGTAGCCTTCACGACGCATGTTCTCGATCAGAATACCGAGGTGAAGCTCACCACGACCGGATACAACATAAGCGTCCGGGCTATCAGTTTCGTCAACGCGCAGACTCACGTCTGTTTCCAATTCTTTGAACAGGCGATCGCGCAGACGACGGGATGTTACCCATTTGCCTTCGCGCCCAGCGAATGGACTGTTGTTAACGAGGAATGTCATTTGCAGTGTCGGCTCGTCGATTTTCAGAACCGGCAATGCTTCTGGATTTTGTGAATCGGCGATCGTTTCACCGATGTTGATGTCTTTGATACCAGCGATTGCGATAATGTCACCGCCGCCTGCTTCTTCAACTTCAACACGCTTCAGACCTTGGAAACCGAACAGTTTCTCGATACGAGCGGTTTTTTTCTGACCTTCACGATTGATAACTGTTACAGATTGACCTTGACGGATAACACCACGGTTTACACGACCAACCGCGATACGTCCCAGATATTCGTTATAGTCCATCAGGGTAACGAGGAATTGCAGTGGTTGTTCTACGTCCTCAGTCGGTGCCGGAATGTGGCTAACAACCGTTTCGTAGATTGCTTGCATGTTATCGTCCTGTTTTGCAGGTTCGTCTTCCATGCTGGATGTACCGTTCAGTGCGGATGCGTACACAACTGGGAAGTCCAGTTGCTCATCATTCGCGCCCAGCTCGATAAACAGTTCCAGTACTTCATCGATAACTTCAGCCGGACGTGCTGCCGGACGGTCGATTTTGTTCACGACAACGATTGGAGTCAAGTTGTGCTCCAATGCTTTGCGCAGAACGAATTTGGTTTGTGGCATACAACCTTCATAAGCGTCTACGACGAGCAGTACACCGTCAACCATTTTCATAATACGTTCCACTTCACCGCCAAAGTCGGCGTGTCCTGGTGTATCCACGATGTTGATCAGATAGTCTTTATAGGTAATTGCTGTATTTTTAGCCAAAATCGTAATACCGCGTTCGCGTTCCAGATCGTTAGAATCCATTGCGCGCTCCTGCAAAGTCTCGTGATCACGGAAAATGCCGGATTGTTGCAACAGTTTGTCCACCAGCGTTGTTTTACCGTGGTCAACGTGGGCAATAATGGCGATATTGCGGATGTTTTCTCTCAAATGCATAAAATTCTCCAAATCCTCTCCATAAAATGAGCGTCGGTCATTAAAGCCGACGCTCTACTATTTATTATGAAAACCAATGAAAACCGTCATTCCTAAATTGATTCATTATTCATTATACGTTATAAATCGCATAAAGCAAGAAAAATCGGTTCATAAACGCGGTCTTTTATACCCGTTTTGCGTAAAAAAGATCCAGCCTACACTAACAACTAACAAAATTGCAATGATATATAGTAATGCACTCCCTAGAATACTGATCAGTAGCAGGACAGCGGATAATAAACCTAACAATATCGCTGCGATCCCAATTCGACCATCTACTCGGAAAGGTGACATCGCATAGTATTCGTACAGTCCGAGTGCAATCCCCGTAATCAGCAGCGGCCACAAATAATCCATCAGCCACCAGCCCCATGTATTACAGAGGAAGAATAAAACACCATATACTGTCAGTATGCCCGCTGGCACCAGTAGATAAGACGGAATGCTGCGGCTAAAATAAAAGAGTTGCAACATAATACCTGGCAGTAAAATAAGCAGCGGCCAAAACGCATGTCCCACAAAGCTGAAAAATCCCAGTTTACCAAGCAAAATAATGAGTCCCGCTACAATCATCCCTATGACAATTTTCCCCTGGTTGCGATTCATTGTGATCCCCCCTGTTCTCCGGCATTTCTAATACGAGTATGACAAATGTTCATGTCGTTCTCATGAACAAATACATGCGCTCTATCTTCCTTTATTATGGCACAGCATTCATGCCTATGCGCCGATAAGATTAGCAGCAACATCATGTGGAACGTTTGAGCGATCCGGCGTTCTGGTTATTATTAGATCATGTGCAACGTAATTCATTGTTCATACGTATGCTTTAACATAACTTTTATTTAAAGCCATACGCCTGTTTGTTACAGTCTATATGATCTGTTTGCAGAACATTCTCTGATGATCATGTACCTGCTTATTATATCGGTCAATCTGTAGCCAAATTGGAGTCTGACGGACAAATGAACATATTTATAATCAAGGAGTGAACAATATGGATATTACTCAGGCGACATTTTGGCTTTCTCTACTCAATATTATTTTTATCGACCTGATCCTTGCTGGTGATAATGCGATTGTCATTGGATTGGCTGCTCGCAAACTGCCGCAACAAACTCAGAAAAAAGCGATCTTGTACGGTATGCTTGGTGCGGTTATTATCCGTATTGCGGCAACCGTAGTCGTTGTATGGTTGCTGCAAATTCCGTGGTTACTCGTTGTCGGCGGAGTATTGCTGATCGCAATTGCCTACAAGCTGCTGACTGACAATGACGATCATAATGATGTCAAAGCTGGTACATCGCTCTGGAGCGCAGTATGGACAATCATTGTTGCCGATGCGGCGATGGGGCTGGACAATGTTATTGCTGTTGCCGGTGCTGCCAATCAGCATATTGGACTGGTTATTATCGGTCTTTGTATCAGTGTACCGATTGTAGTATGGGGAAGTACGATCTTTATCAAATTGACAACACGGTTCCCATGGATCATCTATGTTGGTAGTGCGGTGCTTGCTTATACTGCTTCGCATATGATCACAGAGGAAAGTCGTTTGGATTCTATCTTCGGCGCTCATCCATTATGGAGCTGGATCTTTATTGCTTTTATCATGATCGGTGTTCTACTCGCTGGGTACTTGCGTAATCGCCAAGTGGCAGGACGTACAAGTGAAACGAGCGATTAAGTGGAACGTTTTGAATATGGAAATTAGCGAATTTAAATTTTAACATCGACGCATTGAGATGCGTTGCGATAAACGAGTATGCTTGCATACAAATTGCCGCAAATTCAGCGTCTGCTTGTATGATAGTAATGGTAGATCACAACAGTACATGCGAATTGATAAACAAAGCTTCCACTGAGCTATCAGGGAATAGTCGCCACTCTATAGTAAAAAGCCGCCAGATCAGCGCTCTCAGTCGAGCGAATCCGGCGGCTTTTTTGTTCATGCTTTATACTTTTATATACTTTCACATCATATAGAAAAAGCTGTCATCACAATGCCGATGTCCCTTTTGTTCTTTTGTTGCAATTCCATCTTTGTACCGCTACTGCCACTATCTTTTAACACACTCAGGGTTCCTGTTAAAACCAGTCATTCTCTTCTGTCGCCCCAACTGCTGATACTACCGGTGACATACCTGGTGTAATTTCGATCAGCTCTGTCTGCTCCACGGCACGCGCAATCATCTCGTCCATCTCCAAATGCTGCTCAATCTTCTCTACAATCCAGCGGTTCGGATTGGTCGCCGGTGAGCGCGGTACAAATAGCGTACAGCAATCTTCATACGGCAAAATGGACAAATCGTACGTACCGATACGCTGCGCCACCTCGATAATCTCATCCTTGCCTTGCATCACAAGCGGACGCAGTACAGGCAGTTCAGTCGCACGTTCAATGACGTTCATACTATTCAGCGTCTGACTGGCTACCTGTCCCAGACTTTCGCCAGTTACAATGGCAAGTGCTTTGCGATCTTCTGCTAGACGCGTCGTAATACGCAACATGGCGCGCCGCATGAGTGTAATCATCAAGTTATCCTGACCGGTTGTCGTAAAGGCAGTTTGAATTTCGGTAAAAGGCACTACATGCAGCTTGATCTTACCTGCAAAGCCAGATAGCACACGCGTCAGATCAACGACCTTTTCCTTAGCACGCTCACTTGTAAATGGGTAGCTATGGAAATGCACACATTCGATCTCCAAACCGCGTTTCATAGCGTACCAACCTGCTACCGGGCTGTCGATACCGCCGGACAGCATCAGCATCGCTTTCCCGTTACTGCCCCGTGGAAATCCGCCAACAGCAGGAATGATCTGGCTATAAATGTACGCCGCATCTTCGCGTACTTCCACACGCAGCTCAACTTGTGGTTGGCGTACATCTACCTTTAGCAGTGGATGCTCGCGCAATACTGGTGAGCTAATCAGTCGATTCAACTCGTGTGATGAATGAGGGAACGCCTTCCATACACGCTTAGCGGTGACTTTGAACGTAGTCTCTTGCTGCAAATGATATTCAGCGATCAGATTCAGTGCTGCTTGAATGATCTGATCTAGTTCTGGCTCCGTCTGCTTGACCGGAATGATATCCACGATACCGAATATATTTTTCAGTTTATCAATATATTGCTCTGCTGGAATGTCACCCGTCTGTACATACATTCTGCCATATTCACGGTGTAAACGTGCCTGTGGATATGGCCTTAGTACTTCGCGTACATGCTCAGCAATCGTTTTCTCAAAACGTCCTCTGTTTTTGCCTTTTAATGTGATCTCGCCCAGTCTGAGCATCAAGCGATCTATATGTTCCATCATTGAATTGATCTCCTCTCAAGCGGTCGCAATGCAGTGACTACCTGTTTCAGTGCTGCTGCCAATTGCTGTATATCCTGTGCTGTATGTTCATCACCAAGGCTGATACGAATACCACCAGTTGCCTGCTCTGGATTCATGCCCATAGACAGCAATACCCGACTTGGTTGTGCACGGCGTGACGAGCAAGCCGATTGGGTGGATACAAGATAGCCTTGCTGCTCCAAACTATGCAGTACAACTTCTGCCTTCATTCCAGGATACGTAAAATGCACAATATGTGGTGCCGGATATGTCACATCCGTTAATACCAGACCGGGGATATCGGCGATGTGCGAACGCAACTCGTCCGATTGCGCAGACCAATGTTGTTGCTGCTGTGGTTGGCGTTCAGCAGCCAATCGCAGTGCTTTGGTCATACCTGCAATACCGGCTACATGCTCTGTACCGGAACGATACCCTTGTTCCTGTCCTCCACCTGCTAGTAGTGGAAACAGTTCTGTACCTTGACGTGCATACAGCAGTCCTGTACCGCGCGGTCCGCGCAATTTGTGTGCGGACAGGCTGTATAGATCAATGATCCCTGTGTGCAATGGCAGAGCGGCAATTTTGCCAAATGCCTGTACACCATCCACATGAATCACTGCACGTGGATAGTGCTGTCGAATCCAGCGCGCTGCTGCTTCTACTAGTTGGATCGCTCCGGTTTCATTGTTCACATGCATCATACTGAACAGAATCGTATCCGGTCGAAAAGCCTGCTGAATCCGTTCCAAAGATACGGTTCCATCCGGCTCAGGATTCACATAGCTAACATCAAAACCGATCTGCTCCAATTGACGGCATGACTCATATACCGAAGCATGCTCAATGCTTGTCGTTACAATATGCCCCTGCATTCGGCCCCGACGCATAGCCGCACCTTTGATCGCCAAATTGTTGCTTTCCGTGGCGCCGGATGTAAAAATCAATTCCTGCGGCTGCACACCAAGTATACCCGCACTCACCTCACGCGCACGACGCAGCAAACGATCCGCTTCTTCACCGTAGCGATGCAACGAAGACGGATTGCCGTAATGCTGCTGCATCATGTCGGACATAACGCGTACAACCTCGGGATACGGAGGTGTCGTTGCCGCATAATCAAAATATTTCATCTGACATTCCTCCTGCAATCTCGGAATTAACAAGCAAAAAGATCAAAGAAGGAGGTCATGCTCCACTCTTTGATCTCTGGTTTATATGCAATGAAGTTCATCGTTTCGCCAGGACAGGATTTCACCCACTGTGTCTTAGTATATCATAACACGCGCGTATTGACTGCCCTGCATGAAACAGAATCTTTGTATGACAAGTACTCCGTTTACTTCAAAATAGAAACGCAGCATATGCAGTTACAGTGCGTATTTTTGCTGTGCCGTTTCTACTTTGCTAATATAGCGCTGGGTTTCTTTTGGCAATTGATCAAATTTAGCCATCAGTTCCTGATCATTCGTAATACCAAGGCGTTGCAGACGACCTGGACCGGCATTGTAAGCAGCCAGTGCCGTTTTGATGTTATTGTCATAGCGCTTCAGTTGATACGAGATATATTTGGTTCCACCATCGATATTTTGCGCTGGGTCAAACGAATTGCTTACACCTAAGCCTGCTGCGGTTCCGTCCATCAGCTGCATTAACCCTTTGGCACCAGCTGAAGATCCCGCGTTCGGGTTAAAGGAAGATTCTACATCGATAATACCTTTGATCAATGATTCTGGAATGCCGTATTTGCTACTGGCTGTACTGATAATGTCGTTATAGGCGGTATCTTTGCTTGCACCGCTACTACTCAATCCTTGCAAAGTAGACAGGCTATTGCTCAAAGCGCTACTTCCATCTGTTCCACCGATACCTGCCGAAGATAACAAACTTCCCAGATTGCTACTAGAATCTACCGCGCCAAGACGAGCTGTTAATGTAGAGCTGTCCGGGTCTACATCCGGCAACTGGTCAAAGTTTTGCCACGGGTCTACTGAGCCTACAGTCGCTGCACTGCTACTTGCACCGTACGTATTGCCCGCTACTGTTGTAGCTGTACCGTCAGATAGCAACTTTGCCATTGTAGTCATACTGGAACCGGAGCTGGAGCCTTTGGCATCGCTTGATGTACCAAGATTCTGATCCAGCATCATTTGAAACAGCTGATCTGTATCGTCGGTATTAACATCCACCCCATCTGTACTGCCTCCACCGGAAGCATTCAAATATCGCATTTCCAGCAACTGTTTTGCCGTATTTGCATCGATTTGCATGTGCGCTGTATCTCCTGTCTGTTTATCAAGATTGGATTTGTAAAACGAGTGATTGTATATTTTAAAAAGCAAAGTAGTTGTTTATGTGTAAGGTGAGTATAGAGTATGGATCGTGTCGTTTGTAGTCGTGTGATGGTATGCTTTTATTTTACTGGCTTTTCCGTACTCCTGCTATAAGAAGAACGGGGGATTCTTGCATGTTGAAGCTTCCTAAAAAGCGAGTATTCTCACTAATTTGTCGATAGTAGGTGCTGGATGCAGCATGTATAGAATATCTAATATAAGATTTAGTAGGAACTACTTCCCGGTTATAGCCAGGGCAGTATTCGTTTTTTGCACGCGAATGATGCTTCACTTACTATATTTTCGTCATTTATATCGTTTTTTTGAATAACAGCAGCATTTATTTTTTACGAACAATGTTCTAAAGGCAATTCTGATGCAAATTGTTAGATACATTGTGTAGCGATTATAAGGAGTCATTTCGCAGATTTTACTAGTCGTTCTGCTAATCATTATGTAGTGACAAATAGCGCCCTGTAGTGACTACTTAGTACAGAATGGCTCTACATGATATACATTCTGATAAAATCATAAATTGAAATCATTTATTGCTATGGAATATTTGTGTAATTAAAAATAACCTTAAAGGATATTTATAACTACACATATGACTTATTTCTAACAACAAACGATATTGCTGCACATGTAAAGTCATATTTTCTCCTATCCATTCTTTTATGTGAACATCTATACAGCTATCATTGTGATTTCGCTACACTCTGCCTCCTGTTCTTCCATCTAATATGCTCACACTAAAAAAGGATGCCCTAATGGCATCCTTTATGTTCATTTTCATTGTTATGCAGCGCAGTGCCAATTAAGCGTGGCGTTGATTCATACGGCGCTGGGTCAGGTAATCACTTTCATAGTAAGCTAGGTCATCGCGCAGTTCTTCGAATGTTCTAGTTACTTCCAGGATGATATCTTTTACCGGTTTGACCGGAGTTTGACGGAAACGGATGGCTTCCTGTCCAGTATAAGCGTAACGTCCATCTTCGGAATAGCACTCATTTTTGGGATAGAAAAAGCTGTTTATGCACTGATGATACGTGTTATACAATGCTTTTTCGGCAGCATCTACGTCAAAATTAGCGCGGCGCAGAACGACTCCAAGTTTTTCATAAGCAACTTCGGAAAATACAAGCAAGTGGCGCAGATCTGCTAGAAATCCTTTGTAAAAAGGAGCAGTCTCTTGACCTTGCTCTGATGCCAATGTATTCAAGGCATACTCATTTAGGAAATTCTCAAGTTTCTCAATGGCCGGTTTCAACTTTTCCCTGGTGCTTTCACTCAATTTGTGGACATTTGCAGCTGACATATCTGTAGCTCCCCCTTAATTGGTTCCTTCAAACCGGGTTGTATCATACGGAATATAACCCTGATTTACAATCCATCCTATCATATCCTACATGCAAAATCATATATTCATTGTTTAACCAGACCTCACATGGATGAAAACCCATCGCATCAACTTATCAGCTGATGAATGGTTTAATATCATATAGATTACTTTGATTTCCCTTAACAATCAAGATGTATGACAGGTTTGATCAAAAACTTTAATCACTCGGCTTCCTTGTGCCAAGAAATCAATATCACCTGATAAACTCCCGCAAAAAAGCGGCGCATCTCCCAATTATATCGGAAAATGCACCGCTCATTGAATAGCGGGTATAAAATTAGCCGGTTCCCTACAACTTGATCCTACCTATTAGCATGGTATCAAGTACATGATTATATCGTTTGTAACACAAACTCATTGAATGATAAGGATAACCGGCTATATCTGTATACATAACATACAAATAGCGTGGCGTTAGTGGGGAAAGCTTCTCATAAGCCGGGTTCTGTACCAGTTGTGGTTCAATCGGGAACTACCCTCCCACTTTTGGTGACAATCATCTATCTAGGCCAAACATTGCTGATTGGCTCCAGCGACCAACCTCGATACACCTCGGGCGAAGGCTGCTTCTCCGTGAAGAGAAGCTGTATCTCTTTAGGTCTTGCTCCAGATGGGGTTTACCAGGAACGAAGTCACCAGCGTTCCTCGGGGTCTCTTACACCTCGGTTCCATCCTTGCCTGTGACGAAATACCATTCCGTCCATCGGCGGTCCATTTCTGTGGCACTATCCTTCAGTTTGCACTGACTGGACGTTATCCAGCACCCTGCCCTGCGGAGCCCGGACTTTCCTCCCGTGGTCTCTCAACCACCGGCGATTGTCTGTTAAACTTTCCGTAAACGCAACACTCTAGATTATATAATTTTCTGATGAACGTGACAAGAGGCAAATTCAATTTTCATTTTTATATGCTTGGTCAGCTTGGAAGTTTAATATAAAAATCCGTTCATCTTTGATAGCATGCGTATATGCAATGTGTATATCGAATGCTTAAACGAAACGAAATACTTCGGTATCGATTGTTGATGCGTGAACAGGTGTTGTGTATTTATCAGCCTGTAGACGCTCGCTCAGTACTTTGGCTACACCGGGCTTCATGATCTTCTCGGTATTATGCCCCGGATCAATAATCGCGATGCCTGCCAGCAGTGCATCATGGGCTGTATGGTAATCGATATCACCAGTGACGATGACATCTGCGCCTTTGAATAGTGCTGCATTCACATATCGACTACCGGAACCACCTAATACAGCAGCTTTTTTGATCGTGCGCTGCAAATCTCCGACAACACGTACCGTTTGTACGTCTAATCCATTTTTAACAGTATCAACAAATTGAGCCAGATTGACTGGCTCGTCTAGCTTGCCAACACGCCCCAATCCGAAGACTTTGCCTGGTAATGCCAATGGATAGAGATCATATGCGACTTCTTCATACGGATGTGCTTTGATCAAAGCTTGCACAGCCTTATTGCGCAGGCTGGATGGAATAATCGTCTCAAAACGTACTTCCGACGCCTGCTCTATACTGCCTTGCTGCCCAGAATATGGGTTTGTGCCCTCTTCCGGCTGAAACGTACCCGTGCCTTCGGTATGAAAGCTACAATGGCTATAATTGCCGATATGCCCGGCTCCTGCTGCCCAGACTGCATTCCGCACATTGTCCAGATGCGACGAAGGAACAAAGCTTACCAGCTTCAAATAATCGTCGGATGACGTTTGCTCAATCGGTACGGTGTTACGCAGTCCAAGCGCTTCTGCCATCCAGTCGTTGACTCCGCCTTCGGCGATATCCAGATTCGTATGACTGATATAAACGGCAATGTCGTGTTTAATCAGCTTTTCGTACAAACGTCCCATCGGTGTGCTCGTTTGTAAACTTTTCAGCGGACGGAACATGATCGCGTGATGTGCAACGATCAGATTGGCGTTCAGCGCAATCGCTTCATCAATCACCGCTTCGGTTACATCCAGTGCAACGAGAACGCCGGTAATGTCCTTTTGCAAGGTGCCGAGCTGCAAACCAATTCGGTCATCTGGTACAGCGATAGATTTGGGAGCAAATTGCTCCATATATTGAATTACTGTTTGTCCTTTTGCAAGCATGTTACGACCTCCTTCACCAGCTTGATCTGCTGTTGCAATGCTGCTACCTTCAATCGTGCTTCGTCTGTTTCGGACAATCCAACAGATGCTGCTACCTTTTCCAGCTTACCGATTTCCTGCTGCCATTTTTCGATAAAGACCGGTTCTGGTTGATTCAGCAAGTATGGTCCGAATTGCAGCAAATGATCCGCAGACAGAGAAATGTCCTCTCCCTGAGACACGGTTAACGTACGTTCACGATACAGCTCGTTATTACGCTCTGCTGCATCATCTATGCGATCTGCGGTCAGAATTTCATATGTACGCCCGTCCTCTTCCAAAATCTGCTCAGACGACAGGAACCAATCATGCTCTAGCAACCAGCGACGCACAAATTCTTCACCTACATTCGGCTGCAAAATCAAACGCGAGACACCTGCCAGCTTGGATATGCCTTCTGACAAAATCGTAACGATCAGTGCACCGCCCATACCTGCAATCGTAATGACATCCACTTCACCGGGTTCCAGTACAGCCAGCCCGTTACCGAGACGTGGCTGAATCACCTGACCTAGCCCAGCTTCATTTACTTGACGCTGGGCTGCATCCAGTGGACCCTGATTCAATTCACCAGCAATCGCCTGTGTTACCCATCCCTGACGCACAGCAAAAACCGGCAAAAGGGCATGGTCGGACCCGATGTCCGCCAGACGGCTTCCCGCCGGAATTTGCTCTGCTATTTTGGTCAATCTTGTTGATAATTTCACGCTGTCACCCACACAATCCATTTTTTTCGTAAAACAAATAACAATATACATGCCAGTGCAATTTTCGTAATGCACAGCACGGTAAAAATATCCGGCATATGTCCGCGCAACAGCACTTCATCAATCTCCGGCATAAACCAGATCGCCACTCCAGATGTAAAATAAACTGCTGCCAGCTTGCGACCACGATGATGCACAAGCCAGCAAAACCAGACAAACAACATGCTGAGCGGCAACCATAGCGCTTGCAGCATAATCCATGACGCATCCGGCTTCACCTGTGCAAAGAAGCTACCATACAGCATCACAAATGCCCCGAATCCGATATATAGCAACACCGGACTGGAAATCACATACCCCATTATACACCAGATCGCTCCGCAACCAATAACAAGTAGCGGTGTCCAGAACGCCATATCCAGATGATGCTCTCGTATAATGAGCAGCCCCAAACCGAGCATTAACACACTGCCTAGCGCTAGCAGTACCGATGCAACAGGTCCATTGCTTTTGCGCATTCGGATACCGACGATGTAGCAGGCTGCCGTAAAGACCGGTACACATAACACCTGCATCAAAAACGGAAACGTCGAGAAATACAGCACCATTAAACAAATAAAACAAAGCATCAGAAAAATAAACATCCATGTGCGCAGATTACCCTGCTTGAGTGAACTCATTGATAGCAGTTTTTTGTCACTGCGTTCCTGATCCACGTCATATAGATTGGACAAAAAATCGCAATAATGCTCTGGCAACAGCCGATTTTCCCGCCAGTATTCAATTTCGTCCAAAATAACGCCCCGTCGTTCCTGATTCACACTTGTCCCCCGCTTCCCTGTATCATTCCGGTAGCAGCGCCAAGGTTCGCCACATGTTACACCGGATTGTAAACCATATACTTATATATCGCTGAACGGAGAGAAAAAGTAAAGGCTTTCCAGCAAGTTGCTATCTTGGTGAGATCGTACATAAAAAAGCCTGCTGATATACAGCAGACTTTTCATGTATATACTGCCCAGCAACTATCGACAGATCCTTCGATGGTTACTGGGTGGATCATTTGAATGAACGTACCTTCTATTCGAGGAAATCTTTCAGACGTTTGCTGCGGCTTGGGTGGCGCAGTTTACGCAGCGCTTTGGCTTCGATCTGACGAATACGCTCACGCGTAACGCCGAACACTTTGCCGACTTCTTCGAGCGTACGTGTACGACCGTCATCCAGTCCAAAACGCAGGCGCAGAACGTTTTCTTCGCGCTCAGTCAGCGTATCCAACACATCTTCCAGTTGCTCTTTGAGCAGCTCGTAAGCGGCAGCATCGGCTGGAGCCAGTGCGTCTTGATCCTCGATAAAGTCACCCAGATGGGAATCGTCTTCTTCACCGATTGGCGTTTCCAGCGATACCGGCTCTTGTGCAATCTTCATGATTTCGCGTACTTTCTCGACGCTCAGCTCCATCTCGGCAGCGATCTCCTCAGGAGACGGTTCGCGACCTAGTTCTTGCAACAGTTGACGGGAGACACGGATCAGTTTGTTGATCGTTTCTACCATATGCACCGGGATACGAATTGTTCTTGCTTGGTCGGCAATCGCACGCGTAATCGCCTGACGAATCCACCAGGTTGCATACGTACTGAATTTGTATCCTTTTGTATGGTCGAACTTCTCAACCGCTTTGATTAGACCCATATTCCCTTCCTGAATCAGATCCAGGAACAGCATACCGCGTCCAACATAACGTTTGGCGATACTAACAACGAGACGCAAGTTCGCTTCCGCCAGACGGCGTTTTGCTTCTTCGTCACCTTGCTCGATACGTTTCGCCAATTCCACTTCGCTGTCAGCCGACAGCAGGGGAACACGACCGATTTCTTTGAGGTACATACGTACCGGGTCATTGATTTTGATGCCCGGCGGCAGTGCCAGATCATCGTCAAAGCTAAAATCGTTATCGCCATTTTCGCGGTCATTTTCGGAATCGGAAGATACTTCTTCGTCGCCTTCATTGATCACTTCGACGCCATTGTCACCCAGTTGCTCGTAAAACTCGTCGATCTGCTCGGCGTCTTGGTCGAAGACAGCCAGTCTTTCTGTAATATCTTTGTAGTTCAAAGAGCCACGCTTTTTGCCTACCTCCATAAGCTGCTCTTTTACTTGTTCAAGCGTTAATTCGGTTTCCAATTCAGTATGCTGATCGTTCGCCATCTTTCGACTCCCTCCTCCCTGAAAACAACCGTCCGAAACGGCTACTGTCTTTCCAGGGCGATAATCTCACTTGCAATTTGAGCAGCGCGCAAGAAATCACCAGATTTCTCGGCACGCAGCATCTCTTCTCTTTTCTGCTGAATCTGCTTTTGCTTTGGAAACTTTTTGATCTCGCGAATATAGTCATCCATCCCACGCAGACTCTCATCTAGCGGCGCATCCATCATCGAGATGGACGTTACCGTCTTCTCCAGCCGATCATCTTGCAGCGAGGCAATAAACCTGCTAATATCGGGCGGCTTTCCTTGCGCATAATACGAATAAATATACGCAGCCAGCGCAGCATGTTCTGGAATGTTAAAGGCATCTCCCAGTTGCTCGCTGACGGTGTGTGCCGCCTCGCCATCCTGAAGCATGATCGACAGCAGTCGGCGTTCAGCCACATGATAAGCAGGTAACAGTGTTGGTGCAGTCGCCTGTCTGCGTGATCCGCCGCCGCGTGACGGCTGGTTGCCCTGTTGAGCACCATTGCCGTTATAATTGCGACTGTTGTTCTGCTGTCCCTGCGCCTGTCTGCGATTCAGTGTCTGACGCGCTAGATTGCAATCCTGCTTGAGGCTTTCGAGCGACACGCCAACTTCTCCGGAAAGTTCCTTCAGGTACACTTCCCGCTCAGTCGGCGAAGTGAGGTGAGCAATAATCTGAATCGCTTCCTGCGCATACGCCGCCTTGCCGTCCTCTTCAAGCAGGTTATAGTTTTTCTTGACATTCAGTAGTCTGAACTTGGTGGTGGATACCGCTCCGTGAATGATCTGGTCGACAAAGCGCTCGCGGCTGTACTGGCGGATATATTCATCCGGGTCCAATCCGTTTTGCAGCATCGCCACCTTCACATGCAATCCTGCGCCTTCCAGGATCGGGATACTTTTGAGCGCGGCATTCTGACCGGCATTATCGCCATCGTAGCAGACGATAACCTCTTCTGTGAGCGTCCGAATCAGAGCAGCGTGATTTTCGGTCAGCGCCGTGCCCATTGTCGCTACAGTATGTTGTACCCCCGCATCCCATGCGGCAATCACATCGCCAAAGCCTTCCATCAATACGACTTGTCCCTGCTTGCGGATCGCTCCTTTGGCAAGGTTGAGATTGTATAACGTACGGCTTTTGTTGAACAGCCGACTTTCCGGCGAGTTCAGATACTTGGGCTGCCCCTCTCCGAGTATACGACCGGCAAAAGCGATCACTCTGCCACTGCGGTTCATAATCGGAAACATAATACGTCCGCGGAATCGATCCACATAACCGGAACCGTTTTGCCGCGGCGATAGCAGTCCACCCTTTTCCATCTCTTTCAGATCAAAGGAACGCTTTTCAAAAAACTGTACTAACGTATCCCAGCGATCCGGTGCATAACCGACCTGAAACTGGTCGATCTGCTTGTCGTCAATACCGCGAGCACGTAGATACTCCATCGCAGCCTTGCCGTGTTCGGTATTCTTCAACAGATAGTGAAACAGCTTGGCAGCCCACTCGTGAGCTTGAAGCAAACGTTCCAATTCCTTATTTTGCGGCGTCACCGCAGCTCCTTTACCATCTTGAAAAGGAACATGTGATTCTTCCGCCATCAATCTGACCGCTTCCGGAAAGGACAGGCCGTCAATTTCCATTCTGAACTTGATGGCATTGCCTCCTGCGCCGCATCCGTAACAGTAAAAAATCTGGCGTTCCGGTGTGACCGTAAACGAAGGCGTTTTTTCCGAATGAAACGGGCAGAGGCCCTTCATGTACTTTCCTTGCTTGGTCAGATGAACATACTTGCCTACCGTATCAATAATGTCATTGTGCTGAAGTACCGCTTCAATGACTTCATCGGGAATACCACCGCTATGTTCGGTGTTCATCGTTACCACCTTCATCTCTTTTCGCACGATAAATAATATTCGCTAGTCAGAACGAAACTCCTGCAAATTTGTCAAAAGTTTTGCCAACTGATACTGAAAATTTTTACGATCTTCGTCAGTCAGCGGTCGTGGACCTTTGCCATATTTGCCCTGACGACGTGCTTTTGCCTGTTCGTGGCGTCTGGCGAGCAAGAAATCGATATTGTCAGCATGAAATTCCATCCCGCGAAAGGATAGAACACGGCAGCGCTTGGCAAGCGCAATCGTCGCTAACCCATAATCCTGTGTAATCACAATATCGCCAGGGCGTACATGATTGACGATATACAGATCCGCGCTCTGGTCGCTGCGATCCACCTGCACGACCTGAACGCCCTCCTCCGCCTGAATACGATGGTCAAATGACGAAACAATCAGCACTGGAATATGAAACTGGCGTGCCGTTACAGCAATCTCTGCCTTGACGGGGCAGGCATCGCCATCAACGACGATCGTTGATCCAGGTTGCGTGGATTCCGATTGCAAATGTGCTCTCCTTTCCATGCTACACATGATCCGAACTGGAAATGAAGCTTCCAGCTAACATGCGGCGTCACGGAGCATACGTTCGTTCAGGAAGCGGAAAATACGGAACGACCATGCATAATTGTCGTTCCGTATACGGGTATGAACAGATATGAAAATACTGTTGTATCTTATTTAACCAGCTTGGAGAAATCGGCAAAGCGTTTTACATCGCGGTCAATGACTGACAGCAATGCCAGACGATTGGCGCGAACTGCTTCATCATCCACCATAACCATAATATGGTCAAAGAAGGCGGTGATTGCTGGGCGCAGTGTAGACAATAATGCCAATGCTTCGCCAGTGCGATTTTGATCCAGCAGGTTGTTATATTGAAGGGTGACAGCTTGCCATGCCGCATATAGCTCCGATTCGCCGGATTCGCTAAACAGCGCCGGGTTCACGATATCTACTGTGGATTTGGCTGCCAGATTTGATACGCGTTCAAACGATTCGATGATCAGCTTGAAGTCAGGAACGTCCTGAACTGCTTTCATCAGATCGTTACCACGTGCTACAACGGAGCCAATATGGCTAAAGCCTGCCGAGATTACGGCATCAACTACGTCGTAACGAAGCGTTTCGGACAGCAGCTTTTTGACACGCAGTCCAAAGAACTCATATAAATCTATACGTATTATATCGGAAGAACGTTTCAAATTCCTTAAATTTTCATGAATTTTCAGTGTAATATCAAACACTTGTTCCAAAGTGAGCGATAATTGTCGTTCCAGCAAAATCTGCACGATACCAGCAGCTTGACGACGCAGTGCATAAGGGTCCTGCGAACCGGTCGGAATGATGCCGATCGAGAAGCAAGCTACGATCGTATCAATCTTCTCGGCGATGCTAATAATCGAACCTGTGATCGATGTCGGAGCACCTTCACCGGCAAAACGCGGCTGATAATGTTCGAAGATGGCGCGTGCCACTTCTTCACTTTCGCCTGCTTTGCGTGCATAATCTTCACCCATTACACCTTGCAATTCCGGGAATTCGTAGACCATCTGAGTTACGAGGTCGAATTTGCTAATGTCGGCAGCGCGGCTAATGTGAACTGCTTGCTCTGGCGATACATGCAGAGCTGTACCGAGCTGATCAGCAATCTGACGCACACGGCGTACTTTCTCGCCTAATGTACCGATTTCTTCATGGAATACGATATTGTCCAGCTTGGCAACGGCATCTTCAATCTTCAGCTTCTGATCTTCTTCATAGAAGAATTTGGCATCGGATAGACGGGCACGCAGTACCTTTTCATTCCCGCGAGCGATGACATCTAGCGCACGATCATCACCGTTACGAACGGTAACGAAGAACGGCAGCAGCTGACCTTCCTGGTTCAGCACCGGGAAGTAACGCTGATGCTCACGCATCGATGTAATCAGAACATCCTGCGGAATGTTCAGGAACGATTCTTCAAATGTTCCGTACAGCACGGTTGGTGTCTCTACCAGAAACAGTACTTCTTCCAGCAAATCTTCTTTGACATCGATATGCCAGTTTTGCTGGGAAGCGAGATGTGCAATCTGCGCGCTGATCATTGCCTGACGCTCTTCTACATCTGCGATTACATGCTGCTGGCGCAGAGCTTCCATGTACAGATTCGGTTCGGCAATTTCGGTATCATGACCAAGGAAACGATGTCCGCGTGTCGTACGGCCGGTGCGAACGCCAGTAATTTCGAAATCGATGACATCATGTCCCCACAGTGCCACCATCCAGCGAATCGGACGGATAAAGCGGAAATCATATGCGCCCCAGCGCATATTTTTGGGGAATGTCAGAGATGTAATGATGCTTTGCAGCGCTTCGGCTACAATCTCATCAGTATTAATCCCAACACTGCTTTTGCGTGCATAGATGTATTCAACGCCGCCAACTTCGCGGAATGTAAAGTCTGCCGGGTCAACACCCTGACTGCGCGCAAAGCCTTGTGCAGCCTTGCTCCAGTTGCCTGCTTCGTCCTGTGCGATTTTTCGGGAAGGACCTTTGACGTCTTCACTGATGTCTTCCTGTTTCTCCGCTACATCCTTCACCCAGATAGCTAGACGACGCGGTGTGGCAAATGCTTTGGCTTCGCCATGTGCCAGACGAGAATCGTCTAACCATTTGACGGTTTTATCTAGCAATTGGTTCATCGCTGCGCGCAAAAAGCGAGCAGGCACTTCTTCCAGACCAATTTCAAGTAGTAAGTCTTTAGCCATGATTATACCTCTCCCTTCTTGAGCATCGGGAAGCCCAGCTTCTCGCGGCTTTCCAGATATGTCGAGGCAATCTGACGTGCCAGATTGCGGACGCGAGTAATATAGCCTGTACGTTCGGTGACACTAATCGCACCGCGCGCATCGAGCAGGTTGAATGTATGCGAGCATTTCAGTACATAGTCATACGCTGGGAATACGAGATTTAATTCCATAGCGCGTTTGGCTTCCTGCTCATACGTACTGAACAGATTCAGCAGCATCGCTACATCGGACACTTCAAACGTATAGGTGGAGTGTTCTACTTCCGGTTGATGGAATACATCGCCATAGCTAATGCCTTCTACCCATTCCAGATCAAACACATTTTCTTTTTCCTGAATGTACGAAGCTAGACGCTCCATACCATAAGTGATCTCTACCGAGACCGGGCTCGTTTCAATACCACCGACTTGTTGGAAATACGTGAACTGGGTAATTTCCATCCCATCCAGCCATACTTCCCAACCAAGACCGGCACAACCGAGGGTCGGGTTCTCCCAGTTATCTTCAACAAAACGAATATCATGATCCAATGGCTCAATACCGAGCGCACGCAGACTTTCCAGATAGACTTCCTGAATGTTGTCCGGCGACGGCTTGATGATTACCTGAAACTGGTGATGCTGGTACAGACGGTTCGGGTTCTCGCCATACCGACCATCAGATGGACGACGGGATGGCTCTACATAAGCGACACGCCAAGGCTCAGGACCAATCGTACGCAGGAAGGTCATCGGGTTCATCGTACCTGCACCTTTTTCCGTATCATACGGTTGAACGATAATGCAGTTGTGTGCTGCCCAGAAGTTTTGCAGCGTCAAAATCATGTGCTGGAAATTCATCGACATTACTCCTTTTCCGTAATCTTCGTATTGGAATTGCGGGTGCTGACACGGCATATTCATCTGCAACGCACGCAAAAAACTCCCGTTCCTACGCCTGGTCACAGACATAGGGACGAGAGTTTCAGTTCCCGCGGTTCCACCCTATTTGAAGACATATACTGCATGTCATCCACTTTTCCGTATTCAGCTCATATGCTCACGGATGCCATTCAACTGTCGCTCGCCGTCAGGCTTGCACGATCCCTGACTCGCTTGGGACGATGATCGATAGTTTACTATTCCGGTCAACGCATCATGTGTGCTCATAGTGCAGCACAATCTAGAACACATCATACCGAAATTGACAGCGTTCGTCAATAACAGGCATGACTGTTTTGCATTTGATTGTTCGGCTCTGCTGCGTGTATTGGGCAATCTCACCTGAATTTCATTAAGCAATGGTGGTATCGTCGATCTGAATGGTCATACAATGCTAAGATGATTGTCTTACGTGTCTCCACGGTTGGTATACGGAATATCAGATCTCGTAGCGCTCCAATTGTTCCAAAAAGCGACGCGATTTTAATTTTAAGCCAAGCTGAACTTCCATAAATGCGTTCATGATCTTTTTGAGTTCCGCTCTCGTCTCTTCTTTCACATCGATATTACCAAGGCGGCGGATATCGAGGCGGGAAAAGAGACGCAGCAAGCGCAATGTACCTGGCGAAATGGACATAGCTGCCGGGTCCTGACGGCGTTCGCGCTTAGACAGAATACCACCCAGCCCGGGGCTGACCCAGAACTCACCTTCGGTTTCACCGGAGAACATACAAGCATCAACCTGCGGGGCATAGCCTGCCGCCTGTAATACTTTCATCTCGAACAAGGATGTTAATACAACCGGATCGCGACCTTCTCCGAGAAAGGACAAATATGCCTTCAACTGATCAAACCAGAAATGCCCGGTCTCGTTATCCAGCAGCGCCTTGTCGACCAGCTCACATCCATATGCACCATAAGCTGCCAGCGTAATATCCTCACGCAAATTGTGATTGGATTGGATCACTTCGCCCTGATTCAGCGTACCCATGCCAGTTCCACTGCGTAGAAATGAAAATTCGCCATGTGTAAATGGCTGTACAAGCGCTGCATAACGACTTTTGGCTTTACGCGCGCCACGGACGAATACGGCGACTTTGCCATGCGTTTCGGTACACAGAGTCATAATTTTGTTGCCTTCACCGTAATCCATACTACGGATGACGATTCCTTCCAGTCTGTATAACACGCTTCATCCTCCGATCTCCATCATACGCGTTGTTAAGCAAACATACCCTGTCGCGTATAAAAGAAACAGAGCATATATACAAATGCTCTGTTCTCTTGATCAGGCGTCTTTGTGGAAGCCAAGGTCTTTGAGAACCCGGTCCTGGTTACGCCAATCTTTCTTCACTTTGACCCACAGTTCCAAAAAGGTTTTGGAACCGAGCAGGTTTTGAATATCCATTCGTGCGCGTTTGCCAACTTCCTTCAGCAAGGCACCTTGTTTACCAATGATGATGCCCTTCTGGGAATCACGTTCAACGAAAATAACTGCCGAGATGTTGACGAGACCATTTTCCTGCGTATACATGTCTTCAATTGTTACCGCGATGGAATGGGGAATCTCTTCGCGCGTCATTTGCAGTATTTTCTCACGGATCAATTCTGCGCAGACAAATTGTTCCGGGTGGTCGGTCACTTGATCGTCCGGGTAGTATTGCGGACCGGAAGGCAGATATTTGCCCAGTTGCTCCAGCAAGGTGCTGACGTTGTTCCCATTCTTGGCAGAGATCGGAACAATTTCTGCAAATTCGTGCAGGGAGCGATATTTATCAATGATCGGCAGCAGTTCTTCCGGGGATACCTGATCAATTTTGTTGATAACGAGGAATACCGGCGTTTTGACTTTTTTGAGATGCTCAATAATGAAGCGGTCGCCGCCGCCTAGCCCTTCAGCTGCATCTACAAGGAACAACGCTGCTTCAACTTCGTTGAGTGTATTGAGGGCGGTTTGATTCATATAATCGCCTAGCTTGGATTGACGTTTGTGTACGCCCGGTGTATCGAGGAAGACGATTTGCATCTCTTCGGTTGTGTATACACCGTGAATTTTGTTACGGGTAGTTTGTGGTTTGTCGGACATGATCGCAATCTTTTGCCCGATTACTTGGTTCATCAGCGTTGATTTGCCTACGTTGGGACGACCGACAATCGCTACAAAACCGGATTTAAAGGATGGTTTGGACATATGGTTCTCCGTTCATCGACGGTCAAAGCCGCCGTTAGTTGGGTATAGCTTTACATGTTTATTTATTCAAGTTCCATGGACCAAATGCATGTGGCAACAGCTCAGAGATGGTAGTCATCCGTGTATCGCCCTTCATATTGGAGAGCAGCACCGGCATATCTGGCTTGCAAAGCTCGACCATGACTTGACGGCAAACGCCGCATGGCGCAATCGGTTCATCGGTATCGCCAACAACAGCCAGCATCTGAAATGTACCCGGCGTTTGTCCATGCGCGATCGCGCTGAACAATGCGGTACGTTCGGCACAGTTACTTGGCGTATAGCCAGCATTTTCAATATTACAACCATGATGTACATTGCCGGCAGCATCCAGCAACGCAGCACCAACTGAGAAATGCGAATACGGTACATAAGCTTTGGCACGAGCAATGATTGCCTCTTGCAGCAGTTGAGATGTTTCCATAAGGTACATGTTCCTCCCGTACAGCTACGTTTGATCTGTACTGATTATTTCGACGGACATAGCGGTACACAGCGTTTCCTTCTATTTTACATCATTTATACACGTTCGCCCATAGCAAACATAGTTTCCACGGCAAAATAAACCCCTTACCAGTCCATCTTGGCAAGGGGCTCATGATAAAATTCATATTCTCGAACATCGCAGCTATCTGATTATCGGGAAATTCCCGAAGATCCCGATGTCGCGCTGGACGACAAAGCTTGAAACCAGATCCAGAACGGGTCCCAGAACACGATCAAACCGATCACTGCCGCAGCCAGCGACGAGATCAATACCGCACCAGCGGCAGCATCCTTGGCTTTTTTGGCAAGCGGATGTATATCGGGAGAGAACAGATTTACGGTAGCTTCGACAGCGGTATTCAGCAATTCCGTACCAAGCACCAGCGAAATCGCCAGAATTAACAGAATCCAGTCCACTTGACTCACATCAAAAAACCATCCGGCAGCAACAATCACAAGCGTTGCCAGCACATGAATGCGGAAATTGCGCTCCGTACGGAATGTAGCAACAACGCCTTCATAAGCTGTATAAAATACGTCTCTCCACGATCTCTTCATCAGCGCGTCAATCCAATCTGCCGCAGCACCTGCTCCTGCTTGCCCATCATTTCTGCTTCGCTCTCCTCATCCTGATGATCGTAGCCAAGCAGATGCAAAAATCCATGCACAAACAGGAAACCAAGCTCACGTTCAACAGAATGACCATAGTCCTCACTCTGAGCAATCGCCTTCGGTACAGAAATGATAATATCACCAAGCATCACGTCTGGTAATTGTTCCGCATCCTGCCCTTCGCTGTTGCCATAGTGAATCTCCGGCTCATCATCCAGTGATTCGTTCATCGCAAATGACAGTACATCGGTTGGACGATCAATGTTGCGGTATTCGCGATTCAGCTCATGGATCACTTCATCGTCTACAAAGGTGAGCACTACCTCACCCTCGGCTACACCTTCTTGCTGTCCTGCTGCTTGCAAAATCTGCTCCAGCACGCCAATCAGCTCCGCTGTGATTGCATATTCCGTTTGCTCATTTTCCCATGCGAGCTGTAAACTCATGCTTTGTTCTCCTTTGACTCCGGCTTTTTGATATCTTCCGGATATTCGATCCGTGAATGGAAAATCCCCATAACTGCTTCTTTCAGCGTTTGAGCGACGACATCCAGCTCTTTCATCGTCAGATCACAGTCGTTAAACTGATGATCATCCAACCGACCTTTGATGATTTTCTCAATCATCGTCTCGACCTGCTCAACTGTTGGCTGCTTGAGCGAACGCACTGCCGCTTCCACGCTGTCAGCGATACCGACAACTGCCGCTTCCTTCGTCTGCGCTTTTGGACCCGGATAACGGAAATCCTCTTCAGTAAAG
This sequence comes from Paenibacillus sp. WLX1005, assembly GCF_046603685.1. Lineage (NCBI taxonomy): Bacteria > Bacillati > Bacillota > Bacilli > Caryophanales > Paenibacillaceae > Paenibacillus > Paenibacillus sp. WLX1005. The sequence goes on from NZ_CP176756.1 coordinate 3,836,011, forward strand.
TCTGGCTCTACGCCTTGCTCCTCTGCCAGCTTCAGCGCCTTATGGTAAAAGAAATGTAGGAACGTACTGCCGTGATGCTGCTCCGCAATATCGCGAATCGGCTTGGGCAGCTTGTATTCCTTTTGCATTTCTACGCCATCTCGCGCATGGGCAATAATGATTGATTTGCTCAGCTTTGGATCAATGCTGTCATGCGGATTTTCCATATGATTTTGATTTTCAATAAAATAGCTCGGACGTTTCGTTTTCCCGATATCATGATAATACGAACCGACCCGGCATAGCAATCCATTGGCACCAATCGCCTCAGCAGCAGCTTCTGATAGATTGCCGACCATAACGCTATGATGATACGTACCCGGCGTCTCGATCAGCAGCTTGCGCAGTAATGGATGATTCGGGTTGGACAACTCGATCAGCTTGAGCGCTGACAAAATGCCAAATGTCGTTTCGAAAAACGGCATTAGACCAAGCACGAGTACTGTACTGAGCAGACCACCAATAAAGGCAAATCCAAGCGTGTACAGCACCGTCATACGCGTCCACTCGCTATCATTCAGCAATACGAGTGTGAGCACCGAAAACGCACCGAATAGACACGCCATAATGCCAGCCTTTAAAATGGTCGATCGTTGACTTGCTCGATGAATGGAGTGAATTACTGCCAGTGACACAACGAGCGTAAACAAGCCAAATTGATAATCAAACATCTCACCCTGACGCATATTCAAAATAACACTAACGATCACACTCAGTATAACAGAGCAAATGTATGCTAGATGCAAGTCCAGCAACAGAGTGATCAGCATCGCACCTAGTGCTGCTGGTACGAGATAGCCGAAGTATGACGAATTGCCCGTTTGTAAAATACGTACCAGATGGAACGTAACGATACAAATGGCAAAAATCAAGATCAGCATCAACAGCTGCGAATTGTTGTAATAGGTGCCACGCTGCGCTGACTGACGGAAAAACACATAGATACCTAGCGTTAATAAAAAGGTAAACATCAACAAGCCGAGCTGCGGCCAGTAGTTGACCTCATTTTTAAGTAAGTTGTTCTCATCCAACAAGGTGTACATTTCCTGGGTAATAATCTGACCCGCAGGAACGATCACTTCCCCTTGTTGCACGTAAACGATCGGTGTATTCTCACGTGCTTCCACTTTGGCTGCTTTGGTTGCTTCTTCGTCATAGAACTTGTTTGCTGTCAGTACACCACGAATCAATTCTTGCATAACCTCACGAGCAGTACGGCTCTCCAGTGAGCTAGTATTCACCAACTCTGCTACGCGTGCACGCGCAGATTGAGCATCCGTGATCTGATCGCTCATCAGCCGTGTAACAATCGTTGCTGCTATCTGGCTCATCTGCTGCACATCATCAGTTGATAGACGCGGTATCTTTAGAAACGTTTCTTCCGGAATGCTGTATGTCTGATTGGAAATCGTACTTTGCATCTCATCCAGCAGCTGGGAAGAATAATTACTAGCATCGCGATGATTGCGAATAAAGTTAGCTACAGAGTTACGAATACGCCCGGGAATCTCCTGGCTGTAAATCTGCGCCTTATCCGCACTCGAAATCTGATCATCCTGATTCAGGGATTCGATGCGCTCCAGCATCTGAGCAATTACATTTTCCCGATGCATGGATACGATCGTATAGACCGACTCCACCCGCTCAGCTGCCGTTTCCTGCGCCTGTAATGTTGCCTTATTGTTCGGAATCTGCATCGGTGCAACGATATCCTTTTCGGTAACTGCACCGACACGCAGATCAAAGCGCTGTGGCAGCAAATTCGGCGCCAGACTGACATAAAATAGTACCAACAGGAGCGCAAACAAAATATAGCGCGATAGGCGGTCGGTTTTCCAGCCAGCGAGTCTGGAATAGAATGTTTTGTTACTTGGGGACGGTTCCTTGGAAGTCATACATACAGTCCTCTCACTTCTGAATATTCAAAATGTGCGGATGCTGCGTATCCACTGACCATCTGCTATTCCAGATTCTCCGATGCTTTATCATAAGCAACGATAATTTTTTGTACCAGTGAATGCCGCACCACGTCCTGCTCGGCGAATGTTACAAAACCGATCTCTCCGATGCCGTCCAATATGAGACGCGCCTCTACCAGACCGGATTTTTTGCCGCGTGGCAGGTCGATCTGAGTCACGTCTCCGGTAATGACCATCTTGGAGCCGAAGCCGAGCCGGGTTAGGAACATCTTCATCTGTTCTGCTGTCGTATTTTGCGCTTCATCAAGAATGATGAAAGAATCATCCAGTGTACGTCCGCGCATATAAGCAAGCGGCGCAATCTCGATCAGACCACGTTCTAGTGCTTTTGCGGTCTGCTCCTGACCCATAACGTCATACAGAGCGTCATACAGTGGACGCAGATAAGGATCTACCTTTTCCTGCAAATCGCCCGGCAAAAAGCCCAGACTTTCGCCCGCTTCCACCGCTGGTCTTGTCAGCACGATGCGCTTGACCTTGCCTTCCTTCAATGCAGCAACAGCAAGCACGACCGCGAGATACGTTTTACCTGTACCCGCTGGACCGATGCCGAACACGATATCACGTTTTTGAATCGTGCTGACATAGTGCTTTTGCCCGATCGTTTTGACTCGAATCGGTTTGCCGCGGAAGGTCTGGGTGATTTCTCCTTTATATAAGTCGAGCAATTGATCCGCTCGCATGTCTTTGGCAAGCTCAATGGCATATAAAATATCCCGTTCGGTCAACACGTAGCCTTTGCGAACAAGTTCAAGCAGTACTTCAAACAACTGCTGTACCTGATCCACGACTGGAACGGAACCCTGGATAACAATCTCGGCTTCACGGCTGCCGATTCTCGCTTCTGTCTCACGTTCGATAATCTTCAGAAACTGGTCCTGAGGACCGAACAAGGACAGTCCTTCTTCTGCATTTTGCAGGGGAATTCTGATGCTTTGCGTTTGCTCTGACAAATAGCCTCAATCTCCTCAATAATAAATTATAGTGTCCATACCTTCTCATAAACTTTACCATTGTATCGAGAGTCATGCAAAATTTTTTGGAGGGGTACGATGCTATTATTCACCCTCATTGGTTCTTTTGAAGCAGTCCTGCCGACTCTAACGCAGTGTTGATGGAAAAATAAGCCGATCCCTCGCGGAATCGGCTTATTACTGCATCGTCGTAGTGTCTGTCTTCTGTTCAATATTAACATTCTATGAAACAGAGAAGATAATACATGAACGACGTCCCAACATTCAAGATGGCTTGCGCTGGCTGTTGATTCGTCCCCAGCCCTGCGCTTGACGGGAGCGCGGTGCACTCAAGATCTCTGCCCACAACACGCCCTGTGTTGCCTGATCAGCATCCAGCTTCAAACCTTCTGCTGATGTATTGCGTGTATCCTTACTCTGCGATGCTGATGATGTTCGTTGTGTACTGCGCGGTTGGTCAGTCATATCTCTTGTTCGTTCGCCCAATACATTATTTAGTTGATCCAGACGTTGCTGCATTTCTTTGCGATAGTCATCCGCATTACGTCCAATATTCTGGCGATCGTCATATTCCGAGCGTGAACCTTCACGGCTGTTGCCCGAAGTACCTGCGGACAATTCACCTTCATCATTACGCGAATAGGTAGGGCTTTCCGTCGATGTGCCTTCATCCAGACTGCCGCGCGGCTGCTCCATATCGTAGCGACGCTGCGCTTCCTGATAACGGCGCTGCGCCTCTTCTTCGCTCTCCTGCTGAGGAGCATTCCACGGATGTGGTTGGGTTGGGCGATTGTTGCCATCCTGTCGATTCATCGGTCCGCCACCAAAAGTTGGCATACCCGGATTACTGCGACGGTTTTTACTTTTACCAGAACGACTACTAATCGCTGTAAAAATGGCAAAGGCAATAATGACCACAATATACAGATTGCTTAACACAAAATCGATCATATGCTACACATCCTTATTTCAATGGCTGTTGATCGTTACCGCCCTGATTCGGATCATTGGCTTTGCCAAGCGAGCCTCTCATCTGTGTATCTGCTTCGATATTTTTCAAGTTCATATAATCCATCACACCCATCTGTCCGTTACGGAGCGCTTCTGCCATTGCGAGCGGTACATCGGATTCGGACTCGACCACGCGCGCTCTCATTTCTACGACGCGTGCCTTCATCTCTTGTTCCTGTGCAACCGCCATCGCACGGCGTTCCTCGGCTTTTGCCTGAGCGATGCGTTTGTCAGCTTCCGCCTGCTCGGTTTGCAGCATCGCGCCGATGTTTTTACCTACATCAACGTCCGCGATATCGATGGACAGAATTTCAAAAGCTGTACCAGAGTCCAGACCTTTCTGCAAAACGGTACGGGAGATCAGGTCGGGATTTTCCAGTACTTGTTTGTGGGAATCACTGGAACCGACGGTTGTAACGATACCTTCACCGACACGGGCAATGATCGTTTCTTCACCGGCACCACCGACGAGACGATCGATGTTGGCACGCACAGTAACACGCGCTTTAACACGTACTTCGATACCGTCCTTGGCAACAGCAGCGACGACAGGTGTTTCGATCACTTTCGGGTTAACACTCATTTGTACGGCTTGCAGTACGTCACGACCGGCAAGGTCAATCGCAGCTGCACGTTCAAATTCCAGTGGAATATTCGCACGCTGCGCAGCGATCAGGGCGTTAACAACACGGTCAACATTACCACCTGCCAGATAGTGACTTTCCAGTTGATTCAAATTCAGACCTAGACCAGCTTTGTGCGCTTTGATCTGCGGGTTGACGATACGGGATGGCACAACACGACGCAGACGCATCGCTACAAGGGTAATGATGCCGACACGTACGCCGGATGCGACTGCGGAAATCCACAGCGCTAATGGGAAAAAGCTGAAAAACACGCTAAGCACAATAATGGCAACTACAATAATAAAAATAGCGCTTACGATAGGTGAAGTCATTTCATTCATCACGCTCCGATTTCATTGGATTGGGTCAAACGGCCGGCGTTGTGGCTGTAATTGACCGTCATAGTTATGTAAGAACAGCGGTCAGCGCAGGCAGTCATGCAGTGAAACTGCCTGTGCCTTGCGGGTCCGCCCTTCCCGGTACGGTACAGCTGAAAAGCTTGCGCCGGATGATACGACAGGAGTGCTGCAATAGGAGATTCTGTGATCAATTGGCGGAATCGGCAGATGTAGCAGATTCGGAACGAGAGGCTTCTTTGGATGCTGACCATTCATCTACAATGATGCGGCTACCGTCGATACGGACAACCTTCACATGACGATCGCGCTCAATATAACCGCCTTGCGTTACTACGTCGATATGACGACCTTCGATCAAGATCGTTCCCGATGGACGCAGAGGTGTCAAACTTGTCCCTTCTAGACCGATCAGCTGCTCACGCTGTAAATTCGCCATATAACTCTCATCCGAGGTCAATTGCTCGCTCAGAATAAAACGATTCCAAACACCGCGCTTACGGAAAATGTATGCAACGATACTAACAACGATTGCAGCCGCTACAAAAGCAATACCTAGTGAAAGCAGCGCATCCGATGTATCACGTGCAGCCTGTACAACCGCGTAGATCAAGCTCCCCGCCCCCAAGATTCCTAATATGCCAAAGCTTGGTATGAAAAATTCCAGTACTAGCAACAGTAAACCGGCAGCGAACAGAATCCATGTTAAGGAACCCGAGTAACCAGCCAGCTGTCCGCCGTAGAAAAACAGTCCAAACGCAATAACGCCAACTGCTCCCGGCGCGATCACGCCTGGCACGAGAATTTCAATTGCAATCCCTGCAATCCCGACAAACAAGAGCAACGTTTGAACGACTGGGTGGGTCAAAAATGCAGCAATGCCAGTTCCGACTCCTGACTGGGTCGCCTGCACAGTTTCGGCTGCGGCATGAACCGGCAATGCATACGCCAGCAGACCTACAATCAGCGTTAGCGCAAGTATTCCCCAAGTTAAGGATGGACGACGGTAATCCTTTCCGCCATCGTTGTACATCATCATATGATCTTGCCCCCTTCTTTTCAGCTGTACATTCTGAACAAGGCTGGACATACCGTTTACGGTCATTCCTGTCAAAATGACCAAGTAAACAGCAGAAACTGCTTATACTTTATTATACGCACAATACGCTGCGACGTTTCACAAAAATGTAATAATCTTCATATTAAATGTGAGCCTTCTCTAAAAAGGTACAGAAAAAAGCACCTTCTTTAACGAGTAAAGAAGGTGCTTTTGAATTTGTTTATTGCAGAAGCTGCTGAACCGCTTGGTTCACAACTTTTCCGTCTGCGCGACCTTTGACCTTAGGCATCAAGGCGCTCATTACTTTCCCCATATCGGCTTTTGAAGAAGCACCGGTCTCCAGGATGGTCTGCTGTACAATGACTTTAATTTCTTCTTCAGAAAGCTGGGCAGGAAGATACTCTGAAACGATCTCAATTTCCGCTCTAAGGTTAGTTGTCAGGTCGTCACGACCTGCTTTCTCAAATTCTTGGAGGGCATCTTTGCGCTGTTTGATCTCACGGCTAAGAATATCAAGCACTTCATCGTCGTTCAAATCGCGTTTCAAATCAATTTCCTGATTTTTAATCGTCGAACGGACCATGCGGATGGTGGACAATTTAAACTTATCCTTGTCCCTCATCGCCTGCTTCATATCCTCGTTCAATCGTTCGCTAAGACTCATGACGGATAAATCCTCCTAAAACTTTCTTTTGCGCGCAGCCTCAGATTTTTTCTTACGCTTTACGCTCGGCTTTTCATAATGTTTGCGTTTTTTCACCTCAGCCAGAACGCCATCTTTAGCGATGGAGCGTTTGAAGCGACGAAGTGCTGCATCAATTGTTTCGTTTTTGCGAACTTTCGTTTCAGACACCAGTTTTCCCTCCCTCCGACCAGACCGTCCGGAAAAATAACACGGCTTATCAACTTTCATTATAGGTGAGAATGGATTACAGTGTCAACATCAACACAGCTTTTTCCAGCATTTTTTTGTGACGAATCTGATCAAATTGTTATTTTGGATTAAAAATGGATAATATTAGTCCGTCAACTGGTCACTTATCCACAGTTTAAAGCTGTCATAGCGCAGTATATGGTTGTGTTTGACACTATAATCGTTCTCTCTCTATTGCGAACTATTGTTGCTGTGCCGTGATCGTACTGCTATAAATGGAATCTTTTTTACGTAATTTGTGTATGTCCAATGCTGGATCAGGCGCTAATCAATGAACGAAATGCGTATGCTTGTGTGCGCCGTCCATTCCAATAAACTGTTATGCGTGCGAATCAGAATTGCCGATCAGGGCGCCCAGCTTGTTACCACCGAGTAGATGATAATGCACATGCTGCACTGCTTGTCCGCTATCTGGACCGCAGTTGTTAATAAGGCGGTAGCCGGATTGATCTACGTTAAGTTCTTTTGCCAGTTGAATTGCGATGCCGTGAATATCGGCAATCAACGGCAGATCGTCCGTAGTCACCTCATTCATAGAGTCGATATGCTTTTTCGGAATGATCAGCACATGCACAGGTGCTGCTGGAGCGATATCGTGAAAAGCAAGAATACGGTCGTCTTCATACACTTTGTTGCCGGGGATGGTGCCAGCGGCGATTTTACAAAATAGGCAATCTTCTTTGAACATGGAAACTTCCCCTTTCATCGTTACACGTATTGGATTCGATCAAATGATCATACATTATTACCTCGTTGAACGTATATTACATCGTTTCCATCACGACGCGTGAGCCGACGCCTGCCTGCTCTGCTGGTACGACCACCAGTTTGCGAGGCAGCCGCATACGTAGCTCCGGTACGTGGCTGATAATGCCGACGGACAGACGATCCGTGTGCAATTTCTCAAGCGACGTAACGACTGTATCCAGAAGTTCGGGATCAAGCGTACCAAATCCTTCATCCAAGAAAAAGAACTGAAGCGGATATTGCCCGCGTAGTTGAATTTGTGCTGACAATGCCAGCGCAAGCGATAGTGAAGTCAGGAACGTCTCACCGCCGGACAAGGTGGACACCGGACGACGAATACCGCCGTTACCGTTATCGCAAATGACAAAGCCGCCGCCGGAATCGACTTCCAGCGAATAGCGCTGTCGGGTCAGAAAGCGGAGTCTCTCCGAAGCTGCCAGGCTGACCTGCATTAATTGTTCCTCAGCGATATATTCTACAAATGCGTTACCACGCATACTTGCCTGCAATTTGGATAAATGATTGGATTCTACGGCAAGCTCTGTCCGTTGACGTTCCAGTTCCAACCAGCGAACATGCCGCTGTTCCAGATCTTCAAAATCACGCGTGGCGCGTGCACGATATTCCAGTGCTGCTTCGTCCGCTTGACGCGCCTCCTGCCATTCCTGTTGCAACTGCTGCCATTGTTCTTCTGACACTGTTTGACCATCCAGCTTGGATTTCAACTCACGTAAATGAACACTTAGCTCGCGCTGCTGTTCACGGTGACTGTCAATCCGCTGACGTGCTGCTTGCAGTTGCTGCTCATCCATCCGCGCCGCTGCTACGTGATGCTCATCGTCAAAGCGCGATTGCTCCAGCGCCTGCTGCCAACGCTGTGCAGCCTGTTCAGACTGCGAGGATAGAGATTGCGCCGATTGCACAGCAAGAGCGTGATGTTGACCTGCCTGTTGGTGCAGCTGCTGCGCGCTACGAAGCTGCTCAGCCCATTGCGTCGCTTGTTGGCGATACTGATTCAGCTCATTGTTCGCTTCAGTAATCAGCTGCTCGGCAGATTGCTCTCCAATCCACTGCTGCAACAGATTTTGTTTTTCCTGTAAATATCGCTGATCGCTTTCATAACGAGTGCGTTCTTGAATCTGCTGACGTTCCAGCGTATTGATCTGCTGCTCATATTGGCGAATTGCTTGGCTTCGCTCCTCAATATAAGGCGCACTCTTTTCCAAACGTCCTCGAATTTGGTCTGCTTGTTCATCCAGACGTGTAAGATCGGCAAACCGTTCTCTTGCTTGCTGCTCGGTCAGCTCTGGATGATGCTGTTGCCAGTCCTGTAACAACTGCTGGGTTTGCTGCTGAGCAGCTTCCAGTCGGTTACGGGATTGTTCCAGCAAACGCTGAGCACTCTGACGCTCCGCTTGCAATGCAGTACGACGCTGCGACCAATCACGCTGCTGTTGGCGCCAATTGCGCAATTGTTGACGCAGTTGATGAATACGCTGTTCCAGATCACTAGTTTGCGCTACAAATGAATTCAGCCAGTTTGTAGCTTCTTTCTGCATATAGTTGACGTCTGTCTTGTCTTGGAAAGAAAGAATTTCATGAGAACCTGCAAATTCAGCGTTGTATGGATCTTGCTGGGCAAGTTGATCTTGTTCCGCTAACTTTGTTGCTGCTTGCGTAGAAGCTACAGCGGTATGGGAATGTGCTTCCACAGTGGATCCATCGCTGTGCAGCCACTCCCAATCCGTCAGCAGTGTGCGCAATTCAAAGGTACGACTGCGGATACTTTCGCTATGTTCACGAGCCGATTGTTGTAGCTGCTCTATCACTTGCAGCGCATCCTGCTCCTGCTCAGTAGGTGCTTGCTCGGAATTCTGCGGCAGACTGGCAGGATGCGGGTGATGTACTGATCCGCAGACCGCGCATGGTTCTCCATCTTGCAATTGAGCTGCCAGCACGGTAGCCAGACGATGCGTCTCGGCTTCTCTGGAGGCAGCATGATGTGACTGCTCCCACTGCTGAAGCTGCTGCTGAAATTGTAGCAATATTCGCTCTTGATGTTGCTGCTCACTTTGCAACGATGTTGCTTGCTGGAAGAGATGCTGTTCTTCACTACCAAAACGGATATTTTCCTGTTCCAGCTGTTCCCATGTTGCATCATATCGTGAAGCGGCGGACTGTTGAGCTTGCTGCTCGTGCTCCAATTCTTTGAAACGAGAACGAGCGGTATCTAACGCATTCAGTCGTTGCTGCGCTTCTTGCAATTCGCGGCGATCCTGACTGCGCACTTCGGATGCGCGAAGCTGTGTGTTCAATTCTTCGCGCAGTGCTTGTGCTTTGTCCAGTAGCGCTTGCTCACGCTGAGCTTGCTGCTGGGCATCGTTGAGCTGTGCAGCAATCTGCTCCAATTGCTGATGCAGTTGCAACTGCGCCTGCTCTAGTTCACGGCATTCTTTTTGCAGTGTAAGTGCTTGTTGCAGTTGTTCCAGACGTGACAGAAGCCGTGGCTCGTGCTGATTCAATTGCTGACGTGCCTGTTGCTCCTGCTCCGTCGCATGAACAGACGCTTGCTCTGCCTGCTTCCATTGATTGTGCAATTCGTCGGCACGTTGCTGCTCCTGCTGGGATTGCTGGTGCATTTGTTTCCAGCCGTCCAGTAAAGGCAGCAATGTCTGTGCAGACACTGCTGCTTCCCACTGTTGTTCAAGAGCAGCAATTGCGTCCTCGTGCCCAGACAATTGCTCCAGTCGCTGTTGCAGTAATGACTGTTCATGGATCAGCTCACGTACTTTGCCCAGCTTTTCCAGACGGGTGGTCACTTCCTGCAATCGTTGACGCAATTGCTCCGCTTCCTGCGCCGCCTGCTGCAAACGTTCTTTGGCAACTTTGACGGCATCGGCAGACGCATCGCCCAGACCGGTTTGCTCGGCGGCAAGTCGATCCAGACGATTATCGGTATCTTTGACACGCTGACTGAGCTTTTGCATCAATCGGTCGCCGTACTTTTCTAAATGGAACAATCGCTGGAGCATCTGCCGCCGGTCGCTACCTTTTAATGATAAAAACTCGGCAAATTTGCCCTGCGGCAATACGACGGCACGAGTGAAATCGTCCATTTTCAGACCGATATAGTCTTCTACACAGCGAGTCACATCGCCCAGCTTGTCAGCAATGACACGATCCCCGTCTGCCAGACATTCGATAAAACGACTCATGCTGTTGCTCACCGTATGCTCGCCTGTGCGCTTGAAGCGCCGCTCGACCCGATACTGATGCGTACCAACATCCGATAACAGCTCAAAGGAAAATGATACAAATACCGCATCCTCCGAATGATTCAAGATGCCCTGTGTACCATTCTGTGCACGTTCCACCTTGCCATACAGCGCCAGTGTGATCGCATCCAGTACCGTCGACTTGCCGCTTCCGGTCGGTCCAAAAATACCGAACAAGCCCGTTTCACACAAGGTAGTAAAGTCGATCTCCTGCTGTTCACGGTAACTTTGCAGACCGGACAGCTTTAATAATATAGGCTTCATGACTGCACTCCCTTACCTGTCTCCGTTGACGATGGTTCCAGTTGCTCCTCGCCATCGATCAGTTCCAAGAAAATCTCAACCATTCGGTCATCCGGTACAGCCCCGCCAGTCTGTCGCTCATAAAATTTGCGGAACAATTCATGGACTGGTAATTGTGCACGCTCGCTAAATTGTTCTTCAGCTTCGGTTTGTGGGTATACCGGGCGAATGTTGACGATGCCACTGTACGCTTTGCGCAGATTCTGAATATCGCCCATCGACAATGCTTCTTGTAACGATATTTCTAGATCGATAAAGGCGTTGGGATCGCGTCCTTCGTCTAGCCATTGATAGACCTCGGCAAGACCGCCCTTCGCCTTCCAGCGTACAAGTGGACGTCCACTGCTCAGGAACAATTCTTCCATTTGCGGTACAGCGCCGGGTATAATGTCGAGCATCGTCACTGATTTGGCTTGCCCGGCTTCGGAAAAGCTGTATGCGAGTGGGGAGCCGCTGTAGCGGATCATACCTTCCCCTTTGACTGCCTGCGCTCGATGCAAATGACCGAGTGCTGTATATTGCGCGCCGGTATACAACGCTGACGGGTCGACGGTATAAGCGCCACCAACTTGAATCGGACGCTCGGAATCCGTTTCGACACCGCCGAGTACGTATACATGGCTCATCGCCAGATTGACTGTATCTGCGCGGAAGCCTGCCGATAATTGCTTCATCAGTCGACCGACACGTTCGCTGTAAGCACGCCGAATATTATTTTCATCATGATCGTCGATCAGCAGCTCATTCAGCCGCGATTCGGACGGGTAAGACAATGGTGCGATAACCGCCGTTTCACCAGTACGCGGAATGGAAATCTCTAATCCGGTTGATGACGGTACGCCAAGCAGATGAATCCCTCTGCCACGTACAAGCGGAGCCGCGGATGAAATGCGTTCCGGCTGATCATGGTTACCAGCAATAATGACCATCGGTCGTCCATTTTGCGTTAGTCGTGCTGTCGCTTCATAAAATAGCTGTTCCGCCATTGCCGGCGGATTGACGGAATCGTACACATCGCCCGCCATCAAGATCAGATCGGCTTGTTGATCATCCGCCAGTGTGACCAGTTCATCGACAAAAGCGATTTGCTCTTCCAGCCGACTTCTGCCTTCCAGCGTTTTGCCAAAATGCCAGTCTGCGGTATGTAAAATACGCACAGAATTCCTCCTTTATCGTACAGGACATGCCATGAATCGGCATACCCTTTATTGGTTGAATACATTTATTAGCTGAATAAGATGAAATGGATTGAAAATCCGACACTTGAATTTGGTTTATTCCGTGTAGAGTTTGGATCATTCCGTTTAGATGTACGATTTCTTATATTCATATGAATCAATCATTTTCAATATAGGATGCTTTTGCACCCTCATTAACAATACATTATACGCTCAAACGCACTTCCTGCTGACCGTCGAAGAAGTAGAGCCATAGCTCATCTACTTTCCAGCCGATTGACTGTTGTACTGCTTGCGCATACAGCTCCAATTGTACACGATAGCGTTCTTCCAGCGCAGCCGTACCGCCCTGATGTTCCAGCACACGGTCAGTTTTGTAATCGACCAGAATCGTGCGCTCACCTTCACGGAACAGACAGTCGATAATGCCCTGCGTTAGCATCACATCACCAGCATCATTGACAGGTAAACCATAACTGAATGCCAGCTCGCGCTTGATCCAATCTGCTTGAAGCATACGCTGACCAAGCTCTGTTTCGAAAAATACAGTAATATCGCTCGTTGCAACGCTATCGACTTCTGTTTGCCTTAAAATCTGATCTTCTACAAGATGCTGTTTGACCTGCTCTACATCCTCTATAGTCACACCACGACTTATATCTAGTGGTACACGCTGCATTACAGTATGATAAGCTGTGCCTCGCTCTGCACCGGTCAGACCTTTTTGCTCCATGAATTTGGGACGGTGTAGCTTCAAGCTGCTGTCGCGATTCAATTGAAGCGTTTGATTGGACGGCGTAGAATTGGATTCTGTCGTTCCCGTAGTAGACGATACGAGATCGCTGGATGTTGAACTTGTGTGATCGGCACTTGATGTCTCTTCCACGCGGCGCATATACTTTTGCAGCAATGGATTGAGATTCCAGATGTCTTCCCACAGATCGGCATCAGGTGCATCTTCGGACACGAGCTGATGCTTCAATTCGCTGACTGTTGTTTTGGCTGCAATATGTGCGGCTTGCTCATATCGATACTGCCAAGACAAACGTTCATGAATAGATTGTTTCAATTCACGCTGTTGCTGTTCCAACTGTGCTTCTGGTATCTCTTGATTCGCAATATCCGCTGTACCATCATCCGAAGCTAGATGTGGTGCTTGTGCATGTTGTTTATGATGCCGTGCAGTGTCTAGCAGTTGCTGCCAATCCGGGGCATGCTGATGTTGGAGAGATTTCCATTTGGCATCGTCTTCGCGAATACCATGCTCATCCTGCTCCTCACTGGCTACTTCGCTCAGCAACTGACGTGTATCGATAATGCTCAATTGCCATTCTGATCGGTCGTCAGCTAGCACTGCCGCATACGGTGCGGCAGCAGCTTCGCTTCGTTCGCGGAACAAGGTGGCAGAACGATGGCGCATAAAGGCAGGACCGAGCCAATCGAGATAACTACGCGCACGGGACAGCAGATAATCCGGCAGTTCCAACGCTGGATATTCTTGAATCTGACTCCATGACGCAATCTTTTTATCCAAGTCCTTGACGGTAGCGATCATGATCAGCTTATCGCGCGGACGAGTCAGTGCTACGTACAGTACACGTAATTCCTCTGCCAATAGCTCATTCATACCACGGCGGCGAATTGCCAGATTGGGCAAAGTCGGATAGCTCACCCGTGTATCTTCATCGACAAACTTGGGACCAAAGCCAAGCTCCTTGTGCATTAAGAAAGGCGCATTCAAATCTTGCATATTGAACATTTTGGACATGCCTGCAAGAAAGACGACCGGGAACTCCAGACCTTTACTTTTGTGAATGGTCATCACTCGGATTGCATTCTCCTCTGCACCGCCCGATACTGTGCCCAGATCGCCACCCGTATCCTTCAATCGCCGAATAAATCGCAAAAAGCGGAACAATCCACGCGATGATGTCGAACGTTCAAACTGACGTGCACGCTCATACAATATGCGCAAATGGTGCTGACGTTGCACACCACCGGGCAATCCGCCCAACCAGTCCACATATCCCGTTTCCCGATAAATGCGCCAGATCAGGTCGCCCAACTCACCTTCACGCGCTTCGGCACGCCAGCTCTGCAATTGATCATAAAAGCGCTGCAAACGCAGTCGCAATGCTTGCGAAATATTCGGTGCATCAGACGCAGGATGAATAGACATAGAATCTGCTGAAACGAAGGTTGAAGCGTCTCGCATTGCTTCGTCACCTGTATGATCACTTTCTATATGCGCTGGCACGGAGCCAAACAATGAAGCATCATCCTCATTGACAGCATGACTCGGAATCTCATTTTCCACAGCTGGCATATCGTCAACATCAGCTACAACCGCTGGTTGGTCATACTGATGCAGTGCATCCTTAGGAAGGATAGGATACGACTGTCCTTCTTTATCAACAGAATGCTCATCATTGACTGTACGATGTGTATCCACCAGCGACAGTAATGCCTCGTAAAAGGTCACTTGCTTTTGCGCCAGCCGTACATTTGCCAATTCGTCTTCATTTAGACCGACCAGCGGCGAACGCAGAACGGATGCAAGGGGAATATCCTGCTGTGGATTGTCGATAATTTCCAACAGCGATAGCATAATATCCACTTCCACCGCTTCAAAATATCCTTGCTCCACATCACTATATGCAGGAATCCCGGCAAGCTGCAATTCCTCGATCATCAGCGGTGCCCAGATCATTGTCGAGCGCAGCAAAATAACCATATCCCGATATTCCGCTGGACGCAGATCGTCTAGACCTTTATCGTAAATCATTAACGGTTTGCCATCAGATGACGTCATCTCCCGCACGCGTCGGATGATCGCCTGTGCTTCCAAGCGTGCCGCTTCCAGCTCCGAATCATCGACGATGGCACCTTCCTCTTCGCCATGATCCGTAGCAGCATACGAATCGTTGCCACTCCGTTCTAACAACCAGAATTCGGGTGCATAATCATTGACAGATTCTGGCGCGCCCGCCGGATACGATGCACCTGCGACCAATTCGGCGCGCTCATCGTATTCAATCTCCGCTACCTTCACATTCATCAGCTGGCGGAAAATCATATTGACCGCATCTACCACCTGCTCACGACTGCGGAAGTTACGAGATAGATCAATGCGACGCCCCTTCCCGCTCCAATCATCGCGATACTGATGATACTTTTCCAAAAACAATCCCGGCTCTGCCAGACGGAATCGATAAATACTCTGCTTCACATCGCCTACCATAAACCGATTACCTGGTACATCGCGCGAAATCAAGCGTACCAATTGCTCCTGCACCGAGTTTGTATCTTGATACTCATCCAGCATCACCTCGTCAAAGCGCTGACGATATTCCAGTGCAGCCGCTGACGGCACTACATGCTCCGGTGTCGAATCAGGATGACGCAGAATGTGCAGCGCATAATGCTCCAGATCGGAAAAATCGACCCAACCGCGCCGCTGCTTCTCCTGTTGATATTTATCGCTGAAACGGATAATGACCTCTGCCAGTTCTTCCATCAGCGGAGCCGCTTCACGCAATTCCTGAGCAAACTCATCTGGTGTACGTCCGAAAAACAGTCCGCTTATCTCGGATAGCGATTTTTTCACCGTTTCGCGCATTTGTTTGACATGATCCTGAATGCGCACATCCAGACCGTCCTTGCGTACCGGCTTCAGCTTGCCAAACGCCGCCTGTTGAAACGACGTATACAGTTCCGTCCACGGCTGAATCGCCGCAATATCTTGTAACCGATGAATCAGTTCCAGATCAGCATTCAGCGTCTCTACATACGCCGCCGGACCACCCGGCAGCTGTGCCGTTTCTATCGCTTGCAGCAACACAGCTTCCATCCCATCTAGCGCCACCTGCACATCGCTCACAATCTGACGCACCCATGTGGATTCTTCCAGCTGTGCCGCATTGTCCACATAAAACGCATTCGCCATCTCCCGCAACCAGTGCTCCGGCCACGGATGACTGCGTGCAAAATGATACAGTCGCTCAACCAGCTTCATCGCTGCATCATCACTGCGCTCGCCGCCGAACCAGTTGATCAAGCGGTGAAACTGGCGATTGTCCCGTTCTTCTTCCTCGGTATATTTCTCTTCGAACAATTCTTCCAGCAATTCCTCGCGCATCATCGCGCATTCATTTTCACTGGCGATACGAAAACCAGGATCTAGCGGAATCATCGCATAATACCGCTGAATAACCTCCATGCAAAAGGAATGCAACGTCGTAATCGACGCTTGTCCGATCAGCGCGAGCTGTCGACGCAATCGCTCATCCTCCGGTCGATTCAGCACTTCGCGATCCAGTGCTGCCCGAATCCGCTGCCGCATCTCGGTTGCCGCTGCCTTCGTAAAGGTCGCAACGAGCATCCGATTCACATCAAGCGGATATTGCGGATCAATAACCTGACGGATGATGCGCTCCACCAGAACCGCCGTTTTACCAGAACCAGCTGCTGCTGCGACCAACAGATTGTTACCGCGCAGGGAGATGGCGTTCCACTGATCGTCCGTCCAAGTGCTATTGTCCGGTCTTGGCATATGCAATTGCTGCAAAGCCCGTGCACGCTCACTATTCTCCTCAACATTTGCAAACAACTCATCTTGTTGTCCGCTCACATAGGATTCGTTAGATTCGGTAGTCCGCTTATTGTCGTCATATTGACTATCATGAACATGCAAATCATCGTTGCTCATGGTTGCTATCTCCTTTCTGCCCGTCCTGCCGGTTTTGCAGTAGTTCCCAAGTTTCATGTTTGTTCGGCTTTTTCAGTAAGTTATAATTGTTCCCCTTAATGCTCTCGTCAAACTGACAAACAGGTTTATAGGCACAGAACGTACATGCCTTTTCCTGTTCGATTCGATACGGGGTAATGTCTGTCGCACCGTCGGTAATGTTGCTACCGATCTGCTTCGCAGTATGGCGTACATTGCGTAATAGCTCCTGCCACTGCTCCGGCGATGCAACTGCTGAACTGCTGTAAAATCCACCATCTGCCTTGATCGCTACTGGTAAAATGGACGAATATCCTTTTTCGAGCGTCGTGTCCATTTTGCTGATGACGTCGCGATCTGCCATCAATAGACCTTTCATTTTGAACTTTTTGAGCAGTTCTTGCTGCGATTGTTCCATGCTCAAACGATTGCCTGCTTGCAGCAGCGGATTATGCACATGAAAATACAATGCGCCCGCGGGATCTGCTTTTTTGCCCATTACGTCTTCCGCGTGCGTTAGCAGTACATCTAGATACGTGAGCATTTGCAGCGCCAGTCCATAATACACTTCATGCAGCTTCAAATCGGTAGAACTGGATTTATAGTCAATGATGCGAATGAGCAGATTATTCTCACCTTCTGCCACATCCACCCGGTCGATTCGTCCAACGATCTCCATCGTATATCCATTATCCAGCGTAAATTGCAGCGGCGGCCATTCCCCATTCGGACCGAAAGCCAATTCCAGATAGCGCGGCTCAAATTGTCCACGGCGTGACTGTTCTCCGATAATGACCGAAGCACGGCTCACAATATCCCGCAGCTTCCGCGTAATATAACCGTATCGCTTGGAACTGAGCAAAATCTCCCCCTGCAAGCGCGGACTGTGCTTATCGACCGCCGCTTCCGCCGCTTGTACACATTCCTCTGGCGTCAGATCGCCCCAGTTGCGACCGGAGCTTTGTAAATCCTTTGCCAGCGTTGTTAGTGACGCATGGAACAGCTGTCCAATATCCGGCGCTTTCAGGCGATACTCCTGCCGTTCGCGTAGCTTCAAGCCACGAGAAGCAAAATGGGCAAACGGGCACGATACAAACTGCTCCATACCCGATACACTGGTGCGCAGCGTACTGCCGTAGAGATGACGACTTGTTGCTGCTTGTAGTGGAGTGCCTTCATTGGCGTAATCCAGCGATCGTAATAGCAACTGCAATTGCGGTTGCCAACTTGGCTGACGATCATACCACGATAGCGTATGCCACCATATCATCGGGATATCGGTGCCCTGCTTCCAATCACGCAACTGTCCGATCAGATGCGGCAGCGTCGTTTGTGGCGTGCTGATCAATTCCAGATGCTCCTCCGGCGTCTGACGAATCCCGGCAGTCAGGCAGATATTGTGCTCACGCATGCCCGGAAATAGACCTTTGACCGTCGTAATGACTTCAGACGGCATTAGACCTCTACCTTCTTCATCGCTCATCGCATAGCTGATCCACAGCCGCTCACTCGCTACCGTCAACGCATGGTATACGATAAAGCGTTCATCCAGCTGACGGCGCGTAATACCCGGCGCGAGCTCCAATCCGCCTTCCGTCAAATTAAGACGCTCCGCTTCATTCAGAATTCCCTGATCGGCAAAGACAGATGGCACAATGCCATCATTCACACCAAGCACAAATCCGTATTGAATATCCAGCGGACGTGTTCGATCCAATGAGCCGATTAGCACCTGATCAAGGGCAGGCGGCACAACACCAAGTCGCAAACCGGACAAACCGGTTTCCAGCAAGCCGGAGAAGGCTTCCAGTTCCAGCTTATCTTCCTGCATAATATCGACAACCTGATCTAGCAGCTCCATGACATTACTATAAATCTGGATATGCTCACGAGCGCGTAATGGATCACCATGTTGTGCTGCACGATGACTGAGCTGTTCCAGCTTGTCAGCAATGTTCAGATCGTCCAGCAATTCGTAAAGGGCGATACAGAGCGACGTAGCATGCTTCGCTTTTTTGATCTTCTTTTCAAAACGAGATAACGGTTCAGCAACACGCTTACGTACGAGCTCCATCTGCTGTGATAGCATCTGTTGACGTTCACTCTGCTGCTGCTTCTCGGGTTCATCCGCTTCCAGCGATAAGCTGGGCATTCCCTGCCACGGACGACCGTCCGCCCAGCGATGACCGTGAATACCAGAAGCCAGTACCATATTTTCTAGTCGATCCAGATCGGTCTGACTGACCTGCTCATCCAGATTAACTAACAAACCGGTCTTGATACAGCGAAATACATCCTCATAGCGCCAGTTGTACATCACAATATCCAGAGCGGAGCGCATCAATTCCGATAGCGGATGATGCAGGATACCACGTCGTTTATCTAGAAAATACGGAATCCCGTAATCATCCAGCAGCGGCGTAATCAGATGCTCATAATCTTCCAAATTACGGACGAATACTGCCATATCGCGCCAGCGTGCGCCTTCGTCGCGTGCAAGCCGTACCATTTCGCGTAATGCGCCTTCAATCTCGGTACGACGATCCGGCGCACAATGAACAGATAGCTCTCCCTTGTCATAATTAGTAGTTTGACTGCGGCTCCATGCTTGACGCGTTCGGTAGCCTTTTTCCAACTGAGCCAGCTGTGGACTCATGCGAAAGCGAATCGGCACGGTGGTTGTATCAGCAGACAGATTCTCTATCGCCTGCTCGTCGGCATGACCAAGCGCTTCCGCCAGCTGATACAAACGGCGAAACGCCATTCCCTGCTGATAAAACAGTTCCATCTCACCCGGCTGTTCATGAATATATGGAGTATCCAGCGTCAGCGATACGGTAACTGATACTGCCTTTTCCAGCAAGGCAGCGATAACAGCATATTCCTGCATCGTAAAACTGTGAAAGCCATCAATCCATACTTGCACGCCTTCCAGCGCTTGAGAACGCGGCAATGCTAGCGCCAGATCGTTCAGCGTATCGTCACGATCCACATACAGACCGGATAGCCCGGATTCATATTGCTGATATATATGTTGCAAATCATGCAGCTTGTCGGTTAGTAGCGGCGAGATTCCAGTTGCCGCCTGACTGACGTATTCCTCTAGCTTATCTGCGGTTAGCGAATAATGCTTGAACTCGCTGTACAGCTCGCTTAGCTGGCTAATAAAGCCAAATTGATCACCTGCCCTGCCAAACAGTCGTAGCTGTGGTTGATGCTGCTGAATGAGTTTGTATAACAGCATTTTCTTGCCTTCATCACCCAACGGCGTTTTAGCAGAGCCGCCCACTTCGCGCAGAACGAGTTGAGCTAGACGGCGAAAGCCATAGACGCTAGCGCGCATATTGCCACTCAGACGAGAGCTGCGGATGAGGGCATGCTCGGTTTGAAAGGAAGCTTGTTCCGGTACGATGATCAGCAGCGGTGATCCGGTCGGATCGGCGCTAATCTGATCAATAACCCGGTTGATGATTGTCGTTGTTTTGCCGCTACCAGAGCGACCTAGTATAAATGTAAGGGGCATGGGAACATCACCTCTAAATTGGGATGGGCTTTATTTTCATTAGGGAACATACGTTCTTTATATTTCAATGTACTCCACATGGATGCAAAATTCAATACAGGTACAAGATGAAGTTGGATATGTAGCAGTTTTTGGTACAAGTTGGAGCGGTTTTGAAGCTTTCATATAGCACCTAATTGTATCTTCAACAAACTCAACCATTTTGATGTGTGGAATGATGGGTATACACTCATTGCGTGTAACACATGCATGGACATGGAAAAGCCCTCCGCCTGTAGCGTACGAAGCGGTACGATAGGCGGAGGGGATTCCTCACCGTGGGTTTATTATACTATAACGGCTTTGCAAACGATAACGGGTTCGGTTACATGGATCATGATCTTGCACGCAGAATGCAATGATTGGATATATATACAAAATAGTACACTTGTTCCATCCGTCACTGACGATACTTCTTAAAAGTCTGCGCTGCGGACTTCGAAGATTGCGAATTTCAGATAGTGACCTTCGGTGACGCCCAGAATTTGTGGGTGGTCTTTGCCTGCGGCTTTCCAGTCGATCAGGCGCAGGATTTTACCAGCGTCGCGAGCAGCATCTTGGATTGTTTCGAGAAACAGTTCCGGTTTCATATGGTATGAGCAGCTAGCTGTCACGAGGTATCCGCCTTCGTTAACGAGCTTCATCCCGTGCAGGTTGATGTCTTTGTAGCCGCGTACAGCGCCTTGAACTGCGCTTTTCGTTTTGGCAAATGCCGGTGGATCAAGGATAACGACATCCCAGCTACGTCCGCCGCCTGCTGTCATAGGGACAGAAGTGTCTTGCTTGCTATCGACAGCAGCACGGTTACGCCGCTCGTCCAGACCTCTGGCGTTGCTGCGCAAATAGTCAAATGCATCGGCTACGACAAACTCCACACGTTCTTCAAATCCATTCAAGCGTACATTTTCCTGTGCACTTTCGATCGCATGAGCGGAGATATCGAGACAGGTTACTTTTTTGGCGCCGTATTTGCACGCATTCAGTGTGAAGCTGCCCGTATGGGAAAAGCATTCCAGTACCGTTGCGCCATCCCAGTAAGGGAAATCGACAACTTTACCTTTACGGTTAACCGGAGCAGTGATGTGTTGTCCGTCCTGTTCCACCTGCTGCATCGTAATACCGCTGCGTTCACCCCAGCCGAGCATGAGCGGTGCAATCGAAGCGCGGTTCTCACGCTGGTCGAAGAAATAGCCTGTTTTCTGACCTTCTTCAATATCTACTTTGATCAGCAGACCGTTTTCCGATACGGTCACATGGCGCGGGCATTCGCCGTACAGCAATCCTTTGACCTCTTCCAATCCTTCCAGCTTGCGCACGGACACATCGCTGCGTTCATAAATGCCTTGCGGCTGCACCACTTCCACTAACGCGTCTACGATCTGTTGACGACGCTGATCCATCCCCAGCGTGAGCAGTTGTACAACGAGCACATCATCAAACCGGTCCACGATCAGACCAGGTAGGAAATCAGCTTCGCCATACACGAGACGATACGCATTTTCTTCCAGCAAAAAGCGTGCCCGATGCTGAAGGCACCATGCAAACCGTTTGGCAAAAAACGCCTGATCCATCTCCTCTATCGGTTGTCTGGAAATAGCACGCACTGTAATTTTGGAAGCCGGGTTGTAATAACCAGATGCCAGGAATTTACGCTGATGATTCAGCACATGCACAACCTGTCCACCCTGCGGCTCGCCTTCTACGCTGGCGATTTCACTTTCAAAGATCCACGGATGCCCTTGCTCCAACCGTTTTTTTCGTTTTTGATGCAAAATAATATTTGCCAATTCTGTTCACTCCTTTAATAAATTCCTAACAGCAAAACAAAGGATTTCATCCTGCTGCTCCGGCTCTGAACCGGACATGCAAAACGAAATCCTCTGTTCATGCATATCTCAAACTCTACTCGTGCACATCTTATATACATTATATAGGTTCAACTGTGACGCACTGTCATTCCGTTTACTGCGCGATCTTGCTCGGCTCTTGCTCCAAAACGCGCACAAGTTGACCTTGACTTGTATTGACACCCGGCTCTATCAGCTTCACGCGGCACAGCTTGCCGACCAGCTCTTCCGAACCTTCAAAAGCAATCTGCAAATAGTTATCGCTATATCCAGCAATCATACCATCACCGAACCAGCCTTTGTCATTATTTTCTGGAATGATATCCAGCACATGACCGACGAATTTCTCTGCATACGATAATTGCATTTGCTCGGACAGATCGATCAGTTCGTGCACACGAGCATTTTTCACTTCTTCATCCACCTGATCTTCCATACGTGCAGCTGGTGTGCCAGTACGTCTGGAATACGGGAAGACGTGCATTTCAGAAAAGCCAATCGACTTCATCAGCTCATAACCATTACGATACATTTCCTCCGTTTCGCCTGGGAAGCCGACAATGACGTCGGTAGTAATCGCTACGTCTGGCATCGCTTGACGGATACGGCGGATTTTCTCTGCATATTCAGCAACGGTATATTTACGACGCATCCGTTTCAATACATGGTCGTTGCCTGCTTGCAATGGAATATGAAAATGACGGCACATTTTGGACGAACGATTCAGCACGTCCAGCACGCGGTCGTCAATCTGACTCGCTTCAATCGAACTGATGCGAATCCGCTCCAGACCTTCGACTTTATCCAGATCCCACAGCAGATCGGCAAGATCATAATCTTCCAGATCATCGCCATAACCGCCGGTATGGATGCCGGTCAGCACGATTTCTTTGTATCCTGCCGCTACGAGTTGATGTGCTTGCGCAATCACACTGCTTGCAGCACGACTACGAGACAGACCACGCGACCACGGAATAATGCAGAAGGTGCAGAAATTGTTGCAGCCCTCCTGAATTTTCAAAAATGCACGCGTATGATTAGCAAAATCCGGTACGTCCAGCTCCTCAAATTCACGCGTCTTCATAATATTGCGTACCGCATTGATTGGACGGCGCTCTTCCTGCAAGCTGCGCACATGATCCATCAGCTTGTCACGATCCTGGGTACCAACGACAAGATCGACGCCTTCAATATCGAGAATCTCCGCCGGAGAGGTTTGTGCGTAGCAACCCGTGACAGCGATCACTGCATCTGGATTACGACGAACAGCACGGCGAATAATCTGACGACTTTTCTTATCGCCGGTATTGGTTACCGTACAGGTGTTAATGACATATACATCAGCCGCTTTTTCT
The DNA here is from genome assembly GCF_046603685.1 of Paenibacillus sp. WLX1005. Classification (NCBI taxonomy): domain Bacteria; kingdom Bacillati; phylum Bacillota; class Bacilli; order Caryophanales; family Paenibacillaceae; genus Paenibacillus; species Paenibacillus sp. WLX1005. The sequence continues at coordinate 3,859,983 of NZ_CP176756.1, forward strand.
TCAAAATCGACCTGCTCGTATCCTTCATTTTTGAACAATTGCCACATGGCTTCGGTATCATAGAAGTTCACTTTACAACCCAGAGTGTAAAACGCTACAGATGGCATCATTACATTCCTCCCATTTCTCCGGTTTCATACATGATACAGGCAAGTGCGGTCATCGCTGCCGTCTCGGTACGCAAAATGCGTCGTCCCAATCCGGTTGATGTCGCTCCTCGCCCTTCGGCTTCCTCCACTTCTTGTTCGGTAAATCCACCTTCCGGTCCGACGACGATCAGCACACGAGCAGACTGTTCCTGCGCTGTGCGTTCTTGTAATTCACGGGCAAATGGCTGCACCACATCGCGAAGCTGGTGTCCATTTTCCTTTTCATAACAAAAACAAATTAGATCGTATGCTTCCAGCGATGCTAGTAGTTGCTTCCACGTCAGCGCGTGTTCGATCTGCGGCACACGGCTACGGTGACTTTGCTCCGCTGCTTCTTTGGCAATCTTGCTCCAGCGTTGCAATCGCTTTTCTTCCTTACGAGCATCATACTGCACAACAGTACGTTTGGACAAAAATGGCACAAAGGACGCTGCACCCAGCTCGGTGCATTTCTGAATCACCGTTTCCATCTTATCGCCTTTTGGCAGACTTTGCGCAATTGTCACCTGCACGCGGGCTTCCGATAATTGTTCCAATCGCTCTACAATACGTGCCGTTACGATGCCTTCATCCATATTGATTATTTCAGCCAGCACATCCAGTTGCTTGCCATCACAGGCGATGAATTCATCACCTTCCTGCGAACGCATCACCCGAATAATATGCCGAGCATCTTCGCCAGTAATGATGACCTGCTGCTCACTGAATTGCTCTGCCGGTACAAAATATCGCTGCATCCTTCATCCACTTTCTGTATGACATTTTCCTTACTACTATTATATAATTCTGTACCGCTTGCATTCAAATAGCCCAAATTATGTACCTACAAGCCGGGCATACTAACACAGCAGAACAGGATATCGAAGTGAATCCCTGAATTTCTATCATACAACTTTTAACCAGTGAGGGCTAGGTGTTCAGGATAAATTGTCATTCGGAGTTTTCTATCATTATATTGAGTGTAAAGTAAAATCCAAAACAGCAAAAGTCCCTCTACCATGATCGAATAAATCGATACGACAGAAGGACTTTTATTTATGCTTTACAATAAACTTAATGACGGATCATATAATCAAATGCGCCCAGTGCAGCTGTTGCGCCAGAGCCCATCGAGATGATGATCTGCTTATATGCGCTATCTGTGCAATCGCCAGCTGCGAATACGCCGGGAACGCTTGTTGCGCCGTGCTTATCAACAACGATCTCACCCATGCGAGTCAGTTCGAGCGTGTCTTTGAGCCAATCGGTGTTAGGCACCAGACCGATCTGAACGAACACACCTTGCAGCTCTACATGGTGCTCTTCCAGCGTATCGCGGTCGATATAGCTAATACCGTTCACTGTATCTGTACCTGTGATTTCTTTTGTTTGCGCATTTTTGACAACCGTTACGTTTGGCAGGCTGTACAGACGCTCCTGCAACACGGAATCGGCTTTCAATTCTGGTGCAAATTCAAGAACGGTTACGTGCTTAACAATACCAGCAAGGTCGATTGCAGCTTCAATACCAGAGTTGCCGCCACCAATAACTGCAACGTGTTTGCCTTCAAACAGAGGACCATCACAGTGCGGGCAATAAGCGACACCTTTGTTTTTGAATTCTGCTTCACCCGGTACGCCGATATTGCGCCAGCGTGCGCCCGTAGATAGGATAACGGTTTTACTTTTCAGTACTGCGCCGTTTTCCAGTTCTACTTCAACCAGATCTTTTTTCTCCAAACGTTTTGCACGCAGAGATGGCATAATGTCTACGCCATATTCCTTCACATGCTCTTCCAGACTGGCTGCCAGCTTAGGACCTTCGGTGTATTTCACGCTAATGAAGTTCTCGATCCCAACTGTATCCATCACCTGACCACCAAAGCGCTCAGCTACTAGACCAGTACGAATACCTTTGCGTGCTGCGTATACAGCCGCACTGGAACCGGAAGGGCCGCCGCCGACTACGAGCACATCGTAGGCTTCTTTTTCAGACAGTTCATCCGCATCTGGACCTGCGCCCAATTTGGACAAAATATCTTGTAGGGACATCCGACCACTACCAAATGCTTCACCGTTCAGCAGTACAGTTGGTACCGCCATGATGTTTTTGCTATCCACTTCGTGTTTGAATGCGCCGCCCTCGATCATCGTGTGCGTAATGTTCGGGTTGAGCACGCTCAAAATGTTCAGCGCCTGCACGACATCTGGACAGTTGTGGCATGTCAGACTGACATACGTTTCAAATGTATAGCTGCCCTTCACCGCTTTTGCCTGAGCGATCAGACTGTCATCGACCTTCGGCGCGCGACCGCTCACCTGGAGCAATGCCATCACAAGGGAAGTAAATTCGTGTCCAAGCGGAACACCGGCAAATACAACACCGGTGTCTTCGCCAACACGATTTACGCTAAAGCTTGGCGTGCGTTCCAGCACAGCTGTTTCCACTTTGATGCGCGAAGAAATGGCAGCAAGTTCGTTCAGAAGCTCCAGCGTTTCCTGAGAAGCTTTGTCATCGCCAGCGCTAACTTTCAGCACGATGTCGCTTTCCAGAAGTTGAAGGTATTGAGAGAGTTGTGTTTTCATTTCTGCATCTAATACCATGTGCTCATGCTCCTTATCCGTAAATGCTTGATCTCTATTGAAACTTAGATTTTACCAACCAGATCCAGGCTTGGTTTCAGCGTTTCGCCGCCTTCTTTCCATTTAGCAGGGCATACTTCACCCGGATTGTTGCGTACATATTGAGCTGCTTTGATTTTATCAACCAGTGTGCTTGCATCGCGACCGATACCGTCAGCGTTAATTTCTACGGTTTGTACAACACCTTCAGGGTCAATGATGAATGTACCGCGTTGTGCCAGACCTTCTTCTTCGTCCAGAACGTCGAAGATGCGGGAGATGCGTTGGGAAGGATCACCGATCATAATGTATTCCAGTTTGCTGATAACGTCGGAATGATCGTGCCATGCTTTGTGTGTAAAGTGAGTATCTGTCGATACGGAGTATACTTCTACGCCCAGATCTTTCAGTGTAGCGTATTGATCTTGCAGGTCACCCAGTTCAGTTGGGCAAACAAATGTGAAATCCGCTGGATAGAAGCAAACGATGCTCCATTTGCCTTGGAAGTTTTGCTCGGACACATCGATGAATTCACCGTTGTGAAATGCTTTTGCGTTGAAAGAATCTACTTTTTTACCGATAAGAGACATAATATAATTCCTCCTATATCCAATGATTTTTTGAATGATGTCATCTGTATTTAGAATAAATACAATCTGAGAATCATTATCATACTTGTTGCAGGGTAATGTCAAGTGATGTACTACACTTCACTCAATCTTCATTTTAGCATACGATGAACTATATTTTCCTGTCTGTGATTTTCACGATTTTGCCCATTTTCGTATCCGTTTTGACTGATAAAAGTTCAATATTTGTTCATATTTGCCCTTTTGCATATAGAGCGTTTACAATACAGCATTTTCCGTTTTCATTTTCACTTCTCATCAATCTTCATGAAGTTCATGAAAAAGAAAAATGCCGATAACAGCGAAAGACACTGTGTATCGGCATTTTAATACTTATCAAGATATTAGGATATTTTACATTCAACCTGATTGAATTATCCTATAGCTCAACATAACTTTAATGAACGTTGCGTTGCATCACAGAAACGACATACTACCTACCGCCAAAGATATAACCAGCAAGTGTATAGAAGCTTTCAGATAATGATCCCGCTAATCCATATAACGGTTGGATCGTGACTGCACGCAGTGGTGGCAGGAATAATAGCAATAAGAAAATCAGCATTGCCCATTGTTCTACTCGTTGCAGCTTGTAACTAATCCTTGGCGGTAACCAATCGGATAGAATGCGATATCCATCAAGCGGTGGCAATGGAATCAGATTGAAAATAAACAGGAAACAGTTCATCAATACCATGTATTGCACAAAAGTAACGATCGCAATATCAATTCGATTATTCGCAAACGAACCGATCACGCCAAAGTAGTTCAGTCCGTAATAAATGATTACCGTTATCAGCGCCAGCAGTAGATTACTCACCGGTCCCGCAGCCGATACGATAATGCCCATCAAACGCGGGCGGTGAAAGTTGGCACGATTCACCGGCACTGGACGCGCCCAGCCAAAGCCTGCAATCAACAGCAAAACCAAACCAAGCAGATCAACATGTGCTGCCGGATTTAATGTCACTCGCCCTAGCATCTTTGCCGTCGGATCACCAAACTTGTTAGCAAAATATGCATGGGAAAATTCATGCACCGTAAAGCCGATTACTAGTGCCAGCACATAAAACGGCAAAATATTCAGAGGTACAAACAGAATATTGTTCAGAAAATCCATACTTACCTCTTTCTCGCCACAAACGCGATCCAATCTTCATCGCGATGAGCGCCTTCGATCTCGAAGCCAGCTTGCTCCAGCGCTTGATGCACGACATCTTCTTTGTTTTTGTAAATACCGGATGCAATATACACCCCGCCTACAGGTAGCGCTTCATACACATCGTCGATAAATAGCAAAATAATTTCCGCCAAAATATTCGCTACAACTACCTGTACCGGCAGCGTAACGTTAAGCGCATTCTCCGCTGTGTTGGCTTCTGCTTTGAGTACAGACAGCAGATCGCTCTCGTGGACGATAATACGGTCATCCAGACCGTTCAGATGCGTATTCTCACGCGCACTGGATACCGCTACCGGGTCCAGATCAAGCGCTAGTACACTTTTTGCACCAAGCTTGATTGCACCGATTGCCAGAATACCGGAGCCGGTTCCAACGTCGATCACTTCTTCGCCGCCCTTGATCACTGTTTCCAGCGTACGCAGACAGAGTGATGTGGTTGGATGGGTACCTGTTCCGAACGCCATACCCGGGTCCAGTTCGATAATCTGCTCCTGCTCACTCTGTGGCGTATACTCCTCCCATGTCGGCTTGATCGTCAGACGTTCAGACACACGAATCGGTTTAAAATATTGCTTCCACGCATTTGCCCAATCGTCTTCATCCACAGTGCGCACTGAGATCGACGCTTCACCAGCATCGATACCGAACTCCTTCAGCTGCGCAGTACGAGTACCAATCTCAGCTGCAATGGTGTCCATATCGATATCCTCTGAAAAATACCCCTGTACGACTGCCAGACCTTCTGGAATATCGTTCAGTGGCAATTCATACCATTGTCCGTATGAGGTATCACGTTCTTTGTTCAGCGTACCCGATTCTTCAATCGTCACGCCACCTGCGCCTGCTTCATGCAAAAAGTTAGAGATCATCTCCACTGCCTGCTCCGTCGTATGTATCGTCAATTCATGCCATAACATGATTTCATTCCTCCTGATCGTCATCGGACCTGTCACTGCCCGGTTTGCATTACGCTTCATTGTACTACACATTCCTGATTTAATTCAAAATACAAAACAAAGCCATTATTACACATCCAAGTACGTTCACAGTATAAAAGCCCGGTTCCGCGAAAGAACCGGGCTTCTTCTACAATTCCCTTTGTACTTGTACATCACTGCGACGTATCAATCACCGCGGAACGCGCGTTTCACACGATCAAAGAACGACTGTTCATTTTCATGTGTTTTCTCGCCGCTCAATGAACCGAATTGACGCAGCAGCTCTTTTTGGTCGTCAGTCAACGTACTCGGCGTCACGACCACAACTTTAATATGCTGGTCACCTTGACCGGTACCGCGCAGACGTGGAACGCCTTTGCCTTTCAGACGGAAGTACGTACCTGTCTGTGTACCTGCCGGCACTTTGATTTTTACTTTTTCGGTCAATGTTGGCACTTCGATCTCGTCGCCAAGCGCTGCCTGTGTAAAGGTAAGCGGGATTTCGCAATAAATATCTTCATCTTCCCGTTGGAAGAAATCATGATCTTTTACGCGGAATACGATATACAGATCGCCCGGAGGACCACCTTTCACGCCGCCTTCGCCTTCACCATTTACGCGCATTTGCGAACCGTCATCCACACCAGCAGGGATGCGAATATGGATTTTGCGTTGTTTTTTCACACGGCCTGCACCGTTACAATTACCGCATTTCTCTTCGATGATTGTACCAGTGCCTCCGCAATTGGAACAACTGCGACGATTCACCATACGTCCGAATGGCGTATTTTGTACTACTTCTTCCTGTCCAGAACCATGACAGACGGAGCATGTTTTCGGTTCAGTGCCCGGTTTGGCACCACTGCCGTTACACACATCGCAATTCTCGGTACGGTTGATGGTAATATCCGTTTCTTTACCAAAAATCGCTTCCTTGAACTCTAATGTCATCGTGTATTGCAGATCGTTACCACGCTGCGGTGCATTCGGGTTACGCTGTCTGCCATTGCCACCAAAGAACATATCAAAAATATCGCCAAAGCCGCCACCGCCAGCCGAGAATCCTCCACCGCCAAATCCACCTTGGTTCGGATCGATATGACCGTATTGATCATACTGCGACCGTTTGGACGAATCGCTCAGTACGTCGTAAGCTTCTTTGACCTCTTTGAACTTCGTTTCTGCATCCGCCTCTTTGTTGACGTCCGGGTGATACTGGCGCGCCAGCTTGCGGTATGCCTTTTTAATATCATCATCAGAGGCATCTTTGCCTATGCCAAGCACCTCGTAATAATCGCGTTTGTCCGCCATCGGTCCACCTCCACTTCATGATTACACTACACGACATCCAACATCAGGGTTCACTTTCCCCAGATCGGGCATGTAGCTATTCACTGCTGTATTTGTATGAAACGGTGCTGCACTTCATCCAACTGTACACTCATCCGTTCATCATATGCCACTATGTGTTTATACCATGCGGACATAAAAAATGAAAGTCAAAGCACGGGATGCCCCGGCTTTGACCTTCCCATTCCAAACATGTTTGGATGATTAATCTTTTTTGTCTTCGTCAACAACTTCGTATTCAGCGTCTACAACATTGTCGTTTTTCGGAGCGCCCTGTGCTGCATCACCAGCCGGTTGATCCTGCTGTGCTTGCTCATACAGTTTCACTGCCAATGCTTGTGCAACAGTGCTCAGCTCTTCGGTAGCTGCTTTGATCGCTTCTACGTCTTCGCCTTCCAGCACAGATTTCAGCTTGTCTTTTGCAGCATTTGCTTTTTCGACTTCGCCTGCATCCGCTTTTTCGCCAAGATCTTTGATTGTTTTTTCCACTTGGTAAATGAGTTGGTCACCGCTGTTTTTCACTTCAACCAGCTCTTTACGCTTGCGGTCTTCTTCCGCGTGCAGCTCAGCGTCTTTCATCATTTTCTCAACTTCTTCATCGCTCAGACCGCTGGAAGAAGTGATTGTGATTTTTTGACTTTTGTTTGTACCTTTGTCCGTTGCAGATACGTTAACGATACCGTTCGCATCGATGTCAAAAGTAACTTCGATTTGTGGTACGCCGCGTGGTGCAGCTGGAATATCGCCCAGCATGAAACGACCCAGTGTTTTGTTGCCTGCTGCCATTTCGCGCTCCCCTTGCAGAACGTGAATCTCAACGCTAGGCTGATTGTCCGCGTAAGTGGAGAACACTTGCGATTTGCTAGTTGGGATTGTTGTGTTGCGATCGATCATTTTGGTGAATACGCCACCTGCTGTCTCGATACCGAGGGACAGTGGAGTTACGTCCAGCAGAACGACGTCTTTGACGTCACCAGTCAGTACGCCCGCTTGAACGGCTGCGCCCAGAGCAACTACTTCATCCGGGTTAACGCCTTTGTGTGGGTCTTTGCCAGTCAGTTTTTTGATCGCTTCCTGTACGGCAGGAATACGAGTCGAACCACCGACGAGAACGATTTTGTCGATTTCGTTAGCGCTCAGACCGGAGTCTTTGATCGCTTGACGAGTTGGACCGAGGGTACGCTCTACAAGAGAGGCAGTCAGTTCTTCGAATTTGGCACGAGTCAGGTTTACTTCCAAATGCTGAGGTACGCCGTCTGCAACTGTGATGAACGGCAGAGAGATCGTCGTTGTCAGTACGCCAGACAGTTCTTTTTTCGCTTTTTCAGCTGCGTCTTTCAGACGTTGTACCGCTGCTTTATCTTTGCTCAGATCAATACCTTGATCTTTTTTGAATTCACTTACGAGATAGTCAATGATGACTTGGTCAAAGTCGTCACCACCGAGATGGTTGTCACCGCTTGTTGCTTTTACTTCGAAGAAACCATCGCCCAGTTCCAGGATCGATACGTCGAATGTACCGCCGCCCAGGTCATAAACGAGGATTGTTTGATCTTCGGATTTTTCGAGACCGTATGCCAGCGCTGCTGCTGTCGGCTCGTTGACGATACGCAGAACTTCCAGACCTGCGATTTTACCAGCATCTTTGGTTGCTTGACGCTGACTATCGTTGAAATAAGCTGGAACTGTGATAACAGCTTGTGTTACTGGTTGACCCAAGTATGCTTCTGCATCGGATTTCAGCTTTTGCAGAATCATAGCAGAGATTTCTTGGGAGCTATAGTTTTTGTCGTCGATGGTTTCTTTGTGATCTGTACCCATATGACGCTTGATGGAACTGATCGTACGATCCGGGTTAGTGATGGATTGGCGTTTTGCTGTTTCACCAACGATACGCTCACCATCTTTTTTGAAGCCAACTACGGAAGGGGTTGTACGTGCGCCTTCCGGGTTAGGAATAACGACTGCTTCGCCGCCTTCCATTACTGCTACACATGAATTGGTTGTACCAAGGTCAATACCGATTACTTTACTCATGACTTAAATTTCCTCCCTGTTTTGGAATTGGACTTGTTTTGAGTACTCACTTTGCTTGGTTTGCAAGGACCGCTTCGGGAAGGGATTGGGAAACGGACTCCGGTGGAGTGATGAGAATCTACGGATTAGAAGATAAATGTAGATTCTCACCACTCCAAAGTCTTCCTTTTTCCCAATTCCCTTCCCTACGCTCCGTGCGAACACGAGCATGTGAGTTCAATAACAAGGTCAATTTTAGAAGTTGCTAAGTAGTGGGCTTAGCTGTGAATTTTGGCTGTGCCAAAATTGTATTTATTGGTTCGTAGTACGAGCTTTTAAATATACTTTTAAAAGCATTGAAATATACTTATTTGGCTTACTTGGAGTTGATCGTAGGCACAAATAATGTTGTTATTAACCGCTGACTTTGACCATTGCTGGGCGGATGACTTTGTCTTTGAGGATGTAGCCTTTTTGCAGTTCTTCGACGACGGTTCCTTCTTCGTGTTCGTCGGATTCGACCTGCATCACAGCCTGATGGAATTCAGGGTTGAATGGTTGACCTACAGATTCCATTGGTGTCAGACCTGTGTTTTTGAGTACATCAGACAGTTGGCGAAAGATCATGTCTACGCCTTTGTTGAAGGATTCCAGTTCCGGGCTATCCGGTTTGGTTGCCATCGCGCGTTCAAAATTATCGATAACCGGGATCAGTTCGGTAATCAAGCCTGCGGAAGCGTATTTTGCCAGATCTTCTTTTTCCTTTTGTGTACGGCGACGGAAGTTGTCAAAATCAGCTTGTGCGCGCAGCAAACGCTGGGTTTGGTCGTCGGCTTGTGCCTGTAAGCGTTCCAGCTCAGCACGGGATACAACTTCTTCGATCGGCGTTTCTGCTGCTTCGGAAGTGTTGTCCTGTTCCGTAGTTTCTGTCGATTCCACGTTTTCCATTGCTTCGGCTTCATTTACCGGCTGTTGTTCCGGATTGTTGTTCTCTTGAAAGGATTGCTCTTTATTCAAGATTGTTCACCTCCTTAAAATAAATGCCGGGCTTGAGTCCAATCCGCTATGAGCTTGTACGTTCCTATGAGCGAAAAGGTTCCTGCCTGCTAAAATAACCATTTATGCAGCTTCTGATTCATCCAATCAGCGAATGTTATCTTGTTGTAGAGAGAACAATTAACGATACCACTGCTTCAAAATACGAGTCATGTCATGAGACAGCATATTCAGTATGCCCATCACGCGTGCATATTCCATCCGCGTCGGTCCCAATATACCGATCGTACCTAGCGATTCGCCATCCAATTCATATGTGGCGGTAATCAGACTGCAATTCTCAAAAGCTTCATGCGCATTCTCGGCACCGATCCGAACCTGAATTCCATTCGGATTGGACGCTTCTGTCATAAGACGAGTTAGCGTCGGTGTTTCTCCCAAAAGATCAAGAATATTTTTGACTTTGTCCATATCTTTGAATTCTGGTTGGATCAGCATATTGGTTGCACCGCTTAGGAAAATCTTCTGTTCCTGCTCGTGACCAAATGCGCCTTCTAGCGCAGTCATCATATCTTCGTAATGCTCCAGATGACGCTGCATTTCCTCGCCAATTTCGGAGAAGATACGGGTTTTCAGTTTATATAAAGGCACGCCTACCAACCGACTGTTAAGCAGGTTGACCATCTGCTCTAGTTCGGAAGCCGATACATTGTCAGGAATACGGATTTTGCGATTCTCGACCTGTCCGGTGCTTGTCACCAGAATAGCAATCGCATTCTGATCATCCAGCGACAATAGTTGGAAGTGGCGTAAGGAAGTATGGAATACTTCCGGCCCCAGTAAAATAGAAGTATAGTTCGTCACATGCGATAATACCATCGCGGTATGCTGCATCATCTGCTCCGCGGCATTAAGCTTCTCAGTAAAAAAGCGTTTTAACTCTTTGACCTCGCCCACATTGACCGCCTGAATTGGCGACATATGATCGACATAGTAACGGTATCCTTTATTGGAAGGAATACGTCCAGCGGATGTATGCGGCTGTTCCAAAAATCCCAGCTCTTCCAGATCAGCCATCTCATTGCGAATCGTAGCCGGGCTGTAATTTACATCTCCGCGCTTGGATATGCTGCGGGACCCGACAGGTTCTGCCGAACGAATGTAATCATCCACAATTGCGTTCAGAATCATTTTTTGACGCTCGGTTAACATGAGGTTCCCTCCTCTTAAATGGTGATATGGTAAAACTAGAATCCATGCCTGTACATCGAACATTCATTTTTTCGTTAGCACTCAACTTCAATGAGTGCTAACGACTAATACAAAAATACCAAATCGACGACTTTATTGTCAAGTCGGTTTGGTATTTTTGCGATATCTATTTCAGAAAACAAACAAGCCCGGCAACAGCAAGGAGATGCACTGTCATCGAGCTTGTTCTGTATATCGTATAAAGCCGTCAGATATAGCGGCTTTTTTCAATGTTTATATATCCAACACTTTCAGTACGGCAATCTCGTCGCAATTGTCCTGCTTCGGACAATGACGGCAATCTGCCCATACCTTTTCCGGAAAAATACTAGTCTGTACGACTTCAAAACCGTTCTTTTTAAAAAACGAAACTTCATACGTAAGCGCCATGACTTTGCGCAAGCCTTTGGCAGCTGCTTGCTCGATCAATGTATCAACCAGACGCGAACCGATGCCATGACCTTTATGCCCTTCGGAAATACCGAGCGAACGAATCTCGACCAGCTCTGGTCCCAATTTGCATAACGAACCGCAGCCTACTAGCTCACCATCAAGTTCAGCAATAACGAAATGCTCCAATTGACGATGCAACACATCGCGTGAACGTGGCAGCATGATGCCTCGCTCGGCATATCCCGATATTAATTGATAAAGTGCTTCTACATCTGCTGGTACGGCTGCTCTGCAAGTGACGACAGCATGCATGATACGTTCCTCCCCGTTGCGGCGTTGCGGATCTGTCACATGGTATGATCAATGGTCCGTTTACCTACGTTTTATTTTCGTGCGTTTTGTTTTCGCAATTTTAAATGTTCACAGCAATGTTATCTTTTTGTGAAACGAATACGTATAAATATACATCATAGCAAATGAAAATTCAATAGATTGCACGAAAATGTTTAGAGTTTTTTTGAAGTACATACTATATGAAAAAAACCTTGCTGTGTCTATGGAAAATCTATATTTGCAATGTTATTCCCCAACGTATTTTTGATTATTTTCTATCTAACTGAATAGCAAATCAAATCGAGATGACTGTATTTTATTCATCTTTAAAAGGGAATACGTATACATTACACAGATAAATGAAAATTATTCAGTTTTACGTGTATGTATTAGTATCACTATTTTTTGTCAGTATGAGCAGAGTGATCAATAATATGATTCACGACATAAAAATGTTCTGTTTGGATGGATATTGCGGCTTTGGTATGTGGATATGCATCATCCAAATATTGAACTAGCTCGCATCAAAACAAAGAAGGCACCAACCTTATACGGTCAGCGCCTTCTTTTACCTATTTGTTTACCGCCTACACGGTCTGCGTCTGCGTCTGCGTCTGCGTCTGCGTCTGCGTCTGCGTCTGCGTCTGCGTCTGCGTCTGCGTCTGCGTCTGCGTCTGCGTCTGCGTCTGCGTCTGCGTCTGCGTCTGCGTCTGCGCAGTAATTATGCTTAACGGGTACATCTTTGTCCAGTCATATTATGTTATGCGTGTTCCTGCACCAGACTGCCTACAAACTCGCCAAATACATCGTTACCGAAGAGCAAGCCTTTTTCACTCAAACGATAGCCATCCTCGGTCGGTTGCAACAGGTCATTCTTGAGCAGCTTGTCCAATTGCACCCGGAACACATCATCCAGCTGTTCCCCGTTGAATTGACGGGCAAACCGTTCCTTGGACACACCTTCTAGCATGCGTAGACCAACCATCATATAATCTTCCATCGCCTCATCGCGATCAATCTCGGACGCATCCAGACGCGGCAATCGCGTCGCAGCAGCGTCATTGTATGGATTTACACCTTTGATGTTAATATGACGCTTGCCATGTACATATCCATGCGCACCAGCACCAAGTCCGTAATAATCCTCATTGCGCCAGTAGGTCATATTATGACGACTACCGTACCCCGGCTTGGCAAAATTACTAATCTCATATTGCTCATAGCCTGCCTGCTTCATCTTATCCATCAGCAGCAAATACATGTTAAGCTCAGATTCCTCATCTGGCAGTGGCAGCTGATTTTTCTGGAACAGGGTATGGAATAGCGTATTCTCTTCTACTTTTAAGCTATAGATTGAGTAATGCGGCAAATCCAGCTCCAAGGCGCGATCCACACTGTATGACAGCATATCCAGCGTCTGATTCGGCAATCCGAACATCAGGTCGATCGACAGATTGTTCAGACCGACTTTGCGCGCATTTTCCAGACTACGATATACATCATCTGTATTGTGAATCCGTCCGATGCCAGTCAGCAGTTCATTTTGAAAAGCCTGTACGCCAAAGCTAACACGATTCACGCCGCCTGCTTTCATAATCGCCAGCTTGTCCGCATCCGTTGTACCCGGATTGGCTTCCATCGTAAATTCGATATCCTCCGCCCAGTTCGGGAAATGACGGCGCAAACTTTGCAAAAAGTATTCCATTTCATCATTTTTCAGGACAGTTGGTGTACCTCCACCGACAAAGATCGTATCGATCACGCCCGGTGGTGTCTGTTGTACCGTATATTCCATCTCACGATCCAAAGCCCGCAAATAATCCATCACTGGCTGATCCTTTAGAACGTAAGAATTAAAGTCACAGTAAAAGCATTTGTTGGTGCAGAACGGAATGTGCACATATATTGCACGGGGCGCGTCTGTATGGGTTGCTGTATTCATGACCGGTTTCCTCCCCGTCAGTCTATTGTAAACCCGGCAATCATACCGGGGACTGTTCATTGTTAGATGGATTGATTCTAATCTCAATAATGGACAAAAGGGAAAGCCCGTTGTCGGGCCTTCCCTGCTTGATCCATCGTGTATACTCGGCTAGCATCTAGTCGTCGATACGCAGTACTGCCATAAAGGCTTCCTGCGGTACTTCTACATTACCGACTTGCTTCATGCGCTTTTTACCTTCTTTTTGTTTTTCCAGCAGTTTACGTTTACGAGAAATATCGCCGCCGTAACATTTGGCAAGGACGTTTTTACGCATTGCTTTTACCGTTTCACGAGCAACGACTTTGGTTCCGACCGAAGCTTGAATCGGAATTTCGAACATTTGACGCGGGATTAGTTCGCGCAGCTTTTCACAGATGACGCGTCCACGATGATACGCACGATCACGGTGAACGATAAAGGACAGTGCATCGACCTGTTCGGCGTTCAGCAGAATATCCATTTTCACCAGATTCGATTTGCGGTAACCAGACAGCTCGTAGTCAAACGACGCATACCCCTTCGTGCTTGATTTCAACTGGTCGAAGAAATCGTACACGATCTCGGACAGCGGCACCTGATACGTGATCGTTACACGCGTCGTATCCAGATACTCCATATTGATAAACTCACCACGTTTGGTCTGACACAGCTCCATAACCGTTCCGACAAAATCGTTCGGTACGATGATGGATGCCTTCACATACGGCTCTTCCACGTATTCGATACGACCGACTTCTGGATAGTTTGACGGGTTATCGATCGTCAGCACATCGCCATTGGTCAGTGTAACGTGGTAGATAACGCTTGGTGCTGTCGTAATCAGCGGAATATTGAACTCGCGCTCAATCCGCTCCTGAATCACGTCCATATGCAGCAAACCAAGGAATCCGCAACGGAAACCAAAGCCGAGTGCGCTTGACGATTCTGGCTCAAAGCTCAGAGACGCATCGTTCAATTGCAATTTTTCCAATGCTTCGCGCAGATCAACATAATCAGAAGATTCGATCGGATACAGACCGCAGTATACCATCGGGTTAATTTTGCGGTAACCCGGCAGCGCTTCGGTCGTTGGCGTTTTGGCATCGGTAATCGTATCACCGACACGCGTATCGCCAACCGTTTTGATACCAGCAACGATAAAGCCGACATCGCCGACATTCAGTTCATCGACAATCGTCATACGCGGCATAAAAGCACCGACTTCGATAACTTCGAATTCTTTACCAGTTGCCATCATTTTGATTTTGGAGCCTGCTTTGATCTTGCCGTCCACGATCCGGGAGTAAATGATAACCCCTTTGTATGGATCATAGTGTGAGTCGAAGATCAGCGCTTTCAGCGGATTGGACGGATCGCCAGTCGGTGCAGGCACCTTCTGTACAACCTGTTCCAGAATCTCCTTGATCCCGATGCCTGCTTTGGCAGAAGCAAGTACTGCTTCACTGGCATCCAGTCCGATTACATCTTCTACTTCTTGTTTGACACGTTCCGGGTCTGCACTTGGCAGGTCGATTTTGTTAATGACCGGCAGAATCTCCAGATTGTTATCCAGTGCCAGATACACGTTCGCCAGCGTCTGGGCTTCAATACCCTGAGCCGCATCAACAACCAGCAGTGCGCCTTCGCAGGCAGCAAGACTGCGGGAAACCTCGTACGTAAAGTCGACGTGTCCCGGTGTATCGATCAGATTGAGCAGGTATTCCTCGCCGTCATCGGCCTTGTATGTCAAACGAACTGCCTGCAATTTGATTGTAATTCCGCGCTCGCGCTCCAGTTCCATCTGGTCCAGTACCTGCTCCTGCATTTCACGAGAAGTCAGTGCGCCAGTATACTCCAGAATACGGTCCGCCAGTGTGGACTTCCCATGGTCAATATGCGCAATAATAGAGAAATTACGTATTTTTTCCTGTCTTGCTGAAATATCAGTCATGCCTTACCCCCAACATAAGCCTGAAATATAATGCTGATGGTCCGGTCCTGTATGAAAGGTTAACCATTCCCATTAATCAATTTATTATAGCAGTTGGGCGATTCCCCAGCAATCCCATTACAAAAAGGAATTCAAAACAGTTGTAATCTGAATAACTACGCTGTATTTCTTCGTTTCTGCACGTTGTTTCCCTGCTCCTCTTTACTCGCCCACTTCGCGAATCATCCATACATGCGGGATACCGTCTTCCAGAAATTCTGCCGAGAATATACGATAACCTAGCTTTTCGTAAAAGGGAGCCGCCTGACTTTGCCCATGCAGTTGAAAATGCCGTAGCCCTTTCGCTATCGCCTGTTGTTCTAACCCTTGAATCAATATGCGTCCTAGTCCATATTGTCGATATTCTGGCAGCAGACAGATGCGCTCTAACTTGGCGGTTCCATCTACTATCCGCCATCGTCCTGTACCCGCAGGCTGCTGTTGATAATAAATTAGTACATGCACGCATGGCGCATCCAATACATCATGATCATCAAACTCGTCCGCCAATGGGACGCCTTGCTCCTCCACAAATACATGTTCGCGAATCTGTTTGGCTGCTTCCAGCTGTTCAGTTGTCATCACAATTTGCAGATCAATATCAGTCGAATGTGAATGATTCATTCATTTGCTCCCTTTCTATACGTAATCTAATGTTAGGAAAGATAAGTTGACGAAACGTGTATCATCTACCAAATTACGATTTATCATAATGTAATTTTATTGCAAATACAACAAAACGATATTGATATTACTAGATATCTTACTTTGATTCTCTTTATTTTCAGCTTTGCTTTTTCAACTATATATTCCCAATTAGAAACAAGCAGCAATTTATATTGCAAAACTGAATATAACATGATAATATATTTAGAGTTGTGAGTCTTAACGATGATTCGTATATGCTTTACAGGAGGTGAATGTAATGCCTAACATCAAATCCGCGGTTAAACGTGTAAAAACTAGCGAAAAACGTCGTGCTCTGAATGCGGCTCAAAAATCCGCACTGCGCACTAGCGTAAAAACTGCAGATACTGCACTTGTGAATAACGATGCTGAAAATGCAAAAACTGCTGTTGCTGCTGCTTCCAAAAGTCTGGATAAAGCTGTAACTAAAGGTCACATCCACAAAAACGCAGCTGCTCGTAAAAAATCTCGTCTGGCTAAGAAACTGAACGCTCTTTCCAGCCAAGCTTAATGCTGCCTTTCATATAAACCCCTGAACGGTTATCCGCTCAGGGGTTTATTGTGTTTATATTCGATTTACCATGCTGCCTGGTATGGCTGCGGTGCTGGAATGGACTCATGCAATTGAAGTGCTGCCGTGCGAACCCAGAACGGATCACGTAGCAATGCTCGTCCGATGGCAATCACGTCTGCTTGTCCTTTATTCAAAATCGCTTCCGCTTCCGTTCCGGTCGTAATCAAGCCGACCGCTGCTGTAGCTATATCCGATTGCCGACGAATGGCTTCGGCATACGGCACCTGATAACCCGGATATACATTCGGTTTGTCAGGATATACGCCGCCACTGCTCACATCAATCAGATCAACCCCCTGCTCCTTCATCCTGTTCGTATATTGCACCGTATGCTCAATCCGATTCCCCTCTTCCCCATACTCATCCGCCGATACCCTTACAAACAATGGACCTTCCCATACATCGCGTACGGCTGCAATTACTTCCGACAGCAGTCGATAGCGTTTATCCACCGTTCCACCATAAGCATCGGTACGCCGATTCGTATAACTCGACAAAAAATCATTTAACAAATAACCATGCGCTGCATGCAGTTCAATTACGTCAAATCCTGCTTTCACTGCACGAATAGCAGCCTCACGGAAATGTTGAATCGTCTGCTGGATTTCTGCAATCGTTAAAGCCCGGCTATCTTGATCTCCATGCGGCAAACCAGAGGCAGACACCGCATGACCCGGTATATCCGATTTGCGACCAGCATGCCATAGCTGAATGCCCACTTTGGACCCCTGTGCCTGTAAAAGAGATACTAGCCGCTGCATCCCTTCAATGTGCTCATCTTCCCATATCCCAAGCGAACCGTAATCTTTGCCATATTTATCTACAGCAGACACTTCCAGCATAATCAATCCAACCTGCCCAAGTGCTCTAGCACCATAATGTAGCATATGCCAATCATTCACCTTGCCATCTTCCTGTGCCGATACCATTCCCATCGGTGACATCATCACCCGATTGTTCATAGTCATATTGCGAATCGTGTATGGACTCAACAGCAAACTCATCTCAAACCACTCCTTCATTCGTATAACGTAACCTCTTTAGTTTAAAAAAATCAGCCGATTTGCTGAATAGATAAATAAAGGAGTTTGCTACATCTCACATGATATAATGAGGAATAGTAATCATAAAACCATATTATATAAAGGAGTTGATCTATTGGACCATACTGATAAAAAAATGATCGAACTGCTTCAGCAGCAGGGCAGAATTTCGATGAAAGAGCTTGGCAATCTCGTCGGCCTCTCCCAACCTGCGGTCACTGACCGTGTTCACAAAATGGAAGATCGCGGTATTATTCATCATTATCAGGCTGTCATCTCACCAGCCGACATTGATAAAAAGATTACAGCGTACCTGATGTTTTTGACCAAAGACTGTGAAGGTCTGGTTGAATTTTGCAAACAATCACCTGATCTAATGGAGTGTCACCGAATTAGCGGACAGTATAATTTCCTGTTAAAAGTCGTTACGGAGTCATTGCAAACACTCGAAACATTCACCAACACCTGCGGCAAATATGGCGATTCCGTCACGCTAATCGTGATGTCTACCCCCGTTGAATACAAACCATTGATTCCGAATATGGAAGCATAAATAGCCGAAACGGTCTTTTGTGAATATCATCAAAAGACCATTTCGGCTTTATAGGATAGAACGTTATCAGTGTCAGTGCATAAGCTTGAACAACCTATTCCTGTGATCCGTACTCATCGACGCGGTGATGTATACTCCAACTGGTCTCCATCTTGTGGAATGACGAGTTGTTCGGTCAGTCCATGTTCCTCTGCAAAGTCAGCCAGCTGTTTGCGCGTGAGTAAACAGTGATTGATCGCTTCCATATGCACAGCAATGATTTGGCTGTCGGGAGCATGCTTACAAACCTGTTGCACATCATATTGATCCATAATAATAGGGTCGCTACCGACAAACTGAGCAGCGCCAGCATTTACAATTGTAATATCCGGCTGGTAATCCTCCAATGCCTGCTCCACTTCCTTACACCAGATCGTATCCCCGGCAATGTGTAACACTGGCTCGTGTTCCGACTGAAAGACAAAGCCTGACACATTGCCCATCTTCTCCCCAATCTCACCGGTTCCATGATGACCAGTAGTACGATGCAATTGAATGCCTTTGTACTGCTGGGTTTCCGAAATCTCGGTGACATGAATAAATCCCCGTTCTACAATGCGGTCACGGTCCCCCGGTTGGCACCATACTGGAATCTGTTTGTCCAGTGCTTCCATCGCTGCTGCATCCCAATGATCATTATGCAGATGTGTTAGCACAATCACATCTGGCTGGCTCCACTGTTGCAGCGCTCCAGGTAATGGTACTAGCGGGTTGCGCCGTTCATTTTCCGAATTCGTAATCGGCGGATAAGCTCCTTGCTCTCCTAACATCGGATCTATGAACAGATGAACTCCATTGTATTCCAACCATAGGCTGGCATTGCGGATCAATTGAATTTTCATGATATTACTCCTTTTCCAATTCATATCGCCCTACGTTACACATGATACGATATTGTTGTTTGGTATTGTTGCTTGAGCTATTCTCATTATAAAAGATTCAGCCCGCAGCCCAACAGCGTCAGCTGAACGTATAATTATGAATTTACTTTCACGCTGAAAGCAAATAAGATTAAGTATCATTTCTTACTTCGTATTAGCTATTGGATGTCATGTTATTAACCTGTTTATCAAAGGAGTCTATCGGTTATGAATCTTTCTAACTATATGCTAGGAGCAGATGAAGTGGATCTGCGTATTTTACATGAATTAATTGCAAATTCAGCTCGTTCTCATAAAGATATCGGCGAGCTGGTTCATCTATCTGGACAAGCGGTCGGGCAGCGTATTCGCAAATTGCAGGATATGGGCGTGATTGAAGGTTACACGGTCAAATGGAATCCGGCGGCACTTGGACAAGGGATTCAAGGCTTTGTGATTTTGTATATGAACTCCGCCTCCTCACATTCCTCTTTTCTGGAGCATGTTCGTCAGCAAGATGCAGTTCATGAGGTTCATCGGATTAGTGGGGAAGGTTGTTATTGGATGCGAGTGCATGCTGCTTCCATGAGCGATCTGAATCAACTACTGGATTCTTTGTTGCAGTATGGCAACTTCAAATTAAGCTTGTCGGTGGAGCAGTTTAAGTAAACGAAAAGCCCGGAAACGTTGGAGTGTCCTGTCATTCCATCGCTTTCGGGCTTTTCACATATGGTTTCAATCTATGTTTCGTAGCATACCTGTTCCAAGTCATTTATAAAAGAAACGAATCGACGCAAATCTTCAACTTGTGCAATACCTTCACGTATAGATACTACGCCAGTCTATGCCCCAAGCCGCAGCAGGAACATTTCCAGACCGAGCACTTTATCAATCGCTCCGGTCTTCATCTGGTAATCCAATCGTGCCAGATGAGCAATAATAGAACGCAGCTTGCCCACTTCAAATTTGCGTGCCTGTTCACCAGCAATTTTGACAGCATACGGATGTAGCCCCAGCTGAGAAGCCATCTGTTGCTGCGAATAATTTTGCCCAGCCAATTCTTTGACCTGCAACATGATACGGAATTGGCGGGCAATGAGCGCCGCAATCTTGATCGGTTCTTCACGCTGCTTCAACAAATCGTAAAAGATCGTCAGTGCCTGCTCCAATCGTACCGCCGCGATCTGCTCCACCAAAATAAATACATTTTGTTCTGTGCTGCGGGCAACTAGCTTTTGCACATCATCTTCGGTAATGGTACCACCGCGTCCAGCATGCAGACATAGCTTGTCCATTTCCGCAGATAAAATCCCCAGCCCCGTACCCGCAGATTGTACCAGTGCTTCAGCCGCCGCTTTGGAGCATTCGCATTCTTGCTTTTTGGCATGACGGATGAGCCATGTGAGCAATTCTTCTGCGCCCATAGGCTGAAATGGCAATATACAGGCTTTGTTTTTCAGCGCTTTGACGACTTTTTTCCTTTCATCCAGCTTTTCGCCATTGACCCAGAATAATAAGATTGAATAATCAACCGGTTCCTCCATATAGCGAAGCAAGGCTTCAGCACGATGCTCCAATTTGCTATTATCCTTGCCTGCTGTAAGCACGGATGAATCTCGTATAATCAACAGCTTGCGCGGCACCATAAACGGAATCTCCTCCGCTTCTTCCAGTACCGTTTCTAGTGCCGTCTCGGACAAATCGTAACGAGCAAGCGCAAAATCACGATGCTCTGGTTCAATCAATTGCTGAATCGCAAAATCGATAAACTCGCTAATTCTATATTTTTCTGATCCATAACATACATAAATGGATGCCGGATTATTATTTTGAATATCCTTACTTGCCGTTTTCAAATCCATTCCACGTTCCTCCTGACTTCACTATATGTATTGTAACGGAAAAATGGCTTACCGCAAAGAGAAGACACGATGCAAAACAATAAAGGACTTTCCGATGTGTGATCCGGAAAGTCCTTATGTCGGCGCTGAATGCTACCTACATCATCGCTGATGACGGTGAATTAGTTGCCAACTGTAATTTTGTACGTTTTGCTGATGTTGTTCTCGTTCACCTGATACGTAAATACTTTGCCATCATCTGACCATTTGCCGCTGATCCATGTTCCTTTGAGCGGAATCGAGGATACGACGCTGCGACCATTCACATTGTCAGCTGCGATGCTGTCCAGACGAAGTGTATTTTGCGTAGTCAGTACAACGGTATAATCTTCAGTTGGCGATTTCCATTCTTGCTCTGTTTTGGGCATAGTTATGCCAGCAGAGTTAGTGGAGGTTGTATCGCTTCCCTGTGTACCTGTCGTACCAGACGATGAATTCGTTGACGGTGAATCTGTTGTTCCCGTCGATGTGGAGCCTGTATCCGGCGCAACCAGGCTTGGCTGCGCTTCTGGAGTAGACAAAATGCCTGCTTCTTCATCTGTACCGGAAGCTTCCGGATCTGTTGATGTAGAATCGGTTCCTCCAGATGTGGACGAATCTGTTTTGCCTGAACTGCTATTCCACTGATCTGTAGAAGTCGAAGGTGTAGCGGTCTCTTGCTGCTCAGTCGACTTATCATTGCTGTTCGACTTTGTCGTCGAGCTGCTGTCCGTATTGCCTGTCGAAGGAACACCACCGCGCTTGTCTGTAGACGGTTCCTGCGACTGACTGTGATTACCGGTTGACTCGCTTGACGGAGGAGTCGTGTTCGTGTTGTTCTCCTTATTCTTCGTTGTGTCTGAAGTGGAAGGAGTCTTTGTTGAAGTTTGTCCGTCAGAAGGCTCATTGGATGAACTTCCTGTATCCGTTGCATTGGACGGTTCCTTTTGCTTATCGGCTTGCTTCTGATCTTCTTCCTTGTTGATCGAGTCTACTGAAGGCTCTTTCTTTTCCGGGTTGCTTACACTGCCATTCTCTTCAGTCGCGTTCTCCTGATTGTAGCTATATGGCGATGCAGGCGATCCCGCATCCGTAAGGGTCTTCGGTTCATAACTCGCAATAGAAATACCAAGTACCACACCGGCGGCAACAATCCCCCCGATTGTACGCACCGGCAAACGATCACGCCAGTTCCCACGCTGACGACGACGCTGTGCCAGTTCATCCTGTTCGTCTTGCTGTGGTTCCATAATACCGATCTCTGTTGCACTTTCGGAGCGTCGTTCTGCATCCAATTGATCCAACTGCGGCAAAATAGCATCCACCAGACTGTACTTTGGTTTTACATCAGGCAATTTTTCCAAACGCAGTGACAAAGCGGTCATGATCCGAAATGTCTCTGCTGCATCCGGGTTTTCATCGATATAACGGAATAAAGCTTTGCTGTCTTCCGCGCCCAGGTCCCCGTCCAAATAGCGGCTCATCCATTCTTCCGCTACTTCACGTTTCATCCAATCAATCCTCCTTTCTCATAGTCTGCTAGCAGACTTTGTAGTTGCTGGCGCGCGCGAAATAAATACGATTTTACCGTGTTCAGAGGTAAATCCAGGCAATCCGCAATTTCGTTGTAGGATAAATCCTGAATATAGCGCAGTACGATCACTGTTCGATGATGCTCAGGCAGCTGGTTAATCGCTTCCTGTACATCCTTGGATGTATAGGTACGCATCACCTGTTGCTCCACATCGTCATGACCTTCAAACACCATCTCATGTTCCTCAATCGAAACCGTCGGCTTGCTTCGACGGAATTTATCAATGCAGATATTCGTAACAATCCGTTGCACCCAAGTTTTAAATTGCGCTTTTTCTTCGTAGGAACCAATTTTGGTATAGATGCGAATTAACGCCTCTTGAGCCGCATCCAGAGCATCCTGTTCATTGTTCAAAATGTAGTAAGCTGTTTTGTACACATGATGTTCTATCTCTCTTAATAGGGTGATTAGAGCATCTCGGTCTCCCTCTTGGGCGGCCTTGATGAGTCCCTGCTCCACCACGGAGGATCCCCCTCTCCTTACAACTCCTAGACGCAAACGGCGCCCCGATTGTTGCAGTGTTTGTTAAAATAATTTCAATTTATTGATTCAAAGCGGTAAGTGCCGCAAAACGCTATTACAAACACTTACCCTATGTAGGAATCATACGAATCCGGGCTGCATTTGGACTACCTAAAATGAACGTTTTCCGGGTCATATGTCGAAACGTGATACAGATGTATCTAGGATACCAAAATCCGCTCTATTCGTCATCTTCTGTACGACAGCCATACGATGCATTCAAAACAGGGTTGCGATAATACATACATAAAATCCAATCATCATTGCGGCGAATGAAGCAGGGTACGGGTCTGCATGTTGCCGTTTGTATCAATTAGCATTTGAATCTCTCCCTGCTGATCTGTCCGAAAAATAGTAGAACCGACATCATGCAGACGATCCAACACTTCACTTTTGGGATGACCGTAGATGTTATTGACACCTGCTGAAATCACAGACATTTGCGGTTGCCAGTAGGATAACCATTCCGGTGAAGTGGATGTTTTGCTGCCATGATGACCGACTTTGAGCACATCGATTGGCGTAGAAACGAGAGAGGCTGTCATGGAATCAGTATTAATATTGTGAGCTGTATTGGTAGCTGATACTTGATCCCATTCATTCAGAATCGAGCGTTCCTCTGTAAAGTTGGCATCGCCTGTAAATAGAAAATGACGTCCGTATATGTCCAGCATAAAGACAACGGAATATAGATTTTGGTCTTCCTTGCGCGGAAGTAGACTAGCTACAGGATGAGCTGTAGGTTTTATAGTAATAGAATCATGTGTATTCTGCGTGTTCTTTTGAACATTTGTATTCAAAATCGCAGATGATTGTGAAAACTTTATTTTTTCGTTTGTCAGTGTAGTGGAATTAGTGGATAAGGCGGGCGCAAGAAAAATCAGTGTAGTATCCGGGTCTGGCTTCCATTGCAGACCTGATGACGCGGCGTACATGGGAATATGGCGATCCAGCAATGTCTGAATGAGTTTATTTTGCTTATCGTCATCCGGCAATGTGCCATTAAAAATAAACTGCTTCACTGGTATCTGATCTGCTACCGCCAGCAGTCCACCCGCATGATCCTGATCCCAATGTGTGGAAATGATTGCGTCCAGCTGATGAACACCGCGTTTTTTGAGCAAAGGTACAACTAGCTTGGCACCAACTTCGTACGGTTGTTTACGCTCACGCCATTCGTCGCCTGGTTTGCGAAAACGAACAGTACCTCCGCCATCTACTAGAATATGTTTCTGATCTGGCGTCGTGATCAGAATACTGTCTCCTTGCCCAATATCGAGAAATTGTAATAGTGCCTCATGATTCGATTGATATGGGGATGCGTGGTACCAGCTGTTCAGCATAATGATGAGTATACTGCCGAATACAGGCATGATCAGCAGTCTATTGCGCAACCATGGAATCTGCCAGTGAATACCGCGTTTGCAGAATAATCTGGCAACTGAAACTTTACTAAATAGCGGTCGCAAAGGAGAAGGTTGTACTGCTGGTTGTACTGCTGGTTGTACTGCTGGTTGTACTGCTGGTTGTACTGCTGGTTGTACTGCTGGTTGTACTTTGGATGCTTGTGAATGCTGACGGACGATGTACTGGCTCATCGCTTGCTGTTCAAGCCAATGATGAATATCGCGGAAACAGCGCAAGGTAATATACAACAATGTGTAATAACTTAACATACCTACAATCCCCGGCGACGACCAGATACTTAACATATATGGTACATGATCAAGCCAATCAATTAGTATAAAGCACCAACTATTTAGCCAAGATACTGCATGTCCAAGCCAATATCCTGCCGGAAACCAGATATAGCTGACCGCCAGCGCAAGCGTGCCAATAGGCAGCACAAGAATACTGGATACAGGCACCAGCACAAAATTAGCAACAAACGATAATAGCGAAAACTGGTTAAAATAATAAATCGTTAGCGGAAACGATATCAATTGCGCAACAATCGTTACGGATAACGCCGAAGCTAGTTTAAAAGGCAATCTGCTCAGCAGCGGCATGAATAGCGGAACATATATAATCAAGCCTGCCGTTACGATAAATGACAACTGAAAGCTAATATTGAGCAAATAATACGGTTCGTATAGCAACATACCCCATCCAACCGCACATAAAATATGTAATCCATCTTTTAACTGTCCACGTCCTGCCAGATATAATCCGATCATGCCCATCAAACCGGCACGAATCGCAGATGGAGATGCTCCGGTAAGCAAGACGTATATCGGGAGCAGCAACATGACGATATAACATGCTGTTTCCTTAGTCAATCGCATTGCACGCAGCATCCACAATAACAAACCAGCATAGATCGCTACATGCAATCCTGAAATCGCAAGAATATGTGTTAATCCGAGTCTTGAAAAAGAAGCAAACGTCTCTGCATCGATGTCATCGGTTAAACCGATCAGCAAGCCTTCCATGTAACCACTATCGAGCGGTTGAAATATACGCTGTACTTGCAGCCCAAGTCGCTCCCGTGTATCATCGTTCCAGCGCAAAATCCGACTCTGAATAGACGACCACTGAGACAATTGTATATCAGATAGGCGCAGCGCCGAGGCACCTTTCACATCAATCATCCAATGAATATGGCTCAGTCTCAAATACTCTTTGTAGTCAAAAGCGCCAAAATTACGTGCGCCTCCTGCTTCTTTCCATGTGCCATGGAGTTGGATCCTATCTCCGCGTCGCCATTGTGCTGCTGTTGTTAATTCTTTTTCTGCTGCAAGCTTGAGCTGAACCCAGACGGTCTCGTGCTTGTGTAACTCAATCGTAGACGAAGGATTGGTTGATGAAGCCTTGGACGATGGATGTAACCGATACAATACTAGCGGAAACGTAACACGATCCCCGTCCATTTCTATTGTACCGGCAATTTCTCCCTCTGCTTGGGTGGGCTGCTCTATCATGCTGGAAGATGTAGATTGTAATAACGTTGGCAGTTGGCTGATATTGCGCTGATCATTCCAGTGCCAGTACAGGGCTGCTATACAAAATAATACGACCAACAGAATCAAACCCCGATAATCCAATCGTATTGGTAACCATATATACAAACTCAGTAATAGCAACCCGCCAAGCACTAATATACCGCATAACACTGTCCAAAAACCACTTTCATCCAGTAATACGGCACATGTGTTACCGGCAGTCCATGTAGCAAAACCGACTACTAGTGGTCGCTTGCTTTTATGTACACTATCGTTCATTGGATACTTGTCCCTTTCCTATGTGTTGTTCTATTCTTCTATGTTATTGCTCAGATCTATATTGTTGCTTAGAGAGGTGCTGTTGCTTGGTTATATCTACTAGTGAAATGTGAAAAAGAACCATGTTCCTTTGCTGTGTGTACAGCATGCCGGATTCATGGTTCTTCCATTCTGGCTAACTTCTGATTGTTCAGTATGCTCTAATGCGGATTATTAATTAGTCGATGACAACTGTTTCTTTGGGTGGTTCGTACGATTGTAGTGAGCGGAATATAATACCTTTTTGCTGCATCATATCGTGTACTTTGCGTGTATCTTTTGGATAACTGCGATGGTAGACGATCTCGACTACGCCGCTATTCGCAAGCATGTTGGCACATGTCCAGCATGGCTCGTCGGTTACGTATACGGTTGAACCTTCGCGGTCAGCACGGTCGGTAAATAGTAGCAGATTCTGTTCGGCATGGATGGTACGAATACAGCGTTGCTTTTTGACCATTGTTTCGACGCCATCCACCTTGACCACTTCCACCTCTTCGGAGATCATACAGCCATCTTCCGAGCAATCTGGTACGCCCATCGGTGCGCCGTTATAGGCTGTACCGAGTAGCTTTTTCCCCTGTACCAGAACGGCTCCTACATGACGGCGCGGACAGCGCGAGCGTGTGGACACCATATGAGCGATATCCATAAAATACGTATCCCAATCTTTACGCATTTTGTATTTCCCCCTTTATCCATTTACAGACTGACATATGGTAATAACTTGGCAAGCATTTTACTGCCGATGCCTTTGACATTATCCAATTCATTTACATGTTGAAAAGCACCATGGACATTCCGATAATCGATAATTGCTTGTGCTTTTTTGTCACCGATGCCGGGCAGTTCAGTTAGCTCCGCTAATCCGGCGCGATTGATGCTAATTTTACCTTCACTAACAGAAGATGCGGAATGAGTATCTAATTCTGAGCTGTTGGTTGATGATTTGGTCTGGTTGCTTTGCGACGAAACTGTGCTTGCTGACGAAGAATGAGGATCGCCGGTAGCAGATTCGCCTATAGTTGAGACATTAGTAGATGTATCGATAGTATCTTGTTTGGATGTAACTGTATTCGTGTCTGTAGACGTTGGAACGCCAGAAATTCCTGTGTTGGATGATGTACCTGCTGTACCTGTATCTGCTCCATTCGCAACGAATGATGAAGAGTTACGGAGCGGATCGCTTGAACCTTTTTCGATATTGGAATCTTGTTCTCCTGCTTGTGTTGTAGCAGAGGAAGGTTCAAGTGTTGCTGCTGCGCGTTCGTTCACTTGCACCCACTCTGTGCCCTGTTCTGGTTGCTGAGCTGCGCCAAACCAGATAAGTCCTACGCCAAGTACAGATAGTATGGTAGCTACGATCATTATTTTCGTTTTCATCATTTGCACCCCTGTTATTGGAAATGCGAAGTTTGCGCATTTCCATATTATTCTCCGTACTCATTCATATGATGTACGTGAGTATAAAACAACGCCCCGGCAATATGCCGGAGCGTCCAGTGGTGCTTCCACTTGATCTAACATGTGAATCTGTATTGTTGAAATTAGTTGGCTACGATATTAACCAGCTTACCCGGTACAGCAATGACTTTGCGTACGGTTTTGCCTTCGATTCCTTTTTGTACAGCTTCCAGAGACAGGGCAAATGCTTCCATGTCTTTGGCATTCATATCTTTGGCAATATTGACGCGCTGTACGATTTTGCCTGTGATCTGGATTACGATTTCCACTTCGGACTCATTCGTCCAAGCTTCATCGTATACCGGCCAAGGCTGATACGTGATGCTGTCGGTATAACCGAGACGGTTCCACAGTTCCTCCGCAATATGCGGTGCCAGTGGGGACAGCAATTGTACAAAGTCGATCATCGCCTGACGTGGCAATTCATCGGTTTTGTACGCATCGTTGATAAAGATCATCAGCTGGCTGATTGCCGTGTTGAAGCGCAATGCTTCCATATCTTCGCTGACTTTTTTGATCGTTTTGTGCCAGATGCGTTTGAACGCATCATCGCCACCATCTTGTACGATCTTCGGATTCAGACTGCCATCTTCGCTAATAAACAGTCGCCATACACGCGCCAGGAAGCGGTACATACCTTCTACACCGTTCTCGTTCCACGGCTTGGTTGCTTCCAGCGGTCCCATGAACATTTCGTACAGACGCAGTGTATCAGCGCCGTGCTCGTTGACGATATCATCCGGGTTGATCACGTTACCGCGCGATTTACTCATTTTCTCATTGTTCGTACCGAGGATCATACCTTGGTTGATGAGTTTTTGGAATGGCTCTTTTGTATTCACTACACCGATATCGTACAGCACTTTGTGCCAGAAACGGGCATACAGCAAGTGAAGTACAGCGTGCTCAGCACCACCGATATACAGATCGACTGGCATCCAATAATCCAGCTTCTCTTTGGAGCACAGCTCTTGATCGTTGTTCGGATCGATGTAGCGCAGATAGTACCAGCAGCTACCTGCCCATTGCGGCATCGTGTTTGTTTCGCGGCGAGCTTTCAATCCTGTTTCTGGATCAATGGTGTTCACCCAATCGGTAGCATTAGCCAGCGGTGATTCGCCTGTACCAGATGGTTTGATCTCATCCAGATCTGGCAGTAAGAGCGGCAGGCTGTCTTCTGAAACCGGCTTGATCGTACCATCTTCCAAATGGATGATCGGGATTGGCTCACCCCAGTAACGTTGACGGCTGAACAACCAGTCGCGCAGACGGTAGGTCGTTTTGCCTTCGCCTTTGCCGTTCTCTTCCAGCCATTGGATCATCGTCGGAATTGCTTCTTCGGTCGATAATCCGTCCAGACTGCCGGAGTTCACATGCTTGCCTTCGCCTGTGTAGGCTTCTTTGGTCACGTCTCCGCCTTCGACCACTTCAACGATACGCAGATCGAATTTCTGAGCAAATTCCCAGTCACGCGTATCGTGTCCAGGCACCGCCATAATGGCACCAGTTCCGTAAGCAGCCAGTACATAGTCAGCAATCCAAATTGGCAGTTTCTCTCCATTTACCGGATTAACCGCATAAGCGCCGGTGAAGACACCGGTTTTGTCTTTGTTCAGATCGGTACGTTCGAGATCGCTCTTGTGGGATGCTTTCTCTTGATAAGCTTTCACTGCATCCTGTTGCTCGGCAGTTGTAATTTTGTCTACCAATGCGTGCTCAGGAGCGAGTACACAATAAGTGGCACCGTACAGCGTGTCCGGGCGAGTGGTGAAGACGCGAATTTGCTCCTCTGTGCCGTCGATATCGAAGCTGACTTCGGCACCGGTCGATTTACCGATCCAGTTGCGCTGCATATCTTTGATACTTTCCGCCCAATCCAGCTCGTCCAGATCTTCCAGCAGACGGTCTGCATATTCGGTAATTTTCAGCATCCATTGACGCATCGGACGACGAATAACCGGGTGTCCACCACGCTCACTTTTACCATCGATGACTTCTTCGTTTGCCAGTACCGTACCAAGTGCCGGACACCAGTTCACTGGAATCTCAGCGATGTAAGCCAGCCCTTTTTTGTACAATTGCAGGAAAATCCACTGTGTCCATTTGTAATAATCCGGGTCCGTCGTGCTGATCTCGCGATCCCAATCGTAGGAGAAACCGAGCGATTTGATCTGACGACGGAAGTTGTTAATATTTTGCAATGTAAATTCACGCGGATGACCGCCGTTATCGATCGCATACTGCTCAGCTGGCAGACCGAACGCATCCCAACCCATCGGATGCAGTACGTTGAAGCCTTTCATCCGTTTGTAACGGGAAACGATATCGGTTGCGGTATATCCTTCCGGGTGACCAACATGCAGCCCTGCGCCAGATGGATAAGGGAACATGTCCATCGCATAGAACTTCGGCTTGTCCTGTTCCTCTGTCGTTTTGAATGTTTTATGTTCGTCCCAGTAGCCCTGCCACTTCGGTTCGATCTCCTGCGGACGGTAGCCCTGCGGGGTCGTATTATTGTCTGTCATCCCTGTTCCTCCTTCATATTATGCACTGTCTATAACGCCCGCTGCGCCGGATGTGTGCTGCCCGAAAGCCATAAAAAAACCTCTCCATCCCTAGCGCAAATAATCGCTAGGGACGAGAGGTTGATCTCGCGGTACCACCCTAGTTAGTGAACAGGCATGCTTCACCATTCACTCACTTAGTTGCCTGATAACGGTAGGAAGCCGATGCGGTTGCAATCGAGAATATCGCTGTCAGTTCTGACAAAGCTGGTATTCCGTAGATCGTTGCCGCATATCTCCAAGGCGAGTTCATATCGGCATCATATCGACTTGCACCACCCGTCGACTCTCTATTCATGCTTGCCGCTATTACTATTCCTTTTCACTGAGCATTACATATGTCCGGTCATAACCTGTCCGGTTGTAACAATGATTTTATTGTAAAAAAGTTAGCCGCTAAAGTCAATGAAAGAAATATTCGGAAGACTGGCGTGGATCTATCATTTTGTCAAATTCTGTTGAACAATGACAGCAGACACGCTATCATATGTACCAATGCACAATTGACCAATGCGATAGATTCAACAATAATATGATAAATCATATAAAACCAAGTTATTTACTCCACTTTATATTTTATTATATCCTCTACATTCAACTAACGATTCGTTCCTTCTATAGATGAGACGATTGCATTCACTCATCCGATCTCAATTTTCAAAGGAAAGTAAGGAAAGGAGTGACAGCCATGCCTGCTTATACAGAACAACCTGACGGTACATTCAAAACCGTCTGCTCGCTAGACTGCCCGGATCAATGCGGACTGCTCGTTCACAAAGAAAACGGCAAGATCGTCAAAATCGCTGGTGATCCCGATCATCCCGTTACAAAAGGCAATATTTGCAACAAAGTACGCCATATGGCGGAACGCATTTATGATGAAAAACGGTTGACGCATCCGCTCAAACGTATCGGACCAAAAGGGAGCCGCCAATTCGCCCGCATCAGTTGGGAAGAAGCGCTGGATACGATCTCTTCGCGCTGGAAGGCATTGATTGCGAAGCATGGACCGGAAAGTATATTACCGTACAGCTTTTACGGCAATATGGGCAATATTAATGCGGAAGGTATGGATCGCCGCTTCTTCTATCGTATGGGCTCCAGTCAGCTGGAGCGTACAATTTGTACGGCTGCCGGTGGAGCGGGCTTCAAGTATACGGTAGGCGGCAGTATCGGTGCCGATCCCGAAGATACGGTTCATACAAAGCTATTCATTCTTTGGGGTATCAATGCAGTTAGTACGAATATGCACCAGATTACACTAGCGCAGCAAGCCCGTAAGCAAGGTGCCAAAATCGTCGTTATCGATGTGCACAAAAACCAGACTGGACGACTTGCCGACTGGTTTATCCCTATTTTGCCGGGTACTGATACCGCATTGGCACTCGGTCTGATGCATATTCTGTTTGCGGAACATCGAGTAGACGAGGAATTTTTGCAGCAGCATACGATTGGACATGAGGAACTACGTGAGCATGTAAAGCAGTACGATCCTGCTACAGTTGCCGGTATTACCGGTGTACCAGTGGACGATCTATACAAACTGGCATACATGTATCATGAGACAACACCTGCATTGATCCGCATCGGCAATGGGTTGCAGCATCATGATAATGGTGGTATGAATACGCGCGCGATTACGTGCTTGTCCGTATTGACCGGTCAATGGCTTGTGCAAGGCGGCGGTGCTATCCGCTCCAACTCTGCTTATCTGGCACATAATGCGCAAGCGTTGCAGCGTCCCGATCTGCTGGAGAAACGGAATACGCGTTCCTTTAATATGAATCAACTCGGTCGCGCGTTGAACGATACGGAACCGCCGGTGCATTCGCTATATATTTACAG
This sequence comes from Paenibacillus sp. WLX1005, assembly GCF_046603685.1. NCBI lineage: Bacteria > Bacillati > Bacillota > Bacilli > Caryophanales > Paenibacillaceae > Paenibacillus > Paenibacillus sp. WLX1005. Next base: position 3,892,660 of record NZ_CP176756.1, read on the forward strand.
TAGCAATCCCGCAGTCGTAGCCCCGCGTGCAGGTCAGGTACGTCAAGGGCTGGAGCGTGAGGATCTATTTACCGTCGTACATGATCTGTTCCTGACGGAAACGGCTTCGTATGCAGATATTATTTTGCCAGCGACTTCGGCGTTTGAGAATCTGGATTTCTATACATCGTATTGGCATCATTATATGCAGATTGGCGAGCCGGTTATCGAAGCATACGGAGAAAGCAAATCGAATACCGAAGTATTCCGGTTGCTAGCAACAGTGATGGGGTACGAGGAACAAGCACTGCATGATAGCGATGAGCAATTAATACGTCAGGCATTGGATCATCCGGCAAATGAAGGGCTTAACACGATCGATTACGACGCGCTGGTCGAGCATAAATTTATCAAAGCCTATCGACCGACTATTTATCCAGAACGACTCGCTACGCCAAGCGGCAAAGTCGAGCTGTATTCAGAAACGCTGCTTCATATGGGGCTACCACCGCTGCCAACGTATATTCCATTGCGTGAACAGGATGAGGACGGGTATATCTTTATTCCGGGACCGACGCATAATTTCCTGAATTCTACATTTTCCAACAATGCCAAGCATACCGGCATGGAAAAAATACCAAAATTGTTTATCCATACGGAAGATGCAGAGCGCGAAGGAATTGCGGATGGCGATTGGGTCAATATTTCCAATGAAAATGGTTCCTGCGAATTGCTAGCAACCGTAGGCGAAATGGTATTGCCGGGTGTGGTGGTTAGTCAAGGATTATGGGCGGACAGCAGCGATCACAAACCGAAGCATCTGGTGAATGCGCTAACGTCGGATCGCCTATCAGATATGGGCGGCGGCGCAACATTCTTTTCCAGTCGTGTACGTCTGAAACGTAAGCCCTCAGAGGAAACAACAGAGCAATGGGAGCAGACAGCTTCACTGTAATTGTAGTGTATGTGCACAAGCATATGATTGATCTGTAACAGTTATATACTGTAGCGGTCATATAAGTAAGATCAATGCAATACGCTTTACCTTATGCAAACATCAACACAGGCAAACATCAAAACGACCTGCCTTCTGTCCATTATGGCTCAGAAAGCAGGTCGTTTTGCATACATATAATCGATATGGTGAACAGGTGACTTATCCCCGCGCAGGTACATGTAGCTGCTCTGTGTTGGCGTCTGCGACACAGATACGATTACGCCCCGTTTCCTTGGCACGATATAGCGCCTGATCTGCTTCATAAAACAAAGCATCCGCTGGCAGCTGTGGAAACCCACTTACGCCGATGGAGACAGTCAGCACAATCTCCTGACCTTCTTCCAGAACAAACAGATGCTCCTCAATCCGCTTGCGTACTTGTTCGGCGATATCAATCGCTTCCTCTATCGTGCACGGCGTGAGAATGGCAGCGAATTCTTCGCCCCCTTTGCGGGCACAGAAATCAGTTTTGCGAATAGTTTCGCCCAGCAATTGTGCAATCTGTACGAGCACAACATCCCCGTTCAGATGTCCATAGCGGTCGTTTACCCTTTTGAAATGATCGATATCCAGAACCAGTAGCGCAAACGAATTATTATTCTGCTCTGCATCATCCGCAGTGGAACGGAATAAACGATCAAAGGAACGCGGATTGTACAATTTGGTCAGGAAGTCGTGGTTGGCAGCTTCCCGCATTTTGACCAGCGTCTCATCTGCCCGTTTCATGTATTTGATAATATAATAAGCAAACAGTCCAGCCGTCATATAAAAGATACCGTAGAACGCATGTAGCGCATACGAGTGACTGAACGCGTTCACAATCGTTACTGAAACTACATAGATACATACCGTACCAATCAGCGTCCGTACCCAGATTTTGAGCGATACTTCGCGCGCACGTTTCATACACATTCCGGTAAGCACATACGTAAACATAACATTGCACAGTCCGATCCACGAACTGAACTGTATCGTTTCTCCTGCAAATAACCGATAAATCCCGATCATTACCGCCGAAATCAAACCACTCCAACCGCCGCCATAATAAAATGAGATCATAATAGCAAGCTGCCGAAAGTCAACAATGATCGTATTCGTGTTTGTATGAAAACGGATCGAGAAAAACATCATCATCGCAATGCCGACACCGCCGGCAAGCAAACCATAAAGGATAGGCACGAACCAGATACTTTTACGCCCCATCTTTCTCTCAAAAAACTTCAAAAACAGGTCACTGAAAAATAAAAATGTTGTCAGAAATGTCAAATTGTTAAATAGCGTTTGAATTATGGTTTGCATGCTGTGCCCTCACTGTACTCCATAATGATTGTGGACTTGTTGAATCTATTATACATGATTCTCAACCTTCACTATCTCCATGTTTCGACAAATGACAGTAAAAATGTTAGATTTGTATGTAACTTTTTCGTACATTCCTATTAACTCATACATCATTATCCTACGAAGAGATCATTTGGAAATTATCTTTTACATCAAAAAAACCTTCTCATCCCATTATGCTAAACGGCTTCCTGTCCTTACCATATATATCGGTTGCGCCGACGATAAATGTTCATACTAAAGAAGCCTCTATACGAAGCTTCTTCACTACGAATCTGATCATGATCCTATTTGACCGCCACGAAAAACAAGCGTGCCGCTTCCTCGCCCGGTTCCTTCCATGTAAAATCAGCAAAGCATTTCACATCGCGGAACCCGGTTTTGTACAGCTCGGTCGTCAACCATTCCTGCTCATACGAACGCTGTACATGCACTTCCTCAAAACGCTCATACAGGTTTTTGTTCTCTCCGGTCTGGGCGAAAATCGTAAGATGATGCTCAATCTCAGTACGCTGGGTATCGTATTCACACGTCCACAAATAAGAAATATGGCGATCATCCAGCATAAACGGCTGCTCGGCATCATACCGACGCAATGTATCTGGATGATGCACATCAAATACAAACGTACCGCCCGGCTTCAAACCGTTATACGTGGATTGGAATGTCCGTACCACATCTTCCGGTTCGGTCACATAGTTAATACAGTCGCAAAATGAAATGACACTGTCTACCGGTTCCGCCAGCATCCATTCCGTCATATTCTGGCAAACCCACTGCACATGACCATCCTGAAACAATCGGTGTCCTTGCGGCGTGGATTCCATTTTGTCGCGTGCTACAGAGAGCATATCTGATGACAGATCAATCCCAGTCACACGAAAACCAGCATTCACTAACGGAATCGTAATGCTACCCGTGCCGCAGCCCAGCTCTGCTACCTGACGCGGCATCCCGTATTTGTCCCATACTTCGCGTACGAAGCGTAGCCATTCTGGGTATGGCATATCATCCATCAATTCATCATATACATAGGCAAACTTGCGGTATGACACGATTCAACCGTCCTTCCTGTTCCCATTCATACAAAAACAGAAAGGCTCGAACCACAGTACACGGTTCTTGCCTTTCTATCTTTCGATTTCTCTGTGCCGGTTCATGACGTCCGTATTGCCGGTTTCTTTATTGTGCCGGATCGCCGGTTTCGCCATCTGGTTTGTTATCATCTGGAGCAGACTTCGCATGCTCAGCAAGACGCGTCCAGTTCTGATCCTGCACAACGACGCCTTCTTTCATCAGCTTGCCTAGTGCGCGCTTGAACGCGGCTTTGCTGATGCCAAAGCGCTGCTTGATCACATCCGGTTGTGTACGGTCAGAGTATGGCATTGCTTTGTCCGGACGTTCGTTGATAAATGTCAGTAGACGCTCTGCATCCTGATCACGTCCGATTTCCTTGCGCTGCAACATCGACAGATTCACTCGTCCGTCTTCGCGTACTTGCGTGACACGTACTTGTACTTTTTCACCCAAACGCAGCAAATGACTACGCTCATTCTGATGAATCAGACCGAGTGCGCCAAATCCGAGCACCCCACCGTCAATCAGCACGAATGTGCCCATTTGCAGCGGCTTGTATACGAGCGCATCGACCCACTGGTTCATCCACGTCGTCGGTGCATGGAACACAAGTTCATCGAACTCTTCTTCGCCTGCCAGAAGTGCGAGCAGACGACCTTGACGGTCATGCTGCATTACGACGTACACTTCGTCGCCTACTTGTGGACGCAGTTCGGGTTTCTCTGGCAATTCGCTCATCGGCAGCAGCAGCTGACGACCAAGACCCATTTCCAGAAAAGCACCTAGACGCGGATGCAGATCGGCAATTTTCAGTTTGCCCAATTCGCCCAGCGTCAGCAGTGGCTTTTTCATCGTAGCAGCAAGACGGTCTTCGGTATCGTGGAAAATAAACACTTCCACTGTATCACCGATTTTGATCTTGCCTACGATCTCGCTATAGTGCATCAGTACTTCTTCGTCGCCATCGGTTAGGAAGAAACCGTACGGTGAGACTTCGCGCCCGATATTCAGTGCGATTCGGTTGCCTGCCTCAAAACTCATACTTTTTCCACCACTTTGGCGTCAGACCACAGACGCTCGATATTGTAATATTCACGCTCGTCGCGATGGAAGATGTGGACAACAACATCGCCAAGGTCAATCAGTACCCAGCGTGCCGCGTTAACGCCTTCCATTCCGCGGATTGTAACGTCAGCGTCATGCGCGCGTTTGCGCACTTCAGCAGCGATCGATTGTACTTGGGTGTCTGAGTTACCGTGACAGATCACAAAGTAATCCGCCACCAGTGAAATTCCTCTGAGGTCCAGTGCAACCAGATCATGAGCTTTTATACTTTCGGCTGCACCTACAGTGAGTTGCAGCAATTCTTCTGGATTTAATGCCATTTAAAGATCTCCCTCCAATTCAAGTTGTTTGACCAGATCATTTCTGGACAACATCGTTAACGGATAAATCACCTGACGACGCGCCAGCAGCAGATGGATCGTCGAATCAAAACCGGCTACAAGCGCCGCTTCCAGACTCACTTCCGACAGATGTCGGATATGATCCACGCCCGGGAAGTCGCGTCCGGGTTCAATATAATCAGCGAGACAGATTACTTTATCCAGCAAGGTCATACCAACTCTGCCAGAAGTATGATACCGAATCGCATTCAATATGTCCTCATCCGTAATGCCGTATTCCTGTTCCGCCACATACGCGCCAATCTCAGCATGCCAGAGCGGTTTGTCATACAGCAGCAATTCATCATTCAGTGCCTTATCGCGCAACACTTGCTCCTGCTGCTCGGTTGGCCAATATTTGGCGACATCGTGCAGAATGGCAGCGACTTCCGCCTTATCCGGGTCCGCTCCGTACCGCTTGGCAAGCAGTACAGCCGAATGCATGACACCTTCGGTATGACGCCAGCGCTTCTCCGGCATCCGGGCGGACACCGATTGAATCAGTTCATCGCGTGTCAGCTTCATACACTCCGCTCCCCTTAATATAATCATAGACATGATCGTGGACCATATAGCGAACCGTTTTGCCTTCAACGAGTCGTTCGCGGATGTCGGTGGAGGAAATATCCACCTGTGGCATATTGACCAGTACGACGCGCGGCTGCAAGTACGCTGGCATGTTTTCCTTGTTGATGACCGAGCCGGGACGTCCCACTCCGATAAACGTTAGTCGCTGCGCCAGCTCTTCAATACCATGCCATTCAGTCAAATAATTGACCATATCCGCGCCGATGATGAAGGAAAAGTCATGCTCTGCATACCGCTGTTGCAGCTCACGGATCGTCTCAATCGTATAGGAGACACCACCGCGCTCCAGTTCGATATCCAGCGTACGAAAAGATGGATTGCTGCCAATGGCACGCTGTACCATTTCCAGACGCTGTTCGCCGGTTGCTCCGGCAGCATGTTTGTGCGGGGGAATATGCGATGGCATGAACCAAACTTCGTCCAGTCCACAGCCGTCCAGCGCTGCTTCCGCCGCTAGCATGTGACCGATATGCACCGGATCAAAAGTGCCCCCCATAATACCGACTTTCATGAATCCACCACCGAATCGTTTGTAATCAATAGATCGTGATACCGCGATGCTACGAGATATCTATATCGTTAGTAAGATAACGATGCAGATCATTCTTATCCGCGCGGCAGTTCGATTTGCTTGTGCTCTTTCGATTCTTTGTACAGAATGATTGTGCGTCCGATTACTTGTACCAGCTCAGCTTCTGCGCCTTGAGCGAGTTCTTCCGCCAGTTGCTTCGGCTCTTCCAGACAGTTGTTCAGCACGGATACTTTCATCAGTTCGCGCGTTTCAATCGCATCGACGACGTGACGAATGATACCTTCATTCATGCCGCCTTTACCGATTTGGAAAATCGGGTCCAGATGATGCGCCTGACTGCGCAGATAACGTTTTTGTTTTCCTGTTAACATAGAAATCCCCTTTGGTTTATAACGGATTGTGTTCATGATTCAGCGCTTCCAATACCGCGCTGTGCATGAGAGATACCGGCGCTTCTACACCGGTCCAATATTCAAAGGCATACGCCCCTTGATAAATAAACATACCGAGTCCGCCGACAACGGTACACCCACGCGCCTTGGCCTCACGCAATAGTCGCGTTTCTAGCGGATTGTAGATCAAGTCGCTGACTACAATGCCTTCCGGTATAAGCGCCGCATCGACAGGGGTAGCATCCAGATCCGGGTGCATGCCGATCGATGTAGTGTTAATGAGTATATCGGCGGATGAGAGTGCAGATTCCAGTTCGTCCTGTGAAGCCGAAGACAAGCTTGCCCGCTCGGCTTTGTCGGTCAGAATGGAAACTAGCTCGTCTGCACGCTCGCGCGTACGATTTACGATCACGACGGCGGACACATGCTCCTTGAGCAGAGCATAGACGATGCCGCGCGCTGCGCCACCTGCGCCCAGTACGACTACTTTTTTACCGTTCAGCTCGCCTGTTTCTTCCTTGAGCGAGCGCACATAGCCGATGCCGTCCGTATTGTAGCCTGTTGTGATGCCGTCGCGAATAACGACCGTGTTCACTGCCCCACAGCTGATCGCCGATTCGTCCAGCTCATCCAGCAATGTCATGATCTCCACTTTATGCGGAATCGTTACATTGAAGCCGCTGAATCCTAGCGCACGCGCTCCGGTTACGGCTTCTGCCAGATGCTCCGGCTTCACATGCAGAGGTACATACATGCCCGGCAATCCCGCTGCTTCCAATGCGATATTGTGCATAGCGGGCGATTTGGAATGAGCAATCGGATCGCCGATTACACCTAACAGTAGCGGAGCGTGAATATGCACATGTTCTGTAGGTCCAGTCATCTTGAATCTCCTCCTGAATCAGATATTCATTCAGATCAGCGATGGACGCATAATTACTTTGACGCCTTTTGGCAGATGTACCGCCACCAGTGCGCCCTGTTCGCCGTTTACTTTGACCCAGCCGAGACCAGAAATAAACACATCCGTCGGTTTGCCTTTGGGAATGCGCAGTTCGTGGCGCGTCCAAGCAGGCAATTCTGCCAGATGTTCACGAGTCGGTGGAGCCAGCATTTCGCCGCCGTGCTGTGCAAACAGCTCATCCGCGCGCTCCAGCTTGGTGCGGTGGATATTCAGACGGTTGTTGATATAGAACGTAAAGGATTGACGTCCGCCTTCGATATAGTCAAAACGCGCCATCGCTCCAAAAAATAACGTTTGACCTTCGTTCAGCTGATATACCGCAGGTTTCAATGGTTTGTCCGGCATGATCGCTGCCAGATCCTTTTTGTTGACCAGCTCGGTATAACGAGTCTCGTATACGATACCTGGTGTGTCGATAATAGCGTGCCCATCATCTAACGGAATATTAACGGTATCGAGTGTTGTACCCGGATAGCGCGATACAGTCAGTTCTTCTTCCAAATCGCTATAGTCCGAGATTAGACGGTTGATTAGGGTCGATTTACCGACATTGGTTGCGCCGACCACGTATACATCACGATTCCCACGTAAAAATCCGACCACTTCCAGCAAACGGTCAAAGCCTGTATTTTGCTTAGCGCTGCACAGAATGATGTCTTCGACTTTCAGACCTAGCTCCTTGGCTTCCTTTTGTACCCAATTGCGAATCTTATTCCAGTTGGTTACTTTGGGCAGCAGATCGGTTTTGTTCACAGCCAGAATGACCGGGTTGTTACCGACGAAGCGCTGCAAGCCTGAGATGACGCTGCCGTGAAAATCGAACAGGTCGACAATATGGATCACCAGTGCGTCTTGATCTCCTACCTGGCTGAGCAGGCGTAAGAATTCGCTCTGATCGACCGTCACTGTCGACGATTCATTGTAGTTGCGTATACGGAAACAGCGCTGACATAGGAGCGGCGTGCGCTCCAATGCCTGTGCCGGGAGATACCCCGGTTGTTCCGGTGATTCCATTTGCAGTTGGATTCCGCATCCACTGCATTTGCTTCCAGCGGTCAAGCCGCTTTGTTCTGTCATTTATTGCGTTCCTCCTCGGCCCATCGGCCTTTTTTACGAAGTCTTTGCCGTGCCAGCCGTTCCACCTGACGATTAAACTTTGTACGCCAGCCTTCTTCATTCAGTGCGATCGGCAGCACCAGAACGGTGAATAAGCCTAGCCGGTTGCCGCCATACACATCCGTCAGCAGTTGATCCCCTACAACGATCGTCTGATCATCGCGGCAGTTCATCAATTTCATCGCTTTACGGAACGGTGCATTGGACGGTTTACGAGCAGCATGCACAAACTTGATATCCAGCGGAGTCGCAAACAGGGAAACCCTGTTCATATTATTGTTGGAAACGATAATTAGTTCGAAGCCGTGTTTCTTGACTTTGGCGAACCACTCGATCAATTCTGGCGTCGCTTCCGGTGCACGCGCACCGACAAGGGTATTATCCAGATCGGTAATGATTCCCCGATACCCGTCCGCATACAACTGTTCCAGATCAATATCGAATACCGTATTTACATGTAATTTTGGAATCAGCATTTCAAACAAGCTTTATTCACCTCGATTTCATACGACAAACTATACCATAAATTTAACCACTCTGACAAAAAGAAACGCCGCAAAAGCGGCGCTATTTCAAAGCTTATGCAAGTTTTATTCCCTGCTGCGCCAAGCGGTGCAGCACATCGTACAGACACAATCTTCATTATACTACTTTGCGGTGTGATTGCGCCATATTTTTCGTAAATCGTGTACATATTGCTTCATTTGCTCATATTCCGCTTCGCCTACTATATCAGGGCTGTACTTCGCACGCTCAAACAATTGCAGCAGCGAATCCAGTAATGGCGCCATCTCCGGCTTCATCTCGCTCCAGCGCGAGACCGATTCACGCAGCGTTTCGTGCGGTTCACGATCCATGCCGTGGCGTTTCATCCACGATAGCCAGCGCTTCGCTTCAGCGAGTATTTGCTGCTGAGGTGTTTGCGGCTCGCCGTAGCGCATTTTGATATAAGCGGCTTTCAGCTGGCGACGATAACGGAAAGCAAGAAATCCGAACCAAGCGGCAACGAGTAAGCTGGCTGTCCACACTACAGCTGCGGGTACGGTAGCATCATTTGCCTGTACCGGTGTATCTGCTGCGTCTTCTTCCGGTGTTTGCTCCGGCTCTTGCGCCTGTGGCGTTTGCTCTTCCTGAGCTGGCGTTTGCACTGTTTCCGTCAGCAATGGCATATCAAAGCCCGGTGTAGCTTCTACTGGAATCCAGCCATATCCGGCAAAATAAATTTCTGCCCACGAGTGCGCATCTGCATTCGTAACGGTATATTCAGTTGCTCCGTTAGGGAAATAATCGCTCGTTACATAACCGGATGCCTGACCCGGTGCATAACCTTTCACCCAACGTGCCGGAATATCTAGCGAACGTGCCATCATGACCAATGCAGTGGAATAATAATCACAATACCCTTCCTTCACCTCAAATAAGAAGCTGTCGACAAAGTCACTGCTTTTTTTGCGGGAAAGATCAGGGTTATTCGTGTACGTGTAGTTATTTTTTAAATACGATTGCAGCAATTCGATCTTGCGATACGGTGTATCTGCTGATGCTGTCACATCTTTTGCCAGATCTTTGACACGCTGCGGAAAATCGGTCGGCATTTGTAAATACGGTTCAAGCGAACGTCCCTCGTACAGCTGGTTGTAAGTCTTGCTTTCCAATTCCTTGACTGGCACAACTGGTACTTTGGAAACAAGCGAATACGATTCCGGGTAATTGCGATTCTGCCGTGTACGGCTCCAATGGATTTCGCCGGAATTGCTGCGCCAGTCCAGCTGATCCGTATCATTGCCACCGTTAATACTATCGATGCGCGCAATTGTATAGGCACCGAACAATACTGGATACGTCGTACTCTGATCGCTCAGCATTTTGACCTGCTGTTTGACGGTACGAGTCTCTGCATCTGTCGGCTGTTCTTCCATCGACAGATTCTCTCCCGCCTGCACCGCATCCAGATCACGCCAGCTATTGCTAGAACGATCAATCCAGCCAGTACCGGAATAAGCAAGTCTCGTCTCACCGCGCCAGTAACTACGACTCGTCGTGCTAATATTCATGACCGGTGTATAGTCAAAGTTAAAGCCGCCACCGAGATTGGAATCTTCCCGACTATAACCGGAAGAAGCTCCCTGTCCATCCAGCGGATTGCTACCATTGACGGTAATAACTGATTCGCCGCGCCAATTTTTCCAAGCGGTATATGGATCTTTGAGTGTCGGCTGCACTTCTGGCATATTCACTCCTGCCAGCAGAATGATCGAAAAGATCACAGCGACATTGAACATGATTTTTAGCGGATAGCGACGTAGATGACGCCATCCTTTGGGAAATCGTTCTTGAAAATAACGAAAATGATTGCTAACGAGCCAGCCCATCCCGGCAAATACAACCCACGCGACTTCCTGCCACAGTGGAGTTGCCGTAAATGAATCCAGAATCGCCAGCGCTACAATGTTGGTGCCGACAAACATAATAATCGCGCGGCGTGATGTACCGATACGTGCCGATACTTCCAGCAGTACCCACGCTGCGACGATAAACCAAATATACGAGCGCAAGGCGCCAATAAACTCTTCCAGATTATCAGCTAGTCCGCTACTACCTTCCCAAGTAAAAATCCCATATACATGCATGGAATAGTACACAACTGCAATGACAGCGACCAGCTTCACCAGCAGCCGATACCAGGCGCTGACCGGTAAAATAATATCGGTAATCGCAACAGCCAGCATCGTACCTAGCACCAGCATTGTCGTCTCGGTATACCAGATACTGTCCGCATATTGAATCCACTGATAGGCGATAATCAATACCCACAGCAGGCATAATGAATAGTACCAGGAGCTGCTAATTCCGCTCCACCATTTCCTCATCAGGCTCTCCCCCCTAACACCACCGGCAATTGCTCCAGATCATGAACCGGGTAACAGGCTGCTCCGCGTGCGCTGGCATCCATATTCCATTCCCGGGCGATATGATTGTCACTTTGCTGCTGACTTTCTACCAGCAGTTGTACCGGCGTCATCTGCCGCATACGAGCAAACTGGAACACTTCCCACGCCTTCTCACCAGTCAATGGACTGATCAGTACAAACAGCGATCCAGATGGGAAGCTGCGTGCCCCTTTTTCCAATCCTTCCAGCAGGTGCTGTTGTCCATCTGCCTTAATATCAACCAGATGAATCTGCATCCGGTGCCAATCTGCCGAATGATCCGACGGTAAAAAGATGTCATTCTGCGCACCAATCGTAAATAGACCCATGCCCATGCGTTCACGCGCACCATACTCCAGCATAGACGATGTGACCGATACCGCCAGTTCAAAATGATCGCCAGATTCATAATGATCCGCCGTCGCATCCAGTACGAGAATGGTACGTGGCAACGATTCATGCTCAAACTCCTTGGATTTCCAAATCCCGGTACGCGCCGTCGCATTCCAGTGAATCCGCGAAATCCGATCGCCATACACATAGTCGCGCACCCCGTTGATCTGATTCGTTTCGGGACGCGACATCAACTGCGAAGTCTGTTGACCACCAAGCCGTGAATGACGCGAACCCATTTCCCAGAATGGCACGAATACAGTTCGTGGCAAGACGAGAAATTCACCTGGCGCATTGAACTTGCCGCGATTTTCCAGCAGACCAAATATATCTTCACTGATGCACTCTGTACCAAAGAAACGATAACGTCCGCGTTCTAGCGGCGGCGTCTGAAACAACAGCTCGCCGCGACCTCTCATGCTAGGCATCAGACTTTCTTCAAATGACCACGATTCTCCATTATGACGTTTCAATGTCTCACGGATAATGACATACGGCAGTGGTAAAAACCCTGGAATACTGACATCCAGACGTACTTGCACCTGATCGCCAGCATGGATAATGCCACCTTCTTCACCATCGATAGACAAATAACGGCTGCCCCGCGCGCGTCCGACACCGCGAAAGCCGCCGCCAATCAAATACAGCGACAACAGCGTAACCATTGAGAACAGCATGATTGAAGTTTTGCCACCTTGAAACAGTACATAAAACAGACAACCGATCCAGACGATAATGACAAGCCAAAGCTTAGACGGCTGACGCTGCCAATTCAGATTCAACCGCAAATACGAGAATAAGGCTCTCATATGATTACTGCCCTACCGATACCGGAGCTGTAATCTGCTCCAAAATCTGCTGCATGACTCGCTCCGCACTCATCCGCTCCATCCGCGCTTCCGGACGCGCGAGAATCCGATGGGCTATCACATAAGGCGCCAGCTTCTTCACATCATCCGGCAATACATAATCGCGCTCATGAATGAGTGCATACGCTTTGACTGCCATCATAAACGACAACGTCGCACGCGGGCTCGCACCAAGCAATACAGAGCGATGCTCACGCGTCGCGCGAATGATGCTCACCAGATAATCACTGACTGATTCGTCCATATGCACAGCACGAATCTCCTGCTGAATGGCAGCGATACTTTCCATATCTGTAACGGGCTGCAAGCGATCTACCGGATGTCCGCTCACATTACCTTGCTGTTTTAACAAATTCTTCTCAGTCTGCTCATCAGGATAACCGATCGTAATCTTCATCATAAACCGATCCAGCTGCGCTTCTGGCAACATATACGTGCCTTCAAAATCAATCGGATTCTGCGTTGCACATAGCATAAACGGATGCGGCAGTGGATGAGTCTCACCATCTACCGTTACATTGCGTTCTTCCATAACTTCCAGTAGAGCAGATTGTGTCTTGGTTGTTGCGCGGTTAATCTCATCCGCCAGTAGAATGTTAGTCATAACAGGACCTGGGCGGAAGTAAAACTGCTCGTCTTTGGGATGGAAAATAGACACCCCCGTAATATCACTCGGCAACAAATCGGGATTGCACTGAATACGGCGATACTGCCCGCTCATCGATTTGGAGAGTGCTTTGATCATCTGCGTCTTGCCTGTGCCTGGCACGTCCTCAATCAGAACATGACCACCAGCCAGCATTGCGGTCAGCAGCAATTCAATTTCAAATGATTTTCCTAATATGCAAGCTTCCAGATTGGATTTGACGTCCGATATGACCTGCATGGATTCCTTACGTACCGGCATATATCAAAAACCTCCTACCTCGGGTTCATAATTCCAAGTTGCATCATCCAATCTTACGGATGATGTGTGCTGATTTTAACACATGGTGGTGCGGATTCATAAATTTACACTGTATCGCTCGTTCGCAATCGTCCGCTAACGGCGCACTCGTTCACTGCATTCCCGTGTAATCTCCATTATATTGTACATGAAGGAAGAAGCAGAGTCACTTTTACATGCAATTCGAGCAGTTACAGCTTGCTGTGCAAATGAAGCCAACAGTTGGACTTTTAAAGGGAGTGGGTTCATACTATGATGAGTTATTCCATCTGAAGGAGTGAGCATCGTAATGGATGAACAGACGCTTCGCCTGTTTCAACAATTAACTGAGTTTCCGGCGGTATCCGGTTTTGAACGTGAATTACGTCAGTGGGTCAAGGAGCAGATGTCCGCTTACACTGATGAATTCGTACAGGATCGTCTCGGAAGCTTATTTGGCGTGCTTCGGGGTAAGGAAACCGGACCGAAAATAATGGTTGCCGGTCATTTTGATGAAGTGGGCTTTATGGTAACCGGAGTTACCGATCAGGGGCTAGTACGCTTCCAACCGCTTGGCGGCTGGTTCAGTCAGGTGGTGCTGGCACAGCGACTTGATATTATTGCCGATCATGGTGTGATTAAAGGAGTCGTCGGTTCTACCCCTACTCATCTGCTCAGCCCGGAGCAGCGTGCGAAACCGGTCGATATCAAGTCCATGTATATTGATATCGGTGCAGACGACCGTGCCGAAGCGGAGCAGATGGGTATTCGTCCCGGCTTGCAGATCGTTCCGGTCTGCGAATTCACTCCACTCGCCAATCCCAAGAAGATCATGGCAAAAGCGTGGGACAACCGCTATGGCGTTGGACTAGCAATCGAACTGCTGCAAGCATTGCATGGTGAAAGCTTTAGCGGAACGGTATACGCTGGTGCTACCGTGCAGGAGGAGCTTGGTTTGCGCGGCGCACGTACCGCGACCCAGCTGATCCAGCCGGATGTATTTTTCGGATTGGATTGCAGTGCCGCCAACGATATGACCGGTGATCGTAATGCGTTCGGTCATCTGGGCAAAGGAGCATTGCTGCGTATTTACGATCCGACCATGTTTACCCATCGCGGCATGGTAGAGTACATTCAGGATACCGCCAGCACGCATCGTATTCCTGTACAATATTACATTTCTCAGGGCGGCACGGATGCAGGTCAAGTTCACCTGAGCGGAATCGGTATCCCTTCCAGTATTATCGGCATTTGCGGACGGTATATCCATACATCTTCTTCTATTATTCATACCGATGATTACGATGCTGCCAAAGCACTACTCATCGAGTTGGTCAAAGGCATGAATACGTCGACCTATCAGACGATTCTTGATCGCGCCTGAAGCATAATGCCGTACCTTCGTTCCTACTGCATTGCATCCTAAATGAATACTATATCCGTAAACTACAGCATCCGTAATTGACAATGAGCGCGTGATGCTCAGTCTACCCAAACCGGATGTTTTGTCTGGCGGCTATGCCCATCATGTGTTCCTACCGAAATCACATAATGGGCATAGTCGCCTTTTTGTACATGTATTATTCTCTATTCAATCTGACACATCTGCAAATGCCTGGTGTATTACTAATTCATAACCCGGCAGTTCTACGCTTTAATCCTGTCATGGCGCGGCAAAAGCGATATTTCTTAAAAAAATTGTAACCTTTTGCTCAGAATGCACCCATCACCTGCAAACTGTTCCGTATATTAACATATTTCATGCACGATTGCGTCCATAGCGCCTCTTATCCATCATTTGATCGCCAATACTCATGCACCTACTCCTGTATACGCACAACGACCCCAAAAAGTTTTGTGAACATTATCGAGATACAGTTTACAATGTATACGCATTATGCTAAATCGGCTGGTGATTCTATTGGATGAATAGGAACTACTTACTATCACATTTACTATTTTTCCATTCATTTACTGGTCTTCCTTGTTGTTAAAATAAGAATTTTTGACGGTTATCACACCTACATAACTGTACTATACTGAACATATCGAAAGGAAATCTTCTACTTGCTCTAGCTTATTCATAATCATTCATCTACCACTCTTCATACTACATTACAAAGTTCACGGCGATGGCTTCTTCATATCTAACAATTGCCGTACAAGTTTCAACATTTTTGACCGGCACTTCTCCGTTTTTGCCGCCTGGCAACGAAATACCGGTTTGTACAGTTGAGTCATCCTGTTGTATGCAATGCCCTTTCGTAAAATCAGAATCTTCCCCCATGCTGCTGCCCGGTACCACCCCCGGCACACGGGCAGTACTTTCTTTTCAGCCTCATCCAGTAAACATGTGTTTACCTGTCTACTTCATTTCTACTGTATCTCTACTTTCATGATCCGCTTGATCTGCTTCGATTATATTCATCTACATTCATCGTTATTCCCTCTGCAAGACTGCTTTTGCCTCATTGGCATCTTCACCCTTTCCATTCTCAATTTATATAGGCAAAGAGATCTACCAGTTATTTAGCATTTCAGAAATTAGCATGTTAGTTACAAAAATCGTAAGTCTTTTTACTCATAAGGCTAACTATCTAAATTCATCACGCTCTACACCTACTATAAATATTAAAAAAGTCTTTAAATAGTAGACTTTTCACTATAAATTGTTGCGGAAATCGTCGTATTTTGTTTTTAATTAACCAATTTTATCTATAAATATTAATAATTAGAGCGGTTTATCCGACAAAATAACTATCGCATTTAGTCCTACCTTATAACAACTAATGGAGAATGAATATAAGCCCATAACTATAGCATCCGGGAAACCACCTTCAGAGAGGAAGTTTTATAATGTTTCGTACAAAATCCATCGCGACTTTATTTTTGATGGGGACACTGATCACTGGATCACTTTGGTCTCCACATGCAGCACAAGCTGACCGTCTTGCCAACGGTTCTGTCATTACTACATTAAGCAGCGGACAAACGACCAATACTGGTCTGAATCTATATGTAGACGGATCGGTCGCCACTGGTGGCGATGGCAGCAAAGGTACTCCGTTCAAAACGATGACACAAGCGCGTGACGCCATTCGTGCCAAAAAAGGATCATTGCCTGTTGGCGGTATTACTGTCTGGGTCAAAGGCGGCACCTACAAGTTCCCCTATACCTTCGATTTGAACGCTTCCGATTCCGGCTCCGCTGGTAAAACAATCGTCTACCGCACCTATCCAGGTGAAAAGGTTGTTCTGTCCAACGGCGTATCCGTTGATCCTTCCCTCTGGCAACCGCTGAATAGCGCAGCAGCTCAACGTGTCAATCCCAAAATTAATGCTTCCAATCTGGTCGAGCTGGATGTGAAATCACTCGGTCTGAGCAATGTGAACGGTTATCCAGGCGGTACTTCCTTTTCGGACAAATGGGGAATCATCGACCTGATCGTTAACAATGAACGCCAACCCGTTTCCCAATGGCCAAACGCTGATGAAGAAGTAGGCAATTCACGCGGTGGCTGGACAACAGCAAATGGTTCGGCTGACGCTAGTTCCTTCTATTACGGTGAAGATGGTATTCCTGCTGATGGTGATACCGAAGACGCACTGAATGCAGACGGTACGAACCGCGCAGAACGCTGGCAGAGCAGTATTAATGCAGGTCATGATCTGTATTTGCAAGGTTTCTGGAGAACAGCATGGGCACCTGTCATGAGTAAAGTAAAAAGCGTCAACACCTCCGAAGGCAGCATCACCTTGCTGGATATGCCAGCTGGCGGTATGGGCGATAAATTCAGTAAACAAATCGTCGGCTCCAATCCTGTTTACCGCGTCGGTAGTGGTAAAGAAGAATGGCGCGCACTGAACCTGCTGGACGAAATTGACGAGCCTGGCGAATGGGCGCTTGATTTCAAGGATGGCAAAGTCTACTACTATCCAAAAGACGGCACTGACATGAGTACCAAAAACGTCGAAATCGCCGACAAACCAAGTGCAGTTGTCAAACTGACCAACACCTCTTACGTTTCCTTCTTCGGCTTCAATGTAGAAGATAGCCTGACCAACGGCATCGATATGCAAAATAGTCATCATATCACCATCGCTGGTAACACGATCCTCAACGTGGGCAACGGCGGCATCATCGACACTGGCGGTTACTCCAATATGATCAAAAGCAATGACATTTACGATACTGGCGGCTTCGGCATCAGCGTTGGTAATGAAGGCGACCGTATGAAATTGACTGCCGCCAACACCCGTATTACTAACAACCATATCCACAACATTGGCGAACATGCCCATCTGGCAGGCATCGTCATCCGCGATTCGGTCGGCATCTGGGTCGATCACAACCTGATTCATGACGTACCGCGCGACGCTATCCGTTATGAGCGCAATAACAACCTGACATTCGAGTTCAACGAAGTGCACAATACAGCACTCGAAGAAACCGATACTGGTGCATTCTATACTGCTCAGGACTGGTCGTCGTATGGCAATGATCTGCGTTACAACTTTATTCACCATAACCGCCGCTCCAATGGTTTCTATGCCGACGGTAGCGATGCAGGTGATAACTACTACAACAATATTATTCAAGGTTCCGACCGTGCGATCCAATTGAATGGTCATCATAATATTGCCAAAAACAATGTCGTGATTGCATCCAACAGTGTACGTATTGAGAACCGCAGCGATACGAAAGATATGTCCGAGATTGTATCGAGAAGCTATGGCGTAACTAGTACGTTTGCCGATACGCTTCTGTCCAAAAATCCAACATCCGGTGTATGGATGGATTATGCAGCCAAGCTCAAAGCGAAATACGGTTATACCGACAACCTGTGGACAGATATTCTAAACCCAGCATGGCGTCCTGAATACTCCAATGGTTCAGCCATTACGAACAATGCGCTAGTTCAAGTAGGAACAATCATTAAACCGAAATACGGTAACTACGCTGTTAGCGATAATAATGTGATTGATACGATCGCCGCAGGCAGCTTCTACAATTACAATCAGATGGATCTGCGTTCCAAAAATGCACAGGTATTGGCGAAATTCCCGAACCTGAACAGCATCTTCCCACAAATCGGTCTGCAACAAGACGCGTACCGTATCCGCGTCGTCACTCGTGCAGAAACCGGCGGCTTGACTAACCACTGATTCACCCAATTTTATATAGCCCGGCATTCCCACAACGCCGGGCACCCAACCGGACTGGATCATCCACAGTCCGGTTTTCTTTTGCACAAAATCTACTATTGTAAGCGTTCCCCTCCCTCTACTGCATACCAATTCATAACAAACTCCACTGCCAAAAAATTGACACTGTGGTTCCAGCCTCCCTATACTGACTGTAAAAGGTCTTTTAAGGGAGGTCAGGCATCAGAGGTGAAAAATCTTCGCTACACCGCACTTTCAGCTGGTCTGATATTGCTTCTACTTTTTCCTTTATGGCGACAGGGATTTGGTGATAACCGCCAGGGTGCACTGGAAAGTGGTCCTGATCACAATACACCGGTCAATCTGTATGTAGACGGTTCTGCCAATGCCGCACAGCAAAATGGCAGCAAGCAGCATCCGTATACAACCATCGAGGCAGCTCGCAACGATATCCGTCAGATGAAGCGTCCACTACCTCAGGGTGGTGTAACCGTCTGGGTCAAGGGCGGACAATATAATCTGGATTCTACGCTAAACTGGACTGATGATGATTCAGGCACAGCTGCGTCACCGATCATTTATCGTTCGATGTCAGGTGAAAAGGTCAGTCTGACGAATGGCAAAACAGTTAATCCGTCCGATTGGCAACCGCTTGATGCAGCTGCACGCAGTCGGGTCAATCCGGCAGTCAAACCGGATCAGCTTGTACAATTAGACGTACGCAAGTTAGGCTTCAGCAACAGTACCGGGTTTGCCGGTGGCGATTATTTTACCGAGAAATGGGGAATATTACAGCTTATCGTTAACGATGCCATGCAGCCGATCTCACAATGGCCAAACCGCAATGATGCAACCGCAGGGTTGCGTGATGGCTGGGCAGTTGCATCGGGAATTTTGAATCAACGCTCGTTCTTCTATGATCCTTCGCAAAATACAGACAATAGCGCCGAAGGACGGATGGTGCGCTGGCAAAAAGCAATCGCTAGTGGGCATGATGTATATTTACAAGGATTCTGGCGCACTGTATGGAGTCCCGTCACGATCAAGCTCAATCAGATTGAAGAAGGCTCACGCACCTTACATCTGTCTCAGACACCAGCAGGTGGGATCGGCTCCAAATTCAGCGCCGCTGCTGACGAATCGTCCAACGACAATCCGTATCGGGTAGGTGACGGTAGTGAAGAATGGCGACTGCTGAATCTGTTGGAGGAAGTGGATCAGCCCGGCGAATGGGCGCTCGACTTCAAAGATGGCAAGCTGTATTACTATCCTTCCCAGCCGTTGAAGGATTCGACTGCTGTGATCGCCGACAATACCGATCCGATTCTCAGTCTCAAAGGTGCTTCTCATCTGAAATTTATCGGCTTTGACATTAAAAATGGTATGGGTAACGGAATCACGATGCAAAATACGAATCATATTACACTGGCTGGTTTGACCATCCATAATATGAGCAATGGCGGCATTACCGATATCGGTGGTAGCAGCAATCTGATTCAAAGTAATGATGTGTATGACACCGGTAGCTTTGGCATTAGTGTGAGCAAAGCGGGGAATCGTGAGAAGCTGCAAGCTTCCAATACACGTATTACGAACAACCATATTTACAATACAGGCATTCTTGTTCATCTGGAACCGCTCATCATCCGCGAATCGGTCGGTATGCGCATTGACCACAATCTGCTGCATGACGTGCCGAAGGATGCCATTCGTTATACGTACAGCAACAAGCTGTTATTTGAGTATAACGAGGTTCATAATACCGGGCTTGTCGAAGGCGATACGGGGGCATTTTACACCGCTCAGGATTGGTCGTCGTATGGCAATGTGCTGCGTTATAATATGATTCATCATAACCAGCGCTCGAATGGTTTCTATGCAGATGGCGGTAGTAGCGGCAATACGTATCAGAATAATATTATTCAGGATACGAAGCGCGCCTTTATTATTGAAAATGGTCATCATAATGTAGCGACTGGCAATCTGCTGATCAATGCCAATACGATGGAGATTAACGACCGCTCCTCTTCCCTGGATTATAGCCTTAACAGTACGTATGCCAAACTGCTACGCAGCTTCAAGCCAACCACAGGTGTGTGGAAAGAATATGGCGAAGCGCTAGGCAAGCAATATGGGCTGAAGGGCAATCTGTGGAATTATATTTTGAGCAGCAATTGGAATCCGCAATATCCAAATGGCAGCAAGCTGAACAACAATGTGATCATTGGCAGTACAAGTATTAAATTGCCCAAAAAAGGCGATGTCGCTGCCATGGGTAATGCTACACTGAAAAGTGTGCAAAATGCTGGTTTTTACAATTACAGCAATCTAGATTTGCGTACAAATAACAGCACTATTTTGAAAAAGTTCCCTTCTTTGAACAAAGTAATTACCGAAATCGGGCTGTACAAAGACCAATATCGGGTGAATCCGATCACTCGCAACCAGTACGATGGACTTAGCAACCATGCAACCGATTAACTGTACGACTTTACGCTTGGTATAGTCTTCAAGACACACAGTGGCTATCATTCTGCCCGGCAACCTGTACCTTTTGCCGCAGCTTGGTAGCTCTTTGTGCGTTTAGACTTGACAGACTTTGATACGCTATGCTGAAATAGTTACAAAAAAGCAATCAAATAGTTAATTTTGTGAGATAAATTTTACAATTATTGATACTTTCTATTTATTTTTGCTAATTTTTAGAAATTACTTTATGATAGGTTTGTAATTTGCACCAATTTAACATTCTTCATACAGCCATAGTCAATCATTCCATAAGGGAGGTGATGGCACAATCAATGGATACGGCATGGCTACCTTGCATCATGACGGGGCACAATGCACCCGACGACCTGCATGCACAGAGAATGGAGGGAAATCATACAAATGAATAAGCTAAAAACGTTCCTATCGCTGACTACGATTGTTGCATTAAGCAGTACGCTGGCATTCCCGGCACCCTATGCAGCAGCCGATCAGGTCAACAATCGTGAAGTGGTCACTCTAGATAGCGGCCCAACGGTCAAAACAGGGCTAAATCTGTACGTCGATCCATCCGGTAGTGACTCTAGCGGAGATGGCAGCAAAGATAAACCGTATGCCACTTTGACTCAAGCGCGCGATAGCATTCGTGCTCTGAGCGGAAAGCTACCCACTGGTGGCGTTACCGTCTGGGTCAAAGCAGGCGAATACGAGATGTCTAACTTTGAACTGACAGCACAGGATTCTGGAACAGCTGACAAACCGATCATTTACCGCACCTATCCGGGTGAGCAGGTGACGCTGACGAATGGCGTGCACATCTCTCCTTCCGACTGGGAGCCGCTTAGCAAAGATGCAGTGGCACGTGTCCATCCGGATGTGTACGCGGATGATCTATACCAACTGGATGTACAAAAGCTAGGATTGAAGCACATCAATCACTTTTCCGGTGGTACGTCATTTACCGAGCAATGGGGCATTATTGATCTGATTGCGGATGGCGTGCGCCAGCCGATTTCACAGTGGCCCAATCCAGGGGAATCGGTAGACAAACATCGTAAAGGCTGGACGACTGCTAACGGCTCTGCTGATGCCAAATCGTTCTATTATGGCGAAGGCGGTATTCCTGAGAATGAGAATACAACCAATACGCTGGATCTGGACGGCACGAAGCGAGCAGAACGCTGGCAACAATCACTGGAAGACGGTCATCCCCTGTATCTCAAAGGGTTCTGGCGTACCGTCTGGAGTCCCATCACCAGCTCCGTACAAGAAATTGATACGAAGCACCATGTGATCACACTCAAAGATATTCCGGATGGCGGTATGGGCTCCAAATGGAGCAAAGCGGTAGAAGATTATCGTTCCAGTCTCAGCGCTCCTGTCGTTAGCCAAGAAACAGCAGCTACCGAGACGACCGCTGCGTCCGAAGATGATTCACTGCATGATGATACAGACACTTCTAGTAAATCGTATCTCGTGTACAAAGATGGTGGTGCCGCTCAGTCTATGTCTCTGAAGGAAGAACAAAGTGACGACTCCCTACTCGAAACGAAAACATCCAGCCCCGAACAGGATGCTGAAGATGCGGAACCGATCAAGTTGACGGATCAAGGCGTGGATGTATCTTCCGCCACTTATGACGATTCATCCTCTTCGCCGGTTCGCGATCTGAGTGAGACGTCAGTCACTTCGGATGCCTACTCCTCTTCATCTGTCCAAGACGATGTGTACGATAACGCATCTGTCAGTGATGATACGTATGACACACCGTACGTCGCCAAAGTACGCGCCCCTTATCGTATCGGTTCCGGTACGGAAGAATGGCAAGCACTGAATTATTTGGACGAGATTGATCTGCCGGGCGAATGGGCACTTGATTTCAAAGATAAAAAGCTATACTACTATCCAAAAGGCAGTCTCGATGATCTGAACATCATTATCGCTGACAATGAAAATCCGGTCGTTGCGTTCAACGGTGCTTCGTATGTGCAACTGAACGGCTTTACCTTTGAAGGTAGTATGGGGAACGGAATTGAGCTGAATCAAGCCGATCATATTACACTGGCAGGTAATACCCTGCGTAATCTGGGGAATGGCGGCATTCTGGATGTTGGCGGCAAGAACAATCTGTTCCAGAGCAACGACATTTACGAAACTGGCGGCTTTGGGATTAGCATTAACAAATCCGGCGATCGTAAAACGCTCACCCCTGCCAATAGCAGAGTTACCAACAACCATATTCATCACGTTGGCGAACTGACTCATCTGGAGCCGATTCTTGTACGTGAGTCAGTTGGTATTACGTTTGACCATAATCTGCTGCACGATGTACCAAAAGATGCAGTCCGTTATGTGTACAGCAACAATCTGACGTTTGAATACAATGAGGTGCACAATACATCGCTAATTGAGGGCGATACGGGCGCGTTCTATACCGCTCAAGATTGGGCATCGTACGGTAACGTGCTGCGCTACAACTTTATCCACCATAACAAGCGTTCCAACGGCTTCTATTCCGATGGCGCGGACAGTGGAGATAATTACAAGTACAATATCGTACAAGGTTCTACCAAAGGCATTTTGCTAAACGGGCATGATAACATCGCTTCGAACAATCTGGTCGTCGATTCCAATATGATTCAGGTCGATCAGCGCGGTGATAGCAAAAGTCATGGCGTGAATAGCATCTTCGCGGATCAATTGCGCGAGATGAACCCGGATAGCAATCCGTGGGCAAATTACGGCAAAGTGCTGCAAGATACGTATGGTTATGATCATACGTTATGGGATAGCATTCTTGATCCAGAATGGCACCCAGAATATCCAAACGGTACACGTATGACTGACAATATGCTAGTCAACACGCCGGATGTGGTAATTCCGAAAGTCGGCGATGTGAAGGTGGATGGGAACGACTCCATCAGCAGCGTAGCCGATGCACAGTTCTATGATTACAGCAAAATGGATCTGCGTACGGATAACGCCAAAGTACTGGCGAAATTCCCTGATCTGAATGAAGTTTTTCCGAAGATCGGGTTGTTGAAAGATGATTATCGGACGCGGGTCATTACGCGTGCGGAAAGTGGCGGCTTGTCGAACCACTAGGATGATAGTTTTAAAATGATGCTGCTGGGTTGCATCAATCACTCCGGGGAGGAATAAGGGGAACGGCTCCGGTGGAGTCACGAGAATCTACGGAATAGGAGTGACGGTAGATTCTCGCACCTCCAAAGTCGCCTTTTCCCCTTATTTCCTCCCCTCCGTTTTGAGCAACACGCATACATTTTGGACCCTGGAGATTGGGCAGCATAAGAGCAGGCAGTGACTTCATTTGGAGTTGCTGCCTGTTTTTTTATTTTTTTATTTTTATTTTTTGGATTTTGGATTGTTGGTTGATTTGTTTCGTTTAAGGGATGGGATTTGACTTGTTTGGGGGGCTTGGTTATTATTTGATGTATTGTTTTATTATTTTGTATAGTTACTTTCTTTTATTTATTATTTTGTGGTGTGGTATTGCAAATGGAGTATGGGATGATATAATTATCTTAATATAAAGATTTTAAGTGTAAGGCGATTTCGTTTTTGGTTTCTTGTTTATGTATGGATAGATGTTGTATTTATGTGTGCAGTTTGTGCGCAATGGATAGCGGTTGAGTTATAGGATTGTGTTTACAATAGATGTTAATATACGCTATATATTTGGAGGAGGACGAGGACGATGGAATTGTTAGGTATTCATCATGTATCGATTATGACGGGCAAAGCGGAAAAGAATTTTGATTTTTATACGAAGGTGCTTGGTATGCGGCTGGTGAAAAAGGGCGTGAATCAGGATGATACGACGTCGTATCATTTGTTTTATGGAGATGCAGTTGCTTCGCCGGGGACGGAATTGACGTTCTTTGATTTGCCGGGCATTGGACCGAGTTATCCAGGTGTATCGAGCATTTCGGCTTCCTCGCTGCGGGTGGCCAGTACTGAAGCCTTGAAGTACTGGTCGCGTCGGTTTGACGAGTTGAATGTCAGCCATGAGCCGATTCGTCAGCGCGCAGGACGGGATACGCTGGCATTTC
Organism: Paenibacillus sp. WLX1005; assembly: GCF_046603685.1. Taxonomy (NCBI): domain Bacteria; kingdom Bacillati; phylum Bacillota; class Bacilli; order Caryophanales; family Paenibacillaceae; genus Paenibacillus; species Paenibacillus sp. WLX1005. Next base: position 3,917,934 of record NZ_CP176756.1, read on the forward strand.
AGGACTTTGAAGGTACGCGTATTGTGCTGGTTGCGGATAATGAAGAGGAAGGCGTTGCACCGGGTCAAGCATGGGATGGTTCGGATGTGCCTGTGGAATACGGCATTCTCGGTCTTGGACCAGTAACCTTGACAGTTGCCAAACCTGAAAACACCGTGATGATTCTGAAAGAAGTACTGGGCTTCCGGTATCTCGATTCCTACCCTTCCCTTGCAGGCGAAGAGCATCTGGATGTACTGGTGTATGCAACAGGAGAAGGCGGCGCTGGTGCGGAAGTGCATATCGAAACGCGTCGTGATCTGCCAGTAGCCCGTCTCGGTCGTGGTGGTGTGCATCACGTCGCGTTCCGTGTACCGGATGAGGAGCAATACAATAAATGGGCGGACAAGCTTGCTCAACTCGGTATTCCCAACTCTGGTAAAGTCGACCGCCATTACTTCCGCGCTCTCTACTTCCGTGAACCGAATGGTATTTTGTTCGAGCTGTCGACGGATACACCAGGATTTGATGTGGACGAATCACTTGATTCGCTCGGTGAAACGTTATCTCTCCCTCCATTCTTGGAATCACGCCGTACGGATATCGAAGCCAAATTGCGTCCGCTTGTGCTGGAAGATTGATCATTTGGATGATCTGATGGCGTACTACAATCGAAATGAAGGAACAAGCTATATTTCAATACCCCATAGCTTTTAATTTCTGTACTGCTTTTCCGTTCATGTCTATAATGAATGGAGAAGCAGTTTTTTTGATTATTTATCTCGAGTACAGAATATTCAAAAAAATATAGTATAAGGAGTGTTCGATTTGACATTGATTCATCACGGAATCACAAGTCGCACAGCCATGCAATTGGTTGGATATCGCAGTGAAGCTAGTTTGAATGAAGATCTGGAGCAGCATATCGTCTCAGGAATGCGCACGCAGCTCTACAACCAATTGCAAACGTACAAACCAAGTCCTGCTCTTGATCTGTATTTGATCCAAGTGTATCCTTGTATTCCATGGACGCCGGACACTGTATTTTCAAGCATTGTTGCTGTGGAACAACAAGGATATGAATCCATGCCAACAGAAGGGATGATCCAACATGTATCACCCGCAGGCGACTTTTACAGCTTTACTTATGAAGGAACTGAACAGAATATAGATCAAGCATATGACGAGATACGTCAATGGCTAGCGCAACACGGTATAGAGGATAGCCGTCCTTATGATATCGAGTGTTGGCCCAATGTACAGCATGCTTCACAGGAATTAACATGTATCCACATCTATATTCCAGTGCATGTGGATTGATTTTATGATATAGCGACTCTCTCTTGTAATGGAATCTACTACGTATACACAGCAAAAAGAGGCTGACGACATAGGTCACAGTCTCTTTTTATTAGTTTTATATACAATATCAGATGAGTTATACGTATTTATCGTTATTGCCCGTTATTCTCGCGACGACGGCGCAGTTCTTCGGTAATCTTCCGTCCAGTTGGCGTCTGAGCCAGACCGCCGCGCGCGGTTTCACGATGCTCGCTTGGCATGGAGCGTCCTACCTGTAACATAACATCGACGACTTCATCCGATGGAATTGCGCTGCGCACGCCTGCTAGTCCCATATCAGCAGCAGCAAGTGCATTGACAGCACCTAGACCGTTGCGTACGATGCAGGGAATCTCTACCAGACCAGCCACTGGATCACAGATAAGACCGAGTGTATTTTTCAATGCCAGACCGACGGCATGCATCGCTTGCTCAGGGCTACCTCCACGCAGCTCCACCATCGCACCCGCAGCCATACCGATTGCAGAACCGACTTCGGCTTGGCAGCCTCCTTCAGCACCGGAGATGGACGAGTTGTTCGCAATGACGTAGCCGATCGCACCAGCGGCGAACAAGCCCAATACCATCTGCTCATCACTCCAACCAAATCGCTCTTGCGTACTTACAAATACACCCGGAATGATACCGCAGGAACCAGCAGTTGGCGTCGCAATAATACGTCCCATAGAAGCATTCACTTCGGACACTGCCAGCGCATATGACATCGCACGCGTTGAATATGCACCAGACACGGTTTCGCCGCCATTTAAGTAATCATATACTTTACGCGCATCTCCGCCAGTCAATCCACTTCGCGAAACGGTATCTTCATGAATCCCACGGTGAACCGCTTCTTTCATCACTTCGTAATACGCCGCCATCTGAGCGATAACTTCCTCTCGCTGTACTCCGGTTTCTTTGACCTGCTCCACAATCATCAGCTCGGCAATGCTGCACGAGCGTTCTTCACACAGTCGAATAATATCTTTTAATGTACGAAATTGCATCCTACTTCCTCCTTTCTTCGTTTAGTCGAGATCAATAACACCCGCACGGGTAACATGCGGCAATGCAACGATACGAGTCAATACCTCATCTGCCGGTACACCGTCTAACTCGATTAATGTCATCGCTTCGCCACTGCGTGATTTGCGATCCACATCCATGAAGCCGATATTCAGCTCCGCTTCACTCAGTGTACGCGTAATATCTGCCAGCACGCCTTTGCTATCCATATGCTCCACTACGAGCGTCGGATACTGCCCTGAACCTTTCAGATCAAATCCGTTCAGTTCGTGAATCTCAATGTTCCCGCCACCGATTGATGCACCTGCTAATTCAGCATGCTGTTCTCCCGCACGTAGACGTAAACGCACAAAGTTCGGATGTGGATAATTGCCCGATCCTTTATCAAATTGAATGGTCATACCCAGTCGATCCGCTTCTTCGGCTGCATCCGGCAGACGATCATCGTCTGTGCTATAATCCAGCAGACCGCCCACCAGCGCCAGATCGGTACCATGTCCCCAGTATGTTTCTGCAAAAGAACCGTACAGAATGATATCCACATGCTCCGGTTGCTGTCCAAGCAGCTGACGTGCCGCTCGACCTAATCGTGCAGCGCCCGCCGTATGAGAACTAGATGGACCGACCATAGAAGGCCCAATAATATTAAATACATTTTTGAAACGCATATGACTCCTCTTTTCCGCTGCTGCATCATTTGAGCAGGTATTGCTGATACATCCTTTTCTATGCTAATTCGATTGATTGTGTGCAATCCCCCGAAGAGCACATCAAAAAGGACAGAGCAGGACCTGCGGCGGCCTGTGTGCTCTGTCCTGTGTACCTGAGAGTTTGGACGGACGATGCTGACGATCCGTTATACCCCTTGGGTGGCTGAATGCTCTCTCCAGAGTTGCGTCCGGCAGCGGTTCCTGGGACCTGAGAGATTGGCAAGCCGTTGGCTGCGGCTGCTTGCTCCTTCGGTGGCGGATTACGTGCCTCCGCTAACTCTCCCGCTGTCTTCATTCGCATATAGAAGTTACAATGAACACCGCCGTATGCCCGGCATGTTCCTGATCATTCCTAGCTTAATCCAGCCGCTGAACGCTGTCAATTGCCATCGGGAAAATAAGTTGCATATCTGACATGCCCTGTAAAAACGAACGCCAATCTAGGCAATTTCCCTCAATCTATCCATTCTTCGGACGTCTCCAATAGAGGCAAACGGATCGCGAATACCGAACCTTTCCCCCGTAATGACGTAAAACTCAGCACACCTTCATGATCGTTAACAATCCGCTGAGCGATAAATAGCCCCAGACCTGTACCGCGAATCTGACGAGATTCCGTTGATCCCGACCGGAAGAACTTTTGGAAAATGCGCGGCTGATCTTGTTCCGAGATGCCAATCCCGTAATCCTCTACTTCTACCAGTACATGATCGGCTTGGCGTCGCACGCGAATATCGACTGGACGATCATCTGGTGAATATTTAAGTGCATTGCCTATCAAATTACTAATTACCTGAATCATACGATTATGATCGCCCAATATATAGAGATGGCGCTCTTCCACTTCCACATGCAGACGATCCCGAGATTGAATATCCCACTGCCAGCAGATCATCTTCACCAGTTCATCCAGCTGGATGCAGCTCATCAAATATTCTGCATGTCCCGCCTCAATCCGTTGACTATCCAGAAAGTCATCCAACAATCTCGACAGCCTTCCACCTTCAAACTGGATCGTATTCATAAACTCACGTCGGCGCTCTGCCGGAATATCCTCATACATTGACAACATCTCGATATACCCCATAATCGCCGATAATGGCGTCCGCAATTCATGCGAGACGACAGCAATCAATTCATTTTGCAGCTGCTTCGCCCGTTTCTCTTCGGTACAATCACGGAAAATAAGCAGAAACCCCTGATCAACACCACTCGCCGCATCGGTAATCGGGGTCAGATGGAGCGATAACAAGCGCTCATCCTGCATCTGGATTAGGCATCCTTGTTCCCATTCTTCATGCTGATCCAGATGCTGATTCAAACGTTCACCCACAATAAACGTCCCTGCCATCAGTTGCGATTGAATGCGCTCCAGCACTTCACTCACTGGCTTGCCATTGTAATCGTCCAGTCCAAACAGCATCTGTAACGTCGGATTGATTAGCGAGACGATGCGCGCCTCATCGCACATCATAATGCCATCCTGCACCGTTTGCAGTAGATTACCGGTAATGCTTTTCTGCATACGGGCAGCACCTTGTTCTTCCAGCAAACGCTCCGTCAACTGCTGCAACTGGCGTTCATGCTCGCTGTTACGTGCCAGCGCCTGCTCCTGTTCCGTCAGATCATGAAGGAAAAAGGTATGCACTGCCGCCCCATCATTCAATATCTCGCTACGGGTCAATTCTGCTGTAAACGTACTACCATCCAATCGGAACGCCAGCACCGTACTACTCTCGCGATCTGGATTCGTACGACCATGAATACGGATCAGATCTGACAGCGGCAAGCCAGACACTTCGGTCAGATCACAGCGGAACATCTGCTCAGCCGCCGGATTCATCTCTGTAATGCGTAACCGGCTATCTGTAGATATGATACCGTCCACTGCCATTTTCAGAATCGCACTCTTCTGCGCTTCACTCTCCGCCAGATCAAACGTGCGCTCCACAACACGAATCTCCAACAATTCTTTATCTTTTTTAATTTGCAAAAATTGATATTCCAGTGTACTCACCATCTGCTGGAAATTGTGAATCAGCTTGCGCATTTCGACGATGCTACTTTTCGGCCATTCCAGCGTATGATTCTCACGTAGCTTTTGCGGGATATGACTGGTTGCGTCTACTAATTGCTGCAATGGAATAGCGACGCGGCGTCCGATAAGTTGAGCCAGTATAGCCGCCAGTAGAATGATGCCAAGCATACGCAACATCATCTTCAAATAGAAGCCATATACCGGATACAAGTGATACGAAAACGGCAAAACAAGGATCAAGCGCTGATTATCATCCAGCACAGTGTTTAATACAAAATAAGACCGTTGCCACCGATCTGGTGGATAGACAGCATCAATCGGATACTGAGCATAGACGGATACTTGATTGTGCTGCTGCAATAAGGACTGCCGATAACCGGTACTTTCAGTGAATTGTCCAATCTCTGATTGTTGAATCGTCGTCGCCAACACTGTATTCTCAGCATCCACAATAATCGAATCGATGGAAAAGTCCTGTTTGTACGTTTGCATCAGACGCTGCTGCTCTGTTCCTTCCAATTGCTCCAGTCTGGAAATATACAGACGTGATGAACGCTCGACATAATTGGACCCCCAGTGCAATATATCTTGAAACTGCTGACTGCCGTTCACGAACAGAATCAGAATCGAACTGGTCATGACTACCATGAGCAAATACTTGAAAATCACACAGCGAATCGTCATATAATAGTACGGTCGTTTGCCAACGCGTACACGATTCAGCAAAAAGACAACTGTTGCTGAAGCCAGCAACGCATTACAGATGCCGTTTAGCAGTCGGTTAATTAGCAATAACCAGACTAAGCGCATATCTATCTCATCGTTCCAGCGCAATGCGTGCATACCGTAGATGATTGGCAATGCGATCGTCACCCAGAACAGTAAATCCAGCTTGAGTAGACTGGCACGCGGCAACCAGCGAAATCCCAGCGCCAAAAACAGAATTTCCATCCCGTGCAGCACAGTCATCGTTACAAATGACCCGGTCCATAGCATGGGCAGATGAATCAATATCAGCGCAGGCACCGCAAAGGAAAGTCCGTATAGTCGCAACACGACTAGCAGCGCAACACTGCCAAACATAAATTGCAGCACAAACGACAGGTCCAACACCCAGTAATTGAGTGCTGCACCCAGCAGCGTGAGAATAATAGTTCCGATCCATGGCGATGTAAATGATTGAAATAATCTGTAATTCATAATCAACGGTCCTCTCCATTGCGGACAGCAATCGCACCTGAAAGACCGTCTGACTTCGGGATAGACCCGGGATACGCGCGGCGCATCCGTTCATCTGTACTTCCAAAACGGGTATGCTGACTGTCATTTGTTTTACTAAAAATATTCCATATCCCCCATATCGTCTATCAATGGTACAATATATCCGTATTTACCAATCGGCAGGCTTACAGTATCTTAATCATTAAGACAATAAGATAACCAAGTAAGATAATTATAACCGCAAACATCCAATCAGAGAATCATAGGACACGTGACCATTCCGTTAAAATTCATTGTCAAACTCTTTTACATATGCACCAGGGATAATATTTTGCCGTGGCAGCCTATCCGCATCATATGTGCTTGATTACCGTCATGACGATCGTTCTGTCCGACATTGCCCGACCTTCTGGTTAATGTATGTAAACCTGTTTCCTTGCATCTTCCAAGATTCGTATCATGGACCGAATTGGATTACTTTATATACAAATTCAAAGGTACATCCTATATTCCACCTCGATACAGCCCTAATTTTCGTACAGGAGAGTGACAGCAATGCCTACCAAAGTTTTGCTCATTGAAGATGAAAAAAGTCTTGCCGATATGATCGCCTTTTTCCTTCAGGAAGAAGGCTATGATACCCAATTGATTCACGATGCCAGCGAAGCGCTAGCGCTGATCGATGAGTATGGTCCCGATATTGTCGTGACCGATCTGATGCTGCCTGATCTGAGCGGCAGTGAGCTAGTGCGGCGAATTCGCAAGCAATCGACCGTACCCGTGCTGATGATCTCAGCCAATACGATGCTCAACGAACGGTTAAAAGCACTAGAAAGCGGCGCAGATGACTTTTTGTGTAAGCCATTCAGTCTCAAAGAGCTGGATGCGCGCATCAAGGCACTGCTGCGTCGTAGCGACTTGCACCGGATGAACGGATACAGCCTGTCTACCAGCAATACGCAAAATCGTGTGTCCGTCAATGATTACCGACACAGTTTGTTTGTAGAGGATCAGGAAGTAGAAGTGACCCAGATTGAATTTGCCATTATGAAAGAACTGCACAATTCACCGGGCAAAGTATTTACCCGCAACGAGTTAATGGATCGGATCAAAGGCGGCGACCGTGCGTATCTGGATCGTACGATTGATGTGCATATTTCCAATCTACGCAAAAAAATCGAACGCGATCCAAAAAACCCGGAACATATCCTGACCGTCTGGGGTACAGGGTACAAATATGTACAGGTAGCGGAATAACCCTGCATTTTCCAATCAGGAAACACAATATTGATACGCGTCGATGCGCAGTTTACCGCGGACGACGATGGATATACCGGGCGATCGGTTCATGATCGCCCTTCTATTTTGACCACGTTTTGATCACGTTGACAACCGCTGATAAGCAGTATAGGAGAATGTACCAATGACTCAGGTAATCACAAAGCGGGAACACTGGGTTCCGCTTGAATTGTTGTATGTGATCGGCATTATTGCGATCTCGTTTTCATCCATCTTTATTCGCTGGTCGGATGCCAATGTATCGGCAATCGCAATGTACCGACTCTATCTCACCGATCTGCTGCTATTGCCGCTGGCGCTACGGCATTACCGTGCACTTCTGAATATTCCGCTACGCGCGTGGCTAATGCTGGCATTGTCTGGCATCATGCTGGCGCTGCATTTTTTACTGTGGATGGGTTCGTTACGGCTGACCACGGTAGCCAGTTCGACCGTTATTTTGACATTGGAGCCGATTATGGTTGTGATCGGATCGTACTTTCTATTCAAGACGCGCACGAATCGATTCATGATTATCGGAATGGCGCTGGCGGTTATCGGTTCGATTGCGATTGGCTGGGGCGATTTTAAAGTGTCCGGTACGGCTTTTCAAGGCGATATGCTGTCATTCTTCGGTACAATTGCCGTCGCTATCCATATGCTGATCAGCAAGCAGGTACGGGCGCATATGGATGCACTGGTGTACAATTTCTGGGTGTTCTTCATGGCGGCAACTGTGCTGGCTGTCTATAATCTGATTAACGATGTTCCATTTACCGGATACGATGCACGCGACTGGGGCGTATTCTGGCTGCTAGCACTGGTGCCAACACTGTTCGGGCATTATCTATTCAACTGGTTGCTCAAGTATATGAACGCAGGTGCCGTATCGATGGCAGTACTCGGCGAACCTGTCTTCTCCTCGCTACTGGCATTTTGGCTACTGGGCGAAGCACTGACTGGCATGCAGCTTGGTGCAGGTACACTCATTCTGATCGGCGTCTGGATCTTCATCCAATTCGGCAATGAAAAAGAAGAAACGCTCGTGCCACCGGATATTATGGCACCTGAGCACGAACCCGGCGACGATTCGGATATATCCGGTTCATCAGATGCCACCACCAGCTCTCTTCAAGCCGAAATCAGCAAAAAATAAACGATGTTACCGTACAATAAAAAGCTTCCCTACCGCTGATATAGCGAAATGGGAAGCTTTTTGCTTGTATCATCCAGTACTTATTGTAGCGGTCGATGCCAGTTGGAGCGATACATGAGATACAGGAAGTACGGTGTGCCGATTAGTGCAATTAACAAGCCGGATGGCAATTCTGCCGGAGCCATCACCGTACGTCCAATCGTATCCGCCAGCACCAGCATTAGCGCCCCTGTCAATGCTGATAAAAACATCGATTGTCGCAGATGATGTCCGGTTAGTAGTCGCACCATATGCGGCGCAATCAGACCAATAAAGCCGACTGTGCCCACGCAAGCGACTGCTCCGGCTGCCAGCAGCACGCCAACTGTCATCGATAATAGACGTGTACGACGTACCGCTAATCCAAGTCCACCTGCACTCTGATCATCGAACACCAACAACTCAAAGCGCCGTGCCAACCACCAAGCAACTGGCACCAGAATCAGCAGGAACATACCAATCGTCCACACCTGCTGCCATGTACGTGCATACGTACTACCAGTCAGCCAGATATAGCCCATACTGCTCCACAATGCACCACGCACGATTAGAATCTGAATTCCCGCTCCGGCAATCGCCGAGATTGCAATCCCCATCAGCACAACAGCCGATGGATTCAACCCCTTGTTCCATGATAGGAAAAAGATCAATATCGCCGCCACCGCCGCTCCAATAATCGCTGCAAGTGGCATCCAATACACCGGCAAACTAGGCCACATAATGATCACCAGCATCGCACCTAACCCTGCTCCAGAGGACACACCCACAATAGAGGCATCTGCAAGCGGATTGCGTACAGCAAGCTGAATCAATGTGCCGCTGATCGCCAGCGCTGCGCCTGCTCCGGCGGCAACCAGTGTACGCGGAATACGTAACTGGATAATCGCCGAATACAGCCCTTCTGAACCGAACAGCGATGACAATAGCTCACCTGGTGGAATGCGCAGCCCACCAAACATCGTACTGCCTACTATAATCAACAGCGTAACTATCACAAACAAACTCGCCAGCAGCGGAAACGGCAAACGCCGTCTAACGCTACCCGCACTCATGGACGACGCCCCTGCCCCACCCGCTGCCTTCATCCGGGTCATCACCAGCCAGATCAGACATGGCGCACCAATAATCGCCATTACAGCTCCTGTTTGCAGCTCCATACTGGAATTACGCACCATTTTGGCGAGTACATCTGCACCCGTAAGTAGCACCGCTCCCCATAAAAATGCCGCTGGCAGCAACCAGCGATGAGAACGCAAACCGCTCAAGCGAACGAGATGCGGTGCAACCAGACCGACGAATCCAATCGGTCCGATAACACTGACGATCATTGCCGCCAGCAATACGGCGATGATAAGTCCACCAGCTCGTGCGACAGCTACCTTTTGTCCTAGTGAAGATGCGGTTGCTTCGTCGAGATCCAGTACATCCCACTGTCGTGACAGTACGATAGCAAGCATTCCAATCCCGATTACCCACGGCCACGCATATTTCACCCCGCTCCAATCATTTTGGACAAGTGAACCGGAGCCCCACAGAAACAATCCTTGTGTCTGAAAAGCAAAAAAGATATGCAACGCACTTGTAAAAGAACCTAGCAGCATCGACACAATCATACCGGACAGCGCCAATCGAACCGGGCTAGACGTACGCCCACCGCCCATGATATAAGCAGCACCTGCTGCTAACAAACCACCCAGCGAAGCGAACAAAAAGGGCGACTGATGAAGTAATCCCGGAAACATCACCGTACCCAGCACAACGACAAAATATGCTCCTGCGTTAATACCGAGCGTATCCGATGCCGCCAGCGGATTACGCGTAATCGTTTGCAACAAAGCCCCGGCGACAGCGAGTGCCCCACCAGACAAAATCCCCATCGTCGTACGCGGAATACGCAGATCCCATATTATATTGTGCTCAAGCGTACCTTCACGTCCGGTCAAAGCCGAGACGACCGTATGCAGCGGAATCGATGCCTCTCCATAACATAAGCTTATAAAAAAAAGCACGATGAGAGCGGCAATGCCGCCCCCATAGATGCTTACTACACGCCAGTGTTGAACCGGTTGCAGTTGTGAAACGGAACTCATTTCGTGACCGCTCCAACGACCTGATCTACCAGTACTTTAGAAGAAATCGGACCGCCAAAGGTCCATGTTGTACCATCCAGCGCATACGTGCGCTTTTCTTTTACAAAATCAAGCTGATTCCAGACCGAATTGTTTTTCATCGGAGCACCGAATACATCGTCGTCCGGCTGTACAATATAGAGCAGACTGCTATCCTTCACTTTGGACAATGATTCGATCCCAACGGTAGAGAAACCATATTGTTCAAATTGATCCGACTTCCAATCGTTAACGAGACCAATGTTGTCTAACGTATCCACAACGACCGAATTGTCTGTAAACATACGGAGGCTGGCAGCATTTTGTGAAGTGAATGCCTGCGTCAGCGCATAATGCATACCTTCTTTGCCCGCTGTTTTCAATTGTTCTTTGGCATCGTCATAATGAGTATCCAGATCCGCTAGTACTTGCTTCGCCTGATCTTCTTTGCCTACTGCTTTGGCAATTTCGTTGAATACTTCAACCATGCGATCATAATCGTATCCTTTGTCCTTATACATATTATAATCCAGCGTTGGTGCAATCGCTTTTAACTGATCGTACAATGCTGGCGTATTATCCGACGTTTCGATAATCAGATCAGGTTTCAGTGCAGCGATTGCTTCCAGATTCGGTTCCGCACGCGTCCCTACATCCGTTACACTAGCATCCAGTGCTGCATCAGGTGTTACCCACAGCTTGTAATCAGCCGTATCAGCATTACCTACTGGCTGTACGCCAACAGCAATCAGATCTTCGGCAAATGTCCATTCCAGTACAACGACACGTTTAGCCGGTTGATCCAGCTTCACTTCGCCATGATCATCCGTAACGGTAACCGGTCCAGCCGTATTTTCTGTTGTTGCAGTTGTCGGTTGACTTTCTTGTGCCGAATTGCCTGCTGTTCCACAACCCGCTAGCACCAGCGTAAACGCCAGTGGCAGCATGAAATAACCCCATTTTTTATTCATCGTGTTCTCCCCTGTATGTAACTTTATTAAGATAATGATAATCATTATCAATAATGGATTATGAAGTGAATAAGGTACTTTGTCAATGCAAATCGCTAAAATCATCTGCATAGTTCGTTGCATAATCTTCGCTATCGGGCAATCTGCTCTACTACTATGATCTCTTACATATAAAATAAAACGACGCTATGAAGTCAGCGTCGTCCTTTAGCGCCTTTACCTGTACGCAGCAATGCCTGTAACGGTTCTGACTGCTGCTCTTCCTGTTCCCAAGGTGAGGTGAGAAAATCAGCTTCGCTCTCGATCAGATCCATCGCCTCATCATAGCGCCCTGCTTTGAAGCAGCGAATCACGAACAACAGATCATCCCGTCCTAGCAGTTTCACTTCATTCACGCCTGCCAATGTCTGACACGAACCCGTAAATCGCTCAGCGGACGTCAGTACCAATGAGCGCTCTGCCTGATAATAGCGCATCGATCCATACACTTCCTGCACTGCATCCAGCCCAATCGCCTGACTTGCCTGATAACGCTTTGCCTGCAACACATTGCGCACACCAAGTCGATCGGTAAATACAAGGTCTGCGCCGTAATCGCTACTATCCTTTGTTTTGTAGGCATCGTCATATCCCAATTCGCTAAATAAACGGTGCAAATAACGTTCAAATTCCCAGCCTTCCATCTCATCAATATCAGCAATCGTAATCCGGCGTGGGTCTAGCCGCAGACGACGCAACCGCGCCACATGACGACGAATCGCACGTATGATCCACACGATCATTAGTAGCAATACAACAACCGCCGCTACTATGATCCAGATCGGTTGTTCCTTCCATAAATGCGCTGCCTGCTCCATCATATATGTATTCCTTTCTTCGGACTGCTCTTGTAGTCGGAGTCTGACTGTTCTCATGATCGGAGTAACTATACCAGATAACGGCGAAACCGCACAGCCTGTCCTTGCTCCTGAACCTGCGATCGTTTCAGACAAAAGCGTCCGGTTCCCACCATCCAAATGCGACAGCCCACCGAACGCCTTTGTTCTATGTTTCGAATCTATGTGTGGAGCAAGCTGAATAAACGGATGACTAGCGCGTTCCAGATGAGATACTACCCAGCACGCCGTGCTCCTGCCAGTATTCCACAGCAAACTCTGCGGCATACTCTGGCAGTTCTCCCGCTAGTAAACGATCATTGTACCGACGCAATGCCCGCATCGCACGTTGGAACAATGGCACCGCATAATGCAGCGCAGCTTCACCAGTATAATTTAGCGGCAATCGGCGTCCATGATCTTCATCCGCTTTGTAGCCGATCTGCACACTTTGCGAGCCGTCCGCCTGATTGCAGATCGTATAGAAGTAATTCTCATGATGCTTCATGCCGTGCTCATCTTCATACTGACGACCGATTCGTAACAGCGGCGTTTGCGGTTCACCGTTAAACAATGCCCCCGGCTGCCGAAACGCGATAAATAGCGGGCCTAGCCACAATCCATGCCGCTGCTCATCATAGAAATCATCATACGGCTCTGCCAGCGGTAGAGCCAGCAATTCGCGGATCTGTTCTGGCTGAATGAGATTACGCGCAAACTCATAATTGGATACCGATTGCAGCAGTGTCATCCATCCCTCTTCTGCAAGTCGGTGGAACACGCTTGGCGCTCCCTGATTCAGCGTATGCCAATCCGTATCTGCCCCATCCAGATAGCGGAATTTACGTGATACTTGCCACAGATAAGCGGAATTGCCAGACAACAATCCCGGTAAAATATTCCGCTGCTGCTCCACTGGCTCACTGCGAAGCAAGACAGCCTGTCGTCCGCGATTCTGAATATAGATACTTTGGAAGCAGCCTTCCATTCCTTCGTCTCCATATGCGACTCCGCGTACGAACAACTCATCCGTCCAGAATTCATAACAAGGTGCCGTATCTTCAGGATGACGCATACCGAGCAGCGAAGCATCTGTAACGCGCCGCATATTGACAGGATTCACATCCGTATTTTCAAATAATAACGGAATAACGGGGATGACTGGCAATCGAACACGCTCCAATTGCAATACCGATTCACCTTGTAATAGCAAAGTCATGATCCCAGCACGATCCAGATGGGGCTGATCGCCATCCTGATCCTGCACACAGGTGACGTCAAACGCGGACAGCCGATTGACACCGTCCCAAGGCGTAACAGGCTCCAGATCGCGCCAACAGGCGCTACACTGCACATTGCCACGCACATTCATTGTATAGTTATCCGTATGCAGCAGCAGACCGGTAGACAGTTCCCCATCAACGGTCAGGCTGCCTTGACCATCACCCCAGAACCATTGCTCCGCCATCATATTTCCGGTTACATACACTTCCTGACCACCAATTAGCATATACGGCGTATATAGATTACCAAGCACAATCAATCCACCCGCTCGCTGTGTATGCTCATTGGCAATCAGACGCTGAACGGTCAAATCTCCATCTACGAATAATACAGGTGGATGATGCGCTGCTCCTGCTAGGTGCTCGTCTATCGGATCATCGGACAACCAACCGGCGGTATGCGGATCATCCAGATTGAGTACATCCAGTTCCAGATGACCGTCATAATATAAAATCGTCTGCTCATCAACAGCTTCAGGTTGTCTGTTATTCCACCAGACAATCTGACGTTCAGCCGGTAGCTTGTGCTTAATATCCGCAAATGTCAGCTTTGCATAGGATCCGGTCTTCATTGAAATGTCCTCCTCTATATACATAGGCTGTATGGAGTTCTAGCTGTATGCCGGTAAGATGACGATCATGTCTAAACAACAGTTCTATCTGTCATATTGCAATCGTTATACAGTACTCTTACCCTGAATGATACCTTTTGTTCTCATTGTAAAATAGCATTTTTATAATCTCAACAATGAACTGACAGCGGAAGCCAATAGTTGCACCGACAAATGCTAAGTAGCTAATTTCCAATTTCTATTCATTTTTCCGATTTACGTCCGATATAGGTGAAGTCGATATGATGCAATGGAAGCAACGTACATAGTCATCACCGTACAGACCGCTTTTCCACCAAGCTATACCTGTAGCTATATCAGAATAAGTAAGTAGAGAAGGGAAGATTATTCATGATCAATCGCAATACCGAAATCATCTGGCAGCGGAACAAGCTGATCAGCTATATGCTGTGGGCAATTACTGCTATCAGCGCCGCCATCACTCTCCTGATCCCTGCCCTGTGGATATCCACGCTGATCTCCATCGTTGTAACCGGCATCATCACCGGTATGAATGTTGCCAAAAAAGGCATTCATATCATTCCTTGGGTTGTGACTATCGCGATCATTGCAAGCGGAATCTATGTCAATATCGAATCGATCAGCACGATGCAAGGATTGCTCATCGTATCTCCTTTGCTGCTGTATCCAACTAGCCGCTACTACAACATTGCATTCACTACATTACTTGCATACTTTATCCTGCATATTGTGATTGCACCTGCTGCCAGCACACCACTACTACTGACTGACATCATTAATATCAGTATGTTCATCGTAACGGGTATTATTTTCATTACTGTATCTCGCGTCAATCGTAATCTGTTTCAAGCTAGCGAAGATCGTTTGGTTGAGATCGCCCAATCCCAAACTCGTATGGAGCAGATCATGCAGCAAGTACGCCAATCGGTACATGGTCTGGCACGCTTCACCGAACAATTGAAGCAAAAAGTTAACGAAACTGGCACCATCACGTCCGAAGTGACCGCAGGCTTCAATCAAGTCGCTCGCAGTGTAGAATTACAAGCAAACAATGTGTATGAAATTTCCGAATCGTTATCTGTATCCGACCGTCATATTCAGGATGTAGCTGCGTATTCGTATCAAATGAAAGAATTGTCCGACACGATGACATCCAGCACCGAATCTGGTAGTCAACGGATGGAGCAATTGAATGGTCAAATGGGACAGCTGCACGACATGATGAACGAAGCAACAACCGATATGCAGAAATTCAACGAAGAAAGCCAATCGATGAGTGCAATGCTAAGCAGCATCTCCGATATCGCTCGCCAGACCAATTTGCTGGCATTGAATGCTGCTATTGAATCTGCGCGCGCTGGCGAACATGGTAAAGGCTTCGCTGTCGTTGCAGATGAAGTGCGTAAACTCGCCGAAAGTTCCGGTCAATCCGCTACCGATATCGCCGCCATCCTGACTCGTTTGCAAGCACGTACACGCGATCTGAATGAGCGTTTTGATGGTATTCAGGCGTCGTTACAAGAAGGTCGTGCATCCGTTCAATCGGCTGCTGACGTATTCCGCAACGTGAACAATAGCTCCCAGCAAGTGTTGAGCCAAGCGTCCGACATTGAGAGCAGTTCTACAACGATGAAAGATTCCTCTGCGCGCGTCGTACACGAAGTAACTGAGATCTCTAGCATGACCCAACAATCCAGTGCTGCTGCCGAAGAGATTCTGGCGAGTATGGAGCAACAACAGCAGTTGACCCAGCATATGGTGAATAGCTTTGCCGAATTGGAAGTGTTGTTCCAAGGGTTAAATGAGCTGGTATTGGATGATGAATTATCGTCAGCGGAGAATACCGCAGATTCTACAAACGTAGCTACAAATGGTACCCATGCACCTGCTAACATTATACCAAGCAATGCCAACGTTTCTTTGCAAAAGAAAGATACCAGCGTAGACCAACAAGCAAGCTAAAGCTGACAGATCAGAGTATGCAATCTGCAAGATGGCTGCTTGAATGGATGGAACATGATTGCAATGGTGGCAGTGCTTGTATTTTCATAAAGCGATCTACGTCTGTGTTCCCAAATTATTCGCAATTACAATACGCAGCATACTATATCGAAGCAATGCAAAAGGAGCGCATATCCCATTAAGGGGTATCCGCTTCTTTTCTTATATATACATACTCATACCGTTAACTGTTAACTGCTAACTGCTAACTGCTAACTGCTAACTGCTAACTGCTAACTGCTAACTGCTAACTGCTAACTGCTAACTGCTAACTGCTAACTGCTAACTGCTAACTGCTAACTGCTAACTGCTAACTGCTAAACTATGGTAATGCTTATAGTCATTTGGAATCAATAGAACGATGCACCTGCGTCAAAAATTCATCTACATATCCATAAAACAACTCCGGCTCACTCAAATGCACGTTATGGTCGCTAGTCGTCATCTCATACGTCAGTGCATGAGGAACCAAAGTCGTCATCTTCTCCCACTCCTCATCCGGCAACGATTCACTGTCTTTCGCGCGAATGAGCAGAGTCGGACAATCCAACTGCGATAGAATATGATACCAGCTCACATTGTGAAGAATATTTGCTGCCATCGCCTGCCGACTGAACAAAAAGGTTACACCTTCCTCCGTCTCCATCAGACTTTTCATAAAATACTGACAGCTAATTTCCGTATCCTGCGTCGCCCGCAAATACTGCTCTGCTTCCGTCCGACTGGCAAAAGGCAAAGGCCAATCCGCCGTCACCGGATCGACGTCCGGCAACTGCTCTAATGGAATCTCCACCCGCACATCCGGTCCAAACGCCGCTTTGTCCAGAATTCCCAGCGCCTGCACTTGCTCTGGATACATCGTCGTCAAATAAGCCGCCACCTGTCCACCCAACGAATGCCCGATGACGATTGCAGCCGAGATATGTAGCGCCAGCAGCAATTGATGCGCATCTTCCGCCAGTTCCTCCGCTGTGTACCGTCCCAGCGGCTTATCACTCAGCCCATGCCCCCGATGATCCTGCGCAATGATGCGGTAATCTTCACCATAACGCTGCATAAACTCCGTCCACGTCTCTGCTCTACCATATCGTCCATGCAGACACAGAATGACTGGCTTCCCTTCTGTATGTGTGTCCAAATAAAATAACTTTACCTGCTGTAACTGTATCGTATGTCTCTGTACGCGAACCATATGTATCCTCCTTGAATTACATCCATTTCCAAGCAAACATGCCAGACAGACACACGCCTGCTGACACACGTTTGCTGGCTGCTCAACTAGTATACCATGCCCGTGCAAAAGCAATAAAATCTAACGTCTTAACTTGAATTATCTACCACATTTCCACCCTACATGATCCATCCATATTACACAGTTCATCTGCCGCAACCCTTTCTGCTATAATATGGGCTAGATCTAACAAACGAATGTATTGACCATGAACCACCATCTGAAAGGAGCCACTCCCATGTCCAATACCGTATCCATCAAATGGCTGCTCGCCCGCCTGTACGAACCCGATCTCGTCGTCGCCGATTGCCGCTTCTGGCTAAACGACGCACAAGCTGGTCGCCAAAAATATAACGAAGAACATATCCCGCGCGCCATTTATTTTGATCTGAAGGAAGAACTTTCTTCCCCAATTAGCACTCACGGTGGAAGCCATCCCATGCCAGAAGCGGAACACATCGCCAAAACATTAGGACGCGCCGGGCTGAGCCAAGACGACCGCATCGTGATTTACGACGATAACAATGGCATGTATGCTGCCCGTTTGTGGTGGACGCTGACCTATCTCGGTCATACTCAGGTGTACATACTGGAGCAGGACTTTAGCGCTTGGAAAAAAGCTGGTTTCCCAGTTACAGACGAACAACCGATCGTCGTACCCAAAACCTTTGAAGCTCGTCCGCAAGAGGGTTTGCTGGTGGATATTGACTACGTCCGTCCATTGTCGCAAAGGTTATCTGGTCAAACGCAAGGAAAGAATACGAATGCTGAACATACTGGCAATACGCAAGTTCGCAATGCTGATACAGCTGCTTCCACCGTATTGATCGACTCCCGCGCACGCAACCGCTATTTGGGATTGGAAGAGACGATGTACAGCAAAGCCGGACATATTCCGGGTGCTGTAAATTTCTTCTGGCAGGATGTGTTGACGGAAACTGGTAGTTTGAAATCGAAGGAGCAGTTGGAAGAGCATTTTGCTGGTTTGGATAAAGAAGCGGAGATTATTGTGTATTGCGGGTCTGGTGTGTCGGCTTGCCCGAATATACTGGCGCTCAAGCAGGTTGGATTTGAGAATGTGAAGTTGTATACGGGGAGCTGGAGTGATTGGATTAGTTATGAGGAGAATCCGATTGCGACTGGGGGAGATAAATAATGATCTTTAAGAGAAATAAGCCCACATGCTGAGTGGGCTTTTTCGCATTAAATTATCGACAGCTACGATTGATATAGCGAACTTCTACTTTACACTTCTTCATATTGTAGTTCTAATCTCTATCTAGCATAAATCAGAAAATTTAATCATTGTATATAAATAATATTTTGATTAAAATTCAAATAATGTAATATATTTCATTTAAATTCGGAGGTAACACAATGCTGGAAATCACAGGACAAGATATTAGTTCGTTAAATGATACTGATCTTCGAACTTTGATAGGATTACTTTGCGAAGCAGAACTATATAAAATAAATATTCCAACAATGGGAGTTACATATGGTGGTGATCAAAATGCCGCAGATGGCGGTATTGATGTTCGTGTAGAGGTATTTTCATCATTACATAAAGATGGCTATATACCAAGATCAATTACAGGTTTTCAAGTAAAAAAACCTGATATGCCTAGAGCAGCAATCCTAAAAGAAATGAAACCAGATGGAGAATTAAGAGAAGTTATAAAAGAATTAATACGTAAAAAGGGAGCATATATTATTGTTAGCAGTCAAGGTTCAACTTCAGATACTGCATTAGCTAATCGACGACTGGCTATAAAAGAAGCAATTAAAAAAGACGATACTAAGGGCTATTTAAAGATTGATTTTTATGATCGTGAGCGAATTGCGAATTGGGTACGTATGCATCCTGCTTTAATATTATGGGTACATGATAAAACCGGTAATCCTATTCAAGGATGGAAAGGATTTGGGAACTGGACTCATACAACAGTAAACAACAATAATGAATATTTTTTAGATGAGCATATCCGCCTTTACAATATAGCAAGTAACTCTGTAAATAATGGTTCTTCAATTTTAGATGGTATAAATGGGATGCGAACAATACTTTCTAAACCAGGCTCATCTATTCGATTGATAGGATTATCGGGTGTTGGAAAAACCCGCTTAGTGCAAGCATTATTTGAAAAAGAATTGGGCGAATATGCTCTTAATCCTTCACAAGCATTCTATACCGATTTAGGAGACTCCCCGCTTCCTGACCCACGTAACTTTGCGGAAAGGTTAATAGCACTCAAAAAGCCTTTGACTCTAATCGTTGATAATTGTCCTCCTGATTTACACAAACGACTAACTTCTTTATGTACATCTAGTGGAAGTTTAATTAGCTTACTTACCATAGAGTATGATGTTAAAGATGATCAGCCAGAAGAAACCGAGGTTTTCCGTTTACAACCTTCTTCAAATGGGATAATTGAAAAAATCATTTCAAATCAGTTCTCTCATATAGATAATTCGGGAGCAGAACTTATTGCTAAATTTTCCGGAGGGAATGCGCGAATTGCCATTGCATTAGCAAAAGTTATTGAACGGGACGACGACATCTCAAGGTTAAGAGATAGCGACTTATTTGAAAGATTATTCCAACAAAGAAATACACCAGATAATACGCTTCTTAGAGCAGCTGAAGTTTGTTCATTAGTATATTCATTTAGCATTGATATAAGTGACTTAGAACAAAATGAATTAGCTTTACTTGGATCATTAACTAGTTTAAATGGTAATGATCTATACGCTCAATCAGGAGAATTAAAGCGTAGAGATCTTGTTCAACAACGTGGGAATTGGAGAGCAGTTCTACCTCCTGTCATTGCAAATCGATTAGCTGATAGAGCCCTTCAAAATATACCTTCTACTTTAATTAGTGATGTGTTTTTAAATAAAGGTTCAGACCGGTTGAAACTATCTTTTTCTAAACGCTTAGGCTTATTACATAATTCTGAAATTGCAAAAAATCTTATTGAAGAATGGCTATCGAAAGATGGCTTTCTTGGAAATGTATTAAATTTCAAAGAGTTAGAAGTTCAAATATTTATGAATATTGCTCCAATAAACCCTGCAATCATATTATCAACAATTGAAAGAACTCTTTATGAAGAAAAGCAAACTAGTTTTTTTTCTCGTAAAAAATCCTAATTACGGAAAATTTTCAAGATTACTTAGACATATAGCATATGAAGATTCTTTATTTGAAAGATCGATCGGTACACATTCTTATTATTTTTGCACTATCAGAAAAAGTTAATGAGAATACCGATTCAATACGTAAATTATTGAAATCAATGTTTTATATGTATCTTTCAGGAACACATGCTTCTGCAGAAAAAAAATTAAAAATACTCTCCGATTTAATTTCTTCTGGTCAAGAAAATAAAATTGAATTGGGTTTGCTGTTATTAAGTGCTACATTGGAAGCTTGGCACTTCACGTCATTTTATACTACAGAATTTGGATCTCGTATACGAGATTATGGATGGCAACCAAAATGTGAAGAAGAAATCAGCAACTGGTATGAAACTTTTTTAGAATATATAGTCAAACTAATCAGTTCCAATCATGTTGTAACTCTTAAAGTTAAGTCCATCTTAGCTGAAAAACTAAGAGGACTTTGGAGTAAAGCCCATATGCATAATAAAATAGAAACTGCTTTGAGAACAATTTCATGTAATAGCTCTTGGAATGAAGGCTTAATAGCTAATAGCTAAAAAAGTTTTTTTGAAATTTGATAGTAAGAATATGAGTTCAGATTCAATTCTTAAATTAGAAGAAATGGTGCGTATACTAGAACCTAAAAGTATAGTTGAAAAAATAAAGCTCTATACTCTTTCTGGTAGGAACTTTTACTTAGACTTACTGGAATTTGAAGATGTTCCTGAAAGCTTGAATGCAGGAGTCCAATTATTAGGCAACCAAGCTGCTAATCAAACTACTATACTTGATGAATTGCTACCAGAATTATTAATCGAAAAAGGTTTCAGAATATTTGATTTCGGTAAAGGATTAGCACAAGCAAGTCTATCACCTGAAACTATTTGGAATATTTTACCAGAAGAATTGCAAGCTATATCCGAAACCGAACGTAATCATCAATTATTACAAGGATTTTTAAATGGACTTTTTGAATCCAATCAACAATTATGTGAAGACTATTTAAACGACGCACTTACCAATAAGACTCTTTCTAAAGTTTTCCCATTACTTCAATTAGTGTAGGTATCAATAAAAAAGCAATCGAACGATTAGAACGCTCATTGATAATTGGAGATGCACCGATATGGATATACAGCAATTTAGCATTAGGTAGAATGTTTAATGATATTGATGACGATTCATTAGTCAGTTTATTAAAAAGAATATCCACTAAAGATGATGGAATTACAGTCGCAATTAATATTTTAAGCCTACTGATACATGGGAAGGAGAAAGAAGAAATAAGTAAAAAAATAGCCTTACTAGGACAAGAGCTTATAGTAAGTGTAACTTCCTCAATTTTTTTCAAACGTGATCAAAGATTAGATTACGAAATTTCTGAAATTCTAAAATACTGTTTTGTAGATGAAATAGACCAAAAAAATGCTTTGTTAGTCGCTCAAAATATTTTCTCAGCTTTAGTCAATTCTGATCTTTATACCAGAGACTTAGATGATACTTTAGGAACTCTAGCATCAACTTACCCACTAATTTTCTTAGATACCTTTTTTGGAGAATCAAAAAAAGCTGATGATTATATAGCACTCTCTTTTACCATGAACAATTTAAATTCTTCTTTACATCCTATTTCATTAATAGAAAACTCTATTATTCTTCAATGGTGTAACTCTGATCCAGAAGTTAGACAATTGACTTTAGCTTCAGCTATTACACCATATCAATTCATAGAAGATGAAATTAGCTGGACTCCTTTAGCCATGGATTTAATTGAGAATTCTATAGACCCTATCGCAATATTAGAGAAGCTAAAACGAAAATTCAGACCAATATTTTGGGGTGGTTCAAGAGCAACCGAAATGGAACAATATATTCCATTACTATTACAACTACAAAATAATGTAAATTATATTATTACAGATTGGGCTTCGAAAGAAAAACAAAAATTCCAATCTGAAATTCTTGCTGAAAGAAAATTCGAAAATGAATATGAGAAAAACGCTAATGAACGATTTGAATAGATATAGTTTTACAAAGACTTCTTTATCACTGCCGCACTTTCTCTAAAAAACTATTATAAAATGGACTTATACTTGTACTTTAAACTGTTTTAATTTTGTATAAATAATTTATTTTTGGTAGTCAGCTTGCCCAAATATACTATCGTTGAATCAGATTGGATTAGTTATGAGAAGAATCCCATTGCGACTGGGGAAGAATCATAAAACGACCAAAATACAAAAAGCCTGTTTTTTACGCAGGCTTTTTTATAATTACAATTTTAAACGATATTCCCGAAAGCTCAGGAAAGCTCCCCCCTTGCTTACTCCCTTATTCCCAAAAATACTTCATTTCCCTATACCCTAAATCCCAAACCGCTTCCGTACCTTCAACTGTAATCGTAAGTCTTTTCGCCTTTTCGAAATACCAATGAAATTCCACCGGAGCATTCCCTTGGTATTCCGCAGAGTCGGAGAGTGTTTGCTGTCCGTCTACAGTCAGTTCTATGCTTCCATATGGAGCGCTTGAATCTGCAATTCCATAATTCAAGAAAATATAAACATCTTTACCACCTAGATCATACGTATACGTCGTCTTTTCTCCATGTTTTGCTTTGTAGACATTAAATTGCGGCACAACTTCTTTATCCCCGATTTTGAACGGAGTCAGCGATGCCCGTTGATTAGAATTCCCTTGGCTATCCGTCCATTCATTTAATGCTGTAAATGTTCCCTCCCTTTTCGTCAACATCTCTTCGATCCCTTTACTCATGAGCATCATACCTGCCATCAGTACGACAGCACTTAATATAATTATTCCTACTTTTTTGCAAATAGTAGTACCGCGATTACCTAGTTTGTAGGCTCCATATCCAATCGCTGCTCCCGATGAATTCTGAATGATATCGTTCATGTCGAAGCTGCCGAGTTTAGTGAAACCTTGGATCGTTTCCAAGAAAGTAATACAGAGGATGAATACAATTATGAATCGTACAAATGATAAACGATAGAGCACAGGAATTAGTATACCGAGAGGTATAAAGGCTGCAATATTACCAAAATCCACAAGCTCGATTAGCGACGGAGGGAAAAGGTCAGATATATCTGGCAAGATGTAAAAGCTATTTGGAATCCACATAAAGGTATAGCCATTCGTATCAGTTACATCATCCATTCGATCAAAACCGAAAAACATAAAGTACAGAATGAATATGCTATAGAGAACAAAAATAGGCTGGATTAATCTTCGTATTGTAGTCATGATTCGCTCCTCAATCATAAGATGTTCTGTGCTACTGTTAAGACGATGAACCATGAAGAATTGTATCCATCCTCATATTCCTTCTTCACCTATTGTATTATTGCTTCGATTTAACAGGCTTGGGTAAAAAGTAATCAACCAGAGCGATGATTCAGGACATACGATGTGCTGAATACACATCCTATTTTATTCAACTCATCGACTCGGATATATGCATATGTCGAGAGGAGCAACAATATGAACGTTCAACGGGCACTTATTTCAGGTGCGAGTATTGCCGGGCTTAGTACTGCATTTTGGCTAAGTAAAGTGGGCTGGGAGATTACGATTATTGAACGGGCGCGTACGTTTCGTGACGGTGGGCAGAATGTGGATGTACGTGGGATTGCACGCGATGTTTTGAAGCAAATGGGGTTGGAAGAGCAGGTTCGGAAGCAGACAACTACCGAGAAAGGTACCGCCTTTGTAAACGAAAAAGGTCAGGTTGTCGGTGCTTTTCCGGTAGAGGATTCGGATGGTATGACAGCAGAGCTAGAGATTCTGCGGGGCGATCTGGCGCGTATCGTACTGGAAGCTCTTCCGCCGAGTGTGGATATTCGTTACGGCGACTGGATTGAGCATGTGATCCATCATGACGAGCAGGTTGAGGTTCAGCTGCATTCGGGGCAAACGGAACGCTACGACTTGCTCATTATTGCGGAAGGTGTTCGTTCCAAAACGCGGGATATGTTATTCGGAGACGTTATCTCTCGACGCGAACTTGGGCTGAATATTGCGTACGGGACGATTGAACGGACAAACGAAGACGATCATTGGTGGCGCTGGTATACGTCTACAGGCGGTCGCCAGATTTCCCTTCGCCCGGATAATCGGGGAACGATTCGTGCGATGCTGGCGTTCAAAGATCGCGGCAACAATCTTGCCGCCATGTCTTCTGAAGAAGCTCGCGCTGCATTGCGAGATATTTTTGCCGGAGCAGGCTGGCAGGATGAGCGAGTGATCCACGGATTCGCCACATCGCAGGATGTTTATTTTGATTATTTGACCCAGATTATGATGTCGTCTTGGTCAAAAGGCAGAGTGTGCGTTACCGGCGACGCTGCATGGTGCGTAACTCCGATCGGTGGCGGCGGTTCTTCGCTAGCATTGATTGGCGGATATGTTCTGGCAGCGTTCTTATCACAGGGTACATCTGGCGAATCCACAGACATTCAAGATTGTCTCAACAAGTATGAACAATGGATGCGTCCAATTATTGATAAAGCGCAGCATTTGCCGCCAGGAGCACCGGATTTCTTTTACCCGCAGACCAAGCTGGGAGTTGGGACGATGCAGACGTTTATCCGAATCGCCAGCTTCGGTCCGTTTCGCAAGCTCGCTTCGCGCATCGGTCATGTCGCGCGTACCAAGCAGCAGCTTCCGGAGATACGCATCGTTCAACATACACCGTAAATCAATACGCGTACTTGGTTAGCATGTAGCAATGTCAGATGGACAGGTTCAGCTGAGATCATAAGTAGTGACTATGCATTCAACGTAACCCAACTCTGATTAAATGATATTTGACCGATCTCAAAAAACAAACAATCTTCCCAGTATGAGAAAGGAATGACATCGGTCTTCCGTTCTCGTATCAGGGAGATTGTTTGTGTTGTTGGGACATTAGATTATGGTACGTTTGCTTGTGTACCAAGATGCTCACGATGCTTATATCGCCGTTCTTACCATTTCAACAGAGAGATTCTTATACAAATCTCGTATCATTGAACAGATGGCATAGACTTGTACTCTCTTTGCCATCCTTTTCCTAATCAAGACTTCGTATCGTCTTCGTGCATATCCTTCATCACCTGATCTCGATACTGCTGCCATTTTTGGAAGCCTTTTTCTGGATGATCGGCAAAATCGATAATTCCTTCGCCGTCATCAATTAGCGTCCATCCTGTTTCCTCGTTGATGATCCTTAGTACTTCGATGGCATCATCGCCACCTCTAATATGCAGCATGATACTATCAATCTCTTCCTCCGATCCGATGTTAAATTCAATAAAATAATGCTCACGCTCCAACGTTCCCCAGGCAGAATCTCTAAAATCTCCATCTGGAAATAGCGATCGGAGTCTGTCGATCACGGTATGCTTGCTTCCCAAAGGTATCACTTGATCTTCCGTGATCTCTTCAATGTCCGTAATTTCTCCAGTGATATGCATGATCATAACGTCCCAACTCATATCATTCCCCCTTTCTATATGATTCCTGCGCATCAGATATTGTCTAATACAACCGAAATGGATATGACCGTCAGCTCATATGTAGAGTAGACCCATCATTACAGATCGACTTCCACATTCACCTATCTTCAACCCGCGAGCAACACAGCTGCGATGAAAATCAACTGAATGATCGTTCTCACCAGTAAACCTGTAACTGGCTTACCACCGATCGTCAGTTTCTTTTTCGCTGCAAACACATTGGCAGGAAACATAGCAATCAACAGCACAGCCAAGCCGATCGAAGCTGCTCTGGAAGTAGCATCGAACAGAATGCCAATCGCTCCGGCAATTTCGAGCACACCCGTAATCGTTATGATCCAATCCGGTCTCGGAAATGCAGGCGGAACCATACGAATCATATCGGGACGCTTGCTGCCCCAATGTGTAGACGCCCCCAACAAAAACATGACGGCAACGGCTGCCTGAAGCGAATGTTGCCATTCCTGAAAATGAGAAATACCAACTATGCCCAGACCTTCGAATACGATGAATGACACGATTAACGCGTAAAAGGCAATCATATATATCTCCTTTCGTTTATGTAGTGGTGACGAGTCTATATTTTTGTTGTCAGATTTGGCATCTCAATCCTATCCATTAAGAATGGATTGCAAAATGCTGGATCAGGATCGCTGCTGCCTCGCGCGCGTGCACAGCAGACTGTGGATCAGATTGCAGCATATACGTCGTAATTGCTCCTTCTACTAACAAATACAATGCACTTGCTAGCGCTTCTGGTTGCTTGTAATCCGATTGCTCCACTAGATGCTCGATATACTCACGTAAAATTATTTTATACCGCCGGGTCGCCTCAAAATACGGATGACTGCGATCCAGATATTCCGATGCCGTCTTAATAAACGCACACCCAGTAAAGCTCGGCGCTGCAAACCATTCACCCAGCACATCATACACCGCGAGCAAACGCTCCTGCGACGTATTGCCCTTTTGCTCTACTGAAGACTGAAACCAATCTCTCCACTGCTCATCCTGTCGTTCCAGATACGCCAGCACCAGCTTATCCTTGGACGAAAAGTGGTTGTATAACGTCATCTTCGCAACTTGCGATTCCGCCACCACCTGATCGATCCCAGTCGCACGAATACCCTGTTTATTAAAAAGATCTGACGCCACGCACAAAATCTGTTCTTTTTTGCTTTTATTAACCATCTAACAATCTCCATTCCATGTGCACTTGCATTGATTTATTTTCAACATATACAGACCTGTATACTCATACTAAAGCTGTACGACTAGAATTGCAAATAAAGCACCAAATAAAAACACTTGAAACTATACAGACCTGTATGTATAATTCAAAACGAACAGAATCCTGCAGGTTCTATTTCATATCCTACGATGAGGTGATTGATATGAACGTCCAACACAAGATTGCTGTTGTGCAAGGGTTGAACTTATTTTACCGAGAAGCAGGCAACCGGAATAACCCAACTATTTTACTGCTTCATGGATTTCCGTCCTCTTCTCATATGTATCGCAATCTAATACTGCAACTGGCAGATGATTACCATATTATCGCTCCTGACTATCCGGGCTTTGGCAATAGCGACCAACCGTCCATGACGGAATTTGATTATACATTTGAAGGGATCGCCGAGCTGGTCAATGCTTTTGTGGAGCAATTGAATCTGAAGCAATATAGCCTCTATGTGCATGACTATGGCGCTCCAGTCGGCTACCGATTAGCGGTTATGCATCCCGAACGTGTGCAAGCCATCATCACCCAAAATGGGAATGCGTACGAGATTGGATTAGAGTCGGCATGGGCGCCGATTCAGGCATTTTGGCAAAACCCGGACGATGCTGCTGTTCGTCAAGGTGTAGTGGACCTGTTATCGATTGCGATAACGAAGCTGCAATACGTCAATGGCACACGCAATCCGCAGAGCATCAGCCCGGACAATTGGAACAATGACCAGATTCATCTGGATCGCGAAGGCAATCAGGAGATTCAGCTTGCACTCTATTATGATTATCAGAACAACCTCAAGCAGTATCCGACATGGCATGAATATTTCCGTGAGTATCAGCCGCCTGTATTAGTCGCATGGGGCAAAAATGATATGTTTTTTGGTGTCAAAGGGGCGCTTGCGTATATGGACGATCTGGAAGACGTGGATGTGCATCTGTTGAATACCGGGCATTTTCCGTTGGAAGAAGATTTGGATATCAGCGTGTCGTTGATTCGTGATTTTCTGAAGCGGCGGGTATAAACGATCTAATGGATATAAACTAGATCGGTTTATGTTCAGTAGCTTTGTTTGTAATGTGTTGGTTTATATTGCAACGGTTTCGTTCATGAGGTAGTCATGTTGTTCTTTGATATTTTGTCGATATATGTGACTGTATTCATCATACCTATAGTGAGGACAATGCATTGTATGAGCGTGCATTGTTGCTGCAAAATGTGAATACGCTGATCGACAAGGCTCGAAATGCTAGTATACCGAACAAATAAAAGGAAGAAGCGCTATACATATCGACAGTGCTTCTTCCTTTCTGTGTATATACTTTCCATTTACATATTTAGTAGTGCAATACTATCGCGTATATTCCGGGGACTCCAGCGTCATCGGTTGTGGATTGAGTAACACCCATGCTACAGCAAGCTCGCATAATCTCGCCGGTTCTTCCATACCGTCTCCATTGCGAAGTTGTTTTACGAGCGCTTCTGCTTCTTCCAGCTGGGCATCGCTCAATGGTGTTCCCAGAGTAAAATGATGCAGCAATGCGCGCAGCATTTTACGGAACTCACCATCCCAATTGACGCCACCATTGCCCAGAATTTCGCGAGAGATTTTGCCTGTAATACGAATCACTTCACCCTGTACCGTTTGCGCAGAACCGGTGGATGGAATTAGGAGTCTCCACAGCTCCTCATGCTGATGCTGCCAACCTTGTGTAGATACTGTTATAAGCGATATGCCGTCGTGCATCTGGCGCTTGGCGATGGGAATGATATCAAATAATTCATAGAGACGTGTGAGTGCCTGATCGGTCTGTTCCAAATAGTCTTTATTAAACCCAGCCCGATGAAATTCAAAATCGCTTCCGATTCGCTTAACATCATCTTTCATCGCCGGAGTGATCACAACGCCCAAATCAAGCCACAACGATGCGATCTCTGCCATATCTACAATGTCGCTATTACTGCATTCAGCCAACGCTTTGTCCAGTGCGGTCTGATGACGATTGTTTCTTGCATGGATATTGGCACCTTTTGCAAGCAAGGCGCGAACCGCATCTGGCTTGAACGAACCGTGAGCAGCAAATAGCGGAGTCTCATTTTGGTAATCTGCTGCTTCCGTGTCTGCCCCTAGCTCTAACAACAATGACGTATGCCCGCACCAGCTTCTTGCATGATGATGCAGTGGCGTTCTTCCGTACGTGTCGGTTGCCTGTAGATCCGCTCCCTGTTCGACCAACCAGCGAACCAATTCCGCTGGCACATTGTAAAAACTCAAAGCTGGCTCTTTACTGTAACCGCCTCGCGCATCATATTCGCATTTGGTGAATACTTCTTGTAGTGCGGACAGATCACCTGCTTCAATAAGCTGATCGAAGTGTTTGGGTAATGTTTTTTTCTTTTTGGGCATATGTATGTCTCCTTGCGTTCAGGGTTGATTGTTTCGCTGCTGACTGCTGTACGGTTCTGCTGCGCTCGCTTATTGTATAGAATAGCGATATATTGTTCAATGGATACAATCTAAGCGTGATCCTTGTCGATATAAGTATCGTGTATGTAGGTATAGTATTGTTGTCGTGTCGTCGTCTTGTGGAACGCTTCTATCACAATAGTATAGAGTTTACTCCCAATACTCAAATGTCTGGATGCGTTCTTTGTATTTGATCTATAAAGTGTTGTTCTATTTTTTTTAACTCCTCCTGCATTTTAATGTCATTCAAGTTTTGCTGGTTAGACTCTTTTAAATTCAAATATCGAACCCAACAGCTCATGTTCATATTTTTTAAAATGAAGTTGTGCTTGACGAAGGGAGAATTGATTAGCTCCACCTTCAAAATCAGGATCATAATACTGAAAATCTTCGTCCTCCCAAAAACAAATATCGCAAACAAAATAAGAACCCGGCGGTTCTTCGTCAAGGGTTCTATATCCACAACAGGGACAGATATACATCATGTTAAACCAACTCCTTATTCAAAAACTTGCCGCAATTCAACCTGACCTTCGCCATTCCCCTGCGGATCTGGCATTTTCTTCGCCCATTGAATGGCTTCATCTTTGGATGATACATCGATAAGAATGAAGCCAGCTATGGTATTGTAAGGATCAGTAAAAGGTCCTTCGCTAATCTCAGGGTTGCCACCTGTTTCAGGATAAGACAAACGAATGGCGTTAGAGCTGGGATGAAGTCCTTTTGCCATTACACGTACACCTGCATCCTTCAATTCCTGATTATACCGGTTCATGGCTTCCATCAGCTCTGGACTTGGGAGATGTCCGGCTTCTGAATTTGCCGAAGCTTTAACGATGATCATAAACAACATCTTGATTCCTCCTTTATGTTTAAGTTCGCTTTTTGTGAGAGCGTCTATTTATTATTTAACCTCGATATTAGATGTTGATTACACTAAGGCTTTTGACTCCAAGGTGTTAATGTGCCAACCAGATGATAATTAGAGTCTCCCATGATTCCTTCCATCACTCCACTGGCAATTTCGGTATTGGTCAACCAGCGCGAGCCCGTAGGTTCGATCACGAAGCCAAGCTGAATTTGATAATATGCGTAGTTCTCCGTCTGGTTGATACTCTGCACGTACTTCTCCACATTCGCACCACTGCCCAGCACATGAAATAGCTTCCACTTTTTGCTACTCCTTTGCTTATATGGTTAACGTCTATTGTAAATGTTTCGTAGAAGCAAACTGGTCAATTGAGAATGTATTGCCATCATAACTTAACTTCGTAATAGAACATTCGAATACGAGCTGGCTCTGCTGCAAAATAAAATCAGATCTGAGTTTATTCAATATAGACTCAGGAAAAAAGTTAGTAAGATAATCGGTAATCAGCCCCCCATGCGTAATCATCACAATATTACTACTCTTGGGATATTGATTAATTAACGCCATCAACAATAAAAACAGCCGTTCTCCAGCCTCATGAGCGGAATCACCTATCGGCGGTATATAATGAGGCTCCATCGTGCATCGATCCCACATCTCAACAAATTCTTGAAACGTCTGTTCCGGCAAATCTCCCCAATTCACACGCTCTCGCAGACGCTGGTCTACTTGAACTGCCGCACCAGTTACCTGTGATATATAGGAAGCTGTAGAAATAGCTCTTTGTAGAGGACTTGAGATAAGCGCCGTTATCGGCATATGATCAAAATATTGAGCTGTCTTCTGTGCCTGACTAATACCTTCCATTGTAATATCCACATTCCCTACAGCCTTTTCCTTTACGGCATGACGAACTAGAAAGAATTGCATAGTCATCATTCTTCTCCTTTGACTACATGAGAATTAAATACTTAAAATATGTACGGTATATTTATACTAAGTTTTTTACGATGTGCTGTGTTTCAAATAGCCAAATCTTCACTTTCTTTGATACTTAAATACTCAATATCAGTACAATAAAAATGTATAGCTGCATCCTCATAATCTTCGATCTCATATTTCATTGGATGATAACCATATTTTGTTACATCCTTAATATTAAAACCACTTATGTATGTCAGAATTGCTCTAGACTCAAAATTCAAAGATTCTATACCCGAAAATCGTATACATAACTCATAAGTTATTTCATTTTCTTTAAGCAAAAATGTCACATCAAGTGTAGAAATCGGCTCGAAATATTTGTTGTGAATAATGCGCAAATGAAAATCTGAAATCCATTTTAGTCTATGAATTGCAAAATGACTGATAATAGATTCTATTTCTTCGATCTTCCTGATCATTTTTAAATACTCTCCCTAAAAAACAAATTTTATATATATGATCATTTGCTATTGAGCACTGGCATGTCACAGTGATTGAATATCTAATACACTTCAACCATTTTTTATTATTGCTAGCTCAGTCTATTATTGCATTGGTAATATGTCTAAGTTCAGCAAGATCTTGTCTGAGACTTTCAGCCACCTCGGTCATGTGATGGCGAGTAAAAACGAATGTACTCTGCGTTTTCAGTTGAGGATCTTCAAAAGGAATTTGCTCTGTCCGCCAAGTGATATTTTGTTCTTCATGAAGGACTTCAACATAATACCCGCCACAACCGAAAATGCCGCACGAGCATGTGAATAATGGATAGATGCCCGGACGAAGCAACGTATTGAAGAATTCCTCCACAACCAGTACTTCGTCATGAGCTAGTTTATTGCCATTTATGTATACAAGTAACTTCCGATCAACAACGGAAACCATCTTTCCTTTTACTTTGCTTATGTTTCTGTAGACCCTTTTTTTCTCTACTTGCAGCTCAATAGATAATCTATCGTATTGTAAATGATCATTTTGCTTCTCAGGGAATGGATCTCGTTTACAATATTTAAAATCCATTATTAAATCTCCATTCTTTGTTTACTGTCATGATAACGTAGCGTGTTTGACCTTTTTCGCCATTTCCCCATAGACTCGTTACATAGATGATGTATTGATTCGAATCATTTGGACTTTCCTTCTATACATGTATTACGTATCGCTTGCTCATATTCTTCCCATTCAAACGTAAAAGGGCCTAATGGAATCGAGCGGTTGTCTGCTTCCAGTCTAAAATCTTGCCATATTACCAGATTTCCTTCTCGCTCTACGAATACCGAAATAAAGCCGCACTCCTCGTCTCCACACCAAGCACAAACTAGTAGCGGATAGCGCCAATACAGATATGGATGCATATCGTTCAGTAAAAAGTAATCTACCATTTGCTGCTGATTTTCCTGGACTCCCCAACCAAAACATGGGATGAATTCGTACTTTTTCAGCATATCATAAATGGATATACCATCTATGAGTATGTCGCTAAAATTCGTATTGATCTGTCCTTCTGGCTTGACCTCCCAATCCTGATAACACTTGGATCTTCTGGTTTCGATACGATTGATTTTGCTCATTGTTTACGCACCTTTTTCCAAATTTCTCTTGATATATGTCCAGACATATCATCATCCTGACACATGCCTGTATGTAGAAAATCATAAAAATCTTTTGTTTCTTCATCCATTTCGCCATACGTTTCAGTCATATTGTCCAGCAAGGATTGTTTAAACTCAGCGATCAAATGAGGTACTTTTTTTCGATCAGAAAGTTCATAATGATTACGAATATACATACCAAATGAGAAATGTAGCCCTATTGTTGTATCCATCGCTCTAAGTTTCTCTTTGTTTTCATCGTCTAAATCATGTTCAATAATGTAGTCGATCAATTCATACATAGAATCAATGACTATCTTTTGCGGTCTTCCCATTGATTTTACACCTCTTATATGATTTTAAACTATGGACGAGAAAACAATGAGTTATGTTGCTAACCTGCTTATCCAATATTATCCCTCGTGTACGAATTCTTTGATTTTAGAGATTCGATCTTGTAAACCGTAAGTATTTACTTCTTTGATGACTTCTGCAGAGAAACGTTCAACCCAACTTTGCTTTTCCATCCATATAAAAAAAGATTTAATTCAAATTTTTAATAAAAGCAACGATTCTATTAACCTCCCGAAATCCGATTTTCTTATGAAACTTCTGACTTCCATCGTTATCTAGCTCTGTATCTGAAGCGATCTCACTACAACCTAATGATTTTGCCCAATGCTCGCCTGCTTTCAGTAACTTAGTCGATATACCTTGATGTCGAAATACTTCTTCTACGTAGATTCCTTCTACATAACAGACAGGACTTGAATTTGATCCTTCTACTTAATCGTTTCTAAGAGACACCTGAATAAAGCCTATACTTCTATTATCTACACTTGCTACGTATACGATACTCGTTACCGACTCCAGAATCTCTTTAAACTCTAGCTTCAAGTCAGTCTCTACACTATGCGACCAGAGCTGCATAGCCAGATTTGTTACTTCCTCCAAATTGGATAATGTTGCTTTTTCGATAATCATAACAATCTCCTTTCTAAACTCTCATTCCTCTTCTAATTTCAATCCAGCTTGTACGTATACGTATGTGTCGAATGATCCGAAGCAAATGTGTAGCGGAATGACAGCGTACCGTTATCGTTTTTTACGAATGTAATGATACTGTCTTCGCTTGGATATGCGAATCGGTCGGCGGCGGCTTGGATGAGGAACTGTTTTTCTTTTGCTGGTAGATTCAGTACTTCGTGCAGATAGACGGGTTTGTTCGTTTCTCGGTTATACACAATCAGATGCTGGGTTTCGTATTCGCGGACGATTAGGAATGGAGCTTCGGCGTGTTCGACCAGATAGTTATATGCTGGATTTAATGGAGCAGCCCAATGGTAGGATGCCGTCTGTTGACCTGTTGGTGTAACGAAGTCGGTTTGTTTGCCATTGGTCAGTACATAGTCACCATTGCTCGTATCGATACTGGTGTCCTTGAAGTCGCCAACAATAGATAAAATGCTTTGTTTTATGATCGTGTTCTTGGCTGCGATGAAGCGTTCTGTTGTACGGATACGGTTGTTGACGCCGACAGCTTCTATGGCTTTGATGTACGCGGATGACTCTGACAGCTTCTTCACTTCAAAGTCGGTGGAATAGTACAGATCGATGTTCACTTTACCGATGAGGTTGCCACGCTTCTGACTGATCGCTTGGTATACATGCTTGGTATCGCGGTTGATCCAGTAGGTGAGATTGTGATCCATGCCCATCACATACAGGGAAGACAGAGTAATGATTCGATTAGTCGAATCCCAAGATACAGTCTGCTTTAAGGCACTGGCAATGAATTTCAGCGGGAGATACGTAGCTCCATTGATGATCTGAGCAGGTACGTCGAGAGTGACTGTTTTGCCATCTACTATAGCGGTTTGGCTGCCGATGGTCAGTTGAATGGTGTGTTCGGCTCCGTATAGCGAAACGGTTTGGTTGGTAGCATTCCAGAAAGTACGCAGACTGGCATGTTGACCAAGTTCACGAATCGGTAGCAATACTCTTCCGTCTTTGATATAAACAGGATTGGTGAGTGTAACACGGTAACGATCGCCGCCGGAATCAATACTTGCTTCTTTTATACTGACTGTACTACTTACTTGGGCAGAAGATGGTAGTGTACTGCAAGTCAAGCATAAGCTTGTTACGATCGTCAAAGCTGTAATCTATTTACACATATTGGGCAACCTCCTAATTTATGTATGTATAATTGATGACGGTTATATGTTTGAAAAGGTTTCATTGTAAGGAGAATATGAAAAAATGCTCCCACAGTTTTGTGAGAGCATCGGTGGATATAGACAGTACATCATTGACGATTTTTTTCATATAATTACGAGATGGGGTAGCGCAATCTGGGCCGATTCTTGCGTACTATATCGCATACTATCTCTATGCTCGTATCCGATTATTTCTGTTCCACTACAGGAGAAGATTGCAAAATATACCGTATATAATCGGCAGCACTCTGCTCCACCTGTTCATCTGTTGCCTGAAACGAAGCTCCGAAAAATGCGAAATACGGCAGTTCAATGGCTCCGACATGATGCAGGCTTGCTTTGAACGGAGCGATAAGCTGCTCTACTGTAAACGAAACGGAACCATCTGGTAGGTAGCTAGTCTGTGTATTTCCAATAGACATGGACAGCCCGAATGATTTGCCTTGTAAACGATCGCCTGTCGATCCATATGCCCAGCCGTAGGCGAACACGTCGTCCATCCATTTTTTCAGTAACGGTGGATAGCTGTACCAGTATAACGGAAATTGTAAAATCACCCTATCGTATTGCTCCAGCAAGCGCTGTTCTCGTTCTACGTCGATCTGCCAATCCGGGTATTCGGTATATAATTCGTGCACCGTTATCTCTTGTGGATGCTGCAACAATTCTTGCTGCCAGCGACGATTGATACGCGATACCTCCAGATTCGGATGTGCGAGAATTACTAGTGTTTGTGTCATATCCTGTACTCCTTTCCTATCTCTCTATAGGATTTATATAGTGTATGCATCTTCCTGTACTTCGGAATATCCCTATTATGCTATTGTCCGTTCAAGATGAAAATACACACAATGAAGTAAGATACTTACCTGAAAGTGTGTACTGGACGGTAGCTATCTGCTATGCCAGAATAAAGGTTTACGGTGATATCATTCTTTGCAATGAATAGAAGTTCATCCGTCCATTCCTAAAGTGAAATCTATCTATTCCATGCATCCATACAAGCATATATTGGCAAATTACAATGAAGAGGAATGAGATCATGAAACGATATAATCTAGGCATTGAAGCCACATTGGAAATCATCGGTGGTAAATGGAAAGCGCTGATTATCTGCCTGCTCATCACTGGTGTTAAACGTACTGGACAACTGGAACGCAGCATCACTGGCATTTCACAAAAAGTACTAATCCAGCAACTACGCGAACTGGAACGCGATGGTCTGGTAGAACGCAAGGTGTATGACCAAATGCCGCCACGTGTTGAATACAGTCTGACTCCATACGGCGTCACTGCCAATCGTATTGTGGAAGTGATGTGCGCGTGGGGAACGGAAAACATCCATATGCGCCAGCAAGCAGGTGAAGAGATTGAATTGTTGGAAAACGAGCCAGACGCATCCTATACGCCAGTGTCCAAGTAGCACAATCGGTCGTTTGTAGAAGTGCCTTATTCTCCCATGATTGACACTCTGCCTGTCCGGGTAAATGCAGTACGAGCAGGATTGAGAATGATCAACGAACAGGAGGATAACGACATGCTAGGGAAAAAGACCATTTTCATCACAGGTGCAGGAACCGGACTCGGAAAAGGCGCTGCCATCGGGCTTGCACAAAAAGGACACCGCGTTATTGCTACCGTTGAAACGATCTCTCAGGTTCCACCATTGCAAGACTATGCCAAGGAACAAGGTTTAACGATCGATGTATTCAAGCTGGATGTGAATAATCCGCTGGATCGCGCTCAGGTGGATAAATACGATATCGACGTATTTGTTGCCAATGCTGCGATTGGACAGGGCGGACCGCTAGCTGAATTGCCCGTAGAGAATCTACGCCAGATTTTTGAAACAAATGTATTCAGTTCGTTGGAGCTGGTACAGCTCGTTGCCAAACAGATGGTTGCGAAGAAAAAAGGCAAAATTATCTTTATCAGCTCCATTGCAGGTCTGAGTGTAACGCCTTATCTCGGTCCCTATTGCGCATCCAAGCATGCGGTGGAAGCAATTGCACAGGCGCTCAAGGACGAATTGGCTGAATTTAATGTGCAGGTGGCTACGATCAATCCGGGTCCTTTCAAAACTGGATTCAACGACATGATGTTTGCTGAAAAAGAAAAATGGTATGACGAAAAGACCAATTTCACCAAACGTGCCGATCTGCTCAAGGGCGAGAAATTGCTTGCCCAGCAATTTGATCCACAAGATATGATTGAGAAAATGGTCGAAATCATCGATGCCAAGCACCACCCATTCCGTAATGTGTACCCAGAAGCTTCCGAGCAGCAGGTGAAGGAATATCAAGCCAAGCTGTGGGAAGAACAGGTGTAATGAGCGAAAGCGAAGACGGATGTTTGTAAGTAAATTGAACGGATTGTAAATAAGTAGTGCCTTTTCGTACATTTCCTTGAACTAAAGGAACTGGCGAAAAGGCACTGTTTTGTTTTATGGCGTCAGTATAGATGATTAGATATTCAATTCATCCCAGCTGTAAATGACATAGCCTAATCCTAATTGAATGAGAATCCATCCTAATATGGGTTTATTGTAGTAAACCATGATTTGCTCTCCTATTCACTTGAACATCAACATATAGAGCCACATTAGCTTATGATGTCCAATTAATTTTTTGGGGATATCTTGCATATTATGAATAGTAAATCCGTAAAAATATAAATTTTCTCTATCGTACAACTGATATGTACCGTCCATCGGAATTTCGTTTCTAAATTTATACAATGCTACGACGTACTCTTCTTCATGATTGTAGCCGTCATACTGAAGATACGACCTGTCTAAATTGCCGATATGTTGAATAGCTTGAACTGCTTCTTTTGCTTGTTGAACGACCGATATACCTGAGTCTTGCGGATACATCTTAATCGTAATCGCCGTTGTAATCATAATAGTCAAAGTAACTTTGGTAATCACGAACCACCTTTTCCGATACGTGATTAACACTGCTAGTCCAACAATAAAAATATTTATTAAAAATGTAAATGGAACCGTTACAATTCTTCCCAAGCCTGTATACGGGAAAAATTTGATCAATAACATCGTTGTTAAGATCGTTGGCATCAATAGAAACAAAAATCGTAAAAATCGGCGAAACTCTTTTAACTCGTCCATTCTATTCCCTCCCTACTTTTTTCTGTTGACATGAACCATGGTTTAAGTCCTATCATGAAGCTATCGATATCGAAAGTATACTGCAACCACCTGGAGGCCTTCAGATGAACTATGTATCCATTGGCGAAGCGGCAGCTCATTTTGGTTTGCCGGAATCGACGCTGCGCTTTTATGAGAAAAAGGGATTGCTGCCGCTTGTAGAGCGCGATGCAGCCGGACGTCGCTTGTATTCGGAGCATCAAATGATGCTGCTCAAGATTATCATTTATCTCAAACATACGCATATGCCGATTCGTACTATTCGACAGTATGTAGACTGGGTGATTGAGGGTAATCATACTATACCGCAACGTTTGGACATGATGCAGCAACACAAGCAGGCGGTATTGGACGAAATCTCGTTTATGCACGAAGCGCTAGACGCGATGGACTCCAAAATCACACGTTATCAAAAACAACTGCAATCCCAAACAGAATCCCCAACGACGATGTAAATCAAACACAGAAAAGAGGTATTCTTTTATGAAGCTGAGTGGGAATACGATTGTGATCACAGGTGGAAGCGCCGGTATTGGACTGGCTTTTGCGGAACGATTTTTGCGTGCGGGTAATACGGTTATTATTTGTGGACGGCGCGAGCAAGCACTTGCGGAAGCCAAAGAACGGTTTCCTGAGCTAATTACCCGTGTGAGCGATCTGGATGTGGAAGCCGAGCGCATCGCACTATTTGACTGGGTGACAACTACTTATCCTGATGTGAATGTACTGGTGAACAATGCTGGAATTCAGCAACGGTTCCATGTACTTCGCTCCGATGCCAAGACGAACTGGAGCGAATTCAATCGCGAGATTACGACGAATATCGAAGCGCCGTTTCATCTGGCGATGCTGTTTGCACCTTATTTTGCCAAGCAATCGGCGGCTGCGATTCTGAATGTGACGTCCGGGCTGGCATTTACGCCGTTCGCTATCGCTCCCATCTATTCCGCTACCAAAGCAGCGCTGCATTCGTTCACGATGAGCCTACGTCATCAATTGAGCGATACGTCGGTCGAGGTGATCGAGATTGCCCCACCTGCTGTCAATACCGATCTCGGTGGCGCTGGTTTGCATACACATGGCGAGCCGCTGAACGATTTTGCAGATGGCATCTTTGAAGGGTTGGAAGCGGGACAGTTAGAAGTTGGCTACGGTACATCGGTGAGTCGTATGCGCATGTCGCGGGATGATATTGACCGATATACCGATGAGATGTATCAGTCGACCAAGCATATGTTTGAACAATAATACGGGTACGTTGGCTATTCTGTTTCGCTTTTGTTCCTTTTATGTGTGGATCTACATGTGTGAGTCTAATATAGCAGTACTACAAACACTCGTCAGCATGCTGGCGAGTGTTTGTCATTTCTAACGCAATACACATAGCGGCAATTAGACGATAACAGATGATGTAGACAGCTGCTTCAGAAATGTATGTAATTGCTGCGAATTGCGGATCGTGATGATCTGCTTGTCCCCTTCAACTTTGCGTAATCTGTCCAGTGTTTGCAGGCGGCTTCGTTTGCGATAATTCCATATCCATTTGATAAATGCCCAATCGATCTTTTCATTACAGCCTGCGTTCATATCAGGACGGCTTTTGCCATGATATTGAATACGGCGTTTGATAACCCGGTACAGACAAAGCCAGCGCGGCATATCCAGATAGATAATCGTGTCTGCATGCTGGATACGAATATCCATCGTACGACCATAATTGCCATCGATAATCCAGCAATCTGCCTGTGCGAATGCTTCCACCTGTCTGTCCCACTCCTCATCCTCGGTCGCCTGCCAGTTCGTTTGCCAGAAATGCGCATCCATATGGATAACTGGAATGTGCAACGTCTCATGAAGTTTTCTCGATAGTGTTGATTTGCCAGCACCGGAACAACCGATGATCATAATTTTCTGCATGGTAGATGAGCTTTGCATTGATATTCCTCCTTTATATCGTATGTAATACATCTTCTTCTGCCTGCACACAACATATTGCCAAGATGCCCAGAAAATGAGTGAAAAATTCTCTAACACAGCTTTTTTGCTAAATTATTCTTGACTCTCCCCTTATGTGGAGGGTTTATCATATTCACATTACCAAGTAAACTCATCAGAATTAACAGATAAGCTGTTTCATTGTATCCATTCGCTTCTAAATGATTTCATTCGCTGGCGTCATGTCAGCATACAGGGGGAACCAAGATGAATGTTATTTCCAAACGTCTCAGTCTGGGCATCACAGGCGCACTGTCATTATTACTAATATTGAGCGGTTGCTCGTCGTCAACAACAGCATCCGGGGAGGACGCAAGTAGCGGGCAATTAGAGAAAACGACCGTCATTCTCGATTGGACACCGAATACGAATCATACCGGATTATATGTCGCACTTGATCAAGGCTATTACAAAGAAGCGGGCTTGGATGTGGATATTATTCAACCTTCTGACGGTACAACAGCCACTCTGGTTGCAGCGGGACAGGGAGATTTTGGGGTGAGTTATCAGGAAGATGTGACTTACGCACTGACAAGCGACGATCCATTGCCGATCAAGGCGGTAGCAGCGCTCATTCAGCATAATACCTCTGGCTTTGCTTCACCAGCAGACAAAGGTATTAAAACCGTCAAAGACTTTGAAGGCAAATTGTATGGCGGCTGGGGTACACCGTCTGAAGAAGCAGTAATCAAAGCGGTGATGAGCAAGAACGGCGCCGATTTTAGCAAGGTCAAGCTGGTCAATCTTGGGGATGACGACTTCTTCGCCGCCACGCAGAACAATGTAGATTTCGCCTGGAT
Organism: Paenibacillus sp. WLX1005; assembly: GCF_046603685.1. NCBI lineage: Bacteria > Bacillati > Bacillota > Bacilli > Caryophanales > Paenibacillaceae > Paenibacillus > Paenibacillus sp. WLX1005. The sequence continues at coordinate 3,959,787 of NZ_CP176756.1, forward strand.
CTTCGAAGGCTGGACAGGTATTCAAGCCAAACTGAAGCATATCGAGCTAAATTACATCCCAGTTCGCGATCTTGATCCGGCGCTCGATTATTATACACCACTATTGATCTCCGGCACGAAGACGATTCAGGACAACCCGGAAAAAGTACGTAAGTTCTTGCAAGCTACAGCTCGCGGCTATCAATATGCGATTGAGCATCCAGAGGAAAGCGCCAATATTTTGCTAAAATATGCACCGGAAATTGATAAAAACTTGGCGATCGACAGTCAGAAATATCTGGCAGATAAATACATCGACGATGCACCACGCTGGGGCGAGATGAAGGATGAAGTCTGGAACCGTTATACGAATTTCTTGAAATCAAATGGCTTGATTACAAAAGACTTGCCTGCTGATCAAGCGTATACAAATGAATTTTTGCCACAAACCTAACGTTGACGAAGCAGATGAACTTCTATCTCCAACGCCAAAAGTTACGAATTTCCCGCTTTCTCTTTTCTATTATTTTGATTCATAAGGAGTCTATCGCTATGACGAAACGTATCCGGGTTATTTTGGAATATTTCTATCCGTGGACAAATTCTGCTGGATTTTATTACGCCCGCGAACAGGGTTGGTATGCAGATGCCGGGCTGGATGTGGAGCTCATTTCTGCTGATCCAGGGCGTGGTGATACGCTCTCCTATCTGGATCGCGGTGAAGCGGACTATGGCATCTTTCCAGGCAATCGCCTGCTGGTACTGCGAGAACGACAGCCTTCCGTCCAAGCGATTGCAGCGATCAATCATCGGGCGATGGAAACGATCCAAACGGTCAAACAAACCGGCATTGTACGTCCGCGTGATCTGAGCGGTCGCCGGGTTGCACTCAATCCAACACCACGCGGGCTGGCAATGGTTCGCCATCTGGTGACAGCCGACGGCGGCGACCCCGATCAGATTGAATGGGTGAACAGCGGCGTACGGGAATGGACAGCTGAAGATATTGCTGCGGGTGAAGCGGATGCGACGTTTGGCAGCTACTGGGCGTGGGAGATTCAGATGGATTCGCTCATTCCGGCAGAGCAACGGTTGATCTGGCCCGTCGATGAAATCGGTGCTCCTTCGTATCATAGCTATCAGCTCGGTACAACATCAGCTAAAGTTGCGGCTAACCCGGATGAGATTCGTACCTTTCTGTCCGTAACTGCGCGCGGGTTTCAGGCAGTTGCTGCGGATCCATCGCTGGCGGTAGGCATTTATGAGCAGATTTTGCCTTATTTCCCTGCGACACTAATTCATCGTTCCTTGCCGCTCATTGCGGCTACGTGGCTGCATGATGGGCAATGGGGATACCAGCGCGCGCAATGGATCGAGTCATATGCGCACTGGCTGGCGAGTCATGGCATTTTGCAGCATCCTGAGCGCTGGCGTGACTCCTATACGAATGAATTTCTGACACAGGGGGAATCTTCATGAGCAATGAGCTGGATACTGGCTTTGCCCACGGAATGGGCGTAGAACCGGCGCTTCGTGACTGGCAGACTATTACGCTGACGGAAGCGGAACAGGTAATCGATCGCTATCCACAGCTCGGTAAGCTGCACAAGCTATCTTGGCATAGCCCGCGCCCCTTTTCCAGTGCAGCGATTGCTGTGACAGATGGCGGGGCGGTATTTATAAAACGGCATCATGTGTCGGTACGGGATGTACAGGGCATGCTGGAGGAGCATCATTTGATTCAGCATCTGCATGCTCATGGTGCGGCGGTACACCCGGTATGGGCAGATGTGAACGGGCAAACTGCGCATGCAATTGGGCAATGGACGTATGAACTGCAACCGCTGGCGGTTGGCGAAGACTGGTACCGGGATGATGTATCGTGGACGCCGTTTCACCAGGTGTCTCATGCGTTTGAAGCTGGACGCGCGCTTGCTTCGCTGCATCTGGCGGCAGAAGGGTATGATGCACCTGCACGTCAGCCGCGTCCGCTCATTTCTAGCTTTGGTATCTTTGCCTCAATTGATCCGGCGGCGCGATTGGATCGCTATATTGCCCAGCGTCCGGCGTTGGCACGTTATCTGAATGGTCGCAGCTGGCAGCAGGATATTTTGCTTCCGTTATTTCCTTTTCACCGTCAGCTATATCCGCTGCTATCTTCACTTCCGCCGCTGTGGACACACAATGATCTGCATGGCTCCAATATGCTATGGAGCGGGTCAGGCAGCGATGTGCGCGTAACTGCCATACTGGACTTTGGATTGGCAGATCGCACGAATGCGATGTATGATCTCGCAACGACAATAGAGCGCAATACGATTGAATGGTTACGTATGGATCATCCGGGGGACAACGGCATTGTCCATCATCAGCAGCTAGATGCGTTGTTACAGGGATATCATGAAGTGCGTCCGCTCAGTGAGGCTGAGCGCAAAGCATTGCCACTAATGCTGCCGCTCGTACATGCAGAATATGCGTTATCGGAGATTGATTATTTTGAAGGGATTGTGCATTCGCAACAGAATGCTGATCTCGCGTATGAGGAATTTCTGCTGGGACATGCGCACTGGTTTCATCATCAGGACGGTCGGGATGTGCTGGATTATATTCACGCTTCGCTTCAGAAGCTACCAATTTCACATTGACGTTAGTAAGCAAGTTTGCTATCTTGATTCTAATTCATATTAAATTCATCAGAATAGTATATTTATAAATCAAAGGCGTGATCATATGCTTCAATCATCGTTACGGCGTACAGACCGGATCTATCCGCTGGCTGCTGTTATTGTTCTTATTGGTCTATGGCAGGCGATTGTATCGCTGGCGCATATTCCGGCTTATGTGTTGCCTTCACCGCTAGATGTAGTACGAGCGTTAGGTTCCGATTTGGGTCTGATTGCCGATCATACCAAAGTAACATTGCTCGAAGCGGTGATTGGATTCTCGCTGTCGATTGTACTGGCATTTCTACTCAGCATTGTTATGGATAGCTTTGCACCTGTACAAAAATCGCTGTATCCGATTCTGATCATCTCGCAGACAGTTCCCATTATCGCGCTCACACCGCTCATGATCGTCTGGTTCGGCTTTGGTATATTGAGCAAAGTATTGGTCATTATTCTGGTGTGCTTTTTCCCGATTGCGGTCAGTTTGGCAGACGGCTTTCGCAAAGTGGATCAGGATTATCTGAATCTGTTCCGTTCGCTTGGCGCATCGCGAATACAGGTGTTTCTGCATTTAAAATTACCTGCGGCGGCAGTGAACTTTTTTTCCGGCTTAAAAATTGCTGCTACGTACACGATCATGGCAGCAGTGATCGCCGAATGGCAAGGCGGTATGCAGGGCATCGGTGTCTATATGGTTCGCGCCAAAAAGGCATATGCGCTGGATAAAGTATTCGCCTCAATCGTCGTTATCGTCATCGTTAGCATGCTGATCATCTATCTGATTGAATACATCTCCAAAAAAGTTACGCATTGGAAATAAACCATCCAAGCAAGCTACACATAACTAGTACTAGGCATCAAAGGAGCTGATCTTCATGTCTACCATCCTCTCCCCATCTTCCACGTCAGACACGGATACATTGATTCAGCTCAGTGGAACGGGCAAGCGATACGGCAATACCGAGATTATCCGCGATATCGATCTGTACGTTCGTCGCGGCGAGCTGGTCACTGTACTGGGACCAAGCGGCTGCGGGAAAAGTACGATTTTCAACCTGATTGCCGGACTGATTCAACCAGACGCCGGGCTAGTTCAGGTACAAAGTCGAATCGGCTATATGCAGCAAAAAGACCTGCTGCTACCATGGAAAACGGTCATCGACAACATCGCATTACCGTTGCGATTAAGCGGCGTCTCCAAAAAGGACAGTCGCCAGCGGGCAGCCGAATATATCGATCTGATGGGGCTGCGCGGATACGAGTCCCAGTATCCGTATCGATTGTCTGGCGGGATGAAGCAGCGGGCTAGCTTTTTGCGTACGTTTCTGACGTCACAGGACATGATGCTGTTGGATGAGCCATTTGGTGCGCTTGATTCTATCACTCGTAGTAAGCTACAACGCTGGCTATTAGAGATGAAAGACAATCTGAATCTGTCGATTCTGCTCATTACGCACGATATTGACGAAGCGCTTCTGCTGTCTGATCGGCTGTATGTGATGTCCTCAAGTCCGGGGCGAATTGTAGAAGAACTGGACTTGCCCATGCTGCGAGAAGATAAGGCGCGACGGTTTGTGTCAGGCGAATTGTTGGAGATCAAGGAGCACATTTTGTCCTTGCTTTAGGTTGTTTTCGGTTTCACTTTGCGTTCATGTTCGGTGAAACTCGGTGATAACTCGAACTCTATAGTTTCCATATACAAGATGTACCGGAAAGGAGCGACCGGCATGGAATTGGAATTTTTGACGATTGGAGAAGTGTCCAAGCTATGCAATATTCCCGTAAAAACACTGCGTTATTACGACGAAATTGGTCTGCTGCGACCGGATCGGATTTCGAATGAAAGTCATTACCGTTATTACTCCAAACAAAGCGCGCTCAAAATCCCATTGATCAAGTACTACAAGCAGCTTGGCTTCAAACTCGACGATATTAAGGAGCTAATCCAAGAGCTGGATATCGGCATTTTGAGCAACTTTTTCCAAAAAGAACTGACTTCGGTCGAGGAGCAAATGGATGCGCTACGCAAAAAGCATTTTGCGATTACCGAATGGAGCAAGTTGCTACAGGATGGTGAAGCGTATCTAACGCAACCGGGGGCAACCGGACGAATCGATCTGCGCACCATTCCGGTATACAAGACCGTGCATTTTCGCTATCGTTTGGAAGATGGGCAAAAGCATGAGGAAATGCTGTACAGCAACTCCTTTGTAGAATTGTGCCAGCGTAGTGATGTGTTCGCGTATGGACCATTTATGCTGCATTTTGACCATTTGCAGGAGCGGATGGATGGTAACTTCCGCGAGGTGGATTGTTATACGTCGGTAATTGAGGATGATCAGCCGGGCGTGCATACGCAGGTGATTGGCGGCTTTCAGGCAATTACGACAGTACACAAAGGCGGATATGGTCAGATCGGTGAAACGTATGGACGGCTGCTAGACTGGGCGGAACGGCATAACTTTGCATTGCGTGGATCGGCGTATGAGCGCAATATTATCGATCCGTGGAGCACGCGTGTGCCAGAACATTATGTAACCGAGCTGATCGTACCGATTCGGTCGCTGGGAGCTTGAAGGATTGCTGGAAAGGAGCATGATTTCGTATGTCTTATTTAATTTCAGTGCAAGAAGCGCTACAGCAATGGGAACTTCAACAAGCTGTGTTTCTGGATGCGCGGTTTGTATTTGGCGATATCGAAGCAGGCAAAGCTGCGTATGCACATAGCCATATTCCGGGCGCAATGTATTTTGACCTGAATGACGATCTGTCTGGTCCTATTCTGGAGCATGGTGGTCGACATCCGCTGCCAGATGAACAGGTATTTGCACACAAACTGGGACAGGCAGGAATTGATGCTTCCACACCAGTCATTGTGTACGATGATCAGCATGGCGCTGTAGCGGCACGGCTCTGGTGGATGCTGCATTATTACGGGCATGATCAAGTGAAGCTGCTGGACGCGGGATTTACCGGGTGGGTTCAGGCTGGCGGAACAGTTACGAGGGAGCCTTCTGTTGCGATTGCGCGTTCATTTCTACCACAACTTCGTCGTGAACTGGTCATCGATGTGCATGAAATTTCCAGTCGTCTAGGTGAAGATGGATTGCTGCTCATAGACTCGCGGACACACGGAAGTTACACAGCCGAGACGCCAACCAAATACGCGAGAAATGGTCACATTCCCGGAGCTGTGAATTATTTCTGGGAGCACGGTGTGACAGAACATGGAGTCTTCGGTGATGCAACGCTACAACGGGATCGATTGATTGATTTGCCAGTGGATCGCGAATATGTCGTGTATTGCAACGCTGGTGTGACGGCATGTCCGAATGTACTGGCTTTGCTGGAAGCAGGGTATAAGCATGTTCGACTATATGTAGGCAGCTGGGGCGATTGGATTAGCTATGAAGATGCGCCAGTTGCTATTGAGTAAAACTAGCAATTTAGCAACTCAGTCTCTACATATATTTTGGTAATTTAAGATATATGTAGAGACTAATAACTTTATAAAAAACAAATAAAAGGTTATACCTTCACATTTATATTTATTCCACTTCCCAATCTATAGAATCGATTTTCCAACCATATTTAGTTTTTAATACAACTACATACTCAATATAGTTAAATATTTCACCTGTTTTGGTATCTTTAGTAGTAGATGATTCAAAAATAGTCACCCTTTTTTGATCCGCCTCGCTAATAAGTTTCACTTTATTTTTATGGAATTTTGGGATGTAAATATTTTTAGTTTCGATGTTTCCAATGCTGTAAGAATCATAAATCAGATTATACGTAAATAAAAATTGCATCTTTTGTCTATATTGCTTAAATGTTAGTATGGATATACTTTTATTTAAAGCTTGATTTGCTGTATTTACTAAGTTAACAGCATTAGCAGGAGTCAATGGGGGAGTTTCTTTTCTCAAATCATCTCTTTTTCCATCTTGTCCATATACATATTTGATATATTTCTGCTGTTTAGCACTCCATACATATGCAAACTTGTCATAAATAGCATGAGCGTGTCCTAATTTTGATGTTTCTGGTGATAAGTACCACTCCTTCCCATGTATTTCGTCATTCCCGTCCTTATCAGAATCTTTGATATAAATTTGAGTTTCACTTGCATCTATCGTTCCAATTAACTTCAGTGTATCGTTTACAAAAGCAAAAACTTTTGCATCAGAACCACCGCTTGCTCCAGATACACTTTGTATAATCAGACAATTTTTAAACATTTTGTTTTTGATTTTATTCAGCTTATAAGGTAAAAAATACTCACTTTGATTATTGAACATTTTAGTAACAAGTAAATTTCCTTCATTGTTGTAAATGCTAATAAGTGCTTTAGAATTCAATTCCATTTTTTTATCCCATGCTACAATTAAAATCTCATCATCATTATCATTGTTTACATCGTAAATCATAGTCTGTACTATATCTGTTTTTTTCATATTATTAACTTTAACGAAATCAGCTTGTGCTTCATAAACAGTTTGTTTCTGGGGTGTTGTAGCATGTACTTGTTGAGAAAGTATTGCATTTAAAACAAGCATAAAAAGAAATAGGGTAAACATACCTGCACACTTCTTCATTATAATACCTCCATTGAATCGTTTAAATTTTGAGCGACTTTCATTTGAATCAAAGGTCGTACTAGAGACCCTATAGCTAGAATGTAAGAAAATCCTAATAAAACTACCCAGCCCCAATATTGAGGTTGTTTTATAAATGAAGATTTAAAATAATATGCTGGAGACGATAATATCCATTTTTTTTGCAAACAGTTCGCAGATAGCCAATAATCAAGAAAGATGTTAGTGAGGGCAAGTTCAAACGGAATAAGTATAATGAGTGATACATTAACTATTGGAATAATAGCAAGCAAGGTATGGAAAGCTCCAAAAATGAGTTGCGATGCTAAAGTAACCAAAACAACCAAAAGCCAGCTCTTTGCACCAATATGCAAAATATGAATAAAACGTAATTTATTTTTTACTGCTAATGCAGGTAAAAAATATAATCCAGATTTGAAAATTGCAAATATTGCTTGAATAATAGTCACTATCAAAACCAATTTAACTGCTTTTTTCAAAAAAAATACTATAGCACTGAATGTAAACGATTGATCTTCTCTATCAAAAAATAAAAATCGATAGATTGTAAAAAAATCTAATATAATGGAATTGATGGTATTAAAAAAAATAGCAACAGTAAGTAGGGAAGGGATTAACATTATCAACATATGATATTTGAAAAACCTCATATATGTATATTTTATAATGTTATATCGATCTTCACTTTTTTCTTTAACTAGCATCCTTTATCATCTCCCACTTCAATAAAATAAATTTGTATTTTTAAAGATAGTAATCTCAATTTCAACTGTAAAAGGAGGATTTTATATTGTATTTTTCCGTTGCAGACACTTCATTTTTTCTAAATATCGTAAAACCTTCAAATCGTCAAGATATTGAATCCAAATTTGTACTCAAAAAATATCCACGTGGGCAGATATTATATGAATATGGAGATCAGGGAGATACGATGTACATTGTTAAATCAGGCTCACTCAAAATTTATCGCACAGATGATCAATATGAAATTGTACTTGGACACCAATTTCCAGGCGAAGCTGTTGGAGAGTTAGAATTATTCCATCATAATCCTATGCGCACAGCATCCGTTGCTACTTTGGAGCCTAGTGAATTATGGATGATTAGAAGATCAGACATGAATATTTTAGTAACACAATATCCCGAGCTTATGCGTAAAGTGATCTACATACTTAGCGAGCGATTGACACAGGCAGATCGAAAGATCGAGTACCTAGCTTTTTTGGACGCAAGAGTTCGAGTAGCCAATTTATTATTAGATCTTTGCTCGAACTTTGGTATTCAAGATGATATAACTTGGAGAATAAATTGGAAGGTTACGCATCAACATTTTGCAGATATGATCGGTGTGACTCGAGAGACCGTGACTAAAGTTATAAATCAATTTCAGCAAGATGGTTGGTTATATATTGAGAAGCGTCAGTTCATTATTACAAATTTAAGCATGATCCAACATATGGCGGGTGGCAACATGACTGTACACTCAGAGCGAATATGGCACTCTACTCATAAATATGAGTTATAATCTGAAATTATTTCAATAAAATGTATTTTATTACTCAAATTATATTTCATACTTATTTTTATTTCTGTATTCCTGTACACTTTTTTTTTGTAATCTATATCACATTTTTTCAACTCATTTTTATGTGTAAAACATATATAAAACTCTAAAAAAATAAAGGAGATGGTTTGGAGTCTAACTCCTTTTAATTCCAATCAAAACCCAAATCGTTTTACAATCATATCTGCTACTATTTCCGGGGCTAATTCTGTATTATCAATCCGTATATAATTTGCCGCTTGAATCTCGCCTGGTAGTGAATTTAATCGATACTGCTGATGTGTGTTTAATAACTCTTTTTCCGACCAAGCAATATCGCGTTTACTTGGCTTGTGATGCAATCGATTTTCCGTTTGATTACGCAGTAGTCGTTCATCCACATTCGCTTCCAATTCGACCAAATAGATACTTGCACCCGCCGACTCAAATACATGTAAAGTTTCTTCTATGTAGTCACAGTCACTTTGCAAATCAAACGCCCAGACATAGGTGAAAATCAATCCTTTTAACTCATCACTACTATTTGCTACTTCTTCAAATATTCCACGTCGGATCAGACTAACTAAACGCTTACCAGCAGGTGTACCATAATCGAAAAACTGCGAAACCAGATCAATCGACATATGATTATGGAATAATTTAAAATTCGTTTTTGCTGCCAAATGCTGTCCCACTGTCATCTTGCCTACCGCTTGCGGACCAAATAATATAACAAAGTTCATATTTCCTCTCCCCTATACTTATTTTCCTCTCATTGCTCAAACCAATGTCTTCCTACACTTGTATCATTTTACCAATTCTTACCGATATCGTCATCCTTGCTATCTAAATCGTCGCCATTCCCTTCTTCTGTCAAGGATTTGACAAAATTTCAAACCATAACGTGATACTGTATGGTACAGATGTGTTTATGTTATACTTGTAAGCACTACTTTATGGAAGGAGGCAACAGACTTGGGAAGGCGTTAGCGATTTCTACTGATTTCTCCGTTCCTGTATATTGTCTCCTTCATACGGACTTTTTACGTAATAGGCGATCATCTACCGGAATAACTACATCGTCGGATGTGCGTACTTTTGTAATCGCACAGGGCTAACATTAATATTGGCATCACAAAGTCGAATATAGAGTTGCAGATGCTGTAGAAACCCGTAAAAAGCGGTATATGCCGAAAATTGTACCCTTCATCACAATCTACAATATCAGCAAAGTATCGATTTTCATCTTGTTTTACTATGTTTCACTATTTCTATTGTGGAGGTGAATCCCTCGCACGAGGGAAATCATTGGACCTAACAACGATAATCAATTTGTTTATTCTGGTTGTGCTACTGGCATTAACCGCGTTCTTTGTCGCTTCGGAGTTTGCTGTCGTCAAGGTACGGGCATCCCGGCTTGACCAGTTGATTCAAGAAGGCAATAAAAAAGCAATCATCGCCAAAAAAGTTGCCCATGATCTGGATTACTATCTGTCTGCCTGTCAGCTCGGTATTACGGTGACCGCACTCGGACTCGGTGCCATCGGTAAACCAGCGGTAGAGATGCTGCTGTATCCGGTATTCGACTTTTTCAATATTTCGGTTGCCGCAGCCTCTGTCGCTTCGTATGCGATTGCCTTTTTCCTCGTTACGTTCTTGCACGTCGTTGTCGGCGAAATGGCACCGAAGACGCTGGCAATTCAGTTTGCGGAGAAAATGACATTACTGCTTGCGAGTCCGCTTTACTGGTTCGGACGGATTATGTATCCGCTCATCTGGGCATTGAACGGAACATCGCGCGTATTGCTGCGTGCCTTTGGCGTGAAGCCTGCTGGACATGAACAGGTATATTCAGAAGACGAATTGAAGATTATTATGACGCAAAGTTACGAAGGCGGCGAGATTAACGAAACCAAGCTATCGTATATGGAAAATGTCTTTTCCTTTGACGAGCGTGTCGCGCGCGATATTATGATTCCGCGTACCCAGATGGTCACATTGGATCGCGATCTGGATTACAGCGAGATTGTCAGCATTCTGGACGAGCATTATTACACCCGTTATCCAGTCACATCGGATGAGAACAAAGACCAGATTATCGGGATGATCAATGCGAAGAAGATGCTGCCGCATATTATTAACGGCACAACTGCCAAGCTGGATCAATTTATTCGTCCCATTCCATTCATTTCGGAATCAATGCCAATTCAGCAAGCGATGCTACACATGCAGCAGAAACGGGTTCATATGGCGCTCGTTGTCGATGAATACGGCGGTACTGCCGGTTTGCTGACGATGGAGGATGTGCTAGAGGAACTGGTCGGTGAGATTCGCGACGAATTTGATGCTGATGAGGTGAACGATATTCGGCAGACTGGCGAAGGACAGTATCTGATCAACGGACGCGTGCTGTTGGATGATCTGGAACGCCGCTTTGGTATTGCCTTTGACGATCGGTACGATACCGATACGATCGGCGGCTGGATTTTGCATCACAAAGGTACGGATATTGGCGAAGGCGAGCGTCTGGAACAGGCAGAGCGTGTCTGGACAGTCGCGGAAAAAGACGATATGCAGATCAAATGGGTATCGTTGAATTACAGTGAAGTACCACTTGAACATTAAACTATACGTTGCTTATAAAACATCATTCATATGGAGGTGAATCCCTCACACGAGGGAAATCATTGGACGGAACTATTGGCTTAAATCTATTTCTGGTCGCGGTATTTATCGGTCTTACTGCCTTTTTCGTCGGAGCGGAATTTGCGATTTTGAAAGTACGGATGTCCCGTCTGGATCAATTGATCGCAGATGGCAACAAAAAAGCAGTCATGGCAAAAAAAGTCGCCACTGACCTTGATTATTATCTCTCTGCCTGTCAGCTCGGTATTACGATTACTGCGCTCGTACTCGGTGCGCTTGGTGAACCAACGGTAGAACGGATGCTGCATCCGGTATTTGAACGGTTTGCAGTACCAGAAGCGATCTCGACTGTATTGTCGTACGGTATCGCACTGGCAGTGATTACGTTCCTGCACGTTGTACTTGGTGAGCTGGCACCGAAGACACTGGCGATTCAATTTGCTGAGAAAATGACCTTGCTGCTCGCCCCTTCTCTGTATCGCTTTGGTCGTCTGATGGCGCCGATTATCCGCTTGTTGAACGGCTCGGCTACTTTGCTGCTACGTTTGTTCGGCGTCAAGCCTGCTGGTCATGATACCGTTCACTCAGAGGAAGAATTGAAATGGTTGGTTGAGCAAAGCTTTGAGAGCGGTGAGATCAACCAGACGGAACAGACGTATTTGCAAAATATTTTTGCATTTGACGACCGCACCTTGAGCGAGATTATGATTCCTGCGGATCAGATGATCACCATTGCAGAACAGCTACCACAAGCCGATCTAATCGCTCGGCTCAGTCAGTACGAATATACGCGTTATCCCGTCACCGCTGCCGCAGATGATACCCGGCTGATCGGCTTTATCCATAGCAAGGAAGTGCTGACCGCGATTGCAGCCGGACGTTCTAGCGAATTGTCTGGATTCATGCACGCCCTGCCTACCTTTGCCGAGACTGCTTCGCTGCGGGAAGTACTGCTGAGCATGCAGCAAAACCGCGTGCATATGGCTGCTATTACCGGCACCGGCGGACAGACGGTCGGACTGGTCACCATGGAAGATATTCTGGAAGAGATCGTCGGCGATATTCGCGATGAAGCAGATGATATCAAAGCTCCGCTCGCTTCTATGTAAAACAACTAAATACACAACGACACCGGATTCGTCCCTACGGCGGATTCGGTGTTTTTTGTTGCCTATACATAATCAGAAGATAATAAAGTATCATTTCGGCAAACAAATTGTTACTTTTCCCATCTTCTTCTGGATCACGATTATGTCTACAATAGTAAGGATATGGAAATAAATTTCATACACAAAGGTGGAATCATGATGGCTTCCAACAACAAATTATCGTATACATGCGGTGCATTACTGGCAGCCAGCCTGCTTGGTGCCGGATGTATCGCTCCAGTATCTGCACATGCAGCGACGACCAATTCATCCGTTTCTTCGGTTGCGAGTACAAGTTCTACATCTTCCTCTTCATCCAATACAGCAAGCACAACGATAAACAGCTCAACCGCAAATGCAGTAGCAACGACTGCTACGTCTGCAACTGCGTCCAGCAATGGATTACAGCCGCAAAAAGCATGGGCTTCCGACAATCTACTGACCACATCGGCACTAGTCGCAGATGCATCGCAATCCGTAATGGCAGACACGTATGTCGTACCTGCCAGGAAGCTGGTCTATGTACATATCTCACAGCTCATTCAGAATACGGGCGCTGCCAAGACGCAATATAGCTGGGTTGTGGATAGCCTCAAGGCACTGGATCAGAATACAGGTAAAGTAAAATGGACGTACACATTCCACGAATCCGCAGGTCCCTACACTCTCTACAGTCTGGCAAAATTCACTGCTTCCGGTACGGCGTACGTGTTTCAATCCTTTTCCGATAATACGTACCGTCTCTACTCTATCAACAGTTCTGGCGAGCTAAACTGGATTCGTTCTCTACCACGTCAGGGTGATGGTGATATTGTCGATTTTGAAGTCATGCAGGATGGCTCCATCGTGGCGGCGGTTCAGCATGATTACAATAGCAAAGGCATCTACACGACCGACTTGCTCCGTTTTCAAGCAGGCGGCAAGCTGCTGAATCGTACGTCTATACAAGGGCAAGTACTAGGCATCCAGCAAAATCGTATCCTGTTCAATGCCAGTCCACTCGTGAAGGACAAATCAGGAATCTGGGGCAATCCATACAGTCCACAAATCGCTGTGTATGATCTCAGTCTCAAAAAGACGTTTGCTTATAAACTACCGAAAAATGCCTATGTCTTCAGTGAATCGAATGCCGGTCAACTGGTGATGCCAGACGGCTCTGTCGTCATTCGCGCGGAAGCGACCAGCACTCAGGATAAATTGTATGGCTTCTCTCCAACTGGCACATTGCTATGGGGACGATTGATTCTGGTAGACGCATTTGTACAGCCTGCCGGTTCGGGTTACGCCACATACAGTCCATCTACGATGACTCTTGATCTATATTCATCCAAAGGCAAAATCGCTACTCGCAGCTTCAACGAACTGGCAGATGAGACAACCGATCTAACGACTAATGTAAATGGCAATCTGATGCTCAATCTGGCACAACATACGTATGTAATAAACCCGGAAACACTCAATGTCGCACTCTCATTCGCTACAGATCGCGATTGGATCGATCCTTTTGTAAAAAGCTATGCTGATCGCGCCGTATACACAACGCTCAACGATGGCAAAGTGTATCGCTGGAACTTGAAATAATGTGAATAGAACATAACAAAGACCAGCATTCCCGGTCTGCATAAGCAGATGAAGAATGCTGGTTTTTGTTATCTAGTCGAGATCATGCGTTCCAGTAATTCTAACACTAGCGGGAACTCGGTAAATCCATCGCGATCTAGAAAATGCCCTCCATGCTCCAATTCATGTAATTCTGCCTGCGAATGATCAGCAAAGTTACGACTGAACACAACAGGCACGATGTCATCATCTGCGGCGGCAACTACGACACGCTGCGGAATAGCGGCGATTAACGGCTCATACTGAACGGGAATCTGCACAAATTCATCCAATTGCGGCAAAGTGTACAGCGACTCGTCAAACCCGGAAACAAGCAGCGCTCCACCCAGTTGTACTGGTGCAATCGCCAATTGCTCCTGCATATAGAGTAGTGTAGTGATGCAGCCCAGACTGTGACCAACAATATAAGTGTGGCGATCCGGTGTGCCAATGCGTGCATATACCTGCTCTAACCAATCGGCGGCTATCGGTTGATTCGGATCAGGCATCTCAATCACTTCTACCGCAATACCTTTGGCCGACAACTGCTCTTTGAGCCATGGAAACCAATTATCGTGAACGGAAGCGGTATACCCGTGGATAATATACACTCTATTCTCGGATAAACTATTGTCTTGATTGGAAGAAGCTACAGTCATAGTTTTCGTCTCCTTTGATGTTATTTTTTAATGATGTTACCATATAAAATAAACTTTATAAAGTATACTTATTAATTATTTTATACATGTTAATAAACGATATATAGGTTCCATTTTTATCATTTCGTATTGACTATTGCATTATTGATTGTTGACTGTGCACATGCAAAGCACGTTATACCTTACATAGCATGTTCAAAATTTAACTGTGCAAATTATAAATTATTTTTATGAGCGCTGATGAAATAAACGATTGGCACATTCAAAGTACGCTATCTATAATGATGTAAAGCTGACTTGAAGCTTACATGAATTCATACAAAAAGGAGTACGAGAAGCATGAGTAAACTGATACAAGACCATACATCATCGACAGAAGCATACATACAATCTATTTATGATACCGTGATCAAACGTAATCCGGGCGAGCAGGAATTTCATCAGGCAGTGAACGAATTTCTGGAAAGTATGGCGTCGGTAATCGAGCAGCATCCTGAATATCGCAAGCATGCCGTGCTGGAACGACTGCTAGAACCAGAGCGATTGGTGTCCTTCCGTGTACCATGGGTGGACGATCATGGGCAAGTGCAGGTCAATCGAGGCTTCCGAGTCCAGTTTAACAGTACACTCGGTCCTTACAAAGGCGGACTTCGTTTTCACGAGACGGTCAACAGCAGCATTATCAAATTTCTCGGCTTTGAGCAGATTTTCAAAAATGCCTTAACCGGGCAGCCGATCGGCGGTGGCAAAGGCGGCTCTGACTTTGATCCGAAAGGCAAATCAGATATGGAAATTATGCGGTTCTGCCAAAGCTTCATGACGGAACTATACAAATATATCGGCTCCGACGTCGATGTACCTGCCGGGGATATCGGGGTTGGCGGACGTGAGATCGGATATTTGTTCGGTCAGTACAAACGGATTCGCGGCGGCAATGAACCGGGCATTTTAACTGGAAAAGGTATTGGTTATGGCGGTAGTCTGGCACGTACAGAAGCGACAGGATACGGCTGTATTTACTTCCTACAGGAACTACTCTCTTCGCGCGGATTACATCTGCAAGGACGCCGTACCGTTGTATCAGGCAGCGGCAATGTATCGATTTTCGCTATGGAAAAGGCGCAAGAATTGGGCGCTATTGTAGTCGCATGTAGCGATTCTGGCGGTTACATCGTCGATCCTGATGGCATCAAGCTAGATACGGTGAAACAGATCAAACTGGTTGAAGGTGGACGTATCCGCGATTATGTAACACACCATCCTGAAGCTTCGTATCACTACGGCAGTACAGACATCTGGAGCGTGCCATGCGAGATTGCCCTTCCTTGTGCTACGCAAAATGAACTAGATGCCGCCGCCGCTCGTCGTCTGATCGGCAACGGTCTGATCGCGATCGCAGAAGGTGCCAATATGCCAAGCACGCTCGATGCGGTACATCTGCTGCTGGATAACGATATTTTATTCGGTCCTGCCAAAGCTGCCAATGCGGGCGGTGTTGCCGTATCCGCACTGGAAATGGCGCAAAATAGCATGCGTCTGTCTTGGAGCTTTGACGAAGTGGATGACAAGTTAAAACAGATCATGCAGCATATTTACCGCGATAGTGTCCAAGCAGCGAAAACGTATGGCTTTGAAGGCAATCTGGTTGCTGGCGCGAATATCGCTGGTTTCCGCCGGGTAGCAGAAGCTATGCTACAGCAGGGAATCATTTAAAATTACATTCCATTGGTATTCACTATTTCACCATTTCACTATTCGCTACGCATATATCGATGAGCAGATAGACTGGATTCACGGACGATCAGGCGCGGTTCAAACTCAACACGTTCATAGGGCAAGGCTTCGGTGGACTGGATTCGCTTGAGCAGCAATTCAGCCGCCAATCGCCCGACTTCGGCACCCATAATCGACACTGAACTAATCTGTGGCGTTGTAATTGTCGTCCATAGATTGTTATCAATACCGACAATTGCAACATCCTCTGGCACATTGACACCTAGCTCCTTGAAACGATTTACAATGCCAATCGCTACCATATCGTTGACGGCATAGATCGCATCCGGCATATGCTTGAGGTTATAAAAGTAATCTGCTGCCTGACGACCGGTATCAAAGTTGAAATCTTCACCAAAATATACTAACGATGTATCAACCTGCGGCAGTGCCTGCTCATATGCTAGATATCGTTCTTCAATCTTATCCTTTGGCGCTCCAGCATAAGCGATTCGTGTACGTCCGATTTGCAGCAGATGCTCCATGACGAGTCGTCCTTCCGGGCGCGCCATGCCTACAATGTCTGCTTTCAGATCAGGGCTGAGCTTTTTGCTGTAATTGATCACCGAGATCGGCAGACTCGATTGATTCATTAGCTGTTCCAGCGTTTTCGGATACGCGAGCGGCATCATGACGAGTCCGTCCACATGCAGCTTTTTCACCTCGCGCAGCGTTTCTAGCTCCAATCTTGCGTTACCTAGCATATTAATCTGTACAACCCGATATCCATGTTGCTTGGCGGCTTGTTCGACCGACCAAGCGATATCGGGAATAATCGCATTGCGAATATCTGGTACAGCCAGTGCAATTTGACGCGTTTGACGAATTTTCAGACTTTGCGCAGATGTATTGGGGACAAAGCCCATCTCTTCCACGATGTGTAAAATGCGTTGTCTTGTTTTGGCGCTAATGCCTTCACTATTGTTGAGTGCGCGCGATACGGTAGCAATACCAACACCCGCCTGTTTTGCAACATCCTCAATCGTTACCTTTTTCCTGTCAGCCATATGAATGCCCCTTCATAATCGGAAATGTTTCCATTCTAAATTCAAATATTCATGTTTTGCATCCATTATATCATATTCCAAATGTACCCAGCTGCATTGGTAATCAGCTAGCTTGTATTCCTTACATTATACTTGTATCCATTTCCATTTGAAAATTCAATTTGTAAATATACGAAAATGTGCGAAAAAGCTTTCCATCAATCTTTTCATCATATTTTAACTATTTAGTCACTAAACTGATATGGAATACATTTCTCAAAATGATATGAAGATGTTGGTATATCGTTTTTGCGTTTCTATCCTAATTCTTACTATCTATTACCGAAATCGGTTTGACATTATGACGGAATTATGACATTATTTATTTCGGAAACGTTTCCTATAAAATTTTAAAATTGTAGTTGTTGATAGCATCTTCAGCGATGATTTGGCGCTGTCCCAACCAAACTCCAAGCATATAGCAACAGAACACATACTTTTATGAACACGCCTGAACAAGCGTTTGAACCTGCTATTTCAACAGTGCACACATTCCAATGACAGTCTTACAGGGAGATGACTTTAATGCAAGCTTTAAGATGGCATGGTGTAAAAGATTTACGTGTAGAACAGATCGAAGAACCCGCATCCCAAAAAGGGAAAGTAAAAATCAAAATCCAATGGTGCGGTATTTGCGGCAGTGACCTGCATGAGTACGCAGCAGGCCCTATCTTTATCCCGCAAGGTGCCAAGCATCCACTTACTCAAGAAGAAGCACCCGTCGTAATGGGTCATGAATTTTCCGGTGAAGTGGTTGAAGTTGGCGAAGGCGTTACCCGCATTCAGGCTGGCGACCGCGTCGTAGTCGAGCCTATTTTTGCATGCGGTGAATGTGCTGCCTGTCGTCAGGGCAAATACAATCTGTGCGAAAAAATGGGCTTCCTCGGTCTTGCTGGCGGCGGTGGCGGTTTCTCCGAATATGTTGTTGCCGATGAGCATATGGTTCACAAAATTCCAGACAGCGTATCATATGAGCAAGGCGCACTGGTTGAGCCTTCCGCAGTTGCACTGTATGCAGTTCGCCAAAGCCAATTCAAAGTCGGCGACCGTGCCGTTGTATTCGGCGCTGGCCCGATCGGTCTGCTCGTGATCGAAGCGCTAAAAGCTTCCGGCGCTGCGGAAATCTACGCAGTCGAATTGTCCGAAGAACGTCGCAAAACAGCAGAATCGCTCGGCGCGATCGGTCTGAACCCGGCGGACGGCGATGTCGTGCAAGAAATCCACCGTCTGACGGAAGGTGGCGCAGATGTTGCGTATGAAGTTACCGGTGTACCTGTTGTACTGACACAAGCGATTGAATCGACCAAACTGAGCGGTCAGATTATGATCGTCAGCATTTTTGAAAAAGAAGCACCGATTCACCCGAACCGTATCGTAATGCAAGAGCGCAATATCGCCGGTATTATCGGATACCGCGACGTATTCCCAGCTGTCATCAGCCTGATGAGCCAAGGCTACTTCGCTCCTGATAAACTCGTTACGAAACGCATTGCACTTGGCGACATTATGGAGCAAGGCTTTGAGGCACTGCTGAAAGAGAAAAATCAGGTGAAAATCCTCGTTTCGCCAAATCTGTAATCCAGTCTGTTATCTGAGAGTCTGACAGAAGATCGAATATTTCATGATCAAGCGTATTGCTTATCATGCATCTGATTATGCATATAGCTCCAAAAAAAAGAAGTCCGCATATAGTGGACTTCTTTTTTTACTCTTTCGCGTTTAGTAACCATTATGAATCAAATAGGGCTGCATTTTATATGAACCGTGACTTGCAGCTAATCGCACTACAGCAAGTACTTTTGAATTATATCCTTATTCCGATTCTGTCTGCGGTTCACTCGACAACGAATGTGCTTCTTGCTCTTTTAGCAAATGCATAAACGCCTCAAAGTGATCGGCAATTTTACGTACATTGCCTTCTAACAGCTGCTGTGCTTCCTCCGGGCTGTTCGCCTCGGCTTCTGCATCTTCGCGTACCATCGCTTCTTCATGTTCAAGCAGCAATACTGCTGGTTCTGCCGGATTGTAGCGATAATCGAGCAAATAATTGTTCCCACTGCTCATACTCCATGCAATCGGAATGATCCGCTGGGGATCGGGATTCACATCGTTTACCATTGCCTGGTTGTTTGCAATAAACTGACCATCCAACGCTGAAAAGTGAATTTCCCAATCTGTCTGTCCGCCTTCCTCTCTAAACTGGTACGCTTGATCGCCGCTTTGACGCACAAACGCCAAATAATCCAAAGGAAAACAGATACGATAATGCTGCTCAATCTCATCGATATGATGTTCGGTTTCATTCACTTCACTGCTGCCAACTGTATTGCTGCTAGTTATGTCTGTCTGCGGTTTCTGCTGTGCCTGTTCATCCTGATATTGCTCTAGCACGAGTTCCCATGCTTCGCGGATCGATATCGGTGATTTGTAGCTATTCTCGCCACCACCCTCTTTCGTCCAGAGCGGCGGATAGTAAGACAATACACGATCTGCACCCAGTTGAGACGATTCACTTTGCCAGCCTTCCCAGCGGAACGTATCGTAAAATTGCTGCAAATCGCCTACGGCTAACCAGTTGATAAACCCGGAATATGCCAGCTCGGTCGATTCCCATTCCAGCGTATCCGGTGCAAAATAATAAATGTGTCCGGTCTGCCCAAAACGTCCGGTATCCAGCGCAAAAAAGCCACCTGCCGCATCATATGCCACGGTTAGCATACCCGGAATCTCCGTAATTACCGGCTGCTCATGCAGTCCATTCCATGAACGCAAGCTACCATAAATCCCCGGCGCACCTGATCCAAGAAGCTTGATCCAGCCATGATCGACCAGCACACCACCCGTTTCATACGCAATGGCTCCTAGATACGAACGGGTGCTAATCTGTAGACGCTCCAATGTCTGTCTGCTTTCTCCGCGATCAATAGGTAAAATCATATATGTATGGCGACCGCCTGTGAACAGTTGCATCAGTTCATCCCAGGCATGATTCTCATGGTCAATCAATTGATCCGCAGATAATGAGTGCATAGGTCTAACCCCTTTATGATTGATTTAATTAGGAACTGATGATGCCATAGGATACGACAAAATGTATAGAGATACTTGTGCTTACAGTATAACAGATGGGTAGAAGCCAGAGCCAATGGAACATAGATCGGCAAACTTGCTTTCATTGCCCGCTTGGAATAGAGAGATTTCTTTTGAATATCCTTTGTTTGAACCGATGAGGTGGAATGCTACAATATAGAAAAGAAAAGTATAAGATTGTATTTCCAAATAGCGAAATGGTGATATGTACATCTTGTAGCAACTACCTATACATACAGAGAGGAATGAATACGATGGAACAGCATTGGACATTGGAGCAAGCGACTGCTGCATTTGTACGTCAGCATCAGGATTATAACGCATTGTATGGATTATTTGCCGGAAATGGCTTCGTCGAAGCAGGGAAGACGCTGGATATTGCAGTGGATGAACGGATTCCGCTGTCGCCGGAGCTGCAATATGTATACTCGCATTATGAGATTATGGACCCGTCAGCAGAAGGTTCGCTCAAGCTAAAAAATGCAGCGGTATTGATCGGCGATGGCATTTTGCTCTGTTTCGCCGCACCAGATTATCTGGATCGGTTGCAGTTGGGACATCGCTGGATTGGTGATGTGAATGCGCCGCAGGAATCGGAGCAATGGGCGCCGCAGCATGTAGTGATTGCTACGTATAACGATGATCCGATTATTGCAGATACGTCAGCAGAAGGCACACCTGTTTATGTATCATTTGAAGGTGGCGATGCAGAACTGGCAGCGAAGTCTCTGGCAGATTTTTTCGCGGCATTGACGTTGATGATTGAAGCCGCAACCATGCTGGGCGGCGAGATTCAGGATGAAGAAACCTATGAGGTCAAAGATATCTATCTCAAGCTAGTAGAGCCAAAGTTGAATGAACTGCTCGGCGAAGAAGCGACGAATCACCTGCTGGTCTACTTGTCGCTGCGCTGGTAACAACAACAGAATCAATACAGAATCTATGCTGGTATATATGTACGTCGATTCTATTGAGGAAAAGAGGGCTTGTTCATGATCTACGTCGCTTTGTTACGTGGTATTAATGTAGGCGGAAACAACAAGATCAACATGAAGCAGTTAAAAATTGCTTTTGAAGATGCTGGTATGACTCAGGTGACAACGTACATCAATTCCGGCAATATTATTTTTGCCAGTGAACAACTGCCTCATACCGAGTTAGCGGTACGATTGGAGCGAGCGATTCAAACGGATTTTGGATTGGAGATTCCAGTAATGGTGCGCAGTCTGCCAGAGATGACTGCTGTGATCGACGCATTGCCAGAGACATGGACGAACGACGACAGTATGAAAAGTGATGTGCTGTTTCTCTGGGACGAGATTGATGATCGTTCGATATTGGAGCAATTGCCCCTCAAACCGGATATGGGCACGGTACATTATAGTTCCGGCGCCGTTCTCGTGTCCGTTCCACGCGAAAACGTAGTGCGCAGCGGCATGAACAAGCTGGTAGGTTCGAGATTGTACCGCTACATGACGGTGCGCAATGTGAATACGACGCGGCAGATTTTCCGTTTGATGCAGGCGGCTGATTAGCAGAAGCTGTAACAGTAATTAGTAGCATCGCAAACATGTCTGATCTTGAACAAAACGAACGGCTCCTAGACCAGCAATGCAATTCAAAAAGCGATACCACTTGCTCAAATGGTATCGCTTTTTAGCAAAGAAAATCTATTATACATACAATCATTCCTTAATCTAGTTCCTCACCCCGAATGCATAGTTCCCATAACGAGTCTGCCACATGCTGCGCATCGCTATAATCCAGATTTCCTGAATCTGCTAACAAAATCGGGTATTCTCCATTCACCAGATCACTACGCATATCAAATAGATAATGCCTGCCGCCGCCATCCATCCCAAACGACAGCGCACCCAACATATAATGCAGTACTTCGTACACCAGATTCATCTCCCGCAATTCGTCCATTCTGAAAAACTGAAACATACGTTCACCTGTCTGATACTCACCACCATTCGCCCATCCCAGCAAATTGAGATAACTGTCTGGTAGTGGCTTTTGCGGAAATGTCCATTGCGCTGTATCGAGCGGTTTATACTGACTGTATAGCGGAGAATGCGTCGGAAATGGATTGCGTTGCTGATCCTTTACCAGCTGTATTTCTTCATCACGCAATGCTATATTCCAATGACGAGCAAAGGTGTGCAATTGCTCATCATCCGCTCCCGGATTAGTAAACAATATTTTATCAAATGCAGAATCCCAGTCCATACGGCTGTCTCCGATCTTTTACATTCTGTGTTCTGTGTTCTGTGTTCTGTGTTCTGTGTTCTGTGTTCTGTGTTGCAATGATGTTCTTTATTCGATTACCATGCAAATTTACTATATCAGTCATCATAAATTATTACATTCCATGCGCTTTTAAAAAACGACAGAGTTCACCGCTGTTCTGGCACTTTGCAGCAATCCTTCGTACAGTTCGCCGGAATATCGTTCATATTCGGCTTCTTTGCCGTGCGCATATGCCATTCCCGGCGTGCTATCATTCCACGATCCCATACCGCCGAACACCCAGCTCTTGTATACGGCATTCAGCAAACGCCATGCTTCGGCGCTGTATACAGGTGGCAATTTAAACGCATATTTGGCAGTCTCTCGACTGCTACCATCCAACAATTGCAATGCAGGGTCAAAAAAGTTTTGTTTCCAAAATGCTTCTCCGATCTGTTCAGCCAGTGTACCTACCTGTTCTAGCACCGTTCGTAATTGCAACGTCACATCCGCAAGTGGCACAAACGCGTGACCAGCTTGCTGACTACCGCTGTACGGATATGCACGATAGGTCACTTGCCAGCTAGAACGAGTCGGATGTCGATCTAGCTTCCATTCCGGTATCCAGATCATATGCCCGCTAGTTGCTAGCGTAGCGATGCCATGCCTTGCACCGCCGCCTGCAAATCCACTGTTTTGCCATGACGAAGTCGAGGGGTTCTCCGCTGTATGAACAAGCATTAGCCGCTGATACTTCTGATTACGAAGCTGCTCCAGCCATGCACTCCAGGTCAGTAGCTGATCTTCACTGCAAAAACGTACGATCAATCTGTCCGTTTGCTCCAATTCCTTGCTGGCAGCATCGTTGGCATTGATCAGGAATCCATTTCCAAGTGCGGTGATGAGCAGCATCTGATGCAGTTCCCCATTCATCCCTTCAACCCCCGATATCCAAAATAATGTGCCACGGTCTGTTGATCATACCCATCCTGCCCCTGCCAAATTGCCATCGACATAAAATAGTTATCATGACCGCGACCGATACGCGGCAGATCTGTCGTTTGCAATATACCGGCATAACCGAGTATTTCCATTACCTTATCACGTTCACCCTTATTGGAAGGCAGAAGATCTTTCCAGCGCTTTTCCAATTTGCGCGCACTTTCTCCTGGCTCACATTGATTCACAGCATCTAGCATTTCCCGAAATAAATCGACATCCTGCTCTGTCGCTTCCACTGGTTGCTCTCGGCTAAACAACTCCAGATCCATCCAGCAATATAATAACCAGTCTAACCGGACACCACCCCATTTAATCCGTTCAAAATTCAGTACATTCAGATCTTCGTTCACCAATTCTTCGCTAGACATTAATCCCTGATGATTGCAATCCCCGCAACTGCTCGTAAGAGGATGTACACTTTTACGTTGTTCATACGTATGCAGCGGCAGATTCACCGTTAATGCCCAGCTGGACAATACACTGCGCAGATGCGTCTTCCGCGTTGATAAACTATGTAAAAAAGCTTCGCTAACTTGTTGCTGTGTGATCTGCTGGTGCAGTTTATGCAATCGCTGGATCAACTCGTCATGTGTGATCGTGATGGGGTCGAACATCATCCCTTGACTGCGCGCATATTCAAAATCCGGTCCGGCAAATACTCGCACGCCTGGCTTCCAGCCAGCGGAGCTCCAAAAGGTTTTCATCAGAATCTGTTTGGCTTTTTTGTCCATGCTATTCCTGCCTTTCTGATCGAGTGGATCATTATGATGCTGTGTTTGCTGCTCGTCTCGCTTCTGTTCATTCAACGATAGTTACTCCCTATACAGTTTACACCATTCCTTTCATCAATGAAAAAAGCCTTCCCGTTCAGCACTGCTTGCCATACGCCGATGCGTAGCAAAAGACAGCAACTGTATAGAAAGGCTTCGTTCATACTTAGTAGCATATAGTCAGGATAAAAATCGCATTCCCAATTCCACCGTGATTACTTCACCGTAATAATAACACGCTGATAATGCTTGAGCGTATGTGTGCCATCATCCTGCACTTCGGCGATCATGTGGATCGTATCACCGGATTTGGCATCCTTCGGCACTTGGAATTTGACGGTAGCGGTATTGCTATTTTTCAGACCGATTGTATTGCGTTTCTCGCCTTCTGCCACCGGACGATGGATGCCGAGCAGCAGATCGCCAGCCATTTGTTTCTCCTCTGCGGCAGGCGCTACACTAGAATCGTTATACGTATCCGCTTCAAAATAACGCCACCATTTGTACGTCAGTTTGTCGCCATCTGGGTCTTTGCCTACGGCATGCAGGGTAATATATTGTCCCGGTTTCGCAGCCAGATTCAGACCTTCTTTGACCGTCAATGTTGGATTATGGTTAGCATCTTTGTAGCTGGTTGCGATTGCCCAGTCTGCACGAGCAGCAAAGTCATTCTGGATATCGTCAAACCAGCGCATCAGCGAATATTCGGCTTCATAGCGGTTGGTGTACACATCGTAATCGAGTACATTGTTGCGATACAGCTTGTCATTCACTTTGCCAAAGCGTCCGCCCCAACCGCCATAGCTTGGGTCTTCATTGCTACGCAAACCGTTGTTGATCAAGTAGAAGAAGGATGGGGAATCCCCTTCAGAAATGAAATCGTACTGATCGTATTGCGGATTGTTTTTCAAATAATCGGCGCTGCCGCGTTGTTCTTCTGCCAGCTCGCCGTCGATCATTTTGCCATCACCCATGAGCGCATACAGCGCCAATAGTGGACCATGATCATGCTGAATGTTATCGTAATTCCACATGCCATGCAGCTTGCTGTTCACCACTTCAGTGTGATATTTCCATGCGTAGGCAAAATGCCAGAAGTTCGACTGATCATTGATAATGCGGATATTCGGCCAGCTCTTGGCGATATAGTCATTGTAGCTGTCATCCTGATCAAGAATGATGTACAGTACAAGTTTGTCGTTGATTTTCTTCTGGATGGCTACCCATTGGTCGGTGCCTTTGTATTGCTCTTCAATCGATTTTAACGCACGGGCTGTCGTATTGGTGCCGCCCCATGTTTGCACATACAGATCGCGTTTATCATTGTCGAGGAACAGCTTTTTGAGGAATTCCGAGCCTTCGGTCACTTTGTCCATCTCACCTTTGTAGGAGATGTTACCGATCTTGGTCACGCTGCGAATATAGTCTGGTGTTGGATAACCGTCCGCTTGTTTGCTCAGGTTCGGATATGCTTTTGCATACGCATCGGTCATGTTGCTCAGCCACTCCGTACCTGTCCAGCGATACGGCTCAATGCCTTTATCTGGATCGCCAGCATAATGATACACCGAGCTGGTCAGCACGATACCTGCCAGATCCATTTCGTTGGAATACAGTAGAAAACGCAGCATCGAGTTCATATCATCCACTTCACCATCGTTTGTAATGACGGTTCTGGCTTTACTTTCCTGCTGCTTGTTCTGCGCGGCGGTGGAAGCTTTGACATTGCTGGCGGTTTTGCTGTCTGCTGCCATTGCCTGTCCACCCATACCGCCAATCAGCAGCACGCACAGATTAACAGATAACAGCGCTTTGATCCATTTGCTTTTTCCCATTTGAATCTACCCCTTTTCCCTGTGATCAATTCCAACCGGATGATGAGCATGTCCCTATGCAAACCGCCTGTTCGCTTCGTCTCTATCCCTGAGACGAAAAAAACCTGGCTACAGCCATATCCCGAACACGGAATATCGCTATAACCAGGTTTTGCCTGCATGACCAGTCACAATCCTGATGAATACGGTATCATAGTTTTTTTACAATGTAAACGCTTAATAAATGTTGAAGAAGGGAAATAAATCTAGTAATGCTTCTATTTTCTAATTTCTATCCTGTTCACTCCATCCTAAACAAGCAGACTTGAGCTATACGAATGATGTCATCCTATGAAGTTCATCCTTTTTATAATAAGCGTTAAGCAAAAATTGACCTGCACTTAACGTGCCGTTAACACTACAGGGCTATGCTGAAATGGATATCTTCTTAACATGCTACTGCATACACATCACGCAGATATAGTTATCATTTCACATCAATTTACGCAATCAAAGGATGGTTAGTCATATGGGAATTCATGCTTACTTTCGCTCGCTGGATGATCTGGAACGGATTATTCGCTGTCCGGGCAAATTCAAATTTGAGCAGCACAGTGTATCCGCTCACTCATGGAAAGTCATTCAATACGCCAAAACGCTTGCCGATATCGAAGAAACACACGGTGTCGTGATCGATTGGAAAAAGCTATACGAAATTACTAGCAGCCATGACTATGGCGAAATTTTTATCGGCGATATCAAAACTCCGGTTAAGCACTCCTCACTAGAACTGCGTTCTCTGCTGCAAAAGGTAGAAGAAGGTATGATTGAGCATTTTATCGATGAGAATATTCCAGAAGACTTCAAAAGCATCTTCCGCCGCCAACTACACGAAGGCAAAGATCATTCCACCGAAGGACTCATTCTCGAGGTTGCTGATAAAATGGATCAGGTGTACGAAGCCTTTTCCGAATTGCAGCGCGGTAATACCGAGAAAGAATTTATTACGATGTATCGCAGTGCGCTGGTGAAAATTAAAAACATTAAGCTGCATTGTGTCGATTATTTTCTCGATAACATCTTGCCAGATATGGTTCACGAAGGCACCTTCTCCACAATCGATATCAAACGCATCACCGAGGAAGCGCTGGCCCAGTAATGGGAACCAGCCTTTTATGATGTAAATCGCGATGAATAATCATGTAAAATAATGTAATTCTCTTCATTTATAAACTGCTTCTGTCGATAGTAAGTATACATGACATATTTAGAGAGCAAGCGGTATACAGAATCGTCGAGCAATTTGTATAGTATTGTTAGAGTTGATCCGTATTCCTATTGCCTCTCATTTCCACAATCGCAGCTTATCCGGTATGCATGTTCCTGCCTACCGATACATACAGAACTAAGTCTGCTACTCGGGAGGTCGCCATGATGCTCAATCGCCGAAAGTCCCCATTCCGCTATGTATTAAAAGAACCCGTTTCCTTTGAAATGCAAATTATGCATATTAACGGGCAGATTGTTGATACCAAACCAGTACAGGCACTATTGCTGGATCTCAGCCGTTCCGGTTGCCGTATCTCATTACCGCTGGAAATTCCTGCTCAAAATAATGACGTGCATGTCCGCATCCGTATGCTACTACACGAAGATCCGCTACTGCTGGAAGGTCGATTACAATGGAACCGCACCGATGGCGGACGATATCATTATGGTATTCATTTGGATATGACCTCCTATAATCGCGACCATTTGCTGCGCGAATTACGACTGCTGGCGAGCAAAAACCTGATTGTCATCACCTGATACCCCCTTCCGCACAACCTACCGATGGTTGCTGCGGAATTTTTGTATTCCTATTTGTAATTTTTCAGTAACCGTACCATAATGGGTACGATACATCATAACGTACGAAGGAGAGAACCATATGACTGACAAAACAAAGAAAGTCGCTATCATCACCGGAGGTGGCAGCGGACTTGGATTATCCACTGCGCTCAAGCTAGCTGACGCAGGTGTGAATATTACGATTGTAGACATCTCCGAAGCGGCTGGTGCTGCGGCTGTGCAGCAATTGGAAGCGAAAGGCGTCAAAGCTCTGTTCGTGCAAGCCGATGTCAGCCAGCCACAAGACGTCAAACACTATGTAGATCAAACGGTCAGTACTTTCGGTACGATTGATATGTTCTTCAACAACGCTGGTATTTCCGGTCCCGGCACTCGTTTTGCCGATAATACGATTGAACAAATCGAACAGGTCGTCGGCATCAATCTGTTGGGCGGATTGTACGGATTAAAATATGTACTGGAAGTAATGCTGCAAAATGGCGGCGGTTCCATCGTCAATACCTCCTCTACTGCCGGTCTGGTCGGTCAAGCAACCGTAGGTTCATATTCCGCTACCAAACATGGCATCATCGGCATCACCAAAACGATTGCTGTGGAATATGCGGCAGAAGGCATCAATGTGAATGCCATTGCGCCCGGTACGACCGAGACGCCAATGGTCAAGCAATACCGTCAGGACAACCCAGAAACATTCCAAGCCGTCGAAGCCGCTATTCCACAACGTCGTCTCGGTCAACCAGAGGAAATCGCTGCACTGGTTGCATTTCTGTTGAGTGATGAAGCGAAGTATATTAATGGGGTAGTGGTACCGATTGATGGTGGATTTACAGCGCAGTAAGGGTGTTAGCAGATGAGTGACAAGCAACTGAACGATCTGCACATCTACCTGATACACCTGATAGTATTTTATTACTAATAGCAGGCAATAGCAGAGGATTCAAACTGCATTGCATGTATCCACAAAAAAGCAGCCTATGGGATATGGAATTCCCATAGGCTGCTTTTTCAACGATTCATACCAATCATGTAAAGACGGATGTATTTATATGGTGAATACAACATACTTATCTAATCCGCACCTGCTGCTTCAACTGCTCATTTTCCCGAAATGCAAGCATAAACCGCGACGGATCATGACGAATCGTATAGGAAAATACCCCTTTACTTGTATGCAGGTAAAACAGTCCCTCACCCGCACCCAATCGGCGGTAAGACATATCAAATACATCCTTTAACGAAAATTCGCGGCGATGCGTGATCAAACGATCCTCGTACAGCACCATCTCGCGCTCATCGGTCAAATAATGTTGTCCCGTACTGTTCAGTTCACGCTCAATTTTGTAATAAGGCTGTACCGCAATCTGCTTCATCCCAATCCCCGCCTCTCGCAAAAATGGAAAAAGGTGCTCCGTACCGGCTATTCACCGGGCATCATCCTGCCGTTCTACCCTTTTTATCGGCATTCCTACAAGAATGTTAAGGTCTTAATTACCCAAAATCGAAGCAATTGGTTCAGCAATCACCATATCCAAATCGATCGCTCTCGCATTGCCGATTCAAGTCGTTTCGCGTGCAATCAGTTCATATTCGAGCCGCTTCGGTTCGATCAACTCACGACCGAGCACTTCCCATAATCGGTAAAAAGCATGCACTGCCTGATCGGCAATCGGGTTGCGAATCGTCGTAATACCTAGTGTTCGTGCCAGCTCACTATCGTCAAAACCGACAATCGCCAGCTGCCTTGGCACATCAATTCCTTGTCGACGTGCTTCCGCCTGCATGCCCATCGCCACATAATCATTGGCACATAACACCGCTTGTGGCATCTCCGGCGCAGCGGCAAGGCGGCGCACCATTTCTTCACCATTGGACACATTAAATACCGAATAATGATACCAATCACGCAGAACCGGCAACCCCTGACTGCTCATAAAATCCTCATACGCTTCGCGCCGACTGCGCGTATTCAGACTGTCAACGCGTCCAAACATATTGGCAATACGCGTATATCCGCGTGACACAAGATGCTCCAACGCCAGTCGATACCCTTCGCCCTGATCCATCGCAATCGATGGAATTTCATCGTTCCCCATTCGCTGCCATGACACGATAGGACCGTATTCGCAGTATGTTTTTAGCATTTTCGGATCGTTCACACAGGTGATGATCACCAATCCGTCCACCCGTTTGCTGCGCAAATCCTCAAATGCACGCAGTTCACTTTCCTTATCGTCACGGGTTGTATAAATAATCGTCTGGAAGCCGTAATCCATCGCAATATCGATAAATCGCTCCAGAAAAGATAATATAATCTCACTCGTACTCGCCATCACCATGCCGATCTGATTCGTTTGTCCGGTGGACAGTGAAACGGCATTGCGATTCGGCACATAATTAAGCTGACGCATAATATCTGTAATTTTCGCTCTAGCTTCATCACTCACATGGGGCGAATGATTGATTACCCGCGAGATGGTCGCACGCGAATAACCGGATAATTTAATAATCTCATCGAACTTGGACATGTCTGTTCTCCTCTTGCACATGAATAACATCGCATGGCTGGTCTGTCTGTACCCTATATCTTTACAGCACTGGATCGGTTGGAAGTGAGTCTTTTTTCATTTCCAATAACTTACATCAAAATCACGCTTGACATGTAACCCGTTCCAACGATTACGCTTGATAGGCAGTGCTGCTAACAGTGTAGCACAAAAAACAGACAGAAATGGAGTGCTGAACATGAGTAACTCTCAAAATAACGTACCGAATTTCCCGGACGGCTTCCTATGGGGCGGCGCGATTGCAGCCAACCAGGCGGAAGGCGCATTTGATCAGTACGGTAAAGGCTGGTCTACACAGGACGTAGCACCCAAAGGTGTGATGGGTCCAATCACCGAAACACCTACCGAAGATAATATGAAACTGGTCGGCATCGACTTTTACCATCGTTACAAAGAAGATGTGAAGCTATTCGCCGAAATGGGCTTCAAAGTGTTCCGTACGTCAATCGCGTGGTCGCGTATTTTCCCAAAAGGCGATGAAACCGAGCCGAACGAAGAAGGTCTGCAATTTTATGACGATCTGTTCGATGAATGTCTGAAATATGGCATCCAACCGCTGGTTACCCTATCTCACTACGAAACACCGCTGCATCTGTCCAAAGAATACGATGGCTGGGTCAACCGCAAACTTGTTGGTTTCTACGAGCGTTATGCCGAAACTGTATTCCGTCGGTACAAAGATAAAGTGAAATACTGGCTGACCTTTAACGAGATCAATTCCATTTTGGAAGCTCCGTTTATGAGCGGCGGTATTTATACTCCGAAGGAAGAGCTGAGCAAGCAAGATCTGTATCAGGCGATTCACCATGAGCTTGTTGCTAGCGCATCCGCAGTCAAATTGTGCCATGAGATCATTCCAGATGCACAAATCGGCTGTATGATTCTCAGCATGCCGACGTATCCACTGACTCCGAACCCGGACGATGTAATCGCAGCGATGGAATCCGAGCACAAAAACTATTTCTTCGGCGATGTTCATGTACGCGGACGTTATCCGGGCTATATGAAACGCTATTTCCGTGAAAAAGGTATTGAGATCAAAATGGAAGCTGGCGACGAAGAAACGCTGCTGCATACCGTTGATTTCGTTTCATTCAGCTACTATGTCAGCATCTGCGAAACTGCCGATCCAGAACAAAAAACCTCGGGACAAGGCAACTTATTCAGCGGCGTTCCTAACCCGTATTTGCAAGCAAGCGAATGGGGCTGGCAGATCGATCCACAAGGTCTGCGTTATGTACTGAATATGTTCTATGATCGCTACCAGAAACCATTGTTTATCGTAGAAAATGGTCTTGGTGCTGTTGATGAACTGATCACCAATGCAGATGGCGAGAAAACAGTTGAAGATGACTATCGTATTCAATATTTGAATGATCATCTACTGCAAGTGGCTGAAGCTGTCGAGGATGGCGTTGACGTGATGGGCTTTACCTCATGGGGCTGTATCGACGTTGTCAGCGCTTCGTCCGCGCAACTAAAAAAACGCTACGGTTACATTTATGTAGACCGCAATGACGATGGTTCTGGTACGCTGGAACGCTATCGCAAAAAATCATTCCACTGGTACAAAGACGTTATTGCTACTAACGGCAAAAGTCTAAAACGTTAATCCAGCAATATCCATCAGCCTTGTACCATATATCTAATGATTCAGTAGCCCTATTGTGATACTGACTTGTATATTGCCAAAACACATACGCACGAACCTTCTGTGAATAGCAACGGATGCAGGTTGAAATGATATATATCTGCATCCACGCATAGCGGAACACCCTAACTCTGCTTGCACTTGCCAACTTACGGTTTATGCGTATGCTGTACGGCACATATACTTCGGTTTCCAGTTCATATAACATATGGATATAACACAAAAGACGACGCTCCTCATATAAACTGACGGGCGTCGTCTTTGCTGTACTCCTCAAGTCATTTGGGGAGCATTATATTTCGTTTGCGTCTCATGTACTTTGATGAGCATCGTTTTTGGTTTGCTCCTCATGTAATTTGATGAGCGTCGTTTTTCGTTTGCTCCTCATGTACTTTGAAGAGTGTCATCTTTAAATTAGGCATAATCTAAGTCATTGTAGTGTGAATCTGGGATCGTATGAATCGGGCTTAGTTTGTAAAAATATGCTGTCCCAGCGTAATTACGGCTGGACGCTTCATACTCCACTCGGATGTAGCGATTCGTGGATTGTAGTAATATAGCGATCCATTCGTTGGATCAACACCACGCAGTGCCTGCTTAGCAGCATTGTATGCTGTCTTACTAGGCGTCAGATAATATTGTCCATCCGCCACTGCTGTGAATTGACCGGGCTGCATAACAACGCCCCAGATGGTGCTTGGGAATTCGCCGGATTGTACACGATTTAATACAACCGCACCTACCGCTACTTGACCTTCAAACGATTCCCCACGCGCTTCACCGTAAATGACATGTGCCAAAATATCCAGTGAATCCTGATCCATTTTGTAACTGCCGCTACGATTAGACGTAGATGTAACTGGTGCGCTTGCTGTTACGATACCAGTGCTTTTCACACCCAATTTGGAAAATGTCGCTGGTCCAGCGACACCGTCCGCACTCAAACCATGAGCACGCTGAAATTGCTTCACTGCATTGGATGTGATGCTTCCGTAATATCCTGTTGTATTTGCATGGAAATATCCTTCTTTGGCGAGCTGACGTTGCAGATCGACTACATTCTGACCGCGCATTCCTTGTTTCAACAGCGAGGCATCAGCAGATTTTGCCATCATGGTTACGCCCATCACGCAGGCGCAGGATACTACAAAAGCGGGTAATTTTCTCATCGTTTGGTACTACCTCCATATTTCAATAATAAAGTTTAGTCATGAATTGATATCGTAAAATGAAAGGCATATGGAATTCCAAGTTAGCAGAACTGGCTTGTACTCAGATCATACCTGCACAAACATTGTGTAAATAATTACAATCCTATTGAAAGTAATACCGGTGCATATCCGGTTTACGTGGTCTACATTTGTATTATTAATATCGGCAAATCTATTCTCTTTTAACACCATTTGCTTGCTGTGTAACATGCTTCGCACGATATATACGTGCTGTTATGTGCCGCTGTATGGCATTCAACTTCCCACAGCCGTGGTTCTGGATTACGTATGACAATTTTGTAACCAGATAAGTATGCAAATGATGTGCGTATACGTAGCAGTATAGCATAGCCATTTTTATGTCTGCGCCCTGCCATAGACCTAACATTTGCTTGCAAATCAAGCATTTTTTAGCAAATTCCACATATTCAGCAATGAAACTGAGACCGTGGTTCCAAATTTAAAGGACTTTTGGTAAGTAACTACTCAGCCCATAAGTTTCATTTTTGTCATTATTCTCAAGCAGTATAGCAGATTTTCGACGAAATGCAAAATTGGCTTACATATTGTCTATGATTCATAGTCTCTGCATAACATGTTCATCTTACACGATACATGTCTGCATGAAGCACAATTAGCTATTCTAACCTGCTCTACATACATTCGAGATTCATTCTTACAACCAACGTAATTTTTACTGTAAATCAAAGGAACAACATAATAACTTTTAGTACAACAACAATAATCAAAACAACGTACGTATCAGAACTTCCAGTTCATACTGCGTTCAAACTTGCGGTACAACTCCTCTGTGCTGATGGGCATATGATTTTGCAACCACCATTGCAGTACACCAAGCGCACTGCCAATATACGCCTCGATTGCAATCTCCATATCCATTGCATCCATCTCGTTCCATCCCTGAATTTGCTCATCTGCATATCGGATCATACCTATCTTCATCTCGCTTCGCAGTATGTTACGCAGCGAATCAGGCTCTTCCAGCAACAATTGAGAAAAAAGTTCATGGTATTGTGTAGCCACCTCGCACACTTTCTGAAAATTGCGAGCCGGGTCCAGCTGTCCTGCTTGATTCAACTCTTCATCAGCAATTTGTCGCAGCATTTGAGTAAGAAGATCAAATTTATCTAGAAAATGAACGTAAAATGTCGTGCGATGAACCATCGCCAGATCACAAATTTGCTTGACCGTGATCGTTTCGAATGACTCTTTTTTGATCAAATCCATCAATGCTTGATATAACAATTTACGTGTTCGTTTGACTCGCAGGTCTTCTTTTTCGGATTTATTCACGACACATTCTCCTTTGTGTATAGTTACTCGTCAAATTTGAAATATTATCGGTTGAAGCAACTTATTATACACCATACTATTTAGCTTACAAACATCATTTAACTATACAGGTGTATAAAAAGGAGCGAACCATTATGACTTTGATGAGTAACGATACACAACTTAACCATACCGAAAAGCAACTGCTACAAAACGCCACTGATCTGATTCCATTTTTACAGAGCTTTGCCCGTCAGATTGATCAAGAACGTCATATTCCAGATGAAGTGATCGAAAAGCTGTCAGCAGCTGGGCTATTCAAATTAGGTACACGCAAAAAATATGGCGGTCACGAAGTAAGCATTCGCGCCATGGTCGAAATCATCTCCGAAGTTGCCAAAGGAAATGGTTCCGTCGGCTGGGTCGTACAGATCATTAATGGCAACAACTACAATGCTACCTTGTCACTGTCTGAGTCTATTCTGGATTCTATCTTCGGTCAACACGAAGAAGTGCGCTTCTGCTCGGTATTACAACCACGCAAAGCTAGTATTCAACAAACCGCTGACGGTTACATGATTGAAGAAGGTTTCTGGGGCTTTGCTTCTGGTTCCAAGCATGCTACCCATGCGCTACTGAACATCAATGATCTGAACAATCGTACCGATCAACAGCAACCCGATATGATTCTGGCAGTTATACCGATGAACCAGATTGAGATTGTGGATGATTGGTATACGATCAGTCTGAAAGGCTCTGCCAGCAATAGTCTGAAGCTTCATGATGTATTTGTACCGAATGAATATATTGCCAATACTACGCTAAGCGGTATCGAGATGTCCCAGCAGCCAACAGATGGCATGAATCGATACAGACCTTATGCTCAAGTCATCACTACCATTACGACAGGAATCAGTGCTATTCTCGGTCTGGCAAGAGCTGCGGTTGATTGTTTTGTTCAAAAAGCTCCAACACGCGGGATTACGATGACTGTTCACCCTTCGCAAGCAGCTGTCGGTCATATTCAATATCATGTCGGATTGGCAGCAATGAAGGTAGAATCGGCGCATCTTCATATCAATCGCACGATCGACAATCTGGAAGATCACGTACAGACTCATCGTCCATTCACCGTACAGGAATTTGCCCAGATTCAAACTGATATCGCGTATGCTTCTAAATTGTGCTGGGAAGCAGTCGATCTGCTAGTAGCCGAAAGCGGCGGTAGCTTTATCGCTGAATCGAATCGACTCTCCGAAATTTTCCGCGATATTCGTGGTGGTGCCAATCATGCACTGACTACAGCATCTACTGGTCTGGAGCTGTATGGGCGAATATTGATGGGACAAGCTCCACAACAGATTATGACTTTGGGTGTAGCTGCACAGCTTCATGAATTGTTGCCCGCCGGAAATCATAATGAGTAAGATAACTATTATATCTGGCAGCCCCAACACGCGTTCACGTTTAAATGGTCTTATCCGCTACGCTCAAATTCATTTGGAGCAGCATCAGTGTGAGGTAGATATCATTCATGTGGCGTCTCTGCCTGCTGAACATCTAGTTCACGCACAATTTGATAGTCCAGCCATTATGGGTGCGCATGAACGTGTTGCCCAAGCAGACGGAATCATCATTGCCAGTCCAGTGTACAAAGCAAGTTGTACAGGCGTGTTGAAAAGCTATCTTGATTTGCTGCCACAAAAAGCATTTCGTGACAAAACAATCGCTATCTATTTTGTTGGAGGATCTTCGGCTGCACAATTATCCATCGATTATGCAATGAAGCCCATATTGTCATCAATGGGTGCAAAGCATTTTGCTGCAAACGTGTTTGCATGTGAACATACAATTGAACGTATGGAAAACGATGCTCAACATCAGCCAATTGGATTTCGGCTTACACCAGAAATTGAAGAACGATTACATTTGTCCCTACGCGATTTATTACATTCCTGCTCATCATTAAAAATTCCATATTAAATATGTCAAAAATACAGCCGAGAATTCTATGATTCTCGGCTGTGTGCTTATTCAAAATCATACTTGTGAGAAACAGAGACCACTCCGTTTTCATGCTACTACCTATAGTTGATTATGTCAGACTGTTTACTTTGGATTCGGCAGTTTGAATATAACGACTGATCTGCTTTTCCCAATCATAAATGTTCTGCCGGGATTTCTGTACGATGGTCATTTGCCGATAAACGACTGTCAGCTGCGCGGCACCTGTAATTGCATCGCCCCTTTTCACTGCTGAACGATAGCCTTTGCGTGCAGACGTACGCAGCTTATGCGCAGCGGATATTACTTTGTTTTCAGCTGTAATTTGCTTTTTTAGAACTTGTACTGGCTCTAGCAGATTGCGTACCGTTTGCTTGCGCGCTGCTGTCTGTTTGCGGGCGGACGATAGTTCGGACTTTTTGGCACTGATCTCGGTTCTGGCGGTCTGCACCTGTGCCTTCATACGATTGCGTTGAGTAGTTAATAATTCAGCTGTTTTGGTATGTTTGACTTTGCGAGCAGCGGTAATCTGTTGTCCCAGCTCCTTGTACTGTTTAAGCAATGGCGCATGCTTCGACTCTAGCTGCTGGACAGCGGTTTGTAATGACTGAATACGACTGATATCAATTGTTTGGATACGTTGTTTGACACTTTTCAGGGATGCATTATTTTGCTTGCGTAGAGCGATAATCTGATCGCTTTGCAGCTCCAATACTTTCTCCAGCGCAGTTACACTATCGTATAACGTATCCATGCCACTTAATGCACTGGACCATTGGTCTGCCGATACCGTTTGCGGAACAGCTGTCCAGACAGTTAATAGCAGAATAATCAATGCTATCATTGCTGCTTGTTTGTATATGATTTTGCTGCTATGTACTCTACTTTCTCGACTGCTA
The DNA here is from genome assembly GCF_046603685.1 of Paenibacillus sp. WLX1005. Classification (NCBI taxonomy): domain Bacteria; kingdom Bacillati; phylum Bacillota; class Bacilli; order Caryophanales; family Paenibacillaceae; genus Paenibacillus; species Paenibacillus sp. WLX1005. Next base: position 3,997,846 of record NZ_CP176756.1, read on the forward strand.
CTTGCACATTTGTACTGGTGTCCATCTGGATATGTATGACTGTTGTTCTGACTATTCCTCTGCTTCAACATTGCTGTTCGCTCATAGTTACTGTTTCCACTTGTTTGATTCATCATCCTTGACTCCTTTTATGTATATTGGCATTGCCGTTTCAACTGGACAGACTGCAATCTACTGAAGTTATGCACACAAAAAAGCACCTCCAGAACAGAAATCACTCTGTCCTGCGAGGTGCTTCGCTCGCACAATAATTGAATTGCTTTTACTATAAACGTTCTACTTCCTCTCTGTCAACCAAAAAAGATCATACGTTCGCAATCATACAGTAATTGGATCTCCATACTGTAAAGCCAACTGATAAAGTATAATCTTTTCACCAATTGCACATGAATGCTTTCTGGCAAACATGATACACTGAAAAAGATTATCGTGCATCATTCGTTGCGATATACACTTACTTTTGCCGTTATGAAGGAGAATATACATCAATGAAGCTTGTTTCTTGGAATGTAAACGGTCTGCGTGCCGCTGTCAAAAAAGGATTTAACGAATATTTTACTACTGTAGATGCAGACATTTTCTGTATTCAGGAAACCAAACTGCAAGCAGGGCAGATTGAACTAGATCATGGGGATCAATATCGTCAGTATTGGAATTATGCAGTAAAAAAAGGCTATTCCGGCACCGCCGTTTTTACACGAATTGTCCCACTTTCGGTGCGCTATGGGATGGAGGAAGATTACGAGGAAGAAGGTCGGATGCTGACGCTGGAATTTGATCATTTTTATCTGATCAATGTGTATACGCCCAATGCGCGCCGCGATCTGCTGCGTCTGCCGTACCGATTGGAATGGGAAGACCGCTTCCGTGCCTATGTGAATCAGCTTGATCTGATCAAGCCAGTCATCATCTGCGGTGATCTGAATGTGGCACATGAGGAAATTGATCTCAAAAATGCCCGCTCCAATATCGGCAATTCCGGATTTACGTACGAAGAACGCGGCAAACTGACGACACTGCTGCAATCCGGCTTTGTTGATACGTTCCGTTATTTCCACCCAGATCGTACCGACGTGTATAGCTGGTGGTCGTATATGGCAAAGGTGCGTGAGCGCAATATCGGTTGGCGAATCGACTATTTTCTAGCGTCTCAGCGCCTCACTCCGGCACTACGCGATGCGCATATTGATCATCTGATTCTCGGCAGTGATCATTGCCCAATATTGTTGGAGTTGGATGAGCAGCAGTTGGCGAATCCTACAGCAATAGCCAATCTATAAAAGAAGTTCCCATCTATACAGATCTATTCAAGCGAATCCAGTCAAGCGAATTTAAGTTTTATGAATAGTACGATCTGTATTATTGAAATACCTACAGATTACGTTTTGCTAAGAACAACGATAATGAGTAAGCTACGCTATACTATGACCAAAATTTATGATCAAAAAGAACGTCCTATTTCTTGTACAGCTATGCCAAAATGAGTGTGCTTACTGTCCACCGCTCATCTTGCGCAAGCTGTACATCTACATAATCAGGAGGAATCATGCATAACAAAATCATGCTCTCCATTGCGCTCGGATTAAGTGGTATTGCCGTACTTGGCATCATCGGTTTCGTTGGCAGTCTTCTCATCATGATGAGGATGGAACAGCCGCTGTTCTATATATTCTGCTTTGTTGCTATGCTGATGTTGATCGAAATTTATGTCGTCTTATCTGTCTTCCACACCATCACTACCCATCCATTATTCAAACGTCTACTACTCGGCGGCTCTGCCCTCTGCTTGTTCACAGCTGGTGCTTACAAAATATATTCAATCTATGATGACAGCTTGATTGCTGTAAATACGCAGGATGTCGATCTGAGTGCCTATACTCCATTTACCGAAAACAATCGGCTAGCCACACTCTCGCAACCATCCACCTATCAGTTACAATCGAATGATCTCCTGCCTCAATTGGATGGAGCTACCGCATTGTATCCAGTATATGCTGCTTTTGCACAGGCAGTGTATCCGCAGAAATTGTATGATGCCTACAGTGGCGAAGTGATTAGTCGCGGTACAGGTTCTGCCTATCAACATCTGATTGATGGCGACGTCGATATGATCTTTGCGGCTGCACCTTCTACGGGTCAGTTACAAGCGGCAGAGAATAGCAGTATCCAGCTCTATTTAACCCCGATCGGACAGGAGGCATTTGTTTTTTTCGTAAATACCGATAACCCGGTGAACAATCTAACTTCTGAACAGGTCAAGCAAATATACAGTGGACAGATTACCAATTGGAAGCAAGTTGGAGGCAACAATGAGACGATCGCTGCCTTTCAACGCGCGGAGGACAGCGGCAGTCAGGCTATGCTTCGCCGCTGGATGGGCGATCGGCAGATAATGGAACCGATTCAGCAAAGGATTGCAACCGGAATGGGTGGCATAATGGAGCGTGTCGATAACTATCACAATTATAAGAATGCGATTGGCTATTCGTTTCATTATTTTGCTACGGTGATGAGTCCAGAGTCGCATATTAAGCTGCTTGCAATTGATAGCGTATACCCGGATGAACAACAGATTGCTAGTGGAAACTATCCACTGATCGCTCCATTTTACGCGGTAACTGCCAGTTACAAATATACCGGACAATTAGAAAATGAACGCGCACACGCCGCACAGTCGGAAATAACATCTGATAAACCATCTGATGAAATCATATCTGTCGATCCATCTGACATCAATTCATCTTCTGATGGAGCGCTACAATTGCCACCATTTCCGAAGCTTCGCTCCTCTAATCCGTATCTGGAGCCGTTGCTACGCTGGATATTGTCATCACAGGGACAGCAGTTGATTCGGCAAACAGGCTATTTTCCACTACATAGCCAGACTCAATCCGTACATTGAATTTATCATGTGATAATCATTATCACTTATCTTCATAATCGTGTATACTATTCTTAATGGTCCATGTTCGGAGCGTGCGTCGTTATACATATGGGCTAAACTTATATCATCTGGAGGAATCACATCATGCAACGTCGTACCAAAACAACCGTAGCGGGAACGCTAATCCTGTCTATGGCTCTGCTGACAAGCGCCTGCTCCTCGGCTGCTACAACCGGCAGCAACACTAATGAGTCATCTTCGACTCCGGCTGCAACCCAGACGGAAACTGCGTCTGAGCGTACACTCAAGGATAGTATGGGTCATGAAGTGAAGATTCCTGCTAATCCACAGCGTATTATCGCTTCGTATCTCGAAGACCCACTGGTCGCGCTGGGCGTAACGCCAGCAGCACAATGGTCAATCAAGGGCGGTAGTGTCCAAGATTATTTGCAGGATAAACTAGCAAATGTGCCAACGATCTCTTCTGATCTGCCATTTGAAGCAGTAGCTAGCTTTACACCTGATCTCCTGCTGATGGACAGCGCGGAAATGGTCGAAGGCGATAAATACAACCAATATTCCGCTATTGCCCCAACATATGTCGTCGGTAATGCCGAAAATAACGACTGGCGTGAAGAATTGAAAACGGTCGGCGAAGTGCTGAACAAAAGCACCGAAGCTGACAAAGTGCTGTCCGATTACGATGCAAAAGTAGCCGATGCCAAAACTCAAATCCAGCAAAAAGTCGGCACCAAATCCGCAGCAGCCATCTGGATTAGTGGCAAAAGTGTATTCGTCGTGAATCCGAAGCTATCCAGTGGTGATGTGATGTACAACGATCTGGGCTTCACTGTACCAGATGTAGTCACCCAAGCGTCTGAAGGCAAAACCGCTAACTGGAGTTCTCTCGCACTGGAAAGTCTGTCTACTCTGGATGCAGACTACCTGTTCGTCATTATTCAAGACGGTGCCAAACCAGATGATGGTATCAGCTCCTCCGTTTGGAACAGCATTCCCGCTGTCAAAGCAGGTCATGCCTACACGCTCAGCATGAAGTCCAGCTGGCTGTACACCGGCGCTGTTGCCAACTCCATGATCATTGACGATATTTTGAAAAACGTCGTATCGCAATAAACTCATCACTGTTCTGATAAGGTACAGCGAAATACAGAAATACAATATATTCATGATGCAATATGTTGTATACCTGATGCGTCATGCGGTTCAGATAATTACGATCCAATCGCAACAAAAGCTGCCGTTCCCACAACCGATTACACATATGATCTTGATCCAAGATCATATGCTGCACAGGAGTATCAAACTCTCCTATCATTCGGTACGGAAAAGGCAGCTTTTTTGTCATTTCAGCTTTTTATTAGTTCAGCTTTGTTCTGTTTCGGAGTTGTTCATTTCGACTTTGCAACTGATCAATTTACGCGTTCAAAGATCCATTGCTGCACCGTATTGTTCAGATCTGCCCACTGCCGTACATCCGCACCATCAGCGGTGCCGCCATTGGTCACGTCCAGCAGTTTGCCGCTATTGCGGTTCAAAATTTCAAAAAACTGATTGCCGACCAGATTGAATTTCCATTGCTGGCTGGTCGATCCGCTGGAAGTAAACTGAGCGACATTGGCACCATCGTCCTTGCTCGCTCCGGTTACACCTGCTAATCTGCCGCTATGACTCGCACGCAATTGGAAATATCCATCGCTTGTCGGATCAAGCGCCCAGCGTTGATCGCCTGTTCCGTTATATGTCCACTGAATAATATCCGCGCCATCCGCAGTTGAAGCATTCAGCACAGCCAATACTTTGCCACTGTTATTGTTACGAATACGGTAGTAAATGTCCGCCGTTCCTTCACCAGATGGACGAGTAATTGCAGTTCCCGGTGTTACAGGCGAACCGAAGACTGGTGTATCGCCATTCCAATTGATTTTCTGAATACGAGTAGTACGTTGCTCAGCACAGCCTTGACCAGTGCCATCATTGGCATGATAGACGATCCAATCTTCCGTACCATCCGGCGATTTTACAAAGCTGTTATGACCCGGACCGAAGACAGTTGATGTTTTCTGGAATACTGGATTGGCTCCTTTGCTCCAGCTGCTTGCCAGCGACAGATCGGCGCTGGAGCTGGCGCTGAGCATGCCTAGCTTATAATCATCCGTCCAGCACCCACTGGCAGAATAGGTAAGATACACACGCGAACCATGTGTCAAAAAGGCTGGCGCTTCATTCACATCACCGCCGACCTTTTCCCAGCTGATCGTCGGACTGGAAATGATCGTCGCTTTGCCTACTAGTGCTGTTGGGCTGCTCATTTTGGCAATAGCGATTTCCTGCGGTTTGCCCGGTGCAATTTGCGACCATGCCATATACAGCTGTCCATTGATGCTCGTTACTGTCTGATCGATCGACCAGTAATCGTTACTGTCATTGACTTTGATCGGTGCAGACCAGCTTCCTTGCAGCGGATTGGCGCTCGTATTGCGAATCGCCCAGATTCGCTGATTGGCATTGTTGCCATCGTTGCTACCCGCTGAGAAATACAAATACCAAGCGCCATTAATATAATTCAGCTCCGGTGCCCAGATATTGTTGGAGTAACAGCTACCACCTGAACAGGTAGCAGTCGGCTTGGTGAAGACGGTTTTGCTTTCCCCGTTGCCGATGCCAGTCAACGTCTTGGAACGGCTAATATCGATTTTGTCCCAGTTACGTGACGTATGCACAAAATAGTAATATCCATCCGTATGCTTCATTACAAACGGATCAGCAGACGAATAAGGAGCAACTGGATTGATAAACGTCGTAGACGCCGCTTGCGCCTGCTGTGGCACGAGTGAGATCAGCATCATAACTGTTAGTAGTAATGCACAACACATGCGCGCCGATACCGGCATACGCTCCAACATGTTTAGCATTGTACGGGAATGACGAGTCTTCTGTGTTTGCTTGATCAATCGAGTTTTTCGCTCATGACCCTGCTTCTTCTTTACCTTCTCATTGTTGTCTGTACCTTGTTGTCCGAATACTATCCAATTCATTATCCTCAACCCCTTTACAAGAATGTTTACGTATTCATGTTTTTGTAACCGTTTTCTTTATTGTAAAAATATTATGCATTTTACACAATATAAGAATAAAGTCGAAACTTTAATAAAAAGGAACTGCAAATGCTTAATCATTTCATATCGTAATACCGAATATTATTGTAGTATAGATATACTGGACTGATTTAAAGCACTACTACTGTAGTCGTATTGAGGAGGATTTTAGTTTGAAAGCAACCCCTGAAGCATCATTGCAAAAAAGGCTGCTGCCACGTCATATTACATTTATGGCAATGGGCGGCGTCATCGGAACAGGTATCTTCAAAGGTAGTTCCGAAACGATTGGTCTGGCAGGACCCGGCGTTATCTTCACGTATATTTTTGCCGGTTTGCTGCTGCTCGTCGTAATGGGTGCAATTGCTGAAATGGCAACCGTGTATCCGAACCGTAATATGAAAGATTTTATCTCGCTTGCCTTTGGTCAACGGCTTGCTTTTATCGTCGGCTGGTTGTACTGCTTTATGTGGCTAGCGGTTTGTGTCATTGAAGTTATCGCTGCGGGCAGTTTTCTGCAATTCTGGTTTGCTGATACACCGTTATGGGTGCTCAGTCTCGCGAGTGCCGCCTTTGTGCTGCTTGTTAATACGATGAGCGTAGGCAGATTGGGCGAACTGGAATTCTGGCTCGCCGGTATCAAGATCGCGATGATTATTATCTTTATCATACTCGGTGCTTGTCTGCTGTTTGGTATTATTCCAAGTAGTAACACGCCGTATTTGAGCAACTTTACATCCCATGGTGGATTTTTGCCGAATGGTTGGATGGCTGTCGTGTCTGCGCTCTTGGTCGTCATGTTCTCGTATGGCGGTTCCGAGCTGATCGGTCTGACGCTAACCGAGACACCGGATGCGGACAAAGTACTGCCAAAGATCGTAAAAAGCTTCATCCTGCGTATTATTCTGTTCTATACGTTGCCAATTCTGATCATCTGTGGTCTGATTCCGTGGAATCAACTGAGCGGTCAGGACAGTCCGTTTGTACAGGTGCTAACTGCAACCGGTTTGCAGGGAGCAGCGCATATTATTAACTTTATTCTGGTGACAGCAGTGTTGTCAGCGGCGAACTCTGGTATTTATGGAGCGACACGGATGTTACATTCGATGGCGATTGATAACGAAGCACCTGCGTTGCTATCCAAAACATCACGGCGCGGTGTACCTGTGAACAGTTTGATTTTGTGTGCTGTTATTTTGCTGATTGGCGCATGGTTTGCTTATGTTGCACAGGATCAAGTATTTGGTATTCTGATCGCTGTACCGGGATTTGTCGTATTGCTCGTATGGATTAGCATCTGTCTGTCCCAGCTCAAGCTACGCAAGCAGTATCCGGTGGAACCGAAATTCCGCATCTGGGGTTACCCATATATTTCTGGTTTGACTGCTCTGTGTCTGCTTGTTATTGCGGTGCTGTTCTTATTTGATGCTAACAATCGCATTAGTATCGGAGCTTGTATCCTGTTCTTGATCGTGCTGCTGATCAGTTCGTTCTTCAAGTTCCGCGGGAAATCGCAAGCGTAGCAACTAGATTCCTATCGTAAAATAAAAGCTGTCTGTTTTGCCCTCTGGCATCATAGGCAGCTTTTATTTTGTATAAAAACTTTGAAATACACGCGTTGCTTGCCTGTGCATTCTAGTCCTGATTGTCATGCTGATAAACTGGTATTTATAATAAATTGCTGTACAATGATAGGAATGATACAACATTACCGGAATCGGAATATTGCTATGTCCATTCGGTAATATGAGATTCAGTAAATGATCAATTTCACTTATAGCTGTGGCAGGTGTAACGATAATGGTGGACGCTTATTTTCAACCGATTCTGTATGCTTTTATCGCTTTTCCGCTGGCAGCAGCTTTATTTACGCTGCCTTTTTTTATGTATCAATATCGTCGGTATGGCTATATTCATGTCGTACGCGCGATTACGCTATATAGCTGCTTGCTGTATTTGATGAATGCGTACTTTCTAGTGATCCTGCCTTTTCCATCGTCACGGCACAATGCTGCACTGGCAGGCGGGGATATGCAGCTGGTTCCTTTTCAGTTTGTAAGTGACTTTTTAAAAGAAACCTCTGTCTCGCTGGAGCACCCGACGACCTATATGCACATATTTCGCGAGCGTGCCTTCTGGCAGGTAATGTTTAATATTGTGCTGACTGTGCCATTCGGGATGTTACTACGCTATTATTTCCATCGCGGCTGGTTAAGTGCAATGTGCTGGTCGTTTCTTTTGTCGCTATCGTTTGAAATTACGCAATGGACAGGAATTTATGGCATTTATGATCATGCGTACCGGATCTTTGACGTGGATGATCTGATCTGTAATACATTTGGCGGCATGATCGGCTTCTTGATTGCTGCATGGATCTCGGAGCATCTGCCCAATGTGCGGCAACTGGATGCGCGTGTGGATCGTTCCAAACGACGGGTAACGTATACAAGGCGCGGGATTGCTTTTCTCATCGACAATATGCTCTGCTCTATGCTGCTATCGATCCTGTCGGCATTGGACATTCCACTTTCGTTCTGGGTAGCGACAGGGTTGTATTTTATGCTGTTAACGTATGCGATGAATGGACTAACACCCGGCAAATGGATCGTACGCATCCGGCTCGTCAGCGATCGCACCAATGAACAGGAGACCAAACGCCGCTTGCCACTACATGCTCTCATCGTGCGCTACGGTTTGCTGTACTGGGGATTTTTCGGATTGGAGCGAGTGCTGAATTTGCCATTTGCACAGAGCTATCCGTCTCGACTAGAAGCGATTGTCTATCTAATCATTCTGTTTGTATTGAATGCTGGCTTCTTCCTCCATCTAGTGACACGCTTTTTCCGTAAAGGTTCCCTGATGTTTTACGAACAATGGAGTCGTACATCGCATCAGATCATGTGGCCAGATATGTTATCAACCAACCCTGAATCTCCTGACTAGCGGCTATATTGTTATGCTGTGACTCTCGCTGAGACTTTTATTCTACGTTCATCTGAAATTATACCGGAAGGCGGTTTTTGCTTGTTATATGTAGTTAAATTTCTGTACAGTTTCATTCTGCCACCGGGCTTGTTTGTGATTTTGCTACTGCTCATGTCGATCTGGTTATGGAAAATTCATGCGACCGCAGCTGGTGTATTGCTCGGTCTGAATGTACTGCTATATCTGTCGATGATTCCACTGATTGCCGATATGCTGATTGGCAGTCTGGAGCACAAATATCCGCAACCACAGCAGGCAACCGTGCAAATAAGCGGCGATGTCATCGTCGTGCTGGGCGGTGGCGCGACAAGTGGTACGCCCGATATGAACGGTACTGGCAATCTATCTGGTGCAGCGGGGAATCGGCTCATCACAGCAGTACGCCTGTATCGCGAAACGGGATTGCCGATTATTTTCTCCGGTGGTCAAGTATTCTCAGATAGCGGCAATGAAGCGGATATTGCACGTCGCCAACTTATAGCGATGGGCGTACCACAGCAGGATGTCATCGCTGAGAACCAGTCGCTCAATACCGAACAGAATGCAGCCAATACATCAAAGCTGCTCAAACAGAATCAATGGAGCAAGCCGGTACTCGTTACTTCCGCCATGCATATGGAGCGTTCGGTTATCGAATTTGAACGTGCTGGCTGGAATGTACTACCGTATCCGACAGATTATTGGACGAGCACACCACGGGCGCTATATGCTAGTAAATTTGCACCATCTGGCAGCTCTATGAATGCATTTAGCTCTGCTTGTAAAGAATATCTCGGTATTCTGGTCGCGAAGTTCAGAATGTAGTTGCCGTATATCCCGTTGTCATTGCCAGCTAAATGAAAAAAGAGAATGTGAACGACATATTCCGCTTCCCGATCCATGCTTCTCAGCGATGGGAAGGAAAGCCGAACAGTCGATCCACATTCTCTTTTTCATGCAAAGGAATCTTATTTGAAGTCAACAATCATATCGAGTGGCAGACGCATCGAAGGATAGCCTTCGTTGGCTGCTTTCCCCATAGATACGAGCATTACTGGTACATAACGCTCTTTGTCCATACCGTACATTGCAGCGACTTGCTCTTTGTCGTAACCACCGATTGGGTTCGTATCATAGCCATGTGCACGAGCAACCATCATCAGCTGCATCGCTACCAGACCGCTGTCGATCAGAGCGATATCTTTGCGCGCTTCACGGGAAAGCTGTTCGTAATGACCGAGTGCGAAGGGCAGTTGGCGCTCTTTCACTTCAGCTGGCATATAACCTAGTTCCACTGCTTTATTGAAAATATACTCTGCATTTTGCTCGTGTTGCAGATCAGCAAAGATCGCTACAACCGCTGCGGCAGTTTCTACTTGATGAGCGTTGAATTTTGCGAATGGCAGCAATTGTGCTTTGGCTTCTTCACTTTGAATGACAACGAAGCGCCAAGGTTGCAGGTTGATGGAAGAAGGCGCGCGAGTAGCTTCCGTCAGGATGTCGTTCATTTCCTCGCTGCTGATTTTCACTTCTGGGTCATAACTTTTGATGGAACGACGTTCCAGAGCGATTTTGGCAAAGTCATTGCTTGGTGTTACTGCGTTTGTTGCGTTGTTAGTAGTTGTCATTTGGTTTCTCTCCTTTGATTCTCTATATGGTTTGGTTACATGTAACTTACATGCTTCCGATATTGACGTTGATGCGTTGCAGCATACTGGAGAGTTGCTGTTGTTCGTGTTCATCAAAACCGCTCAGCATCTGCTCTACATATTGCTGACGCTCCTGACGAAACGATATAATCTTCTCCCGTCCTATATCGGTCAACTGTACAAGCGTAATGCGATTGTCCTGCGGATTGCTGCGCCGGATGACGATCTGCTCTACTTCCAGCTGCTTCAGATGGCGTGTAATCGCTGCATGATCGATTCCGACCAATTTTTGCAGCGAACTTTGACTGATCTCTTCAGACTGGTAGAGATGACAGAGCAGTTGCAACCGCGAAGCACTAATTCCAGCACATTTTTCAAACGTACAGGATAGCTGGCGTTGAAGTCCCTGTATCTGATAAAATATATCCTCTGACGATGACTGCGACACAAGTCTTCTCCCCTTTCTGTCTGTACGTTGGTGATACGGAATGATGGAAGGATTATTAAATTAATCTGTGACCTATCAATCATTGATGTATCAAATAATATCATAGATTAGATAGGTTTGCAATTAGTATTGTAAAAATTTAATTGTTAGAAATGTAATTTGAGTTGAAACATTCTCTATACAGTATGAATATTATAAGTCGTATTATCTTACTTATAAACTTTACCGTCTTCTACCTTTATTTATTTTTTATGTTCAAAAATTGTTTCTCAATGATTTTGCTTGAATATTTATCTAAAAAGCTTGAAATTCCCACTTCTTTTACATTTGATTTGAAAGTCTTTATATCTTTAAAAGTTCTTGCATCTAAGACACTTAAAGATATAGTTGCGCTATGAATACTAGTCTTTTTAGTTTTTAATATCAAATTATTTAGTTTAGTTCTGAAAAATATCGTCCTCTTGTTTAAATTGAGTTCCATAAATCAATCTGATATTAACTATTGAAATATTAGGATATTGTTGTTGAAATTTTTTTAAAGATAACGTGGTATTTTTATATTCATCAAAATCTATTTGATCAGGTATTTCAACTTCTAAATACATATTAGGAGAAATCCCCTTCCGCAGTATTGGAGCCAGTTCATGATTTGCTTCTTCTTGCCATTTTATTTGCATGTAATTATCTACAAATCTATAATGATTATTTGATTCTGCTATAGGAGTGCCTATAACGGTAAATTTTGCTTTTGGATCTTTAGAAAGTACAACAGTACTAAAATAATCAGGATCTAGAAACCTACTATTCAATGACCTAATTTCAAAAGACTCATGATATTTCTCAAATAAATATATATCCATCTCTCTTTTAACTATATGATCATGCTTTGTAATTTCCAGAATTAATCCTCTCATATAAACCAAAGGATAACCTGCAAATAAGATGTGTTTAAGATTAAAAAGATACCTGTAAAAAAACTCAACAAAATTACAACTTGCTTCATCATTCTATCTTTTTGTTTCAACAAATCACCTCTTACATCAATTCCTAAATACTTAAAATCCCTAATTACATTTAAGTTACTACTTTCATATACGAAAAAGCGTTCCCAATACTTTTTGTGATCGAATCAGCCGGCTTTTCGCCCTACTAGTATTTTTGCGTTACCATTAAAAGCGCCTTTTAGGTAGAGTTCCTGTTGCATAGAGCAATGTTTTACTTTCATAAACAACGTCTGTATCAGCTTGGGATATATTTGTGTAGTAATGTTATAAAAATTTGCAAAAATCAGTAAACATTAAAGACTAAAATCAATATTTTACTGAACCTCTTGTTGTAGATATTTGTACGCTTATGTATTTGATACTATTTTATATCCTCTTCCCCTTTTATTACATAAGCGTATGTTAGCATGTAAATTGCTGGATGCAAATAAAATCAATACTTAAAAGTAACATGATGATCATATTATAGCTTTTATGTTTCTTCTGTTGTATGAACATAGTTGATTTTTCATTTTTTCTCTATTACGTTTACAATAACAATAGACCAAAATCTTATATTGACTCTACACTCAACCCTCATCTACTTCATAGACAAGATTGGGGTAATCCATTATAGTATAAATCCACTATTCAAGCCGGAATGTCAGGAAGGAATCTATTGAAATTATGAAATTGGCAATTGGTATGCGTAATATTAAAACCGCGCTGGCGGTGTTGATCTGCTTGTTGATCTCGAAAGTATTCAATTTGGAATATCCGTTTTATGCAGTTATCGCGACGATTATTGCGATGGAAAATTCGGTCACGAACTCGTATACAGTCGGCAAAAATCGCGTCATGGGTACGATTGTCGGCGCTGTATTCGGAATGGGGTTTGCACTCATCGATCCGCATAGTGCCATATTCTCGGCGGTCGGAATTGTGGTCGTCATTTATATTTGTAATCTGCTCAAATGGAACAAATCGGTCTCCATTGCCAGTATCGTATTTCTGGCGATTATGCTCAATCTGCGACCGGGTGAGAATCCTTGGTTTTACGGGATGAATCGGGTGCTGGATACACTAATCGGCATTGGGGTAGCGGTGATCATCAACTATCTCGTCTTTCCGCCTAACCATGAGCGCAATATGGAGCAGCGGCGCAAAATTCTGCGTCAGCGGCTGACGGTGCTGTCGCATGAATTGCTCGCTGAAGGCGGTGGTGTACATATCAGTTCGCTAAAAAAGGATATGTCCGAACTGGAAAAGGTGTATGAGATCTATACTTCGGAATTTCATCTGAACAAAAAGAAACGAACAATTATGGATCATCTGGAAGAGGAAATCGATATTTATCACAATACGTATTCCCATATGCGAATGCTGCGACTGCTAACTGATGAACCGCCACAAGCGGTGGAATCGAAGCCACAGGTGGATTTTAAATTTAGTTCCCCTCCTGCTCGTCCTCTGACGGTACATGGTGAGGATTTGCTAATGATTTACCGCTATCATGTGCGCTGCATTTTGCAGGATTTAACTCAGCTTGGGTTGATGCTACCTACGAAAATTGCACCGCCGCTGAATTTACGCAAAGAATTGTCTGGCGAGCACAAAAATGTCAATCGAATCAACGATTGAATCATTTTACTAATGTAGGATGAATCATTACAATAGTTCACAGCAGTTTTGGATGGAAGGCACGTTACTGTAGATTTTTTGGAATATTGGAATCTTGTAAGAAGGCAGAGTGATACGGCATTACACTGGCTTCAAAGATAGCACAACAAAAAGCACAATCGTATTCGCAGCGACTTATGCTACGGACGATTGTGCTTTTTCCTATCCAGATACACTTCTCTTCACTCTAACGACTGTCACTGTTACTGTCACTGTCACTGTTACTGTTACTGTCACTGTCACTGTCACTGTTACTGTCACTGTCACTGTCACTGTCACTGTCACTGTCACTGTCACTGTCACTGTCACTGTCACTGTCACGAAAAAGTGTATGCTCTACAATTAATTACGGATATCGGCTGCTTTCACCCGTAAAATTTGACCAGCGGACGCTGCTAGTGGCTCGGTATCCGTACCCAGACCAAAGTAGAAATCACCGTTCAACTCTTCCAGTGACTTAGCATACGTGCCTTTTTCAAATTGCAGCAGTTGCGACCAGTTTTTCAAATTACGGGTTTTGTAGACGCGGTTGATATAACTACCGTCACTCTGCTTCGTATACGTTAACACATACAGCACATTGTTGCGCACGATCATATCGGTCGGCAGTGCTTTGGTATCCGGCAACGTAATGCGGCGCGCATCGTCGATGTCTTTGGCGGCGATCAGCGCTTCTGGCATCGTTTGCGCATCGTTATACAGTTCACCAGCAATATACACTAGTTGGTTATTAACGACTACCGTTTTGCTAATGCGATTGTATGGCGTTTTGCCAGGTTCCTGTACGAATTTCATGCCGGGCAGGATGTTTTTGCCGTTGATTTTTTGCTGGGTGACTTTCAGGTTTTTGTCAATGGACAGTACATGGGTTTCGTCGCCCCAGATTTGATTGTCTGGCATGATGATGGCGGCGGCGTACAGCTTGCCTTTGAATTGGAAAAACTTGTACGCGCGACTACCATAGCCGTCGATTGCTGCCAGTTTGTCCCATGTTTTGCCGTTATCGCTGGAGACCATGACGACAGGCGTCTGTTCAGTACCGACAGCTGCGAACATTTCACCTTGATAATACGCCAGATCGTAGACGTGCAGCGCATCGGGAATGTTCTGATACTCTGTCCACGATTCACCGTTCAGCTCGTAAAAGTTGCCGTATTTCCAGCCCGGAACGATGGAATCGTTACCCGGTATGTAGAGCTTGCCCTTCATAATTTTAAACGTATCGATCTGTTCGTCATCCGTCACTTCGCGTGTCGTTTCTTTGCCCGTTTTGGCATCGGTGGAGATGACTTTTTGAGTAACAAATTTGTTAGAGGATGGATCGTAATAAATGACTGGAATCGGACCTGCATTGGGCGAAGGACCGGAGTTACTGCTATTCCCGCTACCCAGATAGATTTTACCGTCAAACACCTGCATATCCCATACGTTACGCGCATATGGTTCGCTTTTAAATGGTTGCCCCAGATTTTCCAGCTTGGACGTGACATCCGACTTGGCTGTTGTTGCTGCTGCGGCTGTCGGTGTGTCGGTATATCCAGATAATGAAGCGCTACCAGCAAGCAGCGTAGCAGATAAACTTATCGTTAATACAGGTTTCATCCAGTTCTTTTGCATATTCATAAACTCATTCCTTCCGTTTGTCGGTGTTATAGCAGACCTGAATTAGTTAATTAAGTATTCCTCCGTTCATCTATTTATATTGACTGTAAAAGGACGCGATAGATCGGCATTTTACTAGTTCACCATCGCCGGTATAGGCGCGGTTTCTACATGCACTATATCATATCTGCTAGTAGGAAGCTAAAATATTCCTACCCTTCCAGCAGAAAAATGACTCGGCGATAGCGTCTAATTTCTGTTTGCTGAATTTCATATATTTATCTACATACACATAAATATATGAAAAAGCCTGCCCTTGAACCCAGGACAGGCTTGCTATGTCTTGCACTATATGGAAGTAAGCAGAAAGTAAGACGCTCCAACTACTCGCGATGTAGCAATTCTTCCCCGGCAATGCCCGGTTCCGTCATTTGATATGGATCAAGGATGATATTCAGCTCTTCCTCAGTCAATACATTATACAGCAAACACAGTTCGCGTACCGATTTGCCCGTTTGGATCGCTTCGCGGGCAATCCGCGATACGACTTCATAACCAAGATGCGGATTCAGCGCGGTAATGATACCTACACTGCGCTCCACGTACTCGCGGCAACGGTCGACATTCGCCTGAATACCGTCTACACAATGCAAACGGAACACAGTAAAGCCCTGCTTCATGATCTCCAGTGATTGCAGCAGGTTATATACCAGCACTGGCTCCATAACGTTCAGCTCCATTTGACCTGCTTCGGAAGCAAGACAGATCGTATGATCATTCCCAATAACCTGAAATGCAATCTGGTTGACAACTTCGCACATCACAGGATTGACTTTACCCGGCATAATCGATGAACCCGGCTGGCGAGCAGGCAAGCTTAGCTCGTTCAGACCAGCATACGGTCCAGATGCCATAAGACGAATATCATTTGCCACTTTGGACATATTCATCATACAGATCTTCAGTGCGGCGGATACTTCGGTATAGGCATCGGTATTCTGGGTAGCATCAACGAGATGATCTGATGCCGCCAGCGAAAAACCGCTAATATCAGCAAGAATCTCCGCGACCCGCGTAATATAACGACGGTCAGCGTTTAGACCAGTACCGACGGCGGTTGCACCCATATTAATGTGCAACAGATTTTCACGCGTATTTTCCACACGAACGATGTCGCGACCAAGTACACGAGCGTACGACTGGAATTCTTGACCAAGACGAATCGGCACGGCATCTTGTAGATGCGTACGGCCCATTTTGATAACGGTATCGAATTCGTCGGCTTTCACCTGAAATGATTGTTGCAGCTCGCGCATCGCTACGAGCAGCTTCTCGATCATCGACAGGGTAGCAATATGAATGGCAGTTGGAAACGCATCGTTAGTCGACTGCGCCATATTCACATGATTATTCGGGCTGATATTGACATAATCGCCCTTGGAATTGCCCATAATTTCCAATGCACGGTTGGCAATGACTTCGTTGGTATTCATATTAATCGACGTTCCGGCTCCACCTTGAATCGGGTCCACGATAAACTGGTCCATCCAGCGACCTTCCAGAATCTCGTCAGCAGCCTGTACAATCGCTTCCCCTTTTGGTCCGTACAGACGGGACAGTTCCATGTTAGCAAGAGCTGCGCCTTTTTTGACCATTGCCATCGCCCGAATCAGCTCCGGGTGCAGCTTTTGACCGGTGATCGGAAAGTTTTCCACTGCCCGCAGCGTCTGGATGCCATAGTATGCTTCATCAGGAACTTCTTTGGTGCCCAGAAAATCTTTTTCTACTCTCACAACGCATTCCTCCGGCTGTATGGGAGTAGCGAATTTGCAAGCAGTGCGCGTAGGCACGACTGCAAATTTGCTGAATCCCGATTTCGTTTCACAACAACAGTCCTATTATACGACCAGCCTCGCTCCGGTTCCAGTCAAAAGCAAAATTATTCCTATCAGATGACGTCACTTATTACGGCTGTCGCAGCCACATCCCTAGCGACGCAGGCGCTGTATACTCAAATCCGAACTGCGCGTACAACCGATCTGCCGGTACATCGGCGAATAGCGTAGCAATCGCAAGCGGTGGCATATGTTGCTTCAAATACTGTGTAATTTCACCCATGATGGCTTTGCCATATCCTCTGCCCTGATGATCCGGGTGTACCGCAATATCGGTCACCTGAAAGAACAGCCCGCCATCGCCTACCACACGTCCCATACCGATCGCTTTCCCCTGTTCCTCCAGCACTACTGCAAACAGACTGAGTGGTAATCCCTTTTCTGCTCCTTCACGGCTCATCTCGCTCAAGCCCGAAATACTACGCAAATGCAAATACTCATCCATTGAAGGAATACGATGCTGAATGTCCACTGCAATGACCACCTTTTCGGAATAAGATTATGATGTTTTCTATTGCTTGCTCAGTGCTTGAATAGCGCTATTGACGAGATTTTTTTCCTTTTTTGTAACTGCTTTGTCTAGCTCGCCTTCTAGCAATGCCAGTGTATGCCGCAGTTGATCTTGCTCTGGAAAAATAGCCTGTACATCCTCTGCCGTTGACAGCGCGCTAATGACCACCTGACGTTGAACGGTACTGCCGCCAAGCCATTGCCAGATATCCTCAGCCTCCGGTGCAGAGCAGGCAAAAAGGCGATCCCAGCCGTCATACGGATAGCTGACACGTTTGCCCTGCCACATCCACTGCAACACCTCGCGACTATAAAATGGCTTGAGCCAGCTATTGGCGCCATATCCATTCAGACGATTAGATTGCTGAAGCTGCTCCAATACAGCATATACACGCTGTAACCCTTCCTGCTCAGGCAAACAACAAGCCGTCACATACGCCAGCACTGCCGAATTGATGCGCTGATCTGACGGTGCATTCCACAGCTCACGCACCCAATCCGCCGCCGCAGAACGACAGATGGATGCTGCACACTCCATCAGACTATGGCGCAGATGAACGTCACGCTCCTGCTCAATCCGATTGAGCCATGCCGTCAACACGTCCTGCTCTGAAAATGCTGCAAATGCTTGTTGTAGCGCTGCATCATCGCTATCGTGCATTTCCGCATATCGAATTAAGACGTCCAATTGCGTACGTGCCTGCTCCAGCGTCAAATGCACATAATCGTGCATCCATTGCTGCCAGCGCTGCGCCTGAGGATGATGGATATTCAATCCGCCATGATCGATAAAATGCTCATATTGCCAATGCTCCGCTCCAATGCCATACAACGCCGTAATCCGCTCTAGAAAGGCGGTCAGTGAGCCCGCCAATAGTCGGAATTCACCCGTTTCGTGATCCCAGCTTAATACGGCTGGGCGCTCTACATCACTTAGATCCAGCACCAGACGATCACCATTCCCGGCATGATAAAAGGTCAAGTACCGCCGTTGTTCCGGTGACTCTGCATCTTCTGACCACATTTCCACGAAATCCAGTGCCTCCAGCGACCAACCTACATCGCCAGTCAAGCCAAACGGCACCATCTGTTCAGACGGAACATACCAGATTACCGATACTTCGCTCGCACCAGTCAATAGCAATTCTCTCAATTCTGTCGGTAGTGTTATATCCAGCTGCTGTTCCACCTGTTCCACTTGCTGCAAATCAGCGACTGGTGCGAAGGTTGCCGCCGTATCTACTCCACGCTGCTGCAATTGATCCAGCAAAGTCTGCCATTGTTCACGCCATGTTATAAACGATTGTTGCAATGTCATCATGATCCCTCCATCTTACACATCGACATGAATGATATTGCGTATTACATGCCGTATCTATCCAACATTATTATGTACCAAGCCTTGTCAGTCTGTTAATTATACTATGCCCTATCCCGCGACCCAACGTCAAAAAAGCCGCAGTCCAATGACTACGGCTTCCTCTGCTGCCTACCAACAATGATGATCCTACATGATACCGATAATCTTTTACACTTACAGCTTATACTTGCAGTGCGTAGAACGATTCCAGCTGACGAACGACTTCGTCTTGATCATGGTCAATCACCGTTTGATGTTGCGGCATATTGAACAATGCTTGAATCGGCTCTGGGAATTCCTGTTTGATCTGACAGAGCACAATCGCTTCGTCAAATTTGGCAGGATGCGCAGTTGCCAGTGTTACGCACACTTCGTCTTCGCCGTTATGCTGCTCATAAGCGGCAATCCCACAAGCAGTATGCGGATCCAGCAAATAATCATGCTCTGCATGATACTTGCTGATTTCTTCCAGACATTCCTCATTGGAAGCACCATGCGCAGCAAAGTCGCGCTGCACCTGCTCCAGATCGGCACCAGACAGGACGATTTTGCCATCGGTTTGCAGCTGCTGCATGTATGCCGACACTTTGGCTGCATCCTCGTTCAGGAAATAGTACAGATAACGTTCAAAGTTACTCGCCACCTGAATATCCATCGATGGGCTATGCGTACTACGAAAGTCGCCCGGCTTGTACTCGCCTGTTTTTACGAAGCGCTCCAAAATGTTGTTTTCGTTCGTCGCGATGATGAGACGGTTGATCGGCAGTCCCATTTGCTTCGCCAGATAACCGGAGAAAATATTACCAAAGTTACCGGATGGCACACAGATGTTGATCTTACGTCCATTCGCGCCTTCTTGCGCACGGAAGTATGCATAGAAGTAATACACTGTTTGCGCCAAAATGCGTACAAAGTTGATCGAGTTGATGGCCCGCAGATGATGCTGCTTTTTGAATGGCAGATCGCCGAAGAGGTCTTTGATCACTTTTTGACAATCATCAAAGTTACCTTTGACTGACAGATTCAGCACATTGCTATCGTCTACGGTCGTCATTTGCAGCTCTTGAACCTTGCTGACCCGATTGTGCGGATGCAGAATACAGATTTTGATGCCTTCTTTGCCACGTACGCCCTGAATCGCTGCCGCTCCCGTATCACCAGAGGTTGCGCCCAGAATATGAATTACTTCGCCGTACTTTTGTGACATATAGGAATAGAGTTCACCCATAAATTGCAGCGCTACATCTTTGAACGCAAAGGTAGGGCCATGGAATAGCTCCATAATATACAGGGAATCATCAATGCGACGAACCGGGGCTACTTCTGGATCACGGAAATTCGCATAGCTACGCTCAGCCAATTCACGCAGATCCGCAGCAGGAATCTCATCGTTTACATACAGGGCGAATACATTCAGAAACAGATCGACATAGTTCAGCTTGCTCCATTGTTTCAGCGTCTCCGCGGATACAACAGGCACTTGTTCCGGTATCATCAGACCGCCGTCATCGGCAAGCCCCATCAATACGGTATCGATAAATCCTTTTGGCTCCACTTGTCCTCTAGTGCTGATATACTTCATAGTTCTCCCCCAGTTATCTGTAATGTTCATCACTTTCATTCAATATGAAAAATTATTAATTTCTATCATACCCTGTCATGGAGTTGCTTCCAAGCATTAATTTGCTAAAGTTTTATCATTTTCGCATATTTTATCATCATTTGTCGGTTAACTAACTAAATTGAAATGCCGATAATAACCTATGAATAATATTTGAATTCAGAGAGGAAATCGCCAATGTACAAACATCATCATTGGAAAAAAGCAAGTTTTCTTATTCTGTTGGCTGCGATGCTGCTATTAAGCGCATGCTCTTCAGCCACAACCAGCTCTACCGCGCAGGCTGCGAACAGCAGACTGAAAGTAGGTATCGTGTTGTCCGACATCGGGCTGGGCGACCAATCCTTTAGCGATGGCGCATTCAATGGATTGATTCAAGCACGAGACGAAGGCAAAATTAAGTTCGATTACCGCGAAATCTCGGACACAAAAACATACGATGAAGCATTCAAACAGCTAATCGATGGGCACAACGATGTTATCATCGGACTCGGTTATGCGGTGAAGGATAGTTTGGAAACAGCAGCCAAGAGCAATCCGAAGCAGCAGTTTCTGCTGATCGATGAAAAGTCCGATCTCGCGAATGTCGCTTCTATTACTTTTAAAGAGGATGAAGGTAGCTTCCTCGCAGGAGCACTGGCAGCGATGGCAAGCAAAACCGGCGAGCTTGGCTTTATCGGTGGTATGGAAAGCCCACTGCTGCACAAATTCCAGAGCGGATTTGAACAAGGCGCACGAGCGATCAATCCGAATGCGCAGTTTACAATCAATTATACAGGCGACTTCGGTAAACCGGAACTCGGCACTGCCGCTGCCAAAGATATGATCGACAACCATAATACGGATGTGATCTACACGGTAGCCGGTCTGACTGGCGTAGGCGGACTACAGGAAGCGCAGAAGCAAGGCATCTACTCCATCGGTGTAGATAGCGATCAATTCTTCCTCGCCGAAAAATCGGTCATCACATCCATGATCAAAAATATCGATGTTGCCCTGTATAATGCCACTCAAACCTATATCGACAATAACCGTACATTCCCTGAAAAGGATATGGTATTCGGATTGCAGGATGGCGGTGTTGGATTGGCACCGATCCATGTATTTGAATTAACTGATGCACAACAGAAGAAGCTGGATGAATTGAAACAGCAGCTCATTTCCGGCGATATCAAAATTCAACTGGATGCATCCTGATTCGACTGATTTCCATTTTCCCAATTACAGGAGGAACCTATGAAATTACAAGGCAAACTGGTACTCAATGCGATCATCTCGTTGGTCGCCTCGCTCGTACTGGTCGGATATATCATTTTCCAACTGCTGAACATCAATTCGCAAAATAGCGACCTTGTTCCGATCATGATGAATGTACAGCAACTAGACAGCGATCTTGTTCAAACCGGGCAAGCACTCAACAACTATTCATTCTCCATTTCCGAAAGCAATAAAGCGATTGTAGAGAAACAGCTGCAAAGTACGCAAGCTACATTAACGGCACTGACATCCGCAGACATTCCGACCGCGGAAGAACAACAATTGCTGCAACGAGTTCAGACCAAATTCACTCAACTGACTGATGCCGCTACCAAAGCGATGCAAGCGCAGGACAATGCAGAAGCAAAACGTGAAAGTATCCGCGTGGAAGGCATGCAAAATGATGTCTACGAGCTGAAATTACTCAGCAAAGCCAACTATGAGAACTATACTTCCGATCTGACATCTAGCATCTCGACTACCGTACAGGTAGCACTGTTTGGTGCTATCATTCTGCTGATTGCAGTTGGTATTTTTAATACGTACACTGCCAGACAGCTTGCTCGCCGTACACAGGTACTCACATCAGCTGCCCAGCGCATTGCTGCTGGTGATCTTACCGTGAAGCTGCCTGTTGCCAAAGGCAAAGATGAACTCGCCGATCTCAATCGTTCCTTCCATCAGATGGTGTCCAATCTGCGCAGTATCATTGGCTCTATCGGTGAAGCAGGGAATCGTGTAGATGAGCGCGCACGCGATATCGATAGCAGTAATGACCGGATGCAAGATGTCGTTCGTCAAGTCGCGCAATCGGTAGAAGAGCTGGCGATCGGTAGCCAGAAAATCGCTGAAGATCTCGGTGTAACCGTTGAAGTCGTTGACCAGATGCAGAACACCTTCCAAACCAATCTGCAAACGACAGCCGAATCCGCCGCCTATGGCAATGAAGTACTGCAATCGATTCAGCAAGGCAATGAACGGATGCAAGAGCAATTGAAGCTCGTATCTAGCAACCGTGCTGCGATGACTGAATTGCAACAAACCGTTAGCTCCCTAGAGCAAAATGCCGATCAGATTGCCAATATGACAAGACTCGTATCGGATATCGCATCACAAACCAATCTGCTGTCGCTGAATGCTTCCATCGAAGCAGCCCGTGCAGGCGAAGCAGGGAAAGGCTTTGCCGTCGTTGCCGGTGAAGTGAAAAAGCTAGCGGATCAATCCGTACAAGCAGCGCGTCAGATCTTCACCGCTGTGGAATCGATCACGTCGGCAGTCGGACATGTGCATACTTCGGTTACTCGCAGCGTCGAATTGTTTGAGCAGCAAGAACAGGCAACTGCTTCTACCAGTGCTTCATTTGCCGAAACTAGCGGTCAGATTCAGCAAATCACCGCTCATATTCACCGTCTGGCAGATGACATGCAAGCATCGCACAAATTAAGCAATCAAGTACAACAGGCAATCGAGAATATTAGTGCTATCACCGAACAATCCGCAGCAGGTAGCCAAGAGATTACCGCTTCCACTGTCGAACAACGTCATGCCTTCCAGCAATCGAGTGAACAGGTGAAGCAATTGCGCCAGATTCGCGAAGAAATGCAGCAAGAATTGGATCGCTTCCAGTTGGACGATACCGCTTCAGCTTCGGAGTTGGATTCAACTACTGACGGCAACAAACCAAGCAAAGTGTCTACTCGCAAAACGGCATCAGATACGCTGCATGCAGCCAGTGATGTAGATCAAACCTCCAAACCAGCCTAATATCGTTGCTTTTGCAAAAAGAACGATTGTAAGCATGAATAAGCAATGATCTCTAAACCAAAACCCGTTTCATAATCATGCACATACATGACTGTGAAACGGGTTTTTGATGTACAAAAAATCCAGAATAAGATCGCTGCTCTACCAGCAGGCGGATTCCATTCTGGATCATTTATAGGTACACGATATTAGTGTTTGATAGCGCGTGTGCCACCGACAGCAGCTTCATTGACAGCGCGTGGCGGGCTTGGAACCGCAGAAGATGCCTGTGAAATATCGCCTTGTGTCTGTGTTGGTACATCGTCCATCGTATGACGATAAGCGAGGAAATAAGCGAGTCCTACAAATACAGAACCGCCCACTACATTGCCCAAAAATACTGGTACAAAGTTCTCCAGATATTGCATCCACGTAATATCTGCTCCGCCAAAGATCGCTGCCGGAATCACAAACATGTTGGCTACAACGTGCTGGAATCCGATCGCAACAAACGCCATAATCGGGAACCAGATACCGGCAAATTTGCCGAACGAATCTTTACTACCATAAGCGAGCCAGACAGCCAGACAAACGAGCCAGTTACAACCGATTGCCGAGACAAATGCTTCGCCGAAACCTTCACTTACTTTGGCATGAGCAATCGCTACCGTTTTGGCAAGAAAGTCACCTTCTGTTAATCCAACGA
The DNA here is from genome assembly GCF_046603685.1 of Paenibacillus sp. WLX1005. Lineage (NCBI taxonomy): Bacteria > Bacillati > Bacillota > Bacilli > Caryophanales > Paenibacillaceae > Paenibacillus > Paenibacillus sp. WLX1005. The sequence goes on from NZ_CP176756.1 coordinate 4,022,264, forward strand.
CATGTCCAAAAAAGTAAGCAATAGCAATCGCGCCAACAAAGTTAGAGATCAGCACTAGTACCCAATTTTTTACCAATTGTCCAAATCCAATTTTTTTGGAAAATAAAGCGGCTGCCATCGTCATCATATTACCGGTCAACAATTCAGCACCGGCAAGCAACGTTAGCATCAGACCAACCGGGAACACTGCTGCCCCAAAAAAGCCTGCAATGGAACCTAGCTCTTTGGGAGCTGTTCCGATGACACGAATATCTGCGAGAAACCCGAGTGAGATAAAAGCGCCTCCAAGAAATCCCAGAATAAGCACTGTCCATACTGGCATTTTCGACTTTTTCAAGCCAACCTCAGCGGACATTTTCATAATTTCCTGTGGTGTGTAGTAAGACATTATAAATCCTCCATCCATGTCGTCTTCGTTGTAGTCAAGCGTATGATGTGCAGACATAGACTCGATGTTGTAATTACAGTTCTGGCGCCAGATTGCAATGCAGACAGCGAATCATTACAGCACAAAAAACCTCATGACAAGCCCTCATTATGCTGACATTCTGTTATGAGCCAAACGTACCGAGAGAAAAGGTTCAATTGTCGATTCATTCTCTTACAGTTTGCCTATAAGCGAATCAATCTACATAGTCAAAATTCCATGCTTAATATCCAAACAATCCCTGAATGAATACCAAACCGGCCTCAGCCGCTTTCTAAGGTTAATTCAGGCTCTATTTTTTGTCAATATTGTGACAGAAAAAATAGGAGGCATGCGCCTCCTATTTCCTATCCGCCAATATGGGACATTTCTACTTTGCTACCTTTTTCCTTATTAACTGGCTGATTATTCCCACGATCTACTGAATATTGATCATGACGTCCCGTCCAGATTCGGCTTACCTGATCAGCCAGTTGCTCATCTGTCATATCAGAGCGTAGCAGCTGACGCAGATCATGCCCTTTGGTTGCAAACAGACAGGTGTAGAGCTTGCCTTCTGCTGACAATCTAGCACGCGTACAAGAAGAACAAAATGCTTCCGTAACCGAGGAGATGAAGCCTACCTCGCCTTTACCATCTTTGAACCGATAACGAGTAGCCACTTCACCGTCGTAATTCGGTGCCAGCGGTTCTAACGGCCAATGCTGTCCGATGCGATCAAGCAATTCCTGCTTGCTGACCACATGCTGGCGATTCCAGCCATTCGTATTTCCAACATCCATATATTCAACCATACGTAAAATATGACCGCGTTCACGGAAATATTCCACCATCGGTACGACAGCATCTTCATTGAATCCTTTTTGCACGACCATATTGACCTTCACCTGCAAACCAGCGTCTGCGGCGGCATCAATACCGTCCAATACCGGCTTAACCCGACTGCGTCCACCATTCATCCGCAGAAACATATCATCTTCCAGACTGTCCAGACTGACCGTAATCCGGTGTAAGCCTGCCGCCTTCAAATCTTTAGCTTTGCGTGCTAACAGACTGCCATTGGTCGTTAACGACAGATCGTCAGCATCTAGTGCAGACAATCGTTCAATAATACTGGGCAAATCTTTGCGCAATAGCGGTTCTCCGCCAGTAATGCGCAGTTTGCGTGTACCAAGCGAGACGAAGATAGCTGCGATTCGTCCAATCTCCTGTTCACTCAATACGCTGTCACTAGGCAGAAATTCATAATCTTTGCCAAAGATTTCTTCTGGCATGCAATACCGGCAACGGAAATTGCAGCGATCGGTAACGGAGATCCGTAAGTCACGCAGTATACGGTTATGCTGATCATAGGTAGTCATCGTCTCTCCTCCAATCTTCGCTTGATGGCGATACTTTATGCTTTTACAACCTTATATAAAAAATAACGATACATAGGCGATAGATAACGGTTTCCCTTTAGAATAGCACAGAGCTTTGATCTCTGTCCGCATATTCCTGTAATCGTTGCGGATGTGTATATACATTGCAGCTACCATTTCGAATAAAACCAACCGTCGTAATGCCCAGATGATCTGCCAGATCCAATGCCAGCTCGGTCGGTGCCGATTTGGACAGAATGATCTCGCAGCCAATTTTGGAAACTTTGGTCAGAATCTCCGAAGAAATACGTCCGCTAAATGCAATGATTTTCCCTTGCAAATTCACCTCGTTGCGCAGGCACCAGCCGTAGATTTTGTCCAGTGCATTGTGGCGACCAATATCGCTGCGTGCCAGCAGGATGCCGTCTGGATCGCATAACGCTGCTGTATGCACACCACCGGTCTGCTGAAACAGATCAGCACTGTGCTGCACTTGCTCCATCAGCGCAAAGCACTGATCAAATGAGAGCCTGACGTGCACCTCATCCATCCTTTTGGCGGTACGCATATCGTTTACAAATACAAAACCCTGCCGACTTGTTCCGCAGCAGGACGTAATATAGCGCTTGGTGAACAGTTGACGATGCTGAGGCTTCCAGCGATCGGTACGCACATGTACATACCCTTCTTCTTCTTGTATCCATAGTTCCTGAATATCGCTATAGCGCCGGATGACACCCTCGGATGTTAAAAAGCCTACAGTCATATCCTCTATATGCTCGGGCGTACAGACAAGCGTAACAAATTCCTCGCCGTTGACCTTGATCGTTACCGGCTGTTCAGAGACAACGATGTCTTGCCGTTCCTCCAGTTGTCCGCGTTCATAGCGGATTACGCTGCGTTGCCGCTGTAATTCCGGCTTCATGCTCATCATCCCTGTTCAATATTTTTTTCAAAGACAAATACCGAAATGGCAAAGTCATCCTCCACTTTAATATCGGTAAACAGATGCTCTAGCTTTGAACCGCACAGTTCTTCTAGTCCATCCGGGATATGCTGTTCGTATAGCCGCTGAACCATCTGCGTGCGTGCACGATGCACCATTTCCTTGCCTTCCTCTGTACTCGCAATAAACTTTTCGGTTGGCGTAAAATTGCCCCACATCTTCGTGATCGCCATATTATCAACAAACGTTGTATGAATGCGTTCTGGTCCTTTGCCAAATGTATCCTTGCGTACTTTGCGTACGATATCGTTAAACGCGGATTCTCTTTTCATGCTTGTTCCCCCTTGATTCTCTGTTACTGATCATACACTTGATCTTCCGAATTTCAAGCCCCCGAATATGCTGAACATACACTCTACAGCGTTCTTTGCTTATTATCGGCTAGTGATGTCATGTTTGAACAACTTGTGTCTTGAATTTCAAAAAAAGAAGCGTATAATGAATTCTGGTCACATTATTGTCAAACCATTCGGATTGATTGGTCAGTATGTCATTGCTGACGGATTACTCCACTTTAAACTTGCTGCTTGTTTTTTGGTACAGGCATCGATTTTAAGGTGGAGTTTTTTTATGCCCTATTTTACTATTGATTCTCTATATTTACCCATTCTGCCATGCCGCACGACAACGCTTTGATAGACCGACATCTATTCACTTGCTTATCATTATGCGCTATGTATGATGCACAAAAAGGAAATAGTTATAATTATTTTCCTCATTTTAGCCGTTATTAATAACATTTGGGTATATCACTGATAAAAGCATTCCTACAACGAGCGATCGATTCTAGCTTGCCGAATACGCTTTCATTATCCTTTATGTACCTACGTCCTGTTTAACTGTAATCCATCATCATGATGTAATCCGACAACAAAGGAGTTTCCGCATGAACAATTCGACAATCGTCAAGCTTACGATCAACGGCGAATCCTATGAAGCCCAGCCCGGCATGACCGTGTTGCAGGCGATCAATCTTGCTGACATTCAACATCCCCAAGTATGTTACGTACCCGAAGTTGATCCGATCCAGACCTGCGATACTTGTATCGTGGAGATTGATGGCAAACTCGTTCGTGCCTGTTCCACGCCAGTCACATCCGGCATGGACGTTCAGACCGATTCACAATCTGCTAAGACTGCCCAGACTGAAGGCATGGATCGACTGCTGGAAAACCATATGCTATATTGCACCGTTTGCGATAACAACAATGGGAACTGCACCCTGCACAATACTGTCGAAGCGATGGGAATTGAGCATCAGAAATATCCATACAAGCCAAAAGCTCCATCGACTGAAGTTGATATGTCCCACCCTTTTTACCGTTATGATCCGAACCAGTGCATCGCTTGCGGTCAATGCGTAGAAGTATGCCAAAACTTGCAAGTAAACGAAACGCTGTCCATCGACTGGGAAGCCGATCGTCCACGCGTCATTTGGGATGATGGCGTCCAGATTAACGAATCGTCCTGTGTCAGCTGCGGTCAATGTGTAACAATCTGTCCGTGTAACGCCCTGATGGAGAAAACAATGCTTGGTCAAGCTGGCTTCATGTCTGGGATCGGCGAGGAAATGCTCGACCCGATGATTGATCTGATCAAAGAAGTAGAACCGGGCTACAGCGGTATTTTCGCTATTTCCGAAGTGGAAGCAGCTATGCGTGACACCCGTACCCGCAAAACGAAAACCGTCTGCACCTTCTGCGGTGTCGGTTGTTCGTTTGAAGTATGGACAAAAGGACGCGAGATTCTGAAAGTTCAACCTACCCACGATGCACCCGTGAACGCGATCTCTACTTGCGTCAAAGGGAAATTCGGCTGGGACTTCGTAAACAGCGAACAACGTCTAACTACGCCGCTGATCCGTCAGGGCAGCGAATTTGTTGAAGCAACATGGGATGAAGCACTCACTTATGTGGCAGAGCGTATGACCGCTATCCGTCAAGAACATGGTAGTGACAAAATCGGCTTCATCTCCTCTTCCAAAATTACAAACGAGGAAAACTATGTGATTCAGAAGCTGGCACGTCAAGTGTTCGAAACGAACAACGTGGATAACTGCTCCCGTTATTGCCAATCTCCGGCTTCCGATGGTCTGATGTCTACGGTTGGTATCGGTGGTGACGCTGGTTCGATCAAAGACATCGCTGCCGCTGGTCTGGTCATTCTGGTTGGCTGTGCACCTGCCGACGGTCACCCCGTACTGGCAACCCGGATCAAGCGTGCCCACAAGCTGCACGGTCAAAAGCTGATCGTTGCCGATCTGCGTAAGCACGAGATGGCAGAACGTGCCGATCTGTTTATCCGTCCGAAGCAAGGTACAGATTTCGTCTGGATCACAGCAATTACGAACTATATGATTCAACAAGGCTGGCATCAGCCGGAATTTATCCAGCAGCATGTTAACCAATATGAAGACTATTTACAATTGATCGAAACCTATACACTTGCCTATGCCGAAGAAGTTACCGGTATCTCGCAAGCCGAGCTGATCTCTATCGCCGAAGCAATCCGGGATGCCGACGGCACTGCGATTTGCTGGGGCATGGGTGTAACGCAAAATATCGCCGGTTCGCACACATCCGCAGCGATCTCCAACCTGCTGCTCGCTACTGGTAACTATATGCGTCCAGGTGCTGGCGCTTACCCGCTGCGTGGACACAATAACGTACAAGGTGCCTGCGATATGGGTACACTGCCACCATGGCTGCCGGGCTACCAGCACGTATCGAATGATCTGGCTCGCGCTAAGTTTGAAAAAGCATATGGCGTCTCGATCTCGCCAACACCGGGTAAAGACAATATCGCTATGGTCGATGGTATTGCCCGTGGTGAGATGAAAGCTATGTATTTAGTCGGCGAAGATATGGCGTGGATCGACTCCAACGTCAATCATGTGCACGAAATGCTGTCGCAACTGGAATTTTTCGTCGTGCAAGATGTGTTCCTGTCCAAAACGGCACAATTCGCCGATGTGATCCTGCCAGCCGCACCATCGCTGGAAAAAGACGGCACGTTCTCCAATACAGAGCGTCGTGTACAACGTCTGTATCAAGTACTGGAACCGTTGGGCGATTCCAAACCGGACTGGTGGATTACGACCGAACTGGCGAAGAAATTCGGATTTGACTGGGGCTATACGCATCCATCCCAGATTTTCGACGAGATGGCAAGTCTGACACCGTTCTTCTCCCAATGTGACTATGATGTACTAGAAGGCTGGGGCAGCTTCCAATGGGGCGCAGCAGATGGCGCACATACACCACTGCTGTACACCGACGGCTTCTACTTCCCGGACAAAAAAGCGCGCTTCTCGCTCGTTGATTACGTGCCGCCAGTAGAATATCCTGCCGAATTCGATCTCACACTGAATAACGGTCGTCTGCTGGAACATTTCCATGAAGGCAATATGACTAACAAATCCCAAGGCATCAATCGCAAGCTGCCGGAAGTATTCGTTGAAGTATCGCCAGAACTGGCAGAAGTACGCGGCATTGAGGATGGTACGCTGGTACGACTGGAATCACCATACGGTGCGATCAAGCTGCGCGCAGTCGTAACCGACCGGGTACGCGGCGAAGAAATCTATGTGCCCATGCACTCGGTCAGCCATGAGACTGCTGTCAATCTATTGACTGGTTCTGCGGTCGATGTTCGTACCCATACTCCTGCTTACAAGCAAACCAAAGTACGGATGCAGATTCTAAATATTAAAGGTGTGAATCCATTGCCTGAGATCAACCCACGCTACAAACAGCGCCACCCGCAAAACGGTGTCGAAGTTCAGCGCAAATGGGATCGTCCAGACTTCGTTCCACTGGTAGATATGTAATGTCGCCTTACTCATTATGTATAAAGGAGGGTTTTGCATGGCTGCACCTATTACCACGATTCGCAAAAAAGTACTAACTGAACAGGAACAGCAGCAACAAGTCATTGATCAGCTGCAAAAACAGCTATCCGAATCCAATGCTGCCTTGGAGCGTTCCTTATCCATCCTGCGCGAACTAGAGAGCAGCGGCATCCTCGGTGCTGCTGAATCCATGATCAAAGCCAAAGCCGAGATTGCCGAGATCGTTCTCGGACAGGTATCGCGCAAAGAGATTACCAATCTGATCAATAACGGTATGGCAGCGGCAGGCGCATTAACTGCGGTCGATCCGGCACAAACATCACAGCTGATGAGCAGTGTACAGGAAGGTCTTAAAGAAGCTGCCAAACCATCAACCGAGAAGGTCGGGCTGCTGTCCATGCTACGTGCTATGAAAGACCCAGATATTCAGCGCGCACTCGGATTTGGACTTCGTTTTCTCAAAGGGCTCGGTCATGGTCTAAAAAACGACTCCACCAAGCACTAAAGTAATTCACTTCGACTATACTTTCAACTATGCTTTAAAGTGAATCATACACGGCAGGAGCTTTACGCTTCTGCCGATTTTTTAATTCTGCTATATCTTTTCTTGTACTTTGTATTTTGTCTCTCGTTTCCTACCCTTTTACCAAAAGAAATATATGTAACCGTTACCAATAAATATAATCATAGTGAAATATATATTTTATACATATTAATTATAGAATATTCGATTTTAACAATCATGTGTTATACGTATAGCTAGAATAATTATGAAAATTATTCCATTTGTGTACTCTGTTAATTCACTCTATTATCCACAACGAGGAGGAATAATGATGAACAAAAAGGGAACAGCTTTATTGGTTACTGCTGCATTGACACTTGGCATTAGTACTGGTGCAGTAGCGGCTACCGGATTGCAGCCGATTAAAGCATATTTGAACAGCACCATTGCATTGAAAGTAGGCGGCTCTACCGTACAGGCAAAAGATGCCAGCGGGAAAGTCATGCTGCCGATCACTTACAACGGAACTACATATTTGCCAGTGCGTGCCGTAGGTGACTTGATGGATATTCCGGTAACGTATGATAGTGCCTCTTCATCTGTAAGTATCGGTGGCTCTACCGGCACTTCAACTGGTGGCTCCGGTTCAGGAACAACGCCTGGCGGAAGCGACTCTACTTCATCTGCTAATCAGCAAACACTTAGCGTACTCGGCACCACTGTTCTCGGCACATCCATTCTCCACACCAAAGACCCTGCCGATACCGTATACAATGGAAAAGATTACAAAGATGTATATTTGAACAAAGAACCTCAGTCCTACACCGATTTCCAAATCATGACGGATAATAAATATTCCAAATTACACTTAGAATTAGGAGTGTTGAACGGAAATCAACAAATCGATATTAAAGATCTGGACGGCATATCGCTTAAAAAGGTATCGTTATCTTCCACTCAAGGAATTCAATCCGTTGATGTTGATGTAAGTGGCACGAAGGCGATCTTTGTACAAATTACAGATTATGATAAAGGTTCCGTACTGTTTGTTCCGTTAACTACATCCTATCTCGTTCGCTCTTGATAGATGTTGCTTCGACTCCCCTTCTACCTTGCATAATTGTTAGCAAGGAGGCATTGCAATCCGCAAAAGAATATAGAAAACGCAAAAAAAGCTGACGTTCAGGGGAGGACGTCAGCTTTTTATGTGAACGGTTATGCTGCATTTGGCAGATGTAGCGTAACCAGGGGTTTTTGGCCGATCTTGAACATAAAGGTTGGATGGGATATAAGATAAATATTTGTTACGTTCTTATTTTTGCGGAATAGTCAGTTGAGTTCCAGCAGGCAGCAGGTTGTTGGCAGCAACCAGCTCATCTACAGTGATACCATATTGAGCAGCGATTTCGGCAAGGCTGGCACCTTGTGGAACGACAACAGTAACACCGTCTTTGGTAGTTGTTGTAGTGGATTCAGTAGTTGTAGGCGAGTTAGCAGGTTGTTCTTGTGTTGTTGTGCTATCTTCTTGTGTACCGAACAGACGGTTGAATTCAGCAGCTTGTGCTTCTTGGAATGCTTTGTTATCAGCCATACGTTCTTCTTTGTCTTTACGTTTGTCAGCAGCAGATTGATCGTTTGTTGCAGCGTATGCGTGGCTACCTCCAACTGGAACAGCTACGGCTACGGCACCTAGACTTGCGGCTAAAGCAGTGGACATCAGGATTTTGCTAAATTTTGTACTCATGGTAATGGCTCCTCTTCATCATTTATATTTTGTAATTAGCTTTCGATAGGTTATTTATAACCACTTCGTAACTTCATGAATCAAATATACCACTAATTAAAGAAGATTGCAATACTATCTAAAGATATTTTTATTATATTTTGTAAAATCGATTCCTAATATATAGTTAACCAACCTACATATATTCTAAACCTCTTTTTAAAACTTTTCAAAGTTTGTTAGTAATCAATTACTTATTGTTGAAGATGTTGAATCGTTATGGCTATTCCGTCTTTATACGAAGTCCGCGGAATGTCTCCCACATATTGCTCATATTTACGACCACTAAGCAGCAATGGCTTCTCGGTCAAATACAGCATCTCCACAATCTCCTTCATCACAGGTACAAATGTCCCTAGCAGTCTCAACGACCATTTGCCTAGCGGAATCACAAGCTTGTTGCCTTGAGCTGCGGCTTCTCTTGCCAGATGGATCAGTGCTTTGCCCTGGATCGGTCCAGCGGATGGAATATGCCAGTTCTGTCCATACGCTTGTTCACGGCATGCTAGTTCTACAATCATCTGTGCCGCATCTGGCAAATATACATATTCACGCGCTATATGCGTATTGCCGATAAAGATGGCGGTTTTCCCATTCGCAATAGATTGCAATGTCGAGAACAAATACGATGCCTGATTCGCAGATGGACCATAATAGTCGGGTAAACGCACAATCATCGCTTGCAGCGATTGCCAGCGTGCATGAAAAATAGATTGCTCCAGCGCTAGCTTGGTGCGACCTTTGACAGTAGGCGGATGTTTGGGATAATTCTCATCAATCGGTTCGCTACCAGAACGAACACTATATGGATAAATGCCGTCTACTACGACAACTTTGATGCCCATATTCTCGGCTGCCTGCAATACCGATAGCGCTAACGGCAGTTGGCGATCATTCATTTCATGATACGGAACAGCAGCACATTGAAATATAACCTCCACTCCCTTCGCTGCCGCTTGCACATCCTCTGTTTGGAAAACATCGCCAGTGTAATGCCGTAACAATGCGGGATGCCTTAGCTCAGTAGACAACTGCTCTAGCTTGGCAGATGAGCGTCCAAAAGCAGTAACAGCAATATTGCGGCGTAACAACTCTTCTACAATTACTCTCCCTGTTCCACCAGTTGCACCGAGCACAAGCGCGGATGAAATAGGCTGGTAGAGATAGCGTTGTGACTCATACGAGTGATGACCATTCGATTGCTGCTGTTGCTCCTGTATATCCATTGAACGAGATGGTGACGACATTGGATCATACATGTTCATAGTAATCGCTCCTTTATAGAATGGAATTGGTAAACCTGACTGCCAGATGACGGATTGCATACACTCAGATGATGCATTGTATAAAATAAACAAGACGACATATTTGTGAGTAATTGATCAATTACAAAAAGTCAAAAAAATATTTCTCTGGTGCATATACTGTTAAACATATTTTTTATAGATGCAGTTCTTCATCTATCCGATACCTATCATTCGGCTTACTATCATTCGACCTGAGCAATATCATTCGATAGGCAGATACTGTTTTTTCTATATCGTTTGTTCTTATAATATTTCCAGCTTCTCATTTATAATTGTTTGTTCCATAATCGTTCGTTTGATATAAATCCGAATCAAAATAGATCGAAATGAAAAATCGCCTTTCAAAAGTTAGTGTCGAACGATATTATGGCAAGCTGTATTATCTCACGGTCAATATCCTCTACATGTAACTGTTTCCTGACAGAATCAATGAAATATAGAAATATGGGGCTATCCATATTCATAAATGTAACCATCTATAGCTCATTCATCCTGTCAGGATATCTGTAAAATCATTGGTGTGTACGCAGCTCACTTTGCATCAATTCGGGAAGATCCAGCGACATAGAAATATTGCATAGCATACCACGTGCGAGAAAGATCAATGTACGATCATATGGATGTTCAATGCCCGCATCCGTAAATGCCTGTACTACCACTTGATGTACTTCGCGGAAATTACGCTGCATCACTTCATGGACGGCAGGCTCCTGAATCGTTTGCGCTTGCATTTGCAGTACAATCTCATTGCGATGCTCCTGCATAATACGAGCGTACGCTTCTACCAGTTCTTGCTCTAGCTGTTCCGGTGCAGCTGCACGAATAATGTGCCCGAATGCTTCCTTAATCCGCACCCATGATGCTTCCAATGCGCCGATCAACAGCGACTCCTTCGTCGAGAAAAAGCGGAACACATACGGCTGCGAGATTTCGGCTCGTTCAGCTACTTGCGCTGTCGTGGCGCGATAATACCCCGTTTCAGCAAACACTTCAATCGCAGCAGCAACAATCTCATTACGCCGATTGATCGAGGTCGCACTCACTTTTTTCATGCTGAGCCTCCAGTTATTTTTAGTGATTGATCAATTACTAAAATCAATATAAATCATCTTGCAGCAGATAGCAAGAGCTTTTAGCCAATATATTACTTCTAATTGGTTGGTATGATTCTTGCTAAACCATTGATAGGTCATAGCGTTTACCGATATTCCTCTACTCCCCTGCTCCATCTACCTTCCCAGATGCCAGCCAACGCAAAAAATGCTACAATAAGCAGGTATGTATACGATTGATTATCGATAAGCATGGATAAGAAAGCGAGGACTATAGATTATGATTATCAAACCAAGAACCCGCGGTTTTATTTGTACTACTGCGCATCCAGATGGATGTGCACGTCAGGTACAGGAACAGATTGAATATGTACAATCCCAACCTGCTGTCAAAGGTCCACGCAATGTGCTCGTTATCGGCGCTTCGACCGGTTATGGTCTGTCGGCACGTATTGTGGCTGCTTTTAGTGCAGGTGCTAATACCATCGGTGTATACCGTGACGGCGCTTCGATCAAAGGACGCACAGCATCAGCAGGATGGTACAATTCCGCTGCCTTCGAACAGGCAGCACAGGATGCAGGACTGAAATCGTTCAGCGTGATCGGCGATGCGTTTACCAACGAATTAAAAGCCGATACGATTGAAGCGATCCGCGCGGAATTTGGTAAAGTTGATATGGTGATTTACAGTGTAGCTGCACCACGTCGTACTGACCCTAATACAGGCGAGACGTTTACATCTGTATTGAAGCCTATTGGTGAGACATACACGAACAAAACTGTAAACTTCCATACTGGTGATGTTACCGAGATCAGCATTGAGCCTGCATCACAGGAAGAAATCGATGCAACAATACGCGTAATGGGCGGCGATGACTGGAAATCGTGGATCGATCAGTTACATGCAGCCGATGTACTGACAGATGATGTTGTTACAGTCGCTTTTTCTTATATCGGTTCCGATATTACGCAGGCGATCTATCGTCAAGGTTCAATCGGTCAGGCGAAGAATCATCTGGAAGACACTGCTCGCAGCATGAATGAGCAGCTTGGTGCCAAAGGCGGTCAAGCGTATGTAGCGGTATGTAAAGCACTTGTAACCCAATCCAGCTCCGCTATTCCAGTTGTCCCGCTGTACATGTCTGCACTGTACAAAGTAATGAAAGAAAAAGGCGTGCATGAAGGTTGTATTGAGCAAATGTACCGCATGTTTGCCGAACGCCTCTATATCGAAGGCGAGACACCAGTCGATGACAAAGACCGTCTGCGTCTAGACGATTGGGAAATGCGTGAGGATGTGCAAGCAGAAGTGGCGAAGATCTGGGACGCACTGCGTACTGAAAATGTGTACGAGCTGACCGATCTGGAAGGCTTCCGCAAAGAGTTCTTCCAACTGTTTGGCTTTGAGACAGACGACGTCGATTATGAAGCTGATACTGAGCCAGATGTACAAATTGCTCATACTCGCTAAGCTGATACGTACTTCATATTTTACAAAACAAAGAAACAGGCACCTTATGATATAGGTGCCTGTTTCTTTGTTTTACGACTAGTATTCTATTGTTGCAACGATAGATGCGACATGCACGGTGCATATAGTAAAGCTGTTATATGAGTCACTACATTGCTACATCTGTAGATGGAATAATGATAAGGAATGGGTTATTCCGCTACTTTGAATCGATGCACCAGTGTTTGGAGTTCGGTTGCCAGCGTCGTCAAGGAAGCGGCAGAGTGCAGAATTTCTTCGCTCGATGCGAGCTGTTGTTCAGTTGCGGCAGCAATCTCTTCGGTGCTGCCTGAGATATCGCGAGTGCCTGCATTGACTTCTTGCAGCATAAGCGACGAATCAGTAAAGTCACGGTTCATCTGGACAGCATTGTCAGCAATCTGACGAGTTTGATCGGAAATCTGTTCAGCTGCGGTAACGATCTGACGGAATTGCTGCACGGTTGTACCTGTTAGCTCCGTACCAGTTTGAACTTCTTCTTTGACCATTTGGATATACGATTGTGCAGATTGCGTTTCGGTCTGGATACGTACGACCAGTTCTTTGATCTGACTCGCGGCATCGGCAGATTGTTCTGCTAGCTTGCGCACTTCGTCAGCAACAACGGCAAAACCAGAACCATGCTCACCAGCGCGCGCCGCTTCGATCGCGGCATTCAGTGCGAGCAGATTCGTCTGGGTCGCAATTTGATTGATTAATGTAGTCATTGTGTCGATCTGAGCAGCATGACTTGCGAGTGTATCGACACTTTGATCGGTTTGCAGTACGGAATGATGGATTGATGTCATTTGCTGACCAACCTTGCTGATCGACTGCTCGCCAGATTCTGCCTGATCCCGCATATTGCGTGAGAAGTCTGCCATGGAAGTCGTATTCGTAGAAATGGCACTGAGTTTGTCCAGAGACGTTTGCAGAGCGGCAGTATTGCGTTCCAGCTGCCGGGTTTGATATCCAGCCTTGTCCGCGATGACCTGCATAGACTCGGCAACTTGACCGGAGGTCGCTTTGGATTGACCGGCACTGGCAGAAAATTGTTCAGCAGACGCAGCAACCATTTCTGACGATGCACCAATCTGGCTAACGATATCGCGCAACGAAGCGACAAAACGGTTAAAGCTATTTGCCAGTGCGCCAAACTCATCTTTTTGCCGAATATCAATGCGGCGTGTTAGATCGGCTTCGCCTTCGGCAATTGCATTCATTTGCGTATTCAACAAATGCAGTGGCTTCAGAATCGACCGCAGCAGGAGAATGCCAAGTACGATACCTACCAGTGAAGTGACCGCGATAACAGCTAGCAAAATAAAGTTGCGCTGGTGAGCCTGTTCATCAGCAGCCTGCTTCAACTGCTGTACTTCGGTTTGCAGCAAGCTAACTACGTTATCAACAGCTGGACTCAGCACCTGCTTGCGCAAAGTACGTTCTTCACCAAAATGCACATCTTCGGCGGCATTCAGGTCAGTCGTACGCAGCGATAGCATTTTCGTATTCAGATCAAGAATCTTGGTGAAGGTAGAGTCAATCGTTTGAATATCGGTTGTATACGGAGTGGATGCAGACGATTGTTGCACAAGGGTCTGCGTCGATTGAATTTCCTTGATTTTCTTTTGCATGCCTTCTGCATAGTCGGCATCACCGGTAAGCAGATAACCACGCTCATCGTTGGACAGACCCGCAAGCAGAAATTCAAGCTGTTTCATATTTTGTTGCAGTTCCATTTTGTCCTGCAACAGATTACTTTGCTGGATAGATTGACTAATCGTAACGACAGACAAAGCACCGGTGCCGATAATAGCGCCGACAAGGATAACTAGAATGGCGATAAGTTTTGTTCTAACTTTCATGAAGTGATGCCTCCGATGGAAAACTTATGAATGAGTAGCATCCATATTTATCGGACATTTTACGTGATAGTTTAGCGACTTTATTAAATTTTACATAGCGTTAAACAAACTTCAATTTTACATCCATATGATGGAAAAAGTGGTTGATATGGGGCGTATTTTTGCATGTTCACGCATATCTTTTTCCTTTGATTTTACACAGCGTTTACAATTGAACAATGAAAAATGGAAGCCTTCTGGAACCACAGTTGTACAGGGATGATTGATTAGCAGTAGGACGAGTTGGAACATAGAGAGGTTTCAAAAAGTTGTAACTTTAATCGTCTCCATGCCGCGGAATTTTAGGTTATATTTGAATAGTTACAATTAAAACCATTTTCATTATATGTTGCGGGTTCGCCTGCCGAAGGAGCTATGAAGAATGGGAAATATACTCAAAACGCTGCGTGTGGTCGGTCATGTGGAAGCGGTCTCTTATTTGCTGCTTGTTCTGATTGCAATGCCGCTCAAGTATTTTGCCAATATGCCGTTAGCCGTTACATATGTGGGCATGATCCACGGCGTTCTGTTTGTTGCTTATGTGGCTGCTATTCTGCTGACACTGATTCTGCGCAAACTGAACATCAAGCAAGCTATTCTAGGGCTGATCGCTTCCGTGCTGCCATTCGGACCGTTCGTATTCGATCGGTATCTGGATCGCCAGCAAGCTGCTGACGTGTCACAAACCGAGATTCAAAAAGGATAATGCCTATACCTGAAAGCCCCTGCCTGGAATATAACCGGATTGGGGCTTTTTGGTCATGATAGAGGAGCAATGTTGTTCTCGTATCATCTCTCTAGTAATCCTGTATTCAGGTATTGTCAATCTGGGAAGGAAGCTATACACTTCAAGGATGTCTATTGTGAATCGGAGAGGAATCCTAACGTGAAACGAAACTCTGCACTGTCTATGAATGAAGCATCTGCTTCCTCTGCATTGCAACAATTGCTGCAACCGTTACGGCAATCCAAAGCCTTTTTGTACTTATGGCTCGGTCAATTGATTGCAGTGCTGGGCAGCTCTGTAACGATGATTATTTTGCCGATTGTGATCTATAATCTGACTGGTTCAGCGACCCTGATGGGACTAGCTATGACGATCTATATGTTGCCTAATGTGATCGTCCTGCCGATATCGGGCTGGATTGTAGATCGAACCGACCGCATTCGCCTCATACTATTCACCAATACGGTACGCTTCGTACTGATGATGACAGTAGCGATTCTGATCTTTACCGGTCATCTGTCGATGCCTTTGTTGTATATAGCGCTGGCGTTATACGGGCTAATGGATGGTATCTTCAATCCTGCTTACGCCGCGTTACGAGCGGAGATATTTACCCCGGATATTCGTAATGCTGCCAATGCGCTGAGTCAGATGAGCATTCAAGGTGTACGGCTGCTCGGACCAGCGGTGGGCGGATTGATCATTACTTTTGCTTCGGCAGGAAGTGGATTTGCACTGGATTCGCTAACGTATCTGCTGTCGCTGATTTGTTTTCTTTTACTGAGCAAGCACTTTGTATCGGCACATCGGCAAAAGCTTACTGCTGCTACAATCACGTCTACTCACTCGTCAAACACCAAGGTAAGCAATTGGGCGACGATCAAGATGGATTTCTCGGAAGGCTTCCGCATTCTAATGGGACAACAGTGGTTATGGATTACAATCGTGATCTTCTCACTACTGAATATTTGTTATCAGGGTATTATTGTCGTCTTGATCCCTTGGCTATTCAAGGCTCATTATGGGTTAACACCGGTCATTTATGGTCTGGCAATGGCTGGCGTTGGTGCCGGAGCAGTACTTGCGGCGATAGTGTTCGGTTCGCGTAGCCGCTGGCATCGACGTGGTTGGATTGGTTACGGTGGCGCACTGCTGAGCGGTGTTGCGTTATTGCTGCTGACTGTCGTGTCTTCACCGCCGCTATTGATCGGTGTCATGGTATTGGAAGGGTTCGGTATGATGATGTTCGCACTTGTGTGGGAGACGAGCTTACAGGAACTAGTGCCAACGGAGAGCTTCGGTCGTGTGGTGAGTCTGGATATGCTTGGTTCGTTTGCCTTGTTGCCAGTCGGGTATTTGCTTGTTGGATGGCTGGCTGACCATATGGGCGGTATCTGGACGATTACGCTGTTCGGTAGTGCGGGGATTGCTTTGCTGATTATCGGGTTATGTATACCGGGGATTCGACGGTTTGACTAATTCATCAGGAATGACAGGCAATAAAAAAGAAGCATCATCTCGCAGAATCCGCTTCTTGTGTTTGATCTTTTGCAGTTTTTCCTGTTTGCCAGGTTTGATGCGGGTGTGTTGGGACATCTCGGCATAGGCTTTATTCGTTTTGCGTTCTAAGCTTGGCGCCAGTTGTCCGCTGCGCTGTGCTTTGCGTATTGCTTTTTGCGTTGTGGTACGTGCCATGGGCAGTATACCCTCCATTTCATGAGATAAGTTAGGAATGCTAGGGTAAAAGCAGGCTGTACATATGATGTTGTCATCCTGCTTTACTTTGAATAGTTTACCACAGTTTATCGTACGACTCCAATCAAAAACGGATGGTAACGTTGCTAATAACGAACAGTATGTGATGATTTTTCACGTATCGTTCGTTATTTTTTTGTATCATGATTCAATTTTTGCATTGTGGATTGTGCATTGTATTAAAAGATGACAAATTCACTGTTATACGCCGAAATGAAATGTTATAAAAAGCTACATGAGATTCAAATTGCTCAAATGACTCTCAGCGATGAGACTATTGTTTACATCAAAACGATTTTACTACTTTGTTTGTTGTTGTGATCATACTCTATATTGCTTATACGGCAGTATTGTTTACAGCATAAACGGCATTCTGGGTGGCAATGATTGTGTCTGTACTGGCAGTTCATTTTGAAGGAGGTTTATTATGTCATTTTTCAAATCCCTGTTTTTCCAGATTATCGTAGCGGTGGCGATCGGTATCGGAGTCGGTCTGATCTGGCCGAACGTTGGCGAAATGCTGCAACCGCTTGGAACCGGATTTATCAAACTGATCAAAATGCTAATTGCTCCACTGATCTTCGTCGTTGTTGTTGCTGGTATCGCCAAAGCTGGCGATCTGAAGGCGGTTGGTCGAATTGGTCTGAAAGCAATCCTCTGGTTTGAACTGGCAACAACTGTTGCTCTCGTACTCGGTCTTGTTGCTGCAAAATGGCTACGTCCAGGTGCAGGTATGAACATTGATCCAGCTAGCCTCGATCCGAATGCCGTTGCTGCCAAAACTGGCGGTGCTGAACTGCCTCATACCGTTGATTTTATTTTGAACATCATTCCGACTAGTGCGGTCGATGCGTTTGCTCAAAATGCACTGCTGCAAGTATTACTGCTAGCGTGTCTATTCGGTACAGCACTGGCTGCCAGTGAAGGTGCGCTCAAGCAAAATGTACTGACACTAGTCGATCAGATTATGGAACTAATCTTCCGTGTAATCGGTTATATTATGAAACTCGCTCCACTCGGCGCATTTGGCGCTATTGCTTATACGGTTGGCGCATATGGCGCAGCTACACTCGCATCGTACGGAATGCTGATTATCGCCTGTTATGCCTCGGCGCTGTTGTTCCTCGTCGTGCTTGGACTGGCTGCATGGTGGATCACTGGCATGAATCTGCTACAATTCGTACGCTACACTCGCTCTGAAGTAATGCTGGCAATCGGTACAGCATCGTCGGAAGTCGTCATGCCGCGTATGATGGACAAGCTGACACGCGCTGGCTGTAACCGTGCTGTCGTTGGACTGGTCGTGCCTACTGGTTATTCATTCAATCTGGATGGCGCGTCGATTTATCTGTCGCTTGCTACGGTATTTCTGGCACAGTCAGTCGGTATTGAACTGACGCTCGTACAGGAGCTGACTATTCTGGCTGTCCTGATGCTTAGCTCCAAAGGTATGGCTGGCGTACCGGGTTCTGCTTTTCTGGCATTGTCCGCTACGGCTGCGGCATTGAACGCTTTCCCGGTTGCAGTTGTTGCGCTATTACTTGGCGCTGATCGGTTTATGGATACGATGCGCGTATTCACGAACCTGATGGGAAATTGCGTAGCTGCCTTTGTCGTCGCCAAATGGGAAGGTATGCTGGATACGACACGCATGAAAGCAGTGCTGTCTGGTCAAATCAGCGAAGATGAACTGGATGCAGAAGAAGCACAATCCCAACAAAATAGTGAAAAAGGAATGTTGAATCCTGCTACTGGGGCAGCACCTGTATATCACGGTACCAATATGAACAAGCCCACAACGGCATACGATCAATCTTGAGCTGATCCAAACGAAAAAGCTGCTATTCCCCGCATATGATGCTGGGGAATAGCAGCTTTTGTTTATGTTGCTTACAGATCGATTGTACGTCCTTCTTCTTGCGAACGGAATGCCGCTAGAATCACATTCAGCGATTTGCGTCCTTCTTCGCCGGAGATCGTTGGCGCTACATTGTTCGTGATCGAACCGATAAACTCGTCCACGATGCCACTAGTTACCTGTTTCTCGTTAGTAGAGATCTCACCCACTTGATAACGCTCTACCGTTCCATCTCTCAGCTCGACGATCACCTGATCGACCGGATCGGTTCCGATCTTCATCACGCCATTCTCGCACCATAGCACTGTACCATTGTCTTCACCGCGGTATGAAGTCCAGCTGGCAACGAGCGAGCCAATCGCGCCGCTACCCATACGCAGCAAGCAGATGGCATTATCGTCTACATCAGTATCCTTTTTATCCAGCGTGCCGATAAAAGCGCTCACGCTCACCACTTCATCATCCAGCAACCAGCGGATCATATCGGATTTATGTACACCCAGATCGCCCATCGCGCCCATCGCTGCTTCACCTTTGCGGAAGAACCAGCTGTTCTTGCCATCAATACTCCAGCCTTCCGGCCCACCGTGACCGAATGCGGTACGGAATGTGAGTACACGTCCCAGATATCCTTGTTTTAATATTTGTTTAGCTTTTACATGCGGAGGCATCAAGCGCTGGTTGTGCGCGACCATCAGAAATACATTATTTTTCTCAGCAGCAGCGATCATTTGCTGCGCTTCCTCGTCAGAGATTGCCATTGGCTTCTCCACCAGTACGTGTGCACCAGCATTGGCAGCCGCAATCGCAACTTCGGCGTGCAGCCCATTCGGTGTGCATACGCTTACAGCATCGAACCCACCAGCCGCCAGCAACTCCTTGTAATCACTATATGCTTTTGCATTATACAAATCAGCATAACCCTGTGCGCGTTCAATAACTGGATCAGCAAAACCCACCAGTTCCACATCTGAGTTTACTGCATATTCTGGAATGTGGCGGCGTTCTGAAATGCTACCGCAACCTACTACTGCTACTCTAACTTTCCCCATACATCCCATTCCTCCCAATGATTGAGTTGATCTAATTGTTGTGTTCAACAGTTATATTAACGAAAAAGCGGGCAATTATCCAGCTTTTGTGCCGTATTGGAACACAAAAATTGTCACGCTTACATAGTGATTAACCAACTTTGTTTAAGCAAACAACAATATATGGGTATAAATACACAGACGCCTTCCATATGTCGGCTGAACAGACTCAAAATTTCGGCAAACCATATAAACATTTTATTGAAATATTCAAGTAAACACATGGGTGGAAGAATGGAATTGGGATAAAAAAGTGGCAGCAATCGTCTACATGTCTGCCACTTTCATTGCATGCATTCGTTTATGTTCTTATTGCACAAAAAATCGCTTCATTTCATCTATAACACGCGCAGGCTGATCTTCCTGTACAAAATGCCCTGCATTGGGAATTCGTGTACATGTCGCACCCGGAATTTGCTCTGACAGCAGCATTGACTGTGCAGCAGGCAGCCATTGATCCTGTTCTCCCCACACGATGTGAACAGGTATCGAGATCGCTGGCAACAGAGGAACAAATTCATCTGTATAGGTTTGATCAAACTGAGCGATTTGGTTAAAAAATGCCGCTCTTCCTACATCCCCTTGCCACGGCTTCATATATGCATCCAGCACCTCCTGCCGAGGATTACACATAGCCGTCTCTATATAAGCACGAATCATAGGTTCAGCCATATGCTGCGGAATGTGCCGAAACACATGATGATATTCGCGTACTAGCTGCGCAAACGGCGTTCCCCATCCCGGCATTGCCACTACATCCAACAACATCAATTTGCGAAAAGGAATCTGATGTAGCAAATGAACCCGTAACGCAACTGCCCCACCAAAATCATGCGCGGCTACTAGCGGCTCCTGTATTTCCAATTCTCGTATCATATCCACACATAGCTGTGCCTGAACAGCGAGATGTACGTCATCATCGATCGCTTTATCCGATTCACCGTAACCAAGCATATCGTACAGATACACGCAAAAATATTGCCCCAGTTCAGCAGCAATCTGTCGCCAAATATAAGAATAGGCAGGTGTTCCGTGCAGCAAGAGTAACGATTGCCCTTTACCAATTCGATGCACGGCAATTTGGTATGCTCCTATGCGTCTATACTGTGTATCCATTTTCGGCACATCCGCATCCTTGGCAGCATTGCGATCATCATTCCATTCAAGTGTCATCACAGATCACTCCTTCGTTTGTATATAAATAATCTCTGCAATTCACTATACGATTCATTCAAATATAAATAAAATGAATATTAATGATGCTTATCATCACGTTTTATAATACAAAGGGTATACCGACCAAAGGAGAGCTTGTATGAACATCGATGATCTTCATGTATTTACTTATGTTGCTCGTCTGGGCAGTATTAGCGATACAGCCACTGCATTACATCTGTCTCAACCAGCTGTGACACAGATCGTGCGCAGATTGGAAAATCAGCTAGGTCTGACGTTATTTGTCCGTTCACGTCAGGGCACTACACTGACAACTGCGGGTGAGTCGTTATTTCGAGAAGCTCAGTTGGTATTGGAGCAATATAAGAAATTTCAGGAACAAGCCGCCTATATGGCGGGTCATCCGGCACGTCATGTTACGATTGCGACGTATCCGTCTGTCGTCAGTAATCAGCTGGCTAGTTGGATGGAAACGATGGATGAGCATCAACGATTACAACATGTTCAACAGTACAACTTGACAATACGTGAAGGCAGTTACGATGAAGTACACCAATGGGCATTGTCCGGTAGCGCTCAATTGATCATTACGGCTGAACAGCAACGCATTCAGGGCTTTCATGCTACTTCATTATTGGAAGACGAATATGTATTGGTCTGTTCTCGCACCCTTCCTGCTCCTGTTGCACTTGAGGATCTGTCGCAATATCGATTTGTGATGCCGTTGTCGGGATGCAAGGAATGGATTGCCCCTTATGTAAGACATCAGGGATTACGGATTCAACAAGTAATGGAAGTCGAAACTATTCACAGCACGCTTGCGATGACCAAAGCGCTTGAAGGCATCACGATCCTTCCTGCAAATAGCCTTTCGGAAGATTGGCGACGTTATTTCTATACACAAGCTTTACCAGATTCCATTCGCCGTTCTTTGCTCATTCAGTGGGCACCGCAACATCATAGCGATCCACTGCTCATGCAGCTGGTAGATCAATTGCATACGTTTGCTACTACCTCTTATACATCCATATAATAAAGAGCACCTTTGTAGTCAAAGGTGCTCTTTATTATGGAATGTGTAGCGTGCATTAGATGCTCGCTATACCTATCGTTATGTTAAATATCTTCTCCACTGATCCGATTCATAAATTGCTGTCCGCGCGCAGTTTGTGGATTGTTGATTACCTGTTGTGGTGGACCTTGCTCGATAATGACGCCGTTATCCATCAGGATCACATGATCCGCTACATCAGCAGCGAACTTCATTTCATGGGTGACGATCACCATGGTACGCCCTTCCAGTGCCAGCTGCTTGATAACGCGTAATACTTCGCCAACCAGCTCTGGGTCAAGCGCCGAAGTCGGCTCATCGAATAATAATACATCCGGTTCCATCGCCATCGCGCGAGCAATCCCTACACGCTGCTGCTGACCGCCAGACAGCTGATGCGGGTAATAGCCGCCACGCTCACCAAGCCCCACTTTGTTCAGCAATTCCTGAGCGGTCTGGCGCGCTTTGGCTTTGTCTTTTTTCTGGACAATGACTGGGCCTTCCATAATATTCTCGATAACCGTTTTATGTGGAAACAGATTATACGATTGGAATACCATACCCGTACGTTTACGCAGCTCGGTTACATTACGATTGCTTAATTTGCGTCCGGGTTGAAACTCCAATTGCCGGTCGCTCAGCTTCAACGTCCCTTGATCCGGCATCTCCAGCAAATTCATACAACGCAGCAGCGTCGTTTTGCCAGAGCCCGAAGGACCGATGACAACAAGCACTTTTCCTTTTTCCAGATCTACATCGATTCCCTTGAGTACTTCAAGTGAGCCGAAGGCTTTGTGCAGATTGCGTATTTCTAGCATCATTGTTCATTTCCTCCTTTGCAAGCAGCATTCTTTATGCACAGGATGCCTATCATTATGCTAAGCAAACAAGCATATTATTGCGCCGAGAAACGGCTGAGTCTTTTTTCTAGCAAGCTCTGCACAACGAAGAGCACGGAGGTAAACATCAGGTAGATGACTGCCGCTTCCGTGTACAGAATAAGCGCTTCGTATGTGCGCGCCACAATCTGTTGTGATTGACGAAACATCTCAATATACGTAATGCTGGATGCAAGCGATGTATCCTTGACCAGACTAATAAACGAATTAGACAAAGGCGGTACAGATACACGAGCTGCCTGCGGTAAGATGACCCGTTTGAGCGCCTGTCCTCGCGTCATACCGACCGAGTAAGCCGCTTCCCACTGTCCTTTCGAAATCGATTGAATTGCTGCACGCACAATCTCCGATCCGTACGCACCAACACTGAGCGTAAAACCGATTAACGCAGCCACAAATGGTGGCAAGACAATACCTACAGTAGGTAAACCATAGAAAATAATAAACAATTGCACCAGTAGCGGAGTACCGCGAATAATCCATACATAAAACTGGGCAATAAAATTCAAAATCCGCACATTAGAGGTTCTCGCCAGTGCGGTCAGTACTGCCACAATCAGGCCCAATACAAAAGAAGCCAGCGCTAGCGGCAGTGTATACATCAGACCAGCTTTAAGTAGAGGCCAAAAGGAATCAATTACAATCTGTATCTGCCGATCAGTCATCTTCCGTCCTCCCTGAATCATGATTTTTGCAATGTATGATTTGTATATGCTGCTCTTCAATTATACCCGGAAAGCACGATATCTTGATGATCATAAGCGATCATCAAGATATCGGAACAAGCATTGCTTTTCAGTTATAAACCGAAACGATTATTTGGAAACATCTTCGCCGAAATATTTCTCGGAGATTTTCAGGTACGTACCATCAGCAACCATGTCTTTCAGTGCTTTGTTTACAGCGTCAACCAGGTCTTGGCTGCCTTTATTGAAGATTGCACCGCTCTGGGAAGCATCTGCTTCTTCAGCTACGACTTTGATTGGAGCATCAGGCTGTTGCTTTTTCAAATCTAGGAAAGACAGGTTATCATTGATTGTTGCATCCGCACGACCGGACGCCAGCAGCTCAACCGCTTGTGGGAAACCGTCTACGGACACTAATTCCGCACCGTTTTGCTCCGCAATTTTACCAAAGTTACTGGTCAGGGACTGAGCAGACTTTTTGCCTTTCAGGTCCGTAAAAGCTTTGATATCTGCGTTGTCTTCTTTAACGATCAGAACCGCTTTGGAAGAAATATACGAATCGGAGAACAGATATTTCTGCTGACGTTCTTCCGTAATACCTACTTCGTTGAATACTGTGTCAAAGCGATTGGCATCCAAACCAGCGATCATTCCATCCCACTGAGTTTCGATGAATTCTGGCTCTACGCCCAGACGTTTGCTCACTTCTGTTGCGATGTCCACGTCAAAGCCAGTCAATTTGCCTGCTTCGTCATGGTATGTGAATGGCGCATAAGTACCTTCTGTACCGATACGCAGTTTGCCGCTTGCTTTTACCGATTCCAGTGTAGCTGCACCGGAAGATGATGTAGTGCTCTCGTTGCTGGTAGCCGCCTCATTCGAACCGCTGCCAGTTGTTGCTGTATTCGAGCTGTTACCGCACGCTGCAATGACCAGCATAGTCAGAATCAGCATCAGTGTTAACGAACCCCATTTTTTCATTGTGTAGGACTCCCCTTTGTTGTAGGTTGTTTGGATCGGTAGTCGATAATCGTCATACTCGTTTAATACACCATTCCGGGCATTCGAAATCAGGACGAATCGGAATCACCCGCCCGCTTTACACATTCCCATGGGTATTGGCTCGTTTATATTGATTACGGTCTGCCGTCAAAGTCCAGTGATGGACTGCCTCGTCTTTTTTGTAAAATGGCTTCCATCCGGTACATCCGTTTTGTTCACCTGGTCTCAAAAAATAACGAACTGCAAATTGAATAGTACACTGTCTGTCATGCTACGTCAACTGTTTTTCCGATACATTTAGTGGGTATTGAGAGTTTCTCATGAAACATTCATTTTATATCCATAATTTATGCTATTTCCTTCTATTGCGGGTATATACAAAAGAGTATATGTAGAGCTTCGTATGTACTTGTATCTATGATGCGTCGCAATAAGAACTATCGTAAAAAGGAGGTTATCGCATGCTAACCCTTGTAACACTGGAGCATATTTTCAGAGTAGTAATTGCCGGGCTTTGCGGAGTACTGGTTGGCTACGAACGACGGAGTCGACATAAGGAAGCGGGAATTCGTACACATTTTATCGTGGCAGTTGGTGCATCACTGATGATGGTTATTTCCAAATATGGCTTTACTGATATGGAAAACTGGAGCAATGTCTCACTTGATCCGTCCCGGGTTGCCGCCCAGATCGTAAGTGGTGTCGGATTTCTTGGAGCAGGTACGATCTTTATGAACAAGCAAAAGGTCAAAGGATTGACAACGGCAGCTGGCATCTGGGCTACTGCTGGTGTCGGTATGGCGATTGGCGCTGGTATGTACTGGATAGGTATTGGGGTGACTTTACTCATTCTGCTCGTTCAATTTGCAATGCATGGACGTGGCGCGCCAGTATTAGCAGCACATTCGCATCAGCTACATGTACGATTAGTGAATCATACCGATCCAGTGGAAAATTTGCTTGATGTATTAGAAGAAAATGAAGTACATGTGATCAAGCTATATTCGCAAACAACCGAACCGACGCAAAACAACCCAGATATTCACGATTCTCATATTCAGTCAGAAATTGAGTTGCGGATGGAGATCAAATTCCCAGCTTCTCTGAAAACGTCAGACATTTTGCTTCTTTTGCAATCCCAGCCCGATGTACGCATGATCAATCTGGAATAGTTGAATCGTATGCACGTATTGAATAAAGCACAAAAGACTCCACATCCATTATCCAGATTGGAGTCTTTTGTACTTTGTTACCATCATAATGAATTAGCATAGGATCAAAAGGAAATAATGAGCTGTATTGCCTTGATCTATCTGTCTGTTGGCCTTTTATTTGCCGCTTGGTTTGCCTTTGTCGATATCTTGTAGCATTTGAATCTGATTCAAGTGATTGAGGATGTACAAATATTGCTCGGATTTCTTACCACCATTGTAGATCAGCTCGTCGATGTTACGATTTTGCTTACCAGACAGATCGGCGATATTGGAGATGTTGCGCGCAATATCGTTAATACTTTTCAACTGAGACGATTTGACGATGCCGAGCTGACGATTCACTTCTGCCTCAGCGTTCATTACACTTTCAAAGCTTTCGGTCGAGCGCTGCATCGTATCCGCTGCATTTTTGACGATATCTTTGCCTTTGTCCGATTCCAGACGGATCGACTCCATGATTTTGCTCATATCGCCCAGCAGATCGAGAATGTCGGTGGCGCTTTTTTTGGTCGTATCAGATAGGGTTTTGATCTCGCCTGCAACGACGGCAAAGCCTTTCCCTGCTTCCCCCGCTCGTGCTGCCTCAATGGAAGCGTTAAGCGACAACAGATTGGTCTGGGTCGCAATATTGGTAATCGTGCTGGCAAACTGGTTAATCTCGGCGTATTTCTTTTCAATCGCGGTAAACACAGATACAAAATTCTCGAACACCGCGGACACATCGCCCATATGACCTGCTGACGTGCTGACCAGCTGCTGGGTATGCGTAATAGTCTGCTGGGAGATCTCAATACTGTTGCCGACTTCATTAATAATGCTCTCGGTTTCACGATCCAGCTCATGCAGTACATTTTCAATGCTTTTGATCTCGGTCGTCGTTTCGTTCAACGAAGCCGCTGCCTGCTGAAATCCGTACGTAATATTGCCTTCTTCATTCAACAGTAGCTTAATATTTTTCTCCACTTCATCGGTCAGCAGATATACATAAGGCAGTGTGTTCGGTTTGAGTTGCTCCTCCGCCTGCGCTTGCACGACTTGTGGTACCATTTCTGCTTGCTTTCCTTTAAATATGCTCTTCAGCATGCTGTTCCTCCTATTCAAATGCCAACAGCACCATCGTCTGGTTGAAATGTTTATTATGAATCTGTTCGCCATAGCTGATGAAACCTGCCTGATTTTTGCACACACTCAGCAGCTTATCGTCCAGACGTTTCCACGTATTCTCGCTTTTGAATTTCAGACTGCGCAAAATACAATGCAGCGAAAAAATAAAGCTCGGTGCGAACGCTAACCGATTCAACGTATCCTGAAAACATTCCTGAATATCCGACGGTTGCAGTACATCCATAAACGTATTCGGTGCCACCTGCGCGTAAAAGGTGATCGAGCGATCTGGATTCACCTTCATCGGTGAAGTAATATACGTATCCTGCTTGATCACCTTGCCCAGCGGATAATTCATAAATGCTTGCTCCAGCTGGCTCTCCGGGATACCAAGCGCTTCAGCATAGGCTTCGGTCGCCGGACGATTATTGAAGCTATATACAATACGCTTGAGCGGCTCGGCATCTGTCACAAGCAAACGCTGCTTGGTGGAGAAATATAGATTCTCTTTGACCAGCTGCGTACGCTTCGGATAATCAAAATACATTGCAACCCCGTGTACGCGCTTGCCCCCCATATAAATTGCCGTTTCCTGAAACTTCACATAGTCGCCTGAACTACCACCAATCACCTTAAAATCATCTTTAATAAAGAATAGCGTCGTCATGACACCTTCCTCTTGCGCCGATAGACCATCGTACAAAATAAACATAAACGCATTGGGATTGTGACGGACTTTGTTGTAACCCGCCTGCAACTCATGAATGCTCAAAATCGCTGGCGACTGAATCTCAATCGCCTGTGCCAAGGAAGTCGGATACGCGAAGCCGCTAATGACGCCTTCGCGGAATCCCTCCGACGTATACTCGCCTGCCGTGGAGCAGAGTACCGTATGAGCAGTAGCAACCGCACTCAGTTCCTTAACCTTTTCCACACCGGCAAACAGTACAATACCGGTATCTGGATTCTCCTGTATATATTCTTTCGCTTGAATCGTACTCGTAAAATATAATGACTGCATGGGTTTCTCCCCTTGTTGTAATGTGAATGTGGTCATGCCCGTGCAACGATGGGCATTCCATGCTTGATGCTTTGACTGCATAACATTTGAAGTAACTAAGTTAGAGGAATACAAAAAGATATGTGATTTAATCATCGGTTTTCTACACGACAAACTTTAGGTATAATGCGCATTGTTCCGCTATTTTCCGCCAAAATATTACATTTATACTTTTATTCCCACCTAGTCTCTTGATCTAGCAATCATCGACCTTCACAAAATACAGCTCAGATACAGATAATGCTGCTGACTCTCGCTATTCTTATATGCATTGCAATATTGTCTGATATGCCGTATTTTGGAAGCCTGTTAGAATAAGATGCAAGAGAGCATTACATAATCGGCAACCTACATAGTTCATGTTTTCGATTGCACCGGCTTTGTATGCTACGCATGTGGAAGATACGCACCTACTCATTTCTATCCAACGTCTTCCCGTTTCCTGAGCCGTGACTATCGAAGAACAGACCATTTTGCTGGAGCATTATGTAATCGCTTTCAAATAAAAAGCCAGAGGTGGATGTACAGTGAAATTGTTAACCGCAAACCGTACAATGACGCAAAAGCTTCGCCGTTTCAGCACCCTGCTTGCCCTGACTCTGCTGCTGCAAACGCTGGGCAATCTGCTGATTCCGGCACAGGAGGTGTCCGCAGCACCCGTGACCATTACGAACGGCATTCAATTCAAAGATACAAGTGGCAATATCGTGCATGCCCACGGTGGCGGCATGATCAAAGTCAGTGGCTACTACTACTGGTTCGGCGAGAACCGCAATACGAACGGCACATTCAAAGCCGTATCCGTCTATCGCTCCGCCGATCTGAAAAATTGGGAGTTCCGCAACAATGTGCTGACCAGCAGCTCCGCTTCCGAACTGAATGTATCCAATATCGAGCGTCCAAAAGTCATCTATAACAGCTCCACCAAAAAATATGTACTATGGATGCACAAAGAAAACGGCTCGGATTACGGCGAAGCTCGTGTCGCTGTTGCCACATCCGATACCGTAGACGGTAACTATGCGTATCAAGGTAGCTTCCGTCCACTTGGCTACGATTCCCGCGATATGACCGTATATAACGACAACGGCACCGCCTACCTGATCTCTGCTACACGCGTCAATGCCGACCTGAACATTTACAAATTAACACCTGATTTCTTGGGCGTCGATTCACTTGTCACCACATTGTGGACAGGGCAATACCGCGAAGCCCCTGCTATGTTCAAAAAAGACGGTGTCTACTTCCTGATCACCTCCGGCGCAACTGGCTGGAACCCGAATCAGGCAAAATATGCAACCGCTAGTAGCATTACCGGCACATGGAGTGGCTTGAGCAACTTCGCAGATAGCACGACTTACGGCTCGCAATCTGCATACGTCGTACCGGTAGAAGGATCGCAAACGACATCGTATCTGTATATGGGCGATCGCTGGGCAGGCGCATGGAGCGGTCCCGTTCAGGATTCCAAATACGTCTGGCTGCCGCTGAGCTTCCCAAGCGCTACCAGTCTGGCAATGAACTGGTATGGCAGTATTACCGTGGATACCGCGACTGGTAGCATTACCGGCAATAACATTACTGACAGCTGGGATGCTAACGCCTCCTACCAGATCATCAGCCGCAAAAGCAACAAATTACTCGGCGTAATTGGCGACGCAACCGCCAACGGCACCGACCTCGAACAACGCGCCAGCGGTGGAGCTGTTAGCCAACAATGGCAAATCACCGACGCAGGCGGCGGATATTATAAAATCATCAACCGCACTACGGGCAAACTCATTGGAGTGGAGAGTGGCAACACTGCTGACGGCGCTGTTATTGAACAATGGACAGATGGTGGTTGGACAAGTCAGCAATGGCAACTCGTAAGCGTCGGTGGCGGGTATTACAAACTCAAAAACCGTGCGACTGGTAAGCTGATTGATATTTCGGATCAATCCACTGCGGATGGAGCAAAAGCGATTCAGTGGACGGATAATGGCGGCACGAACCAGCATTTTCAGATTGTGAAGGTGAATTGAGAGGGAGAAATGAAGCAAGCACTTGGGTGGTATTGAATAAGCAACCAAGTTCAATCTAAATTAAAAAACCAAAGCCTACTTGCTATGAGAACTTAGCAGGGGCTTTGGTTTTTTGTTTATTGGAATGGTTATGTCTAAACGGATGTAGTGAGTATAGTTATTTGCATGGGAGGATTTTTGGATGTAATCAGCTAGGATCGTTTTTGTGATTGCGTTCCATGAGCAACGACCATTCTTTTAGGATATTCATCAGTTCGGGATATTCGTTGAATTCGCTCTTTTTGTTAAATTGATTGGCGAGTGCCAGACATTTGGAAAGATATCGAACTCCCTCACTATAATTTGCATAACGAAAATGATATATAGCTAATTGGCGATATAATTTTTCTAGCCAATCCAAACTATAAATCACCTCGTAGTAACTATCTTCAATATTTGACTGTTCGATAAAGTTTAGTTTCTCTAAAATCCAGTCATAATCATTAATTAGAGAGAAATCATTTTTATTAGCCGATAATACTATACAGTACATACTAGGTAAAAGCTCATCAGGATGTTGATCAGCAAATTGCATGTACTCTGGCAGTTTTTTAAAATCCCCCATTGAAATTAATATGTTTAATTCATTAGCAATAGCAAATTTTTGGAATTTTTGCAGTTCAATCATACCTAATTGATCAAGATTCTCAAACCAACTTAAATCTTTATAATGCGCTATATAAGTGTATGCTTCTTTATATTTCCCTTGAGCCTCCAAAGCAGCTTGAGGCATAAGAAAACTTTGTGCATAATAAACCAGTAAATGTCTCTCTGTACGAAAAATCACTTTTTCGTTCTCGTCTTTTTGCAAATGAAGTTTTCGTTCATATACATTTTTAGAAACTAAGTTCATTTCCTTACTCAACTCTATCACTTTATCCCATTGACAATGACGAAAATAGATATTAATTAATTTCAACAGAGCATCCAATCTATAATGCTCATCCAATTCACTGTAATGAGATCCGAATTCAATAGCAGCGTGCAAGTCCTTCTCAAAATCATTATTACTCGACTCAATATAAAATATCCGGTATCGACTCAAAACAGTCTGCTCACTATAATTATATTTTTCAAATTTGATCACGTATTTATAACATAATAATAATTCGTCTCGATATCCTTCTTCAAACCAACTTTCCGTGAAAATAAATAACTTGGATAGGTTAATATTACTTTCCATCAATAGTTCTAATATGCGCTTCAGCTGCTTCTGAAACTGTGGTCGTAAGCACCGGTAGACCAAAGGCTTTAACTTTTTCCAGTGTGGGTTGAAATCACGAAAATACTCTTCGATATAGACATCGTAATAATAACCTATATTAAGATTCAAACTTTCAGTTATCTTATCCAATTGTTCAATTGAAGGCAGCTTTAATGAACTAGTATTAAATATAGAACTCAATGTTCCCCTATTGATATTAGTCAATTGGCTAAGCTGATTGAAATTAACACCTGCTCTTCTCATCTCATTCTCTATTATCGTATGTAACTGATTTCCTCTCATAATTTCTATCCCTCGTATCCAATTTTATACTTATATCATTATATAGAAAAATGAAGCGCCTATTATGATATAGGCGCTTCATTTGAAGCCGGTCTACTAGGTTCCTTGTCCATGTCCCAATGTGCTTGCAGTATAAAAGACAGATGTATTTGAAATGAAAGGAGGAGCACTGTTAAGTATCGTTACTGTTAATATCATTAGGGATACAATGGGTAGGAATAATTTCTTCATTTGCTAACACTCCTTTCATTATAAGATCATATCGCTCATGTTGTTTAGAATCCAATAAAGATCGAAGAAAATAAAGAAGCGCCAATCCATTAATTACATGCTTATGCTTCCTTATAGTCTGTGAAATTTCTAAGCTAATAATAATATTATTTATCGCTTTCGTATAGTCGTTTTTTTCCAAAAAGTATATTCCTAAATGAAAACAAAGATCTGTATAATGATCGAGATTAAAATTTTTATCATAATAATTCTCTGAGAATAACTTATTGGATTCCAAATTTAGAAGTTCATCCTCAAAAAACGTTAGTATATGATCTATAGCGAAGTGATATTTATTGGCTGAAGTAACAATTGTCAATAATCCGGGGAGCAACTCCATCTTATTTTTCGATAAGAAATCGACATAGTTATCCAGTTGATTCATATCACCTGTTAAGATTGCTAAATTCAATTCGTTAGCTATGGAAAACTCTTTGAACTTTTTGATTTCTGTTATGCCAATTTCATTTAAACCTTCAAACCATGTCAAATCCTTGTATCCTTCTATATAAGTCAACGCTTCTTGGTATCGTCTCTGTTCTTCTAAAGCATTACCTTTAAGTAAGAAGCCATGTCCATAATAAACAACTAAATGTCGTTCCGTTTTTATACCGCGTTCGCCATCTTTGTTATCTTGCATGTGAATTCGATTCTCATAGGCAGTCGTTGCTAATTCCCGCAATTCATCAGCAAAAAACTCAACCTTTTCCCACATATGCTGATTGTAATAAATATTCGCCAACTTTAACAAACCATCCAACCTGAACCCAATCGGCAGTTCATTCCGATACGGTTCAAAGGCGATGGCAGCGCGCAGATTGTTCTCAAAGTTCTCGCTTTGGCTCAGGCGGAAAATACGATAGTGACTCACAGCAAGCCGTTCCGCATGACGATAACGCTCATGAATAATGACACATTGATACAATGGCAGAAGCTGTTCACGATAGCCTTCTTCATACCACTCTTCCGCTGCGTCAAAAATAGCGCCTGTCTGGTTGGAATCTTCCAGCACGCGATCCAGTACCTGCTGAATCATATGATCTTTGCCCAGTTGTAGGCAACGGTACAGAAAATTTTTGAGTCTTCTCCAATGCGGGACTTCCCGGTCAAAGCATTCTTTCAGATACAGTTCATACAGCCAGCCCTGCTCGTAACCGAGCGCTTCTGCCATTTTGTCCATTTGCGGGATGGACGGCATTTTGGATGGATTGCCGTTCAGGATCAGGCTCAGGGTGCCGCGGTTCATACCGGAAATCTGGCTGAACTGGCTCAGGTTATATCCTTTGCTCTGAATTTCCTGTTCCACAATGGAACGAATGTTGAGGGCTTTGGGCATGACGTAATCTCTCCTAACTTAGCCGGGTACACTTGGACCGGTTGTCTTGGTATTGTGCAACGAAGCGGGAACGTACTGCATTGCATATGTAGATTGTGCTGACTCTATTTTCTCCAACGATAATAAAACCATCCTGTAGATGGCTAACATGTTCCATACTTAATTAATATAACACTATTTTTGAGAATCATTCAAAGAAAAGTAATGTCACTTTGTTATAAAGATTCTGTAACTTTATAAATCCGCTTACATCTTTTGTATGCAAACGTCTTCATGATTTACCATAAATCGGTGCATTTCTGATGATTTCTTCCAGTTTAAATCATGTTGTCTTTAATGCTCATTCCCAATGTAAGGCAACATGCTGTCCCCTGCATGCTATATTCTACTCCGTCCGGTCCGACGGTCAATGTCGAAGTGCCTTCATTGTGTACGCTTCTGCCCGGCTTGTACAGCTTCTCTTACTATACGTCAAAGCTTCCGATCATCGCCTATTTATTATATTTTGTTACCTCAGACTATTGCTGCTGAATCGCTTTATAACTAATCCATTGCTGATTGTACTCATTCAGTGTTTGATCTAGTTGCTGCGATTTCAGCAGTACACGGTGGTCCGAGAATCCGAATTGCTCCACCAGATTATGCAGTTCTTGACGTTCCTGCTCGATTCGCTGCAGACATCCGATCATATCCACTTTCATCCCTTCCTTAATTGTAAATTATTTCTTTTTTATTATCATATCGCTGGTTTATATTTATCGGGGATTGCCATTTGATGAATCACACATAAAATTTATACGGCTCATCGTATCATTCATATATTTAAAATACTGGCAATATTAGTTATATCGGTGTTAAGTGTTGGAGATGTAGTAGCTGACTGAATTTTCATTTCGTTAAATTGAATTTGATTCAATCGAACCATTCGTATTTACGCAACCACATCACACGTATTGCTATAAATAAGGCATATGTACTTAGGAATTGTCATTTTTTGCAGACTGATATATTTGAAATTACATATGAGCAATGGATAAGAAATTAGCTTTTTGGAGGGGTACAAAAGTAGAGTTTGCAAGTGAAATACGTTACTCATTGAACAAAAATACTTATATCCAACAAAGAGATGCCTATCTAAAAAAAGAACAATCTATACACAAAAACCGTTATCGCTCAATGAGCAATAACGGTTTTTATAGTTCATTTGTATCCTCAAATTTCACTCTATCTCATATCTCACTATCACAGATAAACTGGTTGTATACCAACCTTGATTATATCCGATGCAGACAGAGAAAAGAATTAGCGCAATTACTCAGTTACTGTGCCGTATACGAGTGTTGGTGCATCGGCATGATCGGCGATGCGGATGCTGTCATACAGTTTCGCTTTTACATCGTCTACATTTTCGCGGTTAGCATGGATCGTTACAAGCGATTCACCAGCTTTGACGGTATCGCCAACTTTTTTGTTCAGCATCAGACCTACTGCCAGATCGATCTCGGATTCTTTGGTTGCGCGTCCTGCGCCTAGCAGCATCGCTGCGGTACCGATCTCGTCAGCGACAAGTTCAGCCACAACGCCGTCTTGTTTGGCTGGCAGTTCGATATGGAATTGTGCTTGTGGCAAGCGCTCTGGATGATCGACAACGGAAGCATCGCCGCCCTGACTGGACAGGAACAGTTTGAATTTCTCCAGCGCTTTACCGTTCTCAATTACTTCTTGCAGTTTTACTTTGGCATCTTCCAATGAATCTGCTTTGCCTGCCAGATATACCATCTGGCTACCTAGTTCGTAACACAGTTCTTCCAGATCTTTGGGACCTTGACCTTTGAGTGTGTCGATTGCTTCTTGAATCTCCAGCGAGTTACCGATTGCCAGACCAAGAGGTTGGCTCATATCGGAGATAACTGCCATCGTTTTACGACCGACATTGTTACCGATGCTTACCATAGCATGTGCCAGTTCTTTGGCTGCTTCTGGTGTTTTCATAAATGCACCTGCACCGGTTTTTACGTCCAGTACGATAGCATCTGCACCGGCAGCGATCTTTTTGCTCATGATGGAGCTGGCGATCAGTGGAATAGAATTCACAGTTGCGGTTACGTCACGCAGCGCATACAGCTTTTTGTCGGCTGGAGTAAGGTTGCCGCTTTGACCGATAACAGCGATTTTGTTTTCGTTTACCAGCTTGATGAACTCGTCTTTGGTAATTTCAACGTGGAATCCTTCTACGGATTCCAGCTTGTCCACGGTGCCGCCTGTATGACCCAGACCACGACCGGACATTTTGGCAACTGGAATATCCAATGCTGCTACGAGCGGAGCGAGTACAAGTGTCGTCGTATCGCCTACACCGCCAGTGGAGTGCTTGTCGACTTTGACGCCTTCGATCGCGGACAGATCGATTGTTTCGCCGGAGTTGACCATTGCCATTGTCAGATCAGCACGTTCACGGTCAGTCATATCTTTGAAGAAGGTCGCCATTGCAAATGCGCTCACTTGATAATCTGGAATATCGCCTTCGGTGTATCCTTGAATAATAAAGTTGATTTCTTCGGTGCTCAGTTCTTTGCCATCACGTTTTTTCTCAATCAGGTCTACCATTCTCATACAGATCATCTCCTATTTTAAAATTAACACAAACCTAACATCAAAATCATCGGAAGAAAAGCATTCGACAGACGATGCGACATTGTTTCTGCACTTTGCCAGATTGATTCTGTTGGCAGAGTACGAATGCGAATTGTATCGTCTGTCGTTATGCTGTTCTATAGGATACCTTCCACTGCATAGCTACCTAGATGGGTATCTATATCCAATAAAGCGCATCCTGTATCAATCTACAGATTACAGCGAGATCGCTGCGTCCAGTGCGACTTCCATCATCTCGTTGAAGGTCGTTTGACGCTCTTCAGATGTCGTTTCTTCACCAGTTAGCAGGTGATCACTAACAGTCAGAATTGTCAGTGCGTTCACACCGAATTTGGCAGCAAGTGTGTATAGTGCGCTAGTCTCCATCTCTACACCCAGTACGCCGTATTCCATCAGACGACCGGTAATCGTTTTGTCATCGCGATAGAACGAATCGGAGCTGAAAATGTTGCCGACGTGCAGGTTCAGACCTTTTTCCACACCACGATCATAAGCAGCTTTTAGCAGTGGGAAGCTGGCAACTGGTGCAAACGTGTAATTGCCGAAAATGTGATTGTTCATGCTGGAATCGGTACTTGCTGCTTGTGCCAAAATGACATCACGTACATGCACATGCTCCTGCATACCGCCACATGTACCGACACGGATCAGGTTTTTGACGCCGTACTCGCTGATCAGCTCGTTCACGTAGATACTGATCGATGGCAGACCCATACCCGTTCCTTGTACGGAAATGCGTTGCCCTTTGTACGTACCGGTAAAGCCGAGCATACCGCGCACTTCGTTATAACAGGTTACATCTTCCAGATACGTATCGGCGATGTACTTGGCACGCAGCGGATCGCCGGGCAGCAGGATCGTTTCGGCGATATCGCCGGGTTTGGCTCCAATATGAACGCTCATTGTGTATAACCTCCAAAAGTAATGGATGCCCTGAATGAACAGGGCATCTACATATTCAATATGATTTTATAGGCAAACATATCATTCGCTATATTATTTCAGGTCAGACAGGAAGCTTGTACCGTACTCCGGCTTCTTCACATCAAAGTTCTCGGCTACCGTTGCAGCGATATCGGCAAAGGTAGTACGTAGTGGCAATTCTTTGCCGCCATCTTTGAAGCGTTTGGAGTAAGTGATCAGTGGCACATATTCGCGGGTATGATCAGTTCCTGTGTAGGTAGGATCATTCCCGTGATCCGCTGTAATGAGCAGCAGATCATCTTCGTCCATGTTATCGAATACTTCTGGCAGACGTGCATCGTACTCTTCCAGCGCATCCGCATATCCTTTCGGATCGCGGCGGTGTCCGAACAGTGCGTCAAAGTCGACCAGATTCAGGAAGCTCAGTCCGTGGAATGGCTTGCCAGCTACCTGCACCAGTTGATCCATACCGTCCATATTGGACTTGGTGCGAATCGATTCCGTTACACCTTCGCCATCGTAAATGTCAGCGATTTTCCCGATTGCGATTACGTCCAGACCTGCATCTTGCAGCGCGTTCATCGTTGTAGGACCGAACGGCTTCAAGGCGTAGTCGTGACGATTGGATGTACGGGTGAATTTGCCCGGTTCGCCAACGAATGGACGTGCAATGATGCGTCCCAGCATGTAGGGATCATCCAGTGTAATCTCGCGACAGAATTCACAGATTTCGTACAATTCCTTGAGTGGCACGATCTCTTCATGAGCAGCGATCTGCAAAACAGAATCGGCGGATGTGTAGATGATCAGCGCGCCGGTATTCACATGCTCCTCACCTAACTCATCAATGATCTCGGTGCCGCTTGCCGGTTTGTTTCCGATAACTTTGCGTCCTGTTTTCTCCTCGATGCGTTGAATCAGCTCATCTGGGAATCCATCTGGGAATACGCGGAACGGGGTATCGATATACAGACCCATGATCTCCCAGTGACCAGTCATCGTGTCCTTACCGCGGGAAGCCTCCTGCATTTTGGTGTAATACCCAAGTGGCTGATCCGCTACTGGTATACCTTGAATTTCGCGAATATTGGACAGTCCGAGTTTTGCCATATTCGGCATGTTCAGACCGCCGTTTTCGCGGGCAATATGCCCAAATGTATCAACGTTCACATCGCCGAACTCTGCTGCATCTGGTGCTTCACCGATGCCGACAGAGTCCATAACGATCAGATGTACGCGTTTGAATGGTGTCATGATAATTGTGCTCCTTTCCGTTATGAACAGCGTGATTTCTGCAAACAGTGCAAAAACCTATTTTACAACAGATCGGGGGTGCTTGAAAATAACAGCTTTCTCTATTGCCCTTTTGCCGACTGTGCCGATTGTATTACAGGAACAAACCAGCAATCGTTGCGGACAATACGCTGACCAATGTTGCACCGTACAGCAGCTTCAGACCAAACTTCGCAACTTCGTTCCCTTTTTTCTCATGCAGACCTTTGACCGCACCGGAGATGATACCGATGGACGAGAAGTTAGCAAACGATACAAGGAAGACGGATACGATACCAATAGCGCGTGCGCTCAGTTCTTTGTGATCGCCCAGTTGCAACATAGCTACAAACTCATTAGAAACCAGCTTGGTTGCCATCAGACTACCTGCAGTAACTGCATCTGCCCACGGCACACCCATTACAAATGCTAGTGGTGCAAAGATGTAACCGAGTATTTCTTGGAATGTGATGCCGAAGATCAGATCGAACAGACCATTAATCATAGCGATCAATGCGACAAAACCAATCAGCATGGCAGCAACAACGATCGCAACTTTGAAGCCGTCCATGATGTATTCGCCCAGCATTTCGAAGAAGGTTTGTTTCTCTTCTTCCTGTACTTCCAGTATATCCTCTTCCGCTGTTACACGATACGGATTGATGATGGAAGCGATAATGAAACCACCGAACAGATTAAGTACTAGTGCTGTAACAACATAACGTGGTTGCAGCATGGACATATATGAGCCAACAATGGACATAGAAACGGTAGACATCGCGGATGCACACAATGTGTACAAACGGTGCTTCGGCAACAGACCAATTTGTTTTTTGACGGAAATGAATACTTCGGACTGACCGAGAATCGCGGATGCAACCGCATTGTACGATTCCAGCTTGCCCATGCCATTAATCTTGCTCAATACAAGACCAATATAGCGAATAACGAATGGCAAGATTTTAAAATATTGCAGAATACCAATCAGTGCCGAGATAAATACGATTGGCATCAGAACATTGAAAAAGAACGGAGTTTGGATTTGACCATTTACTTCTTTAAATACAAAATTACCAAAGACAAAGTTTGTTCCTTCAGCTGCATAGCCGAGCAAATGCTCAAATATAGCCGAGAATCCGCCAATCAGTGTTGCTCCAGCGGTAGTATATAGCAGCACAAATGTCAAAACAATCTGTAAAACTACCATTGTAATCAGTGGACGGTAACGGATATTTTTGCGGTCATTACTGGCGATATAAGCCAGACCGAAGACAACCAGAATACCGATAATAGCGATAATATACTTCATGCGTAATTAGCTCCTGTTCTATGTTGTCGCTTCTGCCGGTCATCGGTTGCATCGTGGCAACCCTTTTCCCGTTCAAGCAACAGTAAAAATAATCATGAAAACTTTCTCTCTCATTCATAAAGCGCTTACAATATCGATTGAAAAACAATGGTTATGACATCCAGCTTTTTAAAAACGGTGCTTGGCACCGTCTCAGCCTTTATCCATATCCTTCGCTTGGAAATATCCCGGCAAAATCTCCCCGATACTCCACTCGCTCACATCGCCATGCAGATTCGTTAAATAAATGCGTGTATTCTCATCGCTGAATTCAGCAATTACCTGACGACATGCGCCACATGGTGAAACCGGTCCATCCGTGTCCGCAACAATCGCAATCGCTTGAATCTTGCGTACACCTTCAGAAGCTGCTTTGAAAATAGCAGTACGTTCCGCACAATTGGTCAGTCCGTAGGACGCGTTCTCAATGTTGGCTCCGCCGTACACTTTGCCATCTTCGGACAATAGGGCAGCACCTACTTGGAAATGAGAATACGGTACATACGCATGGTTGCGCGCTTCAATTGCCGCTTGAATCAGTTGTTCTTTCATACATTCCACGGCCTTTCCGGGTAGATTCGTTCCTGTTGTTACTTTCACTGTCCGAGCAGTGCTCCGGTCTGCATTACACAGACCGGATATTGTAAAGCTGCATTAATAGGAAGAAGTGGACTGGCCGCCTTCCATGATTTTCACGCCGGAGCTTGCGCCAATACGCGTTGCACCTGCGGCTACCATGGCATTCAGATCTTCTTCACTGCGTACGCCGCCAGAAGCCTTGACGCCGATGTCAGGGCCAACCGTTTTGCGCATCAGAGCTACGTCTTCCGGTGTTGCGCCGCCAGTGGAGAAACCGGTAGATGTTTTCACAAAATCAGTACCTGCTTTGACAGACAATTCGGAAGCGCGTACTTTCTCCTCGTCGGTTAACAGAGACGTTTCGATGATTACTTTAACCAGCGCTTTGCCTTTGGCTGCGTCTACAACTGCACGGATATCGCGTTCAACCAGCTCGTTGTTGCCATCTTTGAGCGCGCCGATATTGATGACCATATCGACTTCCGTTGCACCGTTAGCAATCGCGTTAGCTGCTTCAAAAGCTTTCACTTCGGGCGTATTCGCTCCCAGAGGGAAACCGATTACTGTACATACATCCACGCCTGTACCTTGCAGTTGTTCTGCACAGAAAGACACCCATGTTGGGTTTACGCATACCGATGCAAACTGGTATTTCTTCGCTTCGTCAACCAGCTTGGCAACTTCCGCCTGTGTCGCATCCGCTTTCAACAGCGTATGATCGATCAGTTTTGCCACATTCATCTATTATCGCTCCTTTGATATTCAATCATGCCACACTTTGTGTTATTGCCCTGGTCGTGTGTATTGTCCAAACAATCGGTCGAACGTAACATCATGAGTCAGGGTATGACTGCCTGTAGAATCATCATAGCACCCGTTTGAACAAATGTAAAACTGTTTTTGAAATTATGTTCAGTAAAGTGCACACAGGAAAAATGGGGCAAACGATTGTTATGATAGCATACATTATGCACATTGTAACGTCCTTATATTTCATTTACTATAAAATAGTGGAAAATAACTCAAAGGAGTAGAATACATGAATCGAATTGCTATGATTTCCGGCGCTAGTCAAGGGATTGGGAAAGCTGCTGCTCTCGCTCTGGCAGCTGAAGGGTATACGTTATGTTTGAATGCGCGCAGGCACGAGCAGTTACAGGAAGTGCTGGAAGAAGTACATGCGATCCAACCCGGAGCACATAGTTTGTTTGTGGGAGATATTACTGATGCCGAAGTGCGTGAGCAGTGTTTTGCCCAAATCGTGCAGTATTATGAGCGTCTTGATATTCTGATTAACAATATTCCGGGCGGTGCTCCCGACCGCTTCTCAACCTTCCAACCGGAACAGGCTATACAGACGTTTACCGTCAAAGCTGTAACATATATCGATTGTATGCAGCGCGCAGCATCCCTGATGCAGCAGCAACAATGGGGTCGTATCATCAGTCTTGTAGGCAACTTCTGGAAAGAACCGGGCGCTAACATGTTTACCAATGGTATGGTGAATGCCGCTATTATCAATGCCAGCAAAAATATCTCTATGGAACTGGCAAAGTATCATATTACCGTAAACTGTATCAATCCCGGCACCATCGTAACGGATCGCTATCATCAGTACATAAGCAATTTGCAATCGGCGCAGCAATGGAGCCGGGAGGAAGCTATACAGTCGGTGAATACCGCGATTCCGGCACAGCGCCCCGGTACGGCAGAAGAGACTGCTTCCCTTATTGCTTACCTATGTTCGCCTAACGCTGGTTATGTGACAGGGCAGCAAATATCAGTAGATGGCGGTGCTTTGCGAAGTCTTTGATATAGTTATCATTTCTCATATATATCGATCTCAAAAAAAGCAGCACAGTCTGGAATCGCTTATAAGCGTGCCCGACTGTGCTGCTTTGTTCTAACTATCTTATGTTCTGAATAATGATACAACTATTCAACAGTTACCGATTTTGCCAGATTGCGCGGTTTATCGATATCGCAGCCTTTTTCCAGAGCGGCATAATAGGAAATGATTTGTAAAGGAATAACTGCAAGCAGTGGTGTCAGATGCTCATGTACAGACGGGATGATCAATTGATCATCTGGCTTGTCTAGCCCTTCCATCGCAATCGTACACACTTTGGCACCGCGTGCTGCCACTTCCTTCATATTACTGCGAATACCAAGGTTCGTATTGGACTGCGTAGTCAGCGCAATAACCGGAGTGTCTGTTTCGATCAGAGCAATCGTACCGTGCTTGAGTTCCCCTCCTGCAAAGCCTTCTGCCTGAATATAAGAGATTTCTTTTAATTTGAGCGCTCCTTCCAGAACGACATAGTAATCGATATGTCTGCCAATAAAGAAAGCATTTCTGTAATCATGTAAATATTCGCGTGCAAGCTGCTGCATCTCCGGCTTGCGGTCGCAAATCAGCTCCATCGCATTCGCAACTACGCCAAGCTCATGCAGCAGATCGAATGAGAGCGGGATGCTTTTGTGATCAGCTGTTACTGCTGCAAGAATCGCGAGCACGGTAATTTGTGCGGTATATGCTTTGGTGGAAGCAACTGCAATTTCGGGACCAGCATGCAAAAATAAACTGTAATCCGCTTCCCGGGACAAAGTCGAACCGACAACATTCGTAATCGTGAGCGCAGGATAACCGAGCTGTTTTACCTTTTTCAATACCGCTCTACTATCCGCCGTTTCACCACTTTGCGAAATGAAAATAAACAGCGATTTTCGTGCTAATAGCGGCGTATTATAAGAAAATTCACTAGCAATATGCACTTCTACCGGAACCTGTGCCCAGTTTTCAAGATACTGTTTGCCGATCAAGCCAGCATGATAACTGGTGCCGCAGGCAATGATATAGATTCGGTCACACGTACTGACGGCTTCGACAATATCGGACTGTACCTCAAATCCGCTACCTGTATTCTGGTATTCCTGAATGATCTTACGCACGATAAACGGCTGCTCATCAATCTCCTTGAGCATATAGTGCGCATACGTTCCTTTTTGGATATCGTCCAGATCCAGATCCATTTGAAATGAATCCCGGAGGACAGTTTCACCTTTCAAATTTTTGATCGTTACCTGCTTGCGTTCCACAATGACCATTTCCTCGTCGAGCAGTTGTACAAAGGTTTTGGTAACATGGATCATCGGCAACGCATCCGATCCAAACACGTTAAAGGTGCCATCGCCCAGACCGACCAGTAGCGGACTTTTA
The DNA here is from genome assembly GCF_046603685.1 of Paenibacillus sp. WLX1005. Classification (NCBI taxonomy): domain Bacteria; kingdom Bacillati; phylum Bacillota; class Bacilli; order Caryophanales; family Paenibacillaceae; genus Paenibacillus; species Paenibacillus sp. WLX1005. The sequence continues at coordinate 4,065,745 of NZ_CP176756.1, forward strand.
TTTTTGCAAATATAAATTTTGTCAGCATCCTGCTTGTCGATCATAGCAATCGCATACGATCCTTTTAACAGATTCAATACTTTTAAAAGTGCAGCTGACACTTCGAGTCCTTCGTGCACAAACAAATCCACCAACTGCACAATAATCTCCGTGTCGGTATCGCTTGTTAACGGAATATCCTTCAGATAATTCTCGTACAGCGATTCATAATTCTCAATAACCCCATTGTGCACAAGAGTAAATCGCCCCGACTGGCTTTGATGCGGATGAGCATTTACACGGTTAGGAGCGCCGTGAGTTGCCCATCTGGTTTGACCAATGCCCTGCGTAGCAGGAATAGAAGTATGCACAGTCTTTCTCAAATCACTAATTCTACCCTTTTCTTTGAATACGTGGATGCCTTCGTCATTCAAAAGCGCAATACCGGCAGAATCGTAGCCTCTGTATTCAAGCTTTTCCAGACCGCTAAGCAGAAAATGATCCGTATCCATATTTTGTCCAATATAACCTACAATGCCGCACATAGTGATTCCTCCTGTGTATACTTGGTTGTTTATCATACTGCTCTCTTTGTTCAAAAAGTCGCCTTTTCTTTTAAAAAGCAGCTTACAGCTTTGATAAGCAGCTGGGAGGCATCCGCTGATTTTCGATACTCCTCCGTCCTCGTCAACTAAATACAATCCCTTTAGCCCAAGCGCTTTTAAAATATTACCATAATTTATAAATTATTTTCAATATTCTTTTTCTTTACATTTTACAATTAGAGTCAATAAAGTTTACATATATAAAATAATTTCGTTTATTTTATATTGAAATATTCTATTTTTATGTATTGATGACATTTAACACGACATTCACCTATCGTATACAGTTAAAACGGTATTGACAATTTTAAGTATCGTCCCTTATATTGATTGAGAACTTTGTAAATATATGTATTTGTATGAAATTATAACCTTGCAGAAAGGTGTGTTGCAAAGGTCGCTGGTGAAAATGATTTGTGAAAATATGTCTACTAAAAAACTAAAAATGGTGATGAAATTGATGACATTAACTGATTTCATGAAAACGCATGATGGTCAACAAACTTCTTTTGCAAGAATTGGTACACTTGGCCCCAGCGGAACAAGCAGTGAATATGCTGCCAGTCTGTTTTCGTTTCATTATTTGGCCAATCAAGGCATTCGCAGTGAACTGTTGCTATACGATACATTTGAGCAGTGTATGGAGAAGCTGGAAGCCGGCTTATTGGACTATGTTATTGTTCCCCATGCCTATGGTGGTATCAATGATTTTTACATGCGCAAAAATATTAGCCTGATCCAGTTGTTCCGCTGCGATACTCCATTGTACGGACTTGCTGTACGACAGGATTTTGAATTTCATCCGTCCATGCTTGCCAGTGAACCTGTTGTCTCCCACCCAGCACCAATTAACTTACTTAAATATTTTCTTGGAACATCCGCTCATATCGAAACTGTAACCTCTACTAGTGTCGCTGCTCGACTCGTTGCTGAAGGTGTGTACAATATTGCGCTCACCAATCAGATTGCCATGCAGCAACACGGATTGAACTTTGCATGTGAATTCAAAGCCATTCCAATGAGCTGGTCGGTCTTTAAAAGTATCTAATGTCAAAGGAGTTTATCTATGGAAACTATATCTCATGCTTCTAACACGGAACAAACCTACTTTCCTGAAGCCATTCTCAAAGAATGGGACAATGGCATACGTCAATACTCGACCCGACGCGGTAGCACGGAAATTCTGATTTCTTATATTCCTCCTGGTTTACATATGGATCTGCATGCGCATGAGGAAGCGCAACTGGGCATGGTGATCTCTGGCGAGCTGATCATGCAGGTTGGCGAGCATCAACGACATATGAAGGCATTGGACAGCGCCTATATTGCACCACCGTTCGTCCCTCATGGAGCAGTCAATCCGACCGACCAAGAAGTGATCGCTATCGATGTGAAGCGTCTCAAGGACGATGAAGTCTATACTGCGCCGGACGATTATTTTCTGGATGTATATCGCACAAGAGATTTGCTTCCTGGCATGGAAGTTACTTTTTTCGTGGAAGATTGGATCGAAATCATGCTCGCGGATATTCCCGGCAATGGCGGAGCGATGCCAGAGCATAAGCATCGGAATGAGCAACTGGGGATTTGTATCGGTGGCGGATATGAGATGACCATTGAGGAATACACGCGGACGATGGAGTTTGGGGTTACGTATTTTTGCGAAGCCCGCGAAAAGCACAGCGCCATCAACACGTCGGATCATCACTCCCGCTCGATTAATATTTTCATGCCACCACGCTACAACAAAAACAAAAATCGATAATTCTAATCAAAGGATGATACCCATTGAATGATCTGGAACAAAAAGTTGTTGTCATTACAGGCGGAGCGTCTGGTATCGGACTGCAAACAGCACGGGCATTCTGGGCAGCAGGCTCCAAAGTAGTCATCGCCGATATTAACAAAGAACAAGGAGAACGTATTCAGCTTGAACTAAACAGCGACCGTTTTCTTTTTGTTCATACGAATATTACACAGGAAGAAGACTGTATTCGTCTGATCCAACAGTCTATTTATAGTTACGGCACCATTGATGTGTTTATCAATAACGCTGGCATCGAAATCAGCACACCGCTTCATCACATGGAATTGGACGAATGGAATCGTCTGATGAATGTGAATGTGACGGGTGTATTTCTATGCAGCAAGCATGTGTTGAAGTATATGATGACGATCAACAAAGGCAATATTATTAATACTTGCTCGGTGAGTGGATTGGTTGCATGGCCCGGTATCCCTGCTTACAATGCCAGCAAGGGCGCGGTACTGCAATTAACCAAATCGCTTGCCATCGAATATGCTGCTTACAATATTCGTGTCAACTGCGTATGTCCGGGAATTATCGATACTCCACTAAATGAACAATCATTTACCGCCAATCACGAGGGCACTCTTGCCACGATCAAAAAGGAAAAATCCAAGCTGAGTCCACTGGGACGTCTCGGTACAACACAGGATATTGCCAATGCGATGATGTTTCTGGCATCCGATATTTCCAGTTATATGACAGGCGCAGCATTGACCGTGGATGGCGGCTATACAGCCAGATAATGATAATGAAGGAGCATGAAGAATGAGCCGTAAAAAAGTACTTGTTATTGCCGATCTGGGCGGATGTCCGCCACATATGTTTTATGAAAGTGTAGCCGAGCATTACAATATCATCAGTTATATTCCGCGTCCTTTTGCGATTACACAAAATCATGCCCGGCTGATTGAGACATACTCTGTAGCTATTATCAAAGATATGGATCATTTCCAACATATTCGTGATTTTGAACATCCTGAGTCTATTTATTGGGCTCATGAAGAATATGCCAAGTCAGAAGCTGAAGTGGTAGAAGATCTAGTACGAGTAGCTACGCAATTTGAAGTGGATGCTATAACGACCAACAATGAATTGTTCATTGCGCCTATGGCAAAAGCCTGCGAACGTCTGGGGCTACGTGGAGCAGGTGCACAAGCAGCAATCAAAGCAAGAGACAAAAATCTAATGCGTGAATCGTTCAACCAGTCCGGGGTCACTTCTATTCGTAGCCACCGGGTAACGACATTGGAAGATTTCCGTGAAGCAGTCACTCAGGTTGGATTCCCACTTGTGCTAAAGCCTACGTATCTAGCAAGCTCGATCGGAGTGACGTTTATATACGGACCAGAGCAAGCAGAGCAGATATTCTTGGATGCTCAAACGTATTTGCAAAGTATTAACGTGCCCAAAGCCGTTACCTATGAAGCGCCTTTTATCGTTGAGCAATTTTTACAAGGCAACTATGAAGATTGGTATGATGTCCCCGGTTACTCCGACTATGTGAGTGTAGAAGGAATCATGGTCGATGGCATCTATCATCCACTTGCTATTCACGATAAAACACCACAGATCGGCTTTACCGAGACAGCGCACATTACTTCAACCATTCTGGATGATGATGCACAACAACGTATCATTACCGCAGTGAAACTGGCGAATGAAGGGCTGGGATTGCAATATTGCGCCACCCATACCGAAGTTAAGCTCATGCAGCATCGAGAGGTCGGTATTATTGAGACGGCAGCACGATTTGCAGGCTGGAATATGATTCCCAATATCAAAAAAGCGTTTCATGTTGATAGCGCTCAGGTGCTGGTCGATGTGCTGTGCGATGGATATTCCCATCAGCTGCCTGCCAGTCTGCTGACTCGCCCACAAACGTATATAGCCGATTTCCATTTGTACCCGCACGACTTCCAAGCAACTGGTCAATTATCGGACACTGCTTCGCATATTCAATTTCAGCAGATTGAGCTTGGAGAGCATATATTGTCCGGCGATGCGCGGATTACCTCGTACAGTACAATCGCTGCGGGATCGATCATTGATCTGAGTTTATTTGAAGCCTTTAATGGTTTGGCTTATTTGGAGATTCAGTCTTCTCGTTCAGAAGATATCATCCGTACCATTCAAAATATTAAAAAAAGCGCCAAATTGTTCGCTGAGGACGCTTCGGTTATTGTATGAGCAAAATCAATTTTAATTCCCGAATGCTGCTGATCGGTCAAGCATTGTCCTATATGGGCGACTATTGCGTATTGCCAGCTTTGCTTATTTTGTCTACCTATTACCAAGATTATTGGGTAACGTCCGGGGTTATTATCGTCCGCAGCCTACCCACCATCTTTCAACCGTTTTTGGGCCCGCTGATCGATCGATTTGACCGTCTAAACATTATGATCTGGACAGATATCATTCGAGGCTGCATGTTTGCCGGTATCGCTTTCCTACCAGAAGGCGAATATGCGTGGCTATTTCTGCTGTTGCTATTGTTCTGTTACGGTAGTGGCGTATTTTTCAATCCGGCGCGCCTTGCTGTTATGTCTTCTCTCGGTGAGGATATTAAGTATGTAAATACGATTTTTGCCAAGGCTACTACTCTGTTTATTATAATCGGTGCATGTATGGGAGCAATCTTCCTGCTGACTGGCTCGGTTACATGGGCGGTGTTGTTCAATGCCCTCACGTATTTTGTATCTGCCATATTCCTGCGTAGAATGCGTATTTCTTTAACATCGACTCCAGCTACGGTATCGACACGACCGTCTGGCTCCTCGCTTCAAGCAGGCTTGAGCGAAATTGTACGCAATCCCTTTGTCCTGAATGGTGTACTGACGATGATGACGATGGCGTTGCTCTGGGGTATCATATACAGTTATTTTCCTGTTGTTAGCAGCTATGTCGGAGAAGGGGAAGTCGGGAACTTTATTCTGACGATCTGTATTGGCGTTGGCGGCTTCATCGGTGCTCACCTCGTCGAACGCTGGGGATTCAATAATACTCGCGGACTTGCTTATTTTGTTATTTTGAGCGTTGTCTCCCTGTCATTGTTCACTGTTTCCGGTAGCTTTCTAGTTGCACTCCTTGCTGCCAATGGATTCTTTATCGCTATGGAGTACGGCGAAGTATTGGCTAAAGTCAAAGTACAGGAGCATTCCGCCAACCATATGCAGGGACGGATATTTGCCGTATCTGAAGCTATGATCGGCATCTTCATTTCTCTCGGTTCCATCCTCATTAATCTGATGAGTACCCCCGTTATCATTACCGTCATTACTGTTATTCTTGGTGGGCTGTTTGTTCATACATTCTTTGTCAACAAATTGCATGTGCAGCAGTCGAAACATATCGGCACGTAATGCGATCAAAGGAGTAGAATCATGGTTCTTATTTCTCCATCTATGCGGGTACAACAACTGCCCGATCAAGAATTCTCTGTTATTATCAACAAAGTGAATGCAATGATTCATCAAGGAATCGATATTATCAATGTCAGTCAAGGGAATCCAGATTTACCTACTCCACCTCATATTGTACATGCGCTTCAACAGGCGGCATCCGATGCAGCTCTGCACAAATATGCTCCATTTCGCGGTCATTCCTTTTTCAAAGAAGCCATCTGTTCTTTTTACAAAAGAGAATATCATGTCGACCTTGATCCGAATGAAGAGATTGTGATGTTCAATGGCGGTAAAGCAGCATTGTATGCGGTAAGTCAGTCGCTATTGAACGAAGGAGATACTGTGCTGCTGCCCAATCCCGGTTACCCGGAATATCTGTCCGGCTTGATGATGGCTCAAGCTATTCCTCAATATATGGATCTATTGCCGGAGCATCACTACCTTCCCAACTATGCCAATATGGATAAAGGTCAGCTGGAGCAAGCCAAATTGATGTATCTGAACTATCCGAGCAATCCTACGGGTGCGGTGGCTACCTCTTCTTTTTTTGACGAGACGGTTCAAATTGCTGAGACACATAATATCGGGATTATTCATGACTTCGCTTATGCCGGAATCGGTTTGGGTGGACATAAGCCTGTCAGCTTCCTGTCGTCTCCAGGCGCCAAAGAAACAGGGATCGAAATCTACACCCTGTCCAAAACGTACAATATGGCGGGCTGGCGTGTCGCTTTTGCAGTAGGGAATCGCCAGATGATTCAGGCCATCCACTCATTTCAGGATCATGTATTCGTCAGCCTGTTTGGCGCTATACAGCAGGCTGCTGCTTCTGCCTTGCTGGAAGATCAGCAGTGTGTAACAGAACTAACCGCTGTATATGAGCAACGAACCGATTATTTTATCGCTCGTTGCTGGGAAGTGCTGAACTGGGAAATTGTTAAGCCGGGTGGAACCTTTTATGTATGGGCAAAAGTACCAGCAGGATGGGATTCCATGTCGTTTACCAGACTGCTTCTGGAACACGCGCATGTTGCTGTTACACCGGGAGAAATATTCGGTACGCAGGCACGTAGCTATATTCGCTTGTCCATGATTATTGAACTGGAACGACTGGAAGAGATGATCCAACGTATAGCTGGGTTGAATGTAGATTTTAGTGCCATTTCACGTTAGACGGAGTTGTAGATATTAGCAATGTTCAAGATCATCCTCTGTTGAATACAATTCGACAGGGGATATTTGCATGGTATTCTGTTTAATAATCCATAGCAAATAGGATAACTTCCACATCGGAATCTTGTAGCAATTCGATTATTTGCGAATATTCTTGGGCGAAATTGTTTGGTGTTGGTATTTTACAGTGTTGGTGAGGAGCATGGATCACTCGCAATGTAAAAGGAGGAACGACTCCAAACCCGCCACATAGGCAATCCTTCAAACTATCCTGACCAGTTCCGTAATAGCCAGCAGCTCCATTGAGACATTCCCCTAGCATTAAAAAGAAAGATACACGATCCCGAATATGCTGCATATCTATTGTAAAAGAGGGCATAGTTTGAGTTGCAGCGGACGATGTAGTCGTATAGGGGATGTTGTGATACAACGCATGATATCTGACTACTTTCAACCATATCTCTCGCCGATGATGAGAAAATGTCAACCACATACCGGGAGATATATGACGATCATCTCTGAGCAAATCCCACATCTCTAACTCTTCCATACATATTGCTTCGTTCATAATCGTATCTATCATCCATTCCTGCTTACCAAGATCATGCCACTTTGTTCGCTGTTGCAAATGAACAAAGTATTCCCCGATCTTATTACCAGTATAGTTTAAAATGCCTAAGCGTATATTTCCGATTATAGAAGAAGCTTTGTATGCACAGGGCATCCACTGAATATCGCCAAGCATGAATTGGTACTCGTCGTTCTCTTTCCCGTTGACAATCGACCAGCAATTAAAATATGCCAATATTATTTCGTCATCGTCATGTATGATGCTAAATCGTGGCGTTCTATGTTAGTTCAAGTATGTTCCCCCTTACTAATATCAATCATCTTCATCATCATAAACGTAGATTATTCTATACGCTTCATCTGTATATGTAGCTAATTTGGATAACAGATGAATCGGCTCAAGTTCATCTGCTACTTTACGATTTTTAAAGCCGGTTAGCCAAATATGATATTGACTATTAATTACTTGAATTTAGAAAACATCCAAATGTTCTTGCAGATATTCGACATATTCCTGAATCTCGCGCATCATGTTTACTTGCTGCTCATCCCCTAGATTAGTCAGACCTTCTGGATGAACAACTGCCCAGCCATGATACGAATACATGCTCATTCCTCCTAACATTCGTCATCGCCTTTGACGGTTTATCTGGACATTTTATTCTTCTTGATCATTTTAAAGTTTAACGTCTTTTTTGAGTGCTTCTAAATCATAGTAAGGATTGCAGATATGATTGCCTACTTCTTCAATAGCTGCTGTAATTTCGTCATATGTTTCTTTGTCCATTTGTACATTGCTCTCAACAAACTGTGTAAAAAGGTTAAAGCAATTCTCCAAACCCAGATTAATAACAATGGATAAGATGATATCTACATTGTGATACATCTCAATATTTAATATAGAGCATAGGATCTGATCTATCGTATTCCTGATTTCTGTATCCAACAGCTGATATGTCATAACCTGCCGATCGGTCAATTCCATAATGATTTCTAGAAACTCATTCTCATTGTTGGATTGATTTTGGAAATCTTGAATGGCTTGATTAAATACGTTCTCCAAAGTCTCGGTAGGTAACCTGTCAGGCATTTTCATTAATTCTTGTAGGTTCAAATAGACTCTCCTTTCTTAGTAAAAGGCGCATAATCAATGTTTTGATTCATATGTTATAATTTTGTAGTCTTTTGCACATAAACCAACCAAACGATTATTACTGAAAAGGTACATCAGATTATTTGCCGTAATTTCCAAATCGATTACGCTTTGGGTATCTAGCCAGACAATAAATTGATTCTCAGCTACTTCTACTACTACATTCTCATATTCGTATTCAAGGTCTTGAAAATAGGGACGACCTTTTTGTTTGCTAGTATGATTCCTTTCCCACAGAATATGTTCAGATAGTTGTAGAGGATAGATGAGTTCAATTTCTCCTAACACTCCTGTTGTAGTTAGCCATACGCACGCGCCCATACTTAATCTATAAGGGATACATTCATCTGACATATATTCTGTTATAACATTGAACGTTTGAACTTCGGGTATATATGAACAGACGGATTGAGAGATGGATTTGCTATTTTTAAGGGAGATACATTTTAGATTCATGTAGCTACTCCATTCCATAATTGAATTAAATTTATAGAAAGTGAAGTTTATTTTGTAATAATCTAAAAATAATCACCAATCAATTTTGCATGCTCACAATGACTTTCTTATTTGTCCATTCGATGAAAATCGAATCTTTCGCATATGTCATGTCAAACTCTTCAGATAAATCATCTAATTTTTGCTTTAAGATGCTTGGGTCTGGTTGCTGATCTACATAGAGAATAAGTACCTGAATATGTCTATTAGGTTGACTTAATAGCATACTGATTTTCTTTAAAAGCTTAACGGTATTTGTATTCACTGTACATTCTACTAGAATTCCATAATCTTCATTTTTTATGTAGAACTCTGTATCTAATATTCCCTTCAAGTCATAATAATCTGGTGTTATACTCCACATCATTTCTACAAATTCTATAATAAGAGATTCGACTTCTTCACTATTCATTCGCTTTCTAGCATCTTCATACGGAGTAGTATCCATCCAGCCGATCATTTGCTCATAGGTCATGTTATCTACGATCAAACCTGGAATCATTTCTTTTTTGTTCATAAACAGCCATTTTTTCCTAACTTCTTCTTTAATATTCGACACGATAATTTCCTCCTACTTTAGAAACTTTGGTATTTATCAAGCTTTCTTTCAATGGTTTAACTACATCATGTTTAGCAAGTTTGTTACTGATATATCATATTTGTGCTTCTTCTTGAATCACTATTGTAATTGCCAAAGGTTCATTATTATCTTTCTAAGTCATTTTCGCATATTATACTTATCTAGTTTTTTCAAGTGCAGCTACAATCTGATCCATCTCCATATAACTTCTAAATTCTTTTTGAATATGTCTAGCTTCATCCGTACAGTAAACTTTTGTAATTCTCAAATAAAGTAATACATATCGCTTGATTCTTTAATTGTTCTACTGCATAAGCATTTGGATAAGAAATTAACTTCTCACGCGATAAAAATTGAAAGTACTTTTCTCCATAGATCATTTTCCAAGTTGAACCAAACCACAAATTATCAAACTCGTTTGGATAACCAGGAAGGGAACTAACATCAATTAGACTACTAACCTTGTTAAAAGGCCGTAATGTAACGCCATCTAAAGATTTACCATATAATTTATATTGACCTGGATCGACATTTCTTTGCCAAAAAAGATCATCCTCTGGATAAAAATAAGCTACAACTCCGATATTATCTATTTCAAAAAAAGATTTAGCATAATCAATCCAATGCTGTAAATCGGCTCCTTGCAGATCGTAAACGGTAAATAATAGAAATGAATAACTTTCATGCATACCTAACAATAAAGAATTGTTATAATCATCTTTGAAAGTGAAAAATATAGGGTGATTTATTTTTTTTTGATATTAGCAAAAACTTCGTTCAGGTTCACTATTCGCCAATTAGCAGGTTCCCTATACTTTTTGATATCATCTGCTTGAAAAGAAATAACATCAAAAAATGGAGCTTTACTCAACCATTGGTTTATATTTAATGGTGTAACATTCATAGTTTCAATATTAATTTTAAGACTAAACTCTTCTCTCATTAGCTTCAATCTCCTGTCTACTCTAATCCCTGACTGCATTTTTGGATTGTTCAATCGTTTTTGATTTATTGAATTATTAAAAGTTCAGCTATTGCGCTTAGCAAAATCCATTACTATTACATTAATTCCACCAATTTCAATGAAGTATAAGCCTTTTATCCAAAACCATTCCTTCCGGTACAAAACTCCAGTCCGCCGCAATTTTCAATACAATCTCTTCATCTGGCAGCAGTTCTCCATTACAAATGTGCGAAGAAAGAATCAATGTCTCAACAGCCGTTGGCTCTCCTTGATCCAATAACGTTTTCCACTCATAACTATATGCACGTTTCAACTTACCGTGTTCAAATTTTGCCCAAGCATAGTAGTTAACCGTTCGATGATTGGCAAAATATTGTACTTCTCCGAACTGGTTGCTCAACTGCTCCAATATATCCAATAACACTCTATTTTGTTCCGGTTTGCTCAGATCCGGTAATTCCTCCGCCGAAATAATCGTCCAGCCATTCATTGGTTTAAACAGCAATACGTCAGCCTGTATATCATATAATCTAAGTAGATGTTCCATATAATCAGGATCAACTGCGACGTTGTAAATAGCAATCCAAGTCGATTTATAGGTCAGATCGTAAATATCAGTTTCATGACGATTCGATAACTGAGACGGTATCGCTGCGGGTAGGGACGTTACAACTAATTCATTCGTAACCTTTTTGTGATCCCAATGACGCTGGATCAGATACGCTATGAGCATACATACAAAGACAAGCCACATAGTACTTCTCCTTTATTAGGAAGATATTGAAAAATCACTGATATCCATTATGTATTCACTAAATAAATTTCTCCCAAAATTCAAACAAAGATAACAACGTTTTTTCTGATTTGCTATCTACATATGAAGTGCACAAATTAGTAACGATGGTAGGCGAGTGAAGTGGTCCATTTTTAAAACCTACTACTACAGGTTGATTAAAATAAACATGAGACTTAGGTTTTTTCAAAAAATCCCATTCTAGTGAAGGATATTTTGTTATGAACACTTGAGCAAAATAAATAGATACATCTAATGCCAATGCAATCGTAGAAATATCCAGTTTCCAGTCTCTGATATCTTCAGCTATCCATGAAGGTAATCCATCCTGTAATTGCTTTTTTTCATCAGGCGAATACGGTACAGTGTGGATACGTACTTTCAGCCAATCCCAGAGTGGTATTAAAGATTGAGGGGTCATATCAAATTGTTCTATTTTTTGAACACCTGACTCTTTTATTACATTTTTTAAAACTTCGATTCTTGATGGAATTTCGCTTACAAACCATTCAAAGCACTGCTGAGCTTGTTTTTTATTCATTTCTTTAAAGCTTACAACTGGGAATGGCGGGGTCATTATAGGATATTGGATCGTCATTTGTCTCTCCTGTTATATATTTTTCAATTCAATACAACTGGTTATTTTCTAAAAGTTGAGCACAACTGGATACTATATACATGTTAAAATACATATTCCCATTTTATCATCCGATATCCTGCATGATTAAAAGCAAATAATAAGTCTTCAATCATTAATCTTAACATATCTATCTCATCTATCTGTTTCTTCACAATTATTGCGAAATCAAAAATATTGTCTTCAATTTTATGTTCTGTTATACGAAAAGGTCTAACATACTGATTTTTATAAGGGAATGTCCAATGATCAATCATATCAAATAATTGGTCATAATAGAATTGTTCAAGCTTTTTATCAAATGTAACTTGTAAATTAAATGTTGACCCTTTGACTATATCAAAATCAGGCTTTTGATAAATTTCTTCTATACTTTGATTTTCCATGCTCACTTCTATCTCTCCTTCTTGATATGCTAGTGATGATCTTTTTCTGGCTGGCGTCGTTTTAACTCCTCTTGCAAATCGCGAGTGTCACTTTGCGTGAGACGGTTGCTGCGTAGATCATACTCGTATTGCGTCTCACTCCCATCCGCACGTTTTACGCTACTCAATCGATTCAGTGGATCATAGCTCATGCTCTTTTGTAACGTACTACCATCCGACATGGTCGGGAAGGTGATTTGTTGTACCTGACCGAGTAGTGTGTACTCATAACATACATTTACTATATTCGTCTTATTCCAGCTTTGTATACCGTTGTTCTGTACTTGTATCGGGCGAGATTTGTTGAAATCTAGATTAATCAGTCTATTATACCGTCAAACAATAAGTACTTTATTTCTGTTGACGAAAATAGTTATTTACTTATCTCTATCTAAAAAGAATCGTCCTGAATCGATTTAATTGATTCAGGACGTATATAGCTTATTTATAATATTGAGTTCTTTAAATTATTTATTGATTGTTTAAAACGTCTACTGTTTCAGAAAGCGATTTATAAAATATCATTAAGCTATTATTAGAATTTTGACAAAGGTATACTTCGCGAAATACATCTTTTTTAAAAGAAGTATTTCCTCCTATATGGGCAATATAAAAAAATCCTGGCTCACTATACTCCCATCGACCTTCTAAATTTGTAATTATCATTTCACCTAAAAAATAAGTAACCATTAATATAATATCCAATTCTACGTCAAGAGTTAATAAATTTTCAGCTTTTTTTAGATCTTCTAGCGAAAAGGATTGTAAGTTGTACTTATATATTAGATTTTGATATTTAGAATGCTCTTCTAATAGTTTTTTCAATTGAGGGGGATAGATATTCTTCGGACGATTGTTTGTCCACCAATCTAAAGCACGTGTTTTAATAAGTTCGACTATCCCTATTAAGATTTGTTTTAAATCTTGTTCATTTTGATAAGTATACCAATATTCTCCATCAATTTGCATAAGTTTAAAACTGTTGACAGATTGTTCTCCATTACCAAATTCTACTCTAATCGAATTTTCAATCCAGTCACTCTTATCAATAGTTATAGTTTCAGTATAAGTCCCACAATCCCTCCTAAATTCCCATTAGTTATGATGATATTTATATTCAAAGTTCATTTTCTCAAGTTCTCTCAGCATTGTTTGCTTTATGGTTTTTGAAATTTTCATTTAATTCTCTAATCCTCTCATTTTAGAATATTGCAAATCTAGGAAACGGTATCGGCAAAAAATTATTGGAGTTACTTTTGCTTCCTCCAAGTGGTGGTAAACCATTGGGTAGTGGTACTCCATCAGGATGATAATCTTGATCAAAAAAGTCAGAAATACTATCCCAAATTTGCTTTAATTTCGGTTCTGGAACAACTTTAAATCCTTCTTGAGGATTTGGATTATCTATGGACTCATAATAAATCATTCTAGGCTCATTCTCAAAAGTTCTATAGCGTATTAATTTATTAGAATCGTATGGATTATTAATAGTTAAATTATTGGGATTAAAAGTAGTCCCTTTAACAGCTGTTGCACTACCACCACGCACACCATTTACATTTATTCCTGTAATATATGAATTGCTATTAATATTGCTGAATAAAATAATAAAAATAACCTTGAGAGGTTCAACACCAATCAAGGTTATTTTTATTCAATCTGTACTACAAATTATTTTCAGGTAATTCTTCTTCTAACGGAGCCCTAACTAAATGCTTGCGTTGAAGCTTGCTAACACCAAATCTTTTGTAATTCTCAATAGCTTGATTTAATGATATTTTATTAGCTCCACTTTCTTGGTCAGGTTTCAAATGAGCTGTAAAATCAAATTGCCAAAAACACACATCACAAATAATCTCGTGCACTAAATAAAAGAAGCCTTCCATCACAATGAATGGAAAGCTTCTTTGTATTTTATAACTTACTCCTAAACATGCATTCAAAATCCGCTTCATGTACTTATAACCCCAACACGCAAACATTAATACTAACACTAACACTAACACTAACACTAACACTAACACTCAAAAAGTAAACCATTCCCTCACTCCGCCAACAACGCCTGTGCTGTAAACTGATCCGTCACTAGAATATTCGCATATCTACCCACCAGCGCCGCGCGGATTGCATCGATCTTGCGCTGTCCGCCAGCTACTAGAATCGACTTCTCCTTCCTGCGCAAATCTGGCAGATCAATCCCTACCGTACGGTCATTGATCGCGGGACTACATATCTCCCCACTAGCATCAAAGAAGCGTGAGCAAATATCCCCAGCCCCCGTACGTTGCAGCAGCTTCTGCTCTTCCGCGTTAAAATAACCTAACTGAAACAGCAGTGCATCCTGCTTCACCGTGCCTACGGTAAACATCGCGATATTCGCCTGCCGCCCTAGTTCGATAATCCGCTGGATGTGTCGATCCTCTTCCACCATCCGTTTCACTTCAATGCTGTCGAAGATCACCGGCAATGGCAAATAACGCGCACTTGTATGAAATGCTTCCGCAAACAGGTTCACTGTTTCGGCAGCATATGTATTAATGTGCGAATGACTAACGCCGCCCTTCAGCTGTACAACTTCTACCCCACGCACCTGCTTCTGCTCCAGTTGCCGTGCTACAGAGTACATCGTTCGCCCCCATGTGACGCCGATGATGTCGCTATCCTGCACCGTCTCATGCAAATAGTCTGCTGCACGCTTGCTAATATGCTTCTGGATTTCTTTGTATTCATTGACTGGTGCATAGCATACATGAACGGTCTCCAACGAAAACTGTTGTCGCAATTGCTCTCCTAGTGCATCGAGGTCTTCCAGCGGGTCCACGATCTCAATCCGAACATATCCCTTTTCCTTTGCCTGTTGAAGTAGGCGCGAAACAGTTGGGCGGGAGACGCCGAGTTTCGTAGCGATCTCTTGCTGGCTATAGTCCGATAGGTAGTACAATCTGGCAGCTTCAACGCTAAGGCGCTGCTTGTCATTATCCATGCTGTTCATCCCACATCTCCATTAATATTGGGATGGTGCCATGCCGACATTCTCCCTTGTTATGATGATTATACATTTTTCCGATTCAAAATACGATGATATGACATTTTCGATCGCAACGAAACTATGAAATTTTTGGTAATAAAATGTTAAAAACGTTTTTTTTACCTAAAATAGGGTATTGGTTGTGTAGGCTTCAAAATGATGTACATATGCTTTCTTTATGTGCGGAGCCATATTCTCAAAACTACTGGAGGTATGATTATGTTTACACGTCTTGACCAGATTTTGATCCAAATTCCCGATGTGGACCGTCCTGACCCTGATGCAGCAGCAGCGGTGCAAGAACTACTAGGCGGCAAATTTGGCGAAATGTCGACTCTGAACAATTATCTTTTCCAGTCGTTTAACTTCCGTAACAAGTCCAAGCTAAAACCGTTCTATGATCTCGTTACGAGCATCACGGCGGAGGAACTTGGACACGTGGAACTTGTAGCGCATGGCATCAACAAGATCCAAGCCGGTTCCACAACGTACAAAGAACCAGATGACACACCACTCGGTTCGGTAAAAAATGTACGTCTCAGTTATCCGTATCTTGCCGGTGCGCAAGGTGCAATGCCGCGTGATTCGATGGGACGCCCTTGGACAGGCGACAATGTATTTAACAGCGGCAACTTAGTCGAAGACTTGCTGCACAACTTCTTCTTAGAGTGCGGCGCCAGAACGCATAAGATGAAGGTATACGAAATGACGGATCATCCAGCAGCTCGCGAAGTGGTCGGCTTCTTACTCGTACGCGGCGGCGTCCATGTGGTCGCTTATGCAAAAGCGCTCGAAATTGCTACTGGTGTTGACGTAACCAAACTCGTACCTGTGCCGTCATTGAGCAACAAGTCATTTAATGAAGCGCGCAAATATGAGGAAAAAGGTGTGCATACCCGTCTGTACACACACAGTACGGAAGATTTCAAAGCGATTGGCGAGATCTGGAAAGGCACGCATCCAGAGGACGGTCAGCCGCTTGAGGTCATTCATGGATTCCCTGAAGGCGTTCCTGTACCGGAATATCCAGAAGTGGAAGAAGAATTTGCTCCGGGTATTTCCAAAGAAGATTTTGCGGCGATTGCCAAACGTCTGAAACAAAGTGGAAATGTGCATTAAGTTGCTTTGATTCCGTATTCCATTCGTTTAAGCGCTTAGAGTCATACTCAAATGAATGTGCAGCCTATTCATTGTTTGATGATGTTTATTTCGATCTTTTATTGTATGTAATCATTGTGAATGTATCAAACGTTCTTGCACAAATGGTTCGTGTTCATAACGACGAACACGAACCATTTTTTATCCAATTTCAACGTCATAACGCTAACAACAAAAGCCATCTATTTATTAAATTTTTAGCATAATGTTTAAATTGGTTGTAGCTGGTTAAGTAATAAACGACGACGGATTGTTGAATATTTTTCCTACTCTGCCGGAACGTATAATATGGCCATCGGGTATGCGTAGCAAATATATTCAACTCTCATATACTTACTTAATTTACTTATAATTTCAGGAGGCGAATGATATGTTAGGATGGTTATGGGCATTGATTATCGGAGGTATTATTGGTTGGTTAGCAGGTTTGATCGTGGGACGCGATATTCCTGGTGGCGTAATCGGTAACATTATCGCCGGTTTCA
Source organism: Paenibacillus sp. WLX1005 (assembly GCF_046603685.1). Lineage (NCBI taxonomy): Bacteria > Bacillati > Bacillota > Bacilli > Caryophanales > Paenibacillaceae > Paenibacillus > Paenibacillus sp. WLX1005. The sequence continues at coordinate 4,083,001 of NZ_CP176756.1, forward strand.
TCGGTGGCTGGCTGGGCGGCAAATTGCTCGGTTCTTGGGGACCTGAGGTTGGCGGATTCTATCTGATTCCAGCCATTATCGGTGCAGTCATTCTTGTATTCATCGTTAGTCTGGTTATGCGTTCGATGCGTAGAACCCGTAGCTAATTGTAGAATACGAAATTGTACAGAATATACACGGAACATTGAGATGATTCTTACTTCTAATCACAGCACAATCATCGACTTGTTCTTTATAAGAAACCCTGCTTCCTTTTGAAGCAGGGTTTTTGTTTGTGCTCGTTCGCTCATTTTTCTACTTCCTTTACTCTATTTCAGTTGGTCTATTTTGTATATTCTGTGTTGCTTGATCTATGATGTTTATTCTCCTTTTCAATATATTTCAATATCTATTTGGTCGCTCGACTGTTAGACGGGTAATAGAAGTACAGAGAGAGTAAACCAGCGATACTGTAGCTACACATGAAGTCTTATAAGAACAACATTGCTACACAACACACAACTACACAGAGATAAAGGATGGGATGTATGAATTTGAATTGGATCTGGGATTGGGCAGTACAGTGGTATTACAATATACGCTGGATCGACTTGCTAGTATCTTTTGTAATTCTGGCATTGTTTCTAGGCTTTCGTAAACTGTTTACGCGTTATCTGTTTGCCTTTGTGATTGGGCGCTTCAAGAATCATCCAGCGTTGATCCGCTGGGCGCAAGCATTCGAAAAGCCGCTTCAGTACTTTTTCATTCTGATCGGCACGTATTTATCCTTGCGTTATTTTATGCATGAGCAATGGAGCTTTGTTGTCGATGTGAACCGGATCTATCGCAGCATTAGCGTCGCGCTACTCGGCTGGGGATTGTACAATGTGTCTGCCTCTTCTTCCCTACTACTGGAAGGCGCAGGCAAACGATTCGGGCTGGATGCGTCCAGCATGATTATTCCCTTTTTGTCCAAAGTGATCCGCTTTATCGTAATCCTGCTCGTAATTACGATTGTCGGCGCGGAGTGGGGATTCAGCATTAACGGCGTTGTTGCAGGTATGGGGTTGGGCAGTCTCGCCATCGCGCTCGCTGCTCAGGAATCGCTTAGTAACATTATCGCTGGTATTATTATTATTTTGGAAAAGCCATTCTCCAGAGGCGACTGGATCTCTACACCGGATATTGAGGGCATTGTTGAAGATATTACCTTCCGCAGCTCGAAGATCCGTACCTTTACCGATGCGTTAGTCATCGTTCCTAATTCCAAGCTGGCTGCCTCCGCGATTACAAACGGCAGTCAGATGGGCAAACGTAAAATCTTCTTCAATATCAAAGTATCGCTATACACGTCAGGCGATCGCATTGAGAAGGTCGTTGCCCGTTTGACCGAGTATCTGGAACATGACGAATCGATTGCACCAGGTAGTGTAATGGTTAAGTTTAATGAATTTTATGAGAGTAGTCTTGGCATTATGGTGCAGTGTTTTACCAAGTCTCCCGCATGGGGCGATAATCTGGTATATCGTCAGCAGCTGAATCTGCATGTGATGCAAGTATTAGAGGAAGAAGGCGTGAAACTGGCATTCCCAACACAGCGCGTACTTGTGCAAGAACCGGAACTGGAAGCGCGCAAAGCATAGTCCAATCGAATAGCGGTTATATCCAAAAATAGCCAGTCTGCGCTTTGAGAAATATGCGCAGACTGGCTATTTTCACACCATCTTCCTATAGGAGCAGGTGATCCGTTCCTACGTGTACAGACGTATATTCTTATAGAAACATTGGTATTTGAAAAAGTCATCTCTGTGTAGCAACAATTAATCGTTCTCTGCTGGATTCAGTGGTAGCCATTCCAGCACACGCTGAATTTTGTTGTCCCAGTAGCCCCACTCATGCTCACCCGGCTCCTCTTCGTATGTTAGTTCCAATCCTAGCTTGTTCACATGATCCCGAAAGCGCACATTGCCATCATATAAGAAATCTTCAGTACCACAGCACTGATATAGTGCTGGAACGTAGTCAGTCTTCCCATCCGCCAATTGTTCCGCCAAATAAAAGAGATCGTTTACTGTACCTTTGGACTGTTGCAATGAACCAAAGATTCGCTGAATCTCACCTAATGATGTCGGGTCCTTCTCACGCGTATTGAACATAAATTCCAGCTCTGTAACGCCGGATAGACTGGCAGCTGCTGCATACTGCTCTGGCTTGCTCATGCCGAGCTTCAACGCCCCATATCCACCCATGGACAGACCTGCAACAAACCGATCCTCCCGGCGCGTAGACAGTGGGAAAAACGATTCTGCCAACTGTGGCAACTCTTCTGATACAAACGTATAATACTGCCCACCCTGCTCCATATCGGTATAAAAGCTGCGATGTGCATTCGGCATCACGACTGCCAATCCATATGCCGCCGCATAGCGCTCAATCGATGTACGGCGTAGCCAGATCGAATGATCATCTGACAGCCCATGCAGTAAGTATAGCGTTGGATGCTTGCCATCCCCCGCCTTCCCTTCCATACCAATCTGGGTACGGGTTTGCTGGGGCAAAATCACCGTCATCGATGTCGATAAACCAAGTACATCAGAATAAAAGTCGCATTGAATCAGTGCCATTCTGTAGCCTCCTCTGCTCTATTCCTTTTTATCATAATAAAAAAGGACCCCTGTCTGCAAAGACAGTTGCCCGTTATGTAAGCTTCGGCTCCCAATAGGAATCTCATATTGGAATCATTATATGATATGGTCGTACTATCGCTGAGGAACGTTCCGCTCGTTCTCATGCGTGATTCACAGATCAATACCTGTTACCAAAATAGATAACCGTCATTCCATTGCTTACCGATCAATAAGTGATTAGCGTCTACGGGAAGTTGTAATCCCAGTGCTACCTGCCATTTGTGCGTTCAGCAGTTCTTGGAAACTTTGACCATTGCCACCTGCATCCGTCTTCGCTGCCGTTACTGTTGCTTGTGGTCTGAATTGTTGATGATTGTATGGTGTCATTTGATATACGCTCAAGTTGATATTCATCTTCATTCACGCTCCTTATTTTGTGATGTAATGTGATCGTGTTCGATGTATGTTTTGCTTCCTAGGAATTCCTATGTCTACTTCCTACACATGTAATTAAGTTAATATAGTTATACCCCCAAATCTTCCTATTGAAAATACCTAAAATACATATTCTGGAGTTTTTTCTATAAATGAATCGATAGACCCGGTTTGTCGAATTTATTTTGACTTTTTCGCATACTTTTTGTCGACAAAAACTAGGATCATATACCCTACATTTGTCGACAATTACGAAAAAAGGGCATATGTCGTAAGACTGATTCATATTTACATGTTTTTAAATTAAAAGTACCATTAGTGCAACCTTCTTTTTCACAGACGCGTCAGAAGGAGTAGGAAGGATCACATTTAGGAGTAGGAAAGGGGATTATTCATGAAGCATACATGGACAGCCGTAGCTGCTGCTTCCGTACTAACGTTCGCATTAAGTACGCAGGCGTTCGCAGCAAGCAGTAACTTTACCGACCTTACTAATGTAGAGGGCAAGGACAAAATTGAGTCTCTACAGGAACGTGGTTATATTAGTGGAGTGACAGCGACACAGTTCAAACCGAATCAGACGATCACCTCCTCGCAAGGTGTACAATTGCTCGTCAACAGCTTCAAACTCAGTCTAGACGATTACAAATTTATCAAAGCACCAGAAGCCAGCGATTCCTATACTAAAGTGAAAGATAACGTCTGGTACTCAGACGCTTTCATCATTGCTGCGGTCAATGGACTGGAAGTGCCACGTGCGATTGAACCGTCCGGCAAACTGACGCGTGAACAATTTACTAACTTCACAGTCGCTGCTATGCAAAAAGCTGGTAATCTGCCGCAGATCAACGTTGAGCCAGTAACAATCAAGGATGAGAGCAAAATCACTGCCGCTTATCAAGGCGCGATTCAACGTTCGCTCGCATGGAATATTACCGAGTTGGACAGCAGTGGTAACTTCGATCCGACGCAGCCGATTACTCGCGCTGAAGCAGCGGTAATGATCTATAATGCTCTACAATATTTGCAGGAACATCCAGAGCTGAGCAATCCAACGACTGACAACACCGGCATGACTCCGTCAGACGATGCAGTTGAGGGCGAAAGTTAACAATAACCATAATAGTACGTAGAGGTTCATGCTGTAGTGTACGGAACACATGGCGTATATGTATGTACATCATGTATCACTTGATATCATTCATACCTTTGCATCACAAAAAAAAGACCTTGCTTTTGGAACAGGGACGTCAATCTTCCCTAATCCATTGGCAAGGTCTTTTATGATGGTTGGTTCCATTTCCATACTACGTGTCTGTTGCTGTTTTCGCTGCTGTGAATGCTTCCCATTCTTCGCGTAGCAGCCCCATTCGGATCGAATCGTAGTACACTCCCTCATAGAGACGGCATTTGCGGAGTCGCGCTTCCATTGTCATGCCCAGCTTGTAGCCGATCTGCACCATTCGTTCATTGCCAGACCATGTTGTGTATCCTACACGTACAAGTGGCATAATCGTAAATAAATGTCTGATCCACAACGTGAATGCAATCGTGCCATAGCCGCCATTCCAGTACGCCGGATCGAAAATAACAATGCCCATCTCCAGCCACCACGACGGCTGATGCTCCCAGTAATAACTGACCATTCCGACTACATTTCCATCGACTTCAATGACCCAGCGAGCATCATTATCGATCCAGCTTTCCTGCTCGCGCTCTATAAATTGCTCATAGGTGAGCGGCACATGCTCATAATAAGGAGCATCCCACTTTTTCCATTCTGGTGCGGCGTCTTCGTAAGCAAGTCGCCATAGCGTTTCCGCATCAATCTGTACTGCCGGACGAATCTTGACTACGCCTTCTTGATACGATGTTGCTTCTTCCATCTGATCATCTCCATATTGTATGATTCGCTCAACGGAGATAGTGTTCAAACCAGCCGATAATCTGCTGCAACCGCTGGATACGCAACTGCGGATGCCCGGAACGAGACAGTTCATGATTGGCTTCCGGGAAGCGTACAAGACGCGTTTTGACACCAAGACGCTTCAATGCCGTAAACCACTGCTCTGCCTGTTCAATCGGACAACGCAAATCCTTTTCCCCATGCAGGATAAGAATCGGCGTCTTCACATTCCCTGCGTACGCAAGTGGCGAATGCTTCCATAGCTGCTCCAGCTTGTCCCACGGATTGCCGCCAATCTGATCCTCCGTAAAATAAAATCCGATATCACTCACTCCATAAAATGAAACCCAGTTGCTAATCGAACGCTGCGTCACCGCTGCCTTGAAGCGATCCGTCTGACCGACAATCCAGTTGGTCATGAATCCGCCATAGCTACCGCCTGTTACCCCGATGCGCTGGGGATCAATCCAGTCTGTATGCTCCAACACATAATCGGTCACAGTCATCAGATCACGATAATCGCCACCACCATAATCCCCCCGGCACGCATTTACAAAGGTCTGCCCATACCCATGACTACCACGTGGATTGGTGAATATGACCGCATATCCTTGCGAACACAGCAACTGGAATTCCAGTACAAACGTAAATCCGTACATCATATGCGGACCACCATGAATCTCTAGCACAGCAGGTACTTTGTGATCGGCGCTATACTCCACATCTACCGGTGGCATAAGCCATGCTTGTAGCGGATGCCCATCTACCGAAGTCAAATGCAGCTCCTGCGGTGTACTGAGCAACAATTCCGCTAGCAATTCATCATTAGCATGTGTCAATTGCGTTTCTGTCCCTGTTGCCGGATCAGCTAGAAACAATTCACCCGGTTGCAATGGAGAAGCAGATACAATTGCGAATGTCCCATTATGCAGCGGGGTAAAATAATGAATATTGCGCTGTCCATCCAGCAATACAGTATGACCGGAACCATCTGCTGCCAGTTGTAGCAACCGCACTGTGCCTTCCGCTGAACTTTGCACATAAATGTGCTTGCTATCCTTGCTGTATATCGGTCGCGCATTGGCGCCGATACCAGTATCGCCAACCAATACATTCGTTATCATTAGCTCTGCATCATCGCATAGACAGGTGATGCTACCATCGTGCAATGACAACCCATACAGTCGCAACAAAGTCGCATTGTGATACGACTCATCACTGGCGATAAAAGCAATCTGCCTGCCATCTGGCGACCAGGATAGCGAAGCCAGCTCGTATTGATTGTTTGTCCAGCATGTCAATCCACTGCCATCTATCCGAATGCTATACAGATCGCTCGTCAGAGCAAAATCAGGATCGGCTTCGTCGTCCGCAGGCATATGTGCAGCAAATGCAATCTGTTGTCCGTCATGTGACCAGACCGCAGCATGCACATCGTAAGCACCAGACGTGATCCATTCCCCTTTTCCAGTTTCCACATGATAAACGTACAGATGCTCACGTCGTCCGTTCCACAATCCGCCACTGTCCGATTTGTATGTAATCCGGTCGACGATCAACGCTTCCAGCTTATCGCTATCATCGGCTTGCTTGGAATGATCGGTCGTCTCCTCTGTATCCTGTTCCTGTTCAGCCGTCAGCAGTAGATGATTGCCATCTGGCGACCACTGGAATGCACTTACGCCTTCTGGCAATGAGGTTGCTACCGTCGCTTCACCACTATTTGCCGGGATGATCCATACCTGTGTCTTCTTATCGTGTAATCGCAAAAAAGCGATCCGTTGCCCATCTGGCGACCAGGCTGGTGCGCGGTCACTTGACCCTGCTGTAAATTGGCGTTCGTCACTGCCATCTGCTTGCATGATTCGCAATTGCAGATCATAGCCAGTACGTTTGTCATTCACCTGACGATTAACATATACAATCCGTTGCCCGTTAGGGTCAGCAACCGGTTCTTGGATCCAGCGAAAACGGTATAAGTCCTCTGCTTGTACTTTATGTTGTTTGCCCATCATCATCCGCCTCCTCATCGGGTGAACAATTCGTACGTTCTTTCCATTTTCACCCATACTGCACATAGTAGCCCACCTGACGTCATTACGCAATGTGCGACATGATGGCAAATCAACATGCAAAAGCCCCGGTTGTTATACCGGGGCTGAGGTAAGACAAGGATAGAGGTATAAAGGGATGGAGTCACATCTCGTGTCTGTGTCTGTGTCTGTGTCTGTGTCTGTGTCTGTGTCTGTGTCTGTGTCTGTGTCTGTGTCTGTGTCTGTGTCTGTGTCTGTGTCTGTGTCTGTGTCTGTGTCTGTGTCTGTGTCTGTGTCTGTGTCTAAGTGTACACGATTAAATGAGTACTTTGCGAATCTTTACTTGGCGTTCTTTGGACAAATCAATAAATTGTTCACCTGTCTGCACGAGCGGACGGAACATGTCAGTCTGATTGGCAAGGATAATCACGCCGTTCTGACCGTTATTCAATTCGACGCGTTTGCCAACCAGATTGGGCGACATGTGATAGATCAGCGCCTGTACCGGTTTCTCATGCAGTTTGGAGAAGCCAAGTTCGTAAATATTTTGCAAAATACTAACTAGCCCCTCTTTGCTACCATCTTCGTTCACAGCCGCCATATTAATAAACTCATCCGCAACGGAGACGATTCGAGTGTAAGCATGAATGCCATTTTTGTATAATCGCTGTGGATAACCGGTGCCATCGCCGCGTTCATGATGCTGCAATGCGACCAGTGCGGTCGGTTTATCGCCTAGAGATTCCATGATCAGATCGTAGCCATACTGAGTATGCATACGATATTCTTTCATCTCCGATGCGTTCATGCTGTCCTTACCGCCACGGATAATGGAAGGCAGGCGGCTTTTACCGATATCATGCAAATATCCAGCACGGCTAATACGGTAACATTCAGCCTCCGTATGACCAAGCCAACCGGCGATGTAGTAGCTGAGCAAGCCGACTTTGAGTGAATGGCTGTAAATATGATCGTCCTCTGCTTCCAGCATCAGTAGCAAGGATACGACATCCTTTTTCCCATCCAGATCAAGCAATAATGGTTCCAGCAGTTGCCCGGTCAGATCGCCGCTGAACTTGCCCCGTGTTAACGATTCCAGAAAAATGGATTGATACGTTTGCAGCGATAGCTCTACGTTCTTTTTCAATTGGGTAGGTAGACCAATCAGATCCGGGACAGCAAGCGCGCTTGGATCATCTAGCGATTTGGACGTTGCCGCCGTTTCCACATCGATATAATCGAGTTGGTGACGCGTCAACAGCGTAATATCTTCCGCTGTTAGCAGTGTACCTTGCTTGAGCAGTGGGACACCAGAATGGTTAAATGCATCTGCGCCAAGCCGGTCTCCCTGTTTTACATCATCAATATGTATTAACAAAATAATCCCTCCAGCAAATGAGTATATTCGACAGCATAAGATGCAGAATGAACAGTAAATATGTAACATTACAGCATATTTTGACATATTTTAAGTATTAATGTTATCGGTAAATGATTGCTACTTTATTATAGAACTTCTTGCTCAATCCTGAGATATAGCGCATTCACGTTTGTGCAGGCAGGCATGTAGTAACTATCTCTTTTGGACTAGAATAGACTAGAATTGTGGTTACAGCTGTTTCGTAGAGGCTGCTATCTGAATGGAGAATATCACAAAACAAGGCGCAAATGAAGCCAAACTAGCTGCTTCATTTGCGCCTTGTTGATCTATCGTGCTTATTCACCAATGAACTGAATGCGTTTCTCAGCATCCGGGTCTTGTACTAATTCAATGATACGGTTAAATACAAGTGTATTACGCTCATGACGATTATAATCCGTCCATGGAATTTCCAGAGTAGTCGGAATAGCAGTATGCGCAAATGTCGCCCATGCGCGCTGCATTTGTGTTGCCATATTCAACGTTTGCTCATCCAGTTCAACACCCATATGCTGAAGTAGAAGCTGATTGTTAAATACAAATGGAATCTCACTCGCATGAGTTGCCGTATTAAAAAATTGATGCCCTGACTGATTCCAGTCAAACCGATACATCCATACATCACCATGCTCCAATTGCGCTTCCGCATATTGAATGGCGCTGCGCCAGAAAAACAGATCGGTCATAATCTGTGCTTGACCTTCGGCAGTCATGGGATACTGCTCAATCAATGGAGCTGCATTCAAACCGGTCATCGATTCTAGTACTCCGGCAATTTGCGGCTTGCTCATCAACTCAGATGAAATATGCACAAACATCGATCCTTCATCCATATTGGTACCGATAATTAGGGGAATCCCTTTGGCTGCCCCATTGCGAATCGCTTGTAGTGGTTCTATAGGTAACGTTGATTCATGCAGCACAGGTTGGAACGGCATCGATAATGCTCCCGCGCCACTTCGCACCTGTTCGCCAGCGCTTAATAGCTGCTCCGTCGAAGCCTGATACAGCACAGACGTATCACCGTGACTACCACCCAGACTGGCAATCAGGTGCTCAGTAACAGTACGAGATACGTCAGGCGTAGTAAACTGAGATGCTCCACTTTGCAAAATGGCGGCGCGGAACAACCCCTTGGATGCAGGCATTGCCAGCAATGCTGCAATACTCATCGCTCCAGCAGATTCACCAAAAATCGTTACTCGATCTGGATCACCGCCAAATGCAGCAATATTGTCTTGCACCCATTGTAGTGCGGCAATCTGATCCTGTAAGCCGAGGTTCGCAGATTCCGATTGTCCATGATGAGACAAATCGAGAAATCCGAATACACCAAGTCGATAATTGATAGTAACAACAATAACTTCGCTGTTCAGCACAAATGAAGTACCATCGTAAAATGGCAAGCTGCCTGCACCGTTCATAAAAGCTCCACCATGAATCCAAACCATTACCGGGAGTGGAGTCTCCCGAGCGGGACCGTCGGCTGCCCATATATTCAAATACAAACAATCTTCCGATTTGACCGGACGCATACCATCGGGATACGAATTTTCCAGCTCGCTATCCGACTGAGGGCTAACAGGTCCAAAACGTGTTGCATCGCGCGCGCCTTCCCATGCTTGTAATGATTGGGGCGGCTGGAAGCGTAAATCGCCTACCGGTGGCTGGGCATAAGGAATGCCGCGCCAGATGACTGTGCCATTCTCGCGCACACCTTGAACTTCTCCGTATACTGTAGAAATGAGTGTATTTTCCATGACTATTCTTCATCCTTCCGGTTCGTAATACTAAAGTGTATATTCTCATTTAAACATATGGGGACGTAGTGCCACAATTTTCGCAATGTGGTGCTGTATCTCTTTTGCAAAAGATGACAGTTGGTGTGATATACTGGCAAGGAATGCAGGCAGGGACGGATGATTGATATAGAAAAGTGAAGATGCCCATTAGACTATACCTGTATACATCATATACCCGATATTGAAGGTAGCGGTATCTTCATTCTTTCTATGTACGTGCTATGTACGTGCCCTGTGCTGCTTACCTTTGTGACAGAGGAGAGTTCGTAATGAGTGTGAGACAGGCACAACCTAGCGATGTGCATGAAGTGATTCCACTGTTATTGTCCGCTATTGGCGATATCGGACAAATGCTAGCTGGTACAACCGATCATGCGCAGATGCTAGATACGTTAGGACAATTTTTTACCCAATCTGGTAATCGACTTAGTTATGAAAACGTCTATGTGCTGGAGCGAGAACATCAGATTGCTGGGTTCTTCCTAGCTTATCACGGTCATGATATTGCAGCGTTGGATGCACCGATTATTGCGCAATTACGTGAAAAGGGGCTGTCCGGTGATGAGGTTGTTCCAGAAGCACGACCAAATGAGTATTATCTAGATTCGATTGCTGTCAGTCCCAATTATCAAGGTCAGGGCATCGGTACGTTGCTGATTGCCGAATTTGAGCAGATTGCACGTCAATTGAACCATGAACGACTGCTGCTCATTGTCGATCTAGACAATGTACGTGCCAGAGCGCTGTACGAGCGATTGGGTTATACGGAAGATGGATCTATCGAGATCAGTAGTCATCTGTATGATCGAATGATCAAACTCCTTACATGATCAAACAACCGGATGCCGCGTGGTGTCTGGTTGTTTTGTTTAGGCTATCGTTCGCAGGTTTAACGGATATTAGGTTATATTTCCAAATTCAACCTGTGATAAGGAGAAACGTTCATGGCATTCCGAAACTGGCGAGAATCCGTCATCTATCAGTTATATCCGCAAAGCTTCAAAGATGGGAATGGTGATGGCTGGGGAGATTTGCAAGGTATACTGGATCAGGTAGATTATCTGATAGAACTGGGTACCGATATGATCTGGCTCGGTCCAATCTATGATTCACCGCTAGTCGATAACGGCTATGATATCCGAGATTATCAGCGTATTCATCCACGTTATGGAACGATGGATGATTTTCAACAATTGTTAGAGCGGTTACATGAAAATGATATTCGACTCATTATGGATCTGGTCATTAATCATACATCGGATGAACACGCATGGTTTCAGGAATCGCGCAGCAGCAAAGACAATCCTTACCGCGAGTATTACATATGGCGTTCGCCTGGCACGGATGGTGGGGAACCGAATAACTGGCGTTCCTTTCTTGGTGAGTCCGCGTGGACGTATGACGAGCAGACGGGCGAATATTATTTGCATCTGTTTGACCGCAAGCAGCCCGATCTGAATTGGGAACATCCACCATTACGCGAAGAACTGTATAAAATGATTCGCTGGTGGCTCGATCAGGGCATTGACGGTTTTCGACTGGATGCGATCAATATGATCTCCAAGCATCCTGATCTGCCAGATGCACCAGAAGATGCTGCCCATCCACTCGGTCAACAATTTTACAAAAACGGTCCGCGCATTCATGAGTTTCTGCATGAACTGCATGAGCAGACATTCGCCCGTTATGATCATATCGTGACACTTGGTGAAGCGCCGTCCGTTACGATGGAAGAAGTGCTGAAGTATACATTGCCAGAACGCGGAGAGATGGATATGGTGCTGGCGATGGATATGATGCGCATTGGCAAAGATCCCAAGCATCCGTGGCGTAGCCGTGACTGGTCGATTAACGAATTGAAGGAATCGGTATTAAAATGGCATGAAGGTGTGCATGGGCGCGGCGCGTATGCAGTGTATTTGAGCACCCATGATCATCCGCGCATGTTGCCAGATGTGATCGGGGCGGGAGACCATTATGATCAGGCTGCCAAGCTGGTAGCAACCTTTTTGCATACGATTCCGGGTATTCCACTGATCTATCAGGGAGAAGAATTAGGACTGCCCAATACGATCTATTCGAGCATCGACGATTATCGGGATGCTGGTACGCTTGGTTATTATGAACATGCTGTGGCAGATGGCGAATCGGAAACGGAAGTGCTGGAGCATATTCATAAACGCAGTCGCGACGGTGCAAGAGCGCCGATACCGTGGAATTGCGCGCTGCCGCAGGCGGGCTTTAGCGAAGTGGAGCCTTGGATTCCGGTTACGCCGGAAGAACAGCTTCACGGTCGGTGTGTGAACGATCAGATGACGCATCCCGATTCGGTGCTGTACTACTATCGCCAGTTGATTCAGCTACGCCGTATGAATCCCATTGTAATCTATGGCTCGCTAACGATGCTGCTGCCGCAGCATGAGCAGATTATGGCGTATGTACGGGAATGGGAAGAAGAACGCTGGCTAGTCATATTGAACTTTGCAGATGAGGACGTGTCTATTGATTGGAGTACGGAGCAGATTGACGGTACACAGCAGATGATCAAACTGCATGGTAACTATCCAAAATTCTCACGACCGACAAATCGTGAGGATGAGCATGATCTTTCGGAGTTGAAAGAATTGCGTCCGTATGAAGCGCTAATATATCGAATGCAATCGGTATCGCTGTAAATGTAGGAGCTATACACCAGCAAAGGCTTGCTGACCGATAACTGGATCGGACTCAGCAAGCCTTTTGTGTGCAATTCAAGCAGATTTCGCGCAGTCTGAATGTGGACTGAAGAACCGGCTGTTTATAACAATTTCGCCATGGTGTAATCGGTAATTACGTAGCCCGATTTCTGATACACATGTACTGCGCGATCATTGTGCCCAAACACATGCAGACCGATACGCTGTACTTGCTGTTGACGCATCTCTTGCTCCAACGCCTGCATTGTTTGTTGACCATAGCCTTGATTCTGGAATGCTTCATAAATCAGAATATCATAAATAAAAGCTAGTTTACCCGCAGGCGCATCATCCACATTCACCCATAGATGACCGAGCGGCTCGTCGCTAGAACCTTGACGATACATATGGTAAATATATGCTCCTTGCGTCTCCAAGCCTTGTGGCAAATAACGCTGAAACGACTGCTCTGCTAGTTCAGGCGCCTCTTCCTTACTCCAATCGCCAGATTGAATTTTCTCAGCGGCATAGTCACGCATCGATAATTCACGAAAAGCTACAAACTGTTGGGTATTCATTGGGACTAGTTCAATCATAAAACGACAACTCCTCTGAAAATATGTACGACTATTATATTGTAACCCTTCTACTGTTATTATTCTAATATTGTTGATCACGTTCATGAGATTCATCGCAACATGCAAACGCCCGGCATATCCTTGATCGGAATGCCGGGCGTGTAGAGCAGATCGCAAGACTGTTCGTGATGCTTGTGTTTATCTTTTACCTTTTATCTATTATAGATCGTGATCATGATGCTCTGGTTCTGGGGGGATGCGTTTCTCTAGCATCCGTTGCTGGAATTCGCTAATATCCTCATAGTCCTCAGCGAATTTGCGGGAGATGCGAATATAGATCGGTAGCAATTCGCGATAAATCGCAGCATGATCCTTATACGGACGATGCTCATACGTCGTACCGATCATGCTCGATACCGCATCCAGCGTGTCAATACGCTTCAGTGCATACAGACCGAGTACAGCTGCGCCCAGACAGGAGCTTTCAATACTTTCCGGCACGATGACCGGTTGGTCGAAGATGTCAGCCATCATTTGCCGCCACAGCTCGGAACGGGCGAACCCGCCGGTGGCGTGGATTTTCTGCGGTACACCGATCTGCTCCTCAATCGCCAGCATCACTGTATACAGATTGAACAGCACGCCTTCCAGCGCGGCACGGATCATATGCTCTTTTTTGTGATGCAATGCCAGCCCGAAGAATGAACCGCGCGCATCCGGGTTCCAGAGCGGCGCACGCTCGCCGGATAGATACGGATGGAACAGTAGTCCGTCTGCACCGGGGTCTACCTTTTCAGCGATTCGAGTCAGCACTTCATACGCACTCAGACCAAGACGCTTCGCCGTCTCTACCTCAGACGCAGCAAACTCATCCTTGATCCAGCGGAAAATAATGCCGCCGTTGTTGACCGGACCGCCGATGACCCATTTATCCTCTGTTAATGCGTAGCAGAAAAAGCGTCCTTTCGGATCGGTGACTGGCTTCTCGGTTACAGTGCGGATTGCGCCGCTCGTCCCGATTGTTACTGCCACAACACCCGGATCAATCGCACCTACACCGAGATTGGACAATACGCCATCGCTGGCACCAAGTACAAATGGCACCGAAGTGCTCAAGCCCATCTCATTCGCATACGTTTCATGCAGCCCATTCATGATCTGTGTGGTTGGTACGAGCTTGGACAGATGATCGCGTGTGATGCCAGCAACTGTCAGTGCTTCCTCATCCCAGTCCAGCTTTTCCAAATTCAGCAGCCCGGTTGCCGACGCCATCGAATGATCAGCGACATATTCACCAAACAGCTTCAAAAATACATATTCTTTCATCGAAATATATTTATGTGCGGCATCTGCCACATCTTTTTTCTCATGCGTAATCCACATAATCTTCGTTAGCGGAGACATCGGATGAATCGGTGTTCCGGTTCGCATGTAGATCTCGTGACCTTTGGGATCATCTTTTAACTGCCGCCAGTACTTGGCGCTACGGTTGTCCGCCCACGTAATACACTGAGTCAGCGGCTTGCCTTCCTTATCGACAACGAGCAAACTGTGCATCGCTGCACTGAACGATACACATAGAATATCGTCGGTGGATTTGCCGCTCTTGTCCATCACCTGACGCACGGAATCGATGACCGCACGGAACAGCTGATCCGGGTCTTGCTCCGCTACTGCTGGTACCGGAGTATGCAGCGGATATTCCACACTGCCTTGGGAAACGATTTTCCCGCTTTCTTCAAACAATACTGCCTTCGTGCTAGTTGTGCCCATATCGACGCCTATCATGAATTTTCCGGTACTCATCGTGTCAACCTACTTTCGCTCATAATATCAGTCCTATCTATCATCCCACAATTACACTTAAAAGCAAAATGATCGCAAACGCAAACAACGAAAGAATCGTCTCCATCACCGTCCACGATTTGAGCGTCTGCGGTACAGTCATATTGAAAAATTCCTTAACCATCCAGAAGCCCGCATCGTTCACATGTGACAGAATAAGCGAGCCTGCACCTGTTGCCAGTACGACCAGTTCTACATTTGCCCCCGGCGTTAATGCCAGTACCGGCGCTACAATTCCTGCTGCCGTTGTCATCGCTACCGTTGCCGAACCCGTCGCGACGCGGATCAATGCCGAGACGAGAAAGGCAAACACGATCACATTCACATGCGCCGATGTCGCTACACTCGCAATCGCATCGCCTACACCACTATCGATCAGCACCTGCTTGAATGCCCCACCACCACCGATAATCAGAATAATCGAAGCGGTCGGTGCCAGACATTCACTGGCAAATTTGGATATTTGCTCTTTGTTGAATCCTTGCCCGAAGCCAAGTGAGAAAAAGGCAAACACAGTCGCGATAAACATCGCTACCACCTCATTACCGACAAAGCGGAAAAATACCGCAACACTGCTCGTACTATCCGGCGCAGCAATCTCTACAATCGAGCCGGACAGCATCAGAATGACAGGCATCAGAATCGTCAATAACGTAAGCCCAAATCCCGGCAGCTTACGATCCGGTTGATCTAGTGGACTGGACGAGAACTGCTTGGACAATCCTTCTGGTGGCTGCACGACAATCCGGTTGCCGATATATGTACCAAACAACGGTCCGGCAACAATCGCAGTCGGAATACCGACAATGAGCGCGTACACAATTGTCGTACCGATGTTGGCGCTGAACGCATCAATCGCAATCATCGGCGCTGGATGCGGCGGCAATAGACCATGCACGGTCGATAATCCTGCCAGCATCGGAATCCCGACTTTGAGCAACGAGATATTCGTCTTGCGGATGACCGTAAACAATATCGGAATCAGCAAAATAATACCCACCTCAAAAAAGACAGGCATACCGACGATAAGCCCGACCAAGAGCATCGCCCATGGAACGCGCTTTTCGCCAAAGCGGTCGATGAGCGTAGTCGCAATCTGCTCGGCGCCCCCGGATTCCGCCATCATTTTACCGAGCATCGTCCCTAGTCCGATCACAATCGCAATCGAACCGAGCGTCCCGCCTAATCCGCTTTGCACCGAATCCACTACATCGAGTGGCTTCATGCCGATAACCAATCCCAAAAATAGGGACGCGAAGAGCAGCACGACAAATGGATTCCATTTATACCGTGCGATCATAACGATCAGTATCGCAATTGCCACCAGCGCCCAGATCAGCAGAGTCACCTGATGGCTCAGTCCAAAAATTGAGTACATTGCGGATGTTCCTCCTGTTCCAATGAAAAGTATGAATGTTGGAGTATGCACAATGAAATAACATGCCCTTTGTCATTATAGAGCATGTCATAAACGTCATAACAACCTTTTGCTTATTACCCGAATCATCCTCAAATGTAAACGGAAGAACTGCACGTATAGACGTATTTGTGCATGGTATCGTTTACATTTCCAATTGTTATCGCCAAGTCTTTGATACATTCCTAGCAAGTGAATAAGGTTGTTAACAATGTACTTTCGTTTGGATACCTATAATTCTGATTTCCCTAAACCCATTTGTAAGAGGCGATATTTATGGCATCGGCGGCGTTGATTTGACCCGTTTGCGCAAAGGGAATTTATGTCTTGTTTCTCTATGTCTGTTGTAAAATGGATTGAACGTACACCTAAAATCAAACATAAAGCAGACTCCCTATTCCCATTTCAACGGCGTATAACCGAGAGAAGATGGAATAGGGAGCCGTTTCATTCATTTAAACATACGATGTGAAATTCTACTTCGCCAGATAAGCATCTACTTTTCCTAATGTATCGAACAGTGTCAACGGTGTATACGTAATCATTCGATACCCTGGCGAATCATCCACTTCAAACGAAGCAAAATAAAAAGCAAGCTTGCCTATGTCTGGATGCCAGATCTGTTTTGGCCCATCATGCCAGCTTTGCACCTCATGATGATCCCACCAATTTGCAAATACGGAACTCATTTGCTTGAGTTCCTCCACCAGTTCCAAGTGTCTTGTATCACCTATATTGCGATCGTGATCCACTCGGAAACGTGCCAAAATATGCCGAGCATGTGTTTCCCAATCAGGATTGTTTGTTTGCCTTTGTAAGTTGCCGAATATTTGCCAAAGAATATTACGCTGCAACGGCGGAATATCTTCCAACCGTCCCCAAATGATTTCAGCCGCTTTATTCCAAATCTGTATATCCCATCGATGATCGATTATACATGCTCCAATCGTATTCATTTGCCTGAGCATAATCTGCATTCCTTCGTACGTTTGCTTTTTCGTAGAAGGCGCTGACAGTGTATTTCGGAATTCACCGGACAACATAAACAAATGCTCTTTCTCATTGTCATCCAGTTTGAATGCTGCGGATAACTGATTCAAAGCAGTTTCGGACAAACGAATATCCCTGGCCTGCTCGAGCCATGTATACCATGTTGCACTTATACCAGCAAATTCGGCAATTTCCTCGCGCTTTAATCCTATAGCTCGTCGGCGTGGAGAAGGAACAATTCCGTATTCGGTTGGCACTAACTTTTCGCGGCGACTACGTACAAAATGGGCAAGCGCTCTGCGTCTCATTTGCTCATCCATCATATGTACCTCCTGTCTGGTATGTTTTGTACTAGTATAAATGTTTCTCTTTTTCAGCAGAAATCATTTTTTTATACTCATATTAGATAGACGTATCACAACTATGAATAATTAAGTGAAGCGGAGGAAAACAAACATGAATCATCTCGAATATGAACCGTTTATCGGATTTATCGGTACTGGCTCTCTTGGATTCCCTATTGCAGAAAACATGTTAAAATCGGGGGCTTCACTCCGTATTTACAATCGCACACAAGACAAAGCTCGTACGCTAGAAGCATATGGAGCTGTACTTGTTTCATCACCAGCGGATGCTATTCCTGTTACTGGCGGCATACTCATCTCGGTGGTATCTGACGATCAGGCAATGCAACAAATTGTAGACAGTGAACAATTCTGGGATAACTGGTCAGCTGGAGGCATTCATGTATGTATGAGTACCTTATCCGAAGACATGGCACTTGCTATGGCAAAACAGCATGCTAGTCACGGTGTACAGTATGTCAGTGCACCTGTATTTGGTCGTCCAGAAGCAGCTCGGAGACGACAGTTATCTATCTGCCTATCTGGCAGCGATTCGAAGACGCGATCAAACGTGCAAGCTTTGCTTCAGTCGGTTAGCCAATCGTGTTTTGATTTTGGAGATCGTGCGGATGCCGCTATTCTCGTAAAGTTGTGTGGCAATTACATGATTAGTGCAGCGGCTAGCACTATGGCAGATGTAAGTCAATTCATATCTCGAAAAGGATTGAATCCACATGAAGTGAATCATATGTTGACATCTACACTATTCAATACACCTATTTATCAGAATTATGGAAAGATTATGGCCGATCAGCCGGATGGATTCCAAATGAACTGGACCGCTTTAAAAGATCTTGATTATTTTCGCAAAGCTCATAGCAAAATCGATAGCCAATCTGAATTGGCAAATGTTCTATATAACATGTTCCATTCCTAACGCTTACTACTGCTTTGGTGCATAGCAACTATAGCGGAATATTAAAAAAGCACGAGCTTCACAATATTACCTTTGTGCAGCTCGTGCTTCAGTATATATTTATATAGTATTGTTTGCTCAATGCCTTTTGAGCGATCGCTCCGTCTGCGGTACTATACTCAGTGTATGATGTGCCAGACCGTCACTCAATCCGCGCCAGCTTGCCAGCAACACCGAACACTGCATATGATCAAACACCGTCCGCAAAATCATCGTCCCGGCGACAATGATGTCGGCACGATCAGCAGCCAGATCGAATTGCTGAATTCGCTCTTCTACGCTCAGTCCAGCGAGCGCATCTGCATAATAACGGATTTTCTCCGCTTCAATCGTGTACGGGTCGCCCGCAGGCTTGAGCTGCTGCTGACGTTCACGTTCCATCCGTGCCAGCGCCCGAATCCCACCGCCCAATCCGATCAGCGGCAGACGGCGGTGTTCCGCTGTCCACGGATATGGCTCCAATAACCCGGCGATCTTGTGTTGCAGCTGCTCCCGAGATGATTCAGACCAACGCTCGCGACCGCCATTTTGGATCGTCATATTGACCGCTCCGCAGGGCAGGGACGTACTATGCAGCAATTCTTCTCCTTTAAAATAAGAGATCTCTGTACTGCCACCACCGATGTCAACGATAAACCCTTCCTGCACATGCGATGGCAGCGATCGGGTTACGCCGAGGAACCCATAATACGCTTCCTCTTCACCGGTCAGAACCTGCACGCTGATGCCCGTTTCGTGTTCCCAGGTCGCTGTAATCTCCTGCGTATTAGGCGACTGGCGTACCGCTGCTGTCGCAACAGCACGAATCTGATCAGCGCGATTAGCGGCACAAATCTCCTTAAACCGATTCAGTACAGGAATCACCGTCCAGATATCGTCTTCGCTCAGATTCCCATGTTCATCCCGGCGTACACCAAGACGTACCGTTTCCTTCGCTTTGTGAACCATCCGACATACCCGATCATTTCCTGCTTCATAAATGATCAGACGGATGGAGTTCGAGCCAATGTCTATGATTCCGAGCCGGTTACGATGATCGCTCATTGTATCCTCGCCATGCACGCATCCTTGATTTCAAACATCGCCATTAACGAGTTCCTCCCTACATTGCGTTTATCGTACCAAACGCTTGATTGTTATGATTTTATCAGGAACAGACAGCGATTTCCACAAGTAATCCATTTTTCACAATCGTTTATGGAAAAGTTTGGTTTTTCGTGTGAACAGACGGGCAACAATGCCAAACAGCGGTGCCTTCTCCCGCCACACCGCTGTCCGACATCTTACTATTTAACCGGTCGATTCCACTTCAAATTGCAGATCGCCACTTTTGATAACAACTTTCATCGAATCCTGCTTTGTATCTACGAAAATGTAGCGGTCGGTATCAATATCCTTAGCCTGCCAATCCTTGAGCCGGATAATAAAACCGATATTCGTCTCGTCCGGCGCAACCGGAATACGAGCAATCGCACGTCCATGTTCCACCCGATCAAAGTCGACCTGACGGTGACCGAGTACAGAACCCCATACCCACAAATTCCAGCCGCGATAATCCTGATTCGGACGCTCGTATTCCACTTCAATGCTACGTGGTACGAACGGTGCAACTTCAAGATACCATTGTGCCGTCGCACGACCACATGTAACGGTAATTTTCGTTTTGCCTGCCGAGATGCCACGTACGACACCATCCTTGTTCACACGGGCAATCCGTTTATCGCTGGAATTCCAAGTTATTTTCGGTCGAGCAATCGGGCGTCCGTATTGATCAAGCACATCCGCTTTCAGACGCATGCGTTTGCCCGCATACACCTGATGCTCTCCCTGCAAATTGACCATATGCGGGACAAGCGTCTCTACATGCAGCAGCAGACAACTTTCCACATCGCCACAGGACACACAAATCGTCGTATTGCCTTCCCGCAGTGCCGTCATACGTCCATCCGCTCGAACTTGAACAATCTGATCGTTGGCAGATTGGAACCGTACTCGCTCCGCTGTGTATACACGTCCGCGCTGATCACGCGTAATTACATGCAGTTGCAGCTTTTCACCCGGTTCCATAATACTTGGCGTATAATCCCACTCCAGACTTGCTGGAATCGGCTTATATTGATCTTGCTCATCGAACAATACCATCATCGACAATGGCGCTACTGCCACTTCGCCTGACAGTACAGAAGCGAGCGGCTTGATACCAGCAGCACGCTCATTGACGACCACCTGCCACTGACGGCTAATTTGCGGCAACGTTACGTTTTGTTCTGTTGTAGCCGCATTGTAAATTACGATAATGTGCCGCCATTTATCACCGTTCGCGTATTCGCCCAGTTGGAACATGACGATCTGGTTGTCGCGGCGCAGTGCTTTTAAGTGCTGCTCCACATCTTTGCGCTCATTCATGCGAAATGCCGGATGATGCAGACGCAATTGGATCAGACCGCGATAATAATGAAATACATCGGCAAAGATATGCTTGTTTTCCCAACGGATCATATTAATCTCGTCGGAACTGCGATAACTGTTATGATCTCCGTATTTGGAACGTAATAACTCATCACCAGCATGGATAAATGGAATCCCCTGACTCGTCAACACGATACCATTTGCAAGCAGTGAGCGGCGCACCCAATCATGCTCCATCACACGGCTATAATCGAGCGTGCCATAAGGTTTTGCCTGTTCTACCGCTTCATCCACAGGCGTACCATCTGCCACCCGTCCATCTATCATATGCAAAAATGACAACTGCTGCTCTGCTCCGTTCACACGCACGATTTTGTCCCATAGATTCAGGTTATCATGCGCAGTGACATAGTTGATGCTCTCGCCCGGACGATCTGTAAAATCTCCAATCGAGCCATACACCCCCTGCACAATCTCGCCTTCCTTACCAAATTCACCAGTGACAAAGCCTTTAGAATCATCATCACTACCGCCCTTGATCGCACTACGGAAATTATCGTTAAACAGCGCAAATCCATTGCTGCGCTGTGCGCCTTTTAGCGTTTGCTGTGGTAATGGCGACCATCCACCTGTCCACGGCTCACCATAGATCAGAATATACGGATCAACATCCCGACGCAGTTCCTTTGTAAACTGGATCACCGTTTCCGTATCGATCAGACCCATCAGGTCGAAACGGAAGCCGTCCAGATGATACTCATTCGCCCAATAACGCAGCGAATCTTTAATATATTTGCGTACCATAGGACGCTCAGTTGCAATCTCATTGCCCACACCGGAGCCGTTGGTCAGCTGCCCGCGCTCATCTGTCCGGTAAAAGTAACCCGGAACCAGTCGTTCAAACGGACCATCCTCTACAGAAAACGTATGATTGTACACGACGTCCATGACGACGCGCATACCTTCGCCGTGCAGTGCCTGTACCATCTTTTTGAACTCGCGGATACGAGATGTCGGATCAGACGGATCGGTTGCATACGAGCCTTCTGGCACATTGTAATGCTGCGGATCATAGCCCCAATTGTATTTCACCTGATCGCTGTCTGGATCATCCACCGTCAACTCGTTGACCGTTTGAAAATCAGCAAGCGGCAGCAAATGGACATGCGTCACACCAAGATCACGCAAATGGTCAATGCCCACACTATTGCCATATTCATCCGTCAATCCAGTTTCGGTAAACGCCAGAAACTTGCCTTTATGCTGCATCGGTGCCTGTGGATCGCTGGAAAAGTCACGTAAATGCAGTTCATAAATCACCGCATCCGTTACACTTGCCATCGGTGGACGAATATCGTTGTCCCAGCCTTCGGGATCGGTAGAACGCAGATCGATAATAGCAGTACGTCGACCGTTCGCCGATACAGCACGTGCATATGGATCGACACTGTACTCCACGGTACCGTCATGAAACTCGGCGCGGTACATGTAGTATTCTCCTGCCAGATCACGGTTGACATGAACTTCCCACACACCGCCTTCTTCTGACTGCATGGACAGAATATGCCCGCCTTCATGATCATGTACCAGACCTTCTTCGTCATACTCGCCGGGATCATCATACAATACCAGATCGACGCGTATTGCATCAGGTGTCCACACTTTGAAGATACTCACGGCAGGGGTATACTGTAACCCCAGATCATCGATATCGTAAAAATAGTCTGTTGCAATATCCAAACTTCGCGTAAGCGAATGATTCATTTTATCGAGCATTATCTTCACCACCATTTCCATACATGATCATTGCATAATGCCTATGTTCCTTATCCATTGCTTGCGCGGGACTTGCCTTGCAGAGTGTAGGGTATGGAGCAGCAGCGACCATTTTGTGTTGCCTGTTACTTTGCAGCTGGTGCAATATCGTAACAGGAATCTTATGTTACTAACTACTTACTTAGAGTATCGGAAAATTTGTCGGATATTTGTAGGTTATGTCACCTGCACATTTGTGCAAATATAGGTCGGGGGCGGGATATTCATGAAGTGGATTACGCGGATGAAAGTATCGCCCATTGTGCAATCGTTAGCACAAATAACTGTATCAATCACAACAGCGACGGTCATTACTTCTAATTATTTCTAATTTACTTCTGGATGGTACGATCATTTCGTCAAAATCAACGGTTTGACGGTTGAATCAAGTAGCCCAACGATGTTAAAAAAAAGCAGCCGCGAATAGCGGTAGCGGCTGCTACACTTATTCCTTTACGTCGTACGCATCACTGGGCAGTCAATACCAGTGGTCCATCCGCTGTGATCGCAATCGTATGTTCATATTGTGCCGACCATTTGCCGTCAGCAGTGCGAGCTGTCCATCCATCTTCATCAATCGTCATTCGGTAGGTGCCTTCATTGATCATTGGTTCAATCGTGAACACCATCCCTTCTTTTAACCGCTGCCCTTTCCCCGGTAAACCGATATGGGCAAAACTTGGCGATTCGTGCAGATTGCGCCCGATGCCATGACCGAGCAGATCGCGTACGACGCCGTAACCATAACTCTCAGCGTGCTGCTGAATAACAGAAGTCACATCCCCCAGTCGATTGCCGACTACCGCCTGCTGAATACCAAGCTCCAGACATTCCAGCGTCACCCTCATTAGTTGCTCGGCTGACGGGGATACTTGTCCTACAGCATAGCACCAGGCGGAATCACCCAGCCAGCCGCCGTATTCGGCAACGATGTCGATTTTGACCACATCGCCTTCTTCCAACCGCCGCCGATCAGGGAATCCGTGTGCGATCACATCATTAACAGAAGCACACGTTTCATATTGAAATCCGTTATACCCGTTCGTAAACTGCTTGCCGCCGAGTTTGGTAATATGCTTTTTCACAAATTCATTGATCTCCAGTGTTGTGATGCCTGGTGATATCATCTGCGCAATATGACGATGGCAATCAGCCACAATCTGGCTGGCAGTCTTCATGTCTTCAATTTCTGACGGTGTTTTTAAAATAATCATCAGTGGAAACTTCCTCTCTTGATGTATGTAAGACAGCATCTGGACGTGTTATCCGCTGTGTAGATGCGGATGGATCGGATGATAGCTTCGGACGAAGATCAGAATACGGGTAAGCCGCTCCATGCTTGCTGTATGTATTATAGTAAACCTTGTGTGCGTATTCAGCAACTTTGAAATGGTAAAATACCTTGCTGTATAGATAGAACCGAATTGCCTATTTTATGAAACGATAGCTTCGATGCAGCGTATCATCATTCATGCTCATATGCAAATACAGTCATGATACCAAAGGAGACGATACGTATGCGTCGATTGATCAAGATCGGAAAATGGATTCTGTTTACACCACTCATGCTAATTGCCGGGTTATTACAACTTGAAGATCTAGTTCTACTGTTCAAAGACCAGAGACGGGATCAACAACTACACAATGACTCAATGTATCATCGTATCGAAGGCATTCGGAATTAACGACGGCATTCGAAGTTGATATCGTTCATGATAACTGTGCGATATACAAATTTCGTTCGTTAATACGTTGTGATACCGTTTAACACCATGCTTCAGGTATATTTTTTATCCAACTACATAAAAAGCCTGCCCTTTGCAGCTACACAGTTCCGCCAACAGGCGTTTACTGCATCGTTGCATCGGACAGGCTTTTTCATTGTTGATTTTTCGTGTTACGAAGGTGCTTGTACCAGCTGATCCAAAAAAGGACTATTCTTATCCGTCCCTATCGAATTTCGATCCATACGAGAAAGTCGTCACTCATTTGACCGTACGATCACTTCGCTGCAACCTGCGATTTACTCCCCTAAACGCTTACCAAGAATCGCCAGATGTCGGTCTTCTCCATCCAAGATAGCAACACGTGGCAAATGACCCCAATCTTCAAATCCGAATTTGCGTAGCAGATTCAGACTTGGATCATTATGGGCAAATACGAAGCCGAGCAAGGTATGAATATGCAGCGCCGGTGCCTGCTGGATTGCGTAACTAACCAGCTTGCTGCCAATGCCTTTTCCTTTAAAATCTTCATGTACATACACACTCAACTCTACCGTGCCATTATAAGCCGGTCGACCGTAAAAGGTCTGCAAACTCGTCCAACCAGCAATACGTCCACCCTGCCATAATGCCCATAATGGACGACGCTCTGGCTGGTGTTCGTCAAACCATGCCTGACGACTCTCGACCGTTACCGGTTCTGTATCCGCAGTCGCCAGACGACCGGGAATCGAAGAATTGTAAATGTCCACAATTGCTGCCAGATCTTCCTGACGTGCAATCTTGATCTCATATGCTACTGTTTCGCTCATCTCTCTACCTCACCTCAACAAAATTCTCTCTTTTGTATGATTCTAGTTGAGCATGCTACTGCTTGTAAATACGAATGGGACAATCACTGTGCGATGACGATTTTGCCCAATCATCATACTATGACATCAACGTATAAACGTGTTTCGTACGCGTACCGAACGCGAGAAATACAAATTCCACAGCAATGTAATAACAGCTGTCCAGATCATGCCACTCACCATGCTAACCGTTGGCGGCACGATGAAAAAGGTAAGTACAACGAGTGCCAGATTAATCAAAAGATACAAGCGTGCCATACGCGGGAACGAGCGTTTGCGCGTATACAGCAGCACGAGCAGAATGATTAACAACACCAATTTGATGCCTGCTGCCACCAGTTCAAAGCTAGATAACGACTGCAAATTCGTATCGTATACCGACAAGGCACGGTTCACTTCAGCTTGCATATCTGCCGGGAAAATATCCGGGTTGGCTGCGATAAACATAATAAATATGTAGGCGGGAATGGTGACAAAGGAAACGAATAGTCCCCAGTACATATACACCTGAAAAACAGCCATCCAACCGCCAAGTCCGACAAGCGGTGGACGATTGTAATCCGGTGGTTGTTGCCCCGGACGTGGGTTATTCGGTTGCCCGTTAAATGGTGGCTGCCCGGGATCGTTAGGATTGGGTGGAAAATTGTTGTTCATTGGTTCTATTTCCTTTCTAGTTCTAATCTGTTCCCAGACCGTACAAGACGGCTGATCGCGGTCGCTACTCGGCTTGATTTTGAATGTGTAATCATCCGGCTGCGAATCCGATGATACACCGCCAAATGATGCGCATAAGCACGCAAAACCCGCTTTCTCCAGTCTACCATAGCCAGCGTCAGAATAGTATTTTATCCTGCATGACCGCGTGTACTTCCCTTTCCTGTTACGTTTGGCTAAGCCCAGTCTGCCTTTCACTCCATGCCCATAGGCGTAATGCTTGCTGTCTATCCAATGCTCTGGATTGAAGTGGCATCACTTTTTTACGATAAAAATACTGACCGGTTTGCCCTGCAACCGATGGATCCGTTGCTAGAAATATAGCTGTCTCTGCTCCCTGCTCTGGCGTTTGAAAAAACGGTGTATGTGCCAGTGCAGAGAGCAAGCGTTTGCCAAAGCCGGTATCCCGATCCACACCGATACTCGTTGCAACCGCTCCGGGATGCAGGCTATTGACGGTGACGGATGTGTCTTTTAACCGCTCTGCCAGCACAGAGGTAAAATACAGATTCGCCAGCTTGGATTGCGAATAGGCGCTGACCACATTGTACCCATCCTGCAAATACGGATCATCCCAGTGGATTTTGCCGATTTTGTAGGCGTTGGAGCTGACGACTATGATGCGAGCTGCCTTTGCCTGTTGAAGGGCATCCAGCAGTAGAGAAGTCAGCAAAAAGTGTCCCAGATGATTGACTCCGATCGACATCTCGAAGCCATCTGCTGTTTCCTTGCGAGTAGGATTAACGACACCAGCATTGTTCAGTAGGACATCGAGATGGTCATATCGTTTGTAAAATTCAGCCGCGAATTCACGGATATTTTCCAGTGAACCGAGGTCGCACGTCATCAGTGTGAGCTGATCGGAACCACTCTCACGCTTCGCTTGCTCCAGCGCTTGCTGTCCACGCTTTAGATTGCGACACGCCATAATAATATGGTGCCCTTGCTTTGCCAGAGCGATGCTGGAAGCTAGTCCCATACCGGAATTGGCACCGGTAATGAGAATGATTTTGCGATCGGTAGCGGTGTTAGTGTTGTTAGCTGTGTTAGTGGTGTTAATATTTGCAGAATGAGTCATACGTTTGCTCCCTTCGATGTGCAGATGAAATGCAGATTGTTTTCGTTTGCTGTACGTTCCTTTTGTTGTTTTGAACTGTCGCATGTTAAATATTCCTATCTTTCATTGAAACATGTCTATCTCATTAGCATAAGTTTATATTTATGTTATATGTCTATGTCATTAGTGCATGCTAATATCTCATACGAATATATTTTGTATTATGCAGCCTTATATTTTAAGTAAACGTAAAGGAGTTCAGCAACGCATATGGAATAGGTATAGTATGGAATAATAAGGAATATGGGAAACGACAAAAAGCACGTAAAAAAGCCGTCATCCTGTTCTGTAACGAACAAGACAACGGCATGTACTAACAAGCAATATACGGTATATTCCTCTTTTCACCACTGTACATTCTGCTCATCCATATTCCGTCGATCTTTACTAAGAAATATGAATATTGGGGCACATTAATCCTGAGCGTGCGCACCATAAGCAGCTGCATCCAGTAGCTTGGACAGAGCAGCATCCAGATCGCCGTCCACCTTCAGCTCTAGCATCCAACCACGACCGTATGGATCGGTATTGACCAGCTCTGGCTCGGTTTCCAGATCGGGATTCAAGCGACTAACAACACCAGCTACCGGACAAAACAGATCGGATACCGTTTTGACCGATTCGATCGTGCCTACGACTTCATTCTCGCTCACATTGCGACCGTCTTCTGGCAATTCCACAAATACAATATCACCCAGCTGATGCTGGGCAAAGTCCGTAATACCAATCCGTACTGTATCATCACCAATACGCTCTACCCACTCGTGTTCCTCACTGTACAACAGCTGATCCTTGATTTCGCTCATGATTATGCTCCTCCGGTTCCATGTCGTGATTGCATTTTGCTCAATGCCACAAGAGTATAGTAAGGAAGTTGGCACTGTCAAGAGGCTTGACATCGTTTACTCAATCAAGTATTAATATAATAAACATACAATTTTAACGTTTCTAGTGTTGAATGTTCGGAAATACATAACATCATATGTGAGCGGATGAACGTACAGGGAGAGACTGCCACACCGATGGCAGCGCCGAAGGAGTAAGCCGGACACGGTGAATCTCTCAGGTATCAGGGACCTGTACCGGACGCAACTCTGGAGAGCATCCGGTGTAATTAACGATAAGTGCACAGCGGATCACCCAAGGGGAAACTTGTTTTGAGCCATTCTGAATAACCGGCAGACATTACTATGCTGGTAAGAATGTTCAGCGAGGTAACTCTCAGGTACCAAGGACAGGGAGAAAAGGGAATGAAGTACCGGATATATGCCGGTTTCTTTCCCTTCTCTTCCTGTCTTTTTTGTGCTTGTATACCGTTTCACCGCTCAAAATACTATTTCGAGGTGAATCCACATGACTGAATTGAAACGAACACCGCTTTTCCCGCTGTATCAACAATCTGGTTCCCCGCGCTGTATCGATTTTGGCGGCTGGGAACTGCCGGTACAATTTTACGGTATCCAAAAAGAACATGAAGCTGTACGCGAACGAGCTGGTTTATTCGACGTTTCCCATATGGGTGAAGTGATCATCAGTGGCGCTGGCGCACTCCGTTATCTACAGCATATGCTGACCAACGATGTTTCCCGTTTGCAGGATGCACAGGCGCAGTACACACTGATGTGCTATGACAATGGCGGCGTTGTGGATGATCTACTCGTTTACCGGATCGGTGAGGAGCATTATATGCTCGTGCTGAACGCATCGAATATCGATAAAGATATTGCATGGCTGCGCCAGCATTTGCCAGAAGGTGTGCAATTGAAGGACATTTCGGAGCAAACGGCATTGATCGCTCTGCAAGGACCGCATGCGTCCGCCATTCTGTCCAAGGCAGCTGGCAGTGATGTATACGCTGAATTGCCCGGCTTTTCCTTTGTACCGGAAGCGAAGTTGTTCGATGTGGAAGTGATCATCTCCCGCACAGGCTATACGGGCGAGGATGGATACGAGATCTATGCCCCGGCTGCACAGGCAGATGTAATCTGGAGCAAGCTGTTGGAGATTGGTGAGGAAGATGGATTGATTCCATGCGGACTTGGTGCACGCGATACACTGCGTTTTGAAGCGAAGCTGCCGCTCTACGGGCAAGAGCTGTCGGCGGACATTACGCCGCTGGAAGCAGGGCTTGGTTTCTTCGTGAAGCTGGATAAGGGTGATTTTATCGGACGCGACGTACTCGCTGGGCAAAAGGAACACGGTGCTCCACGCAAAATGGTCGGCATTGAGCTGATCGACCGTGGCATTCCGCGCTCACATTATCCGGTGTACCGCGATGGTCGGCAGATTGGCGAAGTGACTACCGGCACACAATCGCCGACATTGAAGCGCAATCTGGGCTTGGCACTGATCGAAGCGGATAGCGCCGCACTCGGTACGCCGGTCGAAGTCGAGATTCGCGGCAAGCTGTTGAAGGCAGAAGTCGTGAAGGCTCCTTTTTACAAACGTCAACCGGTGAACGTATAACACATTATATGATGCAACTATAGCTCATGCTCCATGCTGCTGATGTTCATTGTTAGCTGATGTTCATTGTTATATGTGGTGTTTACAGTTTCATCGTTGGCATAACCGTATAGACAAGATCACAGCTACGAGCAGCTTCTCATTCACGGACAAATTTACTGTTACCTATCGTTCTAAATAGACGCATACGCTTGCAATCACAACGAAATGTACGGCTAGATGCTCAATAGACAACAAAATCTGGTAACTTCTCTTCTGCGATATTGCACGTCACGCAAGTCCACATTAACCGGTAGCTACGCTGCCGAAAGGAGTACAGCCTATGAAATCCCATCGTTATATCCCGATGACACCACAAAATGAGCAGGACATGTTAGCCGTTGTCGGTGCTTCTTCCATTGAGGAATTGTTCAAGGACATTCCAGCTTCTGTTCGTTATGAAGGTACGCTGCCGATGTCCGGTATGCTGGACGAATATGCGCTAACCCGTCATCTGTCTACACTGGCAGGACGCAATGCGGATACAGATCGCTATACAAGCTTTCTTGGTGCGGGCATTTACGATCATCATATTCCGTCCGTCATCAATCATGTGATTTCTCGTTCGGAATTTTATACAGCATATACTCCATATCAACCGGAGATCAGTCAGGGTGAATTGCAGGCGATATTTGAATTTCAATCGTATATTTGCGAATTGACCGGTATGGCAGTTGCGAATGCCAGTATGTATGACGGTGCGACCGCACTGGCAGAAGCCGCTTCGCTAGCAGCCTCTGCTACCCGCCGCAGTAAGATTGTCGCCTTCTCCACCATTCATCCCGAATCCCGCGCTGTTGTGAACAGTTATGCACGCGGACTCAATCTGGATGTGGTCGAAGTAGCTTATGGCGATGGCATTACCGACATCAGTGCACTGGAAGAAGTGCTGGATGATCAGACAGCGGCTGTACTGGTGCAATCGCCGAACTTCTTCGGAGGCATTGAGGGCATTCAAGCAGCTGCGGATCTCGTACATCAACATGGCGCACTGCTCGTCGTCAGCACCAACCCGATCTCACTCGGTCTACTGGAAGCACCGGGTAAACTAGGCGCAGATATCGTCGTCGGTGATGCGCAACCACTTGGTATCTCGATGTCACTCGGCGGTCCAACATGTGGATTCTTCGCCGTTTCACAAGCACAGATGCGCCGCATGCCGGGTCGTATCGTCGGTCAAACAACGGATCGCAACGGGAAACGTGGCTTCGTACTGACACTGCAAACACGCGAACAGCATATTCGCCGTGACAAAGCGACATCCAACATCTGCTCCAATCAGGCATTACTCGCCTTGTCCGCTTCCGTTTATATGTCCGTGATGGGCAAACAGGGGATGCAAGATGTCGCTAATCTGAATGTACAAAAGGCTCACTACGCCGCACAACAGCTAGCACAGATTACAGGCTGCTCGCTGGCGTTCCAGTCTCCATTTTTCAATGAATTCGTACTGAAATTACCGCAAGCTACAAGCGCATCGCAGGTCAATGCCAAGCTGCTGGATAAAGGCTATATCGGTGGGTACGATCTCGGTCTGAGTTACCCGGAATTGTCTGGGCATATGCTGTTCGCCGTTACAGAAAAGCGCACCAAAGCCGAAATGGATCAACTGGCTATCGAATTGGAGGCATCGCTATGACAAACGAAACGTTACCAACTAGCACCCAGCCTGTCGGAGAATCTACACCTGCGGTTGCATCGACCGAAATACAAGGCGATATTGTCAAAGAAAAAGCACTCATTTTCGAATTGAGCCAGCCGGGTCGTGTTGGTTATTCGCTGCCAGAATGCGATGTACCACAGGTGGATGTGAGTACCCTCATTCCACAGGACATGCTGCGCAGTGAAGCCGCCGCCCTGCCAGAAGTGTACGAAGTCGACGTGATCCGCCACTATACCGAGCTGTCCCGCTTGAACTTCGGCGTGGATAATGGCTTCTACCCACTCGGTTCGTGTACGATGAAATACAATCCCAAAGTAAACGAAGATGTAGCACGCTATGCTGGATTCGCCAAAATCCATCCGTACCAACCAGAACAAAGCATTCAAGGTGCATTGGAACTGCTGCACACGCTGCAAAACGATCTAGCTGCACTGACCGGCATGGATGCTGTCACCCTGCAACCAGCTGCCGGAGCACATGGCGAATGGACAGGTCTGATGATGATCCGCGCCTATCACGAGAAGCGCGGCGAGCATCGCACCAAAGTAATCGTACCGGATTCTTCGCACGGTACGAATCCTGCCAGCGCAACCGTTGCCGGTTTCCAAACGATAACAATCCCGTCCAACGAACGCGGGCTGGTCGATCTGGATGCACTGCGCGCCGCTGTTGGTTCCGACACTGCTGCACTCATGCTGACTAACCCAAATACACTCGGTCTGTTCGAAGAACAAATTACCGAGATCGCACAGGTTGTGCACGAAGCTGGCGGACTGCTGTATTACGATGGCGCTAACTCCAATGCGATCATGGGCATCGCCCGTCCCGGTGATATGGGCTTCGACGTTGTCCATCTCAATCTGCACAAAACGATGAGCACCCCACACGGCGGCGGCGGTCCCGGCTCCGGTCCGGTTGGCGTAAAAAACAAATTACTGCCATTCCTGCCTGAGCCAGTCGTAGAACAACAACAGGACGGAACATACACGCTACGTTCTGGCTCCCCAGATTCCATCGGTCGTGTCAAAGCATACTATGGCAACTTCGGTATTCTCGTTCGCGCTTATACCTACATCCGTAGCTATGGACCCGAAGGATTGCGCCGCGTATCAGAATGTGCCGTACTGAACGCCAACTATATGATGCATCGTCTGAAAGACCACTACATGATGCCATACGATAATGTGTGCAAACACGAATTCGTTATGTCTGGTAAAGGTCTAAAACAATACGGCGTACGCACACTGGATGTCGCCAAACGACTACTAGATTTTGGCTACCACCCACCAACCGTCTATTTCCCGTTGAATGTAGAAGAATGCATCATGATCGAACCGACCGAAACCGAAAGCAAAGAAACACTTGACGCCTTCATCGACACCATGATCCGCATCGCAAACGAGGCCAAAGAAACACCAGAGCTGGTACTGAATGCACCATACAGCACCCCAGTCAGTCGTCTCGACGAAGCAACCGCTGCTCGTAAACCAGTACTCAACTGCGCATGCAGCTGATCACCAACTACAATCGTTCATATTTCCAAAAAAGGAGCATACCGCAATGGTATGCTCCTTTTTTCTGATATTACTCGAACATCTTCACCATATCACCTGCATTACCTGCATTACCTGCATTACCTGCATTACCTGCATTACCTGCATTACCTGCATTACCTGCATTACCTGCATTACCTGCATCAAGTATGCTCTCATCTCTCCCAATACAATACATAAATATTCCAATATCTATATTTGAAATCGAAACATACCATACGCAATAGGAAAACGAAGTTACGTATCGAATAATGATAACAGCTACATATCTACTTATGAAAAGAGGCGTCTTATGAGCAAATTCGGATTATTCGGCAAATTCACAGTACAGGAAGGTCAGCGCGATCACATGGTCGATATTCTACTTGATGCTGCGAAATCAATGGAGCAGTTGCAGGAATGCGAGCTTTATACCGTCAGCATTGCCGAAAATGAACCCGATTGTATTTACGTTTACGAAGTATGGAGCAACCAAGACGCGCATCAGGCATCGCTAACTTTAGAGTCAACACAGACACTAATCCAAAAAGCCAAACCAATCATTACCGGAATGGAACGCATATCCACCCTCCACCCCATCGGCGGTAAAGGCTTAAGTTGATAAAAGCATTATACTGCTTTTAGTGCTTTTAGTGCTTTTAGTGCTTTTAGTGCTTTTAGTGCTTTTAGTGCTTTTAGTGCTTTTAGTGCTTTTAGTGCTTTTAGTGCTTTCACCATTTACCCATTACACAAATCCTCACATATCAATACTTTTCACCCTATACCAACTTCCATTTCTCTAATCCCATTTTTATCATGTACCTTAAATACACTATTACCACATCGTTCACCATGCACATTACCAAATTACACATCATCAAAGCAGTCGCTATACAATATAACAGTTGCTACTTGCACAGAGCGGAGGAAAAGGAATTGTCCAAAAGGTCGATCTTTAAGCCTGTAGATTCACCGACTTATCCCATTCCAGAATCTACAGGCTTAACCGGAGACCGTTGGACAATCCTTTTCTGCAGCGGTCTCCCCAAAGCAACACCCACCACGACAACAGTAACAACAGCAATAACAGAAAAAAAGCTGATACTCCGAATGATCAGAGTATCAGCTTCATGGGATTGTTGGACAAACAATAAAAAGTCTTTGTAAAACGAATTCCACTCACATCATGCCGCACAAAGCTGCACCACATGCAAAATGAAAATCAATCTTACGCCTGAATCGCGTTTACCAGCTCAACCACTTCTTCGGCTGTTTGCATATCGAGTGCTTTGGTAGCCAGCTCTTGCATCTCAGCTTTGGACAGTTTGGCGATCTGACTGCGTGCAGGCAGGATCGAGCTTGCGCTCATGCTGAACTCATCAAGTCCCAGACCGAGCAGCAGTGGAATTGCAGTTGCATCCCCTGCCATCTCGCCACACATACCAGCCCATTTGCCTTCTTTGTGTGCTGCATCGATTACCATTTTCACCAGTCGCAGAATGGACGGGTTGTATGGTTGATACAGATAGGAGACGCGTTCGTTCATACGGTCAGCTGCCATTGTGTACTGGATCAGATCGTTTGTACCGATGCTGAAGAAGTCCACTTCTTTGGCAAATTGGTCAGCCAGAACAGCTGTCGAAGGAATCTCAACCATGATACCGAGTTGGATATTGTCGGAAACGGCAATACCTTCAGCAACCAGTTTGTCTTTCTCTTCAACCAGAACCGCTTTCGCTTGACGGAATTCGCCCAGTGTCGCGATCATTGGGAACATGATACGCAGTTCACCGAATACGCTTGCTCTGAGCAGCGCACGCAGTTGCGTACGGAAAATGTCCTGACGATCCAGACAAAGACGAATCGCACGGAAGCCGAGGAACGGATTCATTTCTTTTGGCAGAACCAGATACGGCAACTCTTTGTCGCCACCGATGTCCAATGTGCGGACAACGACTGGTTTGCCTTCCATGCGTTCCAGTACGGTTTTGTACGCGTTAAATTGCACATCTTCCGAAGGCAATTCGTCGCGACCCATGTACAGGAACTCGGTACGATACAGACCTACCGCTTCGCCGCCGTTATCAATAACGCCAGCTACGTCGTTTGGTGTACCGATGTTGGCAGCCAGCTCGACGTGAACACCGTCTTTGGACACAGTGGTTTCATCGCGCAGTTTGCGCCATTCTGCCACTTGTGCTTCGTACGCTTCACGTTTTGCACGGTAATCTGCCAATACAGTCTCATCCGGGTTTACAATAACGTTCCCTTCAAGACCGTCGACGATAACGATATCGCCGTTTTGTACGACTTCCATAACTTCCTTCGTACCTACAACCGCTGGAATCTCCAGAGAGCGTGCCATGATTGCAGAGTGGGAAGTACGTCCGCCAATATTGGTAGTAAACCCTTTTACATAGTTACGATCCAATTGTGCTGTATCCGAAGGCGTCAGATCTTCAGCAATGATCACGACTTCTTCGCGGATTTCCGCAGGACTTTGGAAATTCACGCCCATCAGGTGGTTGATCACGCGTTTGGTTACGTCACGCATGTCTGCTGCACGTTCCTGAAGGTACGCACTCTTCATGTTTTCGAACATCGTCACGAATTGCGATGCAACTTCGTTCAGTGCGAATTCTGCATTCACCATATCGCTAGTGATCTTGTCTTTGACCGGATCAATCAGCTCAGGATCGTTCAGAATCAGCAGGTGAGATTGGAAAATCTCAGCTTTCTTTTCGCCCATTTCTTGCAGGGTACGTTCTTTGATCGCCTCAAGTTCGCCCTGAGATTTGGTCAGAGCGTCTTGCAGTTTAGCCAGTTCGGCATCGGTGTCACTTACGGAGCGCTTGGTGATTTCGTACTCAGGATGCTCCAGACGGAATGCTTTGGCAATGGCGATGCCCGAAGACGCCGCAATTCCCAAAATATTAGCCATTGATTTCGCCTAGCCCTTCGTTCACCATAACATCAGTCAAAGCTTTCAGAGCAGCTTCTTCTTCAGCGCCAGTAGTGGACAGAACGATAACGTCGCCTTGTTCCAGACCTAGGGACAGAACGCCCAGGATGGATTTCAGGGTTACTTTTTTACCTTTCGCTTCAGCAAAAGATTCAGTAGAAGCAAATTTGTTAGCAGCAGTTACCAGAGCTGTTGCCGGGCGTGCGTGGATACCATCTTCATCAACGATTTTAAAGGATTTTTCCATTATAGAGTCACTCGCTTTCTTGTAATTTGGGGTTTTGTTAAATAGATGTAAATCATCAAGCCATCCACTCTATTGTACAGCATAATAACGCTGGATGCACCTTCTGCCAAAAAAAATTTCGACTTTTTTCAGCAACAGCCAACAATTTCCGATAATTTTTAGGCAATTTCATGAACGAATCATTGAAATGCTACAGATCACCAAAAAATGCTTTCATTCCGTAATGATAGCAAACTATAGGCGAAGCTCATGAGAGCCGCCTATAGTTTGTTAGGAATGCTGTTCAACGTTAAGCTTCCTGTTGTTCAGCTGCATAGATGTGGATATTCAATTCATGATGCTGCCTGTTTACATGAAACGGTGCTGCATGACATGCGGATTTACTTAATGGAGATAATGTCGCCTTCTCCGCCTTTGACCGTACCGGATTTGTTCAATGTAACGGTCGCGCCTTCCGGCAGGTTCGAGAAGATCACCGGCGTGATGATCGATGGTGCATTGGCTTTGACATACTCCAGATCCACTTCCAGGATCGGTTGGCCTGCCATCACATCGTCGCCTTCGGCAACGAGGACATTGAAGCCCTGTCCTTTCAGTTTCACTGTATTCACGCCAACGTGTACGAGAATTTCTTTGCCCGTTTCGGACATGATGCCGATGGCATGCTTGCTCGGGAACACGTTGAATACTTTACCGTTAACTGGAGAAGCAATTGTACCGTTGGATGGCAGAATCGCGAAACCGTCACCAGTCATTTTTTGCGAGAAGACAGGATCAGGTACTTCGGTAATGCTCAACAGTTCGCCGTCTGCTGGAGCAACGATCATTTCCTCAGCCATGATGTTCACTTGCTCTTCGGCTGTGCCTTTGACAGGTTCATTGTCTACGCTTGGTGGTGTAGCTCTTGGTGTGCGACCCGCAATAATGTCCTGCATTTGCGATTTGATCGTATCGGAGCGTGTACCGAAGATAGCCTGGATATTATTACCCACTTCCAGGACACCGGACGCGCCCAGTGCTTTCAATTGACCTTTATCCACGTTTTTCGGTTCTTTGACCTGAATACGCAGACGAGTAATACATGCATCCAGACTCGAAATGTTCTGTTGTCCGCCAAAAGCGTCCAGAATTTTGCCTGGCAGTTCATCTTGTGTAGCTGCGCCAGTGCTGGAACCTTCTTCGCTAGCTACGGTATCTTCGCGACCCGGTGTTTTCAGGTTGAATTTGCGGATGGCAAAGCGGAAACCGAAGTAGTAAATAACGGCAAGAACCAGACCAACGATGATTACGTACCACCATGGCGTACGGTTCGGAATCACACCGAACAGAATGAAGTCAATCAGACCGCCGGAGAACGTCATACCAATTTTGACACCCAGCAATTGCATGGTCATGAAGGACAGACCTGCGAAGATTGCGTGGATACCGAACAGTACAGGAGCAACGAACAGGAACGAGAATTCCAGTGGCTCGGTAATACCTGTCAGGAACGAAGTCAGTGCTGCGGAAGCCATAATACCGGCAACGTATTTTTTATGTTCCGGTCTGGATTCGTGATAGATTGCCAGTGCTGCGGCAGGCAGACCGAACATCATGAACGGGAATTTACCAACCATGAATGTACCAGCTGTGAACGGAACGCCATCACGCAGCTGAGCCATAAAGATGTTTTGGTCACCACGTACCAGTTGACCTGCTTTGTTAACATATTCGCCAAATTCAAACCAGAACGGCGAGTAGAAGATATGATGCAGACCGAATGGAATCAGGGAACGCTCAATCACACCAAAGATAAAGGCGGACAGTGTAGGGTTCGCATCAACCATGTTGTGAGATACGGTGTTCAGGAACGATTGAACCGGTGGCCAGATCACGATCATCACAAGACCGAGAATCAGGGAACCGACAGCCGTCATAATCGGAACGAAACGTTTACCGGCAAAGAAGCCGAGATACGAAGGCAATTCGATTTTGAAGAAACGCTTGTACATAGCTGCTGCTAGAATACCGACGATAATACCGCCGAATACACCCGTTTGCAGCGTTGGAATACCGAGTACAGAAGCAACGGAGAAATCCTGTTTGCCTACTTGATCGGCAGTAACGCCCATCGCTGTACCCATTGTAACGTTCATAATCAGGTAACCGATAATTGCGGCAAGACCCGCAACACCTTCACCACCGGCAAGACCGACGGCAACCCCGACCGCGAATAATAATGATAAGTTACTGAATACGATTTGACCGGAGTTCATCATAACTTCGGCAGTGATTTGAATCCACTTTGCATTCAGTGCAGGTATATACTGCAAAAAGTCTGGATTTACCAGCATGTTACCGATACCGAGCAGCAAACCTGCCGCAGGCAGAATCGCTACTGGCAACATCAACGCTCTACCGACTTTTTGCAAAACGCCAAACAGACGTCTAAACAATACAGCCACTTCCCCTCAAGAATATAGTAAAATAAGTATTTTCTGCCAATATAATGCGATTTTACTCTCCATCTTGTATTGACCCAGATGGAGAACTCTTCAAACCTCTGTCGCCGCTTTTATTGCCGTCGTCAGAACGGTATATTCCGAGCATCCCGATCATCGCATGATCTTGGCATTCTTCTCTCGAATTTCGGGCAAACATGCAAAAAAGGCATGAGCGAACAACGCACCTGTAAAATAAAACCCCAGCCCATCAGGAGGATCATACTCTCTCCCTGGATATGATGTCTTACTTTGCAGATACTTTGTAAACTCATGCCTGATCGAATCAGTAACACGTTGTATCCGTTATTCAATTGAAGATTACGTTCTGAATTATAGCATTGACCTTTCGAACGTGCAAGCCTTTTCATTAAAAAAGTTACTCATTTTTCTCAACAAACCGTTGCAGATGCATCGTCAGGTAACTGACTTCAGCGGCATATACCGGACGACGCAGCCGTCTTTCCATCATTTTGGTCAATTTCCATGCGAGCGAATATACTTCTGGGTATTCCAACTTCAGCATTTCTTCCAGCCGATGGGTCGCTGCTACCTTCTCCCCACGACGAATACGCTCGATTGCAAACCGCAGATGGGTCAGCAGACGCGAATAATCAAGGGTGTCACCGGTAATATTCAAATCAAGCGCATCCTCCACAACTTTTACCATATCGGCGATCAGCCGGGAATGTGACTTGATCTCGGTAATATGTTGGTCGGTCAATGCGCTATAAATATGCAGCGCTACAAAACCGATCTCATCTTCTTCCAACGTTACGCCCAGCTTGTTATGAATCATCTCCAACGCATGCTGTGCCAATCGATATTCAGCCGGATACATCTCCCGCGTTTCATACAAAAAAGGATTCTGCACGGTCATGCCCTGCTCCGCACGCTTGATCGCAAACGCGATATGATCGGTTAATGCAATATGGATATGCTCGTTGAGCGGAGTTTTGCTTTCTTTATTAATATAATGAATAATCTCGTTGATTACTTCGATAATACGTTCATCAATCTGCACAGCGAGCTGCTTGTATTGCTCCTGCTCCTGCTGATTGGTCAAAATAAACATCTTCTCTACGACGTCCAGTGGGATGATATCATGCGACTTACGGTTGAAGCCGATTCCCTTGCCGATCACCACAACCTCTTCGTACTGGGGATGGTCTGCGATGATTACGTTGTTATTCAGTACTTTAGCCACCTGTAGGCTGCTCACATTTGCACCCCTTTTACTATCGCCTTATCCCGACTAAGTTATCAAAAAAACACTATTCCGTCAATAACAAACGCCCATCGGCGCGGTGATGCAAAGAGGCGATCAGACCTCTTCAACGAGAGAATCCGACCGCCTTTTGCCATGGCATGCTGTGTTGAATACGATGATTGTCGACTACAGGATTATATTGAACTAGTTATTCTGTGATAGCGTCTTTATTTGATTCCGACAATGGCTGATCGATGATGCGATTGGATTCGTGAACGCCGATATGGTGAGCAGTCAGCTCATTGGGTAGCAGCTCCAATACAGTGTCCGTTTCCTTCTGTACATGAACAGGCTGCTTATCGACAGATTTCGTTGGAACTGCTTGTCTGGTAAAGCCTTTGATCATCTCTTCCAGATCCAGACCAGACACGCTGCGCAGCATTTCCGGCGCGGTTGCCATCAGCTCCGTTACATAATTGCTGACACGGGTAGCACCACCGCCTTCGCCTTTACCGGTATCGACGACAGTCAGCTTGTCAATGCCGCTGATTGGCTCGGCGATTTTGCCTGCCAGCTCTGGTAGCATTTTGGCAACGATATCGAGGATGGCGGCTTGACCGTAGTTTTCGAAAGCTTCTGCCAATTTTTGCTTCGCATCAGCTTCGGCAAGACCGCGTAAACGAATGACTTCGGCTTCTGCTGTACCTTTGGCACGTTCGGCATCAGCGATGGCAAGACCAGCAAGACGCTGCTGCTCTGCCGATGCTTTGGCTTCGGTTTCGATGGAGTACTGATGGGCTTCTGCCTGACGCATTTGACGAGCTTTGTCTGCCTGCGCTGCTTGTTCGACAGCGAAGCGATCGGCTTCGGCTTTTTTCTTCACTTCGGCGTCATATTGTTTCTCACGAACGGTAATTTCACGTTCTTGCAAGTCAATCTGACGCTCCTTGCGTACGAGTTCGATACGCATTTGCTCTTCCATCATAATCTGCTTCGCTTTT
Source organism: Paenibacillus sp. WLX1005 (assembly GCF_046603685.1). Lineage (NCBI taxonomy): Bacteria > Bacillati > Bacillota > Bacilli > Caryophanales > Paenibacillaceae > Paenibacillus > Paenibacillus sp. WLX1005. The sequence goes on from NZ_CP176756.1 coordinate 4,124,258, forward strand.
GCTTCTTGAATATGATAAGCCTGATCCGCTTCGGCTTTGGCGGTATCTTGTTCTTTTTTGAAGGCAGCGATTTTTAGTTCTTTTTCTTTCTCGGCTTCGGCTACATTCGTATCGCGCAGCAATTCGGCTTTTTGTCCTTCTTGCTCGGCGCGTGCTTTTTGGATACGTGAGTCACGTACTGCTTCGGCTTCGGCAATATCGGCATCCCGTTTTACAGCAGCAATCCGTGGTTTACCGAGCGCTTCCAGATATCCGTGCTTGTCGCGCACATCTTTGATAGTAAAAGAGACGATCTGTAAACCCATCTTTTTCAAATCACGGGCAGCGACACTCTGTACTTCCTGTGCAAAACGGTCACGGTTCCGATACACTTCCTCAACCGTCATCGAACCTAGAATCGAGCGTAGATGCCCTTCCAGCACTTCCTGCGCTTCGCTCTGTAACGCCTGAATCGGCTTACCCATGAATTGTTCAGCAGCAGTAGCTACGTCTTCTACGGAGCTGCCGATTTTGATAATTGCTACGCCATCTGCCAGCACAGGTACACCTTGTTCCGTGTATACTTCCGGTGTGCTCACATCCAGCTTATGTGACAGTAACGATAGAAATTCAGACTTCTGAAAAATCGGCCAAATAAACGCGCCGCCACCACGTACAATCTTGATTTTGCGTCCATCCCCATCATCAGAAATGTTACGACTGCCGAGAAACGAGCCCGTCACCACCATCGCTTCATCAGTGCTGACTGTTTTGTAACGCGCCCAGAAGGTAACACCAAGTACGAGTAATACAACGACAACAACGACTGGGATCAAAATCAATTCATTCCACATATTCATACTCTCCCCTTTGATTGAATATCGAATATCGCCATTTCGTTTGAGACGAACCTATCTGTATGAAGCTCTGTATGAAGCGTATACCTATTTCCTTAGCTGACGATCTTGTTCAACCGTTACCTAGTTCTTGGTTACGTATTTACCTGCGGATATTGTGTATTTCTTTCTATTGAAAAGAATCATCCTACTAACTCGGAGCGAGCATCGACTGACGTTCAAATTCAGCGACAGCCAGCACGCCTTCCGACTCCTCGACAATGACGACGCGCACACCTGCGGCAATGGCACAGCGGTCAAAGCTTGACGCGATATGTACCGTGTTGCCACCCGCAACAACAATCATCACTTCTCCGTATCCGACCTCTGGCACCGGGATCGTTATTTCTCCAATTCGTCCAACCATCTCGCGGATAGAGTAGCCAGTCGATACTTCGCTATGTTCCATCGGTTTGACATAAGCAAAAAAGACAAGCAGTGCACCTGCTACCGCAGCTGCCAGCGATCCGGTCAGCACGATTCCGGTGGACAATCCCGTATACCGATCCAGCAAAATCCCAGCACCACCAAACACCGTTACCATACCAGCAAGCACAACGGGTTTAAACAGATCCAGTCCTGGCAATTCCAATCCGCCGAATACATCACCCAGCCAGTCACCAAAAATCAGACTAAATAACGCATACACTGTACCAATGATGAGACACGTCCAATAGAGCGTTTCCATAACGTGGCCTCCTTTCCGCCTTCCGCCGCTATCCGGTGGAGCCGATATGGATATGTACGAAAAGCACCAATCGATTGAAAAGATGTCAAAACAACTAATTTCAAACATGAGTTTGCGGCAATAGCCGCTAGAAATGGCGATATACCTATAATTACGTATATACACCCTACAGGTTTCAATTTTTTACAATTATGTTAGAGAAGTGGAATATGTATGATTGTTATCTTGCATAACCGATTATGTTCAGCACAGCTGATTGTTCTATTTTCGAACGGCTTGCAAGCAATATTCTTAAATGATATCGAGCAACGCCTTCGTAATGTATCGCAAGATTGCTCAACTGTGATCAGAGCAAAAAAGCCTGCTTCCGTTCAACGGAAACAGGCTTGGCTTGATATCGTAAAGCTGTATTCATGTAATTAATATCAGCAAAACTTACAGTGACATGCGGTAGATTTCGCGTACGTCTTCGGCTTTCAGTTTGGCAAAGTTACCGAACGATGGGCCGAATTTGAGAGTTTTCTCTACCATTACATCGATTTGGCTATCGTCGATGTCATAGTCTGCCAGACGGCTTGGTGCGTCGATGGAGTTCCAGAAATCACGCAGCGCTTGGATTCCTTCTTCGCCTACTTGCTCATCCGATTTGCCGGATGGATCGACGTGGAATACGTTGACTGCCAGTTTGGCAAAACGAGCCGGATTCACATGCAGGTTGTGTTTCATCCAGTTCGGGAACAGAATCGCCAGACCGCCACCGTGTGGAATATCGTATACGGCAGAAACGGCGTGCTCAATGTTATGCGTTGCCCAGTCACCAGTCACGCCCATGCTCAGTACGCCATTCAGCGCCATCGTACCGGAGTACATAATGGTAGAGCGCAGCTCAAAGTTTTCCAGATCGTTCACGAGCTGTGGACCTGCTTCGATAACAGCACGCAGTACGGATTCGCAAGAACCGTCCTGTACTGGTGTGTTTTCTTCTGGATGGAAGTACGTTTCCAGTACGTGGGACATCATATCCACGATTCCGTATACGGTTTGGTCTTTAGGCAGAGAATACGTAAATTCTGGATCAAGGATCGAGAATGCCGGGAATGAGTATGCGCTGCCCCAGCCCAGTTTCTCTTGCGTTTCCGCATTCGTGATTACGGAGCCAGAATTCATTTCGGAACCAGTCGCCGCCATTGTTAGAATCACACCGAGTGGCAATGCGTCTTGAGCAGCTGCTTTGCGCTCGATGATCTCCCATACGTCGCCATCGTATTTCGCGCCAACGATGATCGCTTTGGCACAGTCGATCACGCTACCGCCACCAACAGCCAGTACGAGGTCGATTCCGTTATCTTTACACAGCTCAACGCCTTTACGTACTGTGCTCAGACGCGGGTTTGGTTCTACGCCTGCCAGTTCGGTTACATTGGCGCCGGCTTGGCTTAATTGCGCCAAGACCTGATCGTACAGACCGGAGCGCTTGATGCTACCTCCACCATAAACGAGCAGTACATTTTTGCCGTATTTAGAGATTTCTCTTTGCAGTGTTTGCAGTTGGCCTTTGCCAAAGATCAATCGTGTTGGATTATAAAATTCAAAAGATTTCATATCGGAAAATCCTCCCTTGATTCGTTACGCAATCATCACCCAATCATTGCGATAAGTTAGTTACGGTTCTGTAGCCCTTTACAATTATATACCTTTGTCACACAAAAACAAAATCGTCTGGCTATTCTCCGCCTGATTCCATTCGTCATGCTACTATGGAGTTTGTCATAATGCTATAGAGAATGGTAGCCAAGTAGCAAGAAATGGGAACTCATTGGCTGATACTTTTATATCAAAGGCTGATACCTCTTCAGCAAATGAAGTGCAGACAACAAAACTACTCTGTATACTTGTAAACTTCACATTTCATTTCAAACAATTATATTGTGATAAATTAATGAACGACATGCAAATGAACAATAGCCAATTGGCAATTGTTGAAAACGCAAAAAGCCAATCTCTGGTTATGTTGGGGGACCAGCGATCAGCTTTTTGTTTTTTCATTTTTGCGTTTTGCTTTATTCTTGCTTTTGACTGAATAGTCCCACGAACATGGTTGCTAGTATACAGCACCTTTTGGGAACGTTTCTGTGCAAAAGTAATACCTATGCGTTACTAGTGCGTTACTAGTTCATTCTTACGTTACGCCTGTACATAACCTGCGCTTTGCACAAAGCGGCGGAATGCTGCGCGTCCGGCATTGTCTTTTTTGTACACGCCGGCATGCTCCAGAATCTCGGCAAATTTACGACCGACCTCGTCTTGAATGGTCCAAGTTGCCTGCTCATGTGACAGCTCGGTGCCGTATTGCTCAATCATCTGTTCCACCCATGGCAAATGCAGGTGCAGCGCATGATCCGGCTGACTGCGGATAATCTCTAGCAATGCGGCATCGCCAGCTAGAACCGAACCGATCTGATCCAGTTCTTCTTTTAGACGCCCCGGCAAAATCGCCAGACCCATTACTTCGATCAAGCCGATATTCTCGCGCTTAATATGGTGCATCTCAGGATGCGGATGGAAAATGCCATCCGGGTATTGTTCGCTGGTACGATTGTTGCGCAGCACCAGATCCATCTCATACTGCTCCCCGCGACGACGCACAATCGGCGTTACTGTATTGTGCCGTACTGGATTCCCTTCGCTGTCCGGTGTGGACGACAAAATGTCGACTTCGGCATCGCTGTAACCTTTCCACGCTTCATAGATTTCATCCGCCGCATCCAGCAGCAGACTATCATTGTACGCACGCAGACGGATGACCGACATCGGCCAGTTGACCAGCTCCAGCGTAATATCTTCACGTTTCGTGTGACGGTATACTTCTTCGACTGCTGCCTTTTCAATAGGGAACGTATGACGTCCACCTTGGAAATGATCATGAGTCAGAATCGAACCGCCAACAATCGGCAGATCCGCGTTGGAACCGAGGAAGTAATGCGGGAACTCCTCAACAAAATCAAGCAAACGACGGAACGTTTGTCGCGTTAGCTGCATTGGCACATGATCGTGGTGGAACACGATACAATGCTCGTTGTAATACACATACGGCGAATATTGCAGGAACCATGCTTCTCCACTCAGCATGAGCGGTACAACACGCAGATTCTGGCGTGCCGGGTGATTGATGCGTCCAGCGTAGCCAACATTTTCGCGACATAATTGGCATTTCGGATACGAAGGCGGTGGCAGTAGCTTCGCTTGTGCGATCTCTGCCGATGTTTTCTCCGGTTTGGACAGGTTGATCGTCATCTCCATATCGCCATACGTCGTCGGCTGTTTCCAGTAAACGTTCTTGGCAACACGATCCATACGGATATAGTTGGAATGAATCGACAACTGGTAAAACTGGTCAGTCGCTGCTTCGATCCCTTCACGATCCAATGTATCGAAGAAATCCGATGTCACTTCAGACGGACGTGCCATCAGCATGCCCATGATCTCTGCATCCATCAGATCACGGTACGTATCGGTATTTTCCTTGAGCATATCAATGCTAAACGCATAATCGATCAGCGTATCGATCAATAGTTGCGGTTCTGCTGCGGCTTCGCCCTGATCGACGCTTGCCAGCAGTGGCACATTGGCATCATATGGCTCGTCGAATCGGAATTTGCTCAACAGCAGATTCCGAGCGTAATCGAGATCCGCTAGCTTAATCAGCTGTTTATCAAAGGCGAATGTGACCAGCTCGTCAATCGCCAGTAATGCACTATTCTGTTCTGGAGTACGCTCGGTATTATTCATGATCACCATATCCCTGTGGTTTGGATTCATGCCATTGCCATGCACTGGCGATAATGTCTTCCAGACGGTCGCGCGTTGGTGTCCAGCCGAGTACGGAGCGTGCTTTGGCAGATGATGCGACTAGTACTGCCGGGTCACCGCTACGGCGTGGTTCGATCACAGCCGGGATGTCGCGTCCGGTTACTTGTTTGGCAGTCTCTATTACTTGTTTCACCGAGAAGCCCTGTCCGTTACCAAGATTGAATACGTTACTATCTCCTCCACCTGCGAGGTATTCGACAGCTTTGACATGGGCATCTGCGAGATCGCTGACGTGGATATAGTCGCGTACGCAAGTGCCATCTTCGGTTGGATAGTCATCGCCGAATACGGAGATGTGCTGACGTTGACCGAGTGCAGTTTGCAGAACTAGTGGAACAAGATGCGATTCTGGACGATGATCTTCGCCGATTTTGCCGCTAGCGTGTGCGCCAGCTGCGTTGAAGTAACGTAGAGCTACATAGCGGATACTGTGCACTTTATCAAACCACGACATCATGCGCTCCATTACCAGCTTCGTTTCGCCGTATACGTTCGCTGGCTCGGTGCGATCGGTTTCTTCGATTGGAACTTTGTCCGGTTCGCCATACGTTGCTGCGGTAGAAGAGAAGACGATGTTGCTAACGCCTGCTTTTTGCATTTCTTCCAGTAGACACATTGCGCCGTATACGTTGTTGTCGTAGTATTTGGACGGATTCTGCATACTTTCACCAACGAGTGAGCTGGCGGCAAAGTGGATGACAGCAGTGATGTTATTTTCGCTAAAAATGGTTGCCAGCAGTTCTTTGTCACGCAGGTCGCCTTCATATAACTTGCCGCCCAGCAATGCTTCGCGATGTCCAGTCAGGAAGTTGTCGATTACAACGACCTCTTCCCCACGCTCTAACAATTCTGCTACTGTATGTGATCCGATATATCCTGCTCCACCTGTTACCAAAATAGCCATTTGTAATTCCTCCCGATCTGTATTGTATAGATGATATTACCTGTATCTGTTCTTATTTCCACTCGGTTACGCCATCGCCTGCGGAGCAAACGTAGAAGTCTGCCTTTAGCCCGGTACGTGTTTCGTATGCTTTTCCGACTTCTTGCAGGAACAGCTCGACATGATCTTCATGCACGAGCGAGACGGTGCAACCACCGAAGCCTGCGCCAGTCATACGTGAGCCGATTGTGCCAGCGATCAGGCGCGCTTCCTCCACCATCACATCCAGCTCTTCACAGCTCACTTCGTACAGATCACGCAGCGAGTCATGTGACTCGTTCATCAACTGCCCGAAGCGTTGCAGATCATCCTGCTCGAGCGCTTCAACTGATAACAATACACGGGCATTCTCCTCAACGACATGACGAGCGCGGTTGCGAACGATCTTGTCCTCGATCTGCTCTTCCAGCAAATTGTACTGCTCTGGTGTGAGCTGAGATAGATAGTTCAATTGGTCGACATGCGGCTGTAATGTGGTCAGTGCAGCTTCACATTGTGAGCGGCGTTCATTGTACTTGGAATCGACCAGCCCACGGCGCTTGTTCGTATTGCCGATCACGATGCGATAATGACCCGTGTTGAAGGGCACATGCTTGTATTCCAGTGTATCGCACATGAGCAGAATCGCATGATCCTTTAACCCGTTAGCGACAGCAAACTGATCCATAATGCCACAGTTCACGCCGACAAACTCATTCTCTGCACGCTGTGATAGAACAGCAATTTCGACAGTGTCAATGTGACCTTTCTCCATCGTTAGCAGTGCGTAGGCAGTGACGACTTCAATCGAAGCCGAAGAAGAAAGACCGGAGCCGTTCGGAATGTTGCCGAAGAATAACAGATCATATCCACCGCTAAGTGGAGTGCCCTTTTCCTTCAAAACGGTAATGACACCAAGCGGGTAATCCATCCATTCCTTCGTTGTGCCAATCCCGATCTCGGGTAGAGCAAATTCGCCTTCCAGCTCTGGGAAATTGATCGAAGCCAGTCGAATCATACGGTCATCATTGGCACGAATTGCCAGTGCTGTGCCGAATTCCAATGCCGCCGGAAGCACATAGCCACCGTTATAATCAATATGTTCGCCAATCAGGTTTACGCGACCCGGTGCATGAAAAACATGAATATCGCCGTTCACACCGTATTTGTCCGTAAATGCCTGCTTCATCTGTTCCTGATTCATCGGTTGATTCCACCTTGTTTCATAAATTCGGTTTGCTGTCAGCCCTGCGCTGTTATGATACCAGTATAGCCTGAGAGCGCTATGAAGCGTAATGAACAGATGTGTTGTTTATATGGATAAATGTGACTTCAAGATTGTATAATTATACTGTAGCAATATGACGCGTGTATGAACAAAAGATAAAGTGAGCATTAAATTTGCAGCAAATGAGTACAAGCATGCACATTGTATGATACGCAGGAGGTAGTGATTCATGTTAGATAAAACGTATCAGGTAGCACCAAATCCTATTTTCCATGATCAAGGTACATTATATGTGCTATTTACGGGCGAGAGTCAGACGCCTTCGTCGCATCGACTGGGACCTAAGATTTATGATTATTATCTGTATCATTATGTGGCTGCTGGACGCGGGCAATTCATTACCGAGGATCATACGTATAAGCTGAATGCAGGTGATTCGTTTCTCATTCATCCGGGTCAATTGGTCAGCTATGTATCAGATCGACAGCAGCCGTGGCATTATCACTGGGTTGCTTTTGCCGGTCAACAGGCAGATAAACTGGTAAAGCAGGCAGGCTTCAGCGCTAGCTCACCAGTCGCTCGAACCGCTGCACTGTATGAGCAGAACGGCAGTCATATTCGCCAGCATTTGCAGCAGATGCTACAAGCCTTTTATACGCAAAAAGATAGCTCTGATCTGGCTTCGCTTGGCTATCTGCACCTGATTATGGCAGAAGCCGGGGAGCTGCTGACGCGTGAAGCGGCGCTGCCCGGTGCAGAATCGATTACCCGGCGTACGGTTAAGCAGATGATCCACTACATGTCCAGTCAGTACGCACATCCGGTATCGATTGAGGATATGTGCAGTAGTATCGGCTACAACCGAGCGTATCTGTCACGTATTTTTAAAAAGGAGACGGGCATGACGCCAGTGACGTATTTGCTCAAGCTGCGAATTGATAAAGCGCGTCAGCTGCTACGTGAACGACCCGAGTTGTCTACTCAGCAGATCGCGGCATCCGTTGGGTTGACGGATGCGCTATACTTTTCCAAGCAATTTCGGCGCTTTTATGATGTATCGCCCAGTCAGTACCGCTCGTCCATTCAGCCTCCAGAGGTACAGGAATAGACAAGCGCAACAGTAAATTGGGAATGAGTTTCCATTTATTTAGAATAACGTTTCCAAGCTACTCAGCGGATGTTGCTGGAATGATTTCCAGTTTGTCAGCGGTTCTAAGGTCAGATGCTCCTCATCGTAGCAAGCAATCTTGCGTGATCCGGCGTGCCAGACAATATGAAGATGACTATAATTATCCACTACAGATGACAGACGCAGTAATTTTGTTCGTCCAAATTTGAATGCAATCGTATCCATCAGCTGGAAAAAATCGATATAACGTATCCCATATTCATTGTTTTCCGGCAATTCCAATCGCTGCGGTTGTTGTTCCAACCATTGCTGCAAATCTGCTGGTAGCTTATACGGAAGCAGCGAATGATGTTTATTGCTTTTATCTTGAAATTCGGGCGGTTCCAGTTGCTTGATACGTTCTGCTAGTTCATGATGACCACCTGTACGTGCAATCGTGTATGCACGTTCACCGCCCTTTTCGGTTATTGTGACGTCTGCGCCTTGATCTAGTAAATAATGAGCCATCTTCACATCGCCATTACGTACAGCGACCGTTAGCGGGGTTGCCTTGTATGGATAGACTTGATTGGCTTCGTTGTAATTGATGTCTACGCCCTGATTTAGCAAATAATCTACTATTTTCATATCATGCTTCTGTACAGCAGTTCGGAGCGTTTTGCCTGCATGCTTAACGATATCGAGACCGAGTTCCTGCAACAATGGAATATGCTGACCGCCACCGTAGTATGCTTCCTGATATGCTCCTGATTTGACGTTATTGTACAGATCGAGTCGTGCGCCAGATTCATACAAATAGCGAATGTCCTGTTCACTGGCATACCGAACGGCTTTGAGCATAGCTGGATTGTGTATCGTATTCAATTCTGCTCCACGCTCTACTAACAAACGTATCATATCGCTTTGTTCAGTAACAATCGCCAGATGAAGCGGTACTAGCGATGTATATGTTCCTAATTGGATTGGCGCATTGAGATCATGTCCGTTGTCCAGCAACGTTGTGACCTGCTCTGCTTTCCCTTCATAAATGGCAAGTGCCAACTCAGGCAAATGCTCGTAATTACCTTGATCTTGTATGCGATACATGAATGCTTCGCTCCTTTGCAACGTATGTAGTTGTGCTGTGTCACTGTTTTGCATCTATCTTTTATTGTCTGCTTTGGATATGAAAATTGCAACTTAACGCAAAAGGTATCAACTCAATACGAAAAACACGATCACGCATATATCCAAGATAGCAAAAGCTTGGTACACAATCGAAATAGTTTGTTGCTCTATCGAGATGATTTGCTGCGCTATCGAAACAGTCTGCTGCGCTATCGAAAAAAAGACTCCGCCAAGTTGGCGAAGCCTTTTCCGTATCAAATACGCTGATCCATCAATCTCACCGTGTCGAACGTTCACGTATTATTGCTCGTGATGCTCGCTATCGGTTTTGAGAATCGTCTCGATGCGTTGCAATTCCTCATCCGAGAAGTCCAGATTGTCCAGTGCTTTGATGTTTTCTTCGATTTGCGATACGCGACTGGCGCCGATCAGAGCGGAGGTGACTTTGCCACTACGCAGAACCCATGCCAGCGACATTTGTGCCAGACTTTGACCGCGCGAAGCTGCTACCTGATTGAGCGCCGTTACTTTGCGAATCGTTTGCGGAGTGATCTGGTCTTTGCCCAAAAATACCGAGGAACCAGCAGCACGGGAGTCTTCCGGCACACCGTTCAGGTACTTGCTTGTCAGCACGCCCTGCTCCAATGGACAGAAAGCGATACTGCCTGCACCCGCAGCGTCCAGCTCATCCTGCAATCCATTCTCAATCCAGCGATCCAGCAAGGAATAACGCGGCTGGTGAATGGTCAGCGGTGTACCGAGTTGCTTGAGAATGCTGACCGCTTCGCGCGTTTGCTCGGCGGAATAGCTGGAAATGCCGACATATAATGCTTTGCCGGAACGCACGATATGATCCAGCGCCATCATTGTTTCTTCCAATGGGGTTTCCGGGTCGAATCGATGAGAGTAGAAAATATCAACATATTCCAATCCCATCCGCTTCAGACTCTGATCCAGACTGGAAATCAGGTTTTTGCGGGAACCCCATTCGCCGTATGGTCCCGGCCACATGTAATACCCAGCTTTGGTCGAGATAACGAGTTCATCGCGGTATGGCGCCAGATCTTGCTTCAGCACCTGACCGAATGTTTCCTCTGCCGATCCCGGTGGTGGACCATAGTTATTCGCCAGATCGAAGTGAGTGATACCTAGATCAAACGAACGGGTCAACATTTCACGCGAATTGGATAGTGTATTGACACCACCAAAGTTATGCCACAAGCCGAGCGAAATCGCTGGCAGTTTTAATCCCGATCGTCCAAGACGGTTGTATTTCATTTTGTCATAGCGTTGTTCCGAAGCTACATAGACCACAATCATCCCAACCCTTCTGCTAAATAAAGTCGTTGCCTTGCATATCCTCACAAATCATAACGGAAGCGTTATCAATATGCAATCCTATTTCTACAGCTGTTGTATTGGCTCATTGTTTGAGGTTGTGTGTCGTCATGAAAGGCGCTGTTGTCGGATTTGTTGCAGTACATTGCCCATCGACTCAGTAATGATCAGATCCGCATGACGATCATGCGACGTTGCCGATGCATTCAGCAACACAGTATGATTTCCCCGGAAATACGTGACAAAGCCTGCTGCCGGATACACCGTGAGTGACGTACCGCCGATGATCAGCAAATCCGCCTGTGCAATCGCCGCTACCGCTTCGCTAATCACATCGGAATTCAGCGATTCCCCATACAATACGACATCTGGGCGAATCACACCGTTATCAAGTGGACAGCGTGGTACGCCTTCCTGTGCAAGCACATCCTCTAGCGTATAGCTCTTGCGACATGTTGTACAGAAATTGCGGTATACCGAACCGTGCAGCTCCAGCACATTGCGGCTGCCTGCCTTCTGATGCAAGCCGTCAATATTTTGCGTAATGACCGCGCTAAGTTTGCCTTCTTGCTCCAATTCTGCGAGCAGATGATGCACTGGATTAGGCGATGCATCTGGATGCAGCAGCTTGCCTCGATAAAAGTCAAAAAACAACTCCGGCTCCCGATCAAAAAACGGACGACTCAGCATCTCCTCTGGTGAATAGCCACGCTGTCCATTTTCCTGATACAAGCCCGTTGCCGAACGAAAGTCGGGAATGCCACTCTCTGTCGATGTACCTGCACCACCAAAAAAGACGATTCGTTCTGACTCATGTATCCATTGTGCCAGCTGATTGATTGTATCCATATCTTATCCCTCCTGAGTATGTCATTTTGTATACGTGTATCATTGGAGTTACTTACTATGCGCATCGTTGCTACATCATGCTCTGCGAACAATCTTCCAACAATTTTTTGCGCCTATATGATTCCAGCGTTCCCCCACATCCAAAAACAAAAGGCAGCGTTTCTGTGCACCGTATGGACGATGGGAAACGCTGCCTGCTGTTGTGACGGTCTGATGTGATCAAGGATGGCGATTCATCAACGTGCTATCCTTTTGAAGATGACTTCACTGCAATTGCATGACGCATCCTTCGATTTCACCTTACTTGGAAGATGCTTTTTTCAATGATGAAGGAATTTCTTTCATCCAACTTAGGAGTGCATTGGTTGTTTGCTCCAGTTGTTCATCGGCGGTAATCTGGGCTGTTTTATCCCCTTTTTGCTCGCCATAACTACCAAACTGAGCATGATTACCGCCTTGAATACTATAGTATACAGCTGTAGCCGGAAGTAATACGCGTGCAGCCTCATATTTAGAGCGTTCCAATACGCCATCGTTGGATGCAGTAATCGACATGACTGGCAAACCGCTATTGCCGAGACTACCGTTATCATCCGGATACGAAGCTAGGAAAAAGACGCCTGAGATCTGATCTACATGGCTGGCTGCATATCGTGAAGCGAAGACGCCACCAAGTGAATGACCACCGATAATGAATTTCTGATTCGGATTGCTATCCACTACAGCCTGTGCCGCATCGGGCTTGAAAAAAGCAAAGTTAAACGGCATTTTCATAATATAAACGGAATGTCCATTTTTAGCCAAACGCTGTGCTACCAGACTGTACGCCTCTGGCTTCACGCGTGCACCCGGATAGAAAATGACGCTGTCTCCTGTCGGCTTGGCTGCGGCAAACTCAATCCAGTTATCCGAATTATGTACCGTTATGCCTTCTTCCGTCGCGTTGATCGCCTGCTGTGCCTCTGTTGTTGGTTGATACGGAGTCAGCACATACCATGCGGCTGCACCACATGCGATCACTAGTACAATCAACACAGCCAGCAAAATTTTGCCGATTGTGCGAATACGACTGCCACCGCGCCTTGCACCGCTATATCCTCCGAGATAATTGTTACGCTTGCGTCTAAACATCATGCTCTCCTTCCATTGCTGTTTCTTCAGAACGATCGCGCCAAACCACTTCATGTAAAGCAAGAATTGTCGCATGACCGCCTGCTATCCATACTCCTGCTTCCGCGTATACGTTGCGGCAACATGGACAGTGAAACCACATCGTAAAAATGGATATTGCACCTGCACACTTCGCATACGTAGCAGCGTTGTGCGATGCAAAACAGCCTGTCTCCCTGGCAGGACAACAGGCTGCTCGTATGTGTAGTATACCACTTTCGATATATCAGAAGAAACTTTCCCTTGCAAAACCGTGCAAAATCATCTTTTCCAAGCTGTATTACATTATGCCACGATGACATAGTTGATCATCTGATCAGTCATCATTTGGCGATGGAACATCGTATGCTTCTCCATGCGCTTCAACCAATGTGTGTCAGCCCGCTAATCCCGCTAGTATAGTGAGATGATTAGCTTTGCTTTGCTTCGCGGTATACTTTCATATATTGCTCCGCTTTTTGACGCACTAGACTCAGATCGCCTGTTTTGAGCGCATCGGTCGTGAGATCTGAACCGATACCGACGGCAACCGCGCCACCTTTGATCCATTCGCCCAGATTGTCCAGCGAGACGCCGCCAGTTGGCATAAAGTTAGCCTGTGGCATTGGCCCCTTCAGCGTCTTAATAATGGACGGTTGATACAGATTGCCCGGGAACAACTTCACAATGTCTACGCCAAGCTCTAGCGCATGCTGCACGCCTTCCAGTGTCGTAACACCCGGCAGAACAGGAATACGATACAGATTACAGATTTTCACCGTATCTGGATTGAGCGATGGTCCTACGACAAATTCGGCACCCGCCATAATGGCTGCACGCGCGGTTTGCGGCTCCAATACGGTGCCTGCGCCGATAATGGCAAATTTATCAGCACTTTCCGATTTCCAGCTGTAAATACGGCTTAATTTCTCAATCGCTTGCAGTGCGCCCGGTACAGTAAGTGTTACTTCGATGACTTTGATACCGCCAGCGATCGCTTGCTCTGCCATTTTGAACACTTGATCGGCGGAATCCCCGCGCAGTACTGCAACTACTCCGTTATCGATTATTTTTTGTAGTATTTGTAGTTTTTTCATATATATGCTCCTTTGATCATTTTGAAATTTTTTACAATATTAACGTGAACAAAATGAAATGAAAGACAGTATTTATTTGTGAAAATATAGACTGGGTGTGATCCTGTCGGACATGTATTTCGTTTCTCCATAGAGGATACATACTCGAAATATCATTTGTACTTTTCACATAGTTTAAGGATCTATTTCATACGGTCATCTAGTAAAGTCGCATCAAGCTTTGTGCAACCTTGCTTCCTATCCCATCAACGCTCAATATGCACTTTGTTATCCAGCTTTGCTTCCACCTGTGCATGGGTAGGGAGTGCTTCCCAGTCACCCACCGCTTGAATAACCATCGAGCCGTTCAGATTGCCCAGTCGTACTGCTTCTTCATTGGAATAGCCGCGTAGCAATCCGGTAATGAATCCGGCGCAAAATCCATCGCCAGCACCGACTGTATCAAGCACATGCTCTGCCTTGAAATACGGCACTTCCAGCGTGCGCTCCGGTTCCACTACATACGTCAGATCAGGACCACCTTTGACGATGCTAACGGCTCTCAATTGACGTAAACGGTCAAAGATCTGGTTCTGATCTTCCGTCTCATACAACAACGCCAGCTCATCTAATCCCGGTAAAAAGTAATCACAACGCTCTGCCAAACCTAGCAGTACTGGACGCGCTTCCTCTAGCGTCCACAATTTCAATCGCAGATTCGGATCAAAGCATACGGTTACACCTGCTTCAGTAGCAATATCCATTGCCCGGCGCACCGTATCCAGACCCGAACGACTAATCGCCGCGGTAATGCCAGTTACATGCAAAATACGTGCTCCGGCAATATACTGTTCATCCAGATGCTCCGGCTTCATATGGCTGGCTGCCGATAAACGGCGGTAATAATGGACAGATGCTTTGCCAGATACATTTTCGCGTAACATCAGACCCGTCGGCTCGCCATCTGCCAGCTGTGAACGTGACATATCGACGCCTTCGCCGCGAAGCGCCTTTTGAATCATAATGCCAAGTGGATCATTGCCAAGTCGACCACACCAGCCGACCGAATGCCCCAGACGGGCAATACCAATCGCTAGATTACTTTCAGCCCCACCGAATGATTTGCGCAGCTGGGCTGCATACTCCAGACCTCGTGAATCCTCGGCAGTCAACAAACCCATGGATTCACCAAAGGTGACGACTTCCGGATATCCTGCCTGATTGTTCATCGTTTATCCTCCCGATTCCAACATTTGCGGTACAAGCGTATGTAACAGTTACACTGTTTATTTTCGCAACCGCTTTCTTTATTGTCAATGATACGAATTCATCGCCATCTTTATAATGTAAAGGAAAGACGTAATATTCGTTGTGAATTCAATCACAACACTGAGATATTGCTTTTATATTGCTTTTTTCAATTAAAAATAAATGCCAAGTGGATAAATTAGGCAATTTTCGTTTCAGTCGATACCTACCGGGTAATTAATGAGCAACTACATGTAGTTGGTAACACGTTAACGCTTTATTAATCTGACAGGAGTGATATTGTTATGGCAAACAACAAGAGCAATGGCAAAATGACCCGCGAAGAAGCCGGGCGTATGGGCGGACAAGCCACATCCCGTAAACATAGCAAAGAATTCTACCAGCAGATCGGTAAAAAAGGCGGACAAGCTACGTCCCGTAATCATGACAAAGATTTTTATCAGGAAATTGGACGCAAAGGCGGCGAAGCGACATCGGAAACGCATGATCGCGACTTTTATAAAGAGATTGGACGTAAAGGTGGCAGTAAATAATGTACGCCGATATGGCATCGGCATGTTTGATTACAGCCCCGTCAGGTAATGTCATTGTGGCGCTTACCTGTTCGCAGACGCAGTCGGTTTGCTTTAATCGATAGTATTCATTGTTCACATGGTAAGCCGCCTGTTCTGCAACGCCAGCTTCACACCCTTTTTATAGCGTGTGGCGTTGGCGTTGTTTATGTCTGCTGATCATTTGCTTATAACCACTGGTTCATTTTTCACCATGTGTAAAATATAGGTAAACACTTACTACAATAACCAAAATGATTCGTAGACCGCTTTGTGTGATGCACAAAAAAGGTCTGCTTTTTTGTGTTCTTTTTCTCCGTAATTTACATAATATAAGCTGGCAAAAAGCTGACACATATGATAGACTCTATTAAAAACTTTTGTGTAATATCAGCTTGTGTACACTTGCTTTGCACATATTGGTCCGTATGGGTTCATGACATAATGTATGTTTTCATCCTTTCCGTATGTTCATCCGCTGTATTATGCACTGCTTTTTCAGCTTCTCACTTTGGTATTCAAACGCGCTAAAGTAAAAAAGCTACTACTATATATTTGGGGGGAAACCGACACCATGGCAGTTAACACAAAACAGAAAATGCGTTCGGACATGATCAAAAAAGGATTCGATCGCGCACCGCACCGTAGTCTGCTCCGTGCAGCAGGCGTGAAGGAAGAAGATTTTGGCAAGCCATTTATCGCTGTATGTAACTCTTACATCGACATCGTTCCGGGTCATGTGCATCTGCAAGAGTTCGGTAAAATCGTTAAAGAAGCCATCCGTGAAGCAGGCGGCGTGCCATTTGAATTCAATACGATTGGCGTGGACGACGGCATCGCTATGGGACATATCGGTATGCGTTATTCCCTGCCAAGCCGCGAGATCATTGCGGATTCTCTGGAAACCGTCGTATCAGCGCACTGGTTTGACGGTATGGTCTGCATCCCGAACTGTGACAAAATCACACCAGGTATGATGATGGGCGCACTGCGCGTTAACATCCCGACTGTATTCGTTAGTGGCGGACCGATGAAGGCTGGTAAAGACAGCACAGGTCGTTCGATCTCTCTGACATCCGTATTTGAAGGCGTTGGTGCTTATCAAGCGGGGAAAATCGATGATAAGAGCTTACTAGAACTTGAACAATTTGGTTGTCCAACCTGTGGATCGTGTTCCGGTATGTTTACGGCGAACTCCATGAACTGTCTGGCTGAAGCACTCGGTCTGGCACTGCCAGGTAACGGTACAATTCTGGCTGTATCGCCAGAACGTCGCGATTTCGTTCGTCAATCGGCTACCCAGCTGATGGAACTGATCAAACTGGATCTGAAACCACGCGATATCGTAACGGAAAAAGCGATCGACAATGCGTTTGCACTCGATATGGCAATGGGCGGCTCCACCAATACGGTTCTGCACACATTGGCACTGGCGCACGAAGCTGAGATTGAGTATCCAATCGACCGCATCAACGAAGTCGCTAACCGTGTACCACATCTGGCGAAACTGGCTCCTGCTTCTGACTGGCATATCGAGGATGTGCATCTGGCAGGCGGCGTGAGCGCTGTATTGAACGAACTGCTCAAAAAACCGGGTGCTCTGCATGATGATTGTATTACCGTAACTGGTAAAACATTGCGTGAGAACGTAGAAGGTCAGGAAATCCAAAATCATGAAGTCATTCATGCTCTGGAAAATCCACACTCCGAACGCGGCGGTCTGGCTGTACTGTTCGGTAACCTTGCTCCAGAAGGCTCGATCATCAAAGTCGGCGCGGTTGACGCTTCAGTTGGCGGGTACCACAAAGGTCCTGCAATCTGCTTCGACTCCCAGGATGATGCGCTGTACGGTATCGCTAACGGTCACGTCAAAGAAGGTCATGTTGTCGTTATCCGTTATGAAGGTCCAAAAGGTGGACCAGGTATGCCGGAAATGCTGGCTCCTACTTCGCAAATCGTTGGTATGGGTCTCGGCGCCAAAGTCGGTCTGTTGACAGACGGTCGTTTCTCCGGTGCATCCCGCGGGATCAGTATCGGTCACGTATCACCGGAAGCAGCCGAAGGCGGTCCAATCGCTTTTGTACACGATGGCGATATCATCGAGCTGGATCTGAACGAACGTAAAATTACGCTGCATGTTAGCGACGAGGAACTGGAAGAACGTCGTAAAACCGAATGGAAAGAGTTCGAGCCAAAAGTAAAAACAGGCTACCTCGCTCGTTACTCCAAACTCGTAACCAATGCCAGCATGGGCGGTATCATGAAAATCTAATCTTCCAGCTTGGAAGAACAGATATAGCAATACGCTTATCCGCCGTAGCACAAACCTGATGCACCATCGGATTGGGTTTGCACTACGCAAAACAAAAGCGAGTCACCGTATACATAGATACGGTGACTCGCTTTTTTATATACAGGAAACCGATCACATGCACTATGTGTATTCCTCTGTTAACACGCGATCATTCTTTGTCATGATACGATATCGGTACGCAAGAGTCTGTGCTGCTGGAAGGAACGGCAGGATTGTCTACAGCTACACCGCTCACATTCGCTACCGCCATAATCGATGTAGCTGTTGGCAATTCTAGTTCGCTATGTACTGATTGCGTTCTCTCAGCATACCGATTCAGAAATATATCAGTCGGGCAAAGCATAATCTTCGGCACAAGCTGACTAGACTGTTCTTTGAGACGCATACTGCCAGATGGATGGATTACCGCCATTAGCAATTTGAGATACAATCGTGTGCTCCAGGCAAATAAGCCTCGTGGTAGATCATGAATCGCAAAGCCGAACTTTTCCGGTCCACGATTAATCATACTGACACCATACAGCGCTTTGGCATGCTGCAATTCTGGTTGCTGTTGAATGCAAGTAGCAAGTCGGGGGAAATCTTTTTTCGCTGTCTGTATGAGCAGAATCGCCAGTTGCATCGTTGAACGCGAACGAGAAGACAAACTGACTAACTGTTGGTTATCCAAGTGCAGTTCTATAATGAGATCGCCTTTGCATAGCATACGATCATCGTCCAGCTTCAATGGCTGTCCTTGATAAGCACGCAGCCGATAATGAAAGAAACTATCCCTATCTGAGCGTTGCAGCTGGAATCCCCAGCGAAATATCCGTTCCCAGCCCAGCCAGATGTTAATCAATACCCGTTTCCATGGAGAGATGAGCGTGCCAATTGGTGCTCTACGATTGCTTGCAGTCTGGCGATCATCCCATTCGGACTGGTTTCGTATATGTCTGGACATATAGTTGCTCCCTTCCATCAGTTCTCCAATCGTTACGGATTGTAAATGACGCTGCTGCGCTTCTTGCAACACTAGTTCCAATGCTAACAGCATCTCCGCTGGTGCATCATCATCCGCTCCCCAGGTGTTGCCACAGTCGTGCAATAGCATGATCTCCCCGCCTCTGAGCTTGCGCATCATGCGTGCGGACAACCGTTGATGACCAACCCGCTTACGCCAGTCGCCGAACAACGAGGACCAGAGTACAATATCGTAATGATTATGTTTGGATAAGTCAGACTGGTTGACGATCCCCCATGGTGGACGATAGTATACCGGACGCACACCCGTAATCTGATGGATCACCTGCTGCGTCAATTGAATTTGCCGTCGCACTGCTGCTGGTGACATGAACCAATTCGCTTTATGATTATAATTATGAATGCCGATCTGATGCCCTTCCTCATGAATCCGGCGCAGTATATCTGGGTGCTGTTCTGCATGTCGCCCTACGACAAAGAAAGTCGCGCGGGCATTGTACTTTTGGAGCAAATCTAGCAATAACAGTGTATAGACTGGATCAGGACCATCGTCAAACGTAAGTGCAAACTGTGTATCACTCTCTCCCCGACGAAAGACGCGATAACCGAACATCCGACTAAACAGACCGGGAATAAACGCGTAAAATGAACCTATGTACAGCAGCCACAAAAATAATTGTTCCATAATTAGCTCCTTTCGGCACCATATCCAGCTTGGAATTGTAACAAAGGCTCCATTGCGGTTAGCAGGCGATTGGAATTCATATCGGTTGACAATATGCTTGTGTCGTAGAATCATGCTGCGGTCTGATTGGCTTTTGTACCAA
This sequence comes from Paenibacillus sp. WLX1005, assembly GCF_046603685.1. Taxonomy (NCBI): domain Bacteria; kingdom Bacillati; phylum Bacillota; class Bacilli; order Caryophanales; family Paenibacillaceae; genus Paenibacillus; species Paenibacillus sp. WLX1005. Next base: position 4,144,413 of record NZ_CP176756.1, read on the forward strand.
TTGCCTCTATACTATTTTAGCATACTGCGGAATTTCAGTTGTAACAGTAGACTTTACAATTGCGTGTATTCACTATATGACGCGCGTAGATTATCGTAAAAAGGAGTTTTCATCGTTATGTTGCCTTTGTACAAAAAATATTGGCGAACCGCATTTGATATTGCGATCGTCGTATTGACTGTGTATCTTGTTTTATTGCTATCTAGCTGGCTATATCGGATTGCTGCGCCAGTATTTCTATCGGTGTTGATTTTTGCGATTATTGAACCGTTTGCGATGTTTCTGAATCGACGCGGATTGCCCAAAATGGCAAGCTCTGCGATTGCGGTTCTTGTATTTGTTCTGATTATTCTTGGTGCGCTATTTGGCGCGGGACTTGTATTCGTATCTCAGATTAGTCAGGTAACGGATGATCTACCAGGATATGCATCCATCGTGCAGCAGCATTTTGCGAGCTTTACTGTCTTTTTACAGGATAAGCTAAATGCGTTGCCACCTAATCTAACAGAGCAGATTAACGAATATTTTGCTACGTTTACCGCGGGCTTGGCGGTATGGGGCAAATCACTGTTCAATATCGCGATCGGTTGGCTTGGCACCTTCTCGTCTTTTATCGGCAGCTTTGCAGTTGGCATTATTCTGGCATTCTTCCTGAGTGCTGAGATTAATCTGTGGCGAAGAATTGCTCATGAGAAAACGCCAAATACGATCAAAAAAGCTGTCTTTTTCCTGAAAAATCACGTTTTCTTCGCAATCGGTGCTTATTTGAAGGCACAGCTGATTATGGTGTCGCTGACCTTTGTACTTGTCTATATCGGACTGCTGATCTTGCAAGTGGATCATGCGTTTTCACTGGCGATTTTGAGTGCGGTATTCGATATTTTGCCGTTACTGGGAATCCCGGTTATTTTCATTCCTTGGATTATATATCTGTTTATCGTCGGACAAACTGGTCTTGCTATTGGACTCACCGTGCTGCTGATCGTCGTCATGCTGACGCGCCAGCTACTGGAGCCTAAAATAACCGGGAACTCAATCGGCATCACCTCCGCCTATCTGATGCTGTCGGCGATGATTATCTCACTATCAATCTTCGGCGTTGCTGGGCTGGTGCTCTCGCCGATTCTGATTATTTTGCTCAAAGAATTGTTTGTACAGGGCTACTTGCAGCGCTGGATTACGTTACCAAAAGAAGAATTTGAGCCGATGGGACGTGAAGGTACAGTCGCAAACGCAAATGATGGAAGTGAAGAACCTACATTTTCAGCAGAATCAGCAACGCCTGATGATAAGTTAAGATGATGATGTAGAACGCTGAATATTATCATTCATACTCATACTCATACTCATACTCATACTCATACTCATACTCATACTCATACTCATACTCATACTCAACAATTATGTTATGATCCAGTCTGTCAAGCAAATACAAAAAGGGCGCTTCCTTCATCGGAAAGCGTCCTTTTGTTTGTATTGAACAGGTCTATCGTCTTTGAGCGTAACTCATTGTATGCCGTGCTACTACTGTGTACTGGGCTAACATACATGGTATTACCATTTTTATAAAATAGACATTCCAGCTCTTTTGCTTATGCTTCTTTTCCAAGATGAGGCTTAGTATCATCATCTTGCGTTGCAAGTGGGGATTGCAAGTCGGTCTGTTCTTTTTCAGAAGTATGATCGTTATCTGCTGCCTGTTGTACTTCTGACGTTTGCGAAGTTGTCGTTGCTTCTGACAGATCATCTGTAGAAGTCTGCTTGGTTTCATCAATCGTGAAGCGGGCTATCGTTTCTTTGAGACCAACCGAGACGGTTTCCAGTTGACCAGATAGCGTAACGAGTTGACCGCTGACATTTTGCTGTTCGCTGCTGAGAGAAGCAACTTCCTGTGACGTTGCGGATGATTGCTCCGCTACTGCGCTCACGTTGCTCATTGCTTCACTCATCGACTGCTGCACATTGCTCAGCTCCGAGATCGATTGCGTTGCCGAACCAAGCTTGTTCACAAACTCCTGCATCTGCTCTTGTACTGTTTCAAAAATACCTGTCGTCTCCTGCACAGCTTCCGTTTGCTGACGGAATAGCGGATACGCTTCATTCAGTACACGTACCGTTTCATCCATTTCCTTCTGGATGTTGGTCGTGATCTCGCCAACCATGAGAATCGATTGACGCGACTGCTCTGCCAGATTACGAACTTCGTCAGCAACGACCATAAAGCCTTTGCCAGCTGCGCCTGCGCGTGCAGCCTCAATCGTCGCATTCAGAGACAGAATATTCGTCTGCTTCGTAATGTTCTGCATCGCATCCAGCACTTGCTGTACAGAGGATGTGCTTTCTTTTAGCGAATCGATACGGGTATTCAGGGAACGAATCATATCTTCGGTCACTTTGGTTTTGCCGAGCAAGCTATCCATATGACGAACGCCAGTTTCACTTGCCTGCTCTACCTGTTGGGCGGATACTTCCATTTGTTTGTTGGCATCAACCACTTTGCCCATACGGTCATTCATCGTCTCCGTCAATTCAGTACCGCGCTCCGCTTCCAGTGCCAGACTACCTGCACCGTTGGCAATCTCCTCCGTCGCAACCGCAATTTCCTTAGCAGATACGGCGGTTTGACGCGATGCTTGACTGAGCGTAGACGCTGTATCCAGCACATGTTGCGCAGAGTCATTCGTCTGCTTGACGAGATTCGTAATATTTTCCATCATCGTATTAAATGCCGTGGACAGCTGTCCAATCTCATCGGATGACTTGTGCTGCATACGCACATTCAGTACACCTTCCGAACCTTGATGCATGAGCAATTGCAGCTTATGCAGTGGACGACCGATGATACGAATGATCAGCAAACCGATCAGAATGGCAATAATCCCGAAGATCGCTGCCATGATCCATGTTAATGTCAGAATCGGGCTTGCACTAGCAACTAGTGCCTGTACCGGCACCGTTCCAATCAGCTTCCAATCTACCGTGCTGAGTACAGAATAAGCAACTAGGATTGGCTGTGTTCCTTGACTGTTCTGGAAACGTCCATTGCCATCTTTGATCTGATCGATAAACGATAACTGAGATGGTTCTGTGACCATATTTTCGACTGTAGAAGCGATCACCGTATTCGATGGTCCGCCTACAAGATCGATATTGCCGCCATCTCCCAGATTCAAATTATCGATCTGATCGTTCAGCCATTTGCTATTGATGCTCATGACGAATACGAACGAATCGGTACTGCTGGAAATGCGCATCGCGCGTGCGTAGGTGAAGTTTTTGTTCGTTCCTTCTGTTTTGGCAGTTGGCACCCACTGCATGACACTGTCATTATTCGCCAGTGACTGATACCAATCTGTTTTACGAACGTCCTCTACATTCGGAATTCCTGTGCCTGCGCTAATGATACTTAGCGATTGATCCATAGGCACGAGATAGATCGCTTCGACCGAATCAGTAGAATTCAGCTGATTTTGCAGATTTTCGCTGATCGAATTGATCGTCTGATATTTATCATATTCAGATTGTCCGGCACGCGACAGGGCTGCCAGATCACTTTGCATTGTCGGATCGAAGAATACTTGAACGGATGTATTCACCAACTGACTTAGCATGACGTCCAGCTTTTCTCCTGTCTGGATGATCGTCTGTTCATTGCTGATCGCTGCATTTTCCTGAATGACACTTTTGGCACGTACATACGAGAACGTACCCAGCAGCACAACACAGACCATAATCGCGATAAAAAACATCAAAAATAGTTTAACCCCAACCGATTTGGACGGATTAAAACTGCGCCAATTACGCGCCGCTGCTACCGATGCTTGACCAGCATGTTTGAAACGGTTATGAGATCGGACAGCTGATTGAGATGACTTGGCTAGTTTTACTGATTTTGGTGTTGGATCCGATGTGGTATCGTCCAGATGATGATCCGAACTGAGCGATACATCCGCCGTCTGCGGCTGATCCTGCGAGATCGCCTGTTCTTGATTGTGGCTTCGCCCTTTGAACCACTTATGTAAAGCTTGCTGCGATGGCGCCTGTTGCCGAGGTTTCTTGCGTTTCCCCTTTGGCTCTTGCTTGTCTTCCCCCGATGTTTTCAGTAACTGTTTCGATAATTTTGCTGGCTTGCGATTGGTCTTGTCTGGCTTTTGCCATAACCCCATACTTTTCACCCACCATTTTCAAATTCATGAACCTGTTCCCGGATTTCGGCTATATCGTTTGTATCATCTGTATCCTGTACTCTGGTTGGAGTTCTATAGTTACAGTTCTGCTTCCATTATCGGTGATTATCCAGTAAAAATGAACCCCTTTTTCCAAATAATTAAGGTCTTTTCGCCTATTATGTATGAAAAACCTGACATTGCATCTACATTTCTTTATTTTGATATCGCTATCATTGTTGCGCAAGTGGGTACTATGTCATATTCTGTTACATATTCATATTAAAAAAGGGGCAAACGACAACCGGTTCACGCATTATCCCGGTATCATTTGCCCCTACTATTTGATGTATCCCTTGGCTGATCGATAGCTATAATCTTAAACAGCAGCGGCTGTTTTGGCTTGTTTTGCTACTTTTACGTTCTTTTTACGCATCATATCAAAATAGCGAACCGGTTGATCCACCTTCATTTTGATTTTTTGCAACGGGTGACGTGCTGCATCCAGTTCATTGCCCTCTTCATCCCAAATCATACCGACCTGTTGCTTGAAGAACGTATTGTCTGGTCCGAAAAATTCAATTTCCTGTCCCGGTTTAAAATGGTTGCGCTGCTGAATCGTCGCCATGCCTGTAGCAGCATCATAATCCAGCACCAGACCAGCAAAGTCATACGGTACCGCTTTATCTTCCGGCTCGTAAATATGATCCTCTTCGTCCGGCGTATCGTAGAAGAACCCTGTGTTAAGCGGACGGTTTGCCGCTTTGTTCAGCTCTTCCAACCATTCTGGCTTCAGCACATAGTGATCAGGATCAGCCATATAGGAGTCGATTGCCTGACGGTACGCATTAACGACAGTTGCCACATAGTGGATCGACTTCATCCGTCCTTCAATCTTGAAGCTGTCAATCCCGACTTCGATCAGATCAGGAATTGCTTCCAGCATGCACAGATCCTTCGATCCCATAGAGAATGGGTTATCGCCTTCATTGTACAGTGGCAGCTGATTGTCTCCCAGCGAGAACGGTTCCGGCGCCTGCTTGTCCATCATCTCTTCCTCGGACATCCAGCGAGATTGCGGACGAGCATCCTCAAACAGATCGTACTTCCAGCGGCAGGACTGGCAACAGCCACCACGGTTGGAGTCGCGGTCAGTAAAGTGGTTTGACAATACGCAGCGTCCTGAGAACGATGAGCACATCGCACCGTGGATAAACGACTCGATCTCTACATCGACATGTTTCTTGATCTCAGCGATCTCTTCCAGACTTGTTTCACGACCGAGTACGACACGCGGCAAGCCTTGTTCTTTCCAGAATTTTACCGCCTGCCAGTTCAGCGTCGATTGCTGGGTGCTCAGATGCACTTCCAGCTTCGGTGCGCAGCGTAAGGCGACTTCAATGATGGTCGGATCTGCTACGATGATCGCAGAGATACCGACGTCTTCCAGATTGCGCAAATATTCTTCGATACCATCCACATCTTCATCATGAGCATAAATGTTAGTCGCTACAAACACTTTGGCACCGTAACGATTAGCAAATTGTACGCCTTCCCGCATCTCTTCAAAACTGAAGTTATCTGCGTTGGACCGAAGACCGTATTTTTGTCCGCCAATATAGACGGCATCTGCACCATAGTGAATAGCGAATTTCAGCTTTTCCAGATTACCAGCAGGCGCAAGCAGCTCAGGCTTGTCCAGACGGTATCGTTTACCGAAATGGATTGGTTTTGCTGTATTCATTGGAGATCTTCCCCCTCGATCATATTGCTTGAACATTGTTGAATATGACTTATGCGAATATAACTCATACGATCTTTATTCCAGATCGTGCATAGTTTTAACGGTACATTTAGCATCTGCTAATATAACATTCCTTTTAAAATACCTGTTCCTTGTAAAAGAAGCCAAACGCCAACTCGCGTTCCGGGTCTTGCAAGGCGCGAACCTCATCCAACCATTCTTCCTCATACTCGTATTCATCCGTATTGTGTGCGTAAGCGTCGATTGCTTGGCGATACGCGCGCACGACCGCTTCGTTGTACTCCAGCGATTTCAGTATGCCTTCGATCTTGAAGCTATGCACGCTCGCTTCCATCAACAGATGCAAATCTTCCAAAATACAAATGTCCTCAGAACTCATAATATGCGTCCCATTGCCGTCTTCATAGATCGGGAATTTCTCATCCCGGCGCTCTGCCTCAATTAGGAACAAACCACGATTCAAGCCAAGATCGCCATCTACCTCGCGCCCCTGATGTGCCATATAGCTCTGCACGAGTTGACGTTTGGAGTGATAAATATTAGTCATCCCATGTACCTGTACCTGAGCCTCTACCTTGATCTTATCCATCATCCCGGTAATCTCATCCATATTCAGCTCACGCGCTAGCACAGCTCGTGTAGCGCCCTTACTGCCCCAATAGTTCGCAGTGGATGAACTGGTCGATGTCATCTCAGCGTTCCAGTGCAGCTTCAGCTCCGGCGCCCGCTCACGCACGGTTGTCAGCACTGCCGGATCGCCAAACTCAATTCCGTCCACACCTAGATCGCGCAGCTCTTCAATATAAACAGACAAACCGTGCAGTAGCTCATTGGTCATCAGATTGTTGACCGCTACATATACCTTTTTGCCATGCTCATGACTGTAAGCTACCGCTTCGCCAATCTGCTGCACATTCATACTTCCGGGTAATCGCATACCATATCGTTCTTCGCCAACGAGAAAAGCGTCAGCGCCCGCTTCCGCCAGACGGCGCAGTTCCTCTAACGAGGATACCGTCACCAGCAGTTCAGGTTTGTTACTCATTGTCCAGCACCTCCCAGCCTTCCGGCTGTTATTTACATATTCGCATTCGTTCGTACAGCATTGCTCCGCTTACTTCCGATGATAGCACGATATCTATCATACAGGATAAACGGAGCAGATTTGAAGCACATTTGTGTGCATGTGAAGACATTTCCCCTGCACGCCCAAAAGCAGGCACGCATCATGCAGCGATATCGCCTGCTTGATGGTGCCCGCCTTAGTTGTGGCGTTAGGAAACAATCAGTTGGAGCCTATCTGTGTTTACATACAATGCGATGATGGTGTCTACAGGTTTATTACGAATTGGAGCTTGCGGTACTTTACTCAGTCCCTGTTGTTCCTGACGCATCTGTACCTGTCGTTCCATCTACAGTGCCTGTACTTTCATTATCGGTACTCTGTCCTGAGCTAGCAGCGCTAGTTGCATTGCTGGTCTCAATATTCTTCTGATGCTCAGCATACGTTTTGGCAAACAGATGTCCGCCAGAGCCGTCTTTTTTGGTCACATAATACAGATATTCTGATGTTTTCGGTTCCAGTGCCGCTTTGATTGATTCAATGCCCGGATTAGCAATTGGACCCGGCGGCAGTCCGTCATTCAGATAGGTGTTATATGGACTGTCGATTTTCAGATCGGAATACAGCAGACGTTGCTTTTGCTTGCCTAGTGCATACTGGACAGTAGCATCAATTTGGAGACGCATCTTTTGCTTGATCCGGTTGTCGATCACACCTGCCACCTCAGCACGCTCTGCTGGTACAACAACCTCGCGCTCAATCAGCGACGCTTCGGTCAGCAATTGATGTAGATTCATGCCGCGTGTTTTCAACTTACTATCCAGATCGCTAATAGATGCCAAATTCGTACGCATGCCTGCCAGCATGTTAGCGATCACATCTTCTTCCGTACTTTCAATTGGCAAATCATACGTTGCCGGGAACAGATATCCTTCTAGCGGATGCAAAATACCATTGCCAGTTGGTACATTCCATTCGCGTGCCTGTTTGAACTGAGATGGATCATCTACCAGTTTCATAAACTTGTCGCGGTCCACAAAGCCAGCTTCACTCAGCTTATCCGCAATTTGAGTAACGGTATATCCTTCCGGAATCGTAAATTTCATCGTTTTCGGTACGACTACATCGGCGTTATTGAGCTTGGTAACAATCTGCTCATAAGTCATGCCCGGCGTAAATTCATAATTGCCCGCTTTGAATTGATTGCCTTCATCTTTCCAGCGCAGATACCATTTGAACGCTTGCGCACTGCGAATAATACCGTTATTTTGCAGTTCCTGAGCTAACGATGTCGTGGACGTGCCTTGCTCCAGTGTATACGCTACCAGTTGTTCGGAAGCTGCTGTCGGCTGCATCGCCTTCCAGCCGTAAATCCCTGCCGCTGCGGCAGCTATGATGACAATGACTACGATAATTGCAAATGTCCTGACCACTTTACGCAATAGATATAACATCTCCTTTGACAGTCAAAAAGAGCGGAAAGGTTCCCGCTCTTCTCAGAAAGTACATGACCGCAGCAGCAATGCCTGCTGTATACAGATCCGTGATTAATCTTCAAACGGTAAAGTCAACTCATCATACAATTCCGCTACATCTTCCCATTCATCGTCATCATCAATCGTAACCAGCTCTGGTTTTTCACCTGAACCATCCACAATTTTCAAAATTTCGACTTCCGTTTCCGGCAGTGCTGTATCTTTTTGCAATACAGCATACGCACCGGTCTCCGCCTCAAATTCGCTGATTAAACGATAAACAACGGTCTCGCCGTCTTCATCGGTTAACTCAATAAGTACACCGTAGGCTTCCAGCAGTCTGGACGATAACTTGACATTACTCGCAGAAAGATCACTCATGGGCTTATTCACCATCCAATTCAGCTACTAATGTATTGAAGGTTTCTTCGACGATCTGCCACTCGTCTTCGTCTTCAATAATGTACAGCTTCAAATCGTCGCCTTCTTCTTCATATCGGAACGCATATACTTCATCGGTATCGTCCTCTGTGGCTTCCATAGGCACGACCATCATATATTTGGCTTCCGAACCATCAACCTCGAATTTCATGATGACTTCAAATTCCTCTTCGTTACCTTCATCATCAGGAATATAAATAATTTCCGGTTCGTCCTCAAGCAAATTTTGATCTTTAGCCATATTAACCACCCTCACCTTTTACTTTTAGAATCCAAGTAATTTTGTAAAATCAAGCTTGCGGCCATTTTATCCACGACCTGCTTGCGTTTCTTGCGGCTTACATCAGCCTCAATCAATGTGCGCTCGGCTGACATCGTTGTAAGCCGTTCATCCCAAAGGTGAACAGGCAGCTGCACAGATTCCCGAAGATGTTCTGCAAATTCGATACATAGTTGACCACGGGGACCAACACTTCCGTTCATGTTCTTGGGGAGTCCAACCACGAGCTCGCTGATCTCATGTTCCTTGACCAATTCCGCAATACGTTCCAGTACTTCGGGATTGCGCTGCCGGTCAATAACCTCCAGTCCCTGAGCGGTCCAACCGAACGCATCGCTTACCGCAATACCAATCCGGCGGTCTCCGTAATCGAGGCCCAATATTTTCATGATGTGTACGCTCCGTCTCTACCGATGACTGGCCAGGTAGGAACGGACCAGTTCTTCAATTAATTCGTCCCGCTCTTTTTTACCGATCATACTACGCGCATTGTTATGCCGAGGAATATAAGCGGGGTCCCCGGAAATGAGGTAACCAACAATCTGGTTGATCGGGTTGTACTCCTTCTCCACCAATGCATCATACACGGTGAGCAGTATTTCTTGTGAGGAGCTTTCGTGCTCGTCACCTTTGACACTAAACTTCATAGTTTTGTCCATGGAGTCCACTCGCTGACACCTCGCTTTTTCGGAAAGTGATGGAACACACGCTTCCTCAAAATGGAATCCCCTGATGTTCATGTTGATTCTCTCTCATCATAACACATCAAGGGATATACAAGGAATATTTACGTTAAAACTAATCGAAAAGTTACAGAATTTTAAAGTATATTGCAGAATAATGTAAGCGATCCACATTCTTGCTTGCGCGCTTGATTATGCTTGTTGTGTATCCTGCTGTTGTGCGTTATACAGAAGCGACGTGTTTCTTCGCAGCTTCCAGCGCTTCGTTCAGCTTGGACGCGTCTTTACCGCCAGCTTGCGCCATATCAGGACGACCGCCACCGCCGCCGCCACAAATGGCTGCAACTTCTTTGACCAGTTTACCAGCGTGCAATCCGCGGTCGATACCGGACTTCGGTACTACAACGACAAAGTTTACTTTGTCTTCGATTGCTGCGCCCAGTACAAGAACTGCTTCCGGCAGTTTGCCTTTCAGTTCATCTGCCAGACCGCGCAGTGCATCCATGCTAGGTGCGTTCACTGCGGTTGCCAGCAATTGCGTACTGCCTACCGTTTCCACTTGATCGGTCAATTGACCAGCTTCGATCAGACTCAGCTTGCTTTGCAGCGATTCATTTTCACGACCGAGATCGCGTACTTGCTGGTTCAGCGCTTCGATGCGTTTCGGCACATCGTGTACATTCGATTTCAGTTGACCAGCTGCTTGTTTGAGCAGATCAAGCTGACTGTCGAGGAACATATAAGCCAGACGTCCAGTTACCGCTTCGATCCGGCGTACACCGGAGCCAATGCCGCTTTCGGACAAAATTTTGAACAAACCGATACGCGAAGTATTGTCTACATGGCAACCGCCACACAGCTCGATGCTGTAATCGCCGATTTTGACTACGCGCACGATATCGCCGTATTTCTCGCCGAACAATGCCATTGCGCCCATTGCTTTGGCTTCGTCGATTGCTGCATAGTTGATCTCCACATCGAGAGCTTTCCAGATTTCCTGGTTTACGCGGCGTTCGATATCGACGATCTCTTCTGGTGTTACGCTGCTAAAGTGGGAAAAGTCAAAGCGCAGACGCTCGGCTTCCACGAGTGAACCTGCCTGATTGGCATGGTTACCCAACACTTCTTTGAGCGCTTTGTGCATCAGGTGAGTCGCAGTATGGTTTTTGATAATATCGTTGCGGTTCGGCTCGTCGACCTGTGCGGTGACGGTATCGCCCACATGCAGCTCACCGGAGCTGATATTTACGATATGCACAGATTGACCGCGTGGTGCTTTGAACAGCGTTTCTACCGATGCTTCGACTTTGTCGCTGCTGAGCAGACCGAGGTCGCTCACTTGACCGCCGCTCTCTGCATAGAATGGAGTCACGTCAAGAATGACTTGTGCCGTTTGACCAGCGCCAGCGCTTTGTACAAACGCGTCGTCGACGATAATAGCTGCGACAGTCGATTGAACATTCAGCTGCTCATAGCCAATAAATTCGCTCTTCGCTTCCAGTTCAGACAGTACGCCGCCCTGTACTTTCATACTACCGCTGTCCTGACGGGCTGCACGCGCACGATCACGCTGCTCCTGCATCGCTGCATCAAATCCTTCGCGATCCACAGTCAGACCGTTTTCCAGTGCATAATCTTCTGTCAGGTCAAATGGGAAACCGTATGTGTCATACAGCTTGAACGCATCTGCACCGCTAATTGCATTTTCCCCCTGTGCTTTGGCTTGTTGCGCCAGCTCACCGAGAATATTCAGACCATCGGATAGCGTTTCGTGGAAACGCTCCTCCTCAGTACGGATGATTTTCTCAATATAATCTTGTTGCTCCACGACAGTTGGGTAGTATACGCCCATCACATCGCCTACAGTTTTGACAAGGCTGAACAGGAATGGTTTGTCCAGACCGATTACTTTTCCGTAACGAACGGCACGACGCAGCAGACGGCGGATTACATAACCGCGTCCTTCGTTCGATGGCAGTACGCCATCGCCTACAGCGAATGTCACGGTACGGATATGGTCAGCAATGACTTTCAGCGCCACATCGGTTTCGTTGTTTTGTTTGTAAGTGACACCAGCGATACGCGCGGTTTCCTGAATCATCGGTTGGAACAGGTCGGTGTCAAAGTTGGAATCTACATCCTGCAAGATGGATGTGAAGCGCTCCAAACCGGCACCGGTATCAATGTTTTTGTTCGGAAGCGGCGTGTAGCTGCCATCTTTGTTATGGTTAAACTGGGAAAATACGAGGTTCCATACTTCCAGGAAACGCTCGTTTTCACCGCCTGCATACATTTCTGGATCGTTCGGATCAAGCGCGCCGTAAGCATCGCCACGATCATAGAAAATCTCAGTACACGGTCCACATGGACCTTCGCCGATGTCCCAGAAGTTATCTTCCAGCTTGATGATGCGCTCCGCAGGCAGACCGATTTTCTCATTCCACAACTTGAACGCTTCTTCATCTTCCGGGTATACGGTAACAGACAGACGCTCTGGATCGAAGCCGATCCATTCTTTGCCAGTTAGGAATTCCCATGCCCATGTGATCGCTTCTTCTTTAAAATAGTCACCGATCGAGAAGTTACCCAGCATCTCAAAGAAGGTATGGTGACGGCGCGTTTTGCCGACATTCTCGATATCGTTAGTACGAATACATTTTTGCGAGTTGGTGATACGCGGATTGTCCGGCTGCACCCGTCCGTCAAAATACGCTTTCAGCGGTGCCATACCAGCGTTGATCCACAGCAGAGATGGATCGTTAATCGGTACGAGCGGCGCGCTGGGTTCTACTTTATGCCCTTTGCTCTCAAAAAAAGCGAGCCATTTGGAACGAATTTCACTTGCTTTCATAAATAGCGAGCCTCCTTAGATATAGCGTCTACATTATAGACGCGGGAATTCGATGCGTAACATGTACACAGTGCGCATGATAACAGCAGTCTCATACTGCTTATCCCATAAAATCAACGCATATGGAATCTGTACCTGTAATGACTTGAAATCTAAAAAAACGCCCCTGCTCATAGATCAGGGACGGTATTCTTGTATTTCCTACAGCGGCTTCTCCCTGCACCTCTTCTTTGATTATGCATATGTCCAGCAACAGCTGAACCGTAAAAAAAGAGGTATGCACAGATACCCATTTCCGCCGCAATGATGCCTGCTGCGCGGAATTTCACGATTTTCAACAACCTATATCAGTATATCCAGCGTATTCGGCTCTGTCAATGACAGCAGACATGGATACAAGCGGCATGAGAGCGTTACCGTTTCTAGCAAAAAGAAGGGTTGCCACTTGCTATAAATCTTGCACCAGATCACGTCGTTCCGCCGAGATATCATCCTTTTGGTGAAGCTGACTATCAATGTATCAGATGCCAAAAAACCGCGACTCGACAACATACGTGTTTCGTATGCGATCGGCCGCGGCGATGTTCAGTCATGAGCTGCATGCTACCATGGTATGTATGGAATTACGACTGTCCAGCATTAATGCCCCGACCACTTTCGCTATTGCGTTATGCATGGATTATGAGGATAAAGCAATGGATGCCGCCGCTACAGGCTGCTCTACGAACAGATCGTCCAGCGAGCTGAGCGTACCGTCCTCTTCCACCTGGTATACAGACATTTTGCCGTTATTTACAGTCAATTCGATAAAACAGCCCCAACAATAAAATTGATGCGAGCCAATCTTGCCGATATCTTTGGAACTACAGTTTGGACATTTCATTCCGCGCTCACCCTATCCGTCTACGAGTTTGGGCAGCTGGCTTGCTGTACGACATCCTATAGTAAGATGCTCATGCCACAGGTATACGCGGCACGGACGCACGTCTAATGTAGAAGCGCGTCCGCAGCATATTCCGTTCGGCCGCTGCTGTGCCAGCTACAGTTTACAGACATTCCTCCAGCCGCTGTCCGCTGGCAATCGGCGCCATTATGGCGCTTTCACCAAACGCAACTTGCGTACTAATCGGAAGCCATTTTCTTCCGCCAATCAGATCGGAGATAAAACCGTCGCTAATTTCGATCCCGGTAATGCTTTTACCCAGTTCAGGATTAAAGTAAACATCGGACACATAGCCGAGGATTGCTCCGTCACCGGTAAGGACAGGCAATTCTTTTACCTTGCTATCCCCAATTAAAAATGTATGCTGAATATCGTCAGCCGCCGTCTGGCGAACTGCCTGTTGATTGCGAATCATAATGGCATCATTGCCATAGCTCACAATATCCTCCAATTTCACCGTACGGACTTGGATCGAGAACAGACCTTTGCCTTCCAGCTCGAAGCCGTAGACTGACCAATCTTCCGTAATGATAAAATCGTGGATCTTGCCCAGCTGCTTGCCGTCTTCCACATCAAATACAGCGAGTCCTATCATGCTCTGTACTTTTAACACTTTCAGGACCTCCTCAGCGCACATTTTGCGCGGGTACGGAAACCGGAACATGATCGTGTCCGGAGATGGCAGCGCCCAACATCTATCCTCCCTTATTCACCATACAGGGGAGTCCTTAACATCATTTACGTATCCGTTGTAAAATGGTTGCAATTTTCTGTGCAGTTTGTTCAATTTCTTGTGTATTATTACCCAGTCCAAAGCTAAAACGAATCGCCGATTGCTGCACATTTTGCGGTAAATTCATCGCTTGCAATACATGTGATAATTCCAGCGATCCCGAGGTGCATGCGGAACCGCTTGCCGCAGCAATTTGCTCCATATCGAGATTCATCAGCATCGTTTCGCTAGTCGTTCCCGGGAAGCTCACATTGAGAATATGCGGTAGCGATTGCTCCAGCGGCGTATTGATCACAAAAGCATCCCTTCCTGCCTGTTCTTCCAGCTGCTCGAGAAAATATCCACGCAGTGCTGCCAGCTCGCTATTACGTTGCTCCAGCTTATCTGTCGCCAGCTCTATCGCCTTACCAAAGCCAGCGATTCCAGCGAGATTTTCTGTACCGGCACGGCGCTTGCGCTCCTGCAAACCACCATGCAGTAGCGGCTCCAGCTTCGTTCCCTGACGTACATACAATGCACCGATCCCTTGCGGACCATTGATCTTATGACTGGAAAAGCTGATCAGATCGACTGGCAGCTCATGACAGTTGATACTAACACCACCGAGCGCCTGCACTGCGTCGGTATGAAACAGGATGTTATGCTCACGCGCCAATTGTCCCATTTCCACAATCGGCTGTAAGGTGCCCACTTCATTGTTGCCAAACATGATGCTGATCAGAATCGTATCCGGACGAATGGCAGCGCGCAGATCGTCGAGCGATACGCGACCGCTCTCATTCACTGGCAAATAGGTAATCTCGTAACCACGCTTCTCCAGCACTTCGCACGCATGCAGCACTGCATGATGTTCAATCTGCGATGTAATAATATGACGCCCCTGTTCCTTCAGCGCTTCCGCTGCGCCGAACAATGCCATATTGTCGCTTTCCGTTCCACCTGCTGTAAACACCAGTTCATTCGGATGGCAGCCGATTCGCGATGAGATCAGATCGCGCGCTTGACTGACGATCCGCTTGGCAGCACGTCCAAAGGCATGCACGCTGGACGCATTGCCATGTGTGCCGGTCATTACATTCAACATTTGTTGTGCCACTTCCGGGTGTACCGGTGTGGAAGCAGCATGATCAAGATAGATTGGAGTCATTTCATTTCACCCTGTCTTTCCTTCTATATTGTAAAGTTTCTGCAAAAGAAGCTTCTATATCAAATTAACGAATCGTCAACGAATATAAGTCTCTATCCGTAACATTGTGGATTATTGCTTGTGTAGTCAGCCATCTTCTATAGTATAAATCGATACGATACCCTATGCCAGACATAGCAAAAAGCGGAAGAATCCGCAGCGCGACGGCGACGGTTCTTCCGCTTGTTCCGATTGTATGATCGCATCGTGTTAGCTGTCATATACAGCAACGTATATGAAGCAGCGATGAGGATCAGATATAGAACATGTAATTGTCTTCCGCACCTTCGTCCTGATAGCTGATCAGGTCTTTGAGGGTGGTGGAATCGATCACGCTGGCGATAGCGTCGCGGATTTGCATCCACAGATGACGCTTGGCTGCCACGTCCTCATCAGTAAAATCAACGACCGACACCGGTCCTTCCAGCACGCGGATCACTTCGCCTGCAGTAATCTGCTCTGGCTCACGGGACAGGATATAACCGCCATATGCGCCGCGGATACTTTTCACCAATCCAGCGTTACGTAGCGGAGCAATTAGCTGCTCCAAATAATGCTCAGACAGCTGGTTTCGTTCAGCAATACTTTTCAGGGAAGTTGGACCTTCGCCAAAACGCGAAGCCAGCTCCATCATAATCGTCAGACCATAACGTCCTTTAGTTGAAATTTTCATAGTGTGCACCTCGTCTCTAATATGACCAAACGCATGAAATATTGCCGCTTTATTAGTTGTTGATTTATTTCACAAACCCAATTATAATTAGCAGTTGCACATCAGCGATGTATTCTCAATAATTCACTGTATTCCGATCATTTTTCTATCTTATCGTAACACAGATGAATAGCGTTTGGGAAATGGAATTGCTAGTTGTAGCAAAATTGTAATGATTGGTGAGTGGGATGCCACCTGCTGCACCACCGGCACTTCAATCCGGTTCAATATTAAACGGGGATGTGATATGCAAATGGCAAAAGCAATTTCAGAAACACGTGTAGTCGTCGGGATGTCCGGCGGCGTAGATTCTTCGGTTACAGCACTGCTGCTCAAGCAACAGGGGTATGATGTAATCGGTATTTTCATGAAAAACTGGGATGATACCGACGAGTTCGGCAATTGTACTGCCGAGGACGATGCGGAAGATGTACGCCGCGTCTGCGAACAGATCGGTATTCCTTATTATACGGTCAATTTTGAAAAGGAATATTTCGACAAAGTCTTCTCGTATTTTCTGGAAGAATACAAAAACGGACGCACACCAAATCCAGATGTAATGTGTAACCGCGAGATCAAATTCGGCGAATTCCTGAACAAGGCGCTGGATCTGGGCGCGGATTATGTAGCAACCGGTCATTATGCACGCGTTGTCGATCAGGATGGAACGCTCACTCTGCTGCGCGGCGTGGATAACAACAAAGACCAAACGTATTTCCTGAACGCGCTCAATCAGCAGCAGCTGTCCAAGGCGATGTTCCCAATCGGTCATCTGCCGAAGCCAGAAGTACGCCGAATTGCGGCGGAGCATGATCTGTATACCGCTAAGAAAAAAGACAGCACTGGCGTTTGCTTTATTGGAGAGCGCAATTTCCGCGAGTTCCTGAGCAACTATCTGCCTGCCAAATCCGGCAATATGGTTGATATTGCAACCGGCGAAGTGAAAGGTCGTCACGACGGTCTGATGTACTACACGCTAGGTCAGCGTCAAGGTCTTGGCATCGGTGGCTCTGGTAATGGACAACCGTGGTTCGTGACTGACAAGGATCTGGAGCAAAATATTTTGTACGTCGTACAGGGGGATGCACATCCGAGTATGTACTCGACAGGGCTGGTCGCATCCGGTATCAACTGGATCAATGGCAATACACCAGCGGTCGGTACAACCGTAACATGCACCGCCAAATTCCGTTATCGTCAACCGGATCAAGGCGTTACACTTACTTGGCAAGAAGATGGCAATGTACATGTCCAATTTGATGTACAGCAAAAAGCGATCACACCGGGACAGGCGGTTGTCTTTTACGATGGCGATATTTGTCTGGGCGGCGGCACGATTGAAGTGGCGGAAAAAGTTCCTTATGAGGCGCTGGTGTAAGAACAGACTAGATATGATTGTAACTACTTCGCAGATTATGCACTCTACCTTCCGTTTTGCGATTCGTCTTGTTGACGTATTCGCAAACGGAAGGTTTTTTGGCTTACTAGCGCTGTTCTTCTTTTGCCATCAGGCAAATGGTATACTAAAAGAAAAAACGGAGGCTGCCGCATGAAAGCCAAGCTGGAAGATGTTGCCCGACTCGCCGGCGTCTCGCCGACGACGGTATCGCGCATGATGAACAACCGAGGTTATGTAAGTGAAGCAACCAAAACCAAAGTACGCAGCGCGATGGAAGAATTGAACTATTTTCCTAACGATATTGCGCGCTCGCTATTCAATAAACGTACTCATCTGATCGGGCTGATCCTACCAACGACAGCCAATCCGTTTTTTGGTGAGTTGACGTTTCATATCGAGAATCTGTGTGCGGCGCATGGGTTAAAGGTGCTGTTATGTAACAGCTTGAATCGAATCGACAAAGAAGAACAATATGCCGAGATGCTGATGCGTAATCAGGTGGATGGCATCATTGTCGGCACGCATAATCGTGGAATTTTGAATTATAAAAGAGCCAATCTCGCAGTGGTTGCCATTGACCGCTATTTGTCGGACACGATTCCGGTCGTTAGTTCTGACAACTATGAGGGTGGACGGTTAGCAACGCAGCGGCTAATTGATCGGGGCTGTCAGCACATTGTGCATTTTAACGGACCTGCGGAGTTGGAAACGCCTGCACAACTGCGCCGCAAAGCATTTGAAGATGTGATGCAGCAACATGGATTGCCACATTATACGTATGAGATTGAATTGCCGCTGGATCGTGATGATCAGCTGACGTTCATTCGCCGTGCCTTTGACGAGCATCCAGAAATGGATGGTATATTTGCCAGTAATGATATGATTGCGGCTTCGGTTCTGTATGAAGCAGATGTACGCGGTATCCGTATTCCGCATGATCTGAAATTGGTCGGTTATGACGGCACCAATGTGATCTCCTCTGCTATCCCACAACTGACTACGATTCGTCAGCCCATTGAAGAGATTGCGCGTACTGCGATCGACGTATTACTACGCGAAATCGATGGTGAATTTGATGAAGCGGAGCGGCAGACGATTTTGCCTGTCCAGCTGTATGATGGTTCAACCGCTTAGATCATCATTCTATACAGGTTTCATCCGTAATGTAGCGCCTTCAACGAAGGCGTTTTTTTATTGAATGCTAGGCTTTGATTGGACGATAGACGGTTACTGAGTGATGGATATTTATTGAGCGATAGATGTTCGCCCAGCGATTCCTTCTTGTAAAGCTCTATGGAATCGTAATTGCTCATTCATTTGTTTATTCGTTTATTCGTTTGTTTGTTCGTTCATTTGCTCATTCGTTCGTTTGTATGTTGTATGAAATGATTCATGATTATTTTTATGTCATCCGGTTGACATATGAAACCGGTTGACATACAATTCATTCAAGAAAGCACTTACATGAATGAAGGAGCGAGCGATATGCCTGTATCAAAAAGCCTGTACTGGAAGCTGAGTCTGTACTTTTTCTTCTTTTTCGTATGCTGGTCGTCCAGTTATTCCCTGTTCTCCATCTGGCTGGGACAGGAGATGAAACTGACAGGAGCACAAACGGGTCTGATCTTCTCTGTAAACGCTATCTTTGCACTATGTGCGCAACCACTGTACGGATACATTTCTGATAAGATCGGATTACGGCGCAATATTTTGTTGTTTATTAGTTTGTTGCTCGTGTTTACCGGACCGTTCTTCGTATTTGTATATGCTCCGTTATTGCAGGTCAATGTGTGGCTGGGTGCGATTGTGGGCGGGCTATTTCTGAGCGTGGGTTTTCTTGCCGGGGTTGGGGCAATTGAAACGTATGTGGAAAAGATCAGCCGCAAGTACGGGTTTGAGTATGGACGCTCGCGGATGTGGGGTTCGCTCGGTTGGGCGGCAGCGACATTCTTCGCTGGACAGCTATTTAATCTGAATCCCAATATTAACTTTTGGATCTCATCCCTTTCGGCGGTCATTCTGGTTGGTATTATCCTGTCAGTACGCATCCAAGTAACGGAAACAGAACTAGAAAAAGCAGCTTCCGTCACACTCAAAGATATTGGCAATCTGTTCACGATGCGTCCGTTCTGGTATTTCATGCTGTATGTGATCGGCGTTGCCTGTGTATACGGGGTATATGATCAGCAGTTTCCGATCTATTACTCGTCATTATTTCCTTCTCACGCTATCGGTAATCAGGTGTACGGGTATCTGAATTCGTTTCAAGTATTTCTGGAAGCTGGCATGATGTTCTTGGCGCCATTCATCGTGAACAAGCTGGGCGCGAAGAAATCGCTTATTCTCGCCGGGTTATTGATGGCGCTACGTATTATTGGCTCTGGATTGGTATTCGAGCCGATTGGTATCTCAGCAGTCAAGCTGATTCACGCACTGGAATTACCGATCATGCTGATCGCTACTTTCAAATATCTAGCAGCGCATTTTGATAATCGCCTCTCTTCCATTCTGTATCTGGTCGGCTTCCAATTCGCTTCACAGGTCGGTCAGGCGGTGCTATCGCCAATTGCCGGGTCGTTGTACGACGATATCGGTTTCCGATATACGTATCTGGTGATGGGCGCGCTAGTGCTGCTATTCACGCTGATCTCGATCTTCACCCTGTTTAACGATAAAAATAAGACACCACAGCTTAACGGGCAATTGGAGCCACAGCAGCAATTAACGTAACGTTCGAGTTCGATATTGAATAATGGCTCCAAATGATACCCATCACCTTGCTATTCACATCGTTCGATAGCTTAGTGGCTCTGTAGTTCTGTATTTTCTTACTTTTAGAGTTTTAGAGTTTTAGAGTTTTAGAGTTTTAGAGTTTTAGAGTTTTAGAGTTTTAGAGTTTTAGAGTTTTAGAGTTTTAGAGTTTCAACATTACCATTCTCAACTAATCAGTACATTCAAGGAGGAACATCTATGTCTACACTTCATTCTATTCAACACGCCGCGCAGGCACTTCAGCTTGCCGAGGAACATATCAATCCGCAGTATCGTCCCGGTTATCATATTGCCGCTCCTGCCAACTGGATTAACGATCCGAACGGCATGGTGCAGTTTAACGGCGAATATCATGTCTTTTATCAGCATCATCCATACGATGAGAATTGGGGTCCGATGCACTGGGGACATGTAAAAAGTAAAGACCTCGTTCATTGGGAGCATTGTCCGATTGCGATCGCGCCGGGAGATGATTGCGACAGAGACGGCTGCTTTTCCGGTAGCGCAGTGGATAACGATGGTGAATTGACGCTGATCTACACCGGGCATCATTACACGGATCGCGCCCAAGACCTGTTCACACAAAATCAGAATATTGCGGTTAGTCGCGATGGTATTCATTTTGACAAATGCGGTGTGAATCCGGTGATCGCCGAGCCGCCAGCAGATAGCGCTCATCATTTTCGTGATCCGAAAGTATGGAAGCATGAGGATACATGGTATATGGTGCTGGGCAATGCGACGCAGGATGGGCATGGACGTGTCATTCGATATCATTCGCCGGATTTGCGAAATTGGACGTATGATGGTGTGCTTGCGACAAGCGACGGAACGCTTGGCTTTATGTGGGAATGCCCAGACTTTTTTGAATTGGATGGGCGATATGTGCTGTTATGCTCGCCGCAAGGCATAGAACGTGAGGAAGATCGTTATCTGAATCTGTTCCAGACCGGGTATCTGATCGGTGATTACGATTATGCGAACAATGATTTTCAGCATGGTGAATTTCGGGAGATGGATCATGGGCATGACTTTTATGCCGTGCAGACGCTGCTGGATGATAAAGGTCGACGTATTGCGATTGGCTGGATGGATATGTGGGAGTCGGATATGCCGACCAAGCAGCATGGCTGGGCAGGTGCGCTTACGTTACCGCGCGTGCTACGTCTGAATGAAGCCGGGCAACTGCTGATGAATCCGGTGGAAGAAACAGCATTGCTGCGCCAGGAGTTCTTCTCATTGGGTGAGGCTAATGCAGTGAGTACGACTATTCCAGTGGATGCATCTGTCCGGGCTGGTGAAGGCTTTACGGTGGAACATAGTTATAAGGTGGATATGAAGAATTCACTGCTGGAAATTTGTACTGTTTTCGATTTGAGCCAGAGTAGCGCGGAGCAGGTTGGCTTGACGCTGCATAGTGATGCAGATGATCAAACGATCATTACCTACGATATTGCGGCTGGCAAACTGACGTTGGATGCTTCTCAATCCGGTAAACCGCAAGATGGCGTACGAACAGCGCCTTTGCAGCATGATGGACAACTGACGTTACGTATCTTCGTAGATCGTTCGTCTATTGAAATCTTTGCCAATGATGGACTGGCAACATTGACGAGTCGTATATACCCGACAGGCACGATGGCAAGTCTGGAGCTTACAACAGTCGGTGGCAATGCAGTCGTGCAGCAATGGACTTGCTGGTCGCTTAACGATGTGTGGCATGGGCAACAAGCACAGGCATAATGAATAGATCATGACTGAACAGTAATCAGTAATCGCTAATTAACCATAATCAAAAGACCTTTCACCTCTACCTTACTTAAAGGCAATGCGGATGAAAGGTCTTTTCGAGTTGTAGAGAGGTTCATTTCTAGGTTCTTAGCTTGATTTTGTAAATGAGTTTGTAGCAGCATCTAGACTTTCTTTTACCATAACTGATGTCCCAGCCATATTCCGACCCCAGAAAGTCCGATACCGAAAATATACGATAATCCCAGATAGCAGATCAGCGTATTGTGCTTCTCCTTCAGCCGCAACTCCATATTTTCCAACTTGAATGTGGAAAAGGTCGTAAAGCTTCCCATAAAGCCAGTCCCGATCAACAGCTGCATGTGATTATTGGCTCCACTGGCAATCAACAATCCAAGCAAAAACGAACCTAGCAAATTAATCAAAAACGTACCGAGTGGAAATTCTTTTGACCAGATTTTTTTCATCCAATTGGAAAACAGAAAGCGTGCCAGTACGCCAAAGATTGCGCCCAATGCTACCAGTCCGATATTAATGAGCATGTGGTTGAGCCTCCTTTCGATCCAACCAGCGCTGACTCAGGTAAAAGCCAAGTCTGGTCGCCAGCAAACCGCCGAACAGACTTGCGCCGATGTATAGCATTGCCAGTACATACATCTGCTGTTCCAACAGTTGTATACTTTCCAGACTAAAGGTTGAGAAGGTCGTAAATGAACCGACAAAACCTGTTCCAACTGCCGTTACCAATACAGGAGATATGCGCGGCAACCGCGCAATATATTTCATAATGACCGCTAGCAGAAAACAACCGATTAGGTTGATCAGTAGTGTAGCGAATGGAAATCCATGATTGAGAATCCATACACTGAGCAAATATCGGCAAATCGCCCCGAGTACACCAAAAACAGCAAGAAGTACATATACCATCCAATCCACATCCTTTATGAAAAGTAACTGATACGTATGAGCTGCATCTATCTATACACAATAAAACTCCTACCCGAAAAAACACAGAGCATCTGTGCTTTAAGCAGGTAGGAGTCATTAGCTGAGATCAGCGGTTGATGGCGAACTCCATCGCCCATTACATGTTATAAGTTGTATCTATCATACTGGAATATGCGGCATGTGTAAATATATATACAATACTTATAGATCAGTCCATAGATGAGAAAATAGACGAAGCTATTAACTCAACAGACAAGGCACTTTGGGAACTATGAATGCGAATTGCCACGTCGTCGCTCCTGATTGAGCTTGATCTTCGACTCATTGCCCTGCTCGGTCGCTTTGTAGAATACGCGCCCTGACAGGTGTTTTGGCAAATACTCCTGCTGTACATAATGATTCGGAAAATTGTGCGGGTACTGGTAGCCGCCATGCCCTAGCTTCTCGGCACCTTTGTAATGCGTATCGCGCAAATGCAGCGGCACCTCCGCCGACTTGATCTCATCAATCGCAGCCATCGCGCTCGAAATAGCGGTATACACTGCGTTGGACTTCGGACTTTCCACTGCAAATAAGATCGCCTGCGCGATATTCAACTTCGCTTCCGGCCAGCCGTTCGTGCGATACGCATCCAACGCGCCGAGTGCTTGCACCATTGCTTGCGGATTGGCAAGCCCGATATCCTCACTGCTGGCGGCAATCAGACGACGGATAAAGGTCATCGGGTCCATACCGAGCTTCTCCACCGCGTAGAAAAACCAGAATAGCGCCGCATCACTGGAACCACGAATACTTTTGTGAAATGCGGACAACACATCATACTGTGTCGATTCATCCGCACGGACGGTCGGACGACGGATTGACTCTTCTGCCACCTCTACCGTCAGATGAACGGTGCCATCCGATTGCGGTGGAGTGGTCAATGCTGCCAATTCCAGCGCATTCAGCGCACGGCGAATATCTCCATTTGCCATTGACGCGATATGCTCCAACGCTGGTTCATCCACCTGTAATTCCATAAAGCCCAATCCTTTATCTGTATCCTCCAATGCGCGCCGCATCGCGATCAGCGAATGCTCCTTATTAAGCGGATGCAATTGAAACAGCGTCGAACGACTCATCAAGGCACCATTCACATAATGAAACGGATTCTCCGTTGTCGCCCCGATAAAGATAATCGTTCCCTTTTCCACTGCTGGCAACAGCGCATCCTGACGGGAGCTGTTAAACCGATGTACCTCGTCCAGAAACAAAATCGTTTTCGTGCCATATAGTGATTTATTGTTATGAGCGCGCTCAATGACCTCGCGCACTTCTTTGACGGTAGCATCAACCGCGTTCAGCCGCACAAACTCGCCCTGTGTATGTTTGGAAATGATATGAGCAAGCGTCGTCTTCCCGCATCCGGGTGGCCCGTAGAGGATAATCGACGATACCTGATCCGCCTCAATCGCACGACGCAGCAACTTGCCAGAACCAACGATATCTTCCTGTCCGATATATTCATCCAGCGACTGCGGACGCATCCGATCGGCAAGTACACCCATGCTATCTGGCGCATCATTCTGTTGTTCATTAAAGGAGAACAAATCCATATCATCACATCCTTGCATAAGATGGTTATCGAATCCTTCCAACTTATCTATTTTACCACTATAGCGACGTATTGAAAAAGAAAAGAAGTCCTGCTGTCGATAGACAAGCAGAACTCCCAAGTAAGAGGATAGTCAGTAAAGCAAATGAATAGATGCTTACCAAACGTTGTACGGAAACGGCTACAGCCAATCTGTTACACTTGCGAATGGATAATATCATGCTCCGTTTCCGGCTGATGTACATAATCCGGCAGATCATCACCATGCAACAGCCACAGTTCATGCAATGCACGCGTGCAGCCAACATACAACAGTCTCGCATCCCACGGATCGTTGCGATAATGCTGCACGTCTACATCGGTCAGCATAACCGCGTCGAACTCCAATCCTTTGGATAGATACACTGGCAAAATAGAATGCCCGCCCTGATACGTCGCTTTACCACCGTCGATCAGATTCAGCTCCACCCCAGCGGCAGTCAGCTGTTCATGCAGTTCTCTTGCTTCATGCAGCGTACGTGTCAGAATCGCGCTAGTGCGGAAATTCTTCGCCTGCAATTCTTGCCAGCGAGCGAGGATGATATCGACGCGCTTGTCATTCGGGCATTTCAGCATACGCACCGGATCGCCACTACGGAATACCGGCACGGCGGTAATGCCATTACGTACACCATGCTCCAAGATGATATTCGCAAACTCAATAATCTCCATCGTCGAGCGGTAACTTCGAGTTAATGGGAAATAGTCCGTCTGCTCCTGCGGGAACAGCGTGCTCATCTCCTCCCACGCATGTACACCGCGATATGCGTGAATGCCCTGCGACAGATCACCTAGGATCGTAAACGAACCGCCACGCACATACAGATTCAACAGCGCTACATGAAAAGGCGAGAAATCCTGCGCTTCGTCAATCACCACATGGTCAAAGCGCCGGTTGCCGTCCATCTCGTTCAGCAGCGTATGAATATAAATCAATGCGGGCAGATCCTCATCACGAAACCGATCTTTTTTCAGCTCGACTGATACCGCTTTGAGCATACCATCTGGCAGCTTGCTCCAGAGAGGTTCCAGTTGTTCGGCGACAAGTGTACTTTTGCTTGCTTTGAATAGCTGCTTGTACAATGCCAGCGGCTCGTATTTGGGCCATTTGTTAGCGTATGACTTTTCGCGCTGGGTCGCTTTCTTTTTGCGTTCCTTACGGATACTTTCGGATGGTGCCTTCTTCAAGCGCATTTCCACCCAGCGATGTACACGCGCCAGCACACGCTCTTTGCGTTTCGCAAGCGGATATGGACGGTATTCGACGTTATACCATTCCAGAATCTCTTCCCGCTTCAGCACAGCACCATCCCATGGGCTAAAGTCCATGTCCGGTACGGCTACTTGCTCTAACAGCTCTACATATCGTTCCAACAGCTGCATAAAGGCAAGCGAGCCTTTGTAGCGAGAAGGTGTACCGTCATGCACATCCGGTCGATCCGACGTTTCAAACCATTGCTCATACGTTTCGGATGTTGGCACTAGCTTCAAATCGCTTTCCAACAATTGCTGTGCCCAGTCGGCAAATGTACTTTGCTGAATATCGCCCACACCCAGCTCCGGTAGCACCTCCGAGATATAATCGAGAAACATATTGTTCGGTGCAAAAATAATCATTTTCTCCGCGGATACCTGCTCCTGATACTGGTACAGCAGGAAGGCGAGTCGATGCAGCGCAACAGTCGTTTTTCCACTACCTGCGACGCCCTGAATGATGAGCGCGGTATTCTTGACTGCCCGGATGATCCGATCCTGCTCCGCCTGAATCGTGGACACGATGTCGCGCAGCTTATTATCCTTATTCTCACCCAAACGATACACGAGAAACTCATCCGTCACCACTGGCTCGGCACTATGACGATCATACGTATCGGCAAGCCGTTCCAGTTCGCGCTGACGAATCACCAGATTTCGTTTTAAATATACAAGCCCCTGTACTAGCCCTTCCGGCGCTTCATACTCCGCGATCTCCTCGCCGCCAGTAAACGAGTAAAACAGACTGGCAACTGGTGCCCGCCAGTCTACGACGAGCGGTTGCTCATCAATCTCCGATTTGCCAACTCCAACCTTGCCGATATATAGCGGACGACGTTCGCCATCCTCTCCCTCAGCAAAATCAAGCCGACCAAAATAAGGTTCCCGTGCGCTCTTTGCCAGCGTCTGGCGCTGCTGCTCCCGACCGGCCTCCAATACCTGCTCGGTAAAATCATGTCCGGTATAGACCGGAATGCCGGTTAACCGTTGAAGCTGTGTATCCACCTCATCCAGCGTGAGCCGCAGTTTCGCCTGCTCTTCTTGATAGGCACTTTGAAAATCTTTGTCCATTTCAGTTGCCTCCTAAGAAATCTATAGTATCCCCGTCCGGCAAATAACAAGCAAAAAGCACACACAGCGCCGCCTCCATGCCAATCGGCAGGAGCAGAACCAGGTGTACTCTTTTCAAGTTCGCGCTTTGATTATGGTTTTCGCCATATTGTATCCGTGCATCGTAGTCATATGCACTCCGGAACAAAGGATGTTCAGTTTATCATAAAGAGATGAGGAATGCTACTATACTTTAAAATAAGGAATTCATCATGGATACGATATCCGATTAAATACGTAGGAATAAGCGCGAACCCCAAGCTCACATCAAAACCCTGGGAGGTTCGCGCTCCTTGCTACGACTGGGTTTTGAGCATTTTGCTTGTGTTTGATCGTCTTTTTGGGTACTCTAAAAAAGAGGTTCGCGATTTTGGCAATATTTCCCCTTGTGTAGCAAGGGCTGAAGGCCTCCACAGTCGCACTCCGCGCGAGTGCGTGGATTGAAAGATATTCATGCACATATGCATCATATGGAGAAATCACTGTCGCACTCCGCGCGAGTGCGTGGATTGAAAGACAGATAAAGATGATACATTTGAAGGGCAAATTTTAGTCGCACTCCGCGCGAGTGCGTGGATTGAAAGTTCAAGTCCCATTTGTTTTAGTATCTTGTTAAGTCGCACTCCGCGCGAGTGCGTGGATTGAAAGAAGATAAACTGTATCCATCAATCAAACACGCATGCGGTCGCACTCCGCGCGAGTGCGTGGATTGAAAGCAACAGTTAATCCGCAAAGATCGTATACAACGCGAAGTCGCACTCCGCGCGAGTGCGTGGATTGAAAGGATATTTGCTTTTGTGTCGATGTCAGCATTCGGCGTCGCACTCCGCGCGAGTGCGTGGATTGAAAGACCTTGTTCCAGCCAAACGCGTTCAGTCCGTTGGTCGCACTCCGCGCGAGTGCGTGGATTGAAAGTTCAAATCAAAGAATCCTTATGATAATCTGAGTAGTCGCACTCCGCGCGAGTGCGTGGATTGAAAGATTTCAAAATAAGGAAGATTTGCAAAGTTTAGTTCAGTCGCACTCCGCGCGAGTGCTTGCAGCACGTACGTGTATACTACTTCAAAACCATCATAGTCTAAGCAAACTTTTATCCTCGAATTCATCTGTCAACAGATCTTCTCCAATCAAACCAAAAGCCCTGCTTCTGCTTAATCGCAGAAACAGGGCTTTTGATTATTTGTATTTTATTCCTCATTTGGTTGACCTATATCGTCTTGATGAATATTATCATCGAACTCCGGCTTGTTAAACATATCCACATACGCCTGATGAGGAAAAAGTAGCGGGTTATTGATTAGCATCAACAATTGATTCAATTGGAACGTTAACGTCAATAATGAAATCTCTTGACCGACCGCAGGGTTGGAATGGGTATGTACCCGGTATTGATCCATCGTAAAATGGAGCGGCTCTGGAATCGCATCTTCTCCTGTTCGTGACCTTTTATCCGTATAGGGCATCGCTTTTTCATTGTATTGTTTGTGATTATTCTGATTCAACTGCCGCAACCAATATAAAATGCTGTTGTGAATATCATCTGGATATTCTTTCGCCTGTTCTTCCATCGGCATCTGCACACGTAGATGCCCTTTCGACTGTAGATTTGGAGAAATCACAAAGTCAAAACGTTGAATCTGCTTGTATAGTTCTCCACTACTGCTATTGTCTTGAGATAAATGACACAACATAACAATCGGTCGAGTCGATGTTTGTGCTAATCCTTTTTCATGAGGAATCCTACTGTCCTTAACATAGGTTTGATTTTCGTTATATGCATATCCCGTCATGATCCGGCTTATTCCACGCAACGAAGTCTGTAATTTCACAATACTATCTAACCATTTTTTAAGCGGTTTTATTTTCAAACTTTCACTCTTACATTGCACGACGACTGCTACTGCTTCAATGGGAATGTATTTGATAACGCCTTGTCGAAAAATATACGGCGTATACTGCTCGTCAAAAATAGCCAGATCTACTTCATCTGATATGCGTCCTTGTGAATCAATAATGAACACAGAGCGAGCAATTGAGAATTTTTGCGGAATCATCTGTTTAAACATAGACATCCACACTTCTTCGCGAAACCCGCCTGTTGTCAATTGATGATTGGGACTTGCCATCTGAAGTTGTTCGACTAGCGAACGCTCCCACGAGATATAGTTTTCTTTGATTTTGCGAATCGTGGATGTCGCCAGCGGGGCCGCTGATGCGTTAGATTTCACTTTGCCTTTGTCCTTGGTTTTGCTTTTGGATTTGACTGTTGTCTGTATTGTATCAGCAACTTTGTTCGCTTTTTTGTTTTTGACCATCCGGTTCACGTCCTTTGTTTGCATAATAATATAGACTGCACCTTTGTATCGTAGCCAAGTCCATCCAAAGTTTATAGATCATTCATGTAAAATTCCTTGTTATATTAACTTCATCCGTCCATATCCAGCATTACGTTTGGCTCCGATACCGGAATGATGTAATGCTCCGACTACAATCTCTTGCGCTAGCTGTAACCAATGCTGTGCCACCTGCATCTGTTCACCACTGCACGTTACCATGAATTTGAACTCTCCTTGCACTGCAAAAAAATGTACAGGAATGGGAGAATCGTCGTCCCGCGGTGCGGGCAAGTCTTGCTTTGAACCATTATTAGTTGTGTCGCGGAGCGATGATGCAGGCATCTTCGACCGTTCATCTGATGAAGGTTGTTTGACCTGCTGAATTGTCATACTGTTATATGCTTGATGATGAGGGGTAAGCACATCCAGCTTCAGTGACGATACAACCGTCTTCGATAGTGGCGATCTCATAACAATCGTGTCTGGCGTAATCAGTGCATCATGAAAGGTGATCGCACCTGCGCGATCCGGTGTTCCGAACAACACGACATCATCTGCGCCGCCGGGTAACAACGATGGAAATGCCGAGCCGATGACCGTTCGTGCATAATGAGCAGCGACTCCTTTGATTGCGGTACCCGGTATAAAAGGAACTCCGTACATCCGATGCAATTCCACACTACTATCGAGTGCAGATACTTCGCCATGTCCAAGCAATAGATTGGATGCTGTACTCATGGAGAAGCAATGGGCAGCTTGCCCCGCAACGATTGTTTTGTAATATCGCTCGTATACTTTGCTATATAACGATACGTAAGGTGCTTCGACGAATTCAGCAGATACGTTAGAAGTTTTCGTTCCTTCGTCTGGATTAATATTAAGATGTTCTTTCATCATATATTTATTGATTTCATCGGATAACGATTGTTTAGTCATCCTTCCTTCTATTAATTGCTGCAATAGAGAATCATTTTTTTTGTTTGAGACTTTTTTGTTTGAGTCTGTATTTGCTGGAGCCGGTGGATGTTCCCACGTTGCTTTCGTTAAACGTAAATACGTATTCATGCATGTTCCTCCACCATTGATGTCAAATCGTCTTCTACCGCTGTTTGATCAATTTGTAAAATCGCTTCTGCATATCGTTTGAACCACACCGAAGCATCCAGTGCGCGGCGTGACATATCGTAATACCGTAATGGCGATACGGTTTGCATCGAATGAATCCACTGCTGGAGATGAGCAGAAGCAGAAATAGACTGAGGGCGATGATGTAACGGCACAATCGCTTCATACATATCCTTCAAAAAACATTCGTATGCCTTTGCGACAGGTGTAGTCTGCTTCTTAGAATCGGAAGCACTCGACGAATCTACGTTTGCTTTTGCATAAAAAAAGACTAACGTCAATTGCAATCCATTATGACGCACCATAGCCGGGAAACGATGACATAATCGTCCATAGGTAGTCACTTTGGGGTCTGCTTGTTTTTGTGCAATCGATTCTAACGTCAGATCGTCTAGATTAGCGATGCCTATGATACCACCATACGCAATCTCTGCATAATGCTGTTGAGTCCTTTTCATCAGGCATCTCCTCTTCCGGTCAATGGAACGGTTATATCATTCAATGTATGCACACGAAATTGAACTCTGCCTTTTCCGACGCTAGCATTCCCTCCAATTTGCAGTACTGTGGATGTATGCAATTGATTGAGCATATCTTCTCGTAATTGAAGGTTAGAGCTTCCTTTGACACGATCGCACCAGATTAATCCGTACAAAATCGCTTCCGTGGGAATATATTCCTCATTCCACAATGCGCCTCTTTTTACAGTTCCCGTTTGTTCGTCCATACGAATCCGACTAATGACTTCACAGCTTAAATTGACAATATGCTGGAATAATTCATCTGAAACCATCACCAAATGCTCGCGCCACCATTGTTTATTAAAAAAAGAATCTTCCACTCCAAATAAAAACGAGCCGCTCCATTCTGCCCACTGGGTAAATGATGCATCCACCATACTATCCGCTTCCAGTTCATCCAAAAACACTTTGTCTGTGGAAACGCTTTTTGCATAGGTCGAACGTTGATTACTCTCGGAACGTGATTGCTTTTCACAAACTTGACTTTTCTCACAAACGATAACTTTAGCTTCGTCGGGATCATTTAGCTGTTGTTGATGTTGTAGCCATGTTGATTGAATGGGAACGTGTTGTCCAGCAGCTGCTAGATCGCGATGAAATCGTTCAATCGCCAATGGACATGTAACATACGCAAACGTTCCAAAACGACTTGCCACCGGAAAAGCAAGCAGACGCGCATCGCTAAATACCAGCGCGCCAGCAGAAGCATCTGCTTCTTGTTGCATGTGATGACCAAACCAATCTTCTACTTGATGATGAGACTGCAATTCATAATAACTCCGCTTCACACCTTTGATCGTACTACCCGGAACGAATGGCCATTCCGTTACTTTTTCACGTATAATAGGCAGATCAATTCCACCTGCACCTTCACCACTGCCAACATGTAATGGGGTTAACGTATGAATGGAATATACTCGACTGGTCAAATTTAAAGTTGTACTCATTGAATGTATCACTCCTTTAACATCTCTAGTGTTTTATTATTGTTCCCATACGCCCCATAATGCTAATCCATATCCATCTTCCGCATCATGAGCTTCTCCACGTCGATTGCCATCCGATATCGGTTTGAGCCAAGTGTTACGAACGAATGTCCCCACTTGATCTTGTCCGGCAATCACTTCAAAAAAGTATACACTTCCTGCCGGAACCATACGTCGGATCGACTTTTCCTGATTCCCATTGGCAGTGGCATAACCGGAAACAGGTTGCCATCTAGGTAGACATGCCCAGCGTAAACGTAGTTCCAAACCGGGAGCCCATCGCTTCAAATGATCTCCCGATTGCAATTCTTCATTTAACCAACCGGGTTTCCAGCCTTTTGTAAAATAAGCTGGAGTTGCTAATATTAATCGTAAATACGTACTATTTTTTAATTTTTTTAATAATGTTTTAGGAGGACCTTGCCAAAAATCATTCACATCTGTCGTATTCGATTGCCTATTACTATTGTGAATCATAGGCTTCTGTTCCTTAAAACGAGCAAGCCGACGCTTGCCACCTAAGGAATGTAGTTCGTCAACAGACGATAACCCATGAGCTTGCCACACGTTGGAGCGACTTTCTATTTGTGCTTCGATCGTTAATCCTTCAGGAAATACAAGCGATTCTGTCGAAAACAGATGTTGATCTTGAGCGGTATGTCGCTCTGTATCCAGCTGAATATGAGTACGCTGCTCACGCACAAACAAATTCATAAAAGAAGGGGCTGGCTGTACCGGGTGATCGCGATGAGAGGCATTAAGGATCTTCGTAGCGGACGATGGTTTGCTAGCAAGATTGAATGTAGTGCCGTGTAGCCAGTGCTGTAATTCGTCATTATGCATATCTTTCGCCATCTTTGGCGAACATAACCAGTGATACATCCACTGCTCGGAAACGTAAGCTGGTTGTCTATGAGATTCCAGCGGCTTTGTATATGAGGTATCGTCTTCCACATATGGCGGCCACAATACATGTTCCAATTGCCCATCCCGTCCAACGCCGTAACAACCTACATCTGTACTGTGATCAGGTACAGGCGTAATAATATTTAGCGCATATCGGTCTGATGATGCCTCACTAGACTTGATTTCATTCAACTCCATATCTTGCGGAATAGGAAAATACAAACTGCCCTGCCAACGGTACAAAGGACCGCGAATAGCCAATCGGCTTATGGCCGTACGATCCAGAGGAGCGAACGATTGTATCTGTTGATCGGACGTCGGCTGAGACGATTGAGCGGAACCATCTGAACGAACTGAAGGGGCATCTATCCCCGCTTTTTTGTACAGCATCGTACGAATCGTTCCTGCTAATGTAGTCGGTGATAGATGCCCCATTGTATGAGCGCGAATACCAGGCGTTTTGTGAAAAGGGCGACCATCACGAATCATCAAAGGTTCAAGGGGCTGGATAGAGATCAAGTTGCTTACTAATGAAGAATGATCTGTGGGAACAGATGATGCAGTAGCCTGTTTTTGCTTTTGCTTGTGCGTTTTTTTGTAGGAGCTTACAAAGGTGGACGATTGAGAATGTTTCTTTTTGCGCGATTTATTCATGATTGATTCCTACTCCTTCCATCTGGATCAGCAAAATGAGTTGCTCCGCGATTTGTTGTAATGAGTGCAGCATCTTCTTTCTATCATCAGAGGCGTCTGAAGAAGGAGTATGGCTTAATACAAATAATTGTTTTAGTTGTTTTAATCTTGCTTGCGCTACTGCTTCATTAGATGAAGAAGCTTGGGCAAAGATCTGTGTGTGTACTAATACAGCTGCCGATGAGAACGATACAGCAAGGAGATCATCATCGGTCGTCTTTTTACGTAACAATCGCAAAACTTCTAACCATAACAATGCTTCCAGTTGCGCCGGATGTTCCGTTAGTGAAGGATGAAGATAGGTCGAAGATGCTCCAACCCATTGACGGTATTGTTCACATAGACGTTGCAGATCATAAGCAAATCCGTTGGATAATGGATAAGCTGCTCGTTGTTGTTGTAATCGAATCAGTTGCTGAACAGAAGGCAATGTCGGATACAACTGCTTAGATGGATCAGAATATTCATTTTTAACGGCAGATTCCGTCCAAGGTAACGTAAGGGTATGTGGCTTTGCACCACCCCGTTTATGAAATTCAATCACTAATGTGCTACGCGTATCTTTTGCTTTCTTTTCAGCGGCATGTGCTCGTTGCCGAACTTCCTCTAGTGGCTCCAACATATGCACGATAACAAGCCCTGCCGACAAGGTGAACGGATAAAGCGGTTCTTCTTTGAAGATATACGCAAATGATTCCGCAAATGTCACTTGCAAATCTTGCACAGCGCGCAGACAGGTATGCAATGGCAAATACGCCATAATGTCATCGCCGCCTCCATAAATAAGCGTGCCTTCATGCTTCTCTACAATGCGCTTCGCTTTAGAGGAAAACGCCGACAAGTGAGCAGAAAATTCTTGATTTTTGCGGATTGCTTCCTGTACAGTCAATGACTTGCCCTTCAACAATCTTCGCAAATGATCGCCCATCTTATCTCCATCAGCAACGAGAAAAGCATAATAAGGCGAAGCTTCCGGCATGCGCTGTTGTTTCCTATTTGCTACATGTTGGGCTTGGTTGCGATTTGGCTGATCGACAGGTAGTGTACCCTCAGATGAGCAAGTAGATAATGGTTGAGGATCGTACGATATCCTACGTCGTGGTTGCCATACAGTCATACCATATAATATGTCTAGTTGCTTCGTGATATACGCTATCATTTGTTCTAATGTCTCTACGGGTAGCGATAAAGCAGGTTGTTTGGTAGCTGTAGACTCAACTGTCGCTTCCGTCGTTACAATCAAATATTCGTTCACAAAATCAGCAATTTGGCGACGGTAAAACAATCGTGGATTATAAGTCTCAACCAGTTTCTCATAGCTGATGTTTTTCTCTGTAAGCAAGGAGAGTGATGCTTTTTTTAATTTTTGTAAAGGTTCACAAAATAAAGAAATATTGAATTGCGGATGATGCTGTTGTATTTGCTCCTCCATATATTGCGCAATATGATGCAAATACTCATGTACCGCAGTCGCCATCGTCTGTCTATTCTGTCCATTTGATTGTTGGTTCCGATCATCATGAGCAGATACCTTTAACTGCTCTAAGTAAGGAAGAAATGCCTTTTCACATACCGAGACAAACATCCGATTCGTCCATCCTTGGTTTGTCGTGGACGCTGTCGATGTAGAATGAGGTTGCTGGGCATTTGTTCGCTGTGTATGTAAAAAAAGACGTTTGACAAGTGAGATCGCATCCAATTGCTCCACTGAAGTGTGCGAGTGAGCATGACGCGTAGCATCGGACGATGGTTCGCGTACGGTGATGCCCCACTGGCGCAATAACCGTTCCTCATCTGCATGCGGTTTAGCATTCAAACGCCATACCGATTCACGTCCGCCATCCAACGAGGATTTAGATTCACCAAATAATAGACGCGGCTCATTCGGCTTAAAGTCGCGTAATGTTTTGCGTGCCGTCATCATCGCTTCCGCTCGTCGTTGTGCATGGAAATAGGCATCTGCTTCGTCATTCACCTTACTCCACACTGCATAAAACTCGACCAGATCACGAACTTGACGATTCCACGCACCGATGTCGATCATCGGCTTTAACCCGCTAATATTCAACACTTGTTCTGATAATTCCATCCAACGTGCGGTAATGGCAAACCTAACCCTCCGAGCAACATCATGCGGCTGATCCGTATGAATCAGACCGATGATTTTGTTAGGTGCGTTTAATTCATCATCATCTGTTTCGCTTCTGGATTGCTCTTGTTGTTCAGCTTGTGGATCATATAGAACTGGATAAACCAACTCACCAGAAGCTAACCCTGTCGTCACGTCTTTATTCTGGAAAGCTACTGCACCTGCCTGTGCTAGCTCTGATAACAAATACGAACCAAACCATAAATCCCGCGTCCGCCTAGCTTGCGCAATAAATTCCTGTACAGGCCCGATGGAAAAGATCATCAACCATCGGCAAGGTTGTTCATGAGGTGTAGTGAATGGTGTTATTGAGGTGTGCATGTTATCGGACAAAATTTTGCCTCCTTTGCTTTCTCCACATAGGCTTGTAATGCTGATGTGTAGGCTGTTTCAGTTAAATCTGGCGCTTTGTAGTTTAATGGACTTTTTGGATAATGTAATGGAATATGAGGTAACCATTCGATATCTTCACATATACCTGGTTGTGTAAGGCAAAGTTGCCCATGAGGCGGATGATTCAAAACAGCAATCAAGGCAACACCTTTATCGGAACTAAATGCTAGCGGTTTTAAAATCAAAGGGGAAGCAAGTCGTTCTTTGCCTTTCGGTTTGAGCTGTGTGCGGTCTGGTTCACACTCACCTTGTTTCTGCCCAACAAAATCTTTTGGTTTCCGTTCTGGATCATTTATTCTAAATTCAAAGTTAATCGGCATCCCCAATTCGGCTCGTGGATAAGCAATTACTGGAGTGTTGGACTGCGAAAAATAATGTTTAGGCTGATCATGCTTCCAGTAAGCTGTGTTAAATGCAGCTCGAATAGAATCTGCTTCTGGCCAATAACTTCGACCAAATTTATCAATTTCTCTACCTTTTTTATCAGAATATTGTTTGGTTACAGGTCGTTGCTGACGAAATTTCTTATAATCTTCGATTGAGGTATTCCATATTTTGCGATTTTCTTGAAAAGGCGAATTGAATTTTGTATAAAATTCTGAACGGAGGGTAGGCCAAGGACGATACTGTCCAGCAGGTAACAAGCAAACGTTCAAATCCTTTTGCTTACGATTGAACCAATCTTGTAATGTGTACTTATTTTGGCAATCTTCTGATGTTGGAGAGAACGGTTCAGAGTATAAACTACCACATCCTTTGCGTGTTCTTGCACCAACACCGCCAAAATTGATCCATGCCCAGAGCGCAGCTTGTAGATCATTCTGCCACTGCTTCATTTGTTCCATATATTGAGGTTTAATGCGGAGTTTCATTTTTTGTTCTTGTTCTACATCACATTTTTGTTCTACATCATCTTGCTTGTCGTATTCAAAAAAATGGGCAGACCACTTGATATGTAAAATAAAAGCGTACTTTTCCAAACCTTGCCACTTTGTTCCTGTACTGTCTCTTGGTAACTGAAATAAATATGGCGGAATTCCTTGCATCTTACGTTTATGGGTATGACTTTTCGGTTCAATTTTAGCAAGTTCATCGTTATGTTCAACCCATATTGAGAAAGGTGAACTGTTAGCTGTATGTCCGAACACTTCTGCTTCTCGCTGGGCAAGTTCTGCAACGTTTGTATACACTACTCCACGTGTAGCTCGCCACCAAAACCGTAAATGTCCTCGTACCGAACTCGCACGAACTGGCGCAACTGGATCGACTTGACCTGTAATAACGCCACCGCCAAACATAGGCGTTGTTAACGTTATCGTATATTGCTCGTGATATCGAAAATCATTATCACTATCTGCCTGTTGAAGAGATTGAATCGCATCTTTTACTTGAGATTCCGCTGATTGCGATGAGGAAGATGTAGGCGGGAGGCTAAGAAATAGTTGAGAGTATTGCGGTAATTTCATACACAAATCCCCTTTATAAGTTTTAAAGGAATAAATACAATAAAATTATTTTTGAAGATGTAAATAGTAAATAAGTAAATATAAGTATAACTAATCCTAGGTCTTTTGTCATGCTTTTCTTCTGATGCAATCGTATTCAATTGTTTGTGATGAATGAAGGGAAGTTAGGAGGGGAATAATCATAAAAAATAAGAAGCAATCGGTATAGTATGGCTATGCTCATACTTACAGATTGCTTCTGAGGTTGATAGGAGAGACTGAAATAACTAAAAGCGTTGTGTGATCCACTCAAGATATTATGTTTTAAAGATTCTCAATGACAAATAAGATACTGAACGGATAGTAGTGTTTTGAAATACATATTTGTATAGGTGCAGTATGTATTGGTAAGAGCCAGTGCAATTATTTACAAAATAGCGATATAGCTCGATATGCGGCTCCTCCTTTACTCCATGGACTTGCACGGAGTGCAACAACGCTGCGGATTTCTCCAGTTACCAGTACGCAACTTTCAATCCATGCACTCACACGGAGTGCAACGACTCCTACAGCACCGCGCTAGCGATTGCATCCAAACTTTCAATCCATACACTCGCACGGAATGCAACGAGAGCTGGTCCGTATCAAGGTATGGTGCGGATCTTTCAATCCATACACTCGCACGGAGTGCAACTTCAACGATTCATGAGTTTAACGTAATCCCTGCCTTTCAATCCATACACTCGCACGGAGTGCAACGCCGATCGCTACGCGCCGAATCAGCTAATCCCGCGGCTTTCAATCCATACACTCGCACGGAGTGCAACGTAACGTTCAAGTTCACAGACGCGGAGTCCGGCATCTTTCAATCCATACACTCGCACGGAGTGCAACAATATTCGCGCCGGTATTCGGCGCGATTGGTTTCTTTCAATCCATACACTCGCACGGAGTGCAACCCAAATCAACAACACACGGTAGTTGATAATACCGTCTTTCAATCCATACACTCGCACGGAGTGCAACTGCGCGCCTTGAATCCCTTACCATACAAGGACAAAAACGTCTAAAAGCGCGAACCTCTTATTTAGCTTACTCAACACCAGCCCAAATTGCAATAAAATCCCCGACATCCCTTGCTAGGCAAGGAGCGCGAACCTCTTAGGGTTTTGATGTGAGCTTGGGGTTCGCGCTAGCGAACGTTATTGGCTCATCTGCAAACGATATCTTTTATCTTTCCACTTCCATCCCCGATCAAAAACGGCTTGCATAGAAAAGTATCTTTTCTACACAAGCCGTATGGTTCTCTATTCTCTTACACTTACAGTTCAATCCCATTCTTTTCCATAATTTCCCGAAACGTCATACTCACCATGTACAGACTGGCAACCAGCAGGACAAATGTATCACTTACTGGGCTTTGCGAATCTTTGGTTTATTTTCATTTTCGCAAACTATCTTCTGCGTTACGTCTTGACGTGTTTTTTTCGACTGCTAGGTAAAGAGACGATCTTCACGCTTTTTCTAAATATCGCCTACATCTAGCTCCAGTAAAACCTCGGAGATATGATCCAGAAAAATATTGTTCGGTGCAAAATAATCATTTTCTCCGTGGATATTTACTTCTAGGTGTACTCTTTTCAAGTTCGCGCTTTGATTATGGGTTTCGCCATATTTTATCCGTGCATCATCATGATATGCACTCTAGACAAAGGATGATTAGTTTATCATAAACGAATGAGGAATGCTACTATACTTCAAAATAAGGAATTCATCATGAATACGATATCCGATTAAATACGTAGGAATAAGTGCGAACCCCAAGCTCACATCAAAACCCTGGGAGGTTCGCGCTCCTTGCTACGACTGGGTTTTGAGCATTTTGCTTGTGTTTGATTGTCTTTTTAGGTACTCTAAAAAAGAGGTTCGCGATTTTGGCAGTATTTTTCCTTATGTAGCAAGGGCTGAAGGCCTCCACAGTCGCACTCCGCGCGAGTGCGTGGATTGAAATACCAGTCGCTTCATTCAAATGAGGTGTACTTTCCCGAGTCGCACTCCGCGCGAGTGCGTGGATTGAAATAAGTTACGAGCAAAAACATCCGGATTGATAACGGTAGTCGCACTCCGCGCGAGTGCGTGGATTGAAAGTACGTTTGCATAGGAGCAACCGTATCATCTTTAAATGCGGGTCGCACTTCATGTGAGTACGATAAGTATTGTCTGTTTAATTTTGCAATTAATATTACGCAAATAACTTAGTTTTAACCTATACAATTTCTTTTATTCAATTTGTTATCTAAAGATTCATCAAAACTCAAAGACCCCATTTCTGCCTAGTTGCAGAAATGGGGTCTTGATTCTCTTTACTCTTTATTATTAGTTCAATTTGATAGCATTTGTATAGTACTCTCTTTTGTTATGTGTTCATCAAATTTTCAGTTTAATTGAGCAAGATTTTTTATAAAATAAGGTCTATTTAAATTTCAAAACTCACATAGAGATATATTCAATTTTCCTATACCTTGACTCTAAAAGAATGCAGGCAACCAAAATTTAAAAATATTCCATTATCTATGCTCAATTTATAATTCAAAAAGTTTAATTGCATCTTAACACTAGGTATTTCACTTCAAACATTCACACGGAGTACAACTTAGTTACTAACTACAAAGTTGTCAAAATCAATGGCTCCTTTCAATCTATGCACTCGCACGGAGTGCAACGTTTCCGTCCGAAAATAAAAATGCCTTGTTCTTACCACTTTCAATCCATACACTCGCACGGAGTGCAACGAGTCCTGCAATACCGCGTTGCGGGTGGAGATTGCTTTCAATCCATACACTCGCACGGAGTGCAACTCGTGACAATACAACTGAAATCACAGTTCGTGTATACGACTTTCAATCCATACACTCGCACGGAGTGCAACGTCAAGTTGACTGCTGTTCCCTTGAGTTGACCAACTCTTTCAATCCATACACTCGCACGGAGTGCAACGACTATTCATCGTCAAATTCCAGTCAATATCGTTACTTTCAATCCATACACTCGCACGGAGTGCAACTGTGGCTCCAATCATCGCACTAGCCCTATCGCTCATGCTTTCAATCCATACACTCGCACGGAGTGCAACTGCGCGCCTTGAATCCCTTGCCACATACGGGCAAAAACGTCCAAAAGCGCGAACCTCTTATTTAGCTTACTCAACACCAGCCCAAATTGCAATAGAATCCCCGCCATCCCTTGCTAGGCAAGGAGCGCGAACCTCCTAGGGTTTTGATGTGAGCTTAGGGTTCGCGCTAGTAGACATTATCGGCTCATCTGCAAACGACATCTTTTATCTTTCCACTTCCATACCCAATCAAAAAACGGCTTGCATAGAAAAGTATGTTTTCTACACAAGCCGTATGCTTCTCTATTCTCTTACACTTACAGTTCAATCCCGTGCTTTTCCAGCAGTTCACGAACGGTCACACTCACCATAATCAGACCGGCAACCGGTGGGACAAAGGCGTTACTTGCCGGTGGCTGCTTCGCTTTGCGGATCTCTGGTGCATTTTCAGGAACGATCTTCTGAGTCACGTCCTGACGTGGCTTTTTCGGTTCTTCGGTGGAGAAGACGACTTTTACGCCTTTGCGGATACCATCTTTACGCAGCTTCGTACGTACTACACGGGCGATTGGGTCCATATGGGTTTTGGAAATGTCAGCAACTTGGAAACGAGTTGGATCGATTTTGTTGGCTGCACCCATGCTGGAGATGATCGGGATCTTGCGCTTCAGACATTCCTTGATCAGATGGACTTTGTAAATGATCGTATCGGACGCGTCGATCACATAATCCAGATCGTATTTGAACAGTTCCTCATACGTCTCTTCCGTGTAAAACATATTCAGTGCAATCGCATCACATTCGGGGTTAATCAGCTTGGCGCGTTCGACCATCAGGTCTGCCTTTTTC
The DNA here is from genome assembly GCF_046603685.1 of Paenibacillus sp. WLX1005. Taxonomy (NCBI): domain Bacteria; kingdom Bacillati; phylum Bacillota; class Bacilli; order Caryophanales; family Paenibacillaceae; genus Paenibacillus; species Paenibacillus sp. WLX1005. Next base: position 4,186,091 of record NZ_CP176756.1, read on the forward strand.
TGACCGACCGTTGTCGTGAGCGCATGAATCTGGCGGTTGATGTTCGTAATGTCCACGACGTCCTTGTCGATCAGGATGATACGACCAACGCCTGTACGCGCCAGCGCTTCAACCGCGATGGAACCGACACCGCCAATACCGAGGACAGCAACGGTGCTGTTCTTCATTACTTCAATACCTTCCGGGCCAAACGCTAGCTCGGTGCGGGAAAATTGATTTAGCATAAATAAGCTCCTTTCAATATGTTTGCTTATACCATGTTGAGACTTCTTTACTACATTCTATATTGTATTAACCGTCATGCACAATCTCATTCAAGTTACACCGTTTACTCCAGTTCATATGATTGTCTCATAGCATGGGTTAACCCCCATATCCAGCATGATGCCAGACACAGGGGTTGAGTAGACATGCAATCCAAACCAATATATGCGTGAAGCCATTACATCGCAAGGATAGAGACATAATCAGCAGACAGCTGATTGTACCGTATTTAGTTTTTGTCGATAACCGGCTTTTTCGGAGCAAGACGGATATGCAAGTCTTCCAATTGCGCTTGGTCAACCGGTGCCGGAGCATCCATGAGCAGGTCGGTCGCGCTTGCTGTTTTCGGGAAAGCGATCGTTTCACGCAGGTTGGTGCGACCAGCCAGCAGCATAACGAGACGGTCCAGACCGAAGGCAATACCACCGTGTGGCGGCGTACCATATTCAAACGCATCCATCAGGAAGCCAAATTGTGCGCGTGCCGCTTCCGGGGTGAAGCCGAGCATTTCGAACATTTTCTCTTGCAGATCACGTTGGTAAATACGTTGGGAACCGCCGCCTACTTCGTAGCCGTTCAGCACGATATCGTAAGCTTGTGCACGGATTTTGCCCGGATCGGTGTCGAACAGTTCCAGATCTTCTTCGTACGGACGAGTGAACGGATGATGTTCCGCCACATAACGTTTGGATGTTTCGTCATACCCAAGCAGTGGGAAGTCTACGACCCATACAAATTTGTATGCTTTGTCGTCGATCAGACCGAGGTCACGACCGATTTTCAGACGCAGCGCGCCCAATACATCGGCAACGATTTTTTTGGTGTCTGCGGAGAACAGCAGCAGATCGCCTTCTTCGGCATTGGTCGTTTCACGCAGTTGTTGAATCTCATCTTCGCCGAGGAATTTCACGATTGGACCGCGGAATTCGCCTTCTTTTACTTGAATCCATGCCAGACCTTTGGCACCGTAGCGCTTCGCGTATGGCTCCAGACTGTCGATTTCTTTACGTGTCCATGTGCCACAGCCTTTAGCGTTCAGCACTTTCACTTCGCCGCCTTTTTCGATGACGGTTGCGAATACTTTGGCACCGCTGTTAGCAACGATATGGCTAACGTTTACCAGTTCCAGACCGAAGCGCAGATCCGGTTTGTCGGAGCCGTATTTGTCCATCGCTTCCGCGTGTGTAATGCGTTGGAACGGAACCGGGATGTCCACGTTGATCGTTTCTTTGAACAGACGTACCATCAGTTGCTCCATCATGCCCAGCAGCTCATCGCGCTCAACGAAGGACGTCTCGATGTCGACCTGAGTAAATTCAGGCTGGCGATCCGCACGCAGATCCTCGTCACGGAAACAACGAGCGATCTGATAATAGCGTTCCAGACCACTCACCATCAACAGCTGTTTGTAGATTTGTGGCGATTGCGGCAGCGCGAAGAATTCACCTTCATGCACACGGCTTGGTACGAGATAGTCGCGCGCGCCTTCTGGAGTACTCTTAGTCAGGATCGGTGTTTCTACATCGATGAAGCCTTGCTCGTCAAGGTAGTCACGGAATACTTTGGTCGCTTTGGAACGTAGAATGAGCGTCTGCTGCATTTCCGGACGACGCAGATCCAGATAACGATATTTCATACGCAGCGATTCGTCTACTTCTACGCCGTCTTCGATAAAGAATGGCGGTGTTTTCGCTGCATTGATCACTTCGATTTCGGTAATGCGCACTTCGATATCGCCAGTTGGCAGATTCGCATTGATCGTTTCTTCGTCACGGCGAACGACTTCACCTTTGACCGACAATACGTATTCACTGCGAACACGATCAGCGATTTGCAGTGCATCGCCGGAGTACGACGGGTTGAATACGATCTGTACGATTCCGCTGCGATCGCGCAAATCGATAAACAGTACGCCCCCGAGGTCACGACGAGTTTGCACCCATCCATTCAATGTGACTGTCTCGCCGATGTTGGCGGCGGTCAGCTTTCCGCAGTTGTGAGTCCTTAACATATTACATTCTCCTTTTGTAGTGAAATATACATCCCGCTTCATTCGACTGCTATGTGATCAGCAATGCGAGCGGGTTGATGGTCGTGCATGAAATGGTAATATCCGAAACGTTCGGAGCTTACCAGCTTATTATTTTTTAACAGCGTATTGCTTTATTTTAAGTGGTTAGCCAGCTCTACTAGCTTGACGGTTTGCTGTTCGCCAGTCGCCATATGCTTGAGCGCGATTTCGCCGTTTGCCAGCTCATCATCGCCCAGAATAGCGGTATAGCGCGCTTCCAGACGGTCAGCCGATTTCATCTGTGCTTTCATTTTACGTCCCAGATAATCGCGTTCTGCCGCAAAACCTAGTGTACGCAACTTGAACAGCTGCTTGACGGTTTCTTTCTCAGCTGCTTCACCGAGTGCGATTAGATATACATCCAGCGGCTTGCTTGCAGGTACATCGACGCCCTGACTTTCCAAAATCAGTTGCAGACGCTCTAACCCGATACCGAAGCCGATACCCGGTTGTTCCGGTCCACCTACTTCAGAGACGAGCTTGTTATACCGTCCACCGCCGCCGATAGTGTCGATCGCGCCGATGCCCTGTGCTTTGTATTCAAACGCGGTGTGCGTATAATAATCCAGTCCGCGCACCAGTCGTTCGTTAACGGTGTAGTCAATATCCATCGCTGTCAGGTAATCCTGTACATGCTGGAAATACGTGCGGCTATCTTCATCCAGACTATCCAGAATGGACGGTGCGCCGACGAATTTGTCCTGATCCACTTTGCAGTCCAGTACACGCATCGGATTACGTTCCATCCGCTGCTGACAATCTTTGCACAGCGTTTCTTTCATCGGACGCAGGAAGCCAAGCAATGCTTCATTGTAAGCGGCGCGCGTCTCGGATGTTCCGACGGAGTTAATCTCCACTGTGACATCCTTCAAGCCCAATTCTTTGAAAAATTCCAATCCCAGTGCGATTACTTCTACATCAATCGCTGGATCGACCGAACCGAACGCTTCTACGCCAAACTGGTGGAATTGACGATACCGTCCAGCTTGTGGACGCTCGTACCGGAACATCGGTCCCATGTAATACAGCTTCGTTACGTCCGGTAATCCGTATAGCTTGTTCTCTGCATAGGCGCGTACCACACCAGCCGTCCCTTCTGGACGAAGGGTCATGCTGCGACCGCCTTTGTCTTCAAAGGTGTACATTTCCTTCTGCACCACATCCGTCGTTTCGCCTACACCGCGCTGGAACAGCTCAGTTTGCTCAAACAACGGTGTACGAATCTCACGGTAATTGAATCGTCTGCACAGCTCTCTTGCTTTTTCTTCGACATACTGCCATTTCTCCACAGTGCCCGGCAGAAAATCCTGCGTGCCTGTCGGTTTTTGAAACGCCATAATTGCTCCTCCTTCAATCAGCTGAAGACCAGTGACTGTTTATGATAACTTTTTATTTTTGAGAACACAAAAAGCCCCACGTCACTGTTTTCACTTGCAAAACAGGGACGAGGGACTGGATATACCATTCACCCGTGGTGCCACCCACATTTCGAATGCTGCCGTGATCCGGCGTACGACTGATATGTTGCGCCATATGCCATTAGCAGATGACTACATATACAGCGGTTGTCTGATGAATCAAGCCGTTTCATCCATCCACATTCGCTTCATTAAAAGCGGTTAACGCCCGCTGACTACGCACAAAGTTACTTGGATTCCAAAAGCGGTATCCGCAATGAAGTCAGATCGACTGTTCATCCGGCGATATCCAGCATATGCTTGTATACCGTTGCCTGCTTTTCCATCTTTCACTTTCTGTTCTCGGGGAGGTCTTTTCACACCGTCGTCCAGGGATTCCTTGCAGCCTAAGGGAATGCCTCTCTTTTTCCAAAATGGAACTGTTCGTTGTCGGTGATACTTTTCCCGTCCATGAATCGATCATACAGTTTTGCCCAACATATAGTATACCATCTGGCAGCTGTTCAAGCACTACTTTCCTGCTTTCTGTTACGAGACAGCTCCATGTTATATTTACCGATTGTAATGAAGTACTGTAGTAAAGTCAATACTTTTCAGACAAAGAAAAAACCTGCGGCAACGGGCCGCAGGCCAACAAGTATGTTAAAAGGGGGTCATGGGTTCATTATAGATGGTGTTTGTTAAGAGAAGATGTTTCCTATATTACAGTTTCATTACAATAGGTATAACATGCATGGTCAGATGATCCAAAGCCCTTGTTTATCAATGGTTTTAACAAGTCGTCAAGCAGCAGTCATATACTAGAAGTATCTCTTTGTCTCTCAAACAAAATAAAAAGCCCGATAGTATGTACCGGGCTTTTCGTCGTTTATATTGTATACGTATATGATCCTTCGGATGCACATTCTGTAAAACGGAAAACTATTCTAATACTTCAACGAATGCATTGTTCGTGCGCAGCTTCTCTACAACTGCTTCTACATCCGCTTCCATCACAGTAGCAGATAATACATATTTCAGATCGTCATAATCTTTATCGGTTGCACTGAACGCACTCCAACCATCCGCATCGTTGCGACGGTTTGCTGTATCGTCGTCAGTAACCTCATTGCGTTTGCCATCTTCATCAATAATAGCTGTTGGCGGTACAACCGTGCCTGGACCAACACCAGCAGATACGCCGGACGCTGTGCCGCCGCCTGCCGCTCCACCCGCGTTTAACGGAACAAGCGGAACGAGAACGCGGCTGCCTTGGCTAATTTGCTTATCAAGGCGTCCAACTTCTAGGTTTTTGACATTAAAGGTTTGTAAAGACGTTTGTGCACCCTGTGCCTGATCTTCGGTACGGAAATAAGCCTGAATATGCTGGGTCATTATAATAACCTCCTCGCTAATGTACAGGTCGTCGTTCAGAAAACCTGTCAAAATAGGCTTGAACTAGGCGTTACAAGTTGAAAATTACAATACTTTCAGCAGTTCGCGTACGAATGCGGGCTCGTCTTTTGGTGTGCGGGATGTAATATAGTTGCCATCTACAATCGCTTCACCATCTTGGAAGTTAGCACCAGCGTTCACCATGTCTACTTTCAATGGTGGATATGATGTAATGGTACGACCTTTCAGCAGATCAGCACTTGCCAGAATTTGTGGACCGTGGCAGATCGCTCCGATCGTTTTGTTGGCTTGACTGATTTCGGTCACGAAATTCAGTACATTCGGATCAAGACGCAGATTTTCGGGAGAAGAACCGCCCGGAATGACCAGCGCGTCATAATCGGAAGCTTGCACCTCGCTGATTGCTTTTTCGATTGTATATTCAGCTTTGCCATTTTTGCCAGTTACTTTCTCGCCTTTTTCCAGACCGATAATGTCTGCCTGATGACCGGCTTTGGTCAGTTCGTCGTAGGGAACCTGCATTTCAGTATCCTCAAATTCATTTGCCAACAGAAAAGCGATTTTACTCATGATGTGTATTCTCCCTTCATTGCTAGTGAATGATGTTCATATCTATACAGAAATGGACTTTGCGGTTCACGGAATTGCGCAGTGATGTTGCAGTCGTGGTGAGTGGAACCGCAAAGATGTTTTCGGTTTGTTATTACCCGGTTATAGACCGAATATAACAGGAGAATGGTAGATTCAAAGGCGAGAATTTGGGTACTTATTTACGCTTTTACAGGCACAATATTGCCATAATTGCATGAACATCATAGATGCTATATTTATTCGGCTCTGGTTGGACTATCGACGATCAATGTTACCGGTCCCCAGTTAGTCAATGCCACGTCCATATCGGCGCCGAAGATGCCGGTTTCCACGGTTACTCCCTGACGACGAAGCGCCTCATTGAATGCTTCATACACAGGAACTGCCTGTTCCGGTCGTGCTGCATCAATAAAGCTGGGGCGTCTTCCTTTGCGGCAATCGCCATATAGCGTAAATTGCGATACCGACAGCACCTGTCCGCCAATATCGCTAATACCGAGATTCATTTTGCCCTGTTCATCTTCAAAAATACGAATACCGGCTACCTTGCCTGCCAAATATTCGGCGTCTTCTACGGTATCTCCATGTGTGATACCAACTAGCACCATCAGTCCTTTGCCAATCTGACCGACAATCTCCTCGTTAACAGTTACGGATGCGTGCTTGCAGCGTTGAATAACAACTCTCATATGTAAGTCTCCTTTTACGATGATGTCTAACATACACGGCAATGTTGATCTAGCTTAGTTGATCTACCCTATAGGTGAATAATATGACTAAAACTATCATACTCTTTTGAAAATGAAAAGCAGCCGACTCCGCAATACTACGGAATTGGCTGCTTTCATTTGACACCATTGCAATTACAGATTGCTTGACTATTCATAGACAGCGTCTTATACACAATGACGACATCACTTATTGCATAATCCGGTGCACCGTATATACATCTTGCACGCGTTTGATCTTATCGACGACAGATTGTAGATGATCGGTATTGCGGATCATGATGGTCATATGAATCATCGCCATTTTATTTTTGTCCGAGCGTCCAGAGACGGCGGAAATATTCGTTTTGCTCTCGGCTACCGTTTGCAGCACTTCGTTCAGCAGTCCGCGACGGTCGTGACCAGTGATCTCGATATCCACGTTGTAGTTCGCTTCTACCGCATCTTCCCACTCTACTTCAATCACACGAGCTGCTTCACTATTGTCGCTTACATCCGGCACGTTCGTACAGTCGCTGCGGTGAACAGATACACCGCGACCACGCGTAACATAACCGACAATATCATCACCCGGCACGGGATTACAGCAGCGTGCAAAGCGCACAAGCAGATTGTCGACGCCTTTGATGCTCACGCCATGCGTTGGACGGCGTTTTTGCTCCGGTGCAGCGGTTTTGACTTCTTTGACCTGTGAAGACAATTCGATAATGCTCGATTCTTCCTGCTCGCGGCGTAACTTTTCCGTCAGTCGTGTACAGATTTGTGCAGCCGTAATACCGCTAAATCCAATCGCTGCCAGCATATCCTCTACATCGTGGAATGCAAACTTCTTGCCGACTTCCAGCAGTTTGTCATCGGTCAGCCAGACAGAAGGTTCGAGGTTCAAACGCTTCATCTCACGTTCGAGCGCTTCACGACCTTTTTGTACATTTTCCTCACGTTTTTCCTTTTTGTACCACTGCTTGATTTTGCTGCGCGCATGGGAAGACTGAGCGATCTTCAGCCAGTCCTGACTTGGTCCATACGAATGCTTGGATGTCAAAATCTCGATAATATCGCCTGTTTTCAGACGATGGTCCAGCGGTACAATCCGTCCGTTCACCTTCGCGCCAATCGTACGGTTGCCGACCTCGGTATGAATGCGATACGCAAAATCAAGCGGCACCGAACCATTCGGCAACTCGATTACTTCTCCTTTTGGTGTAAATACAAACACCAGATCGGAGAAAAAGTCCATTTTCAGCGACTCCACAAACTCGGACGCATCCTGAGCTTCGTGTTGCAGCTCCAGAATTTCTTTGAAAAATGGCACTTTATTTTCCATTACGCCGCCGTTGGAGCCGCCTTCTTTGTATGCCCAGTGAGCAGCGATACCGAACTCAGCCGTACGGTGCATATCCCACGTACGAATCTGCACTTCCGTCGGCTCACCATTCGGTCCGACTACGGTTGTGTGCAGCGATTGATACATATTCGGCTTCGGCATAGCGATATAATCTTTGAATCGACCCGGCATCGGTTTCCACAATGTATGAATAATCCCGAGTGTAGCGTAACAATCTTTGATATTGTCAACGATAATACGAATCGCCAGCAGATCGTAGATTTCGTTAAATTGCTTGTTTTTGTTCGTCATCTTCTGATAGACGCTATAAATATGCTTTGGACGACCAGACAGATCGGCGTCAATGCCCATTTCCTTAAGTTTCTCCTGAATACGGTCAATGACGTTATCGATATACTGCTCGCGTTCAGCGCGTTTTTTGTGCATCAGATTGGCGATGCGGTAGTATTGCTGCGGATTCAAATAGCGGAGTGCAATGTCCTCCATCTCCCATTTGATCGCGGAAATACCGAGACGATGCGCGACCGGACAGAAAATCTCCAGCGTTTCATAAGCGATACGGCGTTGACTTTCTTCGGACTGGTATTTCAAGGTACGCATATTGTGCAGGCGGTCTGCCAGTTTAATAACGATAACCCGAATATCCTGAGCCATCGCGATAAACATTTTGCGATAGTTCTCGTTCTGCTGTTCTTCTTTGGAGCGGAATTTGATCCGTTCCAGCTTGGTCAGACCATCAACCAGCATCGCACAGGTGTCGCCGAAACGACTGCGGATTTCTTCAAGGGGTACGGTCGTATCTTCAACAACATCATGTAGCAGCGCGGCGATGATCGAGATGGTGTCCATCTCCATGCCCACAACAATATCTGCAACTGCCAGTGGATGCAAAATATAAGGTTCTCCGGATTTGCGTACTTGACCGTGGTGAGCCTGCTCGGCAAACTCATACGCCTCATTGACGCGCTCCAGATCCTTTGGTTTTATATAGGCGGACGCCTTTTCGAGTAATCGCTCTATGCCCATGGAATCGTTGTCGTATCCTTTCTATTTGCAAAATAACATGCACGCCCTACTGGTACAGCCGGACGCAGCATGTAACACATTGGATTGTATATGAAAATGTTGACGTTTGTATGGAATCTTTTTCATGATACCAAACTCAAAATGGAACCTGTTCAGCAGTAAACACGGCGGCAGGTTCTCAAAAGAGGTTTCCCCTAATTATGCCTCTTGCACCTAACGGCGTCAACCGTTATACATGAAGGGTTTGTAAAGATTCCATACAGTCCCGCTGTCGACCTTTCGATTGCAAAGTATCCACATCCCTAACAAACAACGCGAAAATCTGTATTGAAAAAACCGGGCAAACTCATTAAGCTATTAAGGATGCAAATACGCACGTGCATAATGTACATATCAATCGACCTTTGAGGAGTGAAATGAGTGCAGCGTGAAATTCAAGTAAATGAAAAATTGTCGTTCGGACCAGGACTGCTGCTCAGTTTGCAGCATCTTTTTGCCATGTTCGGAAGTACGGTACTTGTACCGAATCTGTTCAAAGTCGATCCCGGCATGATTTTGCTAATGAACGGTATTGGCACCCTGCTGTATATTTGGATCTGTCGTGGTAAAATTCCCGCTTATCTCGGTTCCAGCTTTGCCTTTATCGCACCGGTTACGCTTGTCTTGACCAAATACGGTTACGATGATACCGGCTATTCGCTGGCGCTTGGCGCGTTCATCGTGACTGGCGTCATCTTCCTGCTCGTTGCCCTGCTCGTCAAATATGCAGGTACTGGCTGGATTGATATTGTATTCCCGCCCGCAGCGATGGGTGCAATTGTCGCATTGATCGGATTGGAGTTGATCCCGGTTGCTGCACAGATGGCAGGCTTTATCGCTCCATCCGGTGTAGATGCAGCTACATGGACACCGGACGGTCGAGTCATTACGTTGTCGCTCGTCACCCTTGGCGTGACACTGATCGGCGCCGTTACCTTCCGCGGCTTTCCCAAAATTATTCATATTCTAATCGGTATTGTCGTCGGGTATGTACTGGCATTCCCGCTCGGTCTGGCAGATACAACGCGAATTACCGAAGCGAGTCTGATCCAGCTGCCACATATTACGACACCTACATTTAACTGGTCGGTCATTCTGACGATCATTCCTGTAGCCCTGGTCGTTATCGTAGAACATGTCGGTCATCTACTTGTTACCAGCAATATCGTTGGCAAAAACTTGTCCAAAGACCCCGGCTTGCATCGCTCGCTCATGGGTAACGGTATTTCTACCATCATCTCTGGGTTTGTCGGCTCGACACCGAATACGACATACGGTGAAAATATCGGCGTGATGGCATTAACCCGTGTTTATTCCGTATATGTAATCGGTGGCGCGGCGGTTATCGCAATTGTACTATCGTTCTCTGGTACGTTTACTGGCGCAGTCTCTGCTATCCCGACACCGGTTATGGGCGGCGTATCACTACTGCTGTTCGGAGTAATCGCCGCATCTGGTCTACGCATTCTGGTTGAACAAAAGGTCGATTATTCCAAAGCACAAAATATGCTGCTCACTACCGTTGTACTAATTACCGGTCTGAGCGGTGCAACCGTCACATTCGGTACGGTGCAGCTTAAAGGTATGGCGCTGGCAACAATCGTCGGCATTCTGCTCAGTCTGTTCTTCCGCATCTTGCACGTTACCGGCTTATCCAACGACAAAAATGATGAAGCACCACCTGCGAAGATTCCAGACTGATTTCTTTATATGAATACACAACATGAATATACAAAAAAGGACTGTTCCGTTACGGAGCAGTCCTTTTTGCTATCGATGCCAAATAGGCTAACATTTCATTTGTATTCCCTTTTATATTCAGCGGATATAATTTCCTGTCGATTGTGCATGTCCCAGTAGGATATCTTGGTTGTTCAAACCATCCTCAGCAAGTCATTTTCTTATAATACGATCTTGCATGTTGCTCTCGTATTGCCTACCTGCGCTGCCGAACCAGTGCCGGTCGGCTAGACGTGTTATAGGAAAATAATTTGCTTGCTCTGTGATGCCCATGAATATTGATGATTTATTTGTTTGCTTTGTGAAGCCGGAAAATGCGCGACACGCCTTTGTAAATGAATTTCGACTCTTTGGTTAATAGCGGTCCGAGAATCGCCAGAATGAGTACATAGATCGCGGCAAATGGCTGTAGAATACCCGATAGCGCTCCAGCAGCACCCAGATTCGCCACAATAATGGAGAATTCGCCACGCGACATAATCGTCAGACCGACATTGGACGATGCTTGCGGAGACAGATTGGCGGTTTTGCCTGCCATCATACCTGCTGTATAGTTACCGATCATCGTAACGATCACTGCGCCAATTGCCAGCCATACCGCATTGCCACCCAGTGACAGTGGATCAATCGTCAAGCCGAAGCTGAAGAAGAACAAGGCGCCAAAGAAATCACGGAACGGTAAAATAATCTTTTCAATTCGATGCATATGCGACGTTTCTGCCAGTACCAGACCGACCAGCAGCGCACCGATTGCTTCGGCAACGTGGATCGTCTCGGAGAAACCAGCGATCAGGAACAATGCAGCAAAGATCACGCACATAAAGATTTCGTTTGACTGAATATTGAGCGCTTTATTAAGCAGCGGAACCGCCTTACGCCCGACAATCAGAATCAACAGCATATATCCAAGTGCAATTGCTGCCGACAACAGAATGCCACCAATTGATGTTGCACCGCTAAGCAGCAAACCAGACAGTACGGACAGATACACTGCAAGGAAGACATCCTCGAACATAATAATGCCCAGAATCATCTCGGTTTCTGGATTGGCTGTCCGCTTGAGATCGACCAGCACCTTCGCCACAATCGCACTAGATGAGATGGTAGTAATACCGGCGATAACAAGGACTTCTTTTAGATCAAAGCCTGTCAGGAAGCCGTACAGCAGCCCTAGCGTAAAGTTAATACCAATATAGATCGTTCCGCCAATCGCGATGGAACGTCCTGCCTTTACCAGCCGTCCGACCGAGAATTCGAGTCCCAGATAGAACAGCAGGAAAATCACACCGATCTTGCCCATAAACTCAATCAGCTCTGCGCTCTGGATAAACCGGAAGTCCACAATACCGAATACCGGCGCATGCGGTCCAACCGCCATCCCTGCCAGAATGTAAAAGGGAACGACCGAGAATCGCAACTTGGTTGCCAGCAATCCTGCCAGCGCGACCAATAGCACAGCAATACCGATCTCGAATACAATGTAATCCATTAGCCGCTCCCCCTTTCAAGCAGCTCTTTCAACGCCGTGATGCCATTACGTTCGCCAGCAATGACGAGTGTAGTGCCTTGTTGCAGTACATATTCCGGTCCCGGAATAATACGCTGCTCCTGCGCGCCGATACCTGCGATAATAACAGCGCCCGTTTGCTCGCGGATGGACAGCTCGCCAATCGTTTTGCCGATGCAATGTGTGTCATTTTTGAGCTTGTACCATTCGATGCTCAATTTGGAAATGGACAGCTCCGCCTTTTCCAGTGCGCTTGGCTGATAGCTCATGCCACCGATAATGCTCGCCAGCTGACGCGCTTCATGATCGTTGAGCGTCATCACCAGCTCATGATCGTCTGGACTAGATACCGGATTGCGGTATACTTCACGCTTGCCATCCTCATGCACAACGATTGCCACCTGATCACGGTCGTCTGTTTCCACTACAAATTTCCTTCCAATACCGGGCAAGTCCGTTTCACGAATAATCGCCATACTTCCCCCTCCTTTTCCTCTAAAGTTGAACATACTGACACATGAAAATGCTTGCATATAAACAGCATGCCTCTTTACCTAATACGCAATACATCCAAGGAGGTTTCAAGAAAACGCTCATTTTCGACCGATTTTGTGCAAAAAAGACCAAAAAACCCGATTTCGTCTACAACGACGACAAAATCGGGTTTTTATGAACATGCACCAAATGGATATTATTACCATTATAAAACAAGAAAATCATTGCGGTATCTGGTTTGCTTTATCCCGATACTGCAATACAGATTCTTTTTTGTAATCAGAACGGATATTGCGTGAGTGTGAATACCTCGATATCTGGCAGTTTTTCGCGTCCGTTCAGATCCTGCAACTCGATCATGAATGCTGCACCAACTACGTTGCCGCCCACTTCACGGATCAAGTTGACACAAGTCGCAATCGTACCGCCAGTTGCCAGCAGATCATCAGCGATCAGTACGTTTTGACCCGGCTGAATCGCATCAACGTGCATTGCCAGTACATCTTTACCGTATTCCAGCGCGTATTCTGCTTGAATTGTTTTGTATGGCAGTTTGCCTGTTTTACGGATCGGGATAAAGCCTACACCAAGAGCATAAGCCAGCGGCGCGCCTACAACAAAGCCGCGTGCTTCCGGTCCAGCGATCACATCAATTTTCAGGTCTTTCAGCATGACTTTCAGTTCGTCGATGGACTGTTTGTAAGCCTCGCCGTTTTGCAGCAGTGTTGTAATATCTTTGAAGCTGATTCCGGGCTGCGGAAAATCGGGAATCACACGAATATGCTCTTTAAAATCCAAAAAAATCTCCTCCTAAAATTAGCGTTTATGATACGCCTTGCATACGGGAAATCATCCATGAAGTCAATTGCGGCAGATCACTTTCACATAACATATATTCCATCTCAGCCAGCTCGCCAAGCTCCCGGTACAGCTGTGAGCTATGCAGCGGACGTTTCGCCGGAGCCTGATTCATCTGTATGGTGCCATTGTGGCGAATGATGAACTCCAGCTCCTCGAACACATCCAGCATCATCTGTACCATGCGTACCGAGCTGGACGTTTTTTGACTCAGGTAAGGAACAAGCTTACTCTCGTCCGACATATGCTGACTGCTTTTGGAAAGCCAGCCGTAGATCAGCTTGAAGATGTCGCGATCGGGAATTTGCAGGCGTTCCTGCTGGTTCGGTCGGTCATGCAGCAAAACGATATTTTCCAGCGATGTGAATGTGGCAAATATATGATCCAATTGCTGAATATGCGCCGGTAATGATAACAGACATAATGTGCGTATGGCTTCTGCCCCATGCTGTATGGAGACATGATTGCAAGCCGCAATATCAACCTGTCTATCATAACCCCAAAGGGATACATCAGACAATTGGCTTTTTAAAGTTTCGGCACGTTTTTCATCGCAAAGGACACCAAGTTGCCCACTTTCTACCGCCATATAACGCGACCATTTGCTACGAATATGCTGCAAATTGCGATCCCATTGCCCTGATCCGCGCCGATCCCAGATTTGTAAGCCCGGTACGGCGAGATCCTGTACCATCAACTGTGGTTTACGATTACCGCGCCATTCGTTGATGCTCGTCTCAGCGAGTATATCGATCACATCGCCCTCGCTGAGTAGTTCTGCCAATTCCCCTTTCCCAAAAGCAACCCCCTCAATCATGCTGCCATTCTGCTCAACGACTAACCGTAGATGATCCAGTGTTTTACCGATCGCTTTTGCCTGCGAAATGGTAGCGCCGCGCAGCACGATTTTGGGCAACGGATTGGACATACCAAACGGGGCAAGTCGATCTAGCTCCTCCACTGCTGCCAGTGTTAGTTGATCAATGCGACCTTCGTAGTCGGCTTGTGTTTGCGGAATCAAGTCTTCTTCGGTCAACAAAGTAGCGGCACGGTCATTCAGTTTACGGCGGAAGGCATCCAGCTGATCCCTATGTAAGCTCATACCGGCAGCCGACGGATGTCCACCAAAGTGATCCAGCACATCTTCACAATCCAGCAGCGCACGATATATGTCGTAGCCTGCAATCGAACGAGCAGAGCCTTTGCTCATACCGGTTTCAGGATCGATTCCCAGCACAATGGTTGGGCGATAATACCGATCCAGCAGCTTCGAGGCGACGATACCGACAACGCCGGGATTCCAGCCTTCGCCCGCTACGACGATCACATCGGGAACACCATGCGGATACTGATCCTTTTCGCTTTCCAGCATGGCGATTGCTTCCTGCACCATCCGATTGACCAGCTCCTGCCGAGACTTGTTGAGTTGATCCAGTTCAAAGGAAATACGATCCGCCAGACTCATATTTTCTGTCGTGAGCAGTTCGACCGCCCGGCTCGCATGCTCCATCCGTCCGCTCGCATTAATACGCGGCGCCATCGCAAAGGCGATACTCGTTGCGGTCATTTGTGTAGGGTCGATGGCGGCGATATTCATCAGCGCTCGTACACCGGGAAACGAACTGTTTTTCATATGCTCGACACCGATGCGTACCATCATCCGGTTCTCATCTTCCAGAGGCATCAGGTCAGCTACCGTACCGATCGATACGATCTCAAGCCATGCTTCCGGCACGTTCTCCATACCGAGCAATGCCTGAGCAAGCTTGTAAGCGACGCCTACGCCTGCCAATCCTTTGAACGGATAATTACAATAGGGTAGCTTCGGATTGACCAGTGCGACCGCCTGCGGCAATTCAGCTGGTGGTTCATGGTGATCCGTAACGACCACATCGATCCCCAGCGCATTCGCGTGAGCAATCTGCTCTACCGCACTGATTCCGGTATCTACCGTTATGATCAGAGTTACGCCCTGTGCATTCGCCTGATCCAGCGCATGATTATGAAGCCCGTAGCCTTCTTTGGAGCGATGCGGAATATACATGTCAAAATCAGCATGCAGATGGCGCAGCAACTGGATCATGAGCGATGTGCTAGATACACCGTCCGCATCATAATCGCCATAAATCCAGATTTTCTCGCTGCGTTCCAATGCCAATCGAATACGCTCAACCGCTTCCTGCATACCTGCCAGCAGAAAAGGATCATGGCTCGCCGTACGGCTACCTTCCAGAAATGCTTCCGCCTCCGGCACAGTCGTATACCCGCGACCGCTTAATAAGGCTGCGGTCAGCGGTGCAATACCAAGCTCTATGCTGAGCTGCTGGGCAGCCTGCTGATCCGGCGTAGTTACATTCCAGTGATATTGTGAATGAATCATGATGTTGTTCCTCCTTCAGTGAAGCATTCCGTCGCCCGAGCGTCCTTCGCTACGGTTCCAATCATAGTT
The DNA here is from genome assembly GCF_046603685.1 of Paenibacillus sp. WLX1005. Taxonomy (NCBI): domain Bacteria; kingdom Bacillati; phylum Bacillota; class Bacilli; order Caryophanales; family Paenibacillaceae; genus Paenibacillus; species Paenibacillus sp. WLX1005. The sequence goes on from NZ_CP176756.1 coordinate 4,202,017, forward strand.
GGACTTGTACGGATAACCGCCATTGTACGGGACAACCTGTACATGGACATGACTAACGTGGGTGAACCGGGTCAATAGTAGATTTTTGGCATAATCGGCAATCTCGGCAGCCGCCTGCACGGTAATCTGTGGATTAACGCCGATGATCAGTTGAATATGCACACCATCTTCCTGCTCGTGTGCTTGCAACTGTTCGACAGTGATCACGCCCTGTACGCGCTGTACCGTCTCCATATAGTCGCTGGCATCCTGTTGCTCCATCGTATGTACCAATCGACCATAGATCGACTGACGAGCCAGCACATACCCCTGACGCCATAAGATCATACTGACAATCAGTGCCGAGATCGGCTGTACGTAATACAGTCGGTCTTGTTGCAGCTCCAATGCGGCAATCGTACCGAGTAATCCTGCAAGCACGACAATAGAGCAGTACAGCGAATAGCGATGAGTATCTACCATTTCCGTTAATGTCGTATAGTTCAACTTGCTCACATATCGATAACGGTACCGAAAGATTCCTTCATTGACTGCCATCGCCAAAAAGACAAGCACAATCGCAAACGGTTTCGGCTCTGCCATTTCATCTGCCATTATATCGCGAATCGCTGAGATTCCGATTTCCAGACCACCTAGCAATAGCAACACTGTCATCACCATATTGGCAAATGGAATACCGCTACTTCCATTTCCCGACGATACATCGACCGCCTGTGCTCTGCGAGTTCGACGAGCATCCTGCCGAAAGACACGATCCGTCAGCTGACGTGCTGTTGCCGCAGCTGTATATAACGCATCCCCGATCAACGCCTTGTTCATCGCGAGATATCCCGTGATTCCTTTGACGATCGCCAGCGTCAATCCAGTCAGCAGCGATGTCCAGAATACCTTTTCCTGTTGCCGGATAAACTTGTTCTCCATTGCATTCCTCCTAAGACGAAAGGAAGCCGCGTCAATAGCTGGACGCGGCTTCAACAGTTGAAAGCTTACAGGGTTACGCCGGTTTCGACGCTTTTTTCACTTTTGGCTTTTGTTTGTTTTTCAGTACTAGCCAGAGCGGGCTCGCGATAAAGATCGAGGAGTACGCACCGAATGCCAGACCGATCATCATTGCCAGCGAGAACATGCGAATCGACTCACTACCCATAATGAACAGGAACAGACACGCAATAAATACGGTCAATACTGTGTTCAGGGAACGGGTCATCGTCTGAGAAATACTCCGGTTGACGATGGTCGCCACATCGCTGCCTTTTTTCTGTTTCGAAAAACGTAGATTTTCACGGATACGGTCAAAGATAACGATCGTATCGTTCAGTGAGTAACCAATAATGGTCAGTACCGCTGTAATAAAGGTCAGATCGACTTCCAAGCGGAAGATTGAGAAGACCGAGATGACGAGAAACGCATCATGCAGCAATGCTACAACGGATGCAACCGCAAACCGCCATTCAAAACGAATCGTTACGTAAATGATAATACCGATACTGGCAAGCAGTACGGCATAGATCGCGTTACGCTCCAACTCTTTGGCAATTGCCGGATCAACGGTATTGACTTCAAAGGAAGCCCCGCTATCCAGTTGCTTGGTGAATGCTTCTTTCAGCTGATTTTCCTGCGTATCGGTCAATACCGTTTCGAAGCGGATCGACATTTTGCCGCCGCTACCGATATTGATGCTTGGATCATTAGAAAAATTCAGTTTATCGACCACAGGCTGAACTTCTGCCTCTGTCAATTGCTTGGTCAATGTAATATCCACATTGGAACCGGAACGGAAGTCAACGCCATAATTTAAACCGAGCGTTGCCAGTGAAATAATACCGGCAATGGTCACAATAATGGAAAATGTGTAGAAATACTTGCTCAGCTTAACAAAATCATAATTCCATTTAAAGCGCATTTCGTTCACTCTCCTTTACGCCGAAATACTCCGGTTTGTTGATCAGTCTTCCCTTAACAAGCAGGGACAACAGATAACGGGAGAAGAACAAGTTACTTGCAATACTTACGATAATGTTAAAGATCAGAACGAGGGCAAAACCACGTACTGCGCCTGTACCCAGACCGAACATAACCGCGGCTGCGATAATCGTAGTCAACTGGGCATCCATAACCGTACCAAAGGAACTGCGGCTACCGGATTTGAATGCGGATTGGATGCTCTTGCCGTTAATGATCTCATCCTTGATCCGTTCAAACGTAATAATGTTGGCATCGACGGCCATACCGACCCCGAGTATGAAGGCGGCAATACCTGGCAATGTCAACGTAAAGTCACCCGCGATAAAGATCATCAATGTCAGCCAGATGTACACGATGATACAGAAACCGGAGATCAAACCTGGTACACGGTAAACAAGAACCATGAACAACAGGATCACGATGGACGCAGCGATACCTGCACGCAGCGTATCAGTCAACGATTGCTGACCGAGCGAAGCGCCTACACTTTGAGAATACACTTCGGTCAGCTTCAGCGGCAGTGCGCCCAGATTGATCTGGTCTTTGAGCTGCTGCGCTTCCTGAGTCGTGTAATCACCAGAAATGCTTGCTGTACCACCTGTCAGTTCTGCACGTACAACCGGTGCAGACAACAGCGTGTCATTCAAGAAAATCGCCAGCGGCTGATTGATCAGACGTTTGGTAATTTCGGCAAATTTGCTTGCATCTTTTACCTGAATGGTGATCTCAGGTTGGTTCAACTGGTTGTAGACAACCGATGCGCCATTTTCCTTGAAATCATCACCTTGCAGTTCCACCTTACAGTATACTTTCAATGGATCTTCATTGGCATAAGTATCGGACGTTGCAGATGAAGTTGCTGCGCCAGTGCTAGGCGTCACTTCTACTGCTGGTGTCGATTCCGCACTCTGTGTCGTTACCGTGTTGCTGTCGGAATTGCTCTTGCTGTCTGCAGATCCGCTTGATTTGCTTGTTGTGTTGCTGCTTTCTTCCGTGGACGACGACTTGTCCGAGGATTGTTGGCTGGACGTATCGGTCGAGCATCCAGACATACTGCGGAACGTCAACTCTGCCGGCTCCTTCATCGTCTGGCGAACGGTTGCTTCATCCGTTACACCGGCGATCCGAAGGCGAATCCGGTCGGTTCCTTCCGTCGTAATCTCGGGCTCACTTGTACCGAGCGCATTCGCGCGTTGCTCCAGACTTTTCGCAGTCTGAATCAGGGATTCCCTGGTGACTGCTTCCCCTTGCGTGGTTGGCGTAGCCTGATACAAAATCTCAAAACCGCCTTTAAGATCCAATCCCAAACGGATGTCTTTAAATAGCGGGGTCGTTGCGCCGATGATGCCAGCTACGACCAGTATGACGACTACGAAACTGATGACTCTTTTCATCCCGTATGTGGTTCCCCTTTCATTCTCAATATTCCTATTATATCGGTGACACAAATGACAGTCAATTTACCGGTGGTCGACAAAACAAACAAGCTGATGCCAGTAAAACACCGGCCCCAGCTTCCCATTGGTCCAATGAATTTGCTTATCGTGATGTGAACAAAATCTTACAATTGCCGATCGTTTCATCCACGACCGATATCCGTCACGTTTCCCCCTTACCGTACGGCATCACCATTTTTCCGCTTCTTTGTACGAGGACATTGTGAGATAGTGCATCAGCTGATTGGGCTTCATCGACAAAATATCGTTGACCAGCGCATACAACCGTGGCATTCCCTGCTTTTCATACTTGCTGTTCAGGCAATCCCATAATTCCTCGGAAGTAATCTGCTCGTAACCCAGCATTTTGAACTCATCGATTTTGCTCTGGCACAGCGATTCGATCAGCTCCGTCAACTCCGCATTGCTCAATTCATCCATGTCCACCAGCTACCTTCCTGTAATAAGCTTCAAAATCATGTTCTTGTTCACATTGACCGTTGCCGGGGTATATCCCTGCCAGCACACCATACACCCTGTACCTTTCGGCAAGGAAATGGCGAATTCCTGCTATTGTTCATAAACTTTACATATAAAAATGAGGAATTCGCAGATTGCGATTACCAAAGCGTTATAAGCTATACAAACTAGTCGACTCCATAACTCTCTTTTGCCACATAAGAACATGCACTCCTTTTACGGAATAAGCACATATCCTACATACAGAGAAGCAATAAGCAGTGAGAATAGCGTCAATGGCAAGCCAATTCTTAAAAATTCCAAATATCGCAGTCGCTGATTGTCGCGTTCAGCCATTGAGGCTGCAATCAGACCAGCTGCCGAGCTTAACAAAGTGCCGCTACCTCCGATGCCTGCACCAAGCGCTAGCGCCCACCAGATCGGATGAAGCACACCAGCTGATTCTGCATCCATCTGGATACCTGTTTCCTGCACCAGCGGAATCATTACAGCGATCCACGGCATACGATCCATTGCCATTGACAACAGTCCAGTCATCCATAGCAAAATAAGTGCAATCCACGCCATACTGCCATTCGTCAACTCAATGAGTGCAGTCGCTCCCGTCGTAATCCACCCAGATTGCACCAACCCACCAGCAATAATGAATAGCCCGGCGAAAAAGAGCAATGGCTCCCATTCTAGCTGTTTCAGCATCGTCCCTGTTCGAATACCCGCCAGCTGCCCAATCAGTAGCATAACAACTGCGCCAGCCGCTGCAATCCAGCCCGGTTTCCATCCAAGAGCAGGAGCAATTATCAACAATATGATCGTTAAAATAAAGATTACCAGTACCGCTTCACGGCTGCCACGTCGTGTCGTCTGCTCTACATCCTGCCGATCCGCGCTATTCCACTTCTCCGGTTGTAGCAAGAGCGGCTGAAAGCGTAGACTTTTATAATAAACAAGCCAGATGCACAGCACTTGAATACAGAGCAGCACCCCAATAATCGGACCGAGCACCTGAATGAATGCCATAAAAGTTAGCTGCGGATTGGCAGTACCGATCCACATATTGCTTGTCTGACCGATAAGCGTCGCAGTTGCCGCCGTATTGCTGATCAGCACCGCTCCGATTAGAAAAGGAGCAGCCGGCAAACGGCACTCTTTGGCAATGGATAACAGCATAGGTACGAGCAGCAGCATCGTCGATACGGAATCTAGCAATGCCGAACAGATCGCTGTTAGCACCATCAGCCCAATAAACATCCATGCCGGACGTCCACCGCTACGTCGCAGCACAAGCACTGTTAAGACACGAATCCAACCGCTACGCCCCAGCACTGCTGATATAATCATCATTCCAGTCCAGAGCAGTAACATATCCCAGTTTATATACGTGAATACATGATTCCAGCCCGCAATACCGAGCAGAAGAAACAGCACTGCCGCCACAATGGCAATCAACGCCCGATTGAGTTGATCCGTCATCCATACCGCGTACGCTATTAGAAATAATAAAATCGCCACCGTAGGCTGCCAGCTCATCATCGTTTCTGTCATCTGCATACAATCATCCTTTCCACTATGTATACACACCATAAACAAAACAAAAGGACCTCGCCGAGGCGCAGGTCCGCTTATCTGTTACATCATCATGTAGTACGTTACTGAACGCATGTCAGTTCTTACTTTGTCATGCGTGCCGAAGATTCCAATAGATTCCACTTATACTTTAGCAGCTGGAACCGTCGTTTCTTTTACTGTAGAATGACTGATTGCTGAACGGTCAAACGTCAGCTTCGTTACATCATTCACACGCAGAACAACGATATCGTCTGTAATTTCCACGATTGTTCCGTGCAGTCCGCCGATCGTTACGACTTTGTCGCCTTTGGACAGCGTGTTCAGCATTTGATTACGTTGCTTTTGCTTTTTTTGCTGAGGACGGATCAGCAGGAAGTAGAATACAACAAACATCAATACGAATGGCAGAATCGCTCCTACCAGATTACCTGTACCGCCAGTCGAAGCAGCTAAGTTAAACATGGTATTTCCCCCTTATTAAAATATAAACCGGAAGCCGGTTGTCCGGCACCCGTTGTGTTTCCATTGTCATCGCTTACTTTGATCATAAGCATACGTCTTTATTAAAAGCCTTTGTCATTATCATGCAATCCGTACTGAGTGAAGAACTCGTCGCGGAAGTCCAACAGACGATCATCCATGATCGCCTGACGCACATTACGCATCAGATTCAGTAGAAAATGCAGATTGTGGTACGTAGTCAGACGCAGACCGAATGTCTCGTCTGCCTTGATCAGATGGCGCAGATACGCGCGTGAATAATTCTGGCATGTATAACAATCGCAGTTCGGGTCCAGTGGACCAAAATCGCGCGCATACTTTGCATTACGAACTACAACACGACCTTCGCTTGTCATCGTCGTACCGTTACGAGCGATTCGGGTAGGCAATACACAGTCGAACATATCAACACCACGAATCGAACCTTCGATCAACGCATCCGGTGAGCCTACACCCATCAGATAACGTGGCTTGTTAGTCGGCAAAAATGGCACTGTAAAGTCCAGAGCCTGATACATCAAATGCTTCGGCTCCCCAACGCTCAGTCCACCAATAGCATACCCCGGGAAATCCATTGAAGTCAAATCAAGTGCACTCTGCTTGCGCAGGTCTTCATGCATACCACCCTGCACAATTGCGAACAGCCCTTGATCATACGAACGATTATGACTTTCTAGGCAGCGTTCTGCCCAGCGCGTCGTACGTTCCAGCGATTGTTTAACGTATTTGTACTCCGCCGGATATGGCGGGCACTCGTCAAACGCCATCATAATATCAGAACCGAGCGCATTTTGAATTTCCATTGCCACTTCTGGTGATAGGAAGAGCTTATCTCCATTCAGATGAGAGCGGAAATGTACGCCTTCTTCGGTGATTTTACGCATTTCGCTCAAGCTAAATACTTGAAACCCGCCGCTATCCGTCAGAATTGGACGATCCCAGTTCATGAATTTGTGCAATCCACCCGCTTCACGGATCAGATCATGACCCGGACGCAAGAACAGATGATACGTATTACTCAAAATAATATGCGCATCCATCTGCTTCAATTCTTCGGGACTCATCGTTTTGACGGTCGCCTGTGTACCAACTGGCATAAAGGCAGGCGTTTCGATCACGCCATGCGGCGTGTGCACGCGACCAAGACGCGCGCCAGACTGTTTACACGTTTTAATATGTTCGTAACGAATAGGTGATGACATAATGTGTATTCTCTTCTTTCTGCATTCAAGATTTCGTATATCAATGACATTGATTTTGCTGCTTCCATTTATCATTTAGCGTTATAGCTATGATCTATGCAATCTGTCGCTATGTTGAACCCAAATGGTCTGATAGCAGTCCCATCCTGCCTACTTCTTTAACACGTTCATAAGCTACAATGGACTTCATTCTTCATATAGCTACTCGTAGCTGCTCGTGCTATCGAACGGCTACATCGTACCTGTCTTTCCGTTCAAAGCGCCCATGGTTCGCGATTTCTACAAGAGCACAAAAAACAAGGCGGCACCGACATTTTATTATACCGGAGCCACCCTGTTTCGCACAAGCTATGTTTATCTGAATATATCGATTTCTATAGCAATGTCACTATCGCATTCTACAAGTTCTTTCGACTGCGATGATAGATAAGGAATTAATAAATAAACATCGCGTCGCCAAAGCTGAAGAACCGATATTCACGCTCAATCGCCTCGTGATACGCCGCCATAATATGATCTCGTCCTGCCAATGCGCTCACCAGCATCACCAGCGTCGACTTAGGCAAATGGAAATTCGTAATCATCGCATCCACCAGACCAAACGTATGCCCTGGATAAATGAAAATCTGTGTCCAGCCGCTTGTCGCTTCCAGCGGTTGACCCGCAAAGTCGCGTGCGACCGTCTCCAGCGTACGTGCTGACGTCGTACCAACGGCTACAATACGTCCGCCGCGCGCTTTCGTTTCATTGATCAGAGTCGCCGTTTCCGCAGGCAGAGAATAATACTCCTCATGCATCACATGATCTTCTACTGTCTCCACACTCATTGGACGAAATGTTCCCAATCCAACATGTAGCGTCACGAAGCCTACCGATACACCTTTGGCACGAATTTGATCCAACAGCTCTGTCGTAAAGTGAAGTCCTGCTGTCGGAGCAGCAGCCGAGCCTTCATTTTTGGCATATACCGTCTGGTAACGCTCACGGTCATCCAGCGTTTCCTTAATATATGGAGGCAGCGGCATTTCGCCAAGTCGATCCAGAATCTCTTGGAAAATTCCTTGATACCGGAACGACAGTACGCGCATTCCCATATCGCCTTCTTCTTCAATCACCGCTTCCAGCTCATCACTGAAATGAATAACAGCGCCAGGCTTGATCTTTTTACCCGGTTTCACTAGCGCTTCCCAGCGATCACCCTCCAATTGTGTCAGCAGCAAAATCTCTGCTTTGGCACCGGTATCCTTTTTCGTCCCAAACAATCGAGCCGGAATGACACGCGTATCGTTCAGAATGAGCGTATCGCCCTCGTGCAAGTAATTCAAAATATCGCCAAAATGCTCATGCCGAGTCTCACCGCTTTGCTTATTCAGCGTGAGCAAGCGTGATGCCGTTCGGTCTTGCAGCGGCACCTGTGCAATCAGTCGTTCTGGTAATTCAAAATCATATACATCCACTTTCATTGTTCATTTATCCCTTCACTATGTCTACATCATGATAATAATGTTGCAAAATGTCTTTGTAATTCGATCCTTTGTCTGCCATGCCTTTGGCACCCCATTGCGACATGCCCAATCCGTGTCCATTGCCTTTACCGGTAAATAAGAACCCGCCTGCTTCTGTCACACGTGCGTTGCCATCACCATTCATAATGACCGTGCTCGATGTACCTGTTCCTTGGCCGGAAGCACCTAGCAAGACTGTTCCTGCGGCACTTAGCTCATCCTGTGAGCTACCGGAGCCAATGACCGTATATTTATCCGTACTGACCACATCGAACAATGTGCTGGGTAAGCCGTTCAACGCGGTACGGAACACATCAGGATATTTAACAGCAACTACATTGCCATTGACCTTGATCTCGGTTACACGACCGGATGGACCACGTTCGGTAATTTGAATCGAAGTGATCGTTGAAGGCAGACTGGACGTCGTTTTCCCTTTCAATGTTGCCAGCAGTTGTGCCGACGTATATGGTCCTCTGATCCATTGATAACTGTTCGACTCCGGCACTACTTCCAATACAGTTGCTGCATCACCTGGATTGAGCTGGGCAACCGCCTGTACATTGCTCTGTACGACAGGCATTTTGCGAACATTCGTATTTTTGGTAGTTACCGTCATTTGATCCAAACCGGCATCGGTTTTATCACCGGTCAGTTTGACATTGTCCTCGCGCACATAACCAGAATTCCCGTTGTCCAGTAGTACATGATACCACTTTTTCAACGAAGCCTGTGCTGCTTCATCTGCTTGCGAATCAACACTGACGAATACATCGCCACCACCGTTCCATACTTCTGAACTGTCTGCGCTGGCACCGCCCGCATTGGCAGAGAAGATCGTTTCGACCAGCTTGCCGTTTTTCATCACCACTTCGCCGTCCGTCGCATCAACAGCCGCAATGATCCGCTTATCTTCGGCACCTACGCCATTATAAGCCTGACTTAGCGTCGTATCAACCACATCGGCAATTTTAAATTTAGAGCCCTGTTCTTGAAAACGAGCATAACTGCGTGCTGCTACTGCCTGTGCTTTGAGCGCTTCTGCTGGCCATGAAGCTGAAACTTCACCACCAACAACCGAATACAAATATTCTTCCATCGGCAACACGTTAATCCAAGCGAGTTGCCCATTGTAATTACTCAATTCAAAATCACCACGATATGTGCGTGCAGAGCGCTCCGTTACTTGAGTACCAGAATCATTACCTTTGACCGTCAATACTGCACTATTGCCACTTAGCATATAATGATCGACCGGTGAAGGGCTGGTTACACTGGACGTTACATTTTCGCGCATTATTAGCGCTGGTGCTGAACCGGATACCGTCGTTAAAGGAGCAGATGGTAAAGCGGCAGCAGCCGTTACTTTTAACTGTGCCAATCCAGTACTGTTGGCTTCTTCACCGATCCAGACTTGATACGAACTGCTGCCAGTCAACACGAGAAACGCATCCAATCCCGCATTTTGCGCTGCACTTAGCACTGTTTGCGCTTCTGCTGAGCTGGCATAATTGCCTGCCGATAGATGCATATTTCCTTTCACTGCTGGTGTCTGTGTGCCAAGCAACGACTTCGCTGTCTGCGATACCCGTGTTGTCGCCGTCGTTGCTGCCGCCTCTGAAGCGTACATGCCAGTGTACAACTGATACACCGTGCTGCCGCCTTTCGAAGTAGCAAATACAATCGGCTTGTCGCTTGTTGGCTGCAATAGCTTGATCCCTGCCGCCGCTGTATCAAAGCTAGTCGTTTCTAGCACCTTTACCCGGTAGCCATCAATACCAAAGCTCGCCTGTCCGCCAATATCTGCCCACGAACGAAAGCTTCCGCCGCTATTCACCCCTACCTGCAAATCCCCAGCGGACTTCACATTAACAACCGGCACGATAGAAGAATACGTACTGCCCCCATTAAAAAACAAACCGACCCGCACATCCTCCTCAAACGTCGCCGCTTGTGTATGCGGAACGTTGGACAGAAAAATAGCTGCAGCGGTCATGACCGCAAATGCCGCTGTACCGATTTTTTTGCCCATCTTCTTTTTCGCTGTTGCTGATAATAGCGGTCGATACGAACATATATTGTGATCCTGTAGTTGTTTTTTCATTACCATCTTCCTTCCCCCTGTCCTCCATTAGATTTCATTAGTTCTCATTGCTTTCATTAGCTCTCATTAGCTCTCATTATAAACATAATTCTATCCGATCTTCATCCATAATGGATTCAACACATTCATCCAACCATGTAAAAAGTCCCAATATTCATTATACGCACATTTCCGCCAAATGACTTGGTGTCTTTTAAAATTGTTATCAATCAAAAAAACCTCCAAGAATATATCCTCATGTCGCAATAAGGATTTCCTATTCTTGAAGGCATTTCTAATACAGTACATGAACGAAAAGCAAGTTCAATTATCTACCTTTCAAATCCTCTGGCATCGGAATACCCAGATGACTATAAGCTTTCGGCGTTACAACCCGACCACGCGGCGTCCGTTGCAAAAACCCCAACTGCAACAAATACGGCTCATACACATCCTCAATCGTTTGCCCTTCTTCACCAATCGTCGCCGCGATCGTATCCAAACCAACCGGACCACCGCGGAAGCTATGAATCATCGCTTCCAACATCTTATGATCGATCTGGTCCAAACCACAAGGATCAACCTGTAGCATATTCAGCGACTCCTCAGCAATCTCCGGCGTAATGATACCATCGCCTCGTACCTGCGCATAATCACGTACCCGCTTCAGCAGACGATTCGCAATCCGCGGCGTCCCTCGTCCACGAAGTGCAATCTCTTGTGCCGCATCGCCCAGAATCTCAATCCCCAAAATATCAGCACCACGGCTAACGATAAAAGTTAGTTCATCCACCGTATAAAATTCCAATCGACTAACGACACCAAACCGATCACGAAGCGGTGCAGACAGCAACCCTGCTCTTGTCGTTGCCCCGATGAGCGTAAATGGCGGCAAATCCAGTCGCACTGACCGTGCACTCGGACCTTTACCAATCATAATATCAAGCGCCGAATCCTCCATCGCTGGATACAATACTTCCTCTACCGAACGATTCAGTCGATGAATCTCATCAATAAACAGCACATCGCCGTCCTGCAAATTAGTCAGTAGCGCCGCCAGATCGCCCGGACGTTCAATCGCTGGACCGGAAGTCGTACGCAAATTAACGCCCAGCTCGTTCGCAATAATATTCGCTAACGTCGTTTTACCGAGTCCGGGTGGACCATACAACAGTACATGATCCAACGCCTCACCACGCATTTTGGCTGCTTCGATGTAAATTTTCAGATTTTCCTTAACCCGGCCCTGTCCGATATATTCAGCAAGGTAACGGGGACGCAGACTGAGTTCCACCGCTTGATCTTCCATCATCAAGTTAGCCGATATAATGCGGTCATCCGTCATCTTTATCGCTCCCCTCTTCTTGCCTTACGCAAGCTCATTTATCTATTCCATCATGAATCGAGCATAGCAAAACTCAAATATACTTATGCAATCACAGATGATCATCGAAGCACCCGTATACATTACACGAATAAACCAAATCATGCAGCAAATCTATCTAGCATATAACTAATAACTAATAACTAATAACTAATAACTAAACGTGATCATATAATACGTCTGTACCATATATAATATATCTATGCAATATATAGTACGTCTATTCAACATATAATCAAATGCAATCATCCAGTACGCCCAACTAGAACATAACCAAGCATGATTATGTCAATATATAATTACATGAAATCATTTAATATACTTATTCCAGCATAAATTCCAGCACAAAACCAAACGTAATCGTGCACTACACCTATCTAGTACAAAAACTTAATGCATTCATGTAGTAACCTACCGGACACATGATATAATACATCCATAGTATGCTTATCCAGTATACAGCATTTTCAACGCACGTTTCATTACCGAATCCGCAGAATCTTCCGGGAACACCTCATGCTTGAGTGTCTGCCAGATCCGATCCAGTTCGGTTTCCGTATATCCAAGCGCCTTCAAACCTTCACGTACTTCCGGCCACACTTCTCCCGATGAGACAGAAGACGAATCAATCGGAGCAAATAATCCTGTAGCAATAATGGAGCCACCAATTCCATCCAACTTGTCCTTCAAATCCAGAATCATACGCTGTGCCGTCTTCTTCCCGATTCCCGGCAGCTTGGTCAAAAATGTAATATTCTCCTGATAAATAGCCGCAATGACACCTTCCGGGCTACCACCACTCAAAATCCCCAGTGCCACCCGTGGCCCAATACCAGATACTTCAATCAACTTACGAAATAATTTTTGCTCATCTCTGGTCGGAAATCCAAACAGTTGAATCGCATCTTCACGAACATGATGATGGATATACACCATCACTTCACCGTTATTTTTAGCAATCGCATATGGATTCGGGCAAAAGACACGGTACCCTACTCCATTTACATCCATCACAACATATTCATTTTCCAGATGAACTACAGGTCCGCGCAGAAAATCAATCATTTTTTCAATACCTCATTTAGTTTGGAATTCAAAACATAAGAATGTGCATGACATACAGCAACAGCTAGTGCATCCGCAACATCATCCGGCTTAGGAATCTTTTGCAAATTCAAAAACATCCGTACCATTTCCTGTACCTGACGCTTCTCTGCTTTACCATAACCGACAATCGCCTGCTTCACCTGCATTGGTGTATATTCAGCAATAGGTAAACCCTTTTGCGCCGCTGCCAAAATTGCGACACCACGAGCCTGACTAACTGACATCGCTGTCGTCACATTCCGGCTAAAAAATAACTTCTCAAAAGCAACCATCTGCGGCTCATATTTTTCGATCAGCTGCACCATACCTTCATACACATGTACAAGACGATCTTCATCCGGCGTATGCGCCTCAGTTTGAATGCAACCATATTGTACCGGCGTCAGCTTACTACCATTTTTATCAATAAAACCGAAACCGACAATCGCGATTCCAGGGTCAATTCCCATAATACGCAAAACCATCTCTCCCCTATAATCATCCGTGTCCTTTACATATTCGCCTACAATCTTCAGCTTCGCTTACTCTAGTTTCAATTCATAACAATGAAAGTACATATCTCAATCTGCTTGTCTTCTATCATAAGCGAAACAGGCGAACATATGTATCATCTTTTCATTATATCAGAAACTTTGACTGTCGGGCTATGTTGCTTTGTTTAATGATCCGAATTTTATTTGCTACATCCTAATGAATACAAATTGATCTTAAAATTCACTATGCTAATATTCTTAACACCCATTGATATCTTACTAAAATAACTACAAATTAAAACTCAACTACAATTTTTTTAAAAAAACTCAAATAAAAAGCAGCCTAAACAAAAATTAAAATACAAAAAAACCACTATTCCTAAAGAATAGTGGTTTTTGGTATCGGGATGACACGATTTGAACATGCGACCCCCTGGTCCCAAACCAGGTGCTCTACCAAGCTGAGCTACATCCCGATATATGCCGGTGAAGGGACTCGAACCCCCACGGTTTCCCTCACGATTTTGAGTCGCGCGCGTCTGCCAATTCCGCCACACCGGCAAGTGTAAAGATATGAAAATAATGGCGCGCCCTAAGAGATTCGAACTCCTGACCTTTTGATTCGTAGTCAAACGCTCTATCCAGCTGAGCTAAGGGCGCAAATGGAGCGGACGACGGGAATCGAACCCGCGACCCTCGCCTTGGCAAGGCGATGCTCTACCGCTGAGCCACGTCCGCATCTTGCTTGTACTTCTCAGTCCATTTCCGCTTTCCGTCCGAAAACCAAAAGTGAAAATGGCGGAACCGACGGGATTTGAACCCGCGATCTCCTGCGTGACAGGCAGGCATGTTAACCCCTACACCACGGTTCCATCATTGCGGGGACAGGATTTGAACCTGTGACCTTCGGGTTATGAGCCCGACGAGCTACCGGACTGCTCCACCCCGCGTCGTTGAAAAAAGAAAATGTAGATGGTGGAGACTGAGGGGATCGAACCCCCGACCCTCTGCTTGTAAGGCAGATGCTCTCCCAGCTGAGCTAAGTCTCCATCTCATGACCCGTAGGGGATTCGAACCCCTGTTACCTCCGTGAAAGGGAGGTGTCTTAACCCCTTGACCAACGGGCCTTACTTATAAACATCCTACATCATGTTAACATGTATTTCACAAACAGACAACCTGATCTTTACATATTAAATATATAGTATATTCAAATCTTTCTGGCGGAGAGAGAGGGATTCGAACCCTCGAGACGCTTGTGACGCCTACACGATTTCCAATCGTGCTCCTTCGGCCAACTCGGACACCTCTCCATATGGCTCCCCGAACAGGACTCGAACCTGTGACAACTCGATTAACAGTCGAGTGCTCTACCAACTGAGCTATCAGGGAATAGTCGCCACTCCCTAGAAGTGGCTAGTCTTACTATTTCGCTTGGCAACGTCCTACTCTCCCAGGACCCTGCGGTCCAAGTACCATCGGCGCTGGAGGGCTTAACGGTCGTGTTCGGGATGGGTACGTGTGGAACCCCTCCGCCATCATCACCAAACGTGCAGATGTGTTGATCACCTGAAAACTGAATCCGAAACGATTCATCGCGTGTTTAGAATCTTGGATAAGCCCTCGACCGATTAGTATTGGTCAGCTCCATGCATTGCTGCACTTCCACCCCCAACCTATCAACCTCGTCGTCTTCAAGGGGTCTTACTACTTGGGAAATCTCATCTTGAGGGGGGCTTCACGCTTAGATGCTTTCAGCGCTTATCCCGTCCGCACGTAGCTACCCAGCGATGCTCCTGGCGGAACAACTGGTACACCAGCGGTGCGTCCATCCCGGTCCTCTCGTACTAAGGACAGCTCCTCTCAAATTTCCTACGCCCACGACAGATAGGGACCGAACTGTCTCACGACGTTCTGAACCCAGCTCGCGTACCGCTTTAATGGGCGAACAGCCCAACCCTTGGGACCTACTTCAGCCCCAGGATGCGATGAGCCGACATCGAGGTGCCAAACCTCCCCGTCGATGTGGACTCTTGGGGGAGATAAGCCTGTTATCCCCAGGGTAGCTTTTATCCGTTGAGCGATGGCCCTTCCATGCGGTACCACCGGATCCGGATCACTAAGCCCGACTTTCGTCCCTGCTCGACTTGTAGGTCTCGCAGTCAAGCTCCCTTTTGCCTTTGCACTCTTCGAATGATTTCCAACCATTCTGAGGGAACCTTAGGGCGCCTCCGTTACATTTTAGGAGGCGACCGCCCCAGTCAAACTGCCCACCTGACACGGTCCCCGTACCGGATCACGGTACTAGGTTAGAACTCAGATGCGCGATCAGGGTGGTATCCCAACGGCGCCTCCAAGGAAGCTTGCGCTCCCTCTTCCAAGGCTCCCACCTATCCTGTACAAATCGCACCCCAGTTCAATATCAAGCTGCAGTAAAGCTCCATGGGGTCTTTCCGTCTTGTCGCGGGTAACCTGCATCTTCACAGGTATTAAAATTTCACCGGATCTCTCGTTGAGACAGCGCCCAAATCGTTACGCCATTCGTGCGGGTCAGAATTTACCTGACAAGGAATTTCGCTACCTTAGGACCGTTATAGTTACGGCCGCCGTTTACTGGGGCTTCGGTTCATAGCTTCGCCCGAAGACTAACCACTCCCCTTAACCTTCCAGCACCGGGCAGGCGTCAGCCCGTATACTTCGCCTTGCGGCTTCGCACAGACCTGTGTTTTTGCTAAACAGTCGCTTGGGCCTTTTCACTGCGGCCCCCTCGTGCTATTCACACTACCGGGGCACCCCTTCTCCCGAAGTTACGGGGTCATTTTGCCGAGTTCCTTAACGAGAGTTCTTCCGCGCGCCTTAGAATTCTCTTCTCACCTACCTGTGTCGGTTTACGGTACGGGCACCTGCTTCCTGGCTAGAGGCTTTTCTTGGCAGTGTGAGATCATGACCTTCGCTACTGTAAGTTTCGCTCCCCATCACAGCTTGACCTTAGAGTGTGCGGATTTACCTACACACCAGTCTCACTGCTTAGACAGGCATCCATCAGCCTGCGTCACTACCCTCCTGCGTCACCCCGTTGCTCATAGCGGCTTTCGGTGGTACAGGAATTTCAACCTGTTGTCCGTCGACTACGCCTTTCGGCCTCGCCTTAGGTCCCGACTTACCCTGAGAGGACGAGCCTTCCTCAGGAACCCTTAGGTTTTCGGCGGATCAGATTCTCACTGATCTTTTCGTTACTCATACCGGCATTCTCACTTGAATGATGTCCAGCGCTCCTTGCGGTACACCTTCAATCCTCATTCAACGCTCCCCCCCTACCCCTGATATACAGATGTATCAAGCCATAGCTTCGGTGGTGTGTTTAGCCCCGTTACATTTTCGGCGCAGAGTCACTCGACCAGTGAGCTATTACGCACTCTTTCAATGGTGGCTGCTTCTAAGCCAACATCCTGGTTGTCTGGGCAACTCCACATCCTTTCCCACTTAACACACACTTCGGGACCTTAGCTGATGGTCTGGGCTGTTTCCCTTTCGACAATGGACCTTAGCACCCACTGTCTGACTCCCGGAATAAAGTCTGCGGCATTCGGAGTTTGACTGAACTTGGTAACCCTTGCGGGCCCCGCATCCAATCAGTGCTCTACCTCCGCGACTCATCTTCCGAGGCTAGCCCTAAAGCTATTTCGGGGAGAACCAGCTATCTCCGGGTTCGATTGGAATTTCTCCGCTACCCCCACCTCATCCCCGCACTTTTCAACGTGCGTGGGTTCGGACCTCCAGTACGTGTTACCGTACCTTCATCCTGGACAGGGGTAGATCACCCGGTTTCGGGGGTCTACGTCCACGTACTACAGTCGCCCTATTCAGACTCGCTTTCGCTGCGGCTCCGGCTTCTCACCTTAACCTTGCACGGGAACGTAACTCGCCGGTTCATTCTACAAAAGGCACGCCATCACCCATAGATCGGGCTCTGACTTCTTGTAAGCACACGGTTTCAGGTTCTATTTCACTCCCCTTCCGGGGTCCTTTTCACCTTTCCCTCACGGTACTGCTTCACTATCGGTCGCTAGGGAGTATTTAGCCTTACCAGATGGTCCTGGCAGATTCATACGGGGTTTCACGTGCCCCGCACTACTCGGGATCCGTCTCGGAGGGAATATACTTTCAATTACAGGGCTTTCACCTTCTACGGCGGGCCGTTCCAGACCTCTTCATCTACCATATTCCTTTGTCACTCCAAAGAGACGTCCCACAACCCCAAGAAGCAAGCTTCTTGGTTTAGGCTGTTCCGCGTTCGCTCGCCGCTACTGACGGAATCACTCTTGTTTTCTCTTCCTGAGGGTACTTAGATGTTTCAGTTCCCCTCGTCTGCCTCTACACATCCTATGTATTCAGATGTGAGTCACTGGAGATGAATCCAGTGAGGTTTCCCCATTCGGACATCCCCGGATCAAAGCTTGCTTACAGCTCCCCGAGGCCTTATCGTTGTTCGCCACGTCCTTCGTCGGCTCCTAGCGCCTAGGCATCCACCGTGTGCTCTTACTAGCTTAACCTAGTTGGTGGTCTTCTTTAGATAAAGAAGAACCTATCTTACTCTTCGTTACCGATCCTGTTTACACAGATTTCAGTAAGAACAGTCTTCTAAAACGCGATGTTTCGTTTCGGTATCCAGTTTTCAAGGATCAACTTGAAAGAGTGGTTGCTCTTTCAAAACTGACAACGAGTGAGTGTCGATCCACATGGGACCCGCGCCGATTGCTCAACGACTTCAATTTGAATGTCTTCGTTGCAGAAGACGATTCTCCATAGAAAGGAGGTGATCCAGCCGCACCTTCCGATACGGCTACCTTGTTACGACTTCACCCCAATCATCTACCCCACCTTCGGCGGCTGGCTCCTTGCGGTTACCCCACCGACTTCGGGTGTTGCAAACTCTCGTGGTGTGACGGGCGGTGTGTACAAGACCCGGGAACGTATTCACCGCGGCATGCTGATCCGCGATTACTAGCAATTCCGACTTCATGCAGGCGAGTTGCAGCCTGCAATCCGAACTGAGACCGGCTTTTTAGGATTCGCTCCACCTCGCGGCTTCGCTTCCCGTTGTACCGGCCATTGTAGTACGTGTGTAGCCCAGGTCATAAGGGGCATGATGATTTGACGTCATCCCCACCTTCCTCCGGTTTGTCACCGGCAGTCTGCTTAGAGTGCCCATCATTACATGCTGGCAACTAAGCATAAGGGTTGCGCTCGTTGCGGGACTTAACCCAACATCTCACGACACGAGCTGACGACAACCATGCACCACCTGTCTGGAATGTTCCGAAGAAAAGGTACATCTCTGTACCGGTCATTCCGATGTCAAGACCTGGTAAGGTTCTTCGCGTTGCTTCGAATTAAACCACATACTCCACTGCTTGTGCGGGTCCCCGTCAATTCCTTTGAGTTTCAGTCTTGCGACCGTACTCCCCAGGCGGAATGCTTAATGTGTTAACTTCGGCACCAAGGGTATCGAAACCCCTAACACCTAGCATTCATCGTTTACGGCGTGGACTACCAGGGTATCTAATCCTGTTTGCTCCCCACGCTTTCGCGCCTCAGCGTCAGTTACAGCCCAGAGAGTCGCCTTCGCCACTGGTGTTCCTCCACATCTCTACGCATTTCACCGCTACACGTGGAATTCCACTCTCCTCTTCTGCACTCAAGTCACCCAGTTTCCGATGCGACCCGAAGTTGAGCTTCGGGATTAAACACCAGACTTACATGACCGCCTGCGCGCGCTTTACGCCCAATAATTCCGGACAACGCTTGCCCCCTACGTATTATTACCCGCGGCTGCTGGCACGTAGTTAGCCGGGGCTTTCTTCTCAGGTACCGTCACTTCTCTAGCAGTTACTCTAGAAAACGTTCTTCCCTGGCAACAGAGCTTTACGATCCGAAAACCTTCATCACTCACGCGGCGTTGCTCCGTCAGGCTTTCGCCCATTGCGGAAGATTCCCTACTGCTGCCTCCCGTAGGAGTCTGGGCCGTGTCTCAGTCCCAGTGTGGCCGATCACCCTCTCAGGTCGGCTACGCATCGTCGCCTTGGTAAGCCGTTACCCCACCAACTAGCTAATGCGCCGCAGGCCCATCCTTCAGTGACAGATTGCTCCGTCTTTCGTTCGTCGTCCATGCGGACATCGAAAGTATCCGGTATTAGCTACCGTTTCCGGTAGTTATCCCAGGCTAAAGGGCAGGTTGCCTACGTGTTACTCACCCGTCCGCCGCTAAGTCTCAAGAAAGCAAGCTTTCTATTAACTCCGCTCGACTTGCATGTATTAGGCACGCCGCCAGCGTTCGTCCTGAGCCAGGATCAAACTCTCCATAAAAGTGTTTGACTTGCTCATTTCTTGCTGGCGAGAACATTGCTGTTCTCTATTGTTTGAAGAACATAAGTTCTTCACTCACTCGTTGTTCAGTTTTCAAAGATCAAGCTCTTTCGTGTGCCACAATGTCTCTCAGCGACAACTTCTATATCTTATCATTTTAACACTTTCTTGTCAACAACTTTTTTGAAGAACTTTTTATCAATCTCAGTTCATTTCATTTATAAAGTTGTTGGATAAGTATGCATAAAATGTGCTATATACTTAATGGATTCAAAAGTGTTTTGTATCACGTCTCCGTGACAACTTTTATAATATATCATGTATCTAGCGTATTAGCAAGCATTTTCTTTTATAATTTTCCGAAACGTATTTTATTGAATCCTTACTATACTTTTCTATTGTATCTTTAGCATTCTAATCATTAGATTAACAACAAACTTGATACGTTACAGCTGATTGATTTTTTATATATGCTATAGGCATATATTCATCCTGCAAAGATATTTTAATATCGAAAATCATAGAATATTGTGGTAAGGATAACTGTGCAAGCAAGTATTTGATTGTATGTTCTCTATATTAAGATGATCTCTTAACAGCTTTCACTGTAGCTTTATAGCTTTCATTCAGCATAGCTTTCTTTCGATCAAACTGTATTAAGCTATAATAAAGAAATTTATATACATCTGTGTCGGGTTGTATAGCAGTCGAGTAGTATCGCATTTGCAAAACTATGCTTAAAGATATTACATATGTACATGCAAAATCCCCTTTGGCATTTAGTGTTGATCTCGTATTGGAGAGAGGTCTTTCTACTGTCTGCTTCTAGGGGACTTATTTTGTATGCTTGTCTTGATTTTTAGACGCGATATGGAACTAATGTATTAGGCATTTTAAGTTTATTGCTGTTATGGATACTGAATTCAATTAAAGATTGGTGTTGGGTAAGAATTTTTTAGTTTCTATTAGTAGCCCAAACCATAAAGAAACCAGTAGTTTGCAAGGGTTCTTGGTTCTTGGGTTACAGCTGTATTGTATTGGTTAGCTGTTGGCTTGGGTCAGGTTGTATTCATAGCATGGGTAGGAACCTAGAATTCGGACCTGGCAGCCAAGTGCCTGGATTTCTTCCATTGCGGCATTAAGCAGGACGGAGTTCTGTGCTGCCATTACGTCGATATAAAAGTAATAGTTACCTAGCTTTTTCTTGGTTGGACGGGATTCGATGCGGGACAGGTTTAGTTTGCGCCACGAGAAGGCGGCAAGTACTTGATGCAGTGCACCGGCAAAGTCTTCGGATAGTGTAATTAGCATACTTGTTTTGACATGATCCGCATCGCGCTTGACTTGAATCGGGCGATTGCCGATTAGAACGAAACGAGTATGGTTATTATCGTGATCGGTAACACGTTCAACGAGTATATCCAGCCCGTACTTTTGCGCACCTAGAGATGTACCAATCGCTGCGAGTCCTTGATCTGGATTCTGGCTGACCATTTGTACGGCTTCCGCAGTACTACCTACATGTTCCAATTCGGCTTCTGGCAATTCGCGGCGGATGAACTGGTGACATTGTGCCATCGCAACCGGGTGGGACAGTACTTTGCGAATACGGCTATATTCTGGTTGACCGTCTGCTCCCGTAATTTCGGAACGACGTCCGATCAAGTTCTGAATCGATGGATATACCCACTCCAATTGCATTGGAATATCGACTTCATGAACAAGCCAATCCATATGAAGACTTACGGAGCCTTCAATTGTATTTTCGATCGGAATTACGCTATAGTCTGTCTTCCCCTGCACGGTTGATAGGAAAACATCGGCGATCATTTTGTGATGGGTAATCTCTATCGGTACATCGCCCATAATATGCAGCAATGCTTCATGAGACACAGAACCGGACGGTAAGGCTGCTATACGAATCATAAACGAACTTCTCCTTTGACAGTATCCATAAATGAATAGGTTTCGGTGTCGTAATAGTATATAACGCCTTCTGTAACGGGTTCAAGCCACAATGTGCTCGCACTGATACCCTGAGCTTGCATCGTATCGGTCAAATATTGTGCCAGTTGTTGCTTTTGTATAGAGTTGCGATCTACCAATGCGATCATTGTTGGACCTGCTCCACTCAATGCGATTCCTAGTGCACCGTGAGACACAGCCTCGTCCAGTATTTGCTCCATACCCGGAATCAGTGCCGCGCGATAAGGCTGGTGCAAACGATCCTTCATCGCATCGCCTACCAGATCAAGACGACCGGAAGATAATGCGGCAACCAGTAGCGAGCTACGACTGATATTGTAAACGGCATCTGCTACTGACAATTGCGATGGTAATACTTCACGGGCTTTGGTGGTGGATAATTGGAAGTCAGGGATAACGACTAGCGCTTGTAAATCAGCGGGTGGCGTAATGCGGATGCAGTTTGCTTGCTCTCCGTTCCATGTTGCCGCGACAATACCACCATATAAAGAGGCACCGACATTATCAGGATGCTTTTCAAAAGCAGTTGCCATATTGAGCAATTCTTCATCAGGCAATGCATGACCGGTTAGCGCATTGGCAGCAGCTAACGCCCCGATTAACGCAGAAGCACTGCTACCAAGCCCGCGCGTCAATGGAATATCAGAATACATGGTGATATCCAGCTCAGGAATTGATATGCCTGCTTTGCGGAAAACGGATTGTGCCATTTTGTAGATCAGATTGCTTTTGTCAGTCGGAATGCCGTATAACTGATCGCCAAGCAGTGTAATATTCGTTTGTTCTGCTTCACGCATTTCGATCCATGAGTACAGACCGAGCGCCATGCCAAGCGTATCAAAACCCGGACCAAGGTTGGCGGTACTGGCAGGGATAGCGACACGTACTGCATTTCGGCGTTCATATACTTTGAGGGAAGGCTGATTATTCATCGTTGCATTACTCCTTTAACATCCATGCATGTTGATGGGTATATATGGAACAAAACCGGTTTGACTGGTAGGTTAGGCACATATGCCAACAGCAGTCGATCGGCTATTTTTTAAATTTGGTTATGTGGAACCAGACAACATTGCTGTTGTATTAAATATCTTCGACGCGATAAACGCTTTTGATCCGTTGAATAACGTCCAACTTTTCAAAATGCTGAAGCACTCTGTTAAAGCTCGCTTTGCTCGCGCGGTGAGTAATAATTACAATCTCGGCATCTGGATTTGTCTCACTTGGCTGTTGAACGACCGATGCCAGGCTGACTTCGTATTCGGCAAATACTTGAGTAATCTGCGCAAGTACACCTGCTTTATCATCGACGTGCAGCAAGATGAAGTTTTTGTAAAAAATATCTTCATCTGCCAGCAGCTTCTTCTGCTTATATGGCACAATCGCCTTGAGACCGTTAACGCCCAGCTTCAGGTTTTTGATCACAGCAATCAGGTCAGCAACAATAGAAGTAGCCGTTGGCAATTCGCCAGCACCAGCGCCATAGAACATGGTCTCCCCTACCGCTTCGCCATGAACGAATACAGCGTTAAATACACCATTGACCGAAGCGAGCGGATGGGTTTGTTTTACCATGGTTGGCTGTACGTTGATCGTAATATGATCATTCTGGCTGGAGGCGATACCGAGCAGCTTCATTTCATAGCCCAGGTTTTTGGCATACGCGATATCTTCGCGTGTAATCGAGGAAATGCCCTGCACTTCAACGTCACTCAGATCGACATTCGTACGGAACCCGAGCGTGCCGAGAATTGCCATTTTGCGCGCAGCATCCAATCCTTCGACATCACTGGTTGGATCGGATTCGGCATAGCCTAATTCCTGCGCTTCTTTGAGCACATCTTGATAAGAGACACCTTCCTGACTCATTTTGCTCAAAATATAGTTGGTCGTTCCGTTCACAATCCCCATAATTTTGACAATCCGGTCAGAAGAGAAACCTTCGATCAATGTACGGATGATTGGAATTCCGCCCGCTACACTCGCTTCGTAAAATACATCGCACTGCTTTTCCTGCGCCTTTGCCAGAATTTCAGACCCGTGCAGCGCCATCAGATCTTTGTTCGCGGTAACGACATGCTTGCCGCGTTCCAGTGCTTCCAGAATGTACGATTTGGTCTGATCGATGCCGCCCATCACTTCGACGATCACATCAATCTCGGGATCACGGATGACTTCCCACGGATCAATAGTCAGTTTAGATGGATCGATCTCGATGCTACGCGCTTTGTCTGCACTGCGAACAGCGATCTTTTCGATCATGATCGGTGAACCGACCTGGCTACTAAGATCCTGTTGATTGCCCTCCAATATGCGCACTACTCCAGTACCGACGGTACCTAATCCTAACAAGCCAACTTTTACTGGTTTCATGTCGTACTCCTCCTCCTGGAACTTTCGTTATGCTCTCTAGTCTAATCTACTAGTATGATGATAGTACTGTGCAGATGAACTCTATGACAGATCAGCATGTCGATTGTCTGGATCACCCTTGACCGATAATATGGATATGCCGTACACCCGGAACATTCTGCATATCTTCAATCATGACATCCAAATCCTGTGTTAAACGTGTCGTCTCTACTGACAGAACGACATTCGCGCGTCCTTGCAAGGGAATGCTCTGATGAATCGTCAGTACATTGCCGCCGTATTCCGCCATCAGTCCAAGCACATGCGACAAAATGCCGGAACGATGATCCAGATCAAAGGATACGGTAATGATTCGATCTTTTTCGAGTCGGTTCAGTGGATGAATGCCGTCCTTGTATTTGTAAAATGCGCTCCGACTCAAGCCTACTTTCTCTACCGCTTCGTTAATCGTACGTGTATCACCCGAAGCAAGCAGCTCCTTAACACGCATCGTTTTCAAAACAGCTTCCGGCAAAATGTCTTCCCGTACAAGATAATACTTCTCTTTCACAACGTCCTCTCCTTAAAGACTCGTGTTTTCATATAGTGGACATTATAAAGTAACCGTCTATGTCAGGCAACCACTTTTTCCATAAGAAGGCTTACATGAGCTGTAAAAGATAGAGGATTGTTATGATGCATTGATAGTTCGTGCACAAGAGCTAAGAAAAGCTGTGACCTATAATTCGTCAACAGTTGTCCATATGATAGGGGAATAGCTGTGTCATAGGATTCGAACGATTCAAACGACGGCTCCATACAGCGATATAACAAAAAACCTTTCCCAAGATAGAAACAGGAAAGGTTTGAAGTCAAACGAGCAATAGGAGTAGAGAAATAAGATGATAATTCACTGGATCTCACTAGATCTCA
This sequence comes from Paenibacillus sp. WLX1005, assembly GCF_046603685.1. Classification (NCBI taxonomy): domain Bacteria; kingdom Bacillati; phylum Bacillota; class Bacilli; order Caryophanales; family Paenibacillaceae; genus Paenibacillus; species Paenibacillus sp. WLX1005. Next base: position 4,227,356 of record NZ_CP176756.1, read on the forward strand.
CTAGATCTCATTAGATCATTGCTGCTGTATCCGTGCTGCTGAAGAAGCAGAACGTCGATCATTACGCCGGAATGATGGAATCTCCAAATTGGTTCCGATTCGCCACAACCATTCGAATGGACCGTATTTGAAATATTTTAACCAATACGTAGCGAAGATCATCTGAGCGATGAAAAATAGTAAAGAGCCTGCAAATATGCGTCCATATGGCATTACATCCACCCAGCCAATATAACCAAACACCCCTTCGCCCGTAGCGGCAAATACAGATACATAGATAAGGGATTGCAGCAAATAGCAACTGAATGCCATTCGACCAATCGGACCAAACAAGGACAGGATGCGACTTACCCAGCCTCCGCGATAGCCGATCCATACAATACAGAATATAGCGCCAATCGTTACAGCTACATAGGCAAAAGGATAAAATTGTGCAACTGTCGATACCCATGGTGCAGTATAACCGAATGAATTGGCTATTTTGCCTGCCAATCCGATAAGTAGCAGTATAACACCTGCAATCGCAAAACGACCTGGAAAACGAGCAATCTGTTGAAAGATGCCTTTACGATACGCATACATACCGAATAAGAAAAAAGGTAGATGTTGAATCGCCAGTTGCCATTCGGACATCATTAAAAACCAATTTGGATGTTCATACCATTGTTGCAAGGAAGGCATACTGCCAGACAATTGGGAAAGTAACCAGAACGGCCATGACGATGGATCGTAAGAAGGCCAATTCCTTTCACTTAGCCATGCCTGTAAACCGGGCGTCCAATCTTGCAATGTCGATGATGTTAATAGCAGTAATACAATACCTGTACTCAGCAAAAGCAGTGGTGACATCCACAAAAATGCTAGCAGCATCAATCCATCCAGTGCATACATAAACAAAATATCACCGCTCCAGATCATATACAGATGCACACTGCCGATGAGCAGTAACGTTAGCATCCGGCGCAGCAATGTCCAGTACGGCTGTCGATCTCGCCGCCGCGCACTATCGTAAATGAGCAGCATACTCATCCCGAACATAAAGGAAAACAAGGTACGACTGCTATCGCCCAGCACAATATGTACGAGCAGATACATCCAGCCTCCCGGTGTGCCGTCTGTTGCTGATGCTCCACTCAATGCAACCAGATTGCATAAAAAAATAGACAGCAATGCTACCCCACGCATTTGATCCAATACTTCAATTCGTGCACCATCGCCTGACAGCGTTGGTTGCCGATAAACCAATATACCCATATGATCCTCCCCGACCGGTAACTATAACAACAAGCCCGGCTTTTTCATGTGACGTTATTATCATACTGGCATATGCCACCGCATTGTTTGCTGCAATGCTTCAATTTCAACACAATATTGTTATGAATCAGATTGCAAAACGAACATTTCTGTCATTTGCAACCTTATTTGGACACATGCCGTGTGAATACATATAGTTGTTGCAATATGGAAGGAGCTTAACTATGTAAAGGAATTGGGGACGGGGAATGTTTATGCTCATTTGGGTGTAACGTATATATTTATCATTGGCTGTTGGAACGGGCAAAAAAGACCTTACTTCCGGGCATTTGATCCCGAATGTAAGGTCTGTTGCATAATGTATGAATGAATATCTGATCAATCGTTGATTAATAGTAGCTACTGCCTTCAACGAATTCGAATTCTAGCTCGCCAATGCGTACAGGTGTACCGTCTTTGGCACCACGTTTACGCAGTTCGTCGTCGACGCCCATATGACGGAGGGTACGACCGAGCTTGAGGATCGCATCTTCGGTATTCAGCTGCATGCGCTTCATGATATTTTCGATCTTTTTGCTCTCGACAACAAAGGTATCGTTCTCGCGGTGGATTGTAAAACCATCGTCCTCTTCTTTTTCGAGACGATACACTTTACGTTCTGCCACTTCTTGAACTTCCTCAACTGCTACGACTTCTGGCATTTGATCCAGTTGGTCAGCTGCTTTGTACAGCAACTCCTGAATCCCTTGACGAGTCAACGAGGAGATCGGGATAATCTGGATATCAGGATGTGCTTCTTGTACCTGTCGTGTGAATTCCGGCAGATTCTCCTGTGCTTCTTCCATATCCATTTTGTTGGCTGCTACGATTTGTGGACGGTTTGCCAGCTCCGGGTTGTACAGTTTCAATTCTTCATTGATTTTTTTCCAATCGTCAAATGGTTCGCGACCTTCTGAGCCGGATACATCCACAACGTGGATGATCACGCGTGTACGTTCAACGTGACGCAGGAACTCGTGTCCCAGACCGATACCTTCGTGCGCGCCTTCGATCAGACCCGGCAGATCCGCCATAACGAAGCTGCGATCATCACCAACAGCAACGACACCCAGATTCGGTGTAATGGTTGTAAAATGGTATGCACCGATCTTCGGTTCAGCTGCGGATACAACCGACAACAGCGTCGATTTGCCGACACTTGGGAAACCGACCAGACCGACATCTGCCATGACTTTCAGTTCCAGAACAATATTGCGTTCCTGTCCTTCTTCCCCATTTTCCGCCAGATAAGGCGCCGGGTTAGCTGGTGTAGAGAAACGACTGTTTCCGCGTCCACCACGTCCGCCTTTGGCAACGACAATCTCCTGATTGTGGCGCGTCAAGTCAGCCAGAATTTCTTCGCTATCTGCATCAATGATAATCGTTCCCGGTGGAATCCGTACGATCATATCTTCAGCGCCAGCACCGTGCTGGTTTTTGGTACGTCCTTTTTCGCCGCGTTGGCCTTTAAAGTGACGTTGGTAACGGAAGTCCATCAGTGTACGCAAACCTTCATCTACACGAAAAATAACGTCGCCACCGCGTCCGCCATCACCACCAGCAGGGCCTCCGTTTGGCACGTATTTCTCACGACGGAAAGAGATTGTACCATTACCTCCGTCGCCGCCCTTTACATAAATCTTCGCTTTATCTACAAACATGTGTGCACCTCTATTTTCAAATTACTTGTCTTCCTGATTCTCCAAAGCAATCAGTGGAGAAATGTGCAGTGTAATGGATGCTGGGTCTTCTTCCAGCCGGGAACTAACAATGCCTGTTGATTGTACAGACGATTGAACATCCAGCCATAATCCTTCCGCATCGGGGTAGTTCTCATCAGGCTCGAAAATACATTCAAGCTCCTGTTCTTCGCTCCGAATCATAATGAGCAGTGTGGGGCACTCACCCCAGGACGATCCTCCATGCTGTGCATACGCGGAGATCGTCTGCTGCATGACTCGGGTCAATTCCTCACACTGCTGTGGCGTAAGCCGTGCGGCAAGGGAAATCCCGTCTTCGATCTCCAGTTCCAACTGCATATCGCGTTGAATCGCTTTAAACGTTTGCAAGTAAAAAACCAGCTCAGGGACACCAAGCTTGGCTACGCGGCTCTCGGCTACCATCTGTTCCTTGATTCGCTCGATGTTCTCAATCAATCGCTCCCGATTCCCCATCTGGATGTATCCGTATAACAGCTGTAAATCATTCATCCAGTCATGACGATGGTGACTAAATGCTTCAATGGCTGTTGCATAGACATCCTCATTTTGTTTGTCCGGTAACGAAAAAGCGATGCGATCAATTCTGCGTTGTTCTTCCATCTCACCGTATACCATTTTCAAACTGAGTATATACACGACAGCAATCCACAGTCCAAGCAAAATGAATATCGGAATCGTATGAATACGGTATGCTGCAACCAAAGGTAAAATGATCGTTCCGGCAAGCACAGCCGGACGCCAGCCAAAATGCTTCATCGGTTCTCTCCAATCCTTACATGGCTTTTGAACAACATTAAGTATACCATAAACCATCATTGCGCCAACGACCCAATAACGATTGACTGGAAAAAATTAGCGAACCGATGGATAAGCTGTAAATGTAGTGATGATGGATCAGAACGATACGAACCGGAATCACACAACAAGCCTTCCATAAAATAGAATAAGCCTCCGGCACGAACAGTACCGGAGGCTTATTCATCCTGTCGTAAGACCGGATTATTGTTCGATTGCTGCTGCTACTGGAGCAACGTCAACCGGGTAGACGCTCACTTTTTTGCGGTCGCGGCCCCAACGTTCGAATTTCACGACGCCGTCAACTTTTGCAAACAGTGTATCGTCTTTACCGATGCCCACGTTTGTGCCTGGGTGAATTTTTGTACCGCGTTGACGATACAGGATGTTACCACCAAGTACGAACTGACCATCTGCACGTTTTGCACCAAGACGTTTGGAGTGGGAATCACGACCGTTCTTTGTGGAACCTACACCCTTCTTGGAAGCGAACAATTGCAAATTAAGCTTCAACATGTTTGTCTACCTCCTTTTTACGTTAATGTGACTTGCTTTATTTTGATATACTCACCGTAAGACTCTTCAATACTAACCAGCATGACCTGCATGGATTCCAGTAACAATTGGATCTTGTCGAGTGGGCTGTCTTCCGGAAGATCCGGTAAACGGGCGCTCAAAAATCCGTCTTTCATCTTTGCTTTCATTTCGACACCGGTCAGAGTTTCAATTGAGTTCACTGTACCTACCGTAATGGCAGATACTGCTGCACATACAATATCTTCTCCTGGATCGGCATAGCCGGCATGACCGCGAGAGGAAAAACCATGAATTGTACCATCTTCATGCCGTTCCATACGCACGATAATCAATTACCGCACCTTCTTATGCTTGGATTTTCTCGATAGTCACTTTAGTATATGGTTGGCGATGACCTTGTTTTTTGTGGTAGTTCTTTTTCGGTTTGTATTTGTAAACTACAACCTTTTGGCCTTTACCGTGTTTTTCAACTTTCGCTGTTACAGTAGCGCCTTCTACCAGTGGCAGACCTGTTGTCAGACCGTTCTCTTTGGATACAGCCAGAACGCGGTCAAAAGTTACGCTGTCGCCGTCATTAGCATCCAGCTTTTCGATGAACAATACGTCGCCCTCTTGCACTTTGTATTGTTTACCACCTGTTTCGATAATTGCGTACATTTCCTTGCACCTCCTCATGTCTCAGACTCGCCTGATTCAGGTGTTATGCCGAAGCATAAGCTTAGGACCATACCAGAGCGGTTACAGCATGTGAGGGAGTTATATCCGACACATACCAAATGATTGTAGCACAGCGTGAAACAGAAATCAATCCTTAATCCAAGATGCAATTTTGCCAGTGCCGTGGCAGACGGAGCAGGTCTGAAAAGCAAAGCTGATCGTTTCTTCACGCGCCTTTTTGCGGGTTAATTCCAGCAGCCCGAGCCGTGTCCAGCCGACGATATGCGTTTTGGTACGATCCTGAAGCAATACTTGTTCCAGTGCGTCCACAACGGCATGGCGGCTTGATTCGTGATCCATATCAATAAAATCGATAATAATAATTCCACCAGTATCGCGAAGACGAAGCAAGCGGGCAATAGATTGGGCTGCCAAGATATTCGTACGAGTGACTGTTTCTTCCAGCGTAGCGCCGCCAGTAAATTTGCCTGTATTGACATCAATGACAGTCAATGCCTCAGTCTGATCCCAGACAATATAACTGCCGCCCTCCAACCATATTTTACGCTGAAAATCATGATGCAATCGTTCCTCGACTCCAAGATGGGCGAAGATTGGCTCACGTTCCCGGTAGATCTCTACCGCAGGCTGAATATCGGCAGATGATATACGCTGCAAAAATGATTCCGCTACAGTTGCGCATTGTGGATCATCGGTAATAAAACGATCCGCTTCCGGATGAAACACGTCGCGGATCATTCGCTCCACCAAGCCGAGATCGCGATGCAACTCCGCTGGCGGACGCTGACGTTCAGCTTCCGCTTCAATCCGATGCCAGATGTGACGCAGAGTGAGCATATCGTTTTCGATTGCTTCGTCTTGCTCGCCCTCAGCGACGGTACGAAGAATAACCCCTTCTTCGTTATCGCGCAGACGCTCCCCGAGATGTCGTAACCGGCTCCGTTCCTGCTCAGTGCTCACCTTTTTGGAGACGGCGATATAATCAGCATACGGCATATAAACAAGCCAGCGACCGGGTAACGAATAGTGAGTAGTCAACTTGGCACCCTTGCTGCCGGAAGGCTCCTTAGTCACCTGTACAATCAATTCCTGACCGGGATGCAGCAGATCAGCGATATTCGGTTTTACTCTAGGCTGCTTATCCATATGCGGATGCAGCACATCATCAATATACAAAAATCCATTCTTTTTCTGACCAATATCCACAAAAGCTGCCTGAATACCGGGCAGCACATTCATTACTTTTCCTTTGTAAAAGTTGCCGGCAATTCCCTTGACGGCTGAACGCTCAGAAGCAAATTCAACCAGTTGGCCTTCATCAAGCAACGCCATCCGCGTTTCCTTCGGATCACAGCTTACTATCATTTGCTTCATCGGGATATTTCACCTCTGTTGGTTTCGGGCGATGGCAACATGCAAAAGACGCCCTTTACCCCTAGACGCAGCGTTTCGGCAAAATGTTTCAGCAGACACGGGCATAGAGAACGCCTGCAATGAAAACGATATTCGACGGATGAACTGTCTACATATAGACACTTCGAGCTGCCCATATTCAAACTGGCGCTGCATCGTATTGTTGAATGAAGATTTCGGGATCAATGCACAACAAAACAACCGGCACGATCATCATGCCGGTTGTCCTTTAGCTCTATTCTCTTAATCTACTTCATACTTTTCTTGATAAATTTTGATACTCAATACGAGACCAATACTGAACATATTGAGGATCAGGGATGTACCGCCATAACTGATAAACGGAAGCGTAATCCCGGTAATCGGCATCAAACCGATCATCATGCCGACATTTTCAAAAATCTGAAAGACGAACATGCTGACTACGCCGACAATAATATAGGAACCCCGCCTGTCATAACACTGCAAGGCGATAAGTATCATTCGATAGATCAATAAAAAGTAGAATAGCAGCAGTACCGATGCACCGATAAAGCCAAACTCCTCGCCGATGACGACAAAGATCGAATCGGAATACGGATACGGAACGAATTTGTTATTTTTCAACTGGCCCTGCATGTATCCATCGCCGAACAGCCCCCCGGAGCCGACTGCGATCTTCGCATAGCTGGATTGATGCTTGGCATCATCAGATGCCTGCGTCGGATCAATAAACGTATTAATCCGCTCATACCAGTGAAATTTGTTGTTCTGATACAGATAATCATGAATCTGCTGGTTAAAGGTCGTAAACAGCACGATAACAAGCACAAGTGCACCAATAATCGTTGTCAAACCGATAATGACATGCGTGTACTTCGTATTCCCAATCCACAACATGCCGACCAGAATAATCAAATAAATAATGGCGTTACCCAGATCCGGCTGAATCAAGACGAGGACAAACGGCAGAAAAACGACCAGCGCGGTCGGTAGCAAATCCGTACGAAACCGCAACGGATCGCCTTCCCGTTTGCCGAGCAAATACGCGGTCGTCAACACGACAACAATCTTCACAATCTCCGCCGGCTGAATCTGGAAGCCCGGCAGATTGTACCAGGACTTGGCGCCGTTGATCTCAGCACCAAATGGATACAACAGCAACAGCGATACGATACCAAATGCATACAGATACCAGTGCTTGCGAAGCAGAATCCGGTAATCAAACAAACTGACAGCAAACATAATCACAAAACCAATGCTGTAGAAAACGATTGTACGTATGTCGTACCCAGCAAATTTCGGGTCCGGTGCAATCGCACTACGCACCAGCAATGTACTGAACACCATAAATACGCCGAGCAGGGTTACGATCCCCCAGTCCAGCTTTTTGAACTTGTTAAGCAAAATCCATCAACCCATTCCAAAAAACTTCTTAAAGCGAGAAAATGCACTTTTTTTCTGATCCATGGGCATGAGTGGAACCGTATCTCCCAAAATGCGGCGGGCAATATTACGGTACGCAATAGCAGCTTTGGAGTCAGGATTCATTACGGTCGGTTCACCTGAATTAGCGGCTTTGATGACCATTTCGTCATCGGGTACAACACCAAGCAGATCAATATTAAGCACTTGCAGTACTTCGTCGATATCCAGCATATCGCCGGATTTAACCATACTATGGCGAATCCGGTTCACGATTAACTTTGGTGAAGCAATATGTGAATTTTCCAACAGACCGATTACGCGGTCGGCATCGCGGACGGATGCATTTTCCGGTGTGGTCATGACGATTGCCTGATCAGCACCAGCAATAGCATTTTTGAAGCCTTGCTCAATACCGGCTGGACAATCGATCAAAATGTATTCGAAATCCTTTTTGAGTTCTTCGATGATTTCTTTCACTTGCTCCGGCGACACGGCGTTTTTGTCTTTGGTCTGTGCGGCAGGCAGCATGTACAGCTCGTCAAAACGTTTATCTTTGACCAGCGCCTGGTTGAGCCGGCAGCGACCATCGGCTACGTCACACAGGTCATAAATGATGCGGTTTTCCAGGCCCATCACGACATCCAGATTGCGCAAGCCGATATCGGTATCGACCAGGCAAACCTTTTTGCCGAGAAGCGCGAGCGCGGTACCTATATTTGCGGAAGTGGTTGTCTTTCCAACTCCGCCTTTCCCTGAAGTGACGACAATAGCCTCTCCCATGTACTACACCCCTTTGAACACATTAAAATCCCGGCCAAGCCGGGCCATATTCGCCATCTTGTCAATTTTCATAATGCCATCCTGCAAATAGGCAAACTCCATATGAGATTCGCGGTTTTCACCCTCATCCGGTGGACGGCTGATCAGCTCGGCAATACGCAATTGGGTCGGCGAGAAAAATGAAGCCGCGATAACCGCATCCTCATTGCCGTTAATACCGGCATGCGCCATACCACGCAGCGCTCCGAGAATATAAATATCATCGGTACTCATAATCGTGCCACCTGCGTTCACATCGCCAAGCAATAGCACTGGTCCTTCGTGATGCAGAACCTGTCCGGAACGAACCATACCGGTTATGATGTGCACCCGGTTACGGTCATACGGAATGACTTCCGGTTCCACTTCAACAGGTTCTTCAAACGAACGGACAAGCAAATTGCCCTTCTGGCTCAAAATATCAAGCAGCGTGTCTTTCTGTTCTTCGGTCATCTGCCGCTCGCCAGTACGAATATCGACATGCACTAGCGGTCCGGTCAGAATGTTCTGGTGCGTATGCTCCAGCTTGAAGCGCAAATCGGCAACCAGATCTTCAAAATCACATGTATCGTCAAACTGGAATGTTAATCCGTCTTTAATCCCTTTTATCGTTACGAATCGTGAAGCCCTTACAGCCATTCATCGTTCACCCCCACCCTACTATCAGTTCGTGCTGATGGCGGGAATTCCTGCCTGAGCGGTAAATTAAGCACACCTGCGACGTATCGTCACATGTGTGTACACGAGACGTATTCATTCCTCTTCGGCAGCACGTTTGCGCAGCTTGGCGACCTTTTCCAGTTGACGACGTACTGGAATAAAGATCAGTAGCGCAAAGATGAAGTGCAGCAGCAAGTTCGGGAAAATATAATGCCCGAGTGCCCAGGCGTAAGGTTCACGCGTCAGTCCGAACACCAGATAGATTCCGTACAACAGGTGATCCAGCAGCAGGCTACCGATCAGCACAACAGTCATCATTAGCGGATACGGTGCGCGTGGCGACTGGAATAGCAGACCTAGCACGTATGCAGACAAGCCCATCGCAAACGAATATGCACCAATCATATCTCCGTAAAATACGACATCATGCAGCAGTCCAAAAATCAGACCAAGCGCCAATGCCGTATGACGATGATAATAAATCGATACGAACAAAATCAAAATATACGTCAGATGTGGAATCAACCTGCCGTGCATTGCATCAGGAATAAGCCATGGCACGATGGTGCTTTCCCAAACGAAGACGAGAAATAACAGCAGCAGCAATACGATGCGGCGCACCATTATTCCTGTGTCTCCTTCGTATAAACTACGAATACTTCTTTCCAGTCTTTGAAATCAGCGGATGGATCAATCGTTGCCGTGTTAGTCAGACCGAAGTCACCGACTTGACGACTGATTACTTTACCGATGATCATGCCTTTCGGGAACAGACCGCCACTACCAGAGGATACGATCGTATCGCCCTTAGCAAGTGGATCGTTTTCCTTGATCTGCGTCATCGTCAGCATGCCGGTTGCTTTGTCATAGCTCTCTACCATACCGAATGTTTCGTTCTCTTTGCCGACTGCCGTCGCTGCAATCGCTTTGGAGTTCGGATCAAGTGGATCAAGGGTCGTCAACAGTTTGACAGTCGCATGATAATTGCTCGTCTGACTCACAATTCCGACCATACCTTGCATCGAAATGACAGGCATGTCTTTGCGTACGCCGTCCTTGCTACCTAGATCGATGACGACTGTACCTGTATCCTCATCGTTATCCACACTTGTAACATTGGCAATATGCAAATCAAAATCATTTTGTGCCAGCTGGTTTTGCGTAAACTTCAGCTGATCTTTGTAGCGTTCATTTTCTTGTACCAAACTATTGTAGTTCGCCTGCTGCATCATGTACTGAGCAGCAACAATTTTCAATTGTTGGTTTTCTTCATGCAATTTATCCAGATCGCCGATATCTTCAAAGAAGCCCGCTATGTAAGAAGCGGGCTTGTAAAATACACCTTGCACAAAACCGACCGTATCCCGGGCGAATTTCTCCGGCCAGGATATGGAACTGCGGTTGGTCAACGTATATCCCATTAACGCGATGAAGAGAATCAGTCCTACTAGCAGGATAAACAGTTTCTTGTTACCCAGCAGCTTAAACAGTTTCAACACCCTCTTAATTAACGGTTATTCTGTCCCTGGTAAGGGGTTGACCATAATGGCCGTAAATTAACGTTTCGAACGGACGGCCGAGCTGCTGCGTGTTTTGAACAGATGAATGTTTTCCAGCGCTTTGCCTGTACCGATAGCAACACAATCCAGCGGGTTCTCAGCAACGATGACTGGCATTCCTGTTTCACCAGCCAGCAGTTTGTCGAGGTTGCGAAGCAGTGCTCCACCACCGGTCAACACGATGCCACGATCCATAATGTCAGCTGCCAGTTCTGGCGGACATTTTTCCAGTGTGACTTTGACCGCTTCCACAATCGCACTTACCGTATCGGACAGCGCTTCGGAAATTTCGTCGGATGTAATAGTCAGTGTTTTTGGCAGACCGGTTACAAGGTCACGACCACGGATTTCCATCGTTTCTACTTTTTCAAATGGAATCGCGGAACCGATATCCATTTTCAGTTGTTCCGATGTGCGCTCACCGATCATCAGGTTGTACTGACGTTTGATGTACTGGATAATCGCTTCGTCCATTTCATCACCAGCTACACGTACGGAACGGCTTGTTACGATACCACCGAGAGAGATAACAGCCACTTCGGTTGTACCGCCACCGATGTCAACAACCATACTGCCTGTCGGTTCCCAAACGGGAAGGTCAGCACCAATCGCTGCTGCAAATGGTTCTTCAATCGTGTACGCTTCACGCGCACCTGCTTGTTTGGTTGCATCTTCAACTGCACGTTGTTCAACAGCGGTAATACCGGATGGTACACAAACCATCACGTTTGGATGCTGCGGGAACATGGAGCGCTGCTTTTGCGCCTGACGGATAAAGTATTTGATCATCGTTGCCGTCGTGTCAAAATCGGCGATAACGCCGTCTTTCATCGGACGAATCGCACGGATATTACCCGGTGTACGACCGATCATTTTTTTGGCGGATTCACCGACAGCCTCGATTGTATTCGTATCGGTACGGATTGCCACGACAGACGGTTCTCTCACGACAATGCCTTTTCCTCTTACATATACCAGTGTATTCGCTGTTCCTAGGTCAATGCCCAGATCTTTCGTAAAGCTCCCAAACATAACTTTTAACTCCCTTTCCTCTGAATCTCGACTATTATATTACATCAGACCCTGTTCCTTCAAACTTACGAATCGTGTATCCCCGATCACGACATGATCCAGCACTTCGATTCCGATCAAATGACCCGCTTCTACCAATCTGCGCGTGAGCGAGATATCTTCCGGGCTTGGCGTTGGATCGCCGCTCGGATGGTTATGGGCACAGATGACCGACGCACTGCTGCATTTGATCGCAGCACGGAATACTTCACGCGGATGCACGATGGACGCGTTCAGACTGCCCATCGATAACGTTTCCTGGGAAATAATCTGATTCTTCGTATTGAGAAACAGACATACAAAATGTTCTTTTTGCAAATAACGCATCTGCTCCATAAGCAGATCGGCTGCGTCCTTTGGACTGCGAATCGCGATTGCCTCATCTCGGCTCGTCCGTGTAATGCGACGACCTAATTCGATACCGGCTTTGATCTGAATCGCTTTGGCGGTGCCGATACCACGAATCTCTGTCAATTCTTCAATACTCAAATCAACGAGCTGGCGGATATTACCCACCTGCTTCAAAATACGGGTTGCCAGGTGAATGGCAGATTCATCCCGTGTACCGGTACGCAGCAAAATTGCCAGCAACTCGGCATGGCTGAGCGCCTCTGCCCCATAATTCATCATCCGCTCGCGCGGACGATCCTCATGAGGAATATCACGCAACAGATATTGTGGCGCCTCCATGATGGTGTCCCCTTTTCTCTAACGAAATCAAGACTCAAACACCGAAATGCCGAATTGCTCCAGCATATCGCTTAGCAATGGCACAGGCAATCCAACAACGGTAAAATAACAACCTTCGATTCGATCCACCAAGGTGGAGCCGAGACCTTGAATCGCGTAAGCGCCCGCCTTGTCAGCAGGCTCTCCGCTGCGTACGTAAGACTGAATGCGTTCCGCCGTGAGCGGCTTCATATGTACGACAGTCCGGCTGTATTGACTCAATGTACGACCACTCGCCGCATCGATACACACAATACCGGTATACACATTATGACTGCGTCCTTGCAGAGATTGCAGCATACGTTCCGCTTCCGCCTCATCACGGGGCTTGCCAAAAATGACGCCGTCCAATACTACAATCGTATCGCTACCGATGATCAGCGCATCGTGCCATTGGCTGAGCGCTTGTTCACGTACGGCTTGCGCCTTGCGTAGCGACAACTCAGTAACTACTTGTTCTGGTGTCCATTCCTGCAGTACCGTCTCGTCGGCATCGCTTGGCAAAATTTCAAATTGAAGCTGTAAAGAGGTCATCAATTCCTTTCTCCGTGGAGAAGCGGACGCCAGTACAATCGTGTGACGTGAATGTTCTCTACCCATAAGAAAGGCCCTCTCCTTATCCATATTCATTGTCATTCATCAGTGAGTACTTAAAGTTTGCGATATAACCAGATTGCAGCTACGACTCCAATCAGGCTAAGCAGACTCATTTTGAAATGAAGCTCAATCGTATAGCGGATAATGTTCAAATTCGCACTGGGAGACCAGTCAATCGTCGTCGATTTTGTCAGAAAAGACAATACCGCTACCGGTTCAAGCAATGTAGCGATCCACGAGCCGATGAGCCAGCCCAGCAGTAAAAATAAAATCAGTGTTCCAGCGTTCTTTTTCATACTGATATTCCCCTGCCTTTAATTTGACACCACATTATTATACGTTGATTCCAGCAGCAATACAAACAAAAAAGAAAGTGAGTGATTTTGAGATGCTGTACAGTGAAAAAAGACTGCCGCATGACAGTCTTTTTCGCAAATGCTGCGACAGCGGCGGTATTGAGCCGCGCTGCATCAACAGATCAGTGACCGGTTTGTGTGGAAGTCAGCTGTTCTGCCAGCGCTTTGGATACTTTCCAAATGTCACCTGCACCCATCGTAATGATCAGGTCGCCCGGCTGCATAGAAGAGGACAATTCGTTGACAACATCGTCCTTATCAGCGACATAACGTGCGCTGTCATTGCTGTGTTTGATAATCAGATCGACAAGAGCTGCGGAGTTTACGCCTTCGATCTGTTTTTCGCCTGCGGGTGCATAGATGTCGGTGATGATAACTTCGTCCGCTTCGCCAAATGCACGGCTGAATTCATCCAGCAGAAAGTACGTACGTGAATAGCGCTGCGGCTGGAAAATGGCAATGATCTTCTTGCCAGTAGCGCGCGCTGCCTTCAGCGTAGCTTCGATCTCGGTCGGATGGTGAGCGTAATCGTCCACAATCAGAATGTCGTTAGATTCGCCGATCACTTGGAAGCGACGCTTTGCTCCTTGGAAACGAACGATAGCGGCTGCGGCGGCCGTAAACGACAGTCCCGTTTCTACGCAGGCAATCAGTGTTGCCATCGCATTGTACACATTATGCAGTCCCGGTACGGACAATTGCACCGTGCCCAGCTTCTCGCCTTGGTAGCTCATAACAAAGGAGATTTTACGATCGCCCGGTTGAATGTCGCTCGCTGTGTAGTCTGCTGGTTGGTCGATACCGAACGTAACGGTATCACCTTGAATGCTTGGCAACAACTCACGGATATTCTCATCATCGGCATTGATAATCGCCTTGCCGCCTGAACGCAGCTGGCTCAGAAATTGCACGTAGGCTGCTTTGATATTGGCAAAGTCACCATCGTAATTTTCCAGATGATCGGCTTCGATATTCGTAACAACAGCAATGGCCGGATGGTATTGCAAAAAGGTGCCGTCGCTCTCATCGGCTTCGGCGACTACATACTCGCTTTTGCCTGCTTTGGCGTTCGTACCCAGATTAACGATCTCGCCACCGATAATGTACGTCGGATCGGCTTCGCACTCTTCCATAACGAGCGCGATCATTGACGAAGTCGTTGTTTTGCCGTGTGCACCGGCAACGGCGATGCCTTTGCGCTCATTGAGCAGACGCGCCAGCATTTCGGAACGGTGCAATACTGGAATCTCCAGCTTGCGCGCTTCTACCAGCTCTACATCATCTTGCGATACTGCCGAGGAGTACACCAACAGATCGGCACCATGCACTTTTTCCGGTGCATGACCGATATGAATGTCTGCTCCTTGGTCTTGTAGCTTTTGCGCCAGCGCGCTCATCGCTACGTCCGAACCGGTTACTTTATATCCCATTTCAAGCAGGACTTTGGCGATAGCACTCATGCCGTAGCCGCCAATCCCAATAAAATGTATATGTTGTTCTGTCTTGTTCATCCTGTCTCACCAGCCCTTTTCAGAATCGGTTTGATGCAAAAGAGTCGCTCTTACATCTGAAATTAAATACAGCGTTCCGGTCACGACCCCAAGATCTTCCCGTTCTGTCTGCGACTGTAGCAGCTGGATTGCCTGCTTCCAGTCTTTTTCCACAATAACCTGCACGTCGGTTCTGCCCATCTCCTGTTGCAGACGCTGTACCAGCTCTAACAGATGTTCCGCTGGCATTTTGCGACGGAAATCCGGCTCGGTCAAAATCAGAGTATCTGCAATGGACAACAGATGGCGGAAAACCGGTTCATGCTGTTTATTTTCAAGCATTCCAGCGAGGAAATGCAGTTTGTTGTACGTATACGTTTGCGGAATGCTCTTGACGAGCGATGCCGCACCTTCGGGATTATGCGCACCGTCCAGTACGATTCGCGGATTCGTCAGCACCGTCTCCAGACGACCTGCCCAAAAGGTATGGCGGAAGCCTTCCAGCAGTGGTTCATCATCCAACACGAATGCCATATACTGACGCAGCACTTCCAGCGTCATCATCGCCAAACCGGCATTGGTGCACTGGTGCTCGCCCTGCATCCCAATTTCAATATCCAATTCACGGAAAATGCCTTGGAAATGGAAGTGTTGGCTGATTTCATCGCCGCCTGTTCGTTCAGCGGTGTAGTCGCGTCCTGCCAAATACATGCGGCTGCGGCATTGCTCCGCGCGTGCTGTCATCACCTGAATCACTTCCGGTTGAGTCACACTCGTAACGACTGGGACGCCAGGTTTGATAATGCCTGCCTTTTCCCCGGCAATCTGCTCCAATGTATCTCCCAAAATATCGGTATGGTCATAGCCTACATTGGTGATTACTGATACGACCGGATTCACGATATTCGTTACGTCCATCCGTCCGCCCAATCCCGTTTCCCAAACGACAACATCAGGATAACATTCCTGTGCATAATACAGAATCGCCAGCGCCGTCGATACTTCAAACATCGTTGGTGAGCCCAACTCGGTAGCGGCGATTTGCTGCACGAACGGATACAGCCGGTTAGAGAGCTTGAGCAGCGTCTCCTCTGGAATATCCTCGTTGTTGTATTGAAACCGGTTAGTGAATTTCGTAATGTACGGCGATGTAAAAGTTCCTACATCGTACCCGCAATTGATCAACACATTGGTCAAAAAGGCGCAGGTGCTGCCTTTGCCATTCGTACCAGCGACATGAACAAATTTCAGTCGGCGATGCGGATGTTCCAGCAATTCCATTAACATTTCAATCCGTTCCAGCCCAGGGCGAATGCCAAACGGAATCAGACCGTTAATCCATTCCACCGCCTGCTCATACGTATGTAGAGGGGCTGACTGCCCCTCCGCGGATTCATATTCCATCGATATCACCCTTAACCTTTCAGTTCGGCAATACGGGCAAGAACCTTGTCGCGTTTGTCGGAATAGTCAGCCTGTTTGGCGCGTTCTTCCTCGATCACTTTTGCCGGTGCTTTGGATACGAAGCCTTGATTGGACAGCTTCTTCTCTACGCGCTCTACTTCGCTGTTCAGCGTCGCCACTTCTTTTTCCAGACGGGCGATTTCTTGCGCGATATCCAGCAGCCCTGCTAGCGGCAGATACAGTTCTGCGCCAGTTACTACGGTACTCATCGCTTTGTCCGGTGCTGCCAGATCAAGACCTGCTTCATATTCGGACGTGTTACAGAAGCGTTGAATATAGTGTGCATTGGATTGGATAATATCCAGCGTTTTGCTATCGTTTGCTTTTACGAGCAATTCGATCTTTTTGCTCATCGGTACGTTCACTTCGGCACGGATATTGCGTACAGAACGGATGATGTCGATCAGCAGGGTCATTTCTTCCTCGGCTGCTTTATTTTCCAGCGCCGGGTCGAAGGTCGGCCAAGCCGCAAGTGTGATCGTATCCCCTTCATGCGGCAGATGCTGCCAGATTTCTTCGGAAATGAACGGCATGAACGGATGGATCATGCGCATCGTACGATCCAGTACGTAAGCCAGTACGGATTGCGTCGTTTTCTTGGCAGCGGCATCTTCGCCGTACAGCGACAGCTTGGCAATCTCGATATACCAGTCGCACAGATCATCCCAGATGAAGTTGTACAGCAGACGTCCGGTTTCGCCAAACTCGTACGAATCAATTAGACGCGTAATATCGCGAGATGTTTCGTTCAGACGATGCAAAATCCAGCGATCAGCTGTGCTGAGTTTACCAGTCAGGTCGATTTCTTCAAAGGTAAAGCCTTCCATATTCATCAATGCAAAACGGGAGGCGTTCCAGATTTTGTTGGCAAAGTTACGTGCTTGTTCTACACGTTCCCAACGGAAACGCAAATCTTGTCCCGGCGTGCTGCCAGTGGAAATCATATAACGCATTGCATCTGCGCCGTATTGCTCAATCACGTCCAGCGGATCTACGCCGTTGCCAAGCGATTTGGACATTTTCTGTCCGTCGGAAGCACGTACAAGCCCGTGCATGAGTACATCTTTGAACGGAATCTCATCGGTAAATTCAAGTGCGGTGAAGATCATACGTGCAACCCAGAAATAGATAATGTCATAGCCCGTTACAAGCAAATCGGTCGGGTAGTAACGCTTCAGATCGTCCGTTTGATCCGGCCAGCCGAGTGTGGAGAATGGCCATAGCGCGGAGCTGAACCACGTATCCAGTACATCTTCGTCCTGACGCAGCGTTTTGCCTGCATGCTCTGGCAAACCGCTTGGATCTTCAGCTGATACGATGATCTCGCCTGTTTCTTCACAGTACCATGCCGGGATGCGATGTCCCCACCACAGCTGACGGGAAATACACCAGTCGCGTACATTTTCGATCCAGTTCAGATACGTTTTCTCAAAACGATCCGGTACGAAGTTGGTGCCGTTGCCGCTTTTTTGTGCTTCGATAGCAGCATCTGCAAGAGGCTTCATTTTTACAAACCATTGCGTGGACAGATACGGCTCAACAACAGCACCCGTACGCTCACTGTGACCTACTTGATGTACGTGATCTTCGATATTGATCAGTACGCCTGCTTCTTGCAAATCTTTGACGATCTGCTTGCGTGCGTCACTGCGATCCATACCTTGATATTGATCAGCGTTCTCGTTCATGATGCCGCCTTCGTCCATTACAACGATCTGTGGCAGATCATGACGTTGACCCATTTCAAAGTCGTTCGGATCGTGGGCAGGGGTGATTTTCACCGCACCGCTACCAAATTCGCGATCTACGTAATCATCAGCAATTACTGGAATGGCGCGGTTTACGATTGGCAGAATCAGCATTTTGCCGATCATATCTTTGTAGCGCTCATCCTTCGGATGAACAGCAACCGCCGTATCACCTAACATCGTTTCAGGACGCGTTGTCGCCACGGTAAGGAAGCCACTGCCGTCTTCGAGCGGGTATTGCAGATGGTACAGATGACCGTTTACCTCTTTGTATTCAACCTCGATATCAGACAGAGCAGTACGAGCCTGCGGGTCCCAGTTGATAATGCGTTTGCCGCGATAGATTAGGTCTTTTTCATACAGGGTTACAAACACTTGGCGAACCGCTTTGGACAATCCTTCGTCCAAGGTGAAGCGTTCGCGGGAATAGTCGAGGGAGAAACCCATTTTCGCCCATTGCTCGTGAATCGTTTGCGCGTATTTATCTTTCCATTCCCATACTTTGTCCACGAATTTCTCACGACCAAGATCATGACGGGTAATGCCTTCGGCGCGCAGATTTTGCTCTACTTTGGTCTGCGTCGCGATACCAGCGTGGTCAGAGCCTGGCAACCATAGTGCATCGTATCCTTGCATCCGTTTGGTACGGATCATAATATCTTGCAGAGTAAAGTCCAGTGCGTGACCGATGTGCAGCATACCGGTTACGTTAGGCGGTGGAATGACAATCGTATAGGGCTGCGCATCCGGGCGCTGGCCCGCTTTGAAATAGCCATTGTTCATCCAATAATCGTACCATTTGCGCTCGGCCGATTTGGGGTCATAGGTTGTTGGCATCTCGGTCGTTGCCGGGTTAGTGTTTGGTTCTGTCATGCAGATCCCTCCATCTTCATCATCAATATCAGAACAGGCGGCATGTACAACTATGCCGGAAAATAAAAAAAGCCCTTCGTCTCAAAGGACGAAAGGCTTTGCTCTCGTGGTACCACCTTTGTTTCGTTACCCGTATTGCTTTGTGATTTCCATTTAGAAATGCACCTCAGATAACGACACTCGAAGACAGATAACGGCTGCTACCGGTTTATTCTAGTCCCGCTGCAACAATGGCTAGTACTTGAATGACAATCAAGCACATACGGTATTCAAATAAACGACTCCCGGACGACTTCGACATCCCGTATCCTGTAGAACCTCTCAGCGCAGCAGCTCTACTCTCTTTAGGTCGATCATGTCTACTATTTCCGTTCACAGTCTGTATTATGGTGTTGCTTTCGTGAAAATATTTCGTTGATTATCATAACTTGTGCACGTAGGAAAGTCAATAAAAAAAGCTGACATCCGCACGATTGGCGCGGTGTCGCAAAGTAGATGTACTATTCAATTTCTTGATGGTATTGAGTCTAGGAAAATTCTTGATTTTTTTACATGTCATGAATTAAAATACAATCATATCAAACGAAAATGAGCTGTTAGAAGAAATGAAATATCTGATTCGTGTGTTATTGTCTCTTGTTTTGTTATTGTCGTTGCTTCCTATCGATTTTACACATGCCACTCCATCTACTGTACAGCAAGATACCTACATAAGCGATTCGCTTTCATTACCACCTACGATAGTTTCACCGGGAAGCCTTCAATCCAATGCTCAATCTTCTTCAACCTTTTATGCTAATGGATATCGGTCAGGAGATGAATTACTCTTTGATTGGAGATATAATCGTCCTGGAGCAAAAATTACGCGTGTAGAGGTTACAGCTACTATTCAATACAAAAAGAATGCGTTTGACCAGAATTGGACAAACATAAAAACAATCTCTTTTGAATATCCAGGAGGACAAGGTTCTTTCGCAGAAAATCAAGTAGAATACCACCCTACTAAAGAAGGAACATATCGTGTTAAACTGACTGGTCTTTTCAGAACTACAACAGGTGGAGAAAGTGCTGGCTGTGTATCCAATACTGTTAACTATTTTTAATTCACTATAATTTTACATACCTGCTCTTGATACAATATCAAGAGCAGGTATATTTATTTGATTTTAAGGAGGATCTATGTGGATATTAAAAAAATCATAAAAGATAGACAACAAGGACGATTGACTATATTAGAACAATTGTACTGGAAATGGTTTGAACCGTCCCAATCACTCATTGGTACTACAAAAGAAATTTATGGAAAAATCCTTACAGATGAGCATCTTGCTGTCGCTTATCTACGCGAAAAAGGACTGATTGACATTGATGTCATTGAGAACCCACCCGATCCAAGAGAAGAAAAATTGGTGTTGACTATTACAGCAATCGGTATTGATTATGTAGAAGATCATATTTTAACATCTTAAATAATCTATTATAATTTTATGACACATGTAAAATTTTTTTCATTATTTCATATTAGTCTATGAAAGGAGTTGTTTTTTATATTAAATCGTAAAGCATTCGTTACGGAACAGAAAAAGCTGAGATGGTTGTTTTTAGAACAATTATACTGGAAATATTTCACAACTAGACTCAATATATCAATGCGTGGTACAAAACAAGAAATTTATGGACAACCTAATAGTGAAATACACCGAGCACTTATGTATTTACAAGATAAAAAGTGGATCGAAATGAACGATACTGCTTTCCCTGAAGACTTTCCAGATGAAATTTCACTTTTCATTACTGCCCTTGGAATAGATATCGTAGAAGATACATTATTAAAACGTGAATAATAAAAAAAACTATTCAAAAAATTACTCGATTAAGAATTCCTTATAAGTTATATATTCATCATTATTTATCGTTTTCAATATATACAAAAAATGAACATCCCTTCTTGATGCTGTGCAATCAAAAGTGGGTGTTCATTTTTGTTATAAATACCCGTGGTGCTAGTTAAAATTAATCTTGAATGACTCCTATTTTCCAAAGTGTATAGGCTAGCAAAAGTCCATCTAAATTTGTTTCGAATCCGGATGGACTCTTCGAACGAATCGAAGAAAGAGCAAAACGAGTCACTAAAATGGAAAATAAAGTTTCAATTTGTTTGCGTTTTCTTCGCATCCAGCGTGTAAAGGCTGGCGTCCACCGTTGTTTTTTGCTGTTTGAACGAGTGGGTACACAAAGGAGGGTACCAAAGTTTTGTTCCAAATGAACATGTAAAGAGTGACTGAGGTATCCTTTGTCTCCAAGAACGAGGGCAGAATGCGCCTGGCGAAGCAACTCTTCTACCATCTGCACATCGTGAACCGAAGCGGCCGACAAGACGTAACTTTGGACGAAACCGAATGAATCGATTTGCACGTGTAGCTTGAATCCATAGTAATGACTCTGTTTTGAAGCGCAATAACCAACGTCAGCTAGACCTCGAAAGCATCGCGCCCTTGTTAAACGAACCGGGTAGCATAAGGGAAGAGGAAGGCTGTCGATGATCGAATAGGGGCTGCCGAACTCCGGCGAAGAGAGTCGCTTGCGTAACCACTTGAGGGCGAAGCGAAGATCTCGGCATCGCCGATTGTACCGAGAACGTTCGACGACAGAACCTAAATTCCCTTGGATAAAGCGATGCCAGGCACGTTCGGAGGTGAATCCTAACGCTTTTCCCAGCAGATGAAGCGTCAGGACATGGGCATCGCTTTGCTGAAGTAGATGATGGTTTTTTCGTGTCAGAAACGGAGCAAAAGCTTGCAATTCCTGCTGAACTTTTTTCAAAATAGCGACAAATTGGCTTTGTACCGAGCATGGTTTTTGTGTACAATAAAGATGTCTTTGCACAGGAATCCACCTTCCAAAATGGGGTTTGGTCACTTTCATTTTGGGCGTTTTTCTGGGCAAAGGCTATTTTTATTTTTCAACTAGCACCACGGGTTATAAATATATCGAAATATGCCTTTAAAACCACTTCAATATTTGTGAAAATATAAACTATTCCCTTTTAATCAAACTGGAAATGGACTTTCATCTAAAGCAGACTATTTCAGCAATCCGAGCTTCTGCGCTGCCTGCTTAAAATCGTCCGGCCAGTGATCCTGCACTACGATCGTTTCCCCTGTCCATGGATGCACAAATTCCAGTTGCTCGCCATGCAATGCCTGACGCGACAATATGCCCGGTTTGCCACCATATAATGTATCGCCAACAAGCGGATGACCAGCATCACTCATATGCACTCGGATCTGGTGAGTACGTCCTGTTTCCAGCGTCAAGCGCACCAGACTAGCAGATGACGCCGCATGGATCAGCTCCACATGCGTGACCGCTGATTGACCACCCGGCGAAACACGGCGGCGCTGCTTATGATGGCGATCCTTACCAATCGGCTCGTCGATCACACGCAGACGTCGATCCACCTTTCCCTGTACTAGCGCGACATAGCGGCGACCGATATCCTTGTCGCGCATCTGCTCATCTAGCAGCATCAAGGCAAATTCATTTTTGGCGTATAAAACAGGCCCTGTCGTATCGTCGTCCAATCGATGCACATGACGTACTGCACAGTGCTGATGGCTATGTTCAAAATAAGCAGCGACTGCACCTGCCAACGTCCGGCGCTGATCCTGTGCATCTGATGGATGAACAGCTACACCGGCAGGCTTGTGCACAACCAGCACGTAATCATCCTCAAACAATACATCTGGGAAATGATGATGATCCGGAGCAAAGCCATACTCGCTATCTGGAAACAGCCGCAATCTGATCATGTCACCATCCACCTTGATCTCGCCGCGTGAGTGCAATCGCCCTAATAATTTGATCGGAAAATGATGCCCAAGCCATTCCATCATCCGACGATGACGCTGCTCTGTCTGCTGCAAATCCAACTCTGTACCGGGCGTCACATCTAACCATTCTCCATTCCGGCTCGCTTCCGGGCGGGCAACCGCAGAAACAGGATGATCCGCTGCACCTGATGTGAGCGGATCAATCATACCGCCAGAATGATCGGCGGTGGAACGTTTATGTTGCAAAAAATCATCCATATATGAGTAGTCCTATTACAAGGACTTCATCACGTCGCGATGTGCGGCGATCGTCTGCTCAATATCTTCATCGCTGTGCACGCCGGAAACGAACATGCCTTCAAATGGCGATGGTGCTACGCTGATGCCCTGATTCAGCATACCGCCAAAATAACGTTTAAATCGATCCATATCGCTGACTTTTGCTGTGTCATAGTTAGTAACCGGGCCTTCGGTCAGGAATGGACAAACCATCGAACCGACGCGATTGATCGTGAGCGGAATACCAGCTTCACGCGCATTGGCTTCAAAGCCCTCCTGCAAGCGTGCAGATACCGTTTCCAGACGATCATATACTTCCGGTGTCAGCAGGCTCAACGTGGTATATCCCGCCGCCATTGCCAACGGATTGCCGCTCAGCGTACCTGCTTGATAAATCGGACCAGTTGGCGCGATCTGTTCCATAATCTCGCGTTTGCCACCATAAGCGCCGACTGGCAAACCGCCGCCAATTACTTTTCCGAGACAGGTCAGATCAGGCGTGACACCGAAGCGTCCTTGCGCACTGTTCATATGCACACGGAAACCAGTCATCACCTCGTCGAAAATAAGCAATGCGCCGTATTGAGTCGTCACATCACGCAGCCCTTGCAAAAAGCCTTCCTGCGGTGGTACAACGCCCATATTGCCTGCAACAGGCTCTACAATAATACACGCAATATCTTCGCCAAAGCGCTCAAATGCCAGTTTCACCGCGTCCAGATCATTGTACGGAACAGTGATCGTATTAGAAGCGATAGACTCGGGTACACCGGGACTGTCCGGCAAACCGAGTGTCGCTACACCCGAACCAGCTTTGATCAGCAGACTGTCGCCATGACCATGATAAGAACCTTCGAATTTCAAAATTTTATTGCGTTTTGTATAGCCGCGCGCCAGACGAATCGCACTCATCGTCGCCTCTGTACCAGAATTGACCATGCGTACAATGTCGATTGAAGGGACGCGCTCTACAACCAGCTTCGCCATCTTCGTCTCAATCTCAGTCGGCGCGCCAAAGCTAGTACCTTTGATCGCCGTTTCGTGTAACGCTTGAATGACCTTCGGATGGGCATGTCCCATAATGAGCGGACCCCACGAACCAACATAGTCGATGAATGAATTGCCATCGATATCATACAGACGCGAACCTTCGCCGCGCTCAGCATAGACCGGAGTCAGACCGACCGTTTTAAATGCACGTACCGGGCTGTTCACACCACCCGGAATATACTGCTTAGCTTCCTCAAATGCTTCACGAGAACGCTCATCACGACGTACAGAATTGGTTTGATTCATTGATCAAGCACCTCCATAACATGGTTTACACACAAATGCACCTGTTTACACGTTTTCTATTCATCTTTCCATTGAACTTATGCCCAGTCCTCGCGCAACCAGCGTACAACGTCTTTGGAAAAATAAGTGATAATCATATCGGCACCGGCACGTTTGAAGCCTAGCATCATCTCAGTTACGATACCACGCTCATCGATCCAGCCTTGCTGAGCAGCGGCTTTGACCATGGCGTATTCTCCGCTTACGTTATAAGCGACCAGCGGTAGATCGAAGTTCTCACGGACAGCGCGCAGTACGTCCATATACGCCAGTGACGGTTTTACCATCAGCATATCAGCACCTTCCTGTACGTCGCTTTCTGCTTCGCGCAGTGCTTCACGTACATTGGCAGGGTCCATTTGATACGATTTACGGTCGCCGAATTGCGGTGCCGATTGTGCAGCTTCGCGGAATGGACCATAAAATGCCGACGCGTATTTGACGGCATACGACATAATCGGAATATCGTGGAAGCCTGCTTCATCCAGCGCTTCACGAATCGCATACACAAAGCCGTCCATCATGTTGGACGGTGCGATAATGTCTGCACCCGCTTGCGCCTGTGATACGGCGGTTTGTGCCAGCAGTGCCAGCGATTCATCGTTGTCTACATCGGCATGAACATGTCCATCATGCTCATGCGTATGCACAACACCGCAATGCCCATGATCGGTAAATTCGCACAGACACGTATCGGCGATCACGACCAGCTGTGGATGCTGCTGTTTGATCATACGAATCGCCTGTTGCACAATGCCTTGATCAGAATACGCGCCCGTACCTGTGCTGTCTTTGGCTTCTGCTTCTGGCACACCGAACACGATGACGGATGGAATACCCAGATCAACGATCTCCTGTACCTCTTCGCCAAGACGATCCAACGAGAAGTTAAATACACCCGGCATTGAGGAGATTTCCTGTTTTACATCCGTACCGTAGGTTACGAATACCGGTTGGATAAAATCGTTTTTGTGCAGCTGTGTTTCGCGTACCATACCGCGGATGGCAGGCGTTTTACGTAAACGACGGTGACGTGTAAATGGTTGACTCATAACTATATTTCCTCCTATACATTCATTTTATATGGTTGCTCATGCTCTGTTTTATCATATCCTGTGCGTGATCTGTGTCCGTATTCAACCGCTCAAACATACAAAGCCGACCTGCTAATGCAATGGTCGGCATATGATCATGTCGATCAACGGGGACAATGCTGAATATAAGTTTCTGACATCCATAACATAGAATGCGGTGATACCGTCATGCAATATGCTATCTTCTTATGATTGCGCAGGCAATTCCGATCCATTCCATTGGCATAGCACTTCCAGCAGTCCATTGATCGTTGACGACTCTGCCAGCAGATCAACTTGCAATCCAGCCTGCTCTGCTGTTTTTGCTGTTTGTGGACCGATGCAGGCAATGGTGCTGTGAGCCAAGGATGCTACCGGGTCTTCGATCCCCATCTTGCGCAGCGCTGTCAGCAGATTGGTCACTGTGGATGAGCTGGTAAAAGTCACAGCATGAATTGCCTGTTCTTCCAGCAGCTTTTTCAATTCCAGATCTTCTTCGGCTGCCAGCACGGTTTCGTACGTATCTACTTCCGTGACATCCAGCTTCATCCCGCGCAGCGTTTCCGGCAACCATGCGCGTGCCAGATCGCCGCGCGGCAGTAGCACCTGTTGTCCCGGCTGCAATTGTGCTGCCAGACTATCCAGCATCCCTTCCGCATGAAACTTCTCTGGCAACGATGTCACGTGAATGCCGCGACTACGCAGCGCCTCGCGGGTAGCCGGTCCGACGGCGACGATCCGGGCACGATGCAAAGCGCGAATATCCTGCTCTTGCTGCTCCAGATGTCGGAAGAAATACTCTACCCCGTTTACACTCGTAAAAAATACCCAATCGTACTGCTCCAGCTGTGCAAACACATTGGCAATATGTGTCTGCGTCTCGGTTCCAGTCGGCATCACCGTCTCAATGACCGGGTATTCATACGGCTCGCCGCCCAGCTCATCAATTCGATCAACTAGCTCGCTCGCCTGACTGCGCGCACGAGTGACCAGAATACGTTTGCCGAACAACGGCAGCTGCTCCGCCCATTGCAATTGTTCACGCAAATTGACCACTTCGCCAACAACGATAACGGCTGGCGGTTTAAAATTAGCTTCGGCCACTTTGGCAGCAATATCTTGTAGTGTACCCGTCAACGTCTCCTGCTCTGCACGCGTGCCCCAACGCACGAGTGCTACCGGTGTATCTTGCGGACGACCATACCGAATCAACTGTTCACTAATATAACCGATTTTGGCAACACCCATCATAAAGACGAGCGTACCGGTTGCATTGGTTACTTTGTCCCAATGAATACTGTGATCCAGCTTGTCAGGGCTTTCGTGACCCGTGATGATGGATACCGACGACGCCCAGTCCCGGTGTGTAACCGGAATACCGGCATACGCAGGCACAGCAATGGACGAGCTGATGCCCGGCACAATTTCGTATGCAATGCCATTGCGTCGCAGTAGATCGGCTTCTTCAGCAACCCGTCCGAAAATAGTCGGATCGCCGCCCTTTAGTCGCACGACCGTTTTGCCTTGTAGCGCCAGATCGACGAGCAGCTGATTAATCTCCTCCTGCTTCATCGTGTGACGATCAGGCAGCTTGCCTACATAGATTTTCTCCGCTCCCGGCTTCGCTTGCTTGAGCAAACGAGGACTTGCCAGCCGGTCGTACACGATCGCATCAGCCAGCCCGATGCATTCCCAACCGCGCAGTGTAATCAGTTTTAAAGCCCCCGGACCTGCGCCTACCAAATACACTTTACCGGTCATGATGTCATCCCCTAACGTCCGCCAGAATTTGATCCGCTCCCTGACGTTTCAGCTTGTCGGCGACTTCAATACCGAGCTGTACCGGATCAGTACCCTGCAACGTTTCTTTGAGCATAATATCTCCGTCCGGTGAAGCGACCATACCAGTCAGTTGAATTACATGCTCCTGCTCCGAATGGTCAGGATGCAGACGCACAGCGTACGCACCAATCGGCACCTGACAACCGCCATTCAGTTCCGCTAGAAATGTGCGTTCTGCCGTTACCGTTAGTGCCGTCAGATCATCATTGTACAGCGATAGCAGACCAAGCAGTTCGATATCATCGGCACGACATTCTACACCCAGCGCACCTTGTCCAACAGCAGGTAAACACAACTCCGCAGGCAAGTAAGCGCTAATACGATCACTCCAGCCCATACGCTCCAGTCCAGCAGCAGCAAGCATAATCGCGTCAAAGCCTTCCGTTTCCAGCTTACGCAGACGCGAGTCGATATTGCCGCGAATCGATTCAATGTTAAGATCTGGACGGTATGCTTTGAGCTGACTTGCCCGGCGTAAACTGCTTGTACCCAGCTTGGCTCCTTGTGGCAAGTCTTCCAGACCGCTACCATCGCGGGTAATCAGACAGTCACGCGGATCGACACGTTTCGGAATCGCTCCGTTCACCAATCCTTCGGGCAATACGGATGGCATATCCTTCATGCTGTGTACCGCCATATCAATCTCGCCGTTGATTAACGCCTGCTCGATTTCCTTGACGAACAGCCCTTTACCACCGACCTTGGACAATGTGACATCCAGAATCTGATCGCCTTTGGTGACGATCTTTTGCACTTCAAATTCCACTTCCATGCCCTGCTCGGCAGCAAGTGCTTGTAGCGCGTCGATAACATGCCCCGTCTGGGTCAATGCCAGCGCACTCTGTCTGCTTCCCACGATTATTTTGCGCATTACATAACCTCTCCCCGATTGTGTCTAATCCATTGCTTCGTCTGCTCATCATCCCACCATACAAATTGCTTATGTCGGATTTGAGCCAAAATATCCAGTGCTGACGCTCGTTCCAGCAGTAATTTACGCTCAGCAGCATCATTTACTTCCGCTTGAATACGGTGACGCAAATAATGCAAAAAAGCGATATACGTTTCATATTCCTGTCCAAAATGTGCTTCCAGCTCCTGCACAATCCGACGACTGACAGCCGGACCTGCACCAGACGTAGAGATGGACGCAACCAATCCCCCGCGCCGGATTACCGCCGGGTTGATAAAGTTGCCTTCTTGCTGCCGATGCGCCACATTCACGGGAATACTACATCGTTTCGCCGCTTGTGCAACCTGTTCATTGACATGTTGCTGTGACGATGCGGCATGGATCAGCCAATACCGCTGCGCTTCCACATCGCCATCCGTATACCCTCTGGCGTGCCAGATCAGACGTCGTTCCTCCGCCAACTGCTGCAAACCAACCGTCACTTCCGGGCTGATCAGCGTAATTTGTGCGCCAGCTTCTAGCAAATGCAGTATTTTGCGTTCTGCTACCGTTCCACCGCCTATAACAAGCACCTGCTGACCACGGCAATCGAGCAATACTGGCAAATACGGTACAGGCTCCTGTCTCTCCCTCATACGCCTACCCACTGGTGAAATGCCGACCATGCGTTAGCGGCAAAATTCAAAATAAACACGATATATCCAGCAATCGCCCAACGTGCCAGCACGACCGCTGAATAATTACGCATTTTACGAGTAGCAAAATAAGTCACATACACGCACAACGCCAGCAATGTGACGATCACTTTCAGATCCAGCAGCAGAATATAACGCCCTTCCGCAAAAATGGACATCAGCGCCACAATCAGCGATACGATCAATAGTGGCGTACCGATCAACATTGATGTGTACGTATACTTCTCCATACTTTCCAAGCTGGGCAAACGGCGCACCGTATTGTCCCATTTTTTCAATTTCAATTTGCGATGCAAGAACAGATACATTACTGCAAACACCGCTGATACTGTGTAAAAGGCAAAGCTCAAATTCGCTAGCACCACATGCAGAATCAGCAGCCCATGCACGGTATCCCAACCGGTCGGCAATGCGCCTTCCCCCGGCGAATGCAATCGATTCTGCACCATCGCGCAGAACCCAACGACATTCAGCAGCAATACGGCATAGTCTGTCTTCAATACCCGTTCAATAAAAAAGGAAATCAAGATAAGAATGAATGTCAGGAAAAAGAAAAAGTCATACGTTGAAAATAGCGGCAACGTCTTCTCTTCCACTGTACGAATCGTAATGCTGACCATCTGAATGACAAACACCATAACAAGAAACCCTGTGCCTATCCGCTTCGCCCTCGGATTGCGACGTATGCAATCCGAGAAATAAAACAGAAGGCTCAGGGCGTATAGATAGATAATAATATCGTATAACAGGTTGAACAGTGTCAACACAAATCACCTGCCTATAAGGTAGCGGAAGCAAAATAAGCCAGACTTCCTTCCACCACGGGTGGATGGGAAGCAATTGCTGTACGCTGTGTCGGTGCTTCTTTACGTTCATTCACCGGCTCAGCAGGCGCTTCGATATCATCTTCCAGCGCGAACAGGCGGGTAAACAATTCCAGTGTATCGGCACCATTTTTCTCGGCTGCCATTTCTTTGACCCGGTTGATCGGATCATGGTTCATCTGATTGACGATACTTTTGGTGAGACGGCTGATGACCTTACGCTGTCTCTCATCCAGCTCAGGAAGCTTGTTAAACAAACTTTCCAGCGTTTCTTCATGAATGCGTGCACCGCGTTCTTGCAGAGCGCGGATGACCGGCTTCACGCCAAGTGTTTTCAGCCATTGTTGGAAGACGTTAATCTCCTCGGAGATCATACGCTCGATCTTAATCGCTTCGGCACGGCGCATCGCCATATTGCTCTCCACGATCCCTTCCAGATCATCAATATCATACAGAAATACATTACTTAGTTCAGCCACTGCCGGATCAATATCACGTGGTACAGCAATATCAATCATAAACAGCGGACGCGATTTGCGCTGTTTCATACTGTACTCCATCACCTGCGGAGTAAGTACATAGCCCTGCGCCCCGGTAGAACTGATCAGAATGTCCACTTCATGCAGACGATTCAGTCCCTCTTCAATCGTGCAGGCAGTGCCGCTAAATTTATGCGCCAATTCTTGAGCGCGACCAATCGTACGGTTCGCTACAATGACTTCTGCCGCACCATTGGCATACAGATGCTTCACGGTCAGCTCGCTCATTTTGCCTGCACCCAGAATCATGATCGTTTTGTTATGAAAAGCACCAAAAATCCGTTTGCCCAGCTCTACCGCCGCATAACTAACCGAGACCGCGCTTTCGCCGATCATCGTTTCCGCATGTGCGCGTTTGCCAAGCGTTACAGCTTGCTTGAACAACATATTGAACCATGTGCCCGTCGCTTTGTTTTCCTGAGCCAGCTGGAAGGAACGCTTCACCTGACCGAGAATCTGCGTTTCGCCAAGTACCATCGAATCCAATCCGCATGCTACCCGGAACAGATGCTCAATCGCCTGCTCATCTTCATATATATACAAATGTTTCGTAAATTCTTGACGGGAAATACCGAACCATTGCTCCATAAAGCTACGGATATAATGTCCGCACATATGCAGACGATCCAGTACAACATAGATTTCCGTACGGTTGCAAGTTGCTACGATGGTGCCTTCCAATACACTTTGAGTATCTTTCAGCTGCCGGAGAGCTTCCGGTAATATTTCGTCCGCAATGGCAAACCGTTCTCTTACTTCAACCGGTGCTGTGCGGTAGTTGAGTCCGACAACAACTATGTGCATTGCAAGTTCACCTGCCTAGTCTAAAAGTTGTAACCAATATCGTTCATTCTTAACAATACGTTAATTATATCACATCAAATTGACCAAATTCGGCGTTTTTATGAAATGTTTATGAAATCCCCATCCATCTGGACAAATCGTAATACATTTGTCAAATCTTTCACCGACCGTTTCATGCATGAACCATCTGTTCCGTTTTTATATCGGTGTTTTATGGATAAACAGACAGAGCATATCACACAAAAAAGCATTCAGAGAGTCTGTTTAGACGTTACCGAATACTTTTTTATCATTTTAACATATTCAATTCATCATATGCATGTTCATGGTAAAGCTTCATGTGATATTCAGAGTTGCTAGCGGCAATTACATGTATGCGGGTCACGTCAAAGCTACAGATTACGATTCCAATTTGAGTAAGCGTTTCAATTGAAATGCCAGTTCCTTGTCGACCAGCTGAGTGGATGGATGCTCCTCATTTCTGCGATCCAATAGCGTATCAATTAAGCCGCATGTGAGGGCAATATCTGTTTCAACCGTCTGTGCATCGTATAGCTTCTGCAATCGGCGCGAATCGCTCTGATGAGTGTAAATTAACTGCTTATGACCTTGTTCACATTCCAAAATCTGCTCAACGGTGCCGTGTCTGTAAGTGTAGTGCAATGCCAGCTGTCCACGCGTACGCAATACCAGACCTGTACCATGAAACGCGATAAATAATCGCCGGATCAGATTGCTCAGCCGTACGTTGACCAGCTCACACGATAACTCGCATACATAATACCCATCACGCCATGCAAAAGGCAGCTGGACTTCTTCCCCCCAGCGTGTACCAAACCGGAATTCCTGATTGCCGTTATCCAGCACACGAATGTGCAGATGAATATGCGGGTCACTGGCATAGGCAATAAACTGTGAGAGCTGTTCCATCGACAACTGTATGCGCGCCTGTCGGTATTCGGTCACCAGCCGCTGGGTCATAGTCTTCCCCCGATTCCATGAAATGTACCACATGATGCATGGATTTATGCTTTGTTACAAAAATGTTGAGTATATTGCTGCTTATTCATGCTTACCATCATCGTCATTGTCGCTATGCTGAGCATGAAGTACTGCTGGTTGCTGCAATTCATTCTGAGTATCGCTAATTACAGCGTCCTCTGTTTCTTCTTCATCCCATTCGTCTTCCTCTGCTGCAAACGCATGACGCTCGATAATCGCCCACAGTTCATCTTTGCCAAGTCCGGTTTCCGAAGAGAACATTACAAAATCATCTTCCGGCACAAATGCCAGCTCCTGTTTGACGATTTTTACATGCTTCGCCCATTTGCTACGCGGGATTTTGTCAGCTTTGGTTGCAACGACGCAAATATTACAATCGTAATATTTCAGCCATTCGTACATCATAATATCATCTTTGGACGGTGCATGACGCAGGTCGATGACGAGCAGCACCAGCTTGAGCGGATCGCGCTCCAGCAAGTAACGCTCGATCATTTTGCCCCATGCTTCGCGCTGGGATTTGGATACTTTCGCATATCCATAACCCGGAAAATCGACGAAATACAGTATTTCGTTAATTTTATAATAATTCAAATGCTGGGTTTTACCCGGTGTCGCACTTGTACGCGCCAGATTTTTGCGGTTGATCAACCGGTTCGTCATCGACGATTTGCCGACATTGGAGCGTCCGGCAAGTGCAATTTCTGGCAAGCCATCTTCCGGGTATTGATCTGGCTTCACAGCACTAATAATAAATTCAGCCTGATTTACTTTCATTTCGTATACATTCCCTTCTTATTTCAAACGGTCGTCGCAGACGCTTCCCTACATCCATCTGTTTCCACCGTAATCCTGTTGTTCGCTTGTGTATGCCATATAGTTACATCTTCTGTGTCCAATACCGCATGCTATCTTTTCTTAGTGTATATGACACTACAACTATATGCTTCTCTTACCGTTAGTTGTCGTTGAATCAACAGCTTGTCGCACGTATCTATCTCAGTCCAATATGATCGTTGACATGATAAAGGATAGTCATCTGAACATAGTTCATGACTTGTGAACCTCACCTAGTATATCATCTTTTGCAGACACCATGTGGAATTATACAAAGGAAAATGTAGCCACCGTCATAGATACAAAAACAGCATCGCCTACCGCAGAACGGTAAACGATGCTGTCGATACTCTTATAATGCTGTTGGTGCTGATGGATCTGCGATCAATGCGTGTTCTAACACCTGATCCATATGAGCGACCGGTACAAAGGTCAGCTCATTTTTGATACTTTCAGGAATATCTTTCAGATCGCGCTCATTGTCATGCGGCAACAAAATTTTCTTGTATCCGGCACGATGGGCAGCGAGTGTCTTTTCCTTTAAGCCGCCGATTGGCAGCACGCGTCCGCGTAATGTAATCTCGCCAGTCATTGCCACTTCCTTGGAAACATGACGTCCAGTGAGAGCAGAGATCAGCGCGGTTGCAATCGTGATGCCCGCCGATGGTCCATCTTTGGGAATCGCACCTTCTGGGATATGAATATGAATATCATTTTTCTCATAAAAGTCGGCGTCGATACCGAGCGCGGTTGCTTTGGAGCGGGTGTAGCTGAATGCCGCCTGCGCGGATTCCTTCATCACATCGCCTAACTTACCGGTCAGCATTAATTTACCACTACCCGGTACGACAGTTACTTCGATGGTCAGCGTTTCACCACCAACTTCAGTCCATGCCAATCCGGTCACACTGCCGATCTGATTTTCTTTTTCCACCAGACCGTAGCGGAACTTCGGCGTACCGAGGTATTCCTTCACATCGTCAGGTGCAATTACGACCTGTGTCTGTTCATCGGCAACGACGGCACGAGCAGCCTTACGACATAATGCAGCAATCTGTTGTTCCAGATTACGCACACCGGATTCACGCGTATATTCACGAATGACGCGCAGCAGCGTATCTTCGCTAACGTTCAGCTGTTCTTCGGTCAAACCATGATCTTCCGTTTGTTTGGGAAGTAGGTATTGTCTGCCGATTTGCAGCTTTTCCAATTCGGTATAGCCGGGAATGTACAGCATTTCCATCCGATCCAGTAATGGACGCGGAATACTCTGCACACTGTTTGCCGTGGTCACAAACATGACGTTCGACAGATCGAATGGCACTTCAACAAAATGATCGCTGAACGTATTGTTCTGCTCTGGATCAAGTACTTCCAGCAGTGCAGCCGACGGATCACCACGGAAATCGGATGCCATTTTGTCGATCTCATCCAGCAGGAATACTGGATTGATGCTACCAGCATTGCGCATGCCTTGAATGATTCGCCCTGGCATTGCGCCGACATACGTACGACGATGACCGCGAATTTCCGCTTCATCGCGTACACCACCCAGTGAAATCCGTACAAATTCACGTCCAAGCGATTTGGCGATGGAGCGTGCCAGAGACGTTTTACCTACGCCCGGTGGACCGACGAGACAGAGAATCGGACCTTTGAGCTTTTTCACTAATTTTTGCACAGCCAGATATTCCAACACACGCTCTTTGGGCTTGTCCAGACCGTAATGATCTTCATTCAAAATCTGCTCTGCATGATGCAGATCCAGATCGTCATCTGTACGTTTATCCCATGGCAAAGCGAGCAGCCAATCCAGATAGTTGCGGATAATGCCGCCTTCTGCCGAGTTGGCAGGCGTTTTCTCCAGACGGTCGATCTCTTTCTCGATCTTTTCCTCGACTTTTTCCGGTACGGTCAAGTCAGCGAGCAATTGACGTAGTTCTTCCGCTTCCCCGGCACGTCCTTCTTTTTCGCCAAGTTCCTTCTGGATCGCTTTCATTTGCTCACGCAGGTAGTATTCACGTTGTGTTTTTTCCATTTGCTTTTTGACGCGCTGGCTAATTTTGCGTTCCAGTTCCAGCACTTCACGTTCATTATGCAAAATATCTAGCAATCGTTCCAGACGCGTACGCACTTCAACCGCTTCCAGAATATGCTGTTTGTCTTTGATTTTGATAACCAGATGGCTAGTAATTACATCTGCCAGACGCCCCGGTTCCTCGATGTCCGATACGGCTGCCATCGTTTCCGGAGTTACCTTTTTGGACAGATTGATATAATGTTCAAATTCGGTTAACACGGTACGCATAAGTGCGAATACTTCAGTGTCATTGTTTTCTTTTTCCGGCAGCTCGCGCGCCAGCACCTCATAGTATTCTTCATTGTCTACATATTCTAGTACTTCGGCACGTTCCAGACCTTCCACCAGCACGCGAATTGTTCCGTTCGGCAGTTTCAGCATCTGTCTAACCTTTGCAATTGTGCCTATTCTAAAAATCTCATCCTCGCTCGGCTCCTCAATGTTCACTTCGGATTGGGAGCATAGCAGGATGAGGTTATCATCGACCATCGCCTTTTCTAAAGCCTTGACGGATTTATCGCGCCCGACATCCAGATGAAGCACCATGCTTGGATAAACGAGCAGTCCTCTCAAAGGCAGTAAAGGAAAACGACGTGCCTTGTTTTTATTGGGTCCCATCGCTTTCGTACCTCCTATATTATGCGTATCGCACTGTCTGTGTGGCTATATGCCTATATCATTCCTATTTTAACAAATATCACATTGAAACACCAATCGTGGGGAAAGCGGATGGGGGTTTTCTTCTGGGGTTACTGAAGGGGATTTGAAAGATTCGGATTTAGATGGGAGCGCTGCGGGAAGGGATTAGGGCACGTCCTCGGGTGGAGCCGCGGGAATCTTTTGGAATGGGGAGAGAATGAAGATTCCCACCCCTCCAAAATCGTCCTTTGCCCTAATTCCCTTCCCTCCGCTCCGAGCTGCATCGAAACTTTGGAATGGGTTTAGTAAAGGAGAAAAAAGCTCATCCGCGGATGAGGGTAGCAGTAGAAAGATAAGGAGTTTGTAGGGTGAGATTGAGATGTATTGGTATGTGGCTACGCCTATGCCCACATCTATACCTACACCTACACCTACATCTACATCTACATCTACATCTACATCTACATCTACATCTACATCTACATCTACATCTACATCTACATCTACATATTATTATCGTGAAAAGTTTAATTGATATAAAAAGATATAAACAAATATAAAAAAAGATACTGATGGGTTTCGCATCAGTATCTGGGAATTGTTGCATATTTCACATATGAAATTAGCGACAGGCATACGTGCATGGTGCCTGTATTTTGTATATGTGCTTGTTGGAGCTGTTTGGAATTAAGAATTTTAATTTTGATGATCTGTGCAGATGGTGATGGTTTGGGATTGCGTCTATTACTGTTTATATCCTGATGAAATCAGGATTGGACTGCGGGTTGGTGGCGTTCTTCGCGACCTGGGATTTTGCCGGTGGCTTCGAAGGCTTCGACGATGATGTCGATTTCTTTTTTGAGTTCTTCTACCATGTCGGCTTCAGGCACTTTGCGAATCATTTTACCGTAGCGGAACAGCAGACCTTCACCACGTGCGCCGGCGATGCCGATATCGGCTTCTTTGGCTTCACCTGGTCCGTTGACTGCGCAACCGAGTACGGATACTTTGATCGGCACTTTCAGTTTGGAGATATATTCTTCGACTTCATTCGCAATGGAGAACAGATCGATATCGAGGCGACCACAGGTCGGGCAGGATACGAGTGTTGCCGCATTGGAGATCAGACCGAATGTTTTGAGCAGCTCACGAGCTACTTTTACCTCTTCCACAGGATCGGCGCTGAGGGAAATGCGAACAGTTGAACCGATACCGAGCGATAGCAATGCACCGAT
Source organism: Paenibacillus sp. WLX1005 (assembly GCF_046603685.1). Lineage (NCBI taxonomy): Bacteria > Bacillati > Bacillota > Bacilli > Caryophanales > Paenibacillaceae > Paenibacillus > Paenibacillus sp. WLX1005. Next base: position 4,264,496 of record NZ_CP176756.1, read on the forward strand.
ACCCGCGGAGCTTTTGATTGTACCGGCGTTCAATGTACCCGCTTCGGTAATGCCGAGATGCAGCGGATATTTGATCACTTCAGCAGCTTTGCTGTAAGCAGCAATTGCCATCGGTACATCAGATGCTTTGAGCGATACGATAATATCGTGGAAATCAAGCTCTTCCAGAATATTAATATGGAACAAGGCGCTCTCTACCATTGCTTCCGGTGTTGGATACCCGTATTTCTCCAGCAAATGGTTTTCCAATGAACCGGCGTTCACACCGATACGAATTGGAATGTTTTTCTCCTTGCAGGCACGTACAACCGCTTCAACTTTATCGCGACGACCGATATTACCCGGATTAATACGGACTTTATCGATACCGTTCTCGATTGCCAGCAGAGCTAGCTTATGATTGAAGTGAATGTCGGCTACAAGTGGGATATTGATGCGTTTCTTGATTTCTTTGATAGCAGCAGCGGCTTCTTCGTTGTTCACTGTTACGCGAACCAACTGACAACCCGCTTCTTCCAAGCGCAAAATCTCGGCTACAGTTGCTTCCACATCTGCCGTCTTCGTCGTACACATACTTTGGATCAGAACTTCATTGTTGCCACCGATCGTCAGGTTGCCAACTTTGACAGGTCTCGTGTTTTCTCTCAAAAACATGGTTTCTTCTCCCTTGCATTTGGGCTTAATCGCAAACCAGCCTTTATCCTACAAAGGAAAAAGGCCGGCGCGATTTCGATTTATCTATACGTGTAGAAGAATCGCATGGAGCAGCGACACCCCGGAAATCGTCGTTGTTCAACGAGTACAGAGCGGGATGTCATAAGCTACTCAGGCACTTTCTTCTTGTTTTTTGTCTTTGCCAGTTTGGAGTTCAGGTACAACCTTGCTCTCCACTACTTGCTCGGTGATTACGCAACGAGTAACGTCATCACGCGATGGCACTTCGTACATCACGTCCAGCATAATGCCTTCGATGATAGCACGCAGACCACGAGCACCAGTATTACGTTTGATCGCTTCGCGGGCAATCGCCTGCAATGCGCCTGGCTCGAATACGAGTTCCACATTGTCCATTTCCAGCATTTTGGAATACTGTTTGGTCAATGCGTTTTTCGGTTCGGACAGGATACGTACCAGTGTTTCTTCATCCAGCGGTTCCAGTGCAGAAATAACTGGCAGACGACCAACAAACTCTGGAATCAGACCGAATTTGAGCAAGTCTTCTGGAAGAACCATGCTCAGATATTCGCCGGCTTTTAGGTCTTTTTGACCTTGATTGTCGGAGCTGAAACCAATTACTTTTTTACCGATCCGGCGTTTGATGTATTGTTCCAGACCATCAAATGCACCACCGACGATAAACAGAATGTTCGTTGTATCAATCTGGATAAATTCTTGATGCGGGTGTTTACGTCCGCCTTGCGGTGGAACAGAAGCAACCGTACCTTCCAGGATTTTCAGCAACGCTTGCTGTACGCCTTCACCAGATACGTCGCGGGTGATGGACGGATTTTCAGATTTGCGTGCCACTTTATCGATTTCATCGATATAAATGATGCCGCGTTCCGCTTTTTCTACATCATAGTCTGCTGCTTGAATCAGCTTCAGCAAGATGTTTTCTACGTCTTCACCAACATAACCAGCTTCTGTCAGGGAAGTCGCATCCGCAATCGCAAACGGCACATTCAAGATGCGCGCCATTGTTTGCGCCAGCAGCGTTTTACCGGAGCCTGTCGGACCAACGAGCATGATGTTACTTTTTTGCAGCTCGACGTCTTCGATTTTGCTCTGGGTATTGACGCGTTTGTAATGGTTATATACAGCAACGGACAGGGATTTCTTCGCTTGTTCCTGACCGATGACATATTGATCCAAAATAGAACGGATTTCTTGTGGCTTCGGAATGTCTTTGAGGTCGAGTTCTTCTTCATGACCCAGTTCTTCCTCCACAATCTCCGTGCACAGTTCGATACATTCGTCGCAGATATATACGCCTGGACCCGCTACCAGTTTGCGGACCTGATCCTGCGATTTACCGCAAAAAGAACATTTGAGCTGTCCTTTTTCATCGTTGAATTTAAACATGTCTACACCCCTTTTTAGCTTGTGACAGGACGGGTAATAACCTTGTCGATCAGCCCGTATGATTTGGCTTCCTCAGCATCCAGGAAGTAGTCACGATCCGTATCACGTTCAATTTTGTCCAGTGTCTGACCGGTGCGTTCTACATAAATCTGATTCAGCTTCTCGCGTGTTTTGATGATCCATTCGGCATGGATCTTCATATCGGACGCTTGTCCGCTAATACCGCCCAGTGGCTGGTGAATCATCACTTCGCTGTTAGGCAGCGCGAAACGTTTGCCTGGTGCGCCAGCTGTCAGTAACAGGGAGCCCATACTTGCGGCAAGTCCCATACAGATGGTCGACACATCCGGTTTAACGAATTGCATTGTATCGTATATACCCATACCCGCTGTTACAGAACCACCGGGAGAGTTGATGTACAAGTGGATATCTTTCTCCGGGTCTTCAGCAGCAAGGAATAATAATTGTGCGATAACAAGATTGGCTACATGATCATCAATCGCCGTATTCAAAAATATAATACGGTCCTTGAGCAATCTTGAGTAAATATCGTAAGATCGTTCGCCTCTACTGGTTTGTTCAACAACCATAGGTACCAGACTCATAGAACCAACCTCTTTCTTATCCAGGAATATGACGACGGGAATTGCATACATTGAAATACAGATGCAATTTCTATTTTAACATGTAGACTGCGCCATGTCATTTTTTCAAAGGTAAAGATTTGGAAAATATATCGCAGTCCACAAATGGATGACAGCAACTATTAACCAATTTCCGCAAGCAAAAACCGCTATTCGTAAACAAGTCCCTAAATAGGGAAAAATAAGGCACGCAGATTATACGTGCCTTATTAGTAGAGATTGCACATTCATGCAACCGTACAGTATGCAATTGAATTATTCGGCTTTCTCAGCCACTGCTTCCACTTCTTTGCTGCTGTCAACCAGCAGTTCGATTGTTTTGCGCAGTTTGATTTCTTCGGAAAGACTTGCCAGGGAACCATTCGCACCCAGAATGCTGCGAACTTCTTCAGCACTGCGTTGGAATTGGGAAGCCATTTTTTCCAGCTCCGCATCCACTTCTTCGTCAGAAACTTCGATGTTCTCGTCTTTTGCGATTTGCTCCAGTACGAGGTTGTTGCGTACACGTTTTGCAGCTTCCTCTTTCATTTGCTCTTTGAGGTCATCCGAAGTTTGACCGGAGAAGCTTGTGTACATTTCCAGATTCATACCTTGTTGACGCAGACGGTTGTCGAAGTCGCGAACCATGTTGTCGGTTTCGGAACTTACCATTGCATCTGGAATTTCGATTTCAGCGTTTTCAGCAGCTTTATCAACAACAGCTGCTTCTTTTGCTGCTTTTACTTCGTTTTCTTTGCGGGAAGCGATTTGTTGTTTCAGGTCTGCTTTGAATTCGTCCAGTGTGTCGAATTCACTAACATCTTTTGCAAACTCATCGTCCAGCTCAGGCAGGTTTTTGCGTTTGATTTCATGCAGTTTTACTTTGAACACAGCTTCTTTTCCAGCCAGTTCTGTTGCATGGTAGCTCTCAGGGAACGTTACCGTTACGTCTTTGAAGTCGCCAGTAGCCATACCAACTACTTGATCTTCAAAGCCTGGGATAAAGGAGTTAGAACCCAGCTCCAGGGAGTAACGCTCAGCTTGACCGCCTTCAAATGCTTCGCCATCTACGAAACCTTCGAAATCGATAGATACAGTGTCGCCATTTTCAGCAGCGCCTTCTTCGATTACGGACAGTTCAGCATGACGTTGTTGCAGACGCTCCAGCTCGCTGGCGATGTCTTCGTCAGATACTTCAACTGCGGAAACAGGAACTTCCAGACCTTTGTAGTCGCCCAGCTTCACTTCAGGTTTTACTGTTACTTTTGCTTTGAATTTGAAAGTTTTACCTTTTTCAAATTGCTCAATTTCGATTTCAGGACGATCAACAGGGAAGATATCTGTTTCGTCGATTGCTTCGGAGTATGCTTCCGGCAGCAGGATATCGATCGCATCGTTGTACACACTCTCGATACCAAAACGTGCTTCAAAGATCGAGCGAGGTACTTTACCTTTACGGAACCCCGGTACGTTCACGGATTTAACCACTTTGTTGAATGCTTTATCAATCGCTGCGCTTACACGCTCAACAGCGACTTCTACTTCAAGAACACCAAGGTTCTTTTCTGTTTTTTCCCATTTTGCTGTCATTTCAAGAATTCCCCTCCAACAAATATTTAACATGAATGATTTCGTTTAAATTGTACATTTTCACGTGCAGAATAACCACTATAGTATATACAACAATTCATGTTTTATCAAGTTCGTTTCTATATCCCTTCGTGGGACGTTGTCATGCACACTGCACTAACGTACTCAGCGTGGTATTTGCCCGGATACGAACTGCTGCAATGCACGGTACGCTTGTTCATACCGGAATCGGATGCTGTCGGTGACGCCATACAGTGTGCGCGTCTCTTCCTCATCGCTAGAACCTTCCAGCGTCTCAGCAACCGTCTGATGCAAAGCCGCTGCCCACACATCAATCTCAGCATCATCGCCACGCGAGATGTACAGATAGTCCTGCGTGCCGAAAATACTCATAATGAACTGCGACCACAGCTCCTGAGCAAAGTAGAACAGATTCGGCGCGCTAATCTCCGCCTTGTCAGATACCCGTTCCAGAATCTGAATAAAGGATAACGGGAACTCGGTCGGATCAAGCGGAACCGTCTCTACGTCCACATCAACCCGTTCATTGCGATGCATATAATGCACATTGCCGCGATGTCCACGGCGGCGCAACGTTTGCAGGACGCGGAATTGGATGAGAGGATGTAGCTGCCCATCCTGCTGTAGCCAGTCTACAATCTGTTCATCAATCTGTGGTTGCTCCAAATAAGAGAGTTGCTCTAGCGCTAACAATGTACGTTCCGATACAGGAAGCTCCATCGCAGTCTTAAGCAGCTTTTCTTCATACTGCCGGTCTTCAGCTTGTTTGAGCCTAACTTTGTCCCGCATCACCTGCTCGTTATCAGGCGTTTCCTCTGGCTCAGATTCCGTTTGCGACATCGTTTGTTGACTGTAAGTCGCCTCTGGAAAAGTAGTCTGCAACCAGCCGAGCAGCGATTCCCACTCTTCTAGCTGACGTTCATCCTGCCCCTGACATTGCAGTAAAAACTGAAGCATTTCCATCGCCTCTCGATAACGTTCCGTCTCCAACATGCTAGTTAATTCGACCTGATAATAATCCAGCGTCTTCGGAAACAGGACAACATTCCGATTATGTTCTGTATGTGAATGCGTTGAATCAGCGATAACGACACCTCCTGCACTTCTTGCTTCTTTATGCACAACTCCATGATTATAGCACAGCTTATCACAGCGCACAGCCGTGTTACACGTCTATACATACGTGGACTACTATTTTGTTTGCGACCTATTCATGTATTAACACACTGCATAGTAACGAAACGTCTGGCGTACAGATTGACTTTGGTAACAAGCATGCTTGTACAGAGTTGTTTGCGTTGCTGTATTTGGATAAAAATAGCTTGCTTTCTTTTACACCACATGTTAATATATTTTTGTTGCGCTTGAAACGTAAATTTTATATTTGTCCCAGTAGCTCAGCAGGATAGAGCAACGGCCTTCTAAGCCGTCGGTCAGGGGTTCGAATCCCTTCTGGGACGTCACAGAGAAAAGCATCTCCGTTTAAACGGGGATGCTTTTTTGTATATTCCGGTTTGGATATTCGCATATCTTGTTATGATCATTCAATACAATACACGCCACAGGTAAAAGGTAGCATACGACTCCCAGTTGCTCCAGCCTGCGGACAGCTTCAGCAATTCCTCGCGTGTTGGCTTTGCCGATGAACCGGTTAGATGACGAATTACATTATGAAGCCCCACATCATCAATCGGAAATGCAGACGGGATTCGTAGACAGCGCATGAGTACATAATTAGCAGTCCAAGGACCAATACCGCGAATACGAACGAGCATCTTCTCCGCTTCACGATATCCACCAGCAGCCAGCAATTTCTCTTTGCTCAGTTCTCCACTGGCAACAAGGCGAGCAGCATGAAGGATATATTCGCATTTTTTCACGGTCATATGCATCAATTCCAGATCGTCCATGTTAAGTTCTGCAATCCGCTCGGCTATAGGGAAGATACGATACGTCTCTCCTTCGTACTCTACAGATTCGCCAAATGCCTCAGTCAAACGACATTTCAGCGTGTGTGCATAGCCGATATTGATCTGCTGACCAAGGATACCCCAGCATAATGTCTCAAATAGATCGGGAATCCCCATATTGCGTAATCCGTAAAAGGACTCCACCGCATGACCAAGCAGTGCGTCACTGCTGGCCAGTTTGTAGAACGGCAACAGATCGATACCCAGATCAAACCAATCACTCACATACGCAGCTACCGCAGCACGTTCCAGTTCGTCGGTCGGTGCAGTATTACCAAGAAATTGGACAACGATCTCACCCTGCTGCTCTTCAACGATACGCAGCAGTGGGCGCGACTCTCCAACCGCCAATGCTTTATACACATCGTGTTCGCCAACCGTAAACAAACATTCATTGGGAGAACTGCGTAAAAACTCAATGTTCATGCGAAAGTTGAATTCAGCAGGTACAGGTAATATGAGACGATCGCCATGATCTTGCCATCGTCCATGCTGCTGAAACTGCTCAATTTCGGAAAGTGATAGTCCAGCGTAATAAGGTACTGCTGGCTGATCATCTATCCTTGATTCGGTTTCTTCTATATTGGAGTCATCATTTGAAGCATACGATGAATTATCTTTTGGATATGTCTGATGAGGTTGTTGCTGTTTGTCATAACCGGTCATAGTAGATCCTCCTGTGTTATATAACGATGTTCTCACAGTGTTATATACCCGATTTGACGACCGGTTGGACGATAAGACGTATGCAATGTGCAGCTAACTGGTATAAGGTCTATGATTTGCTGTATTGTATCTTTTATTTGTCGTAAAAATGAACCAGTTGATCCACTTGTACGGGCAGCCCGGTACGAATCGACCGATTGGCAGCGATGCCTGTCAAAATCGAACGCGCCCCATCGGTATGATTGGCGGCGCGATGAAAAGGATCATCCTTCGGTTCGCCAAATATATCATTTAATAATACCGGATCACCGCCACCATGACCGCCTGCTTGTTCTTCAACCTGTACTTCGTAAGGCTTATCAAACATAGGGTAGACAGTTATTTTTTTGCCTTCTAGTGCACCTTCGTCTGCTTTTTCACCACCAGCGTTAACGTACGATTTCTCTACAATCTCCATTTCGATACGTCCCTTTGTGCCGTTGAAGGCGATTCGGTATCCTTCCCACGGCATATAAGCGTTGAGCGAATAGGTTAGCATCGCTTGATTGCGGTAACGAACCACTACGCTCATCGTATCTTCAATGCTGATTCCGTCGCCAAATACGCTCTGATCACGTTGGTATCCATCCTCATGCTCGGCATCCAGATACATCGCTTTCAGATTATCATTCTGATCCAGATGCAGTGCAAACGGATCGTCCTTGGCATGTTCATTGCCTGTTGCCCGATTATAAAAGGACGTTTGTCCGCGCTGTTCGGCATTGTCACGTCCATAAAAGAGCAAATCGCCGAATGCAAATACTGTTTCCGGCTGTGAGTCAATCCAGAAATTGACCAGATCAAAATGATGGGTCGATTTGTGCACGAGCAGCCCGCCGCTATTGCGCTTGTCGCGATGCCAGCGCCGGAAATAATCTGCACCATGCTGTGTATTCAGCAGCCATTCAAAATGAATCGAAGTCACCTGACCAATCACACCATCGCGGATCAGCTCGCGTGCCTTCGTGTGATGCGGTGCATAGCGGTAGTTAAACGTCACTCTTACTTGTTTGCCAGTACGCTCTACAGCATCCAGAATTTGCTGACATTTGTGCTCGTCTACAGTCATCGGCTTCTCGGTAATTACGTTACAGCCTAGCTCCAGCGCCTGAATAATATAATGATGATGCGTTCGATCCACGCTCGTTACGATTACCTCATCCGGCTTCTTATCACGAATCATCTGCTCAAACTGGTCTGCACGGTACAGATCAATGGCAGGATGATCATACTTTTGCTGTAACAGTTGATTCGCGTATCTTGCCCGCGTCGTATTGATATCGCAAAAGGCTACCAGCTCTGCGGTTTCCCTAAAATCGCGTGCCATCGCTCCATAAAAAAATTCTGCGCGTCCGCCGGTGCCAACCAGTACATATCGCTTCTTGCTCATCTTGTTCTGCCTCCTGTTATCGTAAACTTACTTCTTCATCAGCTTAACAAAACAAGCGGGAACAATCGCCGCAAATGATGTCCTGTTTACAAACCCCGCATATTTTGTTGTATGATACTACGTATATGGATAACGCTTACATTGAAGATTATGTCTATATGGCATACATGCGTGACTTATATTTATCTGCTTTATTCAACAGCTTACTACCATCTTTATATGTTGGAGGATGAACCTGATGACCCTAGACACGACGACTATGGATCTGCAAAGCAATCTGACGGATAGTCGGATGCCTGATGAGCTGGTGGGCGAATATGCGGCGCGACAGCATTATTTTGCAATGACGGATGAGCATCTGCATCCACATTACGAAATGTATATTTTGCTAGCTGGAGAACGGCAGTATTTTATTCGAGATCAGGTGTATACCGTTCATGCCGGAGATATTGTATTTATTGGCAAGCATGAATTACATCGGACACTGCCTGGTCAGTTGCCAGAGCATGAGCGAATTGTACTGTACTTTAATGATACGTTTGCTACGAAACGACTAGGTGCATACGCCAATTGGTTGCTGACGCTTTTTGATCCAACCCATCCGGTATATCGTCCGCAGCATCGTCAACATATGTTGCACGAGATCATACAACAGCTGGTGCGCGAATTGAATACGCGTGCGCAGGGATATCAGCTTATGGTAGAGCAGCTAGCGATACAAATATTACTGCACTGCGCACGACAGCCGTCAGATCAACCAACACGAGTGGATTCTTCATCACGGTCAGCGGTTCAGGGACAAATGTCCGCAGTCGCACGTCATATCCGCGAACATTACACTGAGCCGTTGCCGTTGCAACGACTGGCTGAGCAATGTCATCTCAGCCCTGCTCATCTCAGCCGTATATTCAAAAAAACGACCGGATTTCATGTAACCGAGTATATCAATACGATTCGAGTGCAGGCGGCACGGGAATTGCTGAGTCATACCGAGATGAGAATTATCGATGTCGCCGCAGCAGCAGGCTTTGGCAATGTTTCGCATTTTGGCAAAGTATTCAAGCACATATGTCACATCAGTCCACGCCAGTATCGGCAAACCGAACGCAAAAAACAGGCGTTACCGCAGCAATAATGCAGTAACGCCTGTCTGTAATTAATTGTCATGACGAATAGGGCGCGAATTGGATAAAAATAAAGCTCCGAGTAATACTAAAATAGCAATCGACCAGAGCATCGTATTCATCGCATTATCATAATCGACGATGATCAAACGGATGATCGCCGTGATGCCAATATAGATGAAGTAACGCAGCGGAAAATGAAATCCGCTTTTGAAATATTTGATGATCAAGGCAATAAACTCAAAGTACAGGAAAAAGACGAGCAATGTAGCAGTAAATTCATACGATGTTGCTGCCTGATCATCCAGAAAGATAAAACTAAAGATATGCCAAGCTTCTTTAAATAGGAAAAAACAAAGTGTAAAAGCAACCAGCCCCAGCGTTACATTGAGTACAGCCTGTAAAATGGCGGGAATTTTGTACACATAGCGCATCCATCGATCCATTTATAATGCCTCCCGTTTTCACAGATATAGTGTTTTGACTTTTTGAAAAGATAAGAATGAATAAAGTATACAAGTTACTGAAATTCGCTGCAATGCCATCATTTTTTTACATTTAGATCGCTTTTATTATTGTGCTCCTGTGTACATTATATCGTCCATCCTAACAGCAAATATAAATAGCATATGTATTACGGCAAGATCATGTAGCGACAATAATATAAAATACATATATTGTAATTTATGGTTTTATTTTATTATATATACTTAATGTGTAATCCATATTAGACTAAGCTGGTAAGTCATTATAAAACGAAGGAGTGATTTACCGATGGCGCAACGCGAAGTGCATATTTCCGTAATTAATGTAACTGACAGTGAGCTTGTACTTGAAGACAAAACGGTGCTGGATCATGGAGAATGGGCGGTTTCACCGACCAATGTTCCTAACAATGCCAAGCCCGTGAATTTCGAGGCGGATTCGGACGGCTTTTCTACAGGTGTGGAAGGAACGATTTATTACAAGCTTCCGCAAGGAGAAATCACGTTATATTTTGATGATCCATTTGTTGGTTCAGACGGATTCTCGGCACAGAGCAGTTCACCTGCATACAACATTCAGGTGATTGGCGGCAGCGGTAATGTTTGTAATGTGACTTATCTGGTTAGCAATGCCTGAGTGCTCTGATTACGACATTCATGGATAAGCCGCGAAATAATCGAAGTTATATTGTAAATGTCATGTATCCAGTTGGAAGATCTGACTGAAGGAACATACAAATGAACATAACGATGTACGCCAAAAAGCGTCTCCACTTACTTTACGGAGATGCTTTTTGGCATAGGGTCTATATTTTGCATAACATTTATGGTTTGCATGGGATCTATTGGTATAAGATCTATGAAGGAACTGCTTTTTTGTGTACGATCCATTTTTTCGTGTTTTGTGTCATTGTTATATTCGTGTTTTTCGTAATAGATGAAATGGAAAACGAGAAAAATAGAATAATCAACTATGCTGACTTCTCAGACTATGTTCAAATTACTATGGTAAAAAAACATCGCCCTCTTCATCCAATAGTCCTATGATCAGCATTTTGTACTATCTTTCTTCTACCTTCAATGCCAAATAGATAAAAAACATTTTAAAAAAAGGAACTTTTTATTCAAAAATGAGTTTAAATTGGGAAAATGTGTATTATAATATCAGTGTGCTTATTCATCAAATTACATACACAATATACGCACTACTTCATCTTACTCGTTTTGGAAGCGTACACACCGTTGCCATGCATACAAGATACAGGTTTTCTGAACCATTTCCATTCAAGATTCCCTACAGTAAAATATAGGAACTATTTATGTGCATATCAACGGGAGGGGATACAGAATGTCTAGACCCATCTCTGACGAGGAATTGGGACGCATCATTCAATCAGCTGACAACGATACCTCCGTATCCCTGAACACCCGGGAAGACGGACTTGCTGGCGATAGTAACAATGGTTGGATCAAAGTTAAGGATAACCGGATTCATGTCTTTTCACCAAAAGCAGGTGGCAAAATGGCATCGATCCGTGCTGTTCTACCGGTTACGCTCATTGTAAATGAGAATATCATTTCTGGTACTGCTCATGTGAGCGAAGAAGATGTAGTTCATTGGGAACTTCAACATACACCGATGTTTGAAATCAGTGTATCACCAGATCAGATGGAAGCGTACTTGACGCTGCATACCCGTGAACGGTTTGAATGGACGCTGGTTGATACACCCGCAGCGAACCAGATGATCGTGCGTGCGATGCCAGACCAAGCGCGCATCGTCGACACTGTACAATTCAAGCATATTACGAATGCGCTGGAACACCACGGCATTCGTAAACATATCGATAAAGCTGCCATTCTGGATGAATTGGAAGCGCCCACTCATCAGCCGATCGTAATCGCGCGCGGGCAAGCCTCGATTCCCGGCACCGATGCGCGGCTGGAATTGTTTTTCCCGGAAAAGATCGAGACGATCTTCCACGAAGCGGGCGGGATTGTCGATTATCGTAGTCATCGCCGGATTCCATCGGTACATGAGGGCGAGATTGTCGCTGCCAAGCATGAACCGATACAGGGAATGCCGGGCTACGATGTATTCGGCAATGAACTGCTACCACGTCCGACACAGGATCTGGAAGTCGTAGCAGGAGAATTTGCTGAAATGAATGATCATGGACAGATTGTAGCGCTGCGCCCCGGTCGCCCGCGTATGACGGGTAAAGGCAATCGGCAGGTGATCGATATTTCCAATGCTTTTGTCGTGGATGGTGATGTTGATCTGCGAACAGGGAATATCGTGTTCGCTGGGGATGTGATTGTAAATGGCAATGTGACCGATCATATGATCATTGAGTCGCTTGGTAATGTATATGTGCATGGTAATGTGTACAACTCCACTATTACGGCAACCGGCAGTATTTCGATTGAAGGAACGATTATTGGCGGGCGCATCTATTCTGGTTATTTTGGCGTGATGTTCAACCGAATGTATGCAGCGTCCAAGCAGCTCAGTCATGAGATTCGTCAGCTTGATCTGGCGGCGCATACGTTAGCTGAAGAAGTCGCTGCACGTCAGCAGACCGTACGTTATAGCCAGATGATTATGCTGCTCATCGAACGTAAATTCAAAACGATTCCTGAGCTATGCAAAGAATTGTTGCAGGTATTTGCCAGTATTCAGCATGTGGATAGCCGTGAATCGGAGCAGCTCAAACATCATCTGCATTATTTTCTGCATTCCGGTGCAATTCTGGAACAGGTTGATGAGCAGCAGATCGTATTGATTCGCGGGCTGCTGGATCGTCTGTATGCTAGCGTATCTTGTATGCAGGAGATTGAAGTCAATATCGAGCTGTACCGCTGTCAATCAAGTGAGATCAAGTCGAACGGTGATATTGTGATTACGCATGAAGGCGTTATGCAGAGCGAATTGTACTCAGCAGGCAGTATCGCTTTTATGAAGGAGCAATCCATTTGTCGCGGTTCACGGTTACATGCGGAAGATCGGATTATTGCAGGAATGGTCGGTAGTGATGCGAATGCAGGTTGTATTTTGCAGGCGAAGCAGCATGTATATGTCAAGAAGCTGTATAACGGCTATATTATGATCGGTGATTATCGGCATCATGTGCTCGAACCAGTTGAGGATCAGTTGTTTGATGAGGAGTATATGCAGAGTCGTCCACTGTTCCATGCGGCAGGAACGGCTATGCAAAATGTACCGGGTGGACGAGCAATGATGAATGGACGTTAATCAAACGAATATTAATCTAAAGTTATACGATTAGACAGTCCAGACCATTCTAGATAGTAATATTAATAATTAGGCAGTATTTCAAATTACCTATACAAAAAAGCAGGCAGTTGTTGGTCATCAACAATTGCCTGCTTTTTCATTAGTATTGTCGTTTGACCTTCGGCTGCGGTTATGGATCGTTACAGTATTATATGTGCTATATGATCGTGTTACATTACATTTCTTACAACTGCGGCACAGTCCGATACGCTTGCGGAATTCGCTCCAGCAGACTGTTTCCGTACAATTGATGGAACGGTTGCTCTGGCATATGAACATAGCCGATATAACATCCACACTGGCTCATCCCGCATGGTCGTTTCTCTGCCATTTGCTCCAGTTCATGACGGTAAATGCTACCGATCACGCGCTTGTCCTGATAGCAGCGCTTCACCATTCCATTGCCCTGCACATAAAAGACCTGCTCGCCCGCCAGACAGGATTGTCCGAGACTGTCATAATCATTGAGATTATGTGCAAAATACGGATCAATCTGCTGCAAATACTCCACTTCGCCGGGACGATAGTAGTTGGGGCGATCTTTGAACGCATTAATCCATACATACACATCATCAGGTAAACGTCGGCGCAGGGAAGCAATCGCTGCAAATGATTCGCGCAAGCCGACTGTACCAGCGCTAAAGGCAATTCCCTGTTCATAGAGCGTCATACACTGTTCAAAAAATCGTTCTTCCGTCGTTTCACCCGGATGATAGGTCGCCCAAAATGCAGCTTTGTCACGCTGCAATGCCGATGTCCAATCCAGCTTGACTGACAGATTCGTCTGAATCGCAATCTTATCCACATGCGGTAGCTGAGACAGTTCCACCATCGCCTGTCGATACCAGCTGTGCACCAGCCCTTCGCCATATGGATTAAAAAAGATCGACAAACGGTGTCCCCGACTCTCCTGCTGACGCACCCAGTTTACGAACTTGCCCAATTGCTGACGATCACGCGCTAGCGTTTCGCGGCTGTCCACTCGTTTACTAAACGGGCAGTAAGGGCAAGCGTAATTACAAGATGACAGGCTGCCGCGATAATATACCGAAGCTTGCATGCCTGAAGCGCTAGCAGGTCGATAGGAAGCAGCCGAAGAGGATGCGGAAGCTGACGATAGGAATGATGGCTTATCGCTCATACGCCCTCGTATCCTTCCATCAAAGCATATACATCCGGCGAGATCAGCCAATCGCCAATGCTGTCCGACAGTGCCATACCGCGCGGCGTCAGACGCAGCGTAGTATGCTGCTCCGAGATTGGTTGAACAGGCTCAGTCTGTGTTGCCAATACCGAGACGTTGGTCGGTACCACGGTCGGTATCCACTCGGCAAGCCCCGTCCAGATCAGCTGTTTCAGATCTGGCAGATCGTCAAGCAACCAACTGCCAAAGCGCTCATAATAATCCAGCTGCTGCAAGCCTTCGCGATGCAGCAATGCTTTTAATACAAAGCGGCGGCGACGTTCCTGTTCATTGAGTACAAAACCGTAATCGGCAGTGTCGTATCGTTCAGCGGCAACATAGTCAGCGATAATGCTGCGCGTTGCTGCTGTCGTGACACCATAATGCGACGCATAATGCACATTGCGCGTATACGAGCGCGCCCCGCAGCCCATGCCGACCATGCCTTCCTCCTGACAGCTGTACGGCAACAATGTCTTCGTCGAATGAAACGGACGGGCAAAGCGGCGCATCGAATACTGTATATATCCTGCCTGCTCCAATCTCTCCCTTGCCGCCTCATACAGCTCCATCCGAATATCATGCTCCAATCCAGTATGACCCGGCTTGAGGATCGTATTCTCACGCACATATAACGGATACAGAAAAATCTCACCCGGTTCAAATTCCAGCGCTTGTTCGAGCGAATATAGCCATGAATCTACCGTTTGACTCGGCAGACCGTAGATCAGATCGACATTAAGCAGTGGAAAATCATACTGCTTGAGCATAACGAGTGCTTGCCGCGCCAGATCAGGATTTTGCGGACGATAGATCGCCTTGCTCTCCTGCTCGATAAAGCTCTGAATACCCATACTAACCCGATCCACGCCCCAATGTTTCAAAATCTCCATACGTTCTTCGGTTACCGTCTCCGGCGACGTTTCCACCGAGATCGAGGACGTCTGTACATCTAGCCCCATAATATCCTGCGCAATCACAAACAATCGATTCAATTGCTCCGGTTCCAGCAATGTCGGTGTCCCTCCACCAATCGCAAATCGTGAAAAGGGACTGCCCGCCATAATCGGCGCCCACTGCATTGCCTGTCGTTCTAGCGCATCCACATACTGCTTATGTACATCCAGCCTTTTGTCAGGCAACGTAAATAAATTGCAAAATCCGCAGCGTGCTCCGCAAAACGGAATATGCATATATAGAAAGTAACTGTCCAGTTGTTCCTGTTCCCATAGCTGCTGTAGCGGATAGGGCGGATTCAATTCACGATACGCCGTCTTATGCGGATAAGAATACAGATAGGAACGATACGGTGCAGCCGATAGCTGCTGTTCCCACTCCCGCAATTCAGATGTCCATTCGTGAGGTGCCAGCGCGCGCAGCGGCGGGTTCATTTGCTTCTGCATCATGAGATCACACTCCTCCGGTCTACGATTTTACAGAAAAAATTCACGATACGGCACATTCCAGACTACTTCATGCGCCAGCCGATGTCCTTCATACCCATCTTCACCATACGCCGTCCCATGATCGGAAAAGACGAGACACAGCACCGGACGTTCCCGCTCCCGTAAGGAAGCAAACAATCGTCCCAATTCCCCGTCTACATAACGCAATGCCGCCCGCTGACTCTCTACCGAATCACGACGGTTATTGGGAATATAATAGTGATTCGGTCCATGAATCGCCGAAACATTCATGAATAGAAACAGCTTCTCCTGCTCTGATATGCCATCCAGTAATTTCAGCGCATGATCCACCTGATTGGCAGTAGAATTAGGATTGGTCACCCCAAAGTTCATACGCCAGTAGCTCTGTTGAAAATACCCCGGCAGAACGCGAGACAGCTTGTTCTTTTTCGTAAAAAAAATCACGCCGCCGATGCAGATCGTACGGTATCCTTCCTGCGCCAATCCGCTTACGATATCCGGTGCATCGAATAGCCAAGTGTTGGGATGAGTACGCAGCCCGCTATGCTTGCCATGAAATAAACGGACATGCGATGCTTTGTCTGTATTAGCAGGCGTAGGTAGAAATCCACCAAAAAACGCATGGTGCGCCGCATACGTAAAGCTGCCCGGCGTATGCCGCTTCTCCCATCCGCCGCTTTCGCACAGATGGGGACAGTTGTCCTGCTCTAGTACAGCGACATCATAACGAAGCGTATCGAGCGTAATCATCACAATATCGTGACTGCCTACAATATCATTCATATTTAGCATGCGTGCCTGTTTCCTTTCCTGATTGTCTATCGTTGCTATCGTCTCCTGCTGTCTGCTTAACGTTTCAATTGCCGTAGCAGACAATCCAGCTCCCATTCATACGGGCTCATGCCTCGGTGACGAATATGATACAGCAGATCGCCAAACGGATTCACATCCATAATGAGCGGACGACCACCATGTTGTGGCACCAGTACATCTATGCCAGCGCAAAATGATCCTGCAAAGCATGACAATGCCTGTATCGCCACTGCCGAGATGCTGTCTACGGTCTGCGGCGGCAATTGAAAATCTTCCAGCACAATACGCTCATTGCGTAAATGCAGGTTTGTGATCGGCGTTCGACTCAGACGCGCTACCGCATGTCCAGCTCCTTCACGGCAAACGAGCTGACGTACATCATACGCCTTGCCGTTGATCATATCTTTGCTAACCCAGCGCTCCACATGTATACCTTCCATCGCCAACCAATCTATAATCCGCCGGATATCATTATGCTGTGTATACCGGATCAAGCGCCCTGAATTGTAAAAGATCGTCTCGCCATTCACCTGCTCCATACCAATCGTCGTCATCGCAATCTCGGCACCTGTATGTGGCTGATACTGATATGCGATTACGCCCGATGCTGCCGATCCGCAAAACAGCTTCACAAATACACGACGAGCATATTGCTGCTTCAAACTCTGATGCAGATGCTCATAGCCCGTAATACTCGTGATCGTATCGGTCGGCATATGAAAACTCTGACCTGCATGATGCAGCTGTTGACGCAACGTTTCATACTTAGATTCGCCAGATTGCTGCTCACCATGCAATGCTCCATGATCTTGCATGGACAATATCGGCGGCACGGCTACTCCAGCAGTCGCCAGATGATGCGAGCACGCCCTTTTATCAAACATAAGCGCTACATCAGCTGGTGCATTCAGCCATTGCGCTTGCGGCATATGCAAAGACACCTGCTGCTGCAACCATGATAATAGTCGGCAGTACCCGCGAAACCACTGCGCTGGATAAAAGATACGTCCATGCTGTGGCGGCAATGTTCTCGCCTGTGCAGCAGAGATACGATGCCCTTCGGTCAGCTGATCCAGCGGCACCAGATCATCATCATTCCAGCCTTCCGCATCTTCCGCTCCTAACGCAATCAATCCACGCTCCACAGCAAAATCATCTCCCGGTGCATCCAGACGCAGCAACAACGGCTGCTGCTCATCTGCCAATACAGCCTGCTGGCGGTTGCTCATGCCTTCCATCACTTCCGGTAACGACTCGCCTGCACGAATAGCATGCAGCAATCGGACATACGGTACTTCCAACGCAGCGGCGCGTCCATGATGAGACAGCGCCTGCTGCCAGCCTGCGGTTCGTTTATTGCCCGGATTGCCAAATAAAATATGGTTAGTCGTGCGAGATAAGGTGGCTGTCATTATTCCGTCAACGCTGGATAGCGCCACTCCTCACCTAGATCCTGCTGCTCACCCGTACTCACGTTGATACCTGTGCGGCGCCAGCGGTTTAGCATCTCATCAGACATATAATGGTAGTTCAGATTTAGATGCTGAAGCTGACGAATCCCCTCGCTGTTGATCAGCGCTTCGGCTCCTTTGTCAGACAATGTGCCTTCGGACAAATCCAGTTCTTCCAGCTGAGACAGCACCGGTGCACTGGCTGCCGCAATGGCAATCTCATCCTGCAATTCACTATCCTTCAAGCCAAGATATACCAGCTTCGGAAATGGATTATTATTCAGAAACGGCAAAATATCCTGCTCCAGATCGCCGTCAAATCCGTATTCGTCTACACCGAGATACAATTCCAGCTTACGCAGCTCCGGCAATGTACCATGATACACAGCTTGCAGGACACTCGCTGGCAATCCGCCACAAATAATGCTCAATTCTTTCAGATTGTGATGCTCCAGCGGATTCAGCTCCAGATCGGTACTGCCTTTGACGATAAACGTTTCTAATTGTGGATAAGCGGATAGCAACGGCCCCAGATTACTCTGGTTAATCCAAGACACCTCACATTCCTCAAAGCTCATATCACCAATGAACAGCTTGCGCAGATTGGGAAATGAACGGCTCGCTTGTATTAAGACTGGCAGGAAATCATCCGGTGACTGCTCGTACGCACCGCCCCAGTCTCCGATGATCAGACTGGTCAGAGCATTGCTTTTCTCCGAGTCGGCAGCCAGTTCCTCAATTAGCGGTGCCAGTGTCTTCCCGTCCTCATGTGCATCAAAATCAATACTCAACTTCACTTCCATCGTATGTACATCCTCCTGTCACACCGGATGACCGGCATAGTATGGTGCTACTTCCAATTTTACAATAGGGCAATTGTCGAAATCAAAAGATACAGTTTCACCACATATTCATTTCGAAAACAAAAGCCATGCGGCGGTGATAGTGCTTCCGGTCATGTCCGTCCGACTCTTCTACCTCTGCCTGCATCAATTGCAACGAAAAGGGAATGAACGGCGGCTTGACCTGAAACGGTTTCCCGCGCATGGCTGTGCTAGTTCTTGTATCCAGTTACACTTCCAGTTGTAGCTGAGCGATCAGCTTGCGCAGCGCGGCGCCGCGGTGGCTGATGCTTTGCTTTTGTTCCATTGTTAGATCCGCCATCGTCTTCTGCTCAGTCGGCAGATAAAATAACGGATCATATCCAAAGCCGCTATTGCCTGACGGCGTAGCGGTAATCCAGCCTTCTACTGTACCTTCCGCTGTCCATGTCTGATGACTGGACGGATCATACAGTGCCAGGCTGCATACAAACCGTGCAGGACTGAGCAATGGTTGCTCGGTATCTTCACCCAGTTGTAATTGCTCCAGTGCATTCAGCAGCTTGGCATTGTTATCAGCATCAGTTGCCTGCTCACCCGCATAACGGGCAGAGTAGACACCCGGTTCGCCATCCAGACGATCCACACACAGACCGGAATCGTCCGCCAGCACAGGCACGCCAAGTGCATCGGCAACGATTTTGGCTTTTTTGAAGGCATTTTGGGAAAAGGTTGTCCCGTCTTCCACAATCTCCGGCAAATCAGGATAATCGAACATGCTGCGTACCTCAAAGCCGAGCGTGGCAAACGCATGCGCGAATTCCTTCACCTTGCCTTTATTTTTGGTTGCTACAATGACGATTTTGCCGGAAAGGACACTCATACCTGTGCGCCCGCCTGACCGGTGTTGATCTTCAATGCAATCGGCCCCAAAATTTCTTTTTGTGCTTCGATCATAGTCAATACGCCTTGCTCACCAAGCTCTAGCATCTGATCCAGTTCCTTGCGGGTGAACGGACGCTCTTCGCCAGTGCCTTGCAGCTCGACGAATTCGCCTTTGCCCGTCATTACGATATTCATATCAACTTTGGCTTTGGAATCTTCTTCATAGTTCAAATCCAGTACGGCACGATCGCCGACTACACCTACGCTGACCGAAGCCAGATAATCAGTGATCGGGAAACGAGCCAGCTTGTGCTGAACCGCCAGTTTGTCGATTGCCATCGCCAGCGCGACAAACGAACCGGTGATGGAAGTCGTGCGTGTACCGCCATCCGCCTGAATGACGTCACAGTCAACCGTAATCGTACGCTCGCCCAGTGCCTGCAAATCAACAATCGAGCGCAGCGCGCGACCAATCAAGCGCTGAATTTCCATCGTGCGTCCGCCCAGCTTGCCTTTGGCAGCTTCACGCTGATTACGGGTTTGCGTGGCGCGTGGCAGCATGGAATATTCTGCGGTCACCCAGCCTCTGCCCTGTCCTTTCATAAAATGGGGAACCCGTTCTTCGACCGATGCGGTACACAGTACTTTGGTGTCGCCGACTTCGATATACACGGAACCTTCCGCGTATTTGTTCACATTGGGAGTTATTTTCAAAGGGCGCAATTCATTTTGCTGCCGTCCGTTGATTCTCATTGTTGTATGCCTCCTGCTTCTTATTCGCTTTTCCATTTTAACAAACATGGGGGGTAAAAGCACTCTAATAAAGTGTGGGGGTGCTGGAGAGTGTGCCGGGGGACGCTGCGGGAAGGAATAAGGGGCGTCCTCCGGTGGAGCCGCGGGAATCTTCGGATTAGCTAGAAAATGAAGATTCCCGCACTCCAAAGTCGTCCTTTCCCCTTATTTCCTTCCCTCCGCTCCGTGCAACTTGCGCCAGTATGGTGGTTGTGGAAGCAGATAAGATCTTTTAAAACTTTGGTGCGGTGAATTTGGGGCTTTTGTTGGTGGGATGTACTGGTGCAATGTACTGGTGGGATGTATTGGAAAGTATTTGTAGGGTGGGTTAGGGATTAATAGCTTTGACGTTCGGGGGTTCGGGGGTTTGGTGACTGATGGGGGAGTTGGTGGGTTGGTTGGGGATGTGAGGTTTAAATATGGTATAGGTACGGAGAGGTAGGAATTGATGCGGAAAGAGGCGATGATGATGGATAGCAATTCTTCGGGGAAAGTGCCTTATCATTTGAGTAGTTTGAATGTGGAGCAGGCGACGTTGGAGTGGTTGGAGAAGCGTGGGGTGAGTATTCGGGAGATTGGGGAGCTGGTGTTGTTTTTGCAGCAGGGGTATTTTCCGGATTTGACGATTGAGGAATGTGAGCAGAGTGTGAAGAAGGTATTGATGAAGCGTGAGGTGCAGAATGCGTTATTGACCGGGGTGCAGCTGGATATTCTGGCGGAGCAACGGCAATTGATCTCGCCGCTTCAGGAGATGATTGAGAATGATGAAGGATTGTATGGCGTGGACGAGATTTTGGCGTTTGCGATTGTGAATGTATATGGTAGCATCGGATTTACGAATTACGGGTATATCGATAAGCTGAAGCCGGGTGTACTCGGACGGCTGAATGATAAAAGTCTGGGACCGATCCATACGTTTTTTGATGATATTGTTGGCGCGATTGCGGCGGCAGCCAGTAGTCGGATTGCACATGGACGGCGAATGGAGCAGGAGCTGCATCAGGATACAGGCAGTATGGAACTGCCAGAGGATGATGAAACGAAATAAGGCAAGCGATGACGATCATGCTTATTTGGAAAACGGATGGCACGTATCCTATCTCTGTTTCTTCGAAATTTGTTCAAAAAAACGCCAGTTTCTTTGCCGTTGTATGCTAGCTGCGTTCACCAGAAGTGAGCATAGCGGTACATATCGGGTGCAAAGAAGCGGGCGTTTTTACTGTAAAGCATGCACATACGCTTAGCGCATGATCGTATGCGATTCTTCTTCGTGCTGGTCATGCGAATCGCCTTTGCGGTTGCTCAGCTTGATATCCGGGCTGCGCAGGTTGAATTTGCGGCGCTGGCGTGCCTTATGCTCGGCTTCGCTATCGCTGGCAAGCGAGCGCAGTACAATGAGCCAGACGAGGCACAGAGCGGTAAATACATATACAAGCAATAAGGACAATAATCCTTCATAGTTACGAGTAGACAATCCGGACAGCATCAGTAGTCCAAGTACCGGAAACAACAATGCCGACAAAAAGCGTGGTGGCAAATGGGAGCCATTGCGGCGTGAAGCTAGCAGTGACGGTACGATATAAGCAAGCGTTGTATAAAAAGCGATCAGAGCAAATCCGTTACTGAGCCTGCCAGCGTACGTAGTAAACGGAATCAGCGCGGCGGACCAGCCCTGATAGACGGCGATATTAATCACACTGACGATTCCTTGCACAATAGTGAACGATAGTCCCAGATATACAAGAACCGAACGGATTCGATACCAGTTCGCCCCTTTACGCTCGGCGAGAATAGCCAGACTGCCAAACAGTCCGATCATGGCACTGACCAGTAATGATAAATAAGCGACCAAACGTAGTCCCTGTACTGCAATATCGATCCATGTGCTGTCTGCATTGTTCATGGTGAGGCCCCTTTCATCTCCGGGCTGAAATCAAACATACGGCGTTGAAGCGTTACAGTTAGTTTACGTTCGATAGCTTAATCCCTGATGAAATTGTACTTAATTCCAGTTAAATCCCGACGATAATGTCAAAGATTCTATGATATAATCGAACGAGAATACGACCGGAACGGAATATAATAAGGAAGAACCTGCACATGAATCTGCGCCTGTTGGATGAGACGATCAGGCGGCAGCAGCAGGAACAGATAATAACTATTGGGGGCTTGGCTGTATGTCGGACGAAGTAAACCGAATTCACCGGATTCCATTCCGAAAAATAAGCAGCATGCTGCATATCAAACAAAAAATTGTGAATGTGTATCCTGATCATGCTAGTAAAATGGTAGTCGTCGAAACGGAAAAGTTATCCCGCAAAATGGACACGGTTGTCATTGAAGTCAAAAACAATTATCTCGATATCGTGACCTTGACTGCTGCCGAGTATAATCAGCGTCCATCAGAGCTGTATGTTGCCGATAAACTAAAATCATTGCTCGATGAAGCAGAGCGCGATGCTTTATTGCATAGTTTGCAGTCTACCATTCGTCATACCGAAATTCAACTTGACCGCCAAACGTCATCACCGGATGAGCATGAGCAGGCAGAACAGTTTTTGACTCATGCCCGGCGCGCACTATCAAAGCTGACTGAGCGGCTTTGAGCATGATTTTCACGGTATTAAGCAAGTACAATCTATCCAACATGTTTCAGCGTATTCTACTGCCGCTGCTCATCATCCTGACGATGGCATACAGCGTTCATACGTTGTACGCGAATCTTATCGCTGATCCTCATGCCAGCGATTTTTTAAGCGTAAAAAAGGAATCCAATCAACCTACCAATCTGCCATTATGGCTCAATATTATGTATGTGCATGTGCTATTTGCCTGTCTGGCGCTAGTGTGCGGCGCTTTTAACTTTTCATCGTATCTGTTGCGTCGTTATCGTCGCTTGCACCGGGCAAACGGCTATCTGTATGTGATCGCGATTTTGCTAGTCGATCTGACTTCCGGTTATCTCGCGCCCTACGCAACCGGTGGCAAAATAACGAGTATTCCATTCAATCTCGTTAATATCGCATGGATCTGGATTACGATCATAGCGCTGGTGCAGATCAAAAAAGGGAATATTCAACGCCACCGCCGCTGGATGGTGCGCAGTTATCTGTTTTGTTTTACAAATATGTTTATTCATAGTATCGAATGGCTATGCCAGCATGTGGTAGGCATGAGTCTGCTGACCAGTTATGTAGTGGGTGTGTACGGAGCGATTGTATTGAATGTTCTCATTGCAGAAAGCATCAATACAATCTGGTTGCGTGGATCGATCCATCCAGATCATGTGTACCAAAGATGAAATCAGCAAAAAGAGCGGCATCTCCACTACACTATCATGATGGTATCGCGTCATGATGTGCAGCGGGATTGCCGCTCTTTTGGTATTCTATGTTGCGTAGATGATGTGACCATTCTGCTCTTCATGCCGGATTCTGCCGCAACGCTCCAGCTCTGCCAAATGCGCCAGTGTCTCTGACATCGCAAATCGCAGTTGATGCAAAGACAGCTTGCTGTTGAACAGACCGATGCAAATGTCATACCCGCTGGACGGTTGCTGACGGAGCATATGCTCCATTTTGTCCAATCGTTCACTATGATGCTCCAGCAGCTTGATCGTGCGTTCTTGAAATGCGGTAAAGGGACGACGATGTCCGGGGTATGCCTGCTCTACTTCATACTTGCCTAGCTCATGCAATCCTTGCAAATATAAATGCAGCGGATGTGGATCGCTGCCCGGAATCAAGCTAATATTCGGCGAAATCTGCGGCAGCACGGCATCTCCGCAAAAGATCATTTTCTGTTCCGGCTCATAAAAGGAAATATGACCAGCCGCATGACCGGACGTCTCAATCGTTTCCCATGTGCGTCCGCCCATTTGCAGCGGCTGTCCGGGTACGATAATGGATAGGTGCGGCTGCGGCGTCACCTGTGAAATGAAGCTATGCAGATGATCCGGCAACTGTGAAGTAATCTCGTCTGGCATCCCGTTACGATTAAACTGCAACACCAGATCATGCGCTGCTGTACTGTCCAATCCCCATGAACGAATCGCTTCCGCTTGCGCCTTTTCCGACAACCATACAGGAATACCCGTCTGCTGCTGAAACCAGCCAGACATGCCGTAATGATCCGGGTGATGATGCGTTAGGACAATCGATTGTAGCGCTGACCACGGAATATCCAATTGTTGCAGTACATCATGCCATGCCTGCTCATTGTCGGCTGTACGCGGTCCCGGATCAATAATGCTCCATCCATCTGCTCCGCCGACCAGATAGCTGTTAACCCAGCGTAATGGATAAGACATGGCAATTTTGACCTGAATAATCTCGTGTTCCCAATATGTAATCTCCGGCAGTTGCATACTTCCAAGCCCTCCACTTCTCAAATGCCAAGACTTCTTCGCGATCATAACTCGTTCCTCATCATGACAACTACGTTCTTCATACTGACGCTAATTGGTAACGCTCTCCCAAATAAGGACAGCATATCATGATCCTTATCAAAATCAAATGCAATCCCAACACAAAAACCCTTCTCATCCTACCGTCTGCCCTTCAGCAGCAGGTATAGATTCGAAGGGTTTGTATCGTAGTCGTACGTTCATCAATCAATAACTTTCTTCCCACGGATTGAACATTTCGTGCTTGAAGTAAGCAGCATCAGCGGATTTTTCTTCCCAGCTCCATGTTTTCTGGCTTGCTTTTTCCATTTCTTCACTTTTGATTTCGCGGATTTGATCCAGAATTGTGTAATCTTTGCCCATCTCTTTTTGATGTTCCCAGATCACGAACATGATGCTATCCAAGTTATCGCCGTATCCTACAACATGTACACGACCAGCAGGATCATTCAGACCAACATTCAGAAAGTCATTGGTGACGATGTATTTATCGTTTTCCATATGATAGATAGCTGCCCATTGCTCCAGCTCGTTTTGGTTTTTGGAAGTCTCCGTGCTTTCTACAAAGCGGAACCAACCGCCGGAAACAGGTTTTGCTTTCTCCATGATTTTAACGTCTGTCAGTTGATTGTAATTCATTAGGTTAGCCCCCTCGATTTGCTTTAAAAGTAGTTTAACTTAAAATTAGGTTTTTTACAATTAATTTGTTTAAAATATTTTAGGTTGCAACGTTTAATATGATATTCTATTTATCGGAAGATTTTTGAAGAAGTTTATAGTTTCTTCCTCTTTTTCGTGTTATTCCGACAAATTATTTGACGAATATTGTTTTTGTTTGTGACTTAAGTATGCCTCTGGAACCAGTAGTTCCACAATAGGAAATGGTTCTTAATACTTAATAGTAATGAAGTGTGTACTTCCTACTCCTTGCTAACAGGTGCGCGATTACGCTATTACTATATTTATAACCACAGCCCGCTAGCTCAATCCCTTAAAGGGAATTTAATCAAATTTGAAGGAATTTTATAGGTGTTTTGACTGCTATTATGCCGTTTTAGCCACCATCATAATGGTTGGATACATATTATTCGTGTGCAAACTCATTTTGGTTTACAGATCAGAAGATTTTGTCGAAATAATTATGTGTCTATTGCTTACTTCCTACCTTCCTATTCCCAGATTCCCGGTAGGAACCTTTCATAGTAAATCCGCTGCAAAATAACGTAAATACGCTTAGTATTTTCTGTACACTTCAAGGATTTTGTACTTGTTTTTAGCAATTGTGCAAGTAAAAAACACGCTTTTGCTTTTACAATTGGCTAGCTCGGTTTAAAATAGGTGTATGTTGGACATATTGAGGACAACTACGCTGTCTTACTATAGATATTGTTTTCCTGTTGGATAGGAACCTCAGTGAAATCGGAAAATTCAATTTAGGAGACTCAACAAATGATCAAAACGCAACGAATCAATCAGATTAAGGAATATGTATTTGAACACGAATCCGTCTCACTGGAAGAATTGGTCGACCATTTTGGTGTCTCCAAAAATACGATTCGCCGTGATATTCGCTCGCTGGTGGATTCTGGTATTTTGAAAAAGGTGTATGGCGGGGTATCGGTCAATCATTCTACACTCGTCGTCTTTAATGAAAGGAAAGATCAGAACCTCACCAAAAAGCAAGAGATTGGACGGCTCGCTGCACGGTATGTGGAAGATGGCGATGTG
Organism: Paenibacillus sp. WLX1005; assembly: GCF_046603685.1. Classification (NCBI taxonomy): domain Bacteria; kingdom Bacillati; phylum Bacillota; class Bacilli; order Caryophanales; family Paenibacillaceae; genus Paenibacillus; species Paenibacillus sp. WLX1005. Next base: position 4,291,289 of record NZ_CP176756.1, read on the forward strand.
ATCTTCGTCGATTCTGGTACGACGACACTAGAACTGCTGCCGTACATTCAGGATCGCCAGTTGACAGTGGTGACGAACAATTTTGATTTTATTCATGGAGCTAAAGGGTATCCGAATCTGACCATCTTCTCGACAGGCGGTATGTTTGAGCGCAAAACCGATTCGTTTGTCGGCTTTCAGAGTGTCGAGCTGCTAGGCAAATACAATATTAACAAGGCATTTGTGGCGTCGACCGGCATTTCGATTGTGAATGGCGTGACGAATTCGTCGCCGCTGGAGACGGATTTGAAAAGCACGGTCGTGAAAAAGAGTTCGAATGTGCTGTTGATGATTGATGACAGCAAGTTTGATAAATATGCGCTAACGACGTATTGTGCGTTGAGTGAGATTGATTATTTGATCACGAATAGTGTGCCTGGGGATGAGTATGTGCAGTATGCGGGGCAGCATAGTATCGAGATTGTCACGCCCTGAATCAGGTCGTTGCTCCGTAGCGTGGTAGCAAGTACGCTTTGGAAAGCGATAAGGGAACGGACTCGGGTGGAGCCGCGGGAATCTTTTGGAATTTGGAGTAAATGAAGATTCCCGCACCTCCAAAGTCGTCCTTTTCCCTTATTCCCTTTCCTTCGCTCCACACGTACAGCTAATTGGGTGCTGGAAGGGCGGGAGCCAATACCCGCTTTAAGCATTCATGAGGTATGGCAGAATAAAAGGTACACAAGGAAAAGCAGCGGTCTATATCGCTTGGAATAAAAGGTCGAAGTTGGTGGCGACGTTTTATCCCGAAGGGATGGATATGGACGGCTGCTTTTTTATATGATCTGTATCGGGCAGATCACTCATGGTTTACTTTTTGCTTTTTTACTTCTATTCATCCGCGAGTTAGGTGGAGACCGTAGCGGCTTTACCGCTGGAGCGGAATTCGCGGATTTTGGAACGGACGCTGTCCTCGATCGCTTGGCGGGCGGGAGTGAGGATGGTGCGCGGTTCGGTTGTGTCGGGATCTTGTTCTAGGGTGCGTCGCAGCTGGAGTGACCAGGCAGTGACGCTTTCAGTGTTGATGTTCACTTTGGCATGACCGAGTTCGATTGCACGGGTTAGCTGGTTCAAAGGGATACCGGATGCGCCGTGCAGGACGAGCGGGATGCCAATCGCCTGCGAGATGGCTTCCATTTCGGTAAAGCCGAGTTTCGGTTCGCCGATGTATTTGCCATGGACGGAGCCGAGTGCGGCGGCGAGTGCATCGATGCCCGTTTCGTCGACAATACGGACGCATTCATGCAGATCGGCATACTGAATACCACCGATCAAGCCGTCCTCGATCCCGCCGACGGTGCCGACTTCGGCTTCGACAGATACTCCATGTGGAGCGGCGTATTCCACAACTTGGCGGGTTTGCTGGATATTGAGGTCAATTGGGCCATGCGAACCGTCGAACATAACGGATGTAAAGCCTGCGTCGATCGCCTGCAAGCAGCTATCCACTGATTTGCCGTGGTCGAGATGTAGAGCAACCGGCACGGTAATGCCCTTTTCTTCCACCAATACACGAACCAGTGTGGCGATGGTACGGTAGCCGCCGAGAAAATCGATCAGCCGATCGGACGCGGCAACGATGACTGGCGCTTGTTCCGCCTGTGCAGCGTCCAGGATACCATGCACCCACGACAGTCCATTTACATTAAACTGTCCGACCGCATATTGCTCACGCTTCGCCTGTTGCAGCATTTCTTTCATGGATACCAGAGTCATGCTATGCCCCTCCCCATCCGGGTTTGGCCGACATTACACCAGACCAAGCCCTTCCTTCATCTTTTTCAGCATAATAGCACTTGATTCTTCGGCACGATCACTATAGGCAAAGACGGAATTGGTCGCAATGCCGTCAAATTTCATGTCCCGCAGCTTGCGGAATAATGTATCAAAATCGACATCGCCTTCGCCGATATTCAGATGCTGATGTACGGTTACTTGTGCATCTGGCGGATTGACGATATAACGCAGTCCGTAGGCGGCTTTGTGGTTAAATGTATCTGCGAACAGCACATGATCCAGCAGATCGCCCGCATCGTCGAGCATTTTGGCAATATCGCCGATTCCATCATCGTAGAAGAACGTATGCGCGACAGAATAGACCAGCTTGATCCAATCCCGATCCAGTGCGCGGATCATATCGAGCGCTCCGGTATTCGTTTCAATAAAGTCATACGGATGCGCCTGCAAATTCAAACGTACCTTTTCCTTTTCAAATACTGGAATCAGCTCATCCAGCGATTTGATGAATTTCTCCTCCGATGCCTGTGCTTCGTACTTGGAACCGGTGAATTCGCTGTTAACCAGATCAACATCCAGCTCTACCGCAATCTCAATCGCACGTTTCCAGTTGCGTACCGCAGCTTGACGACGGTCTTCATCTGGACCCGCCCAATGCTGCATCGGCAAAATGGATGACAGCTTCAAGCCCGCTTCGCTAAGCCACTTTTTCAATTGCTTGATCTTGTACTTGTCTACACGCGGATATTTGTAAAAGGGCAAGAAATCTTCGCGCGGTGACAGCTCGATATATTCGTATCCCATATCAGCTACTTTGAAAATCGTTTCCTCTAGGGAGTGGGAATCTCTGAAATGGGTCGGATCGTAGGCAAGTTTCATGAATCGTTCCTCCTGCAATATGGAATGGATTAGGTATGCGTTGCAATGAAATGATCAGTACGGTTTGGAGTTTTCCAGCATGTTTTCCTTATGTGCGTATGCTTTGCGGATACTTTCCTTGTCGGACACTTCCGCTACGCCCACATGCCACCAGCTGTCATAGCCATCGGTCATCGTTTTGGGCAATACTTTCATTTCGATCAAGGTACAGCCATCATGTTGCTTGGCATCTTCAACAGCGGCTTTGATCTCTTCAACCGTGTTCGCACGATATACTTTGGCGCCGTACGCTTCGGCTACTTTGGCATAATCAATATTCAGAATTTGATTGTCCGCAGTACGGAATTCACAGAAGAACGTATCGCTGCCGTGATCCATTTGCAGATTGTTGATGCAGCCAAAGCCGGAATTGTCGAATAGCATAATGTTGATCTTCTGCTTGTACTGGATCGCTGTGATCAGCTCAGAATGCAGCATCAGGAAACTGCCGTCGCCAACCATCGAATACACTTCGCGCTCTGGATGTGCCAGCTTGATACCAAGCGCACCGGACACTTCGTAGCCCATACAGGAATAGCCATATTCCAAATGGTACGTATTCGGTGCTTCTGGATTCCAGAGACGTTGCAGATCACCCGGCAATGAGCCAGCAGACGAAATAACGATGCTGTCCTTGTCCACCGTATCATTGATCGCAATCAGCGCATTTGTCTGCGGCAATTCGGTTTGTAGCGCATCCGCATATTCATTCAAAGTCTGCTGGTCAAAATGGTTTTTGATCTCTGGCACGAAGTTGTCGCGGTTGAATTTCACATCAGCCAGACGAGCACGCTCAGCGTTCCATTCCTGCTTGAGCGTCGGAATACTACTGCCAAATTCACTACGATATCCTGCCAGACGTTCATGCAGCGCAATCAATGCACGTTTGGCATCCGCCACCACACTGACTGCATCCAGCTTGTACGTCTGCATCCGGCTCACATTAATATTAAGGAAACGCGTGCGATCAAAGTCGAACGCCGTCTTCGATGATGTAGCAAAGTCTGTATACCGCGTACCAATCCCGATGATCAGATCAGCTTCGCGTGCTGCTTTGTTCGCTGCCAGTGTACCGGTAATCCCCATACCGCCCAGATTGTTGGCAAATGTATATTCAACTGTCGATTTACCCGCCTGCGTCTCCACGAGCGGAATATCGTACGCTTCGGAAAAGGCGATCAATTCTTCACGTGCTTCCGAATACTTGGCACCGCCACCGACGAGAATCAATGGCTTTTTGCTGCTGCGAATCAGTTCGGCAGCCGCATCCAGCTCCCGTGTACTCGGTTCACGGCGATCTACATAATGTACACGTTTCTGGAAAAATACTTCATCATAATCGTACGCTTCACCTTCGGTATCCTGACAAATACACACTGTTGCTGGACCACCTTGTGCCGGATCGGTCAACACTTCAAAGGCACGGATCAAACTGCTCATCAGCTGCTCTGGGCGTGTGACCCGATCCCAATAACGAGATACTGGCTTCAGCGCATCATTCGTGGTGACAGCAGCACTATATTCCTGCTCTACCTGCTGCAATACGGGATCGGGCTGACGAGTAGCAAAGGTGTCTGCCGGTAGCAGCAGCACCGGAATATTGTTTGCCAGCGCGGTTCCGGCTGCGGTTACCAGATTGGCAGAGCCGGGACCGGAGGAGGAGGATACGGCATAGATTTTCTGGCGCAGCTTTTCTTTGCTATAGGCGATGGCAGCGTGTGCCATGCCCTGTTCGTTTTTGCCTTGAAAGATTTTCAAATGACCCGCGTCCTGCTCTAGCGCCTGACCGATGCCCAGTACATTACCATGACCGAAAACAGTGAAAATACCCTCAACAAACGGCGTTTCCTTGCCATCGACAGAGATGTACTGCTGGTTCAAAAACTTGATCAGCGCCTGTGCGGTCGTAAGTCGGATTTTGTTTCCCATAAAAGTCTCCACCTTCGGTTAAAATGATGAGTCTGAATCAGGGTTGGATGACCGGTTGCTGTGAGATCAGCGCTTCAATCTCCTCCACGGTTGGCATCGCATCAGACGAGCTATGCTTGCTGACAACGATGGATGCGGAAGCACTGCCGTATTTGAGCGCGGTTTCGATGTCTTTGCCGCGAATGATTGCGTACAGGAATGCGGACGCATACGAATCACCAGCGCCGAATGTTTTTAGCACTTTGGTTTTGTAAGCGTGACCACGATAGGTTTCACCAGTGCTTGTATATGCGTATGAACCGTCGACGCCATGCTTGATCACGACCAGTCCAACGCCTTGTGCGAACAGCGTCTGCGTCGTTTGTTCATTGGAGCCGTTCTGCGTATGCTCCATTGCATCGTATTCGTCGCGCGTACCGATCACAATATCGCTTTGCGCAGCAACAAGTGAATAATACACTGCTGTTTCCGCTTTGGATGCCCAAGTGTATGGACGATAATCAAGTTCAAAAGCAATTTTGACACCGTTGCGGCGTGCATAATGAATCGCCTGCAATGTCGCTTCACGAGAAGGGCTTTTCGCTAGTGCTGTACCGGAGATGAGTAGCAAGCCTGCCTGTGTAATGTACGATTCATTGATCTCTTCAGGACGCAGATACAAGTCGGCAACATCGTCACGGTACATCAGAATGCTGCACTCATCCGGGCTTTTGATTTCGGTAAATGCAAGCCCGGTCTTATGCCCTTCCTCATCGACGACAAAATGAGAAGCGTCGACGCCAGCCTGCTCCATATAATTGCGGATAAAACGTCCATGCTGATCATCAGCGATCTTGCCAATAAATCCAGTAGTCAATCCAAGGCGAGCGGCACCGATAGCGATATTCGCCGGTGAACCGCCTACATATTTGGAAAAGGTCATCGTCTCTTCCATAGGACGGTTGTATTCGACAGCGTTCAGGTCGATACATGCCCGTCCGAGCGTTACAAGCTCAAAACGCGGGGTCTTGTCAGTCATTATGTTCAGCGCTCCTTTATCAATCGCGATTCAGAATCCATTCATGATCCGGGTCATTATAGAACTTCCAGATACGCTTTGGACCAGCCATAACATTTAAATAGTAGGAAGTGTAGCCGTCCGGCACACCGACTGGGTGATATCCTGCTGGAACGATCACTACATCGCGGTTCTCTACCGCCATCGTCTCGTCCAGACTACGGTCATCTGTGTACACACGCTGGAACAGAAATCCTTGCGGTGGGTCCAGCTCATGATAATACGTTTCTTCCAAAAACGACTCATCCGGTAGCTGGTCACGGTCATGCTTGTGCGGCGGATAGCTAGAGAAGTTACCGCCTTCGGTATATACTTCCACAACGAGCAGACTGCTGGCGGATGGATCATTGTCCGGCAAAATGTCATGCACGGTGCGCTGGTTGTTGTATTTGCCACGTTGGACGATACCGACATCCGATGCGGGCAGCAGCTTCGTGGGCAGAGCTTCCAGCGACGGCGAGTAGCACAGAGCTACCGTCGCACCGGACACGGCTTCCACTGCAAATGTTTTGCAACCGGCGATAAAGACACTATCTGTCGGTTTGCGTTCAAATACGCTGTCACGCGTACCAATCTCGGCAAAACGATTGTCGCCTTCCGTCACGGTAATCTTGCCGGTTACGGCGACGATGCAGCATTCTTCCTTATCTAACGTTTCTTCATACACCGCTCCATCGCTCAGATCCAGCAACTTGAAGCCTACATAGGCAAGCGGTGAATTCGACGTAAGTACTTCCTGTACAACGGTAACGCCTGTTTGCGGCGATGATGATTGCGGTTTGCGTAACAGATGACTGGTCACTTGGAACCCTCCTGTTGGCTTGAAACTGGTTTATATTTCAGTACTTCCGTATGTCAGGTCGCTGCAAGAAGCGTCATGCGTGAGATGTACGACGCTTCCGCGTGGCGACGATGTGTCGATCTGGTATGAGGACTATTGCATTCGTTTTATCATATTACGTCTGGCATGCCGAGCAGCAGCAACGAGCGATGATGTCATGCAATCATTCGAAATCTGGCTGCGGATACCGAGCGGTTACGACCTTTTTACGAGTGTAAAAGTCTACGCTGTCTTTGCCGTTGGCATGCAGTGTACCGTAGAATGATGATTTCCAGCCTGAGAATGGGAAGAATGCCATCGGTGCAGGCACGCCCAGATTGATGCCCAGCATACCGGCGTCGATATTTTCACGGAAATAACGAATCGCGTTGGCATTGGAGCTGAACAGACACGCGCCGTTTGCAAATTCGGAACGGTTGGCGATGTCGATTGCTTCTTTCAAGTTTTTGACGCGGATAACGGACAACACTGGTGCGAAGATCTCGTCTTTCCAGATCGTCATATCTGGTGTTACATTTTCAAAAATCGTCGGACCGATAAAGTAACCATCGTCGGACATACGCTCACGACCATCGGTGAGCAAGGTTGCGCCTTCCTCAATGCCTTTTTCGATATATTGAATGGTGCGCGTTTTGTTCTCTTCACGGATAACGGGACCGAGGAACACGCCGTCATCCAGACCGTTACCGATCTGTACGTTGATCGCACGCTCTTTGAGTTGCGCGATAAACTCGTCAGCGATGCCATCTTCTACAGTGACTACCGCACACGCCATGCAGCGTTCGCCTGCGGAACCAAAAGCGGCGGAGATGACGTTGGTCAGCGTATCATCCAGATTCGCATCGTTCAGAACGATGGTATGGTTTTTGGCACCTGTCAGCGCTTGTACGCGTTTCAGGTTTTCGCTGCCTTTTTTGTATACATATTCGCCGACTGGTTTGGAGCCGACAAAGGAGATCGCTTTGATCTCTGGATGCTCCAGCACGCCGTTTACGACATCATGCGCTCCATATACGATGTTGAATACGCCATCCGGCAAGCCTGCTTCGGTAAACAGCTCTGCCAGCTTCTCCGTCAGCAGCGGTGTACGCTCAGACGGCTTCAGGATGAATGTATTGCCAAGTGCAATCGCCATCGGGAACATCCAGCATGGCACCATCATCGGGAAGTTGAACGGTGCAATTCCGCCTACAACGCCGATCGGATAACGATAGTTGGCTGCTTCTACATCCGTAGCAATCGATGCAAGCGAATCGCCCATCATTAGCGTTGGTGCACCGGCAGCGAATTCTACGTTCTCGATCCCGCGTCCAACTTCACCCAATGCTTCGCTCAGGTTTTTACCGTTCTCCAATGTAATAAGACGTGCCAGCTCTTCTTTGTTCTGGCTGAGCAATTGTTGGAAGTTGAACAGAATACGTGCGCGTCTTGGTACAGCGACCTGTTTCCACTTTTCAAATGCTTTGCTAGCAACCTGTACGGCGTGCTCCACATCTTCTTTGGTCGAGATAGGAACCTGACAAATCAGTTCTTTGGTCGCCGGATTGTAAACGTCTTCATATACGGTCGTATTGCTCTCCACCCATTTGCCACCAACGTAGTTTTTCAACTTGCGGGCTGTGCCTGTCAATGTAGTCATCATGGAACTCCTCTCAACATTACGGAATGTAAATGAATAGGTACGGATTTCGCATTTGGTTATATCTTGGTTATATTTGTATGATATACAACAAACAAATCATCGTCAACCCTATTCCGTCACCAAACTTGATCATTTTGTTGAAACATTTCCGTTATTCTATTAAAAAACCTTATATATCAAGACTTTACGATCTCTTTTAGCGACAAAAAATATATAAAATCTGTATTTCATCATCCTATCCATTGGTATATGATAATAAATTAATAATCATATATTGATTATATTTTGGTTATATTTTATATTAGTATCATCAAAGTTTATAGGAGAATGTCTATGAAAGCGAGACGTCTACAGGATATCGAGGAATATATCCGCACACAGAAGAGCGTCACACTAGATGAACTGTGCGTACGCTTTGATGTATCCAAAAACACCATTCGCCGTGATATTAACCAAATTGTACAAAAAGGCTCTATCGAAAAAGTATACGGTGGCGTCACTTCCGCCAGCGAACTCGTTCCATTCGAGAATCGCAATATTCGCAACCAATCCAAAAAGAATGAAATCGGACGGTTGGCGGCTGCCTGTATTGAAGCTCATGATCTGATCTATATCGATTCCGGCACGACCACCCGCAACATTATCGATCATCTTGATCCCGCCCTACCGTTGACGATTCTGACCAACAGCTTGGACGTGATCAACGGTGTAGCCGATATGCAGCATGTAACTTTGCTCGTCATTGGCAATACGTACAAGCCCAAGACGCGCTCGTTTGTCGGGATGGACAATCCGCTATCGCTGCAAAAGTACAATGTGAACAAAGCCTTTATGGCAGCAACTGGTGTCAGTATGACACACGGTCTGACCAATTCCGATCTGCTGGAATACGAGATCAAAAAGGTCATTGCCGAGAAAGCGCAAAAGCTGATTCTGCTGGCGGACAATAGCAAATTTGGCAAATCCACATTGCTCACTTATGCCCCGCTAAAAGATGTGGACATCTTGATCTCATCCGAACCGCTGGATGACGATTATCGCAGCTTTTGCGAACAGCATCATATTCAACTGCAATCCCCATCATAAGAACCAAGTGATCATTTCTATATCCCAATTACTTAGGAGGAACAAAGTATGCCATTACTACGTTTTGATGTGATTGAAGGACGCACTGCCGAGCAATTACAATCGTTATTAGACACTGCGCATGATGCTATGGTGGAAGCGTTTACCGTTCCAGCTTCCGACCGTTACCAGATCGTCAGTCAACACCCGGCGCATGAATTGGTAATTGAAGATACAGGACTCGGTTTCCCGCGTACCAAGGATGTGGTCATCTTGACGATCACTAGCAAACAGCGTACATCAGAGCAAAAGCAAAAACTGTACGCCCTGCTCGCAGAACGTCTGGAACAACATTGCGGCATCGCCCCTACCGATCTGATGGTATCGATTGTCGAAAATGGTGACGCTGATTGGAGCTTTGGACAAGGACGTGCTCAATTTTTGACTGGCGAGCTTTAGACTGTTTATCCGCGCTACTGATGATCTGCTTTACGCATACCAATTGAATCGTACGATAAAACGCTTGATCCATTGCCGCATGCTGGCGATGTATCAGGCGTTTTCTGTTGATATGCGGGAATGATGATCATCATGTCATAGATGTCTCGTGTATACAGCATGTGCAGTTATATGCCAGATGTGAAATATCAATTACCTATACAATGCCAATAACCCAGATGCAGGTACACATCTGGGCAATGGCTCCGTCAACAGCTGGCGGAATATCCTATTCATAATATGGAAGTTGATGATGGATACAGCAGACTTAGCCGACAGGCTGACTGCTATTGTAATGACGGGAAATGACCGACAGTGTCGTTTCCTTCGCAGTACGGATATTGTCCTCTGCACTGAGCTTGTAGTATTCCGGGCGGAACAGTTCAACCGATACGGCGCCGTCATAGCCTTTTCTTTTCAGGGTAGACAGAATAAAGTCCAGATCAATCACTCCCTGTCCCGGCCATACGCGATCTTCATCTGTGAGGAAGCCAATCGGATAATCTTCGGTATCGTCGATATGCAAAATAAAGATTTTCGACGCATCCGCCTGCTCCAGATCTTCGCGCTTGGAACCCATCGCATGAAAATGGAAGCAATCCAGCACCAGACCGACATTATCGCGGTCGACCGCTTGAATAATGTCATATGCCTGACCGAATGTATTCACGGTACATTGCGGATGTCCTACATATTCGAGCGCAATGCCGATGCCGTAAGGCTTCGCCAGATCAGATAACTCACGCAGCACCTGTACACTACTTTCGTGGATATCTTTTTTGAGAAACTTCTGCTCAGTCACCAGTGGTACGGCAACGATATATTGCACGCCTAGCTTGCTGCCTTTTTCCAGCATATCGATAAACTCGTTGCGAATCTCATCATATTCCGCTTCCGAACGGTTGTTGAAGAACACCAACGCATTGAATGCAAGTGGCTTAATATGATGGGTATCAAAATAGTGGATCAGATCGTCGAGCGAATGATCCTGTAAGTATTCCGGCAGTTTGTCCATCGTGCGAATCTCGATATAGTCATATCCATGCTGTTCACAAAGTTCCAGATCAGTGACCAGATTGGAGTTCTCCAGTGTCGTTGCCTGATTAAAGCAAAGTTTCATGATTACGCTCCTCCCGCTATCTCTCCTATTGGTATACGATCGTGCTTGCATCATATCGTAAAAGAATGCAAGGCGACACGGCACATCCGACGATCTACCGTGTCCCTACAGTGATCTGAATCGAAATCAAACGCTATACAATGGAGCGGCACCACCATAAAACTCTGGAGTCGGTCCCAAATCAATCGTTTCTTCCTGTCCGGATTCTTGCGCGCGTACACAAGCATCTGCTGTTACGGAAGCAATGTAACCATCCCACGAAGTGGGACCTTGCGGCTCGCCGCCTTTGCTCACATGATCGATAAAGTCTTGCAATTCACGATCATATGCATCGATAAAGCGATCTTTCCAATCGGTCAGCAAGTCTACGCCCAATTGTGCATTTTTGCGATATGTGATACCAGCCACTTCCGGCAAGCGCACGATGCCTTCTTCGCCGATAATCTCGCATTGAATATCGTAGCCGTATTTGCAATTGACAAAGACTTCGGTCGTAATCAAAATGCCACCTTTGGTTTCCAGTGTAATCACTTGTGGATCACGCAGATGACTGGAGGCGTGACGTGTTTTTTTCGGGAACGATACACGCACGGAAGTATAATCATCGTTGACCAGCCAATGCAATACATCAATCTCGTGTACCAATGTATCGGTTACTGCCATATCGGTTGTATAGGCTTCGTTCACTTCCGGGTTGCGGTGCGCACAGCGAATCATCAGCGGCTCGCCGATAAAGCGTTCGTCGACTGCGCGTTTCAATTGTTGGTAACCGCTATCATAACGGCGCATAAAGCCGACTTGTACTAGGCGTTTGCCATGCGCGATCTCAGCATCCACAATTTGACGGCAACCTTCCGCAGTCGTAGCTAATGGTTTCTCGCAAAATACATATTTGCCTGCGGCGATGCCTGCTAGTACACTCTGTTGATGCGCAGGTCCCCAGCTTGTTACGAGAATTGCATCTACATCGTCCGCTGCAATCAGAGAGACGTCGTCTGGATAGACTTTCGCGTTTAGATTGTAATTTTCCACAGCTGCTTTGGCTGCATCTGCATTCACGTCCGTTACGGCGACGATCTCGCCACCGCTCAAATTGTTCGTAATCCGGCGAATATGCTCACGTCCGATTGCTCCTGTACCGATAACTCCAATGCGTAATGTCATATCAATGGCCTCCTGAATGTGGGTTAATTTGAAATGATGTTACTCCGATTGCTGTTGGACTTACTGTTTGGTGGTCACAGGCTTCACTACATATGCCTGCTCTTCGGATGTTTCTTTGTCATAATGGTTGCGGAAGCTTTGTTCCAGTTGTTCCAGCGACAGATCTTTCGTTTCGGGAAGGAATACTTTGACAAATGTGATCGCCAGCAGTCCAAGCCCTGCGAAAATGTAGAACGTTGCCGACAGTCCAATGCCGCTGAGCAGAACTGGGAACAACAGCCCAATCGTAAAGTTAACGAGCCACAATACCAATACCGTAAAGCCCATACCAAGTCCACGCAAACGTTGCGGGAAAATCTCCGACAACATCAGCCATGTTACCGGTGAAATGGCTCCTTGCTGGAATGCAAGGAACAGAACGGTTAATGTCAGAACCGCATAGGGCAATGCAGGACTTCCTGCCAATAAAGCGGATACAATGGCAATGAGAAGTAAAGAAGTCGTCGTGCCGATCAAGCCTGTAATCAGCATCGGTCGACGACCAACACGACCGAGCAACCAGATACCAACAATCGTCGCAATAACGGAAATCGCACCATTGGCGATATTTCCGATCAGCGCTGCTTTGGTCTCAAAACCGGCATCTTTTAGAATCTCCGTACCGTAGTACATGATGGAGTTGACACCGGTAATTTGCTGAACAATCGCAATCCCGATACCAATCCAGACGATCCGGCGAATCCATGGTGTTGCCAGGTCTTTGAAACTGGCTTTATCCATATGAGCTTCCTTCTGTACATTTTCCTGAATTTCCTGCAATTCCTTATGCGCATCTTCTTGGCTACGAATCTTTTGCAACACCTTCAGCGCTTCATCATTACGGTTGCGACTAATGAGCCAGCGCGGACTTTCCGGTTGACGCAGCATGCCGAAGAACAGCAGCAATGCAGGCAGAGCAGCGATAATCAGCATATATCTCCATACATGTGCAATTTCGCCTAACATCGTACCTAGAATGGCATTGATAACAAATGCAGCCAATTGACCGCTAACGATCATCAACTCATTCTGGGTAACGATCCGCCCCCGCCGATCTGCTGGTGCCATTTCTGCCAGAAACGAAGGTACCGTTACCGAAGCACCACCGACTGCAATCCCAAGCAGGAAGCGAGCAGCTACCATGATTGTGACATTCGGTGCCAGTGTACAACCGACAGTAGCAAAGAAAAACAAAATCGACAAGTACAAAATATTTTGACGACGTCCGGCATAATCGGATAATCTACCGCCAAACACAGCACCCAGCGCTGCGCCTAACAGCAGTGAGCTTGCCACGACCCCTTCTGTAAACGGTGTCAAATTCAGCTGATCAGCAGCCGACATATACGGCAATGCGCCGTTGATTACGCCGGTATCATAACCGAATAACAAACCGCCCAGCGTCGAGATAATGATGATTTTGCCAAGAGCCGCTTTATGTGCTGTTTCACTTTGCATAGGATTCATCTCCTTTTGGCTGCTGCTGCCTTGCGAGCAATGCTTCATCAATATACTTGCGCGCAATCAGTGCATATTCCAACGGATGTGCCACATCCGGGTCCTGCTCCGCCTCTACGACAATCCAGCCGCTGTAATGATGCTGAATTAGAAAATCATACACCTCGCGGAAATCGATACAGCCATCTCCCGGTACGGTGAACATGCCTCCAAGGAAGCAATCGCGGAACGATTTCCCTTGATCCCGGCAATTGGTTAAAACGTCAATCCGAGCATCCTTGAAATGGACATGCCGGATACGATCCATATGCTTGCGCAGCACATTCATATACTCCCCGTCCGATACATAGATATGACCGGTATCATATAGCAAATGTACATATGCTGGATCTGTATCGTTCATCAGGCGATCAATCTCGTCTGCTGTCTGAACACCAGTGCCCAGATGATGATGGAATACTAGCAGTAATCCATACTCCTCAGCCACTTTCCCAAGATGATTCAATCCGTTACTTAGAATCTGCCATTCTGGATCATTGAAGTATGGCTTGTCTGCAAATACGTTGCGATCCAATCCTTGCACACTATACGTCTGCTCCGATACGACAATGACATTTGCCTGCACCTGCTGCAAATAGCTGCATTGAAGACGGAAGGCTTGCTCCACCTGCTCCAAACCGTCGCGAATCAAGAAGCTGCTAAACCATTGTCCAGCAATGCGCAACTTGCGCAATTTCAGTTCCCGATTCAAAATATCTGGCTCCGGGAAAAATCCCCCTACCTCTGTACCTTGAAAACCCGCGACAACAATGTCGCTTAACAGATGTTGCAATGTGTTGCCTGCACCGATTTCCGGCATATCATCGTTACGCCAACCGATAGGTGCAATCCCCCAATGGATAATCTTCGCTGTCATACATGTCCTCCTCATCTATACCGATGGTGAAATAATGATCAACTTTTGATTACTATATGATTAGATATTATTATTAAAAGCGCTTTCAGTCAATCTTATTTTAAAAAATTTGTTCTATATTCAATAAAACACTCATTTAGAACTATTTTTTCAACCACCAGCAGGTTGATCATGACTATACGCTTATTATTTTGAGTATGTTTTGATTAACTTATCATTTTAAGATGCAACAACAGATACAAATATAGCATGAAATAATAAAAAACCGTTTTGCATGATAGTATGCAAAACGGTAGATTGAAATAGATGGCGTACGATGATGCAATACGCGGCAATGTTTGGTTGTTAGTGATGCGATACGACTGCCGCCGAAGCTTCAGACGTACCGACGTTCTTTTCTTTTACATACAACACATACAGTACTAGACTACATAGCGCGATGCTCACCATTAGCCATTGCACGTATGCCGGTGCAAAGGTATCCAGCATATGACCGGCTGTAACCGAGAATAATCCGCCACCGACAGCCGAACCCGCCATCAGAATGCTCGTATTGCGCGCGATGTTGCGCGGCATAAGCTTTTTGGCATATACCAGTGTCACGACGAACAATCCAGACAGTGTCAGACCGAGCAGTACAATCAATACATACGATAGCGTAACACTGCGATTCACAGCAAACAATGCCAATAATACGATCATTCCTGTCCAATGGATAAACAGATATTTGCGGTAACCGAGCTTCTCTGCTTCATATCCAGCAAACATACGCCCAATCACCATCGCCGCCCAGAAGACGGTTACGCTGAATGGTGCAGTGCTATCATCCGCCAATCCGTTCACCAGCATTAAGGAAGGCAAATAATGCACTAGACCAATATCGGTGGAGCCGTACAAGAAAAATAATAGAACAAAAGCTGGCAGCAACAGACTGCCGCGTATCATCAGACGT
Source organism: Paenibacillus sp. WLX1005 (assembly GCF_046603685.1). Taxonomy (NCBI): domain Bacteria; kingdom Bacillati; phylum Bacillota; class Bacilli; order Caryophanales; family Paenibacillaceae; genus Paenibacillus; species Paenibacillus sp. WLX1005. The sequence goes on from NZ_CP176756.1 coordinate 4,306,661, forward strand.
CCGCGTGATGTAAGCGGCTGATTCGTCGCCGCTGCTGCAACCGCCGCACTGAGTGGGCCTGAAGAAGCGGCACCCATCGTCACCCCAGCTGATACATGTTGTTTGTGGGCGGGTAGAAATAACGGCTCTACTTCGTGGAACTTCATCACTCGCAGGAAGATCGACAACAGGATCGCATAAACTGCAATCCCGAATAAGGCGTAATTCCACATGCCCGATGTGATCAGAATCCCAATCGCCAGCGGCAATAGCAGACTGCCGATTCCGAAGGCAATTTCCAGACGACTCATAGCAATCGCGGCATTCGATCGTAAGCCTTCTAGAATAACTGCACCAATGACTGTATCAATAATACCGCCGAGGAATCCAACCAGACCAATCGCTAACAGCAGGATCGGCCAAGCAGGCAGAAATGCAACAATCGTGTAACAGATCGCAATTCCCCATGCGCCAATATGCAGCATCGTCTTTTTGGAGATTTGGTTGGATAACCATGGTTGAATCAGCATCCCGCCAATGGATGCGCCAAATTCTACAAAAATGAGCGTTCCCGCGTCTGTATACGCTTTGCCATACATGGGCAATAGCACCGTCAAAATCGATGCGACCGTTACTTTGACAAAACCCATCATGAGATAAAATAAACTGCCCATTAATACAAGCCTTTTCAACACGCTCACTTCCCTTCTATATGCAAGAGCATCTTAGATGTATATTGTATTCTTCCCCTAATTCTCAGCTCATCGAAACGATTATACTGGTTTTTTACTGAAAATAAAGAGTTTTTTCAATAATTTTTATATTTTCATTTTCTTATGCTTTTGGAACGTAGAATCGTATCGTTCAATGCTTGTAACAACGGCATTTGTTTTCAATCATGAAAAGCAAGACGTATCAGAAAACAAAGCAGACTATCCAGCGATAGAGCGTATCGCGGATAGCCTGCGGATCAGATCATTTCAGATACAATCATCAACTTAGATTAGCCGAGTTGTTGCCCGGTCAGGAACAGATAACCAATCAAGAACAGATTCAGCGCGACGATAATGCCAGTCGCAATCCAAGCAATGAGTTTCGTCGTCGACGAGTTGGCAAAGCTGCCCATTTTGTGCTTATCACTAGTAAACAGTACCAGTGGAATAATCGCAAATGGCAGCTGCAAACTGAGCACTACTTGACTCCACAACAGCAGATCGCCCGTACCGCGCGAACCATACAACCACGTAACGATAAAGGCAGGCACTACCGCCAGCAAGCGCGTAATGATCCGGCGTAACACTGGCGAGATACGCAGACGCACAAAGCCTTCCATCACGATCTGCCCAGCCAATGTACCCGTAATGGTCGAGTTCTGACCAGAAGCAAGCAATGCGACTGCGAACAGCGTACTTGCAATACCGACACCAACGGTCGGACTGAGTAGCTCATATGCCGCTTCGATCTCAGTTACCTGCAAGCCGTTCCCATGAAACGCTGCCGCACCGAGAATCAGAATCGCTGAGTTGATCAAAAAGGCAACCGTCAGCGACATAACCGAATCCAGACGGGCAAATTTCACCGCTTCCCGTTTCCCTTCCTGATCGCGCTTATATTGACGCGATTGGATAATAGAGGAATGCAGATACAGATTATGCGGCATAACGGTTGCGCCGAGAATACCCAGCGCGACGAATAACATTTGCGAATTGGTCACCACTTCCAGCTTCGGCACATAACCGCCGAACAAGGCAGCTACATCTGGATGAGCGGCAATCATTTCAAAACCAAATATGACAAAGATCGTCGCCATCAGTACGATGACGATAGACTCGATAATACGAAATCCTTTTTTCTGTAATAACAACAGCAGCAATACGTCAAAGGTAGTGATCAGAATGCCCCATAGCAGCGGAATACCGAACAACAGATTCAGCGCAATTGCTGAACCGATAACTTCCGCTAGATCGGTAGCGATAATCGCCAGCTCGGTTAATATCCAGAGCACGACAGCTGTCTTCTTGCCAGTAGCGTCACGGGTTGCCTGCGCCAGATCCTTGCCGGTAACGATGCCCAGCTTGGCAGCGAGACTTTGCAGCAGCATGGCGACCAGACTTGATATGAGCACGACCGATAGCAGCGTATAACCGAATCGCGAACCACCCGCAATCGAAGTTGCCCAGTTGCCCGGATCGACGTAACCGACTGCAACCAACGCACCTGGTCCCGCAAACGCAAAAAATTTACGCCAGAATCCCGCATTATGCGGGATTTTCACCGTATTGTTGACTTCTTCGAGGCTGATCGACGACGTGCTACGCAGCCAGCCATTCTTTTTCACCCCGGATGAAGGTTCCAGTTCCACTTCAGTATCCATCTACTCTCCCTCTTTTCTCTATGTCTCTCTTTAGGACAATCGTAATATGATGATCTTGCTATGATTGTGATGTGAATCTATACGTATGTTCATGGATGAACATACTATGGATCAAAATAGACATACCGTTTGCTTCTGACCATATTTTGCATCAGGGAAACTTATTTGTCAACGGGTAATTTTTATGGCTATTGGCAATTTAAAGACAGGTACAAGGTGAAGGAATATGCACTCTCTATCTCATTTAACCGATTATGACAGCATGTATAGATAAGAATGGAAATAATTATGTAGCAGCTGGAAAGCAGTTGGTACAGGTCGTATGTTTGCATGGCTGCTATCCTCTTTGTGCATGAAGGAATCACGCTATGCAAAAGCGCTCCAAACCGCGTGCTGCCATAGATGAGCAGCCTGCTGTTTGGAGCGCTTGTTTTGCTATTATTTTCTGCATAGTAGACGTGATATAAATGATGGTGCATACAAATGGATTGCCGATACTACGCATGTTCTCAAAGCATCACTCTTCGTTAGTGATCATATCATCCTAACGCCTTTGCCACGGTATAATCCTCTACTGGAATATCTGGCTCAGCGTCCATTACGAGCTGAGAGAGCAAATATCCGACATACGGTCCCATCGTCAAGCCAGATGCACCAAGACCATTAGCAGCGAACAATCCTTGCCAGCCCGGAACTCTGCCGAATACCGGTAAAAAGTCAGCGGTAAACGGGCGGAAGCCCACGCGCATTTCGACAAAGGTACTGTCCACCAGCTTCGGTGCCAGCTCCAGCCCTTTGTTCAACACTTCCTGCATGCCACCCGGCGTCACGCGTGTATCGTAGCCCTGCACATCATTCTCATGCGTTGCCCCGATCACGATGCGCTGCTGTTCAAAAGCAAGCAAATACTGATCATTCGGCGGAATGACAACCGGCCAACTGCCAGTATCGTCATCCCCCGAATCATCCACATGCATAATCTGCGCCTTCTGGTAGTGCATATGAAATGTGATTCCGCAATTAGCGAACAGCTGCGACGCCCATGCTCCTGCACAGACGACTACCTCGTCTGCCGAATAGGTCTGACCGTTCGCCTCTACACCGGTTACGACATGCTCGCCATACACCAATTCCGCATCCCCATGTATCACTTGCGCACCATTGTTCTGCGCCGCACGCAGCAGTGCATCCCGTAGCAAACGACCGTCGATACGCGCCGCGCCGCTCACATGTACCGCTTCATATCCGTGATCCAGCAGTGGAAATTGCTGCCGTACCTCTTCTTCATTTAGCAGCGTAATCTCGCCGATCTCCGGCGCATCATCCAGACGCTTCTGTGCACGCTTCTGCATGGCAAGGATTTTGTCATGATCACGATGCAAACTGAGTGCACCGACACGAGCATATCCCGTCTGATGCTCTCCATGTTGTGCCAGTTCAGCAATCAGCGTGGGATAAAATCGTGCGCCGCCACTTGCCAGTCGATACCATGACTGATTGCGTCGCTGCGATAACCACGGGCAAATGATTCCGGCTGCTGCATCCGTTGCCTGCCCAATATCTTGCCGATCAATTAACGTTACATGGGCATTGCTTTTGCTTAATTGATACGCCGTCGACGCGCCAAGAATACCGCCGCCGACCACAATAATCGTTTTCGTCATCTTTGATTCCTCTCTGTCTTGCCTGTTACTCAGGAAATGTCCCGTACCCGAAGCTTCAGATCGCGATCTTCTTTCCATTATACACAAACATAACCCTGCACATGGACACACCAAAGACAAATGCATGCGCTACACTGTTGCTTATGAAGAGGGGAACCATACTGAATATAAAGAGGGATAAGCATGAATGTAAAAACTAAATATACCAAACTGAATATGAGCCACGTACCGATGATTTTGCAGATGATCTTGAATGTGTGTCTGGTCGGCATAGCAGCTGTACTGAGCGCGCTATTGATCTACGAAACGTGGACGATCTTTTCCTTGTTCTTTTTGAATACGGATAGTGATGTTAGTTATTATCAGTTTACAGACGAGCTGCTGGTGTTCTTTTTGTACTTTGAGTTTCTCGCGCTGATCATTAAGTACTTTGAGGCGCATTTTCATTTTCCACTGCGGTACTTTATTTATATCGGAATTACCGCCATTATTCGTCTGATCATTGTCGATCATGACGATGCGATGCACACGTTCTGGTGGTCGCTAGCGATTATTGCGCTGACTGGTGCACTGTTTCTGTCCAATGCAAGAAAGTCCCACGGCGATCACTGATCACTGGGGACTTTTGGCTGTATGGATCATTGTATGTGGCTAGGCGAATCATGATTGCGTGCAAGCTCTGCTACCTTGTCTACTTGCCGTCGATCACACCATTGCGCAGATGTTCTAACAGCAATTGTCCGTTGTGATCCAGAATGGAGCAACCCACCGTATCACCGTCGCGCAGCACGACCGCACCTGGCGTACCGGTCATAATCACATCTCCCGGCAATAACGTCATCACCTGTGATAAAAACGATACGATATACCACGGTTGAAATTTCATATGATCCGTCTTATTTTCATGCACCAGCTCACCATTATGATGCGTCTGCACCGTCAACGACAGAACATCCTCCACCTCATCCGGTGTGATCAATTGCGAACCAAATCCAAAAAACGTATCAAAACTCTTGGCACGCGCCAGAAAACGTGGATGGCGGGCATGGATATCGGCTGCGGTCACATCAATCGCGGTACAGAAGCCAGCAACATAATGAGGCGCTTCCTCTTCCGTTACATGACGACAGACTTTGCCGATAATAAGCGCCAATTCCGCCTCCGCAGTCACCTTCTCCGATTGCGAGGGCAGTTCGATCTCATTCTCCGGTCCAATAATCGTCGTATCTGGCTTCATAAAGCTAACCGGCTCCTCATCTAGATCACCTTGCTTCAGCTCCGCAATATCCTGCACGTAATTCATCCCGATGCCCCAGATTTTGCGTGGATGGCGATACAGTGGTGCATGTACAACTTCGTCACTGGCTAAAGCAGGGAGCTGCGCGAGACGCTGTCGCTGTTCGTCATTGGTGAGCAGTTGTGTCAGCTGCTCCCATTGCCCACTAGTGATCAGTTCAAACATTTCTGTTTCCCACTGCTGATCCCATGCCTTGTTTACATCTTCTAGCAATATGTACTTCTCTTCATGAACCCACGCCGCCTGTTCCTTCCCATTCACCTGAATCGTTGCCAGTTTCATATTCCGTCCTCCTGTTGCTGTATACATGAATAAATTGTTCTCATTATAGTACAGTCATGTTGGACAAATATAGAGACAATCTCGATTCCATCTATACGGCATGATGGTGGGGGACTTTTTCGTGCACGATAACAGTCTACAAAAAGCAACTACATTTGCTAATTCACAGTACAATTTGATTATCATGTGTATAGAATGCAGCTATTCATTTTTTTTGCCAAATAACCGTATTAATATATAGTCTCCTAATTATTTATAAAAGAGACATACTATATACATACGGAGGATCGTTTAATGAAAAAAGTAATGATTGGTATGATGACAGCCTCGATTTTAATTAGTGGAAGCTCTATTGCAGCAGCAAGTTCTACGGATTTGTATAAACTAAGTGAAGCCACCTATCCGGTAGTAGTAAATAGCAAAGAGTATGTTGATCCTTCTCGTCCTATTTTAAGTTATAAAGGAAGCACCTATATTCCTTTGGCACGTATTGCAGATTTAACTGGTGTAACTTATAAATGGAATGGATCATTAAAGCAACTTGAAATCACCAGTTCACCAACTACTGCTTTGCTAGATCAAAACTATTCCTATGCAGCACCTCACCTCGGTGCAATGAGTTTTTACACCGAAACGCAACCGATTCCTCCTTCCTCACCTCCTACAACATATAATAATTGGGTATCACTGGAAGCAGCTAAACAAAATGCACTAGAATCCGTTGTAGATTCTATAGAAAATCCGGACTATTACAAACTTACCAAGGTTAGCTATCCTGTTTTGGTGAATGGCACAGCATACAGCGATATCAAGTCTCCTATTCTCAGTTATGATGGAAGTACTTATATTCCTCTTGCCAAAATTGGTGAGTTGACTGGTGTAAATTACAAATGGAATAGTTCTTCCAAACAAGTTGAAATTACTACTAAATAGAATAGCACCTTGCTCGTAGACTTTTTCTGATATCTTGCCAAAAAAGTGACTTACCCTAATTATGGATAAGTCACTTTTTTGTATTCGTGTTTTCGTCCAGTGGTTAAAAGTAGTACAATGGAATCCATAACGTTCAAAACGATTGTTATCGTATTTGTATGGATCATTATGGATATGATCATTTGAGGAGGAAGTACAACATGACCAATTATGCTACATATTTTCAGGAAAACCGCGAGCAGCATTTGGCGGAGCTGAAGGAATGGTTGTCCATTCCGAGTATCTCTGCGCTGTCCGAACACAAACCGGACATGCAGCAGGCAGCACAATGGCTGGCGGATAAATTGACCGCTGCCGGTCTGGAAAACGTCAAAATCAATACCACTGCCGGACACCCGATCGTGACGGCGGATCATCTGCATGCTCCGGGCAAACCAACGATTCTCGTCTACGGTCATTACGACGTGCAACCGGTCGATCCGCTGAATCTGTGGGAGACGCCTCCATTCGAGCCAACGATTCGCGGCGAGAAGCTGTTCGCTCGCGGTGCAACGGATGACAAAGGTCAAGTCTTCCTGCATGTCAAAGCAGTAGAAGCGATCTTGAAGCAAGACGGTCAGCTGCCCGTTAACATCAAATTCTGCATTGAGGGCGAAGAGGAAATTTCTAGCGCTCATCTGCCCGCATTCTTGGAAGAAAACCGCGAATACTTGGCAGCAGATGCTGTTCTCGTATCCGATACATCGCTGCTGGAACCGGGCAAACCGGCGATCAGCACTGGTCTGCGCGGTCTGTGCAGTCTGGAAGTATCGATCCAAACCGCGAACACCGATCTGCACTCCGGTTCATTTGGCGGCGGCGTTCCGAATGCACTGCACGCGATGGTCGAACTGCTGGCAACCCTGCATGACCGTGATGGCAAAGTACTGGTGGAAGGCTTCTACGACGACGTTATTCCATTGTCTGACGAGATGCACGCCGAATTTGAGAAACAAGGCTTTAACGAGCAAAAACTGCAAACCGATCTCGAACTGACAGCACTGCACGGTGAGGAAGGCTATTCCTTTGTTGAGCGTATCGGTGCACGTCCAACGCTGGAACTGAACGGCGTATACGGCGGCTTCCAAGGCGAAGGCAGCAAGACGGTAATTCCCAAAGAAGCCCATGCCAAAATCACCTGCCGCCTTGTAGCTGACCAGAATCCGCAGGATGTACTGGATAAAATCATCACCCATCTGGAAGCAGTGAAGCCAAACGGTGCCAAGCTGATCATCCATCCGGGTGAAAAAGCACGCGCCTTCAACATCGATCCATCTGGCGAATTGCTGCAAAAAGCAGCCGATGCGTATGCGACCGTGTACGGTACACGCGCCCTGTTTACCAAAGACGGCGGTTCGATTCCTATCGTGGAAGAGTTCTCGCGCGTGATCGCTCCTACCGTCGTTCTGATGGGCTTCGGTCTGCCGGACGAAAACCTGCACGCGCCGAACGAGCACTTCAATCTGGAAAACTTCGACAAAGGTCTACTGACCATCGTAGAATTCCTGAACCGCGTGTAAATAAGATCTGCACCAACGAATATAGCAAACAAAACTGCCCTCATCTATCCGGCAAATAACGGATGAATGAGGGCAGTTTGTATATACTGACTTTTTTAGATGAGATGCGCATCTTCCAAAATCTCACTCAGATACGTATGCTGTGTTTTGGAAATGAAATGCTGCAATATTTTCCGTTCGATAAAGGGTAATTCCATCTCGGATAGCTCTTTCTGATCTGATAAATAGTAGATCGCTTTTGCTAATACTCGCAGATCGTAGGCAGAAGCGAATACCTCTGGCACACCGCGCTCTACCCCGAGCAGCCGATATACCGCCTCCATCGCTGTACGTACCGAGTATTCCGTCGTAAATACCGTATCCCGCTCCGTCTCCGCAAAATTACCGATAAACGCCAAATTACGTGAACCTTGCGGCATAACCAGCGGGCGATCTCCCGCCTGACGCAGCATGAAATACGACGTAATAAACGGCATATACACAGGTACAACTTGGCAAGACTGCCCGGCAATCGCAGCAATACGATCGTCCGGCACACCAAGATGATATAGCAGCTCCTGCGCAATCTCTTCGCCGGTACATTGCTCAATCGGCTTCTGTACATAGTTACCCGGTGTGTTGGACAATAGACCATACACCCAAGTAATCACCTGATGATCCTGCTGCTCCTTGAAATGAGGCTGACGATGCGTCGCAAAGCTCAATAGCCAATTGGAATCCTTGACAGTCACGATACCACCGCTGACAATATTGCCGGTATGCAGCTTGCGCCCAGTGATCGTTTCCAAATAGGGATCAATCTCATCGTTCTCCCATGTGATTGTTGCCGACACATACCAACTCTCGTCCGGCAAATTGGCACAGAAGGCGTCTGGATTACCAAATTCCGCTGATTGCTTGGCAAGGTTTTTCCATAGATTCCAGCTGCCGCCAAGATCGTGCGTAATCGGTGCTGGTGTATGATGATTGCCTTCGGTTGTACTCTCTGTAATAGAACCGTTCGTGACGAATACCAGATCGTCGGCGCGAAGTTCCCATTCTTCCGCCTGTCCATCGCGGGTAAGCAGTAGCTTGCGAGCGGTTTTGACATCTTCTTCAATTTCAACGAGCACATTGCTCACCTGAATGCCGTATTGCACATCCACATGATGCTGTTCCAGATACGCCAGCATCGGCTTCACTAGCGATTCATACTGGTTGTAGCGAGTGAATTTTAACGATGTAAAATCCGGTAACCCTTCAATATGATGAATAAAGCGCAGGACATACCGCCGCATCTCAATCGCCGAATGCCATGTCTCAAACGCAAACATCGAACACCAATACAACCAGAAATTCGAAGCAAAAAACTCCTCGCCAAACACATCCTCAATTCGCTTACCTTCCAGCTGATCCTCAGACATCATAAACAGCGAGATCAGTTCCTTTTGCGCCGCTGGAGACAATGTGAATTGTCCATCATCATCGGTACGTTCGCCACGATTATGAATCAGCCGACAGTTCGAGGAGTTCGGATCATCATGATTCAGCCAGTAAAATTCATCCAGCACCGAAGCGCCTTCCACTTCCAGCGATGGAATCGAACGGAACAGATCCCACAAACATTCAAAATGCGATTCCATCTCCCGCCCACCACGCGTTACAAAGCCATTATGCGGTAGCAGCGTACCATCCAACGAACCACCGGAAACATGACGTTCTTCCAAAATATGAATCTGGTCACCATTCATATGACCATCCCGAATCAAAAAGACCGCTGCTGCTAAACCTGCAAGTCCGCCGCCGATAATATAAGCGGATTTGTTCTCTACACCCTCTGGTTTTCTGCTACGTACAAAAGCTTCATAATTACCATTTGTATAGCGCATCCTATTTCACTTCTTTCTATATGAATGAACTTGCATCCAACACTAGCTACATATAACTACCCTGCGTGAACTTCGGCTGACCCAGATCAACGCATGAACGAATATGACGATTATTCCACATGTATGAACTATCAGTTCAGTATGCACGATAAGCTGAATACACCCGCGGTATATCAACACTTTGGCAAGGGTATACAACAAAAATGCCGCATGATACCTATCGCATCATGCGGCATTTCAAGTACATTATCGTATTTCCAATTCCACTTTGGTTCCATTGTTGCCTTCACGAACAGCATGTAAATCAACCATTGCACGATGCAACCGCTCCATCGCTTCCTGTAACAAACTGCGCGAACATGCCAGATTCATCCGCATGAACCCTTCCCCATTTACCCCGAACGCACGACCGTCATTCAAAGCGATACGAGCGTCATGCAATAGGAAAGAAACGAGATCCTTTTGCTCCATCTGTAACTCGCGAAAATCTACCCATAGCAGATATGTCGCTTCTGGCAGATTCACGGATAGCTCTGGCAAATGCTCGGCAAGGTACTGCTGCACATATTGCATATTGCACCGAATGTACGCCATACATTGCTCCAACCACTCTTGTCCGCCGCGATATGCCGCTTCCGTCGCGACCGCGCCAAACTGGCTGATGCTGCCAACACCGAAATTGTTTATTTTCAGCGCAAATGCATCACGCAATTCCTTGTTCGGAATGATGATGTTGGACGTATTCAGTCCGGCAATGTTAAATGTTTTGCTTGGCGCCGTGCATACAATGCTACGATTGCGCGCCGATTCGGACAGCATCGCATAGGGAATATGACAATTCGGCTCATGCACGAGATCGCCGTGAATCTCGTCGGATACGACGATAATACCGTACTTACTACACAGTGCATCCAGACGCTCCAGCTCATCCCGCGTCCATACTCTGCCGACCGGATTATGCGGACTACACAGGATAAACAGCTTCACACTCTCGTCCAACGTACGCTCCAAATGGTCAAAATCCATCTCGTACTGCCCATTGTCCAATCGTGTAAGTGGACTTTCTACCAATTGTCGCCCATGACCTTTGACAACATTGTAAAAAGGCGGATAGACCGGCGTTTGAATGACGACTTTGTCTCCACGTTCGGTAAACGTCTGCACAGCAAAGTTCAATGCGGCGACGACGCCAGGTGTGAACACAACCCAGTCGTCTTCGATCTGCCAGCCGTGCTTGTGCTGCATCCAGTTTTTCAGCGCTTCATGATAGCCTGCGGATTTGAACGAATAGCCGACAACAGCGTGTTCGGCACTTTTTTGCAATGCGTTTTGTACAGGTTGCGCAATGGCATAATCCATGTCCGCGACCCACAATGGCAATACATCTTCCGTTCCAAATATATTCTGTAACAAGTCCCATTTCTCCGAATTTGTGCCTTGTCGTTGCGGCGGGTGGTCAAAATGCGAGGTGTAATCCATACGTGTAGCCTCCACTTCGGCGGCAGCGCTATCTGTATGTATGCGCTGGTACGCCCTGTATTTGGTGTGACTCATTTTGGGAGTGGGTGCCGGGTGATTGGTGTGTGAATCGTGAGGAAAATCCGGGTCTTTATGCCAAAATGAAATCAAGATTATGTTTATCATAACATGTTTGGTGGGGAGGGCAAGCCTGATTAAACCGACTGATTTACTTGTTGTCTTTTAGCAGAAGGGCTGGGATTGCTTCATTCACTCCGGGAAGGAATAAGGGAACGTCCTCAAGTGGAGCCGCGGGAATCTTCGGATTAAGGAGAGAATGAAGATTCCCGCCCCTCCAAAATAGTAAGATATTTTGCTTCGCAAAAATCACTTTCTATTGAACCCCGTGTTTGAAAATCACAAACACTGTAAGTCGTCCTTATCCCTTATTTCCTTCCCTTCGTTCCGTGCAACTCGCATACTTACTGGAAAAGACATTGGATGGTGCGGCAGATTGAAGCGTGCTTGAGTAGATTTGGGAGTGGTTGCTCAAAAGGCTCTTTTCATGTAGTAATCTATACGTTCTATTTGATGTAGTTTGATATAGATATGTAGATAGTTGTAAGAGTTGAAAGATAGGAAGATTTCTGAATGGATGCAACATAGATAAAATAAGGTGAGGCGAATACAAACGAAAAGACAGCCATTTCACACAATAAGGGCATTGTGGAAAGTGGGCTGTCTTTTGTTGAAACGTATTTGTTATTACATCAGATCAGGTCGAGAATTTCGTCGACGCGTTCTAGGCGGTAGTCGGCGTCTTGGGAGTGGAGTCCGGCGTCGCCTACGGCGGCTACGTTCATGCCTCCGGCGATGGCAGCTTGGACGCCCGCTTCAGCATCTTCGACGACAAGACATTCTTCCGGTGCGATGTCCAGACGTTCGGCTGCCAGAAGGAACACCTCGGGATCGGGCTTGCTGCGCGTGATGTCATTGCCGTCGGCAACAGCGTCAAAGGCTTTAGACAGACCGATTTGTTCCAGAATGGTCGGCGTATTTTTGCTGGATGAGCCGATGGCAATTTTGACTTTGCGCTTTTTCAGCTCGTCGATCGTCTCGCGGGCACCCGGCAGCAGGTCGTTTGGACTCAGTTCGTGCAGTGACTCGCGGTATGATTCGTTTTTGCGTTCCGCCAGCTTCTGCTTTTCTTCTGGTGTATAGGTACGTGTTGCCTGTTCGAGAATGATATCCAGACTTTCCATACGGCTGACGCCGCGCAGACGGTTGTTGATCGTCTCGTTAAATGGAATGCCTTCTTCGTCGCTAATCTTTTTCCAAGCTTTGTAGTGGAACTGGTCGGTGGATACGATAACTCCATCCAAGTCAAAAATAACGGCTTTGATCGTCATGATTGTTTCCTCCTCTATGGCTGGCAAGTATGCGTCTTCTCTACATTCATGGTGCCCAAATCGGCAACGAAGCGGGCAACCGTCCATGCCGCGCAGTCCATGATGTTCTCAGCTATTTATAAACACAAACGGCTTGCCTGTATCTAATTAGCCGAAAAAACTTTGACGATTCCCACCATATGGATTTGTTATTCCACGAGTTATCGCACCCTTTTTCTACTGATATTGATAAGATTTAGTGAATATAACGATAGTGTTATGCTTCGCGTTTCGGGCATACCGAGCAGTAAGCCGCATCGTCGGCAGATTGATAATACAGACAGCAGGTTTGACGCACTCGGCGCGGCGTATCGGAACCGGGTAAAGGACGTTTCGGTGTATTGAAGCGGGATACCGGATTCCAGCGTTCGCCGAACAGCGATGCAGCAGCTGAGCCTTTTAAATAAGCAAAGTCTTCCTCAATGCGCTGCCGATTGTAATCGTATGATGGATCGGACAGCATCGTTTCATATACATAATAGACATAGATAGCGGTATTTTCCCACAAAATCGCTCGTGAGACACCTGCCGCTTTGGACAGACTGTTCCATATAGGCTGTAAATGTTCCGCGAATATCGTATGCAGATACGCGTCACGCTGCGCCTCATTCACTGGCGCTTGTTGCGCATGTTCGGGAGCGTGTTGCTGCTGAGATTCATCCGCTGAGCATGGATTCGTTATCTCGTACGTATTCGTTATGTCGCACGTATTCGTTATGTCGCACGTAACAGAAGTACTGTCAGCGTTGTGCAACAATAGAGCATCTTTCTGCTGCACACGCAGATGTGGCAACCAGATGTCGCCTTTGAATATAGATTCAACGCGGCAATTGTCCGGTGTAATCCGCAATCCTTTGCCAAACATCGTCATCGCGTACAGTGACGGCGCGACGATCATATAACTGTAACGCTTGGCAAACATCGATGCGATCAGCGGCAGAGAATCGCTCTCGTAAATATCTTGCAATGTATGCAGATAAGCCGCAGCCTTGTCCGGTATGAGTAACTCGGTAACATCGATACTATGAGCAACATCATCGGCTGGCTGGTCGGTCATACGCAAATCTTGTATAAGCGTCGTCCACTCCGCTTCACTCCAGACGGTGGATGACAATGGTAGATCGTTCATGAAGTCCCTCCTTTTGCAAACGGATACTTGCCAGAAAGTATACCTGTTACGACCGTGACTGTCCAATTCCAAGCTGCTGTTTACAAGTGATGTAATCGTCATATGTAGGTCATGCTACAGTCTTTTTTGACATAAATAATGATTGACGTTATGGGCGTTCCCCAGTATTATAAATACATTATTGAGAACGATTATCATTATTAAGGAGTGTTAACTTTCCATGAAAGCACGCTATACTCTGCCAGCAACACTGCTGTTATCCTCCGTGCTGTTCGCAGCCTGCGGTAACCAGCAAGCCGCCACCACAACGTCAAACAACGAAGCAGCCAGCTCTGCTTCTACAGAGTCTGCACCTGCAACGAACGAAGCCTCTTCCACAGCAGCAGGAACAGAAGCTGCCAAAACTGATTTCTCCAGCGAGGTGGAACAGTACCGCACATATGCGATTTCGGAGATTGACGCCTTTGTCACTCAAACCGAAGGATTCACCGATGCCGTCAAAGCAGGCAAATTGGACGAAGCCAAAACGCTGTATGCACCTGCACGTATGCACTATGAGCGTATTGAGCCAATCGCCGAAGCACTGGGCAATCTCGACCCGGACATCGACGCTCGTCAAGGCGATGTAGATGATAAAGACTGGCGCGGATTCCACAAGATCGAACAGATTCTGTGGGAAAACAAAACAACCGACGGTGCTAGCGAATATGCAGATCGCTTGTTGCAAGACGCCAAGCTGCTGCGCGCTAAAGTTGAAACAGTAGATATCGATGCCAGCCTGCTCGTAACTGGTGCAGTTGAGCTGCTGAACGAAGTCTCCTCTTCCAAAGTAACTGGTGAAGAAGAGCGTTATTCCCGCACTGACCTGTACGACTTTGTCGCTAACGTGGAAGGCGCACAGAAAATCTATGAAATTCTCAAACCAAGTCTGGCTGCCAAAGACCCAGATCTGGAAAAACAAATCGGCGAGAAATTCGATGCGCTGAATAAGGAACTCGCTCCATTTGCTACGAAGGACGGCGGTTATGTGAGCTACGACAAGCTGACCAAAGAAGACATCCGTACCCTGAGTCAGAATCTGGATGCACTGGCTGAACCGTTGTCGCAGATGGGAACCATTCTGGGAGTGTAACGATGAGCAATAATCATTCCTCTACACCACCATCTGACGGACAGCAGGATAATCAGCAGCAACCGGCAGTACAGCCGGAATCTGCATCATCAACCATCAACAATGAATCCCAACCCAAGTCCGTTTTTAGCAAGCCTGTAAGCCGCCGCGATATGCTGCGGCTTGCTGGCGCTTCTGGCGTTGGCTTATTGTTGGGTAGCACAGGCGCATTCGGTCTGATGGCAGCAACTGGCGGCAGTCTGCAACCTGCCTACGATCAGCCCGGTAGCACGGAAAATGTAACGACTGGTACAGAAGGCGGTAGCGACCGCTATGACTTTTACGGCAATCAGCAAGCGGGCATTGTGACACCGAGCCAGAATGTTATGTGCTTCGCTTCGTTTGATGTAACAGCAAGCGATGTTGCCAGTCTGAAACGAATGCTACAAAACTGGACCGTTGCTTCCGCATCGCTAATGACCGGACAACTGCTGAACGGACAAAATGAAAATGAACATCTCCCGCCCGCGGACACGGGCGAAGCGGCAGGCTTGTCGCCATCCCGACTCACGATTACATTTGGTGCTGGACCGAGTTTGTTTGACAGTCGGTTCGGATTAGCAGGTAAAAAGCCTGCTGGTTTCGCCGATCTGCCTGCTTTTAACGGCGACAATCTGCAACCAGAATGGTGCGGCGGCGATCTGGCAGTTCAAGTGTGCGCGGACGATATGCAGGTCGCTTTTCATGCGATGCGCAATCTGATTCGAATCGCTCGTGGTACGGCGGTATTGCGCTGGAGTCAGGAAGGATTTCAACGTAGTACCGCAGCGGACCCGAACAATGCCACCCCGCGTAATCTGATGGGCTTCAAGGACGGTACCGCTAATCCGAATATCAAGGATGCTGCGATGATGAACGAGGTCGTCTGGGTACAGCCGCAGGACAACGCAGGCTGGATGACTGGCGGCAGTTATATGGCAGTGCGGCGTATCCGTATGCGCATCGAGGTATGGGATCGCTCCAGTCTGGGTGATCAGGAGCAGACCTTTGGACGATATCGTGTTAGCGGCGCTCCGCTCGGATCGCAGCACGAAGCAGATCGCGGCGATGTGAATGCCAAGGACGCGTCCGGGCAGCCAGTCATTCCGATGAATGCGCATATGCGGGTCGCGCGCGGAGACGGTAACATGCAGATTTTGCGGCGTCCGTATTCGTATTCTAGCGGGATGGACAAAGTGACTGGTCAGCTGGATGCGGGACTCTTTTTCATCAGCTATCAGCGCAGTCTGGACAAGCAATTCATCCCGATGCAAAAGCGTTTGTCCGAGATTGATGCACTCAACGAATATACCCAGCATATCGGCAGTGCGACCTTCGCCTGCTTCCCGGGTGTTCGTCAAGGTGGATATATCGGCGATACACTGTTGTGAGAATGTAGGCATATTTGGGGCATATACCAGCTCGAACAGTACGTATCATGTAACGAGTTGATCGATACACGGTATCGCCTAATTCTCTATGTTCAGTAGCAGGATCGGGTCTACTATGATGAGATACCTGCGCATATCGCATCAGAGAATATTCTGTTTGTCCATGAATAACGTTTGCAGGATCGACGCGGTTGATACGGCTATCACTGGTATCAGCCGCTTACTTTTTAGCGAAAAGAGGAACACAGCATGCGCAAACCTATGCTGAATCGTTATCAACCTTACCGGATCGCTTTGCTGACAGTGCTATTGGCATTGCTCATGCTGACGCTATCCAATCTCATTCCAGCGAACACGGTATACACAAGTCAACTATCGGTATCGTACTCTTCGCTGTTGTATCCTTCTGCTGCTTACGCAGCGGACAGTACGCCAACCGCCGACGATCTGTTACCACTCGTCGGCAGCGCACTCGTCGATGCTGGTCAGCAAAAATGGAGCGATGCCAACAATGAGCTAAAGCAGTTCGCCGATGGCTGGGCAAAGCTAAACACTTCGGCGGCATCTCAGCAGGCGAATGATGTGAACACTGCCCTGCAAGCGGCGCAGCAGGCGTTAGCACAGGCAGATAGCAAGCCGGATGCCGTCACAACCGCACTCGGCAAGCTTGCCCGCGCAGTCAACAGCTATGCTGAAGCGGCAAACGGCACAGCTTCGGGTAACGGTGCTGCGCCAGCCAATGGCCCGTCCGAAGCCGGTAAACAAGCGGTACAGGAAATTTTGCCGCTGACCAATACAACGCTGCAACATATCAACGCAGCCGACTGGCAGGCAGCGCAAGCCAGCTACAAGCAAATTGTCGATGCGTGGCCCAATGTAGAAAATGCGATTCGTGCCGATAACTTTACCGTGTACAGTCAATTGGAAACGACGATGAGCATGATCCGGGTTGCACTGCAAGCCGAACCGCCGCGTGCTGATCAAGCCAAAGAACAAACGCAAAAGCTGATCGATCTGTTCAATCAGTACACTGCTGGCAATATCGCCGATAGCGCACCGGCAAGCGGCAGTATGCATCTGAGTGATGCGGTTACGCTGTTGCAACAGGTGCAAACGTCCATCCAGCAGCAGGATGCAGCGCAGGCAACGACGCAGATGCAGCAATTCATTACGATGTGGCCGCTGGTAGAAGGCGAAGTACAGATTTCTTCTTCGTCCACCTATACATCAGTTGAAAATGAAATGGCAGAAGCACAAGGGTATCTCGTTTCGACGCCGCCCAACTGGAATCAAGCGACAACTGTCGTCAACAATATGCTAGACGAATTAACGCCGATCACGTCCAAAACATCGTACACGTTCTGGGATGCGGCAGTCATTCTGCTACGTGAAGGTCTGGAAGCCATTCTTGTACTCGCTGCACTGCTCGCTTATGCGAAACGCAGTGGCAGCAAACAGGCAGGGGCATGGATCTGGAGCGGTGCATTATCTGGTCTCATCCTGAGTGGTGCCATTGCTGCGCTGTTCGTATATGCCTTTTCCCAGATGGCTTCCAGCGGCAGTACGCGCGAACTGATCGAAGGTATTACTGGTCTCGTAGCCGTCGTACTGATGATCAGCGTCGGTAACTGGCTGCACCAGAAAGCCAATTTGAAAAACTGGAACAGCTATATCGAGAATCAGGTCAGCGGCGCGATTGCACGCGGCAGCCTGTGGTCGCTAGCAGCAGTATCCGGGCTTGCGATTTTGCGGGAAGGTGCGGAGACAGCGATCTTCTACATCGGCATGGCGCCAGCAATTGCATTATCCCAATTGCTGCTCGGGATCGGGCTGGCACTGGTCATTCTGATCGTAATTGCGGTGCTCATTATCCGCTTCAGTGTGAAGCTGCCGATTCGTCCATTCTTCCTGACTGCAACCGTGCTAATCTACTATCTCGTCTTCCGCTTCCTCGGCGAAAGTATTCATGCTCTGCAAGTAGCAGGCAAATTGTCGGCACATACGATATCAAGTATGCCGTCAATCAGCTGGCTGGGCGTATATCCGACATGGGAAACGCTTATTCCGCAGCTGATTGTGCTAGTATTTCTCGTTTGGAGATTTGTGCTGCCGGAGATTCGCGGCGGGCGCAAACAAGCGGCTTAAATATGAACGTTTAGGCTTTACGACATTCTGTAGTATAGTAGAATGGTTTATTTGTGCAGGATAGAATAAGCAATGATGGAAGTAAATAACCATTTGCTGCCTTCGACTTTACAGATACAGTTGCATCTATGTATCTTGTGATTTCCAACTATATTCATCAGCTTTTGTACCATTTACATCATTGCTCACATGTATATATTAGTCTTTATCAAAAAGAGCCAGTACGCTGATCTGAGATCAAGCGGTGTACTGGCTCTTTGGGATTTACATATTTGTTAGTCTGTATCTTTACTTATGCATATGTTAATTTCCATGTATCTGAGTCTGTTTTTCACCCGTGCTTAGCCTTGTTTTCGCCATTTAAGAGGATCTTCACTTTACCATGCCATCACGCCGTCGGCGTTTAGAAACTCGCCGTTGTGCCGGGTGCCATCGATAGCATAACGTACGATAATGGCGGCACCTTCTGCTTTCGTTTTACCGCCCAGTGCATTTCCATTCAAATCGGTCGTTGTGAAGCCCGGTGTTACAGCGAATACCTGCGCACTACTGTCTCGCAATTCGTATGCCATCGATGTGGTCATGGCGTTGTTCGCCGTTTTTGACGCGTTATAATCAAACGCATTCAACGTTGCTGGTGCCTGTTGAATATGTGTCAGCGATGCCATATCTGTCGTCACATTGACGATCGTGCCACCGTTGCTCTTGATCAGCGGTAGCAGATGTTGATTTAACCGGAATGTACCGAAGAAATTAACTTCAAACGCATTGCGCAGATTCTCTTCTTGCGTCGCTGTAAACGAACTTGCAAATGCGCCCGGCATACCGGCATTGTTGATCAGTAATGATAGCTCTGGATATTCCTTCCTAATACGCGTCGCCGCCTGCGAGATGCTGTCCGCATCCGTCATATCGATAGCGACAAATGCAGCATCTACGCCTTGAGCAGTCAATTCAGCAGTCGCTGCTTTGCCGCGTTCCACATGGCGCGCGCCGACAATCACTTTCCAGCCTGCTTCACCAAGCTGCTTGGCAATCTCGAATCCAATTCCTTTGTTGGCACCTGTTACAAAAGCAATTTGAGTCATTGTCGTTCCTCTTTTCATATTGGATTTGTGTATCAACGACTTTAGATTACTCTGCTACACTTAGTGTAGGTCAACCCTATTTTGCAAAAGAAATGAGGAGCTTATGTTTACGATTGGACAAGTTGCCAGAGAAGTCGGCGTCAACATCGGCGCGATTCGCTTTTATGAACGAAAAGGTCTGCTGGAGCCTGCTATACGCAGTGAGCAGAATAATCGACTGTACAGCGAGCTAGATTTGAAATGGCTGAACTTTATCAAATGTCTGCGCGAAACAGGCATGAGTGTCGACGATATTAAGGATTATCACGATCTCGTAAAGGTCGGCACAGACACATTGCCGGAGCGTATCCGTTTGATTCAGGAGCAGAAGCAGAAACTGCTGGACGATATTGCATATAAACAATCACAGCTGGTGCATCTGGAAGAAAAGTTGGTGCGATATTATAACGGAGAAAATTACTAAACGATCGCCACTCTTATCTCAAAATACCAAAGCCCCGATCCTACAGAGCATTCGTTAGAATGTCTGGATAGAGGATCGGGGCTTTACATCATTAAAATGGTGGTGTATCTAGGATTGTTTGCACAGGTGTATTCCTAATGATGATCGATTTCAACACAGAAATATCCTACAGGCAAACTCCAAACTCAAAAGTAATCCGAGAAATACGGAATCTGCTGCTCAATTGCATCTTCCAGCATGTCCAGCGTATCCGCACCGCAGGTGATTCTGCCGATTTTGCGTAAATAATCCGGGCGCTTGTAGCCGAGTAGCATCGTCGTCATCGTCTGAATGTCGATACGGGAATCGGTCGATTCGCTCACACGCTCTACGCTCCCCCGTCCTTCCGGCGAAATATGCAGCCGGAATACACCTTGATTCCACGATAGCAGCGGGTCCTCCATCGTGAATGTCCACACCCGCTCCTTCGTATCCGGCTTAAACGGATATGCAGCGATAAACTGCTCCAGATCGACGATCCGTGCCATATAATACGGCGAAATGGACTCGTGAATATCCGCATCCTCCAGCAGAAATGCCAGCGGCTCGCTTGTATGAATATTGCCCTGCACCTTCGTAATCATCGAGAAATGCGCACTGACAAAGTTCCACAACCCAATCCGCGCCTCTTCATTCAGGAAAATCATATCCTTAATATGAAACACTTCATCTGCGATCCAGTACAGTACATATCCTTCTGGCTCGCGCTTTTCATTGTAATAAATAGCGGCAACGAGATCGTCCAGATCCCACATAAAGTACTCCCGCCATGCCAGCTCATTACGCACCAATGCTCCATGCGTCTGCATTGCAAAATGCTGGTACGCCTGCTTCACCTCATCGCTCTCTGCCATGAAGCGCTCGACCTCGCCCGGCACCTGCTTCATCTTGGGTAGCTGGTAATCGTTCACTTCAAACACGATCTTGTCTGAAATGATCTCCCATCCTTTGCGCCGATAATATGGAATCGAATACGGGAACAGATACGAGATGCTCTGCCCTTTTAGCCGCATATTTTCTAGCGCCTTATTGAGCAGCTTGTTCATCAAGCCCTGCCCAGAATATTCGGGGAATGTACCGACACTCGTCAATCCACCCATTTCATACGTTGTATTGAAGATTCGCACCTGAAACGGATACACCGCCACCTGCGAGATCAATTTGTCCTCATTAAACCAGCCCCATACATCTGCCTGATGCAGAGTCGACGCGAATACTTCCAGAATCTCGGCTTCTTCCCAACCGATATTGTTCAAATCCTGATGTGTCACCTGAAATACATAGCGCAATAATTGCACATACTGCTCCAGATGCTGATCTCCGACCTTATTCATTTTCAGCTGTTTCTTTTTTCCCATAACGGCTTCCTTTCGCATGTTTGAAATGAATAGCTGATCCTTTGCTTGCCAGTTTCATTATATCGCACCTAACATAGACTTGCGAAGACGAGAAATTTGTTAATCTTCTTTACAAATATAACGATCTCGGCGGAAAAGCTATTGCATTCCCCCATATCATGAATTACTATAAACTCAAGAAAATAATTTTCCTCTATATTTCTATAAAAGATTTGGTTCTTTTCATAAATGTTGTGATTTTATTTCATATTGTCTTTATATAACTATAGTAACAGCACTGTTGTCGAATGAAATTTATTTTCATCAAGATTGCCCATTTTGTAAAATATGAGGAGGAATGACCGGTGTCCCCGATACTTCATGTGCTGGAACAGGGATTGGATAAGCTGTCACCGCAGGAACGCAGACTTGCGCATTATATTTTGCAGCAGCCGTCATCCATTATCCGGCTGGGCATTACGCAGCTGGCAACGCAGTGCGGGATTAGCCCGGCGACGGTGACGCGTTTTTGTAAGACGTTTCATTTTGAAGGCTTTCCCGATTTTAAAATGAAGCTGGCTGCCGAGCTGGCGCAGCAATCCATTCCCGGTTCGTATCAGGACATCATCGCCGGGAATCCGCTGTCCGAGATCGTCAAAGCGATTGAATCCAATCATGTGACTTCTATCAACGATACGACACGATTGCTTAGTCTGCCGCGTCTGGAGCAAGCGGTCGGTTATCTGATCCGTGCACGGCGGATCGACCTGTATGGTATCGCTACATCGTCGATTGTGGCGCAGGACTTGTACCAGAAGCTGATTCGGATCGGCAAAAACTGCACAGCCTTCGCTGATTCGCACATGCAGATTACATCCGCCTCCACTCTCACATCCGAGGATGTGGCGCTGGCAATCTCTTACTCCGGCGAGACGAAGGAGACGATCGACGCGCTCACCTGTGCGAAGGAAAACGGAGCAACCACGCTGTCGATTACCCAGTACAGCTCCAATCCGTTATCCTCAATCGCGGACATCTCGCTCTTCTCCTCCTCGCTGGAAAAAGGCATTCGACGTGGCGATATGGCATCCCGCATCGCCCAGCTTCATATCATCGATATTTTGTTCACCGGTATGATCAGCGCCCAGTTTAACGATTCCGTCAACAAGCTGGAGCTGTCCTATAAAAATGTGCGGCGTTACCGCAAAGACTCAGGAGGTTGAGATTCATGGTAAATTTGGTCAAGGTAGGCAACGAACAGGATTTTGGCAAAGTAGCAGCGTATATCGTATCCAGTCTGGTGCAAACATCGCCGCGTGCAGTACTTGGTCTGGCAACAGGCGGCACACCGGTCGGATTATATAAAGAACTGATCGCCATTTACAATCAGGGCGTAATCAGCTTTGAGAAAGTGAAAACATACAATCTGGACGAATATGTTGGGCTGCCAACCGATCATCCAGCTTCGTATCGCACCTTCATGAACGAGCATCTGTTTAACCATATCGATATTTTGCCAGAAAATACGCAGGTGCCTAACGGTCAGGCTGCCGATCCGGCTCAAGAATGCCGTCGTTATGATGAAATGCTGTCCGAAGCATCCATCGATCTGCAAGTGCTCGGCATTGGACATAACGGACATATTGGCTTCAACGAGCCGGGCAATGAACTCGTGCCAAGCACGCATGTCGTCGATCTGCTACCGGAAACGCGTGAAGCGAATGCCCGTTATTTTAACTCCATCGACGAGGTGCCGACACAGGCGATTACGATGGGCGTCGGTACGATTATGAAGTCGCGCCAGATTCTGCTAATGGTACGCGGTGCGGACAAAGCGGAGATTATCCACCGCGCACTGACTGGTCCAATCACCACCCTGTGCCCGGCGTCGCTGCTGCAATTGCACCCGAACGTAACCGTACTGATGGACGCGGAGGCTGGGAGGTTGTTTCAGCAATGACCTATACCGATGATTCCAATGGAACACCATTCCCGACTTCCTTTCGCATCGTCAACGGCAAGATTGTAACGCCAGAGCAGATCATCGAGAACGGAACACTGATTGTGGAAAATGGTGTGATTACGTATGTAGGACCGGCAGCGGAGCAGAGTACTCATACGATCTCTACTCCAAGTGCTGATACAAGCGATGTATCCTCATCTGCTACAGATACCATCCCTGTGTACGATGCCAACGGTGGCTTGGTACTGCCGGGCTTTGTGGATATTCATGTGCATGGCGGCATGGGACAGGATTTTATGGATTCCAATCCTGAGGTGCTGGATATTATCACTACGTTCCATGCCGGACAGGGTACGACATCCATTCTAGCGACAACAATGACCGCACCGCGCGCAGATATTGACCATGTGTTGGAGCAGGTGCAAGCCTATGTGCAACAGGGCGATATGCCGGGCGCGCAGGTCGTAGGTGTTCATCTGGAAGGGCCGTTTATTAATCCAAAATGGCCCGGCGCGCAAAATCCGGGTCATATCGTACTACCGAATGTGCAGTGGCTGGAAGAATGGCATGCCGCCTATCCGGGTCTGATCAAGCAATTGACGCTAGCACCGGAGAGAGAAGGCGCGCTGGAAGTGATCTCATGGCTGCGTGCGCACAACATTACTGCTGCCGCAGGTCATACGGATGCGACGTATGAGCAGATCATGGATGCGGTAGCTGCTGGACTCAATCATGCCGTGCATACCTTTAATGCGATGACACCACTACATCACCGCAAACCGGGAACTGCTGGTGCTGTACTTGGTACGCCAGCCATTCATGCCGAGATCATCGCCGATGGCATTCACGTCCATCCGGCGGCTGTGTCGCTGCTGGCACAGCTCAAACAGCAAAACAATCTGATCCTGATCACCGATGCAATGTCCGCCGCTGGTCTGGGCGATGGCGATTATATGCTGGGCGATCAGCCAGTCAAAGTCATCAACGGCGTAGCGACATTGCCAGAAGATAGCGGCACACTCGCAGGTAGCCGATTGACGATGATCGAAGGCTTTCGTTTTCTGGTGGAACAAGCGGGATTGTCGATCTTACAGGCTTCGCAAGCGGCGAGTGGCAATCCGGCACGTCAGTTGAATCTGTACGAGCAGTTTGGCAGCTTGGAAGTTGGCAAGCAGGGCGATGTGCTGGTGCTGGATGAGCAGATGGAATTGCAGCATGTGTTTATTAAAGGTCGGCAGTTAGGTAGTTAATTAACAAAAATGACGTATAGATCATTACGCTGAATCAGGCGTAAGCTCTATACGTCATTTTATTTATCTGGCGAAATCGTTCCTTTTTCTTGCTCATATTGTTCGATATGTTGCTCAATCAAATACTCAATTTGCATTGCAATCGAGCGTTTATTCTTCTCGGCAATCACTTTAATTTTCTCGAAGTTCTCTTCTTTCAATCTCAGAGTAAAGACTCTTTTATCCGTAGCCATGAATGAAATCTCCTCAAAAGTGATGTCATTATTGTATCATTGTGAATGAATCGCATATACGATCACCTTGACATCTAAGTGATGTCACTATAAACTAAAACAAACACTAAAAGTGACATCACCTTTGGAGGTAATCAGATGGATGAGTTTGACAAAGCGTTTGATCAATTCAAATCGATACGTATGGAAAGTATCGCAAATCTATGTATTTATAATTCTAAAGATTATAAAAAGTTAATGATAGACAGTGATCGTTTATTTACTGAGTTGTGTACATATGTGAAACCGCAGGGAATGAAGTTATTAATGGATTATTGTAATGCAATGACTCTGCTACAAGGAATAGCAGAGTCGATGATGTATGAGCAAGGATTAAAAGATGGGATTAATTTTTTGAATACAATTAAAATCAAATGATTTTTATTACTTCTTATTAACCATAGCCTCAAGCTCATCAAGGTCCTTCCATTCCAAGCACATTTCAGGTACTTCACAACTATGATTAACAAGAGAATCCAATAATGATAAAACTTTTATACTATGCGCCTCAGAATTTTTAATATTCTCAATAGCATTATATGGTTTATCACTTTTTACATCTAAACTAAAGAAAGCTTGTTCAAAATTAGGGATTAACGCAATGAGTCTTACCTTCTCATTATTTACATGCATCTTTTTGCTGTCCATAATATTTTGATTTACTGTCCAAGCAGAATTTCTAGTTTGATTTGAATTAAAAGGTTTATCGCTATCATGTAAAATAGAATATTGACTCTCAAATTGATTTAAAATCTTAACGAGTGAACAAATTATAGCTTTTCCTCGTGCTCTAATAATATGAATATCTTTGTACTTTTCTGGATTTTCACTTATTAAATATTTAAAGGCAGAGTATTCTGTATCCCCTTCAACAATTACAGATTTCCCTCCAAAGAAGAACTCTGCAACATAGGGATCACAAGCATTTAATAATTTTAGATTACTACGATCATTTTCATCTAGTTTAGCTGTTTTCGGTCTAAATAATGTTGTTCCTTGTATGTTTCCAGAATTATTTTTTTCTACTCTTACAATAGTTGTATTATCCCTAGAGAGATCTATAAAGGCAGGTGAATGTGTCGTCACCATAACTTGCCAATTACCAGAAGAAGGAAGTTCATACAATACATTGCAAGCTTCTCTGATAGCATTAGGATGTAAGCAAAGTTCAGGTTCATCTAGGAGTAACACATGCGGTCTCTCAGATTGTACGACTTTTTTTGAAATTCCTGATTCTGAAATATATTTTAATGCCGTCCATAATAATGTCCTTCTAGCACCACTACCCTGTCTTTCTATGTTGCTAAGGTACCCACCCTCTGGTCCCATTAACAATTGAGAACCTGCTTTGAAGAGATTTACAGCCTTATCTAAATCTTCCTCTGGTCTAGCATCAAACTTCACTCTGTATCCAGTGAAAACCTTACTAACTAAACTCGAAATTTCAGTTTCTATACGATTAATTTCTGTACTAGCGTCTTTAATAATTTTATTTTGAATTTCTTTAATATTTGATAATAACTTTTCATACTCCGATTGTTCTTCTGAAGATTCTTCAATTTTACTTATTTGAAATTGCTTCACTCTATCTTTTAATACACTTTCTAAAATTTTCACTATCTCATCTGCTTGTACTTTAGGATCAGCAAAAGCATCAACTTTATGTGGTTGAGGACGTTTAGAATTGGCTACATTAGGTGCTCCCCAAGGAACATTTTCTGACCAACTAGATGATGTCGCATCATAACCTTGTCTTTTAGGATCGCCCGGTGCTGTCCATACCCATTTTTCTTTAACTATTTTTTCTCCTTCTATTTCGTTAATCCATTGTGCGCCTACAGTTTCATCATAAATGACAGTATGTAATTCAATTTCTGGACATTCCCTAGTATTAAGAATACCACTAGGAAAATCATCAATTGTGATTTTCCCTAAATTAGAACCTTGATTCATTGCTAATTCGTAAGCTCTTAAAATCGTACTTTTCCCAGCATTATTTGGACCTACTAATACAACAATATCATCTAAATCTATTTCTACAGGTACAGAGCCAATACACCTAAAGTTTTTTACAAACAATTTTAATTAATTAATCTTGGTTTAGCAATAGAGGGATTTTGCGATTCCAACGTAACTTCATTAACTTCTTTTTTTGCTCTCGCCATTTTTATTCCTCCTAAGTTTTATGAAAATTATATTTATTAACTCAAATTTCAAAATTAGGACTAGCAAATTTTATTTAATTAAATTTCGTTAAAAATATTTGGGATTTGCTTATCACCTTTTTTATAGTCAGGACGATTTGCTTCAAATGAACCTTCAGTTTCAATAGAACTCATGTCTGCTACTTTGAATAGTCTCCAACCTAGCTTTCCAGATGAACTGTATCCATCGATTTGATATCCTCTAAGTAATTCGTGTCCTTTCGTACCAATACCATAACAATATGGTTCGACCGTCCTCGCACCACCATCATAAAAAAAGGTCAATAAATTCTTTTGATCAATTGCATCACTTATAGTTGAATTCATTTTGGCACCCCTTGTTTTCAATTTTATATATAAATTTGCTAGTCCACATATTCAAAATGTTATTATAATACTTTTAAATATATATTTATATTTAATGGATAATAATTACTATAATTATATTTATTGATGTAGCTACTGTAAAGTATTTTTTAAAATCACAAAGAGGTAGCTCCTGCTAGTTACAGGAACTACCTCTTTGTAATTTTCACTTCTCTGCCGTAGTGGAACTCGCAGTATCAGCCGATTGCGCAGCGGTGGAGATATTATTCACCATCAGCTGATACGCCCATTTCCCACTTGGATCAACGATCCATACATGATCCTGATCCTGCGGCGATTGCCAGCCGGTGTAATGCTCTACTGTTGTCTTCTCTCCATGCAACAGCTGCACATCCAGCGTCAATATTTGCTTGTATGACTGAACCTGTGCCGCTGGTACAGGTAACTCCGTAGTTGGCATGTTCTTGATGGCATCTGTCATATTACTCGCCAGATCGCTTGCCAGCGCTTTGCCATTTAGCATCCATTCATCTTGCGATGGGTCGGCGCTGTTGGCTTTGTGCGTGAGTGTCCAGTTGGCAGATGGAGCACTGCTTTTCCAGACGACTTTGCTCAGTTGTTCGTCATCCCAGCCAATCGGCGTCGTGTCGATAAACTGGAAGGCGGTGCCGGACAGGTCATTGATATTTTGCTGAGATAATTCGATGACTGGGCCATCGTTCAAGCGAGCGTAATAATACCCTTTGGTTGGTACTTCGTCACCTAGCAGCAACGTGTACATTTGTCCGCTACTGGTGGTGAGTACGATGTTCGGCTTGTCTGCATGCAATCCGTATTTGGATAGATCGGACGGCTGCTCCTCAACGGTGCTGTGTACTGTCGCCGCCTTGAGCGTGCTCAGCCAGTCGTTGATCATGTACGTATTGATTGGATACGCAGCGGGAGATGTCATACTCCACTGCCCTTCGGTTTGCTCCAGTTGGATCATATCGGCAGACATCTGGGTAGATTGCTCCGCAGCTGCACCATTCTTCTGTGTACTGTCATCATTCTCACTGCTAGACGTGGTAGATGTGGCTTCATCTGTACTTTTCGTAGCCGTACTCTTGCCTGCTGCATTTGCAGCGGTTGTATCGCTGGCGGTATCATTTCCGCCTGCTGCGTTAGAGCGGATGACAATACTCTGTACCTCGCTATCCTCTAGCGTCAATAGCTTGCTCTCTGCCGTAGTTGCCGCAGTGTCTTCCTTTTTGAAAAAGTTCTGGCAATACGCGTAGCCGACTCCTGCTGCCAAAATAAGCAGCAGGATGATCGAGGGTAGCAGTTTTTTCACCATATCTAATATGCCCCCTTCTTACGCTCTGCGGCGTCTCCACCACAGGAATATACCTACCGCTACGAACAGCAGCGGGAATACGATCACGGTGGAGATCAGGATGATTCGTGCCTGCGGCAGTGTCAGTGTTGCAGTCTGGTACTGGTCTTCCACCTTCGGACGAATCGTTACCTGACTGTCATTGCCGATCAGGTAATTGATGCTGTTCACGACAAAGTCCAGATTCCCCTGCTGCTGAATCGACTGATCCATCATAAAGGTAGAGCCGCCCAGCACAATCGCCTTCGGCTTGCTATCCGAACCGCCTACGGCAAAGCCGAGGTCAAACGGTCCAGTCAGATCATTGGCATCCTTCTGTGTGGACGATTCCAGCAGCCCGGACAGATTCGTCTCGCCATAGCTCTCAGATGAAGTGGACAGCAGCGGTGTAACGGTCAGACCGTCTTTGGCTTCCTGCTTGAGCGCAATCGACAGCGACATAATGGTATATAGATTGCTATTCGCTAATTTGGTCGTAATCTCATGGTTGCCGTATTCCGGCACAATGGTCAGTGGATCGTACAGCGATTGTCCTTTTGGCTCGACCGCTACCGCATGCGTGTCGGTAATGCCGTACGTGCTCATCAGGGAATCGATGTTCGTCCAATCGGTTTTGGCTTTTTCATTGAAGCCGAGTGACAGGAACAGCTTGCCGCCCTTGTCGACATACTGGCGAATGACTTTCGTTTCCGCAGCGCTCAGATCGGTTTGCGGGGCAACGATCATCAGCACACTGGCGTCATCGGGAATACTGCCTTCCTGTGCCAGTGATAATTCGGATACGTCGATATTTTCTTCTTTTAACTGTCCCGCCAGCACGCTCAATGTGGACGTATTAAATTCGTTATGCCCGTTAAGCAGGTACGCTTTGTACGTTTTGTCTGACGACAGCGACAACAGACCAGATGTAAGCTGCTGCTCGCCCGTAAATTGGTACGAGGTCGAAGCTGCTGCTTCACTATCGCTACTGTCGGCGTCACTGCTGCTGAACATGTTGTAGACAAGGATCGATTTGGTTCGTTCGCCCTGTTTTAATACGACTGTGCTCTCGGTTACGCCATACTGGCGCGCCAGTTCAGGATTTTGCAGCAGGTCGTATTGCTTCACTTCCAGCTTGCTATTCAGCTTATGGTATTCATCCAGCAAGTCCGTCACTTCGCGTGTATACACCTGCGCATCCTGCGAATTCATGAACACCATAGCCTCAACCGGCTCGTTGATACTTTTCACTGTATTGATCGTCTGGTCGGACAAGGTGTTTTGTTTATTTTGCGTCAAATCCGTCTGGAAATTGCCTAGCGAGTTCAAAAACAACGTCAATACGATAAAAATACCAATCGCCGCCACCGAGACGACAATTGCATTCGTGCGTGTAATCCATTTGCTCATCTTCATTACCTCCACCGCTTCCGCTCTACGACTTGAATACTCAGCACGAGGAATAGTGCCGACAAGGTAATGTAGAACAAAATATCCGGTCCGTGCAGTATCCCCTTAATCAGGTTATTGATACGCGCAGACAGGGAAAATGGAGTTAACCACTCCTGCAAACTAGAATTGGTAGCACCGGACATGAATGAATCCATCAGCCACAACGTTAACAAAATGACAAAGGCAATCACTGCCGCCACCATCTGGTGTTGTGACAAACTGGAAGCAAACAATCCAATCGCCATCATCGCTGCGCCAAGCAAAAAGACTGCCAGCACCGACAATCCGAGCAGCGTCAGATCGAGTGTACCAAAAAAGGACATAGTCAATGGATAGACCAGATTGCATACAATCAGTACGATGAGTAGTCCTAGCGAAGCGAGATACTTGCCGATCACAATCTCGGTTGCACTGGCAGGCGAGGTTAACAATAGCTCATCCGTACCCTGCCGGAATTCCTCCGACATGAGCCGCATCGTCAATAGCGGAACGACGATCAGCAGCATGAATATCGTATCCCCAAGTACAAGCCGGTAGTCGATAATGCTTGGCTGGTATACGACAAAGCTAACGTAGAACATCAGACTCGACAGCAGTACATAGACGGCAATGGCGAAGTATGAGGTCGGGTTCAAAAAGTACATCTGTAGTTCCTTGGAGCACACCGCCCACATTCGTCTCATTGAGCGTTGCCCCCTTTGTTGTCTTGTGGTTTGTGTGTATAGTTGACATGTTCTGACGATGGTTCATTAGGCAAAGATGACGTTTCATTGTCTTGCGTTTCGTCATCATCGGTAGTAGGTGCTGCTTGTTCCACCATAATATTCTTTTGAGATACACGTTCATCTAATACTGTAGATGTTTCCAATACCGACATCGGTTGAGTATTGGTTCTCTCCGCTACTTCTGGTGCTAAAACGGGCTGTGTATCCGTTTGTTCCACTGTTTCCGACACTGAGGTAGGCTGTGCATCCGTTTGTGCCGCCGCTTCTGTCGTCAGCTTCACGAATACTTCTTCCAGACTCATGCGCTCTTTGCGCAGTTCCAGAATGGGAATACGTGCAGCGCCGAGTGCCAATGACAGCTTTTCGCGAAAATCGGTATCGTCCGTTCCTTGTAGACGTACTTGAATCGTCTGCTCCTGCTGGTTATCCTGCGATAAGGTATAATCTGCCTGCGCCCATTTCCACGGATCAAGCAGCTTGCGTAGCGCCGCAGGGCGTGCCTTCACTTCTAGCGCGACTTGGAAAGTGTTGTTCAGCGAGCTATCGAGTTGGTTGGATGCGCCATCGGCAACTAGTTTGCCGTTATTAATGATCAGCACCCGATTGCATAGCGTGCTAACTTCCTGCAAAATATGCGTACTCAGCAGCACCGTATGCTGTTCACCCAGTTCGCGAATCAACTGGCGAATCTCTACGATTTGATTCGGATCAAGTCCCGACGTCGGTTCATCCAAAATGAGCAAATCCGGTTGGTGGATAATCGCCTGTGCCAAGCCGAGCCGCTGCTTGTAGCCTTTGGACAGTGAACGAATCAATTGCCGTTCACGACCTTGCAGACCGAGCCGGGTGATCATCTCGCTGATGCGTAGCTTTTGCTGGCGTGCTGGTACATCACGTAGATCGGCGACAAACCGTAGATACGATTGCACCGTCATATCGGGATACAGCGGTGGCGTTTCCGGTAAATAACCGATACGTGCCCGTGCCTTGCGCGATTGTTCATGCATGGGCATACCGTCGATCCAGATTTGCCCGGACGTAGGCGTGAGATAGCCGGTAATCATACGCATCGTAGTCGTCTTACCTGCGCCATTGGGACCGAGAAACCCGACAATCTCCCCACGCTCCATCTCAAAATCAATCCCGTCCACACTCCGCCGCTGGTCAAAATATTTGCTAACTTGCTGGACTTGAAGCATTGTTGTCATCTCCCCCTATCTGCACACATCCCGAACATACTCTCTTTCCGTTCGTGTCCGGTGATGTGGATGTATTTACAAAACACATTTTACTATACCGGATAAAGTATAAATTCAGCTTAAAAAACGATAAGGGGAAGCTTAAAAGGGCTGGAAGTGAAGGTTGATATGCAATTGGGTGGTGATTATTGGGGCATAGGGTGAAGAATGTAGGTGGTTAGAATGTAGGTAGATAGCAAAAACCAGCCGGGCAGGTGGAGAGAGCCTGCTAAGCTGGTTTTCTTTTTATATGTAAGATGGCTGTAGCTTTTGAATTCATCTTCAATGCGATAGTCTCCAAAATAATACAAATGTATAAAAAACAGCGATCAGATACAGCTGGATCCGATATTGCGAGCGTTGTTCTGCATCTGCTTGAATGTACATCATAATGCAAACAAGTAAATTAGGTAGGAAAATAAGAGCTGTCAAAACAATTGCTGTATGAAAATTTACTAACTTTAAGTTGCCTGCGATATAACTAAGGATAAATAGACCTACTATAAAAAAAATAAGCGTGATATTCTGCCATCGATCCATTGTTTTTTTGCTGATATGTTTGATGGCTTTGATCATATTCTTCACCTCATCTATCGGATCAGTTGAGCGGCTATACTTGGAATTGTTGCAGGAATTGGGGTTAAGATGAACTGATTCTAGAATAAGTTTTATACTTTTATTTTGTCCGAAAGATTAGATTCGGTAAATAGAGCCATCTTCCTAGAAGCTCCAACTGAAAATATCTACTTCGTTATGAATACAAAATTCACATCCTTTTTTACTAGCTTAATAAAACATATTGTTGTTGTTCTGAACAATCATATAGCAGTTTCGACAAAAGTGTAGATCTACTATAAGTTTCCTAAGTCTAAAGTTTAACATCAAAAAGGTTCTATTCGCCTGGGTAAAAAGGATGTATATTGTCGCATACCCCTCCATATTTGCTACAATTTATCGCTAGATAAAGCGATATACCAAAGAAGTCTATCTTATGCTATCGTAAGCACAAAATAGACCCCCTTTAAATAAAAATCACATATCCAAATTAGCCATCCATGTACAACCAATCAACCCTGCTTGCAATCCGACCGCATACTGAGTACATCCGACGTTCCCTGCTGTTGCAGATCCTCTAGCTCAACTTGTACCCGCGGCTTCCGATTCACCAAGCCAATCCCAGCAGCAATCAGCAGTAGCCCGGCGAATAGTGTCATCGTCACCATCTCATCCAGCAGGAATATACTAAATACATTCGACAGCACCGGAATCGCGAACGTATACGATCCAACTGTACTCGCTTCGCCACTGTTCAGCAGCTTGAAGTAGACCAACCAGCCACCTGCAATCACGAAGACCGAGATGAACAGCAGAATACTCGTAAACTGCGGCGTCCAGTGAATCTCTTGCCAGCTCTCCGTACCCGTTCCCAGCGCCAGCAGCACAACACCGCCTATCAACAATTGCATCGTGAGCGCCCACAAGGAATCAATGCGGTTACTCTGTTTCTTCATATAAATAGTACCAATCGCCCAACTCAATGCGGAAGCAATCGCCATGATGATACCGAATGGCGACAATTCACCTTCCAGACCGCCAGAGCTGATTACTGCTACACCAGCGAAGCCGCACAGCAGACCGATTGCTTTTAACATATACATCCGTTCGCCTAGCCACATCCAAGAGAATAATCCCAGCAGCACAGGTTGTAAGAACACGATGGTTGAGAACAATCCAGCAGGCAGATAACCGATGCCGATTGTTTGTAAGCCGTAGTATCCGATAATATTAAAAATCGCTAGCACCGCATAGATATGCCAATTGCGTTTCCATTGTAATGCCGAACGATTGCGCAATGCCAGCACCAGCAACAAGATACCGCCAATCATCGTACGCAAACCGGAAAATAGCAGCGGCGGTACATCTGGCAGCACCATTTTGGTCAGTGGCCAGTTGATGCCCCATATGCTCACAAGGAACAGAACGAGCAGCAATGTCGTTTTACGCGATAGCCCTTTATGCTCGTTGCCAGATGGCCGGGATTCGTCGCGTTTGAACGATCTTCTGCTCTCATCAATGAACTGGTTCTTGTATTGGTTTTGCGATGACAAGTCAGTTACGATGTCGCCGCTAGCCTGATGTTGTATAGAATGTACTGGTTCACCATGCCCGGAAGAAGCCGGATGGCTGACTGCATGTGTGGAATGTTGCTTCATACCGTTTCTCTCCTATCTATATGTTCATTTGTTTATATGCTTATGTTAACTTCTTTGATATGATAAATAAAATGAATCTTTTTCATAAAGGAGATAACTATTTTGTTATGACCATTACACAGATTATGATTTTCGTACGAGTTGCTGAAACGTTGAATTTTACGCAAGCTGCGCAGGAGCTGCATATGACTCAGCCCGCTGTCAGTCATGCAATCGCCAGTATTGAGAACGAGCTAGATGTACAATTACTGCTGCGTGACCGGAAAAAGGGTGTATTACTCACGGATGTCGGTCAGCGTGTTGTGCGCGAATTTCGGTCGATTTTGCAAAGTATGAATCGGGTCGAACAGCAGGTAGCTGCGGAAAAAGGATTGGAAGTCGGGACGATCACTGTCGGTGCATTTCCGTCGGCTTCAGCATATTTTCTACCTCCGATTATCCACGACATTCAGCAAAATTATCCGAAGCTGATCTTTGATCTGCACGAAGGTTCCACCAACGAAGTGAAGGAATGGGTGCATAATCGCCGTCTGGATGCGGGCATTATTTTGCTGCCGGATCCGCTAGTTGATGCTATTCCGCTTCACTCTGACCGGATGGTGCTGTTATTACCGGACGGGCATCCATTACAAAAGCAGTCGCAGATCACGATCCGGCATCTGCACGGGCAGGATATGATTCTGTGCAAAGGTGGGCATGAGGTGGCAATTCTGGAAGCCTTTGATCAGGAGAAAAGTCAGCTTACGATCCGCTTCACTACGCACAATGTCAGCACGCTAGTCAATATGGTGCGACAAGGATTAGGGATTGGCATCGTATCTGATCTGGCGCTGTCGATGTTCCCACACGAGCTGGCAGTCAAGCCGGTATATCCCGTCATTCAGCGCCAGATCGGCATTGCAGTGCCTTCGTTGGAGCAAGCTTCACTGGCAACACGATTATTTATTAAAACTGCACAGGAGCTATTTGTAACCGAATCGGTATGATACTGGTTCGGATTCTTTTTATTTTTGTAAGCGTTAACAAAAATGCATGGCATCTATATGTTATGTCGTTTATACTGAAGATAGTATATACAACAGTTGAACAACAGTTTGGCAAAAGATGCTCTATAATGTGCTTTGTCTGTCATTTATCCGTGAAGGGGATGTATATGCCGCATGACCACGTATTTTGATGAACCGCAGAGTATGTATTACCGTTTTGGAGAGGATCAGTCGCAGGTGCTGAAGGTGCTGGCGGAACGATATATTGGTGCGAATGCGCAGGCGGACTTTGTGTATCGCGCCTTTCAACGGGAAGGTATATTGCAAACGTCTTCCGGCTTGTACGATCTGAATCTTGGTGAGCGATTTCCAGAAGTTATCAAGGGGCAGCTTGTCTACGCCGCTGGACTTGTTTGGGGTGATGAGGAGCGCAATCTGGATGTGCTGCTGCGCTGTTATGGACCTGTGCGCTTTTTCTTTAACGGAGCGCTGCATTACCGTTCCAACGTTATGGATGAGCTAGAGCCTGATTCTACGGTGAAAGTGTCTATCGACATCAAGCCGGGCTGGAATACGCTGGTATTGGAAATGAAATATACGCCTGCCGGATTCGGCTGTCAGTTTGGCTCAGACGAAGGCAAGGTGCGGATTCTGAACGTGGTAGCGCCTTTTGCAGAACGCGCGGGACAGGCTGGCTGGGCGTATTCTGTACCATTTACACCAGAACGGCCAACAACAGCAAACTCACATTCGTCATCTGACGATGCGATAATTCTTGTACCAGAGTCATTGGATGTGTTCGGGCATGAGCAGGATAACGGTCTACAATGGCTGCCACGACAGTCATGGAATGAGCAGGAGCAAGCACTGCCACCCCTAGAGCGCATGTACGGACGTAGTGTACATCAAAGTGTGTATGCGTGGACGCGCATCAATCATACTGATCCTCAAAGTCATTCTATTCGTCTGCATGGTCAGGCAAGCGGTTCACTGCACATCTGGCTACAACAGCAGGAAGTGGTACGGTTAGAGCAAGCGGGAAACTTCGATGTGACTGTTCCTGTTCACTTTGGCTTTAACGACTTGCTAGTATGCAGCACATGTAGTGATACGGATACACCGTGGCAATTCACGGTACAAGCGCATAACAAAGAGCAAAACGTGCAACCGGAATTACCATGGCGGATTCGTGGAACGGGAGATGAGAATTGGCTATACGCTGGACCTTTTGCCAGCGGCGCGGAGCCGGCACCGGAATGGATGAACCGGATGGATCGGCTATATGACGGTGGCGGCAATTCCGTTTCCCAGCATACGTATTGGCGGTTGGATCGTCCGGGGACATGGATTCGACCGCATTACGAAAATGCCATGCTCAGCAACAAATGGACCGTCGGGCAAGTGACCAATTACGGACGCTGGGATTATCCACTCGGCGTAACCATTTACGGACTGCTTCAGGCAGGAGATTATCTGAATCGCCCGGATATTGTGCGTTATGCTGCCGAGCATGTGCAGTCATGTACACGGATGTACGATTATTCGCTCTGGGATCGGGAACAATACGGCTTTCCGGCAATTAATCAGCAGCTAGTCATGCTGAAAATGCTGGACAATTGCGGATCCTTCGGCTCGGCGATGCTGCAAGCGTATGGTGCTTGCGAAGAACCGACCTTCCTGCCAATTGCCGAGCGGATTGCTGACTTTATATTAACCCGGCTGGAGCGGCAGCCAGACGGTGCCTTTTATCGCAAATGTATCGGTGAGTATGCCGCCAATACGATGTGGGCGGACGATCTGTATATGAGCACGCCATTTCTCGTTCGGTATGCCAGATTGACTGGTCGCACGGAAGCACTGGATGAAGCAGCGCGCCAGTTCCTATTATTCCGCAAATATCTGTATATGCCAGAGCAGCAAATTATGTCGCATGTGTATGATTTCAAATACAATCAGGCGACGCAGGTGCCGTGGGGACGTGGTAATGGCTGGACGCTATTCTCATTATCCGAAGTGTTGGAAGCGTTACCGAAGCAGCATGCACAGCGCGGGGAATTGATCGCCTTTTTCAACGATCTATGTGCTGGATATGCCGCCTTGCAGGCAGATAGCGGGCTGTGGCATCAGGTACTGAATGAGCCGGATACGTATGAAGAAGCATCCTGTACAGCGATGTTCGCATACGGGTTCGCGCGTGGCGTTCGGTTTGGCTGGCTGCATGATCCGGGTATCTATACGGCTGCTGCACAAAAAGCATGGAATGGTCTAACTCGTCATGCGATCGACCGTCAGGGCAATGTGCATGGCGTATGCAGCGGCTCGCGGTATGCGTTTACCCCGGAATATTACGACCGCGATCTGCGTACAGTGACGAACGACAATCACGGGATTGGCATTATGATGCTCGCCGGAACGGAAGTGGCACGGATGAAGCAGCATCTGGGACAAACGATTGGCGTATCGGATGGCATCTTGTCATAGGATGATGCGTTTCTATAGCAATAGCCGGATATAACGAGAGAGCTTTCCCGTTCGTATCCGGCTGTTTGTCGTACTCCCATTCTTGTTGCCTATCGTATTATTTAAGACCTGAATCTCAAACTAGTTACCAATCTATATATCAAAGAACGTACACCAAGAAGCGTATTGCGAGATGAGAACGAATCACCAACTCGCTACAAACTTACAATGACGTGCCTACCGGATGAGCCGAGGATGGGGCAACAATCTGGACGTTCAGCTCCCCCTCCTGCACCGTCACATTTACCGTGCAACCGGGCAAAGCTTCCCCGGCGATCAACGCACGAGCGACCTTCGTTTCCAGTGCACGCTGAATGAATCGTTTCAACGGACGTGCACCATATGCAGGATCGAAGCCTTCCTCAGCAATCAGACTTGCTGCGTCATCGCTAATCTGTAGGTTGATCTGCCGATCATGCAGACGTTGACGTAATCCCTCTGCCAGCTTGAGCACAATTTGACGGATCTCACTGCGATTCAGCGGTTTGAAGATGACGATATCGTCTACCCGATTCAGAAACTCCGGTCGAAAATGACTGTTCAGTTCACGCAATACGGTTTGTCGTACCGATTCCTGAATATCGCCGTCACGCTCCATCGCATTCAGCAGGTGAACGGAGCCAATATTGGAGGTCATGATGACAATCGTATTTTTAAAATCGACATTCCGTCCTTGCGAATCGGTCAACCGACCGTCATCCAGTAATTGCAGCAGCAGATGGAATACGTCAGGATGCGCCTTCTCCACTTCATCTAGCAAAATAACAGAATACGGCTGACGACGTACCGCTTCAGTCAATTGACCGCCTTCTTCATACCCGACATAGCCCGGAGGCGCGCCAACCAGACGGGACACACTGTGCTTCTCCATATACTCGGACATATCGATACGGATCATACTCTCCTCACGGTCAAACAGGGAAGCGGCAATCGCTTTGGCAAGTTCGGTCTTGCCGACACCCGTAGGACCGAGAAACAGAAAGGAACCGATCGGTCGATTCGGGTCTTTGATTCCGGCGCGTGAACGAATCACTGCATCGGCAACAAGCTGCACTGCCTCCTCCTGGCCGACAACCCGCTCATGCAGCACTTCTTCCAGACGTAACAGCTTCTCACGCTCACCTTCCACCAGACGACTGACTGGAACACCCGTCCAGCGGGACACGATATCCGCAATTTCCTCCTCAGTCACGGCTTCGCGCAGCAGGCGTCCATCCTGATCGCTCTGTGCCGCTTCTTCTGCCTGCTTCAGCCGACGCTCCAGATCGGGGATGATACCATAACTTAGCTCGGCGGACTTGTTGAGGTCATATTCTTCCTGTGCTTTTTCCAGATCCAGACGCGCTTGTTCCAGTTGCTTTTTGATATTGTTAATATTGTCGATCACTTCTTTTTCCTTGTCCCAGCGTGCCTTCATCTCCAGCTGTTTCTCCTTGAGATTCGCCAGTTCACGCTGCAAATGCTCCAGACGGGACAAGCTCAGCTCATCGGTTTCTTTTTTCAAAGCGGCTTCTTCAATCTCCATCTTCATGATGCGGCGGGTAACTTCGTCCATCTCAGACGGCATCGAATCAATCTCGGTCCGAATCATCGCGCAGGCTTCGTCGATCAGATCAATCGCTTTGTCTGGCAGAAAACGGTCCGAAATGTATCGATCCGACAGCACACCTGCTGCCACAATTGCGTTATCGTGAATTTTCACGCCATGATGCACTTCAAATCGTTCCTTCAAGCCGCGCAAAATAGAGATTGTATCTTCCACATTCGGCTCGCTCACAAGTACCTGCTGGAAGCGACGCTCCAGCGCAGCGTCCTTTTCGATATACGTGCGATATTCGTCCAGTGTCGTCGCACCGATACAATGCAGCTCACCACGCGCCAGCATCGGCTTCAGCATATTGCCCGCATCCATCGCACCTTCTGTTTTACCAGCGCCGACAATTGTATGCAGCTCATCGATAAAAAGAATGATCTGCCCGTTGCTCTGCTTGATCTCACGCAGTACCGCTTGCAGCCGTTCTTCAAATTCACCGCGATACTTGGCACCTGCTACCAATGCGCTCATATCAAGTGAAAAGATCATTTTATCCTTCAAGCCCTCTGGTACATCTTTGCGTACGATACGATGCGCCAATCCTTCTACAATGGCTGTCTTACCAACGCCCGGTTCGCCGATGAGCACAGGGTTATTTTTCGTTTTGCGTGACAGGATACGGATGACGCGGCGGATCTCGTCATCGCGACCGATCACCGGATCGACTTTGCCAGCACGCACATCGGCGACCAGATCGCGTCCATATTTCTCCAATACTTCATATGTTGCTTCCGGGTCCTTGCTTGTAATACGCTGATGCCCGCGAATGTCTGATAATGCGGTCAATACAGTGTCGCGCTTCAAGCCATGCTGACGCAGCAGTGTGCGTACATCCCGATTGCCGCTATCGTCCACATCCAGCAGTGCCAGCAAGGCGTGCTCCACCGCCACATATTCGTCCTTCATCTCTGCTGCTTCCTGTTCTGCCCGGTTCAAGACAGCCAGCAGCCCTGCCGACGCATAGCGACTAACGGCTGTCGAACCGCTAATGCTTGCTTTGCGGCGCAGCTGTTCATCATTTTGCTGACGGATCACATGTGGCGAAACATTCAGCTTGTGCAGCAATCGAGGCAGTAAGCCTTCCTCCTGCTCCAGCAAGGCTTTGAGCAGATGGGCGGTACTGATCTCCTGATGTCCCATACTCGTTGCCAGCGATTGCGCCGTTGCTACCGCCTGTTGTAGCTTGTTGGTCAATTTGTTGTAATCCATACATTTTCATCCTTTCTATAGAGTAGTTATTATTGATTCATAGAAATTCTATCTTTATGAGAAATCGGCAAAATGCTGTATGGTACATTCGGCAACATGTCCGATTCACACATACAGCAGGGAAGGTATTTGGAGATAGCCCAATTGTTGTACAGCTATCGTATAGTAAAAGGCAGCTTCTTTCGTTCAGGATGCTACCCGTCTAGCAATTCAGAACAGATAATGTGTGGATTACGTGAATTACGTGATACCTGAGTTATACGATGTCTGGATTACGCGATATCTGGATCATGCAATGTCTGATGTAATTCTGGATTACGTAATGTCTCTATCATGAGTGCCTACAGGCTACAGATTGCGCTTCATCCTCGCCCGATAACGGCTCGTGCGGGACAATTCCTCGTACAGCTCGCGTTCGCGTACACTCAGATCAGTCGGAACGACAATTTCCACGCTGAGCATCAGATCGCCGTATCCGCTATCATCGTCTTTTAGCCCTTTGCCGGGAATCCGTAGCTTGCGCCCGGACTGGATACCAGCTGGCACCTTCACCCGCACACGAGATGTATCAGGCAACTGCACCTGAGCTTCCGATCCGAATACCGCTTCCCATGGAGCAATCTGCAACGTTGCCAGCAAATGACTGCCATCCAGTTGAAAGGTACCATGTGGGAGAATATGCAGTGTGATCAGCAGCTCGGTATCTATACTGATCCCGTTCGCGCCTGTTCCACGAATACGGATCGTACGGTCATTCTGAATACGTTCGGGAATTTTGACATGGATATTGGAGCTTCCTAATTGTACCGGCAGTTGATCGCCACGGTATGCCTGTTCTAGCGTAATATCCATCGTAGCACGCGTCGTACGCTGCTGCGATCCGCTATTCCAGTAATCACTGCCCAATCCGTTTGCCGCCTCGCCGAATATGTCATAGCCATTCATCCGCTCACCGAAAAACATATCAAATAAATCCTCATCCACAAACCCACGTCCAGCTCCGGTCTGTTGTTCGCGCCTTGCACCGGCTCCGCTATTGCTGCTACCGGATGAACGCTGCCCAGCTGATTGACCCGCGCCTGCTTCATATGCTCGGCGCGCCGATTCATATTGAAGCTGCTCATCGTATGTTTGACGACTCTTCTCATTACCGATGGTCTCGTACGCTTCGGTGATTTCTTTGAATTTGGATTCTGCCTGTTCATCCTTGTTCACGTCAGGATGCCACTGCTTGGCGAGTTTCTGGTAGGCTTTTTTGACCTCCTGCTTGGAGGCGGTAGATGATACGCCGAGAATATCGTAGTAACTACGGGACATCTTCTCCCTCCTTTCCACAACATAAACATACAGGTATAACGTAAGACATGGTGAAAAGGTGCATTTTTGTCGTATCTATCGACAACACACTTTGGTGAAACCACTTGATCAAGCAGTGGCATATACAATCACCAGCGATGCTGGTTTGTGATTGGAATGTATCTCTGATCTAGTCGAAAAGGGAAGCGTATCATCCACTAGTCTACCTATTTTTAAGCCAATTTACTAGTAGTCTAAACATGTGACGTTTGATCTTTATTGACTTTCAATTGTATGACTTAGCCCCGCTGCAACTAGGATCAAAAGCGAAATTCCTTCCTATTCCATCATGATCGCAGATGGAAGATATGATATCACCTATACCTGCATCGTATCCCTGTTTTTCATGGAATATTATGCTACTACTAATTGCTCGGAGCATGCCAACGTTTGCTCTTTTTGTAAGCTAGCGGTGTCATCTGCATCACATTGCGGAATCGCTCGATAAAATAGCTCGTACTGTTGAAGCCTACCTGATATGCAGCTTCGGTGACACTGCTCTCGCTCTGTAGCAGTATAAGACTTTGCTGAATTCGATAATCGGCAACATAATTCAGCGGTGTCGTTTTCAAGAAACGGCGGAAGTAACGACAGCATTCCGAACGGCTTAGTGATCCGACGCTCGCGATCTCGTCTAACGTTATCCGATCGGCATAATGCTGATGAATCCAGTGCAGCATCTGCTTTATACGCTGACTTTTGATCATTTCTGCTGGGCTATATTCAGGCTGGAAACCATGACTGATCAAGCTTTTCCAGATGGACGTCAGCTGTACTGCCAGCTCCATTTCAAACAAGGCAGGGCGCTCCTGCAAACATTGCCGAATCCTACGTATCGCTTGCTTAATACAATGTCCCCATGTCTGCTGCGGATCAATAAGCATATACGGTACATTCGTCGCTTGAATATACGGCTGCACGCAGCTAATGTACAATTCCTGCGTGGTTACAAAATGGGGCGCAACATTCAGGCAAATATATGTGCATTCATATCCACGTACCGCTTCTGCCATATGCAGACACCCGCTATTGATAAACAATCCCTCTCCTTCGCGTACATGCACCTGTTGATCCTGCACCTGAAATAACGCTTCCCCATGCGTAATCAGCACAAATTGCAATTCATCATGCCAGTGCAGCGGAATATAGCCCTGAGCATGCTGACGAATATGAGTCTCATAACAAGCAAGCGGCAGTGTCGTTGTCCGGTGCAGCGTCAATTCGCGGCGACTGCCGTTATCGATAGCAAAGCTGGTCGCACACATATGCCTCCACCTCAATCTAGTGTTATTTTCGGATGATATATCGGTATTCTTGAACGGCTTCTTTCCTTATCCTAATCATATCATTGTAGTTTAGAAGGAGAAATGATTATGATTCTGTCATCCAGAAGTAAAGGATTATTGCTGGTGATCATTGGAGCAACCTGCTGGGGAATCGGCGGTACAGTTGCCAAAAAGCTATTCGAACAATTTGCGGTCGATGTGAATTGGCTGGTTAGCAC
Organism: Paenibacillus sp. WLX1005; assembly: GCF_046603685.1. NCBI lineage: Bacteria > Bacillati > Bacillota > Bacilli > Caryophanales > Paenibacillaceae > Paenibacillus > Paenibacillus sp. WLX1005. The sequence continues at coordinate 4,350,432 of NZ_CP176756.1, forward strand.
GCGCTTGCTGGCAGCAGGCATTCTGCTGCTGACACTGCAAGCTATACTTGGTGGTCGCTCTGCCGTCACCTCCGTTTGGCAACATAAATCGACGGCTGGGCGGTTAATTCTGTTCGGTCTGGCAGGCATGTTGGCAGTGCAATATACGTATATGGCATCCATTCAGCATGGTAACGCCGCGGTCGCGACGCTGCTGCAATATTTGTCACCTGTGATGATCATTATGTATTTGTTGCTACGTCGGCAAATGGTGCTCTCATCTCGTGATCTGATGATGGTAACGCTGGCGCTACTGGGCTGCTTTTTGCTGCTGACGAACGGTTCGCTAGCAGGCTTGACGGTACCGATCCCTGCGATCATCTGGGGTGTGCTGTCTGGCGTAGCAGCTGCATTTTATACCTTGTATGCCGCTGCACTTGTGCGGGAGCATGATTCGCTGACCATTGTCGGCTGGGCGATGATGATCGGAGGCTGCGGCTTGAGTATCCTTCATCCACCGTGGCAAGCGGACTTTGCCCATATGGCACCTACGATCTGGCTCTATATGGCGTTTATTATCATCTTCGGTACGATGATTGCCTTCTGGTTCTATGTCAAAAGTCTGCAATACTTGTCCGCACGCGAAGTCAGTCTGCTCGGTAGTCTGGAACCACTGGCGGCGGTGATTACGACAGTCTTCTGGCTACATACGCCTTTTGGGTGGTTTCAATGGCTTGGTACTGCATGCATCATCGGATTGATCTTGCTGCTGACGCTGAATCGTCAATTGACATAGATCCAATGGCATAAAATATGCAAAAAAACCGCGCAATCGTTGATCCATTGCGCGGTTCTTTTACTATATGTGCATACGTGTATATGTGTATTACATCATCATTCTATGATCATATCATGGTATGGAAAATATCATGCGATGAACAATACGCTCCATACATTATCCAAAATGCTGCTGCAAAAACTCCATCGTCCGCCGTGTATGGTACGGTCCGACATAATGCCCGTCAAATGGATAGACCGCAATGTCCTTCGGTGCGCGAATACGGTTGTACGCCGCGAAGATCGTTTCCGGCAAACAGACCATATCCTTTAGCCCGCAGGAGACAAGTAGCGGAATCTTCACCCGGTCACCCAGATTGAGCATATCAAAATAGCTAAGCGTTTGCAGCACCTGACCAAGATGCTCCGGGTAACGGCTTACAAATTGCGCCGCTTCTTTGAGCGAACTTTCCGAATTCAAAATCCCAAAATCCATATGGCACATATTCGGAATGTTAGCGACAGCAACCGCTGGAATCTCGCTAAGCGCCGCCGTAATCAGTGACAATCCACCGCCCTGGCTCGCGCCGTACACTGCAATCCGCGAAGCATCTACATCGTGACGCGCCGCTGCCCATTCTACTGCCTTCAGTGCATCGATCGTAATCGCCAGATAATAAAATTGCTCCTTATCCAGAATGCCCTGCGTCAGCCAGCCCGTGCTCATACCGAATTCTGACGGCAGACGATTGCCTGTCTCCCCGCCTTGTCCGCGTACATCAACAGCAAATACAGCATAGCCCATCGCCGCCCACTGGGCATATTCCTCTGGGTATCCTTTACTGCCAGTATATCCGTGGTACATCACAATACACGGCAAGGCTTCCTGCTCCTGCCCAGCTGGACGAACAAACCAGCCCGACAACGGAGTATCGTCAAATCCTTCATACGTCACTTTGAATGCCTGTACCGTTCTCATCGGTGTAGGTTGTTCTTCCACATGATCGTTTAGCGGCTTGTCACGAAACGTATCCAGCGTCCGGCTCCAGAATTCATCCAGATCTGCCGGTGCAGTCAACATCGGCGAATATTGCTCCAGATCGCGTATTCTGCGTGCAATCGCATGGCTTATCATCAGGTCAGGACTCCTTTATCATCAATTAAAATGGATCGGCAAGTACGTCATCTGGTTCATTGTGCGACTGCTCTGTATGCCAGCCTTATCACTTATTTGTTCAGCTTCACGATCCAGCCGGTAATCATACGGAAACAAAAGCTAAAAATCGCCGCCGGAATAAGCGCCACGATAAGCGTAAGCACGACACTACCGACACTAACCGTACCCGGGTTGTTACGAAACTCCAGTACGACCAACAAAATTGCCATAATAACATACCAGCCGATAAAATCGGACAGTCTAACATTGGATTTGATCCAGTTCATGCTTCTCCCTCTTTACTCCAGAATAAGCCTGCACCGCCGCAGCATGCCGGAGCGAAGGCTCAATATCCTCATGCTATCAATAAACGTGTAGGATGACAAGCCAGCATTGCCGTCTAAGTAACATTGCTGCAACCCGCATACAATCCACCCAATATTGCGTACACGCATTGGATGTAAATGGTAAAAAAATGCAACGCCTCTCCTATATCGTCGTAGTAAAGCGTAGACGTGAACAGCAGAGTCAACCGTTGTAATGAATTATGAAGGCGTAGTAGCTTATGCTTATCGCAACCCCAATACGATAGGCAATATAACGACTACCTCATGCAACAAACAATCACAATTTGTACATACGATACAACATATGCAGCTCACAAAAACAATAATGGAGGTGTCCTGATGAATACGTCTGGAACACGATTACAGCTTATCGATGCGATGCGCGGCTTTTCGCTGCTTGGCATCATCATGGCGAATATGCTCATTTTCCAATATGGCAGTTGGGGCTTAATCGATATACAATCAGCGTCCTTCACCCGTCTGGATCACATCGTCAACGGACTACTGGAAGTGTTGGTAGTTGGGAGTTTTATGCCGATTTTTGCTCTGTTATTTGGCTTTGGGATTGTGAAAATGAAAGATAGTCTGGAGCGAAAGCAACTGTCCCCATATACGCATCTGAGCAGACGCTTTTTGCTACTAATGTTGATCGGGATGGTGCATGCCTTTTTTATTTGGGAAGGCGATATTTTGACGTATTATGGGCTGTTTGGCTTTGGCTTGCTGCTGTATCTTCGCTGTCGTCCGAATACACTGCTAGTATGGACATACATCGGATTTGGCATATTGCTACTGATTGGACTGGTAAGCGTTATAATACCTGATCCGGGCAGCAGTATGGCAGAAGAGCAGTATTTGCAACATATGCTGACTGTGTATACTCAGGGCAGTTATCTGGATATTCTACTGCATCGTAATACAGAGACGCCGTTTGGCTCGTTCCCATTCAGTTTTGTGCTAATGTTTTTGCTACTTGCGATGACTTCGCTGCTCTATATTCCGATGTTCTGGCTCGGTATGTATATGGCGAAAACAGGTGTATTTGAGCAGGCAAATGCCAAACGTTCGCTGTATGCACGCGGTACGCTGATCTTACTTCCACTCGGTCTGATTCTCAAGGCGTTGCCGCTATTCATGCCAGTGCTGGAATGGGAAACGCTGGCGGTATTAGTGGGTGGTCCAATGCTAGCGATTGGCTATGTATTTGCTTTTGCATGGTTGTATGTCAACGTAGGTGAACGTCGCTGGATGAATCATTTTGCAGCAGTCGGGAAGTTATCGCTGAGCAACTATTTGCTACAAAGTCTGATCAGTACCACGCTATTTTATGGCTACGGTTTCGGCTGGTTCGGTCAGTTTGGCGTGGCGGCAGGTACCTGTGTTGCGCTAGCGATTTATATGCTGCAATGGCTGCTTAGCCCGTTATATGTCCGCCGCTATTCATATGGTCCGGTAGAAAAGCTACTGCGTATGTGGACGAATCTATCTCGCAGCGGACAGCCAAAAGCGGCTTTCTTTGAATAAAAGAAAGCCGCTTTGTCATCGTATATATTCATATTTGTGCCAGCTTGTATACATTACTGCAATGGCTTCACAAACCCGGTCGAGCCTGCCTCATAACCCATATGGCGGTAAAAATCATGCGCCCCATTGCGTTCTTCGCGGTTGCCACTATTCAGTGTCATTGCGCGTGCGCCCATCGTACCTGCCCAGCCTTCTGCCGCCTGAAGCAGCGCGCGCCCGATGCCACCACCGCGTACGTTCTCATCTACAACCAATGCGCCAATACGCACATGCGTACCATCCCGTTCAAAACGCATCTGATGAATAAGCCCGATCATCCCTACTACTTCACCGTCTGCTTCTGCCACATATGTTTGATAATCCTGATGATCTTGCAATGCCGTAAAGCGTCTACGTAAATCGTCCTCGGATACAGGATAACCAAGCTGATCCATTAGTATCGTCAATGTTGGAATATCTTCCTGATGCGCTTCGCGAATAACAAGTGTGTGCTGTTCCATACGGTGTGCTCCTTTGAATGATATTGGGTCGTGCGAAACGCTGATCTTTCTTTTATCCATCGCTTCTATGTAGTTCATAGCAGCATCTTACATGCAAGTTAATATAACGAGCCTGCACCATTCCATACCAGCAAACGTATACGTTTATCCGATTGTCAGACGTTCTCTACTCTATACCAGTAGCGATATCCATGCTGGAATCCGAGCTGCTCATACAGCTTGCAAGCCGGTTCATTATCTGCAATCACTTGCAAATACGCATATTGCGCGCCTATCTGCTCGCCCCAATTCAGCAATGCATGCACTGCATAACGTGCCAATCCCCGACGGCGATATGCTTCACCCGTCATTACATCATATATACCCACAAATTCCCCATCGCATACAGCTAGCGCACAAGCTGCCGGTTGCCCTTCCACATAAACGATCACACCTGCATAGGGACATTGACTGGCTTGTAGCAATTGCGGAATCATCTGCTGCGCTTGCTCCGACATGTCACCAATAGAGCCTGCCAGCTTGATCCATTCTAGTATAGCTTCATATTGAAAAGGAGTCTGATGGATACAATCCGTCTGAGTAGAACTGATAAACATTTTGCTGGTAGCTGCATTACTAATACTTACAACGCTCTCATCATTATGTTTGTTGTCCGGATGAAAATGATGGGCAATCTTCTGTATAGATTGATCTATAGCAGCATTGTTGGACACGTACGTATCCAGCCGCAACCACTGCACAAGTGAAATATCACATTTGTCATATCGCTGCTGCTCTAGTTCACGATCGAATGCAGCGGATACCTCATCCTCCGTGATTTTAACAATCGCTGGCAATTGCTGCGCATGATAATACGCTTCACATTGCGAGATGATATGCTGGATGTCTGCCAGATCGCCATCATAATTCAGCACACTCACGGAATTGGAGCGCTTGGTATAACCATTTGCTGTACGTAGTGCTAGCCCTTGCAGATTATACGTATGCAGCGTCGCCCATGTGCGAAGACTGCTCTGCTCTAATATCCGATGAAACTGTTCCATTATGTATACCTCCTTCACATTGTACATTGCCGTTATATGTACATACCACCTCACTCACTTCATAGTGATATCACATATTTACAACAACCGATTGACAGAACGATCAATAGAATAAAAATTCACTTTAATGAATAAAAATAATTATAAATATACTCGTAAATTGCCATACCAGCAAATATTTTGTGTAGAACAAAGTAGGTAAGCAGCAGCTCTCATATTCTCCAATTTCTACGATCCAAGTTACAAAATTTGTATACCACAGTGCAAAAGAGTATAATAGAGTCATCCTAATATGTAAATAAATATATATAAAATAATGGAAATTGTAATATTCCACTGTTTCCGCATTTCAATATCTGTAAGGAGGATATGTATGAGTCAGACAAAAACGAAGTACGCCAACTATATCCCGATGCGAGAATTGAACACAACAGAGAACCAATTATATCCATTTCATGCGTATAGTGAATTACTAGAGCAAACGCCCGTCCGCTATGATGAGCATCGCCAATGCTGGGATGTATTCCGATACGAAGATGTGCAATATGTACTCAAACATCCAAAAGTATTTTCCTCTCAGCGCAACCGTAGCAATCAGAGCCTGTTATACATGGACCCACCGAAGCACAAGCAGCTGCGCGATCTGGTAAATCAGGCATTTACTCCGAAAAAAATCGAACAGCTAGCACCACATATTCAGAATATCGCTGACGATCTGCTGGCTCCGCATCTGGCAAATGGTACGATCCCTCTGGTGCATGAGCTGGCTACCCCATTGCCTGTTATCGTTATTGCCGAACTGCTCGGTGTACCAACGACAGACCGGGATGCGTTTAAGCACTGGTCAGATCTATTAGTTAAAGGCGCACGCGACGATAGTGAAGAAGCGTTCCAAGAGTTAATGGAAGAAAAAACGCGTGCTCATGAAGAGCTAGAGCAATATTTTGGTGAAATCGTCAATCAACGTCGTGAACAATTAAAAGACGATCTAATCTCCCTGCTCATTCAGGCAGATATCGAAGGGCAGCAATTAAACGATATGGAGATTATCCGTTTCTGCATTCTGCTGCTGGCAGCCGGTAACGAGACGACGACCAATTTGATTACAAATGCAGTGCGTATTTTGTCTGAACAACCGGAGCTTCAGCAGCAATTGCGCGAGCACCCGGAATGGATTCCGACGACTGTGGAAGAAACATTGCGGTATTATCCGCCAATCGTGGCAATCGGTCGGGTTGCCCACGAGGACGTTGAGCTGCAAGGTCAACATATCCAAGCAGGGCAGCAAGTAATCTCATGGGTCGGTGCTGCCAACCGCGATGAACGCAAGTTCCCGCAAGCGGAAACCTTTATCCCGAATCGCAAGCCAAATCAGCATATGGGATTCGGCTTCGGTATTCACTTCTGCCTCGGCGCTCCACTCGCCCGTCTGGAAGGTCGGGTCGTGCTGCAAACGCTGCTGCGTCATATGGAGCAGATCCAGTTGGTAGAGGATGTTCAATTGAAGCCGATCCAGAGTGCATTTGTATTCGGCGTACAAGAATATCCCATCACATTCAAGCCGCTTAACCCGTGAGCTGGTTAATTATGACGATCGATTGTAGAGCAGTCTAGTCACTTGCTGCATGTTGTATCGTGCATATGTATCGTTTGGTGAAAATGCCGTTTTGCTCTTTGTGAGTAGAACGGCGTTTCTTTTTACTAATGTAGTCTGTACAATATCGCTCACATGTACATGTACGATCCGTGCTTTGTATTCTTTTTCCCGCTCTACTCTACGTATAACCAACTTATTAACGAATATATAAATATGTCCATAATCGCATTTTTCAGAGGATCTATCTTAGCGTTCCCATTCTCAATACAGACCCAACATCTTGGTAAAGATTTGATGAACATACAGGACTATTCGCTTATTTTTGGCTGTTTTTATATATTTTTAGCACATATACTCATCATTCGCCTGTGTTCGATCCCCATTACATAAGGGCAAACACTTGCCTATACATCCTTTCACCCAGCCATTATGGGGCAAGTTTAGCCAAACTTGAAACATGTAATGTTACAGGTTACAATCAAGGCATTCCGGTAGCTATAGCTGACCGATACCTTTTGAAGGAGTGATCTGAATGCCAAGAAAAACATCCGTTTTGCTGAGTATGTCCCTCGCTTCCGTTCTAACGCTGACTACGGTCGGTACCGCAGGAGCTGCTGCGGCAGATAGTGCCAACTGTCCATCCGTGAATGCTGTATCTGTAAAAACAAAAGCAGCTACTGCTCCCGCTCAACAAACCCAGCAGCAAAAAGCACAAAAACAATTAACACAAAACAAACAACTCGTACTGAATATGTTTAAAACGATTTTCACTGAACATAAGCTTGATCAGGCTAGCCGCTATATTGCTACCGACTACATCCAGCACAACCCGCTCGCTGCTAATGGGCGTCAAGCATTTGTCGACTTTTTCCAACCATTTGTCAAACAAAATCCAGATTATAACGTAGAGGTCAAACGGATCATTGCGCAAGGTGACCTTGTATTCGTACACAGTTTGGCGAAAACAACCAAAACAGATCGCGGTATGGCAGTCGTGGATATTTTCCGCGTCAAAAACAATAAGGTCGTTGAGCACTGGGATGTCGGTCAAGCCGTACCAGAAACGTCTGCCAACGACAACACGATGTTCCCACTGGCTGGTACACCAGTACAAGTCAAAGCTACCAGCACCAAGCAAGTTGCCGCCAATGTGAAGCTTGTAACGACATTCTATAATGACTTTTTCAATAAAAAAGATGGAAATGCGCTCACCAAATACGTAGCCGAGAATTATATCCAGCATAACCCTACCGTTCCGACCGGACGTAAACCGCTGGAATCGTTTATCCCTATGTTAAAACAAAACCCGGATAGCCAGAACAAAATCGTACGTGTCATTGCTGAAGGCGATATTGTAGCACTACATGTACATTCCACAGCCAACAAACAAGACCGCGGCTCTGCCGTCGTCGATATTTTCCGCGTAGCCAATGGCAAAATCGTTGAACACTGGGATGTGATTCAAGAAGTTCCAGCGCAATCGGCGAATAATAATACAATGTTCTAACGATGCGTTGGGAGTCGAATGAGACTCTGCTTCCTTTCATTTGCAAAGATAGATAGGATTCACGAATAGACCTGTTTGTTCCGGGCATACAATTGCTGCCTGTAGAACAAACAGGTTTTATTCCATTCAAGTAGAGATGGATAGAACAATTAGGATAACAAAATCGTCTGTTAACGAATAAACCGATTGGATGTAAACAGCACTATCTATATCTTTTATAACTATAATCAATAACGTATAAGTTAATTAATAGCTATAGCCTATCAATCAATAGGATGCAAGTATTTGACCCTACAACGATTCCAGCGTAAAGTGAAACTCGTTCTTACATACTCCATGGAACTCAAACCAGCTTCACCGGAAAGGATGTTGTTCATGCTTACTCAGTTGCTAGCTACGATGTATCAGGTATTTCTGCCCATCTCTCTACCGGTGATAGGTGGCGTATTATTACGACGGTTTCGCGGACTGGATACGAAGCCACTAGCAACGTTATCGTTGTATGTGCTCACACCGTCCATCGTATTCACTACATTGCTGCATGCGGATATTTCGCTTGGTGATGTAGGGCATACGATTAGCTTTTCATTACTTAGTCTCGTTATTTTGTGGCTGGTGGCGATTATGTTGAGTCGGGTGCTTCAGCTCAATCCACAGGAGCAAGCCGGGCTGACGATGATTTCGACATTTACGAATTGTGTCAATTACGGGTTGCCGCTCGTATTGTTGGCTTTTGGTCAACTTGGCTTGGATAAAGCTTCAGTGTATGTGATCGGGCAGATGATTATTGTGAATACAGTCGGGGTGTTTTTCGCGGCTCGTTCTCATTTTTCGGTACGTCATGCGGTGTATTCGGTCTTTCGGTTGCCTGCTATTTATGCGGCGATGATAGCGACCATCCTACGGCTAAATGGATTATCACTCCCAACGGCGCTGGATGAAGGATTTGCGATGTTAGCTGCTGCTTATTCGCCGGTAGCACTGGCAGTTCTTGGTGCACAAATGATTCATGTCGGTGTGACCAACGTCAATGCCAGCAGCAACGATCCCGCCCAGCTTGCTGCACAAGTTGCCCCTACTCGCCGTGCCTTATGGGCAGGTTTGAGTTTGCGCATCATAGCGGCTCCGCTATTATCTTGGCTGCTTCTCCGGTTGCTTGGCATTGATGGAATCTTGTTCAATGTGCTGTTTATTTTGACTTCTATGCCGACAGCGGTGAATGCGGTCATTCTGGCAGAGCAATTTGGAGCTGCACCTCGTCTGGTGTCCCGCTGCATCTTATGGACAACCTTAAGCTCGATTGTTGTATTGCCTGTGTTGATTTACCTCCTTCAATAACAAACAGGTTATACAGTATGATGAACAATGAGCCACGACAACACTAACTAGATGCAAAAAAGTAGGATACCACACATAGCGGAGTATCCTACTTTTTATATACAACGTATATAGAACATCTATTGTATCCCAATCTGACATTGTACAAATATACCATCAACATGAGTCAGTCGCAGAATACCGGCAAATGCGGATTACGCAGATGCTCAAACAACATTTGAATCTGCTGTTCCGTGTTACGATCAACCGACAACGGAGGCAATGCATCTTCGGCAAAAAAGCCGACGTCCATCGTCTCCGTTGTATCGGTGGCTGCTTCGCCTCCGGTAATCTCGCATAAAATAAATAGTTTATAAATATGCCAAGGTGATGGCGGATGCTGATGGAATTTTTTATCGAGGATGCCTAGCAGACGTACCGCTCTGGCTTCGTAGCCCGATTCTTCTGCTATTTCCTTCACGACAATCTCTTTGGGGGATAATCCGATGTCTGCCCAACCGCCCGGCAGCGCCCATGCTCCGTCGATCTTCTCGCGAATAAGCAAAATGCGTTCATCCCGAAATACGACACCACGCACATCCACTTTGGGCGTTGCATAACCCGTTTCATTCGCAAACAATCCACGAATCTGTTCTGTTTCCACATCCGTATACTGTTCCATGATCTCCACACTCAGCTCACGCAATTGCTGGAAACGCTCGATATCGTACACATCGCGCGAATATTCCAGTCCCGCTTGACTGATTGCTTGCATCTGCTTCGCCCACTCCAGCCACTTTGGCTCCACCGCTACCACCCTTTCCATCTCTCTCATCCGGCACTCAGTCTGCCGGGTTTGTCTCATATGGTAACAGATGGCGCGTGCAATTGTACAATTCGCAATTCCATTGCTCTGGCTCGTCACACTGGACGACGGTGATCGACATATTTTCAAGTGCATGCCACTTTGGTTCCTGCTGCAAAATAGCATTCAGCACATGATTCAGCAGTACACCGTGACTGACGATGAGAATACGTTCATTCGGATAGCGCTGTGCCAGCTCGCTCAAGCAGCTAATGCCGCGTGCTGCGCCAGATTCGGGTGTTTCCAGTCCAAGATCTTGTTGCTTCCAGTTCTCTCCCCAGCGTTCGATGCGTTCCGCCTGCGTCGTACCTTCGATTAATCCACCGTCCAGTTCACGCAGACGCGCATCGCAGGAGATATCCAGCTTGGCGGCTTCGGCGATTGCCTGTGCAGTCTGCTGCGCACGAATCAGGTCGCTGGCATAGATGCGATCCCAGTGCTCACCAGCGATGCGTTCGCCGAGCAAACGTGCCTGTTGCCACCCGTTTTCATTTAGAGGAATGTCCGAACTACCCTGTGCACGGCCTTCTTTGTTCCAGATTGTACTTCCATGCCGGATCAAGCCGAACGTCGTCATAATGATGCCTCCATTCCCTGTCGTTTCTGTTGAGATTCGCTGTATTATTCTGTTGAGATTCGCTGTATTATAAAGTGACTTTTGCATGTAAAAGGTATACAATGATCTTTTGGCAAGTCTGTTTGCATGATGCGCAATGCCACGTTCTGCACAGACCTCTATTTAGTGTATCATTTTTCATGTAAACGGTCTGTCCTTTTCGCAATTGTATGCTGTACGCTGGTCTTTCATTGGATATTAGCAGTACAGTCACACGTTCAACCGATTCATTCTGCGATTGATTTTGCAGTTTATATATGGCAATATAACGAAACGGATTAACGTTCGGCTATTCGTGTTTATACTATTCAAACACGGTGTTTTCCGAGGTGGATGGCTGACAGTCATCGTATCTCACTGTTTATCGTTGTTATTTTGGAAAGGGGTTCAATCATATCATGGCCAATACCATGTTTCGTCTGTTCACCGAGTTATCTTCACGCAAGTGGGTATCTCGACTGACAGGCAGCTTTGCCCAATCACGCGCCAGCCGCGCAATGATTCCGAAGTTTATTCAATTGTACGGAATTCCGGCTGAAGAAGCAGAGAAAAAAGTGGAAGATTATCATACACTGAACGAGTTTTTTACCCGTCGACTGCGTCCAGGCGCGCGACCGATTGATACGGACTCCATGTCCATAGCCAGTCCAGTCGATGCGCTGATTACCGCGATGGGTCCGCTAAACAATGAGCTGATTCCGAATGTCAAAGGGCAGGATTACACGCTGGAAGAACTGCTGAATCATTCCCCGCGCCTGGAATCGTACCGGGACGGCTATATGTTCGTATTATACCTCAGTCCGCGTGATTATCATCGCATCCATGCACCTGTGACCGGCAAGCAAACGGAACGCGAGCATATCGCTGGTAAAGTATATCCGGTGAATGAGAAAAGCATGGTGAACATGCGTACCGTGCTGAGCCGCAATGAGCGCCAGATTACGTATATGGCGCACCATTGTGGAGAAGTCGCTGTAGTCAAAGTGGGCGCGCTCAATGTGAGCAGCATCCGCTATGCCGATGAACAGCGCACGAGCTGGAACAAAGGCGATGAACTCGCTTATTTTGAATTTGGCTCTACTATTGTGCTACTCATGCAAAAAGGCACCTTTACCCCTGACGAAGAATTAGCGATCGGCAGCCGCGTCAAAATGGGCGAAAAACTCGGTACGCTGGTCGATCTGGAAGCTACACGTCCATACCAGCGAATCAAGGAAGCCGAATTGCAAAAATAGTAACTACAGCAACCGCAATCTACAGCAGCATTGATCAATTGTTATATTTGTAAACGACAGATAAAGCCTGGACAGCATCATGTGCTGACCAGGCTTTTTGCGTAAGCTTGTAAGGTGAATCCGCGTAAGATGCGAATTCTTATACCAAAATGAAGCTGTATATAAAATAAGTACGTTTACATCATTAAGTATAAACCGTTTTCAGAACCAAGCCTCTGCTTCGGGAATACTAATCTCAAAGCGGCGCAGGCGGCTGCGGAAACTTGTTCTACCGTTTCCTTGGTTACCGTTGCTTGTACGTCCCCGGCGTCTAAAGCGCATGACTGTACCCTCCTTTCTGGATGACTGTATGTGTAATCAAGCTGTATGTGAGTGGAGTGCTACATTTAGAATGAGGTGAGATTGTATTTACACAGCCTTTACAAATCGATATAACATGATTTGTACTTACCCCCGCATGTCAGCAATGAAACAAGCAGGCAACAAGCTAGGATCGCGCAGCAATCAGCGGATTTCGGAAGGGCTTTTGCCTGTATATTGTTTAAATTGACGACTAAAAAAGAAGATATCGCGGTATCCGAGTGCATCTGCTACCTCTGTTACATTCATGCCTGTATATACGAGCAGATGCTCCGCGCGCTCAATACGCATACGGATAATATAGGATTGTACTGATACGCCGATCAGTTCCTTAAATTTGATCGAAAAATAGCGTGGCGACAATCCGGCACGTGCAGCCAAATCCTCCACCCGGTGTGCCAAGCTTGGGTGCTGACGGATATAGTTTGCCACTTCCTGAATCGTCTCATTCAGCTGATTGCTCACTTTACGCGGTGCAGGTTTGTGCTGCTCATCACGCAGTAGATGGATCATAAGCTGCTTGAGAATCAGACGTGCTTCCTCTTCGGCAGCAAATGCCTGCTCTAACAACAGACGAACATAACGAACGAGCATATATTCAAAATCAATCGTTTCTTCCAATATACGATAATGTATAGGCACCTGACTGACCGGTTGATCCACATCGAAGTGAATATACGTTAACACCAGCGGTTTTTGCGGATTGTGGGTAGCGGTCGTCTCGTCACCCGGACGGAACAGAAAACAGCTGCCTTTGCTGATCGCATACGGCTCGCCGTTCAGAATCAATTCTCCTTCTCCGCTCCATACGTAGAACAGATCGTAGTTCGGCATTGGTTTATCTCGCTTCGGCCAGCGCCATTCCGGTTCGCAGAAGATTTTGGCAAAAGCCGGTTTTAATACGTAAGAAGATGGTGATAATTCAAGCATTCATGTCCCCCCCTTGATTCGTTTATGTGTATTTATGAGCAGCCGGAAGATGGTGATATACGATTCTCCACGACCGGCACATTGATCATAATGCAAAAAAGTTGCTATGCGCTTATATTGCGCAAAAAGAAGGCATTCGTCAATGGCTTGCCCTGCATCGCTATCAGAAAGAGGCAAATGTACATACCAATCATCCTGTATCAAACCTGCGATACGCGTTGCCATGCTAGCTGCAAACGCTGGATGCCCTCGCGAATTTGTAGTTCATCCATCTGAGCAAAACTAAAGCAAACTGACGGTGGTCCCGGCGTCAATCTGGAATCTGCTGCATCCCGCCAGTAGACTTGCAATTGACGAGCTTGCTGACGAAACCGTTCATATTGCTCTACCGATTGCGTCCATATACCGTAACGATGCAACCCCGAATCGGTCGGCATCCATTCAAACAGACCGTTCAATTGCTCATCCATTTGCTGCTGCAACAGATCGAATCGAGCGCGATACAACCGAGTCATCCGCCGCAGATGGCGCATGTACTCGCCGCGCATCATAAAGCGTGCCAGCGCGCGTTGTTCCAATTGCGAGGATGGCAGTGGATCGTACAGCTTTTTGGCGGCGATTAGTGCGGACGATAGACCAGGTGGCATGACCGCATAGCCGATGCGCAGACCGGAAAACATACTTTTGGAAAAGGAACCGACATAAATGACTGATTCCGACGTATCCAGCGCCTTGAGCGGCTCAATTGGACGACCACCCCAGCGAAATTCGCTATCATAATCATCCTCTACAATCCAAGCTGAATGACGATCTGCCCATTGCAGCAGCTGTTGACGACGCGCTAACGGTAAAATCACACCGGTCGGAAACTGGCGCCCCGGCGTGACAAACAACAGCTGCGATGCCCAATCCTGCGGCAAAATCCCATGCCGATCCAGCGGTGCCGGTATAATCTGTCCACCACTAGCAATAATGGCACGGGCGATGCCATTGTAACACGGGTCTTCCAGCACAACATCATCCTGCTCGTTAATTAGCAGCTGACAGAGCAGCACAATTACTTCCATCGAACCACTGCATAACACGACCTGCTCTGGTTTTGCCTGAATGCCTCTTGTTCGTCCCAGATGAGTGCAAATCGCTTCACGCAGACGTTCATCACCAGCGATACCAGTACTGCCTGCAAAATCAGGCGACTGCATATCGCGACTTGCTGCTGCCAGCGCCGTTTTCCATGCCGCTAATGAGCTACCAGATAGCAAAATATCCGGTGGAGCGAACGAAATAGGTGACAGATGTTCTTCTGTACACGCATGGTCATAGAGATGTGTAGGTAGCAACGAATGATTCAACGATCCATGTAGGCTGGAAATCGGATTGGTCGAAGTCTGTTCTGAATTGTTGGGCTGACCTTGGATAGAAGAACGATGATCAAGATCCAACACCCTCTGTCCCCAGCGTGATAACTGTGGACGGTCAGATGGAAGATCTTCGTTTTCATTTTCGTTTGCTTTTGCATTTGGATCATCGTTGTCATAAACGCGATTGGATTGTGACCATGCAGACGGCTGGTGATGCGGTTGTTCGTTAGACGTACTATTGGAATGAAGCGGTGGCAATCCCGCCAGCTGATCGGATACGTATGTGCCGCGCCCGACAGCAGATTCCACATAGCCCTCTGCCAGCAACAGATCATATGCCTCCGCTGCACTACCACGCGAAATACCGTACACTTCCGCCAACTTGCGAGTCGAAGGCAGCCGACTACCGCGCGCAAGCGTTCCATTCAAAATCCCTTCCCGTAGCGCATAATACAGCGCCAAATATTTATGCCCATGACGCTCCAATTGACGCTGATACGAGATCATAATCTCCATCGTACTGTCCCTCCCTTCGTAATCCTGTCTCTGTCTCTGACAATGATGTCAAATGCTATGTATAATTTCTATACTTTAACTCACTAAAATTGGACTACTCGTTTTGTGGATTATTGGATCTTTTCACCTGTCACTTTTTAGCATAATCTCAAACTACATAGTTGGTCAACCAATGGCAATGCGAGCTTGTCCATGGCAGAGAATGTATACAATAGACAGAGGGAGAGAATACACATGCGTAGAAAAGATTTCTCGATTGAGGAGCAGCAGGAGATTGAAGAATTTTTGGAAGAAGTCAGTTTTGGATTTCTGGGAATTCCTAGCGAGGATGGATGGCCGCGAGTCGTGCCGCTGAATTTTGCGTATGGCAATGGTGTCTTTTACGTGCATGGCAGTCGTGTGGGCGAGAAGATGAAGCTACTGCAACACGATAATCGGGTCAGCTTCTCGGCGGCACACGAATATGCGCTGATTCCTTCGTATTTTACAGATGCGGATATGGCATGCCCAGCGTCGTCCTTTTTCAAAAGTGTTACTGTACGCGGACATGCGGAGATCGTTACCGATCTGGATGAGAAGGCGGAAGCGTTAGGGATTTTTATGCGCAAATTGCAGCCCGAAGGCGGCTACGATCCGATCACCACCGACGATCCACGATATGTTCCACGTCTCAAAGGCGTAGCGCTGATCAAGATCGTTCCGCAGGAATGGAGTGCCAAATTCAAATTCGGGCAAAATGCGCGCGACGAAGAACGCCAGCAATTAATGACTGGCTTGCAACAGCGCGGTACCCCGGGCGATCTGGTAACGCTGGAAATGATGGAAAAGTACTGCCCGGCTCACCGCTCCGCACAGAATCCAGAATAATATTTCACCTGATCCTATACCTTTCTGTTCACATTCATCGTCACTTGACTCTTGGCTATCCTAATTTTCAATATATATGTAGGAACAAATTTTGTAGATACGTCAGCTATATGCTGCATAGCCAATATGTATTCACATCCTTTTCACATCTGACCGCGCAAAATTCACCGTCTGCACCGTGACACCTTCGCATCGTCAATGCTATACTATGAGACAGCGAAATCAGGCGGAAGCTCCTGAACAATCTCCATACTCTTCGCCTGGTTAATATTTAAGCAGACCCGGAAGGATGAAAAAGATGAACCCACTGGCAGGACAATTGAATGACAATTTGAAACAGGACAGTCCTTACATTTATGATATGCTGTCCGCGCTCGGCAAAGAGCTGTATTTTCCGAAGGAAGGCATTTTGAGCCAATCGGCGGAAGCGTCGAGTAAGGCGAAGAAATACAATGCCACGATCGGGATTGCGACGGAAAACGGCAAGCCGATGCATTTGAAGGTCATTCAGGACTCCTTATCCGCTTTTCAGCCAAAAGATCTGTACCCGTATGCACCACCAGCCGGCAAACCAGAATTGCGTACCGCATGGCGTGAGAAAATGATCAAGGACAATCCGTCTCTAGCCGACAAAACATTCGGTAACCCGGTAGCTACCAATGCCCTAACCCACGGTTTGAGCATCGTTGCCGATCTGTTCGCCGACGTTGGCGATGCGATCATTTACCCGGACAAAAACTGGGAAAATTACGAACTGACCTTCGGCGTACGTCGCGGTTCAGAGATCGTCAATTATGAGCTCTATACCGACGACATGAAATTCAATAGCGACGGACTGCGTGAAGCATTGCTGGCGCAAAAAGATAAAGGCAAAGCGATCGTCATTCTCAATTTCCCGAACAACCCGACAGGCTATACGCCAGATGTGGAAGACGGTCATCGCATTGTTGCAGCGATCAATGAAGCGGCGCTGGCAGGCATCAATGTTGTTGTCGTAACAGATGATGCGTACTTCGGATTGTTCTTTGAAGATTCGATGCACGAATCGCTCTTCGGTGAACTGACAGGTTTGCATCCGCGTGTGCTGCCGATCAAAGTCGATGGCGCGACCAAAGAAGAATATGTATGGGGCTTCCGCGTCGGATTTATTACGTATGGCGCTCAAAGCAGTATCGCTCTGAATGTACTGGAGCAAAAAACACTGGGTATTATCCGCTCCACGATTTCCAGCGGTGCGCATCCTTCGCAAACATTCGTACTGCACGCACTGCAATCGCCGGATTTTGAAGCACAAAAAGAAGAAAAGTTCCGCATTATGAAAGGTCGTGCCAACAAGGTCAAAGATTTGCTCGATAGCGGCAAATATGACGATGTGTGGGAGTATTATCCGTTTAACTCCGGGTACTTTATGTGTCTGAGACTAAAAGATGTATCCGCTGAAGCGGTACGTCAACGTCTGCTGAGTGAGTACGAGATCGGCACGATTGCCCTGGGCGACCACGATCTGCGCGTCGCATTTTCCTGTATTGAGGAAGAGTATCTGGAAGATTTGTATAATCTGATTTACCAGGCGGTTCTGGATGTGAAGCAGGGGTAATATGTTATCTAACTATAGAATCATAGGATGTAGCTCAAAATGATAAACAGGTCTGCGGAATATGCTGAACATCAGCATATGCTCCGCAGGCTTTTTTGTATGGAATTGGTGCAGAAAATGAAGCTGTTATATGTTGGATGATAATGAATATGGACAGTGCAGCTGCTCTACTATCCAGCCTCTTCCATTGAAGGAAAAATTCATTTTCAAATCCGTTTTGTTATAGTATTATGAATCCATATACCTACATACCTATTTCCTATAATAATAGATAAAAAATAACAATTATAGGCGGAAAGTTGTGGATTATATACACTTCGACTCATATCCACTCAATTGGGGGAACAACGGGAATGATCAAACAGAAAATACAACCGTGGGCTGTGCTGCTGTTAAGCACATTGCTAGTACTGCCTGTAACAGGCTTCAGTGGTAGTTCGACGGTTCATGCAGCAACAGATACACAGCATCATTGGGCAAAGCAAGTATTAAACGATTGGCAAAACAAAGGTTATATTAGTGGTTTTGAAGATGGCAGTCTGAAACCGGATCAAAGTGTAACCAGATCGCAGCTGGCTGCACTGATCAACAAAGCATACGGGTTTACTCACGCCGCTTCTATCCAGTATACGGATGTACAACCGTCCGACTGGTACTACAATGATGTAGCTATCGCCAAAGCAGAAGGTTATATGGAAGGATACAAAGACTCTACCTTCCATCCCAACAAACAAGTAAGTCGTCAGGAACTAGCAGTCATTCTCACCTCGCTCAAAAAATTAAAATCATCCAATTCAGCTAGCACGCTGACAGATACCGCCAATAGTCCATCATGGAGCAAAGGCTCGATCGGCGCTGTAATCGATAGCGGTCTGATGAAGGGCGACGAAAAAGGCTTCCGTCCCAAAGACACCACTACCCGCGCTGAAGCAGTAACAGTACTGGATCGTTCTCTGCAAGCAGCGACTTCAGCCGCAACTGTATACAATACGGCAGGCGTATATGGTCCAGCTAGCGGGCAACAGTCTCTAAGCGGGAATGTACAGTTGAATGCCGCAGGCAGTACTTTGCGAAATACAATCGTTGAAGGTGATCTCATCCTCGGCGAAGGAATTGGCGAAGGCGATATCCTGCTGGATCATGTAACCGTCAAAGGGACAACGACAATCAATGGCGGCGGCAGTCACAGCATTCATTTGGAAGACTCCGCATTTACCAATGTAATTGTTAATAAGAAAAGTGGGGATGTACGCATCATCACTGCCGGATCGACCACGATTCAACAATTACTGCTGCAATCTGGAGCGACATTGGAAGAAGAAACATCTACCTCCTCCGGCTTTAGTAATGTGATTCTGTCTTCCTTTATCCCATCTGGCTCTACGGTAAGCATGAAAGGACATTATGATGCAGTCGATGTAGCTTCCTCTAATGTAAATATTCAACTAAATAGCGGTGCGGTAGATCAACTGGCAGTATCCGCTAATGCAATCAACAATCGCATCAATCTGCCAACCGCAGCCTCCATCGGTACACTGAGTCTGAATGCACCAACTACCGTAAACGGGAATGGAACTATTCATCAGGCATATATTCGTTCGTCCGGCGTAACGATTACACCGAAAGTGGGGCAAACCACGCTAAGTGACGGCATTACTGCAAAAGTACAGGGTGATACCCTTGGTCTTCCACAAGCAACGACCAATATCAAAAAGGACGATGACAAGGATAAAACCAGTACAACGCCTGTACCGGAAGTTATACAACCGCAATCATATAATCTGGATGTAACAAATGGGAAAGCGATTTTGCCAGCCGAATTGGCATATGCCGGGCTGAATATGAGCGATATGAAAATTACGTTCACACTGGATGGTAAGCCGTATTCACCTTCATTGTTAACCTCACTGCATTACGATAGCGCTAGTCACTCGCTGCAATTCGCACCATTTATCGTGAAAGAAGTTAACTACGGTAAAATCGTGCAAATTACAGTAGAACCATCCGGTCCGTCTTCTTTGTTAAAAGCTTCGCTTAAAGGTAGCTTCCGTATTCATGGAGCGGTCGGACGTATTACCGATCTACAAGGCGAGCCAGTGCACAACATGTTGATTTCGTTCCGTAGAGGTATGGATGTGCGGACTGGTCCTATTGTTACTACTACCGAAAGTGGCTACGATGGTGAATACCGATTGGACTTGCCACCGGGCGTATATACCGGTGAATTACAAAAAGATGGCTATCTCATTACGTATGTCACCGTTTCTGTTCTGGCAGAGGAATATACCGAAACCGACGCAGTCGCTATTCCCAAAGCGGGGCAAGATCAGATTCGTATCGTGCTGACATGGGGCGAATTTCCACAGGACGAAGATGCTCATCTCACTGGACCAGCCGGAGATGGCTATGGATTCCACATCTCTCCGATGGATGAGAACAACTATATCTATAATGATGAAGTGTACGCGCAGTTAGATCAGGATCAACAAAAATCGTATGGACCAGAAACGATAACGATCCGTAAGCGTATGGATGGGCAATATATGTTTTACGTGACTAATTATAGTGCTATGCAATCATCCAGTGCAGCTAGCTTGAGCCGTTCCTCTGCACGGGTGCAAGTATATGTTGGTGATGCCAGTGCACCAATGAAGACGTATGATATTCCGACCGAAGGCGGCAATGAAACAGTATGGCGCGTATTTGATCTGGATGTAAAAGATGGGCAACTACAATTTTGGGATTATAACAGTCTGTTTGATTATGCACCTTATTCACCATACATGCCGGTTCAGAATAGAACGCAGCTTAACGAGCTAAAGCAGCAGTTGGATGATGAAGTCGATCTGCTGCCCGCAAGTCTCACATTGCCGTATGATACAACACCGCAGCAAGCGGTTGAATTGATTACGAGTGGCAGTGATCCAGAAGTCGGACGCACTGTGACTTCCATCAATCCTGTACAAACGACAAATGCAAGTACAGTTACCGCAGATGCGTACCTCGGAGCTTCCGAGTACAAAGATAATCTACAGTTGCTGCAATACAATGGCAGTACGGTTGCAACACAATATGATGTAACCGTACAATTTTATATTGATAATCTGGAAAAGAGTCGTGTCATCCGTATTACAGTTCCAACTATCGATACATGGCTGAATGAAGCGGCGGTTGAAGCACAAACATTGATCAGTCGTTATGGTGATGAAGATACAGCACAACTGCAAGCTGCTGTTGCTCGTCAACAAGCATTGACTAATGATGCAATCACAAACGATAAAATTGCAGTATTGGAGCAACTCAACATAGCACTCAGTGAGTGGTAAAACGTATCTCACTAGCTAACACTTCATAATTCATCGCAGCTAGATACTTTGAATACTAAACTAGTAAAAGCCAGTCCTTTATGGGGACTGGCTTTTTTGTACACTACTAGACATGATGCGAAGCATGTTATACATAGGAATCGAAACGGATGAAGCCAGTCAGCATTCATTTTATAAACGAATCATGAAGCACCAGTTTTAAGCCAAATACGCCTCTTTCACCTGATCATTTTTCAGCAACTCGCCCGCTTGATCCTGTAGCGTAATCTCGCCTGTCTGAATGACATATCCGCGATGCGCGATTTGTAGCGCTTGATACGCATTTTGTTCCACCAGCAAAATCGTCATGCCAGTCTCATTCAGCTCCTGAATGATCTCAAAAATCTGATCCACGATGACAGGTGCTAGTCCCATCGACGGCTCATCCAGCAGCAGGATTTTCGGACCCATCATCAGCCCGCGCGCAATCGCCAGCATCTGCTGTTCGCCGCCGCTCATCGTACCGCCGACCTGATGATACCGCTCCTTCAATCTTGGAAAATAAGCAAATGCCTTTTCGGTACGCTCTTTGATCAGACTTTTGCTTTTTACAGAGAATGCACCCATCTCCAAATTCTCTTTGACTGTTAAACGTGGGAAAATGCGGCGTCCTTCTGGCACATGGGCGATGCCGCCCTGCGCAGTCAGATGCGGTGGCTGGGCGGTGATGTTTTTACCGTTGAACCAGATTTCGCCTTTCATCTTCACCTGACCGCAGATTGATTTGAGTGTGGTCGATTTGCCTGCTCCGTTGGAGCCGATCAGGGTAACAATCTCGCCCTCGTTCACTTCGATATCGATGCCGCGCAGCGCTTGAATGGCGCCGTAATAAGCCTCGACCTGTTTCAGTTGCAGCAGACTCATTCCGCCACCACTCCTTCCTCCACTGCACTTTTACCGAGATATGCCTCGATCACTTTCGGATTGGTACGAATATCTTCTGGACCACCTTCTGCAATTTTGACTCCGTGATCCAGTACTAGAATATGATGTGACAGCTCCATCACGAGTTTCATATCATGCTCGATCAGAATAATGGAAATGTTCAGCTCGCTCTGGATGCGCCGGATCAATCCGGTCAGATCGGCGGTTTCGCGCGGGTTCATCCCAGCGGCTGGTTCGTCGAGCAATAATACTTTTGGCTTGGCTGCCAGTGCACGGGCAATTTCCAGTCGTCGTTGCGCGCCGTATGACAGACTGCTTGCTTCGGAATTGTACCATTCTGCCAGACCTACATATTCCAGCAACCGATACGCTTCTTGCTGTGAATGATGCTCTTCGTGCCGAACGCGCGGCAGATTCAGTAGCGTACCGACGACACCGGTTTTCAGATGGATATGCATGCCGACCTGTACATTTTCCAGTACGGTCATGCTGCCGAACAATCGGATATTTTGAAATGTACGGGCGATGCCTTTGCCAGTAATGCGATCCGGCTTCACATTGACGATCGATTCACCGTCTAGCTGAATACTGCCGCCGTCCGGTACGTAAATGCCCGTGATCATATTAAAAAAGGTTGTTTTGCCCGCACCATTCGGTCCGATGACTGCGGAAATCTGACCGCTTGGAAACTCAAAATCCACGCCGCCCACCGCCGTCAGCCCGCCGAATGTTTTGGTCAATCCGCTCACCTTCAGGATGCTCATTCTGCCAACCCCCTTTTTGTATATTCCTTACAGCTTCAATTCGATGATGCATACCATCGTAATCTTCCGATCTGATCCATCAGTGGCTATACAATGTATAGTTTTAGTGATGATTCGCTTCCGAGGTCGGTACAGGAACGATAACTACAGGGGTGTAGCGCGCCATGATCGAACCGGTGAGATGAATATACGCATTGCTCCAGAACGATGAACGCTTTTGAGACGATTGTTGTACCGTCTGGCTTTCGCTGAAGACATCGGATGTAGATGCTGTGTGCTGAATATTCCGTTCCAATGTATCCTGTTCATTTGGAGCTGACTTCGGTACGAATGGCAGCAGCAGGGGTTTTAGAGTTTGGATGATGGTCACCGGTAACAACCTCCTTCGGAATTTTGCGATTTTTGGCAGCGATAAGACCGTTGGGACGGAAGATCGCGACCAGAATCAAGATCATGCCGAAAATAAACCGTTGCATTTTGGATGGAGACAGCGCTGTCGGTACATTAATAATGCCTTGCATGGACAGCTGGTTGAGCCAGTTGGTCACTTCCGTTAGCACCTGCAAATTCAAGATCGTGACAAGACTCGCGCCGAGAATAACACCTGGTACACTCCCCATACCGCCGAGCACGACCATAACAAGAATCGTCGTCGATTCGATCAGCGTAAAGCTTGTCGGATCGATAAATGTCTGCTTCGCCGCGAACACTACACCCATCATCCCGGAAAAGGATGCCCCGATCGCAAAGGCGATCAGCTTGGTACGAATGAGCGGAATCCCCATCGACTGAGCAGCGATTTCATTTTCACGAACTGCTTTCCATGAACGTCCGAGTCGGGAATGCTCCAAGCGACGTACTGCGAAGATTACGATCAGCAAAATCGCAATCACGATAAAGTAAAACTGATGCGGAAACGTAAAATCAAAACCGAACAGATCTGGCGGCTGAATCGAGGATAAGCCCATCGCGCCGTTCGTGATGTTCACCGGCTTTTCCAGATTGTTAAAGATGATGCGGATGATCTCCCCGAAACCGAGAGTGACGATGGCTAAGTAATCGCCCTTGACCCGCAGTACTGGCAACCCAAGCAGAATCCCGAAGATGCCTGCCATAAAGCCGCCGAGCAAAATGAAAATCCAGAATGTACCACCGGATAGCGGAAACAGCTCACCGGAGATAAAATTGTTCGCCTGATCGGTAGCAAAGATACCATACGTATATGCCCCAACCGCGAAAAAAGCGATAAAGCCCATATCCAGCAGACCGGCAAAGCCGACCACAATATTCAATCCCAGCGCCATCGCCACATAGATGCCGCATTGCGTCGCCACTTCCATATACGATTCATACGAAGAGCCGCCGGATGTAGCGAACGGAATGACGACCACCAGCAGCACGAGTGCGATGATCCATTTGATCCCATTCGTAAACGAGGTGTAATACAGTAACAGCAACGATCCTAGCATTAACAAAAAGGCGGTGACCGAACGATCCATTAGATAGACCGCCCCCGCCGTCACGAGTGTGAAGGCAATCAGGAGCAATCCTTGTGCCAGCTTGCTGCCGCGCAGCGATGAGCGTACATTTGCCAGTTTTCCCATATGCTTCACCTACACTTTCTCTTTGACGGCTTTGCCAAACAAGCCTTCCGGTTTGAAGATCAGTACGACGATCAGAATCGCAAATGCGAATACATCCTTGTACTCTGCGCCAAAATTGCCACCGGTCATAATGCCGAGGTTCGCGGAAGCAAACATCTCCAGCACACCGATTACGACACCGCCGAACATCGCGCCGCGGATATTGCCGATGCCGCCCAGTACCGCAGCAGTAAAAGCTTTTAGCCCGAGAATAAAGCCGATATACGGATCAATCGTGCCATATTGCTGTGCGAACAGAACGCCTGTCGAACCGCCTAGTGCCGAGCCGATAAAGAAGGTTAGCAAAATGACTTTGTTCACGTTGATCGACATCAAGGAAGCCGTCTCCCTATCCTGCGCCACGGCACGCATCGCGCCGCCCCATTTGGAACGATTGACGAAGATGTCCAGACCGATCATCAATACAATCGCTACGATAAAAATAAAAATCGTATTCGTCTTCACTGTTGCATTGCCAAACGCCGCCGACAACGACGAGAACCCGAGTGTAAAACGTCCTTCAAACAACTGCGGTACGCTGACGATGTAGTTGCCTGTTTTCAGCTCAGCGATAAACCGAACCACGTCCTGCAAAACGAACGAGACGCCGAATGCCGAGATGAGTGAGATTAGCTTCGGTGCCTTGCGCAGCGGACGATACGCTACACGCTCAATACCGACACCGAGTGCTCCAGTGACCATCATCGCAATAAACAGAATAAGTACATACGAGAGCCATGGCGGCATGCCGCTCGATAATCCCATCGCCTGAAATCCGAACAGGACAGCGGTGCCGACAAACGCTCCGGTCATGAAAATCTCCCCGTGCGCAAAGTTGATCAATTCCAGAATGCCATATACCATCGTGTATCCGAGTGCCACGACCGCATAGATCGCGCCTAGTGCCAGACCGTCAATCAGCACCTGGGGCAATGTTTGTAAAATAGTTGCGAACATGAACGTACCCCTTTCGTAAGGAATAAAACAAGAGCCAAAAGGTATGCCGTCAACCTGCACATACCTTTTGGCCGCATGCTAACTTCCGTATTATTGGCTCACTTCGGAAACAAGCTCACCCGGATAAGTGTCCCCTTTAAATTCGTAAATGTAGACTTTTGCAAAGGAGTTGTCGCCTTTGTCATCAAAGGAAACTTCGGTGGCAATCCCTTTGAAATCTTTCGTTGCACGGACTGCATCACGAACGGCTTCACGAGTTGGCAGTTCACCTTTGCTGCTTTCAACTGTTTTCTTGATTGCATCTAGCATGATGGTCATGGAGTCGTAGGCGTAAGCGGAATAACCTTCTGGCGCTTTGCCGAATTCTTTTTGGTAACGTCCCGCCCAATCTGTACCGCCTTCCATTTTGGCAATTTCACCGGCTACGGAGCTGTACAGTGCACCTTTAACATCGGCACCTGCAACTTCTACCAGACCGGAGGAATCCAGTGCATCGCCGCCCATGATCGGTGCGGTAATGCCTTTATCGCGTGCCTGCTTGATGATCAGACCACCTTCCGCATACAGACCGCCGAAGAAGATAAAGTCTGGGCTTTGCGTTGCCGCAATGTTAAGTACGCCGTTGAAATCTTTCTCACCGACTGTAATGCCTTCATAACCAACGATCGTTGCACCTAGCTCCTGCGCTTTATCGCGGAATGCTTCGGCAAGACCTTGACCGTATGCCGTTTTATCCTGAATGACAAAGATCTTTTTCGCGCCGACCGTGTTCACCGCGTAATCAGCAGCTGCCGGACCTTGGAAGTCATCACGCGCTACGACGCGGTTAGCAACTTTCAGCTTGCGATCTGTAAACTCGGTTGCCGTACTGGCTGGCGAGATCATTGGAATATTGTATTTTTCATACACAACGGAAGATGGAATGGATACCCCGGAGTTCAGGTGACCGATAACGCCCAGTACGGATTGATCGGCACCGATTTGCTCAGCGTTGGCAACGCCTTTTTTCGGATCGCCCTGATCATCGTAAGGAACGAGTTCGAGGGAATAGCCCAGTTTGGTGAATTCTTCTTTGTGATCTTCGAGCGACATCTGCGCGCCGAGACGGATCGCTTCGCCCTGAATCGAGCTGCCGCCGGATAGAGGGGATTGGGTGGCAATTTTGATTACTTTGCCTCCACTGCTATCTCCTCCAGATGCGCCGGTTGTTGTTCCCGTACTACCACTGTTGCCACAACCTGCCAGCAAGCCCGTAATCAATGTTGCTACCACCAAACCATTCCATTTCCACTTCATACTTTGTAATCCCCCTCTTTAATGTAAGTTTATATAACATATAAAGATATAATAACTTGACTAAAGTATACATAGACGTCATGCATAGAGCAATCAAAACTTTTAATCCAAAACTTCATATATTGGAATATATTATGAATTAATATTTCAAAATTCCGAATATTATGCTGGATAAACGTCTTTATTTTTCGTTTCAGACGAATTTCGTATACATTCTATAAATAAATATGCATTTTCGAGTGATTTCATTTATAGTCATTTGTAGGATTATGTAGTTTTTCATAGGTTTTAGTTTAGAATTTTCTCTGCTTTAAATGTTAGTTTATATAACATTTAAAATAAATATTTTCTATTGAAATGTTAAATTTTATTTATCAGCTGTATTTCTGGAATATATATGTAAAAAAGCGATCTACCTAGTAGGCAGATCGCTTCGATATTTATAATGTGACAAGCATTTCGATCATATGAATTTCCCATGTACTCATTTATTATATATATCCTTTGATGCGAGCGATGGCTTGTTTAGCAGCTGTTTTCCCATTGGGCGATCCAATACGCACAACATCCGCAAGCCATTCCAACGCTTGTTCATCACGATGATACCCTAGAATCTCACATGCCCGTTCTTGCACATACATATCTTCATCCTGCACATAATGATATAGTGTGTGCAATTGTTGTGCAGGAGTCAATGCCATAATGCAATACAACCATTGGCAACGTAGATCATCATCTATATCCATCTGTTGCAGTCGAGATTGAAGTTCAATGATACATTCCACATCCAATTTCATCTGTTTTTCCGCTACTGAATATTCCAAAGTTGCCGGATAATCACGTCTCCACTCACTCCACATCGCAGAGGAACGCTGTTCCCACTGCATTAGAAAAGAAGACAAGTCACAAAACACAGGAGAAATATCTGTCTCTTCATGTCGCACAGTACAAATACGATACGACAAAGGTCCCTTATAAAAGACACCTATATAATTGGACTCATCATCTGTCCATAATAGTAAGATATCGTGAAACACTTCAATTTGAGATGTGAACGTAAGCATCTCCTGAATCTCCCCCAACTCCATAAAACGAATGTTACATTCATTCGGCAGCAACATAGCCAGTTGGGATCTATGCCGGTCTAGCGGCTCTATCCATTGGGATGGTAATGAAATCGATACGGCTTCTAATATTTCGCTAATTAGCATATGTAATAACTCCTTGCTTCAGTATTCGCTTTTGTATTTGATTGTACTACAATTATGTAGAACGACTCCAATAAAGACATAGCTTGGATAACATCCAATATTCCTTCGACATACAGTCTTTAATATACAAAAAGAAAAGGAAACGCTTGGCAAAGCGTCTCCTTTCCGAGATAGATTTCTCAGGAACTTGGATCGAGAATATGGTTAACCAGATCGCTTAAAGGCACAGTTGCCAGCGCGATGGCGGTATCGGTTACGCCATAATAAATATAGAGCAGATCGTCTTTGACAATGTTGCCAGTTGGGAAGATCACGTTGGGAATCTGGAAGCCGAATTTCTCATAGTAGGTTTCGGGTTCCATAATGAAGTGATGAGTGCGAGCGATGACCAATTCCGGGTTGTCCAAGTCGAGCAGCATAGCGCCGACACGGTAAACGATCTGGTCGTCCACTCCGTGGTATAACACAAGCCAGCCTTTATCGGTACGAATTGGTGGAGTCGAGCCGCCGATTTTGCGGGATTCCCAATCCATGTTTTCCGCTTTGGCGAGTAGCTTAGGTTCATCCCAGTGAATCAGATCATCAGAATAGGTGATCCACATCGCTGCTTTATCTGTGCCGTATGGTGTGCCTATGTATTCTTCAGGACGGCGCAACAGGACGTATTTGCCGTTGATTTTTTCTGGAAACAGGATATTGTCGCGGTCGTTAATCTCCAGCGGAGTCGTATCGGACACATGCTTCCAGTGGATCAGATCGGTAGAGGATACGATGCCAGAGCGGGTCAACCAGTGTCCCGGCTCGTTGCCCCAGCCGTCAGGATATTCAGGAATGGAGCGCTCAGGAATACCAGCACCGGTCGGATAGTAATTCATCGCACACGGACGCAGTGCATAATTCAGGTAAAAGGTGTCGTCAATTTTGACAATACGGGGGTCTTGTACACTACCATACGGAAATCCCAGCTCATCCGGCGTCAATATCGGTTGATCCACCACATGGGTAAAATGCACACCGTCGTCGCTTTCCAATAAACCAAGATAGTTTTTACAAGGGGTTAACGAACCGGCGGTGCGCTCAATCATATAAAACTTGTCATTGTCCACGATAACGGCGGGATTGAATACAGTCACTTTGCGCCATTCATACTCGCCGGGTACGACGATGGGATTGGCTTCATGTCTTGTGATTTTCATTCACTGCCTCCTGCGATATGGAATGTGGGTAGGTCATATACTTTATTTAATATAACATTATGATGTTTAAAATAAAAACAAAATATGCCTTCCTATCAAAAAAGATGATAGTCCATTCCAATAAACGATAACGTAGCAGTGCAGATGTTATGCAGCAGAAGTCATTCTATATTCCCAGACAGCAATGATCCCTTCATCCTTCTAACCTTGCGCTGTCGTAGTCGAAAGGTGCGGAACGATGAAGGGATGACATTGTACTATTCCTTGTATATGAATCGTAACTATAGCCTACTGCCTCTCAGGTAAAATAAATTAGCTCATCGCGGCAAAGGTTTTCTCCAGTGCTTGTTCAATCGCGACATGCTCGTAGCCAAGATCGCGAGCAACCGCTTCATACGTCATGAAGCCTGCGGCGGTGTTTACACCTAGCTTGAGTGCAACATTCTTTTCCAATGCAATGCGCAGACCGAGATTGGCGATTAACGAAACATAAGGCATGGTGACATTAGTCAGCGCCAATGTGGACGTTTTCGGTACAGCTCCAGGCATGTTCGCGACGGCATAATGCACGACATCATGCTTTTCGTAGGTTGGATCATTATGAGTAGTAATGCGATCCACTGTCTCCACAATGCCACCCTGATCAATCGCCACATCAACGATGACAGAATGAGCTTCCATCTGCTTGACCATATCCTCAGTCACCAGCTTCGGTGCTTTGGCACCCGGAATCAGTACAGCACCGATCACAAGATCAGAAGCTTTTACCGCTTCTGCGATATTGTATGGATTGGACATCAGCGTCTGTACGGACGAACCGAAAATCTCCTCCAGTTGACGCAGACGGTCGGCGCTCAGATCGATAATCGTTACGTCCGCGCCCATACCAACAGCAACGCGGGCTGCATTTGTACCGACGACTCCACCGCCAATAACGGTCACTTTGCCTTTTTTCACACCCGGTACACCACTAAGCAAAATCCCTTTACCACCGTGCGGACGCTCTAAGAACTGGGCACCGATCTGTACTGCCATCCGTCCGGCAACTTCACTCATCGGGGTCAACAGCGGCAGCGTGCGGTTCACTTCTACCGTTTCATAAGCGATACCGATGACCTTTTTGTCCAATAATGCAGCAGCCAGTTCTGGAGCAGCCGCCAGATGGAGATAGGTGAACAGAATGAGTCCTTCGCGGAAATAACCATATTCCGATGGCAACGGTTCTTTGACCTTGAGGATCATATCCGCAGTTGCCCATACGTCAGCAGCCTGTGACAGCAGTGTTGCGCCTGTCGCTGCATAAGCTTCATCCGTAAATCCGCTACCTATGCCTGCACCGCTCTCCACATATACGTGATGCCCTGCACCTGTTAACGTTGCCACACCTGCTGGCGTAATTGCCACGCGGTTTTCGTTGTTTTTGATTTCCTTCGGGACTCCAATCTTCATATCCATTCCTCCTTAAAATGTACTGCTGTATCGAACGTTGCTGAACCATACACTCATTATAGGATAGCTAAAATATCATGTAATCGTCTGTTTCCCCAAATTTGATAGAATTCACTTGTTTAAAAACACAAAAAGCCCCCTATAATGTCATTTAAATTAACACAAAAGAAGGCTTATTACATTGTGATGCTATGTTGAGGTGGATATACTAGTAAGTTTTTATGGCATTATGTTAATCTTTTACCCGTGTATGACAGGTTCGTATCATTTCATTATAGTCTGATAGCATACCTATGTTGATTTTGTAGGTATCACTATAGATATGCTACATGTATCGATACGTATACACCCTTCGACTTAATGCTCACCGTCAAACCAGAGCAGCTTCAATTCCAAGTACAAGGTCACCTTTTCCGCCATGCTATTGAGGTTAATCCCACCCACCTCGGCAATGCGGCGCAGGCGATAATTCAGCGTATTACTATGCACATGCAAAATCGCCGCAGCTTGCTTACCATCGCTATCCCGATCCAGAAATACCGCCAGTGTTTGTAGCAGATTGCTGTTATGCTCCTGATCGTAAGCAGCTAAGCGATCCAGCGGTCCCCATGATACCGGGAATTGACGCGCCTCGCGATGCATCGCTGGTAAATATCTGTAAAAGCCCGCATCCGGGTAATACGTGATGGACTGCGTTTCCGGCAAATGCTGATGCAGCACGAGCAGCTCTTTTGCCTGTTCGTAGCTACGCTGGATATGCAGCGCTGAGCTAACCTGTTCTCCGGCGGCGATCATGCCAAACTCACTGACAGGTAACAATTGCTGTACCCGCGCGACCATAGAACGAATACGCGTGGGCAGATCGGACGGCTGTTGTCCCGCCTGACAGCCGCACAGTAAAATCAGTCGATTCCCTTCTTCCATATATAGAGGAATCCGCACTGCATATTCTACTGCTGCCTGCTGGATACGCTCCGTACATGTATGTAGATGACGATGCTCGCCTTGCTCCATCAGCAGTACATAATGGTACGGAAGCAGCTCAATGCTATGACTGCGTGCATGATCTGCGGCTTCCTGCTCCGATTGAAAACGACCATTTAACAGACGGCGTAACAGATCGATCTTCTGTTGACGTTGTTGCTGCTGCATCATTTTGGAAGCGGCGATTACAGCGCCTCGGCGAAACTGCTCCAATTGCTCATCGCTATACGAACCGTCATGCTCCATTAGCCAGATATAACCGATGACCTCATCGTAATGACGAACCGAGATCGCCATGCGGCGGCTCAAGCCCACATCACTCAATTGCCGAATATGCTGCGGCTCAGCACTATCCTGCAATTGCTGCATCGCTCCAGATTCATATAATGCTCGCTGGACATGCTCGGGTACACGACGACCGATAATCGTCGCAATGCGCGCCGGATCGGTATTCGGATCGTGCATACTATAGGCAAGCAGCCGATGCGCTTCATCCTCAATCGTCACCGGGCTGCCCATCACTTCGCTGATCATCTCCGCCAGTGTTTGCAAACTATCCACTTCGTGCTCATTTATTTTTTTCATATCCATCGGTGTCCACCACCTGTCTGCCGGTTGTTGGTCATGTTTCATTGTGCATGGTCTAATCGATCGCTGGATACAACGACAGCAAGCCGGGCTTACGAAGCACCGGCGCTGTTATTGTACATAGGTATGATTCTAGATTGTATAGGCTTGTGTTGTTGCACATAGCTGTTTGTGTGTATAACGATTGTTCTACATCGTATATTCTCATGCTGTTGGCTAGATTTGCATTCTGAACATGTAAGCGAGCTTGTTATCCCAACTCATCATCAGCTGCCAGATCGCGCAGCCATTTCCGATTGAGCGAAGCGCGCTGCATCCATACGACGACTAGACCTGCTGCCAGTGTCCATACCATACGCAGCGGATCGCCAGTGAATAGAAATGGAATCCACAGCACTACCGCGATTAACAACTGGGCGTGAGTGATCAGGCGCACCGTTTCTAGTCGCTGTGCTGTAACCGGTAGCGGATAAATGGATAACCAGAGTGTGTCCGTATGCTGTTTGCGTAGCATCGTCATCTGAACGCCGGACAGCAGAATGAACAGCAGATATACCGCTACTCCAAACCACGACAGACGCGCCAGTAGCACTAGCACAATCCCGATGATGACGAACCGTGCCAGCGTTGGCAGAAGTTCGCTACGTACAAAAGTCTTGATTAACAGAAAACGGAATGCCTGCTCCTGATTCCAAGGCACTCGGCGTCCGATAAAGGACAACCAGCGACGGTGATTGATCTTGCGTTCACCGGTCGGTACATCGACGAACCAACCGAGCATACGCATCACACCTGCGGCATGATTCTTCTCAGCAGCAATCAATCGTTCCCAAGGCACAGCCGCTTTACCAGGCAGACGCAGAACTAGCCAGTACACGATCACGCCCACAATCACAACGACACTCGCAGTCGTCAGTGGTAGCCACAGCCATGCCGCCAGCAAAGCGGTAATATACACATACCGCAACAGTCGGAACAGCACACGCGCAGTCTGTCCGTTGATGCGTAGCTCCTGCCAGCTGCCGTAATTGCTGGCGATTTTGAGCAATAATAGAACAGCGAACAGCAGCAATAGCGGCTTGGCATCAGCCGCGGCACGTACATAGAACGGCCACGATACGAGCGCAATGAGCGCCAGCCAGATATATTTACCGATCACACTACTACGCCAAGCTGGAGCAAAATAGTTCTGCATCTGTGTTTCCAGTGGCAGCATGAAGATCACATCCGCCGGTCGCATATACGTACGAACTGTTCCATATATCGTCAGCGGTGTCAGCAGCACCAGCATAATCCAGTACACCGGCAAGCCTGCTGGAATATGTTGCACAAACGTCGTATACCAGGCGGCAAAGGCAATGAGCAGAAAGAAAGTCACAACTGCCACACCGCTCTGGACAATATATTGCGTATACGGCAAAATGCGACCCCAGAACTCGCCGCGCCGCTTTTGCCGCAACTCTGCCAGATTAATCATTGCTAACCGTCCAAGTCGAATCCTGTACCAGATCATAGAAAATCTGCTCCAGCGGTACGCCCTGCTGACCCGTCTGCTCACGAATCTGCTCCAGTGTACCTTGTACAATTACGCGACCTTTGTGCAATACGATAAATCGGTCGCAATAATTCTCAATCGTGGACAAAATATGCGAACTGAGCAAAATCGACGAACCGCTCTGCTTCGTTTCTACCATAAAATCAAGCAAGGAACGAATACCAAGCGGATCGAGTCCGAGAAACGGCTCATCGATCACATACAGCGGCGGTGCCGCCACAAAGGCGCACATGATCATGACCTTTTGCTTCATCCCTTTGGACAGATGCATGGACAAACTATCTTCCTTTTCGCCCATATTGAACAGCGAGATGAGGCGTGCTGCCCGCTGTTCATACAGACTCTGATCGACACCATAAGCGCGTGCGGTGAATTCCAGATGCTCGCGCACCGTCATTTCCTCATACAGCTGCGGCGACTCCGGTACAAATGCTAGCGAAGAACGGTACTGCTGAGCGTCGCTTTGCAGTGTCGTTCCATGAATCTGTACTTCGCCACCCTGCGGTGTCATCAGACCGAGAATATGCTTCATCGTTGTACTTTTGCCTGCACCGTTCAAACCGATCAGACCGATCATCTCGCCACGGCCAACGCTGAAACTAATATCGTGCAGGACAGGCTTGCCAAGACTGTAGCCGCCAGTCAGACGGTCTACCTGAAGTACGGGCACCTGTTCCATAGACTATAACCTCACTTTTCGTCAGAAGCGCCATTCCGTTTGGCTTTCAGCCATTTTGGCGCTCCTTTGCTTTTTTGATCGGCTTTGCGCACTTTGGCTTTGCCATCGCGTTTGGTTGGTGCAGCTTTGCCAGTAGCTGGACGACGCGCTGGTGCTTCTGATGATGTGTGTTCCTGCGTGCGGAAGCCATTCGTCTGACCTTGATTACTAGATGTAGCTGTATTGGCATTTCCTAAGCCTGCACCATTGCTATTGGTTGCCTGATCGCCTGCTGGTTTATCGTTACGGACAACCGGCTTTTTGCTGCGCGGCTTGACTGGGGAAGCGGTACGTGCTTCGCCACTCTCCAGAACGAGTTCTTTTAACGAGATATGCAGCGTATCGCTGAACTTGCGCATAATGAAGCGCTCGCGTTCGGTAATGATCGAAGCGGACACGCCTTTTTTGCCCATACGACCGGTACGTCCACTACGATGCACATAAAATTCCGCATCAAATGCCGGGTCCAGACTGACGACCAGATTCAGGTCTTCGATATCCAGTCCACGCGCAGCTACATCGGTTGCGACCAGCACCTGCAATTTGCCGGAGCGGAATTGTGCCAGCACGGTGCTGCGGGTTACTTTATCAGCGTCACCGTAGATCGCGCGCGCTCTAAAGCCCATATATTCCAGCTTGGATTCGACTTCAGCGATCTGCTCGGTATCGTTAACGAATACGATAGAACGCGGTGCTTTGTAATGGCGCAGCACACGACGCAGCGTATCCACTTTGTCGCGTTCTTCCGTTACAAAATACACATGATCAATCGCGGACGCGGTATGCTGTACCGGCTCGATGCCAACGATAGCATGATCGTTCATCTCGCGCTGAGCGATGCTATGAATCTCTTCATTAATCGTAGCCGACAAGAACACAAGCTGACGGTCACGTTTGGCGCTTTTGATAATCCGTTGTACATCGCTACCGCCACCAAGCCCAAGTACCTGATCCACTTCATCGACTACGATCGTACTGACGTTGTGCATCTTCAGCTTACGTACATTGATCAGCTCGTTGATACGTCCCGGCGTACCGACCGCGATATGTGGGTGACGACGCAGCTTTTCGATCTGGCGCTTGATTGCTGCGCCGCCGATCAGTCCGAGTGAAGTGATGCCTTTCTCTTCGCCATACCGCTCACATTCGCGAACGATTTGCATCGCCAGCTCCTGCGTTGGTGCGAGGATCAGCGCCTGCATCTCCTTTTGCTCTGGATTGATCTTTTCCAAAATTGGCAGCAGATATGCTAACGTCTTACCGCTACCAGTCTGCGATTGAGCGAGCACATCGCGTCCTTCCAAAATAAGCGGAATGCTCTGTTCCTGCACCGGCGATGGTGCGGTAATGCCATAACGGGACAGTGCATCATTCAGCGATTCACCAATGCCCAGCCCGAGAAAATTTACGTTAGTTTCCATAAGTTTCATCCTTTATCTTTCCATACTATAGCGTATTGACAAACAATTACTTCACGCCATGCAGCAAGTACCATTATATCAGCAATTCACCCTTGTCCGCACACAATCTATCCGTTCCTTTATTTACGGTCAAAAAACGAATACGTCAGGCGATCGACGAGCCGTGGGAACAGCTGATACAATCGCAATGCAAACCCGGCATAACGCGGCAAATCCACTTCCTCACGTCGGCGTTCCATCATGCGTACGATCTCGCGACAAACTTTATCCGTCGATAACATAAAGCTACTCACATTGCTCACATAAGCCCCTGTCGGGTCCGCACGATCAAAGAACGCGGTACTGATCGGACCCGGGTTGATCGCAGATACGGTAATGCCGCTGTTCCGCAGCTCCTGACGCAATGAATTGGTAAAGCCCAGCACCGCGAATTTGGTTGCCGTATAGGCGGTTGATTTGGCAGTCGGAAATTTGCCCGCCATCGACGCGACGTTGATGATCTGACCGCTACCGCGCTTCAGCATATGCGGAACAATCGCTTTGGTACAACGAACGATGCCCATATAATTCACATCCATCATCTGCGCATATTCATCTACACCCGTTTCCGCCAGTGTCGTGAATTGCCCGTAGCCCGCGTTGTTCAGCACAATATCAATGCGTCCGTACTGGTCTAGCACCTGCTGCACCACTTTCTCGACATCCTCCTGCTGCTGTACATCCATACGATACACGCGATGCTCACCTTGCAAGCCAGCCGATAATGTCCTTAGCTTATCCTCCGAACGGGCAGTCAATATCGGAATGGCGCCTTTCTCCGTCAATAATTGCGCTGTATGAGCGCCCAATCCGCTTGAGGCGCCGGTAATGAATACGATTTTGTTGTTCAATTTCAACGCCAATCCCTCCAGTCTACCTTATTTTAGGTGATGCACGGTTACATATCCAGCACAAACAAAAAAGCCGTTCTTTCCCCCTCTACCAAAGGGGCTAAAGAACAGCTTGCTTGTTTACTACATTTTCATTAAATTGTATCTTACTCAGAAACGAAATCAAGCAATAAGCGAAATTAGGATACCATAACTTGAATATCCAGCTCGCCGATCCCATCCATAATCAATGGAATCGTCAGTGCTTTGGCAGACATAAAGCCTGTTACCGCACTCGTTTTCATCACTTTTGGTGGCGTGATATCTACTACTACACCTTGATTCGATAAAATAGTACTAGCGTTACCGCTGATCATATTGCCCAGCTCCGAAATCGCGCTCTGTCCCATCTCATCCATCTCCGTTAGCACAAAACCGCCCATCATTGCCGAAACCATACGCAGTGCTACACTTTCATGAATACCGAAAATAATATCTCCGCTCATTTGCCCGGTCATACCAATTTGAATCCAGATATGATCATCAACCAGCTCGATATCTTTGATACCGAGACTGCCTGTAGAAGGTGAGACTTGAACGACCTGACCAATAACGAGTCTCGCTGCTTCCAAAAATGGATTAATAACTTCCGCCTTCATACCTTAATACTCCCTCCACTAATGGGCTATATTTTAAATGAAACTTATGACCTATGATTAATATGCTCATTATACCTTATAACCTAGGACAATTCATCCAGAAACATGGCTACAACCCAAAATTTTAAAATTATTTTTACAAAATGGGAGCGAAATCGACATGTTACGATTTTATTGGGTATAAAGACTGGTATAACGAACCTTTTTATGGGTCCATTTGACGACTTTTTATTATTATCGGAAGGTAACGATGTTTTATGTAGACCAAAAGCTGGCGTTTTATTCAAATTTCAGTGTTTTTCTGGTAAAAATTTCGTCGAATTTCGCTGTAAATGATCCATGATTGCTTTTGCAAAACTTGCGAAATGAAGAATTGGATTTTCAGCATCATTGCCGCTTTTTCGGCAATCCACTATAATTTACTCACAGGTGTACATAAGGAGGAACTCATGAATATCAGTCAACTGGAAACATTATTGACCATTTCGCGGACGATGAGCTTCCGTAAAGCAGGCGAGCTGCTGAATCTGACCCAGCCTGCGGTGTCCGCCCAGATCAAAAGTCTGGAGGACGAGTTCAAGACGGTACTGGTGAACCGGAACCAACCGGTGACACTGACCGATCAAGGAACGGTCTTTCTGGAGCATGCCGAACAGATTCTGGCTGTTGTGGAACAGCTGAAGCAGCGTCTGGCGGATCTGGATGAGACTCCACAGGGACGCATTCTGCTCGGCACGACAACTTCGTTTGCCATTCAGATTCTGCCGCGCGTGCTTGCTTATTTTCAAAATCAATTTCCGCTGATCAAAACGATGATTCATTCGATGCCTTCCTCCCAAATCTACTACAGTGTGGAAAATGGTATGGTTGATGTTGGAATCGGTTACCTGATCGAACGCAACCCGAACCTCGAAACCTCCATCCTGTATTACGATATGTTTGAGCTGGTCGTTTCTCCCCAGCATCCGCTGGCTCGCACCAAAAAGGCAACCATTCAGGATTTGCAGCATCTGCCGCTTATCATGCTCTCACCGGATACCGTCGGACGCAAATTCGTAGATGATGTATTCAAAAAGCACGGCGTTGTGCCGGAGATCATTATGGAGCTATCCAGCAGCGAGGAAGTAAAGCGCATGGTCGAGATCGATCTCGGTGCTGCAATCATCTCCCGCCAATCCATCTCCAGCGAGCTGCGTCATGGCACACTGGTCATGATTCCGATGCCAGAGTTTGAAGTAAGTCACCCGGTCGGTCTGATCTACAAATCCGGTCGTTATCTGAATTCGGCGATGCGCCAGTTTCTGGATGATCTCAAAGGCATGCCAGAAGACCGCTTTATCAGCCCTGAATAAATCGACAGGATAACTGTACGAAGTTGCGATTCTCGTGTGCTGCAACTGGTGATATGTTATGTACCAGTTCATCCGCACCTCATTCCCATGGAAGCAAAGGAGCCTGTTTGCCAATGAAATTCGATCTTCATACTCATCATTATCGCTGTGGACACGCGGATGGCGACATCCGAGACTATATTGAAGCAGGCATTGCCGCCGGGCTGCAAGTGATCGGCATTTCCGATCATACGCCATACTTCGGCTTTGACGAAGACCAGGCATTTCCTAATACCGCTATGGGCAAAAGCCAGCTATCCGCCTACGTGCAGGAAGTGCTGGATCTGAAAAAGGAATATGAGGGCAAGATCGACGTTCTGCTCGGCATCGAATCCGACTATTTCCCGCATCATGCCCATTTGTACAAACAACAGCTGGATCTATATCCATTTGACTATATTATCGGCTCTGTTCATTTTAGCAGCGGTCGCAGCATCTTCGATCCTACTCGCTGGGATGAATTGGACAATGCCGGCAAAGTAGCGGTCAAGGAAGAATACTTCCGCATGATCG
The DNA here is from genome assembly GCF_046603685.1 of Paenibacillus sp. WLX1005. Classification (NCBI taxonomy): domain Bacteria; kingdom Bacillati; phylum Bacillota; class Bacilli; order Caryophanales; family Paenibacillaceae; genus Paenibacillus; species Paenibacillus sp. WLX1005. The sequence continues at coordinate 4,389,990 of NZ_CP176756.1, forward strand.
GCGAATCCGCCCAGAGTGGATTGTTCCATATTCTTGGTCACATTGACGCCATGAAAAGCAACTACCCGGCGTTCACCGACATCGAAGCACCGCAAGCGCTGGATCAAATGCTGCAAACGATTGCTACTTCTGGCGTCGCCATCGAGGTCAATACCTCTGGCAAAATCAAAGCCTGCGGACTCTGGCACCCCGTCGATGCCATTCTGGAACGCGCCTACCATTTTGGTGTAGAAATTTCCTTCGGCTCCGACTCCCACATCCCACAACGCGTCGGCGACGATTTTGATGTAGTGGCTCAGAAGCTACGCGATATCGGCTATACCGAATGGGTATATTACAAACAAAAACAACGCCAAGTCGTGGCGCTGTAATAGTAAAATCAATCTGTAAGCATCTGATCACCATCCAAGTCCTGCCGACCAAAGCAGGACTTTTTTGTTTTCCACTAACCATAACTAGATAACCCCTTATCCCTCTAACATCCAATAAAACAAGTCCCCTACTCTAAAAAAACCGTACCCCATTGTAACAAATACAAGGTTTACGGTTTACGGTTTACGGTTTACGGTTTACGGTTTACGGTTTACGGTTTACTCTTCTGCCCTTCCAACTGCTCCCCTCCGTATCTGGACAAATCCGACATAGCGCGGAAGCACATAGCGGCGTAAAGGGAATAGGGAACAAAGACGACTTATAGTGTTTTCTTCAAACACGAGGTTCAATAAAAAGTGATTTTTGCGGAAGCAAAATATCTTACTGCTTTGGAGCGCGGGAATCTACCTTCACTTCCATTGCGTAGATTCCTGCGGCTCCACCGGAGTCTGTTTCCCCTATCCCTTTACAGAGCGATTGTTGCTCCAAGCTCAAACTGTCGATTTCCCCACCCATACCCACAAATAAAAAGAGACCCGCCAAGTCGACGGGTCACATGCATATACCAAAAAGGGGGTCTTACACTATGTATCTTACCCGCTCCCTGTTAAAGTTAGATTGCAACCACATTGCAGTTGCATAACATTAAATAACATAAGCATTTCCACTCCAGCTAACGTTTCCTTGGTGTATCATCCATACCAGCAGTACTCACTGCCCGCCGCTCCCGATTCACCAGTACAATCCCGCACGTCACCAACGCCAGCGCCGCAAATGACCAGATCGATGCCTGTTCATGCAGCCACAACGCCGACAGAATCACACCGAACGGCGGCGACAAAAACAAATACATCGACACCTTGCCGACCTCGTTGTACTTCATCACCGTATTCCACAGTGCAAACGCACCAGCCGACAATAGCGACAAATACAGCAGCATGAGTAGCCCCGTCCCATCCCAATCAAACGGAAACGGATTCCCCGACGCGCAACCGACGATCACCAACCCGATTCCACCCCAGAACATCTGTCTGCCAGTCAGACTGATCACCGGTTCAAAAGCTGCCTGACGACGTGCCAGCACATTCCCAACACCGCCGGACAGAGCAGACAGCAGCATCAGCAATTCAGCCACGCCAAATGCCAGATGCTGATTACCCCCAGACGCCATCCCCATCACCGCAATACCGCCAAAGCCGAGCAACAGCCCCAGCCACTTACGCGTAGACAGACGCTCCGTACGCACCAACCAGCGCACTGCCAGCAGTTGGAACAACGATACTGAACCTGAAATGATCGACATCGTCATACCTGAGCCGTTGCCTAGCGCCGCATATACGAAAATATACTGCAAAAAGGTTTGCGTTAATGCCAGCACCACCAGCGAAGAAGCTGGAATACGCGGCGCCGGAACACCACGCGGTTTGAGCAGCCACGCCAGTCCCATTAGCAGCAATCCCGCTAGTACAAACCGATACCCTGCAAACAGCCACTGAGCGAACAGATCGCCACTACCAATATGTAGATGCGCATAGCTTAATTTGATAAAAGGCAATGCACTGCCCCATAGCATCGTTGCCAGCACTGAACTGACAACAACGCCAAGGCGACTCGTAAACCAGCGTTCCACCGTCATGGCGCAACAGAATCGCCGCCGTGTTCACGCGAGGACGCATACAGTGCGGCGCGGTCTTTGCGGAGCTGAAATTCACTCTGAGCGACCGAGTACACAATGATGCCCATCTCCTGCCAGTAGCTTTTGATACCGGAATTAGAAGGCGGCTGTTGACGCATGCCGTTCTTTTCCAGCACCCGGATCGACAGATCGTTTTTGACATGACAGCGACCGACGATATGAGACAAGCCCATTTGCTCAAACCCAAAGCTGATCAGACTGCCCACTGCTTCGGTAGCATAGCCTTTGCCCCAAAATGTTTTGCATAGCGCAAAGCCAATTTCAGCGCGCGCGGCATGCTCGTCCCAGCGTTGAAAGGAGCAAACGCCGTACATGGATTCTCCATCTTTGGACATGATCGCAAAATGAATCGAACTCATACTGCGGAACGCTTCCTCCACCCGGCGCCCAAGTCGATCTGGCTGTAGCACCTGATATTCCTTCATCTCCGGTGTACCGTACAGATAGGTGAGCACCTGGGGATCGCTAGCGCACTCCCACCAGCGCTCCACGTGCTCCGCTGTCAGGCGACGCAGCACCAGCCGGTCGGTATGCAGCTCAGGCACAGCCCTTTTCAAATCCTGTTTATTCAGCATCGCCATTCCTCCGTTTCCTTACTTCTGCAATGCCCGGTAGATACCGGTACGCAGTTCTTTCATATAATAATCCAGCGCCGGAATACCAGCGTCAACCGCATCCTGTACAGCTTGCTCCACATCATACGGAATACGGGCAAATTGAATGGAATACGGAACTGGCTCCGTGGCATCTGGTTCGCCTTCAAGAATGACATACGATGCTCCTTTGCCATCTAATGGATTACCAACGCTACCGGTATTAAACAGGACGCGTCCATCCAGATGCTGCAAATACGCATTATGAATATCACCATAGCCGACCAGCTCGGGAATGCGCGGAAGAGATGTATCTTCGTCCGGCACCGGAGCAAACATGCCCATGCGACTGTCCAGATCGTCCCACGGTTGTACACGCTGAAATACACTTTCCGGTGAAGCGTGGACGAGCGAGATCAGCCGTCCGCTGAATGTAAAGTCATATCGCAGTGGCAAGGAATCCAAAAAGGACAACCGTTCTTCGCCCAAACGGCGATGATGCCAGCCGAACAACTCATCTTCGTTGCTCATGCGCACGATCAGTTCCTCCCAGTTGCCGCGCAGCACAAGTTCACAGCGTTCTCTCACACTGTCGGTAATAGCAACCGAATCCGGTCCCTTCCCCACAATGTCGCCAAGACAAAAAATGCGCCGTATCCCACGGCGATCTATATCATCCAGCACTGCCTGCCAAGCAGGCATATTTCCATGAATATCCGATACAAGTGCAATACGTTCCATGATTTCCCCCTCCATCCTGACCGTTTGCCGGCATAATTCAGTAAGCGCCCGCAGATCAGGTCGACGCGCGGTGCAAGGTAAAGATAGTCAGCTCCGGTCGGCACATAAACCGCACCGGTAGCTGCGACATCCCGATTCCTCGATTCACATACAGCGGCAGATGACCGTTGATTCCAGCCTTGTAACCGCCCATCACATATTTGCGTGAGCCTTTGGGCGTAATGACCGCTCCGACCAGCGGCACCCGAATTTGCCCGCCATGACTGTGCCCGGACAACTGCAAGCCGAATTGTAATTCCTCTGGTATACGGTCGGCATAATCCGGCTCATGCATTAGCAGAATGCGGCAGGCATCATCTGGAATGCCTTTCGCTCCTTTATGTACATCCGGGTTGCCGAGCAATTGATCATCCAGTCCGGCGATTGCCAGCACGCCGTCATCGCGAGTGATGACATGATTTTCGTTAATCAGCATCTGGAATCCACCTTGACGCATCTGCTGCGATACTGCTAGCACATCATCCAGATAATCGTGATTTCCGAGTACGGCGAACTTGCCTAGTGGTGCCTGCATTCGCTGCAAAGCGGCAATTCCGCCATTCAGCTCGCTAGCATATTCATCTACCATATCACCGGTAAAGCACAGCAGATCAGGCTTTTCGCCCATAATCACATCTGCCAGCTTATCCAGATCGCCGATATTCTTGCCCATGCCGAGATGCATATCGCTAAACTGTACTAGCCGCATCCCATTCAGACTAGGTGGCAAATTGGGCAATTCCAGCGAAATATATACCTTTTCCAGCCAGTTCGGTTCCCCGATCCAAGTGTAACTCAGCCCACCCAGACCAAGCGCTGCGCCAGTGGCAAGACTGCCTTTGAGAAACTGACGCCGACTGAAGGTGCGAGGATGCTGTGGTTTGTTCTGATTTGTATTTGAATTGATTGCTGTCCATACACGCAATTCCGGGGAATGGGTACTCCCGAAGCAGGTATATGCTTGATTATAATATGGCTTCAGGTATGTTCCCTCCATTTCCCATCCAAACGGCGATCCGCTGTTATCATTATAAGTTCTCATAATATATAATGATTATTTTGCCGAATCCTTGCGCCGCCGTCAAATGTGGAACGAAGCAATACCCAATCATACATCGTGCATTGCCAGCAATACAGCCTGCTGTATCCTTTAGAACATGAGGTATTCTGCTCTTCTCAATCCAACCATGCTTACGCCGATTCGGTTCCTCGGAATACCACTTCCTGCAATCGCTCTTCTGACGCCTCGTAAGCCACTTCCATGCCTTTTTCGGCGATCAGGGACTTGGACACTTCACGATAAATAATCGTCGCTTCAAACGGCTTCAGGAACGGGAACGGATCAAGTACAACCTGACGCTCATCCAACCATGTTGGCATAATAGTCTTCTGGTCGGCGGCGTCCAGCTTTTTACCAACTTCAAAGCCTTCTTTCCACCATTCCATCTCGTCTTTTTTGTCTACACCCGGCTCGTTCAAGCACACATACAGCGACAGATCATCGCACAATTCCAGCACAGCGCGATGGTAACGTAGCTCCTCTTCGCCCGGTGCGGTCTGCTCTTTGATCCGCTCCTGACGCTTCTTCTCCTCATCCAGAAACCCTCGTCCAAATGGATCTTGTGCACCATATTCACCGATTAGCGCGCCATAATGGAAGCTGGCAAGCATGCCTGCATACGGACACATCTCCTCTAACTGATCAATCCCGTATCGGTAAAATACCAGCTTCGCAGGCTCTGGAAAATCCATAAACGAAAATGGACGCTCCTTCACTTCATTCCACATCGGAATCTGATCCAGCGGAATCCAGCCGCGATCATGCTGCTCACAAGCGAGTAACACATCGTCCCAGCGCTGCTGATCGCGTGAAGCCCCTTGATCCATATGACGGGAAATCGCTCCCGATATACGGGCATGGTCATGCTGTCGAATCATAATAAATGAATCTTTTCGTTCTCTCCAGATCATATCTGTCATCCCCCTAGTCATGTACTTGCTGTCATTATCTATATATCCTTAGCGGTTCTGTTCCAACCAGCTTGCTGCATAATCCACCAATCCACGTTGTTTGATCAATTTGGCAGTCGCACTGCCGATGGTGCCTTGAACGACCAGATGCGGACAATCCTGCTCCAGATCAGCACCAATACGGTCAAAGTCATCAGAATCAAAGTTCAGATCGCGGAATCGTACCCATTGCTTGCCCTTCTCCGTCGTCATCGGTGCATCCATGGTGATCTGCTTTTTGCCATTCCATTCTCCATGATATTCCGCCAGATGAATCGAAGTGTTGGTGAGATACGTCGTACCGAGCATCAGCACGTATCCATCAGCGTCATATAGATGTTGAAGCGGCGATTGATCGCCCAATCCAAAGTCCAGCGGATGCTGCTCCGCCCACTCTTTTCCATGCTTGCCACGAATCGCAAATGATACATGCGGATGATGACTGCGATACACACCATGTTGCTTGCGGAATGTCTCAGCGATCACCCCCATGCCTGTCGTAACGGTAAAATCTGGATCATACGGCGGCATACTTTCGCGAATCAGATCCCACCAGCGCGGATCGGCTGGCGGGTAGCGCCATAATTTGGGATCGGTCAATTGTGATGTCTGCGTTGGCATCATGAGGGTGCCTTCGAAGCCGAGCACATCTTCTAACGCCAGAATGACCGTTTCCGCACCACCGGGAATCCAGCCGCCGATTTGTTTGAGCGAGGAATGCAGCAGCAGATTCATGCCGGGCTGCACGCCGAGCGCGGCAAATTCAGTTTTCAATTGGGTATAGCTAATCGGACGTTCCGTAATCATATTCATTCCTCCGGTCATATCTTGCTGCTATGTATATTTCAGGTACAGCAACCGAACAGATAGGAAAAAGCGGGCTGCACAATTGTGTGCTACCCGCCTTCACCGGAACCTACACGACGAGTGTATTTCCGTTCTGTATTTGCTGCCGGTCTATATGAAATTATACACTCAACCAGCGTTTAAACATACGTTTGTTCGTTTCCTTGTTCAGATCCGCAATAGATGTTGTGAGCGGAATGCCTTTCGGGCAAGAACGTACGCAGTTTTGCGAGTTCCCGCACGCTTCGATACCGCCTTCGCCCATGATCGCATCCAGACGTTCTTCCTGATTCATCTCGCCTGTCGGATGCGCATTGAACAAACGCACCTGAGACAATGGTGCCGGACCGATAAAGTCCGTTTTCTCATTCACGTTCGGGCAAGCTTCCAGACAAACGCCGCAGGTCATACATTTGGACAGCTCATACGCCCACTGACGCTTCGTTTCCGCCATCCGCGGACCCGGACCAAGATCATACGTACCGTCGATCGGAATCCATGCTTTGACCTTTTTCAGCGCGCTGAACATGCGGCTGCGGTCAATAACAAGGTCGCGTACGACCGGGAATGTTTTCATCGGTGCAATCGTGATCGGTTGCTCCAGCTTGTCGACCAGCGATGAACATGCCTGACGCGGTTTGCCGTTGATGACCATCGAGCAGGCTCCGCATACTTCCTCCAGACAGTTGGATTCCCAGCATACCGGAGCGGTGTCTTTGCCCCCGCTGTTGATCGGGTTACGCTGAATTTCCATCAAGGCGCTAATTACGTTCATACCCGGACGGTATGGAATCTCAAATTCCTCATTATACGATGGACCTTCCGGTTGATCCTGACGGGTGATGACAAACTTCACTTTCTTGGCTGTCTGCTGTGCTGCCGGGTTTCCGGTGGTTACTGCTTCCGCCATTGCTAATGCCCCCTTGTTTGGACAATAAGATAGGTTGCGTGTGCAACATGATGCTGATCAGGCTCCCTGTAGAATTACGTCATGCACAGAAAGCCTTGTATTGGCTGAACCTGACATTATCATAAACAGACTTGACGTCTTAGCTTTTGGAATAGTCGCGGATACGCGGCGGGATGAGCGATACATCTACTTCGTCGTAGGAGATCTTCGGTCCATCCGGTGTCCAAGTGGCTACCGTTGTTTTCAAGAAATCTTCGTCATTCCGACTTGGGAAGTCTGGCTTGTAGTGCGCGCCGCGACTTTCATCACGGAGCAGAGCACCGAGCGTCATCGCTTCTGCCAATTCCAGCATGTTCCACAGCTGACGGGTAAAGGCTACGCCCGGGTTGTTCCAGCGGGAAGCATCGTTGACGTTGATCTTGTTATACCGCTGCTTCAGTTCCTTGATCTTGTTGATCGTCGCTTGCAGCTTGTCGTTGTAACGAACAACCGTCATATTGTCGGTCATCCATTCGCCCAGCTCACGGTGGATCACATAAGCGTTCTCCGTACCGTCCATACTGAGCAGACGCTCATACTTGTCTTCCTGCTGCTTGCGTGCGCCGTCGAATACACTTTGCGATATATCGGCAGACGATTTTTTCAGACCTTTGACATATTCGACTGCCTTCGGACCGGCGATCATGCCGCCATAGATGGCAGACAGTAACGAGTTGGCGCCCAGACGGTTTGCACCGTGATACTGGTACTCACACTCACCGGCTGCGAACAGACCTGGAATATTCGTCATCTGGTTATAATCGACCCACATGCCGCCCATCGAATAGTGGACTGCCGGGAAGATTTTCATCGGGATTTTGCGCGGATCGTCGCCCATGAATTTTTCATAGATTTCGATGATGCCGCCCAGTTTGACGTCTAGCTCTTTCGGGTCTTTGTGAGACAGATCGAGATAGACCATGTTTTCGTTGTTCACGCCTAGTTTCTGGTTAACGCAGACGTCGAAGATTTCGCGGGTAGCGATATCACGCGGAACGAGGTTACCGTAGGAAGGATATTTTTCCTCCAAGAAGTACCAAGGCTTGCCGTCTTTGTACGTCCAGATCCGTCCACCTTCTCCACGCGCTGATTCAGACATGAGACGCAGCTTGTCGTCGCCCGGAATCGCGGTCGGGTGAATCTGGATAAATTCGCCGTTCGCGTAATTCACGCCCTGCTGATACACGGCACTTGCCGCTGTACCTGTATTGATAACCGAGTTGGTCGTTTTACCGAAAATAATACCAGGACCACCGCTCGCAAGAATGACCGCATCCGCGCCAAACGTAACGATCTCCATCGTACGCAGATTTTGTGCAGCTACACCGCGGCATACCCCTTCGTCATCCAGTACGGCATTCAGGAATTCCCAGTTTTCGTACTTGGTGACCAGACCAGCAGTTTCCCAGCGACGTGCCTGCTCATCCAGTGCGTACAGCAATTGCTGACCCGTCGTTGCACCTGCAAAGGCGGTACGGTGATGCTTCGTTCCGCCAAAACGACGGAAGTCGAGCAGACCTTCCGGTGTCCGGTTGAACATGACGCCCATCCGGTCCATCAAGTGAATAATACCCGGTGCCGCATCACACATCGCTTTGACAGGCGGCTGGTTGGCGAGGAAGTCACCACCATAGACTGTATCGTCAAAATGCAGCCACGGCGAGTCACCTTCCCCTTTTGTATTAACCGCACCGTTGATACCGCCTTGTGCACATACGGAGTGCGAGCGTTTGACCGGTACGAGTGAGAATAAATGAACGTGAACGCCAGCTTCCGCCGCTTTGACGGTTGCCATCAGACCAGCGAGACCGCCGCCCACGATAATAATATTGGATGTTGCCATAAGAAATTACCCTCCCCTTATAACGTGCCTACTCCGGCAGGTGAGCAACGAATCCGCTCTGCCGGTAATTTATGCGACCAGATGACGAATACTTTCAAATGCAACAGTCGGATCTTGGAAGTCCACATTGCGGAATGCCACCATGGACAGCAAGAACATAATTGCAACCACCACGAAGATGGTCATGCAGATATAGCTGGATACACGCTGCGCGCGCGGTCCCACTGTGATGCCCCACGTAACGAGGAAGGACCAGAGTCCATTGGAAAAGTGGAACGATGCAGAAACGACGCCGATCGCGTACAATACGAAGGTAACAGGATTGGTCATAATATTGTGCATAATCCCGCCAAGCTGTTCATGTGTTACATTGCCCAGTGCAACTTGGAAACGTGTATCGTACACATGCCATGAAATATAAACAAATGTAATAACACCGGTTACACGCTGAAGCGTATACCGCCAGTTGCGCTCATTGCCGAAATGATTGTTGTTCGGTTTCGCCTGATACGCGATATACAGACCGTAAATCCCGTGATACAGCAATGGCAAAAAGATAAACACAAGTTCCAGAAACAGGACTAGCGGCAAACCGTTCAAAAATGCCACACCTGAGTCAAATGATTCCTTTCCCCCTTCGTATGCGGAAAAGTTGGTGATCATATGCTCAATAAAGAACAATCCGAGCGGAATGATCCCGAGCAGCGAGTGCAGCCTTCTGGCGTAGAAGCCTTTCATGAATGACGTTCCCCTTTCATAATAAGAGCGTTTTCATTGCGACAGGCATGTAAAATGCCGCCTAGACTCGGATAGACGGTAATAAATCGGACCTCCGGCTACCCTTGCATAGGAAGTTCCCCATCTTCCGCAGCGTTGCAACCTGTTATTTAGCCATCATCGTATCTTGCGTTACAGTCACTCCATTCAGGGAGGCTGTCACATAAAATTACGTTGTGAACAAGTTGTGTCTTTTTCATGTTACTCTAAATTGTCTTATAATGGAATTGCAATATAATTATTAATTGTTATAACTTTTTTGCATAAGAGAGGAGACTTTTGTCAGATGATTGAAGATCTGGATGTGTTTGCAGTCGTTGTTGAGCAATCCAGCCTAAATCAGGCTTCCCGCCTGCTCAACTTATCGCAGCCTGCTTTATCACGCAAAGTTGCCAAATTAGAGGAACAGTTAGGCGTATCGCTATTCAATCGCAACGGTAAACGGCTGGAGCTAACCGCGATCGGACGGCTAACGTATACATTCGCCTTGGAACAGCGTCAGCAGCAGCTGCGCTTTTTGCAAAGTTTGAACCGCTACAAGTCCGAGGAACAGACCACCGTCACCTTCGGCGCCAGCCTGACTACGTTACAGACGACGATGCCACCGCTCGTACGCAGCTTTACCGAGAAGCATCCGTATGCCGAAGTGAAGCTAATTACGGGCAAGACACATGAGATTGTCAATGACATTCGTGACAAACGTGCTGATATCGGCATCGTCGCTTCGTCGATCCATGAATCCGGTCTTGTCTGCGCGCCACTGTTCGACGATCACTTAGAACTGGTCATTCCGAAAAGTCATCCGCTTGCTGAGCAGAAACAGCCGGGTATGCAAAGTCTGCAAGGATTGCCGATGATCATGTTCTCCAAAGGCACCTGGTATCGCAAACTGATCGACGATGTATTTCACCGTTACATGGTCATGCCAGACTTGCGCATGGAGATTGATTCCTTTGAAGCAATTGTACGCTTACTTCCGATCTGTATGGCGGCGGCACTGTTACCGCGCTCGTATATCGGGGAGCAGCTGTTGTCTAGCAATGAATTGGTATCGCTACACATTCCAGAGCTGGAACAGACACGGCGCACAACCTGTCTCATTTACAATGAAGCGGCAGAGCTGGGTAGCGCCGCTCGCCAGTGGATTGCGGATACAACTGCCAATTTTGGCGACCGTTCACCGATGATTCGCGATGCCAATATCCGGGTGGAAGATAATCCGCCTCTATTGGAAAATGAACAATTATCACCGGATGAAGAGTAACATTGCACTCGCCGTTTACCTTTTTACAATCGTGAACATACATCCTGGCATTCATACACAATCCCGTTGTAAAAGAAGACATGAGTCTTTTGCAATGGGTACGGTATTGCGATACACTTGCATTACGTATGCCTGCGCTCATCCACTACTCTATCAGAGCAAGATCATAGTTGATTCCAGCACGGTTTGTTGCGGTTAATATCCCGTATCATTACAGACTGCAATTTACAGCATACATTCATTTATTTTCATTATGAGGAGGAACTCATGAATCCAACCGGACAGCCCGTACAATTGAAACCTAATTATAAAATACTGGGCATACTTGCTATGATCGGTCTGATCTTCTTTCTGTTTACACAGGTGTTTCCCATTACGCCGTCCGACACACTGGAAACCGAACAGACCGCATCCATCACCCCACAGCAAGCGCTGCAAACCGCAGAAACATTCAAGTCCAGTCTGCCGTTGAACCCAGAGGAACGCAGTAATCTAGGCACGCCCAGTGTTACCTACGTAACCAATGCAGAATTGAGCGGTTATATCGCGCGCGAGAAGCTAGGCAGCGAATATTCCAAATCCGTCGAGAAGCTCGCTCCCTACGATGTGTTTCGCGTTCATTACGGCAACCCTGCGTATTCTGTAGATATTGATGTACATATGAACACCGGCAATGTCACTGGCTTCAAAATCGGTAAAGTGTCCCATGCACTGAGCAGTATGACGAGCATGACTACCGAATCCCCAGTCAGCAATGATGGCTCGCTCACCCTTGCGGATAAAGAAGAACTGGCACATCCGCTGTTGCTAACGCTCGGCTACGATCCTGCCAAACTGAAACTGCAAAGCACTGAAGATCAACCGGGGCTGGATTATATAGTAGATGGCGCTACAATCGGCGACGCACAATTGCACCTCAAATTGGCATTCGACGACAATCAGGTTGCATCCCTAGAACCCGTATTGACACCACCATCGTCGTATACCGGTTATATCGAGTCCCAGACCAATCTGGCGCTCTGGTTAACGCTGGGCGGTTACGGCTTCTTCACACTGGTGCTTGGCGTACTAGCGATTGTGTTCGCATCGATCAAACGCCGCCATACTTCTTTTAAAAGAGGAATTATTCTCAGCATCATCTACTGCGCAGTATCGATCATCAGCGTTGTGAACATGTGGCCGTATCTGGAGCGCATGTATGGCGGCGGCTCTTACGGCGAATTGACCATGCTCATCATGGTTGCACTGCAACTCGTACTGAATGTGCTGATGGCAGTACTGCTATACTTCTCGCTTGTCGGCGGGGATGCATTATGGCGCGAGCGCGGCATGAATATGTGGCCACGTCTCCGTGAAAAAGGCTATGGCACCTATGTACTGCACAGCGCAGCGATTGGTTATCTGTTTGCAATCATTTTGCTGGGCGTGCAATCGGTCATTTATCTGTTGCTCGAAAACTCACTTGGCGTCTTCTCGTCCAGTGACGATTCCAGCTCACCATACAATATGGTCATTCCCGTTCTATTGCCGCTACTAGCATGGATGGCAGGCATCGGCGAAGAAGGTGTATACCGTCTGTTCGGGATCGGCATGCTCAAAAAGCTGCTGCGCAATACATTTATCGCGTCCGTCCTGACATCAATCATCTGGGCGCTCGGTCATACGCTGTATCCGATCTATCCGGTCTACTCGCGTCCGATTGAGCTGCTAATTATCGGTCTGCTGTTCAGTCTCGTGTTCCTGCGCTATGGCTTTATGGCTGCGGTCTTCGCACACGTCATGTTCGATACCATTCTAATGTCGTTCAGCCTGATGTTAACTGGCGGCGCAACCAATGTGGCGTTTGGTATTTTCTATATCATTATGCCAGCGATTATCGCATATCTGATCTATCTGTATGCACGTAACAAAGGTGTGGATAACGCCTATCCGCCATACACACCACCGCCGCATCCGTATGCACCATTCCCAGGTGCTGTACCGGATGGTGGACAACCATACTATCGTCCAGATTTGCCACCGCCGGGTAACTTGCCAAACGATCCGCAGCGATTCCGTATGTATGAGGAACCGCAGCAAGGTCAGTCACAACCGTCTGATCCACAACAGCCGACACAGACACCATATGATGGGCATTCCGTTCAGCAGAACGTACCGCCCGTGCGACAACAACCAACGGATACCTCATCCGTGCAATCGGAGCACAATGATTCTTCTCTACAACAGAATGATTCTTCACAACAGAAGGATTCCCATTCGCTGGACAAAGATGACGATCCCGATCGCAAAGTGTAAAGGATCAAATACGAATAGATATACTGAAACATTCGTTCCGAACGCTCGTATAATCATCCTTCGTAAAAAATGATCATCAGAATAAGCAAAGAAATAGCCGCTGAAAAACCTACTGAAATAACCAAAGAGCCTCGACCTTATATCGGTCGAGGCTCTCTTTATTCATTTATTATACCTATATTGTATCCATACTGTACCTAATTGTAATGCCAGTTAGAATTGCATACACCATACGCTGCCGCTGAAGCATCCTCTACTCTTCCTTCAACGCATCCAAAATCGTATGTGCCAGCTTATCCCCAATCGACAACGGACGGAAATCCTCCACACTCGCCTCGCGAATCTTCTTCACTGAGCCAAAATGCTTGAGCAACTGCTTACGCCGCTTTTCGCCAATCCCCGGAATGCTATCCAGCTGCGATACGACCATCGACTTGGCGCGTTGCTCACGGTGGAACGTAATCGCGAATCGGTGAACCTCATCCTGAATCCGTTGCAACAGGTAAAATTCCTGACTGTCGCGTGCCAGCTTCACCGCTTCCGGCGGATCGCCGATCATCAGCTGTGCGGTACGGTGCTTCGCATCTTTGACCAAACCACAAACTGGAATAAACAAGCCGAGTTCATTTTCCAATACTTCAATCGCCGATGAAATCTGACCTTTACCGCCATCGACGACGATCAGGTCAGGCATCTCCAGATTTTCCTTGAGTACACGCTCATAGCGACGGCGAATGACTTCACGCATCGTGCCATAATCATCCGAACCTTCTACGGTACGAACTTTGTATTTGCGATACTCTTTGCGGGCAGGATTGCCATCTACAAAGACGACCATCGCCGATACCGGATTGGTTCCCTGAATGTTGGAGTTATCAAACGCTTCGACCCGATGCAGATTTTGCAGACCGATTGCCTGACCGAGATTTTCAGCAGCTTTGGATGTACGTTCCTCGTCACGTTCAATCAGACGGAATTTCTCATCCAGCGAGACACGTGCATTATCCTGCGCCATCGTAATCATCTGCTTTTTCAATCCACGGCGCGGGATCAATACTTTCACATTTAGCCATTGCTGCAATAAGGCTGCGCTGCTGATCGCATCCAGCGAATCTTTACTACCCGCCGCTGCTTCGCCTGCGGCAACGATCACTTCACCAGACATATCCAGTGTATCGCCTGACGCGTGCTGCGCTTCTTCCGCCTGTTGTGCAGCTTGTGCAGCTTGTGCAGCTTGTGCAGCTTGTGCAGCTTGTGCAGCTTGTGCAGCTTGTGCAGCTTGTGCAGCTTGTGCAGCTTGTGCAGCCGATTGTACCGCATACTCCTCACCTTGCTCCGCTACCTGGTCAGCAACATCGTTGAATCCGGTCGCAACGTCATTGCCATCCACGTCGCTACCGTTCAATCCCTGCTGTTCCGCCGCATCCAGCGCTACATCATCTGCACTACTCAGATCGGTAAACAATTCTTCCGCTGGTAGCATGATTTCTTGTGGCATCGCCGGATTATCGCTATAGTATTGCGTCACATACGACATAAAGTCATTATACGGCTCTCCATAAAAAGGAAAGACGGACGCATGGCGCTCAATCATTTTACCCTGACGCACGTACAAAATCTGTACACACATCCAGCCTTTGTCGACCGCAAAGCCAAACACGTCGCGGTCTTTCGCATCCGCCATCGTGATCTTTTGCTTCTCCATCAGCGCATCAATATGACGAATCTGATCGCGTAATTCCTTTGCACGTTCAAAATACAAATCTTCCGCTGCTTCTTCCATTTTGCGCTGCAAATCCTGTTTGATCTCTTCATGACCACCACTTAGAAAACGCGTAATCTCCTGACGGATATCTTCATACGATTTCTCTGGCACTTCATATTCACATGGCGCCAGACATTGTCCCATATGATAGTACAAACACACTTCCTTCGGCATCACTTTGCATTTACGCAGCGGATACATACGATCCAGCAGCTTCTTCGTCTGTTGAGCGGCAAAAGCATTCGGATATGGACCAAAATACTTCGCTTTATCTTTGAGCACCCGGCGCGTAACTTCCAGCCGCGGATGCTCCTCATTCGTGATCTTAATGTAGGGAAATGTTTTATCGTCCTTCAGCAGAACGTTATATTTGGGCTGATGCGTTTTGATCAGATTACACTCCAGAATGAGTGCTTCCATATTACTTCCAGTAACGATATATTCAAAATCGCGGATATCCGCGACCAGACGCTGGGTTTTGCCATCATGACTGCCTGTAAAATAAGAACGGACACGATTTTTGAGTATTTTCGCCTTACCGACGTAAATGATCGTACCCTGCCGATTTTTCATCAGATAACAGCCCGGCAGATCAGGCAGCAGCGCAAGCTTATTGCGAATATTGTCAATCGCCTGCTCCTGTTCCTGAATTGTTTCGTAGTGCGACTCCATAGACTGCTCCTTTCTGTCTCTGTACGCAGATTACCGATCACGCTGGGCATAGGGCTACTTGTGCCCTAAAGCAATCTTCCATCGTATCAGTCTGCTTCTCTGTTGTATAGCTAGCATTGTATAAACTATGCTCTTGCAAGCAAATCACTATCTCGATGAAACATTTCAAAATAAAAGCTTTCAATGATGACTATTACTTATTAACCGCATATAGCACACTTGCCGCGCTGTCATCAGAGCATATGCTATCGTGCCTACCCTAACTCGCCAAAATATTCATTCCTTTTTGCAACAATAGAGAAACATATGTTCTATTTCATTATAAAACATTCTGCCTATTATAATCTATCCCCAGATGATGATTACAGCAGCCACTCTCGCCTGCTCTGTATACCTGTCTTCTGAATATATGGAATCAAACACGACAAAAATACGGCAACCGCCCTAATGGACAGTTGCCGTATTATACTGCATCACATTACATGATGAAATGCGAATTATTGGTGTTTTGCCAAGATCGATTTCAGGGAGTCTTTGGAGTTCAGACCTACCACTTTATCAACCGGTTGACCATCTTTGAAGAAGATCATTGTAGGGATACTCATTACGCCGAAACGGGAAGCCGATTCAGGATTTTCGTCTACGTTGACTTTAGCGATTTTTACATTGTCGCCAACTTCAGTTGCCAGTTCATCCAGAATAGGAGCTAGCATTTTACAAGGACCGCACCATGGTGCCCAGAAGTCTACCAGTACAGTGCCTTGTCCTTCCACTTCGTTTGAGAACGTTTGATCAGATACATTAACGATTGCCATGGAAAAATCCTCCTCTAAATATACATGTATTTAAATTATTACTTATTTAAACAACGAATGCTGTCATTACAACACTATTATAACACAGAAAACGGTATCCCGAAACAGTAAATAGGAATTTTTCATATATAACTTTATTTTCGTAAGTTATATCCATTATGGAACTATGTTATAAAAGATGTCTGTTTTATTATAATCTTTTCGTGCGAAAAAGGAATCTTCTTCATCAGAAAATCATAATCCAGCTTCTCTATGACAGATTGTCCATATTGCCGCGTTTGTTATCGCCGCTAACACTGACAACGTCGACAAAAGGCGCGATCCGATTCAACAACCGCTCGCCTTTGTATCGTTCTTCACCGTCTTTGTTCGTAAAGCTCAAATGCTGCAAGAGTGCATCCAACGAATAATTGGATGTATAAAAGGTAGGCTTGCGCTCCATACGGTAGTTAAGAATAGCACCGAGCACATGGTCACGCGCCCAAGGGTTTAAATTTTCCGCACCGATATCGTCAAAGATGAGCAGATCGGTATTCTTCATCATTTCAATCGTTTCTTTAAGTCGGTTGTTATCTTGCATCATAAACTTCAAATCTTCCACAAATTCCGGCATGTAGACGATGACGCCAGTATAGCCGACCTTTGCTAGTTCATGCAGCATATAAGACATCAAAAAGGTCTTGCCTGTACCAAAATGTCCGACCAGATACAGTCCCTTGTCGGTCAGACCATTTTGTTTGACCCCGTTAATATAGTTAAAAATCTGCTTCACTGCCGGTACGCGCTCCATATCTTTGGATACGATCTCGACAGCATTATAGCCTTCATTCAGTGCGCGGTCATCCACATAAAAGCTATGGATACGTTCCCGCACCTGAAGTTCATGTTGATGGACGAGTTGCTTCTGACAGGGCGTTTTGCGTTCATGCAGCCGTGCGCCGTTTTCGGACGGTTGGACGACCAGATTCGTATAATGTCCTTGAAAATCGTTCGGACATTTGTCCAGTCCGGGGCAGTTATCACAGTGGCGTCGATCCCCGACGTATTGATACAGTTTGCTCAGATTGGTCAGCAGTTCCTGATCGGTTAGATCAGGGTGCTTGCTTCGCAGTTCCAGTACCAGCGGGTCGCCGAGCAACTGCGCGGCAATTTTATTCGATTGTTCCCGAAAACGAGAATTTTTCATCTGTCGCAGCAGATCACCGATGGATTCCATGGTGGGCTCCCTTCAAGTAAAGTGTTGGTGTGGATGGTTTTGCTCTGTTTGGAGCGGAATGATGGGGCGCTGTTGAGGAACAGCGCTTCGGAAAGGGATGAAGGCACGGACTCCGGTGGAGCCGCAGGAATCTACGGAATGGGAATTACTTGTAGATTCCCGCGCTCCAATAGGTAAGATATTTTGCTTTCGCAAAAATCACTTTTTATTGAACCTCGCGTTTAAAAATCACAAACGCTACAAGTCATCCCTTGCCTTCATTCCCTTTCCTTCGCTCCGTGCAAAGCGTTCATTGTGGTGCTTGTAAGGCGTAAAACGATCCACTCCTTGTGGAGGGGATAGCAGGAAAAGAAAATGGATTCGTGTTGGGTGGCTCTTGGTGAACGTACATTTTGGTAAATGTGCATATACTTTATATATCAATTACATCAAGCGATTTGGAGATTTTAGATTTGGTGTCGATATTGTTTGTACATATTAGAGACTTGGGATAGGTCGTGGAGCATATCTCTTTGTATTGTGTACATATGAAGTCGACATGGGAACGCGTATTTTTCAGGTGTCGAACAGGTGTTGTGCTTTTCCCGTTCTTTTATTGTACTGTTCTTTTATGGGATGGGCTATTGTTTTATTTGGTGGCAAAAGGGCACAAGCAGGCTGCGGCAGCCTGGTATTGGGAGGCTGGTGCGGCCTGCTTGTGGGGTATTAGTTTCCGTTTTTGCCGGATTGCATTTGTTCGGCGAGACGCATAACTTCGGCGAGTTCCTCTTCGGAGATGCCGGATGGTTTGCCTTTGGTATTTTCAACGATTGGGATTTCTGGTTTGGGACGAGTATTACGATTATAGGTGCGACCGGGTGCGCGTTTGCCACCAGCGGCAGCTGCGCGACCGCGTGCCTGATCGGTCAGTTGAACGTCGAGTTTTTGCTGTTCGCGTACGTAGCGTACGGCTTTTTCGTACGTGTCTACTTGCTGATTCAGCATATTGGTTACGATCCAGTCGACGAATTTGCTACTCAGGCGTTCACCCGGTTGCGACATTTTGATTGCCAGCAAATAGTGAATCAATACGTTCATCACTTGCTCTGGCAATTTGTAATTGATATCGATATGTTCGAATATATCGTGAATGCTGTTCGGCACACTGCCGGGATAGAACATTTCCAGCACTCTTGTGTATGGATGGTTGCGCAGCATCATATTGTACTGGTGGATATCGCATTTGCCGGTAAACTGGCGCGGCACCTCCAAAT
Source organism: Paenibacillus sp. WLX1005 (assembly GCF_046603685.1). Taxonomy (NCBI): domain Bacteria; kingdom Bacillati; phylum Bacillota; class Bacilli; order Caryophanales; family Paenibacillaceae; genus Paenibacillus; species Paenibacillus sp. WLX1005. Next base: position 4,409,136 of record NZ_CP176756.1, read on the forward strand.
AATATTCCATCTCTACCGCGTATTCGACTTGCAGATCCTGTGTCTGCTCCGGCGTCTCCGCAGTCTCGGCAGCTTGAGCAGACTGCTCAGCTTCCTGTTGTTTGCGTAGCGAGACGACCTTCGCTTCGTGAATCTGGCGCTCCTCTGTCCGTTTTTTGCCCTGACGGAATTGCAGATTGGCACGACGCTGAATTTCTTCCTCTGCCAGTTCGCCTGTCGACGTGAACACACCATCTTCGTCCAGCATACGACAGATATCCTGAATATCCAGTTTGTATTTGTAAGCGATATAACTTAGCACATTCATTTGCTCAGGCTGGAAGCGCAATTGCTCCACCTGCGCCCGATTGCGTGAACCGCGCGGGAAGTAGCGAATGATGTCCGCATAGTTAATCAAGTCTTCCTCGCTCACTTTATGCTGACGATTGCGCGGCTGTGCAGCTACTTCGGTTAGCGCCTGCTCCAACTCGTAATCGATCACATGCGTATTCAATTCGAAAATATCATAAAACGGCTGCGAAATATTTTCACGCTGCAATGACGGATGTTCCCATCCTTCCGGCTGTGGTGCAAAAAACTGTTCACGTAGCGAGAGCACAGCGAATTTGCCAATTTTGTCCCGCAGCAGCAATGTCAAATGCTGTGTTCGGAAAAACTCGCCCGGTGACAGCGGCGGTTGAAGCTCGTATTCATATATATAATCATCCTGCTCAGGAAAATAAACCCGGCTCGTCTGTAACAGACCGACCGCCTCTAAGAGCGAAGCCTGCTCCATCAGTTGCTTGCGTCCTCTTTCCCCCGGCTCCAGACCAAGTGTAAGAAACAGCCCACGCTGCTGTTCAGCTGCGGAATAACCGACCCGACGTGCATCCACCTGCTCGCACAGTAACCGATATAGACTAACGGCAAAAGCACCAGTCAGCGGCTGATATACGAGATTCAGCATCCGTTCGTCCAGACTGCTCAAACCGAATTCTCGGTATACGCAGTAGCGATGATTTTCAGTAAAATGTAGTAAATTCTTGATGCGCATAGTCCGCCCCCTTTCTGTTTGCGCTTCATAATGCGGAATTTCATTCTACCATAAATCCAATATCGCAGGCGGCAAAAAGAAGTTCAAATTCTCGGCAAAATCATCACCGCTCGGGCTGAACATCCATCGTTTGCGACCTTACGCCAGATCGCCTGTTTTTTTAACAGTATACAAATGAAACAAGCATGAACAGACTGTGAAGTGAATTGCCCTGCCCTGATGCTTACGGTACAATGGAAAAGACAGATTTTGCATGATTCGTCTGTTACGTTTCCTTGCTTCCCTAAGCAAAGTAACGGGCAGACGATCCGAATAAATGTATGTTATTAACCATTATAGGAGTGAATGATCATATGAACGAAGCTGTAGCTACATTAGAAGGCTGGTACGCCTTGCATGATTTCCGCACGATCGATTGGACAGCATGGAAAGCGACAGATGATGAGGAGCGCGCTGGTGCATTAGAAGATCTGAATGTGCTGCTGGATCAATGGAACAGCATTAGTGAAGCAGGCACAGGCAGTACTGCTACGTACAGCATTGTCGGGCAAAAAGCTGATTTTGTATTCATGCACTTGCGTGAAACGCTGGAAGAGCTGAACGAGATCGAAACGGAATTTAATAAAACAGGCTTCGCCAAGTTTACGCAAAAAGCCTACTCTTATGTAAGCGTCGTTGAACTGAGCAGCTACATGGCAGGCAACAGCGATGAAGATCCGATGCAGAATCCGCATATCGTTTCCCGTCTGAAACCAGCATTACCGGGTTCGCGTTACATCTGCTTCTATCCGATGAACAAAACACGCAATCTGGGCGACAACTGGTATATGCTGCCGATGGACGAGCGCCGCGAGATGATTCGCAGCCACGGTCTGATCGGACGCAGCTATGCAGGCAAAGTGAAACAGATCATCACCGGTTCGGTTGGTCTGGATGACTGGGAATGGGGCGTTACGCTCTTCTCCGACGATGCACTGCAATTCAAAAAACTCGTTTACGAAATGCGCTTCGACGAAGCAAGCGCGCGTTTTGGCGAATTTGGTGCCTTTTATGTAGGCAGTCTGCTGAACAGCCAGAAATTCGACGATATGCTCAAACTGTAATGTATAGTTTCCCAATCATACCTCGTACTGCTTCTCGTGATAGAAGCCGGTACGGGGTATTTGCGTATAATATTTACTGTTGATTACTATCCTTTTTATGCGCATGTATGCAAATTTGGTAAATATTCATGCCTATTGGAGTAGTAGGAATATATTTTTTTCTATAATTTTGAAAAAAAGGAGATAGAAACACTGATTTTATTGAAATTTTTGTCGAAAAAGGTAATCTTTCAGTTGATAGCGGACGATATAGAAATCAAGCTGATAGACACATCGACCACGTGAAGCAGATCGTCAGCAAAACAAGATGACCGTGAAAAGAGGGGAACGCTTATGTCACTGAAATTCAAATTGATTTTGCTTGTCGTATCTGCCGTTATTCTGATCGCTGTGCCTGTAGGGGGAATCGCATTGTATGCGATCAAAGGCGAAGCGACAGAATCCGTCCATAATGAATTGCAAAACACCGTTCAAAGCGCTGTAAGCCAGACGCAAGGCTGGGTGAATACAAACCGTAAAGTACTGGAAACGATGGGCAGTTTCATTCAAGACAATATCCCATTGGATCAGGTCACAACCAAACAACTGTCCGTTTACAAAAATGAATACAACGGCGGCAGTATTTCCGATATGTATCTTGGTCTTACCAATAACAAACTGGTAGACGGAAGCGGCTGGGTGCCAGATGCGGGTTACGATCTGCGTACGCGTCCATGGTATATCAACGGCAAAGCGGCTGGGAAACTAGCAGTCAACGATCCGTATCTGGATCTGAGCAGCAACAAATATTCCGTACCAATGACTATGCCGATGAAAGATGCAAATGGCGACTTCGCTGGTATTCTCGGCGCCGATATGTATTTGTCCACCATTACCGATTATATCAACTCTATCAAAACACCAGGCGGCTTCAGCTTCCTGCTCGATAGTAAAGGCACCGTTCTGTCATATCCAAATGCAGACTTTGTTAATAAACCATTGTCCGAGCAAGCCGACTACAAATCCGTTGCTTCCAGTCTGCTCGCCAGCGATTCCGGCAATGTCACTTACAACTATAACGGCGACCCGCAACTGATGTACTTCCAGAAACTGCCGGATACGGGCTGGGTCATCGCCACTTCTATTTCTGAAAAATACGCGTTTGCTGAATATGTAAAACTGCGTAACAATATCGCGCTGATTCTAGTTGCGCTGACAATCGTCTTTATCGTGCTTGCTGTCATTATTGCAACACGCATCGTTAGACCGCTGATCAAACTGAAAGAAAATGCACAAAAACTCGCTGAAGGTGATCTCACCGGTCAAGTTGAGGTCAAAGGCAAAGACGAAATCGCTCAACTGGGCACAGCATTTAACAAAATGTCCACTTCCTTACGCGGTCTGATCCGTACCGTCTCTGGCTCTGCAACAAGCGTCAATGATGCTTCCCAGCAAATGCATCGCAATGCTGGCAACTCCAGCGATATCGCGCAGCAAATCTCCACTGTCATTGAAGAAATCGCTCGTGGCGCTAACGAACAAGCAGAATCGATCCAAAGCGGTGCCGAAATGGTCGGCGACATGACATCATCACTGGATAAAGTATCCAACCATGCAGAACAAGCTGCCAGCATGATCGGTAGTGTGAATGAAGCGATGACACGTGGTACCGATGCGATTACGCGTCAATCGTCCCTGTCACAAGCGAGCCAAGAAGCGACTGGTCGCGTTGAATCGTCCAATACCCTGCTGCTGCACAAGCTTGATGAGATCGCCAAGATTACACAGGTGATTCGAGAAATCAGCAGCCAGACCAATCTGCTATCGTTGAATGCTTCGATTGAAGCGGCACGCGCTGGCGAACACGGACGCGGTTTCGCCGTCGTTGCCAGTGAAGTTCAAAAGCTTGCTGAGCAAGCTGCCGGTTCCGCTGAAGATATCAACCGTCTGCTGAGCGAACTGCAAGAAGCAGGCAAACAAAGTACCGAAGTGCTGGGCATCTTCCGCGATACGAATACCCAACAGCTTGGTTCGATGAACGAAACCAAAGCTTCCTTTGACGAAATTCGTGAATCGGTAGACGGTATTATCTCACGCATTACGCTCGTTCTGTCTGGTGTGAACGATGTACAATCTGGCGCAGCACGCGTCTCCGATGTGATCACTGGTCTCGCTGCTGTTGCCGAAGAAAGTGCTGCTGCAACTGAAGAAGCTGCTTCGTCCACATTGGAACAAGCGCAATCCATTTCCAGCATCTCCACATCGTCCCGTAATCTGACCGACAGCGCTGATCTGCTGCTGCAAGAAATCGGACAATTCAAAGTGGACAACACTGGCGATGCTACAACATCTACTCATACTGCACCATCTGACAACACATCCGACCCTAACGCTCCAAAAAGCAAAAAAGATAGTTTCTTCCGCCGTTCGGCTTGATCGTAGTACAAACAAAAAGCAGGTTTTCCCTAATCGGAAAACCTGCTTTTTTATACATACCATATCTATTCATTTCCATATGAGACTTGCTGTTAGGAACAACAACTTGCAACAAGAGGTTGTTCCTCGCGCCGTGCACGATATTCAGTCCGCATCGATAGCGGAGCCGTCCTGACGGGAAGCCAGATAATCCTGTTCTTCCCGATCGCGGGTACGGCTTTTGTCCTTGAGCCGTTCGATGGCTGGCAGAATCAGAATGTCGACTTCTTGCTGGATGATATAAGCAAGATCATACTTGCTCTGATCTTCCAGAAAGCCGCCAACTTCCATTAAACCGTTGTATCGGTCTAACTCCTCACGCGTGAGCAGACCGCGCACTTGAACGCTACAGTGTCTCATCTTAGAAGAATTTACCTTTTTTCAGTGCCAGCGATACGCCGCCGATGATGAACAGCCAACGGATATCGATTACTTTTTTCAGTTGTGCAGCTACGAAGCCTTTCAGCTTACGGTCGCCTACGATACCTACCGCTTCGCCTTTACCCAGGGATGCTACAGTACCTTTGTTGTGGAAGACGAATTTCTTCGGCTGTTGACCACGGATCGAAGCTACGATATTTTGTGCAACGATTGGACCTTGTTGCATTGCGATTTGTGCTGTTGGAGGGTACGGACGACCTTCCGGATTGAACATCAGCGCGCTGTCACCGATGATGTAGATATCATCATGACCCGGTGCATGCAGGTACTCGTCGATTTTGACACGACCACGCATGTTTTCGAAGCCAGCATCTTCTACGATACGGTTACCACGGATACCACCTGTCCATACAACTGTGTTAGCAGGGATTTTCTCCAGATCGTCGCCAACAACTACGCCGTCTGTTTGACATTCTTTGATCGCGATACCGATTTTGAATGTAACGCCTTTGTTTTTCAGAACGTTCATTGCATACTCAACCAGTTCCGGATCGAAGCCTGGCAGTGCAGTTGGAGCTGCTTCTACGTTGTAGATTTTTACCAGCGAACGGTCGATACCGTGCTTGCGGCACAGTTCAGGAACACGGTCAGCCAGCTCAGCTACGAATTCGATACCTGTGAAGCCGGCACCGCCGACAACAAAACTCAGACGCTCAGGTTTTTGATCTTGTTTGTAAGCTACGAATTGACCTTCGATGTGCTCACGGATTTTGCGGATGGAGTTGATGCTGCGGATCATCATCGCATTTTCCATCATACCCGGGATACCGAATGTTTCCGGCTCGCCGCCCAGAGAGATAACGAGGTAGTCGTAAGACAGTGTACCGTCTTCCAGAACAACCTTTTTCTCTTGTGGCAGGATTTGTTTGATGTTGGATTTCACCAGATCGACTTTGAATTCGTCAACCAGTTTGGAGATCGCTACTTGTGCGTTCTCTTCTGCATCGGTACCTGCAGCAGGCATATGCAGATGCGTTGTGAAGTAATGATAGTCGTGACGATTAACCAGTGTCACGTCAGCCTCATTATAGTTCAGTTCTTTTTGAAGACGTTGTGCTGTCATCAGACCGCCGTAACCAGCGCCCAGAATGACGATTTTTGGAATGCTACTCATGTCAGTTTTCCCCTTCCAGGTTTGTTCGATTATAGGTAATTGAAAATAATCTACTCATTATTAACCATACTTCCGATACCGGTTTGCAAAAATACCGGAAATCAGCAAAGAATGGGCTGTATTCCGGATTAACAGACGTTTTTGCAATATTGTATAATTGTGAAAATATACACAACAGTATGCAAAGATACGTGTTTCAACAAAAGTACTATGTCATATCTCACATAACATTGTAACCTTTATCGCTTATCTTTTCAAAAAAAGTTCGACTTTTTTCAAAAAAATGTTCGTTTTCTGTCACAAACCAATATCGACACAACTGAAATGATAGCGATTTTCAGACAAAAGATCAAGAGTTAAATTGACAATATCGTCAAATTTCATATTTTATTCCTTTAAAGCGCTCACATCAACGTAAATCCGTTAACCGTGCCCTGTTCCACTTTCTTTTCCTTTGAAAATCGTTCTCAAGCGACTTATAATGAGTAAGACTGGTGTTGACCGGATGCATCGCTGTTTGTCATCCGCAATCCTATATAAATAGAGAACCATTGCAACATGCGCTGCTTACAAGCCGCAATCATTTGACCCTTATGGAGGTGTACACGGTGACATCTACAACCACCGGAGAACGTACTGATATTATTATTATTGGCGGAGGCCCTGCGGGCATGTTCGCTGCATTTTATGGCGGTATGCGTCAGGCATCCGTGAAATTAATCGAAAGTATGCCGCAGCTCGGCGGACAGCTGGCTGCCCTTTATCCTGAAAAATACATTTATGATGTGGCTGGTTTTCCAAAAGTAACCGCGCAGGAGCTGGTGAACAACCTGCAACAACAGATGAACCTGTTCGACGCAGACATCAAGCTGGAGGAAAAAGTAATCAGCGTGGAGAAAAAAGGCGACCGTCACTTCGTCGTTACGACAGACAAAGGTATTCACGAAAGTAAAGCCGTGATCATTACCGCTGGTGTCGGCGCATTTGAACCACGCCGTCTGGAGTTGGAAGGCGCGGACAAATTTGAAAAGCAAAACCTGCACTATTTTGTCAGCGATCTGAGTCGTTTTGCTGGACGCAAAGTGCTGATTAGCGGCGGCGGTGATTCCGCTGTCGATTGGGCGCTGATGCTGGAACCGATCGCTACTGAAGTGACGCTGATTCACCGTCGCGACAAATTCCGCGCGCATGAGCACAGTGTAGAGAATCTGATGGCTTCCGGTGTGAAGGTCATTACCCCGACTGAAATTACCGAATTGCATGGCGACGAGCAGATTGAACGCGTAACACTGTCTCATGTAAAAACCAAAGAAACGCAAGAGATCGAAGTCGACGACGTCATCGTTAACTTTGGCTTCCTCTCCTCACTCGGTCCGATCGCTGAATGGGGCATCGAGATTGACAAAAACTCCATCGTGGTCGATTCGCGTATGGAAACGAGCGTTGAAGGCATTTTCGCTGCCGGTGACATTACGACGTATCCGGGCAAACTGAAGCTGATCGCTGTCGGCTTTGGTGAAGCACCAACCGCGATCAACAATGCTAAAGTATACGTTGATCCAGATGCCAAGCTGTCTCCGGGACATAGTAGTAACCTGAAGCTGTAACGGATCGAAATGGAGTTTCTTTAACGTTACTATCATCCAATCAGATGATATCGTTGTAACACTTCTTGTCTCGTCATATCCTATACAATCTGTACTATGTACAATTTGTAATATGCACTAAGCGCCTGTTTCGTTGTATCAGTAATGATGCACGGGACAGGCGCTTTTTTGTTGCCAATGTTGGTATTTGTTCATCTTTTAACAGGCAAAATGATCTATTTTTATCGTATAGTATAAAGAAGTGAAGCAAACTGTTTTAAATTGGGTTATTTCAAATCAAGCGCAATACACACGGCAGTCATGTTGCTGGTTGCACTACAGCATGATGTATGGCTGCCTCTCATGAAGTCTGCTGTGCAGACCTATGCTTGTATAATAAAGGAGGTTTACTGCTTGAGCGTTGGTGTATATTTGATTCTCCGCGTGATTATCTCGCTGGTGCTGGTCGTGATTGGCGGCATGATGGTCATTCTCGGACGTAAATTTTTCAAACAGAGCAGCAAGGCGGCTGGGATTGGCTTCGTCGTATTCGGTCTGCTCGTGATTTCGCTTGCCGTACGTGGCGTTATTATGAATTTTGCCTGATTCGTAGCGGCTGGAATGAACGTTCGGGAGGTGCGACATGTTGCAATGGCTAGCAATGATTACGATGCTGATTGATCATCTTGGATATGCCTTTTTTCCAGATGAGCGTTATTTGAGGGTAATCGGACGACTTGCTTTTCCGATTTACTGCTACTTTATTGTGGTCGGCTACAGCTATACCCGTAACAAGGGCAACTATGCTGGTCGGCTGTTAACCATTGCGGTACTGGCACAATTTCCATTCATGTTCGCTTTTAACATTCAGAATCTGAATGTTGTGTTTACGCTCTTATTCGGTCTGCTGCTCATTCTTGCGATCGACCGGATTCCTAAACCGTACTTCCCACTGTCGATCTTGCTAGCGCTTGCCGTTGCCTGGATTGCCGAAGCGCTGCATACGGATTATGGAGCATATGGTATTCTGCTGATTCTGATCTTCCGCTACGCGCAAGGCTACTGGCGAGTGCTGCTGCATCTGATGATGGATATCTTGTTCTTGCTCGGTCATCTGAACAGCTCTATCCAGATCTACAGTGTACTGGCTACCCTTCTCATTACGGTTAGTGAGCAGGTACAAGTACAGCAGATGTCCAAGTCGCCAACCGAACGTCCTTCGTGGCTAGGCTGGCTGCAACCCCCGCGCTGGCTATGGCGTGCCTTCTATCCCGCCCATCTGGCGATTATCGCCATCATTGTTCAAGGAAGCGCCTATGGGTATCTGTAGGTGCTTTTTTATCGGATAGATGAAGAATTTTCGATTTTTTCTGTTTTTATATAAAAAGCTATCGCCAGATCAACAGTCATGGAGTATAATCTTTACCGGAACAATTCCGCTGGCATCAGGCGGTTTTAAATATAGGAAGGGGCTCCTCCATGAAATCGAACAAAAAACATAACCTGACTGAAGACATTCATTTTTTTACGGCAGGGCTGTCCGGCAGTCTGATTACCGTATGGCAGGAAGATGCTGCTAGTGTCTATTGTGAAATCGGGCGTGGATATGTTGAAGCTTACACAAACAAGTATGTGCGTGTACGCAATTTGCAATCCGGAACGAAAAGCCTGTATAGTCGCGATGTAACGATGTTTCAAACCGACTGATTTCGTGGCAACAACGAACACAATTGTATACAAAGGCATAGTGCCTACTGACTCACATCAACCACTGTTTTCTGCGACCAGCAGCAAAACGGTGGTTTTTTTGCGGTTTTCGATGATTCTGTCATCTCTATGAGCATATGGGATCAGGCGCTACAGCGGAATAGAAGAGTGCTTTTTTCACGTTTTTTGCCAGCTTGCTATATGAACAAAAGCTGAATTTTTTTTTAGATACTGTTCACGTACAGTTCATTTCATCTACCTATACTTCATCTCAGAGCCGCACCGATTCGTATTCTATTCAGCAGAGTCGGCTCTCATACAGAGGAGGAATTTATGATGAAAACCAATACTTTGAAAATGTTGTCCGGCGTTGCACTATCCGCTGCTATTCTGGGAGGCACCTTCGCTTCGTTCAGTACTGCCAGCGCTGCTACCCCGACATCTACCGTCACCCATAAAACAACTGCTGTTACAGCGCAAAAAGCAACCGCTCAGGCAAAACCAGCCGCACTGACCGAAGAGCAATTGGCGGCACAACAAGCGGCTCAAGCTCAAGCACCGGATACCGATGCACCCGCTCCTGCCAATGATGATGCCACTGTACCTGCTCCCCTGCCAGACGATCAGCTGAATCAAACAACGCAACCAACCCCTGTACCTGCCAAACCAGTTGTCAAAGCTACATCAATTAACAAAGTGAGCACTGTCAGCGAGCAGGAGCTGATTATTGGTAAAATCAAAGCGATCACTGGTAACAAAATTACGATCTACCGTTCCAAAGGCGAAGATTGGGACAGCCCTTCCTACAACGGCGCAACCGTCACCTACACATTGACTGAATCTACCCCAATCACAACCGTCCTGCATGACGAAGATGGCGATGTAGTCAAAGAAACGAAGCAAAACCTGTCCAATCTGAAAGTTGGCGACCTGCTCGCTATCCATCTCGCTTCCGGTAGCCAAAAAGTGATCGAAGTCGAATTGATGAAGTAACCTGTTGAACGAAGATCATTAAAAAAGTTCTTAACAATTGTTAAGAACTTTTTTATACAAATTCAGACTTTATTCATTGGGAGTTCATATAGTCAGCCTATACTTTGTACAGTAAGACAGTCACCTGGCTTACATTAACCTTAACATTTCGGGAGGAACTCAATAATGAAAGCACTCAAAGTACTATCCGGTATCGCTTTATCCGCAGCACTTCTGGCAGGCACGGCTGCCGCATCGGTTTCGACAGCTAGCGCAGCAACAACAACCAAATCGACGACAACGAAAACGACAACTGCCAAGTCCAGCACAGCCAAAGCACCAACGGCTAATACGAATGCGATTGTTGCCAAAGTGAAATCGGTAAGCAGCGGTAAACTGGTTGTCTACAAATCATCCACACAGCCGGATATTCCAAGCGGTACCGAAGGTTCCACAGCTCCAAAAGCTGGCGAAGCGCCTCCAAGTGGTACGGCTCCTACAGCTCCAGCAGACGGCGCAGCCAAAGCAGATGCAGGCGGTCAACCACCTAGCATGAGCTTCAGCACGACAGCGACTACACTGACAACAACTAGTGCAACCAGCGTCGTGAGTGTGACTCGTACAGCGAACAGCACCAAAGCAACAGAAACGAAAAAATCCCTGTCTTCCCTGAAAGCCGGTGACGTTGTCTTCATCACGCTGGCATCCGGTAGCACAACCAAAGTTAGCAAAATCGAGATCATGCCTGCTCAAACCGCTGCCAAAACGACAGCAAAAACAACAACGAAAACGACAACTAGCAAATAAGCATAATCGTCGTATCGAAGCCTGTTGCAAGCATATCGCAAGATCGGCGTTGTACTCACTGCCTGACAACGCTGCTACACACATGAAATCACGATTGCGCATAAGCAATATTCGTACATTTCGCATATATTATACAAAAGGATCGTACCGGGTTATTCCTGGTCACGATCCTTTTTAATATGTACATAGTTATAATTATACCTGCGCTGAATCCCTGTTATCCGTCCTAATCCACAGATTATGTTCTATTTTATCATTTTTTTTTAAAATTTTATGCTGTTTTCCAAGCTTATGTAAACCGCATAACAATAGGCTTTGTGATTGATATATAGTTTTTTTGCAAGCGAAAGGAAAGGAAATTTTAAGTTTCTGTTCATATAGAATTCATATAGCGTGGGTACACTCCGTGAGAACATGCTTTTCAAACTCATGTTCAGCAATGTTAAGGAGGAATAAACATATGAAGACAATGTGGAAAGTACTCTCCGGTTCAGCGTTCTCAGCAGTATTGCTGGCTGGTACAGTCTCTACAGCAACATTCGTATCAGCAGCTCCAGGTGGCGGTCCCGGTGGACAAGGCGGCAATGGCAATAATGGACGTGCAGCCCAGGTACAACAGGGTCCGGCAGCATTTGGACCAGGCTCCCAACAACAGCAGGATCGGAACCAGGCGCAAAGCACCTCTTCCAATAGCACGACAGCAACAACTGCCGAGCGTCCCGCTCCTCCGTCAAATAGCAATGGCGAAGCACCAACACCACCTGCACTGCCAAATGCAGATGCTCATGGAAAACATGTGGACGGTAACATTACAGCGATCAGCGGCAGCACGATCACTGTAGAACGACCAACTCCACCAACTCCACCGGTGAAGGCGGACAAATCGACAACGACTAATACATCGACAAAAGCAACCAAAACAACGAAAACCGACAAATCGGCGAAAACAGGCAAAACGTCTGACCGTCCAGCATCCGTTCAACGTGATACGTACGGTGAGAACAAACCTGTTAAACCTTTGCCTTCTGTAGGTAACGACACGTATGGCGGCAGCACAACGGTGACTGTCACCGACTCTACGTATATTGTAAAAGTAAGCGGCGACCCGAAATCGGGCATCACCGAAACGAAACTGTCTCTGTCCGATCTGAATGTCGGTGATCATATCTCCGTTATTCTGGAAAGCGACAGCAAACAGGCAGCACGTATCGAAGTACGCGAAGCGCCTGAAGCACCGGCAGATGGCAAAGGTCTTCCTAAGCCACCAACTCCGGGCAAAGATGCTCCAACTCCACCGGACGGTCCACCAGCACCACCGGTAGCAACAAATGAATCAACCTCTTCGGAATCCTGATTATTGCTGATTCGAACGCACCATCTGTAGAGGACAAAGCAGCTATTATGCTGAATAGCAAAACCCCCGTATCTCTGAATAGATCGAGATACGGGGGTTTTGTCATTTCTATTGTGCTATCAACCTGCGGAAGTGGTAGATGCGCTGCTGTCGGTTGTAGAACCGGAATTGCTATCAGCTGGTGTACCGCCTCCATTCCCTTGCGGTGCTCCGCCGGAGCCACCAGGACCGCCCATTCCGCCGCCCTGCATGCCGCCACCCATTCCATCAGACAACTGGATTTTGTCAGCTGTTGAGGAGTCGCTGGCGTTCAGCCATACGCTAATGATGTCGCCTTCTTTGAGGTCAGATACAGATTTGGTCGTTGTACTCGTTTGATTGTTGTCCATTGTCATTGCAGAAATCTCGGTGCTATCGGAAATGGTAATCGTTACCGTTTCGTCGGAGAACATAGTTTGTCCGCCGCCCTGTGCGCCACCGCCGTTACTTTGCGAAGTCGATGTAGATGATGCGTCGCTAGATTGTCCGGTTGGTGCTTGCGTGCCTTCATTTGGTGGAGCGGTTGGTGTCTCACCATCCGGTACTGCTGGTGGAGTCTGACCGCCATCAGCTGGCGAAGCGCCGCCATCGCCCGGTTGTCCTTGTGGTGGTGTACCGCCACCACCTCCACCGCCCATCGCGGACGGGTCCATATTGGACTTGTACAGTGTGATCGTATTGCCGTCTACCGATTTGATTTTGCCGAATAGGTCAGCGGTCTGCTGATTCTGCGTATTATCTGTCGATCCAGCAGCGGAATCCGTTGCCGACGAGCTGTCGGTTGTCGATGTGCTTGTTGTTGCTGTAGTTGCCGCGCTGGTTGCAGCTGTATTCGTACCGGTGCTGCATCCTGCCAGCATCGCGATTGCCATTGTCGTGCCCAAAACGATTGTCCATTTTTTCATATCACTTGCCTCCTTGTGTTGTAGCCGGTGCTGTAATCCAAGTTGTATTCGGCTATGAATGCATTGTAAAAAAGGCTTGTGAACTACGCATGAACACTTTCTAAAAAAAATTTAAGGTAATCTGTGATATGATAAATGGAACCATCGTACCGCAACTTAGCACCGCTGAAACAGAATATTACTTTGACATATCTATATCCCCGTATTGTATGCAGAGGAGGAATCCCCTATGACACAGCGAATGATTGCCATCAGCGATATTCACGGCGAGGTTGACCTGCTGAACCAACTGCTTGAACTAACCGAATATGATCCTGTACAAGATCAGCTTATTTTGCTGGGTGACTATGTAGATCGGGGCAGCGATGCCCGCGAAACATTGGAACGTGTAATGGAACTCGTAGATCAGGGTGCGGTTGCTCTGCTAGGCAATCACGAGGATCTGATGCTGACTGCGCTGACTAGCGGACGCGAATCTGACTGGAACCGCTGGTTGAAGGTAAACGGCGGACTGGCAACACTGCAAAGCTATGGCTTTACACGTGAGCAGCTGATTACGCTCTCTGGTGAAGATTTTCATTTGCCGGATCTGCATAATGAGGTACTGGATCGGCATCTGGCGTTTATCCGCACATTGCGGCTGTATTATGAGACACCGAATTATATTTGCGTGCATGCAGGTATTGAACCGGGCAAAACGCCGGAGGAATGTTCCCGACGCGAGTTGATCTGGATTCGCGAAGCGTTTCATAATGGATATGATGGCGACAAATTCGTTGTATTCGGTCATACGCCGACCTTTTATCTGTATCATGACAATAGCAATTTTGAGATTTATTACGGTGTGAATCGGATTATTGGCATCGACGGTGGCGCGGTATACGGCGGTCAACTCAATGCGCTTGATCTGACTACTGGAACAGCTTATTCTGTCCGCAAAGTACAGGCATAGTGTAGTGCCTATAATGCTTTGATCTGCGCGGTTCAACGAAACAGGCTGGTGGTAGTGCTATGATGCTTCGTGCTTCGGTATTGTTATGGTGCTTGCACTTGGTAGTAGCACTTATATTATTGATATAGACCTACAGCGCTGATCGTTTAAACCAGATTGTTATATACGCGCAGATCGAGCATCTATTCAAACGGTATATCTATCTGTATGATGGAGCGAATGCAAAGACTGAATTTGTACATATGTATCCTTTTCGTGACGAATTGCCGGAATATTTGTCATTAGGGGCTGAAGCTTTTACAATAGAGAATAAGACTGTTATATAACAACGATGACCAATGACCGGCAAACAAAGATCTGTTTCTGTTCTTCTGTTTGTTCCCGGTGAACCGACAAGGAGGCGCCATGAACGAAAGCACCGAGCGCAAATTGACCACCAATGTCCATTTCTTCGCCGCCGCCCTGTTTCAGGAACGCATCTACGCCTGGCAGCCCGGCTTTAGCGTGGAGCATGGCATTATCGAGCGAATCGGCAGTGATTATATAGCACTGAGAAATGAACTCGGAGACCTGACATTTTACCAGCGCAACCAGACGATCTTCGTCAACAAATGAATCTGTCGCCAACAGCACGATGGGGTGCTGACGGTTGGCGGATATTCTGTTTGTACATAATCAGAGTTCGCATCAGAGCACGAACAACAACGTTCAAGTACTAATTAATAACAGCCAACGTATTACTATAATCAGTTGAGTTATACACGAAATACCAATGCCAAAAAGCACCTGCGTAGCAGAATAACCTTCTGTAGGCAGGTGCTTTGATGTGCTTGTGCTTCTTATGTGCCGCAAACGCTATCCATATTGTAGCTCAGTCGCGCTCATTGCATGTTATACACTTAGTCCTCGCAAGGCTGAGCCAGTACTTCATCTTCCTCGCGTGTGCGGAACGATGAACCGCAGCCACACGTTGCGATCGCGTTCGGATTGTGGATCGTGAAGCCGCCGGACAGACCGGATTCTTCAAAATCGATCTCTACACCGTTCAGAAACTTCAGGTCTTCTTTATCGACAACCACTTTCATGTCCTGAATCGTCATATATATATCCTGTTCGGATTCCTCACTATCAAAGCCCATCGCATACGAAAATCCGCTGCATCCGCCAGCATTCACGCCTACGCGAACAAACAGGCCGGGAATGTCCTGGTCAGCCATGATTCCCTTCATGCGTGTTGCTGCTGCATCACTAATTGTAATCATCTGTATTCCCTCCTTTTCCCTTTTCATTATACTCCTCCACGCACAGGGTCTCAAGGCATATTCCTATATGAAAATACCTCATTTTTTAAGCAATTGTGTTGCCCGTGTCCCGGTAGAGGTTTATAATGATAAGTGAACGCTGACATGAAATGTCGAATTTTCGTCATAAACAATTCCCGTTTTAGCCCTATTTTTCGTTGTACCTTTTTTCACAAATATAGTCTTTTTCTGATGACTTCTTATGTATATTATTGTATATTGGATAATGGACAACATTTTACCTGTGGTTTCTCGCTGTCGAATACTGGTATGAATCACAGATAAATGATGACCGATAGACTTCTTCTATTATTCAATAGTGCCAAATTGGTGTAAGACAGGACAAGGGGAGTCTTACCGTATGATGACACCAGAGACAGAAGCGTCAAGGAGAACAGGAGGAATCTAGCATGTCCACCATTATTACACCGCATACGGATACTCGCATGGCGGAGATCATTCACAAAGTACGCACCGGTGAGCGTTTGACGCTCGAAGATGGCGTCTATTTATATGAAAGTGACGATATTTTGACCATCGGGCAGCTGGCGAACGAAGCCAACCAGCGCAAAAATGGCAATAAAGTCTACTTTATCGAAAATATGAGCCTGTACTTTACCAATGTGTGTGAAGCACATTGCGCATTCTGTAACTTCCGTAAGGATGAAGGCGAAGAAGGCTCGTACACACTGAGCGGTCAGGAAATGGTCGACTATGTGCAACAGCATATTCACCCTGGCATCCGTGAGTTCCATATTGTCGGCGGTCACAACAACAACGTACCGTTCCAATATTATGTAGACTCTCTCAAAGCATTAAACGAAGCGTTCCCAGACGTTACACTCAAAGCCTACACCGCAGCGGAGATCGACTTCTTCACTCGGATCAGCGGATTGAATGTACGCGAAGTACTGATCAAGCTGCGCGAAGCAGGTCTGCAATCATTGACCGGCGGTGGCGCGGAGATTCTGTCCGACGAATATCGCAAAAAAATGCGTGTCGACAAAGCGAATGTGGATCGTTATCTGGAAGTGCACCGCACCGCTCATGAACTCGGTATGCGTACGCACACTACGATGCTGTATGGTTCCATCGAGAGCTATGAAGATCGCGTGCAACATATGATTCATATCCGCGAGCTTCAGGACGAAACAAACGGATTCCAAGTATTCATTCCGTTGTCCATGCAGCCAAAAAGCAAAAATGCAAGCATTATGCGTCGTAACTCGGCGTATGAAGATCTCAAAACGATTGCGATCAGTCGTCTGATGCTGGACAATATCGACCATATCAAAGCTTATTTTATCAACATCGGGACACAGCTCACTCAGATGGCATTGGCGTTCGGCGCATCCGACGTACACGGCACTATTCTGAAAGAGCGCATCAGTCACGCAGCCGGCGCTCTAACACCGGAAGGGTTGACCCGTAAAGAGCTGGTATGGCTTGTAAAAGGTGCTGGACGCATTCCCGTCGAGCGCGATACGTTCTATAACGAAATCAAAGTGTACGACTGAGCAGATTAGACAGGATGGCGCGCGGCATAACCGTGCGCTTCATCCGCTATGATTCTCAAGCTTTCCATTTCAACACATACCGGGCTTTACTTTTGAGAACTGCATGCATACATGTGCGCTCATCGAGTAAAGCCCGTTTATACGCCTGCCGTCGTACATACCGCTGATGCCAGGCTACAATCGGCTTCACCCGGTCTCTTCTGTCCCCAATCATGCCGGATGATGCCTGTACACATCATAATCATTTCCATCTATATCATTGCTATCCGGGAATCTACTGCATTCCCTATCCATCACACTGCATATAAGGGAGAAGATACTATGAAAAACTTTGTCATTCTGGGTGGGGGTTACGGCGGCATCACGCTGCTGCACGAACTGCTGGATCAGAAAATACCGGCGGATACTCAGATCATTCTCGTAGACCGCATGCCATTTCAGGGACTGAAGACCGAATATTATGCACTGGCGGCAGGCACATCCTCCGATATGGAGCTACGTGTCAAATATCCAACCCATCCTAAGCTCAACATTCGTTATGGCGAAGTGACGGGCATTAATTTGGATGATAAAAGTATCCAATTTCAAGATAGCGAAGTCATTGCTTACGATCAACTCGTGATCGCACTCGGTTGTACCGACAATTTCCACGGTGTACCCGGTGCAGATGAATATACATGTACCATTCAAACGTTTGAAGCGACGAGAGAAACGTACCGTCGGATCAACAATCTGCCTCCACAATCGACGGTGAATATTGTCGGCGGTGGTCTGAGCGGAATCGAGATCGCTGCAGAAATTCGCGAAAGTCGTGAAGACCTGCATGTACGCATTCTGGATCGCGGTGAGCGTCTGCTCTCCTCTTCCCCGGCACGTATGTCCAAATATGTAGAAGCATGGTTCCGCGAGCATAATGTAGAGCTGCGCAACAAGATCAATATTAGCCGTGTCGAAGAAGATTGTGTCTACAATGGACCCGACGAGCGCATTGCCGCCGATATTACCGTCTGGACTGCCGGTATCCGTCCGGTGCCGCTGATCGACGAATTGAATGTCAATCAGGACAACTCCGGTCGCGTCATTCTAGATGATCTGTACCGCATCCCAGGTCGCCCAGAAGTATTCGTATGCGGCGATTGTGCATCCTTGCCATTCGCAGCTAGCGCGCAAGCAGCGGAGTCTCAGGCAGAGCAAATTGCCAATGTCGTCGTAGCTGGCTGGAAAGGCGAAACGCCAAAAGTACAACCGCTCAAGCTAAAAGGCACACTCGGCGCACTCGGCAAACATGCTGGCTTCGGTTCCGGCTTTGGCTTTGGTGGCAAAAGCTCTGTAACCGGTCGTGTACCGCGTCTGCTAAAAAGTGGCGTACTTTGGATGTCCAAGCATCATTTCGGCTAGATCCTACGCTGAAATAGCAATTGGATGAAAATACGCTGTGAAGTGTATCCTAACTAATTACAGAGACTCTTCTAACTAGTTACAGAGTATATTCTGACTTGCTACATCTTCGCTGGAAGCTGTGACAACGTATGGATATCCGATACAGCATGTTCTCATATCAAAAAAACCTTCTGCATCCGTTGAGTGAAGCGATTGCTTCCTCTTGGAGTGCAGAAGGTTTTTTATGTTAAATCCATCGTCCTCAATAGTATCATGCTTGGCAGAAATCGGTAACCTCAATCAATCGAGGTCCAAATTCGCCCATGCGTCAGCTTCGGCAATCTTTTCTTTGATTAGGGTATATAGGGAATCAGCATCGTCGGCTGATACAATTTCTCCATTTACGAGCGCGTACGGCATCGCATAACATTGTCCGCAGTTGCCCAGACAACCATATTCCACAACATCATAATCCGAGTGATTCTCCAGTTCTTTCAAGATTGCGTCCGTGCCATTATGCATATTGCTCTGACAAAATTCAATAATCGGTCTCATCATACGTAACACTCCAATCTGTATTGCGGTACATCTTTTTTATTCTAGCACGATGTGCTCGTTCTGTGCCGGATAATAAGGCGATTTTTAAAATAAATTTGAAATGAGTATAAAAATCAATGTTACAAATGCTGAAATTGGTTTACTTTTATATTATAATGTAGTTACGAAAGGAGTTGAACAATATGAGTGATAATAGCGTACAAACACAAATGTATGATGAAGTGCTTGAAGTGCTGGATAAATTGCGTCCGTTCCTGCAGCGCGATGGCGGTGACGTGGAATTGGTAGACGTTGAAGACGGTATCGTCAAACTGAAACTGATGGGTGCATGCGGTAGTTGCCCAAGCTCCACCATCACGCTGAAAGCCGGTATTGAGCGCGCCCTTTTCGAAGAAGTTGAAGGTGTAGAAGAGGTTGTACAGGTATTCTAATCTGTCTCCTGTTCATGCTTAATGTATAGGCGATTACCAGCCAAAAGAGACCTTTCCATTGCGAAAGGTCTCTTTTTTATATGCCATTTGATATGATTATTATTTACCAACATACGGACGAATGGGGTCTAGACCGCCGGAGATGTCCATAATATTACCAGTGATAAAATCAGAATTCTCTTCGCACAGGTACGAAATCACGCGAGCAATATCCTCGCCGCTGCCGGGGCGTCCACGCGGAGTTTCTCCGTCGCTCATGCCGAGTACATCCTGAATGCGCTTTTCTTTGTTATCGCCACGTATATCGCCTGGGCAGATCATATTCACGGTAATCCCGTTAGATGCTTCCTCAACTGCCAACGTTTTTGTAAACGAGACCAGCCCGACTTTGGCTGCTGCATATACTGCACGGTGCGGCCAAGAACGCGACTCGGCAGCGTGACCGAAGCCAAAGTGGATAATACGTCCCCATTTGCGCTCCCGCATACTAGCCAGCACTCTATGATCCAGCAGCATGGTGCCGATCAGATTGCCCTGTAGCAGCTCCATAATCTCAGAGCGCTGATAGTCGGCAAATAAACGTCGTTCACGGATAAACGGCCCTGCATTGTTCACCAGAATATCCACATTGCCCAGTTGTCGCTCTACCTCGTCGATCAGCCGGTCGATATCTTCTTCCTGCGATACATTCGCCTGCACTGCAATACAGCGCACACCCATATGTTCAATCTGCCGCTGAAGCTGCTCCGCCTCATGCCGGCTGTGTACGTAATTCAATGCAATATCATGACCCTGGCTCGCTAATGTGAGCGCCGTCATTTTACCAAGACCTTTGGCACTTCCGGTAATTAGGGCGGTTTTACGTTCCAATCGTGTGCCTCCTTCGATCCATCCTGCTTGCGTTTCCTTTTCAGTGTACCGATTTATTTGCCATCATGTCAAAATAAGCACCAAATCTATGCCCATATTCTGATCATGCAGCATCCTCAAGCAGGTTAGCTATCAAATCCTTACCCGTGCCGCTATCGGTTTGAAACCGCACAATATTTGCAGTACATTAGAACAAGAGACATCCAAAGCTGCGGATAGCCCTACACAGACACACGATGAAAGGAGTACGACGATGAGTTCAGCCAAAGTCAAGACGAATGCGATGCGCATTCTGGACAAAGAACATATCCTCTACCATGTACACGAATATGATCCCGAAGATGGTCAAATACACGGCAATGCCGTAGCCGAAAGAATCGGCAAACCCGCCGAAGTCGTACATAAAACGCTCGTTACTCGCAGCAAGCATAGTCTCCATATCTTCGTCATTCCCGTTGCCGAAGAACTCGATCTAAAAAAGGCAGCTCGCGCCGCAGGCGAGAAAAAGCTGGATATGCTGCCTGTAAAAGAACTGCTTGCTCACACCGGCTACATTCGCGGTGGCTGCTCGCCAGTTGGTATGAAAAAGCTATATCCTACCTTTATCGATCATCGTGCACAGACACTGGAAATGATCATCGTGAGCGCTGGCAAGATCGGTATGCAAGTGGAACTTGCTCCACAGCAATTGGCAGATGTGGTCAAAGCCCATTTTGCCGAAGTTTGTATGTGATTATATGAATATAGGGAAAAAAGCATTCTGTCTGCAGCAGATAGAATGCTTTTTTGATTATCAAAACAGGTTACCAAAAACGATATTGGTATATCTTGCGATTCGTCCTCAACAACAAAAAGGCACGTTATCTCTACTACGATAACGTGCCTCCTGTATCCATGATTCACTTTTCAGGTGATACTTAGGATCTGATTCGATCAGATATACATTAGAACTTAAAATGCAGGGATAACTGCACCTTTGTACTGTTCTTCAATGAATTTCTTCGTATCGTCGGAAGTCAGTGCTTTTGCCAGCTTTTGGATCGCTTCGGAATCTTTGTTGTCCGCACGAGATACCAGGTAGTTGGCATATGGAGCGCTACTGTCTTCTACGATCAGCGCGGATTTAGGATCGATCTTCGCTTCCAGTACATAGTTCATGTTAATCATCGCCAGATCGACTTGATCCAGTTGACGCGTCAGCATCGCTGCATCCAGCTCTTTGAATTGCAGGTTTTTCGGGTTGGATGTGATGTCTTTGGTAGTCGAAGTGATGTTTGTTTTGTCTTTCAGTTCGATCAGACCATTGTTAGCCAGCAGGATCAGTGCGCGCGCACCGTTGGATACTTCGTTCGGGATTGCGATCGTTGCACCGTCAGGCAGTTGGTCGATAGAAGTGTACTTTTTGGAATATCCACCGAAAGGCTCGATGTGTACGCCCTGTACAGTTACCAGATCCATACCGCGGGATTTGTTTTGCTCATCCAGGTAGGGCTTGGTTTGGAAATAGTTTGCATCCAGTTTACCGTCGTTCAGCTGTACGTTCGGTTGGATGTAATCAGTAAATTCAACAACGTCCAGGTTTACGCCTTCCGCTTCCAATGTTGGTTTCAGATGGTTCAGAATTTCAGCATGTGGTACAGCTGTTGCGCCAACGCGCAGTGTGACTGGCTCGCTAGAGCTACCGGAAGTACCAGATTGTGCGGATTCATTACTAGTGCTGGAAGAACTGTTACCGCAAGCGGCAACAACCGCGATCAGCATAACGCTAAGAAGTGCAAGCAACCATTTTTTCATGTTCATGTTCCCCTTTTTCTAATGTGTATTGGTATGATAAAAGTGTCATAAACGCATTATACCTACCTGATAACTCGATTATCGGCGTGAAAAATGAATCACCAGGCGATCGCCCAGCATTTGTAGCGCTTGTACGATCACAACCATCAGCACAACCGCAACGAGCATGACGCCCATATCATAACGGTAGTATCCGTAGTTGATTGCCAGCGTACCCAGTCCGCCTGCACCGATCATACCTGCCATTGCTGTATTCGATACGAGTGCAACGACCGTTACCGTCAGACCAGCAAGCAGTCCCGGCATCGCTTCGCGCAGCAATACTTTGCCTACAACCTGTCCGGTTGATGCCCCCATTGCATAAGCGGCTTCGATTACACCACGATCTACTTCACGCAGTGCAGTCTCTACCAGCCTTGCAAAAAACGGCGCAGCCGCAATGACGAGCGGCGGGATCGTTCCTTTGACACCAAGTGTAGTACCGACAATCAGATCCGTGACCGGCAACAATGCCACGATCAGGATAATAAATGGTACTGAACGCAAAATGTTCACGATAACTGACAATACCGTATACAAGCCGCGTAAAAAGCCAGATGTAGAACGAGCAGTCATAAACAGCAACACGCCCAGCGGTAAACCGATTAGCAAGGTAAACAGTCCAGATGCTCCAACCATCTCCAGCGTCTCAATCGTCGCCGTACCGAATTCGCCCCAGTCAATCTGTGAAAAGTCCAGTTCGCCAAAGTTGCTCACGATTCTATCACCTCCACATTCAGACCTTCGGCTTTCAGCATATCCAGCGTCCGCTGAACCGCAGCCGGTTCGCCATCAAAACGTACGACCAGTTGTCCGTACGGTACACTTTTGAGCGTTCCGATCGTCCCCTGCAAAATAGCAAAGTCTACACCAGTCTCACGTACCGCGCGCGATAAAATCGACTCGTACGTCTTCTCGCCAAGGAAGGATACTTTGACAGCCTTCGAAGATGCACTATGCGGACCTGCTAACACGGCATCCAGCAAGGAGCCTTCACTAGATTCACGAGTAATAAAGTCGCGTGTAACTACATGTTTCGGCTTCAGAAATACTTCTGCTACCGGACCTTGCTCGACAATGCCACCCTGATGAATGACTGCGACGCGATCACAGATCGTCTGGATTACGTTCATTTCATGCGTGATCAACACAATCGTCAGATTGAAGCGCTGGTTAATGTCCAGCAGCAGATTGAGGATCGATTGGGTCGTCTGCGGATCAAGCGCTGATGTCGCTTCATCGCACAGCAGCACATCTGGATCGCTTGCTAGTGCACGAGCGATGCCGACACGCTGCTTTTGTCCACCAGACAGCTGCGCGGGATACTTGCGCGCGTGTGCTTCCAGACCGACCAGATTTAGCAATTCCTGCACGCGGGAGCGAATTTTGGCTTCCGGCGTTTTGACCAGACGCAACGGGAAAGCGATATTATCATACACCGTTGCTGAGGACAGCAGATTGAAATGCTGAAAGATCATGCCGATTTTGCGGCGACGGGTTTGCAATGCCCGTTTACCAAGCCTGGTCATATCTACATCATCGATCCAGACATGCCCGGAAGTCGGACGCTCCAACAAATTGATACATCGGATGAGCGTACTTTTGCCTGCACCGGAATGACCGATCACACCGAAAATTTCACCTTTTTCAATCGACATGTTCAGGTTGTCCAGTGCTGGACTCAGGTTCTTGCCTTTTCCATATACTTTGGTTAAGTTCTCAAGACGGATCAAACGTAAGGTCCTCCTCCCTGTTGTCAATCATGTTGCGATTTCGTTCGTATCTATTTTCAACCGGTTCTTTTTTATACACAAAAAGAGCCCATTTCCTGCAGAAAAGGGCTCTCTATCCGTAAGATATTGCCTTCTCATCTGCCAAAATCACAGACTGTGCATATGCTGTACAGCTGTCATCTTGTAGGATTTAGCACCATGTCATTTTGCAAAGGCTCATGCCATTCACAAAATCGGTTGCCGGGCTTCATCGGGCCAGTCCCTCCACCACTCTCGATAAGAAAATATGAAAACATCGAATGAAAATCTTTACTCAGTATAGTGAACTTCACAGTCTTTGTAAAGTGCAAAATGGGCTTTTTTCACCTATTTCAGCAAATATTCATATTGGTAGAAAGTTCCGCCATTTCCCGTTCACATCCAGTTGGATTGGAAATTAAAATACGTAAAACGGCATATACTGCTGGAACGTGATCGTTGCCATTGCCTACAAAAACAGCTGACAAACACGAAATATCCGTGCTGTCAGCTGTACGTGGCTCGTGGCTCGTGGCAATTATACTGTAATCATTATCGTGGCGCAGGTACGCCTTTGTCGCCTGGTGTTTCTTTGTTCCATGCGTCCGGTGCGATTTCGCCGCGTGGTCCACGGCTTAATTGCCACGTACGCAAACTCATGTAACATAGAATCCCAAATAAGAACTGAATGAGCAATGTATGTGTCATCGTAGCGAAGAAATAAATTTCCGGCACACTCATCGTAAAGATGTTCACTGCACCGCTCACAAATTGCAGCAAAATGAACAGAACGGCGATCAGACCCATTTTGCGGATACCCGGATTGTTCGGATGATACCGGTAAGCGTAATGACCGAGAATCGCAATGACGATCACCAACGCGACCGCTGCCACACGATGCAGGAAGGCAACAGCTACACCGCCAGACAATTCCGGCACAATCGCTCCATTACAGAGCGGGAAGCCCGAACAGCCACCGCGTGAATCGGTATGTGTAACGAACGCTCCAGTATACACGACGATATACGTGAAGATTGTTGCAAACCAAGTCAGGTTACGGAAGCCTTTGCTGACAGGTGGCTGATTGGACAGATCATGCGTCCGCTGACGTATATGGAGCCGCCGTGCAGTGAACGCCATCAGCATGGAGCTAGAGAAGGCGATCATCGAGAACCCAAAGTGCAATGCCATAACAGCCGAAGATTGTGAAAATACAACTGCCAGTGCGCCCATAATCGCCTGCAATACGACGAAAATAAAGGTCAGCAACGCATACAGTCGCAATTCCCGATTTTTGTTAAAAAACATAAATCCGATAAACGAGAACAATGCGGTCAAACCGGCAAATCCGCTTACTGCCCGATGCGTGTACTCAATAAATGAAGAGATCGTATAGGCGGGAATAAATTTGCCATGACAAAGCGGCCATTGAGCGCCGCATCCCATCCCGGAGCCGGTCTTCGTAACGACTAGACCGCCCATGGTAGCCAAGAACATGGCGAGACAGGTTATATAGCTCAACCATTTTAACTGTTGAATCGTGATCAGTGGCTTGCGTGCCATAATAAGAATCACCCGCTGTTTAGTTAATAGTGACGTTCATGTGAAGTCCTCTTTTATTATAACGAAAGGACAGCCTGTGATACCGCAGGCTTTGTGACAAAAAACGATCAATCTTGCCTACATATCCAACAAAAACAGCCTGCCCCGCATCAGATCGGAACAGGCTGTTGACTTGCAATTGTTATTCAGCAGTTTGTGCATTCAGTGTATGGTACACCTCAACCGCACGATCCAGAAACTGCTCAATTTCTTGACGGGATTTGCGTGCTTTGTTCACAAAACGGATCAATTCTTTGCCGTTTGCATACGCAACAAAGCTTGGGATGCCGAGAATATTTTGCTCCTGACTCACGTCGCCCACACCGTCTACATCGACTTCTACCAGTGTCAGACGATCCGCATAGTTAGACTCTACCTCTGGCATAAATGGATCGATAAATTTGCAGTCTCCACACCAGTCGGCTTTGAACACGGCAACCGTCAGTTCTGGTGAAGCAATAGCTGTATGGAAGCTTTCGCTTGTATTAATGATTTGCATCACATATTCCTCCTTTTGAAACATAGTATGACTTTGTATCTACCACCTAAGAGATTGTAGATACGTGCTGCGGACGATCAGCGATCCTGTCCAATGCAGCAATGTTTACCAAAAATCAAATCAAGATGCTCTGCCGCGCTGCAATCTCATGAGCGGACTGAGCAATTTGCGTAATGGTCCCGGATACGTGGATAATTCCTCGGCTCGTACCACACGCAGCACAACAAGTGAAACAGGATAAATAATCAGCGTTGCTATTCCTACCATACAACAACCAATGAAAAATGCAACCCTGTGGTTCATATATGCTGTCAGCGCAATGCCCGCCTGATTGAGTAGCAGACCGACTACTGTCAAAATCATCACCGTCAGAATAAAGCCAATCCAGCGATTACCAAGCACAGAGAATGGCACTACCTGACGCAGCGAACGCAAATTAAGTACAGTGATCAGGATAAAGCACAATCCGGTCGCTGCGATGATACCGTAGATGCCTAGTAGCGGCGCCAGCGCCACGCTCATGATCAATTTTAATACGATACCAGCAAGCACATGGAACATAGACAGATTGACTTTATTGATCCCGATCAGCATGGAGTTGGTCGTCATCATCGTAATCTGGAAAATCGTGCCTAGTGTGAGCAGCGCGATAATACCTGCTCCTTCGGTATTCGTAAACAGCAAGCCGTTAATCGAGTACGCTGCCGTCGTCAGCATCAATACGATCGGAATACCGGTCAATACCGATATACGCAGCGCTAGTGAAATCTGACGTTTAAGATTATCCTCTTCCCGGCGCGCATAAGCTGCCGAGATGATCGGAATGAGCGATGTACTGAGTGCAATTGCTAGAATCGGCGGAATACCGGCAATGCTTTGTGCACGCGTACCGAGAATACCGAGTGCAGCAGTTGCTGCCGCATCGCCGATATGACCGACTAACAGCGGCTTAATCAGCGTACCATCAATAAAGTTTACCGCTGGAATCGTCAGCGACGAGATAACAATCGGAATCGACAATTTGAAAATATCACTATAAATTTGACGCAGTGGAATTACTGTTTCCGATTGCAGCGATGTTGCATGGATTCGATTCGCTGCATCCTGACGACGCAATTTCAAAGTATAGTACAGCATAACGGCAAATGCCCCGATACTCCCCAGCACACTACCAAACGATGCTCCGGCTGCAACTTCAATATCGCCGTAACCAATCCGTAGCAACGTATATGCGAGCAAAATGGCAGTCAACACACGCGCAAACTGCTCAATAATTTGCGAGATACCTCCGGCAGACATCATATTGCGTCCTTGAAAATACCCGCGCATCATCGCAATTGCCGGGAATAGCAGCAGAGATGGCGCGATTGCCTGCAATGCCAGTGCCGCAGACGGTTCTTTTGCCATTTGTGCGTAATACGGTGCCCCTATGTACATCAGCAGCGTCATCACCACACCGGCTGCTCCCGCGAATAACAGCGCCGCATAATAAATGCGCTGTGCTTCATGTGGACGTCCGAGTGCATAGCGTTCGGATACCATTTTGCTGAGCGTACTTGGAATACCGGCTGTGGCAACCGCCAATAGCATTAAATACACATTATTCGCTAGTGTAAACGAAGCATCCCCGGTAAACCCGAGCATATGCTCCAGCGGCACGCGCTGTACCAGACCGAGCACGCGCGCAACGAGTGCAGCGGCTGCCAGAATGATCGTGCCTTTAATAAATGATTCGCCTTTGGACAAAATAATTCCCCTTCTCTCAGTGCCATATTGCAAACTAGCAGACAATATAAAAACCGGAAGGCTGATTCGCCTCCCGGTCGTCGTTTTACGTCAGCATTACTATTATAGACACGCATCGCCCCGCTTCGCAATGCGACAAAACAAACGAAATCGTCAGTTAGCCACAATCCAGATGATCCAGACACCGATCATCGCCAGTTGCAAAATAATCTTTACAACGGCGCTGGCGAATAGTCCAAGCACGGTTCCCCAGCCGACGCGCAGTGCATTTTGCCAATCGCGTCCCTGAATGAGTTCCGCCGATACCGCACCGATCAATGGACCGAGAATCAGACCGAATGCCGGAATGACAAACGGACCAATCACCATACCGACAATCGATAGTATGACCGCTAATCGTGAACCGCCGAATTTCTTCGTTCCATAGGCACCGACCAAATAATCAGCAACGAGCAGTACAACTACGATCACTGTTTCAATGATCCAGAACAATGGTCCAAATTCATAAAAGGTAAAAAACCAGCCGTACACGAAAAAGGCAAAATAAATCGCTACAACCGAAGGTAGGATCGGATAAATCGTACCCAGCATCCCGACAATAAACAGGGCTATTACAAGCACCCAGCCGATAATCTCCATCGTCATATCTAGTCTCTCCTCATTGTGATGTCCGGTAAGCGGACAATCGAAATCGATGTGTATTGCTAGGAAGTCTTCTACATGACTCCATACGTTTGTATACCTGTATACTGTGCAAATGACACATTCGTTTCAAAAACATGTGGAGTCGGCTAGCTACATGTGTAGATGGTTCTGCCTAAGCAGCCTGTTGCCTTACACGAGAATATGGTCGCGGATTACTTCTACAATGCCGTCGTCATTGTTGCTGGCGACGACCAGATCGGCTTCTTCTTTGACCGTATCCTGTGCATTGCCCATCGCTACGCCAAGACCGACCGCTTGGATCACCGCTAGATCGTTCAGACTGTCACCGACGGCAACTACCTCGGACATGTCGATATTCAGCAGCTTGCACACTTCAGCGATACCGGTTGCTTTGTTAATGCCGAGTGGATTGATCTCCAGATTGTAAGGCGACGAATTGGAAATTTCCAGTCCGCCCATATTTTGCAGCGTCATCAGAATATCATGACGCAGTTCGTCATTTGGTGTGTTATAGCCAAACTTGAGCCATTCCACCTGTTCCAGCGGCTGATCTTCGTTCAGCCAGTTATCTCGATTGTATAGACGTTCAACAGAATATGCCCAGAACCAAACGTCTTTGTCGATAGCAAGCTGGTGCATTTTACGGATATTGTCCGGGTCGAGCAACGTACGACGATGCAGCTCGCGTGGGGACTTCCATACTTCGCTGCCGTTCACAGTGACCATCGGTGTTTCCAGGCCAAGCTCTTGTCCGTATGGCAATGCGCTGGAAGCAGCACGACCGGTGGACAGGCAGACATGGATGCCAGCGTCCATCGCTTTGTGAATCCATTTGCTTGTTTCGAGACTGATCTCGTGGTTATCATTGAGCAGGGTGCCGTCCATGTCGAGGGCTAGTAGTTTGTATTTAGGGGTTGTCATTGGTGGAGCCTCCAGTTGAAATTTAGTCTGTTGGGAAGTGTAGGTGATGCTTGCGGTTTGATGCTTTATCCACTGCGGAAAAGAATAAGGGAACGTAATCTTCTGATTAGGAGAGAATGAAGATTCCCGCCCCTCCAAAGAGGTAAGATATTTTGCTTCCGCAAAAATCACTTTTCATTGAACCACGTGTTTGAAATTCGCAAACACTATAAATCGTCCTTGTCCCTTATTCCTTCCCTCCGTTCCGTGCATATTGTTACTCTCACTTCTCACTTCTTACTTCTTACTTCTTACTTCTTACTTCTTACTTCTTACTTCTTACTTCTCACAATTATAGCGATGTAGGCATAAAGGTATTCAAAACTGGATGCAATATATAACAGTAATGGAATGGTTGAGCATTTGGGGACTGATAGTACATGTACAGTTTTGTAAGGTGGTCTATATTCGCAATCTCAGTAACTTCATATCAAGATAAGTGTAGCATACTCTGATTGGTGCTCTCAAAATTTTTTGTAAAATGTAAATGAAGTTTTCGTAAGATTTTTCTTTTGACTCATTTGTTCCTATGCTTATTCGCTAATGTGGAATGAGAGCATGGTTGGGGTGATGGACAATTGGCAATTTGCTAGTTCACAATCAATTTCAACAATCAGTAAAAAGGTACAGTGCGTATGGCACTGTACCTTTTATGTTAGCTGATGTTCTGGTTGTGTATTGGTATGAATTGGACATGTAGTTGGAATAGCGAATGAACGTATATACATGGTGCTCTATGCCACTTGTTTGCTTGCATTTTACGCTGTTCCCGATTACTTGGCTGGGATGGCGCGGGTTTGGCGCCATTTGCGTAGAAGGATGCCGTGGCGGGGGGAAAGTAGGAACGTGATGATGAACAGGATACCTGCTGTGGTGACGATGCTGCCGCCGATGGAGGCGTTTAAGATGTAAGCGGCGGCGTAGCCTAGAATGGAACTGGCGACGCCGACGGCTACGCTGGACAGCAGCATCATGTGCAGACGGTCGGTCAGCAGGTAGGCGGTAGCTGCCGGGATGACGAGCATGCCGACGACGAGGATTGCGCCTACGCTTTCGAAGGATGCTACTGATGTCATAGACACCATACCCATGAGCAGGTAGTGGAACAACAGTACCGGAATGCCGCAGGCTGCGGCGAGTGCCGGGTCAAAGGCAGTTAGTTTGAATTGTTTATAACATAGTGTTAGTAGTGTTACGACGACGAGCAAGGTGAAGCCTAGCATCCACACAGAACGCGGTCCCATGTCTATGCCGTTGAATGCCCACGTATCCCATTGCACATAGGCGATCTCGCCGAATAGGACGCAATCGAGATCCAGATCAATATTGCGTGCGTTCAGACTTACAACGATGACGCCGATCGCGAACAGCGCGGTGAAAATAATGCCGATAGACGCATCTGACTGTACGCCGGAGCTTTGTAGCCATTGAATGAGGAAGACCGCCAGCAGTCCGAGCGCTGTGGCACCGATCATCATTGCGAGCGAATCGCGTCCGCCACTAAATAGAAAAGCAATGGCGATGCCCGGCAACACAGCATGGCTGATGGCGTCGCCGATCAGTGCCATTTTGCGCAAAATGAGAAAGCACCCGAGCAATCCGCAGCTTGCCGACATTAGAATCGCTGTCGTAATAATCCAAAAATCACTGCTCATGCGTCGCCCCTCCGTTTCGCTGCCATTGTTGTCGATTGCGTCGATGCTGCCACATGCGTGCCAGCCAGCCGCGGCGCGGTGATGCCAATGCCGATATAGCAAAAATCAATGTTGCCGCCAATACGGTTACTGGTCCGGTCGGTAGCTGTGATACCATGCCACTCCATAACGTACCTACCATTCCGCTGACAGCACCGAATATGCCCGCTAGTATGAGCATGATGTGCAAGCGATCTGTCCAATAGCGTGCCGCAACCGCTGGCGTAATCAGCAGCGCCGACATCAGCACAACGCCAACCGCCTGAATACCGGATACGACCACTACGACCGTTAATAGCAAGATCAATTGCTCCAGCCAGACCACCCGCCAGCCCAAGCCACGGGCAAAATCACGATCAAAGCTGATCAGCTTGAACTGTTTGAAGAGCAAGCCGCACAGCACGAGTAGAACGACGCTAATTCCTGCCAGCAAATACAAATCTTCACGCATCATCGACGCCGCTTGACCGAACAGAAATTTGTCCAGCCCGCTTTGCCCACCATCTCCACTATGTTGAATCCGGGTCAACAATAGCACACCGATGCCAAAAAAGAGCGACAACACAATGCCCAGTGCCGCATCTTGCTTGATGCGTGAATAGGTCGTAATCCAGCGTATACCGAAAGTAGCAATTACCCCGGCAATCAATGCTCCGATAAAAAAGCCAAGCGCCGATTTCACCCCGGTCAGCATAAAAGCGATACAGATGCCCGGCAATGCCGCATGGGCGAGCGCATCGCCGATCAGGCTACGCTTTTGCAAGACCATGTAGCAGCCGATCACGCCGCTGCTTAATCCGAGTAACATGCAGCCTGCAATAATCCAGCGCACATTCGGATCGCCAAGCATGTATATGAGCAGTTCCATTCTGTATCCCTCCTTATTTGCCGGCGATGATCATGCCGCCTTGATCATTATGTTGCAGAAATGTAATTTTACCGCCATACGCACGTTGTAGGGTCTCGGCTGTAAAGTTCTGACTAACCGGACCAGCTGCGATCAGTTCACGATTCAGCAGCAGCACATCGTCAAAATACGATGCAACCGTCGACAGATCATGATGCACAACAAGCACCGTTTTGCCTTGCTGCTTGAGCTGCTCCAGCAGTGTGATGATCGCCTTTTCCGTTGTGGCATCTACACCGGCAAACGGTTCGTCCATCAGATACAAATCCGCCTGCTGTGCCAGTGCTCGCGCCAGAAAGATACGCTGCTGCTGTCCGCCAGACAACTGGCTAATCTGACGATCCGCATAGTCTGCCATACCAACCTGACGCAGACACTCCATTGCGGTTTCCTTTTCCCGTTTGCCCGGACGACGGAACCAGCCGAGTCGTCCATATGTGCCCATCAGTACAACATCCAGCGCATGCGTCGGAAAATCCCAGTCGACCGATTCGCGCTGCGGCACATAACCGATCCGTTTGCGCTGCTCCGTATACGGCTTGCCATAAATGTGTACCTGTCCGCTGAGCGTTGGTACTAATCCCAGCATCGCTTTGAGCAGCGTTGATTTACCAGCACCGTTCGGTCCAAGCAGACCGATGAGCCGACCTTCGCCCAGTGTAAAAGAGACATTTTGCACGACAGGCTTTTTGTGATAACTAACCGTCATATTCTCTACACGGAGCGGATAATCATTTGCAGAGATAGACCTGCTCGTAGTCTCTGTTGCGGTTGATGCAGTGAATGATGTAGTCATGGAATGACCCTCCTTGCTCGTGATTGGTATGATGAACGTTTCTACATAGGATACTATTTGCTGATCGTTACGATTCAGCTATGGATCGATCCTATGCTCTTTCGATGCAATATGTTATTTCAGCGCATTGACGATCGTTGCGGTGTTGTGTTTGACCATGCCTACGTATGTGCCTGCTTCACTGTCAGCAGCGCCAAGGGCATCGGAGTACAATTCACCGCCAATGCTTACCTGATGACCTTGCTCTGCGGCTCCGGCAATGATAGCTTCCATCGAACGTGCCGGGATGCTGCTCTCGACAAATACAGCTTTGATACCGCGTTCTACTAACATATTGCGCAGCTCGACGACATCTTTGGAGCCATATTCCGAAGCGGTGCTGATGCCCTGCAAGCCGCGTACTTCAATATCATAAGCATCGCCATAATATCCAAAAGCATCATGGGCGGTGACCAGCACCCGACTTTGCTGCGGAATATTCGCAATTTGCTGTTGTACATCGGTATGCAGCTGCTCCAGCTCTTTTAAATACGTATCCGCATTGCTGCGATAAGCATCTGCATGAGCAGGATCGGCAGCTACCATAGCATCGCGAGCACGTTCAACCGCACTCATCCACAAACTAACATCAAACCAGATGTGCGGATCATGCTCGGTTGCATTTTCCTCACTTTGACGTAGGCGCTCTGGCTCGATCTGGTCGGTGATCGCAACAACTTGTCGCGTATCGCTCATCTTTTCCAAAATGTCGGTCATGCTGCCTTCCAGATGCAATCCGTTGTACAGCACCAAATCGGCATCGTCCAGCTTGCGAATATCGCCTTGAGACGCTTTGTACATATGCGGATCGACGCCCGGTCCCATCAGACCGACAACCTCCACATGCTCGCCGCCTATTTCTCGCGCGGCATCGGCAATCATGCCAGTAGTGGCAGTAATATGCAAAATGCCATCTTCCGGTTCACCCGCTGCCTGTCCACTACTGCACCCGGCAAGGACGACAATCAGAGCAATGAGCATGGCAGACTGCATCCAACGACGACGCCATGTGCGAACAGACTGGATATGACGTATTACTACCGCTGACGATAAAGTCTCCATAGCTTGATTTTGTTTGCCAGTCTGAACGTGTTGATCTGTTTGCGCATGATGTACAGCATCTGCTGATGCATGAGAAGAATGTTGGGAGGATGATTGGGATGGCAATTGCTTGTTGTACATAAATGATTCCCCTTTCGTCATTCGCTTTTGATTATGGATGGAATGTATGAACTCAATGTTTCCTCTATGACTTTATTTTTATATACACCATATTTGTTTCCTTAGTGCAAATTTTAAGGTGTAGGGAAAGAAAAAACAAGAATGTAATTTTGAACATATTCATTTCAAGACAATAGAAAAAGCCTGTTTGTCTATAAAAGGACAAACAGGCTTGATTCAGCTCACTTTCTGTATCTTTTTGTTATTCGTCTTTTGCATGTACGTAAGACGGTCTATGTCGAAAATGTTGACATTCATTAGAAGTGGGCGAAAGCTTACTGTTGGGGATCATCCGCTTGCGCATCGGCGTTTTGATTTTGCGTTTTCTTCGGTACACCGTCCAGACCATACTCCTGATCGTAAGCGTCAAAGATTTTGACCGCAACTGGTGCCGCGCTACGAGAACCGAAGCCACCTTCTGGAATAACAACTGCGACAGCAAGTTTCGGGTTATCACGTGGGGCGAAGGCGATGAACACACCGTTATCGACAATTTTGCCGTATACGGATTGCTGGGATGTACCTGTTTTGCGTGCAACATCATAGCGATAGTTGTTCAGTACTTCCACTTTACTGCGCATTCCGTTAATAACTACGTTCCAGTCTTCTGCTGGGAAATTAATGGTGTTAAGCACTTCACGTCCATATGTTTTGACCGTATTGCCTTTGGCATCTGTAATTTTGCTGACAAACTGAGGCTTTAAGCGCTCGCCTCGGTTAGCGATTGTAGTTACATACTGCGCCAATTGTAATGCAGTATAACGCCCCTGCTGACCAAAAGAAGCATATGCCATCGCCGCCTGTGCACTACCGGCAGCTTTGATATTCGTATATTCACCACGTCCGGGATTCTCGTAAGGTAGACCGCTTTGTGTCGCTACACCGAGTCCAAATTCTTTCATATATTTGTCCCATACATTCACTGACTCATTGCCATATTTGCTATACAGCGGTTTACCGACCATATCGATCATAAACGCATTAGAAGATTTCTCAATAGCCCTTGAAGGAGTTAATGAGCTTAATACTTCACCCAATGCATTTCTGACTCGGGTTTCGTAGCCTGCTTTACCAAACTCAGCATAGCCGCGATCATAGTAACCTGCATAAGGTCCAAAAAATCCTTCCTTCATCCCAATGAGTACACTAAGCGGCTTAATAACCGAGCCCATCAGCACAAGCGACGAAGCACGTCTGCCATTGTAAATCTCCCGAATGGTACCGTTTGGATAATACGGTTCAATCGCCTTCAATTGTTCAGCTGTCGGTGACTGCGACCAGATCATCGGATCGTAGTCCGGCATACTTGCCATGGCAACGACATTCCCTGTATCGACTTCCATCGCCACTGCATACCCAGTCAGCGCGTTGGCAGCATGAGCAGTACCGCTACGATACGAACGCAGAAATGCCACTTGATCCGTAATTGCCTGCTGAGTAGCCAGCTGTACATTTTTATCAATCGTCATCCACAGATTGTAGCCCTTTTGCGGCGGTGTCAGCTCTGATCGTCCGTCTACACGATTGAGTGCATTGATTGGCGTGCTGCGAACGCCATTTTGGCCGCGCAGCTCATCTTGGAAGGTATATTCCAATCCGTCTACACCGACCAGTTCGGTATCCATATACCGTTCATCAGTTCCGCTAAGACGCGCGCGGTTTTTGTATTTGTTCATACTGGATTTTACACCGGAAAATCCTTTCAAATAGCCAATCGTCTGCACAGCTACACGATCCGGGCTATACTCGCGGATACTTTCTTCACGTACTTCAATTCCTCGATATTCGTCCTTATGCTCTAAGAAATAAGCGATTTCTTTGTTACTCAGGTCTTTCTTGATTCGACGCGGAGTATAGCCGTAGTTTTTACGATACGTAATATCCATCGCTTCGATAATCTGATCGGCAGTCATCTTATTGTTCGGGTCGCCATATGTATTGAATACCCGCTTCAGATCGCCGACAATTTTCAAAAATTCATCTTTATTCTCATCCAGACGATAGTCTTTGCTTAATGTAAAATAAAGCGATTGCGTCGATAACGAATACGCAATTTTACTGCCCGACGCATCGTAGATGATGCCCCTGCTTGGCATAATCGGCGTCTCATTGTTCACGATACTGGACTCCGCTTCCGTCAAGGTTGGACCTTCCACAAACTGTAAAATTGCCAGTCGCACGACCAGCACACTAAAGATCAGAAACGTGGCAAAAAAGAAAATATTCAAACGGATCGAAAACTGCCGCCGGTGACTCTCTTCAAATTCTTCCGAATCGGTCGAATTCCATTTTTTCATCGACTGGGTAAACCTCCTATTTGCTACAAAATATAAAATCAAGCGACAGGTATATGATTCATATTCAACAATTTTCATATTCCATAATATGTAGTTGTTTCTTCATTTTAGCATATGTGTGAACAAGAACAAATGCCATTCAACATCCTAAGCAAAATATGTGTAATACCTTATCTCACCTGCAAAATGGAGAAGGTCATACCTTATGAATCATGTTCTAACGTTTTAGATGCAAAAGCCCCGGAAGTTCCCTTCCGAGGCTCATTATATTCTATCTCCCAATGTACGAACCGATCTTCAAAATGTAACTGGTAGCGAAGCCAGACTTTGGGACGACAGCGAGAAATGCCAGACGATATCGTCGCGCGGAATGCCCAGTCGAATATTCGGCATGCGTTGCAGCAATGTCGTAAATGCCACATCCCCTTCCACCCGTGCCAGCGGAGCACCCAGACACATATGCACACCGTTACCAAATGCGAGATGGCGGTTAATATCGCGTGTAATATCCAATTCCTCGGATTGCTCAAACTGATGCTCATCCCGATTCGCCGATTTATTGAAAACGATCACTGTATCGCCCTTCTGAATCTGTTGACCGCCAAGCTCAATATCTTCTTTAGCAAAACGTGGACCGACAATTGTAGATGGACCGTTAAAACGTAGTAGCTCCTCCATCGCATTCGGGATCAAGCTATGATCGTTTTTGAGCTTTTCTAATTGCTCTGGGTAATCGAACAGCATCAGCATACCGGTCGCAATCAGATTGGATGTCGTCTCATGCCCAGCAAAGATCAGTAATGTGATCATTGAGGTCAATTCATCTACGCTCAGCTTATCGCCTTCTTCTTCAATCGCAATCAATTGACTGATCAGATCATCCTGTGGATGCTTACGCTTTTGCTCAACCAGTTGCAGCGTATATTCACCAAATTTGCGCATATTGTCAGCGACGCCGGGATCGGTTTTACCAAGTCCCAGACCGCTTGCCAGCGCATCCGACCATTCCTGAATGCGAATATGATCTTCCTTTGGTACACCCAGCATTTCCGAGATTACCCGAATCGGCAGTAAAAAAGCATAATCGTTGACCAGATCCATATGCCCTTGCTCCTGCACCTGATCCAGCAGCTCGTCTGCAATTTGCTGCACTCTCGGTCTAAGACCTTCCATGTACCGCGGCGTAAATGCCTTGGATACCAGCCCACGTAATCGACGATGATCCATACCGTCGGACGTATGCATCGATTTGCCAGTAAAGAAGGTCGCTGGACCCGACGGATCCGCCTGCTGCTTCAATGCGCGATTCGGCGGCTCGTATCCTTCGATCAATGCTGGATCGACCGTAAAATGATTGCGATCCTTCAGCACAGCTATCGCCTCTTCCATACGTGTAACGAGCCATGCCGGACGCTCCGACAATCCCCACGGCGAAGCAATCGGAACAACGGGTGCGACACCACGTACTTCCGCAATGGCTGGAAATGGATTATCGCCTGCCTCACCTTTGAAGATACGAAATGCTTTGTCAGATACTTGCGTATTGGATGGATCCATAATGAATAACCTCCTGTTGTTTTGATGTGAATGCAGGAGTCTCTCCCGTGAAATAAATAGTA
Source organism: Paenibacillus sp. WLX1005 (assembly GCF_046603685.1). Taxonomy (NCBI): domain Bacteria; kingdom Bacillati; phylum Bacillota; class Bacilli; order Caryophanales; family Paenibacillaceae; genus Paenibacillus; species Paenibacillus sp. WLX1005. The sequence continues at coordinate 4,447,290 of NZ_CP176756.1, forward strand.
AACCTACCTAAAATCAATCGCAAGTTTCCTTTTTTTCGCAAAAACGTAACATAGCACTCATTTACTGTTAGTGTGATTAGAAGTGAGCATGCCATTTTACCCAGTGTTTGAAGGGATTAAAATAGACACATCATTCTCCGCATCCCTTGCTGTATATCGTTTGAACAGATACTTGCTACTTTTATATGGATTTGTATAACATGCTTTTTTACTTTGGATCAGTGTACGCCTTCAGACTACCCATTCCGCATAAAAATGATAATAATTACTTAGTATAAATTAACATATGTATTTTTGATAATAAGTATTTTTCACTCTACATATAGAATGTACTTTCAGATCTTAGAATAAACAAAAAAGAAGCAAGCGTATCGCCTGCTTCTTTTTGTGCTTTGACGAACTGATGCTAAATCGTGATCTGTTGGCTGATTATACTATTATTGACTTGTGTTCGTGCTATCCGCATTCGCATCTGTCGATTGTTTTTTCGGTACGCCATCCAGACCGTATTCCTGATCATAAGCATCGAAAATCTTACGAGCGACTGGCGCAGCACTTTGCGCACCAAAGCCACCTTCGGGAATCACGACAGCGACAGCCAGTTTCGGATTATCACGTGGAGCAAAAGCGATAAATACACCATTATCGACATTGTGTCCATAAATGGATTGCTCAGATGTACCTGTTTTACGCGCGATAGCGTAAGGGAAATCATCGAATACCTGTACATCCGTTTGCATCCCTCTAATCACGGTGTTCCAATACTCATCTGGGAAACTAACCGTATTCACAACCTGCGCCTTGAATTGCTTCACCACATTGCCTTCCGAGTCCGTAATTTTGCTAACCATCTGTGGTTTCAGACGTTTACCTCTGTTGGCAATCGTTGTTACATACTGAGCCAGTTGCAGTGTTGTATATTTCCCACCTTGACCAAAGGAAGCAAATGCCATTGCTGCCTGTGTACTACCCGCAGCTTTGACATTCAAATACTCACCGGAACCTGCACTTTCGCCAGGCAGCCCACTCTTCGTCGAAACGCCCAGTCCAAATTCTTTCATGTATTTATCCCATACATTGACTGAATCTGCTTGGTATTTGCGATATAGCGGCATACCGACTTCATCAATCATAAAGGCGTTAGAGGAATGTCGGATTGCCGAAGCTGGATCAAGAGAGCCATATACGTGCCCACTGGCATTTTTGATTTTGGTCGTATGCCCTTCTTTACCGATCTCGGCATATCCTCTATCTTGATAGTACGTATACGGAGTAATAACTCCTTCTTTTAATCCAATCAGTACCGTGAGCGGTTTGATAACCGAACCCATTAATACCATGGAAGAGGCATGACCTTCACGATACACCTCTTTGATCGTTCCGTTTGGATAATACGGTGTAATATCCTTGATCTCATCGCTGGAAGGCGACGTGCCCCAGATATTGGAGTCGTAATCTGGCATACTTGCCATCGCAACAACGTTACCGTTAGTCACATCCATAGCGACTGCATAACCGGTTTGCGCATTGGGTGCATACGCATTCCCACTACGATACGAGTGCAAATAGGACAATTGATCCGTAATCGCTTTTTGCGCTGCTAGCTGGACATTTTTGTCGATCGTCAGCCAGACGTTGTCACCTTTTTGCGGAGCAGTCAGTTCGGTACGTCCGGTTGCGATATTCAGCGAGTTGACCGGAGTCGTTTTCAGACCGTTTTTACCGCGCAGAGCGTCTTGATACGCATACTCAATACCGTCGACACCTACATACTCAGTAGACAGATATTTCTCATCCGCATCAGTGATGCGCGATTTGTTAATATAGTGATCCATCGTAGTGCTAACGCCGCTAAATTGACGCAGATAGCCAACCGTCTGCACGGCTACACGATCTGTATCGTAGTGACGAACACTTTCTTCCACGACTTCAATTCCCGGAAATTCATCTTTGTGCTCTAGAAAATGAGCGATCTCCTCGTTGGTTAGATCTTTTTTGATCCGACGCGGGGTGTAGCCGTAGTTTTTCTTATAGGTAATATCCATCGCATCAATGATCTGCTGAGCCGTCATCTTCTCGTTGGGATCGCCATATTTGTTGAATACTTGCTTCAACTTGGCAACAATGCTGTACAACTCGTCTTTATTTTTCTCCAGCGAGTAATTTTTGGACAAGGTAAAGTAGAGCGATTGGGACGAAGTAGAGTAAGCGATTCGCTGTGTACCGCTGGCATCCAGAATGTTACCCCGGATCGGCGGGATTGGCGTACTTTTCGTGGAGATACTGGCTTCCTGCTCACGCAGATTCGGTCCTTCCACAAATTGCAAAATCGCCAGTCGTACAATGAGAATGGTAAATACGATAAACGTGGCAAAAAAGAACACATTCAGACGGATAGAGAATTGGCGCTGATTTCTGAGTTCGCGTTTGGACGACTCATCAATACCCGATTTTTTCATTGGCTGGATCTTTTCCCTTCTCTTGCGGCATTGCTTTATGATGCCTGCTTGAATCTTAGTTTTGCGTGTTTCTTGATCTTGAACGACAGCAGCTTGCGCTGCACGAATATGCAACAAACTTTATATTAGCACATGGATTACCATGTTGAGAAATTTTGCGTTCATATGATGTGATATGACATGGTTACAATACACTTTGCTCTACATGTGTCTCAGCAAACTTCGGTGGATTGAACCAGTTGCCTGCGGATGCCCACGTTGGATCAAGTGGAATCCATTGACCAGAACTCGGCACATACACCTGATTCCACGCATGCGGACCATATCCGCCTTGACCGTTATATCCAAGCCCGGTAACGACACGCACATCAATTCCTTGCGAACGAGCCATGACCGCATACAAACGAGCATAGTCGATACATACACCGAGCTTCGTTTCAAATGTATCTTCCGGTGTTTGTTCATGCCAGACGCCGCGCTGCTCATAATCGGCAACTTTGCCATAGTCGTAGCTGACGCGCGAGCCGACCCAGTCATATAGCAGTTTGGCTTTCGTCTCGGTATCGGTCGTAGTACCGACAATCTCGGCAGCTGCCTGTTCAATATTATCTGGAATGCTGCGATCCACTACATCATATTTACGCTGGAAAATGCCAGTCAATTCCTGCTCCACCGCACTGGTGAACACAGGTAGCGTATTTTTGACAAAGGAGCCGGTCAGCGGCTGTACAACTGATTTGACCGTACCATTGTATAATGACGATGCTTCTACATACGACGACCATTTGTTGTTGGGATACAGACTGACCGCGATAAATAGAATTACGATCACAATCGCACCGCGTAGCACACCATTTAGCAATCCGACCAGACCGCCAAGTATTCGGCTCAGCCAGCCTGAACGCCGCCCTTCCGTCGGAACGGGTCCACGTCGCAGACGTTCTGGAATAAGCAATACCGCCAACAACGAAAAGGTGATATTCGCTATGACATAACTCAACATAAACAACACGGCAAACCGTAACAGCGAGAATTCCGAGATCAGGTAAATGGCGGAGTAATACATTTCCCACCACCATTGCAAATTGCCGTCCGGCACGGAATTGGACACCTGCTCTGCCCATGACTGCACATACGGGGAAACGAACAGCGCAAACGGCGCCGCCAGCAGCAGCGCCAGTACCGTTAGCAGCGTGCGTCCTGCCCACGAAAATAGACGCCCTGCCGAGCGACTTGCCCCGCTGCGGACGCCTTGCAACACCGAGATCAATACGATGACATACAGCAGACAGGAAACAAAGCTGCTGTCAAACCACGCTGCAATATCCTTTACTTCCATCTACGTCCTCCTCTAGCATGACGGTCTGTATACCGCTTGCCAGTATGCTCTGTCATTCGATGATCACATGAACGAACACTCTGGATGCTTCCATTCTTCATTTACTTGCCGCCGTATTTTGCTTTGCCTGCGTAATGACCGATTGAATCGTACTGTTCACGTCCCATTCGCCAAGCGGCACACCGCGGAAGGTCATGCTGACTTTGCCTGCACCCGGTTCACCGGTAAACTCGATATTGTCCGATTTCACGGTGTACGTGCCATCTCCATTTTGAATAAAGCGTGCATCCTTAGCTTCATTTTTCATCACGTCGAGTGCCTGATCGCGCAATGCACCGACCGTTTGATCCGTTACATTGGTAACGGTATCGCGAATCTGATCCAGCGAGATGCCGCTGTAAATACAGACCGCTGCGACGATAATGATCACGATCAGCCATTTGATCACTGTTTTGACCAGATTGATCACGAGAAATAATATAATTAGAGCTACCAGAATGATCAGCCAATTCTGTTTAAAAAATTCGCTCCATACTTGCCAATCCATCTGTATAACCTCCAATATGCATTTTCCTATGGTGTCTGTACGATCTATTTTTTGTCCATGATGGTATTCAGTAGCTAGCTTTTTGGCTAGTCTATAGTATAACCGAAATATGCTTATGGTGTCAGTAGTCGCCTTGCCGCTTACAACATCATCGAATACGAGGTGTTCATTCCTTTCCAATCTTAGACAGAGGTGATTGCCCTGATTCATATTATCGTAGAAGGCAAAAACGACCGTAGTAAATTGCGCCGTGTCCTACAACCAGAAGTGCAGATTCTATGCACCTTTGGCACGCTAAACTCGCAAAAGCTGGAAAAGCTACGCAAGCAGGTCGGACAGGACGAAGTGTATCTGTTTCTGGATAACGATTCGTCCGGTCGCAAAATTCGCGGCGTGCTCAGCGATGCCTTTCCAGATGCAACGCATATGTATACCCGTCGCGGGTATGCCGGTGTAGAAGGCACGCCGGATGAGTATGTCGCAGCACAACTGGAAAAGGCAGGGTTAGACGAATATATTATCTACCCTGCACCGCCTTTTTAAAGTTTTGTTATTCGTATTCGTCGCAGACTGACATCATTCTCAGCGATGCACCGTGTCGATCATCATCAAAATAAAGCTTATCGTCAAATAGTTAATCGAAAAGATAAATGCTCTTTTTGCCCATTGATCCTTGTTCTGCTTTTGGAAACCAGCGATTGCCATCACCAGCCATGTCACAGACAGCACCAATGAAGTCACCATATAGATCCAACCAGTATAGCCGTACACATACATTAGAATCGGCACTGGAATCAGCAGTGCAATATACGGTAGCATCTGATACTGGGTACGAGTAATGCCTTTGACAACGGGCAAAAGTGGAAAGCCCGCAGCACGATATTCTTCCACCCGACGAATGCCCAACGCCCAGAAATGCGGCGGTTGCCACAGAAACAGCATCGCAAACAATAACCATGCGCCTATATCTATTTGTTGCGACACCGCTACGTATCCGATCACTGGTGGCATCGCGCCTGATATACCGCCGATCGATGTACTCCAAGTGGAGCTTCGTTTCAGCCATAGCGTATAGATGACGATATAGACAAACATGCCCAGCGCGCCAAGTGCCGCTGCCAACAGCCCTGCGAATATTGCCAGTACGGATAAGCCAACGATGCCGAGTCCAATCGCATACCACAATACAATAGTAGGAGATAGGCGACCAGTTGCCAGCACACGGTCACGAGTACGCGTCATTTTCATATCCAGTTCGCGATCCCAGTAATTGTTAAATACGCACGATGATGCCATTACCAGCATCGTTCCAAGTAATGTCCATAACAAATGTCCAAACTGAATATGCCAGCCCGAAGCGAGCCAGAAGCCGCCAAAGGTAGCAATCAGATTGGAGCGCAAAATCCCCGGTTTGGTAAGCGCGATAAAGTCACGCCAGCTTGCTCCTTGCTCGCCTGGAGCCGGAGCTTCATGTAAGCTAGAATCCGGTAGTGTAGAATAGCCCGGTTGTTTATCCAAGTGAACTTCTTCCTCCTTAACATTAGGTTGCATGCAACCGATGATTACAACATAGGGCTGTTCATAAAAAAGGCTCACCTCTTCCACTCCCTATTTCCATAGGAAGATGCAGGGTGAATCCCGATACATCCGTACAAATCGCCTTATCCACTTTATCATACTCCCATGCAATTGTCTTTGCCTTTGCCAAGAGATGGCGGCGATTATGACAATTTGTTGAAGGATGCGTATTTTAATCTCAGTTTCACGTTTTTGCTAACTGGTTATGGTAAACTACAGGCGAAATGAAGCAAAGCTACTGCGTCATTGCAAAATTGGAATTGCATACGAGATGAGACGCCGAATGACTAAGGAGAGAATATTCAATGGATACTGCCACCCATTTTGCCATGGGGTTTGGACTTGCCGGACTTGCTTATGTAGACCCTGTTGTCGCTTCCGACCCCGGTCTGGCGATTGCAGTTATGGTCGCAACGATCATCGGTTCGCAAGCGCCGGATTTTGATACTATATTACGTTTAAAAGACAATGCCACTTATGTACGCAATCATCGCGGCATTACGCATTCCTTGCCATTTATGGCATTTTGGATTGCGCTGATCGGCGGAGGCACTTCGCTGCTGCTACATCATGAAGGCTTCTGGCACATTGTATTGTGGACTGCGATTGCGGTTGTCCTGCATGTGTTTACCGATTTGTTTAACACCTACGGTACACAGGCGGTGCGACCATTTAGCGAAACGTGGATTTCGTGGAATATTATTAATATTTTTGACCCGTTTATTTTTGGGACGCATATTGCGGCGCTGCTGCTGTGGGTAACCGGATTGGTTCCGCCTGCACCGCTATTTATTACGTTGTATTCGACCATCGCTGTCTATTATGTATGGCGGACGACGACACACTGGTATTTGACCCGCAAGGTAGAGCGCATGGATATTGAAGACGGACGCTCACCGGAGCCGGATGGACATTATGTGCTCATTCCGACCATTTCGCTGCGCCGCTGGCATGTTGTGCATGCCAAACAAGACGGCAGCTACCGAGTCGGCTGGTATAGCCCGAATAAACTGATCTGGATTGACGCTGTGGCATCGATGCAGCATCCAGCGATTGAAGCGTCCCGTCAGCATCGGGATATTCAAGCGCTGCTGTACTTTTCCTCGTATACGATTTCTGAGGTGGAGCAGACGGCTGGCGGGTATATTGTACGCTGGGCGGATGTGCGCTATCGCCATCGTCGCCAGTATCCGTTTGTCGCGGTTGTGGTGATGGATAAGGAGTTTCATACGCTGGATTCGTATGTGGGCTGGTTGAGCCCGGATAAGATGAATGAGCGGTTGAGTGTGCATGTTGGATGATGTGGAGTTGAAATGATTTGGCGGGAATGCATCATGCACTTCGGGAAGGAATAAGGGAACGGGACTCCGGTGGAGCCGCGGGAATCTTTTGGATTAGGAAGGAATGAAGATTCCCGCCCCTCCAAAGTCGTCCCTATCCCTTATTTCCTTCCCTTCGTTATCTGCGCCCGCCTCATTTTCAGCTTTCACTTGGTAGGGGAAGTAGAAATTAGAACATGAACATTGCTGTGGAGTAGAAACGGGATTACTGTTTTGGATTCAATTTTTATGTGTATTATCTATTAGTTTACTGGTTCACTATTTTGTTGGTTTACTGGTTTGCTGGTTTACTATTTTAATTGGTTGATTTGTTTATTGGGTGACTAGTTTGTTGGTTTATTGGCTTAGTCGTGTATGGGTACATTATGATTAGTAAACGTTATGTATCTCTATCATTTTCAAAAAAAGCCCTGATTGGTTTGGCAGCTGGAGTGCTGGGACCGGATCAGGGCTTTTGGTGTTTTTTACATTTGGTGTTTTGGGTTTGTTGTTTACTTTTTTGTTTAGTTGGAACTTGGTGTTGTAGCGTGTGAAAGAGCGTAAACAATATGGTTGGGTGGTGGGCTGCATGGGTTGGTGTGTCATGCAGCGAGTGGTGATGATTGTTGTACGTTTTTCTTACGTGTTACTTTTAGCGGTTGGAGTTACTAAATTTCGTTTATTTCTTTATTTCGTTATTTACGTTTGTCGTTAGTTGGAAAATAGTTTTTCGGCGTCGTCTAGTGCCATGCGGTGACCTAGGGATGAGTAGTCTAGCCATTTTTGACCGTCGAGCATGTAGACGTGTTTTTCTTTGACGGCTTTTAGGTTTTGCCAGACTGGGTTTTTCTCTAGTTCGTCAAAGGTTGCCTGCGCTTCGTTGCCTTTGCTGATGATGACGAAGATCGCGTCGGCGTTGTAGTCGGGCAGTACTTCTTTGGAGACGACGGCGAATGGTTCGTCGGTAGAGATTTGTTTGACCATGTCTGGTGCTTGTAGTTTCAGGTCGGTGTACATAATTGGACCAAGTGGGCGAGCGGTGCTCATCACGCGCAGTTCTTTGGCGGTAGCGCGGATTGCCATGACTTTGGCGTTGTCGCCCAGTTTGCTATGGATCAGGGTGCTGACTTCATCGGCTTTTTGTGTGTATTCTTTAATAAATGCGTCGGCTTTGTCAGTCAGTCCGATATGCCCGGCGATTTGTTTTAGGTGATCCTGCCATGTGCCTTCGTCCATGTTGATGGATATGGTTGGTGCGATTTTCTCGAATTTGGAAAGGTCTGTGCCGGAAATGGATTCGTCGACGTAGATTACATCCGGATTCAACGCCAGCAATGCCTCCATATCAGGATCATCGGCTTTGCCTAGTTTGGTAGTACCTTGTAATTGATCCGCTACATGTGGCAGGAAGTCTTTAATATCGCCGCCAATGACCGAACCGACAGGCTGAATGCCCAATGCCAACAAATCATTGGTGACATGAATGGACAGCGATGCAACGCGTGCGTCGGCTGTATGTGTAATAGTGCCATTCTCGGTTTTAACTTTGGATGATGCTTCACCAGTAGCGCTGCTTTCGGTCGTGCTTGCGCTCTGACCGCATGCTGCCAGCAGAGCAATCAGCAGCCCCAATACGATAAATAGATGTACCTTTTTCAACATGTCTCTTACTCCTCCAAATGGATACTTATTTATAGTTGTATTGCCTGTTTACATTTCAAAACATAATCTCTGTTCAAAATTTACTTCGGAACAGCAAATACAGAAAATACGGTCCCCCAATCGCCGATACGACGACACCAGCAGGAACAGCATTCGGTTGGAAAATCGAGCGTCCAATCGTATCCGCTGTTAGCAAAATGACCAGTCCGATCAATCCGGCAGCAGGCAGAAAATATTTGTGCTGCGCACTGGTCAGACGACGCGCAATATGCGGCGCGACTAATCCGATAAAGCCAATAGAACCGACCATCGCTACACTCGCACACGACAGAGCCACCGCCAGCAGCAGCATTTCGATCCGGCTGCGACTGACATGACCGCCCACGCCTAGTGCGAGTTCATCTCCAAGCGCGAACAAATCAAGTCGGGATGAACGATAATATACCCACGGTACAATCAGCACGATCCACGGCAATAGCGTCCACACATGAATCCAATCGCGCGCCCATACACTGCCCGCCAGCCAAGTCGCGGTAAAGCTGTACGTGTCTTCGTTCAACCGAAGCGATAACAGCAGTGTCAGTGCACTGATACCCGCCGCTACTGCAATGCCAACCAGTATAAGCCTAATGGGCAACAATCCGCGTCTGCGGTCATAGGCAAGGGTGAAGATGAGCAATGCTGTGAGCGTACCACCGACAAAGGTGAAGATCGGTATCCAGATTGAGGACGAACCTTCCAATGTACGGAAAAAAGACACATACACAATCAAGCCCAACCCGGCTCCGGCATGAATACCAAGAATACCCGGATCAGCGAGCGAATTACGCGACGTTCCCTGCAAAATCGCTCCAGCAATCCCAATGCCACTTCCCGCTAGCATCGTAATGAGAATACGCGGCAGCCGATAATCAAACAAAATCAGTTGCTCTTGCCTGCTACCTGAGCCAAATAATGTGGACAGTACGCGCAGCGGAGACAAGCGGATTGTGCCAGTATTGAGACTGACGAGTACAACTAGCAACGACACAACGATGAGCAGCAGACTAACGAGCCATGCGCGCCGAGCTCTTTTCATCTGTACGCTATGTAGATCCATCACAGTCCCCTCCCTTCCCGGCGCGCCAGATAAAGGAAGAATGGAACACCGACCATTGCGACCATCGCTCCAATCGCAAATTCACGCGGCGGCTGTACCATCCGTGATGCAAAGTCCGCCCAGACGAGCAACATCGCACCCAGCAATGCGGAAAACGGAATGATCAACCGATAATCAACACCGATCAAGCGGCGTGCAATATGCGGGATCACTAGCCCGACAAAGCTGATCGCGCCTGCTGCCGATACCGATACCCCTGCCAGAATCACGACAGCAATCAGTGCCAGCACTTTGATCCATCGTACCCGTACACCTAGATTAACCGCCGACTCCTCACCAAGTGCCAGAAAGGTAATCGGTCTGCCCAGCGTGATCGCCCAGATCGTCGTTAGTACAATGATTGGCACTAACAGCTTCAGTTGATCCCAGCTAATCCCGCCGACGCCCCCTGCATACCAGAATGCCAGATCCTGACTGAGATCATAATAGATAGCAATGCCCGTACTAAGTGAATGCAGCATTGCCGCAATCACAGCTCCGGCTACTGTCAACTTCATCGAGTTCAGCCCGCCCGGTGTCGATGCGCCCAATGCAACGATCAATACCGTCGCCAGCGCCGCTCCGACAAAGGACATCAGCATGAGCGACGAATACGATAATGTCGGCAAAAAGGCAAAGCTCAACGCCACCACCAACGACGAACCGGCATTGATACCGAGCACGCCAGTATCCGCCATCGGATTACGCGTGACCCCCTGCATGACTGCACCGGCAACAGCAAATGCCATACCGACAATGACTGCCCCGATGACGCGTGGCAAACGCAGATTATAAATAATCTGATCCGCCGTAGCCGCCGGGTTATAATGAAAAACCGCCGACCATACAGCCGACAGCGTCAATTCCTTCGCTCCATACGAAATGGCAAAAAAGACGGACAGCAATAGCCCGGCTACAGCACAGGCAAACCAGATGCCTGTTTTCAGTTGTTTGTGTAATCTACTCAAAGCATACCGCCGCTTTCTTCCAATTAATAGTGAGAATCATTATCATTATAACATCGTTATTATAACGTATTCCCGACATTTGTATATAGTCATTCTGGCTTTCGTTTGGCTTGACCATCTTCTCAAACTACGGCAAAATAGAAAACAGAAGTCTTGTAATACGCTTACATGACTTCTGCTTCGGGATGTATATTATATGCTGTCGAGACTGTATCATGTAAAAAGCAGGTGTGTTCCGATTCACCCCATTTGGGTAAATCGAACCAACACCCGCTCTCATCCATCTTATTTATTTCAGGAGGCTGTCATCGCTATGAGCAAGATTCTTTCCGCCTGGTTTGCCTTTTCTTCCATTATTCTGTTGTTATTCTGTGCTGTTGCTATTTCGTACTCTGCCTGGCTCGCCATTTTGCTTGGTGTCGTTGCTATTGGCAATATTGGCTGGGGCTTTGTCATCAAAGCCAAACAACAACGCCGTAGCGGGAATCACCCTGCCTGACCGATACGCATGATCCGTATGTTCTTGCAGCGCTGCATTGCCCAGCAGAGCATACAACCGCTTATCGCGATACAGGCAAAAAGCCCATTTTCTCTTTGACGCCAGTCAATATTTTCTCCGCTGAGGCTTGTGCATGTTGTGCGCCCTGGCGGAGAATGTCGCGTACCTCGCCGGATTCACGAATTTCTTTGTAGCGCTGCTGCAACGGTTCCAGACCAGCAACAACCACTTCGCCCAATTCCTTTTTGAATCCTCCGTACATTTGACCTTCGAATTTGTCAGCTACCTGCGCCAGACTCAAGCCCGAAAATTGCGAATAAATCGTCATCAGATTACTCACTTCCGGTTTGTTGATCGGATCATATTGCACTTCGCGTCCAGAATCCGTTGTCGCGCGGCTGAACTTTTTGCGAATGACATCTGGCGGGTCTAGCACGGCGATATAACTGCCTGCGTTCGGGCTGCTTTTGCTCATCTTTTTCTTAGCGTCATCCAGTGACATGATGCGTGCGCCCACTTCGGGAATGTACGGATCTGGAATGGTGAAATACTCACCAAAGCGGTGATTAAAGCGCGCAGCCAGATCGCGTGTCAGCTCCAAATGCTGCTTCTGATCATCGCCAACCGGTACTAGATCCGCATTATACAGCAGAATATCCGCTGCCATCAGTGCCGGATATACAAATAGACCGGTACCAATATTTTCTTTACCTGCGGATTTGTCTTTGAACTGAGTCATACGTTCCAGCTCGCCCATCGAAGCGAGCGTTGTCATAATCCATCCCAGTTCCGCGTGCTGCGGCACATGCGATTGCATAAAAATATTCGATTTGGACGGATCCAAACCTGCGGCAAGATACAGCGCAGCAACCGATTCGGATGCTTCGCGCAGTGCTGCTGGTTCTTGAGCTACTGTGATCGCATGCAGATCGACAACCATAAAGTAACAGTTGTATTCATGTTGCAGTTGAACAAAGTTCTGGATGGCTCCAATGTAGTTACCGATCGTCAACAGACCGCTTGGCTGAATGCCGGATAGTACAGTTTTCATGCTTATTTCCTCCCTTGTCGTTGGCTTACTACGTATACAGCTGTGTGTATTCTACATATCAGGAGTGTTCAGCTGACATGTATAACCTTCGTGCTATTGTTATGTACAGCGCGTTCGAATGGCTTACCCATTGATCCGCCTGCACCATCATCGGATATGGGCGAACGCAAAAAAGGCCCACATCCTGCAAGGGACGTGTGACCGTGGTGCCACCCTTATTTACCGGAAAAGAATACTCAAACAGACAGCAAACTGTGCGTCGTATATACATCGCAGCAGTCTGTGCGCATGCTTGCATCTTACAATCGCAAGCACATAACAGCGTCCAAACGCCAAACGTGAAGCTGTCCCGTTCATAACTGAACCCAGCGGTTCTGATCCGGCCTTTATGCCACGTTAACGGCGGGCTGCCGGCCGGCATACTGAGGACGATCGCTGTGCAATCTCCGCTTCAACCTGGCACTCCAGAGTCCATTCGGCAAACCATCTTCACCGGTTTCCATCACCCACCGGCTTTCTGTAGAAGCATTCTTCTGCCTACTCTTCTCTATCATCGTTTTCCGATATTTACAAAAATACGCGTTGGTGCTGCGTGTTCTTTGAAACTCATCATAATTGGCAAATCGTCAAATGTCAAATCGCTTTTTGCCCAAAAAATCTGGTATGATAATGATACTATATTTGCACTTTATTTGTTCTGCAAGATGAGGAAGGAGCCGCGCAATGACAGTTAGCAAAGGAACCTGGAACCAATATGAAACCTATATTCTCAAAAGCAAACAGCTCGAAGTCACGCTGCTGCCTAAGCTTGGCAACAATGTAATCGGACTGCGCGATGTACAGGAAAACCGCGAGATTTTGCGCCGTCCTGAAGAAAGCGAACTTGATTTTTATTTGCAAAAGCCATACCACTTCGGTATGCCTATGCTGATGCCGCCGGGACGTATTCGCCGTGGACATTTTGAATTCGACGGTGTGGAGTATCAGTTTGATCAAAATACAGCTAACGATAATCATATTCACGGATTGCATCGTACCCAGTCATGGCGAGTTGCTGATATTGATGAGAGCGAAGACGGTTGCCAGATCGTTACCGAGTTGTTAACGGCTGATGATCCCAACTGGATTCGGCAATACCCTACCCCGCTCAAGCTGGAAATGACGTTGCAATTGCAAGGAACTTCTCTAATGCAACGCCTCAAAATTACCAACCTGGGGCAAAACTCCGCTCCGTTCGGATTCGGTCTACATACCTGGTTCCTGTTAGATGGCGAACCGGAGCGTTGGACGCTGAAAATCCCGGTGAGCAATCAGCTCTTGCAGGATGAAGAGCAGATTCCGACTGGCGAAGTCGTGCCGCTGGAGGAATGGGACGAACTGAATACCGGCATGAATATGCAACATCGCAATTGGGACAATCTGCTGCGCATTGGTGATAAACGTCCAGTGAGTGCCGAATTGAAACGCGATGATGGTTACGGGCTGCGCTATTCTGCTGATCCGGATCATTTTAAATACTGGGTATTGTACACCAAGGGCGAAAGCGACCAGTTCTTATGTATCGAGCCGTATACAAGTCTGCCGGACGCACCGAATTCGACACATCCACGCGACTTTACCGGTCTGATCGAATTGCATCCCGGGCAACCGGTGGAATTGAATCTACAGCTGGATGTTATTGAGAAATATACACAACTGTAATAGAAATACTGCTGTAACAGAAACATAGCTGTAACGGAGCAAACGATTGTGTTGCTGCCTCGGATCAAGGCTGCTGCATAGCTTCGATATTGCGTTGTGCGACCTAGCTGAATCCATCTACACACAAAAAGCGACTCCATAAGGAGTCGCTTTTGTTTGATATGATCGTGCTATCCATTGTTCCATCCCAGCACACCGGGTATGTGGCTCAATCGAGCCGAATAGGAATATAAAATAATATAATGGCAGGAATCATGATGCCTGTTCCGGTTCAATGGCGGTATTGCGTTTAGTGCTAGTTATGATATTGGTTGTACATCCGTATGATACGTTCTAGTGTACCGCTTGATTCTGTTGTTACTACTTTGCGAATAGATGCGTAACAATTGCTTGATAACTACGTTCCTTCTGAATAAGTGCTGCTTATGATTTTTGCTCATATAGTTTGTGTTTATTGCTTGTTATATCTAGTTTTGTTTCAAATTGGTTCTAGTTTCGTTCTGCTTTCACTCTTATTTCAATCTACTTTTCTACACTCTACCTCTTGCTACGTATTGCCTTGCTACCACAGCTAAATCCCTACTACTTGCTTCTCACCAATCGTTAGATCGACGGTGTACATACTGGCTAATTACGACAATTCTGCATTTGCCTCGTTGTATGTAGCTCTTGGATAACGAATCATGTGGTTCGCCATGTTGTAGTTAGATTCGATCACAGTGTCGACCATGATTAATCCTTTGGATACAGCGAATTCGTAACTGATCTCTCCGTGTGTCCAGTGGTTTTTGAATTTTAGCGATTCAATTGCCATTTGGCGGAACGATTTGATCTGCATTGCCGTCAATCCATCTTCTGGACCGCTCCATTCTCCGTTTCTACCACTGATCGGGTTATGCTTGATACCAAACTTACCAATCGTGTTGTTGCGGATCTGTACGAATACTGTACCAGAATCCAGATGCGCCAATTCATTTTCCAGTTCTTTGAACACAATGTCTACTTGTCTGGATAATGAAAACAAATCATTTTTAGGCATTTGTTCCCCTTCCTTTCTCTGTCAATCATGTAAATTCAGGACTTCGGACTCATTATATGGTGATTATGGAGTAGTGGCAAGCACATCATCAATAAATAGGTCTTTATAACTATTATTCGACATTTTTCACTGTTATTATACTGTTTTCTGCTGTGTTTTACGACAGCAACTGAGTTAAATTTGTCACTTTATAACTTGCGCATTTATGCAAAAATTAAGAGTCGGTAATAAAAAAAGAAAGGCTTTGTCTATGAAAAGACAAAGCCTTCTTTACATCATGTGTTGCATGAATTGGATCTTTTACTGTGTATTCATGCAGCAGGAATGACATTCTTTTTACCAACTACATCATGCGTATTGGAACAAATTATTGTTGTACCCGGTCAGCAGTCATTTCCAGGAATAGATTCACATCGGCGATACTCGCGTCGACTGCTTGCTGCCAAAATTCTGGTTGTGTCAGATCGACACCAAGATGTTTCTGTGCCAGATCTTCGACTGTCATCCGACCAGTATCACGCAGCAGCGCATCATAACGAGCAGCAAAGCCTGCACCTTCTTGTTGAGCCAGCGCATAGATACCGGTGCTGAACAGATAGCCAAATGTATACGGGAAGTTATAAAATGGCACGCCCGTTTTGTAAAAGTGCAGCTTGGATGCCCAGAAATGTGGATGATACGAAGACAACGTATCGCAGAACGCTTCACGCTGCGCCTCTTCCATCAATTCATTCAGCTGCTCGCTACCTACCATACCGGAACGACGCTGCTCGTAAAAGCGTGTTTCAAACAAGAAGCGCGCATGAATATTCATATAAAAAGCAATGCTGCGTTGAATTTTATCTTCTAGCAGAGACAGCTTTTCTTCATCGTTAGCTGCACCTTTGACCAGTGAATCGGCAACAATCATTTCCGCAAATGTAGACGCCGTTTCCGCTACATTCATCGCATATTGTTGACTGAACGCAGGCAGCTCGTTCATCACATGCTGATGATACCCATGACCGAGTTCGTGTGCTAGCGTTGATACATTGGATGCTGTACCGCTATAGGTCATGAAAATACGGGTTTCCTTACTTTGCGGCAGCGATGTACAGAAGCCACCCGGACGCTTACCAGCACGATCTTCCGCTTCAATCCAGCGCTGGTCAAATGCTTTGACCGCAAAGTCTGCCATATCGGGATTAAACTTGCGGAACTGCTCTACGATCAGATCGGCGGCATCGTCATAGCTAACTTGACTATCCACATTACCGATTGGCGCATCCACGTCATTCCAGCTCAATCTCTCGACGCCTAGCACTTGAGCCTTCCGTTCCAGATACGATACGAAGACAGGCTTATTTTTGACAATAACATCCCACATCGTATCCAGCGTTTGCTGAGACATACGGTTTATATGCAGCGGCTCCTTGAGTACACTGTTCCAGCCACGATTATCATACAATTTCAGACGGAATCCACCTAGATGGTTGAGCGTATCGGCACAGAAATCTTCTACTCCAGTCCATGCTTCTTCCCATTTGTGGAACATGTCTTCACGTACTTCTCGGTTTGTATCGTTCATTTTGTTGGCAGCCTGTCCAGCGGACAACTGCACGGTTTCACCATTTTGTTCAAATGGAATTCGCACATGGCTTACGATCGTATCATAAAAGTCACTCCAGCCATGATATCCATCAACCGCCAGACCTAGCGCCAGACTTTCCAGTTCTGGTGTCATTTTCTCACGTGCCAGACTACGAATTTCGTTCAGGAAAAAGGAGATCGGCTCCACTTCTGGGCGTTTGATCCACTGTGCGAATACGTCATCTTCTGTATTCAGCAGGATACTTTGAAATTGTACAAACAGACTTTGCAAACGTGCTGACAAATCGCCAAGCGATGCCGACAGACGAACCGCCTGCTTATCACTCTGATCCTGTGCAGTCAGACAACCTGCAAAGGAAGCAGCTTCGCGTAGACGAATCCGAGCATGTTGCAGTTGTTCTAGCAAACCGTCAAAAGCCGTTGTCTCTTCTACTGTGTTCGGAGCAGACACGGTTTTGACCTGTTCAGTCAGTTTTGTAATATCTTCGGTCAGCTGCTGTAAGTGCTGTTGCAGTTGTTCCGAGCCAGAGCCTCCAGCAAAGATCGGTTCCAGATTCCATGTTTGGTTAAGCGGATGGTTCATGATGACATCACCTTTCTGTGTAAGTTTGCAGACAGACCACCTGCGGTTGCTATGTACAATAGATCTCTCATCGCCAAGTGGGTATAACTATAGTATACTCTAATTCAACACTATTTTGGTATGGAGGAGGAAGCCTGACATGCGACCACTACAAATCTCAGCTGATACCGCCGTCAAGCTGGCAGAGAAGCTGAATATCCCGCTTGAACAGCTGATGCACATGCCTCAGCATATTTTAATGCAGAAACTGGCTGAAATGGCTAAGGACGAACAGGGTGACAAGTCTCAATGATTCCGTTCAACCAGGCATGGCCTTACGATATTGTGATGAACGATGTATATATTCAAGACTGCCCCTTTTGCCAAGCTGGCAATGTGCTGTTACCGATCAAGCCGAAGGAATTGGCAACAATCCGCAACGGTAAAAAAAGGCTGCTCGTCTTCCCATGTTGCAGCAATCGGGTGACTTTGCTGGACAGTGATAGCGATTATTTGCTGACGGATACCATTTTACGCTGATTGAACCGCCGATCAAGCACGTTTGTCACTAGAACATGGTTCATTAGCTACGTATGGAGAATACGCGGATAAAGGTATCTTGTACGGATGTTGTTTACATGTGAGCAGAAATAATGAGAAAAAGAACCATCTTGTGCACTGGATACTGTGCGCAAGACGGTTCTTTTTTGTGTTTTATCTTTAAAGTTTCAGCATTTTCTAAACATAGTATCCTGCTGACTACTCCTGCATCTCATGCGGAAGCTCGTGATTTTTCGCTAGCATCTGCTCGCGCAGAACGACCCATTGCTCACGCGAAGCACGAATCATCGCGGAATCGGTAATGCGCTGGTCGTTGATAACACGTGAGAACCATTTGACCGCTTCGTTAAATTGATCAAGACGCCGGTGCAGCTCACCGATCAGGAACATGAGCCGAGCATCGCTACCGCCGATACTTTCTAGTTCATACACACGGATGTACGAATCCATGCAGTATTTTAAAAAGCGCAGTTCCTGCTCGGTTTCGCCATTGTAACGGTGCAACCATGCGATATGATGCAAAAAGCTAGCAATAATCCGTTCTCTGTCACCGATTGCTTGCGCACACATCAGTGCCAGTTTATACGTTTCCAGTGCTTGCTCGCGTGTGCGATGACCGCCCATATCACGTTTGGCAAGTCGATTACCGATTTCGGTCATAAACTTTTGCTTATGGGCGGAGCTGAGTGTAGCCATCGAATTCTCCGTTGAGGCAAAGCCGCAATGCGGACAAACCCGTACGACGTAGAAATCAGGATTCTCATGCTGGTAATATGCGCAAAAATCAGAATCCCGGCGTGAGACGCGTTTTAGACTTGGTCGTACCCGACTCGTCTGAAACGATTCCTCACATTGCGGGCATTGGACGTTGATTTGATATAGCGGTTCTAACTGTATGGACTCCTCCATCTGTACTTCTTCCCCCACGTTTATTTATACTTCTGTATGCTGACGATACAGAACTCAATGACTGTTCACAAAATGATGTGCTGGACCGGATAAACGGTCGACTACGAATTGACGCAATTCATCCTGCACGCCAATCTCCTGAAGCGCTGCATTCATGCAAGCTAGCCAGGCATCTGCCTTTTCATTCGTAATCGGAAACGCCATATGCCGCGCACGCATCATCGGATGACCATACGCATCAGAAAATAACGATGGACCACCAAAAAACTGTGACAAAAACATATACTGTTTCTCCATCACAGGATAAATATCTTCTGGAAATAAAGGACCGATCAATGGGTCTTGCTGCACTTTCGGATAAAAAGCCTCCACCAGACGGCGGACACCTTCGGCACCGCCAAGCAGCTCATAAAGAGATGCACGATTATTCAAAGGGTATCGCCAACTTTCGTTACGTCGTTGCCCAAAGTATACCATAGTTACCCGGCAAGTGGGACGCGCGTTGTCGAAATTTCTGCTATCCCACGGTCGTCAACAATGCCTGTCGCCTCTGATCTGGTATAAACCGATCATTTCAAGACAATGACATATAAAAAAGGACGCTAACTCAATGTTTAGCGTCCTTGTGCAGCCGAGTGTATCTACGCGGCTGCGTCTATAGGTTCAAGTTCAACAATTCAATTCATACTGCTCACCCTGCTGACTTGCAGCAGTTGTTCATTCAGCCCATACGTCATACCAACTGATTTCAGTACATGCTGCCGTCTTCTTCCCCGGGTTGCGCGAAAGAGGATCGGATGACATATACAAAACCACACACTAGAAGTCCGGAAATAATGCTTATACCCATCATGATCACTCCAATTCTTGAATGTGTTGTTGACTACCGACGGTTGATTACGGTTAACTTATGTATTCATTTTACCATACTGACTGCGAAATAGTACCCTTTTTGTAAGCGTTTACTTTAACAATTAGATTACAGGCTCTTTACAAAAGATCGTATTATTGCGGTTTTGTTGCATAAGCCTAACGAATGTCAACGTTTGCCTGCCAACTGGCTCTTTATCTATGGTTTGGAGATGTGTTCTGTGAAGATCCCTGCCCAAAAAGATTGTTTTCATTGCCAGAATTGATTATCATCAAAAGGGAGCAGGTTAACGATTCTGGATAAAGGAGCTTCCCCAACTTGAGATACTATGTACTGGATCGCGGAGACCAACTATCGATCGAACTAAGTGAACGGTTTCATAAGCTGGCTGCCGGATATGGCTTTCAGCTCGATGCGGAATCGCCGGAAATTGTTGTCTCTATCGGCGGAGACGGCACGATGCTGCACGCTTTTCATACGTTTATTGACCATATTCCTGATCTTGCCTTTGTCGGTATTCATACCGGTCATCTCGGCTTCTATGCCGACTGGAAAGCAGATGAGCTGGAAGATCTGGTAAAATTCATGGCTGGTGAGGTTAGCGAAGAAGACGATCACAATCCGAAAATCGTCAAATATCCGCTGATCGATCTGGAAATTCACGCCAAAAGCGGGGTATCTCGCTATACGGCACTGAACGAGTTTACGTTAAAAGGGCTAGATGGCACGACCATCGTGGCACAGCTGGACATCAATGATGAGATTTTCGAAATGTTTCGCGGTGACGGCATTTGCATTTCTACCCCTTCTGGCAGTACAGCCTATAACAAGGCACTTGGCGGGGCGATGGTGCATCCGACGATTGAAGCGCTACAAATCGCCGAGATTGCGTCGATCAACAATCGAGTCTATCGCACACTCGGCTCGTCCATGATGCTGCCCAAGCATCACCACTGCGATATTCACTCGCGCAAGCAGCAGCGCTTGCAGCTGACTGTGGATCATCTGAACATTCCAATCGACGATCTCATCTCGATCCGCTGTCAGGTGTCCAACATCCGCGTCAGCTTCGCCCGCTACCGTCCGTATCCGTTCTGGAATCGGGTTAGACAGTCGTTCCTCGGTTGAACTGACAGCTGACAGTAGCAATACGTAGTGACGCTACACCACATTTTTAATTGTATACATGCAAACAAGCCTTCCTCTCTCCGCCGGCTGATCCCGTTGGAGTGAAGAAGGCTTGTTTGTATATCACCTAGATTTTGGAGTTGAATGTTTCTTTGTCCGTGTGCAGCTGCTGTTTTAAAATCCTACTGAACAATGCAGGAGAAATTTCACCTATTCCTCTAGAAACCCGACATTTTAAAATATCCCCATTAGGTAAAACTTTTCTATACATATCATCGACGCCCCGTCTGTACATTTCCCAACCATCTCTTTGCAGATACCTTCTTAAGTCTTTCCAACTAGCCATGTAACAGGTTTACAATCTCTTCAGGACTGTTATAGACAAGTACACGCATAATATAGGGAACATGCTTTTTACGGTTAGGGGCATTCTGATACTGCTCAAAATATTCAAAATATTCTTCCGCATATTCAAATAATTGAGTAGCCAGAGACAATTTTAATTCTTCAAGCGTGTTTGCTTCGGCAATAATATCTTCAATTTGTTCAATCGAACCAACGAATGTGTCGTTTGTCTGTTCATATTCAAAAGTAAACTCGTATGCTGCAAAAATTAACTTTAGCTGCTCTATGGAAAAACTGGCAATAATATCGCGATTACGTTTGACGAATTGTGGTTTCACTCTAACAACATCATCAATATATTGTCCAAAGTTAGCTCTTACTTCAGTAGCACTTTGTATAGCATTCATAAAAAGCACTCCTTTCTGTATGTATGATTATACGACTATAAATGAAAAAAGTACAGAATGTACATTTTGTACTTTTTTAAATTTCACAAATAAAAACTCCTTCTGCATTCACTGTATTTCACAGTAAGTATAGAAGGAGTTTCATTGAAGGTTATTTAATCCTTTTGCGGCTCGTTGGCTGCCTGTGGGGCTGCTACGGGTGCAGGAGCTGCCGGAGCAGGTGCCGGATTGTTCCGCTGGGATGGAGAAGGTTGCTGCGTTTGCTGTTGCGGTTGTTGATTGGAAGCTTGCTGCTGTTGATTAGGAGACTGCTGTTGGTTCTGACGTTGCTGATTATTCTGGTGATGCTGTTGGTTCTGATTCTGGTTATTCTGCTGCTTTTGCCGTGGAGATGACTCTTTGGCTTGATTGTCAGCAGAACCAGCGGCTGTTGCTTGGGCAGAAGCTTGTTGCTTGCCCTGCTTTTGACCGGAAGAGCCTTTGTCCTGACGGTCACCACGGTCACGTTTGCCGTGACTTCTGCTGGAGCGCTGTGGTTTGTCGCCGCCCTCGCTGGACTTGGCTTCCGGCGGGCCGTCTTTGGTCTTTTGCAGAACAAAGTAGGCACAGCCAAAATTGCAGTATTCGTTAATATACTCGGTCAGACTGGATAGAGAACTGTCCTTCGCCGCTTTCGGATGACCATCCCGGTAAAATCCTTTGAGTCGAAGCTGGTTATAGCCCCAATCGCCCAAAATATAATCATACCGTTCCAGTACTTCGCTATAGCGTTCACGGAAAATATCGACATTCCAGCCGTTCCGGTATTCTTTGATGATCTCGTAGGTTTTGCCACCAATCTGAATCAAGGTCGTCCCGCCTTTCGCAATTAAACGGTCGAAGTTTCCTTCGACTTCGATGCGGATTTTACCTGTTCATGCGCATGGTAGGAGCTGCGAACGAGCGGACCGGATTCCACATGGCTGAATCCGCGCTTCAGTCCTTCTTCTTTTAAAATCGCAAATTCTTCTGGTGTGTAATATTTCGCCACGTTCAGATGCTTCGGACTTGGCTGCAAATATTGACCCAGCGTCAGAATATCGCAATCCACGGCACGCAGGTCATCCATAGATTGTAAAATTTCATCCCACTCCTCGCCTACGCCCAGCATGATGCTGGATTTGGTCGGAATGTTTGGTTGCAATGTTTTGGAGTTGCGCAGCAGTTCCATCGAGCGTGGGTATTTTGCTCTCGCTCTGACCCGATCAGACATGCGCTCTACCGTTTCAATATTATGGTTCAAAATATCCGGTTTGGCATCCATCACAATGCGCAGCGATTCAATATCGCCCATAAAGTCAGGAATGAGCACTTCCACACTGCACAATGGCAGGCGTTTGCGCATCGCACGGATCGTTTCCGCAAAAATCATCGCCCCGCCGTCTTTGAGATCGTCACGGGCAACACTTGTAATTACACAATGATTCAGGCCCATCTGCTCTGCGGCTTCAGCTACCCTTTCTGGTTCTTGCAAATCAAGTTCCGTCGGCATCCCTGTATTCACGGCGCAGAAACGACAAGCGCGCGTACAGATATCTCCCAGTATCATGAATGTAGCAGTCCGGTTCGCCCAGCATTCGTAAATGTTCGGGCAACGAGCTTCCTCACATACGGTATGCAGCGTTTTGGAGCGCATCATGCTTTTGATTTCCTGATAGTTTTCGTTGTTGGTCATCTTGATTTTGATCCATTCGGGCTTCGGTTGCTTAGCTTTTGTAGACAAGATGCTTGACCTACCTTCCTCGGGTGTATTGTCATTCAGGATTTATCAATCATTGGGATTCATTATAGCATGAAATGCATAAGCCTGAAATCTTTGCTTTGTTTAAATGGTAATGATCGTTTACACTAATGATTGTCGTGCGGATGCTTCGTTCCCGTCATACGGCGGTTGCGGAGGATTCGCCAAAGTTGCGGAAAGGACGGCATAATCAATATGAACAAAATAAATGCAAACAAAACGTTGTCAGCCGAAAACATGAGTTCGTCGCGTCGCCTGCTGACCGCGCTCATTCTCGGTTCGCTATCGGCATTCGCGCCGCTATCAATCGATATGTATTTGCCAGCATTGCCTACGCTGGCTGATAATCTGCACACGCAAGCATCGCTTGCCCAGCTCAGTCTGACCGCATGTCTGCTCGGTCTTGCTTTTGGACAGCTCGTTGTCGGGCCGCTCAGTGATGTAAAAGGTCGCCGGATGCCGCTGTTATTTTCACTCGTGTTGTACACAATCTCCTCGCTATTATGCGCTTTTACCGGCAACATCTGGGTATTGATCTTGCTGCGATTTATTCAAGGTGTAACCGGAGCTGCCGGCATTGTCATCTCACGGGCGGTCGTACGCGATCTGTATTCTGGTCACGAGCTGACCAAATTCTTCTCTCTGTTGATGCTGATTAACGGGGTGGCGCCGATTGCTGCACCGATCATTGGCGGATTATTGTTAAAGGTTGTACCATGGCAGGGTGTATTTGTAGTATTGGCTATAATCGGGGCAGTTATGCTGATTGCGGTAACGTTCGGTTTGCCAGAATCCCTGCCATCGGATCGCAAAGCTGCTGGGGGGTTAAGCAGTACGCTTCGTACATTCGGTCGTCTTGTACGTGATCGTGCTTTTATGGGCTTTGCATTGTCGCAGGCGTTTGTTACAGCAGCGATGTTTGCTTATATTTCCGGTTCGCCCTTTGTGATTCAAGATATTTTTGGCGTATCGGCACAGGGCTTCAGTCTGTTCTTCGCGCTGAATGGTCTCGGGATTGTCATATGCTCTCAGCTGGCAGGTCGTCTGTCTGGAACGTTTGGCGAATTGCGTATATTGCGTCTTAGTTTGACCGTTGCTTTTACAGCGGCGTTACTGCTGCTCATTATCGCTTTTGCTGGTGGCGGATTGTTCCTGATCGCAGCCATGCTGTTCCTGATCGTATCGTGTGTCGGTTCGGTTGCGGCTACGTCTACTTCGCTGGCAATGCAAACACAGGGAAATTCAGCAGGTAGTGCCTCCGCTCTGCTCGGTCTGCTGCCGTTAACGCTAGGCGCTGCGGCTTCACCATTGGTCGGTCTCGGTAGTGGAACAACAGCGGTGCCGATGAGCGTCGTTATTTTCACAGCGGAGACGCTGGCAGTGATCTGCTTCCTATTGTTGGTCGAAAAAAGACAGCAGCAGGCGAAGTCGCAATAACAGCGTAATGACCTACAATCAGGCACAAAGGATGTTGCAACAAACGATGGTTGTCATTTGAGACACATGACTGTTTGCTGTGATTTGAGATGATTGCTTCATACAAGGTACATTTTGAAAGAAGTTATGTCTTAGAAGAAGTTACATTTTAGAAGACATTGCGTATTTAATAAGGGTTTATTTTAGAAAAATTGAATGTAGCGCAAGTTATATTGGGGAACAATATAAAATTAAAACAGGTGGCACTTTGCAGATTATGCAGAGTGCCACCTGTTTGTATATCATCTGTGGGTCTACTGTACATATATGCTATATGCGTATGCCACATCTGTAGCTACATATATGCTGTATTGGTAAAGGTAGATGTTGTACGTGAATTGCGAAGCTGAATCGTTCGTTTCACCAAAAAAATCCATTAATATCTATATAAATCTACATTTAGGATATGATCGTCCGATATACATACAAGTAGATACTAATAGAAGAAACCGAAACGCCAATCAGCGTATCGCGTAATGAATCTTACACGGTTAAACATGTGCACACATACTCTCAATGAAGCATCGGCACATCCATATATATAAGATGGCATCATAATTTTAAGGGTAAAGGGGATTGGCAGGCATGTGGATCGATCGGCATTTTGGCAAAATAACCGGGGTAGTGGTCTTTCTGATGATCATGAATTTCTTGCTGCTGCATACCGGATGGAATATTCTGCTGGGCATGATCTATGTAAGCATGGCAGCTATTCATTATCGTAATGAGATCCGGCATTTTGTTCATCTGTCGTTGCTGCATCGCTATGGAACAGCACTAGGCGGGCTTGTTCTCACTGGTGTGATCTCGCTGCTATTGTTCTGGTACGGCTTGGATCTGGCAAATCAGTCTCAACATGCCGCATTGTTACACTGGACATGGATGAGCGCCGCGACAGCGACACTGCTCGCAGCGTACTTATTCGCAATGATCTGGCTTCGCAAAAAGCCAGCTACATCCAATAACTAAACGTTTCTTTTGAGTCCTATAGGCTTTTATTCATATGAACAGGCTGTCTTCCTTAGATATAATAGGGGAGGCAGCCTGTTGCATCATGTAGGAAATAGATGAGCTGTATAGTGACTGATAGATTTGCGTTTGTGTTCATAATATGGTACGTTCTGCTACAATCCTACTATTTCTAGCATGATAACTGGAAAATCCTGTGTATTGCAATGGCTGTTTGTTTAAATTCAAACTATTTTTGTCTGGATGGTCATGTTAAAATAGTGGAACAGTTTAACAGAGTACGTTGGGTGATAACAATCAGATTACAATCTGCATGCCGTATTAGTTAAAGCGGTTACTTACATGTGCAAAATTTCTCATTGATCCTATCCTGCGACAAACTTTTATTTAGCGAAGTGCTGTCATGATTCCCCGTTTGTTTTGCTTATAGATATTTATTGGTAAAGGATGAGATCAGAATGACTACTAATATTTTGGAGCGTCTGCGGACAGATACTGCGGAAGCCCATCGTCAGATTGAGAATAATGACTATGCGCGCTCCATGATGGATAAAAGTATGACGTTACCTCAATATACTGAATATTTGCAGCTGTTTTACGGATTTTTGCGTCCGTTGGAGCAACATGCGATATCTTCTGGACTGCCAGAGCAGCTCGGATTGGATATGGATATTCGTGGTAAAACAGCATTGCTCGAACAAGATCTACTGCATCTCGGTGTAACTCGTGAACAGTTGGATGCCTTGCCACTATGCGACAGTTTGCCGGATATCTCTACATCTGCGCGCTTGATCGGCAGTATGTATGTGATCGAAGGGTCTACGCTCGGTGGACAGATAATTACAAAGCAATTGATGAAATTCCTACCGGTTGAGCCGGGAGCAGGTATTTCCTATTTTAACGGGTATGGTCAGGATACACGTGACCAATGGCAAAGTTTCCGCGATGTAGTTGTGAATCGTGGACAATCGCCGCAGGAACAACAAGAGATTGTGGATGCAGCACGTCAGACATTCCAACTGCTTGATGCGTGGTTCCATACGTAATTCGTCTTCTTACAACACAGGAATGGAGGTCAGCCTACAATGTCTGACGCCAGCAACAAGAACGATCAACCACTCAATCGCACTTTGCTGACAGAAGGAAACTACGTCACCAAGGAACCGATTGACCTGACTAATTGCGATAAAGAACCGATTCATATTCCAGGTCGTATTCAGCCGCACGGCATCCTGCTTGCTGTCACCAAAGATAGCGAGCATACAATTGTTCAGTGCAGTACGAATACGAAGAATATGCTGGGCTATACACCGGATGAACTACTGGGGCAACCACTGGAACGCATTATCGGAACAGAACAGCTACTCAGTTTACTACATAGTGATCTTAGTGCTGAAGCTACTTCCGATTTGCAATATACCGAAATTGTCATTGATGTAAATGGAGAAACGATAACGTTCTATGCCGTTTTACATGAAAGTGAAGGGCTTATCATTATTGAAATGGAATATCCAACGGAAGACGAAACAGTTGGATATGATTTTGAATGGATCCAGTCCTTTTTTACGAAGGTCAAGCAAACAAGCAATCGGATCGAAGCGAGTCAAGCGGCGGCGGAGCAGATTCAAGATATGCTTGGCTATGATCGGGTCATGATTTATGAATTCGATAACCAGTGGAATGGTAAAGTGATTGCGGAAGCCAAAAATGAAGGATTAGAACCGTTTCTCGGTCATCATTATCCAGCTTCCGACATTCCGAAGCAGGCACGCGCGCTCTATCTGCGCAATTGGCTGCGACTGATCGTCGACGTCAACTACGAGCCTGTTGAAATTGTTCCAACAACTCAACCGCTTACTGGGAAACCGCTCAATCTGAGCTTATCCGTATTGCGTAGCGTATCCCCGCTGCATATTGAGTATTTGCACAATATGGGTGTGGGTGCGACGATGACTATCTCGCTGATTCATGATAATCAGCTGTGGGGTCTAATTACCTGCCATCATTATTCGGCAAAATACATTTCCCATCGTAAACGCAATCTTTGCAATTTTCTTGGTTCGTTCTTCTCCAGCGAATTGTATCAGCGGCAGCAACTGGACAATTATGAAGCCGAACTGCAATTGCGCAAAACGGCATTACGTATTGCGAGTATCTTCACCGGTAATACAAGTTCGGTGCGGGTAGCAGAACAGCTGCATGACGAAGAACATACGTTACTTGCCTTAATGAGCGCATCTGGTGCAGCAATCAGTTATCAGGACAAGCTACTGACGTTCGGCAATACGCCAACTCCGCAGCAGATTCGCGAGCTGGCAGGTTGGATGGGCGGGCGTTCGCGCGAATACTGGCATGCTACTTCGCGGCTCAGTCTGGAATACGAAGCAGCCAAAGCATACAAAGCCAAAGCATCCGGTGCGTTATATCTGGCGATCTCGCCGGGGCAGCAAAATTATATTATCTGGTTCCGCCCTGAAGTACTGCAAATCGTCGATTGGGCAGGCGACCCTGCCAAAGCAGTCATTCAAGAAAATGACGGTATCCGACTCTCCCCACGTAAATCGTTTGAAAAGTGGCGACAGGTCGTGCAATCCACCTCCTTCCCTTGGCAGCCCAAAGAGCTGAATATTTTGCCGGAATTGAAAGCAATTGTGCATCGGCAAACGGAAAGTCAATTGCGGCAAGTTGAAGAACAAGCGCTTCAGGATGCACGTACACTGCGTCGGAACGAGCAGCGATATTTACAGCTCATGGAGATGTCCCCAGTTGCCTTCTTCACGCTGACGGAACGTCGAATCATCTATTCCAATCACGAGGCTGCTGTCCTGCTCGGTCTGGAACAAAGCGATGATCTGCTTGGTCTGGACTTCATGCAGTTTGTACAAGATGATTCCAAGGATGAGATGGTCAATTATCTGGAACAATTGGAACAGAATCTGATCCATATGATCACCAACAATACCTTTTTCCAAAATCGAAACGGCGATTCGTTAAAATTGGAATTAACGCTGGCTTCGATTAGCTATGGCGGCAAACCGTCAGTGATGATCATTGCACGTGAATCTTCACTCGATACTGGTCTGGAAGAAGCGTATCATGTCGTCAGTGATCAGCTGCAAAACTACATGACAACCGATCCGCTCACCGATATGCCAAACCGCGTGTCATTTGAGAAGAAGCTGATGGAAGACTGGTATACCGCTATTCAGCAGGAGGAATTGATGTCTCTGCTGCTCGTTGATATTGACGATCTGCGAGAATACAATGCCATCCACGGACTCAACGGCGGCGATCTATGCGTACAATGGGTTGCGGACGTGTTGAATGTAATCGCAAGTGGTGCAGAATCAGATATTGCCCGTTTTAGTGGCGGTACCTTTATGATTAATCTGCGCGGTAGCAGCAAAGACGATGTAGTGCAACTTGCTGAGGATATTCGCAGTAGCGTCTTAGCACTGCAAATTCCTGCGAACACAGCGGAAACCGGCGACTTTATTACCGTTAGCGTTGGCGGAGTTATGCTGCAACCAGATCCACTCGTTCACCCGACCGATCTGATCCTGCGCGCCGAAGAAGCGTTAATGCAGGCGAAGAATCTTGGTAAAAATCAAGTCGCCTTTTTATAAATGATGTCCATCGTCCTGTATACGATGACAGGATAAAATAACATAAATAGCCCGCATCGCCGGAACCATTGCAACTGAATTGCATAGATGGTTAACGACGGATGACGGGCTGTTCGTGTTTGTAAGTTACGAAAGCATACAACAATTAGACGATAAATAGATCATAGATAGAACGATAGGTAGAACTTTAGATATTTTCTCAAAAAATAAGATGCAGGTTTACCAAGAATGAATCGGCGCTTTGTAAAACTTTGTTAGACGCAACCTTGGGTGTTTGCAGATGATTGTATAAATGAATATTGTGACGTATCCGTTATGTATGTGCATATATAAATAAGACCATCACTGTGTTGCACTACGAATGACACTGGAAAAGATTGCTGTATAATAGGCTAAGCACCGATTCAACTATGTACATAGTACGGCTCTATTCCCTTTGTTCCTATGCAATCAAGCGAACAGATTATGAAAATGGAATACGGCACAGAACGAGAAGGATTTTACTTTTTAAGGAGGTTCCTATGTCTCAGCAACAACCCAAAGAATCACTATTGCAACTCATCAAAAAAGGAAACACCTCTTCCGCTGTCGCCATGATCGGCAATGCGGTTATCGCCATCTGCAAAGGTGTCGCTTTTGCCTTTAGCGGCAGTGGTGCGATATTCGCGTCAGCGATGCACTCGCTGGCAGATGCGGTCAATCAGGGGTTTGTATTTGTTGGTAGCGTCCTATCTGAAAAGAAACCAACTCCACGCTTTCCAAACGGCTTCGGACGGGTCATCAATATTTTCTGTATGATCGCGGTAATTGTCGTTACGATTATGGCGTATGAAACGATCCATGAGGGCATTCACCTGCTTCAGCATCCGGCAGCTAGCGGCAGTGGGGTCTGGCTCAACATTATTGTGTTGATCATTAACATTCTGGTCGATGGGCTTATTCTAATCAAAGCAATGAAGGAGATTATTCACGAATCTCGCGCGCCGGAAGCGCATGGATTGGGCATAGTTTCGAGTGCGTTCCGCAATGTAGGACGCGCAGCACCGCCGACACGGCTCGTCTTTTACGAGGATATTGTAGCGGTACTAGGAGCAACGCTGGCGCTAATATCGGTAATCGTGATTGCATTGACCAACTTTGCACTGTTGGATGGGATCGTCACGCTGATGATTGGCTGTCTGATGATCGCTGTTGCCTTCCGGGTCGGTTACGACAATATGATCGGGTTGATCGGTGTCTCCGCGCCGAAGGATGTGGAAGATAAAGTGACCGAGACGATCTTTGCAGATGAACAGGTGGCAGATATTCAAATGCTGCGCATCGTGCAGGAAGGTCGTTATTATCATGTAGATGGCGTGATTGAGCTGAAGCAAGGATTGACGTTAGCGGATGCTGACGATATTAAATTACGCGTTCAGCAGGCACTACTCACGAATCCCGATATCGCCGATGCGGCGCTTAGTATTATCGAGGATGACCGTATTCAGACGTGGAAAGATAGCGATGCCGAACTTGATCGAGTGTAATAATCTACATCTTATATAGCAATATAGAATGTAGATGGATGCGGCATAATAAATAGCATGACTATATTCCGCATCAGCCTATTCATTCCGTACCAATTCATTCTATACAACAACTGTACCAAAAAAATCGTGGCTATCTCTATGTATCATACAATACGCCTGAGCAGAATGAATATCGCTGCTCAGGCGTATTGTTTTGATTCATGTTTCGTTCGTAAGGCAATCGTAGTATCAGGCGCGATAGTATGTGCCGACAACTTTCAGCTCTGCCGATTTGACGATCCGAAACGGGTAGATATATCCGTGCCGGATTTTTCTTTTGCCTTTGCCCCAGATGTCAGTTCCGCTGGTGAAGCGGTATGCCTGATCAATAAATTTGGAGCAATAGTTGTTGGTCACATCGTCCATTCCCGTATGCAGACGGTACGCTTTGACCTGTTTGTAATACTGCTCCGCCCACTCTGCCGCCAGCACACCTACATCTTCGTGGCGTGCACGAAAAACGACAAAGCGGTCACCTACATAAAAGCGTTTGACATACCATTCCACCGTATCCGAGAATACCGGACCAAACGGATGCACGTGATACACGCGTCCATCTGTCCCGAGAATGCCCATATGACCAGCATAATACGTTGATTCCGAGCTGGGCGTGTACAAAATATCGCCCGGTTCCAGCGGAATCTCACGAATACGCGATACTGGTAGATCGCTCTCCTGACGACGTGCAGCTGCACGCTTGCGCGGAGTCTCCACTAGCGCCCGGTGAAAGACACCGCCGATTGCCAAATACACTTCCGCCCATTTGATTCTATGATCCTGATCGCGATCCAGCCATTTACGTAGAAAAGACCGGATACGCTCTATTGTTTTCCCCATATTGCACCTCTACTCTGATCCTGTACCTGCTGTGAATGTATTACCCATTACCCGCCCGTTGTCTGTACTTTATGTGATCGCTGGGCTATGCTGGATAGTAATCTTATTTTGATACATACACAGGATGCAAATCAACATTGGAAGGAGTAGGAATATATGCATATTATTGATCTGCATTGCGATGCACTGTATAAACTAGCTGAAGCGCAAGGAACACTCAGCTACAGCGATGCGCCGGAGCTGGAAACCAACTATGCTCGCTTACAGGAAGGGCAGGTGCGGATGCAGGGATTTGCCATTTTCGTTGATCCAGCATTGCCTGATCCGCTGCGATTCCAGAATTGTCTGGATCAGGTGCATTACTTTTACGATGAAGTGTTAGGCAAACATCCGCAGATGGTTCATATTACGGAATGGCAACAAATTGCCCAATTGCAGCCCGGACAGATTGGTGCGTTATTGACGTTAGAAGGTGTCGATCCGATTGGCAATGATCTGAAAAAGATGCACATTCTGTATCGGCTTGGTGTACGTTCGGTCGGGCTGACATGGAACTTTGCCAATCTGGCGGCAGATGGAGCGCTGGAAGAACGTGGAGCAGGTCTGACGGCATTTGGACATGAGCTGGTGCAATTTTATAATGACCATCGCATATTGACGGATGTGAGTCATCTATGCGAGCGCTCGTTCTGGGATGTGCTCGATGTGGCGAAATATCCCTTTGCTTCGCATTCGAATGCACGCGCTATTCTGGATCATCCGCGCAATCTGACCGATGAGCAGGCAGTGGCGATGTTTGAACGAAATGCGATGGTGCATGTTGTGTATTGCCCGTATTTTATCAAGGAAGGTGAGCAGGTTCAGATCACTGATCTGCTGCGGCATATCGATCACTTCTGCTCGTTGGGCGGCGTGAAGCATATCGGGCTGGGATCGGACTTTGACGGGATTAGCGAGCATGTGCAGCAGCTAGAGCATGCGGGGAAATCGCAGCTGGTCATTGATGAGCTGCTCAAGCATTACAGCGAGGAGCAGGTGCGTGGGTTTGCGCATGAGAATGTTATCCGGCATTTGCCTGAATGATAGTTGATAAATGCCCGGTGGTCGCAAAATAAAAGTACATGTTTGTATTACGATAATGAAGAGTACACTGAGCTTCCAATGCGCAGTACTAGCAAAAAGCCGGACTTGTCCTATTACTGGACAGATCCGGCTTTGCGTCGTTGCTTCAGTTATCTTGCTGATGCGTTTCGTTCTGATTGGGATTTTCCCAGTGTTTGAATTGCCCACCTTTGCTTATTACATCCTCATTGGGAAATAGCTGCGTCCATTGTCCGACGCCCCGATCAGTATACATATAGGTCTGATGAGGTTCGTCCTGAAAAATCACGTACATCGGAAAAGTGGGTAATGTACTTATTTTCGTTTCTATACTGTAAATATCGTTGGCTGCATATCGCTTCTCGTGAACCAGATAGTTTGTTACATCTTTTTTGAGATACATAATTTTCAAATGAATCGTTGCAAATATTAGCGTTGCGATCACTGACAACATCAGCAGTACCCACCATCGCTTTCTCATGAATACCATCCTTCCAGTATGCTTATAGAGGTTCAGATCGTATTGATACGACAGTGAAAAGTAGTGATAGAACTTTGCCTCCAGTTGGGATATTGTGATGGGTTTTAAAAAAGGAAGGATTACTGAGCAACAGTATACTAACACTTATTATAATAAGATGCGATATCCCTATGTAAACAATCATGCTAAGTGAATGGAACTATTATCGAGAGACGAGGCTACGATTGTATGCTTTTGTGCGTACGGTCAATTTTGTTATCGCCACCTGCTAAAGACATACTTGTGAAGTGTGGCTCTATCTATGTGGGTGAACGTGGACATATTGCTTAATCAATATTTTTCTTTTCTCCCTGATCCACTCAGTGATATGATATTTATGTTTTCCATCCTAATTATTTTATTCATACATGCGAGGTGTTGTTGTTGTCTTGGAAAATCTTTAGTCCGACCAAAACTACATATCGGGGCGAGATTACCCCTTTGACTGACGAAGATTTAAAATCTCTTCTTCCAATACTTGATACACAAAGACAAATCGATGGATGGTTTGACTGGGCATCTTTTGTAGAACAGCACCCTGAATATCATTACTACAAGCTCAAACGTTTTGGTGCTCGTGGCATTCTTGGCGTCATTGCTTTAACCTATCATGACGGCGTGTTTGTAGCTTCCGTTGAAACAGCCAAGCATAGTCGTCATAGACCAGAAAATAAAAAGCGATATATTAACCTTGCTGATATCATGCTTAGCTTTGCTTCATATTGGGGTACAGTAAATCATAACGACCCTTTTGTCGCATTGATCCCTAAAGACAATAAGGTCAATTACTACAAACGAAAGTTTGGCGCCAAACCATTTGGAAGAGTTTATGCGTTGGATCAGTCTGTTATTAGACAGATGATTCGGTTATACTATTACTAAGGAGTTGATGATTATGCGGAAAAGAGCTTTTACTAACCCAGACGGTGCTCAAATTAAACTGGTACCAGCAAAAGCACCTTTCGTTGGCGCAATCCTTACTAAACTACCTGTTGACGGAATGCTTACTAAGCCGCGCCCCCATGATTATACTGACGATATGTTGTCCAGAGATATGCGGGCAGCCAGACAAGCCATGATGTCACAAGACGGTGATTCTATTCGACAAACGAGAGAAGACATTAAAGATCATATTCGTCACATTGATAATCAGAGAGCTCGTATATAACGGGCTCTTTTTTCTACATATTTTATTATAAAATCGAGGTATTTTATGCTTACAAGTGAATATGTTTCTAAACAAATCAACGATCTAGTTTCCAAGTATGATTTCCCATTTCCAGCCATCCAAGATGTATACAATGGTTTGCGTGATTGCGATCATCCAAATTATGCAGCTCAGCAACTACGATACCTCAATAATCTTGTTAGTGCTGCTAAAGCTACAAGAAAAACGATTTGGTTTTATTTCATGTGGAACATTGTATTATTTAATCATAAAGAATTAGAGGTATTTCTATGACTAAGCAGTCTATGGCTTTAAACATTCTTGCTCAAAGATATCCTAGTGTTGTACTCTCTCAGGGCGAATCTGGCTATAATATGATTCAGGTTAATCGTGAACATGCTCCTAGATTAGTTTGAAGATATTTCTTCGATCATCCTTACCGGTTTTTCTCCTTTCGTTATTGAAAAATGTGACTATATTGAAATCAGATTCACTTCTCAATCAATCCAGCTTTACATCGGTCGCTATATACCTGATTCCGGTGGAGTCGCTAATGTGCAAACAGTATATGAGGCTAAGTATGCTGATGAAACTAACGATCAAAAATAATAACCCTGCATAGCGTAGAAGTTTGCTGATGAGGTGTGATTTATAGATTTGATGACTTATTATATCGAGAATGCTTATGTGGCTCTCTGCCAGATAATACTTGGCGTTACATATCTCTATTTCTCTTCGTTTCTTGCTACATCAGTGCGTGTAGTTCTGTTTCGCGACTCGAATACTGGTAAACCTGTATGTAATGTATACAATCGCCCGAACAGCAAAGTTGTGCAGTTCGGGCGATTGTGTGAGTATTGGATTGATTCAAAATCTTGTTATTACGTGCTGCGATTACTGATCTGTACGCCTTATCAAGCACCAAACTGTGCGGCATGCAAACGGGCATACGCGCCGCCAGCGTTAATCAATTCATCATGTGCGCCTTGCTCGGCGATGCCTTCTTTGGTCACGACGATGATGCGGTCGGCGTTCTTGATCGTTGCCAGACGGTGAGCGATAATCAGTGTCGTACGACCGACGGACAGCTCATTCAGGGATTGCTGAATCGCTGCTTCTGTTTCGGTATCAAGTGCCGACGTTGCTTCATCCAGAATGAGGATCGGCGGATTTTTCAAGAACATGCGAGCAATGGACAGACGCTGCTTCTGTCCACCGGACAGCTTCACGCCACGTTCCCCAATGATCGTATCCATGCCTTCCGCATACGACTGGATCAAGGTTTCCAATTGCGCCTGACGTGCTGCTTGCCAGATCTCTTCATCAGTCGCATCCAGTTTGCCATAAGCGATATTTTCCCGAATCGTACCGTCAAACAGGAACACATCCTGCTGGACAATCCCGATCTGTGTCCGCAGTGACGATAAGGTCATCTGCTGGACATTCAAACCGTCAATCGTAATCTCGCCAGCACGAATATCATAGAAGCGCGGCAGCAGACTGCATAAGGTCGTTTTCCCCGCACCGGATGGTCCGACTAACGCGACCGTCTCTCCTTCACGAATATCCAGATCGATGTTGTGTAAAATATCATCCTTGCCTTCATATCCGAACGAAACGCCGCGATAGCGAATCTGTCCGCGCAGTGGCGGTGCAGGCTGCGCACCCGGCAGATCATGAATCTCGGTATCAGTTTCCAGCAATTCCTCATAACGGCGGAAACCGGCAATGCCTTTTGGATACGTCTCAATAACCGAGTTCAGCTGTTTGATCGGCGTCAAGAACACATTGGATAACAGCACAAAAGCAACAAAATCGCCATACGTCATGCCACGTTCCAGTACGAACCACGTACCACATACGAGTACAAACAGCGATACGAATTTCATCAAAATATAACTAATCGACGAGTTCCACGCCATAATCCGGTATGCAATCAGCTTCGTACGGCGGAAGCTGCCGTTATCTACCGCAAACTGAGCAATCTCGTGATCTTCGTTAGCAAATGCTTGTACAACGCGCATACCACTTACGTTGTTCTCTACGCGTGCATTGAAGTTAGCGATATCGCCAAACATTTTGCTGAAGGCGCGCGACATTTTCCGACCGAAGAAGATCGACAGATAGATCATGAGCGGAATAACGATAAAGGTCAGAATCGCTAGTTCCAGATTCAGACTTGCCATCAGCAGGAATGCCCCGATCAGCGTCATCACCGCGATAAATAAATCTTCCGGTCCGTGGTGGGCAATCTCCCCGATATCCATCAGATCGCTCGTCATCCGCGAGACGAGATGACCCGTCTTCGCATTGTCGAAAAAGCGGAACGGCAGACGCTGAATATGATCAAACAGCTTTTTGCGCATGTCCGTCTCAATATTAATTCCAAGCTTGTGACCCCAGTATGTAACGATATATTGCAAAATAGAACTAACTAGGAATATACCGAGCAACCCGGCACATGCCCACAAAATAACCTGCCAATTGCCACTTGGCAGCAAATCATCGATCACGCGCTGTACCGCAATCGGAAAAGCTAACTCCAGCAGCCCTGCGATCACAGCACAACCAAAGTCGATCATAAACAAACCTCGATACGGTTTGTAATAAGCAAAAAAGCGACGCAGCATATGAACCCTCCCTTTTCTGGCATTTGCCAGCAACATCGTGACATAACACGACGCCGTACGAGCGACAGAAACTGCCACACATACAGCGCCGAACTGCACTGAAAATCAATTATAGCACTACCAAACATAATTGAGAACAGTTATCAATTACTTTTCTCACATATTTTTCACATGAAGGCGCGGATAAAATAAAGCACAGGCACCGCCACGGCATAAAACATCGCAAATTGCAGCCTTTGCGCCCGTGGCATCGTTAATAATCCAATAATAATCCCAATCGCCAGCAGTACCATGCCGACCAGCACTGCCGCCCGGGTCTGAAATAGAATATATACGACAACCGCAGCCAGTACCAGCAGCCAGCTTGTCCATTTGTACATCGTGTTGTTCATGATTGTCATCTTCCGCACCTCGTCTCCGTATGATGGTTCCATCTGCTGAGTGGCTGCTCCCGCTTATCTGGCTAGGTGACGTCGTTGTTTGTAAAATAAGATCAGCGCTATGTTAAGCCAGTCAGTATACTATGTATTTCAACCGATTCAGGCAGCTTCTATCAAAAAATGTACATATTCAGCATATTTTTTTGCAACGAATGGTTGGAGTTCCTATTCAGTCATACAAAAACAGGATGCCTGCTCAGTCTATGACTGAACGACATCCTGTTTTGTATAATCAAGCTATTTATATCTTTACGTATTCTTACTGAATCTTATTGCTCTGACGGATACTTTAGTCCCCATTGACTGCGCACTTCATCCAGCAGACGCATGATGGACAGCGATTCTTCCAGCGGCATGATGTCACTTTCCAGCTCACCTTCGAGAATGAGGCGACCTGCTTCCTCCGCTTCAAAGGAATAGCCCTCGGACTCGCGGTCATCGGTAAAATGCTCCACTTCTTCGCCGTTAATGTACAGGTACGCTTCGCGGCTGAACAGGAATTGCGGAATGCGGATATATCCTTCAGTACCGTGAATATATGCTTCATTCGGAAACAGGATGTTGACTGCGCCGTTCAGACTGGCAGCACGTCCACCTTCATAATCCAGCAAGATGGAAAATTGCTCGTCCACCCCAGTTTGTCCGATATACGATGTGCTGTGAATATTATTAGGCTTGGCGCCCAGCACCATGGAAGCGAACGATACCGGGTAAATGCCTGTATCCAGCAGTGCCCCACCGCCCAATTCTTTGTTAAGCAAACGATGATCTGGATCGCCGTCAAAACGGAATCCAAAATCTGCTTTCACCAATCGCACTTCACCAATTTTGCCATCTTGAATCCATTCTCGCACTTGGCGCAGCGGTGGCAAGAAGCGCGTCCACATGCCTTCCATCAGGAACAGCTTGTTCTCGCGGGCAAGCTGGATTGCTTCTTCGAGTTCACCAGCGTTCATCATAAACGGCTTCTCACACAGGACATGCTTGCCAGCATGCAGCGCGTCCAGCACATTTTGCTTATGTAATGGATGCGGTGTACCGACATAGATCGCATCGACCTGCTCGTCCTGCAATAGCTTCTCGTAGCTGTCGTACCCAACGGTCATATTGTATTTACGAACGAATTCATCTGCACTTTCCTGACTGCGCGAACTGGCGGCATACGCCACTCCGTTATTCGTAAACGGCAGATCGCCGACAAATTTGTTAGAGATACCACCGGTGCCGATGATGCCCCAGTTGATTTTGCGTTCACTAGCTTGAGACATACAATACCCTCCACTTCGATAATATACTTGCGGCATATTGCTGCTAATTCTATATTTCACCATTACAGCCTTCTTTTAAGCGTAAAAGGTTTTGACGATGCCGTATAGCAATATTCTGATATTTTATATCATATATTTGCGCTCGTCTTACATGGGATTGCAGAATAGGGAAAAACAGTCGGATGTTGTTGATCCGACTGCTCTTTTTGTGGATATAAAACATACTGTTGATTTTACTATTATTGTTTCTTCTGCTACTACTTCTATTACTTCTACTACTTCTTCTACGTTCTACTTTTTCTATTGTTGTACCTTTTCCCGATCTTTGCCTTTATCGGCTTCGCCTGCGTTGCGGTTGGCAGCATCGCGGTCTTCCTGCATTTCGGCGACGGTTTTGACCTTCAGGCGTGCTGCACCGGCGTAATCTTGTGTCGGCAGCAGATTGCCGCTGTCCAGACGCTGTTTGGCGGCGGCGATTGCTTCACCGTATTGCGGTAGCCATGCTTCGCCTGCGACTAGCATCTCGTCCACCATTTGCCAGATTTCCGGTGGATTGCAGACTGCGCCGATCAGCGGGTCCATCATAAATGCCTGACGTAGCAGCTTATCATCGCCATGCACAGCTGCTTCTACCGCCAAGCGCTGCACCGAAATGCTCACATTGCACACTGCCGCCGGACCAAGTGGCAAATCTCCTACATGCGGCATCGAAATGCCATTGCGATCTACATAACCGGGTGCTTCGATCACAGCGTCATTCGGCAGATTGGAGATGACGCCGTTGTTAATCACATTAAAATGTCCACGGTACACGCGCCCCGTTTCCAGCGCTTCGATAATGTACGAGCCGTGTTCTTCGCTGCGTTCTTCCGCGGCAAAGCGCTTGGGCTCCTCCTGCATCCAGTTCGGGAAATCCGTTTCAAACCAGTTACGTCCTTCGGTACAGACACGTAGATAGCCGCCCGTCTCGCCGTTAATCCAGCTATTCAAGTCGATCCAATCACCGATCTCCTGCGGACGCTTGCGATACCAAGGCACATATTCGCTCAAATGACCGTTCGATTCGGTGCTGTAATATCCGAATCGGCGTAGCATATCGATGCGTACCTTTTCCGTACGGCTATATTCGTCATGCTTCTCAAATGCTTCTAGCAAACCAGCCGTCAGGTCGCGCCCCTGATGACTCGCCCGAATATACCATGTCTGATGATTGATACCAGCACAGACGATATCGACATCCTGTTTGTCCAGTCCGTACACGTCCGCAATCTGATGATGACCATGCTGTACGCCGTGACAGAGACCCACCGTATTGACACCGCCATACGTATTGCACGCCCATGTTAGCATCGCCATCGGGTTGGAGTAATTCAGCAGCAGTACATGATCGTCTGCGACCTCGCGAATATCGCGGCAAATGTTCAGCATCTCGGCAACACCACGCTGACCGTACATAATGCCACCGGCGCACAACGTATCACCGACGCATTGATCAACACCGTATCTAAGCGGAATGTCTACATCTGTCGCAAAGGCTTCCAGCCCGCCGACACGGATCGTACAGATGACGTACTTCGCGTCCTTCAGCGCTTCCCTGCGATCAGTAGTATGCTGAATGCGAATATTCAGCCCGTTGCCGTCGATATCCCGCTGACAGAGCCGGGTCACCATATCCAGATTGTGCTCGTTAATATCTGTAAATGCCAGTTCAATCTCAGCAAAATCTGGCACTGCTAGCAGATCACGCAGCAACCCGCGTGTGAATCCGATACTTCCCGCTCCTACAAACGCTACTTTAAAAGACATGATACTATCCCTCCATCTACTATGATGAATGTATTGTAAAACGCCTTTCTAAGTAAGCGTTATCAATATTGTGACTCTTTCCACGATGATCTGTCTAAAATCCTAACCTTCCTCACTCCTGCAACGGTTGGTTATCTGTCCCCTCGTTCGCAGGCTCTTGATAGCTACGTACAAACCGCTCGGATTGCATCCGATAATCGGCAGGTGTATACCCAGTATGCTTTTTGAATAACAGATGAAAATAAGGACGGCTGGCAACACCTACATAATCGGCGATCTCGGCAATGGGAATGTCCGTTTGACCAAGCAGCATCATCGCCTTGTCCATGCGCAATGTGTTCAAATAATCCGTCGGTGTGCTGTGCATATGTTTTTTGAAGATACGATGCAGATAGCTTGGATGTACATTAACAGATGCAGCAATCTGTTCCATGCGAATGCTGCGATCATAGTTCTGACGCATAAACTGGATGCTCTGATGTACATATCTCTCGCTCAGGGGCGTCTGCTGCTGCCGATGTTCCTGCGATAGTCTTGCAATGCGTACAAGCAGTTGAGCAAATAGTAGATCGCCCAGCATCGATCCTTCGCGCTGCTGATCCAGCTCTAATACAAGCGACTTGAGCGTGTAATACACATCCTCTGGATCGGACAGCACCATGTAGGGCTGGGATGTATGAATCAGCTCTGCCAGTTCTTTTTCCTGCTGAATCAGTTGATGCAGGATGGATGCGGTCGGTGTACAGCTTTGCAATCCAAATTCTAGATTGAGCATGCGACATGGTGTATCGCCAACGATCAGGCGGTGCGGAATATTCGCATCAATCACGATGAATTGTCCTTTTTGCAGATCAACGCCAACGCCCTTTACAGCATTGTCGTTCTTCGCTTGCTTCGGTGTACCTGACGAAGGATATAGCTCGATACGACAACAACCGGAGATCATATACATAATCTCTGTGGACTGGTGCTGATGATAGTCCATTTCGTACTGTTGCCATTGTTTGTAGTAGTAGGCATAATGCTGCGGTCGATAGCCCGATTCCGCGATATGTAGATGATACAGACTGGCGGACAATGCTAGATCATGTGCATCTGTAGGATGATTGGCTTGTGTTGAGGCATCGTACACCTGAATGGAAGGTAAATCCTCATTGGAAGGTCGACGTGCAGAAGCTGTCTTTTTACCTTGACGATGCGGGCTGTCATTGCCCGGTCGTTGTGCAGTCATAGTTGATCACCTGCCTGATTACATTAAGATAGTACTGCTATCCTACCGCATTCCCTCTATTGGTCACAAGTGAGCGTATATCTTCATTGTGTGCTATATAGATATCTTCATTACGTACTAGATCGTATAGAAACCATACTACATAACATGTATAAAAATAACGTAGATCAAAAAGTATAAAAAAGCTTCGCCGTTATCACATTGCTGTCGGCGAAGCTTGCTTTATTTAAGTCCAGATTAACGGAATTCAGGTGGTGTACGACGTGCTACACCAGTCGCAATCGCTGCTTGGATAACGCCGCGACGAACTTCCTGCACAACTTGTTCGTTAAATACACCGGGAATGATGTACAGCTCGTTCAGCTCGTCTTCCTTCACGACCGAAGCGATGGCGCGTGCAGCAGCGACTTTCATTTCCTCATTGATCACGCTGGCACGGCAATCCAAGGCACCACGGAAAATGCCGGGGAAGCACAGCACGTTGTTGATCTGATTCGGATAATCGCTGCGTCCAGTTGCCATTACGCGTACATGACGCTCTGCCACTTCAGGATCAATCTCAGGATCAGGATTCGCCATCGCAAATACGATCCGATCTTCTGCCATCGTATGCAGATGATCGACGGTCAATAGCCCCGGACGAGACACACCGACGAATACATCGGCACCTTGAATGACGTCGCTCAGACTGCCTTTTTCCAATTGCGAATTACTGTTGTTGGCGATCCAGTTCCACATCTCGTGCGGATATTCTTCGTCGCGCACCAATGCGCCGTTTTTATCGACAGCGATCAGGTTTTTCGCACCGGCGGACAGCAGCATTTTGACACAGGCTGCTCCTGCTGCTCCGATACCGAGCACGACGATTTTCGCCGTTTCCAGCGATTTGCCAACGATGCGTAGCGAATTGAGCAATCCAGCAAGGACAACGACTGCTGTACCATGCTGATCATCGTGGAATACCGGAATATCCAGTTCTTCCGTCAATCGGCGTTCGATCTCAAAGCAGCGCGGCGAACTGATATCTTCCAGATTGATCCCACCGAATGCCGGAGCCAGCCATTTGACCGCTTGAATAATCTCTTCCGTATCCGTTGTATCTAAGCAGATCGGGAATGC
This sequence comes from Paenibacillus sp. WLX1005, assembly GCF_046603685.1. Classification (NCBI taxonomy): domain Bacteria; kingdom Bacillati; phylum Bacillota; class Bacilli; order Caryophanales; family Paenibacillaceae; genus Paenibacillus; species Paenibacillus sp. WLX1005. Next base: position 4,490,502 of record NZ_CP176756.1, read on the forward strand.
ATCGACTTCGCCAAATTGCTTGAACAGCATCGCCTTCCCTTCCATAACTGGCATTGCCGCTTCTGGACCGATATCACCTAGTCCGAGCACTGCCGTACCGTCGGAGACGACTGCGATCATATTGCGCTTTACGGTTAGGGAAAATGCCTTTTGCCGATCTTCATGAATCGCCATGCACACTTTGGCTACGCCCGGTGTATACACATGGGAGAGGTCTTCCCGGTTTTTGACTGGAGACTTGGGCTGTACTTCAATCTTGCCGCCCAGATGCGCCAGAAAGGTGCGGTCGGATACGTTAACGACTTTGACTCCCGGCAGTGCCCCAACCGATTGCAGCATTTGCTCGCGCACATTTTCTGGCAAGTTGACGGTCAAGTCACGCGTCGTACTTTCCGGGCTGGCATGAATGACGTCAATCGCCACCACATCGCCGCCAGATTCGGCAATCGCACCAGCCACATCACCAAAACTCACCTGTTTCTTATCCATCTGCAAACGCATAATCATGCTCGTTCCAAGAGCCATCGTTATACCTCCTGCAAAATACGATTTTGGGTATTGCCCATCACTATCGGATATTCATCATCCACAGCGCCAATCGCCACGATACCGCTATCTATCCGGCTTGCGCCCGCTATATATATGGCAGAAATCGGTGCATGGGATGATGATATGTAAGCGGCATTTCCTTCCATCCGCTTCATAATAATAACGCTTACATTGGAAGACGGACTTAATTATAACATAGTTTACGGTGAAATAAACGCAGTCCCACGCTCGGAAATGAGGTTGCCTTTGCCATTTTCGATACGATGGTTGGACGGTTGCTATTCAGCATCCCTACTCGTTGATCGCCATGCTTCAACATTCCGCTTCTCGACTTGCTGTACCCATTCTTTTACATATTCCAAAAAACGCCGCATCGCAGGTGAAGCTTTTGATAGTGATTGTACCGCCAATCCAAGCGAACGGAAGCTTCGTTCCTCTAGCTCTAGCATCCCGGCATTGTGATCCCGCCCTTGCAAGACGAGTTCTGGTAAAATGCTAATTCCCAGCCCGTTCTCCACCATCGCGATAATCGCATAATCATCGCCCAGTACAAAGCGCACATTCGGCGTAATACCTGTATGTTCCAGTACACGCCGCACATCATAATCCGAACCTTCGCGCGGCATAATAAAATCCTCTTCTGACAACCGTGACAATGGAAAAGCATCCGCCTCCCGCAGTGGATGATCTGGCGGTACAATTACTAACATCCGATCTTGACGCAGCGGCAAAATATCAAATGTCCCGCGCGCAGGCAGTGTCATAAAGCCGCAATCGATCTCACCGTTAGCAATCCACTCTTCAATCTCCTCATAATCGCCTTCGATCAATCGGAACGTAATGCCCGGATAATGACGCTGAAATTCCTTAATCATCCCCGGCAGCCAGTGCACCGACACACTTGTAAAGGTGCCAATCCGAATCACACCAGATGCAAGCCCATGAATGGACGAGACTACCTGCTTGAGCTGTTCGTTCCAGTTCACTGTCTCACGCATCGGAATCAATACACGTTCACCATTAGCAGTCAGTCGTACCCCGGAACGGTCGCGTAATAACAAGGGAAAGCCAAATTCCCGTTCCAGCCCGTGAATAATATGACTCACCCCGGATTGTGTAAATCCTAGCACTTCCGCTGCTCGCGTCAGACTGCCCAGCTCCACCACTTTGAGCAGAACCTCATATTTATGAATACTCAATCTGTATCCGCTCCTTTTGCCACTGTATCGGCTGTATCTATTAAGAAACAATCAATGCTGCTTACACTTTGTTCTATGTTTGCCGACTTCATAATTCGCAGGATGATTCGCAAGGATTTAGCCATTACTTTTACTCATGTATATCATTACAAACATTCAATATACTTATACTTCTAACGCTACTATACTGATTTTATTAACCCGTTGCTAGCAGGAATTCGGAGCCTGTATACAGCGTCTATGACTACACCAATCAAAGGATGGATTACCATGAAACAATCGCGGGCTGACCTGCTGATCTTTATCGTTACATTATGCTGGGGGTCCTCTTATTTATTTATGAAAATGGGCATGGATTCGCTTAGCCCGTACAATCTGATTGCGCTGCGTTTTGGCTTTGCCTTTATTCTGACAGCGCTCATCTTCTTCCGCCAATTGCGGCATCTGGACTGGCGTACGACCGGATACGGGGCGCTGCTCGGATTATGCCTGTTTGGCGTGTTTGCGTTTATTATGTTCGGTTTGCAGACGACCTCGACGTCCAATGCAGGCTTTCTTGTTAGTCTGACGGTCATTTTTGTCCCGATTTTGTATTGGATCATCTTCCGGCGCAGATTGGCAGGGCGGCAGATTGCTGGTGTACTAATGGCGTTATCAGGGATTGGATTATTAACCTTGAACGGGCAACTCAGCATTCATCCCGGCGATGCGCTCTGTATTCTGGCGGCACTCTGTTATGCGGGTTATATTCTAATGACTGGTGCGGCGGCGCGTATTACGTCCAGCACGCTGAATCTGGGCATTATGCAGCTGGGATTCGCTGGTCTGTACGGACTGATCTTTTCGTTTCTATACGAAACGCCAACCTTGCCGCAGACAAGTGACGGTTGGATCGCTGTGTTGGCACTCAGTGTAGTATGCAGTGCATTTGGATTTGTCATACAGCCGATTGCACAGAAATATACAACACCGACGCGTACCGGGCTGATCTTTGCACTGGAACCGGTGTTTGCGGCGCTGTTCGCCTTCTGGTTCGAACATGAAATGCTGTCAGTCAAAGGGTATATTGGTGCGGCTCTGGTACTTGCAGGTGTAGTCGTATCAGAGTGGAAGTTGAAAATAAAAGCGCCTAAACCGGTCATACCGCCACAGGACGTTCAGAACGTCTCACCGCTATAGGTCGAATCGTAAAATGGTCGTGAAGCATGTCGGAGCAACTACGCATCCTTACTATTACTCAAATAGACTTACTGAAATAGAAATACACATGAAACAATATCAAGCCGCTAGATTCCCACTCCATAAAGCAAGGAATCCAGCGGCTTGATTGGGATGTGCGATTGAACATATTGAACGGTACCATTCTGTTGCTTACACGTTCCCTATACGGGTTAGTACAGCTTACCAACTGCCTCTGCTTGAAATGGTTTCAGTTCGTCTAGACGATTGTCATGGATTTTGGCTGCCCATGCTGGATCGGCAAGCAGCGCGCGACCGACCGCAATCAGATCGAATTCGCCTTGTTGCAATCGTTCTGCCAGACCGCTTACACTTCCTTGCTGCTCAGCATCTGCACCAGAAGCGAAAAATTCAGTAAAATCCTGCTTCAAGCCGACCGAACCAACGGTAATGACGGCTTTGCCAGTGAGCTGTTTTGCCCAGCCTGCCAGACTGAGCGGTGAACCTTCAAATTCCGGCTCCCAGAAACGACGGGTGGACGCATGGAAAATGTCTACACCTGCTGCGGCAAGCGGCTTCAACAGCGCTGCCAGTTCCTCTGCATCGTTTGCCAGCTTCGCTGTGTACACTGGATATTTCCACTGCGAGAACCGGAAAACAATCGGAAAGTCAGGACCGACCGCACGGCGGCACGCTTCCACCACCTCCACGGCAAAACGTGCCCGGTTGGCAATACTTCCACCGTATTCATCTTCGCGGCGATTGGTCGTTTCCCATAGAAACTGGTCGATCAGATAACCATGCGCCCCGTGCAGCTCAATGCCGTCAAAACCCAGCTGCTGCGCTTGCGCTGCCGCATCAGCAAATGCCTGCACAACCTCCTTGATCTGCTCTACCGTCATGATTTCGCCTTGTACGGTACCATTCACATCCAGACCTGACGGCCCGATCGATGGTACGGCACCTTCTGGTTGCGGAAAGTTCTCTCTGGCGATACCAGCATGAATGAGCTGCGGCATAATTTTGCCACCGACGCGATGCACCTCGTCAACCACATGCTTCCAGCCTGCACGAGCAGCTTCACTGTCAAAGTCCGGGCTGTTCGCCGGGTCCTGATTGGCAGAAGGATGCGGAATGGAGACATTTTCAGTAATAATTAGACCGACGCGTTGTTCAGCACGACGACGATAATAATCCGCTACCTCGGTTCCGGGTACACCGTTGGGCGAGAACCCACGCGCCATCGGTGCCATAACGATACGGCTGGACAGCTTCAATTGGCCAAGTGTAAATGATTCAAACAGCGGCGCCACATACTGTGTATGATTGGATTGCATATTATTGTTAGTATGATTCATATTTATCGTAACCTCCAGAGATATTTTCGGTTATACTGTTATTATTATCTTTAGGAAACAAATATATAAAAGTAAGCTTGAGTGTAAAAGAAGTCCCGCTCCGGTGCATGCTGCCGGGTGGGTATATGCCTGATTGTACAGGCGTCTAGCAACAGATACAACCAACAGAAACCCAGATGTGTCGTTTAAGTCTCACATGTTAGCAATTGTAGTTTAGACATTGGCACATGACTACTATATGACCGATACAGGAGGTATCCCCTATGAATACAGCACCACGCCCGAATGCGCAGGACCCTCGTGTCATTCGTACACGCCAATTGATTCATCAGTCGTTTGTCGAATTGCTGCAAACGAAAGAATTCAATGAGATTACGGTGAGCGATATTACCCGTCGTGCCACCATTAACCGGGTTACATTTTACACTCATTACACCGACAAATACGAATTACTGGAATATATGATCTCCACACAGTTGATTCAATTGCTGTACAAAGGCATCGATCCGCAACAGGCACTTTCTGCGGAAGCACTAACGACCCTAATCTGTGCGCTATGCAATTATCACGAATATTCCAGTTCCCAATGTCCCAAAAATTTCGATTCGCTCAGTCCGTTGGTCGAGAAAAACATGAAGTCCCAATTGCAGCAGCATATGCTACAACAGTTAACTCGTCATCTGCCGGATCAGGATGAGGCGCAATTGGTTCCTTTGTCCGCGATGATCAGCTGGTCGCTGTACGGCGCAACCTTACAATGGAATCTGGAGCAAAAAGATCGTCGCGAAACGTCGCAGCAATTGGCGTCGCGAATCGTTCCGTTGCTGATGAGCTGGATGACGATGTCTGGTATAGAATATCCCATTTCCAATCAACTCCCAGCAGCTGCTACCAGCAATACGATCCTACCAACCTCTGTATGCCTATCCCAATGGAGTGAATCATATGAACTCAAAACAAGTATCTGATAGTAAGTAGGATCAGGTATAGACAATCAGATGAACTGTTTTACGAACGATGAATACAAAAAACCTGTCGCACCCTTTAGGGTAGGACAGGTTTTTTGTGCTAGTATAGCCTATTTATCTCTGGAGAGCTACGTGATTGTGATGCAGCTCCCCTCTCAAATGATCCGCTTAAAAGGCAGGTACTGCGATATCTGCGTAGTTATCTTGCAGGAATTTCTTCACTTCTGGACCTGCCATATGTTCTTTGAGCTTTTGGATAGCAGCGGAGTCCTTGTTGTCTTCCCGTGCAACAAGTGTGATGGCGAAGGTGGAGTCTTCTTTTTCCGTTACAAGTGCGTCTTTGACTGGAGTCAGGTTCAGCGGTTTGGCATAGGCTGGAGTCATTGCTACCAGATCAGCTTCGTCATACATCCGTGCCAGCATCAGCAGATCGACTTCTTTGAATTTGAAGTTTTTCGGATTGGCTGTAATATCAGCTTGTACGGCATTCATGCCTACGCCGTCTTTGAGCGTGATCATACCAGCTTGGGCAAACATTTGCAGGGAGCGACCGATGTTGGACGGATCGTTAGCGATCGCGATCGTTGCGCCTTCTGGCAGAGCGTCGATGCTTTTGTAGTTTTTGGAATACGCGCCATAGATGGCATTATAGATCGGTTGAATGCCTACGAGATTGCTGCCTTTGCTTTCATTGTACTGCGTCATATACGGTACGTGCTGGAAGAAGTTCGCGTCGACTTCTTTGTTAGCCAGTGCATCGTTCGGCTGTACGTTATCTGATAACACGATAACATCCAGATTGATGCCGTCCTGCTTCATCAGCGGTTTCACGATGTCCAGAATATCGGTCATTGGCGGGATCAGAGTAGCGACTTTTAATGTCGTTTCGCTAGTTGTGCTTGCTCCGCTCGTGCTTTCACTGGATGCGTTGTTCGTTTCGGTAGTTGCTTGTTGTCCACATGCTGCCAGTAGCAGTGCCATAGCGAACAGTAGGATCAGGATCGGTTTTTTGTTAAACATATGCAATAGATACCCCCGTATTTGTGTAGTGATAATGTAGATGTTACTTTTTTGGCTTTTCCAGCATTTCCTTATTCGTCAGCGCTTGTCGATCAGGCGCGAGATCAGGCTGCCAGTGAATTGTACCGCCTGTACTAAAATAATCATAAGAATGATCATATAGACCATTACATCGGTTTCAAAGCGCTGATACCCGTATCGAATCGCAAAATCACCAATTCCGCCGCCACCGACAATACCGACCACGGTCGAGTACGAGATAAAGCTAATCGCTGATGTCGTCAGTCCCAATACCAGCCCAGAACGAGCCTCAACGTACAGAAATTTGAAAACGATCTGTATACCAGATGCCCCCATCGCACGCGCCGTTTCGACGATGCCGCGCGGCACATCCAGCAGCGCTTGCTCCACCAGCCGCGAATAATACGCGATGGCGATAATTGAGAGCGGTACGGATGCTGCTTCGGTGCCAATCGATGTGCCGACCACTATACGTGTAAATGGAATCAGAAATACGACTAGCAGCAGAAAGGGAAAGGAACGTACGACATTGACGATACTGTTCAGCAGCCCGGACAGATACACATTTTCATACAGCTGTCCTTTGCGAGTGAGATAGATCCAAGTACCGAGCGGCAAACCGATCAGAATGGCAGCTGCTAGTGAAATGCCGACCATTGTAAAGGTATCGCCAATCGCCTGCCAGATCTCTGTCTGATACTTCTCCACCATTTCACCGAATGTGCGTGTATTATCCACGGTCGCCACCTCCGATGCCGAGCAATTGCTCACGATACGATAGTGTATAATCCGGCGCAGGGGCAAAGCCGTCCTCTGCGCGCGAATACCTCTCCACGATCATGCCCTGCTCCATGACGGAGACGGTATGACAAAGGCTTTTCACCACATCCATCTCATGCGTAACGAGTACAATCGTTACGCCCAGCTGCTCGTTGATCTGCCGAAGCAGCCCGAGAATATCCGCGGTCGTACCGGGATCAAGCGCCGATGTCGGTTCATCGCATAACAGCACCTGCGGACGTGTAGCAATCGCACGCGCAATGCCAACACGCTGGCGCTGCCCTCCGCTTAATTGAGACGGATAATGTTGGATTCGATCCAACAAGCCAACCTGCTCCAGACACTCTCTAATGCGCTGTTCTCGTTCTGCCCTCTTGATGCCTGCCAGTTCGAGCGCTGCTGACACATTGCCACCAACGGTACGATTGTGCACCAGATTGAATTGCTGAAAAATCATACCGATTCGCTGGCGTACCGGACGCAATTGACGTTCCGACAAGGTGGTCAACTGCTGGTCACCAACGATGACACGACCTTCATCAGGACGCTCTAGCATGTTGATCATACGCAGTAGTGTAGATTTACCTGCGCCACTGCTGCCGACGATGCCATGAATATCGCCTGCACCAATATGCAAATCCACCTGCTTGACCGCAGGAAGTGTACTACCAATTTTGCCAAAATATTTGCTCACGCCTTCCAGCGTAATCATTGCTATTCCCTCCTCCGCCTCAATCCGGACCGATGAGGATAAGTGTATTACTATTTTGGTATATCTGTTATAGCCTGTTACTCCTGCTACATTATAAGCAAATGCTGCGCCTGTGTCACTATTTTTCACAGGTTATTAAAAATGAAATATGTATGAAGATACTACGCGTTCCTTCTATACAAACAAACACCGCCTGTATTGTCGCTCTCATGACGGCAATACAGGCGGTGCTATATACAAATGATTTTGTCATATCCAACTCATCCAACGGCGATCCAGACCTGATCCTGTTCCACCTTAACCGGGAATGTGCGTACTTGCCCTTCATCCGGCGCTTGCACCAATCCAGTTTCCAGATCGATCTGCCAATCATACAGTGGATCATATAGAACGTGACCGGAGACGATGCCTTCGGCAATTGGTCCACCCTTCGGATGCGGGTTGCGATTTTCGAGCGCGAAGACTTGATCGTCTGACGTGCGGAATACGGCAAGTTCCAGACCTTGGATCTCCAGAACACGTCCGATTCGGCTTAGAAATTCATGTTTGGTTCCTGCGGGGTAAAAATGTTGTGTGCTGTTCATCGCTAATCCTCTCCTTTGCTGCATCGTATGGATGCTGTACACTTCTATTGCTGATTTATATTATTGGCGATTCATACTACTCTTGATTATTTATACTTCTACTTTTTTGCCAAATAGGGCGGTGCGCGTTTGTTCGTCGTTCAGTACTTGTTTCCATGGATCTTCGACTTGTGCCAGCGCCAGATTGACGCGTTCGATTAGCTGTTGGCGATTGTTCTCATCGTCCAGCACAGCCGCTCTGATCGATTCCAGTCCCATGCGCTCCACCCACTCCGAGGTGCGTTCGAGATATTTCCCTGTTTCGCGGTAGTATTGGATAATTGCGCCGCACAGATCGATCAGCTCCTGATCAGTTTTTACTTTGCAGAACGAATCCGCCAGACGAGCCTTGATCCCGCCGTTACCGCCGATGAAGATCTCCCAGCCGCCATCGTTGCCGACGATGCCGATGTCTTTCGTACACGATTCAGCGCAGTTGCGTGGGCAGCCGTTAACTGCCATTTTGAATTTGGCAGGGAAGTCGAGACGTTCAAACCGCTGTTCCAGTAGGGCGCCCATGCCCATCGAATCCTGTGTACCAAAGCGGCAAAATTGGGAGCCGACACAGGTTTTGACGGTACGGAGCGATTTGGCGTAGGCGTACCCAGATGGCATATCAAGTTCTTCCCAGACGCTGGGCAGGTCTTCTTTTTGTACACCGATCAGGTCGATCCGTTGTCCGCCCGTCATTTTTACAGCTTTGACATTGTATTTGACCGAGACGTCGGCGATTTTTTTCAGATCTTCTGGTGTCGTAACACCGCCGTACATCCGTGGGACTACAGTGTAGGTGCCGTCTTTTTGAATATTGGCGTTCATGCGTTCGTTGACGAAGCGCGATTCTTTTTCATCTTGATATTGAACCGGGTTGATCATACCGAGATAGTAGTTGATCGCTGGACGGCATTTCGAGCAGCCTTCAGGATGCTTCCACTCCATCACGTTCATCACTTCTTTGATCGTTTTCAGACCTTTGTCGCGAATAGCAGCAACTACATCGTCACGGCTGTGGGTTGTACAAGCGCACATTCCTTGGCTCGAAGCGACAGCTGCGCCGTCACCGAGGACGAATTGCAGAATTTGTTCCACAACCGGTTTACAACCGCCACACGAGCGGGTTGCACCTGTGCAAGCTTTGATCTCGTCCACGCTGGTCAGCCCTTTGTCCTGAATCGCGCTAACGATATCCAGCTTGGTGACACCGTTACAACCGCAGACGATTTCGTCATCCGACATCGTTTCAACCGAAGCTTTTTTCTTGCCATGACTGCAACCGCCGGTGCCCATCAGCTCAGCATACAGCTCGTCAGTCATCGGTGCGCCATCGCGGATCAATTTTTGCAATTGTGCCGAATCGTTAATATCGCCAAACAGGACGGCACCGACGATCATATTGTCTTGCAAAATGATCTTTTTATATGTTTTCTTCCAATCATCACGCGCGGTGATGACGGATTGTTGTTCATTTTCGATAAAGACGCCAGCCGAGAATACATCGACGCCGGAGATTTTCAATTTGGTGGATACGGTCGAACCTTCATATGGAGTCGCTGGATTGCCGCAAATGTGTTTGGCAAGTACCATACCTTGTTCAAATAGTGGAGCAACCAAGCCGTAGCAGCTACCACGATGCTGTACGCATTCGCCGACAGCATATACGTTGTCCATCGATGTTTGCAAATAGTCGTTAACCAGAATGCCGCGTTCTGTTTCAATTCCACTATTACGTGCCACTGCTATATTCGGACGGATACCGGCTGCCATCACGACAAAGTCAGCTTCCAGTACGGTTCCATCTTTGAACAATAGGCTTTCTACGCGTTCGCCGCCTTGCAGTTCAGCCGTTTGTGCACCCATCATGAATTTGATGCCTTGCGATTCCAGTTCTTTTTTCAGCATAGCGGCAGCGACGTAATCCAGTTGACGTTCCATCAGATCGTTCATCAGATGCACAACCGTGACGTCCATGCCGAGACTAACCAGACCTTTGGCGGCTTCCAGACCGAGCAATCCGCCGCCGATAACGGCTGCGCGCGGATAATGAGCTGCTGCTTCCATCATCTGATGACAATCTGCAATATCGCGGAAACCGACAACACCTTGCTTGTCATGACCCGGAATCGGTAGAATGAGCGAGCTGGAGCCAGTAGCGATAATCACTTTGTCGTAAGGAACCGCTGTGCCGTTATCTGTCATGATCAGGCGATTGTCATTGTCAATCGATGTGACTGTGACACCAGTATGCAGCGTGATGCCATTCTCCTCATACCATTCGCGGCTGTTCAGCACGATATCATCAATCGTCTGACTGCCTTCCAGTACGTAGGACAGCATGATCCGGTTATAGTTCGGATGTGGTTCGCTACCGATGACGGTGATATCATAATTGCCGCCTAATTTGATAATCTGCTCCAGTGTTGCTACGCCTGCCATTCCGTTTCCAATCAGTACAAGTCGTTCGCGTGTTGTGGTCATTGCGTTTCCCTCCGTTTATTTCTGTTGTTGTCGCTTCGGCAATGATATGCCTATCTATAGGGTGATGTATCATAAATATGTTACATATTTCACAATCTTTAATATCTAAAATTAAATGCTTTTGATGTACTCAGTATACCGCTGGTAAAATAGGCATGATGTGATCTAGATCACCTTATTTTTTGTAAGAAGCCTACCTGCTGCGTATAGTTAGCTTGCAAAAATTCAGCTAACAAGAAACATACGAAATAATCGAATCTTTGCTATCTTCATCCAAATGTGAATAACATTTGACTATATATAATTTTAAATTCCGAACCTATCTATGTATTTTTTATGTATTCAAAATAAAAGTACACACCATGCGATCCACATCCTATTCAGATGACGTCAATCGCATGGTGTGTACTCTCATGCAAACGTTACACGGTATCTACCGATCTGCATGGAGACGGATGGTCAGTAACTTTGCTCTGTTCAGCGTTACCAGCAACCATATCCGGCAATTGCTCCAGCATATGTTCATCCAGCACGATAATGCCATGACGGCGAAATAGTGCAGCCGTTAGACCCGAGCCAGGCAATTTGCTGCCGCTGAAGGTGCCATCGTATACCATCCGACTGCCGCAGGATGGGCTGTTCGCTTTTAACACTGCTATTGTAATACCAGCCTGCTGCGCTTGTTCCAGTGCAAGCTGTGCACCGTGTTGAAAAGCAGCCGTCACATCTTCACCGGATACCGTCAGCACTTTTGCCTGTCCTTCCCATACATCCTCTGATGTACCACCCACAATCTCCGCCGGTTCGCGTGGTGTACTCAGACCGCCCAGCACTTCCGGGCAAAAAGCGACGGCTGTGCCTGCTGAGATCATTTCATCCAGCGGCTGTACCAGATTGCTGCGTCCGTCGTACCGGCAAGCGGCACCAGTCAGACATGCACTGATTCCGATCATGTCCATCCCTCCTCAAATCTCATCGCCCAATTCATTCCGGCTACCGTTCCTCTCCATCTCCGGTTCTTCCCATTGCTGCTCCAATCGCTCTTCGTCAGCAATGCCCTGAATATCCTCGGAGCTGATGCTAATATAACGATACCCTTCCTCCTGCTGACGCTTGAGCGCTTCTTCTTTTACGAAGCGCGGGCTGCCTTCTCCTGCATCTTCGTCATATACTAGCACAATGCCGTCTGTTTTGCGGAACAGCAGTTCATCACGCGCTTTGAATTGCCAGATGCCCTGATACGGCTGGTTGCTGACGATGCCGTGGAAATCAATGCCTTTCAAAATCTGATTGTAATAGTCCTTCTTGTCATCGCTCCAACGTTCCTCTGGATTAGCAAATGCGGACAATATCGACACCCGCAGCTGCGGATACTCTTGCTTCAATTCAATTGCCGTCTCGCATGCCCACAGATCGACGCCGTACTGTCCGGGCGTAATCACCCATTCCAAGCCTTCTTCCAGCAGCGGAATTAGCTTACTGCGGATCGCCTGACGGATATAGTGGATGCCTTCATGCTTTTGACTGAAAATGCTCAGTTCATGCGCACGGTAGCCGGTGACGAGTAGATTCTTCATGCTGTTCTGCCTCCGCTTCCGTTTCCATTGTTCTATGATGTCCCTATACATGATTCTGTTATTCATCATATCATGTTACCGGACGAAAAGTGAAAAGCCTGCTCCATTGAAGGCAGCAGGCTACAATTATGAACAAGCGATTGATGTTCTGGATATTTCACGTAGACGCGTAAGTCACATAGAGGTATAGAACGACTCATTTCAATCATTATTACTACATATCACACACGAACAATCCATTGATTTTATACGCGAGCATACGAGTATGCAAGTCTCTTATGATATCGGAGTCAGTTTACCACCGTCCTGCAAGGTTACCGTTTTGCCGTTCAGCCAGCTGTTGGCACTGTTGTCGGCGTCGTAGTAGATCGTATGACCGTTGTCGTTGATATTTGCCAGCGTTGTGTCGCTGTCAGTCAGAGCAGTCACGTAGGAATTGGCAGTTACGTTCCAGCTGCTCGTTGCATCCAGCTTCAAGGTTGCCGATTTCAGCTTCTGATCGCTGTTCAGTGCGCCTGACCAAGTGCTACCAGTAGCCAGTTTGAGCGTAATCGTGCTCAGGCTATCACCGATAACATTGCCGGACAGCTCTTGATTATTCGCATTTAACGTCACAATCGCACCATTGGAACCGGTGGTGCCCCATTTGTCAGCTTGAGCCTGCAACAGCGTGCCGGAAGCTCCCGTTACATCGGCATTGGTCAGGTTAATGACTGCATCCGTATTCGTAGAATAGAAGATCGGTCCAGCAGTTGCATTGAGCGAGCCGCCAGTCATTGTAAATGTACCTGTGCCATCTTCAGCATCGCCGGAATAGCTTTGATAGATCATGACACCGCGTGTACCTGCACCAGTCAGGGATGTATTTTTCACCGTAGCGGAGTTGCGACCTTCGATAACGACAGCTTCGGAGCCAGTTGCTTTGATCGTCGCACCGGATACGGTAATCTTACCAGTAGAATAGATGCCTGGTGAGCCTTCGCCGGATGTGTTCATTGTGCCGCCAGTTACATTCACTGTACCTTCACCACGATCGGTAGCAATTGCGGCAGCGTGTTCGCCAGCTGTCGTGATCTTCACATTCGTCGCGTTGACTGTACCAGTCATCGTTGCATCCAGACCGCGCGAGGAATCTTGACTCGTTTGGATGGTGGAATCGGAGATGTTCAGTACCGAGCCTTCGCCAGTGGAGAAGGTAGCGTTAGAGCCGTCCGCATCGGTCGTAATGGATGTATTTTTCACGGTAACTGTACTGCCGGATTCCGACAGAACCGCAGCATTCAGACCGTAAAAGTTACTGTTATCTTCAGACGATGTATCGCCGGTTTTGGTGATAGTTGAGTCGGTCAGTGTCAGTGTTCCGCTGTCGGATACTTTGACGGCGGATTGGTCGGCTTCGGTTGCAGCAATCGTCTGATCCGATTTGGTGACGGTATCGCCGGATTGTGTATATTTGCCTGTACCTTCGACTTTGGCATCTGTACCGTAGCCGCTATCGGTGCCATCTGGCTTGGCTGGTGCTTGATCACCGTCCGGTTTGGCTGGCGCCAGATCGCCTTCCGGCTTGGCAGGTACATTCTCATCGGTATTGATATCTGCGCCAGTGCTGTCATCGTCTGCTGTAGCAGTCGTACCGCTGGTCAGCTTGACCGTAGAGTTGGTGCTATCATAGGCTGCGGTCACGCCGAGTGCTTTGGACAATGCACGGATTGGCAAATAGATCGTACCGTTATAATTGATCGGTTCTACTGTGTTACCAGAACTGTCAGTAAGTGTCGTTTGCTGACCATTCAGCATAATCTTCACATCGCTCAGTGCGGCGGAGACGCTTTTCTGAATGGGTGCAGCGTAAGCGGAGAATGAAGTGGTTAATACGGCGGTCAATGCTGCGCCGAGAATAAAGCCTTTGATACCGGATTTTCGTGTCATGGGAATTCCCTTCCTTTGAATAAAATAGTGTGTATGTCCTGTGTATGGATGAAGCGTAGTATACAATCAAATCCAAGCATGAAAGAGTATAAGTTCGTATAAAGGATCTTGTCGTATGTTCTCTTCCTGCTGACAAACACATCTTACTGCTGCTTTGTGAATTTCATATGTACGGTGAGGAATAATTGCGATCGTTTACAAAATAAAAATTCGCGCACAAAAAAGACCGGTTCGGATCATCGAATCGGTCTTTTTGGGATGAATATTATGGATGCAGTAAATCAGACTGCGCATGGAAAGAGATTAGGTTCCCATCTTTTTGCGCTGGTTGTTTACTTTTTTGGTCATCTGGCTTTTCATCGATTTGGTGCCGGTGGATTGTTGTCCGTTTCCACCTTTGCCTTGATTGCCTTGCTTTTTCTGTGCCAGCAGACGTTTGGCCATCTCGGCTTGACTCAGCTTTTTCGCTGAAGCCTCTTCCGATGTGGATGCTGGTTGATTATGTTCTGTCGTCAATAGACTCACCTCAGCTCCATCATAGCATATCGTAACCGTCAACTCTATCCCAAAACGACAACAATTGCCTGACGATACGCATGTACTTATTCTAGCAAATACACCTGTTGCCGATGCGTATTCAGCAATGCGAGTACCGCGCCGCCACTGCTGGCAGATAGGAACCGAAAGCGCTCGGCACCGCCGACGATCATTTC
The DNA here is from genome assembly GCF_046603685.1 of Paenibacillus sp. WLX1005. Taxonomy (NCBI): domain Bacteria; kingdom Bacillati; phylum Bacillota; class Bacilli; order Caryophanales; family Paenibacillaceae; genus Paenibacillus; species Paenibacillus sp. WLX1005. Next base: position 4,505,605 of record NZ_CP176756.1, read on the forward strand.
CGGTTGCATGTCATAACGCATACGCAGCGTATCTGGCAAATGATCCAGTATAATCGCACTCATCTCCTGCGCTTCCAGCCGATCCAGCAGCAAATGCTGATCCAGCGGACGATGGTTGCCGATCAGTTCGTCAATGTGGCGAAATTCGCCAGTACGCTGATAATGAGTGCGTGCGTATAGATAACTGTATACATTTTCCGCATACGAGCGAGCTTCAAAATTGGCAATGCTGGACAATGCCACCTGTACTTGCTCTCCGTAATCGACGGCGGACAGCTTCTCATGCAGATAATACTCGCAGTTGCGGTCAAAGTCCTCCACTAACCACGCGTACACCTCTGGAATATTCACCCCGCCAAACACGTCGATATCGCCAAGAAAGCGGTACTTGCCATCGTGATATTCAAAGCCCCAAATATGCTGCTCGCTATATAGCGCATCATCTAAACATTGCAACCCGTCTGTACTTAATAGATGAATCCGATACGCACGCTGATCTTCCAGATGCTCATGCGTAAACGACAACATCGGCAAAAAGTAACAGGTCAACGATGGATCTTCCAGTACATCCTCCGGTTCTGGAAATAGCGTAATCGCTGGATCTTCCGTTGTCGATACATAGTCATTCAACTTGCGCTCCATCATGAGAGTCACCTCCCGTTTAACCGTTCCCACCTTGGAACGAAGGGTATTTGGTCATGCCGCCATCGGCAAAAATGGTAATCCCAGTTACGTAACTAGCTTCGGAAGAAGCAAGCCATACGGCGACCGAAGCGATCTCGGACGGTTCCCCGATATATCCCATCGGAATCAGCTTGGTGACGGCTGCCTTTTTCTCCTCGTCTTCGAACTTCTCGGCATTGATCGGTGTGTTAATTGCGCCCGGTCCAATGCCATTTACCCGGATACCATTCGGCGCATATTCCATTGCCAGCGTCTGGGTCATCATCTTCACGCCACCCTTGCTGGCGGTATAGTGTACAAAATGCGGCCACGGAATAATCTCGTGCACGCTCGACATATTGATAATGCTGCCTTTGATATTATGTTTCAGCATGTAACGAATCGCTTCACGGCTACCAAGGAACGTCCCGGTCAGATTGACGTTGATTACTTTGTTCCAATCTTCCAATGACAGTTCATGCGATGGTACTTCATTTTCCATACCTGCATTGTTAACCATGATATCCATGCTGCCAAATGTATCATGTGCCGTCTGAATGATGCGCTGTGCATCCTCTTCATTCGACATATCGCCCTGAACATCAATCGCCTGCCCACCGGCTTCCTTGATTTTCTGAATCGCTTCTTCCACGCCATCGTGGTTGCTATGGTAATTAATCACTACATTCGCTTTTTCCTGTCCAAAACGAAGCGCAATCGCTTGACCGATCCCTGTTGCCGCCCCAGTGACAATGACTGTTTTGCCCTGCAAATCCGGATACATACTGTCGCCTCCTTGATCATCATGCTGTCGTATTCAGCTCATCTTTTACCAATACAGCTTGTTGCTGGTAAAAGAAGGTACAACCATTGGTTACACGAAATCGCATGATGGTAAACAGTCGCGCCCTTTGTTTTACGATATTCCAGCTTCCTTGAGCGCCTGAAGTAGCGATTGTGTCAGATTCTCCTCATTGTCGGACGCTGCGGGATGATCGTGTACGAATAACACTTCCGCCGCGTACGCATAATTGAATCGAATATACCCGCCAACACTATGATAAAATAGCTGCCCAGAATGCTCTGTTTCCAATCGCAAATCTGGCGGCCATTGCAAAGCGATCCGATCAGCCGTTTCCTTGAGTCGCAATCGTAAAGGTTCACGGCTGCTCGGATGTGGTGTACTCTCAGCACTAGAAGAACCCGATGTTCCAACAGCGTATGTCATATCCGCGCCGGGATCATTGACGATAAACACACCGCCTGCGCTGGCAACTGATGAAGAGGCGTTAGGTGTGGAATGATCATTTCCATACGCGGCTTGGCTAGCGTTTCCTTTTTTCGATTTGCCTTTCTGTAACATCAATTGATGATATTGCTTAGATTCATTCAAGGGTTCAAAATAAGCTTTCTCACGCAGCTGTTCATAACCGGGATGATAGCGCTTTCCCAGCTCTATATCCATAAACTGCTGCCACGATAATGTGCCCCAATCGAGTGATTCGATAATCGTCGCATGACGCGGCAACCAGATACCGCCCGGCAATTCACGATGCAGTGCAATCATATCGCCGTCAATTGTACTGGCAATTACGATACATTCTTCGAGCTGCTGGGCGGTAATGTGGCTGCTCTCATCATGATCCCATAACTCATATTGAGCAAACCCCTGCAACTGCTGCGCATCGGGTTGTTCAACATGCAGCAATCCACAATACGTCCCCTGTCCATACTGCTGCAAAAATTCATTGTACGCCGCAGGCAATGTAACTTCATGCTCCTGCTCCCACTGTCGCAACTGTTCTGCATCGATAAGATTGTTCTGCTTGGATACCAGATACATGTTGTTGCCTCCTTCATAATAATGCCTCTGATTTCTTTTAAACCATTCCGATCATCTTTATACAAAAAATTCCTCTGCGAATAGATACGCAGAGGAATACTATCGGTTGTTTGGCGTCATATTGTCATAATCAGCTGACGCTGCATCACTTGTCCAATCGCCATACCTGACTGACTATTACTGCCTACTTGGAGTTGTTATGCAGTAGATTCAGCACACCGCGCAGATCGGCAATAGGAATCTGTCCCGGCGCAGAGGCACGTTGGACAGCGCCAAAAGTCAACGCCGAACCGACCAGCTCACCTGCGAGACGACTGATCAATCCCTGACCACCCATCGACATCGTAATGAGTGGACGTTCCGCATACTGTTCTCGCATCGTGACGGTCGCATCCAGCAAAGCAATGACATCCGCAGCAGACGTCGGCATCACTGCCAGCTTCAGCAGATCGCCACCCAGCTCCTGTGCTCGGCGCAAACGTGAAATCATCTCTTCCTTCGGCGGCGTTCCCTGAAAATCATGATTGGAAATAATCACCGCCGTATGATGCTGATGCGCCTTGTCCACGATAGTCTGTATATGTTCGTCGCCGCTGAATAGCTCAATATCGATCAGATCGACCTGACCGGAAGCTGCCAGCGACTGATTCAGCTGTACATAATAATCGGCATCAATCTCGCGTTCTCCGCCTTCTTTTGCCGTACGGAACGTAAAGATCATCGGCACGGATGGCAAATACGCACGAATCTCCAGCAATGCAGCGCGAACGCGTTCTATACTATCCACATGTTCAAAAAAGTCCGCTCGCCATTCCACGACATCCACATCAGCGGTTTGTAAAAAGCGTGCTTCTTCCTGCAATTGTTCGGTGGTGCGACCGACGAGCGGCACGCATAATTTCGGTGCGCCTTCGCCAATCACCACATGTTTTACAATAACGGGTGTAAAGTCGTTAGACATAAATAAGCTCCTTTGCGACGAAATGATAAGGTTATCCATGCAGTATACAGGGCATACGCCGGACAGCAGTGAATGAAGTGTTCATGGTGTATGTATGGAATACTGCTGTGTGATAGCTGTCAGTAACAAGGATATGCCTATTGCCATCACACCGAACTGCCCGGCATGGACGTTCATTGCCCTAGTATACCCGTTATTGTCGCGCTTGAGAATGACAAGCTGCATGGACATTTTCTGCAATGCTGCTGTGGAGCGCTTTACCATGATGTAAGTTACAGCATCTAACACGGATCATGCGTTATGGTAAACCAAGCTAGCCATATCACGGAAAAAGAAGGTCTGTCTATTATGAATGTCAGGAAATTAGCGCAACGTTTCGGATTCAACACGTATGGACGAAAACAATTACAACGCGATCTGATCGCCGGTTGTACAGTCGGCATTATCGCCATTCCGCTCGGCATGGCATTTGCCATCGCTTCCGGTGTGAAGCCGGAAACGGGACTGTATACGACGATTATCGCAGGGATCTTGATCTCATTATTCGGCGGATCTCGATTCCAGATTGGCGGTCCAACTGGCGCATTTATCCCTGTCTTGCTCGCCATCGTGCTTCAATACGGATACGATAAATTACTTGTTGCCGGCTTTCTAGCTGGTATATTGCTCGTTGTAATGGGATTGCTTCGTCTTGGTGCGCTTATTCGTTTTATACCAAGACCTGTCACCGTAGGTTTTACCGCCGGGATTGCCGTTACGATTTTTACCGGACAGATCGGCAGCTTCCTCGGATTGACCGGCTTACAACGTCACGAAAGCTTTCTATTGAATATGAAAGAAATCGGCTTACATCTGCATACGATCAATCTATATAGCGTCGCAATCGCACTTCTCTGTCTGACCGCATTGTTACTCATTCCGCGCGTATTGCCCCGCATCCCCGCTTCACTCGTCGGTCTGCTCACAGCTACACTATTCTCCGTCTGGCTATGGAGCGGCAAGGTAGCAACGATTGGCTCTGCTTACGGTGAGATTCCAGCCGCCTTACCCGGTCTGCATGGGCTTGATCTGTCTTGGTCGACCATTGTACTTATGATTCAACCCGCTTGTATTATCGCTCTGCTCGGAAGTATCGAATCCTTGCTATCTGCTGTCGTGGCGGATGAGATGAGCGGTACGCGACATCGCGCCAATCGCGAATTGATCGGACAGGGCATTGCCAATATGATAACGCCATTGTTCGGCGGCATTCCTGCAACAGGAGCGATTGCTCGTACAGCTACGAATATCAAAAGCGGTGCCTTCTCCAAAGTGTCCGGTATCGTACATGGATTAGTCGTTCTGCTCGTCTTGCTGCTTCTTGCACCGTATGCTTCTGCTATTCCGTTATCCTCTATGGCACCGATTCTGATGGTGGTCGCTTGGAATATGAGCGAGCGGCGCAGCTTTGCGGCTATTTTGCGTTTGCGAAATGGAGATTCGCTAGTACTACTGGTCACTTTTCTGCTGACTGTCGGTACAACTTTAACGCTAGCAGTCGAAGTCGGCTTGGCGCTATCCATGATTATGTTTGTATACAAAAGTGCAGCCGCGCAGCAGATTCGGCAAGTCGTACCAGATCATCAACTCCGTCATGGTAAAGTAGCTCCCTTATCTGCACATGCTGGAGATAGCAATACGATGCATTGTGAGCGATTGTCTATTTTTACGCTTCAGGGTCCGCTATTTTTCGGATCGGTCAATCCGTTTGAACAGCCCGAATTTGTGCAGGCGTATCGACCGGAAGGTGTCCTGCTATTACGGATGGGCAGAGTTAGCCTGATCGATGCTTCGGGTGAAGCACGATTGCGTACATTACACAATCAAATCAGCCAGCATGGTGGCAGACTGCTGCTATCTGGTCTGGTTGCACAGCCGCTTCATCTGTTGAAGCGTAGCGGCTTGTTGCATCAGATTGGTGAACAGTGCTGCTTTGACCATACAGGCGAAGCGATCAGTGCCGCTCTGCAAACGGACAATCGTACCTGCTGTATCAATTGCGCTGGTGGTCCTTATCGAGAATGCCGTGCACTGTGTACAAACAGTGACCGACTATCCGATTCGTCCGAACGTTCGGTTTCCGCTGAGACTGCTATCCTCTGATTATGTTTTTGCTTGATTATTTGCCGGATTGGTAGAACCGTTCATGCGCGCATAGGTAGCATCGTCACATAATACGAACAGCTTGGCATCTTCCGGTATTGCGTCATTTAGCTTGCGGTTGATCGTCATATCATTACGATCACTGATCAATGTTGCACCTTCCGCGAGTAGCGCATGAAAAGCATCACCATAACTGCGCCATTCCGCACGTACTGGCACATGAAATAGATCCTCGCCATATCGCCGATTCAATAGCTGATTAATAATATCATTGTTGCCTTCGTGCAGCGCCGAACGTACCGCGAGACGTGAGATCGCATCATGAGATAGTACAAATTCATTAATATGTACATGACGAAAGTTTTTGATATGATTTTCCAGCATAATTTCTACGGTGGTATGTACTTGCGGGGCGATGCGTTCGATACTGGAAGCGACCAGCAGCGATTTGCCATCTACTAGAGAAGCATCGTCAATCCGCGAATCAGCGAAAATAATTGCCGATTGCGCATGGGCGATATTCGCCTGCGCCAGTACTTCTTCGCGCGTCGGATCACCATGCACATAATGCACCTGCGGATGATCGTGCGGATGCTTGTCCAGCTCGTCGATAATAATAATGTCCAATTGCGGATTACTGGAAAATAGCTCGTCAATCGCGTATTGCGCTTTTTTGCTCCAATTGATAATGACGACATGATTATGCCCGGTATAACTCAATTTGCCCGCGTCCCTTCTGCGATTGTATTCCCCCATGGAGTCGATGATTTTCCCGATAATCAGACTGAGCAGCCCGATCCCGAAGATGTATAGAAATATCGTAAATAGCTTGCCCGGTACGCGTTCCATAAAATAATCTCCGTACCCGACCGTCGACATCGTCGTCAGCACCCAGTACAGCGCATTAAACCAGTGCCCAAACGTCTGCGGTTCCAGCGCATACGCGATCAACGAGCTGACAAGAACAAACAGCAGTGCCGTAAACGCCAGCACCGATTTGCGCATTCGGATTAGCCGACGCGACAATTGAATCAGGATATGCATGAGTCTATTCCTTTCGTATGTATATTCTGTTGTTCACTTTGCTTATTCCATCCTACTCCATTTGTACTTTCATCCGCTATAATAAAAACAACGAGAGAGAAATCGCACACAAGTATGCTGCCAGTGGCAGATTCAACAAGGCAAAACAAAGGGGTAGGCGCACTATGGAGATTGCAGTTTCGGATTGGCTGTCTTATCTTAACGAAGACAATCTAAAGCGATGGATGAATGAATATCGGTCACTCGGACCATTGATTAGCATTCTGATTCCATTTCTAAAATCATTTATTCCACCGATGCCAACGGTGATCGTACTGGGCGTCAATGCCGCCGTGTACGGGCTATGGATCGGTTTTCTGTATTCGTATATCGGCATTATCGGCGGATCGCTGGTGGCGTTTGCGCTGATTCGCAAGCTGTCACAGCACCGTTATCTGGCGCGTCTTACTAATCGTCCCAAAGTAGATCGTACCCGGCGCTGGATTCGCGAACATGGATTTACGTATGTATTTCTGCTCAGTCTGTTTCCAGTCGGTCCATTTACGATGCTGAATATTGCGGCGGGCTTGAGCGGTATTCGCTTTCGCTCGTTTCTGATTGCGATTCTGTTCGGGCGAGGGCTGATGGTATTCGCCGTTTCGTTTATCGGTGCAGATCTGGCACTATACTGGGAAAAGCCGTGGTATATTGCACTTGTGGTGCTGTTCATCGTTGTCTGTCTGATGATCAGCCGCCGAATCGAAGCTTTTTTTAGCAAAAAGGATGAACAAATACAAGCTTGAACAATGATTGAGTTGCACAGGCAATGAAATTTACCAGCAACGCGGTCAGATATGGATGGAACGGGTAATTATACGTATAGCACCATATCGGCTGCCTGCAATGCCTTGGCGTTCATCGTGATCTTCGTCTACTGTTGACGAGTCGTATGATCGCATCATATTCAATCATGCAGCCGCCAGCTCCCAATTTTGGGTCGCTGGCGGTTTTGTTTTTTTATAAAAGGAAGGAATGAAACGAATGGATATCACACTGCTGCTCTCCTCTACGGCAGATCAGGATATAACGGACATGATGGAGCAATATCGCGCCTTCGGTCCACTGGTCAGTATTGCGCTTGCCTTTTTACTATCGTTTGTACCGCCACTGCCTACGATGGTCGTCATTGGGCTTAATGCAGCGGCAAATGGATTATGGTATGGCTTCCTCTATTCATGGCTCGGTGTAATGGTCGGCATATTGACCGTATTCCTGCTTGTTCGTCAATTGTCACACTGGACCTACATTCAACGCTTTGCTCAGCGAAAAAGTATTCGCAAAAGCTTGAGCTGGATCGAAAAGAACGGCTTTCTGTATTTATTTCTATTCAGCTTGCTGCCGTTCGGACCGTTTACGGTAATGCACGCAGCGGCAGGATTAAGCGGCATTTCGCTGCGTTCGTTTCTCATTGCTTCTGCAACAGGACGGGCGATTATGATCTTTATCGTGTCGTATATCGGTTCCGATCTGGACAGCTATATAGAGAATCCGTGGCTATTGTTGCCGATTGCTCTATTCATTGCTGCCGGATTATTTTTGGTCAAAAAATTGGAAAGCTGGGTTGGCAAGCACCACGAAGAAGCGGCTGCCACTGCTGACAGATAATCGCTTACCATGAAGCGATAGCCCCATCTGTTCGTGATTCCGTACCGCCGATCAGCACACCATTCTGCTCATCACGCACGATTATTTGTCCGCGTCCGAATCCACCGGAGCTGTTGGCACGGCGAATGACATGACCTTTGCGCATCAGGCTTTGGGCAAGATGATCGGGGAACGACGGTTCTACTTCGATCACTTTCCCTTCCAACCATTGCCAGCGCGGAGCATCTAGCGCTGCCTGCGGATTCAGCCCGAAGTCGATCATATTCATCACCACCTGCACATGCCCCTGTGGTTGCATAAACCCGCCCATCACGCCGAATGGACCGACCGGACGATTCTCCTTGGTCAGGAAGCCGGGAATGATCGTATGATACGTCTTTTTGCCAGGTTCCAGTCGATTATCGTGAGTAGTATCCAGTGAAAAGGAATGCCCCCGATTTTGCAAGCCAATGCCTGTACCCGGAATGACGATACCGGAGCCAAAGCCCATATAGTTACTCTGGATATAAGACACCATATTGCCTTCATCGTCCGCCGCTGCTAGATACACGGTTCCACCAGCTGGCGGCTCCCCCGGTGCGGGCTGCAATGCGGTATCGCCAATCAGCTGACGACGCTGTTCAGCATACTCGTCGGATAACAGCTGTGCGGCGCGGATCGTCATTTTGTCTTCTTGCGTAATATATTTGAGCCCATCGATAAATGCCAGCTTCATCGCTTCCATCTGCTTATGATGCGTATCGACCGTATCCCGCTCGGTAAAGGTATATCCTTTGAGAACATTCAGCGCCATGAGCGCGATTAGCCCCTGCCCTGCTGGCGGGATCTCCCACACATCGTAGCCGCGATAGTTTAACGAGATCGGCTGCACCCACTCCGGCTTGAACGACGCCAAATCCTCCTTACGCAAATAACCACCATGCGCACGAGAATGTGCATCTATCTGCTCAGCCAATTCCCCTCTGTAAAAGGATTCTGCACTGCTCTCTGCAATACTGCGCAACGTTGCGGCATGTCCTGGCGATGACCAGATCTCACCGATACGCGGTGCTCTGCCCTGCGGTGCAAATGTATCAAACCAACCACGATACTGCTCGCCTTGTAATACTTCACTGAACCGCTGATACGCTATATTCCAGTAATATCCGAGTGTAGGCGATATCGGAAAGCCCTGTTCTGCATAATCAATCGCTGGCTGCAACACTTCCGTTAAGGGCAAGCGTCCAAATCGCTGCGATAGCGCCTGCCACGCTGCGGGCGCACCTGGCACTGTAACGGGTGTCCAACCATACGTCGGCATCTGCTCATGCCCAGCTTGTTGGACTGCATCGATAGAGATCGACTGCGGCGCAGGACCATTCGCGTTCAATCCATGCAGCTCATCCTTCATCCAGACGAGTGCAAACGCATCGCCGCCAATGCCATTCGATGTCGGCTCCACTACGGTTAGGCATGCTGCTGTAGCGATAGCAGCATCGACCGCATTGCCACCCTTTTTCAAAATATCCAGCCCTGCCTGTGCTGCCAGTGGCTGTGACGTTGCCACCATCCCATTGCGCGCATACACGGCATTGCGCTGCGAAGGGTACGGGTAAAATAACGGATCAAATGTAGTCATCTTCATCCTCCATTTCAACAATTACGATGTATGCCCATTATAAACCAAAAACCGCAAAGCCGTTTCTGTCACGAAACGAATCTTGCGGTTTGCTGTTAAAGTATATTGTTGATCGGGGTTATTTTTAATTGTTCGGACGGTTGTTGTCCCGTTGATCGGAAGACTCATTTTTGTGTAGATCAATTGGTGGTGGCGTTGGACTTGCATTTGCACCACCAGTAGGATTGCTGTTATGAACGTCAGAAGAATGATACGGCGATTGCTCCCGGCGTTCACGCGAACGGGTAAACAGACGCTTGATCCAGCCAAATGCCGCAACTACAGCAGCTGCGATAACATACCAGAATTTCTTCAATAGCAGTAGCAATCCGAATTTCTTCGCAGCAACCAATCCAGCACCACCAACGATCAGACCGGTTAGTCCCATTTCGGATACATGGTCAGTCGACTCATTAAAATCGATATATTGATTGCCGCTATTTACACTCAGCTTCGGCAAAATCTGCTGCTCCAGCACTTTGCGGTCAGCAGCCATATTGTTCGGATCGGTCACAAGAATAACGGAAATGTATCCGGTACGCGTCAGAATGCGCGAATTATAGTTAATAATCGGCTGATTCTGATAATCTGCAAGTTTCAATGACCACGTTAGGTTGCGCGTACTCTCATCATACTTCGGCTCCTGATCCCAACCGATCACCTGCAACTGATTTTCCGCAGGCACTTGTTTGTTGTTTTCCTCGGTTCCTTCACGGTAGCTGTCCAGCAGATCGTCAGCGTCGATGTCGTTTTTCTCATCATCGGCGATATGACCGGAATCTGTATATTCAAACAGCACCCACCAGCTCTGATTCTCATCGGCAGGGAATACGCTACCGATCTCTTTGCCACTCGGAATATCGTTGGAGTCGGTCGTCATTTTCTTCGTATCATCGCCGTTCAAATAGTAAAAATCCTTACTCAGATCCAGCGAAGCGATGTCGTCCATTTCTACGTTCTGTGGTCCAGCTACCCAGTTGTATGTACTCTCTGTCTGCGCACTGCTGTCACCGGATGCATATGCAGGCGCTGTGCCTACCATCATCCATAAAACTGCCCCTGCGAGGGCGATACTTTTTGCAAATTTCAATCTGTACCTTCCTTTCCAGTATCGTTTATGCGATACTGTCCCTTTTGTATTTATATGCTATTGCTATTCCGCTTGTTACGCGGACCTTTGCATCCTATCATTTGCTTGCTATATAAATCAATACACAATCAATGTAAACATAAATAATTATGACTTTAGAACTATTTTCATAATCCAATCTATTCACAATAAGAACGTATACAGTCACTTTTTTACATTAACATGCAATACGAATATAGACTAGATTCGTATACCCTGACACAAAAATCGGATTCAATTGTCACCAAATTAGCTTTCAGACTGAATTTGGTTGCTATTATGATTCGTGATAAACTATGCGAATAGCATCATCTCATTTCTTTGCTTATATTACACAGGCTACTGTTCCCTACTTCTTACACAGAAAGGTAATTGCGTATGCTATTTATTCGTAAAAAGGTAATCAATCAACTCGCCGAACCATACAGAGAACCAGACATGGTATGCTGTTATGTAGAGTCACAAAGTATGGCTTCCACTACTAGTCGTGCCATTCTGCTAATCAATCACAATACGATGAAGGTACTATTTCTCAATTTCTTCTCTACCAAAGTTGTACATACGATGCAATGGAATACGGCTGATCTGTATAACCATTCCTTTCTATCCAGGATGCCGCTGGTGTCCATCTGGTCCTTCGATGCAGGCGGCGAACATTGGCGCTTTCTGATCAACAAGTTCATTCTGACGCTCGGTTCCATGCAAGGCGATTTCCTAGACTTTATAAGTCACCATATTGTGCATGAGTACCAGCTGTAACTCTCCGTATGCAAGACGCGTTATCAAACCATTCGACCAACAAAAGACCACATCCACGTATCAAGAGTGCTTCTCCTACGTAGTCGTGGTCTTTCGTCTTCTATCTTTCGTTGTTCATGTATGCTTTAACATCCCATAGTGCTAAACATTCCAAATCTTAAACCGTCTATCAGATCATCACATTGTTGAGTTTCCCCTGACGTGATACCGCGATCACATCGCTCACCTTGCGCAGAATCTCATCCATCGAAGCTGGATCATGTACATCATATTCGTCAATGTTCAGACGCAGCACCGGGCATGCGCTGAATTCGTTGATCCAGTTGGAATATCGACCATGCATCTGCTCCCAGTACGAACGATCTGTATCAATCTCCATCTGGCGTCCGCGTAGCTGAATACGGTTCAGAATAGATGGCAGACTACCTTCCAGATAGACAAGCACATCTGGGTGCGGGAAATACGGTGTCATGACCATCGCCTCAAATAAGCTCGTATATGTCTCGTAATCGGTCGCTGACATCGTGCCTTTATCCGCGTGCATTTTAGCAAAAATACCAGTATCTTCATAGATCGAACGATCCTGCACAAAGCCACCGCCCGCTTCAAAAATATGCTTTTGCTCCTTAAATCGTTCAGCCAGAAAATAAATTTGCAGATGAAAGCTCCACCGTTCAAAATCATGATAGAACTTTTCCAGATACGGGTTGTGATCGACCTTTTCCAGCGAAGTTTTGAAGTTTAGCCGCTCTGCCAGCTTCGCCGTCAATGTTGATTTGCCGACACCTACTGTACCGGCAATCGTGATCAGGGCATTCTCAGGTATGTTGTATTCGTTCATGTATAAGCTCCTTTAAGGCGGCAGCAATTTCACTGAATTGCGCCGGATTTTCCACAAAATCAACGGCATCGCCGTCAATGGTAATGATCTTCGTCTCCGGCTCTTTGACCGCAATCGCTGCCATCGCACTATCATAATCAGCGATCAACTGCTCCAAATACGCTGTATCCATCGCCTGTTCAAACGAACGTCCACGACGCGCAATCCGCGTTAACAGCGTATCCAGACTAGCACGAATATAGAGAATGATATCTGGCTTCGGCAGATCGTCGGTTAGCAAATGATAAATCTGGCGGTACTTGTCGCGTTTGACGCCTTTGAGTGTGCGTTCGGCGAAGATCATGTTTTTGTAGATATGATAATCGGAAATGACCGGCTGATTGTTGGCAATATATTGCAGCCCGGTATCTTCCAATTGCTTGTATCGGTTGCAGAGAAAGAACATTTCCAGCTGAAAGCTCCACTCATCGATATTCTCGTAAAACTTGCCGAGAAACGGATTTTCTTCCACAATCTCTTTGATTAGCGGCAGGTCAAACTGCTGCGACAGCATTGTGGACAGTGTCGTTTTTCCAGCGCCAATTGGGCCTTCTACGGCAATAAACGGGGGTTGTGTCATAGGCTGTACTATCCTTCCTGTATCGCATCGTCGTGCATAGACTTTATGTATTGTATCACGAAAAATGAGGTTGACCAGCGAGGTGTTACATTTATGCCAGAATTTTTTGTGACGCTGTTGGACGACCGTGCAGCTATCCCTATATAGCGGAATCAGTCGCAATATGACAACAACACTAGCTATAGCCTGTTCGGCGTATCTCCATATTCATAACATACAAAATACGACCCAAAGCGGTCCTTAACCACCGCAAGTAGGCGATAATTAGGAATCGATTTGGGTCGTATTTATTTTGAAGAAGCGCAGGTAGACTTGAGATTGCCTATTGTTATTCCTCGAACAAATACACAATCATGCTGTGGTCTTGTTCAAAGTTCCAATCTACATAGATATCAGCTACCTTCTTGCCGACAATGGATTGGATACCGACATGATTTTCCAACAATTTCTTCTCAAGACGATCCTTCGTCATGCGCAGCATATGTTCATAACCGAGACTGATAAATTCCTTTTCCAGCAAAATCGTAACTCCGCGCCTGAAAATAAACAGCATACGGCTGTTGATCCACCATGAATCGATATCATCGGGCGGCTTTTGCAAAGCACTGGTCGCTTCGATGATACGCTCATGAATCAGCACCTTGTTGTCATAGTCGGCGGCAGACGACATGTCCTTGCCCAGCAAGGCAATAATTACACCGGATGCGTGATACAGTCCCCAATCGTAATACCAGTCCAGCACTTCCATATGCAGCTGATTCTGCAAAAAACTACGGAGTTCTGGTAATAACGATTTCATCAACAAATCGCGCGTATAGCGGAACGCCTGCTCTTCTTCCTGACTTAACAGAAACTTCTCCACTGGGCTTATAAAATTTTTCAAATGAAATACCATACAGTTCTTATTCAAATAAATGGATACCGACTCCGGACCTTTGCCAAAACGATTGCGCAAAAGTTTGGTCGTATAACTGGTTGTTTGGGTAATTATGCTTTTTGCGTTCACTGATTTATACACTCCAGGTTCCATAGAGTTTAGAGGATATCGGGATTGGATTGCCGTAGAGCATGGCAGTAGGACAGCGCTGATCTCACTCCACGCTGTAAGACGAACTAACTTAACTGCTCAGTTCGCGACGAAGCTGACGGACAAAACTAAACAGATGTAACGGCTTGGTAAAATAGCGCCCAAACCCGGCTTCAAATGCCCGCACGACATCCTGATCCATCGCAAAACCACTAACCGCCCACACCGACATGTCTGTATGCGGTAGATGCTGCTGCAGTTGGGCAGGGATCGTATATTCTTCCATGACAGGCAACTGGATATCCACAATGACCAGTTTGGGCAAATGCAGTTGTGCCTGCTGCACCGCCTCCACTCCATTTGTGGCTTCCATTAATGTGATGTGCGGGAACTTTTTGTGCAGCAAAGAGCGGAGTAACTGGAGGTTGATTGGATCGTGACCTACATACAAAATGGCTGTCATCTTCTCATGTCCCCCTTATAAATAAATAGGCCGAAGCAGAGGCGTTGTACACCTCTGCTTCGGCCTAATATCAGCGCATGTTCATGTCTGAATTATTACCGAACTCCATATTCGTCTGTATTATGACTATTATGATTTGAATGTATACAGGATCAAGCTGTCATCCGCCTGAAAGTTCCAGTCCGTATACACATCTTCGATCTCCTTTTGAAACAGACTTTCTAAGCTAGTCTGCTGCTGCAATAATCTTTTCTCCAGTCTGCGCTTCGCTGCACGCAACTGATTCTCATAACCCAGTTCACAAAGCTCTTTTTCCAGAAGTACGGTTATACCCTTTCGAAAGATCGCCAGTGTGTTGGGCGTTAACCACCATGAATCCATGAATGAAGCCTGCCGCTGAATCGCTCCGGTCACCTCATTAATCTGCTGATGTACCGTCTGCTTTCCTTCATAGTCTGCCTTCTGCCCCAGTTCTGGATCATGCAGAATCCCTGCAATGATACCAGAGGCATTATGCATACCCCAATCATAATATAACCGATCTACCTGCAAATTTAAATGCTCCTCCAAAAATTGTATCAGTTCAGGTAGTAGTGATTTCATTACCAACTCGCGAGTATGCAGAAAGGTCTGCTCCTCTTGCTCGTTTAATAAAAATGCCTCCACCGGGTTCAAAAAGTGATGCAATTGGATCAAAATCGCATGTTGATCCATGGTAATCGACATCGATTCGGGACCTTTTCCAAAGCGTGTGCGCAGCAACTTGCCGGCATAACTTGTGGTCCGGCTGATCATCTCGGTATTGTTCATTGGAAATGCACCCACTATCATCTATGCAAAATTTAGTACCACTTCACTCTTTCACTATACTCCATTTATATGGATACATGTTCAACGAACCTATAAATGGTTCTCCTTTGGCAAAATCAAGACTATAGTTGCAGACAAAATACGCATACGCTTTTATCTATTGTATTGCTTGGATATCGTGTTTTGGGTAAATTTACCTTCCAAAATCAGCCGTTATATGTTACTAATTAGTAGGTAATACAATACATAGATAGATAAGGGGTAAGTTGGATGAAATGGTTTCTTTATGTTTTGAAGCATTACGCGACCTTTACAGGTCGAGCATCGCGTACAGAGTTCTGGATGTTTGCATTGTTTAATGCACTATTTGCAATTGCCTGTCTGATTATTGACAATATTCTCGGCACTGAGCGCATTCTGTACGCTGTGTACATGCTAGCAGTTCTGGTTCCTACGATCGCAGTTAGCGTACGCCGTCTGCACGATATCGGTCGCACTGGTTGGTGGTATCTGCTGAACTTCGTACCATTCGGTGCATTTGTAATTCTCGTATTCGATTGCCTGCCAAGCGAACCAGCAGATAACCAATACGGTATACACCCAGATTATATCAATTACAACAATCCACAAAAGCAATCCGCATAAGCGCAGCTTGACCATATCGAACGCTACATCATAGATCCAACGCAAGACAAGATATTCAAGCAGCAGCTATTCCAATCAACATACGCAAAGTAACAAAACAAACCGCCAATCTACGGCTCCGATTATCATTCTCCGATGAGAACGAGATCAACCAGAGATTGGCGGTTTTCTGTTAACATCACATAGTAAGTGAACTCCACACCACGCTTCTACTGTTGGCATATGCTCTCTCATCGTTCTATATTCTCATTCTGATAAAAATATCATTCTTTTATAACTAACAAATGCACTGAATTCTGGTAAAATAGGAAGGGTTGAACAGTGTATGTAGTGAGCGTTCTTATTCGTCCACTCCATCGGAGCATAATGATCTGATTGCACCCAGATCATTGCAGTAAATTGCTCTCCATGACCAACCGTTCCCCTCTCTAGCTTGTATACAACAGACCGTACATATCCCACAACGAACAGGAGCCTTACACATGCAAACAGACTCTACACCTATGCAAACGTTACACAAAAAATGGATCAGCGCCGCTTTGTCACTGACGATCGCAGCTACCGGCGTATTCACGACCGTGCCAGCAGCATCAGTAGCTGAAGCTGCCACGTCGTCCAAGATCAGCATCACCCTTGACGGCTATAATCTACCTTTCCCGGTTGCTCCAACGATGATCAAAGGCACTACCATGGTGCCATTCCGTACCATTTCTGAAGCGCTGGGTATTACCGTATCATGGAATCAATCCGCCAAAACGATTACCGCCACATCACCTGCTGGACAAACTAGCAAAAAAGTTATCTTGAAGATGAACGATACAACCGCAACAGTGAACGGTCAAAATGTAACACTTGCTGTTGCTCCGCAAAGTATTAGCAATAATACGATGATTCCGCTTAGCTTTTTCAGTCAGCAATTCGGTGCGGATGTGAAATGGAATGCAGCGGCACGAACGGTAGAGATTGTATCGCCTGCTGAAGATCTGTACACACTAGGCTTTTACGCGATTTCATCGTACGATGAACGCAGCTTTGTGCCAGACTTTGACAGCGTTGCTTACGGATGGAGCCGGATTACAACGGACGGCGAATTTTCCACCACCAGCACCGAATACAAATGGCCGCAAGCAGCAGGCACCGACACACCGGATACCATTATTCAAAATACCGCAACCCAAGGCACATCGCCTTATCTGATGGTCTATTCCGTGGACGGACACGGTGAGCTGACCAAAAATCTACAAGACGCTACCTTGCAAAATCGCACGATCAGCGCCATCGTCGATACTGCCACCAGCAAAGGTTTCAAAGGCATCGTACTCGACTTTGAAGGTCTTGGTTGGAGCGGCGATAAAGCGAAAGCACGCACGGAATACAACGCCTTTATCCAAAATATGTCTGCCCGTGCACATCAGGCAGGTTTGAAGCTGACACTGGCACTGCATCCGCTGAATAGCTCGTACACCGGCTATGATTACAAAACGCTCGGCACCCTTGCGGACGATCTGATCATTATGGCATACGATTATGCCGACAAAAAAAGCCCTGAACCAATCGCTAAAGTCGACGATGCCATCCAACTCGCTGTGAAGCAAGTAGATAAAAGCAAGCTGATTCTTGGCATCTCACTCAGCAGCGAAGATAGCAGCTCCGTTAACACCAAGATCGGTCTTGCCAAGCGTTACGATCTGAAAGGCATCGCTCTCTGGCGTCTCGGTATCATCGGACAAAACGCATGGACAGCTATGCACAAGTCCGTTACGTTTAAGTAATCTATTGCGAGCAGGTACATTCGCCATATACGAGCGCAGTTTGATAATAAAACATATCCAAGTAGAGGATATGACAGCAAGCCACGAACGTTACCTTACATGAATGTAAGCTTTTTTTAAGATCATTCGATAGTACAGCAACCTCCGTATTGCATATGATGAAATCAGCAAAAGGCGTATCTGCCTTCTTCTCTATGTTACTGTTGATGCTTTTACGCAATCGACAACTATGACTGGAAGATAGGCATCATTCGCGCGGTTCATCTATTTCAAACGGAGGTTTTTTGTCATGTCTACACTTACTGCTCTTCCCGGCTTCAAATATTTACAAGTCAACAGCTTTCAGCTCAAGCTGATCGGTATTGTTCTCATGGTGTTCGATCATATTCATCAGTTTTTCTGGATGGACGGAATACCGATGTGGTTCACTTGGATTGGACGGATCGTGGCTCCTATTTTCCTGTTTGCTAGTGCCGAAGGATTTCATTATACGCGTAGCAGAGGCAAGTATTTGCTGCATCTGTATGTCGGATTCTTATTTATGAATGGCATTAGCTTTGTTGTTCAGCAGCAATTCCCTTCAGATAATGTGTTGATGAACAATATTTTTGGTACGTTGTTTTTGGCTGTATGGTATATGTGGATGATGAAGATGCTGAAATCGTCTGTCACCGAACGAAGCTGGCGCAAAGGCATGGTAGCCGCTCTTGGTTTGCTAATTCCGATAGGCTTGAGTGTGGTTGTACTGGTAGCGCTGAGTGCTGACACGCCGCAAGTAGGCATTATGTATCTATCCATGCTGTTCCCGGTTCCAATTACAGTGGAAGGTGGCTACTGGTTTGTACTGCTCGGTATTGCCTTTTATTTGTTGCGTCGCAGCCGTGCGTTACAAATCGCTGCACTTGCTGGATTGTCCGCATTTTTGGTATATAATAGCGGCTTCAACTGGATCGGTGAATTTCAGTGGATGATGGTCTTCGCCGCCATTCCAATTGCGCTATACAACAGGCAAAAAGGGCGCAATATGAAATATCTGTTTTATGTATTCTACCCGGCGCATATTTATTTGCTATACTTCCTTGCTTATTTTTTGCATAAATAAATGTGTGCTTGGGATATTGTAGATGGATGCTACTGATGGAATTTTCAATGTATTCGTTCTATCATGATAGGAATTGTATTCGTTCTGTATGAGAGGAATTTTAATTCATTAAGGCTGTTTAGGTGAATCTCAGTCTATGCATATGCTGTTATAAACAGCTTCTGCCTTTTTTGTACTATGAAATATGCACCCCAAATGCTCATTAGTGTACCCGTGGGGGTTTCTAATGAGCATTTGGGGTGCATTTTAGTGTACTTCTGTGTGTTCTAATGTCTGTTCTAATGTGTAGTTAAGCGAGCAGTTCACGGAAGGACAACAGCTTTTCGTTATAGATGACTGCATATGCTTTGTTAACATACTCGGTTACAACACTTCTTATTATTTTGTAGATGGCACTTCAATAGTAGTGCTTATAAACAGGACATTTAAAAAATGAAAAATCCTATATCGCTATGGAAGCACATCTTGAGAATAAAACGTCATATGTCGCTATGGAGACACATTTGGAAAATGAACGATTCTGTCTCATGGTGAAGACACAGCTATGACTGTTTCCGATCTTCATCAATGAGTGCCGGATGATTTGAAATCGCTATATGACGATTCATCTGTATCGTAGAATATAACATCCCCATCGGCTACAACATATTTTACGTTGTACGGATCAGTCACGATGCGGTCACGCTCGCCATCTGTATTGTCGAATTGCTCCATGTCCCACCATTGATTATCTAGCGGTGCATGAATGTATTGCAGATGCGGCTGACTCGTATTGCCGTTGACAATCGACTCCAGATCAAAATTGACGGTAATATAGCCCTGCTTCAAAAAGATCGGTGCTTTCTCATCCAGTGTATGGGTACGTCCGTATTCCGCCAGATTGGTTCCCTGCGGTACAGCGTACACATTGGCAGGCAGACTATACTCGCCGTACCACTGCTGTACACTTGCATTCACTCGTGCCTGAGACGCCGAAGCATTGTCCGGTCGTTCTGCCGAAGAGATGAACGTACGCAGCGGCGATGGCAGAATCTGAATATCATAGCCACCAGTATACGTCGTTTGTTGTGCTCGCTTCAAAAAGCTTGCGATATACTGCTCCTTGCTCACAGTCCAGCCTTGATTTAGCTCGTAAATGGTAGCTGCTGTACGGTTCAAGTCAGCAGTCGGTACATTGCGCAGCCGCTGATTCAACGTAACCGTACGACGCTCCGTGTCCGCCGACGAACCGATTTTGATGAATTTTCGCTGGTCAGAATGGTAATACAGATCGACTGGTATTCGTTTGGGTGCAGTAGCTGTATCTTTGTCTTGATACACAAACGAAGGCGTAATCCGAATTGCATCCTTGTCACCAAATAGATTGCCTTTCGTTTTCAGGTCGAATTTGAAATGGTAGCCTGTTTTGACAGCTACATTTTTGTAGCCCTGTGACGGATGACTACCACGCATAATCGGAAGTGTGTACGGGGCTTGGTTTCCACGCGCTACGCCGTCGATATTACCAGTGCCGACCCAGTAAGCCGCACCAGTCGAGGCATTGCTGCCAGTTGCCTTGCGAAATACTTGTTCCCAGTTAAAGTCAGCAATATCGGTCACTCGGAAATCGTACATCCGACCAATCACCTCAACCTCTACTGTATCCTTGGCAACATGGTTGGTCAGGTCGGTATTGGCATCTTGCTGAGCGGTAAAGCTGGCAGGTGCATTTTCAGCGATAGTACGGAACGATACCGTGTAATTGCCTTCGTCAATCCAGACTGGCAGGTTGAATACCGTATCCAGTTGGCTGACCGGTACGTTAATCCATGTGTTTTTTGGATAAAACGTAGTCCTATCCTTGCTGTACACATCGAACGGAAACAGCACCTGCTTGGCTTTTACATATTTTGCATAATCTCGATTACCATAGCCAGGGTAATTGACATGTTGTCCATTTGTCGGAATGCGAACCGTGAACGGACGATCCAAAATGAGTGCCATCCGTCCGGTTGTCGGCTGTGTCTTCTGGTTATGCTGCTTGTCGTCGGAAATGCTGGAATAGTTCACTACTGGCGTATGCACGGTGACTGTATTAATGCCGTAAATATCGTAGGAAGCGTTGGCACCGCCCTTGATATTGCCCGGCATCACGATGTAGTCGATGCTGCCTTTGCTGGTGGTGTTGGAGCGGTTCGTTTTGCTAGTTGGAACCGTGTTGCCGGTGCTGTATAGAATATTTTTGCCGATCATTTGCGGTTCTGGAATCGGTTGGGGATCGGTACCGTTTACGGCTGTTTTGGTATTATCCATGAGTATATCGTTGTTGAATTTTAGATAGTCGTTTTCTACTTCCACATCATCCACAGCGTTTTCGGCTTTGTTTCTGAATGAACTCGATTCATTCGGGATGCTAGGACGACTTTTGTTGCCGGTCAATGATTTGTTACCGCCATTGATAACGCTAGGTGTTGGTGGCGCATCGTAAGCACCTGTCGTTTTCGCAGAAAAAGATGGTGATACGTAGTTGTTAGGTGAAATTTCTATTGTTTCACCTGAGAACGCATAATTCATCAAGGTCGCCTGATCGATTTTGTATACTTCCAGATTGTCGATTTTCCAGTAGGAGTAAGGACGTTTGACGTCGTAGCTATAGTTTTTCGTTTCAATCGCTCGTTTGGTGCGTCCGGCATTATTTTCCCATTTGAGATTGTAGGTTCGTTTGACAACGACTTTGTATGTACAGACGCCGGAATATTCGGTGAATGTATGCTTGGACAGATACGTGCGTGCGAGTACATTACCGTATAGACTCTCGCTAGTAGGGATGCCTTTGGAAACGTTAAACTGTTCGGAATCGCGTTTATCTGCTTTGATCACAGCCGTTGCTAGCGGGTCCATGTATTTGCCGATGATCTGCTTGCCAGGTTGTGGGATGGAACAGATACCAGTTGGTTCAGGTGGAGGCTCTTGCTGATCCACTCCGACTGCGATTTCGACGGTGTCTTTGAGGTTCCAGACACCATCTGCGGACTTCCATGTAGCGGAAACCTGCGTTGTTCCTTCTGCAAGAGCGGTGACAAGACCGGTAGGACTTACTGTAGCAACTGAAGTGTCCGAAGACTCCCAAGTAGTTTGTGTTCGGTTAGTGACACTTGTCCAGTTGTCGTCGAAATCTTGCATGTCGTATGTTTTGGTACGTACCTCAGCTGCGAGCTGCGTAGTGTCACTCACTTGCAGCTCAGCATCTTCGGTAACTTGGATTTCTTTTTTTTCGGTGACATATCCTGTGTAATCAATCTGCAATGGAGTATAGTACTCTGCAATTCTTTTTGGTTGCCCATCAGCTCTAATATCATATTGATAATCTAAAGTAGATGAAAAGGGATATCCAGTTGTAAGGTAAATAATTGCAAACATATCCCCTTTAGTATATTCAACTCGAGCACTTTGATAATCATAACTAAGAGACAACAGAGGAATAATTTTATCAAATCTAAGATCACTAATAAATGCTTGCTTGTAAGGTTTATTGTTTTTATCTTGCATTGAATCCGGTGGATATTGATCAGCTGTTATTTTATTTCTCACTTCTTTTGCAACAGGAAAAGCGTTATTTCCTTTTCCATGTGTACTAGTTTCGTAATTATCATAACCGTCATTTCTTGATGCTTTCCAAATATCATATATCTGTTTGTACCCACATTACTTTCGGTATAGGTTGACTTTGACCGGTTAAAGGAATTTTCATTGTTTGTATTTTACTAGGTTCTTTTGGTGTAATACTAATGTTACTTGGATATCCCTTACTTTCTTGTTCATTCTGTTCTTCTGCGTTTACAGTACTTAGATACTGTGAAAAAATTAAACTTGATAAAAGAATTAATACCAACAAAAAAACAATATTTTTTTTCATAAGCAACCTACCTTAATTAATAGAAAAACGAGATCCATCATTAGTTATATATGTTGCACTAGGACTTTTAATCATAATTACGTTACTAACCCAAATATTCATACCATTTGAGAAACCATATTTTGTTCCATTAGGCAAAGTACTATAACCATACTTTTCAGGTAGCTCATTCCGAATAGGCATACCAATTGCTATTCTACTTAGACTTCCTGTCATATAATGATCAAAACTAAATTTATCTATTGAAGGATATATAGTTTGATTTTCGTAAACTCTATAACCGAATCTTCGGTTGGAAACTTTTCATCGTTTGCTAAAAATACAGGAGCATATATACTCTTTTTATTTTGCCAATCTCGCGCATCAACAACGATATAATAATTTAAAGACATACTGCCTGAAGCGTTTTTAAACTTCATTTTTTTTCCTTGAACATTTTTAAAATCATCTTTATTGATTTTATAAGGAGTTAACAAATTAAGATTCGTCCCAGTCGTCCCTACCTCGCGCAACTCATTCAAGTCTGAAAACGAATCTGCCTTCTTTGACTGAACGTCTGCCAATCGCATCAAAATCACAGCCGCTTCGGCGCGGGTTGTGGTCTTTGCTGGGCCGAAGGTTCCGTCGGCGTAACCGCCCATTAATCCGGTTCCGATTACTACCGATACATATGGCAGATCACTCTTGCTCATCGTCTTTTTAAAATACTCCGCTACTGGCACGACGGTATCCGCCGTATCACTCAGTGCCTGCTTGTAATTATCCGATTCAGCTGCCAATCCAGAGGACATCCATTTGGCCATTTCTTTACGCGTAATTGGCGTGGATGGTTTGAATCCGTTCGCGTAATCGGCAGATGTGATAAAGCCTTTGGCGGATGCGCTTTTCACACTACTTTCACTCCAATTTCCACTCACATCAGAGAACGAAGCGCTGGTGCCATCCGCTTGGTTCGTTGATACACGATCCAGCAATACGGCGAATTCTGCGCGTGTCACAGATGCGCTGGGTTTGAATGTTCCGTCCGCATACCCTTTAAAATATCCTTTGGATACAGCTTGATCGATAGCGGTTTTTGCCCAGTGCGAGGATGGAACATCCTTGAAGCTGGCTGCTGCTGCGCTGGAATGGTGTTCAGTTGGACTGCTCAGCATGAGCATGGACGCCGCCAGTACGGTAAACACGGTTTTCTTCATTACTCTTGTTGTACCCTCAAATCTTATCTTCATTTCGAAATCCCCCTGCATGAATAGTATGGCTTTGCTTGCTATCTTATGTAGATACTCAGTTAGCAATGTAGTGTCAGTTCTCAATATACACCAATTCTGGCATCTTTTCTTGCTTTTTATCGGTCGAAAGCCCTACTTTTGATAGCCGATTGTGCAATTGAGCGGTTGATAGCCTTTGCGCGCTGCTTCTTTGGGAGAAGTAAACAATTCTTCTGCTGTATAATCCGACGTACAGGAGCTGGTGGAATAGTAATATTTGCGTCCATTCGCGACAATGCCCTGATACATGTCCTGCTTCATAATACGTGCGCCGCCAAGTGCGTAATTGTTGTAATACGCGTTCCCTAACGGAATCCCCTGCACAAAAGCAAGCACACCGGCATCGTCGATCGTATTGTTCCACTGTTCCTGATCGATATAAGGCACGGTAAAGGTATACGAGACGCCGTATTGCTTGGACAGCATATTATAACGGTTAATCGTTGCACTGAGATCATTTTGGATTGTATTCACGATGGTGGTACGTCTTGCAGCATCATAAGAAGCTTCATCCTGCAAAAATGGAATCCCGCTATCTCCCTGTAGATCTCGGCGGAATCCTTCCAGCCATTTGCCATCCACAGCACGATTCACGGTTACATAGTCGTCCAGCGTAAAGTTGTAGGTGTTATGATCCTGATCTTCATACGCATACGGCTTTTTGGGACTCCATACATGGCGCATCTCTGTCTCTCCGGCAGCATTGCGATATGCTTCAAACTGATACACATAATATCCGTCGTACCCGATCACCAGTAGCGCAGGAATATATCCATTCAACACCTGCTGACCAACAGGATCGTGACTGACGCCAAAATTCAAATACATCGTATGAAAAAACGTATCTGCTGCCTCTTCTTTGTTAATGCGGACATTTTTGGCTGATTGGTACTGGCTTTCTTGCGGCTGACTGGCATTGGTCAGCAGTGCCTGTGCAGCATCCTGCGTCGCGGTATCGACCGCACGGTTGTAGCGAACTTGCAGTTGTAGATTGTTGCGATTATCCTCCTGATCCAAAGCGTTTTTGACGAATACAAATAGTAGAATCAGTACGAAGAAAATCGCCCAGTTAGTAATCTTCATTCAGTACCATGCCTCCGTACGGAATGACAATCTTCTCATTAGGAGCACTGCCACCATTGAACAACAGATCGCCCAGCAGAGTTGCCATGGTGCGATTGGTGTTTTTGACGGTGACGCTAAAATAATCCCCTGCCGCTAATTTGTACATCCGTGCGGGATCATGCATATTGTCGTTGCCAGCTGGAAATAACTTTGCCCGGATCTGACTGTTGTAATATCCTTCTTCATTCACCTGATAACTGTCCTGAAACGAACCGTCGTCGTTGTACACGGGATCATAGCGCTTATGCTGATGCTCCATCTGAACATCATACGTATTGCCGGTTAGATACAATTGATCTTCAAACTGCTGATACATCTCCGGCGTAATATATCCTTTATCCCGTACGCTGTCTACGAATTTGGTCACGGTATTCAGCACGATAATCTGGGAATTGCTATCCTGCGAGCTGTAGGCGGTATAGATCGGCCAGATGCCCATCAGCAGCACCGCCAGCAGCGCTGCGAATATTTTTAAAATGGCATTGCTCATGATCGTCCCTCCTTCAGTGATATTGCAATAATACCAGATTACCGGACGTATCCCGCACATAGATCGGGGCATAATCGCGGTTCAGATCAATACCGGATACATCCACATCGTCTGGTTCCAATTCCTTGCTATACCGGATTCCATCCACCTCAATATCGACACCGATATCATGGATCATATGAATACTCTGGCGCACCTCGGCTCCGCTGGCAGTCTCACGCTGTTGTATCTTCAATGTAGACTGTTGATTCCGATCGGTCGTTGACGTTAACGCATACGTTTGAGCATTTATGTTGGCGGTTGTGCGGAATAATGACGAACCGGCAGACAAGCACATAATGAAAATCAATATGCCTGCCCCTAGCCACAATGCCGATTTAGCATGTTCTCCTAAGCCCATCATAGATATGCCCGGATTAATTCTGTTTGAAAATCAAAGCGCGTACGACATTACTGCGGTCGCGGATGATTTGGCTTTTGAATGTACCTGTTGGATTGATATAGTTACCGGACGATTGTGCCAGTGCATCTGCAAATGTTCCGCCAGCTTTATCAGTGCTGACCGTACCGTAATCGGTGCTATCTGCGGATGCTGTCGTATTCACCTGATGGAAATACCAAGTACCGGATGGATTTTTACCAGTCAGCACTTGAATGCCGAACGATTCCTGATCCTGAAACTTACGCAGCGAGGAGATGACTTGACTACCGGAAATATTCGTATTGTCATACACTGCATATTGCGTCTGATCCAGTTCCTTCTGAATACCGGAAAAGTTATTTTGAGCAGTTTTTGTTGCTTCCTGTGCGCTAATAAACAGCACAACAACGATAGTGATAAGGGCGATCGTCAGGAACAGTCCTGCGGCTACTTTCAAAGCGGCTGATGCGTTATTCATGGTTTAACTCCTTTAAATTGAATTGGGATGAAATACGTGCTAGTAAAACTTTATAAAACGATAAGCTGATTGATATGTGTACGATAGAGCTGATGGATGATTCTTCACAATCTATTCCTGACAGTTCATTTCTTGCTGTTCATTCTTTGCCATTCATTCGTCATAGTTGATTCAATTGCTGGTAATATGCGCTCATCTGCTGGAAGCTCATATAAATAAATGGCAGTACCAGATACATAAAAGTCAGTACCGTCATCGGCGCAAACCCGATGATACGTCCCCATTCGGACTTCGTATCGATCATGCGTTCATAATCCTGCTTACGCTTCTCAAAATTGTAATTGCGCTCATTGTCCAGATCGTCGAATGCTTCCTTGATCGGAATACGCTCTACTGACAAAATGAGCTTATCAATTGTGCGGGATAATGGTACAAACGGCGCATCCTGCTTCAGCACTTCCAACGCCTGCTCCGCCCCACTTTCAAAATCCAGCACCGCCTTGTGTAGCGGTTCACGGAAAATGGTCGAGAATCGCTCCATCCACTCCAGCATCATATCAACCGACATACGGTCAATCTGGCAGAGCATGGCGAGAATCGTATGGAATTGATCGACTTCATTTTGCATATCGATATAACGGACTTTTTTCTGAAATAGCAGCATCGCGTATGGAAGCAGATAGCCGCCATAAGCAATTGCCGCTGCCAACAATAACTCGTACCATTTAAAATATTCATTTTGCAGTACATGTAGCTTGTCTTCGATACGTTGTGTTGTTGTTAGCATTTGCGAGCTATTGCCTGCCAGCTCTGGATTGGCATACAGCAGTTCCATCAGTCGATCTTCCGTCTGCTCTGGCTGCATCTGTTGTAGCTGTGTAATAACACTCGTATCAAAAGCGGTTGTTTGCCGCGCCTTGTCCATCTCTGCATCCGATAATTGACCGAACATCGTGCCATTCTGAGTTGGTGCTTGCAAGATGTTATGTACCGTAATGGAATGCATCGTTTGCAATGACATCATCATCACTGCGAATAGTGCAACAGCGAGCAATATCCGGTGCAAATAATGCCATTCCAGCGGCGTTCCCGCATTGGCATCCTTGATCAGCGTCGTGATACGATAGCGTGCCGTTGTACGCGGTGCAGGTAGGAAACGATTTACGATCCACTCGATCGGTGTCAAAGATAGCAGCTTTTGCTCCCACAGAATTTTGCGCACCTTTGCCTGATACAATCCCTCTTGCTGATCCTGCAATTTTTTGAGCAAAATGTACGATAGCAGAATGACTGCAAAGATAATGATTTTGAAAAAGAAGCCAAATTTGCTGTCGTAAAATTGCTCCATCACGGGAAAGTTATTTTTTGCCCATACTTCAATCGGTTTGGTGAACAAAATTGGAGCGATGCAGATCGCCGTCAGCCCTTTTAACAAATAACTGAGCTTTGTACGCTTGAGCAGTTCCAGATTGATTTCGTTAGTTAGCTTGCCCATATTGCTAAGATACAGCGAACCGTCCTTGACCGTTTTGTCGCCAAATTCCTTTACCAGATAGGTAATTCCAGCAAATGCCTTGAGAAAGCGGTTCGGCGCTGCTTGATAATAATGTTGCAGCAGCTTTTCGGGCTCAGGCGCAACCAGAATATCGTGCACCTTGCGCGCATGCAGTGAAGCTTCGTGGGTCGACGATTCTGCTGCATCATGCAGCGCTTCTTCGATCATGCCGTGCTGCTGATAACTGTGCCGCACATCGTCCATGACTGATTTAAGCTGGATGAGCAGGCGATTTTCTACCCGATTCACAAACGTATCGATCAGCATGCCGTTCATCACCAGCGCTGTCAGTGCAATCATGAACATAAAAGTCATATCTTTGTTCATAAACAGCAGCATTAGAACGAAGGTGGACAGGATCGCCAGTGTCGCAAATACGATCTTCATCGTCTCGCGGCGCATAGAGAATTCATCGTAAGAGTGAATACTTTGCAGCCGTTTGCGTACCCGCATAATGTAATGGCGCAGTAGCGGCACACGCATATACGCATGATACGAATCTTGTAAAAATCGGTTATACTGCCGGATACGTCTGGATTTGCCGGAGCCGATATAATCGGCATAGGTGCGATACAAATCGGCATTGCCATTTTGCATATTACGGCGCTGGACAAACTTGAACGCCGCAAGCAGCACCACAAAGCCAAATGCTGAACCAATCAGTACATAGATCAGTACATTAAGAAGCGTCAACGGTTATGCCACCCCAGTTCTCCGCCATAAATTGTTGGAATCGGAGCTGATCGGCAGGCTCCATCATCGTCAGCATCTGCTGTCGGTTATAGTCCGAAATCGGATGCACCGCCACATAACGTCCATTCTGATATTCGATAATGTTGCGTCCCTCGCCCACTTTGCGATTGGTCGAGCGCTGGAAGTATTCAGTCATACTCTCCATCATCGCTGTAAAGCGCTCGTCGGAACGCTTGGCAGTTTTGAAGCTGGTCGGATAGTCCTGCTCCTGATCAACAATGATACATTCGGTAATCCGCTCAATATAACGCGAACCATCTGGATCACGGCGCAAATGCACATCAAAGTTCAGCACGCGCACGACCTGTTCTTCGGCGGTTTTCTCATTACTGAAAATATTTTGCTTGAGCAGTGCATTACGCAGCGAGTACACCAGATCGCGGAACGTTTTGGCGTGGTGGGTGAAGATGGTGAACAAGCTTGCGACCTGCGCCATCTGGATCATCCATGCAGCGACCTCGTCCGTCGCTACCTCACCGAGAATGTTAACAGTACCATCGGTTTTCTTTTGCACATCCAGCCCGGCTTGACCGGATACCGTTTCGGTTTCTTTAAAGGTCAAAATATTGCGTTTGTTGTAAATTTTACGCAGATGCAGCTCGAACGACATCTCCTGAATCCGCAATGTGAACGTTTCGTTAATATGAGCGACAAGCGCCATCAACAGCGTCGTTTTACCGGAACCTTGCGCACCTGTAATCGCTACAATACGCCCGCCTTTCATCAGGTAGATGAGTAGCGATTTGACCATATCATGGTTGGCGATGTTGTCAGTAATGAGCTGATCCAATGTCGCCGAAGCGGGATCAAATTTGCGGACGAAAAACGCCCATGATTCCGAGAAGCTTGGACGCACGACTACAATTCGGCTGCCGTCCTTCATTTCGTTCACTTTGAATCCATTCGCTTCGGACAATTGACCGGGATTGTTATATCGGTAAATGTTCTGGCATACGCGCTTCAATTCGGCTTCGGTGCCAAACGACAGAAACTCCAAATGCACACTTTTCCCTCGGTAAAAGATCCACACACTATCATGGCTGAACGGAATCTTCCGCTCATTGATCGCCGAGGTAAAATCGTAAAAGTCATCATCGTATTCCACCTGATTGACTGGAACACCGGACACCCCACCACTGACACCATCGATCTTCATATCACGGATTTCATCAATGACACTGAAGCCTTTGAATGTCTGGTAAATGCGCTGTACAACAATATACAGCTTGTCTTCAAAGCCCAGCATACCGGGGAAATCATCGTATACACGGTTAATTTCATCAGCCGTGATCATGTACGAACCGGAGCCGCCGGATTGTGGATCGTATTTCAATCCTGCCAACGAATAATCTTCCAGCAATCGCGACAAACCGTTCAAACCGTGCATCATTTTGTACTGATACAGCAAAATATCGAACTTCTCCTGACTGCTCAGTGCCATCGCATGTTGAAATGGAATAACTTTATCCAGATTGTCCTCCGTCAATTCGTACGTTTTGAGCAGCAGATCATAGATCGTGCTTTTAACAAATGTTTTGGCGTTCAGATCACCATGCGTACAGTCTTTGAGCGACTTGATCAGCGTTGCACGCTGGTTAAGCCGTCGTGTATATTCCTCTTCGGACAATCCAAGATCGTCCAGCGACGATGAGGTCATTTCGTTCAGTGCGGCTTTGACATAATCAATCATCGTCGGCAACGTATATTTGCTGCTCTGACGGTCTTTTTTATCATTTGCACTGCCTTTGTATGCCAGCTTGAAATAAGCGAGCACGAACAAGATTAGTACAATCAGACCAATACAGGCACGGTTGATCAGCAATGCTATATCGAGGCTAGCCATATCGCTTTACGCCTCCTTTGCAAACATATGGTGATCCACTGCCAGCGCATCGAAGATGCCGCGGTTCAGTTTGCGTATGTCATGTAGCAATCCATAGTCCGGCTGGTCATGGTGCACATGCTTGCGTTTCAAGAAAAACTCAACCACTCGCTGCTCGTTGCAAGCATCCATATACCCGCTATTGTGTGGAATCGTAAACAAAGGTGCTTTGATTTTGAACAATCGGCGGATATTGGCAGCTGTTAGTCTTGAACTGCTATCATACTGACCAATGACCA
Source organism: Paenibacillus sp. WLX1005 (assembly GCF_046603685.1). Taxonomy (NCBI): domain Bacteria; kingdom Bacillati; phylum Bacillota; class Bacilli; order Caryophanales; family Paenibacillaceae; genus Paenibacillus; species Paenibacillus sp. WLX1005. The sequence goes on from NZ_CP176756.1 coordinate 4,536,832, forward strand.
GTACAACCTTCTTGTCATGCAGCCATGCTGGTGGATGATGGAAAAATTGACGCAGCATACTCAGATTCTGACTGAGTGAAATGACGACCAGATTCGCGCTATCAAGTACAGCTTCCATCAATGGATCAACCTCGCCACTGCCAATATCGAACAGCGTCAGATCGTACGCACTGCGTGCCGTTTCACAGATCGTACCTGCTACTTCGTGCATCGACAGTAACATATGTCGATCCGGCTTGTTCGTACCGGGCAGCAGATCAAGCGATTCGCTGAATACAGGCATCGTATAATCTTTCATCATCGCTGGCGTCAGTTGACCGGAGCGTGCCAGCATCTCTAGCGAATCCATGCCAAGCTGCGAATACCGAAGCGCCATCTCATCAAAGGAGCGCTGTTGACGGCGAAACGCGTCTTCGACCAGCGAACCTCCATATTGCGTATGCCCAACCAGAATCCGGCTTACATAATCCATCGCCAGCACTGCCGCCGAGGATACCAGATTGGAAGAACTCCCTGTCTGCCCGGCACGCGCTCCCCAGTAAGCAATTACATTCCCCATACCGGCTGATTCCTCCGTGACATTTTTTTGGCGTATACTTTCAACTGCTGTTGATCCAGCTCGCACACATTGCCTGCCATCTGCTGAATCGTACTGCGTAGTGGACGCGAGATGCGTTTGATGCTGATCGTATTACTGTTCTGATTCATAATTTTCTGCATATAATCCATCTCATCGAAGGGAATCGTGAATGCCTGTTCTTCAAAAATGACTGGTAATAAATCCAGCATTTTCTCGATATAATCCTCTGCCAATCCGCTATCTAACTGATTTACAAACAATCGTCCAAACGGAATACGCGGCTGTCTGCTATCTCGTCCGTGCAGCAGCAGGCTCATCAGCTCAATCGCCTTTCCCAAAGAACGACGTTCTGGTGAAATGACGACAAACCGTTGTTTGAAGCTCAGTAAATCGGATTCAGTTATAAAATCAGGCTGAGAGCAAAAGACCAATACCTGATCGTACTGCTGCTCCTGATCCAATTGAAGCTTCATATCACCAAATGCAGTAAAATCATACCCGATATCAAATTCATCGTACTGGGATACACCAGCTTCGGTAGCAAGAATCGGTGTGTTATAGCGGATAAACCCTTCACTGCTCGCATCGACCAGCAATACCCGCCGACCTGCGGTTTGCAGAAATTTGCTCAGATAGATCAGCAGATCGCTAATGTCGGCTGAACCGAGAAATAACGTGTAATTCATAGTAATCCTCCTTGCGAAATACAGAATATAGGTGGTGCAGCATATACTATTTGATTAATGGCTGTTCGAATACATCGTTCGCTTTTTGATCGGCTGATGATGACGAATTGCCTGCACTTGCATCGGATGAAGCATCCGTTGTGCCTGTCGTGGATGAAACAGACGTTGAATCCTGCTGAATCGGTGTCACGATTGGCTGCTGTGATGACGGCGTGGCAGACGGGTCGGTCTCCGGTACAGCAGACACCGCTGGCTCAGATTGCAGCGTTGGCGTCTGCGAAGTCAAAGAATCACTTGATGTAGAACTTGTTGCGTCATCGATAGACAGATCAGTTGTTGAATAAGCAGATGTGCTGTTGTTCATAGAAGCACTGGACGCCTTGGCTTTGTCGGCTTCACTCATACGGCTCAGGCTCTCATCCAGTGTAGTACGTGCTGCTTTGCTCAATTGCAAGGTCGCTTTTTCCAATACATTCGGATCGGACTGGATCAGATTGATAACATCTGTATTCGCCGGATAGTTAGGAATTGCTTTGTCCTGCATGTATGGATCGGCGTAAGAGATAGCGTACAGCTTCGCACCTTGCAAATACGCATCGACAATCGCGCTACTCATAACGAGCAATTCGGATTCGTTGATGTTGTACCAGACATTGGTGCCGGACAGGTCTTGAACCTTTTTCTTGGATAATACGATGTAGTCGTTACCGTTCGGAAAACCAATCCGTACATCGACGTAATCGCCTTTTTGCAAACGGCTTGGCAATTGCAGTACGTTATACTCGCGAATCCGCAGATCGTTCGGTGTAGCACCTTCGGCGTACACCATCGCAGGAGTTAGCGCTGTTCCTTTGCTGGTATCAATCTTCATTACTTTGCCGATCAACTGCTTCGGATCGGTCAGTGCATTACTTGGTGCGCCTTGTTTGGATACAAAGGCGGTCGTAATTTGCTTGCTGCTGATGGTATCCCCAGCTTTCAGTTCACCGGTTGTCACCACGATTTTGCTAGATACGGCTTGCTGTTCTTCCAGTGCTTGTTGCGTTTGCAGCAGTTCGACTTCATACTGGGCTTTGACGGCTTTTAACTGCTTGGATTGGTAATTGATGAGAAATATGTATCCTAGCGACGATACAATCGCCACGATCAGACCGCCGATGAGACCGGCGTAAATCTTATTTTTCATCCGAAAACGAATAATGGACACGTGCTAACACTCCTTACGCAAAGCTGGTTTCGATCTGTTTTGATATATTGGTGTTAATGCTGATGTTGGATCTACTATTTACTCATTATTGGTATGGGCTTGCTTGGATGTACTCAGGATTGCTTTGCATTGCTTTCATTCCCTGTCTGTGATCGACCAGATCGGCGTATTCAGTACTTGCTGGATCAACTGCTTTTCATGCTCAGTCGGTTGGCTTTGTGCATTTTCCAGACGGCTAATACGTGTCTGATACGAACCGATATGGCGTGCCAGCTCGCCTTGAGACAGCTTTTGTCGTTTACGTGCAAAGATCAATCGCTCCGCTTCGTTTAGCATGATTTCCAATGATGGTGGGCTCCTTTCCGCAAAATGGACAACAAAAAAAGCACGCAAAATGTCCTAAGACATTAAGCGTGCTTCGCTTATACTGAGTAGGTGTTGTTTATTTATACAGCCATATTATATGATCCTTTCGTACTATGTCAATCGCTTTTTTGTAAAAGATGGTAGTTCTCTCGCCATCATACCTTTACATAGACCAAGGAGGACAACGATGGAGCAACCGAAAAAATACCGCATCGGCGTAGAAGTCACACTGGAAATCATCGGTGGCAAATGGAAAAGTGTCATTCTGTACCATTTGACCGAAGGTGAGAAACGATACAACGAATTGAAACGGCTGATCCCGAATATCAGCCAGAAAATGCTTACTCAGCAGCTGCGCGAATTGGAGCGTGACGACGTAGTCATTCGTCATGATTATGGCGAGGTTCCGCCACGAGTGGAGTATAGTTTGAGCGCATATGGCGAGAGTCTGATTGAAGTGCTGGACTTCTTTTGCCACTGGGGTGAGAATCATCTGGAGCGTGTCTACGGCGACAAGCATCTGATGCTGGATGAATATTTTCTGGACGATCATCCATCACCGACCAAGGATCAATAATATGTGATAGGGTAGGTACTTGAAAGTGCCTACTTAACAGAGCATGGACTTCCCTCTACAATGGCGTTACAGCTTCACACACTATAACAATACGTACAGGAGGAATTTCCTTTATGAAAACATTGATCGTTGTCGCCCATCCGAACCTGCATGAATCCCGTATCAATAAACGCTGGTTGCAAGAGTTGGAACAGTACTCCGACCGGCTGACTATTCATAATCTATATGAGCAATATCCTGATAGCAAGCTGGATATTGCTCGTGAACAGACGTTATTAGAACAACACGACCGCATAATATTACAGTTTCCACTGTACTGGTTCAGCAGTCCGCCGCTGCTCAAGCAATGGCTGGATGAAGTATTTTTGGAAGATTGGGCATATGGCACAGATATTGAGCTATTTCACAGCAAGACGATTAGCGTGGCGATCTCCGCTGGCAGTCGGGAAAGCGATTATCAGATGGATCGCAAATATCGCTATGATATCCACCATATCCTCAGTCCGTTTGAAGTAACGACGAGGTATCTGAATGCGCAGTATCGGGAACCATTTGTGCTGTATGCTGCTGGGTCGCACTTGAGCGATGATGCGCTGGAAGATAGTGCAAAGCGTTATGCCGAATATGCATTGCAGCCTTACGCTGATACACAAGCTGTACAATACCTACACTGATGCTAGCAGTATTAGCATTGAACACTGCTCTGCAACTACCGCTCAAACAACAAGCGTATGACAAGGGAATGCTCCCTTATGCCATACGCTTGTTCCCATTCCATCTTCCCATACCCCATACTAGCAGCGACAGTACAATCATCACACCACCGGACAGACTAACCGCCGACCAACCGCCATGCTCCCACATATAACTGCCGACCGACGAACCGACCGCACCGCCGATAAATGTACTAACCATTAGCACCGTATTCAGCCGACTCCGCGCCGCCGCTTCCAATGCATAAATGCGCGTCTGATTGGAAATCTGCGCACCCTGTACACCCAGATCAAGCAGCAAAATACCGACGATCAATCCGATCAGCCACATACCGGCAAAGCCGAACAACAACCAAGACAGCAGCGTAATACTTAACATACCACCGATAATCCAATGCGGCGCTATGCGATCCGCTAATCGTCCGACCCACGGTGCGCCTAATGCTCCCGCTACACCAAACAAGCCGAACAACCCAGCGATGCGGCTGTCATAATGATACGGCGCACCTTCCAAATAAAAGCTAAGCGACGTCCAGAATACGCTAAATGCGCCAAAGTTCAGCGCACCAATCAGCGCGCCTTCACGCAAGGTAGCATACTTGCGAATCAAGCCCGTAATCGATAACATCAGCTCACCGTACGACGATTTCAATTCCGGCTCTACACGCGGCAACCGACTGCGCAGCACGATCAGCAGCACCAACATAAATGCCGCCGCCAGCACGTACATCCAGCGCCATCCCCATGTACCGCCGATCAGACCGGATATCGTACGCGCGAGCAGAATGCCGAATAACAAGCCACTCATCACCATACCGATCACCTTGCCACGCTGTTCCGGCGATGCCAGCTGTGCGGAAAAGGGCACCAGAATCTGTGGTACGACGGTGCTGAGTCCAATGATCATACTGGCTGCGTACATCCAATGAATCGACGGAGCTACTGCTGCACCGAGCAGCGATAACGTAACGACCGCCAGCAAAATAGAGATGAGCCCGCGCCGTTCCCGAATATCGCCCAATGGTACAAACAGCAGCATTCCTACCGCATAACCGATCTGCGTAAACGTCGAAATATACCCCGCTTCATCGCGTGATACGCCAAACGAACGCGCCATATCCGCCAATAGCGGCTGATTATAATACAAATTGGCAACTGCGGCACCAGCAGCAATCGCCATCGTCCAGATCAAGCCCGGAGTCAACTGTTTATTGTGCGTCATTCCACCGACTCCTTATGTGTTGTTGCTTTGATAGATTTTGTTGAGCAGCTGCCACAGCTGTTCTTTTTCCTCATCCGTCAAACTGCTGGTCAATTGCTCATTGGCTGCTAATAGCGTCTGATACAGCACCGGTTCAAAATCAACTGCCCGCTTTGTCGGATACAGCAAATATGCACGGCGATCATTGGGATCGACGCGGCGCTCAATATAGCCTGCTTCTTCCAGCTGACGCACCGAGCGTGCCGTCGTTGCTTTATCAAATTTGAGATCATTGGTCAGCTGATCCTGATTCACACCTGGACGCTGCAAAATCGCTTTTAAGTAGCTATGATGCCCACCGCTACCGATATCATGCGGCTTGAACATGCGAGCTAAATGCTTCTGATTCAAACGATTAATATAGGAGATCAGCTTGCCGATCGTATCCCTTTTCATACATGTACACCTTCTCTACCGAATATAAAGCGTCGTTCAAGAAACATTCAAATTTTATAATAAAATAGTTGCGAGCGCAACAAAATATCATTATACTCAGGTTGCAAACATTGTTGCACCTGCAACTAATTAGATAAATGAGGTGTATGACATGAGTGAAACCGCCAATCGGCGCACATATCAGGACGATCCCGATATTCAGCGTAAACGCTGGATTATTCTGATCGTTCTCAATCTGTTTACTTTTATGGCTACACTGGACGGTAGCATCGTCAACATTGCGCTGCCGACCATTTCCGAAACGTTGGGCTTGCCCGTTGCACAGAGTGAATGGGTGACAACGAGTTACCTGATGGCGATCTGTGCCGCCATTCTGTTCTTCGGGAAGCTGGGCGACAGTATCGGCAAAATCAAAATCTTCAAGCTGGGTATGGCAATTTTCATCGTCGGTTCTCTGTTATGCGGATTCAGCCATAGTCTGTCGTTTCTGCTTATTTCACGAGTAGTACAGGCGATTGGCGCTTCCATGACGATGGCGAACAGTCAGGGCATCGTAACGGATATTTTCCCGCCGACCGAACGCGGCAAAGCACTCGGTCTGGTCGGTACATTCGTCTCGCTCGGCAGCATTGCCGGACCAAGTCTAGGTGGTGTCATCCTGTCGTCGCTAGGTTGGGAATATATTTTCTGGGTGAATGTGCCGATCGGTATTATCGCTATCATCTTTGGTCTGAAGCTGTTACCGCCAGATATGGTAAAAACGGGCGCCAAAATCGACACTACCGGCACCTTGCTATTTACTGGCTTTATCCTGTTTCTATTTGCCGGATTGCTGCTTGGACAGCAGTTGGGATACGGAGATGGTCGCATCGTAGGTTCACTGATTGCGGCTGTCGTGTTGCTAGGCATCTTCTTATGGGTGGAAAAACGTAAAAGCGATCCCTTGCTTCAACTTGATCTATTCCGCAATCCGCTGTTCTCGCTTGGGATTCTGTGCGGCTTTCTCGTGTTTGTTGCTAACTTCTGCTTTAACATTATCGCACCATTTTATACGCAGAGCATCTTGAATCTGTCACCGTTTCAAGCGGGCTTTCTGTTAATGCTGTTGCCGATTATGATGGTCATTATCGCACCACTGAGCGGCGCGCTGTCGGACAAAATCGGTTCAGAAATTCTGACCTTTGTCGGGTTGATCGTGATGGTAATCGCGCAGTTCGGGCTATCGCGTCTGCATCAGGGTAGCCCGCTACCAATCGTCGGCACATGGGTCGCGATGCTCGGAATCGGCAGCGGCTTGTTCCAATCGCCGAACAATTCGCTGATCATGTCCCGTATCGCTCGTACCCAGCTTGGCATCGCTGGCAGCGTCAATTCCTTGATCCGTAACGTGGGTATGGTTGTCGGAATTACCGTCGCAACCAGTACGCTATTCGGCGTCATGAGCCGCGAAGCCGGGCAGCGTGTGACTGGATTGATCCCGGGACAGCCCGACATTTTCCTGAGCGGGATGCATGTTGTGTTTACCGTGTCGGCAATCATCTGTCTGGTCGCTGCCATTTTGACTGGCTGGCGGATGCTCCGTTCGCGTCAGGATGAAGTCGGTAGTGCGGAACCGCAACAGCAGCGGATGGCGGAAGGCAGCGCTGGCGGGAAATAAGAATAGAGTTATAAGGTATTGTGTCGGGCATACTAAGCTTCTGCATAATAGCCTAGTGATATAAATATATAACTACATTGGCAACGTTGATCCAATTGCTTACTACGCGAAAAAACCTCTGTTATTCGACAGAGGTTTTTCTGCTTTTATTTGGCTGTATATACTCACTACATATTCGATCTAAAATCCAATCTTGATACTCTCGCCTTCCATCGCCACCGCTGGCGATTTGGTCAAAGACAGCTTCTGATCTTCCGAATAACCTAGCGTTTCGCCATCGTGCAGTACTACATTGCTGCCTACTACATAGCTAATAATATTCAGCGTAAATTCAAATACATCTTCAATCGACTGCTTGGAATCGATAATCTCCAGCTCGTCTTTGCCAAAATTCTTCAAACCGACTGTGTAAGCACCGCTACCAGAGCCGTCTTCGGTTTTGTACAATCCGAGGAATACCCATAGTTGAACTGGCAATTCCTGCTCTTTTAAAATCTCGGCGCTCTCCACATACGATTCAGCTGACATGACCATAGGTGGTGCATAATACGCAATCGCATTGCTCAGCTGCAATACACTACTGGTCAACTGTGTAAATAGCGCATGACCGAGCAATACGTCTGTAATGCCCATCACGGTAATAATTACATGCGATTGATGAGTGGCTACAACCTGTTCCGCTTCCGGCCACAGTACGTTAAATTTGCAATTTTCTTCCACTTCACGGTTGGGAACCGGACCTGGCATATGAGCGATCGCAACGTTCATTCCGCCCAGTTCAAACACCATATTGTCATCCGGCTGTAAATCAGCAATCGTGATGCCCCAGTGTTCGCGCATAATCTCTACTAACTGTGCCGCATCAAAGGTATCGTTATTTAGCAAGGCAAAGCCAAGCAGCATCGTTGCTGGTTCTGGCAAATCCGACTGTACTTGTACAGCAGATGCCGCTTCTGTATCGTAACCAAATGCGCTTGGCTGACTGGATGCCGTAGTCGGCTCTGTCTGGCGTTGTTGCTGTTGAGTGGTTGATTCCGCTTCTTGTTTCTTGCGGCGAAACTTATCAAAAAATCCCATTATGCATCGCTCCTTTATTATGTAATGAATGGCGTCAAATGCTTTTTATCCGCATCCATCCGGCAGTTACGGCTGTCCGGCAATTGCAGATCATGATTGCAACGTTCGTTTCCAGTGTATCAGGTATGACAGCATTTTCCTATCTTCCCTCAGAACATTTGGCAAGAAGAGGAAATGGAAAAGCAAACGTTCTCGACATTTACCTATCCAAAAATCTGACATCAAAAAAAGCCTGACATCCCGTTACATGCTTCGGAATGTCAGACTTGGATCGAAAAAATGAGTGTATATTACATATCCATTGATGTGTTGTTGATTGGCTCATATGTTGTAAATGTTCTTAATACATGTACGTGGTAACTCTCAACATCCATCCTATCTAAATCGGTAACATCATCAAAATGATCGAAGACAATCCCAGACAGACGCTGATCAAACACAGCACCAGCAACACCTGCTGTGGATTCAATCCACTCGACAGCAGTCGATAATGAATTTGCGTCGCATCTGCTTCATAGATCTTTTGCCCTCTCATCATGCGCCGAATCACAACAAAGATATTGTCAAAGATCGGCACACCCAGTGCCAGAATCGGCACAAACAACGATAGCAAAGTCGCCTGTTTGAATGCTCCATCCAGCGCGATAATCGCCAGCACGAAGCCGAGGAAGGTCGCACCTGAATCGCCCATATATACTTTTGCAGGTGGTTTGTTGTAACGCAGATAACCGATGCCTACACCGACTAAGCTAATCGCCATGATCGCGGGACCGCTTTGCCCCTGTGCCATCGCGACGATGAATAGCGTAATTGCCGAGATCGTCGCCAGACTGCCTGCCAATCCATCCATGCCATCACTAAAATTAATAACCGTCGTCACACCAAAAATCCACAGCAAGGTCAACACCAGTTGTAACCATTCGGGCAACAAAATATACTCACCGTTAAACGGATTGGAAAAACCGACAAACTGAATGCCCGCCATATAAACGATTAATGCTGCTGCCAGTTGAACAAGCATTTTGGGCAGAGCTGGAAACTCGCGATGACTGACTTTGTACCAATCATCCACCAGCCCGATGATGAGCACCAGCAGCGAGCCGCCAAGCACCGCCGCCATTTTGCCGGGACTGGCATCCATAAATGTTATGTAGGAGATGACAAATCCGCCAAATAGCGCAATCCCCGCCATAAGTGGCACTGGTTCTTTGTGCAGCTTGCGCTCGCTATCCGGGCGCGGCTTGTCTACAAAATCCAGTGTAATCGCCCATTTGCGTAGCATCGGGATCGTGATCAGTACGAAGACAAACGACAGGATAAAAGCCGCAATATATTGCATAGTTCCCTCCTTGGGATTGGACATCACGATCATGGCTTGGTGGTTGAAGATGAAGAGATCGGAACGGATGTTGTTGATTCACGGTCAGTAGGTCTAAATTACATATACAGCGAAATTAGGGCGAGGGCAATATGGCAAATCTGATATTTCTGTCAGAATTGTTTTGAGGGGTGTATGGAGAGGGGGTGATTGGGCAGCATTCACTGCGGGAAGGAATAAGGGAACGGGACTCCGGTGGAGCCGCGGGAATCTTTTGGATTTGGGAATGAATGAAGATTCCCGCATCTCCAAAGTCGCCCTTTTCCCTTATTTCCTTCCCTCCGTTCCGTGCTTGCCCATCATCTGCCCTCAACATACAACTCCAAAAAATTCCTAGAGAGGGTGGGTAGTAGGATTAGAGATTAGGTTGATTCGGTTGGTTAGGTTGCTTGGGAATTATGTTGGCTGGATAAGGAGTTGTTTGAGTATGGGATTGGTTGGGATTTTGTTGTAAGGTGTTGAGATTGTTGAAGGGATAGGATTTTGAAGGTGGGGTTGGGGGTGGTATGCTTAGTTTGTTATTTTTATACATAATATGGAAGTTGCTTGAGTTTGTGATTTAGTTGGGGATTAGTTTGTATATGGGAAGGTGATGGGATTGGTGTGGAAGTTTAGGAGAAAGGGTTGGGGGCTTGGATTGTGGAAGATTTGGGTGGTTGTGGGGATAATGGGTTGGTTGGGGATGTGGGGCTGGGTTGGCATGGTTGAGGCGGGCGGTGTTCCTGATGATGTGAGGGTGAAGGTTGAGCGGGAGTTGCGGGATTCGCAGACGCAGTTTCACATATTGGGACAGGCTGGAACAGTGCAAGGGCATGTTTCTGTTCGTGAGGATACATATACGTTGGGTGAAGGGTATCGGTATTATAGTTTGAATGGAATTGCAGTTGAGAAGCTTGGTGGGCAGGCGGATAAACGGGAGATTTCTGCGAATCAGGTTCTGGATCTGGCAGGGTATGTATTTACGACGCAATATCGCGGGCAGGATCAGTCGTTGATTTATACGTCTACTCCGCCGAAATATGATGCGATTACGACGGTTGCGACTTCTGAAGGGTTCTCAGAGGATAATTTTACGCGACCATTGCAGCATGCTATTGCTTGGAGCGGTAATGATGGGGATGGTAAATTGATTGATGATATGCGTACTGGGATTAAGGCATGGGTTGCTGATGTTGATGGTCAAGAGCAGGTTATGCTAATACAAAACAATATGTTGTTAGAGATGAAGCAGTTTGATACGTTGACGCTTGAGGAATTTGTACACCGATTGTGGAGCGCTGAAAAATCACGGGCGGATTGGCAGGATGCGCCGGGGAATGGATGGAATCATGATGCTAGCGAAATGTCTGGGGCGGTTGGAGCTAGTGTACATGTAGACGATATAGAAAACCATAATGCCGATGATACGAATGATGGAATGGTTTGGATTTGGGGTGGTGTTGCTCTGGGAGTCGTTGTTGTGGGAATTGCAGGATGGTTGGTTGCTCGTAAGATTAGAATGAAGCGTAGGCAGTAGTAGTTTTAGGGTTGTGCTGCTGGGTGCTGGGTGCTGGGTGCTGGGTGCTGGGTGCTGGGTGCTGGGTGCTGGGTGCTGGGTGCTGGGTGCTGGGTGCTGGGTGCTGGGTGCTGGGTGCTGGGTGCTGGGTGCTGGGTGCTGGGTGCTGGGTGCTGGGTGCTGGGTGCTGGGTGCTGGGTGCTGGGTGCTGGGTGCTGGGTGCTGGGTGCTGGGTGCTGGGTGCTGGGTGCTGATTAAGTATAATAAATTTGCAAAAAAAGGGATACCTGCTTGATCAGCGGGTGTCCCTTTTTGGATGAACGATTCGGTTGGAAGCTTACGCTTCTTCGAAGATTTTCTCAACTTGTGGCATGATGTCGTCCCAGCTTGCGTCGGGCAGTTTGCTGACGGTGACGAAGTCGCGCATGCCGAAGATGTTGTCTACGCCGTCGATGTTGACGAGGGCTTGTGCCAGCGCGTGGTCAGTGGTGTCGCCTGCTTTGACGGATTTGCTGCCTGCACCTTCGAAGATCGTTTGGTCTGCGTTGATTTTTACGGCATTTGGGTTTGGTGTTGGTTGTACTTGGATTTGAATCGCCATGATTGTCATTCTCCTTTGCATCCTATAGTGGTTGTATGGGCAATTAGGAATTGCGTTTGTTGTTGCGAGTGTTGGCTTTGGGCTTGTCTTTTTTCGGGTTGATCGTCAGATCGAGGCTTTCCCAGCGACCGCGCAGCCAATTGTCGAATTCGTCGCCTTTTTCGCCTTCGTAGGCGTTATAGATATCGGCGCGCATTTTGTTCAGTTTGTCTTTGAAGTCCTCGTAGCTGTGATCAGCAGGTAGACTTTTTTTGATACGGATCAGCGTTTTGGTCATGTGGTTGAACAGTTCGCCGCCTTGACGCTCTGGCAGTTCTACATCCTGTCCCAATTGACGCAGCTGTTCGTATGCTTCCTGACGTACCGCTGTTACAGGATCGTTATGCAGCAAATGTTGCAGCAGATCGATAACCGGCGGCAGATCGTATTGACCTAGCTCGCGAGCGGCTTCTTGACGGCGCTGCCAATCCGACTGACGATGCGCATCCTTTTTCAGCTGGCTATAGTTTTCCGGCAGTTCATATTGTCGGGCAGGCACTGCCTGTTCCTGTTGTTCTTCATTGAATTCATTACTCAAAATATTCATTTCCTCTCTGTGCTTCATCACATGAAGCGTGCATTGTTCCAGCCTCTATATTAGCATACTTACCACGGTTACAGCATATGAACACCAAAATGCCTATATTCCTGTTTACGATACGTACGATTTCCTAGAAGTGACGTTTGCACCTATGGTACCATACAGCTATACATAGCCTTACAGGAGGAACGATTGTGATCAGAAAAACACTACGCTTATTCCCTATACTCATTTTTCTATTTCCCGCCATTTTGTTGAGCTTCTTCGTTTGGAACGAATATACCGATAGCTTGAATCTAGTAACGTCTTCGCAATATTCGAACGAAATCAGCAACATTTTTTATGTCGATCAGGGACATCGTGTTGTTGCCCTTTCCCCATCTACGTCGGACAATCAACTGAATGCGTATCTGTATCAGGCAGACGGATCGCAATATGAAGGAGAAGTGAGCATGGACTCTAATATCTTCATGGAGCATCTGGCGGCTTACTACAAGGATCAGCTTCTTCTGACTGTAAAAGATCAAGAGAACGATGCCCATGCTTATATGCTCGATACTGCAACCAAACAGCTCACCAATCTCATCAACCAGCCGCTGTCGATTACTAGTTATCTGAGTTCGGACAGCTATATGTGGCGCAATCAAATCATCTTCGCGCAGGCAGATCAGAGTGGACAATACGACGCATTTATCGCCCGCATTGCCAATGGGAAGTTCCAGTATATCAATTTGCAGGATGGCAGTTATTTCAAAGGGCAACGTCCAATCAGCATCGATGCAGTCAGTGATACCTTCGACGATGCAGGCGGCACCATTCCGATGTTCACCGTATCACTGGCAGATTCCACTACCGCTTACATTAGCGGCATTCTGGACGACAAGGGTAACATCGACGTGTATTACCATCCCGAAAAGCAAGACAATACCTTTGAAGCAGAGGATCTGGCGCAGCTGCAATTCCGCAAGCATTTTGGCACGCAGTCGCGTCCTGTCATCAAGATCAATAGCACGTATCCGGTACAGGCGTATACGTATTCGCAAGACGACGATGCACTGGCGGTCGTTCCTACACCAAAGCCGGTCTACGACGCCCAGCTCTTTTTGCTAAATGACAATGAAATCCTTCTTGCCGGTTCCACCACACCAGACCCGGTCAAAGGCAAGCGCCGTGGCTATGTCTACAACGAACAAACCAAGCAATCCATCGACGTCTCTGCGTTACTGGCTAACTTGAGCGTAGAAGACTTCAACAATAACCAATTGCGATTTTACAAAGAATCCGGCAGTCCGCTGATCTACTATTCGTATGAAGAACATGGGGGCGGCTGGTTGAATACCGATACGAAGAAAACGGCTTCCCTACAAACGGACGCCGTACGACGCTGGCAGCTAAACGGACAAACAGGTGCGCTGAGCAATTCGCCATCTGTACATGGATTTCTTGCTTTTGTCGGTCAAGGCGGTGCGCTGGTCATCAACTGGCTGATCTGGCTTGCCATTCCGGTGCTGATGATTCTAGTGCCGCTCCTTCTCATTCCACTGCTCCGCTATCGTAAGAAACGGCAGCTATCCAGAGGCATCGTGGTGGATGCGGTCATTACAGGAATGAAGGAAACCGGTACCCGGATCAATGAACAGCCGTTGGTCGATTTTACGATTGCTTTTCATATGGAAGGTCAACCGCGCGAGCTGCATATATGCAAAGTGATCTCCTTGCTGAATGCACCTTCTATCGGCGATACGGTCATGATCAGCTATGATCCAGCACGCAACAAAGCGATATTTGTTAGCGAAAATGATGACGTTCCACTGCCACAAGAAGCACCAGAGCCAGAGTTGATTCAAAATGCTACGCTTCAGCGTATTGACCGAATCGATTCCGTTCAGCGGGCAGAAGCACTGGTGCTGCATTTTGAAGCGGGCGGACAGCATTATGACATTCCTGTTGTGCAGTCTGTCGGATTCACGTATCGAATAGGGGAGCAAGCGACTCTCGCTGTCATTGCTGGCACTCCGCGTTTGTTCCGCTACGGCGCATCCCAGCCATATCGTCCAGAAGATCATCTGACGTTGCAGGGGGAACTGATTTACAGCAAACCGTATCCGATACGTAGTGAAGATCGTCAACTGGTGCTCATGGAAATTTCTATTCAAGCGGGCGAACAAGTCATCCGACGGATGAACAGTCTGTTTGTACAGGATGCAGTATTGCGCGCCATGCGTATCGGCATGACCGTGCCTGTCAGTGTCAATCGATATGAACTGGAACGCGAAATCCGTTTGCTGCGCGGCAAGCAAGGTAGCGCTATCGTACAACAAGTGGAGTTTCAAGGAACGATTGGCGAACGTCCACTGGCGAAGATCACTGTACAGCGCGATGGTCGTCATTATGTGATCGAACAGTCCATTGAACCACTATTCGGCGTGCAAATCGGCGATGAGCTATGGATCGCTTATGACGAGCAGTTACAGGAAGCGATCATCGTAAAATATGCTCATAGCTGACCGTAGAGGTTATCAGCGAAACGGTATCAGTTTGAACAGACCGATATCCGCAATAATGTCGCGAATACGTTCAATCTGCTGCTTCGCTTCGTCAGCGGCATGCAATGCCGGATATTGCTCTGAACCGCCTAACAGTTCCAGCTTGCTGAGCCGCATGAGATGAATCAATCGGCGATTCGCTTCGCCTGCCGGATCATCGGCAGAGATATGGCGTTCCAGATCGTTCGGCTGTACCATATCTCCCTCCAAAAAACGCTGATGCACTTTGCGCTTGATCTCCACCACGTCCGGCTTGCCTGTATTCACTGCCGATTCGATAGCAGCGATGGCTTGCTGCTTAGCTGTATCTGCCTGTTCGGCTGGTGCAAGCACCGCATGTAGCACATGGGCATGCTCAAGCCATGTCCAGTAATCGTAGCTATTTTCAAAAGGAACGGTGATGAGCGGTTCGGTAATGTGGCGTGCGATATCCTCCTCCCCATTTACATACAGCAGCCATGCCAGTTCAACGAAGCATTGCAGCTGCCCTTTGTCATTGCGCATCTGTCGCTTAGGAAGACGCTGGATGTAGGAAGAGAGCGTTTCTATTTCTTGAACTGGTGCGGTGGTGGAAGTGGCATGTTCATCGGCATTAGTGCTGGCTGGTTCGGTGGTGGATGGCGCTGGATTGGGCGATTGAGATTGGGCGGCTTCTTGGATTTGTGTGAGAGCCTGTTGTAGAGTTTGTGTTTCGCTCATACGTGTACCTCCGGGTATGTAGTTTGGGATTAGTCCATCATGTGCAATCTGTGCGACAGAGGGCATGACTTTGATTCGCGTGATGCAACCTCTGCGCACGATTCATCTCGTTCCACTGCTGTGCATCATGGGTGGTACGTTGTTTCTTTTACACTATTAACCCCTACAGTATACCTGAAAAGATAAATCTGGCTCCAGCATACTCATAGCGTACCATTCTATCAGTATAGAACGAGCCAAAAAGGTCAGAACCAATTGATACATCATCATGGTTCTGACCTTTTCTTTTGGCTTGCTCTGTTTTACTTACACCCGCTTCGGCAGCCATTTGCTGTACTGGCGGCGTAGGCGGTGCAGTTCCTCGCCGTGGCGCATCGCTTTTTGCTCCTGCGATTTGCCAATTGCGACGATCAGTGCTTCCAGCATAACGAGCGGCGCTGCCATGGAGTGAAATTCCCAGACTTCGCCGCGTGCGGTATACAACGCGACGTCCGCTTTTTGTCGCATGTCGCTGACGACCAGATCAGTCAGCAGGATGATGCGGCAGCCACATTGACGCGCATAATGAAACAGCGTTGCCATCTCTGGCGATTCCGATACAAAGCCGAACATAACCACTGCATCCCCCGCGCGCATATGGATAAAGTATTCCAGCAGTTCATGCCCGCCGTGATCCATCGTGCGCACACGGTTGCCAAATCGAGTCAGGCGAAATTCCAACAACTCCGCCAGCGCGCGTGCCGAACCGGGAGCATACATATGAATCGTACCCGCTTCGGTCAGCATGCGTACCGCCCGGTCAAAATCCTTTTGCTCCAGACGGTCGGCAGTTTGCTGTACATAATTGGCGGTGTCCATCATTTGCGCGGTGGTGCTGCCCTGCTCCTCCAAACGGTCAAAAGCAGATTGCAGCTTGCGTGTCGGTGAAACCAGACCTTCTTTTTTGACGCGGTTTTTGAATTCTTTCAGGTTACGGCATTCAATCTCCGCCCAAAAACGCGAAACGGTCGATACGCTCACCTCGCAAGCGGAAGCGATATCTTCCTCCACCATAAAAGGGATGCCATCGATATGTTTTAAAATATAATCTGCCACCCGCTGGTGACTGCGCGACAATTTGACATGATCAAACGTTAGTCCCATCGCCGTCCCTCCCTTATGTTGTTCCCGATGTCCATATTAAACGTCCCATGTGTGTCATACAGGTGCTTGCTGCTATACATCATATTGGTATGAAAGCATACGACTACATGCGCCACTTCTACTTTTGCTATTTCATCTGCATACAAGTGATTCTCTTATCCGTGCAGGGAATCAACAACTTCGACTTTCTTTTTTAACAGCTTTTTGACGGTATTGGCGGCGCGTACTTGTAAATGTAGAGAGGGCGAAATGTGGCGTTTGCACAGTCCAGCGGCGATGGCGGCACGGATATTTGCAACGGTGTCGTAATTGCCCGGCAATTCGTTGTACACACAGCCGACTTGGAACATCTGGTGCGCGTCACTGCCTGCTACGACTGGTACACCGTGTTGCTCGCCCAGTGTGAGCACTTTGGCGATATTTTCTTGAATACCGATTTCGTGTAGGTCTTTGCCGTTCAGATCGAACGCGTCGAATCGGCGTAGCAGTTCAGGTGCTACATGGTATAGATGATTGGATTTGCGGAACGGGTGTCCGCCGATGACCATCAATCCGGCGGGTTCGCACAGCTCAAACAACGCTTCCAGCGGGATAAAGCGATCTGGTGAAGTGTAGCCGTCTAGCGCTTTGCGTACGCTTAGTAATTGTTCCTTTGGTCCGCTGATCAGGATATGACCGCCTTCGGCAACGTCTACCTCCATACCGGTAAAGATGCGGAAGCCGTTACGGTCGTAGTAATGACCGTTGCATGGGAAATGCTGATCCAGTGTGCCGTATACGTCGTCAAAGCGGTGAGTATTGAAGTGCTCGGTGAGGATGATCGCGTCGAGTCCGTGCATCTTGGCTTCGTCAAGGATCGTGGTGAAGTGTTCGATGGAGAAGTCGGTTTTTTTGGACAGTTTGGCGTGAATGTGGAAATCGAATTTCATGGTGGGGTACCTCCGGGTGAATGTATTTGAGTTTGGTTTATTTGGTGGTGGATCAACATGCGCTTCGGGAAAGGATTAGGGAACGTCCTCGGGTGGAGCCGCGGGAATCTTTTGGAATGGGAGTAAATGAAGATTCCCGCACCTCCAAAGTCGTCCTTTTCCCTAATTCCTTTCCCTCCGCTCCGTGCGATTTAGTTACTCATATGGAACGAATGCAGCAAATTCACACGGAGGTGGAGAGGGAGTAGTGTAGAAAGATTTTAGGGCATGTTACTTTTAAAGAAAACATTGTAGAGATATAGGATTATTTTCAACTGTTAGAGTTAGACAGTGTTATTTCCTTTTGCGAATCCTGTTTGCAGTTGGAGCATCGGGTATATTCAGCAGGTTGTATTTGGTTCTATATTCATTTAGCTTTTATTTACTCAGGTTCTGTTCTTTTAGCTTCTAAGCTTTGGGGTTCTGTTCACTTAGAATGTACTTGTTTTTCTATTTACCGTCGTTTGGTTTGTTTGCTGCTATCTACTTGCTTTTACTAGGCTGCTACTTAGTTACTTTCTATACCTTGTCTCTATCTTCTTTATATCCTATACCCTGCTTAGGCGCGGATGGTTTCGCGTTTGGGGAAGGGATAGGGGGTGGGGTCGGCGATGGGGGTTGGGATTGGGGTTAGGTTTGATAGTAGGGTTCCCGTTTCGCCGTGGTATAGGTTGATGTGGTTTGGGTGTAGCAGCATGTAGATTGGGGTGCCGGGTTCGTAGGTTGTGTCGCCTAGGGTGCGGGCGGTTAGGGTTCTGCCGTTGGTGTGGACGGTTACGGTTGTTTCGGCGCCTGCTGGGATGACGGTTTCGATGATGCAGGGGATGGCGCCGGGTGTGTAGTGCTTTTGTAATTGGATGTGTTCGGGCTTGATTGTTAAGACGACGGGTTGGCTGGATTGTGGTGCTGGATCGTCATAGGATGCTGGATTAGTCTTGTTCTTGTTATGGACTACGGCAAAGGAGCAGACAGGGCTGCTGATGTACAGGTTGCCGCCATCGGTTGGGACAAGCTCGGCTTCCAGATGATTGGTATCCATACCGCCATTACCGAAGAAATCGGCGATCCGTAGAGTCGTGGGGCGGCGATATAATTCCTGTGGACGATCCACCTGAACGATATTGCCATCGAAAAAGACAGCGATTCGCGTAGATAGCGTCAATGCTTCCTGTTGATCATGGGTAACGTAGATGATCGTGGCGCCCAGCTCGCGATGCAGTCGTTTCAACTCGGCTCTCATCTCTACCCGCAGTCGTGCATCCAGATTGGACAGCGGTTCGTCGAGCAGCAGCAATTCTGGCTCGGTCACGATGGCACGGGCAATGGCGACGCGCTGTTGCTGTCCACCAGATAGTTCGCCGGGATAGCGGTCTGACAGTTCGGCGATACGTACTTTGTGCAGAGCGGATTGTACCTTTTGCCGAATGTCGGCTTTGCTCATTTTGCGTACCTGTAAGCCGAAGGCAACATTATCGAATACGGACATATGGGGCCATAGCGCATAGCTCTGGAAGACGAGATTCAGTCCACGCTTTGCCGGGTCCATATGGTAGGCGGTATCGCCATTGGCAACCTCGCGACCGCTTAATACGATGCTGCCTCCACTCGCCTGCTGCAATCCCGCAATGGTACGCAGCAAAGTCGTTTTGCCACAGCCGGAAGGACCGAGAAAGGTCATGAATTCGCCCTTTTCCACAGTCAGGTCGATGCCTGACAGCACTTGCTTGCTGCCAATCTGCACTTGTACGCCCTGCAATTGTATTGCACTCATATTACTGTCCTCCAATTCCTGTAGTCAGATCGGCTTTGCCGTAACGGGTCGCCAGTGCATATACCGCAATGACGATGCCGATCATGATCATCAGCACGACGTTGGTCAGCTGGGTATACCCCTTTTCCACATATTCAAATGTTAGCGTAGTCAGCGTCTCCGTTCGCGGCGTCACTAGCATGATAATCAGCTCCGTCTCCTTCATCGCCCCGATAAACACAAGCAAAAACGCAGACAGCAGGCTTTTCCGATTCAGCGGTAGCAAAATGCGCCGGAACCGTCGCCACCACGACGCACCATTCATCTGCGCCGATTCTTCCAATTCACCGCCAATCTGCATCATCGCGGCACTGCCTGCTTTGACCGTAAACGGCAGCTCTTTTACAACGGTAATCAAAATAATGAGCCAGATCGTACCATACAGCGCGGGAACGATCCAATGCGGCTTGGCGAACATCGTAATATAGATCGCCGATAGCGAGATCCCCGGCATCAGATACGGTAGAAACGATACCTGATCTACCGTACGCCCGATCCATGTCTGCTTGCCGCGCGCCACCACATAACCGAGAATAAGTCCAAAGATCGCGGCAATGATCGCCGAAGCTCCAGCGATTAATAGCGAATTACGCAGTGCCAACAGGAAAATCGGATTGTGCAGCACGCCCTTTTCCCCCGAATTGATCCCGCTCACCGAACCGCCGATCCAGTAATGCAATGTTAGATTATCGAGACTATACACGCCTTCGCGCAGCATGAATGTTTGCAGTAACAGAATGAGCAGCGGCACGACTGAGATGAGCAGCATCAGCACGGTTGTTATGCTCGCTACTGGCGAACGCCATTTACCTAGTGTCAGTAATGTACGCGGACTGTCCTTACCAGTAATCGTCACAAAGCTGCGCTGCCGCCCCATAATCCGGCTATTCCAGTAGATCATCAGCATCGAGATGAGCATGAGCATCAGCCCGAGCACATGCGCTTCTGTCGTCAGACGGGCACGCATACTGGAATACAGCATCGTTGAAATCATATAAAAGTCTACTGGTGTTCCTAGAATCGCAGGAACGCCATACGAGCTAATCGCCCGTGTAAAGGTAAGAATGAAGCCTGACAGAATCGCGGGCAACATGAGTGGAAAGACGATTTTGCGCAAAATATGCAGTCGCCCCGCTCCGCTAATACTCGCCGCTTCCTCCAGCTGTGTATTCATCGAACTAAGCGCCGCCCCGACCAGCAGGAAGAAGTACACACTGTCATGAATCGTCAGCGACATCACAATCGGAAGGAATCCGTATGCCAGTCCGTCCGGCGTACTCAGATGGGTCAGCGATTGCCAGATGCCCGGCGTACCGCCGATTTTGTCATTTTTAAAAAAGGTCAGCCATGCTTGCGCAATGACCCATGACGGCAATAGATATGGGATGACCGCGAGAAAGGTAATGCCCTTTTTGAAAGGTACATCCGTACGCGTCACCAGCCATGCCAGCCCGCAGCCAAGTAACATCGACAGCACAGCAACCGTCAGCGCTACGGCTCCGGCATGCAGTACCGGCTTGTAAAAGAGTGACGTACTTATATCGCTCGCCAGCACCCGCTGCCAATGATACAGTGTGAAATGCCCCGGATTCGCCTCCGCTGTCACGCGCATATCCTGTTGTTTCCAGACAAAGGTGGAGATCAGAATGCTGATCACCGGCCATACAATCGTATACGCGAGAAACAGCAAGCCAAGCCCGCCGATCAGATGAACCGGACTACGCAGCCAGCGCAGGAGTGTATTGCGCAAGCGAAGCCGCTGTTGTTGGGGAGAAAGGGAACGGATAGGCGTGCTCGACATGTGTTCAGGCTCCTTTAATAGAGGATGGGATACAATACGTTCGTATAAGTCCGTGTAACTTTTCAATGAATCTTTGGTCATAACTGGCTTGAAACTATCAGCTTGCTATCTTACAGCATCTAGACGTTTACTTCTGCTTGATCCAGAAATCGCGTACTTTCGGTGACGTCATATACAGCGTATCCGCATCAAAATCCCACAGATGCAACTGCTCAAAACCAACCGGATTCTTCGTCTTCACATCAGAACGCGGTACCCAGGAACCGACTTCGTTGAACGGCGCCAGTCCTTCGCCTTTGCCGTCCGCTTCGCCCATCATCCAGCGGATAAACAGCTTGCCTGCCGCTTCATGCGGTGCTTGTTTGGCAAGGTACAGATACCCGGCATCCGGTACAGCGGTTTTGGGCTGAATATCGTAGATTGGCTGCACATGCCAGCCCTTTTCCTCCACTTTGGACACGTCGCCCGAAACGGCGATTCCGACGGCATCACTGGACGTTTTGCCGATGGCGTCGAGTACATCGTCGCTGCCTTTAAGTACGGTCAGACCGTTGGCGAACAGCTGGCGGATAAATTCATATCCGGCATTTTCCGTGCCTTGCAGCTGAATGTCCTTGCCGAACTTCTCTTTGTATGCCGCTGCCATATCGTCGCTGTGAATGACCATTGTGGTGAACAGATCCATAAATGCTGGCGAGCTGAGCGGATCGGCAACATACACTTTATTTGTAAATGCGGGCGTTGTCAGATCCCACCAGTTGGTCACCGGAATCTGCTTATAATGATCCGTATTGTAAAAGAGGGTACGAAACTCTACATAGTTGGCATACCCTGGTGCCTGTGTGCGATACGGCTCATCCACCTTGGACGCGATATCGTCAGGCAAATATTTCAGATAGCGTCCCTGCTCGACCATCTCTTTGCCAACTGCTCCACTCACTTCCTTGGTGATGATTACGTCCGGGTTGAATTGTCCGGCATCCTGCTCGTTGGTAACCTTGTCCATCATCTCGTCGGATTTGACTTTGCTGACTTCGACTTGGATGTCGGGGTATTGTTTCATAAAAGTTTCTGCAGCATCGTTAGCGCGACCGGAAGTGGAATAGACGACTACTTTGCCACCTTCTTCTTTTGCTTGCTGGTATAAGGTATCTGCCGTCTCGCTCGTTGTGACTGTCGATGCTGCCTGCCCGTTGGCGACGGATGAATCGGTGCTATTGCCACATGCGGACAGCAGCAGTGCCGGAATGAGCAGCATGGAGAGTACACTGGTCGCTCCCGCTTTACGAAGTGAAGATTTCCCTTTGAATGTTGTGTTCATACATTCCTCCTGGAATAATAATAATTGGCTTTGGCATGAGCAACTCGTGATTGCGTATGCAGTCAACAACAGACAGCAGCAGAAGTGGAACATCGATGTTGATTGAGATTATGTATGACTTGTAGATATGTTGTCGCTGCCTGCATGTCCCATACTAAAGTCGAAGTGTCAAAATGAGATTAAGTCATATGTCGATTTTGGTAAAAAATTATCACGTTCTATATACTTGGTATTTTATTATCAAAAAAACTCGGAATATTACAAAAAACGCTTACTGCCCTCGTTCTGAGGAAAGTAAGCGTTTCGCTATTGATGATGTATTCAGGTGTATTGCCAATCTTGTCAGTCACAGCGACCATCTCAGGACTCATAATATTGCTTGGTAAACGGCTCCGCTAATCGCGAAGGATGAATCGTCGCTCCTGTCGTAAAAAATTCGCAAAAATTCATAATCAGCGGATGCCAGCGTTCGGCTATGATGCGCTGCCGATCGTTCAGCAATGCTTCTTCAATATGGACGCGTTCAATTCTCAACTCGGCGGCGCAAATATGTCCGCCGCCTTTTTCATCAAATACGTGCGCTTGTTCCAGCACAGCTTCCATTTGCACCGGGCACTCCTGTATACATAGCGCTTGCACCGTCTGTGATGGTACAGCAGTCAAACCAGCATGTTGGAATTTGTCCGCTACATGGACATAGCCTATATTCTGCTTGTACTCCGGCACCGGAAACGAGCCTGTCGTCAACGCCAATCGATCAACCGCATGCACCAAATCGGCAGAAGCGAGATTGATCGTGCACTGCTTTTCCCTTTGCAGATTGGCAATTGTCTGCGAACGATTCGACATACCGATCATGCACGATTGATTGATCCACCAAATGGACGAAATCGGTGCGATATTCGGCGTGCCGTCCGGGTTGAGTGTGCTAATAATGACAACAGGTGTGCCAAAGTACAAAATTTGTGGCTGAATGGTCTGATGCATGAAGATGCCCCTCTCTGATCCATAGTATGGACATAGTATAGATGAGAGGAGCAGGAGCTTCTTTTGTTATCTTGCGGCTTCATTCTGTACGGGAGCGCGATCCTGCTGACGATAAGCAGTTGGCGTGAAGCCTGTCTTTTGCTTGAATAAGGTTGCAAAATAGGACGGGTTATCCAATCCAACCTGTATGCCGATTTGCGATACGCTCTGTGTCGTCGTCAACAGCAGCTTCTCCGCTTCACGGATACGCACGGTCTGGATATATTGTGTCGGCGTGTATCCTTTTACTATACGGAATGAGCGTTGCAGGTGAAACGGGCTTCCGCTCGCGAGTCGGGATAATTCCTCTAGCTTTAGATCGTCCCAGTAGTATTGGTGTATTAATTGTACAATTTCTTCCACCCACTGCTCCTGTGGAGAATATAGTTGATCTGGGCAGCATCGCTTGCACGCCTGAAATCCTGCCATTATCGCCTGTTGCACGGTAGAGAATAGTCGCACATTGTGACGATTCGGTATCCGTGATTTGCAAGATGGACGACAGAAGATTTTGGTTGTTTTGACACTGTAAAAAAATGTCCCGTCATACCGCTGATCATTTTGAACAATCGCTTGCCAGTAAACATCGGTCAGTACAGGAGAAGCAGTGGTCGTTTCGGATAGTATCACGTTCATATTCATCACACTCCTGCACGTAGTGTACTATGACTCCATATGCTCTATTCTATGAGGATTTCTGTTCCTACACATTAGTCTAGTGGATAGCGTTCTTTGTGATTGGTTCGATTTAATAAATAATCGGTGCTGGTATCGTGAAAATCGGCGATTTTGATTAAAATATGCGTTGGAATATCCACTTCGCCACGTTCGTAATTGCTATAAATACGCTGGCTGCATTGAAGATACTGCGCCATCTGTGTTTGTGTTAAATCTTTGTCTTCACGTAAATGGCGGATTCGTATGTACATAAACTACACCTCCAACGCCAGCATATCCTAGCGAATATCTCGCTATTGATTTTTAGCGAAAATATCGCTAGAGTGTAGTTATCAAATATTTCACAAGGAGCAGATCATATGAGTATTTTGGAAGAAATATATTACGGAACGTATCGACCATGTGAGCAAATTAAGCCTGATTCCAAAGAATACGAACAAATCAATAATCGTATACATACTATGCTTGAAGCACTACAGCATCGAATGACCGAAGTGGATTATCAATTATTGCAGGATATGTTTGATCTATATGACGAGGTAACTTCGTTATACACTGCATCTGCGTATGCTCACGGATTTAAAGCGGGGATTCAGATGTGGAATGAAATGAATAACAAATAATAAAGAGAGACCTTTTTATAGAGGAATTTTTGACAATGAGCATACAATAAAGCCCGAATGAACACCTGTATTCAGGAAATCATTCGGGCTTTATTCATTTAAGAAAGATAGCTAATATGCAAAATCCACTTACACCATCACTTTACAAATATCATTCGTAAACTCAACCGGATCTTGCAGCGGCAGTCCTTCGATCAGCAGCGCTTGGTTGTACAGCAGGTTCGTGTACAATCCCAGCTTCTCGCTATCGCTCTCATGCGCTTTTTTCAGCGATTGGAATACGTCGTGGTTGATGTTGATTTCTAGTACTTTCTCGGCTTTGACATCCTGGCTGTTTGGCATCATTTG
The DNA here is from genome assembly GCF_046603685.1 of Paenibacillus sp. WLX1005. Taxonomy (NCBI): domain Bacteria; kingdom Bacillati; phylum Bacillota; class Bacilli; order Caryophanales; family Paenibacillaceae; genus Paenibacillus; species Paenibacillus sp. WLX1005. The sequence continues at coordinate 4,562,369 of NZ_CP176756.1, forward strand.
CAGGATTTTCTCCATTTCGATTGACAGCTCGCCGTCAGTAGACAGGCAGACCGGGTGGGATTTGAGGCGTTTGGATGCTTTGACATCCTTCACTTTGCCGCCCAGTACATCCTTCATCGCTGCGAACAGTTCTTTGCTTTCGTTCTGTTCCGCTTCTGCTGCTTCGTCCTTCTCATCCGGCTCGATGCCAAGATCGCCGCTGGATACGGATTTGAATTCTTTTTCTTTGTATGCGCTGATGATCTTGATTGCAAACTCGTCGATATCGTCGGTCAGGTACAGAATTTCGTAGCCTTTGTCCGATACCATCTCGGTTTGTGGCAGCTTCTCAATGCGCTCAATGGAATCGCCAGCAGCATAATAGATATACTTCTGATCTTCCGGCATCCGCGATACATACTCATCCAGTGTAACGAGTTTCTTCTCTTTGGACGAATGGAACATGATCAGGTCTTGCAGATCGTCCTTGTGCATGCCGTAGTCATTGTAGACGCCGAATTTCAGCTGACGACCGAATGATTGGTAGAACTTCTCGTAATTGTCACGCTCGTCTTTGATCAGGCTTTGCAGTTGGGATTTGATTTTGTTTTTGATATTTTTGGCGATCAGCTTCAGCTGACGGTCATGCTGCAACAGCTCACGCGAGATATTCAGCGACAAGTCTTCGGAATCGACCATTCCTTTAACAAAGCTAAAATAATCCGGCAGCAAATCCGCACATTTGTCCATGATCAGAACGCCGTTGGAGTAGAGTTCCAGCCCTTTTTCATACTCTTTGGTGTAGTAATCGAACGGCGTATTTTCCGGGATAAACAGGATCGCGTTATACACAACGGCACCGTCGGCACTAATATGCACATGCTTGAGCGGCTTGTCGAAGCCGTAGCGTTTTTCCTGATAAAAGTTGTTGTAATCGTCGTCGGTCAGTTCGCTTTTGTTTTTGCGCCAGATCGGGATCATGCTGTTGATCGTCTGTTCTTCGGTATATTCTACGTATTCCGGCTCTGCGTCTTCTGCTGCATCTTCTGCCTTCTCGACCGGACGGCTGTTGGTCACATCCATCTTGATCGGGTAGCGGATAAAGTCGGAATATTTTTTCACGATAGTACGCAGACGATACTCGTCCAAATACTCGTCGTATTGATCGTCCTCGGTATTTTCCTTAATGCTGAGGATGATGTCCGTACCGACGGTTTCTTTGTCCGTTGGCTCGATGGTGTAGCCATCTGCGCCTTCAGAATGCCATTTGTACGCTTGGTCGCTGCCAAGTGCGCGCGTGATCACTGTCACTTCATCCGCCACCATAAAGGCAGCATAGAAGCCGACACCGAATTGACCGATGATATTGTGACCGTCCTGCGCCTGATTTTCCTTTTTAAAGGCAAGCGAGCCGCTCTTCGCGATAATCCCGAGGTTGTTTTCCAGCTCCTCGGATGTCATACCAATCCCTGTATCGGAGATGGTCAGCGTACGAGTCTCTTGGTTTGGCTTGATTTTGACGTAGTAATCTTCCTTATGGAACGTCAGATTGTCGTCGCTCAACGTTTTGTAGTAAATTTTGTCGATGGCATCACTGGCGTTGGAGATCAGCTCGCGCAGGAAAATCTCGCGGTGCGTGTAGATTGAGTTGATCATCATTTCTAGGAGACGTTTGGATTCAGCTTGAAATTGCTTTTTGCTCATAATGAAGTGAAAGCCCCTTTCCATTCTTGTATAAAATAGCAGGCATATTCTGCTTGGCGACACGTATGCGGCATAGCAGATACCTTATGTATCGTGACATTGTTATTTAGCACTCTAATCAATCGAGTGCTAAACCTATCTTTTATATATCATATTCCCAATTTCCATGTCAATGTTTGATCTGATTCATCCACTTTACGGAAAGGCAAGATCCATACGGAACTACTGTATATTATTTACATTACAGGTATACCCTTTTCTCACTAACTGAACTATTATATACTACTCTTAATGTCCCTCCGCTGAGAAAAAGTTATTGCCTATGCAACCATCTAATTTTAAAATACATACTTTGCCTGATCTCAGGCACCAAGGAGTGAATACCGATGCCCCACTCGTACCGCATCCAGCTGAAACCGCTACCGGGATTTGAATGGTCCAGCTTGACTGGCAACGTTGCCAGTGCTGCCGCTTATGTAGGTAGCGATTATATGTATGCTTTTGCCGATGCTTGGTCGTTCTCCTGCTTGAAGGAACAGCCAACATCCGGCTTTGCCGCGCTCGGGCAGGAATCGGTATTGTACAACACCTCATATGAACAGATTCTCGACTGGAGCCGGATCGATTACCGCGTATCCAACCATTTACCTGCTGAAGAAGCACTCGGAATCATCCGGCTGGAGCTAGCGCAGGAGCGTCCGGTGCTGGTGAAGGGCGATTCCTTTTATTGCGGCTGGTTCCCGGAAAATTATGGGCAACAGCACAGTCATAACTTTTACCTGATTACAGGTTACGACGATCTGACCAACCACCTGTTCTGCACAGATGTGGCGTATATGACGCATCAGTATCCGCAATCAGTGAGCGATTTCAGTCTGGGCTTTGCCGGGGAACTGATGACGATGTGGCCTACCCATGATCGTTATCGTCCGATTGTGCATCAGCCAACACGAAGCGAAATTCTGGCGCGCAGTGCGGAGCGCAATCTAGGTCACAATCATGAAGCTTGTCCGATGTTTGAATCGATGTTGCGATTTGCTGACGAATTGCCAGAGCTGGATCGGCTAGCAGTGGAGCAGCAACAGCAGGACGGTCCGGGGAGTATGAATCGACTCAGCCTGGAGCTGCTTTATATCGTACAATCACGGATGCAGTTTGTACGATTGCTGGACAAGCTGTGTAATGAGCAGGATCAGGCGATGTGTCCGTTAAACGATGCATTTACCCAGAGTGTACGTAGCTGGTCCTTGATTCGTTCTGCGTATTTACATACATTTGAGCCGCGTATCAAACGCGAACGTATTCTGGATAGCATGGCAGCCGAGATTCGAGTCACGGCAGCGTTAGAACGGGAAATAGCGCAGAGTATTCTACATATTCGCCGTTTACAGCATGTATCTGAGCGTTACCAACAGCGAGTGTTAGGCGGCTAGCTCGTGTACAAAACACCTGCAATACCTGTAGATTGCGCATCATGAATCGGGGTCAATGATCGGCAGGAAGATGATAGACCGAAGCAAGATAAGCAAGTACCCGCTCCGCTTCATGCACATTGTAATCCAGCGTCATTGTCTGGGCGAGTTGCTGAGCTGTCTCATGAAACAATGAGGTCATAATCCAGACAGCACTCCAGATATGTGCAGTTTCGGCGCGCGGATATGTATCCAACAATCGCTGATACGTCGCGCTTGGTAAATATTTGTGCAAATATTTACCGCTTTTGCCTACATTGATGCCCTCTGGATGTTCACTTGCTACTTGCCATGACAATAGCAGCTCCAACATCGGGCGTACATACCGATTCAGATGATCCAGCGCGTATAACAGTTCGCCGCGTCGCAGCCCTTTGGCGATGTAGGTGGACACCCACCAGAATTCATTACAGCAATCGGCAAAATGCTGCGCAGTTGGCAACTGGATGCGATGACTTGCATCTGTCGGCGCTGGGATCGTCGGCATGATGCCGTCCTTATCCAGCACAATTCTCGTTAACGTATCCTCCTGCACATAATCATATCGCTGCTCCATCGGCAGTAGCCGCAGATCGATCCGGTTGCCATCGGCAAACAGCATCAAATACATGAAGCTGCCATTGTTCGCGGGCGGAACGAGCGTCCCCAGCTCCGGCATCTGCATGATGATGCGCTCGCCGAACACGTCTACCCAATCGTGATTGTCCATAAAAAACTGCATCTCATCCACGATATACACCACATCATAATCCTGAAAAGAATCACGCGTCGCCGCCGGATTAACGCGTGATCCATTCATCGCCACCGCCCGCACATGCTCATACTGCTGCGCCACATGTACAATCAACTCCATCATCTGCTGCTCACTTCGCATCTCGTTCCTTCCCCTCTGTATTCAAGTTAATCCAGTATTCTCCAACCATCGCTCTGCTGCATTAGGAACTGCCTAGATGACAGTTGTCTATTAAATTGACCGTATGCTACGGACATGTTTTAGTATTTTAGCTCCTTTTCCACCATGCTATGATGAATGCATCACCACAAGCCAAGCCTTCATGCACTGTCAGCCTTCAGGAGGTGATATTTATGATAACGCTATCATTCAGGCAAAAGCAAATGATTCACCTGCTGCTTCAGCATGAGCATTATTTGCCTGCCAAACAGCTTGCTGACGCTATGCAGCTATCCGAAAAGACCATCTATCGAGAGTTGCAAGTCATTGAAGAATTGCTTCACGACTGCGGCATCGAATTGCACAAGCAAACCGGACGCGGCTATCGACTAGAATTGACTGCCGCTCAGCGAACACAGCTGCATCTACATGAACCGCCGGAACAAGCGGAAAGTATGCATCTATCGATCCAAAGTCGGCGCATTCGGATTTTGGCACAGCTACTCAGTCAGGCTCCGCATGAAACGTCGATCAGCCGACTAGCAACGCAGTATTACATCAGCAATGCCTCTATCGTCAATGATCTGCGTTTTATTGAAGATATGCTCGAACCGTTTGAGTTAAAGCTCGTTCGCAATCAGCGCGGCACCTGTATTACCGGCTCCGAAGCGGACATTCGCAAAGCATTCATGCATCTGATCAACGATCTGATTCTGACCGAGCCGTATGGTGCCGAATATGCGGTGCATGAACGGCTCGATCATCTAACTGTTCGCGAATTGAAGCAGCAGTTTGCCGCAGATGATATCGCCTTTGTGCAATCGCTGTTGGAGGAAGCGGAACAGGAACTGCATTATCCGATTGGTGATCCGTACTATATCAATATTCTCACCCATCTGCTCATTCTGATGAAGCGGATGGAGCATGGCAAGCTGCTCACCGGTAAGCTGAATACGGCGCAGGCACAATCGCCGGACGAACGTATTTTCCGGCTGGCACGGCGAATGCTGTTACAGATTGAAGCATACCGCGGTAATCGGCTGCCAGAAGAGGAAATCTATTTTATTTATCAATATCTGATCAGCTCCGGGGCAGGCGTATCGCTGCATGAACATACCGCTACTGAGCTGATCGTGCAGGACAGCCCGCATATACCGGAGCTGGTGCAGCAGTTGATTCGTTATTTTGCCACTTTATCGCACACGTCGTCATTGGATACAGAGCAGCTGGCACATGGCATGCTTGTTCATTTCAAACCGATGCTGAATCGGCTCAAGTATCAGATTTCGATCAAAAATCCGCTGATTCAGCAGATCAAGCATGAATTTCCGGCAGTGTATGATCGTACTGCGCTAGCAGTGAGTCTGATGCTGGAACAGCTGCATGTCCGGCATATGAGCGAGGATGAGATTGGCTATCTGGCATTGTATTTTCAAAATGCACTGGAACAGCAAGTGCGCCATCAGCGTGTGCTGCTCGTCTGCTCCAGCGGTGTCGGCACCTCGCATCTACTGAAAAGCCGGATTGCGCGTGCATTTCCCGACTGGGAGATTGTGCAGATTGTATCGTCGAGCCAGCTGGCACAGGCGATGCAGGAAATGGAACCATCCATCGATCTGATTATCTCTACTGTTAAGCTGCGTGAGAGTGAATGGTCTGTCATTTATGTAAGCGCTCTATTCAATGAGGATGATGTCAAACAGGTGACTGCGCACATCCTACAACATGCGAGAACGCATGAACAGGCGACTTCGCTGGAAACACATTTCAGCCGCTATCTGGATGATCGTCATCTGGAGATGATTACGCAGGATAAGGCGCGCGCCATTCGCCGACTCGCAAACAAAATGAGCGGCAAACGTCAGCGCGGCAGTCAATTAACGGGCTTGCAGCAGATCAATCTGTCTTGCGGCGATCGCATCTCGTTAGTAGCTACCGCCGCATCATCTCAGCCGCAGCTTGGCGTGATTCTCACCTGCGATGCAGAGGATCGGATTCAATCGCTGGACTGGCTACTCTGCTTGCCAGATCAGGATACCGGTCTGCAACTGCTCACACAACTTGCCGACTGGTATCATCTCTCCGACAGTCGTCAGCATCTGCTCCAATTGTCAGGCTCACACGTTAACAGCACTTCATTTCAACAACGATTGAAGGAGGATCATTATGGATATCACGAAAATCATCAATAAACATCGGATCAAGCTGGATTTACAAGCAACTACCAAAGATGAAGTCTTTCATGAGTTGAGTGAATTGCTCTACGAGCAGGGCGTGTTGTCATCGGTTGATGCATTTGTCGCTGACATCTACCAGCGCGAAGCCGAAGGACAAACCGGGCTGGAAAATCATATTGCCATCCCGCACGGCAAATCCGAAGCTGTACTGCAAACATCGCTCGCTATCGGACGCACCGCCCACCCAATTCCGTGGGAAACAATCGACGGCAAGCCCGTGCACTGCATTATCTTGTTCGCCGTCCGTATGGTTGATAAGACGACTACCCATATCAAATTAATGTCGCAGGTCGCTTCCGCGCTTGCTGATGAGGAGGTGGTGGACAGGCTGTTGACCGAGCCAGACCCGGATAAGCTGATTGCCCTGTTCTCGGTTCACGCCGAGACACACTAACGGGATACAGTCGTTCCCCCATTTCAAGCGTACAGTTACATCCGACGATATAACGTCATTCCATATTCAAATCCAGTGCATTAGGGAGGAAACACAGATGAAGATTGTTGCTGTTGCCGCCTGCACCGCAGGTATTGCTCATACGTATATCGCCCGTGAGAAGCTGATCAAAGGCGCTCAGGCGCGTGGTCATGAGATCAAAGTCGAAACTCAGGGCACGATTGGCACCGAAAATGAACTGTCGTCCGCCGATATTGCCGCTGCCGATGTGGTCATTCTAGCAGTTGATATCAAGATCGGTGGCGAGGAGCGCTTCAAAGGCAAACCGATTATTCGCGTCAAAACAGAGACGGTGATCAAATCGCCGGTACAGTTTGTGGAGAAGGTAGAGAAATCGCTGGCAACCATCTGATTGCTGGGAGGGAATAATGATGACGACCCGTAGTAAAATGATTGGTCAAAACATCAAAAAGCATCTGTTGACCGGTATTTCGTACATGATTCCATTGATTGTAGCGGCAGGGATCTGTATCGCGCTTGGACAAGTGCTTGGCGGTATTCATGTATCCAAAGCCGTTGGCACCATTCCGTATTATCTCAATGAGATTGGCGGCTGGGGCATGGGGCTGGTCGTACCGCTGATCTGTGCGGCGATTGCCTACTCCATCTCTGATCGCCCCGGCATCGCGCCTGGTCTGATCGTCGGGTATTTGTGCGGACAGATTCAGGCAGGCTTTATCGGTGGGATGGTTGGCGGTTTTCTAGTCGGTTATGTCGTACTGGCAATCAAAAAGTACATCCGGCTCCCTGCCTCCATGCAAGGCTTAATGCCAGTCATGATTATCCCCGTGCTGGCGACTGCCTTTTCTGGACTGATCATGTTTCTGTTTATCGGTCAACCGATTGTCTGGCTGCAAAATGGTCTGGTGCATATGCTGGAATCGATGCAGGGCGGTTCCAAATTCGTGCTTGGCGCTGTACTCGGCGCGATGGCAACCTTTGATTTTGGCGGTCCTGTTAACAAGACGATGTCCTTGTTCGCTGACGGTCTGCTCGTACAGGGCATTTATGGACCGGAAGCCGTCAAATTCGTCGGCTCCATCATTCCGCCGCTCGGTATCACCTTGTCGTATCTGCTAACTCGCAAAAAGTACACCAAAGCGGAAAAAGAAGCGCTCAAAGCCGCCTTCCCGATGGGCATCTGTATGATCACCGAAGGCGTCATCCCCATTGCCGCACGCGATCTCGTACGGGTTGTACTCTCCTGCGTTATCGCATCGGCAGTCGCTGGCGGGCTGATCATGACTTGGGGCGTAGAAGCACCTGTGCCACACGGCGGACTGTTCGTTGTCCCATTGTTCACACATCCGTGGCTGTTCATGCTGGCACTGCTAATCGGCACTACCATCTGCGGCGTTGTCCTGTCTGCGATCAAGAAGCCAGTGACCGAGCTGGACGAGCAGTTTGACGATAGCATTGACCAGCAGGTGGATGAAGACGATATCGTATTTACATTTGAAAAGGCGGAAAAAATCTGACGTCATTCCATGTATGTATCACCAACGATGTATATCTAACAATCTATACTAACCAAGAGGAGTGTTGACCATGTTGTTGACGATGAGCGAGTTGCTAAAAGTCGCACAGGAGAACAAATTTGCAGTAGGTGCATTCAATATTGCGGATAGTACGTTTGTACGGGCGGTGATTGAGGAAGCAGAACGCTCGCAATCCCCGGCGATTCTCTCCTTCCACCCGACCGAATTGGAATTTGTAACAGATGAGTTCTTCGGTTATGTCCGTGAACGTGCCGTGAAAAGTAGTGTGCCGTTTGTCATTCATCTGGATCATGGCGGCTCCATTGCGGACGTCGTTCGGGCAATCAAATGTGGCTTCACCTCCGTTATGATCGACGGCTCGCTATTGCCATATGAGGACAATGTCGCGCTCACGCAGCAAGTAGTCCAACTGGCGCATGCTGTCGGCGTATCGGTCGAAGCAGAGCTAGGTACAATCGGCAGCACTGGCAATTCAGTCGAGGGCGGCGTAACCGAAGTAACGTATACCGATCCGAATCAGGCGGAGGATTTTGTTCGTCGTACAGGTACAGATACGCTGGCGGTAGCGATTGGCACGGCGCATGGCATCTATCCGAAACATGTGAAGCCGAAGCTGCAACTGGATATTTTGCAGGATATCTCGACACGCGTCGATATTCCGCTCGTCCTGCATGGCGGCTCATCGAATCCAGATGCCGAGATTGCCCAATCGGTCACTATGGGCATCGCCAAAGTTAATATTTCCAGCGATATGAAGTACGCCTACTTCGCCAAAGCACGCGAAATTCTCGCCCGCGAAGAATGGTGGGACCCAAACGTCATTTATCCAGAATGCATCGTTGCCGCACAAGAAGTCATTCGCTACAAAATGAATCTGTTCCAATCAGTTGGTAAAAGCGAGCTGTACCAGAAGCAGCCTGTGCTGCAATAATTCATCATTTCATAAAACAAGCGACCATGCCTTGAGCATCGTCGCTTGTTCTTTATTGTTATTACTTGTTCTGTACAGTAAGCGATAATCAGACTGGAAATGACGTTCAGCCGTTGCTCACTCCATTGTTCTGTACGCAGAACAGTTCAGCCAGGGTACATATATAACAGGATGATATACTGATCATAGTGTTACAGTGTGGTACAGGTGGGAGCGTTATAGTATTGACCGCCTACACACATACACGCTCATAGTTAAGGAGGTCAGCTGGATGAAGGTATTACGCAAATTCATTCTCGCTTTTCTATTGTCCAATGTGATCGGCAATTGGAGCTTCAAGCAGATCTCCTTTTTGCAATACGATCTGGCGACGGGCTGGCTAAGTACTGGCAATATGGTTCGCTATCTGGTCAATCTCGCCTGCTACATCGCAGTGGCAGTCTGGATCTATCAGATTCTGGAATGGATCGAAAAGCGGCGAGAGCAGCGCAAAGAGGAATCCCGTTAACGCAGCAACGAACATCGTGCAACAGACGATAACCGTTGCCCTGTATGTCACCGGGTTCCTCTTTGCTGTGAGGTATTGCTTGTTTGCTACTAAATCAGAGCACAGCTATCATCTAAATGCACCCCCAATGAGTGATCCGCAAATATATTTCAATTTTTATTGATGATTGTGATTTATATCACATATTAAATTTTAGTTTTAATTTAATATAAAGGCATGGAAGAGATGATCATCCCTCACAACAAAAGATCAGCAGCACAGGGCAGCAGCAACCGGTCGCACCGGCAGCAGTTCTAGCCCCGACCGCTCCCTTGTTAGCAACTGACTGATCTGTATTTCAACAGCATGTGCCTCATATCAGAACCGTATCACACAAATATAATATTCCTAAGGAGTGTATGAATCATGAACGCATGGCTCAGACAAAACAAAATCGCAATGTGGCTGTTAACTGTTCTTCGTATCTATATCGGTCTTCAATGGATTCAAGGTGGTTGGGGTAAATTAACGGGTGGATTCGACGCGAGCGGCTTCCTCAATAACGCGATCACACTCAGCACCGGTGAAAAACCAGTCGTCAAAGCAGCTTGGGCGGGCTTCCTGCAACACTTTGCGCTTCCGAATGTGGAGCTATTCAACATCCTCGTACCCGTTGGCGAATTCTTAGTCGGTCTTGGCTTGATCCTCGGTACCTTCACAACGGTTGCCGCACTGATGGGTATGGTCATGAACTTTGCCTTCCTGTTCTCGGGTACAATCAGCACCAACCCATACCTGATCCTGCTGGAAGTATTCATCGTCGTCGCTGGCGCAAACGCTGGTAAAATCGGTCTGGATCGCTGGGTACTGCCTTACCTGAAAGCTCACGTCTTCAAACGTCAGCCCAAAGACAGTGGCGGCGGCGCACCAACCGCACCGACTCACAAAGCGGCGTAACTGATTCACACGTAGAAAACAAAGAGACTATTATACTAACAAACAACGATATAAAGAAATAATGAGACAAAGAAACAACCAACGCGCAATCCTTAACATGAGGATGCGAGTTGGTTGTTTTTTTGTAACACCGTTGCGTATTGTATTTGAATGACATGATCACATATCCCGGCTCGCCACAAACACATACGTTGCCATCGAACCGATCACATCCGTTTGCTGCACGGAATGCTCCAGCATGCGTACCTCAGATTCAATCAGCGAACGCAGCTTGTCCGGTACATCAAACAATGCGTCCAGCTCGTCCTCATACGTATTCAGCACCATGTCTGTCTCCCACTGTCCATCCTGTAGCTGCACAGACTCTATCGACTGCTCGCGCTCGATGGTCCAGCCTGCTTCCGCAGCTACCCGATGAATGTCATCCACCGTAAACAGCGTGCGGATGTTGGCGGTACTGCTTTCCTTGAAGCATTCGTATTTGGCTTGAATCAACACTGCCAGAAGATGTGGAAACTGCTGAATGTGCTCAATTCGTGTATCCCATTCGGCAAAGCACAAACGCTTGCCCCAGTGACGTACACGCTCCAGAATCTGGCGCAATTCTTCAAACGAAGCCATATACCACGACGCATGCGAGATCACAACATAATCAAACGCATCTTCTGGAAAATGAGTATCGAAGCTCAGCACATCCACCTCATAGTCCATCTGAATCGGCGCACCCAGCTTGGAATCCAGCAAATAGTTCGCTGAATCGCCAACAGTGATAGGGCTACCATAATCGCGCGTTGCTACATCAATACCATGCACCAATCCGTCCGAACCGGTCGCCCACGCCAGCACCGCCGTCGTATCTCCTTGTCCACAACCGATTTCCAGTACCGTATCGCCCGGCTGAATGCCCCAGAACTTTACCAGCTTTAACCGATGCTCAGTCTGAATACGCTGAACTTCCTTATGCTCCTGCCCGGTCGCCATACAACTCACAATCTCATCCACAATCCGCTGCCACTCATCTATTTCATATTCTTGGCTCATTCTTGTACCCCTCTCGTTATTGACAATTCGCTGAAGGACAGACAAAGCTTTCTTTACATCGTGCCAGTAGGATTGCTGTGCAAGCCAACAATCTCAATCACTTCCATCTCCGCTACTGCTCGTGCTCCTTCCATCATATAGGCACGCGTACCAATCTGTATTTGATGTATATGAACCTGACGACGACGCTCTGGAATAACGATCCACATGCTCGCCGTGCCTGTAGAAGGAACAGGCTCTATTTGAAGAATAACTGCCCCCTGTTCATCCTCAAACTCTGGATGAATCATATACAATTCTGAAAGAATAACATTCGGCGGTATGTCGTTATATTTACCGTTGCGCTCCAATATTGCTGGCGTGTCACCCTGCTTTGCCGGAACATTCTTGACTGGCATTTCGTAAGCAAAATCTGGACGATACCCTTGCCATGGCAATACCCGACGACCGCCCTCGTCTGGGCTGTAAAATCGGTAACGTACGCGAAAATCAGGCGGATATCCCAATACTTCCTCATAGCTTTTTCTAGTATCCATGTTCATCTTCCTTCTCTTGTTATGGCATGAGCGCATGCTCTCCACCTTATCCATTCATTGACTACATTCATTCACCAAAATCAACAAATCATATGTACCTTTCAAACGATCACTGTATTCATTTCCCACTTCATGTATGCACTTCTTAATTCCGTTTATTCCGCTTGCTTATACCGTTGCCCACGCTTGCGCTGTAACGGCATACGCTGCTTCTATTGTAATACATCTTTATCCATAATAAATATCATTTTCCACATTCATATACTACTACAACATTCTCCATTCGTTTGACGTCGCTGGCTGGTCGTGATATTTTAACAAAAAGCCAATACGACGGTGCAGCATAGTAAAGCGGGCAGAATGGTCGGCAATTCGGCGATTTGGTTCCGATGTTATGTCATGGTGCAGCGAATTTACATACTGGCGACGGGAGGATGTATATGAGAGAACAATGGTTTGGCGAACTGGAACAATTGGAAAAGGATATCGTGGACTGGCGCAGACATATGCACCAATACCCGGAATTGTCGTTTCAAGAAGTGAAAACATCGCAGTTTATCGCAGATACATTACAAAGCTTTGGTTATGACGTTCGCACGAATGTGGGCGAAGGCGGCGTGCTTGCCGATCTGAAGGGTGCATTGCCGGGACCGACGATTGCGTTTCGCGCGGACTTTGATGCATTGCCGATTCATGAGGAAAATCAAGTGCCGTACCGTTCGCAAAATGATGGTGTGATGCACGCTTGCGGGCATGACGGTCATACCGCGTCCCTGCTCGGCGTAGCCAAAGTACTCAGTCAGCATACCGACCAGCTGCAAGGCAGCGTTCGTTTTATTTTCCAACACGCTGAGGAGAAAATTCCCGGCGGTGCCAAAGCGATGATCGACGACGGCGCATTGGAAGGCGTCGATGAAGTGTACGGTGCCCATCTGGCAAGCTACCTTCCTTACGGCAAAATCGCAGTCGTGTCCGGTCCATCCATGGCAGCGGCAGACGGCTTCTCCGTCGTCATTCAAGGGAAAGGCGGTCATGGCGCACGTCCAGATCAGACGATCGACTCCATCGTTGTCGGCAGTCAAGTCGTTGGCGCTTTGCAGCATATCGTCTCCCGTCATGTCGATCCGCTCAAATCGGCAGTCGTTACAGTCGGCGTCTTCCAAGCAGGCTCGGCGTTCAACGTAATCGCTGATACCGCCAAGATCGAAGGCACCGTACGTACGTTTGATCCACAAGTACGGGTTCAGATCGAAGAAGACATTCAGACCATTTTGCAAGGCATCACGTCGGCGGCACGCGCGACCTTCAAGCTGGAGTATACACACGGCTATCCGGCTGTCGTGAATCCACCGGAGCAGGCGGACTATGTTCGCTCGCTGGTGAGAGATTCGCTTGGTGAGGAAGCGTTGCAGGAAGTTCCACCTTCTATGGGTGCTGAGGACTTTGCCTACTATCTCGAAGAGCGTCCGGGCAACTTCTTCTATGTCGGCTCCCAGCAAAACGAAGACACAGCGTTCCCACATCATCATCCACGCTTCGACATTGACGAGCGTGCGCTACTGAATACAGGTAGAGTGTTCCTGAGTATTGTCGCTGACAAACTGTTGACCCCTTCGCCAGAAGCAGCACCAGTTCGTTAATCGACTAACCACATGTTACAAGCATAATGACAACGTATATACGTTTATTGCAAAAGCCCGTCCTGTTCTCATTTGAGAATACGACGGGCTTTTTGGATATTCGTATTGTATTGCACACATATGGTGCACAATAACTGCTGTTGCTTGCGTTACAACAGTCCATGTTACAGCAATCCTCTTTATATCAGTTCTTTTTATATCAGTTCTTTTTGTATTCGCTCCCCTTCATGTCAGTTCACTTCACAGCATGTACTGTAGCACTTTGCAGTTGGATCATCTTCTGAATGGTGAGCAGCACCCCTTTTTCTTCATTGGATTTGGTAATCCAGTCGGCAGCGCGCTTCGTATTATCGCAAGCATTGGATACGGCAAAGCTGTATTTGGCGATATCCATCAATTCCACGTCATTTTCCCCATCGCCAAATGCCATCGTCTGTTCATATGTCACATGAAGCAGCTCCTGCAATCGTTTGACCGTTTCTCCCTTGTGCGTATGCAGAGCGGTAATATCCAGCCATCTCGGCTCGGAGTCGATAATATAGATCGTATCCAGCAATTCGCTCTCAACATGGGCGCGCAACGCGGCACTACGCTGTAATGGATCGAAGACGGTTAGCTTGAGGAATTCCTCTCTAATCTCTGCAAATGAACCAATCTTGATCACTTCCTGATACGAGCCTTTGACCACTCGATACAGATCAGGGGAAATCGTGTCTTTTACATATGCGGCTCCGCTTGTGCAAGCGATTAGCGTCAGCTCAGTATCAAATTGCTCAATCAACCGAATCGCATGCAGTGCGCGTTCACGCTCCAGAATGAATTCGCGGATCAGTTGACCGTCTTTTTTGATACGGGTTGCGCTGTCTCCCAGTATCCAGATGCCTTCTCCCGCATGCTCGAACAATTTCTCCACCCGCTCACACTGCTTCCCTGTGCAAGCGACAAATTCGATGCCCTGCTGCTGCATCTGCGCATACACCTCACGAAACAATTCCAGATCAAACGAACTCTCATTGTTCAAAAATGTCCCATCCAAATCGGTCACAACTAGCTTAATCATATCCATTCTCCTCGCTCTTCATGAAATTGACAGGTCACGTTGGTTCTCATTGTTCCTCGTACCCTTTCCTATACGCCTGCCGCATAAATTCTTTATAAATATAGTGAAAACGTCGATGTGTAGCCGGATGCTCGACAATCCGCTCGAGCGTATAATAAATGGCGATCAATGCAAGAATTGCTACAAGTGCCTGCACAAACATCCACATAAGCATAACCTCCCTTTCGCAATATCTTTATAAACATTATTTATAAAGTGAATGCAAATGTAATCACATCATCTTCCCTGATCGCCAATGTTTTTGATCCACCGATACCGATTGACTTTCACCGCTGCAACGATACATTTTAGCATCTGATCACTTTTTAAAATGAGGAAGATCCACACTGGCGACCAATTCCATACGAATGCACCCAACAACGACAATGGCAAAATCAGCATCCACATAAAGATAAAATCGTTGTACATGACAAACTTCGTATCGCCTCCACTCTGCACAATACCGGATAACGACGGCATTTCATAAGAAGTACCCACTACCGTGATCGACAGAATGGTCATGAAGGTAAGCGCTAGCTCACGGGTATCCAGCGAGATCGAATACAGGAATAGCACATGATCTTTGAGCACATACAATGCGATGCCTGTCACCAAGCCGATGCACACATATATGAATTGCAACGTACGGCTGTACAACTTCACTTGTGTCATATTGCCTTCACCGACCGTTTTGCCCATGATGACGGACGAAGCACTTGCCGCCGCATATGCCCCTACAGTGACGAATTGGAAAATGCTTGTCGCCACACTATTCGCGGCAATCGCAGCTGTGCCCATATGACCGAGGATGCCAGTCTGTAATGCCATCGCAGCCGCCCATGACAAGCTTGCCAGCAAAATCGGCAGCGATACTTGAATGTACGACTTCCAGACGTTTACGGACAATGACATATAATCCCGCAGACGGGGAATAGCAGACAATTGACGGATGCGCACATACCCGACCACAAGCAGACATTCGATGATGCGTGAGATCAGCGTAGCGATAGCAGAGCCTTCCACTCCAAGGCTAGGCAAGCCTAAATAACCATATACCAGTACTATATTCAGCATGATATTCACAACTAACGTGCAAATGGATACGATCAAGCCAATGCGTACGATTTCCAGACTACGCAGCGTTGCCAGCAGCACATTCGTCACCGCATAGAATACATAAGACCAAGCAATGATTGTAAGAAAAAGCGCTCCTTCGCGCACAATCTCCTCTTCATTGGTCATCATGCCCAATAGCGGTGTAGCAAACAGAAACGAAGCCAGCCACATGACGATCCCAATACCTAGCGATATAACCATACCAGCACTAGTCGCTTGACCAATCAGATGCTGCTGCCCGGAGCCGCGATAACGCGAAGCAACAATCACGACGCCCTGTGCACAGCCGATCATAAGAAAAGTAGCGATAAACTGAATCTGATTGGCAAGAGCAGAAGCGGACAGTGCAGTCTCGCTATATCCGCCCAGTATCAGATTGTCCGATACAGCGACAGCGACGGTAATTATATTTTGCAGACCGATCATGAACGTCAAGCGGAAGAAACGGGTATAAAATTGACGATCTCGCGTGATCCATGTCATCGACCAAGACTCCTTTGGCACGATTGCATTCAGGAGTCGACCGTATAGTCTTTGTAATAATACAGCTTGTCCTGCTCGTTGATCTCCCGTAATACCCGGCACGGGTTGCCAACTGCGATGACACCTGCCGGAATATCGCGCGTTACGATGCTGCCTGCACCGATCACACTGCCGCGCCCAATACGGATACCCGGATTGATGATCACACCGCTACCGATCCACACATGATCTTCAATCACAACTGGGAATGCATACATTTGCCCGGTCGCTCGTAAGGTGGGATCTACCGGGTGCCCTACCGTACATATCGTTACATTGGGACCGAGCAGTACGTGATTGCCAATCGTAATCGTCGTATCATCGATCAGCGTCAGATTCGTATTCGCATAGAAGTGGCTGCCAATCTCAGTATTGGAGCCATAGCATAGATGCAGCGGCGGCTCAATCCAACTGTTCACTCCGATCTGCCCGAAGATTTGCTGGATCAGATTATGACGTTTGTCCGCTTCGGATGGGCGTGTATGGTTAAAGTCGTACACTAATTCTTTTCCCCGTAGACGATCTTGTGGCAACCCTTCGCCCATATCGGTAAATAATTTGCCCTGACGTATTCGTTCGCGCTGTGATTCGTTTTCCGACATATTCTTCAACCTTCTCTCTACTAATGCAGCGTTGTATGATAACTATAGTATGATTATAGTGTGAGATAACGATGAGAAATATCGAAATAGGATTCTTTTTTATAACAATCGTACACAGGAGGGTCTATGCAGCAGCAATTGAATATTATGGACAATGGTTCGGAAATTGTTGAATATGATACGCCGCATCTGGCGATTCGTTCGCGTGCGTCCAGACTTTCGTATTTTCAGAATCGGGCGGCGACCTGTCATTGGCATCAGGATTGGGAATGGGTATGGGTGTTGAGCGGGCATATGTACTATTTTGTAGATGGGGAGACATATACGCTGGAAGCGGGACAGGGGATATTTGTCAATTCCAATCGTCTGCATTACGGATATGGAGATGAGGAAGATTGTGAATTTCGGGTGCTACTGCTCAGCCCTTCACTGCTAGTGCGCAATACGTACATGGAGGAGCAGTATATCCGCCCCTTTATCGAGGATCAGTATACCGGGGCGCTCCTACTGGACACGCAGACGCATTGGAAGCGCCAAGTGCTGAAGCAACTTAACGAGCTGTACGAGATTTGCCAGCAGCGACAGGATGGATATGAATGGATGGCACTGAGCCGCTATGAACTGCTGTTTTGGGAATTGTACCGGAATACGATTGCCCAGTATGGCTCTCATCGCGGACATTCACGAGATATGGAAGCGGTAAAGCAGATGCTTGCGTATATTCAGCAGCATTTCGCTGAATCTGTACAGCTTCACCATATCGCTGCCGCTGGCTCGGTATCCCGAAGCAAATGCTGTGCGCTATTCAAGCAATCGTTACACAAAACACCGATTGAATATTTGAACAGCTATCGGCTGCAAAAAAGTATAGACTACATGAATAACGCCCAGTTGAATATTACAGAGATTGCGGCTGCCAGCGGCTTTAACAGCTCCGCTTATTACGCGGAATTATTCAAAAAACAGATCGGCGTTTCGCCGCTGGAATATCGCAAACAGCATCACAGATAGCGACGACCATCTCCATGATCGGCACATACAGATAGTTAGTATATGGATCGGCATAGAGACGGTTAGCATATGAATCGGTACGTTGGCGAAACAGGAAGCGCCGTAATCAGATGATCATTTATTCCGATGAATCGTCCTCTTCCAAACGCAATTGTCTCGCCATTTCCAGCACATCTTGCAGGGGATGGTTGGAGATCGTGCCGATTTGGATCGAATGCGCCGCTTGAGGATTGACCTTCATATAGGTATATACCATTTCTGTACGGGACAGCTGGTTTGTACCGCCTTGCGGCTCCACTTCGACCTCCACCTGAATCGTCTGCCGCTCATACAACGAACGATGCACATCTTCCCAGGTATCGACCATCTCCAGTTCCTTTTCGGTTAGCCGCAGCAACTGTCCATGAACGTTGGATTTGGGTGTTTCCCGCAGGTAAAAGTAACCATCCTCGTCCGCCACAATCGCATGCCCCGGCAATACTGCCGGTTCCATCGGCTTCACTCCGCCAAACAAAATCATCTGCAATTCCATACTGGTCAACGTCCCGTAACAAAACATCCGATATGAAGCCATTTTCTGCATCACTTATGCCTCCTGCCATGTTTTGATCAACACAATTTCCAACGGCTCTCCTAGTGATAGTGCTCCGATATCCCCATCATCCGATTGATAATACAACAACGAAGTTGCTTGCTCTACTAGCATGATTTTATGCCAGCTCACTCGCTATGATATGCTAGAGGAGCAAGATGATTCGGTAGCGATAATGCGGCGATTGCGGTATTTGGGCTGACTACGTAATACTTTTCTCCAAACCATTTGCGTTTTACGTAGGCGCAACCGTCAATCGTGGGTAATACAACTTAGATAGCGATTCAAGTATGAGCTACAGCCTATTCTTTGAATGAACGGAGAGATGATAATTATGGAACAGAAAAATCTTTTATTCGGCGTTGTTGCCGGTGCATTGGTTGGTATAGGAGCGGCTCTGCTGTTTACTCCCAAATCAGGTGAAGACCTGCGCGAAAGTCTGAAATCAGGTGCCAGTTCGTCGGCTTCCAACCTGACAACGACATTGAAAGTCAAAGGGCAAGAAGTGAAATCGAACACCGAGGAACTGATTCAACTTGCCAAAGAAATTACGCCAGTCGTCAAAGAAGCGATCGGTGTCGTACAGGAATGGAAAGAAATGATCGTAGGTGCAAAAGCTGAATTGACCGGCGAGGTCAACAAACTCAAAGGACCTTCGTCCACGACTTCCCTGCCTGAAGGCGGTTCAAACCAATCCGCAGCCCTGTAAAATGAAATCTTATATTACGTCGAGAATGCAGTCCGTTGATCGGTATCTCACCGATTGATTGGCTGCATTTTTGTATGGATTTCGTGCTGACTGATTTGCGTATGTGTACACATTCGCCTTATTACGCCAATTTCCTACTTTTTCGTCACCTGACTTTAGCATCAATTTTGCGTGAAGACATCGCCTTTTGAACCATGCCTTGGACTATGTTTTGCATATGTGATCAGCGTCTGATTCGTTCATTATCTGCTCATTGTGGTCAACGAGGAAGCTATATATCCCATTTCTATATGTATTCCGTTTCATTCTATAACGTATGAGTTTACTGCTATGTCTTCGGTATTCTCCTATCGTCTTCGTTAATATGTCATTTTTTATACGTGCTTTTGGTGCTTTCAACCTATACCTGTCCCTTCCAACCCATGCTAACTTTTAAATGTAAGCACTTACATTATGAATTACAAAGGAGAGATTAACACATGAAGAACAAAAGTTTTAGAAAAGGAACTGCCTGGCTGCTTAGTAGTGCATTGCTGTTAGGCGGACTCTCTGTCGTCGGTCAATCGGCTGCTGCCTCTTCGCCCTCTCTTATTCATTCTAATTTTGCAAACGTTAACATTTTATCGCCGCTATCGCAAATCACTTCTTCCGAGCCGGGTGCAACGACAACTGAACCCGGTGTTGGCACACTGGCTGCTGCGCAGGCTACTACATATAGCGCCTACAATTTGACCGGCTTCTCAGCTGGCAATCCGGGCGGCGGCTCCATTGCCGAGACCGATTCCCGCTACAAAAAAGTATACAATGCCACTGATCTCGCTCAAGCACTGAAAAAAGGCTCCGGCATCAAGGTGATCGAGATTATGAACGATCTCAATCTAGGCTGGAGTGAATTACCGACAGCCGCACAAACGTCCCCATTTGCCGCACACAATGCGCCCCTCACTCATCCTGTGCTTAAGAAAACAGGTGTCAGTAAACTGACGATTGACGGATTCGACGGATTGACCATTTTCTCCGCTAACGGTGCCAAGATCAAGCATGTCGGTATTACCGTGAAGCGCAGTTCCAATCTGATCATCCGCAATCTTGAATTTGACGAACTGTGGGAATGGGATGAAGCGAGCAAAGGCGATTATGACAAAAACGACTGGGATTATCTGACGCTGGAGCAAACGAACAAAGCATGGATCGACCACTGTACATTTAACAAAGCCTATGACGGTATCGTCGATGTGAAAAAAGGCAGCAATGGCGTAACGATCTCATGGTCCTACTTCCGTGGAGATGACGGCAGCTCCAACAGCTGGGTCACTCAACAGGTGAAAGCGATGGAAGCGGACAAAGCATCGTATCCGATGTACAACTATCTGCGCAGTAGCGCCGTCGGACTGAGCCAAGCGGATATTATCTCCATCGCTAGCGGACAGAAGAAAACGCATCTGGTCGGTGCAACGGAATTTGCATCGGACAATGCTGATCTGCAAGTGACGCTGCATCACAATTATTATCAGGATTCCCAAGATCGCATGCCGCGTCTGCGTGGCGGCAATGCCCATGCCTACAATATCGTAATGGATGCAAGCGGTCTAGTAAGTGCCAAGAGCAAGATCACAGACGCAATGGAAAAAGCAATCACGTCCAAAGGCTACCATTTCACCGTAACTAGCAATGGTGCGATCTCGACCGAAGGTGGCGCTGTATTGGTAGAGAAATCGAATATTATCGGCGTTGCCTCACCGATTCGCAATAACCAGACCGATCCCAATGATGCCAAATATACCGGTAAAATCCGTGCGGTCGATACGATCTACACCGCCAATGGCACGACCTTCCGCGGCAACAGCGATACCGCTGGCAGCCCGCTTGCTCCTTATCCGGCTGCGGCGCTCACCTTCTCGTGGAATGGCTTCACCACACTGCCGTATACGTACCAGACAGACGATCCATCTACACTGATTAGTCGTTTGAAAGCTTCTGACGGTGCAGGCTCTGGCAAACTGTCATGGACGAAAACAAACTGGCTGCTCACTTCGTATTGATATCCATATATTCCAGCAAAACAGGCTGCGCTTTCATTGCGCAGCCTGTTTTTGTCGGTTCTTCATCATAATAGAATTGGAAATATCCAGTTATTCATCTGTAAAAAGACGCATAAACACGTTGATACGTATAAAAAAGTCTGTATTTCTGCTCGCCAAGTCGCTTAACACCGATTACATTCTCTCTACTTGTGGTTAATACTAAACAACCATATTTTCACATTGTAAAGGAGAAATTGCCGTGCCGCATACCATCAATCTGGAAGCCATTACCCAACAGCTTGAATTGCTGGGTCAAAGTCAATTTGGCAAGCTGCCCAGCTCCATCGATATTCATACCAATGAACATTGTGTTGCTATCTTTCTGAACGACTTAACCGATCCCAATGATAACAGAATGCCGGACGATCTGGATGAACGTTATACGCATGTGTATATTTTACTGGATCAATTCATTTTCCCAGCGATCAAAAAGAAAATCGAACAGGCGACAGGAAGTACGGTCGTAAGTCATTTTATTGATTGGAAAGAAGAATCAAACTGCGCTTCGATTGTCGCTGCATTCAATCTGGAACCTGATCGACTCACAGAAGACCTATACTCCGGTAAAGCCGATCTGCATATGAAAGTCAGTCAGATCACCGAAGATGTGCAAAAAACACCGACCGATATCGAATCATTCTGGATGACTTCCTCCATTCTGGTCGTGATTCGTAAAGGATTGCTGATTAGTCTGGAAAAACGGATTATCAAAAAAGGCTTCAACAATGCGCTGCGTGTTTCCAAGCGTGAGCTGGAACTGGACCGCTTTGTTGAAGAGTTGCCGGTAGAAGACATTCTCGGCAAACAGCTGGACAGTGCTTTTCTCGACTGGGATTTTGAACATGATAATAGTCTGCTTATCCTCACGTTCCAAACCGATGGTACATCCAAGAAAATCAAAGCTTGATCATACTCGGCATAGCCGCTTTTGATCCACGACAAACAACCGATCTCATGACTGCATTGTTGCAGTAACATGAGATCGGTTGTTTGTTTATGGATTGCATTGTTTATTATGTTTATTTGCTGTTGGTACGGTTACTGTTGCGCTTGCATGCTTACAGATGCTGAAGTTCGTTGACGATTCGCCCCAGCGTCTCCTCGGATACGCGTGTTATTTTGTTATCAGCAATCTGACGTAAGGAAGACTGATGAACGATATTCGTTAACGCACCATTCAGCAATTGTGGTGCATGACGGTTAAGCACATCTACCGCCTGCTGATCCATTTGCAGCTCCGATAACATCGTCTGCTCGGTATACGTACGCCGGAACAAGCCGCCTGCCGGATAACTGAATCGGTAGACACCAGAGCCGATTTTCAAACGTACGCCATCTGCCTCCTTCTCCACTCGCAAAATACCTGCTACTACATGGACATTCTGTCCACTCTCCAACAGTTGCTCAGCAGCGGCACCGCGCAATGTTAAACTGGCGGTCGTATTCGCAGGAATACGCACATTCACGAACAGTTGCCCATGATCCAGTGTCCAGCCACATTCAATCGTTCCATACAGACTTTCGTGTGCAGCCCGTGCGTATGTAAGCTGACGACCGCCAAACTGTGGATGAAGACGAATACGACGATAAGCCGGTGTATCTTCTCGCATATCCAGTCCAGCAATGCGGCGGTACATCCAATCCCCCACTGCGCCGTACGAATAGTGATTGAACGAATTCATATCGTCACTCCAGAAGGAGCCATCCGGCTTGATGCTGTCCCAATGCTCCCAGATCGTAGTCGCCCCCTGTGATACCGAATACAACCAGCCCGGATATGACTGCTGCGTCAATAGCCGCATGGCCGTTTCATGATACCCATGATCTGACAACGCAAAGCACAGATACGGTGTACCGACGAACCCGGTCGTCAGATGATAATCATTGTCCACAACTAACCGATTCAGATCAGCTGCCACCCGTGCCCGAATCGCTGGCTCCACCAGATCGAATACAAGCGCTAGCACATGCGCAGTCTGAGTCGGTGCAGCGATTCGTCCGCGCAACGTTACGAATTCCTCGCGAAATGCTCGTACGACTTGTTCATGCAGCAGATGGTAATACGCTGCATCGTCCAGCAGATTCAGCACGTCCGCCGCCTGTGCCACCAATCGGCAGGAATAAGCGTAATACGCCGTCGCAATCAGATCGGTCGGAGTTGCTCCCACATAATCGCCTTCCTTGGCATCCAAGCCTAGCCAATCGCCAAAATGAAAGCCGGTGTTCCACAAATATTCATCCTCGCCCTGCGCTCGAATATAGTCGACCCAGCGCTTCATGCTGTCGTACTGCTCTGCCAGCAAACGGGTATCCCCATAATACTGATACATCGTCCACGGGCAGATTACAGCCGCATCGCCCCATGCCGCCGAGCTAGACCCTTCGATAATATTAGGCACAACAAAGGGAATGCCCCCATCCGGCTGCTGCTCCGCTTGTACATCATGCAACCATTTCGTGAAAAATGGTCCGCCGCCATAATTGAACAGCGCTGTCGAGATGAACACCTGCGCGTCACCCGTCCATCCTAGCCGTTCATCGCGCTGCGGACAATCGGTCGGCACATCAAGGAAATTGCCACGCTGCCCCCAGCGGATATTTTGCTGCAACTGATTGATCCGATCATCAGAACAAGCAAATTCACCCGTAGATGGCATATCCGAATGCAGCACTTCCCCGCTAAAATCCGCTAACGATAATCCGTGCTGCTCCTGCCCTGGATATCCTTCTACCTGCACATACCGGAACCCCTGAAACGTAAAATGCGGTGCATACTGTTCATGCTCATCACCAGATGCCCGGTAGGTGACCGTCTGCTTCGCCGTGCGCAAATTGCCAAAATAAATATTTCCTTCCGCATCTAGCACTTCGGCAAAACGCAGCGTAATCTCACTCCCTTTGTCCGCTCCTCGTACAGATAGTCGCAACCGTCCAACCATATTTTGCCCCATATCCAGAATATGCGCACCAGCTGGCGTGATCCCTGTCTTCACCGGTTGTATCTTCTGCGTCACAACGGTTGCCCAATTTTCCTGCGCCAGCAGCGGTTCATACGGCAGACGCAGTGTCTGTACTGGTGACCAATGTGAATCATCGAATCCATGCTCATTCCATCCGTGTTGTTCTAGCGACGCATCATACACTTCCCCATGATACAGATTGGAATACAGTACTGGTCCAGTCGACGCTTTCCAGCTACTATCACTAATTACGACCTGTTCTCGTCCATCACGATACCGCACATGTAGCTCCAGCAGCGCCGCCCGATGATCGCCATATACAAAGTGAGCATCGTTGAAGCCCAATTTGCCCCGATACCAGCCGTCTCCAAGCCAGATTCCGATCGCATTGCCGCCATTACGCAGCAGAGCGGTCACATCATACGTCTGGTATTGCAGCCGATGATGATAACTCGTCCAGCCCGGTGCCAGCACATCGTCCGATGCCTGCTGTCCATTGATATACAGCTCATACACTCCGGCAGCAGTCGCATACACGCGAGCAGATACGATATCGTGATCCAGTTCGAATTCACGCCGCAATTGGAATATCGGCTCCGATTCACGATGAATACGGTTTACATCTGGTGTGATCCACTTTGCCTGCCACTGACTAGGATGCAGCAATCCAGTTTCCACTGTGATTGCCTCACTCCACTCACTCTCCGCCCCACAGGACGACCATGCCTTCACTCGGAAACTATACGCTGTACGTGCGCGCAATTCCTTTCCTTCGTAGGCAAACTGGATCGATTGCTCTGTCTCTATTTTGCCGGAATCCCAGAGCGGATCATGAAAGTCGATATCGTCCGCCAGCGTCAATTGCAGTCGACATGCATGCTGAATGATGCCCCGTTCTGCACTATGTAGCTTCCAACTAAAACGCGGCATGGCGATATCCGTACCTAGCAAACGCTTACGGTATTCACATAATACCTCTGTAATCTCAATAACAGACATTCCTGCATCTCTCCTCTGTATGATCAGATGAATCCATTGGCAATGCGGTGAATATGTCATTTACAGCTGCGACGATGATATAGAACGAATAGATCCCAGCACATGCAAAAATGCTTTCTTTACTTTTCCCCGAAATATGGCGCATTCCTGCTGTTTTTTGACAGATTGGCAAATAAAAAACAGCCGCCCTGAACATAAGGACAGCTGTTTGAGACGCGTAGGGAGGTTTGGGTTCAGCAACATTTGCACATTCTGCTACCGCATCTGCACGTTACCATATCTGGATCAGAGCCAATAACGCACGCCTGCCATGAGTACGACACCTGCAATAACAGTGATCGATAAGCTTTTCGTTTTCAACGCAATGAGCAGCGTCGGCACCAATACGATGACCGCATGCCAATCGACATGTAGAGCGCTCCCTTGCTTATCCAGCGCACTTTCCACAATCAATGCTGTCAAAATACATACTGGGATATACGACAACCATCTCATCACGGCAGTAGGCAAGGCGATATTACGTACAACGAGAAACGGAATGACCCGCGGCAGCATCGTTACGAGCGCACAACCAATAATAACGAGCAATACACTCCACTCTACACTCATCGCTCAGTCACCACCCCGATCGTCGCTACAATTATTGTCGACAGAATAACTGCCAACTGCGTCGACATGAATAACGACAACACGACCATCGCAATGACCATATACACAATTAGACGCAGAATATGATTGAGTTTGTTCGGTAATATGCTGCCCAGTTGCAGTACCAGCAGTGCGATAAACATCGCAGTCAGTGCGTAATCCAGCCCGAACATCTCTGGATCAGCGATCCAGTTGCCGAATAGCGCACCGATGGTACACGAGATGATCCAGACGAGATATGCCGTAATATTCAAGCCATGCATCCAGCGATCATTCAGCGGACGTCCATCCGCAATTCGTCCCGCTGCCACGCCAAATGACTCATCCGTTACTAGCAAACCGATGCCCAGATTGTTCCACAGCGAATATCGGGCGAATTGCGGCGCTAATGTCGCACTCAGCAGAAAATGCCGCAAATTCACAATAAACGTCGTCAAAATAATCGCTGAGGCTGGTGTATGTACCGCCAGCAAGGCGCAAATAATAAACTGCGACGCTCCCGCATACACCAGAATCGACATCAAGGTCATTTCCAGCACACTCAGATGCGAAGCCGCCCCGACAATACCTGCCGCCAGCCCGATGCTAATATAGCCTAACAACGTCGGAATACAATCCTGCACCCCTTCCCCAAACGTAGGCTCCACTGCCGTTCGATCTTGTATCGTTTCCACTTGCTCGCTCAACATATTCCCCTGTCCCTTCCTTGTAAGTTATACACTATGTACAATCCAAACTGTCTATCCCTTCACAAGCTATCCATATGCTACAATGGACTAAAGTTTAATATAGTATACATACATTCTATATAACATACAATAGTCTGTTATATTAAATTTTCATACTAAAGGAGACTACCAATGGAAGCCATTCAACATACTGTTGCCCGCAATCTTGTCAAACTGCGCAAAAGTCGTAATCTCACCCTAGAGCAGACATCCGAGCTGACCGGTGTGAGCAAGGCGATGCTCGCGCAGATTGAAAATCAAAAATCCAATCCGACTGTTACCACCCTCTGGAAGATCGCTAACGGTCTGCAAGTGTCGTTTACTACCTTTCTCAAAGAAGAGGAGCAGCCCATTCGCAAGCTGAATATCAAAGACCTGAATCTAATCACCGATAGCGATGACAAGTATCTGGTGTATCCCTTCTTCGCCTACCACCCGGAAAAGAAATTCGAAGTGTATGTCGTCGATCTACTCCCCGGCTGCTCGCATCCACTTGAAACCGAACCACTCAAAATGCATCCAGGCGAGGAGTATCTAATTATGAAAGAAGGCACCATCACTGTGAATCTGAACGGTGCGCAGTATGAAGTGTCCGAAGGAGACGCGCTGCAATTTTCCGGTACGATTCCGCATGGCTATTTTAATCATTCGAATGAAAAAGCCAGCTATTTTATGGTCATGTATTATCCCGAAGATGGCTCGCATCAGCTGTAACCGCAAGCCGATCTCCACGTTATCATGACCACATGACAAAGAGGCAGAACAGATATGTGGTAACAAGTATCTGTTCTGCCTCTTTGTTCTGATCCTAGAACCTTTTCCATGCTTACAAGTATTTGTGATTCTACAATTCATTGGAATGTTAGAACTTTGCAATATTAGAAAATCGAGATCAATTCCCTTGTATACTCATGCCGATCCTCAGCGAATAACTGCTGTTGATCAAATGTATCGACTATACGCCCGTCCTTCATCACCATCAGCCGCTGACTCATTCGGCTCACAGCTGCCAGATCGTGCGAAATAAACAGATACGACAGATTCAACTGCTCTCTCAGCTCCGTTAACAGCTTCAGCACTGCCCCCTGCGAGATTACATCCAGACTTGCCGTCGGCTCATCCAGTATGATCAATTCCGGCTCAATGCTGATTGCTCGTGCAATCGTCACCCGCTGCCGCTGTCCACCGCTCAATTCATGCGGATATCGGTCTGCCAGTTCGGTCGGCAACTCCACTGCATCCAGCAATTCGTTGACCAGCTGCTTCCCCGATCTCGCTGTAAAGTGCTGTAAGCTCAACACATCCTTATACTGCTTATACGGATCAAGTAAAGAATCGTGGATGTTCAGCTTTGGATTCAGTGCAGCCGACGGATTTTGGAAAACGATCTGCATGCGGCGGCGCCATGGATACAGCTGCCGTTCGCTTAACGACTCTAACGATTGTCCATTCCATATGATCTGTCCGCTGTCGATGCGTTCGATCCGCATGAGACAGCGTGCTAGCGTGCTTTTGCCACATCCGCTTTCGCCTACTAGCCCTAGACACTCACCCTGATTTAGATCAAATGACACCTGATTTACAGCCATATGTGACGACTGCGATTGTTCTTCGTCATTATCTACAATTAGCGGACGCTGGTGTCGGTACGATTTGCACAATTTCCTTACTTGCAGCAATGTCATCATGGCTCTACTCCTTCCAAACCGGATGTCAGCACATGTCCCGGTCGTTGCAGCATAGGCGCAGCGGCAATGAGCTGCCGTGTATACTCATGCTGCGGATGATCCAGCACCCGATGTTTATTACCGGTTTCGACGATTTGACCATCCTTCATCACTGCCAGTCGATCGGCATATCGGCGTACATGTCGCCAGTCATGAGTGATGAACAGAATGCCGCACCCCGTTTCTCGCTGCTTATCTCG
This sequence comes from Paenibacillus sp. WLX1005, assembly GCF_046603685.1. Lineage (NCBI taxonomy): Bacteria > Bacillati > Bacillota > Bacilli > Caryophanales > Paenibacillaceae > Paenibacillus > Paenibacillus sp. WLX1005. The sequence continues at coordinate 4,591,195 of NZ_CP176756.1, forward strand.
CAGCAACTCCAGAATCCGATGACCGGATACACTGTCCAGTGCAGTTGTCACTTCGTCCGCAATAAGCAGCGCTGGCGATAACAGTAGGGCAAGCGCGATAGAAGCACGCTGCAATTGCCCGCCGCTCAGTTGAAACGGATATCGTTCATACAGATTCCCGTCCAATCCGACGGATTCCAGTGCTTCTATTCCTTTACGCCGCCGCACCGCACGCGACTTCTCACGATGCACCTGCTGGTACTCATCCAGATGCTGACCAATCCTTAGAAACGGAGTAAAGGAGCCTTGATAATCCTGAAACGCATACGCGATCTGCCGTCCACGCAGACTGCGAAGGTTGGACGGTGGTAATGTAGTCAGCTCCTGATCCCGAAACATTACACTACCGCTCATCCGCAGATTATTAGGCAGCATCTGTCCAATGCCCTGCGACAGCAAACTTTTGCCACTACCGCTCTGACCGACCAGCGCGAGCCACTCACCTGCACGTAGAGAGAGGGAGACGTGATCCACAAGCATCTGCTGACGACTGGAAATGCTCACTTCCTGCAATGTCAACATGATCACGATACCTCCCGGTTCAGATTGTCCTTTTTCACATCAAAGCGGTCGCGTAGCCAATCGCCCAGCATATTCGCAAGCAGCACTGTTAGTACAATTGCGAGACCGGGATAGACCATCAGCTCTGGCATCGATTGAAAATACGGACGCGAATCGTTCAGCATCGCACCCCATTCCGGCGTCGGCGGCTGCGTGCCGAGTCCGATGTAGGAGAACGACGAGATCAGCAAAATAATTTTGCCCAGATCCAGACTCGCCATCACCAGCACATGCCCGATAATATGCGGCAGCAGATGTCTACGCATAATCGTAGCATCCGATAGCCCGTTCGTACGGGCGATGATCACGTAGTCCTTTTGCGCTTCACTCAGCACGACACTACGCACCAAGCGTGCATAATTGACCCATTTGACCAGTACAATCGCCAGCACCAGATTGCCGATGCCAGCGCCCAGCAACCCGCTCAACACAATCGCTACAATCGTATCAGGAAAAGCCAGAAAGCCGTCTGCAATACGCATAAAGATCACATCCACCCAGCCGCGCCGATATCCTGCAATCAGCCCGAAGGGAATGCCCAGCACTAGCGCCGCTCCCAATGCCAGCGCGCTAAAGCCAAGCGTCTGCTGACCGCCAAGTAACAGACGTGTCAGCACATCTCGCCCTAGATGATCCGTACCAAGCGGATGCTGCCAGCTGATGCCCTGTAGCCGTTGCCCCAGATCAGTCAGCAGCGGATCATGTTGTAAGTATAGAAATGTATATGCGCATGCTGCCACGATCAGGATAACCATCCCGATCAGCACGCTACCCTGTATCTTCCGACGATGGAAGATGCGTTTGGAATCAGGCAGGGCAAGAACGTGTTCTGTTGTCATTTTGCTCATACACCTGCATTCCTTTCCTTCAATCTCATTTCCGGATTCAAATAGCGATAGGACAGATCGACCGCCGTATTCACCACAAACACGATCAGCGCCATAATCAGAATGTAGCCCTGAATGAGCGGATAATCACGCTGTCGAATCGAATCAACGATCAGCTTGCCAATGCCCGGATATGCAAATAGCACCTCGATGACGATAACGCCGCCGATCAGACTACCAAGACTGACACCAAATACCGTAATCACTGGCGGCAGACTATGCCGCAGCACATGCACGCGGAAGATGCGCCATTCTGAATATCCACGCGCCCGCGCCGCTCGTACAAATTCCTGACTGAGCGAATCGAGCAGGCTAGAGCGTAGCAGACGCACATAAACGCTGGAGATCGCCAATCCCAGCGTCAATGAAGGCAGTATGAGCGAGATCCAGCCATCGCGTCCCATCGTCGGCAGCCAGCCAAGTCGTACACCGAGCAAGTCGATAAGGATCAAGCCGAGCCAGAAGCTGGGCACTGCCGCGCCGACAATCGATAGCAATCGGCTCAGATGATCGATCCAACCGCCACGATACAATGCAGATAGCGAACCGAGCGGTAATGCCACTAGCAGCATGACGAGTAGCGCACCAGTTGTCAGTTCCAGCGTCGCTGGCAATCCCGCCATAATCATCTGCATAACCGGTTGCCCGGTCACATACGATTGTCCAAAATCCAGCCGTACAAAGTCCGCCAGCCACATGCCATATTGCACCAACAGCGGCTGATTAAACCCCATTTCTTCCTTAAGCGCCTCCACTTGTTCGGTGCTGACAGACAGTTCATCCACATTCAAAATCGTCAGCACCGGATCGCCCGGTGCCAACCGTATAAACAGAAAGCTGATTAATGTAATAAACAGGACAAAGCCTATCGTCTCAATCAGCTTTCGTAGGATAATTGCTAGCATTACATCACATCCAGTTGGTTGGTAATCATGTAATATTCACTGCGCGTCGTGACCCAGTGTTTCACCTTGTTTTCGTCATAAGCAACAATCGTCGCTGGATGCAGAACGAACGAATTGATCACATTGTCATGCACATAATCCGCTGCCTGCTCTGCCAGCACTGCCCGATCTTCAGGCTTCACCGTCCGATTGAGCTTGTCGATAATGTTTGTCAGCTGCTTGTCCTGTGCACCACTGAAATTCAGCGCACCAGTCGGGTGGTACGTCGCATTCAGATAATAACCAGCATCTCCGCGCGGTGCAGTCAGATTACTGTACGTTGCGAGATCCCAATCGCGATTGGACGCCATATAATCTTCTGGCGTATCAATCTGACGAATATCTACCTTGATCCCGATCCGTCCAGCATCCGATTGGAATACCTGTGCAATGAGCGGCAGATCGGCACGAGCAGAATACGTCAGCAGTGTCATCGTCAGCGGCTGACCATTTTTTTGCATGACACCGTTTTGCAGCGTATAGCCTGCTTGGTTCAAATAATCTACAGCTGCTTGCTCACCAGAAGGCGAAGGCTCATACGTCGGTGCAAAAGGCAGCGATGGCAGAAATGGTCCAACCGCTGGCTCACCATATCCTAACAAAATGCTATCTACAATCTCTTTGCGATCAATCAACGCATCTATCGCCCGGCGCACATTCACATCCTGTAATGCCGGACGTTCCATATTCATCGTCATCTGATGGACGCGGAACGTAGATGTCGATTCCACCTTAATACCATCCTTCGCATCCAGCGTTTCCAGACTTTCCACTTCAGGACGGTATACAATGTCGACCTGACCAGATGTTAGCGCCAGTGAGCGTGCATTGGCATCTTCATTAAACGAAAAGGTTACTCCGTCCAGCGGTGACGCGCCATCCCAATAGTCTGCATATTTCTGCAATTCCAGCTTACTGCCCGGTGTAAACGAAGTCAGCATAAATGGTCCTGTACCAATCGGTTTGTTGACGATATCGCTCTCGCTCACATCAATGATCGACGTATTCGGATTCACCAGCTCAGATACAAATTCCGGAAACGGTTCAGTCGTCGTAATGTTGAGCGTATTACCGTTCGCCTCTATACTTTGAATTTTCAGAGCATTTTTCACTCCGATATTCTCGGTTGTGGCGCGTTCCAGCGATGCTTTGACTGCATCACCTGTTAGTGGCTTGCCATTCTGAAAGGTAACATCGTCACGCAGATGAAGCGTCCAGTGCTGCCCATCCTCGCCTTCCCAACTCTTCGCCAGCCACGGTGCAACCGTCAACTTGTCCTCATCCAGTCGCACCAGCGTCTCAGCGATGCCTGCACGAATCGGCACATAGCTGGAATCAACATGCGGATCAAGCGATTGCGTGGAGAAGTTGTATAGAAAATGTACATGCTTGCCCTGCTCCTGACCGCCTGCATTTTGCGAAGACGATGAGCAAGCACTGAGTATAAGAACGAGTACCATAATGACAGGCAGCAACAAGCGATTGGACTTCAGATTTCTGGCTAACCAATGTCCAGTGAACAAGTTCGTTAGAGCTTGCCGCCTATGTGTCGTTGGAGGCTGGATAGTTTGCCGTGATCCGGTTTGTGTAACATTTTTATATTGAGTTTGAAATGGGGCAGAGTCACTTGCAACGGATGCTTCATTCGCATACGTACCAGCTTCGATATGGCAGTATGCTTGAGCTGCTGTATCCACTCCCTGATTGGATTTCTTACGGATTGCTGTCTGGTGTTCCGGTTGATTCTTCATATCATGTTGTTTCCTGAAGGTGATTGCTGTAGCTTCATGCTCATTACTGTGTGTATTCATCTGAAATCTCTCCCCCGTATGTATAGCTGCCAAGCAGCCTTATATCATTATTTACATGTTTATTAGTAAAGTTTACGATCTACATCTTATCGTAACGTTTACGATTTGACAAGCAAAAAACCGGTATTCCATCTGAATTGATAGAATACCGGTTTTTCATATGTTGATAGGTATATATGAAATATGTTCACTTTGCATTGTTTAGTAATGATACTCTTTCGGTACAAAGCATGCCGCGATCAGATAGATCAGCAAACTGGCTCCACTTGTTACGAAAATACTAATAACGAACAGAATCCGCAGTAGACTTGCATCCATATTCCACATTTGTGCCAGTCCGCCGATCAGACCTGTCATCATCCTGTTTTGACTAGAACGGTATAATTTTCTCATCATGATCAATCTCCCTTGAATAGTTTGGTTTACACATTTGGCTTATACATCTGCATTCGCTTGCTTCACATGTACATTCGCCTAATTCACTTACCTGACTTGCACTTGATGAGTACGTTTTTATCGTACAGATTCAAGTAGCACTTCTGTTCCGGCGTTATCGCCGTTGATTGTATGATCATTACGCTCTGGTTGTTAAGCTTATTGATTTTCTTTTTGCTATTCCATTCCTTTGTGTTTCGTCTTGCTTTTATATTACCGGACACAGCATTCCGTTCAAACCGTCCAACGACTGTTTTTGAGTTTGGACTTTGGTCGGGGAATGAGCTGGACTAACATACTGGATGTACATACGAGGATTGGATATGAATGCTCCACTGCTATTGCTTTTTAGATGGATGAAGCTTACACTACACTTATTAAAAGTATTATCAAAAGTAAATACACTCTCAGGCAAGGAGCCTTATTTCTATGAATGTACCAACTCACAGCACCCAGCATGTCAAAAAAATAAATACCGAGCTGGTCAAGCAAACACTGCGCACGAACAATACTGGCACCAAAGCGTCTATCGCCCGCTTAACTGGACTAAGCGTCGCTACCTGCGGCACCATTCTGAATGAACTCGTTCACAGCGGAGAGATTATCGACCTCGGCACCGATGAATCCAGCGGTGGTCGTCCGGCGAACCGTTACCGTTTTAACGCCGATTATGCCAGCATGATCTGCATGATTGTACGCACCGAAGGCGGGGTTCATACGATCACCTGCGCCGTTGCCAATCTGAACGGCGAACTGGCAGAGCATGAGGTTCATACGCTAGAGCAGATTGATGTACCGATTATTGAGCAGTTGCTGGACGATTTGACGCAAAAGTATACGCATGTGCGCGCAATTGGCATCGGCATCCCCGGAGTAGCACTGGGCGATACGATCGGCATCTGCGATGTACCGCAGCTGGCGAATCAGCCGCTAGCAAGTTTGTTGAAGCAGCGGTATGAAGGCGTAGAGATTTTGCTGGAAAACGATATGAATCTGACCGTGTACGGACTGTATCAGCAGTTGCAGCTGGAACAGGATCGTAACTTTGCTATCGTGACATTTCCACGCAATCATTATCCCGGCGCTGGCTTTATCGTGAATGGTCAGCCGATGAACGGTAACAGCTACTTTAGTGGCGAAATTTCGTATTTGCCCTATGGCGTTAGTCGTGAACAACAGCTGGAACTCCTGCAATCTGCTGAGCAAGCAGCCGGATTCATCGTGCAATCGCTCGTATCCATTATTGCGATTATCAACCCGGTGCAGATCATTATTACCGGTGACTCCATCACTGCCGACATGCTATCCAAACTGGACGCAGGCTGCCGGGCAATCATTCCAGCCGAGCACATGCCAACACTACTTATTCAAAATGACACTCGATCCGAATATCTAAGTGGTCTGATCACCGCGACGCTGGAACGTCTCACGTATCACATTCAGCTCATTCAGCGACGCTAGAACAACGTCACACCCGTCACCGTAAAAGTGTATGTTCGCCAATCTTGCCGCGCCACATATTCCGGCACTTCATGCACAACAATTTATGATCCATTGCTCAGGAGGACATTGCTCATCATGGCACATCTGCAAACCAACACACCCAAGCGTAAACGCAATACTATCTACATCATGCAACTGGTGACTATTTTCCTCGGCTTTATCGTTTTCGGCATCTCGGAAAATATCAAAGGACCTGCCATCCCGCGCATCCAGTTTGATTTTAATCTCAATGAACAGCAGCTGGGCACCCTGCTATCGCTCAATGCGCTCGGCTATCTGATCGCCTGCTCCTTCACCGCCATTCTCGTACGTAAATGGGGCATCAAAATCGTCAGCGTTCTCGCCTTCGGCTCTATGGTGCTGTCGGGCGTATTCATTTTCGTATCTCATACATATCCGCTGTTCTCCGCATCGTATTTCTTTATGTACATTGGCAACGGCATGCTAGAAATCGCACTGGCGATTCTCGGCGCACGTATCTTTGTCAAAAATACCGGCATGATGATGAATCTGTCGCACTTCTTTTACGGACTCAGCTCAACTGTGGCGCCGCTACTCGCTACTGGTGTGATGTCGCTAGCCGTATTCGGTCATGAACTGGACTGGCGCGGCATGTATTTGGTCATGCTGGCGCTCTGCATTTTGCCAATTCTGACCGCGCTGCGCAGTACATTTCCCGGCGACGATCTGCCGCATGAGGATCGGATCTCGCTGAACATGCTGCTGCGCGATCCCGCATTGTGGATGATGGTCATGATCCTCTCCTCTGGCGTCGTGTCAGAATTAGCAGTCGGCGGATGGTTGGTCAACTTTTTGGAAAAGGCATACGCTTGGGATACCGTCAAAGCGTCCGGTATGCTATCGTCCTTCTTCCTCGTCTTCTCGCTCGGTCGACTGTTGCTCGGTCCACTGACTGACCGCATCGGCTTTGTGCTGTCGCTAATCATCTTCTCGGCATTCTCGGCAGTTTGCACCTTTGCTGCATTGGGCGGTGGTGAGTCGCTGGCGTTTCTGTTTGCCTTGTCAGGTGCAGGTATTGCAATCATTTATCCAACGGTGATGGCATTTATCGCGCGTCGTTATCCGACGGGTAGTGATACGGCGATTACGTTTGTCGTGACCATGATGGGTGTAGGCAGTGTGATCGGGAATTATGTAATTGGCTGGATCATTGAATTTGTAAAACAGATGTATGCAGCGGGCAGCACCGTTGGATTGTTGCGCGGATTGCAGGCGGGATATGGATTTATCGGCTTGTGCGCCGCTGTCTGCGCGGTATCGGGGATTGTGCTGTATGTGTATTTGAAGCGTAAACAGGAACTGATTTGATATAGAATAGATTGGAATTGTACTTTGTGAAATTGAGAATTTCGTTTATTCGCAGTTCATTGGATGAAGCTGAGTATGAGGCGCATGCAAAGTCAATATGATGGAATTACAACATAGATTGAGTTTGAAGTCATTAAGCTTTGCACCTCTAACTAAGCACGCATCATGTTGTTATGTATACTTGGCAAATCAAAATAGACCGCCCATGTTCATAGAGCGGTCTATTCGTATTCCTATTGATTATAGGTATAAGGTATAATGTGTAAAATTATTTTAAAAGCACACGTACACCAAGACCATATTATATATCTAAATCGTAGCTCCATACAGTCTCTAGCCCTTTTACCAAAAAGCTCATCTCACATTACTCGCCCATAATATAAGACTATAGGTCAATAGCCAAAGCTAACCGAAGTCATTATAATCAAGATTGGAGAAAGGAGGAAATCCAGCGTGTATTTAACACGTATGTTATAAAAAAGCATCCCATCCACCATCAAGTGGATTAGATTGAGCTATTTATTCATCAAACAAGCAGCTTGGACATGTATGCACGGCGATACGATACATATAGCACTATCAGAAACAAGTAATAGGAATCTATTCTTTGTACTACACGATCGTCATATATTTGCATACATATGTAACACCTGCACGTTATTGAATAAACGTACTGCATTAAAAACTAAATGAAAACGAGGACGAACAAGAGATGGGAACCATGAACGCTTCTTTACATATGGAGAAAGACAATCAGCTTCACCAATATAAACTGTACGAACAACGCATGCGATATGAGGAGAATGAATTCTATGCTAGTCTTTGGAGAAGATGGCTGGCATTCACAGTGGATCGAATGATTCTATTTGTCGCTTGTCTTGCTTGTATCTGGATGCTGGTCGTACTGGGTGAGCAGATCGAGATCATGCAGCATTCAGATATGTATACTGCCATTGATCATGCCAAAGATAATGTATTCATAAGCATCTTTGGCGGGGCGTTGTTATTTATGCTGTTTGTATGCCCTTGTCTGTATTACGCTCTGTTTGAAAGTTCGCGTCTGCAAGCAACACCGGGCAAGCTTTTACTTGGACTAGCTGTTGTGGATCAACACAATAAACGCGTGCGTTTTACTCGCACACTCAGTCGATCCATTTCCAAAGAAATCAGCAGTTGGCTCTTCGGCATCGGCTTTCTACTCGCTCGATTCACGCCTAACAAACAGGCACTCCACGACATGATCGCCAAAACGTATGTCGTGGACAATCAAGCACGACATCGAATCAACTATCTGCAATACAAATGTGAGCAGCATATCGATTTGCTGGATACATAGACATTTCGCTCATAACATCCAAAATTGCCGGAGGTGCACCGCATGATATTCCGTATCGTTCGAGGTATGTAGCTGTCGGGCTGGATCAAAACGCGTACCAGCCGCCACGGGATACGTCTGTCCTCTGGCTTCATCTGCTGCATCATCACGAGTAGCGGAATGACGATCATGCGATATATTCCGCTGCGGATTCCTCTATTTAGAGAAAGGCGGAACCTTTATGAACGAAACGGACTACCAGGCATTTTACGAACAAGTGGGCAATAGTAATGGCTGGAACTTTGACCATATTCGCTGTATAACGGAAGGCACAGCATTGGATCTGTATCAACACGTACAATCATTGCTGCAACCGCATCATCTACTGCTAGATATCGGTACAGGCGGCGGTGAAGCCTTGCTGAGTCTGACAGCTAGCGCAGCATTGCTAGTCGGTATCGATCAATCGGCTGCCATGATCAACACAGCCCGGCGTAATCTAAACATCGCCAATGCTCCTCATGTGCGCTTGATGGAAATGGATGCACAGCAGCTGCAATTCCCAAATGACTTTTTCGATATCATCTCCTGTCGGCATGCGCCACTGCATATCTCTGAAGCTGCCCGAGTACTGCGTCCCGGAGGTTATTTGCTCACTCAGCAAGTTTCGGAACAGGATAAATGGAATCTCAAGCAGGCTTTTAAACGCGGTCAGGCTTACGATGTACCGCCTCATACATTGCAGCGTCAATACATGCAGCAATTGGAGCAAGCCGGATTTCAGGATGTAGAAATATTACAATCGGAAGTGCACGAATATTATGAGTACGCGGAAGATTTAATTTTCCTGCTCCAGCATACGCCGATCATTCCCGACTTTGGTCAATGTGAAAGTGATTGGCGGATTCTGCACCATTTTATCGAACATCATACAACTGACAAAGGCATTTGCACCACAGCCGCGCGATTTATGATCATTGCTAGCTTGGTATAACACTGGTGTACACGATACAGAAAATGAAATAGTTAAAAAAACTCCTACCAGCGCATCTTGGATGCTTGCTGGTAGGAGCTTTTTATATTGTGTGTCCATCCAACTGGACACTGCATTGTTTATCTCAATTGAATCGTTGCTGTTGCGTCGTCATCTTCCAAATTCAGTACCAGACTGTCTTTGGACTTGGCTACCGCATCTGGAACTTCCATAACGACAAAGCCTGATTTGGACGACAGCGGATTGATGTTACCACTGCTCAAATCTCCGTTGATCATTGTAACCGTATACGGATATTCGTATTTATCTTGGAACATAGCATGCATCTGCACACCGCCAATCATAGCGGTGAATGTATCTGCCTGTGTTCCTTTGTTCGTAATTTTGTAATTCAGTATTAGAAACTTGTTGCCTTCTTCTGCGCTGGAAGACATGAAATCATCCGTCACTTTTTGAGCAAATTTAAACGAAGCTAGCTTCACTTCCCAATCACCTAGTGTAAACGTTTGTCCCACTTTGTACACGGTCTCTTTAGGAGCTTCTGCTTCTTTGCTCTCTGTGTCCTTGGCAGATGCTGCGGCATCCGCTTTTTCAGTCGATTGGGTTTGCTCGGTAGCTCCGCTTGTTGTGGCAGAAGCAGACTCCTGTGCTACATTTCCACAAGCTGCGAGCAGCATAACACTGATGATTGCGACAGATAGACTCGATTTTTTCAACATTTTCCTTTTTCCCCCTTATAAGTATCCAACTACTTATATCGGCAGAAAATTGTATTTGTTTAACTTTGTTTTGAATTGCGCGTTTTTTACTTGTATTTGCTTGTACCTTTGTATGATTGGACATTTAAAAGTAATCCTTCTATTGCGAATCACTTAATTACTCACCATTCTACCAATCATGCCTACCACACTGTCACATTCGAACTTCCGCTGCTCTGGTATCCTTCCGTCGCCAGCACCTGATACGACCATGTGCTACCCAAATTCATACCGTGACTCGCCCATGCTTTGACATGATTGGCAAAAGTAATCGTCGAATTTACGCCTGTCGGATGTTTGGTCTGACGCACGCTCCAATACTGGGTAAATGTCTTCGTGCCCTCAATGGACGGCGCATTCGTACGAGTAGCAGTATAAATATCGTACGTACCACCGTCGCTAGTAAATGTGCCTTTGTATGTACCTGTCGGACGATACGTGCCCCAACTGTCGACCACATTGTACCTTTGTATGATTGGACATTTAAAAGTAATCCTTCTATTGCGAATCACTTAATTACTCACCATTCTACCAATTATGCCTACCACACTGTCACATTCGAACTTCCGCTGCTCTGGTATCCTTCCGTCGCCAGCACCTGATACGACCATGTGCTGCCCAGATTCATACCGTGACTCGCCCATGCTTTGACATGATTGGCAAAAGTAATTGTGGAATTCACACCAGTCGGACGTTTGGTCTGACGCACGCTCCAATACTGGGTAAATGTCTTCGTGCCCTCAATAGATGGCGCATTCGTACGAGTAGCAGTATAAATATCGTACGTACCACCGTCGCTCGTAAATGTGCCTTTGTATGTACCTGTCGGACGATACGTACCCCAGCTGTCGACCACATAATACTCGATCAGCGAATTACGCGTCCAGCCGTACAGCGTCAAATACCCGTTACCAGAAGGTGACCATACCCCAGCGTTGTAGTTAATGACCCGATTCGGCGATCCGGTTGCCCAGCCTTTGCCGATGACGAAATTTCCAGTGTTTTTCCAAGTTACGCTGTAATTGCCACCAGAGCCGTTCACCGCATTGACCGTGCCGCCACCATCCGTCCAATTTTGCCAGTAATCTGTAGTTGCTGCGCTAGAAGTAGCTGTCAACAGACCGGAACTCATGGAGATGGCGAGAATTGTAGTGAGAACTTTCTTTTTAAAAGGGAACATGTATAACCTCCGGGAGAGAATAAAATGAATGTTGACATGAAGGGCGAATCGCCCCACAGCTCGTACATAGTCCGCAGAATTACTGACGAACCGTCAAGCTTTTGCTGGTGTGATCCCAGACTAGATTGCCATGAAATGCAGTTACGAGCGAAGCCGCCTGCACATAGGTCGTATCGCCAATCAGACGCCCATCCTGTAACGGATGCCCATCCACCGTTGCTGTTTTGGTCGCAGCGTCAAAGCCAACGGCGAATCCAAACACCGACTGCAATTCACGCAATGGCACATAGTCCTCATTGGCGATCAACAGCCCTGCGGCGTGGACGGTCTGTCCGTTATGAATATAATTCACCGTCGTTGGCACAGGTTGAGCGGCGGCAGTTGGACTAGATGAAGAAGAAGCAGATGCTGCTGATTGTTGCGCAAAAGACTGCGGATGTGCCGCATCCGGCGACTTCGAACTTGCACTAGCATACTGCTGGAGCAGTTCCAGTCCGCCTTGAAATTGATTCAGATCTACTTTTCCGCTAATGCCGTCTACCTGCCCCGCGTCACTGTACTGCCAGAAGTTCCACTGTTTCCATGCGGTGGTATCCTCAGGCGGCACCCCATCACTGTAACGGGCAATCCACAGATTGTACGTGCCTAATGAAGCATCAAAATTCTGCCCAAACGCATTCCCCGTATACACAAGCGGCTTACGCCCACTCAGCCGCTCTACATCTTGCAAAAAAGCAAGTGCAATGGCATTGATCGTCGCCCGATCTACGTTCGAAGGATTGTTTTCATAATCCATCACTAACGGCAACTCCAATGCCCCCACCGCTTGCACCACACTTACAAAATGCGCCGCTTCCGCCTGAGCCGCCGCTGTAGAAGTCGCCGTCAGAAAATGATACGCCCCCACCAGCAATCCCGCGGCGCGTGCACCCTGTACATTGCTGCTAAAATTCTCATCCTGAGAAGCAGAGCCTTCACTCGCTTTGACAAAGACGAACGCCTTACCCGCCGCTTTTACCTTATGCCAATCAATCGCCCCTTGATAATGGCTAACATCAATTCCCTGCGCATTGCCAGTTTGCCCTGCTTGCATGGAAGTTGCTCCCTTCGATGGTTGAAGTGGTGAGGATGTTGATATTGTTGAGTTTTAGGCATTGGTGGATACAATGGGATGTGCGCGATCAAGATAGTGAAGTGCATTGTTTTCTAGTAGTGAAAGGATAATGCCGATCCATTGCTTATGATGCTAATCTAATCTTTCTTGAATATATATTCCATATGAAGGAATAAAAACCTTTTTTATCCTTGTTATAGGAATGTATAAAATAAGCGAAATGGTGAATAAGGATAGATAAAATAGAAAAAAGCCTTTCCGGCTGGCAATCGCTACTCTTGTCGTCATTGAGTAATTATGCGCTGCTGCTTGGGAAAGGCTTTTTTAAATGAAATGAACTTGCTATCTCAAATGTTTGCTGTACTTAGTTACTGTATTCGCTCACTTCAAAGGTCAGGATTTTATCGAAAATTACATAGTCTTTGCGGCTGCTAAAGGGACCCTTGTTGTTATCATGCTTGTCGATCGCGTAGGATGCTTTACCTGTACCAGCTTGTTTGGCTTCATACCAAGAGATGAAGTCGTTGACCTCGGTCATGCTGAGATCAAACTCTTTTTCCAGCCCAGTGATCATAGTTATAACCAAAATCGCGCGATTGCCGTTTTCTGGCTCTGGAGTTGGAGTCGGGGTAGGCTCCGGTTCAGAAGTTGAAACTGCGCTCATCATCTCCAATTCATCAATACTTACATAAATGCCACCATTGTTTTGAGTAACATTAATACGATATTTGGAAAATTTCTCTGTATTCGCAAAAGTAAATTCGCGCTTCTCTCCTGCTAACCAAGTAGTTTCATTTTCACGATGATCCAATACAACCCATTTGTTATTTTGCTCATCATAAGCTTCGAAATCCCAAACTTTTGGTGCACGATCAATATTTTCTGCTAATCTTGGGGTGATTCCTTTGATCGTATATTTGGAGATAGCGACTGGCTCTGGAAATTGATAAGACAACCAACCTGTAGAAGTTTTAGGTTCCCATGTATCTTCATACGATTGGCTAGTAGAACGATTAAATGCTTTGTAAGCTGCATAAAGTGAACTATACTCTTCATTAGCCGATGCTACACCAGATGGAGCAGTATTGGATGTCATTTGTGGAATCAAATTGTTGGAATACTCTGTTGTGGCTGCGAACGAGGCGCTTGTAGGGAATATAATTAGTGTAATAAGCATTGCCAAGATTAACTTCATTTTCATATGTAACTATCCTTTACTATGTTTTTAAAATTATAGTAGAACATCCATTAAAATATTGCCAAACATTAAATTCTATAATAGGGATATATGACTAAAATTTACCTAAAATCTAAAAATAAAAATAAGAGGCTACACATTGGATAGGGTAGCCTCTCATTGGGAACTATTTCATCTCATGTGAAATGAGATTGTTATTCTATTTAACTACACTTATTTTTTCAAAAAAGAGGTTACCTATATCTACAATACAATCGCGATAATTCTCTTGAAAGCTTTAATGTTCCTCCACAACTTCCACTTGCTTCGCCTTAAAATCATCCAACATCGCCCGCACCTCATCCGTCGAACGGGCACTCATCAACTCATTCCGCAGTTCACTCGCCCCACGGAACCCACGCACATAAATCTTGAAAAACCGTGGCAACGGCTTAAACGAACGCGGCTCAATCGCCGAATACTTGTCATGCAGATCCATATGCAGTCGTAACAAATCCAGCAATTCCTCACTGCCATGCTCTACCGGCTCCACTTCAAAAGCAAATGGATTGCTAAAAATCCCCCGCCCAATCATCACGCCATCCACGCCGTACTGCTCCACCAGCTTCAATCCTGCCGTCCGATCCGCAATATCACCGTTAATCGTCAGCAGCGTCTGCGGCGCAATCTCATCCCGCAACTTCTTGATCTCCGGAATCAGCTCCCAGTGCGCAGGCACCTTGCTCATCTCATCCCGCGTCCGCAAATGAATCGATAGATTCGCAATATCCTGCTGCAAAATATGCGTCAGCCAGCTCCGCCATTCGTCCACTTCACTAAACCCAAGCCGCGTCTTCACACTGACTGGCAATCCACCAGTTTTTGCCGCTTGAACAATCTCGCCCGCCAGATCGGGACGGCAGATCAGCCCGCTGCCTTTCCCATTCTCAGCAACATTCGGTACAGGACAGCCCATGTTGATGTCGATGCCTTTGAAGCCCTGCTCCGCCATACCAATACTCATCTGGCAGAAAAACTCCGGCTTGTCCCCCCAAATATGAGCCACCATCGGCTGTTCATCCTCGGTAAACATCAATCGCCCGCGCACACTATGGTGCCCCTCTGGGTGACAATAACTCTCCGTATTCGCAAACTCTGTAAAAAATACATCCGGTCTAGCCGCCGCACTCACCACATGACGAAACACCACATCCGTCACATCCTCCATCGGTGCCAGTATAAAAAAAGGCTTCGGTAAATCACGCCAAAAATTGTCTGTCATGTTAAAAATCCTTTCGTTTTGCATATAGCTTTGAGTCTTTATCCAGTGTGTATGGATAGTTATTAGACATACACAATAAATTTTATTTATATTCATAATAAATCTCTTAGCTGCATATTACAAAATCATACTACATTAGATAATGGAAGATGAACAGAAACTTTACTCGACTATTATATTAGTCTGCACAACAAAAAAGAGGATTAATCTCTCCCTCTTCGCTAATTCATTTATACTCCCCAGCTATTTTTTTGAATCCATATACATTTTTGATTCACATTCTAATAATAACAAAAGCCTTTTAGCTATTTTCGTTTATGAAGGATATCCAAGCATTATTTCAGGACGAATTGTTGTACTAGAATTGACAATTCGTCCTGAAATAATGCTTGTGTCGATTTCTAGCCCCAATATTTGCGAGGTCGGTTGTTGATCAAAGTAAGAGCTATTCAAGTTCAGCATCACTCACCTAGACAACAAAATCATGACCTTTAGAGAATAGTTCTTAAATCATACTCTACGATCAGCGAAGTAAACATCTATGTCGTGCAGGCTCTGAAGTACTTCATGACACAAAAACTTCTTTCCTCGATCGGCGGCTTTGGATATTGACTAGTGAGTAGACCGAACACGATTTCCATCAACCAAGTAATTCGATGGGGTACTTTAATTGCTTGGTCAAAGTGTGTTTTTCGCTTTATCGGGATCGCGACAAACACCTTGCTTTTTCCCCAGCTGGAAACAAAGGTATTCAGTTCTAAGTAAACAAACAATTTTCTTCTTTGAATAGCTTTAGAACGCTGCCTTTGTGCTGGAGAACTTGAAGATTCCCTCTACTCAGCTGACTGTGAAGAGCTAGTTATACAATGTTTCCAAGGTAACGCTAGCAAGTCCCTTCGCTTTATTTTCTGTTGGAAACAGATGATAGATTCGTTTCCATTCCGTATCTTTAATCTCGCGATTCGTAAATATCTTTTCAGATTCTCCCTTGCTATTTTCACCTTTCTGGATGAATGCGGAATGTTCGTTTTTAAAGCAATACTTAGTTTTCACATATACTCTAACCAATAACAAGCTTTTTGTGATTATTAATAAAGATCATATATTAATAATCACATTCATTTAAATAATGATTAAGAAACGTTATATAGTTCGATTAGGATCTTCTATCAGTAATACAATTTTTTTTTAGCTTTTAGTTCTTTCAAATTCAATCTATGTTCATCTAGAGTATCTTCATAGATAACTATATTTTCATCTATACCAGATTGGATGTAAAACCCTCTCTCATTATCATATCCTTCTGATGTATGTGCTAATAAGTTTCTAAATTTAATTAGATCTTCCCAAGCATCAAATAACTTTTTGTTTTTGCTCTTAAAATGTGGAGTTAAAGTTCTTCTAAGCCTATTTACTAATTTTTTATATGTTTCTTCATCATTAAAACATGCAAATTTATTCCTTAATAAAAACTCTAATTCAGCATGCTCGCACATATATAAACCTCTAATAGCATTTAATTCATCCCATCGACTAAGACTAATATCTATTGCCTTTTCAAATTCCTGTTCAACCATTTGAGTAGAAACTTCAGCCAATGAAATAAACATAAAATTACAAAACAACTCAATATTATGATTTTGAAATTTATCTATTACTCCCCTGCGAATCTCTCATTGTATTCATTTTTAGAATATAAAACGAAAAATTGTTTATACATTTGATTTTTTCTAATTTCCATTAAGTATTCTAATCCCGTATCACCATCCCCCAAATTATAATCAGAAATAAAAAAATCTATACGTTTTTCACGATCAGATATAATACTTTTAGCTCTTTGTAAATCTTCAACCTCTTCAATCAATACTGAATAACCTTTATTCTCAATTAATTGTTTAACCAGTTTAACTCTACTTTTATGATCCCGACCATTTTGATTATCTTCTAACCAAACCACTATTAATTGCCCTCTCACGTTTAGATTTCCCCCAATTTTAAAACGAAGTCTACTTCTTTTTGTTTATACGACCCAATAGATATTTCCCACCCAAAATCTTTACAAATCTCTTGTATTAAATACATACCAATTCCAGTCCCATTTCTTTTATTACTGAAACCCAATCTAAATATGTCTTGTATAGGATCTACCTTTATAGGTCCAGTATCAGAAAAAAAATGAATCTCATTAATATCATTGTTAAATATCACTTTTATATAACTGGCATTTCTTTCTATTGCATTTGATACAAGATTATCTAGTAATACCCCTAACTCAAATACTTCTACTTTTGCTAAATAGGGTTCATCACTAATCTCAATTCGTTTATCTGTTCTTTGAAGACTTAAACTATCAAAATAACTAATCAAATACTTTTTCAAATCAATATTATGTTTGCCTATAATGTCGTAATCATTAAGCTTTAAAAATTGCTTTTTAATAACACTTAGCTTATCAGCACCTTTTTTTAAATCAGTTAAATATGATGAAATACGTTCGTATTCATCAGCTTCATAAAATTCTTCAGCCATATCAGCAATAACATAATTGATCTGGTTACTTATTCCTGTAAGTTCATGTACTAGCAATGTTTGACGTTCGTGATCATTTTTGCTTAACAAAACATCTTTTATTTTATTTTCTGTTTTCAAACTATTATTTTTGTCTTTTAAATCACGGTTCTCCGAGTCTAACTTATGTGATATAACTTCTGCTTCCTCACGTGCTCTTTTCTCTTTTTCTTTAGCCTGCTCCTCCAAAATTCTCTTCTGTCTCTCAACCTCTGCTCTATATTCCATTAATTTCGTTTCTTCATCTCTAATAGTGTTTGCTATTGAAATACGCTCTCTTATCAATTTACCTACTATAACTTTTAATAGATCTATTAAAAGCTCTACCCGTTCATCATCTTTTGTCATACCTTCCCTGCTAGTTGTAGAAATATCAGGCAATTTATCATCATCCAATATATCAAAGGATATTTCTCCTTCTATATAATTTGAGAAAGCCTGATTATTATTGAGATAATCAAGAAAATTTTCAACTGCAAGTTTATCTCTAACATAAAGTTTAAGTCTATTGGGGTTGTATACTTCATTCTTTAAAAATCTGATGTCATTAAAACTAGCCTCTTCTGATTTAATTGTGGCATGTATACCGATCCAACCACTTAACTCATAGAAATCACTATTAGATTTCCGTCTAAATTTATGAATTCTCTTTCTCCTTTTATTTTGAATGAAGTCGATATATCATCAGGATGTAATGTAAGCACTTCCCTATAGTAATTAATATCGGGATCAGCTTTTTTTGATCTAATCATAATAAATTCTTTAAGATGATCACTTTTTAGCTTAGGTATAGTTTCAAAAAGTGCATAGAAATTTTGAAAAGCAACTTCTTTTTTTACAACTTCAAAAATTATTTCCTCATTTAGTTTAGTAATGTATGCAACCTCTATGTTTGCACTTAAATTATCTAATAGATAATAATCTGCAATTCTTCTTTTAAGACCATCTAATTTTCTTCCAGCAAAATTCGTCATATCAACATCAGTTAATTTTATTAATGTTCCTGTAGAATAACTATTCCAAATTTTTTCGTTTTCAATTTCTACATCATTTTTATCGACTCTATCTAATTTAGGAACATCTGAGTCTCTAACATTAGTAGAATCCAAAACCCAAGAAGTTTCTAAGTTATTAGTTTTAGTAACTATATAATATTTTTTTGATAAAAATAATCCAGCGAGCTTCCCTACGCCTTTTCGTCCTTTGATTTTGTTAGAGACATTATCGTCTTCCTCTCTTTTATTTCTGCCAATCAAAGCATATTTCTTAGCTATATCTTCGTAACTCATTCCACTACCATTATCAAAGATTTCAATTGTAGAACGTTCTTTTACTATAGAATTGATGTACACACGTACATTATCTGCACCTGCATCTAAGCCATTGGCCACTAATTCTGAAATTGCACTCCACTTACTAGTGTACATCTGTTTTCCAAGAAGGTTTAATGCGTAGTAAGAAAAGTTAAAATATACTTCATTAGCAATACTTTCCATATGCCCTCCTAATTTATCTTTATCTAGTTATACTTTTAAAAAAGCTCTCTAACTGTTTAGCGATTGCTATTGCCAATAATGGAGGTACTGCATTCCCAATCTGCATGTTTACACTTTCTTTACTTCCTACAAAATGAAATGAATCTGGAAAAGATTGTATTCTTGCGCCTTCTCGTGAAGTTAATGCTCTATTTTGGATGGGATGTATACATCTAAAGGAAGAGGGAGTTGATAAATTATTAGTTATTGTAGAGCTGGGTTTGTCCCACCATAATTTACCGTATGTGTTATTATACCCTGAAGTTAAATAATATTTTGAATCTAATTCTCCATTAACAACTAATTCATTTATATATTTTTTTCCTTCTCCAGGTATCACAACTTCCATAATTCTTAGCATTTTTTCTCCATTTATTCCATTATAATGATTTGTTAAATCATCACAATCGCCTCTCATTAATTGTTGATATCTAGTATAAGTTTCAATTTCATAATTTTGCTTTGATTCTCCGTTAAGTAATGTTGGAAGATCCCCTATCGCATCTTCTAAAGTCAAAAACTGTTCTTCTCTTTGATATATAGGAGAAGGAAATTTCCACTTGGAAGAAACATTTAAATCTTTTCTTATACCTACTAAAAATACTCTCTCGCGATTTTGGGGTACTCCAAAATGCTTAGCATTTAGTACACTCTCTTTAATTTCGTATGACAGATCAATATTAAAATCTGAAAAATCGCTAAATTCATTTTTAATATCATCTAATACAGGTTGGCCGATATTATTTTTTATTGTTAATAAACCTGTAACATTTTCGAATAAAAATACTTTAGGTTTAATAAAAGATAATATTCTTCTATATTCTTTGTACATTTTTGCTCTTGCATCGTATTGCCTTTTACCTACTGTACTAAAAGATTGACAGGGGGGCCCTCCAATTACTAAATCTACATTTGTATAATCAATATTTTTCTCAACCAAATATTCTTCAGAAATATTAGCAACATCACAATTTAGTAAAGGAATCCGAGGAAAGTTTAACGAAAAAGCCTTGGCAGCATTTATATCTAATTCATTAGCAAATAGTATATGATAATTTCTATTGTTCACAATTTATTATTTCTAATTCTATTTTTAAATCCTAAAGTCAAACCTCCTGCTCCAGAAAATAGATCTATTACTCTTATCATTAATAATCCCCCTAAAATTCCCTAATAATATCATTTTCTATATACTAATCTCGAAATAATTTCAACTTATCACTTTGCCATATTCGCAATTTTTTTTAGGAGCCACAAGATCAAAGACACAGAGTCGGAACAAATAGATTAGCTCCTTTTAGCAGAAAACACAGATAAAAGATGGTCTTTAAAATCAAACCGAATCAAGCTTAATAGCATACTTTGGAACATTAAACATAAGATCCTCAAAGAGATCTACCCGAACATTTTATACCTTAAAAGGGTATACTTCTGATCTAAGTTATGAAACAAAGATGACGTTTTCCAACAAATCTTTGTATATCTGACACGAGATGCGGACTTGCAGAATATTTTGTTGCATAGTAGATCATGTAAAGTTCATCAGCACGCAGTAAGGACTAAGAACACCAAAATCCAAACCATACTAAAGGCATTAGGCAATCCCGTTTGTCTATTTTTAAGGCTTGGAAATGTTCATGACTCTAAGGTCGCGATTAACCTTATTCTGGACATTACGCTGACTGGTCGTAAAATTTTAGCAGGTAAAGCTTATGGAGCTTTGGAGTTTTGAAGATTCGAATGTAATATATATTTAGTCGCAACATGCCACGTTTTACATCCCACCCAAGTCTAATACAAAAGATCCATGACACTACGATTTTTCCATTTATAAAAAACTTCATTTCGTCGAGTTTTTATTTAATAAACTCAAATAATTTTTTTGGAATCGCTACACGTTACGATAAGTTTCTCCGAAATTTCTTAAGCTTTGTTTTAGCTTCTATCATAATTGTACTCAAGTAGTTATAATTTAGATAGATTTTTTTTAGACATACTATAATTATGACTTTTAAAGAAACTCTCATGGAAGCAGCTACGTTTTCTATATTAGACTAATTATAATTGAATTTTTCCAAATCTAGCTTTTATGCTTAATTTCATTGTATGACCTATTTTCTACACAAATCTAGCTAATAGCTATTTTATATTCACACTTTCTTAGCAGTCTCATTCTAAATAGACATATAGATTCACTTTTTAGCCAAAACACTTCGGTTAGAAAAAGTATATTAAGATTCCCTTTCTATTTCCAGACACCTTTCGATTCAAATAAAAATAATATGAGGACGCGAACTTACTCGCGTCCCCAATCACCGATTATTAATTCAAACCCTGCCATACCAACACTGCCACCGACTCCACATGCACCGTATGTGGAAACATATCAACCGGCTGTACTTCCACCGTACGATACCCACCTGCCTCCAAAACCTGCAAATCCCGTGCCAGCGTCGACGGATTACACGATACATACACAACCTTCTCCGGCTGCATCTGCAAAATCGTCTCCAGCAACCGCGGATCGCAGCCTTTGCGCGGTGGATCGACCACGATCACGTCCGGCGTAATGCCCTGCTCTTTCCAGCGTGGAATCACATCCTCGGAAGCGCCAACCTCAAACTCCACATTGCTCATACCATTCAGCTCAGCATTTTTCCGAGCATCTTCAATCGCTTCCTTCACAATCTCCACACCGTACACTCGCTCGGCATGTTGCGCGAGGAACAGCGAGATGGTGCCGATTCCGCAGTACGCATCAATCACCGTCTCCTTACCCGTCAATCCGGCATACTGTACCGCCTTCTCATACAATACTTCCGTTTGCACCGGATTCACTTGGTAAAACGACCGCGCCGAGATGGCAAATTTCACATCGCCGATGTAATCGTGGATCACTTCGTTCCCCCACAATACAATCGTCTCATCGCCGAAAATAACGTTCGTTTGCTTCATGTTAATATTCTGGCAAATGCTAACCACCTGCGGCATTTCGGCGCGGATGCGTTCGATCCATTCCGGTTTACGGGGCAAGCGTTCGCCGTTGGTGACGAGGACGACCATCATCTCATTGGTGCTGAAGCCGACTTTCACTACGACGTGACGCAGGATGCCTTCACCAGTTTCTTCGTTATACGTCGGGATGCGCAGGTCGCTGCCGATCTGTTTGACTTTATTCACCAGCTGATCGTTGCGACTATCTTGAATCAGGCAGCTTTGCATATCGATAATCCGGTGACTGCCACGCGCGTAGAAGCCGCCGATCAGGCGACCGTCTTGTTCACCCATCGGTACTTGGGCTTTGTTACGGTAACGCCAAGGTTCCGCCATACCTAGCGTTGGCAGAACACGGATACCCGATGTGGAAGTAGCCTGTTGACGTGGATCAGTAGAAGTCGTGTTCTCATTGGCACCTGCGACGTTATCGTTGCCGTGAACGTTATCCATGTCTTGAGTTAACGCAATTTCGTTTATTGTACCTGTAGCTTTGTCTGCTTCATCGCTATTTCCATCCATATCTGTTTGCTCCATAGAGGATGAATCTGCCAACACTTTGAGCTTGCCGATCCGCTCCAGATTGTCGATGACGTGCTGGCGTTTCCATTCCAGCTGTGCATGGTAGTTCATATGCTGAATCTGGCAGCCGCCGCATTGGGAGAAAATCGGGCATGGGGCGTTGACGCGATCTGGGCTTCCTTGTAGTAGGGTCAGCATTTTGGCGTAACCGTACTGCTTTTTCGTTTTGACAACACGGGCTTGTACCTTTTCGCCGGGCAATGCGCCAGAGACGAATAATGTGTAGCCGTCGGTGCGTCCGACGCCTTCACCTTCATGGGTCAGTCCGATAATATCCAATTCCAGTTCGTCGTTTTTGGAGACGGGCAGGTTGGCGATTGCCGCCGTTGTAGCTGCCGATTGACGTCGGGGAGCGTTATGTTTTTTACCGCCTCTGCGGTTGTTATTGTTCATGATTGCTTCTGTTCCACCTTCATTAAATTGATCTGTCCGAAACGTGCATCGACACAGATCGGGGCATAGGATTGTTCCATATGCGTAACTATTAAATTGTATAGAAAACTGCACGACGTTACAATACATATCGCTACTTTACCGACGGATTGTTGGATTTTTATCGACATTTGCACGTAGAAATGCATCATTTTGCTCGTTCCCGACGACTAAGCACAATAGTACATGGAAAAGTATTCTGTTCTTCTGTATTTCGTTGTTCTACATCCCTCTTTTGTGCATTATGCTATTATCTATTTCTCTTTTCTATATTGCTCTGTTTTGCATTATGCTACTTCTCTACTTTTCTATCCTACATTCTGCTGTTCTCTATCCTTCTCTTACACTCTATTAACTGGAATAGATCGAGCAGAACGTACGGTCAAATCTGCCTGCGAGCAAGTCTTCTTTGCGAATGAAAAAGTGCATATAGCCTGCATCCCACCAGACGAAGCCGATTTGCTGGTCGCTATCCACTTCTAGCAGCATGAATACATCGTCTAGCTCCTGCTGCAAGCGCGCTTCATCTCCGCCAAAATGCGGCAATAGCCGTTTGCGATCCTCTTCACTTTTGTACAGATACTTGCCATTGTACCAATACGACGTGGCGATGAGTTCATCGTCACCGTGCTGACCTTCGGCATAGCCGAACAGTTGACCGATTCTGTTATCCGGCTTCCAGTCCATCTCCTCGCTGATGAGCATATAGCTTTCATCGGATTCTTCGGTCAGTGTGTCCTGATCTAACAGATACAGAGTACTGTAACCATAGTTCGGGAATTCTACATCTGCATGCGCATGCACCTCATACGCTTCAAACTTGATCTGATCTTCTTCCTCCAAAATCGTAAAGTCTTCTTCCTCCTGATACCGTAGCTGAGATACATCATCTCCATTCCAATACAGCACCTGATGCTCAATGTTCTGCGCGGTTTCCCCTTCCCCTGCAAAAAAGTACAATATTCCCTGCTTAGGCAATAACGAGCTATGTACACCTTGATATGCTTCATCCTGTATTTCTGCTTGCAGTTGGGCAAGGTTCAATTGCGCGATTAAGGTCATCTTATGTCCGTCTCGCGTCTGCGGCCATGTCAGCTGCTCTGGCAAATCAGGGGAACCGCCAAAGCGTGAATGTCCGATGCGCTCATGACCTTTTTCACCGCGGATCAATTTCACCACAGGGCGCTGGTGATTGCGCAAATAATGCTCTAGCTCAGGCGCTTCGTACTTGTCGAGTAGTTTCTTTAATTCCGCGTCAGGCAGCAGATTCGGGTAATTGGAATACGTGGTCATTGTAGATAACTCCTTTCAAATATAAGCCTATTGGACAAAAAATCGAAATATCGTACTGATAGAATCTGTTGGACAACCATTACAAAATAAAGCCTCCGTCGTCCGTATGCTGTTCTTTCTTTGCAGAAATTCAGTATAGGGACGGTGGAAGCTTGAGATGATTTGACTATTCATTACAATCTGAATCTGTTACGGCAATCTTCTATTCTGCAATCTTCTATTCTCATGAAGATTAACGCCACTTACCTTTACAACAGTCGATTATCGTTAGCGAAGATGCGCAGCTTGTGCTTGAGCACTTCAAACTTACCCGGTAGCTTGCCGCCTAATTCTCCGTCGAGATTCAGCATCACGCGGTCGTTGTTCGGTGATTCAATCTCTATACGACTTGTGCGGAAGTATAGTACCTTCGGATCTCCTAGATGCTCCCCACGCAGCGCCATTGTGACGAGGCGGATAAACTCGGCGAGATTGCAATTTTTCACAGCAATGACATCGAATAATCCATCGTCGATACGCGCGTCAGGTGCCAGCTTTTCAAAGCCGCCGACGGAGTTTGTATTGGCGACGAGGAAGATCATAAACTGGTCATGGATCGGGTCCATACCTTCCGGGCGGATGATCAGCTCTGTTGGTGCGAGATTGACCATCTTCTCGATGCCTTTCATATAATATGCCATCTGACCGATCATCGTCTTGAGCTTGCTGGGCACTTCATATGTCAGCTCGGTAAAGGAACCGCCACCAGCGATGTTGATAAAATAACGATCGTTCACTTTGCCGATATCAATCGGACGTGTCTGCTGACGGATGACGAGATCGCAGTACTCTTCCCAATTACGCGAAATGCCCAGCGCACGGGACAGATCGTTTGTCGTTCCCAGCGGGAAGATGCCCAGCGGTGGCGGGTTGTCGTACGCCGCCATCCCGTTGATGACTTCATAGATCGTACCGTCGCCACCTGCGGCGATGATCATATCGTATCCACCGCGTTCAATCGCATCCATCGCGGCATGGGTTGCATCGTGCTCGCCAGTTGTTGCATGACAGCTCGTTTCGATACCGCCCTGATCCAGACGCTGCAAAATATCCGCCAAGCGGCGGCGCATTTCTTCGCGTCCGGAGGTCGGATTATAGATTAATCTCGCTCTTTTCATTCCATTCTGCCACCTATTGTTGATGTGATAAGCCTGTTGAAGCAGTAATACGGCTATACGTTCCAGTCAGAGATATGCAAAATAACAGGCTCGGCTATGTTCTATTGTTTCCGTATACGTTCTTGACCTGTACTATTGTTCACCTGCTGCAATAATAGATCCGCTTGTCGCTCCATCCAATGGGACAGACGCGGATGCGGCAGCAGCGCTTCACCGGCATATTGATAGCTTAACCCTTCCAGTCGGCGGGGAATCACGGTATTCAGGAAATAGCCCCGACTCAGAAACAACGGCGCAACCAGCACCCGATACCCACGATTACTCCATTTGCGCGTCTTCAGCGTCAAGCTGTCAGGATTCAGCAGGGCATAGTCTGCATACGCGGTGCCACTAACATGACCGATTCTTCGCGATAGGGAAGATATGCCTTTTACCCAGCGATGCAGAAAGCCTGGATGAATGCTGCCATGACCGACGACCAATACGACTTCACGCGCCGGGTCTTCTGACAGGTGCTTGATTTTATCCCAGATCATATGCGCAATATCCTCGTCATCGTCGACCGGATATCCGAAATGAACATTCGCCGTAATAGCAAAAGGCTCCAGATCGGTTTCTTTTTCCGGAGCTTCTTTGATGCCAAGGGCATACCCTATTTCGTCGATATGTGTACTGCCAGAGGATACAAACAGGGGGATAACCAACAGATCGGTTACCCCTTGATGCTCCAGCTCATTGATTCCATCCTGTATTAATCGCCCTGGCACATTGTCCAGATAGCTGCTGTATACAGGCAAGTCTGCCGGAAAAGATGTAGCGGCGACGGCTTCGTCAATCCAATGCATCCATTCCGACTCCGGCGATCCATGACTAATAATCAATATCCCCGGTTTGCTCATCCGTTATCGTCCCAGACGCTCCAGCGTCATTTTGTAGCCGTCGTTGCCATAGTTCAGGCAGCGTTTTACACGCGAAATGGTTGCCGTGCTTGCGCCGGTTTCCGCTTCGATCTGGTTGTACGTTGCACCTTTGCCAAGCATACGAGCGACTTCAAGACGCTGAGACAGAGATTGAATTTCGTTTACAGTGCACAGGTCATCAAAAAATATATAACATTCTTCCAAATTTTTGAGCGTCAGAATCGCTTCGAATAATTGATCTACGCTTTTATCATCAAGTTTTTTAAGTTGCACGATTAGATCATCCCCTACTACGGTTAATGTACCTTCATTGTATAGATTCCCATTTGTTTTTTCAAGCGTTAACGATGTACAGTGTTGCAGAATAACAACGCCGGAACAGTTTGGCTGTGCCGCAGTAAAGCCAGGAACGCGTATGAAAATATGATTATTCTTTTCAATATTCGTTGTCCTTTTCAGCAGGACAGCAAAAAACGCACCGTTCCCTATCTAGCGGCTGATAACAAAGGTCTGTCGGGAAATGCGGCAATCAACGATTTACCGATCTCTGTCCGCATATGATAGACAGTGCTATTATTTTGAAAATAGTTGAGCGTACAGAAGCATCATGAAAACATAACGTCACTCTATAGCAACATCCATCATCATACTGATGTCCATTCGGTCATTGATCTTGTCTTGGTTCACAACATGTAAAATAGAAACATTCTATGACATATACATACGCTGCATTTCCATATTGCCATCTTTATCTGGCATTTGTATTCGATATCAGTCCATTCTGTATTTCAGCTTGTTGCCGTTATTTAAACCAGCCTCGCCGTGTGAACAGCAGCATCATCCCGCCGCCCAGTATGAGCATGAGGAACAATATAGCAAAATAGCCGTATTTCCAATGCAGCTCCGGCATATTGTCGAAGTTCATTCCGTAAATGCCCGCGATCAACGTCAACGGCATGAATACGGTCGTAATCACGGTCAATGTCTTCATAATGCCATTCATCCGGTTGGAATTGAGCGAAATATAACTATCCCGCAAATCCGACGTCATCTCACGATCTGACTCAATCATATCGGACAGCTTGAGCAAATGATCGTAAATATCGCCAAAATACGAATGGTGCTCGTCGACTTTCTGAATATGCTGGGAGTTAATAATCCGATACATCAGATCACGCATCGGCACAATCGTCCGGCGGAGCTTGAGTAGCCTTGAACGTAGGGCGAACACCTGGTTCAGCAGCTCATCCACCGCTTCATTCGGACCGAGTTTCTCCAGCGCATCCAATTCATCCTCAATATCGAACACGCATGGAAAATATTCATCGACGATTTTATCGATAATCATATAGGCGACAGCAATCGGTCCGCGCAGCCATTTGGGGCGTTTGCCATCATGGTAGCTCAGCACACGTTGCCATGCAGTATCAACTTCTTGATGCTGCTCATGATGAAACGAGACAATCAGACGATCGCTAACGAACAGATCGACTTCCTCAGCATTCAATGTATCGCGCTGTACTTTATGCAAAACGAGAAATTGGACATCCCCGTAGTAATCCATCTTGGGACGTTGCAGCAGGTGCATACAATCCTCTACTGCCAGCGGGTGAAAATGAAAAAAGGTGCTTAGTAGCTCCGACTCTTCTTCTGTCGGTCGATCAAAATCGACCCAGCACCAAGCATATTTCTCATGATGAATATCTTCCAGTGGCACATGCTCCACAATAGTATGTTCTGGTGTGATGCCAAGTATGCGTATCAACCGGCTCATCCTCATTTCCTACAAGAATCGCTAATCTTCCGCGAGTATATCACAACTGGATATGCAGCACATAGTCTGGCGCCACAGCGCATAAAAAACCGCCGTCACAGAGCAACGGCGGAATAGTATACGTATCATCGCCTGTCTGACTGACCACTCACTAGAAGTCAGACAGAGGATGATAGCTTATGCAAAGATGTGATTAGAACAGTTTGAACAGCAACAGATAGATCAGACCGGACAAACCGGCAGCGACCGGAATGGTCACAATCCACGCGATTACGATCCGACCAGCAAGTCCCCACTTCACTTCACGGAAACGCTTGGCAGCACCAACACCGAGAATGGCGGAAGTTACAGCATGCGTTGTACTGACTGGCAAATGAGTCAGTGTCGCGGTGAAGATAACCGTTGCGGACGTTGCATCTGCGGCAAAACCGTTAATCGGTTCGATTTTGAAAATTTTCGTACCCATCGTTTTGATGATTTTCCAACCACCAACCGATGTACCGAGTGCCATCGCGGTTGCAGCAGAGATTTTCACCCATAAAGGGACTTCCAGATGATCCTGCACACCAGCAGCGACCAGCGCGAACGTAATGATCCCCATTGCCTTCTGCGCATCATTCGTACCGTGCGAGAATGACTGTAGTGCGGCGGTCAGAATCTGCATCGTACGGAAGCCTTTGTTGACCGTATGCGGGCTGCGCTTGGCGAAGATCCATTTCAGAATATACATGACGATAAAACCCATCACAAATGCGATCAAAGGCGACAACAACAGACCTTCAACGATCGTACCGAATCCGCTCCAATTGACTGAATCGGAACCGGCTCCAACGAGTACCGCTCCAGCCAGCGCACCAATCAGCGCGTGAGAGGAAGAAGACGGAATACCGAACAGCCAGGTCGCCAGATTCCAGATGATCGCCGCGATCAAGGTCGCGATTACGATCTGAATCCCGTTGTCCAGCTTGGTCGGATCGGCTACACTGCCACCGATCGTTTTGGCAACGCCAGTAAAGGTAATCGCACCGACAAAGTTCATCACTGCCGCCATTAGAATGGCGGTACGTGGTGGCAATGCGCGAGTCGATACCGATGTGGCAATCGCATTCGCCGTATCGTGGAAGCCGTTGATAAAGTCAAAGGCGAGCGCCAGGAATACGACAATGCCTAATACCCATAATGAGGTTTCTACCATATTTATTCATCATTCGGTTGTGCTCCCACTCCTATCCACGGGAACCGAATGATCCTACCTCCTTAATTATCGTGAGATTTTGCCCATTCCGCAAAATCATCATGTCTGTAATGGTTCGTTTAAACTGCAATGCTGATGATCACGTTTAGCACAACGGGAGCAGTATACACCGTTCCAGCGGCAAACGAAAAACGAACCACTCTTGTACAGGTCGGTTCGATTTTCCATTCATGATCAGGAGTTGCTCATGATGATGGATTCCAGCATGTTAGCTACATCTTCACAGGCGTCGGTTGTCGTTTCCAGGCGCTCGTAGATTTCTTTGCGTTTGATCAGTTCGATCGGGTCTTTGACGTTAGCGAACAGTTCTTTGATACATTCGCGCATTACGTCATCGCCTTGGTTCTCCAGATCGTTCAAACGAATCGTATGCTCACGGATTGCCAGCAGTTTTTTCTGGGAAAGCAGGTGAATCGCTTTTTGCATCTCATACGCACACTCGCGCAGAATCTCTGCAAAACGGTTAATATATTGGTCAGGCTCACTCAGGTGATACATATCAAAACGGGAAGCACAAGCTTCCATGCCGTCGATTACATCATCCATCGTCGTCGTGAGATCCATAATATCGTCACGTTCCAGCGGTGTAATGAATGTTTTGTTCAGCTCGGTAATGATCGTATGCGTGTAAGTGTCGCACTGGTTCTCGTAATCTTTCATCGTTTTGGTGAATTGCTGGATATTGTTCAGACTCGCAACTTGTTCAGCGAAGTAATCTGCGGCCTGTACAATCGTATCCGCCATATTCTCCAGCGTCTCAAAAAAGATATCCTTCTTTTTAATACGCATTCCTCTAACCCCTTTTCACAATTGTGCCGAAACTTGTCGGCAAAATGCATTTTAAACGCATCAAACGCAAATTTGGCTCTGATAGCAACCTTTGTTATCTTATCAATCCGTACACCATTTTGTAAAGAATAGCTTATAAAATCATGCATAATTATCATACAAAAATCATACAACATTCGACGTCTACCCTATACATTACACTTAAAATGGATATTTCATCCATTTACATCCATTTTTTCACCATCAATTGTAAGATGACTGTTAAATGAGCCGCTGTTCGGCACAATGTTATAGTAGGTCACTCCGGGCACAAACGGCACTTCCTTGCCATCCTGATAAAAGCGGATAACATCGCCAGATTTGCGACTCCATTGTCCCGAAATCATATTGCCCTGTTGAAACAAAATCGCCTCCCCGCCAGAATTCATATCCAGACTGAGTCGACCGACATCGTCGAGTACTTTGTAGTCTCCACCAAGCACGAGTACATTGGCGGCGGTAAGCACCTTACCGGTATTAAGATCGATATGATCCTCGCCATTCATCTGACGTTTGTACAAACCGGTTGCTTCATTGTAGAGATAACCAACCTTGTAGCTGTCGAGCAGGAAACGTAGTTCGATCGTAGTTGCCTGTTCAGGCGCGGAATCTGCACTTCTTTCACCAGCAGGACTAGTGTTGCTTACCGCTGGATCAGACACTTCTGTAGCAGTGCCTGCCGTATTGGAATCCATGGCATCTGTTGGCGGCGTTGTTGCAGCATCCGTTGCACCAGAATCCCCGGTATCGGTTGATGATGTTGCGGATTGCTCTGCTCCATGCACAAAGGAAAATGTCGGCAAAGTTACCGTTTCGGCATAGCCCTTTTTCTGTGCGGCTTCCCGTAGTTTGACTTCATTTGTGTACAGATTATGCGGAGCCTTGCGACTGGAATCGCGCCAGAAGGGAGCGCTGGCATTGGTGATCTCGTCCAGATGCTCTGTATCATCACGCTGCAAAATAGAATAAGCGTCCGTACTGCCACCAGCATGTACTAGCAAGGCATGAAGCGTATCGCCGATATGAATCAAATACGGACGAATACTGCGTACCGGACCGATCGTAACGTCACCATGATAACTCTGATACACAGCGATCAGCCGCGTAATCCCGCCTTCTGCCAGCACCTCGTACACCATATCCGCCTGTGTTAATCCAGATTGTGGACGCGCGGCAGGCGCATTGTTAATCATCACCGCAATCGGACGTGCATCATCCGGCTGCTCCACATCCAGCCCGGTTAACGGTGCAGTATATGCAGGCTGCTGAACAGGTTCTTCCGGAATCGGCTCGGTTGACGGTGTTTGCTCTGGTACGGATACGGCTGGTGGCGCAGGCTGCGCTGCTTCTTCCGACTGGCACGCTGTAAGTACAGCGACAAGCACAAGGATGCAGCACCAGCGGCTTCTTTTCAGGGATGACAATGCGTTCATCAGTTCCTCCTTGAATAGCAGAACCGCCATACTCGTATTCATTCCTTCTTGCTACCATGCTTCGTATGATCTGCCGTGTACATCCTTTTCGCTCAGCGCTATATAGTCAGCGTAGCAGAGCCGGATGAACTTCGCATGAACAGGAATCATGGACAGAAGGGAATGAATGTGCATATTGGTTCTGAATCTAATATGACATATGAAGCTTAAACGAACCTGTAAACGTGCAACTATGTATCCTTCTGCTTCACATAATAAGCTCATTATATACATAGCTGATTCGCTAGCGGAACGGTATCCGATATATTTCTGGAATTTATATGTAAATTACTACGCTTTACAATGACTTAATATAAGAATATTAAAAAATAAGCTTGATTGTGATTTTTGTTACATATTAAATTTTAATCATGTTTTAAAATAAAGTCATGAAAGAGATGATCATTACAAATTGATTAAGGGGTGTATGAATCATGAACACATGGCTCAGACAAAACAAAATTGCAATGTGGTTGTTAACCGTTCTTCGTATTTATGTCGGCTTTCAATGGATTGAAGGCGGCTGGGGTAAATTGACTGGCGGATTCGATGCTAGCGGATTCCTGACAAATGCGATTGCACTAAGCACCGGGGAAAAGCCAGTCGTAAAAGCAGCATGGGCAGGCTTCCTAGAACACTTTGCCCTGCCAAATGTTGGATTATTCAATATACTTGTACCGTGTGGTGAGTTCCTCGTTGGTCTTGGTCTGATCCTTGGTACATTTACAACCGTCGCAGCTCTGATGGGTATGGTGATGAACTTTGCCTTCCTGTTCTCGGGTACGATCAGCACGAATCCTTATCTGATCCTGCTCGAAATCTTCATCGTCGTTGCGGGTGCCAATGCTGGTAAAATCGGTCTGGATCGCTGGGTACTGCCTTATCTGAGAACACATATTTTCAAACGCCAACCTAAACACGGCGATGGAACGCCCAATACGCCGAAGCATACCGCGATCTAACTGAATTTGCGCACTGTGTGCAGAGTTGGATAACTTGTAGAAGAATAAGCTCTGTATGTACGGAATCAGGTATGGGGCAAGAGGAATCCATCGCAGGGATTGCCAATTGAGCGTTACGCATCATACCATTCCATTGCAAACGTTCCTTGTATGACAACGATGCTCCGTTACGACAACGATGTTCCGGCGTGTATTTGCCGTAAATCAGATGTAGCGTCAGAATCAGATGATAACAATAGCCAGTCTCGTGTAGGCGGATATGCCGCTTAGACGAGGCTGGCTATTTTACATGCAAATGAACCTGAGGTGATTATCCTCTCTTTGTCGTTGCGTCTGTTCCACCAAATGCGCGTTGCAGATCTTGCTCGCCCGTTGATAGCATTAAGGCTACGTCGTCCGGGTATTGGTCAGAATACATCACACGGATGATATGCCCTTGTTGTAGTTGTGAGAGATTACTTTCAAAAATATCTTTTTGCGTATGGATGGTGCGTGTCTCGCCGTTGGGTCTAGTTAGGCTCAGTGTGAATTGTAAGGAAAGCTTGCCATTATGAGTGTTGCCAAGGTGCACAACGTCCAGTACTTTGGCATACAGCTGTTCACCATGACGTGCAATCTCTATCGTTTCCGGGTCTACTCCTTGCCGAATCATCTGTTCATTGAGCAAGGACTGCATATCGTGCTGCGACACCTGACCATTGCGATCCAGACCGACCTGAGATGGATGCTTGGCAGAGACTAGTAGTGGAATGACACTACCCGGCTGGAATTGTGGCATAGCAGTTTGCGGGATGATGGCTTTGAACGATGCTGGGTAAGGCTCCTGTCCATGACGTGTGACCATCACTTCGATCAGTAACTGTGGTTGCTCGTTGATGTATGTGCCCGTTTGCTGAATGTGTCGGATCAGACCGACCGCCGGTTCACCTGATGTAACCGTGCGCAGACTGAATATAGTACTTAGAATAGGTGAGATACATACCAGCCCGAAGCCGGTATATAGTAATGGCTTATACCATGAAGTATGAATAACGGAGAACGCGTCTCCACCAGTGAAATTGGCATAGAGGGGTAGAAATAACACCGCCATCAAACATAGTATACCCGTTGTTGTCAGAATTTTAATCATCATTCATTCCTCATTTCACAGCAAAATTTATTCGTTATTCGTTATTCGTTATTCGTTATTCGTTATTCGTTGCAATGGAATATACCCGTAAGAGCATTCAGTCAAGTGGTCCCATATAGATAAATGAAGATGGATGCGCGGGGTGAGTGCCAAGCCCGATCACGTCGCCAGGACGCGGGATTTGCATCTTTGGTACGAGCGTCTCCATAGTATGGGAATAACGGTCACCACGATTCTCAACTACATTCAGCGACAAGACCACAATCGGATCAAAATTGACCAGTTTGCCCGTATCTGTGACAGATACGACGGTTGCCATTGCGGTTATTGCTACCTGACCGGATGATGCACGTTGTAGCTGCTTGGCGGCTTCGAGCCCAGCGTTCATATGCTGACGATGCTCCTGAGGAATCAGCCCTTTGATGAGCATACCGCTCAAGCCTTTGTTTAACGCCTGATCTGCCTGCTGCAATCGGTCGTTGGAATCAGCTTTCTTTTTGAAAAATTTCATCATCAATCATACTCTCCTTTAACGTTTAAATAGTATAACGTGGGTTGATGCGGGATGAATGGGCAAAGACCATATCAAGTGATTCACTCCTGCATTCCTATGGCTTACTTTTATTATAAAAAGGGCGATTGACTGCTACAATACGTTTGAGAACATACAAAAAAGCAGGCAAACTGCCTGCTTGAGTCACACAAAATGATAGGAATGTGAGGAGAATGGGTGCTTTTTTACAAATAAATACGGAGAATCCGTCGTTTATAGGAGCGTGGATTGCATTGATATTGCTTGTTTGGGCGAATCTAGCAGTGGTTGAGCAACATAATTTCACTTGATTGCATCCAATTCTCCACATTTCGTTCTCTCATATTCCATTCCTAAACATTCCATTCTCCATCATCAAGCGCGACGCAGTACATAGACTAGCTTGCGATAATAAAGTGCTGCATCCTTGTATCGTCGCTGCTCCTCCGCCACCGTCGCCAATCCTTCATACAGCACACTCAATCTCTCCTGCTGACGAATCTGTTCAAAATACGGCAAACATTGCAGTGCCTGCTCGGCAAACGACTCATTTTTCCCGGCGGATAGCGATAGCTGACTTTCATAAAAGCACAGCGACATCTGCTGATCGGCGGTTAATGTACACGCACGCAGCATCTCCAGTAGCTCCACCAGCTTACCCCAGCTCTGACGCGTCCAAGCGATATCGCAGCGATAGATCAGCAACGTCGGCTCCCACTGCTGCTGGACTTCTTGCGGCTGCATCTGCACGATACTTTGAAAGTTATCAATCTCCTGCTCTGCCTGCGACCATTCCCCACTGCGGGTGAGCATAATAATACGATTGTTCATAATGGCGCTTAGTGTATCGCTCTGCTGCTGTGTATGTACGAGATGCGCTTCCGCCATAGATAGGGCGGTCAACGCTTCCTGTGTCCACTCCATCGAAAAGCAATATCCGCTGTACAGCACATACAAACCGGATAACCGATGAAACATGCGTTGTTGGTAGATATGTGAGATGATCGTTTCAAAAGAAGCTTTGGCTTGTTCCAATTGCCGCGTATGTACATAAGCTTCAAGGCGAATCTGCTGTGCCGTCAACCATGTTTCGCTGCCATGTGCCAGCAATGGTAGCCACAATTCCGATTGGTGCAGCACGTCATGATATTGCCCGAGCGAACGGAAGTGCTGGATTTTATAAAAAAGCAATGCTTGACGTAGCGGTGTCGGCAATTGAATATGATCTTGCCGTCCGAAGTGCTCCAGATATACGTTCAAATAGGACTGATGTACATACCGATATGCATCCTGATCGTTTAACTGCTGATAGTAGGTCGCCTTCATGAGTGCGGTTGTCAACTCCACGGTCAGCGCTGGATGCCGATCCGGCAGATCATTCACGCTCTGCTCCGAAATGGATGAAGCCTGTGCCGACAACATGTCCACAATTCGCTGTGCTTCTCGTAAAATATGCTCCTCAGTATTGTCCGTCTGTGTAATATAGTCCGTCTCTACGCCAAGCCGCTGTGCCACAGCTTCTGCCAGATCATCCGGTAACGGATAACGCCCCGCCAAAATATTGGAAAAGTGCGCCTGTGTCACCAAGCCGTCGGTTAGCTCCTTGCGGGACAATTGCTTCTTATCGCAGAGGTATTGTATTCGTTCTTTTAGCATACAGATTGCTCCTTCCGGCATCGCTTGCGTATTCTCTCCTGTGTGCATATGTTGATCCGATCTCTACATTGATGAACAGCCACTCTATATTTCAGTAGGATCATACGTAGCTCGTATACACACAGGAGATTTTCAATCCCATTATAGGCAAATGCACACAGCAACTCAAACGATGCGGAATAACCTTCAACCTAAATGTTCCATGATCACTTTTTTCAAATGCTGTGCTGCGGTTGAAGGCTCGTCAGACGCAGCAATGGCGGAGATGACCGCGACACCATCGGCACCGTCGATTAATACCGGCGCAGCATTATGTTCGTGAATGCCGCCGATGCCGACCAGTGGGATAGTCAGTCCAGAGTGGCGTAATTGCTGGATAACTTCTGTGCCGCGTACTGGCTCTGCATCGTCTTTGGATGTGGTGGGATAGATCGGACCGATGCCCAGATAGTCTGCTCCGGCGGCGATGGCGCGGCTGGCTTCAACCAGTGAATGGGACGATACGCCGACAATTTTGTCAGGACCGAGGCGCTCACGTATCCATTCTGCCGGGGCGTCGTCCTGTCCGACATGCAGCCCATCCGCATCCAGCTCCAATGCCAGCTCCAGATCGTCATTCACGATAAACGGCACCTGCTGCTTCCGGCAAATATCCTGCAAACGCCGTGCCAGCTCCACATATGCTGAGCCGTGCAGCGCTTGTATGCCCTTTTCCCGGTATTGAAATAGCGTAACGCCACCGGCAATCGCCTGCTCCAGCACTTGCTCTGGCGTATGCTTGCAATTCACACTGCCCATGACGAGATAAAGGGGCAAGCGTTCACGTATCCATTGTATGCGTGTTGTCGTACCGCTGGATGGTAGATGATTCATCGTACAGCACCCCTTTTTCGATAGGCAAAATGATTGGTCGGTCCGTGTACAGAGCCGATGCCCAATCCGTCTTCGATCGCTGCATGCACGAATGCTTTGGCGGTTTGTACTGCTTCCAGCAATCCGCTGCCTTTGGCTAATTCGGCGGTCATAGCTGCTGAATAGGTACAGCCCGTGCCGTGCGTATGCGGAGTGTCTACACGCGGACGCTCTACATAATGAAATTGCGTACCGTCGAACAGTACATCGACTGCTTGCGTGGTGGATGTATCATGCCCGCCTTTGATAACAGCGGCACGAGCGCCCATCTGAACAAGTTGCCGCGCCGCCTGTTCGCGTTCGCTTAGTGTGCGGATGGTGTTACCCGTTAAGAGTTCCGCTTCCGGTACATTGGGCGTGATGACTGCCGCTAGCGGCAATAGCTCCTGAATGAGCGCTTGCATCGCCTGTTGTTGCAGCAGTACGGAGCCGCCTTTTGCCACCATCACGGGATCGATCACCAGCTTGCTCCACTCATACTGTCGCACGGCTGTTGCCACTTCGCGAATAATGTCAGCGCTGAATAACATGCCGGTCTTCACCGCATCCGGCTGTAGATCGTCGCCGATGGAATGCAGCTGCGTGACTACACCTTGCTGCTCAACAGGATATACGCCCTGTACGCCAGCAGTATTTTGCGCGGTAACAGCGGTCACTACGGACATACCGTATATCCCTAGCTCCTGAAATGTTTTCAGATCTGCCTGAATGCCTGCACCGCCGCCGCTATCCGAGCCAGCAATCGTTAATGCCTGATGAATACGCATCGTACAATCTCTCCTTTCTGTTCAAGATAGATGATGATCTGGCTGATGAATGTCCAATTTCTGAGTCATACGCCCCCGCTGCTGTACTTGCTCCGGCGTAA
Organism: Paenibacillus sp. WLX1005; assembly: GCF_046603685.1. Taxonomy (NCBI): domain Bacteria; kingdom Bacillati; phylum Bacillota; class Bacilli; order Caryophanales; family Paenibacillaceae; genus Paenibacillus; species Paenibacillus sp. WLX1005. The sequence goes on from NZ_CP176756.1 coordinate 4,629,393, forward strand.
CCGTACCTAGCATATTCAACAGCTCGATCTGAAAACTACCTGTTCCATGCTGCCCGGCACGTTCCGCCGCCAGCTCCGCAGCTACTCCGTAAAAGATCAACGCCTCTACCGACGACTGCAACAATTGCGCTCGGCTTCCATCCGTAACCGCAGCAAATGCAGCGACAACCGAGCTAAGTAGACAACCTGCTCCTGTGACCTGTGTGAGCAGAGGATGACCGTTGGCGATCCCATGCACTTGTTCCCCATCTGTCACCAGATCCTCAGCACCTGTAATGACTACGATGCAATGCAACTGACGCGCCGCTCGAATTGCCAGTTGTACGCGGTCGCCATCTCCGCCACCTGCATCGACGCCTTTGATCTGCCACGCTTCCCCAATGACGTTGGCAACTTCCGCCACATTGCCGCGCACAATATCGACACGTACTTCTTCCGTAATTTGCTGAGCAGAAGCGGTACGGTAGGGCGTCGCTCCGGCACCTACCGGATCGAATACTACTGGTACACTGGCATGATTCGCCGCTTTGCCTGCTAACAAAATCGACTGCACGACATACGGATCAAGCGTACCGATATTGAGCATGACGGCTCCTGCCATCGCTGCTACATCCTCTACTTCCTCATGTGCAAATGCCATAAATGGCGAGGCGCCCAGCGCCAGCAATCCATTGGCAGTAAAATTCGTAACGACAACATTGGTAATATTGTGAACAAGCGGTTGACGCTCCCGTACCGTTCGCAAAAAAGACATTCTATTTCCTCCTTCAGATGTTTTACAATACAAACAAACGCAAAAAGACCCACCGTTCTCCCGTAAGAGACAGGTGGGTCGTATCCTTTCACTAGAAACCGCCATATCATGATCACAATGGCTGTCTGTTGCATGAACGAATCGATGTTCCACTTCCCTCCGCTGGTATCATCCAGATCAGGTTCCAAGGGTCCGGAACAATATTCCGTCTCAGCCGTCAGGCTCCCCTAGTGAAATGCGTATAACCTATGCAGTTTGATTGTGTCTATGCTAGTTGTTGCACGTTTACCATATCACGCTCATGATCATTTGGCAAAAAAGGAATTGAGTACGATACTCAGATCATCCAGTGCTGCCACTGTGTCTGTGCCGCTTCGCGCTCGGCAAGCCATTGGCGCGTATGATCCAGCAGTTCGCGGCGATGTGGACCGGATGAGTACGTATGATCTGCCTGAAAAATAATCTGCTTATCACAGCGACCTTCCGTCCGTGTCCAGAATTCCTTTTGGTATAGGAACGAATAGTCGACCGGAATCACATCGTCTCCTGTGCCATGCACGACCAGCACATCGCCAGTAAACCGGCGTGCTTCTTGGAACGGTTGGAAGTTGCCCAACGATTCAAAATAAGCCGGCGTGAACGTATAACTCTGATGATCTGCTTCCCCTTGAATGACCGCCTGCTCATACGTTTCGCGACCGACGATTTTGACAATATCGTTAAATGGATGACCGACCGCCGACCAGAGCACCAAATGATTCACGCGGCGATCCCGCACCGCAGTCAGCAGCGCTACCGCACCACCCAGACTGTGACCGAGCAATGTTACACGCGTTGGATCAATATCATTGCAGTTGACGACATAATCCAATACGGTACGCGTCTGCTCAACCATGGACTCAATGCCCTGTTGACCATATTGACCACCACTCTCACCGCAACCCGCATAGTCAAAACGAACAACCATGTATCCGTCTGCTGCCAGTTCGCGCGCACTGCTGACAAACAGGCGATCTGTACCGATCCGATTGCCGATAAACCCGTGGCAGATCACGACCAGCGGTGTTCGCCCTTTACCCTTGCCTTCCGACTTGTGCTCCTGCGCCGGGTAATGAATACTGGCTGCCAGATCTACATCATGATGACGAATCGTAATATTCCGTTCCATGGTAATTCCTCCTTGTCTGTATGGTTGCTGCATGAGGCATGGCTTCATCAGCGCTCCGATATCCATTTCCTCTATTGTTCTATCTGTCCATCTACATGTCAGCTACACAACGCAAAGTGCAAACTAAATGGACAATTTCATTTAAAATTAAATAATTCCGATATGTTTAGTAAGTTTTATTTATATTCCTATAATATCATTTTGCCGAGTGAATTGTCAATCTCGCGAAAGTGTGGCAAAATAGTGGTTTCCGGGTTGATCGGTACATGCGTGCAAGTACGATTGCAAGCGCTATATGTATCAGATGCAGAGCGCCCTGCGCAGGGCATCATAACCTGCGACATATCCCGTGTATTCCGGGTAATAGGGAATATACATATCCTGCATATCAGGTATGATCCGCATGTTCGTCCGTAGCATTCAATGTCAGACGACAGGCGGTTTAACTATCATAAAATTCTAATGAGAAATGGAGGAACAGCTATGAGTACAGTGCGTCATTTGGTCAAAGACATCAATGTGATCCGGGATCAGCTCAATACGGAAAATCTGAACTATTATGATGATGTGATCGTCTATGTTCGAGATGCACGAATCGAGCGCCAATCCGGCGAAGAATTGCTGCTGGAAATGGGACAGCATCTACTGGATGCACAGAAACGGAAGCAGAGCGCCTTACAGCTGTTCGGCAAAGACTCCGACACGTATGCCACTCAGCTGATAGAGAATTTGCCGGAGCGCCGGCAACTCAGCAAACCGATGTATTATATTATGATCGTCTGGATCGCGCTTACGTGGGTATTTCTACTGCAAGCACTTGCCGGCTTTTTCAAAATCAACGTCAGTGGCACGGGTGTCGTCGGCGAGATCAGTCTATCGACGCTTGTACTGGTTGCCGCTGGTGCGATTGTGCTGGTGGAGCTGGTCACGCGTGTAGCGAATCAGCCAGTAGAAAAGAGTGATCTGGATCGTCCGCGTATGCAGATCAACGCGCGTTCTGTATTGACGTATGTGGTCATTCTGGTCGCTATTATCGTGGTCGGCAACTATTTGCGTAATGTGATGCCAGTCGTGGTCATTTCGCCCTGGATTAGCCTGATCCTGTGTATTATCGGTATTCTAGGTCAAAAGTTTATTTTTATGCGCCGCTAACGAATGATCTCTTCCATACTACGAATGATGAAAAGGCACGCTGTCGCTAGATTGTGACAGCGTGCCCTTTTTGATTATGTGCGTGCACGTGCAGGACGGAACTCGCGCCATAACAAATATAGAAAATACGGCGCTCCGATCACCGCCGTTACTAGCCCTGCCGGAAATTCTACCGGTGGTGCCAGAATACGCCCGATCATATCGGCAAGCAGCACAAGCGCTGCACCAACTAGTGCCGTAACTGGAATCAATATGCGGTGTCCCCGGCTGACTAGTCGCCGTGCCATATGTGGACTGACCAGCCCAGCGAATCCGATCATGCCCGCCGCTGCGACCGAACCGCCAGCCAGCGCAATTGCGAATCCGAACAACAATAATCGCACCGGCTCCAAACGCAAACCAAGCCCGCGCGACGTCTCATCCCCTAGCGCCAGTATATCCAGCCGCCGCGCCAGTACCCATGTTACTGGCAACGCTAGCCCGATAATAGGTAGCGACTGTATCACCTGATCCCAAGTGCGCCCCCATAGCGATCCATTTAACCATAACAGCACGGTACTAGCATTTGCCGCAAACCGAGTCACGAGCAGTTGAACAAGTGTACTGCCGCACGCGCTAACCGCAATGCCGACTAACGCCAATCGTACGGGATCAATACCACCGCTATACGACAATCCGTACACTAACATTCCACCGACGAACCCACCAATGAGCGCCGCCAGTGGTGTCACCCATACAGGCTGACCGGGCGGCAATATTAGCACAGTCAGCACCGCACCTAGCGAAGCTCCGGCAGAGATGCCGAGCGTATCCGGTGCTGCAAGCGGATTGCGTAGTAACGCCTGTGTGATCAAGCCCGATACTGCCAATCCGCTGCCAACTAGAATCGCGACGACAATTCGTGGCAAACGGTAATGTAGCACAATATACCTTTGATCCGAATCGCTTCGCCCTGTCAAAGCTTGCAGTATATCCAGCCAGCCGATTGATACCGCCCCTACCTTGATGCTCAGCAGACTTAGTAGCAGAACGAGCAGCGACAACATCGTCAATACCATCACATTACGCTTCATGCCTGCCTCCTGCTCTGGCGCCGTGCCAAATAAACAAAATACGGTGCTCCGATCAATGCGGTCACGATACCAACCGGTGTTTCCGCCGGAAAATTCACAAAGCGCGAGCACACATCTGCCATCGTTAACAGAATGGCGCCAAGCAATGCACTAAGCGGCAATAGACGGCGATAGTCCGTTCCTAACAAATAGCGCGCGATATGCGGTACGATCAAGCCAACAAACCCAATCGGTCCCACAACAGCTACCGCCGAACCTGCCAACAGTACAACAATCAGCGTCCCGATCAACCGCACTGTCCAGATTCGTTGTCCAAGTCCACGCGCCATCTCCTCACCGAGACTGATCAGGGATAACGAACGTCCCAGAAACATCGCTGCCAATAAGCCGATCCCACAGCAGATGGACAGCACATACACCTCATCCCACTGCACCCCCGCCGCCGAACCTGCTAGCCAGAATAATAGACGCGATGCTGATTCTTCGTTGAAGATCAACAGCCCTTGTGTAAATGAAGATAGCAGCGCCTGAATCACTACACCGATCAGCGCCATGCGAATATCAGCACGTCCGCCGCGAATCGCAGCACTCATGCCTACGATCAGCAACACAGTCAGTAATCCACCTGCGAATCCCGCCGCTGATAATCCCAATCCATTGATTGCTGGAAAATGGATCGTACAGAGTACAATTACAAACGACGCACCTGCATGAATACCGAATACACTTGGTGATGCCAGCGGATTACGCGTGAGTGCCTGCATGATGCACCCTGCCACGCCAAGCGCTGCCCCAATGAGCAGCACCGTCAACATACGCGGTACACGTAAAATATGCAGCACAACATGGTCTTTGATCGTTTCCGAATTATTCAACACATATCCGGCAATGCTTGACCAGCCAATCCATGCTGGTCCGATCATCAATGACAATAGGGCAAATATGAACAGCAGCACTCCCGCCGCTGCAAAGCAAAACAATGGCAAGCTGTAGATGCCTGTCCGTTTTGCCTGACTGTCGGTACGATTGCTGCTGCTCATCATGTATAGCTCCTGTTCATTTTAGAAATAACCTGCTGCTTCGTCCATAATGTTGTTCAGTGCAGGCAGACTGCGCTGTCTCGACCATGTTGCCAGCTCCACCTCGTGTGCTTGACCATGTTGTACCGCTTGTAACTGATTCCAGAGCGGATTATCCTTTTGCGCGTCCAATACGGAATCGTTATCTTCATTGATTAAAATAAGCAAATGCTGCGGATCTATCGCCATCAGCTGTTCGGTCGTCATCAACTGGCTAACTTCCGCATCGTCTTTGAGTGCATAATCCAGTCCGGCTGCTGCCAAGAATGAACCGTGAAACGAAGACGTCGTTCGTACTTGGAACGAATTGCTCTCCTCTTCATCCGGTGCGATGATCAGCACGGATTGTCCTTGCTGCACCGCTTGGCGTAGCGTATCCATTTGCTGCTTGTGGTCGTTCAACAGTGTCTGCACATCCTGCTCCTTGCCGAGTGCGAGTCCGATTTGTTCAGTGGACTGTACAATCTCGTCGTAATTAGCAGTGTCATTTTTGAAAACGATCGTCGGTGCAATCTTAGACAACTGATCATATACATTGGTGTGACGGCTTGTATCGGCGATGATCAGATCAGGCTTGAGCGTACGAATCACTTCCAGATTCGGCTCAGAGCGCGTACCTACCGAGGTGTAGCCCTCAATATAAGAAAGGGTATCCTGTGGGAAACGCTCCGGTTTGTTATCGTCCGCTACACCGACAGGCTTGACCTTTAATGCGGCAACCGTCTGGGTAAAACCTTGCTCCAGTACGACGATGCGCTCTGGGTTTTCTTTGACATCGGTGGAACCGAGATCGTGCTGAATTGTGCGCATACCGTTCTCGGCTGTCGCTGTTGCACGTTGTGCCGACTCATTGCCGCTAACGGCACTGCCGGTTGTATTCGGAGCCGCGGATGAACAGGCACCCAGCAACAGACTGAAGCTGAGTAGCAGCATCCATACGGCAGAACGCCGCGAATAGTTATACATCATGTGAGAACCTCCACTGCTTTTTTCTTTTTGAGAATTATTATCAATATAGACATCATTCCCAATCGCAGCAATGGAGAAATCAGACTTACCAGATGGCATATTCGGACGACGCTGCTGCTGACGGTATAACACAGGCGCTAGCCCGCTGTACTTTTTGAACATTCGGCTAAAATGATACACATCATCGTACCCGACACTACGTGCAATCTCCTGTACACTGAGTCGGCTTACTGTCAGCAATTCACAAGCACGCTCCATCCGCAAATGCAGTAAATACGACGATGGACTTTGCCCAATGCCTTGCTTGCGAAATAGACGCGATAGATGACGCGTACTGCATCCGAGACAATCCGCCAGTTCATCCATCGTACATGGCTCTGTATAATGCTCTTCCATATAACGCATCGCCTGTGCAACGGGATCAAGCATATGCTGCTGGTCTTCGTTGCCAAGCTGATGCAGAATCTCGTACATCATTTGCCCGAATAGCGCGTGCACCCGATAGAGATGCAGTGCATCACCAGTACGCAGACTATCGTACATATGCAGGATGCGATCTCGCATTACCAGCGGCTGCTCTGGTTGCAAATGATACCGTGTGCGCAGTAGCGTCAGATCGTCAGGCAACGCTTGCCCCTCTCCCCACTCCCCGTCCGGTCGGTAAAAGATCAAGTAACACGCTATGCCCTCTTCGCCCGCTCCCGGTCTCAGACTCAGCTTCATCCCTTTCCCAGCGTGCAGCAGATGAAACGGCTCAATCCGGCAAACATAATCATCCAGCACCAGTTGACCACTGCCACCGGTTACATAAATGTATCCATGGAGCGGCATCTCATACTTCGATAGCCGCTTGTTCTGTTCCAGCACTGTATATTCTATATGATCCACGCGCATGGAAATCTGATTCCACAGCGCGGTGTAACGCGCAATATCCATCCTCATCACCCCTGTTACCGCAGTCCAAATATCGATCATGCAGGCTACAACACTGCAATCTATCTCTCTTTATTCTAATGATAACCATTCTCAATAACAATGGAAAAGAATAGGAAGTACCGTACCAATTGTCCATATAGCGCAACCTGTTCCTCGATGTACTCGTCAATACAGGTGAAGGATCTTGTCCATGATGTCGCCAATTTCATGCAGTAGGCGAGCCTTTTTTGCTTGGACGTATGATTCAGGCAGCGCCGTTTTCATCATTCGGTGTCAATTTTGTTCCATTCATCGACCGGGAATATGGTTATATAACGAGAGATAATCATGTGAGTTGAATACGCTGTTCGCTGCCGCAAATCACAACCATCAAAGGAGCTGTCATTATGAAAAAAGCAAGTCTTTTGCTGGCGAGCCTGATGCTGATCGCCATTTTGTCCGCCTGTTCGGGTACATCGGAAGCACCTGGTACAACAACACCGGAAGCTACCGAAAATTCGGGCAACACCGCCCCTGAGACAGGCACGACCACCACACCAGAAAGCACGCCATCTGCTGAAGAAGCCAAAATCATCGCCAATAAGCAGCTGGTACTGAATATGTATAACGATATTTTAAACGGTCATCAATTGGACAAAGCCGACCAGTATCTGGCGGAAGATTATATTCAGCATAATCCGTACGCCGCTACTGGACGTGAAGGCTTCGTATCGTTCTTTACGCCATTTATCAAAGAAAACCCGGATTACAAAGTCAATCTGCGCGGTATGATCGGTCAGGGCGATCTAGTCGCTGTGTTCACGACACCGGACACGTCCGCTTCGACTCCATCACCGGGTACGACTGAATCCAACGAATCGTCCAGCAACACGGAATCGGCAGCAAGCACCTCAGCTTCTACAGCTGTCGCACCGGGCGCTGTCGTAGACATTTACCGAATTGCCGATGGTAAAATCGCTGAACATTGGGACGTATCGCAGTCCGCTGGCAGCACTACCGATAACGCATCTCTGCAAAACCTGCTGCCTTCGGCATCAACCGAAGCCAAACTTGCCGACACAGATCGCGCAACGGTAGCTGCAAACGCCAGCTTCGTAAGCAACTTTGTTAACAGCTTCTTCAACGAACACAACACAGACATCGCCAACGAAGCCGTCAGCGAAAACGTCACGCAACACGGCTCCGATATCCAAAACGGTCGCAGCGCCCTGATCAGTCACTATCTGACGCAGTTCCGTTCCAACCCGAATAGCAAAGCAACCGTAAGCAACACGATTGCCGAAGGCGATCTCGTTCTCGTACACAGCCATATGCAAACTAGCGACACCGACCGCGGCAACTCTGTCATCAACATCTTCCGCGTCGATAATGGTCAAATCGCCGAAATGTGGACTCTGTCTCAACCTGTCCCAGAGAAATCCGCTAACGACAACACCATGTTCTAAATAAGCACAGGACACTACTTGAGGCATATGGTTGCATCTTCAGTCTATGCCTTTATATTGCAACACAACAATGCAAAACACCTGCTAGTTTTGAGGCAGGTGTTTTGCGTTGTTATTAGCTCAATCCCAACCATTGCACCAGCTCAAATCCCAATCCTGCCAAAATGATCGAACCTAGCAATCCTGCGACAAATGGACGTAGCCCCATCCGACGAAAAGTAGCCAAATGGACATTTAACCCCAATCCAGCCATAGCCATACCAATCAACAGATAAGCAATATCCACCATATGATCTGCCCAGGCTTCAGGCAAGATGCCTAGCGTATGCACCCCACTTGCCAGCAGAAATCCTACAATAAACCATGGAATCGGAATATCTCTCCAGCTCGCCTGTACTGCTTGTGCATTGACTTTGCGTTCTCTCGCATTCGTCCAAATTCCTATCAAAATCGCTACCGGCACTAGTAACGCTACACGTGTCAATTTTACGATGACTGCCAGATCGACCGATGCCTGTCCGGCAGGTGCCGCTGCTGCAATCACATGAGCAATCTCGTGCAGCGTCGCTCCGGCAAATATACCGTACCCATTAGCGCTCAACCCAAGCCATGGATATAATACAATGTACATCAATGTAAACAACGTACCTAGAATCGCTACTGTAGCAGCGCCAATTGCTGTCTCGTCATCCGTTGCCTTCATTTGGGGAGCAATCGCCACTACTGCCGCGGCTCCACAAATTGCCGTTCCGCAAGCGGTCAGCACGCCTAGCCGATGTTCTACTTTGAAGCAACGAGCAATGCCATAGACGACGGGAATCGTAACCGCAATATTGATAACTGCAATTACCAACACTTTCGGTCCGGCATGAACAATATCCAGCAGATTCAACCGCATCCCCAGCAAAATAATCCCATAACGCAACAATCGTTTGCTTGAAAAGGAAATGCCTTCATGCCATTGATTAGGAATTCCAATCGTACTTCTCCAGATCATACCGATCAAAATAGCAATAACCAGTTGTCCCATTACACTCAAAAAAGGAAAACCAGATATATATTTGGCGATGCCAGCAATGAGTAACGTAATGGCTATACCTAGAATCCATCCTTTATATTGACGCGGTTTCGTGAGATATTGTTCACTTGTATGCATCCTGTTCACTCCTATTCTCAACTTACAATCATGCCTCTGCTTATATTCACTATAAAAGGCACCAGTCAGAAAGAGAAATACGCATCTGCTATTTCAATGATAAGTAAAACTTATGATTACATTGCGATGTAGCACGAAGCGATGTACGATGAACAACATGAGATAACGTTAAGGAGTGATGGCATGATTGTCGAGACATTGCGTGTATTTGTTACCGTAGCTGAACAGTTAAACTTCTCACGGGCAGCAGAATTGCTGAATTTGTCGCAACCGGGTGTGAGTTTGCATATACGGAATTTGGAAAATGAATTCGGAGCAACACTCATGCACCGTTCTCCCAAAATGGTCAAACTCACTGAAGCGGGTGACATTTTATATCGTCGTGCCAAAGAGATTCTACTGCTTCATGAAGCTGCCAAGCAGGATATTATGCGACTGCATGATAAAGTGACCGGTTCCCTACACATCGGTGCAAGTTTTACGATTGGAGAGTATGTCTTGCCACGTATGTTGGCAACGTTTGCGATGAAATATCCGCAGGCAGATATCGAATTAACGATTGGCAATACAGCCGAAATTATTCAAGCGGTTCAGCATCAACGACTGGATCTAGGTCTGGTTGAAGGGGAAGTTTGGCTGTCTTCACTTCATATTCGCCCTTATGCAAAGGATGAGATGATCATTATAGCTGCTGCCAATCATCCACTAGCTGCGTTGCGCGTTGTGGACACCACTAATTTGAACAATCAAGTCTGGGTGTTGCGCGAGCCTGGATCAGGTACACGTGCTTTTAGCGATCGTCTTCTGGATACTACTGGTTGTACGCCGAAGAAAACGTATGTATTCAATAGCAGTCAAGGTGTCAAAGAAGCTGTTCTTGCCGGTTTGGGCATCTCCATGCTATCCAGATGTATTGTGCAAAAGGAGCTTGAACATGGAGAATTGGTAGAACTTGTAGTCAAAGGCATTCAGCAGGAACGGAACTTTTCTTTGATCACGTCTCCAGAAATGGCATCAACACGAGTTCATGAAGTATTCATCGAACAGTTATTTCCCTCATCATTATGATTCTTTAGTAACATAAAAAATGCTCCTTCTTTGTCCGATGTTATATATAGACAACCTTTAACAAAGGATCAACTCACACAAAAAGGAGCTTTCGAAGACATGCAACTGAGACGTATCCGTAATCTAATCATAGTCATGCTCTACATATCGATTGCCTTCGTCGTTGCCTTCTATGTGTTGAGCCTGAAATATCCTCACGCTTCGGCATTCTCGTATGAAACATGCCGGGCGACCTACGATATGCAGGACGACCTGTTCCAGACCTTGAACGGCGATGCACCGGAAGCGGATCAACATATCGCATCCGCCGCTGAACTTCCTGTCGTCAAATCCGTATCTAACGGCAAAGCGAGTCACGTCGCGGTGCTGATGTACCATTATGTCGTACCGGAAAAATACAATGTCGAACCGAACAATGCCCGGATTAATCTGGAAGCATTTGAACAGGGTATGAAATATTTACATGACGAAGGCTATCATACCGCCACACTCAAAGAATTGGAGCAATATGTACGCGGTGAAATCGAACTTCCAGAGAAGACGGTCGTGCTTACCTTTGACGATGGCTATCAGAATAACGTGATTTACGCTTATCCGGTTCTAAAAAAATACGGCTTCCACGCCAACATCTTTATCGTCGGTACCAAATTGACTGCCAAAACGCAAACATTCGTACCAACTGCCAAAACAACCATTTCCCGCGCCGAAATGAAAAAAACCGCAGACGTATTCGATTACCATAGTCATACGTATAATCTGCATTACAAAAGTCTCGTGCAATGCGCTGAATACTATGTGGCTGGCAAAGACGGCAATCGGTTCAACCACGATATTGATCTGATGAAAAGCAAAACCGGGATCGACACACCATATTTCGCCTATCCATATGGCGAATACAACCCACAAATGATCTACGACCTGAAAACACACGGGTATCGCATGGCATTCACCGTTCGCCCCGGCTACGTCCATCCCGGCGACGATCTGATGTATTTGCCAAGATTGAATGTCACCTCTACGACCACGGTCAAGCACTTACTGAGCTTGCCGGATGTGGATGATAAGAGTCTGGTTAAGAAGAAACAGTAAATATATATCCACCACGTCCCGACAGAAACGGTGCTGCTTCCAAGCATCGCTGTCGGGGCTTTTTTCGTATTCTGTATTTTGCAATTTCAGCGGGATTCACTCAAAATAGAAGGAAGCGGGTAATACGTTAATACATGCCACCGACACAGCCGACGAAAGTCTACAGGGACAAGCAGTTCTGCATCACATTGCTTATCGTCCTTGATGTCTCTGTTAATGGTCGGTACGCAACCATTGCCCAGGAGGATTTCCCATGACAATCGGCGAATGCCTGAATATGCTGCACGATAGTGTGATTCTAATCGATCTGACCCGTCCCGGTTATCCAACCTTGACGGTCAAACAATTGAAAAAGACGCTGCCGCTAGATGAGGACGGGTACGAAGTCCGTCTGCGCAGCTTTAATTTTGGTCGGACCCAGAAACGTTCCATCGCCAGAATCGACGGACCTAATTTGTGGAACGAAAGTTAACGCTGGTTTTTACACAGCGTTAACAATAACGGGCTATACTGGCTACATACGATGAAATGTTGCAGCATTCGACATTGCTGGTTCTCTGCTGCACCAACCTCTAGCACTACAACCCGGCAAATTCAGGAATAAAATCATGAACCGGAGGCATTATGGAAAACAAACATGGACATCACCAAGCGCAAGCAACTTATATTAACCGGGATCTCAGCTGGATCGAGTTCAATACCCGCGTTATGGAAGAAGCGCAGGATACCGATACACCGCTGCTGGAACGAATCAAGTTCCTCGGTATCGTTTCCCGCAATCTGGACGAGTTTATGAGTGTACGGGTAGCCGGTATCCGCAACCAGATCAAAGCTGGATATACAAAAAAGGATTTTACCGGTTATGCACCCGCTGGATTATACAAACGATTGACCAAACGCGTCGAGAAAATGGTCGCCCAGCAGTACCGTACATACCGGGATCTGTCGCGTCAACTTGTGAAACAGGGCATTATGCTTACTCACTATAACGATCTGAGTGCCACCCAGCGTAAAGCGGCGGATACGTACTACCATGAAGTGATCTATCCGGTATTAACGCCGATGGCGGTTGACCAGAGTCGTCCGTTTCCCCTTGTACACGGATTAAGCGTCTATCTGTCGGTCGTGCTGGAGCATCCGAATCTCAAGGCATTGGAATCGGAAGAAGGCGAGGCGTATTATTTTGCCATTATTCAGATTCCATCCAATCTGCCGCGCGCCGTCGTGCTTCCGCATCGCCAAAATAGTAAAAAGCAGCAATATATTCTGATTGAAGACTTGATCTGCCAGCATATACAGACGTTATTCGGCGGCTATACGCCGATTGCGGTCGATGCCTTCCGTCTGACGCGGAATGCGGATCTCGATATTAACGAAGAAGATGCCGAAGATTTGATGGAAGAGATCGAGAACCAGCTGCGCAAACGTAGACGCAGTGCGCCGGTTCGATTGGAGATTCAGAAAGATTTCCATCCGTATGCACTTGCCCAGCTGTTAGAAGAATTTGATGTTAGTGAAGCGGTATACGAGATTGACGGTCCGCTGGATCTGGGCTTTTTGTTAAGCTTTTCTGATTCGATTGTTGGACGCGATTCCCTGCGTTACACGCCGGAGATCCAGCGCTATGCGCCAGAGTTTCCAGAAGGCAGTGAAACTGACTTTTTCAGTGTCATCAAGGAACGGGATGTGCTGCTGTACCATCCGTATGAATCGTTTGATGCGATTAGCGATTTTATCGAACAGGCGGCGGATGATCCAGACGTCATGGCGATCAAAATGACGCTGTATCGAGTTAGCGGCAAGTCATCGCTAATCCATTCACTCGCTCGCGCCGCTGAATCCGGCAAGCAAGTCACGGTTGTCGTGGAACTGAAGGCACGTTTTGATGAGGAGCGCAATATCGTATGGGCGCGCATGCTGGAAAAGGCAGGCTGTCACGTCGTTTACGGTCTCGTTGGATTGAAGACGCACGCCAAAGTCATTCTCGTCGTACGCCGCGAAGGTGCCGCGCTGCGTCGGTATATTCATATCGGTACAGGCAACTACAACGCCTCCACCGCCAAGCTGTATACAGATGTCGGTCTGCTCACCGTCAATCCACAGATCGGCGAGGATGCGTCGGAAGTGTTCAATCATATTACCGGCTACACGGAAACGCATGACTGGCAAGCCGTTGCGGTCGCGCCAAGCACGATGATGAACAAATTCGTCGAGCTGATCCGCCGCGAAGCTGATCATGCACGGGCAGGCAAACCGGCACGCATTATCGCCAAGATGAACTCGCTCTCCAATCAGCAGATTATCGACGAGCTGTATATGGCATCACAAGCTGGTGTGCAGATTGATCTGATCGTGCGCGGCGTCTGCTGTCTGCGTCCGGGCGTACCGGGACTCAGTGAGAATGTGCGCGTTCGTAGCATCGTGGATCGTTATCTGGAACATTCCCGCATCTTCGCCTTTGACAACGGCGGTGAGCAGGAAGTATGGCTGGCAAGCGCGGACTGGATGACTCGCAATCTGACCCGCCGGGTCGAGTTAATGTGTCCACTGTTCGATAGAAATGCAAAAGCCGCCGTGCTCAATATTCTGAACCTTATCCTTGGAGATAACGTCAAAGCCAGAATATTGCTGCCCAGCGGCAATTATGAATTTTATAAAAATGGAGAACCGCCGCTGCGCAGCCAGTTCAAGGCATGGGAGATCAGCTCCTGGAAACCGTACGTACCACCAGCCGCACTCGGACATCCCACTCCTTCTCCAAATCTTTAACAGCTTCCGTAATTTCAACAACTTCCATAGAGGCTTCGGTGCGACATTGAATGGTCAGCTCGAAGTCTCTTCCTTTGCGTACGGCTTGCATACGTTCCACCGGCTGTGTTTCGCTCGTGTCCATCGATGCTGCCAGTTGCAACAAGGCGCCCAGACGACGAATACGCTCCTCATCATTCGGATGCAGGATATCGGCATATTCGACCGAAATGCGTCTTTTTTTAATTTTTCCTTTGCTGCCAAAGATCGCGATAAAGGCAACCAGTACCGTTTCCCGGTGATCCAGCCCTGCTAGTGCGCGTGTCGTCAACAGGTAGCGGGTATGCTCCTCGTAATCATGGTAGCTCACCTTCATACCCACCTGATGCAGTAGAGCTGCTGTACGTAGCAATTTGACATTCCACGGATCATCCAGCCCTTCGCCCAGCGCCTGATATAGCTGCACCGACAGATCAGCGACTTGACGCAGATGACGCTGGCGTGGCAACGGCTCGCTGTCCAGTACCGATTCAATCTCGTATTCCAGCACATCGTCCAAGACGGCATGCTCTTTGCCACGTTCCCATTCAAAATACAGACCGTCGCGTAGACCGCTACCACTGATCACATAGTGCGCACACTGCATATGACGGAACAATGTTCGCAAAATGATCGTGCCCGGCACGATAATATCCGTACGGTTTTTGCTCAGACCAGCGATACGTTTGCGTTCTTCATTGGTCATGGACGGCAACTGCTGATAATAATAATCCGTATCTTCTGCTTGCAGCTGGTATTGATGAATCTGCTCCATCGAATATTTGCGTTTGCGCTGATGCATTTTACCAATCGCACGGATCGTACCGCCTAGACCGACCATCGGCAGCCCAGGATGCTGGCTGATCCACGGATGTTCGTTGGCTGCTTTCATCACCATCGTTTCCAGTCCCGATATTGCTTTCTCGTCCCAGCGTCCTTCCTGCTTGCCGCCGAAGCGGACATTCATATTGACCGCACCAAATGGGAATGACACGCTGGAGATGCGTTTACGCTCCTGAAACAGCGTAATCTCTGTACTACCACCACCGATATCGATAATAAAGCCGTCCCGAATATCGATCCGGTTCACAACGCCAAGAAAGCCATAATGACCTTCCATCTCGCCCGGCAGCAATTCGATCGCAAGTCCAGTTTCCTGATTCAAATACTGGATCACTTGCTCGCCATTGACTGCATTGCGAATCGCCGCTGTTGCCACCGCACGAATCTCGCTTACTTCATATGCCCGACTAACTTCAGCAAACTGGCGCAGCACCGGTACGATCTGGCTGACCGACTCCAGTGGCATCACACCTTCCGGTGTAACGATAGCGCTCAGTCGCGCCGATTCCCGGCATTCTTTCAGTACTTTAAAGCCCATACCGCTTCCATTCTCATAAATGACCAGTCGAATCGAGTTAGACCCGATATCCATAATGCCGACACGGCTTTGCTTCGATGAATTGTGCATAGTATCCTCCTGTCTCTGCGGGCTTGGCAGGGTGCCATGTGTGCCTCCTGTCGATAGTCAGGCTGGATGATTCCGTACCGTTCTGCTCATCCCTCATGCTATTGATACCCAAATACTGTCCATGTTCTACAATGAATCACGGTTACAGTCTATCTTAATTGGCGCGGGTATACAATACAATGGCTTACCCCCACTTTCCGATGTGCAAACACTTGCAGTAGCAGTGTATGATAGGAAAACAATCAAATGAGGGTAAATACTATTGTGCAAAAAGTGCCATAATGATGATGTCATTGCATACGGCTCTGTATATGACACTTTATGTATTTGCTTCAACACAGTACCATTCGCGTCAAACCGTCTAACGTACAGCCTAAGACAACCGTAAGTGTTCCTTTCGTCAAGTACGGGATAGACGCGTCAATTCTAACCATGGATACCATACTGGACCGGTTATTTTACAGGAGGATTATAGAAATGAATCTCATATTCGATGTAGATGATACGTTGTACGATCAGCTGGAACCGTTTGGAGAAGCGTACCGGCATACGTTCGGTAGCTACAATTATGGCTGCTCACTGGATGATCTGTTCATTCGCAGTCGATTGTATAGTGATGAGGTGTTTGAGCAGGTCAGTCGTGGCGATATGACCGATCAGCAGATGCATATTTATCGGATTACCCATGCCTTTGCCGATCTCGGAATTGATATTCCAGAAGACGAAGCGATTAGCTTTCAACAGTGTTATGCGGATAATCAGCAGCGACTACGCGTCGATCCACGGATGGAAGAAGCATTGAATTTTGCGCGTGATCAGGGGCTACGGATCGGAATTATTACGAATGGTCCTGCTCAGCATCAGGCGGACAAGGTGCGGCAACTGCGTATGGAGCGCTGGGTACAGCCGCAGGATGTGTTCATTTCTGGCAAAGTCGGCATCGCCAAGCCTGATCCGGGCATTTTCCGTGTCGTCGAGCAGGGCATGCACATTCAGCCGTCCGATACGTATTATCTCGGCGACTCATATACTAACGATGTCGTCGGCGCCAAGCAGTCAGGCTGGTATTCGATCTGGATCAATCGCCATCAGCAGACTATTCCAAGTGATGCGGAGTTCCAGCCGGATTATGTGGTGGATAAGGACGATAGTGTGCTGGATGTGGTGAAGACGATTTGGGCGAAGACGGCAGGGAAATAAGCGTATGTTCCAGTCGTTCCAGCCACCTACAATCACATAGGAACATAAAAAAGAACCGGAACGCATTGTTCCGGTTCTTTTTGCACAGTATGGTCTCTATGCACAATAATTTACCATCTTTACCGTTAAAAGTCTAATTTTTAGAGAAAGTTACTGACACGTACAGTCAGAGATGAGGCATATGCAACGAAATATTCTGCTTCTGTTCTACCTATTATACGATGTCGTAGCTTACGTCTCCATCAGAATCCATTTCTCCAAATCCTGAACAAAACTGCGCATCTTACGCGCATACTGCCGATCGATCTCACCGCTTTCGTACAATTCCTGTACCGTATCACGCTGATTTTGCACCGCGCTAGTGATCAGGTTGAGCTTATTCTCATCCAGGGTAATATCCGGGGCGATCTTTTCGTTAAAATACTGGATGGAGCTCATAATTTTGCGATAACGAGAAATGACTTTCTCCGCTGCTTCCTCATTCTGGTCAGTCATGCGACTGCGAATCGCCTCAATCGCTGCCGGACAGGATTGCAGCTTGAGATGCTTGAGCATGCGGATTTTGTCCAGTTTGCTGATCGGAACGGCTTCGCTATCAGGCTGCTCGTCGTTCTCCGCATCTTTGGCAGGACCAATTGGTACGGGTACGTGCATCGGCAGCATCCCTTTCCATTTGTCCACACATTCGGCAATCCCTGTATCCATCCGATCAGTCAACACATTCTGAATGCGATCCAGCCGGTATTCAAATTCCATCGCCAGCTCTGGCGTAATCTCACCGTTATCCCGCATCTGACGTGCCACTTTACGCTCCGCCTGAATCGCGGTCATGTACATCTCAATCTCCTGCTGATTCAAGTTCGCATCGTGCAGTAGCGTTGCTGGCTGCAAGCTATTCTGCTTGAACATGTACTGCGTAATGTCCGAGATTAGCATTTTGGCAGCATCACGGTTAGAATCATTTGTACTGGATTCGACCGATTGCACAGCCGCAGACAGAATTTTCATCCGAATCTGGTCTTCGGCAAATTTGCGCCGCATCTTGTTCTGCCCTGCAACATCTGCTGGTGTCATCTCCGTCGCCTCTGGTGTAGGAGACAGTAATGGCAGCAGCAGACTTGCCAGCACCAGTGACAGCAAAATCACGCCTGCGGCGATGAACAGAATCAATTCCCGCTGCGGAAATGCCGAATTGTCATCCAGCACATACGGAATCGAAAAGGCAGCCGCCAATGTTAGCGCGCCCCTCACCCCCGATAAGGACGTTAACAAAATCCCGCGTACATCTGGACGTTTATCATCCATCTGACGACTCATGACATAACGAACGTTCCAATAACAATAAATCCAGATAAATCGCAGCACATACAGGAGCAGCGTAATGAGCGCCACATAGCCTAATACCAGCCCATTATTGAACTCTGGATTGGTGAAAATGCTGCCCATCACTTCTGGAATCTGCAACCCGAGAATCATAAATACTAATCCGTTCAGCGTATACACAATGACCGACCATGTACTTGTCGAGACAATCTGCATTTTGAGCTGTACCGATTCGGCGCGATCCTTTTCCATCGCATAGACGATACCACCTGCGACGACTGCCAGGATACCAGATACCCCTACTTCCTCCGCGAGCAAATAAATGACAAACGGAGTCAAAATCTGCCACAGCACATGGACGGTAATATCCTCCATCCCCCATTTACGCACCATCACCTGACAGCGAATGAGCACAAACGATGCCAGCGTTCCAATCGCCAAGCCGCCCAGCGCAACCAGCAGGAAATTCAGAGACGCCTGCCAGAGGGAAAAGGTGCCTGTTACCATAGCGGCAACCGCAAATTTGAACGCAACCAGTCCGGAAGCGTCATTCAGCAGTGATTCGCCCTCCAGCAGCCGATGAATCGAACCCGGCAAATGAATCCGTTTCGCCAATGAGCCGACCGCTACCGCATCCGTCGGCGACAAAATCGCCGCCAGCGCAAATGCAGCCGGAAGCGGAATACTTGGGATCAGATAATGGATCGCATACCCGCCGACAATGACGGTCACAAATACCAAGCCAAACGCCAGCAAAATAATCGGCACCCGCAGATGCCATAGCTCATTGCGCGGCGTCTGACGTGCATCGTTATACAATAGCGGCGCGATAAACAGCACCAAAAATAGCTCCGGGTCCAGCTCCACCTTTAACCCGAATAAGGCAACCCCGATTCCAAGTACAATTTGGAATAGTGGCACCGGTACAAAGGGGACTAGCCGATTCAGCACGTTGGAGATGCCGATAAAAAATAAAATAACAAGCACTGCAATAAAATGCTCCATAGCTCTCCCCTTTCGATAATGGCGGAAGATTGCCCCGCCGATCAACACAGCATTCAGCCGGTTGTCAGGTCTATCTTTATTTTACCATGCTAGGCAAGTAGAGAAACGGATGCTGTATAGGTTTGCTTTTCTATGTATACTATAATTAAATAAGTATCGAAATATGAATGTAATCTCTACTGAAAGGAGCAAGTATTATGACCCTTCATTCCAATATATCCAATGTTGCCGTCATTCTGGGCGAGCCTTCACGTGCCAATATGCTGACCGCGCTGCTCGACGGACGATTTCATACTGCTGGCGAGCTGGCTCATGCCGCCTCGATCACACCGCAAACTGCCAGCTTCCATCTAGCGCGTCTGAACGAGCAAGGCTGGGTCAGTATGGAAAAGCACGGTCGTTATCGCTACTATCGTTTATCCAGCCGTGAGATGGCGCAGACACTAGAGCAATTCCTCGCCATCTGCCCGGTGCCAGAAGTGCGCTCGTTAACACAATCCCAGCAAATGGATCGGCTACGCTACGGACGTACTTGCTACGATCATCTGGCAGGGCAGCTAGGTGTGACGCTGACAACGGCGCTGGTGCAACACGGGCATCTAGTAGCTACAGATGGCGAGTTTGAGATTAGTACGACAGGAGAAGACTTTTTTGCTAGGCTCGGTATGGATGTACCGCAACTGCGACGCAAACGCCGCGCTTTTGCCCATGCTTGTCTCGATTGGAGTGAGCGTCAGCATCATCTGGGCGGTGCACTTGGATTCGGGCTGCTGCATCTGTGTCTGGATCATGGTTGGATTGAACGCGTGCCGGGCATTCGAGCGGTAACGGTGACTGGCGCTGGGCAGGCTGCGTTTGATCGGCATTTCGGCGTGCAGCTAGATGTTCGTTAAGCAAACGTTGGACGGATGATTCGACGCTAATTTTCAACACCAGACATTACAAAAAGAGCAGTACGGCGAATCATTCTCCGTCCTGCTCTTTTCGTCGTTCGTCGCAAATTATCGTTTATCTCGCCAAACTAGTTAACTTTGCATCACGGGTAATCAACGATCCCCTTCTCCTTGCAGCTGAGGTACTTCCCTCGTGCCAAAGCGTCGATTCACCAAATAGATCCCCGCCAGAATACATATGCCGCCTGTAATCAGCGACGGATACAAAGACTCACCCAGCAGCAACCATCCAGTCAATACGCCGAAAAACGGTGCCAAAAACAGAAAGGCACTCGTACGCCCCGGATCACTGTTTTGCAGTACATAATACCAGCCCGCAAACTGTACAATCGAAGACATCAGACTCAGCCATAACAAGATCAAAACCGACGCACCTGTCCAGATGAAAAACGGCTGCTCCAACAACGGACTACACACTAACAAAATCACGCCACCACCCAGCATCTGGTACGCCGATAGCACCCATGTGTTCAACCCGCTACCCCAGCGGTTCACAAGCAGTGTCGCCGTCGCCCAGGATACCGCGGAAGCCAGACCGAACACTAGACCGATCTTCCATTGCAGCTGGGCACCGACCGTAATACTCACCCCGATCAGCCCCAGCAGCACACCGATCCACTGATACCACCGATAGCGCATACCAGCAAACAAGGTGCCAAACACGACCACCAGCAGCGGATTGGTAAATGTCAGAATCGACGATTCCCCTGCCGTAATCGTGCGCAAACTAATAAACACACAGCCCATCACCCCTGCCGTCTGAAAAGCCCCGATCAGCAGCATCTTCCCCCAGTCTGCCGCGTTGTTCGGATGTTGCTGACGCAGCACACGCACCAGCACCGCCATAATAAGCCCAGCAATGAGAAAGCGTACACCTGCCAGCAGCAGTGGCGATGCGTACACCAATCCCATTTTCCCGATAGCAAACGATGACCCCATCAGGAAGGTAGTCAATACAATCAATACCAGCATGTGAATCCGATTCATCTATTTCTCTCCTTTAGTTATGCTTCAGCAGACGCATCATGCAGCTGCCGAATAAGCATCATTCCGCATCACATAGATGGTATGTCATTACCCATTTATATGTTGCAAACGTCATATTTGCTACGCGCTGACATGATTATATCGTGAGACATCTTCAGCGGTGATCGAAATGTGGATTACATTGGGCTAGAAATCGTAAAATACGAGAAATATGTAGCTTTTGCTCTGATACAACGCAGAATAGCTGTATGCTCCGCGTTTTCAAGATTCTATACACACACAGGTATGTCGTATTTGCAGTGTTCTGCGGACTTCAGAGATGACATATTGTGCTGGAATGCTTCCTATGACAATATGATATCGAAGAAACCGTAATGATCTACCTCAACTATTGCATAGGCATACGAATGTATTCACCGATTGAGTAACGGAAATCTACCAATGATCAAGGAGTGAAGGTATGTTTTTGACAGAGCAAAAGATCACATCCCGTCTGCGTGAGCTGGACGGTTATCGTTATCGGGAAGCCATTATATTCTCTTCTTTTCAGGCGTTGGAAGACGAAGGTCAACAGATTCACGGAGCGGCACCGCAGCCGGACGAACAATGGACAACGATGAATCTGGGCGATAGCTGGAGCGGACGCGACCGCTATTTATGGCTCGCAGCCAGTGTAGATGTACCTGCACAATGGCAGGGCAAGCAGATTCTCGGACGTTTTCATTTTGGCAAAACAGGTGGTGGCACCAATTCCGGCTTTGAATCGTTGCTGTATGTGAACGGTCAGCCGTATCAAGGTGTGGATTCCAATCACATGGAGGTCTTTCTACCGGATACCGCTGCCGGACAGACCCAGCAGTTGACCTTTCGTTTGTGGACGGGGCTGGAAGGCGGCGGACAACCACGCTTGCAAACACATGAATTGAAAACAGCCGAACTGTGCTGGCTGGATGAAGCAGCGGACAATCTGTATTATACCGGCATGACGGTCATCGAGACGGTTGCGGTGCTGGATGAACATGCACCAGAGCGCGCCGATCTGCTGCGCGCGTTGGATCGTGCCTTTCGCCTGATCGACTGGACAGAGCCGGGATCAGAAGTATTTTATGAGAGCGTTTCCGAAGCGAGCGAACGATTAGAACAGATGGTTAGCGAAATTGGCAAGCATTCTTCGGTCAAGCTGACGGCGCTTGGTCATACACATATCGATGTCGCTTGGTTATGGCGACTCAAGCATACACGTGAAAAGGCGATTCGTTCCTTCTCTACCGTTATGCGGCTGATGGACAAGTTCCCGGAATATGTCTTTTTGCAAACTCAGCCACAATTGTATGACTATGTGAAGCAGGATGCACCAGAGCTGTATGAACAGATCAAGCAAAAGATTGCCGAAGGTCGCTGGGAAGCAGGCGGTGCTATGTGGCTGGAAGCGGACTGTAACCTGACTAGCGGCGAATCGCTGACTCGTCAGCTGCTGCTCGGTACGCGCTTTTTCCGTGAAGAGTTTGGCGTGGAAAATGACTATCTATGGCTACCTGATGTGTTCGGCTATAGCTGGGCATTGCCGCAGATTTTGAAAAAGTCCGGCATTCATACGTTTATGACGACTAAGATTAGCTGGAATCAGTACAACCGGATGCCGCATGATACCTTTCACTGGCGCGGCATTGACGGTTCCGAAGTGTTGACCCATTTTATTACAACGACTGAGCCATGGTCAGAGCCAGGCTCATGGTTTTACACGTATAATGGTCAACTCGTACCGAAGACGATCAAGGGCAGCTGGGAAGCATATCGTGACAAAGAAATGAACCGTGAGCTGCTCGTCTCATATGGATACGGCGACGGCGGTGGTGGCGTCAATCGAACGATGCTAGAAATGCGCCGACGGATCGACCGGATGCCGGGCTTGCCACATCTGGATACGGGCACCGCAGGCGATTATTTCCGCCGCTTGCAGGATACGGTGAACAATACCGACAGCTATGTGCACACTTGGGATGGCGAGCTGTATTTGGAATACCATCGCGGCACGTATACAAGTCAGGCATACAATAAACGTATGAACCGCAAGCTGGAATTATTGTATCGGGAAGCGGAATGGCTTAACGTCTGGCAAAGTGCTACCAGTACAGATTGGTCATCCTATCCGCAGCAGCAATTGAATGATGGCTGGAAAATCGTGCTGCGCAACCAGTTCCACGATATAATCCCCGGTTCGTCTATTCGCGAGGTGTATGAGGACAGCACCGTGGAATATGCAGAAGCATGGCAGATCGGCACCGATGCGCTTCGGCAGGCACAGCAGACGCTAGTTACAGATCATACCGATGCCGCCCAGTCGTCAGCTTCTTCAACGTATACTGTCTGGAATTCTGCTCCATGGGCAAGCGATGGTGTGCTGGTCATTCCGGCGCATACAGAGGCGCAAACCGGCAGTTGGACAGATGCTAACGGCAATGCACTGTCTGCCCAGCTCAAGCATGATCATTGGGTCGTGCATGTAAAGGAAGTACCTTCCCTTGGCTACACGACGATCACACTGGATTCTGCTACAGACACGCCGGAATACGCGTCTCCATTTACGGTAGAGCAACAGCGCGTTCTGACACCATTTTACGAGTTGGAATGGAATGAATATGGTCAATTAACAAGACTGTATGATCGTCAGGCAGACCGTGAGGTGCTAGCAGATGGAGCCAAAGGCAATGTGCTGCAATTGTTCGAGGATAAGCCGCTGAATTTTGATGCGTGGGATATCGATATTTATTATCAGGAGAAAATGAAGGAAGTACAGCAGCTCACCCATACCGAAGTGCTAGAAACCGGCATGCTGCGCACGGTGATCCAGTTTGTATGGAGCGTAGGACAATCGACGATTCGCCAGCAGATGATTGTATACGCAGATGACCGCCGCATTGACTTTGTGACCGAAGCCGATTGGCAGGAACGTCAGCAATTGTTAAAAGTCGCATTCCCGGTCAATGTGCGTTCTACCGAAGCGACATACGACATTCAGTACGGCAACGTGAAGCGCCCAACCCATTGGAATACGAGCTGGGATACCGCACGCTTCGAATCGGTTGGTCACCAGTGGGCAGACTTGTCCGACCGCGGCTATGGTGTCAGTCTGTTAAACGATTGCAAATACGGCTACGATATCAAACATAATGTGCTGCGTCTGTCGCTGATCAAATGCGCCATCCACCCAGACATAGAAGCCGATCAAGGGCATCATGAATTTACGTATTCCCTACTGCCGCATGAAGGCGACTGGTTGCAAGGTGGTACTGTACCTGCTGCATGGGCGCTAAACAGCCCGCTTCGTTATAGCGAGGGCAGCGCAGCTACTCCCACTCGCTCGTTGTTCACGCTGTCTCATACAACCGCCATGATCTCTGCCGTCAAAAAAGCGGAAGACAGCGGTCATATCATCCTGCGTGTACACGACTACTCTGGCAGTCGTCAACGTCTGCAACTGCATAGCGAGCTCGGTATTACGAGTTATCGCGAGTGCAATCTGATGGAGAAGCCGGAGCAGGAAGATTGGACACAAGCAGACAGTATCCAGTTTGTACTGGAACCATACGAGATCCAGACATTCGAGATTCAGTTGGATGACAAACGCTAGATACTAATAGCATCAGATGTGATCAGCGTTTCGCAATTTGAGTATAACAACAAGCACCGACATTCTTTTCAACAAGGAAAAGAGCGTCGGTGCTTGTTATTTGTTTTGTTATATATATTGCTGCATTCCATACACTGTATCTCTGCTCATACCCACTCCACTTAGCCCAATGGTTAACTCAATTGCATTGTGGATATACAGGTATCGTCATTGGCAAATGTCGAGATGGTCTGCTCCGCCGTTTTGCCGTCTTGTTCTACCTTGACGGTATATGTATCATTACGCGGCAACCATAGATCGATAAATCCGTTATCGCCGGACACCTGCTTCTGTTGATTCATCATGATGGTGCCGGATGAATCTGTAATCGTCAGCACAAACTCCTGATTTGTCAGCTCACCCTGACAGCCAGTCAGACTGTGAATCTGACAATCATGCGTCTGCTGAAGATAGGGCGCAATCGAAACGAAATATTCATCCTGTGGCAAATCATACTGGGTTTGCTGTCCATTTGCCGTAACCTGTAATTGATATGATGTGATCGATGCAGACTCCACTTCCTTGCCTTCTCCTTGCTTGCTGCTAATCTGCTGTACCAGCTGCTTCACTTGCGCAGGAGCAAGGGAAAGCGAACTCACTTTTGTCGGTGTATGCGATGCGGCTGGTGTACCGGAACTGCATGCAGTCACAACCGCTAACAACAGAGCCGCGGGTGCAAACATAACAATAGAATAGCGCTTCATCTTCATGTTCCTCCTTATCATTGAGGTCAAACGAAACTTTTTCGTTTGATTGGCGTTTTACTTATAGCTTACATACAATGTAATTCATTACTATACAAAAAGAAGACTTTATCTATCACATATAGCACGTTTCAGCATCAAGATGCGTGCCGTTTGCTGGCTCCTGTCTACTATAGCGAACAACAACTAGTAAAGGCTGTTACATTTGGCATAGTCTGGTTTATGCCTTCTCACACACTTTTCACATATATTTCTGATATAACTAAAAAACGAAAACCGGTACAATGGCTGCGGCTGTCCGCCGATAAACATGTATGAAACCAAAAGTCAACCGCCATCCTGTTACTATTCTTCAGCCGGAATGTAACTTTTCGCACAATCAATTGTTTTAAGATAAATGAGGATTGGCGCCGCAACGCCGTTTGCTGCCCGTATATTAACATCAAAGGAGACATACCTAAAAGCATGCGTAAGCCTTGGAAAAAGTATATGTTCGCCCTGCTGGCGATGCTGCTCGTCGTCTATGTGCTCGGGGTGAATTTCCCCAAATCTTCGGTTGTAGCCCACAAAATATGCAGTTCATGGGTCGCCGCCAAAAATGAAGCCTTCTATCTGGAGCATCGCGATGTGCTGGATCAACGCAATGTCGCGCTCGCAGCCGATTATGTGGTGCCACAAGGTACTGCTGACAAGGTGCCTGTGCTCATGTATCATTACATCGTTCCGGCAAAATACAACACAGAGCCGAATAACAATTCCATCATCAATCTGGAAGCGTTTGAGAAAGATATGCAGTATCTGCATGACAACCACTACCATACCGCGACCTTGCAAGAACTGGAGCAATACGTCGATGAGCAAAAGACACTGCCGGAGAATACGGTTGTACTTAGCTTTGACGACGGCTACCAGAACAATATGATCTACGCCTATCCGATTATGAAAAAGTACGGCTTTCACGCAACGATGTTTGTCGTCGGCTCCAAAATCCAGTCAACGACGCAAACGTTCAATCCGTCCAAAACGAGCTATGTATCGCGTGCCGAGATGAAAGAGAGCAGCGATGTATTTGAGTTCAACAGCCATACGTACAACCTGCACTTCAAAGCTCCACTTCATTGCGGTGACGATTATGCCGCAGGTATGGATCAGGACAAATTTATGGCAGATGACAAAATCATGCGCGCGCAAGCAGGCATTGACACACCATATTTTGCTTATCCATTCGGTGACTTCCGAATGCAAATGATCTATGCGCTCAAAGAGTCTGGTTACCGGATGGCGTTCACCGTCCACCAGGGCTTTGTTCGCCCCGGCGATGATCCATATCAGTTGAAGCGTCTGACCGTCATTTCCACCACCAACCTGCCGGAACTGCTGCATATGGATCACGATCCTGACGGCTCAGCACCGGTCGCATTTTAGCAAAATATAACACTATACTCATCATATCTCTCATCGCAAAAAGCCTCTTTTCCTGTGCAATTTGGCAACCCTATAGGGTATACCTGTTGCATATGGAAAAGAGGCTTTTTATATTGTATACATCATTTGTATGGAAACAGATACAACTGCATCAACGATTCGCTACCGCCGGAATATCTGACGCATTGGATGCTTCCTGTGGACGATCCAGCAGACCGCCTGCACCGTAATCAACGAAGTTTTTTATAAATTGCAATGCTTCGGCACGAGTCAACGACTGATTTCCTTTAAACGAAGATACCGTCGCCTGCCCGGCATCGCTACCGTTCGCCAGCCCAAATGCCAGCAGATAGCGAATCGCATCGTCGCCACTAAAATTCACACCGTCCGCTGCCGAGATCAGCTCAGCGACTTTGGCACGGGTAATGACTTTGCTGCGGGAGGATAGATCGGTATAGCTGGATACCGGATAACGGAGCGCTTTGGCGCGAACATAATAGGGAGATGCCCAGTTGCCTTTGCTGCTCGCGGTCACTTCCGGTTCATACGAACGGATGAGCATTGCCAGAAATTCAGCTTCTGTTACCGTCTTGCTCGGCTTGAAGGTGCCATCTGCATACCCTTTGACCAGACCGGCGTTGACGCCCCATTCAATCGTATCATGTGCCCAGTAACTGTTCGATACATCGGAAAAGAGCGTTCCGTCCGCCGCCTGTGCTTGCTGAGCTGGCAAGGCAACGGTTATGGTGAGTAACAGGCACAGACTAAGCAGCAATCCTGCCAGTGTTTGTTTATTCATGATTGTACACCTTTCCTCATCTAGCGGCATGCCGTGATGAATGATCTTATCGGGTAGTAAATTGCAGAATGAGCGGGTTGGTCAGTGCATTGGATTGATCGGTATTGGCGGATGCTTTGCCTTTCACGCCTTTTTCCAGTACAACGGTGTACGTCTGACCAGAGCTGAAGCTACCGGTTGTTGGCGTAATGAAGATACGATTGAATTTTACATCCAGCTTCACATTGCCTATGGCGTTGCCGCTGCTGTCCAATACGATGACATTGTCCGTATTGATCGTCGTTGGATCGATATATTTGTACTGACTGTTCTGCGTAGCAACTTGCAAGCTAATGCGGACAGGAACGGTATTCGGCAAGCTACTGCGTGTCGGTAAGTCTTTGATACCGAGACTTTGCTTCAATTGCGACAGTTGCTTATTGAAGCTGGCATCGTTCAATCCACGACCGGCAAAACCGGCTTTGATCACATCTGCGGCTTTGCCAGATGTTTTAGCGTTGCTTAACTGCTGCTGCGCCTTCTGTGTCGGTGTGAGTGATGCGGTTGGTGTCTGAGCGGCAGGTGTAGTTACGGTAGCTGGGCGTGGTGCTGCTGCACCGCCTCCTCCACCACCGCCCCCGCCTCCGCCGCCACCAGCAGCAGGTACAATTGCTACTTGATCTGTCGGTGCTGGGGTAGTTACGACCGGTACAGCTACAACAGGAGTCGGTGTAACGACTGGCGTTGGTGTGACCGTCGGTGTCGGTATTGTATTTACGGATTCAGTCGGGCTATTGCTTGGCGTATTCGCAGATGATTCCAGTGCAGACGTTTTTGCACTTACACTTTTACCTGCGGATTCATTGCCTTTTTGGTCAAATGTTTTCATTGTAAAGCTGTATATAGTATCTGGCGTTAATCCTTGCGCGGTATATACATTGTTTTGTACGGTTTGAACAAGCTGGCTGCTGCTGTCATAGACATGTACACCGGCAAAGTCGCTATCCGCTGGATTTTGCCATTTGAATGTAATCGTGTCGGTGCCGATCTGACTTGCTTGCAGCTGACTAACTTCGCCCGGTGCCGTTGTATCCATTTTCGGACGGAAGGTGACAAAGCCATATCCATATTCGTTATCCCGTCCTGCTGTTCCAAGATCGACAGCGTAATCCTGCAACTTGCTACGCAGTGCCGATGCGGATAAGGATGGATTTTCCTGCTTCAAAATCGCTGCCATCGCAGCGACATGTGGCGCCGCCTGTGATGTACCGCTAGCGATTGCATATCCGTTATTCAAATAGGTGGAGATAATATCTACACCCGGTGCGGCTACTTCTACTTTGGGACCAGTTGAGGAAAAGCTACCGCGTTGCAGATTTTGATCAACCGCTGCAACTGCGATCACGCTGCTGTATTTGGCAGGATAGTTGACCGTATCTGTACCAGAACCGCTGTTGCCTGCTGAGGCGATGACAATGATACCGTCCTGATACGCTTGATCCAGCATATTGTGCAGCAACTGGGAATCATATTCCGTACCAAGCGATAGGTTAATCACATTCATATGATTCTGGATCGCCCAATCGACGCCTTCCAGCACATCCTGTAGATTCCCTTTGCCATCCGAACCCATCGCTTTGATCACATATAGCTGTACGCCCGGTGCCATACCAGTCACCTGACCGTCATTATTGTGAGCGGCGATAATACCGGCGACGTGTGTACCGTGCCCATTATCGTCGGCATAAGAAGTCGTATAATCGACTGTCGATACACCGCCAGCTACCGTCAATTCGGAGTGCGACGCGATACCGGAATCGATAACAGCAACCTTGATGCCGGAACCATTATAGCCTTTTGCCCATTCCAGATTCGGTTGCTCTGCTTGGTAATTCCAACGCGATTGTTCATTGGCATTTACCGGATCGGTGCTTGCCAGCGGCGTAATCTCGTCATCTGTTAATTGAAAGGGAACATTGCGTTCCACATAAGCAATATTCGGGTCATTGACCAGATCGTTCAGGTCAGCCTGCGTCACGGTTGCTGATACAGCAGGCACTGTCTCAAATTCGTGCTGTACTTCTACGCTTTGATCCAGCACGGCTTCTTTGCCGTCCTCGTTTTTGTATACAACGATAACATCCTGCTCCGCACCTGCGGCGAATGCCTGATTCGGTCCGTATGCCGATGTCGTGCCAACGAGGCAGGACACGGTAAATAACGAAGCGATCCACAGAGTCATTGTCTTTTTCCTCATGCTGTTTGTTTCCTCCCATCCGGCTTGAACGCAATACGTATTGCTGCCGGTCTATATAGTGGATGGTGCTGTGGATAGCTGGAATGTCGCCGCCCTGCAAATGGATTCGGTACATAAAGAACTGGTATATAGAAAAGAGGATGCTATCTTTCTCCGTAATCATTCGAGTTTATTCGACAAGCTAACTTAGTGAGATATATCGGACGTGTATCTGGCTTTATGTATAGCAACTATAAAAAAATCCCCCTTTTTCACAAAGGAGGATGGGAATTTCTATTTTGTATACAAACATTATCATATCGGTATTCAAATTACATACATATGACAATTGGGGCGTGCATTAACCGCGTTTTACTTCCGTACCTTCAAATACTTTAACATCCAGTGGTGCTGCCGCAAATTGCTGCATATCCTGAACGAATTTCTGGAAATGAGCAGTACCATTATGCGCTTGAATCGCTTCATTGTCTTTCCATTCTTCTACCATTGTGAACAGGTTATCCTGCTTCACATCGCGTTTCAGTACGTAGCTAATATTGCCTTCTTCGGCTTGGGATGCTGTCAATAGCGCATCCACTTGTGTGAGAAATTCATCTACTTTTTCCGGTTTGATCAGCATATTGGCATGAATAATAAACATAGGGTGGTTCCTCCTCATCGGTTATCAACTGTATGTTGCTTACTTTATATAGTATAGATCATTTCGATCTAAAAACCAAACGCCGCCTTATTCAGCACATTGCAAGCCGTATTCTTCACATGAAAAATAGCCCGGCAGCGGTTGAAGATCAACCATTCTACCGGGCATATCTGCATCAGATCAATAGATTGAACAGATTCGGATCGCGGTTCAACTCTACATAGCGAATGCCGTGATCTTCCATACGCTGAATGAGTGCACCGTAGTCATCCGGCGAACTCAGCTCAATACCGACCAATGCCGGTCCGTTCTCTTTGTTGTGCTTTTTCGTATATTCAAAACGAGCAATATCGTCATTCGGACCAAGTACCTTTTCCAAAAACTCACGCAATGCGCCTGCACGCTGCGGGAAGTTGATCGTGAAGTAGTATTTCAAACCTTCGTAGATCAGGGAGCGTTCCTTAATCTCCTGCATCCGGTCGATATCATTGTTACCGCCACTGATAATACAGACAATCGTCTTGCCTTTGATCTGCTCACGATACATATCGAGCGCAGCAATCGGCAATGCGCCTGCCGGCTCGGCAACAATCGCATTTTCGTTATATAGATCAAGAATCGCGGAGCAGACTTTGCCTTCTGGTACTTTGACCACATCGTCAAGTACTTCGCGGCAAATGTCATACGTCATCTGACCGACCCGCTTCACAGCTGCGCCATCGATAAACTTGTCGATCTCATCCAGCGTAACGACTTGATTTTGTGCAATCGCTTCGCTCATGGATGCCGCACCAAGTGGCTCTACGCCAATCAGACGTGTGGACGGGCTGATCGTATGAATATATTTGCCAACGCCAGCTGCCAGACCGCCGCCGCCGATTGTAATAAACATATAGTCTGCTGGACGATCCAGACTTTCCATAATCTCCATGCCAACTGTACCGTTACCCGCGATAATATGCGGATCATCAAATGGATGGATAAAGCTCATATTGTGCTCGGTGCATGTTTTGATCGCTTCCGCATAAGCATCGTCAAACGTATCACCGATCAGAATCACTTCCACATTGGCACCACCGAACTTTTTCACCATTTTGACTTTTTGGTTCGGGGTTGTGCTTGGCATATATACTTTGCCGCGAATATTGAGCTGACGGCACGAAAAAGCGAAGCCTTGTGCGTGGTTACCCGCACTTGCGCAGACGATTCCTCGTTCCAGCTCGTCAGCGGACAAGCTGCGAATCCGGTTGTACGAGCCACGAATTTTGAATGAGCGTACCATCTGCATATCTTCACGCTTCAAATACACATCACATTCGTACTTCTCGGACAATGTGACATCGCGCTGCAGCGGAGTGCGTACAATAACATCGCGCAGCACATGATGTGCCCGTATAATATCCTCCATGCCGACTGTTTGCGAATTGTGTTCCTCCGTTGCTTTCATTTCTTTTCTCCTCACTCCAGACGCCCATCCCGTCATGTTTCGTTTTATTGTCAACGCTGTGTACCGTTGGACTTAATCTGTACTCATACTACATGCTGTCAGAAACGGATGCAATTGAATATTACGAATTCTGTCATTTTTCTAAAGTACTCCTATGTATGTGTAATTTCAAGTACAGGTTGTGTGTCGGCTATGGAATCAGTCCCGATATGCAAAACGTATACAAAAAAGCCGCCCTGTTCCATCCAGTGCGGCAAAAGACTTCATTCCACTACGATGACGTCTACGCCCATCTCTTCCAGCTCGTGAATCGCCTCTTCTGGAAGCTGATCGTCCGTAATAAAACGATGCAGATCCTCCATGCCCATAAAACGGACAAGCGACTTGCGGCGAAACTTGGAACTATCGGTCAGCAGAATCAATTCGTCGGAAATCTCGATAATTTTCTTTTTTAATTGTACATGTGCTTCAGACGGTTCCGTTAGTCCCCGCGTCAGATCAAAGCCGTGGCACGAAAACAGAAACTTGTCGACATGATAGCTCTCGACCATCTTCTCGGCATGAATGCCCGTATTCGCCATCGAATCCCGATCCAGATAACCGCCGATCAAAATCACATTAATCTCTGTCTTCGGCACCAGTTCATTGGCAATCGCCAGCGAATAGGTGAGTACGGTCAGCGGACGGTTCGGCAGCTGCTTCACCAGATGCAAACAGGTTGTGCTTGCATCCAGAGCGATAACGTCACCCGGCTGAATGAGCGACAGTGCATGTTCCACAATCGCCTTTTTCTCTTGAATATTTTGAGTCTCCCGCTGAACTGCTGGAGATTCGTATTGTTCACGGTTGCGGTTGAACACCGCGCCACCGTGCGTACGCACAACGATTCCTTCGACTTCCAGACGTTCCAGATCACGCCGAATCGTCTCCTCGGTCACATTGAATCGGCGGCTCAGTCCAGATACACGGACTGTTCCTTCCGCTTCAAGAATTCGCAGGGTCTCGAGTTTGCGTTGTGCTGCGGATAATGCATCTTGTCGCCTCGGATTTTTGCTGCTCATTGAGTACACCTGGCCTTACTATATATATTGTCAATCGGGTCTGCAAGCTTCGGATTTTGGTGGAAACATCAGTGTAGAATACAATTGAGGCATGCAACAATGAAATATAGGCTACATGCAGTCGAAAAGGTATTGCGATTCCAGTATCTTGCTTGTATATTCCGTTCTGCCTACAGAAAGATCATTGGGCATGAGAACAGCATGTAAACGCTTATGGTTTTATACCTGTTATGATTGCACGTCTGCAAAATGTTCATATATTTCAATATACCGTATTTGGAGTTTCGTCACAATAAAAAAGGACGTATTCTCTTATTTTGACTTTGGATTTCTTTAATCCATTCCATTTATTACATTAATTGGTTATGAAACGTTTCGATTGACTGCTACAAAGCAAGAGACAATGGGAATCCACTTCGCGATTGTACTCTGACCTTACTTCATACCTCTAACCAACCTATAACAAAGCCGCACTTCTATATATACAGAGTGCGGCTTGTCCGATTCATACTATGACACATGCAATCTTTCTCTTTTGACAACTAATATTTAAACGATCCGACTTAGAAAATGCGCTACAAATCGCTCTGCATCTACATCCAGCGCTACATCAATACGCGGTCCATCGCCAGCATGAACACCAGTCGTTTTGCCCAAAATAGTAGCGTCTCCGCACTCCACATGCACATGATACGATTCCGTCTGCACAAAGCTGGCATCAATCGCGGCCCCCACTGCAAGCGGATCATGGAGTGCACAGCCACGACCGTCGGGAATAAAGCCTTTGTATGCTTCCATATAAAAGTCGGTCATATCCGCGAGAAAATTCGCCACCTTGCTGTTCGTGCTGCGCCATTGCTCCAGATGTGTAGCAGTCAGCAGTGTACGCATCGTGACATCCAAGCCGACCAGCGTTACTTTCAAGCCAGAACCAAACACGAGCGCTGCCGCATCTGGATCGGAATACGTATTCGCTTCTGCATACGGCGTCACATTGCCGGGTACAGTCACTGCGCCGCCCATCATAATCAGTCGCTCCATATGCTCTGCAATACGTGGCTCCAATTGAAGCGCGCGGGCAATATTGGTCAGCGGACCGACTGCAATTACCGTAACTTGACCCGGATTATCCATCACCTGCTGCACGATAAACTCCGGTGCAGACAATACTTCCGCCTGACGTGCAGACGGCTCACGATACTGATTGCCAATCCCATCCTCGCCGTGGATATGACGGGCAAATGGCTTCGTATAATCACGACTCAGCGGCTTCCCTTCGCCTGTATACACTGGCAACGGACGCTCCAGCTGATCCAATACGACCAGTGTATTGCGCGTCGCTTCTTCAACGGTAATGTTACCGAATACCGTCGTCATGCCCAGAATGTCCAGTTCTGGCGAATGGACAGCGTATGCAATAGCGAGCGAGTCGTCGATTCCGGTATCTACATCTAAAATAACTGATTTTTTCATCTGTCGATCTCCTTATCTTTATATATGGTTGTTTCATATAATACGTTGGTCAGCAGTACAATGACAATATCTGAATTTAAAATCGTAGTTGGGCTGCATATTGATAACGCTTCCGGCAGGTTATGTGCCACAATATACAGCATATTCCTCAAATTGCATTCATTCCAGCTTCACAGTACTATAGTCAACCAGCCATTTTTTTTGTAGAATAAGAAGACATGTGATGTGAGACATTTAATGTTACATACGATGTGCATGCAATATTACTCTTCCGTCAGATTGGAAGAACTCCATCGATGATCATCACAATCGAAATTACGGAGCAAACGAAATGGAGGATATTATGAAGAAATCCAGGTTGATGTGGCTATCCATGGCTTTCCTTCTTGTTTTCGGAATCTGTACAGGTAGCTTCAGCCCCAGTGCATCCGCCCAATCCACAGAAGGCAAGACGTATCTAATTGGAACGGATATTACGTTCGCACCGTTCGAGTTCCAGCAGGACGGTAAATATATCGGGATTGATATGGATTTACTTGCTGCAATCGCACAAGATCAAGGGTTTAAATATGAAGTTAGACCTTTAGGGTTTAATGCTGCTTTGCAAGGACTACAATCCAATCAGTTGGACGGTATGATTGCAGGAATGAGTATCACAGATGAACGTAAGCAAACTTTTGATTTTTCCCAGCCTTATTATGAATCAGGCGTTGTTATGGCTGTCGGACAAACTAGTGACATCAAGTCGTACTCTGATTTAAGTGGAAAACGTGTAGCTGTCAAAACAGGTACTGAAGGATATTCATTTGCAAACTCTATCAAAGATAAATACAACTTTACCTTAGTGCCATTTGACGACTCTGTTCAAATGTATCAAGAAGTAACTTCAGGTAATTCGGTAGCTTGCTTTGACGATTATCCTGTTGTTGCCTATGCTATCCAACAAGGTTTACAACTCAAAACTGTTACCGATAAAGAAAAAGGATCTCCGTATGGATTTGCTGTGAACAAAGGTAAAAATCCTGAATTGCTACAAAAATTTGATGCTGGTTTGGCTAATTTAAAAGCCAATGGCGAATACGATCGCATCGTAGCTAAATATTTGGGTGATACTAAACCTGGTCAAGAATCTACAACCGCCCCGCCTGCTAAAAATCAATTACAGATTATGAAAGAAGCTTTACCTGAATTGATCAAAGGTTTGGGTATGACGCTATTATATACAGTTATGTCACTATTCTTTGCTTCTATTTTTGGTCTAGTATTCGGTTTTATGAAAGTCAGTCATAATAAATTAGCTCGTACCATTGCAACGATCTTCGTTGATATTTTCCGTGGTATTCCTCTGCTTGTATTGGGCTTATTCATTTACTTTGGTCTGCCTTATGCATTTGGGTTCCAGATGCCACTGATTGTTGGTGCAGTATTAGCACTCAGTCTGAATGCTGGTGCATACGTAACTGAAATCATACGTGGTGGTATTCAATCAATTGATAAAGGGCAAATGGAAGCAGCCCGCTCACTTGGATTGCCTTATCGCAAAGCCATGATTAAAGTTATCATTCCACAAGCAATCAAAATCATGATTCCTTCGTTTATCAACCAGCTCGTCATTACGCTGAAAGATACGTCGATTATGTCTGTTATCGGTCTAGTTGAACTAACTCAATCCGGTAAAATTATTATTGCTAACAACTACCAGTCGTTTACCATTTATGGCATGGTCGCTATTATGTACTTGATTGTTATCACTATCTTAACCAAAATTGCAGATCGTTTGGAAAGGAGAACACGCCGTGGGTAAAATCGAAGTCACTAACCTCAAAAAGAGCTTTGGCTCCAACGAAGTACTGAAAGACATTAACATGCGCGTCAACGAAGGCGAAGTTGTTTGTGTCATCGGTCCATCTGGTTCTGGTAAAAGTACACTGCTGCGATGTATGAACAAGCTGGAGGAAATTACCGCTGGTCGCGTCGTGGTCGATGATTACGATATTAGCGACAACAAAACAGATATTAACAAAGTTCGCGAAAATATCGGTATGGTGTTTCAGCATTTCAACCTGTTCCCGCATATGAATGTAGTTAAAAATATTACTTTTGCACCAGTCGAATTGAAAAAGCAGTCCGAATCCGAAGCTAGAGCAACTGCACTGAAGCTACTTGATCGTGTCGGATTGTCTGATAAAGCAGAAGCGTTCCCCGGCAGTCTGTCCGGTGGTCAAAAGCAGCGTGTGGCGATTGCACGCGCACTGGCGATGAACCCGGATATTATGCTGTTTGACGAACCAACATCCGCGCTCGACCCAGAAATGGTCGGCGAAGTGCTCGGCGTTATGAAAACTCTCGCTAGTGAGGGCATGACGATGATGATCGTGACGCACGAAATGGGCTTTGCCCGTGAAGTGGCAGATCGCGTGATCTTTATGGATGGCGGGTATATCGTGGAAGAAGGTTCTCCAGAGCAAGTATTTGGCAGTCCGAAGCATGAACGGACGATTAGCTTTTTGGAGAAGGTATTGTAGGATTGTAGATATAGTAGTAGAGTATGTAGCTGTTAAATATTCATTTTGTTCATGTTAATCACGATAAATAAAAGCCTAAGATCAGCATATGATTGTTGATCTCGGGCTTTTATTGTATGTTTGCAGTTTAGTTGCCATGTTCGAAATGCTTGCATAATTTCTTCTAGATACAGGAACCCCCAGCAACATGAAAACTAGCGTGTCCCAGATTAATATATCTATAAGTGAATAAAAATTAATAATATTGAATATTTATTCTAATTAGCGTACACTCTAGTTTATGTATTACATCAACATACTTCCACAACAAAGCAAGCTACATACAGGAGGAGCAACGAATGAATATTAAGATTCGTCAAACAACAGAAGAAGATCTACCCGCAGTCACAACTCTCATGCAGGAATACATCGGCGATTTCTACAAAAAGCCATTACCTGCTACCGAGCAGTTGCATCACTTGATTCGTACTATGGTCGCAGGTCAGCATGGAGTTCAATTCATTCTGGAGCAAGACGGCAAAGCGGCAGGCTTCGCCACGTTATACTTTTTATTCAGCAGCATCAAAGCGTCTCCTGTTACGAACATGAACGATTTGTACGTAGCGGAGCATTTGCGCGATACCGAAGCAGAACAGCAGTTGTTTGATGCGTGTCTCAAGTATACGCGAGATCATCACTTTGCGCATATGGCGTGGGTAGCTACGCCGGATAATGTGCGTGCTCAGCAATTTTTTGAACGGAACGGATGCACCCTTGTACCGTGGGTCGATTATATGATTCAATAACATAAGTGCATACCAAATGGCAGCGATATATGAATATTGTATGCATACATCGCTGCCGTTTATTGTATTCTTTCTTCCAATCAATAATAGGTAACAGGAAAAATATTCAATTGCAGCCTTTCACTTCAGAACGATGGAATCCGAAAATAGTCATTCCAGAAACTATATCAATGATACCGCCAGCGATTCAATCTAGCAAAATTGCCCGATAATTCAGCGCTTCATCCACAATCTGCTCTGCCGTCAAGTCCCGCTCATCCCAGAAGATCAGATTGCTCACCTCTGGATGCGGCACCTGCCGCCGCAAAAGCTCCAACCACTCGTCCTGCTCACCCTCGCTGCCTTCACCATCCATAATACGCTGCACCAGTGCAATAAGCTGCTCCCGATCAAGCTGTTCCATAGTAGCATTCAACCTCCCGCGCCATTCAGTTTGGATACTCTACTGGTTTTGATACTCTCCTATCCCATATTCATAGCGTGTAGTGACTAATGTAACAGAATCGAGAGTTTTTTTTCGTGGCGAATTATTGTCATGCCTTCCCCAACCATTATCATTTCGCTTCCCGTTCCAGCGTAATCAACAGTGCCTGTGTCAAAATATCCACACCCGTAAACATCGCATCACGGTTAAAGCTCATCTTCGGATGGTGTAGCCCGGGACCAAGATCGCAGCCCAGACCAAGCATCGTACCTTTCACATGTGGTTTACGAATCGCTACCTGATGGAAATCGTCTCCACCAGTTGTCAGCAGTGCTGGAGAGGTATTGTCCGCACCGAGTATGGCAGTGATCGCTTCCGCCATATATTGCTGCGCCTGTTCATCCACTTTGGCGGCAGCCAGCCCGTGTGCGATTTCCAGTTCTACATCTGCACCGTATCGCATCGCTACACTGTCTACGACGCGTTGTACATGTTCGGTCAATTCTTCCATCACTTCGTTTGTCTGGGCGCGTGTATCTAGCGAAAATTGAGCATTGCCCGGAATAATATTGCGCATCTCCCCCGCGTGCAGACTCGTCATCTTCACCGAATGCGGAATACGCGGATCCATATGAATACGCCCCAGCTCATTAACGATGGATGCCGCTACTTCAATGGCATTGATACCAAGATGTGGACGTGCACCATGTGCGTCATCGCCGCGAATCGTACCCTTCACACCGCGACTGGCTCCATGGACAATTGCTGGTGCCGCTTTCCCATCCGGCAGCTCCTGAATCGGACGCAAATGTACGCCAAAATAGAAATCCATATCGTCAAAAACACCTTTTTCTACTAGCGCAATCGCCCCCGCACCGATTTCCTCAGCAGGCTGAAAGACAAAGCGAATGGTTCCTTTCGGCAGTTTACCTTTTTCCTTGAGCGCCATCACTGTACCCAGCACCATCGTCATGTGTGCATCATGCCCGCAGGAATGATTCGCGCAATATTCACCGTCGACCTCCTGCCAGAGCGCATCCATATCTGCTCGTAATCCAATCACCGGTTGACCAGAGCCGATCTCGCCAATAATGCCCGGGCAATCGTCAAAAGTAGTCACCCGGCAGCCCAGCTTCTCCAGCCATTGCTTGATATATGCCGCCGTCTTCCATTCCTTCATGCTCAATTCAGGATGAGCGTGTAGATGTTCAAATACTTCCGTCAATGTAGCACGTAACTGTTTATCTGTCGCGACTGTCATACGAGATCATTCCTTTCACTATTCATCTTCATATTCGTATTCAACCAATACATGCTTATCCAGAACATCTCATTTGCTTCAGCAGATCGTTTATGGAATATAAAATTTATTAATATGCTGCTCCTCAATCTGCTTCACATTGCCTTCATTCCGGTTCGCAATCTCCATGATGATCGCATTCAGCAACGAGAAGATCACCGGCGACATCTGGATAATCGAACGTGAAGGCAGATCTAGCGTGAATACAAGATCAGCATGCGGAATCACCGGCGCTGCCTTGTAATCGGTAAAAGCAATCACATATATGCCCTTCTTCTTCGCTTCCTCCGCAATCCATAATGGCTCCATCAGATACCGGTAAAAGGAAAACACAACGACTACACTCTGCTCGTTCAAATAATTCAAATGAATGTTCTCCTCTGGACGATACAACCGACAATTGCCCTTGATCGAATTGAGCGAAAAGGACAACCAGTGTGCCATCGAAAAGCCAAAGTTCAGACCAGTCACCAGCACCTGATCTGCATGATCCAATCGGTCAATCGCCGTCTTCAGCTGTTCTTCCGATAGCGATTTTGCCACCTTATCAATGTTTACCTGATCCAGCCGCATCGCCTGCCGATAATATGGCAACTGTTCATCCTGAGTTTGCCCATCTGTTTGCAGATCATGCACATCGGTATAGATGTTGTATACTGCCTGACGCACATCCTGCTGCAACTCGCTGTACCCCTGATATCCGAGCGAGTAGCAGAGCCGTACGACCATCGTCTCACTGACGCCCAACGCTTCGCCAACCTTTTTGGCAGACTGAGCGGCAAAGATCGTCGGATCATTCAGCAGGGCATCCGCTACTTTTTTCATACCTTTCGTTAATGACGCATATTGTTCAGCGATACGATCCTGATATGATGTCAGCATTTATCACCTCGATTAAAGTTTTTAATTCAAAAAATGATTGAAATGAAGGAAATCCTTTATTATGATATAGCATAACACCAGAACGGTTGTAAGAAAAGTTGGGACATGTGCAAATTACTTTACATGAACCGACGTAAATTACCAGATTGTAATATAGCTATTACCAGATATAGTACATCCCTTGTAAGCTGGCTATGCTATGTAATATAACTGCAATATGACCGCCTACAATTTGTAATTCACTTGCCTGCATCATTCCATGCTTGCTCATACCTTTATGTATGTTCGCGTTTGTTGAAATATACACCTTTATTCCTGAAGGAGGAAATGTTTATGGATACTCCCCGTCACTTGGATACGGCACCACCTGTTGCACCATCACCACAAAAGAATCGGCTCAAAATGCCGGATGCGTACGTCTTGCTGTTTCTGGTAGCACTCGTCTGTGCAATTGCTACGTATATTGTCCCTTCCGGTGCATTCGACCGGGTCACAAACGATGAGATTACGACTACCGTACCGGGCAGTTACCATGCGGTTGAGCGTTCGCCGGTTACATTTGTCGGCTTCTTCTCAGCTATCGCCGAAGGCATGGCAAACGCTGGACCGATCATTTTCCTGATCCTGTTCACCGGTGGAGCAATTGCCGTACTGGAACAAACAGGCGCAATTACTGGCATGGTGCACAGCATCGTTAACAAATTCCGTGAGCGGCAATTTCTATTTATCCTCATCGTAGCTGCCATCTTCTCCATCCTCGGCACCACCGGAATTGTCGTCAATTCCGTGATCGGCTTCATTCCGCTCGGTATCATCGTCGCCCGTGCGCTAAAATGGGATGCGATGCTGGGCGCGGCTGTCATCTATCTCGGTACATATGCAGGCTTTAACTCCACTCTGCTCTCCCCGTCACCGCTGGGCATTTCGCAAACCATCGCCGAGCTGCCGTTGTTTTCAGGTATTGGATTGCGTACAGTCATCTATATCTGCTTTGTCGCAGCGACCATTGTCTACTTGGCATCCTATGCACGCCGATTGAAAAGTGACAAAGGCAGTCTGCTCGGTAGCGACTGGTTTCCCAGCAAAGCGTTGGTAAGCGACAATGAGGATAGTGAGAATGTTGTTTGGACAGGTAAACAGAAGCTGATTATTCTTGTCACCGCACTTTGTCTCGCTGGTTTCTTGGTCGGTACGTTTCAACTCGGTTGGGGCGATAAGGAAATGGCGGGAACCTTTATCCTGATTGCCATCATCGCTGGGCTGATCGGCGGCATGGGCGGCAACGGTATCGCCAAAACATTTATCGGTGGCTGTCAAAAGCTCGTCTACGGTGCATTAATCTGCGGTATGGCACGATGTATCTCAATTATTCTCGACGATGGAAATATTCTGGACACGATTGTCAATGGACTCGCCAACCTGCTGCAAGGGCATGGTCCGATTTTCGTCTCGGTTGGTATGTATCTGGTGAGTGCTCTGCTGCATTTCCTGATCTCCTCCGGCTCTGGCGAATCCGTCGTGTTAATTCCAATTCTAGCGCCGCTCTCCGATCTGCTCGGCGTCACTCGTCAGGTGACCGTGCAGGCAGTAATGATGGGTGAAGGCGTTGTGAACTGTCTCAATCCGACGTCCGGTGTGCTGATGGCGATTCTGGCAGCGACGGGGATTCCGTATACCCGCTGGCTAAAATTCATGTGGCCGCTAGCGCTGACGTGGTTCTTGATCGGACTCGCTTCCATTATCGTCGGCGTGCTGATCAAGTGGGGACCATTTTGATTGCTGGGCGGTTCATCCAAAGATAAACACTCACAATCATAGCAGCCAAGTTCTGAGTTCTGAGTTCTGAGTTCTGAGTTCTGAGTTCTGAGTTCTGAGTTCTGAGTTCTGAGTTCTGAGTTCTGAGTTCTGAGTTCTGAGTTCTGAGTTCTGAGTTCTGAGTTCTGAGTTCTGAGTTCTGAGAAAAGTATACGTAGTTCAATATGAATGGCAATCAAAATGTTGTTATAGACTGAACTGTAAACTTGTTCAGCATTCATATACTAGTGTGCATGATTTAGTAGTTACAGCAAAGAGCCTTCTTACTAGCAGAAGACTCTTTTTGGGATACTGCGCAATTAGCAAGAATTATTCGTTCGGATTGCTGTCACTTTCCCACGTGTAAGTCGTTTCCATCTCGACCTCGGCAGTACTGGTGGTGGACAATACGACTCGATATGGCGTTGGCGGGATATAGATCATGTCCGTCGGAACACGGTAGTATACACGAGCCGAACCGTTGAGCAGTTTCACTTGCAGCGGGTCCCACTTTTTCGTAGAGAAATTGTATTTTTCAATCGATACAATCATCTGACCATTCTGCTTGACGTTCAGACCAACATAGCTATCACCGGATGAGTTGTATTTTGCTGCAACAAAAGCTCCGTCTTTCTTAGTCACTGTAAAATAGTCAAACGTCGTGTCTGATGTGTCCTGCGTCGTGAACCCGCCGCCTCCACCTTTGTTGGCTACATTGCCGGATGGTAAAGTAGATGCTGC
This sequence comes from Paenibacillus sp. WLX1005, assembly GCF_046603685.1. NCBI lineage: Bacteria > Bacillati > Bacillota > Bacilli > Caryophanales > Paenibacillaceae > Paenibacillus > Paenibacillus sp. WLX1005. The sequence goes on from NZ_CP176756.1 coordinate 4,672,914, forward strand.
ATTTGCGGTTTGCGCTGTTGTTGCGATTAACAGTGCACCTGTCAGCAATAAAGTACAATATCGGGATAATTTCATTAATATGTCCACTCCTTTTATTGCCCGAAACCATGTCAATCTCTCGGGTGAATCTGTAGCTATTCGAACAAACCTGAAGTGCTCACCTCCCTTCCAGGCTTGATCGGCAATGATGCAAGGTTCCTTTTTATGTAATATGAAATCGGAATTTCTTTATACTATACTTTGATTTTGCTGCTGTGTATAATTTAGTGTCTTATGTTGTTTTCGTAATAACGCTGGATCTGGATCACTTGGAATTATTTTCATTTATAAAAAAAGCCAGTTCATTTTGCAGCAAGGACGCATCCTTTTGCAAAATGAACTGGCTTTGTGTATATAAAAAGGCAAACATAACAAACTAGTTACAACTAATCAATTGATTTTATACTCAATAAGAATCTCAAAATCTCCATTTGGACAAAATACACCTGGATGTCGACCACTATTTTTGTCAAAGAACATAAGATTTCCACCGCATTTGGGACAACTTACTTTCTCGCCACTCATTGCTTTTTGTCGTATTGTTTGCATTAATTCAATTTCTTTCAATACTTCATCGTGACTTCTTTTCATAGCGCACTCCTTTCTCAACGGTAAGGCAGTTCAGGATAATTATTTTTAACCATTTTGATAATTTCTTTTATCTCACTAATTTTTTGCTCGACAAGAAGCCTAACAGTGTTCCCCCACCAGCTACTATCGATCGGCTACCGACAACTGCTGTCCCGTAATCAGATCGACACCGGTGAAATACTTCCTAAATCCCTTTCACGGTGCCTACTTCCGGTAACGCATCGACTCCGTAGCTAAACCCACTTTGCCACCATGTCGCTCTATCTGCACTGAGTCCAAATGGATCAATATACGATACCGGATTTCCATTCATATGCATCTATAAATTAATCATCGAGTCTTATATGATCATTTAATTAATAAAATAAAGAATAACCTTAAAGACATGTAGTCAATTTAAGGTTATTCTTTGGTAGACTTGCTATTGCTGATTCGATCTTTTATCTAAACCCAAATTTTCAGTTACATTATTTTTCTTGTAGTCAATCATGATTTTAAAATCTTTATTAGGGCAAAAAACACCAGGGTGTTTTCCACTACCTAATTGGTTAACAATAAGCAGTTCACCACACTTGGGACAGTAAACTTCTTCTCCAGCCATAGCTCTATCGGAGATTTGTTGTAGAAGTTTAATCTCTCTTAAAAACTCGTTTTTATCCATATTTCCGCTCCTTATCTGTAAGGAAGTTCCGAATAAAGTCTATTCACCTGATTAATAATATTACGAATCTCTCCAATTGATAAATTGGGATTTACATGTTTAGACTCTCTCATATATACTATAAATTCTTCTCTACGAGTGTGAATTTCTGAGTCGATTTTATTGTGGATAACTTCATGTATAATTGTCTGTGCAGTCTTTTGTAAAGATTGTGTATTGGCCACATAAACAACAGATTTACCACTTCCAAATGCTTCCCCATACAATCCGCTCTTTTTACTATAATCTAATAAGATTCTAATTTTATTTTCTTCAATCAAGTCCAATGTTTGTCTTCCAATTTCCGATCTTCTAAGTTCACGATATAAATTTTTAGGAGCAATTCGTTGACCATTTAAAGCAAAGTCGTTTACAAACATCTCACTAGGTCTAGCATGTTTCGTTTGTATAGCCTGCAGGTCTATCTTTCTGAGATTCCCAATCAACCAGGCTTCGCCATCAATCGTTTCCTTAACAGCCACTTTACCGCCTGGCAAGAAGATTAACAGTGTTCCTCTACCAGCTGCAATCCGATTTGGCTACCGATAATTGCTGTCCCGTAATCAGATCCACACCGGTCAATACTTCCTGAATCCCTTTTACAGTTCCTACTCCCGGTAACGCATCGACTCCGTAGCTAAACCCACTTTGCCACCATGTCGCTCCATCTGCACTGAGTCCAAACGGATCAATATACGACACCAGATTCCCATTCACATACGCATACCGGTTCATCGTCAGTCCATTGTCGATACTTCCTGTCAGCACATCATGGTTTATGGAGCGCTTGATCTCTGGATTGTAGTACCGTGTGTGATTTGGTGCAAACCCTTGAAATCTGGCTAAATCTAGTCATGTATTTTTACAAATAAATATCGGAAGACTCACTATGTGGAACACAGTCCTCGATATACTTTAAAAGAGATTCTACTTCTGAAATATTTTTAAAACGAGCAGAGTCAATCGAACTTAGTAACTCCAACAATTGACTATCATACATTTCGCCAGCTAGAGGGTATATCTACAAAAGGGACAAATAATTCATCACTTTTTAAGCACAGAAATAATTCAAAGTTAAATCAAATAGAAATAAGAAGTCTACCCTAATCAATTATAAAAAAAGTAGATTATAGCTTGATAACTATAATCTACTTTTTTAACAGATAATTGTTTCTATACGATTTTAAAAAAAATTTATAAACGATTACATAATTTATAGAATCACTCAAAAAATTCATTTAATGAAATGCTCTATTGTGTTAAAACTCAATAAACACTTTATATTTACCAATCGATCTCTTCATACAAACGCATAATCATATTTTTATCAAATTCATTTAAATCCTCCAAAGAAATCTTATTATTTATTTCATCAAGTTTGATAAGAGTTGCTAAAGCTAAGTCCCCTATTTTATAATAACCAATCAATTTATCTTGAGGACTTCTTCTTAAAGACAGATCATTTAACCTGTCTAACATGTTTTGCGTATAATATTTACTTTTACCGATATAAGTCATTGTGTGATATAAGATCACAGGGTTATTTTCTTCCAAAAAAACCTCCAATTCTTCAATCGAACAATTGCCTTCATTAATTCTTTTTACAATATCCATGCTATCTCCTTTATTCATTTTAAGTGACTAGTTAGTAAAGCTCTCTCTTGTAGATAATTTTCAAATAATATATTTGCAATATCTTTACGTCCTAAATCTTCAGCTATTTTTATTTCTCTTAAATAAGCATTTAACTCCATCTTAACACGATTAATAGTTTGAAAATGAAAACTCATACCACGAAATCCTTTATTCAAGTCATCAGCATATCGATTCATCGTAAGTCCATTGTCAATACTTCCTGTCAGCACATCGCGGTTAACGAAGCGCTTGATCTCTGGATTATAATAACTGCTCAAAACATTTTTGACATGGAGCTAAAATAGGATTAGTAGATACCCACTAACAATCAGTTTAGATTCGACTGATAAAAAAACCTTGAAAGATATTGCGTCTCTCAAGGTTTCTACACTTATATTTCTTTCTTTTTGAAATGGTTAAACATAACCAAGAGATATTCTTGCAATTTATCTGGTTCATCCCAGAAGTCAGCAATCAATCTCAATCTTCTTTTCTACTTATTGCATAGGCAACATCCCACTTAAGAACTCATTAAAGTGTTCCAATAATGTTCCTGTTTCTAAAAAACAGACAACAACATTCTGCTTAAAAATATTTCTCATTTAATATTTTTAAGCATTGATCCATTTATAAGTACCTCTAGTTGCTCAAAAGCAGCTTTTTCAGTAATTTTTTTAGCTTGATCTAATCAAATCGTTTGTATATGCGTATCCATGATTATCTAATCCCCAATTCTAATTTCAAAGTTGGATTAAATTCAACGATCTTACCTATATATCTGCTTAGACGTTTTATTTATGCAAAGTAAACATAACATCGATAGGATTAGCATTTCCAAAAAAAGAGTGATACAGTTCGTTTGCTTTCACTGGGTTTAAGCAATTATGTTTTTCGAATTCATTTCCTAATTGCTTTAATAAGTCTACTTCTCTAGAATCAAGAATTTTGTCTTGAATTAGAGTATTAGAATCATCAGCATAGTACCATCCTTTGTCCAAGATTGCGGATTGAGCAGAAGAATAAGCAAACTTGATTGCGCCAATTTCTATATATTCATCTAAAAACGGGTGGACAATTAATAAGAATGTCGAAACCAAAAAAGATCGTTTATGGATATGTCTTCGTATTCTCACCTTTTCGTAGATAATTTCACAATCATCAGGGGCTTCCTTTAAACAAATTGTAGATAGAGTCAAAATAAGTAATGCCTGTTCTTCTTCTACATGGTCTACTATTTTTTTGAATATTATTTTCTCTTCTATCCCCATATTACTCATGTTATCTAAACAGCGCACTGCTTCTGCTACATCAGTTTGTTGCATAGAAATCAATCCAATATATTCGTCTAATAAAGATTCTTGAACATAAAAGTAAGGATATTCAACAAGAGTTTCGATATATAATGCTCTATATTCTTCATGAATAGATTCTTTTAACAATAGCAGTTCTTGAAATTGTTCTTCTGTAAATAGATACATCATAGTTTCTTTTATAAGTTTAAGTACACCAGCCATAATATTGTAATTTTGGTTAGCGATACTTTCTCTTAACAGTTGTAAAGTGGAGTGTATCATAAGATTCCTTTCGAGATTTTTTATAAAAGCCTTTCTCCTATAAAACATTCGAAGAAAGGCTTTTATAATCATTTACATTTTCCAGAAAATATAGTTCCGACTATACTTTTATTGCTCCTAGCAATAATGGATTGAAAGATTCCGGCCAAATAGTGTTCTCATCATAAACAGCATTAGTAAATACTGCATCTGAAATTCTTTTACAAAGCATAACCGCTCCTGCAAGATTTGCATCTGTAAAATCAACACTCCAAACATCAGTTTCTTTTAAGGTAGCTTTGGATAAGTTACTACCTTTCAAGTTTGCCGCCGCAAGATTAGCTTTAGTAAGATCACAAGACTCCAAATTGGCAAATTCTAAATCTGAAGTCATTAATAGGGCTGATGTCAAAATTGCTTGGCTTAAATTAGTATTCTTAAGTTGTGCACCTCGTAAATTTGTTCGGGATAGATTAGCTCTCTTTAAACTTTGATTATTTAGAATAGCCCTGTGTAAATTTAAGTCATTCAAATTGGCTGCTTCAAGTGAATCGATATTCAATTCAATAGAATCGTTAGAAACAAAGTTTATAGTAATTATGCTACTCATCCTTTCTAATCTTAATGATTTCCCCAATCAAATGAGTCAATTTTCAAATCTTCCCAATTTATTATATTTTCTTTTTTTCCTCCGGGATATGGAGTTGTTGGGATTTCAATTCCCGCTACCCTACTAGAAATATATCGATGATTACCATCTATTATTATAGTTCCATCAACTTTAACAGGTGGTGGGACCTCACCATCTGCTAATCTATTGACATAGCGATTTATTGCTGGTAAAGACACTGCTTTTTGTTGTGTTTGTAATGTCGCTCCCCGCATTGCATCTTTAATGTGCTGCTCAGTAACTTCCAGACCTTTTTTCCAAGAAGAATCATTATTATCTTTGCTATACAACATAGAACCAATATTATCGCCTGCCATAGGACGATCTAGTCGTGGAGCAATTTCAACAGCCTTCTCAATATTATTAACACGTAATTTACCAATCAACCAGGCTCCGCCATCAATCGTTTTCTTGATCGCTACTTTCCCGAAAATCTTTCCGCCTGGGATGCCGATACTTAGGATTGTTCCTCCACCTGTCGCGATCCGATCCGCTACCGACAACTGATGTCCCGTAATCAGATCCACACCGGTAAAGACTTCCTGAATCCCTTTCACAGTGCCTACTCCCGGTAACGCATCGACTCCGTAGCTAAACCCACTTTGCCACCATGTCGCTCCATCTGCACTGAGTCCAAACGGATCAATATACGACACCGGATTCCCATTTACATACGCATACCGATTCATCGTCAGTCCATTGTCAATACTGCCTGTCAGTACATCGCGATTCACGAAGCGCTTGATCTCTGGATTGTAGTAACGGGCACGCATCTGGTACAAACCATTGGCATCCGTCTGTACACCGTCACGTCCATTGTACTGGAATGGTTGTTCACTTGCACCGGTGTGCTCCAGTTGTTCTCCATAGGTATCGTAGGTGTACGTATCGGTAACTTGACCTTTGTTGTCGGTCAAAGCGATCGTACTACCGCGCATGTCGTACTGATACGTTTGGTAATTGCCACTGGCATCTTCGCGACTGATGAGTCCTTGACCGTAGACGTACCATGCTTGCGGTGTGCCGGAAGCGTCGGTTTCCATCAGCACTTGCGACAGAACGGCATGTGGATTGATGATCTGCTTCGTCGTCACACCGCTCACGGTCATAGAGTTACGGTTGTTTTCGTTATCGTATCCGTAGCTTAAGCCGCCGGCTTGGATCAGACGGTTGCGAGCATCGTAGCGATAGTCTTGCATACTACCATTCAGTGGACCATGCAGCATATTGCCTTCGGCATCGTATTGGACTGCTTGTCCGTTAACGGTAGCCAGACGGTTGTCTGCGGTATACGTCAATTGTAAATCGCCATACAATCCGTAGCTGTCTTCGGTAACAGTTGTTGGTTCTGCTGTATTGGTTTTACCGTTAGCAGGTTGATTCGTATCATTCACAGTATTGCCATTAGCATTTTCAGCATCGGCATAATCCGATTCGGTATTATTGCCGTTTGCTGCGGAATGATTATATACATCCTGCTGGACGCTGGCGTTGTCTTCCGTTTGTGCAGCTGTAGCGGATAATCCGCTTTGGATCATGACGTCTTCCAGTTCTGGTGACAGACCTGGACCGTATACGTCGTAGGTTACGCTATTGAGCGGGCTTTGGACTTCGCCGCCCTCTTCTTGAATGACGTTACCTGCGGCATCGTAGGTATAGCTCGTTTCGACCATAACACTGCCATCTGGGTTCAGCACGGTCAGGCTAGTCAATTGTCCAGCGGCATTGTACGAACGGGTTTCTTTCGTTCCGTCTGCACGTGACGTGGAAGTTAGGCGACCGTTGGCGTCGTAGCTGTATGCCGTTTTGCGTCCGTTCCAATCGGTGACGGTGGACATATGACCGACGGTATCGTACGTGTAGTGTACTTTTTTGCCGTCTGGATAGGTCAAAGTCGTTAATTGTCCAGCCGCATCGTAGCTGTAGCCGATGGTATTGCCGTCGCCGTCAGTATATGTTTCGACGCGGTTGAGGGCATCGAATGTGCGGCGTAGCACCTTGCCGTCGCTGCCTGTGACGGACAGGATGTTTCCATTCTCGTCGTACTGATATGATACGTTGCCTGCTTGGTCGGCAAACTGGATCAGGTTGCCTGCGGCATCGTAGGTGTAGTTCGTATTTCGTCCATTTTTGTCGGTTTCTTTGCTCAACAGCCCGACGGTATTGTATTCATACGTATGACTGCCGCCTGCGGCATCTTTTTCATTCGTCAGACGACCTAGCAGATCGTATTGATATTGTGCCTGATTTCCATTGGCATCCATCATGGTGGTGATCTGTCCGAATGCATCCATTGCTTGTGATGTGTGCCCTTGTATGGCATCGCTGACGTCGGTCAGTTGACCCAATTTGTCGTAGCTGTAGTTGGTTTTACGGTTCAGCGGATCGACGGATTGGGTGAGCTGGTTCAGCTGGTTATATGCACTTTTGTACGTGTTGCCGAGAGCATCGGTCATTTTCACCGGATTGCCAGCGGTGTCGTACTCCACGGTGTACATTTTGTTGTTGAGTGCATCCCGTGCTTCAGTTGGACGACCGAGTTTGTCGTACGCATACCGGATGCTGGCACCCTGCGCATTGGTTTCGCTGAGCAGTTGACCGGCTTTATCGTAGGCAAAGACGGTTTTGCGATTCAGCGGGTCGGTCACACCGGTCATGCGTCCTTCGGCATCGTATTGGATACCGATTTTGCCGCCCAGTGCATTGGTCATGCCTGTCAATTGACCGTTAGCATCGTAGGTGTAGCGGGTCACATTGCCTTTGGCATCTGTCACACTGGTCAGGTTGTCGTGACCGTCGTACGTGTAGCTGTTCTTATGATTCAGCTCGTCGATAACAGACGTCAGTTGATCGTTGTCATTGTAAACGATACTCGCTGTATTGCCTGCGGCATCCGTCTGTGTCGTCATGCGACCAGCCTTGTCGTAGCCGATGAGTGTGGCTTCGCCAGTGGATTGAGTGACTTTGTTCAATCGGAAACCGTCGTAGCTGTACAGCGTTTTGCCGCCACGCGGATCGGTTGCCGAGGTGAGCAGTCCCTGATCGTTGTATGCGTAGGTGATACTTTGACCTTCTGGGTTGGTTGTCGTCAGCAGTCGTCCCTGATTGTCGTAGGTGCTCGTAATGCTGCTGCCATCTGGTCCGGTTGCTTTCAGCAAATTGCCAAGACCGTCGTAGGTCATGGTCATAGATTGACCGGACGGGTCGGTCACTTTGACAACATTGTTTTTGTCATCGTAGACAAAGCGTGCCGTCTGATTCAGCGCATTGGTAATGCTCGTACGGTTGCCCTGATTGTCGTACGTGTACGATGTCTGACCTTCCAGTGCATCCTGTACTTGAAGAAGCTGATAATTGGCATCATGGACACGCTTCTGTACGTTGCCGTTACGGTCAGTAATGGTCGTTGTGAATCCATTATTATCCTGACTGTAGGACAGCGTCGTCTGATGACCATTAATACCGTCGGTTTGTTTCAGGATACGTCCTTTGCTGTCGTAGCTGTTGGCGAACACTTGCTGACCATCCAGCTTGCCAGTCAGAATCTGATGATTTTTGTTATACGTGTATTCATCTTTGATTCCATTGGGAGATGTCAGGGTGATGAGTCGTCCAGTATCGTCGTAGGCAAAGCTTGCCTTGCGTCCCGACTGATCTGCAACAGAGCTGATGCGTCCGGCAGTATCGTAATCCAGTACGAGTTTGGCACCTGTTGCCGGTTCGATCACACCAGAGATTTTGCCGCTGGCATTGTATTGCATATTCAATGTGATGCCGCCAGAATTGCCCATCGATTGCAGCTTGCCATCTTTGGAAAATTGCAAATTCGTACGGTCGTATCGATTTAGGCTATAGCTGCCGTCTTTGTTTTTGAGCAATTGATCATTACGTACCGCCTTCTGGCTGGACACATAACTACCGTCTGCCTGACGGGTAAAGGTATTATACCGGAAATCGTTCCAGTATAGATTGACGCTGCCGTCTTTGGCACTCTCTTGCAGGCGCATCGCATAGTTATGACTCCAACCTTTGCCCATCGCGCCATTGCCTTGCAGTAGAGAATAATATTGTGCCTGGAATGGAATATCCAGACTGCCATGTGCGGACAGCATTGTTTTGTTAATGATCTGTGCGCCAGTCGATGTATCAATCGGATCAGCGTAGAACGTTTGCGGATCATAGCTGCCGGGATCAAGCGAGCTGACCGGCTGACCTGTCGGCGGCGTTGGTGTCGGTGCAGGGATGACCGGATCGGTCGTTTCTTCCCAGCGGAATAGACCGTATGGACTGTATACGTCTACTGTTTTGCCGCTTGTATTGCGTACGATTGCGGTATTGCCACCACCGATAGAAACGGGACCATTGCCCGGTTGCTCGGCTGCTTGTTCAATCCAATAATGGAATGTACCGTTGACTGTCAACGTATGAGCTTTGTTGGTCACATTCAGTGATTTGAGCATATTGGCGGCACCCAGACTGTAGACAGACAACGCTTCATGCTCAGCATCGACAAAAGAGAAATTGTCTTTGTTCGCATTGACTGTTGTTGCTGCGGTCTGGCGTGCAGTCAGAATGGCATAGCCACCAGATGGTACGGTAACGGAAGTTGCGGTACTCAAGCGCTCGTAAGAGGCGTTCGGTTCACCGGAAGCATCGTATACGGCGACATCGTACGTGCCATCTACACTCAGACGAGCCGTTCCACCGGAGTTGTTGACTGCTTTCATACTTTGTCCGTTGTTGAGCGATTTGATCAGCAGATCATTGCCCTGCGTGATGCGAATCGCTTCCGTTGGAGCGTAGACGGTCACTGGTGCAGTATCGACGTTAGTCACGACGATGCGCACGGATGGCTGCAACGTATGCGTACTCACGGTAGTACTGTCGTTGCTGCTAGTCATCGTACCCGCTGCATTATACAACTGGTACGCATGCGTTCCGTTCACCCGCAGATTGAATGCACCTGGCGAAATGTTACGAATTGAATAGCTTTCGCCGGGTTCCAGCGTTTTGACGGTTACTGGTCGCCCTTCCACATTACTGATCTGGAAAGCATCGTAGGAACCGGAAAGCTTCACTTGCTGATCCGCTGCACCCGAGATAACAAAGCGGTCGCCTTTGGATAGTGCATGTACTGTTCCGGTATCGGCAACTGCATAATCTTCTGGATTCCCACTCGCTCTATAGCGAGCATAATCATATGTGCCTTCGGTATACAGATTGGCTGGAGACAGTACATTTTGTACCAATGCAATCGTGCGCTGCGAATCTACATTCATCGTAAAGGTAACCGGATGTTGACGGTCTTTGAATGTAAATGACTCGTACGGTGCATAGACGATCATGTCTTCGGTATCGTTATTTTGAATACCGATGCGTCCACCAGAAGGCAATTCTTGCGTGGACACGCCATTTACCCGATACGTATATGCTGTTAGGCTGCCATCGGCTCCATAACGAGCCAGACTGTATGCGCCTGTCAGACGTACGGATGAATCCAAAGCTTCGATATTGCTGGCATCCATATATTCGCCAACTTGCAGGGTACGCTTGATGAGTGCCGGGTTGGTTCTATTTTGGATATCAAAGGCATCGTAAGGTCCTTCGATGATCGCAGGCTGCGTCGTATCAGAGCCTGTTACTGCCAGCTTATAGCCTGCGGATACGGCTTTGAGCTTACCGTCATTCATCAATTGTAGCTCGTCGACCTCACCACTTGCTTTGCGTTCTACATAATCGTAAACGCCGCCGATGGAATACAGACTGAACGACTTGTCTGTCGTATTGGTCAGATTCAGACTTTGCCCATTAGTCAGCGTTTTGCGGAACGTGACAGGAGTGGTGCGTTGGTTATCGGTAAATAATTCGTATGCCGCGTACACTTCAATTGGTTTCTCGTCCGTATTCATCGCAGCTAATCGCTGACTTGCATCTACGGAACGGTAGCCCGTTGTCGTCTGTCTGATATAACTGTTCGGTTTGCCCGCAGGATCATAATCCATCAGATCGTGACGACCAGTAAAATAAACCTGCTCAGTGCTTGACGCTTTGTTAACAAACTCCAGACTCTGGTTGATGGCAAGCTGCTTGATCAGGAGTGCCGGATTGGCGCTGGATTGTACAGCCGTGACATCATATGGCGTTAACAGCACAAATTGACTATTCCCAGAATTGGTCAATGTGGCACGTTCGCCGCTATAAAATGGCAACGAGATTTGCGTACGGTTATGATCCAGCGAGCGCAGCGAATTGTCCGCTTTGTAGCTAGCCTGATCATAGGTGCCTTCTGTATACAGATTGAAATTGCCTGGACTGTTGTTAGACAGTTTCAAACTTTGCCCAGCGTTCAAATATCCTTTGTACAATGCTGGTTCGGAGCGATTGCTCCAATCGAAAGCATCGGCTGGACCATAGACGGTCAGCGGAGTATTGTCGCTGTTGGTCACAATAGCCTTTTGCTCTTTGGTGACGGTATGCGTATCGGCTTTGATCGGATTGCCAAAGCTAGCGACACGATTGTCAGCCTGATCGTATACGACATAATGATGCTGCCCGTCCGCTGTCACAGGGAACGAATAACGGGAAGTATTGACTGCTTTGATCGTCTGTCCCGATTCCAGCGTACGCTTGAACGTGATCGGCTGGGTACGGAAAGAGAATCGGAATGCTTCATAAGGAGCATAGATCAAATCTGTCGTCGTGCCGACGTTGGTAAACGCGACACGTTCACCGTTAGCCAGTTGGAAGTAACTATTTTGATGATAAGAATCGTATTTGATAATGCCCAAGCTATCATAGAACGCGTAATCATAGCGTCCATTTGCTTGAATGGTTGCGTTATTATGTGTCAGATTGCTTGCTTCCAGTGAACCGCCGGGTGGCAGATTGTAGCGATATAACGCCGGATTGGCGGAATCGGAAATCTGGGTCTGCTCCTTCGGAACCTTGATCGTGATAGATGTGGAGCTGCTCGGATTGGTAAATACAACCGTATTGCCGATTGGCAGCAAATAGTTGGACAGCGTGCTGCCATTATCGTATTCTGCTACATCGCCGGATGCGTCGTATTCGGCATGCTCGTATAGTCCGTTCATCAAGAGCTTGATCTGATCGCTGGAGCTATTTTTCACTTTGATGCTGGCGTTAGGAGCCAGCGTTTTGGTGACCATTGGCGGCTCAACCTGCGTTGTTGTGTCAAAGGCGGGATATGCGCCCGATACCGTGATTGGCGTAGCGGAAACATTAGTCATGACAAAGCGCTGACCCGCTCGGACGAATTTGCTCGTCGTTTTGGTTGTACCCGATGACGATAATGAACCATCTTCATCGTAAATCATAAATTCATACGAGACTCCGCCATCCATATATACATAATAGTTATTGGCAGTTTTGTTGGTCGCTTGTACCGACGTATTTGGAGCCACATTGTATCTAAAATCAGCAGGAGTATATGAATATATAGTACGAATTACTTTTCTCGCACCAAATATATCGTACGTTTTGGAATCACGATTCGTAACAATCATTCTTGTACCTGCATTTAGCGTCTCTACACCACCAGAAGCATTACGTGCAAAAGATGTTGGTACATAGTAGCCGTTACTGTCAAAATGGATATTGGCATTTACTCCGCCAATTCGTATACTCTGGCTTCTCGCCGAATCCATATTCTCAAAAATATAGCTTCCACCCGGCGTTAAAGTAATCCGTTCAAGCGCGTGAAAACTAATTGTGTACACTTGAATTTGTTTACTTTTGGCATCAATGGTCATATTGGAACCAGAAAGGTTCGTGATCTCAATCGTATAATCTTTTGGGAAATTCAGTGTTGTTTTTCCTGTATCTTCGTTGTAAGATGCTACGTCGCCATTTGCCATATAACGAGCATATTCATATGACGTTCCATCCAGATAAATAGACATAGCCGCAGTATAAGAATGTGTAATGGTTACACTTTGCCCTGCACCTAATGTATAAGAATTGACAAGCGCTGCCTCGGCAGATGGTTGTTTGAATATGAATAAGGAAACAACCAATATCGCTGCTAATGCTACTACTTTTAAGCAATTTCTTATATTCATCACTGACTGCCCCCTGCCTTGCTGAAGGTACGGTCAGCAAAACCGGCTTTGGCGTGTCCGTTCGCCTTCAGCAGCACGATTTGCAAATGAACGCGTGCTTTGACAGCGCCAGATGGGGCGGTCAGCTTGGCATTATAGCTAGTCCAGCCAGTATTTTGTCTCAAGTTAAGCAGATTGTCGTAGCGAATCAAGCGTTTGTTGCCATCGTAATAATTGACGATGACCTGCACGACCGCGTCCTTCATCTCATCGGTCTTCACCCAGCCCTCGTACGTATAGCTTGTACTACCCTGAACCGGGATATCGCGGTAAATGTTAGCTCCACCACTACGCTTGGCGTCCAGCGTAATCAGTTGCGCGGTCAGATTGCTATTGCTTGGCTCATACACGTCAGCTGCAACGGTCGACGATGTATCACCATATACATTTTCTACTACAGACGGTGCATAGGTAACGTGAGTATCATTGGAAACATTAGCTGTTGTCGTCTCGTATTGGGCTTTCATGCCTTTGGTCATATACGCAGTCCATCCGGAAACGATATTGCTTTTCTGTACAGCAGGTTTGCTAGTCGACGTCACACTGAGCAGGTTACCACCATGATCGTACGTATACGTCGTTTGTTTACCGTCTTTGTCTACCGAGGTGACCCGGTTCAGATCGTCATAAGTATAATCGGCTGCATAAGCAGACGCGCTGGCGGTAAGAACAGATAGTCCTACGAGTATCGCTGCCAGCGATTTCCATCGTAATCGTGCTAAATTCAAGTGCATTCGCTCCCTTGTCCATTTCTGGCTATTCCAAGGTTACGTGCTAGCTTCTATGGACAGACGTGTCCCTTGCTTGCTTTGGATCCCTCCGTTTCTGCTTGTTTTATCCTTTTCCAGTCTGGTCAAACTTCAATTGGGAAGCTGCGTGAAAAATGATGGGTGACAGCACACTCTGTTGCTGCCTTCGTTAAGAAGCTAGCGTAACAATCTCTATGTATATTGGAAAGCCTAACCCTTTTATCGGTATAATCACCAAAAATTTTAATTTTTAGGTGGGTAAATGAAGAATATGAGCCATTTGTATCATGTTTCGCCGCTTCCCCTTCATGAGGAATCCATAGCAAAAAGCCATTTACATGGATGGCAGAATGGAGCTGCATCATAGAGAGTACTGTGCCACAGTATCTATATGAGCAGAACATTCAACTACACCATGTAAATGGCGATTTCATTATTTATCCAATTACAGCTAATGAGCAATCGGACTCATGACATGACCCCAAAATAATGCTAGCAAACAATAACATCAACCTTGTTCAACCAGTGCTTTGGCAGCGATATCGCTACGCTGATGCTTGCCTTCAAACGTAATCTGCTCCGCCTGTGCGTAAGCGTTGGCACGCGCGGAAGCAATATCGTGACCTAGACCGACAACGCCGAGAACACGACCACCGTTAGTGACGATCTCGCCATTGCTACCTATACCTGTCCCTGCATGAAAAACAAGTGCCTGCTTGGTATCGATCTGATCCAGTCCAGAGATCGGCAAACCCTTCGGATACGATGCCGGGTAACCGCCAGAAGCAAGAATGACGCATACTGCTGCTTCATCACTCCACTCAATCTCGATATCTGCCAGCGTACCGTTCACGGTTGCCAGAAAAATATCTAGTAGATCCGTCTTCAAGCGTGGCAGCACCACCTGCGTTTCTGGATCGCCAAAACGGGCGTTAAACTCGACCGTCTTCGGCTTGCCATCCGGGGTGATCATCAGACCAGCGAACAATACGCCTTGAAATGGACGACCTTCCGAGACCATCGCATTGGCAGTTGGAATGATAATGTCGGCAATCGCTTCGTCGATAATCTGCTGATCAATATGCGGCAATGGTGAATAGGTGCCCATACCGCCAGTATTGGGACCTTGATCATGATCATAGACGGGCTTATGGTCTTGAGCGGCAGGCATCACACGCACGGTTTCACCGTCGACAAAGGCGAGGATCGACATCTCCTGCCCTTCCATAAACTCCTCAATAATGACGCGACTGCCTGCTTCGCCAAATACTTTATCCTGCATAATCGCCTGTAGCGCATCCACGGCTTCATCCATACTGCGTGCGACAGTAACGCCTTTACCAGCTGCCAGACCATCCGCCTTGATAACGATAGGAACGGGCTGCTGCTGCAAATAGTCCAGCGCTACTTCGTATGTGTCGAACTTGGCATACGCGGCGGTAGGGATATTGTATTTGTGCAGCAGGTCTTTCATAAAGGTTTTGCTGCCTTCGATAATAGCGGCATTTTGACGTGGACCGTAGACCGGAATGCCGCGCGCTTCGAATACATCGACGATACCGTCAGCAAGTGGATCGTCTGGACCAACGACAACTAGCCCAACCTGCTTGTCAGCAGCAAAATCAGCTAGTTTTTGAAATTCATGTACAGAAATCGGTACACACTCGGCGATTTGCCCGATACCTGCATTGCCTGGTGCACAATAAATGTTGTCGGTTTGTGGACTTTGGGACAGCGACCATACGATTGTATGTTCACGTCCGCCGCTGCCGATGACGAGAATATCCATAATGTCACACTCCGTTCGTGGAAATAGGGATGCTACTTGATCAGTGTTTAAAATGGCGCACGCTGGTGAACACCATCGCGATGCCATGCTCATTCGCCGCTTTGATCGACTCTTCGTCTTTGACCGAGCCGCCCGGTTGAATGATCGCGGTAATGCCTGCTTGCGCTGCCGCTTCCACTGTATCGCCCATTGGGAAAAAGGCATCCGATGCGAGAATGGCACCTTTCGCTTTGTCGCCAGCTTGCTCGATGGCGATTTTGGCAGCACCGACGCGGTTCATCTGACCTGCACCAACGCCGATTGTCATATCATCAGCTGCGAGGACAATTGCATTCGATTTTACATGCTTAACGACTTTCCAGCCGAACAGTAATTGCTTCATCTCTTCCGCTGACGGTGCGCGCTCAGTGACGATGTTCAGATCAGCTTCGGTAATAGAATGTACATCACTCTCCTGTACGACCATACCGCCTTCCACCTCAGTCACGATCTGTTGCGGTTTGCGATCAGCAGACGAGGAGAATTCGCCCATTTTGAGCAGGCGGATATTTTTCTTCTTCGTCAAAATCTCCAACGCTTCTGGTGTGAAATCGGGTGCCAGCACGATCTCTAAGAAAATCTCGCTCAGCGGCTGCGCCGTGTCCGCATCGATCACGCGGTTGGCTGCTACGATGCCGCCGAAAATGGAAGTTGGATCAGCGCTGTACGCTTTGTTGTATGCTTCGGCAATGGTAGAACCTACGCCTACGCCACATGGATTCATATGCTTGACGGCTACAACCGCCGGTTCGGTAAATTCTTTGACGATCTGGAGTGCAGCATTGGCATCGTTAATATTGTTGTACGACAATTCTTTGCCATGCAGCTGCTCTGCGGTGGTCAGCGTGCCTGCCGGAGCCAGTGGCTTGCGGTAAAAGGCGGCGCTTTGATGCGGATTCTCGCCGTAGCGCAGATCTTGAATTTTCTCATACGTCACGGTATACCGTTCAGGGAACGGCGTTTCCAGCACTTCTGCTAGATAATCGGAGATCAGGGAGTCGTAAGCCGCAGTATGACGGAATACTTTGGCAGCAAGCTGCTTGCGCGTATCCAGCGTCGTATCACCTTCACTGCGTACTTCGTCCAGTACAGTTGCGTAATCGCCTGCATCCACTACAACCGTCACAAAGGCATGGTTTTTGGCAGCACTGCGCAGCATCGTTGGACCGCCGATATCAATATTTTCAATCGCGTCTTCGTAAGCGACATCCGGCTTGGAGACCGTCTCTTGGAATGGATACAGGTTTACAACGACGAGATCGATGTAGCCCAGCTCCAGTTTCTGCATTTGCTGCTGATGCTCTTCACTGTCGCGAATTGCCAGCAGACCGCTATGTACAGCCGGATGCAGTGTTTTCACACGTCCGTCCAGAATTTCGGGGAACCCGGTCACTTCGGAAATACCGATGACGGGCACGCCTGCATCAGCAAGCAGATTTTTGGTGCCACCAGTGGAAATGATCTCTACACCTAGTTGCGATAATTCGCGGCAGAAATCGACTACACCTGTTTTATCGGATACGCTGACAAGCGCACGTTTGATCGTCATGATTGAAAATTCCTCCTTTGTAGTGGAAACAGAAATCGTTCATTGACTAGCTATCAGTTTGGGCAAATATACAGGTATATCTTGCTCCACATAACAAGCCAGTCCCCTATACGTTATCAAAAGCTTCTCGCAATCCTCTATTCACTGCTCTACGATGACATGTCTGCCATCTTCGGCAAGTCGTACTTTACCAGCAGCAATCTGCGAGACGACGCGCGGGTATAGCGTCTGTTCGATCTTGTGAATCCGTTCTGCCAGCGTCTCCGCCGTATCATCCGGGTGAATATGTGCAGGCTGCTGGGCGATGATCGGCCCCGTATCCATACCGTTATCGACAAAATGAACTGTAATTCCGGTCAATTTCACACCATAATCCAGCGCCTGCCCGATCGCATCCTTACCGGCAAAAGCAGGCAACAGTGACGGATGAATATTAATCATCCGTCCCATGTATGGATTCACCATCGTCGGCGTTAGCAAACGCATATAGCCCGCCAGCACGATCAGGTCGATATCTCGCTTCGCCAATTCGCTCAGAATATCCAGTTCGTACGCTTCCCGACTGTCATATTCCTTCGGCTGAAAGACAAACGTATCTATCCCTGCCTGCTGCGCACGCTCTACGACCGGTGCTGCCGGCTTGTCGCATACAAGCAGCTGAACTTCCGCAGACCCCAGCAATCCGCTGCGCTGCGCATGCACAAGCGCCTGAAAATTACTGCCCTGACCGGACGCAAATACCGCGATCTTACATACGTTCATTATATATCCGCTCCGGTAAAGGTGACGATCTTCTGTCCTTCCGTGACGTTACCGATGAGATAAGCTTCTTCGCCCTGTTCTTGTAGCACGCTCAATGCCTGCTCCGCCTGTTCCGCTGGAACGACAATCACCATACCGATCCCCATGTTAAAGGTTGTGAACATATCGCGGTTGCTAATGCCGCCCTTCGCTTGCATCAATTGGAAAATCGGCAGAATCGGCCAGTTTCCATATTCGATATCTACATTTACATCATCCGGCAACATCCGTGGAATATTCTCGATAAAGCCGCCACCTGTAATATGCGCCATGCCTTTGACCTGTACCGCTTGTTGCAGCGCAAGACACGACTTCACATAAATGCGCGTCGGCTCCAATAATACATGTCCCAGCACGGCGTTATCCAGTTCTGCTACCTGTGCTGTCAATTCATAACCGCCGTCTTCCAGCAGCAACTTGCGCACAAGGGAAAATCCGTTACTGTGTACGCCACTTGATGCCAAGCCGATTACGACATCACCTGCTGCGATATCGCTGCCCGTAATGACTTTCGGCTTATCCACGATACCTACTGTGAAACCAGCGATATCGTATTCACCTTCCGAATACATGCCCGGCATCTCCGCTGTCTCGCCGCCGATCAGCGCACAACCGGATTGACGACAACCGTCCGCAATACCGGAGACGATCGCTTCAATCTTTTCGGGAATGACCCGATCACAGGCAAGATAATCGAGGAAAAAGAGCGGTTCTGCCCCTTGCACCACGATGTCGTTTACACACATGGCAACTGCATCGATCCCGATCGTATCGTGCTTATCCATCGCAAAAGCGAGCTTCAGCTTCGTACCAACACCGTCTGTACCGGAAACGAGTACTGGCTCCTCGTACTTATCCTTATTCAGTCCAAACAGCGCACCAAAGCCGCCGAGGTCTGTCATCACTTCCGGGCGAAACGTCGTTTTGACATGCTTTTTCATCCGTTCAACCGCTTCATTGCCTGCCGCGATATCGACACCGGCATTTTTATAAGCTTCTGACACTGTGATCGCACCTTTCGTATGTTGAAATATTTGCGGAGTTGGGGGTGGAGGGGATGGGGTGTTCTGTTGCTACAGCGCTGCGGGAATGGATCGTTCGGGCTTCGCCGTTGCAGACCGGCTTTTTCCGAATGATGACAAGAGTCGTAAAAAGCCGGTCCGCAAATGCTCCGCCCGGAACGATTCCATTCCCTCCGCTACGTGCAACGATCACCTTCCCCCTCCAAACCCAAGCTCCGAACTTTGGGTGGGGTGGTAATGGGAAGAGATTGGTAGAGATTAGAGATTAAAGATTTAGAGAAATAGGATTAGAGAATAAACAGGAAATAGTTAGAGATATAGGACTAGAAATGACTCGTTTGAGAATGGTGGAATTGACTATATCTCTTGGTCGGTTATATTGATGAGTCGGTTTGATTGCTGTGATTGTTTTGGTTATTTTGTTGTTGGAGATTGTGTTGATTCCGTGCTATTTATAGGTTTAGACTCCGTATCCGGTATTCTCTTTGTATTGGTCGTGTTTGGTCAGGATGTTGGTTTTGATTATAATGTATCATCCTTATCTTTCCCTACTGCCCCAACCGATCTAACGAATTCGCTATTGGAATAGGATGGGGAGAGTGTGGAGCGGAGGGGAAGGAAATAGGCTATAGATCGCCTTTGAAATCGGGTGCCTTCCTCTACAAGGGGTTATCCAATCCAAGGCACCCGATTTCAACCCGCGATCGGCAGCCTATATCCTTCCCCGGAGCGGTGCCACACCAATCCCATTCCCTATTCCACTCAGCGTAATTCCATTAGCACCCACATCCGAATTGTTCTTCGCCGCCGAAGTCCACTTGAGTTGGGTAGTCGTTGTCAAAGCACGCCATGCACATGCCACCTTTGTAGTCGCCACGATTATCGCCAGCAACTGCTTCGATCAAGCCGGTATTGCTCAAAAAGGCGAGTGAATCGGCGTTGATCTCCTGACGGATTTCTTCGACGGTTTTGGATGACGCGATCAGGTCGCGGCGATCCGGGGTATCGATGCCGTAGAAGCATGGATTTTTGAAAGGTGGTGAGGTGATTCGCACATGTACCTCGGTCGCTCCTGCATCGCGCAGCATGTTGACGATCCGGCGCGACGTGGTGCCGCGTACGATGGAATCGTCGATCATTACGACGCGCTTGCCTTCCACGACACGGCGGACAGCGCTCAGCTTCATCTTTACACCCTGCTCGCGCAATTCTTGACTAGGCTGGATAAAGGTACGTCCGGTGTATTTGTTTTTGATCATGCCCAGCTCGTATGGAATGCCTGTCTGCTCGGCATAACCGATCGCGGCGGAGATACTGGAATCCGGTACACCGGTCACAAGATCCGCATCGACAAACGATTCGCGCGCCATCACGGAACCCATTCGTTTCCGGGCAGAATGCAGGTTGGAGCCATTCATATCGCTATCCGGGCGGGCAAAATAAATATATTCCATCGAGCAGAGTGCTTTGCGCTGCGGCTGTTCGATATATGTGTCTTCTTGTAATCCGTCTTCGTTCAATACGAGCAATTCGCCCGGCTGTACATCGCGTACCAGTTCAGCACCAATCGTTTCCAGAGCACACGTTTCGGAAGCGAAAATATACGCGTCGCCCAGTCGTCCCATCGTTAGCGGACGCAATCCGTTCGGATCGCTGGCAACGATCAGTTGTCCGTTCGTCATTACCATAAAGGCAAATCCGCCTACGATCCGGCGGAACGCATCCTTCGCCGCTTCCACCAATGGCTTCGGCGAACGAGCGATTAGATGCGCAACCACTTCGGTATCACTGGTCGTTTGGAAAATAGAACCCATTTCCTCCAGCTCGCGCCGAATTTGCGGAGCATTGACGATATTGCCGTTCGTCGCCAGTGCCAATTCGCCTGCACGGTAACGGAATACGAGCGGCTGAGCGTTGCCCAGATGACTGCTACCGCTAGTCGAATAGCGTACATGACCGACAGAGATGTCGCCGGTCAATCCGCTCATAATATCCTTGTCAAACACTTCCTTTACCAGTCCCATTCCGCGATGGTAATTAAACTGGGTGCGGTCGCTGACGCAGATACCGCAGCTTTCCTCGCCACGATGTTGAAGGGCGTGCAAACCATAATAAGACAGGGAAGCGGCCCCCGGGTGTCCGTAGACACCGAAGACGCCGCATTCCTCTTTTAACGTATCAAAAATATCATTGGGTCCGGTTCCCTGATTATAATAGTCGCCGGTCCACAGTTGATGCTGATTTAATTCATCAGACATGGAATCGCATCCTCCCAGACCTGACGAAGTGATTTCACTTCTTCTGTCAGGACTTGTTTGCCGTCCACTTGGATTTGTAGTTGTTGTTCCTGTGTCACCGTACCGATACGAGTGATTGGTACACCAGCAGCTTGCAATTGACTTTGCAGTGCATCTGCTTGCTCCGCGGTTGCCGATAGCAAAATGCGGGATTGGGATTCGCTGAACAGCAGCAGATCATTGCGCAATCCGCCGGATGTCAGTTCAAGCGCAGCGCCCAGTTTGCCGCTAATACATGATTCTGCCAGTGCAACCGCCAAACCGCCTTCAGACAGATCATGTGCAGATTGTACCAGACCAGCTTGAATCGCGCCCAGTACGCCGTCCAGCAGTTGTTTCTCAATAACCAGATCCAGTGCTGGCGGACGACCTTCGGTCTTACCATGCACGATATGCTGGAATTCACTGCCGCCGAGTTCGGCTTTCGTTTCGCCCAGCAAGAAGATGACGTCGCCATTCTGCTTGAAGCCTTGTGTTGTAATATGATCGGTATCGTGAACGAGTCCAACCATGCCGACAACCGGTGTCGGGTAGATGGAGCCGCGTGTATTTTCATTGTATAGACTGACGTTACCGCCAATAACTGGTGTTTCCAGCGCGCGGCAGGCCGTTGCCATCCCATCAACGGATTGTTCCATTTGCCAGAAAATTTCTGGTTTTTCCGGGCTACCAAAGTTCAGGTTGTCCGTGATGGCGAGCGGCTCGGCGCCAGAGCAGACAATATTACGTGCTGCTTCGCTGACCGCGATTTTGCCGCCCACTTCCGGGTCAAGGTAGACAAAACGGGAGTTACAATCGGTCGTCATCGCCAGCGCTTTGCGTGTGCCGTTCACGAGTACAACTGCCGCATCCGAACCAGGGCGTACCGCTGTACTTGTGCGTACCATGTAATCGTACTGGTCATATACCCATGCTTTGCTTGCTACTGTTGGCGAAGCCAGCACGGATCGTAATGCACCGGACAGATCGGTCACTTCGTCATAAGCAGCAGTGTCGATAGATGCCATTTGCTCATAATAAGCCGGAACCGAGGATGGCTTGTTATAGATTGGGCATTCGTCCACCAGTGCATGAACTGGCATGTCGCCAACAAGCTCATCATGATGGAACAGCTTCAGACGACCATCGTCGGTGACTTTGCCGACTTTGGCGCAGATGACACCCCAGCGTTCGAAGATTTCCATCGCCTGTGCTTCGTCCTTCGGCTCAACGACGAACAGCATACGCTCTTGCGATTCGGACAGCATCATTTCGTACGGGGTCATGCCTTCTTCACGCTGCGGCACCTGATCCAGATACAGCTCCAGACCGTTGCCCGCTTTGCTCGCCATTTCCGAACTGGAGCACGTCAGACCAGCTGCACCCATATCCTGAATACCGAGTACGATGCCGGTATCGATCAGTTCGAGACAGGATTCCATCACGAGCTTTTCCATAAATGGATCGCCGACCTGCACTGCTGTTTTGCGCGCTTCGGATTCTTCAGTCAATTCTTCGGAAGCGAATGTGGCACCATGAATGCCGTCGCGTCCGGTTGGTGGACCGACGTAGAAGACCGGATTACCGACGCCCTTGGCTACGCCGCGCTGGATTTTGTCATGATCGATCAGACCGACGCACATTGCATTGACGAGCGGATTGCCTTCATAGCTCTCATCAAACATAACTTCGCCGCCAACCGTCGGAATACCGATACAGTTGCCGTAGCCAGCGATCCCAGCCACAACATGCTCAAATAGATATTTCACGCGTTCGCTCTCCAGCTTACCGAAACGCAGGGAGTTCAGCGAAGCGATCGGGCGCGCGCCCATGGAGAAGATATCGCGGATAATGCCGCCCACGCCAGTAGCAGCGCCTTGATATGGCTCAACGGCGGATGGATGGTTATGACTTTCGATTTTGAAAACGACTGCCTGGTTGTCGCCTATATCGACGATCCCTGCCCCTTCGCCCGGTCCCATCAGGACACGCGGACCATCGGTCGGGAAACGTCTCAGCAGCGGTTTGGAATTTTTGTACGCGCAATGTTCCGACCACATTACACTGAATACGCCGATTTCCGTGTAGTTCGGTTTACGTCCGAGGAAACCGCAGATCAGATCGAATTCGGTGTCCGAGACACCCATTTGTTGATACAGTTTCTGTTCTGCGACTTGCTCCGCCGTCGGTTCCTTAACGGATGTTTGCTGCGTCATGTTGATCCCTCCAGGCTTTCAAAATAGATGTGAACATTTTCTTGCCGTCTGTCGTACCAAGCAGTTCGTTAACCGCGCGCTCTGGATGCGGCATCATGCCGACTACATTGCCACGTTCATTGCTGATGCCCGCAATATCGTGCAAGGAGCCGTTTGGATTCTCGCCATATTGAAAGACGATCTGGTTGTTGCTTTTCAGCTGTTCCAGCGTCGCTTCGTCGCAGTAGTAGTTACCTTCACCATGTGCAATCGGGATGATAATCTCTTCGCCTTGCTCATAATCCCGTGTAAATGGCGTTTGGTTGTTCGTTACCGTCAATACGGTATCATGACAGCGGAATTTCATCGATTCATTGCGCAGCAGCGCGCCCGGCAGCAGATGTGCTTCGGTCAGAATCTGGAATCCGTTGCAGATGCCGAGTACGTATTTGCCTTGCTTGGCAGCTTTGATGACTTCTGCCATGACCGGTGCAAAACGGGAAATGGCGCCGCAGCGCAGGTAGTCACCATAAGAGAACCCACCCGGAACTAGAATACAGTCATACGCAGACAGGTCTGTCGCCGTGTGCCATACATAATCAACCGGCTCGCCCAGCGTTTCTTCTACCGCTTTGAAGCAGTCGATATCACAGTTGGAGCCAGGGAATACAAGTACCGCAAATTTCATGGGATTAACCCTCCAGTTCAAATCGGTAATTTTCAACGACCGTATTGGCAAGCAGCTTCTCGCACATTACTTTCAGGCGCTGTTCCGCTTCTTCGCGGTTGTCGGTGTCCAGCTCGATCTCCATAAATTTGCCGATCCGCACGCTTTCCACTTCATTAAAGCCGAGTGTATGCAGAGCGCCCTGTACGGTTGCTCCCTGCGGGTCGAGTACGCTTTCTTTGATGGTCACGTGGACTGTCGCTTTGATCATGGGTGGTGTTCCTCCTTAGTGGTGGGTGAGCGTTGAATTTTACTTGGTTTTGTTTGGGTGGATCAGGGTGGTGGGGCGGACTGTTTGATTGGGTGAGAGTGTCCGCTCCGGGAAGGGATAAGGAGACGGAACTCCGGTGGAGCCGCGGGAATCTTTTGGATTTGGATAGAATGAAGATTCCCGCCCCTCCAAAGCTGTAAGATATTTTGCTTTCGCAAAAATCACTTCCCATTGAACCCCGTGTTTGAAAATCACAAACACTGTAAGTCGTTCCTTTTCCCTTATTCCCTTCCCTACGCTCCGCGCTTCCTTGTTATATAAGAAGTGGCGCATACGTCCTGATCCTACCGGCAAACGGTACTGGTGTAACCATTCATGTGTTGAAGGTGTAGCAGTTGTAAAAGATGAAGAGCAATTACTTTAAAACCATTTTAGAGATTGGTTTGTTAAAGGCGGTTCTTATTTCGTTTTATGCTTGTGTACTGCATATGCTTCGTACAGTACTTAAAGAATCAATGCATATTGTGATGCAAAATTCGGTGTTTGAGTTGTACCTTTTTCTTATCTGTACTGGCTAGAATTGTATGGAGTGATTCATTGGGATTTGCTTGTTCACTTCTTTATTTCTGCGCTATTCTCTACTTGTGTGCTGTCTCGCTCTTGCTCCGTTTGTTGATGAACGGGCTACGAAAGTTTGGAGCCGGTTAGTTTTTCGTAGATGGTGAGGTAGCGGGTGGATGTGGTTTGGACGACTTCGGCTGGTAAGGGGGCTGGGGGGCTGTTTTTGTCCCAGTCGGTGCTTGCCAGGTAGGTGCGTACCGGTTCTTTGTCCATGCTGTCGATTTCGATGTCGAGTGCATAGTTTTCTTTTGCCCAGAAGCGCGAGGAATCCGGGGTGAAGATTTCGTCGATCAGGATCAGTTGTCCGTCGATCAAGCCGAACTCGAATTTGCAGTCGGCGAGGATGATGCCGTGCTGTTGGCATTGCTTGCGCGCGTATTCGTACAGCTGGATACTTTTATCGCGTAACTGTTCTGCCAGTTCTTCACCGACCTGTTCTTGCATTTGGGCAAAAGAAATGTCTTCGTCGTGACCGACATCGTTTTTGGCAGCTGGGGTAAACAGCGGCTCTGGGAATTGATCATTTTTGCGCAGACCTGGTGGCAGCGGGATGCCGTTAACTTCACCTGTTTGCTGATACTGACGCCAGCCGCCGCCCGTGATGTAGCCGCGAACAACGCATTCGATATCAATCCGCTCCGCTTTGCGTGTGACCATGATCCGGTTGCGCAGAGCGTCGGGATCGCGCACGATGTCACCAAGAATATCTACATCGATATGCACGACATGGTTGTCGAGCAGTTGCTTCGTTTCGCCGAACCAGTAGGCGCTAAGACGATTGAGTACTTCGCCCTTGTGCGGAACTGGCGGTTCCAGTACGTAGTCAAATGCAGATATGCGGTCGGTAACGACGATGAGCAGATGCTCGCCCAGATCATACAGCTCACGTACTTTGCCTTTGTAGATCAGCGGTGCGTCGATCAGTTCCGCTGCCGTAGATAATGCCTGTGCTGTCATGTCATCTTCCCTTTCCCCTGTGTAGTGGTCGCTCAGTCCAAGCCCAGCTTTTTGAAAATGGTATCGACGTGCTTCAGATGCCATGATGGATTAAACGCGTCTTCGATCTCGTCCGCACTCAGCAGCTCGGTAATCGCTGGCGTTTCCACAATGATGTCTTTGAAGGAGCGTTGTTCTTCCCATGCCTGCATCGCGCGTGGCTGTACCGTATCGTACGCTTGCTCACGGCTCAGTCCTTTGTCGATCAGCTTGGTCATCACACGACCGGAGAATGGTACACCATACGTACGTTGAATGTTGCGCTGCATGTTTTCCGGGAACACGGTCAGGTTTTTGACGATATTTCCAAACCGGTTCAGCATGTAGTTCAGCAGCATCGTTGCATCCGGCAAGATGATGCGCTCAACGGACGAGTGCGAGATATCGCGTTCATGCCACAGAGTGACATTTTCATAAGCCGATACCATATGACCGCGAATGACGCGCGACAGACCGGAGATATTTTCCGAACCGATTGGATTGCGTTTGTGCGGCATTGCAGAGGAGCCTTTTTGACCTTTGGCAAAGGCTTCTTCTACCTCGCGGAATTCACTCTTTTGCAGGGCGCGCACTTCGGTAGCAAATTTGTCCAGCGATGTGGCAACCAGTGCCAGTGTCGCCATGTATTCGGCGTGACGGTCACGCTGCAACGTCTGCGTGGAGATCGGTGCCGGTTTGGTGCCCAGCTTGCGGCATACAAACTCTTCAACTGCTGGATCGATATTGGCATACGTACCAACCGCACCGGACATTTTGCCGTATTGTACATTGTCTGCTGCATGGCGGAAACGCTCCAGATTGCGCTTCATTTCCTCATGCCACAGCGCCATTTTCAGACCGAATGTCGTCGGCTCGGCGTGTACACCGTGCGTGCGTCCCATCATCGGCGTGTTTTTGTATGCCAGCGCTTTGTCCTTCAAAATTTCAATAAAATTGATAATATCGCGTTCCAGAATTTCGTTTGCCTGGCGCAGCAGGTAGCCGAGTGCGGTATCAACTACGTCGGTGGAGGTCAATCCGTAATGCACCCATTTGCGTTCCTCGCCTAGACTTTCGGATACGGCGCGAGTAAAGGCGATCACATCATGACGCGTCTCCTGCTCGATTTCGTAGATGCGATCCATATCAAAAGTAGCATTGGCACGCAACTTGGCTACATCCTCGTGTGGAATAACACCGAGATCTGCCCATGCTTCGCAGGCACAAATCTCCACTTCCAGCCACGCTTTGAATTTGTTCTCTTCACTCCAAATATTGCGCATTTCCGGTCTGCTGTAACGTTCAATCATGGTTTTATTTATTCCTCCATATGTTGGTTTGCTCTATCCAGTTCAGAGCGTCTTCCCTATTATGACACAGCACATTGATATGTCCCATCTTGCGTTTGTGCTTGGCTTCTTCTTTCCCATATAAATGGTACTTCGGGATCACGTTCAGCTGTTCTGCATTCTCATCGGCTGCCAGCATACACTCTACAACGTCCGGCACATGCTCGCCGAGAATGTTCACCATCACGACTGGTGTATGCAGTTCGGTACTGCCTAGCGGTAATCCGCAGATTGCGCGCACATGCTGTTCAAACTGCGACGTCGCGCATGCTTCCATCGTATAATGCCCGGAATTGTGCGGGCGCGGCGCTAGCTCATTCACGTACAGCTCACCGTTCTTCGTGCAAAATAGCTCCACCGCCAGCAGTCCGACTGCATCTAGCGATTGTGCAATATTCACCGCCATCTGACGCGCCTTCTCTTGTACCTCGTCCGGCACTCGCGCTGGTACGATGGACAGGTGCAGGATGTTGTCCACATGGATATTTTCCGCTACTGGGAAGGTCTGCACTTCGCCGTTGGAGCTGCGTGCCGCAATGACCGACAACTCGCAGTGAAAGTCGATAAATTGCTCTACCACCAGCTCCGTGCCTGCCTGACTCAATTCGGCAAAAGCGGTCGCTGCCTGCTGCTCGCTGCGAATGACGAACTGCCCTTTGCCATCGTATCCGCCCATTGCTGTCTTCATCACGCATGGTGTACCGAAGCGACGTACCGCTTCTAGTGTTTCATCAGCACTATTCACCTGCGCATACGGTGCTACTGTCGCTCCAGCAGCTTCAATCGCCCGCTTTTCACGCAAACGATGTTGCGTCGTATACAGCAGCTTGCTGCCCTGCGGCACATACGACTGCTCTTCCAGCAGTGCCGCTACGCCAGCATCAACATTTTCAAATTCGTACGTAATCACGTCCGCCACTGCCGCTAACCGACTCGCTGCTTCGGTATCGTCATAATGCGCGACAATCTGCTTGCTCACTTGCCCACATGGCGCATTGTCCGCCGGATCAAGTGTCACAAAGCGATAACCAAGCGGTGCGCCCTGCAATACCATCATGCGTCCCAGTTGACCTCCACCGAGAATTCCGATCATCGATCCCGGTGGAATCAAACGTCCGTCCCGTGTGCCTGCTTCTGTACTCATAAGCTGTCCTCGCCCAGCGTGGCGCTCGATTCCAGCACTTCCTGCTTGATGCGCTCACGTCGCTCATTGACCCGCTCCAACACTCCACGGTCAAATGCACCAAGAATCTGCGCTGCCAGTAGTCCGGCATTGGTCGCGCCCGCTTTGCCAATCGCTACCGTTGCTACCGGAATGCCACCCGGCATCTGTACAATCGACAGCAGCGAATCTAGCCCGTTCAGCGCCGCCGATTTCACTGGCACACCGATTACGGGAAGCAGCGTCTTGGAGGCGATCATGCCTGGTAGATGCGCCGCACCGCCCGCTCCAGCGATAATGACCTTGATGCCGCGATCTTGCGCTTCTTCAGCAAATCGGAACATGAGATCCGGCGTACGATGCGCGGATACGACCTGCTTTTCATAAGAAATATGCAGTTCATCCAACACCTGACAAGCATGCTGCATCGTTTCCCAATCTGACTTGCTCCCCATTACAACAGCGATCTGTACCGTCATCATATAACCTACTTTCTGTAAAAGAATGAATCTTGCAGGGTATGACTCTATTCAGCATATCATCCGCCTGTTTGCGCAATGTTAGCCTGCCCAAAGTATTTGCAAGACATACACAAACGCTTTTGGGCAATAAAAAATCCGCAAACCCAGGCGAAAATCAATTGATTTTCAGGATTTCCGGACTACAGAGCGCATGACAGATGACAAGCCGTACGTCTGCATCCCACCGTCTTCGTCATGTTCATAACAAGTCGGTAAGGGCGCAGCAGCACAAGCAATCCACAGCAATAGCCAAACATTCGACTCCCCATGGTCATCCTTCGCTCTCGTAGTCCGAAAATTTAAGGTCTTCGGGTAGATACTTCCGGGCCATATCCCCGGCGTTATACGAGCACAATCACAATTCACGTTATTCATAAGCTTCATTACACAGTGTACCAATCCGCTACACAGTATGTCAACTTAAAAGGCGAACGTTACATTCTTCACATTTTTCATTGTTCGTATTTTGGACAGTTTGTATCCAAGATAGATGCCCACCAACGATTAAAAACACAAAAAAGACGCATAGTTACATCCTTCCCCCTATATAGAAGGCAAGAAATAACTATACGTCGTATAGAATCATACATTTCCAAGCTATGCTGGATGATACATTTCGGCTCTGCATTGTATCGTGCAATGCTTCATCTAGCGCTATTACGCTTTGAACATCGACCGGTTCGCCGGATGTGCTACTTGCATAAATACATTTTTCAGCTGAACAAACCTATTTGGTCTGCCCAGATGCGACACCTTGCTTTTCTTCGACAGGTGCCATACCATAGCCCGTATTCAGCATATCCGTAATGCTGCGAATCGAAGTCAGATTGGCAACCGTCAGATCCTGATCGCGAATCTGAATGTCGAGCTTGTTCTCTAGACCGACGATCAGATCAATCGTAGTAATGGAATCCAGCCCTGCTTTGTTCAGATCATCTTCGCGTCCCACTTCTAACTTGCCTTCGAAGATTTCGTTCAAGATGTCTACAACCGTCTGCTCCGCATCATGCTTCAATACAGATTGTTGCACCAGCGTAGTACTCTGGCTTTGCCCTTTCTGTACAGCTACACCAGTCTGCTCGTCAAACGAAGGCCAGAGCGAACGATCGCGACCATGACGATCCAGAAACGCTTCTTTCCAGCGATCCGTGCCAAAGGCAACACAACCGGAGTACAGCTGCTCTCCCTGCTCATCCGCAATGTCATACTTGCCGCACAGCACATCTTCGCAATAGTTAAACGAAGCAATCGAGCTTTCCTGTCCAGTTGTACGCACCGCAGCCAGCTCGTACTTAGCGTTGCTGACCATCTGATACGTCCCCTTCGTCTTCACATCCTGACTGAAAAAGAACGGGTCAGTCGCGGTTTCGATTTTGCCGTGCAGACCGATCCGGTCGAATAGCGCCCACACATCGTGCATGATGTTGTCACGCGTCTCCGCTACCCACTGCTGATCGCCGACAAACACAATCTCGCGCATCGTAAATTCGGTACGACGAAACGCATCTTTACGCCAAGAGATCTCATTGCGGAAACAGCGCCCTTTGGCGGTCAATACTCGACGTTGACTGCTACGGCTGCCCTGATGCTCCTCATAACAGTGATAACAAATGCACGGCTGCAAAATCTCGCCCGTCGGCACCAGCGATTGATGATGCGAATGACTGAGCGCTTGTTGGCGGAATTCGTTGATATGTTTATAGTTATGCGGCACGGTTGCCGTACCGATAATATTTTGCGGAAAATTGATATGATACTGATTGCGCACCATATTGCTTTTGCCAAAGGTAGACGGATATTCACGTAGCTCCGCTCCATGACGACGCGCGATGTCGATAAAGGCACGATCCAGTTGCTCTAGCAGCACAATATCCGTTTCGTCCAGATAAGGAGCAGCAGGCAGTGACGGAACCGGTTCGGCGCGATGCTCTACGGTATCGTCATTCAGATTATCGCGAACGACAGTTTTGCCGATTACGCGCGTCTGCGCCAGGCTGGCACACAGCTCATCATAATGCTGCTCCAGCTCTTGCCGCTTTGACGAGTCTTCGTGATCCAGTATTACCCGAATGATGCTGGACTGTATATCATAATCTACTGCGGTGATTTCTTCCGCCAGATAGGGCACCCGTTCCATCAACAAATCAATTTTGCCGATCATCTTGTCCGATACATGCAGCAGTATTTCCATCAGGACTGCTCCTCTCCGATTCTCCATGGTTGTCTTTTGTCTCATGCTCTTATTGTATGATTAAACCGTTCACGCAAACGGAATAACATCTGTATTCATTTTAGAACCAAATATTGGATAATAAAATGAAGCCCATTCCACTGCTGCGACAGGATTCACAGGTTTTTTTTGAATATTTATTTTTCTTTTCCAAGATGTCATCGTACAGCATGTCATGTTATTTTATCGGCAAGTGAGGGCAAAATAAATAGTACATAGGTGTGACGAATATGCAAAAAAGCCAGTATTCTTCCTAGGAAAAATACCAGCTTTTACAGCCCCGCCATATTCAGGATAAACCGTCAGCGATCCCCACGGGAGCAGGCGGAACTTATTTGACAATCAGCACCGGAATACGCGCGTTCTGCACGACGTTGTGGCTGACACTACCGAGTACAAATTCACGGATACTGCCCAGACCACGACTACCAATGATAATCACATCAGAATTGTGATTTTCGGCGAATTCCAATACGCTCTGTGCCGCCGAGCCTTGAATCATCTCTACATCGAACTTGTTCGTGATGCCGGATTCCTCCAGACGGCGCTTCGCTTCTTTTGCCGTTTGCATCGCCATCTCGTACAATTCCTCATTGGATGTCGTTGGCACTGGTACGATCCCCTCGCCCATAAAATAGCGTGGGAAATCAAACACATGAATAGCGTCGATATGTGCTTCAGGATTGGCGCGCGCCAGCTCCACCGCGCGACTCAGCGCTTTGTTGGATGCCTTCGAACCATCATAAGCAAGCAGAATATTGGAAAATAACATGTGTGTTCCCCTCTCTCTCGGCTATTGCCGTTATCGTTCCTGCCACTCTGCCCCGCAACGAAGCAATATACTTTATGTAGTGGGACATCTGGTGACTACGTTTCTTCCTACTGTTATATTACCCGAAACGCTTTCAGGATGAAACGAATCCACCATTTTCTAGTGTTCATCTGCGTGATTCCAACATTATGCTCTGCTTAACTTTCTATTCATTTTTTCTTCATACAGCGGTTGTATAATAAGCCCTACATTTACAACGGAGCCTGATCGGCTGGACGCTTTGTCGTCCCCAGATGATTCCGCTACAGGGAGGATTGCCATGAACCGCAACCAGCTTCATCACTTTCTGCTTGAACACAACACGCGCCCTGCGCCTGATTGGAACGAGCTGCTTCTCCGGTATGAGCCGGAGCATACAACGATCAAGGGACAACAGGTGTATTGGTTTGATTGGAATCTGGATACGATGAATACGCCGATTCAGGACAGCATCGTAATTGCCCAGCATATACCAGGTTCTTTTATGCCGCTTCATATGCATCATTATATTAAGCTTATCTATGTATACCGTGGGCAATGCCGGATTGCGCTGCAACACCATAGCGATCTGGTATTGAGCGAAGGCGATCTACTGCTGATTGACAAGCAGACACCGCATGCTATCCGGGACATCTCCGATGAGGATATTGTGATGGACATCAAGCTGAAGCAGGATTATTTGTCCTCCGGCTTTTTGAACCGGTTTGCTAACAAAAATACAACTTCGCAGTTTCTTATTCATTCGCTAATCGACAATCGCCGTGCCAATAGCTATCTGCATTTCTCGTTTCATCCAGAGTCCAATATTCGCGAGACGATGGAGCGCATTCTGTGCGAATACTTTGAGCGTGACTTCTGTTCTGCCGATCTGATCGACTCGTATTGTTTTGCACTATTTACGGAGTTGCTACGCTATAGCGGCACCGGGCGTCAGCGCAGTATGCAATTGCAGCCAAAGGATGCGCTAGTGTTGGATTTTCTCCATTATATTGAGCAGCATCATCGCGAATGCAGTCTGGTCGAGATGGCGGAGCATTTCGGGTATCATCCGAATTACATTTCTGCCTTTTTGAAAAAGGAAACCGGGCGTTCATTTATGGATCTGTTGCAGATTGAACGATTGAACAAAGCCGCACTGTATCTGACGCATTCGGATATGCCGATTCCTTCCATTGCCGAGGAAGTTGGATATTCCAGCGCTTCCTTTTTCCATAAAAAGTTCAAGGAGATGTTCACGTCTACACCAAGTCATTATCGTGAGCAGGCACGCATGTAAGCCGATCCTTGATACTGTTGGATGATATAGATGTAGATATACAATGGCATAGATATTTTCGACAAATGTAGGAAATACAAGCTTGATACACAGCCCAAAGAGCCGATTCGATGTCATCTCATCATGACGCCGAATCGGCTCTTTGGGTACGTACAACAACGATTTACATCAACCAGCGATACCATACATAGCCGTATACTAGTATATTCAGCACCAGCAGTGCAGGAATACCCAGTCGAAAGGATGTATGCTTGGTTTTATGACGGCGGGTGTACATGGCGAACCATGCCCCTGCTGCGCCGCCGATTGCAGCGAGTGTAAACAGTGTCTTTTCGGGAATACGTTCACGGGTACGGCGGCGGGCGGCACGGCTTTTGTCTACAGCCATGACGCTATACGCAATCACATTGATTACGAGCAGCCAGCCCCAGAAGATTGGCTCTATCATCAGTATAGCTCCTTACCTGTTCGGCATGTTCGTCGTTCCACTTGGGCAACGTTGCCGTTTCTTGTATAGTATCGCTTCACCATGCCGCTGGGAAACAATCGCACAGCGACACTATCTAGCGATACATACAACAACTGCAATAGACTGCGATACACCAAGCGAACTATGAACAGTATACCCGCTCTGCGAAAACAGAACAAACGCCGAATGACGACCAGACCGGAACGATTCGTTACTCCGCTCGGAACGAGAACAATGTACTCTGGAAGTCGCCATATTGCTCCTGAATGACAATCCCGTGATGCATCAGCTCATCGCCATAGTACAGCTCCTCAGCTACCCCGTTAATGCTCATCCGGTAACGAATCTCAGGCTCCAAGCCAGTCAGCTTCAGACGACGCAAGGGCGGATTCGGCACACTCAACACTTGGAAGTAACCAGCAAACGCTTCACTACGATCCGCCGATACGAACATCCAAGCCGTATGGTTGCCGTCAAACGGACTGAGCAATCGGTAAAAGTCACCAAACTGAATCAGCTCACGCAGCTGCTTGTACTGTGATACCTGCTCACGCACTTCCTGCTTCTCTTCGTCGGTTAGCTTGGTCAAATCCAGCTCATAACCAAAGTTGCCTGACATCGCGACATGCCCGCGCGTGGCAAACGATGTAATCCGTCCCACCTGATGATTCGGCACTGCTGATACGTGCGAACCCATCGCACTCGCAGGATAGACGACACTCGTGCCGTACTGGATTTTCAAACGCTCTACTGCATCGGTATCGTCACTTGTCCACGTTTGCGGCATATAATACAGCATCCCCGGATCAAAGCGACCGCCACCGCCGGAGCAACTTTCAAACAATACATGCGGGAAAGCAGACGTGATGCGTTCCAGTACATCGTACAATCCGAGCATGTAGCGATGCGCCGTCTCACGCTGACGTTCTGCTGGCAGCAACGCCGAACCGATCTCCGACATATTGCGGTTCATATCCCATTTTACATACGTAATCGGTGCTGAGGACAATACGCTGCTAATCGAATCCACGATATAATCGCACACATCGCGGCGCGACAGATCGAGGATGAGCTGTTCGCGTCCCATCGTGCGGCTGCGATCCGGCACATGCAGACACCAGTCTGGATGAGCACGATATAGATCGCTGTCCGGCGATACCATTTCCGGCTCAAACCACAATCCAAATTGCATACCTGTATCTACAATATCCTGTGCCAGCTGACCTAAGCCTTCCGGCAGCTTGCGACGATCCTCTACCCAGTCCCCCAGCGAAGAACGATCATTATCCCGATGCCCGAACCAACCATCATCCAGTACGAACAGCTCGATACCAAGCTCCTTGCCTGCTACCGCAATCTGCTTGATCTTCGGCGCATCAAATGCAAAATACGTCGCTTCCCAGTTGTTGATCAGAATCGGACGCACCTTGTCCCGATGCTCGCCGCGGCTGAGGCGTGTACGATACAGTTTGTGATACGTGCGCGACATGCCGCCCAGTCCGGCGTCCGAATGCACCAGCACTGCTTCCGGCGTCTGGAACGTATTGCCCGGCTCCAATTGCCAATCAAAATCAAACGGTGACATCCCGATCTGCATCCGTGTCGTGCCAAACTGCTCCACTTCCGCCTGCGCGATAAAATTGCCGCTGTATACGAGACTCATGCCGTACACATTGCCATGCTGCTCATTCGCTCCATTTTCCAGCAGTGCAATAAATGGATTATGCTGATGACTGCTCGACCCGCGCTTGCTCTCCACCCGCTGCAAGCCTGGTGCCAGCTTACGGTAATGCATATGCCGCTCACGCACCCATGCACCCGACAGATGCAGCAATTCAAAGTCCGCATTACCAAAGTCCACACTGCTGCTCAGCGCTCGCTCTATCGATACCGTCTGCTTGCCGTTATTCACGATGCGCGCCGAACGTGTGATGGCATTGAATTCATGGAAAACGGTATACGACAACACCGCTTCCAGCCCAGTCAGCTCGTCCTTGAGTGTTAATTCTAGCGTATCCGCTTCGCTATCCTGCTCTACATACGTCGCAGGCAGCCCATCCAATCGCGGTTTGCCAGCATAAATCTTATGCCCCGCATAATGCAAATCACTTAACGTTGAACCATTGTCCAATGCAATCTCAAAGGCAGGCTCCCGATAATCCCCGCGTCCATACCCCGGAAACTCCTGCGGCAAGGTGTCAAATGAAAACGTAAGATCTTCGCTATGATAATTGGGGCTGAATGAGCAACGCTCAATCCGGTGCAACAGACTCCCGATAGAAGGCTGACGCAGACGCGGACCCCAGTACAGATGAGCCGGATGCAGATTATGAATCAGTTGAATGACATAACTTGTTGTGTTTGTTTGTAAATGAAAGGTTTGCTGTTGTTCGTTATACAAAATAGGCATAAGTGGTTCCTCCTGCATGCTATAAAATCAGACTATAACGCTTACATTTCAATTGTAATAGATATTTCAGCAAAAAAAATGGCATGATCCATTCATTTCATGTATCCTTGCGTTCATTTGTATCGGTATAATGGATAAATATCCATTACCGGAACCCATCTAAGGAGGAAACAGAATGGCTCTCAGCGTGCTCGACGAACTTCAGTTGCAATATCGGCAGCTGTCCGCCAAGGAGAAGGAAATTGCCGATTACGTCATGCGCAACAAGCACTCGATCCAGAATATCAATATCCGCGACCTGTCGGCGCTTACCCATGCGTCGATGTCGACGATCACCCGCTTTTGCCGCAAGATCGGCTTTGCCAACTTTGTCGATTTCAAAATCAATCTCAACCGCGAGGCAGCACAGCCACGCGACGAGATGAACGTCTTTGCCCAGACACAGCACATTTATAACGAAATCATCAACGCCACTGCTGAAATGATTCAGCCGGAACTCGTACAGCAAGTCGTGGACCGGATCAAACAGGCACGCCGCGTATACGTTTACGGCGTCGGCAGCTCCAGCCTGTCGGCACTGGAATTTAAATACCGACTGATGCGCATGAACATTACGATTGATGCGATTAGCGATTCGCATATGATGCGGATGAACGCCGCATTGATGGATGAACAGGATGTCGTGATCGGGCTGTCCAACTCCGGTCACACAGACGAAGTGACCTTTGGGCTGCGAACCGCTCGGCAGCAAGGTGCGTATACGATCGGTATTACCAACTTCGACCATACCCCCTTTACCGAGACGATTGATCTGTGTTTGTTCACACCGGGATTGCAGCGGGTTGGGGATGTGCAGTTTGTGAACAGCCAGCTGGCGATTATTTATGTACTAGATATGATCTCTATGCTGCTGTTGGAAGACGAAACGATGCAAAACGCTCGGCAGCAGACGCTGGATGCGCTGTACCGGATGGAGAAGGAATAGAGCTTCCATTTATTTGTAGTTGTTTTATTCAAAATCAAATCAGTAAACGAACAAAACATTATTTTCATAAATATTTAAAAAGCGAAGGCAAAGCAACCGATTGGATGCTTTGCCTTCGCTTTTTTAGGTAGACCCATTTACTTTAATAACGACTCAATCGACTGATCTAATGGTGTTAACTGATCTCCAACAAGCTTTTCCAAGTCATTCGTTGTATTCTGGAACATCCCGTCTGCAATTGCTTTGTGAAATACGTTAACAAGTGATTCTGCATGAGCTTCTTTTACGCCCGACTCAATTAGTTTTTTAATCGTTATATGATTAGAAGCTTCTTTATAAGGAATTTCTTTATTTACCACGTTTGAGAGTATAGTAGCCAGTTGTGGGAAATTTATAAGTTCTGATCTGACAAGCTCATAAATTTTGCCTTCATGTCCTTTTTGCGTTAGTACAGTTGCGTTAGCCAAAGCCAAATCTTTGCGAAGCACATAGTTGAAACCTTTTCCATTGGTTGGAGAAATCAATTCTCCATGCTGTACAGCTGCATGTAGATCTGGATAAATTTCGTCCAAATACGTACCGTTTCGCATAAAAGTGAAAGGAAGATTTACTGCAAGAATGGAATGTTCTGTTGCCAAATCAACGTCTTCCAATCCATAGGTTTTTAGTTCTGGATTCGCTACTCCTACAAAAATGACATGATTGACTTCTGCTGCTTTAGCCGCCATCACAACATTATGATTTTGATCTAACCGTTTTGCGTTATCCAATTCTAATGAGGATATAAACAAAAGCTTATTCACTTGTTGGAATGCTATCTTCAAAGCGTTTAAATCTTCGTAATCAGCTACACGAATTTCAATTCCCTTTTCTGCTAAAGGTTTTGCTTTCTGTTCATTTCTAACCAAGGCAATAATCTGCTCTGCGGGAATTCCTTTCACATTCAGAAGATGATCGATTGTCCATCCTCCTAGCTTTCCTGTTGCACCTGTGATCATTATCTTATTCATTTATATACACCTCGAATTGAATATTATTTTGCCAAAACATAAAAAACATTTCTACTTACTTAACGTTAAGTAAGTATATTCTAATCAATCCTTTTTCGTTTGTAAAGTTCAATACTGGGAACGATAGGGATTGTATGTATACTGAACGAGCGGTAAGATAAAATATATATTATATTAACGGAGGATTTTGCTTTGAATACGAAACAAAAAATTTTAAAAGAGAGTATTAAACTTTTTGCTGAACATGGATTTGAAGGAACTTCCATGACCAAAATTGCAAATGTATTAGGTTTTACTAAACCGGCGTTATATGCTCATTATGATAATAAAGTTGCTTTGTTTGAAACTTGCCTAGATACGATAGCCGGTGAGCAAATCGAATTCATCCAAAGTACGCTAGACAATCCAAACCATGATACGGTAGAAAAAAAGTTGTATCACGTCATTAAAGATTGCAAATATGCTCAAGAAAGTCATGCTTTTTTATTTTACAATCGCTTCTATCTTCTTCCACCGCAGGAATTAAAGCAGCAAATCCAAGCCAAATTGGATGACTCAACTCAACAATGGGTGAACTTATTATCGACTACAGTGCAAGCAGGTATTCAATCTGGCGAAATCGATAATACGCTTACTATGCATGAAGTCGTAAGTAGTTACGTTTGTATTTTAAATGGAATCGGTTTTGACGACAGTTCCAATCAAAATATAGATCATATTTGGAAGATTTTTTGGAAAGGTATTCGGGCTGCCTAAGTGAAGTTTTTTCCTATTCATAAGAGCTTGCTCCAACATAAAACAGCATCATGGTGCAAATAAACCAAGCAAAAAAGAGCTGACTCCCAGCAGGGATGTCAGCTCTTTTCTTTCATTTCATATGATGCACACTTGTCTATCCATTGCACAAGGTAGCATAATACTTGCCTTCTACTCCCTTACTACCGATGCCGACTGAATACGGTTCATTTGATCAATAAACCGCTCCGTGATCTGCTGCGGACGTGTAATCGCGCCGCCGACCACCACCGTATACACACCCAGCTCCAGACAACGTGCCGCCATCTCCGGCGTCAGAATATTCCCTTCCGCCACAAACGGCGTTTTAATCTGCCGCAGCATCTCTTTTAAAATGGCAAAATCATGCTCGTACACCTTCTGCCCCTGCGTATGCTCCGTATATCCGACCAATGTCGCCGAGATCAGATCAAATCCCAACTGCTCAGCAGCCAATCCTTCCTCTACCGTCGATACATCCGCCATCAGCAGCAACTGTGGGTACTGAAGCCGAATCTGACGTACCAGTTCGTCCAACTTCATCCCATCCGGGCGTGGACGCTGCGTCGCATCCAGAGCGACGATCTCGCAGCCGGTCGCTGCCAGCTCGTCGATTTCCTTCATCGTTGGCGTAATAAACACCGGATGATCGCCATAATTCCGCTTCACAATGCCGATCACCGGCAAATCCACCTGCTGGCGAATCTCGATAATATCTTCCGCTGAATTGGCGCGGATGCCAGCGGCGCCGCCCTGCTTGGCAGCAAGCGCCATTCTTCCCATAATAAATGAACTGTGCAATGGTTCGTCCGGAAGCGCCTGACAAGATACGATCAGTCTGTGTTGTAAGCCCAGGGAATCCAGCTCCATACGTCAATCACTCACTTTCCATATATTCTTCGATTTCGTTTTTGATGACACTCACCTGCGGGCCGTAAATGACCTGCACGCCGTTGCCGTTAATCAGCACGCCCTTCGCACCGGTTGCCGGGAACGCTTCCTTGTTCACCTGCCCCGGATCGTATACCGATACCCGCAGACGGGTCGCACAACAATCGAGGTCTTTGATGTTAGTGACACCGCCAAGCGCATTAAGGATCGTGACCGAGCGCGTTGCCAGGGCGATTGCTCCTGATGATGCAGCAACACCAGGTTGCGTTTCACTGCTATCGCTTGCCGCTGTCCCGTCTGCCAGTACTGCATTGTCATCTTCACGCCCCGGCGTTTTGAAGTTGAATTTCACGATCAGGAAACGGAAGGTGAAATAGTACAGGCAGAACCAGACAGCGCCAATGATCGGCACATAGATCCAATTCGTTTTGGCTTCCCCCTGCAAAATACCAAACAGGATAAAGTCGATCAGTCCGCCAGAGAATGTCTGTCCAATCGTAATCTGGAACATATGCGCTAGCATAAATGCCAGACCGTCAAACGCCGCATGAATAACATACAGCACTGGTGCTACGAACAGGAATGAGAATTCCAGCGGCTCGGTAATTCCTGTGAGGAAGGAGGTCAGCGCCGCCGACAGCATCAGACCACCGACTACCTTTTTCCGTTCGGGACGTGCGGTGTGATAGATTGCCAGCGCCGCACCGAGCAGACCGAACATCATCGTAATAAAACGACCAGACATAAAACGCGATGTACCGATAAAGAACTTTTGCGTAGTTGGATCGCCAAGCTGAGCGAAGAAAATATTTTGTGTTCCTTCATATATCTTACCAGATACTTCCAACGTTCCGCCAAGCCCTGTTTGCCAGAATGGCAGATAAAAAATATGATGCAATCCCAGCGGTCCCAGCATACGTAGGAAAAATCCGTAAAATAGCGTGCCCACATACCCGGTTGCATCGACGATACCGCCCAGCTTCGTAATGCCGAGCTGAATCGTCGGCCAGATCAGAAACAGCAATAAACCGACGAAGATCGCTGCAAACGACGAGATGATGGGAATGAAGCGCGATCCGCCGAAAAAGCCGAGAAACTGCGGCAGCTCAATTTTGTTATACCGGTTGTGCAGCGCCGCTGTCACCAGACCGATAATGATGCCGCCAAGTACACCCGTTTGCAGCGATTGGATACCGAGAATCATGCCTTGTCCGGCTGCTGCCGCATTGTCCTCTGCTAATTTGCCAGCATTGATCAGCATCGCATTGATCGAAGCGTTCATCACGAGATAGGCAAGTGCTGCTGCCAGACCGGCAGTACCTTTATCTGACCGTGCCAGACCGACCGCCACCCCGATTGCGAAGATTAACGCCAGATTGTCAAACGCTATACTGCCCGCACTGCTCATCACTTTGAAAATTTGCTGTAGCCATTCAATCTGTAACAACGGATAGGTGCTGACCGTGTTCGGATTGGATAATGCTCCACCGATTCCCAGCAGCAAACCTGCTGCTGGCAATACAGCAATCGGTAACATGAACGACTTGCCAAACCGCTGTGCCTTTTCGAAAAACGTTTTCATCTGTGCCCACCACCTGAAAATATTTTCTTGTAAATATATATTAAGAAAACCATTTTCGTCAATGGATATGTTATGTATTGGTACGTTCTTTTTTTAAAATTCAATTTCAGGTTTTGCTGCCTTGTTCGTTTCATTGTGCAACTGCTCACCAATCAGGTGCCAATCTCTGTTGCCTTGCTGATCCTAATGCTATGATAATCGTAATCTGACATCACGGGAGGAACTGATCATGCTTACCGCCGCTTTTATCGGCTTTGGCAATAGTGTTGTGAACTATCATCTACCTTATCTGGCGCATAGCCAGCATGTAAACGTGAAGCGCATATTTCGCCGCGAGGAAGACCGGATCGGCGATACCGAGCGTGAATTGGACTACCCAGAATTGCAATTTACAACTCATCTGAATGATGTGCTGCACGATCCCGATATTCAGCTGATCGTCGTCTGCACGTATGTGGACAGCCATGTGGAGTACGCACGATTGGCGCTAGAGCACGGCAAGCACGTACTCGTGGAAAAGCCCTTCGCAGCTACACCGCAGGAAGCACAGCAGATCTTCGATCTCGCCAAGCAGCGTGGCTTGATCGCGATGGCGAATCAGAATCGACGGTTTGACGGCGATTTTCTCACTCTGAAACAAGTACTGGATAGCGGCAAGCTCGGGCAGTTGGTAGAGCTGCAATCGCATTATCATTATTTTATGCCAGATCGCATTCAGCCCGGCTTCATGATGCTGCACGGATTGGCTGTGCATACGATCGACCAGTTGTATTCCTTGTTCGGACAGCCCGAGCATATTCATTACGATGTGCGCAGCGCTCGTTTTCCCGGCGAATCGGACGATTATATCGATATCGATTTTCATTACGGTCATTTCAAGGCAACTGTCAAATGCAGCTTGACTGCCCGTCTGGATTATCCCAAATTTATCGTGCATGGCGACCGCGGTAGCTTTATCAAATATAGCAGCGGGCATCAATCCCAGAGCAGCAAGCAGCCGGGACGTACAGTGGTGCAATTGGAGCAAGAACCAGAGCATAACTGGGGCAAGCTAGCGTGGATCGACGAGCAGGGACGACCGCAAGAGCAGCTCGTTCCATCCGAAATCACCGACTATAGTCTGCTGTATGAACAGCTGTACCGCGCCATTGTACACGGTGAAGCCAAGCCGGTTCAGGATGAAGAAGTACTATCGGTACTGCGCATATTGGAACAAGGCGTTGAAGCAGCCAAGCAGCATGTTCCTGCACGATAAGCGTTATGATTTGTAAACAGCTGATTCCCTTTTCGTTTCCACCAAGTAACAACAGGTATTTACCATCATTGCATAGCTACCATTTCGACCTGTCTGTTCATCCATTGCACATATGGCAGTGTCCATTCATCTCAATCATTCATTTTCAAAGGAGATTATAGTATGACCACGAATCCAACTACTATGAAGATCGGTGTCATCGGCACCGGAAGTATCGTCGAAGCATTTTTGTCTGCATTATCGCAAGTGAATCATGCTACCTGTACCGCTGTATTTTCACGCAAAGAAACGACCGCTCGTCCACTGGCGGACAAATATGAGATTCCGCACATCTATACCAATCTGGATGAGATTGTGTCTAGTTCAGAGCTAGATTGGGTATACATCGCTTCGCCCAATAGCCTGCATTTTGAATATGCACGTCTGGCGCTGCAACACGGCAAGCATGTCATTTGCGAGAAGCCGTTTACGTCTAACGCACACGAATTGCAGCAACTGATCCAACTCGCCAAGGAAAAGCATCTGTTCCTGTTCGAAGCGATCACCAATATCCATTTGCCCAATTATCGCTGGATCAAGGATAATGTGCATCGTCTCGGTTCTATTCGTATGATCCAGTGCAATTACAGCCAGTATTCACGCAAGTATGATCAGTTGCTCGCTGGCGAGACACCGAATGTATTCAATCCCCAATTTTCCGGTGGCGCGTTGATGGATATCAACCTGTACAATGTGCATTTTATCCTCAATCTGTTCGGTACGCCGCAGCAGCTCAGCTATACTGCCAACAAGCATGAGAACGGCATTGATACGTCTGGAGCGTTAGTTATGCAATACGACGGTTTCACCGCATCAGCTGTCGGCTGCAAGGATACACGCGGTATGAACTTCGTGCTCATTCAGGGCGAGCAAGGCTATATCCATGTAGAAAATGGCGCCAACGGCTGTCGTAATGTGCATCTGCATATCGGTGATAACGACGAGCAATACAATGTGCAAACGACCGACAACCCACTCTATTACGAGCTGGTCGATTTTGTCGATATGTTCCAAAATGATGATTATGAGCAATGCTACCAGCTGCTCGACTATAGCTATACCGTCATGCAAACACTCGATCGTGCACGTCAGGATGCCGGGATTGTATTTGCAGCCGATTCAGCACAAGCAACAGCAAGCAGCAACTAAGCATTCCTATGTATAACAAAAAAGGATGATCCCGCTCCAGGCGATCATCCTTTTCTTATTCAGTCTTACCAAAACACCGGAATCGTCAGCAGCATAAGCTTGTATGTAGCATATCCATACAATATTTCTCTGCCATGTCTTATCCATCCTCATAAAATTCACAACGTCTCGTCATCACTC
The DNA here is from genome assembly GCF_046603685.1 of Paenibacillus sp. WLX1005. Classification (NCBI taxonomy): domain Bacteria; kingdom Bacillati; phylum Bacillota; class Bacilli; order Caryophanales; family Paenibacillaceae; genus Paenibacillus; species Paenibacillus sp. WLX1005. Next base: position 4,717,269 of record NZ_CP176756.1, read on the forward strand.
CTGTCGGCTACTAGTTCCATATCTTCCGGCATCGTCCCCGCATACAACACATCAAACAAATACTGTGCCGACATCATCGAATACATTTTCCCCAATGTCCCCGGGCGCTGCGCATAGGTGTATAGTGTATAATCGCTCAACTCTGCTAGCGGCGAGCCATCCACCGTCAGTGCCACGATGCGGCGACCGTTACTTTTCAACGTACGGGCAATATCGAGCATGCTGCGATTGCGACCTGTATGGGAAATGATAAACGATAGCGTCGACGGGTCGATATGCGGGCTGGACAAATAATGATGATTGGCATTATTTTGCGCAATCGCTGTTACACCAATCTCATTCCAGCGTGCGCACGCCAGCTCTGCCGTATAATAATTGCTGTCACTGCCATAAATATCAATCCGCCGCGCTGCCTTGATCCAGTCCATTACCTTTTGCATGACCGCCGGAATACACATGCGCTGCGTCTCTATGAGCGCTTCATCATACACGCTGGAAATGGTCTGTAAATGCCCTTCCACTCCCGCCGTCTGCATCGTTTCTGCTACACCATGCTGACGTTGCTCTGGCGACAACTCCAATGCCAGCTTCAATTGAAAATCAGGATAGCCGTTCAACCCTAACTTTTTGCACAATCGGACAATCGTTGACGCACTCGTCAGCGTCAATCGTGCCAGCTGCTGCGCATTCTGTTCAAACACCGCTTGCGGCTGCTGCAAAATATAGTCCACCACATGCCGCTCCTGCGCGGTTAAATTTTGCGTATATTTCATCGTTTTCCATAACGTCATGATGTTCGCTCCTGCCGGATACAAGCGGAATAGAATCTGTCATTCCTTGCTTTGATCCTCTTCTGTATCTATGATCATCTCTGTACTGATGACCATCGTATATTCTCTACTGTTACTATAGCAAAAAACAGCACAAAAAAGCAGACAGACACCATTTCCTAGTGCCTGTCTGCTTTCTTTCTAGCTATGAGTGAATGTGTATGGAGAATGTACTTTTCGTTTAGCACGTTCACTGAGTTGTTTTGATAAAACACTTGCAATGGAGTGCTTACGAGTTACTATTTTGCGCTTAACGCTCTATTTATCAGCAATTTTCATATCATTCAACATCTTATCGCTGAAACCGAACAGCCATGTCAGTGTAAAGGCAATCGCCATCGCGACCACATTGCACAAAATGTACAGCGGCAGCTCCGAATTCAGATAGAGCAGCGTACCCGGCAACACCGTAATCGCCATACCAGTTCCGGCAAGATGGAACAGCGAAGCGAGGAAACCGCCACCTGCGCCGCCAATCAGCCCCATAATAAACGGCTTCATATAGCGCAGATTCACACCGAAGATCGCTGGCTCGGTAATACCAAGGAATGCGGAGAACGAGGAAGGTAGTGCCAGCGCTTTCAGCTTCGTATCTTTCGTTTTCAGACCGACAGCGAGACAAGCAGCTGCCTGTGCTGCCATCGCACACGTAATAATCGCATTAAACGGATTCACACCTGTACGTTCCAACAGTTGAATTTCTAACAGATTGAAAATATGATGCACCCCGGTTACAACGACAATCTGGTGCAATCCACCGATCACAATACCTGCGATACCATACGGCAGATTCAGTACAGCAGTTGTGACATTCAGCACCACTTCTTCAAGCGAGTGAAACACAGGACCAATCGCGAACAGACCGAGCGTAATCATAATGAGCAACGTCAGAAACGGCGTCAAAATCAGATCAAGTGATTCAGGAATACGCTTACGTAGAAAACGCTCCAGCTTCGCGCCGAGCAGACCAACAACGAATGCCGGAATTACCGAACCTTGATACCCCACTACAGGAATGAAGCCAAAGAATCGAAGCGCTTCCGCAGAACCGTCAGCAACCGAATACGCATTGGGCAATGCCGGGTTGACGAGCATCAGACCGAGAATAATACCGAGTACCGGACTGCCGCCGAAGACGCGGAACGCCGACCATGCTACCAATGCAGGCAAGAAAGCAAACGCCGTATCCGTCAGCACCTGCGTGTACAACAGGAAGTTCGGTGAGATATGATCCTTGGTCATCCCAAACAGCGCCAGAATCTCTGGCTGCGTTAACAGTCCACGCAGACCCATAAACAGACCCGTTGCCACCAGCACCGGAATGATCGGTACAAACACATCGCCAAACGTACGAATCGCCCGTTGAAATGCGCTGCCCTGCTGCTTCGCCTGACTTTTCACTTCTTCCTTACTGGAGCCGTCCATCCCCATCTTTTCCATTTCCTCATAAATCTGATTGACCGTACCTGTACCGAAAATAATCTGATACTGTCCAGAATTGAAAAAGGCACCTTTTACTTTATCTATGTTTTCGACCTTCTTTTGGTCGATCTTTTCCTTATCGTTGACCATAATGCGCAAGCGTGTTGCACAATGGGCAAATGAAGAGATATTGTCTTTTCCTCCGACTGCTTCCAGTACGTCCTGGGCGATTTCATGATTTTGCGCCATTCTTGTTCATCCTCTCATCTGCATCCCCGCCAGTGACGGGGATGATTTCACAATGTAAAGCATATGGATTTGATAGCAAAATTATTCAGCCGGATACTCCCATTTTTCAGCATACAGCTCCACCTGTCCAGCCTGTACTGAAAATACAATATCCTCACTGTCCGGCTGCGGGAAAATACGACTCGTCAGCACCGCTTCCCCGTCATTCACAAACACCTCAATCGACGATACATCCACGAAGATGTGCAGCTGATGCAGTTGTTGCTCCAGTAGGACCGAGCGTGTCGTTCCGTAAGCTTCCGCCAGCGGCTGTCCCGATTCGGTTCGATCCAACGTTAGCATTCGAGATGCGGCATTATACAGCAGTACCGTTCGTTCATGCTCACTTGCACGCAGCTCCAATCGGAATACCGCTTGCTGCCCCACTGCATCCAAGTAACCAAACGTACATAACAGCTCATACGCTGTACCGGCAAATCCGCCATACTGTCTACTGCCTGCATCTGCCGTCAACACATCGCGCAGATCATGGTGCTGTCCTCGTCGCAGCGCTAGTTCAGGCACCGGACGTTGCAGCAATATCCCATCGCTTCGCAATTCCAACTCGCGTGGCAATGTCAGCGCATGCGCCCAGCCCTGATTGTCCGTCGGATAATCAATATCTGGCAGACCCATCCAGCCTACTAGCACGCGGCGACCATTCCGTCCTTCCGCTGTCTGCGGTGCATAGAAGTCAAACCCGTGATCCAGCTCATGAAACGCTCCATGTTCAAAATGCAGATCCGGCAGCGCCAGTGGCTTACCGACCATATAGCCAGATTGATAAATATTGCGGTACCGCTCTCCGTCAGGCTCTATCCCCTGCGGACAGAACAGCAATACCGCCTGCCCATTTTGCTCAAAATAATCCGGGCATTCCCACATGTAGCCAAAGGACGGCAATTCCGTTTGCAGCTCACCTACCCAGTTCCAGTTACGCAGATCAGGAGAGGAATAAATAACTGCTGTACCTGTAAGCTCCTGACGCTGCGCCCCGATCACACAGTAAAAGGTATCGCCGTCCTTCCACATTTTCGGATCACGATAATGATCTGTATAGCCTTCCGGTACACCGCCGATGACCGGCTGCTCCAGCTTGCTCACCTCATCAGCCGCATTCATCACCGCCAGACATTGATACGGATGTCGCTGCCATTGCTCATCCCGCGTATTCCCCGTATACATCAGATACAGCTTGCCATCATGCTCTAGCCCGCTGCCAGAATACGCACCATGCGAGTCAAACCAATCGCCCGGCTTCAGCCCGATTCCGCAATCTTCCCAATTGACCAGATCGTTCGATTTCAGATGATACCAATACTTCATCCCATGATCGGTTCCCAAGGGAAACCACTGATAAAACAAATGATACTGCCCGTTATAATAAGCAAATCCATTCGGATCATTGAGCAGCCCGATACTAGGCTGAATATGATAGCGCTCTCGCCAATGACATTGCGATACCAATTCACGTAGCTGTTCCAGCTCCTGCGGCTCCACCTGCTCCAGCAGACGGTACTTCTGTTCGTTCGTCATTTTCATAAGCTGCTTCTCCATCATCTACGGAACCGGTTCCATTTCTATTAAAAATAAATGTCCCCTCTTCACTCACCGCTAGTTTATCTCCATTCTAGCTCAAGCAAATCCACAAAGGAACCGGTTCCAAATTAGTGTAAATAACAACTGATTCCCTCGCGGAAGTCAGCTATCATTTACTGCAAACCATTTACACAAAATGTTTGCAGAATCTATTCAGTTATTACGTGATATACATCTACATTGCAATCCGCTATATCAGAAAATATATTCTATATCTTCCTCTATCAACGCTTATACCATTATTCTTTGTCCAAATCGCATTCCGTGGAACCGATTCCAAAGTTATTATAAATTCTTTGATCAGCATTTGTCAACGCTTTCTCGCTCTAATAATTCATAATCCATAACCGTTACCATCTGTACATGCTGACGATGAACGAGTCGTACAATATCTTGAGCCGCGATTTTACCGGCTTCCTGATATGGATAACGAATGGTTGTTAGCGCCGGGTGCACAACTTCGGTCACATCATAACCACCGAATCCAGTTACCGACAGCTGCTCTGGTACAGCAATCCCGTGCTCATATGCCGCCTTCATGACACCAAGTGCAATATTGTCGGTAGCACACACAATGATCGACGCATCCAATCCTTGTTTTAACAATTCCAGTGCATCCTGACGCGCATCCGACATCCGAAAGCTCGTTTCGTAATACTGTACCTGACAACCATCTATCTCTGCCACTGCGCTGGCAAACCCCTGCTTGCGCTTCACTCCAACAGCGATATCCTGCTCCGTTACACCGAGATACGCGATTCGGCGGTGTCCCTGATGAAGCACATACCTGCCTAGCTGATAGCCCGCTTCATAATCGTTATGGATCAAACTATGAATATGCTCATGCTGTTGACCGACGAGCAGCACGGGTATGTTACTCGACTCAATCGCTTCCAGATGTTCATCCGTAATGCGCGCAGCCAACAAAATAATACCAGAAATCTTCTGCCGTGCCAGTTCATAGATCGCTTCAATCTCACGATTCATATCCTGACTTGTATTGGTGATCAGCATTCGGCATCCTTGCTTGCGTAGCTGATCATCAATGCCCATCAGCGTATGCGACGTTGCAAATGAATCCAGACGCGGTACAATCGTACCGATAATGTTCGCCGTTTTGGCTTTCAGACTTTGCGCAAATGTATTAGGCACATAGCCGGTTTCCTTGATGACTTGTTCAATTTTGTTCCGGGTGGCTGCACTGACCGATCCGCCATTTAAATAACGGGAAACAGTACTTTTGGCCACACCGGCTATCATGGCAATATCTGAAATGGTCTTACTCATCTGTGCCTCCAAATAAGGACGCTCCTGATAGAGCGTCCCGTTTACACGCAATAATCATATTGGGATGAAGCCGGCAACAATGGGGCTGCGACGACGGTATGATGATTCTGATATTACGGATCGCCCAGCTTCTCGTTGTTGCAAACCGCAGCATGTTTGTACATGTATATATACGACTTCAACCTGCCCAATCCCTGCCATCTTCGCAATACAGGTTCGTATAATTACTTTTTATTTTCCAATGCCGCTTTGAGCAAATCGCCCAGACTCGAACCAAATTCTTCCTTCTGCTCAAATTGCTTCACCAGCTTCTGCTGCTCTCGTTTGTTCGGCGGACGTTTGCCTCCATCAGCGTTCAACTTTTCGGTGATCCCGCAACCAAGACATTGCACGTATTTGCCCGCTTTGCCATCCTTCATCTCCATCTTCTTGTGGCATTGCGGACAACGACGGTTCGATAGTTGCTTTTCGTTGGAACGTCGGTATCCACAATCATCTGCCGGACATACGAGAAACGTACCGCGTTTCCCCTTTTTCTCCAGCATCCGTGTTCCGCAATCTGGACAATGACTATGCGACACATTGTGCGGCTTGTACTCTACTTCACTCGTTTGCACACCTTGAACGAGTGACCCAGCCATCTCACGAATCCCCTGCAAAAATGAACCCGGCTTGCCCTGTCCACGCGCAATCTTCTCCAACTCCTGTTCCCAGCGAGCCGTCAGTTCCGGCGTCCGTAACTCCGGCGATACCAGTTCGATCAATTGCGTGCCTTTACCGGTTGGATGCAGATGATTCCCTTGACGCTCAATCGTATCGGATGAAATGAGCTTTTCGATAATGTCCGCCCGTGTAGCCGGTGTGCCCAGCCCATGCTTCTCCATCCGGGATAGTAGCGCCGCCTCAGTGTAGCGCTTCGGTGGTAACGTACGACCTTGCTGCACGAGTGTACGACGAATCATCAGCGTATCGCCCTGCTTCAATTCCGGCAATGTTTGCGTATTCTCCTGATTCGTACGCTCATTTCCAGATGCAGCTTCATTTGCTTCATCCTCGTCATCTTCTTCCCACTGATCGCCATACACAACCCGCCATCCGCTATCCTTGACCGTTACCCCTCTTGCATGAAATGTCTGCCCAGCCGCTTCGCCACTCATTTGCACCGTGTCATAACGAGCCGACGGGTAAAAGAGGCTAATAAACCGCTTCGCAATCAGATCATACAGCTTGCGTTCGTCTGCCGTCAGACTGTTCAGTAGTAACGTCTGTTCCGTCGGAATAATCGCATGATGATCACTCACCTTGCTATCATCCACAATACGACGCGTAATAGGAAGCTTGCCACGCAGCAGCGGACGCGCCAAGGCTGCATATGGGCCAACCGCTACACTGGATAAACGCTCTTTCAGCGTATCCGTCATGTCGGATGATAGATAACGTGAGTCCGTTCGCGGATACGTTACCAGCTTGTGCTGCTCATACAGCTTTTGCAATACATTGGACGTATGTTTGGCGGAAAAGCCCAAGCGACGGTTCGCATCCCGTTGCAGCTCAGTCAGATCATAAGCAAGTGGATGAGGCTCCTGTCGTTCGCTCTTTTTCACTTCTGTAATGCGCAAGTGTTTACCTTCCAGACTGTGCTGCAATTGCTGAACTGTATCCGGTTCAAACATACGCCCGTCTCCATTGCAACCGCGCCACTGCATCTTAAATGTATCCAAATCGAGCTGAAGCGTCTGATAATCCTGTGAACGAAACTTCCGAATGTCTTGCTCGCGCTGCATAATCATACCAAGAGTAGGCGTTTGCACACGTCCCGCCGACAACTGAGCATCGAATTTGCAGGTCAATGCACGCGTAATATTCAGTCCAATCATCCAATCCGCTTCTGCCCGGCAACGCGCCGATTCATACAAACGATCAAATTCCCGCCCCGGACGCAAACGGCTAAATCCATCTATGATCGCCTTATCCGTCTGCGACGAGATCCACAACCGTTGAAATGGCTTGTTCCAGCCTGCCATTTGCATAATCCAGCGCGCCAGCAATTCCCCCTCACGCGCCGCGTCCGTTGCAATGATCAGTTCTCCTATATCCTGTCGCTTCATCAGATGTTGAACCGTTTTATATTGCTGCGCACTTTCACGCAGCACTTTAAGCCGCATCTTATCCGGCAAAATAGGCAGATCTTCCAGATTCCACTTTTGATACTTTGGATCATAATCTTCCGGCTCTGCCAATCCAACCAGATGCCCCAGCGCCCAGGTCACAATATACTGTGGACCTTCCAAATATCCTTTTTGCTTCTGTGTGCTGTTCATTACACGGGCAATCTCTCTGGCAACAGACGGTTTTTCAGCTAGTACAAGCTTTTTCATGTATGTCATGTCTTCCTTTCTTGGATACAGATAACCTTCGATCACTATGGAACAATCGGCAATCGCCATAGAATGACGTGTCACGAATATTGGATGCTCTACATCTACTATCGAATCACGTGCAATCACTATCATCGTCTACTAAATGTAACATAACTACTAACCAAATTGCAGATTACGGACAAGTCACTTTGACAGTAACTGCTATGTATTCCCAAATAAAAGTGAATACAACTCTATTGACATGTAAACAATACTAACAATAAAATAAACAATTAATCACATATCATACTTATTTTTATGATTAAAGGAGTGAGTCAATGATACATAATCCATTATCCACCTCATCCTCATCGTCCCATTTCAAGCCGCATAAGAGCATAATCTCCCTACTTCTCGCCTTGGTGTTCGCTACTACCACGCTATTCCCTGTACATACTGCCACTGCACAAGCTGACCCTAGCCCTGGCGCTGTTCAGCCTTATAATGTAATGGAAGCTACCATATCCGACATGCAGCAATCGCTACAAGCAGGTACCACCACCTCAGTTGAACTGGTTCAACAGTATCTTAAGCGCATTCAGCAGTATGATGATCAAGGAATCAAATTGAATGCACTTTTAACGATCAATCCACAAGCACTGCAAATCGCCGCCAATCTAGATCGCGAGCGTCAGACCAGCGGTTCACGCGGACCACTTCATGGCATTCCCATTATCGTCAAAGACAATTTCGATACTGCCGACATGCCCACTACCGCAGGCTGTGTCTGTCTGCAACATTCTATACCAGATCATGATGCCGAGATGATTGCCAGACTCAAAGCTGCCGGTGCCATCATCCTTGCGAAATCCAATCTGCACGAATTCGCCTTTGATATTACGACGTCCAGCTCCCTTGGCGGGCAAACGCTGAATCCATATGAGCCCCATCATTATCCGGGTGGTTCCAGTGGTGGTACAGCGGCAGCGATTGCAGCCAGCTTTGCCGCCGCCGGACTGGGAACCGATACGGGTGGCTCGATCCGCATTCCGTCCGCTTTTAATAGTTTGGTTGGCATTCGTCCAACTATAGGGCTAACTAGCCGTGACGGTATCATTCCGCTGGCGCTTACGCAGGATGTCGGTGGACCGATGGCGCGTACCGTAAGCGATGCTGCATTGCTGCTGGATGCAACTGCTGGTTATGATGCCGATGATGTAGCTACCGCCTATAGCGTCGGTCATATCCCGTCTAGCTATACCGACAGTTTGCAAACCGATGGATTGCAAGGTGCACGAATCGGTGTTGCGTATGAGTTGTTCGGTTCATCTGCTGCTGAGAAGTCTGTCACAGAAGTCGTATATGGTGCAGTCCACGATATGACACGTCTGGGAGCCACAACCGTACCGATCCAAATTCCACATTTGGAACAGATTATGAAATACCCCAGCCTTAGCGGATATGAATTCAAATTCCAGCTCAATGATTATTTGAACAGCCTTGGCGACGATGCACCTTATCATAGTCTGGATGAGATTTTAAAATCCGGTCAATTCATGCCTACTCAGCAGGAAAGCATGTCCAAACGCAATGCGCTGCAATCACTGGATACCCCAGAATACAAAGACATCGTGCTGAACCGCACCAAAGTCACTCGCGATGCGCTGCTACAAGTAATGGCAGACAATGACCTGGATGCCATCGTCTATCCGACAACGACCGAACCAGCAGCCGTCATCGGTCAGGAACAACATGCAGGCGATAACAACCGGCTCAGCCCTTTTTCCGGTTTTCCCGCGATTACTGTACCCGCAGGCTTTACCGATAATCAGCTTCCCGTAGGCATCGAATTTCTCGGTCGTCCCTTTGACGAAAGCACCTTGATCCAATTATCCTACAGCTATGAGCAAGGCACCCATAACCGCAAAGCCCCACCTTTGACACCTTAATATTTAATCATACTCATACTACTCTTCATACCTTCAAGACCTCAAGACCTCAAGACCTCAAGACCTCAAGACCTCAAGACCTCAAGACCTCAAGACCTCAAGACCTTCCATATTATCAACACTATTAATACCTTTAATGCTTTCAATAAAGTTACCAATCTCAAAATTCTCAATCCGCTTAAATACCATGAGCACCCTCATTATCTTCCAAACCGTAACGCTGTCCCCAATACAAAACACCTTCAAAATGACATCCATATCCAGCGATAAGGGTTACCATTCTTGAAGGTGTTTTAGTGTACCTCACATTATTTATAACTTTCCCCTGACAGCCACTACAACTCTAGAAAAGTCGAACTTAACTCTTGCCATACGTATCATCTCTGCCCATACTTGGTTCAATCCAAGCATGATATAACTCCCTCTCCAAAGCTTCTACTTTCAGAGAATTCCCATCAGACGCAATCAGAAAAAATCCATCAAATACGTTTCCCTCCGTGGAATGCGCCGCTCCAATAATTCCACAGCTTCCGCTTTGCCACCAATCTTCTCCCATTGGTGCAATTCCACTGGACGCTTATACCCCATCAATATCGATGTTAGCGCTTGAATGTCCAGCTGCACTCCACTGTATTGTTGAATATCATCCTGCACACCGTCTGGCAACCCATCGTGCCGAACAACCTGCGCGTGACCATCTTCATTGATTAGCACATCCCAGATTCCTTGATTCCATTCACAAATCGAGTCCTCTACATCTATCCGAATATTTTCCACAATGCCCTTTTCAAAAGGATACTGCTCCACAAAATCTTTGACACTCACAATACGCGCCATAAAATAAGGTACAATCTGCTGCTCAATCCGCGGATCATGTAGCAAGTATGGCAACGCATCATCCGCTGGCGCCTGTAGCTTCACCTGATCCACCATCGAATCATGATTCGCAATATACGTCCACAGCGCGCGTCTTGCCTGCTCATCCAGATACACCAATTCGCGAATATTCAGCTCTCGCTCCTTGACCGTATAGAGCACATACCCTCTCGCAGCTTCATGCTCATCGTAATACACCGCCGTTTTCAACCCTTCCGGCTTTAACACCGCAACTTCCCACCGGTTCGCATCGCGTACCAATGTACCGTTATAACGACTGGCATACTGCGCATACACCGAAGCTAGTACTTCCTGATCTTGTATGCCTCGCCGAATCTGTCCTTCTGTCTGCACTTTCTTTGGTAATAATGCAGTAGGAATACTATACTTTTTATACTCAATATATAATTCCCAACCGTACTTACGATAAAAAGGAAAATAGAACGGATGCAAAAACGACACCGTCTGCCCTGCTTCCTTCATCCATTGCAATGTATGGCGAAGCAGCTGATCCACCAACCCCTGACGCCGATGTTCCGGCCAAGTCGATACACCCGCAATACCACCCATCTCAAACACCTGTCCATTTATGTACGTTTGCATCGGCAGCAACGTTAATTGCGCCTGCAATTCCTCCCCTTCAAAAGCTCCCCACACCCGTTCCGGCTTAAACGTCTTCCGTAACTCTTCCTCCCGCTCCGCCGATGCGTCATACTGAAAAGCATACATCGACAACTCCAACTTCTGCTCAAAATCCTCATCCCGCAATTGCCTAATATCCACCTTACTTCACCTCATTTTAAAAGATAGCCAAACCATAGCACAAACCCCAACCCCATCACAACATAATCTGCACCTATTTCTCAAACCAGTCATTCCCATTTACAATTATCCAATTCCCGTTGATCTACTTTTTATTCATCTATTTCTCATTCATCTCCTCCGCTTCTATCTCTATCTAAACGTATACTTCATCCCATCATCCATATCCATATCCATATTAATATGGACACACCTGCTTGTACTCATACTTACAATTAAATTTGCACCTGCATCTTTAGCTTTATATTTACGTATATTCACACTTGTAAATAAAACTATGACTATAACTACGTCTCTATTTACAGTTACACTTACATCTACATCTACATCTACATCTACATCTACATCTACATCTACATCTACATCTACATCTACATCTACATCTACATCTACATCTACATTCATTCTGAGCTTCTTACCAAATAAAATAAAACATTATATTTCGGTCTCCCAGCCCCATAAAATATCTCCAATTATTTTCACTCACTACAACTATCTATCAAATACATATATAAACCCATTTACAAACCTCTTACTCTACATTATATTTAATATCAAGATCAATTTTAGTACCAGATACTAAAACTAAGTACTAAAAAATCATCAAAACTATACAACAAAATAAACTATCCAAACCAATACACAACAATACACTAATGCGAAAACAAACTATTTCCAGCAATAACAATTAAAATTCAATATTTCATATTTAACGCTTTCATACTGACTCCCATACCTTTATCATTAAAAAGAAATCTTTTGCACGCAAACTATTAATCACACGAGGTGACCCGGATGACTTCATCTACCGCACGTATCACAGCCCTCGGAACCTATGTTCCGGAAAAAAGACTAACCAACAACGATCTTGAACAACTGGTCGATACTTCAGACGATTGGATTGTCCAGCGCACCGGCATTCGCGAAAGACGCGTAGCCGCTCCAGATCAATTCAGTTCCTCTCTCGGTATTGAAGCCGTCCAAAACATGCTATCTCACTACAATGTAACTATCGAAGATGTCGATCTTGTACTAGTCGCAACGACCACATCTGACTATGTATTTCCAAGCGTAGCCGCCCAGATTCAAGCACACTTCAAAATCAAACGTGCTGGCGTATTCGATCTCAATGCCACCTGTGCTGGTTTTGTATATGGTCTCCATATGGCAAATAGCTTTATCACCTCTGGTCTACACCGCAAAGTTTTGGTAATTGCTAGCGAAACGATGACCAAAACATTGGACTACACCGACCGCAGCACCTGCATCCTGTTCGGCGATGGCGCTGGAGCAGCACTGGTTGAGTATGATGCACATCAACCAAGTTTTATCGATGTCTTTATGGATAGCGACGGTGGTGGTGCTCACCATGTATACCGTAGCGGTTTATCCACTGAAGTAAACAACAACCCAATGGAAGGCAACGGCAAAATATTTCAAAATGGACGCGAAGTGTACAAATGGGCAGTTCGCACCGTTCCACAAGGAATCCGCCAATTGCTACAAAATGCCGACAAAACGATATCCGACATAAACTGGTTCGTACCTCATAGCGCCAACCTAAAAATGATCGATTCCATTTGCGAAAAATCCGGCATTTCTCCCCAACATACATTAACCAGTGCCGAATGGTACGGCAACACATCATCCGCCTCCATTCCACTTGCTCTACAACAAGGCTTACTAGACAACAAAGTCCAAACCGATGATACTATCCTACTCTACGGCTTCGGCGCAGGATTAACCCAAATGGGAATGCTCATCCGCTGGAATCCCAACCTAAAATAAGCTTGACCATATATGAAAGATACAGCACACAGTACACAAAATGATGAATCATATATAATGACAAGTCACTTACAATGATGAACAAAACATGATGAACAAAACATGATGAACAAAACATGATGAACAAAACATGATGAACAAAACATGATGAACAAAACATGATGAACAAAACATGATGAACAAAACATGATGAACAAAACATGATGAACAAAACATGATGAACAAAACATGATGAACAAAACATGATGAACAAAACAAAAAGAGGATGTCTGATGTTAACATCAGACATCCTCTTTTTTTATAAAGCGGGTGATGGGAATCGAACCCACGCTACCAGCTTGGAAGGCTGGAGTTCTACCATTGAACTACACCCGCGAACCAAAAGTTAAGGCTACATACTATCTTACGATCATCATAACAATAAGTAATTGACGATCTAACAGCATATCAAGCCCAAAACAAAAGCACCATTCATTGAAACTCAAGAAGCTTAAAGCTTCTTACACTTCCAACCCGGTACTTACCTAAAATGTATATGGAGCGGACGACGGGAATCGAACCCGCGACCCTCGCCTTGGCAAGGCGATGCTCTACCGCTGAGCCACGTCCGCATAAAAATGGTGCGGTCGAGAGGACTCGAACCTCCACGGGGGTAAGCCCACACGGACCTGAACCGTGCGCGTCTGCCAATTCCGCCACGACCGCATACTAAGAAATAAAACTATTCCATCTACAAAATGTAAATGGTGAGCCATGAAGGACTCGAACCTTCGACACCCTGATTAAAAGTCAGGTGCTCTACCAACTGAGCTAATGGCTCTCAATAAAAAATCAAATGGCAGGGGATACAGGATTTGAACCTGTGCATGACGGAGTCAAAGTCCGTTGCCTTACCGCTTGGCTAATCCCCTATAAAATATAGAAGAAATGGGGCGATCGACGGGAATTGAACCCGCGAATGTCGGAGTCACAGTCCGATGCGTTAACCCCTTCGCCACGACCGCCATGATATACAATTTATTATCTTATTCGAAAAATAAAATAATGGTGCCGGCGAGAGGATTTGAACCCCCGACCTACTGATTACAAGTCAGTTGCTCTACCAACTGAGCTACACCGGCATAATTTAACTTCAAAACTGATCTTACTTGTTTCCCCAAAAGGGAATACGCTTGGCAACGTCCTACTCTCCCAGGACCCTGCGGTCCAAGTACCATCGGCGCTGGAGGGCTTAACGGTCGTGTTCGGGATGGGTACGTGTGGAACCCCTCCGCCATCATCACCAAACGTGCAGATGTGTTAATCACCTGAAAACTGAATCCGAAACGATTCATCGCGTGTTTAGAATCTTGGATAAGCCCTCGACCGATTAGTATTGGTCAGCTCCATGCATTGCTGCACTTCCACCCCCAACCTATCAACCTCGTCGTCTTCAAGGGGTCTTACTAACTTGGGAAATCTCATCTTGAGGGGGGCTTCACGCTTAGATGCTTTCAGCGCTTATCCCGTCCGCACGTAGCTACCCAGCGATGCTCCTGGCGGAACAACTGGTACACCAGCGGTGCGTCCATCCCGGTCCTCTCGTACTAAGGACAGCTCCTCTCAAATTTCCTACGCCCACGACAGATAGGGACCGAACTGTCTCACGACGTTCTGAACCCAGCTCGCGTACCGCTTTAATGGGCGAACAGCCCAACCCTTGGGACCTACTTCAGCCCCAGGATGCGATGAGCCGACATCGAGGTGCCAAACCTCCCCGTCGATGTGGACTCTTGGGGGAGATAAGCCTGTTATCCCCAGGGTAGCTTTTATCCGTTGAGCGATGGCCCTTCCATGCGGTACCACCGGATCACTAAGCCCGACTTTCGTCCCTGCTCGACTTGTAGGTCTCGCAGTCAAGCTCCCTTTTGCCTTTGCACTCTTCGAATGATTTCCAACCATTCTGGGGGAACCTTAGGGCGCCTCCGTTACATTTTAGGAGGCGACCGCCCCAGTCAAACTGCCCACCTGACACGGTCCCCGTACCGGATCACGGTACTAGGTTAGAACTCAGATGCGATCAGGGTGGTATCCCAACGGCGCCTCCAAGGAAGCTTGCGCTCCCTCTTCCAAGGCTCCCACCTATCCTGTACAAATCGCACCCCAGTTCAATATCAAGCTGCAGTAAAGCTCCATGGGGTCTTTCCGTCTTGTCGCGGGTAACCTGCATCTTCACAGGTATTAAAATTTCACCGGATCTCTCGTTGAGACAGCGCCCAAATCGTTACGCCATTCGTGCGGGTCAGAATTTACCTGACAAGGAATTTCGCTACCTTAGGACCGTTATAGTTACGGCCGCCGTTTACTGGGGCTTCGGTTCATAGCTTCGCCCGAAGACTAACCACTCCCCTTAACCTTCCAGCACCGGGCAGGCGTCAGCCCGTATACTTCGCCTTGCGGCTTCGCACAGACCTGTGTTTTTGCTAAACAGTTTTGCTAAACAGTCGCTTGGGCCTTTTCACTGCGGCCCCCTCGTGCTATTCACACTACCGGGGCACCCCTTCTCCCGAAGTTACGGGGTCATTTTGCCGAGTTCCTTAACGAGAGTTCTTCCGCGCGCCTTAGAATTCTCTTCTCACCTACCTGTGTCGGTTTGCGGTACGGGCACCTGCTTCCTGGCTAGAGGCTTTTCTTGGCAGTGTGAGATCATGACCTTCGCTACTGTAAGTTTCGCTCCCCATCACAGCTTGACCTTAGAGTGTGCGGATTTACCTACACACCAGTCTCACTGCTTAGACAGGCATCCATCAGCCTGCGTCACTACCCTCCTGCGTCACCCCGTTGCTCATAGCGGCTTTCGGTGGTACAGGAATTTCAACCTGTTGTCCGTCGACTACGCCTTTCGGCCTCGCCTTAGGTCCCGACTTACCCTGAGAGGACGAGCCTTCCTCAGGAACCCTTAGGTTTTCGGCGGATCAGATTCTCTCACTGATCTTTTTTTCGTTACTCATACCGGCATTCTCACTTGAATGATGTCCAGCGCTCCTTGCGGTACACCTTCAATCCTCATTCAACGCTCCCCTACCCCTGATACAGATGTATCAAGCCATAGCTTCGGTGGTGTGTTTAGCCCCGTTACATTTTCGGCGCAGAGTCACTCGACCAGTGAGCTATTACGCACTCTTTCAATGGTGGCTGCTTCTAAGCCAACATCCTGGTTGTCTGGGCAACTCCACATCCTTTCCCACTTAACACACACTTCGGGACCTTAGCTGATGGTCTGGGCTGTTTCCCTTTCGACAATGGACCTTAGCACCCACTGTCTGACTCCCGGAATAAAGTCTGCGGCATTCGGAGTTTGACTGAACTTGGTAACCCTTGCGGGCCCCGCATCCAATCAGTGCTCTACCTCCGCGACTCACCTTCCGAGGCTAGCCCTAAAGCTATTTCGGGGAGAACCAGCTATCTCCGGGTTCGATTGGAATTTCTCCGCTACCCCCACCTCATCCCCGCATTTTTCAACGTGCGTGGGTTCGGACCTCCAGTACGTGTTACCGTACCTTCATCCTGGACAGGGGTAGATCACCCGGTTTCGGGTCTACGTCCACGTACTACAGTCGCCCTATTCAGACTCGCTTTCGCTGCGGCTCCGGCTTCTCACCTTAACCTTGCACGGGAACGTAACTCGCCGGTTCATTCTACAAAAGGCACGCCATCACCCATAGATCGGGCTCTGACTTCTTGTAAGCACACGGTTTCAGGTTCTATTTCACTCCCCTTCCGGGGTCCTTTTCACCTTTCCCTCACGGTACTGCTTCACTATCGGTCGCTAGGGAGTATTTAGCCTTACCAGATGGTCCTGGCAGATTCATACGGGGTTTCACGTGCCCCGCACTACTCGGGATCCGTCTCGGAGGGAATATACTTTCAACTACAGGGCTTTCACCTTCTACGGCGGGCCGTTCCAGACCTCTTCATCTACCATATTCCTTTTTGTCACTCCAAAGAGACGTCCCACAACCCCAAGAAGCAAGCTTCTTGGTTTAGGCTGTTCCGCGTTCGCTCGCCGCTACTGACGGAATCACTCTTGTTTTCTCTTCCTGAGGGTACTTAGATGTTTCAGTTCCCCTCGTCTGCCTCTACACATCCTATGTATTCAGATGTGAGTCACTGGAGATGAATCCAGTGAGGTTTCCCCATTCGGACATCCCCGGATCAAAGCTTGCTTACAGCTCCCCGAGGCCTTATCGTTGTTCGCCACGTCCTTCGTCGGCTCCTAGCGCCTAGGCATCCACCGTGTGCTCTTACTAGCTTAACCTAGTTGGTGGTCTTCTTATCAAAAGAAGAACCTATCTTACTCTTCGTTACCGATCCTGTTTACACAGTGTTCAGTAAGAACAGTCTTCTAAAACGCGATGTTTCGTTTCGGTATCCAGTTTTCAAGGATCAACATATTACATTGATGAAAGTTATATGGTGGAGCCAAGCGGGATCGAACCGCTGACCTCCTGCTTGCAAGGCAGGCGCTCTCC
>NZ_CP176756.1:4737500-5225000 GCF_046603685.1 Paenibacillus sp. WLX1005
GTGATTATTTAGCTTATATGGTTGGTATTCGATTTGTATCTTTTCAACATCATGATGAATGATTCATCGATTGCAAGGGAGGAATATAGATATGAGTCGTTTGCTTTCCATTATTCAAAAAGGCTTTGGTAAAAAGCTGATTCGTCTTCATGCTTGGAATGCCTGGCTGGTTGCGTTACTGGCGGTAACTGGACTTATTTTGCTAGGTGGATTCTGGCGCGAGGTATTGGGCGAAGTTCGGGTTTGGATTCGCTGGGTGCATATTATTGGCGGACTGGCGTTGCTCGTGCCAGTGGTCTACTATTTATTCCTTGCTTCCAAGCACTGGAAACAGATTCGGCAAAAGCCAGCACAGAAGATGAATGTGATTCTGGTTATGATTTTGCTGGTCGGTTGGATTGTATCGGGGGTTTTGTTATGGTTGCTGCGGCAGGTTGGACCCAATGTTGCCAATACGGCATTGTTCGTGCATGATCTGCTAACTTGGATTGGTCTTCCTTATATCATTTATCATTCACTCACACGTACAGCATGGCTAAAAGATCCGAAAAAGCGCTCCATTCGATTACAGCCGGACAAAGCAGAAGTAGATACCCTACATCCAGATTCTGAGCCAACAGTGAAGAAACCGGTAGTAACACCTGTGTCACGTCCACAGGAAGCAACGCCTTTTTATACACGACGTTCCTTTTTGCGCGGTGCCATTGGTATTGGACTTGCGGTTTCGATTGGTCCTACTTTTTTGCGGTGGCTGGGTAGTTCATTAACAAGCGGTGGTGGTAGTTGGACTGAAATGGAAGCCAGCAATCCAAACAAAATGGTGCCTGATCCGAAACCGCTCACCGATTCGTCGCCGCCGATCGGTGGAGGAGCACAGGGTGAGTTCCGTGTATATACGGTGACGCCGATTCCTTCTTTTGATAATAGTAACTGGTCGTTCACGATTGATGGGCTGGTGGATAAGCCGCAAACATGGAATTGGGAGCAATTTCTGAAGTTGAAGCGGCAGGTTCAGGTTAGTGATTTTCATTGTGTAACTGGCTGGTCGGTGTATAAAAATACGTGGGAAGGCATTCCGTTACTCGACTTTTTGAAGATGGCTGGCGTGAAGCCGGAGGCGCGTACGATTAAATTCTATTCTGGTGACGGAGTGTATACGGATTCGATTACGATGGAGCAGGCGCAGTTGAAGGATATTATGGTTGCGCTTCTGCATGATGGTAATATTATTCCTGCCGATCTGGGCGGTCCGGTGCGACTTGTCATTCCGAAAATGTATGCTTATAAATCAGTAAAATGGTTGAATCGGATTGAGTTGATTGCGGATGATTATACGGGATATTGGGAAGAACGCGGTTATGATAAAGATGCTTGGCTGCCGGATAATCTGAGTTGATCAAGGACGAGTGTCTCTGTGTATAGAGATGCTCGTCCTTTTTTTAGAGATTGTGGTTCAAACATTTCAAGATACTAGGTGGCAAAGGAGTTCTCTTAGTTCTCTTAGTTCTCTTAGTTCTCTTAGTTCTCTTAGTTCATTCTGTTATGCTTCGTCGAGATTTAGCAATTGGCGGAGTTGTTGCTCGTCTTCGATGATCTCGATGCCGAGGTCTTGTGCTTTAGTGAGTTTGCTACCTGCTTTTTCGCCGGCAATGACGATGTCGGTCTTTTTGGATACGCTGCCGGTGACTTTGGCGCCGAGTTGTTCCAAACGCTCAGCAGCATCGTCACGGGTCATCGTATGAAGTGTGCCCGTTAGGACAACGGTTTTGCCAGTAAAGTAGGAATCTTCGGTTATAACCGTTGCGGGCGCTTCAGGAACTTGCGGCTTCACGCCTTGCTCCAGCATACGGTCAATTCCGGTTTGCATAAATGGATCGGCAAAGTATTCGACGATACTTTCAGCGACAATCGAACCAACGTCTGGCAACTCAACCAGTTCTTCAACCGTTGCCGCGCGGATTTTGTCCAGATCGCGGTAATGTTCTGCCAGCATACGCGTTGTTGTTTTCCCAGTATTGGGAATGCCCAGTGCGTACAGGAATGATGCCAGATCACGGGTTTTGCTGTCTTCGATTGCTTGTAACAGGTTATTGGCCTTGCGTTCGCCAAAGCGTTCCAGCTTCACCAGATCGTCCAGCTGCAACGTATACAGATCCGCTGGTTCGCGTACTTGCAATTCGCTTTGCAACTGCGTTGCTGTCTTGATGCTGAATGTCTCGATATCCATCGCATCTCGGGAAGCAAAATGTGTAATACGCGCTACAATTTGCGGCTCGCAGCCAAATTTGTTGTTACAGAACAAATGTGCACCGCGCTGTTCTACCGGAAATCCGCATGCCGGACATTGATCCGGGTATGGAATTTCTTCGCCATCGTTCTCTTCGGACACTTTGCCAAGAATTTCAGGAATGACATCGTTTGAGCGACGAATATATACACGAGTGCCAAGAGCATGTTTCAAGTTTTTGCGTTCAATGTCGCCGATGTTGTTGAGTGTACAGTTCTGTACAGTTACGCCTGCGAGTTCGACAGCTTCCACACGTGCGAGCGGTGTGATTTTACCAGTACGCCCTACATTCCAGCTTACAGACTGGAGAATGGTACTCGTCTCTTCGGCTTCGAATTTGTAAGCAACTGCCCAGCGCGGGAACTTATCGGTATAACCGAGTACTTCACGGGTGCGCATATCGGTAATTTTCACGACCGCGCCATCGATCAGATAATCCAGACTGGTACGTTCGGCTTGGATCTCTTCCAGCTTCACGATCACATCATCAAAATTCTCATAATAAAAAACAGACGGATTCACGCGCAAATGATTATCCTGTAGAAACTGCATCATCTCTTGTTGATTTTGGAACGTGATGCCTTCTGCATATCCTACATTATAGAAGTAAGCGTTCAGCTTGCGTTTGGAGGTGATTTTGGGATCGAGGTTGCGTAGTGCGCCTGCGGCGGCATTGCGGGCATTTTTAAGTTTGTCCTTATCAGATGCGGCTTCGTTATACGCTTCCAGTACAGACAGATTCATAATGCCTTCACCCTGAATTTCCAGCTTGCCCTTCGTAAATGGAATCGACAATGGGATCGAGCGGATCGTTTTCACTTGTTCTAGAATTCCTTCACCGACTACACCACTCCCACGAGTCGATGCCTGAATCAAGCGACCATTTTCATACGTCAGGTTCAGTGTTAACCCGTCAAATTTCAGTTCGACCGCGTAACTTGGTTCCGGCAATGGTGTATCTGGATTCTTTTCGTTGTAATCATCAATGCGTTTCCGAGCACGGGTATGCCAGCTTGATAGCTTTTCCAGATTTTGCGCTTTGTCGAGACTCCACAGTGGTGCCAGATGGCGATGTGGTAGGAAGCCTTTTAACAATTCGCCGCCTACCCGTAAGGTAGGGGAATCTGGCAGTACGACACCGCTATCCTGTTCTAGTTGCAGCAATCGGTCATATAAGGCGTCATAGGCTTTATCGTCCACAAGCGGTTCGTCCATCGTGTAGTAATGATAATTATAGTTATTCAGCTCGGCGACAAGGCTTTCCATTTCCTTCATCGGGTCCATTTGGGGCATCTCTCCGTTCGTAATATGTAAGACAGCTGTCAATAAAACAGACAGCCGCCTCGAAATATAGACAGTATCCGCATACCATGCGTCAAGCTGTGTGATTTTGTAATTTTCTCTTATTTTAAAATTTGATCATAAAGTTGAAGATATACAACGTTACGATGTGCGTTTACAAAGGAAGGTTCATTATTCCACTTTGGTAATCGGTGCAAAACCAGCCAATAGTCGCTTCAAGCCTGTCGGTGCCGGGAAAGCAATTTGTAGCTCCATATCGTTCCCCGTTCCTTTGACAGCTACAATGGTGCCTATCCCCCATTTGCCATGGGATACTTTATCGCCTGCCTGGAAGTTACTACCACCGCTTGCCGCTGCTGGTTTCGGTGCTGTGCCGTTCCCCGTGCTTACCGTGACACCAGAAGATGCCGGAGTTGTACGTGGTACAGCACGTGCAGACGATCCGCTACCGAATGCCGACGAGTTATCCCGGCGTCCGCCAAAGTTACTACCACCTGCATTGCCACCAAATCCACGTCCACTATTTCCATAGCTGCTACCGCCGCCACGACGGTAGTTGTTCGGTGCTACGCGTGTATCTTCTTTGTACTCTTCTGGAATCTCTTCTAAGAAACGTGACGGCGGGTTAGCAGTTGTGCGTCCAAACAGCGTACGCATCTGGGCGCAGGAAAGGAATAGCTGCTTCTCCGCGCGCGTAATACCGACATACGCCAGACGACGTTCTTCTTCCAGCTCGTCATTATCCATAAACGCACGGCTGTGCGGGAAGACACCTTCCTCCATACCGATAATAAATACAGTTGGGAATTCCAGACCTTTTGCGCTATGCATCGTCATCAGTACGACAGCATCATCCTGCTCTTCTGGATCATCCCCCATTGAATCGATATCGGCGATCAGCGCCAAATCAGTCAAGAACGATACAAGCGATTTGTCTTCATTATTTTTCTCAAATTCCATCGTAACGGACAGGAACTCTTCAATATTCTCGACGCGCGCTTTGGACTCCAGTGTATTCTCACGTTGCAATTCGATTCGATATTGAGACATTTCCAGAATCTTCTCCGTCAATTCGGTCACTGACAGATAGTCTACCATCTGGTGCAACGCTGCAATCATATCGTAAAATTCCACCAGCGCATTGCGCGTACGTCCAGCAAAACCCAAGTCGTCGACAATCTCCAACACTTTAAAAATAGAAATACCGCGTTCGCCTGCTGCCGATGCCAGCTTCGCTACACTCGTATCACCGATCCCACGCTTCGGTACGTTGATTACACGGGTTAAGCTAATATCATCATCCGGGTTGGATAACAGACGCAGATAGCCGAGAATGTCCTTGATCTCTTTGCGATCATAGAACTTAATGCCGCCGACAATCTGGTACGGAATATCCGACTTGATCAGAATTTCCTCTATAACCCGGGATTGGGCATTGGTGCGGTACAGAATCGCATGATCCTGATAAGGACGACCGGTTTTCACATTTTTATGAATCTCGGATGTAACGAAGTAGCCTTCATCATGCTCAGAGTCGGCGCGGTACACTTTGATCTTGGCGCCGCCTTCTTTGTCTGTCCACAGCTTTTTCGGTTTGCGTCCGCCGTTGTTGCCGATGACTTCGTTGGCTGCGTTCAGAATGTTGGAAGTCGAACGATAGTTTTGCTCCAGCAAAATCGTTTTCGCTTCCGGGTAATCTTTTTCAAAGTTCAAAATGTTCGTAATATCGGCACCACGCCAGCGATAGATCGACTGGTCGCTATCACCAACGACACAAATATTGTGATGCGCATCTGCCAGCATATTACAGAGCATGTATTGCGCACGGTTCGTATCCTGATATTCATCCACATGGATATAACGGAATTTCTTCTGGTAAAATTCCAGCACTTCCGGAACTTCCTTGAACAGTTGAATCGTCGTCATAATCAGGTCGTCAAAATCGAGCGAGTTATTCGCACGCAGTCGACGCTGATACATCGTATATACTTTGGCTGCCAAACCTTCAAAATAATCGCCGATATTGCGCTCATACTGATCCGGTGTGACCAGTTCGTTCTTCGCTGTGCTGATCATGGATTGCACCGTTTTGGGTTCAAACTTTTTCGTATCCATGTTCAAGTCCTTCATGCAGGAGCGAATAACGGACAACTGGTCACCAGAATCAAGAATGGAGAAATTGGAAGTGAAGCCGATCCGTTCGATATCACGGCGCAAAATCCGTACGCACATGGAGTGAAAGGTGGATACCCAAATTTCACGTCCATCCTTGCCAACCAGCTGAGAGACACGCTCTTGCATCTCACGAGCAGCTTTGTTCGTAAATGTAATCGCCAGAATGCCCCATGGTGCCGATTTGCGAGAATCGATAATATGAGCGATACGGTGAGTTAGTACGCGTGTTTTACCACTACCTGCGCCTGCCATAATGAGCAGTGGACCATCGGTTGCCAGTGCCGCTTCCTTTTGTCTGGGATTCAGACGGTTGATGGCGTCTTTTATATTAATCATCGTCATGCGAAATAATACCCCTTTCAAACAAAATAATTACGCTTTGACAGCAGAAACTGTCTTCAACGCTTGTTGTAGATCGTTGTATACGATGTTGCCAACAATTACGGTATCGCATATTTGTGAAGCCTGACGTGCCGTCTGTTCATCGACTACGCCACCACCGTAAAAGATACGTGCGTTGCGAGTCACCCGACGAATATCTGCTGCCAGTTCCATATCGCCAAATGTACCGCTATATTCGACATACACTACTGGTAACTGCAATAAACGATCTGCTGCCTGTGCGTAAGCAGCTGCCGTATCAGCATCGAGATCGGTCATAGCATCGGTCAATTGCGCTACAGTAGATTCGCCATTTAACACAATATACCCTTCCGGGACCAGCAATTCCCATGGAATGAGATGACTGTACTGCTCAATCGCCTGTACATGTCTGCCAATCATCCACTGGCTGTGCTGTGTATTCAATACCATCGGAATCATATACAGATCAAAACCCGGTACAACTGCTTCGAGGTCGGACACTTCCAGCACACAGGGCAGTTCGTAACGACGCACACGGGACATCAGATCAACCGTGTTGTCATACGTAATCCCAGATGAACCACCGACCATGATCGCGTCTGTTCCGGACATGCAAATCAGCTCCAGATCGTCATCCGAAATGTCGCGATCGGGATCAAGTTTGAACACATGACGCCATGTTTTTATTTCGTCTCTCAATGATATTCCTC
Organism: Paenibacillus sp. WLX1005; assembly: GCF_046603685.1. Lineage (NCBI taxonomy): Bacteria > Bacillati > Bacillota > Bacilli > Caryophanales > Paenibacillaceae > Paenibacillus > Paenibacillus sp. WLX1005. The sequence continues at coordinate 4,744,338 of NZ_CP176756.1, forward strand.
CGTCTTTGAAACAACCTTCAAAATAAGTCTATGACAGCAGGTGTATAGTGTCAATGTTCGTATGCAATACGAACAAAAATGCCCTACTTTATACAAGTAGGACATAGGCGTATTTCCATTGTAGTCGATAGATGTGTCGTTATTTTAGTTATTGTGCATGATGATGCAGATCAATACGCATTTTTGTTTACGAATCCATTACGTATCGTTTTGAAAATGATCTTAATATCGAATAGCAACGACCAATTTTCAATATAGAAAATATCGTGGTTAATCCGATCTTCAATCGACGTATCGCCACGCAAACCATTACTCTGCGCCCAACCGGTAATGCCCGGACGTACATGGTGCTTGACCATATACTTTGGAATCTCTTCCCGAAATTGCTCTACATAGTATGGACGCTCTGGACGTGGACCGACCACACTCATATCGCCAATCAGTACATTGAAAAATTGCGGCAGTTCATCCAAACTCGTACGTCGGATAAATGAACCGAACTTCGTTTTGCGCGGATCATTGGCAGTCGTCCAGCCCGTATCGACCTGACCTTCTGGAATAACGCGCATAGAACGGAACTTGAACATCATAAAATTACGCCGATTCAGACCGACACGCTCCTGCTTAAAAATAATCGGTCCCGGCGAAGTCAGCTTCACCCCGATTGCCACTACCAGCATAATCGGCGATGTAACCAAAATGGCTGCCAAGGAGAAAAGAATATCAAAGCCGCGTTTGAAAATACGGTTCGCCGCAATATCGAGCGGAATATCTCGCACGTTGATCATCGGCATGCCAGCAAAATTATCGAAATACGGTCGCGCAGGCAAATAGTCGAAGAAATCGGGAATAATGAGTGTACGTACACCTGCTTTTTCACATTCCGCAATGATCCATGGATATTTATCATGTGCATCCAGTGGCAACGCTAGAATGACCTCGTCGATCATCATCGAATGCAGCTTATCTCCCAATTCGTGAATTTTACCGAGTACTGGCTTGTACTTGCGTAGCTCTATACTGTCAAAATCACGATAATCATCAAGGAAGCCGACCACATCGTAGCCCATTTCCGGGTATTGCATCAGATTGTCGTAGAACCGTTTCCCAAGCGAACCTGCGCCCAGAATAAGTACGAACTGCTTGTTGAATCCTTTTTGCCGTGCGCGCTTGAGTCCAAGCTTGATCACATAACGGTAAAAGATAATAAGCAGCAGATTGAAGATCATGTATACGAGCAAGTAGTAACGCGAAATATTGACTTCTTTAAAGAAGAACAACGCGCCGAGCAGTACGAAAATGCTCACTGCATGCGTCTGTACAATTTTTAGCATTTCATCTGCAAAACGCTTTTTGCGCTTGGCTGAATATAAGCTGCTCATCGTACCGATCAGTACGGCAATACCACCGTACACAATACTCCACATAAAGTACGTTTCAATCGGCAATGCCCCATAACCTTCAGGCGAATTATCATACGGCAATACTAGTGCCTGAAACTTCAAAAACCAGGCAATCAGAAAGGAAAGCTGAATGACCGAGAAATCCGTCAAAATATACAGTCGGGTCAAAAATCGCTGATTTTTGCGGATCACGTCTGGATTCTCCTTTCTGTTTCGGCTGTGGATGCGGATGCCGGTCGTAATAATTTATTTTTAATCAATGACATCGCAAGCTTGACCCCGATGCCAGCATACACAATACCGTTCGTTACAAACGAATACTGCTTCCGGTAATGCTTGCGGTGAAACAGCCACATGGCCCGGTGAAATTCATAGATGATCTTGAATGGCTTGCGACGGCTGCTTGCTCCCTTGTAATGCACAATAAACGTATTGCCGCGGTAGTGAATCTCCCAGCCCGCTTCTTTAATCCGGTAGCACCAGTCGATATCCTCACCATACATGAAAAACGCTTCATCTAGCCCGCCAATCTGCTCAATGACCTCACGTCGTACAAGCATAAAAGCACCTACCAACGAATCAACCTGGTAGCTGTCGTCCGGACTGAGATAACCGAGCTGATAGCCGTTAAACTTAGGATTGTTCGGAAACCATTTTGAAAATCCGAACGCATAATAAAACGATGCTGATGGTGTTGGGAATCCACGCTTGCACGCCTTATCCAGCGTTCCGTCCGGCAAAATAATCTTACAGCCTGCTGCACCTGCACGCGGATGGCTGTCCATAAAAGAAACCATCGTTTCCAGTGTGTCCGGTTCTACGATGGTATCGGAATTAAGCAGCAATGTATATCGACCCCGCGCCTGTTTCATGCCAATGTTATTGCCTTTGGCAAAACCGCCATTGTCGGGATTGGCGATGAATACAGCATCCGGAAAAGTTGCCGGAATGCGAGTGACGGAATCATCACTGGAATGATTATCGACCACGATCATCTCGTACGTATACTGTGTCTGCGAACGATATACCGAAGCAATACAATCCAGTGTCAGCTGACATGTATTATAATTTAAAATTAAAACGCTAACGTCCATAATACGCTCCTGCCTTGAAATTCGCATATCATAAGCTAATGTGATTCATAGATTACGATCCTGCAATGGCTATTTATGATTGCTAATCATTATGAGTATTCTACCGACTTTTGTATATTCCTTGCAAAGACCGGACTTGAGTCTACAGGCATTATAGCACAGATCATCCGTTAGAAGTTAATTTCAAGATTATACCAGTAGAACCTTTTCAGTGTTTTCAAATGGTATGCACATCCACTTATGGATAAATAATATATTTATCAGCAATCAAGATATCAAATGTAACCAATCATAATTAACAATCGAAATAAGTGGTTTTCTACTATCGATTGACGATATAATCGGCATTTTTTTAAATATCGAATCCGCTCGGTTATACGCTCTCTCGGCGCAATAAAAGCATGTAATTGTTCTAGCATTTGCTTATCTGTTATGTGATCACCATAAAGTTTATTGAACTCTTTAGCCTGCGCAACTAATAGTTTATGATTTTGATGTTTACTAAAGCTGCTCAACTTTTTCTTGAATTTCTGCAATAGCGTTGCTTCTCCACCAACGGCGTTATTAGTATGCTGCCGATAATAGATAGATGGCTTTGAATCAAATGACAATGAACCGAAACAGGATATCGTCAAATAGATCCACCAATCATGCATAAGAATATGTGGTGTATGAACCGAAACAGAATTCAGTAATTGTAAGGCACTACGATTTATAGAAATAGTTGCTCCAACTGCAATGTTTTGAAATAGTGCATTATAAAATGAAGGTGGACGAGCAGGCATTCCTGGCCAAATGGCTGTGGGCATAAGTGCTTCGTCTGTCAATTGCGTAGCGGTAAATACCATAGCAGGTATTATGGCTCCATGCTCTAACTTCGATTCTGACTGCATTTCCAAATGATGCAACTGTTCGATCGCTCTCGTCGTCTTATCACACATCCAAACATCATCCTGATCACAAAAACAAAAATAGGCAGCTTCCAAATCAGCTTGCTGCATTAAACTCCAAAAGCTCCTTACCACTCCTATATTGTCACCAGCAATCAGTTCTATCTGCCCCGGATGATTATCCATGTAACGTTGTACAATGGATACGGTAGTATCCTGCGAGCCATCATCACGAATCAAAATCTTAAGATCAGTATGCGTTTGCGCAAATATACTATCCAACTGCTGAGCTATGTATTTTTCTCCGTTATAGGTGGATAATAACACCTGCAAAGTTTGATTAGACATCTCATTACTCCACTCTATGATTTGGCATTTGCCCGAAATGTATAGCTATTTTATTTTAGCATAAATTTCTAAGTAGCTATCCATCCATCTGCACACACAAACAAAAAGAGATACTATCTGTTTGTTAGCAGACAGTATCTCTTTTGAAAATGCTATTGAAGTTGGTTATCATTCGAATCTGAAAATCAAATATGTTATTCTTACGAGCTTTGCTTCAATTCTTGCAAAAAAGCTGTCAGTCCATCCTGCCAAGAGCGAATATCTTCGAATCCATTGGTGCGGATCGAGAGATGCTCCATGACCGAATTTGCCGGACGTGGCGCTGGACGTGGAAAATCTGTTGTTGTGCACGGTTCCAGTTCAGCGATGATCTCGGCTCCAAGAATCTGCTTCGCCTGCGCAAAAATCTCCTGTGTAAACTCATACCACGTACATGCTTCACTATTCGAAGCATGGTAGATGCCATACTTTTCCGTCAGCATCAACTCAGACAGAAACTCTGCTAGATCCACCGTGTAGGTCGGCGAGCCTTTCTGGTCATGAACCACTTTCAGCTGTGGTTTCTCTTGTCCCAGCTTCAGCATCGTTTTGACAAAGTTGTTGCCGTGCATGCCGTATACCCATGAAGTACGTACGATAAAGTAACGACTGGAGAGTGTTTGAGTTAGTACTTCGCCTGCATGCTTGGACTTACCGTAAATGCCCTGCGGATCGGTGTTGTCGTATTCATGGTACGGCTGTTCCCCTTGACCATCAAATACATAATCGGTACTGATGTAAATCACCTTCGCCTGTACGGCTTCGGCAGCGACGGCAATATTGCGGCTACCTGTTGCATTGACCAGATACGCACCGTCTATATCACTTTCCGCCGCATCTACAGCGGTGTACGCTGCACAGTGGATTACAACATCCGGCGCAAATTCGCCGATCACTTGCTGGCATTGCTCCAGATTAGTAATATCCAACTGATGGCGGTCGCATCCCAGCACCGTGTGACCTTTGCGTTCCAGTACAGCAACCGTATCCACGCCGAGCTGACCAGATGCGCCCGTAACGAGTACGTTCATTATTGCTCACCTAGACGGCTACCGTATTGCTGTTGGTAGTATTCTTGGTATTCGCCAGAAGCGATACGAGTCCACCATTCTTTGTGATCCAGATACCATTGGATTGTTGCTTGGATACCGGATTCAAAATTGTGTTTCGGCTTCCAGCCCAGCTCGGTCATCGTTTTGGTTGGATCGATACCGTAGCGACGGTCGTGACCCGGACGGTCTTGCACGTATTTAATCAAGGATTCCGGCTTATCCAATTGTTCCAAAATCGTTTTGACGATATGGATATTCGTACGCTCATTGTTGCCACCGATGTTATACACTTCACCATTTTTGCCTTCATGAATAACGAGATCAATCGCGCTGCAATGATCTTCTACATACAGCCAATCACGAATATTCAGACCATCACCGTATACCGGCAATGCTTCATCAGCAAGCGCACGAGAAATGATCAATGGAATCAGTTTCTCTGGGAATTGGAAAGGTCCGTAGTTGTTCGAGCAGCGTGTGATATTCACTGGCAGACCGAATGTTTCGTGGTATGCACGCACCAGCAGATCGCCCCCTGCTTTGCTCGCAGAATACGGGCTATTCGGAGTGAGCGGTGTTTCTTCTGTGAACAGACCGGTTTCGCCCAGTGTACCGTATACTTCATCTGTCGATACTTGCACGAATTTGGTGATGTTGTGTTTTTTGGCAACATCCAGCAGGACTTGTGTGCCGAGGACATTCGTTTTTACAAATACGTCCGGCTCCAGAATGCTACGATCCACATGCGATTCTGCTGCAAAGTTAACAATGATGTCCACACCTTGCGATACGAGTTCATCCATTTTGGCAGCATCACCGATGTCGGCTTTCACAAACGTATGATTGGGATTGCCTTCGATGTCTTTCAGATTTTCTAGATTGCCTGCGTAAGTCAGCGCATCTACGTTGATAATCTGATATTCTGGATGTTCACGCAGCATATAGAGTACAAAGTTGCTGCCGATAAAACCGGCACCACCCGTAACGAGTAATTTCATAGTTCTTCCTCCTGTAATCAGTGAATAAGATTCAGCAAGGATGCTGAACCTTATTCATAGATCAATATAGTTTATTTTAGAATCAAAAGTTGAGATCGGCATCTTTTAGTAGTGGTTGACGCGTATCTTTGTCAGATAGTACCGGTGTATGGACAGGCCAATCAATGCCTAACGCCGGATCACTCCACAAAATACCACGATCATGTTCAGGCGAATAATACTCGTCCACTTTATACAACACTTGCGTATTCGGCACCAACGTACAGAATCCATGCGCAAAGCCTTGTGGGACGAGCAATTGACGCTTGTTGTATTCACTCAGAATGAATCCTTGCCACTGACCAAATGTCGGCGATTCCTTGCGAATATCTACAATCACATCATAGATGGCACCAGCAATGACACGTACCAGCTTGGTTTGCGCTTTCGGATTCAATTGGTAATGCAATCCGCGCAGTACACCAGTCTCTGCAGAGAGTGATTGATTATCCTGTACAAAATCATGTTTGATTCCCAGCTCATGCATGATGTGTTGATTATAGCTTTCCATAAAGTAGCCTCTGTGATCTCCGTGTACAATAGGATCAAGCAGCAGAGCACCTTGCAGTTTAGATGGTATAGCTTTCATAATATCCTCCTATAGCTTCAGCTTGCCGAATTCTTCTCCAAACGTAATGTCTTTGGCAAGTTCATTTGCTTTGGCAAGTGAAGCATGTGTACCGGCATCAGTCCACCATCCTTGTAGAATATCAAAGGATAGTTCATCACGCTGAATATAAGCGTTGTTCACATCCGTAATTTCCAATTCGCCGCGTGCAGAAGGCTTCAATGTTTTGACAATATCAAATACATGATTATCAAACATATAAATACCAGTTACTGCATAATCGCTTTTCGGAGATTTCGGTTTCTCTTCGATGGAAACGATACGCTCGCCATCCAGTTCAGCTACACCGTAGCGCTGTGGATCGTGAACTTGTTGTAGCAGCAATTTGGCACCTTTTTGCTGTGTACGGAAGTTTTCCACAAATGGTGCAATATCGTCTGCAAATACATTATCGCCGAGGATCACGATCATCTGATCATCTCCGACAAAATGCTCTGCCAGATCCAGTGCTTGGGCAATACCTCCTGCTTCGTCTTGCACCTTGTATGTAAAGGTGACTCCCATATCGCTGCCGCTACCGAGCAAGTTTACGACATCGCCCATGTGATCTTTACCTGTAACGATCAGAATATCGTTCACTCCGGCTTGTTTTAGTTTGTGTACGGAATAAAAGATCATGGGATATTTACCAACGGGTAATAAGTGTTTGTTGGTTACTTTGGTAAGCGGGTACAGACGCGAGCCTGTTCCACCTGCAAGAATAATACCTTTCATAACGTGCGCCTCCTCTAATGTTAATCTGTTGCAATAAAGATAACACCTATAACGATGATTGCTGCTCCAATCCATTTCGTCATGGATACAGTTTCATTAAACATGCTGATTGACAAAAATATACCTAATACATACGCCAAACTTTGAATAGGATACGCTACTGATAGCGGTAATCGGGATAATACAACAAACCACACCAAGGTAGCTATAACATATAAACCAAGACCTATAATGATGGTTGGCGACAGCAGTGCTTTCCAAGCATTACTTAAATTCACACCGCCAATTTTCTCTAAACCGAGTTTAAAAAATGCTTGGCCACTTACTAGCATCAAAATATTCAATAATAACAATGTGTAACTTATCAGCGTATCCGATTTGAGCATCTTGTCCCTCCGTTTGCATTAAACCTGTTTTTTCGCCAGTTGATCTTTAATTTTCTCTAGCTCATGTTTAAGTATACCAACGTCCTGAGATAACTCTTTAATTTTCATTGTCGATTTTGACAGCTCCAGTGTCAACGATAGAATGATCATAATAAGCCCCAAGAAAGTCAACAAAAACAAAGCATTAACAGGAAGTTCGATCCCCATCAAACCAGCAATACCATTTAAAATGGTAGGAAAAACTGAGAGCACGATGCTGATAATAGTAATCACAAACCAAAGCATAGAATACTTCAATTCTAGCCTATACTTACGAATAAAATTAATTAATAAAATAAAACAGAGGAGTGAGCCTATCAATAAGATAACCTGAAGTTTTAAAGATACCATATCTTCTCCTATACCAGTTCTTTGCGAAGCTTATCAATCACTATCGCTATCGATACTTTAATCATATAATACACTGACTTTAAAGCTGTAATCGAAGAAGTACCACTTGCTCGATGCTCCATCACAACCGGAATTTCAGCTATTCTAAAAGCATTTCGTTTCAAATACATAATAGATTCCGGTTCTGGATAGTCCACAGGATATCGTTTAGCAAATAGTTCTATCACTTTACGATTACAAGCTCGAAATCCAGAAGTAGGATCTGTAATACGTTGCCCAGTAAGTGTCAATAATAATTTAGAAAAATAGCTAATACCTACTCTTCGTAAAACAGTGGATTGGAACCCTTGTTTCTCGATATAGCGCGAACCAATGACCAAATCTGCCTGTTCTTTCAAAAGTGGCTCGATCAAACTAGCAATGTAGATAGGATTATGTTGTCCATCTCCATCCACTTGTATTGCAATGTCGAATCCATTCTCATACGCGTATTTGTAACCAGTTTGTACAGCTCCTCCGATACCTAAATTACAAGGTAAATTAATAACAGGAATGTCCAATTGCTTACAAATAAAAGCGGTTTTATCTTTTGAACAATCATTAATGATTATATAATGAATGTTAGGATTGTTTAAAATACGAATAGATTTAACGAGAGCTTCAAGATTATTCTCTTCATTGTAAGCAGGTACAATAATCAAAATTTTTTTATTGATTTCACTCTTCCCCTTTTCTATAAATTACGTGCCCGGAACCCAATAACGCACGATAATAAAGAAAATCATTAAAGCACTGCTAAATGTACAAAATGTAGTCAAAATATGGTCGCTAAATTCACGCTGAATCGGTTTGACCATTAGAGGTAGCTTCTGGTTATATAGAACCAACATTAGCAATAGCATAATCGGTATAAAATAACGCCCTTGCACTCCAGAAACAGTTGGATACCCAATACCACCGATTTCGGGAATAGAAGTCCAAGTTAGATATAATCCTGTTTCAATCAATACAATTGAAGCAAGAAAAACAACAATTGTTATTAATTTATGCTGCATAGTTAATTTAATCGCTGAATGGCTATCAAATAGTGCAAATACAATAATGAATAAGCAATATAGATAAATGAATACAGGTGGGAAGTTAGTATCCAGCCATCCTAGATTGCCGATAAAGCTGTTTGTATAGAAGAAGCTTAGCTCATAGAATGTTCTGAACAGTATACCTATATATTGTATAGGATGACTTAGAATGAATGACAATTGTTCAGATGAATTACCATTATTATCGAACTTACCATGAATCTGACCAATAATAGACCATAATCCATAACTAACAATTCCACTTAACAGTATAGCTCCAAAATAAATCAGTTGTTTCTTGAAATTCACAAATTTATTTTTGGGGATTAATAAAAATAACAATACTAGCGGGAAATATACCTGTTTTAATTCAATAAGAATAAAAGAAAGTACACACAGCATAATAATTTGCTTTAAGCTGACTTTTTGGATATTAAGATTAAATGCAATATTCAATACTAAGCCTATAAATAACAAGCTAATTCCGATAACCATTCCATCATAGCTAGTTGAAGAAACTAATCCTATCGTCATTGGCATACAAGCCAGCAAAAAGAACACTCTTTTGTAAAATGGAATCAATTTCATGCCTGTATATGCACAAAAGATAAAGAAGATCAGGTTACCTATTCTCCCAGCATACATATAACTAAGCGGTGTAAGAAGTTCACCTTTCCCTAAAGAAAAAATGTAAATGATCGCTTTAAAAAAGAACATCGCTATAGCCTGAGGTACATACAATAAAGGATTAGTTTCTACTGTACTAAACTGACTAAATGCAACTGGCGTATAATTAACCGGTGTACTTATAGCAGTATAGTATTTTTTATAGTCAAATTTCTGTGCTATATCTGCTTTCATATATCGATAATTAGCTTCAAAATCCACAATAGCTTGCGGTAAATAAAATCCAACTTCTCCATGATCGTTCGCTTGTGGCACCAGATCAAGATTAGCTACTGTAAATGCTCTTTTAAAGTGGCTGTCTTCATCCGCCATTTGAAAAGGCGGGGTTATGAATACACATAGTAGTCCGAAGAATAGTAGTATATTTAGAAGTTTCAATTCAAGTTTAAAATCTTTTTGCTTTTCTCGCTCCATTCTAAATAAATTCCTCTCTACAACATAATTTTACTAAAACAGAGTATGGTTACATACTACTTTAAATGCCAAGTCTCCTTGTTGCTGTTCACCATTCTTCATATAGTCACCATCAGAGTACGTATCTTTTGAAGACATATAAGCTGTAATGGCATGACCAGCAGAGCTATCCGTGGAGCTTACAAAAATAAGATACTTTTTATCTTTGGAAAACTTAATTGGTGGAAAACGAACATCATAATAGGCATTATCAGGTAAGCTTTCTGCTTTGATTGTAGTTGAGTAAATAGTTCTAGAATCACCCAATTCTCGTATTCCCAATGTAACACGGCCTTCATTTACTCTTGCATATGTTGCCAACTTTATAGAAAATCCGCTCAGATTATTCATTGGAGATATGAAAGATTGACTTACTTCTGTGCCTGAAGTGATTTCGCCAACATTCTTTTGTCCATCCGTATTGATTACCTCAGTCATCTTACCGATATTTCCAATATATACGTAAATAAAAAGAACCAAGAGAATAAAAGGAATCAAAAAACGTTTAAACTGATTTTGCTTCATATTTTTCACCGCTGTTTTTTATAGGTTGTGTTGAATAATCATAGAGTGCAAGAACATCATTTTCGAGATTTTTCCATTCTTTATGTTGTGCAGTCTTTAATCCATTCTCAATCAGTCGTGTTCTCATAGATGGATCATTGCACACCGCTTCAATCATTTGTAAGGCATTAGCAAAATCACCTTGTTCATAAAGCAAACAATTCTCGTTGTGAACTAGGTATTCGATATTGCCTTCATTTGGTGCTACCACTGCAACACCGCCTGTTGCCATCATTTCCAGCGGTGGATAAGAGAAACTTTCTAACAAGCTGGATTTTACCAAAATATCGCACTGTGCATATACTTCTCCGACTTGGTCATGTGGCACTTTATTAAGAAAACGATCTACCTTATACCAATCTTTAGGTTTACCGCTATACGACAGATACCAAACCTCGAAACGATTGCGATCTAACTGATTCGTAATTTTAAAGCTTTCATCTACATTTTTATAGTAATCACTGGAATTACCTTCGACCAATACTTTGATTTTACCTTCAAAAGTACGTGGACGATATTGAAAGACAGATAGATCGATTCCATTCTCAACATAGGCTGCATGCTTATTGTACCGCTCCAACAGCCAATTTTCACACCATTTAGAAATGGTTATATATTTGATATTAGTAAAGAAATTATAGGTTAAGTTGGCCCAGACTCTCATGTGATTGCCAGGTTCGTAGAAGTTGGTTTCAAAATTTTGGACAAGATAATACTTTTGCGTGATTTTAGCATACATGTTCAAAAAATCATTAGTTGTCCACAATGTTGACACGCATTTTCTAAGTAATCCATGAAAGCTATGTCGATGATAGGAGATTACATTGATTTCTCCATCTTTATTGATAATATTTTTATCATCTTCACTCATAGAAATGATCAGTACATCCTTACCATGATCACGTAAAATGTTACAGTGCTTAATAACCACATTAACACCACCGCTGATCTGAGTAGAAGGCAATACAAAAGCGATATTCTCACTCAAGCGTGATTCAATAAATTCAAACAATTTATAACCGCTTCCCATCGTAGTCCAACCATTCATAACCGTATTGTATGAATTTTTACCGATGGTTTCCCGGTACGCTTTATCAGTAATCAGCTTATCTAGATAGAAGCTCCAATCTTCAGCAGTATTACAAAGTATTCCATCAACTTCCTGTGTAATCACATCACGAAATGCACCCAAATTACTTGCTATAGTAGGTACCTTAACCAATCCTGCTTCTGTCCATTTATTCTCAGATTTAGCCTCATTGAAAATCGTATCTACCAAAGGAGCTAAATTGATATCTACATTGGCAATCAATTGTGGCAAATTGGTCCAGTCAGTAAATTTTTCAAAAATGATTCGGTCTTTATACTCGCTTAATTCCTGCGGAATGTCCAGAATACCAACCACTTTTAAATAGGCATTATTATGCTTTTTAAACATGTCTTTGACTACATCAATAATCAAATTAAAGTCTTCATTGTGCGTAATACTGCCACTAAAGTATCCCATAACCACACGCGAAGATGAATTGCTCTGTAAAGCAGCGTCTTTATCTTTTAGTGCTTTTAGAGATAGCTCTACCATCTTCTCCGAAGCTACATTACGATTCACAAACACTTCTTCAATGTAATTACTCATTTCATTAGCCAATCTGGTAGTTGTAGTAATTGCGTAATCACATAATTTTAATGTTTGTTGAGTACGATTAACACCGTCCATATACTGGTCTAGATCTTCTTTGCTCATTGTATTTAAGTAGTCAATTTCTTTTACATACTTATAATCAATAACAAGATCATCAATATCAAAGAAAACTGTTTTGTTAAAATACTTGGCCTTTTTGATTAATTCTTCTACAACAGGTGTGTGGGGGCAACGGAAGAAGATAAACGCTCTATAGTAGCGAACCATTTCGATATCAAGTTCTTCATAATAAACGCTATCACAGGAATATCCATTGAAGTGAAGTTGCTCGATCTGATGGTCGACACGATAACGGGGTGGATGCGGAAGAGAGCAACCATTAATAAAAAGTACATCTTTAAAATGGTACTTGGAAGGAACGTGTGTTTTTAAAAACCTTTTTTTTGTATATCCGTAAGCTTTCCGCATGAGGGCTTTGCTTCCCTCATATTTCATGGTAGACATTGTTTTTTTCATGAGCGTATTTATACTCAACTTTATCACCTTCATACAATTTATTTTTTGAGATTATCAATTAACATACGTTGTTTGTCTCTAATATAGCTTTTATGTTTTTCTCCGCCAGCTGTCGAGGTCGGCGAGATGCGCCAATGATACAAAATTTTAGGGAGATGTTGCACCTTTGCTTGATGTTGAATAGCACGGATAGCTAAATCCCAATCTTGAACGCCTTCGTAACCTATTCTAAATCCATTGATACTACGCAAAAGAGATGTGCGATATACGGCGAGGTGACAAATATAATTCATTTGCATAAGTAAGGGAAAGCCCCAGTTTTTTTTAAAAAATGGCTGTACTCTTTTGCCATCCAGCCATTTGTCTTCATTACTAAATACTAGATCAGTATCCGGCATTTGATTCAAAAGTTTTACTACTTCATATAATGCAAAATCAGCCAAAATATCATCATTATCTAACAAAACTGTATAGTCACCGGACGCCATATTTAGAGCCGTGTTACTACAAGCAGATATATGCCCATTTTCACTACGGTAGGTTATATGAATTCTTGCATCCTGCTGCCCATATTCATCCAGCACTTTCTGAATATGAGGCATGGTGGAGCAGTCATCGACAATACAAAGTTCCCAACGAGTATAGAACTGTCGCTGTACTGATTCAATGCATGCTCGCAAATATTCTTCCTGTACATTGTAGACAGGAAGAATAATGGACATCAATGGTTGGATGCGAAATCGCGCACATTCTTGTTTGACATTCGCTATATCATATCGCTCGTTTTTTTTAATCCAATTGTCATACCATGTCTCGCCACCTATCGAACGCAATGGATGAAATTTAATTTGGAAACGAATGATATATTTCATTATTTTATAATATAGTCCAGGGAGCATTGGATTTCTGTTCTCCCTTCTTAGGTATATTTGGAATAATAAAAATCACATAATTCCTCAATATTCCCCTGTTGGATCAATTGTCCTTTTTCTAAAATGATACCTCGTGTACATAAATTCCGAATTTGATCAATGGAGTGTGAGACAAGCAACACACTTGTACCTTGCTGAACCATTTCACTAATTTTGGCTTCACATTTTTGTTGGAATTTAAAATCACCTACAGACAAAATCTCATCAACAATCAAAATATCTGGTCTGGTCGAAGTAGCAATCGCAAAGCCAAGTCTTGCATACATTCCTGATGAAAAATTCTTTACCGGCACATCGATAAATTCAGCCAACTCCGAGAATTCCACGATTTCAGGAAAACGGGCATTCATTTCTTTTTTAGAATAACCAAGAATTGCTCCATTTAGGTAAATATTCTCTCTTGCAGTCAATTCTGTATCAAAGCCTGCTCCTAACTCAATCAATGGTGCCATGCGTCCAGCAATTTGTACGTTTCCTTTAGTTGGCTTTAATACGCCTGCTACAGTTTTGAGCAAAGTACTTTTACCCGCTCCGTTTAATCCAAGCACTCCAAACAATTCACCACGACTAACTTGGAAACTAACATCTTTTAAAGCCCAAAATTCAGTATACGAGATTTGATTTTTTATTCTTTTAATCAGAAACTCCTTCAAACCACTTATTTTTTCAGTGGTCATGTTAAAACACATCGATACATCCTGAACATTAATAATCACATCACTTGTTTGCATGACCAAACTCCTTAAATATAAAGGATAAATTTATCCTGACGTTGTTTAAACATATATACTCCAATTAACAAAGTCACCAAAGCATAACTAGCACATTGAATATTAAGCTCTAATGGAGGAATATGCCCATAAAGCAATGATTCCCGGAAATGAGTTAAAAAATAAAACATTGGATTGCCAAGTAAAAGTGGCATGTACTTATCCGGCATAATATTCATAGGATAAATAATTGGTGTTGCATACATCCATGCTGTAATAAACACACCATAAATATGCTCAACATCTCGGAAAAACACAACGATACTGCACAAAATCAAGCCTACTCCTACACTGAATACAAATACATAAAAAATAGATAAGAAACTAAAAATAAACGTATATTTGAGATGAACACCAGTAATAAAACATACAATCAATACTGCGCAGAGAGAGAACAACATATTTACAGCCGAATATAACACTTTAGATAATGGAAAAATATATTTTGGTATATATACTTTTTTAATGATTTGACCTGAAGAATAAATCGATCCCATCGCCAGCGAAGTAGAATCCGAGAAAAAAGAAAATAATACTTGTCCGCTAATGACGTAAGCTGCAAAATTCTCGACATTAAATTTAAATAACTCTTGAAACACTAGCGTGATAATAATCATCGTCAGCAATGGATTTAATACGCTCCAAACAATGCCTAATACAGATCGTTTGTACTTAATCTTAATGTCTTTAGCCACAAGCAACTTCAGTAAATCTTTGTATTTATAAAAATTCAAAAAGTATCGCTTTAATTCATACATTAATATACCGCCACCTAGCTGTCTTAATTTTCAGTTAAACTATGATTAACAAACTCAGTTTACATCTTCAACCCATCCAGTATACGTTAAACACCAGTGAGCGTCCAATTCGAATGTACTTCAAAAAAGTACTGTCTTATAATGACTACAAAAATCATTTAACGAAATTTACGCATTATTCTATTGATAGCTCTGAGTGGACGAGTAAGTTTCCAAGATGTTGAATTTAACAGAGTTTGATTTTCAACGTTTGCAGTTTCATAAAGATACATCGCATATTCGCGTTCACTCATAATCAAACTTAATTTTTCTTTTGTTTGATCGTAGTTCTGCAACTTTGTTTGAAGTTCTACTAGTTCATTTTGCAATGTCTCAATTCTGGGTTGGAGTTTAGAACATACATTTCCAGAATTCAACACTTCAATATAGCCACTTAAATGAAATGCAGATGTTATTTCACCGTGAAGATGAATGAGATACTCAGGTCTTGATACTTGAAATTCTGTATAGCTACCACGATGGCCAAATGAATTCAAAGAGATCATCTCAATTTGCTCTGGATAATCCAGAATATCAATATTAATCAGTTGTCCCTCTAATGGAATCCATTTCAAACTTCGTATATTTTCTGTTTGCTCAAGGTCAAACGTAACATTGAATTCTCTACCTTCAATTTGCATATCGGCATATACAACTTGTTTATCACTAAAGCCGTTACCATAATCAATTTGAAGTTGGCTAACCCATTTAGTAGCTTCTAATGGCATGATGCTATTGAGTAATTCCAAATTCCCCAGCTGTTTATCGGAACAAACGGCAATTAAATACTTACCTTTGTTTACAGTATGATATATGTCATCCATACGATAATGTGAGTGCTGAGAAACTTCATCGCCACCTAATCCCAGATAACTGAACGTTTTAAACCCTTGCCGAAACATATGTGTATAGCTGAATTGTCTTTGCAAGAAATCCTGAAACTCATGTTCGTAAAATTCATGTAGATGAAATGGGTTTGTAAATCCATCTACATCCGAATATAATCTTTTATCGGGTGTAGACATAATGAGTACACCATCCGGTTTCAATACTCTTTTGATTTCCTGTAAAAAACGTTTTTGCGCTTCTATATCCACATGTTCAATGGTTTCAAAGCTAATAACTACATCAACTGAATGATCTTCAAGTGGTAATGTCTGTATATCGGATACATGAAATTCAATGTTATTCGACTGATACGCGTTACGTGCCCAGGTAATGGAATCTTCGGATATATCAATTCCCGATACAAATTCAGCATGCTGAGCAATCAAGTTTGTACCATATCCTTCTCCGCAAGCTGCATCCAAAACCTTTTTATTTTTAACAAAATCAAGAATCGCATGATATCTTTGTTTATGTTCAACTTCGATCTCACCAAAAACCTTATTTGGAACATACCGTTCTCCTGTAAAATCCATTTTATCCTCCTCAAATTGGGCTAAAATTGGTTTGGTGAATCTCCCGCTATTCTCAGAATAGTTCCTGTAGTTAAAATGTGTTAAAATAGCTTAGAATTATACTACCAAAGGAGTTTAAAACATTGGCTAATCCAGTATACGGCAAACAGTTTAAAGCGTCTACCGAAGACGAAAAACGCAATGGCATGTTCTGGGTCGTTAACATCTGTCTTATTCTATTCTTGTTATGGACCCCGTTTCAAGTGGCTTTATTTAATGGTTTGAGTTATTCATTTGAAAAACCGATTTTCTGGGCGATTCTGTTGTCCGGCATTATTATGGTCCTGGGGCTGATCCAATTTTATAAAAAGGTAAAATTGGATGATCAACGGGATATGATCGCGCTGCTGATCATTTTGCTGCCGCTATCGTACATGATTTCCATGATTGGTGCCGCCTCTTGGCATTATGCCGTAAATATGGTGCTAATTCAATGGATGTACGCATTTATTTTCATCACCGGCATATATATGCTGCGTGACCGTATGTCGAATAAGATCATTCAGATGACGATTATGGGTTCCGCCTATATTATCGTAATGTTTGGTTTTATTAACTGGTTCGGTCAAGCACCGCTCGGTGGCAAGCTGGTATTCTGGTTCTCGAACGGGGTACAGAACGGTTCTTATGTAGACGCAATTATGCAGGATTCCAACGGCTGGCGTCTCACTTCTGTATTCCAATATGCGAATACATACGCTGCGTTCCTGATGGCTATGTTGTTTGCTGCGCTATTCAATGTAAGTCGTTTGAAAACATGGTATGACCATTTGCTGCATGGCTTTATGCTCGTACCGATTATTTTGTCACTGATTCTCACGTTGTCTCGTGGTGGTCTTGTTGTACTGCCATTTGTACTGCTGATTCTGCTCTTAATGCTGCGTCCGGCACAGCAAATTCTGTGGATTATCTATATGGTGATTGCAGGCGCTGCCTCCGCGATTATCCTGAATCCAGTAACGAATATCGGTCTACAGGTCATTGCCAAGTATGATGGTGTTGCAGCTGCTAAAGGCTGGGTCTATGTGCTGATAACTTCGCTGATTGTCGGTCTAATCGCGATAGCTATTGGACGCTTCATTGCTCCAAAACTCGAAAACGGTGTGGAAGGCTGGACCGCTCGTCGTTTCTCCAGTGTATGGTTGCCGATTGGTTCAGCAGTTATTGGTGGCGTCATGTTATTGCTGCTGATTGGAACCAGTCTGCGTAACTTGCTCCCTGCTAACATCCGTGTCCGCTTTGAGAACATTAACTTCCAACAAAGTAGTGTATTGGAGCGTTTCACTTTTTACCGTGACGCATTGAAATTATGGAAGGATTATCCGTTCTTTGGCGCTGGTGGTGGTGCCTGGGGTGCTTCTTTCCAAGCTTACCAGAATAACCCGTATGTCAGCCGTCAGGTGCATAACTTCTTCTTCCAATATCTCGTTGAAGTCGGTATTATCGGGTTCCTGATCTTTGTATTGTTTGTAGGCTTTATCTTCTATAAATATATCCGCGGGTATATTAAAACGGATAAAGAGAAACGGGAAAGCCACTTCTTGTACTTCATTATTGCAGTATCGATCCTGATGCACAGTCTGCTCGATTTTAACTTGAGTTATGTGTATATGGGCATACTTGTATTCTTAGGATTGGGTGGTATGGCTTCCGCAATGGATGCTCAGCCGCTGAAGTATTTGAAACTAGGTGCAGGTACGATACGTGGGATTTATGTATCGTTGATTGGAGTGGCTGCGATTATTATTACATTTACTTCGCTGCGTTTTGCTCAAGCATCTGGCGATATCAAAGATGTTGCCAAATTGTCTACCAATCAAAACGCAACGTATGAACAATATCGCAAGCTATTGGATGATGCACTGTCCATTCGCAGTACATTCCCAGAAGGCGTCGTCTATCTGAGTTCACTGCTAACTCAAGGACTTCAACAAACCAAAAACAAGGATTTCTACAATCAAGATCTTGCTTTGCTTAACAAAGCTCATGAAAAAGAGCCTTATAATCAAGATATTGTGAAGCAAATGGTCACTCTGTACCAATTAAATGGCGAGGATGATCAAGCATTTGATCTACTTGTGAATAGTACTCCAAAATACAAATGGGATATTAACTGGTATGAAGGTGTATTGACTCAAGCCTATGTTCTTGGTAATAAGGCTTATGAGAGCAAAGACACTGCTGCTGAACAGAAATACTTCCAGCAAGGACTGAATGTGTATCAACAGGTTCTGGACGGAATTCAGTATCTGACTACACTACCAGAAGGTCAGCTGCAAGGTCGTGACTTTAGCGTCACTCCAAAAATCGCTTTGAGTGTTGGTGAGATTTACCTGATGCAAGGTGAAAATGCTCAAGCCGCTGAAGTATTGAAAAAAGGTCTGCAAGACGATTTGACTGACGATACAAACAAACAAGTTGCTCGTTATTATCTGGCTGCGCTGAAAAAAGAAGGTCAAAATGATCAAGCAGTCTACGACAAATTGATTGCTGCTGATCCAAAAGAAAAAGAGCAAATTGCTGCAATCGCAAATAAAACCTATACCCAAGCTAAATAGTAGTACGAATCCGTATCGTATGAAGGTATAGACAAACTTGTATGTATTTTCAAAATCACAAAAAGGCTTCTCCCTATACGTGGAGAAGCCTTTTTATTTGATATGAATGAATATGGAATAACGAACTGTAAAATCATTAGATTGATGCTACCTGCTCTCTTCTGCATTCAACACTTCTCGTAAATAGGCGAGTGTAGATTCACGCAATTCAGGATGCTGAAGTGCATAATGCACGGTCGTTTGAATAAAACCACTCTTCTCGCCTACATCATGACGCAACCCTTCGAATTGATATGCGAGAATGTCTTGGCTTTGACCGAGTTTGGAGATGGCGTCAGTTAGTTGGATCTCTCCGCCCGCGCCGGCATCTTGATTACCAAGGATGTCGAAAATCTCCGGGGTCAGGATATAGCGACCCATGATCGCCAGATTAGATGGGGCATCTTCGCGTGGCGGTTTCTCTACCAGTCCCATTGCTTTGTACAGACGATCCGATTCTGGCATACATTCAGCAGCGACCAGACCGTAGCGGGATACGTGCTCCCACGGTACTTCTTTGACGCCAACTACGGATGCTTCGTGATCTTCGTACACGTCCATCATTTGCTTCAGGCATGGTACGTCCGATTCCACAATATCATCGCCGAGCAGAACAGCGAACGGCTCATTACCGATGAATTTGCGAGCACACCAGATGGCGTGACCGAGACCTTTTGGTTCTTTTTGACGGATGTAATGAATGTCTGCCATTTCGGACGGTTCACGTACGGCGTCGAGTAGTTTCCACTTTTCCTTTTCCGTGAGATTGTGCTCTAACTCGAAGGAATAGTCAAAATGGTCTTCAATGGCGCGCTTGCCTTTGCCAGTTACGATAATGATATCTTCGATACCAGAAGCGACGGCTTCCTCAATAATATATTGGATCGTCGGCTTATCGACGATTGGCAGCATTTCTTTGGGCATCGCTTTGGTGGCAGGCAAGAAACGAGTTCCCAGACCTGCGGCGGGAATAATGGCTTTACGTATTTTCATACTTGTTCTCTCCCAATCATTAAATAAACTATGAATTACAATCGTATTATTTAGCAAGTTAGCATAGAGCATAGTTATTTATAAATATACATTGAATAATTACATATTTTCCGTGTTCTCACTATTTTCTACACGCGATAATGTTTATCTTATACGAATAAAGCACAATCAGCAAACATGACTCTAGGATCTGCTGATTGTGCTTTATTCATATTTGCTGATTACGCTCTATCGTTTGTAATCATACTTTATTCTCAAAAATCATCAAAATGAGTTTACTACGATATGTATACACATCATAGTAAACTCATTTGCATTTATTCTCTTCTATTGATTGATTCTACTTATTCTCTTCCTGCGCCAGCACGTCTTTCAAATAATCCAGCGTGGAATCGCGCAGTTCTGGATGCTGAAGCGCGTAGTGAATCGTCGTTTGGATGAAGCCACTCTTCTCGCCTACATCATGACGCAATCCTTCGAATTGATATGCCAGAATGTCCTGGCTTTGACCAAGTTTGGAGATAGCATCGGTCAGTTGGATTTCTCCACCAGCACCAGCGTCTTGATTACCAAGGATGTCGAAGATCTCCGGGGTCAGGATATAGCGACCCATGATCGCCAGATTGGATGGGGCGTCTTCGCGTGGCGGTTTCTCTACCAGTCCCGTTGCTTTGTACAGACGATCCGATTCTGGCATCGATTCAGCAGCGACCAGACCGTAACGGGATACGTGCTCCCACGGTACTTCTTTGACGCCAACTACGGATGCCTCGTGATCTTCGTACACGTCCATCATTTGCTTCAGGCATGGTACGTCGGATTCTACAATATCATCGCCGAGCAGAACGGCGAACGGCTCGTTACCGATGAATTTGCGGGCGCACCAGATGGCGTGACCGAGACCTTTGGGTTCTTTTTGACGGATGTAGTGGATGTCTGCCATTTCGGACGGTTCACGTACGGCGTCGAGCAGTTTCCATTTTTCTTTTTCCTCTAGATTTTGTTCCAACTCGAAGGAATAGTCAAAATGGTCTTCAATGGCACGTTTGCCTTTACCGGTTACGATGATAATATCTTCGATACCAGAAGCGACGGCTTCCTCAATAATATATTGGATCGTCGGTTTATCGACGATTGGCAGCATTTCTTTGGGCATCGCTTTGGTGGCAGGCAAGAAACGAGTTCCCAGACCTGCGGCGGGAATAATGGCTTTACGTATTTTCACGGTTATGATTCCTCCATCTACAATTTGGGATAAGGCGTTCTGTCTCATGGATATGTAATGAAAAAGACATGAGAGCGTTCGGTTGAGCCTGAATGCGGCTACCCTATCATTTAACCATTATTCACGACAGTTACCCAGTCTAAACATTGGCAGTTTTGTGATAGCGGATACATATATCTGTCTTATTCAGATTGTATACATAGTATCGTATTGGGTTACGTTACGCTGTTTTGTAGAATTGTTAGGAAGGTAAACGTAGATATACATGCAAAATAGATGAGAGTTCGTTCTCTTTCTACTTTTGCTATACATTGCATACATATAAAAAGACTTCCCGCAAAAGGGGAAGTCTTTGACATTATTGATTGAATTACATACTCGGTCAACATGTATGCAATACACGTTGGACGTTCAACTCATTTATTTTACCAATTGTCCACGAGTTACGCCGAGTTGGTTGGTTGCTTTGAGTGTACGCCATACTTGAGTACCGCTAATCTCGCCGGTCAGTGCTTTGCTGTACAGATCGAGGACTTGCAGCACTTGCTCTGGTGTTTCTTCCAAGAACTCCACGCGATACTGGGACACGCCCAGTTGCAGGAAGTTGCTCAAGTATTCTGCACCGGATTGCTCGATAGCGTTGTAGACGGTATTACGACAGCCTTCATCCACGCGTACCGGATGGGACATACCGATACGGTCTTGCAGGGATACACGGCTATCTTCGCACGGACGACCACAGTTGGTGAAGTCCGTACCTTCGCTCAGGAAGGTGCAATAGACACAATGTTCCGTGTGGAACATTGGCAGATGTTGATGAATAACAACTTCCATCTGATCGGTACGACTACGTCCTAGCAGGTCGACCATTTGCTGAATATTCAGGTCGTATGATGGAGTCACCATATCTACCCCAGCTTCTAAGAATAGATCCGCCGTTTTGTGATTGGCAATATTCAACGAGAAGTCGCCGATCAGCTGTGGATGATTGTCTTGTGGATGGCTTTGACGGCGTGCGAGATAGTAGTATAGCGCACCGGTATTACGCACTAGCACAGCATCTGGCTGCAAACGCAGAATATTGGCGTGGTAGCCATTTTCGCCTGGCATATGGATACGTGGTGTTACGAGTGCGATCTTTTTGCCAGCGGCTCGTACAGCAGCAACGGCTGCTGGGAATTGCTTAATAAATTCAAAGTCGGCGTAGATCATG
Source organism: Paenibacillus sp. WLX1005 (assembly GCF_046603685.1). NCBI lineage: Bacteria > Bacillati > Bacillota > Bacilli > Caryophanales > Paenibacillaceae > Paenibacillus > Paenibacillus sp. WLX1005. The sequence goes on from NZ_CP176756.1 coordinate 4,767,247, forward strand.
TCCACGTCAGTTTGTACGACAGCTTCCACTTGCTCCAGATTGCGGCACAATGCCGTCAGCATCGCATCGGTACCACGAACCGGTGTCATTGCCGGGGAAATATCTCCGTATACGGCGATGTCGCGTTTGATATATACAGGTGGTTTCGGGCGTTCGCCCTCCAACTGTTCTACTGCCTGACGGCGAATTGCGTTCAGTTCGCGCATCGGGATGATAATATCGCCGTGCAGTTGGGCTTCCAATTCATCCAGTTGGAAAATAGTACCGCCCAGACGACCGAATTGTTCGTGCAGCAGCTCGGCATTCATCGGACGCTTGGCAGCAATTTCGAGTTCCATTTCGGAATCGACACGTACAGTTACGCCTTTTTGCATATCCGTCCAGTAGGTCACTAGCGGTTGACCAGCATGACCGATCGCTTTGACATGGATGGGGAATACGCGGTACGGTTTGTCCGTTTCATACGTTTGACGCATCCGTTTATCCAGTGCCGGATCGTTCGTTTTCCAGATCTTGTCACCGACATGTACCTTTTTCAGGTTAATGTCATTGCGACCGGGTACGATGTCAACGATCCACGATTCATTGGCTTCGCCTTCCAGCTTGACGCCTTGACGACGAAGATCGTAGATCCGACCGCCTTCTTCTTTTTGCGTTGGATCGCCAGCGTCGAATACGATACCGTCGCCGCGCTTGATTGGCGCTTCCAGGCGGCAGACAACGCCGTCGCGCAGAATCTTCTCAACACGACCGAGGTACACGCCGCGGCTTTTCGGGAAAGTACCGTCAACGAGCTTTTTGTTGTTGGTTCCATCGAGGAATCCATGGGTGAATCCGCGCGAAAAGCTTTGTTCCAGCTCGCGAATATCTTCGCGGCTGATTGGCGTTGCATCGCCGTCGAAATAACGGTCGATCGCTTTACGGTATTTGCTGACTACGTTCGCAACGTAAGTTGGCGATTTGAGACGACCTTCGATTTTGAACGAGGTTACGCCTGCTTCGATCAGTTGTGGCATAATGTCAATCGCTGCTAGATCTTTCGGTGACAACAGATAGGTGACATCGCCCATGATCTTTTGCTCGCCATCGACGATGAGATCATATGGCAAACGGCAAGCTTGTGCGCATTCGCCGCGGTTAGCGGAGCGTCCGCCCCACATTTCGGATGTTAGACATTGACCGGAGTATGATACGCACAACGCGCCGTGGACGAATACTTCCATTGGCAGGCGTGCTTGTTCGCCGATCTTCTGGATTTGTTTCAGATTATTTTCACGTCCGAGGACGACACGTTCCATGTGAAACGGCTTGGTAAATTCGACCGCTTCTGGTGAAGTGATCGTCATCTGGGTCGAACCATGGATTGGAAAATCCGGCGAGATTTCGCGGATCATTTTCACCAATCCCAGATCTTGTACGATTACGGCGTCTACCCCTGCGTCTACGCAAGCGTCGATTAACTCACGCGCATCGTCCAGTTCATTTTCAAATACGAGAATATTAAAGGTCAAAAAGCCCTTTACACCATAGCTATGCAGAAATGCCATAATCTCCGACAATTCGTCCATACGGAAGTTGTTCGCACGTGCACGCGCGTTAAATTTTTCCACGCCAAAAAAGACTGCGTCCGCCCCATTCGCTACCGCCGCCCGCATGCAGTCCCAGTCGCCAGCCGGCGCCAGAAGCTCTACGTCTTGTCTTTGTAATGCTGTATCAGTCATGTAGGTCAAGTTCCTCCCAAATTCAATTGCCCTTGGATCGGGCAATGCTCTATTCACGGATGCTGTCCGTTACATTATAAAATGGAACACTGCGCACACGCAGTGCATACGTCACACACTTTAAAATGATTCTAATCCAGTGTACCAGACCTGTAACTACGTATCTACCGTATCCTTTAAATTTGTATGAAAATATTCAGGAAATTTGCAGGCGAATCATGGACATGACTACAATAGATATGAAGATGTGACGGATGAGATCGAAACGGTATGAATATGAAGGCAAACTAGCGATATTCCTACGATAGCAGCACTATAAAAGGAGACGGAATCCAATATGGCGACAACACTACAGGATATTGAACGATATGGACGACAACAAGGCTGGTGGTATGATGAAGCGCATCAACCATATGGGGAAGCGTTGCGTGAATTAGGGCTGGCAGAGACAGATGAAGTGTTTATCTTTTTCGCGCATGCGGAAGACGGACCTACGTTTCATAGTGCTCGTGGGGAAATGTATCATTGGGGCTGGTTTATGCTGCATTCGGACGACGTGAAGCTGAGCATGATTCGGATGCGAGAACTCGGTATAGATGGTGAGTATATTCCGCTGGATAACTTCGCGGGAGATGGCGGGCATTTCTACAATCGCCGAACGGGACAGGTGTTGTATTTGCAAGCGGGAGAGTTGTTACAGCAGTATTTGGCGGGGCAAGTTCAGCCACAATGGGAGACATTTGCAGCGTATCTCGGATCGTATTTTCAACTCGATTGAGCTAGAACTTTTACAATATAAGCATATAAAAAGCTGACTGCACAGGAGTGTTCCTGTAGCTAGTCAGCTTTTTGGATTAGGCATTTCATGCTGAGAACATAGTCTTAACTCTGCTTAAAAAGGCAATTTATTTAAGACAATTCATTTAAAGCAAGTCATTTGTAGAAACGCGATACTACTTCTTATTCATACTCGCGATTCTGTCTTACTGTTTACTTATTGTTCTTGCTCTCTGTACTTTGTTCTTACTTACTGCATTTGCTTGATATCTTGCTGACTTTTCTTCCTGACTTCTCTTCCTGACTTCTCTTCCTTATTTCGCCGTCCACTGGAATGAAGATAACACACTCGCTACTTCTGCTTGATGGGTAGCCGTGTTGTTGGCGTTATTCACTTCGCTGGACAGAATGAATGTACGTTTGCCCTTGGTGAAGATGGTATATGTGCCAGTATACGGTGCATCGTCACTACTAAACGTAGCTGTGAACGTATACGCTGGAACACCAGCAAATGTAGTCGGCTGTCCTTCGGATACGGTCGCTGTCGACGATGATCCTGTGGTGCCAGTTCCGCCGGAGGTCAGGCTACTTTTCCAGTCCTGAACAGCTTGCTCCAGCGAACTGGAATTTTTGATCGATACGTAGAAGCTACCGCCCGTGTAGTAGTAGGAGACGCCTGTTGCATTATAATCATTACCTGCATCACTCCAGTAACGCGGAACTTGTAGACTGTATCCGTATGTTGTTGATGTACGGGTGACCGTCTTGGTGCGATCTTCGGAATAGTAATCAAGCGGCAGATGACCGAAATTGCTTTGCAATGTCTCAAAGTCCACTTTCATCGAACGTACCATTTGCTCAAATTCGGCATCTGTTTGCGGGCTATCGGTCAGACCGCTGTATTCAAAGTAATACCGGTAATCGCCTTGCTGAATCAGCACCTCATACTCGGTATACCATTCATCGTTACCGTACATATATTGCATTTCGTTGATGACAGCATTATGACCGTCGATCTGGCGTTCCGTTGTACCGATATAGCGGTAATGATCGGCGGCGAAGTTCTGGTCAAACCAGTTGCGAATATCCTGCGACCAGTTTTGCACGGTTGATCCTGCCGGTACGCTGTATACGCCGAATTTGGCATACGATTCGTCTTTGTTGGTTGCTTCATCGGAATCGTCGCTGACTGACCAGCCGCTTGGCAGATTAACAGAGATGCCGTAATCCTCATTGGAGAAGGTTTCGCCCGTTTCCTCAGCATCACTGTCTTCTGCGATATCTTCCGCTTTGTCATCATCGCTGTTAAAGGACAGCTGGAATGAGTTCAGCAGTGCCTGATTATCGTTAAAGTCTTTGTAAGAATATGCCTGCGAATCGGCGTACATCACAAAGTACAGATAACCATTACCTGCATACAACCGCGTCTCTGACAAATAACCATCGGTCGTTTTGCTGATTACGCGTGCATACGTACCATTGGAACCATTCACGATCTGCTGATCCAGAATTGTCTCATCCAATGAGCGAGTATAGCTAACCAGTTCATCCAGCAGATCATCGGAATCTGCCTGTGTATAGACCGAACCTGTAACGGTATCCGGCTCAACCGCTACTTGTAACAAGTACGTGCCTTCTGTATTCATAAAGTTGGCAATTGTTGCATTGGAACCGCCCAGATAGGTCAGATCCTCTGGATAGTTGATCGACCACTGGTATTTGCTGTCACCAACACGCGTCTTCCCAGCATGCTGAGCAGCGCTATCATTACTGCCGGACTGTGCTTCCGATGCAGGCAAGGTGACTACGATCTGACCGGAAATCACTTTCATGTTGCCGCCGATGCCTTCCGTCAGTGGACGCAGCGGAACCATCAGGGTGCCGAGTCGCATGACTGGTGCAGCAGGCAATGTGACCTTTTTACCGTTCATGGTTGCGATCTTACTGCCGATTGTCATCGAAATGATGTGTTTGCCGGAAGTCAGTTGAATCACATTGTCATCATGCAATTCGACCTGAGCGCCAAAAGCACGCGAGAACAGACCCAACTGTACCATCGTTGTTCCGCCTGCTTCGTATGGCTTGATGATTGTCTGCTTATCACCGTTAATGGTTGCAGACGTACTACCTTTTTTCAATTTCAATTCCAGCAGTTCAGCGGCTGAAACGGTTCCGACTCCAGCGTAAGAAGTTGCCACCGTAATTCCGGCTGCCAATAGACCCGTTGTGGTCATACGCATCCATGTATTCATTCTGTATCCTCATTTCTATAATCAAAGTGGAGGGTAAGGCATAAAATGAAGCCGATTTATTCGCCGGAATCTGAGTCGGACGAAGTAGCAGCCGTATCAGCGACCGCATCCGTCTGCTGGGATTGCGTCAGCTTCACGCTGCGAGTAACGATGTCACCATTCGATTGCATCGTCAGTTTGATAATATCGCCCGTTTTGTATGAGCGGAACAATTCGTTCAGATCGACTACAGTGTGTACTCGTTTGCCATCTACACTGTACAGAATATCGCCTTCTTTGATGCCTGCTTTCTTAGCATTCGTAGAATGAACGGATACAACAGTGAGTGCATCATTCGTTGGCATGCCGATCAAAGCGTCGTCGCTCTCTTTCAGTTCCAGACCGATGGAGGCACGTTTGACAGTACCGTATTTACTCAGTTGACCGATAATGTACTGCACAGTATCAGCAGGAATGGTGAAACCGAGATTATCGACACCAAGCGCTTCATATTTCATCGTATTGATGCCGATTACTTTGCCGTCCATATTGATCAGCGGACCACCGCTATTCCCGGGGTTGATCGCCGCATCTGTTTGTAGTAGATAGTAGGACGCATCTACCGCACGGTTCACGCCGCTGACGATGCCTGAAGTCGCTGTATTGCGCAACGACAATGACAATGGTGTACCGATGGCGATCACTTGCTCGCCCACCTGCGGTTTTTCACTGCTGGATACGAATGAAGCTTTTTTCAGACCAGTGGCATTGATCTTAACGAGTGCCAGATCGCTAATGCTATCGCTATAAAATTCTTTGACGATATACGTTTTGCTTTGTCCGTTCGCTTCGGAAGTAATTACTTTCGCTCCCGGCTCCATGCTGTCGATCACATGCGCATTAGTAACGATCCAACCATCAGAGGAAATGATCACACCGGAACCAAAAGCGATACCCGGATCACTCGATTCGGAACCGCTGCTGTCATCATCACTTGAACTGGAGCCGCTCTCCGCTTGAATCGCCGCGGCTGTAGGCACGCCAACAATCCCGACAACGGATGGCGAGATACGGGAAATAATCTTGGTATATCCGGCACCTGCGGATGCACCGTATTGCGGTGCAGTGTATGTATAGCCGGAAACAGATGCTGCTGCCGAGGATACGGCGGCAAAAGGCACAGAACCAATCAGGGTAGTACCGGCGAGCACAAATGCGGATAATGGGATATGGAGTTTTTTCAAATTCATCCAGCCTTTCTGTAGTTGCGTGCATATATATTGATATAACCCTGAAACAAAGGTTCAGTAAACGAAGCAAGGTGCCAAGTCATGATTTTTTCTGTAAAAAACTTGTATTCTCAATGTAACATATTACACAGAGTCGTAACAATTGCTCTGCCCGGTTATTTGCCGAAATTATGTGTAATGGATCTGCATGATGATGAGCATAGTGAATATGGAAGACAATTGTACGCTGATTATGTAAAGCGCAGAGGGATGGGCTTCACTCTGAAGTTCCATCCTTCTGCGTAAAAACAGACTACTGTGCTATGCAATACTTCGACACAAACCTGAGAGGGATTAAGCTAAACGCATATACTGTATCCCTCTATCGGAAATTTAGAGATATTGATCTAAAAGCCCACATTAGTAAAGCTCATATTATTAAAACCTATATTATCAAAGCTCATAGTATGATCGAAAGTACCATTTCGATCATACTATGGCCGATCACAGCTCAGTTTACGTGCGAGCTGATCAGTTGGAGTTCCGTCTGTCATACATCAAACCTGACTGCTTTCCAATTCGCGGCTACGAACGGTATCGCGTTCCAGAATCGGTTTTAGATAATGACCTGTATATGAGCCTTTCACTTTGGCGATGTCTTCCGGTGTACCGGAAGCGAGAATTGTACCGCCGCCGCTGCCGCCTTCTGGACCGAGATCGATCAAGTAATCGGCAGTCTTGATCACATCTAGATTATGCTCGATAACGAGTACCGTTTCGCCAGAATCAACCAGACGCTGCAACACTTGCAGCAGACGATCAATATCGTCCACATGCAGACCGGTTGTCGGCTCATCTAAAATGTAGATCGTTTTACCGGTACTGCGACGATGCAATTCGGAAGCCAGCTTCACACGCTGTGCTTCCCCACCGGACAGCGTAGTCGCCGGTTGACCAAGCTTCACATAACCGAGACCGACATCCAGCAGCGTTTGCAGCTTGCGGTGAATACGAGGCAAGTTCTGGAAAAACTCGACGCCATCTTCGATCGTCATTTCCAGTACATCGGCGATATTGCGGTTTTTGTATTTCACTTCCAGCGTTTCGCGGTTGTAGCGCTGACCTTTACATACTTCGCAAGGCACATAGACGTCTGGCAAGAAGTGCATCTCGATTTTGATAATACCGTCACCGCGGCAAGCTTCACAGCGTCCGCCTTTGATGTTAAAGCTAAAGCGACCTTTTTTGTAGCCGCGTACTTTGGCTTCATTCGTCTGTGCAAACAGATCACGGATATCATCGAATACGCCGGTATATGTTGCCGGGTTGGAACGTGGGGTACGTCCGATTGGCGACTGGTCGATATCGATCACTTTGTCTACATGATCCAGACCACGAATCTCGCGATATTGACCCGGAATGACGCGTGCTTTGTTCAGATCGCGTGCCAGCGTTTTGTATAAAATCTCGTTGACGAGCGTCGATTTACCAGAGCCGGAGACGCCTGTCACGGCAGTGAATACGCCGATTGGGATTTTTACATTGACGTTTTTCAGATTGTTTTCCTTGGCACCGCGTATTTCTAACCAGCGATCGCCCGGCTTACGACGTTGAAGTGGCACTGGAATGAATTTGCGTCCGCTCAAATATTGACCGGTCAGCGATTCCGGGTGCTCCATAATCTCGGTCGGTGTCCCTTCGGCGATCACCTGACCACCGTGAATGCCAGCACCCGGACCGATATCGATAATATGATCGGCTGCCATCATCGTATCTTCGTCATGCTCTACGACGATCAGCGTATTGCCTAGATCACGCATATGCTCCAGCGTTTTGATCAGACGATCGTTATCCCGTTGATGCAGACCGATACTCGGCTCATCCAGAATATAGAGAACGCCAGTCAGACTGGAACCAATTTGAGTCGCCAGACGAATCCGCTGTGCTTCTCCACCGGATAATGTTCCAGCTGCACGCGCCATCGTCAAATAATCCAAACCAACGTTCACGAGGAAGCCAAGACGGCTCACGATTTCTTTGAGGATCAGACGTGCAATGCTGCGTTCTTTTTCACTCAGCTCGATCTCTTGGAAGAAACGAAGCGAATCGTGAATCGGCAAATCCGTTACATCGGAGATGTTTTTGCTGTCTACGGTAACAGCTAGCACATCGCGCTTCAGACGTTTGCCTTTACATACCGGACAAGGCTTGGCACTCATATACCCTTCGATATATTCACGCATGCTATCAGAAGACGTATCTTTGTAACGGCGCTCCAGATTGGGAATGATGCCTTCAAAGACAACCTGAGCTTCCTTCGTACGACCAAAATCGCTCTCATAGCGGAAACGAATCTTCTGTCCATCCGAACCGTTCAAGATCAGATTATGCTGCTCTGTCGTCAATTCCGATACTGGCACATCGGTTGGAATATTGTAATGCTGGCAGACTGATTTTAGAAATTGCGGATAGTAATTGGACAAACCGCCGCTCCACGCCTGATATGCACCTTCTTCAATCGTTTTGCTGCGATCTGGTACAAGTAGATCGGGATCGACAACCATACGGATACCGAGACCGTCACATTCCGGGCATGCACCAAACGGGCTATTGAACGAGAACATACGCGGAGATAGTTCTTCCATACTGAATCCACAGATTGGGCAAGCAAAGTTAGAACTGAAACGCAGCTCCTCCTGACCGATAATATCAACCAGCAGCTGACCACCGGACATTTTCAATGCCATTTCGATCGAATCAGCGAGACGTACCGCTACATCTTCTTTGACTACGATGCGGTCAACGACCACTTCAATCGTATGCTTTTTGTTCTTTTCCAATTGAATGTCTTCGGACAGATCGCGCAGTTCGCCATTGACGCGTACACGAACAAAGCCTTGCTTGGAAATCTCGGTAAATACACTTTTGTGCTCACCTTTGCGTCCAGAAATGATCGGTGCCAAAATCTGCAATCGGGTCTTTTCCGGGTATTCCATAATGCGGTCTACCATCTGTTCGACGGTTTGCGATGTGATCTCCACACCGTGATCCGGGCAATGCGGATGACCGACACGGGCGTACAACAGACGCAGATAATCGTAAATTTCCGTTACAGTTCCCACAGTGGAACGCGGGTTCCGGCTAGTTGTCTTCTGGTCAATCGAAATTGCAGGAGACAGACCATCAATAGAATCGACATCTGGCTTATCCATTTGACCGAGGAATTGACGAGCATAGGCGGATAATGACTCTACATAACGACGCTGCCCTTCCGCATAGATCGTATCAAACGCGAGAGACGATTTGCCCGATCCGCTCAGACCGGTTAACACGACAAAGCTGTCGCGTGGAATGCTGATATCGATATTTTTCAAGTTATGCGCGCGTGCGCCTTTGATATCAATAAATTTGTTCGACAAGGAATCCAACCTCCATATCCGGTGCTTCCGGAGTAATTAAAACCTGTTCCGGTATTCACCGGTCGTATCAGGGTTGCTATCAACACGCAGCACATAAAGCATCAGTCTATGATAAAGGTTGCCGGATATACCGCCCTGACGGCAAGCATATCCAAGCAACCTCTGAAAGTACAACATGATGTGCGTTAACTAATCTCTGCTTTTAATTCCAATACGGCATCGCGCAATTCAGCAGCACGTTCAAACTGCAAGTCTTTTGCCGCTGCCTTCATCTCGCCTTCCAGACGTTCGATCAGAGCGATCCGATCGCGTTTGGACATCTTCGCTTTGGATGCTTCTGCCATATAGTTCGCTTTGCCTTCGGCGACTTTGGTCGCTTCAATCACATCGCGGACTTTTTTACGAATCGTTTGTGGGGTAATGCCGTGTTCTTCGTTGTACGCGATCTGGATGCTACGACGACGCTCTGTCTCACGAATCGCATTCGCCATCGAATCGGTCACTTTGTCACCATACATGATCACTCGACCTTCGGAGTTACGCGCAGCCCGTCCAATCGTCTGAATCAAGGAACGTTCGGAACGCAAGAAGCCTTCTTTGTCGGCATCGAGAATCGTAACGAGCGACACTTCCGGCAAATCCAGACCTTCCCGCAACAGGTTGATCCCGACTAATACATGGAACGTTCCTAGCCGTAGATCACGCAAAATTGACATCCGCTCCAACGTTTTGATATCGGAGTGCATATAGCGTACTTTGATACCGACTTCTTTGAGATAATCGGTCAGATCTTCCGACATCTTCTTCGTCAGTGTCGTTACTAGTACACGCTCGTCCTTCTCAATCCGTATCCGAATCTCGCTGATCAGATCGTCAATCTGTCCTTTGGTTGGACGTACTTCGATAATCGGATCAAGCAGACCTGTCGGACGAATGATCTGCTGCGTCATATCTTCGCAATGTTCCAGTTCATACGGTCCCGGTGTTGCCGAAACGAATACCACTTGACCGACCTTGTTCTCAAATTCCTCGAACTTGAGCGGACGGTTATCCAGCGCTGATGGTAAACGGAATCCATGATCAACCAGTACATTTTTACGCGCTTGGTCACCGTTGTACATCGCGCGAATCTGTGGCAATGTAACATGCGACTCATCGATAACAACGAGCATATCATCTGGAAAATAATCCAGAAGCGTATACGGGGTATCGCCACGTTCACGGAATGTCAGTGGACCGGAATAGTTCTCAATCCCGGAACAGAAGCCGATTTCCTTCATCATCTCAATATCGTAACGCGTTCGCTGTTCCAGCCGCTGCGCTTCCAGCAATTTGCCTTCTTCGCGGAATTTCTCCAACTGCTGTTCCAGTTCGCGCTCGATATTTTTGATTGCTACTTTCATCGTCTCTTCTTTGGTTACGAAGTGAGATGCCGGGAAAATGGCAATATGGTCGCGTTCGCCAACCAGTTCGCCGGTCAACACATCAATCTCGGTAATGCGTTCAATCTCATCGCCGAACAATTCGATCCGAACTGCCTGTTCACCGCGTGACGCCGGGAAAATCTCGATCACGTCACCACGTACGCGGAATGTGCCGCGGACAAAGTTGATATCGTTGCGCTGATACTGGATATCGACCAGACGCGCCAATATTTCGTTGCGCGACTTTTCCATACCGACACGTAAAGACAGCAACATGCCTCCGTAATCCTGTGGAGAACCGAGACCATAGATACACGATACACTCGCAACAATGATTACGTCGCGACGTTCGAACAGTGAGCTAGTCGCCGAGTGACGCAGTTTATCGATCTCTTCATTGATGCTGGAGTCTTTTTCGATATACGTATCGGAGGAAGGAATATACGCCTCCGGCTGATAATAATCATAATAACTGACAAAATAATCAACGGAGTTGTTTGGGAAAAACTCCTTGAACTCGCTGGCAAGCTGGGCAGCCAGCGTCTTATTATGTGCAATGACCAATGTCGGTCGTTGCAACTTGGAAATGGTCTGCGCAATGGTAAAGGTCTTACCTGTACCGGTGGCGCCGAGCAGCGTCTGATACTTCTCGCCGTTCTTGATACCATCAACCAATTCTACGATCGCATTAGGCTGATCGCCCTGCGGGGAAAATTCCGACTCTATCTCAAATTTCTTGGAGCTGACAACAATATCGTTCATTGCCCTGCATCACCCTATCGTCTAAAATATATAGTACGTTTGCCCGATAATAACAAAAGAGACCGTTCTTGCGAATGTCCGGCACCTATACTTTACCCAGCCTTGGCTGTGCTGGCACATCTATAAGAACTCATCTCTATGAAAACAATCGGTATTACGCAATCCAGACCGCTTCTGCGCCCAACGACACGATCTTCCTTACATACACATCGCGCGCTGACGGTCACAGCAAAAAACCAATTTTATTTTCCTTCGTCTTCCTATTGCTGGACGCTATAATTGGTTAAATAGATATAAATTATAATACCCGCCATCGCCTCTTCAATTTACAAAGATAACAATGCGGGATAACGTAAAAAAACGATCACGACAGCAGCATCCTACGTTGCGGTTCACCCTGATCTGGAGGTGTGGAAAAACCACAGGATTTCATCATTCATACAGTCAAATAAGAATGTTTGTTCCCTTCTATTATACTCGTACCATACCATTTATGCAATTGAAACAAGGTCTGAAAACGACATTTTTTTCAATATTTTCATACAAGCAGTTGCGCAATGTGGCTGGCTGGAACGGGAACATTTCCACATTTTCCCTGTCTCCAACACAGATCAGCTTCCCGTACGCAGAACAGGAGATGGATACATGGATTTGACAACAATTATCGGAATTATTGCAGGGGTTGCTGCATTGATTGGGGGGTTTTTATGGGAAGGCGGGGACGCTGGAGGCTTGCTTCAGGGTGCTGCCGCATTAATCGTATTTGGTGGAACGGCGGCGGCTGTAGTGATCAGCTTTCCGGCATCTCGTTTAAAAAAGTTGCCACAAGCTATTGCTACCGTACTCGTACCGGCACGCTCGGACAATGAACAATTGATCGAAGATATCGTCAACATGTCGATGCATGCACGCCGCGCTGGTGTACTGGCGCTAGAGCCACAGGCGGTATCGCATGAAAATGCTTTTTTGCGCGAAGGATTACAACAGGTGGTCGATGGTACAGATCGCGATGTGATTCAGCAAATTTTGGAGTTAGAAATGGGCAAGACGGAGCAAGAATATGAACAATATGCCAAAATCTTCGACGCGGCTGGTGGTTATGCGCCAACGATGGGGATTATCGGTACTGTTATGGGTCTGATTCAAGTATTGAGCAGTCTGAATGAGCCAACTGGTCTTGGTGCATCGATTGCTGTTGCTTTTACCGCTACGCTGTACGGTGTGGCAAGTGCCAACCTGATCTTCCTTCCACTCGCTTCCAAAATCCGGTCGCGCAGTGAATTGGAAATTCAGACGATGGAAATGCTCGTTGAAGGTGTATTATCGATTCAAAATGGTGAAAATCCACAACTTGTACGCCGCAAGCTGGAAACATTCCTCGTTGATAGCGAAGGTAGTTACGATGATAGCAGACCCGCATCCGCAAGGGAGGAGTAACGATGGGACGTTATTCTCGTCGCAAGCCCAACAATAGCGCGCATGATCATAAAGACCGCTGGCTCATTACGTATGCCGATCTGATCACGTTGCTGCTTATTTTCTTCATCGTCATGTACTCGGTTAGCCAGATCGATTCCGGTAAATATAAAGTATTAACAGAGTCACTACAATTGACGTTCCAGAGTGCCAATTCAGTGCTGGATGGTGGCAAAGGTGTAACTGGGACAGCTGGTGAGAGCGTCGACAATGGCGGTCAGCCCCCTGAACAGAATCAGAACGGTGAACAGGGCGGACAAAGCCAAAACGACGGTCAGGAGACGCTCACAAGCCGTGAGCAGGCATTTCGTGAACAGGAACGCGAGCTTGGCAATCTGATGCAAGTGATCCAGAACTATGTGCAGACGAACAATCTGCAAAATCAGGTGTCCGTCGTCGACAAACCGCAGGGCATCTCCATTACGCTCAGCGATCAGTTTCTGTTTGACGAAGGGAAGGCGGAACTCAAAGATCGTTCGCTCGGTACGCTGTCCCGTCTTGCCAGTCTGTTCCAGTCGATCAATACGACGATTAGTATTGAAGGGCATACGGACAATTTGCCAATTGTGTACGCTTCTCGTTACAAAGATAACTGGGAGCTGTCGGGTGCGCGTGCGCTGTCTGTACTGCGTTATTTTATCGATAACAAAAAGCTGGATCAGTCCAAGTTCCAATATGCCGGCTATGGAGCTACTCGTCCGGCGGCAGACAACTCCACCGAATCGGGCAGACAGAAAAATCGCCGCGTGGAAATTATCGTTTTGCGACAGTTGCAGGAATAGTAAAACAATAAATGGTAGCTGTTTGGGAGTTATTTGGGAGTTAGATGATATAAGTGGTATATCTGCTCGAAGTACTCCACTGATGTTTTTATTAAAATACCAGAATATCAAACCATCAACATACGAAAAGCCCGTGTTGTGCTGCATTTGCAGTGAACACGGGCTTTTGTTATTATTTGCGACGATTGGAACGGCGTTGACTGCGTTTTGGTAATTCGTCTGCCGACAATGCGGATGTGAGCGGAGCGTAATCGACCGGTTGTGGCTGTATGCGCGCAGGGATTGGACTTGTCGCTTCATCCTCTGGCTGCGCTGATTCCGACTCATCGTAATGTACCGGTGAGACATCATGCGTCTCGTTCGTCTCGTTTGTCTCGTTCGTCTCGTTCGTCTCGTTCGTCTCGTTCGTCTCGTTCGTCTCGTTCGTCTCGTTCGTCTCGTTCGTCTCGTTCGTCTCGTTCGTCTCGTTCGTCTCGTTCGTCTCGTTCGTCTCGTTCGTCTCGTTCGTCTCGTTCGTCTCGTTCGTCTCGTTCGTCTCGTTCGTCTCGTTCGTCTCGTTCGTCTCGTTCGTCTCGTTCGTCTCGTTCGTCTCGTTCGTCTCAGTATATTCTACCGAAGAAACCGGGGGTGCAACATTTGAAAATTCGGAGACATGTGCTGATTGTATCGAATGATCCTCTTCTGTAACATGAGTATGTTCTTCCACTTGCGAAGGCTCTGGATCATGAGAAGATTGCATAGCGTCTGAAGAACTTTCATATTCAGAAGATACATCTTTAGAAGACACCTCAAAGCTAGAATGTACTTCCGAGCTATTAGGTACTTCATAGCTAGCAGATACTTCAGAGCTGGCAGGTATTTCTGATTCAGAAGGGATCGCAGAGCTGGAATGTTCTACAGCATGCGATGATGGTTGCACATCAGCAACATCCGTAGCATCTGCCTCTGCGTCTGCTTGTATATGAGAATGTACCAATTCCGACGATGGTTCTGACGATCCAAGTTCAGACGAAGCGGGAACATCTGTCGCTTCGAGTTGCTTTTCGTGCTCAGGCTCAAGAGCAACATGAGACGCTGCTGGCTCCGTAACCGAAGATGGCGCAACAACTGGCGGTTGTGTGTGTATAACACTCGTCTCCGCCTGTTTCTGTTCCGACTGCGCCGTCGTATCTTGTTCAGCGACTGCATCGGAAGCTTCCGACTTCGTCCGATCATAACTTGGTAACGCAATACTCGAAAATTCCTCGATATCACCAAATGATCCTCTAGTTGAGCGGTCGCCGCCACCGCGCTGCTTTGTCACTCTGGGCTGCATCAGCAGGTGAACAGCACTCAATCGTTCCACATCCGGCGAGATCAGCGACTGATCATCCGGGGCGAAGATCATGCCCAGCTGATGATGATCACCAGCATAGATCGCACGCTGCAAAAATTTACTTTCCCCATTAATATTCAATATTTCCAGCTTGCAAAATGCTGGATTCATACGCAGCGCCTCATGCAGCTGCTGCGGGCCGTTCACTTGCATACCATTTACTTTGTACGCTGTCTCGCCAGCTAGAATACCTAGCTCGCTCGCTGGGCTGCCCGGAATGACATCCATAATCCGTAGCCCGCGCAGACTTTGTGTATACAGCAGCGGCTGACCCGCTTCTTCGCGGCGGGCGGCATAAATCATATATTCACGCCAGATCACACCAATCCAGATTCCGAGCACCGCTAGTGGATGCCAGAAAAAAGAAGCGGCGGTGATGACCAGCAACACCAGATTACTTTGCCATAAACGACGTGTGACTACCTGCGCCTTGTGAGCAGGCAGCATCGTACGAGTCAAGATGCTGCTGCCGATCATTACTGGCAACATGGTGAGCGCTATCCCTGCTTCCCAATCGGCACTGTGATTAAGTGGACTCCACGGCAATAGCAGACCGCCAGTGAGCGGAACAAACAACCAGATCGGCACTGGCCAAAACGCATCCAGCGTATACGCACCGACCGGCTTACCACGCTTGCCTTCCACATTGACTGGAGATGCCAATCTAGGTGCTTGCGAGCGGTACAAGATCGCTTCCGCCATTTGCAGCAGGACAGCAATTGCCAGCAATCCAGTCCAATCGGCTATCCGCACGCCTGCTACGAGTTCGCCTAACCAGCCGGAAGGCTGCCAATCCGGCATCAACCACAATACTAGCGAAAGTATCGTTGCCACTGCCAGCGCATCCAGTATATGCGCAAAACGCAATCGAACAAGCGACAGCAGGACGATCAATCCGCTTAATACCCAGTTCATTCCGATGGTCATATGTATACCAATCCCGGTCATCAGCACCGAAACAACCAGTCCAATTACCAGACCCGTGATCACTGTGCGCAGCACTCTGCCTGCATACAGATGCACCCGTATGTTGAATAAACGCCGTTCCAGCAGTCCCTGACGCCGGTAATGCAGAAGTACAGCAATCAAAAATATATAGTAAAGCGGCTGCGTCAGCAGCTGCCACAACACATCAGCCGTTATTCGGAGTGTCTCGTTCAATACCGCTACCATTACCCACTCTCCTCAGTTGCCTCCATCATTTTGCACATCGTTCATTCATGTTTGCGTATTCATTACTCTCTATTGTACCGAAAAAAAGAAGGCTGCAACAGCCTTCTTTTTACAATCGTGTTGGTCATCTCGTTTCCGCCAGTGGTAGCGCGGGTCTAGTATAGAACACACGTACATATTTTATTTTTTGGTAGCTACTTGTTGCTCGACGCCAGCAATCGCTTTGTTCAACTGGACATCGTATTGCGGGTCTTGAATGTGTTTTACCAGCGCTGCTTCCAGTGCAACAGCGGTTTTGGCATCAATCTGACCATTTGTGGTCAGTTTCTCCGCGGTTTGGAACGCTTTGACCTGTTCTTCTGTGCTGCGGTCAAAGTATCCATCTTTGCGATCTACGTCGTAGCCAAGACCGTCCAGCATGATCTGGGCATTTTTGACGTTATCGTTATTCATGTCGTATTTGAGCGTTGTATCTGTATTGATCGGCGTCACTGTGTAATAATCCGGCGGCGATACGTTCACATCGGGCTTGATGCCTTTTTTGTGAATCCAGTCGCCGTTTGGAGTTAGCCATTTGGCGATGGTAATCTTGATCAGACTGCCATCATTGAACAGATTGTCCATGCTCGTCTGCACAGTGCCTTTACCATACGTCGTTTCGCCGTACAGTGTAGCGCCTGCGGATTGTTTGAGCGCACCGGCTAGAATCTCGGATGCACTGGCGCTACCGCCGTTCGTCACAACTGCAATCGGATAATCTACGCTTTGACCAGTCGAGTTGGCAACCTGACGTTCACCAGCCTTATCCTCGATCTGTACAATCGCTTTGCCCTTCGTAATAAACTGGGATGCCATATCTTCAACAACGGACAGTACACCGCCCGGGTTGTTGCGAACGTCGATAACGAGTCCTTTCATCCCTTGAACTTGCAGTTTCTTCAGTTCTTCTTTGAAACGTTCGGCAGTGTTGAGCGAGAACTGTGTAATCTCGATCACACCGATTTTATCGTCTGTCATACGTGCATACACCGTTTCCATCGCGATATCGTCACGTACGATTTTGAAGGTCATCGTCTCTTTGCTGCCAGCGCGCTGAATCTCCAGCTCGGCAGTAGAGCCTTTTTTACCGCGAATTTTGGCGACAGCGGCGTTCAGATCGTCACCGGATAGCTTCTCGCCATTCACGGAAACGATAATATCTTTGGCGCGCAGACCGGCTTTCTCTGCTGGTGAGCCTTTGATCGGAGATACGATCACGACATTGCCGTTATCCTGCGATACTTCTGCTCCGATTCCGGTAAAGGAGCCAGCGATGGATTCGGTAAATTGACCAGCCGTATCCGCATCCATGTAACTGGAATACGGATCGCCCAGCGCTTCCACCATACCGTTGATGGCACCGTCGACCAGTTTGCTCTCATCTACATTTTGATAATAATTGCCTTCGATCAGACTGGCGACCGTACTGAGTTTGGATTTCTCCTCGTCGGTCAATCCACTGTTGCTAAGCGCGCCCAGCACACCCTGACCCATTGAAGCTCTTTGCACAAATGACGGCAGATTCACTACAGCCAGCGTCAGTACGCTGCTGAGCACCATCATGGCAACAACAAGCAGAGCTACCGTGCGTTTTTTCATTCCATTAACCGCCTCTCTACGTTAAAACCGGTTCACCCGCGATCCGCATATGAAGCAATGCAGACCGCAGGCAACCGGTTTTACAAATATCCCATTGGATCAACTGGCGAACCATTGACCCGTACTTCAAAGTGGCAGTGCGGCCCGGTGGAGTTACCAGTAGAACCGACTTCTGCAATTTTCTCGCCTTTGCTTACGCTTTGACCGACCTGTACCATCACACCGCCGTTGCGGATATGACCGTACAATGTTTGAATGCCGTTTCCGTGGTCGATAATGACAGCATTACCGTAGCCGCTCACTGCACCAGCTACTACGACTGTACCGCCATCAGCAGCCATGATCGTTGTACCCTGCGGTGCGGCAAAGTCCACACCAGCATGCAGTTTGTAAATGCCCGTTACCGGATTCGTACGATAGCCAAACGGTGAGGACAGGCGTGCCCCGCTAACTGGCACCATCAGGATGCCGCTTCCGCTACCCTGATAACCGCCACCGCCTCCACCGCCGCTATACGAACCGCCAGAACCTTGTGAAGCTGCTGCTTCTGCGGCTGCACGAGCTGCGGCTGCCGCGCGTTCTTGCGCTTCAACGGCTGTTTTCTCGCTATAGAGAGAGGCGCGTTTGTCCGCCAGATTCCATAATGACTGCTCCTGAGCTGCGGTTGCTTCTTCCGCATTCTGGATTTGCAGATCGTATTTGGCGATCAGACGTTGTTTTTCGTTTTCTTTGGAATCGAGCTCGCCTTTGCGTTTCGCTTTTTCGGAATACAAGCTTTTTGCTTTGGCGTAGTCGGCTTTCAATTTATTTTGCGTCACGATGACGAATTGTTTATCTTTTTCATGTTGTGCCAAAATGTCCTGATCCTGATCAACGATCATTTTCAAGGAATCTGCACGCTCTACAAAATCGGAGAAGCTAGTTGCAGACATCAGTACATCCAGATACGATACCATACCGTCGGTGTACATCATCCGTACACGCGTATCAATCATGCCCTCTCTGGCCTTGATCCGTTCCTGTGCTTCGGCCAGGTCTTTCTTTGCCTGCCGCAGACCGGTTTCCGTTTTGGTAATATCGTTGGATACACGCGAAATCTGGCTGTTTACTTCGTTGATTGCCTGCAATACATTACTCAAATCCCGCTGCGCTGCCTTTTTCAGTGTAGACGATTGTGCACGACGGGCTTCAGCCGCTTTTTGTTGCTGCTTCGCTTCTCTCGCCTGCTGCTCCACTGCATTCAGTTCTTTTTGAATATCGCTCGAAGATTTGGCTGCAGATGCCTGTCCCGGTTGTATCAATGCAGCGGCCAATAAAACGGTGGCCATAATTGATGCGGCTTTTTTCAACTTTTTTACCATCCTTTTATTGTAGTTGGTTATTTAAAGAGTCGTTTCCGGCGCTCAGCAATTACGTCATGTTTATTATCGGCAATGATAAATGAGCATTTATAGGACTAAAGCACTTTTCGGTAAAATTTGGAACTATTTTGACCGTTATACTTTAAGAAAACGACGAATCGATACCGTACTGCCCCAGATCCCGATCAATACGCCGAGAATGAGCAAAATGCTGCCTAGTAATAACCAGATTTGCTGTAACGGTACAAGGGTGATCAACGAGCCTAGACTCAAGGATGACATAGATGCAATCACGAGTTGCTGATACCCGATAAACAGAATAATGATCGTTACGAGTGCACCGATTCCGCCTAGCAGCGCGCCTTCAATAAAGAACGGCCAGCGGATAAACTGATTGGTCGCCCCGACGAGCTTCATAATACCAATCTCGCGGCGGCGTGCCAGAATAGTCACTCGAATCGTATTGGCAATGAGGAACATCGCCATCAATGCTAGTGCAGCGACTAGAATCAGACCGATATTACGAATCAGATCCGTTACTTTGAACAGCGTCTCAATCGTCTCACCGCCATAGCGGACTTTGAGGATTGGCTTCTCTGCATGATCGTTGTTCAGCGCTTCAATCTTCTGTGCTACAAATGGAACCGTGCTCGCTTCAATCACATTGACGCGCAGCGCATCAGGCAACGGGTTGTTATCCTCGGCATATCCCTCAAGGAAACTTTCCCCGCCTTCTCCCAGATTCTCGCGCAATTCCTTCAAACCTTCGTTTTTCGGAATGTACTGGATGTTGCTCACTTCCGGCATTTCGCTAATTTCCTGCTGCAATTGCTCACGTAGCGATTGGCTTACATTTAGCTCCAAGAAGACATTAATCTCTACCTGATTGTCCGCCTTATCGGCGAGCTGATTGACGTTATATACAAGTAAAATAAAGACACCGAGAATGAATAAAGACACAATAATCGAGGTGATGGACGCGACTGACATCCATCCATTGCGGAACACGCTTCGAAAACCTTCCCGCAGGTGTCGCAAGAAGGTACTAAAATTCATAACCGTACTCCCCTCTAATCTGGTCTCTGACCAGCTGACCGTTCTCAATCGCTAGTACGCGGCGGCGCATCGAGTTAACAATATCTTTGTTATGTGTCGCCATAATAATCGTTGTGCCACGGAAATTAATCTCATCTAGCAATTGCATAATGCCAAACGATGTCTCCGGGTCTAGGTTACCAGTCGGCTCATCGGCGATGATCACAGCAGGATTGTTAACAATCGCACGCGCAATCGCAATCCGCTGCTGCTCCCCACCAGAGAGATGATCCGGGTAGCGGGTTGCCTTGCTCTGCAAACCGACAAGCTCCAGTACTTCCATCACTCGTTTCTTGATCTGGCGACGCGGCGATTCGATAACTTCCATCGCAAATGCCACATTTTCAAAAGCTGTCAGCTTGGGCAGCAACCGAAAATCCTGAAACACGACGCCAATGTTACGACGCAGCAGTGGGATTTTGCGTTGTTGCAGCTTGCCCAGATTGAAGCCGTTTACCGAAATCTGCCCTTTGGTCGGCTTCTCCTCACGGTACATCAATTTCATAAATGTCGATTTCCCCGCTCCCGAAGGACCGACTACATATACAAATTCATTACGGTCAATTTTAACGGAAATGCCCTGTAGTGCATGAGCACCATTGGGGTACGTTTTCCATACGTCCTGCATCTCGATCAATTTATCACTTCCTATTACAGGGTTCAATGTAACCACAGCCGACTAGCGATACATCGCAACAGTCTTGATTCTGCCGGTTACGACAGGTCTGACATAATTCCACAATCTCTATTGTAACAAATTCGTTACCTGTTGAGTACTATAATAACCTGAAAAGATTGGCGGAATCAAAAAACGACCGGTTTCATTGGTAGCGTGAAATCGGTCGTTCCTTATGTGGCGCGGGATGCCCGCTCTTGGTTTGTTTAATGTAATGTTTCAGAAGTTGGATGTGGCTTGTCAGAAGCACGAGACGATGTAACTGCCCGTGCACTTCCCATTAGCGCAACCGATACCAAGGCGCATATTGCAGGCACAATCGCCCAGCCAAATGTACCGGACACCGACTCAGTCAGTGCTTGCCGGATAATGTCCAGCACCTGCGCTGGAATCTGCGACTGCATCTGTTCTGACAGCAATGCACGCGGATCGATAGTCGACAGATCCATGCCAGATGGTAATGAGCCACCTGCCTGCTCCTGAATGCGAGCGCTAAACAGACTATGCTGCACCAGCCCGAAGATCGTGACCCCAACCGACATGCCGAGCGAACGGACAAAGGATAACGTCGAATTGGCAGCACCGCGCTGACGTACATCAAATTCCTGAATACCGCTAATGCCCAGTACGGAAAAGGAAAACCCGATCCCAAACCCGGTAATGATCAGATCCAGCACGAGCAGCCAGTGCGGTGTATCGGCACGCAATTGACTGAGTAGAATCATACCAACCGTGAATATAATCGCTGAACTAACCATGATGCGGCGGAAGGTCATTTTATTCACCAGAATCCCGCCAACCATCGCTGCCAGTACTGACCCTACCGTCATCGGTAGCAGAGTCAGCCCGGAATTGACAGCAGTACCACCAGTTACACCCTGCACATAGATCGGAATATAGAGCGTCACTGTAATAAATGCCGCTCCGTAAAAGAACCCAGCCGCCACACTACCTGCAAACAATCGCTGGCGAAACATCGGAAACGAGACAATCGGTTCCTGCGCACGCCGTTCTACAAGTACAAATGCAATCGACATGACGACAAACCCGATCAACAACAGCACAATCGGCAGCGACGTCCATGCATATGTCCCCCCACCCAGCTCCAGCGCGAACATGAGCGACACGACTGCGCCGACCAGCAAACCTGCGCCTGCCCAGTCAATCTGCTGACGCGCACGCTGCAACGATTCACGATAAAAGAACAAAATCAACAGCAGCGAAACAATCCCAAGCGGCACATTGATATAAAATACCCAGCGCCAGCTAAAATACTGCGTAATATACGCACCAAGCAGCGGTCCAAACAAACTCGACATGCCGAATACCGCTCCCAGCAGCCCGGTCATTTTACCCCGCTTCTCCGGCGGAAATGTATCAAATACGATCGTAAACGCAATCGGTACAAGCGCACCGCCTCCAATACCTTGAATGGCGCGATACAGACTGAGCTGCACAATCGACTGCGCTGTTCCACACAAAATCGAACCGAGCATAAACATAATTAAGCCGAATACAAAAAACCGCTTACGTCCATACATATCAGACAATTTCCCAAAAATCGGCGTTCCTGCTAGCGAAGCGACCAGATACGCTGACGTAACCCATACGAACTGATCAAAGCCCCCCAGATCGCCGACAATCGTCGCAATCGAGGTTGCCACAATCGTATTATCAATGGATGCGATAAAGATGCCGAGTAACAACCCAGCTACGATCCAGCCTGTTTTGACTGCGCCGCCCGGCTTCTGCCCCGGTACAGATATTGCTGCTTGAGCCATTTCCGTTCACTCCTCTTCCTATTATGCTGCGTACGTTCCGCTGTACAAGATGCAATACGTTATTATTAACACATCTTCCCTGTAATGACCCACTGGTCAGCAAGAAAAAGTATAGCATATGCCATCGCATGATTTCTCTTTTACATGCAAAAAGTTCGGCATGTTCAAACTAGCTGAACGTGCCGAACTTGTATAGGATGATTGTATGCTTGTATTACAGCGTCACACCATTTTTGAAAATAGCCAATTCACGGAAATTGTTCTTCTCATTGTTGACCCAGCGCCCACTGGCAACATCAACAATATAATCGACAAAGTCTGCCAGACAATCCTGCATGCTGGTCTCCTCTACGAGCACACCCGCGTTATAGTCAATCCAGTGCGGCTTGCTCTCAAACAGCGGCGAATTGGTAGATACCTTCATCGTTGGCACAAACGAACCAAACGGCGTTCCCCGACCCGTTGTGAAAATTACGAGCTGACAGCCCGCCGCTCCCAGTGCAGATGACGCAACCAGATCGTTGCCCGGCGCACTGAGCAGATTGAGTCCGCGTGTATGCAGCCGTTCGCCGTATTGCAGCACATCCTGCACAGCGCTGGTACCGGCTTTTTGCGTACAGCCGAGCGATTTGTCTTCCAGTGTAGTAATGCCACCTGCTTTGTTGCCGGGCGACGGATTCTCATACACCGGCTGGTTGTAATTCATAAAATACTGCTTGAAGTCATTGATCAGATCGACAATTTTGCCAAAAACCTTTTCATTCTCCGCACGCTCCATAAGAATCTGCTCAGCACCGAACATTTCCGGTACTTCGGTCAAGACGGTCGTTCCGCCCTGAGCTGCCATATAATCGGACAATTGACCGAGCAGCGGGTTGGCGGTAATGCCGGACAATCCGTCCGAACCGCCGCATTTGAGTCCGATCTTCAGTTCCGACAGCGCAATAGGCTCGCGGTGGTCATCGCGAACGGCTGCATGAATCTGATGCAGCAATTCTACCGCAGCTTGTACTTCATCCGATACACTTTGAGAAACGAGGAATTTTACGCGTGATTCATCATATGATCCGATCGCTTGTTTGAAATCTTCCATTATATTATTTTCGCAGCCTAGACCGAGTACTAATACCCCCGCCGCATTCGGATGACGTACCGCATCTGCCAGAATGGTCTGGGTGTGCAGATGATCGTCGCCGAGCTGTGAACAGCCATACCCGTGCTTCAATACGAGCATATTCTCAAAAGGGGCAATATCCCCGATCTCGGCACTGAACTGCTTGAGGATCATCTCGGCAATGCCGTTTACACAACCGACTGTTGGTACAATCCACAGCTCATTGCGAATCCCCACTTCGCCATTGCTACGGCGATAACCCATAAAGGTACGCTGTTCCGGCACATACGGATTGGGAAAGCTACGCGGCGCATAGTTATATTGCTCAACCCCGCTCAGGCTGGTGCGCGTATTGTGTACATGAATATGGCTACCTGCGCTGACCGGCTGAGTCACATGACCGATCGGGTATCCGTATTTGATCACCGGCTCACCGACTTCCAAAGGTGCTAGTGCGATCTTGTGCCCTCTGGCGATGTCCTGCTGCACCTGCACCATCTGTCCGTTATGCTCCAGTGTTTCCCCTTGCTCATAATCGCGCAGCGCCACGGCTACATTGTCCTGTCGGTTGATCTGAATCCATTCCAGCATTGCGGCTCCTCCTTGTGTTTAGATCGTTGATTGTGATGGGCGGCGCAGCTCCGATGGCTCCTGCATCATTTGCTGCAAGGCGGTACCCATGCCTTTTTCCAACATAGACTGCATATCCGCAGCTACACGTTCCGTCAGACCATCAATAGCATGCAAATTCTGCTCCCAGAATGTCGTCTCGCTCAATGCCTGTTCTGCCAATTGCTGTATAGAGATGTTATGGTCATCATATGCTGTCCACCACTGCGCAAACCGGCTCAATACTTGCGCATCGTCATTGAGTGCAATGTGCTGCCCATTCCGCTGTCCACGGTAAAAGACGAACAATGCTGCCAGTGCAAAGGTCAGCCGGCGCGGCAAATGTCCCTGCTGTTCGATAAACGTTAGCAGCGTTGGCAGATCGCGGGTTTTGAATTTGGAAATACCGTTCAGTGAGATGCTCATCAGCTGATGCTGCACATACGGATTGGCAAACCGCTCCAACACCGCAACAGCAAAAGACTGCAATTCCTCTTCCGGCAGATCTAGCGTCGGAATAATCTCCTGATGGATCAAGTCGCGTACAAAGGCACCCGTCACTTCGTTGCCCACCGCTTCGCTAACTGTATACAATCCGTACAAATACGATACCGGCGTCATCGCGGTATGCGCGCCATTCAAAATCCGCACTTTGCGCGTACGATAGGGCGTCATATCATCTACAATCTTCACATTCAATCCGGCAGCTGCGGCAGGCCATTCCGCCGCCAGCGATGCCGGAGCTTCGATCACCCACAAGTGAAAAGGTTCACTAACCACTACAAAGTGATCCTCATATCCTAGCTCCTGTGTAATCTCCGGCATACGTGCCTTTGGATATCCCGGCACAATCCGGTCAACCAGACTACAGCAAAAGACATTATCCTGCTCCAACCATTGTATAAAACCAGCTTCCAACTGCCACAGCTCTGCATATTGCAGTACGATCCGCTTCAGCTCATCCCCATTACGGTCAATCAGCTCACACGGCAAAATGATAAATCCTTTCGAAGGATCGCCTTGAAAATGTGTATACCGACGATACAGCAGCGCAGTCAATTTGCCTGGATAGCTGCGTTGCGGCATATCTTCTAGCGTATCTGCCGGATCAAAGGCAATGCCCGCTTCCGTCGTATTGGAAATGATGTACCGCAATTCCGGTTGCTGCGCCAATTGTTCATACTGCTCATATTGCGTATACGGGTTGATGCCTCGTGTCACACAATCCATCACGTCCTGCTGCTGAACAAGTTCACCGTCCTGCATGCCTTCCGTATAAATGGTATACAATCCATCCTGTTCGTTGAGCGCTTCCGCCATGCCGTTTGGCAGCGGTTGTACAATCACAACACCCGCTTGAAAGTCCGCGTGTTGATTCATACGCTGAATGTGCCAGTCCGCAAATGCCCGCAGGAAATTCCCTTCGCCGAACTGGATCACTTTTTCTGGATACCGTGGTGCTGGGTGAAATTGACGATTCAATCTATTCACGTTCGATTCCTCCTGTATGCAGTACTCTATTTTGAGCAGTAAAGTAACATCCTTTGCTTTGCAAACATTCCGTTTCATTGCATCTATTGTTTGTAGATCACGTTTACATCTATAATTTTAAATTTATGCACACGTTAACAAAATGAGATTTATCACACTTGGATGAAAAACAAACCGTATATTTAAGTCGTTTCGATCATCATAGCTATCCTGCATGATAAGCATCCTACAGCCAGCACTACAGCAATACTCATGTAACGCCACATAACTACGTTTACAGCCTTACACAAACACGGAAACGCCGGAATCGTTACAGATGCTTCACTGCTGTACATGCACTCCCCCCACAGCTCACATCATCATACACAATTCCGGCGTTTCTTCACTTCTTCACTTCTTCACTTCTTCACTTGCCAATTTTCGAGTTCCAGTTCGAGTTTCCAACCCTACAGAAATATTCTTATTCTTCAGCCAGCATCCTAAGAAAATCACGTCACACCCGAATTATTTTCCATCAGCTGCCGTCGAACGTCGTTCGATCAGTTCCGTACCATGGAAAATCAATTCCTCGTCGCTCGCTTGCAGCTGAATCCGTTCCAGAATCTTCTCCGCACCGTGTGCGCTCATCTGCTCAATCGGACGTTTAATCGTCGTCAGCGCTGGATTGGTATACATCGAGAATTTGATATCATCGAAACCGACGACGGAAATATCCTCTGGCACGCGCACACCCATTTCGAATGCAGCATTCATCGCCCCAATCGCCATATCATCATTAGAGCAAAAGACAGCGGTTGGCGGTGTATCCAGTTGCAGCAACTTGCGCATCGCTTCATAACCGCTCTCCGTGCTGTACTCGCCCGGTACGATATACTGCGCTGGCACATCAACGCCCGCCGCCTGAATTGCCTCCAAGAAACCGATGCGACGCTGCTCGGTCGACTTGAAGCCCTGCATCCCTTCGATCAAGGCGATACGGCGGTGTCCCTGTGCAACGAGATATTCACCAGCATGCCCGGCACCTTCGCGGTCATTGGAAACGATATTGACAAAGCTTCCACCCGGGATCAAACGGTTCAATACGACCAGCGGAATCTGCTGATTCACCACATGCTCGATAAAAGCGTTGTCGGCGTCACTCTGACTCATCAAAATAATACCGTCAAACCGTTTCGGATGAATGGTTGCATAGTCAGAAT
This sequence comes from Paenibacillus sp. WLX1005, assembly GCF_046603685.1. Taxonomy (NCBI): domain Bacteria; kingdom Bacillati; phylum Bacillota; class Bacilli; order Caryophanales; family Paenibacillaceae; genus Paenibacillus; species Paenibacillus sp. WLX1005. The sequence continues at coordinate 4,794,580 of NZ_CP176756.1, forward strand.
AATCGTCGATGCCACGTACAAACAGATTGTATTCAACCCCGATAATCGAGTTAACGCCGCGCATCGTATCCGCGAAAAAGCTGCTGCTCGTTCCGCGCGACAGACTGGTAAAGAACAGCCCAATCGTATGCGAACGCTGCAAAACAAGACTTTTGGCATTGTAATTCGGAATATAGTTAAGCTGCTGGGCTATCTCTACAATTTTGCGTTTCGTTACTTCTTTGATCAGTGGGCTATTGTTAAGCGCCCGTGAAACGGTTGTATGAGATACGTTTGCTAATCGGGCAATATCTTTGATGGTGGCTGCCATGTGCATACCTTCCTTTGTCGTAGCTTTCCGAGATGCGGACAGCGAGCTTGCTGTCCGACCTGCTTACTCCTAAGAATAACACATTGTACTTATTCCACCATACTCTGCGCTTGCCCTGCCATGATTTACATCATGCCTTCCTGCGACTGACGACGCAGCTGCAATTCAGCGACAATCTCCTCGTGCTTGCGGTCGGTCAGTTTATACATCAGTCCGATAACGATCATCGCAATTGCCAGCGCCACAGCAGGATACAGACAGAGAAGTCCTTTGATTCCGAGCAGCGTACCTGCACTTTGCGCTACATTCGGCACGTAACCGATCAGTCCCAGCCCTACACCGGACAGCGTACCAGCGAGGGATTGAGCGAGCTTGCGGGAGAAGTTGAACAGCGAGTACGTAATACCATCTTTGCGCTCACCCGAACTCCATTCGCCATAGTCGATAATATCCGATACAAATGCCCATGTAACACCATTCGGAATACTGATCCCGATAAAGGCGATACTGGCAAGAATCGTAAACACATACACATTGGAAGGCATCATAAAGTTAATCGTATCCGCAATCACACTCACTGCCAGACCGATCAGTGCTGTATTGCGTTTGCCGAACTTTTTAACCAATTTGGGCAGGAACAGTACCCCGATAAAGGACGAGCCGATAATAATAAAGTTCATATATGCCATCAATTCCACATTGCCAAGATTGTACTGAGCAAAATAAACGAGCATCGCGGATTTGATATTGTAGGCGGAGATGGTGAATACCGTCATCAAGACGAGCACCAGTAGCGGCTTGTTGCTAATAAACGTTTTGACGATCAGTTTAGGCGACAGCTTCTCTTTTGGCGGCGCCTGATTGACAACTCGCTCCTTCGTACCACGATAACAAAAGACGAAAGCGATTACACCAATCGCCGACATCAACGCCATTACAACCGGATAACCGACCGATGGATTGGAGAAGTGCACGATTAGTGGCATAACAACCACACTCGTAATAAACAGCGCGCCGAGCGAGCCTGCCTGCCGGAACGAAGATAACGACGCTCGCTCCACCGTATCCTGCGTAATCGCTGCACCGAGCGAACCGTACGGAATATTCACAAACGAATACCCAATGCCCCAGATCATATACGACGCATACGCATAGAACAATTTGCCACCTGTCGACAGATTCGGCGAGATAAAGGTCAGAATCGTCAAAATCGCCAGTGCGATGCTGCCCATGATCAGATACGGTCTGAATTTGCCACGTGGACCGATATTTTTACGATAATCAATAGATGAACCGACGATAGGATCACAGAAAGCGGCGAATATTTTGCTGACTGCAAAAATCCCCCCTGCCGCATATGCCGGAATGCCCGCCACATCAGTAAAGAACTTTAATAGATACAATTGCCCCAGGTCAAACATAAATCCGTTCCCAAAGTCACCAAGACCGTAGGAGATCTTTTCTTTTAAACTGATTTTGCTTGTTGTTGCTTCGGCATCCGTGTGAACGCCCTCGATTGTTGCTGTCCCCATCATGAACCCTTCCTTCTTCTGTTCAATATGATTGTGATGACACGATCAAAAAGCATATGCTGCTGCATAGTATATATTGTGAAATTTTTCACTTTATATTCCTGCATTGCTCCTTGATTCCCCCATGCAGGGCAGTGTGTAGGCAGATAAAGCTGTGCAGATATCTGCTTACACCCTGTTGCACGTATATCCCATATTTCTTTTACGCTAGATCAAAAGTGTATGCTACTGAGCAGCTGATCACGAAACAGATACAACCGCTGGGAAATCGAAGTACTGTTCCGCATTGTTGTAGCAGATGCCCGCTACAATCTCTTTTAATACATTCATATCGTCCGGCACCTCGCCGCTCTCCACCCAGCTTCCGAGCAGATCACATAGTAGACGGCGGAAATACTCATGCCGTGTATACGACAAGAAGCTGCGTGAATCGGTCAGCATACCGACAAAACGGGCGAACACACCGAGATTGGCGAGAATACGCATCTGCTCAAACATGCCATCTCGATGATCGTTGTACCACCATGCGGTACCAAACTGGATTTTGCCGGGAATGCCGCCGCCTTGGAAGCTGCCTGCGATACTTGCCAGCACATGATAGTCGTTCGGATTGAGCGAATACAAAATGCTTTTTGGCAATCCGCCCGCGCTTTCCATATCGTCCAGCAGCGATGCCAGCGGGGTTGCAATCGCGCCATCGTTCACCGCATCATACCCCGTATCTGATCCCAGCTTGCGGAACATCGGCGTATTGTTGTTACGCAGTGCATGGATGTGTAGCTGCATCGCCCAGCCCAGCTCATGATACAACTGGCTCAGGAATACGAGCGTATGTGTTTTGTGCTTGGCTTCTTCTTCCGGCGTCACCTGACCTTCGCGCAATGCTTTGGCAAAAATGGCGCTAGCTTCTTCGCGAGTTGCTTTGCCATAGACGACCGTATCGAGCGCATGGTCAGATACACGTCCACCAGCGGCATGGAAGAAACGAACTCGTTTCTCCAATGCTTGCAAAAATTGATCATACGTCTGAATGTCCGCACCGTTCGCAGCAACCAATCGTTCCAACCATGGACGGAATGTGTCACGGTTGATCTCCAGCGCCTTGTCTGGGCGGAAGCTTGGCAGCACGAGTGTATCAAAGCCTTGTAGCTCACGGATCGCTGCATGATGTTCCAGCGAATCAGCAGGATCATCGGTCGTGCAGACGACCGTCACTTTGGACTTGGTGATCAGATCGCGTGCGCCAAAACCAGCGCCTTGCAGCTGCTTGTTTACCTTTTCCCAGATCGACGGTGCAGTCTTCTCGTTCAGCAGTTCATATACGCCAAAGAAACGCTGCAATTCCAGATGTGTCCAGTGATGTAGTGGATTGCCGATCAGCTGGGGTACGGTTTTGGCCCAAGCGAGGAATTTGTCATAGTCGTCGGCATCGCCGGTGATGTACTTCTCCTCTACACCATTGGCACGCATCACTCTCCATTTGTAGTGATCGCCATATAGCCAGGCTTCGGTAATATTTTTGAAGCTTTTGTTCTCGTATATTTCCTGTGGGCTCAGATGACAGTGATAGTCGATAATCGGTAAATCTTTGGCTGTGTCATGATACAGTTGGATCGCAGTTTCGCTGTGTAACAGAAAGTTCTCATCCAGAAATTTGCGTGCCATATCGGTTCATTCCTTCCCTGATTCAGACTGTTTTATTTATTTTGTTAACGTTAACATTTCATGGTTTCATTGTAGCTCTTTTCTGCCAAGAAGCAATAGGAAACTTCAATTTTTAGTTGTTACAGTTGTTTGAAATGAATGACGCTGTATCTGTAACAGATATCACAGATAAACGCTAAAAAAAGTGATTCGTCTATTGCCCAATGGTTCGCCTCCTCCGCTATATCCAGTATAAACAAGCTTACATTGTATTTCTTTTCATTACAAAAATAGGATATTGCATCTATCCAGTTACGTGAAACAGCTACTCTCATCATGATCGATTACGTTTCATTCATAAATAGGTTATCATTTCGATATATATTGCTGTTCTATTATGACCTTTTCATCCTTACATACTAAGAAAATTGCAGAACAAGCAGTATTCTCCTTTCTTCCCCACTCCTTTGTCACAAAAAAGCCATGCTCTGATCTGATGTTATTATGATTATTCTCATATGTTTGCCTGTATCGTCTTCCCTATTCTTGTATATCATACTCAGCGATCTCATAGTTTCTTCTCTCTCTCATGCCACGTTCATGCAGATCATCTTTCCATTCTTGCAGATTATTCTCCATCGTTGCAGATCATCTTCGCTACAAGCACTTGCCCTCCCCTTATAACTGAACAGTACATAACACAAAAAGCGGCATCCCCTCTCCATTGAGAAGAAATGCCGCTAATCATGCACATGCTCTCATTTCATTCAGAGCATAATGTCTATTTCAGTTGTAATTCATTCTATTGAAACAACCCAATTACGAACGTGTATGCTGCTCTAGCCACTGCACCGTATGTTGCAGCTTGCCGCCTGCACGTTCAATCGCCTGCTCTACCTGTACTGTTGCTGTACCGCCATAGACGTTACGCGCATTCACTACCGTTTCCGGTTGCAGCACTTGATAGATGTTATCGTCAAACAGTGGCGAGAAGTTCTGGAACTCTTCCAGCGTCAGATCCAGCAAATACTTACCTTCCTGAATGCAGTACAGCACCGTTTTGCCGATCACTTCATGCGCCTGACGGAAAGGCAGACCTTTGTTCACAAGGAAGTCTGCAATATCGGTCGCATTTGAAAAGTCCTTATTGACCGCTTCTCTCATCCGCCCAGTATTTACCTTCATAGTGGAGATCATTGGCGCGAATAGTTGCAGTGCACCTTCCAGCGTCGCGACTGTATCGAACATGCCTTCTTTGTCTTCCTGCATATCTTTGTTGTATGCCAGTGGCAACGACTTCAGCACGGTCAGCAGACCGATCAGATTGCCGTATACCCGACCTGTTTTGCCGCGTACCAGCTCTGGTACGTCCGGGTTTTTCTTTTGTGGCATAATGCTACTACCAGTACAGAATGCGTCATCCAACTCGATAAAGTTGAACTCCGTACTGCTCCATAGCACCAGTTCTTCGCTCAGACGCGACAGATGCGTCATGATGAGCGAAGCACCCGCCAGAAACTCGACGATAAAGTCACGGTCACTAACTGCATCCAGACTATTTTCATATACACCGTCAAAGCCCAACTGCTCTGCCACAAAATGACGATCAATCGGGAATGTCGTACCTGCCAGCGCACCTGCGCCAAGCGGCAGTACATTGATCCGTTTGTAGCTGTCCTTGAGTCGGTCGATATCTCGCTCAAACATGGACACATACGCCATAAGATGATGCGCGAACAGAATCGGTTGCGCACGTTGTAGATGCGTATAACCGGGAATGATTGTATTCAGATTGTCTTTTGCCTGCCCGATCAGCGCTTCCTGCAACGTGTGCAGCAGTCCGGTCAGTTCTACTACCCGATTGCGCAAGTACAAGTGCATATCGGTTGCCACCTGATCGTTACGACTGCGACCAGTATGCAGCTTGCCACCGACTGCGCCGACTTCTTCGATCAGATGCTTTTCGATATTCATATGAATATCTTCATCCGATACGGAGAATTGCACCTGCCCGGCACGGATTTTGTCCAATACTCTGTTCAGACCGGCTTTGATCGTCTCTACATCTTCTGCCGGTACGATGCCACATTTGCCCAGCATCGTAACATGCGCCAAACTGCCCTGAATATCTTCTTCTGCTAATGCTTTATCAAAGTTGATGGAAGCTGTATATTCCTCCACCAGATGATTCGTTTGTTTCGTAAAACGTCCGCCCCATAATTTGCTCATGTTGCCGGTCACACTCCCTGCTTCACTTGGCTTGCTGCTTGCTGTTGTACGCCCGCGCCGACTTTCAGACGCAGTGCATTCAGCTGAATAAAGCCAGCTGCATCGCCTTGATCATACGCATTTGTCGGATCGGCTTCCATCGTAGCGATATCCGGATTGTACAGACTGTATGGGCTGCTCAAACCGGCAGCGATGATATTACCTTTATACAGCTTCACGCGTACCGTACCAGTCACGTTCTTCTGACTTTCGGTTACAAGTGCTTGCAGTGCCAGACGCTCTGGTGCGAACCAGAAGCCATTGTACACGAGGTTCGCATAACGAGTAATGAGCGAATCACGCAAACTCATCACTTCGCGATCCATCGTCAGTGACTCCATTTTACGGTGAGCAGTGAACAGAATCGTGCCGCCCGGTGTCTCGTATACGCCGCGACTCTTCATGCCGACAAAACGGTTTTCCACCATATCGACGCGACCGATCCCGTGCTTGCCGCCCAGCTCGTTCAGCTTCTCCATCACTTCCAGCGGAGTCAGCGATTGACCGTTGAGCGAGATACAATTGCCTTGTGCAAATTCCAGCTCCAGCATTTCCGGCTGATCCGGTGCATCTTCCGGGGATACACTCAGGACGAACATATCTTTGTTGCTCTCTGCACTTGCGTCAAAGTTCGGATCTTCCAGTACGCCGCTTTCGTAGCTGATATGCAGCAGGTTACGGTCGGTGGAATATGGCTTCGCCGCCGATGCTGTTACCGGAATGCCATGAGATTCAGCATAAGAGATCATTTCCGCACGTCCCGGGAAGTCTTCACGGAATTTCTCCAGACGCCAAGGCGCGATCACTTTGATCTCCGGTGCCAGTGCTGCTGCATTCAATTCAAAGCGAACCTGATCATTCCCTTTGCCGGTTGCGCCGTGAGCGATAGCAATGGCGCCTTCAGCACGAGCGATTTCCACCATACGTTTGGCAATCAGTGGACGCGCAATACTGGTGCCCAGCAGGTATTGTCCTTCATACAGCGCACCTGCTTGGAACATTGGATAAATGAAATCTTCAGCGAATTCTGCGCGCAGATCGTCGATGTATACTTTGGATGCGCCAGTTGCCAGTGCTTTTTCTTCCAGACCGTCCAGCTCGTCTGCCTGTCCGATATCCGCTGTAAACGTAATGATTTCCGCGTCATATGTTTCTTTTAGCCATTTCAGGATGATGGACGTGTCCAGTCCACCGGAGTATGCCAGTACAATTTTGTCTTTTGCCATTTTAAGTGCCCCCCAATGTAAAACCTCTTGAAGCGGACAGGTGGATCGCAGACACACACAAGTTGCGCCCGCTCTGTTCCTGTCCGTCAAAAGGCTGTGTATTGTTCATTATTGTTATTGTAAAGGTTCCTGCTGCGCCCAACAACCGGGTTGTGCGCTTTGTTTCTGATTAGGAAGAGATTAGCCGATCAGCGCCGCCATAATCGCTTTTTGCGCATGCAGACGATTTTCCGCTTCATCGAAAATAACGCTGTTGCCACCGTCGATCACACCCGCGCTCACTTCTTCGCCGCGGTGAGCAGGCAGACAATGCAAGAAGATATAATCTGGCTTCGCATGGCTAACCAGTTCCTCATTCACCTGATACGCTGCAAATGCTTGCTCCCGTATCTTCTGCTCTTCCTCAAAGCCCATGCTCGCCCACACATCGGTATAGATCGCGTCTGCGTTGGCTACCGCTTCTTTTGGATCACGTACAACCTTGATCGTTGCGCCGCTCTCTGCTGCCAGCACTTCGCACTGCTTCAACACTTCAGGATCTGGCTCGTACCCTTCCGGGCTTGCTACATATACATCCAGACCGACACGCGCGCCGCCGATCATGAGCGAGTGCGCCATATTGTTGCCGTCGCCGATATACGCCAGCTTCAGTCCTTTCAGCTTGCCTTTGTGCTCCACAATCGTTTGGAAATCTGCCAGCACCTGACATGGATGTCCTAGATCGCTCAGTCCGTTAATAACCGGAATGTCGGCATATTTCGCCAGCTCGGTTACATTTTCATGACCGAACGTACGAATCATAATACCGTCCAGATAACGAGACATCACTTGCGCCGTATCGGCAATCGTCTCGCCGCGTCCCATCTGAATATCATTTTTGCTCAGGAACAGCGCGTGTCCGCCCAGCTGATACGTACCGACTTCAAACGATACGCGTGTGCGAGTGGACGACTTTTCAAAAATCAATCCAACTGTTTTGCCTTCCAGCGGGCGATACACTTCACCAGCTTTTTGCTTGCGTTTCAATTCAATCGCCAGCTCGATCAGAAAATGAATTTCCTCAGCGGTATAGTCGCTCAGCTCAATAAAATCTTTGCCTTTAAAATGGCTCAATTCCAGCTTGCCTGTTTGTGTTGCATCGGACAATGTTCCAGCCTCCTCAGTAATCGGTGACATTGTTGCTGTATGCGGATTAGGCATACGGCACACCGATCTGTTCTTTGTATAGTATGCACGCTATATCAGGTGCACGATTGTATGATTAGGAATCGTATGGTCAACCTATATTATTCATGCGTATGCAACCGATTGGGTGCATCAAATGAGTGGAAATGCACAAAAAATAAGTGGAAATACACACGTTTCGCTTACTTGCCGTTCGGACTGCCCGCCGTTACGACTGGCGCATATTCCTGAATAATCTCGCTCAAAAGAGTGATCGCCTGATCAATTTCTTCTTTTGTGATCAGCAGATTCGGCAGCAAACGGATAACATTCGGACCAGCATTAACGAACAGCAGACCTTTTTCCTGTCCAACAAGAATGAGTTCGTTGATCGGACCTGCACATTCGATCCCGATCATCAACCCTTTGCCGCGAATCTCCAATACAAATGGATGATCTGCAAATTTGTCATGCAGCTGTTGATTCAGATAGTCGCCCATCTGTGCAGCATGTTCGACTACATGTTGCTCCTGTAACGTTTCCAGTGTTGCGATTACCGCTGCGGTTGCGAGCGGCGTACCGCCAAAGGTCGAACCGTGACTGCCTGCGCTGAATGCTTCTTTCAGATGAGCTTTGCCAACCATCGCACCAACGGGGAATCCGCTTGCCAGACCTTTTGCCAGTGTGAAGATATCCGGTTCGATACCGTAATGTTCAAATGCCAGCAATTTGCCAGTACGTCCCATACCGGTCTGAATCTCGTCGATAATGAGCAGCAGACCATTTTGTTTGCACAACTCTGCTACTGCCTGTACATACTCCACACCTGCCGGATGCACGCCGCCTTCCGCCTGAATCATTTCTAGCATGACAGCAGCGGTATGCGGTCCGATTGCATCTTGCAGGGCATCCAGATCGTTCAATGGAACAGTAATAAAGCCTGCTGGTAGTGGATGGAAGCCTTCTTTCACTTTATCCTGTCCGGTAGCAGTTAACGTTGCCAATGTACGACCGTGGAATGACTGGGTAAAGGTAATGATCTCGTAACGCTCTTCGCCTTTGATCTTTTGCTGATACTTACGCGCCAGTTTGATCGCCGCTTCGTTCGCTTCCGCACCGCTGTTACAGAAAAACACCGCGTCACCGGATGTCATCGATGTCAGCATTTGCGCCGCTTTTTCCTGATTCGGAATCTGGAACAGATTGGACGTATGCCACAGTTGATCCAGTTGATCCTTCAGCTTGGCTGTTACACGTTCGGGAGCATGTCCCAGATTGGTTACTGCCAGTCCGCACATAAAGTCCAGATACTTCTTACCGTTGACATCCCATAGATAACTTCCTTTTCCTTTGTCAAAAGCAAGTGGGTATCGCGCATACGAAGGGAATAACGCACTTTCGGTATTTGCTGGTGATTGCTGGTTGTTGATCGGATTAGCCATGCTGGTCACGCTCCTTAATCGTTGGTTTACACTGTTCGTTAGAGAATTGGCACTTGCTGTAATAGTGAACGTTACACTTACAGTACGGTACTTCGCACAATGCGTGTGCCAACAGCATCGCCGTTCAGTACCCGGCTCAGAATGCCAGGCTCACTGCCATCCACGATAATCACTTCTTGTACATCACCTTGAATGCAGGCAATCGCTGCTTTGACTTTGGGGATCATGCCGCCATAGATTTCGCCAGTTTCGATCAACTGCTCAATGTCTGCGATTGTTACTTGCGGCAGTACTTTCTTTTCGCCGTCCACTTGCTTCATAATGCCCGGTACGTCGGTGACCACGATCATGCGTGGTACGCCAAGGTGCGAAGCAACCGCTCCCGCCGCCGTATCGGCATTGATGTTATAACGTTGCCCGGTAGCATCGACACCTACTGGAGCGATGACCGGCATATAGCCCAGATCAGTAATGGAGCGGATAATGGATGCCTCTACATAAGTGACATCGCCCACCAATCCGACTTCCGCGGAATTGGCAACCGGTTTGGCCTGAATCAGACCGCCGTCGACACCGGAGATGCCGATAGCTTTTGCCCGGCTGCCCTGAATTCGTCGGACGATCTGCTTGTTGATGCTACCCGAAAGCACCATCTCCACGACATCCAGCACTTGTTCGGTCGTTTTGCGTAATCCGCCGACAAACTCGGTTTCAATCCCTAATTTGCCCAGATTGTCCGAGATCGCCGGGCCACCGCCATGCACGATAACTGGCTGAATACCAGACTCCTGAATCTGCTGCAAATCTGCAAAAAATGAATCCGGCAGCGCCGCCAACGTACTGCCGCCACATTTCATCACAAAGGTACGGGCTGTCTGTTCTGTCATATCCATATCCTCCATTCTCCGATTGTCTATGTTGTATTGTGGTTCTATTGTAGATAAATGATGTATCTCGTTTCTGAAAATATCGTTGGATATCGCTTGGTATGAAAGTCACTCGTTACATATATTTAAACGTCATAGCCGATATGTACACTGGCAACAACAACCTGCCCTGTCGTTATTGCCATCATAATATTAAATTCCCAATTCCATGGTTACGTACGATACGCCGCATTGATACGCACATAATCGTATGTCAGATCGCAGCCCCATGCGAGTGCGCTACCTTCCCCATAATGCAGATCGACCACAATCTGTACCGTATCGCCTTTCAAATATTCCAGCGCCGCATCTTCATCAAATGGCACTGGACGCGATCCAGTAAGCACGACGATATCTCCAAGGCGAATATCGACTGTATTCACATTTACCGGTTCGCCAGCACGCCCAACCGCCGCAATCACACGTCCCCAGTTGGCATCTGCACCAAACATAGCAGATTTGACAAGACTGGAACCAATGACCGTTTTGGCAATCGCTCTGGCGGACAGATCACTAATTGCACCGTTGACCACAACCTCTACAAGCTTGGTCGCTCCTTCGCCATCGCGGGCAATCGCTTGTGCCAGATGCTCACATACATGGCGGAATCCAGCAGCATATGCTTCCCAATCAGCATGCGCTGGCGTCAGTTCCTCATGCTCTGCCAGTCCGCTTGCCATTGACACCAGCATATCGTTGGTACTCGTATCGCCATCAACCGTAATCATATTAAACGTACGATCTGTCGTATCGCGTAGCAACTGATGCAGATGAGCAGATGAAATCTTCGCATCCGTCGTCATAAATGCCAGCATCGTCGCCATATTGGGGTGAATCATGCCCGACCCTTTGGCTGCTCCAGCGATGTGAACAGTAACACCATTCACTTTCACCGCTACACAGATTTCCTTTTTCACCAGATCGGTCGTCAGAATCGACTGGCAAAATGCTTCTGCATGCTCCGCCGTATTGCCCGTTGCCGCAGCCAGATTATCGATACCGGAAGTGAGACGATCCATTTTCAACAGTTCGCCGATGACACCAGTCGATGCAACCGCCACATCGTCTTCATGCAAATGAAATTGCTGCGCCGTGCGCGCACGCATCGTATACGCATCCTGCTCACCTTGCTGACCAGTACAGGCGTTTGCATTACCACTATTCACAACGACAGCGCGCAGTGTACCATTGGTTAGACTTTCGCGAGTCACTTGTAGCGGTGCCGCCTGAAACAGATTCGTCGTATATACTGCCGCCGACGCTGCCGGAACATCACATACGATAACGCCTAGGTCGTTACGCTCTGTCTTTTTCAATCCGCAATGCAGCCCTGCTGCCTGAAATCCTGCCGGTGTGACGATTGAACCGTTCTGAACCTGTTGAAATGCTTGATCTGACATGATATCTCCACTCACTTCCTGATCGACGATGTAAATTTGAGAAGATGTATTTGTAGAAAATAGATACTCTATACCGATATGTGCATGATCGCGAGATCAGCAGCGTCATTGTTGATCGTATCTGTTAAGGATACACCGGAATCATGTTGAGTCCGAGATTCTCATCCCAGCCCATCATCAGATTCAGGTTTTGAATTGCCTGACCGGCAGCACCCTTGACCAGATTATCAATGACCGACACAATCGTCATACGACCGGTACGCTCATCCAGTGCAAAGCCGATATCGCAATAGTTGGAACCTGCTACCTCTTTGGTAGATGGCCATTGTCCTTTGCTCCGTACACGGACAAATGGACGATCTTTATAATAATCGCGGTACAGATCAATCCAGTCCTGCTCGGAATGATTGCCTGTCGCCGTCATATACATCGTACTCATAATACCGCGTGTCATCGGCACGAGATGGGTTGTAAATGTGACTGTCACTGGCTTACCTGCGACTTCACCAAGCACCTGCTCGATTTCTGGAATATGCTGATGCTTGTTGATTTTATACGCTTTGAAGTTTTCATTCATTTCCGCATAATGGGATGTCAGGCTGGTGCCTCGTCCTGCACCAGATACGCCGGATTTGGCGTCAATAATGATCGTATTGGTATCCACCCAACCAGCGTCCACACCCGGTAACAGACCGAGTAGCGTCGCTGTTGGATAACAGCCGGGATTGGAGATGAGTCGCTGACCTGCTACACTTGCGCCCTTACGTTCGCATAATCCGTATACCGCTTCAGCCAGCACATCCGCCTGCGGTGCTGTATGCTTGTACCATTGCTCGTATACAGCTGCATCCTTGAGACGATAATCGCCAGACAGATCGATCACTTTCAGACCTGCTTCCAGATATTGCGGAGCCAGTTCGCCGCTCACACCGGATGGTGTCGCCAGAAAGACCAGATCTGCTTTTTGCGCTGTTTCGGCAGGATTCACACCGTCCAACTCCATATCCAGCAATCCATTCAAATGTGGAAATTGATCCGACATCGGCTTGCCACTACTAGAAGCCGAGATTACCGATGCAATCTCTACTTGTGGATGATGCTGCAAAAAACGAATCAGTTCCACCCCGCCATAGCCGGTGGAACCTACAATTGCGACTTTTAGTTGATCTGAACTCATCTTCCATTCCCCCTGTTCCTTGCTTCTACGCCATATCATACGTTGCCAATCTGCTTCATCTATCGCTGTTGCTGTATCGATGTTGGCATGGCTCCGATTGCTGAGGTGGCGGTAACGTCTCCGATGAATAAGCTGTGTATTATTATACATCATATGTAATATAAATACAACTTTGCACACAAACATTATTTCAGCCTGACAGTTTATCATATCTCCGTTATGGTGCGGATTCCTCTCCAGATGATGATAGAGCCGTGTCATGTTAAAATAAAGACAAAGCATGATCCCAGCTACATCGTTATCCTTAGTTTATACCAATGTGAACGGAGTGAGTTCTTCGATGCATTCATCATTTTCCTTTACAACCGATACAGCCGCTCTCTCGATCTTCGACTTGCAAGCTATTCGTCATCGAATCGACGATACGTCCGATTGGTGGACGATCGAGCAAGATGAATTGGAAGAAAGCAATTATGGTCGCATCCTATTCTTGCATGTAGAACATGACGGTACATACGATGTGCATATCGTAGCGCATATTGAGCAGCCGCAAATGTCCGGTATGCTGTATGTTCCATCAGGTCAACTGTTCGCAGGTGCAGCCGAGGATACAACCGGCGGCGATCTGGAGCCAGATGATTCCTCGGCTGTATCCGGTCAACTATGGACGATACGCCCCGGTGTATATCAAGTGCAAGCTGCTCGACAACAACAGTCTATCCAAATGGCGCTGATCTGGTTAGCAGATACTCCCTCTGCAATTCCCAATTCTAATCGTCCCACATCAGCCGAATCTGAAATCAACACGACGTCTACAATTAATCCGATACCCAGTCATGCCAGCCCTTCCGTGAATAACGTCATACTGAACAACTTGAACCAGCGCCTACGCCTTTAATTTAACATCTGCCTGCGGTCTGCGCTTCTCACCATATCCAATGAAACGATTTACCAAAAAAAGAGCATCACACCTCTACGTTCGAAGTGTGATGCTCCTTACCATTTCATCCCGGTAGCTTAAACCCTTTCCCCAGCACCTCATGCGCATTGCTAATAATGACAAACGCCTCTGGATCGACCGACCGCACAATCGTTTTTAAGCGGCTAGCTTCATTTTGCCCAACAACAACCATGAAAACAGTACGCTCATCCCCCGTATAACCGCCCTCTGCATTCAGCTTCGTTAACCCGCGATCCAGATCATTCAGAATCGCCCGCTGCATTGCCTCGACTTCCTCGGAGATAATATAGGCAACTTTTGAATTGCTAAAGCCCAGTTCTACCGCATCAATCATTTTACTCGTCACAAACAACCCGATCAATGCATACAGCGCCTGTTCTGGCTTGAGAAATATCGCCGCCAGCAGAATCACCGTACCATCGGTCATCACCACACAAAACGACATGCTAAACCCGGTCAGCTTATGAATCATCTGCGCCAATATCGCCATGCCACCAGTCGATCCGCGACCACGAAACACAATTCCCAAGCCCAGACCTACACCAATTCCTCCATATAGTGCGCCGAGCAGCGGATTCGTCGTCGGCGCGGGAATATCCCGCGTGATGTATACAAACAATGGTAATACAATTGTGCCCAGCAGCGAACGAATACTAGAATGCCGCCCCAGCACAAAATATCCCGCCACAAATAGCGGAATATTAAACACCCACTGCGTATACGCCGGTTCCACGCCTAACACTTGCGCCGCAATAATCGAGATGCCCGCCACGCCACCAGACGCAATATGATTAGGCAGCAAAAACAAATTAAATGCCAGCGACATCACAAACGCGCCCATAATAATCAGCGCCGCATCCCACGCATTGCGCAGCGGCCCTGTCAAAGGAATCACCGGCGGCTTCCGCCTGCGTCCCGTTGTTGTCAAAGAAGTCATCATCTCCACTACCACCCATATCCACAAATTGATAAAACCAACATTTTAAATATCTAATAGGTTCCCATACAAGAATCATCCCATTCCCAATCCGATTCCCATCATCTATCGCGGCTTTTATTGTAGTAGAAAAGTCCATTTCCCGAAAGAACACGCGGCAAACGGGTGATACTTTAACCCGGGAGAGAACCAAAGCGGCACAACAGAGACGAATAATTGGAATAAAGCCAATCAGCCAAAATAATTATCGATATTACTTGACGCGTAATAGCCATTTTTTAATTTGAAAATAATTCGTTCCTCATCCAGTGATTGTAGAACAATTTCTTTTTCCAACTCTTCCAACCAAGCTATTTTTATTCTTTTTATAAAAATAGTTATCATAAACTGGATCAGGATAACGATAATGCCTATGGCGAAACCGTCAAATAGTTGTTTCCAGAGTAAATTATTAAAATTTACCGTTTGTATTATACTGTAGGTAAGATACGCATGAAGAAATATAGATGCCCCTGTCCAAATGAGCATCATACTAATTTTTCGATCCCGTGTTACATATAATTCAGATTCTAATATTGTAGACTGTTCAAGCCTATACTTTTTAATTTGAATATATACTAACATCATAAAATCGTAAAAATATCGAATACTATATAATGCAAAGTATAATTCAAATACGTAATACCCTTTAGTGTGACTTATAGCAAGTAATATCACGTTAATTGATACATTCACCAAATTAACAACGGCATCAAATACTTGAAGAATCATATTACCTTTATGATCAATATTCTTCTTTTTACTGTAATAGAAATTATGAATCTTATCATTTCTCACATACACATTAAAAATGTCGAACGTCGAAATCAAAATATTTGTAAAAAAAGCATACCCAACTATCACAACCAACCCATGTTTTTGGATGTTAACGATGTCGGGATATAACCAGTAAGCTAACCCCAATAAGGCGACTGCTATCACCCAATTGTTTAACCCACCAGACATTATTTTTTGTCGTTCACGCTCCTGCAATCGATTTATATAGTCCAACCACTCTTTTTGTGTGTTCATACGTTCCATTTTGACTCCGCTCCTTAATGATCATCATTCGTCCACTTTCACACCAAAAAGACTGCGCTTTACAGATAATACACTCCACCTGTAAAACGAAGCCTTTTCTATTCACATTGACGTCGAATGTCAAAAGATACTGCTGTTATCCTATCTCCAATCCAATCTTACCGTAACCACGTCGTCGCTGAAGCCTTTCGCACCAACAATTCATAATACCGCCCCAATCGATGCAGCCCCTCTTCTAGCAACTCCACACTGCCTGCAAAACAAATTCGCACGCGGTGCAGCCCCGCCGGACCAAATCCTTCCCCCGGTGCTACAATCACCTTCTCTTCATGCAACAATCCAAATGCAAATGGCTCCGAAGTCATTCCCGTTGCCGAAATGTCCGCCATAATATAAAACGCCCCCTGTGGACGCGAATGCGGAATTCCGTACTGCTCCAGCAGCTCGCACGCACGATCTCGCTTCGCTTTATAGCGCAACCGCTCTGCCTCTACATGGGACTGATCCCCATTCAGCGCCGCTTCGCCCGCCTTTTGCGTAAACTCCGCCGCACAGGTCGTTGTCGGCTCCAACAGCTTCCATATTAGCTCCGTCAATTCCTCCGGCACGATCATATAACCGAGACGCCATCCGGTCATCGCATACCCTTTGGAAAAGCCATTCACGCTTACAATCCGATGCGCCAGATCTGGGCGTACTTCTAGCGGACAACACACTTCGCCATCGTAAACCAACTCATCATAAATCTCATCCGAAATCACAAATAGATCGTGCCGCTCCGCCAGTGCCAACAGCTCCTGCCATACCTGACGCGGATACACTGCTCCAGTCGGATTACAAGGCGAATTGACAATAATCGCTTTCGTTGCTGGAGTGATTTTGGACTCCATATCTTGCAAATCCGGTATGTATCCATCTTCCGCCCGCGTAGCATAATACACCGGCTCTGCATGTTGCATACACAGCATCCCCTCATAATTAGGATACCCCGGATCTGGAATCAATACTTCCTCACCCATATCAACCAAAGACAGCAAAATCGCATGCAGCGCACTCACCGCACCTGTCGTGACCACGACACGCCCCGGATCGATCTCTATGCCATATTTACGCTGCATCCGCGCTACAATCGCCTCACGCAGCGAAGGCAAGCCCGCATTGGATGTGTAATGCGTATAACCCGCTGCCATCGCCATTTGTCCCGCTTCGACGATATGTGCCGCCGTATCACCCTCCGGCTCGCCAATCTGTAACGGAATCACATCATCATATTGCGTAGCTGCCACCATAATTTTACGAATGCTATTCGGACGCATGTTTTGTCTATGTACAGATGGTTTCCCTCTCATCGTCTCCACCGTCTCCTGTCTCTGTAAATTAAAATCATTATCCATCCCCATCTATTAGATTGCAAGATGACATAAGCAAGTCACTCATACATTCAATCCGTACATCCAATATCACTAAGCACCATGAACGATGAGCATATCTCTGATCGTCCACACTTCATATCTGTACACAAATCAGCCAGATCTCCACATACACAAACCAGATCTTCCTATATATCTATCGTCTAACAAAAAAAGCTCCGGCATCCCCTCCATCGCTGGAAAAGCATACCGAAGCTATCTATCGATCTTATTGTATTAGCAGATCACGATTGACTCCTTTGGTACCAATACCAACTAGAATATACAAGCTGCAATCACAATACAACTCATCCATTCTGTCAGTATCAGCCAATCATTACTCTACCTCAATCTTCAACTGACTACGCAGATAACCGTCGATAAACGAATCCAGATCTCCGTCCATCACAGCACCGATATTACCGGTTTCCACTTGCGTACGATGGTCTTTGACCATGCTGTACGGATGGAATACATACGAACGAATCTGGCTACCCCAAGCGATTTCGGATTGCTCGCCGCGGATTTCTTCCAGATGTTTACGTTCTTCTTCAATCTTACGCTCATACAATTTGGAGCGCAGCATTGTCATTGCACGCTCACGGTTTTTGATCTGCGAACGCTCGGTTTGACAGCTGACTACTACACCGGAAGGAAGATGCGTAATCCGAACAGCGGAATCCGTAGTATTGATATGCTGACCACCGGCACCACTGGCGCGGTACGTATCGACTTTCAGATCTTCTGTACGAATCTCGACCTCAGCATCATTCGTAATCTCAGGCACCACATCACACGATACAAACGACGTATGACGACGACCCGACGAGTCAAATGGGGAAATACGAACGAGACGGTGTACGCCTTTTTCTGCTTTCAGATAACCATAAGCATTGTAGCCCTTGATCAGCAGCGTAACGCTCTTGATCCCAGCTTCGTCACCCGGCAAATAATCCAGCACTTCCACTTTGAAGCCGCTTTTCTCCGCCCAGCGCGTATACATACGCAGCAGCATTGAACCCCAGTCCTGAGACTCCGTACCGCCTGCACCCGGATGTAATTCCAGAATCGCATTCAGCTTGTCGTACGGCTCATTCAGCAGCAATTGCAGCTCGAATTCCTCGACTTTTTTGACAAGTGCAGCGACACCTGTTGTCACTTCAGCTGCCAGCTCAGCGTCGTTTTCCTCGTCTGCCAGCTCAGCCATCAGACTCACATCGTCATATTCCTGTTGCAGCTTATTGTACTGATCCACAGAACCTTTGACTGCATTCATCTCAGCAATGACCGCCTGTGCAGATTCATTGTCGTCCCAGAAATCCGGTGCAGACATTTTCACCTCAAAGTTCTCGATCATTTCATTTTTGAGATCTAAGTCAAAGAGACCCCCTAAGATTTGATAGTTTCTGCGCCATCTCGCGCAGATCATGCTTTACATTTGGTTCGATCATTGAACATTCACCTCATTTAAAATTTAAAACGCTACTTTCATTATACATACCCCAGTAGCAGCATGCTGCTTCCATCCTGCTCGCCTCGTCAATAATCCGAGAAAAGACACCCACGATAACAGTGAGTGTCTCTCTGCTCTATCCATATGCCACACAATGCCGTGTGGACATACTATGTTGCTTGTTTTATTTCCGTCTGCGACGACGTTCTTCGCGGGAAGGACGTTTCTCCGCCGTTTCGGAACTGTTCGTGCTGACTTTGCTTGTATCCACAACCGCTTGACGCTCTTGTTGACTCTGACTTTGAATTTGCGCTCTCATCACATAACCGGCAACCTCTTCTTGAATGTCAGCGATCATTTGGTTGAACATTTCAAAGCCTTCGAATTGATATTCGCGCAGCGGATCAGTACCGCCGTAAGCACGCAAGTGAATACCTTGGCGCAGTTGCTCCATCGCATCGATGTGATCCATCCATTTGCGGTCAACCGCACGCAGTACAACCACTTTCTCGAATTCGCGGATCGTTTCTTCGCCAATTTCTTTCTCACGTTGCAGATAGTATAGCTCTACACGCTCAAATAGGTAATTGACCATTTCTTCTTTTTCTTTTTCTTCCAGCTCTTCCTTGGTTACATGGGTCGTTTCAACGAGGAAGTTGTTGTTAATATAGTTCGCAACTTCTTCCAGTTCCCAGTTTTCCGGAATATCGTCATTACAGTGAACTTCAACGACACGTTCCACACAAGGTTTGATCATTTGCAGTACAACTTCACGAATGTTGTCGGACTCCAGCACTTCACGGCGCTGTTTGTAAATGATCTCGCGCTGTTTATTCATCACATCGTCATATTGCAAGACGATTTTACGCATATCAAAGTTACTACCTTCAACACGGCGTTGTGCAGATTCTACAGCACGAGTGATCATACGGCTCTCAATCGGCTGATCTTCTTCAAAGCCGAGTTTTTCCATCATGTTCATCACGTTGTCCGCGCCAAAACGCTTCATCAGTTCATCACCGAGAGACAGATAGAACTGCGTAGAACCTGGATCACCCTGACGACCAGCACGACCACGCAGCTGGTTATCGATGCGGCGAGATTCGTGACGCTCGGTACCGATGATGTGCAGACCGCCCACTTCGGCTACGCCTTCACCCAGAATGATATCTGTACCGCGACCTGCCATGTTCGTAGCAATCGTTACCGTACCCGGTTGACCAGCACGTGCAATGATTTCCGCTTCTTCTGCATGGTATTTCGCGTTCAGTACTTGGTGCTTGATGCCTTTACGTTTCAGCATTTCGGACAGCAGCTCGGAGTTCTCGATCGATACGGTACCGACCAGCACTGGCTGGTTTTTGGCATGGCGTTCTACGATTTCTTCGACAACTGCACGGAATTTGCTTTGTACGCTCTTATACACAACGTCTGGAGAATCCTGACGTTGATTCACACGGTTCGTTGGAATTTGCAATACTTCCAGACCGTAGATTTTTTTGAATTCTTCTTCTTCGGTTTTCGCTGTACCGGTCATACCAGCAAGCTTGCGGTACATACGGAAGTAGTTCTGGAACGTGATCGTTGCCAGCGTCATACTTTCGTTTTGTACTTTGAGGTTTTCTTTCGCTTCAATCGCTTGGTGTAGACCATCGCTATAACGACGACCTGCCATCAGACGACCGGTAAATTCATCGACGATCAGAACTTCACCCTCGGACTCAACATAGTCAACGTCACGGTGCATAATAACATTCGCTTTCAGCGCTTGTACTACGTGGTGGTTAATCGTTACATTTTTATTGTCATACAGGTTTTCGACGCCAAAGAAGTTCTCGGCTTTTTCTACGCCTGCTTCAGTCAGTGCTACGGATTTTACTTTGATATCTACAGTGTAGTCATCTTCCGCTTTCAGACTTTTCACAAAACGATCAGCTGCAAAATACAGCTCTGTCGATTTTTGTGCCTGACCCGAGATGATCAACGGTGTACGTGCTTCGTCAATCAGAATCGAGTCGATCTCATCAATGATACAGAAGTGCAACGGACGCTGTACCATTTGCTCTTTGTACAGCACCATATTGTCACGCAGATAGTCAAAACCGAATTCGTTATTCGTACCATACGTGATGTCGCAAGCATATGCTGCTTGTTTTTCTTCGTGCTTCATACCGCTCAAGTTAATGCCGACACTCATACCGAGATAGTTATAGATCCGACCCATTTGCAGGCTATCGCGCTGTGCCAGATAGTCATTGACAGTAACGACGTGCGCGCTTTTGCCTTCGAGGGCGTTCAGGTATACAGGCAGTGTACCTACCAGCGTTTTACCTTCACCTGTTTTCATCTCGGCAATTCTACCTTCGTGCAGTGCGATACCACCGATCAGCTGAACGTCAAAATGACGCATGCCCAGCTGGCGTTTAGATGCTTCGCGTACGGTTGCGAAAGCTTCCGGCAGCAACTGCTCAAGCGTTTCTCCCTTTTCGAGACGTTCACGGAACGCTGCTGTTTTGCCCTGAAGTTCTTCATGGGACAAAGCCTCAAATTCCGCTTCCATATTATTGATAATGTCTACGGTTTTCATAATCCGTTTGACATCACGTTCATTTGAATCACCAAAAATTTTCTTAACGAGTCCTAGCATGGTTAACCCCTTTCGCGCAATACAAAGATAGATTATTGAATAATGGAACAGATACGACGCTTCCGGGGGATTATTCAATAATCTCAGTTGCAATAAATTGTACCAGTTTCAGGGAAGCGCCGCAACAAAACAGCCCTGCTGCCCTGCGATTCACCGGATGATGTTATACCAAAATGTAAATACGACCAGAGAAATCATATCCCGTGTCCGTAAAGTTCAATATGAAATTTGTTACGTAGTTTGTTACGTGGATAATAACTAACAATCTTGATTGTATATTGCATCCATTCGTTATCACTTGATTGTGACAGTATACTACCCTGTACCATACGCAACAACTTGCCATTTTGTTTCCAAAAATACGTTTTTTTCAGAAAAAAACGCAAAAAAAAGTAAAATTCGATAAAATGCCATCTTCATAGACGACCGTTGTTACCCGATTGCATACCCTGATTCGCTGTCTGGCAGGGTGTAAGTGCAGATGGCGAAATATGGATGTGCCGCATGCAATACCACCTAATCAGTATACTCTACTTTATAGTGGAATGCACTTGTTTGTTGAATGCTTTTCCAGTTTCTGGGGACACCAAAAAGAGCCTCATCCGCATAAGCGGACAAGGCTCCCATTACATATTCCATATCAGGGTTACAGCGGATACTGCGTTAACGTTCCATACGTACTCTAGTTGCCTGATCTACAATATCACAACATGTTGCCGGACAGGAATGATGCGAATCATTACTCCTGCTCGATCAGACCGTATTTGCCGTCATCGCGGCGATATACGACATTGACCTGCTGTGTGTTGACATTGGAAAATACAAAGAATGTATGTCCAATCAGATTCATTTGCAGAATGGCTTCTTCAACGTCCATCGGCTTCAGGAGGAAGCGTTTGTTACGGACGATTTCGTATTCATCAGTTTCCACTTCGATATCTTCGTCTTCATCAACCGCCAGCGAAGCGATGATTGGATCTTCCACGAAGAATGCTTTCAGGTTCTCGTCGTTTTGACGGAACTTGCGGTTTAATTTGGTTTTGTGCTTGCGGATCTGACGCTCCAGCTTGTTCACTACGGAATCAATGGAAGCGTACATGTCCTCGCTACGGTCTTCCGCGCGAAGCAGCAAACCCGGGAGTGGAATGGTTACCTCTACGGTAAAGCGTCCGCGATTGGAACTGAGTGTCACCATACCGTCGGAAACGGGCGGTGCATCAAAGTATTTCTCCAGTCTGTTCAGCTTTTTGTCCACATAATCTTTAATCGCATCTGTAACTTCAAAATGTTGACCTCGAGTAGCAAAATTCATGTGGCATTCCTCCTTTATCGAATTATAACATAGATGTCAGGTGTAAGTAAAAGGAGCGTTAACGTGGATTTGCAAATTATTAAAGCGTTAACAATTCCGATTCAACATTCTTCCTGTTTGCAACCCTGACTACAAAATAACACTAAATTGCAACAGCCGCTAAGTTAACTAAAAATGGTGTGAGATTGATTCGTATTTGTCGTCTACCATTTTGTATATTTAACGTTGCCGTTACTTTTTTGACTTAACCGATTTGGAGATTGTTAAACAGGTTGTAGCGATCCGACATCAAAATAACATATAGTTATGTGTGGAAATAGCGCATGACGATAGAGCAAAAGAATCATGCCAAAGCATCGCAACAACTCCGAATTGGGATACTATACTGCTTCTTTTTATTTATAATATTAGCTTCGTATACAAATACTTTTGTTTAAGTATGTACAAGATATTTATTGTTGGAACATGTAAAATATACACAAAAAGACCCCGGAATGACTTCCGGAGTCTTAGCTAATTGTTCAAATGTAACCATCAGAATTACCTATGTAAGGTCGGCAAAAGCCAAGGGATGATTATAATTTGATAACGTTAGCTGCTTGAGGTCCACGCGCGCCTTCGACGATGTCGAATTCTACGGATTGCCCTTCTTCAAGCGTCTTGAAACCTTCGGATTGAATTGCGGAGAAATGTACAAATACGTCGCCGCCTTCGTCAGTTTCGATGAAGCCGTACCCTTTTTCTGCGTTAAACCATTTCACTTTACCTTGCATGCAATAACATTCCCTTCGTTATCAAATAAAATAAGGCATCGCCTACATTTCTGAATATACCATTTTTGGTTTCTAAATGTCAATTGGAAAAGTAAAGGTTTTCTTGTAATTATATTACATAATAGAAGGAACATTTATATAGCAATTACAAAGAAACTATTTATTCCAAAATGTAGTGTTCTACTCACCATGTAACTCTTGTCGAATGTCCATCATTAGGTTCTGAATATCCAAATCGGGATTTTTTATTTGAGCCAAATAATGGACTGCGAGTTTCTTCTCTCCAAAGTTATATAGCATAATCCCCATATTCGATAATAGCTCTTCATTGGCTTCATTCCATTTCAATCCATTTTGGAACAGGGGCAGCACCAGATCATACTTTTCATTATTGTACAATTCAATAGCCAGATGATTGTATAGTACACTTCTATCTTCAGTGATGATTTTATTACCATCAATGTATGCTATGAGATCGTCCATATGAATCTCATTTGCCAATAACAGGTTGACCATACTAATTACAAACTCATCACTTTGAGGGACAAGCTCATCAAGAGATGATTGTACAATCGTTTGACCGCTGACAATATAATTTTCCACTTCATATTGGCGTTTGGTACTTGGATCGTGAATACTAATTTCAGCAATCTTATCAATTTGCGCCTGCTGTTCATCAGTAAGCGGTTGAGACACTTCGCCAATGCATTCTACATTTTTATAATTGGCTTTGTTGAATAAATTACGAAGCTCTACATGGCTGAAATGATGAAGCGGCACTTGATGCGCATAACCGATATATTCAGGTTTATATTGTCCGTTGATAAAATCAATAACATCCTCATAGAACATACCATTATGAACCTTAGCCAGAATCATCCCGTCACTTTTTACATATTTACGTATATCGGAGATTAATGCATATGGATTCGTAACATATTCAAGGACATTCGGTAGCAAGATATAATCAAAATACTTTTCTGGGTAATCCAAATCCTTCTCTATATCTCCCACGACAGCATTGGAGAAATGTGAAGCAATAGCAATAGCGGCTTTGTTAATATCCACCCCATGAAGTTCAGCATTCGGATATTGATTTTTAATCTCTAGCAGAGTCGCTCCGCATCCGCAGCCCAGTTCCAGTACTTTCAATTCAGCATCCGCATGTGTATTGATTTTTTTGATCAAAGTATAGTTAATTTGAGTGGCATAACCGGAATGGAAACCCCATTTTTGACGAAACTTTTCCTGATTGATATTCATGACATCTGTATATGAATTACCAGGTCTTGCTTTGAATGATACTGAACCAAAATGATGAATAAATGTATCTCTACACACCATCATTTTATAACCAGCCTGCAAAATTCTGAATGAATAATCGCTATCTTCAAAATTACCCGGCGTGAATATCTCGTCCAATACTCCGATTTGATCAATTACTTCTCTTTTGATTAGCATGCACAAGCCTACAAGCTTTATCCGTTCTTCCCATTTGTCAGGATTAGAGACGTTCATACTAATGGCAAACTGAAGCATATCTTCGATCGAATCATATGGAACAGGAATCATTTGGTGATTAGCAGAATTATTGGTGACAGGTCCAACAGCACCAATGGATTCATCGCTATACAAGCAGGTCAGCAGATTATCCAACCATTCTGGTGCTACAATGACATCATTATTCAGCAGCAGAACATTGTCTCCCGTAGCAATCGCAATCCCTTGATTACAGCCTTTGGGGAAGCCTTCGTTTTGCGAATTGAATATTGTCATAATATCCGTTTGCTCTGCTAGCCAATCTCTTGTTCCATCTGTAGACAAATTATCTACTACAATCAGTTCATAACTACCGGGGGTAGTAAATTTTCTAATGCTATCAATACATACTTTCGTATAGTTCAATTGATTGTACGTTAAAATAACAATGCTTGTTTTCATAGGTTGTGCAGTCATATGATTCATCTCCAAATGTCCTGACTTGATTGGCTTAGAGCTAGTTACAGGACTCCATTTATGTTTTGATAGATTCGGTCACGCACCTCACCAAATAAATGCCAATCGGTTTGTGTAGCATTATCACTACTTTCACGCTGCGAATATTCACTGGTAACTTCACGAATATGATAAAACCCACTAACATCACTAAGTCGAATCCAAAAATCCCAATCTTCTAAAACACCATAATCCTCATTAGCTCCGCCTATTTGAAGCGCCAAATCCCTCTCAAACAATGCTGTCAAAATCGGAATGTAGTTGGTTTGCCGTAGCAACATATAGTCAAAATCCTGAGAGTGTCTCAAGCTTTTGGATTTTGTCTGCCAATTATCGCCTTGTTTCGTTTCACTTCTTAATAGCGCATTCGAATATACCACTCGCTGTTCATTAAAGATCACTTCGCTCATAAGCAGCGCAATATGATTCGGATAAATCAGATCATCGTCATCCACAATATTAATATAGCTTCCTGTTGCTAGCTTAAGCCCTTGATTCAAAGCTGCTGCTCGTCCAACGGACTGCTCATATCTCTCATACAAATAAGGATAATTCAAATTGTCTAGTATATCCTGTACATCTTCTCCACCATCGTTAATAACGACTACTTCGATGGAAGTGTAGAACTGCCGATTAATACTTTCCAGACAACGCTGCAACAAGTCTTTTCTATTTTTGGTTCTAACAATGATGGAAACGGTCGGAAGATGATTCAGCTGACGCAATACTGTATTCAGTTCCTCATACATCATGCCCATCAATTGATCAAACAGATTCAAATCCAGCTCTCTCAAATCCGCAACGTATTTGATCGCCGTATCATAATCACCGATACTCATCAAAAAGTAGGCAATATTGAACATTAATTCTTTATTCTCAGGCTCAATCTGCAAAGCTGCTTTAAAGTAAGGAAGTACCCGTTCCACATGGCCCTGCTCAAAAAATAAAACGCCAAGCGTATTATACAATTCAAATTGGCGCTCTGATCTTTGTTTATACTGAATATGATCCATCAAAAGCTGATCTGGATATTCAGCAACTTGTTCATACAACGATTCTGGTTGAACCTGTTCAAAAACGGCACTCAGTTGACTTTTCTGAATGAGTAAGACGTAGTCGCTATATAGAAGCTGATCCTGTAATTGGGGATCGATCATATTTGTAATACTCCGAACAAATGCAGCGTCCATGGATAATGCAGGAATACCGTACGTACTCACCACATCATACTCTTGTTGTGTTACCAAATGCTTAATATCATCCAGCGTATAAGTAGAAGTTGGCGAATCATAAGACTGCTTGTCAGCATGACTCCAATTTCCGTTCAGCAAACGCTTGATGTTATTAGCATTCATCGCATTGGACACATTCAAAATCACTTGCTCTTTAGCATGCAATTGACTTGAGATTTGAGCCAGATATTGCTGAGGATCAGCTACGTTTTCCAATTGATTTGTTATAACTGCTATATCGTTTTGAGTAGTAGCCAATACCGCTTTTTTATCCGCGATAGCCAGCTCTAGTCGCTGCTTCTCTGGCTGTTTGTTCCATTTAAGCCTGAATCTTGCAATATCAGCATGCAATAGATCGTCCAATAAATATACACCGGCTGGTGCTTTGAAGAAATTGCGATCTCTGTACTGTTGAACTTGTACCTGATTCTGATTAGCCCGGGTCAAAAAATCCAATGCCATTAAGCGAGCAGTATGAAATTGCTCATCCAATCTCCCTATTTTCGCAAAGATATCGCTACTCATTACAAAGCATTCCATACTCAAATCGAACGGCTCAATACTGCTTAACTCCGAATTCAGTTCTCTTACATTCACATGAATAAACACACTAGCTGTCGAATTATTTAGCTGGTGCGTCAAACAAAGATTTGCCAGACCATCTTTGCTCATAAGTATATGATCATTCACAACCAAAATATGTTTGTAATTCGCAATCTCCAACCCTTTATTACAAGCTTGCGCATAATTGAGCTGTTGATGACTGAATAAGGTCAACAAACCACTTTGTTCAGCCAACCAGCTTGTAATCTCACTATTTGGGATTGTTTCTACCACGATCAACTCATAGTGCTGTTCTATCATATTTTGCTTAAGATGCTCCATACATTGAACTAGCTTTTCAAGACTGGCACCTGCAATCAAAACAACACTTAGCGTTTGCAAGTGCACCTGTTCATTCATCTCCACCAATACATCACTCCGTTCCGTCCAAATAATGATATCGAATTATGGAAACGTCAATCCTTTCAATCTGTCCATAGAAGGAGAATAATCGTAATCGGCAGCCAAAATATACTGCTCCTTTGCTTTTTCCAATTGCCCGGTCACTTCATAAAACACACCCAGATTATGATGCGCTGCAAAACTTCCGGTTCCGCGTACACTACCTTCCAGATCGCTCTCACCGATTTCCAGTGCACGCTGATAAAATTGCTCAATCAACGGCAACATATCGCCGTACTGCTCTGTATCGCTCAGAATCAGCTCTAGCAAATACAGCGCCGATACAAAATAAAAATCTGGATACTGCCCGAAATGCTGCTGTTCATTTTCAATGATGGATAATCCAACTTCCAAATGACCAGAAGCGATAATTGCATACATCAGATTGATTACGATACTTGCAGCATAATTCTCATTGCCCTGCATATGCAGATAGGCTTCTTTCCCATGCTGAAAAGCCAACTCATGCTGATCTAAACCACGATACTCCTTGGCAAGCTGATAATGGTAATATGGATCATTGGGTTGCTCCGCCAGCACAGCTTGTAGAATCGGAATATTGCGCTGACTTCTCGACTGCTCGTAATAGCCGTCATGTTGGATTTCAATATTTACAATTGACCGCGGATAATGAGACTGTACTTGTTCATGAATTCTGCCTTCATATCGGCAATCCGCTGGCAGTAATCTGGAAATATAACTTTGTTCATAATTAATACCATCTGTCCCTTTGAAGACATCGATGCGTTTCAAGCGTCCGATCTGTGTTACAGGCTGATTGATAAAGGTACGAATGGCTTCCCCACAATCGTTGGAAATATACTCATCTGCATCTAGCACCAGATTCCAATCACTAGTCGATTGGGATAATGCAAAATTACGCGCCGCTGCAAAGTCCTGCGTCCATTTGTAGTCCACAATTCTGGCATGGTATTGTTCGGCAATTTGCTTCGTGTTGTCCTGTGATCCGGTATCAACAATAACGATATCGTCCACATACGCAACTACACTATCCAAACAACGTTTTAGCGTCCGTTCTTCGTCTTTGACGATCATAACAAGCGTAATGGTTGGGTTCATAGTTCCTCCTTCCGCAACAGAAAGGTTTTCTTTATTTTGGGATTTATTTGGAAATCCAAGCCTTATAGCCTATTATTGGTATATAGTTTATTAAACACATTATGGCGTTTACTCTCGGCTCCGCCCTTATGTAATACGGAGTCTATTTCATTCATTTGCGTCTGCGCATTTATGAAAATGATTCACATTGATATTATCGACAAGCATAGACGGATTTTATATAGGCACAGGGGTATAAATTTCATGAGGCATTTATAGGAAACAGCGTTTATCCGATATAGTGTATAGGTACACATGATGAAAGGTGGGGAATTATGAATCAGCGTTTGAAGGTAGCTATGTTGATGAGCAGTTATTCCGGCTCAAATACGCTGGCGTTATATCGCAATATGCCAGACTACATCCGCGACAAATATGAAGTAGTGCTGCATGAACTAAATCATGCGCATCAGCATCCAGACTTTTACCATAGCGATGTTTACATCAATACACACGGCGAGTACCCATCCAATCCGGGCAAACTGAATGTAGAATTATGGCATGGCTTTCCGATCAAAGGCATGGCATTCATGGATCGTGAGGAGAAGACCGATCCAGCTGAAATCTTCGGCTACTGGTCGGATATCAATATCATTGCCTCTTACTCCCCTCTGTATAATACGTTGATGAACGCTTGTAACGGAGCGCGGATTGAGCAATACCAGATTACCGGTATGCCGCGCAATGACCTGTTGTTCAATGATAACAGTACACAGCGCTTAACGAAGATGATCCCGGAGCTAGCTGGTAAAAAGATTCTCTTCTTTATGCCAACCTTCCGCAAGTCTGTCGTTACTCCTGAGAAAATAGATGGGCGTAAAACCGAAAGCAATCTGTTCGGCTTTGAGCATTTTGATCAGGCAGCATTTGCTCATTTTCTACAGGAAAACAATTTGGCGCTAGTTGTAAAGCTGCACCCATTTGAGGAAGCTTATTTTCTAGATAGCTTCGCCGACTGGAATGCGCAAAATATTTATTTTCTGACGAACGAAATGCTAATTGCAGAGCAAGCGGATCTATACGAATTGCTTGGTGCAGCAGATCTACTGATGACTGATTATTCATCTGTGTATTTCGATTATATGCTGCTGGATCGTCCGCTGCTGTTCACACCTGTCGATCTGGAGCAATATCGCGAGACACGCGGGTTTCTGCTAGAGCCTTATGAATATTGGACACCAGGACCAAAAGCGCTCGATCAGCAGCAATTAACGGATGCCATCTCAGTTTATCTCCATGATCCGACAGCATATCGCGAGCAGCGGCAACAATTACTTCCTCTTATTCACACGTATACCGACAATCGTTCGGCAATGCGAGTATGGGAAACGATTGATCGTTATATCGTAGAACATGCTCACCAGATTGCCCAGCAGCAGCAGCATACGACGGAGAACCGGCAATTGCAGGAACAGATCAAGCAGTCGATCTACACGATGATTGAGCAAGGAAAAGTAATGGATGCAGAACGCTCACTGCAAGAATATTTGCAAACTGCCAAAGCTGACGCCGATGTCTTTTCGATGAAAGCGATGATTCACCTGCTCGCCGGACAATTGCAGGATGCCATCGATACGTTGAACAAAGGAAGCGAGTTCTTCCCCGGTAATGCCGATTTGATCTACAATCTTGCATACATGTATGAAAATGCGAGTGACTGGCAGAATGCCTCACTGCATTACCAGAAATTCATCTTGATGTCTGATAACGAAGATCTGAAGCAAGCTGCACAACAAAAAATACAGTTGCTCAAGCAGGAAGGGGCATGGGAATGAAGAAAATTATTACGTACGGTACATTTGATTTACTTCATTACGGTCATATTTTGCTGTTTCAGCGTGCACGTGCACTAGGCGATCATCTGACGGTTGCATTGTCTACAGACAGCTTCAATGCTATCAAAGGCAAACATGCACACTTTTCTTACATTGAGCGCAAAATGATGCTGGAAGCGATTCGCTATGTGGACGAAGTCATTCCCGAAGAAAACTGGGAACAAAAGAAGGACGATGTAGTGAATTACCATATCGATACGTTTGTGATGGGTGATGATTGGCAAGGTAAATTTGACGAATTGAAGCCTTATTGCAATGTCATTTACTTACCGCGAACACCGGACATCTCGACCACATCCATCAAGACCGATATTCGTCAGTCTGCCCCTGCTCCCTTCTCACCAAACACTGGCAATATGTAAATAAACTGATACAGGAAGGTATTCGCTTCTCTAGCATGAATACCTTCTATTTATTTGGGTGGAACATACAGGTCACCATAACGGAGGACAATATGAAACTGATTAGTCTATGCATGATTGTAAAAAATGAAGAAGATGTGCTCTCCCGCTGCCTTGATAGCGTCAAATCGATTGTTGACGAAATCGTAGTTGTCGATACTGGTTCGACTGACGGTACGCGCGCAATCGCTGAACAGTACGGTGCCAACATGTTTGACTTTGCGTGGATCAATGACTTTTCCGCCGCCAAAAATGAAGCCATTCGTCATGCCAGCGGTCAATGGATTCTATTCCTAGATGCAGATGAATATTTCCGTGGCAATGATGCACTGGAATTAAGAAACTATCTGTCCCAACAACAACCACAGCCAAATGTAGTCTTTAATTTGCCTGTTATTAACTACACTGGTTCTGCCAAAGAAAATCATATTATGGAAAGCTCTGCCGATCGCGTCTTCCCCAATCATATGAATATCTGGTATGAACGTCCGATTCATGAACAGATTGTATCCAGACAACCGGATATGCAGTTGTACAACTTCAAGCTTCCATATCGGATTCATCATTCCGGTTATTTGCATGAGACGCTGGAAAAGAAAAACAAGCACGAACGCAATATGCAGATTTTCAACAATTATGAGAAAAACAACAAATTAGAAGCCTACGACTTCTTCACACTTGGCAACGAATATTACGCTACGCAAAATTATGCGCGTGCAATTGAATATTTTCAAAAAGCGATTCAACAGGCAGAATCGGTCAAAGTCGCTTGGTATCCCCATGCACTAATTGCTCTAATCAATACGTATTATCATTCTGGACGCTTGAATGATTCATGGAAATTGATTGAAGATAAGCTGGTATTATTCAAAGAATATCCTGAATATTATACGTTCCGTGGTATCCATTACGAATGGTTCGGTCATTTTGACGAAGCCAAACAAGCGTATCAACAGGCGATTCAGGTCGCGGAAAAGAAAGCTGCACAGCATCTAACATTCTGGATATACAGCCCAAGTATGGGCTTCGATATTCCAATTGAACGCCTTGGCGATATCGCTCTCCGTTTTGGCGAAGCTCAAACTTATATTTCGTGGTCACTCAAATTGTTAGCGCAAAATAATGAGAATATTACGCTATTGATCCGTACACTGGAGCAAATTTCGTTAGTCGATTCTGCCGAAGGCATTATTCGATTACTGCGCGGATTTTACGATGATCAGAATATGTATCATACAATGTTGCTATTTGAAGCCTCACTGGCAATCGCCAATGCTGAGATGGCGCATCATTTTCTGGCACTGCTCGGTTCGGAGTATGAGCTATCTGCGCAACAACAATTACGCCTTGCTTTAATCGGCAAAGATGATGCAGAATTGACCTTCGCACTCCAAACTGCTGAAAAAGAACAAAATCGTTCACTCGGGTTAAATAAGCAATTGATTCTGGCAGCGCTCATCCAGCGTAATCTCACGTTGCTGAAGCTTGTAGACGCAGGCACGACCGATGCAACCATCTGGCAAACCATTGCGGAACGATTGTTACGCGAGGATGCCAATAACACAACTACCGATACTACTGCGAAGGATGATCACGAAGAGATCGATAATGAGCAATTATTTTTACTTGCCAAAGACCTGTTCCTGCTAAAACAATTTGATACGTTTGACCAGCTCATTCATCGGTTTTCGCAACCCGGTCTTGTTAATATGCTCGCGAATTATTTCTACACTCGCGATTGCAAAGACATTGCATTTAATTACTATTCCCTACTGCTCTCAAAACAGCAATTGGATGTGATCAGTCTGGAAAATCTGGGCTTTTATCATATTCAAGAAAACTTGCCGGATGAAGCTGTTGAGTTTCTAGTCGAAGCATTGCGTCTTGATCCTAACCGCATTTATCTCTATGCTACCCTTATCCGTTATGCTGATAGCGAGATCAAACAGCAATACATTCAGCAGTTCAGAGACCGCTTTGGCAAATTAACCAGCGTATCCTTTTTACGACTTTGATTCTGGATAAAGGAGACTATTATGAAGATTGCATATTTTATTATGGCTCACCATAAACCGGATCAATTGCAGCGCTTGCTTCAAGCGATCTACTCCCCACAGCATCTATATTTGATTCATGTGGATAGCAAGGCAGATGCTTATCTGCACGATATGGTATCGTTTTTTGCCGAGAATAACGACAATA
The DNA here is from genome assembly GCF_046603685.1 of Paenibacillus sp. WLX1005. NCBI lineage: Bacteria > Bacillati > Bacillota > Bacilli > Caryophanales > Paenibacillaceae > Paenibacillus > Paenibacillus sp. WLX1005. The sequence goes on from NZ_CP176756.1 coordinate 4,828,030, forward strand.
TCAAAATATTAACCAGCCGCTCGGTTCGCTGGGCAGCATGGTCTCAAGTTCAGCTAGAGCTGGACGCCATTCGCGAACTACTACATCTGGATCGCGAATGGGATTATTATGTGAATCTGAGCGGCCAGGATTTCCCACTCGTCAAACAGGAGCAGCTGGAGCAGATATTAGAAGGTGATACAAGTAACTATGTACGGATTGAGACCCTACCGCCTGCCGAAAAGAACGTCCGTCAAAACTTTTATTGGGTTGAAGATATGGGGCAAATCAAGCGAATGGGCGAACGTGAGCCATTTGAATCGTATTTTGAAAGTGATATTACACCAGTATGCGGTTCTAGCTGGAAAATGATTACCCGCTCGTTAGCGCACTTTGCTGTGTATTCCACATTTTCTTATGAACTTCAGGAATACTGTCGCTACTGTCTGGCACCGGATGAGATGTTTTTTCAATTGCTATTGTACAACTCCGATTATGTACTGACCCATAGCAATATGCTGCATCGATTTTTTGAAATGGAAACGATGCAGGAAGGTGCAATGAGCCGACCACGCATTCTAACCAGTGCAGATTTGGACAAGATTCTGCAATCGGATTGCGTGTTTGCACGTAAGTTTGATGATGCTATAGATAGCGAAATTTTGACATTGCTAGAAAAGCATCTCGGATTGCCAACTGCTTAATGCTTATTCGTCTATCTCTTAGACGCATTATATCATTCATTCTTTCCATGTATGGCATAAGCCAATCAATCTCTAATGCTAACTCTTACGTCTCTTATTCATCTTATTGCCAACAGAAAAGCAGCCGCTGGATGATCATCCCGGCTGCTTTTTATCGTATACATTTTAAAGCAATATTAACGACTATATGGGTTATTGTAGCTCATTGCTGCACCTTTGTTATCGCTGTATGCTTTACTTTGCATATGATACTGGCGAATTTTGCGAAGCTGCAATGCGGCATCATCTTTGATTTCATTCATACGTCCTACAATAATCTCATCGTACGAAAGAATATCGCGAATCATCTGCTTTTCTTCCTCATTGACCTGCTCTTTTTGCTCCAGATCGCTCATTGCTCCATTGCGTAGAGCAATCAGAGCGATCAGCTCGTTCTCCTCTGCTTCGGCGATATTCTCAGCCGTATACACGGTCTGATTGTACAGCTTGCGCAGCGAGCGTTCAATCATAATGAAACTTCCTGTTGTACCGCTTCGCCGGAACCGACAATACGGATACATTCTTTCCAAGTATCGCGCAATTCGGTCAGATGTCCGATAATTTCCTCGGCATCTTCCGCATTTTTGCGGATATTGGCTTGGATCAATTTGTAGTTCATGTATTCGTACAAACGAGCTAGTTCTTTGGAGATCGGATATTTGTGATCCAGAGCAGCAGTCAATTCGTTAATAATGGCTTGTGCACGCACCAAACTTTTGTTTGCCAGTTCGTATTGTTTATCGTTAATGGCGACGATTCCTTGTTTCGTAAAACGAATCGCTCCATCGTACAGCATAATAATAAGTTGCCCAGGGGAAGCCGTTTGCACCGATGACTGTTGATATTTTTGAAATGCTAAGTTCAAAATTCTTCACTCCTTAAGAGAATAATTAGCCTGAGTAGCTGGATAAGCTGGTTGACATCGAGTTATATTTACTTACAGCCGATTCCATTGCCGTGAATTTAGTATAGTAGCTATTTTCGATACGCGTCATAAATTCCTTGAAGTCGGAAATCTTATCTGTCATCGCTGTAATTTGACGACTCAATTCCGAGTTGGAAGCAAAATCAGTGTTGGTTGAAGTACTTGTTGTAGATGTACCTACTGAGCTGTACAGGGAAGTCAGTGCCGTATTAGCAATCTTGGACATCCTTGTGAATACACCAGAACTGGTACTGGAAGCGGAAGTATCACTGCTTGTTTTGCCAAACAGTTCTGCGACACGATCCGGATTGGCTTCGATAGCTGCAGTCAGTTTGTCTTCATCCTGAATGACCAGCTTCCCTTTTTCGCTATACGTACCAGTCGTGATACCGAGCGTCTGTAAGTTCAGCGTAGTGCCATCAGAAGTAGTTACTGACGCAAGCGATGTCATACGCAAATCAGATACCATTTTGGACAATGTCGTATCGTTGCGTAAGCTACCACTTTTTGCTTTCGTTTCCCACAATGCAATTTGATCATCGGTCATACTTTCTTTTTGTGTATCTGTCAGTGGCGTATAACTACGGTATACACTTTCATCCAGTTCGGAATTGACTTTATCAATTAGTGTATTGTAATCGCTAATAAACGATTTAATAGTCGAGAGAATAGAGCTTGTATCAGATTTAACGTTGATATTGGTTACACCGCCAGTACCGGATACGCTATTCAGTGTCACGCTCACACCATTGACGGTGAAATTGTTGCTGGAATATTCCATATCCATACCGTTAACATTAACCTTGGCTACTTTACCAGCAGCGGACAATCCATCTTGCTTAAAACCATTAGAGTTGGTAAATAGGTCACCGCTTAAGCTAACTGCTGTTGTAGAGCTAGTATCGGTATTATTGATTGTCAGTTCGCCAGTAGAGGAGCTGAATCCGGCGGTAACACCGGCGCTGCTGGCATTGATCTTACTTACCAAACTTGCTACTGTATCTGTATCATCAAAGCTAATCGAAGTTCCGTTAATAGAAACCGTATTGCTGCTATAGCTGATTGTACCTGCCGATTTTAAATCTCCCAGCGTTTTGGAAGAATCAGAGGATGAAATCCCGGTATCTAGCGAAACACCGGTTGCATTGGACGATAGTCCTTTAAGATCGCCGCCAACACTTACTGATGTTCCTGTGCTATTGGAAGAGATCGACAGCTTGCCGGAAGTAGAATCATAGATGGCTGTGACACCAGCTGACGTGTTAGAGTTGATTTTGGTAACAAGTGAACTCATTGTATCACTCGAACCGTCATATGAAATCTGAACACCGTTTACTTCAACATAGCCTGTATTTCCAAGAGAAGTACCTAGGGTTTGCGTGGAACTTTTAACACCAGTAGATAATTGAAGATTGCCGGAAGTTGCCAGCTGGTCGACACGTACAGCCAGTGAACCTGTAGCTGTACTGGATGCCGTTGCAGTAACCGCTGTTGTATTACCAGTAACTGCTGTTGTCTTGGCACTTAGTGCTGTCGATTTGGAATACGTAGACAGCTTGTTATTACGAAAATCAACGATGGATGTAGTTAGAGTACGATAATCCTCCTGTTTCCATTCCATCTTTGTTTTTTGCTGATTCAGCTTGTCCAGCTTGGTTTGCTGAGCCTCCATCAGTTTTTTGACGATTGAGTCTACATCCAGACCGGAAGTCAATCCGGATAATCTTGTAACTGCCATTGCAATTCCTCCCTATACTTTTTTATCGACCAAAATGCCTGCATTTTCAAGCATTTTCGCAACGGCATCCAGTGTTTTTTCAGGTGGAATTTCACGAATAAGGTTACCGTTGTCTTTATCATAAACTTTGATCATAATCGCATTTAATTTATCATGTACCGATATTTGGAGGCTAACATTCGGACCTTGCATAGCCCGCGTGATTCGCTCCATCTCCTCGACTTTTTTCTTATCATCGACGGACACCACTTGAACTGACGGATCACTTGCCGTATCTTCCTGAATTGGAATGGCATTAATCTGCACAGGTTCGCTTGGAGTAATATGTAGCAGATTGGGATTGGCTGAGCCTGTTGCTGAAACGTTCATCTTCATTAGAACACCTCTTTTCCCGGTATAATACCCGGTGGGATGAATGATTTCATATCTTGCCTGTTATTATATATATCGGCTCTATTGGAAGAGCATTGAATATAAATTTCATATTTCCCGGTAAATAATAGGTAAAATAGTGCGTAGTACCTTATCGTAATATCCATTTTTTCGCAATCGGGAAATGATACATAATATAAAAACAAGAGGTCCTAGGATTCCAGGACCTCTTGACTTGGCGAGATCGCCACCGCTTAATATTAACGCAGCAGGGACAGTACGCCTTGTGGTGCAGAGTTAGCTTGGGACAGCATGGATTGTGCTGCTTGTACCAAGATGTTGTTTTTAGTCAGTTTTACCATCTCAGAAGCCATATCAGTGTCACGGATGTTGGATTCCGCTGCTGTCAGGTTCTCAGTAGTTGTACCCAGGTTGTTCGAAGTGTATTCCAGACGGTTTTGCTTAGCACCCAGTTTCGCGCGCTCTGTTGCTACCGATTGGATTGCTGTTTCGATGCTGCTCAGGCTTGTTGTAGAAGTCAGGTTTTTGAAGCTTGTAGTAGTGATAGCACCGATCGAGATGGTTACACCAGTTTTGTCGCCAACTTGGATGGTAACACCCTTCGTGATGCTGATACCGTTGAAGGTTGTTTGGGACATGATGTTGTCGATTTGTGTACCCAGCTCGCCCAACTCTTGGTTGATGTTCGCTTTGTCAGTGGAAGAGTAAGTTCCGCTGGCTTTTTGTACATTCAGTTCTTTCATACGTGTCAGCATGGAGCTGACTTCGTTCATTGCACCCTCAGCTGTTTGTACATACGAGATACCATCTTGTGCGTTACGGGAAGCTTGTTCCAGACCGCGAATTTGACCGCGCATCGATTCAGAGATCGACAGACCCGCTGCATCATCTGCTGCACGGTTGATACGCATACCGGAAGACAATTTCTCCATACTTTTGCTCGAAGAAGCACTGTTCAGGTTCAGGTTACGCTGAGTGTTTAACGCTGCAATATTGTGGTTGATAATCATGATATTATTTCCTCCTTGAAGGTACGTTCCCACGTCCATGTGGTTTATTTTGGCGATTCAGCGAGCTGATTGCTCCCGCCTTACCGCTCTATAATATATATCGTCGCTTGTACCTGAATTGTTTATAGCAAATGGAACCTTTTTATCCCATTTTTATAATTAATTTTGCGTTCGTCACCTATAGACAGTCGTATACAAATAGATGTAAGAGTCATGATGATTTTAGATCGCATCATCAGATTCTGTTTGAAGAAGTGACATGCAAAGAAAAAAAGACCCTGAACATTCCAGGGTCTTTTAGATTGGCGAGATCGCCACCGCTTAATATTAACGCAGCAGGGACAGTACGCCTTGTGGTGCAGAGTTAGCTTGGGACAGCATGGATTGTGCTGCTTGTACCAAGATGTTGTTTTTAGTCAGTTTTACCATCTCAGAAGCCATGTCAGTATCACGGATGTTGGATTCCGCTGCTGTCAGGTTCTCAGTAGTTGTACCCAGGTTGTTCGAAGTGTATTCCAGACGGTTTTGCTTAGCACCCAGTTTCGCGCGCTCTGTTGCTACCGATTGGATCGCTGTTTCAATGCTGCTCAGTGTAGAAGCAGAAGTCAAACCTTTGAAGCTACCTGTAGTGATGGCACCGATCGAGATGGTTACGCCAGTTTTGTCGCCAACTTGGATCGTAACACCCTTCGTGATGCTGATACCGTTGAAGGTTGTTTGGGACATGATGTTGTCGATTTGTGTACCCAACTCGCCCAACTCTTGGTTGATGTTCGCTTTGTCAGTGGAAGAGTAAGTTCCGCTGGCTTTTTGTACGTTCAGTTCTTTCATACGTGTCAGCATGGAGCTGACTTCGTTCATTGCACCCTCAGCTGTTTGTACATACGAGATACCGTCTTGTGCGTTACGGGAAGCTTGTTCCAGACCGCGAATTTGACCGCGCATCGATTCAGAGATCGACAGACCCGCTGCATCATCTGCTGCACGGTTGATACGCATACCGGAAGACAATTTCTCCATACTTTTGCTTGAAGAAGCACTGTTCAGGTTCAGGTTACGCTGAGTGTTTAACGCTGCAATATTGTGGTTGATAATCATGATATTATTTCCTCCTTGAAGGTACGTTCCCACGTCCATGTGGTTTATTTTGGCGATTTAGCGAGCCGATCGTACCCGCCTTACCGCTCTATAATATATATCGTCACTGTCTCAGGCTTTGTTTATAGCCATTTTACATTTTTTTAAAATTAATTTTAATAATATATTTCTGGATTTAAGCGTCTTTCTGTTTGGTCAGTTGGCTTTGTTGCTTTTTCCATTGTTCCAACAGTTCCGGTCCTACCGCAGCATGCTGATTACTTAATTGGATCGTTTCGTAAACCTCTTTACGATAAATATCAATGTTCTTAGGCGCAGCAATGCCGATTTTGATTGTATCGGCGTCAACGGACAGAACTGTAATTTCAATTTGATCATCAATGATGATGGATTCGCCTTTTTTACGCGATAGTACGAGCATAATTACAACTCCTCCTTCGTCTGTTTATTCGTCCGGGATTGTAGTGGATGCTTGGTTGTGTAAGGAGTATTTTGCAAAATAATCTGTTTTGCCTGCTGTTGCTCCACATTGAATATGATAGGAGCTGCCAGATTCATTGTGATCTTCTCGGATTGCGTATGCCAGGTTACGATACAACGTACCGCCACATGCTGTTCATCATTGATCTCCAGCTCTTCCTGAACATCTTGAGGCAATTCAAATTCATATTGCGGGAAAAATACGAATGGATCGACTATGATAAAACTAACATGCGGATTATCGACTGCTTGTAATAAACTAAATGATTCATATTGCGGAACAACAGTGTACTGATTCAGTTCAGGGAACCCAGGAATGCCTTTGGCAAAATGGTAGCTGTTCTCTTCCAAAGTAGTTGTATGATCCGGTGAAATGGATGAATTGGACATGGATGCAGAATCCTCCTTAGTTTCAAGAAAAGGCTACGGACAGAGGTAGTCCATAGCCTTTTAAATTTACCTTTATGGTGTATATTGTAAGTTTAACTCAAGAAATTAACAAGAGACATCTTCATAACAGAAGCAGAAGTTTGCAGTGCTGCCTGATAAATCGTTTGTGCTGTTGTTGTCTTGATCAACACTTCTGAAATATCGGCATCTTCAACATCAGATTGAAGTGTTGTTACATTCAGTTCGCGGTCTTCCAAACGACTCTTCACCAATTCCACACGGTTCGTTTTGGCACCGACTTCGGAACGAGCAGCTGACATTTTGGTCGCTCTGCTCTGGATATTATCCAACTCGCTACTGACTGTAGAAGAATCTCCACTGTCCATCGCTGTAGTCAGACGATCAATTACTGAAAATACATTGTCAGTATCCGTACTGCTACCAAAAAAGTCATTACCACTCGTACTCACACCAAGCGATACCTGTTCACTGATACCATAGGTAATAGAACCAGTATCGGTTGCAACATTGGAATAACTCGTTACAGAATCAGATAATTGATATGGTTTTGTTTCAGACTGTTGACCATTGAAAATATATTTGCCGGTCAATTGGCTGTTACCGATATCAACCAGTTGTTTTTTCAACTCTTTCAGCTCATCACTGATCGCTGTCAAACCGCCACTTTCCGTTGTGCCTGTACTTGCTTGTGTTGTTAGTTCTTTGATCCGAGTCATAATATCGCCAGCTTGACCCATAACGGTATCGGAATAATTGAGCCAACTTTCCGCATTATCGGTGTTAGTCTGATATTGCTTGTTGGAATTCAGCTCAGCACGATAGCGGAGTGAATACGTTGTACCGACCGGATCATCCGATGCTTTGTTAATTTTTTTACCAGTTGACGATTGATTATTCAGATCATTCATTGTATTCATGTTGTTATTCAGGTTGCGCAGTGTCTGATTCGACATCATCGTTGAGGTAATACGGATTCCCATATGCGATCTACTCCTTATTTATTAAAGTCCAACTCTACCCGTGCTGTTAATCAAACGGTCCAGCATTTGGTCCATTGTCGTCATGAAGCGTGAAGCAGCACTGTAAGCATGCTGGAATTTGAGCAGATCGGTCATTTCTTCATCCAGCGAAACGCCACTGATGGATTGACGACTAGAATCTACCTGATCGGTTAATGTCTGTGCATTCGTTGATTGACGTGTCGCTTCTTGCGAATCAACAGCCAATTGACCTACCATACCATTAAAATAATCTTGGATCGTTGTTGGCGTGCTACCACCAAAATCCATTTTGTCGCCTTGTAATTCAGACATGATCAAAGCAAGTCCACCGTTACCGGCAACAACCTTCTCATTGGTTCCTGTACCTGTCGTACGCAGAGAGAAGGCAATTTGGCTTGGATCATTCTGAAGTGTTGTATTCAACGTAATATTGCCTGCTGTAATCGTACCACTACCATCCGAAGTACTGAAAAAGTCGCCGCCAGCTTCACCGGAACTATTATAGCCCAGTTTATGCAGACCGTTAATTCCATTGACAGTAACCGTCAAGTCAGAAGTTAATGTCCGGTTGCCTGCTGCATCGGAATAAGTCACACCGTTTAGTACTGTTCCTTCTGGAATGACCGAACCTGATGGCAATGTTACACTAACCGAACCGTTGGCAATCGTATTCGCCAATTGATTGAGCTGCGTTTTTTGATCAGCAACGTACTGGTCACGAGAATACAACATACCTTGAATTTCTCCGCCAGTCAGTGTGCCATTCTCATAAGCTGTTTGCACACCAGCAGCTGTAAGCGGAGTAACGGTACCGCTAGTTACTACCTGTTGTCCACCAAAAGTCACCTGATAACCTGTGCTCAATTCAGTCACCGATACGTTACCATATTTGGACAGTTGATCGATAGCATAGTCACGTTGGTCACGAAGATCGTTGGCATCATTGCCTTGAGCTTCGATTTTCATAATGTTCTGGTTGAGTGTTCCTACGGTTGATAACAGTGAGTTGGCAGTCGATACATCCAGTGCTACGCTCGATGTCAAATCTGTACTCAATGTATCCAGTTGTTTGCTCATCTGATTCATTGCATCAGTAAGAGCAAGTGTATTTTCTTTTAATACTTTCTGGTTGGTTGTGCTTTGCGGATCATTGCTAAGGCTGGACCAAGCAGTCCAGTAGTTGTTCAATACGGTTTGCAAACCGGTATCCGAAGGTTCGTTGACGATCGTCTCCAGCTTGCTAAGAGTATCCGCTTTGACGCTCCAGCTTCCCTGGGAAGCATTCTCATTACGGTATTGTGTATCCAGGAACATGGAGCGAACACGCTGAATCGAGGTTGCTTCCACACCTGTACCGATTTGTCCGGAGTTGGTCGAATTGCGGAAGGCCACTGCTTCCAGGGGATTAGTGGCACTTGTATGTACCACCTGCCGCGAATAACCAGCTGTATTTGCGTTGGCAATGTTATGAGAAACAGTATTTAAAGATGTCGTTGTGGTGCTCAGACTCCGGCGTGACGTCTCAATGGAATGAAATGTTGATGTCATATGATCCTCCTAATATTAACCTCGTGTATCAAATAATCCCGAGCGGGTAGCGCCATATGCTTTGTCTGCCGGATGCTGGTACGTTGCTTCCTGTTCCGGAACAAGCGTCATCATTTCCAATGAAAGATCCACGTAATCCAAAGCCTGTTGAATGAGCTGTTTATTAAGGTCATTAAGCTGTTGGAACTGCTGCAGGGTATCGAACAGTTCGGAGCTAACATCCAGCAGTTGTTGCTTCTCAGCGGGATCAAATACAAGGCGAGCTAGTTCAGCAAGATTCAGACGCAGTTTGGACTTAATGCCTCTGTCCAGCAGGAAGGCGTATACCAATTGCTCACGTTCCTGTTCCTGTTGTCCAATATGCTTGGCTAATTTGGATTCCTGATTCATTACAGCAATCAGTTCATTCACATTGTTTTTGATGACGGCCTGCTTTTTGCTTTCTCCCAGTTCAATCATTTGCAGGTGACTTTCATTCAGTTCTTTTAACTTGGCCACCAGCGGCTGCACAGTTCCACTCATTGATTAATTCCCCGTTCCTTTTAAGAAAGGCAGTAGTTTGTCAGCCAGGGCTCCTGCATCCACTTGATACGTCCCAGCAGCTACTTGCGCTTTCAGACTTTGAATTTTTTGTGCACGTTCTGCATCAGCAGACGCTTGCGTTGCATTGGCTTGCAACATTTCCATAGCTTCCGGCGAGATCGAAACTTCGTCTTTGCGATTAGCTTTCTTTTCGTTCGTTACGGCTTTGGCTTCTGCACTGCGTTGATATGGGTTAATTGCCCCTACACGTTGTGTATCGTTAATTTTCATAGTTTTTTACACACTCCTTAGTAAATTTGAGAAAGAGTTCCTACTTCATGGTGTCATATGCGTCGGGAAGGTGGACCGTCTTTTCAAAATTAGGAAGTCCTTTTGAGATAACAGGAAGGTTGGGTGATAGTCGGAATAAGAAGGTTCCTGGTATCATTAAGACAACCGAATTTGTTGTTACTAAGATTATCGACCACTTTCGCATCAATTTTTATAGTCTTAAAGTGGTTAATTACGTAGTAATTTTTTTCGTTTCTTAAGTCCCAATCCTGCACAGCTATGCAAGCTTTAACACTCTGATAGTACTAGGAAATGTCGTTATTTGACTAGGAATAGGAAATATTTCTAGTCTTTTCGGAATTTGTCGACAATTCGGTATGCTCCCTGGTTCTTAGTACCGTGTTCTTCTTTCGGCTGTTCTGCCGGTTCTTCATAAGCATGACGAATATCTTTGGTAAGGCGTGAGCGGCATGAATCGCACATATTGCCTTCGCGGATAACTGTCCCGCATACTTCACAGGCATATCCCATATTGGGCGCATTGGCGATGGAGATGCGACCTTCACGAATAAATTGAGTGATCTGCTTGATAGGAACTTCCGTCGCTTCGGACAGATCGGTAATGGTAGCTCCTCTATTTTGGCGCAGATAATGATTGCAATCCTCGTATTGACGCTCAATCTTTTTGATACAGTCACTGCACATTCCTCTTAAATTCAATACATACAATTTCCCGCACTGAGGACAATTTCCTAAGTTCATTGCTGTTTGCCTCCTGTCATTCTGTACAATCTATATGGCCCAGCTTCACAGTTATTAAATAAGATGTCTTTATTTATATCGTAAATTAAGCGTCATTTTATTAGTGTTATATGTTAAAATTGTGAGATTTGCGTATGTGTGTAGGCTGAGTTCTATAAATTGTCATACGTTTGACGACATGGAAGCAAACAGAGCATAGATATGATCACCACTTTATAGATTCATTAAAACAACCTTTTGATAAATAAAGTTGTAGCTACTTGCTGCATCAAGAACGTGCACAAGTAAGTGAGAAGATGCGAAGCTGACTATATTGTCGCTGCGCACTTTCCTGTAAAGCAATCGCACAGCTATTTATTGTACTTCCTGTTGTATAGATATCATCAATAAGCAGTAGCTGCATGATTCGTGGCTGCTGCTTTTCTTTGGCATTATCAAATAGGAAGGGATGATTTAGCGTCCTATACAAGGACAAAGAACGAGATAATACATGTTTAGGCGAAAGCTTGGTATGCTGTTCCTGACGATAATGCTGTTTATTATCCTCATTCTCTTCCCATTGTGCAAGCCAGTCACCTGCCTGCGGCAAACATGAGAAAATACCTTGTACATTACGCTGCCTTCCAGCACGTCCTTGCGAGCTTTGCTTGTTTGTGTGACGATTACGCTCCAATAACGATATACAAGGGATTCGCAATTGTGCTGCCAGTTGTTCCGCCATCACTTGGGCTTGATCAAATCCACGACTTTGCAGGCGATCTGTACTAGCTGGCACCCAGGTAATCATGTCGGGTCGCCAGAACCTACGGTAATGTAAGGATAATTCGGTTTGCATGCGATAGTAGCCATGCTCCATCAATACTCCAAACAATGCAGCATATCGCTCATTACCTCGATATTTGTATTCGGCTAGCCATTGCCGTACATCCGGCGTATAAGAGACCGCACTACGATTAAGCATAAATGCACGCTGTGCAAACGACTGCCGCCGACAATCTGGACATAGCTCTGCTCTCCCGCATACTCTACATTTCAGATCAATGATCCATGGAATGCGTGCTGCACATGTGGAGCATAGACCGGGATATGCTCCATGCGACGCTATATTGCGATTGCAGACGATACAGCAATCATGTTGAGGGTACCAGGAAGTCTGCCATTGTTTATGTAAAAATGAGAAAATATTCCTGAGTCTCATTTTAGGTAGCCCTCCTTGCGTGCGGCTTTGTTCATATAGCGAATTTGCCGAATTGCTTCTTGTTGAGAAGCTGTCCGCTCGGTAGCAGCAAATATAACCTGCCCTGCTGGATCTTCTTTGGAACGTCCTGCTCGTCCAGCCATCTGAATAAGGGCAGCTGTACGGTAGACAGAATGATTGGCTTCTATTATATATACGTCGCTCTGCGGTACGGTAACTCCTCTCTCCAAAATCGTCGTTGTCACAAGTAAACGAATATGCCGATCACGAAATGCCATGACCTTTTCAGCGCGATATGCATCCTGTGAGGACGTTCCTACCACCACCAGATGAGGAAAATGATGTTGGATGAGTGTCACCATATCTGTAATCCAATCAATTCTTGGCACAAACCAGAATATTTGGGCATCACGTTCGATAGAATGACGTAGCTTAATGATCAACGATGGTGGAATGCTATTCTTTTGGCGCCAGTAGGAAAATGGAGCCATTCTCAACCAATGTGGAACAGGAAGAGGATGACCGTGAAAACGTGCTGGTACTTTGGCATGTGCGAGCGTTCCATATTGGATTTGCTTCTGTAATTCTTTAGAAGGAGTAGCTGATAAATATACATATTTCCCATGCGGCAAGCACACCTGACTAGCAGCATATTGCAACATAGGATTGCCTTCGTACGGAAAAGCATCGATTTCGTCGATAATAACCAGATCAAACGCCGCTCCATAACGAAGCAATTGATGCGTAGTTGCAATGACAATTTGTCCTTCCTGCCAGCGCTGCTCACTGCCACCATACAATACAGTTACCGTCTGTGCTGGAAAAGCTCTGCTGATGCGTGGTGCCAGCTCTAACACTACATCTCGCCGCGGTGTAGCGATCAGAACACGTCCTTGCTGCTGAATCATATAATCTACTAATGGAAATGTCATTTCGGTTTTGCCGGCGCCTGTCACTGCCCATATTAGAAAGCGAGATTGCTGATTGTAGGTTGATTGTTCCACAGTAGGATTTTGTTGAGCATACGTAATTTTCTTATGACTATACCTAGCAGCTAAATGATTATGTAATGCTGAATATATACGTTGTATACTTGTTATCTTTTTATATAGAAATGCTTCTGGATAAACCTGCAATTGATCTTGTAAAAATAATAATGCTGTTCCAGCTGCCTGTGCTTGTGGCACACTTAGTCCCCAACTGTCCTGAAGTTGCTGCAATGTTTCACGGGAAACATTGGTTGAACGTTCAATCGTTGGAGCAGCAATGCTTCTATTGGTAATCGGTGGACGAACTGCTTGCAACAATATCCCACATTCTCTGCTACGTCCCATAGTAAGGCATTCTTCACAATATCCGCAGCTTGATGATCCACAGCTGGCACACGGTGTATAGACGATCTTCGTACTGTTACATCGCCGACAACGACTTGAATGGGATGAATGATGATGATGCAATGACTGCGATTGTGCAGATAACATAGCTAGGCGTTGCTGGAAACGATCTACAACAGACATTTTGGCAGTTATTGGTTCTTGTACATAAACAGCACTGAGCAGACGAATCTGCTTTTGTAAATAAGCAAGCTGTACACAGCTACGCCAGCTATTCAGATACGGCGATTGACGATCTTCTATGACATTCTGAAATTCCGACACTAGCAATGATCTGCCATTTAACAAACCCGTAATGAAAATGGCACCACACACCAGTTGTCGTTTTGTAGATGAATCCATGATATTGCCCTTCATATCGCCTGAACGATACGTTGCTAATAAGCTCTGCCCTTGTTGTGTGTAGCCCTGTTCAGCTTGCCATAACAGCGATGGCGCTGGATGCAAATGAGACTTTACAATGTGTCTGTATTGCAAAGCCCAACCAGCTGGACGATCAGTAGCGATCAGCCAAATGCGCTGAACAGCTTTTCCCTTTCTATTGTTAGCTGTCCACCACAAAAGATCCACTCGCAAATCCAATGATACTTCGATTTGCAGTTCCTGTTCATATTCCACAGCGTATACATGTAATTTCGTACCAATCACTCCTCTTCAAAACATAAAAAAGCACACTATCCCTTCACAGGAACAGTGTGCTTCACTTGTTGTGTTCATTATGAACGCTTTACATCCGGCAAGCAATACCGGATTTGCGCAGTCTGGAATTACAGTGTAACCCAGCCATGTTTAATGGAATTAATAACAGCTTGTGTACGATCGTCCACTTCCATCTTCTGCAAAATACTGCTGACATGGTTTTTCACTGTTTTTTCACTGATGAACAGGTATTCACCGATCATCTTGTTACTTTTACCTTCTGCCATCAGACGCAGTACTTCAGCTTCACGGCGAGTCAATGGGTTATCGTCACCAGCTACGAATTTCACGCCAGTATCACCATTGTTGTTATTGTCTGCCAATGTACCCGTTTCATTCACATATGTCATGCGGCGCAGTTGCTGAATCAGCTTGCCCGTTACTTTTGGATGGATATAGGCGTGACCTTCCACTACCGAGCGGATGGCGTTAACCAAAGACTCGGCTTCCATATCTTTTAGCAAGTAGCCGGAAGCACCTTTGCGCAGCGTTTCAAACACATAGCTCTCATCGTCATGGATAGACAGAATGATAACCTTGATATCCGGGAAAAGCTCACGCAATTTCTCCGTTGCTTCTACACCGTTCTCGATTGGCATGTTGATATCCATCAACACTACTTCCGGTGGAGTGTGGTTACAGAACTCCAATACTTGAATGCCATCTCCACATTCACCGATAACCTCCAGATCATCCTCCATATTAAGGATGCGCTTTAGACCTTCGCGGAATAGTTGATGATCATCGGCCAATAGTATTTTGATCTTTTTAGAGCCGTAATCATGGTTTTCCATCCTGTTACTCCTTTCACTTTTCCACATTCGTTGGAATATGAATCACAATTTTCGTCCCCTGATTTTCGGCAGATTCAATTTCCATTCTACCGTCAAGCAATTCGACGCGTTCCCGCATACCAATCAGACCAAAATTATTATGGTCTTTGGTGCGCTGTTCTACTTTTTCCAGATTAAAGCCCTTTCCGTTATCTTCTACGGTCAGCTTCACAATCTGGGCCTGGAATGTAATGATGACTGTTACATACGTAGGCTCGGCATGCTTGGATGCATTCGTTAGCGCCTCCTGAACCAGGCGATAGATAGCAGCTTCCATGGCGGAACTAAGCCGGTATTCCTTGCCTCTGGTTTCAAAAATGGATCGGATTTTGGTTTTATCCTCATAATCCTGAACATACTTCCGCAGAGTTGGAATAAGCCCCAGATCATCAAGGGCCATCGGTCTTAAGTTAAAGATGACTTTTCTCATTTCTTCTAGACTAGAACGCACTTGCGCTTTTAAATCTATTATTTCGTCTTTGACCATAGCATAATCCTGCTTTGTAATCATTCTTTCCACAATTTCGGTCCTAAGAACTAGGTTTGCCAGCAATTGTGCTGGTCCGTCATGGATTTCGCGGGAAATACGTTTCCGTTCATCTTCCTGCGCCAGAATGATTTTCAAGCCGATTAATTGCCGATTTTTAGCTGATTCGATAATACGGGTTACTTGATTAAGCTCGCCGGACAGATATTCCAGTACAACTCCCATTTGCGAACCGATCGTTTCGGCACGCTCGATAGAGCTTTCTACATTCTTTACCCGTTTTTGCAGGTCGTCGCGCCGCGCTTTTAGATACATTTCTTTTTCGCGATATATCATCAGATCAAGCTGCAGCTGAGTCGCCCTCTCGTAGGCTTGCTTGATATCTTCTTCATTATACCGCACAAAGTCACGACTTACCTCAGTCAGTCTGATTCGGGAACTGCGATAACCGACTTCGAGCTGATCCACTTTCTCAATCGTCTCTGCTGTCTCACGCAATACCAATTCCAGTTCGGTATTGAGAGACAGCAGCTCACGACGAGAAGTGTCCAGAATCTCAAAGATCTGGTATTTGCTGTTTTCCATTACATTTGTCGCGTTCTTAATGACGTGATCTATCGCATCAGCGTGGAACTCCACTTGATCTTCTCCATTTCTGTAAGTCATTTATAATGATACTTTTATATCATATTATAACTTATCACGATTGGATAGTAATCGTCTTGGTTGTTTGATCCCATTTTACGTTTAATCCCAGCTGTTCTGACACGAGTCGCAGAGGGACTAAAGTCCTGCCAGATACAACAACCGGTGCCACAGAAGAGCTTTGACGCTTGCCATTTACTACAAATGCCTTGTCACCAACTGTCAAATCCATCAACTGACCAGAGCGCAAAATCGTCACACGCTGGCTACTTTGATTCCAGTTAGCCTGACCGCCAAAAGCATCAACAATATATTTGACAGGAATATACGTTGCATTGTCTTTTAACATTGGTGCGGCATCGATCGATTGAGATGTACCATTAAGTGTAGCTGTTTTTTTGCCAACTGTCATAGCTAGCGAACCGGTTGGATTCGTATACGTCGGCGTTTGAGCTGTGCCGGTTAGTTTAATGTTATCCAACTGAATCATGCCTGTCGCTGCGCGTTCATCCTGTCCTTCTTCCACATTGACTACATAGAAGCGTTTCAGTTTAGCCGGATATGCGATATTCAGTCCAGACAGATCCACGTTGAGTGTTTTCCAACCTTTCCAGTTAATACTCTTCGCCAGATCAATGTAGACCGTTTTGCCATTAGCGTCTGTTACTTCACCACGCAACCAGTTGTAACTTTGATCGCCATACACATCGACTGACATCGCTGTCGATCCAGCAGTCAATGCTTTGCCAGCAGTACCATTCAGCTGAACATAAGCATATTTCTTACCAGTACCGGCTGTCATGTCATAGCTTAATTGCAATGCTTTGGAATTAGAATGATCATCTGCTCCTTGAGTAACAGTCGCTGATCCAGTTACCGCACTTGGATTGCCAAGGAAGCTAATTCCGTAATTCACATTTTCAAAATCTTCCCATGTACTGCTAGCAGCTCCGCCGCTGGTCAAGACGATCATCGTACTAAAGCCGTCATAACGTGCAATCGCGTAACCGACGTCCGTACCGTTATTGACCGAATTAATCGTCAACTGATCACCTTTGACCGTTCCTTTAAAGCCGACAAATTCCCATTTCAGCATTTCAGGAGCGATTGTCAGATTGGAGCCATTTTTCAGTGTTGCAGTTACAGGTACCGAAAGCGTAGTACCTGCTTTCAAACTTGCCGTTTTGGTAGCTGGAGTCAGACTTTGGATCGCTTCTGCTCCGACCACTTCTACATTCATGCTGGTGCTGATGCCGTTACTAGTAGCAACGACTTTGGCTGTTCCTGATTTTAGCGCCTGGAACTGAGTGCCATTCCATTTGATATTGCTATTACCCGCTTTCCAGGTTGGCTTGATCGCATCGTTTTTGATCGGATTATAGTACGTATCATAACCCTTGGCCGTGTAGGTGGCTGTCTGACCAAGCAGAAGCTGCTTAGGCCCACTGATACTAAACCCTTTTACACTGCCCTGTGGCGCGCTTGTGTACACGCCTAGACCGTTGACTACGCTACGCTGCGTTGTACCACCATATTCTGTCTCAAACGTCAGGTCAGCCTGATCCTCGCCCAGCGGACGTGTAACCAATGTAGTCGAACCGCCGCCGTCCAAATTCAGACCTTTCCAAACACCGATGGAGGTCATAAAGGATTGCAGTTCGTATAGTGACATCCCTGCACTGTTGTTGTTGTCTTCTACTGCAACAATGTAAGCATACCGTCCATCCTGAGAATAACCGACTGCTGTACGTGCACGATTACCGCCAAGCGCCGATACACTACGTGAGAAAGAAGTTGCTTTTCCCTGATCAACCAGAATAGTATGACCACCAATCATCACTTCAAGATCAGATGGATTTACCGTTTTACCAGTAGATTTTACTTGTAGCGCATAATCAGCTGTCACTTTTTGTCCAACCGTCATATGTTGCTGAATAAATTTGGCTGCTGTACCATGAGCACGCAAAATATAGGCGCCTGCCGGTACCGTCTGATTAATGCCTTTATTCAGCGAAATCTGCTTAATCACACCATCCTGCACCAACACTTCAGTTGGTGTAGTAGAACTGTTAGCTGGACGCTCTACCGCTTTCCACGCATCCGTATAAATATACATTTTATTTGTATGGCTGAACGTTTTATCTGGTTCTGTCATATACGATGCTTGGTTAATACCAGCCAGATCAAAAGTCGAACCATCTTCTGCGGTTACTTTTCCAGTAAAGTTGAATTGCTCAATCATCGGTGTGCCACTTTTGGTAACGCCAAATGCATACATCCCGCTGAGCTGCGAAGGGCTAGACATCAGAACACCGTTCGAAACTTGAGCCCCCATCGGTACGCCTTCTGCACTTGTATTGAAGTAGTCACCGTTCACGCCAGCTACCGCACCTGTTTCCTGTGCCATGCCTTCTACGGATTGACGGGTTGTAAATTTACCGTTCTTACCAGTCATCACATTCAGATTCACGTATGGATTTTGTAAATCAACCTGTACCACATCAGCCAAAATGTTCACTGTTTTACCAGAGCGGCTAGTTTGATATCGGTATTGCAGCAATTTGGCTCCTGACGTAATAGTGCTTTCATCTAGTTTCGTCGTTGCAGCCGCACTTGCCGTATGTGTAGATAACAATGTGCCTGCGGGAATACCCAACTCGACTACAGGCTGAATCCACAACACACCTGCAACAGTCAAGGCAATCCATTTGGTCATTGTTTTTGTTTTGCCAATCATCAATTCAAACGCCCCTATCCTCAAAATTACTAGTCAATTGTTCAATATACATCTACATACATGCTAAAAAAAGCCTTATACAGTTAGACTTCACTACAGCGAAAAAGTTACGCTATTTGCAGTAA
Organism: Paenibacillus sp. WLX1005; assembly: GCF_046603685.1. Classification (NCBI taxonomy): domain Bacteria; kingdom Bacillati; phylum Bacillota; class Bacilli; order Caryophanales; family Paenibacillaceae; genus Paenibacillus; species Paenibacillus sp. WLX1005. The sequence continues at coordinate 4,847,049 of NZ_CP176756.1, forward strand.
TTCAGCAAAATAATGTCCATATCCATACTCCATAACAAACTTATCATTGTGCAAAGTCAATGCACACTAGTTGTAGTATAGTACAATGCCCTTTATTTCAGAAGTTATATTTATTCGTGGCATGACTAAGAGGGCTGTAATAGACGTTTTGAGATTGGCCTAATCAAATCTTAATAAAACAGTATATGTATACAAGATACTGCAAGCACCTTATTTTCTGATGAATAGAATAATCCCAAAATAACAGTATATTGAAAAGAAATAAAAGAAACCGCACGGTAAATGTCCCCGGCGGCTTCTCCTTTTAAAATTCCATATTTTCTTTAAGCGTAGTGCTACTATGAATAAAGCATATTATATTGAATCGCATACACCATCATAAAAACTATGTTGCCGGAATAAACAATCATTCCACTGCTATTTCAATATACAATCTCGCTTTTATTATTCATATCATTATGCATAAAATACAGATTTTACAGACCTGCTTCAGATTTCAACAGCTCTGCTTTGTCTACACGTTCCCAAGGCAAATCTATATCTGTACGACCAAAATGACCGTACGCAGCAGTTTGACGATAAATAGGACGACGCAGATCCAGCATACGGATAATGCCCGTTGGACGCAGATCAAAATGCTTACGAATCAGTTCCACCAGCTTATCTTCCGCTACTTTACCTGTACCATACGTATCTACATTAATGGAAACCGGGTTAGCTACACCAATAGCATAAGCCAACTGAATTTCACATTTATCAGCCAAACCTGCTGCAATGATGTTTTTGGCTACATAGCGTGCTGCATATGCAGCGGAGCGGTCAACTTTTGTAGGATCTTTACCGGAGAAAGCGCCCCCGCCATGACGTGCGTAGCCGCCATATGTATCCACAATGATTTTGCGACCAGTCAATCCGGCGTCACCCTGAGGACCACCAATCACAAAACGTCCTGTTGGGTTAATAAAGTATTTTGTTTCATCATCCAATAATTCAGCAGGTACTACCGGCAAAATTACATGTTTGCGGATATCGTCCTGAATTTGTTGCAACGATGTATCAGCTGCATGCTGAGTGGAGACTACAATCGCATCGACACGAATCGGTTTGTTATCCTGATATTCCACAGTTACCTGTGTTTTACCATCTGGGCGCAAATAGTTTAGTGTGCCATCTTTACGTACTTCCGACAAACGGCGAGCAATGCGATGAGACAATGCGATAGGCAAAGGCATCAATTCAGGAGTCTCGTTCGTTGCAAATCCAAACATCAGACCCTGATCACCGGCACCAATATTTTCAGTTTCCAACTTGAGTTGCTCTGGATCACGTGTTTCCAATGCAGAGTTTACACCTTGTGCAATATCTGCAGATTGTTCATTCAAAGAAGTTAGTACTGCACATGTATTGTAATCGAAACCGTACTTGGCACGTGTATAACCAATTTCTTTTATCGTGTTACGCACAATTGCCGGAATATCAACGTATTCCGATTTGCTGCTGATTTCACCGATAACAAGAACCAGACCTGTGGCAACAGATACTTCACAAGCCACACGCGCATTAGGATCATTTTCCAAAAATGCATCCAGTACAGCATCCGAAATTTGGTCACAAATTTTATCAGGATGTCCTTCTGTTACAGACTCTGATGTGAATAGATGTTTTTTAATCGTGGACAACAGATTCAACCTCCCATATGGATATTAAGGTGAGCGTATTGTGCAAAATCCCCAGCATCCCAGCAGAGCGTTCCCACACAAAAAATGAACCCTTTCCACCCGGAAAAGGTTACTTTTACAAGCCTCACAGGTCATGATAACTCATTTAATAATAAGTGTCAAACCAATTAATACACAAATTCCAGTCGGAATTAAAGGTTTTAATCTGATAGAGTATTTTAATCCAAGATTATACTAATAATAGACTATGAGTAAGGTGATATATATGCCCATACTATTTTCTACTGTAATGTTATTGCCAATAAACAGTGTCCAAGGTTATACGTACAATTAAAACGTAATCTAGTACATATCAAACAATATTGAAAACAATCATGTAGAAGCATAAATAGTATCTATGCTTCTTTCGTATATATTTATGCAATATGAATGATGAAGATTATTGCACCCCATAACTACCGATTACCATAACGGTAGCATTAGAACTCGAAGCTGCATCTACGGTAACGCCGCGTCCATCACGAGGGAATAACAGTAGATGGTTATTACTTATTACTTGAGAACCGCCGACTTCTGTTCCACTTGTAATATCGATGATTCCATTGGATGCATCACTGTATACGATAGCCTTTCCTTTACGCACAATGACTTGTGTACCTGCATTAGCAATCAACTTTTTCCCTGGACGTAGTTCTACGATCGATACTTTAGAATTACTGTTTGTACTTGTTAATGTACCTGTCGTATTCGAACCAGTATTAGCTGTACTAGAAGTATTGTTCGTATTTGTGGTAGAAGAACTCGAATTTCCAGAATTCGTACTGGAACTATTAGAGTTAGTAGGAGTTGTGCTCGTATTCAAACTGCCTCCCAATGCCTTTTGAATTTGCTGATCCACATAACTTTTGGTAACAACAGGATCATCCGATGAACCTAGCTGACTACTTGCATTACTCACTGTTGTAAATGAGCTTCCTACCCAGATCCCTATTCCAACAGTGGCTACGGCTAAAAGCCAGGTTGAACGCTTTTTCATACATACAGCCTCCTTCATAATCAACAATATTAAACGTATATTTATTTAAAAGTAAAGTGTGCATTTTATATGGTACAAATAGTAATCATCTGAAATGCTAGAGCAACAAATTAGCATATATAAACAAAAATACCCCGGAGCAGTTTCCTACTCCGAGGTATCTCAGCGAAGGTATGACTACCTTCTATATTGCAGCAATCATATCAAGAGATATTATTTGCTGTTTACTGTTACAGTTTTGGAAGCTGCGTCGTATTGAACAACTGCATCCAGAGCTTTACCAACCCATGCGATAGGCAGTACAGTACGGTTGGATTTAGTTACAGCTTTAACATCCATGTTGATTGTAGAACCATTGATTGTCAGTTGGTTAGTGTTCAGTTTCAGCTGAACTACACGGTCACCTTTGATCAGGGTTACTACGGAAGTAGCTTTGTCGAACAGGATGTTAGCTTGAGTCACACCCAGAGCTTCTGCAACGTAACGAACTGGCAAGTAAGTGCGTCCGTTTTCTACATAAGGAGCAACTTCAGCTGTGCGAGTTTCACCGTTTACAGTGTAAGCAGTGCTACCAATAGTGTAGATAGCTTCTACAGCATTGTTTTCAGTACCAGCTGGAGCAGTACCGATTGTAGCGATAGATGCTTGTGCAGCATAACGATAGCTGGAGTTCCAAGTATCAGCTACATCATCAGCACCATGGTATGCAGTGTAAGCTGCTGCATCGCCTTGTACTTTAGCAACGATGTCGCCTTGTGGTACAGTGCGGTCGATACGCAGGTTCACACCACTTACTGTGATTGTACTTGCAGATGTGCTTTCGCTATCAACGTAGAAGCGCAGAACGCCTTGAGTACCGCTGTTGTTGTAAGTATCAACGGATACGTTACGGATAGTCAGGTCACCAGAAGTTACAGATACTGTTGGTGTAGAGCCGAAAGTTACGCCAGCTGGCAGCAACAGTTCAACCAGACCATTACCATCGTCAGTCAGTGCACCAGCAGCGCCTTCTTTCAGAACCAGATCGCCGATAGAAGCATTGTCAGTACCGATAGCAATGTTGTAAGTTGCATTAGTAGCAGTCAGTGCCAGAGAAGAAACGGAAGTAGCAGCTTTAACTGTACCAGTCAGACCTTGGCTACCTGCAACAGTCAGGTTCAGATCACCTGTGAAACCTGGTTGTACAGCAACTTCAACGTCTTTCAGAGTTACATAACCAGCTTTGTTAGAAGTGTTCAAAGCGCCAGTACCGCTCCAAGTCAGACGCAGTGTACGACCATCAGTACCGCTGTAGCTAACTGTTGGTGCATTCAGACCATTTGCTGTTTCAACAGAACCTGTTGTACCAGTTGTGTCTTCGCCATCTTCGTAAACAGACTGCCAACGAGCGCCTTCAGGCAGTTGCAGAGTTACAGTACGGCCACCAATGAAGGAACCTGCTACTGCTTCTTTAACAACGATATCACCCAGTTGTTGCTCATCTTGTCCACCAACTACTGTAGTTGGGGAAGCAACTGTTACGCCACCGCCATACTCGCCATAGCTACCTACAACCAGAGAAGATACGTTTGCGGAAGAGTTACCGCTTACTGTAGCAGTGATGTCGCCATCTTTTGCTTTATCTTCGTCACTCACGTTAAATGTCAGTGGCAGGTTGAAAGAAACTGCATCGTCAGACAGTTGAGAAGCGTTAATAGTAATTGTATCTGTACCAAAACCAGTGATTGTAGGAGTCACATCAGTGTCACCATACAGAGTTACTGGAGCATCGTTAGAAGTCCATTCGAAACCAGCTGGCAGTTTCAGTTTCAGACCATTGCTAGTTTTGAGGGAAGCTGCAACAGCTTCGGATACTTTCAGTGTGAAATCGAAAGCGTCGCTGCTGGATTGAGTATCGTTAGCTTCTACCGCGATTTGACCCGCACCTACTACAGTACCTACTTTTACAGTACCAGTTGGAAGACCACTGTTGGAAGCAGCACTGAATGTCAGGTTAACATCACCAGTAGATTGACCAGAAATGTTGATATCGCCCAGGTTCAGGTTTACGTTTTTGTCGTCTGTACCAGTAGGGTTGCTACCGTTATAAACGATTTGTGCTGTGTTATTGCTGATCAGGTAAACTGCAGCAGTAACACCAGTAGCACCAGAAACACTAAATGTGTTTTGATCTTCTACAAATCCAGTTTGAGAATTTGCAAGAGCAACTGTACCGCTAGTGTAGTTACCAAATGTGTAACCAGATGGCAATGTGAAAGTCAATTTGCTGTTGTTAGCACCGCTCAGTGTACCTTCATCCACAGTAACTTGAACGCGACCCAGAGAAGCGGAATCGTAGCTTTGAGTTCCGAAAGTTGGAACGTTGTAAACTGTGAAGCCACCAGAAGCTTGTGCTTGTGTTGGAGCAATGATACCTGCAACTGGAGCTACGCCTGCCAGCAGAGCTGCGCTTGCTGCGACGTTAATTACTTTTTTAGTAGACTTTTTCATAACCTTTTGTTCTCCTCCTTGAATATCATAAACATTTTTTTTGTTTTTTTGTTTGTTATGGATTTTGTCACTCATCAGTCGTTACACCCCCTTTCCGAGTTCAAGCAAATCCCTTTTTATGATGATATCTGTGACAAAATCACAGAAAATCGTAACCGGAACATTCGTCAATCGAAAAACCGCAGTGTCCAAAAGTATTATACATTGCGCCAATGATGCCGTAAAGACATTTTTTCACATCGGAATTGTTGAATGTTCCACTAGGGTTCATTGTCATTCAACAACCTGCCAGCATGTGTTTGCTGTCGTTTCATCAGGTTCATATATGTAGACGCATGTTTTCTTCAAAAGTTGCAGTGCCTTCAAAAAAAGTTTTACTTTTTTTGCCGAACCTTATTAATCATACTACACTTTTGTAAGAAATACTAATTTCGCCCACATTACCTGAGTCTACAGTACTTTTCATTAACTATATTAGTACTAAACAGGTTTGTTGTTATTTAAACAGGTGAATCAGCGAATATTTTAAACTTGCTCGCTGTTTTCAAAATTATAGACGCGGGTGGTTGCAAAAAGGTTGCATGGTTTTTAAAGTTTTTTATCTTTTTTTCTAAATTCTTTTGTTTAGTCCTGAAATAATGCTTCTAATCCCTTGCTATGACTGGGGTTTCGGATATTTTAGATCATTTGAATTTCTTTAAGAAAAGAATATCATCCGATATTGCATCACTTTTTTTCTCTGTTCTATATATTTGGATAGTTAGTTTTATACCTTTCACTTTTTTGGCGGTCGCTGATTTTCGTTCATTGAGTGCTTTTAATGCATACTCAATCTTTGAAGCTTTAAGATTAAAACCATATGTAAAACACATTCCAACTATTCCATCGATATCATTTTGCTTCTAAAACATACAGGTTATCAAAAGAACCCCCTGCCTCCATAAAATTGGAAGACAGGGGGTTTGAAGTATTGAATAAATCTATACCAATATCAATTAAAAATATTACTTTTAAGACATCTTAGGCAGCAATTTTTGACCGATCATAACACGTGCGAGGATGGCAGCTGTATCAGCACGCAGCATTTTGGCTGTTGGCTCGAAGTTGTATCCTTTGCTTGTGTCTGTAGAATCGATAGCAGAGCCGTTAATATAACCTTTTTTGGCTACTGCCAGTACGGATGCACGAGCATAGCGGTCAATAGAAGCATAGTCTTTGAAGATCTTTTGCAGACCAGCATCGACTTTGGTATTATCGGTTTCCAGTTTCAGGTTAGTTGCACTGGCAATAATAACAGCAGCATCCTGACGGGTAATATTATCCGCAGCACTGAACACTTGCGGCTGTGTACCACGTACGAAACCTGCACGGGCAGCTGTCTCAATATAACGGAAGTCATAAAGCGAATCATCCGTAATCGAGTTCAAACTTGTACTTACATCGATAAAGTGTTTGGTACCATTGTAGTTCAACGGAATTTCCAGAGCTTTAACAATCGCAGTTACAAACTCACCGCGAGTAATATATTGGTTCGCACCGAAAGCTGTATCTGGATCGGTCGCTTTCATGATTCCTTTGGAATAGAGAGCTTCCATGTAGTTACGTGCATAACTGTGCTGAACGATATCGTTATACGAATAGCTCAGTTTGGCAACAACATAGTAACCGAATCGGTCAAACGGTACAGTGATTGTACGCTTGCTAGCGTTAACTACGCCACCGATATTGCTCCACTGTTTCAATTCAGGGTCAAAATACAGCACTGTTACAGTTTTGCCTGCATCTACAGCCATATCAGACAGATAGGACAAAGTAATGGTACCACGCTTCGAAGGAACGAGTTCATTCTCAGAAGCACGCAGGTAGTAGCTTTTCGCTACAGGGCTGCTTGTATACGTTGCTGGTTGGTACGGATCTTGCCCTTCTGTAATCGGATCGTAGGCTGTTGTTGTTGCATCATCGGCAACACCTGGATCGATCCAATATACATCACTTGCTTTCACGAAGTGAGTATTAAAGTTGGTTACAAAATATTGTTTACCTACAGTACTGAACAGAGCTTTTACACCTACTGGTGCAGTTTCGATATCATAACGTTCTACTACACCGTCATTGCTGTTCGCGATAGCAAAGAGCAATGTGTTGCCGGAGAGAACTTCGCCACTATAATCATCAGTGGAGTCAGCATCTCTGCGAATCAAGCTAGTACCAGCAGGGAATTTCAGTTGCAGATCGCCATTAAATACCTTAGCGGAGTTTTTCATCGCCTGCATATATTGTGCGCCAGGAATGTTCGTAGGCACATACGTTACAGTAACGGTATCTTTAGTTGTATTATCACCGATTTTTACAGTAATTGGGATCTTAGTTTCTTTATTCGCTTTGAGATCTTTGACGCGGATATGGTATGCATATTCAAACTCTGGAGTACCATCATGGTCCATATCCAGTTGCTCTACTGTTGCAGTTTCTTTGTTGATTGTGACAGCTGATGCATTTTTGGAGTTAATAACAACATCAACAAAGTTGCTGTTGGTAGTTTTTTGAGCCGTCAGTGGTCGAACGATTTCGTAAGTTGCACTGATTGGGTCAATCTCCATCGTTGCCGTTGCGGTTGGACCACCATCACCTGTGTTGTATACGGTAAATGTGTACACAACCGGGCTACCATCTGTAGGCATAGTTTGATTACGAAGTACAAAAGCAAAGGACTGTGTGCTGTAATCGTAGTAAACACTTAAGCCTTGCACTACAGAAGTATTAGATGTATTAAACGCATCCGAAGTAGCAACACCTTTTTGCATACCACCAAATTGCTTATCGAGAGTCCAGGTAGATACAGTCGCACCAGTAGAATCAGTAATGACAAGTTTATAGTTTGTTTTGGTTTTAATAGATGTGAGATTTCCTGTTACAGCAGAAGCAGTAGTTCCCAGATCAACAAAATCAAATGTTCCATACACATTGAAATTAGATTGTTTAGTCGTATAATTAGATCCACTCATCGGAAAATTGGTGTCATCTTTAGCTGTTGGTACAGCATCATTTGCATTATTGTAAGTGAATGGGAACATACCCAGTGTTGTGTTATACGGAACAACTGGAATATCTGTTGGTACCAGATTTACTTTAATTGTATTCTCATACGAAGTAGTGCTCGATTTAAATACGAATTTGATCGTATTCTCACCGGAGAACATTGCGCTATAAGCATCACTATAACTTACAACCTGGAAGTTCTCGATACCTTGTCCACTCACTTGTTGCAGTGGTACAAGAGTATTATTGATATAGAAAAATACGGTTTGTCCGTCGCCGCTGTATTTGATTGTGCTAGTATCGGCTACGTTTTGCAGTTTACCTTTGAAACTATCCAAACCTGTAACAACAACTTCTTGATTCACAGCGGAGTTGTTTTGTCCATAACTTACCACTTGACCATCATACGCTTTGGTATAGGTGATATATGGACCATACAGAATATTTACAGTTGCAGAAGACGTACTTGTCTCGGAACCTTTTGTTGCCGTGAAAGTCAGTTTCATCGTTCCAGTAACCGGAATTTTGCTCAGTTGGATGAGATAACGTTTCATCGTTTGCTGTGTTCCGTTTACGCTGACTACGGTACTCGAAGTTGCGATTTGGCTTGTTGTCCAAGTACCGGCTGTTACCGACTTGCCAGTGGAATCAACAATTCCGGTCAAATCTACAGTCGTGCTGCTATCGGCATTGGCTACCAGTACTTCAACAGCTGTTGGCAGTGAGAAGATGTTAGCACCGTCCAAAGTCGTTCCGGTCATACTTAGTGCTTGACTGGACGTCGTGGATGCGGAATAGCCGGACAGATAATTCAGTTTGTAAATATAAGGTGATGTGGAATTACGCAGTGTGAAGCCAAGACCCGGGCTTGTGATAGTACCGCCGGATGCTGTCAATTTTACATTCACTTGTTGTGCAAATGTAATGCCACTTGTATCCGGAATAGTATACGAGAGTGTCATATACGATGTTGTATTGTCGACTAGTGTTGGCGTGATCGTACCTGTTGCTGTTACGCCACCAGACAAGGTATACGTCAGGTAGTCTGTCAGTGTAGGTACTTTACCGTCTGTCAAAGGAATAACAACTTTACCTGTTACGCCTGCTTTCCCTGTGCCGTCAGATTCAGGAGCGATACTGAAGTCAGGATAGTTGGACAAATCAGTCGATTTGTTGCTGCCATTCGTGGCATACGTATCATAGAAGGTGGTACTTCCGTTGTAGAATGTCACTTCGCGAGTTGTCGTGAGTGTCTGTGTACCATTGGAAGCTTGAATGCTCAATGTGTTCTTACCGCTATTGATTGTAAGTGGTGCTACGGTAAAAGAATAGTTATTCGAGCTGGAAACGGTTGCTGTACGACTGGAACCGCCATTTACCGATACGGTTACTTTCGTTGCGTTAGGAGCAAAACCTGTTAAAGAGATACTTGCTGTACTTTGACCAAAACTTGTTCCGCTTTTAGTCGCTGTCAGAATAGCTGGTGTATCTTCGCTCAATGCTGTAGTATTACCATCCAGCAAAGCGGAAAGATTATAAATGGTTGGACCATCATGATATTCAAAGTAGATCGATTCCGATACGTTGGAGCCACCACCGGATGCTGCACCGGAGAAGGTTACTTTATTCAGACCGGCATACAAAGGAATATCAGTAACCGTGATGCTGGAGTTGCTAGTTGTGTAGTTGGACAAACCAGTCGTCTGGTTAGTCGTATCTTCTACATAACCGCTACTTCCTTTATAAATGCGTGTTACGCTATAACGAATGCTTGTTGCATTGACGCTGTTATAACTACCTGTAATGGTTACTTTGCTATCTCCCACAACGTGCGGGGAAGTAGGATCATAACTTTCGTTAGGGAAAATGAAAAAGCTGCCTGTTGCTGCATGGGCTGTGCTTCCACCGATTCCCTGCGGCAAAAGACCGACCAGCAAGACTACCGCCATAATCATCGATAGTATTTTCTTCAAAATAATGTTCCTCCTCTTATTCCGGTCGCAGCTCCAACTCTATTTTGCGGGCTTAACCTGTCTACCCTTTTTATCGGCAACGGTAGCGAAGATTTTAATAAAATCAGGAAATTAACAAAAAAAACCTGTCATGTACAAGAGTGTACATGTTGCGATATGGACAAATTTCGGAATATGGTCGCTGGATAACTGAACTTGATGTATGTAGTACGATTGGATTTTCTTATAGATAATAATCTTCTTTTTCAAGCACAAAATGGAATACATATAATAGAAGAAACTCGATTTTCTGCTTCTGAATTAAAGTTTATTTATAACAAACGTTACTATTCTGTATACAAAAAAGCCTCCAGCTACCTGTTACGGTAGTAGAGGCTTTGCTTAATTTCGATTCAGATGAAGCTGTAGAGCACATATATTGTCTATGATCATTCATGTTATATCATGATTATTCATATTCAATATGTTGCATGTGCGTTTATAGTTGGATCAAGATCACTTGGAAACTAATACGATCTGTTGCCTTATGGTTTACTGCTACGTGTTGGATCAGGCTTAACACGCAAGCGGGCAAACAGATCAAGCAACGGACGCTTCGTTTGACCGACCAGCCCGATGAGTTCGGCACCAATCTGCATGACGAACATCATTACGCAAATGACGGCAAAGGTAACCCAGTTGGCATCGTTTACGGCTGCTGTTGATTGAATGATAGCCAAAACTCCGAAGAAAGCGGCAATTCCGTAAATCAGCAGTACCGTCTGACGATGGCTCAAGCCCAATTCGCGCAGACAATGGTGAAGGTGTCCTTTATCCGGTGCAAAGATCGGCTTCTTATGTACCCAGCGACGAATAATAGCAAAGAATGTGTCTGACAGAGGTACGCCGATAATGATCAGCGGTGTAATGAATGATACAACGGCAATTTGTTTGAATCCAAGCAGCGAGAGCATCGCCAAGCTGAATCCGAGGAACAGTGAGCCAGTATCTCCCATAAAGATTTTGGCAGGATGGAAATTAAAGTACAAGAATCCAACAATCGCGCCAAGCAGCAGTACACATAATACAGCTACCGGATAGTTGCCCATAATAAGTGACATCGTAAAGATGCTACCAATAGCAATTGCGGATACACCAGCTGCCAATCCATCCAACCCATCAATCAGGTTGATCGCGTTCGTAACTCCGACAATCCATAAAATGGTCAGCGGAATCGAAATCCAGTTTTCGAGTGAGAAGTAATTATCCTGAAAAGGAATATCTAAAAAGTCAACTCTAATTCCATATCCAAATACGACGATACATGCAGCTGCCAGTTGTCCGCCCAGCTTTACTTTAGCTGAAAGCTCGAAACGGTCATCCAATACGCCAATCAAAATGATAATGGCGCCAGCAGTGAAAAATGCCTTCATGAAGTTGGCATCACGCGCCGGAAGATCAAAAGGCAAAAACGGCAGTACGACCAGAAACGCAATAGTAAATGCAAGAAAAATACCCAGACCGCCCATACGTGGCATAATGCGCGTATGTACTTTGCGGGCATTGGGAACGTCCACTGCTCCGATCTTAACCGCAAACTTTTTGACGAGAGGTGTAAGAACAAGCGCAAGAACGAGCGCCAGTACAAACCCAAGAATACAAACGATTAACATTTTGCTTTTCGACCCCCAATTTATCTCACGGAGCCAATTATAACCCCGTTCGAATCTAAACACCAAGCTTTTTTTCACGGTTTTTCAGCGGAATGTGCAAAATAATCCTGTATTTATTGAGCTTTTGTTACACTTTCCTTGTCTTTAAGCACTTTTACGGCAAATTTGGGCAGCACAAGCATCCGTTTATAACGGTGTGGCTCTTTCAACAGCCGATAAAACCATTCCAGACGTAATTTCTGAAAAGCGACCGGTGCCCGTTTGGATTTGCCTGAAATAATGTCAAAGCTTCCGCCCACACCCATCATTACCGGCACATTCAGCTGCTGCTTATGTTCACCGATCCATGGCTCCTGATTGTCTGCACCGCGCGCTACAAACAGTAGATCTGGCGCTGCCGCACGGATCGTGGCAATGACTTCGGCATCTTGATCTGATCCGAAGAACCCATCACGATAGCCGGCAATGATAATCCCCGGATATAAACTTTGTAACCGGGTAGCAGTCGCCTGAATCACTTCCGATGTGGAACCGAGCAGATACACCTTCCAGCCATGCTGCTGTCCTACGTCCATCAGGCGGTGCAGCAGATCAAATCCAGCTACGCGCTCGGCAACCGGCTGACCACAAGCTGATGCTGCCCATACCAGCCCTGCTCCGTCAGGAACAAGTAATTCAGCTTCCTTCATCACTTTCATGTATTTGGGCTGTTCCAGCGCTGTCATGATCATGATGGGATTAGCGGTAATGATCTGGCTTGGTTGGCGTAAGGCAATTCGTTCTTCCAAGTAGCGCACAGTGTCATCCATATTCAGTTTGGATACATTCAATCCGTAGATCGGAACGGTTGGGATGGTACGGGTTGCATTCATCTATTTGATCACCTTTGTTTCAAAAAATAATGAGCGATAAATTGTGCCGGGCTAGCGGCATCTTGCTTGAGCGCCTCAATATATGGCGCTTTTTCATGTTTCCATTGTGGTGATTGATCTAGCAGAGCCATCATTTCGGCTTGCAAATGATCACTGTTCACTACTGTACTTGTGCCTGTCGGCTGAATATGCAGGCGATTCAGAAACTGGTCGATCTTCGGATCGTAGGAGATACCCAGTAAGGGAACCTGCAACGAAGCAGCGTAGATCAGACTATGCAGTCTCATGCCCAGCATTAGATCGCATTTGTTCACTTCAGCCAGCATTTGCTGTGGATCGGTTACTTGTTGCGCGGTGCTGATGAAACTGCCATTGGCGTTAAGATCACCGATTCGCTTAATCACATAGGCAGAAGCTTGCTCGTCTTCTGGCAAATGAAAGGGCAGAAAGCGTAAATGAACCGGACGCGCAGCAGCGAGCTTTTTTAAACCATCAGCAATGCCATCCAGTTCTCGGCGTTGCTTATCCCAGAAACGAATGGAAATACCGATCACCGGCAAACCAAGATCTTCTTTGGAACCATGCGATGACGGTATCGTCGAAATCGCATCCGACGTTTGATCGTGATCTGGTCCCTCTGCGGGTACGATAACATCCGATGGATTGTTGATCGACAGTTTCTTTGTCAGATCAGTTGTTGCCGTGTGTAATGCGGTTGCTCTTTTGCCGTCCGCATGGGTAGCGACCGTTTCTGGCAACGTCAACCCCATGACCGGATCGGCAACGACAGATACGCGTTCTGCTTCGATTCCCATTCTGCCCAGTAGCGCAGCAGATTCTTGATCGCGGACAGAAATATAAGCACTTTTGCGAAATACATTGCGAATCCATTTGAAGAAAAAGGGACGCTGTACGGGACCGACACCTTGCGCATAAATGAACACTGGTTTACGTGCCCATTGCGCAATATGGACAATACCAAGATAGTACGGGATGGTCAGCAGACCGGTGGAATCCTGCAATAGACTGCCACCGCCACTGATCATACCATCGCTTTCCTTCATAAGTTGGCGAATCTCGGCAAGCTTCATCCGATGGACAGACCGCACATTATACATACGTGCAGTCCATTCCGGATCATTGGACAGGACAACAGGGACAATACGAATGCCCTCTGCTGCTTCCTGTGCTGCCAACGAATTTAGGATGGACTTCAGTACTGCCTCGTCGCCGCTATTCCGGAAACCGTAGTAACCGGAAATTACGATTTGAACAGATTGGGAAGCCATTTACGCCAACACCTTTCGATGAATTGCCAGATCACAATCGCTACCAGACCAAGAACCAAACCAAGTCCCATACCGAGCAGGCCACGAGACAGGGAAATCAGAACTGGTGAGTGAATATGGGCAAATGTGTCGACCATCGACAACTGACCAATTGAAGCGATAATTAGAATATAAATTGCTTGGCGATATTTCGCAGCGATAAAGACGCCAACGATAAACAGCGGATGCGCCATCAAAAATTCTTTGTTACGCGGACGGACATTGAATAGTCCTTCTAATGAATTACGGAATTGCAGTTCAAGCGGCGATACCGTTCCCGCATTACCTGTACGAGACAGATAATACATACCAACAATACCAACGATCCCGAGCACAATCACCCATGTCAGTGTAATTGGACGAGTCAGCAGCTTGCGGATACCAGAGAATCCAAATCCTTGATTGCCACGATAAAAAGCAATATACAGCGCAGTCAGCGCAATCGGTGCAAAATGCAGCAGGCTGACACCACGGAACTGGTTGATCACGAGTTGATACGTAATATCATCCAGCAGACCGATAATGAACAGCGCGCCAGTCAGTGACCACAGCGATGTGCGCAAGAACAATAGAACAGATTGAACGACACGGTTGCCAACTGTAAGTGTATGGCGTGCATCGTATAGCTGATCGACTTTGCGAACGGCATAAATCATCGCAATCGTCGGGATACTGATTGCTGCGAGTAGCGCAACGCCCTGCTCTAGCAACAATGACTTGTGAATCACGATCAAGCCTGCACTGCCAATCAAACCAAGTGCAAATACGGTCAATGCCCATTTACGTGCAAAGTAGTGTACCAGCAGTGAAATCGCAGCAACTGCACCAATCAGCACAATTAGCTTAACGACGCGCTCCATTGGGAATGTACTCACATCACGCGCTTCAGCTGGGGCGATTGTAAAGCCATTTTTCTGAATATCCTGCATCGCATGACCTTTCGCCTGCAAGCTCTGGATAATGTTATCAATCGAATTTGTCATAGCGGCTTTGGTTGTATCACGCGATACCGCCAAGTTCAAATACATCATACGAATATTACGGTCTTTGCTTGCCAGTACAAAACGGTCAGCAACCGTAATCGGATCAAGCTGAGAATCCCCTTGACTGAGCGAATACAGACGAACGACATTGTAATCGTTCAAATACGCCAGTTTGCTAAAGCCATCTTGTGGCTTTTTCAGATTCTCAATAGCAGCGATCGCAATATGATGCTTTTTGAGCAGCTCAGCGAATGCCGTAATACTTTTCTTCTCAATATCATCATTAAAGCCCGTTACTGTAGCGCCATCAAACAGAATCGTTTTAACGCCGTACGCGGAAAATTGATCCATCAGCGCACTCATCATTTGTTGATTGTACGGCAGTGCATCGTTGAGACGCGGTACGATCTGGAAGCCCATATCATACATCATTTTCATAGCAACTGGGTCAGGATCAAGTGGCTTCAAGCCAGCATCATCCGTAGACGTTTGAATGACGACACCCGGCAGTCCCTGATACGACCAGGACGATACTGGAATAGACAATGAACTGAATACCCGCTCAAGAACAGGACGCAACGTCTGCTCGTTCTCTTTGCTGGTGAACTGGACATATGTAAAATTGTCGTTGAGTGGAATCACCTGATTTTGGAAATTAGCCACATCCGCAGAACTATACACATGCAGACGACCGGACGATTGCAATTCGCTCAGATTACTCTGGTACAGAGCAACGGAGCCAATCCCGGCATTTTTCATTAATTGCAGCTGTTCCCGGATATAATCCTGGGGATGAGGCTGATACGACGCAACAGTAATCAGATCACGATAATTTAATACAAACTCCACATGTTTGGACGTGCTCTCGGTTTCGATCCGGTTATAGGCAATCGGCAGCGAAGCCAGCATACCGATAATGACGAGAATCCATAACCATTTCGCAGAAGCATTATTCCAATGTTGCCATTTCTGAACCACTCAAGTACCTCCTTAATAAGTTCGTTATACGCCTACCGGACAATGTCCTAATTGCGCGCATAACGAATGGTTCCGTCGTCCGCAAACTGCCATGCAACGGAACCGCTTCATTCATCTGCTCTATTATATACTGTACAACAGCCGCTATAAAGTATTCCTTTTTCATAAAAAGCAAGATATCCAGCTGGGTGAATTGCAATTGTGCTTACGTATTATCCGTCAACGCGGCTCATCACTGCTTGCTTCAAGTTGTTCAGGCGTGCTTCGGAATCGCTCGCCGAATCACCGCGTACGGCAAAGTACACTTTGATCTTCGGCTCAGTACCGGATGGACGCAGGCAGAACCAAGAACCGTCTGCCAGCATGAATTTCAGCACGTTTTCTTTTGGCAGTCCATTCAGACCTTTGGAATAATCCAACGCTTCACTCACTTGTACGCCACCGATCTCGGATGGGCTATTGGTGCGCCAGTTTTCCATAATGCCCTGAATTTGAGCAACGCCGTCTTTGCCTTTCAGTGTACGGGATTCCAGACCTTCAAGGAAGAAACCGAATTGATCGTACAGCTCTTGTAGCACATCGTACAGCGTTTTGCCTTGCTGTTTGTAATACGCAGCAGCTTCGCTGATCAGCAGTGCAGCAACAACGGCATCTTTGTCACGAGCGTAATTGCCTGCCAAGTAGCCATAGCTCTCTTCATAGCCAAACAGGAATGTGTGCTCACCGGATGCTTCAAATTGATCCATTTTCTCACCGATGTATTTGAAGCCAGTCAGAGTGTTGTATACTGTCGCATGGTAGTGCTCGGCGATCGCTGCACCCATTTCACTCGTTACGATTGTTTTGACAACTGCGCCGTTAGAAGGCAATTTGCCTTGCTCTTGCAGTTGGCTCAGATAGTAGTGAATCATAATTGCGCCAGACTGGTTACCAGTTAGAACGAAATATTTGCCGGATGGGTCTTTAACTACTGCACCCATACGGTCGCTGTCTGGATCGGTTCCGATCAGGATGTCAGCACCAATCTTCTCGCCCAGCTCAATTGCCAGCGTGAACGCTTCGCGTTCTTCCGGGTTTGGAGATTTGACAGTACTGAAGTTACCATCTGGCTCCTGTTGTTGTTCTACAATCGTCACGTTCGTAAATCCAAGGCGTTTCAGACCTTCTTTTACCGGACGATTCCCCGTACCATGCAGCGGTGTGTAGATAATGTTCAGGTTTTTACCGGCATCGCCTGCTAGCAGTTCACGATTCACACTGATCGATGTCACAGCATCCAGGAATGCTTCATCTTCATCGTTACCGAGCCATACGAGCAATCCTTGTTGCTCCGCTTCTTCACGGCTAATGCGTTTGATGCTGGCGAACGAATCAATATCACGGATTTTGGCAATAACTTGTTCCGCTTCGTCTGGAACGAGCTGACCACCATTATTGTTATATACTTTATAACCGTTGTATTCCGGTGGATTGTGACTCGCTGTAATAACGATACCGCCAGTTGCCTTCAGATTGCGTACGGCAAATGACAGCTCTGGTGTAGAACGCAGCGAAGGGAACAGCTTGGCAACGATTCCGTTACCCGCTAATACCAGTGCTGCTTCCAGTGAAAATTCGGGGGAAAAATGACGGGAGTCATGTGCGATAACGACGGACGGCTTGCCCTCTCCGTTATGTACAGACAAAATATATTCAGCCAGCCCTTGCGTGGCACGTCCTACAGTGTAAGAATTCATACGGTTGCTACCCGCGCCGATGACGCCGCGCAGTCCGCCTGTACCAAACTCAAGATCTCGGTAGAAACGGTCTTCCAGTTCGGATACTTGACCGTCCAGGCTTTGCAGTTCCTGCTTGGTCTGTTCATCAATTGTTGTATCGTTAAGCCATTGTTGCAGATTGCGCTGTGCTTGCTCGCTAAGTGTTGTCATTATATCCATCCCTTCTCCACTGCTCGATATAGGTATATCCTGATCCAATATAATTTTTATCTTACCGCTCAGGCTTTGTCTGGATCGGTAAGGGCAAACATGATCTCGCCTTCGGCAACGACTTTACCGTCTACGGTTGCTACCGCGCGACCTTTGCCGATGGAAGCTTTCATACGAGTGATCTCCACTTCAAGGCGCAGTGTATCGCCTGGTACGACCTGTCCACGGAAACGAACACCGTCGATTCCGGCAAACATCGCCAGCTTGCTGCGGTTGGCTTCTACTTTCAAGATTGCTGCTGCACCTACCTGAGCGAGTGCTTCCACGATCAGTACACCTGGCATTACCGGATAGCCCGGGAAATGACCAGTGAAAAATGGTTCGTTGATCGTTACATTTTTGATGCCTACCGCACGTTTGCCTTCTTCCAGCTCCAGCAGCCGGTCAACTAGCAAAAAGGGCGGGCGATGCGGAATAATCTCTTGAATTTGTTGTATATCGTACATGCTGATAAAACTCCTCTCATTCCTCATCATTATAGGGGCTTGATCCTTATAATGGAATATAACTTTCGGGCAAATGTTGCGCCGCTTCCGGTCTTGCTCATCCGGGCATTCCCCATCATTATAACGGTTTCGGCATAAAAAATAAAACTCCTGCAAATGCAGGAGTCTCTTGTCGTTATGGTGCATATACAAGCTCAAAAATATGAGCCCATGTTTCGGGATAAAAGACATCAGCAAAGCTCTGATGTCCAATCATAGCGTAGCCTACAGTCATGCCGATCAGTGCAGCGGCAGCAAAGCCGACCAGCACCAGCACGAACTGAAGTGTTCTCATACCTGCGGAACGCGGAGATGCAGCTGGCTTGTCTTTGGGTTTCTCCGGTTTTTGCGTTTCGGAAGTTGTCGGTCTTCGGGTTAGCCGCTTGTTAGGGCTTGCCTTCTGAGTCCGTGCTGCTTCCTGAATGGCGGAACGGCGATTAGCCACGAATCGTATTGGTCAGGTTCATCATTTGATCACTGGACGACAATGCACGCGCTGCCAGCTGATATGCGCGCTGTACATTCATCATATCTGTCATTTCACTGCTCAGATCTACGTTGGAAGATTCCAGAAATCCCTGACGAATTTCGGTATCTGCCGACATCGTGCCTACGACTTGAGCACGCTGTGCATTAGCAGGAAGTACGAACAGATTGCCATCCATTTGCTGCAAGCCTTCTGGATGAATCACACGATCTACGCCGATACTTTGTGGAATCTGGCGCTCCCGTCCGTTCTCCACTACCGTTTTGTTCACAATGGTTACTCGTCCTTGTCCATCTGTAGAACGAATAACGCCTTTATCATCAATACCGATATCGGTTTTGGCAGGAACTTTGATCGGATCGCCTTGATTATCCAGCAGCAGATACCCTTGAGCTGTTGCCATATAAGCACTCTTCGGATCATTCGCGACCGGGACAAAATGGAACGAACCTTCACGTGTCCAGCCTTCCTTGCCATCTACACTTACACGGAACATGGCATCGCCCTGGATCGCCAGGTCGGTCGGGTTGCCTGTCGTTTGCATCGCACCCTGAGTCATGTTCATCGTTACATCGCCCATGCGTGCGCCAAAGCCGATATTGTAGCCACTAGCGGTCGAACGACCAGCCAGCGAAGAAGCTGCACCCGGTTGTTGTTTGACAATTGCAAACACATCCTCAAACGTCGCTTCCTTGCTTTTGTAGCCTACTGTATCTGCATTCGCGATATTATCCGATACAACGCCCAGCTTTTGTTGAATACCGCTCATCGCCACCATGGCGCTGATCATGGAATTGTTCATTATTGGCCTCCTTTGTTTGCCAGTTATTACACAGCAAGTATCTTGCTTTTATTATACGCGGCCGACATCGTTAACAGTTTTATCGAGGCTTTTATCATAAAATTGGACAATTTTTTGGTTTGCTTCATAGGCGCGTAAGGCGGCACTCAGTTCAACCATCGATGCAGCAGCATCGACTGTGGAGCCTTCCAGATACCCTTGGCGCACTTCCACGTTATCTGCCGCTTGCAGCTGTCTTACACCAGCTTCTGCGGTATTGGCAGCACTGATTTGAAAGAGTCCATCACCAGTACGTGTCATCAAACCAGGCTGGTTGACGACAGTAATACCAATCTGACCGACCTGCTGCCCCGTTTGCTTGGAAGAGATCACACCGCGAGAATCCACGTTATAATCACTCATTGAGCCTTGCAGCGTAACTGGGTTTCCATTGCTGCCCAGTACGGCGTTGCCAGTAGATGTGCGCAGATTGCCTGCACCATCCAATTGAAAATTACCATCCCGAGTATACCCGGTTTCGCCATCTTTTCCGGTCACGGCGAAGAATGCCTGTGGACGATAAGTGATCGTTCCATTATCTGCTACGTATTTGCCGGAAGCATCGAAAGGAATATTTTGTCCGGTAGCCGGATCAGGCAGATTCATTTCCGATACAATTGCAAAATCATCCAAGGAGTTTGTCTGACGAACATCACCTTGTACATTGACAGACACACTTTCCTCAGCCAGGACGCCAGTATTAATGCGACCGATTTGACGGCTTGTTTGTCCTTGGTCACCACCACTCAGGGAAATGAGCATCTCCGGGAACGAACGTTCAATGCTCTCAACTTCCTTATAACCGGGCGTATTGATGTTTGCAATGTTCTGCGTAATGGTATCATGACGGCGCTGTTGTGTAATCATGCCAGAAGCGGCAGTATAAAGACCTCTTAACATTACCGGATACTCCTCTCACTTCTCAAAATTCCGTCTCTGTTCCGTATCAGTCAGCAGGGATTCTGTCGGGTTACTTCTTTATTTTACCGCAAATTAACAGGATGTTCATGTATTATTGCTATATTAAATGCGAAAAGGCATAACTATACTGTGATTCGTTATTATTTATATCGGCATGCCTAGAACTTTTTTTTAGATACTTTATCCAAATTATTTAACATAATTCCAGTTCCTTTAACGACACAGTGCATCGGGTCTTCAGCAACTAGCACGGGAACATGCAGTTCCTGAGACAACAATTCTTCCAGACCGTCCAGCAATGCACCACCACCTGTCAAAATAACACCGCGGTCGATAATATCTGCCGACAATTCTGGTGGAGTCTGTTCCAGCACCATTTTGGCGGAACTCACGATGGACAAAATGGTATCGGACAATGCCGCTTGCACTTCGCTTGCTGTAATCGTTATTGTCTTCGGCAGACCAGTTACCATATCGCGACCACGAATATCCATCTCACGCTGAATCCCGCTTGGACGTACAGTAGCGATATTCACTTTGATATCTTCAGATGTGCGTTCACCGATCAGCAGTTTATATTCATTTTTGATATAACGCATAATGGATTCGTCGAATTTGTCGCCTGCTACTTTGAGCGATGACGAAGTAACGATGTCCCCCATCGACAAAACGGCAATATCGGTTGTGCCGCCGCCGATATCGATAACCATATTACCACTTGGCTCAAAAATATTCATGCCCGCGCCAATCGCAGCCGCTTTCGGTTCAGCTTCCAAAAATACGTCCTTCGCACCAGTACGCTCTGCGGCTTCACGGATCGACTTTTGCTCCACAGACGTAATGTTCGTCGGCGCACAAATCAAAATGCGCGGATGACTGTACCAGTTACGCGCGCCTACTTTATTAATAAAATGTTTGAGCATCGATTCTGTCACTTCAAAATCGGCGATCACGCCATCACGCAATGGACGAATAGCCACAATATTCCCTGGTGTTCTGCCGATCATCCGGCGTGCTTCTTCACCGACAGCTAGTACGCGTTTGGTGTCTGTTTCCAGTGTTACGACAGATGGTTCGTCCAGTACTACACCTTTACCTTTTACGTGAATGAGTACGTTTGCCGTACCCAGGTCAATTCCGATATCCTTGCTAAACATGTCAAGAGCCTCCAAAAGTCGTATTTCCGGTAAAAGAGTCTCTTATCACCACACCGTCTGGGCGAATTCACCAACAAAGCTGTCTGTAAGTTTGGTTGCTGCCATGGATCACAGAATTCGCATTTCGTCCAAATGCTCAGATCGTCAAACTCTAATCACGGTCAATCTTTATTAAAATTAGCATAATTGCATAGTGGATTCAACGATAATGTTCGGGATTTGGCGGAAGTAACAGTAATGTAACCACGCAAAAAGCCGGACACGAGGTCCGGCTTCAGCTAATGGTACTATGCAAGGCTATATTCGCGAACATGACGGTCATCCATTTACACGCTCATAGCGTATATAAAGTAACCGGTATTCCGCGTGTCAAGCCAATGATTTAACATTACACACCAGTTGGTTGTACATTCAGCATAGATACATTTGCCGACTTGGCTTTTTCAGCCAGTACAGCAGCTGCTTCATTTGCTGATGGTACAGCTTTGACTTCGGCATCTTCCAGACGCCAGATATCAGCACCCAGACCGGACAGCTTCTCAGCCAGATGTACATAACCGCGGTCGATATGATGAGTACCGCCCACTTCGGTTGTACCATCGGCAATCAGACCAGCACAGATCAATGCAGCACCAGCACGAAGGTCGGTTGCGCATACTTTGGCGCCAACCAGTTGTGGACCGCCTGTGACGATGGATGTTCTGCCTTCGATACGGATACCCGCATTCATCAGGTTGAACTCGTCCACGTGCATAAAGCGATTTTCAAACACGGTTTCGGTAATGATGCTAGTTCCTTGAGAGCCAAGCATCAGCGCCATCATTTGTGCCTGCATATCCGTTGGGAATCCAGGATAAGGCAACGTTTTGACATCTACAGCACGGAGCGGATGATTGGCAACAACACGTACACCATTTTCATCCGGTGTAATCTCTACACCCATTTCTTCCATTTTGGCGATGACTGGACCGAGATGGTCTGCAATCGCGCCTTCTACATATACATCGCCGCCAGTGATGGCAGCTGCTACCATATACGTTCCCGCTTCAACACGGTCAGGAATCACGGTATGTTCAGTTCCATGCAGTTTTTCCACGCCTTCAATGCGAATCACGCCTGTACCTGCACCACGAACTTTGGCACCCATTCCATTCAGGAAATTAGCCAGATCCACGATTTCCGGTTCTTTGGCAGCATTCTCAATCGTTGTAATGCCTTCTGCCAGAGTCGCCGCCATCATGATGTTCTCGGTAGCACCCACACTTGCAACATCCAGATAAATCTTGGTGCCGCGCAGTCTGCCATCGCATTTGGCTTCGATATAACCGTGGCCGAGATTGATCTCTGCGCCCATCGCTTCAAAGCCTTTCAAATGCTGGTCAATCGGACGTGTGCCAATCGCACAGCCGCCCGGCAACGAGATACGGGTTTTGCCCAGACGGGTCAACAACGGACCCATTACCAGAAAAGAAGCACGCATTTTGCTAACCCACTCATACGGGGCTTCGCAAGAAGACAATTCCTGTGCATCGACATGGATTGTCTCATTCTGGTATGTAACCACAGCTCCAAGCGATTCCAATACTTTGTTGATAGTCATTACATCGTCAAGGGAAGGTGCTTCGTGAATGATGCTTACACCTTTTTCTCCCAGTAAAGAGGCAGCAATAATCGGGAGAACTGAATTCTTTGCCCCGCTAACTTTGACATTCCCTGTCAATCGCTTGCCACCGCGGACGATAAATTTGCTCATTAGGATTCCCTCCGCGCGTCATTTTGCTTGTCCGGCATTATAAAGTGAATGTGAATAGTAGGATGAACATGGCGATGGCCCTGGAGGTCATGCTGTCTGATCAATGAAGATGCCAGCCTGTATACTACGTTATTCGCTTTCGGTTTACGATGCCTATTGCATGTAATTTGGATTTAAAATTGAATGTAATGGTTGATGTTCCAGCGGTTGTCCAGTTTCAAACATGAAGTCAAATGTGCGGTTACGTGAATAGAAATAGTACGGCGGCTTAACAATTGAAATAAGCCTAACACACTTATAACCGTAATCCCCACATTCAAAACATAAATCGCAGTGCCTGTGTCCACTGGAGATAGTCGAGCAAAAACGCGGATACGAAATGCCCAAGCACAATCGCTAGTAATAAATGAAGCATTTTACCAGCAGCATTCTTGGGATGACGAACCAGCAGATCAAACTTAAAATTTTGCAACGCCCACCATGAAAGACCAATGCAAAGCAGCGAGATGATAATGGATAGCAAACCGTTTGTGCCGACAGCGGCTCCCGCATCTACTGTGCTCATTCCAGCTCACAGCCTCCTTACTTAAATTACTTGGCAATCAGTCTTTTATACGGACTATTCTATAATACTTGCCCTTTAGCAAAGAATCTAGTCCCAAATTTACAAATTTCACCGTATACATGGCATATTCGTGCATTTCCTGAAAAAAAAACAAGGTTTTCGCGTGTTTCATGCATTCAAATCAGCTTTTTTCAGCGAATATCTCGGAAATACAGATGGGTCTAAACACCCAACCACACAAAAACAGCCGGACCGTTATGATGACGGGCCGGCTTGTTTCTATTATCGGTTTTCACCTGAAGAAGATACTTTGATACGGTTCATGGCGCGTTGCAATGCAAGCTCGGCGCGACGGAAATCAACATGATCCTGACTAGAGCGGTTGCCCAGTCGGCGTTCGGCACGCTCTTTGGCAGCGCGTGCGCGTTCTACGTCGATATCGTTTGCTCGTTCCGCACTTTCTGCGAGTACGACCACTTTGTCGGGACGCACTTCCAGAAAGCCGCCCTGAATCGCAAAGGTACTTCTTTTGCCGCCAGCCTGGAATGTCAACGGCGCCACTTTGAGTGGAGTTACCGTTGGAATATGGCCGGCGAGAATGCCCAATTCGCCTTCGACACCTGTGGCGATCAAACGATCCACCTGTTCGGAAAAGACCAGGCGCTCAGGTGTGACGATTTCCAATAAAAACGTGCTCACTTTCATCCCTCCTCACGTTTTGTAGGCATGCTCTTACAGTGTTTTCGCTTTCTCCACTGCTTCCTCGATTGTGCCTACAAAGAGGAATGCCGCTTCCGGAAGCTCATCGTGTTTACCGTCCAGAATCTCTTTGAAGCTACGTACAGTTTCTTTAACCTGTACATAACGACCTTTGATACCGGTAAACTGCTCGGCTACGTGGAAAGGCTGGGACAGGAAACGCTGAATTTTACGCGCACGCGAAACAGTCAGCTTATCTTCCTCGCTCAGCTCGTCCATACCGAGGATTGCGATAATATCCTGTAGCTCCTGATAACGAGCCAGAATGCGTTGTACGCCTTGAGCCACATTATAGTGCTCTTCGCCAACAACTTCTGGAGTCAGGATACGAGAGCTGGAAGCCAGCGGATCAACCGCCGGGAAAATACCCATCTCGGAGATTTTACGCTCCAAGTTGGTTGTTGCATCCAAGTGGGCAAACGTTGTTGCCGGAGCTGGATCCGTATAGTCATCCGCAGGCACGTAGATCGCCTGAATGGACGTAACCGAACCTTTTTTAGTAGAAGTGATACGCTCTTGCAGCTGACCCATCTCTGTAGCGAGGGTTGGCTGGTAACCTACCGCAGACGGCATACGACCGAGCAAGGCGGATACTTCAGAACCCGCTTGAGTAAAGCGGAAGATATTATCGATAAACAGCAGTACGTCTTTGCCTTCTTGATCGCGGAAATATTCCGCCATGGTCAAACCGGTCAAAGCAACGCGCAGACGTGCGCCCGGAGGCTCGTTCATCTGTCCGAATACCATCGCTGTTTTGTTGATAACACCAGACTCTCTCATCTCGTGGTACAGGTCATTACCTTCACGAGTACGCTCACCAACACCGGAGAATACGGAGATACCGCCGTGCTCTTGTGCGATGTTGTTGATTAGTTCTTGAATGGTTACCGTTTTACCTACGCCGGCACCGCCAAACAGACCGATTTTACCGCCTTTGGCATAAGGTGCGAGCAAGTCGATAACTTTGATCCCTGTTTCCAGCATTTCTGCTTGTGTCGACAGTTCATCAAATTTCGGTGCTTCACGGTGAATCGGGTTATTGATCTCGGAAACAACATCACCCGCTTCGTCGATAGGCTGACCGAGTACGTTAAATACGCGACCCAGTGTTACTTCACCAACTGGAACAGAGATCGGTGCACCCAGATCCTGTACTTCCAAACCGCGCACAAGGCCATCTGTGGAAGACATTGCAATACAACGCACCAGGTTATCACCTTGGTGGTTGGATACTTCAAGCGTCAGGTCGATCTTTCTACCGTTTTCCAGTGTCGTATCGACCTTAAGTGCGTTCAGGATTTCCGGCAGTTGACCGCGTCCAAACTCAACGTCGACAACCGGACCCTGAATACTTACAACGCGTCCTGTATTCATTATCCTTTTCCCTCCTACTGACTTGCTGTATCAAACCATATTGGAAGCGGTGCTGAATGGAAATGAATCCACCAGCATCCGCTTTGAAGATAAATTACGAATTCGAAAATAGACTGAAAAGCGAACCCTATTTACGGCATAACCGCAATTGTGGTCTGCGCTTCTTAGTTTTGTGCGTTTGCGCCAGCTACAATCTCAGTAATTTCCTGGGTAATAGCCGCTTGACGTGCACGGTTATATACCAGTTTGAGATCGCCAATCAGCTGGGAAGCATTTTTGGTTGCACTGCCCATTGCTGTCATACGTGCACCCTGCTCACTTGCTTTACCTTCCAGCAATGCATTGAAGATCAGAGTCTGCGCATATTTGGGTAGCAGGACAGCCAGTACTTCCTCGGCTGAAGGTTCGTATTCGTAGCTAGCCGTTACTGCACTAGATTCCACTTCCAGAGCATCCATTGGAAGCAGACGTACAGACGTCGGTGTTTGTGTTAACGCGTTAATAAACTGGTTATAACATAAGTACAGTTCGTCGTAACGACCTTCTTCGTACCCTTGAATCGCTGCCTGAGCAAGCGATTTGATATCCGCATAAGACGGGAAGTCCGTCAATTCGGCTACCGAATCGGTGATCGGCATACTACGACGACGGAAATAATCGCGCCCTTTACGTCCGATAACAAACAGTTCGTACTCATCTGTAGAAGAGTGACGCTTCTTAATATCTGCGCTAACCTGACGCAGAATGTTGGCATTGTAACCGCCAGCCAGACCACGGTCGGAAGTAACGATTAAGTAGGCAACACGTTTAACCGGACGTTTGTCCAGCATCGGGTGCTTAACGCCTTTCGTACCAGAAGCGATACTCGCAACGACTTCGCGTAGCTTATCGGAGTAAGGACGTGCAGCTTGAGCCTTCTCCTGCGCTTTACGAAGCTTAGATGCTGCGACCATCTCCATCGCTTTGGTAATCTGTCTCGTGTTTTGAACACTTTTGATCTGCCTTTTTACTTCGCGCATACCTTTAGCCATATGGTTTCACCACCTTAACCTTTGAATCGCGTTCAAAGTCATACGATCACTGTCATATCCAGACGTTGGCTGACAGCACAATCGTGCTCTTCCTAGAGACATCGACTGCTGCAAACATGCCGCAGGTCAGTCGGTCTATACACCTGTATATGGAATATAACCATCTGACCTGAAGATGTGCTATTGCGGAAAAGTTACCAGACGAAGCCGGAAGTGTCCTTTTCGCGCATCATTTATAGGATACTACCCGCTATGTACGGGTAGCGGTTCGTTCAGAGCCGGTTTTAGCTAGTTGCAAAACCTTTTTTGAAAGATTGGATTGCTTCTACCAGAGCGGCTTCGTTATCGGAAGTCAGATCTTTGGTATCGCGGATCGATTGCAGAACAGCATCATGACTCGTTGTCATGAACGACAGGAATTCCGATTCAAAACGACGTACATCAGCTACTGGAATATCATCCAGATGACCTTTGACTGCCGTATACAAGCTGACAACCTGCTGTTCAACGAGCAGCGGTTGGTTGATGCCTTGTTTCAGAATTTCCATCATACGTGCACCACGGTTCAGACGGGACAATGTCGATTTATCAAGGTCGGAACCGAACTGAGCAAATGCTTGCAGCTCGCGGTATTGCGCCAGATCCAGACGCAGTGTACCAGCAACCTTTTTCATCGCTTTGATCTGTGCGGAACCACCGACACGAGATACGGAGATACCTACGTTGATCGCTGGGCGTTGACCTGCATAGAACAGCTCGGACTCCAGGAAGATCTGACCGTCGGTAATGGAGATTACGTTCGTCGGAATGTACGCCGATACGTCGGACGCTTGTGTCTCGATAAATGGCAGTGCCGTCAGGGAACCGCCGCCTCGTGCGTCACTCAGTTTCGCTGCACGTTCCAGCAAACGGGAATGCAGATAGAATACATCACCAGGGAAGGCTTCGCGACCCGGTGGACGACGGAGCAGCAAGGACAGTTCGCGATAAGCAGCTGCCTGTTTGGACAGGTCATCATAGATGATCAGCGCATGTTCGCCTTTGTACATAAAGTACTCGCCCATTGCGCAGCCCGCGTAAGGAGCTATGTACAACAGTGGGGATGGATCAGATGCGGATGCAGTTACGATAATAGTGTAATCCAATGCGCCATGACGACGCAGCGTTTCCACTACTTGTGCTACTGTGGATTGCTTTTGACCGATAGCGACATAAATACATTTTACGCCTTGGCCTTTTTGGTTGATGATCGCGTCGATCGCAATCGCCGTTTTACCCGTTTGACGGTCACCGATGATCAACTCACGCTGACCACGACCGATTGGCACCATCGCGTCAATCGCTTTGATACCAGTTTGCATAGGCTCATGAACCGATTTGCGGTCGATAACGCCTGGTGCAGAACCTTCAACCGGACGGAATTCTGTTGCTGCAATCGGTCCTTTGCCATCTACAGGTTGACCCAGTGGATCGACAACACGGCCCAGCAAAGCTTCGCCAACAGGAACTTCCATGATGCGGCCAGTACGTTTTACCTGATCGCCTTCGCGGATATCTGTATATTCACCAAGGATAACGACACCGACATTATTAGCTTCCAGGTTCAGTGCCATACCCATAACGCCATTGGAAAACTCAAGCAGTTCGCCGGACATTGCGTTTTGCAAGCCGTATACACGAGCGATACCATCGCTTACTTGGATAACGGTGCCGACTTCAACGACTTCAATATCGCTTTTGTACTGCTCTATTTGACTTTTAATCAATGTACTGATTTCTTCAGGTCTGATACTCAAGTCAGTCCCTCCTGTCTCTTATGCTTGTTTCCGAAAAGACTTTTCCAAACGTTCCAGTTTACCTGAAACGCTGCCGTCATACAGCTTGTCGCCGATGACTACTTTGAGTCCGCCAATGAGCGACTCATCAATTACATTTTGTATACGAAGACGCTTGCCTGATAATTGACCGAACGTAGCGGACACTTCCGCCTGCTCTTGCTCGGTTAATGGAAACGGTGTGTACACAGTCGCATCTGCAACATTCAGCGTATCGCTGACAATATTGTTGTAGCTGCTCAGCAGTTCGGGAAATACCTCATATCTGCCGCGCTCAATCAAAAGCACCATCGTACGCAGCAGGGCATCGGAAACTTTGCCCGAAAATACGTTATCCAGCACCTTTTCCTTATCAGCCAGCGATATATTCGGCGTAGCGATAAAATTGCGGAATTCATGATCCGCTGCCAGCGCGTCGACAACGGCTTTCAGTTCCTGACCGGTTTCTTCCACACGTCCACTATCGGACGCCGCTTCAAAAAGGGCTTTGGCGTAACGGGACGATACTACAGTATCGCGGCTCATTGTCTGATCCCTACGTCTTTCAGGTAATCATCCACCAGTTGTTCCTGCGCTTTTGGATCAACTTCTTTTTGCAGCACTTTGGAAGCGATTTGTACGGATACAGCACCGATTTCGCTGCGCAGTGCAGCCACGGCTTTGTTTTTCTCGTTCTCGATATCGCGAGCAGCCTCGTTTTTGAGACGCACCGATTCTTCTTTTGCTTGATTGATCAGCTGTTCAGCTTGGCTGTTGCTCGTTTGACGAGCTTGCTCAAGAATATCCTGAGCATCTTTACGTGCCTGCTGCAAAGCCACTTTTTGTTCTTCTACATATTGAGTTGCCTGATTGCGCGTCTGAGCTGCTTCGTCCATTTGCTGCTTGATCAGTTCGCGGCGTTTTTCCATCACCGAAAACAGCGGACCAAAGGCATAACGGTTCAAAAGCCAGTACAGGATCAGAAACGCAACGATTACAATCACAAGGTTAGTCCATTCAAAATGCAAATCAGTTCACTCCTTCCCCGAAACTTCCAAATCGAAATACATTCATTTAATGAAGAGAAATGAAAATATCATCCGAATCCTATGACTTCACGTACACTTACGCTAAAAAGAAGGCGCGGATGGCTGTGGCCTTCCCCGCCAGTTGATTTGTTCTTTGTTTATGCAGCAGCGTAGAAAATGAATGCCAGTACGACACCGATGATTGGCAGTGCCTCTACCAGACCTACACCGATAAACATTACTGTTTGCAGTGTGGATTTCGCTTCCGGTTGACGAGCGATACCTTCTACCGTTTTACTTACGATCAGACCGTTACCAATACCTGCGCCCAGTGCGCCCAAACCTACGGCGATAGCTGCCGCCAGAAATGCTAATGCTCCCATTGAAAAAATCCTCCTTAGAGTGTGTAAATTATTATTTATGTTGAGCCCGGTACGAAGGGATATCCAACTTCCGAACTGTAAAACCAGTTACAAAAAACTATCAGATCACGCTCTTCAAAATCGGCAACTGTGCGTCGATAATGAGTTAATGATCTTCGTCCGTCTCCAGCGACTGTGATATGTATACCATAGCCAGAATGGTGAAGACAAAAGCCTGGATGGTGCCGACAAAGAGACTGAATCCCTGCCAGACAATCAATCCGAGCACGGAGGCAATCGCCCCTGCTCCAAACCACAGTGTGGACATTTTAAGCAACACGGAAATCAGTACTTCGCCGGCAAAAATATTACCGAATAGACGCATACCGTGTGTCAATAATTTGGAGAACTGCTCAATCAGGTTAATTGGGAAGAAGAAGAAGAACGGTTTGAAATAATGGCCGAAATAGTGCTTCGGATTCTTCACAATACCTAGGAAGTGAACCAGAACGAATACGATCAGTGCCAATCCCATTGCGGATGCAGCATCAGCAGTTGGTGATTTCCACCAGCCTACCTCAACATACTCTTTGCCTGAATTCAGACCATCGAGAACCGTTGTGAGCGGCAAACCGAAGAAATTAGCTGCTGCAGGGTCTGTATACTTGAACGGAATAACAAGCGGTAGACCGAGCAGATTACTGACAAAGATGAACATAATCAGTGTCAGACCAAGCGACAAGAACGGTGCTCCCTTTTTGTAGTCCATTGTACTCGAAATCAAACCCTGTACGAATTCGACTACCCATTCCATAAAGTTTTGCAGTTTGCCTGGATTCTCTACAGACAGATTGCGGGTGGCCAGTTTCGCCAGTGCGAATACAATGATACCACTTACAATTACGGTTAAGATCAGGGCAAGGTCAAACTTTAAATTTCCAATCTGAACTATCGGTGCTTCATGCATTTTTCTCACCCCTTTCGTTGTCGGACTCTGACTTACTTTCGCGACGAGAAAGGATAAAGCCTATAATGACAAGTGCAAACGGTGCAAATACAAGACTTCCAGCAAGGGCGTGAATCTCAAACACCTTCGGAAACTCGACTGCAAGAATAACGGCACCAATCGAAAAAGCCGCCCGCTGTGCAAATCCCAATCCTTTGAATCTCTTTCCTGTGCCGCTAGCTGCCTCATCGGTCATTTTTTGCACCTTACGAGCCAAATACTTCGTATTCACGAAGCTGACCGCCGAGCCCACAATCAGCCCGAAGGCAATGGGACGGTATTCCGGAAGCAATGCGACAGCAAGAAAACAAAGCGCGAGAAAAGCAAAGGTGGTCCGGGTCAGCCAATAAATGTACGCTGGTATTTCATTCATTCGGTTCCCCCACTATTTTCTTAATGATGACAATGATACCTACAATGCCTGCAAACAGACCTGCAAGCACGCCGATGGCAATACCGATTCCTGAACCATTCCACATTCGGTCCAGCCAGGAGCCAAACCAGAATCCGGCGAGTGTGCACACAGTCAGATCGATACCGATCGCACTCACCAGTCCAACCGCCTTCCAAGGTGACGAACCGTCCGGTTTGCGCTGTTGTTGTTCTGTCATAACACACTCCACCCTCGGAATCCCAGTTCATTGTACTGAATCGTTCAAGTCTTTGTCAAACCATTTCGCTTTAGCACTTTAACGCAAAGTCTTCACGAAACACCACTTGATACTGTGCGATTGATCACACGTACCCTACAGTATCACTGTATACTGCAATCGTCTTTTTCACAAGACGGCTGTAGGTCCTTTTTTGAACGTTGTGTGAAATTCTTCGGGACGTTCTTCCAAAACACCGTAATGATGCAAAATCGCATTGACAATTCGTTTGGAAGCCTGCCCATCACCGTAAGGATTCGCCGCTTCACTCATGGATGCGTACAGCTGTTGATCGGTCAGCAGTGCATGAGCACGTTCATAAATTTGAGTCTCATCCGTACCAACCAATTCCAGCGTACCCGCATCAATGCCTTCCGGACGCTCAGTCGTATCCCGCAGAACGAGAACCGGTACACCAAACGAAGGTGCTTCTTCCTGCAATCCGCCGGAATCCGTCAGAATCAGATGGGTATGCGGATAGAAATTATGCAGATCAACTACATCCAGCGGATCAATCAGCTTGATGCGTGGATGGTTGCCCAAAATCTCATAAGCCGGTTCTTTGACTGCCGGACTTGGATGCACCGGATACACAATCGCTACATCTTCGAACTCGTCAGCGATGCGTTTCACAGCACGGAAAATATTGCGGTGTGGTTCGCCCTGCGATTCGCGGCGGTGTGCCGTCATCAGAATCAGGCGCTTGCCTTCTGCCCACTGCAATACCGGGTGGCTGTAATCAGGCTGTACTGTATATTGAAACACATCTGTTACCGTGTTGCCTGTGATATACACGCTTGACGGGGATTTATTTTCTTTATGCAAATTGCCTGCCGACCATGCTGTCGGTGAAAAATGCAGATCTGCCAGTACGCCGGTCAGTTGACGGTTCATCTCTTCCGGGTACGGGGACATTTTGTTCCAGGTGCGCAGCCCTGCTTCCACATGACCCACATCGATCTGTTGCATAAAGGCGGAATAACTCGCCAAGAACGTCGTCAGCGTATCACCATGCACGAGTACGATATCGGGATTGGCATCACGCAATACCGGCTCCAGTCCCTGTAGCACGCGAATCGAAATCTCATTCAGCGTCTGGCGATCTTTCATCACGTCCAGATCGTAATCCGGGGTAATGTTGAACACTTCCAACACCTGATCCAGCATCTGACGGTGCTGTGCAGTTACACAAACAACCGATTCGATATGCTCTGGGTGCTTTTGCAGTTCAAGAATGAGCGGAGCCATCTTGATCGCTTCGGGACGTACGCCAAAAATCGTCATTACTTTAATCTTTTTCATAACTTTGGTTTATACCTCGCTTTACTTAGTTCCGTAGAGACGGTCGCCTGCATCGCCAAGACCCGGTACGATATAACCATGATCGTCCAGACGCTCATCCAGTGCAGCTACATAAATATCTACATCAGGATGCGCATCCTGTACTGCTTTGACACCTTCCGGTGCAGCAATCAGGTTCATCATTTTGATCTGGGTGCAGCCACGTTTCTTGAGCACATCGATAGCAGCAATAGCGGAACCGCCGGTTGCTAGCATCGGATCGATCACGATCAGTTCACGCTCTTGCA
Source organism: Paenibacillus sp. WLX1005 (assembly GCF_046603685.1). Classification (NCBI taxonomy): domain Bacteria; kingdom Bacillati; phylum Bacillota; class Bacilli; order Caryophanales; family Paenibacillaceae; genus Paenibacillus; species Paenibacillus sp. WLX1005. The sequence continues at coordinate 4,880,889 of NZ_CP176756.1, forward strand.
CATCGGTTGGCAGCTTCACATAATACTCCACCGGTTGCAGCGTGTCTGGATCACGGAACAGTCCTACATGTCCTACTTTGGCTGCGGGCAGCAGTTTCAATACGCCGTCCACCATACCCAAACCGGCGCGCAGAATCGGCACCAGACCGAGCATACGTCCAGAGATTACTTTTCCTTCTGTTTTCACGACCGGCGTTTCAACCGGAATCGACTCCAATGGAATATCGCGTGTAATCTCGAATGCCATCAAGGTAGCAACTTCGTCTACAAGTTCGCGGAATTCCTTCGTATTGGTGTTTACATCACGAATAAATGTAAGTTTGTGTTGGATCAAAGGGTGATCGCATATCACCAGTTTTGCCATGGTTTGTCCCTCCGGTATATGTTCAATAATAACAATGGTAAGTCCTATCGATGCGTATGTATTCAAAACACATGGCACAAGGTTGAGGACCGGGGAACACACTTCCCCCCGTAAATCTTGTCTATTATATCATTACACGAGGTCAATTTCACCAGCAACTCCGACGAATTCATGCAATTCTCGAATATGACAGTATAACGCTTACAATTTCCAAATGATAGCGTATTTATCCTGAAATCACCCAGTACTTACTATTATAATAGGAAATGGCTTGAATGGGGCAAATTATTTTAATTTTTCTCAAAAAATTTATTGTAAAAATTAACAAGAAAAAAGCCAGCAGATAATTACGCATCTGCTGGCTTTTATGATCGTATGCAGCGACTGATTATTCCGCCAATTGCATATTACATATTGTAAACGAAACGTATGAACCACGCGGTCTATTCATTCTCAAAATAGTCGGAATGACAGACTGAATTGCACAAATTCAGCGCGCGTAGAATTAATACTTCACTTGTTGATACAGGGGGAATTGCGATGTCAATTCTGCTACGTCTTTGCTTGCTTGTGCCAGTACGGCTTCGTCTTTTGGTGCTTTCAGTGTAGCGGCGATGATCTGACCGATTTTCTTCATCGCTGCTTCGTCCATACCGCGTGATGTCGCTGCTGGCGTACCAAGACGGATGCCGCTCGTGATGAACGGGCTAGTTGGATCGAATGGAATGGCATTTTTGTTTGTTGTGATGCCAACGGAATCCAGCACATGCTCGGCTTCTTTACCTGTGATATGCACGCTGCGTGTATCTACCAACATCAGATGGTTATCAGTACCACCGGAAACGATCGTCAGACCTTCTTCCACCAGTGTCTCAGCCAGTACTTTGGCATTTTTCACTACGTTTTGTGCGTACGTTTTGAACGAAGGTTGCAATGCTTCCCCCAGTGCAACCGCTTTGGATGCGATAACGTGCATCAGTGGTCCACCTTGTGTACCTGGGAATACAGCTTTGTCGATCGCAGCTGCCCATGGCTTGCGACAGATGATCAGACCACCACGCGGTCCGCGCAATGTTTTGTGCGTTGTTGTGGTTACGAAATGAGCATGCGGAACAGGGCTTGGGTGTTCGCCCGCTGCCACCAGACCAGCGATATGTGCCATATCAACCATGAACAATGCACCTACATCGTTGGCAATAGAAGCCAGTGCTTCAAAGTCGATGGTACGTGGATATGCACTTGCACCAGCTACGATCAGACGAGGACGATGCTTGAACGCCGCTTTGCGCACTTCATCATAATCGATCAGGAAGTTGTCTTCACGTACGCCGTAAGCAACGAAATTGTATAGCAGACCGGATGCATTTACAGGGCTACCGTGGGTCAGGTGACCACCATGCGCTAGGTTCATACCGAGTACTGTATCGCCCGGTTTCAGTGCTGCCAGGTATACTGCCATATTCGCCTGTGCACCGGAGTGCGGCTGTACGTTGACATGCTCAGCACCGAACAGTTCTTTGGCACGGTCGCGTGCGATGTCTTCTACGATGTCGACATGTTCACAGCCACCATAGTAACGTTTGCCCGGATAGCCTTCAGCATATTTGTTAGTCAGTACGGAACCCATCGCTTCCATAACCGCTTCGCTGACGATATTCTCAGACGCAATCAGCTCGATATTATCGCGTTGGCGTTTCAGTTCCAGTCCCATTGCTTCCAGTACTGCCGGATCATTGTTTCTCAGTTGCTCCATCATTGTTCATTTTCCCCCTGATCATGTTCATTATTCGTTAAGTGACATTGCACATGCGCTCAGGCATGTCCTATCAATCGCACGTTCCACCATCAGCCGAAGGCAATGGGGTGTACACCGCGCGTTCGCCGCCAATCAGTTTGGGGCGAGTGCGTGCGGCATTCACTCTAGCTTCGCCAAGCTGACGCAGATGCGTGCGGTAAGGCACAGCAACACGTTTCAAATGCATTCCGATTAACGTTTCTCCAATATCGATGCCCGCATGAGCTTCGATGCTTTCCGCCAAACATGGATCTTGGGCGGTTTGGTACACATAAGCTGCCATCGAACCGCCCGCCTTGGGAATCGGTACGGCAGCGACCTCTGTCCAGTTGTATCGATCCAGACTGGAGCGTTCTACGACTAGTGCACGATTCAAGTGCTCACAGCATTGAAAAGCAAGCTGAAAGCCAAATTCGCGTTGTACGTCACGAATGCCTTCCACCAGCGCTTCCGCAATATCCAGTGTACCGGATGTGCCGATATGCTGTCCGGCAATCTCGCTTGTACTTGCGCCAATGACCAGAATACGATCTGGTCCAAGACTGGCAGCTTCCGCTACCTCACGGGTAATCAATGCCGCATCGCGCCGAATAGCAGCGATCTTCTCGTCATCCTTCATGATCTTTGCCTCCTTGTGCAGCTATAGGATCGCCGGTTTGCAGCCGTGCAGGCTGTTCACCTGCCATGTAGTATCATTATAGCGCGCAGAGGATGCAGCGGCGACATTACTTTGTAAAACCGCATCGCCGCTTCACGAAAACATGCCCAAAAGACCAAAAAAAGAGCAGGACACACAGGTTATGACTGTGTATCTGCTCTTTGCCCAGGCGACCGGCCGTATGTTCCGATGCTCCATTGTGGTTAGGTTCCACTCTTGTCGCCAGTTACATCGGATCTGTCTTTGTGCTTCCATCATAAGGCATGTTTTTTGGAAAATCAACCGGATTTGTTCAAAAAAATCGATGAAATTCTTTGAACAATACAATTATCGCGGACGATACGCTTCCAGCTTATCCAGCAGCTTGTCCAGTGCAGCGCGAATATCCGCGGCGGCATATTCGTAATCATCGCGCGTACCGCCATAAGGATCAACAATATCAAAGCCGGGAATACGCTGTTGAATCTCGATCAACCGTTCATAATCAGCGGAATCAATCGTACCGCCCAGTGCGCGGCTGATTTCAATACCAGCGTGCAGACTGTCGAGTTCTTCCAGATCGGCGATGACGGTAGCGTCGTTTTCTACATATTCCTTGAGTGTATATATTTTGCCAGCAGTCTGGGGAAAACGGCGCAGCACTTGCTGCTTATGGCTACCCGTTAATGTCAAAACCAGATCCGCCCAGTGTATAGTCGTTGGTGTCAATGAGGATGAAGTAAGCTGATCATAAATCTGGTGATCATGCAGCACTGCTTCCGCATGGCGAGATACGGACATGCCATCCACGGCAGCAACACCAGCAGAGCGGACTTCGACAGGTATGCCGCGCTCCTTTGCCAGTTTCCGCATAAAGCCTTCCGCCATCGGGCTGCGGCAGGTATTGCCGGTACATACAAACAAAATATGATGCATGCTCATACCTCCCGTTCCTTCATATATTCGGATATATGCCCAAGTAGGGCAATCTTCCGTGTCATTCATTATAGCAGACTCTGACTGCCGGGACACTATACAACATACGCTACGTACGAGTATGTCACTGTATAGATCAATCTTAGTCTATCGTAATGATCTGTCCACCTGCAGCCTTGGATAAGCGGTTCATCACTGCCAAGCCAACCCCGGATTCTGAACAGCCCTGTGCCAGAATATACGTAATGTTGTGATCGTCAAATGTACGCAAGCTGCCGTACAATCGACTTGCTGCCTGTTCCGGTTGTTCAGCACTGCCAAGTGATAATCGCAATGCCGAGCCGTAATCCGTCGTATCTTCATCAAACGTCAACACACCGACCTGTTCACCACGTTGCTGGGCAGCCAGCAATTGCTGCTGCATCCATGCACCGACATGTGCCGGACTATGACCGATGACAATACTCATATTGCCACGCGGAGCATAGTGCGTATACTTCATGCCTGGCGCGAGCGGTGCGATCTCTGCCGAGACACCTGCCAATCCGGGATCAAGCTGTACATCTGTAGCAATGGTCAGTAATTGTTCACGCGTAATCCCGCCCGGTCGCAAAATAAGCACGGTGCCGTTCTCCTTCACTTGAATCACGGTAGACTCCACGCCAACACCTGCATCCCCACCATCGACAATACCATCGATTCTGTCTGCCAGATCATCCGCCACATGAGCAGCAGTTGTCGGGCTAGGGCGACCGGAACGGTTAGCGCTTGGCGCAGCTAGCGGTTTGCCGGAAGCAGTAATCAATGCTAGCGCCACCGGATGATCCGGCATCCGTATGCCAACAGTGCGAAGCCCTGCCGTCACGCGTGGAGACAGCACATCCTCCACTACCGGCATCACCAGCGTTAGTGGACCCGGCCAGAACGCATCCATCAATTGACGCTCCAAGGGCAGAACACGCTGTACCAGTTCATCCAACTGATGATTCTGCGAAATGTGGACGATCAACGGGTTATCTGCTGGTCTTCCTTTGGCAGCGAATACCGCTTCTACCGCTGATGTATTGCCCGCATCGGCGCCAAGACCGTATACCGTTTCCGTTGGAAATGCGACAATACCGCCCTGCGCCAGTACAGCTCCCGCTTCTGCCAGCTGTTCCGGTTGCGACGTATGCTGGGTAAGCTGCCAGATTGTGCAAACTTGCGGTTGTGTCTTCCCACTCGCCTGCTGATTGGATTGCGATACCGATTCTGCTTCGTGACTCATGATTGGCAAACCTCCTATCTCCTTGTTCCTGCTATCGATCTATATTTACTTAACTCATTCATTCTTCAAAATAAAAGGAGTACCGTCTATGTTAGCGCGGTTCTCCTTGGGTACAATGTGCGATTAAGACGTGCTAACTTGCAATTGAGACGTATCAAAGCAACGATCACTCTACTTGCTCCAACAGGTATACTTTCGTCCTATCGTATCGGTATCTTCGCATCCAACGCAATCGTTATCGTCGTATTCAATGCATACGATAATCTGATCAGGTTGCTTTGCTGCCTACATACCGATCTGCCACTGCTAGTGGCAACTCGTCTGTATCGACCTGATTGTGGATGCGAATGCTCATAACCAAACCCATACACGCCATATTCATCAGCAGCGATGTACCACCAAAACTAATAAACGGCAGCGTAATCCCGGTCAATGGCATCAGCCCGATAAACATGCCGATATTTTCAAAAATCTGATATAGCAGCATCGCTACAATCCCGATAATCAGATACGGTCCGGCACGCTCGCGACATTCTAATGATACGAGTACCAGCCGGTGAATGAGTGTGAAATACAGCAGCAATAACACCGCTGCCCCGATAAATCCGAACTCCTCCGCTACGACGACGAAGATCGAATCCGAGTATGTCAGCGGTACGCGATCTGCCTGCACCGAGCTGCCTTTCATATATCCTTCACCGCTCAGACCGCCAGAAGCGATTGCCAGCTTGGCATTGCGCGTATGATACACTGCCTTCGCCGTTGCTTCATCCGGCATCAGCCATGGATCGATCCGTTCCATCCAGTGCTCGCGATTAATATCGACCAGATATTTCTCAATATTATCGTGATACGCTACATAACTGCGAATCCCGACTACAATGAGCAAAATCGCAAGTGCGGTTACGAGTGCCGCCTGCGTATATTTCATATTGCCGATCCAGAGTAATGCCATCGTGATAATCAGATAACTGAGTGCGTTCCCAAGGTCATTTTGCACCATTACGAGTGCAAACGGCACAAATGTAATACCCAGCAATGGAATAATATCGCGCCAGAAGCCGAGTTTTAGCTTGTTCTTGTTCGCCAGCATGACGGACAGGAACATGATCAGCACCATTTTGAACAATTCTGCCGGCTGCAAACTCACACCGCCAAAATTCAGCCAGCCCTGCGCATTGTTCAGCGTTTGCCCGACGATCATAACGAGCAGCAACAATGCCAGACCACCGATGTAAATGTAAAGCGAATATTTGAGCCAGAAACGGTAATCCACCAATGCCATCACGAAGAAAACGATAAATCCCAGCGCATAATACATCGCCATCTTGCTGGTGGAATCACCAAACTTGGCACTGGAATGGGTGGCACTGTAGATCACGATCAGACTTGTACCCATCAGCACAAGCAAAATGGCAAAAAGTGGCCAGTCGATCCGCTTCAGCTTTGCGATCATGATTGTCTCCTTTTCGTTCCGGTCCCGCGCTGTCTGTTACAGCATCCCGATCACATGCCGTTCGATGCCCGCAAGATCCTTGATAATATGAATCTGATCATATCCGGCAGTGCGCACCATATCCGCTACATCCTGTGCTTGCCCCTGCCCAAGCTCAAATGCCACCATCGCTGGCAATCCGCTTAATAACGACAGCTGTTCCATCATGATCCGGTACGGTCCAAGCCCGTCCGGTCCGCCTGCTAATGCACTTAATGGTTCATGCAAACGTACCTCCGGCTGCAATCCGGCAATATCATCGTCGGGAATATACGGCGGATTGGACACGACAATATCTACGCGGCGTCCAGCAAATGGCTCTAACAGATTGCCCTGCTCCCAATGAATCGGCGTCTGCTGCCGCTCACTATTCTGCCGCGCTACCTGCAAAGCATCCAGCGAAATATCGCTTGCCCAGATATCCCAATCTGGCATCATTCGTGCCAGTGTCAGTGCAATTGCACCACTGCCAGTGCCGATATCTACGCAGACTGGACGGTGAGCATGATTGGACGTAGTATCACTTTGCCAATTCTGACTTTGCATATCCGTTATGCCCTGCTGAATTATTGCATCTGTATCTTCAGAATGGATATAATCACCAGCTGAATGTGCAAGATCAGCATCGTTGTTATCAGGCAGCTCTTGTTCTCCTTGTGAAAAGACCAAATCAGCTGCCAGCTTAGTTACCGATTCGACGAGCAGTTCCGTTTCAGGACGTGGAATCAGCACAGATGGGGTCACGATAAACACTTCACCGTAAAATTCCTGCTCCCCAATAATATACTGCGCCGGTTCACCAGCCGCTTTGCGCTGAATGACCTGCTCCCAGATCTCACATTTGTCCTGAGGAAACGGCTCTGGTAGCGCCATATAATACGCCGCACCGGACAAGCCCAGCACCCATTCCAGCAGCAGGCGGGCGTTAGACTCCGGCTCCATCACATCATGCTGCTTTAAAAAAGAAGAAGCCTCAACATAGGCTTCCCTTATACTTTGTTGTACCTTCATTCTGAACAGAGGCTGTTGTTCTAACACATCAAGCCTCTTTTGCCATCAGGTCTGCCTGCTCTGCTACGGTCAATGCAGATACGATATCTTCGATCTCACCGTTCATGACCTGATCCAGCTTGTGCAGCGTCAAACCGATCCGGTGGTCAGTAACACGGCTTTGCGGGAAATTATACGTCCGAATACGCTCACTGCGATCACCGGTTCCGACTTTGCTTTTCCGCTCGCCAGCGTATTTTGCTTCTTCTTCCTGACGCAACATATCCGAGATACGTGCGCGCAGTACTTGAAGGGCTTTTTCCTTATTGGAGTTCTGGGATTTGCCATCCTGACAAGTCGCCATAATTCCAGTCGGCATGTGGGTTACACGTACTGCCGATTTGGTCGTATTGACGGACTGACCGCCCGCACCACTGGAACAGAACGTATCGACACGAATATCGCGATCATGAATCTCGATATCCAGCTCTTCCGCTTCCGGCATAACTGCGACCGTTGACGTCGATGTGTGAATACGTCCACCGGACTCGGTTGTCGGAATCCGTTGTACACGGTGAGCACCGCTCTCAAATTTCAGCTTGCTGTACGCGCCGCGTCCATTGATCAGGAATGTAACCTCTTTGAATCCACCAAGATCGCTGACGTTCGTATCCAGCACTTCCACTTTCCAGCCCTGCGTATCAGCGAAACGGGTGTACATGCGGTACAGATCGGCTGCGAACAATGCCGCTTCGTCGCCGCCTGCCGCGCCGCGAATTTCCACGATGACGTTTTTGTCGTCATTCGGGTCTTTGGGCATGAGCAAAATATGAATCTGGTCTTCCAGTTCATCTTTGCGTGAAGACAATTCATCAATTTCCATTTTGACCATCTCGCGCATCTCGTCGTCGAGTTTCTCGCCCTGAAGCTGCTTGGCTGCATCCAGTTCTTCGGTCACTTTACGGTATTCGATATATGCTTCATATGTCGGCTGCAAATCCGACTGTTCTTTGGAGTAATCGCGCAGACGCTTGGAATCGCTCGCTACGTCTGGATCGCAGAGCAGCTCGCTTAATTTGTCATAACGGTCTGCCAATGCCTGTAAACGGTCTAACACAGGAAACCACCTCTTTAGTATTCATTCGTCTAACAGTTGTTCGCTGCATCGAATATGCCGGTGTAATCCGGGCGGTGTCCCTGTTACGAAGACGATCGGGCAGCTTATTTTGTTACGATAACTGGACAATTATGTGCAAAAAAGTTTGCTTTTGAGACAAGTTCATATCTACAAAACAAACTTTGTAAAGATAAAAACAAAACCTCAGTTCCAGACAGCATGATGCCAAACAGCGTGAACCTAGACATATGCGGACAAAACATAAGGTTACGACTCTTAATTATAGCATAGAATATACCGCTTTCCTATCCTAAAATCTGCTGTTTTCACTTCATTTTTGGCGGGTGAACTAGGTTTGCTTCTCCTATGTAAGTTTATCTATACTAAGGATGCCGAAAATGACGGTAATCATTGCATTGCACATTCAAAATCAGGAGGTCTTCTCATGGAAAAGATTACACTGGGTCAACAAGGTCTGAGCGTGTCCAGACTTGGATTGGGTTGTATGGGCATGTCGGAATTTTATGCAGGACGGGATGAGCAGGAATCACTACGCACGCTGGATATGGCGTTTGACAAGGGCATTACCTTTTACGATACGGCAGATATGTATGGCAGTGGGCATAATGAGGAGTTTATCGGTCCTTTCATTCGTCAGCACCGCGATGAGGTTGTACTTGCTACCAAATTTGGTAATGTGCGCGGAGAAGATGGTTCGTATCAAGGGATCAAAGGCACACCAGAATATGTGCGGCAAGCCTGCGAGAAAAGTCTGAAGCGACTCGGCGTTGATGTGATCGATCTGTATTACCAGCATCGCGTCGATCCGAATGTGCCAATTGAAGAAACGGTTGGCGCTATGGCGGAGCTAGTGCGTGAAGGCAAGGTTCGTTATCTCGGTCTGTCTGAAGCTGCACCGGAAACCATTCGGCGCGCCCATGCCGTCTTCCCGATCTCGGCGCTGCAAACGGAATATTCCCTTTGGAGCCGCGATGTAGAAGATGAAATTCTGCCACTTTGCCGGGAGCTAGGTATTGGTTTTGTACCGTACAGCCCGCTGGGACGCGGATTCCTGACTGGGCAGATTCAATCGTTCAACGATCTCGCCGAGGATGACTATCGCCGTTCGTCACCGCGCTTCCAAGGCGATAATTTCCAGAAAAATCTCGATCTGGTGGAGCGTATCAAAGAAATCGCTACTGAGAAAAACTGTCCGCCTTCGCAGCTGGCGTTGGCATGGCTGCTAGCGCAGGGCAACGACATCGCGCCGATTCCGGGTACGAAGAAGACGAAGTATCTGTTAGAAAATGTCGGCGCAGTGGATATTTCGCTGACGCCAGAGGAATTGCAGCGCATCGATGCCGCTGCTCCTAAAGGCGCCGCTGTCGGTGAGCGATATAACGAAAGCAGCATGAAGACGATCAACTATTGAGTATAGTGTTAGTGAACGATTCGTTGCGATGTGGAGTGAGCTAGCATCATGTAGCAAGCTTGAGCAACCTGTTCGTCCATTGTGATGATCATAGGATTGTTGATGATATTGCGAGTACAGAGAGTAATATGTAGTACGCTGAATATAGAGAGTATATGTAGTGCGTTATAGTATGGATGTTGTTATTCAAAAAGCCGATTGCTCGTAGGGAAAGGAGCTTCGGCTTTTTGAGTATACATATGCAGACCGACTTTATAAAAGCAGCCAAGCAACCGATATAGATCATTGCAGCACCTACCGAAAAATGGCATATTTGCCATGGGAATTGGTTATTGGTCATTATTGTTGGATAGCAATAATCAGATTTGTAGTAGAACGTATTAGAGCAAGGATAGAGATTCAATACTAATCGGTAGTGCAGCAATAGTAAGTATACATAGATATATGGAGGGTATAGAAAAATGTACAGAAAAGCAGCATTCGGACGCGCTAAAATATATGTATTCCATTGGGTCGCCATTCTTTTCATGGCGTTCGTCAGTTACATCCTTTGGAACGTTGCTTTAGAGCGAAGTGGTAGTTGGATTGCATTGTGTTTTACGCTCTTGATTATGGTGTCGCTATGGAACAGCTATAGCGGAACTGTACGGGCACGGCATTATCATCACGGTAAAGGCTTTATGTATTATCGAATGACAGACTGGCAAATGATGATGCGGGAATGGATCATTGTGCTATTATGGGCAGCCATTTTCATTATCGTGATCTTCAGTCCGTGGAGCGATCTTACGATTATTGGGATGACAGGTGCTATCGCTATGATTGTTTTATTGTATCAACGCTTTATGACATGGGCACGCAGACGTCGACAGCACATGGATCAGCAACTGATTCACGTTCTGAAGCAGCGCAGAATTTTGAATGAGGAGGAAAATGTTACTGCGATTTTTGGGAATTTGAAAGTCTCCGCTATGATTACTGATACGGTAGTTACAGGTATCGACGATTTGCATGTGTTTCGTCAGCATGATGCAGCATTTATGGCGCTTACTGAACAGGAGTGTATTATCGGGACTCAGCAACCTGGTAAGCTTTTTGTATATACATCCATTCCTTATTCGCGTATTCATCAACTGGCTGTACTGAGCGGTGGAACGTCATATAAAAGCAAATCTCAATATGCTCCGGGTATGATTCTGATTGTCGGGGACGAGCAAGCCCGGCAATGCAATGTCAAATTTTCGCTTGCGACGCCGTCTGTGATCCAGCGGTCTATACGTGAATTGCTGAATCAGATGGATATGGCGCAAGCTGGGATGGATCGTTTGGAACATCCGATAAACCGGACGCATGATGCGTATATACCGTTTGAGCATGCACGGGAAGTGTCGACGTTGGAGACGTATGCGCCCTTTGAGCGGTAAGGAGCGTTAGCACAATGAACCTACTCAATCGAACCCGCAGAGGCGAATGGAAAATCTACCTCATGCATTGGATTATATGTCTGTTTACACTGCCCCTTTGTTATTTTGTATATGATGAAACAGGAATCGGCTATTCCTTTGCGCTTGTGGTTACGACGACTGCACTTTTCTGGTTATGGCTCCCGCGTATACTGATACTCAATCCGAAAACATCACACTATCGTCCACATCGTGGATTTATATTTTATCGTCTGTCCCCATCGTTTCGAATGGGATATTTTATCGTCTTTTATGTATTGTTTTTGCTGACAACTATTCTATTGTATATTACCAATGCATTACAACGATGGATGCCTATAATGTGTACATTGATTTTGTTGATTTTGCCGTTCTTTTACTGGTTGTTTATCAAATATCATCAAAGACTGTTACGAGAGAATCTAAAGACTACACAAGTATTAGTAGAAAAAGGGATTCTATCGGTGAATGATGAACTGGTGGCGGCATATAGCAATCTATCCGGGCACCGATATGAAAATGAAGCTTACTCGGATGATGATATTGAAGATTTGCGTCCTGGCGGAATGAACGGCTCATTTACTTCTCCGCTTCATTTTCTGGTTCTGACTCCCTTTGAATTGATTATGGGTACACAGCGTCAGGGAGAAGATTTTGCTTTTACAACGATGCTGTTGCAGGACATTAGGCAACTCTATGTATCGACCAATTCCATGAAGCAATTCGACTCCTTCAAAGAGAATAATCAGTTGATTGTAATCGGAAACGGCAACTATCGACAATATCATTTTGAATTTAGCGATGGTATGGGTACGACGATTCGTCCCTTTGTCCAGCAGTTGTTAATCCAGATGGATCACGCTCATCTCCGGCAAAATCCCGGCTTTATTCCATCGATTCGCAAGCATCCTGCTTATGTGCCGTTTGAACAGATTCCGCTCCTGTCTACAACAGACGAAGTGTATTTGCCGTTTATGAAATAAGAAGATACCGTTAGACATGGTATGAATGTTCCAATATGCAATATCAATCATTAAAAAGAAACCAAAAAAGCCTGATGGATCAAGCTGCGAAAGGAACTATCCTTATCGTGCTTGTCTCCATCAGGCTTTTTGCTATATACGCTTATGCTCATGCAAAAGTATCAATGCCAATGATCATCTCCGTCATACTACGCATCTTGTATCTAACGATATCCAAAACACGCATTGCATCACATCTGACGATTCTATTCGCATCGTACATCGTACAACATTTACACGTTAAAACGGAAATGCATCACATCGCCGTCTTTGACGATGTACTCTTTGCCTTCCAAACGCAGTTGACCGCGTTCTTTGGCGCCGTTCATCGAACCAGCTCCTACGAGATCATCGTAGCCCACTACTTCTGCACGGATAAATCCGCGTTCGAAGTCGGTGTGGATCACGCCAGCGGCACCCGGTGCTTTGGTTCCTTTGCGAATTGTCCATGCGCGTACTTCCTGCACACCGGCAGTGAAATACGTGTACAGTCCGAGCAGACGGTAAGCCGCTTTGATCAGACGGTTCAAACCGGATTCTTCCAGACCAAGTTCTTCGAGGAACATCGCTTTGTCTTCGTCGTCCAGCTCGGAGATGTCCGCTTCGACTTTGGCACTGATTGGCACAACTTCTGCGTTTTCAGCAGCAGCAAATTCTTTTACTTTGATTACGTAAGGATTGTTGTCGGCATCGGTTACGCCGTCTTCGCTTACGTTCGCTGCATACAGTACCGGCTTCATTGTCAGCAGATGCAGATCGCGGATGATGATTTGCTCATCGTCAGTCAGTTCTACGCTACGTGCAGGCATATCGCTATACAGGGCTTCTTTGATGCGCTCCAGTACTTCGATCTCTTGCGCATACTGCTTGTTGCCGCCCTTCATGTTCTTTTTGGAACGGTCGATCCGTTTGTCGACGCTCTCCAGATCGGCGAGTACCAGCTCCAGATTGATCGTCTGGATATCGCTGATCGGATCGATTTTGCCATCAACGTGGGTGATGTTCTCATCTTCAAAACAACGAACAACGTGTACAATCGCGTCGACTTCACGGATATGAGCGAGGAATTTGTTACCCAGTCCTTCGCCTTTGCTCGCGCCGCGTACCAGACCAGCGATATCGACGAATTCGAATGCGGTTGGTACGGTTTTTTTCGGTACAACCAGTTCTGTCAGTTTATCCAGACGCTCATCCGGTACTTCGACAATACCGACGTTTGGATCAATCGTACAAAACGGATAGTTAGCGGATTCTGCGCCCGCTTGTGTAATTGCATTAAAAAGAGTGGATTTACCTACGTTAGGCAATCCGACAATACCAGCTTTCAAAGCCATTTATATGACAACTCCCATATGTTGAATTGGTGACAGGTCTCATCTGAATTTCCACACTATTATATATGACAACCTCAGGTGTGGCAAACGATTAAACGATAAATTTATCCGCCTGACCTTTTAGCTGCCCTGCCAGGTTGTTCAGATCACCAGAAATGTTACGTAATTCGGAAACAGACTGCTGCTGTTCCAAGGCACTTGCCGCTACTTCTTCGGTCATAGCGGACGTCTGCTCGGTAGTGGCAGCAATATGCGTCAGATGCTCCTCGACTTCGTGGCGGATATGCTGCATACGGCCAGTTTTGTCCGACAGATCGCTAGCGAGACGCTGTACATCCTCAGACACCTGACTGACCTGCTCAAACGATTCCATGCACTCGGCAATTCGATGTTCCTGCTGCTCTGCCGACGTCAGACTGCGAGCGAATTCAGCATGAATGAGCACAATCTGCTGCACAAATTGTCCCAAAATGCGGTCAATCTCACGGATTGATTCACCAGACTGCTGCGCCAGCTGTCCCATTTCATTGGCAACGACCGCAAAGCCGCGTCCTGCTTCACCGGCACGAGACGCTTCGATGGAAGCATTCAGCGCCAGAATTTGCGTTTGCTTGACGATGTCCTGCACTTGTCCGCTAATGCCGGAAGCTTGCCGTGATTGCTCTGCCAGCGTATCCGATAGCTGCTGCAATTGCTGCACGCTGCTCACATTGGCTTTGCCCTGCTCTAGCAACAGTTCATGCTCATGCAGCACCGTATTGCGCACCGTAGTCAATTGCTGTGCGGTAGCGCCGAATTGATGCACATAGCTGCCAATCTCGTCCATGATCTGACCAAGACGCGCGGACTGGTCAACCGATTGTTCCGTTTGTTCTGCCTGCTGATTCGCACCAGAAGCGATTTCCTGAATAGCACGCGACAATTCCTCTGTCTGACGCAAGGTAGCACCGGATACTTCGCTAATGTGACCAGACGATTGTTGCAAGGTATCCGAGCTATGCTGAATACTGGAGATCATGTCAGTAATATGAGCGATCATCGCATTGTTCAGATCACTAATCTCGCCCAGTTGATCGCTAGTGATGCGTTTCGATGCAATGGTCAGATTGCCTTGCGTCACTTGCTCCATGCTATGCTTGATCTCTCCTACTTGGCTCAGCGTGCGCCGGATGAAGATCATTGCGACAATCGCTGCCAACAGGACAACAGCTGCGAAGATCGGGATTACTAGCTGATAAGCGGTAGTCAACGTACTCTTGTACACATCACTGACCGTTTTCGCCGGAATATCGATGCCGACATAACCAATCGTCTGACCGCTGCTATCCTGAATCGGAGCAAAAGTAGAGAAAAATTCGCCCCATGTATTATCCGCAACAAGTGGTGTCGTCACAACCTGCCCTGCCAGCACTTGACGATCCACCGCACTGGAGAAGACAAAATCATCGCCATACGCGCTGTAATTATCATCATTCCATGGTGCTCCATCGACGGTATAGATCCATTTATCATCCACATGATTGAACATGTACACATACATCGCACCCGTCTGCTCACGCAGCTTGATCAATTCGTCGCGTAATTCCTTATAACCTGTCGTCTGCTCAGGATCAGACGACGTATTCACCGATTGAATGGCCGCTTGATCCAGACCGGCTGCTGTTTTGGTCGTCAAAATGACATTGTTTTGCTGCAAAGTGGACAGCGAAGATTGCTGAATCAGATGCTGGGTCGTCCACATCGTCAGCAATCCGATCATCAACAATGGCACTAAAATAATCAAATATAATTTCAGGCGCAGTCCTGCCCTAATGCGTCGCTTTGTCTTTCTCATGCTGGTTCCTCCCGGGTGCTCATTTCGCTGCAACAAAGAATACATTCCATTGTCGCAACATTGACTTTAACCTTCCTATTATCGACGCCTGATCAAGGATTATGTATACTTCCTCGGTAACTTTCACGGAGTTTACCTATTCTCTGAAAATGAATCCGCCTACAGGGCAGAGAACGATCCAGCATCCATTTTCCAACAGCAAAAAAAGCCCGGACAATATCCGAGCTTGAGCTTGATCAGAGGATTATTTCGTCATACATACCATCCCTTAACCGAAATAAGCACCCTTCTCATACAGATGCTTACTCTGCTGAAGGTCTTTAATATTGCGTGCGCCAACACCAAACATCGCAGCAGATAATTCAAACTCCACCTGCGCCAATACCTGTTCCAGCGCTTCGATGGAATCGACTGCTGCACCGAGGAGTGAGCGTCCGAATCCTGCTAGATCGGCACCGAGGGCGATAGCTTTGGCAGCATCCACGCCGTTGTGCAGACCACCGCTACCGATCAGTGGAATCTCTGGCAACGTACGTCGCACATCTATGATGCAATCCGCTGTTGAATTTCCCCAATCGGCAAAAGCTTCCGCTGCCGCGCGCCGCACAGCATCATGGCTGCGGAATTTCTCGACCTGACTCCATGAAGTGCCACCTGCACCCGCCACATCGATAAACGCTATCCCAGCATCCGCCAGTCTGCGCGCTGTCTCCCCGTCGATGCCCCAACCGACTTCCTTCACGCCCACTGGCACATCTAATTCGCTTGCTACCTGCTCCATCCGTGACAACAATCCGGCAAAATTCACATTGCCTTCCGGCTGAAACACTTCCTGCAATGTGTTCAGATGCAGCACCAGCGCACTCGCTTCCGCCAGTTCGACCGCACGGCGGCATTGTTCCACACCGAATCCGTAATTCAACTGCACTGCGCCAAGGTTGGCGATCACCGGAATATCCGGCGCTTCCTGACGAATATGAAACGTCGCCGCTAGTTCGTCATGCTCAATCGCCGCGCGTACCGAACCGAGACCCATCGCCCAGCCACGATGTTGCGCTGCCTGCGCCAGACGGCGATTGATCTGCCCGGTCGCTTCGCTGCCGCCCGTCATGGAGCTGATCAGCAGCGGTGTACGCAATTCCATGCCGAATAGCGATGTTCCCAGCTGCACATCAGCAAAATCCAGTTCTGGCAATGCCTGATGACGGAAACGATATCGTTCGAACCCGGATGTTACGCCTTCGCCGGCGACATTTTCCTCCAGACAGAGGCGGACATGCGCGCTTTTGCGATCCGAAATATGTCCCTCTTCGGGATGATTGTGCTTCATAGTTGCTTCCTTCCTTGATCAGGATATGTAGGCAATCGACGTTTGACGCATAGAAACGGACATTTGCATCTTCGTCCTTGCACTGTTTTCCCGCCAGATCATTTCTCATATGCTTCACTATACCAGCAATTGCGCATATTCCAAACCGTAATGCAAATCTACTCTTACATATGGCATACTTGCGGATCTATCAACTTTGCGATACACAGCATCAGCACTCACCTGTGCGAATGTTCGGCGATGTGACGTGCAACCAGTTGACCGGATAAAGTAACAATAGGCGTGCCACCGCCCGGATGTGTCGTACCACCCACATACCATAACCCTTGTACATCCTGACTACGATTGCCCGGACGGAAAAAGGTCTGGCGTGCGCCATTGGATGAAATGCCATAAATGGCTCCTTTGTGCGCATACGTATCCCGCTGAATATCCGCTGGCGTATAATGCTGCCATACCTCCGCCTGACGAATGCCGGTCAATCCGTACTGTTCCAGCATACCGGCAATCCTTTGCCCATATGCGTGTTGCTGCTCCTGCCAGTCCCAGCTGTTCGACGTATACGGCGCATTGGCAAGAATGAACAGATTGCTGCCACCCGCCGGTGCCATCTCCGGTTCAGAATATCCGGAATGACAAATGTACAGCGTCGGATCTGCCGGTGCCGTGCGTTCCTTGAAAATATGCTGAAACTCCGGCTCATACTGCTCCGGGAAAAATACCGTGTGATGCAGCAGCTGATCATATCGCTGCGGCACCCCTGCCAGCGTGACAAAACCGGACAACGATGGCTCATAGCTGTCAATTCGCCGATCACTGAGCGATGGACGCTGCTCCGGTTCTAATAGCATACGGCTCGTACTAAGCACATCGCCATTAACGATCACCAGCGGCGCTTCATAATGACCACGATTGGTATCCACACCAGTCACCTTGCCAGACGTAGTCAGAATCCGGTTCACTTCGGTTCCGGTCTGGATATGTATGCCTAGCTCCAATGCCAGCTGTTCCATGCCGCGAATAATCTGATGCGTCCCGCCTTGGACACCGTATACTCCATCGTTCGCCTCCACATGCGCCAGCATCGCGAAGATCGCTGGTGCCGCATAAGGCGATGCGCCCACATAAGTCGCATAACGACCGAACATTTTCAGTGTATGCGGATGGTGGAAATATCGCTGCAACAGCTGTTGCAGCGTCGTCAGCGGACGTACACGCAGTAGACTTTTCCCCATTGCTGGCGTCAGCTTATCCTTCCACGACAATAGCAATGTATTCAGAAAGCGCGAATCCGCCTCACGATACAGCGCCTGCGCTTCCTGTAAAAAGCGCTTGTACTGCATGGCATCCTGCGGGCTGAACGCAGCAATCTGCTGCGCGGTCACATCCGCATCCCGGCTCAAATCGACAATATGCCCGTCGGCAAACACATTACGAGTACGCGGCTCCAATTCGTACAGCTGCACATACTCATCCATAGAACGCCCCGCCTGTTCAAACACACTGCGGAACACATGCGGCATCGTAATCGTGCTAGGTCCGCGGTCAAAATGGTATCCATCGATCTCCACCGCTTGTAGCTTGCCGCCAATCGTTGGCTGCTTCTCCAATATCGTGACTTCATAGCCGCGCGTAGCTAGTCCAATCGCGCACGATAATCCGCCAAAGCCGGCTCCGATAACGATAACCTTGCGTTGACCAGAAGATGTATTGATATTCATCCGTACGTCCTGCCTTTCCAGCTGTATCCTTTGCCATTCAGACTGCTGATCCATGAATCCAGCAAAATCAGGATCATACCTATCGCACCCAGCGGCATCAGCACACCCATCCAGAACGGCTTACCGCTGAATTGATCGATAATGCCTTTCGTAATCATTCCAATCAGTACCGCAGCCGCAGCCCAACCTACAATAATCGGTTGCAATGTGACGATACCAACAAGCAATGATACGAGCGGCAGTAGAAATAGAAGTGTATATATCCCGACAATACCGAGTACCAGCCAAGCATTGCGCCCGGTACCGACAAAGATATTTTTCTTATACCCTTCCCATACTTGCGCTGCATTCCGATACATGCGAGCGGACGTATAACGATGTACATCCGCCAGCGTCACCGGATCACCTACCGATTTGACGGCTTTGGCAAGTTCCATATCTTCCACAATATGATTGAAAATATGCTCATGCCCACCTGTGCGTGCATAACTGTCTCGATGAATCATCAGCCATGCCCCCGTTACCGCTAGAAAAAAGGGCTTTGGACTGCGACGCACCATTATGATCGGTAGATGATACCCGATAATAAACGCCATCATCGGCACAACAATCCGCTCCAACCACGTTTCGGTATCCATACGTGGAAAGCCGCTGATCAGACCGGTTCCTTGCGAGCGTGCAGTGACCATCGCCGCTTCCAATGCTTCTCGTTCCAAGCGTACATCGGCATCGATAAACAGCCACCATTCGCCCTGTGCATGCTTGGACAGCTGATGACAAGCGTATGATTTGCCCATCCATTCCTCTGGTAGCGGTTTTCCCTGAAATAGCCGGATACGATCATCAATCTGCATCAGCGCCTTAATCTCCTGCTCTGTACCGTCTTCGGAATGATCGTTAATAACTAGAATTTCCAGCCGAATCGTATCCGTACGACAATCCAGCACCGATTGCAGACATTCGCGAATATTCACTTCTTCATTGCGCGCCGGAATCAAGACTGACAGCAGCGGCAATTCACTATTCTGCTGCTTGGTGTGGATAGACGTATTTAGCTGAATCGATGTATTCAGTTGACTTTTCAAAGGCAACTCAGATGGTTCAGGATACACCTGCTCCCATGATTGTCGTTGCACTGTATCGCCAAGCCGCGGCATTTGCCGTATATTCCAGATCGTAAACACCAGCTGCAATCCCAACACGATGATAATCACTTGCAACAGCAATTCCATAAACTCACCTTTTTCTCCACTGGCGGTATTGGTCGTATCGGTCATCGGTCGAACGGCGGGGCGGAATCAAGTTCCGTTCATCCGCCATATTGCCATCCTGCCGAATCATCTGATCGCGATGCCAGTTCAGCTGCGAGGTCAGACGTTCTTCCAGCAATGCTGAACATTCAGCAGAACGTAAATTTTGCCAGTCTTCGCGCAGCGGTTCGCCAACATGTAGCGACACCTGCAAGCGCGCATGCTGAAACAATCCGTAATACAGCGTCACTGGAATGACCGGAGTATGTACAGGTGCTTGCCGCAACAACAAATGAATACCCGGGCGAAAGCCCAGTGGTCTTGTATCCAGATGCTTCATCTCCCCTTGCGGGAAAATCCACACCCGACCGCCATTTTGCAGCAATTGCCCGCCATAACGCATCGATTGCCGAATGTCACCCGGGCTACTTTTATCAATCGAGAATGCACCCAATTTCCCGAAAAAAGCATACCGCTTCAATTGTCGCTCCTCCATCATCACATAATGATCCGCATGCGACGTCTGCCGAAATGCATGATATAGCAGCAGTCCATCCCACCACGAACTATGATTCATAATATAAATCGCCGGCTGCCCAGCAGGAATCACATCCAATCCATGACCACTCATCGCAAACGATTGAAACTGACGGCGTAGCAAATAACGATCATTGTACAATCTGAATATACGATCAAATCCAGCCGATTTACGCGCGGCGATCATAACGGTAACTCCCTTCCGCCAGCAATATACCTACCAGCGCAAAAATGACCGATCCGGTAATGCCATGCTGCCATGCCAGCAACCCGAACATAAGCAGAATCGCCTGATACAACCAGACCGCCTGTCGTCTAATACGCCGCGATAATGTCAGCAGCGGAATACTCAGCGACAGCACACCGCCAACGACAAACCATGCGACAAAGTTGCTCCACGGTACGCCGTAAAAGCCACCGCTACCACCCCAATGCCAGAAACCACGTGCATGTGCGACCGGATCAAGTACCAGATCAAGAATAATAATCCATACCCCAACCAGACATGCGCGTACCACTTTTCCAACCCAGCCGTGTAACCCACGTACACTGGATAATAGAATCCCGCCCGTCACTACCGCAATCCAAGCAAAGCCAAGCGTCCACGGCACCCCCCAGATCAGCGCACCTAACGTATTGCTGTACGCATATTGTCCAAACGGCCAACCGGTATGTACACCAAGCCATTCCAGCGCCATGCCGCCCAGCCACATGAGCGCAGCGGCAGACACCAGATGTCGCATCGAGATTACGTTTGCATGACTGACTGACCGGTCGGACAGTGGAGTTTGCACCGTGCTTTTACGAACGAGCGACAGCGCGTATAAGGCATAAAACACGAGAAACAGTCCATTGGAAACATCCAGTACCTTTGGTACACCGATCGTCAGCAGTAATCCTGCTCCGATCACATACCAGACCCAGAATACCCATGCCATCCTACGAAACCGCCGGACGGTTCAGCATATCCATATTCACATCATGACGCTGGGCAATGCCGATCAGCATCATCACCTTCTGCTCATCGCTCACAATCGCGCGCTGTGTAAACACGTCATATCGATTGTCCCGAATGACATCCATAATGCCTGCATAGAACGTCGCCGCAAGTTCCACCGTAAACGCGCTGCGCTCTGGATATTCGTCCAGATCACCCAATCCGGTAGCGAACCACTGCTCTGCCAGCAGACGCAACTCTTCCATCATGTTTTCGAAATTGGCATTGATCACGCCATCTTCCAATTCCTGCTCCGTATACCCATGTCGCGCCATCAACTCCAGCGGAATATAACGACGACCGCGACGGCTATCTTCGCCAATGTCGCGCATGATGTTAACGATCTGCATCCCTTTGCCAAGTGCAATGCCGGAATGGCGAATCAGCTCGCTATGCTCGCCTTTTAGTACAGGCAATAACATCTCGCCTACTGTACCAGCGACCAGATAACAATAATGCTCCAGCTCGCGCATCGTGGAATACCGAGTAAAGGTCAGATCATACGTCTGCCCATCCATTTGCCGCTGAAACGGCGCTTTGGACAATGCCGGAAACTCGTGGAACAACCAGCGCAGCGAAGGCCAGATAAAATGTCCATCTGCCAGCTCAAGCGCCGCAAACTTTGATTGCAATTCACGAATGCTATACGGCGATTGCTCCGGCTCATCCACACTGTCATCAATTAAACGACAAAAGGCATAGATGACATGCACCGCTTCCTTTTGCGGACTCGGCAGCCAGCTAAATGCGTAATAAAACGATGATGAACCCTGACGAATCATCTCTTCGCAGTTTTTCAGATCCATTTCGGTTGCGTATTTCAAATTCCCAACTCCTTTAACATTTGCTGTGCCGCCATTCGTGCGCCCTGCATGACAATCGGTACGCCGCCGCCCGGATGAACGGAAGCACCTGCCGCATACAGACGACGAATGGTCGGAAATGGACGTGGCTGCGGTCGATATACACCGGACTGTCGGATAATCGGGGCAATACCGAAGCTGCCACCACCGTACAATCCGCTTTGCAAAGCGTCTGCTGGCGTACGTACCTTCATCCAATCGATCGAAGCACGAAGACCATGCCAACCGCGCTGCTCTACCGTATTCAATACTTGCTCCACCAGCGCCCCCGTATCCTGCTCCCAAGCGATGCCTTCTGCATCCGTTACCGGAATTAGGAAGTACAATGCGCTGCGTCCGGGTGGAGCTGCTTGATCATCCAGTGCTGTCGGATTGAACACGTACACTGACGGATGCGTCGGCAATTGCCGCTGTCCGAATGTCTGACGCAAACTTTGATTCAGATCATCTGGCAAAAAGAACTGATGGGTCAGCTGATCGTCCCAACGCCGATTGGTGCCTGCATAGATCAGCACACAGCCAGATGACGGTTGAAACGGACGACGACGTGGCTTGAGCTGCGGATGTGCATGCTCAAGCAGTCGGTCGATAGATGGAAAATCGCCATTGAACAACACGCTGTCAAACGGCAATCGCTCCCCGTCGGCTTGTACGCCGATGCATACACCGTTGCGTACTTCCAGACGCTCCACCGGACAATTGGGCTGAATCGTCACACCGCGATGATGCAGCTCCTCGCCGAGAATTTGCGGCAGTGCGCCATATCCACCTTTGAGCATCCAGATACCAAAAGCATGTTCCGCATACGGCAGCATCGTGTACAGCCCTGGCGACTTTTCGGGAATGCCACCAATATATAGGCTTTGCAGCGAATACGCTTCACGCAGACGCGGATTACGGAAATACAATCCAGCAGCACTGCTCAGATTCCGATACGCACGTAGACTGCGCATCAAGCCTAAATTACTGCGCGAGAAGAACGAACCTGCATTCGGAAAATCACGTTCCAAAAACGAAGCCTGTCCCCGTGAGAATAACGGCGTCATATCACGCATAAAGCGCTGAAATCCAGCTCCCTCGCCGGGAAATAGTCGTTCGATCTCCGCCGCCTGCTGCTCTGTGCCGCGATGCTTGGTCATCACACGTCCATCCGTATAATGAATCCGGTACAGCGGATCACATTCCAGCAATGGCAGTCGGTCACGGCTAATACCCGCTTCTTCCATAATGCCATGCAACATCTCTGGCAGCAGCACAATCGTCGGTCCCTGATCAATCTGCATACCATCCTGCTCTTCAAAAGCAATGCGACCACCCAGCCGATTGCTTTGCTCAAAGATCGTCACATCTGCGCCGCGCTGACTGAGCAGCAATGCCGTTGTCAGTCCGCCGATTCCGCCGCCCACGATGGCGACCTTTTTACGACGGCTCATGACGGCTCCGCTTCGGCAAGCACGTTTGCGGCATCCTGCGAATGGCTATGGGTGACGCCATCCTGTTTGAAGATCAACGCCGTGCTAATACGCGCCGATTCGAAGATAGTCGGCAAACCGCTGCCCGGATGCGTACCACCACCGACGAGCCATACATTATCTACTTCCTCAAACTGATTGTGCGGACGAAATGCCATCATTTGCCCCAGATTATGCGTCAGATTGAACACAGCGCCCTGATACACATCCAGCTGCTGCTCCCAATCGAGCGGTGTGAACAATGTCAGCTGCTCAATCCGGCTACGCAATCCTTGCAATTGCGGAATCTGCTCAGCACGGTTCAGCATCTGCTCCTTCACATCTTCGCGCTTGGCTTCCCAGTCTGTTTCGCCGCTCAGATTCGGAGTCGGCATGAGCAGATACAGCGCCGATTTGCCCGCAGGTGCCAGCGTAGGATCAAGCCGTGACGGATTATGCACGTACAGAGATGGATCGTCCGACAGCGTCTTGAACTTGGTTACTTCGTCGACGTATTGATGATAATTGTCCGAGAAATGTACGGAATGATGATCCAGATCGACCTCGCCATCAATGCCTAGGTACAGCATCGCAGCAGAGCAAGAATACGTCTTGGCAGCAACTTTCTCCGGCGCATACTTGCGCAATACACCCGGCTCGAACAATCGATTCATCGCCGTCGCGAAGTCGGCATTAATCACCACATGATCTGCCATGATCTGCTGTCCATCATCCAACAATACGCCAGTTGTCTTGCCATTCTCAGTCAGTACACGCTGTACTCCCGTACTGGTATGTACGCGTCCGCCATGTTCAGAGATCACCTTTGCCATCGCTTCGAATACAGCATGCACGCCGCCTTCGGGATGGAACAAACCGTAGCGATGTTCCAAATACGACAAAATGGTAAATGTACCCGGACAATCCCATGCCGACATGCCCAGATATTTGGACTGGAACGTAAATGCCTGCTTCAATCGCTCATCGGTAAAATACTTGGATAAGCGTCCGTACACCGTATCATGCAGATGCAGCTTCGGTAGCGCACGAATGACATCCGCACGCGCATAATCCAGCAAGCCTGCAAATGGACGACGCAGCAGCGGCATTACCTTTTCCAGCTTCACATCTTCCTCTTCCAGATAGCGATAATATCCGTCCTCATTACCGGGAAACAGCGCTGCAATCTGCGCTGCGGTATCCTCGCGATTGCGCGAAGGCTTAAACACGGTATCGCCAAAATGCAAGCTGTACAGCGGCGTCAGTTCTTGCATGTTTACATAATGATGAAGCGAACGACCCGATAGACTGAACAATTCTTCAATGAGATGCGGCATCATCAAAAAAGTCGCCCCACGGTCAAATCGGTAATCGCCGAGTTCCAGCCTGCCAGATCGTCCACCGACTACAGGCTGCTTCTCGAATACATCCACCTCGTACCCGTGACTCGCCAGCAGCATCGCTGCCGCAAGTCCGCCCGGTCCTGCTCCGACGATAACTGCTTTGCGGGTAGATTGAGTCGCTTTCATGACATTCCCCTTTGTTCCGAATTAAGATCCTTTGGTAAGGTGCGTAAAAAAGATAAAATTGCAACCATTTACCCATACGCTATATATAAACAATTAACACCCCGTTTGAACACCCTGTCCGTTAGGCTGTCACACATATTCCACAATTGTTATCTGTCGTCGTGCCGTACTGTAGGCGCAAACAATTGTTCATACAAGTATTTGCTCTGTTTATCATCCTTTTGCTCCCTTTTTGATGTCCGTATTCTTCGTACAGAAGTCTATATTCATCATACAGCTCATCTGTGTTGCAGCTTACTGTCTATCTCCTGCACCAAATGATCTGCTTACGATGTAGCAGTTGCGTCAAAGATACGGCTTTGTTGTTATATGGTTAGATAGGATGGATATGCACGGATTCCTTTGCATGACCACCCCCTTATATTGAAAGGAGTCTATATCCACATGAGCGCATTTTCGGAAAATACTTCCCCCGTGCACAGTTCACGTTCCAGCCGTCATACTAACAAACCGAAGCAGCGTAACGGCTGGCGACTCTCGACTGTCCGCATCTTACTCGGTCTATTGGTGCTATGGCTGATCGCCGTCATGGTCTACCAGACCAACAAACCGCTACCAGCGGGCGTCTCGTATGAGAGTCCCGTTTACAGTGTGGATCATGTGAATTTCTACTATGACCTCACCTATCCCGCCGCCGGATCAGGCGACCGATTTACCCAGAAACGGCATATTTACGATCGTGTGCTGAAGATGATTGACGAAGCGAATCAGTACGTCGTTATCGATATGTTCCTGTTCAACAACTATGTACATAACGGTCAGAAGTACCCGTCCCTCAGTGAAGGGCTGGCAAACAAGCTGATCCAGCGCAAGCAGGAAAAGCCGGATATGCAAATGGTGTTCATTACTGATGAAGTGAATACCGATTACAACTCCACCCCCAATCCATTGCTGGAAAAATTAAAGCAAGCAGGCATCAGCGTCGTTATGACCGATGTTGATCCACTTCGTGATTCTACGCCTGTGTACTCGGCGGTATGGCGTACCTTTTTCCAATGGTTCGGTCAAGCAGGCAAAGGTACAATTCCGAACGCTATGGCAACATCCGGTCCAGATATGACGTTCCGCTCGTATTTGAAGCTAATGAATGTCAAAGCCAATCACCGCAAAGCGATCATCACCGACAACAGCGCGATGGTATCGACTGGCAATATTCACGATGCGAGTGCATACAACTCGAATGTCGCATTTGAAGTACAAGGTCCCATCATCGGCGAATTGCTCAAAGCCGAGCAAGCGGTCGTTAATCTATCCGGCAGTACTATAACATTGCCAACGTACGATGACAACACCGCAACCGCCGATAATCAAGGCACAGGCGACACTGTAGACCCTGCTTCTGCATCATCAGTCTCTGCATCGTCGACTGCCACCGCTCAAACCGAATCAACTTCGAGTAACACAACCAACACTGTCCATACTGCATCCAGTAGCTCAAGTAACGCCGCATCCGGCTCTACCAACGGTAGCAGTACTGGTCAAAATGGAAGTACGCTTGATCCGTCAACTGGCGGCTCTGGCGATACTAGTGACGGCGGTAGCGTCACATCGACCGACTCTACCGGCAGCGGTCCGATTCAGCTGCGTTATATGACTGAAGGCAAAGTGTACGACCGCCTGCTGGAAGCGATTCGTTCTACCGAGAAAGGTGATACGCTCTGGATGGGCATGTTCTATCTCGCTGACAAGCAGGTAACGAGCGAGCTACTGAGTGCATCGCAGCGCGGCGTCAATATCCAGCTCATTCTTGACCCGAACCAGAATGCATTTGGACAGGATAAGATTGGGATTCCAAACCGTCCGGTCGCTGCCGAACTAAACGATGAATCCGGCGGCAAGATCGGCATTCGCTGGTACAATACGACCGACGAACAATATCATACGAAGCTGATGTACATCGATTCCGCCAACAGTGATGATCTAATCATCGGTGGCTCGTCCAACTTCACGCCGCGTAATCTCAAGGATTATAATCTGGAAAATGATTTCTGGATTTCCGCTCCAGGCGACGAGCCATTAATGCGTGAGGTAAACAGCTATTTCAATATGCTGTGGAACAACGATGGCGAACAGTATACCGTTCCGCTCAGCGACTATCAGGAAGATACAACATGGCTCAAAGACATCGCGTATCGCTTACAGCTCATTCTTGGCTTTACGACATTTTGATATTTTAGCGATTGCTTTGATATTATGCTCTAGCAATCATGTTAAGCATCGAACAGCACTTGTACGATTCACTCTTTATCTTTATTTTCAGTTCAAATGAATACAAACGCAGGCTCTCCTACAAACACAATGTAGCAGAGCCTGCGTTTTTGATGTCACTATGTATTTGCCATATCTGTTTGACATCTCAAATTTGTGGTGATACTATTTTAACTAACGACCGTTAGGTAGGTGATATTGTGAATGTAAAAAGTCAATTGCTCAATATTGGTTTGTCCCATTTTGCTCGCGATGGATATGAAGGAGCTTCCCTTGCAAAGATTGCCGCTGAAGCTGATATTAAGAAGCCATCGATCTATGCGCATTTTGATAGCAAAGCCGATCTATTTTACAAAG
This sequence comes from Paenibacillus sp. WLX1005, assembly GCF_046603685.1. Taxonomy (NCBI): domain Bacteria; kingdom Bacillati; phylum Bacillota; class Bacilli; order Caryophanales; family Paenibacillaceae; genus Paenibacillus; species Paenibacillus sp. WLX1005. Next base: position 4,908,857 of record NZ_CP176756.1, read on the forward strand.
TTCTAAAACGAGCAGCACGCGTACAGCAGCATTCCATTATGCGCTATATATTGGAGCATCGCCAGGATACGTTGGAGCAACAGCTGCATGGACTGCTGCATCATATTTTGCAGCTGTATCATACCGACGATACGATCAAATTCGTTGTACGCATGTCCTTTTTTCCGCCGCAGGCATTGGAACAACAAGTATTTCCGTTAATCTACAATATGCTGGATGAGCTGGAACGTCATCTGATCAAGCTATTTCAGTATCAATTGCAGCAGGAGCAGGATACGTTGCAGCTCATCGTATCAGTAGAGCAAGCGGCACGCGCGTATATGACCTGCGCCGATGGTATCGTCATTGAAGTGTTGTATGGACAGGATCAGCGCTCCATCCAGCGACTTGATACGATCTGGCCGATCTACTGGCGCGGCATTATCGACAAGTCTGAATAGACGCATCGCAACATATCGGAACAACTCAACATTCGCAAGAAATCCAAATGTAGCAAAGATATAGATACAAAAAGGAGTTTGAGTAATCATGAATCGCAACTGGTTATACGTATTGATTGGCGGCTTGATCGAGGTCGTGTGGGTGTCGGGGCTGAAGCACGCTGCGTCACCGGGAGAATGGACGTTAACAGCAATCGGTATCGCCGCAAGCTTTTACCTTATCATTCAAGCTTCACGTCGCTTGCCAGTAGGCACAGTATATGCCGTATTTACTGGTATCGGCACGGGCGGAACAGTAGCGGCAGAGATGCTGATCTTCGGCGAACCGGTACAATGGGCGAAGATCGGTCTGATCCTGCTGCTGATGGCTGGCGTGATTGGATTGAAGCTTGTTACTGATAGTGATAGCAAATCCACAGCAAAGGCAGGTGAAGCATAATGTATTGGCTGAGTCTGATCGCTGCTGGTTGTTTTGAAATATTCGGCGTCATTTGTATGAATCGACTCGTTCGGCAACGCTCTCTGATGAATGTATTGCTGATGATTGTGGCGTTTGGCGGTAGCTTCTCGTTTCTGACATTTGCTATGAATGGCATCTCTATGGGCACGTCGTATGCGATCTGGACAGGGATTGGTACGGTGGGCGGAGCAATTGTCGGCATGCTTATGTATAATGAAGCAAGAAGCGGATTGCGCATTCTGTTTATCGCCATGATCGTAACGTCGGCAGTCGGATTAAAATTGATCTCCTGATGGTTGTCTGTTCCGGCATCACTCCGACCATACGAAAGTGGCGTTACAGACTGCGATACCGATATGGCAATCCACTCGTCACTACATGGTTTTGAAGGAGTATGCACGTATGATTACAACGGTCACGCTTAATGCAGCGCTGGATCTTGTGTATCAAGTATCCACGCTGCGTCCCGACACGGTACATCGCATTCAACACGGACTGATTCTGCCCGGCGGCAAAGGGGTCAACGCCGCCCGCATCATTCATCGGTTCGGTGAACCGGTAACCGCCGCTGGATTCGCAGCCGGTCATAATGGATATCGACTCATCTCGCTGCTACAAGAGGAAGAGATTCCGGCGCGGTTTACCGAAGCACAGGGCGAAACCCGGTTCGCGATTACGGTACTGGATCGGGAACAGAAAACCCAGACTGAATTTATCGAGCAAGGGGTTAGCGTCAATGTACAGCAGCTAGATCGGGTCGAAGAAGCGATTGCCAATCTGGCAGCCCATTCGCAGTGGGTGCTATTCTCCGGCAGTATGCCTAACGGCTGTCCCCCTCCCTTATACGGACGGCTGATCGAGATTGCCCGTCGTCATGGAGCGGCAACGGCGCTGGATACGAGCGGCGAAGCGCTGATGCATGGTATCAAGGCAGCGCCGTATCTAATCAAGCCCAACGAGCAGGAAGCCTGTCAGTGGGCAGGCATCTCACCCGATTCGGCGGATCGTCCCAAGCGATTGCGTCAGGCACTAACGGCGATGATGGATTACGGTGTAGAAATGCCCGTCATCTCGCTCGGTGCAGAGGGCGCAATTGCCGCCGAACGCTCGACAGGCAATTTCTACGAAGTGTCTGTACCACAATTGCAGATCGTCAGTCCACTCGGTAGCGGCGATGCGATGATGGCAGGAATGCTCGTATCTGCCAGTCGCGGTGGCTCAACACGGGCGATGCTGCGATTAGGTGCCGCCTGTGGCAGCGCGTGTGCGCTATATCCCGGAGCCGGTATACTGGACATGGAAGATGTGTACCGCATCGGCAATCATATCGACATACAACAATCCCCTGAAGCTTAAAGCTCAGGGGATTGTTGTGCGTGCGGGAAAGCGTACATCCATAAAGATCTCACCGGTCTGCGTATCGCTTACGACAAAATTGATTTCATGTGGAACCAGTTCATTGCGTGCGTACTGTCTAGCCCAGTCCAACGACGGAAATTCCTTTTCAACCTCACATGATCGGACGACAATCTTCGGCAACATGCCCCTATGCTCGTTCAAGGTGGTCAGCCTCCCTTTACTACTCCATTGGACAATCCAGCTGCGTTTGAAGCCGTATAGACGCATTTTTTGTATAAAAATAACAATTATGGGCTAATATTCACTCCATAACTAATGTCAGATAGTTCCTTAGACGTACCGCAGGTCTACTGCATAATGGCGCAAATCTTCCTGATCCTGTTCCAGATAAGACAGTACCATCTCCGCCCACTGTCCATATAGGGACTGAGTCGCTTGCTGTTGCAGCTGCTGACACAATGCCGGAACCCACGGCTGTAAATAATGCTCCATAAAATCAAGCTGCGCTTGAATTACGTTGATCTGCTCCAGCGTATTGCCTTCGCTCTCGGCTAATCGTTCTGCCAGCAGTGACATGAATTCCAATTCAATGCCGATATGATCATCGGTTTCCTGCGCGGTCTTTTTGAAGGTAATGCCTGCACGAGAATAGACCGAATTCAGCATCGCTTCATATCCGCAAGGCTCTTGCCCTGGACGAACATACTCTGCCGCTCGGAAGCCGGATGGCAATCCGTGCTGTTCAAACAGATGCTCATATACGCTGCACTGCTGGTCAGCGTCCTGAATAATATTGGCAAGGGGTGTATCTTCAAGCGTGAGCAGCAATGCGTGAGGACGAGCGGATAACTGCATCAACCGTCCCGCTTCCCGGCGCCATTCGATCAGCTTGGAAAGGGTTGGTTTGCGCTGCAACATCTCACTCAATAAACGATACGTCATGACCCGGCTGTATAACCAATCTGTGTTCGTCTTCACTTCTGCATTCACCGTCATGTCAATACACTCCTTGTGATTTTTTTCACTTCAAATATGATGTCATTTCAACTATGATTGCACTAATTCACTTCAGGCGGTACATAGTATGAACATGTGACGCCTGTACGTTTGCGAAGCAGATAGCGGACTATCTTTCGCTTGACCATATTGTAACCGATATCACAAACTCCATGTGCATTTTACGCATACGTTCATAAAATAGTCATCTTTTTCCAAAGATTACCTGACAAAATCATGCCCAGTGTCACAATATTAGAATAAAAGCCGTAACGAACAGTTTTTTAGCTGTCGAACGGCTTTGGGACAATATGCAGTTTGCGTGCTTGTTCATACGCTTGTGGATCATTCATATTGTGTAGACACCATGCTGTCAGATCGCCTTGCATATCAGATGGTTGTGTACGCAGAATATCTTCCATTGAGAGCTTCCGTACATGATGCTGCCCCAGCCAGTCCATCACCTTCAACCGCCCCTGTTGTAACGACGTCGCAAGCGAGGCACGTACACTATGATGATACACCGCATACAGTGGATGCGTACGCTGTTTATATGTCGGCACCACCGCCTGTACTGTCGGCGTTCCATCATACTGGACTTCGCTGTTATATGCTTCATGTAACAACAGATTCAATAAAGTAGTACTAGCAAAAGGCAAATCACACGCACTCAGCACATACCATTCTGCATCCAACGTATTCATCCCCGCATACAAGCCTGACAACGGACCTGCGCCCGGAAACTCATCCTGCGCGAGCGGTATATTCAGAACATCATACTGTCGATCCAGAGCCGAAGCGAGACACATCTGATCTACACACGGTTGCACGGCAGCTACAACCCGCTCGATCACCGTCTGCCCACCAATATCCAGCAATGCCTTGTCTCTGCCCATCCGCCGCGATTGTCCACCTGCTAGTATAATGCCTGCGGTCGCGACTTTACTGTTATTTTGCCGTTGATTCCGTTGATCCATATGATCTATCCATCCTTTCTGTTCCTCATCATCGTTTCTATGCTCCATGATCTATGTTGTCTTCGTTACGTTGGATATATTACGGCTACGCGCTTATGGATTCAAATTGTATGAGAACCTAGCTGCGCTAGTTCTACATTTTCATATGATACAGCTGTTATCTACTCAAGAATACAATCGCCTTTCCTTTTCAGGCACACGTTACGTATACCGTTATTATAGCGATTTAGCCTGCATGTTTCGCCTATTCCGAATGAGCCGGTAGCAATGCAATATATCTAGATTCATAAACCCGCAGATAGCCGCATTCTCATACAAAATGGTTTGTATCCCCTTACAACTAATGATACAGTAAATGCAATGTCCCATGGAAAGGATTGTCGCATCGTGGATTCATACCCAGTCAAGTCTGCTTTTACCACACTTCGGTGGTATACCTTTTTTATTTATGGAACGATGGTGATCTTCACCAGCTTCTTTCAATTATATTTGCAAGATATCGGCATGACCCAGAGTGAGATTGGCGCCTTGATGGCGATTGGACCTTTTATATCGTTGTTCGCGAACCCGTTCTGGGGCTATCTGGGTGACCGGCTGCAAAATGTACGGCTAGTGCTACTACTGATGATGACTGGTACGCTGCTAATCGTACAGATCGTTTTCCATCTTAACGATTATGTGGTGATGTACATCGTCATGGCGTGCTTTTTCTTTTTCCAGACGCCAATGTTTGCACAATCCAGCACACTGATCCTCAACTATATCGACGGTACACCTTACAAATTCGGTGGCTTTCGATTGTATGGCTCGCTTGGCTGGGCATTGACTGCGGTTTGTGCCGGACCGATCATTGATTATCTCGGTGTGCCACGAATTGGTAATGTATTTACGATGTTACTGCTCGTAGCGATTGCGCTGATGCTGATGTTACCTGCACAGGCGAAGCAGCCCGGCGGCGGTGCTGTTATGAATCTGACCGCGTTGAAGCAGATCGGGAGCAATTTGTATTTTATCGGCTTTATCGTGCTCGGTGTGCTCGTTTCGATTCCAAATATGATGAATAGCACCTTTCTGTCTCTGTATGTGATTGAACTCGGCGGCAGCAAAAGTATGGTCGGATGGGCTGTATTCGCATCCTCGATCTTTGAAGCGGCGCTGTTTCTGTTATTTGACCGATTTCTAAAACGCAAAGTGTCCTTTATGATCGGTTGGTTGGCACTTGTCAGTCTGTTATTCACGCTACGCTGGCTGCTCATGGCAGAAGCGGTGAGCCCGCTGCAAGTCATTTTCATCCAACTGCTGCATGCAGTGACCTTTGGCGGATACTTCTATGTAGGTACGCAATTGACGATGATGTTCGTACCGAATGCGTTCCGCAGCTCGGGGCAAGCACTGTATACGATGACATGGAGCGGTGTCTCCGGTGTCGTTGCCGGCTTCCTCGGCGGCTGGTTATTCCAGAATTTCGGTTCCGAGCAAATGTATCTGGCAGGTGTCGCACTGTCGCTTCTAGGCGCGCTTGGCTTTGCATTTATGTGGCTGAATATCCGGCGTACCGACTACCGTCTGCCGGATGAAGACATATAATATGTAACCAGTAAAATAACCAACAAAAAATCAAATAACCAACAAAAAATCAAATAACCAACAAAAAAGTCGCGGCTCCGTTACAGGGAACCGCGACTTTTGTATGAAACTTAAAATAATTTGTATCCTCGTTCAATGAACTACAGATGCAATATCCATGCTACATTTGTGCTACCGTTACGCTTTTGGCAGCTTGAACGAACTCTTCATGGATACGACAAGGTTAAACACCGGATCGCCCGGCATCGTGTATTTCGGATCAGCACTGAAATACCCATGACGGAAAAATTGATAACGATCATATCCTTGCGATTCTTTCAGACCCGGCTCAACAAAACCATGAACGATTTCCAGTGAGTTCGGATTGATAGAATCAAGGAACGTTTTCTCTGGAATCTCATCGTTGCCACCAGCAGTTTCTTCGACCAGCTCTTCTTCCTCGGCTTTGATCAGCGGCTCGTACAGACGGAATTCTGCCGGTACAGCTTGTGTCGCTTCGACCCAGTGGATGGTACCTTTCACTTTGCGACCGGTAAAGCCGGTGCCGCTCTTCGTTTCCTGATCATACGTACAATGAATCTCAGTCACATTGCCGTCGGCATCTTTGACAAAATCATTGCATTTAATGAAATACGCATGCTTCAGACGCACTTCATTGCCCGGATACAGGCGGTGGTACTTGGCAGGCGGTTCTTCCATAAAGTCGTCCTGCTCGATATAAATTTCGCGCGAGAACGGAATTTGACGGATACCCATCTCTTCGTTCTCCGGGTTGTTTTCCGCGTCCAGCATCTCCACTTGTCCTTCTGGATAGTTGGTAATGACCACTTTCAGCGGACGCAGTACGCCCATCGTGCGCGGTACAGTCAATTTCAGATCTTCACGGACAAAGTGATCTAGCATTTGCAGATCGACGATACCCTGACTTTTGGAGATCCCGGTCTCGAATACGAAGGAACGCAGTGCTTCCGGTGTGAAGCCGCGACGTCGCAAACCAGAGATTGTCGGCATACGCGGATCATCCCAGCCGTCTACAATGTTCTCGTCCACAAGCAGCTTCAGCTTGCGCTTACTGGTCAGCGTTTGTGCTACATTCAGGCGACCGTACTCATATTGATGCGGCTCGGCATCGACATCGCACTCACGGATAACCCAATCGTAAAATGGACGTTGGTCTTCAAACTCCACCGTACACAGGGAATGGGTAATCTTCTCATACGCATCTTCCAGCGGATGGGCAAAGGTATACATCGGGTAGATGCACCATTTGTCACCTGTGTTATGATGCTCCAGATGCGCGATACGATAAATGACCGGATCACGCATATTGATGTTCGGCGAGGACATGTCGATCTTGGCACGCAGTACCTTTTCCCCGTTGCCGAATTTGCCGTCACGCATTTGGCGGAACAGCTCCATATTCTCGTCGACGCTGCGATTGCGGTACGGGCTGTCTTTGCCCGGCTCGGTCAGCGTACCACGATTTTCGCGAATTTGGTCAGCGGTTTGGTCGTCGATATAAGCAAGACCTTTGGTGATCAGCAGCTCGGCTTTTTCGTACATAAAGTCGAAGTAATCGGAAGCAAAATATTTACCTTCCCATTCATAGCCCAGCCATTTCACATCTTCCTCAATGGAACGGACATATTCTTCGTCTTCTTTGGCAGGGTTCGTATCGTCAAAGCGCAGATGCGTTTTGCCACCAAATTCGTCAGCCAGCGCAAAATTCACCCAGATGGCTTTGGCATGACCGATATGAAGATAACCGTTCGGCTCCGGCGGGAAACGAGTCACAATGTTGTTCACTTTGCCGGACTTCAGGTCGTCGGTAATGATTGTTTTAATAAAGTTAGAAGGAGTCAAATTTGGGTTCTCCACACCTATCAACCTTTCATCGTTCAGTTTCTGTTCAATACATTCTATTATAACGGTTATATAGACTTAGGCAAGGATAAGCGGCTTTTTACAGTCACGCGAAATGGTAATGAAAACGCTATATTCCCCGCAAAAACCCTTTTGACGAAGATCAGGGAATACGGTAGCATAGATGAATATCATGACTGACTGCATAACAAATTCACTATTATAAAATCCAAGGAGTGTGTATGATGAACCAGATTAAACTGTCCCGTGAAACCCGCGATACACTGATTGCCAACATCCAACAATTTTTTGAAATGGAGCGTGGCGAGATGATCGGTGAGCTGGCAGCAGATGGCGTGCTGGACTTTGTATTAAAAGAAATCGGTCCGCATATGTACAATCAGGCACTTGCCGATTGCCGTACACTCGTTAACGAACGGATGGCAGGCATCGAAGAAGATATTTATGCGCTCGAACAGCGAACTGCTCTACGCAAACGGTAATTCTGATCCAGTCTTTGCACGTTAGACTACGAAAGCGAGGAAGCACTGCATGTTTACATACATTCTGGATGAAGAGATTGAATTAAGACCGCTGGAACCGGCGCACGCGCGTCACATTTATCAGCTGATCGATCAGTCCCGCAGTCATCTGCGTCAGTGGTTGCCCTGGGTAGATGCCAATACGTCGGTCGAGGACAGCGAGAACTTCGTACGCGCCAGTCTGACGCAGGCGATGGAAAATGGTGGCTTCAACGCGGGGATTTGGTACAAAGATCAGCTGGCTGGCATTATCGGCTTTCACGAGATCAACTGGAATCACCGCTCGGTCGGCATCGGTTACTGGCTGGGCGAGTCGTTTCAAGGCAATGGGCTGATTACTTCTGCGCTGCGGGCGATGCTGGATTATGCGATGCTGGAGCTGAATTTGCACCGGGTGGAGATCCGCTGTGCCACCGCGAATAAGCGTAGCCGAGCAGTGCCAGAGCGGCTTGGATTTATTTTGGAAGGCATTATTCGGGAAGCAGAGCTACTGCCATCGGGGTATGTGGATCATGCGGTGTATGGGATGTTGCAGCAGGAATGGAAGTTGAAGCGGTAAACGATCCTAGTGTCTATTAAAAAAAACCACATTCAAGCGATACACGCCTGAGTGTGGTTTTTTATATGTTTTATTAAAATAGATATGCAGGGATCAATAATACTTTCTTATTCGTTAGAAAAATCCAAACTTTTGGCAACCTGTAATAGTAGTTTTTGATTCGCATCAAAAAATGTTTGAGGTACATCAGCGTAAAAATGATACGTTGCGCCGTCCTTGGACATATACACCATATCGTACATAATACGATTATTTTGCTTACCTGTTACAAGAATTGCTTCTTTTCCATTGTTTAATATGACCTTTTTCCGCTTCATTCCTTTTTCTTGCTTATGATACGGATCTGATATTCCTTGCAAGTAGTTTGAACCGTACACTCGAATATCAACATTAGGGTTGTTGGTATATAAGCTTTTACCATCGCCATTAAATGCCTCTTCGCCAGCTTTCCAACTTGTAGGATACTGAATAGAAAATCCAAATCTTTCATTTACATATTTCGTTAGCTTCTTACTCTTTTTGCTTATCTGCTGCACTTGTTGTTTTTCATTGGTTTTTGATGTTTGGTAAGTAATAGAATTCGCAGGGTTGCTAAAATGATTGGCTTGCAGCAGTATTGTTGAAAATCGCTGGCTGGTCGGTGCAGCAAGTACTGCGTTGGAGCAGGTGGCACAGAGCGTTGCGGCAGCGGTAGCTATCCATATGAGCATTATCTTTTTCACATCAATTCTCCTTTTAAAATTGGTCTACAAAATATCCTTCCGAATCCCAATACTCTTCGTACTTTTTATAGATATCGCGAATAGTATCCTTAGGTGGACCTGAATTCGCCAGCAACCAGTTTAGTATGTAAGCAAAATCTTCATTGCGATCCTCCCAGATAAAATCCAAAAGGTCAGATTCCACACGGACCAACAATCTCTGTCGTTCCACCTATCCCATTGAAATAAAACTTCCACTCCTGGACTACATCTTGCGGATTATAAGGCAACAGATATTCCACAAACTGATGGATGGACGGAAATTCTTCAATTCGGGTATTGAGACTATGACACAATTCCTGAATCTGCTCCACTGACAAGTCATGTGGAAAATATGCAGTAAAATTAACTCCCACTACGATTCGCTCCTTTCAAATGTGATTGTATTTCAACTTTGGCTAATGACTCCATTATAGTTAAATATTCTCTCTTTTTCACACTTTGACTTCTTTTGCTTGACTGCAAGTTCATTTACATTTGTTTTTTCAATTTTTTTGTACTATCGAAATAAGTGAATGTGGCGCAGTTGTGACGTCCAGACTCATCGCTTCTTTCTTTTCATCATTTCTTTACACCAATTTAAGTTTGATTTAAGCCAGCACGTTTATGATAGGGTTGCACCACCATTATGAAAGCAAACGCAAAGAGAGGTATCCATATGAAACGCACGAACATCAATCACCGCGCCCGCAAAGGCAAAGCGATGATCAGCACACTGTTCCTCGGCATTGCCATTAGCAGTATGTTACTCGGAGAACAAGCGAATGCACAGGCAGCCGTCAAAACGTCCACTGCTTCCTCTGTTGTCCGTGAACAGCAGGACCCATTCCTGAGTGCAGTCGGCGCCACTTCAGATGAGGATGTCTATGATGATCTGTATGAAGGTGAAACACTCGCGGATACAGCACGCCGCAACGAGAAAGACCCACAGGCTGTGATTGACCTGCAGGTGTCCCAGATGAACGACATGCTCATGCAAAGGCTGATCAACGGAAGCCTGACGCCTGATACATACCGGGCGCAAAAGGAAGAGCTGACCGAACTGATCACGAAAAGTGTCTACGGCCAGCAATCCTATAACCTGTAATCTATAACCAGTACGTCATCAAAATGTCATCCACATATTGTCCGTGAATATAGAATTGTTCCTGAAGCCGTCCATTTTCGACGAATCCGTATTTGTCGTAAAAATGGACGGCTTCTTCGTTCGTCGATAATACGCGCAGGGTCAGCTTGCGAATACCTTGCTGGCGTGCATATCGGCATAACGTATCCAGCAGCTTGACGCCGACACCGAGCCGACGATAGTCAGGATGAACAGCGATGTGAATATCGTATACATGACGACTAACGGCAAACGACTGCGGACAAGCAAACCCAACATATCCGCAGATCACATCGTCCTGTACCGCCAGCAATTGGCTGCCCGGCGGACAAGCTTGTAAATATTCACGACGAGTTGTGCAATAAAAGACGGACGGTGTATTGATATGATTCCAGACAAGCTGATCCAGCTGCATCAGCTGCCTCGCATCCTTCATAGTAGACAGGCGAATGGTGATATTCGGTACGGAACGAATCGGCATGACAGGAACTCCTTTCGATCTGGAGTACATTCATCTACAGTCATCCTGAGCCAAACTTGAGTAAAGACGACTTGAATAAATTATAAACAGGAATGAACAAAATAAATACCAGCAAAAAAAGCACTCTTCTGCAAAAAGAGTGCTTTTCAATACGCTATGCAGACACAATTTGTCTATTTACTGTGCTGTGCTGTGCTGTGCTGTGCTGTGCTGTGCTGTGCTGTGCTGTGCTGTGCTGTGCCAAATGGTATTACTTTCTACTTTCCAAAAGACAAGCTTACTGTCTAGGCTTCAGCATCACTCCGCGCTGCGCAACACTATGAACCAGATAAAATGCGAGCGACAACACAGCTGCAATCACAGCGACCCATGTCACCGGAATCAATCCACCTTGATCGTAGAATATTCCCATCACGTAAGGTCCGATTACCCTACCAACCGCACCGATGCCACCAGCGACACCGAGATAAAATGGCGCATACGCCCCCGTCCGCTCAGACACAAACGACGGAATCGCCGGAGAGATCAGCATCTCGCCAAATGTAGTCAGAATCATCGCTACGATAAACGCAGGATAGTTGTGAAAACCTAGAATGACGATATAACCAAGCAGGTAAAAGACCGCGCTCGCCGTCATCTGCGCCTGCGCCGTACTAGCGAACCAACGCCGAATCAAGTGAATGAATGGCTGTCCAGCAAAGATCAGAATGCCATTCATCGTCCACAGCAGGCTATAATAGCTGATCAACAGACCAGAGCTGACGATAAACGGCGATACCCCGGTATTCCAGATCGAATTGCCCAGCCACAGGAACAAAGTCGCTACACCCATAAACAGATAAATGCGCACCTGTCCCAGCAACCAGCCCGTACTTTCCCCACGTCCCGCTTTCGGACGACCGGGATTGTTATCGTCGATATGCTGACTGTCGCCCGTACCGATTTTGCTCAAATAAACGAAGAAAAATCCGGCAAACAGCACACAACTCAATCCATTAATTACAAACGACAAATAATACGAAATATCTGCCAGCACACCGCATAACGCCGTTCCCAGCGCTACCCCGATATTGTTAGCAACATACACGATATTGAACAGCTCCCCGCGCCGATCCGCAAAGCGAAACCCGATAAACGCCTGAATCGCTGGCATCGACATAGAGTTGAACAGCCCGATCATTACCATCGCCCCCATAAACCAGTACCAGTGCGTACTGACAAAAGGCAGTGTAAACAAAAACAGTCCATTGAATAGCAGCGATCCCACGATTAGCTTACGCACACCGAGTCGATGATATAGCGAACCACCCAACAGTTGCCCGATAATGCCGCCCAGCGATTGCAATAGCACCACCAGACCGGCATCCTGCATCGGACGCCCCAGCTCCTGATACACAAACAATGTAACGAGCGGCCACATTAACGACCCGCCTGCCGCATTCAGCAGACTGGCAAGCAAAAACACCTGAATTTCCTTTGGATATGATTTGAGCCAGCGCATGATGTATTCCTTTCTATCCTCATTCCAATGTCAGTTCCGATCTAAGCATGTATAATGAAGGCAATGACCTGTTATTGGCTTAACTTGCTACGGAACTTAGCTAAACAGCGCAAATAGCCAAACATACACGCTAACGCCATCTCGTCAAACACATAAAGTCTAGTATGCTTGATCACAATCGCAACGGGCAAGCATCTTCATTGCCGCTTTACACTGATAAGGAGTTGAATATAGATGAAATATCCACAGTCTCCGACATTGGAGCAGCTGTACGAGGAATACTATACCTTGTTAACTGCTGTCGCTTACCGGATGACCGGTTCGCATGGCGATGCCGAAGATATGGTGCAGGATGTATTTGCTCGGCTGACACAGGAGCCGCTTGCAGACATTACTCATATCAAAGCGTATTTGATTCGTGCTGTCACCAACCGTAGTCTGAACCTGCTGCAATCTGCCCGCAAGCGGCGCGAGCTATACCCCGGCCCATGGTTGCCCGAACCGAATGTACTGCCGCTCCATTCTGCCCGGCATATAGAAACGGCTTCTCTGTCCGCGCAGCCTGCCATTACAACAACTGATGCGGCAACCATACATTCCCACACCCCGTCTACTCGTCCATTGCCACTATCCATACAACCGTTACTGAACGACAAAGTCACCGGATTTTCCGATTCCGATAAGCAAGGCACCGAGCAGCTTATGCTGCGCCAGGAAGAGATCAGTTATGCCGTGATGGTCATGCTGGAGCAACTTACACCAGTGGAGCGAGCAATCTTCGTACTGCGGGAATCGTTTGAATTGGATTATAGCGAGATTGCCAGTTATGTACATAAGTCCGAAGCTGCCTGTCGTAAAATATTAAGTCGCATCCGCTCCCGTCTACAGCCCGCCAGTCACGCAGAAGCTGATGACCGACTCCATACGATGAATCCTACAATACAGAGCGAATATTTTGCTTCAGCCTTTTTGCAAGCAGCACGTAGTGGGAATTTCACCCCGCTGCTGCATTTGCTTCAGGACGATGTGCGCATGTACACCGATGGCGGTGGCAAAGTGCGTGCTGCGATCCGTCCAATCTTAACACGCTATCGTGTAACTACGTTTCTACAAGGCATTGCTGGCAAAGGTGCAATGTAAGGAAATTGGTCAGTCATTTCCGTCAACGGCGAACCGGGCTTGCAGCTGATTCGGGATGGACAGCCTGTGTATGTGTTCTCGTTTGCATATGGTATGCAGGGACAGGTAGAGCATATTTATATGATCTCTAATCCAGATAAATTAACGAGAATCATGGCGCAGCATACTGTGTAAACCAAGTGCAATATTGGCATTCACTATACTTGTCACAACCTCCTTCGCTATCTTGTCTGTATATAAGAGGGCACTTCTTCAACGCTGTGCCTCTGTATACTATTTGTGTCGCACACCAGGAATATGATTTCATAGCTTATCCCTGATGTGCGACAACCATTATGAGGAGGAAATCTCTATGCAAGTACGTCTCGACCATTACAAAGCGAACCCCGGTGTTTACAAAATGATGCTACAGATGGAGCAGTTGATCAAGGAGCAGGAATTGGACCCTGTATTATATGAATTGATCAAAATCCGCGCTTCCCAGCTCAATCGCTGCGCCTTCTGCCTAGACAAGCATATCCGCGATCTGCGCAAGATGGGCGAACGCGAAGAACGGATTGCACTACTGAGTGTCTGGCGTGAAACGCCTTACTATACCGATGCCGAACGTGCGGTTCTGCATTTGACTGAAGTGGTCACGGATTTGACGCATCAGGGTGTGCCACAGGATGTGTACGATGCGGTGCTGGAGCATTATGATGAGCAACAGTTTATGACCATCTTAACTGCGATTAATGCGATCAATTGCTGGAATCGGATCGGTGTGGCGACTGGAATGTTTCCCGGTTGCCGCTAATTGCAGATCGGATCGATGCACGTTATGATGCACATCCTAACGTAGACATCATGATATTCAATCTGATGATGAAGTTGAATGTTTCGACAGATGCTAAATAATGCCGAAATAGCGTTTCGACTTACTGTATTTGCGGTCTGTATGTGCGTTATATTGGCGTTCTTTTCCTGCGTATATGTATACAAAATAGCAAAGTAGAATTTTTTCGTTTTTTTGAATATAGCTATGTTTCAATCACACACTTACCGTTTAACAATAAGTAACGGCATTTGGCAAGAGTGATGTCCCCTTCATTCTTACCTTCTGTCATATCATGGACCACTCCCGGAATCCGCCATACTACGGTTTCGTTCCCCCGAACCGAATTATGGCGGATTTCATTTTGCCTACTATTGATTACATCAAAACAGGACCTGCTCTGAGGATGCAGGTCCTGTTTCTTCATATATTCTGTTCCGATGATTGTTCTACAATTTGGTTTCTTTGCAACATAGCCGAGATGACGAACGCCATTCATTGGCACGGTCAAACCTTCTCATTTTTACTTAGCTGCATCATATAAGCTAGTTGTAGTTATGATCTCGTTGTATTCATAATCTGGCTATATCACTTCATTACCGTTTCCCTTGTTGCAGTGCCAAAATGCTGTTCAGCAAATGCAATTTGCGAATCGGCTTGGTGATTACCGTCTCAAATGTATCGCGGAACTCACCCTCTACTTTCTCACCGAGAGGAGCTAGTAAGAACAACGGCTGCTTCTGAATCTTCGTCCGCTCTCTCATCCAGCGTTCGCGATCAATGAGCACGAGGTCCACCAGTACGAGATCATATTCATGATGATACAATTCGTCAAAGAAACGTTCATCCATCTCGTGAACGACGGTTACCTGTGCATTCCACTCATCTAGCATATTGCGAAGTAGCGTACGGCAAATGCTGTTGTTCTCCAACAGCAGAATACGAGTATCATGCAATACGCTATTTTGGAATGGAATCGACGGCAGATCCGTATACCGTTCAAAATGCAGCACGATATCAATCGCTGTACCGACACCATCCATGCTTTTGGCTTCAATCGTTCCGCCCATCAGTTCAACGAGCTGCTTGCAGATAGCCAGTCCAAGTCCCGTACCTTGATGCATATGCTCACTCTGCTCATGCATTTGAGTGTAAGATTCAAAAATATGCGCCAAACGCTCCTTCGGAATACCAATCCCTGTATCTTCGACACAGATCTTGACGGTTAAACGATCTGGCTGCTCATCGGGCAACAGAAACAGCGAGATTGTAATATCTCCTTGTTTCGTGAATTTGATCGAATTTTGCAGTAAATTCATCATAACCTGTCTGACTTTGAGTGCGTCGCCAATAACAAACAGCGGAATATCTGAATGTACATTCAGATGAACATGTACGCCTTTTTCAAATGCACGCGGCGATAAAGCATATGTCAAATCTTCAATTGTATTAATCAAATCAAACGGATCGCGATTCAATTTCAACTTACCAGCTTCCATCTTGCCAATATCCAGCAGGTTATTAACGAGCGCCATCAACGCTTCACTACTACCGTTCAGTATCCCCATATAACTTTGCTGTTCTTCATCCAAAGATGTATTTTGCAAAAGTTCAATCATGGACAGAATGCCGTTCATGGGTGTACGGATTTCATGGCTAAGCATGGATATAAAGCGTGCCTTATTCTCGGCTTTCTGCTCGGCAATCATCAATGACTGCTCATGATCGTCCAACTTGAGCCGAAGCCTAGCTAGCTCCTGTTCCATTTCTTGTTGCTTTTCAATTAGTTCGTTTATCTTTTCCATCTTGCACCTCGAGAATCGTTCTGTACAAAATTAATCATTTCACAAATCCTGTATATCACTACAATTTACACTATTACCCGTATCTTATGATTTAAACCAATTTTATAATTCGAAACCTACTTAGCTATCAATTTGTGAAATGAGACCTGTAATAATAAGCAAAAAGCCGGGACTTCGCCCGTGCAACATGGGCGTCTCGGCTGACTTCTTGCATCATGGATCATACAGTTGGACTAACCAAATGATCCTACTTGCGTAATGTGCTACAGATCAGGATTGCATCAATGCGTCTGCTCGCTATGCTGCAATGGCATCGCCGTCGCAGAAGCCGCTGTATGTTCGTTCAGCGCCGACTGTGTTGATACGCCATGCTGCCCACTAGCATTGCCTGCTGCTGACATGGTTGCATTGGTGGGACGGATATACGCGGTAAAATACGCGCAAGCAACAAACAACGCACCACCAGTCAGATTACCAAGCCAAACAGGTACGAAGTTCATAAAATACTGTTCCCATGAATAATGACCTGCGAAGATCGCTGCCGGAATCAGAAACATATTAGCGACAACGTGCTGGAATCCAATGGCAACAAACGCCATCGTCGGGAACCAGATGCCCAGCACCTTGCCACTGATGTTATCTGCGCTGTACGACAGCCATACAGCGAGTGCGACCAGCCAGTTACAACCGATACCGGAAATGAACATTTGCAGGAATGTGCCTTCCAGCTTGTGCCCTGCCATCTCAACCGTCTTCGCCAGATACGGTCCGGTTTCCGTCAAACCAACGATATGTCCGAAGAAATACGCGACGAACAAAGCACCAAGCATATTCGCAAGCGTAATTGCTACAAGATTGCGCGCTACTTCCATCGTTGTAATTTTACGTGCCATGCGTGCCAGCGGAACCGCCATCATATTCCCAGTTAACAGTTCACCACCAGCGATTAGCACCAGAACAAGTCCGACCGGGAATAGCGAAGCTCCGACAAAATTGGCAAAGCTGCCCCATTCTTCCGGCATGCTGGCAATGACCCGAATATCTAACAAAAATCCAAGTGCGATAAAAGCACCCGCCAAAAATCCAAGCACCAGCATCTGCGTCCAGCTGGAGCGTGCTTTGGTCACTCCAGTGTCAATCGTATTCATCGCGATTTGCTGCGGTTTGTAGTAAGCCATGAAGGGTTCTCTCCTTTGAATGTATGGTCATCCGTTTCGGTTAGCGGATATTTTCATATTTCAATTTTAATGAATTTACTTTGTGAAAAAAGTAACATTTGTCACGATGAAGAGAATTTTTACGATAAACTGCGAAATTCATCACCATACATCGACGCAGACAGCCAAATAAAAAAGCCGCCATCATCAGATGGCGACTACAATGAACTTGTATCCTATGCAGATATGATTACACGTTCACGGTTTCTTTTTGCGCGACTTGTGGCAGTGCTTGCAGACCGACGCTGTTCAGGTAGTTCCACGGTTTGTTGTAGTGTGGTTGGAAGAAGAAATCAACAAAGGCAAGCTGATCAACCGTCATACGCGCCTGAATGAATACCGAGATCGTATTGATCGATTGCGTCAGATCGGCGTGCGACATGATCTGTGCACCAAGAATGCGACGGCTACCTGTTTCATAAACGACTTTCAGAGTCACTTTCTCATGGGTTGGCATGAATTCAGGACGGTAGTTGTCGTGAATAGTCGATGTTTCTACGTCCAGACCAGCAAGGCGTGCAGCGACTTCGGTCATACCGGTTGCAGCGATGTTTTCTTCATAAATTTTGATACCGGATGTGCCTTGTGTACCAAGATATTCAGTCGTCGGGTTCACCAGATTGCGGGCAACGAGTGTACCCATGCGTACCGCATTGGTTGCCAGCGGGATGTACGCGTGTTGCTGGGTTGGGTTGTAGAAGATCGCACAACTGTCACCAGCGGCGTATACGTCTTTTTTGCTCGTTTGCATGTAGTTGTCAACGACGATTGCACCGTTTGGCAGCATGTCCACCTGACCTGCCAGCAGTTCGGTTTGTGGACGGAAGCCGATGCACAGAATGACCATATCGGCGGTGTGTGTACCTTTATCGGTAACGACGGTATTTACTTTGCCATCGGTGCCTTCAAAGCGTACGACTTTCTCATTCAACGCCAGCTGGATACCTTGCTGTGTCAGCACTTCTTCGGTACGAGCGGTAAATTCAGGGTCAAGGTATTTGCTCAGAATGCGTTCTTCGGCATCGATCAGCGTCACTTGTTTGCCGTTCATTTGGAACGCTTCGACCAGCTCAACACCGATGTATCCAGCACCGACAACAACGATATGATTGGCAGATTTGGCTTTCTCAATAATTGTATTCGAGTGATTAAAGTTCTTAGACAATACGATATTATCTAGTTCAATGCCCGGGAATTTGGGAATGATCGGCCACGAGCCAGTCGTAACGATTAACTTGTCAAACGTATCTGTCAGCTCGGTTCCGGTCGTCAGATCGCGGGCAGTCAATGTTTTGGCGTCGGTGTCGACGGAAGTGACCTCGTGCAGCATTTTGGTGGTCACACCCAGTTCAGCTAGTTGCTGTGGCGACGAGTAGAACAACCCGTTCGCATCTTCTACGACACCACCGACATACAGCGCGATACCGCAAGACAGGAACGAAATATTGTCATTGCGTTCGTACACGGTGATTTGAGCATCCGGGTACAATTTGGCGGTGTTGACGATGGCGGCGGTTCCTGCGTGAGTACATCCAATAACTGCTACTTTCATGGTTTCTTCCTCCTGTGTGTAACTCTATATTTTTGTATGTGGTGCAAATAAGTTATCCATTCCGTCAGTGACATCTGCTCCGTTCAGCGTTCTGTTCGCTAGCGGAGACAACTTAGTGAATACATTCACATTTGATAATAAAAAGAGAGGACAGCGATCTGAAGATGCAGATGGGAGTTTGGGATGAACATTCGTCTGCGGAAAGCTGTCCAAAAGGTACATGGAGGAACCGGGGAGAAACGTTGCCTGTTTCGGATTCCGATTCCGATTCCGGTAAAGATGTATTGCCTGATGGGGTATAGTTGAAAACGTTGGTTGTGAATGTTTTCACCTTATGTGATTATTATATTGTGATAAATGTCACAATGCAAGGGGTTTGGGGAATGTTCATAGTTTGTTCAAATTTTCACATTTGGGGTGTGATTTGTTGTGTTGACTTGTTTGAAATAATGGCATGTAGGCAGCATGCACTCCGGGAAGGAATACGGGAACGTCCTCGGGTGGAGCCGCGGGAATCTTTTGGAATGGGAGTAAATGAAGATTCCCGCACCTCCAAAGTCGTCCTTTTCCCGTATTCCTTCCCTCCGTTCCGTGCGGCTTGCATCAATTTAAAAAATGTAACACCTTCAAAATCCTATAAGTGACTTTACTTCCGTAACGGTAGGTTTATAGGATGAAAAGTTGATGGGAAGTACAGTATGCTCTACATCATTCCATGCATGTACAAAACCCATCGAAGGTCGGTAGACTTAATCGGTGGGGTCTTTTACGTCTTTTGATTTATAGCGCATGATTCTATATAGTTTGCGTCCGCTAAGAGTACTACTTAGGGTAGCGGCAATTGCTTTTATAAAAAAACAGGTTCAACCGGGGACGAAGTGGCGTGGTGTACGCTTCTTCGTCTCGGGCTGAACCTGTTTTTAGGTGTCGTATTTTAGTGCTTGATGGATTGGGTAGCGCATCTCGGTTCCATGGGCAGAATATTGCATCTGCCTTTTTATGCAGGATACGATTGGGATGGATTAGTTTCGTGCGGCTTGCAGGACGTGTCCGTGTTGGCGGACTTCTTTGACTTGTTGTTCGGCGTTCAGGGCAGCTTGCACGTTGCCTTCGAGGGCGTATGGCAGGCAGAGTGGCACGCCGCTGCGTGGGTCGGTGACGATGTCGGCTTCGATGCCGAATACGTCGCGCAGAACGTCGCAGGTCATGACTTCGGTTGGTGAGCCTTCGGCGATCGCTTTGCCTTGTTTGATCGCGATCATATGGTGTGCGTAGCGGGATGCGTGGTTCAGGTCATGCACGACCATGATGATGGTGCGATGGGCATCAGCATTGAGTTTTTCTAGCAGTTGCAACACTTCCAGCTGATGCGCCATATCAAGATAGGTGGTCGGCTCATCCAGGAACAGAATATCGGTATCCTGTGCCAGTGACATGGCGATCCAAGCGCGCTGGCGTTGACCGCCGGACAACTGGTCGATGGGACGATCGTGGAAATCGAGCATACCTGTCGCTTCCATTGCCCAAGAGATCTTCTCTTTGTCTTCCGCCTTCATCGAACCGAAGCCTTTTTGGTATGGGAACCGACCGTATGATACTAGTTCGGTTACAGTCAGCCCTTCCGGTGCAGTTGGGGTTTGTGGCAAAATGGCGAGCTGCTTGGCAACTTCGCGTGTGGATTGCTTGTGAATCGATTTGCCGTCGAGTAGAACGGAGCCGTTTTTCGGTTGCATAATCCGCGCCATCGTCTTGAGAATGGTCGATTTCCCTGATCCGTTCGCACCGACAAGCGCCGTAATCTGCCCCTGTGGAATTTTAATATTCAAATCCTCGACAATCAGGCGATCCTCATAAGCAATATCCAATTTGGACGTCATCAAACGCACCATAGTTACCCATCCCTTTCAATCCGCAGCCGCCTGTTTGGCGGTCTGTCTGTATAATTCGGTGTGGCTCTTGCTGCCTCACCTTATGCCGATTGTATTCCGGCTACTATCCTTACGAAGTTCATCTGCAATCTTTTTACGACTTACATCTATTCTGTACTGCATCGCTCTATATGGAACGAATACAGCTTTTTGCTGAAAAATAACTTAGGCATATATTGCACACCTACATTCGCTATATGCGACATGCGACAATGCCTTTCCATCCGTTCAAGCGCGTGAGCGTGCTAGTAAGTATAGGAAGTACGGTCCGCCGATGATGGCAACCATCACACCTGCGGGAATTTCCGAGTTTTCCATCAGGGTGCGACCGACCATATCAGCGATGAGCAGTAGCACTGCACCGATCAGCGCACTGACTGGAATGACGTGCTCATAACGCGGACCGACGAGACGGCGTGCGATATGCGGACCCAATAATCCGATAAAGCCAATGCCACCACTAACTGCAACACAGGCGGCGCTCAGCGCTACTGCAATTACGAGCAATAACAGTCGCTGGCGATTTAAATACGAACCAAGTCCGGTCGCTGTATCGTCACCGAGCGAGAATACGTCCATCTGTCTTGCTTTCCATAATGCTGCTGGCAGCAAGACGATAATCCATGGCAACAATGCCGTAACAAATTTCCAGCTACTGCCCCAGATGCTGCCTGCTTGCCATGTCGCGATAAAGTTAAATTCATTCGGATCAAGCTGCAAGGTCAATACGATCATAAGCGCATTGATGCCTGCCGCCATCGCGATCCCCGACAGCACAAGACGTGAGGACGAGATGCCCTTGTTTTTTTTGTAAGCCATCAGGTAGATACCAGTTGCGGCAGCGAACGCACCGATCAGTGCCAGAAATGGCAACAGCATCGGTGATGCCGACTCTCGCATAGGATTGGTCACGACGAACAGCACGACTGCAAGCCCTGCACCGGAATTGATACCGAGGATACCGGGATCAGCCAGCGCATTACGAGAGACACCTTGCAAAATCGCTCCTGCGACCGCCAAGCCCATACCGACGAGCAAAGCGATCACGATACGCGGCAATCGAAATTGAAATAGGATAAGTTCATCCCGCGCGGTTCCGCCGCCAAATAGGGTGCGTAGCACTTCCATTGGTGACATTTTCGTAAAGCCAGTATTCATGCTAAGCAGCAAGACAACAAAAGCAGCAATCGCCAGAACAACTAACGTAATGACTGTGCGAACCGTTCGTTTACGATTGAATATGACCTGATTCACAGATTATCCCCCACTTTCTTCCGAATGACATAGAAGAAGTAAGGAACCC
The DNA here is from genome assembly GCF_046603685.1 of Paenibacillus sp. WLX1005. Classification (NCBI taxonomy): domain Bacteria; kingdom Bacillati; phylum Bacillota; class Bacilli; order Caryophanales; family Paenibacillaceae; genus Paenibacillus; species Paenibacillus sp. WLX1005. The sequence continues at coordinate 4,931,247 of NZ_CP176756.1, forward strand.
CGATCAGGGCAATCAGCGCACTGACCGGCTGCTCGGTCGGCGGATTGAGCAATCGTCCGAACGTATCGGCGAATACAAGCAACAATGCACCGAGAATGGCAGATGTCGGAATTACCCATTTGTAATCGACACCAACGAGTGCACGCGCAGCATGTGGAATCATCAGACCGATGAAGCCAATAGCGCCGACTGTGGATACCGAAGCGCCTGCCAGCACCATCACAACCAGTACAGCACCAAGCCGTACTAACGCCGTGCGCTGTCCCAAACCAGAAGCGACATCATCGCCCAGACTGAGAATTGTTATCGATCGGGAAAGGAGAAACGAACCAATCAGCGCCGCTGTAATCCACGGCCATAGGATATTCACCTGACTCCACGTAACCCCTGCCACTCCGCCCGCATACCAGAACGCCAAGTCCTGTGAAATGCGGAAGTACAGCGCAATGCCTTCCGATAATGCAACAAGCATTGCTGCCACTGCCGCGCCTGCTAGTGCTAACCGCACTGGCGTTAATCCGCCGCGTGACAGCGAGCCTATGCCATAGACGAGTACTACACTCAGCGCTGCGCCGAGAAATGAAAACATAATCAGCTGGTTAAAGCTCAGTCCAGGGAAAAAAGCAAAACACAGTGCCAATACAAAACCTGCACCTGCATTGATCCCAAGTAAACCGGGATCTGCTAACGGGTTACGCGTCATCCCCTGCATAAGCGCACCAGCGACAGCAAACGATGCTCCAACCAGTGCACCGGCAATAGCACGCGGAAGCCGTAGCTCCCAGATCACCTGATGATCCTGATTCGATGGATTAAAATGAACCAAAGCCTGCCAGACGACGTCCAGCGGGATTTGCCGACTTCCTTTGGCGATCGAAAACGCCAATCCGGCAGCCAGCAAAATCAAACCGCCGATAATAATCAGAAGCGCTGCGTAAGGACGCGACCAGATTTCTTCTTTCGGCGAGGTCTGCCGGCCTTTTACATGCGTACTGCGAGTCATAAGCAAGCCTCTTTCTAAATCTCATAATCAATACATATAAATGGAGCCGCCGACATCCATCATGGATAAACGGACAGCTCATTGTGGGTGTATATGCTAGTTTGTTATTTTCTTCTATACAGATGTGTTCATGATAACTTCATTTGCAAAGCATATAGTTTAAGATACTGATAATCATTATCACTTGTCAACCTGAAATCGTAAAAAGGCGGCTAATTTCCTAATGGTTTAGAGGACGCCATGGGTGTTGGAGCTTGGTGCATGGCATCTTTCACTTCAGGAAGGAATCAGGGAGCTGTCTTTTAAAACAGGCTCCAGTCGAATTCTTTGGATAGGCGTTCCAATAGATGGACGCCAGCGATGCTGTTGCCGCGATGGTTTAGGGATGGGCCGACGAGACCGATGCCGTATTGACCGGGGACTAAGGTTAGGATGCCGCCGGAAACGCCACTTTTGGCGGGCAGCCCGACTTCGATGGCGAATTCGCCAGAAGCGTTATACATGCCGCAGGTGACCATGAATGTTTTGGCGATCTGGACGTAGCGGCGTGGGATGAGCTTCTCGCCGGTGTGTGGATCGACGCCATCGAAGGCGAGTACAAGCGCCATACGGGACAGGTCTGCGCACGTCACTTCGATAGAACAATGACGGAAATAGACGGACAGCACATCTTCGACCGGATCTTTGAGCACGCCGTTTTGCTTGAGGAAATAGGCGAGTGAGCGGTTTAAGTCGCCCGTTTCCAGCTCGGAGCTGTACACGTCCATATTGTAATCCAGCGTATCGTTGCCGGATAGTTTACGGAAAAATTCCAGAATGCGTTTGGATTTCTCTTCCGGGCTATCACCTGCGATCAGGGACGAGACGGTGATTGCTCCGGCATTGATGAGCGGGTTGAACGGGATGCCCGGCTCGACCAGTTCCAGTTTGATCATGGAATTAAAATCGTCGCCGGTTGGCTCCTTGCCTACATTGTAAAAGACCGCTTCTTCGCCATGATCGATCAGCGCCAGAATGAGGGTGAATACTTTGGAGATGCTCTGCATGGTGAATTTGAGACCGCAATCGCCAGCGGAGATGCTTTCGCCTTGCGAGTCAGCGATGTAGATTCCGAGTGCATCGCGAGATGCTTTGGCAAGCTCAGGAATATAGGATGCCACGTCGCCCTGTCCCGTGCGAAGGCGACTTGTTTCCAGCCAATCGGGTAGTTTCTTTTTCATTTTGTCCATTTGTTCCATACTCATATTCAATCACTCCTATTTTTGTCGATTTGATGTCTTTGTGTGAGGAAACGATCTTTTTGTATATACTTTCTATATATGGAGATTATTCTGTTCTCATTTGATATGCTCTTGTCCTGTATTGTTGCTGATTTTGACTTTCTTTACTATAGCAGAGATGGGCAAAAAGTTGGTATGCTGAACGTAAAAGTAACTTTTTCAGCAGAACGCGGTATAATACTCATACCGGCTCCAACAATTATGCTTGATAGTCAGTACCCAACATTAGCGGAAAGTGGTGAACCGATGAACGGCAAATTAAGAACAGCCATCGCTGGAATTCCAGTGGAACAGTATGCAGTGCAGGGAAATCTTCCGCTTTGCCTGTCCGACGGTGCATCGCCTGCGCTGGACAAGCTCAAGCCGCTGGCGGATGAAGTGTGGAGCGATGGGCAGCATGAGGTGTTGACGTTTCATTATGCCGGACATGCAGTCCATATGACCTTTCAAAGCTCTGGTACGTATTTATTTGACAGTATGGATATTTGGGCAGATATGTCCGATTGCGGCGAGATCGGCATCGGCGCGCCGGAAGGATTATCACTGCTGGCAGCGCGCATGTCGCTGGAAATGGATATTTTTGAGCTACCGGATGAAATGATCTGTCTGCTACCCAATGCGGTTACGGTACATTACCGCAAGCATAATCAGCAGTGGATGCTGACCAAGATTGCCGGAGCGTATCGCAATTATGAGGATACCCGCTCTAGTCTGCATGTGATTGCTAACGCCGGATAATATTGCTGAATACAACCAAAAGCCTTCACCCCGTTTACGATTGACGGGGGAAGGCTTTTTTTGAGATATAGGTGACGAGCTTACGAATGAAGTGTATGCGATGGTACGGATTTGTTCTTTTTGACTGCTGCTTTGCCAAACCAGCGGTCGCCGAATTTGTACACGATAATACCAGCGACAATCACGAGTACGCCGATAACTTTGCCGGGCGTCAGTGGAATGCGCTCCAGCACCAACCAGCCTGTCGTATCGAACAACAGTGCCGTACTGAGCTGAGCAATCAAGACGATGGATGTGGCAAATGTCGGTCCCAGACGGCGAATACCTTGCACAAGGCAGAACACAACGCCAACTCCAATCGCACCGCTAATCCAGTACCATGGCTGCATATGTTGCAGCGAAAATGTTCCTTTGCCTTCAAAGATCAGGCTGGCGGTCAGCGAAGCGATAAAGCCCATTCCTAGCACCAGCGTCGTTGTTGCCCATGAGCCAACCTTGTTGTTGACCTGATTGTTAAAAATCGTTTGCAGACTAACAAGCGCGCCTGCAACTGCCGCGAGCAGTATGCCCATAACCATGTGTATCCCCCCTGCTATATCGATGACGGATAATTGATCCGTTGTGTCGTTTCATTGTGTATGTTGGCATGTAATGCTCGTTTATAATTTTAAAATAACGACGCCAGCGATCATCAGCAGTACGCCGAGACATTGCGGCCATGTGATCTTTTGCCGGAGTACGCCGAACCAGCCGTTGCTATCCACCACAAAGGTCATACATAGCTGTGCAATGAGCAACGCTGACACGGTAAATGTAACCCCGATATACTGAATCGCGGTCACTTCGCTGAAGATGATGACCGATGCGAATGCACCGCCAAACCAGTAGAGTGGCTTCACCTTCCGCAATCCTTGCCAGTTGCCATCGCGCACGATCAGCAGCATCAGTGCCGCCAAAATAAAGCCAGTCAGCTGCGTAATCGTCGCTGCCTGCCAAGTGCCGATATCGTAGCTAATCCGGTTATTCGCTACACCCTGCAATGTAATGCACGCACCGCCAAGCAGTGCGAATAAAATGCCTTTGAACACATGACAAACCTCCCAATCCCTTACCGTACGAATCTTCGCTACAATAAACCCTTTTCCCATTAAAAGGCATATCTATCTGTTCATAAAGGACATATGTCCCATTAGGGCAGTTATCAGGTGTTCATTGACTCCATCATGCCCAGTTTTGTTGTAAAAAGGGGGGGTTTTTTACCATTATAGATGAACGGAATATGTCCTATTCTTAAGGGAGGAATGTGCAAATGACGATTGCCGATGTAACGGGGCTGGTCACGACGGTTGGCTTTCCGGTAGCGCTTTGTTTTGTACTGTTAAAATACGTTTTGCAAAATATGGAAAAGCAGTTGAATCAGCTGGATGAAACGGTAAAAGAACTGACAGAAGCGATCCGCAGTCTACGTAGGGAAAGTAGTGACAAAAGTCAGTCCTCACGTCATCACAACACACGAAGGCGCGACAATGACTCGGATGATCAGATGTAAAAAAAGGATGCTCCGACTAGGGAGCATCCTGCTTGGCGTGTTATGACGCTTGAGAATGGTAAAAAGAATAGTCTATCCCGCCACCCGTGTACATGGACAGGGCTTATAACGAGAATCCCAATTAACGACGACCGCGACGGCTATCTGAGCTACGACCGCCCGCATTGCTAGAGCGATTGCCACCAGTGTTACTGGAGCTGCGTCCACCTGCGTTGCCGGAACGATTACCGCCAGTAGCGCCGGAGCTACGTCCGCCCGCGTTGCGACCGCCTGCGCTACCAGAGTTGCGATTGCTGCCAGCGCCATTTCCGTAACTGCGTCCACCTGCTTCGTAGGCACTACCACTACGGCTTGCACTATTACCAGTGCTGCGTCCGCCAGTGCTGCTGCCTTTACGGTTGCTTGCTCCGTATTCGCGTGTACGTGCATTGCCAGCGTTGGAAGCAGCACCGTTGCCTTTGGATGAATCGCGGCGGAAGTTGCCTTCTTCATCTGTACGGCGGGATACCGCACTTGTACTTGCCGGGCTATCCGGGCGTGCAGAACGTTCGTTACGCTTGTTTTTGCCTGTGCGTTTTGGACCGCTAAATTCTGCGGATGCGCTGCGGTCATTGGTACGTTCACCTGCACGCTCGTTGCTGCGTTCCGTTGTACGACCTGTACCGCCGCCACGGCGACCACCGGAAGAACGTCCGCCCTGTTGAGCGGAACCGCCACGACTGCCATAACCGCCAGCAGAGCTGCGTTTGTTTTTGCCATTTCTACCAGATTCGGTTGTACGACCACTGCCGCCGCTACGCGGTTTGTGCTCGCGTACATTGGACAGCAGCTCACCGGAATCATCGGATTGCGCGGATGTACGAGAGATTTCGCGTTGCAATTTCTGCGCCGTCTCGCGTTCAATCTGCTCCAGTTCGCGGCGATCATGCGGCGTTACGAATGTAATCGCACGACCTTTGCCACCTGCACGTCCAGTACGACCGATACGGTGAATATAATATTCGACATCCTGTGGGATATCGTAGTTAAATACGTGCGTCACACCTTCGACGTCAATCCCACGCGCTGCCACATCTGTCGCTACAAGCAATTGCAGCTTCGCTTCGCGGAATGCCTTCATGACTTGCTCGCGCTTGTTCTGAGACAGATCGCCATGCAGCTCGTCTGAGGAGTAGCCCAGTTCTTGCAATTCTTCGTTCAGCTTAGCAGCACGACGCTTCGTACGGCAGAAAATCACTGCCAGATACGGTTGCTCACGGTCGATATATTCTTGCAGTGCAGCCAGTTTGCCGCGTGGCGTACATTCCACAACGAGCTGACGGATCAAGTTCAGTGGAACGGTTTCTTCGGTGCCGACACGAATATCATGCGGTTTACGCATATATTGTGCGGACAGGCGACGAACGCCCTCTGGAATCGTTGCAGAGAACAGCATCGTTTGACGGGATGGTGAAGTTGCCAGAATGATCTGCTCCACTTCCTTCAAGAATCCCATATGCAGCATTTGATCCGCTTCATCCAGTACGAGCGTGCGAATCTTCGTCATATCCAGTGTGCCACGACCCATATGGTCAAGCAAACGCCCTGGTGTACCGACAACCAGATGGCAACCGCCTTCCAGCTTGCGCAGCTGACGTTCTACGTCCTGACCGCCGTAAGCTGCCAGAATACGTACGCCTTCGTAAGCGTCAGCAAGCTTGCGCGCTTCAGTAGCGATTTGCAGCGCCAATTCACGCGTTGGCGCTACGATCAGCGCCTGCGGAGCACCGGTTACGTTCAAGTTTAATTTTTCAAAAATAGGCAGCAAAAATGCCAGCGTCTTACCTGTACCGGTCTTCGCCTGTACAATCGCGTCTTCGCCCTGGAGCAGAAGCGGAATGGATGCCTGTTGCACTTCAGTCGGCTGGGCAATGCCGTTCGCTGCGAGCAATTCTACTGCCGCAGACGAAATATTGAAAGAGTTAAAATTTGTCACTGTGTTCACCTGTTCTTCCTTCATATTGGGCAGCCCGTCCGCACATCATGATGCAACCGCAAATCCATACGGCCCAGGCCAGAGTCGTCCGCCATGTACAGATGATCATTTATCTGTTCATTCAACGTCCGCTCGTAAAAAGAAGCATCGGCTCATCCCGATGCTTCAGTGCCGGTCAATCACCGACACGATATAATCATACGAAATACGACATGTTCATTTGTTCATCATTACAGCTTGTTTGCATAGCGAAACGCCGTCAAAGTGCAGACGTCTCTAGCGTCAATATAACGTGTATTCCGGTTTCCGTCAATGCCCGGACGAAATTGAGCCGTGACTAAGGCGCTCATACAATTCGCGACTTTCTTCATTCAGACCGCGAATATGCAGTACTTTACCATGTTGCTCGTACTTGTCCTTGAGCTTGCCGATACCAATGACCGCCGAGTGATCCCAAATATGGGAACGGGCAAAGTCGATAGTCACATCCTGCGAATCGTCCGCCGGTTTGAAATGATCAACAAACTGGCTCATCGTCCCGAAAAACATCTGTCCACGCACTTGATAGATCCGATGCTGCGGTGTCGATTGTGCAGTTTCTTCGATATGCAGCTGCGACATCTTCCAACCGAAACGCAGCGCGCTCATCACAACACCGACGCCTACACCGATCGACAGATTGTCGGTCAGCACGACGATCACAACAACGGTCACCATAATGATCGCTTCTGCCAGTGGTACTTTGTGAATGGTCAGCAGTGAATTCCAGCTAAATGTACCGATGGACACCATGATCATTACACCCACCAGCGCCGCCATTGGCACCTCACGTACAATCGTACCGAGCACAACCAATAGCACGAGCAGAAATGAACCTGCGATAAAGGTGGACAGTCGTCCGCGTCCACCCGATTTGACGTTAATGACCGATTGTCCAATCATCGCACAACCCGCCATCCCGCCGAACAAGCCGCTGACGATATTCGCTAGCCCTTGTCCTTTGGCTTCGCGGTTTTTATCGCTTTTCGTTTCGGTCATTTCATCGACAATGGTCGCTGTCAGCAGCGATTCCAGCAACCCGACAAAAGCAATTGAGATCGAATACGGCAAAATCGTAACAAACAAATCCCAGCTCAGCTCTACCATCGGCAGATGGAAAAATGGCAGCTCATTGCTCAGCTTGCCCATATCGCCAACGGTACGCACATCCAGATGCAGGAAGTACGTGAGCAGCGATACGATAATAATCGCTACGAGCGGCGCCGGAACAGCTTTGGTAAACAGCGGCAAAATATAAATAATCGCCAGCGTCAGCGCTACCAGCGCATACATCAGCCAGTTGGCTCCAACAAACTGCGGCAGCTGTGCCGAGAAGATGACAATCGCTAGTGCATTCACGAATCCAGTCATAACTGACTGCGGAATGAAGGTAATAAAGCGCCCAATCTTCAGCCAGCCAAGAATAATCTGAAAAATCCCCGCCAGAATCGTTGCCGCAAACAAATATTCTACTCCATGCTGCGCCACCAGCGTACCAACCAGCACAGCAATCGCTCCGGTTGCCGCCGAGATCATCCCCGGTCGTCCACCCGCCAGCGAAATGACAATCGCAATACAGATGGAAGCATACAAGCCGACCATCGGATCAACACCCGCAATAATCGAGAAGCCGATGGCTTCCGGTATCAAGGCAAGGGCTACTGTAATCCCTGCCAGCACATCAGGTCGGATATTACCGAACCATTGTTGTTTATACGTCATGATCATCCTCTTTCGGGCATGGAGCAGCGATCCGATTGAATGGACTTGCATTCCCGGACGTTACTGATCAGATTGAAGCGCCATGCTTGTTTGTAAATAGTAAAATGACTTCCCTCTCGCGGGGAAGATCAGAGCCGTATGTACAGATAGATTTCCATTATAGCCAATCCGCTGTCATTACACCAGAGAATATTCAATTGTAATCGCTATCATCAAAATAGTATGGGATTCGTCTTCAAACCCAATACGTACTCTCGTGATCCGCAAGCATGCATCAAGCCGAGATGACAACAAAAAAAGGGAACGGACGATGTTTCCTCCATTCCCTTTTACAAACTAAATATGTCATATCTACATCAAGCGTATATGATCTAAAACCTGCCTGATTTGAAAATAGCAAACAATAGCCAGATGACCATCAGCGTCGCTATAATAAAGCCAATCTCGACTACCGGCAGTCCCCACAAAATCGGCGTCTGGTCACGCAGTGACGAACCGATAATCAGCCCGACCATAATGATACAGAACGCCAGCAGCACGATACTGAATGCCAGCCGGTTCACGATCTGATCCATCTTGTGCAGCAATTCGCCCAGCTCCGGTACGTTGACTTCAACTTTGAGCTTGCCAGAGCGAATCATCCGCGATAGTTCCGACGCCTGCCTCGGCAGATCCGTCAGCACTTCAACCGCCTGAAAAGCACCATCGGTAATACGTTCACGCAGCTTTTTCGGGCTATAGCGCTCGCCCAGCAGTCGCCTGCCGAACGGTTCCGCCATATTGAGAATGCTGAGCGATGGATCAAGCCGTTCGATCACGCCTTCCAGCGTAATGAGCGCCTTGCCAAGCAGTGCCAGATCGGACGGAATATCAATCCGGTAGTTACGAATAATCGCAAACATCTCGTTCAGCGCTTCCCCCAGATCAATTTGCGAGAACGGTACATCGTAGTACTGCTCTCGCAATCGTTCCAGTTCACCGCGCATGGCAGAGATGTTAATATCATCCGGCACAAAGCCGAGTCGCATAATCGCTCGTACCATACTGTCCGTATTTTTGCGTAATAAGGCGATGACGAAGGACGCGAGTCCATTTTTCGTATCCGTATTGAGACGTCCCATCATACCAAAGTCCAGATAAGCGATGCGTCCATCCCGCAGCGCCAGCAAATTGCCCGGATGCGGATCGGCATGGAAGAAGCCATCGATAAAAATCTGCTTGAGCATCGAATCAACCAATCGCTGCGCCACATTCGACAGCTGCAATCCTTGCTGCACGATCTGGTCGGGACGCCCCATATGAATGCCATCGACGAACTCCATCGTTAGCACACGGGCAGATGTATAATTCCAGAACGTCTTCGGAATCTGGATATTGCGGTCGCCGTCAAAGTTCTGTGCAAGCCGCTCCATGTTGCGTCCTTCCACATTGTAATCCAGCTCCGCACGCATCGATTTGGAAAATTCCTCGATGATCTTGTCAATATTGTAATGAGACACCCAGTCCATATGACGACGAGCAATCCCAATCAGATCCTGCAAAATCTCCAGATCGCGATTTACGATGCGCGCCACGCCCGGACGTTGTACTTTGATCGCTACCATTTCGCCGGTATGCAATTTCCCCAGATGCACCTGCCCAATCGAAGCCGCCGCAATCGGCTGCTCCTGAAAGTTCTCCAGCATATCTTCCAGCGATGCACCTAGCTCTAACTCGATAATCTGCCGCGCTTCTTCACCGGCAAATGGCGGCACCTGATCTTGTAACTTGACCAGTTCTTCAATAACATTTTCCGGCAGCAAATCCGAACGTGTACTCGCCAGCTGCCCCAACTTGATAAAGGTCGGTCCCAGTTCTTCCAACACGAGTCGAATCCGTTCGCCCACCGTACGGATGCCCTGCGTCTCACGGCGTACTAGCTTGAGTGGAATCGCCAGCATCCGGTTCAGACCCAGTTCCTCGACCATATAACCAAAGCCATGACGCATCAGCGCCATGGCGATTTCTCTGTACCTTCCGGCATGCCGGATATGGAGAGACATCTTATGACAATGGCGGCTGCGGCTGTTCCTGTTCTTTCTCAGCCAGGCGCTTCTCCAGCACAGTGATCCGCTGTTCCAGTTGTTCAACGGTCGCTTTGGTCGGTACATCTAACTCGGTCAGGGCTTTTTGCACCTGTAGGCGTACCCAGTCCTTAATCTGACCCTGCTCTTCGGCACCGCGATCCATCAGACGATCAATCAAGGCGTTGGATTCGGATGGTGCCAGTTCCCCACGTTTCACGAGATCGTTAACCGCCTTTTCCACTTTCTCTTTGCTGACGACTGTCACACCAAGACCTAGGGATATCGCTTTTTTGAACAAATCGCTCATTTCCGTTCCTCCTGACATAGATTAAATACAACCAAGCAGTCTGCATATTGGCATAGTCCGGTAAAAGTAGAATGGGACATGCTCGTTCCATTTCCCTTACCGGAGCATGACAATATGACCATGCATATTGTGTCTGTTTCCAGTATAACGGTTTGAGCGTCATATGCCTAATCTCATCTTCATTTGGCTTGCTATCCTCTTGCTACTATGATCTGCATGCTACAAAATCCCGGCAGCCCAGTTTAATCCTTGTACGATCATGCGCTGGAATTGCTCATATTCAAATGAAGGGGCATGATGTCCCGGCATCAGGTAGACCGTGCGTCCCAGACCGTATGTGGAGCACCATCCTGCTGGCCAAGTATCATCGTCCATGCTGTACTCCATTAGAATGGTACGCTCCGCGCCAGCGAGTAAATTGAACTCATACGGCTCCTCCTCCATGCTGAATGACGAGATACCCTGCATGATCGGGTGTCCTGGCGAAGCGATGTGCATGTCTAGCTTGCGGTAGTCGGTATGACCGCGATATTGCGCGCCCATCAGTTGTCGTAGTTCATAGTTATGTTCCTGCAAAGACACGCCGCAATGCAGGATAAGCAGTCCGCCTCCATTGACCACATATGTAATGATACCGGCGGCATGCTCCGGGCTAATCTTCTTGTTGAATGCATCGGTGTAGACGATGCACACATCGTAGGCTTCCAGTCGCTCCATTTCGAACATTTCGTAATCGTCGCTAATATGCAATTCCCAGCCCTCTGGCATCAGTGTATGGATGTGCGACTGAATCCGATCCAGCGGGTGGTACGGTGCATCATCACCGTAATCGCCAATCAATAGCGCCTGTCTGACATGATGTTTGTGATTGGATTGTGCGTTCATATACGGTTACGTCTCCTTTGCAGTGTAATAAGGTGGCTTGGTGAATCCACCGTACGACAATGAAAAAAGGACATTCGGCATTGGAGATCAAGCTCCGAACAAGATCAGACTTGTTCGCCGAATGCTCCATTATGTCCTTACCCGTATTTTGATACGATTGTACATATTATTTCAATTTTTATGTTTTTAATTTAAGGAATGAAATGGATATTTGCGATTGGACTGAGCGTATACGTCGTCTATAAACGGATTGTATAGGTATGATCATAACAAAAACAGCATGGTCCATTTGTTTAAAGGGCATCATGCTGTTCATCGTATAGTTATGCAGTTATTCACTGGCTAACAGGTATATATCCATCTATGCAGACAATTAGGCTTTCTTGACTGCTTTTTTGCGAGTAGGCTTTTTCGCTTTGGCTTGCTCTTCTGCTACACGCGCCGCTTCTTCTTCCGCTTCACGCTTTTGCACTTCCAACTGCTTCGCTTGCTCTTTTTGCTTCGTCTCATACGCTTGATTCAGCGTGTTCTGAATATCCTCTTTACGCATTTTCAGATGACTGCTAAAAATATCCGGGAATACGAATACTTTGCGTCCTACATTCTGAGCAAACATGACGGTGATCCGCTCATTATCGTTTTCCAGCACCTGTCCTACGCCAAATACTTCGTGCATTACCTGTTCGTCCGTTAAATTCATATGTTTGCCTCCTGTGGCCGCTCATTGGCTGGATACGCCAGATCGCTGTTAGCCGGATTGGATAAAATCATTCGCTATGACTGGAGAGATCGCGTTGTGTGTAGCGTGCATCTTGCGTGTGGATGTAGCATACGGAGAGTGATGAGCGGGGGAGCATTGCTAGCAGAGGATAGACATTAGCGTCCATTCTGTGTTTTGTGCAGCATACATATGCTGTTGTAGAAATAGAGACAAAAAATGCAGCGACACTTGTTAAAAATCGAAGCGATGTTAACAAGGCCACTGCATGTCTGTGAAGTGTTGTTTATTCATTATAGCATAAATTGCGCTTATACAGTGAAAGGAATATGTCACAGGTGTATTTTTAAGCATTTTACGATTCTATAAAAGCCGATTTTATTCTGCATACCTATTGCCTTTCCAACATCAACAAGCTAGCGCATACTGTGCGCTAGCTTGTTCTATCATGATTCCTGCAAAATTCTCATGATGCGTTCCAACATATGATGTATGTTCAATATGATGTACATTCAATGTGGATTGCGATTAATTGTACCTCTTACGCCCAGTATTCATCAGGCACATAACGAATTTCCGATGCTGCTTCAATCACAAGTATTCCCTGCGCCGAATCAAACTGAACTGTCTCCGGGCTGACATAATACCAGTGCTTGATCTGCGGACCCTCTGCCGGAATTTCGAAACGGAACATATTCAGTTCTCCACGAAAATGAACGATATCCGCAGCAATATCAGGCGGTGCATTGCGAAAGGTCATCCGATATCCACCTTCTGGCAGTACTGCGAATTCATATTCCAGCGGTAGCTTATTATTGTTGAGAAATTCGCGCCCAGTTACCGCATGTTTGACCATCACTGTCTCTTTCATGCTTCTCCTCCTTACGGCAGATCGATCAGCAGCCAGAATACGGGTTGCTCTGCGACCAATTCCAGTTTGCTCACTTCTTCAATCCGGGCGGCATCGCGTGTCGACAATTCATGTTCATCGTTCACGCGCAGCGAGCCATTTATTACAAATACATACGTACGGCGATGCGGCTGCTGGACAAATTCAATCCGTTGCCCCGCTTCTAATCGACTCAAATAAATCGTCAGATCCTGATGAATCGTTGCCTGATTCTCGCCACCCTGACGGCTAACGATTGGCAACAACGTACCATTCAGCGATGCCGGATGAAACGAAGATGTCATATACGACGGCGTCAATCCGCGTGCCTCCGGTTCAAACCAGAGCTGCAACAAATTACAGTCATGCTCATCTGATGCATTGTGTTCCGTATGCACCACACCACTGCCTGCCGACATGCGCTGAATACCGCCAAAGGAACTGACTGCTTCATTCCCCAAATTGTCTTCATGACGCAACTGCCCCTGTAATACAATCGAGACGATCTCCATATCACTATGCGGATGCGCGCCAAATCCACGAGATGGGGAAATAATATCGTCATTAAACACACGCAACGGTCCAAAACTCACATTGTCACTATCCTGATATTCCCCAAACGAAAAGCTATGACTCCCCCGCAACCATTCACGGTCAAAATGAAAACGTTGATCTGCTGGATAGATGGTAAACATGATGAGATATCCTCCCTGATCTATACTGAATAAATGTAATAAACTAACTAATATAATGTATTATATCCGCTAACCGTTCCACATACAAACCTAGATTTGTACTCACGAAAAATGTCATCCGGCATCCTCATAGAGTCATACCGAATCATACCCAAGCGTTCTATTTACAAAAGGCAGATTTCCATACAAAACAAGCCGCTGCCCCTATTGTTTATATGGAGCAACGGCTTGCTATTTAAACATACTCATTTATACATTTGGAACAATGTACTGCATATAAGATCGCATAATCTATTGCACAAGCGAGCGTCAAACTTACAATTTAAAGCGCGATACGAGCTGTTGCAGCTGCTCTGCCAATCGAGTCAGGTCTGTAGCAGCACTCGATACCTCCTGCATGGATGCCAATTGTTCCTCGGCTGCGGCGGAGATCGTTTCAGTATTACCTGCGGCTTCATCCGAGATGCTGGCGATATTCTCGATCGATTCGACTACTGCGCCTGCATCCTGATTGAGCGAGCTAGTAGTGACCGATACGTCATCCATTTTGCGTGATACAGCTTTGATCGAACGATTGATTTTGGAGAAGGAGCGACCGGATGTATCGACAGCGATAATACCGCCTTCGACATTTTGCTTCGCCTGATCCATAACTTCTAGCGATTCGCTCACGACACCTTGCATACCGATGATCAGATTGCTGATACGCTGCGCAGAGTCTGCTGATTCCGATGCCAGTTTGCGTACTTCCTCGGCAACAACGGCAAAGCCTTTGCCATGCTCACCTGCACGTGCCGCTTCGATGGAAGCGTTCAGCGCCAGCAGATTCGTCTGTTTAGCAATATTGCGGATCAGATCGACAATGCCGTCAATTTCAGACGACTGCTCACTCATCTGATTGATAATTCCGTTCAGTTTTTCCACCGTTACCTGAATATCGTAAATTTTCTGTACGACATCGATGACTGACTCGTTGCCTTTGGCAGCAGCCTTGGCAGCTTCATCCATCGTTTGCGTGACATCGCCTACGTGAGTGGAAATTTCGTCTACACGTTGTGACATCCGCTGAATAGCAGCAGCACCTTCGGTTACACTTGTCACCTGACGGTCGCTACCAGTAGCCACTTCTTGAATCGCAAGCGTCACATGTTCTACCGAGCGACTTGTTTCCTCCGCTCCAGCAGCCAGCTGCTCGGAAGCCGACGATACATTATCCGTCGTATCGCGTACACTTTCGATCATATCGCGCAGATTGCTAACCATGATCGCAAAGTCGCGTGCCAGATCGCCGATTTCGTCATTGTTACTCTGATCAATATTAACGGTCAGATCGCCTTCGCTAATCTGATGCGTCGTTTTGCGCAGACGGCTGATCGGTTTCATAATCATGCGGATACACCAGAACACGATAATTGCAGCAACAACGAGCGAGATACTGACGATGATTAGCGCCATCGTACGCACAGGCTCAACCGCTTTTTCGATTTCGCTCTGATACATCGTACCAGCGATCTTCCAGCCTGTCGCTTCATTGGTCAGGAAAACCATTTTCTTCGGTTGCCCTTCAAACAGATAATCAATCTCGCCTGTTTTCTCAGCATACATTTGTTGCAGATATGCGCCTGTCGCTTTATCTCCTGTTTTACCGTTACGGCTGGAAATATAGTTCTGGTCAGCATCCAGCATAATGACATAGCCTTCCTGACCAACCGGAATATCCGCCAGTTTGGCGAGGTTTTCCAGATTGAGCGATACACCGAGTACACCGGAATTATCCGGCAATGTACGGGCAATAACGACAACGGGTTGATTGTTGGAGTTGATCACAACTTTTGTAATGACCGTTGTTCCCGGCGCTGCTATCGCTTGCTTGTACCAGTCCCGTTCACGCGGATCGTAACCATTCTCGTTTTCCTTTGGAATCGCGCGAATCATCGTACCATCCGGCGTACCGACAAATGCATCTACCGTTTCGGGATGCAGCCCGACATAACGCGCCAGCTCCGGTACAATCTGCGGACTAAAGCGTCCATCGATCATAGATGCGTTGAACAATTTCGACAAATACTCAACATCGTAATCCTTCGCACTGAGTGAACTTTGTACAAAGTTATTTGCTGTATTCACGCTTTGGCTCGCGCTTGTAATCAGCTGGCTTTCAACTTGATTTTTGGCATTGCTGTACATCGTGATGCTTATTACAAGGCTTGGCGCCAGTAATACAAATGCAAAAGCCACAATCAGCTGATTACGAATAGACCAGCGTAACCGGGGCTTCTTCAACCATTTTTTCATCAATCTCACACTCTTTCCTTATTAAATTACGATCATCTGTGGTATATGGATGTTAGTCTTGATCAGTTACACTATATATCGCCTAACGAGTGGCAATTATTTAGCATGTTATCTAGTTCATGCGAATTTTGTTGAAATATGTACGTATTGGTTGTTTCAAGTAACTTTTGTCATGGATAATCGCTAAATATATCATTATAATACTTACCGTCCATTTCTTTCGGCATGTTTCACCAAAAATATTTCCCGTTCACTCCGCTTACAATTCTGCCATCGCCTCCCAGACAATTGCCATTCTCCCTTTGGTAGTCCCAGCTTCCCTATCCACATTGAACATAACAAAAAGGAGCTATGGCATCTGCCACAACCCCTATCCATCTGAATCCTCTCATTGATCATTCTGAATGATCTCATCCATCATTAGCGATATATGCAATCCATGTAACCGCCTGTGTTCATCCTACGCAGATGCTACTTTACGAATTCTGTGCCAATCGTCCACGTTCACTGCGTTCTTTTTTACCGAACAATACACCATCTAGTGATAGTAGTGCACTGCCAGTCAGTGCCATTTGCAAGCTGGTGAACAGAATCAGATAATCAAACTCCGTACCCATCATAAATGGCTGACCTGCTTTTGCAGTCACCAGCACGCCAACCATAACAATCGTCAGTGCCAGACCTGCCAGACGAGTAAATAGACCAACGATCAGTGCGATACCGCCTGCAATCTCAATGACTGCCACTACAGGTGCCAGAAATGCTGGCAACCCTAGACTTTGGAAAAATCCTTGCGTACCACCAATACCACCTTGAAACTTGGAAAATCCGTGTAACAGGAAAATCACACCTGTTAGTACTCGCGTAATTAGCAAGCCCAGCTCTACATATCGTTTATTCAAACCCATTACCAATTCCTCCTTTGATTGTGTCCACTACAAAATGTAGTGTTATTGTATAAAAAGCCGCCCGTCGTGCCCTGCTCAGCCTCTCATCAAACAAGCAGGACACTCTGTATGTCTATACAAGCGACCATAATAACAAAATACTAAGCGCCGTTAACACCGGCAGCGAGATTACAACTGATCCTAACGGCAGACGCGGCGATGTACCACTCTCCGGTTCGAGAATGCGGTGAATCCGGTAGTTGAGTGACGTTTCTGCGAATGAAGAATAGATCATACGGGCAGGGAAATGGATACCACCGTGCGTACGGTTGACCAGCTTCAGCAGCGCTCCGCCAATGCCGAGCGGCGTGCCCAAGCGCTGAATCGCATCATGATCTGCCAGCACCTCACGCGAGATTTTGTACTGGTGCGCCATATTGCGCAGTACTGGCAAAAACCAGAGCGCAAACGCCGCCTGTCCCAGCAAAAACGTAACCAACGGATCGCGCTGACGATAGTGAAACAGCTCGTGATGCACAACCGCCTGCTGCTCTTCTTCATTCAACAGCTGCAATAAACCTTCCGACAAAATAATGCGCCGACGCCAATTGCCCATCGTGAGCGCCAGCGGCTGACGGCAAGAGACGATGATGAACATCGCTTGTCCATCTGGACTGTAACGGTCGTTAAATGCCGCCGTTAATGCTGTATGTTCCAGCTCCCGGCAGCGCCGCACTGCACGAACCGAACCATACCATTGATCCAGCCCATAGCCGACGTATAAAACAAACGTACATGTCACCAGTCCCGCTAGCAGATGACTGACCGAAAACCAGCCATGATTCTGCATCCACATATTGCATATACGCAGCAGATCAAACGGCAGATTCCAGCCAAATAGCATATGCAGCGAATATACGCCCATCAGCCCTAGCGTAAACAGAGACATACTCAAACTAACCTTCAACAAACGCTGCGAACGACGTTGCCACCATTCTACTCGTTGTTTTTCCATTGTTTGATTTTATCCTCCAAGGCTTGAATAAGTTTGGGGTCCACTTCTTCCAGCACATCAACCATATGATTGACAGCCAGTGTACCGAACTCCTCCATCAGTTCATGAGTCAGTTCCCTGGATTGATTGTTAAGAAAATCTGCGCGGCTTTCCGGCGGAACGTAGTGGAAGCTTTTGCCTTCGATATGACGGGATAACGCACCCTTGTCTACTAGCCGATTCATAACCGTCATCACCGTATTGAAATTGAGCGGCTTGCTCTGGCTGATGACAGTTTGCACTTCCTTGATCGTCAGCGGATGCTGCGCTTCCCACAGCACATTCATAATCTGTGCTTCCAGTGGACCGAAAAAGCGATCCAGTCCGGTAGCACCTACATTGAACTTTTTGATTTTCATTTTCTGTATGCCACCTCACACTACACATTGTAGTTCCAACCGCAAGAGCAGTCAAATTTGTGAAGTTAATTGTATAATATCACAATTTGCGTAACAGTCTATACTTTTCGTTAGTTTCTTTCGTTTAACTTTCAGGGAGTATGCTATCCAGCATGTTTATAATGTACATCATCAGACACCAAGTGCATACGCCCTGAAACTATAACTATGCAGTCGCTATACATGCTTTCCTTCTATTTCATCAACTAAGATCAGGTTCCCACTATTCAATATCCTTCGTTCCAGATCAATGTCATTTCCACTGTATCTGAGCCGGGCTGTACAGGGCTGGCATTCAAAATCCAGCTTTCCCCGGTAGCATCGTTACTGCCCTGAATGACCAGTTGTTTTTCGCTAATCTTCTGCAAGGCATCGGGCATATCCTGAATACGGAAATACTCGCTGTACGTCTTGGCTAGCGTTTCCATATCCAGCTTCGTCTGTAAAGTAAGCCGTACAAAGTGTTCATTTGCCGTATCATTGTGCACCGCAGTTACGACCGTAGCATCATCAGGAATAGGAAAATCCGCAGGCACTCCATCACCGGGTGCACGCGCCACCACACTTTGCGCCGCCAGACTAGCTGCTTCTGCCGAAACGGGTTGTGCCACCATTCCGGGTACTAATAACGCAGCCGCCAGCAATCCACACATACCAGAACCTGTCCATCTGTTCATGACAACCTCTCCTCTGCTGTCGTATCGTCCATCACAAGCCATTACCTGCTGACCGGCAATCCGCTTCCTGTATGATCATTCACGACCAGAACCGACGTAACACGGGAGAACCCAAACAAGGACAAGCGCCAACCTATACAACCGTTACGCCTGTCCCTGTCGGTATATCAATCTATAAGATGACCCTGAGGTCGTATGCGCTGCGGCTTACGGATTCAGGCGCTGTAGGCTCACCAATAGAAGACGAGGAATCTCAATTACAATCGTCATGTCTCCCTCATGTCCTGCTGGCTTCCCTACTTCACAATATCCGGCTATAAGCGCCGCAGACCTTGCCATATGGGCTTGTCGAACAGCTCCGTTTCCTCTGCTTCTGGGTATAAGCCGCTAGACGATCCGCTTCGCTTATCCCCTTCTATACGATAGAGCGATTCAACAGGCTGTATATAAAAGCGTCCGGTCTTATTCCAGAAAAGGCTACCCCTTGCATGGTTAGAAGACCGGACGCTGAATATCAGTGTTCCTGTAGTATATGTTGCTGTAAATGATTCGTAGTGACTTAGAGAAGCACGGTAGTCAGATGATCAACTACGCAGTTGCGACATGAATTCGCTGATATCCACGCCAAGTCCCTGAGCGAGACGCATACCGTATTCACGGTCGGCACGGATAAAGTTGCAAATGGCGCGCAGTTGAATGTCTTTTTTTACTACCTGTAAATCATTAACCAGATTGTTGAGTAAATTATCCTTTTGTTCGTCAGAATAGGAACGATATTGTTCACCAGCCTGTGCAAAATCATCGGTTTTCTCGATTTTCTGGCGAGTCACATGACCTTGCAGCTCCACTTCGGTATCGCGGTAAGCCGGATCTTCGGATGGACCTTCCGTATAACTGTTCGGCTCGTAGTTGTACGTGCTGTTATCTTGATTCACATTCATAAAGCCGTCGCGTTGGTGGTTACGTACCGGTGCGTATGGGCAGTTCACCGGAATTTGCAAATAGTTCGGTCCGAGACGGTGACGCTGGGTGTCTGGATAGGAGAACAGACGACCTTGCAGCAGCTTGTCTTCAGATGGCTCGATGCCTGCAACGACTGCGCTTGGCGAGAATGCAGATTGCTCTACTTCGGCAAAGAAGTTTTGCGGATTTTTGTTCAGTGTCATCGTACCGACCAGATGCAGCGGGAATTGGTCTTCCGGCCATACTTTGGTCGGATCGAGTGGATCGAATGAATAGTTGTCGATATCTTCCGGCTGGATAAACTGCACTTTCAGCTGCCATTCCGGGAATTTGCCCTGCTCAATATGGTCAAACAGATCGCGGGTTGCGTGGTTGAAGTCTTTTCCCTGCTGCTTTTCCGCTTCGTCGGCAGAGAATGTGCGCACGCCTTGTGACGATTCCCATTTGTATTTGACATACGTGACTTTACCTTCGTCATTGATCCACTTAAATGCGTGTACGCCGAAGCCGTCCATCTCGCGGTAGCTTGCTGGTGTACCATGATCTGAGAACAACCAAGTCATCATATGCGTCGATTCTGGTGTCAGTGTCATGAAGTCCCAGTAACGACCAGGGTTCTGGATATTCGTTTGCGGGTCTGGTTTCAGAGAATGCACCATGTCCGGGAATTTGATCGCATCACGGATAAAGAATACTGGCAAATGGTTACCGACGATATCATAATTGCCTTCTTGCGTGTAGAACTTCACCGCAAAGCCGCGCGGATCGCGTGCTGTTTCCGGGGAACCGACACCGTGAATAACAGTGGAGAAACGGACAAATACGGGCGTTTCCATACCTTCTTCTTGTAGGAACGCTGCTTTGGTGTACTGCTTCATACTATTCTCAACGCGGAATACGCCATGTGCGCCTGCGCCGCGTGCATGTACAACGCGCTCGGGAATACGTTCACGGTCAAAATGGGCAATCTTCTCGATCAGGTGGTAATCCTCCAGCAGTGTAGGCCCTCTGCGTCCGGCTGTTCTGGAGTTCTGGTTGTCTCCAACCGGAGCACCCTGGTTTGTTGTCAAACGGTTATCCATCGTTAGATCATCCTTTCGTTATGCCTGATTTCGCATGTCCATGAATCGTACTTCCATGATTTAGACTTGCATTTAGACTCATTTCAAAAATCAGAAGTTAGACTTATTCTAACATTGGATAGTGGCTCCTTCATGAGGGCTGGATGATGCTTCCATGAAGATGGGGTGAACATGCTTCAGCAGATTTCTCGCGTTTGAGGGAGCTGTTGAGACACTGCGCTCCGGTAAGAGATAGGGGAAACGGGCTCAGGTGGAGCCGCGGGAATCTTATGAATGGGGAGAGAGTGAAGATTCCCGCCCCTCCAAAGTCGCCCTTATTCCCCTATTCCCTTCCCTACGCTCTGTGCAAAGAGTTTCTTGTAACGGGATCTAGGGGTTGCTGGAAGCTGTTTGGGTGGGGAGGTGGCAGGTTTTTTATAAGGAGTGAATACGCTGGGTGATTAGATGCAGACTTGATAAGGAGTAAAAAAGGAATTAAAGGCTACAGAAGGTTTAGAACTTTAGAACTTTAGAACTTTAGAACTTTAGAGATATTGCGGGTGGCTTGATGTAGTTGTTGGGTTGTTTGTAGTGGGATTGAATATGATGCGGGTCTGGTTATAGAGGAGCTAGGAGATGGAGACGGTTTTGTATCATTTTTTGTAGCGATGGAGAATGTGGGGTGAATGGTATATGAAGTGAAATGATACAGTTCTAGGCGGAATTCAGAGTTTCTTTTGGCATGAATGAAGTCATTCGGTAGGATCGGTGGGCGTTTTATTTTGTTTGTATTAGGGTGGAGTGGATTGAGCTTGTAGGGCATTAGCAGATAGTATCAGGAATTTGGGGGACAAAATAAAGACCAGTGAGCACTTAGGGAAGTGTCGCTGGTCGGACTGGGCGTATGGAATTGGTTGTGTTTGTTGGGTAGTGCGGTTATTGGTTTGTTGAGAGTAGCTTCTTTGTGGGGAAGCTGGGATGGGCTTGGGTATTGGGCGATGTTTGGTGATGGTCAGCATCCACTTGTTTGTTGAGATCATCGTATTGTTTGTTGAGATCGTGATGAATTGTGAATGGAGATAGATGCTGGATCAGTCCGCCAGACGGTAGCCTACGCCACGTACTGTGGCGATGTACTGAGGAGCGGAGGCGTTGTCGCCGATTTTTTTGCGCAGACTTTTGACGTGGACGTCGACCACGTTGCTGCCGCCAAAAAATTGGGTGCCCCAGATTTCGCTCATCAGTTCTTCGCGGGACAGTACGCCGCCTTCGCTTTCGATCAGCATTTGCAGCAGATCGTATTCGGTTTTGGTCAGTTCAACGCGGCGTTGTCCGCGGTATACAGTCATTTTTTTGCGGTCGATCCACAGGTCTTTGAAGACGATACGGTGCTGGGTATCATCGGCTGCGGGTGTCACGGGACGGCTGGCGTTGGAGCGGATGACACGTTCCACGTGATACAGCCCTTCCTGTGGGCGCATCGGCCAAATTAATAATTCTTCTTCTGTCCATTCCTTCATGCCAAGTGCAAGCATTTCTTCACGAACGAGGAAAATCGACGGCACATGAGAATTATTCTCATTAATGCGCAACTTAGCCAATTCGATGTCGCCGCTACTCGCAGATGAGATCATATCAAAAATATACAGGTCTGCGCTAATCGAGCCAGCACCGCTATTTTCCCAGCGATGAAAAACCATTACATCAAAGCAGCTATCGGACAGCATACGTGTCAGATCGTGTACACGGCTTGGAACCGGGCTAATAATAACAACACGGCGCGTGACTGGGCAAGCCAGCGGCATATGTTCAGCGGATGCATAATCAGTAGAAAGATAATCATTCTCAATTATTTTTTCGATTTGTTTTTGCATTCGGTACACACTCCTCTAAATACGACATGTGCATGATGGACATCGTACCCGGTTTCCTCCGCTACATCAGCGTACCATTGCAGAGGTGCATCGGTCATGACTTCATCCACACGTCCGCAAGTTTCACAGACAATATGCTGGTGATCGTCCATTTTGCCGTCGTAACGACTGGCGGTTTCACCAAGCTTCAATTCACGGATCAGACCGTTATCTGTCAAGTATCTTAACGAGTTATATACAGTTCCATAAGCAAAATTATGACCACGCTCTACCAACCGATTCATCACGTCAGCGGCAGTAGGGTGATCCTCGGCGTTGTAGACGATATCGTAAACAGCTTTCCGCTGCGTCGTCAGGTTGATTGTTTTCACATGGATCATTCCCTTAATTTTGATTTTAGAATAAGTATAAATCCATTTCAAATGTCGGTCAATAGGTTTAGCCACTAAAGTGATAATGATTCTCAGGATTTTGGGGATTTGTTGCTGGATTTGTCGATAATGATTCGTATTGCGGTGAAATTGGGATCATTTTTGTAGTGGAGTCGGTAAGGCTTTTTGGTATTTTACACTATTGACGGAATTTGAATCGGGTTGTATTGCGGTTGAGTATAGTAAACTAGAAATAAAAAAGCCCTTGAGTTTTGCTGCTCAAGTGCTGAGGTGCATGGATGAGTTGGATTAACCATTTACTATTTCATCATTAGTTTGCTTGATTTTCTTTAAAATAGAATTTAATTGATTCATATCAAAATGATTCGCATTGTCACTAGCAATAAAAAATAACTTTAACCAAAAAGCATCGTTCTCAGCATGATTTTCGATAGCTTGACGAATACATTCTTCATTCAACTTTTTTACAATGATAAACGGAGGTCCTGCCGAAATATAATTAACTCCTTCATTATCCATCAGTGTTATTAAATTAAGCGGTGTTATCGCAACAAATGTGAGAAGCGTATGATCTTCTAACTCGACAAACACGTCGATATTATCATTGTTTTCATCCACATCAGATAGTGGCGTTGGGAAAGAAATATTTTTTATTATGATTGATTCCTCATTTCTATTTTATAGACTGGTTGTAATTTTTGTTTCAAGAATTTCCATTAGTGATATTTAAGTAGCCTATCTATTGTTTTCTAGAAGTTCTTCCTCAATTGGCTCACGCACTAAATGCTTGAACTGCAGTTCGCTTGCTCCATCTTTTCTATAGTTTTCTCTCGCTTGTAGTAATGAAACCTGGTTGGCTCCTATACTTCTACTAGGGTAAGCATGAGCAACTTTATCATCACTTTACACTGTAAAATAGCCGCAGCACGCACAGGGTAGTCTTTCTAGTTGACTTCCCTTTACAAATTTAGATTCGCTTGCTCTACCATCCAATGTTTTGCCTTCTCTCCTTCCAGCATGATAGGTTCCTCTACTGTTCCAAGATTAATACTTTCAATATCAGCTTCCTCGATACCTTTCATTCCAGTAAGATTTGCTCCTTGAAGAAGAACATTTTTGAATTTGCTTACTGTTATATCTACGTGCATTAAATTCGCCTGCCGAAAATCTGTACGTACGCATAAGGTATTTGTCAAATTAGCATATTCTAAATGACTACCAAAAAATACGGTTTCAAAACAATCACTTTTCACGAAATTGGCGTAAGTTAAAGTCGCATAAGAGAAGTCGACAGAGAGGAGCTCTGCCTTAACAAATGAACAATAATCCATTGTCGCCTCACGAAAAGTGGAAGAACATAACCACCCTCGATAAAATTCGGTTTTGCTTAAATCCAGTTGATCAAATTTACACTCTGTTAAAGAAGCACTATCTAGAGATAACTCTTTCAACGTGACATCCATTCTTGTAAAATCCACTTCGTCTTCCACTAACTTTTTACCTTGCTTTGCAATTGTTTCTATCCATAATTTATGCAATTCAAGTTTCTTTTCCATGAGCTGCTTAATCATTCTTTGCATTCTCCTTTTTAATAAGGATACCAGATCACTCTGTCATTTTTGCCTGAACTTCCAATCGCCCCTCTTGATTGTATTACGTGATCTCCTGTCAAGTTCCTTGTATCTATAATTACGTTATATCCTCTACCAAATTCTTTATTTATTTTTCCCATAGCATTTTCTAGATTAAAAGCCCCTTTTTTCTTATTTGTATGTCCATCTGGATAAGATCGAAATCTTTTCACATCCCATTTTATGCCCGTTGTAGTATCAATGAAATCCGCTCCTGCATTGCTATTAGTATCGCGAATAACCCAGCACAATATTTATTTTTCTTCTAAATCTAGTACAATATTTCGTTCTTCTTTACTGTAGCTGTAATTGGTTTCTTTCAGATTTTCCTTCAGTCCGCGAGTTTCATCCAATGTTAAACGATTACCACGTAGTGTAGGAATTAGATTTAGTTATGAAAAAACGCATGGAAATTAATAATTCCATGCGCATTACAACAATTTTAGTTTTTAAGAGAACAGCGCAATTTAATTATTTTGAATTCAATTACTCTTGAATCATTCTCAAGTCCAAGGGAGAGGCTATTCATCAAAACGATTCAGCCAATATGAGGGCTTTTCTGTAGGAATTAACTTTTTCAATACCTTTAAGCATTCCTTGTTCTTCGAGACTAGTATTTCTTATGATTTGTCAGTAATAGACGCTTCTATTTCTTCTAACCTATGGCATCGAGTGAACATGCTTGTATCGATTTTAATCCCCTCTGAATCTCAATAAACAATATAAATTTATTTTATTATCTGTACAGTTCTCCCTCGTATTTTATTGCTTCATATTCAAAAAGCAGCTTTTTTGTATTAATAGTAGTATTTTGAGAATATCCTGAATAATCCAAAGCAAGTATTATATTTCTTAGAATACTTTTCCACTCTGCAAGAAACATTTGTTTCTCCATTTCAACCTCTCCACTGCTTGTTAATAATTGTTCGGTATTTCCTAATACAGCAGACCATTTTGCATCTATTGTAACTGTGTCCATCCCCCATGATAAAATCCATATGCTAGAAAAATCGTTGGATGGCCAATGTATTTCTTTTTTTCCATATTCAATACCTCTTAAAGAAGCTAACATATCTAAAATATCGTCTAACATGACACTAATATCGTATTTATAATTTAAAATTATAGGGACGTAATTCCATATCAGTAATGCAGACTCATTTACAAGTGGAAAAGAATGTTCTACTGCTTCAGAAAGAGTTGTTGCAGTCAACTCAGTCGCCTTTATAAATCTGGGACAACTTGCTTGTATAATTAGTGACATCACTTATCCTCCTAATTTGCTATGTATTCAGCGGGATATTTTATAACCATATTCTACTAGCTTGCGCTTCTACCGAATCCTCATTGATAAACCGACCCATTCTAGGATCATATAATACAATCCACTTTCCGCATCTTGGTATTCTCCAGCATATTTAAACGGATTATATGTCTTCTCTTGCTCTGCTACCATATTGCCAAACTCATCATAATCATACGTGTTCGCCACAGTTCCATTGTCGTAAAGAATACCGATAACATCCCCGTGCCCATTGTACAGATAATAGTATAAGGTATTGCTATCCGGCTTTTTCTTCAACAACACCCGATTCTCAAATAGATCATGCGCATACGTTGCCTATCGCAAACTTGGCTGGTTCATGCCTATCAAACGGTTGAAAGCATCATAACGAATGCTTTGAGTGCGCCATCGCAATATTATAAAGAAGCTACTGTATCCTTTTCGTCTAAATGGTACAGTAGCTTCTCTCATTAAATATTCTGTTTATTAGTTTCTGGAAATTCTTCCTCAATTGGTTTACGCACTACATGTTTACATTGTAGTTTACATACTTCATACTTTTTCCAATTGATTTCTATTACGAATGTAGATTCGCTTGCTCTAGCATCCAATATTTTGCCTGCTCTCCCTCCAGCATGATAGGTTCCTCTACTGTTCCTAGATTAATGCTTTCAATATCAGCTTCCTCAATTCCCTTCATTCCAGCAAGATTGGCTCCCTGCAAAAGGACATGATCAAATAAACTCATTTTGATATCAGCTTGCATTAGGTTTGCCTTTCGAAAATCTGTACGTATGCATAACGTATCGGTTAAATTGGCATATTCTAAATGACTACCAAAAAAAACTGTTTCCCAGCATTCACTGCTCAAAAAATTGGCATAAGCTAGTACCACATGTGAGAAATCGGCATATCGCAAATCTGCCTTAACGAATGAACAATAATCCATTGTTGCCTCACGAAAAGTAGAAGAGCATAACCATCCTCGATAAAAATCTGTTTTGCTCAAATCCAATTTATCAAACTTACAATCTATTAAAAAAGCACTATCTAGAGACAACTCTTTCAGCGAGATATCCAATTTTGTAAAATCCACTTCATCTTCAGTTAACTTAGTACCTTTTTCTCCGATAGTTTCTACCCAAAGTTTTTGTAACTCAATTTTTTTTCCATGAGCTGCTTAATCATTCTTTGCATTCTCCTTTTTTAATAAGGATACCAGATCACTCTGTCATTTTTGCCTGAACTTCCAATCGCCCCTCTTAATTGTATTACGTGATCTCCTGTCAAGTTCCTTGTATCTATAATTACGTTATATCCTCTCACGAATTCCGCATTAATTTTTTTCATTGCTTCTCCTAGATCAAAAGCCCCTTTTTTATTGTTTGTATGACCAACTGCATACGATCGAAATCTTTTCACATCCCATTTGATCCCCGTTGTAGTATCAATAAACTCCGCTCCTCCATTATTATTGGTATCGCGAACAATCCAACTCAATATTTGTTTTTCTTCTAAATCCAATCCAATATTTCGTTCTTCTTCGCTGTTATCGTCTATTTTAAAACCTTTTGAAGGGTCTTTAGCAAGTGCTTCATATTCTCCAGCACTTCGACACCATCATATAGGTCGGATGGAGATACTCCATAATTTTGATTTGTACTAGCCGAATTATTCCCATTATTACCTTTCGGGCTACCGCCTGCATTGCTGGAACTCGATTTCCCTTTCGATGCAGGTGACATTCCGCCACCAAATGGTTTCTCTTTATTCGGTTTTTGCGAATCATTTCCACTTGGATCTACATAGTTTGCAGGGTTATTCTCTACATAGGTATATATATTAAGAGTCAACGGATTCGAAATCTGTCCTTCCACCGTATCCTCATTGATAAACCGTCCCATGCTAGGATCATAGTATAGAACTAAAGGAAAGACCTTGAGAATTAAAGCAAAATCCTCAAAGTCTTTTTTGTTAAATATTTACTTTTTTCACCTAAATACTATTCACCATACTCAGACATACAATATTTCATTACATTACTGTTCACTTCTTCCCGAGTTTCCATCGTAGCATAGAAATCTAAATTATTTATTTTGCGTCATTTTGCATATTAAAAATATCGACAACCTCATATAATAAATCTGTTTTATCCTCTAATCGTTCAATCTCATCTTTTATAATTTCCATATATTCTTTTCTTTTTTCTTCAGTTACATTCTGAATCACAGCTTCAATCATTAAAAATGACTTTCGACTCACTTCAAAATTCCCTTCCATCACAAAATTAAAAAGCATGTCTAAATGAATGGAATAATCAAACGACTCTAAGGATGCTAGTAATGTTCCTCTGTAACCTTCTGTTTTTGGTTTTTTAATTGCTTTACAATAGGTTCAAGAGCTTCAGTTTTTCCAATATCTGCTAGAGCGAGAGCAATTGAATTTTTTATAAGAGCATTCTCGGTCAATTCTAATTGTTCAATCAGATAGGGTACAGCCTCGTTTACTTTTTTCTCGCCAATTTCTTCAATCGTTTGTATTGCTTGATCAATACAGTTCTCATTTATTTCTCTAGATAATTTATCAATCATATTCCTCATCTCCTATTTTATTTAACTTTTGGTCTTCCACTTTTCTCCCACCATTTTTGAAAATCTCTATCATTATATCCATACCATTTATCACGATCTTTTTTCTTCCCCCCTCTAAATTCGGTACCTTTTCCCTTACCTTTGTTTTGAGAAGTAGAGGTACTATCAGAATACTGATTAATGCTATTGGATGCTTTACTACTTTTAACAATTGCCAGTAGAGTTTCAGCTTGAAAATTCTTATATAACTTTTCCCAATATAAATATAGCTATCTCACTTTCACTGGTATAGGGAAAAAGAAAAAAACTGAAAAGTTTCCTTTTTTCAGGTCGACATGATATTAATTTTTACTTTTGATTACATTGATAACTTCTGCACAATATAATGGTTTGTTGAATGTACCAATTGGAACACAAAATGTCGAGTAAAATACATTTCGTTTTTTTTCAAAACTCTTTTTACTTTTTAAGATTTGGAGTTCATTTCCAAAATCCAACGTTTGATGTAATTTCATATCTAAAACTTTTAAATCAAGACATATAGCTAGCTTTCTACATGTTTCAATCGTTTTCTCAAAGCTTCCCTCAGGATTACATATGGCAAATCGCACAGATATCTCATTCACTTCAACCTCTTTTATTCCCGATCCAATCTGAACCTCGACAATATTGGACAGATCATTGTAAGAATAATAGCATTCTGTATCATCCGTTTTCCACATATCTTTGGGAATATAATTTTGGAAATGTAATTTAGATTCTAAGATTCTTGTAATGTCTGTAAAAAATATAGATTCCTTACCAAATGTTTCCCAACCTTCATCAGTAAGTGATACATTATTGTTTTTAGGAAATAGAAGAAAATTATATGATTCCATCCCCATATTATCTACCTCCTGCTTCATAGGTTTGGTTTAACAACTCATCAGGGGATACGCCCCAAGTATTTTTCAATTCTGCTTCAGAAATGTATTCGACTGGAACATTTGCAATGCCTGCTTGCTTTGCCGCAGATGCGCGATGATGTCCATCAACTATTATCAATTTGCCTTTAACTTCAAAAACTTTAATTGGCTCGCCATCCCAACCATTTTGCTTCATGTTTTTTATCAGTTTTTTTATTTGACTTTTACTCATTTCGTCCTTTGTTTGACGACTAACTAAATCAAATGGATTGCTAAAACCGCACTTATCTGTGTTATGCACCCAAATTCCAAGATTGCTAACAAAGTACGTATGAAATGTAGCAACTGTCATGTTATAGACTGTTACATGCTTTCGTTTTAGCTCTATACTATCTATGTGAAGCGCGCTCCCGTTACTTTTAAGCAACCTATCTCCAACCTTAAGATCTTTAGCATCGATCCATCCTTTACCCTTAACATAAAACGGGTGGTTATACGTAGATTCAATGACTTGATTTCCTACTCGAATAGCATAAATTTCATCTGTCTTATGGTTAAATGTAGCAGTAACTTCTTTATACGATACTTCACCAGTCTTTTCATCCTTAGAAAGTACAAGATCCCCAATTTGAATGTCTTCAATTGGTTTTTCACCCTGTTCTGTTTGCACTTTCGTTCCTGCGGTGAAGCAATTACATTTTTTGGCGTAATCTAGTGCATCGCCGGTGAGCTTAAATTCCTTTTTAAAGGCATTTCCTGCATCGTCCACCAGACTTAAAATGAGTTTGCCGCCCTTTACTACTTTTCCGACGGGAACAAATCCAGCTGCTGATAAACTTTTAGCTAAATTCGATGATCCTGGATCGCGTAAAGTATTCACATCATCCAAGATTAAAAAGTTTAATACATTTCCTACAGGTCCACTCCAGCCTGTCCACGGATCTGTTAGTGTAACTGTACTACCATCGCCACCGCCAGCACCAAGTACATTATCGTGCCCGGTCGGATCGACATAGACTAGTGGATTGTTTGTAACATAGGTATATATATTAAGAGTTAACGGATTCGAAATCTGTCCTTCCACCGTATCCTCATTGATAAACCGCCCCATGCTAGCATCATAGTAACGAGCATTCAAATAATACAATCCGCTTTCCGCATCTTGGTATTCTCCAGCATACTTGAACGGATTATATGTCTTCTCCTGCTCTGCTACTGTATTGCCAAACTCATCATATTCATATGTGTTCGCCATTGTACCATTGTCGTAAAGAATACCGATAACATCCCCGTGCCCATTGTATAGATAATAGTATAAGGTATTGCTATCCGGCTTTTTCTTCAACAACACCCGATCGCCACGTACATATTCACTATTGTCTGTACCCTTGGACTCGAAAATGACTTTGCCGCTTCCATTACTGACATATTTGTTTGTAACTTTGGTGGAGTTTCCTTTGCTATCCGTCGCTGTCACTTGCTTTTGATAGCGAGTTCCATCCGGCAAATAACGGAAATCGAGCGTCTTCCCATCCGATTTGTACTGGTCAAGTTGATCCAATGCATTGTAGCTGTAATTGGTTTCTTTCAGATTCTCTTTCAGTCCGCGAGTTTCATCCAACGTTAAACGATTCCCACGTAGATCATACGTATACGTTGCCTGGCCCAGACTTGGCTGGTTCACGCCAATCAAGCGGTTCAAAGCATCATACGTGTAGGCAATGACTTCGTCGTTTTTGCCTTGACGTTTCTCGATAGCTTGCACAATATTTCCGTTATCGTCATGTTCGTAATAAGAAGAAGCAATGACTTCGCTATCTAGGGTTGTCGTCATATTGCTCAGTTGATTCAATGCATTATACGTATAGCTACTTTTCAGCACTTTTCCATTGGTCATTGTTGGATACGTGATCGTCTCCACTTGTCCCTGAGGCGTGTACGTATATTGAATGTCTTTTGTACTGTTGCCAATATTGATATTCGTTAATTGCTGTTTGCTATCATACGTATAGTTTTGACGTGTTCCTTTTACTGGAGTGCTTCCCGCTTGGAAATCTGTCTGCATAGAAGAGACTTGTCCCCAGCCGTTGTAGGTCAAATTCATTGCACCTACATAGTCAGTACTCGTCGTATAGGCACGTTGCTGAATGACACGACCCAACAAGTCTGTTTTTACTTGCTGATTAATGACTGGTAGGTTCGTTGTTTGCAAGCTAGCTTGGCTGGTTTGGATATCTCCTTTGCCAAACGTACTGGTGTATTTTACAGTTTGTGCTTTAGGGGAGGTCATGGTTTTGGTGTAATTTTTAAGTTGTCCCCACTCATCGTAAGCATAATTGGTACCGGAGCCATTCCGATCCGTGGAAGCCTGTAATCTTCCTAATGCATCGTACTGATTTTTGGTGCTTTCGTTAGCTGCATCCGTTTTGCTGAGAAGCAATTTGGATTCATTGTAGTCTTTGGTATAGATGACGGCATTCTGATTGTTCGTATCTTGCAAGCTGACTTTGGTCAATTGATCATTGCCATCGTACTCATAAGTGGCTGTTTGATTGAGCGCGTCTTTCAGACTGACTGGTCGATTTAACGCATCGTAACGAATGGTCTGAGTAACTCCTTCGTTATTGCGCTGCTGCTTAGGATCGGTGTAAGTTAACATATTGCCAGCAATATCATAGGTGTACGACTCTTTTATCGGACTGCCTTTACCTGCCGCATCTTTGTATGCCGTCGTTTCCAGCAAATGTCCCCATTGATCATATTGTTGATCGACCGCATTCAATACGGTTCCGCCCGCATTGGAAAATGTTAAGTAGTTACGATACTCCGCAACGTTATGATCCATTTTGGTTTTGTTGCCTTGAGCATCGGTCGTTTCGGTCACTTCTCCCCATGAATCGTAGGACATGATGACGTCATCGACTGGACCGTTTCGTAACTCCAAATTGGAAGAACCTGCCGTTTGACGATAGACCGCTGACGTTTGCTTGGTTGGTCGCAATTGGGCATCCGTTGTATACCGAATCATCTTCAGTGTGACATCCGTACCAATCCGGTCACTATATGAATCGGTCAATGTCATGCCAAACCCATCATAGGTGGCTACCTGTTGATTGAGTGTCGTCATTTTCCCACTTGATTTCTGTATGGCATCCTGATAGGTAGTTACGATCAATCCGGCTACGATTGGACTGCCATCTTGACGATTAATAAAGCCTTCATTGTATTGAATATGTTCCGTAATATCGTAGGTTTCGCCATCGCTATTGGTAACGGCTGGTTTTTGGGTAGAGATGATTCGATCCAGCGTATCATACGCATACGTTGTCTTCTTACCTTCACTATCGGTTTCTTCTGTTAC
This sequence comes from Paenibacillus sp. WLX1005, assembly GCF_046603685.1. Lineage (NCBI taxonomy): Bacteria > Bacillati > Bacillota > Bacilli > Caryophanales > Paenibacillaceae > Paenibacillus > Paenibacillus sp. WLX1005. The sequence goes on from NZ_CP176756.1 coordinate 4,964,487, forward strand.
TAGACCGTTTCGTAGATTGTAGGTATAGGATTTGCTGTTTTGCAATTCGTTACCGTCGCTGGCAGACCGGAAATATTCACTAACTTTGGATGGTAGCGTGTATCCAGTTTCCGCTCCATATTCGGTTACGGTACGAGCACGTACGCCTGGTCTCACCGGGTGCTCTACGGTTATTTGGCTTACCGCATCACCTGCCTTAGCATACGTATAGGTAGTTTGTTCTTCATTAGGATTCATTACAGAACTTAGTCGACCATCGCTTGTATAGGCATAGGTTGTTATCAATTCCTTATCGTTATTTTGATATACGGTTTCGGAAGATATTTGATTGTACTGTGAATCGTATTTATATACTGTGGAGTACTTCTGTTTGGTATCTGCATTGGACAATTGATCTGCTGTCAAAGGAGCTGTTGTTTGTTTCAGGTTGCCGTAATCGTCGTATGTGTTTTCAGTATATCTTGTTGTCTCGGCTCCATTATCATTGATGGTTTCTTTGATGTTGGTCGGATTGTATTTAAAGATATCATTATATGCTTCATACCTGGTCATACTGGAATAGCTATTTTCGCCATAACGGAGCAAATCCTGTTTCTGTCCTTTGTAATTGAAACGGGTTAATGTACGAAAGGTTTGCTGATTCCCGTCCATTTGTAATGCTTCTTGCTCGTACGTATATCCATCTAGAATATCGGTTTGACTGTCCGCCTGTGGTCTGCCCGTGTAGTCACCTGTATACGTATAGGTTTCTACTTCTACCTGATTTGTTCCCTCAGAGCCGTCTTGTTTTTTGGCTTCATCTGCTCGACGAGTCACCGCATAATCCATTGTCAATCCATCTCGTCCCAGATTATGTTCCGTGCGAGTATATGCATAAACTGTATGGGAACGTGGATATTGGATAGAACTTAATGGAAAATAAGCTCGTCTGCCTATCCCTTTTTTAGTATTCGACTCTTTATTTGTATAACTGAATTCGGTGTTACTATTGGCTTGATAGTCAAATGTAACATTCCATAGATACTGTCGTTCTCCATTTGATTGATCATGAACATAAGATAGCGTACGGAGTACCGGATTTACATCCTGAACATACCTGTTCTTTTCGTCAAAATTGTCGCCACGATCAATAGCTTCCCATTGTTGAGGTTGACTTTTCAAAACTAATTCTGCTTGTTCATTCCCATCTGGAGTGATAGAGGATACCGTCGTTGTATGTTCGGTATCTCCACGCTGATAGTCTACTTTCAGTTTACGACCTGCTGTATCCGTAATGATCATCTGTTGCAGAGGTTCTCCGCTGTATTCATAGGTAATTCGATTGCCAAAGCGATCTACAATACCAATAAGTTGACCTTTGTCGTTAAAATATTCACGCTTTTTATCTGGGTATTCCATATAAAAAGCGGATGAAACTCCTACATGCTGATAGCTGCCGCTATCCTTCATAAAGCGCATATTTTTCTGTGGCGGATTAACAAGATGTGTTTCTCCTGCTAGTCCAGTTGTTGCTTTGAAATCTACCTCGTAAGAACCGCCCTGACCATTATGGTAATAATAATACGTATCTGCACTGCCCTGCGATTGTTCGATTTGCAAAGAGGGAATCTGAAATGACCATCCATTGCCTAACTGAAATCGATTAACTAGATAATTCTTATCTGCCCATTCGGTACGAGCAAGATTTTTGTATTTTAGATACCCCTCACTGCTCCCACCTTCATAAACAATAACTGGAATCAGAGCATTCGCTTCTAGAAAGCTATGTGCTTGATTGGATTGATACATGATGCCCAAATTCATGTCTAGTCCGTCTCTACCAGGATACTGAAGCGCATTAAATTTCCACGTCAATGCACCTGTTGCAGGGTCGATATCTTCACTTGTTTTTTGACGGTCAGCATATTGTTCATTCAAAATCTGATTCATATAGCTAGGTTGAATAAGATCACGATAATTATTTAATTTGTCATGTGCTTCTTTTAAAATTTGGTCATTCGTAGTCAATGCAGACAGTGATGACATCGAGTATGTATCTTGCTGAATCGTCTGATTGGATAACCATTCTGGTGCAATTGGGATCGCTATATGAGGATTCATTTCTGTGAAAATACCGTATACATCGGCGCTAACGGTGGACGTATCTGCGATTTTCAGCCCACTATCCGGTAACCATGCTGCCCAAGTCAATCCGCTTTTCTTTTTCTGCTGCCAGATATCCAGAGGGTCGATACTTTGAATGGCAGCAAGTAGATGCAATTGGTACCGATCGTAGGGTCCTGCTCCCGCAAGCATCAACTCGCCTACTTGTTTACTAGTCAGGGCAGGTCGTAACACCTCAGGAACTGGCAAATCTGATTCTTGATCTAGTTTATCTTTGTTACTTTCCGTTTGTGCTGACAAGCCTGACTTTGATAAACCGGATAAAGTGTACACGTCATCTTGAACATCCTGATCCTCAAGCTTTACTATTTGGGGCGGGTCAAGGACAGGCTCGCTATAATCTTCTGTGCTTAGGGTAACGCCAGGAGGCAAGATGGCTTCCGTGCGTGTACTTCCATGTTTATTTTCTACAGCATAAGCTGACGGTGGCAGAAAATCGATACAACCAGTAATGAATACAATGACAGTTAAAAAATAAATAATACTCTTTTGAACATGCTTATTCATTCGTCTCACTATTCCCCTTTATCTGTTTTATATCATCTCATTTCTACTTTGTAGCTGTAACCGATCGTTTTACTAAATTCCCATTTTTGTCATAAGAAAAAGTTATTTTGTAGCCAGGCAGCGTAATAGATTGAAGACGTCCGCTAGTATCGTATTGGTAACTTCGAGAAGTTGCTGCATCAACATAAGAAGCCATGCCAAACGTACCTGCAAAAATAAATACAGCTAATAGTACACGTAACACAATTTTCATCATGATCTTCCTCCTTTCTTTTTTACATTTAAAAGAGAGCTGTTTAGCAAAGAATATAAAAGTAACTTGCTCACTTCTACACTTTATATTGTAATCACTGTTATCTTTATCCACTATTCGTTTTTTAGTAAACCGATCCCAAATAATGAAATAGATACTATATACCTATAACAATTGTTAAATAAATTCTAAAAAGTCCCAAATGTCAAATAGACCTGAACCACATACTTGGTTAGCATGCGATTAGGTCTATTTGATGTATAATTCCAACGTTGTTCTATACTTAGAACCACAACTTTACATATTATTTATTCAAACTGTATATTTAGCTCAAAACCTTCTCAATCGCTTCCACCACATCACTACTCAACGTCACACCCGAAGCACCTGCATTCTGCTCCACCTGCTCTGGACGGCTCGCGCCAACGAGGGCGCTGGATACGTTAGGTTGACGCAGAATCCATGCCAAGGCAAGATGTGTCAGCGACAAACCCGCTTCGTCGGCGATCTGTTGTAGTTGCTGCACTTGCTCCAGCTTTTGGTCGTTGATCTTCTTGTCGTCCCAGTTGAGCTTGGCGGCGCGGCTGTCGGATGGGATGTCGGTTAGGGACTTGTATTTACCGGTTAGCAGACCTTGAGCCAGCGGGGAATAGACGACCTGACCGATGCCGTACGTTTCGCCGAGCGGAATCACTTCGTCTTCGATATAGCGGTCAAACATATTGTACACGGGCTGGTTAACAACGATCCGATCTAGCAGGTAACGGTCGGCAACACCGACAGCAGCTTGCATCTGTGCAGCCGTCCACTGACTTACACCGACGTACAATACTTTGCCCTGACGAACGAGATCGTCGAGTGCGCGCAGTGTTTCTTCGATTGGCGTTTCCGGGGAGAAGCGGTGGCAGTAGTACAGGTCGATATAGTCATGACCTAACCGCTGCAAGCTCGCATGGCATTGCTCGGTAATATGTTTGCGGGACAGACCACGGTCATTGGGACCGTCGCCCATATTGCCGAACACTTTGGTGGCGAGTACGTAGGATTCGCGCGGATAGTCTTTTAGCGTTTCGCCAACTACTTTCTCCGCTTCGCCGCGTTCGTACACATTGGCAGTATCGAAAAAGTTGATGCCCAGCTCGTACGCTTTGCGGATGGAATGAACGGCATTCTCGCGTTCGACGTAACCGCCGTACGTCAGCCAGCTGCCGAGACTAATCTCGCTAACTTTTAATCCACTACCGCCAAGTCGTCTGTAGTTCATGGTCATGGTATTTCCCTCCCGAATATGTAAGTTTGCGCCTCCACGCTCCATCCCTATAGATGAAAAATATATACCATTTTCCGCTATCCATATGGAAGAATCCGCTTACAGCATCCATTCTTCCCCATTTTAGAGCTTCTATTGGCGATTAGGCAAGCGGTGTTGGCGTTTATATGTATATATGGCATGTCTTTTGTATGCTGCACGCTGGACGACTTGGTAGAAGAGCAACGACTAATTGTTTGCTCTATATCCTCCATATAGGCTGCTTAGATGTAGCGATGTATGATGATATGTAAACTGCTTGTTCTAACAAGTGCACATGACCAGCAAGTACACATGCCTGACCAAATCATGTTTGTATCATAGCGATATCTGGTTACGTCTTCGGTGCGATATGGTACAAATGAATCGAATGAAGGCTTTACTGCGTAATATAACAGGTGACTGCCGACAGCTTAGGCTGACGCAGCAACAGGCAGCTCGGGAACAGGTACTGCCAACCGTTACATATTGCCCAGAGCAAGGACAGACACATTCCACATACCGAATCAAAGGGGGACTACCATTCATGCTGCAAAGCCGTTTTTTCCGTTTGGGCGCTGGCATTGCCCTAGTTTTACTCATTATTTATCTCGGAACGCTAGTTGATTTTATTTTCGTTCCGATCCGCTCGCTGATTAGCTTGACGATTGTACCGCTGCTGATCACGGCGTTTATGTATTATCCGCTTCGCCCGCTTGTGAATTATTTGGAAAAGAAAAAGCTAAAACGGTCATGGTCGATTTTGTTAATGTATCTGGTCGTTATTATTTTACTGGTCGTCTTCGGGTTCCTGGTGTGGCCGACGCTACGTGACCAGGTGACTAGTTTTATTGCAAGTGCGCCAGACTTTACGCGCAGCATCATTGCGCAAGTGCAAATGCTGGAACAACAGCCGTTTGTACAGCAATTCATGCCTGCAGGCAGCAGCGGCACCAGTACCGAAATGCTGCAAAAGCTGACCGAGTATCTGAACACGGCATTCGACTGGCTGTCTGTGCATCTGTCCAGCATGTTCTCGTTCCTGTCCAACTTTTTCTTGGTCGTGGCAACAGTTCCGATTATGCTGTACTACCTGCTCAAAGATGATAGCAAGCTGTCGGGACGCTTACAGCAGATCTTCCCGCGTAATTACCGTGAAGACGGTAAGCTGATGCTGGATGAGATCGACGATGCACTGAGTAGCTTTATCGCGGGACGTGTACTCGTAAACTTCGCGCTCTGTGTGCTGCTGTACATCGGGTTTCTGATTATTGATCTGCCGTATTCGCTCTTGCTCGTTGTGCTGGCGTTCTTCCTGAACTTTATTCCATATATCGGGGCGATTCTTGCCGCGGTGCCAGTAGCGATTGTCGGTCTGATCGAATCACCAGCAATGGGAATCTGGTCGATCGTTATCGTCATTATCGCTCAACTGATCCAGAATAACCTGCTGGAGCCGATCATCTTCGGGAATCAGCTGGATATTCATCCATTTACAATTATCGTCCTGCTGCTTGTCGGTGGCGATATGGGTGGTATTCTCGGAATGCTGCTCGTTATTCCACTCTATATGGCGGCAAAAATTACAATTGTACACATCTATCGTATGTACTTGAAACAGAAGATCGGGAATGGATTACAGTAGATTCGCGCAAACCGGAGCGATGTACATGATGTACGTAGACTCCGGTTTGTTTTTTTGGGGAAAAGAAAACATATAAAAAGCCAGTTGCGCGTGATTCCGGTGTAGTTGGGTAATAGTAAGATAACATGATGTAACTTTTACCAAATCCAACTACAAAGGAGAATGAATGATGGACTCTCAAACAACCAAAACGATTGCAATTGGAGCAGTAACAGGTGCGCTGGTTGGTGCAGGCGTTGCCGTACTCGTCGCTCCGCAGCAAGGACAGAAAGTACGTGAGAAGATCGCTGAAGTTTCCGAATTGGTGAAGGAAAAAGGCCCGTTAATCAACGAAAAAGGTCACGAGATCGCCGAAAAAGGACAAGAAGTCGTCGGCGCAATTAAGGAATCGCTGCATACTGCTCAAGATTTCAAAGCCGAAGCAGGCTCTGCGATTAGCGAAGTGAAGTCAGAAGTTAAGGACTTCCAGCAAAACAAAACTGGTAGTTCTTCTAACGTGCGCAGCATTCAGAGCTAAAGAGATAACGCTGGGAAGTGTATAACAGCTTCGTTTGATACACTGTATTTGCACGCAAAGCATGACATAGCGCAGAATACGGCTAGCTATAAGCAAAACAGCATTACGCGCAAAATATGACTCAATATACAGTTTGCAAGGAACAAGAATTGGGCATGATTATAAAATAAAGACCCGAATACAGCTACGGATCTAAGCTTCCGTATATGTATTCGGGTCTTTTTATGAGCAAATCCATGCTTAGTGAATCTCCGGCGTTAATACATGACGTGCTACACCAGTACGATACGCCGCTTCCATTACGGCTTGTCGAATCAGCTCCACGACGCGTTGGTCGAATACGTCTGGAATGATGTAATGCTCGTTCAGATCGGCAGGATCGATAACGGATGAGATCGCCTGCGCTGCCGCCAGCTTCATCTCCTCATTGATGTCAGTTGCACCACAATCCAGTGCGCCGCGGAAAATGCCGGGGAAGCAGAGTACATTGTTGATCTGATTTGGGAAATCGGAGCGCCCAGTCGCCATTACGCGTACGAATGGCGCGGCAAGAACCGGATCGATTTCAGGAATCGGATTTGCCATTGCAAAGATAATTCGGTCATCCGCCATGCGCTGTACATCTTCTACACTCAAAATGTTGCCTGCCGACACACCGACAAACGCATCCGCGTCTTGGATGACATCAGATAATGACCCTTCTTCTTCAAACGGATTGGAGATAGTGGCGAATGTATTCCAGTGTGGATTGTCGTAGTGCTCATTGCGATGAATAGCGCCAAAGCGATCAACGCCGATCAGATTGGTGGCACCGGCTTTGAGCAGCATTTTGGCGACGGATAATCCGGCTGCGCCGAGTCCGTTCACGACGATTTTGGCAGTAGTGATGTCTTTGCCGCAAACTTTGAACGCATTCAGTAGTCCAGCGAGTACAACGATAGCGGTGCCATGCTGATCATCATGGAATACGGGAATATCCAGCTCGGCGCGCAGTCTCGCTTCAATCTCAAAACAGCGTGGGGATGCGATATCCTCCAGATTAATGCCGCCAAAGGTTGGCGCCAGCGCTTTGACGATAGCGATGATCTCTTCGGTGTCCTTTGTGTCGAGGCAGACCGGTACGGCGTCTACATTGGCAAATTGTTTGAATAGCGCGGCTTTGCCTTCCATGACTGGCATCGCGGCGTGCGGACCGATATCGCCCAGACCGAGTACAGCGGTGCCGTCGGAGATGACAGCGACGGTGTTTTTCTTGGTGGTCAGTTCGTAGGCTTTGCTCTGGTTACGGGCGATCTCTTGGCACACCTGCGCGACGCCGGGGGTGTATACTTTGGCAAGGTCTTCTTTGTTTTGGATCGGGTGTTTGAGCATGGTTTCGATTTTACCGCCTTGGTGCAGTTCGATAATGTCTCCTAGGATTCCCATCGTTATTCCTCCGTGAGTGAATTTCTCCTTGGTAAACTTGGAATGATTGCGTGGTTGCACGGGAACGCTGCGGGAAGGGATTGGGGAACGGACTCCGGTGGAGCCGCGGGAATCTACCGATTAGGATGGAATGTAGATTCCCGCCCCTCCAAGGTCGTCCTTTTCCCCAATTCCCTTCCCTCCGCTCCGTGCTTACGCATCATGCCTAGTTTACGGAGATGGTAATTCTTTCGTTTGCCAGCCCCAGCCTGAATGTAGTAGGGTTTAAAATCTGCTTTGGTGGGTGGACGGGGTGCTGAGTTTTATTGGATATGTTGGAGCTTGGTGTTTGGGTTGGATTGTTTTGATAGATTATTTATTTCAACCGCCCCACATGGATAGGAGTAGGGTGGCGATGACTACGGTTAGGGCGCCGCCGATGCGGGTGGAGATTTGGGCGAAGGGCATGAGTTCCATTCGACCGGAGGCGGATAGGATGGCTACGTCGCCGGTTCCGCCTAAGCCGCCGCGGCAGCCGGTGACGATGGCGGCTTCGACGGGGTACATTTTGACCCATTTGCCGACGAAGTAGCCGCTTAGGATCATGGCGATGATGACGGTTCCGCAGACGATGATGTATGGGAGCGACAAGATTGCGGCTACGTCACCGAGTGGGATGTACAGGATGCCGAGACCGACCATGATCGGCCAAGTGAGTGTGCCGGATACGAATTTGTAGAGCTGGTATGCGCCTTGTTCGATTTTGGCGGGCAGCAGGTTGCATACTTTGAGTAGGGCGGCACCGAAGATCATCAGGATTGGGCCGGGGATGCCGACGAATGGGGACAGTAGGTGCCCGGTAATGAACAATCCACAAGCGAACAGCAATCCTGCGCCCATCAGGGCGAAGTCGGGTTTGAGTCCGTCGTAGACGCTGCCGCTCATCGACTTGCCATCTTTTTCTTTGACGAGTACGCCGTTGCCGGTAATGGAACTGTTTTTGTCAGCCATTTTCTTCAAAATACCTGCGCCGATGATCGCGAATACGTTGCCGATGACAGCGGCTGGGATCATCTGGGCGACATAGCTGGCGGATTCGCCGCCGAGAATTTGAGAGAAAGCGATCGACAGTGGCAGGATGCCTTCACCAACACCGCCTGCAATAATCGGTACAATAATGTAAAAGAACGCGTGATATGCACTGTAGCCGAACAGTATCGCAACGCCGAGTCCGGCGGCAACAGCTGCCAGTGTACCGGCGATCATTGGGATGAAAATACGGATAAAGCCGTGAATCAATGTTTTACGGTTCATCCCGGTGATGCTACCAGCAACCAGACACGAAATGTACAGATACAAAAAGTTGGATGTCTTCATCAGCGTCGTCACCGATTCAATGACCGGCGGATTCAGCACATTCCAAAACACCAAGAACGATGGCACCATCAGCGATAGGATCGCGGGACCGCCAATATGCTTGAGCAGCGGTAGCTTGAAGCCCAGCTCGCTGAGCAGCACGCCCATGATCATAATGACTGCCAGACCGCCGATCATATCATTTGGTAGCTCGTTCAATGCAGCGGCGGCGAATCCGATCACTGCCAGCAGTATATACAGCGGTAGGGGAATCGCCCCGATCTTGATCTGTACGAGCTGCTTGATCCAGTTCGGCAAACCGCCCATACCAGTTGTTGCAGGTGTCTGATCCAGATGAGAATGCCCCGGATGCTGAATTGACTTTTCCATAACTTTTGTACCTCCTTCGTGTAGTACACGTCTCTCTATTTGTTTGGGTTTGTCGTTTACATGTTCATCTTAATCCTGTTGTAAGCGCTTCACCATTTTTCTAATTAATGAGTATTGTTTTTAAACTTTTTAAAGTAAGCGCTTGCATATTTAGATAAAATTCAGGGTGAGCGCGATTCTTTTCGCTCTGTTTTTCATACGTTTTCAGTTTTATTAGTATAGTTTTCAGGATTTGATAGCCGGTACATGCTGGATCGAACGCAAAAAGCACGGTTTCTATGGATGATAGAAACCATGCTTTTTGAAATGTGAAAAACAGAGGAACAGGCTATATGAGATACAGCTATTACCGAACTAGATAGTCTGTCTATGTCCGAATATCGATGTCAGTTCAGCATATCGTCCATTCTCTCCATAATGATCGTCTCGACCACTTACTGAACAACAATCAACGCTGAGTACAAACTGACCTACATACGACCGACTAGATGTATCTCCCAACAATCGTCTCACTGCCTGGCACGATATGATACTTTTTCACCGGTCTGCCAATAGTGCCGTACGTCGTTTCCAGCTCTAATACTTTCAGTTCTTCCAGCGCAATTAGATATTTGCCCACCGATACGCGAGACAAGCCCGTTACACTGGCAATCTCTTCACTGGAAAAGGACGGACCTTGATGCGACTGAATCGCTTCCCAGATCATGCGCAGCGTCGTACGAGTAAAACCCTTGCTCAACACTGCACGATCCGGCTGACTGCCGGGCTGAGTCAACATATCCAGCTCCGCCTGTGCCATATTGCTATTGTTGTATAGCAGCGAATACCGCTCCCGATACGCTGACAGCGCCGAGCGAAAACGTTCAAATTCAAACGGCTTGATCAAATAATCGACCGCTCCATTTTGCAGGGCGTAGCGGATACTTTCCTTGTCACTCGCCGCCGAGATGATGATCACATCAATCCCGATATTGGCACGCCGGATGTCTGAGAGCAGCTCCAGACCGTTTTGTTCTTTCATGTAAATGTCCAGCAGTACCAGCTCAAACGACTGCTGCTCCAGCAATTGTAGCGCTTGCGAAGCGGACGCCGCCCAGCCGCTAAATTGAAACCCTTCCACCTGACCCAGATAAAATTTATTCATTTCCGCTACCATCGGGTCGTCTTCCACGATCAATACATGGATCATTTAATCACCACGCTTTATAGAATAAGGAATATGAATCGTAAACTGTGTACCGCCACTAGCTGGACGAATAACCTCAATGCTGCCGCCCAATGTTCCCAGACTACGACGAACGAGATACAGACCGACACCGCGATCCTGCCCTTTGGTAGAGTAGCCTTGTTCATACATTCGTGCTGCCACCTCCGGTTCGATCCCTTGCCCGTTGTCGCTTACCGTTATCTCCAGTATGCCGTCTCTATAATCAAAAGCAAGCAGAATCGCTGGTTCTGCCGCCTGACGCGATGCTTCCAGCGCATTTTCCAGCAGATTCCCAACAATCGTCACCAGCTCATGCGCTACTTGCGGATCGGCGGCTTCTGGTAGCACACCGTCATCCCGCAATTGCATTCGTACACCTAGCTCGCGCGCGCGGCTCAGCTTGCCGATCAGGAAGCCTGCTACGACCGGGTCTTTGACCTGTTGTAGCACATTGCCTGCTTCCAGCTGCATACTTGGCACAATGCTTTTCAGATAATCTTCCAGCCGCTCGTACTGCTTCATATGCAGCAGTCCCATCATAATATGCAGCCGATTCATAAACTCATGCGTCTGCGCTCGCAGCGCTTCGGCATATAACGAAATACCGGACAGACGCTTCATCAACATACTGATCTCGGTCATGTCGCGGAAGGTCGCAATCGCTCCCTCCGTCTGACCGCCCACCATCACTGGCTCCACATTGACGAGTAGCGTATACCCGTTGATCTCAATCTCCACATCTTTGAGCGGTTCACCGCCTAGAACTTTATCCATCTGCAATTGCCGCAGAAATTCGCGGAATCGCCGTTCATTATCCTCACGCCCACCGCCCAGCAGACGATACGCCTCTGCATTGGTCAACGTGATAACCGATTGACGGTCCACGGATAAAATGCCTTCTTTTGCCGATTGCAGCATAGCGCTGCGCTCCTCCAGCAGACGGGCGATCTGCTCCGGTTCCATGCCAAACATCAACTTTTTGATTTTACGTGCTAGCAGAATCGCACCAGCCGTGCCCAGACAACCGCCCAGCAGAATGCCCCAGTAGAGTATCCATTTATTTTCATTGATCGCCGTTGTCAGACTGCCGATAGACACACCGACCGCTACCGCACCTACTTGCTGCCCGGCGGCATCACGGATCGGCTCAAAGGCACGGATCGAGCGTCCGAGCGAGCCGTCAGCGATGGATACTGTTTCTTCGCCATGCAGTGCATCCACTTCATCCCCACCGCGAAAATGCTTGCCGATCTGCGCCGGATCAGGGTGCGATAGCCGCAGTCCTTGCATATTCATCACAACGACAAATTCCACATCGTTGCTAGTGCGTACCTGCTCCGCATATGTCTGTACTGCTGTCCTGTCACCTTGCCCATCCAGCGCATCCTGTACAAGCGGTGTATACGCGACCGTGCGGGCAATCGCCAGCGCTCGCTGCTCTACCGCCTGCCGCGTATGACCGGACACTTCGATGCTGAACATCAGATAGACGCTCAGCAGCACGACTGCCACGACGAGACAGACCAGCAGCGTAATCGTCATTTGTAAACGGAAACGCCTGCTTCTCTTCATCCTACTCACCTCGAACATTGCACTTTTTTTGCATACTATACCGTTCATGCGGCAAATACAACGACAATTTACTATAAAGAAGAAACCCGAATTTTATCTTACATTGCATAAACACTTTTGCAAAATTTTAATACAGAGTTTACAAAACTCAGACTCAAAGCTAACACTGCGAACCTAGAATAAGTTTTGTAACCAACAAACACATACAAGTATTGCGCCTTTAATTAGGGGGAGGAGACTTTACCAATGTTTAAAAAACTGCCAATCATGCTTCTTACGCTGACTATGGTCCTTGTGCTTGCTGCCTGCGGATCGTCGAACAGCGGCACAACTACAGGGTCTGGATCAACGGATGCAGGTTCCGGCGAATCCGCCGATCTGAGCGGTTCCATTCTGGCTGTAGGTTCCACAGCACTGCAACCACTGGTTGATCAAGTCGCTCAAAAGTTTATGGCAGACTCAAAATATACAAATGTTGCCGTTCAAGTACAAGGTGGCGGTAGCGGTACTGGTCTGACACAAGTGTCCGAAGGTCAAGCAACGATCGGTAACTCCGACGTGTTCGCCGAAGAGAAGCTGGATGCGGACAAAGCAACTGGACTGGTTGACCATCAAGTAGCCGTTGTAGCCATGGCAACTGTTGCCAACAAAGATGCGAATGTAAAAAGCCTGACCAAACAACAGCTGGTTGATATCTTCACAGGCAAAGTAACAAACTGGAAAGATGTTGGCGGTGCGGATCAAAAGATCGTAATCATCAACCGTCCGAGCAGCTCCGGTACACGTGCTACATTTGAAAAATACGCACTCGGTCAAAAAACTGAAGACCCAGCGGGTTCGATCCAACAGGATTCCTCAGGTACAGTGAAAAAGCTGATCGCCGAAACACCTGGCGCAATCGGTTATCTGGCACTGTCCTACTTGGATGATAGCGTAGCTGAACTGAGCTATGACGGCGTTGAGCCAACAGTTGAAAATGTAGAAGCCGGTAAATATCCAATCTGGGCTTACGAGCACATGTACACCAAAGGTGAGCCGGATGCTTCCACCAAAGCATTCTTGGACTACATGCTGAGCGACGATGTGCAACAAAGCGATGTAACTGAGCTGGGCTACATCCCAATCTCCGGCATGCAAGTCACTCGCGATGCTGAAGGTAAAGTCACTCAAAAATAATCATACCTCAATATAGCGTTTGAAAAGAGCATGCTGTCATCTGGACCGCTGCTACAAGAGGCGGAACTCCGCCTCTCTTTTCACGTTTTGATACAGATTGTACATTCCATCACATCCTCCCCGGTGTGACATAGAGCTTCATCAAGAATATGCTGACATGTTGATTTTTAACGCCTGAAGAAAAGAGGTTTTTATTTATGGAGCACTCCAAGGTTTCTCCGAGAGAAGCGCAGCGCCGCAGATTGCCGCTGGAAAAACACCGTCTAGAAGACTGGATCGGTCGCATTTATACATCTATATGTGTCGTGTTTCTGATCGCGACGATCGTATCGATTGTTTACTTTGTTACATCCAAGGGCATTGCTACCTTTGCCGTGAATGGCGTTGCGATGTCTGACTTCTTCTTTGGTACGCACTGGGCGCCGGATTCCTCGCCGCCCTCATTTGGTGCATTGCCTGCGATTACCGGTTCCTTTCTCGTGACGCTGCTGGCGGCGCTGATCGCTAGCCCGCTGAGTATCGCAGCTGCGCTATTTATGACCGAGATCGTGCCGACATTCGGTAAACGTATTCTGCAACCGGCGATTGAGCTACTGTCCGGTATTCCGTCTGTCGTGTACGGATTCATCGGTCTGACGCTGATCGTACCGTTTCTGCGTGACCATGTGGGCGGGCAAGGGATCGGCGTAGGCGCCGGTGCACTCGTGCTGTCGATTATGATTTTGCCGACGATTACCAGTGTAGCGGCGGATGCGCTCGCCAACCTGCAACGTGGACAACGCGAAGCTTCGTATGCGCTTGGTGCCACTCGCTGGCAAACGATCTATCGCGTTGTATTGCCTACCGTATTGCCTGCACTGTTGACCGGTATCGTACTCGGTATGGCACGCGCCTTCGGTGAAGCACTCGCCGTACAGATGGTTATCGGTAATGCTCCATTTATCCCGACATCCCTGCTGGAATCTGCTTCAACGCTGACTAGTGTCATCACGCTTGGTATGGGTAACACAGCGATGGGTTCCATTCAAAATAATGCATTGTGGAGTATGGCGTTCGTACTGATGCTGATGACCTTCATCTTCATCATGATCATCCGCCTGCTTGAAAGGAGAAACCGGATATGACAACCTCTACCAATACATTGCGCGCCAAAGCGAGAAAACGCGCCAGAATCGCAGACAAAGTCGCCACGGTTGTCATTATCGTGCTTGCCCTGTCTATCGTCGGTATTCTCATTGCTCTGCTCGGCTTCATCATGTTCCGTGGACTCGGTCATATTAGCTGGGACTTCCTGACGTCCAAGCCGCAAACAATTCGCGAAGGCGGCGGCATCGGACCACCATTGTTCAACTCGCTCTATCTGCTGGTCCTGACTATGATCATCACCATCCCGCTCGGTCTGGGCGGCGGCATCTATATGGCGGAATACGCCAAACCAGGTAAAATCACCAGCTTTATCCGTCTCGTTGTGGAAGTGTTATCCTCCTTCCCGTCGATCGTTATCGGTCTGTTCGGCTTGCTCGTCTTCGTCAACACACTCGGTCTGGGCTTCTCGCTGTTAGCAGGTGCGCTGGCATTGACCATTTTCAATCTGCCGCTCATGGTACGGATTACTGAGCAGGCATTCACTGGCGTTCCGCGTGAGCAAAAAGAAGCCGGTCTGGCACTCGGATTATCCAAATGGAAAATCATCACGTCCATCATGTTGCCGGTTGCGATTCCATCGCTCGTGACGGGTACGATTCTGGCAGCAGGTCGCGTCTTCGGTGAAGCAGCTGCATTGCTGTTCACGTCCGGTATGACCACGCCGCCACTGAACTTTTCCGATTGGAATCCGCTGCATCCACGTTCTCCGCTGAACCCGCTGCGTCCGGCAGAGACACTGGCAACGCATATTTGGAAAGTTAACAGTGAAGGTCTGGCACCGGATGCTCTGCAAATCGCTGCTGGCGCTTCCGCAGTACTCGTCATTATGGTGCTGATCTTCAACCTGCTGGCACGCTGGGGCGGACGTACACTATACCGCTACATGACCGCGTCCAAACGAATGAACTAATGTTTGATTGACTGACCTTTTCTCATTACCGTGATTCACTGAAGGAGGAACCTTTCTATGGCAATGCCAATGCCTTTTAGTACCGAAGATTTGAGCATCTACTATGGCACATTCCAAGCCATTAAAAATATCAGCATGGGCTTTCCTGCCAAAAGCGTAACTGCCCTCATCGGTCCGTCCGGCTGTGGCAAATCGACCTTCCTGCGTTCACTGAACCGTATGAACGATGAGATTGCTGGAGCGCGTTCCACCGGGCATATTTGGATGGACGGCATCGATCTGACCGCATCGGAGACAGATGTGATCAAGCTGCGTCAGCGCATCGGCATGGTGTGGCAGCGCCCGAATCCATTTTACAAATCCATTTATGAAAATATCGCCTTCGGTCCGCGTTACTATGGGATCAAAGGACGCAAACAGCTGGATGAGATCGTCGAAAATAGTCTGCGTAAAGCTGCACTGTGGGACGAGGTCAAAGATCGGTTGAAAGAATCTGCTCTCTCCCTGTCCGGTGGTCAACAGCAGCGTCTCTGTATCGCTCGCGCTTTGTCCGTCAATCCGCAGATTCTGCTGCTGGATGAGCCAGCTTCCGCTCTTGATCCGGTATCAACTGGCAAGATCGAGGAACTGATCACCGAGCTGAAAAGCGATCTGCGCATCGTTATCGTGACGCATAACATGCAGCAAGCGGCGCGTGTGTCGGATTACACGGCATACTTCTACCTTGGTACATTGGTGGAGCATGGTGAGACGGATCAGATTTTCACTAACCCTGAGAAAACATCGACACAGGAATATATTATGGGACGCTTCGGATGAAGCGTCTTTTTTTCGTTCGCCAAGTTCGCCACATTCGCTACGCTTATTTTGAAAATTATTGAGATTGGTCAAAGATTATTTTGTACAGCAAGCGTTCTTTAGCTCACTCTGTAGAGGATAGCTGTTCAAATCGTTAATCTTCATGAGCGCAAAAAAAGTAGCCCTTGCAATGGCAGGGCTACTTTTCGTTCTTATTTCCATCATCTGATCACTGATTTAGACTGACATATTACACATCATCATGCGATGGATACACTCGGAAGTTGCTAATACGTGTTCCTTGATTGAATACCAGATAGATGTCGCGCCGCTGCTGCGGATCGTTTTGAGTGTATACATTGGATACCTCTTTTGTTGCAGATACAGCCTGCGAACCGTCCACTTGAACTTGATTCGCGTTAGCTTGATCCGCATTGTTTCCATGTATACGATTACCATCTGTAATGTCGTTTGCATTGATGTCATTCGTATAGACGTTAGCAGAGTCGTTTGCCGCTTGTGCAATATCCAGTGTAACACGTACATCTTGCCAGTTTTGCTCCCCGGATTCAGTAGACAGCGTAGCCGTTCCTAGTAAAGGGCCATCATAATAATCGAGATGAACTTCAATTGTGCCGCCCTGCCCTGTCTGCGCTACGCGCGCTTCCCATGTATAACGGTCTGCTTCCAGCGCCACATCACCGAACAAGATCCATGCGCCATCTGCCAGTGCTTCCACTGCTGTACCGCCTTCCTTTGATTCGACTAGATGAACATGGCGGTAGTCGTCGTAATTTTCGGCATGTACACCATTATGCAGCTGTTGCGGTGGGATGATTTCGCCGTGGATGATCACTTCCGTTTCCAAGCGAATATCTGCTGACGAACGACCTGTCATAAATGTGTATACGCCATCTTCTACACAATACCGATTGCGTGTGACATCCCAGAATGCCAACTGCTGCACTGGTATATGGAATGTTACCACTTCCTCGGCTCCCGCTGACAGATGAATACGGCGGAATGCTTGTAAGGTACGTAGCGGACGCTTCACACGCGATTCTGAGGACATCCGGCTATACAGTTGTACGACTTCATCCGTATCCACTGTCCCGGTATTATGCACTTTGATCGACAACGCAATCTGCTCTTGCGCATCCTTGTCCGCAGCGTCCGGCTCCAACTCGCTGTATACAATTGGTGAATACGTCAGCCCATGCCCGAACGGATACAGTACCTCTCCGGCAAAATACTGGTAGGTCTTTTCCGAGCGAATAATATCGTAGTCCCGCAGATCGCCAAGCTGCTGCGCCGAGCGATACCATGTCATATTGAGTCGACCAGCAGGCGCATAATCGCCGTACAATACATCCGCTACAGCATTGCCCAGTTCCGGTCCAGCATGGGACAGATATAGAATCGCTGGAATATGCTCCTGCACCCATTCCATAGCAAATGGATAGCTGCCGACCACGACGACAACGGTGTTCGGATTTACAGCGTACACTTCCTGAATCAACTTCAATTGTGCGTCTGGCAGCTCTAACCCCGGACGATCCACTTCCTCTTTTCCGTTAATTAGCGGATGATTGCCGACGAATACGATTGCCGTTTCCGCTTCAGCTGCCAACTTCACCGCCTGCTGCGTGCCGTCAGTAATGACCGTTTTGGTAAAAGTAGACTGTCGAACCGCAGCAGATTCAGCTTCTGTTGCAATAGCGGACGTGTCCTTGTCATGGGCAATTGCATCTGCCGGACCGCCAAACGAAGACACCCCGCGCCGGTCAATCGCTGAACGTTGCCAATCTGCTCGTACGGGCGGATATACGCCTTCTCCCTGCGCGATGCTCAAGCTATGATCCTCTGCATGATGATACAGCTCCAGATTGTTCCACGTGCGAATACTGACATGTTCATCTGACTGCTGTTCCAGATGCAGTACTTCTTTGGCAAACCAGCCGTAAATCTCATCGCCTGCCACCGCAATCCGCTGCTGCTCATCATCTGCCGCCAGATACCTACCTGTAGCTTGTGAGCGAATCGTATAACTGCCATATCCCCAATCGGAAATGTTAAACAAATACGCATCCGGTACAATATCTGCATCGGTGTGTTGCACATCCTCTTGTTCACTGGCGGACGAAGTACTCGTAATAAACTCGCGGTCTTCCGAGTGATCACCAGCAGCCCGATCCGCTACCAGACGGTCAGTAGCATCCAATGCTGTATTTGGCGTTGTCTCCTCGTTGCTACTGTCAATCCTTGCAGCATCGCTGTTAGAGCTACGATCCTTTTCCGCAAAGGGTTCAAATGCTACACGATACGTACCAGCTTCTACAGATACCGACTCTGCTGCTGATTCTGTTACGCTGTCGATCACTCCGATTTCCGGTAATTGCACTACTTCCGGCTCATTCGTAGCAGCAGAAGCTGCTGGTCTTACGCTTAACAACAGTCCATCTTCCGAATGAAAGGTAACGAGATCATTGCCATCGCTATAGTGCACATCACCTGCCACGTTGTTGCGAATCGCTTCCAGCGCTGTGACCGCATAAGGCAGTGTGCCAGAATACCAATCCCGATACACGACATTGCCCAGCTCGCCGATCACCGCTATACTTCCCGTCGTTTCCTTCGATAGCGGCAAAGTACCATGCTCATTTTTCAGCAAAACAACCGATTTGCGTGCAGCTTCGGCGGACACTTGTTTTGCCGCTTCTGTCATCATGGATTCTTCGCCGATCGCTGCATACGGATTGAGTTCTGCCGGATCAAATTCGCCCAGCCGGAACCGAACACGGAACGTGTTGAACAGCGCACGATCAATATCTTCCCAGCTCAACAATCCCTGTTCCAGCGCTTCGACTAGCGCCGCCTTGGACAATTCGGCATCATCAGTAATACTGTCGATGCCCGCTTGAATCGACTCAGCAACACCCGGTGTATGGGAATCGTAATATTCGTGATCCCGCATAATACCCATCATATCGCCCGCATCGCTGACGATAAAACCATCCATCTTCCACTCGCCCTTCACTACTTCATGCACAAGCGGATGCAAAATCGCCGGCGTACCGTTGATCGAATTGTACGACGTCATCATCGACTGCGCGCCACCCTCGATAAACGGCTGTTCAAATGCTTTTAGATAATATTCCCGCATATTACGCGGATCGATGCTGGATGAACCAGTACCGCGATCCACCTCATTGTTGTTACCGAGAAAGTGCTTTAACGTCGCAACCGCTTTCAAATATGTAGGATGATTCCCCTGAATGCCCTGAATAAGATGACTGGTTAGCTCGCCGGTCAATTTCGGATCTTCCCCATATGCTTCCTCGTTACGTCCCCAGCGCGGATCACGCTCCATATCGACCGTTGGCGCCCACAGCGTCAGCCCGTTAACGGTCGGATTGCGCTTATACATCACACGTGCCTCGTCCGAGATCACATTACCGACACGCTTCATCAGCTCCGCATCCCATGTGCAAGCAAGCCCAACCGGCTGCGGGAAAAAGGTCGCTTCGCCCAGCCACGAGATGCCATGCGCTGCTTCGGTTCCATGCTTGTACGCGCCAATGCCCAGTCGTTCTACTGCCGGTTGATGTTGAAGCATGGATTCAATTTTTTCCTCCGCAGTCAGACGAGAGATCAGATCGTGCACCCGGGTATCCTGATCCAGCGTATGATCCTGAAACGGGTAATGATTATTTTCTGTCATAATATTCCATCCCTTTCGATTTATAATAAAATAAGTATGGGCTTTCTATAGTGAAGCAGCAGTTCCTCTGCATCTTGCCTGTACGTACACTTATCATTCAAGAGAACACAGGCTTTACGAATAATGGTAAAGCAATCATTTTTCAAAAGAAAGCCCTTACAACAAGAATGCTCAGTTCATAATTAGCGTAATAATTAGTGATAGGAAGATAACATCAGAATTGCCAAAATAGACCGTATCCATTCGACGATATCGCAACAATGATACGTCGCTGAGCGGCTGTCTATACGAAATAAATGATCTTTCGCTGGCTAAGTAACGGTCAGCAATTATTTTTCTGCACATCACATAACCAGCGCCGCTGTTTGTCGTCTGTATGGATAAAGAAACTGTCGCTATAGAGAGGGGTATTCTGTTGAACGATGACGATATTGTAGACCTGTACTGGAATCGGCATGAATCGGCGATTGAAGAATCGTCGCGCCAGTATGGACGATATTGCTATTCTATTTCTTATAACATTTTGCATGATAACGGCGAAGCTGAGGAGTGTGTGAACGATACGTGGCTACGCACATGGAACGCGATTCCGCCGCAGCGACCAAGCAAGCTATCCTTTTTCGTCGGACGTATCGTACGCAACCTGTCCTTGGATAAATACAAAGCCAAAAAAGCCAAAAAACGAGGTGGAGAAATGCTGCCTTTGCTGGAAGAACTGATCCAGTGCATACCGGCAAACAACGATGTAGAAAAGGCGATTCTGGATCAGGATCTCGCCCGTACGATCAATCAGTTTATGCACACCTTGCCAGAACGCGAATGCAATCTATTTCTCGCTCGCTATTGGTACAGCATGCCGCTGTCCGAGATCGCTGACAAATTCGGCGTGAAGGAAAATAACATCAAAGCCAGCCTGTTCCGCAGTCGTGGCAAATTGAAACACTATCTGATTCAGGAGGGGATTCATCTATGAGCATTCATACCACACCGGATGAACGGCTGTTTCAGGCAATTGGACAAGTCGACGATGTGCTGCTGGAACGATTAGAAGCGCAAATGCAGGCGCCGAGTCGCAGCATGAATACGAAGTCTACATCTTGGTATCGCAAGCGCTGGGGCGGCATTGCTGCTGGGCTAGTTGCGACTACCGCTGCCTGCATCCTTATTTTCAATAGCATAGGTGAGCAGTTACCTTCTATGTATACCGCATCGGGCACTGTGATCGATAGTTATACTAGTGCAACGCTGCCTCCATCATCCAGCGTATCGCCAAGTGTGGCATCTCCGCAGAACGGCATTGTCACGTTGGACAATGATCTCAACAAAGCGCTGAATGAGCATGCCGGGCAGCAGGTGACTTATTTTGTCGCGATTGATCTGTATAGCAATGGCTCTCCGCTGGCAGTGAATCGTACAGAAGCTCGCGACGAGGTGGAACGTTTGCAGCAAGCTGATTACAAAGTCGGCTATGCGCAATCGTGGACATATCAGGGCGATATGCAGAAAGTATATCAAACGTACATCGCTGGTTATTTCACCGCCGAGCAGTTACAGCAGTTTACCACCAACCCGGATTACGGATACTCTCTGCACTTTGTATTCAATGGCGACGGCTCCCCTGTTTCGCCGAATAGCGGTATTTTCACCCAGCCGGATGATCCCGCTTTACAGCAGCCCGTTAAATAATCCAAAAAACTTTGATAAATAAAATAACCGATGATCACGATTGTCGTCTTTTAGGATAGAACGACCTTACAACACCGAATAACGATCACAATTTTAAACCCAACTTCGAGGAGGAACTACCTATGAACACGAACCACCAAGACAACCAAACAAACAAAAGCAAAAAAATCGCTGGCGCAATCCTGACCGCTTCTCTGCTGTCCGTCTCCATTGGCAGCACATCATTCGCCGCCGCATTCGCTGATCTCAAAGACACACCAGATCACCAGAAAATCACTTCCCTTAATTCGCAAAAGATCATTAACGGTGTAAGCGACACAAGCTTCGCACCAGCCGCATCACTAACTCAAGCACAAGCACTGCAAATGATCGTCAAAGCATTCAAGCTGAACACATTGCCTCAATCCGACGCACTGGAAAGCTTTGCCCAGCTATTCCCGAAAGTTAAGGAAGATGCCTGGTACTCCACTTCGTTCGGTTACGCACACCAAGCTGGTCTGGATATCCCAAAATCGGTTGATCCTAATGCCAAAATCACCCGTGAACAGTATATCGACTATGTGATGACCGCCATGCAGGTTGTCGGCAAAATGCCAGCGACTGACGTTGTTGCTCAAGATATCAAAGACAAGGACAAACTGGACGCCAACTACCTTGATTCTGTACAGCTAGCACTCGTCTTCAAAATCATCAGCCTGGATAGCAACGGCAATTTCAATCCGAAGCAGGACATAAACCGTGCCGATGCAGCCGTGAGCATGTACAACGCCCTTGATTATTTGAAAAAGAACAAAACCGGCGGTAAAACTACCATCGACGTACTGCCTGGCGAGAAACCGACTACCACTAATGGAAACAACGCCTCCAGCAGCTATGCCGCACCAGCTAATGGCAAATTTTTTCTGACCGAAGGCGTGCAAAAAGCAGTCGAAGAGCATGCAGCCGATCAAGACGCCCAATACTTCGTAGCCATCAATCTATTTTCCAAAGGCACACCGCTGAAAAGCGACAGTGCTCAAGCCAAAGCCGAACTCAAACGTCTGAAAGCACTTGGCTACAATGTCGATTACAATACAGCATGGACGTATGAAGGCAATCTACAAAAAGTGAATTACACCTATCTGGCGGGCTACCTGACAGCTGCTCAACTGAAACAATTCAAAGCGGATACCAACTATGGCTATAGTTTTGACTTTGCCAACAATGGCGACGGTTCTGCTGTCAATGCCAAAAACGGCGCTATTAACGGCTCCACTAATGGTGCTACAGGCGACGGCATCACTTCCACCGGTATTGCCGCTGGCAGTTACGCTCCAGCTGATAATGGCAAAACCCTGCTCATGTACGATATTGAGCAAGCAATCAAGGAACATGCCAGCGACAAAAATGCCAAATACTTCGTAGCAATCGACCTGTTCAAAAGCGGCTCCCCGATCGAGCCGAACAGCACTGAAGCTCAAGCTGAACTGCAACGCCTGAAATCGCTCGGTTATGATGTAGCCAATGCCAAAGCATGGACGTATCAAGGTCAATTGGAGAAGGTCGACTATGCCTACCTGTCCGGTTACTTCACCGCCGATCAACTGAAAAGCTTCCAAACTAGCCCATCGTACGGCTACAGCATCCATTTTGCAGCCAACGGTGACGGCTCTGGCGCACCTGCCAAAGACGGCGCAATTAACAGCTTCAACAACACGAGCGGTATCGCCTTTTAATACAACTCACGGAAACTGCTCTGACAACCACTATCGTTTCCATCTTCATATAGTCTGTCTATTTGTAAAATAACTTTCCATTGTACACTCACCTTCGACATAACATCCTGCTCATCCCCAGTCGCACTGCCCGCTTCATGGGATGAGCCTCAACAACGATGGAACGATAACGAATATATACTCACAACAAAAACGCCCCTTTCTATAGATTGTATAGAATGGGGCGTTTGCTATGATCATTTATGAATGATCGGCATACGCGCTAAGTTCATACACACTAACTGAGCAGATCAGCCAATGGATCGCGTTTTGGTGCGGTATTGTTGTTGCTCAGCGACGGTGTATTAGCTTCTGCTTTTTCCAGACCAAGGCGGCGGGTCATCTGATCGTTAATTGTGGACAGCTTCGCCGTGTAATCCTGACAGCTGACGATGATCTCGCGGTTGGAACGCTCGGACGTATCCAGCGCAGTCATCAAATCGGAGATCGCTTGATTGACCGATTCCAGCGACATCGTTGGCTTTTTGAGCAGCTCGGCAGAGCGTTCGCTGTTCGTTTTCAGCATCTCAGCGTTACGTTTGAACTGATCCTCAATTGTCTGGTTGACACTCTCGACCGCATTGGCAACACGGGTCTGATCTTCAATCGCCAGTGCAATCATGGCGGAGATTTTGATCAGATTGGCGGCTTTGTATACGGAATCGTTAACCGAATCAATCAGTTTATCATTCGTATCGTTGACGATATCCGTTGCAGCAATCGCCTGATTGAACAACATAATATTTTCGGTCATCGATTGGATACGAGTGACGACCTTACGCAGTCCGCGTTCCAGATACACTTTGCGAGTTTCGTTTTCCGGCTTTTGAATTTCGGCTTCGAACAGTGTTTTCAGCTCACCGCCCATTGCGATTTTATATTGCAAATTGTAGATTTCCTGCAAGGAATTGCGCTTGAGTGTACGCATGCTGATCATATTTTCTTCCAGCGTATCTTTACCGTCGCGCAGACCCTGTACGATCGCATCGACGTTTTTGCTAACAGATTGATATTTGTAGACGTAATTTTTGAGTGGAGATTTGCGCAATAGCTTGCCGAACAGACTGACATTTTTGCTCTGCTGGAGCGCTTCGCATTCATCGCGTAATGACAGGATCAGATCGGAGACATGCTTCGATTTGCCGGACATGAGATCATTGACCGGACGATCTAGCATTTGCAGCGTCTGGGTGGCACGCTCCTGCGTTTGCATGCCCAGCTTGCCCACTTCATCCATCAGCACATCCAGATTCATATTGTCCGCTCTGGACACTTGCTGAATAATCGTAGACGCTTCACGGGTTACTTTCTCTTCATCTTCCTTTTTCAACGAAATCGGTGATGTTGCCATAGGTTCATCTCCTTTAAACCGTTAATGGTGACGCTTGGATACAGCTTAGGTAACGCTTAGTAGTAGACAACTTGATTGGGCCGCTATGATCGATAATGGATTACGAATACCGCTGGTGTAATATCTCGGCGCGCGATTGCAGCTCCAACAGGTCTTTATGTTCAATCGTTTTGACGATCTGGGTGACACGGTTATTCACATCTTTGATTCCGTCCAGTAAGATGCGGCGATTTTTCGTTTTGGCTTCCCCACTCAGACGCAGAAATGGATTGATGACACCGTTCAGATCCTTCATCACCAACCGTTTGATCGTGTGGTTAATATCATCATTGTTCAGGTCGGACAATACTGGAATGACACGCTGTAACCGTAAAAATAGCGCACAGGCTTTTTCCACAATTTCGTTATCCAGATTGTTCTTCTGACCTTCGGAAATGATCATATCCTCTAATACGCTTAAATATTCCAGCACCGGCTGAAAGATCGGCAACACGTCCGCACTCGGCTGACCGGTCAGCGCAGCATTAGAGCCTGAAGTTGGCACTGGCTGTGCAGACGCCGCAGAAGAGGACTGTGTCTGCCCTGCTGTACCGGGCGCTGTGGACGCAGAACCACCGCGATCTGACGAAAATGGTGCATGTCGCTGCTGCTCATGCTCTACAGCACGTTGTCTTGCAGCTTGCTCGTATTGCTCCTGCAACGGATGGCGCTGCGGTGAGCCTTGATTCTGTATACGTTGTCGACCGGATGACTGTGGCTGCGAGAGCGGCGGTTGTCCCGGTGACGGCGGCAATTCAGCGGGACGATTTTGCGAGCGTGCCGCCCAGATTACGCCGTAAACAGAACCTGCGAGTGGAAACAGCATTGCGATAAATCCGGGCGTCCATATGCCTACCATGCAGCCGATCAGATAACCGACTCCACCGCCAAGCACTGTTTTGCCTATCAGTTTGGCTGTACTCATCTGTAAACACCTGCCTATATAAAATTCGTCATGTCCTATGCTACGTGCCTGCCTGTCCGCCGGTTGCACCATGATAGCAATATAAGCCTTATGTCACAGATGACGTATGCCCTCAGGCTACAGCTACTCAATCTGTATATGTTGAGCCACTTCTGCATCAGCTTCCCTATCCAGCTACTTGTGTATACAATGGTTCCCCAACACACGAAGCGGCTTATTTGACTATTTTACTCATGATCAGCGGTTGCTCCACATACGTAGTCAGCAATCCGAACTCCGGTTGCGGCACCTTCACCTCGTATCCAAGTGCTAGCTTCACCGCCAGATAAGGGAAATTGATACCAGTCAAACAGGACATATGCAAACCGCCGGACATGCGCGGATTGATTTCAAGCGCTTTGGGCGTATCACCCTGATAAATCAACTGTAGATTATAATTATAAGGAATCCGGTAATAGCTTGCTACTTTGGCGGCGATATCCAGCAGCTCCTGATTCTGTTCCAACAATCGTGAACGTCCGCCACCTTTGCGGCGCGGAATCGCTGCCAGCAGTTCTCCTTCTGGTGAAGCAAGACAATCGATGCTGTATTCCGGTCCTTGTAGCAATTCCATCACCATCAGCTCAGGAAATGTCTCCGCCGCTGACAACGTGCGATACACCTGATCAAACGATACGTTCGCACTGACCGTACTGAACAATTCTTCCAATGGATCAAAATCGTTGTTGATGATACGGAAGCCGACACCGCCCTCCATCCGCGTCGGTTTGAAGCAGACTTGCAATCCCAGTGCAGCGATGCGTTCATATGCTGCTTTGAATTGATCTGCCGTATGTACCACTTCATATTCCGGCACGATCATCAATTGCTGCTGCTCCGCCGAGCGGAAGAAGTTACCTTTATCCTCAATCTCGTCCAGCAGCTTCGCATCGGTACAGCACACCAGCTTCACGCCAAGCTGTGCAAATTCCTCCGCAGCCGCCACAACATAACGCATCCCCCAGCGCGGTACGAACACTTCAATCTGATGACGACGGCAAAAGTCGAGGCAAAAGTCCGCATACTCTCGTCCGGTCAACACTGGTTCCACTTCTGTATAATCGCAGGACAGTAACGACACATGCTCTGGATCGCGATGCGAGCCGTAAATCTCAAACTGCATTCCATCCTCATTGTTGCGAACCGCCTGAATATAATGATATCCCACCGCAAAGCTGCGGTTAAACCAGATTCGGATCTTTTTGTTATCTGTACTCATGCTTGGCAATCCCTTCCCTGTCCATAATATCCGCTACAAATTGCACAATCTCGTCCGCCGCCAGAATGCCCGACCGCTTGGTAAAACCGAATGATACCTCGCCCAGCGTCCCATTCTGAAGGGCACGATACAGCTCGCCATGCGCTGGTGCGATCCCGGAATCCGCAGCATCCAGCAACCCACGATCCAATAGCGAATCGCCAGAAGCGATCACATGCGTCGCACCTGTCATTTCCCGTACTCGCTGCATCGCCCGATTTTTGCTAACTGCAAACGGCACCAGATACACCTTGCGCCCTTGAATCGAAAGCTCCCAGCCCAGTTGTGCCAGCTGCGGACGCAGTGCCATCACCTGCTCATACGGCATCTGTTCCCGATTGACCAGCACCGAGAAGAACGTATCCTCCCAATAGCTCTCCTTGATCACCCATTCTGGCTGTGCCACGCTGTGAAATAATGATATAACTTCCGCCGCAGGTGCCGCTTGCTGCCGCACATCGTCCATGATGTACTGATGCCATTCCTGATCAATCTTGCCGTTGATCAGAATATGACCGCCATTGCTCGTAATGGCATACGCGGGCACCACTACATCGCGGAAAATATGAATCCGATGATACAGCTCCAATACGCGCGTCGTCACTGGAACAAATGGAATCTGCGCCGCGATGTCCTTCAACTTATGAAGCGCCTGAATAGAAATATGCGACACGATGCGCTCGTCCACCATTTCGGCAACCATCATAATATGAGGATCAATCTCCATTCCGCGTGAACGTTCAGAGTAAATAAGCGTCTGATCCAGATCGCTTGCATATAACAGCATTAGCAGTCACCTTCTCTCGGTTTGATAATGCCGCAACATGCGTACGTCATCTCAGACTTCACTTCTACCATTGCCCCGCGCTCACGCGCCAATAGCAAAATATGACGCAGATGTGGATTGTCCTCACGGTTGATCAGAATTTTCCAAGGCACTCGGCGCAGCAGTACCCGTGTCGTCTCACCAACACCCGGCTTGATCAGATTGATATCGCGCAAGCCGTACTGCTCCTGAATGCCTTGAATATCCTCCATGCCCTGCCAATCCGCTGGCTCCGGCTGCTTCAACAACTGCTCCGCCTGTGCCTGTGCTTGCAAGACTACATGTTCAAAATAAGCGCTAATCGTATCTACAAACACATTGGACAAATCCTGCTCCAGCCAGTGCTTATAGTACTTCGATCCATGAAAATCATCTTCTCCAATCAGATCATCACGCAGCACCGTGCGACTCATCAATCCTGAAACGGTCGAATTCAGACAAGCACTCGGAATGAGGAAATCTGCCCTTGTTCCGTACGTATCCGAACAGCGTCCGGGGTCAGCAAGCACCGCCAGATCATCATTCAGCTGCACTCCGTATGTCTCGGCAAACTGACGACATGACTCCACCAGCACGCGGCGAATCGCCCCTTTGCCCGTCCAGCCATCGACAAACTGAATCTCCGTCTCCGTCCCATGCTGTTGCAGTATATATTTGAGCGCATTGGTGTCGATGCCTTTGCCGCGAATAATGGAAATGCTATAATGCGGCACATCCAGCTGATGCACCTGTTGCAAATACCGCTTGATCAAAATACCAACCGGCGTACCTGCACGCGCCAGCGATACTAGCACCAGCTTGCGTCCGCGCTTACGCACAATCAGCTCACTCACCACGCCAGCCGCCAGCGCCACTTCCTCCGCCGATTGCTCCAGCGCCGCGCGATACAGCTGCACATATTCCTCTGTCGGCTGATACTCCTGCGGTAGCATTTCCGAATAGTGCGTGCCTGTCTGAATCGCTTCTTCGCGTTCTT
The DNA here is from genome assembly GCF_046603685.1 of Paenibacillus sp. WLX1005. Lineage (NCBI taxonomy): Bacteria > Bacillati > Bacillota > Bacilli > Caryophanales > Paenibacillaceae > Paenibacillus > Paenibacillus sp. WLX1005. Next base: position 4,993,394 of record NZ_CP176756.1, read on the forward strand.
CCGTACCGCGTTCCAGATTCACATCACTCAGATCCTTCAGCAAAAAGACGACATCCGCCGGAGCATAGCTGCCTAGTCGCGCCGGAGCAGCTAACTTCGGCTCTGCCCAATCTGCCCAAGAACCATTCCCCGCTTCACCCGCAGCCAGATTACGCTCACTCATGGACATCCCCCTTTCCGCCCACTTGTTCCACCTGCGGACCGCAAACGACAACATGAATCTGCCGGAATCCACGCGTGCGCAGTACATCCATCAATTCATCCAGATGCCCTGAACGCACATCCCGTTCCAAAAAGACAAATACATCGTCATATCCATGCCGCGGAATATTGTACACATAATTGCTCACACTGCGATCTTCCGCCGAATGAAACACATATCCCGAATGAATCGCATAATCCGGCGCTTCGGTCCGATATACCGGGCTGCGGGTCGTGGAATGATAACGTACACCTTCCCCCATCTCCGCACCGATTCGCATCGGTACATACATAAACTCCTCCGTACCGAGACAGAGCGTTCGTTCCCCGCTACGCATCTCCCGCAAACGACGACCTGCCGCCGCAATACTATCATCCAACCGCTCATTGTCCGCTGACGCCAAGCCAAAGCGCCCCGTATGCTTCACAAATGGCGACGCATGTACTTGCTCCAATCCATCCACCGAAGCGTGGTCATGTAGCTGCTGGAACGTATGATCCAGATAGATCCATTCTACTGGTACCTGCTCGTCGATCTCTTCCAGCATAAAGGGCGGATGAGTCAGCGCCGCCTGTCCTTCCACCGCAATATTGCCTTTGATTAGCGATAGCGGCACAATGTCAATATGCAGCTCCTGCTCCAGTTCAGCATAACGCTGCACATGCTCTGCACTGCGCCAATCCAGCAATGAAGCGACATAATACGTTTGCCGTGGATACTGCTCATGAATGGCGCGGATAATATTGAGCGTTGTTTTACCAGTCGTGATCTCGTCATCTACCAGTACAATCGACTGCGTACCGTCGATCATACCCTCTTGCTGTGCATAACAGCGATGCGCCACCGCATGGGAATGCTCTTCTTCAAACTGGATCATCGGTGTCAGATCGGGAATATGATGCCGAGTCGTGTGCACATACGTCGCCTCATTGCGAAATGGCGCATACATGCTATGTCCAAGCGCTGTCGCCGTCTCCGCAAATCCGATAAACGATAGCGGTTGCTTCGCTTCCAGCTGTACAGCCATCAACTGCTCATACGCTTCTTTTGCACCTTCTCCGGTTGTTAGCGCCCGCAATACGGATGGCAGCAGAGACTCTACCACGTCAGTAGTAGGATTGACTGTCTCGCCATCCTTAGAGTATTCAGGTTCAACATCCGTCTGAGAAGAACGGGTTTCACTGATATTGGGCGTCTGTTCATCACTTGCGGATTGTTTTGCATATTCTTTTGCCCATGCTGCATGTAACTCCCGATACAGCAGCAGCGACAACGCCGCGCCGCTCAACAGCGACACATACGGATCAACTGCCAGATGCTTACCCAGCACCTTGCTAACAAATAAAAACGAACGCTTCGGATTAATCCGTGCCGCCATGCCAAACAGCGATTCCAGCGGCAATTGAAATGGATTCTGCTCTACTTCCACCGTCACAGTTAGCTGTTCCAGCACATTATACGTATACACGGCGTTCTTGTTCTGAGAGTAAAGAGATGAAATGTTGTTGTTCATGCAGCACCCCGTATATTTTTGATCTAGCCATTACTTTTTGCGCCCAGTTCAGATGGGGCTTGATTTCATTCATTTTGTTAGCATATCCGCTTTTGAATACGCCCAGCTCGCCGTTGTTGCGCTCGATAATGCCGAGTGCATCGTCGTATTCCTCGCGCGTGACCGTATACATCGATTGTACCAAACGAATATGGGAAGGATGAATGATCGTTTTGCCAATCATGCCATTTTCCTTATCCATCATTACCTCGCGGATCAAACCGTCCACATGGCGATTAATATAGTCGTTGCGCAATCTGCGCCCGTCATCCCCGAGCGCCTCTTCAAATGGCGACTGCCGAATTTGCGGCTTCAATACGCGCTCCCCGCTGGCAAAATACTCCCATACCGGTCCCGAGATCACATACGGCGAATCCATCCGCCCAAAAATATTAATAATATCCGCAATACAATCCCGAATCGGCGCAATCTCATAAATGGTCACATCCGAATTGCGCCGCAGTCCGAACAGACTGGAGAAATCCGTCGCACCGATGCGCACATTCAGCACATATCGCTTGTACTGATCCAGCACACGCTTAATACCAAGCAATGCTCCTAACCGACTTTCGCGGTAGATCACTTCGGCTGTTTCCAGAATAGGCAGCCCGTACAGCACAGGTGCATACTCCCCTGCCAGCTCATTGTATTCCGCAATCATTTCAAAATAAAGCTGTCCCTGCTCTGCCCCAAACTTCGGCAGCATAATCCCCGTAATTAGCTCCATACACTGATCCATCCGCTGCAATACGCGCCGCAGCTGTTCCACACTGCGCACCCGGATAAATAGTAGCGGCAGACGTTCCTGTATCTCCTGATTGTGCTGCAATTCCGCCTGTAGCTGCTGCAATTGCAGATGCAGTGACATCTCCGCCGTCTCTACCTGCTGATCGCCAATCGCATCCTCCAGATCGAACACCCAAGTCGTCAACCCCATATGCTTGCCAGACAGCACATCTGCCGCAATCGTCTGCCGGGTCGCCGGGCAATACAGCGCCGCTCCGACCGCATACGATAAGAGCTCCTGATCCGAATCATTACCATAATGTACAGGCAACGAATAAAACAATTCCTGCTCTTCAGCCGGTGACAAATAATTAAAATAACGCATAATACCCCTCCCGGTATAAACCAGCTCATATGAAGATCAGCAGTACGTGAAATGTAAACGCTGAATTGTAAGATATTTTGCTAAAGCAAAAATCACTTTTGATTTGCACCTCGCGTTTAAAAAACGTAAACGCTGAATTGTAAGATATTTTGCTGTAGCAAAAATCACTTTTGACTTGTACCCCGCGTTTGGAAATCGCAAACGCTAGAAGTAAAACAAAGTCCCTCCTATTGCAGCACAGGAGGGACTCTCATCATCCGGCATATCGTATGCCGGTCAGATTACAGCTTGCTTGTTCCATACCGTATAGCTTTCGTTGCAGACCAGATCGTCATTGCTATGCTTACGAACCAAGCTGCCGAGTTCCATCGGCAGATCCATTCGCCGCAACATGTCCGTATTGTGCATATTGCGAGCAATGATTATTTTCGTCCTGCTTTCCAGCGCATATTCCAGTTGAAGGCAAGGTCCATTTCCTGATGACCGCTAAAATACTGTACAACCTTCTCAATACTGAATGTCTCTCCTACATTGCGGATCATCGCGACCGCACACATCGTACGGCGATTGTCCGGCTCATCCAGACGAACGATAATATCAGGTCCGCCCTGCTGATTAATCGTGACAACCCCATCCGCTTCCGTCCAGCGGCTAATCCCTTCATAAATAAAAGAGAACACCAGCACTCGCTTGATATCGGAGATACGGTTACCGTTAATGCGCATATTCTCGCCATTGCTGCGTTCGCCAGTGCGATCATCCGCATCCAGCGACACATAAGGCGGCACATCAATGCGACCAAAGCTATTGCCCAGCGCCTGTACGACACCTTTGCTACCATCCTGCAATTCATATAGACAGCCCAGATCAAGATCGGTGCCGCGACTGCTACCACCGCTGCTACCGCCAAATCCGAACAATCCGCCGCTTTTCTTCTGCTGCTGACGATTCCAGTTCAGGTTGATCAACAGCTCGCCCAGCGCAACGCCCGGCTTTTTCTGCAAATTGATCACATCGCCCTTTTTCTTCAACTCAATCTTGGACAGATTAAGCGGCGCAGACGGTGTCGGTGATTGCTGCACAGGTGGAACCGACGCTGGCGTTGCCGGTGGCTGCTGTACAGGCGGAGATGACGGTGACGGAATCGGCGGTTGCCGCACAGGTGGTGCGGGCGGAACCGGCGGTGGCGATGGAATCGGTGGCGCAGGAGTCGGTGTTGGCTGCTGTGAGCCAGAAGGTTCCTCCACCTCGATCCCATAACTGCCACACAATTCCTTCAACCCGCCAAAGTACCCTGCTCCGACCGCAGCGAATTTCCAATCTGACTGATACCGATACAGCTCACCGATCACGATCGCCGTTTCATTGGAAAAGCCCGCTTCCAGATTGTAGCGGAACAATTCCGTTTGCCCCGCTTCATTTACCCCTCGTATGTACATTTGCTGCACACGGCTAAAATTATTCCCCGGCGCATCTGCATTATAGATCGTCAGCGTCAGCGCAATCTTATGTATATGCTGCGGAATACGCTGCAATTGAATCGTAAACTGCCGCTTGTCACTGCCGTTTTCCTGATCAACATAACGAATAAAGGAATTGCCCGTATTCCCATAAAAGATCAGATCATCATCGCCGTCCACCTTGCCGTTATCACGCAGCAAAAACGCCGACGTATCCAATTCCAATCCAGCCGGTGCCTGCCATCCCAGCAGTACACGGAACTGATCCATGCCGGGGTTGCTTTTCGTAATATCTGTTTTTTGCCCTCTGACGATATTGGTGCTCATTGCTCACCCTCCCGATGTCCATGCTGACAATTTAGAACCTGTATGATACCGATACCTCAAGCAGATCATACAGCATGCCCCTGATGTTAAAATGACATACAGGAGCGTGCCCTGTATGTCATTGGTTTCATGCGTAAAGCTTCTATACAGACCTGCCGCAAATGTATGCGGCAGATCATATTATTTACAATGTAGGTAGTCGTCTTAGCCTTGCAGACCGTAGTCGCGTACGAGACCTGACAGACCATCGCGGTAGCCGTTACCGACTGCGCTAAATTTCCATTCGCCGGAGTGACGGTACAATTCGCCAACCACGACACCTGTTTCGATGGAGAAATCTTCGCCCAGATCAAAACGAATCAGTTCTTCGTTTGTCGCATCATTAACGATACGTACATATGCGTTCGACACTTGACCAAAGTTCTGGTTGCGCGCATCTGCTTCATAGATCGTGATCGTAAACGCAACTTTTTCTACCGTTTGCGGTACGCTTGGCAGATCGATTTTGATCTGCTCATCATCGCCATCGCCGGCACCTGTACGGTTGTCACCGCTGTGTACGACGGAGCCGTTTTCGTTTTGTGGGTTATTAAAGAAGATAAAGTCTTTCTCACTGGCTACTTTACCTGCACCATTAGCGCAAAATACGGATACGTCGAGGTCAAAATCGCCACCGCCGTCATATTTGTTCGTATCCCAGCCCAAGCCGACTGTGATTTTCGCAAGTCCGGGGTTGGTTTTAGTCAGATCGATTTTTTGGCCTTTACTCAGGTTAATTGGCATAGTCAGTTCCCTCTTTCTTCGATTAAGTATAGGTTCTGCAAACTGTGGCATCTTCCTGCATGAATGAAGCAGAAATGGGTGCCTGTTTTGTTACACGTATTGGCGAGCGAGAATGTCTACATGCGCCGCTTGTTTCCCTTGACCAATCGCATTGAATTTCCAATCGGAACCATTGCGATACAATTCGCCGGTGACAAGAGCCGTCATGCCTGCATAATTGTCAGTCAGGTTGTAACGTGCCAGTTCTTCGCCCGTTTGCTCATTCGCAACGCGGATATACGCGGAAGCGATCATACCAAAATCCTGACGACGCTGCTCCGCCTGATAGATATTTACCACAACTAGAATCTTATGAACATCCGCTGGTACTTTGGACAGATCAATGAAAATCTGCTCATCGTCGCCTGCGCCTTCGCCGGTCAAGTTATCGCCGCTATGGCGCACCGAACCGCATTCACTAGTCAGGTTGTAGAAACATACCAGATTGCCTTTCTTGAGCAGCTTGTCGTTGTCGCTGAGCAGCAGAGCAGATGCGTCACAATCGACATCAGCTCTGGCTTTTTTGAAGCCGAACAGACCACGCGATTGCGATTCGGCAGGGTCCCAGCCCAGACCGACCAGCAGACGGGTGAGGTCGCTTCTGCCCTTCGTCAGGTCAATCTTCTGTCCTTTTACGAGATTAATCGTCATAAATGATACGAGCCTCCTCTTAGGTATTGCTAGATAATACTGCGCAGGCTGCAATTCCGTTTCATTTTTTTGCAAAAAGGAAAGCAAAGACATCGTGATGCCGGAGAAAGGCTCTGGTAAGAAAGCCTGTTCATTTCCATTTTAGCAGAGATGAAGGGCAGAATGAAAATTTAGCTTTTCGCCCACTGCTCACGATGGTAGTTACAGGTAATATGTATGAATAATGACAATCACATCTATGCTTATTGTCCCATACGTTAGCAAAAAACAAACCTCGTCCTTTTAGATATCCGCAAGGATCAACGCTGTGTAAACTTCGGTTCAAAAGGTATACAAAAAGCGCCCGAATGATTGGTTCAGGCGCCTGCTTGGCGATTATCGTTAGTGCGTATACATCTATATCAATCGACGAATTACAGTCTGTTACGAACGTTGTTACCCGGCATGCTTGTTACGCTTGGTTGATGAATGTTTGGAAACGTAAAGCGAAACCATATCTCCCATCAGCAACAGTACAAAAGCGACCATCGCCGTACCTGCTGACTCCTGCGCACTATTTTGCAATCCATACATCCAGAACAGATAAACAATAGCGGCAAGAATGATATTACCGATCAAACGTTTTTGCACAAACAAAGTGAAGGCTGTAAAAAGCCTATTCATGGTGGACCCTCCATAAGATGTAATATGCTCCCGGCATTGTTTTTACCCGATTCTGATCCCATATAAACAGGTATAATCGGACTATATTTGAACAATCGCCATTGTAGCCATCTATTCCCATCATCATGGCTAGTGGTACGGATACCGGAGACTCTCATTATTATGTATTTCCGCCCTTGTCACCAGTGCATAATTAACTAAATCTACTATTAAATCTTTGTCGAAATATATCAATTACTGCATAACAAAGCATCATTTACCCGGTTATTAGCTGCACATCAACGCAAATAACACCTGTCTATTGCTCAGGTGCAGTCCATGCAGCAGCGCGCCTCCGATTCAGCAGCATTCGGAAACCGTTCGGTTATGCAATGATAGATACGATTCAGATGAACAAACACTCAAACAGACCTATGCAGCAGCACCGGCATAATACCGGCAGCAAGGCTGTGCGCTGCTGCAAACGACAGGACGACAATGATGCTCAAACCATATGCGTAAACGAAAATGGTGCACAGTCAGGCTGGGGCGCGTAACCGGGCAGAGCTGTTTCCGCAGAATGACTCTTGTTCCCATTATGACAGATGTTTTCAAAAAACGAGTTTTTAAAGTTTTATAAACAATTGTTTAAATTAAGGATATGTAGACAAAAAGAAAAAGCCCGATCAATCGGATCTGGGCCTTACCGGGATACTGCTTATGATATTACTATGGTCTAGCTGTCTTGCTAATGATCAAACTATGTGGTGTTCTATGATATAAACAACATACTACTTATGATATACGTACCTATGGGTGTGGCTACTGTCTTGCTACAAAGTGATGCTCACTCTTCTACCTGATTCCGACAAACGAGACTAACGCTAGCATTAATATCTTTCTCTATGTGTATTAATCCGCCGTCTTCCCCCGTCTGTTCACCGGTACAGGTTCACATTCAAGCTTAGGTGAAACGTTACGATCACTACGCAGGCAACAACGCAAGTCAGTCACCAGTAAAAGTAACTAACTTGTATCTCCTACACATCCTATTATTACAGGAGTTTACAAAAAACGGAGTTATTTTTTTTGTAATCATACCCTTTTTTTTGAATTAATGATCGTAAACTGGAATGAGATACATTTCATATAACAAGTTACCAAAAATAAAAATTATCGTTTTTGAGTAACATGTATAATAATAAAAATTATCATTTTTTGGCAAAGATGAGCACATTCGGGTAGCCTGGGTTTAGGCTTATACGTCTGTGCTCTAATTCGGTATCGAGATAAAGATTAGAACGGATTAGCCTAATTATTACGTATGGATCATGAAAATTTTTACAGCGAAAATGAAACGTAATCACTAACTGACTACGTAATAGATAAATAAGTCGTACAATGGATTGCACCGGTGCTGTATCAGATCCGTTCTATGCCTTACAGGAAGGGAATGATCCGCATGGATAGATTAATTACACTAAGAACCGAACTGGAATCCGAAATCCAGCGTCAGGGCTATTCCCTGAGCAGCTTCAGCAAAGCGTCCGGGATCAACCGCGGAATCCTGAGCGCTACGCTGAACGGCAACCCACCCAAACCGATGTCCATCAATCAACTGGATGGCATGGTGAGAGCGCTTGGCAAGCCCGAAGGCTGGCTGTACGAGCTGTTCGTCGAAGAATGCTTCAACGAGTCCGGCAAAACCAATTGGCGACGCGTTCGCCCCCTGCTGCTGCGTTGTGTCGATCTGCATCAAGCAGATCTGATTCGCCGTACATTGGATTTGCTCATGGAGAATCCCGCACATGTTAGCCATGTGTTTGATATGGCGGAAGAACTCGTAGCAGAGGGGCGTGGCGCGGATGCTGTGCCGCTGTATCAGTGTGTCATTGAGAACGAGCGCAACTATCAGTCGGAGCGCTTGGCTGTTAGTCAGTACCGCCTGTTTCGCGCTGCGCTGGGACATAATATCGAGGATAATTTGAAGGCTGCGCTGATCTTTGAATCGTTTCGCAATCGCCTGCCAGCGCATTTGAAGTTGGATGCGCTGTTGAAGCTGGGGAATATTTATTTCACTGTTCAGGACTGGGATGCTTTGCTGCTCACAGCAGACGAGTTGTTTGTACTGGCAGATTATCTATATCAATGCCATAGCAAACACCCTCATTCCGTCCGCAAACAACCGTATCCGTCTGCGGAACGTCCACTGGTGTTTTATTATGCGCAGAGCTTTATTTTAAAGTTTGCCAGTTATGAATTGACTACTCGGTATGATCTTGCTCACGAAGCATTGAAAGGCTTTACAGATTTGAGCTGGTTTGAAGATACTCATCCCGAACATAACAAATACGTGGAACGTCTAGAACTCGTAGCCTATTTTAATAAATTAAATCTGATGTTGCTGGAAGGAAACGATTCATGCCTGTCTGAATATTTGGCATTAATGAAAACCTATCCAGGCGAAATTCTGCCGAGCCTTATGATTATTGTGCAGGCTGCTGCCGAATATGGATTCAACATTGATGATATTTTGGAGGAATATCACGATTTACTTTATCCAGACGATATCATTGAACAACTGACACTGGGTAGAATATCTAACCAGCACTATTCCGATATTGCTGTAGGCATTAGCCGCTATATCAGTATTTATTACCATTTGACATTGTATCAATGTAATCGCAATTTTTACGATCGCAGATTGGAAAAAATATTGGCATCACTGGAGTCTGTTGTTGAGAAGTACAATCGGGGACGCATTTTGGATTGTTTGAATCTTTTAAAAAAATTAAGAGATCTGAAGCACATATAATCTCTTTAGCACTTTAACTGAGAATACAAATTGAACGTCGTATGCAAGGTAGGGACTGTAAATGGATCATATCAAAACTTTGCGTCACGAAATAATCAAAGAACTACAGAAGAGAAATTACTCTTTAAGTGTCTTTAGTAAACTTTCAGGCGTTAATCGTGGGATATTGAGTTCTACTCTTAACAGTGATACTCCGAAACCGATCTCTATCAATCAATTGGATCGAATGGGAAAAGCACTTCAAAAATCGCGAGGTTGGTTGTATGAAATTTTCATCCAAGAATTATTTTGTAAGCCTGAAAATTTAAATTGGCGAAGAATTCGTGCATTATTGATTAATTGTATTGAGCTTAATCATTTCGAATGGATAAGACATATCTTGGATCTAACTTTGGAGAAATATGAATATATTGAAAAAGTATTTGAGTTGGCTGAGGAGCTTGTATGTAAGGAACAATTCGATGCTGCAATCATATGCTACCAAAGTATTGTTAATAACGAGCGCCACTCACATTCAGAGCGGTTGGCAGTTAGTTATTATAGAATATACATGATTAATCGTGATCAAAATATTGAAAAAGATTATCAAGCAGCAGTACTTATGCAACAGTATCAAAAACATCTACCCGATCATCTTAGATTACAAGCACTCACACATGCAGCTGGAACCTATTATTGGGTGAAAAATTGGACTTTGCTTGATCAATGTGCTGATGAATTAATCATTTTAACGAACCGTATATTGAACAATTTTTCTAAAGTACCGCAAACAGACCCTTATTTTCACCTTCATATTCCACGACCATTTGTGCGTTATTACGGACAAGCCTACTTAATCAAGGGGACTTTTTACGAACATACAGGGGATTATGAGAAAGCTTTGGAATATGCCTATAAGTATTATGATCTGAAGCATCTAAAAGGTATAAGTGAAGAGAGCGATTATGAAATTGATAAGCTTTATATTTATGCTCAAGGCAATATATATGGCATGCATCTTCATATGGGGTAAGTTTGAAATTCTTGATAACTATGTAGATTTTCTAAAGAAAAATCCTGAAGAAATTGTGCCTGGATTATTACTTATTCTTACAGCTACTAATAAACACAGTATGAATGTAGATTGGATCGTCAAACTATTCGCCCATCAAATTGATTCTTTTTTAATGGATAGTAGCAATAAACATTATGCTTCTTCTGCTATAGATGGCTATTTTGTAAATATGGTTTATCAATTAGCATTGTACCAATCCAAACAAAAAAAGAACTATAAACAATTAAAAAAAACACTAAAAACGTTTGAACGCTCAGCTAGTCGATATAATATGAAAAGAACAATCGATATGACTCCATTACTCACAAAATTAATTCAGTTACCATAATCCCCTCTATTCACCAATAAGAATTAGTGTATTGCTTATATAGCAATATAGCTGATTCTTATTTTTTATACATGAAATCAAATAAAGATTTCGTTTGAAAAAAGGCTGGTGGTTATTGAATTGCCGCATGTTACCTATTTTTGATACCTAATTTGCTATTTTTTCATTAAAAGTAATTGACCACAGTTCAAACTGCAATATATAATGTAATAAATTTGAAATCATGGGTTTACTGGGGCGCAACAAACGGGAAACTTTCGACATAAAGGGGTGTGTTCGGTTTATGATTACCAACACCACGACCATTAGACTTGAAATTGAACAAGGAATTCGGCAAAAAGGGCATTCATTAAGCAGCTTCGGTAAGCTTGCTGGGATCAACCGCGGGATCATTAGTGGTATTTTGAATGGTAATCCGCCAAAATCGATTTCGATCCGCCAGTTGGATTTGATGGCTACAGCTTTAGGTCATGAAGAAGGCTGGATGTACGAGTACTATGTAGATGAATGCTTTATTAATGAAAAAGCGGACTGGCGTCGAATCAAAGCATTTTTGTTGAGATGTACTGAAATCAGTCGGTTTGACTGTATTCAGGCTGTATTAGATCGTTTGATGGAAGATTTATCAAATACAATTTCTGTGTTTGGATTAGCGGAAGAATTGTATCATGAAGGAAAAGTACAAGAAGCTATCCCTTTTTATGAATGTGTTATCGAGAATGAGAAACATCAACATTCAGAAAGATTAGCAATCGCTCACTACAGAGTTTTTCGTGCATCAATAGGCGATAATACAGAGAAGAGCTTACGTGCAGTTATAAGATTCGAGCCTTATCGTAATCGCCTTCCCGAAAATATAATGCTAGATGCATTATTGCAATTAGCTAGCGTTTATTATAATTTCCAAGATTGGGAATTAATGAGTAGTTGTGCTGATGAACTTCGTTCATTAGCTGAAACAGTTTACCAAGCTGAATGCGAGAAATTGAAGATCAATAAAAATCATTCTCTTCTAGAAACTGAAAGAGAACTTGTAGTCTATTATGGTCAAGGAAACTTGATCAAAGGTATCGCTTTAGAATATTTAGACAAGTATGAAGAAGCGAAAAAATGTATTCAAAACTATGCAGATTTAAGCTGGTTTGAGGGACTAAATGAGAAAGGCAAAGAAGAAGTTGAGAAGCTGAAATTATACTCTATTGCCAACATGCATAATCTTGGTTTATTAATGGGGAATATAAATAATATCGATAGCTACATTTCTTTTTTAGAAGACCACCCAAAAGAAATTTTGCCTAGTATGCTTGTTATATCAAGAGCAGCTAATAAATATACTCTTGATATTGACTATATTATTGAAAAATTCAAAGATATTCTATACCCAAGTAAAGTGGCTCATAATGCATCCTATCCTAAAGTTTCTATAGGTCGATATATGATCCTGTACTATCAACTTGCGGTATATCATATTGACAAACAACAGTTTCGTATTGGATTAGATGAGTTGCTTAGAAGTCTCAGATTGTCTATTGCTTTGTCAAATAAAAATAGGACATTAGATTGTATTACTTTATTTGAACAATATAAAAAACACTCTCTTGAGCAGCAAACTAACCAATATGAAAAAAATTAAAGGAGGTTAATAATAATGAAAAAAGCTTTGATTTTGTTGACATTATTTACACTGATTAATGGTGCTACTTTTTTAAGTCATGCACCTATTGAGAAATCAACTCGATTAACAACATTAGATAATGGTATAGGCGGATCTTAAAATAAAAAGGTATCTTTGTCCTTAGACAAAGATACCTTTTTATTTTGATTCAGCGAGTATTTTGCTCTTGATAATCCTCATAATTCCCAAGCGACACTTTCAACTCTCCATCCCCCAAACTCCAAATCTGTCCCGCGATCCGATTAATAAAATACCGATCATGCGATACAGCCAAAATCGTTCCTGGGAATTCTTCTAGTGCTTCCTCCAATGCTTCTCTTGACGAAATGTCCAGATGATTCGTCGGTTCATCCAAAATCAGCAGGTTGGGGCGCTGGTGCATCAGGATTGCCAATCGCAATCGGCTCCATTCTCCACCTGATAGACCAGATACTTTTTGGAACACATCTGGGCCGTAAAATAGGAATTTGGCGAGTTGTCCGCGGGCGGCGCCTTCCTCCATGCGAGCGTGTAGTTTGAACCATTCCAGTACGGTTTCGCCAGCGTTCGGTGGAGCGGCTTCTTGTGCCAAGTAGCCGGTGTCAGTGCGGGAACCTAAGCGTAGGGTGCCTGCGTCGGCTTCTTCCTGACCGAGGATCATACGTAGCAGCGTCGTTTTGCCCGCTCCATTGCCGCCGATGATAACAGCGTGTTCGCCATAACGTAGCAGGGCGGATGACTCCTGCAATAGTGCTTTGTCACCATAGCTTTTCCATACTTGATCCAGCACTAGCACGCGTTCGCCGGAGCGTCCCTGTTGTCTCCATTCCAGATCGATCTGGGCGCGTTCCATCACCGGGCGTTTGACTTTTTCCATACGGTCGAGCGCTTTTTGCATGGAAGCGGCGCGGCGGTGAAAACCGGGATTGGGCGGGTTGGAGCGGTTGCCCCAGTCGATCAGACGTTTGATCGATTCTTTGATGCGCTTGATTTCTTTTTGCTGATCTTGGTAATTCTCGTATTGGTTGATGAGACGGCGTTGTTTTTCCTCGCGATATGCTGAGTAGTTCATCGGATACGATGTAGCTTCGCCGTCTTCTAATTCGATGATCTCCTGTACGACTTTATCTAGAAAATAGCGGTCATGCGAGATGACGACAACGGTCGCGTTCGATCCGCTGATAAACTGTTCCAGCCAGACGACGGCATCCATATCCAGATGATTGGTCGGCTCGTCGAGCAGCAGAATATCCGGGTTGGTCAGCAGCAGCGCCGCAAGCGCTACACGCGTCTTCTCCCCACCGGACAGAATATCTACTGTCTCGTCGTAGCGGGACTGCGGAATGCGTAGTCCGGCAGCAATCGCATCGATGCGGGCTGACATCTCATACCCACCCTGATCTTCAAAACGATCCAGTGCTTCGCCGTATTCACGCAATGTCTTGTCCATTTGCTCTGGCGATTGATTCGTATCGCTCATACGAATCGTCAGCTCTTCCATGCGCTGCTGCAATTGCAACAGATGGTGAAAGCTGGCACGCAAGACGTCCATGACGGTAGTGCCGGCTGCGTAATCCGGCACCTGTGCCAAGTAGCCGACACGAGCGCCTTTTTGAATATGCAATTCGCCCTGATATGGACGTTCTTGACCGGATAGTAGGCGGAACAGGGTCGTTTTGCCCGCTCCATTTAGACCGATGAGACCGATTTTGCGACCGCTGTGGATTTCAAGGGTGACGCTGGACAGCACCTGCTGGGCGCCGTAATATTGTTGAACCTGCTGACAGGCAATCATAATAGACATATTGTTCATTCTCCTCGTGTGAGGCAGCCGGGCTTGTACTACAAGGACATGGGAAGTAACAACAAGAACGGCTGCGCTAGTGTATTGGAAGACAAACCGATCCAGTATATGGCTATGATCTGATTCGCTTCTTGCATAGATATGGTCGAGGAAATGCGCTTCTGCCTGTCAGCTCGGAATAGGAATCATTCCGTTTTAATTGATTGTGCCTTGGAGATGATACTATCTCACAATCAGAGCACAACAAAAAAGCCGCAGGGGAAATGTCCCTGCGGCTGTCATGGGTGGAGTTGCGGCAGAATACGAAGCAGATAGATATCCGTACGCTACATTCTGCACATACAAGTATGCCGACGATGTAAGGCATATTCGTATAGGTACAATTCCGAAGACAACTGTTCATTCGCGATACGGAGTGCAGAGGATCGCTGATATACGTTGTCACGCAGACAACAATATCGTTACGCTGATCCAATTCGTATGACGGTGATACATAATGAGTATATCCATTCATTACATCTTGATCACTGTCACAACGTGTACACTGCTGAAAATCCGACCGAGGCTGAAGGCAGGAGCGGCATTTCGCCATTTGGGAAGTATTCATTTTTGGACAGACTTCTCCCGTCTTCGTAAAATGTGCCTGCAATATTATATACGCCAACAACTCGGTGTTCCAGCGCAATATACAATGGGAAATTCAACATCCTGCCTCACCTCCTTTGGTATAACATCGTCTACAATGACCCGTCATTCCTTCCCGGGAACAGCGGATTGCGCGCGATGTCGTGATTACATCTTTTGTACCACAGCCGGGAACCATCTGGCAAGTTGTTTTTGCCTGATACTGCTTCGCAGCAACAGTCTGAGCATTGCCCAGCCTAGCATGGCACCTGTAAAATTGAAAATAATATCGTTCACATCGACCGTACGATATGTGAAGCCGAGCAGCAGGTCGATCATCCCTTGCAGCGTCTCGATAACCAGTCCGATGCCAACGGCAAACAGCAGCATACGGCGGGTCGTCATAGAGATCAGCAGCGGCAACAACAGACCGTATGGAATGGTCATGAGCACATTAAGATAGTTCGATTTGTCGACCAGAATGGAATCGTAAAATTGTGAATGAAACGGGATCAGATTCAGTCGCACCATGCCTTTGTCGCCTCCAGTGATACGCATCAGCTCCAGCAATTGCGAATCGACGGGAAATGGGAAAAAGGTGTATTTGATAACATTCAGCAGGTAGATGCCGAACAAGCCAGTCAGCAGTACTTCCATCAGTGATTTATGATATATCCGGCGTAAAATCAGCAATACGATCAGCAGTAGCACAATGCCGATTAACCAGATCGTTGAATCGAATAGTAGCATGGCGTCTCTCCTGTTCTGTCGGGATGTGGATGTGGATCTGGAGTAGGTAATGCGGTTATCGTAACAGGATGCGAACGATACAGCTTCTTATTGTACAGGTTTTGCCGATCACTATGCAAAATGCCGCTGTATAAAGCTTCGTTATTGTCTATGCTGACACGAGTGCCGTTCATACCTACAATACCGTCTCGTGACATCCAACCAATAGAAACACCTTGTTACATGAATATATTACGGATTGATCTATACTCTTCGTACTTTTCAGGTATATCGTTTAGAGGTATATCATTGGGATGAGTATAGACAGCTGAATATCAAAATGACAATAGACGAATACGGAGGATATCTACATGCCTAAGGAAGAAGAACACATCAATACGAATGCAACCGAACATGTACTACAGAGTACGGAGCATCAGCGTGAAACGGCAAACTCCAATGTGAAGGATTCACAGCAGATTGCCCTCCCTCCTGCTCTATTACAGCTATTAAACGGGCAGCGCTTGGAGGATCATCAGCATCTGGCTATGCTGCTGCTGACGGTTGGCGAGAATGGATTTCCGTATCAGGCGATGGTCAGTGTGGGCGAAGTGCTGGCAGTGGATGAACAGCATGTGCGGATTGCGCTGTGGACAGGCACGAATACGACGGGCAATTTGCAGCGAGATGGCAAAGCGCTATTGTCGTTTGTGTATGCAGACGCCGGTTGGACTTTACGGTTGCGTATGAAGGAGCTGCCTGAGCTGGCAGACAGTATGTATCCGCGTGCACGGTTCGAAGGCACGATAGAGCATATCAAGCAGGATATCGCGCAGTATGCCGACCTACTGACCGGCATCACCTTCCGTTTGCATGAGCCGGAGCAGGGATTGGAAAGGTGGAAGGTTACACTAGACGAACTAAAACGCTAATGATTTACTATGTGCCTTCCGTTATAACGATTCACTTTGGTATATAAAGCATAGATATCTGTTATGAATTTGGAGTATAGACTGATTGAAAAATATCCGTGTCCTCTATTTGCGGGTGCGGCGATTGGCGAGGACGCGGCGGATGATTTTCTGAATAAGCAGTGGTAGAACGAAAGCCAGTACGGCAACGACCATCAGCATATAAGCAAATATATTATTCGGATCAGATGGGTTGGACAGTACGGTTCGGACAGCGAGACCGATAACAACGAGACACGTAATCGCTCTCATAATAATAAATCGCATAAGTGGAAATCTCCTTTGTTCAAATGGATGCAAACTCCGCTTCATCTTACCCGAAATATCGGTTGTTCCGCAACGGTAGCGGTTAGATTCACTGCAAGAAGTGGTAATGAATGATGATACGCAGACCACTGATGCAGGAGGGACAGCATGAAGGACGATACGAATAAAGAGATTACGCGCAAGGCAGCCGAGATCGAATTGCCGGAAGCACCATACTCATTCTGGCGGGCAACGACTGAATTTCCGACATTCGCGCCGCTCGCAGAAGAACTGGATGTAGAAATTGCCGTCGTTGGCGCAGGCATTACCGGCGTAACGGCTGCCTATTTGTTAGCAAAGGAAGGCAAGCAGGTCGCGCTGTTTGAGGGCGGCAAGGTGTTGAACGGTACAACTGGCTACACCACTGCCAAAGTCACCTCCCAGCATGGCTTGATCTACGACCATATTCGCAATCATTTTAGTGATGAGGAAGCGATTCTGTATTATGAAGCCGCCGAAGAAGCGAAAAGCTTTATGCAGCGAATCGTGCAGGATAACGGTGTAGAGTGCGATTGGCAGGAAGAAACGGCTTATGTATATGTCGAATCGGACAGCTCGGAATTGAAGCATTTGAAAAAGGAAATGGACGCTTACCGCGAGCTGGGTATTCCCGGAGAATGGGTCGAGTCATTGCCGATTCCGCTGCGTGTGGAAGGTGCTATTGCGCTGCCGGGACAGGCTCGCTTTCATCCACTGCAATATTTGAAATTCCTGCTGCTGGAGTTTTTGCGACTAGGTGGGACGATCTATGAGCATACGATGATTGAAGAAGTGGAGAATGGCGACCGTCCGCGACTGCTCGTACAGGACAAGGAGTTTGGCGTCAACTGCGATATCGTTGTGTCCGGTTCGCACTATCCGGTGACCGACCAGAATGGCTTTTATTTTGCCCGTTTGCAGCCGGAGCGTTCGTATACGCTGGCGATTCGTGCAGAGACGCCGTTTGAGAGTGGGATGTACATCAGTGCGGACGATCCGAAGCATTCGCTGCGTTCGGCTACATTTGACGATCAGCAGTATGTGATTGTTGGTGGTAAAGGGCATCGCACAGGTCAGGAAGAGGATACAACTGCGCATTATGCCGATCTGGAGGTGTTTGCGGGCAATCTGCTGGGCATTAAAGAAGTTCCTTACCGCTGGTCGTCACAGGATCTGTATTCGCTCGACAAGCTGCCCTGCATCGGTCAGCTGACGAGTGATACGCCGAACATCTATGTCGGAACCGCTTATGCGAAATGGGGTATGACATCCGGTACGCTGGCAGCGATGATGATCACCGATATGATCACTGGTCGCGACAATCGTTATACCGAGCTGTTCGCTCCATCCCGCAAAACGCCAGTGCTGAAACGGATGCAAAATGCAATCAGCCACAATCTGACGGTAGCCAAAGAACTGGTGACTGGCAAAGTGGACTTCAATCTGCGCAAAGCGGATGAGCTACAGCCCGACGAGGGCGCGGTCATCTGGCAGCGCGGCAAACGTACGGGCGCTTATCGTGATCCAGAGGGCAAGCTGCATCTGGTCGATACGACGTGTACGCATATGGGCTGCGAGGTACAATGGAATGATGCCGAACGTTCATGGGATTGTCCGTGTCATGGCGGACGGTTTGATTATAAAGGGGAAGTATTGGAAGGACCGCCAACAGAAGCGTTAAAGAAGCTGTAACGGTTAGTTTGTGCTCATACGTATGCTTGTGCTTGTACTCAACTCCATAAAGCCGCTATCGGATGCTGTATGCTCCGGCAGCGGCTTTATTTATGCCTTTATTGTATATCAAGGCACAGATTGAATTCTGTATATGGAATTGCTGTATGTTCGTATTTGCGATGGTGGTAGCTGTTGTATCGTATGTTGTATCGTAATACCCATTATGAAGTAACTGTATACTTCAGTTTAGGTTAGTATTGCCGAATCTGTGCACAATACAGGCACACTTGGATTAGCAACCCTTCTCTTCGGTCACTTTCACCTCGTTGGTCTTCGTGCCGTCATCCTCTTCCTGCGTAATCCATTCGATGTGGAATTTGCGGATCATGGCGAGGACAGCGCGGAATAGCGTATTGGCATTCCCGATAATGAACATGATCGTACCGGTCTTCGTATCGCTTGTAAAAAAGAAATAACTGCCGATCAGGAAGCAGACGGTTGTGATGATATCGTTCAATAGGCTGATCAGTTCATAACAATTTTGCGTTACTAGCCGACGATCCTTGAATTCAACCGTTAGCTTGTAAGAGTCGGGGCGACGGATACGAATCCGATTTCTTTTGAGTGGCTGGACAGCCTGGGGTTCTTCTTGTTGATTGTTCATGAGGCAACCCTCCCTCCGATGCACTTACCCGTGTTATCGACGGTTATAACAGGATGTTGCCACATTCAAAAGGTTCCATATTCGCACCATTAACGCGTTATACATACTGAATTGTAGCAATCGGGGCTTTGCAGATGTATAGCGGTGAACATATCGAAAACTTCTATGCTGTATCAATTTTTGTGTAAGCATGAATTATCGATTGCTTCCACCATGCTGTCATGCGAGAATAGGTTCAATTCCAATGCCGAAGGAGAATGATCATGACCGAACCGAACCCGTATTTGCTGGAAACTCTCGCCATTCACGCTGGACAGGAGATTGACCCGACGACCTTCTCGCGTGCTGTGCCGTTGTATCAGACATCATCGTATGGATTCCGCGACAGCGAGCATGCTGCCAATCTGTTTGCGCTGAAGGAATTTGGCAACATTTATACGCGGCTGATGAACCCGACGACCGATGTGTTTGAAAAGAGGCTGGCAGCGCTGGAAGGTGGCGTGGGTGCACTTGCAACGGCATCCGGTCAGGCGGCGATCACATTCTCCATTCTGAATATTGCGGCGGCGGGCGATCATATTGTGTCGGCAGCTAGTTTGTACGGTGGTACATATAATCTCTTCGCACATACGTTGCCCAAGCTGGGCATTACGGTGTCATTTGTCGATTCGGATACACCGGACCATTTCCGAGCAGCTATTACGGAACAGACCAAAGCATTATATGCGGAAACAGTCGGCAATCCGGGCGGCAATGTGCTGGATATTGAAGCGGTCGCCGCTATTGCGCATGAGCATGGGATTCCGCTGATCGTAGACAATACATTTCCAAGTCCGTATTTGCTGCGTCCGATTGAGCATGGCGCGGATATTGTCGTGCATTCGGCGACCAAGTTTATCGGCGGACACGGTACATCCATCGGCGGCGTCATTGTAGACAGCGGGAAGTTTGACTGGAAAGCACATGGTAAGTTCCCCGGGCTGACAGAGCCTGATCCAAGCTATCACGGGTTAGTGTACAGTGATGCACTCGGTCCGCTGGCATATATTATCAAAGCGCGCGTACAGCTGATGCGCGATCTGGGCGCGCCCATCTCGCCATTTAACGCATGGCTGTTGTTGCAAGGGCTGGAGACGTTGCATCTGCGTATGGAGCGTCATAGTGAGAATGCGTTGCAGGTGGCACGATATCTGGAGCAGCACGCAGATGTAGAATGGGTCAGCTATCCCGGTCTGGAAAGTCACTCATCGTATGAGTTAGCGCAAAAATATTTACCGCTTGGTAAAGGTGCAATTCTGACCTTTGGTATTCGCGGCGGGGCGGCAGCAGGACAGAAGCTGATCGGCAATGTGAAGCTCTTTTCCCATTTGGCGAATGTAGGCGATTCCAAGTCGCTGATCATTCACCCTGCCAGCACCACGCATCAGCAGTTGAATGAGGAGCAGCAGTTGTCTGCGGGCGTGAATCCAGAGCTGATTCGATTGTCGGTCGGTACGGAGCATATTCGCGATCTGATCAACGATCTGGAACAGGCGATTGCGATCAGTCAGCAGAAGTAAACAGATTATCTGCTGATATGAACTTGAATAGGATCGTTATCAGGTCGCTATTAGATCGCTATCAGACTGTTGTTGAGTTGTGATTTGGCTGTTATATGGTTGTTATCTAGTTGTTATCTAGTTATTATGTGTTGTTGATTACGGTGAAACTTATAGCTATTTTCTATGGATGATGTACCTTTTTCATTCACACACCAAATGCCTGTTTCCGCGAAGGAAGCAGGCATTTTTATAGCATATCCACTTTTTAGATGCGCTTTTACATATACATACGACAAACCTTCATGCATCTCTATCTACACATATTACCGATATACCCCACGTCGTCCAGCGATAAAATCGGATAGCATATCTACATTTTGCGCATTGAACAGCGGCGGCGCGTCCTGCGGTGCAACGAACCGTAGCGCACGCGTTTCTTCATTTTCGCTCAACGGCTCTCCGCCGACAATCCGGCATACAAAAGCGACTAGCATCGTCTGCGCTTCGTCGCCGTTGGGATAGGTATAATCGTACAGCGTGTACACTCCTTGCAAATAATCCACCTCTACCACGTACCCTGTCTCCTCCATCACTTCGCGAATCGCTGTCTGCTCTGCGGATTCGCCCAGCTCCATCGCCCCGCCCGGAAATCCCCATTGATCGTTATCCCGCCGATGTTGCAGCAGAATCTCCCCGTGGGCATTGACGATAATCGCTCCAGCAAAGTTGGAGAAGATTTTGGACGTGCCCGTTTTGGAGCGAATCCAGCCGATATAGTTTGCCATGTGATAATCCTCCTTCGTATGCGCTGATTTCTTTGTATGTAAATCTGTATGTAAATCGTATACCATCCCTTGTATCAAACACAAAAATCCCCTTTTCTCCTTCCCATCGTAGCTGCGGCTGTGGCATATAGCACAACTCGCAGCAGTGGAAATTTAAAAAAGGGATTGGATTGGGCAATCATACAGTTGACCTTCATGCGCGGTATACAGACTTGTGCAACATGCAGAGTAAATGACACTCTCCTGCATCAGGCAATGACCTCAACGCTCGTGTTGACCGATACGGCGGATGCGATCCGCTCATGGTAGGCTTCCAGCGAACAGTCCACAATTTTATCAAATACGAGCGGGTTGCATTCCGGCAATAATACGGTCGCATAATCCCACGCATTTTGCTCAATCCGTAGTGCCAGACGAGCGTGTACTAGTGGATCATGGCAATCGTCCAGCTCATCCGCCAGTTGTTCAAGCAGCGGATCATGGGCATGTCCCATTTCGTGAGCGAGAATAATGGTAAAATAATCATCAATATGTTTGAGCGAACCGAACAGCTGAAAGCACTGTTCTTCGATCTCGTGCAAATAGAGTGTAATCATCCGGCTGTTCAGCGAAAATTTGCCGCCAACGGAACGGGAACCGGGAAATTTCTTTCTGGTACGAACCCGTACATCACTATTAGCGCGTCGAAGCAAGGTCTCAATGGTCGTTTTTACGTGACGGTGGTCCACAGGCATCCCTACGCTTTCCTGAATTTTGGTTCGAATTGGCTGTTTCAGCAAGTTCATGCAGTGCAGCAATTACTGAACCATTATACAGGAATATGTCGGATTATGTAACCGATTTTATTACCCTTTTTCCAACATTATGAAACCTTTTTTTGCGGACGTGGAAAATAGTATAATAATCTGGCGGGTTTCTGACCGGCATCATCCTTTCATTTACTTAGGAGGTTTTTATCATATGGAACTAAAACACAAAACGGCAATTATCACTGGCGCAGGCAAAGGCATCGGCAAAGCAACTGCTGAGCTGTTAGCATCCGAAGGCGTTCACCTTGGTCTGCTGGCACGTACAAGCGGCGATCTGGAGCAGCTGCAATCCGAGCTGAGCGGCAAGTACGGCGTCGACGTCTTCACGGCTACCGCTGACGTTGCCAATGCTACAGACGTGCGTGCAGCCGTCTCCTCGCTAGCAAGCTCACTCGGTCATGTCGATATTCTGATCAACAACGCAGGTACAGCCTCGTTTGGTAAACTAGCAGAAATGGACCCGGAACAATGGGAGCAAATCATCCGCGTGAATCTGATGGGCGCGTATTATGTGACCCATGAATTGTTGCCAGCGATGATCGAGCAGGGCAGCGGTGATATTATCAATATTGCGTCCACAGCGGGCGAACGCGGTTTTGCCACGGGTTCTGCTTACTGTGCTTCCAAATTTGCGCTGATCGGCATGACCGAAGCGCTGATGCAGGAAGTGCGCAAGTCCAACATTCGTGTGACTGCACTCACACCAAGCACCGTCAATACGCCGCTGGCAGTGAATGCTGGATTATCGATTGGCGACGAAGATCGCATGATGCAACCAGAGGATGTCGCACAACTGATTCTGGCAGGTCTGAAGTTACCATCCCGCGTTGTCCTGAAAACGGCAGGAATCTGGACGAACAATCCGCAATAACAACGCTGCGATCCACGAGTCAAGAGGACGAATTTTGCATAACTTCTCTCATTTGCGGTACTTCTGCAAATAAAAATCATGTATACTAAGATGTACTGTAAATAATTTCCTAATACATGAGGAGTGTACAGCATGAGATCAATTTGTGTATTTGCCGGTTCAGGTACGGGTGTGCATCCAGAGTATATGCAAGCGGCATCCGAACTAGGTACAACCATCGCCGGGATGGGCTATCGTCTGGTGTATGGTGGTTCGCGGCTCGGTCTGATGGGGTCAGCAGCAGAAGCGGCGCTATCTTCCGGCGGCAAAGTGACGGGGATTATGCCCGGCGGCTTGCTACACGGCGAGCGCGTGCACAAGGAATTGAGCGAAATGATCTCCGTGGACAGCATGCATGAACGCAAAGCGATGATGCAGCAAATGGGTGACGCCTTTATCGCACTGCCCGGCGGACTTGGTACATTGGAAGAACTGTTCGAGGTGTTGTGCTGGTCACAGATCGGCATCCATAATAAACCGCTTGGACTGTACAATATTCGCGGTTATTATGAACCGCTGCTTCATATGCTACGCCACGGAATACAAGAAGGCTTTGTTGCTGAGTCGTGTATGAGCCGTCTGTTCGTTTCGACCGATCCGGCGGAACTGGTACAGGCGGTCAGTCATGAGCTGCCAGTGACGTCCGATCTACGTTGGCTCTCATCCGCCTATCGCAAAGATGTGCCGGAATGACTAAGATGTACTGCCGAGTGTAATGTGTTCATAGAGTCGTAAGGGTCAGATTTCCCTTGCTATTCCCTATCGTAAGATCATCCATGTGTATCACAATACAATCATATGCAAAATCCCGCAGGCTGCTATTACGGCAGACTCTGCGGGATTTTTTGTTCATACTGGTTATATTCAAATGGCTATATCCAGTTCACGATAACGTACATGCACGGTCATTGACGATAATCTATCATAGGTTGCCAGTACTACCGTGCCAGTAAGTACTCAATTGCTTTCCGGTAACATGTCAGTCCGGGCGCTCAATCAAGTAATAATAAATGAGACACATGTGGCTTACAAATTGCTCATGCGGATCATTGAGGTCGAAACCGGTAATATCGCGGATACGCTCCAACCGATATTTGACCGAATTGCGGTGGATAAACAGCTGGCGGGCTGTATCAAGCAGACTGCCCCGCGTTTCCAAATAAAAGAACAGGGTGCGCAACAGATCGCTATTGTGCTCCTCATCGTACTGCTTGAGCTTGCCCAGCTTACGGTCGAACAACTCGCCAAAACCGCGTTCATCCACCGTACCGCGCAGCAGATGGTAAATCTCTACGTCCTTGTACGCGGTCACTGGTCCACCGCCGCTTAGTCGTCTGGAAATGGTCAGCGCATGACGGGCTTCGCTGTAGCTCTCGTGCATATCCCATAACCAAGTCGGACGACCAATACCGGCGCGATAGCCCGTCAGCTTGCCCTGCCGGTCATTTAGCCAGCTGCCGACAATATCTGTCCACGGAATCAACTCCTGTCGGGTCATGCCGTTCTCTCCATCCGCAGCCGGGGTCGGCAGGAATAACACTGCCCGATTACTACGGAACTCTACATGCGGACGTACACCGTATGTGGTCGCTTCCGGTTCCAGCAGTTCGTTAATCCATTCTTCCTCTGGGGCAATTTGCCCTTCAATGACTGCCACTTCCCATAGCTGCGCCGGATTCATGCCAAGCTGACGACCGCGCTGCTCCACTTCATGCCGTGGCGGGGCGGGCGGTGTCATCAGCTCATCGATAAAGTTGCCGCGTAGCCGATTTTCCGTATCCTCGATAATCTTGTTGCGCATCAGCTCCAATGCCAACACCAGTCGCGCCTGCTCGACACCGATCTCCTCCATATCGTCCAGCCGCTCTTTGTCCACGATTAGCCGCGCGACGGTACGCCGATCCACATTAATATTCCAGCTGAGCGGATGCGCTGCCTGATGATAATTCCAGCCTGCTGGTGAAGCGACAATCGTTACCCCGGCGTTGTCGATCACAGCGACTGGCGCTTTGAGCAGATCGGACACATGATCGTTGACCGCCTGAATGCCGATATTTTCCAATACCATCATCGTCAGCTTACGATACACTTCATCCGAACGGCGCAGCATGGATGCTTGTCGATCCAATACTTGCTCCATCACTGCCTGTGTAATATCGGTATATGGTATGTCTAGTGGCAGCTCAATCAGCGGCAATCCGTACTGCTCACTCATCTGTAATGCTTCCTGCGGAATCGCCTGAACGAACTGCTCTGACTTGATCGCTAGTCCAGCCGCCTGTCCACGGGCGAGCGACTGAATCATATCTACCAGTCGCGAAGGTTGTTGACGAAGCGCATAGGCAGTCGTCATTAACAGCACGCCTTCTTTTACCCAGTCGGTCAGATCTGGCGCCTCGATAATGTCGATAGATTGCACAGCACGATCCAATCCGCGTTTTCCGCTGATCAATCTTGCACTTTGCAGCGGCGGTATTTGCAGCAGTTCCCTTACGGTTATTCCTGTTGTCTTCATTCTGTTCACCGCCGTTAATTCCAATTTGGATAAGATAGAAGTTTGCTTCGTTCCATTTCCTAAACCAGTTCGCCCGCACGCATAATCAGACGATCATCCAGATACACATCCGGCTGCTTGACCACAATGTCGATATGTACGCCAGCTGCGACTGTACCGCCAAACGTATTATTGCTGCCAAAGGCGACATGAATCGTACCGTACACCTTCTCATCTTCCAGCACGACACCGGTAATGCGCGCCTTATCGTTAGTGCCGATGCCAAATTCGCCCAGCATACGCCCCTGATCATCGCCCAGCATATGCAGCAGCTCGTCACCTTTATCCCCTTTCGCAGCAATAAGGCGACCCTCCTGTACAGTCAGCAATAGCGGGCTACGTAACGCGCCCAATCCAGCGACCGAGCCGTCCGCAATCAGCTCACCTGTAGCGGTGCCTTCTAACGGAGCAATATATGCTTCACCAGAAGGCAGATTGCCTGATTCGCCCGGATTCAAATATAGCCCTGTACTTGGCACACCTTCACGGCTTTCAATGGAAAAGCTTAAACTGCGACCGTCCTTTTCAATCCGAACGGTGGATGCGTCAGTCAGCAGCGCGGTTACGTTTTCAGTCAACTCTTTGACTTTGTCGTATTCGGCTGTAATCGCACCGTGCGTAAACATGTCCTCTGTAATGCCCGGCATCGTTGCCAGACGTGCACCGGCAGCTGCTGCTTGCTTGCGGGCAGCCGTATGAGTCAGCGAATAGCGGGTTACGCAGACGACAACGGATGCGTTCATCATTGCAGTTGCGATCGCTGCTGGTGGCTCTTCGCCGGATTTGCTGCGTTCTTGCATCAGCAGCAGCATACTTTCCGCACCAAGGCGTTTTCCTGCTTCATATAGTGATTCAGCCAGTTCTTTGCGGCTATCATCGGTAACAACAGCAAGCGATTCTCCGGCTTTCAAACCGAGACAAGCTGTGAGTACATTTTTGCTAATTTCGATACGTTGTTCGTTCATTCTACTCCACCCTTTACGTTCAGTTCCCACACCGAGATGATGCATTATGACGCATGTACGCCGATGCTATACGGGTTACTGTATATTGTTCCATAAGTATATTCCAAACATCAACCTTAATTGATAGCTGTTTTGCCGAATATAGTAGGAATATGATTGCTATTCCCATTCTATCGAAACGTTTATATGATATAAAGTTTACTTTAATGAGTAAAAATATCTAACATAAAGTATAAATATGCATTGTTATATTTTTCTTTTGTTGATAAAATTACGACTATCAAATCCAGTATATGGAGGTTACATAGTGAAAAAGCATAGTGCGTTACTTTTACTTACATTGATCTTTGTATTATTAGCTGGTTGTGGAACCGCTCCCGCGAAAGATCCGGCTCCCGCAGCATCTAGCAGTACTGAGAGCGAGCCAACGGCAACCGACAGCAGTACGCCGATCAAAATCGCTACTGATGCTTCATACGCACCGATGGAATTTATGGATCTCGATCAGGTCAAAGGCTTTGATATCGACTTTATCGACGCTGTGATGAAGCAGGCAGGCTTGACGTATGAAGTAACCAACACCGGTTGGGATACGATGCTGGAAAGTGTGCGTCAGGGCACAGAGTATCAAGCAGGTGTATCCTCCGTCTCCATTACCGATGAGCGTAAGGAGAGCTATTCCTTCTCGCTGCCGTATTTTGAATCCACGAACGTGATCATGGTCAAAGAGGGCAGTGATATCAAGTCCGCACTGGATTTGAAGGACAAAAAAGTCGCTGTGCAAAACGGTACGACTGCGGATATCCTCATGTCTGGCATTATGGGCAAAGATAGCGCTAACCTGAGCCGATTCGAGAGTAATGCACTGGCACTGCTGGAGCTGGACAATGGCGGAGCTGATGCTGTAGTTGCGGACATCGCCATCGTGCGCGAATATATCAAAAACAATCCAGATAAAAAGCTGGTCAGCATCACCGACCCGGACAATTTTGATTCCGAATACTACGGTATTCTATATCCAAAAGATAGCGAGCTGAAAGCCAAACTCGATCCGGCGATCCAGACGATTATCGATAACGGCACCTACGCCGAAATCTACAAAAAATGGTTTGGCGAAGAACCGGATCTGACGAATCTGAAAGCGGCAATGGCTAAAGGATAAAAGGAGCAGCGCCATGAGCGATTTTCGTATTGACATCATTCTGTATTACATCCCGTTGCTGCTCAAAGGCACGCTGCTGACGATTGGTGTCTCCATCGTCTCCATCTGTCTTGGCTCGATACTCGGACTGATCGTTGGCTTTGGACGCATGTCCCGACATGCGTATATTCGTTTACCAGCGGCATGTTATATTAACTTCTTCCGTGGAACCCCGTTACTGGTGCAGATCTTGCTCGTGCACTTTGGCGTGGTGCCGCTACTGATCGACCGTACCGATGTGTTGTTCGCCGCCATCCTGTCGCTCACGCTCAATTCGGCAGGCTACAGCGCCGAGATTTTCCGCGCTGGTATTCAGTCGGTGGAACGTGGACAGACCGAAGCGGCACTATCGCTCGGCATGACGCGGCGGCAAACGATGCGCTATATTATTTTACCGCAGGCGATCAAACGCATGATTCCGGCGTTTGGTAATGAATTCATCGTCTTGATCAAGGATTCATCGCTATTAACGATTATCGCTGCCAAAGAATTAATGTATTACGCCAACCTGATGCGCGGACAATATTTGCGTATTTGGGAACCGTATCTGACCGCGGCGATCATTTACCTGATTTTGACGTATACGCTGAGCAAGCTGCTAAACTGGTGGGAGCGACGGATGAACCAATCTGGCGAATCGCACTAAAAATCTCACTTCAGCACATTACCACATAACAGCATATGTATACGCAAAAGCCCCTGTCATTGAGTCGCATGATCCAACATGCAACGCAATGACAGGGGCTTTCGTATGACACAACAGCAATGTCCAGAACAAGGACAACCTGTATATGAACGTCAACCGATCAGTACCTTTTCCTCTGGATAGCTGTACTTAGTCGGCTTGTTATTACGCGCCAGTGCAAATGCCAGCGCCAGTGGACCGAGACGTCCAATAAACATCGTAATGACGATGACGAGCTTGCCTTCCGGTGACAAATGCGGAGTCAGTCCCATCGAGGAACCAACCGTACCAAACGCCGACACCGCTTCATAAAAGATCGCCAAAAACGTCGCGCTTGATCCACTTTCTGTAATCGTCAGCATGATCGTCAGCACAACGACGATGCCAAGCGAGATCATAATGATCGCCAGCGCCCGAAATGCCGTATCAAAGCTAATCTTGCGCTTAAACGCATGAATCTCCGAACGTCCACGCACAACGCTGTACAGACACAGCAGCAGAATCGCAAACGTATTGATCTTGATCCCGCCACCGGTCGAACCGCTCGCCGCCCCGATAAACATCAGCATAATAAAGACAAACTGCGTTGCTGCCATCAATCCGCCGATGTTAACCGTGTTATAACCGGACGAACGTGGCATCACCCCTTGAAAAAGAGCTGCCCAGATTTTATCACCCAGACTGAGTGAACCTAGTGTCGCCGGATTGCTCCATTCCGCAATCAGTACAAAAGCAAAGCCGAATACCGTTGCGATCAACGACGATACTAGCACCAGCTTCGTATTCAGCGAGAATTTATGCCAGCGCCGTTTACGCAAAATATCGGTTACAACGATAAAACCCAATCCACCGATGACGAATAACGTAATCACGACGGTATTGACCACCGGATCACCAACATGCTCTGACAGACTGTCAGCACGCAATGCGAATCCAGCGTTATTAAACGAAGAAATCGCATAAAAGGCCCCGTAATACCATGCCCGTTTCCAGCCCAGTTCCGGTGTCCAGTGCAGCGCTAGCGTTAACATCGCTACCGATTCCAGTACAAATGCAATCAGGAAAATATTCAGCGATAATTTCACCAGACCTTGCGTGGATACCGCGTTCGTCGCCTGCTGAATGAGCAAACGCTGCTTCAAGCCAATCTGCTTACCGAGCAATACGGCAAACAGAATACCAAACGTCATAAAGCCAAGTCCGCCGATCTGAATCAGGATCATAATGACCACCTGTCCAAACAGGGAAAATGCAGTGCCTGTATCAATCACTGCCAGCCCCGTCACACACACCGCCGAGGTGGACATGAACAGTGCGTTCAACCAGCCAACGGATTGTCCGTTCGCGCCTGAGATCGGCAGCATGAGTAGCACCGTGCCGATCGCGATCAGAATGGCAAAGCCCATTGGAATGAGCCTTGTCGGATGGACAAAGCTCTGCATTTGCCGGTTCATCCGGCGCACGGCGGCGTTTTTACCAATGCCTAGCATGTTTTACATTTCATCCTCTCAATGAAACGGACATCCACCTCCGCCCGTTTGCTTCCTTTGATGGTTCGTATGATGATCGGAGTCCGAAGCTTGACGCTCGTACATCCGTTCTTGATAAAAGAAATTCGGTGTGACAATCCGATTGTTATACGGACGATGGAACATATGGGTCGTCGCCGGAGACATTGGCGGAATGAGCCATGTCCAGTTCCCAGTCACCTCGCGTCCTGCCGCTTCCTCGCGCTCCTCGAATTTGCGGAACTGTGTGGCAGCGGTATGGTGGTCAACGATGCTGACACCCGCTTTTTTGTAGGAGTATAACACAGCCGCATTCAGCTCGACCAGTGCGCGATCCTGCCACAGAGTGGACTTGCTGGACGTATCCAGCCCCATGATGCGTGCCATATCCGGCAGCAGGTTATAACGATCTTCGTCGGCAAAATTGCGCGCTCCAATCTCTGTCCCCATATACCAGCCATTAAACGGTGCAGCAGTATAATGAATCCCGCCGATATTGAGCCGCATTTCCGACACAATGGGTACAGCATACCATTTCAATTCCAGCTCTGTAAATGCCGGAAAATCGGCGTGCTCCATCTGCACTTCCAGCACATCTTGCGCCGGAATCTCGTATAGTTGTGGCTTGCCACCATGCTCGCTAATTACTAACGGAAGTACGTCAAAATCCGTCCCTTTACCCTGCCAGCCGAGATGACGACAGAAGTCGGTAAACGACAGCGAAGCTGGATCGCCAGTCATACTGCCATCTTCATTGCGGTAGCCCGCATAGCGAATCAACTGGTGATTCCAGATGCGCGTCTCCTGTCCCTCGGTATCGCGCGGACGGAAGATAGTGATCGTCGGACGGATTTTGCCGTCGTTGGTAGCGTAGCGAATATGCTCTAGCAGTTCCTGGGCGATCTGATCGGTGCCGCGGACATGCCGTGCATCGCGCACGTCAAGATGATCCCAGAATAGTCTGCCGACACAGCGATTGCTGTTGCGCCATGCCATTTTGGCACCATGATGTAATTCTTCGATCGTATGGGTATACATACCAGTCGTTTGTATGTCTGTATCAATCTCCGCCAGTCGTTGCTCTGTTTGGGCTGCGCTAATGCCCAGCTCCTCGTAACACTGACGAATGAATAATTCTGCCTCTTGCAGCAGCGGATAGGTCACCGCCATCACATCCACCTCATTTTGGAATGGTTACATGTTCTATATGCCTCTAACATACATTTGCTACTCATCTAAGCTAACGCAAACGTGCAAACCGCAGATCACTTCCTGCGCCGATTGTGGAATGTTGGACACATTTCATTTGCTTGTTAACTATCCTGCTATAAAATCGCATAGAATCTCAGAGCAAATCGTTGCCTTCTTCAGACGAACTCCGAAACGTTTATACGTAATTGTTACATTATGCTTCATTATACGCTCGCATAGGTGATCTGACAGTAATATGCGAAATTTGTCACAAAAATAGCATACAAAAAGCTCCCCAAAGCCTACTATCGGCAGTTTGGAGAGCCTTTATAACAGAAAATGTACTGCATGTTATGAAGCTTTGATGAGTTCCTTGTTCAAAAAGAAGAGTTGATCCGGTTCAAAGATCCAGCCTCGGATTAGCGACCCAGATATGCATTCAGCATCCAAGCTGCTTTTTCTACATCACGGCGAATACCGATCAGCAGGTCAGCTGTTGGTTGATCGCTCAGTTGCTCCGCCAGAACGATTGTTTCCGTCATCTCACCAGACAGGGTAGCAAAGTCTTCGACCAGCGAGCCAACCATTTGGTTTGCGGATTCTGTACCGGTTGCTTCCAGCAGAGTGGACAGTTCCAGTTGTTCTTTGAGTGTAGCGACTGGACGACCACCGATTGCCAGCAGACGCTCAGCTACATCGTCCATGTAAGCTGTTGCTTGATCGTACAGCTCTTCGAATTTGGCATGCAGAGTGTAGAAATTCTCGCCTTTTACATACCAGTGGAAGTTGTGCAGTTTGCCATACAGCAGCGACCAGTTAGCGATTTGCACGTTCAGTGCGTTGTACAGGGATTCCAGTTGTGTAGTCTCAGATGTATGGGTTTGGTTATTAGTAGTTGTCATAGTAAATTCCTCTTTTCTTTATTTTAAATTTAGACTTATTCTAATTCCTGATTTAATACTAACAGATGGAATCAAATTTGGCTAGTCTTTTTTCAAAATTTTTCAGAGGAATTTTCATGAACGCTTGCATTCACCGTAATGGCTAGGTTCCTCACCTAACAGTTTCCGATCAAGAATAGGGGGAGAGCGGCGACAGCCAGACGGTGCCAGTGCCACGATAGACGTTGACCAGACCTTCGCCGGATGCGGCAGAGCCGAATTTCGTTTTACCAGACTTCTCGACGGTGAATTGCAGCGAATTCGACCACATCATCGCAAAATTGCCGTCTACTTTCAGCTCGTCATTTTCCAGCTGAACGACAACCGTTTCCTCAGCCGGAACCGGAGCTTCCAGTGCCATAATGCCTTTGCCCTTGGCAGTCATATTGAACAGACCCTCGCCGCCCAATGCTGCGGAGGAGAAATTGCTGCGTGCGGTGACGCCGATGTTGAGCGACGTATCACAGGCGAGGAATAGACCGTCCTCGATCACCACTTCATCATGATCGACGTCGATCAGCCAGATGTAGTTGTAGGTTGGCTCTAGCAGAATTTTACCCGTACCACGATACTGCGGCTTCACTACGCCCGTACCGCTGGCTGCCGATTTGAAAATACCGCTGACCAGACCGCCCACTCCCTGAATGCCAGTCGTCATCTCCATCCGACCAACCGTATACTGCATCGCGCCCGCTTTCATCATAATTTCGCTATTGTTCAGCTCAATCATCAGCTGTTTGCGGCGCATATTGCTGTGCGACATATAATATTGCGCTGTCGCTTCCGCTACAGAGGTGCAGCTGAGATCCTTTATGTATTCCAGTACGGTAAAGCCGCCAAGCTGCTCCCTAATGACGGTATTGCTATTATCGGTCAAGTTGTTAATTGTAAAAGCCATCGTTAACGCCTCCCTTATAATGGTAAAGCATGGTTACCCCTCTATCTTAACGAAAAGCGATCCATTAAGGAAAGGCTGCATTTTGCAGCGCCTACGATGTTTATCGGGAGCAAGTTAGCAAAAGATGAACAAAAAATATAATCGACACTTTTCGACCGTTTTTCAACTGTGAAGTAACATTTGTTTCCATTGTAAGCGATTGCTTTCCGAGGAAAGAGTGTTTCGTCTAGTCCTTTCTATTCAGCCGCTCTCCGCTAGACCCACAGACCTGCATTGTCAACCTGCGGACGGCAAATTGACGAGCATCCCCGTTTTCTCATACTATGATAGAAGCGTGGTTTGCTGCACACAAACCAACTCCCCGGAATATTGCACAACCAGCCATTGCAACCGGGATACCACCCAATTTGCCGCAAGGCGAATACAATGTTAAAGGAGGTCCATTCGTGGATATTATTTCAGCCATTATTATGGGGATTATTGAGGGGCTTACCGAGTTCCTACCGGTATCGAGTACAGGTCATATGATTCTGACTGCATATCTGTTAGGGCTTAATGAAAACTCCGAGCAGGTCAAAACGTTTGAGATCGTTGTACAGCTCGGTGCGGTGCTCGCTGTCGTTGTCCTCTACTGGCGCAAGTTTATCGATATTCTGATGACGATTCCCGATGTGTTCCGTGGACGTGTCAAGCAGGGCAACAGCATCAACGGTCCACGCCGCCTGAATATTTTACATATTGCACTGGCTATGCTGCCGGCTGTGGTAGTGGGGCTATTGCTGCATGATGTGATCAAAAAGTATCTGTTCGGCCCGGAAACGGTCGTCTACAGTCTCGTTGTCGGCGGTCTGCTGATGATCTATGCCGAATGGCGTAAAGGGCGTAGCGCAGGCGAGATGACGGTTGACGATATTACGTACAAGCAGGCATTCGGTATCGGTCTGTTCCAATGTCTCGCTCTATGGCCGGGCTTCTCTCGTTCCGGTTCGACGATCTCCGGCGGTATTCTGCTCGGTGTATCGCATACGGCAGCGGCGGAATTTACTTTCCTCGTATCCGTACCGGTTATGTTTGGTGCAACTGGACTGGATCTGGTGAAAAGCGCGCAATATCTGAGCATGGATGACTTCGGCTTCTTTGCCGCTGGTTTTATCGCTGCCTTTATCGTAGCGATGATCGCGATCAAAACATTCTTGAGCCTGCTGAAACGTCTATCGTTGACTGTGTTCGCGGTCTATCGTTTTGTGCTGGCGATCGTTTTCTTTATTTTGCTGACTCAGTGATGATTCGTTGTTATAGGATTATCTATGCCACTCCGGTGAAAAGTTTCATTGGATTTTGAAACCGGGTGCGGTAAAATACGTATAATGTGACAGATATCATCTGTGCGTCGTGGCATATGCTGCGATTCAGGACGAAGATATACTGAACAGGACTGCCGGCGGTAGGCTGGCACGGGTTATCGTATCGATACCTGTGCAAGCACACCGCCGGCAGTCATATCCGGACGGAAAAACCGTTATAACAAATGGGAGATGCGAATTGGATCATTTACCTTCACGAAGGCGGCAGATGAGTGCCCTTGTCTTTAGTCTTATCCTGCTTTTGTTCTGCTTGCCTTTTCAGTCGGCAGACGAAACAGATTATGACTTTGCCGTCACCAACGGAATCAATCCGGGCAATATGTCATGGAGCGCACCGCGCCATGCACCTAACAGTAACGATGGCAATGATGTCCCCGATCTGACGGGTGGCATCTCGTTAAGCGTGCTGTTTGCCGGATGGACGTTGTTGCCGGTCATCGGCCGCACTCATCTGCTATCCTGCATACCTCTCCTGCTCAAGCGCCTACTGCTGGCAGCGCTCAAGTACCGGTCCAATTATATGGATCAGGCTGTGATGATTGTGTAGCCTGATTGTACTGCAAGTACGCATAGTTAATATGTATCCATATTATTGAAACGGTGACGATGCCGCTGGCGCTATCCATTGCTACATATGTAGCAACTGGGCAGTGCTCCGGCTCGCGCGAAGGGAGAGAGTTTTGTTGACTGACAGTGGTATTAATATAGGACTCAATTTTACTTTATTTATTATTTTGATCGTGATGACCGCCTTTTTCGTGGTGGTGGAATTTGCAATTGTAAAGGTGCGGGGTAGCCGGATCGATCAGCTGATTGCTGAAGGTAACAAAAATGCTCGGTATGCGAAACAGGTCATTTCCAATCTGGATGGGTATCTGTCGACGTGTCAGCTGGGGATTACGATTACAGCACTCGGTCTTGGTATGCTCGGGGAACCGACGGTGGAAGCGATTCTGGAGCCGGTTTTCCATAGTTTGAGCGTACCTACCGCGTTGTCGCACATTTTGTCATACGCTATTGCTTTGATTCTAGTTACGTATTTCCACGTCGTTGTCGGTGAATTGACGCCGAAGACGATTGCACTGCGCAAAGCGGAAATGGTGACTCTATACACTGCGCGCCCCATCATCTGGTTCAACCGGGCGATGTATCCGTTTATCTGGGTGCTGAATGGTTCTGCCAATCTGCTGCTCAAGCTGATCGGTCTGCGTCCTGCCAGCGAGTCGGAAGAAGCGCACAGTGAAGAAGAACTGCATATTATTCTCAACGAAAGTTACGAGAGCGGTAAGATCAACCAGAGCGAATTTGGCTATGTGAGCCGAATCTTTGCTTTTGACGAGATGATTGCCAAAGAGCTGATGGTGCCGCGTACCGATATGGTCTGTCTGTTTGCCGACAAGACGCCGGAAGAAAACCGTGCGATCATCCGCCGTGAACAGTATACGCGTTTCCCAATTGCCGAAGGTAGTAAGGATAATATCGTCGGTATGGTCAATACGAAGCAGTTCTTCCTTGCTGCCGAGGAGCAAGCCGATCTGCATGTAGCTTCGCTCATTCACCCAGTGATGTCCGTATCCGAGACGATTCCGGTTAAGGATCTGTTGAAACGGATGCAGCGCGAAGGTACGCATATCGCCATTCTGGTGGATGAATATGGTGGTACATCTGGTCTGATTACGATTGAGGATATTCTGGAAGAGATCGTCGGCGAAATCCGTGACGAATTCGATGCGGACGAAGAAGACGAAATCCAGCGTATGGATGAGAATCGCCTGATCGTTGACGGCAAAGTATTTATCAACCGGGTCAACGATATTTTGAATATCGAGCTGGATGATGAAGAATTGGATACCATCGGTGGCTGGCTGTATAACCAGCGTCCTGATCTGCCGGTCGGCGCTGTGTACGAGTTCGAGAATCTAACGATTCGCGTCCTGCGCCGCGGTGTACGCCGCTATCGCAAGCTGGAGATTACACGTCATCTGTCTGATTCAGAACTGGCAGAGCAGGAAGAAGAATAACAAAATGAGCTGGTAGTTGCTCGTTGAACTGCCAACAGCCGTTAGCACTTGCGTGGGCTAACGGCTGTTTTTTTGTACAGCGCATTTGCACATCATGTACATCATCTATATGGATTATTATCTTTCACTCTGACTTCTAATCATATGAAGTACTACACGTAATATAAAAAGCCTTTATCTGTTGATAAAGGCTTACTTGTTGTATTCGATTGGTATTCGATTGGTATTCGATTCAATACAGATACAAAGCTTATACACTCACCAGATCGCCGACTCGCTCTACGATCAGTGGCACGACTTTGCCTGCGTTTACATCAATCAGTCCGTGATCGGTAATTTTAAGAGCCGGGCTGACAGGCAAGGAGTGCGTGCTAACGGACATGATGGGATTGTAGTGTTTGTATCCAAGCCCTCTCATCGCGGATACGAGCTGCTCCACCTGTACAGCCGTCTCTTCCAGCGGCGCTTCGGTCAGAATACCGCCCACTGGCAAATCCAGTGCCGCCTGCACACTACCATCTCCTGCCACGCAGAAGCCACCCTGCACGCCAACGACATGATTAGCCGCTGCCAGCATATCGTCCACCTGATGTCCCACAACAAGCAGATTGTGATTATCGTGCGAATAGGTCGTTGCAATCGCGCCGCGCTGGATTGTATCGCCGCCGATCAGCCCATAAGCACGATTTCCGTTTTTGCCATACCGCTCAAAGGTCGCAATTAACCCATACCCGCTCTCCTGCCAGCATAGCCGCTGATTACGCACTGGAATATCTACCAGCCGTTCCTCGGTAAACGTGGATCCGTCCTTGACGATCATCGCCCGGCAGCGGTACAGCCCATCCTGAATCGGTACATGCACATCCAAATCCTCTGCTGTCAGCGAACACAATTGTACACTACGGTAAAAATGCGCTGGGAACTGCTTGTCCTCTACGGTTTGCAGATAGCTGTCGCCTTCGCGATACACCAGGTGCCCCTTTTTATACACTTCGTCGATTACAAATTCATTCACATCCGACAGCAATAGGAAATCTGCCACCTTGCCCGGCGATACCGTTCCGCGGTCGGTCATCTTCATCCGACGCGCCGGGGTAAAGGTCGCCGCATAGATCGCATCTTCCGGGCTCATACCCATATGAATCGCTTTGCGCACGATATGATCCAGATGCCCTTCCCACGCTAATCGGTCGGTCATCACATCATCGGTGACAAAGCAGAAATGTTCCGCTACATCATGACGGATTACATACTCCATCACTTCCGGCGTCATCGACTTCTCCTGCAATTCGATAAACATGCCTGCGGCGATGCGCGCGGTCATGCCTTCAATACTCTGATGCGTATGATCTGAATCCACACCAGCAAGCATAATACGATGCAGATCCAGATCAAGCAGCTTCGGCGTGTGTCCCTCAATAACCAGATGCGGATAGCTCTCTTTGACATGACGCAAAATATGATTCGTTTTGCAATCTGGATCACGGATCACATCGACATAGTTCATAATTTCGCCGAGACAGGCAATATTGCCCGATGTCATCAGCTCGTCGATATCCGCAATTTCAATAGAGCCGCCAGTCGTTTCTAGCGGTGTCGCCGGGACCGAGCTTGGAATCCCGTAGAACATATCGCAGACGGTATTCTGGCTGGCAGCCATCATTTCCTGCACACCTTCGATACCGAATACATTCGCCATCTCATGCGGCTCCGGTACAATCGTAGTTACGCCGCGCCGAATAATACCATGGGAAAAGGTCGCTGGTGTCACCATCGAGCTCTCGATATGCAGATGAATATCGATCAGACCGGGGATCAGGTGTCGCCCCTCTCCCTGCACGGTAACTGCCGCTGAGAAGCGGTGGGAATCGCCATCGCCGATATAAGCGAATTGACCATTCTTCACCGCCACCATGCCATGACGAAACTGCTTGTAATAGCTGTTGAATACCTTTACGTTCGTGATCAGCAGATCTACTTCATAGGAACTCATAGCTTCACCATCACAATCTTGTCTGCCGGAAAATGAACCCCGACCTGCATACCCGGCGCTAGCGGCGCATCCATCTCCTGATTCACGGTGAACATACCGAGCGGTGTCTCCACTTCGTACTGGTAACTGCGCCCCAGATACGTACTCACTTTGATCGTACCCGGCAACGTATTGACCGGTGCAGTCAGCGATTGTCTTGCCTGTTCTGCTGCAACTAGTTGCAGATCATCTGGACGAATCGCGCCTTTGTACTTATCTGCTGTCGATTGTCCGGGCTGCAACGAAGCGGCAAAGCCATATTCGCCCGCCGTCCATTCTAATCCCTGCACGCCTTGACGCGTATCACCAAAATCAAGGAAATTGTTAAACCCGATAAACCGCGCGACATATTCCGTTTTCGGATACTGATAAATGTCTGACGGTGCACCCAGCTGCTCAATCCGCCCAGCGTTCATAATCGCCACACTGTCAGAGATGGAGAAGCATTCTTCCTGATCATGCGAGACATATACCGCCGTCATGCCTAGCTCCTGCTGCAAACGACGAATCTCCACTCGCATCGTAACCCGCAGATTCGCATCCAGATTGCTCAGTGGTTCATCAAACAGCAGCAGATCCGGCTCAATAACGAGCGCCCGTGCAATCGCGACCCGCTGACGCTGCCCACCGGACAATTCTTGCGGAAACCGTTTCTCAAATCCGTTCAGATTGACGATTTCCAACATACGCAATACTTTAATTTTCACTTCTGCTTCCTTCAACTTGCGTAGCCGCAATCCAAAGGCGACATTATCGTATACCGAAAGATGTGGGAACAACGCATAGTTTTGAAATACAAAGCCAAAATTACGTTTGCTCACTGGTAGTCTTGTATAATCACGTCCGTTGAATAGGAACTTGCCATCCTTCGCTTCCAGAAATCCGGCGATCAGGCGTAACGTTGTTGTTTTGCCGCAGCCGCTCGGACCGAGCAGAGAGAGCAATTTGCCTTCTGCCAGTTCTAGATCAAAATTTTCAAGAATCAGGTGGTTGTCATACGCCACCGATACTTGTTCCAAGTTGAGTAATGCCATAGCCGTATGCCTCCAATAGATGTAATCCGGCATCGTTGCCAGCCGGTATGCTTATAGTGTTGTCTATTCCGAACGAATACGTCAGCGTTTGGTAAAATACGATAGTCCGCCCATCAAGCGTTCAATACCGAACATGAGCAGCACGGTCAGCAACATCAATACGACCGAGATTGCCGCAATCGTTGGGTCAAAGTAATTTTGTACATACGTCAGCATCTGGATCGGTAATGTACTGATTCCCGGACCGGTCATGAAGACGGAAATGTCCACATTGTTGAACGACTCCAGAAAGGCGATCAATACCGCTGCCATAATGCCAGAGCGAATATTCGGCAGGACGACCTTGAAAAAGGTTTCGACCCGACCTGCACCAAGGCTAATCGCCGCCTCTTCAATCGCAAAGTCAAAGCTCGACAAGCTGGAGCCGACGACCCGAATAATGAACGGCATCATAATAACGGTATGCCCGACCAGCAGCCCGGTGTAAATCGGCAGATGATACATAACGAGCACATATTTGAGCATCGTAAACCCAAGCACGATGCCGGGAATTAATACTGGCGACAGGAAGATTGCATTCAGCAGATCGCGTCCTTTGAACCGATAACGGCTGAGCGCATATGCCGCCGGAATGCCCAGCACGAGTGCTAGCAGATTGCCAAGCAGTGAGATGATGATCGAGGTGACGAAGGTTTTTGGGAACATGCTCACTTCCCATATATTCTGATACCATTTCAGTGAGAAGCCGTCCGGTGGAAACTTGAGTACTGTTCCTGGACCGAAGGAAGTCACCGAGATAATAACGAGCGGTCCCAGCAGAAATAGAAATACAAGCGTGCTGAAAATCGCCAGTCCGTAATGTCTTTCTTTCATGCTAGGCTCACCCCTTCGGATTCAATTTCACAGCTGCCTTGTTCATCAGGGCAACAATGATTAGTGTAATGACAATCATAATCGTAGCGATGACGGACGCTAGATACCAGTCATTCAAGGTCATCGCATTTTGATACAGAAAGGTGGAAATGACCCGCTCTTTCCCGCCTAGCAGCGCCGGGGTGGTGTATGCAGTCAGACTGCCGACGAAGACGAGTACACTGCCGATGATCAGACCGGGAATGGTGAGCGGGAACAGAATTTTGCGTAGTGCGGTAAAGCGAGATGCACCCAGACTTTCCGCGGCACGGATCAGTTCGTAGTCGACATTTTCCATCACGCCGACCAAGGTGATGATGATGAGCGGCAGGAACAGATGCACCATACCGATAATCATCGCTGACGGTGTGTACAGAATCTCCAGCGGCTTGTCGACGATACCGATGCCAGTCAGCAACTGGTTCACTAGTCCATTGCGTCCGAGGATGATCATCCAACTGAACGAACGCACAACCGGGCTAGTCAGCAGCGGGAAAATCGACAGCGCCAGCAGGATTGCCTTCGGACGTTTGCCCAGTCGGGATATGTAAAAGGCGACCGGGTAGCCGAGCACGATACAGATCAGTGTGGTCAGCAGGCTGACTTTGAGTGTAGTCAGCAGGATTTTATTGAAATAGGCGTCTTTGAAAAAGTGCAGATAACCGTCCAGCGTCGGTCTGCCTTCCTGTACAAAGGTGGACCCGATCGTCAGAATGATCGGCACCAGCATGAAGACGGTCAAGAATAGCAGACCGGGCAGGAGCAGCCAGTAGATGTGCCTTGATTTGGTCATGGTGGGGGCGCTCCTTGAATTTAGTTGATTTGGCGGGATTGCAGTACATACGCTGCGGGAAGGGATAGGGGAACGTCCTCCGGTGGAACGCGGGAATCTTTTGGAGTAGGAAGGAATGAAGATTCCCGCGCTCCAAGGTCGTCCTTATCCCCCTATTCCCTTCCCTCCGCTACGTGCTGAATCCCGCTTTGGGTGGTGTAGCAGGGTAGAGATTAAAATCATTTTGCTTTGGGGGTGTAGCAGGTTGATTGGTTTGTTGGTTGTGTTTTGATACTTTACTGGTTTGCAATTTTTATAGACTTGGGTTTTGGTAAGGCTATGGGCTTGAAGTTGTTCGTCTGTAAATAAAGTGTTCTTGTGTCTTTTTGAATATTCGTTCATTGTATGAATTGATTTCGGGTAATACTTTATTTTTTTGTCGTCTATTATTTCTATCGTTGCGTAAAGTTGTATCTATTTCTTAATAGATGACGGTGTCGTCACTTTCTCTTTGAGAAATACTTTGTATCGAATGTTCTTCTACAACCTGCTTAGAGCGCTTAGGAAGTAGTGGAAGAATTCGATGTGGTCTACGTTTAGGGCGACTTGGATGTTGGGGTGTTTGCCTAGACGGTTTTGGAAATCGCAGACGGTTTGACCGTCGCAGAGGTCGCTGTTGGTTTCGACGTCGACGTGGTAGGCGGTTGTGCTTACCAGTTTGGGATTCAGGGCGGCGGCTACGGCTAGTGGGTCGTGCATGGCGCAGGCTTGTACGCCGTTGCGTTGTTCGTAGCGTTGCATGTAATCCGATGTGCTCTGACGGACGTAGGCGGCGATTTCCGGTTTGGCGGTGCGTGCTAGGGCAGCCAGATGGTTGCGGTCGAGCAGGACGCGCCGGGTGACGTCGAGCGGGATGAGCACGATGTGCTGGAATCCGGCAGCGAAGACTTGTTTGGCAGCTTCGGGATCGACGTAGATGTTGTATTCGGCTGTTGGTGTGATGTTGCCATACTCATTGACAGCGCCGCCCATGATAATCACTTCGCGGACGTATTGCGGTAGATCGGGCTGATGCAGCAGGGCGCGTGCCAGATTGGTCAGCGGCGCGGTCATGATCAGGGTAATCTCGCCGGGGCGGTTCATGACCTGCTCGATCATATATTCATGCGCGGGTTGCGCTTCGGTACTACGCTGTACGTCCATATCTTGTAGCGCGCCGCCGATGCCGTCGTTGCCATGCACGGCATGTTCAAATGTCGGTTTCCGCACCAGCGGCGCGTTAGCACCGCGGTAGATGGGAATGTTGTTATGCTGAATGAGCTGTGTGATTTTTAACGTATTGATCGTTGCCTGTTCCAGCGAGACGTTGCCGTTGACAGTCGTAATGCCAAGGATGTCACAATCGCCGCTGCCAGCAGCTAGCATGATGCCGAGTGCGTCGTCGATCCCTGTATCTACGTCCATGATGACGGTACGTTTGTTGGTTTGCGTATCCATAAGGTGAAGGTTCATCCTTTCGATATGGGAATCAGCGATGGAGATCAGCCGCCGATTTCACGGTTCCAGCGATCCGTCCATGTTGGCATATTGTCGTTGACGAATTTCATATCAAGTTTGCGCAGACTTTCGATCACGTCAGCGCCGTATGTTAGTCCTTGCGCTTCTTCGTCAGTCAGGACGACCTGCGTATTGACCGGAGAATCGACTTTGGCTTTGGCGGAAGCTTCCTGCACGTCTTTGCCTAGCTGCCAGTCGATAAATTGTTCTGCTAGCTCTTTGTTGGCACTGCCTTTGACGATGTTCACGGTGTTGATAACGGCATAGCCACCGTCTTCCGGTGAGACGAATTTGGCGTTCGGTACAGCTGCTTGAATATCTTTGAAATACATTTCCATAATCGGTCCGCCAGCAATCTCGCCCTGACCGATCATATTCACGTATTCAGACGTCTGGCTATAGTATTTGACCACACTGTCGTTCAGCTTGGTCAATTGTGTGAAGGCGGCGTCTTCGCTAAATTGTTCATTGCCTGCGGCACGGGAAGCGGCGTCGACCATCATCGGACCAGCAGTGGCAGTAATCGCTGGCATCGTCAGATTGCCTTTGAATTCCGGTTTCCACAGATCAGACCACGATTTCACTTCGCCACTCACCATATCCGGGTTGTACGCGATACCAAGCTGCGCGACGGTGTAGGCAGGACCGTACTGGTCGCCATTGGGTGCTTTGGCAATGTCGTAAATATTGTCAATGTTCGGGATTTTGCTACGGTCGATGGTGTCGAACAGTCCTTCGTCGATGCCTTGCTGCGCATAATAGTCGGACAAGTAGATCAGATCGACGTTAGAACTGCCCTGACGAATCTTGTTCAAACGCTCGGCGTTATTGCCTGTCTCCAGCACGATGTCAACGTTATGCTCCTTTTCAAACGGTTCAAATACCGATT
Organism: Paenibacillus sp. WLX1005; assembly: GCF_046603685.1. Lineage (NCBI taxonomy): Bacteria > Bacillati > Bacillota > Bacilli > Caryophanales > Paenibacillaceae > Paenibacillus > Paenibacillus sp. WLX1005. Next base: position 5,037,332 of record NZ_CP176756.1, read on the forward strand.
GTTGCAGGAAATCTTCGGAAAAGCCCCAAGTCGAGATCACCAGCTTCGGCTTGCCATCACTGCTGTCAGAGCTATTGCTTGTACTGCCTCCTGGTCCGTCAATCGTCGTGCCGCAACCAGCCAATCCTACGCCAGCCAGCGACAGCGCCAGTATTCCACTCATCCACGTCTTTTTGAACATTGTCAAATCCCCCTTTAAAATGATCCACCGTATTGTGCTTTCCTATAAAAAACAAAAAAGAAAAGTATTCTTGTCAGAGAACAAGAACACTTTTCTTCGATAAACAAAGGAAAAGCGGTACCCGTTGCAGCCTGTGCCATGCGGTCAACCTTTAAGATAGATCAAAAAGGAAAATCCGCCAGCCAGATCAACATAGCGCAAAGCGTTATTGCGCCTGAGGTTCCTTCACCAGGATCACATTCGTAAATGCCCACTGGGTCGGCGCGTCATAGTCACGCAAAATCGCTTCAATATTCAGTTGCATATCCTGCTCCAGCTTTTCGCGGAATTTGCGCTTATATACCATCGACAAGCGAAAATCCACTTCCTGCTTGAGCGCCAGGTCTTCCCCTTCCAGCGCTGCCGAGCGCGGTGAGCGCCGGTGTCGTGCCTGAAAGGTAATCAGTCCATCCTCCACGGTCACACGCAACAGCGTCGTTCCGTAACCGAATAGTTCCTTGGATACTTCGTTATACAGCTGTGCCATCCGTTTCTTGGACTCGTTATGGTCCAGAGGTAGAGGATTCATGTTATCACCTTCGCCGGAAAATGTCGTACATTGTCGTGTACTGACCCTGTCATTATACATAAATTAATCGGTACAGGCAAGACAATATCATTTTAAAATTGAAAATATGCTCCAAAAGCGAACATTACATGTAACTATCGATAGTTACAGTCAATAACGCGCTGGTGCTGATTTCTTCGCCAGCTCAATCATATAATCGGCAAACGCTTCTGGATCGGTATCGTACACGAGATTGACTGGACGACCGTCTGGCTGTTCTACCGTTCTGCCCTGCGATGGACCGTCCGGGATGACGATGCAGTTGATCGTCTTTTTGCTCACCAGCTCTGGTTTGCCAATCGACAGCGTTGTCAGTACATCCCAGAAGTAGTAGGTGGAATTGTTCTCCATATGCACTAGTGGCGGGCAACAAGCATAACAGTTGCCGAGGAAATCAACACCTTCGTACCGGCGTTCGGATGACCAACGCTTGCGGATTTTCAGATCGAGCGGTACTTTGATCGTACTTTCCAGTGCAACCAGATCGATCTCGATGCCGCTTTGCCATACACGATGCGCCGCTTCCGGGTCCCAGAATACATTCCATTCGGCGGTGCCGTCATGCTCTGGCTCATCTACATTACCACGTTCAAAGCCGCCGCCCATCCAGACCAGCTTCTCGATCTTGTCTTCAATCTCGGGCGCTTCATCCAGTGCACGCGCCAGATCGGTCAGCGGACCAGTGAACAGCAGCGTTGTTTTACCTTCGGTTTGCAGCAGTTGCTGGATCATATGACGATGTGCGGGAAGTTCCGACAAGGGCGCTTCCATGTTGCCAGATTCGTTCAGGATTGGCAGGGCATCCACGTAAAACGTATGCATGCGCCATGCTGGTGGAAATGGATTTTTGCCGCGCGAATTGGATTTGGCAGTTTCCGGTGCATATGTTCCGAAACGGTCAATGATTTTGCGGCTTGCATCAGCACCCGGCTCCAGATAGCCGTCGGCTGGAATGACCGATACACCAGTCAATTGCACATTGTCCATTTGTAGCAGCATAAACAGGGATACCAGATCATCGACACCGGCATCATGGTTAAAATATACGGATTTGGTCTGTGACATTGCGTTTGATTCCCCCAATTTTGTTTGCTCAATCAGTCCGCAGCTGTGCCTGTCGCAGCCGCTTGCGAGATGGCAAGCATTGGCAACGGACGGCGATCCAGAAGGCATGTCGTTCCGGCAATCAACGCCATACGATCAAGGCGTACTGCCAGCATGCCATACGGCTTGTTTCTATTATGAGGGAAGCTTGCAGGATGTTCCACAGTCATTTACTGGAAGCTGTGCATCTCATCCATTGCTGCTGCTCGTTACATCTTCCGGTTCACCAACGAGAAAGGTCAGCTTGCCCGGTAGCACACCGAGCTTACCCGGTGTTTGCAGATAAATCTCGCCATCCGTATCCGCTGCCATCGGCTTGTCAGTGATCACATGCAGCCGCGAGGTACGGATATACTGAATGTTGTCATTTTGCGGCGCCCATTCGCCCGGCACTTTGCGACTGAGCAGCTCACGCAGCAGCGGCAATCCTGCCTCGCGAATCACTAGCACATCCAGCAATCCATCCTGTAGCGATTTGTCGTGAAACGGCAGCGGATTGGTGCCGAGATAGCGTCCATTTGCCGCATAGATCATCACTGCTTCGCCGGACAGCTCCCCATCGTCATGCTCCAATTGAAAACGAAACTGCTGTGCCGTTCGCACGGTTTGCAATGTACTGAGGAAATAACTCAGCTTGCCAAATGCCCCTTTCATATCCGCGTTAATATTTTGCGACGTTTCCGAGATCAGCCCAATGCCATAGAAATTCGTAAAATAATGCCCGTTCGCCGTACCGATATCCAGCGTGCGCGTATGACGCAATATTAATGCTTCCGCTGCGCGCTGTAATTGCTGCGGCATAAACAGCGCACGCGAAAAGTCATTGCAGGTGCCGCCCGGCAGCACGCCGATTACCGGCGGATGCTCCAGATCCGCCAACCCATTAATACACTCATGCACCGTACCATCGCCGCCAAAAATATATACCACATCATACTGCTCCCCCAGATCACGGCATAGCTGCTTCGCTTCGCCCGGTTTGGACGTACGTCGTACATTCAGTTCTGGCAGCTCCGGCGACAGAATGCCAAGCACCATACCGAGCTGCCCCTCATCAACCGAACCGGCATTGCCGTTATAAATAAAAAGACCTTTATCGTACATCGTATAACCCCCATTTTGGATCATTGGCAGATAATAGCGCACCGATGATATGATTTTTTACATGATTTTGCGACATTGGCGTATATTTTGCGTGCCTTGTTGCGATATAATGGAAATTGTTCGTTAAATCTGGCTTTTTTGCAAAAAATCGATTCAATTTTACGTTTTATTGGGTTTGCAAGTGTTTTTATGCTATAATTTATATAGGTAGATTATCATTATGATTTAAAGATAAAATGTTTGTTGAGTAGTTCGATAAAGCCGCTTCCGGTTACAGATTTGAAGCCCTACAGAGACAGATATTGCAGTAATCCGGCGGTCGGTCACTTGTTCGCTGATGTCACTTTCGTAATCCGGAACTCCACGCAGCGTTATGGAATTAATCAACAATCCTGCCAAACTACTCCGGAAATGAGGATTGTGTATGCCAAGAAAACACCGTAAAATGTCGTTGACTCAATTGCTAGCCAAGTTTATCTTTATCACGACCGGCGCCGTTCTGATGGCGGTAGCACTCGAAATTTTCCTAATCCCCAACAGCGTGATTGATGGCGGTATTACCGGTATCTCGATCATCCTGTCTGAGCTGAGTACGATCCAGCTTGGTATCTTCATCTTCATCATCAACGTGCCGTTCCTGATTATCGGGTATAAACAGATCGGTAAAACGTTCGCCATATCTACCCTGTACGGTATCGCCGTCATGTCGTCGATGACCGCGTATTTGCACCATGTACCAGCACTGACCGATGATAAAATGCTCGCCAGTATGTTCGGCGGCGTCATTCTCGGCTTCGGGATTGGCCTTGTTATCCGCTTCGGCGGTTCATTGGACGGAACCGAGATTGTAGCGATTCTGTTGTCTAAGAAGTTCCACATGCCGGTCGGTCAGATCGTCATGATTATCAATATCTTTATCTTTACCGCGGCAGGCTTTGTATTCGGCTGGGATTCCGCAATGTTCTCCATCTTCACCTACTATATTGCCGCCAAAGTGATGGATATCGTGGTGGAAGGTTTGGAAGAATCCAAATCCGTTACGATCATCTCGCAAGAATACAATGAGATTTCCCAAGCGATCATGGATCGTCTCGGTCGTAGCACTACATTCATGTATGCCAAAGGCGGATACTCTGGCGAAGATACGCAAATGATCTACTGCGTCGTCAGCCGTCTGGAACTTGCCAAATTGCGCAACATCGTACACGACATCGACCCAACTGCATTCCTTGCTGTTGAGCATGTGAGCGAAGTGATCGGCGGCAATTTTGAGAAGAAAAGTATTCACTGATTCCGCGTTAGCCGCCGTATGATGAACTGTGGAGTAGAAACGTTCTATTAACCATAACCCAATCGATACGGTGTCTGATTCAATAAAAGAAGCTTTTTCTCGGTATAGAGAAAAAGCTTCTTTTTTCATATGTAAAAGGGGACTTATTGAAAATAACAGATTGATATGATGTAGACTACATTAATTGGAATGCAATTTTGAACTTGCAACTCCTGTAGTCTACTTATTAAAACTGCCTTATGCTTTCGTATCGTATAGAACCAGAACTTTTAAAGGATGAATAGTTCCTTCTGCCAAATCAGCAAAACATTGAATCAAGTCCTGACTTTTTACAGTTAGCTCGAATATTTCGCTTAACGGAACTGTATATTTTCGGAGATTATCGAAATACCACTTCGCATGTTTTTGATAATCCCAGCCGTCGCTTGAAGCGACAACCTTCAATTCTTTTTCATGAAATTCAGGTCGCAACTTAAATGGTTCCTTATTTCCATCAGAAAGAACGCAAATCGTACCTTCCTTCACAACGGCACATTGAAGAATTTCAAATGCCTCGTTTGCGGCAGAACATTCTACGCCAAATTCATAGTGATTAATGGAACATTCATTTCTAGTACGGAAAAGCTTTTTAGCACCTAATTCTAATGCAAGTTCTCCCCTTAAATTATTTGATTCTAATACGTCAATTTGTTCAATCCCCATATATTGGCTTAAAAAATGTACCGTTAATAAACCCATCGTTCCCATGCCCGTGACCAATATTTTGTTATGTGGATCGGGGTTGAGTTTTAGTACACCTTTTGCAGCGTCACAGGATAAGATAGCTAGCAGAGCATCTTCAGGTGAAAAATCTGCTGGAACAGGTATCACTCGGTCTGCTTGAATTACACCATAATCTTGATGTCCATATGAAGCTAATACGCGGTCTCCCACTTGTAGTGATTCTACATGCTGACCGACCGATACAATCTCTCCAAAATTTTCATAACCAGTTCCTTTCGGATACATCGGTGCTTGATCCGACACATCACTTTCTAAGTATTGAGGAAGTTCAGCACCTATACTAATTGCCCCGGCAATCGTTCTAATCAATACTTCATCGTTTCCAAGATCTTTGATTTCACTTTGGCACCATTTCAAATCTTTTTTTCCATATAATACGAGCGAATGCTTTTGCATAGCAACCCCCATCCAATCTAGGTACTGGTTCAACACAAATGAACAACATGGATCTCGATATTCTTAAACAAGTTACTGCTGTTCCTCATAGGCTCTCACTTTTTTTGTAAAAGTTATGCGAGCAATATGTAGAGCTTTGAACGTAGCGATCGCTGTGATCTCATCTGTCTGTCATGCTTGGTACATCCATACGAAATTCTCGCCTAACTGGATAGCGCGATGACCAAATTTTAAGCCATTCGTTTAGGCAACGGTAATGCTTTACTGCTACCGAATCAAGTTCTTATTCCACTCTGTGTAAGCCAGCAAACTAAGCATCTAATCTTCCAGAAGCTATTTGACTTCACTCATGTCGCAGAATTCCCTGCTATCGAACAGCTCAGAATTATCTAAATAACGTCTGTTCAGATTGTTGCATATGATTACTCTCTCTAGATACACTTATAGTAGAGCAACACATAGTCGTATAGCATATTATCCCGATCCCCGTACAATCAGCTTTTCACAATAATCAAAACAGCATATACATAGGAGGCATCACCATGTCTGAAGATCATACGCACATCAATCGTAAGCCAACTACATTACAGCTCTCTCTCAATCATGAGCAGATACGCCAACTAATGCAAGCCGATCCTGTACTAGGGCGATTAATCCAACTCATCGGACCGCTGGATATTCCACTACGTGCGGACCCCTTTATGTCGCTCGTCTCGTCCATCATTTCACAGCAATTGTCTGTCAAAGCTGCCGCCACCATCTGGGGGCGTGTTGTAGAGCTATGCGGCGATCGTATGAATGCTGATAGAATCAGCGAATTGAGCGACGAGCAGCTGCGCGAAGTCGGCGTATCTATGTTCAAAATCCGCTATATCCGCGATTTGTGCCATCATGTACAGGAGGGCATGCTACCGCTAGAACAATTAGATGAGCTATCTGATCAGGAAGTGATGAAGGCGCTGATCGCGGTCAAAGGCATTGGACGCTGGACAGCGGAAATGTTTCTCATTTTCAGCCTTGGTCGTACGGGGATTCTCTCCCATGGCGATGCCGGATTGCAACGCGCCGCCCGCTGGCTGCATGGCATGGAGGAACGCGAAGATGGCGGCTACACCCAGCAGCACGAGATCAACTGGACAGCACATCCAACCGCCGCGTCCATTTACCTGTGGGAAGCGATCAATATCGGCTGGGTCGATTCGGGCAAGAGTTTTGCCGATTACGATGTGCCGGATGATTCTACATCCTAACTCAGTGGGCTAAATAATCCAGTGGAAGCGGAGAATATACCAGCGAATATACATAGATATTCCGCTGCTCATATGTAAGGATATCGTCTCGTTGATCATATTAATCCATATTCTCTACCCTCTTTCCATCCTATCCATCACTTATGTCATCTACATCATCCACCTTATTGTACAGCAGCCTCTACCAAAAATCCCGCTGACCAAGCAGCACATAAGCTGTCAGTCAGCGGGACAAATCTAGCCTTTTTCCAAGTACTCTATTCCCTATTCTTCATCCTGTTCACTGTACCTCACGATGCTCCATCATCCTTCCCAATGAAGCATTCACACGTTAACCAACCGCCTGACCAGCAAACTGACTGTTGTACAGATCCGCATAAAATCCATTCCGTTCCAACAACTGGTCATGCGTACCCTGCTCGATCACTTCGCCGTGGTTCATGACCAGAATGTGATCGGCGCCGCGAATCGTGGACAGACGATGGGCAATGACGAAGCTCGTGCGATCCTGCATTAGCTCATTCATCGCCTGCTGAATTAGCACCTCGGTGCGTGTATCGACACTGCTAGTTGCTTCATCCAGAATCAGAATCGACGGGTCAGCGAGAATGGCGCGTGCAATCGTGAGCAATTGCTTTTGCCCCTGTGAAATGTTGGACGCTTCTTCGTTCAGCACCGTGTCATATCCATCCGGCAAGGTACGGATAAAATGATCCGCCCGCGCCGCCTCGGCTGCCTGTACAATCTGCTCCACACTCGCACCTTCCCGACCGTAGGCGATATTGTCGCGAATCGTACCGCCAAACAACCACGTATCCTGCAACACCATACCGAACAGACTGCGCAGCTCTCCGCGTGGTATGTCCGTAATATTCCGTTCGTCGATCAGAATGCGACCGCCGTTCAACTCGTAAAAGCGCATCAGCAGATTGATCAGCGTCGTCTTGCCCGCACCAGTCGGTCCCACAATCGCTACCGTCTGCCCGGCATTTACATGAATATTCATATCCTTGATAAGCAACTGTTCCGGCTTATAGCCAAATTGTACATGTTCAAAGGTCACATCTCCGCGTACCCAGCGCGGATCGCTATCCATCGATGTGTCCGAAGTAGGAACACCCATCGATATCGAAGAACCTTGACGCTGTTGTTCTCTGGCAATAGCCAGAGCAGGCTGTACCTCCTCCTGCTCATCCAGCACTTCAAATACGCGCTCTGCCGACGCAATCGCCGACTGGATAATATTCGAAATATTCGCCAGCTGCGTAATCGGCTGTGAGAATTGGCGTGCATACTGGATAAATGCCTGAATGCCACCGATGCCAATCGCACCGCGTGTCACCATAATGCCACCAACGACACAGATCAGCACATAACCGATATTACTAACAAAGTTCATCAGCGGCATAATGATACCGGAGATAAACTGTGCACGCCACCCGGATTGATACAGACGGTCATTCAGCGTATCGAATTGCGCTAGCGACTGCTGCTCCTGACCGAATGCTTTGACGATAGGATGACCAGTATACATTTCCTCCACATGTCCGTTCAGCTCACCAAGCGCCGCCTGTTGTCCGGCAAAATGCTTTTGCGAACGCTTGGCGACGAAGATGGTCGCGACCAGACTGAGCGGAATCGTCAGCACAGTGATCAGCGTAATCAGCGGGCTGAGCGATAGCATCATAATGATAACACCGACCAGCGTCACCGCTGAGGTGATTGTCTGCGTCAAGCTTTGCTGAAGCGTGGTGCTAATATTATCCACATCGTTCGTAACGCGGCTTAGTACCTCGCCATGACTGTGCCGATCATAATAACTGAGCGGCAAGCGGGTCAGCTTTTGTTTGATCTCGCGGCGCATCTCATACACCGTATTTTGCGTAATACCGGCCATCCAGAACTGCTGAATATACGAAAAGAGGGCGCTACATATATACAATCCGGCGAGCATCAATAGCAAACGCGAGATCAGACCAAAGTCGATCTCCCGTCCGCCGCTCACACTGTGAAACAATTCATCCGTCGCCATCCCGAGAATGCGCGGCGAAATAATACTGAATACGGTACTCAAAATCGCCGCCACCAGCACCCCGGTCAGTTGCAGACGATGCGGCTTCAAATAACTCAGCAGGCGGCGGAGTGTACGACCGAAGTTTTTCGGTTTATCGCCCGGCATCATCATCCCCGGCGGACCGCCAGGAGGTCCTCCCATCGGTCCGCCCGGTGGTCTGCCAGAAGGTGGGCGTTTCGGTGGTTGCTGTTGATTCATGCGCTCTCCTCCTCCGACAACTGGGACGATACAATTTCACGGTAAACGTCACTATGTTCCATCAATTCATGATGATTGCCCATGCCGACAATACCGCCATCGTCCAGCACAATGATGCGATCTGCATCACGAACCGTACTCACACGCTGCGCGACCATTAGCACTGTGGAATGAGTCGTTTCCGCCTTCAAGGCGGCGCGCAGCCTTGCATCTGTTTTAAAATCCAGTGCCGAGAAGCTATCATCGAAAATGTACAGCTCGGGACGACGCACCAATGCACGCGCTATCGACAAGCGCTGCTTTTGCCCGCCAGACACGTTTGTACCGCCCTGCGCGATCATCGCCTGATAGCCGTCCGGCATTGCCGAGATAAAATCATCCGCCTGCGCAATGACAGCCGCATGTCGAATCTCTTCTACCGTTGCCTCACTGTGACCGTAGCGGATATTATCCGCAATCGTACCGGTGAACAGTAGCGCCTTTTGCGGGACATAGCCAATATGCTGGCGCAGCTCCGTTTGCTGCATGTTCCGAATATCTACCCCGTTGATCAAAATAGAACCGTCACTCACATCGTAAAAGCGCGGAATCAGATTCACCAGCGTCGATTTACCCGAGCCAGTACCGCCAATAATCGCTATTACTTCGCCGCGTTTGGCTGTAAACGAAATCCGGCGTAGTGCAGGCTGCTCCGCACCCGGATAATAAAATTCCACATCGCGGAATTCCAGCACTGCCGCACCTGTGTCTGCTTCAGCCACCGTCGGCTGCTCTGGATCAACGATGTCCGGCTGCATATCCAGCACTTCATTGATGCGCGTAATCGAAGCCGAAGCACGCGGCACCATAATGAAGATCGCCGACAGCATCAGAAATGAAAATAGAATCTGCGTTGCATACTGTACAAACGCCATCAGATCACCGACCTGCATCCGTCCATAATCAATCTCCATACTGCCAAACCAGACAATCGCGATAATCACCAGATCAAGAATCAGCATCATCATCGGCATCATCAGTGCCATCAGCTTGTTCACCCGAATCGCTGTATCCGCCAGATCGCGACTCGCTCCGTCAAAGCGTGTATTTTCATACCGATCCCGGTTAAAGGCACGGATGACGCGAATACCAGTCAGATTCTCGCGAATGACCATATTGAGTCGGTCGAGCTTTTGCTGCATCACTTTGAACAGCGGAAAGCCTCGCCGCCCGATCAGCCAGATTGCCAATCCAAGTAGCGGAATCGCCACGATGAAGATCAAGGATAATTGTCCCTGCTTGGAAACCGCCATAATGATACCGCCCAGCATCATCAGCGGCGCCATCAGCATCATACGTAGCATCATCGTCAATACTTGCTGCAATTGAGTAATATCGTTCGTCGTACGCGTGATTAGGGAAGCGGTACCAATTGTATCGAATTCCTGTAACGAAAAATGCTCCACATGCGCAAATACACGGCTGCGCAGATCACGTCCGAAGCCGAGCGCCACGCGCGCCGAAAAAAAACTTGCAAAAATCGAACAAATCATTCCGATTGCCGCAACAATTAGCATGTAAAAGCCGATATTCCATATATACGGGATGTTCCCGCTCACAATGCCCGTATCCACAATGTCCGCCATCAAGGTCGGCAAATACAGTTCAGACATTGTTTGAACAAACGTTAAAAACAGAATAAAAATTGCGGCCCCATAATAAGGCCGCAATAGACGGAGCATTCTGGTCATCCTCGACCATCCCCTTTTTGGGTAGGCTCCAGCGGTTCAAATACTCGTTCTTCAAAATATTGATAAGCACGTCCAAGCAGTTGTGCCAGCTTGTGACTGTCTTCCTCGCCCAGATATTCAACCAACCCCTCAAAAGAACGTTTAAATCCCGACAATGATTGTTCCATGATGGTTTCGCCTCTGTCCGTCAACGTTACACGAACAGCACGACGGTCACTTGGGTCCATATTGCGTTCTACCAGCCCGTCATTTTCCATACCCTTGATTAATTGGGTGACGGTCGGTGAGGTTACTCGCAGCATACGACTCAGTTCAGATACCTGAATCCCGCAGCTTTTGCAATCCTCTTGGTTGCCGATACAGATCAGCGCCATAATTTCACTCGGTTTGTAACCATCCACGCCTTTTTGCTTCCAATCTGCCTTTCGAAACATTCGAAACGCACGAAGCAATTCTTCGCCCATTGGCGAGATTCCTTCAAATTTTATATCTTCCACATTCTTCACCCCGAAATTTCATCACGTATTTTGTACTACACGGCAATTATTTAGCATTACTATTTATTAGGTTATCTAATTTTAGAACTTTCAGTAAATCCTTGTCAATCATTATCTCTATTATAATACCATTAGTTGCACACTTTTTAAGCTTATTCTTGCAAAATAACGTATATTCGTACCAATATATTTGCACAATACGATCTACCGTTTTTGTTTGCTTGATTTGGATTGCGCTTGTGGCAGCATTATGTCATCCCAGAGCGGGGACTTCCATATCTTAATACCACCATTAATTGTTAAATAAGTGTTAAGATATGACTTTTTTGCAAACTTGCTAAATTTTTTGACAGTTAAATGTTAAAAAAGCTTAATAACTGTACGATAAAGAGAATATGGGATTTGCGTCGTTAAGCAAACCTCGCGAATGATATAAGGAGGTATATGAAAATGAAAAAGAGCAAGCTGCGTTCGCATCAACATAGAACGTTCAAACGTGGCGCATGCGGCTGGCTGGTTATTCTGTTATTACTGCCGTCTCTACCGATTCATGCCGAGGGCATCGCCCATCATGGACAAGTCGGTCAAGATACCTTTTTGGGCGGTCAATATATGGAATTGGGCATTTCGGGCAGCGGTACGCTGGGAACATCCAGCAATAGCCCGGGCGGCTTTCACCCCGGACAGCTTCGTCAAACCATCGGATTGAATACCGACAGCGACGGCTACGATACTGGCAAGGACATGAGCAGTGGAGATTATGTACTGCCAGGCAGTCCATCGGAAGGCTTTATCGTCGGATATAAACCACAACCTTCTAGTACATCTGCCAAAAGTTTTATCAATGAAGAACTGAACGGCAATATCGAAATCCCCGGTACAACGCAAGATATATCCTCGGATGACCAACTTGCCGCTCGCACCGTCGGCAAAACGCTAGATAACGCGCTTGGAGTAGATCAAACCATTTCATTCAAACCAGGAGATTCCTTCTATAAAACCACCATTACTCTTACCAACACCAGCGTAACCGACTCCGTTTACGATGTTCACTATATGCGCTTCCTTGATCCCGATATGGATGCTGACCTGAACAGCGATAACAGCACCATCAACTGGGTTCCTTCCAATCCACCACAAGATTCCGATGCGATCGCCGTTGCGATGGGCAATGTGAGCGATAACGTATTTATGTATGTAGCAAGCGACAAGCGTGCACAAGCATCTGTCGGCTTCAGCCGCGATGCTTACAGCGAGCCTGCGTTCCGCGCAGATGGCGGACAGCATACCGATGTACAGCTGGCGGATGACTGGCTGACGCTTACCTTTAACGCTGGCGATCTGGAGCCGGGCAAATCAACAGAGCTGGTCTTCTACAGCAGCGTTGATCCGAATATGAATGCTGCTCTGTCTGCGATTCATGCCGATTACCAAACCGCACCAGAAGACCTGCCAACCGATATCGCACTGTCTAACGATACACTGACTTGGGATTCTACTGCTGGTACATTCGTTGGTCAATTGAGCGCAACGAGCAGCAATCCGGACGACGCCTTTATTTTCAGCCTCGTATCTGGTGAAGGCAGCGAAGGCAACAGCTATTTTGACATCAACAATAACCGACTGGAAGTATCTAACACTCTAGTACGTGGCGTGAACAGTTATCCTATCCGCGTGAGAGTGACCGGACCGGAAGGCGGCACATTTGAAAAGAACTTTGTCATTCATGCGACTGCACCGGAACAGAGCGCCGAGCTGACAGCCTTGTCGCTGCAAAACGGCACCCTGCAACCTTCGTTCCAACCAGATGTAACATCATATACTGCTAGCATGAACGCGGATGCTTCCAATATAACCGTATTTGCCAGCGTATATGATCATGATGCAACACTGTCTGTGAATGGCGTTGCTGTTACGGATGAAGTATATGGCACTGGTGAACTGCAATATACCGCTCCGCTGACAGACGATCTGACGACACTGGCAATGAAAGTCACTGCTCCTAACGGACGATCCAAAACGTACAACGTTGACATTATTCCAGCGTCTCTGCAAGCTCCACCGCAACAGGACACACCTGCAACGGACGATCCGGCAACCGTTCCAGCACCACCGGTTGGCGAATCGACACCGGGCAGCACACCATTCCCGGGTACACCGGTAAGTGACACGTATGTACCTGCCGAAGCACCGATTACGATCACCTTCCCGTTCCTGCCACAATTGCCGGTCGATCCAACGACTAGCATTCCGGTCATCTTTGACGGCGGTAGCGGTAGTGATGGCGCAGGTGCATCCCGCTTGGATGACATCGTTGCTTCCGGCTCCGGCACATCCGGCAGTGTAACCACTCCGGCAACGACCGATACGACCAAAGCAACCAACACCTCTGCCAAAACTTCTACAGCCGCAGATAACAGTACTGCTAGCAAAGCAGCCGTTGTTCGCAAAGGCTATGTACAAGGATATGAGGATGGTACCTTCCGTCCAGACCAACAAGTGACCCGTGCGGAACTGGCTGTGATGCTGCAACGTCTGATCGGCGATAACAGCGATAGTACTACCGCCAATTTCAAAGATGTTCCTGCTTCCTACTGGGCATCGAATGGGATTCAATTGGTAGAAACCAATGGCTGGATGAAGGGCTATCCAGACGGTAGCTTCCAACCGGGACAAGCATTGACTCGCGCTGAACTCGCTTCCCTGATCTCGCGCTGGAAAGGTCTGGACAGCAGTGATACTTCCACTGCAACGCCTGCCGATGTACAGAGCAACTGGGCAGCATCCGATATTAACAAAGTCGTCTCCGCCGGTCTGATGAAAGGCTTCCCGGACGGCAAATTCTATCCGAACCAACCGGTTACTCGCGCTGAAGTGGTTACTGTGCTGAATCGTATTCAAAGCAGCAGCACTTCCACCTCTGGTACTGCATCTTCGTGGAAAGACGTAACGCCGCAACACTGGGCATACGACGCAATTAATAAGGCTTCGGAGTAAATCCATTCGTAACATTGCGGATATTACGGATATTCATTTTCCACACAAAACGTCTAGTTGTACAAGCATTCATTAAGTAATACCCATTGCATCAGAAGTACAGCAAAATCCCCCGATACTATGAAGCGTATCGGGGGATTTTTTGTGACGATTATTCAGCGCTCCGGCTTCCACTCTGGCGGCAACAGCTGCGCATATGGATTTTGCAAAAATCGGTCGTCCACTAGCATCAGCAGCCCGTGATCCTGCTCGGTACGGATCAAACGACCGCCTGCTTGCAGTACTTTATTCATGCCCGGATATACATACGCATAGTTGTACCCGCTATGCCCTTCCCGTGCAAAATGCTCACGAATCAGCTCACGCTCCGGTCCAAGCTGCGGCAATCCAACACCGACGATAATAACACCGGTCAGCCGGTCACCTGCCAGATCGACACCTTCACTAAAAATACCGCCCATTACTGCAAAGCCAGTCAACGTGCGCGTGTGATCTGGGCGGAACGCTTCCAGAAACTTGTCTCGCTCCTCCTCCGCCATATTCGACTGCTGCACCAGAATATCGCTATCCGGCTCCAGCGCCTCAAAGGCTTCCAGCACATCACGCATATACTGATACGACGGGAAGAAGGCGAGATAATTGCCACTACGTCCGTTGACTAGCTCCGCTAGCAGCCGTGCCAGCTCATCTCGCGTTTTCTCCCGATCCCGATAGCGGGTCGACAGCGGCACAATCCGCACTTCCAGTTGTTCTCGTGAAAATGGTGACGGAATCGAGATATTGTAATCGTCCTCCTCCGCACCCAGCATATCGCGGTAATAACGAATCGGCGACAGTGTTGCCGAGAAATGAATGACCGAGCGATAGCCTTTGGCCGTCTGGCGCAATTGCAGTGACGGATCAATGCAGAACATGCGCAGCAGCACCTCGCTGCCGTCCACCTCCACATACGTAATATGGCTGGACAGATCGTACAGCCGCCCGATGCGTAGAAATGTCTGGGTCGCAAAATACGTTTCCAGCAGCAATTCAATCTCACCGTCCGCGCCCTGCTCTAGCAGCGTGACTTCGGCGCGAATCACAAACTCCTCCAGCAGCTTGAACAGATCCTCCGGTGCTTCGCTGCGACTGATCATATCCTTCTCGCCCATCTGCTTGCGCAAGCGCAGGAAGTAGGCGTTGATCGCACCAGCGATTTTGGATAGTGGATCGGATGACGTCTGGAAGTCCCGTTTTAGATTCAGAAAAGACGACTTGGTCAACTGAGCGGAAAACATATTCCGTCCGCGGTCGACGAGATTATGCGCCTCATCGACGAGCAGGACGGTGTTTTTGCGCTGATCGTCGGTCAATCGTTTGAGTGAGACACGCGGGTCGAAGACGTAGTTGTAATCGCAAATGACCGCATCCGACGCATACGAAGCGTCCAGTGACAGCTCAAATGGGCAAATCATATGCTTTTGCGCGTATTGCTCGATGATGTCGCGATTCATCAGCGTCTCGTTGGTGAGCATATCGAGAATCGCTTCATTGATCCGGTCGTAGTAACCATCCGTGTAGGCACAATTGTCGCGACCATTCATGCCGTCCGCCGTGCAAAAGCAGACCTTGTCTTTGGCGGTAATCGTCACACCGTGCAGATGCAATCCGTTTTGCTGCATCCGCCCCAGCGCATCCTCGGCATTGGCACGGGTGACCGTTTTGGCGGTCACGTACATCAGCCGCTCGGCGCGCTCGTTCCCGATACTTTTAATGACTGGAAATAAGGTCGAGATCGTCTTGCCTGTACCGGTTGGCGCTTCGGCGAATAGATTGACCTTCTCCCCGACCGTTTTGTACACCGCTCCCGCAAATTGCCGCTGCCCGGAACGATAGCCGGAGAATGGAAATGGCAGCCCTTCGATGCTCTCATTGCGGCGGCGACGGTGTTCAGCCAGCATCTCTGCATATGGTGCATACCGTGCAATCGTATCCATCGCAAAATCCTTCAGCTCCTGCCGCGTACGAATACGCTCCAGCTTCGTCTCCCGTCCGCTGCTCTTGTGCACATACGTCAGCTGTACGCGCACCTGCTCCAGCTCACGCTGCTCTGCCAAAATATGCCCGTACATCTGCGCCTGCGCCCAGTGTACCTCGCGTCCGTCGCCAATATCTTCGGCAGAGATCGAGGTGGACTTGATCTCGTCTACCGTTAACAGCCCAGCTTCATCCGTCCACATGCCGTCGCATCTGCCTTCGATGCGGAACAGCAGATCGCGGAACGGAATCTCGATTTTGAGATGTACTTCCTTTTCCCCGTGCTCGTCGTAGCCCTCTTGAATCTGCTTGTGAATGCGCGTGCCTTCTTGCATCGACTGCGCCACCCGGAAGCCGGATTCGATACTGCCCGTCCGGTACACATACTCTACCAGCGGTCGCACTGGAATCTCGATCAGAGTTGTCATGGGCGGCACCTTCCTTTCTGTGTTGTATATGTCTATCGGATACACTCAGAGTGGACTTGTGTATACAATGATTCAGTAGATTACTATCGATACTATATATTTTCAGCGACAGGAACGTCATTTCTCATCATACCAGATTTGATCCTTTGCCACGTCGCACAATATTCATAAACATACAATATTTATCCATCATCATAGCATCAAAAGACATAGCGCAATGTCAGGTTCGACCGGTATGATACTTTTATTTATAATAGTAAAAGATGGATAATATGGATAAAAATTAAGATAACGCACAGGATGCCACTGCATCCCTTTACCCTGTATGCGGAAGGATGATTCTGCTTCATGACTTCAATGCTTCGACTTCGACTGCACTTTCTATTACGTAACAAGCAAACTCGGCTCATTCTGCTGCTGACGCTATGCCTATCACTGCTGATCTCATCCATTGGTCTGTTCTCGTATTCCCGTTATCGGCAGGAGCTAGACAGTGAGCTGAATATTCCGAATATCGAACTGCTGCAAATCAATCTGGATGTGACCAACCGTGCCTTTCGCCAGTTCGACAATCTGGCGGTGGATGCGTCATTTCAGCCAGATGTGCTGCGCAATATGAATGATACCAATGAAAATGGCACGGCGTCCTCCAATCTGCGAAGTTATTTGCAAACGTTATCATCGACCGAAGGCATCTCATCGATTCAATTGATTCGCTTTGCGGACGAAACGGTATTGTCCAGTGACCACAAGCGGCAAAGCTGGCAACAAGCGCCTGACAATACATGGATGGATTCTATTCGGCAAGTGCAGCGACGCCCACTGTTAATCCAACGACGCTGGCAGGGACGAGATGCAGCCCAGGGCAATACGATGCTGTTATCACTGGCACGCCCAGTCGTCGTACACGGGCAAGTGCGTGGCGCAGTGCTGGTCAATCTTGATTACGACCGCTTCTTTTCCAACTTTTACGTGCATCTGTCCAGTGCGCAGATGGTGTACGATCTGGACGGACGCTTAATCTATCCGAAGCAGGAGCAGACAGTCGATGATCACGGAATGGATCAGGTATTACAAACGTTAGGTGTACAGCCGTATGCCTATGTGCAGCTAAATGGACAGGATTATATGGCAAATCAGAGCTTTTCCGATGTGACCGGATGGCGACTTGTCTCGCTCGTACCAATGGAGGAACTACTCAAACATGTTCGGCTCGCTCGCAATATGATGCTACTGCTCTCCGCCATCTCCATCGTGATCGGCTGCGGCGTCATGTATTACTACAGCTATGCCGCCTTTCGCCCGCTGCGCCGGATCAGCACGTTGCTACAACCAGAGCAGGAGCATCCGCGCCGCACCAGTCTGCATGAGTTGGAGCATATGATCGGACGTCTTGTTGGCGATGCGCATAGCAAGGATGTGCTGGCAGAACGCAGCTTGCCGGAATTGCAAAGCAAATATGTGCAGGATATTTTACATAAACATATCGGCAGTCGCGATATCCGTGCCAAATGGGAGCAATACTTCGCCAACTGGCAACCTGCTCCACTCTATATCGTTATGCTATCGATTGATCGGTATGCCCAGTGGGCAAGGCAATATTCCGAGGACGACCGCACGCTGCTGCACTATGCGCTGCACAATCTGATCAGTGAGATTCTACGCCCACACTGGCGGCTCGTCATTGTAGGCAGTGAGCGAGATCAATGTATTGTACTCATTCAACCGGATGCGACTTCTGTACAAGAATCCGATGCCGCGCATACTGCATCAGCAGAGCAGCCGGCTGCCCATGACTATGATCGTGAATATGACAGTGATCATGAGCAGGCATATGAACAACAGTTACAGCCTGATCTATATGACATTATTGCAGCAGCAAGGCAGCACCTACGTATATCGCTTTCCGCCGGAATCGGTACACAGATGCAGTCTGTACAAGAGGTATCAATTAGCTGTGAAACGGCTTCACAGGCGCTTGCACGGCGATTGTACGCAGGGTATGGACAAGTCCATACCTATACTGCTAATACTGCTTCATCTCTGCCAGCCGAGCAGGAATGGAGAGATACACTCATAACGCTGTCAGAACAAGATGATATCCATTCGCTACTGCCTATAATACGAAATGGGTGGAACGAGATTGTTCAAACTCATCCAGCACCAGAACGTGTATATCCGCGATTGTACGATCTATTGGAGCGATTGGTGACTGCTGCTGTTCGATTGCAGCTGCATGTACCAGACGAATGGACATATGATCCGGTGCATCTGCTATCTACATTGGAGCTGGATGAGATTATTCAGCAATTGGAGCAGCTATTGCATGAGCTGGAACAACATTCCACTACACGCCGTACTTCGCGTGAGCAGATGATCATCCAAACGATTCGCGACTATATGCAGCAGCATCTGGATGACAACATCGGATTGCCTGATATCGCAGAGCAAGTGCAACTAAGCGTGTCTTCGGTTAGCCAGCTGTTCAAAGAGCAAACCGGCAGTACGATCTACGATTATTTGACCCGCTTGCGAATCGATCATGCGTGCGAGCTATTGCGTCATACCAATCTGAAAATCGCCGATATCGCTCACAAGGTCGGCTACCAGAACGAGAACAGCTTTATCCGTACCTTTCGCAAATACAAATTCACCACACCGGGCAAATATCGGGAACAGCACTAAGCAGCCCCACCCAGTATAGAGTGGGCAGTATCGCTGAACAAGCTACACAATCAATCTTCAAGCAAGCCATATCATGCATATGCAGATTGACCAGACAGTATGCACATCTTCCAAACCCGCGCCACGTCGGCGTTTTGGCGTACATGATGGCGAAATGCAGTATAGATGTACATCTGACCGCAGACTACACTGAGACTGTACCCGTTGAGCCTATGATCCCGGCACACTTTGACATCGTAAGGTGAACAGAATGTGCACTTGGCTGATATGGCAAACGGACAACAGCAATCTGCGGGAGGTGAATAATCCCATTGCCACTAGATCCGATATGCTCCCATCGTTGATCGTATTCGCATAGGATATACGATATCCACATACGATCAACGATGTGAGTATACGAATAGAAGCATACGCTTCACTCTTGACATCGTTGGAACAGAATAGCGAGAGTAGCTTTCTAGTGGCAATCGAAATGAGGGTGTGTCCCATTGTTCAAATTATCATTCCAAATGAATAGACGACTCCGCCGAACGGCAGGCATCATCATAACGGCGGGACTGGTGATCGGATTGATTACCTTTTTTGCAGGTAGATGGTCGCCGGTATTTCCATTTTCCGGGCAGGCGGACGGACATTATCCGCAAAAGCCCATTACACTTGTCGTCCCGTATGCGGTCGGTGGTGGTACAGATATTACTGCGCGAGCGCTAGTAGAAGCAACACAGCCGTATCTGAGCCAGCCCATTCATGTGGTGAACCGCACTGGTGGCGGCGGGGCAATCGGTCTGATGGAAGGCGCGGGCGCCAAGCCAGACGGATATACCGTCACCTATCTGGTTGCCGAGCTAACTACATTGCCTCATATGGGCTTGCTGCCGATGGATTATCGTCAGTTCAAACCGATTATACAAACGAATGCCGATCCGTCCGCCATTACGGTACGGGCAGATGCACCGTGGAAGACTGCGGAGCAATTTCTCACGTATGCACGCACTCATCCCGGCGAACTGCGCATGGGCAATGCAGGCACCGGCAGTATTTGGCACCTCGCTGCCGCCATGCTGGAACGATCCGCGCATGTGACCTTTACCCATATTCCATATGAAGGTGCTGGACCTGCTGTATCCGCGCTAGATAGCGGCTTTGTCGATGCGGTGCCAGTCAGCCCCGCCGAAGTGAAACAGGATGTGGATATTGGCAAGCTACGCATATTATTTATTAATGGCAATGAGCGGTCGCAAGTCTTCCCGCAAATTCCGACGTTGCAAGAAGCAACCGGATATACGACGGATTTTAACGGCACTTGGCGTGGACTTGCGGTGCCGCAAGATACACCTGACGAGATTGTACACATTCTTGCCGATGCCTTCACCCGCGGTACTGGTGAACCAGCATTTCGCGAACAGATGGCAGATGCCGGTCTCGGACTGCGCGTACGTAGCAGTGACGAATGGGAGCAGCAGCTCAGGCAAAGTCACGAACGGTATGCCAGATTAATTCCCGAGCTTGGTTTAAGCCGCAATGAAGCAGGGCAGCCGTGAATATGCGCTGCTTCGTGTCACCAGATGCAGACAGATCTGTGAAGGCAAGGTACACGAAAGGACAAATTAACGATGAGAATCAAATATTTTATCGATAAAATCCCCGGTGGTATGATGCTGGTGCCACTGTTCATCGGAGCATTAGTGCACACGTTCACACCGGGAGCTGGCGAATACTTTGGCTCGTTTACCAAAGGGTTAATGACCGGTACGGTGCCGATTCTGGCAGTCTGGTTTTTCTGTATGGGTGCTTCGATTGATGTACGTGCTACAGGTACCGTGCTGCGCAAATCCGGTACACTCGTGCTAACCAAAATTGCGGTCGCATGGGTGGTGGCGATGATTGCTGCGCAATTCTTGCCGACAGGCGGTGTTCAGACTGGATTTTTCGCCGGATTATCGGTGCTGGCACTTATTGCAGCGATGGACATGACCAACGGCGGACTGTATGCGTCTATTATGCAGCAGTATGGTAGTAAGGAAGAAGCCGGAGCGTTTGTGCTCATGTCGCTAGAATCTGGACCGCTGGTCACGATGCTGATTCTTGGCAGTACAGGCATGGCGGTATTCGAACCACAGACATTCGTTGGAGCGGTATTGCCGTTTCTGGTCGGCTTTTTGCTGGGGAATCTGGATCATGATCTACGCGCGTATTTTGGCAAGGCAACGCAGACGCTGATTCCGTTCTTTGGCTTTGCGCTTGGTTGTACGATCGATCTGGGCGTGATTGCACAAACAGGCATGCTCGGCATTGTGCTGGGGATTGCCGTTATCATCATTACTGGTATTCCGCTCATGCTGGCGGATCGCTGGATCGGTGGCGGTAACGGTACGGCAGGTCTTGCTGCTTCCAGTACCGCCGGTGCCGCAGTCGCCAATCCCGTCATCGTAGCGACGATGAAGCCGGAATTTCTACCAGCGGCTCAATCGGCAACCGCCCTTGTAGCCGCGTCGGTCATTGTGACTTCCATTGTAGTACCGATCCTGACTGCATACTGGGCGAAGCATATGAAAAAAAAGCATGGTCATCTGCAAACAGCAGCGGATGCTCCCCTGCAACCGACAGACGCTGAGGTCAAGCTTCGTAATGCCCGCAGCCATACGTAAGATGCAACACGAATCTTAGCTAATATTCATTCTGCATTCGGCTCACAACCGTTTAACGCTATCCTCTGCTCCGTATATTCATATGGACAGCTCCGCCTCCAAACTGGATAATATTGCTGGAAATTGGAAAATGATCTCTGGAGGCGATACATATGAAACATGCAATGAGCAAACTGTTATTATCGACTGCCCTGACGGCTGCTGCTTTTACCGCTATCATGCCAGTGCCATCTGCGCACGCGGCGGTCATCGACCACGACAAAGTGGTTGGCTTCAGCGAAGTTACACCGACCAACGACTCGCAAAAAGCTGCCAAAACGTTTCAACCGTTTCTAAAGGTGTACAACGGCAGTGTGCCCTTCCCAGCAGTCGATGCACAGGGCAATACGAGCGGCGGCTTGCAGCCGACAGGTGCCTCCGAAGGTCAGAGCAGTAAAAGCACCGGGCAAATTTATGCTCGTTCCGGCTGGTATAACGGGGTCTGGGCGATTATGTATGCGTGGTATTTTCCAAAGGATGAGTCTTCTCCAGGGCTTGGTCATCGACACGACTGGGAAACTGCCGTGATCTGGATTGATAATCCGGCAGTGACAAGCCCCAAAGTACAATCCATCTCTTATTCGCAGCATGGCGATCTGCTGAATGCAGCACCGACAAGCAGCAATATGAGCGGCAATCATGCGCTCATCGGCTACCGCAGCGTGTGGCCCCTCAATCATTCCTTATTCAGCGTAACCGATGTGGGTGGTACACAGCCGTTGATCAACTGGGAGCAGCTGACTCCGGCAGCACGGACAGCGCTGAATACGACCGACTTTGGCTCTGCCAATGTGCCGCTCAATGATGCGAATTTTAATACGAATTTGCAGAAGGCATGGTTTAAATAAGCCGTAAGTTTGCCTGGATGATGCAGTCTCCACTGTGTGGATTACCTTTTGTATCCCAATACTGTCCATATCAAAAAAGCCCGGATATCGTGTACAGACACGCATCCGGGCTTTTGCTATAGCATGCCAGCTTTGCATTTCAACTTTCAACTGTTCATATGAGTGATATCTATAAATGAGACGAATCTCTCTTTTTTGTTGGTTTATTGACATATCGAGAAAAACAGATATAATGATTTGCATGGAACCAATTGATGTATTCAAAGCTTTATCGAATGAGACTCGCCTCAACATTTTAAAGTGGTTAAGGGAACCAGAGAAGCATTTTCCTAAACAAGGAGCACATATTCCGAAGGAGGAGAATTTTGATGGTGGAGTATGTGTAGGCGATATTCAAGAAAAAGCTAAAGTTTCTCAATCTACGGTATCACACTACTTAAACATCATGCAGAAGGCGAATTTACTCGAATCTGTACGCTATGGTCAGTGGACGTATTATAGAAGAAACGAACATTTTATTCGTCAATTCATTGAGTTGATAGAATCTGAAATCTAAGATTTGGGTTAAAGGAGGACTTAGCTGTAAAGATCAAGTTATAGGTTCATTAGATAAATATAAAAATAAAATATTTTTTTTTTTTTAATTAATCGATTATTCTCGATATATAGTTTAACGTTCTGTTCAGATGATTTTGATTGAAGGAATGAATATTATGATCTTGCATATGACGGCTTAATAAGGAAGGAAGACAGGCGTGAAAAAATTAATCTTTTATATCATTGCTATTTTTACTGGATCTCTACTCAGTCTTGAAGGAGCTCTCTATGGCAAACTAGGGGAACAGGTTGGAACGTTGGAGACGGATTTTTATAATTTCTTTATGGGAGCAATCATTTCGCTCATTCTCCTTATTTTTTTTGGACGTGGAAACTTAAAGCAAATCACTACATTTCCTAAATGGAATCTAATTGGTGGTGTTTTAGGTGTCACTTACTTATTGACCTTAGTTATTGGTGTTCCAATTGTCGGTGTAGGCGTTTCTATGATTGCGATTGTTGTAGGACAAATGGTTACCAGTATGTTAATTGATCATTTTGGTTGGCTTGGGAGTACGCGCAAAAGAATTGGCTCCAAACGAGTAGCAGCTTTAATCCTCATGTTAGCTGCATTAGTCTTTACTTTATTTTAATACCAAGGAGGATTTTTCATGGGAATTGGATTATTAATTGTCATTGTAACATTAATAGGTGGTGCAGGACTTAGCGCCCAGTCTTCTCTTAATGGTAAAATCAGTCGCACCATTGGACTGTTGGAAACAGTATTCTTTACTTTCGCTTCCGGTGCTCTAGTATTAGCAGTACTCGTTATTTTTTTTGGAAGTGGACATTTGTTTGATCTCATTCATGCACCAAAATTACAATTGTCAGCTGTTTTCTTAGGGTTCGGTTACTTATTCCTATCCACATTTTCTGTAAACATGATTGGAGTTACTCCCGCGAACCTAACCGCAATTGTTGGACAATTGTTAGCCGGATTTGTTATTGATGCTATCGGTCTCTTCGGTAGTGAAATAATCAATTTTTCATGGCAACGCGGTGTTTCGCTGGTTTTAATGTTAATTGCCCTGTCACTAATCTTTAGTGAAAAAACAGAAAGTGTACAAATCGCAAAATAAGATAGATACCCTTCTCAGCAAATGTACAGCTCTCATGAGTAATTCTTATACACTTTTCTCGTAACAAAGCAAAAACGAAAAGTATAAAAACCCATATACCAATCATTCATATCTTATATGATCTAACCAAAAAGGCGCCTAACATTAGGCGCCTTTTCACATTAACTGTTTAATGTAATTGTAGATTATCACTTGTAAATAGAACACTTATCGCATAATGCTAGTACGTTTATCATATATACCTATTACTCACAGTTCATGCGAAAATTTGCAATTTCGTTGGCATATGATACGTTTTGTTGTCTTGCGCAGTACAAGCTGTTGCTGATCAGTCGCCGATTTTCACCAGAATCTTCGCGTGGCTCTTATCGCTGAGCAGTAGCTCCAACCCTTGCTCCACAATATCATCGAGCTTGATTTTGCGTGTGATGACCTGCTTCACATCCAGCGCGCCAGCAGCGATTAGCGAAATAATCTCCGGGAAAATGTGGCGGTATGCCAGCGTTGCCGTGATCGTCGCTTCCTTCACTAGCAGTTGGAAAAAGTCCACTTGCAGCGGCTTGGAAATGGCAGCGATGACAACTACCTGTCCACCTTTTTTCACAATCGATACCGCGCTGTCCATCGTTGGCTGTACACCCGCCGCTTCAAAGGCAATATCAATGCCACCCGATTGCTGGCTAATTACTTCGGTAGCATTCACTTTGGCACTATTGACCGGAATCGCGCCAAGCTTTGCCGCCAGATCCAGACGCTCGTCGAATACGTCTACAGCGAAGATTTGCGACGCGCCTGCGGCTTTGGCACATAGCACGGTTAGCAGACCGATTGGACCAGCGCCGTATACGACTACTTTTTGCCCGACTTTGAGACTGCTGTGCCGTACCGCGTGCATCGCTACCGCTGTCGGCTCGACCAGCGCGCCTTCCTCAAAAGAAACCTCATCCGGGATCTGATGTGCCATGTACGCTTCCACTACGACATAATCAGCGAAGCCGCCATCACTGTTCAAACCGACAAAGCCAAAATCTACACATTGATTGTACTGTCCATGCAGACAATATTCACATACCCCGCAATGATACAACGGCTCTACCACAACGCGCTGACCTACATTGATTCCGCTTACATTTTCACCTAGCTCTACAATCGTTCCGGCAAACTCGTGACCAAGTGTCAGCGGCGCCTTTTGATGGGATAACGGATGCTCCTGCCCTTCCTGAATTCCTACGCCATGATGATACGCATGCAGATCACTACCGCAAATACCCGCGTATTCAACCTTGATCTTCACCTGACCCGCTTGTACACTACGCACCTCGCGTTCCTCGACCCGCACATCCTTTTCACCATACCAGACTGCTGCTTTCATGACATACATCTCCTTTTGCATTCTATGGGCTCTATTCAAATGATGGATTACACTCAATCCGTATTGTTCAAATTTTATTATATCGCCAATACAATATCATTTATAATAATAGATATTAATAGAACCATTAGTAAAAATAATGGAAGGAGAACATCATATGAATCTGGAGCAGCTAGAATATATCGTAGAAATCGCCAAAACGCGTTCCTTCTCCGCCGCTGCATTGCAGTTGCATATGACCCAGTCGGCAATCAGTCAATCGGTACAGCGCTTGGAGCAGGAATTGCAGCTGACGATCTTCGAACGTTCACGGCAGGGCACAATTCCGACCGAAGAAGGCAAAGTATTGATCGAGCAGGCAATCGACATTTTACAACGTGTGCAGTTGATGCGCCTGACTGGAGAGGAGAGCGGGCAACTGAGCGGTTCGATCCATGCTGCTACCTTTCCTAGCGTGATGCCGTATCTGATCCAGACGACAGCAGATATGAAGCTGGAGTATCCAGATCTCGATATCTCAATTGAGGAAAAGAGTTCGATGGACATCGTGGAGGACATTCGGCAGAATCGCACCCAGCTTGGGTTTATCGCCATTTATAACCAGCAGCTCTCCGGGTTGAATGGACTGCGCTTCAGTCCGATGTATACTGGCAAACTGGTAATTGGTGCGCATCCAGATTCCCAATTGGCACAGTATAGCCGGGTGACCCCAGAGCAATTGATCCAGCACAAGCTGGCGCTGTACAATGACCGATTTGTACATGATTTTGTAGATCGGTTCACGG
The DNA here is from genome assembly GCF_046603685.1 of Paenibacillus sp. WLX1005. Classification (NCBI taxonomy): domain Bacteria; kingdom Bacillati; phylum Bacillota; class Bacilli; order Caryophanales; family Paenibacillaceae; genus Paenibacillus; species Paenibacillus sp. WLX1005. Next base: position 5,064,041 of record NZ_CP176756.1, read on the forward strand.
ATACATACGGCGCATTGTCGATTCTGTTCTGGACGAACAACTCCGAGGCGATTACGAGCACGATGGATAGCGGTCTTGCCGCGAGCATCGGGCATGACTTTTCCCTGTATCAACATCCACTGTACAAGGCAGGTCGCATCAAAATTATCGAGATCGCCGATATTCATCAACCGGATATGCAGATCGGCTTTGTCCAGTCGCAAGCACGCCCGCTCAGTCCGGGTGCAGAGCGCTTTGCCACCCGTTTTCGGCAGGCGATTGAGATGGCGCATTTATAACAGACAACAGGCGAAGCTTAACTACCAAGCTTCGCCTGTTCAAGTGCCTAATGACACTCCCACCATAAATAACATCACTGCCGCATCTTCTCGCGCGTAAACCGCAGCCATTCGCGCGCGGCAAACGACAAATACCGCTCCCGATGCCAGATCATACCAAGCTGCCACGGAATCACCGGCTGAATACCGGGGATGATGTGCAGATGCTCCTGATTGATCTGACTACAGATCGTCTCCGGCAATAGCGCAATACCGAGTCCCGCACCAACCATCTCGCTAATCAGATCCCATTGCGAACTTTCATAGATTACCCTTGGCTGAAAGCCTGCCTTAATACACGAATCGATAATCCGCCCATGCAGCGTGAAGTCCTCACGGAAAATAATAAAAGAATCTTCCGCCAGCTCCTTCATCTCCACCTGCTTGCGCCCGACCAATCGATGCGTCGTCGGCACAAGCAGATTCAACTTTTCCTCTCGAAAGGAAAAATGCTCCAGTACATTCTCTGCTACCGGCAATACGGTCATACCAATATCAAGCGAGCCGTTCACCACATCGCTTTCTACCTTTTTCCCACCATCCTCAAACAATTGAATCGTCACATTCGGATATAGCTGATGAAATTCCCCGATAATCTGTGGGAAGAAGCGCGACCCGATCATCGGCGGCAATCCGATGCGCAGATGCCCGCTCTCCAGATTACGCAGATCATCCAGCTGCGATGACAGACTTTGAAATGACTTCACGATCGTTTGCGCCTGCTGCTCAATAACCCGCCCTGCATCAGTCAGCTCCACCGTCCGTCCAATCCGATTAAATAGCGGCGCACCCAACTCTTCCTCCAGCGAGCGAATCGTCTTGCTGATCGTCGGTTGCGTGATGAACAGCGCTTCTGCTGCTTTGGTGAAACTGCCCGTTCGTACCACTTCCATAAAATACTCCAGATGCCGAATATCCAATTGCTCATCCTCCTTCTATCCACCGATATATATCAAACATTCCAAAACGGAATACATTTCATGCCATATATGAATTTTACCTATGAAAGAAAGAGATGTAAACTTTTCATATCAACCGGTATGGCGGATCGCATTCAGGCATCAGCTGCGCCGGTTTCATCATTCCAAACCTAGGGCTGATCAAGCCTGCTACGTATAGAAAGAAGGATGTACGTTATGAAAACTATAGGGAAAGGCATTTTACAGGTCGCTGTGCTGATGGGCTTCTCGCAATTGTTGAATCTGCTCGTGAACTGGCTGCACCTGCCTGTTCCCGGTAGCATTCTCGGTATCGCCATCCTGTTTATCCTGCTGCAATCCGGCGTCATCAAGCTGGAATGGGTAGACATCGGAGCAAGCTGGCTGCTGGCAGAGCTGCTGCTCTTCTTCATCCCATCTGCGGTCGGCGTTATGAATTACATTCCGATGCTGGAGCAAGATGGCGTTCGCATTATGGCAATCGTTATTTTCAGTACGATGCTGGTGATGGCAAGCTCAGGCTTGCTCGCCGCAATTATGTCCAAACGAAAGGAGCGTCACGCAGAATGAACAGTATCATTTTCCTGCTATCCACACTTATCATCTACGCAGGAGCCAAAAAGCTATACCGTCGCTTCCCGCGCGTCTATCTGTCTCCGCTGCTGACGACTCCACTCGTGCTCGTCATTGTGCTGCTGAGTATGCGCATTCCATACACGCATTACAACGAAGGCGGACATCTGCTATCCCTGTTACTGCAACCGGCAACGATCGCCTTTGCCATTCCATTGTATAAAAATTTGCATACACTCAAAAAACATGCAGGCGAGATTATCGCAAGCGTCCTGTTCGGCTCCATCGTCGCCCTTGGCAGCTCGGCACTGCTGGCACGCATGATGCATCTGGATCACGATCTGATGGGCAGCATCATCCCTCGCTCCATCACTACCCCAATCGCCATGAACGTATCGCAGGCGATTGGCGGCGTACCGACCATTACCGCGGTGTTCGTTATCATGACCGGCTTGATCGGCAGTATGATGGGACCGTATATCGTCAAATGGCTACGCATCGAGAGCGAAATTGCGCGCGGCATTTTATTCGGAACCGCCGCTCACGGAACAGGCACATCGAAGGCATTTGAACTTAGCTCATTGACTGGTACGATCTCTAGTATTTCTATGATTTTATCCGCCTTATTCACACTGGCGGCAACTCCATTACTCACATTCATAATGCTGTCCTGAAAAGGGCAGTATTTTTTTGTATATTTACTACGCTATATACATTATAATCTTATCATGACAGTTTGATTCCTATAATTTGAAATTTATTTATACATTAATTTGAATTTTTATTAATTTATTTAAAATTTATAATATATAGAGAATACCAAGTCGGTTAGCATATTCTATTAATACAACCCCTATTTTATAAGGTAAAATCTGTATTTCTCGTTGTTAAATCCATTTTTACCCATTTTAGTTTAGCGTATGAATTATGACAATTTCCATTATTTTTATGAACATCCAATTCCGAAAGGTGAATTTCATGCTAATATTGTTGTATATTTGTATAAGGGCAGCCTGCTGCTGGAGCCAACAGGTACAAATGAATATGCAACGCCTAATGTTAATCAATTTAAACTGACCAAAGCGGAGGACCTTTATTATGAAAAAAACAGGTATGGTACGTCAGTTGGACAGTCTCGGCAGAATCGTTATTCCCAAAGAAATCCGGGACACGATGGAAATTGGCATCAGCGATCCAATGGAGTTCTTTATTACGGAGAAGGAGATCATCTTCCGTAAGCACAAAGGCATTCAATGCATCTTTTGCGGCAGCTTCGACGATCTCGTGTATTACAAAGATCAATTCATCTGCGGCGATTGCGCTGAACAGATGGGCGACGAATCTCAGCATACTCCAATGGAGGAAGCCAAAGAAACACCTGCTATGAACCGCAATCTGCAATCATCGCTTAGAAAATCACGCAGCAAACGGGGGGAAATGCTGAGTAAAGTCGAAAACGCTATGCAAGAAAATCCGGGTGCTACCCAAAATGAATTAGCACGTATTCTCGGCATCTCGCAAAGTCGGGTATGCCAGATTCAAAAAGAACTTCGTTCCGCCAATTACGAACGCTGATCCTTCGGTTCATTCCGCTTCACAATTACGCGAGCGCTCCACGGGTAGTCAACAAACGCCAGGGATGACGGCAGCAGCTTCGGCTGGCTCCACCGGCATATGCGGTTGGTATCGATTCCATTAATCGCTGCGTTTGTGCAGAATAAGGACAGTCAAACAAACCCCACTTTTTCCGTTATACGGGAAAGGTGGGGTTTGTCGTTGGCAAGGAATTTTTTCTTTGTAAACATTCGCTTCTCTATCGATATTGTGAAACTTTACCTTTAGGCAGAAGCTGAGATCATATACGAAGACCATATCTATTCTACCCTTGGTATGGCTGACCATCACATGAAGCCTACTATGTTGATCCGTATTTATCGCAAGTAGAGATATCCCATGCTTATTGTATTGTATCCAAAATCGCTTTATTCCTTGACCCAGTAGGCGCTGCCATCCTCCTGCCGATCCATAAATCCGTATTCGATCAAATACCGGCGCAGCGTTACATAATCAGCAAATGCGGCAGATAGCTGCTCATTCACTTCTTTTTCCGTATACTGTCGTCCACTTGTAAACCGCTTCATCAGATGACGCAGAATAGCAATCTTCCGCTTCTCTTTACGCGGGAATTCGGATAGCCGCCCATCCAATCCTTCTTTGAAATACTGCTTCAGAATTGCCGCATTCTCTTGCTCGGTCATATTGTAGCGCTCATCCACCATCGTCGCTGTACGATGGATCTCGATAAATGGTGCGGGGTCATTGTTTTGCTGCTCCAACAATTCCATAATCGCTAACAGCACACGCGCCTGCTTTGCCTTTTCCCGCAGAGCAAATCGGTGATTGCGAATGGTGGATTTGCTACTTCCATGTGCCGCGACCAGATCAGCATCGCTTTTGCCTTCATAAAAAGAACGCAGCAACTCGCATTGCAGCTCGGTCAGCCCGGTCAGCTTTTTGTTGAGCATCAGCAGATAATGAAACATGGATACGTATTTGCTGCGGATATGCTGCTGCATAAAGCGCTCTGCCTCATAAAAGTATCCATCCTGCTCATAGATTCTTCCTTTTTCAAATACCTGCCCATCGATCAGACAAACAAAACCGCCAAACGGTCCCGCCTGCCGCTCCTCCATATAGCCTTGCTTCAATTCTTCCAGAGAAGCTTGCCAGAACCGATCGGATTGCTGCTTGCCGGTAATTTCACTCATAATGATGTGCTCCTTCGTTAATTATCCATTCACATGTTGTTGGATCTGTGCCATACATTGCTCGTATTGCTTCAATCCACTACTTCTATTCCTTCACCCAATATGCACGTCCATCCTCTTGCCGATCCATGAACCCGTAGATGATAAGATATCGTCGCAAGGTCGCATAATCGTCAAAAGCGGCTGCCAACCGTTCATTCACTTCTTGCTCTGTATACTGACGTCCACGCTCAAATCGTTGAAGCAGATGGCGCAAAATAATAATCTTGCGCTTCTCCTTACGCGGAAACTCTGACAACCGTCCATCTAGCCCGTCTTTGAAATACCGCTTCAATATCGATTCGTTCTCCTGCTGTGTCATCGTATACCGATCATCGACCAACGTCACGGTCTCGTGCATCGGCATGATAGACGATTCGTTCTGGTTCTGCTGTTGTTTTTCAGACGCCGATGACTTGGATATAGACGTATCCGATATTTGTTGGGATGTATTCGGCACATGTGTAGATTCATCCGTAGTTTGCGTAGATACATGCACGGTTAGTCTAGACAGATCGTTTTGTTGTCTATTGGTTTCTTCATTCATTATTATATACTCCTTCTATTGGTGATTGGCTTGGTTATTTGCCCTCATATTTGGATTTGTTAGCACACCCAACGCCAAATCCACTATTGTATGCGCCACGATGAATACCTTCGACTTATTTTGTCTCATCGGAATATGGAATGGAATGGTTACATATTGCATGAACTTATTACATTGACTTATTGTGATTATGAGTATAATATCTAGTTAATAAATAGTCAAATCATAATTTTGTCTATAAAATAAACAGACAAGTGTTATTCCATCTATTATATGTATACTACGAAGGAGGAATTGTAATGGAAAAGTTAAAACGAAAAGAATTACAGGAGCAGTACAAGCAAATGAAAACATATATGGGCGTCATCCAGATCGCGAATACGATCAACGGCAAAATCTACCTAGACAGCTACCCCAATCTAAAAAACAAATGGCTGACCTTAACGATGCAACTCAATCAAGGACGCTTCGCCAATGCTGGATTGCAAAACGATTGGACGTTGTTCGGAGAAGAAGCATTTCATTACGAGGTATTGGAGCAGAAGGAAACGGATACAGTTACGGATATACGTTGGGAAAAGAAACAGATGCTGAAACCGTGGTTGGCAAAGCTTCAGCCTTACGGAGAACGCGGATACAATAAACGGCAGCCTTCGCTTGAGCAATAAGCTTAGTAAGAACCGTACTTTAGAATCGGAATCTGATCGAATATGCTTACATGAAGAATCATACAAAATACCCCTTCCACAACAATGGGAAGGGGTATTTTGCATTCATATTTTGATCGTTTAATCTATAACCTGTACGTTTGTATCTATCATACACCTGAATATGCTCTTACGAAGATTGTACCGGTGTCTGACCTTTCACCTTTGAAGACGATGCTGGAACGGCTGGACGCGATAACGAATACAGCGCACACAGGAACGACAGCACGACGATTCCTGCGCCAACCCAGGCGTTAATCGTAACTGCACCGGTATTTTTGATCACGATTCCGCCGAATGCGGAGCCGATCGCGATACCGATTTGCAGAGCGGAGAAGTTGAAGCTTTGTTGAATATCGGATGTTTCCGGTGCTACTTCGATCAGGTAGCTCTGCTGTGCCGGAGACAATGCCCAGCTCAGTGCGCCCCAGATAAACAATACAACCGGGAAGATAAACACCGATTTCGCTGAGAATGGTAATACGAACATCGCCAGAGCGAATACACCGGTTACGATAAGCATACTTTTGTTACTACCCAGACGGTCAGACATCACGCCGCCGATCATACCGCCGCTAACGGCTGCAAGACCGAATACGAAGTAGACGATACTGATCCAGTAGGCGTTCAGATTCATTGTACTTTCCAGAAATGGCGTCAAATACGCATACATCGTATAGTGACCTGCCAGCAGCAGCATCGTTACAAGATGCGCGCTGAGGATTTTGGAATTTTTCAGGGAAGCCAGCTGTGCTCGTAGCGGCATGGACTTTTCAACCGGAATCGGAGCGAGGAATACTCCGATGATCACCATCGCTACCAGTGTCAGCAGCGCAATCGCCAGAAACAGTACGCGCCAGCCGAGGGCTTCTTGAATCAGTACACCGACTGGTACGCCGAGTACGATCGACGAGCTAATCCCCATCGAGATAATACCGATGACACGTGCACGGAATTGTGGAGCAACCACTTTCACCGCAATCGTCAGCGACAATGTTGTGATCAACGAGCCACTGGCAGCGGTGATCATACGGGAAATAAACAATACTTCATAGTTCGGACTCCAGAACGCTAGCACAGCGCCAGCGGTAAAGGCAAGCATCGACCACAGATAGAGCGCCTTGCGCTCCACCCGCGATGTTAACGCCAGCAGTGTCGGTCCCGAAATTGCATATACGAGTGCATAAATGGTGATCAGCTGCCCAGCTGTCCCGATCGATACATTCAGATCGCGGGCAATCTCCGGCAGTACGCCACCAATAATCAGTTCAATCAATCCCACCGTAAAGGTGGCAATCGTCAAAATCAATACTTTAAAATTCAAGCTGTCTCTCTCCTTTGCATGGAACGTTTCTTTTATAACATGCATGCAGACGGCTGTCGTCACAGACCCCTGCTTATGTTCCAAAACGTGAGCGCCGGAATCCTGCAAATCCATAAAAAAATCCTGATTACGACAGGATGCACGGACGATGCACCATCTGTAGTAATCAGGATTGTTCGGTTCCTGGTAGAGACCCTCAAACCATATTATTGAGGTTATACACGATGTATTATAAATTCCATAACTCATTCAGTTGTAAGTGAATTGTTGATAGCACGTCACATCAACATTACATACCTTACCAGATCGAAAATGGGATTTCAACTGTTATTTTCATAATTTTTTTGATTTCCTGCCAATTTTGCAAAATGCCCTCGCACGACTCGGCGAAATTCCTGCGCTGCCTGCGAGATATACGTTTCCTGTCGCCAGACTAGCACAATCTGTTTATTTCCTTTTATCCGTTCCGCCCGCAAGACAATGTTCATCTAGGAAAAAGCGCTAGCATTGTGTTGAGTGTGCTTAATTAGAATTCGCGCAATCTTCTATTTAGGATCGGTAGTGTTTTAATAATTAATCATAGTAATTCTGAATAACTACTTATGCAAAATATATCTCACTCGCAATCTTGTGAATATACTAAGGTACCTTTAAGTAATACTTTTTTCACTTGAAAACCAGAATCCAAAATTACCAAATCAGCAGCGTAACCTTCTTTGATTGCACCCAAATGATACTGTTGCAATATACGTGCTGGAGTAGCTGTAGCCATTTTGATCGTCTCATATAATGGAATCTTCATATGCACCGCTGTCTGTAATGCCATATTCATAGTAACGGTGCTTGAAGCGAGCGTTCCGTCTGAAAGTCGAGCGATACCATCTTGTACAGTTACTTGGTGCCCCCCAAATTGAAAACTTCCATCCGCCATTCCCATAGCCTGTAATGCATCTGTAATGAGAACCATTCGATCAGCCGTTTTTATTTTATGCATTAACCGCACAATGCCATGGTGAAGATGGACATGATCTACAATAGCTTGTACGCTAACTTCATCATGTTCCAATGCTGCCGTAGTGATTCCTGGATTACGATGATGAATATGCGGCATGGCATTAAAACAATGTGTAATATGTGTAACTCCATTTTTAAAAGCATGTACTGCTTCTTCATATGTGGCATTAGTATGTCCAGCTGCAACAATAACATGCTTTGACTTCAAATATTCAATGAGTTCGTCTGCTCCCGGCAATTCAGGTGCAATCGTAACCATTTTGATCAAACCTTCTGCATGTTCAAAAATCAATCTCATTTCATCGATATTGCAATGTCGAATAAATCGAGGATCTTGCATCCCTTTTTTTTCGATATTTAAATAGGGACCTTCTAAATGAATGCCTAAAATATGTGCTCCCTGTTCTCTACCCACCACTTTTTTAACAGCTTCAATCATACATAATAGTTGCTCTAACGAGGAAGTTACAGAAGTAACCAAAAATCCAGTACATCCGGTTTGGAGACATTTTTGGGAGACCTCTTGGATGCTCTTTGTCGTTCCATCCATCATATCGTAGTTATTAGCACCATGAATATGAACGTCTATCATACCTGGAATAATGAGCTGATCGTCTCCGTCAATAATATGTTCAAATATACTTTCATCTCTATCTAGAGGTGACTGTATTGCTTGAATGTTGCTATTTGCAATGACCAGATCGGCGTGTACTTCTCCTTCAGATGTAGCCATTTTCACATTTTTAATTAGAGTTCTCATTGTTCACTCTCCAATAGTCCATTTTATGCCTTTATGTTCAAGGCTATTCCTAATAGATTCTGGAATTGTTGCATCGGTAATTACGTAATCAATACCTTCCAAAGACATTTTAAAATTTCCTTGGTTGTGAAATTTGGTATGATCGACCAGCAAGCAAGTAATATCTGAATTGTTAATAATCATTTCATGGAAAGAAATATCATCTATTTCGGAATAAAACAAACTTTGCTCATCCATACCAGAAGCACCAAGAAAAGCAATGTCAAAATGAAATGAATCGATTTGAGAGAACGTAACAGATCCTTTTAACAAATGAGAATCTTTTTGAAAAAATCCTCCTAGTAAAAACACCTCATAGTTGTACTTCGAGAAAGTTAGTGCATTATCTAACGAATTTGTTACAAACAAGAGCTGCGGCGCCTGTACATGTTCAGCTAATAATTGAACCGTCGTAGAAACATCTAACCATATAACTTGGTTATCCTTCATGTATTGTGTAGCCAAACGAGCAATTTTTTGTTTAGCCAAACTATGTTTGATTAATCTTTCTTCATAATTCTCAATACGTTCTTTTATTTTGGGAAGTGTAATTCCGCCACGTATTTTCTCTGCATAGCCATGTTCTACAAGATTTAAAATATCACGTCGTGCAGTATCTTTTGATATTGCGAATTTATCCATTAGATCTGACAATTCAAGCATTTGCTTTTCTTGCAAACATTCTAAAATTTTAATCATACGTTCTTTTTTATCCATCATCATCCCTCCCACTTTATTATATCTTATATTAGCATTTTTTTGCATTTTTTTATCAAAAAAATAAGTTTTTATGATCTTAAATAAACTAAAATTATAAAATAGATAGCAAAAAGAGCCAGTTTTGTATCCAAGTGTGTCGTTGACCTTTTTACATCTATCCAGATCGATATACAGGAAGCACAGTTGACGTTTGGTATCAACTAACATTTGCTCCAATATTGTTTCAGTGCGTTGTGGTTCGGCAAATCAGTTAGATGGTCGTAACGCGCCATCGTCTGCTTCTGCCTCAGCTCTACGTCTTTTTGCGTAATCGAACGAACCCTATGCTTGAGCGAACTCGATAGGATATTGATCTCTTGAAAACCGCCTTTTCGTGTAGTTTTATATCTTCGCCAGCAGCAAAGCGGTTGACGCGTAACTTCGGCGGCATTCTCGCTTCGACGTTGATCAGCATTATTGCAGGAGCGGCATTTACGGCAGACAATTTTCACGAGTTGACGATGGTATTGATAGGATTAGCAGTGGTGTACGGCGCTGTGCTGTATGGACGCCAGCGTATGAGTAATTCAACTAGAAACAGGCAGGGACAATATGAATCGAAATGATCTTGCGCCATCACCATGACTATCTTCATCACAACTTGACTAAAATGATTTTCATCATGAAAATATGCAAATATTATTGACGATGACGGGCATACGTTATATGCTACTTATGAAATCGCAACCAATCGCATAACGACCGTACATCGGCGTGTTACCAGCAATGGGCATGAGCCAAGCAACGGAGCGTAGTTCTCGCATACGTATATCGTATGTGCTGCCTCCTTTGTCTTGGCTCTTTTTTGCGTTTCGGCAGGGTGTCTAGGTTCCATTACGAGTAGGAAATGCGCAATGTGGTGTCTGCAGCGCTTCATTGTTCTTTTCCAACCTCGTCTGGCGTGGTATTCTGCAAGCAAGAGGTGATTGTCTCCATGAACAGAGAACAGCGGATGTTACAGGTGGATCGGGTGGTAGGCAACAATATTGTCATGGCAACAGATGCGTTAACTAGCGTGGAATATGTGCTGCTGGGGAAGGGTCTGGGCTTTGCCGCCAAACATCTACAAGAGCTGGACACAGCAGACGAACGGATTGAGAAACGATTTCGGCTGGAAGATCGCGAGCAGATGATGAATCATCCGACCTTTTTTGAGGATATGGATGCGCCGGTGATGGAAGTATCCGACCGGGTCATTCAACTGATCGGACAGCGGTTCCCCGGACAATTGAATGACAAGATCTATCTCGCGCTGCCCGGTCATATCCAGTTCACCGTGTACCGGATGAGGCACAGCATCGAGATCGTGAATCCATTTTTGCAGGAAACGCAGGTGTGTTTTCCGCAGGAGTACGAAGTGGCATTGGAGGCGCTGAATCTGATGCGTGAGACGTTTGCGCTGGATATTCCAGAGGATGAAGCGGGCTTTCTGACGTATCATATCCACTCTGCTATCACGCACGTGCCAGTCGGTCAGCTCGTAAAAATGTCCTCGCTGCTGAGCAAATTGCAGCGCATGATCGAGGATGACCGCCAGATTCTGTTCCAGCAGGGCAGTATGAATCAGGTGCGCCTGATGATCCATCTGCGCTTTGCATTGGAACGGATGGTACAAGGTTCGCTAGTGGACAATCCGCTCATTCAGCATATTCGTGAGCAATATGCGGAGGAATACGAATTGGCGGTACGGATGAAGCAGGTCATGGAACGGGAAATGAAGCTGACGGTTCCGGAGGATGAGGTTTGTTTTCTGGCAATGCATTTGTATCGCTTGTTCCGCACGTATAAACAGGAGGGATAATCGGAAGTAGGCGTATTGCCGAAAGGCAGTAGAGAGAAGGAATGCCAATAGCGCGCATTTACGATTTTTTTGTGAAAATATTTTTCGTGAATGACATATTCATTATCTCTTACATGCCGTACTATTGTGTCCTTCCCTGTGTCTCTACTTCATTCTTCGTATTCCAGTAATGATTCTACTATTCGTACACTTGTAACGATCTCCGTCTACTTTTGCCGTGTTCCCACCATTGCTGTGTTTTACAAAACAAGAGGTTCGTCGTTATGGTACAACTGCAATTCAATACACTGATCACCGAGATGGGGATTCGGGATCAGTCAAGGAGGTTTATGCCCATGCTTCAATTTTTGCAAAAGATCGGTCGCTCGTTGATGTTGCCGGTTGCTACGTTGCCTGCTGCGGCTATTTTGCGCGGATTCGGCTTGTTAAACTATGAGACGGACATTCCGCTCGGCTCGACCGTCGGTGGGTTTTTGAACCATTATATCGCGCCGCTGCTAACTGCTGGTGCAGGTGCTATTTTTGACAATCTCGCGCTGATCTTCGCAGTTGGTATCGCGATCGGTATGGCACGCGATGCGGTTGCGGCACTGTCCGCTGTACTAGGTTATATGATTTTGACTGCCATTCTGGGAATTATCCCTGGCATGATGGGCTACATACCGGATGACGTGAAGCTGAATATGGGCGTGCTCGGCGGGATTCTCGTCGGTCTATGGGCAGCTTATATGTACAACCGTTTCCACAATATCAAAATGCCGGACTGGCTCGGCTTCTTCTCGGGTAAACGCTTTGTACCGATGGTTACCGCAGCCAGCACGATTGTACTGGCAACACTGGTCGGTATGATCTGGAGTCCGATTCAGGACGCGATCTCTGTGTTCGGGATGTGGGTCGTTGGTCTGGGCGGTTTTGGTTCGTTTGTATTCGGTGCAGCGAACCGTTTGCTCGTGCCCATCGGTCTGCATCACGTACTCAACTCCATCGCCTGGTTCCAGATCGGCGATTATACGAACGCTGCTGGTGAAGTGGTGCACGGTGACTTGACACGCTTCTTCGCTGGCGACAAAACGGCAGGCATGTTCATGTCCGGCTTCTTCCCGATCATGATGTTTGCATTGCCGGGTGCGGCACTTGCCTTTATCCATACCGCACGTCCGGAGAAACGCAAAGCGGTTGCCGCGATCTTCATTAGCGCAGCGATTGCTTCGTTCCTGACCGGGATCACGGAGCCGCTCGAATTTGCGTTTATGTTCACTGCACCGCTGCTGTATCTGGTGCATGCTTTGCTGACGGGGTTGTCCGGTCTGATTATGTACATGCTAAATGTAAAATTAGGCTTTGGCTTCTCCGCTGGTCTGATCGATTATCTAATCAATATGAAGCTGGCGACCAACCCGCTGCTCATGATTCCAGTCGGACTTGGATTTGGCGTTGTGTATTACGTCTTGTTCCGTTTCCTAATCGTCAAATTCAACCTGAAAACACCGGGTCGCGAAGATGACGATGTAGCAGTAACTGCGGTTCCAGCTAGCGGGAATGCTAGTGAAGTACCTGCCGCTGCAATCGCTGCATCCGGTACTGCCGGAGATAGCAAAGCTGCACAGGTATTGACCCGTCTCGGCGGCTCGCAGAACATCGACAGCATCGATGCCTGTATTACCCGCCTGCGCCTTGTTGTCAAAGACGACCGTCAGGTCGAAGACGCCGAATTGCGTAAATTGGGCGCAGCTGGTGTGATGCGACTCGGTAGAGGTGCCGTACAAGTTATTTTCGGTACTCAGTCAGAAACGCTCAAAGACGAGATCAAAGACATCATGGATCATCGCCAAGCGTAATTGCCGGGATGAGTTTAGAATAGAACTGACACAAACAGGCATCTCCCTCACCTTGCTTCTGGTGACCGGGAGATGCCTGTTTCTTTTTCCAAAAACCAATTGCCGTTCTCCATGCTTCTACTATTAAGAAGATACAGCCGCTCGTACTAACACATCAAGTAAACCGTACAGCACTTCGCGATTGGATGACGGAATGTGAAACGAAGAGATGTCTGCTGCATTCTGCACATATTCCGAACCATCCAGATAATCCGCATCATGCTGAAGTAATAGCTCCACACTCTCCGGTGTACTCTCGAAATGAAACTGCAACCCAATCACTCTTTCGCTATACACAAACCCCTGATTGGCACAAACGTCACTCGCGAATAACCGCTCCGCTCCTGCTGGAATACCAAATTGCTCACCATGCCAGTGCAGCACTGTCAATGTCTCTGGCACAAACTCATACCGCTGCGATACACGACGCACAGGCTGCCAACCAACTTCGCGTGTACCCGCGATGACCTCTGCACCTAGTGCTTTGGCAATCTGCTGTGCACCGAGACAAATGCCCAGTATCGGCACCTGTCGCTCGATCGCCGCACAGATTAGCTCCCGCTCAGCGGCAATCCAGTCTGGTTCAAGATCGTTGACACTCATCGGTCCGCCCAAGATAACTAGCAACTCCAACTGATCTGCAATGGGCAACGGCGCTGCCAGATCCAATCGGTGTACCATTAACTCGTGCCCGCGCTGCTCCGCCCACTGCCCAACCGCAGCTGGTCCTTCAAAAGCAATATGCTGTATAACATCTACTCTCATCGTGATCCCTCCTCAGTCCTGCTTCCCTCTATTCTTCGTATTCCCTCTGTCGAACATTATACCGTATGATGTGACAATCACCGAGCAATCGACGAATTTATGGGTATACAGTAAGTATAGGTATCTGCCCGGCAGCTTTACTACATTAGCAGTCGGTGACCATCATTCTTGTTCAGGAGGAAACCCGCATGCCCGACAAATTCGACTACGATCTGGACTATCCCAACCTCAATCTGCGCGAGCATCCCGAGCTATACCGTGTCGGCAAGGGCGAGCAGGGTGTACTGATGGTGGAACCGTACAAAAGCGAGATTTTACCCCACTGGCGTTTTAAAAATCCAGATATCGCTACCGAATCATCTGAGAAAATCTACACCATGTTTCTGGATTACAAAGAAAACGACGACTTTGTTGGCATGGATATGGCGCGCAAATTTCTACAAATGGGCTACACCCGTGCCCGCCGCTACACCAACCACAAAGGCGGTCGCAAATACGACGAAGACGGCAATATCCTTCCCTATACCAGCGACCCGATCAAAGCAGAATCGGCACGTATTTTCAAAGTAAAATGGGATGAAGTCAAGGTGGATGCGGATTACGTACGTATGAAAAAAGAGCATCAGCAGCGCTACGGCGGCTGATGCTCTTTCTTTGCCAACTAGTACACGATTCGACTGTCATCTCCTCTCACATTTGCCGTATAACGATTCATAAAGGAGCCTACTCTCTGCTGAACTTCTTTTACAACTATACGACTTGCATCGTTATCTTATATAATTTCATTGTTTACGTGTATGATAAGATCACTCGCTTCCATACTAGATCTCTGCAATCCATACTAAACTTCTACAATCCAACTGCACCACATAGGATAAGCACAAGATTTCTGCTGACGGTATGTTCCGCATGTACTTCTTTTGGAAGGAGACGGTTATGAAAATCAACGAACTCGCAAGTAAACTCGGAATCTCCACGCGGACGATCCGCTTTTACGAGCAACATGGTTTGCTGCCGGGTGTGAAGCGGGAGCAGAATGCTTACCGTGTCTTCGACGAGCAGGACGTGTGGCGTCTGCAAACGATCATCGCGCTGCGTGAAGCTGGGATGGCGGTGAAGGAAATACGGGAAGTGCTGGATGTGGAGCAAATGCCAGATCACGAACGGCTTCGGTATGTATTGGAATTGCAGCAGGCGCTGTTAACGGGACAGTGGCTAGAGATGCGGCGAATGGCGGAGACGACTTCGCAGATGCTGGATTTGCTGCGTGCCGAGCAGGATGTGCCCGTACAGGAGTTTTTTGAAATGGCACAGCAGGCAAGGCAACTTCGTGAATTGCGGCAAAATTGGCGAGATCACTGGAACTTTGACCAACGTGCAGTTGAGCACGACGTTTACGTACAAACCGACAGTCAGCAATATCCTGGCTACGATGTTGCGCTCTCGCATACAGCGTCAACCGTGCGCGCTACCGCTGGTGAACACGGATTGGATCTCGGCACCGGAACTGGTAATCTCGCTGGAACACTGTTGGCATACGGCGCACATATGTCCGGCATCGATCAATCACGCGAAATGCTAAAGCAGTGCCGCAGCAAATTCCCGCAAATGGACGTGCGAATCGGCAATCTGCTGTCAATTCCGTACGCGGATGATAGCTTCGACTTTGCCGTATCCAGCTTTACCTTTCGCCATCTGACCGAATCGCAGCTGCCACTGGCGCTAGAAGAACTGCATCGCGTACTGCAAAAGCATGGACGAATCTGTATCACTGACCGTGAATCGGAACAGGAAGTGACATTGGATCAAGCGCAAACCGATGGAATGGATGCCAAGGCGGAGTATCGCATCGCAAATGAACAGCATTTCAAGCTGTCCGATGTGCTGTACAACTGGTTAGAGCAACATGACTATATGGTGCAGCGCACTTCCCCCTATCCCGCTGTCTTTACCTTACTCGCTGTACCGATTCATTCGCGTGCTTGAGGATATAAAAGAACAGAAAAAGACCGCTTTTTCGGATTGATCGTGATGTCAGGGAAGAAATCCGAAAAAGCGGTCTATGGTTATGTTTAAAGTAAAGATTAGCTATGTCGAGGAAAGCAAATTGCGGAGAAGATAGAGGAACTATTCAGTAAAACCGGAATTTACGACTTGATAATAATGATGACACCACGATCCATATTGTTGGACATTGACGTGCCTCCTTTGGTAATAAAATGGGGGAAACAGTACATTGTTGTACACGTCAGGTTGCTTATTTGATGATGATGATTACTTCGCGTGTTTGTGCAGATGTCATTGTATTGTCTCCTTTCTTGATTTCAGAGTATGAGTAGAGTTGGACAGCAGATTATCGGATGATGATGATCACGTTTTGAACTGGAGTCATGGTCGTCCCCTCCTTCGTTTTAAAGTTGATCCTGCGACGACTGTAACTTTGCGGCATCCAGCTTACTTCGTTACGATAATGATCACGTTACGTTCGTTTGTCATGTGTACCCCTCCTTCACTTCAAAATGGAATTCACCACTTTTTCCACCTAACAACACCGATTACTTCGTTACGATGATGATTACGTTGCGCTCGTTTGTCATGTGTAGCCTCCTTCACTTCAAAATGGAACTCACCACTTTTTTCGCCTAACAACACCGATTACTTCGTTACGATAATGATCACGTTACGCTCGTTTGTCATGTGTACACCCTCCTTCGCTCCAAAATGAAATCCACCACTTTTTTCGCCGACTAACACCGATTACTTCGTTACGATAATGATCACGTTACGCTCGTTTGTCATGTGTATACCCTCCTTTGCTTCAAAATGGAACTCACCACTTTTTTCGCCCGCCAACACCGAATTACTTCGTTACGATAATGATCACGTTACGCTCGTTTGTCATGTGTATACCCTCCTTCGCTCCATGATGAAATTCACTACTTTTCACCAACTACCAGCAGCCCAATTACTTCGTCACGATGATGATCACATTGCGCTCGTTTGTCATGCCGCTCACCTCCTTAATGGAATCTCTATTGCCACTTTGCCCATATCGTTGGTCAGCGTGCTATCGCATACGGCTTGAGCTGAGACGGGTATACCACCGCTGACTTCAAAATGCTATACATGTACATATCCCGGTGCTCGCCTTCCCGGTATACATGATCCCGCAGCACACCCTCCTGTTCAAAACCAAAGGCATGAATCAGGCGCATCGCCCCTTGATTATGCAGATGAACTTCGCCGGACACTTTGCGCAAATTCAGATAGTTGAAGCAGTATTGCAGGATCAGCTCGGTTACGTAAGTACCGACTTTTTTGCCGACGAATTCCGGTGTCAGCACCAGACCGTATTTGCAGCGTTGATGGATGTACGATGTTTCGTACAGCATCGCCATACCGGCACGCTCCCCATTTACTTTGACGATAAACATCTTGTTATCACCGGATTCAAACACCGCTACCGTCTTATCAATACTGCCAGCAGAGATCGGATAATCCGACGGCTCCAGAGCGTTCATGACGACAGTCGGGCTATTGTATAGCTCCAGCAAAAATCCTTTGTCATTGTCCTCGACACCAACCAGCACAATCCCTTGCTCTGCATTCATCAACATGAGAATCCCTCCATCATTGTAATTGGGTGTATCATCCATGCGGTGTAGCCTGCTTGCACTGCCTAACTTGAAGCTGCCTAACGTTGTATGACAGCAGGCACGACGGCATGTTCAGGATGCAGATTCCAGTTGAGTGGGCCGGTGACACTGCGCAATAACTATAGATCGTCACGCTAAAGCGGATCGTTGCTGTACATATATTGGTTGTACTTGGAATCGTTATTCACAAATGAGCGGTTTGCAATGGAACAGTTTATAACCGAACGGCTAACGATTTGCTTACCAGTGAACGATTATTTGCGAAACGAATGATACCAACGGTTATTCTGCCAATCCCAGTACAGCAGGGGTCATATCCTTCGCTGGCGGCATAGCACGAGTATGCTTGTTAAGCAGCCAGTACGCCGAGTTCAGCACGACGATCACGCCGCAAGAGATGATGAGTACCGAGTTGCCTGCCCATGCGCCAAGTGCTCCACCAAGAATAGCGCCAAGCGGTGCGATCGCGGCGGACAATCCGATAACAGCTGCCATCACTCGTCCAATGAGCTGCGGCGGTACAATCGATTGAATCATGACCTGAGACAATACGTTGATCATACCTGCCGGAATCCAGCCGATAGCGAACAGTGCAATCGCCATCCATGCCGAAGGGACAAGACCGGTGAACATCCAGCATAGACCGCAGATGAAGATGAGTAGGCAGTACAGCAAGCCCATTTTGAAACGGTACAGCTTGAGCATTGAAGCGGCGTATGAACCAGTCACGATACCCACGCCCGCAGCAGCCATGAAGAATCCGTAGTATTGCGGTCCGCCCCAGCTTTCGCCAAATGCGGGCAATACCGCATAGATCGAAACCCCAGCGAGATTGACGAAGATGATGCCGAGCAGCATACGGGTGAAGACGGGCTTTTTCAATACATCCAGCCCTTCACGCAGATCGCTCATATACTGACGAAATACAGTTTTCAGCGTTGGTCGCTCTGCAACAGTCTGTTCATTTTCAGGTGCCGCGAGAGCATCTTCATGGTTCTCTGCTTGCTGAGCCTTCTGCTTCTGCTCGGCTTGCGGCAATCGCAGCAGCGTGAATAGCAGCGCAGTCAGTACGAAGGTCATACTGTTCAGATAGAAGACCGATACGGCTCCGATCATGGCGATAACGATACCTGCCAGTGAATTAAAAGCCGCGTCACTCCCTTGATAGGCGATGGCGAATAATGAATTACCGCGTGTGAGCTGTTCTTTTGGTAATACTTTGGGTAGCAGACTCAGCTGCGTCGGATAAATGAACTGATTGAGTAGTGAGATGATCGGCATCAGGGTTAGCACGACAGCGATGGTAAGCAGCTGGTAGGCGTATAATGCCGGGATGATCAACAGCAGTAGTGCTTGTGTGAGCTGCGTGAAGATCATGAGCCGTTTGGCGGGAAAGCGGTCGATCAATGGACCGAGTACGATCTGTGCCAGCGCTGGTAGTGAAGTGAGAAATAACGCCAAGCCCGTATACAGCGTCGATCCTCCCAGTTGATACACCATCCACATGGCAGCGATGGCGTAGAAGCTATCGCCCATATTTGCTAGAAAACGTCCACTTAACAACAGGTTAAAGTTCCAGTTTCGGAATATTGAACTCATGTGACTTTCTCCTTTCATGTTTATTAAATTGTTCGGTCATATTTTTTTGACCGTTTTGGTGAAATAAAAACCTACACTCTTTCAAGTAATAGGTTTGTATTAAGATGAAGCTTAGTCGGCAGATTTGACGGTACTCAGCTCTGCCCACTGAATCTTCACTTCGTAGCTAGACTGCTCGCCATCTCCGCCCTTACCATTCCATTCCTCGTACAGACGATCCACGCCATCCAAGAAACGTTGCAGCGATTCGGCATTGCCTTCAAACTGATAATCCTTTTTGGTTAATTGCGGTACTCCGCTGAAGCTAAGCAAATCTTCGCTTGGAATGATTGCCTTGGCGACGGGACTGTAGAACTTTTGCAAAATCCCGTTTTTCTCTTCCCGACGAATGACTTCGATGATGCCGTTCTTTTCCAGCTCCTGTAGATGGTAATGAATTTTGGAGCGGGACAGATCCATCTTCTCGGCCAGTTGCTGACCGGTCATTGGCTCTCTGCCCAGATGATACAGCAGTTGAACCCGGAATGGATCGCTGACTGCGCGTAGTTGGTTTAATTCATCAATAATCAGAACATCCTTCATTTGCAACTCACTCCCACTTTTTTGAAACCGTCAGTTTTGTTTGACCGTGTTGTTTGATTGTATTGTATGATGGCGGAAGTGGTATTGTCAACATGTTTTTGAACTTTTTTCCAAATTAAATTCGGGACTGCTGTTATCGTGTTCACGGTAGTTATTGCGGTTGTCATTGCATATGTATTTGGTTATCGTTGCATCCGCATTTTCGTTATACTAAAGGTATGGTAGAGCTTCGTCTCTATTATTGTTTATTGTGAAAGGAGCGTACAGGAGATGGATCGTTCATTGTATCATCGTACAGCATGGAATGCACAGACTACTCGCCAGCGTGCACAATGGTTGAAGCAATTGGAACAGCAGCTTCCGTCTGGGTTTGTACTCCAACGATTGGAGTCATTCAGCCGATATGGACAGACAATAGAAACAGGGATTTTTACATATGAAGACGAAGACACGGAATTTGTCTATGTGCCGGGTGATACGGTGACGCTCGGTTGGGAGCAGTGGCCTCTCGAATGGGATGCAGAGACGCAGGAAGATCTGGAAGACGGCTTGGGTGGAATGGAAATGGAGATCGACGAAGCTGGAGCGATGGTATTGCAGCAAATGTCCCCGGTACGGCAAGTTCATATCCCGCCACTGTTAGTAGAGCGGCACACGGATTCCGTCGGCTGGCATCCGTACGACCCAGAGCAACTTGATCCGCATGAAGACGTCGATCTGCTGGAGCGACTGCAATCCTTTCGTGCTTCCTCTCATCATAGTCTGGAAGTAGATCAGACCTGCTTGCTGGAACGCGACGGTGAACAAGTGAACCTCTATCTATTCAGCGATACAGAGGATGTGCAGGAATGGACAGAGCAGCATCTCGCGGCACCATTTACATTACCGACAGAAGATGAATGGGAGTATCTATACGGCGGTGGATGTCGCACACTGTTCCCGTGGGGCGATAACTTTGACTATACGATGAAGGTCAAACATTTTGGCGATCTGGCGAACAAGCACACTGCCCATCATGCAGACGAACGTCAGCAAGCTGTACCGTCTGACTCTACTTCCGCTTCGCCTCCGTATGATCTGGAACTACCTAATGCTTTTGGGCTTCATTTTGCTGGTGATCCGTATCGGTATGAGTTGACGCTAACGGCAGACGGACAGGATATTGACAAAGGTGGGGATGGCGGTAGTGCCATTTGCGGCGGTGTAGGTGTTATGCTCGGTTATTTGCCTGTGGCGACGTATTATCGCAATCCGTATCAGGATGAATTGGACTGGGCAGAACGCATGAGTTATATGCAGTACCGCCGAATTGTGCGACTGGCATCTTCTTAATGCCTATGGTCGCTATGCGTTGTTGCTTACCCTCTCTCCTCTCGCTTGCATTGAAAATAGAATACAACCGCGCGCAATCGTAGTTACGACTCGTACAATCGCATTTGCTACTATACAGTAACCATATCAAAAACCCGTCCGCATGTATGCGAACGGGTTTTGATGCTTTACAGCTATATTCACCATCGTCTCAAGCTGCGATATCTTAACAATAGCTTTGATCGCAACAATAACGATGGATTCATGAGATGAAACTAGAGATCCGATCCAACGGATACATTACACCGGAGCCGGAACAGGTGCATTGTCGAGCACTTCTGGCTCGTCGTGCTGCACGAGTGCGTGTTTCTCCCATGCTCTGCTCTTCCAGCGGAAGTACATAATGACCGCGCGTGTCCACTCATCTGCGGCAATTGCCAACCAGATGCCTGCCAGACCAAGGTTCATTTTGAAAACGAACAGATACCCGAGCGGCAGACTCATGCACACCATAGAGATCAGTCCGATATATACAGGGAACTTGGCATCACCCGATGCACGGAGCGAGTTAATAATGACGATGTTGCATGTACGACCTGTCTCCAACAAGAAGCTGAGCAGGATGACCTGCGACGCCATACGGATAATCTCTGGATTGCTTGTAAACATGCCGATCAGCGGCTCGCGCAGCAGGATGATGACCACATCCATCACCAGCGTCGCAGCCATCGCCCATTTTACACTTTTCCATACCCGGTGATACGCTTCTTCCTTACGGCGTGCGCCGACCAGACGACCGACGATGATCGCTGTACCCATACCGATTGCGATACTGAACAGATAGATAAAGGTCGAGATGTTATTCGCATATTGGCGCGAAGCCATCGCTTCACTGCCGAGATACGTAACATAGAAGACGAACACGAGTTGGCACAGTTGATACATAATTTGCTCAACAGCGGACGGAACGCCGATTTTTAGAATTTTCATTACATATTCTTTGGACATTTTGAAGTAATCGCCAATCATGATGCGTACTTCCATCACACGGTACATGAGCCAGAAGAAGATCAGTACGCAGACGAGACGGCTCACAATCGTGGAGATCGCTGCACCCTGCACGCCCATTTGCGGCAAACCCCAGTGACCAAAGATCAGCAGATAGTTGAGACCGATGTGCAACACGTTCATAAAGACCGAGACGAACATCGTTTCTTTGGTAAAACCGTACGTACGGATAACCGCCGCCAGTGTATTGATCAGCGCCTGCAAGAAGATCGCACCACCGACAATAGCGATATAACTTTCAGCAAGGGTTAGAATATCACCCTGTAAATGCATAGCTTGCATAATATGGCTACCAAACAGCAGGAAGGTGCCACTGAGCAGCAAACCGACCGACAGATTCAATGTGATAGCAACCGCCGTAATACGGCTTGCCTCCAACAACTTGCGTGATCCGATATACTGGGCTACAACGATTGCCGCCCCGTTACCGATAACCTCCAATACCAGTATTGCGATTGAAATAACCTGATTGGATGTACCGACCGCTGCAACGGCATTATCGGACACGTCGCTCAGCATTAATGTGTCGACAATCCCCATTAACATAAATAAGAATACTTCGAGGAAAATCGGCCATGTCAGTTTGAACAGATTGAATTGTTTGTCTGCGATGGGAGCTGCGTTTTGTGTAGGGTTCATAGCGCTCATGATGTCACCTTCCTTTTGCTTGTTTCTTGTAATTTGGATATTTCGTATGGCAGTCTACGCTGCAAAAAACCTTCATGTCAAAATTACCGTTTTGCGTGAAGGTTGATAGGCTTTTCCGACGGGCATCTCGTAAAACTCAATGTATCTTAGCACATCCATTTTCACATTGCACTACTAAAATTGAAATTTTCTGAAAAATTTACAGACTTTTTGATTCATGCTTTTTGTGTAAGGGTATATAGATGGTTTATGTGAAAAAATACGCATGATATCGATGATTTTCAGCATTTTCATAAGTGATTCAGATAGCAAAAAAGGCATCGTATATTCTCCTGCTAGCACAGGGAATACGATGCCTTTTGTATTGGATACAGCCTGATATGCACGTATTTGTTAACATAATTTCGTGAAAATGGTGTGGGAACAGGTCGTTTCTCTTCTTCTATGAAACAAAATGATCGTCACTATCCATCGTTTCTTCTATAAGATGGATTTTATAATTATTCCAGTTGTCGAAATGCGTTCGAATTTTTCATGTTTGAAAATGATTCATGGTTTACATAATGGCATTACAACTCATTCAACGACGGTATCTCTTCGTCATTGTTATTGCTCGGCAAGTGTTACAGAGACGCTGTTGTATCCAGGACGCAGCGACATCGGGTTGCCCTGAATCGATACGCCAAATTCGTCGCTAACCGTGCCGACGATGCTAATGCCGGACGTGTCGATCTGTACCGCGCCAAAATTCATATTGTAACTGGTAAAGTAACTCACATACGCGTTGCCGACTGTTTGCAGGTCTGCCTGTGTGCTATATACGAGCAGCAATTGCTTTTTGCCGCCTACTGCCTGTTGAACAAGTTTGATTTTGGTCGCATCGGATGGGAAAGGGAAATCGGTGGACAGGTAGGGGCTTTGGATCGTGCCTGTCGTCATGCCAATATTGTAGGTAACCGGAGCGGGGTTGTCATTCAGACTGTCAATTGGACCGGGTGGCACATTGACTGGCGCACTGACGCCAACAGATAGAGTGTCATCATTGTTGGTGCTAGTCGATGGGCTGGAACTGCTCGTTCCGGCGGACGCTGTACTAGGTGTCGTGGATGAATTGCTCGATGCGGACGGTGAGGTGGTCGTCTTGGATGAGACGGCTTTCTGTTCGGTATACGTATCCGAATCGGCAGTTGCAGAGCCGATCAGAACTTTATTATTTACAGCATCATATAATACGGATGTGTTCAACGATTCGCCAATGGAACGGATCGGCAGATAGGTGGTGCCTTCAAACGTGATGGGCGCTAATGTTTTTCCGTTGGTATCGACTGGTGTATACGCTTTGCCTTTGACGAATACCTGAATGCCGTGATTTTTAAACGCCTGAATGCTCTCCAATTTCGCACCGGCATATACGCCGACCGAGCCAGACAGCAATATACCTGCCAGCGTCATAGGAACCAGCCATTTTGCTTTTTTCATAAGTTGTCCTCCTGTTGGCTTCATGATTCGCCGTCAACGGTAGGGATAGAGTGCGTCTCTGTCGGCAATTCAAATGGATTCATAGTGATATTAATATCGGCTATGTGCACCCAAAGAATTATATGTTATCAATGGATTATATTGGCATAATGAAAAAGAATAAAAGTCGGTTCAGTCACGGAATCACCGTGCTGCCGACTTTTATTTGAGCGGGTTCATCTAACAGGCATCCAAACCTGCTTGATTTACGTTTTATTAGATAAGGGTAGAATCATCTTCCGCTATTCAATCGTCTTCTCTATTGTGCCGATACCGCTCTGCCTGATCATGAATATGCCGATCATATCCATTTCGGTGCATCCACACCCCATTATTAATGCTTGCCAGCTGACCAAGCCCAAACGCAATTGCCAGAATCAAAAAGATCAGCCCATAAGCATACATGAAATATCCAAAATAAAAGCAAGCCACAATGCCTGCCAGAACGATCAGCAATACACCTAACAAGATGCGGATCATGATTTTTCTCATCGTTGTTCTCCTCTGCTTGATCCTACTTTATTCGTTGCCAAAAAGCGGTGCATATCCAGATACGAGTCTGCTTCTGAATCGCTGTTCACTGCGTCGCAAGCACCTGTTTTTATTTTAACAAAATTGCGCAAAATTTAGCATGACTTTTTGCGTGCGAGGAGTATAATGATATACGCTCGTGAACTGCGTTGATTTTGCCAAATGGGTGTATATAAAAGTTAACGTATGCCATCGTCATTCGCATCCTATAAAATACGGTGCTTTACCGTGGCATTTCTGCAATATTTTTGCCGCTTTTTTATACGTTCATATTGACGCACACTTGTATTATCAGTATGTTGTTAATGGCATCCAAAATCGTATTTAAATTTACACAATGAAGGGGTACACAACGATGTTAGGCAAGTTAAAGCGTATCTTAATCGGAAGACCTATGAAATCTGCAGAACTTGAAGCTGAAAAACTGGGCAAGCTGAAAGCACTCGCAATCCTGTCTTCCGATGCGCTATCTTCGGTCGCATACGGAACCGAACAGATTTTGCTCGTATTGATGGTAGCGGGTGTAACCGCACTCTGGTATTCAGTTCCCATCTCCATCGCAGTCTTGGGATTGCTCGTTATTCTCGTCATCTCCTATCGCCAGACCATCTTCGCCTATCCAACCGGCGGTGGTGCGTATATCGTCGCCAAGGATAATCTCGGACAAGTGCCCAGTCTGATCGCGGGCGGTTCACTGCTCGTCGACTATGTACTGACCGTAGCGGTAAGTTCGTCCGCAGGTACGGATGCAATCACGTCCGCATTTCCTGCGCTGCATGATCATCGGGTGTTAATCGCGTTGATCATGATCGTATTCTTAACCCTGATGAACCTGCGTGGGGTGACCGAATCGGCATCCGTGCTGGCGATTCCGATCTACCTGTTCGTTATCTCGATCTTCTTCCTGATTATTAGCGGTATCTTCAAATATATGACCGGAGGCATCGTAGCTGCCACACCGGAATTGACGACAACCGTATCCAATGTCAGTCTATTCCTTTTATTGAAGGCATTCAGTTCTGGTTGTTCGGCACTGACAGGGGTTGAAGCGGTCTCCAATGCGATTCCGAACTTCCGCCAGCCTGCGGAACGCAATGCTGCTGCTACCCTCGTTATGATGGGCGTCATTCTCGGTAGTATGTTTATCGGGATCAGCTTGCTTGCCTACTGGTACGGCATTAGCCCGCGTGCCACTGAAACGGTCATCTCGCAAATTGCGCGTATGACGTTCGGCAGCGGTGTCATCTACTTTATTATTCAGGGGGTTACTGCCCTCATCCTGTTCCTCGCAGCGAATACAGCTTACTCAGCATTCCCGCTGCTGGCATTCATGCTTGCCAAGGATAAATACATGCCGCATATGTTCATGGTGCGCGGCGACCGTCTCGGCTTCTCGAACGGTATTATTTTCCTGAGTTTGGCTTCGGCAGTACTCGTTGTCGTCTTCCGTGGGGAAACAGACAGTCTGATTCCACTGTATGCGGTCGGCGTATTCATTCCGTTTACATTGTCCCAGCTCGGGATGATGATTCGCTGGATCAAGCACAAACCGGCACACTGGGTACTGAAGCTGATCATCAATACGATTGGTATGCTGACCACGTTGTCGATTACGCTGATCTTCATCTTCACCAAGTTCGCGCAAGTATGGATTATCTTCATCTTCTTGCCAATCGTCGTCTATCTGTTCTATAAAATCTATGTCCATTATCGAAATACAGCAGAACAGCTGCGGATCGATCTGGATAACGATAAACCACAAGCAAAAGGCAATACGATCATCATTCCAGTCGCAGGCATTACGCAGGTCGTAAAAAATACGATCAGCTATGCGCAGACGCTGTCCCCGAATGTGGTCGCGGTGTATGTCGGCTTTGACGAAGAAGCGATTGAGAAGATGGAACGCAAATGGGAGCAATGGAATCCAGGCGTGCGTCTGATCGTGCTTCGTTCCCGCTATCGCAGTATTCTCGGTCCATTGCGCCGATTCATCGACACGGTAGAATGGAAACAAGGTGAAAAGGATCATATTACGATCCTTATTCCGCAATTCGTCACCAAGCACTGGTGGGAAAGTATTCTGCATAACCAGACCAGTCTGCTGATGCGTGCGTATCTGATCAACTACAAAGACGTTGTCGTTGCGACCGTACCATTCCATCTGAAAAACTAGCTACCAAACGATTCAAGCCGCATTCCGATGATTCCAACGGAGTGCGGCTTTTTCATATGGCGTCTTTTTACAAATTTTGTAGGATGATTGAGCATATTAATGCTAAAATGGGTACAGATATTACGAACGTCATACGGACAATATTCCAACTGGAGGGGTAATGATGAATAAGAAACGAACGACCGCACTCTCTGCTGTAGCTGCACTTGGTATCATCATGTCGGTTCCGGCATATGCTTCGGCTTCATCCGATCTTACAGTCCCGGCGGTGGGCGAAGCGACCGTAGCTACACCAACCGCACCCAAAGCGCCAACGACACCGACTACACCATCCGTTTCATCCGGTTCCAGCACATCCAGTTCCGGGTCAAGCAACAGTTCGAGTTCGTCTAGCAGCCAGACGTTAAGCCAGCGCTTGGTCAATGTTGCTGGCTTCAGCACAGCCAAACAGTTCACTGGTTATTACATCAACCTGCAACGCGCGGTAGCGAACGGTAATCGCGATGCCGTCGCCAAGCGTGTATCGTTTCCACTGACTGTGAATACAAGTAACGGAGCTCGCCGTAGCATTTTGAACGAAAAGCAATTTCTGAATGAATATACATCCATCATGACGACAAGCGTCCGTCAGACACTCGCGAAGCAAAATGTAAATGATGTGCTGGTGAATGCACGAGGTGTAAGCATCGGTAACGGCACATTGTGGATTAGCCCGATCAATGACCGTCCCGGCATTTACGCAGTTAATCAGTAAGAAGTATGAAGATCTAATCGATATGATCAAAGAAGGAGCAGACCGCGAGATGGTTTGCTCTTTCTTTGATCTATTCACTTTTTCTTTTTGCGCACATTGCCATCCACGACGGTGTAGACATACAAACAATCCTGCTATGATCCTCATCATTTTGCAACATCACCTGCTGCTCATCGTTAACCGTAAATATCGCCATACGCTACCTCCTGTTTGCCAAGTCTATTCATTTCTGTATCGTCCACTGCATGATTGTAAAACGTTACTGTCATTGTAAAGATCATGTAGCTGTAAAACACACCCTACACTGTAGTGATCGATAGTCGTTCTTTAAAATAGTATTTTTTGAGATAGTAGTTCTCTGAAATACTACTTTCTCTAATCGACCGTTTCTGCTTCTATACAAGCAATACAATATAAAAAGGACACTCCACAACCTAGTATGGTTGCAAAGCATCCCTTCAAATATACTCTCTATATAAAAAACCATCCTACACATTTCTACACATTTCTGCGAAGTTCTACATCCAGCATACTGAATACCATTTCCAGAACACTTCAATCGCACGACGGAACTACGATGCTATCAATCGAATTGCCTGTCCTAACTATTCCCTCTACTTACTCCACATATTGCATCTGCTCTATTTCATCTGGGTACTCTGTATATTCTGTTTACTATATCTACTGTGCTCAATCTATTGACTTCACTTAAACTCTATCTACTGTATGCATTCTATCTACTGACAATCAATCCGCTGTTCGACCGCCTACACTCAACTTCTGATGTCGTGTCTGCATTGCTGCTTGTTGATCTGGCGCTTGCGATTGTAGTGGCTCCTGCTTCAATTGCTTTTGCCGGAATAGAGATTGCAATGATTCGTAGTTAGTCAGAATCACTCCGAACAATACGACTACCGCTCCTGCTGCAACGAGCCAGCTCAGTGGTTCTCCATAGAACAGCCAGCCGAAGATCAACGCCAGCACGGGCGAGATGTACAACCATGTTGATGGGAATACGGGATTGGTGCGGGACACGAGCCAATAAAACAAAGTATGACCACCCATTGAACCGACAATGATCAGATAGATCAGCGAACCGATGGCAGATGGCGACAACATCGCTTGCAGATGAATATCGTTGTGCTCGGTAATCAGTGATAACACCAGCAGCATCCAGCCACCATGCATGAGCTGGGCAGCATTTTGTGAAATAGGTGAGATGTGCTTCATATCTGAACTCGCCTTTTTGGAATACACGGCGCCGCTGGCGTACCCAATCTCACCAACAATGACAACCGCACAGGCGATCATCCACAGCATATGTACACTGCCAGACAATCCGGGCAACATCAGCAGACCGACACCTGCTAATCCGATCACTGCGCCGACAAAAGCTAGCGCTGGTACTTTCACTTTCAATACAACCGCACGAATCAACAGCACCATCGCCGGACCTGTTGCCGACAATAGCGCACCTACACCGGACGTAACATACTGTTCTGCCCAGTACAGCGCCGCGAACGTCACAAAGGTCATACTGCCACCAATCAGCAGCGTCTCCTTACGCCAAAACACCGAAAAGCTGGCTTTGCCGCGCAGCCGCATAATGATCATCAGAATCAATCCCGCCAAGAAAAAGCGTACCCCTGCGCTCCAAAACGGTGGCAAGCCTGCGTCCACTCCCACCTTGATCGCCAGAAACGTTGTGCTGAAGATCAAGCACATAATCGCATAACCGAGCATAATCATCTGTCATTCCTCCTCTTTGTTCTGTTATTGTAAAGGAGACACAATAGAACAGATGGAAGAAGACAGAACAGATTTTGTTCTGCGCAATCGTAATACGTATTATGATGGATGGAACCGTAACCTAGGGTAATTCTAACTATTTTGTATCGTAAACTTTGGCTTGATACCGTAACCTTTGGCAAGGAGTAGTTCACTCGCATAACTATTTGTAATTGTCACAAGATCCACCGGAAAGGAAGTCGAAAAGCATGAAATCTTCGCAAACATATTCCCAATCAGGCAATAATGCTGGCAACCTATCCCTTTCATCCGATACGCGTCACTCGTTTCGTCAGATTAGTGCGTATATTGAAGCACGAATCGGACGCGGCGACTGGCAGGCGCATGAACGACTACCATCTGTACGCCAATTATCACAGGACAGCGGAATGCACCGATTGACTGTGTTCAAAGCCTACCAGCAGTTAAAAGATCAGGGCACGATCTATGCACGCAACAAATCCGGTTATTATGTCGCCCCACCTGCCGTGCAGAATATGACCAATGAAAATGAACTGGAACCGGCGCTATTTGAAGGCAATATGGGCGAATTGCATCGACTTCCAGCACGATACCAGTTTTCGCAAGCATTGATCGATCCCAATCTGTTGCCGAATCATTATTTTGCTGAATATACGAAAAAGGTGTTCGATCTATATCCGAAGCTGCTCGGCATGTATGCTCATGTGCAGGGCGATCTGGAGCTGCGACAATTGCTGGCACGTTATTTTAGCCGCAATTCGCGCTTTCATATCGATCCCTCCGAGCTACTCATTACGAGCGGCGCACAGCAGGCAATTCATCTGATCGCTGAAGCATGGATTCGTCCTGGGGACTATGTGCTCATTGAGTCACCGACATATGCAACAGCACTGGATGTGTTTCGGCAAAAGGGCGCACGACTGCTGACGATTGATATTGACCATAACGGCTACCAGATGGAGCAGATTGAACAGATGATGCAGCGCTACAAGCCGCGCCTCTTTTATGTGAATCCGACCTTTCATAACCCGACTGGCTTGTGCATTCCTGCCGAACAGCGCAAGCAGGTTGTCGATCTGGCAGCGCAGCATCAATGCCTGCTGATCGAAGACGATACATGTAGCGATATTTATTTTGACCAGCAGCCACCGCCACCGATGTTTGCTTACGATACAGAAGGCTATACGATCCATATTCGCAGCTTTAGCAAATACATCTCGCCCGGTCTGCGCATCGCCTGTATCGCGGCACGGCAGCCTTGGTTTAAGGCATTGCTTTCTGCCAAATCGCTCGTTGACGGTGGCACACCGCTGCTGAATCAGAAAGTGTTTTTGCATTATTTTATGTCCGACCGATTGCATCGTCATCTCGATACGCTGCGGGTTGCTCTCCATATTCGCAAAGAGATTATGCAGAAGGAATTGCAGCAGACGGGTTGGGAATATAATGAGCCGCAAGGCGGACTGAGCCTGTGGGTCAAATTGCCAGATCATCTATCTGTACCACGTCTGCTTAGCCGCTGTCTGGAGCGCCAGATCACCTTTGTACCGGGTGCATTATTCGAACATAATGACGAGCGCTCACAGCAGCATATTCGGCTTAGTTTCTCCTTTGCCAGCGAGCAGCATATCCGTGATGGCATACGCGAATTGGTGGAAATCGCCCGTGAGTTAACTTAAAAGATACAGCACCTTTGTCTATAAAACGGTACAGCAAAAAAGCAGATGACTGTTCATTTTTTCGAAAAAGCAGGTCTCTGCGCTGTACTTTTTTAGTTTTAACATTCCACAACATACGTTCTAATTCTCATTAAAGATACAATAATTTTCATCTTGAAAACACGTATAGTTCCCGATTCTTTACCCGGTGCATATCGTTATTGCCCGGGTAATATTGCGTTCATAATTACTTCCTCTCTGCCGTTTCTTGTTGTGAGTTCGAGATCTTATTGTTGTTCCAATTCAAGGCTGGCTGGTGCCAGTTGGAGCGTTCCGTTCTCATATTGGTAATTGGCGTGTAATTCGCCAATATAAGTCATCATGCCAACCTGTAGCGAGTAAATCGCAGACAGAGTATTGCCGTTCACTTCATATTGCTGTACCGCACCACCTGTCACGGGTGGTGTATTCTGCTGCGTATCCGGTTGTTCTGCCAACTGGCTGAGCGGGATGGAGCTAGTTTTGCCGTTTAACGTAAGTGTCAGATTGCTGCCTTGCACTGCCGAATGAAATTGATTGCCAATCGCTTCATTCAACGATTGAACCGGAATGCTGTCACCATTCTGGCGGAATACTTGCACGCTGTTCAACTCGACTCCGGTGCCATAGCCGGAAGTCAGATGAATGATAAATTCCTTCTGTCCATCTCCGTCCAGATCAGCAGTCGTGATCTGTGGAGCATACGTTGGATTCTGCACCTGTGTGCCAGACAGGCTGCATTGAAAGACTGGTGTACGCAGGGTCAATTGTCCGTACGATCCCTGCTCGTCAGCGACACCGTCAATCTGTACACCGAGATCGCTGTTTGAGGCGACGATTTCACGATTGCCGCTCTCTTCGTCACCGACCAGCTCATCACGGTTACTTGCAGATTCACTAACAGACACCACATTGGTTACAACCGCTTGGTTCGCCGTACTGGCTTGGTTTTGACACGATTGCAAGCGTGCTGCCGATACCGTTTCAATACATACTGCACTCAAAATCAAAGCCAAAAACAGCCATTTTTTCATATTCTTTTTTATATTCAAAGGATTGCCTCCTGAAGGATTACACTGATAATATTAAAAGTTGAGGCTCCGCTTCGGAAAATCAGACAGTGCGGAGCAGCCTGTCTGACTGGATTATTCGGTTTCTACTTCTATGCTAAGGCTTATTAACCATAATTACCAGAAAAAATTGAAATTTTCCGAACAACAATTCAAATTTGGATTTCAATATAACAATATCGAACAAATGATCCCGATTTTGAGTGCTCCCTCCATCCTTTTCGTCTGTTATACGATGCGGATAGACACAATGTAGCTTGGGCAACATACATATGCCAGTAGTGTATAGAAAGGAGACGACCTAATGATCACCATTCGTGAAATGAACATTACCGATTACGAAGCGATGATTCAGCTCTGGAATCACACCGAAGGTATGGCGCTGAGTGGAGCCGATTCTCATGACAGTATTCAGCGCTATCTGGAACGTAATTCTGGTTGCTGTTACATAGCTGTCCATACCGATTCAGATGGGACAAAATCTGAACTGGTTGGCACCCTGCTTGCCGGGCATGATGGCAGACGCGCCTATCTGTATCATATGGCGGTAAATCCGACTTACCGCGGGCAGGGCATTGCTCGCCGAATGCTGGATGCCAGTACAACAGCACTTGCTGCGCAAGGCATCGACAAAGCGCATCTGTTCGTAATGGATAGCAATAGCAGCGGGCAGCAATTCTGGCGTGCTAGCGGCTGGGAGAAGCGCGGGACGTTCGGTGTATTTTCAAAGGATCTATAAATGCATAGCAGCTCTGCAACTACGCAATCATCCTACAATCAAACAAGCCTCTCCGATCATAAGAACGGAAAGGCTTGTTTCTCGTATAAAAAGCGTATTGTATATTCAGATTGCGATTCAAATTCTATTTGGTTCGTGCTGAAATTATCTTACTGTGTTGCGTACGATTGATTTTCGGGGATGTATTGAACTGTGCTTATGAAGATTGCTTCAAAAGATACCGTCTGAATCCACTTATAGCGATTGCAAACAAAATCCAATAAATGACGCCACCTAGCAACAGATATTGGTATATCATCGTTCGACTTATACTTTCACTGCTATTCACGCCAAACATAACTAACCAGATAATCAATAATACAGGTGCTGACATGATGGTCAGAAATGTTCCCCACCCATCACGAAAAATCCCTTTGAAATCTTTTAGACTAAAAATCGTTCCATACAGGATACAAATCACAGCGATCAGAATGAGAGCAACAAACGAAGCGCCCATCCACAATCCACCTGCAATAAAAGAAATACTGAATAGCAGCGTGTAAGCAGCACTCCTTGTTATATTCTGGCGTACGCTCACTTGCTCCCCACGACTAAACCATTGAATGCCTTGTATGACTGCACTTGTATACAAAATACATAGAAATATAAGATTGAATGCCAGATACATTTCACTATATTTGACCATCAATATCGTATACATGCCTGCCATCAATACGCCCAGCACTACTACACTTGCACTAATCTTCCATGAAGGTTTCCAGTTCATCGTTATGCCTCCCGTTCCTTTTGTTCTTGCTGTTTATGTACTGCTGATCTGCCCTTTTACCTTCTTACATCACAATCTACTTCTCTAGACTTCTTACCAACAGTCCCGTGTAGCAATAGGATTTATTATATCCACATTATACCTTTTATCCCTGTCAGCGCCAAATTCGCAGACGCTAACAACGTATTGTATAATCACCGTCAACATGTGATCAGGCGGAAAATTGCACTTTTCCCGGTATATCATTTACGCTATCATTAATGCTAACTGAAGGGTTGCGGAAGGGAGCGGTTCAGGATGAACAATCGCATGACGGAAAATGTAATCGTTACGCGTAACAAACTGCGCCGAGATACGCTGATCTCGGTGCTGGACGAATTTGATGGTAAGATGATGCAGCTGGATGCTGACAAACGGGCGGAAAAGTATCGCAAAATGTCGCAATCGGCATTTTCGTTTTTTCGCGGTAGCGCGTATTTGTTCTATTTTGACGCGACCCGGCATTATTTTCCGTATCATACACCAGTAGATCGACCGACGTGGATTCAGGGGGATTTGCATTTTGAGAATTTTGGTGCGTTTCGCAATGAGTCCGGCGATATCGTGTATGATGTGAATGATTTTGACGAAGGGTATGTAGGCTCGTATCTGTACGATGTGCTGCGCATGTCGGTCAGCATCGCACTTGTTGCCCGGCAGCTCGGATATGATCAGGCGCAGCAGCTAGACGTGCTGGAGCATTATGCCCGCTGTTATTATAAGCAGATTCATCGTTTTGCACACAAAAAGGATGATCCCGGCAAATTCGTTATGGATGAGAAGCATGCTAGCGGACCAGTGCGCAAACTATTACGCAAGCTGGAAAAGCGCCGTCAGGGTCATTTTCTGGAAAAGGTGACAGCGGTCATGCAAAGCGACCGTGTCTTTTTGGAAAATAGTGAACTCGTCGTACCATCTGCTCATGAACAACAGTTATTGGAGCAGGCATGGAGTCAGTACCAGCAGACGCTGTTATGCTGTGAGGACGATGTGAATCATTACAATATCAAGGATATCGCTATCAAGCATGGCTCTGGCACCGCATCCATTGGGTTGGATCGCTATTATGTGCTGATCGAGGGCGGCACAGCGCAGCAAGGCAACGATGATCTGGTGTTGGAAGTGAAGGAAGTACGCGCCCCGGTTCCAGCGTATTTTCTACCATATAGTGAATCGTTCTGGCAGACATTTGTCCAGCAGGGCAAGCGTGTGACAACGACACAACAAGCGATGCATCATCATGAGGATGCGTATCTTGGCTATATGACGCTGGATGGGCGCGACTTCTACGTGCGCGAACGTTCTCCTTACAAAAAGCGACTCAAGCTGGAGCATATTACCGACACCGACTGCATGAACAAAATCCTGTCCGTCATGGGCAGTCTGACCGCCAAAATGCACGCCCGCGCCGATTCCGATCTCAGCAGCGGCATTCTGGATTACCATAGCGAGCGCGAAATTACCAAAGCGATGGGCGACAAGCCGGACGGCTTTGTGCAGCATATCTCGCGCTGGGCATACGGCTATGCCGATCAGGTAGAAAAGGATTATGCGCTATTCTGCGACTGGTCATCTTCGTTTCAAGCACCGACCGCAGCTTCTGATTCCGCATCGATTGAGCAGTAATCCGGCGGAACGTTCAAGCTCTGCATAGTCAATGATGTAGGGTCAACTGTATAGGTACCCACTACGTTCGTGTATACCAACGAACTTCGTAATCTACCAAACAACGCAAGCCCCGACTGTTCACACAGTTCTATTCAAAGGGCTTGCGTTGTTTGGTATTGATGCGTGGACTGAACTGTTGATGGCAAATGGTACGCGCTGTATAGGTTGCGTTCTACTGTGTAAAGGAATGGTTACTATTTTATATACAGAGAGCGAGGCACTGCTATTCACATCTTACTTTCTTATATTATGAATACAGCACCCGATCTGCATCGCTTAATGTATACTGGGATGCCAAATAATCGCGACTTTCCTGTGCCAGACGGCGAATGCGCTCCATATCTACACCGACTAGCTTGCCGTGGCGTTTGACCGGACGACCTGCTACGAATACGGTATCTACATTGGACGCATTGGCCAATTGTACTACCGCGCCAACTGGATCAATGACCGGGAACAGATTCAGCTCATCTGTACGCAGCATGATCAGATCGGCGGCATGTCCCGGCTTCAAACGTCCGATGCGGTCATCCAGTCGTAGTGCGCGTGCACCAGCTGTTGTGGCAAATTCCAATGCCTGTCCAGCAAGCACATTCA
The DNA here is from genome assembly GCF_046603685.1 of Paenibacillus sp. WLX1005. Classification (NCBI taxonomy): domain Bacteria; kingdom Bacillati; phylum Bacillota; class Bacilli; order Caryophanales; family Paenibacillaceae; genus Paenibacillus; species Paenibacillus sp. WLX1005. The sequence continues at coordinate 5,100,455 of NZ_CP176756.1, forward strand.
GCTCGCCCGGCATTTGCCCCTCTGCTAGAATCTGTTCATTCACTCGTGCCCGTTCCGCCTGCAACGCAAATTTCATCTGGGCGAACAGATCGCCTGCGGTCGATGTCACGACATCTACCCCAAGTGATGGAATCCCACCCTGCTCCAAGAAAAATCCTGTCGCCGGATAGCCATGTCCCATCATCATCTCCACTTCTGGTGTGACAGATAGCGAAGCACCAGCATCGGCGAGCATTTTGTATTCGTCGGTTGCCATTTTGTTGCCATGTACCATATTCAGATCGCTTCCTAGCAATCCGGCTTCATATAAGCGTGTCACCGAACGATCCTGTGCTCCCCAGTTCCCAAAGCCAATATGCATCGAACAAATGGCATTCAGCTCGCGCGCGATGCCGATCTCCTTCACCGTTGTATCCCAATGGCTGAATTCTGGACCACGAATCGCCAGTCCCATCGTCAGCAGCTGATCATCCGAAGCAAAATACTGCTTTTTCACCCGGTATACATCATCCGAGATGACAAGCTTGCTATCGCGGTTCCAATATTCTGTCTCACCATTCACTCCCATTGCAAATACTGCCCGAATACCGGACTCCTGCAAACCACGGATCAAAGCATCGGTATGTTCCGGCGAATAGGGCATACTCCAATCCAGCAATGTCGTCACCCCTGAATGAAGCGCTTCCAATGAACCGAGCAGATTGGCAATGTAACTGTCCTGCGGACGCAACTTACTACCCAATCCGCCATAGTACAGATTTTGCAAATAGACTGGCAGTGACCAGTTCGTTCCTGCTGTGCGCACTAGCGACTCCCACACATGCCGATGCGTATCAACCAAACCCGGCAAAATAATCATGCCGGAAGCGTCAATGATTTCGTACCCGCCCGCATGCAGCTGAATATCCGGCGCAACCTGCTCAATGCGATTGCCACGAATCACGACATCTGCCCGCTTCAGCGAACCAAGTGAAGATTCCAGCGTCAACACGGTACCATTTTTCAACATATAACCTTCATTGTACATGGAAAAGACCTCCTTGATCAATTGGATAATATAGATAATATGGATAAATAAGGTATACACTCTTATCATATCTTATACTAATTATAGTTACAATATAAAAGTTAGTATTATAACTTGCGAATTTGCGGATTGACTGGATTACTTCCACTTTGAAGTCCATATTTCATCGTAAAAAAACCTGCTAGCGCAGCAGCGGCGATAGCAGGGTTACATGTATACTGACATTCACATTGTGGTTATACATTCACACGATAATCGAACAATCGCATTCGTTTGATCAACGTACGATACGATTGATGTACCAATGCGTTTATTTTTATTTTACCGAACCGCGTGTGACGCCGCTAATGATCCATTTCTGAGCAAACAGGTAGATGATGATCATCGGCAACATCGCCAGCAGATAAGAAGCGAATGCCAAATTGTAGTCTGTGTTAAACTGCCCTTGGAAAATGTATTGTACGAGCGGTAGCGTATACATATTCTGGTCGCTAATGATGATGAGCGGTAGCAGAAAGTCATTGTACGTAGACAGACAAACCAGAATCCCCACCGTTGCATTGATCGGCGCCATCAATGGGAAAATGATCCGCCAAAATGTGCCCCATGTGCTCGCACCATCCACTGTCGCCGCTTCTTCCAGTGCAACCGGAATCGAGCGGATATAGCCGACATACACAAACACGTTAAAGGCGAGCGCATACACGGTATGCAAAATCGTCAGCCCAACCAGATTGGTCATATGCAGCGCCGCAGTCAATTTGACAATCGGCAGCATAATGATTGGAAACGGAATAAACATCGCGCTGACAAAGTAGAAATACAATCCTTTGAAAAACTTGCTGCGCTCCATATTCCGTCCAATCGCATATGCGACCATGGAGTTCGTTAGCAGCGTCAGCAGTACAGTTGCCGTAGTGACCATCACACTGTTGCGGAACGCTTGAAAGAAATTCGTAACCTTGATCGCACTGGCAAAGTTGTCAAACCGCCATTGTGTCGGCAAACCGAACAGCGACTGTGCCATCTGCTGCGGGTCTTTTAACGCAATGGTCACCGCCATATACAGCGGAAACAGGATGATCAGCGTACCGAGTGCAACCAGAATATTGATCGGCCAATTCGTTTTGGAGTGTTCTCTCATTACATATCCATCTCCCTTCTTTGCAGGAAGCGAATTTGCAGAATTGAGATGATTGCGATCACAATAAAGTAGATCACCGAGTTCGCCGACTGGTATGCAAACTCTCCACCTTCAAACCCGCCGGTATAGATCAGAAACGAGATCGATTGCGTTGCGCGTCCAGGTCCACCGTTCGTCAATGCGACGATCTGGTCGAACACCATCAGTGCATTCTTCATCGCAAGTACCATATTGATCGTGAAAAATGGGGCGATCAGCGGAAACGTAATACTCCAGAATTCGCGCCATTTCCCCGCTCCATCCAGACTGGACGCTTCGTACACATCGCTCGGAATCGTCTGCAAACCAGCAAGGTACAGAATCGTATTGAGCGCGATGCCCTGCCAGACAGCAACGATGACAACACCAAGCCAGGCGAGACTTTCGTTACCGAGAATGTTGGTGGATAGGGCGTTAATGCCGAGCGATTGTCCCCAGACGGTGAATACGTTTGAGAACAGATAGTTGAATATGTAGCCGACGATCAACACGCTGAGAATATTCGGCAAAAAATAAATCCCCCGGAAAAAGTTGCGGAAGCGAATACTCGCATTCAGTCCCAGCGCGATCATCAGACTGAAAATGTTCACCAGTATGGTGACAACGACAGCGAATTTGATCGTAAACCAGTAAGCGTCACCGACTACATTGTCGGTAAACAGATTGATGTAGTTACGTAGTCCGATAAAGTCGTACGTCTGACCGAAGCCGTTGTAATTGGTGAACGAGTAATACACGCCTTGGATTGCCGGTAAGGTCAGGAAAAGAAAGAACAGCAGTACGGCGGGAATCGTCATCCAATAGTAAGTGTAGATGCGTTTGGACATAAATAACTCCTTTCTGCCTGGCTATGTGGAACAGATTTGGCTGGGATGCAGGGTGCGCTTCGGGAAGAGATAAGGGGACGGGACTCCGGTGGAGCCGCGGGAATCTTTGGAGTGGGAAGGAATGAAGATTCCCGCAGCTCCAAGGTCGCCCTTACCCCTTATTCCCTTCCCTCCGCTCCGTGCATCTTGCCTCATGTTTCCTGTAGCCTTGCTCGCCCTGCGGGCGTCGCGGGTGGTAGGTTGAGAGATTAGAGATTAGAAATTTAAAAGCCTTTGTTACTGGTAGAGATTTAAGTGCTTGATTTTGATTTTATTTGTTGGGAATTGGCGTTTTGGATTGATTAATTCTGAATCGTTTGGATAACGATTGGGTAGAATTGATGGATTAGTGCGTGCAATAGGTTTTGGTAATCTGAAATGTTGCGTTAGTGATGGGACTGAAATATTGGATGTACTAGACGACTGTATAATGTAGCGTGTTCTGAGTTTGACTAGCTGGCTCGGCGGGCGGCTACTTTGTCCCATTCTTTGTCCAAGGTGCTTAGGAAGCCGTTGATGTCTTTGTTTTGTAGGAAGGCTTGGACGGTTGGGTTGAGTTGGACGGCGCTTGGGATGTAGTGGTCGACGAAATCGACGATTTTGCCTTGTTCAAAGTAGGGCAGCAGACCGGAGACGCTTTCGTCTTTTTGCTGCACGCCGTCTACGGCGGAGAACAGGTTTTGTTGGTCGATGTATTGTTGACTGTTGGCTGGCTCCAGCAGGAAGGCGATGAATTGCTTCGCTTCTTCCGGGTGCTTGGTTTGGCTGGAGATGGTCAGCAAGGTGTCGACACCAGCAGTTAGTTTGTTTTGGGACTCGTCATCGCTGGCGGGCAATGGGAAGAAGCCTAGATTGATGTCTGGATTGACTTTGCGAATCTCGGAGATTGCCCAGCTGCCTTGAATGTACATGGCGGCTTCGCCGTTGCCGAATGCACGGTTGCCGTCGGCGTAGCTTTTGCCAAAGTTGTCGTTGTGACCGTAGTTCAGCAGCTCCAGCTGCTTTTTGGCGACTTCCTGATATGCTGCCTGGAAGGTCGTCTGGTTCTCGCGGCGTTCTTTGTAAAAGTCGATGCCGACGAGCGAGCCGCCCATATCGTTGAATGGCAGATTCGTTTGCCAATCATCCTTATAAGTAAAGTAGAAGGGGATCGTGCCGCCTGCTTTCGCTTTTTTAGCGGTGGCGATTAGCTCATCCCATGTTTTCGGTACGGACAGACCGAGCTTTTGGAAAATGTCTTTGTTGTAAATGACACCGCTCGCGTTGAGTGCGAACGGGACGCCAGTCACTTCCTGCATGCCGGTCACATCGTTCAGCATTTGTACGTATTTGGGTTCAACCTTTTGCAGCAAAGGATCGCCGGTCAGATTGAGGAAAATGCCGCTCTGGGCGAGCAGCGAATATGTATCGGTTGCACCCAAGCCGATAATGTCCGGCACATCGTTTTTGACTACGCGGGTTTTGAGTACGGTTTCGGCATCCGGTGGATTGACCTGTGTGACGACGATATTCGGATGCTGTTCATTGAATTTGGCAACCAGTTCGTCAAAGCTGGCTTTGGCTTCCGGTTTGTTCTGGAAAAACTCCAGCTGGACTACATCGTTATTAGCGCCGTTACCGCTCGTGCAGGCAGAGAGTGTCAGCATAAGCAGCAGACCTGCCAGACATGCACTTCCCCATTTTCTCATATTCACATCCCCTTCAAGATTGATACATGCAGCGTTGTCGGTTACTACCATACCGTTATTGTAAAGCGCTTACAATATGCTTAAAGTGGCAAATTCTGTAGATACACATGAACTGTTGCGATATTTTGCACATTTTAAGCAATACTGTTTTCCTACACTAAGATAACCTTTTAGCAGTTTTAAGAAACCGTTTACAGTACATTTTTTGTTGTTTTGCCGAAAGGTAGAATTTCCCATTCGGCTGTTGACGAGTTTGCGCAATATGCTGAGATATGAAAGTAAAATTTATCCTTTTTAAGCAATGTAATATGAATCATAATCGTTCGCTAGAAATGGTAATAACCGCAGGCATTTTTTATTGCTGTCAGGAATGGTAAGATGAGAATGAGTCTGTTTTGAATGAGAGGAGTCTGCCAACGATGCAACCTATTCACCCGCTTGTATATGCCGGACTGGGCGCCGGGGTGGTTATTTATGTAATCGGACTGCTGCTGGTGCGACTGGTGCCGCAGCCGCGATTTTTCCGGTTTATACCGGGATTGCTCAGCCTGCTAGCGAGTCTGATTATCCTTTATTTAAATTTGAGTGTATACGCCAAATCCGCAGCATGGACGGGACTGGCGGCATTTACGCTATCATTGATCGGGACATCGCTGATTGGGTTGGTGCTGTTGATGTTTCAGCTCTTTTATCAACAGTCTAAAGGACGTGTCGGTTCGTAAAGTAGGCGCGTTATCGTGTGTGGATGTATGTTTACTACCTCATGGCTACGGCTTGCTGAGACAGGTGCGCCGGGAAACTGCATATATTGGAGGTAAGCGAGATCGCTGCGGGATATCGTTTTTTCACTGTTTCATTTGAACATTGCGTTTGAAAGGTTCAAGCGCTTAGGAGATGATCGTATGGGAGCTTGGTTGATCGGTGGCGGGACGGCTGTTGTGTTGCTGCTCGTCAGTATTATTGTGAGTGTGCGGAATCGGAATTCGCGCAATATTCAGTTTATTCCTGGACTGATCGGCGTGCTGGTTGGTGCGTTGCTACTATTGTTCAGTCTGTTCCAGCCGGGTTGGGCGGGTTTTGGGTATTTGATCATGGCGATTCTGGTCATTCTCGGTGCGCTGGCAACGCTGTTTATTATGCTCGTTGTAGGCAAACGAATTGCAGGGCAGCGGTAAATTACTGCCAAGATGAACAGTATCTTCATAAATGAGGGATTGGTATTTGTCTTGCTACATCGAAACACGTTGTGTCTAGAATTGCACCTAATAACAAAAGCGCGTTTTGTCCTGTTCAGCAGGTACAAAGCGCGCTTTTGTTATATTCTAGTGAACCGCAGTAGCTTCAGAGATTGGCGATGTAGTTTACGATGGAGTGAATTCATTGGGTCATGGCATGTAGCCGATTCGTTGAGCCTATGGGAACAACGCTGCCATCCACCTTTATCCTCCAACTGCGCCTAGCTGTTCTTCATTGTAAAAGGTCATCCGGTTCTTGCCCGCACGCTTCGATCTGTACAGCGCCTGATCCGCCATACGTACAATCTCAATCGGATTGTCGCTATCCGTTGGATACAATGCACCGCCGATGCTGCATCCGATCATCACTTTCTGGTATTCCAGCATGAAGGGACGATTCAGCTGCTCGATAATGGCAGCACCATATTCCATCCCCTGCTGACGGGATTGCTCATAAGGCGTATGCAGCACCACCAGAAACTCATCACCGCCCAAACGCACAGTAATATCGTCTTCGCGGGACAGATCGGTCAGTCGCTGCGCGACCTTTTGCAGTAAATGGTCACCTGCTTGGTGTCCAAGTGTGTCGTTGACCTTTTTAAATCCATCCAGATCGATATACAGAAAGCACAGCTGGCGCTTCGTATCATCCAGTGTTGCCAGCGTTTGCTCCAAATACTGCTCCAGCGCGTTGCGGTTCGGCAAACCAGTGAGATGGTCGTAATGCGCCATCGTCTGCATCTGCCCCAGCTCCACGTCTTTTTGCGTAATCGAACGAACCATGCGCTTGAGTGAACGTGACAGAATATTGATCTCCTGAAAACCGCCCTTTTCCGGTAATTCTACATCTTCACCAGCAGCAAGGCGGTTGGCGCGATTGGTCAAACGACGAATCGGCGCGGCGATCTTGCCTGCCGTAAACCAGCCGATCAGCGCAAACACCACAGCTGCGCCGATCGCTGCCAGCGTTGTAAAGCGGTTCAACTCCGCTACTGAAGCCAGCGCCGTAGATTCTGGCTGACGCACGAGTACGGTCCAGCCGAGACCTTTGTAATCCATATAGCCATCACCGTAGGCGTACCCGGTCAGATAGCTTTTGCCATCCGGCCACTGCTCCAGTTGCCAGCCGGACTGACCAGATTGCGCCAATGTCACACTGTCGAGCGGTAATGATGTGCCCACCATATCGTCCGGGCCAAGCAGTACCGTGCGGTCGTTGCGACTGACGATGAACAGATCGACATCCTTCTCGTCATGGCGCAGCGATGTTAGCATGGAGCGCTTGATCTCGCGTGCCCATTCCCAGCTCATATGCGCTGCCAGTACGCCAATCGTACGTCCCGAATTGTCCGTGACTGGCAGACTGATATCGACAAATTGCAGCGGCTCCCCACTCGGATTCGGAAGCAATTTGGCAAGCAATACAGCATCGTGAACGTCACCGATAAACTTTTGCTTGATGCCCTGCTGATAGACGGGACGCTGCGACAGATCTTTTCCAAGCAAAATATTCCCGGTCGATGCCAGCACTTTGCCTGTTGTATCCATATAAGCAATCCATGAGAACGATGGAAAACTAGTTTGCAGCTGATCCAGCATCTCATGAATATCTTCTGTCTTCACATTGTCGATCAGCACGGGCAACCGCGCCAGCATGTCCATTTCCCCAGAACGCGTCCACATAAAATTGTCCAGCTTGTCCGCCGTATCATATGCCGTACTGGACAACGATTCCCCAATTTCATTCTTCACACTATGCGCCGCATACCGATTGAGCACTAGCCCAAGCGTCAACGACAAGACGAGCGACAGCACAATAAATGTAATCATCAAACCCGTACGCAGCTTCACTCCCATACCATTTCCCCCACCTATGTGTATGCTTGCTGTATAACTTATAGTAACTGTATCGGCAGGAGGTATAGTTTAGTGAAGATTTGATTGTTGAAACATGTAGATTTTTGGGTTTATATGTCGAACGTGATCAGAATTACATTTCTATGTTTGTGCTAATTCTGAATAATCATGTACACATATAGTAATCACAACACATATGAACTGTCATTGAACAATTGTTTTTATTCTATATTGCTATTATTGCTTCAAAACTTTCAAATTCTTAAAATCTATCACCATACCGTAATGCAGTAAAATATCTACTCCCAGAATAGCATCAAATCCATATGTATCTCGCGTAATTCCTAATTGAATTGTAAATTCTTCAAGTTTTAGATCGTCAATATACAGACCAGATACTGGCTGCTGATAGCATAATTCACTCTGACCACCAACACCATACATCCGTACAGACTGACCCTGAATAAAATCGATATAAAGTCCAATCGGCTGTACAGCATCGGTATCAAATATAGTTGTAGAGCAGCCAGTATCCAACAACACTCGCTCCAGTACATGTACATTTTCACCGTATGTTAATTTTAACGAAACGACGGGCAGTCCATTTATCATGTTAATATTCATTGTAACCCCCGGATACCTGTAAATGGCTGCTCGATCACTTCGATACTTTCATTGCCTGTGTAAAACACATATAGCTCTCTGGACGGATCAGCTATATGGCGTTTGCGATACATTTGCCATGCTTGTTGCGGATCGTCAAAATCACTAACTACTGACATATCCTCAATACTGCGTTTATGATTGATAGTATAAGCAGATAACGCTTCGATTAGTACCCAACAATGAGGATATTTGGCACGAACTATTTCCCATTGCATGTGATCACCTCCATCAAATGAATTACCCTCATTGTACCGTTGGATGCTAACGGTGACAATTGATGAATACAACGAATTCGCTACTAGCATCAGTTCCTATTTATAGAAGCCGAATCAGGTCTTATCCCCTGATTCGGCTTCTTGTATACAACACATTTCGATTACTGAATATCCTTCAACACATCCAGCAGCATCTGCTTGAACAGTGGACGATCAATACCTTCGCACACGCGTACATTCGCCTGCTGACCAAGCCGTCCATTAATATCGACTACGCTATAGCCGCGCGTCCATTCGCCTTTCGTTTCCACATCGACAAAGTACTCATGCGACTCTGTCATCACGGCTTCATTCGCCGCCACTGCCATGAGCAGCGTATCGGGATGCGTTGTACCGTTCAGACGATGCACCTGCTTGTTAAACTGCATCACCACGCGATTCACATCGATAAAAAATTGCGAACCAGACGTGCCAAGTGTCTGAATTTCTGCATGATCGTCGTCATCCATCAAGGAGTGGCGAGTACACATCTCCCAACCGACCATCGTCGTCGGGATGCCGGAGCGTAGAACGATATGCGCCGCTTCAGGATCGACGTAAAAATTGTACTCTGCCGCCGGGGTAATATTGCCGAGTGCATTGTTCGTGCCACCCATTACGTACAAATGAGGGATTTTTGGTACAATGGTTGGGTCTTTTTGGATCGCCATCGCGATATTGGTCAGCGGCGCAATTGCCAGCAGATGGATCTCACCCGGATATTGATGCACCGTTTGAATTAGAAAATCCACAGCATGACCATCTGCTGGACGCTGAATCGCTGGGGGAAAGTTGGAACCGCCCATACCATCGCTACCATGCACATCTTCCACTGTTCGATGATGCTCTGCATTCCATGTCGTCAGCAGAGGACGCTCACACCCTTTGTAGACTGGAATCTGTCCATGTTCGCCGCCTTTGCCAGCAACTTGGATCGTATAAAGTGCATTTTCTACTTCCTGATCGAACTGCACGTTACCACCAGTCATCATAATGCCTTGTACGTCAAAATGATGCAGTGCAGTCAAAATAGCGATCGTATCGTCACCAGCCGTATCGGTATCAATAATAGCTTTGCGTAGCGTAGTCATAAGGTTCTCTCCTGTTCGGATAAGGATGTAGTACATTTAGAGCTATGATATTAATTGGAATCGTATTGATTGGTGCTATAAATAAGCTGTATATAGATGAATTGCATGTAGATACATTGCATACAAAGGTGTGACATGACTAGTTGCATATAGGATGGATACCATCGTCATGTACACTACGTTGTCTTTTCGCATATACACATTATTCATCTCGCAGTGCCAGACCAGTACGCAGGGCATATGCCCAATCCTGTCTTCCGCGAGATGCTGCCTGCAATGCTGCACGTTCCCAATCATAAACGATAGAACGATGCGTCACATTCCAGCGTCCGTCGGTATAATCCAGCACAGCGTACTGTGCATGTGGAACACGCGATTCCATCACATGGTCATACGGCAGATCGTCATGATAGGCGGGCAAGCCGATGCTGCCTGGATTGATGATCATACGTCCGTCAGGCAAATATTTGATGCTTGGCACATGGGTATGAGCACACAGAATCATGGGCTGCTCAATCCCGTTTAGCAGTTGAAGTAGCTCGTCATCGGAACGCCATTGCGTGCCTTGTGGCTCAATCTTTTCTAGCAAAGGCACATCGTCTACTGTCGGCTGAGCATGACACATGTACAGGTGTTCTGTTGTACGAACCAGTGGCAATTCTAGCAACCATTGAATCTGTTCTACACGTAGTTGCTCTATCACATAGTCAAACGTGGCATTAGGCGGCGCAATCGGATCGTTACGCTTTTGGAACTGATTTGGTTCGTCAGCGACACTTGTTATGCCATTCTCCAACTCACGATCCTGATTGCCACGAATGGAGAGAATCGTACGATCCATCAGGCGCTGCGCGGTTTCTCGTGGATAGAGCGCTCCATATACACTGTCGCCCAGATTGTAAATGTCCGTAATGCCCTGTGTATCGATATCATGCAATACGGCATCCAGTGCAGCGATATTGCCATGAATGTCTGCAATGATGGCGATCATTTGCCTTTCAGTTGCCATATGGTTTCCCTCCATTTCGCGCTGTGCTTGCTGCTCATGAACAGACTATTATTTCAGCCAGTCTGAATAGAAATTCCGGTAGCCTTCTTTCATGATTCGACTCGCAAAGGTGCTGAACGCGTAGTCCCGGTTGTCCTGCGAATATCGGCGCGGCGAGGAAGCCGCCATATTGACCAGCTCAAACCAGTTACGCTCATTACCAGCAAAGGAATGCGTAGAGCTAATATGGTCGTAGCACGGATGCTCTGGCTTGACGACGATCTTGCCCATCGCAAGCGCTTCGGTCAGCGGCATGGCAAATGTATCGAAGCGAGAACAGCTCCAGTATACCTTTGAGCTATTCATCAGCTGAAACACCTCATCCTGAGACAACGCGAATTGTAACTTCACATTGGACGGAATATCGTATTTCTTCATACTTTCGCGGTACCGTTCGCCGCCAAATACCATATATACTTCCTTATCCGGGTTGTGACGCGCGTATTCGATCACCAGATCGGGACGACGATTCTCTTCATCTCTGCCGATCCATAGAATGCGATTCTCTACAACATCGTCAGGATTAAAATGCGCTTCCGCTAGTTGCTCACTAAAGCCGATCGGAATCACATCCACATTCGTCACGTTAAATTGCGACGCCATTTGTCGTTTAAGAAACGGAGTCTGTACGACCGCCCGATCCACCATACTGTAAAATGGCTTCATCATCTCATATCCGGTCAGCGCTGGATCGGGGAAGCTGTGCGGAAACAGTACACTTCTAGGCAAAAACATCTTCAAAAATGTAAACCCGGACACCGTATACAGCACATGTTCAATGTTATGACTATGTATCTGATCCAGCACGATATCGTAGTTGACCAGATCGCCCTTCTCATGCTCATAGCCGGGCAGCCAATCGTACCCGCTCACATGGCGCTCTGGCGAAATAAACACCACTTCCACGCCCAATTCCGCACTCAACGCCTTCAGCCGTTCCGCGAACACCCGCGGTCCCTGATTCTCGGTAAACTGGATTTTGCGCATAACCAATCCGATCTTTGTCATAAATCTGTTCTTCCTCCCGTCTGCCTGCAATATTCATTACCACTATATCGAGTTTGCCGCCATCTGCCAACTGTCCGACTGGATCAGAACGCACCAATAGCCCTGTAAGATAAGACGAACATGATCTCACAAGGCTGTTGGTATTTCTATTGGGTCGTTCTGTTGCTCTGTTCCTACTCTTGTCATTGCTCCGTCACTGCACTGTATCGTACTACACTTTAAATCCCTTCAGATCGGGTTGTTGCAGCAATTTGTAATACAGATTGGTCGCATCCAAGCCGCCAGTTTCCGAGATAGCGAAGTATGGAATCTGCCCTGCCTGAATATAACCAAGCGACTGATACAGCAGATTAGACGGATCGCCGTCCCGAGTGTCCAATACAAGTAATATGCGATCTGCTTGCTCCGCAGCCTGCTGTGCCTGCTCCATCAGCAGACGAGCGATGCCGCGGCGACGAAACTTGGGATGCACCATCAGCTTGGCAATATCGGCGCGATGAGCCCCGTTCGGTTTGCCACATAGCTGTACCTGTATCGTTCCCGCCAGTTGTCCATCCACCTCAGCGATTAGCAAAATAACACCCGGTGCTGGGACGCTTTGCCAGTATTGCCCCGCTTCCTGCTCCGACAAAGGCGGCAAAAATCCAATCGATGCTCCATCATGTACGACTGTAATCAGCATCTCCGTGAATGCTGCCAAGTGGCTGTCCAATTGCTCTAATACGCGAATCTGAACCGATGTTGTCATATGCCCTCTCCCCCACGCAGGATAATGACAAGCATTGTCCTGCTCTGTATCTCATATTTCGTTGCCATCAGCGCCTGTCGGTTCTGTGTAACACGATATCGTTAGTATAAAATCCAGCAACAACGAGAAAAAGGGCAAACCGACGGCGATCCTTTTCCGCTTTTGTTATACATTGTCGTTGAAACTCAGGTCGTTCGCTCCTGCATGCAACCGTCGCAACCTATTTCCACAACCAGCTACTCTTCTTCTCGAAACCACAATCTGCCAAAATCTACCCAGCCGCGTTCATTGATCTGCACATCACATAACGAAGGATGGAAGACCATCGCCGCCGTTCGCTCCGTCAGAAATACACAGCTATACGCCTGACGCAGCTCGTCATGTACCGCATCCAGCCAATCACTAACAGAGAACAAGCAGGTATCATCCAAAACCGTAGCATGTATATCGGCAAGCTGTTGTTGCTGATTATAATAACGATCGCACATCCCATTGTGAGCATCATGTTCAGACAGCAAACGGTCAGTCCATGTCTGTAGCCTGATCAACGAATCGTCAGGCAGTAAGCGGCGAATCAAGCTATTGCTAGACTGGATATATTCCAGCTGACGATATAGCCCACCACTCACAACCGCTTCAAATAGTAGCAAATCCGCCTTGGCTAGCACAGATTCGCTATTCAGCTCTGACCATGGCACAATCTGTACAGACAAACGAATACCGATTGCAGCATAAGCATCGCGCAGCCAATACGCCGCCCGCTCATGCCGCTGAAAGGTGTACAAATGTAGCTCGCTACCATCATATGCAGATTGCTGTACCTGTTGTATGGCGTACTGTATATCAGTTTCTATTGGAAAAGGATCGTCAGCAAAAAGGGGCTTTCCACTGTTTGTATGATCCGATTGCAAAGAAGCAGCACGAAGTGCATGTTTATGCCACTGTTCCGCCTGCATTGGTGGCAAATGATCGGCTGTACCACTCCCATCGTGCACGGTCAGACCAGTTGCTGGCATGCCATACGTATCCCCCAGCTCCATCATCATCGCCAGACGATCTACTCCATAACAGAATGCTTGCCGCAACGCCTCATCCTTTGCCAGTATGCCATATCTGCGGTTCAGCATCAGCATAGATACACCAGTCGGTGTCTCCTGACGTGGTAAATGGTCAAACACGGCGGTATCGAATTCTCCAGTCAACACGGTCAATACGCCCGGACGATAGCCAGAAGACACCGACATCTCCTGCTCTGGTACGATCAGAATCTCAATCTCGTCCAGCAAAGCCCCTTGCCCGTAATATGAATCAAAACGTTCCAGCACACATCTACCCGCCGTACGTTCATTCAGCCGATATGATCCGGTTCCAATCGGCAGAATAATAGTTTCAGCAGCATCTATTCCCGCTGGCACAATAGAGGCACCGCTATGACTGAGCAATAGCGGCAACAGACGATTCGGCTGATTCAGTTCAATGATCACTTTGTGCGGATGGACGGCATGAATCTCGTTTACCGTTTGCATGAGCCAGCGATGCGCATAAGTTCCATTCATGAGCCGCTGCAAACTGGCAACCACATCATCCGCCGTCAACAATCGGTCATTATGAAATCGCACATGCTTATGCAGATAAAAGCTCCATCTCGTCGCATCCGCATTGCCTTCCCAATGATGCGCGATACCCGGCTGCAATGAATCGGTCGGCACATCGTATTCCACCAACCGACTGTATACTTGGTATATCAATTGTGTATCAAATGCAAACACCGCATCCGCCGGATCGAGACACACAATCGGACGATAAATCGGCAAACGCAGCGTCTCTTTTAGCAACACCGATGAATCCTGATTCCTCTGATGACCCTGATATCCAAAATAACTGCCCAACCAGTCCATAAACACAGACTGCACCTCCACCGGAACTCCCGGCTGATGCAGCCAGTCAAACGCACCCGGTACATCCCCATGCTGTACCCGTTCCTTCGCTTCATCCAGCACGACCTGCGCCAACGGTCGGCAAAAGGTCAATACCGACGTATGACCACGTCCACGACCGGATACAAATACAATCCAGCCCGCTTCCATCAACCGAGAAGTGATCAGGCGAGCATTGCGCGAAGTACAGCACAGCGCCGCTGCCAGTTCTGCCATCGTGACATGAAACGCTTCATCCTGACCGCGTTGCTGCCAGCACAGTCTCAACCGCACATACTCTTCAGCAAGCCGCATGATCGTCCACCTCCCTATGTATGTTACGCATATCCGCTTTTATGTATCGTTAGCCACCGATGTATACACTGCTCCAAATGCTCTGTAGTCTCCGTCTGCTGAGCAAGTAGCTGCGTTCGTGGCCAGATCGGCGGCTCCTGACGCAGATCCTTTTGAATTAAGAGCAGCATCCAGATGGAGTACACGATGGCGTACACCAGATAATCCTGCTCAAATTTGGCAAAGAAAACATATTCGCTCGTCAGCCCGGCTCCCTCTCGATCTGGTGCAAATAGCTGCTCTGATTCATTTAGCGCTAGATCAGTAAACCAGTAATGTTCCAGCAAGGAATGACGCAGCGATGGAGTCATACTACGCGGGAACAACGGATGGGATAGATCCAGCAGATGATACACATCCCAGAACAGTGAACCTATATGGCTATGTTCCCAATCCAGCACCATTAGCTGCTCCTGTGGATTGACGCCGTAATTGCCAGTATGTAGATCGCCATGCAGCAGCACAGCTCGCTGGGATGATAGGCGTTGTACCGTTTCAGCGATATCCTGTTTCAGCCAACGTAACCATATATCCGGTTGCTGACGGATGTCGTCTACCTCGGTTACATCTGTAGCAGAAGCATTCCATGAGGATACTTCACACAATACTGGCAATTGCAGCAATATCTCCTCAGCCTGCTGCCAGCGTGATATGACCGATGAGGCAATGTCAGGCAACGGCGGCTTTTGCCCGACTTGCGGAAATGGCATCAATTGACTCACATCCACCCGATGCCAGCACACCATCTGCTCCACGATCTGCAATAGCTGCTTGTCACTATGAACATGATTCAGCACACCGATATCCTCCATCACGATCCAGCGTAACGGATGAACGATAAAGGATGTGGTAAGGGACGCTTCATGTTCAGCATTGTCTATCCACTGATGGACGTCAGCCTGTTCTTCTGCCGGAGCAGCACAGACGAGCAGTTGCGGATACCGGGGCGGCATGGGCAAGCTTTCCAGCAATGGCATCACTTGTACATACGCCCTGATTTCGCGAAAGGAATCTTCTCCCTGCGGAAGTGGTTTGTAAATATAGCTGCTGCCATCTTCCAGCCAAAAGCGCTGTACCGAATGTCCATGCAACCCTGTATAGATAACCTCGCTATGTATTGCCAGCTGTGGATGCAATTGACCGTCATGCTGCACAAGTTGTGTCCAATCAACCGACTTCATATACTTCACACCTCCTACTAATTTTCCGTGTGCGTGTGCGTGTGCGTGTGCGTGTGCGTGTGCGTGTGCGTGTGCGTGTGCGTGTGCGTGTGCGTGTGCGTGTGCGTGTGCGTGTGCGTGTGCGTGTGCGTGTGCGTGTGCGTGTGCGTGTGCGTGTGCGTGTGCGTGTGCGTGTGCGTGTGCGTGTGCGTGTGCGTGACAATTGTAGCGTCGTACATACTCGCATGCCAATACGCTATGTTCAAAAATTCCGTTGCCACTCTAACCTTATGTATTACTATATCACGCCCCAATATCGCTACACCAAACACAACCTGACACCGAACAGATATGCTCTACTCCATCGAAAAGAATTGTACATAGCAAAAAAAGGCATCTTCATTCGGATGCCCTTTTCGTAGATCTATAGATGAATCTCATGCCTGTACACATACCCTGTAGATCAAAATTCCTCATACTCCGCCGGATCTTGATCCCATAGACGCTTGTTATCCTTGCTGAACGCGGAGATGGTTTTCAATTGCTCGTCCGTTAGCTCAAAGTCGAAGATATCCAGATTCTCGTGCTGGTGCTCACGCGAACCCGCTTTGGGAATCGGAACAGCGCCGAGTTGCGTATGCCAGCGCAAAATGATCTGCGTCGGCGTCTTGCCATATGAATCAGCGATTTCTTTGATCCCGGCATCTTCCAATACACTTTCGCCGCGTCCGCGACCGAGCGGGCTCCACGATTCGGTAATGATGCCATGCTTGTCATTGGCAGCACGCTGCTCTGCCTGTTCAAAATACGGATGCAGCTCTACTTGATTCAGTACTGGTGCAACGCCTGTTTCCTTAATAATGCGTTCCAGATGCTCCGGCAGGAAGTTGCTGACGCCGATGGAGCGAACATAACCACGCTTCCGCGCTTCGATGAGCGCTTGCCATGCTTCTACATATTGATCCTGTTTCGGATTCGGCCAGTGAATAATGTACAGGTCAAAATAGTCCAATCCTGTACGAAGCAACGATTCTTCTACAGTTACAAGCGCTTCGTCATATGCGTGGTGACGACCGGGCAGCTTGGAGCAGACACGCAGCTGATCGCGCGGAACCGAGCTTTCGCGCACAGCACGTCCTACCGCACCTTCATTCTCATAGTTAAACGCCGAGTCGATCAGTCGATAGCCGACGTCGATCCCCTGCTTGATGGATTCTACACCTTGATGACCGTTAAGTGAGTAAGTACCCAGCCCAATCGCTGGAATGTCCAGTCCGTCGTTCAGCTTCTTGGTTGGAACTTGGCTTGGCATATGATAATTCCTCCTTATCCGAATGGATTACTAGAATGTCCTACTCTAGCACTTTAAACATATAGGTATGCAAAAGAAACCCATCTTTTTACAATCAAGATGGGTTTCCGATATGGTTCAATCCGTATATACGTTTAGAACGATTGGCACAAGATGTGAATACAAGCTGATTTTTATTCGTTTAACAACGAAAAAACATCGATATTTCTCATATCCTTGCCAATTCAGCGCTTGATCGCCTTCGTCCAGAATCCGCCGTGAAACTCGCGCGGCTCTACCATGATGACAAAGGCTTTTGGATCGATCTCCAAAATGTTCTTATACAAATTCTCGCGGTTTTTGCGTTTGGCGAGAATCTCCATCATGATGCGTTCGCCATCGCGACCGTGACCGATCCAGGCGGTGACGCCGTAGCCTTTGTCGCGCAGCACTTCAGCGAGACGATAATTCGGCGCGTCGCTGATTACCTTGACGGTAATGTAGCCGAGGGCAATTTTCTCCTCAATCCACGACCCTAGCAGAATGCCCATGCCGTAACCGACCGCATAGACGACCAGACTGACGATCTGATCCAGATAGCTGAGCACCATATTCAAGCCGAGCACATAAATGACAACCTCCACGGTGCCAATACTGGCTGCCACATACTTCTGACCTTTGAGTGTCAGAATCGTGCGCAGCGTATACGCCGTTACATACACAATCTGAATCGCAAAAATAAACAGCAAAATCGTAAACATGTCACCAAAACACCTTTCCGGGCATTCCCCTCAGCTTCGCGTACGCATATTCTCCGCGCTTGCACAAACCTTCCGTCAGAGCAACACAATTCCACCAAAAATCATCTTATTTTTAGCTGTGGAACCGATAGACCGCCTGCGTCATCGTTCTCTTTTAATAGTAAAATAAGAACATAAGTTCCCTTATATGGAAATAATATCGCAAAAGGAGCTGAACATCATGTCCGTTACGCAACCGTTAAGCGAACAATACAGGCAGCGGCTACGGCAGGCATCTTGGCGGATGCAGTACCGCGCCAAAACCAGATTATATCATGAAAAGGTAAGTTTGAATGAGCAAATCCAACCATTTCCCGTAAAAACGGATGAAATGGAGTCAATTGTCATGCAGGAATGGATGCATAGCCTGCCTTGGGAAAAAGCAAAGCAGATTATGATCGGTCTGTACGTGGACGGTCGCAACGAACAGGAGCTGGCAGACCAGCTGCAAATCAGTCAACAGGCGGTGAACCGATGGAAGCGCAAAAGCTTGCAATTCCTCTCTCAGACGAGCAATTTATGACCTTGCTACAACAAGCGCGTCAACCGGATGGACAGCAGGCAATGTTGAAACTGCTGGACTATTACGAGCCGGAAATGCGCCAGCTTAGTCGTTACATGCATATGGCACCCGAAGACGCGATGCAGTCGCTGCGACTGGAGCTGATTGAGCTGCTCAAGGAGCAGCCGCCAGTTGTGTAACATAGTCCGCGATATCCACCCGACAGCAACAGCAACAGCAACAGCAACAGCAACAGCAACAGCAACAGCAACAGCAACAGCAACATGTGTCAGTATCGCCATGAATCCGGTAAAAATCAAGTTCATGTTCTCATCGTTTGATACAATTCTTTCACGCTTCAATCACTGTATGTTCGTCAATACTCAAGCTTGTACTAACGCCGACAATTCGGCGGCGAAGACCTGTTCTTCCCGTTCATTAAAAGTAGATAATAGCACCGTAACGATACCAGTCTCTCTTCGTTTCGGCTGTACATCAAGCACCTTCACTACCGTATGCAACACATCGCCGGGACGTACTGGACGAATGAATTTGACGTTGTTCATAGCAGTTCCAGCGATCACATCTTCGCCGTAGCTGCCAGTTTCTACCCACAATTTAAACGACACTGCCAGCGTCTGGATACCGGAAGCGATAATGCCGCCAAAGCGTCCAGCACTGGCTTTTTCTGCATCCAAATGCATATATTGCGGATCGTATTCTGTTGCAAACGCATGGATATTGTCATCTTTCATCGTCAATGTACCAGTCTCAAATATCTGACCGATGTAAAATTCATTCAACTTCATCTCTCGCACCTCTTGCGTATAGGATCTGTAGCAGGTCAATCGAACTCGGTTAAGTATGCGCGTCCTCTGTTATTTCCGTCAACTCTCTAGCGCACACCGCTACCAATCTCTGCTTGTACAGCAAAGGCCCCCTGCATGCAGGAGGCTTGTGCGTATATTGAGGAACATATATTGAGAAGCGTATATTTCAATAGTTTCGAGATTATCTTCCGATCACGATTGTGGCGGTTGAAGTACTTCTTGTTCCACTTCTTCCGGCCAGTGCAGCTGTACGCCGCGATGCGTTAGCAGCTCCTGGTAGCGACTAACATGCTCGCTGGAAGCATACACCTCCTGCGGTGTCAATTCATTGGCAATCGCATATGCCGCCAGATACCCCGCCGCTTCACCGATATTCCACTCGACTGGATGTAGACGATAGCAGCCGCCAGCAATTTGGGTCATGCTAATATTTTTGCAGGCAGGCAGCAGATTTGTGATACGTACCGGAATGAGTGAGCCTAGCGGAATCTCGAACGGATAATTCGGAATGTAAAAGGTACGGTGTGTCTTCACCGTCGGATGCAGATCGAGCGAATAGCTGCCGATGCCGACGCTATCTTCGTAGCGCTTGATTCCCTGTTCACCGCGTAGCTCTTTGCTCACATCATGTTCGTTGATGGTGTACATGCCTTTGATCCGGCGTGATTCGCGGATATATGGCGATTTGGCAAGCCCATCTTCCGTACCGAGAATATCACCGCGCAAACGGATACCCGGATAGCCTTTGCCCCCATCTAGACGCGGCGCTTCGGTTTGCAGCCAATAGACGAGTGACAGCGTCAGCTGACGCGCACTTTCCAGATTCGGTAGGCGTTCTTGTAATGGCACACCTGTCACTGGACCAGCGTAATAATCGTTCATCGCCCAATTGAGCAGACTGACTTCGGCGCTCAGTTGTTCCGTCCAGATCGCTGGATCGACGATGCGGCGGTAATCCCACAATGAAGTGACACCTTGCTCATTCGGGAACAATGTGAACTCCTTGAGCTTGCTCGTATCGTTGGCATCTGTCGCATACCAGCTCAGAATCGGATACTCGGAAAAGGAAGGCTTGTATGCTTTCCAGTATTCGTACTGCTCTGGCTTGTCGATAGTAAAGTCGCCACCTTCGATATAATCCACTGCTGCCACATGGGTGATCGACTGCATATCCAGTGGCTCCGCTTCATCCAGCGCATGCGGCTCGTTCGTTTGCGATTTGGATTCAGCGCCGCTCACATACTCTGTACCGCTAAGTTCCAGCAGATCGCCTTCATCTGTACCGTCGAGATAGTAGGCGCCGATCAGTGTGGAATAGCGAGAATCGCAATCCCCGGTATGACGCACGGTTACGGATACAATCTCATCATGCGCCGTCACGGCTTCCACTGGTTCGGTATGGTATAGCACTTCAATGCGTCCAGTGTTGAGGTACACCGCCAGCATATCCTCCAGCACTTGTAGCGCAATCTTCGGCTCATGTGCCAGTCGACTCACCCAGCCATTGCCAGGATTGAGGATCGGATTTTCCAGCGCTTCTTCGGTCAGTGGATAGTTGAGACGATAATATTCACGCACCCGTTCCCGAAATTCGATAAACGTTCCTGGCGCGCCGATGCCTTTTTCAATCCAGCGATGTTCATCTGGCGGCACTGCCTGTGAGGTGAGCTGTCCACCAATCCAATCGGTCGGCTCGGTCAAAATAACTTTCAAGCCCTGACGTGCAGCCGCCAGTGCGCCCAGCGTACCGCCGAGACTCGCACCGATGACGATAACGTCCGCCTGTAATGTGCGGTAGCCGGTTGGCGGCTGGTTCGTCGTTTGCAAAATCGGTTGCTGTGTATGGGAATGATGATGTTGACTCATAATTTGGTACTCCTTTCGGCTGATCATGTAGTAGTTATGCTAGAAATGAAAAGACAACGTTCATTGTAGACGGACAGATAATCCAACCTCAAACATACGGTTCCACGGCATATAACAGTCGCGAATCTCGATCGTATGCCCTTCTTGGGTGAGATAGCGGGCGATAAATTGCTCTAATCCAGTACGCACCATCTCGGAGACAAGTCCGCGCGGTCCATCTAGCCGGAATTTATCCAATCCGAGTTCCTGAATCGGACCATTGCTGAGCGCTTTGCGCACAACCGAATCATATCCGAAGTCCTCCACATACCGCAGCGCCAGAAAATGGTCATGGCGACGACTATCTCCATATTGTGCGTACAGCATCGACTGCGCAATAACGGTGCCGAGCGTATTGGAGCTTGTATTCCAGCCTGCATATCCAGCGAGACGGTACAATATTCCTTTTTGCCGTAACAGATCTAACAATTCCAGATCTCCACCGTTGGCATATGCAATATCCGCGATTGCAACGACCGGGCGTTGCGGTGGACGGCGATCTGTCGCAGGAGCAGTATGCTGAGGGAGCGAATGCGATTCGTAAGAAGTCGCATCTGCCGCATCCATTTCATCGCGGGCATGAATCTTCCTTCCATTTGCCAGTTCATCTGCTATGTCATTAGCAAATGAAGCATCGTTCTCTATCTGCGGCGCTTCTTCCGCTGCAAGGTAGGTGGCACGATATGCCGCTTCCTGCTTGCGATCATGCTTGCTTAGCAAATATGCGGCATACTCGACCAGCTCCACCACGGTACGCTCGGTATCATAGTTGGCAGACGGCGCGCCCTGATTGACGGCTTCGCCCATTTTCTCGCCCGGTGTATTCACCAGCAGCACGATATCCGCTTCTGCTGAACTGTCAGCAACGATGCCACCGGCAGCGATAATCTGGTATTTTAACGTTTCGTATAACCGCCGGTCTTCGTACGCTGGGATGATATGTGGCCCTTCTACTGAGCCAAATCGTGGATAGATCAGCGGTACAGCATTGTTAAGCGTATTAACCATGCGTGCGACCAGTGTACATCCGACCTCGTCTGCCCCGGGATACATGTACACTCTTGTCCCTAATTGCCGCTCCCGAATGCCTGCTCGCACAAGCTGCTGATCGCGAGCAGTATAACCATATGGCGCTGAATCGTCCTGCGGGAAAATCAGAAAATCAATCGTGCCGTCCGCCACATATTCCAACGCCAGTCGATTGGCTTCCCGGTTAATCGCGCGGCGACCCAGATAGTCGTCCAGTACCTCCTGCGGCAGACGGCTATTGATGTCATCCAGCTCCGCCTGCTCCTCTGTCGTCAGCGATTGTACTTCTGACAGATGCTCCAGATACCCTTTGCGGAAAATCTCGCGTCCCCAGTCAGCATAATAGTCCGGCTCCTCATCTGACGACGAATATTGCGGACAACGCATGATCAGTTGAAATGCGTAGATGATTAGCTGCGGGTTGTTTTCTTTTAATGTACGTAGATACCGCAAGCGTTCGGCAATCTCTTCACTGCTCCATTCATGCAGTCGGGAAGGAACGATGCCGCCATATAACAGCGTATCAAGCGACAATACCGCTCCGCTGGCTTGTCTCGTTTCCATTTCCGTCCATGTCCATAGCCGGGATGTATCGGCAGGTTGCTTTTTCTGCCCCATCCATTCAATCGGCGGACGCAGCGGCTCGTAATCCGTTGAGCGAGCAAGCCGATACGGAAAATGAAAATTGCACGGTCGCTCGTCCAGCGGCATGATAACGATCTGTCCTTTTGTACCAATGGTTGTATTCATGATTATGCAGACTCCTTTGGACGTATGTAGTGTCCGCAGACAGCAGTCGATGATCGCTAGGCATACTGTCCACGAACGAACGTACATGGATGTTAGACGGTCACTACATTCATACAAATTTACCCATAGTTAAAAACATCTGTATTCCCATCCAAACATATTACGGCGCAAAAGTAAAATCCAGCCCCATATTTTGCTTATTTAGCAAACGTTAATTGAGAACACCTGCCTCTCTTTGTCCCTCAAAACAAAGCAGCATCTCGTCCCTTACTGTATATGTAAAAATAAAAGGCATTGGTACAACCAACATAAAAAAAAAGATTGCATACTCGCCATCTTCTCTTTATAAAAAGCGATATCTGTACATCTCCGCATACATTTTCAGCTACATTACAGATAAATCACACAGTACGAAAGAAAGGGACAGGCGAATCGCCTATCCCTTTACCGCTCCTGCCAGACCTTCCATATAATAACGCTGGGTGAACAGGAACACGACGATGATCGGGATGACCGATATGATCGTGCCTGCTGCAATCCAGCCAAAGTTATACGAAAACTGTCCATTCAAATACGTAAGTGCCGCGGCGAGTGGATATTTCTCCGGGTCGTCCAGTACGACGATGGGCCAGAGGAAATTGTTCCAGAACGCCATTACTTCCAGCAGCATAATAACCGCGATGCCCGGCTTCACCAGCGGCAAGACGAGCTGCCACCAGATGCGCAGCTCAGAAGCGCCGTCCATTTTACCAGAATCGCGAATCTCGGACGGAATGCCGAGAAATGTCTGTCTCATGAGAAAAATATTAAATACCGATACCGCCGCAGGCAGTACGACGCCAAGATACGTATTGCCTAGATGCAGCCATTGGATTGTCAAATAATGCACAATCATCGCGGTCGCCGACGGAATGATCATCGTCGCAATCAGAATCGCAAACACGGTATCTCTGCCGCGAAAACGGAACAGCGCCAGCGGATACGCCGTCATACACGACAGCACAATATTGCAGACAACCCCGATCACGGTAATGATCACCGTATTCATAATGTAACGCGGGAAATTCATATAGTTCCATACCTGCGCATAGTTGGCGAAGTCAATAAACGTCGGCAAGATCGCTGGCGGATTCGCAAACACATTGCGCCCCGGCATCAGCGACACGCTGAGTAGCCATAGAAACGGGCCAGTCATAAACAGCGCCAACAGCAGTAGCAGTAGATAGGTAAGCGTATAATTCAGCATCTTTTTCATCCGGCGCGCCGTCACACCAGATGATACGGCATGGTTACGGGAATGCTCCATCGCATTGTTCATGAGTACGTCTGTACACCGCCTCTCCGGTTCAGACGGAACACAAAGATACTGAGCGCACCAACGATGACGCTGACGATCAGACCGAGCGCGGACGCATAACCGAAGTTGAACTGCTCCAGACCCTTCTGGTAAATGTATAGACTGGACGTTAGTGTCGCATTGCCCGGTCCGCCATTCGTCAGTACGAACATCTCGTCAAATACCCGAATGGCACCCATCAGCGAGATCAGCGTACAAAATAAAATATGCGGACGCAGCAACGGAATCGTAATCCGCAAAATTCGTTGCCAGCGCCCCGCTCCGTCGATCATCGCCGCTTCATACAGCTCTGACGGAATCCCTTGCAACCCGGCGAGGTACAGCACCATGTAATAGCCAAGCCCTTTCCACATCGTGATGAACATGAGCGCATACAGTGCGGTACTGCTTGTGGATAGCCAGCCGATTTGCTCCTGAATCAGACCGAGCTGCATCAGGATATAGTTGATTACCCCGTTGCTGCTGAACAGCCAGCTCCACATGAGCGCAACCGCCACCATCGAGGTGACGACCGGAATGTAGTAGGCGGCGCGAAATGCCTTGATCAGCGGCAGGCGAGTATTGACCAATATCGCCATCAGGATAGACAGGATCTGGATGCACGGTACGATCAGTACATATACGAGCGAATTCCAGAGTGAAGTCAAAAAGCTTTTGTCATGTACGGCAGTAACATAATTGTCCACGCCGACATAGTGGGTTTCTCCAATGACCGAATAATCGGTCAGGGACAGCGGAATACCGTATACAATCGGCCATAGCACGAATACGGCTACAATCAGCAGACCGGGAGCCATGAAGGCCCACGCGGCAAACGTCTCGGTTTTCATCCATCTCATCATGCTCGTTCACCGCCTTTGAAGGGTCAGGTACGTTCTCATTTATAGAGGTGACTGTTGACTGGGTATCGTCGCGACAAGGTGTACGCCACTAGATGGCGTCCGATTTGAGATGCGCCCGATGCGAATCCTACACGTTCGCAATCGGGCGTACTGGAATTACTGCTTCAGAATTTGGTTTACTTCCTGTTCGGCGGTAGTCAGTCCCTGCTGTGGGTCTTTGCCGTTCAGGAAAATCTCCTGCAATTGCACAGCAATCGCAGAGTTGATATCGCTGGCATTTGGCACACCGACCATATAATCGACCGCCTTGTCCAGACTTTCGGCGGAAGCGACTTTCGCCTGCGATTCTAACGTATTATCGTTCTGCGTAAAGTACGCATCTTTGATCGATTCCTTCGTGCTTGGCAGCGTATTGGCCGCTTTGGAGAAGGATGTCTGGTTTTGCGCGTCAGTCAGGAATTTGGCAAATTCCGCTGCCTGCTGCGGTGCGCCCGATTTGGCAGGCACGACCAGATTCATCGTATTGGACAGACGCACATCGGCTTTGCCTGTCGGCAGCGGCACGGCGATGGTGTTTTTGTACACATCCGGCGCAGCCGTTTTAATAAAGTTGATAAAGGTCGGTCCGGCGATCTCGAACGCCGTCTGCTCGCTGGAGAAGTACTGAATTTGCTTGTCAAAATTGGAATCCTCGCCGACCAGTACGCCTTCCTGAATCAACTGCTGCATATTGCGGATCATATCGAGCGCAGCAGGTGTATTGAAGGCGGCAGCCGTTTTGTCGTCATTCAGAATGGAGATGCCTTCCACCGGGAATAGACGCGCGGCAAAGGTCAGCGCATACCCGCTAGCACCGGTTTTGGCTTTGATCTGACGCGACCATTCGTTCAGCTCATCCCGCGTCTTGGGCGGATTGGCAGGATCGAGTCCCGCCTGCTTCACCAGCCGGGTATTCATATACAGCACTTCCGTACCGGTATACCACGGCAGCGCATACGGCTTGTTGTCCAGCACCGTGGAATTGAAGATGCCGTCAAAATACGAAGACCTTTCGGTATCGCTCAAATACGGCGTTAGATCCGCCAGTGCGCCCTTAGACGCCATCTGATTGGCAAATTCAGTATTCAGATTCACCACATCCGGTACGTTGCCACTCGCAATTCCGGTTAATAACTTATTAGAGATGGCATCGTATGGATAATCACTCCATTCGACCGTGACGCCGGGGTGGTTTTTTTGGTATTCTGATATCAGGTTATTAAAATAATCGTTGAATGTCGGTTGCAGGGCAATCGTCCAGAATTTAATCGTTATCCGTCCATCTTCTTCTTTATTACTCCCGGCATCCGATCCGCACGAACTGAGCACAGAAGACAATAATGCAGCCAGCAGACACAGCACCGCTAATCGTCTGACTTTTTTATTCACAGGCTTCATTCCTTTCTTGGTATCATCCGGCTTCTTCTGCTCCACCGTTTCCGTACTCTACATCCTATGTAGCATGAAGTGAGAATTTTTTCGCCTTCGTCTCGCATTATATCAAATTAGAATGTAACAAAAAAGGGATGAGCAGGAATTAAAAGGGAATCCTATACACCGATAAACAGCAACTCTGATTAATTATCAGCAAAGAAGGTGAGTTAGATGCAAACCGCATGGATTTTGTTGGCAGTCGGAATGATTGCCGTTTTGTTCGTACTGGTCTGGATTGCGCTTATGCTTGCTTCCGGTCAGCGCAGACTGCCGAATAACAATACACCGCGTCCGCGTGTGGATCACGATTCCAATACCGACCCACATCACGACGCACCGAATGTCGTACATCTCGCCTCCTTCCGCCAGCGCCGCAACGGAAAAGGCAAAGAAATAAAGCGCAACAATTCCCAGCCAGAACCGATTTTGAAAAAAGAAAATGTAGCAGAGCTGCACAAAAAAGCAGTACCTGCCACCGTTCGACCGCTGCCGTTGTCCAAATCTGGCGACGTTCCGGTCAAACCAAGACTGCAAAAATGCTCCTACTGCAAAAAAGAAGTGCATCGGCTGACTTTTTATGCGACCGATGAGGGCGGGCTAGTTGGTGTCTGCAAGGACTGCGAGCCGATTGCCAAACGTCAGGATCTGCTGCCGCTATAATGTGCGATGGCATGCATAATCATTCGCAAGGCATTTTAAAATGAAACAGGTGAGAACGATGCAGCATATACACCAGGAATCATCGACAGCGGCTCAGGGCGAGCCGCCAGTAACGGAAGCGCATTCCACCGCTGTCGTACAGCAAACGGCGGACAGTAAAACCTGTTCCCGTTGTGGCGGCATGTATCCGCTCTCGCACTATTTGAAACGAACCGGACGCAAATCGGGACGTTCCAGTCGGCGCGGCACGTGCCGCGACTGCCGTAAACAATTGAAAGCCGCCGCTCAGGATGGATTGATCGTAGAATCCGGGTCTGTCAAGCAAGAGCAGAAGCCACCGCTGCCTGCACCGCATCATCCTGCACCTGAAATGACGTTGACGAATACCGTTCATTCGCCGACACATACGCAAGAGAATCATGTCACGATTCCAGCCGTCTCTATCGTAACCGCTCGTCCTGTACGCAGTCTGCCATCCATTGAGCATAAGGACATTCGCGGACACGGGCTGGATCTTGCTGTGCTTCGTCCGACCCGGCGCGGCATTGTGCATATGCGTGGACGCACGGACAAAGGTCGCCGCTGGCATCAGGAAACCGATCTGGAGACAGCGGCAACGTTAGTACGCGAATATGCCGCTGTTGTAGTCAACCGCCATACGATTCGTCGTCTGTACAGCAACCGTTCGTTTCGTAAATATATTTTGGAACGAGATCGGTATACATGCTATTTCTGCGGCGGTTCTGGCGATACGATTGACCATCTGTTGCCACGCGCACGCGGTGGGCATACAACACCGCTAAACTGCGTATGCGCCTGTAATCTGTGCAATCAGACGAAGGCAGATCATGATCTGCATCATTTTATCCAACCAGTCGATTCGCCTGACGGCGTGCACGAAGGTAGTTCATCCTGAGCGTTATGAACAACATTATTCCCAATATCACAACGGAGCGCTGATCTGATAGTGTGCATATAGCACAGATGTATGACCGGATGACATCCAGCTTATGGAAATTCGTAGGCAAATTCCGGTTTTTTCTATTGAAGCCGCTTTCTTCATGCTATATGATAAAAGCATCCTATGCAGGGCGTTGGAGGTCATGATGAACAAATATCAATTTATCTGGTGTGAAGGCGTGCTCGGTTATGGTGGGCTAACTTCACTAGGGGTAATGGCGATGCATTATATGGATCATACCTTTGTTTTGACGCTGCACGGAATCTGGAATGAAGTGTCCCGAACCGTGCCTTTGTTTTTGCTGTGCGGATATTTGCTGGGCGAAATGATCTGGCGCTGGAAATCTGTCCGTTCGGAAGCTGAGAAGCCTTAACAGAGCTGCATGCTATGGCGATTGCACATGTAATTGTAGTGCCTATCACATACTGACAATATAAATCTATGTATCTTCAACCATACAGTCACACATCAAAAAGCAGCCTGTCCGCCGTTGATCCGGCAGGACAGGTTGCTTTGTTATGCGTCTATATTATGCGTGTCTCATCCATCTTGTATCTGTACTGGAACAGATCTTCTTCACTGGTCCGAATATTCTTCGCTAGCACGGATATTTTTCGCTTATTCGCGTCCACGATTGCGCGGCAACATCGGTTCGCCTGTGAATTCCGACTCATGATGACGCAGCAGATCCAGTTGCCGCAAAAATTCATTCAGTCGCTCCTCCGCCTCATCCAGCGCATGCTCGACAGCGGACAAATCCAGCGGTGTCTCCATCAGGTAGCGACGTGCTTCTTCTTGCGCTTCAAAACTACCCTCCTGCGCAGAAACAGCCAATCGGATATCGCTCTCTGTCTGCATATCTGTTAACTGGCGAGCTGCATCGCGATGTTGTCCGCTGATTGCCTCCCAGCGCTCCATATCCAGCTTTTTGCGCAAATCCAATTCATCCAAATATCCAGTCAGCTCCAGACGCAAAGTATGTACGCGATCAAACAATTCCCGTATGCGCAGACTGTATTCGTACGCCTGACGATAGGAAGGGAGATCATGATCCAAGGCAGAGGTAATCTGCGGCAACAACGAAGCCGCCTGTTCCAGCAATTGCTGCATCTGCTCATAGCGCTGCTGCTGTCTCGTCATATGCACCTCAGCATACACTCCACTCAACTGCTGCAACTCGCGCTCATACCATTCCGGCAACAGCTCATATTCCTCCAAAATCCGGGTCGTTTCATCAGCAGTATGCACCGCTTCATCCCGAAAACGGATCAATTCGCTCACCAGCTGGCGGCTATCCTTCATTAACTGATCCACATGTTGCCTTAGAGCCAGCGCACGGGTCTGATCGCCGCGTACTTGCAACTCGCGCCATTGTCGCTCTTCCATTCGTGCTTGCTCCAGCAGTAAAAAGGGATTCTCGGCACGAACATTCAATTTCTCGCGCTCGACCAGCTCATGCAATTCAGCGGTTACATGATCGATGGAGTGCAGCGAATGCGATTCCGCTAACGTGGCGGTCGTCGATGATAGCAACGGACGCGTAACTCCGGCAATCATCTCAAAGCGCTGCTGAAGCTGCTCCGGTTCGGTTGCCCAAGAGGAGAGTTCATTTTCCAAGCGATTCAGCTCGCGTCCTGTACCTGTTAGCGACCAGATGGACATAGAGAGCGATTGCAATACTTGGCGCCATTGCTGGACGTGTTGTAGCTGCTGCTCACCGTCGCGCTGAATTTGCTCTAGCAATAGCGACTGATCCCGGCTGACTCGTTCTCGTTCCAGCAAAGTAAACAGCTCGGAATCCAGCAGTTCGTGCAGCACGGTATCCAGTTTATTCAACCGCTGCCGCAGCAGGGAGCGGCGTTTGCGCAGCTTGCGCGTCCGTAGCGTAAACAAAAGCAGCACAATGCCCGCTGACAATAACAGCACGGTAGCAATACCCAGCATCAATTGACGCAGCGTACTAGCGTTGAAGCGAGATTCCGCCTGATCAGTTGCTGTGGCAGTGCCATCATTTCCAGCACCATTCTCGCCACTGGACGTATCTCGCAATCCGTTCAAATACTGACTGACCGCAATGACACCACCAGCGATATCACCGTTTTTGGCATACGGAACAAACTGGGTATCGGTGACCCCTTCCACCGTCCGTGCATTGCTGGCAGCGATGCGTTCCGCCAGTTCTTCATTTTGAAAAACGAGATGGACATAGTTCGGATTACGGGTAATCAGCAGCAGCAACTGGTCGCCGCCCATCCCTTCTTCGTCGTATACTTCATTGGCAAAACGACTGCCCTCGGTCTGGGTGTAACCGTTCACAGTCATAACCTGCAATGTATAATGATGACCGGTCAAAGCCTGATTGATCCGTGCCGTATCTTTTTCCGTAAACATGCCAGTGTAATCGGTAACATGACCGTTACGATAACCGCCACTTTCGGAAGCATAGGTCATCATTGGCAGCAAACTGTTGCTCAGCATCAGCAGCCCTATGATCAATAACCATTGCCACCGCCATATGAATATCGTTTTCATCCTGTTCCCCTTTATTCCAAGGTGCGGAGCTATAATCCTTTACAGTATGCCGTAATATCATCATCTGTACAACGTATTATGATACAATTATCGGCAGAAAAGAAAGCAGAAATTAACAATAACAGGCAGTAATTTGAAGAATATTGTGCAAAATCGACCGGAAATGCTAATTTGGGGGTTCTGCTGTTGCGAAATGAGAGATGAACGCGCAACGTTCTACTGTCTCCCTGATCTTTTACAGAAACGAGGTATAACGATGAATACATCCACACATACAACGGAAGCAAGATTGCTATCGCTGAATACTGGTATGCCGGTACATATCGAATGGAATGGCAAATCTGTCTACACCGGTTATGTCAAAACGCCGGTTCATAAGCCTCTATTTATGAGTGAGAACGGTATTGAAACAGACGGACAAGGAGATTTGAAAAATCATGGCGGACCGGATAAAGCTGCCTGCGTTTACTCTGCTCAGCATTACCCATGGTGGAGTCAGGAAATGAATCGTCCTTTTGAAGCGGGCGCATTTGGTGAGAATTTTACGGTGAGTGGGTTACTGGAAGAAGATGTATGCATCGGTGACGTATATACGATTGGTACGGCGATCGTACAGGTGAGTCAGCCGCGCCAGCCATGTTTCAAGCTATCCGCACATCTGGAACGTCAGCAGATGATCGTTCGTGTACGGGAAACGGGATATTCCGGCTTTTATTTCCGAGTGTTACAATCTGGCGAGGTGACAGCTGGAGATACGTTCCAATGGAATCGGCGCGAGGGTCATGGGACAACGATTGCGGAGTGTAACCGCCTGCTGTATCACGAGAAGGGCGATACGCCTGCATTACGTAGCGTACTGGAAGAACCGGCGCTCGCGGCTTCCTTGCGCAAACATCTGAGCAAACGCCTGATAGACAAGGTGTAAGATCATTATGCAAGCGGTGGATCGTAAAGATGGACTCGTATGGTCGTAGAACTTCGAACGGCGAGTCAGCGGTGCTTATATGATCGCAGAATTGCGAGGAGAGGCGATATGATGGGGAGATCGATAGAAGCTTCACGTCAATGACTGTACTTGTACATTTGTCAGAATTGACTATCGTCCATAGCAATAACGTTTTTGCGATAAAATGTATGTATATCGGTTTCATTCCCTGTCGGATTCGATTATTCTACTCATAAAGAAAGCCTGCGGTGCTGGATACACCACAGGCTGGAAATGATAAGATCGGCGGACATACACGGCGATCGCTTACAATCAATATTCAAGGACATCGATTGTACAAATTTATTCCCCGAATTGCTGTAACATCTGCTGCTCTCGCTCTGCCTGCGCACAAGGAGACAAGCGCAGACTGATCTTGTGCTCAAATGGCGTCATCAGATTCACTAGCAATGTGCGGCAATTCGACGGATAGCTCGCTTCGCGCACCGCTGTTGCCCAATGCTCATACGCTCCACCTGTTAGCTCCATCCAGTCGTCGCCATGCTGTATCCGCACCATGCCAGTTTGCCACAATTCTACGCCTTCCGACACCTCGCGTAACTGTCCATCCTCCGCAATCATCTGCGATTCATTGCCAAAAATAAACGACAGCTGGGTCATCACTTCCGCTGGTTCGCTGCACCGAATATACAGATCCAACCCATTCACCTGCTCTACCGTTTCCACCTCCACACGATACGCTTGCGTATGCGT
Source organism: Paenibacillus sp. WLX1005 (assembly GCF_046603685.1). NCBI lineage: Bacteria > Bacillati > Bacillota > Bacilli > Caryophanales > Paenibacillaceae > Paenibacillus > Paenibacillus sp. WLX1005. The sequence goes on from NZ_CP176756.1 coordinate 5,133,187, forward strand.
GCTTTCGCGCTGCGCATGAGGCAATATATACCATGGGCTGCTTTCCCCATGTATCCCTGTATGCTCTGGCAAATATGGCGCCGGGATCGGTGAGCGGTAGCCTTTGTGATAGAGCGCCGTCATCCTGTATCCACTTTCCGTTTCAACCAGCGTCTGCATCGGTACAAACCCCGGGTTAAAATACGATGCCAGCTGCACGCCTAACAATCGTACATCCCCATGCCGCAGCGCCAGCAATGACGACGTTTCGGTCATCATCGTCAGACTTGTATTGCCGTGTCGCATCCGCAGCACCGGCGCGCCAAAGTCGAGATGCGGACGGCTATACTGAATCGCCCGATATTCGTGAGCATCCGCCTGATCGAGATATGCCTGTCGGTCAAATGTTCCGTTGATCATCCGCCGATAATGACGTGGCAGCTCACCCGGTTGTACCGACTGCCCACTCCCCGGATACAGCAGCATCCCGATCAATGGATTGTTTGCACAGCTGGACGGTTCGTGAAATGCCGCTGCCGCCAATTGCGCCATCGCGGCGAACTGCGCATTGTGATCCATCTCTGCCATCATCACATACGACAGCAAATAACTGTCCATCGTAAATGTCTGCCCAAAATCCTGCCGTCCCGAATAATCGGTCACAACTTCACCGGACGGATGAATAAGATACATCATCATCTCCAGATTACGACGCACAGGCTCCAATAACTCCGGCATATGCAGCAGCCGCGACGCATGAATCAGCATCACATCACTCACCGCGTTATAAATGCCGTTGCTGCGCTCTGTCCACTCACCGTCCGGTGTCGCATCCAATCCTTCCGCCAGCCACATCTGCGCCCGCTTCCGCAAGCGTTCATCCCCGAAGATTTCATGCAAAAATCCAAGCGCCGCACTGATCACCCAGCGATGATTCGGTGTATGACAGCCGCCAGTCAGCATCACTGGCATACTACGCTCCAAAAACTGATTCATTTTACCAAGTGTCGGCTCGGCAGCTGCCCAATTTTCGCGCGATAACAGCAAATATAGCTGTGCATATCCCACAATGACAAACGCGGTATCTGGTGGCGAATGAAAATTCGTCCACCCCGGCGAGATCGAACCGTCCTCATGCTGCACACGCAGCATATATGCCGCTGCCAGCTCCAGCCGCTCCAGCACCAGCGTATTGCGATAATATACCGACTCCGGCTGCACTAGCGCCGCCGTCCAGACCGACATCCAGACCGGCGTACCAGCATGATGATTTGGCCAAGCGATACCATTCGCAGGGTCAATCACACCGCCATAGTACCGGCTCTGCTCGTCCATCACCTGACCTTGCAATCCGCGTTCCACCCAAGCTTCGTTTACATGGATCAGCTTTTGCAGGATATCCATGCATTAGACTCCCTTCGCCAGACTTGCTTGCCGCTGCTGAATTTTGTCGGTTAGCAAGCGGTGGCTAGTATGAATCTCGTCTGGCTGACAGGCGGCTTTCAGCTCGTATACTTTGATCGGTGCCTGCTGAATAATATCCAGAAAGCGGTCAAAATATTCCATATCCTTGCTATGCACATAGGGACACCAGTGATCGGATAGACCGAGCGTTTCGTGGATATGTACCCCAATAATATCGTCCTTCATCGCGTTTGCTTCTTCGGCGTTATGATACAGCCCCATCCGATCCATCATCATGCCATGACCGATATCGTACCAGAGATAGACGGGCGCACCTTTCATACGTTCGCGGACTTTCTTCGCTTCGGTCAATGTTGGCATCTGATAACAACGTGACCGCGTTTCGATACCAAAGGCAATATCGTAGCCGCGTGACATCGTAATCTCGCATACTTCTTCCAGACTATGCTGAATACGCTGCAAATAATGCTCAGACAGACGCTCGCGCCGCTCCAGCATCTCGTTCCACAGCTTCTGATACGCTGGCGAATCCTTTCCCTGCTCGTGATAGATGCCTTTCAGTTCCTCGTCGATGTTGTAGGAAAACGGCACCTCGCCTGGATGCACCACGACCGCTTTTGCTCCATAGCGATGCGCGTATTCCGCTGAACCGACCAGCAGCTCCACTGCACGCTTGCGCTTGTCCTCATCGTCAAATCCGAGCAGCACCGAATCGGTGCCATAGTCTGGGTCAGGTGTATGCGGGAACGTATTATGTACGCTCGATACGCCCATCTCTCCTTTTTCAATCAGCGGTTCAATCGTCTTCAGCATCTCTGTCGTCACGTTATAATTCAGCTCTACATACTGGAAGCCTAGCTCGCTAATCTCGCGGATCATGCCTGCTCCGTCATGGGGATAACGCTTGATGTTCCAGCAGGTGGAAAAGGAATATTCGCCTTTGGATGAATGCATGCGTCACGCCTTCTTTCTCTCTGTAGTTTGAATTCGGATTCACTAATAAAAGCAGCAGATGCGGCCTCCACAGGGAAAGCCGCACCGTTTGCTCCTCGTTATCCTTTGACCGCGCCCAGCATAACGCCGCTCACGAAGAAGCGTTGCAGCCACGGATACACGATTAGAATCGGCACCGTTGCAAAGATTACGCTTGCCGCTTTGAGACTTTCCGGCATCATCTGCGCGGCACCCACGACCTCATTGCGCATCAGTTCGGTCGCCATATTGTTCTGAATGAGCTGATACAACTTCAATTGCAGCGGATACAGCTCAGGGCTATTAATATACATCAGCGTATCCATGAAGCCATTCCAGCGACCGACCGCATAGAACAGACTCAGTGTTGCCAGCACCGGCAGCGACAGTGGCAAAATGATACGCACCAGCGTCAGGAAATGACTGCTGCCATCAATCTCCGCCGCTTCTTCCAGACTGTCAGGAATGCCTTTGAAAAAGGAGATCATAATGATCAGATAAAACGGGCTAATGAGTCCCGGCAAAATAAGTGCCCACATCGTATCCAGCAGATGCAGATTGCGCACCAGAATGTATTCTGGAATAATCCCGCCGCTGAAAAACATCGTAATGATGATCACGACCATAAAGAAGCCGCGACCTTTCAGATTCGATTTAGCGAGTGGAAAAGCGGCTGCAATCGTCATTGCCATACACATGAGCGTGAACACAACGGTTAGCAGCACCGTAAAGCCGAGCGAGCGAATCATCGACGGATCGCCGAATACTTTGGTATAGGCTTCAATCGTAAACTCTTTGGGAAATAGTGTAACTTCACCGGACATGATCGGACGCGCCGAGCTGAACGAGATTGCCAGAACGTGAATAAACGGGAAAATACAGATCAGTACCGAGATTGCCAGCAACGTCACATTCACAATATCAAATATGCGATCACTACGACTGATCGTTGGTTTGATCTTGATGCGATCCGTTTCGTTAACGCGAGCTGCTTCTGCCATTATAAAATCCCCTCCCCGGTCGTTTTCTTGGCTGCGAGGTTCGCACCTAGTACGAAGATCAGTCCGACCACTGCCTGGAACAAACCGACTACCGTTGCCAGCGTGTACTGACCGGATTCCAAACCGATCCGGTATACGAACGTACTGAGTACATCCGAATATTCCTGTACAGCCACATTACCGATGACAAATGGACGTTCAAATCCGATCGTCACCATATTGCCCAGATTGATAATCAACAGCGTGATGATCGTCGGACGCAGACCCGGCAGCGTAATATGCCAGATGCGCTTCATTCGTCCTGCGCCATCCACCTCGGCGGCTTCGTACAATTCCTTGTTAATGCCAGTCAATGCTGCCAGATACAGAATGGTGCCCCAGCCTGCACTTTGCCATACGCCAGTCAGCAAGTACGTAATGAGCCAGTAATGCGGATCGGTCAAAAACGGAACTGGTTGAAATCCGAACGATACCCACAGATTGTTAATAAAGCCGGATTGCGTACCAAACACTTGATATACGATTCCCCCGATAATGACCCAAGAGATAAAATGCGGAATATAGAGAATGGTCTGCGACAGTTTCTTGAACCACACCGCCTTCACTTCATACAGCATAATCGCCAGAATGAGCGGTGCCGGGAACGAAACGATCAGGTCCAGAATGTTCAACATCAATGTATTGCGAAGGGTACGGTAAAAGTCCTGATTTTGAAACACTTCACGGAAGGCATCCCAGCCAATCCATTCACTGCCGTTAATCCCTTGAAAGAAGTTAAAATCCTTAAATGCAATCTGTACGCCATACATCGGTCCATATTTGAAGACGGCAAAGTAGGCAAGCGGCAGCATGAGCAGGAAATACAGCTGCCAGTATCTGCGGAGGTAAGTGGACGTTTTCACTGTCGTACTCCCCTTTCGGTGGATAGAATCGCATATCGGTATTGCTCGGTGTGACTTACGCCAGACAGAGTGATTGCAGACATGTATCGGAATACAGCTGATGCTGCCGACTTCATACTGGACAAGCCCTTAGATAATCCTAGATAAGCAAGCTTGTAATACCAAGGCTATGTCTCGAAGTCGGCAGTACAGCTGCCAATACAAGGTCGTCCATTAGATAAAGAAGGGAGTAATGCTTCTTCGATTGGCAGATGCGATAGATAGGGAATTCAGAGCGGTTGCTGCGTATACCTCACCGCAATCGTTCGATATTACCTGCATCGCACCTGCAATCGAAGATCATCTTCAGCGCCGGTTTACTTCGTTGCGCCGCCTTCCTGGAATACTTTGGTACGTTCGTCCAGAATCGCTTGACCGCCGCTGCTCATATAATCTTTGACGAGTGAATCGTAGGTCGTGTCAAACTGAGCTTCCGGCGCCATTGTCGCTTTGACGATCAGCTGTGCATATTTGTCTTGCAGGGCACTGCCGTATTTGGCTTCGGCTTCAATTGGTTTGTTGAAGTTCACCGGTGCAATCGTATCGGTGTTAGAGATGTCGACCGATTTGCGCATATCGGCTTGATATTCTTCCGGCACCTGCATAATGTAGGCGTCGTTGTTCTGTTCTTCGGTACCGACGATTTTGCCGTTCGCGATAATTGCCATATCGCCGTAGTTGTACAGGCGGTTCAGCGCTTCTTCGGACGCATCTTCCTTCGCTACCGGGATGCCGTCCTTGAGCGTGTAGTTTTCGCCTTCCACGCCATTTTGCATATCAAACAGATTTTTGTCGGATGCCATCCAGTCGAGATATTTGATCGCTTCCACCGCTTTGCTGCTCGATTTCGGAATCATAATATACAGACCGTTGGATGCATATTCCGGTTTGGCATGCTTGCCTTCATTGTTCGTAAACACGTCCGTTGGCGTCAGTGCGGCGTCTTTGACGTTCGTTTGCAGGTTTTTGTAAGTGCCGTTATAGCTAAAATACAACTCGCCCGCATCCTCCGTGTAGAAGCCAACTTTGCCGTTTTGCACATCTTGCCAGAGTTGCTTTTTGTCCTCATCCAGACCGAAGTCCTTGCTGATCAGCCCTTCGTTGTACAGCTTGTTCATATACTTCAAGCCGTCCTTGAAGCCGGGCAACAGCGTCGGATAATCGCTGGAACCGAGCTTTTGGGTGAGGGTGTATTTTTGCTCATCGGTGAGTGGTTGTTGAATAAACGACCAGAGCAGCGGCTCATACTGTGCAGGTGCAATCGTCATGCCGAATGGAATCAGACTGGTGCCGACTTTGCCGGGGTCTTGATCTTTGAATGCTTTCAGTGTGGTGTACAGCTCGTCTGTCGTTTGCGGAACTGGTAGCTTCAGTGCATCCAGCCAGTCCTGACGAATATAAGAAGCGTATTTGCCAAGCACGGAACGCTTGCCCGGAATGGCATATTGTTTGCCTTCAATTTGCCCGTAGGAGAGCGTATCGTCGCCTAGGAATGTTTTCAGATTGGGACCGTATTGATTCAGCAAATCGGTCAGGTCGGTCAGACCGCCCTGTTCGGCGTATCGGTTAAATGTCCCTTGATCATACGTAAATACGATATCTGGTACATCGCCGCCGCTTGCCATCAGGACATTCAGCTTTTGCAATTCTTCGGAACGTGGGACAGGGACGTATTGAACTTCGATGTTATTCTTACCGCCGAAGCGTTCGTTAACAAGCTTGGTCAGATAGTTGTTACTAATCGTAGAGCCTGCTGGCGAGTTGCCACGGTCGAACACTTCCACTTTCAGTACGGATTTGCCATCTGCGGTCGTTGCTCCCGCTTCGCTACTTGAGCTAGAACAGCCTGCTAATATCGCTGTACCTGCCAATACCGTCGCCATCATCGTACCGGATACTGCTTTAACCCAACCTTTGCGTGAATACCATTTCATCTCCCCAACCCCTTTGTTCACTTTTCTCCCTAACGTATTGGTGTCAGCAGATTCTTTTATTTTTGTTAACTTTCCTGCCATTTATCATTTTCGGGATGCCCCAATTATGGCATCAGATCATGAAATCACTCAATAAACTTGTTTCAGGAGATAAACAGAGGCGGTTAAATCCTTATACATCAAGGATTTTTAGTAATGAAAATATAATAACTTAAAATGTTATATTCAAGTAATATTTTCATTATGAACTCTGTTACAAGCTTTGTTTTGATGTAGAACGGTTTTGAACGGACCACATGGAGTTGAAGAAATGAATGGTATGGATCATCAGGTGAAGCCAATCGTGTTTTCCTATTATATTGAGGAAGTGGTTACACGATAGCTTCTACCGATTCCCAACTGGCAGTTGCATAATCTGTTCTATTATTTAGCGATGTTGCCTTCTTGATACACTTTGGTGCGCTCATCCAGAATTGCTTGACCACCGCTGCTCATATAATCTTTTAACAGTGATTCATAGGTGGCGTCGAATTGATCTGGCGATACCATTGTTGTTTTGACGATCAATTGATCGAATTTGTCCTGCAAAGCGCTTCCATATTTAGCTTCCGCTTCAATCGGTACACTGAAATTGACCGGTGGGAACGTATCGGTATTAGAGATTTCAACCGATTTCGCCATATCCTTCTGATATTTTTCTGGCATTTGTTTAATATAGGCTTCGTTATTTTGTTCTTCGGTGCCGACGATTTTGCCATTGGCGATAATTGCCATGTCTCCATAGTTGTACAGACGGTTCAGCGCTTCATCCGTCGCATCAGGTTTAACAACTGGAATGCCGTCTTGCAGTGTATAATTCTCGCCCTCTACACCATTTTGCATATCAAACAAGTTTTTGTCAGATGCCATCCAGTTTAGGTATTTGATTGCTTCGACCGATTTGGTACTGGATTTCGGGATCATAATATACAGACCGTTGGACGCGTATTCCGGTTTGATATGTTTGCCTTCGTTGTTGGTAAACACATCTGTTGGTGTGAGAACGGCATTTTTCTCATTGGTTTGCAAGTTCTCATACATGCCGCCTGCATAGTAAGGGTTACCTGCGTCTTCAGTAAAGAAGCCCACTTTCCCATTTTGCACATCCTGCCCAAGCTGCTTTTTGTCCTCGTCCAGACTAAAATCCTTACTAATCAGCCCTTCGTTATATAGCTTGTTCATGTATTGCAAGCCTTCTTTGAAGCCGGGTAGCAGTACCGGATAATCACGAGAGCCAAGCTTTTGTAGCAGGGTATATTTTTGCTCGTCTGTCAGTGGCTGTTGAATGAAAGACCAGAGCAGCGGCTCATACTGTGCGGGAGCAATCGTCATACCGAATGGAATCACACTTGCGCCAACACCACCGGGGTCTTTGTCCTTGAACGCCTTCAGCGTCGTATACAATTCATCTGTCGTCTGCGGAGTTGGCAGATTCAACTTATCTAACCAGTCCTGACGAATATAAGAAGCGTATTTCCCAAGTACGGATCGTTTCCCTGGAATCGCGAACTGTTTACCTTCCAGTTGTCCATAAGCGAGTGTATCGTCACCGAGGAATTTCTTGAGATCAGGACCATACTGATTGAGCAGATCGGTTACATCGGTCAGTCCGCCTTGTTCAGCGTACCGATTGAATGTACCCTGATCATAGGTGAATACGATATCTGGCACGTCGCCGCCGCTCGCCATCAGTACGTTCAGCTTTTGCAATTCTTCAGAGCGGGGAATCGGTACATACTGTACCTCAATATTGTTGCTGGCGCCGAAGCGTTCATTGACAAGCTTGGTCAAATAGTTGCTATTAATCGTAGCCCCGGCGGGCGAATTGCCGCGGTCAAACACTTCCACCTTCAAGACGGATTTGCCGTCTGCCGTTGTAGCCCCTGCATCACTGCCAGAGCTAGAACAGCCTGCTAGCAGCGTTGTACCTGCAAGTGCTGTTGCCATCATCAAACCGGACATACGCTTGAACAACTTTCTTTTTGAATACGCTTTCAATTTACTCAACCCCTTTGTCAGCTTATGTCCCCTGTGCCGTGTATGTACCGCATTCGATGCTTGCGGGTAAGAATGATTCAATTTAGGGATGTCCCAATTATGGCATTTTGCTTTTGAAATGCTCAATAAACTTGATTCCATCCATAAACTTTTAAGTAAACGCTTACATTGTAAGGTGATCGACATGTCATCTGCTTTCTTGCACTGAATTCGCCGTATAAACGATTTTCCGATTCCTTGAGACCCCTTGCTACTACTGGCTTGGCGAGTAATCCCGTCCCTCTTTCTGGCAAAAAGAGAAAAAGCAGCCCGACCTCGGACTGCTCATTTTCATCATGAAAATCAGTGCTTATCTTCGCCTTGCAAGAACATTTCTCTGCATCTCATACACCTGTTCAACAAGTGTCGACATTGCAGCTGTATCTTCCATACGCCAAATTCTATTCGCTAGACTTGCGATATGATTCGTACCTACTTCCGCTGTTCGCTCGGCGGCAGCAAGGAACTGCCGGGCTTCATTTTCAGCTTGCGATAATCGCCCGGCGTCACGCCGATAATACGCTTGAACACCCTGCCAAATGTAATCGAGTTCGCATAGCCGACCTGAGTCGCAATATTCTGAATCGTATCGTCGGTTGAGGATAATAATTCTTCCGCGCGTTGTAACCGCAGCTGCACAAGCAGATCGATGAATTTGACATCCAGCTCTGCCTTGAACAGATGACTCACATACTTGGGCGTGACATGGAAGCGTTCGCTCAGATGATTGAGTGACAAATCTGGATTCGCAAAGTTCTCTTCCATATACGCCTTCATCTCGCCAATCAGGGCGCGATGATTCGTAGAATCGCCTGCCTGCTCATACATCTGCGCCACCTGCTCCAAATATTGCAGCAGCGATGCATGAATCTCCTCCACCGTCTCCGCTTCTGCGATTGCTTCCATTACCCAATCTGCCTGCTCGCCGGATAATAGGCGATCTAGCGGTTCAGACATGCCTTCTAGCTCACGACCGAGTATTTGTAGTAGCGATAATACCAGGGAACGAATGCTGTCATCTTTTAAAATATCTTCTTCAAACCGATCAAGCAGCTGCTTGAGTCGTTCCCGCCACTCCGGTTGACGCAGCCGATACTCCTTGATCCAATCCGAGATCGCCTGCAAGTACCGATAGCTGTCCGGCTCTCCACCTTCCGGCAGATCGCTGTACATCACTACCCCGTCACGTCCAAGCGTCATCGAATATTTCATTGATTCTACCGCCGTTTCGTAAGCGAGATGTAGATCGGCAGATTGACGCACCGTAATGCCAGTGCCAAAGCTCATCGTCAAATGCAGATTATGCTCCACCCACTCGCGACTACCGGCCGATAGCGAGAACAGCAGTCGCATCCAGCGGCGTTCATCGCCTGTACCAGCAATAATAATACCTGCACGGCGCACGCTGATCCATTCGCACCAGCCGGAGACGCCATCCTGCTGCGCCAATTCCTGAAACACATTGGTCAGCGCCAGCTTGAGCGTATTGTGCTCCTGCGTACTGCCCTTTTCCCGAAACGCATCATAATCCTGAATCTCAGCGACGATAAAGGCGTACTTCAATTCATCCGCCTGCTCCGGTCGTCCGTGCAGATCGGGGAAAATACGCAGCTGCTCCAGCTCCTGCTGCAATTGCTCCGGCGGCTCGCCTTCAATCCAGTTCATGAACAGCCGACGGCGGCGAATGAGCAGATTCTCATGATGCTGGCGCTCATAATCGACCGTTTGCTTCATCAGGCTCTCCAGCGCTTCGTCGATCAGCGCCATTTCGTCCTTGCGTGCGGTTTCGGTGCCTGATAATTGCAGCGATTCAATCCGCTTCATCATCACCTGAATCGGCTTGTAATTTTTGCGAGTAATGTAAATGATATAAGCGATCGACACCGCTACGACGAGCACGCCAATCAGCACCCAGATGTAGGAGATGACCGATACCCACGCAAACAATTGACCTGCACGCAGCCCGCTATCCAGATTCCAGTTCAACCGATCAGAATGCAGCTGAGTCAGCGGCTCGTCCTGCTCTGCTTCATCCTGCTCGGTCAGCGCGGGTGGATACACCTGCTGTCCGGCTGCATCGGTAATATTCAGAAACGACACTTGCGGATTAACCATCGACGCCGCCAGCTGCTGCATTCCGTACACGCTCACATTGATCACAATCATCCCCTGATCGCCAAATGGCAGCGGCAATCGCTTGTGCATACTAATCACCTGCCGACTTGGATCGCTGCCCATCTCGGCAAAGGAACGCATCGCCGACCAGCCCTGCTGCTCCGGTTCGGTCAGCGCCTGTTTGACGAATGGCTCATCTCGGAATCCACTTAGCGGCTGTAACCCTTGCACAGTCAGCACACTCTGGTCGGCATCCCGATAAATGTAGATCGATTCCAGCAGATCGTTATTGTCCATCAATTGACGCAGACGCTCGACCGTCTGGTAGGTTACTGCTGTATCGCCAGAATCACGATCCGCCAGAAATTCATCATACGCTGTCGACGTCTCTACATCGCGCAGCACATCCATCTCAATTCCCTGCACCGACCGATCCATCGTATCCATCATATAACTGGTGGAGATACGATCCGCCCGCGCCGTTTCCTGCCGCGAAATCTCATTAATGACAATAAACGACAGAAAGATCAGCATCGAGATCGTTAGCAGAAAAATTGGAAAATACGATAAAAGAAGACGACGATACCAGTTTTTTGACAGCAATGGGCTTCCCCCTCCCGTACACATGATCTATCCCGCTGCACATTCCCGCCATGCTCTTCGCCGTGCTTTTTTATAACATAGGAGATCATCATCTTACGTTCTGATTGTTCTATTTCGCCCAATTCCAGCTTCGTCAGGTGATATTCAGGTAATATGATGTAAGGATTTCTCTGATTTTATCCTTTTTGCATACTAGATGTTCATATACCTAACTTCCGTAAATTGCTTACACTGACTTTTATTTTACACTTTTCTGCGTGGACTGTAGAGGGGATAAAGGGATTATATTTTTAAATCGACAAATTTCTCATGTATGCAGAGAGGGAGAACTCCAGAAGATGCCTGTTTTACGTGGAAATGGAGTAACGACTGCGCAGCGCCACATAGCCGAGCAATACCGCGCCCAACACGGCGCTGATCACGCATGACAGATTCATCATCGCTGCACCGCCTGTTTGCAGCAAATACCCGTTCAATAGATTGCCCGCAATACCTGCGAGACCGACAAATACCATATTAAAAATACTCTGACCGGTCGCCTGCATATGTTTGGCGGCGATACGGGATACATATTCCACCGCAGAGATGTAAAAGAATCCAAACGACAAGCCATGCAGCAATTGCACCGCTATCATGACCCACGGAACCGGAAACAGATATTGAATGCCCCAGCGCAAAATATACGCAAATGCCGCAACCAACAGCATACGCTCATGCCCGAAGCGCCGAATGACACGCGCCGCGATCAGCATCGCCGGAATATTCGCTGCTGATGCGATGAACAGTCCAACACCCGCCATTTCCAGCGTACCGCCCGCCTCTTGAAATGACAGTACAAAGTACGAGTTGAACGCCGTCAGCGTCTGATTCACCAGCAAACAGCCACCGAGAAAGCAGAGAAACATCCTATTGCCCAGCAGTGTCCGAATGCCCGCCGATAGCGATTGCGATAACACTCGACTCTCATCCGAACGGCGCGGCAGCCAGAACGTCAGCGCCGCCGCCAACAGATTGAACACGAGAAATGGAACCCAGATCAACGACACATCCAACCGACTAATATACAGCCCGCCCAGATAACTTCCCGCCGCCGTGCCAAGACTGCCCAGAAAACGAATCGCTCCATACGTCGTATGCGCCTTTTGCGCCGCGACCAGCGCATATGAATCTGACATCGGTGCCTGTGTTGCCGCAAACACCATCGATAACGTATATATAACCGTCAACACTAGAAAATACGGACTCTGGTAAAAGACCGACAATACCGCTGGCACTGCAACACTAAGCATCAGCACCAACCGCATTTGTTGAAATCGGTCAACCAGCATGCCCCATACGGGTTGAATCAGAATCGAGATCAACGTTCCAATCGACATCAGCAGCCCAACCTGCGCACTGCCCATTCCGCCATGCACCAACATAGATGACAGATACGGATTGAACATGCCACCCGCCAACCCCGCCAGCAAATAAAACCCACGAATACGCAGCAGCGTCTGCCGCGCCTCGGCATCTACTTCCGGGCGCTCCGCAGCCTGCTTACGCACGCCCGCTTTCTCACCAAACAACGAACCCATTCCCATTTGCTCCTTTATCCAATGGAGTGCCCGCTCTGATTGGCAGGCTTTTTGTCTGTTTTCTATAGTCTGTCTGTTTTAGATTCTCATCTGTGTTCAAACACAGTATGGTGTATTGTTCTAATGCTTTGTTTATTTTGTGCATACAGTAAGGTTCTCATCCCATGTATCGAATGCCATTCGCTCAGATCTGTTCCCGTATGACTGCTGTAATCGCGCCATACACAGCTCCTAGTGCTCCGGCTTCATTGCCTAGCTGTGCCGGGACAATCATACAATCAATCGGGATCAATGCTCGCGTCCGCCGCTGTAGCTCTGCCATATAATATGCCGATTCCGACACGCCACCGCCGACAACGATGCACTGCGGATTCAGCAGCGCAATGATATTCGCCAGTCCTGCCGCCATATAATCTAGCGGTTGCTCCATTATCGCAACTGCTTCTGCATGACCAGCCGCCGCCAGCTCCAATACATGCACCGCCTGCACCTGCTCTACATTGCCGCCCGCTGCCTGCAAGACAGTATCAATACTTGGCGAAGACAAGTCGCGTTCTTGCAACCAGCGCCGCGCGTGCTCACCGATGCCCGTTCCCGATGCCAGCGCTTCAAAACGTCCGAATGCAGTGCTGCTTGCCTGCTGTGCCGCTGATTCTCCCGGTTGGTGATCCACGACAAAGTACGAAATCTCGCCCGCCGTATAATCCGCTCCATGATACAGCTGCCCATTGATAATTGCGGCGCCTCCAATGCCTGTACCGACGGTCACCATGACGAGATGACGACGCTCAGCCCCTGCTCCAAGCCAGCGTTCACCGAGTGCCGCGACATTCACATCGTTGTCGAGATACAGCACACCGTCATAATGCGGCGCAATCCATTGCTTGAGATTGATTCCATCCAGCGGCAACGCGGGCACATGACGAATTGTGCCTTCTTCCGGGTTAACCGCACCCGGCAAGCCGATACCGATGCCTGCCAGCTGTTGTCGCTTTAATCCCTGCTGCTGCAATACTTCATCCAGCATAGCAAAGAGCCATGTTACAAAATCCGACGGTTTCGCCGTTTGCACCGTCGGTCGTTTACACCTCGCCGCAATCTGGCCGTCACGGCGAGCAAGGATGATCAGCGTCTTGGTTCCGCCAATATCAATGCCTGCATACCAATCAGAGGAAGATGTAGATGCTGGTGGGATTATAATTCCGTTCTGCTGTTGCTGCATAATTTGCCTCCTATTTGTGTATGGATACGGGGGTACCGACAGCTAGCACATCCTCGCGAATATGGACAAATGCACGCTGGACGCCCGCCCGCGCTGCTCCGCGCATAACGGCACTGTCGCTCAGAGCGGAAGATTTCAACTGCGGCATCGCTGGTACAAACGGTTGCAACGATTGCTGAAGCTGCGGAACGAACAGCTCCGCCTGACTGCCAATCGGTCCGCCGAATACGATCATTTCCGGTGATAACAGCGCCGTCATCTGACTGAGCGGCAATACGAGTCGTTCCACATACTGCTGCACAATAGACTGCGCCGCTGGCTGCCCCTGTGCTGCCGCATCCAGCAATTGTTCTACTTGCCATCCATCCAGACCAGCATTCGGATGCTGCGCCGCATAATCTGCCATCAGCTCACGTAATCCTTCACTGCCAATCTGCTGCTCCAGTCGACGATGCTGTCCCGATGAGCCAGCCGTCAGCGATGTAGCAGATTGTCCGATTTCACCAGCAGCTCCGTGCAGTCCACGATACAGCTTATCGTCGATCATTAGCCCGGCGCCGACCCCTTCTCCAAGATACAAGTAGGCAAAATGGACAGCGGTCTTCGCTACACCATATTGCTTTTCCGCAGCCGCTGCCAGATTGACGTCATTGTCCAGCAGCACTTCCATGCCGAGCTGCTTGGACAGTGACGTTGACGATAGCAAAGACATATATGGATTCAGCTGTGGCAATAACGTTTGAATCCGACCAGTGACCGGATCAACAACCGCCGGAATGCCCGCACTGGCAAAACGAATATGCTGCGGCGTAATACTCAGCTGCTCGGCGCACTGGTGCATACGGGACAATAACAGCGATGCCAGATGCTGCTCATCGGGATTATCACCACACTCTGTCCATAACACCGGCTCACCCGCTACGACATGACCGGACAGATCAGCGATGCCAGTCGCGATGCCTTCCGGTCCAATATCTAGCACAAACAAGTAAAATACATTCGCATTAAATTCCAGCACTTGCCCTTTGCGCCCTTGCTGATTGCTATCCAGCCCTGTTTCACATATCAACTGACGATCCAACAATTGCTGTACCGCCGCTGATACCGTCGGTTTGCTAATCCCAGTACGACGGCTAATCTCTGCCCGCGACAGACCCGGGTACTGCACGATCAATTCCAGAATCAGATACTCGTTAAAATGACGAATCATCTGTGGATTTCCGATAGATGTTGGCATAGTTCCTCCTCCATTTTCATTTTCGTTTTCGTTTTCATTTTCGTTTCAAATGAACATCATTCATCACAAAAAATAGCACCAAAACAAATGATTGTTTGCTGCATCGGAAGTGTGAGATCGCTATGTTTTTTATATTAGTAAACTTTGTTTACTAAATTCGGTTGGGTTTAGTATACGCCCGCTCTTTTGCGCTGTCTATTGTTATTTTCCATAAATCGTTTTTATTTTGATAGCAACGGAATTGGATGCTGAATTGGATGGGTGTTCTACTCCGGTCATTGGATCAGCAGCGCCGCTTCGAGATTCGCTTGCATCCCCCTTCGGGATAATGAGACAATATCATGTGCAATGCTAATGAACGATGTATTGATGCATAGGATAAACGACCATTTCGACATAAGCTACATACAGAGGAGGACTGACCTTGCAACTTCACAAAGGCGACATCTTATTCCGTCAGGGCGAAGACGGTCCGCTATATCGAATCAACAGTGGATTGTTCAAAATCGTCCGGCTGCACGAGGACGGCAGTTTGTTTTTGTTCAATATTATCGTGCCCGGCGAGATGATTCCGCATCATTCGCTGATCAGTCCAACTAGCTATCACGGCACAGCTATTGCCCTGACCAACGCCGAAGTAGAAGTAGTTCATGCCGCCGATTGGTACTACCGACTAGAGCACGAGCCCGCTCTGTACCGCGAAGTAGCGACACTGATTCAGGACAAGCTGCGCATGATGCAGCAGCGTATCGACCAGCTCACTCGCACCACCCCGGCGGAAAAACTAGAGCAGCTTCAGCACTGGTTTGCCACTTATCTCAACGATATTAGCCTCACCGATATTCTCACTCAGGATGAGATCGGTCAATTGATCGGTCTACGCCGGGAAACAGTCAATCGTTTGCTACGCGCGCAGACTCGGCAGCAATAGAACTAGGCTGCATAGAAACCTAAATAGAAACAAATTCGGCTCGTAAGCATTACGGAATGGTACTCAACTCAGCTAAACCACTCCACATTTCATTTGAGCCAGACGCCTATTTTATAAAACCAGCCCTCACTTGCTCACGAAAAAAGTGGAACTCGAACACAAAAAAGCAGGCTTTCGGTTGAAAGCCTGCTTTTTCTTTACGGTTGGATTCACTATGGTTCGATTCAGCAAAACGTCTATATCGGAGTCTCTCACAATGTTGCGGAGACTCCGACTGCATACGCTGCCTCTCTCCCATCAGCTATCCAGTCCTGCGCTTAGCGCACTTCCATATGCAGATCGCCCGGCTTTGCCCAGCCGATCTTTTTCAATACGCCGTACAGCGCCAGTGTAATCATCGCTGGCAATACCATTCCGATCAGCACGTATACCGTAAATGCACCCGCACCCTGAATCGCCAAAATATTCAACGGCGCAATCAACGAGTTCAAGCCCAGACCTGCCAATTCGTAAGATGCTTGGAAATGGAACAGCAGCGTCGCAATCGGGGCGCAAATAATCGCGGAGATAAAGGTCGGAATGACCAAGCGCGGATTTTTGACCAAATTCGGGAATTGCACTTTCGGTGTGACCAGAAACTGAGCGATAAAGCCGCCCGCGTCATTTTGTCGTACCGACATCAGGGTAAAACCGACAAACTGCACAGTACAACCGATCAATGCCGCTGCACTGGATACCGGGTCTAATTTGAGAGCAATCGCAATCGCTGCCGACGATGCCGGAGACATGAGCAAAATACTCCACACGAGTGAAATCGCCATCGGTGCCAGCAGTGGATGACCTTGTACCGACGTCGTAATCGCCGCGCTGATCGTCGTCAGTAGCGGCGTCACCACTGCCGCTAATCCCGCACCGACCAGACCGCCGACAAAGACCGCACCTAGCGGAATCGCCATCATATCAAGTTTGGTGCGTCCGGTAATTCGTTTCCCTACGTATGTAGCTGCCGCAGCTGCCAGCACCGCGCTGATCGGCTGCCCGGTTACGAGCGTCATGCCGCCATCTGAATTTATATGCAGGGCTGCGCCGCCAATCGTACTTGCCGCCATTGCACTGAACAAGACTAGCGAGTTGCCGCCCAGCTGGTATGCAATGCCCGCGCCCAGTGCCGGTGCTAATAGCAACTTGGTTACGGTACCGATGGACACCAACGTATCCCAGCCCAAAAATTTGCCAAACGTTTCAAACAACAACCCGATCCCCAGCGTCACGAGAACCGCGTTTGCCATGCCTGCCGATGCCTTATACATGCGGCTGATGAGATACTCCTTCATTTTACCGTTTCCCCTTTGTGCCAGTTCTACATGATGCAATTCCTTCCATTCCGATCCAACGGTGACATCAAGGAAATACATTTGCGTTCTGTAATCCTACATCAGCGATTTAACGCTGTAAACTATCATTTTTCAGAAAATACAGCAAATACACAAAATTTTCGCAATTTCATGGATATTCACAATTTCGACCAGAAAACACAAAAAAGCCGTCCCCAAGATGGACGGCTGATCAGACTTGCATGCATCAAGCCTGCTTCATGTTGCATCTTCCGTTGGCAAGCCGGTTCCAGGTGCCCAAGTGTTTCACCTCGAATCGGCTTGTCTGACGGATATGCAATTAAACGCTCGCGCTAAACAGGCTTCCGATGCCCATTTGTGCAAAGCTACGTTCTCTGGCTTCTTGTTGCTCTTGCTCTTTCGCCTTTTTGGCTTCACTGTTTTGCATTTTTTTCATAGCATCCAGTGTTGCTTCTTCGGTCGATTTCGGCTCATCCGTTGCGCTCGTTTGCTCGGTGGATGTGCTGTCTGTTGTGCCGTCGGACGAGCTGCTGCTGGAACCAGAACTTGCTTTTGCCTGTGCGATCTGGCGTTCAATCTGTTGAATTTGCTGCTGAATCTGCTTGATCTGTTGCTCCGTATCCGAACTTGTTTTGTCTGTGCCGGATTGAAGCTTGGTCAATTGGGTTTGCAGCGTTGCTTTTTGTTTTTCCAGCGCGGCCGTGTTGCTGGAAGATTGGGTCGATGAATAGGCCGACGCTGTTGTTGACGAGGTGGATGAAATGTTCATGGGAAAACTCCTCTGCTCCGTAGAATAACCCTCGTCTTGTTCCAGAATTCCCACTTTATTTATCGGCAGAATATGGTTGTTTATGTATATGACGTTGGTTGAAAATCGGAAATTGGTGCAACAGTCGCTGCGGAAAGGAATAAGGGGACGTCCTCAGGTGGAGCCGCGGGAATCTTTGAATGGAGGAGAGAATGAAGATTCCCGCCCCTCCAAAATCGTCCTTTCCCCTTATTTCCTTTCCTCCGCTTTGTGCTGGAGCCAATATTCGATTTTAGCAGGGGAATTTGGCAGGGAGAGCATGGGAGTGGAGTGCATGCATGTGGAAATTTTTACTTTTTTGAGTGGAGTAGGAGGAGTAAGAGGTGGGGATCGTTAATGTTTTGGTTTTAAGTTGTGGGTGTAGGTTATTACGTAGGGTTTAGGAATGTATATTGAGTTGGGAGGGTGTTTGGGATGAGTGGATTTGTTGAGGGTTTGCGGGAGGTTTATTTTGAGGATGATGGGGTTATTCCGAATTCGGGATTACCTGTTTTGATGTATAGAGGGGTTTTGAAGGATCGATTGGGGGATGTAGAGGCGGTTTTTAATGGGAATAGATGGTTGAATAGTTGGGTCAATGGGGTGTTTGGGTATCATCATTATCACAGCAATTCGCATGAGGTGCTGGGAGTTGTGAGTGGCGAAGTGACGGTGCAGTTGGGTGGCGAGCAGGGGCAGGCGTTTACGCTGGTTGCTGGGGATGTGGTAGTGCTGCCAGCGGGAACGGGGCATAAGCGGTTGGAGGCTAGTGAGGATTTTCGGATTGTAGGGGCTTATCCGGGTGGGATTTCGTACAATACGCGTACTGGTGAGCCAGGGGAATATGAGCAGGCGTTGGGAGAGATTCCGCAGGTGCCTTTGCCGGATACCGACCCGGTGTTTGGAGTAGATGGACCGTTGGTTCGGTTGTGGCGTGGGGAGAATTGAGGGTACAATTCGTGGGAGTCGTTATGGTGTAAGGAACCGCTCAGCATGGATGAGCAGGAATCCTTATATAGTGTAGGTATAAAATAAAGACCCGATAGAGTTTGGACTCTGTCGGGTCTTTGGCGTTAGATCATGTGGAACCTTTTATTAAAACTTGAATTTGTCGACCATGCCGCTGAGGCGTTCGGCGCTTTCGTTGGTTTTCTCAACTTCGGTAGATACGTTGCCTGCTTTTTCGAGGATGGCTTGGGCGGCTTCGGCGATTTCTTCGGTGGCGTTGGCGGATTCGTTGTTGGACAGGGCGATTTCGTGGATCGCTTGTGCCAAGTTTTGTACGGATGCGCTCAATTGTTCACTTGTCGCGCTAAATTCGCTTACCATGCGGTCGATGTCGCTGGCATCTTGCATATAATAGTCGCTCGTCTTCTGCATCATATCGTAGTCGGCTGCGATCTCGGTAGTCAGCAGACCGATCAGGCGACCAGTGTATTGTTGCAGGTTGTTGACAGAATCAACCACTTCTTCGGTGATGCCTTGAATTTGACCGACGGTATCGCGTGATGCGTCGGCAAGCAGGCGGATTTCGTTCGCTACGACAGAGAAGCCTCTGCCCGCTTCACCAGCACGTGCAGCTTCGATGGAAGCGTTCAGTGCAAGCAGGTTGGTCTGCTTCGTAATTTGCAAAATGGATTCGCTCAATGTTTTGATCATTTCGACCGATTTGGATTGCTCCATCGCTTCTTCTAGTCCCGATTTGATCTCATTGTAAGCTGTACCTGTATTGGCAATAGACGTCGTCAACTTCTCTTTCAATTCGGTAGCACGCAGATTGATCGCGTTAGCGTTCTCTGCTCCTTCTTGTGCACCACGGGCAATCGTTTCAATCGCCGTCTCAAACTCACGGGTGGATGCACTGATCTCCTGCGTCGATGCGGCAGTTTCTTCCATGCCTGCGGACATATTTTGCGTCGTTGCCGATACATCCTGAATGCTAGTAGACATGTCGTTAAATACACTGTTCGTATGCGCGTTGACAGAGCGCAATTGCTCTACTTCGCCGGAGACAGCCGTAATCATCGCACGAGTCGATTGCTGCATCTGATTCATCGCTTGTAGCAGTTGACCCGTTTCGCCGTTCAGATGCTTGTATTTCTCCGGAATTTCGGTGGAATAGTCACCTGCGGACATACGTTTCAGACCGGAAGATGCCAGTTGTACCGGACGGATAATGCCGCGTACAAGCAGGAACATAATGGTCAGTGCTACGATCAAGCTGATCACAGTTACGAGAATCATCAGCACGATCATCTCGTGAACGCGTTCCATATAGATGCTAACCGGCTGCATGGTCACGACGGTCAAACCAAGATCGCCGTCTTTTTGGAATACAGCCATATAACGCATGCCATTGATCGTTACAAAGCCGTTGCCGCTAGTGTTGGATTGAACCTGCGCATACATGCCTTCGGTATCGACTTTGCTCAGATTCAGCTTCATGACTTGCGATTCGTCTGGAGAAGCAACGACATCGCCATTGGCATTCAATACGATCGTATTTAGCGTATCGCCATCGCCTTTACGGACAACATCCTGTAACAGGACGTTGACATTCAGCGGAGATGCGAATACGGTAGGTTGATTGTTGGTCGTGCCATTGGCTGCCGCAACGACATTTCCGATTACGATCACGGACGAGCCGGATACCGGAGATGTCATAATATCGCTAATGAATGGACCCGGATTTTGTTGTACTTTGGGATACCATGGGTCTTTTTCGGCTGTCGGTGTATAACCGACCGAACTGCCGCCGATCCCATCTACGTATAGCGCACCGTTATGCATGAAAAAGATATTCTCATACAAACCGCCGGAATCTTGCAATTTCTTCGTTATGTTCTCGCGAATGCGACTCAATTCTTCTGTATTCGGTGTACCCGTACGATCCAGATTGTTGAAGAAGTCTACGTTGTACGGATCGTTCACAACGGATTCTGCTGCATTTTGTTGGGATTTGATGATGATGTTTAGTTCTTTAACTTTTTCGCTAACAACACTGGATAGTGACTGCATGTTGGATTGCTCATACGATTCGGTCATCCGGTAACCGACGATCAGCATAACCACGATCATTGGAATCACGATACAGAGAGCCGAAATCCCCAGTATCCTCACGAAAAGACTGCCTGACCATTGCTTGAATGTACTCATAATATTGATGTTCTCCTTTGTATCTTCTATCTAAAATATGCTGTATACTTTCCGCCTATGCGTCGTCCGTCACAGAAACAATGAATATAGTCACTAGTATATGTTCAAGATTGTAACCTTGGTAGTGGTTCTTTAAGACTATATACCTGTTTATATCCTAAATAGCTTGCATTGAATCATTATTTTGATTTTAAGTAATTAAATTTTATAAAACATATTAATTTTCATGCTAAATAAGTCTATATATACATATATAATCCGTTGTCAGCTGAAGAGAACCTTAAAATTAGCTAAAATATATTATTTTTCGCGTTTTTTTGCGTCTGAACAGAAACCGCTGGGGAAACCAATCGTATACACACGGTAAGATTACCGAAGGAGGTTATTCATATGGGTCTGATCAAGAGTATTATCAAACAAGTCATGAATTCCAAATCTTCCAAAAAACATAGTCATCATTCCTATAGCAGCAGCGACCGCTACCGTCGTGGTGGTCACCACAACCAGTATAATCACAATCATTACAAGCGTCGTGGCAAAGGTAGCTCCTACAGCAGCAGTTAACGGATTGCATCCTTTGCTCAATAGACCGCATCACACACAACATGGCATGACAAAAAAGCAGCCTCTCCCTCATTTAAAGGAGAAGCTGCTTTTTTTATATAGTCTACTCTGTACTTCATACTCCGCAGCATGAATAGCTGTGCAGCATCGTGTCGATTGGCAACGTGCTTGTATGCTCCAACCAGCTGTGTATTACTACAACACTATTCTTCACGTATCCGCATTCAGTAAAGACAATGCCTGCCGCAGATCTGCCTGTACGTCTTCCAGCCGATCATACGGCGTATCCGCTTGAAGCAGCCGCCGAATCAACTGGTGAGTATAGGGATGAATGTCCAATTGCTGTTCCCAGCTGGCATTGTCCAGTAGTGGCTCTGATTCCGGTCTGCCTGTTCCATGACGATGTGTATTATCTTCCCCCTGCGCAACCGTTACCAATCGCTGCTCGTCAAAGCTGCTATACAACATATATAGTAGCAGATGACCCATCCCGTAAAAGTCGCTACGTACATGCAGCGAACGGCGAATCACCTTCTCCTGCTCATCTCCACTGACTAGCTCGTCCAACTGCTGCACAAGCGCCGGTGGCTCATCCTGATGCCATGTGAGCCCGAAGTCGATCAATTGAATCCGTCCTTTATCCCACAGCACATTGGACAGACTAATATCGCGATGCACCATCTGGCGCTCATGCATTTGCTGCACCAGTTGAGACAACTCCAGCATGAATTGCAGCGATTCCCGTTCTGTAAAAGAATGCTCCTGCTCAAATAGCAACTCGCCCATGTTATACCCGTTCATAAACGACATAACCAGACAACGCTGCTTACGATACACAAAATGATCCAGCAGTCGCGGCATCTGCGGATGATCCAGCGCCTGCATGGCGCGTAACTCGCGGTCATAGATCAGCTGCGCCCGATGATCGCCGCCGCGTAGAGGCTGGATCGTTTTCAGTACCACGTTCTTACCATTAGCAGATAGATCACGGCACATATAGGTGACGCCGTAGCTACCCATACCGAGCCGCCCTTCCACCTCATAACGCCCGTGAATGACCATACCCGGCATAAAATGTCGCTCCTGCAACCAGCGGGACAGATGCCCAACCATTCGCTGTAATGCTCTCAACGCTCAACCAGCCTTTCCCTTTTGCAACTCGTTTATTCCGGCAGCTTGCCCTTGTCCGTCTTCGTGCGGAATTTGCGATACAGCTTGCTGATGCTCTCCGGGGTCACGTCAATACCGCGCTCATACGCATACTTGACCGAATAACCTAGCGCTAGTGTGACCGATCCAGCGATACCAGCAGCGGCAACCGTCCCTGCGCCAGGGAACAGCTTCACCACCTGTGCAAACAACGTCCGTCCCAGATTCCCAACGATGGAAGCGATAACGATCTCCTTCGCCGCCTCGCGACTAAGTGGACGCTCATACAGCGTTGCCAATCGTGTAAGCAGCCCAATCTGGATCGCTGTCAGCGGAATAATGTCTGCACCCGGCAACGGAGCCGCGCCAATCGCTCCTGCGGAAGTAGCTGCGCCGATGATCCATTTGTTGGCGACCGATGATTTTTCTTTGATCGTGCGGGCGAAGACGATGTCCTTACTTTTTTTTTTGAGCAAATCGAGAATGGCGTAGCGTAACTTCTCGATATTCTCGCCCGTGCGTGACGATACCGGAATCACCTCGTAACGGTCGCCCGTTTCTTGCCGAATCCGGCGAACCAGTCGGTCGATCTCTTCGGCAGCGTCGATTTTGTTCAAGACGATCAGGATATCGCTGTTGATCTTCTCCAACGCTTCCAGCGACTTCTTCTCCGCTTCAGAAAAGACCGTGCCTGCGGCATTAAGGAAAAATAGCACCACATCCGTTTTGCGATAATATTCGCGCGTGCGCTCGGAATTGGCTGTATTCACATCGTTCAAGCCGGGCGTGTCGATCAGGATGATTTTGTCGCGATATGGATATTCCCGAATTTGAGTCGTCTCGCCCGGCTCCGCGCCGACACCAGCAACCTCGTCACCGATAATACGGTTAATGGTGGACGATTTGCCTGCATTCACATCACCGACCAGCGCGATCAACACCTGCTGCTCCATCTGGCGGTTAATCTCATCCATTTCCTGATCAAATGCTTGATCCGCCCGGCGTCCAATATCCGCCTTGAGCTGCTTGTCCTTGAGATTCACGATGACTCCTCCGTCCGTTAAATAACTGAATTGGCTATGATTGATGCAAGACGATATGATGCAGAACGATATAGTGTGTGAAGCAATGGATTATATGTCAGACCGATTTTCCTTACTCTCGCTCATTTACTCCCAGTTTTCCAATACCAGCTTACCAATCGTATTGCCAGATTCTAGCTGGGCATGGGCTTCGCGCAGATTCGCAGCGTTGATCGGTTCCAGTCGCTCCGATTCGGTACTGTGGAATATACCTTCATCTACCAGCGAAGCTACCTTTTGCAAAATACGCTGCTGCTCCTGCATATCCGCTGTTTCGTACTTGGCACGGGTGAACATGAACTCCCATGCAAATGAAGCACTTTTATCCTTGAGCAGCCCGAGATCGACCGGCTCTGCCGTCTCCACAATCGAGCAAATACGTCCCTGCGGCGCAATGACTTCCGCCATGCTCTGCCAGTGCTGATCCGTATGGTTCAGACAGAAAATATAATCCACTTCGCCGATGCCTAGCTCCTTCAGCTGTGGCAAGAACGCCTCGCGGTGACTGATCACATGCTCCGCACCGTGCGCCAGCGCCCATTCTTCCGTTTCCGAGCGTGATGCAGTGCCGATGACGGTTAAGCCCGCCTGACGCGCAATCTGGGTAGCAATGGAGCCAACACCACCGGCGGCGTTGATGATCAGAATGCTTTTACCTGCATTGTGCGCCGAATCTTCCGCTATACCAAGCCGATCATGAATGCCTTCCCATGCGGTAATTGCTGTTAAAGGCAATGCAGCTGCCGCGGCAAAATCCAGTCGCTTCGGCTTGTGCGCCGCAATCCGGTAATCGACCAGATGATACTGACTGTTGCCGCCCGGACGTGTCACACTACCGGCATAATACACTTCATCTCCCAGCTGAAATCCTTCCACTCCACTGCCTACCTGCTCTACGATACCAGCAACGTCCCAGCCGAGAATGCGCGGCTGTTCCTCTACTTTATCCTTAGGCGCACGTAGCTTCGTATCAACTGGATTCACCGAGATCGCCTTCACCTGTACAAGCAGATCATGGTCACCGGCAACCGGCTTGTCTATCTGCACATCCTGCAAGCTCTCTTCGTTCTCAATCGGCAAATACTGGGTGAGCCCTACCGCTTTCATTACAGTCATCATGGTATCCTCCTCTAATTTCCGTTCTATCTATGTGTAGCGGCATATACGCCACTGCATACTATCTAGTTCCATTGTAAAAGAATGGCTACCCGCCAAACAATACAGTACGTTGTATAATACCCTTTTTTACTATGGATGATGCCAACTTTTCCAAACCGATGCTTGGAATGGTGATACTGTTCTGACATTGTTCATTTTGCGATGCGGCTTATCTGTGATTCCACTGTTGCTGCGCAAGTCTGTGTTCCGCTGATCTCACATGCTACAATGCCAGTGTTTACAGGCGGTCTGACAACGACCACATTTCAAGGGACAGGAGTTGAAGCAGCCATGATCAAGTTATCTGTATTTACGGTATGTACGCCGGAGCTGACACCGGAGCAGCTCATCCAAGCAGCAGAAGCAGCAGGCATTCAAGGCATCGAATGGCGATATGCAGGTATTCCGCAAGAGGCTACCAAAGAAGCACCTTCCTTTTGGCGAAATAACCGCTGCTCCATCGATCCGCAAGGCGATGCGGCGATAGTAGATACCATTCGACAGCAAACAGACAAACATCGTATGCGTTCCATTGCACTCGTGCCATATGTAAAATGCGGCGATCTGGATGCGGCGGCACAGGCATTTGCTACTGCCAAACAGCTAGATGTGCAGATGATGCGAGTCGGGGTGCCATCCTACACTGGGGAGCGGCATATAGAGGATTTGCAAGAGGAAGCGGTGCGTTATCTGGATGCGATTCAAGATATGGCGCAGCAGTACGGCATCAAGGCGCTGGTAGAAACACATCACGGCACGATTGCCCCAAGCGCTTCGCTTGCATTGCGATTAGTAGAGCGCTTCAATCCGGCGCACATCGGCGTACTGTACGATCCGGGCAATCTCGTACACGAAGGGTATGAGCATCATCGCATGGGTCTGGAAATGCTGGGTCCGTATTTGGCGCATGTCCATGTCAAAAATGCCGCCTGGCAGCAGCAGAATGGACAATGGCAAAGTGACTGGGCGCCGCTAAACGAAGGCATCGTGCGCTGGGCGCCTATCGTACGACATTTGCAACAGCTTGGGTACGATGGCTATCTTGGTGTGGAGGATTTTAGCGGTCAATGGGCGGGTGAGACGATGTTGCGCCATTTTACCGATACATTTCTGGCGCTAATACGGCAGGATCACGAACAGGAGGCGTTATTATGATGCAACCATCTGTAAGAGTCGGCGTGATCGGCATTGGTAATATGGGTAGTACACATGCACGCACCTTGCTATCCGGTGCAATTCCAGGTGCAGAGTTGACAGCAGTATGCGATATTCGCGAAAGTATGCGCACATGGACACAAGAACATCTATCGGAACAGGTTACGTTCTGGAGCGACTCCATCCAGATGATGGAGTCTGGTACGGTGGATGCAGTCATTCTCGCCACTCCGCATGACGATCATGCGCGGCAGGCAGTGATTGCATTTCAACATGGATTGCATGTACTGGTGGAGAAGCCTGCCGGGGTGAGTACAGCACAGGTACGGGAAATGAACGAAGCGGCGGCGGCACATCCGCAAAGCGTATTCGCTATCATGTACAACCAGCGTACCAACCCGGTCTATGCCAAGCTGCGCGAGCTGATTCAGTCCGGTGAAGTAGGACAGATACGACGCATGAACTGGATCATTACGAACTGGTATCGTCCGCAAAGCTACTATAACTCTGGTGGCTGGCGTGCTACGTGGGGCGGCGAAGGTGGCGGTGTGCTGATCAATCAATGTCCGCATCAACTCGACCTGCTGCAATGGATGACCGGGCTGATGCCGGAGCGTATCCGTGCCTTTTGCCGATTCGGACATTATCGCGATATTGAGGTTGAGGACGATGTGACCGCCTATCTGGAATATGCTAATGGAGCGAGCGCCGTCTTCATTACGACAACTGGCGAAGCACCGGGCACGAATCGATTTGAAGTGACTGGCGAACGCGGGAAAATCGTCATCGAAGACGATCAATTGACGTTCTGGCGGCTGCGCGAGCCGGAACCACAATTCAATGCCCGCTACACTGGTAAATTTGGCAGCCCGGAATGCTGGCAATGCGATATTCCAATCAGCGAACAGGAAACTGGGCATCCCGGCATCATCCGTAATTGGATCGAAGCGATTATTACTGGCAGTTCTCTGTTGTCACCCGGCGTGGAAGGCATTAACGGATTAACGCTGTCCAATGCGATGCTGTTGTCTACATGGACGGACGATTGGGTGCAATTGCCGCTGGATGAGCAAGCCTTTGAGCAACAGCTGGAGCAGCGGCGTCAGCAATCGGTATATCAACCCGGACAGACCGTATTGGACGATAACGCTACACCTGCCGATCTAAGCGCAACATACAAATAACCGCTTAGGATATGCAATACGCAAGTTCATCAATAGCATTCCATACGGAAAGGAACGATCTGGATGAGCAAGGATGGCATGTTTTACGCACCGACTACCGACTATCATCATGAGCCGGTATGTGCACCCGGCGAATTCGTCTTCGCGGCGGTGGCGCTAGATCACGGACATATTCACGGCATGTGCGCGGAGCTAGTCAATGCAGGGGGGACGCTGAGATGGATCTACGATCCTGATCCACATCGCGCTCAATCGTTGCAAAACAAGCACCCGCAAGCGCGTATCGCCCCTTCGCTGGAAGCGGTGCTGCATGACGACGAGGTTCTGCTCGTAGCAGCGGCAGCGATCACCTCGGAACGCGGTCCGCTCGGTATGCGTGTGATGCAAGCAGGCAAAGATTATTTTACCGACAAAGCTCCGTTTACCACATTGGAGCAGCTAGTAGAGGCACGCATTGAAACGGCGCGCACCGGACGCAAATATATGGTCTATTACAGTGAGCGACTACATCAGGAGAGCGCGATCTACGCGCTTCAACTCATCCAGCAGCAAGCGATTGGCAAGGTGGTGCAGATTATGGGCACCGGACCACATCTGCTGGCAGCACAGCGACGACCGGACTGGTTTTTCCGACGGGAGCAATATGGAGGTATTCTGTGCGATATCGGCAGTCACCAGATTGAACAGTTTCTCACGTTCAGCTCGTCGCTGGATGCACAGATTAATTTCAGCCGGGTGGCTAATTTTCATCATCCGCAATATCCCGAATTGGAGGACTTTGGCGAAATCTCGCTGACCGGCAGCAGTGGCGCCTCCGGGTACATGCGTGTCGACTGGTTTACCCCGGATGGGCTAGGGACATGGGGCGACGGACGGATGACGATCCTCGGCACAGACGGCTATATCGAACTGCGCAAATATATCGACGTAGCGCGCGAGCCGGGGGGCAATCATGTGTATCTGGTGAACCATGAGGGTGAATATCATTTTGACGTATCAGGCAAGGTCGGCTATCCGTTCTTCGGTCAGCTGATCCGCGATGTGCTGGATCGTACCGATCACGCGATGACACAAGAGCATACGTTCAAAGCGGCGGAAATTTGCCTACTTGCCCAGCAGCGTGCTTGGAATCGTACCAATCCGATGCAAGGCTTTACCGATATCGAAGCCAATGGAACGATAACTCCACAATCTACGAACTAAAACCAATTGCAAATCCGGCAAAAGGTCTGTTCCTCCCCAGATGACATGCTACAATAGAGACAAATGTAATCGTTATCATTATGGAGGTGCAGCACTCATGCCGGATGCACTGCGGATGGAGCAGGCGGTCACTCTCGGCTATCGGGAAACGCGTGCGTTTGAACCGGTGGCAGCGGACGGATTTCATTCCCATCTGCATTATGAAATTTACTATTTTCACGAAGGTTTGTGCACGTATATTGTTGGGGAACGCATCTATCAGTTGCATCCGGGCGATGTGCTGCTGATGCACGGTCGCACCTTGCATCGTCCGCATCCACAGCCGGGGCATCCGTACGTGCGTTCTACGCTGCATTTTGACCCTGCGTTGCTGCATGAGTATGTACAGACGAGTTATGCTGACAAGCTGTTGTTGCCATTTGAACAATCTGGTGGCATTCGTTTGCAACTGACATTACAGGAGCGCAGCGATCTGGAAGTGCTGTTAGAGCAGCTCAGTCGGTTGTCACATGAGCCGCAGCAAGGTCAGATTCCACTGCCTTTTATGATGAAGTTATGCGATCTGCTGGCACTGCTTGCTGGATGCTGTGAGCGTCAGGAAAGCCCGGTTGTTCGCGAAGGCAAAGAGATGTACGCCCATCATATCGTCGACTATATCGAGCAGCATTATATGCACGATATGACGCTGGAGCAGATCGCCGACCATCTGCATCTGTCACGCTCGTACGCGTCCTCGCTGTTCAAGGAATGGACGGGCATAACGATTTTTAAATATTTGTACCATCGCCGGATCAATCAGGCAAAGCTACTGCTGCAATACCAACACGATCTACCCATCAGCGAAATCAGCCGTCGCTCCGGCTTCAAACAGCCCGCTCATTTTAGCCGCATGTTCCGTGAGGAAGTCGGTTGTTCACCGGAAAGTTATCGTTTGCGGGAGTAGCAGGATTGGCGGTCTCACTGAAGATGATGTAACTCCGATATTGCATAGAAAAAGAGTCGCGTAGACGTTATCCTCCGTCCACGCGACTCTTTTTCTATACTATAAACCATTCACATTCGCCGTGCTCGCTGTACAACTCCGCACTTCGTTCCTTCGTTCCTTCGTTCCTTCGTTCCTTCGTTCCTTCGTTCCTTCGTTCCTTCGTTCCTTCGTTCCTTCGTTCCTTCGTTCCTTCGTATCAATTGTACCGCCTGCTACCCTGCATTAATCCAACCTGCTTTTTGCAGCAAACGACGAATCATACTTGCCGCCTGAGCACGAGTCACATGACTTTGCGGCTCAAAGCGTCCTTGATTGCCCTGTACGATTGCGCTTTTCGCAGTAGCAGCAACTGCCTTTTTCGCCCAGTTGGATACTTGTTTGCGGTCGGAGAACCGATTCAACTGCTGCTGCACCTGACTGTCCGACAGCGTAGTTGATTGACCGGTATAGTCCATCGCATGGCTCATAATCATTGCCGCTTCCTCGCGCGTAATATATTGATTCGGACGGAAATTGCCGTCGTTGTATCCTTCGATCAGCCCGTGATTGATCGCTGTTCCTACTACACCAGCGTACCAGTCTGACGTATGCACATCTTTGGGCAAATGACTACTCTGCTCATCCGCCAAGCCCAGCGCACGCACCAGCATCGCTGCAAACTCCGCACGCGTCACTTCACGATCCGGTACAAAGTTACCGTCCTCACCGTTCACAATCAGCCGCGATGCCATATCATTAACATCGTCTTTGCTCCAACTGGATGCTACATCGGGAAACGTCTTGCTGCTCTGCACCAGCGCATACATGCCGTCTGGTACAAAGCCGTGAATAACTACGTCATTAGAACCGCTCGATGAACCTGCGCCGGATGTCGTTGTAGTAGAAGGATTCGCATTCTCTGTATTGGTGGACTGCCCTGCATTGTTGAGATTGCTTGTGGCAGCGGACTGACTTTTACCGTTGGACGCATTGGTAGTAGTACGATTCACTACAGTAGGCACCGCAATGATACGCTTCTGTACCGGATTCCAGCGAATAGCCGTCGTGATATTGACGTTAGAACTAGACGGATGCAGCGTAAGCTGTCTGCCCTTTGCAGGAACAGAAGTATTCGCATTACTATTGCTACCTGTACCTGTACCTGTACCTGTACCTGTACCTGTACCTGTACCTGTCGCAGCAAACAGCATATTGGGATCGATAGCAACCGGAGCTGCCGAACCACCTGTACCGGTTAGCGAAAATTGTACCGGCGTACCAATCGCTTTCATTCCTGCTTGCTGTTCTACCTGCTGCACTGCATTGGCTATATCCTCACTCACAGGCGCGATGCCAATATGAAGCGTAATATGTTGCAGAGAAGACGGGCTACCCGGTAATGACAGCAAAGCATTGCGGCTCATCCCTGATACCGGCAGCTCATAGTCGCCAAGCGGCGATTCCACTCGAATACCACCTTGTCCGTCATATAGCGCCTGCATTACATCCCCGTTCAGTACACAATCCACCGTCGTATAGCCTGATGGAATCACAATCGGCACTATCCGGTCAGATGAAGATGCCAACTGTTGCACAATGCTCTCCTTACGCGGCGTAACCGTCAGTTGACCGGGCGCAGACGATTGAGCGGTATACAGACCATTTCCATCTGGTAATGCTGTTGTACCGGAATTGACAGTACCGGAATTGACAGCATCCGAATTGGAGTTGGGAGTGTTTGAAATATTACTGGAATTGCTGTTGTTGCCGTCACTACTGTTTGCCGAAGATGTTCCTGTATTGCTGCCCGAAGTTGCATTGGTCGTATTGTTAGTCGTTGAACCTGTATTGGAAGTTGTCGACTCCGTTCCTGTTGTCGTATCTGTACCGATAGTCGCACCTTGCTGTGTACCATCCGCGCCAGCTCCATTGATGCTAATGTACGCCAAGCGAAACGCTGTCGACGGATCGTTATACAAACGTAAGGTCAGCCAGCCCTGTGCAGGTGTAAACGGCGTCTCCCCCTCTGCCGCATCATTCCAGACACCATTGCTGCCATCTGTGGAATTGAGACTATATTGCATGGAAGTCATCGTATATTCCAGAGCTGGGATCGCTGGGTCAAGCATAACGGATGCTAGTGACGGCGCCGTATTCACCGCCGGATTGTAAATGGTGTACTGCACCTGATACGATTGCGCCGATGCCGACGGCACAAGTAGCGAGAAAAGCATACATCCCGTCAGCAGCATTGCAAATAGTCGCAAGCCGAAAGGAAGCTTACGCACATCCCCTATACTACTATTCAAACTACCTCTGCTGGACATTGACGATTGGGATATCCGATTGTGGTCATTGTTCATATGAGTTCGCTCCTATTTCATCTCGCTTGTTCTACTTCTATATAACGGGTGCTGGATGCAGAATCATAATGCCTGTTGGCGACTTTTGCACGTATCCATCGATGCTGGTAATCTTCCACTCTCCGTCGGACTCTTTTTCCATTACATCATCAATGCAAAAGCAGACCGTCAAAGCGTCTGATGTAACCACGCTCTCCATCTATCTCATGATTCAAAGCTTTTTTACGATCAGTGTTCGGCTGTCTCTTTATTTCCGTGTGTTTGCACATGCTGGAATGGGTATGTACATAACAGTACGTTTATTTCGCTGAATATCCTGATCAATACAATGAATCTGCAATTCTATGCAATATACACATCACGCAATCGAGGAGGATTTCACATGAAAGCAGTTATTATTGAACAATATGGTGACGAGAATCAACTCAAGCTGGCAGACGTACCCGATCCGAAACCGGGTTCCAAGCAGGTTGTCGTGAAGTTAAAAGCTACTTCCATCAACCCGATTGATTGGAAGCTACGCGAAGGGCACCTCAAACAAATGATGGATTGGGAGTTCCCGATCATTCTCGGCTGGGATGCCGCTGGTGTAATCACCGAGGTTGGCGATGACGTCACCGAATGGAAGATTGGTGATCATGTCTTCGCCCGTCCAGATACGACTCGTTTTGGCACATATGCTGAATATGTCGCGGTCGATGACAATCTGCTCGCTCCGTTGCCACCGGGTATCAGCTTTGCCGAAGCGGCTTCGATTCCACTAGCTGGATTGACTGCATGGCAGGCTCTATTTGATCACGGTCAGCTCAAGGAAGGCGAAAAGGTACTGATTCATGCCGGAGCAGGCGGAGTCGGCACACTGGCGATCCAGCTTGCCAAGCACGCAGGCGCGCACGTTATCACGACCGCCAGTGCCAAAAATGCGGAATTTTTGAAATCGCTTGGCGCGGATGAAGTGATTGACTACAAATCCACGAACTTTGCTGAACAATTGTCCGATATCGATCTTGTGTTTGACACGATGGGTGGGCAGATTCAAAAGGACAGCTTCAAGGTGCTCAAAGAAGGCAGCGGTCGCTTGATCTCCATTTTGGATCAGCCGGACGAGGAACTTGCCAAGCAGCACAATGTAACTGCCAAAGCGATCTGGCTGCAACCGGATGGCAAGCAGTTAGAGGAGTTTGGTAAACTGCTGGAACAACGCAAAGTGAATGCTATCGTCGGCACCGAGCTGCCGTTTTCTGAGGAAGGTCTGCGCGAAGCTCACCGTCTTAGTGCAACGCATCATGCCAAAGGTAAAATTGTGATCACCTTTGAAGATGAGGTACAGTAAGGACATTTGCCTGTCATAACGGGAGTCAATGATCCCAACAAATGATAATAGAGATACAAACGCAGGATTGGACGTTCCGGAACGATGATAAACATTGCAAAACAGTAATCTGCATACCACCTGCGTTTACAAACTTGACGATTTTGCCCGCAGCCGATGCAGTATAATGGCTGTAACAAATCCATGTTTTATTAAGGAAGGTGCAGTATGATGTGGCTTATTAATCCGGCGACCGTATTTCCTGATCCACTGTTTCGTATCGTCTGGCTGCTGGAACTCGCCGTGCTGCTGGTGCTGATCATTGCCGCCATGCGGCTGACGCGCCGAGCATGGATCAGCGCTGCTATATTATTTGTTATTGGACTCGGCTCTACTTTGCCGGGCTGGATCTATCAGATGATTCATCCCGATTATATTGGAGCTTTGATTGATATTCCGTTATTGTTGATGTTCCCGCTCATGGCGGTCAGTCTAGTATGGGCGATTGTTGCATGGGTATTTCGCTGGTGGAGCAATCGGCAGGATGGCGAACGCAAAGTGAAACCCGCGTCGCAACCCTGATCGACGCTCATCCGATTCAGCGGACTGACGGATGACTGCATATGAAACATTGTAAATACCAAGAGCAGTCATCTCGGATGTAGCAGGACGCATGTCATCTACGAATGGGGTATCCAGACGTAGATTGTACTAGACATACAGAAACGAAATGATATGAAAAACCGCCCCGGCGCAGGTGTATGATCACCAGTCGCCGGGGCGGTTTGTTGTTGAAGTATCCATATTATGAATATCGATTGTGCCTATCGCATGGATAGCAGCTATATATTCATCGCCTGCTTCATAGTACAGGTGCTTTAGACGAGCATATACTGCACCGTGGAAATGGCGATTATTATGATCTACGTGACAATTGTTATGCTTGCTCGTTCAGCAGTTGACGGATTGCATCGACGGTCGGAGTGAGCGGACGACCGAGTAATGTTTCAAAATCGCTTTGCTCCACGGCAAGCTCGCCTTCACGAATATCGTGCTGAATGCTAACCAGCATCGGGATCAGGAAGTCCGGCAGACCAGCACCTTTCATAATCTCTGCATACGTAGCATCATCCACATGCTGTACCGGAATGTCTTTGCCCAGTGCTTCGCCCGCAGCTGCTGCCAGCTCATCCTGTGTTAACAGCGGACCAGACAGCTCGTAAATGGTGTTGTCATGACCTTCACCCGTCAGCACGACTGCTGCCGCCGCAGCGTAATCGTCGCGTGTTGCCCAGCCTGATTTGCCGGAACCAGCGGAAGTTACCCATGGTGCGCCCGCAGCTGCGGCTTGAATGCTGGACAGTTCATTTTCCAAATACCAGTTGTTGCGCAGGAACGAATACGGAATGCCCGTTGCTGCAATTGCTTCTTCGGTTGCTTTGTGTACTGGTGCGAGGAACAATTGGCTATCTGCCGCATTGCCGACGCTAGTGTAAGCGATAAAGCCGACATTAGCACGCGCTGCCGCTGCTACCGCATCATTATGCTGACGAATGCGTGTCTCGTTATCGCCATCTGCCGAGATAATCAGCAGACGATCCACATTAGCGAATGCCGCTTCCAGTGTCTCTGGCTTGTCAAAATCACCGTGACGCACGTCGATGCCTTGTTCACGCAGATGTACTGCTTTCTCCGGGTTGCGTACGCTGACTGCCAACTCGCTGGCAGGTACTTTTTTGAGCAATTCATTTACCACTTTAGAGCCAAGATGTCCGGTTGCGCCTGTAATTAATATTGTCATATTCATATCCTCCTATAGTGTGAAAATGTAGGTATCGTAATTGCCGTTATAACCTAAGTGGTTACAACGAATGTATAAAATAAAAGCCTGTGTAGAGGCTCTCATTTCTGTCTGTTCCTGCTGTCTGAATATCCAAGATGATAAAAGATCGTGCGGGCTGCATCAAGATTGGTCTGCTCGTCATCTGCTTGATCGTATCTGGATCTGCTTGTGCTCGCAGCCATACGTTATATGGTTACGAATTGATTGCTAAGCTGTGCCAGCGTCGTGCGGGCAAGCCGTTGCTCCATCGCCGTCTGCGCTTCACGTAATTCTTCCTGAAGCACCTGCTCAATATTGCGTCCGACAGGACAAGCGATGCTAGAATGATCGTGAATGCCGAACAGTTTATTTTCCTCCGTTACATGGACGGCGCGGTAAATGTCGAGTAAGGTGATCTGCTCTGGCTGGTGCAGCAAATACGCTCCGCCGATACCAGCGCGCACCTCGATCAGCCCTGCCTTTTTCAACATGCCCATAATCCGGCGAATGACGACCGGGTTCGTATTGACACTTGCAGCGATAAAGTCGCCTGTGCATTCCAGCGGACACAGATGGATCAAGGACAGCGTGTGTACCGCCATTGAGAAGCGTGTACTGATTTGTTTCATTTTGTATCACCACCGTTGTAACCAGTATAGTTACACTAATTGCAAAAGTCAACAGCTTTGCAGAGACTACTTTTGATCAATGTTACGTTTGCTAAACGGAATGAAGGATGTCATTATATTACCGGAGTTATCGGATGAATCATAAATGATCATCTGCTACTACAAAGTGCAATCAACAGAAAAACAGTTTGCTGTCCATCGTCAGCAAACTGTTCCTTATGATCGATATGTCATTCATCTGTACGTCATTCATGTTAGATAGCGAGTGCCTGCTCCAATTGTTCCGATATTCCTGTCCGCCGATCAACACTACTATTCCATCTCTCACAGCGATGCCGCAGAGTCCAGTTCCTGAGCGTCATGCTGCAATTTCTCCGCAGTTGTACGAATGATCAGCATCAAGGCACGCGTCATCAGATCCATCGGCAGCGACGGCAAGGTCGGCTTGTGTAGCGCCATCTGGGTAGAAGCTGGGAAATGAACGAATCCAGCACGTACGCCCAGGTGTCGCTGCTGCAAATAATCCAGCACGCCATACATCGTATTGTTGCAAATAAACGTACCCGCCGTATTGGATACCGCAGCCGGAATTCCATTTTCCAGCAAACGGCACGTCATCTCGCGGATCGGCAAGGTGGAGAAAATACCATCCGGCCCATCCTCACGAATCGGCACATCCTGCGGCCTCGCATTCAGATTATCAGCATACTCTGCGCCCGGCTCAACATGTTTCACATTGACAGCGATTCGCTCCAGACTCACTGCGGTACGTCCAGCAGCCAGCCCACACATAATAATCGCATCCGGCTGAAAATCTTCGGCTTCGCGAATGAGTAACTCCACGCATTCATCATAATGTACCGGTAACAGCAGTGTCCGCAGTTCTACCTGAATATCCGCAAACGAATGGTCCTCGACCGCCTCAAGCAAGTACTCCGTCGGGTTGATATGATGCCCGCCAAACGGCTCAAATCCGGATACCAGTATTCTCATTGTCTCTACCTCCAGTTGGATGAATACAACGTTTGAAACCACATTCCCCATTTTGAATCAACATCATGCAAATAAAAAAACGAATATTGTAAAGGAATATACTTTACCTTTATAAATATATTACCTCTGCTTTACAATTCGGGATCGTGAGCAAGTATTCCTGTCAACGGCTAACAAATTTTTCAAATGCCGTTTGGAGCAATCGCGGTTCGGTTTATGAAGATTGGACAGATATTCAAGATGGATTTGACATTCTTCGCTGGGACGTTATAATTAAATTATGTTTTATCAAATATAATTTTGCATAATGAAAGTGAGGAGATTTTTGTAATGTCTGTACATGACTATTCTGCCCTGACAATCGACAAACAGGAGAAATCATTATCCGACTATAAAGGGAAAACACTGTTGATTGTGAATACCGCGAGCGGCTGCGGCCTGACTCCTCAGTATGAAGGACTGCAAAAACTTTACGATACGTATCAAGATTCCGGCTTTGAAATACTGGGCTTCCCTTGCAACCAGTTCAAAGGACAGGAACCGGGCACCGAAGCCGAGATCAAGGACTTCTGCCAAGTGAACTACAATGTAAGCTTCCCACTGTTTGCCAAAGTCGACGTCAAAGGTGACGACGCTCACCCGCTGTACCGCCATCTCGTTGATGCAGCACCAGAGCCATCTCGTACCGGCGACATCGAATGGAACTTTGCCAAGTTTCTCGTTGACCGTGACGGCAAAGTTGTCAAACAATACCCTTCCCGCCTCGAACCTTCGGAGATCGAAGCCGATCTGCAAAAAGTACTGGCTGGCGAAGCGGTTTCCTGACGATAGTTTCCATATTCAGGATAAATATAATAAGGATGCATATGCTTTACTACTTCACGATACCAACTACAATTCAGGAGGATGATGAACAATGGCACTGACATTCACAGATATGGTAACGCAAGCAAGAAACAACGTACCGGGCGTAACTTCCCAGCAAGCACGCGAGAAAATCAACGCAAACCCGGATACATTCGTGATTGACGTACAGGATGCCAAAGACGCTGGCGCATGTGGACTCATTCCAAGCAGCACGAACATCTCCCTTGGCATGCTGCCAATCCGCGCCGATCTCGGTCTGCCGGAAGAACTGCGCGACGAGCGTCTGAGCGATCGCAATCGCCCAATCCTCGTTACTTGTGGTGCTGGCGGTCAAGCAGCTCTGGGCGCATACGCGCTGAAGCTGATGGGCTTCACTGATGTAGCATACATCGATGGCGGCACAGCAGCATGGAAACAAGCTGGCTTTGACGTGGAAGAAGCGTAAGTAGCCCCCTCTACTTACGCTAATACGCAAGACTGCATGACCTTACCGTGATTACCCCCTTTATACCCCAAAGCGTGATCATAGGATTGCCCTCGGAATCAGTTTCCGGGGGCTTTTTGGTATGTATTGTGCTTCTTACTGTCAGTAGAGTATGCGCTCAGCATGTGCCTCTTTTTACGATCTGCTTCGATGTAAGCCTTTTTATAAAATATTATATTTTTATTTTCTCAAATTAGTTGTTATCCGCATTATATGTAGCAACAAATATGTTTAGCTCCGATAACTAAATGGGTAATGTTCTTCACAGCCGCGTGCCGCTGCGACAGATGTGTATGATGAGCATAAAGACTCTCCGTGTCTGGCCTGATCGGCAGGTCGTTTGCTTGCATGCAGGAGGGTCATACTCGTATGGCTCTCGTTTGAATGGTCAAACGCTGGAGGTAGCAAATCTATTTTGCGTAGTAATGATTATGTTTCATGGAGCCTCACGTTTGGAGTTCACCATCGCTAGAAAGGGAGATGTATACATGAATCGCAATGTGACAATGATGCAATTTTTTGAGTGGCATGTGGAGGCTGACGGTTCACACTGGAAACGACTGCAAGAGTGGGCACCTGAGCTAAAACGCGCAGGAATCGGTACGCTCTGGGTTCCACCAGTAACGAAGAGTAATTCACCGGAGGATACCGGGTACAGCGTATATGATCTGTACGATATTGGTGAATTTGACCAAAAAGGTGGAGTTGGCACCAAATACGGTACTAAAAAAGAACTGCTGGACGCAATTGCCATCTGCCATCGTCTCGGTCTCAACGTCTATATCGATCTGGTCATGAATCACAAAGCCGGTGCAGACGAAACCGAAGTATTTAAAGTAATTGAAGTCGATCGGAACAACCGCACCGAGGAAATCTCGGATGAACCGTTCGAGATTGAAGGCTGGACCAAATTTACGTTCCCTGGGCGCGGCGATACATATTCGCCTATGCAATGGAATTATCGTCACTTTAATGGAACCGATTTCGATAACCGTGAAGGACGAAATGGGATTTTCCGAATTGCAGACGGAGACAAACAATGGAATGAGAACGTAGATAACGAATTTGGCAACTATGATTACTTGATGTTTGCCAATATTGATTACAATATGCCAGAAGTACGTGAGGAAATGGTCAACTGGGGCAAATGGATGATCGATACAACACGCTGCGACGGCTTCCGCCTGGATGCGATCAAGCATATTAACCACGAGTTCGTACGCGAATTTGTGAATGAGATGGTCAACAAACGTGGACAGGACTTCTACATTGTCGGCGAATTCTGGAATCCAGAGCTGGCGGCTTCGCAGGAATTCCTCGATACCGTCGATTACAAAATCGATCTGTTCGACGTCTCCCTGCATTACAAGCTGCACGCCGCATCCACATCGGGCAACTCATTCGATCTGTCTACCATTTTCAATGATACGCTAGTACAGACACACCCGACGCATGCCGTAACATTCGTCGACAATCATGACTCCCAGCCGGATGAAGCGCTGGAATCGTGGATCGAAGATTGGTTCAAACCGCTGGCATACAGCCTTATATTGCTGCGTCAGGATGGGTATCCGTGCGTGTTCTACGGTGATTATTTTGGAATCGGCGGTGAGAACCCGGTGCCAGACAAAAAAGACATGCTGAACTGTCTGCTGTATGCGCGTTACCACAAATCGTATGGGGAACAGGATGATTATTTTGACCATCCGAACACGATTGGCTGGGTACGCCGAGGCAGTGACGATATCGAGCGTTCCGGCTGTGCGGTCGTGTTGACTAACGGTGAGGAAGGCGAGAAACGCATGTTTGTAGGCGAAGAACGCGCTGGGCAAATCTGGATCGATCTGACAGGCAACCGCCGTCATCATGTGCAGATCGAAGAAGACGGCTGGGCAAACTTCCCGGTGAACGGTGGCAGCGTGTCTGTCTGGACATTGCCAGAAACCGATCTGACCGAGGAACAAGTTGGCGAATATTACGAGTCAGGTCAACCTTGTCTGGCATTGCCGGAGGAAGGCGTTTTGGAAGAAGGTTCCGATCTGCTGAATATCGAAGCTGCTGAACCTGTGGAAGAAGATCAGGAAGCTGACAAAGCGTAATAACTGTATGAACGTATATGGAGAATAGGATCACGTATGATCTGTGTATGATCATTCTATCTTCCCCATGTTGATTAGAGTAACTTGCAACGATTCTATACCTCTTACAAAAACCCGGTCGTCGGAAGGAATTCTCCTCTGAGAATGCAACTTCCAGCGACCGGGTTTTCTTATATGCTATCCTACAACTCCATTCATGAACAACGATGAACTGCCAATCAAAGACAATGTATTCAGGAGGGCACGAATACGATACGCTTCTGCGGATCGACAGGCGCAGTCCATACCTGTTCCACTTCAGATAACGGATAAGATTGCGTTGGAATACGCAGTGTACCAGAGGCGATACAGTCGATCAATGCCGGGAATGCTGCCAGATAACCCGCCGCCGTCACAGATCCTTGACCGCTGCCGAGTATACGAAGATTCGCGGAGCGCAGTGCAGCGGAAGGAATCTGCGCCTCGGCACCTGCCATGGATCCGATCTGAATCCAATCCAGCGCGCGACTGCGATCTTGGCGTCGGGTCAATATGGACATCACCGCCTGTTCCATCGGTGCGCCCCACAGATAATCAATTACTACATCCACTTCTGCCGCCGCTTTGCCTAGTCGTTCTGCTACATCGGATGCTTCTCCTTCTAGCGAAACGACCACATCGGCACCCAAGTCTGTTAATGCTTCTAGGCGCGCCTGATTACGTCCTGCGCCAATCACTTGCTCTGCTCCGAGCAACTTGGCAATTTGTACTGCCATCTGTCCCGAATTACCAGTCGCCCCCATAATCAATACCCGACTACCCGGACGAAAATCAATCCGACTGCGCAGCGCCACCCAAGATGACATTGCCGGATTCATCGCTGCCGCAATGTGCACCGGATCAGCATCTGCCGGAATCACGACGCTCCGGCGGATATCGATAATCGTCCGCTCTGCCATCGAGCCAAGTGCAGCATCCTCCATCACAAAATAGACATTTCGCCCATCTTCCAACCTGCCTACACCATCTACACCAGGAATTAGGGGCAACTGCCCAATGCTCGTATAATGCGAACCATCTGCCTGAGAGCGAACACGTTGATGTAGCCCGGCGGCAAGCACATCAACATATACTTCATGTGGTTGCTGCAAGCTGCGAAGTTCGAACTCACCGTATTGTGGTGCTTTTGTAAAATCATGAACAATTGCTGCTTTCATTACAATCCCCTCCATATTGGATACGATAATTTGACTCATACAAGACCCGACTTACTCACATATTTAATTTGTCAAACAAACTATTATAGTTTGTCATACCAACAAAATAGATATTGAATATAATATAGTTTGCATCACAAACAAAGTCAACAAAAAGTTTGTATCGCGTACTATATGCATATTTCTATGTTATACTACACTCATCATTATACGTACTCCCTTCTCAAAAAAGCACGTTTTAACGTGTTTTTGTTAACCGTCATACGATGCAATACCACCTTCATATTTACATTTTGCTAGGATTGGAGTGAATACATATGCAGCACCATCTGTCACCACAACCGAGTGAGACGCCACTGGTGGATCATCTTGTTCAGCTTACGTATTTGATTCAGACGATTTTGCTGGAGGCGGGTACTGAGCATGATCTATCCTTTGTACAAATTCGTCTGCTCGGCATATTACGTGATCGTGAACCGGGTATGCAGGAATTGGCGCGTCATCTGAATCTGGATAAATCGAGCGTTACGGGGTTAATTAATCGCGCGGAGCGCCGCGGCTTGGTAGAGCGCATCCCTTCACTCACAGATCGCCGAAGCTTCTCGGTTCGTCTAACCGACAGCGGATTGCACATCGTGCATACGGTCGGTGGCGAGATTGAGCGGCGGATCGACGAAGCCGCATCCAAGCTGACGCAACAAGAGCGCGCCCAGCTGATCAAGATCTCCGCCAAAATGATCCACCGCACCTGAGTCACGAGGGCGGGAATGAAGCTATTTGGTATTTGGGTATACCGTATAGAAGGAATCTGCGGTAGATCAGAGTGCTGAAGCAAGTACGAGTCTTTTTCTTTCTTGTAAATGACGACAGGATTTGTCACTATTGTCTGCTATCCTGAATAGTGTACATAGAGAGATTGGAGTGAGCATCAATGGAGACGTTCAAGGAACGATATAGCGAGCATTTTTTGCAGCGATTTGTGGAGATTGTACATGAGCATACAGATCATTTTGACGAG
The DNA here is from genome assembly GCF_046603685.1 of Paenibacillus sp. WLX1005. Taxonomy (NCBI): domain Bacteria; kingdom Bacillati; phylum Bacillota; class Bacilli; order Caryophanales; family Paenibacillaceae; genus Paenibacillus; species Paenibacillus sp. WLX1005. The sequence goes on from NZ_CP176756.1 coordinate 5,175,740, forward strand.
CGGCTATTCCATGAGCAAGTGTATCGCAATGATTGGCAGGAGCTGGCATTCAAGCAGCGCATTCGGCGGATTAGCGAAGCACTGACGGCGGCTCTACCACTGCCGTATGAGCAGGCGGTACAACTGCTAATGCAGATTGCGCCGCAGTGCCGAGGGGTAGAATATTTATTTTTCCCGGATTATGTAGAGTTGAATGGGTTGGATCACGTCGAGCTGTCGATGAAGGCGCTTGAAGTGTTGACTGTGTATTCCAGCGCGGAGTTTGCGGTACGTCCATTTATATTGCAATATCCGATCGGTATGCTGAGACAGATGAATATATGGGCACAGGACGACAACGAGCATATTCGCCGATTGGCAAGTGAAGGCTTCCGTCCGCGATTGCCGTGGTCATTTCAGCTCAAGCCGTTTATTGCCGATCCTGAACCGACACTTGCGGTGCTGGAACAGCTCAAGCGCGATTCGTCGCTATATGTACGTAAAAGTGTCGCCAATCATCTGAACGATATTGCCAAAGATCACCCGGAGCGAATCGCCGAGATCGCCCGCCAGTGGTACGGTCAGCATCTCTATACCGACTGGATCGTCAAGCACGGCTGTCGGACACTACTCAAGCAGGATCATCCGCAGGTGATGCAATTGTTCGGTTATGTTGCTAGCGAGACAGTTACGATTAGCAATTTGCAGATTAGTGCGCAAACGGTGCCCATCGGCGGTGAGATCGATATATCCTTTATCCTGCATAATGAGGAGGACATTCCGCAAAATGTACGGATCGATTATGAAATGCAGTTTATGAAAGCAAACGGGCAGCAGGCACCAAAGCGATTCCGCTGGGTATCGCGGGACTTCGCACCCGGGCAGCACGAGATGCGCAAAAAGCATTCGTTCAAGCTGATCACAACGCGCAAATATTATGCAGGACAGCATCATATCCATCTGTATGTAAATGGCGTGCAGGTCGGTGAGGTTTCATTTGAAGTAACGGATGCTCGTTAAATCGTACACAAGGGCGCGATGACGTTTCATGCCCTAATACTGCACACAACAAAATAACCTTCCAGCTCACCATGATCGGTGAATCGGAAGGTTGTTTTGTTGTTTCAATCCGGCGTAAGGGCAGAAGACTGGATGCACATACATAGGTACATCCTTCTCTTCCCTACTACGCTTGCACATTATCGCCGGATGACATGTATTTGGTCCAATCGATATTAGAATGGGTCGTGTAATTAACGCAAGGTACGAATACGCTCTTCCAGCGGCTTGAATTCTTTGTCGCCCGGAGGTGCAGTCGGTTTACCAAACGGCATCTGCGCAACTAGCGTCCAGCTTTCTGGAATATCCCACTCTGCTTTGATCTTCTCGTCAATCAGCGGATTATAATGTTGCAGCGTCGCGCCATAGCCTTCTGCTTCCAGCAGCGTCCAAATCAGATACTGGTGCATACCGTTTGCTTGCTGCGACCATACCGGGAATTTATCCTGATACGCTTGGAATTGATCCTGCATGCCACGGATCACGGCTTCGTCCTCGAAGAACAGGATCGTTCCGTATCCTGCTTTGAAGCTGTCCATTTTTTGCTGAGTCGGCTCAAAGCTGTCGGCTGGTACGATTTCTTTTAAAATATTCGTGGTGTAGTCCCACAATTGATCATGCTTGTCGCCAAACAGGATGATGATGCGGGCGCTTTGTGAGTTAAACGAAGACGGCGTGTGCAGTACAACATGCTCTACGATCTCTTGAACGCGCTCATCCGGTATAACAGCTTCCTTGCTGATGCCATAGACACTTCTTCTGTTCTTTATTGCTTCAAAGATTGCTTCGGTACTCATTACAGAATCCTCCTTTGAAATAAAGATAGAGTCTTGAAACTCTACATCCTTATTTAACCAGACCCACTGCAAAAAAATCAGTGACTATCTATTTTGCATAACTTCGCATCGCAACACAAAATGTCCAAAGAGTTTAGAACATTGATCCATTACGATTTTTGCGTGATTATGCAGAATTTAAGATATTTGCAATGTACGTTCGTCATCGGACTAGGGTTAGCTGAAGATCAATTGGTTTAATACAGGGTACAGATTCCAGATAGGGATCGTCTGACTGTAGCAACGTGGCAGATACTTCCCTTTACAACTGGACAGACATTTCGCCGCAAAGGAGTGAGTAGCATGATTGAAATCGGTCTGACCGGCTTTGGCGATCACCCGGAGCTGTACGGCAAGATCAAAGCGCCGGAGCGGCTGCCTACGTATAGCGAGCATTTTCCGATTGTCGAAATCGACAGTTCGTTTTACGCCGTACAACCGGTGAAAAATGTAACCAAATGGGTCGAGCAGACACCGGATCATTTTGGCTTTGTTTTCAAAGCGTATCAGGGCATGACCGGGCATCTGCGGGGCAAAAAGAATTATTTTGATACAAAAGAAGAAATGTTCGAGGCGTTTCATGTATCGCTGCAACCGGCGATTGATGCAGGCAAGCTGCGCATGGCGCTGTTTCAATACCCGCCGTGGTTTGATTGCAACCGTGATAATGTGGAGACGCTGCGCGAAACGCGTGAGCTGATGAAGGATATTCCGTGTGCACTCGAATTCCGCAATCAGTCTTGGTATATGCCAGAGTTCCGTGAGCGGACATTGGAGTTTATGCGCAAGGAAGATTGGATTCATACGATTGTGGATGAGCCACAAGCAGGTTCAGGATCGATTCCAATCGTAGCCGCTGCCACCTCACGTCAGGCAACCTATGTACGGATGCACGGACGCAATGTGGACGGCTGGCACAAGAGCAGTCATCCCGACTGGCGCAAACTTCGTTATCTGTACAAATACAGTACCGAGGAACTGACCGAATGGCGCGACCGACTGCTATCATTGCAGGATCAGAGCGAGCATGTGTATGTCGTCTTCAACAACAACTCCGCTGGCGATGCTACGCCAAATGCGAAAGAACTGATCGGTATGCTGGCGGACAAGGATGTACTGTCTGAGAAGCACGATATAGGAAGTTCATAGGCACGTATGGACTGCTGACCATTTTTGCATAATTGATCATTGTCATCACATTTTTTCGTAAAAACGTCTTTTATAATTATATCTATCTTTTAGGATTGTAAAAAAGTAGTTCTCGTCCTTCCTACTATGAAGGCGAGAACCACTTTTTTTACGATGATTGTGGTGACTCTGCCACCAGTTGCTTACGATGAATATGTTCAGTACCGGCATCGCAGGCGGTCTGATAATACCAGCATTTGTGATTGATCACGTCCATCGTTTTCTTCAATTCTTCCATTTGGGCTTCAACAATCGCTTTGCGTTCGATAAACATATCGTATCGCTGCTTCAATGTCGTATCCCCTTCTGAACACCAATCAATGAAAATTTTAATCTCCTTGATCGGCATTCCCGTATCCTTCAAGCATTCGATAATACGCAGCGCCTCAATATCCGAATCCTTGAACAGACGAATCCCACCCGCTGTCCGTTCTACAAATGGCAGCAAGCCTTCCTTATCATAATAACGCAGCGTATACGAGGTGAGATTTAACATCTTGGCAACTTCACCAATGGAATAATGTCCCATGCTTCTGCTCCTTTTCTCTAGATATAAACTTCGAGCCAACTCTATCTTCTGCTTGCGATTCTAGCACTGGATATAGCACATGTCAAAGCCATGATTCGGCTTCCTTTTCTAATATTCATACCAAAAAATTTAAATCCCCCTATTGACTTAGAGTTAACTGTAAGGCGTAACATGACCTTGCACAGCCCACTCAGCTTGCAAAGGAATGCGCGTATATTGTCACGGGCATTCGCAACGCGATTGCATGAATATGTGTGCATGAATGAGTATGAGGCTGTATCGTGCATCTATTTCTTTGAGGAGGTTTTATTAATGGTAACTGCAAAAGCGCGTGCTGTTGGAGGTCCAGACCAATCCTTTCACGCTACGGAAATTACAAGACGCGAGCTGGACGTACATGATGTTCTGATCGAGATCAAATATGCTGGCATCTGCCACTCTGATATTCATACTGCCCACGGTGAATGGGGACCTGTTCATTATCCGCTCGTACCCGGTCATGAGATTGCCGGTATCGTTACGGATATCGGCTCCGAAGTGAGCAAATACCAAGTTGGTGACCGTGTCGGTGTTGGCTGTATGGTCGATTCCTGTGGTACATGTGCGAATTGCCAAAAAGGCGAAGAGCAATATTGTCTCAACGGCAATGTGCCGACTTATGCAGGCGTAGACAAATACGGCGAGCCGACGCAGGGCGGATATTCATCTCATATCGTCGTTACCGAGGAATTCGTTGTGCGCATTCCTGACAATATTGAGCTGGACGCCGCCGCTCCACTGCTGTGCGCTGGTATTACTACGTATTCTCCCCTGCATCACTGGGGTGCAGCTCCTGGTAAACAAGTAGCCGTTGTGGGTATGGGTGGACTTGGACATATGGCGGTGCAAATTGCTCATGCTATGGGTGCTGAAGTGACTGTACTGTCACAAACGCTGAGTAAAAAAGAAGACGGTTTGCAGCTCGGTGCTGATCATTATTATGCAACCAATGATGAAGATACATTCAAAACGCTTGCCGGACAATTTGATCTGATCATCAACACCGTTAGCGCCAGCATCAATCTGGATGCGTACTTCTCCCTGCTGACACTGGACGGCACGCTGGTCAATGTTGGTGCACCGGGAGAGCCGCTGTCGCTGAATGTGATGTCCCTGATCGGTCATCGCCGTTCGTTTGCCGGCTCTATGATTGGCGGTATCCGTGAAACGCAGGAAATGCTGGATTTCTGTGCTGAGCACAATATCGCACCCAAAATCGAAGTCATCTCCGCCGACCGTATCGATGAAGCGTATGAGCGAGTACTGGCTTCCGATGTAAAATACAGATTCGTGATCGATACTAGCACGCTGTAAGAAGTTACGGCTTCTGGATACATTTTCAGATCTGAATCTGCATAAATATCTGTGTCTATGTTGGATATCTTTATCTGTTTCTATATGTAATTCTGTCGTCGTCTAGCTTCATTACGACATTGACTTCAATCCAAATGGAGGCGCATGAATGATGGAAATGAATGAGTTTATCGAATTTTGCAAACAAGGGAATCCCATTGCGGGAGAAGATACAGAATTGCATACGTTGTTGACGCGTTGCAGTTACGACGCGCAGCGAATCACAATGACGCTCAACAATACGTATCATTCCCGCGAGCAAATCGTGGATCTATTTAGCGAGCTGACCGGTACAACCGTTGATCCGTCCTTCATGTGCTTCCCTCCGTTTTATACCGACTTTGGCAAACATATTACTATCGGTAAAGATGTCTTTTTCAATACAGGCTGTTCCTTTCAGGATCGGGGCGGTATTACGATTGGCGATGGTACGATGATTGGGATGAATGTGACGATTGCGACGCTGAACCACGGATTGCCATTAGCAACGCGGAATACTACGTTTGCTGCTCCGGTTGTGATCGGCAAGCAGGTGTGGATCGGCTCTGGCGCAACCATTTTGCCCGGTGTCACGATTGGCGACCATTCCGTTGTTGCGGCTGGTGCTGTCGTTACTAGAGATGTACCGCCAGATAGCGTCGTTGCTGGAGTACCTGCCAAGTTTATACGCAGCATTGATGAGGAACAATAAATGTCTTCCTTGCTTTGACCTATAACCAGCAATAGAATGATCCGAATGCAAGATGCAACAGATGTTCAGATTCGTAGCCAACGATTCGGCGAACAGGCTTGAACATAAGTGTATAAAACAACCGCCTTCCCCTGCGTGCAACGCAAGAGAGGCGGTTATTTTATACTTTCCATCTGAAATGAATATACGGAATATGACATCTCACATACATACTATTGCCGGAAGTGATCACATATTGCACCATCTAACAGAGAGTACTTATCACAAACTGCTTGTTGTCTAATTCGTATTGCTACGTTGATTTATTGCCATGACTTAGGACAACAGATCAATCGCCGATTGCGGTACAAAAACCTTCTCGCCGTTGTACACAACATTACCATTCAATCGTACATTTTCGCCGTTCAAAGTTACGATACTTTTAAATACCGGCAGACGCAAAGTATCGTCACCTTTGGTTACGACCAGTACCGGATTCTTCTCATCGCTGTTATCCCAGCTCACGCTTGCGCCGCGAGTTGTAAATGCTTGCTCGGCAGGCACGAACAGTTCTTGTGTCGTTTCGTCCAGATTCACGCCAAGCGCCGCTTCCATGTAGCGAGCGATATCGCTATTTTCCACCAGACCACTTAGCTGCTTGCCACTCGGTGCGTATGAATACAGCACGACATCACCGCCCGTATGTCCACCGCTCGTCCAGCCGATATGGGCACGTTTGCTAATGATCGGACCTACGGCGTAGTTCATACTGCCGGATTTGGCAGCCTTGATGGCGGCAATCTCATCAGCAGTCAAATCGGTAATACCGAAGTTCTCGCTCACCACCTGCTCAATATTGCTACGGTCGCTGTTGAACAGCTTCTCTAAGCCTTCACCGGTCACTTTTGCTTTTTTGAGCGGCTCGATAAAAGTCGACAATGGCAATTCATCATATGTTGTCGTTGTATCTCGGTCGCCGATAGTCAGACCGCCGTTGTGGTGATCTGTAGAAGCGATCACGAGCGTATTCTGATCTTCTTTGGCAAAGGCAAGCGCTTCGGCAACCGCTTTGTCAAAGGCATTTACATCGCTGATGATGCCGATTGGATCGTTCGCGTGCGCTGCCCAATCCACTTTACTGCCTTCAACCATCAGGAAAAATCCATCCTCGTCCTTGGACAAGACTTCAATCGCTTTTGCCGTCATTTCTGCCAGACTTGGCTGCTTGACCGGATCACGATCCATGTCGTACGCCATCGCTTTGTCAGCGAACATGCCCCATACTTTGCCGTTGTTGGCGGCTTTTAGCTCGGCGGTATTGGTCACAACATTGTAGCCAAGACTGTGAATGTCACCGATCAGATCCTCGCCATCTTTACGTCCGGCTGCTGTAAAATACTGCGCCCCGCCGCCCAGCACGACATCGATACCGGCATACACTTGCTGTTCACTCAGTGCATCGTAATTGCTGCGATCCGGGTAGTGCGCGCTGAATGCCGCTGGTGTCGCGTGCATAATCTCGGAAGTGGCGATAATGCCAGTCGACTTGTTCGCCAGCTTGGCAGCTTCCAGAATGTTAGCAACCGGCTTCTTCTGATCGCCTGCCGCAATCGCATGCAAGCCAGGCATCGTATTCTGATCCGGCAACACACCAACATAACCGGTATGCGACTTATGCCCGGTCGCAAATGCCGTACCTGCCGGTGCGGAATCGGCAATCGCTGCATCGGCGGAATAGGTGCGCACCAGACCGCTCGCCATCTCATCCAATGCCAACATCTCGCCACCGTTATACCAGCGTGCCAGTGCTGTAGCATCCTGCGCCATACCGTCAGGAATGAGCATGATCACATTTTTCGCCTTGATCTCCGGCTGCTGCTTGGCTGCCGCTGCTCCCGTTCCTGCTGGAATCCCGAACAGCATCGCTGCTGTCATAACTCCTGCCATGATGGGTGCCGCTTTTTGCATACTATGTTCACACATGTTTGTCCAACCCATTCTTCATCTCTCCTTTATGTGTAGGCATAATGAATATCCGAATCCACTCGCATATTCTATGTAATTTCCCTGTTGCCGAGATTCATCGTACCAGCCAACAATCAACGCTATGTACGGCGAAATAGGGGCTAAATGTAAAAAAAGAGCCGGTTTGTCAACGTAACGTCAACAAAATCGACTCTGTATCGCTATAGTTTCATATTTTTTAGGTCACTTTTTACAAAATCAAGGATTGGTTCGTCTGCTCTTCTGTATTGATCCTTACCTCTTGTTACAACTTTATTCGTACAACAATAATGAATCTCAAAACAGTGAGATTGCATGACGATGGCTGCATAGGTATATCTTAAAGTGATCAATATTGCAATTGCTTTGACTTGCGGAAGTTTGACGGTGATGCGCCGACACGCTGGGTAAACAGATTTACAAGACTACGACCGTTGTGATATCCAACCTCGTAAGCGATTTCATTTACAGATAGCGAAGTTTGCAACAGCAGCTCTTTGGCGCGGTTGATCCGGGTATGGATCACATAGTCCAGCGGTGAGAAGCCGGTTTGCTTTTTGAAGCGATGGGCAAAATAGTACGGGCTGAGATGCGCTGCTTCCGCCAGCGATGACAGACTGATCGGCTCGCCGATATGCTCTTTTATATAATGAATCGCTGCCTCGACCGGATCTTCCTTGGCAGTAAACTTCGTTGGTGGTACAGCAAGCCGTTCGATCAATTTGTAAATACGTAGCGACGTCTGGAAGAACGATTCTTCACCTTTTTTACGATGAAATTGCACCAGATCAAACAGCTGCATCCCAATGGACGCACAAGATTCATCCTGAATGAGCGAACCGCGCTGCTCCCGAATATGACGTACCAGCTCATGCGCATTGGAACCTTCAAAATGCAAATAACAAAACTCCAACCCATCGCGCGCATGGTAATAATGCGGCTGAGTACAATCGAGCAGCACGACATCGCCTTTGCGTGCATCAAATGATTGCCCGCCTGCTTCGACATGCAGCTCACCTTCGCGAATATATAGGATCAACAAATAATGATACGATTGACGCTTTTTAAAATAATCAGCAGTACAGAAATAATGACCGCACCACGTCGGATAAAAACACAATTCTCGCTGACCCGACGAAGGCGAGAAAGCAAAACATGCCGATTGCGGCAGGACACCTGGATCTACACTTTTCATACATATCCTCCTTTGTGCGACGGAGTAAATACAGCAATATTGATGAATTCTTGAGCAAGTTGAGTAGGTTATGCCATCTTTTATCCAGTATATAATTCAACTGTGGCAAAAGAAAGCTACAATTGCAATCCAATCTCATATCGTATAGATCGTATACTGCTGAAAGGTGGAATTACTTATGTTAAATGGTGAAAAACAAATTGCAAACCCACTACGCTGGGCGATGGTAGGCGGCGGACGAACCGGGAATGTCGGCTACAAACACCGTCTAGGCGCACTGCGCGATAATACAGCTTTTCAGCTCGTTGCCGGGGCATTCGATATCGATGCAGAGCGGGGTCGTAGCTTTGGCACCAATCTGGGGGTAGAGCAAGAACGATGCTATGCTGATTACCAGACGATGTTTACCGAAGAAGCGAAGCGGGAAGATGGCATTCAGGTCGTAACGATTGCTACGCCTAACTTTACCCATTACGAAATTACGCGCGCTGCACTGGAAGCTGGGCTGCATGTCATTTGCGAGAAGCCTTTATTTTTCAAAATAGAAGAAGGAGAGCACATCAAAGCGCTAGCAGAGCAGCACAACAAAATCGTCGGCGTGACCTACGGCTTCTCCGGCAGTCAATTGCTGCTACAGATGCGGCAAATGGTGCAAAACGGCGATCTGGGCGATATTCGGATGGTGGAGCTGCGCTATACGCATGGCTTTGGCTGTGACGAGATTGGCGACAAAACCAATGAAGGGCAAAAATGGCGTGTCGATCCTACCAAGTCCGGTCCCTCCTTCGTACTGGGCGACATCTCCACCCATACCTTTTACATGTCAGAGCTAATCTGTCCGCATCTGAAATTAAAAGAATTGTTGTGCGACCGCCAAAGCTTCGTCGGTAGCCGTGCACCGCTGGAAGACAACGCCTATGTGCTAATGCGCTACGAAGGTGGAGCGGTCGGTCGGATGTGGGCATCGGCAGTCGATGCAGGCTGTATGGATGGCCATCGGATTCGTATTATCGGCTCCAAAGCATCGGTGGAATTTTCGGACAATCAGCCCAATGAACTGCTGTACCAGATTCAGGGACAACCGATTCAGAAGCTCATTCGTGCAATGCCGTATCTATATGACGAATGCAATGCGGATGAACGTCTGGGCGCGCTCCATGCCGAAGGGCTGCCAGAATCGTGGGCAAATCTGTATCTCAAGTTCGCACTCGCGATTGATGCCAAAGAACGCAATGATTCGGAAGCGCTTGCAAAATTAGTGTATCCTGGGATTGATGCAGGCATCGAAGGCATTCGCTGGGTTCAAACGTGCGTGGAATCTGCCGATCAGGGCGGCGTCTGGGTAACGTACAACTGACGATGTATATTCCATTTCAATCCAACAGGAAAAGGGGACTTTACTATGCAACTGGCAATCTGTACGGATGTATTTGCGGAACTTTCATTGACCGATATGCTCGACAAGGTGAAAAGTCTGGGCATTGACGCGGTCGAGATGACGGCTGGCGGTTGGGGGGCACGCGCTCATGTGAATACAGCGGAACTACTCGCGGATGAGCACAAGCTGGCAGCCTTTCAAGCGGAGCTAGATAAGCGCGGTATGCGTATCTCTGCGCTGAATACGTCATGCAATCCGCTCTGGCCTTCGGAAACGGGCAAGCAATACGAGCAGTCTATGTACGACTGTGCAGTGCTGGCAGGCAAGCTTGGTGTGACCAAACTGGTGGCGATGGCGGGACTGCCTGCCGGTTCGCCTAACGATACGACTCCGAACTGGATCACCTCTACAATCTCGTGGCCGGACTTTATGGCACCAGCGTATGAATATCAGTGGAACGTAACGATTGCCTTTTGGAATCAATATATCGCCCATTGCAAACAGCATGGCATTCAGCAGATTGCCATCGAGGAATTCCCCGGAACGATGGTCTGGAATGTGGAGACGCTGCTCAAGCTGCGCCATGCGACCGATCCGATGCTCGGCATCAATCTGGACCCGTCGCATATGATCGTCCTTGGTGCCGATCCGATTGCGGCTGCGCGCGCATTAAAAGGGGCGATTTTTCATCTGCATGGCAAGGATGCGCGGATTGAGCGCGGATTGGCAGATGTGAACGGACTGCTGGAGCCGAAGCCGGTGACAGCATCGGCAGAGCGGACATGGAATTACGTCGCGGTCGGCTGTGGTCAGGATCTGCAATGGTGGAAGGAATTCTTCTCTGTCTGCCGGATGATGGGCTATAACGGCGATGTCGCGTTGGAAATGGAAGATATGACGATGTCGGTGGAAGCAGGTGTACTCACGTCGATTGATGCTTTGAAGCAGACGATCAGTAGATAACGATCTCTATGTTGAAATGAACTCTAACATGTAAGCAGACACACCAATATTGCCGAGGAACCGGAGGCTTGAATGATGAATACGGAACTGGACGCACGAACGAGAAGGAAAATGACCTTTATTGCTATGATTGTAGCACTGGGCGGGCTACTGTTCGGCTACAATACAGGTGTGACGAACGGTGCCATATCATTTATGAAGCTTCCAAGCGAACTAAATCTGACCCCATTTACTGAAGGTGCGGTCGTCAGTGTGTTGACACTTGGCGCTGCGATTGGAGCGATTTTTGGCGGTACGCTATCGGATCGGTTTGGACGAAAAACCGTCATTTCGTATCTGGCTGCCATCTTTTTGATCTTTTCGGTACTGTGTACGCTGGCACCGAATGTACTCAGCATGATCCTATTCCGATTTGCACTTGGGCTGGCGGTCGGTGGCGCTTCTGTTACGGTACCGACCTATCTGGCAGAAATCTCAACTGTTGAAATGCGTGGCAAAATCGTTACGGTCAACGAGCTGATGGTCGTCAGCGGGCAATTTCTCGCTTTTGTCGTCAGTGCGATTCTTGGCACCATCTTCGCCGAATATAGCAGCATCTGGCGCTACATCCTGCTCGTTGCCGCACTGCCCGCTGCCGGGCTGATTATCGGACTATTTCGTATTCCAGAGTCACCGCGCTGGCTATTTCATCACAAAGGACCACAAAGCACGCTGGCTGCTCTGAACAAAATCAGACCTCAGCATATCGCTCAAGCGGAGATCGACAGTCTGGGCAATATACCGATTCCTTCACGCGAACCAAAGCAAGCCTTCTCATTCAAAGAGTTATGGTCGCCGCCGTTTCGCCGTCTGCTGCTAGTCGGCATGTGTCTGGGTGGTATTAGCCAGCTGATTGGGATTAATGTCATTATGTATTATGGCACTACGATTCTCGGTGAAGCAGGCTTTGGCAGTACCGCTTCCCTGTATGCCAATACGGCTAACGGTCTGATCTCGGTGCTTGCCGTTGTTGTCGGTATGAATCTGATGCACCGGGTGGATCGGCGCAAGATGCTGATTGTTGGTATTGTGGGCACGCTGGTATCCATGTTTGCCATTACGTCGCTGCTGTGGACGATGATGGGTTCGCCGATATTGCCATATTTGGTTATTGGCTTGACTGTCGTCTTTATCGCCTTTTTTCAAGGATGCATCGGTCCGATTGTCTTCCTGCTGCTATCCGAGATGTTTCCACAAAAGCTACGCGGCTTCGGCGTCGGACTATCCACGTTTGCGTTATGGATGTGCAACTTTGTCGTCTCGTTCGTATTCCCTCTATTGTTATCGGGAATTGGTCTTGCGCATACGTTCCTTATTTTCACGCTATTCAATGCTGTTGGACTGCTGTTTGCGATCAAATGTGTACCGGAAACGCGCGGCAGAAGCTTGGAGCAGATTGAGCGCGAACTGCACGCTCCACTTTCCAAACAACCAGTGACAGAGTAAACGCAATCGAATAGGGAGCAACTACAAACCAATGCCCGGCAATGCGCATGATAACATGCGTAATGCCGGGCATTTGATTTTGTAACGATGGATCAATGTCCAATGATTATTTCCCATTCACGATCCGTTTGTACGTCTCAATCGCCTCTGCACGCGATTGCTTCAGATCGACGATGGCATCTGGGCGCGGCTGGTGGATTTCTTTTGCTGACAAATCCTTCAGCTCCGGCAGCCATTGACGGATATACTCGCCCTGCTCATCGTATTTGGCAGACTGGGTAACCGGATTAACCACTCGAAAGTACGGCGACGAATTGGCGCCTAGCGATGCGCACCATGTCCAGTTGCCACGGTTGATAATATTGTCATAGTCCAGCAACTTGCGGCGGAAATATTGTTCGCCCAGCGTGAACGGGCATTGCAGATTTTTGGTCAAAAACATCGCGCACAGAATGCGCAGCCGATTGTGCATCTGACCCGTTTCGTTCAGCTGACGCATCGCTGCATCAATTACCGGAATACCCGTCTCGCCTTTGTACCATGCTTCAAAGTGCTTATCAGTCAGCGGCGACAGATCGAATGTCTTCTCATATTGAAAATAATCCTCGTCATAGATCGCCAAATACAGATAGAAGTCGCGGAACGAAATCTGCCGCACCCATTCCTCGCTCTGCTTGTGCTGAATCGCTTCGTTGTACATTTGCCGAATCGAGATCGCGCCAGTCACTACATGCGGATTCAGCTCGCTGGACGGATCGATGGAATAATAGTCGCGCTCCTCGCCATAATCCTGCACTTTGTCCTTGAGGAAATGCTCCAGCTTCGGCTGTGGATCATCGGCAGGCTCGTAATCATCCAATGAGAACGGCAGATCAAACTTGGCAGGCCAATCCACCTGCCGCTTGCTGACACGCAGCTCCTTGAGCGATACAGGCGACACTGGATTATGATGCTGATCCAAGAAATCGAGCCATTTGCGATGAAAGGGCGCGAATACTTTATAATAGCCGCTTTTACCAGTAAAATCAGCGAACGGCTCTACATCCAGCATCATATGATCGACCAGCAACGTAAACGCAACATCCGCATCTTCCGCCACTTTGCGCAGCTTGCGGTCGCGCTCCTTGGCGTACGGTGTAAAATCGCGATGCGCCACCACCTCGTCGATATCCAGCTTGTCCAGCACGTATTCCAGCACTTCCTCCGGCTTGCCATAAGCGATCTGCAATTCCCGCTGATGGCGATGATACTGGCGAATGAGCCGCTGTACATGGCGCATGAAATTGACGCCGCTATGCTCCTTTTCCCGATGCTTTTTCAGTAAAAAGGGATCGATAATGAGCAGATGGATACTCTCATCTCCAGCTTCTTTTAAATAGTCAAAGCCTGCTAGATCGTGAGTACGTAGGTCTTTACGATGAATAAACAGCTTCAATTCGTTGTCCTCCTGATGTTAGAAATGATTGCCGCAGCAGCGTGACCGCTAGGGGAGCAGATATGACGTTGCACCCATACGTTCATAGTTCCTCTGCCAATAGTGCTTATTTTGTATATATACACCTTTTTGGCGGTCATGCCACTTCTTCGATACGCGGAAATGTGTTCATATGCGCAATATATAGACAATACATAGACATGACAAACAGGCAAAACGGTACCATCTGCACCGGATCACCTGCCTTTTGTATACATGTAGCGTAAGTCGTACCTGCATACGATAACAAGCTAAACTGCCAACTCCCCATCATAACAGGTACCACTATATGAACAGGCAACCGCCACAATCTCATTCATCATAGCGCCAATCTGCTCAGTACGTCCGCTAACGGCATGTCCTCCATCGAATCCAGACGCAGATCATGATGCTCAAATGGCAGCAGCGCAGTGACCGGATTCGGCACAATGGCACAATGCAGACCTGCCGCCTTCGCCGCCCGCAAGCCGTTTAGCGAATCTTCAAACGCAACCGCTTCGTTCGCCTGAATATCTAGCTCATCCACGACACGCAAATACAGCTCTGGATCAGGCTTCACCGCAGACACATCATCACTCGTCTTGATCACTTCAAAATAATGACGCAAGCCAAGCCGATCCAGATAATATTCAATCCATTGACGATCCGAACTGGTGGCAAGACCGATGCGCAGTCCAAGCTGCTTCGCTTCTGCCAAATAATCCGCTACCCCACCGCGCGCCTGAATCAACTCCACGCGTGCTGGGATCATCTCCGCCACTTCCCGCTCAATCTCTAGTCCAATGCCCGGCTTACCCAGCGTCGTCTCGACATACTGGCGAAAATCATCGCTATGCGTACCGATACTGGGTGCAAACTGCTCTAGCGTCAGCTCCAGCTCATGACGTGCCAGCACTTCTTGATAACATTCAAACCAGACCGTTTCCGTATCCAGAATCAGCCCGTCAAAATCAAACACAACCGCCTTGATCATACGTATGAAGTTCCCCTTCCTATCCCTGCCGATATGCGATCAGGTGTATCGTTTATTGATAAGAATGCTTTCCCGTGACTAGTCAGCGAAACTGCCTTTTTGACCATGTGGCTATTATTGTGGAGAACAGAGCACAGCTTGTCAACCGGTGTTAGCTTTTGTTTAACATTAGACAACGCAGGGTAATAATGATCAGGCTTCAATCAACACCTGAATATCAAAAATATCAAATGATTCCATCATATGAAGAGGAGATGTTCAACATGACAAACCATAAAGATAGCGGTCTGGGCGATAAAGTAAAAGGTGCCGTATCCAAAGCAAAAGGCGAGATCAAAGATCAATACGGTAACGCTACCGATAACGCTTCCCTGCAAGCTGAAGGTAAGCTGGACAAAGCTAAAGGCGAAGTTCAACAAAAAATCGGCGAAGCCAAAGATCGCCACTAAGTTCGCAACACCATCTACCATGATAGCAGTCCATCGTACCCGTCATTTTGCAATCGCTGCAAGATGAACACATCGCAACGGTCTGCCATACGATATAGCCAAAAACCGCCACAACCTTTTATAGGTTAGTGGCGGTTTTTTTGCTTTTATTTCACTGCTCTTATTCGCTTGCTTTCATTAATCCTGTGCTCAGTTCAGCCATTCGATAACTTGCTCTACGGTTCTTCTCGCTTTTGGACGCAGCTCTTTGTCTGTACGGTAGCCAAATGCAGCCATGACGCTGACGCCAAATTCATTAGCATCCATGATGCCTTCTGCTGCGAGCAGTTTATCCACTTCGTTTACCTGGAATCCTTCGATAGGACAGGAGTCGATGCCGATCTCTGCCGCCGCAGTCATCATATTGCCTAGTGCAATATACGTCTGTTTGGATGCCCAGTCGAACAAGCTGCGTTCGCTTTCCAGAATGTTCAGATCGCGCTCCTGAAATTCACGGTAGCGACCTAGCACCTGATTGAAGACTTCTTCTGTCATCTGTTTTACTTCCAGCATTTGCTCACGCAGATACGCGGAATCGTAACGGACATTTTTACG
The DNA here is from genome assembly GCF_046603685.1 of Paenibacillus sp. WLX1005. NCBI lineage: Bacteria > Bacillati > Bacillota > Bacilli > Caryophanales > Paenibacillaceae > Paenibacillus > Paenibacillus sp. WLX1005. The sequence goes on from NZ_CP176756.1 coordinate 5,191,908, forward strand.
CGCCAGAATGATTACAAAATGGCTTGCTGTCGGCAGTTGTCCCTGTGCGCCCCATGTCACTTCACGCAGCTTGCTGCGCAGCTCTGGATTTTGTACGACGAGGAATTTCCACGGCTCTGAACCGACCGAGCTTGGTGACAGACGTCCGGTTTCCAGAATGAAATGGAAGTCTTCATCAGAAATTTTGCGATCAGGATCAAATGATTTGGTCGCATGTCTGAACTCGTACGCCTTCAGAATTTCCTGTTTTCTCTGTTCGTTGTTCATGTATGGTTCCTCCTATATATTCACTATTGATAACATACTTACTTTTAATAACAATAGCCAGTATAAATTATTGTGTTGTTCATCGTCAACTACTTCCTGCACACCTTCATTCTTCCTTCATACCACCGTATCATAGTTCCAATGAGAACGAACGTATGTCGCAATGATATGTTGTGCTAACAAAAAAGCAGTTCTATCACAGCGCTACTAAATGAACGCGCTGGATAAAACCGCTTTTGCTAGAGAACGGAATGACTTTACAGATTTTGTTCCACTCATTTGATCCAAATAATACCATTGTTTATACAACGATTAGATCAAATGCCTCTGTTTTCTGCTTCCTTTAGCCATTATCATTTGGATAGAACAACTGTATATCCACCAGATTCAGTAGCCTCAAATTGCACACCATATTTGTATTTATCACCATAAGGAATCACAGTTGAATTGACATAATGCTGAGTACCGTCGGCAAGCTGCACTAAGATTTTCAACTTTTTAAGTTGACTCGCATTCAATGTGTTATCTTCTACTGGCAAGATTATCCCAATAGAATGATTGGAATCTCCACTCAAATGTACACTCATCGTCAATCCTTGCGCACCTACAGGACGTGCAATCGTTGTATCAATGTGTAACGCTACATTCGTATCCTGCTTTACATTTTGCAGCGTAGTCACAGGCAGTAGAATTTTGCCATACAGAGCATCAATACGTAATCCAAAATTAGCGCTAGACATTAACTTTGCTCCGCGATCGGTTAATGTTAACGAGAGATCCGCTGTTTTCAGCGAATCATTGTTGGCAGGCATATTGAAGATGCCTGTATCTCCACCATCTTTGCGCAGCATATCTGTTGTAAGCGCAGCTTCCTTCGTCCCGATAATCACTCGATCACCCAGCCACTCATTAGGAGTAAGATGACGTTCTACCGTAAGACTGACCGGACGCGAACCACCTGCTTGATTACTAACTACGATAGCTGGCAGCACAGAGACTGCCGGATTGCCCGGCGCATCCGGGAAGACTTGTACCGGAACAGGCGGTGTTGTCGGAATGAATACCGATGAATCATCCACAGATACTACATTATCCACCGCATCAGGTGAAGGTGCGTGCGCAACCGGATAACTGGCAGAATATACGGTATCATCCCGTTGAAATAAAGAAATAAATGTAGGCGCTAGCACAAGGACGACCAATAGTATCATTGCACTGATTATTCTACTCACATTGTTGTTCAATTTGTTGCCTGCTGTCTTCAGCTTTTGCCAGATATTCATACCGTTATTCTCCTTGTTGACCGATTCATTTACGTAATCCGGTAAAAATGAGTGAAAAGCGACAGAGGGACGGGCAGAAAGGGCTATATCAAATGATTTTCGCAAAGGAAAATCGCAGATTCTGTTCATTTTATAGTTCTCATTATACATCACAATTATCATGTATAGTGGTAAAAATGTAATAAATAGTAATTTAGTCCCATTTCCTAATTTTAGGATGTATTCATATTATTTATACGGCTAATTTATAGGTTTGGTTGATAGTTTTTGTAGAATTTGCAAAAATAGTTTTGAGTCTTTTGTAGAAGGGTAAACAAGAGGAACTCTCTTTGAGGAGGTACATGCTTATGGGATTTATGGAAAATTGGAAAGCACTTCAGAAGTATTCTGCTCAATCGGCGGAACGGTTTTTGACCATCTATCTGAACACTGAACCAACTGCCAACACCCAGCCGGAATGGAAAATACGCCTCAAGAATGGTTTTAAGAAACTCGCCGAGTACACAGAAGCTGGAGAAGAACGCAGATATCTGGATATGCTGCTGGAACTTCAGTCCAAAGTGGAAGAACGCATCGAGAACAGCAGAACTGAGATGAAAAAGGGCTTGATCATCGTAGCCGATTCGTCAGGCGGACTGTTTTTCTGTGAAAAAGTGCAGACCGGCGTACCTAACGCTTTTTATTTCGAGTCAGAGCCACATCTGGAAGAACTGGAAGCGCTCATGTCGCGCTGCCCAGCGGCTGGTATCGTGCAGCTCAGCAACGACACCGTAACTGTACTTGACAGCCTGCTGTGCGAGATTAACGGCGAAACGTATTTTGAGTGGGATCTGGTGCATGATGAATGGCGCGAACGTTCCAGCCAGAATACGAGTGATCTGAAGTCAGCAGTCAACAAACAACGGGAAAATTATACTGAACAATGGGAAGTCATCCGTCCGCGCTGGATCAAGCGGCTGGTGCCCATCATTGAACAACTGGCACGGGAGCATCAATGGGAAGAGATTGTAATCAGCGGTGAGAAGCAGCTGGCTTTCCAAGTGAAAGAAGCGCTGAATGCGCGCATTTCCGTCCATGTTGTACCCAAAAACCTTAGCAATATGAAATCCCGCGACGTATTACAAGAAGCGTACGCTGTCCTGCATTCGTAATTCGCGAGAGATTCCTTCTAACATCGACAACAATAGCCCTGCGGCAGACCGAATCTCTATTCTCGGTGTGCACGACAGGGCTTTTTATGTCTGAATAATAGGAACATTTGTTCCCTACCATCTATTTGTGTTATGCTGTCTGCAACAGATACAATGCGTATAAGGATTGTTTGACATCATCGTTTGCACAGCACGCGTGTTACATAGAACTCAGAATGTTGTAAGGAAGTTATGGAGGTGAAGTTCATGAACATCACAGTCACCGTCAAAAGCCCATCCCGGCGCAAGAGCGGTCTTATACAGCAAAATCTCTCTCTCCCCTCTGCCCCCGCACATCTGCGTCAACTGATCGGCATGATTGTGCAGTCCGAAATTCAACGTTTCAAGGACAAGCAAGAAACATCTTCCTTAATGCCCTACTTGACCGCCCCCGAGATTGAGAACAGTGCCCACACTGGCAAAATCGGTTTTGACGATATCGTGAGTGAAGCTGTACCGGATGAACAACAGGCGCTGGACGCAGCATGGTCGGCTTTTGAAGATGGCTTATACCGGGTGTTTATCCGGGAGCAGGAATGGACGAATCTGGATGAAGTACTGGATATGCAGGAAGGCGATACTATCGTATTCATTCGTCTTGTAATGTTATCCGGTAGATTGTGGTAACTGTGTCATTAACGAAAGGAGCATGAATCGTGGGAAATTGGAATACATTAACCGATGAACTCGTTCGGCAATTGCAGCAGCGTGTTGGACAATTAGATGAACAGCAGCAAAAGCTGGCAAAATGGTGTGTTACGCTGACTGGCGAATTTCACGCCTCATATGAACCGGAGATTCAACAAGCATTGCAGCATGAATTACAGCGAATCGCTGCACAGCAACCGCAGCAGCTATTCGCTCCGCTACTCCCTATCGTGCAGCATCTATCTGGCGAAGTCGCAGCACAGCAGCTGGACTATATTATCAAGCACACAGCAGAGTACCCGTATAGCGTCGGCTATATGCGCCGCCCTTATCGCACGTCCAATCTTCTTTTACATATGGATCAAGTCATTAACAAGATGCTCTCACTTATCCGTCTGCACGGATTCGGCTTCACACTGACACAATATTTGACCGCACCGGATTATGATCTGGTCGAACCGTATATGCTCAGCCGGGAAATTGTTATCCCTGATCTGATCGCTTATGCGCTGGATCAACAGGATCAGACTGTGCATGATGCGTTATTAACGATTATTCATGGCGATAATCAGAATGCGTTGCTGGCACGTCCTATGATCAAAGGCATGCTGATGTCCCATCGTACGGAAGCGCATCAATCCATCAGCGATCTGCTGCTTGCTGCGCGCTTGCAGGAAGGCTTGCGCCAATCGATTACCGAGGTCATGGACGAAGGTACAGTGGACAGTATGCGCGGCTTGCTGCATACCATTCTTGAGCACAATCTGATTCGCTACAGCTCTGTCGTACGGGCGCTGGATGTATGGACGGGGATGAATCTGGAAGCCGCCAATACCCGAGTCGCAGGGCAGGTGATTACACAGCTGTATGAAGTGCTGTGCGACGCTTCGCTGCGTCAGGAATGGTTATCCAGCGAGAACGCCAATCACATTTATCTTGCCCTATGGGCGATTGCCGTACATGAAGAGGATAATGTACCAGCTGCTCTGGAGCAGGTCATTCATTCCGGTCTTCGTTATCGTAAAATCATTGGACTGTATGTACTGGGCAACAGTCAGAATACCGAGCTGCGATTAGCAATAGCTCGTCAATTGTTGCAAGAGTCAGCGATTCAGCCAGCGGAAGACCCGGAGCTACTCTATCGAATCGTATATAACTACGCTTACGGCTGTGAATACGTATGGGATTTTGTCGGCGACAGCAAGGAATCGGAGCGACTTCTGCGTATTCGGCGCACACCGCAACTGGAAAGTAAGAGTCAACGCGCGCGCGATTTCGCCACATTCCGTGCACTGTTGGACGGGATGCCTGGCAGCTCGCTTGCCGGAGCTTCCAGCGTGTTGGATTTTGCATCGTATCAGCTGGATCACGATCTGCTGATTGATAAGCTGCTGTATTTGGCATCTTACGACAATGATCCCGCTTGGATGGAGCAAGTGCTGCAATACAAAGATAAAATGTCGCCGGATCTGCGCGGCAACATACTGGAATATGTCATTCGTGATGGTAACGATCCCGCCCAGCGCCGTTTTGTGCTGGAAGCACTGGCTGACAAAAGTATGAGTAATCGTGAGAAGGCACTGCATTGTGCTACTCATTTTGTGCTGCGTGCGGATGAATTGCAGCGGATCGAAGACCTGTTCAAACTGAAAACCGGTTCCTTGCGGCAAGGTGGCATTCGTATCCTGCTCTCTCAGCCAGAAGAGATGCTTGATCCCGTACTACCACGCCTGCTGCATGGCAAAAGCGAGTTGCAGCGACTTGCCGGGCTGGAGATGTTAACGGAATTACAAGGGCTACCTGAGCGACAGGAGCAGCTGGCACGCCTGATTGGGCTGACGGAAGTGATCCAGTCGCCAACGGCGAAGGAACAGCTGCTGCTGGATAAGCTTCATACCGCAAACGATGCACCTACCTATACAGCTGCCAACGGATTCGGTCTATTTGATCCGCAGCAAACGGAAGCATGGCTACAAGAGCCTGTCGATACGAAGGGGTTTCGGTTTGATCGCGATATGTTCCAAATGTCGACCGAACGAATAGCTAGTATTTTGCAAGGATTGGACGAACTGGTACATGAGCATCGGAATGTGGAATACGATATTCGTCACTACGGCGGGTATACATCGCAATATTTGATTGGTTCTCGTCTGATGATGATGAATATGGACACAAATGATGAGCAGACATCCATGCTGGAGCAATTTCCACTGGTGCATGTTTGGCGAGAATTTCTGCAACGTTATCAACTGACTCCACAGGAACTGCTAGAATTGCATGTACATTATCAGCTGTATGATTCCTTGTTCCAATATTATGATACATCTAGCGGTACGTTCAGCCAGTTGCCCGGATGGTGGAATTATCGAGGAACGAATTTGAAAGAGTTACAGCAATGGCTCAAACCATTCCTTGCATCGGTCTATCCGCTGGAGCATCTGCTGACTGTGACCGATTATTATGCAAAACAAACCTATCCGCAGCAGACCAGCATGCTCTTATGGGCAGCATTTAACGATGTTAGGAATGACGATACGTGGCAGACTGTACGCTTTGCGCTGCATACGTGGTGTACAGCGATTACAGCAAAAGAAGTTCAAGAACATACCCATATTTGCGAAGTTTTACTGTCGCCATGGATTCGGTTATTGCACAATGATCATATATCTGAGAAACAATTCAAGGACGTATTCCAGACACGTTATCAGACGGAGCAGACGATTGTCGGTCTATTTGATCTGAACGCCCCAGCCGATTATGGACGTGCTCATCAGCTCCATCTGATTGAAGATAACGAAGTATACCGCCGCATCTTGAGTCAATCGGATTCGCGTAGAGACTATATGCGTGCTCTGACTACGATCTATTCGCGGAATAATCTGGTAGAGAAATATCCCAATCTGCTACCGATTCGCGATCATACTGTTGCACGTATACTGGATATCGAATTAAAGCGCGGGGAACTGCCGACCGAAGTCTCATACATGGCAGCGAATATTGAGCGTTTTTACGGCATGCACTACTTTGTCGATATTCTCGTGCGACTGGATCGGGAAACGTTTATTCGTGGCTATATTTACAACTCTGGCAACAGCAGTACCAAAAAGGAAATCTTCAGCCAACTATTGAAACGATGCTACCCAATTCAAGGGGAAGATGAAGCTTTATTGGCGCAATTGTTGAATCAGCAGCCTGTACCGGAACGTCGATTGCTGGAAGCGGCGATGTACGCGCCGCAATGGATCGAGATTGTTGCCCGTCATCTGAATTGGAACGGATTGCGCAGTGCCGCTTGGTACTTCCACGCGCATATTAACGAAACCTTTTCCGCGGAAAAGGAAACCATTGTGGCGCATTATTCACCGATTACACCACAGCAATTCAACGACGGTGCCTTCGATCTGAACTGGTTCCAGCAGGCATATGACGAGCTGGGTGCAGAGCGCTTCAAGCTGCTGTATGAATGTGCCAAATATATCTCCGGTGGCTCCAATCACCGGCGCAGTCAGCTGTTCGCTGATGCAGTGCTTGGCAAGCTGAATGTAGAACAGACACGTCAGCAGGTAGAAGACAAGCGCAACAAGGATCAGCTGTTGACGTACAGCCTGATTCCGCTGGCAGAAGGCAATTCGCATGATGCCGATCTGCGCGCACGTTACGAATATATTCAGCTGTTCCTCAAGCAGAGCAAAGCTTTTGGTGCTCAGCGTCGTGCCAGTGAAAGCAGTGCCGCCGCTATTGCGCTGGACAATCTGGCACGCAATGCAGGTTATACCGATGTCACCCGACTAAAATGGGATCTGGAAGCACGCAAGCTGGACGAGCTACTGCCGTATTTTACCGATCACGAAGTAGAAGATGGTCTACTCGTACGACTGGATATCGACAGTGAAGGGCAAGCCAGTCTGCTCGCTGCCAAAAACGGCAAGCCGCTCAAATCTGTACCAGCCCGCTTGAACAAGCATGACTATATTATCCGACTCAAGGAATTGAAGTCTGAGCTGACCGATCAGTATAAGCGTGCACGCGAGGAACTGGAACGCTCGATGCTGGCGGAAACGGTATTTACGGCGAGCGAGATCGCTACTCTGCTGCGCAATCCGGTGCTGTCGCCACTTTTCACAGCGCTCGTGCTGCGCAAAACCGATGGCAGTGCGCTTGGTTATATTAGCGGACATACGGAACACGAACAGCAAGCTCCATTGCAATTAGTCGCTCCAACAGCTAGCGCAGATGCTAGTGCGACGACAGCCATAGTAGATAATACTGCCAAGGATCACCAGCCTGACGATATCCAAGCAGGTTATGCGCTGACCTCTGTTCCACTATTGCCAGAGGACGAATTAGTTATCGCGCATCCACTGCATCTGTATGAGAGCGGCACATGGCATCTGTTCCAGCGCCATCTGATCGAGAAACAATTCTGGCTACAACAGCAGGATCGCGGCAACAAACAACAACGCGAGCCATTCAAGCAAGTATTCCGTGAATTGTATCTGCCCAATGCCGATGAGAAGTCCAGTAATACCATTTCTCGTCGCTATGCCGGGCATCAAGTACAGCCGGGCAAAACGACTGCTCTGCTGCGTGGACGCGGCTGGACAGTCAGTTATGAAGAAGGGCTGCAAAAGGTCGATTACCGTCACAATCTAATCACCAGCCTGTATGCGCTGGCAGATTGGTTCTCACCTGCCGATACCGAAGCGCCCACGCTGGAAACGGTCAGCTTTTACGATCGCTCCAGCTATAAACCAGTATCGCTGGATCAAGTGCCACCTATTGTCTTTTCCGAAGTGATGCGCGATATTGATCTGGTTGTCAGTGTAGCTCATGTTGGCGGTGTCGATCCTGAAGCTAGCCTGACGACGATTGAACTGCGCAGTGTCATCGTGGAAGAGGCGGTGCGCCTGCTGAAGCTGGACAATGTGAAGATTAGCGGCAACTATGCGCATATTACCGGCAAACTGGGCGAATACAACGTGCATCTGGGCAGCGCCAATGTGTCCAGACCAGCGGCGGACTCCCTATATATCATTCCGGTGCACTCCCAGCATCGTGGTCGTCTGTTCCTGCCATTTATCGACGAAGACCCGCGTACAGCAGAGATTGTTTCCAAAGTTCTACTGCTTGCCGAAGATCATAAGATCAAGGACCCGCAAATTCTGGAACAGATCAACAATGGATCGCGGTAACGAATACAAACTTGCATCGTTACTGTCGTCACACCGCGGTCGCGCTGAGTTCATACTGAGTTCATGCTGAGTCCACATTGAGGATATTGCCGAAAAGGAGCTTACATTTGTGAATGTATACAGTCAAGGTGTGTTCCATCAGATGGATATGGCGATCCAATCTGTCATCAATATGATTCATACGCTACGCGCTGAAGACTTGAATGTGAAGCCAACGCCGGAGAAGATGTCCATCGGTGAGCTGCTTGTGCATATGTCTGTACTGTGCGAAGCTGATTTTCTAATCGGCGCTGGGGCATCTGAGGAAGAGATGGATATCTTTTATGCCGATAGCGAGCCTGCCATGAATAGCGAAGACATCATCCATTCGCTGACCAAGCATTATACCGCTTTGAAGCAAGGCATTGCCGGGCTGACAGAGGAACAGTTGCTAACGCATACGACAGCTTACTGGGGTGGAACGCATTCCCGTTATGAGTGGCTGTTAGATACGCAGGCTCACTTTTACCATCATCGTGGGCAGCTGCATGCGATGCTTGTGCATGTACTCCAGCGTGATCCCAAAGTACAGCTATTTGAATGAGCGCTGACCATGACAATCATCAAGGAATGAATGGACTGAACAATACAGAACGACACTGATACAGAACACGCTCATCATACCAAACCATAGTGATATAGAACGACAATGAGAACCATAATGATAAATAAAAGGGCAGAGCGATCTTGGAATAGACCGCTCTGCCTTTTTTGGTGATACGTTTGATAACACAATTGATAATACAACGCTGTTTCCTTCGATGATGTGCTTCATTTACAGCTCATACGCATTCCATACCATCACCGCTGCACCCGTAGATACTGCGGTCTCCTGCAAAATGCCTTTGGAAAACTCCGGCTGGTAGCTCGCAGAATAATAAATGTTTTGCTCTGCTACTGCAATCGCTGTATCGTAAAACAGATCGTGCGCGCTGATCATCACGCCACCAAGAATGATTCGTTCCGGGTGCAATACATTGATCAGATTCGCTAGTCCAATGCCCATATACGCCGCCGATTGCGCAAAAATCTCGCGCACATACTCATTGCCTGATTGCATCGCCTGCACAATTGTCGCAAAATTAATCGCTTCCGGCTTCAATGCCAGATTGCCGCCCGTCCACTGCTCCCGACTCATTTTACTACGCGAGCGTACCTGCTGCTCCACCGCCTGCACCGATGCAAAAGCTTCCAGCGCGCCATAGTTGCCTGTACCGTGCAGTCGTGGTCCATCTGTCTGAATGATCATCTGACCAATCGAACCTTCCATATCGACCGCTCCATGCACAATTCGTCCGTTGGACATCATCGCCGACCGCAAACCGGTGCCGATATGCACATACAGCATATGTCGGATATGATCGCCGCGCACCATCCAGTGCTCACCCGTGAGCGCCGTATTCGCACCATTTTCTACAATGACCGACAACTCAGTCGCTTCCTCTAGCCAGCTGCGCAGCGGCACATCGTTCCAGCCCGGCGCGGCAAAATAGAGCGGATTCAGAATCCGTCCCTGCTCCCGACTAAGTGGACCTACCGCACCGACACCCAGACCAAGCACCAGATGCCGCGGAATATCGTGACGTAACAGTAGCTCATGAATCTGCTGCGATGTATGCTCAACGAGTCGCTGCGGGGTCATCTGTTCATCCATGCTCCAGCGCACCATTTCCAGCGGTCGCATCTCCATGTCGTATAACCCCAACACCGAATAAATCCGCGAAATATCCAGCCCCAGAATGTACCGATGTGCCGGATTGATTTGATATAAAATAGGACGACGCCCACCTGTCGATTGCCCAAAGCCGGATTCCATAATCCAGCCCTCACGCGTCATTTCATCCAACAGCCGCGTCAGACTGCTGCTGGTCAACTGAAACTGCTCCATGATTTCAGCCTTGGAAATATTGCGCTGCGCCGCGATGCGATCGTACACCGCTTTTTTGACCGAAGGCATCCCTTTTATGTGTTTTGCCATGTCATTTCACCATTCCCTATAATTCTTATCGGAATTATTTTTTTCATTATATCCGTTTTTGCTAGGGAATGCTATGTATTTATGTTAATTGTTGATATTTGGAAGAGGAATACGGTTACTCATTCTCCAAATGCTTAAGGGGAGTCGTTCCGATAGGATCACGAATTTCGCCATTTGTTGGTCGATGCTGCATTTGTTTAACTCCCGCATGAGCAAAGTACGTATACGTTATGTTAGGTTCATCTGCAAACACCACATCCACATAAAATGCGGGCAGCATAATTCCCCAGAATCCTTCTACTGACTGCAATTCTTGTTGGGTATAGTGCTCTTGCTGTATCAGATAATCTGTAACTCGCTGCGCATAACTCCATTTGTTGTACTGTACATATCCATATGGCGTACCGACCAGCAGTGCGATTATGATTGCTGCTATGATAAGTCTTCGTTTGGATTGAGGACTCATCTTTTGAGGTGGTGAACCATTACCGCCGCGTCCTTGTGAGAATCTGCGGTCATATTGCTGATTTTGCACTTTCATACGAAGCCTCCTTTGTATCATCATTAGGTGATCTCGAACTAGATCATTCCGACATAAACAGATCATCTCGTTGATATCCACCAGCAAAACATATTGTCTGACAAATGACATACCTGTTTATACGTTCAGCATAATATGTAAAGTTAATAAAATCCATTTTATACCAAATATTAAATAATAACACAAGCTCATTCTCAAACGAAAAAAACGCCTTCCCTATAATCAAGCAGAGAAGGCGTTCTTTATTATATTCTATTTAAATCTTTAGATAATGTGTGTGTTTGCCTAGCCAATGATGATGCACCAAACACGGATTCGAAATCGCTAATTACTTCGCTTCCGTTACTACGCTAATGCGCTCGTTAACATGGGCTGCTTGTTCGGCTTCGTCTACAATCGCGATGGCATAGTCAGCGTAGCTGGAATAGCTGTTGCCTTCACTGTTGACGGTCAGTTTTTCGCCTGCCAGTGTGTAAGAGCCTGTGCGCGGACCGCTTGGGTCGAAGAAAGCGCCTGGGCTAACAAATGTCCATTGGATGCCGGACGATTGCTTCAGGTCTTCCAAGTTTTTGCCTTGGTTGGATGCAGTCGGTTTGTATTCGTCTGGGAAGTCCGGTGTATCAATCAGACGAGTCGTTTGCGCATCATCCACATACAGGCTACCTGCGCCGCCTACGACGATCAGGCGTGTCGTTGGGTTTTGTTGCAAAATATCGATCAGGTGGCGACCGACGGGTACGTGCTGCTCCGCATCAGGAGACCCAAATGCGTTCACCAGTACGTCCACACCTTGCAGATCGTTGGCAGTCAGATCGTTGACTTCTTTTTCAACGACATGCAGCTTGTCATTTTGCACTTTGCTTGCGCTGCGTACAACGGCGACTACTTCATGGCCTCTGCTCAATGCTTCCTCGGCGATCAGTGAACCTGCTTTACCTGTTGCTCCAATAACTGCGATTTTCATATCAATTGCCTCCCTGTAAAATGATGTATCTATAGCATTCAGCTTGCATACAAATAACGTCTTCCTGTAACCATAATAGTTACATTACATTCAAATGTCAACTTTTCATCGTCGATTCCATTCATTTTCCCATTTCGGTACAAAGCTTAACCTGCTGCAATACAGCTGATAACAAGGCCTGGTGAAACGGGTAATGCATAGGAGGTAAACGAAATGGCAAGAGCCACAGCGTGTTCTAAAACGTACTCGTTAGCGTAAACGAATGCACAATTGCATCTATCCACCATTTATACCAATCAGTTGAAGATGAAACGTCATTTAACAGACAAAGGAGTTTTGATCATGAGCAATGTAGCATGGATTGGCACCGGACATATGGGGTTGCCGATGGCACAGCGTTTGCAACAAGCAGGCTATTCCATACACGTATACAACCGGACTGCCGACAAAGCAGCACCACTAAAACAAGCGGGCGCTACACTATATTCGTCCTCGGGCGCAGCGGCAGCCGAAGCGGATATGATTTTCATTATGCTGACCAAGGGCGATACCGTGCAACAAGTGCTGGATGGTGAGGACGGCATTCTGAATCATGTACGCGCAGGCAGTTATATCGTCAACATGAGCACAATTAGTCCGGGCGAAGCGCGAGCATTTGCACAATCCGTACAGCAAAAAGGCGCTATCTATCTCGATGCACCTGTGTCTGGTTCAGTTGCCCCCGCGCAGCAGGGACAACTCGTTATTTTGGCGGGCGGTACAGCGAATGCGGTACAGCATTGTCAGCCGTATTTTGATATGCTTGGCAAACATACGATTCATTTTGGCGATGTTGGCGCAGGCAGTTCTGCCAAGCTGTCGATCAATCTGATGCTCGGCATTACGATGCAGGGCATTGCCGAAGCACTGGTGATCGGGGAGCATGCCGGGTTGAAGCGCGAGCAGCTGATTGAGATGATCGGTCAATCCGCAGTCGCTACGCCGATGCTGAATGCCAAAAAAGACTCTTTATTGCAAGAAGACTTTCCATCCGCCTTCATGATTCGCCTACTATCCAAAGACCTCGGTCTGCTAATGGACGAAGCGCGCCGTGACGGTGTTGATCTGCCACTCGCGGCTGCCGCCGACCGCACATTTGCCGATGCGACAGAGCATGGTAAAGGCGAGCTCGATATGGCAGCGATTTTGCTGGAGCTTCAGGAGCGCAGCCAGCGATAACAGATATTTGTAAACTAATCAGATCAACATCATATGAACCCCCAAACCGCTCATTCCTTTTACACAATCAGCGGCTTGGGGGTCTTGTATGAATCTCTGCAACTTCATTCAGCGAGCCTCTATACCTGCCCGAATAAAATCGACCACACGCTCCGCTGTCCGTAACTGTCCTTCCCCATTGCGAATGATGACATCGCATTGTGATAGCGCTGCAATCTCCTGATCAAATGAAGCCAATCGCAATTGCTGCTCCTCCACGCTCACCTTACGATCAAACAACCGCTGTGCCAATTGCTCGCGACTAGCACTTACACCGATCAATAGTGCCTTGTCGCCCAGCTGTCGTTTAACAAGTGCCGCTCCCGGCGCATCCATCACGCTAGAACGCGGCTGCTGATCGCGTACCGCTTCATCCAGCGAGCTTCGCGCTGTACCGTACAGATTGCCGCGATATTCGCTAATTTCCAGCATTAAGCTCTGACGATTCATCACCTCCATCTGCTCGCGTGTAGCAAAGTGGTAATCTACCCCGTCCTGCTCGCCCGTTCTTGGCGTACGCGAAGTCCATGTGACGATCTTCGGCAAGCCCAATCGCGCTTGTAGCGTGCTTTTCCCCGAAGCACTTGGTCCCTGAAAAATCACGATGGAAAATGACATGTAATCCCCTCCTATAAGTATGCCCATTATACAAATGCACCTTCCTTTACACAAGCGCAGACAACTACAGATGAATGTCACTTCCTAGCATAATTAACTTGCTATTGTAGCCATTTCAGCTTCTCATTTGCAGGATGTTGCGTATGGCGTTCCTTTCTAAAAGATGGTTGCCTGCCATGAGATGTTATATTAAACTGAAATGTATGACTTTTCATTTTCTTGCATACATATTGATAAACAGGAGGAAGTATATTAGTGGATATTTATTTGAAATATATTCTGATTGGGCTAACCATCGCTCTGCCGATTGGTGCGATTACGGTGGAGATGATCAAGCAAGGCTTGAAGAACGGCTTTATCCACGGTTGGGCGGTTGGTCTCGGTGGCATGACGATTGATCTGACGCTGATTGTTGTGCTGTATTTTGGCGGAGCATCCGTATTATCATTGCCGTATATCCAGATTCCACTCTGGCTGATTGGTGCTGGATTTCTTGCGTATCTAGGTTATGATTCCATCCGTAATGCCGACAAGGACATTACGCCAGCCGATAGCAAAACGCAAAAATCATTCTTCGCCACTTACCGCAATGGCTTGCTCGTCGCCATTTCGCCGGGGAATCTAGTATTCTGGGTATCCGTATTTGGAGCCGTGCTCGCCAGCTCATACGATACACGTCAACAGGGCGGCTTTGTAATTGCAGCCTGTGGGATTCTGAGTGGTATCCTTGCTCATGACATAGTGCTGTTAAGCATCGTATCGGTGACACGTAAAGTGATGAGTCGCCAAGCGATCAAGATCGTCTCTATAATCGCCGGTTTGCTATTGATCGGATTTGCGCTTTATTTTGTATACCAATTTGTATTGGCGCTCATGCCGTATTTGAGATCATAATGTGACACGATCATAGCTACATACTGCATGAATATACATGAATGTCACACTTGAGCAGATTGCATTCGGAATATAGATTTTGCTGCCTTCTCTTCAAAGAGCGGTGGTATAATGGGAAGAATTTAGATGACATATCATCGTATATTGCATAGGAAATGAGGAATGATTGGGATGGAAAAAGCAACATTTGCTGGCGGGTGCTTCTGGTGCATGGTGACACCGTTCGAGGAACAGCCGGGGATTCATGGCATCATATCTGGATATATGGGCGGTACAGTCGAGAATCCAACCTATGAGCAGGTATTAACTGGCGAAACCGGGCATCTGGAAGTCGTGCAAATTACGTATGATCCTGACATTTTCCCGTATGAGCGTTTGTTAGAACTATATTGGCCGCAAATCGATCCAACGGATGCAATCGGTCAGGGCAATGATCGTACTAGCCAGTATCGGGCGGCGATTCTGTACCATACCGAGCAGCAGCGTGAGCTTGCCGAGCAATCCAAAGTGGATCTGCAACAATCCGGTCGTTTTGAACAGCCGATTGTGACTGCGATTGAACCTGTATCCGTCTTCTATCCGGCAGAAGAATACCACCAGAATTTCCACAAAAAAGATCCGAAATACTACAAAGAATCCCGCATGTATTCCGGTCGCGACGAGATTATTAATAAGTACTGGAAATGATCACAATGGAGACATATGGTTATACGTGCGCTATCCCTCGGCTCTACTGATTCATTGTCCATGTCTATACACGATGTCGGACTAGAAAAGGAGTGCTTATATGCCGTCATCCCTTTCAACGCGAGCTACCGCCATTCAGTTTAAACAGGTATCTGTACATCTAGTAACATCAGCAGATCAACCGCCTGCAACGATTTTGCAGCATATCGACGGCGAGATTGCGCAGGGCAGCATAACGATGCTGATCGGCCCTTCCGGCTCCGGCAAGAGCACACTGTTATCGCTATGCAATCTGCTGCTAACTGCCAATGAAGGCGAGGTGTCCGTACAAGGAACGCTCGTGCACGACTGGCAGATAAATCAGCTGCGGCGAACGGTAGGCATGGTGTTTCAGGATTCACCGATGCTGCCGGGAACGGTGCGCGACAATCTGTTGACTGCCAGCCGACTGCATCAGCTTCCAGTGGACGATCCGGTGCAATGGCTGGAGCGTGTCGGTCTATCGTCTGATCTGCTGGAGCGACAAGCAAGCGAGCTATCTGGTGGGCAAAAGCAACGGATTGCGCTAATACGGACACTCATCGGTCAACCGGCTATTGTACTGCTGGATGAGATTACATCTGCACTCGATCCATCGTCTGTGCAGCATATCGAGCAATTATTACTACAGCTCAATCGAGACAAGGGCACCACGCTAGTGTGGGTCACGCATCATCTGGAGCAAGCGCGTCGTATCGGGCAGTATATCTGGTATTTGGAGAATGGGCGGCTCGTCGAAACCGGCACAGCCGATAAGATGCTGTCTCATCCACAAACGGATGCAGCACGACAATTTCTGTCATCCACACAGGAGAATCCTACGCTATGAGTATTCTGGCGCTAAGTTTGTCCCTATCGTTTGTGCTGCTTGCTGTTGTGCTGTCACGCTCCTTCAAGCTCGGTTTGGAAAAGGACGTTATGATTGCGATGCTGCGTGCCGCTGTGCAGCTCATTATAATCGGCTACATTTTGAATATGATCTTCGGGTTACAGCAGCTATGGGTCGTCGCGTTATTCGTTCTGCTCATGATCGGTGTCGCAGCTCGCAATGTCGCCAGCAAGGGCAAGCGCCTACCTGGATTTGCTATAAAAGTATTTGGCACCTTCGTGATTGTGGAGCTGCTCACACAAGCGATTATGCTTGGACTTGGTATCATCCCGGCAACCGCACGTTATATCATTCCGATCAGTGGGATGATTATCGGCAATTCGATGGTACTGGGCAGTCTGCTGATCAGCCGTCTGCGTTCCGAAGTCAGTCTGCGATAGCGTGAGATTCTGGTCATGCTATCGCTCGGGGCAACGCCACGACAGGCGATTTTGCCAGTCCTCAAAAGCGCAATTCGCTCCAGCATGATCCCTACCATCGACGGTCAGAAGACGATTGGACTGGTGCAGCTACCTGGTATGATGACAGGTCAGATTATCGCCGGTGCTGATCCGATTACGGCGGTACGCTTTCAGCTGCTGATTGTATTTACCTTGATGACATCTGCTATTGTGACCAGTATTCTGCTCGGTCTGCTAGTTGCACCTAGTCTATTTAACAAGCATCAGCAGCTGCAATTGGATTGGCTAAAATAAGCGATTCCCGCTCATCGACATGCGATTGATCTGTTCATGATCATTCGTCTATATCGAATATAGTTCGTAAATCCAGTCTTGCATTTTGCGAATGACGGGCATATAATGGCTAATAATTCAAACGGAAGCCCTGTGCTCCCGACTACATGGATCGAAGGAGGAGATTGTTGTATGAAGCAAGCGGATACTATGATTTGTCGTCTGGATGTATCGTGGATCATTCCATCATGCGGAGTCTCCTCCATCGGTCTGACCGGAAAGCTGTATCATTTTCATAGGCGTTAGCCAATCTGTTGAATTATACAACAGGGTGGCTAGCGCTTTTCGCGTTGGCCTCCCTGCGGGATATGAAACGCGCAGGACCAAGAGGTCCTGCGCGTTTTTTGTTTGATACCGTCCAACCGGCATATCCTACCTATCCCGAAGGAGAGATTATTATGCAAACCCTGTATATGCAAAATGTCAAAGGCACGTCCGACTACACGGGCGGCGAACAACGGCTGCGCCGACAAATTCGCAATCTGCTGGAGCAGCAGTTTTCCTGTTTTGGCTACGAGGAAGCGGAGACTTCTGTACTGAGTGAACTGGAATGGCTGACTTCCAAATACGGCGGTGGCGAGGAAATCACCAAAGAAATCTATCAGTTGAGCGATCAACGCGGTCGAGAGCTTGGATTGCGTTACGACCTGACGATGCCGCTGGCGCGCTTGCTGACCTTGAACCCCGGTCTGCGTCTGCCATACCGCCGTTTTGAAATGGGCAAAGTGTTCCGTGACGGGCCAACCAAGCGCGGACGGCTGCGTGAATTTTGGCAATGCGATGCCGATGTAGTCGGTCTGACCGGACCAGAAGCGGAATTGGAGCTGTTCCAACTGGCCATGCAGTCATTTGACCAATTGGATATTCCGGTGGTCATTCGCTGGAACAATCGGCGCCTGCTGGCAGAAGTGCTAACAGCGCTTGGTGTGCCGGAAGCGTTGCTCTCCTCAGTCATGCTCACGCTCGATAAATTGGCGAAAATCTCCCGCACCGACGTTGCTACCGAATTAAGCGGCAAAGGATTGAATGCCGCCTCAACAAATCGCCTGATGGAGCTTATCGACCGCGATCCTCAGCAATTGACACTAACCGCCCTTTCGATTGCATACGGATTGGAAGATCAGCCGGGGTGCAGAGAAGCTATGCGCTTGCAGCAGTTACTGACGGCTCTAAACATGGACGAAGTATGTGTATTCGATCTCTTTCTATCGCGTGGATTATCCTTTTACACCGGCACTGTATACGAAATCTTCGATGCCACCGGTCAATACACATCCAGCCTCGGCAGCGGCGGACGATATGACGGCATGATCGGCAAGCTAGCTGGCGATCCAGAATTGGAGTTGCCTGCGGTCGGATTGTCATTTGGATTGGAATCAGTGATGGAATTGTATCGCCAGCAGACGCAGGCGCAAGCGATTTTGCGCAATTGTGCTGCTATAGATGTGGCTGTAATACCGATTGGGGACACAGTGGTGGAAGCTGTTTGTACGAGCGGTTTACTGCGCGCGGCAGGCATCTCCACCATTACGGATACGAGTGGCCGCAAGCTCGGCAAATTGCTGAACAGTCTCTATACGCGTGGTATTCGTTTTGTAGTGTTAATCGGCGAAGATGAAGTACGTACACAGCAGGTGAAGCTACGCGATCTGGCGGAAGGCGTAGAAATGGCTGTGCCTGTGGAGGAAGCAGTCCACCGACTGACGCAGCTGTGTTTGTAACATAACAAAGGAGCACAACAAAACAGCGGATCGAATAGAAAAGTATCCGATCCGCTGTTTTACTAACTATAGTTTCCAACATCGTAAAACAATATCTAGGTTCCGTCTCGCATAGTGCACAGGTTGTGGCTATAGTGTTTCATCTAATACTCCAAGCACAGTGCTGTCCGCAGATGTATCTGTCATTGTCACTCTCATTGAATAGCTGGCACCATCGCAAAGCAATTGCAATGCAGCTGCTGTACGTCCATCTTTCCATTCTGTTTGATATTGAAAAGATTGATATTGCATCGAATAAACCAAACTTGTTAGCTGCTTGTTTCCTTGTGGTTCTTTAAATGATTGATCTTTGGTGAATTTCCCCAGATTACGACTAAACTCATTTTTGACACCAACATAAAACCCAAGCATAGTAGCCACATTGTAAGGATCAGCAGCATTGTATTGCGATACATCAACATCTGCTATCATCCTAACCAAAGAATCATTGTAAAAAATAAAATACGTTGTACTTGGATTATCATTAATTGTATCCATATACTGCATGATCGTAATGCTATTATTAGAGGACTGGTCAACAAACATATGGTCATCCTTAACAGCTTTTAGCTGCTCTGGCGCTATGCCCCACAAATGTTCAAATGAATTCAAGATTGGCTTTTCGCCAAGCCAGACCGCATAGCGGATCGTATCAATCCCAAACACTTTACCTGTAATCTGACCAAGCGATTTCAGTGAAATGAATGCAGTTCCGTTTATTTTTTGTGGAGCAGTTGATAGAGCTTTTTTGCTACCATTCACTTTTGCCGTTTTGCTGGTAAGAGTGAGTACAATATAATTACCTTCATTGTTTTTCATGCTCCACACATTGGATTGAATACTTGTCGTATAGCCAAGTGCAGTAAAAGCAGTTTTTAGCGGAACCATCATCGTTCCATTTTGCATAACAGGTACGGACTTAGCATCCAATTGCACCTGATCCACATACAGCCGATAAGCGGGAGTCGCTGCCGACGCATGATGTGGATAAAATATACCGCTTATGGATAATGCTACAATACATATTACGCTTGCTAATAAAAACTTCCTCATTCTATGTAACCCCTTTTTATGTAGTGTATAAAGATTATATCACCTACCAGCATAGAAAGAATAAAGAAACTATCCAGCAGCCTATGTAATGAAATGGATCGCTACACTCGCCATTTTGTTCACCGCTTCATCCCCTGTTTACAACCATGCTATAATAGAGCAGGCACTGCGCGGCTGAGAAGATGCGCAGAGGCACAATCACTTTGACACAAGTGCAGCTTCGTCTGCGCAGGAGGTATATAGCTATGGACATGACAAGTTATCAGGTGGAGTGGATTCGCGATCCGTTCGGCATTTTATCCGGCAAGCGTTATGAGTTCAGAATCGATCTGGATGTGGATGCGGAGGACGATCTGTACACACCGAACGGTGTATATATTCGCGCCGTTTATCGCGTAGAAGACAAACAGGGCAAGCTGGTCACATACGATCTGGTCGAAAAGGGAACCGATCGTCTGCTCGAATTTGATCTGGAAGATGATGAAGAGAGCGAACTGGCAGCATTTTGCGAACAGCACTGGCAAGACGCTGAATAATCCTGTTTTCCACTTACGTTTCGCTTCATGATAGTGAGCGAATTCGCAACATACACAGGATGCCTTCCTATACGGATACGCACAATACGGACGTGACATACGCATTTCGTGGGAGGAATGGAATATGAATATTACCTTACTCGGTTCCACCGGTCGTACGGGTCGGCTTATTTTGCAGTATTTGCTACGTGCTGGACATGATGTTACCGTGCTGGTACGTTCACCCGAACGCTTGCAGGAGCAACTGTTTACGACCGACATTCCTTCGCTGGATCAGCAAGGAGTGCCGATTCGTGGCGAAAGGGAGCTGTTGCAGCCTTCTTTTGCCAATATGATCGAGACGGTCACGCCTACAGCAGATGGGATACGCAGCAAGGATACACGTTTGCATCTATTGACTGGCGATACGCGTAACAGTACCCATCTGTTTGCTGCTTTGAATGGAGCAGATGCAGTGATTAGCGCCATCGGTACTGACAAGTCCGATGCATTAACTGTGACGATGAATACGTTAATTCCACTTATGCAGCAGCAATCCATTACTCGACTGATCACCATCGGCACCGCTGGCATTTTGCAAAGTCGTACCGCCGCTGACCGCTATCGCTACGAAACCGCCGAATCAAGGCAGCGTAGCACCCGTGCCGCTGAGGAACACCGCAAAGTGTATGAATGGCTGCACGAGTCCTCTCTACAATGGACGATCGTCTGCCCGACCTATTTGCCGGACGGCGAATATACAGGCGGCTACCGAGTAGAACGCGACATGTTGCCGGATGGTGGTAAACAAATCTCGACCGGAGATACAGCTTATTTTACCTATCAGCAATTGCTTGACGATCGCTATATTGGCTATCGGGTCGGACTCGCATACTGATTCACTGGTTCGTTCCCTTCCAGTTCACCGCTGACCAAATCCATTACACTGATCAAGTACTCTCTTCTCCACATTATGCGAAAAACTCACCCTTGGCGCACCGCCGCAGGATGAGTTTTTTGCGTATTCACAGATCATAACGATGCACATGTGCAATTGCACTTCACACCATCAGTTCCCATTCACACTCAATGCTCCAGTACATGTTGCTGCTGCCGATATTCTGTCGGTGTGAGCATATACTTTTTCCGAAATACTTGTGTAAAATGCCGCACACTCCCATACCCGATCTGCTCCGCAATATCCACCAGCCGCAGATGTGGGTTCAGCAATAGTTCCCGCGCCTGATCCAGACGCAGTGAGATTACATATTCTTTATACCCTTGCCCCGTCTTCTGCTTGAACAGCTGGCTAAAATACACCGGATTCAAAAACACCACCGCCGCCACCTTTTCCAGCGATAATTCCTCTTGAAAATGCGCCTGAATATATTGCAGCGCCATCCGAATTGCTGTATCGCTACTTTTGCCCTCCGGCTGCTCATACATAGCGACAGCTGGGCGATGACGCAGTTGCTTTACCTTTTCCCCCACCTGTTCAAACCCGCGATGCGGACCAGAATGCACCGTATACAATGATTGCGTTTTCAAGCAACGCTGCAACTGTTCCACAATCCGCTCCTGCAATTCCTCTATGCACACATCTGCACGCAGCGATACCAACCCTAGCAGGCTATGCCGATCCAAACTCACCACAAAGCCGCGCCCGTACTCCTGCATCAGCTCGGTGAGTACATTTTCTACAATAAAATGCTCCAATGGACCATGATTCCCACCCTGCTCCAATTCGGCAGAGATCAGATAATACTCCGGGTAATCGTCCAATAATGGCTCCAAACTAATCTTACCGACACTCAGCCCCGCCGCCAACCGTTGAAATGCCGCCTCGCGCAAATAATGTAGCCCTTCACGCAGCGTCTCCTCTTCCTGCACATGATTGCGCTCCTGCACAATTTCCGCCGTCAGTGTCTGCATCAGCTCGGTCAGCTTTGTTTTACCAATTGGCTTGAGCAAATAATCGCGTGCGCCCAGATGCACCGCCTGCTGCGCATAACTGAATTCGGAATGCGCCGAGATGACAACCCATTTTGCCTGCGGCTGCTTATTGCGGGAGATACGCATCAGCTCCAGCCCATTGATGCCGGGCATTAGAATATCTGTCAGTACTACATCCATCTGGTAACGGCTCATCAGCTCCACCGCTTCCTCTGCCGATGCTGCCAGATGCACATCATATTGCGGAAATGCATTGCGAATCGTCCGCTTGATACCTTCTCGTATAAAATTCTCATCGTCAGTGATCAAAATATGCATGATTCTGTCCTCCTTCATGATATTTCCGATCCATTACTTCTTCCCTGTAGCTAGCTCCGTATCGCACGTTTGAGTTAGTTCCACATCATTCGCTGCTATCATCTCACTCGATGTTGTTACTGTAACCGCCTGCGCTCTTATGATCTGACTCAGCTTTATTGCTGCGATTCACCGTACCATCATTGTATTCATACGAATCGGCTGCCAACGCTGGCGCCGCCCATTCTACTGGCAAAGGCAGCCGCAACGTAACCGTTGTCCCTTGACCAACCCTGCTCTCAATCCCAATTCCGTATTGCTCGCCAAACATATATTTCAGCCGCTGATGTACATTTTGCATCCCAATTCCCTGACGAAGCTTCGCCACCGTCATGCCATCGTTACCTTGCGAATCCTGTTGCTGATCCGGCAAATGCAGAGAACGACGCAACCGATTTAGCGTCTCTGGCGTCATTCCTGCCCCGTCATCCTGCACACGGATATTCAGATACTTCTCATCCGGCACCGCCTCCACGAGCAAATGACCCTGTTCCCGCTGTGCCTCCAGCCCATGCTTGACCGCATTCTCAATCACTGGTTGTAACAGCATTTTGGGCACGATCAGATCCAGCCATCGTTCATCAATGACAATCTCCACCGTCAGCCGATCCTCAAGTCGCATCTGAATAATAGTCAAATAATGCCGAATTTGCTCCACTTCCTCGCGCAGCGTTACCTCTGCATTGCCTTCCCAGTGACTGCTGTATCGGAACATCTGCGATAACGACAGTACCACCTCGCCCAACCGATCATTGCCCTTTTCATCCAGCATCCAGTAGATCATATCCAGCGTATTATACAGAAAGTGCGGATTCACCTGCGATTGCAGCGCATGTAGCTCGGCATTCTTCTCACTCACCGTGGACAGCTTCACCCGCTCAATCAGCTCCTCCACCCGCCGAACCATATGGTTAAACGAATCCACCAAGCCGTTAATCTCCTCATACGACGTCACATTGACCATCCCGTGGAAATTCCCGTTCTCCACCTGCTTCATCTGCCGTACCAGTCGACCGAGCGGCGAAGAAATCGTCCGCGACACAATCAACGCCACTAACGCCGAGAACAACAGCAAAATCGTCACCACAATGAATAAATACCGCTTCGTCTGCGCCAGCTCCACATTCAGATCCTGCGATGGTGTCGTACTTACAATCGTCCAATCGATTTTATCCAGCCGCGAAGCTGCCACCAGTGTCGTTCCATCCTGCCGCACCGTCACTTCGCCCGGAATATCCGGCAGCTCCAGATGCTCTGGCAGACGTGCAGGCTGCGGGTTCGGCTCTAGCGAGATTGCTACCGGTTGACCGGTGCCATTCACGATATTCACCTTGCTGTTCGGTCCCAGCTTCAGATTGTTGACCGCAGCCACAACCGTATCCGCCTTCGCCTCAAACAGAACAATCCCAATCTGATGCTGCTCATTCAGATCGAAGATCGGACGCCCAAACGCAAATACCGGCGAATCCTCCATCGTATCAATCAGCGAATGTGAGAACACACCGAGCCACACCATTTTGCCAGTCGATGCATTAATCTGCTTATACCAGTCGGATGAAGCATAATTGGGATCAGTCACAGTCGTATAATTGCCGTAATCGTAGATTTTGCCGTTCTCCCCGATAATATGAATACCGACCAGATCGTCACGGGAAAAATAAATCGCACCCATCATATTCGTAATATTGTGCTGATTCACATACTCTACTTGCGGCGGCAATATCCGTTTCTCCGCCACCAGCCGTACAATATCCGCATTCGTACTGATCGACTTGGACAGACTGTCATAACTGGCGAGAAGCAGATCCAACAGCCCTGCTGTCTGCGATACATTTTTGCGAGCAATCTCGCCTAGCTTATCATGAAACTGCGTCGTCGCCCGGTTATAAAACAACACCGTCACAATCAACAAAATCGCCGTCATACATACCAAGAACAGCACAAACAACCGATGATGAATCGACCGAAACCTGCGCGGCACACCAACCCCTCCCCCATAAACCGCCTACTCAGCACCTAACTGTCACCTTTTCCTTTTCCTTTTCCTTTTCCTTTTTCATTCAACATTCAACATTCAACCTTCAACCTTCAACCTTCAACCTTCAACCTTCAACCTTCAACCTTCAACCTTCAACCTTCAACCTTCAACCTTCAACCTTCAACCTTCAACCTTCAACCTTCAACCTTCAACCTTCAACCTCAATTGTTAAACTGTACACTTCAAAAGTCTACTCTTTTCACACCACTCCACAACTTTATACGCGTACTCTGTTCACGTCACTCCGCGATTACTTTCACAGAAGACTCTCTCACTCATAATCCCAATTCCCGGCTACATCAAGCTACACGACACCGTCTCTTACAAGTCAAACAGCGACAGCAGCGGAAGCTCATTCCCTCTGCTCCGCACCTGTCGCCCACAACCTGTCCCCTCATCTCCAAATCATACCAGACTACATGATATCAGAGGGTTTATTTTACAAAATAATATATAATTGTGCTTACATGAGAACGATACAATCTACAGCACATGCTACGCATAACTTATAACACTTTAACAGCATATACGTACTTCTCCATCTGATCGTCCTTTGAACAATCCTTTCAACAATCTTTCAAAAAACTTCATAATCCAATAATGAACATCCCAGAGTCAAAACCTCAGAGTAAATATCTTAGAGCGAATACTCTAGAGCAAACATTTTAGAACAAACATCTCAGAGCAAACACCTTAAAGCGAATACCTTAAAACGAATACCTTAAAACAAACACCTTAGAGCGATCGTCGATCCACCCAGCGTATTACGTTCAACGTCAACCTACCCTTTAACCGCTCCCGCAACCATACCTTTCGTAATCCGCTCCGACAGGATAAAGTAGATAATAATAACCGGCAACGCACCCATAATCAGAAACGCCCCGATATTACCGTAATTGACCGAATACTGGCTCACAAACGTATACACCCCAAACGGCAGCGTCTTGAGATTCTCTGACGAGATAAACGTCGCCGCCACAATATACTCGTTCCAAATATTAATAAAAGTCAGAATACACACCGTCATTACCGGCGGCATCGAAATCGGCAAAATAATACTGCGAAAAATCCGATATACACTCGCCCCATCGATAAACGCCGATTCCTCAATATCCGTCGGAATTGCTCGCATAAATCCGCTCAGAATAAACACCGCGATCGGAAGCGCAAATGCCGTATACGGAATAATAATCGCCCAGCGTGTATCCAGCAGATGCAGGTTTTTGAAAATAATCATTAGCGGCAGCAGCGTCGCCTGCATCGGAATCATCATTCCTAGCAAAAATAGCAGCATCACATACGGTCCGTACTTCCACTTAAACCGCGAGATCGCATACGCCGTCATCGCACTAAGCAAAATCACCGCAACTAGCGTCACACCCGTCACCAGCACACTGTTGCCCAGATACTTGAGATAACTGCCCGACGTATAGGCTTCCGCATAATTATGCCATTGCGGAATCTTCGGAAACGAAAAGAAACTGCCACTCAAAATCTCTTCATTCGTTTTCAGCGAGTACATGAGCAGCCAGAACAACGGATAGATCTGCGTAACGACCAGAACGGCGAAGAGCAGATAGACAAACCCTTTTTTCACTTTTACCATCGTATATGCTCCTCTCCTCAGGTCACTTTACGTTCAATCCGGTTAAAGATAAAATTAATCACTACCGTAATGATCAGACAGAATACGACCAAGAACGTCGCCACCGCACTGCCGTACCCATATTTCTGGGATAAGAACGACATATTGTACATATGCGTCGCAATCGTATCCGTCGCGTGTGCAGGGCCCCCGCCCGTCATAACCATTACCAGTTCAAACGCTTGCAGCGAGCCGATAAATGCCAGTACAATTGAGATTTTAAAAATAGGCACAATCATCGGAAATGTAATATACCGATCCGCCTTAAATCCTTCCGCACCATCAATTTTCGCTGCTTCATAAATCTCATCGGGAATATTCTGTACCCCAGTAAACTGAATCAACAGATGATATCCAAAATACTGCCACAACGATACAAAATACAGAGCGTACATCGCATACGCTGGCTCTGTTAACCAGCTGTGCGTCCAATTCTCCAATCCCAACTGTACCAGAATCCCGTTCAACATCCCGCCCATCGAAGTCGGATTGTAGATCGTTTTCCACAGCTGACCGAGAATAACGTTCGACAGAATGACAGGTACAAAATAAATCGTCACCAGCCGATTTCCCTTACGCACATACCGATTCAACAAAATCGCAAATAACAGACAAAACGGAATCTCAATCATCGAGAACACCGCATACATCACCGTCCGCTTCACCGACGGCCAAAAGTTATTGTCTGCAAACAACAGCGTATGGAAGTTCGCCAGTCCTACAAATTTCGCGTCCCCAATCCCATTCCAATCCAACGTCGCCGTATAAAAAGAAACCAGAATCGGCACAAACACCGTCCCGATATATAACAACAAACAAGGCAACACAAACACCGCAATCGTCCGCGCTGGCACCTTGAGTACATTCATGGTTGCTCCCCCTCCTTTTTCTATATCCTTGTTAAGCATCATCAGTACTTCTTAAAAATAACAGGGACGCAACCGGCGCCCCTGTCATTTTTTCCACTTGCGCCTATTCATTTTCACTCAACGGATCGCTATCGCATTTTCACTCAACGGATCGCAATCGAAGTCGATAAAGTATGAACTACCAACCTCACCGTTCATCTTTGTAAATCATTTGGCTGATTACTTCTAACTCAAATCCAAAATAAGTATTGCAAGTGACTCTACAGCACTCATTTCCTCAATTCAGATTGAATTCAAGTGCTACCCAATTTTCACTTCACTAGTTCAGATTCGATTCCAGTATCGTCCAACTCTTACCTCATCAATTCGGGTTTGCTTCAAATGCTGCCTGATGCTCCTCAGCCACTTGCTTCGGATCGACCTGCTGTACAAACAGGTTTTGAATACTGCTCAAATGCACCTGCGATACAGCCGGATTCATCGTATTATCAAACGACAAATCGCCGCCTTTGATATTTTTGAACAGATCCAGCACTTCAATCGCCAGTGGAGAGTAACCCGCTGCTTTGAAGTCGCCGTCCACTTTCTGACCAATACCTACCGCATTTTTCAAATCAAACGACACCTTCGGATACTGAGTCGCAAAATACTTCAAGAAATCCTTCGTTTCCGTTAAATGCTCACTATTCGCAGACACTGCAAATGCACTACCCGGCGCTAGCATGTATTGATCTGGATCGCCTTTGCCATTAACCGTCGGGAACTTGAACACTCCCACATCTTTGCCGACTGTAGACGAATCATTCGCCCCCGTCTCCCACGTACCGATAAAGAACATTGCCGCCTGCCCTGTACGGAACATATTACCGCCTGCTGTCGCATCAATCGAAGTTGCACCATCCGGGAATGCTCCCGCCTGTACCAGCTTCTCAAACGCCTCTACCGCTTCAGTAAACGCAGGATCGTTAAACGTCTTCTTGCCATCTGCAACATCCTGCAAGAAGCCCGGCCCACCGTTCGTACGCAGCAAGATGTTCATGAACAAAAATGAACCTGTCCAAGAATCTTTCTCCCCGATCGCAATCGGTGTAATCCCTGCCGCTTTCAGCTTGCCTACATCTTGTAGCAACTCGTCAAATGTAGTCGGTGGTGCAGCAATACCCGCTTTTTCAAACAGCGCCTTGTTGTAATAACCTACCTCGATATTATTCCCATCCGGCAACGCGTATACTTTGTTGTCCTTGCTGTAATAATCGAGCAGGCCCTTTTGATATGTATCACGAAGGCCATCCTGATCGAGAATATCGTCCAACGGTGCCAGCAAACCAGCATCTACATAAGGCTTCATCTGTGCAGCCGGATTCACGATGGTGATATCAGGAATCTCGCGCGAAGCTGCCTGTGTTTTCAATTTCAACTTCTGCTGATCCGTATTGAGTGTATCCAGTGCAATCTCAATATTCGGATGATCCTTCTGATATTGATCCACAATCTGACGAATCATTTTGTACGTCGGTGTCGTTGGATCTGGATAAATATTTTGGAACGTAATCGTCACTTTCTCGCCGCTCGTCCCCGTTCCTGTACTGCTGGCACCTTGACTACCAGAATCGCTATTCCCACAAGCCGCCAATCCCAACGTCAATGCTCCTGCCATTACCAATGATAAAAGTCTGCCTGTCTTTACCACCATCTGTGTTCATCCCCTTTGATGAATATCTGTTTGATTAAACCATGTATAATCGTTTAGCCGAATATCCACATTATCATGTAAACGCTTACTAAGAACAATACAGAAATTCAAGTAATAAGGTTCGTGTTTTTAAGGTGTTTGTAAACTTTGTAAGCAACGATACTCTAAACGAAAGCACCTAAAACCATGAATTTCTACAGCTTCATCTCCCACAACTCTCTATCCCTCTATCCCTCTATCCCTCTATCCCTCTATCCCTCTATCCCTCTATCCCTCTATCCCGAATAAGTTTATCTTCAAAATATCTAATTTCAATACAAATAGCCCATCCTAACCTAAACAAATTAACTCGCAACGCCAAACATTAAATAATAACTGCGTCCCATTAAACAAATGAAAATCGAACAACAACGTACAACAAAAAAGGTCGAAACAAAACAACCCCAAATAAAAAAGCACTTTTATGAGAAAAGAGACTGTGTACACAATCAACAATTCTTCTCATAAAAGTGCTTTTTATTCCGCATTCCTCTATACAATCGGGATGACACGATTTGAACATGCGACCCCCTGGTCCCAAACCAGGTGCTCTACCAAGCTGAGCTACATCCCGTTAAAATAAAATGGCGCGCCCTAAGAGATTCGAACTCCTGACCTTTTGATTCGTAGTCAAACGCTCTATCCAGCTGAGCTAAGGGCGCAAATGGAGCGGACGACGGGAATCGAACCCGCGACCCTCGCCTTGGCAAGGCGATGCTCTACCGCTGAGCCACGTCCGCGTCTTGCTTGTACTTCTCAGTCCATTTCCTCTTTTCGTCCGAAAACCAAAAGTAAAAATGGCGGAACCGACGGGATTTGAACCCGCGATCTCCTGCGTGACAGGCAGGCATGTTAACCCCTACACCACGGTTCCATCATTGCGGGGACAGGATTTGAACCTGTGACCTTCGGGTTATGAGCCCGACGAGCTACCGGACTGCTCCACCCCGCGTCATTGATAAGAAAATCTAGATGGTGGAGACTGAGGGGATCGAACCCCCGACCCTCTGCTTGTAAGGCAGATGCTCTCCCAGCTGAGCTAAGTCTCCATCTCATGACCCGTAGGGGATTCGAACCCCTGTTACCTCCGTGAAAGGGAGGTGTCTTAACCCCTTGACCAACGGGCCATACTATCAAAATGTAATGCCTAATCCCTATTACGGGCGAAAAAAAATCCCCTAAGGGGAATACGCTTGGCAACGTCCTACTCTCCCAGGACCCTGCGGTCCAAGTACCATCGGCGCTGGAGGGCTTAACGGTCGTGTTCGGGATGGGTACGTGTGGAACCCCTCCGCCATCATCACCAAACGTGCAGATGTGTTGATCACCTGAAAACTGAATCCGAAACGATCCATCGCGTGTCTAGAATCTTGGATAAGCCCTCGACCGATTAGTATTGGTCAGCTCCATGCATTGCTGCACTTCCACCCCCAACCTATCAACCTCGTCGTCTTCAAGGGGTCTTACTAAACTTGGGAAATCTCATCTTGAGGGGGGCTTCACGCTTAGATGCTTTCAGCGCTTATCCCGTCCGCACGTAGCTACCCAGCGATGCTCCTGGCGGAACAACTGGTACACCAGCGGTGCGTCCATCCCGGTCCTCTCGTACTAAGGACAGCTCCTCTCAAATTTCCTACGCCCACGACAGATAGGGACCGAACTGTCTCACGACGTTCTGAACCCAGCTCGCGTACCGCTTTAATGGGCGAACAGCCCAACCCTTGGGACCTACTTCAGCCCCAGGATGCGATGAGCCGACATCGAGGTGCCAAACCTCCCCGTCGATGTGGACTCTTGGGGGAGATAAGCCTGTTATCCCCAGGGTAGCTTTTATCCGTTGAGCGATGGCCCTTCCATGCGGTACCACCGGATCACTAAGCCCGACTTTCGTCCCTGCTCGACTTGTAGGTCTCGCAGTCAAGCTCCCTTTTGCCTTTGCACTCTTCGAATGATTTCCAACCATTCTGAGGGAACCTTAGGGCGCCTCCGTTACATTTTAGGAGGCGACCGCCCCAGTCAAACTGCCCACCTGACACGGTCCCCGTACCGGATCACGGTACTAGGTTAGAACTCAGATGCGATCAGGGTGGTATCCCAACGGCGCCTCCAAGGAAGCTTGCGCTCCCTCTTCCAAGGCTCCCACCTATCCTGTACAAATCGCACCCCAGTTCAATATCAAGCTGCAGTAAAGCTCCATGGGGTCTTTCCGTCTTGTCGCGGGTAACCTGCATCTTCACAGGTATTAAAATTTCACCGGATCTCTCGTTGAGACAGCGCCCAAATCGTTACGCCATTCGTGCGGGTCAGAATTTACCTGACAAGGAATTTCGCTACCTTAGGACCGTTATAGTTACGGCCGCCGTTTACTGGGGCTTCGGTTCATAGCTTCGCCCGAAGACTAACCACTCCCCTTAACCTTCCAGCACCGGGCAGGCGTCAGCCCGTATACTTCGCCTTGCGGCTTCGCACAGACCTGTGTTTTTGCTAAACAGTCGCTTGGGCCTTTTCACTGCGGCCCCCTCGTGCTATTCACACTACCGGGGCACCCCTTCTCCCGAAGTTACGGGGTCATTTTGCCGAGTTCCTTAACGAGAGTTCTTCCGCGCGCCTTAGAATTCTCTTCTCACCTACCTGTGTCGGTTTGCGGTACGGGCACCTGCTTCCTGGCTAGAGGCTTTTCTTGGCAGTGTGAGATCATGACCTTCGCTACTGTAAGTTTCGCTCCCCATCACAGCTTGACCTTAGAGTGTGCGGATTTACCTACACACCAGTCTCACTGCTTAGACAGGCATCCATCAGCCTGCGTCACTACCCTCCTGCGTCACCCCGTTGCTCATAGCGGCTTTCGGTGGTACAGGAATTTCAACCTGTTGTCCGTCGACTACGCCTTTCGGCCTCGCCTTAGGTCCCGACTTACCCTGAGAGGACGAGCCTTCCTCAGGAACCCTTAGGTTTTCGGCGGATCAGATTCTCACTGATCTTTTCGTTACTCATACCGGCATTCTCACTTGAAATGATGTCCAGCGCTCCTTGCGGTACACCTTCAATCCTCATTCAACGCTCCCCTACCCCTGATACAGATGTATCAAGCCATAGCTTCGGTGGTGTGTTTAGCCCCGTTACATTTTCGGCGCAGAGTCACTCGACCAGTGAGCTATTACGCACTCTTTCAATGGTGGCTGCTTCTAAGCCAACATCCTGGTTGTCTGGGCAACTCCACATCCTTTCCCACTTAACACACACTTCGGGACCTTAGCTGATGGTCTGGGCTGTTTCCCTTTCGACAATGGACCTTAGCACCCACTGTCTGACTCCCGGAATAAAGTCTGCGGCATTCGGAGTTTGACTGAACTTGGTAACCCTTGCGGGCCCCGCATCCAATCAGTGCTCTACCTCCGCGACTCATCTTCCGAGGCTAGCCCTAAAGCTATTTCGGGGAGAACCAGCTATCTCCGGGTTCGATTGGAATTTCTCCGCTACCCCCACCTCATCCCCGCACTTTTCAACGTGCGTGGGTTCGGACCTCCAGTACGTGTTACCGTACCTTCATCCTGGACAGGGGTAGATCACCCGGTTTCGGGTCTACGTCCACGTACTACAGTCGCCCTATTCAGACTCGCTTTCGCTGCGGCTCCGGCTTCTCACCTTAACCTTGCACGGGAACGTAACTCGCCGGTTCATTCTACAAAAGGCACGCCATCACCCATAGATCGGGCTCTGACTTCTTGTAAGCACACGGTTTCAGGTTCTATTTCACTCCCCTTCCGGGGTCCTTTTCACCTTTCCCTCACGGTACTGCTTCACTATCGGTCGCTAGGGAGTATTTAGCCTTACCAGATGGTCCTGGCAGATTCATACGGGGTTTCACGTGCCCCGCACTACTCGGGATCCGTCTCGGAGGGAACACACTTTCAACTACAGGGCTTTCACCTTCTACGGCGGGCCGTTCCA
>NZ_CP176756.1:5227500-5571831 GCF_046603685.1 Paenibacillus sp. WLX1005
TAGATCAGGTAGATCAGGTAGATCAGGTAGATCAGGTAGATCAGGTAGATCAGGTAGATCAAATAATTGTGGGTGACCTGTGTGCTTATGTCAAGTATATCGACTTGATTTAAATAGAAAGGCGCATTCCGTAGTTTGGTTATCGGAATGCGCCTCAAGCATTGAAGCTTTTATTTATAGTGAGTGGTCATAACCCATTAGAAAAGATTGGTTTTATATAGTAATTGTTTGTGTATAGTAGTTGACTGTTTCATCTCCAACTAACGATACGATTTGGGCTATCTACCTAAATATACTACTTACGCTTACTTGTTCATTTTGACATGCTCTCATGTTTACTTGTTCATTTTGAATTGTAGGAATAGTTCATTATAGTGAACAAGCATTTTCTTGCCTAGATTATCGTACACTTCCAAACGATCGGTGAGATCATTTGGTGGGTAGAAACGTTCGTCGCCCGAGATATCTTCTGGCAGCAGCTTCAGCGCGGCATCGTTTGGCGTAGAATAGCCTACGTATTCTGCATTCTGGGCTGCTACTTTCGGATCGAGCATGAAGTTGATGAATTTGTGCGCTGCATCGACGTTGGCTGCGGTTTTTGGGATGACCATATTGTCGAACCAGAGGTTGGTACCTTCTTGTGGCACGACGTAATCCAGATCTTCATTTTCGCTCATGATCTCGGAAGCATCACCGGAGAATACGAGACCGGCGGCAGCCTCGTTGTTGGCGAGCAGCATTTTGATCTCATCACCAACGATGGCTTTGACGTTTGGCGTTAGTTTTTTCAACTTTGTCAGCGCCTGTTGTAGATGCTGTTCATTGGTATCATTCAGCGAATAGCCAAGGCTGTTCAGCGCCATCCCCATCACTTCGCGTGCGCCGTCAGTTAGCAGCACATTGTTGCGCAGGGATGGGTCCCACAGATCGTTCCAACTGTGGAATTTGAGGTTGGTCAGCTTCGGATTGTAGACGATACCAACTGTACCCCAGAAATATGGCGCAGAGTATTTGTTGCCAGGATCGAATGACAGATTCAGAAACGACGGATCGATATTTTTCAGATTCGGCAGTTTGCTGTGATCCAATGGAAGAAGCAGTTTCTCTTCGCGCATTTTGGAAATGGCATAATCAGACGGGATGGCTACATCGAATGTTGTGCCGCCCTGCTCAATCTTGGTCAGCATCGCTTCATTGGAATCGAACGTCTGGTAAATGACAGTAATACCGGTTTCTTTTTGAAATTGGGTCAACAGGTCGGGATCGATATAATCGCCCCAGTTATAAATGGTCAACGTATTGCCGCCGGAATAGCCTTGACTGACATTCAGGCGTCCCGCTACATACATGAGCAGCAGTGCCGCAGCGACAATAATAATAAATGTACGACTAATTGCTTTCATTTTATCTTGGCACCCCCATTTCGGCAGCTGCTTCGTGACGACGGCTGCGTCCCTGTGCACGGCGGGTGATCATGTAATATCCGACTACCAGTGCAGTAGTGAACAGGAAGATCAGTGTAGACAGCGCATTGATCGATAGCGCAACCCCCTGTCTCGCACGAGAGTAAATCTCAACGGAAAGGGTCGAATATCCATTACCAGTGACAAAGAAGGTGACGGCAAAGTCATCCAGTGAATACGTGAACGCCATGAAAAAGCCAGCAAAGATGCCGGGCTTGATAAACGGCAAAATGACTTTGGTCAGTACATCACGGCGGCTGGCACCCAGATCGCGTGCCGCATCCACTAAAGTCGGACTCATTTCCTGCAAACGCGGCAAAATCATAAGTACGGTAATCGGTATGCTGAAAGCGATATGCGAGATCAGTACCGAGGCAAAGCCTAATTTGATACCAACAATGGTAAACAAAATCAGAAACGATGCACCGATGATTACGTCTGGACTAACGATCAACACATTGTTAAGCGATAATACGGTATCTTTTAAACGGCGACGACGAATGCGGTCAATCGCCAGTGCACCGATGATACCAATGATGGTTGCAATGGTGGATGACAGCAGCGCAATGACCAGCGTATTGATCAGAATAATAATGAGACGAGTATCGTGAAATACTTCGCTATACCACTCCCATGTAAAGCCTTCAAACTGGTGCATATTACCGGCACTATTGAAGGAATAATACATGAGATACAAAATCGGCGCGTACAGGACAGCAAATACGAGTACAAGATACAGATTGCTCCAGCGATTCTTATTTCCCATGACGCACCTCCTGTCCGAAGCTGCCGCTCAGCAGCATCAGTAGCGCCATCGCAATAATGAGTACAACCGCAACGGTCGACCCCATTCCCCAGTCCTGTGTGACTAGAAAATGCTGTTCAATCGCGGTACCGAGCGTAATCACTTTGTTGCCAGCAATGAGGCGTGTGATCATAAACAAGGATAGCGACGGAATAAAGACTGCCATACAACCAGACTTTACACCGGAGATCGTTAATGGGAAAATCACGCGTTGAAACGTTGTCCACCCGGATGCGCCCAGATCGCGTGCTGCCGAGATCAGCGAAGGGTTCATTTCTTCCAGCGCATTGTAGATCGGCAAAATCATGAATGGCACGAAAATATACACCGATACGAATACAAAGCTGAATGCATTAAACAGCAATTGCTGTGGACCAAAGCCGATAGCGCCCAACAGTGCATTTATCGGACCATACGTGCCAAAAATACCGATAAACGCGTACGTTTTTAGCAGCAAATTGATCCATGTCGGTAAAATGATCAGCAAAATCCATAGCTGACGATGCTTGGTACGGGTGAGTACATATGCTGCCGGATACGCAATTAGCAGCGAAAATAGGGTCACCAGAAACGCGTACCAGAACGAACTGAGCGTCATTTGCAAATAAACAGGTGTGAAAAAGGTACGGTAATTTTGAAAGGTAAAATGACCGTCCACATCAAAAAAGGAATAATACCCAACCAGCACCACGGGTGCTACAACAAACAGGACGATCCATACATAATAAGGCAGCATATAGATCGCGCGCGTATTAGCCTGCATGGACACCGCCCTCTCCGTAACCTTCCAGACGGCGGTCGTAGTCTTCTTCGCTCTCGCCAAAGCGCATAACGTGTATGGCTTCCGGTTCAAAATCCAGCCCGATCTGACTGCCCGGTTCTGCTTTACGGGTAGAATGTACAAGCCATTCATGACCGGAATCATCATAACAGCTGATCTCATAGTGAACACCGCGGAATAGCTGCGTATCGACACGGACTTTGAGCTTGCCCTTATCCTCGGTAGTCAGCTCCAAGTCCTCAGGGCGAATCACAACTTCAATTGCTTCATCTGGGCGAAGCCCGGCATCAAAACATCGGAATTGTCTGCCGTTGAATTCGACTACATAGTCTTCGATCATGCGACCGGGTACAATATTGGACTCACCGATAAAGTCGGCTACAAAGCGATTGATCGGCTCATCGTAAATATCGTTCGGCGTACCGCTTTGCTCGATTTTGCCTTTGTTCATGACAAAGATATAATCGGACATCGCTAGCGCTTCTTCCTGATCATGAGTTACGAAAATAAACGTAATGCCCAGACGCTGCTGAATTTCGCGCAGCTCGTACTGCATCTCTGTCCGCAGCTTCAAGTCGAGTGCAGATAATGGCTCATCCAGCAGCAGCACTTCCGGCTCGTTGACTAATGCGCGCGCAATGGCTACACGCTGACGTTGACCGCCAGACATTTCCGAAATGGCGCGTTGTCCATAGCCTTCCAAGTTGACGAATTTTAGCGCTTCGTTCACCTTGGTCTGGATGACGTCCTTTTTCATCTTTTTGACACGCAGACCAAAAGCCACATTCTCGAATACATTCAAATGCGGGAATAAGGCGTAATCCTGAAATACGGTATTCACCTGACGTTTGTTGGCAGGAACTTTGTTGATCACCTTGCCGTTCAAATAAATCGAACCTCCACTCGGTTCGGTGAATCCGGCAATCATACGTAAAATGGTCGTTTTGCCGCAACCGGACGGTCCAAGCAAGGTGTAAAATTTACCGCGTTCGATCTCGAAATCGATATGCTCCAGCACCTGTGTGCCATCTTCATAACGCTTGCTTACTCCGTCAAAGCGGATCATATTGTTGTCGCTCATAACAGCCTCCTTTTGGCATCCGTATACTTACTGTGGATTATAAATTGTTGTATACTGTGCACCGTTTCCCCTGCTGACTTCAGTATTGCATATCATCAAACCGCTGCGGTCGCATCGACCGGCGGGTTTACTTGCTATTGATACATTAACCATCTGTCCATGCCGCAAAAGGTACAACTGCTATTATAACGTTTGAATTCCATGGAAAACACCCCATTTTTCAACGCTTTTCGTAAAATATCCGCAAATGCGCTTCATAAACATTGTGCAAAAGGACCATCATGAAATGTAAAGACGGATGTACAGTGGATATGCTAATTTGGGCATAGTGAACAGATAGGCAGCAGTCACAGGGAATAAACGGTACAATAGTAGAAGAATACGATGAGGAAGAAGTGGAACTGATATACCCACATTCCTATGCAATGCAGCAGCGGTTTCCTAGTTGCGATAAAACGTTTCTTCTGTTTCTTCTATATAAGATTGTATTTGTATGCTAAGACTGGATCTGCATCATAGAATGATATGTACATTATCAGATGCGGTCTGTATCACATATAAAGTTATGTCTTCACCACATGATATCTATATATAACGTTATAAAGGAGCATCTTCCATGGAACATTTAATTCATGCACCGATTCACGATATTCAAATTAGCGGTATTCGCAAAATTGCTACTGCTGCGGCGCGTTATCCAGATGCGTTGGCGTTGACGCTGGGACAGCCGGATTTTCCGACACCGGAGCATATTGTTATTGCTGCGGATCAAGCGATGCGTCAGGGGAAAACGGTCTATACACCCAATGCGGGCATTCCTGCGCTACGCCGGGCGGCAGCGAATTTTGTAAAAACGAAATATGGGCAGCATTACGATATGGATACCGAGGTCATCGTGACCGTTGGAGCAAGTCAGGCGTTGGATGTAGCGTTACGTACGATTGTATCGCCGGGGGATGAGGTTATTTTGCCGGGACCGATCTATCCAGGGTATGAGCCACTCATCCGGTTAGCTGGCGGTGTGCCGACCTATGTGGATACGCGCAGTACCGGTTTTCAATTGACGGCGGAATTGCTGGAGCCGCATCTGTCGCCGCGTACGAAAGCGATCGCCTTGGGGTATCCGTCCAATCCAACGGGGCGTGTGCTGGGTGAACAGGAGTTAACTAGCATTGCCAATTTGCTGCGTGAACGGGAGATTTTCATTATTTCGGATGAGATTTATAGTGAGCTGATCTATGATGAACCGCATCGCTCGATCTCTCTACTGCCGGGAATGCGTGAGAAGACGATTGTCATTAATGGGTTGTCCAAATCGCATGCGATGACTGGTTGGCGGATTGGTTTTACCTTTGCACCGGCTTGGTTGTCGGCGCATATGCTGAAGGTACATCAATACAATGTATCGTGTGCCAGTTCGATCAGTCAGTTTGCCGCGGTTGAAGCGTTGACTAACGGTATAGATGATGCACTGCCGATGCGTGATGCCTATCGTCAGCGCCGAGATTATGTATATGATCGGCTGGTGCAGATGGGATTGGAGCTGGACAAGCCGGAAGGTGCCTTTTACCTGTTCCCCTCTATTGCGCATCTGAATCTATCGTCGATGGAATTTGCAATGCGACTGCTGGAAGAAGAAAAGGTAGCAGTCGTGCCGGGAGATGCGTTTTCGGTGTATGGAGAAGGGTATATTCGGTTATCATACGCGTATGCGTTACCAGTGCTGGAGCAAGCACTGGATCGGCTGGAAACGTTTATTCGCAAACTAGATATGTAGATTGATAAATAAATACTGTAGTTGAAAAGTAAGACCAATCGATTGCTTCCACTTTGTGAGACTATGACTGTAAATGGACATAGCGATCATGTAAAATGCATTGTGATTTACAATTCTGCTGTTTCATCTCATGCACTTCATTGTAATGACTTTTTTTACTGCACTTTGCTGTTCACTATCCGAATGTCGGGTATGCTGGCGGCAAGGTGCAATTTGCGTTGCAGGCTTATTCGTTCTGTCCTTCTTTTGTATACGCTTCCTTTAACTTGAAATTGATACGAATGGAAACCTACAGGAATTAAGCTGTTTTGCCGATAATAAAAAGGTGAAGGTTGACTGCGGAAACACCAGCGAGACGGGATAAGTATGGCATTTTGCGGGTGCAGCCGTGGGGGAAGCTGTCAGTACCGAATACGGAAAGCCTTCGATGAATATATAAACAAAGAAATGTATTCATCGACTTTAGCGCTTTGCCGGAGAAACGCAAAACAATGATTGCTTATTTGGACCGCTATCGGGTGTGGACGCAACCGGAACGATACTACTCGATGGGGTGATATCATGAAATCCTTTTTTACTAAACAATCTCTGGGTCGTAAGCTGATGCTGTCGTTCGGTCTGGTGCTGATTGCAGCGCTGACTGTATCCAGTCTGGCATCGTATTATGTCGCCCAACGCTCGCTCAGCAGCGAACTGATCTCCAGTACTGCTCTGAATACACAGACACTCAGTTCCATCGTCGATAACGATATGCAGCAAAATATCGATGCGGTTGACTATTTTGCTGGTGAGATCACACAGACCAGCTATGCAAACGGAAATGCTTTGATTGAGGAATTGCGTATTTATGATCAGACGATGACCAAGGTGGAAGGATTGTATGTCGGTACAACGACTGGCGCATTCTACACTTCATCGGACCGACCAACCGCAGCGGATTACGATCCACGCAAGCGTCCATGGTATCAAGAAGCAGAAGCCAATCCGGGCAAAACAATCGTAACGCCGCCCTATCTGTCCTCCTCTACGCAGGCGATGACAGTGACAGTTGCCAAACGTACTGACGATGGCAGCGGTGTAGTCGGTCTGGATATTAATCTGGCTTCGCTTATCGAGATTGCGTCCAATATCAAAATTGGCGAAAATGGATATGCCTTTATCGTCGCTTCGGACGGTACGTATATCTCACATCCGACAATCAAAGCTGGCGAAACCGATGATTTATCCAAACAAATTATCGCAGATAATAAGCCAACGGATACATTCAGTTACACCAACAATGGACAAGCTGAGCAGCTTAGTTATACAACAAGCGCTTTGACTGGCTGGAAATTAGTCGGTAACTTCTATCAATCCGAGATTGATTCCAAAGTCCGCCCACTGCTAATCCAGACAGTCATCGTCTTAATAATTGCTCTAGTTATTGGCGGTATCGTAGTCTGGCTGATTACACGTTCTATTAGCCGCCGGATGAATCGTATTGTCACGGTTGCGCATGCGATCAGTCAAGGCGATCTAACAAAATCTGTACAGGATAAAAGCAAGGATGAGCTGGGACATCTATCCACTGCTTTTAATGAAATGAATCAATCGCTCGGTACGCTGGTCGGCTCGCTTCAGGATACGGTCAGCGATGTCGTCTCCTCTTCCGAGCAATTGACTGCCAGTTCAGAGCAAACGAGTAAGGCAACCGAGCAAATTACGAGTGCAATTGAACAATTTTCCAATGGTAGCGATCGCCAGAACGCTCATATCGGGCAAAGTGCTGGACAACTGAATCAGGTGTCCGGTTGGCTGGATGAAGTACAACAACATTCGCAATCACTGCTGCAATTGTCGGGTACGTCCAACGAAATGGCGGATACGGGCGATCGCCTTGTGCGCACAACGGTTGGGCAGATGCAGCAGATCGACCAGTCGGTCAACGATGCGTATCGTGTCATCAACGGACTGTCGCACAAATCCACGCAAATTGGCGATATTCTGAAAACGATCAATAACATTGCGCAGCAAACCAATCTGTTGTCCTTGAATGCGGCGATTGAGGCGGCGCGCGCAGGCGAAGCTGGTAAAGGCTTCAGCGTCGTTGCTGGTGAGGTGAAAAAGTTGGCAGAGCAATCGCACGAATCTTCCGGTCATATCGAGAAGCTGTTGCAGGATATTATCGGAGAGATCAACGACTCGCTGGCAACCTTTGAGCAGATTCATCATTCGGTCGAGGATGGATTGCAGGGCGTGCAGCAGTCGGCAGATCAGTTCCAGCAGTTGAAAGCCAATGCGCATCAGATTGCAACGAGTCTGGAAGATATGAATACGCTCGTGCGTGAAGTGAATAGCAACGCAGGTGAGGTTGCCCGTTCGGTAGGCGAAGTGAGTGAGATTTCTGCGCAAAATGCCGGGAATATGCATGACATCGCTGCTTCGGCGGAGGAGCAATTGGCTTCCATGGAAGAGATCAGCGCGTCTGCACAATCACTGGCGAAGCTGGCTGAGGATTTGCAGAAGGAGATCGATCATTTTAAACTGCATGAGTAAATAATAAAAGCGGATCCCTTCAAAGTTAGGGATCCGCTTTTCATTAGACTTAGAAAAAGGATATCGAAGATTTCTCATCCTTCTTATTTAAATAATAATCGTCAAACGCCATAAAAGTATCTTCTCTTCCTTGATAATTCCCTCGTATATCTGTCACAGGCGTATTGTAGCCTAAAGGTATAATATTCCTTCTTTCAACTTTCCAATTACCAGTTGAGTCTTTGGTCATTGTAATAAAATCAGTATCAAAATGAATATCGTATTTCTCATAATTTGCTTCTGTACGTTTAAATGACCAATTATAGTTAACATACAGATAAGAAATGTGTTCATCTGCATACAGCACAGTCATATCTTTGGGGTATGTTTTATATCCTACTTTCGTTCCTTCGACGGTTCGTTTGTTTGCATTCGCTGTTTGAAAAGCTGAATACACTGCTTTTTTGATAGATGTAACTATATCTGGATGCTGCACATTCAGATTATCAATCTGTTGTTGTAGACCGTCTTTGTACTGGGAATTACTCCAATGTGTAGCAACGTCCACTTTCCATTGACCATCTTTGCGTATCAAATATAACCATGTTGCACCTGCTACTCTGGATACGTTTCCTTCTTCCAAATAGGGAATCTTAATAGCTGCTTCATTATGAGACATAAAAACAAGATACCGAATTGTCCAATCTTTCAATTCCAAATGGGCTTCTGGACTGCGTCCATCTGAAAAAGCATCTTCAATCATATAATCATCATGCTCCAAAAATTCTGGAGTGTATAGACTCAGATCAGAACTAGACCCATCAGCCATATGAGCAGTGTAACGATTCACAAGTTCTTTCAATTGTGTTGTGTCTTCGGCTGTTTGATCTCCCCAATAATGTAAAGTAACAGTGTGCTCATTCGCTTTATAACTTACATCATAGTTTAAAAGAGTGGCGACAAATTTTAACGGTATATATAGTCGTCCTTCCCGAAGCATCGTAGTGGTCGGCATAAACACATATTCTTCATTGACGTCTCCATTAAAACCTTCAGAAAACTCTACATACATGATACTACTGTAATCCTCAAATCTCACTCTATTAAAAATGGTAGATTCGACTTTGACTATGCGGTCTGCTGTGTAGTTGTCCATCCAGTTGCTTGATTTCGGTCCCTTACGAAAGCCGGTATTTGTAAACAAATCAGCAACAGGTATCATGGTAATTCCATCTTGTAAAAAAGTAGTTGTTTTTATGTGTACTTGTGTTTCACCATGAATCAAATTCAAAGTAACTGGCTGAATAGCAGTCAGGACTGGATTAAATTCTTTTTCGATACTAGCAGCAGAAACAATTGAACTATCACCTAATAGCAAGCTACTGGTCAGAAACCAAATGCCTATCCATCCCAATAATATTCTCATGTGTATTCCCCTTTTTTATGTATATGCAAGCTACATATATTAACGGATAGATTGTTGCTTTATGTTAGCACTTTGTATTTTGTTTGATTATGAATGTAAAAAGAGGTACAGCCTGCATACAGGTTGTACCTCTTTGGTATATGGAAATGTTATATCAAATGCGCGATCCCACTTACTTGGACAATTCCAAAAATCCTTCGCCGAATACGTCGCGTACATCGTGGATGGTAATAAAAGCGTTCGGGTCCTCGTTGCGTACGATCTTTTTCAATACCGATACTTCTTGTTTGCTGATGACGATGTACAGTACTTCTTTGGGTGTTTTGGTGTAGTAGCCGTGACCGGACAATACGGTCACGCCGCGATCCATGACGGTAATGACCTTCTCAGCAATGGCATCCTGATGAGACGAGATGATCGTAACTGCCTTTTTCGGATTCAGACCTTCGATGATAAAATCCATCACCTTCGTACCGATATAGAGCGCGATAATCGTCAGCATCAAACGCTCGGCGCCGATGATGAACAGTGACGAGAAGGCAACGATCAGGTCGAAAAACAGTAATCCGTAGCTGATATTCCAATCCAAATATTTATGCGTAATCCGTGCCAAAATCGCTGTACCGGCTGTCGTTCCGCCTGCACGGATAATCAACCCCAACCCAACACCAACCAGAATTCCCGCGAATACAGCATTGACGACAATCTCGTTGGAATCAATTCTCCAGCCCTCGGTCAGATGCAGGAACAGCGAGTTGAGCGCGACGGCAATAATGGTATAAATAATGCTCGTTTTGTCGAGAAACTTGTAGCCGATCAGGATCAAAAATGAGTTAATGACAAGGTTGACCAAACCGGGCGACCATTGAAACAGATAGTACAAAATAATCGTAACCCCGGTAACCCCGCCCTCACCGAGATTGTTGGGAATAATGAACAGATTGACTGCCAGCGCAAACAAAAAAGCACCAACGGTAATCAGGATCATATCGTAAACACGTT
Organism: Paenibacillus sp. WLX1005; assembly: GCF_046603685.1. Lineage (NCBI taxonomy): Bacteria > Bacillati > Bacillota > Bacilli > Caryophanales > Paenibacillaceae > Paenibacillus > Paenibacillus sp. WLX1005. The sequence continues at coordinate 5,238,350 of NZ_CP176756.1, forward strand.
TTTTCATGGGCAAAGCTCCTTCTATACTGACTTTCCGTTGTGGAAGTATGACTTGTGTTCGTTATCGTTATATGAAGCTGTATGGAGATCATCATGGAAAACGGCTTTATCGTCCAAGCCACCCTATAGTCCATTCAACTTTTATGCACTTCATGTATAATCGCTGATATCCACACAATTCTGCTTGTAGACTTGCTATTTCGTCGCAAAATGTAGCATTTTCGTTAAAACTTATCCAAAACAGGCTCAAATGCACGTATGTCCATCCTTACCCGCCAAATGAGTATTTTAAGCCCCGCCTTCAAGCAAGTCAAAGCTTTTTTGACATCCTTTGACTATTCATTTCACTACTTGATTAACGCAAAAAAGCAGTTGTTACATGAACATGCAGTGGAGCTTATGAATATTGAATATTATTTTAGAATATACATACAAAATATTCCGGACTAAATAGTCTATTTATTATTGACTATTTAGTCCGGAATATTTATATTGATATACATAAGCTCTGCAGAGCCTGCATTATACTTTTATATTTCAGCAAAATAGAAGCTAGAACGACATGTTGGTGTTGAGAAACTGTGCTCACTATGCGTCCGTTCTCACTATTTTTGAAAGTGAGGTTTGTTCGATGAATTCCAATTCGTTTTCCCCTGCCTCTTCCTCTATAACCATTTTGCATGAACGAGCGGAACAGGCTGCTCAACTCATGAATCGCTTTTGTTCTCTTTTATTGGAGCAACAACGTCAGGCATGGCTGGATTTGTTTGATGAAGACGTGATTTTTGAGTTTCCGTATGCACATACCTTGGACAATCCTAGACTAGAAGGAAAACAGGCACTTGCTCAGCATATGCTTTATTTTGACACGATCATCTCTATGCAGCATATGTCGCAGCCGCTGATTCATCAGACCCTCAATCCCCATATCTTCATTGCACAATTTCACGGACGTGGACAATTGCTGCAAAGTGGACATGTGTACGATCAGCATTATATCTCGGTTGTTGAGGTCAAGGATGGACGTATCCTCCGGTATGAAGATTACTGGAACCCACTGGCGATTGACGTTTCTTCTTAAATGTTAGAATGCATGCATCCATACCCCAGCCATTTTGCAGATAACGTAACAAATAAATACACTTACTGAAAGGATGAGAACAATGCATTCCCCTATTCTATTGACTGCGGGCAACGGCAAAACCTCCCTTCGTATTGCCGCCCAATTGCAAGCCCGCCATAATGATGTACGACGTGCTGTTCGTCATCCCCGCCAGCATATGACCAATAATCAGCAGGATATGTATTTTGACTGGTACGATGCGAGTAGTTATGCGGCTGTATTAGAAGGTGTGCAAGCCGTTTATCTTGTCGCGCCTACAATGGATATGCAGCCTGAGAAGGTGATGAATCCATTTATTGAGCAAGCGATCGCAGCGGGAGTTCGCCGTTTTGTACTGCTATCTAGCGCTTCGATTGCGGAAAATGGACCGTTGATGGGCAAAGTTCATTACTTTCTACATCAGCATGCGCCTGAATGGGCGGTTCTGCAACCTTCGTATTTTATGCAGAATTTTACTGAAGTGGCTCATGCGGAAACTATTCGTACTCAGAATAGCATTATCACTGCGGCTGGAGATGGCAAAGTAGGCTTTGTCGATGCCGACGATATTGCCGCTGTAGCGACGCGCCTGCTGACCGACAAAGTTCCAGATAATCGCGGCTATATCCTTACCGGACCTCAATCGTTGAATTATGCAGAAGCTGCCGCAATCATCGGTGCCGCATGGGGACGCACGATCGTGCATCAATCCATTGATGAACAAAAATTGAAGCAGCATATGATCGCCGCTGGTATGAATGCTGACTATGCTGCCGCTCTTGCTGGTATGGACACCTCTATTCGGCTACATGGTACGGAAGATCAGGTAACAGATACAGTACAGCTAGTTACCGGTCAGCCTGCACGTTCTCTTCAGCATGTAATGCACAAATATGTGCAACAACAGACGATCGCTGGCACCTCAGCCGACACGTCCATTTGGTAATGATACTATGCAGCTGTATAAAAAAGGCAGGCAAGCCGTTATGGCTTACCTGCCTTTTCCATCTATTTGAAGTCTGTTCGTTTACTGCTGCTTACCAATGACAGCGATAGTTTGACAACGGTACGCAATCGAGCTTCGTCCGTACCGGCTCGCGCTGCGAATACCAGTGCGAGACGCTCATGTGCCAGAAATTGTGCGAGCGATTGAGTATCTGCATTCGCTACAAGCTCCTGCTGCTTGACTGCACGCTCCAGTAAAGAACGAAATACATATTCAATTCGCTGCTGATTGTGCTGCACGTACTGTCTCAGCTCCTCGTCGCGCGCTGCCTCTTCGGCAGCAATAGCGATAATGAAGCACTCGTACGACAACTCAGCATGCAGCAATGTATCGACTATTTCTGTGAAACATTGCTCCAGTAACGGTAGCACCTCTCCCGTTTCTTCCAGCAGATGTTCCATCACTTCTGCCTTGCTATCCATATACATCTGAACAGCCGCGATAAACAAATCGCGCTTCGTTCCGTACGTATCATACAAACTTTGGCGTGCAATGCCCAGTTCTTTGAGTAAGTCTGGCAATGTGGCTCCCTCGTAGCCAAGAATGCCAAAAGCTTTCATTGCCCGATGCAGCACTGCTTTTGTATCAAATGCCTTCGTTCTTGCCATCCTCGCCTGCCCCCGTATCACCTATATTTCCAGTGCTATGTTCAGTTTGGATGAACAGCTGTATCCGCATCCGATTTCCAGCGTAGATAATCGGTCACCGTGCGCACTGCAATCTCAATCGCATCCTCGCTCGGCTCCAGCTTCGCATGATGCAGTCCATACGGCGTATCTACACCGAGCCAGAACATGAAGCCGGGAATGTCTTTTAGAAAATAGCCAAAGTCCTCGCCAGTCATTGCTTCCGTGCATTCCACCAGCTGCACATCGCTGCGCGCAGATAGCCATTGCATAAACTCAGCGGTCAATTGTTCTTCATTATATACCTGCATATAATTGGCGCCCCAATCGATCTCAGCGCGACATTCAAAGCCTGCTTCAATCCCCCGCACTAGCGCTTGAATGCGAGATTTTACTAGAGTCATCGTCTCGGCAGACAGTGTACGAATCGTGCCTTCCAGACGTGCGCGTTCGGCAATGATATTTTGCTTCGTACCGCCCTCGATCTTGCCGATCGTAATCACCGCCGAATCAAGCGGATTCACATTGCGAGCAATCACACTTTGCAATTGACCGACCAGCTGGCAGCCTGCGACCACCATATCGTTGGCACGGTGCGGATATGCTGCATGACCACCGGTACCGATCAGATCGATAAACAGCTCGGACGTATTGGCGAACAAGATTCCTTGCCGGGTCGCAATCGTGCCGACCGGATATTCCGGCGCTACATGCAAACCGACCATTTGCTCCGGCATCCAGTCCGCCAGTTCATCACTTGCCAGCATGGGCTGTGCACCGCCCGGTCCTTCTTCGGCTGGTTGGAACAGCATGACCAGATCATCCTTCATCCGCTGCTGCACAAACTGGGTCAGCACACCAAGTCCAATCGTCATATGCAGATCATGCCCGCACGCGTGCATGTAGCCGGGATGTTCACTTTTAAAATCATAACCGGTGTCTTCTACAATCGGCAGTCCATCCATATCGGCGCGATACCCGAAACGCCGGGTTGGCGCGGTGCCATGCACATAGACGAGAATGCCTGTTTTCCACGTACGCACTTCAAGATGCTCCTGTGGCAATGAAGCGATATAGTCCAGCAGATAGCGCTGGGTTTTGAACTCCTGAAATCCTGCCTCTGGAATCCGGTGCAGATCACGGCGAATGTCGATCAGTGTGTTGTTGGTCATGAGCTTCACTCCGTTTACATAAGATAAGAAGGCTGCCACAGATTCCTATGACAGCCTTCGTGTATATGGAGATGATGTATCGTTTATGCAGCAGCTAAAACGCTCGATCACCTCAATGATGAAATTAGCAATGAATTACAGGGTACGCAGATCTTGCAGAATTTCGGTTTTAGACTTGGTTTTGTCGTCCACTTGTTTAATCACGCGTGCCGGTGTACCTGCAACGACGGAAAATGCTGGTACGTCTTGCGTTACAACTGCACCCGCAGCAACGACTGCACCTTCACCGATACGTACGCCTTCCAGTACAACAACGTTAGCACCGATCAGCACATCATCTTCCACGACAACCGGTTGTGCACTTGGTGGCTCGATTACGCCTGCCAGTACAGTACCTGCGCCGATGTGACACATTTTGCCGACTTGTACGCGACCGCCGAGTACAGCGCCCATATCGATCATCGTGCCTTCACCAATCACAACGCCGATGTTGATAACCGCGCCCATCATGATGACCGCATTGTCACCAATCGATACCATTTCGCGGATAAATGCGCCTGGCTCAATGCGAGCATTGATGTTTTTCATATCCAGCAGTGGAATCGCCGAGTTGCGACGATCGCTCTCGATCACATGATCTTCGATCTGTGCGCTATTCTCGGACAGCACGCCTTGAATGTCCGCCCAATCACCGAAGATGACGCCAGTGTTGCCTGTGATAAAGGTTTGTACGCCTTCTGGGAAGGAAATGCCGTCCAGTTGACCTTTCAGGTATACTTTAACTGGGGTTTTCTTTTTGCTTGTTTTGATCAGATTGATAATTTCGTGCGTGTTCATCTCAGTAGACATATGTAGATGACAGCTCCTTTTTCTCATTATAATATCACCGCTGCCATGTCTGGCGCAGTGCGCTTTATTCAACCGTTATGGCATACGCCATCACCCAAGTACGAACATCAATAGCCGCCCTGACGGGAGACTACATCATTTATAGCACAGATGCAGGATCGCTCGCAATTGATCCATGATATTTACACCAAATGTTTATACAGATAGTACATAATTTTCATGAAGACACCTGACACTGCACGCCTAATTAGAAATAGAAAAGGAAACACAGGTCTGGACCCACTATATAGATGATAGGTTCAGACCTGTGTTTTTTGAAAATAAGACTTACCGTAACTATACTTCTCAATGCATCAGCAGATATCTGCTACCTATATCATATATCACTCTACATCAAGCCTCTGTCACAACCATCCCTTATTGTTTCGCAGCATACACATCTTGCGTTGCGTCGCTGGCTTCCTTTCCATATACATCGCCAGTCACAGAAGCATTGGGATCTTTTCCGTGAATAATCACTTCATTCACACTCACATATCTGCCCGTTGTCTTCACATGAATCTTGAATTTTTGATAATAACCCGGTTTAACCGGTATCGTCTTCAGATAAACGATGCCATCGCCGCCCGGATCACGAACCGTTGTCTTCAGTTGACCGATCTGAATATCTCCTGTGTTCCAATCCCAACCGGACGTAATTGTATATTCATCTTCCCGTACACCAGATCGATCCAACGCGACAGGGGAATACTGAGTCACGATTTGAATGCTGTCTATATAGGTGGGATTGCTGTAGAAATAAACAGAGAGCGAACCATCGTCATTCGGCGGATAATTGGGATTGGTATAGTACCATGACGTATAAATGTCTCCATCAAATGCATCATTCGGCGTCAGATTCAGATCACTGTAATACGGCCAGACACCTCCCCGTGTTCCTGCCGGCAATGTTTTGGGAATTGTACTCGATTTGGGTACAACCGAGAGTTCTTTGGAGTAATAGATCTTGCCTTGTATGTTAGCGGCTATTTTGAAATAGTACTTCTGATTGTTCACCAGATTGTATACGCGCGTTCCCAGATAGCCGCGCCATGGCGCAATGACTTTGTCTGTATACACGCCAGACTTCGTACCGTAATAGATAACGGTCTGGTTGGCAAAGCCATCATATTGCCACGTCAAAAATGCTCCGCCGCTCAATTGAGAGATCGTAGCATTGTCAAATGTAGGCTCTGTTCCTTGGGTGAGATCAAGTTCGTTGATCGACACAAATGCTTTGGTGCTAGAATCCATGGAGATCAATACCCCGCCGTATGTTCCTTGCAGAACAGGGATTCGCTCTAAAATAGTAGCTTTGCCGTCTGCGCGATATTCTACCGTCCGCGAAGCACGTCCAATTTCTTCCCAATGGTTACCATTCAGTCCGTAGATCAGATAGCTGAATGTGCTAGTCGAAGAAGCAGTCGTTGCAATCTCGATACCATTCATCTTGATATTCTGATTAAAGACAAAGCTAATCACACCGCTGTTACGTCCTGCATTCCATGCTGTATTCAGAGTACCGTCTACAGCCATCTGGGGCGTACTGCCTGACAACGTGTTATGTGCACTGATCAGACTGTTGCTTGGTACATTGATTCTTTCGTAATCTCCCTGCTCTGCATGCACCGTTCTAACAGGTACATCCGACACTAGCAGACAAACAATACACAAAGCCATACACACGACACGCCAATTCATGAATAATCCCTCCTTTGTAGTATGAAGTTCAATTCATTATATAGCGATAGCCGCGAATTATAATACATTTATTTGTAAATATTCCATAATTAATTATTATTTATATCTGTTCAGCTATAGCTCGAATCATACAAGCATACAGCTAAAAAAAGTCGACCGTTTTCAACCCATTTTTTCAAAGGAAATGGAGCTAGTATCATTAATCTATTTTGCTCTGGTATATACGTCTGGATGTATAAGACATACATTATGCTTGGCAGGATCGACTGCTATTCATTTCTAATCAGAGTATCATATGTTTTTGCTTAGTTTATATTTGATACTAAAAGTATTAAAACTATACATTTTCTAGAATATCAAAACTAATACTATAATACTCTACACAAATACTCATACAGCGATACATGTAAAAAACCCTTTAATAGCAAGGTATCATTGCATTTTTTATAGCGAAAATCTTTTGATAATATTAACTTGACACTTCATATTAGTATTAATACACTTCATATTAAGTATTAATACTATGTTGATACAGTATTAATACTGTGTTAAAGTATCAATAACGAATGTTTTGCATCATCTTACTTCTTCCTGGGGGTTCTGTTATGAATCAGAAAAATTCCAATGCTGAAGGTATACGTAATCACGTGCTTAGCTATTTACAAAAAGAAGGTAAATCCGGCTTTGCAGTGGTTCGTAAATACCTCGAACAATTGCCGGAAAATTATAGCGAAGGCTCCATCGTCGGTGCGCTACGAACCATTGCCGACCGTGAACCTCGCATTGTGAAAATCAAGGAAGGCACGGCTGCTTATTATGATCTTGCCGAGAATCAGGTTAAGCTTCAGCGGACCTCTTCCTCCCCTACCGCTTCAAATACAGACGACACCACATCCCAATCTTCATGGTCGATCCAACCTGATCGTCATGCGCTACTGGTGCAGGATATTGAGCAGCTGATTCTTGATCTGAACAAGAAGACACAGGAACTGAATATTCTGATGATGGAAGGCAAAATCAAAGACCGTGACGCATACCATATGGGGCTAGCAATCAAAGCCAATGAGCTGCAAACGCTAGTCCTTCAGAACAAAATCGAGCGACGTTAACGTCTATACTATTCATTTCCACACTACTCTTCTTTATATCCGCACAATAGCTACACAAAAAAGAGCAGCAGATCTCATGGATATTCATGAAATCTGCTGCTCTCTTGGTTGTTTCCATTCCTATATGATGTCATCACTTCATAACTCTAAATAAATTGCTTACTGCACTGTTTCCTTCGCAGCTTACTTTTTCATGTGACAGCTTACTGCTTTATTTCACTTCAATGCCCCAGCCGAATGGATCTTCCTCTACACCCTTCTGGATGCCGGTCAATGTCTCATACAGCTTGGCGGACAGTTCGCCCGTTTTGCCTTCGTTGATAAGCATTTTCTCGCCTTGCCAGTTCAGCTCGCCCATCGGGGAGATAACGGCTGCCGTACCTGTACCGAATGCTTCTTCCAGTGTACCGGCTTTGTGTGCTTCTTCCAGCTCGTCGATCGACAACAGACGCTCTTCTACCGGAATGTCCCAGTGCTTGAGCAGCTGGATGATAGAGTCGCGAGTGATACCGTTCAGGATACTGCCGTTCAGTGCTGGTGTAACCACGGTGCCATCGATTTTGAAGAAGACGTTCATGCTGCCGACTTCTTCGATATATTTGCGGTGTACGCCGTCCAGCCACAGCACTTGAGAATAGCCCAGCTCTGTAGCGCCTTCTTGTGCTTTCAGACCTGCTGCGTAGTTACCGGCGGTTTTCGCCATACCTACGCCGCCCGGAACAGCACGTACGTATTTGGATTCGACGTAGATTTTGACCGGGTTGATGCCTTCTGCATAGTAAGCGGCAACCGGGGACAGAATGATCATGAATTTGTATTTGAGCGATGGGGCTACGCCCAGTGTCGCTTCGGTCGCAATGACGAATGGACGTACATACAGCGATGTACCTTCGCCCTGCGGAATCCAGTCTTTGTCAGTCAGGATCAATTGGCGCAGTGCTTCCAGTGCCAGTTCCGGGTCAATCTCTGGAATGCTCAGGCGCTCGTTGGACAGGTTCAGACGCTCGATGTTTTTGTTCGGACGGAACATCAGGATGCGACCGTCTGGTGCCAGATACGCTTTCAGACCTTCAAAGATCGTTTGACCGTAATGAAATACTTTCGCTGCTGGGTCAAGGCTGATGTTCTGGTACGGCACGATGCGTGCGTCATGCCAGCCTTGTCCGTGATCGTAGTCCAGAATGAACATATGATCTGTAAATTTGGTTCCGAATACTAACCCTTCGGTTGCTGGTTTTTCTTTTGGTGTAGTTGTTTGTTCTATTTTGATCTCGATACTCATGGCTATGTCTCCTTAACAGGAATTCCTTTGGATTTCATTAAATCATATCACTTTTAGGCGCTTCGGGAAAATAGCCAAAATGTGATGAATCCGACTGCCTTTTGTGCACAGGGGACGAGACGTTCTTTTCGTAAACGCTTCCTCCTTCTCCTCGTTCATGAAAAAGACGCAATTTTACTTTTTTTGGCTTTTCTTTTGTCCAAAATGAAAAATCTTACATTCACGGTAAAATCGCGAAGGAACGTACCGGAAAGCCGGATGCACGGGCTGCTTTGGGCACAATATTGAAAATAACCGCGCCTGTTGGCGGCACCTGATCCAGATTGGTCAACAGCTCCACCTGGTATGTATCCTGATCCAATACGTAATATTCTGCAAGCAGCGAACCGTTGCGTGTGTAATCGACCGCAGCGTCCGTATCAAACGTCTCATGCCCAACCGCTTGGATGCCGCGCTCTTGGAATAACAGTTGCAGCGCCTCCACCGACCAGCCTGGTGCATGATTATTGCCCTGTTCATCTTTATTCTCAAATTGCTCCTGACTCGGCCAGCGCTTGCTCCAATCGGTACGCAGCGCGACAAAGCTGCCCTCTGCGATGGTACCGTGCTCTTGTTCAAATGCCAGCACATCGTCAGGGGTGAGAATATAGTCAGCATCGTGTGCGACTGCTGCCGATTTGTCGATGACGACCAGTGGCAGAACTAGCTCCTTCAACTCCAATTGCTCCAAATAGCGAGCGTCCCGTACAAAGTGGATCGGCGCATCCAGATGTGTACCATATTGACCAGCAAAGCTGAAGTTCTGCGCGAAAAAGCCGTCATTGTGATCAAACAACGTTTGGAATTGCGCGGGCGGAAAGGCAGCAAAGTGTGGTGATTCCGGGCCAAAGGTGTGCGTCAGATCGACCCATTTCTTTTGCTTGAGCAGTTGAAGTGCTTGTAATAGTTCGTTGGACATCATAGTCACCTCTCTACTTGGAATGAATACCATTATTGGGGCAATCGTATCAAGCTTTGGGGTATCTGGGCAAGCTTCGCCTGTCATAGGATCAGGATATGTTGCCGAGATGCAGGAAACAATATGCTATACTTTGGACAAATGAATCTACCAAGAATATTCCAACAAACCGAAAGGAATGGCTCCTATGAATATTCCAGAACATAATCAGATCAACAATATCGACCGCTTTAATGGGTTTGAGGATGTGTATGATCAGAATCGTCCGCATACACCGTCGCTCGTAGTCGATCTGCTCAGTAATTATTTGCAAAAGCGTCCACAGCTAGTCGTCGATGTCGGTTGTGGGACAGGGTTGTCTACGCTGGCTTGGGAAGGACGAGCACGGCAGATAATCGGGGTAGAGCCGAATGCCGATATGCTGGGCAAAGCGCGGCAAAAGCTAGCGTTGCTACCAGAAGGACGCCAAATGTCATTTGAGCATGGGTATTCCAATGAACTGCCCGTACAGACTGGCAGTGCCGATATTGTCACCTGTTCGCAATCGTTTCACTGGATGGAGCCGATCAGTACGTTACAAGAAATACATCGCGTGCTGGCGGAAGGCGGGATTTTCGCTGCGTATGATTGTGATTGGCCACCGATCCTTAACTGGCAGTTGGAACGGGAGTATGAGCATCTGATCGATCTCGCGGAACGGCTACTAGATGAGCATGGTGATCCGCAGCAGCGTGCAGTGAAGCGCGACAAGTCGACACATTTGCAAACGTTACACAATAGCGGGCATTTCCGATTTGTACGGGAGATTGTATTCCATAATACCGAACCGTGCAGTGCAGAGCGATATACCGGGATTTTGCTCAGTCAGGGTGGGATTCAGGCGGCACTCAAGCTGGGAGCGGCTGCGCGTTATCTGGAATCCGAGATTGACGTGTTTCGGGCGATGGCAAATGATGTGTTTCGCGGTGGCATGATCAATGTGCTGTTCAGCTACCGGATGCGTTTGGGCATCAAGTGATGGATTAGACAGCGTGCGTGGTGCGTGGTGCGTGGTGCGTGGTGCGTGGTGCGTGGTGCGTGGTGCGTGGTGCGTGGTGCGATAAAGTGTGCAATGATATGGCGATATTTGGCAATAGCGAAGTTCGTATACACCGAACATAAAACTGAAAAGGCAAATCGTTATGCAGAACAGTCTCTGCAAACGATTTGCCTTTTTCGTGTGTGCCATGGAATATCGTACCGATGCTATCGGTACATGTATCACACAACGATTTGTCATGATCTCATGTCATTCAGCTTACTTTTGCACTAGATTTATTTTTTCACGAGATTGATATGATCCAGATCGGTGCTGGTGTTGAAGATAAATTCAAGCTTGTAATCGCCGCGGTTGTAAGTGACTTTGGTTTGCTTTTGCTTGCCCGTAGTGATGGTCGAGGTGGAGCTTGGCGCATACCACTGTTGACGCAGCAACTGCATCGTAATGCCACCGATATTCGTCTGGCGCTCCACATTTGTGCCGAAATAGCGAATCTCACTCAGCACATCGTTGGTATAACGGAACGAATAGCCCGGTGAGCCCATCGTTGCTGTATAGGCGTCGAATCCGGTTGCACTGGTACGCGGTACATCTGCGGAGCTGAAGCGTTTCATCACATCGGCACGTTTTGTTTTACCGATGGCGAATTCTTGGACATTGCCCGGAAATTGACCTTTCAGCGCAGGTTTGTAAAAGCTATTCAGATTCTTGATCGCCAGATTGCGCTGATAGCTGGCTTCGCTGGCGCTGGAATTGGATGCTGCCTGTACAGATTGAGCTGGCAGTAAGGCAGACGCAGCACCTAATGCTCCGGCTGCGGTTACGCCTGTAATAGTAGCGATCATAGCTGCTTTGCGAGTATGTGAAATAAGATTCGTGATTTTCATGGAAATGACCTCCCTGTTCTGTTATCCAACCGATCCCTTTACTGGATCAAGTGTTGGCTGCGAGTACCATTATATGACGTGATCGATCATGAAGAAGTTACCCTCATATCTCAAATCAGTAACAATGTCGTATTTATTTATTGTCATATCGGTTCTATTTCACTACGACTTTGTATCCGCCATAATGTGCTTGCTTGCTGTAATGCAATCGTTGTAGTTGCAGTAACTTGCCGGGTTAGAGCATCCGCAAACAGGGTATTGTAAAAGCAGAAGCTTTTCTATTCTTTTTGTAGTTATATTCACTCTTTACTCATTCTTTCAGACGCTCTATTTTGCTGAATATTCATATCATTCATTCTTGTTCATCCAAATTGTACACTGAGGTGATACCGTTGAACGATAACAATCATTCTATTTCCCCGACACCGGAATCAAATGCGTCCCCTATTACGGAACAACAGACTGATACTACCCAGCGACGACCGAAGATTGCGTTGACTGGAGCCAGCGGCTATATCGGGCATAATCTGTTGGAGACGTTGACTGAGCATTTTGATGTCATTGCACTGTCGCGTAACGGCGATGATCGTGAAAATAGTGAACATGTCGAATGGCGTTCACTGGATCTATTTTCACTATCGATGGCGGAAGAAGCGCTGGAAGGTGCCGATTATGCTGTCTATCTGGTGCATTCGATGATGCCAACTGCGAAGCTGACGCAGGCGGATTTTGAAGATATGGACTTTATTCTTGCTGATCATTTTGCCCGTGCAGCTCGTAAAAAGGGCATCAAGCAGATTGTATATCTGAGCGGGATTTTGCCGGAAAATGAGCCGCGTGAGAAGCTATCCCGTCATCTGCGTAGTCGGCTGGAAGTCCAGCAGACGCTCGGTTCGTACGGCGTACCAGTAACGACGATTCGCGCTGGTCTGATCGTCGGACCACAAGGCTCGTCATTCCCGATTCTGGTACGTCTGGTAGAACGCTTGCCTGTGATGACGCTACCGTCATGGACACGTACCAAAACTCATGCTGTTGCGCTCCCCGATGTGATGCACGCTCTGAATGCGAGTATTGGTAAAACAGAACTGTACAACCGTTCCATCGATATCGGTGGTCCAGATGTGATGACTTATAAGGAAATGATGGAGCGAATGGCAGCTGTCATGGGCAAAAAACGCCATTTTATCGACTTTCCCTTCCTTAGTATTCATCTATCCCGACTGTGGGTGACGCTCGTTACTCAGATGCCGCGTGAAATGGTTTATCCGCTGGTTGAAAGTCTGGCGCATCCAATGGTGGCGCATCCCGATAAAATGGTTCCGGGCATTAGTGATGGCAAAATTGGCTTTGAAGAATCTGCCAAAGAAGCGCTGGAAGAGGAGCAAAAGCACAAAGAGGAGAAAAAAGAGAAAAAGAAAACATCCTCTTCGGACTCGGCTTCTTCGTCCAAGGAAAAGCAGGAAAAGTTGGCGGATGTACGCTCCATTCAACGTGTATTGCTGCCTGAAGGCAAAAATGCCGACTGGGCAGGCAAATACTATATGCAATGGCTGGGCAAACTGGCTGGTCCGATTATTCGTACGGAATGCAATGAAGGTGTGCACCGCGTCTATGTATGGCCCAAAAAGCAGCCGATTCTGGAGCTGACCTATGCGCCGGAGCATAGCAATGAGGAGAGTGCCATTTACAATATTACTGGCGGTAGCTTCGCCCGTGTGCAGGAAGATCGTCGGATCGGTCAGCATGGGCGACTGGAATTCTCACAAATTCCGGGCACGCAAGAATGCGTCATAGCGATTCATGATTATCTGCCTGCATTACCATGGTTTTTGTACAAATATACGCAAGCGAAGCTGCATCTGTGGGTTATGACATTGTTCCGCTGGCATCTGAAGCGTCTCATTGTTGGCGGCGATACTCAGTCGTTACAGCATACGCCAGACATGCCGGAAGCGACCGGTACACCGCGTACGCCAACACCGACACAAACGTCTTGATCTCATCATCCCTTATGATTGACATGTAACATGCAGCTGTTCCGTACTCATCACGTATTCAACCGGTTTCCCCGCCAACAGGTGTGGTGGAGCCGGTTGTTTGCTGTTGTAGTCGTGAATCTGCTGCACGCCTCCTGCATCGCAGGCTTTCAATACCCGCTGTTCATGCTAAAATGTAAGATAGCATTTACTATTCCCGAATACGCGAGAGGAGCATGACCGTTTTGAAAAATGAACTGATTGAACGTTTGAGTTCCTATGTGCAGATTGATACGCAATCCAATGATGAGAGTGAAACTTGCCCGTCCACACCCGGACAATGGGATTTGCTGCGCCAGCTGGAGCAAGAGCTACATACGCTCGGACTGGCAGAGATTACGCTAAACGATGAAGGGTATCTGATGGCGACACTGCCGTCCAATAGCGACAAGGATGTACCAGTTATCGGCTTTATGGCGCATGTTGATACGGCAACTGATTTTACAGGCAAACATGTAAAACCACAGCTGGTGGAATATAACGGTGGCGATATTTTGCTAAGTAAAGAGCATGGCGTTGTGTTATCGCCGAAGGATTTCCCAGAGCTGGACGGCTATCATGGTCATACGTTGATGACGACGGATGGCACGACTCTGCTCGGCGCGGACAACAAAGCAGGCATCGCCGAGATTATGACAGCAGTACATTATCTGCTGGATCATCCGGAAGTGAAGCATGGCAAGCTGCGCATTGCTTTTACCCCGGATGAAGAGATTGGTCGCGGTCCGCATCGCTTCGATGTCGATGCCTATGGTGCCACATACGCTTATACTGTCGATGGCGGTCCACTTGGTGAACTGGAATACGAGACGTTCAACGCCGCCGCAGCGCGTGTCATTTGCAAAGGCACCAATGTACATCCTGGTACTGCCAAAGGCAAAATGATCAACGCCACCAAGATCGCTATGGAACTGAACCGCCGTCTGCCAGTGGATGAAGCGCCAGAATTCACGGAAGGCTACGAAGGCTTCTACCATCTGCAATCCATCAAAGGCGATGTCGAACGTACAGAGCTGTCCTACATTATCCGTGACTTTGATCGTGAGAACTTTGAACATAAGAAGAATACACTGACTAGCATTGTGCATGAATTCCGCCAGACGTATGGCGAAGATAGCATCCTGCTGGAGATTCGTGATCAATATTTCAATATGCGCGAGAAGATTGAACCTGTGATGCATATCGTCGATACTGCTGCGCAAGCTATGCGCAATCGCAGTGTAGAGCCGCATATTATACCGGTTCGCGGTGGTACAGATGGTGCACAGCTGTCCTATATGGGATTGCCAACACCGAATATCTTCACTGGCGGGGAGAACTACCACGGCAAGTTTGAATATGTATCTGTCGACAATATGGTCAAAGCAACCGAAGTGATCGTGGAGATTGCACGTTTGTTTGAAGAACAAGCTTAATTATAGCCTTCATTTTACATGAGCTGGAATCTCTGGTACGATGCAACATAAAATATGATTCCTATCCAGAAAGTAGGTATTGATTATGACATCTTCCCCTTCTTCCTTACAACGCACGACCGCGCCTTTTCGTGCGGATCATGTAGGCAGTCTGCTACGTACTGAGAAAATCAAAAAAGCACGTCTTCAGCACACCGCAGGCGTGATCACTGCTGAACAGCTGCGCGAGATTGAGAATGAGGAAATCCGTCGTATCGCTGCCAAGCAGGAAGAAATCGGCCTGCAATCCATCACAGACGGCGAATTCCGCCGTGCATGGTGGCACTTTGACTTCCTCGAACATCTGGACGGCGTCGAAGCGTTTGAAGCGCAGCAGGGTATCCAGTTCCACGGCGTCACCACCAAGCCGCGCGGTATCAAGGTCATCGACAAAATCGACTTTACCAGTCATCCGCATCTGGAAGATTACAAATTCCTGCACAGCGTCGTCAGCCCGGATCGCACTGCGAAAATGACGATTCCTAGCCCGAATATGCTGCAATTCCGCGGTCAAATCGGCACCGACCTGTACAGCGACAGCGATGTACTGCTGAACGATCTCGGTCTTGCGTATCAAAAAGCGCTGCGCGCGTTTTACGATGAAGGCTGTCGTTATCTGCAACTGGACGATACATCGTGGGCGGCGTTCTTCTCCGATGGAGCGAAGCAAAAACTGCGCGCTGAAGGGAAAAACCCGGATCAAATGCTTGCCGATTCTGTGAAGCTGATCAATCTGGCGGTAGCGAACCGTCCAGACGATATGGTCATCACGATGCATATTTGCCGTGGGAACTTCCGCTCTACTTGGACAGCTTCCGGTGGTTACGAAGGCGCAGCCGATGCGATTCTGGATCAATTGAATCTGAACGGGCTGTTTATGGAATTCGACGATGAGCGTTCCGGTTCACTGGACGTGCTGAAGCATGTGAAACGCAAAGACCTGCAACTGGTGCTCGGTCTGATCACGTCCAAGCATGGCGAATTGGAAAGCAAAGACGATATCAAGCGCCGTATTGATCAGGCAGCGCGTCATGTGAATCTGGATCAGCTGTGCCTCAGCCCGCAATGCGGCTTCGCTTCTACAGAGGAAGGCAATCTGCTGACCGAAGAACAACAATGGGACAAACTGCGCCATGTGATCGAAATCGCGCAGGATGTATGGAAATAACATACGTGGACGAACGTTTCACCTGAAGCGTTCCTCTGTCAGACGTCTGCTCAAGTCGGCGATATGTCGGCTGTAGCAGGCGTCTTTTTGCGTTTTTGGTATACCCGTACAGGATATTTCCGGTTTCTTCACTGGATAGAACATTCATCCTGTATAATAGAATGAATCCACCTCTTTTCATTTATACTTGGCATTAAAGGAGATATTGCTTATGGAATGTCGTGCTGGCTGTGCTGCCTGTTGTATCGCCATCTCGATCTCTTCACCTATTCCGGGTTTGCCCGCAGGTAAACCGGCTGGCATGCCGTGTCCGCATCTGACGACCGAGCGTCGTTGTGGTCTGTTTGGCAGACCGGAGCGCCCGGCAGTATGCAGCGGTTTGGCGGCTTCACTCGATATGTGCGGAACGACAGATGATTACGCATTTGCTTATTTGGAACAATTGGAACGGCTTACTTCTCCATAATTCCTTATTTTTATGAAATATTTTTATTTTTTTTGGATAGTTTTCAAGTGGAATATGGAGTATTATGATCCATTTCGCTACCTTTTCCAGCTTATTCTGTATATTTATAGAAATAAATAACGCTTTATCTACATTTTATGGTGAAATATATAGTTAATCCTAGTTTTTGACTATAAATGACCAACTAAAAATTTATACCTCAGTTCCCGATAAATATACAAAGTACTGCATCCTCTATAAAGGAAGGGATAAAATGAGCGTTGTTGAGTCACTAATACAGGTAATTCCTTTTTTCACCAAAGCGCTGCGTGAAAAGGCTGCGGTTTCCGTTTACGATCACAGTCATATTTTATATTATGAACAGCTTGGAGATTTCAATCTTGGTTATACGAGTGGTAGTGAGCTGGACCCGGGGTTTCACAATTTTCAAGGTGTAGCGGACAAAACCAAAACATCGATCAGCTTCTTCCCCGCCGAAATCTTCGGATACCCGCTGGAAGGCGTTTCTGTGCCTATTTATGAAGGCGGTAAGCTGGTAGCAATGTTTAACGTCTTTTACGAGCAGTCCAATCACCAGAGTCTGGAGCATGTTGTCTCTGACAGTCGTTCCATCTCGGACAGTCTGGTCGATATGGTACAGCACG
Source organism: Paenibacillus sp. WLX1005 (assembly GCF_046603685.1). Taxonomy (NCBI): domain Bacteria; kingdom Bacillati; phylum Bacillota; class Bacilli; order Caryophanales; family Paenibacillaceae; genus Paenibacillus; species Paenibacillus sp. WLX1005. Next base: position 5,255,891 of record NZ_CP176756.1, read on the forward strand.
TCGCTTCTCATGCCCAGCAATTGCAGGCAACTAGCGAACAAATTTTGCAAAACAGCAAAACGACGGTTGAGAAATCGTCTAAAATTAACGAAGTCGCGACCCTGATCAAAGAAATCTCTGAACAAACGAACTTGCTCGGTCTGAATGCGGCGATTGAAGCGGCGCGTGTTGGCGAACTGGGTGCTGGCTTTGGCGTAGTAGCTACCGAAGTACGCAAGCTTTCCGTTAACGCCAAGCAAGCGACGGGTGATATCGAGAATGCCCTGCGTGAAGTGCAGGAGTCGATCCGTAATATGGAGCGTGAGATTGAACAGATCACTACGTCCTCTCAGGAGCAAGCAACGCTGGTCGGTTCATTTACCGATGTTATCGAGCGTCTGCATAGCACCAGCTCCACTATGCAAACACTGGCGGACAATCTGTATCATTATTCCGTACCGAAAAGCAAAAAATAATACGTTCTGATATAGCGAAACAGTTATACAGCGAAATAGTGATATAGCAAAAGACCAGCCCTATAAACCGGGCTGGTCTTTGTTTCGGTTCTGAGCATCGTTTGCAGTATTGTACAGCTGCTTGCCCTCTCCCGTCGTTCCGTATTTTTATGCTAAAATGATTGTCGTCTTACAGCTCAGTATTGCTGGCTGCCAGTTCTTGCTGTTGCTGGGTAAATACCTGACCGAGAATCTCGACACCACGTACGATCTGCTCGTCGGATGGTGTGGAGAAGTTCAGGCGCAGGGCATTGCATGGTTCGCTCTCGTTCACGAGGAACGCATTGCCCGGTACGACAGCGACGCCACTTGCTGCGGCTTGTTTGCAATACGCCAGCATCGGCATATTAGGTGGCAATTCGCACCAGAGGAACAGTCCGCCATCCGGCTGTGTATAGGCGACTGATGCGTCCATATACTGCTCCAGCGAACGACGCATCAGGTCACTTTTGCGACGATACACATCACGCACGAGCTGGATATGTCCTTCGTAATCGTATTCGGTCATGAATTTGTGGGCGATCATCTGCGGCAGAATCGCCGTATGCACGTCCTCGCCCTGCTTGGCGACCGCCATCTTTTGAATAATTTCTTCGGGCGCCAGTACATAGCCGACGCGTAGCCCAGCGGATAGCACTTTGGAAAAGGAACCGACGTAGATGACCAGTTGCTCATCGTCGATTGCTTTTAGCGTTGGTACATCGTCGCCATGAAAACGCAATTCGCCATATGGATTATCTTCCAGAATGACGACGTTATATTGTTTTGCCAGCGCATAGATTGCCTTGCGCTTCTCGGCGGAAGTAGTGATGCCGGTCGGATTTTGGAAGCTTGGGATCAGGTAGATCAGTTTCACATTGTGCTCGGTTTGCAGTGCGTGCTCCAGTTGCTCCAGATGAATGCCATCCTGCTCCATCGGTACGCCCGCAAGACGGACACCAGCAGTGCGGAATGTATTAAGCGAGCCGATAAAGCTTGGACTTTCACAGATGATCGTATCGCCTTCATTGCAAAAGACTTTACATGCTAGCTCGATCCCCTGCTGTGCGCCGGACACGACCATCAGGCTGTTGCCCGTCGTATCAATACCGAAGCGCTGCTGCAAATGCTCCAACAAATGCTCACGCAGTGGGTCATAGCCCTCGGTGACGCCATATTGCAGAGCAGCGACCGGATGGTCTGCGAGAATCTGTGTCGTAAATGTACGAATCGCTTCCAGCGGGAACGTCTCGGACGCAGGATTGCCCGCGGCAAACGGAATCACCGACTGCCCCGAACTGGATTTTAAAATTTCGCGAATAATAGACGGTTTCATCGCCGTCATCCGTTCAGCAAATGAATAGTTCATACTTGGCTTCTCTCCTTGGCAAATAAAATCAAGATGGAACCAGTGTATCCTGCACAATAGACTGCATGCTGGAATGCTGGTTCATAGTTTGTTCTAGCTTATCGTATATTAGGCAAATGAGGAAATACCCTGATACATATTTGTGTATAAAAATAACCCTTCGCAACGATTTTGGTAGCATCGGCGAAGGGTTCGGCATCATTTGGCATAATTTACGTTCTATCATCCGGTGTGTGATATGGCAGCTTAGTTTGATGATACGTCTGTCTGTTCATGATTATAGACGGCAACCTGATTTTTCCCGGCACGCTTGGCATTGTACAGCGCATGGTCGCTCAGCTCGTACAATGTATTCAGCTGCATATTGCGCTGCGCCGATACACTGACCACACCAAGGCTGATCGTATAAGGCACAGGCAGCACATCTGAGTTGCTTTCGGCTACCGCGATACGCAATTGCTCGGCAATACTGCCTGCTTGCTGCTCATTCGTATCCGGCAGTAAAATCGCAAATTCATCGCCGCCATATCGCCCAAAAATATAACGTTCCCCGGTCAATTCCAGCAGTCGTTCGTTCAACCGATCCGCCATGTCCCGCAACACCCGGTCACCGGTAAAATGACCGTATGTATCGTTGATAATTTTGTACGAATCAATATCGAACAAGACGAACGATACCTGCCCCTGACGTGCCGCTACTCGGTGAATGAGATTACGACTCTCCACCATAAATGTACGTCGATTGAATACTCCGGTCATTTCGTCATAGCTGGCGATACGCAGCAGCTCTGCATCCGCCTGTTCCTTGGACAATAACACATAGCCCGTATTGCCAAGAATCATGATGAGATACAAGGCGATAAAGGAAAAGCTTTGATACATGCCTGCCGTAAATAAACCGACCTGACTGCCCAGCTCCAGCGCCGAAGCCGCGCGAAACAGTAAACTGAGCGATACGATGCCATACAGCATACCCATCAACCGCCGCAGCGTAGATGCGGTGCGATCGGTCGTCATATGGTAGACAGGATAGACGAGGAACAACGCGGTAGCAATCGACGCGTATACAATCCGCATGCCTTCAGTGACATCAAAGGCGTAGATCGTGGCAAATCCAGCAATGCAGAGCAGCGTACCGATCATGTACAGCCTTTTGATCCGATGAGAAAACACCTTTTGCAGAATTAGCAACGCACTCGTTTCCAGCCCTGCCCCGATAAACAATAGCGTATTCGCCAGCACAATCGAGAATACCTCCGGGATTAAACCACGAAAAACAAGCATAGCCCAGGCAAGCGCCTGAATCAGCTTTGCCATAAAAAATGCGTTAGCTGACCGATCCGGAGCGTTTTGCCTGCGATACGCGCTTATTAAAATGACGGTAAAAATATGACCAAAGACAAGTGAAATAAAAATCGTCTTCATGTCCAGGTTAAAACTCATGCCTTATCTCCCAACCGCGTATCTCGCGCGGCAATCCGTACTTGTCAGCCTTAGTGGATGACTGTGGAATCAGTATATCACCTTTAGGAATAGGAAAGCTTATTAATTATGTCAACCAACCACAAAAATTTTAGCGATTAGATTCGTGCATATTCCCGGCTCTGGAACTGGGCAAGAGCGCTATATTGCTGCTCCAGACTACGGAAGATGGATACGTAGATCGGCAGCAATTGATGGTACACATGCGTATGCTCCGGCTTCGGTGCGTGCGCGTGAGTGGAACCGATCATCTCATTGACGATATCCAGTGATGGGATGCGTCCTGTACCGTACAATCCCAGTACAACTGCCCCGAGACAGGAGCTTTCAATACTTTCCGGTACGACCACATCTTGATCGAAAATATCCGCCATCATCTGCCGCCAGAGCGGGGAACGAGCGAACCCGCCAGTCGCATGAATCTTTGCAGGATGACCAATCTGCTCCTTCATCGCCAGCATGACTGTATACAGGTTAAAAATAACGCCTTCCAGCACCGAACGGATCATATGCTCCTTGCGATGCTTCATCGTTAGCCCAATAAACGAGCCTCGTGCATCTGGATTCCATAGCGGAGCACGCTCACCAGTCAGATACGGGTGAAATAACAGCCCTTCACTGCCTGCTGGCACCTGCTCGGCAATCCGGGTCAATACATCGTATGAATCGATCCCAAGCCGTTTGGCTGTTTCTACTTCAGACGCGGCAAATTCGTCGCGTACCCAGCGGAATAACATACCGCCATTATTGACCGGACCGCCAATCACCCATTTATCCTCGGTAAGTGCGTAACAGAAGATGCGTCCTTTCTGATCGGTAAGCGGTTTGTCCACTACGGTACGAATCGCGCCACTTGTACCGATCGTAACCGCGACCACACCGGGATCGATGGCGCCTACGCCGAGATTGGACAATACTCCATCACTTGCCCCCACGATAAACGGTGTTGATACTGCCAGATGCATCGCTGATGCAGCTTCGGCATGCAATCCCTCTACGCTGTGGGTCGTCGGAACGAGCGTCGATAATCGTTCTGGCGTCACACCTGCCAACTCCAATGCTTCACGATCCCAATCCAACTGCTGCAAATGAAGCAGCCCGGTACACGAAGCGATAGAATGGTCGATCACATATGTACCAAACAGACGGAAAAATACATATTCCTTAATCGAAATAAACTTATGCGCTGCATGAAAAATCTCCTGCTGCTCCGCCCGCATCCACATCAGCTTGGACAACGGCGACATCGGGTGAATGGGCGTGCCCGTGCGTAGGTAGATCTCATGCCCGTTATGCTCTTCTTTTAATCGACGTGCGTAATCAGCGCTACGGTTATCCGCCCAAGTGATACAGTTCGTTAGCGGCGTGCCTTGCTCGTCTACTGCAATCAGACTGTGCATCGCTGAGCTGAATGAAACGAACAGAATCTGCTCCGCCGAGGTACCGCTCTGTGTCATCACGCTCGCAATCGTATCCATCACCGCACGCAATATCTGATCTGGGTCCTGCTCTGCCGTCGATGGAGTTGGCGTATGCAGCGGATAGCCAATATTCGCCGATGTGATCACTGTTCCATTTTCCTCAAACAATACTGATTTCGTACTCGTCGTGCCGATATCAACACCAATCATACGCATACCAGTCATTGGTTGACTTGCTTTGGTTGTCGCTGTTTGCTCTATTTTCTCTGTTGTGTGCATCCTAATCAGTCTCCTTCTCTCCACTATTCCGATCGCAACCCTTGTATCACATAAAATAAAACAGAACGGGGTCATCGTTCCCCCCGCCCTGCTATATTCATCTACGCCAGTCTATCCCTATTCAACAGGGCATCGACCGTGATGAATCTACCTTGCTACATATTCCTTGCAGATACATGTTATACAAATACACTCAAAACCATAATAAACGCCAGTCCGACCACCGATAGGATCGTCTCCATCACCGTCCACGACTTCAGTGTCTGTCCAACGGTCATGCCGAAGAACTCCTTGATCATCCAGAAGCCTGCATCGTTAACGTGCGACAGAATCAGCGAGCCTGCACCGGTTGCCAGTACGACCAGCTCTACATTGACCCCGGTGCTGACTGCCAGAACAGGTGCGACAATACCAGCCGCCGTAGTCATCGCTACCGTTGCCGAACCGGTTGCTACGCGGATGAGTGCCGCTACGAGCCAGGCGAACAGAATCACGTTGATGTTGCTATGACTGGCAATGTCAGCAATCGCTTTGCCTACACCGCTATCAATCAATACTTGCTTGAATGCACCGCCACCACCGATGATCAGAATGATACCGGCAGTAGGTGCCAGACACTCGCTGGTGAATTTGGAGATGTCGTCTTTGCTAAATCCACGGGCAAAGCCGAGTGAGAAGAAGGCGAATACCGCCGAGATGAGCAGTGCAATAATCTCATGACCGACAAATTCGGCAAAATGCGTAAATCCGTTCACACCTTCTGGATCGACAATGCTGGCGATGGAACCCATCAGCATCAGAATAACTGGCAGCAAAATCGTAAACAGCGTAATGCCAAAGCCCGGCAGCTTGCGATCACCTTTGGATGCGAATTGCTCTGCCAAATCCTTCGGTGGCTGAACTTCAATGCGACTACCGATAAATTTACCGAAAATGGGACCCGCAATGATCGCTGTCGGCAAACCAACGATGAGGGAATACAGAATGGTGCGTCCCAGATCAGCATTGTACGCGCCAATAGCGATCATCGGTGCCGGATGTGGCGGTACCAAACCGTGTACGGTGGACAGACCTGCCAGAATCGGAATCCCGATTTTCAGCAAAGATAGCCCTGTTTTACGTGCGACCAAGAACACAATCGGAATCAATAGAATCAAACCAACTTCAAAAAAGACCGGAATCCCGACGATAAAGCCAACCAGCATCATCGCCCAGTGAACGCGCTTCTCGCCAAAGCGGTCGATCAGCGTAGTAGCGATTCGTTCGGCACCGCCGGATTCTGCCATCATTTTACCGAGCATCGTACCAAGACCGATAACGATCGCAATCGTGCCGAGCGTTCCGCCCAGACCGCCGGTGACAGATTTGATCAGATCCTGCGGGTCCATGCCTGCCAGCAGACCGAGCATTAATGCGGCGATCATCAGAGTGACAAACGGATTCCATTTGAATTTGGCAATCAAGACGATCAGGAAGACGATCGCAATCAATGTCCATACGAGCAATGTTGCATTGTGACTGAGTCCGAATAATTGATCCAAGGGAATAGCCTCCTTATGAAAAATCAAAATGAAAATTTTCAAAGTCTTTTTTTGAAAAATTGAAATATTTTCCGCAAATAAATAGAGCGCTTACAATATATACTGTGATCAACATCCTACTGCACACGATTGAGCAGACAAAGATGTATACTTGTCGACAACTAACAGCAAACCACATCCTACTCCGTAGCTACAACCGGCGAACCGCGTAAGAAATGTCGTTCTGTCGGTACCGCCGGTTGTGATCTCTGCGCCGTTACGATTTGCACTCGCTCGGCACATCCCAACATCTACAGATGGCTGTTTTCATTGGTAAACGGACAGAGCGGCTACGGCAAGGTGCGAGTTAGGGTACGCGCCGAATCGGCAAAATAGTCGTTAACTGCGCGCCGGATCACTTCGGGATCGCGTGAACGCAGTCCACCCAGAATTTTGTAATGCTTGTCGGCGACCCAGTTCATTCGCTCTTCGCCAGTCTGAAAGCCTTTCTCGGTCGTGATCAGAATGACGGTCATCACAATCTGGCGAATGCTGTTCCAGAGATGAATCATGCGTTTGTGCTGAGCGTGCATCACGATCGCTTCGTGAAACATAAAATCCTGATATGCAAAATCGACATAATCGCCATGCTTGACCGCCAGCTTCATCTTGTCGATGGTGCGATCCAGCTGGGTGATCAAGGCATCGTGATCGCCTTCCGCCAGCCGCTGCTGGGCAAAGCTCTCGATCAGATACCGTACATCGTACAGCTCTTTGACATCCTCCAGATTGAGTCCGAGTACGACCGCACCCATACGTTCCAATCGGATTAAGCCTTCGTTGGACAGTGCTTTGAGCGCATCGCGTACCGGGGAACGGCTGCTACCAAAATCAGCGGCAATCCTATTCTCCGAAATGATCTCTCCCGGTTGGATCTGTTCATTTATAATTTGCAGCCGAAGCTCACAGGCAATCACTTCCCCGCGGGAAGCCCCCTGTAACCAGGCAGTTGGATATTGCATCGTCAACGTCCCTTCCTTGTGCATCATCGTCGGTGAACAGGCATAAGCGTAACAACCAAGCAGCATCTTCCTTTGCTTCGCTGATCCTTATTGTTTGTCTACTGCTTGCGGCTGTGAGCCACTGCCCGCCATGTATTACGATTTTAGCACAAACCGGCGAACCGGATATAACGTTTTCGACGATCATTATGACTGGATACTATGTATCGCCCTCCTTACGAAGTGGACTGTAAAAGATATGTGCGTGATTCATTTCAACCTGTACACAGGCAATATAATAACGAATGAAATATGATGTTATTGTGTACTTGTATACAACTTCAAAACTTTGGTTTTTATCTTACTACTCTGATTCGCTGATGTAAAGTTTTTATTGTAAGCGTTTTATAAAATGATGCAAAATACCCTGTTCCGCGTACAGATTCCAATGCAGAATCTATACTGAGCAGAACAGGGTATTGTTGATCACTAATCTTCGTTATTCATACAATCAGTACTATGCTTACTCCGATTCGCCATTCAGATAATTAAAGAATGGTTGATCCACCCAGAAATCATAACCGGAGATGTCCGCGTCTGGTGCCAGCTTGCGGAAGCCATCACGGATATTGGATGCCTGATCTTTGAGCGAGAACGATTGAGCATAATAATGACCGAGTGTAATTTTCGTATTGGAGATGACCGGATAACCAGACAGCTCCGTTGGCGAATAGTACAGTGGTTGCCACCAAGAGCTGTAGATCAGCGGTGTCGTTGTATTGCTATTTTTCTTCGCATAGGTGGAAATAATAGTGTTAAAACGCTCTTTGTCTGCGGTAGTATTAAATTCAAACTGGATATCGTATTCCTTCGCATAGGCGATATAGTTGCCATTGTCGATCTGGGTTACTTTGTAATCTGGCGTTTCTTTGGGAGTTCCCCATTCCTTGAGATAAATGAACGCCGATGTCTTCGGCTGGAACTGCACATCCGCATCGATATGCTCACTGCGCAGCAATCCGATCAGCTGTACCGCATGCTTGATATCGTCATGCCCATACGTGAGTGTCAGATTATCGATAAAGTTGGAATCAAACCGGCTATCCTTCAGGTTGTACCCTGTCACCAGATTGTTGCGCAGCGCCTGATCAACGATACTTCTCAGCTCTGGCGCCTCAATCAGGTCAGCAGTTCGATAAGCAGAATATAGCTTCTCATAAATATCACTGTCACTGGAGCGACCGATTTCGTTTTTGTATTTGCCGAGACTGGTCAGCGTCTTGCCAAGCAGGGTGTTCGCAGTATCGCGGTCAATGGTTCCGCCTTTGCGCAGAGCAGGATAGAGACTTTCCGGCACGAGTCCGGTGTCAATTGCCGCTGCCAATTCCTGCGCCGCCTGTCCCTGTAAAGTGCTATCCGTGATCCCAGCTTTGGTCAAGGCGGCTTTGATTTTGGTTTGTGGATATGTATACGCCAGTTCCTTGAAGCCCGCAGCTTTGACGGCGATGAATACAGCTGCATACGTGCTCAGCGCCTGATTGGCATGCACTTCGGTGCTCGACAGAATGCCATCATTGTACAGACTGACTGCGGCGGCATACGCGTCGTCACCCGGCTTCAGATCGGTGAACGACGGTGTATCGGCATACGTGGATGAGGTAGCAGTCGATGGGACGATTTGCGAGATTGCTTGCAGGAAGTCGCCTCGTTTCACTTGTTGCGGAAGCTGGACATTATATTTTGCCTGTAAAAATTGAGCATACTCTGCTGCCGTCTCGGTATAGACCGAAGTTGAGGTAGAGATTGCGGGTGCAGCTGGTGTCTGAACAGCAGCAGGATTGGCTACTGGTTCAGTTGGTGTCTTGACCGCTGCGGGTGCTTTGACAGCTGTTGGTGTCGCGGCAGGAGCAGCATATGCCGGCAGTCCGACAGCTCCAAGCGCAGTAGGTGCAGCAAGCAGAGCTGCGAGTGTGAAACGGGTCATCTTTTTCAAATGAATGCCTCCTCGAAATATGGAAATCATAAACAAAAAAACAGATTCTCCCAATTCATACCATTCCGATGTGAATTAAATGATTGGAATGAATTTAGCACGGATAAACGATACCTGTCAACGAAAAAATAAGCCAGCCGAATCATCAGCTGACTTAGAAAAGGCAGTACCTCCCACTACCGTTCATCTTATACACCTGCCATAGCAAATCTCATACTTATCGTTGCGATAGAAGATGCACAATTGTGCTGTTCCACCTCACCTCGCAGCATCCATCATCGCTGTTATTACACTACATAACTACGATGCCCGGCACGGTAAATATAAATACGTGTACGATGAATATCCCGGCACGTAATCATATGCTCCGGCTCCCAGCCCGGCAAGGCAAAATAGACGCTGATCACATACGTATCCTGTCGGCACTGCTCTCGCCACAGAGTACTCAGCCGCTTCATCGCACCCGGAAACAGATAACAGACGATCAGATCGGTATCGCGATAATCATACTGATACAGATCGCCACGAATAAGCGCAATCCGACTGCGCCGCAGCCACGCCAGCCCCCGAGATACCAGATATGGCACTGGCGAATTCTCAATCCCGATCACATGTAGTGCTGGAACATGGCGTTTCAAATGGATTGCCAGCGTTCCCCAGCCTGACCCGGCTTCCACCAGCTTGAGCGGATGGGGCGACGCCAAATTGGCTTCGGTATCGACAGTAAAGGCTATGGTTGCTTCATGTCCAGTTAAGAAGTGAGCAGGTTCTGTTTTTCCATTTTGATTTTGATTTGAATTTTGATTTGAGTTTGTATGTGAATGTCGATTTGCATTTCCATTAGCAATCACAGATCTACCGTTCACAATCTCTACTGCATTTTTCTTAGACTGCTGTTCCCGCTGAACGATGTCAATACGCTGAATCGCTTCTCGTACCTCGCGCTCCACTTCTCTAAGTAGCAGCGGCGATGCTGGTAATGGCGAGATACCGTTGCGCCAGCTAACATACACAATTGAGCCAACCAGCAGCAATGCGAGAATCAAGCCAACAACCGATAGTAGCGTACTCCACCATTCCATACATAATCCTCCCAGCAGCGATGAATAGTGCCCTTATTGTTTGATATGTATATGTATAGATCCGTTCGTGTTCAGCAGGGCAATTATAACATATATTTCCATACATATTCATCCACCCATATCAAAAAGCCCGCTTTCCATGATCGGAAAGCGGACGTTTGTAACAAGTAGTAGATGGAGAATGCTGAACGATATCCTATACTGAAGCAACCAGTCCGTGATACTTTGCCAGAGCGGTCAGCCTTTGACCGATCCGCCCAGCAAACCGCGTACAAAGTATTTTTGTAGAGCGAAGAATACAGCCAGTGGTGTCAGCATAGATACGAATGCCGCTGCCGTAAGCAACTGCCAGTCGTTACCACGCGAGCCGACCAGATTGGCGATACTCATCGACAATACCTGTACTTCCGGCTGAGAGCCGAGGAAGATGAGTGAAACGAGATAATCGTTCCATACCCATAGGAACTGGAAGATCGAGATCGACGCTAACGCCGGTACGGACAATGGCAGAATGAGCTTGGAGAAAATCGTAAAGTTGGTTGCCCCGTCCATAAACGCGGATTCAAACAAATCCTTCGGCAACTGACTGATCGAGTTGTACATAAAGTACGTGATCAGCGGCAACCCAAACGCCGTATGCGCCATCCATATCCCAAAGTACGTGCCGTTCAAGCCCAGCGTCGTATAGTCGCGCAGGATCGGAATCAATGCTACCTGTAACGGTACGACGAGCAGCGCGATAATGACGATAAAGAACACTTTGCGTCCCCGGAATCTCAGCCAGGCGAACGCATAAGCCGCAAATGATGCAATAAAGATCGGAATGACAGTGGATGGAATAACGACGGCAATTGTATTCCAGAACGAGCGCCCCATGCCGCTGCCCTGCTCCGTTTTGATCGTTCCGTCTGGCTGAGTGATTTTGTACTGTTTACCGCCCAGCACGGTTTCATAGTTTTGCAGGGTAAAGTTGGTCGAAGCGCCCCATTTCTTTTCCTGTACGTCGAGTGTACGAGCGCGGCGATTCTCCCAGATTAGACGCTGGTCGCCCACTTCTACACCAGCTTTGAGCTGATCGTCGCTAAACGTCTGACCGTTCACTGTAATCGGCTTGCGCAGATCGGTATCGCGGTCAAGCTTGAGCTGACTGACTGTATCCCATTGACGATGCGGAAATACGGTCCACCAACCCGTTTGCAAAATATCAGCAGCCGGACGAACGGAGGAAATGAGCAGACCGAGTGTCGGGATAAACCAGACGATACAGATAATGCCCAGCACCAGATTGACAACCCAGTTTCCTTTGCGTTTGGGAGCTTTGACAGATTTACGCATTACAGGGTTCCTCCCTTCTGGAGCTGACGCACATTCAGAATAATGACCGGAATAACCGCGATCAACAGCACGATGGCAAGTGTCGAGCCATAGCCTGCATTTTGATACATAAATAGCTGACGATAGAACTCGGTCGCTACGACCTCAGTTCCGTACTGTCCACCAGTCATAATCATAACGACATCGAAGATTTTCAGCGTGAACACGATAATCGTTGTCGTTACGGCAAGTACAGTGCCAGAGATAACGGGCAGCATGATTTTGAAGAAAATACGTACTTCGCCTGCGCCGTCCATCCGCGCCGCTTCCAGCATATCCTCTGGAATCCCTTTGATCGATGCTGAGAAAATAACCATCGCAAACCCGGTCTGCATCCAGACGAGAATGACGATGAGGAACAAGTTATTCCACGGCTGCACCATACTGAGCCAGCCCTGCGGCTGAAAGCCCATATTGACGATGATCGCATTCAGCAATCCGATCTGGTCGGCACCCGGTTGGTAGTAATAGATGAATTTCCAGATAACCCCGGCAGCGACAAAGGAGATCGCCATCGGCATAAATACAATTGCTTTTGCCAGACGCTCAAAGCTGCTGCGATCCGCCAGAACGGCGATCAACAATCCGAGAATGACGCAAGCAAGTGTACCGAATGCTACCCACATCAAGTTGTTACGTAATGCCGTGAGCAATAATCGGTCGGTAAATACAGCAACAAAGTTGGCAAACCCGACAAACTGCGTCGAATCGGCATTGAAAAAGCTCAGATACAGCGTGCGCAGCGTCGGCAGGAATAGTAGCCAACCTAGCAACAGCACGGCTGGTCCGACAAATACGTACGGAATGATACGGTCTTTCCATTTATCTGGATATTGCTCCACTACCCAGTTCAGGGAGTAGTAAATGGAATAGATCCCGAATACGCCCCACAATACAGCGAGAAACGCATTCACGATCGGCGGCAAATCCGAGCTGCGGAAAAACAGGAAGATCAACGTATGCAGCCCCAGATTCAGTAACGGAACAAGGATGGATAGTAGAATCAGCTTCGGTGTAAACCGTTGATTGCTACGCACATCCATTTGTTTGCCTACGTCCATTGGCTTTCCCCCTTCAACATTGTGCAAACCGATACAGCTTCTGTTCTCAAATGAAAGCCAAACGGACCGCAATCAGGCCCGGTCCGTTTTGGCGGTTGGTCTCAGTTGGTTGTGTAACTCAGTACACGAAACGACTTACTTTTTCCAGCCAGCCTGGATCTCTTGCATTGCTTGATCCAGATCGGCGGTACCACTCACGTAGTCGGTCATTCCTTTCCAGAATGTACCTGCACCAACGGCGCTAGGCATCAGGTCGGAACCGTCAAAGCGGATTGTTTTGGCATTCTGTACAAACTCGGACATACGACGTTCTTGGTCATTCGCAAACCAATCATCCGGTGTACCGTTCATCGGAGGTGTTACGCCGCCGGATTTGGTCCAGCTTTGCAGAGATTCAGCCGTTGTGAAGAATTCCATAACAGCACGCACTTCCGGACGATCATTGAACATCGCGTAGATATCGCCAGAGATCATAGCAGGTGTACCGTATTGCTCATCAATGGATGGGAACGGGAACCAGTCGTAATCTTCCGGTTTCACGCCTTCAGGGATAAAGGAAGTGATAAAACCAGCTTGACGATGCAGCCATGCTTTCGGTGGATCTGTGAACAGTGGAGCAATCGCGTCACCGAAGTTGGTAGTGGCGATGGAGCTGCGACCACCGTATACATAGTCTTTGTTAAACCAGATTTGGGACATTTTTTCGACTGCATTTTTTACGATTGGATCCGTGAATGGCAGTTCGCCTTTGACCCATTTATCGTAGTTTTCCGGTGTAGTAGTACGCAGCATAATGTCCTCTACCCAGTCAGTAGCAGGCCAGCCGGTTGCCGCGCCGCTCTCGATACCGATACTCCAAGCAGGATCGCCGTCAGCAGCGATTTGCTCGGTCAGCTTCATCATTTCGTCCCATGTTTTTGGAACGGTGTAGCCAGCATCTTCAAATGCTTTTTTGTTGTACCAAACCAAGCTTTTCACGCTGCTGCGTGCCCAGACGCCAGCAGTGATATCTTTGCTGTCCGGACCTGGCATTTGTCCCATATCCAGCCAGCTTTGTTGGTATTGTTTTTTCATGTAGTCCGCATCGATAAAGGAAGATACGTCAACTACTTTGCCTGCTTTCGCAAAGTTTTCCAGCAGACCCGGTTGCGGGAAGTCCGCGATATCCGGTGCGTTGCCGCCGTTTACACGTACATTGATCGTTGCTTCAAATTCTTTGGAGCCTTCGTATGCGATATCGATGCCGGTTGCATCTTCAAATGCCTTGATGCTAGCATTGAACTTCTGCTCATCCGCATCGACGAATGGACCGTACATCGTTACTTTTTTACCTTTGTATTCTCCGTTAAGCGCTTTCTCCAGATCGGAGCCAGCAGGTACTTGCGCCGTTGTGATCAATTTGCTTCCGTCGGTTGTGGTGGCGGTCTCAGCTGTCCCCCCGCTGCCAGTCTGCGAACTGCCAGTTGTACTTGTGCTGCTTCCTCCGGAACAGGCACTCAAAACGACGGAGAACATCAACACCAGCATTAAACCTAAAGAACCGTTTCTTTTCAGTTTGCCCTGTTTCATGGACTCAACCCTCTCTTTTGATATACAAACCCTCTTTTTCATGTCACTACCGTTGAAGCTGCTTCACGCTTCAAATAGATAAATTTTACTTTTAATCCATTTTCTAATAATCATCAGCAAAAGTAAATAAAAATTTGATAACGCTTGCAAACTTTTATCAAATTCTTGCGGTATTGCGGATTTACTGAAGTTACCCCTTGAATTAGAAATTTAATTATCTATTTGTAAGCGGTTACAGTTGTGTGCAAGAACATTCTATGATATTGCCAGACGATAAGCAATCCCTTTTTCATAAAAGAAAAAAATATTTTTTGTCCTTATCTTTCATTCATATTTTTGTTTATTATAAATACATTTCGCGATGTTATCAGAAGCTCTATATAAGCATGATAGATGTGGATCAATAAGGGTAAAAAAAGCCTTGTAAAAGTGCCTTGTTACAGGGATGTATAACGTTTGTAAAATGCGTGGTCTTTTGTGTTCTATAGCGTATTTTTAGAGGAAATGCTACACCTCAAAAGCAGAGTGGAACTGGTTCCATTCGGAATGCCAATGATTGTGCAATCGTGCGCACAGATTTGGCAATTGGACTCTACTTTGCCATATTGATTTGATTAGCGTCCAAGTAGATATACGCAATTGCGTTTTTTGCAATCTGTTGATTTTTGTCTTTGATTAGATGGATAGAATGATAGGTTTTGTAAAAATGATGACATATGCATATTATATACTTACCTTATTTTCCATATTAAGGAGTCAAAATCAAATCTTCTTGCATAGTAAATTATTGCTAAGTACCTATATCTTCTATAACTATAGGATTGCTATATTAGGATGTGAAGTACATAATTGCCAATTAAAAGGAGGAACATGATGAAAAAGTTTATTTCGGCAGGTATGGCAACGGTGCTGTTGCTGCCACTGACTACCACGACTGTAAAGGCACAAAACACCGTTATAGCAGATCTATCCCCACCTACAACGTTTACTGTGAAACCATCTGTCCAAAGTGATGTATATGCAACTTCAGCAATTCAACAAGATACGGTGTATACTTCTGTTTATCAAGCAGTATATTCTCCTGATCAGGTAAACATTACTACACCTTATGGAATTGCCTATCATAATAACGACCTTTATATTGCAAAAAGTAGAGAGGGACTTGCTAAAGCTTCACTAGTTACAGGAAAAGTCACTACTATTTTTAATGATAGTCAAATCGATTTTCAGACTGTTGCTATCGATTCACAGGGGAATCTCTACTATACCGTTAGACGCGATGGTCAAGATTTAGATATTTACATAAAAAAAATCAGTTATAAAGCATTGCAAAACTTACCCCTCACCTCTGAACAGTTAGCAGCCGAAAGTACAGTCTATGCTCGTTATACTCCCTCCACTACATCAGAGCAACCTCAAATTACAAGTATGGTATTTGACTCTCGGAATCGATTGTATATTTCATTAAACAGTTCAAGTCTTATAGATGGAACCGGAGTAATGAGATGGGATAATGAAACTCGTACGTTCAACTCTGTTATTGCCAATCAATCTCCGGGTATTTCAGGCATTGGCATAGATGCTAGTGACAATCTCTATTTTAAACCTGTCCCTTTCCATAATGATAAACGATTCCCATCTAATGGTATTAATCGGATTCCTGCTAGCGCACTACAAACGATTCCCGTATCCAACAATATGATTGAATCCTATCGTTATGAAACTTCACTCGCTCCAGCGCAGTCATTGCCTGGCATCATATTTTTACCAGATGGAACCTCATATGCATCGGATCGCTATCAAATAAAACGAATCTTCCCAAATGGACTTCCTATCATTACATTAAATGGTGAAGCAAATGTTACGGTACGTTACGGTGAAACCTATGAAGATGCAGGCGCATTTGTAGAAGACGAAAAATATACTGGATTAAATATAAGTACTACTTATACGTTAAACGGAACAGCTGTGGATCATATCGATTTAAAAAAGGCAGGTACTTATACTGTTCATTATAATGCAGTTAACCCTGACAAACTCGCTGCAAAAGAAGTAATCCGCACCGTAATAATTAAAGCTCGTCCTGCTAGCTTGAACGAACTCGAGTTCAGTAACCCGGTTAGCATGGATTATGCGAATGGAACTGTATACGTCGCGAATCCAGCAACATCTACTAGCACAGAAGGTGGTATATATAAAGTATCCATTGCAGACTATAAGCCAGTGCTTGTAGCTACTTTACCTAAGGTTCAAGCTGTAGCTGTAAATCAAACAGGGGATTTGTATTTTTCTCTTACTGATCAGCCTAATAGCTTTTACAAATTGGAAGCTACTTATTTGCAAACTGATACACCGCTCACACAAGCCGAAGTTATGACAACGGCAAAACAGATTACTCCATTTTCTTCAGAGCAGCTATCAGGAGGCACATTGTCAGTAAAAGGTCTGGACTTTGATGCTGCTGGGAGATTATATATTGCCACCGGTCAAGGCAATATATCCTTTTGGCCACATGCTGTGATTTTCCGTTCAACGGATAACAGCTTGCAGAATTTCCTACCTTTCTTGGAAGGTGATTCTCAGCTTAAGCATGAGATGGTTGGCATTCAGGATATCGAAATTAGTCCTGGTGGTAATCTGTATGCTCAATTTCAGGGGAGTGGATTTGGTGGTACCTTTAAGTTACCAAGTACTGTACTCGTAGAAGTTCAGCCCACAATCACTGAACAGCAATTTCAATATGTAGAGTCCCGTTCTTCTAACAACACAGGCATTGTTTTCCTTGCTGATGGTCAAGGCTTTGTCAGTAATCTGGATTATCCGCAGGCAGTAATCGGCAAAATGTTTGTTAGCGACCCTGCCCCTGCTGCTCCACCAGTAGTTGATGCTTATCGCTTGGAAAACTTGAATATTCCAACTCCGAATGGAATGGCCTATTTCAAAGAGTCCGCATATATTGCACAACAGAACAATGGCATATCCAAAATTGATCTAAATACCCGTACAGTAACACAGCTTGTTTATGGCTCGACTAAATTCCCTATACGTGCAATAGCTATCGATCCCAAAGGTGCTTTGTATTATCCAGTTATTAACACTAAAAATCCGGAATATACGTATATCAAAAAAGTAGATGCCACCGTTCTCAAACAGTCTATAACTGCTGAACAGCTAGTTGCCAAAAGCATCAACTATGCTTACTTGCCCGTTAAAGGAATCAGTGGTCTTGCGATGGACGCCAGCAATCGTTTGTACGTCTCCATTGATAACCAGAAACTTGACGGCTATGGACTAATGAGATGGAATACAACATCCAAACTATTGGAACCGGTTATTGAGGAAACGGAAGGCATCAATGGTATCGGTTTTGATACATTAGGTAATCTATATTTCAAAGCAAATCTCTGGAGTGAACATTATGATTTTGCTATAGGTACAAACAAAATTCCAGCAGCAGCTTTAAAAGGGAAGTTCCCAATTTCTAGTGATAAGATACAACCATACAAAAGTGATCAACTGTTGCAAAAAGACACGCTTGGCTTGTTATTTTTGCCAGACGGTAAATCATATCACAGCAATGGCAGCAGTCTAAAACGTATTTTCCCGGATTCAAGACCTATCATTAAATTGAATGGACATACACAGGTTACTACTTATGTTGGCGATACTTATCCAGATCCAGGTGTATTTATCGAAGATGAGAAAGATATCGATCTTCATGCTACAGTTACTTATTCGTTTGAAGGAAAAAGTGTATCGCAATTGGATACAAATAAAACGGGCATATATACTATCCATTACAATGTAGTCAATGCCGCCGGCATTCCCGCTATTGAGAAAACGCGCCAACTAACGATACAATTGGCTCCTCCTCAACTTACGGATTGGTATATGATTGGGATTCAGGCTATGGATGCAAATAAAGAAAATCTATATATAACCAGTACACCGCTAACTAATGATCCCAATTATGGATTGTATCAAATCTCACTGAAAGATAACCAAAAAACCAAACTTGCAGCTACCAATGATGTAACTGCGCTTGCTGTACAAGCAAATGGCGATTTATTCTTTACGCGCTCAGGCATGAGCAATATGATTTTCAAAGTCGATGCCAAATATCTTCAATCTGAAAAAACACTGACAGCGAGTGAACTCATGCAAAGCAGCAGGACGTATATGCCGTTTGTTTCGCAATCCTCTGATCTAGCTTCCGGTTCTATAACTGGTATGGCCTTTGATCCACAGGGAAGATTATATGTTTCGCATCGCTCCAAAAATAATGATCAGTCTATTTATAAAGTATTTCGTCTGAGTGGAGTCAATCTCGACAAATTAACACTGATTACAGCAACGACAAAAGAATCGATTTATGATCTTGCTTTCAACCCAGCAGGTGATCTGTATATGAATACGATCTCTACTAAACCGATTACTTATAAAATCAATGCTCAACAATTGAAATCATTACCTGTGCAAACACCATCATTCTCTACTTTGCCAAATCATGCTGGAGATTTTGGGATTGTCATTTTATCAGATGGTCAAGGTTATGTGAGTGATCTTATCGATTTTTATATGAATAAGCAGACCATTTGGAAACTAAAAGAAAATTGATATTAGGTTTGCATTAAAAAATATCCCGCATATTAAATTACGGTACAGATACGATTTTTAATATTATATTGTTTTATAAAACCTGATTAGTCCTCGATAGCGTATATCAAAGGCTGATCAGGTTTTTTCTATGTAACATCACTTGTATATGATGTTTAACTCTCTTATGTCCCACACAAACGTTTCAATCCACATCCACATTGGCTAATATGTAACTGTTGCCTTATCATCAACAATCAAGTCATACATATTATCCTATACACATAGCGATCTACATTTCGCATGTATACCATTGATCATATTATCCCGACCTTTTCACTTGGTAAATAATTCTGCTACAATGGGAAGCACACTACGTACAAGGAGATGAATGAATATGTCGAACAAAACACGTCTAGGTAAAAGCGATCTGTGGGTGAATCCAATCGGGCTGGGAGCCAATGCAGTTGGCGGGCATAACCTGTATCCGAATCTGGATGAGGAAGCTGGTAAGGAAGTAGTACGCACGGCGGTTGCCAACGGGCTGAACTTTATCGATACTGCATTCATCTATGGTCCGAAACGCTCCGAAGAGCTAATCGGCGAAGTGCTCAAAGAAATCGGCAAGCGCGATGAACTGGTCATCGCTACCAAAGGTGCACACAAATTCAATGAACAAGGCGATGTGAGCATCGACAATTCACCAGCCTTTCTGCGTGACAGCGTGGAGAGCAGCCTGAAGCGTCTGCAAACCGACTATATCGATCTGTTCTACATCCACTTCCCGGATGATTCCACACCGAAGGATGAAGCCGTAGGCGAGCTGAAAAAGCTCAAAGACGAAGGCAAAATCCGTGCCATCGGCGTATCCAACTTTTCGATCGATCAGTTGAAAGAAGCGAACAAAGACGGTCATGTCGATGTGCTGCAATCCCATTACAATCTGTTCAAACGCGATGCCGAGCAGGATCTACTGCCATATACCGCAGAGCAGAACATTAGCTTTATCCCGTACTTCCCACTAGCATCTGGTCTGCTGGCTGGTAAATATAATAGCGAGACGCGCTTCAACGATCTGCGTGCACAAGACCCATTGTTCGCAGGCGAAGCGTTCCAGCACAATCTGGAAAAAGTCGAGAAACTTCGTCCAATCGCCCGTGCCAAAGGCGTAGAGATCGCGCATATCGTGCTCGCATGGTATCTGACTCGCGACTCCATCGACGCGATCATCCCGGGTGCTAAACGCTCCGATCAGGTGCTGGATAATCTGAAAACACTGGATGTGCAGCTGACTCCGCAAGAGATTGAACAGATCAACCATATTTTCGTCTAATCGAATTACCCCTCAGTAGAATATACAAGACCACAGCTCTCCTTTACCGGAATACGCTGTGGTCTTTGTTTGCTATATTCACTTCATCGTATACATCATACATCCGCTACATTTTGTTGTAGCAGCATTCATTGCTTCAATCGTTCAAGACTTGCAAGCAGCTCAATCCTTTTACGCTGGATAGCCTCCGCCCGGTGGCGGCCATGCTCCCAGCAATCTGCGGATGATTACAATCTCGCCAAGATGGTACGTATTGTGGGATGCGATATTGCGCAGGAATCCGGCAACCGTCTCTGTTGGGATATGAGTGAGCGGTGTCGCCAGCTCCAACGTCTGCGCCAACTCACAGGCGCTGTCGATGCCCTGCAAGAAATCGTCCAATACTTGCTGCCACGATGTCTCATCGGCGGCACGACTTTCCTGTGGCCAGCTCTCCGCTGGAATCGGCGGACGCTGCGGCTGTTCACCACGGACATGAGCGAGCATGAAATCCTGCCAGTACGTCATATGGCTGATCAGCTGATGGATCGTGTACGGCAAGCCGTCTACACGCTGCCCGGACAGCTCCAGATCAATATCGGATAATGCTTTGGCAATCGGCAAATGCCCTCTTTCCCCGATCAGGGATTGAACCAATGCTCTGGCAAAAGCTTGTTCTGCGGTTTGACTCATCTTCGTTCCCCCTCCGTTTCTAGCTAAATGTATATCATTCGGCAGCAAATTTCAACGCGAGCGGACGGAACCACAAGTGAACAACGCCCTTCGATGAATACGCATGCTCTCATTCGTCACTTCCAACCTTATTCGCACCATTCATGAATAGATACACATAACAAAAAGCCCCTCCGGTTTCCAGTGTTGATCTCATTGTGCCATGAGGTCTTTGTTCACTGTCTACCTTGAGGGGATGATACCAGGTGCTGCCTACTTCATCTGCATCACCAGTGAGGCTCTATTACGCACATCTTGTTGCCGCCAGTAAGATCACCAATCATTCAGACGATCAGGCATTGTTGAAGCGATATGCCAGCAATTGATCCTGCTCTGGCGTTTCCAGCGGTTCCTCGTCATATTTATAATTTGTATAATCAGCCAGCAAATGACGCCAGAAACGGCGGGTGTGCATATTGCGCCCGGTCGCATTCGTATGCAGCGCCCAGCTACCTTTGAATTGTTCAAATATATGCGTTGCTGCCTGCTGTGCCAGCCCTTTGCCACGGAACGAACGCATTAGGAAAAACTCATGCAGAAAATACTGCGCCTGCTCCCCATGCGGAATGTATGGTGGTGTAGAGACGAGCGCAAAGCCTGCCGGAATACCATCCACGCGTAACAGAAACGGGAACAAAATGCCGGGGTGCTGCCACCAGATTTTGAACACATCACTTTGCTGTGCCAGCGTTGCGCAGCGATCATCTTCCTCAAATACACCGTAACGGTTCGGTGTACGATCCCAGATTTCCGACATGTCATACAGGTAAAAGGGATACATATTGCAAATAATATGCTTGTCCGCCGCAGGGCAAAGCTCGATCTCCAGCTTATGTTCCGCGACCGGTTTAAGTTCCGGGTTACTATTCATACCAACCTCCTGCTGTTCGGGCATTGCCGCCGCTCGGCGACGTTGCCCTTCATTTTACAGCTCATTCCTACTTCTTCAGTACACCGGCTGCATGACGCAGCGCTGCCATTGCCTGTTTGACAAAGGCGCGATTTTCCGGCTCCCATTCATTCGGATCGTCCATAAACGAATCCTCGATAAAATCCTCCAGCCCACTGGCGATCTTCTTGCGTTCTGCCGGGCTAACATTTCCTTTACCACGCAATGTTTGCACCGCTGTGCGCATGTGACGGCACGATTGCTGCACAAAAGCATAATCGTCCTTGTCCCATGCTTTCGGGTTATCCATATCGTAAAAGGCAATCCATTTCTCAATCTGGGTTGCCGCCTGTTTGTCGTCCAATTGAGGCATGATCCATTCTCCATTTCGCGGCAGCATCCTGCTGCCCATCATCTTAATCTGGCGCGATCATCATTTCGTATTCTTGTACACCGTGCAAGCAGGCTTACCTTGTTGCCTGCCCAATACAGCAAACTACCGAAATATGCACATTCGCCAACCTTTATTGTATCCTCTTTGCCCGATGACGTATAGTATGCGCGAATATCGGATTCAGGAAGTAACCCGCTGCGTTGCGGAACCCGGAACATCTCCCAGCTCATGCAGACGATCGGAGTTGTACACATGTACACCCCGCTTCTCCATGCACGCCATCCGGTATAGCGCCCTCGCTACCTTTTCGGCAGGGATTGCTTTGTACTTGGCTAACGCCCCGCCCATAAGCGGCGACAGCACTTTGGCGAGAGCGGCACCGATGCGCTCGCCAGTACGTAATTCTTGTCGTTCCCCGAGCAATAGTGAGGGACGCGCTGTGGAGAAAGACGGATAATCCAGCCCAACCAGCTTGTGCTCCAACTCACCTTTGATACGGTTATAAAATATCTTGGATGTGCGATCTGCTCCCATCGCGCTCACTAGCAACAGCTGGGTTGCGCCTTGCCGCTTCGCCAGTTCTGCTACGCGCAGCGGATACGTCACATCGATCCGGTACATATTGTCCTGTGTACCGGCTTGTTTGATCGTAGTACCTAGACAGCAGTACACATCATCAGCAACCAGGTCGTCCAGATGGTCGTCCAGCCGCTCGTAATCTACGAGGATCTGGGTAATGCGGGGCGTGTTGTCCCATTCCGGCACACGTTTGCGCACCAGAACGACGATTTGCCGATATTCCGGCGCGTCCAGCAGTATAGAAGTTAGCGCGCTGCCTACCAATCCGGTTGCTCCAGCAATGAGTGCTACTTTGTCCGTCATACGATCATCTCCAAACTTCATAAGTGTAAGTATGTACCGCCTGCTACCGATAAGAACGGCATGCAGCGGCATGATGGTGGATTCTTTATCATTATACCCGCTTCTAGTGGAGATGAGCCTGTGCGCCCTGTCACAACAAAAAGGCGACACTGCCGCCATTCGTATGGACAATATGATCCGCGCCCAGACCTTTGTAAATCATGCGTGAATTGCTACTTTCGGTAATGACATAGATCGGATCGCTCGTCCATGAACGGCACATCTGGATATAACGGCAGCACAGGGGCAAGCTCCGTTCAAACAGATATACTTTACCGACCGTCATCTGCGGCAAACACCACTCATCCTGACGCTGAGTATCCAGCAGCAGCACATGATGGATGCCCATCCGTTCCATTTTAACTTTCTCACTATAGCTGTTCACGATCGCGGCAAAATCAATACCTTTTACTTTGAGCAGCTGCATAAACTGCTCTCCTGCCCGCGTCGCCGGAGATACCAGCACATAGGGCCTTGGTAACTCCGATTCCTGCTCCAACTCCATCTCTTTTCTCCTCCAATGTGTGAAGGCAAACAAAAAAGAAGCGCACAAGAGGTACCCTCGCCGCTTCTCAGGCATTCCGAACAGCACACACCTGTGTCCTACCGGATGTCATGATCATTGTCGCCTCTCTTAATTCAGCTTACGAGGTTAGCTGACGGATTCGGGAGTAAGAGTCTCCCTACGGATTCGATGCTGTTATACATAACAGGCATCTTTGTTCCGATTCACCCCTGAAAAGCACCTACTGGCACTTCTCGCTGGTTCCCCCGCTCTCCGCACGAATCTGCCCGGATGGCAGTACAGCGTACAGACATTCAGCTGGTAACAGCATACGAATATCATCGTATGCCGAAATTTATGAACTCGAGACGAATCATACTCCCGTCCACGATCAAAGTAAAGGCAGACGGAATGCGGTTTTGTGCCAATTTGATGGTTTAGGCACATGATGCAATGACTTTTCTCTCGTATTCGCCTGCTTACGCCATATTATTTCATTTTCCTGCAATTTTGTGAAAAGAACAGAAAAACGGAGCATTATGATGATGCGGCTATGAATCGCTAGGATGAATCCGATTACATGAGCATCTTCCATCCCAAATCGGCAGGGATCACGGTTAGATTTCGTTTACGCTATCACGGATATGCCCTATGATGGCTCACAACGAAACCTTACATTACAAGGAGTGTATGTAAAAATGATCATGACTGCTGTTCCGCTGGTTGAAAATCTCGTCCGTTCCCATTGTTCTGTTGTTGATACTGCGCGTATTCGGCATATGGAGCTGTTTGTGTATGATCATCAACGGCTGGCATTGCCGGATCATTGCGAATTTCTGCATTGCGGATTGCTGCGTGTCTGCGGAAATGGTGTAGCAGGCTGGGCGGAATTTGAATTTTCCGACGGTACGACCCATCTTGATCTGGTGAAATGGGCATCTGTCTTCACTCGGTTAAAAGGACAGACGAGCTTGCAGGCGATACAGTATATTCAGCAGCATGAGTCGCAATGGGGCTTCACCCGTACGCATCTGGCAGGCGAAGCACTGGTAGACTGGCATAAAAGTCTGCTTGGTACTGCAAATGCTGAAAAGAGTAGCTTGGATGCGGGTAGCGTAGCGTCTTCTTTACCAGTGGAACGAAATTTTTTGAATCATTATTGCAGCGCATATTATTCTTTTTAGTCTGTGGTGGTTAAGTGTCTGTATAGGCGTGAACAAACGGCTTGTTAGCCGCTTTGGGTCACAGAGGTCCGATATATGACAATTGATACTTATATAAAGGGGCGTTACAGGTCATGCACGAAGAAAAGATCATGGTCGGTGTACATTACAATCTGAATGGTGAACGGCTGATCCGGCGCGGTATCCGGCTTGCCCAGCTGCTTCAGGCACCACTGATCGTACTGAGTATACTGGATGAACCCGTGAGCGAATTGGATATGGACGACCAGAATTATTACAACAGCTGGAAAAAACTGACCGAAGAAGCCGGGGGCAACTTTATGGTCGTTCAGCGCGAAGGACGCGATCTCTCAGAAGCGATTGCGACGGCAGCACACCGCAGTCAAGTCACCCAGCTCATTATCGGGCAATCGGTTCGTTCCTTCTGGGAAGAAATGACCGGGAGTTCGCTAATTAACGATCTGCTGGAGCAGCTGGGGGCAATCGATCTACATATCGTTGCGGTACAGCGAATGAAAGCCAATCTGGAAGAGACGCACGAGGATGGAGTCGAGGTAGACGTGATTCATACGCCGAAGGGCTACCAGATTCGCTACGAAACCGATAAGCCGATTGTGGCGGAAGGTGTCTTTTTCAAAAAGATGCATACGGATTTTGAAAATGGATTATTAAAGTTGCATATTGATGGGGAGTATCAGTATTTGAAGGTGTCAAAAGGGACGCTGGTGGATGCCGAACCACTGGAGCGAATGTTGGATATGCAGGATTAAGATGTCTTCTTCTGAGTACTTGAGTATGGATATTGAATATCAAATGATTCCAAGAAACAGCCGAGTGAGATTCGCATCTGTATCTCCGGCTGTTTCTTGGATTGCCCTTTCCATGCAAAAAGCGTATGATGTAACGTGCTGACTGACATCATATGGTAGCTTTTACGCGTTTGCGGATGGAAAGGAAGGGAAGCACGTTGAACACATTAACACCAATGAAACGGGTGGCGCTGATTGCGTCGCTGGTCTTTTTATGGGGGATTTCTTGGTCGATTTATAAAGTAGCGCTTGCCTATACACCGCCGGTGCTGTTTGCCGGACTTCGTACGCTGATTGGCGGATTGCTGCTGATCATCATTATGTTGCCGCGCAGACGGCTGATCCGCTGGAAGCAAAACTGGCGTGCTTATGCCATTTCGGGCTTGTTAAATGTGGCGTTATTTTATGGATTACAAACGGTGGGACTGATGTATCTGCCATCCGGATTGTTCTCGGTGCTTGTCTATTTGCAGCCCGTACTCGTCGGACTATTTGCTTGGATGTGGCTCGGTGAATCCATGTCATGGCGCAAAGTCATTGGCTTGCTGCTAGGTTTCGCCGGGGTGATCTCGGTGAGTGCAGGCGGCTTCTCCGGTCATGTCGCTGTCGTTGGCGTTGTGCTAGCTCTTGTCACAGCATTAAGCTGGGCGCTGGGTACTGTATTTATCAAAAAAGCCAATCAGACAACCGATGCACTTTGGATGGTCGCCTTCCAATGTACATTAGGTGGTGCGTTACTAACTGCCGCTGGTTCTGTTACAGAAAACTGGTCGGATATTACGTGGAATGCACCGTATTGGTTCGGGCTGATCTTTGGTATTATTTTCGGGATTGCGCTGTCGTGGATGATCTACTTCACACTGGTTGGTGCAGGTGATGCGAGCAAGGTCGCTTCGTACACCTTCCTTGTGCCGCTGTTGTCGGTATTCATCGGTACATTGTTGCTGCACGAGCCATTCACTTGGTTCCTGCTGCTCGGTCTGGTGTTGATCGGAGTGAGCATCTATCTGGTCAACCGCAAGCCGCGTCGTACATCCGTGCTGGCAGGCGTTGATAGGTAAGGATCGGGATGGATGTTCATACAATGATGATTAGCGCTGCAAGGTATGGTGGATACGATGTACTCAATACAATGTGCCAAATACGATAGGCGCTACACAGTTGAACATAAACAGCTTATTCGTCTGATGATGAATAAGCTGTTTTTTGTATTTTCAGTTGAGTATGTCAAATGCGTGATCCTTTGTGTTGTATTCCGTGTACGATGTTGTTTTCTGTTTTCTTGTATTACTGCTTCTTTTGATCGTTTTTTCTCTTTCTTCTATATAAAAGAATTTACCAAACACGTCACATATCATGCGTCGATTCTATAGACATTATCCTATGAAAAACTTCTACTTCCAAAATGATGACCTTACTATCGAATCTCAAATCACTTCGTACCGATCCGGCTGTGAAGCGCCGCTAGTTAATCCCGGTACATAGCCGTCTTCTAGCACCGTAATAACTGCAAGTTCACATCCATGCCAGAGCAGAAAACTAGCACCCGGTTCTAGCAAGGCAAATGCAGCCTGTTGCAGCAAGCGCATCTCTCCATACGTATTCCACGACTGCTCCACTATTCCGGTTATACGCAGCTGAATATCCCACGCATGCAGCTGCTCGTCCTCGTCCCTACGCTCTATCGATTCGGCTGCAATCTGAACGCGGTCGGTCACCATCTCGCCTTCTACTGCATAAAACCATTGCCTGTGCGGCAATTGCGCAGGGTCAATATTCCATTCAATCCATACTGGAATAGGGTTCATTGTAATCTCCTCCTTGATCTAGTAAGACTTTGTACAGATTGGTGTAGATTTCTGTAGATGGATATAGATAAGACGATATAGCGATCCATTTATAACGGACGATCCAAACGTAACTGTTGAATCGCACGATGCGTTTCCCAATTGTATTCCTGCCAACTGGCATGGCGAGTTACTACATATTCGTTATCCGTATGCAGTCGCTTCCGTAGCTCCGGCAATTGATGTTCATAGCTAAAGCGCAATAGCATCGGAATTGCCGCCGGTGATAGTGTCAGCAGATATTCCTGATCCAGCTCTCCGATCTGCTCATACCGCTGTATATTGCGTTCGGCAATAATGCGATCCATGCCGATGTAATTGACCAGCACATAAGAGATCAGACCGAATACGATGTAGCAGTGAATAAGCGGCAAGCGCGACATATAAATACGCAGCCCTGCCAATACGAGCAATACGCCTAGAAACAGCATGAACGCATGCACCAGAAAACGAATAACCGTATATCCATATGCCTGCTCATACATCAGCAATCGCATAAACGCTGAACACAACATGACTGCCGAGCAAACAACCAGAATGAGCAGCAGAAATTGATTCAGCCTGTGTAAGCCCACTCCTGCTTTGCCGCTGCCATATAATGCCGACAATAAGATCACAAAGTTCAATCCCGTCACCAGCACCAGCTCGCCAAAGCCACTACGTGCATATTCCGCATACGTACTTCCATCTGGCAAATACCCCTGTCCAGCACCAAACAGATAGGAAAACTGCAAACTCACGAATAGCAGATACACCAGATTGATCACCACAAGCACTGTTGCCAGCATAATCGGATCCAGTCGCGGCATAACCAAAGGCGGATAGGCAGCATTCGGCTTGTCTATCTGCCAGTCATGAGCTGGTGACGCAGACGGAATTGTAGCGCCTGCTGCTGAATCGGAAGCTGGCTGATCTGCAACTAGCGAGCTGCTCAGCGATTGACGACGATACGGTTGAATAAATCCCCATACATACGCGAACAGGATAAAGCCCATCATCACGATCCATACCAAACGCAAAGTTCCTTCGGTAAACGAAAGACGGGGCAACCAATCCGGCACATGAATCAGCATCTGTTGAAACATACCATCCGCTGAAGACAGCAGCCCGATAATAATAATTAACAGCGGCAGGGCACACAGCAATCCAAGCAGAATTTTACCTGCTAGCCGCTTATGCTGTTGCTGCATCCGCCCTGCCGCCTTCCGGTATAACATACGTAGCGGTGTTGGTAAATGAGCTGGCAATTGCAGCAGCACATGCTCCAGTGCCGCATAGACAATGTACATCCGCGCCCAATTGGGACGACGGTAACTGAGCATATACGCCATATGCAGACTAATCAGCCCCGGGACAACTAGCATATTCAGCACATAAAAAAATCCATTGGCAAACCATCCATACGTTAACGACAGCAGGATAATCACCGTAGTAAACAACCGGCTAAACCATGAACCTCGCCGTAAGCAATCGCCAGCATAGATGTACATATACAAGTAAAATAAAATCACAAACATCGGGTACGATATGCCATACGTATGATCGTAAAACAAATACTGATGAATCGCCGCCAGCGCAAACGCCGTACCTAGTACAATGCTCGCACGCTGTGGCGTCACGATCAGCTTTTCATACATCGGTAGAACCCCCCTCTGAAGAACGCATTCAGCCGTTCTGGAATCCGGCAATATCATAGATGGCTGCATGACAGACGCGCAAGTGACCATCGTGCCGGTACAAGTTACATTGTAGATGTTAAAATAAGAAAATAAATAGAAGAAACCCAATCGTAAATTTCGTATTTTATATCATATTGCGGCTCGTAGACTTTTCATAAGTAGTTATGTGGGAATATAGTAGTTGCCTCGGAAAGGAGTGATACAGATGAAGCTGCATCGGCAGTTTTTGCTGCTGCATTCGCGGTATGGAGAGCAGCAGATCAATCAGGTGACGCTGGATGAAGTGGCGGAGGTGCTGGATTGTACGCATCGCAATGCGCTGAATATTATCGGGCGGATGCGGCAGCAAGGATGGATAGACTGGCAATCGCAACGTGGACGCGGAAAGCGTTCGCTACTGACATTTGCCGTACCACCAGAACAGATTGCATTGGAGTCGATGATGCACACGATCCGGCGCGGCGATATTCGCACGAGTATTGAGCAGATTCGCCAGCAAGCGCGGTCGCCAGAGCTGGATGGGCAATTGCAGGAATGGCTACTATCGTACTTCGGTGCGCATTCGGAGATGCAGCAGGATCGGCAGATTGACCGACTGCGTCTGCCGATTCGTCAGCAGATTCATACGGTCGATCCACTGTATATGAATTTGCTAGCAGAATCATTTGTATGCAGTCATATTTTTGATGGATTGGTGCGTAAGGACAATAGCACTGGCGTTATCGTGCCGCATCTGGCTCATGCGTGGGAAGTGGATGAATTACGGACGGGTTGGACGTTTTATCTGCGTAAGGATGTACTGTTTCATCATGGGCAGACGCTGACGGCAGATGATGTGGTGTATACATTTCAGCGGCTGATGAACAGCGCGCAGCCTTCGCTGTATCGGTTTATTTTTCGGCAATTGGAGCGTGTGCAGGCGCTGCATGATGCTGCTGTACATATTCAGTTGCGCCAGCCGAATGAGTTATTTTTACCGTTTCTGTGTACCAGTCGGGCAGGAATCGTACCGCAAGGATTGAATCGGCGACCGGAAATGGAGTTCGGGCTGCGTCCGAGTGGAACGGGACCTTTTCGGCTGGTGGAGCGTGAGGATAATGTGGTGATGCTGGAAGCGTTCAAGCCTTATTTTCAAGGTAGACCGCATCTGGATCGGGTAGAGATTGTGCATATTCCATGGCGGACGCGGCGATTGGAGGACGATGCTGATGGAGTGGGTGATCCTGTATCGCCATTTCAGGTGATTCCGAATCCGGCTGCTGCCTCTCATCCTGATACATGGAGCCAGCTCCCTTCGCCGGTATCTGTACGCAAGTTTGTGACATTCAATACGGAAAAGGATGGGCTGCTGCAACAGCCGGATGTACGACGGCATATTTGTGAGTGCTTGCAGTCTTTTGCCGAGGACGATGTGGCAGACCATCATATAGTTACAGTGGATAGTAGGACAGTACCAGCACATGCTGAAGCTGCTTCCTGCTTACGTATCCTGACGATTCCGCAGTATCGGCGCGATGCGAATCGCATTGCCGATCGACTTCGCCATGCGGGATATGATTGCGATGTACGTTCGGTGCCAGTGGAACATTTCAAAGGGGATGTGCGGCTGGAATCCGATCTAATTCTGTTCTCGCTCATTCGCGATCAGGATGAGCAACTGCGATTGTACGATCTGTACCAGACGTTGTCTGGTCATGTGGAGCGCCATACACAGATCGATATTGAGCATCGCTTGCAGGATATCCAGCGGCAACCCGATCCGCAGCGACGAATGGAGCTGTTTGCACATATTCAGCAGCGCTTGGTTAGCGGGTATCAGCTGCATGTATTGTACGAAAAGCCAGTGCAAACCGCTTATCTACCTACGGTGCGCGGTATTACATTTAACAGTCAGGGCTGGGTTGATTTGCGCCATATCTGGTTTCCACCGCAGCTGTAGCTTGCACATGCTTATTAGCTCCTATGAGATACACGCATGCACATGGATACGATGCAATGTAAAAAGAAGAACTCCCTATTGCGGAGTTCTCCTTTTGATGTGGATGATATTAGCTAATATGAATGTCAGCTATCGCGTTACTTGCGTTCTGGCAATGTAATTTCGTCTACATAATTGGTTGCCATCATACGTGCGACCTGTTCTGGATCATCTGACTGACCGAGTACCCACATCATCTTGGTGGTGAGCGCTTCGGTTGTCATATCGTAGCAAGGAATGACGCCTTTTTCCAATGCGCGCTGACCGACTTCATAGATAGTCAGATCGCCGCCTTCGTACAGACATTGGGTAGTGACGACGATGCTAACCCCTTTTTGTACCAATTCTTCAATCTTGTCGATCAGGTTGATCTCTTTGAAAGGCACACCGCCCATGCCGAAGCCTTCGACAATCATACCGCGATACCCCAGCTGATGCACCGCGTCAAAAATATCAGGGCGCATCCCCGGAATCAGCTTGATCAGAAATACATCTGGTGAATAATGATCATTGTACTCATGTACCGGCGGATGAGACGCCTCAGGAATGTCATTGTATTGGATATGATCATCTTCCAAGTATCCAATATACGGGTGATTGATGCTCTCGAACGCATCATAGCTTTTCGTTTTGACTTTGGAAGCACGGGCGCCGTTAATAATTTTGCCATTAAACACGACGAATACGCCAGTCAATTCGCTGGATGCTGTGCGGAACGCATCCTTGATATTTTTACGAGAATCGCTGTATTCCGCTAATACCGACACCTGCGAACCGGTAATTACGACCGGCTTGTTCAGCTTGCCCAGCATAAAGCTCAGTGCGGACGCCGTATACGCCATCGTATCGGTTCCGTGCGCAATCACAATGCCGTCATACGCTGGTAGCTGCTCATGCACGGTGTGGGCAATGGTGACCCACTCTTCCGGCTGAATATTGGTGCTATCGACACTCATCAGATTCATCGCTGCAATATGACAGATATCCTTCAATTCCGGTACAGCTGCCACTACATTTTCCGCGGATTGTGTTGGCGTCAAACCATGACCTTCCGCCGATGAAGAAATCGTACCGCCTGTGTTGATAAACAAAATATTTTTCATTGCCCGCTTCCCTCCGTATCGTATACCTGACAAGAACTAAATTTAACACTTTTACGTGGTGGTGTAAATTGATATATGTCAATTGATATACGAAAACTTCGGTAGAAGATGGGAACTATCTTTTCTACACAATATCCGAATGCTGCAACTGCAAACATTCATCCAAACGGCGCTTCTGGTGCAGGTGGTGACGGTAATGCATCTCCGCCAGCATAAACCATTCCGCAGCCGTAAGATCGCCAAGTCGCGGATGTTTTGCCGTGTAATGCGAAGGGATATGCTCCACCTGCGCCGCCAACGATTGTACCTGACTACGTATCTGCTGCAAACCGTTGTACAATAGTTAAGCCCCTGTACGATATACAGGGGCTTTTCAATATAATGATACACGGCACGACAATCATGCCTCAGAGCAGAAGCAGAATTACCGCGTACCTGTAGAAGTCTCTACGCCAGAACCAGCATTCACACCCAAACCGACTACCGGCTTCTCTTCCGGTTGTTCTTCTTCCACCGTCCGTTGATCCGACAACAGCAGATTCAATACTACCGCTGCAATCGAGCCAGTGACGATACCATTTTGCAGCAATGGTTGTAGGAAGCTTGGCATTTGACCGAAAATAGCTGGCAATACCGCTGAACCAACACCGATCGCAATGCTGCACGCTACGATCATCAGATTGCGATCATTGCGCAGATTCACTTCTGCCAGAATCGACATCCCGGATGCCGCGACCGAACCGAACATCACGACCATTGCTCCGCCCAGTACCGCGCTTGGAATGACTGTTGTCAGCGCCGCCAGCTTCGGCAGCAGTCCGAGGACGACCATAATACCGCCCGCTGCGAAGATCACGTTACGCGTTTTGACTTTGGTTAATGAGATCAGACCGACATTTTGCGAGAATGCTGTATAAGGAAACGCATTGAAAATACCACCCAGCATAATCGCCAGACCTTCCGAGCGCAGACCGTTCACGATGCGGCGCTGCTCTACCTTTTGCTCGGTTGCTTTGCCGACAGCGATATACACGCCTGTCGATTCCACCATGCTCACGATGTTGACGATGATCATCGTCGCAATCGCTATCCAGCTAAACTGCGGGGTGCCAAAATAAAACGGCTGTGCTACACGCAACCACGATGCTTCACCTACAGAAGCAAAGCTGACCATGCCCATCGCAGAAGCCAACAACGTACCCGCTACCAGACCAACCAGTACCGAGATTGAACGTAGAAATCCAGTGGCAAACCGGTTGACTAGCAAAATCACGACCAATGTTACGAGCGCCAGCAGCAGATTATGCAATGTGCCAAAGTCAGCGCTGCCTTGTCCACCAGCTACATTGTTCATCGCTACCGGAATCAATGACAGACCGATGATCGTTACGACGGAGCCTGTTACGATTTTCGGGAAAAAGCGCAGCAGCTTACCATACAATGGCGCAGCGAGCACGACGAATATCCCGGAAATAATAATCGCTCCATAGGCGGTCGGCAGATTGCTCGTCGACGCAATCGCAATGATCGGACCCACCGCTGTAAAGGTACAACCGAGTACAACCGGCAAGCCGCTACCAAAATACCGAGTGCTGAGCACCTGCAACAATGTTGCCAGACCGCATGTGAACATGTCTGCCGCGATCAGATACGCCAGCTGCTCCGGCGTCAGATGCAGCGCATTCCCGATAATCAGCGGCACTGCAATTGCTCCGGCGTACATTGCCATCACATGCTGCAATCCTAGCGACAAAACTTTACCCCTGTTCATTCTGTTTTCCATAGAACTGGACCCCTTTTTCGTAAACTTAAAGTATGGTACTTCAGTTGTTTCGTTCGGCTACGCTGTGTAAGTACGACTATCGTAGCTTCAAAATTACATGATGTAATTCATTTTGCGATCAATTTCATATGAAGCATGATTTTTATGTCTATTTTTGTGCATTGAAATATTATTGTGTTAATAAATATGACATATACAGAACGAAATATTCTCTTTTTCCTATTTGTGAACGAATAGTCACATCGCCAATCCGTATTCGTAACGTAAGAATCGATATTTGTAATTCCCACACAAACGAAACGATCCAGCACGAATCCTCCTTAGCAGTAGCGAGATTCGTTGCTATGCCTTCAACGTTGCCGGAAGAAGCGGCTGCTCCTCGATAAACTCCACATGTCCCGGTGACATTACCGAGATGCGTGCCAGCGATTGTACCGGAATTTGCCGCTCTTCCAGCAATCCGCGCCCTTCCTGAAACGTCTTCTCGATCACACAGCCTACACCGACCAGATGCGCACCCGCCTGCTGGACAATATCTGCTAATCCAACCAGCGCTGCACCAGTTGCCAGAAAATCATCCACGATCAACACTCGCTCGCCGGGCTGCAAGTAATCCTGCACAATGCTCACCTGATACGTCTCACCACGCGTAAACGAATGAACAGATGCCGCATAGACACGGTCGCCTTGAGTAATCGCCTTTTTCTTCTTGGCGTAAACGAATGGCACCTTCAGCGCAATGCCCGTTGCCATAGCGAACTGAATACCGCTTGCTTCGATTGTTAGCACTTTGGTAATCTGCTCGTGTGCAAACAATCTGGCAAACTCCTGCCCGATGTCCAGCGCCAGCTGCGTGTCCACCTGATGATTCAAAAACGAGTCTACTTTGAGCACACGGTCGGACAGGATATTGCCCTCTGCCTGTATGCGCTGTTCTAATACTTTCATATTCTATCTCTCCTCCGATTGGTATGCGGGGAAGACCTGTCGTTTCCAAGTGAAAACATGCCGTAAAAACAAAAAAGACAGGTCACCTGAGTATACTCAAGTGAAGCCTGTCTGTAGGATTGTTCCAATACAGAATGCCACCGATGGCATTCCCAACTGCTGCCGTACACAAATACAACGGCAGCAGTTAGCACGTTCTTCACTCATAGTCGGACAATTGCAGTGGTCGTCCGGTAGAAACTCCTGGGCCTTATTCCCAATATTATATGAGTGTCACGACAGCATAATGCCGGATAGATTGTCCGGTGGCAGCATATCGCTTTTATGAAATTATATATGTATACTACACGCATTCATGTTAGCTTTCAAGGATAATTTTCATATTTTCATGGATGGGAATGAATAGGATGTGATTGGCATTATATATACGCAATTAAGATATTTTTTTGAGTTTTAGCGTTTCACTTTGGAGGGAAGTTGTGTATACTACATATATAAAGAAAGCCTGTAGTGCGTCAACACTACAGGCTGGATCATAAGATCGGCGGAATGACGCAGCGATCGCTAAGAAAGATTAATTCCCTTGGACCGCCGGAGGTCTCCTAACCTTCATCCCGGCGGTCTTTGTCGTCTGTTGTTCGTTTCCAGATCTCATACAGCTTGTCAGCTCCTACAATCAAGCCAACCAATTTAGCCAGAGTATCCAGAATCTTCAACAACAGCTCCATCAATGACATGGCGTCACCCCCTTTCGGGTTGCGATGCCATATTCATTCCGCCGGTTCTTATTTCTCCGTGGTTGATTATATTATAAAAACACTTTTATAAGTGATACGAATTTTCGAAATGTAAATCAAACTCCGGTTCGTGTACAGGAACTACATGAATCGAAGTTTGATTTTGTTATCGTTTGATCATGAATATATTGCTTATCACTAAATACATTCATCAAGAAAACATATCTTTTTTGTAAAAAACCATCACATCAGTTCCATTCGCCAACGTAATAATCTCTAGCATTTGATAATCTTCGCATGTATAATCCATTTTCATTATGGACTTTGAAATGACGTATAGAAAATCTCTGTATTACAAATCCTATTCCACCGCACGCCGTGAACGCAGCTTGATGCCAATCACCAACCCAACCCCGAGCAGAAT
The DNA here is from genome assembly GCF_046603685.1 of Paenibacillus sp. WLX1005. Taxonomy (NCBI): domain Bacteria; kingdom Bacillati; phylum Bacillota; class Bacilli; order Caryophanales; family Paenibacillaceae; genus Paenibacillus; species Paenibacillus sp. WLX1005. The sequence continues at coordinate 5,292,356 of NZ_CP176756.1, forward strand.
GATGAGTAAACCGAGCAGCATGCCTAGCGACAACGGCTCGTCCAGAAACATCCAGCCCCAGACGATGCCGAATACGGGCACCAGAAAGGTCACGCTGACTGTTTTGACCGCGCCTACATTGATGATTAGGCGGAAGTAGAGCAGATAGCCGAGCGAGGTGGATAACAGTGCCAACGCCAGCACCGACCAGATTACCGATACCGATGGCAATTGGGAAGGCAGGAAAAACAATGCTACTGGCAACAGTAACAAGCCTGCCGCCAGCTGTTGTCCAATTGCCAGATTGAGCGGCTGTTCTCCTTGAAAAGCACGTGCCGAATATATGCCGCCAATTCCGTAAAAGACTGCCGCTCCCAGCGACATCACTACCGCCCAGATCGTACCGGTGCTGCCAGCATGTGCATTCCAGCTAACCAGTACAATTACGCCTGTCACACCGAGCAGCAATCCGGCGATTTTCCTTCCAGTCAGCGGCTCCTTGATCCATACATACGCGATGATCGCAGTGAATAGGGGCGTCATCGAATTCAAAATCGCTGCCAGCGATGCATTCATACTCAATTCCGCACCAGCAATCAGGCAAAAGGGAATCGCGGCATTGCAGACGCCGAGGATGAGATACTGCTTCCATTTATGTAACAATTGCGGTCGTTTACGTAACAACAGCGAGTACAGCAGCAATGCTAGTCCAGCGATCAACACACGCAGGTCGATGAGTACGAGTGGACCGAGCACTGGCACCGCAACGCGCATGAACAAGAACGATGCGCCCCACAGTGCGGCTAATAGTACGAGCATGAGGGTATCTTTTGCTTTCATAGTTGTCGCTCCTTATCCGTAAATGCTAATATGTATCGTCTAGTTCCATTATATCGTGTGTACCAAAGGAGTGTCGCCGAAAATCAGGCACTGCATAACAAGCAGGCAGCTATATACACCAAATGAGATCAATACAAAGACAGCGAAGCGCACGGCTCCAAGCCGTATCCACTTCGCTGTCAGGATGTAGAAATTATTCATCTGTTCTGTGTAAGCGCATGATGTGCAGGTGAGTATTTCGTTTAACGATCTAATCTAGTGAATCCTCACTGCAATCTATTTCACCCTACTTCTATTAAACATGGTTTTTAACAATAGGCATATTGATCTCTATATCACTACACGCAGGATATAATTCCCCGAATTTCTTCCAACGAATCTATTCCTTGTCTCCGTAGCCATTGTTCTAGCCCCTGTACCAATGCTTCGCCCGCCCGCAAATGCGTAAAGTTATGTGTGCCAATCTGCACCGCCTGTGCACCTGCCATAATAAATTCAATGATATCCTCTACCGATGTAATCCCGCCCATGCCGATCACCGGAATATGTACTGCCTGTGCCACTTGATGCACCATACGCAGCGCAATCGGTTTAATGGCTGGACCGGATAGCCCTGCATACAGATTGTCAAAGGCACTGCGGCGGCGATGAATATCGATCTTCATCGCCGAAAAGGTGTTGATCAGCGAGACAGCGTCCGCGCCCTCCTGCTCACACATCTGCGCCATGCGCACGATATCTTGTGCATTCGGAGACAGCTTGACCATGAGTGGCAAATGGGTAACGTCCCGCACTGCACGCACAATGGGACATGCCATCTCCGTATCGACGCCGAACTGGATACCGCCCTCTTTGACATTGGGACAGGAAATATTCAGCTCGATCATCTCTATGCCGCGTTTGCCTGTCAGGGTACGCCCCTTGCTATCTTCGCCAATTAGTCTTGCGCCCTCTACATACTCTTCGCAGTTTGCGCCTCCCAGATTGGCGATCACGCAAGGTCCGAGCGCTGCCATCTGTTCCAACTCATGATGCAAAAAATGGGATATGCCCGGATTTTCCAAGCCTACACTGTTCAGCATACCAGCAGCGGTCTCCTGCAATCGACAGCCGCTGTTGCCTGATCGCGGATGCAGCGTCAACCCTTTCCCGGCAATACCGCCAAGCACACTCACATCGTACAGCCGTGCATATTCTTGCCCAAAGCCAAATGTACCGGATGCCATGATGACCGGATTGTTGAGCAATACCGATCCTATTTTACAATGAAGCAAGCTCATGCCATAGCACCTCCTCTACCGGGAAAACTGGTCCTTCCTGGCAAGTACGACGATTGCCAGTCATAGTACGAACTGTGCAGCCGAGACAGGCGCCGATTCCACAAGCCATTCGCTTTTCGATAGAGATATACAATTGCTGGTCGGTACACATATCTGCCAGTGCCTTCAGCATGCCGACCGGTCCGCATGCCATGATGGTATCGTAGCGATCTGGCTGAATCCGCTCCAATATGCTGCGCGTCGTATGACTCAGCACTTGTACTTGCTGCGCAGTTGCCGCCGCTTGACAATAATAGTCCACGGCAAAGGGCTCGCCAGTATACCCAAGAAACACATCTGCATCTCGATAGTTCCGCAATATCGGCAGTAATGGTGCGACGCCCATGCCGCCTCCAACAAGTGCGATCCGTCCGGGCTGTTCCAATGATGGAAATCCATTACCAAACGGACCTTCTAATAGTACTCGCTGTCCTGCATCCAGCTCCGCCAATAACGCTGTCCCTCGTCCATGCACCCGATACAAAAAAGTAATCTCCCGTTCGTTCCGATCATGAATACTAATCGGTCGCGACAATAACCGATAACGATCTCCGCGGTAGCCGTCGTCACAACGCAGCATGTAGAATTGCCCCATCTGTCCAGCATACGTTCCAGCAACGGTCATACGATATATGTCATGACTCAGCCGTTCATTGCTCACAATTTGTCCCATATTCATCCGCCCCCTTTGACCGCCATCTATCATAACAGCCAAGGTGCATCCAGGTTGTAATTCTTCTCACAACAGAAGCGGAAAATAGAGCAAGATTCACTATTTACCCAACAAATATGCTGTTGTCTAGCTTCATTTGCTTGTTATATGTGTACCGAATTACCGAACCAGCCAGTGTACAAAGGCAGGCATAACAACATACAGCCCCAGTACTCCAAGTGCGATCAGCAGCATGATCGTCAAATGAATCCGGCGATGCATAACGAGCACAGCGATGTATTCGCGAATAAACGCACCCGGCAAATAATACGGAGCCGTATGCGTACCAATTCCATCGCCATTGATTCCTGCTACACGCGCATAGATACCGGCACGGAATACGTGAAAATTATTAGTCACAAACACGCAGCTATACGAGCGACCTTGCATGATTTCTTCGATCAGCATGCGCGAGTAGCGCATATTTTGCAACGTATTCGTGGAGCGATCTTCGACAATAATATGGTTGTCAGGAATGTCGTATTCCAGCAAATACAGCCGCATCGCTGCCGCTTCAGATATCAGTTCGTCCGCTCCCTGTCCGCCAGATACGACAATCATCGGTGCTTTGCCCAATTGTTGCTGCTGACGGTACAGCTCAATACCGCCATCGAGTCGGCTGGCAAGCAAAGGCGGCACTCGATCTTTGATCAGCCCGCTACCAAGCACGATCACATAATCGGTCAGATAGCCCGGACGGTGAATATTGTACAGCAGCGACGATACGAGATAGCAGATAACTAGAAAGCCAAAATAAATCATATACAGCTCCAACATCACGACCGGCAATTGCAACCAGCGTACTGGCGGTACGATCAATGTGAGAACTGGCACGACAATAATCCCGATTCCAACTACCGCTGGCAGCAGATTACGCAGCTTCCAGCCTTCTTTGCCCAGCAAAATCCGCCCGTTGTATACTAGTCCGACAGCAACGCCAAGGAGCAGCAATGGTGACATGAGCAGCACGATCAGCAATAGAAAGATACTGGCATATTGCCAGAATCCTTGCAGATTGCTGACGAGGTATAATGCTATACCAAACAGCAATGCCAGCATCCCGCTCGTCAGATACACCCCATTTTGCAGGCGTCTGCGGTCTACTGCATAGCTGATGCCGAATAGCACCAACAGGATGACAGCCAATCCCAGTATATACATTTCCGTTTCTCCCCTATCCCGTATAATCCACCATGATCTCTGTATTGTATCTATGCGGCATCATTTCCGGTGCCGGTTGTTACATGTCTCTTTTATAAAATGTTCTGCTTTCATACTACCACGTCTATGGCACATGTAACCTTACAACAATGTAAGCCACACGTAAGCCAAATCGATCCCGTCTAATCTGCGCTCGCGATATGATGAACTCATCTCAAAAACGTGAAAGGACGTGGATGAAATTGAAAAAATGGATCCTTGCATTATCGTTAGTTGCTGTAGCAGGTGTCGCTGCTTTGAGCGTTGGAATGTATCACCTGTTGTCGGATCAAGATCGTGCCAAATTGAACCCCTTTGTAAAGGAACAATATTCGTATGTGAAGATAGATAATTCCGCCATACCCGCCAATACCAAGGACGACGATATGGTCGAATACACATTACCCGCATGGAGCGAAAACGGAACCGTACAGAACACCACATTTAACGGAATGAAGAAATTGCGTGAAGGCGCCTATATCCAGCTGATAGCCAAAGGCGGCTACGTTAACTCCTACAAGGAAGTCACCGCTGACCAGCTACCTGAAACGATACGCTCCCATTTCACCGAAGATTCTGGCAAAGGTACAGCTACAAGTCCGAGTGATGATACCAACGCCGCTACTCAACAATAGAATGTCAGGTTACACTTGTGTAGCTTGTTCATTGCATGTTATCCCATCTGGAGCTGACTCCAGGTGGGTTTTCTGTGTAATAATAACTGGGATGGTACTAGAAGTATACTGGTACGTGATTGCTTTTCGCTTGCCAATGGAATAGACCTTTATTTCTAATGAGTCACCCCTTATTTCTAATGAGTTACCCTTTATTTCTAAATCGATACTATCCAACAGGAGACGAGAACTATGCAGAAAATCATGATCGTAGAGGATGACCGCAAAATCGCTGGTCTGCTGCAAACTCATATAGAACGTTATGGCTTCGAGGTGATTGTGACGGAGCAGTTTGACCGTGTACTGGAGCAATTTCAACAGATCAAGCCGGATCTGGTGCTGCTGGATGTGAATCTGCCGAGCTATGACGGGTATTACTGGTGCCGCCAGATTCGCAGCCACTCCATCTGCCCAGTGCTGTTCATCTCGGCACGCGCTGGGGAAATGGATCAGATTATGGCGCTGGAAAATGGTGCGGATGACTATATTACCAAGCCGTTCGATTACGGCATTGTGATGGCGAAGATTCGCAGTCAGCTACGCCGCGCCTATGGTGAATACGCTACCCGTCAAGAAGAACGACTTGTACAAAAGCTTGGCTTGACGCTGTATCCCGAACGACTGGAATTAACATATGCTGACCACACTGTTCCGCTGACCAAAAAAGAAGCAGATATTATCGAGAGTCTACTAGAGCGTTATCCACGTGTTGCCAGTCGGGAGGCACTACTGGAAAAGCTATGGGATGACCAGAACTTTGTCGACGAGAATACGCTCAACGTCAACATCACTCGGGTACGCAAAAAATTGCAGGAGCTGGGTCTAGAGCAAGCGGTGGAAACAGTACGCGGAATCGGCTACCGATTGCAGATGGATCATAAACGTGAAACGGGGCGTGACCCGGTATGAGGCTATTTGTCCGCGAACATCGGTTGCTGCTGCTCATGCAGGGTGTCGTGCTGTTTGGCGCGTTAGGCATTTACTGGCTGGATGGGTATCATCATGTACTGCCAGCGCTATATTCAGTCTTTCTCGGGCTGTTTCTGACGGCACTGTATTTGGCATACCAGTATGTCAGTCGGCGGCAATATTATCGTGTACTCAGTCAGCCGTTATCTTCACCAGAGGATATATTGCAGCGCACCGACCAGACTCCGATTGGCGAAGCGCTGCAAACGCTGCTGCGGCATCAGTATCGATATTATCATGAGCAGCTAAACAGCAATCGGCGTGAGCAGCAGGAACATCTGACTTTTATGGATCAGTGGGTACATCAGATGAAGACACCGCTGGCGGTAATTGAATTAACGGTACAGCAGGTGGACGAACCGGAGTTTGCCAGCATTCGCGAGGAATTGGAGCAGATGCGTGCCAACCTGAATATGGTGCTGTATATGGCGCGGCTGCGTAATTTTCAGCAGGATTTTCATATCAAAACGCTATCGCTATCCCGCCTTATTAGCGAAGTAGTGCATGATCACAAGCGCTCCTTTATCCGTAACGGGGTGTATCCAGAGGTGAAGGAACCGGACGGCGAGCTGGTTGTGGAATCGGATGAGAAATGGCTCTTTTTCATGCTATCCCAGATTGTGCTGAATGCGGTCAAATATTCATCCGGTAGCGGGCAAAAGGTACATATCACTTCCTTCGTTCGTGCCGGGCATGCCGTCGTACAGATTCGCGATCATGGCGTCGGCATTCCGTTGGCAGATCGAACGCGGGTATTTGATGCTTTTTTCACCGGAGAAAACGGACGGCATTTCCGTGAATCGACCGGAATGGGGCTGTATTTGACACAGGAAGCAGCGAAGCGGCTGGATCATCAGCTAGAGCTGGAGTCGACACCGGGGGAAGGCACGACGGTGCGTATCGTCTTTCCTTCGTATCAACGGCGTGCAGCTACGAATCTGCAAGAGCCGGATAACCTTACAACAGTGTAAGGTACATGAAAGGCAATTCGATAGTTGTCTGGCTCCCCTCTCTCCTATACTGAGATTATAACGTTCCACGCATTCGGAACACGTACATTAAGGGAGGATTCACTTATGCTGCAAGTAAACCGGGTCAGTAAAGTATATGAAGGCAAAGTGTCATACAAAGCACTCACCGATATTCAATTTACGATTCAAGATGGTGAGTTCGTCGGGATTATGGGACCATCCGGCAGTGGCAAAACGACACTGCTCAATATGATCGCTACGATTGATCAGCCGACAACTGGCGATATTCTAATCGGCGGACGCAATATTAATGACATGCGCAAAAATGAACTGGCGCAATTTCGCCGCCGTGAGCTAGGATTCGTCTTTCAGGATTTTAACCTGCTGCACACGCTGACCGTGGAGGAGAATATCGTGCTGCCACTCACATTGGACGGACGTCCAGTGCGCGAAATGAAGGAAAAAGCAGCTGTGATTGCCGAGCGACTGGGCATCAGCGGCATCATGAACAAACGCACCTTCGAAATCTCTGGCGGTCAGGCGCAGCGGACAGCGATTGCTCGCTCTATGATTCATGCACCGCAATTACTGCTGGCAGATGAGCCGACTGGTAATCTCGACTCCAAAGCGGCGCGTGATGTGATGGAGATGCTAGAGCAGATCAACCGCGAAGAGCAGAAAACGATGATGCTGGTTACGCATGACGCAGTAGCTGCCAGTTATTGCAGTCGGGTAATCTTCATCCGCGACGGTCATCTGTACAGCGAGATTCATCGCGGTGACAATCGGCAGGCATTTTTCCAGAAAATCATTGATACACTGTCGTTGTTAGGGGGGCATTCTAGTGACATTTCGTCAATTCGCGTGTAATAACGTCCTTCGTAACAAACGGCTGTATGCCGCCTATTTTCTAAGCAGTATGTTCACGGTGATGATCTTTTTCACATTTGCCATTTTCGCCTACCATCCGGCGATGAGCGGCAGCGATGTGAATCAGAATGCACAAGCGGCATTATCGACGTCCAAATGGCTGATCTACGCCTTCTCGTTCTTTTTCGTATTGTATTCGATGGGTTCCTTCCTGAAGACACGCAAGCGAGAATTCGGTCTGCTCATGTTGCAAGGCATGTCGCCCGGTCAACTGCGCCGCATGGTGTTCATGGAAAATATGCTGATCGGCTTCGGCGCTACGATTGGCGGAATTGCACTTGGTCTTGTATTTGCCAAAGCGATTCTGCTGATCGGGGAAAATGTACTGGTACTGAGTCAAAAGCTTAGCTTCTACGTGCCGATGCAAGCGATTGGACTGACAGTGTTGTCGTTCATGCTGCTATTCATGCTCATCTCGCTGTTTATCTCGACGGTGCTGCGTAGCGGTACGCTCATTCAGCTCATTCGTAGCAATCATGCAGGCAAAAGCGAACCACGCGCATCTATGGTGCTGTCGCTGTTGGTCATTATTTTGCTCGCCATCGGCTACGGTCTGGCGCTCGTCATCAAGGATACGATGGTCATCCAACTGTTACTGCCCATCATCGTTATGGTCAGCATCGCTACGTACCTGCTATTTACACAGCTCAGCGTCTATATCATTCGCGCAATGAAGCAGCGGAAACATCTATTCTGGCGCAAAACGAATATGCTGCTGTTCTCCGATCTGTCGTATCGAATGAAGGACAATGCACGTACGTTCTTCCTTGTCGCTATGGTATCGACCGTGGCATTTTGTGCCATCGGCACGTTGTATGGGCTACAATCTGTATTTGATAAAAGGATTATGTACACGAATGACTACGATATTACGTATTATGCCCCCACAGAAGATCAACAAAGCACCAGCCGTGCGCAAATGATCTCGGAGCAATTACAAGCGAACGGTATTGCTGCTACAGCATTGGATGCTACGCTGAACCGATACGCATTTACAGACGGACACGGCAATCTGACCGTACTGAATGTCAGTGAATTCAACCGCTTGTTGCAAACGCTTGGACAACAACCGATTCAAGTCACTGGCAATGACGCCGCCCTGATCACTTCAGACGCTGAAAATGCAAAGACTATCGAACTGAGCAACCGCGTATTGGAAACGAATAGCGGCATCGCTGTCCAGAGTACACGCCCCATCGTCTCGCAAGTTGTACCCGGAACGACTGTAGCACTGGTCATTCCAGACAAGCTGTATGCGCAGATAGGCAAGCCGCAATCTAGTGAACATGTATATGTATGGCAAACGGATGCCAGTAAAGATCAGCTGCTACAAGCAGCCAAATCGATCATGACCCTGATCCCGCAATCAGATGCGGATACTTATGTAAATATCCCTACCGTTACGCTGTATCAACTGCAAAGCCTGTACGGTATCGCGCTGTTTATCGGTTTATTTATCGGGATTGTGTTCTTCGTATCGGCGGGCAGCTTTCTGTATTTCCGGTTGTACAGCGATCTGGATGAAGACAAAGAGAAATTCCGCGCCATCGCCAAGCTTGGTCTGACCGACCGCGAGTTGAATAGGGTGTTAACGCGTCAGATTGCACTGTTGTTCTTCGCTCCCATCGTCGTTGCCATTGTTCATGGTGCGGTGGCGCTGACTACATTGTCGCATATTTTACAACGATCACTTGTACAGGAATCAGCGATGGTACTCGGTATATTTTTCCTGATTCAGCTGATGTACTTCTTCATCGTACGCTTCTTTTATATTAAGCAGATACGTTCGGCACTGCGTTAAATTACTGTATGTTCCAGAATATACGGCTTGTACCAATAGGCTGAAATTATAACGGTTGTCGCCGATCGCTATGTCATGATTACGATGAATGGAACTGTATATGCAAAGCAAAAAGCCTTCTCCTGTCATGTAGCGGAGAAGGCTTTTTGCAATGAATACAATGCACTACTACATTACGTAGCAATGACGTTATGATGTGGACGCAGCGGCATCTGCTTCATTGTCGGTATTGCCTGCTGCTCCGCTATCTCGGAATTTTACATGAATCTGTACAATTTCCGAGCGAGTTCCGGTACGGATCGGTGTGCCCCAGAAACCGAAGCCGGATGATACGATGGAGTGCAACTGTCCCTTTTGCAGATGACCCCAATCATTCTCAAAAATACGGTTCGTAATCAATGAGAACGGCGCCATCTGTCCACGATGTGTGTGCCCGGATACAACGAGATCGGTGCCCAGCTTCTGCTCGGCATCCAGCTCGTACGGCTGGTGATCCAGCACGATCACCGGATGCGTATGATCGACTTCATCCAGTAGCTTGCCGAGTTCTGTACGCGGACGGTCGCTATAATCGCGGCGACCAACGAGAGTGATTCCGTTGTCCAGCACGATCGATTCGTCGTACAGCACATGCAGATTGCTTTTGTTCAATACATCAACCAGATCCACGCCTTGTTCAAAACGGTCATGATTACCAAGCGAAGAATATACGGGTGCTTGGAAGCCTTGTAAAATCTCTGGAATATCCGTCTTACTGTAATACAGCAAATTGTCGTCGATAATGTCACCAGGCAGCAAAATGAGATCGGGATTCAGCGCGTTCACCCGTTCCACCAGTCTCCTCGCGTGACTTTCATTGGACAATGCCCCAAAGTGCATATCGGATGCCATCACAATATTCATCTCGGACGGACCGTTCACAGGCTTATCAATCTTGATGGAATAATTCCGTACAACCGGGCTATATGCATTGTACATGCCGATGCTGAGTGTGATCACGAAGCCTGCCAGCGATACCCAGCCCGCCCATATGACGATTGTGGACATTGACCATGGGGTCAATCGCAGCACCAACAGGATCAGATTCAGAATCGGCAACCATAAGATGGAGAAATACAATATCGCGATCCAGACTGCACCAATCCATTTAAATGCAACGATCTCCCGTTGCCAGAAGCCGAGAAACATCGAATACGCCAAAATAACGAGTACAACGACCCAGATATAACGCGGCAGCATATGCTGTGGAAATAGCGTCGCCAACCATACCCAGCCATTCCACCCGATGTATAACAAAATCAGATGATATACAACAAGAATGACAATTCCCATCCACAAAATCGGTATCCCCTATCCGAGCGTTTCATTGAATGCTATCGTATCAAGAGTCTTTTTAGATTTGGAAGCATTGACGGCTCATACAGATAGTATATAACGTTGGCAGGCAATGTACAAAACGTAACGGGGATCAAGAAAGTAAGCGGGTAACGGCTGAATAGTCGGATGATGGTTGTAGGTGGTGTCAGTGGATCGGATGAATGTCTCTTTCATGACACTTTTATAAGTTATATTTGTATATATAAGTGTACAGATATGCAGTTATATGTACTTCTGTAGTGAAAATATATTCTTAAAAACGTGTTTTATCTCTTTTATTATCGACTTATATACGATAAAATACACGTAAATACATATCAATCATCTCACTAGACATCTACTCATTTGATCCCAACCGGAGGCGTACTTATGAACGAACTACTTGATCCTAAAAACGATTTTCTTTTCAAACGTATCTTTGGCAGTGAAGAAAATAAAGATGTGCTACTGGCATTTTTGAACCGCACCTTTGATCATGCTGGAAAACCGCCACTACGAGAAATTATTTTGCTCAACTCGTATACGGACAAAGATTCGCCGCTCGACAAGCAGTCTATTTTTGATATTCATGCTCGTACGGATGATGGGCAGTTAATCAACATCGAGATGCAGCTATTTAACAACTACGATATGGAGAAGCGCACGCTTTATTATTGGAGCAAGCTATATTCCAGTCAGCTGTTTGAAGGCAATGCGTACAAACAATTACGCAAATGTGTTACCATCAATGTACTAGACTATGCATTTTTGCCAAGTGAGCAATATCATAATGTGTTTCGATTGAGTGAGGATACAAGCGGGATCCATTTGACCGACGATATGGAGCTTCATTTTCTGGAGTTACCTAAGCTAGACAGCAGTACCTTGTCTGCGCAAGATGGCGGATTGATCAACTGGTTGCTTTTTCTGAAATATACGGATTCCGTAAACTGGGAGGAATTAGCGATGAATGAGCCACAATTGAAAAAAGCGATGAATACGTTAGAATTTCTAAGTCAGGATGAACAGGCACGCATGGAATATGAATCCCGTCAAAAAGCATTGCGAGACGAGATTTCTCGGCAGGAATATGCACGGGATCGTGGACTGGAAGAGGGACGTCAGGAAGGAATTCGACAGGGCATAGAGCAAGGAATCGAGCAGGGTATTCAAGAAGGAATCGAACAAGCCAAGCTAGAAGCTGCTCACAAAATGCTGAAGATGGGGCTGGAAATCGCAATGATTGCTGAAGCGACTGGATTGTCTCAGCAGCAGATTGAAGCTTTGCGTGCTGTAGAGGAATAATTGGCTTTCAACTGCCCGTCTGTTATCTCTCCAGCGTATCCTAAATAATAAAGGACGACTCTATCATTAGAGTCGTCCTTTTGCTTGTGCAAAGTATCTGGTCTGTTAGATAGCGAGTCTTCATTCTGAGTCATTCCCCAAAACGCTAAACCGATATCGTATAACAGCAAGTAGCATTAACCGCCGACTTTGATCTCCAGCAGCTCGTAATGGAATGTACCCATCGGCGCTTCAAATGTAATCTTGTCGCCTGCCTGATGTCCCATCAGTGCTTTACCGAGTGGACTTTCGTAGGACAATTTGTTGTTGGACAGATCGGCTTCCGCCGGACCTACCAGCTGGTATTCCAATACTTCATCAAATTCAATATCTTTTAATACGGCAACCGAGCCGAGCACGACACGGGAAGTATCGATATTGGTCGCACTAATCACACGCGAGTTGCGCAACATGCGCTCCAGTGTCAAAATGCGAGTTTCCATAAACGCCTGATCTTCCTTGGCGGAATGATATTCGCTATTTTCCTTCAGATCACCATAACTGATTGCAGTTTTCAGGCGGGCAGCCAATTCCTGACGGCGTGGGCCTTTCAACTCTTTTAATTCATCTTCCAGTTTGGCGAGACCTTCGGGGGTCAAAATTACTTCTTCATTTTCGTTTGCCATCTACTCTCAACTCCTTATGCTCCATTATACCTTAACCTAGCCTCTTTTCTCCTCTTTCCGTCAAAATTAAATATGGGAGCGCCTTCTTTTCCGGCGCTAAGGGCATATCTCGCCCGTTGAATACCGATCTAGCGCCAAAAAACAGCGGAAAACAGACGATTTTGCGCATGTACACAGGATTTTCACCGGATATGGCGCAAATGCCACTTTTTGCCCTTGCCCATATGGCATTTATATTATATTCTTTTGGTTCGTCCGTTTGCAGGAGGTGTAAGTACATTCAAAACGTAACATAGTCATCCTCTGGAAGCAGATAGCTCAGACGTTTGTCATTTGCAAACGCAAGGTGCGATGAAATGGAATTTTGCGCAAGCAAATCATTTTACCGCTCCGATCTAAAGCTATCGTGCGGCCTTTTGCTGTCTCTTCCAGAACAACTCCAGCTACAACGATATCAAGGAGGTTTAACGTGTCCAATATAACCAAGCAAGAAATTGTGGACAGCGTCCCGCAGCGCGGCTTTTTCGGTCACCCACGCGGACTGTTCACCCTGTTTTTCACAGAATTTTGGGAGCGCTTTTCTTATTACGGAATGAGAGCGATCCTGCTTTATTACATGTATTATTCGATCAGCCAAGGCGGTCTTGGCATTGATGAGACGACCGCTACGGCGATTATGTCCATTTACGGATCACTGGTGTATATGTCCGGTATTATTGGTGGCTGGTTAGCCGACCGTGTATTCGGTACATCCAGAGCGGTCTTTTTCGGTGGTGTGCTAATCATGCTCGGGCATATCGTGCTTGCCATACCAGGCGGTGCGAGTCTGCTATTCACATCCATGGCGCTGATCGTACTCGGAACCGGCTTGCTGAAGCCGAACGTCTCCACGATTGTAGGCGAAATGTACAGCGAACAGGATAATCGCCGGGATGCTGGATTCAGCATCTTCTATATGGGGATCAACCTGGGCGGCTTCCTCGCTCCGCTAATTGTCGGTACGATCGGGATGAACATCAATTTCCACTTCGGCTTCGGTCTGGCGGCAATCGGGATGTTTATCGGTCTGCTCGTCTTTATTTTCACCCGGAAAGGCAGTCTTGGTCTTGCTGGTACAGTGGTTCCGAATCCGATGAATCCGCAGGAACGGAAAAAGGTTGCCACTACTCTCGTCATCGTTGCAATCATCATTGCAATCATTGCGGCGCTGACGATCTCGATGGGTTGGCTGACGTTGGAATCGTTCGTACTTGTCGTTGCCGTGCTCGGGGTATTGATTCCGATTTGCTATTTTGTCGTGATGTATCGCAGTCCGAAAACGACGGATGTGGAGCGTTCGCGTCTGACTGCATATATCCCGCTGTTTATCGCTTCGGTAATGTTCTGGTCGATTCAGGAGCAGGGGTCGACGATTCTGGCTCGTTTTGCCGATAAGCGTACCCAGCTTGATTTCATGGGTATTCATATTTCGCCAGCGTGGTTCCAATCGCTGAATCCGCTGTTTATTATCGTGCTGGCTCCGGTATTCGCTTGGCTCTGGCTGAAGCTGGGAGATCGTCAGCCGTCAATTCCGCGTAAATTCGCGTTTGGTATTTTGTTCGCGGGTCTGTCGTTCCTTGTGATTCTGCTTCCCGCTTACTTTGGCGGTGAGAATTCACTCGTTAGCCCGATCTGGCTCGTACTGAGTTATTTTATCGTTGTGCTTGGTGAGCTGTGCTTGTCACCCGTTGGTCTGTCCGCGACGACCAAGCTGGCTCCTGCAGCATTCTCTGCCCAGACGATGAGTCTCTGGTTCTTGTCCAATGCGGCAGCGCAAGCGGTCAACGCTGTACTCGCCAATTTCTATCATGAAGAGACCGAGATGATCTACTTTGGCGTCATCGGCGGTCTGGCGATTCTGCTTGGTATCGTACTGTTCGCCCTTTCACCTAAGATTCAAGGGTATATGAAAGGCGTGAAATAACACGTTGATCGATCATTAGCAGATACTTAGATGTCTGCACTCTGAACTCAACACTCAACACTCAACACTCAACACTCAACACTCAACAAAAAGGATGGATCTTCGCATCATAATGCGCCTGATCCATCCTTTTTGTTATCATTTTGCAAAATACATCGCAGTTTATTCCATGGCACATCCGCCCATAACAAGCTTATTTCCATTCATTCCTCATTATCGCATCCAGCCAGCTTCTCATTTCAATCCTTCAACATTTCAACACCTTAGCCGAAGCGCTTCGTTTTGTACCAGCTTGTTTTGCGACCAGTGAAAATATCTACCAGCAGCGAGTAGAACGCTTTGATTGAGATAATCAGGAACAGCTGCGCATACGTAAAGTACGAAATGCATGACAGCACGAAGTTCTGCGTATTGCTCTGCCCGATATCCGATGCCAGCGCCAGATTGATCTGCAATACATAAATGTAATACATCAGCGCCCACGAAATGACGAGATAAATATACACATCCCCGACAAACTGGAACGGTGATACAACACCCGGATGGAACAGCGCAATCACCTGATACACAATATTCGCGATAAAGATAATATCCGATACGATAATGGCGATCATAAACCAGAAATAACTTGCCGCATAATACAGCACTTGAATTTTGATCCGCCAGCTAGAGCCGTTGAACAGATGGTGAATATTGTCCAGAATGACGCGATAATTGCCCTTCGACCAGCGCTGCCGCTGACTCATATACACACTGAGCTGCTCCGGCTCCTGCTGGTACGCTTCCGCCTGTGGTGCCAGCGCAATCAGCTTGCCACGGGTCAAAATATCAAACGTAATCGCTGTATCCTCGGTAATCGCATCCGGGTCCCAGCCGCCGATATCCTGAATCAATGCTGTTTTGACAATAAAATTCGTACCGGGAATCGTACCTACCTTGAACAGCTCCCACAGCCCAGTGTGATGCACACGCTGAATCGTCACCAGCTCCAGATTGATACAACGCGACAGAAAGTTTTGCCCACGGTTGCGCGCTTTGTTGCGTCCGAATACCGCGCCGTACCGTCTTGGCTTTTCCAATGCTTTTTGCATCAGGAACATGAGCGCATTTTGCTCCGGAGCGGCGTCAGCGTCATATACACAGATCCAATCGCCCTTGGTATGCTTGAGCGCTTCGTTCAAGGCACCGGATTTGCCGCCTGTACCTTTACGGTCGATGATCATAAAATCACGATGGGCGTATTCCGGGCGTTCTTTAAGTCGAGTGAGCGATTCCACCGTGCCGTCAGAGCAATTGTCGGCGATGACGATGACCTGCACTTTGTAATGAGGATAATTCATATTGAGAATATGCTCAGTCGTAATGCCGACTACGATCTCCTCATTGTGTGCAGGCACCATTACGGTGACGGTCGGATAATGCTCCATCGTTTCCGGGATCACGATGCCCATTTTATTTTGCCGATTCATAAAACGGATTGCGCCTGCCATGATGATGATCGCTTCCAGCACTGCAATCCAGATGCTGATGATCGAGAATATCAGTATGCCATCTGCCATTGGCTCATCCCCGCCCCCGTTTATATTTGCGATTCACATGGCTACGAAACCGCAGCGTCGCTATCGTCAATATCAAGATCGCTACACCGAACATCGAACTTACAACAATACATAAAGGTATAAACCAGCTGGTATACGCCATATTTCATCTTCTCCCAATCTTCATTTTGAACCGGATCAGATGTATTCACCAATCAGGTCCGTTTCCGTATTGCGTTCCAGTGCGGCGATCACACCGTCCAGACTTTCATATTGCTCAAATTGTTCCGCGTGAAACACCAGCGCACCCGAGCGAACGACAAGCTGTAATTCCTGTGCTGACAAATCTGGAAAATAGACATCCATCATCGCATCGCGAATCCGGCGCGTCAGCGGCTGCAAGTAATCCTTATTCGTCATCGGGCAAATGATAATAAACCGTCCGTTGTCGATAGCGAACTTGTAATCCTCAAACCGGATCTGCTTCTGAATCGTGTCCGACAGCAGCAATAACAGCCGCGCATACCCCGCCGAACCGACCGACTCGCGTACCAACGGCAGAAATTCGATCTTGAACATAGCGATGCAGAAGTTGTACCGATCCGCATACCGCCGTGCCAGATTGGAATGCTTGATCAACGCTTCATTCAGTGCCGTTTTGTTACCAAGCGTTGTATCAATATCCAGCTGCGGCGTTACATCCTGCAATTGTTCCAAGCGTTCCGCCAGCCGTCGGTCACCAATCAGACTAAGCTTAATGAGCGAGCCGACCAGCACATTCGCCGGAATGAGAAATAAATGAAAAAAGACGATCGGATTCAGCGGCGCATACGTCACCATCCATACAAAATAACTGACCATAAAGATAAAAATAAATACGACGGAAATACCTCTTGGCAACCATAAGCCTGCTGCCAAGCCAACCAGCGAGCCGATAGCGATACTTAACTCAAGCACGCCAAATTGCTGGTTCAAATACACATTCCACAAAACAACCAGCTGCTGGATCACCGCAATGGCAATCAACAGCGAATAGCCAATCATCGTGCGGCGTAACGGGATACGATTCTTCATCCGTTCTCTTCCTTTTCTCCATGTTTTAACATTAATGCTGCAATGACGTTTCAGCTAGCAATGCTTGCAGATCGTCAAACGCATGCGTATTGCCATCCGATACATACCCGCCTGCATACGGACCGTCTGCCGTACGGAAAGCCGTCATGCGTGTATACAGCTGATCCGCCCACTCCCGGTCATTCATTTGTAGTGCCAGCAAGATCGCAAGCCCATACACCGCAGGCGATTCATAATCTACCGCCCGCGTATGGTCAGCCGCATGATAACGCCCGTACAGCTTGCCGTCCTGCTGAAACTGCTGCTTCATAAAGTCCACCAGCTTCTGTGGTGGCTGCTTCAGCTCTGTCAGATGTAGCCCAATGATCAGCTGGTCGATCAAATTGACTTCTTTGTCATACGTGTATGTGCCGTCGCTCACCTGATACAACCGCGGATAAAATAATCCATCATTCGGAATCTGGCGCAGCAATTGAAGATGCTTATCCACCTGCGCCGCGTCAGCCAGCCCCACCTTCTGCATCTGTTCCAAGGCAGCCGTATCGATATACGTCAAACTTAACTGATCCGCAGAGGTACGATGTTGAAAATCATAATAGTCTACCAGATATCCGTTATTCAGCCCGTGCTGCCAGAGCGTATCGGTAATCTGTTTGGCGGTATTCAGGTATTCTGGCTGCTGCCAGCGATCATACGCATCCAGCAGGGCACCAACAATCCGCAGATCGTCGCCCAATGCGTATGTATTCACCCGCGATGTACCATCTTCCTCAAGCTTCCAACGAATATAGTGCTGCGGCGAAAGGAAATACGTCGTCAGCAGCTTATATGTCTCGTGAAAAGAAGTCGAGTCGTCCTGCAACAAATTGTACTGCATCCATATTCCGACGGACTCGGACAGTGCCTCCCGCCCGGCAACGATATTCGGATCAGTAGACGGTTCTGCTTGTAAATACGATGCGATTGTGCCGTTGGCATTGCGCATGTAGTTGTCCATGAATTGTGCAGTGGAAGGGATCGCTGGTTTCATCATATAACGCGCGGTAAAGAATATCGCAACTCCCAGCACCGCAATGATCCATATGCTTATCATCACCCGTGCGCGACGGGACGATAAAGTGCGCATAAGCGCCTCCTTTGCTTGTATTTGTTCCAACATTTACATGTTCCATCCGAACTTGTCTTTTCTATATATTCGATTTATTTTGACATATTCCAGACGGTACGCCTAGTAGGATTACAGTTTTGTCACTAACTGAATAGCTGTATGACAGCTTATCTTATTACTCAGCATTGACGCGGGTTTGACCAATATACATACGTACAAATAACTCTATGAAATCCGAAAAAGACACCCTTTTTACTGCAAAAGGGTGCCGATCTCTGTTTGTTCATTTTTATACGCGGCTGTTATACCTGCGACTTCGTATCATACACGCTCACCGATTGCAGTGTCGGACACCAGCGCGAACCCGTAATCGTGATACGCAATTGGCGACAATGTTGCGGAGCAAAGCGGCAAATACATTTGTAGCCCACCACGGTACCGGTATGAATTTGCTGCCAACCCTCTTCTTCCGAGAACACGTCTACTGTAAACTGCTCAATCCGTTGCCCGGCTACGATATGCTCCATCAATACGATCCGGTCAAATGTAAATGCATCTCCCAGATCCAGCTCGATCGTTGCCTGCTCGGTTCCCTCTGCTGCTTGCCACCACGTATCGCCTCGTCCATCAGTTATGCAGCTACCTTCATGCTGGGAGTCGTCAAAGGTCGATGCTTGAACCTGCGCATGAAGCGCCAGATCGTGCTCGTAATAACGCGAGATGCGCTCTCCCAATCCCCGCAGCGCCTGCACATCATGTTCATGAATCAGACCACGACGATCCGGTGGCAAATTAAGCAGGAAGCAGGAATTGCCGCCCACGGTGCGCTCGTACAGCTCCATCAGCGTATCCGCATCCTTGACCTGTCCATCCTCTGTTGCATGGTAAAACCAACCCGGACGAATCGATGTGTTCACCTCTGCTGGATACCAGATCAGCTCCTCTGCTTCGGCAATGACCTGCCGACTGCCGAGATCGTCCTCATCCGAATTGATACGACTGGCAAAAGCGGCATCGTCTTCTGTTTGCGACTTCTCCTGAATCTTCTCATTGTCCCGCATCGAAGCAGGCACAACGCTCCATTCAGATGTGCGCGTATGCCCAGCTTCATTGCCACACCAGCGCACATCCGGTCCGCACACCGAGATCACTGCCTGTGGCTGGTGGCGGCGGATAACATCGTAATATCGATCCCAGTCATATACCTGCCGTTTCCCATTGAGCCCTTCCCCACATGCACCGTCAAACCAGACGCTAAAAATATCCCCATACCCAGTCAACAATTCTTCCAGCTGATGTACAAAATAGTCATTATACGCTTCGGAGTCTCCATAGCTGCGTTCATGTCGATCCCACGGTGATAGGTATACGCCAAATTGTAAGCCATATTCACGGCACGCTTCTGATACCTCACGCACCAGATCACCCTGTCCTTGTTGCCACGGACTGTTACGAACCGAATGATCCGTATACTGACTTGGCCACAGGCAAAAGCCGTCATGATGCTTGCACGTCAGAATCAGTCCTTTCATTCCAGCAGCATGACAGACTTGCACCCACTGGGACGCATCTAGCTGAGTCGGATGGAAGATCTCCGGCAATTCGGTGCCGTCCCCCCATTCCCGATCCGTAAACGTATTGACTGTAAAATGAATAAATCCGTAAAACTCTAGCTGCTGCCATGCCAATTGCCTTGCCGAAGGAGCAACAACAGCCGCTTCCTTGATGGATATGCTCATTTTATCCTTCCTTTCGTGACTACAATTCGCTGCTATCTGCCTAAAGTAAGCGCGCCGGAAGCACTGTTACCGTTCTTTGCCCATCCTGCATGTGCATAGTGTTGCTCCTATTTAACCCAAATCCGGTGTATCCGTCAACGTTACAATCGGCTGCTCACAACCGTGCAGCTCGAACAGAATCAATTCATTATCACCGATTCGTAGCAATGGCGCTGGAATGTACAACGTACGCTGCGGACCCGCCTGCCAGTATCGTCCCAGATGGAAGCCATTAATATAGGCAATCCCTTTGCCCCAACCATCTGTCCGCAAGAACGTATCTTGCGGTTGCTCCACCTGCAACACTCCACGGTAAAAGACCGGAGCATGAGCAGCCTGAAGTGCGTACTCGCGATGGTAGAGTTCGCTATTCGTCGGCGCTTGTGAATCTGTGGCAAAGGAAGGGACTGCATATGGCTCTGTCAAAGCGGACTCTGTTCCTTTTGTCGGCTCGGCTATAAATGACCATGGAGACGTTGCCGCCATGCGTAAGTTGCTCCATTGCAGATGGTCCAGCTGATCCAGTGGCAGCGGACGAATGATCCAGTTATGTACATACTGATTACCATGCCGGACGCCGCCGACCAGCCCCTTGGGATCGTGCAGCAGTGGGCCGTAATTGATGCGACCCATATTTTCCACCAAAATATCCAATTGCACATTTGCCTTTGGAATTGCCAGCAATAGTGGTTTCGGATTCCAGCGTTCTACCGTACCGAGATATTGTCCGTCGATCCATACTTGCGCCCGATCTGCCAGCTGCGGCAGATGCAGCTCCATCTCTTCGCGCGGACCGGGAATATTCGCTGTGTACAAAATATATCCATACGCTTGACCTAACTTTTCCATCGGTTCCGGCCATGACGAGTATACTGGCGTCGATAGCACATCCAACTGCTGATCCAGTAACGCGTATTGTGTCAATTGCACTTCGCCATAACGATGCGACGGAATATGCTCCGGTAACTCTAGCGGCGGCAATTCCATATACGCTTCCAGCACCTCCCGTACCGCATAAAACTTAGCAGTTGGACGACCACTCTCGTCCAGCAACGCGTCGTAATCGTAACTGCCTACCGTCGGCTCATATTGCTGAATATGATTCGCCCCATTGTAAAAGCCGAAGTTGGTTCCCCCATGAAACATATACAGATTCAGCGATGCCCCGCAATCCATAATCTCGCGTACAGCTTGTGCCGTATCTTCCGCCGAACGTGTCTGATGCGGCTCCATCCAGTGGTCAAACCAGCCATCCCAGAACTCCATTACCATTAGCGGCGCATGTGGCTGGTACTGTTGTAGCAGCTCAAACCCTTCGCGCGCACCAGAGCCAAAATTGACCGTTGCCAATACACCCGGAATCATACCGCCTTGCAGCATAAAATGCTCCGGTCCGTCGGACGTAAACAGCAGCACATCCATGCCGCGCTGGATCATGGCATCGCGAATATATTCCAGATAGACGGTATCACTGCCATAGCTACCGTATTCGTTTTCGATTTGCAGTGCGATGATCGGTCCACCGTTTGTGCATAGCAGCTGACGCAGTATTGGTAGCAACACATCGTAGTAAGCATCTACTTTGGATAGATATGCCGGATCAGCCGTACGCAGACGCAAATGATGATCGTGTAACAGCCATGCGGGCAGTCCACCAAATTCCCATTCTGCGCAAATGTACGGACTGGGACGCACGATCACATGCAGCCCAAGCCGTCCCGCCAGTGTGACGAAGCCTTCCAGATCTGCCAATCCGGTAAAAACAAAATTCCCTTCTACCGGTTCATGCAGATTCCATGGTACATACGTCTCCACCGTGTTCAGCCCACATGCTTTTAATTTTAGCAATCGATCTTCCCAGTATTCCGGCACAATACGGAAATAGTGCAGTGCGCCGGACAGAATACGTATCGGCTGTTCATCATAAACGAAGTCATTGCCTTTGATCTCAAATTGACCCAAACCGCAGTCCTCCTAACACCTGTGATTACAACAATAGTATGAAATGAGTATATTGCCGCGGATTACCCTTTAACGCCGCCCATCATCATGCCTTCGGTCAGACGCTTTTGTAGCAGCATGTATACGATCACCGTCGGTACCAGCACGATCACGAGTCCGGCAAACAAGGAACCCCAGTCAGTCGCATACTGCTGAATTTGCATCAGATTAGCAAGACCGATCGGGATCGTCTTTTTCTCATCGCTGGTCACTAGCGTGAGCGCCAGCACGTATTCATTCCAAAAATCGAAAAATCCAAATACGATCAACGTCACAATCGCCGGGCGTGTGATTGGCAAGATGATACGAAACAGAATGCCCATATAGCCCGCTCCGTCGATCAGCGCCGCTTCTTCAAAATCACGCGGAATCGACTTCATAAACCCGATCATCAGATACACGGAAAAGGACAAGCTGCCTGTCGCATACACCGCACTCAGCCAGAAGCGATTGTCCAGCATATTCAGATTGTTCATCATCATAAACAGCGGCACGATAATATAAGCACCACCGATAAACAACCCCGCCATATACAGATTGATGATCAGATTGCGTCCGCGAAAATGCATGCGTCCAAGTGCATACGCCGTCGGCAGCGCTGCTACTAGCAAAATGACCATCGACATGATAACCACCAGTACCGAATTGAGCATATAATCCCCGATGCGCGCTGTCGTAAAAGCATTCACATAATTTTGCCAGTTCAGGCTAGATGGCAGACTCCACGGACTTTCCATCACTTCCTGATTGGTTTTAAATGAAGCGAGTACATTCCACAGCAATGGATACAGCACTACCGCTGATTGAATAAGCAGGAAGATACGCAATATCAGCTTGCCGATCGTTTGAAGGAACGGTTTGCCGGCAGAAGCCTCGCTGCGGATCTTTTCGTTTTTGTGTTCTGCGGTCATATTCATCTCAGGAAGCCTCCCTCCGGGTTAATCGGTTGCTCAGCAGCGCCAGCGCAAAGGACACGATAAAAATAAACACGCCAATCGCCATCGCATACCCAAAGTTGGAATTGACGAATGCTTGCCCGTACATGTACGTCATCGCCACTTCCGAGCCGCGGTTCGGTCCACCCGCCGTCATAATCGACACGATAATAAAGCTGATCGTCAGCACACCATTGATGCTGAATACGATCGTAATCCGAATAATCTCCCACAACATCGGCACCGTAATATGGATAAATTGCTGCACCGCTGTCGCGCCATCGATATTGGCAGCTTCATACAGTTCCGGCGAGATACTGTCGATCCCCGCCATATACATGACCATATAATATCCAGCCGCTTGCCAGATCATCGTCACCGCGAGCGCCCACAATACGGTACGTTCATCGCCCAGCCACGGCAACGCCCATTCGCCCAGACCGATTACTTGCAATCCAGAGTTGAGAAACCCAATCGTCGGATGATAAATAAACGACCATAGAATCGCAATCACGACAAACGACAAAATACTCGGAAAGAAAAACAGCGTCCGATACACATTGCGCTCACGCAGCTTGGAACGCGTCAAGATCGAAGCGTTGATCAATGCCAGCGTCAGTGTGATCACCGGCACTACCAGCATCAGAAAGCCCGTATTGCGTAGCGATTTTAAAAATACAGCATCGTGAAACAAATCCGTAAAATTCTTCAAGCCGATCCATTGCGGCGTATCCCCAATTCCCGTCCACAAGTAAAACGATTTCTGAAATACCTCCACTGTCGGATACAGCTTGAACAATACCAACAGCGTCAACCCCGGCAACAAACAAAACAGCAAAAACCACTGTCGCCTCGCTTTCATGCTCATCCCTTTTGGCTCCTTTCCTACAAAAAGGGCAGTCCAGCTGCCCTTTACACGTCTCATCTTCCACAGCCAACGCTCTGCATGGCTTGTATGACTGCATGATTGCGCCATATACCAACTAGCCTAACTAGTGTATCTGTGCAAACACTATACACTTGCGACACGGTTGCTTACGGACTCGTCGTTTGTAGCTCTTTGCCTAGCTCGGTGTACAGACTCGTCATCTGCTGTGCATACTGATCCAACGTCAATTGTTTGTTCATGATCGAGGAGATCGGTACGTACACTTCCTCGCTCGGATTGTATTTGCTGCCTTTGGCGACTGATTTGAATGTGCCGTTGACTGCGACGATGCCATCATCAACCGTTTTGTAGACGTTGTAGGTCGTCTCGGAAATGTAAGGCTTGGCGAGATCCGGCGCTCCTTTGACTGCCAGTACAGCTTTGGAATGCTCTGCATTCAGCTTGATGCTGTCGTCGGTGTACAGGTATTTTAGAAATGCCTTTGCCAGCTCTGGATTTTTGGCTTTTGCCGGAATGACGATCTGTTCCACACTCGTCATTGCGGTTGTCGGTTTGCCGTCGCTGAATGCTGGTACGCCAAGGAAGCCAAACTGAAAGCCATCTTCACGAGGTGCGTCCTTCATCTCATCCTCAAACCATGTACCATTTGGAATGAACATCGCTTTGCCTTGCAGGAACGCCGTTTGTGCCTGCGTATGATTCAGCGCTACTGTACCTGACATGAGCGCATTGTCTTCTTTGGCAATCTTGTCCAGCAATCCCCATGTTTGCTTGAACGTATCGCTGCTCCAAAATGTTGGATCATAATCAAAATACTGATCCAGCGCCTTTTGCCCGCCTAGACTGTAAATGGATGGAACGAGCATTTCCTCCAGATAGCCCGGATACAGCCCCTGATACGTAAACAGCGCCCGGTTGTTCTGCTTGGCAGTTGCGTTGAGCGCGAACAGCTCATCCCATGTCTTCGGTGGGGCGATGCCCTTCTGTTCAAACAGGTTTTTGTTGTACCACAATCCCATCACACCAAAGTTGAACGGTGCCAGATATACTTTGCCATCGCCATATGGCGACATGGAGCGCGATTGCAGCACGCCCGGCAAGATTTTGTCAGCTAGCTTTTCCTTGCCGCCCTCTGCCTGTCCTTCGAATACGTCAGTCAGATCGGTCAGCGCGTTATCCTTGATCAAACCGTCAAGGATCGGTGTATTGTCACTACCGGAAATGTACATCAGATCAGGTGGATTGCCCGCTACAATTTTTGGTCGTACCAGCTCCGCAATCTTCGGACTGGCGGTAATGTTAATCGTCGTGCCCGGATGATCCGCCATGAATGCCTCGGCTATTTTATCCCAGTATTCCCGTCCATATCCGCCCTGAAATACCGCGATATTCAGCTCCGGGTCAGCAAATTCACTACTTCCCGACTGCTTGCCTGCCGACGATTGCCCACTGTTGCTTCCACAGCCTGCCAATAGCGAAACCGACAATACTAGCGCTGCGCCCGCCTTCCAACCTGTCCATACTCCCATGTGTTCACCCCATCATATGATATGTAGACATCCGCTCTGCTGTTCCGACAGAAGCGAATGCTGTGATGTGTTTTATTATAGGTGGGTAATGATGATATAAAAATGAACAAAACCTGTGAATGAAATGCACGTTTTTATTAAATATAATGCGTAGAACGATAAAAACTGGACGATTTTTAGTTGAAGCGAAAAATCGTCCAGTTTGCGAATTTGTACGTATTTTGTTGTATCCCTTTACATCTGACATGGTGTGTTGTGTTTAGGTGAGAGGTGGCAAAGTTATGCCTGTTTTGACTTTTTTCGGTGAGATGCCGTAACGCTTTTTGAATAGCCGATTAAAATAAAACGGATCGTGGATGCCGACTTCAGCAGCGGCTTCTTTGACCAGCATATTGCCAGAAGATAACAGCTCACAGGCGCGATCCATGCGAATATCGTTGAGACAGGTGAGGATGCTTTTGCCTGTTTCGGCTTTGAAGATGGAGCATAGATACGCTTCGGACAAATGAACACTGGCGGCAATTTCCGGCAGATGGATGCGCTCGGCGTAGTGCTGCTGTAGATAGCTCACCACTTGCCGCACCTCGGCACGCCATTGGGTAGCAGGTAGATGGTTAGGTATCGATGACGTGTGAGCATCCACCTGCGTATCCGCCGATTCGTCTTCAACATCAACAGATGGATCATTGGATACGTTACCGGATAGATGATTGGATAGATGGCTAAGTTGGTCGTTGGTATTGCTCGATGTACTGTAGTGGCTCCACTCCACCGTTGGATCAGAGGCACGCGTATGTGATGCTTGCGGCTGCACTTTTGATGCTTCCAGCACGGCATCACCTGATAAACTCCCGTGTTCTGTAGCCTCCTGTGAGTGTAAACATCGCTGGAATTGCCCTACCACGCTCTCAACTTCCACTGTGCCAGTTGCATAGAGGACATGCAGCCGCACATTGTAATACATACCAACCATACTGACAAAGCGCTCCAACAACTGTTGCAACATACCATCTAACTCACTACCGGCAGTGATCATCGCCACCAGCGACGTGTCCGTTATATTCGCCAACAGTACCTGTTCTCCAGCAAACAATTCCTGCAACAAACGCGTAAATGGCTGCACCAATCCGGCTTCGGCGATGGGATCATGCGGCGCTTCCGGCAGAGAGATGAACAATGTTACTAGACGAGAAGCTGAATAACCATTCCACAATTGCTCACAGTCGTGTTCCATTTGTTCTGTTTGAGCAGCTGTATAGCGTTCGCCAGATGGTACATTCACCAATTCATTCAGCAGTCTGGCAAATATGTGCTGCTTTTGCTCCACTGAATGCTCCTCATTAGCTGTGAACAGACGATCTGTGCGCTGGGGGCGCTGGTCAAGCTTGGTCACCATTTCACGCAGTACATCCATAAAGTTGTCCGCGTTCATCGTCAGTTTCAGCACATAATCGTGCGCACCTTGCTTGAGCGCCTCACGTACCAGTTCAAAATCGTTGTAATTGCTCAACACTAGAATCTCGCCTTCGTACCCGCTGGCACGCAGCTGTTTGATCAATTGGATGCCGTCCAGCTCAGGCATCTTGATATCTGTAATGACAATATCGACATCAGTGGATGACAGCATCTCTAGCGCAGAGCGTCCGTTGGCACACGAACCGGCATACTGCAAGCGGCTATCTTCCCAGCGGATTAGCGTTTGTACCGCATGACGCACGATCAGTTCATCATCAACAATCAGCACATTATACATACTGGGTTTCCTCCTTACTCTGTATGGGCAGCCGAATGACGGTGCGAGTTCCCTGATTCAGCTTGCTGTCGGTGCGCAGCCCGTATGCTTCGCCATAATGCAGCACGATGCGTTCATGCACATTGCCGATGCCGATGCCGGATAATCGCTCATCTGCTTCCTGTGCCGCCGCTACAATTACCGGATCAAAGCCGCACCCATCGTCCGCAATCACAATCACGAGTTCATCATGTTCCATCGACACATTCACTGTAATATGCAGTCGCCCATTGCCATCGCCGCCGTGCAGAATGGAATTTTCCACAATCGGCTGCAAAATAAACTTGGGCACAAGACACTGCTGCGTGCCTGGCTGCAAATGAATATGCAGTTCAAACGAATCGCCATACCGAATGCGCTGGATATTACCGTAATGCTGCACATTGTCCGCTTCCCGGGATAGCGGTATGTATTCTTCACGCATCAGAATCGTATTGCGCAGCAGCTCGGACAACGAACCGATCCCTTCAGTCAGCGATGGATTGCCGCTTAACATCGCGCTCCATTTGAGCGAATTGAGCGTATTGAACAGAAAATGCGGATTGATCTGTGCTTGCAGCATCTTCAGCTCCATTTCGCGCTTGGCATGCTGCTCGGTTTGCACTTGCCGAATCAACGTTTGTAACCGCCCAACCATGCTGTAAATGGTCAAAGTCAACCGCTGCATCTCATCGGGATGCGCATAATGGACAATCGGCGTATCTAGCCGTCCGCGATCCACTCGTTTGGCAAAAATCAACAGCGATCGCATCGGCGAGCTGATACTCACATAAATCCACATCGCTACCAATCCCGCCGCGAGCAGCGTCAGCAGGCAAAACCAGATCACATTCAATCGCAGCCCATACAATTCGGATACGATAAACGAGCGTGGAATCAAGCCGACCAGATACCAGTCTGCCGACTGAATATACGAACTCGTCACGAGCGCCTGCTGCCCGTCCAGCTTGGCTTCAAACGGCGTTGCATTGTGCTGACGACGGTCGGTCACGACCTGCTGTGCAATCTCGGGATGAAATGTATCCCCCGGCGCGATATTGTCCATGGACGAGGACACAACCTGCCCTGCACTGTTGGTCATATACAGACTGCTGCCTTCGCCAAGGCTGACCGATTGGTACATATTGCGGGCGAATACCTTTTCGTCAAAGCTGATCACGAGATAACCCAGCTGCACATTCAAATTGTCTTCGGAATAAATTTTACGGGTAAGTGCCAGTACCGGTGTGCCGCGGTTAGAGCGGAGATACGACCAGTAGGCGTTATAGGGGGAGCCGGTCGTGCGTGACATCGCCGTCGCCAGCTGATCGCCCGGATACCACTGGTAGCCGAGATCAAAAAACGAGGAGCCGCCATTGGTCAGAATCACGACGCTGGACAGATTGCTCAGACTGAAAATCTGTTGCCCAAGCTGATTGCGGATACGGGTTTGCAGTTGATTTTTGTCATAATCGGTGAGGCGGTCATAGCGGGATAGCCCGTCTTGAATCGTACTATTAATAATAATATTCTCGCTGAGCGTCTCGTACTGCTCCAGCTCACGCGAAATGTTGCGGGATAGCTGATCCAGCGTCTGGGTGGACGTGGCGCTGATCTTGGCAGTTGTGGATGCTTCATAAATCTGATTGGAATACAGGGCGACAATCCCCACCGGCAGAATCGAAGTAATGAGAAAAGCCGCCAGCAGGCGGTGCTTGATCGATAACCGTCGTAATA
The DNA here is from genome assembly GCF_046603685.1 of Paenibacillus sp. WLX1005. Lineage (NCBI taxonomy): Bacteria > Bacillati > Bacillota > Bacilli > Caryophanales > Paenibacillaceae > Paenibacillus > Paenibacillus sp. WLX1005. The sequence goes on from NZ_CP176756.1 coordinate 5,321,400, forward strand.
TCAGAGAAGACTGGCGCAGCCAGGCAAAACCGGAATCCGCAGACAAGACCTCACATCCTTTGATGTCGCTTTTTGTACTATCTTAGCAGAATTTTACGTTTGCGCAGCAGACAAGTTTGTAACTAATCACGCAAAAAAGCCACCAGCGATGTCGCGCGGTGGCTTAGGGCTATACGCAGTAAGGGAATAGACGATATGGATCATTGTGCGTCTACAGTTCTCTGTGTACCAATTACTTTTGATCATTTATCCTATCAAGCTACTATGTACTTACTTTACAGTTAGTTCTTCAAACAAATATAAACATCTATTCCAAAGCTTGCAACCGTTGATCCAATCGCCTTAGTTTCTGACGCTGCCGATTCGGTTCATCTGTCTGAATACTACATTTGAAAAACTTTCGAACGTTACTACGTTCTGCCACTTGATGACGCACTACATAGTAGCAAAAGTCCTCCAGTGTATCATGCAGCAGCAACTCCGGCTCTCCTTCTCCACCAGTAAATATGGTCAACTGCCGATCCGCAATCACCTCACCAATATCATAATCATTGCTACAAATAATCCGAGCATAGAGTAATAATGCCGCTGCTATTGAATCTTTTTCGCCTAGATCGGTAGTGCCTTTTACCATTCTACCTTGCGCTTGTTTCTTGATATTTAATTGGCGAAAAGCTGCGTCCATCTCGTGTACATACTGCTCATATAGCATATACCCTTCATCAGATACATGCTGCGGATTATCTGGATCAAATAGTTGCCAGTATCCCTGCCTGATCATTTGTAGCGCCGCTGAACGTGCAGGGTCGATCAACAATTCACTCAACACGGTAGCATGGATATAAATGTGATCATACAGTGTGTTGATCCAGCCAATCACATCATATGTATGAAAACTAGCTGCCAGCATAATGATATTACTATCCAAAAAGACTTTGCCTTCACGCTTCATCGTCATTCTCCACATCCTGTTGAAATTGCTGAAGCTGCTCAGATGCGAGCTTCTGGTATTGTGCCGCTTGATCTGGCGATGTATGTGCCAATTTGGACGCAGCGGTCAAATAATCAGCGGTATGTTCACGAATACGCTGCTCCATCACCTGCTCATATGCGTGAAAGCGACTCAGATGCTGCGCAACATCTAGCGGACTTCGTGGATAATTCAGATGCTGACGCAACTGTATCCACTGTGCTTCCTTCCAATCGATCCACTCATGATTGCGTATCAATTTGAGTTCTAGTAGTCGTTTAGCAACAGCTTGATAGGGCATACATGATAGATCAGCGATAAGCAGGATCTGCTTTTGGATATCTGTATCCTTTTGTAGACGTCCCCAGAGCATTCGCATCAGCGGCTCAGGCAGCATCAATGCAGCGGCAAAACGATCTGCTACCTGCTCCTGATCTACATGCTCGTCCAGCACATTGCCCAGATCCAATACATGCCACAGTTCATGCGCAGCGGTAAAATACCGTAACCGCAGTGAATCATTTGTATTCAAGGCTACAAAGGTCTGCCCAGATGGATAAACGATAGTCGCCCCGTGATAATCTGCATCATCTACATCCTGATACACGACAGAAGCCAACTCACTCAGCTTCAACTCAATACCCGATCCGATAAAAATATCAGCGCCAAAATAATCATGTAATACCTGTCCGGCAAAAGCTTCACCAATACGTTCCACCGACAAAGAGGATCTATTCATACATAGCCACACAATCTTCCACCGCTAGTAACAGCTGGCGCAGATGGCGCTTGGCAATACGAGAATCAGCTTTGCCGCGCAGATTTAATGTGTATTGTCCATGATGTTGCTCCAATGGCACTGCTGTTTCCAATTGCTGACGTGGCATTTCCATAGCAATAGCAAGCCGATCGAACACATCATCCTGAAGCTTACGTTGTCCGGTTAAAATATGTCCCAGCAGCGATTTGCTAATACTAGCTTTCGTCGCCAGTGTTTGAATAGACATATGATGATCTTTCATCCAATTACGGATATTGTGTACAACGACTGCCGATTTGTTTGTCGTCATAATTGATCCACCTCACTTCGATTACTAACACAGAAATACTACAACATAGAACCATGTATTACGCTTCGTTTCTACACTCCAATTATATAATAAACGCAAATATTTTTGTAGACGTCTACAAAAAATGAAATAAAAAAGCACTCTCATTCAGATTGTACTGAACAGAGTGCTTCTTCAAAAACTCGCAAAAACGATATATTCTACATTCTATCTATTGACTGACATCATCAAAACAATGCTGCAATATCGATCAATTGTTGAACGCTTTGCTTATCCACTAACTAGCGTGGTCGAACCATTGTCTCGACTGCGCTCGGCTTTTTTCATCTGCTTGCTGCGCAGTTGACCGCAGGCGGCGTCGATGTCGGTGCCGTGTTCCATGCGGATCGTGCAGTTGATGCCGTTCTTTTTCAATACATCGTAAAAAGCGAGAATGTCTTCCTGCTTGCTACGCTGGTACTGGCTATGCTCGTCGACCGGGTTGTACGGGATCAGGTTGACGCTGGTCATCTGCTTTTTGTCCGCCAGCAGAGCTGCCAGTTCGTGCGCCTGCTCCACCTGATCGTTCACGCCTTGCAGCAGAATGTACTCCATCATGATGCGGCGGTTGGTCTTTTGCAAATAATAGTTTACCGCATCCATCAACTGTTCCAATGGGAAGGCGCGGTTGATCTTCATAATGCGCGTGCGCAGCTCATTGTTCGGTGCATGCAGCGACAGCGCCAGATTCACAAGCAGATCGCTGTCGGCGAATTCGCGGATTTTGTCCGGCAATCCGCTGGTAGAAACGGTAATGCGCTTCGGTGCGATAACGAGACCTTTTTGGTCTTTGACGATATTGATAAAGTTGACCATATTCTCAAAGTTATCAAACGGCTCACCAATGCCCATCACGACGATATGCGTCACAAGTTTGCCTTCGCCCTGCGCATCCAGATGCTGCTGCACTTTCATGATCTGCTCCACGATCTCACCCGCATTCAGATCACGGCTCTTCTTAATCAGACCACTAGCGCAAAAACTGCATCCGATATTACAGCCAACCTGTGTCGTCACGCAAACAGATTGTCCGTATTTCTGGCGCATCAGCACCGTTTCGATCAGATTGCCGTCCTGCAAGCGCAGCAAGAATTTGACCGTACCGTCAGCCGATTCCTGCTTCACATGCTCTTGCATCGTACGCATGCTGAAATGCTCAGCCAGTAGCTCGCGAATTTCTGCACGTACGTCCATGTCTTCAAATTGGTCTACCCGCTTCTTGTACAGGCTATCCCACACCTGCACCGAACGCGAGCGTTTATGTCCATGCTGCTCCAGCCAATCTGCCAGCTGAACCATCGTTAATCCGTATATGGATGGTTTATTCATTGTCATGTCCTCTTTTCCGTTACCCGCGGTGTCGCCTGTGTACAGCTTGACCGTTCGGGTACATATGTCCTTCCACTGCTCATGTATATGCAAAATTCACCCGATTGTCACAATAAAACGCAGTACAGGTCTAGCCCTTATTGCAGCCAGACCCATACCGCTCATGCCCTCTATTGTCCCAAAATTCGTACATGAAAACAATAGAAAACGTACAATTCATGTCTCAAATTTTAGAAAGTTCACGGATTTTCACAAAAAACGCTCTTTCGCTTTACCAGAGAAAAGTGTATAGTAGAAAACTGTCATATGTTTTACAAAGCTGCTATGGATGTCACAGATCATGTGAACGTACAGCAGAATGCTCCCATTTATAGGATGATAGCATAAATATACACGCTTGCATGAAGTGGAAGGAGTTTGAATAGATGAGTAACAATCGAGTAGGATTCTGGATTCTGACCGCGCTGGTCGTCGGCAATATGGTCGGCTCCGGGATCTTTATGCTGCCGCGTTCGCTGGCGGCGGTATCCAATCCGGCAGGTACGGTGCTGGCATGGAGCATTACCGGATTCGGCGTGCTGATGCTGGCGCTCGTATTCGGCAATCTGGCACTGCGCAAACCAGAATTGAGCGGCGGACCGCAAATTTATGCCAAAGAGCTGTTTCCGAACAGCCCTGTATTGTCATTGCTATCCGGCTTTATGTCCTCTTGGGGATATTGGGTCGGTAATGTGGCGGGCTTTGTGGCGGTCATTACGACCTTTTCCAGTTATCTGTCTACCTTTATCCCGGCGATGAAGAGCAGTGCCATATGGTTCAGTATCGGGTCGCTGGATATTAAAACTGGCAATGCACTGAACTTTATCGTCTGCTCGCTGCTGCTGTGGGCAACGCATGCGTTAGCATTACGCGGGATCGAGGGCGCTGGCAAAATGAATTTGCTCGCTACCGCGACCAAGGTTATCGGATTCGCGCTGTTTATCGTGATCGCCCTGTTTGCTTTTCAGGAAGCGAATATCGGTCCGTTCAATGCTCCACATCTGGATGATGACGGACAAACGGTCGGACTGCTATCGCAGGTGAATGGTGCGGCGGTTGTAACGTTATGGGCGTTCATCGGGGTAGAATCGGCGATGGTATTCGCTGCCCGTGCTAAACGCAAGCAGGATGTGGCACGCGCGACTATCGTCGGTCTGATCATCGCGCTGGCGCTGTATGTAGGGATTAGTATCCTAACGATGGGATTACTGCCGGGCGATCAATTGCAGCAATCGCAAAATCCGCTTGTCGATGCGATGGCAGCAGTAATGGGACCGACTGGCGGTTATTTGCTAGCGGGACTGGGACTAATTAGTCTGATCGGCTCCACCATCGGCTGGGTGCTGCTCAGTGCGGAAGTGCCGTATGAAGCGGCGCGTCAGGGTGTATTCCTACGTCCGTTCCGCGATGTGAATGGGAAAGGCATGCCGCGATTGTCACTGTGGATCTCCAATATCCTCGGTCAGCTGCTGATCTTCTCCACTATCTCCGGCTCGATCTCGCAGGCATTTGATTTTATTATCGCGATTGCGACGCTGGCGTATCTGGTACCGTATCTGATCTCCGCGCTGTATCAGCTGCGTCTGGTCATTACGGGCGAGAGCTACGGTGTGCAGGACAGTCGTGTACGCGATGGGATCATCGCGGCGCTGGCGACGATCTACTCGGTATGGGTGATCTACGCCGGAACGGCAGATTGGAAAACGTTCTGGTTCGGCGTGCTACTGATTGTGAGCGGGATTGTGTTTTATCCGCTGTTGCTCAAGCAGTTGCGGACGAGTAACGCGTAATACATGTATACACGCAGTTCTTCTGACAAGCATATAATCGTCACGTTTGTAGTGTAATTCATTCTATTCTATTGTATTGCAAAACCCGCCAAATTAAGGGGATTCACCTTGATCTGGCGGGTTTTTTGGGATGTGTTCGGAGAATGACAATATCCAGATAGACAACCAATAGTCTAACATTCGTTGCCTACCATTCTGTATGCTCACCAAGCAGATATCAATCTTCCAACAACGCCACCGGCCTTGCCCAGCCTGCTGACGCTTTATGTATTTTCACCGGAAACGACATCACCTGAAATCCGTTCGGTGGTAGCTGATCCAGATTCGCCAGTTTCTCGATCTGACAATATGGAATCGTACTGCCAGCATAATGTCCTTCCCAGATGATCGACGGGTCTTGTTCCTCCGCATAACGACGGGCGGTATGACTGAACGGCGCATCCCAGCTCCACGCGTCCGTGCCGACCAATCGTACCCCGCGCTCTGTCAAATACAGCGTCGCTTCGCGCCCGATACCGCAACCACGAAGCATAAAATCATCCTCCCCATATCGCTCACCCGCAGACGTATTCACCAGCACCACATCGCCCGGTTGTAGCTCATGACCGATGCGTGCCAGCTCTTGCTCCACATCCTGTGCATGAACCACATATCCATCCGGGAAATGGCGAAAATCCAGCTTCACACCCGGTCCGTAAAACCAGTCCAGCGGAATCTCGTCAATTGTCATCATCGGCTGCCCATCGTTAGTCACCGAGCGATAATGGTACGGTGCATCTACATGCGTGCCCACATGAGTCGTTACACGTAGCTGCTCAATTGCCCAGCCTTCCTGTCCCGGTAAGTCCTGCACGTCCAAGCCTGGAAAACCAGCTGCCAGCTGCTGTGCACCTTGTTTATGGTCGATGTAATCGATCTCCGGCAATCCGTTGGGCGGGTCAGAAGCGATGCCCGTTTGTAGCGTGACTGACAGGTCGATCAGACGTTTCTTGTTCATACATAATCCCTCCAGTTGATCATTGCATTGGGCTTCGATGGCACGGCTGTGTCTGTTGTATCTATGATATATTCGTCTATATCCTGATTGTAGACATCGAGTCACTGACAAGCAAGTTGGCTTCTTTTAAAGTTCAGTAAAGCGTGATAGCCAAGCATGCAGGAATAATTATAGTGGTTGGTGGTTGGTGGTTGGTGGTTGGTGGTTGGTGGTTGGTGGTTGGTGGTTGGTGGTTGGTGGTTGGTGGTTGGTGGTTGGTGGTTGGTGGTTGCCAAATGGTATCTGAGAATAAAAATATGTAAATACCCCGATTGATCCTACATTCTCCGCCCATGGCGCAGTTGAAGGATAGATCGGGGTATACTGGCTGCTTATGATTCCAAGAAAACATACCTCATCAATGCGTGACTGTCACGGTCAGTGGCTCGCTGGATGTCGCACCGGCGGCGTTTACCAGCTCTGCCGTGTATACATAGTCACCCGGCGCTTTGCCAGATATGCCGGAGATGGCGCTTTGCGCCTGTGGTGTGGCTGCTTTTAGCTCTTGTTTGTCCACGAGTTTGCCGTTTTCGTATAGTCGGTATTCGGTCGCATTCGTTCCCCACCACAGATTCGTGTTCAGCTGGTAATTACCGTCACCGTCCCAATTGTCGCTGGACAGTACTGGCTTACCGGGTGCTGCATCGGTCACATTGACTGTCAGCGGCTGGCTTTTGGTCGTGCCATAGCTATTAGTCAGCTCCAGCGCATACGTATACGAGCCATTGGCTTTACCGGAAAAGGATTGGCTGAACTGCTGAGCAGAGGGCGAATGATCGCTCAGTTTGCCAGTGGATATACGTTTGTCATTTTCGTACAACGTATAAGTGGAGCCATTATTGCCCCACCACATATTCATTTGTACTTGATAATCGCCGCCGTGTAGTCCATTGTCATTGCCGCTATTGCTGGACAGGACGGGCGTTCCCGGAACCCCGGAAGCCAGCGGGGTTTCCGCTGGCGGTTGGGTTGGCTGGGATTCGACGACCTGATGCAGTTGGCTGGTTGCTGTATCCAGATCGCTTTGCTGGATCGAGTCATTTCCAGAGCCAGGCACGGTACGATTGGCTTTATCCAGTACGGCTTGTGCATCGGCGATTGCCTGTTCTAATGTGCTAGTTTGCTCCAGCTTGCGAGCGGAAGCAATTTCATGTTCCAATTCGGTCGAGTCGATGATCGTTAGAGCGATTTTGATCGTGGCACCGGACGCAAATTCTAGCTGCAATCCAGATTTGCCAATAGCACGGCTGTTCAGGAAGCTGTTCGTTACGGTGTACGCATTGCCGGAAACGGTGTAATCCGTGTCCTTGTCCAGACTGCCCAGCACATTGCCTTCGGTGCCGATATAACGAATGCCAGTCAGGGTATCACCGTCGTCGTTGAGTGTCCAACTGACGACATTATTGGTGCTGCCCGCCAGTGAAGCATTTTTATCATACGTGGCGGCAGTAACCGATGTAGTCGGCTGCTTAACCGGACCACCGGTGCTGTTGTTGTACACCTGAATCTCGGTCATCGTCGGTGTCCATTGCTCGGTCGCCTTTTGCTTCGTAATATGCAGACGCAGCTTGCTACTAGTAATAGAACCGAAGTCCTTCAGGCTCACATCATGCCCCATACCGTTGCTTTGTGTCACAAATGTTGTCCAGCTATCCGACGTAGCGTCATACTGTTGTAGCTCATATTCTGCAATACGTGCATTGGTGCCACTATCGGTAAATTCGTCCAAATATACCTCGTCAAAGGTCGTCGGTTGTCCAAAGTCGATCGTAATATCGATCGGATAGCTCATCTGATCCGGGTCGGCACTTGCCCAGCGGGTCGATTTTTTGCCATCGACTAGATTGTCTGCGCCCAATCCCGGTGCCGGGTGGGTCGTGCTGGCAGTGATCGACTTGCCAAGTGCTAGATTGGTGCGCCCTTCCGAGCCTTCATTTTCAATCGGATTGGTATCGACTGGAGATTGTACTTTGTTACCAATCGGTGCTTCGTAGATACCGATGTCCATGTTGTCGCCATAATACAGATGGTTATTGAAGAAATCGGCAGTACCCACATGGACGTTATATCGTCCAGCATCGATCAGCGGCGATGTGTCTTTCAGTTTAAAATTAGCTGCCGAATCTAAGATATTCAATACGCCATTGCCACGTTTGTAATCGAGCGGGTTCGCGACAAATTGCGGATCGGCTTGCACTGCGTGCTTATCCTGCGGCTGTTGCGCGGAATGCACGCCGCCTGCTTCATAGTACGCATTGTTGGAGAAGACGGCATTGTTGAGTGCCCCGTCCTTGCGATACCATTTGGTCGGCTCGGATGTGGACGTGTTATAGAAGACGTTGTTCAGGAAATAGACGGTATCCTTGAACACTTCGTCATGGAACCAATCCATTTTGGACGCATCGTATACGAATACATTGTTTACGAAATAGGTCGGTGAATAGTTGGTGGATAGCATGTTTTTCACAATGACGCCGTTGTCGTTCACGCTCAGATTGTAGCGTGCAACCGAATTGGAGCTATTGCCCATATACGCCATCCAACCAGCGGCATTGTCGTGAGAATAGTTATACTGATACGTCACGTTGAAGTTGGTATATTCCAAATCCCACGGGGTACCGTCATATTCGCCGTATGGTCCACCGTATACTTCGTTGTACTGCATAACTGAATCGGCACCTGCCCACAGATACAATCCGCAGGACACTGCGTTGTAGCGCTGCAAATATCCGTTGATCTCGTTATATTCGACCGTCATATTTTTGGCGTTAGCGAGCTGGATCGCACCTTGCCCAATATTCTCGGCATAGTTGTGCCCGATGTACACGTCGCGGCTGTACAGATCGCGGTTACGTACCCATAGCTGCTCCCAGCCTTCGTGGTATTTGCCAGTTTCGTCATATTCGCCAGCACTGCTGTCACGGTCGTAAAACCAATTGAAGGCAAATTCAATCGCATGCAGCTCCGTTTTGGCGAAACGGTTATTTTCGATGCGCACATCTTTGAAATAGTAGGCGCTTTTGTCGTAATCTTTGTAGCTCTTCTCGCCGAATACTTGGAAGACGATGCCGCCGTAATGGATATTTTGCCAGTCGGTCGGGCCGTCGATGTCATGGATATAGTTGTCGCTAATGCGGAAATAGTCCATAATTTTGTCGGTGCCTTGCAGCAGATCTGCATTGATGGAAATGGAGATGCCGTCGCGAACGACCGATTTCGTTTTGGCGGAGACGTTGATGTCGGTATTGAAATCATCGTCGTTGGACAGCTCCAGATTGTGGATTGCCCAGTACTGCTGATTACGCAGCACGACCGCGCCGGTCAGACCGATCTTGTTCTTATCTTTGACAAAGGTGCCGCCGGTATATGTGACTGGATTGTTCACCTTGCCATTGGTGGCGATATACGGCTTGCCAAGCGCAGCATCGCCGTAACGGTCGATGGTGATCGGTTTACCGTCACTGCCGGAGCCTTTGGGCCAGAGCTGCTGATCTTGCCACACTTCGCCGGATTTTAGCAAAATGCGGTCGCCCGGCTGAAAGGTTGTGGCGCTTGCTTTGCTCAGCGTCTGCCATGCCGTATCTGGGGATGTACCGTTGTTGGTATCTTTACCACCAGTTGCATCCAGATAGTAGTCAGTGCCGCCATACGGATTGGGCAGATTGCCTGCTAGCTCGGTGGATGACGATGCTGCCGGAACGGTCTGGGCAGCGGATGTATGTACCGGAAACCAAGGTAACAACAATAACACAAGCAACAGGTGAATATACGATTTATACGCTGTAAGCATAATCAACCTCCAGTATTCAACTTGTATTTCAGGGCATTGCGTACAGGTAGATGCTGTATTTCTCGAAGGAAGCATCATGAGATCCACAGTACGGAATGAACAAGGGCAATGGGAATGAATGAAGCAACAGATAACTCAGCTAAACGATGCCAGTACCGTATGCAGCTGATCCGGGTACAGCGTTACTGCCAGCTGTTGCTGCTGATGCTGGATATACGCATCCAGTCGCTGTTCCTGCAACGTTGCGGCAATTTGTACTTTGTACGTTTGCAGCGCCGCCTGCTTGTCGACTGCGGTATGATCCAGACGGTACACTTCGAACCCTTTGGACGTCTCGATCAGAATCGGAGCCTTTGTATCGGTAGCCGTTTGCAATTGATTGATCAGCTCATTGTTATACGATGCCTGTGAAATACTGCCCTCTGGCGAAAGGGTCACTTTTTCCGAATCATGCACGCCATATTTCTGTTGCAGCTGTACAAAACTTAATCGCTGCATATCAGCGTACAGGTTCGGTTGCAGATTCGCCTTGTGCTGCTGATCGGCAGGCACGGTCAATCGGGTCAGCTCATACTTGGATACCCCAGCTGTCCAATCTTCTGGATGCTGGTCAAAATACTGCTGCACCTCGTCATCGCTCACATACAGCGGATCACCGTCTTGCTGACCAAGCCGCTTCTTCAGTTCGGTTCGCAGCGCAGTAAGTAGATGGGAATAATACGATTCCGGGGTAAAAGAGGACAGCCCGTACACGATGTTACCGCTGGCGATATCCTGCGCGCGGCGCTGATTCTCCTGCTCCATATCGGCGGTGATGTCGGCGTAGCTGATGCCGCCGATCAGACCTTGCTTTTGCGCGGTGAGCAGCAGGGCCTTGTCTCGCTTGATCTCATCCAGCGCCCGCTGTTGCAGCAGTTGCAGTGGGCTTTGCCCATTTTGCTGAATAGTCCAGTCCTGTGCTGTTAAGATCTGCCCGTGACGCTGTTGCCATTCATTTTGCACCTGAGAACGCAATTGCCGCATATAAAAGGACAATTCCTGATCGGTCACCTCGGAGCCGTTGATGACTGCCACTTTGCTGCTGGCATTATCCAGCGCGCGTACCGTCAACACAACCGTCAATAGCAGTACGGCGCTCAGAATGGTGGCGACGATGATTCCTGAGCGACCTTTTTTGCGTGATGCAGTCAATCTGGTCTGCTTACCCGTAGTAGTTGGAGCGGTTGCCCGCTTCGGTCGGGTGCGAACCGACTTGTTCCCCATGTTCATCCCTCCGTTGTGAATTGTCGTGATGATGGTAACGACATTGCCATATCATACGTGAGCCGTTCCCGTTGCCGCAGGTTGATTGACATGCAACGAGCGGATACCTTCATTATACGAACTCGGCGTTGTTGAAAATTTCAATTTATTGCTCTGAATTTTAGGTTTATTGCTTTAAAAAGTGCTTCATCTGCAATAAAATGTGAACCAATAGGTCGCTATATGTCAGCATACAAGTCGTGGAATGAAGGATCAGGGGAGTGTGGGCACATCATGGAGAGATTGAAGCAGGCTGCCGCGATGGATATGGATTCGTTTCGCAATGCCGAGCTGATTTATGTCAATCGGTCAGATGCGGACAAAGACAACTGGATGGCGCTCAAGCATTGTCATCATTTTCTGGAATTTTTCTATGTAACGAGTGGAGCTGGGCAATTTCTAGTCGAGGAACAGCAATTTCCGATTCGCAAAAACGATATTGTACTGGTCAATCCGAATGTGGAGCATACGGAGCTATCTGATCCCCAGCAACCGCTGGAATATGTAGTGATCGGCATCAGCGGATTGCTGTTGGTGGAGCGGGAACAGCCTTTTGCCTACGTGACGATGCACGATTCGGGGCAGCAGATTTTGTCATATGTGCATAATGTGTTCGAAGAGTATACGGGGCGACAGCAAGCGTATTACGATATTTGCAAAAATCTAGTGCATATTTTGCTGCAATTGGTGCTGCGGCAGGTGGTGGCGGGATTACATGTTGTGCCTGCACGCAAGGTGCAGCGCGAATTGGCACAGGCACGCAACTATATTGATCTACATTTCAAAAGCGAGATCACGCTGGATCTGCTCGCCGGGGAAGTGCATATGAACAAATACTATCTTGCCCATGCGTTCAAAAAAACGTATGGTGTCTCCCCGGTCAAATATTTGAATATGGTACGCATCAATACTGCCAAGTTCCTGCTGGAATCAACCAGCTCCTCCATCGCTGATATCGCCGAGATGGTCGGCTGCAACTCGCAATCGTACTTCTCACAAATTTTCAAAAAGGAAACGGGCATCTCGCCGCTCGACTATAGGAAGCTATACACGGGGTAATATGTGCGCAAGGCGGTCTGTATTGGCAATCTCGTAAATGGTAGAAATGACTTGCTGCTCTACCGCTGCTACATGATCGGTCGCAAGCGCCAGCAATCCAGCATGATCGCCTACGCAGACGGAATACGCCGCATGGCGGAACATCGGAATATCGTTGGCATCATTGCCAAATGCGATAAACATTCCACTCTGCACGCCTAATTGCTGCAACGCTGTCCATTTATCGATACCTTGCGGGCTAATGTCGATGATCTCCTCGCTGCCATGCTTGTATATCACAATCGGCAGTTGCTCTAGCGCCGCCTGCACCTTCGTAGTATCCGTGCTGTTGAGGATGACCATCTTCACAATATTGTCGAGCTGCTCCAGCGGGACATTGTTCGCCAGTTTATGCGGGTCAATATTTTGCACAATCGGATGGAGCGGATCGCCGGAATAGCTGTAATGCCAGTCGCTGTCGATCAGATAGTCCGCTTCATATTGCTGCATTATCTTCAGTATGGATGTCGTGATCGCCAGATCAAGACAGGTCACCGACAGCGATGTCTCTTCCCGATGCACGAATCCGCCATTACCGCCCACCAGCCCGTAACCGTGCATACACTTCGGCAACATCGGTAGCAGATCCCGAATCGGACGCGCCGAAGCGAAGATCACTTCATGCCCAGCCGCACGCAGCGATTCCAGACAAGCAATCATCGGTGGTGTTAGCGGCTGCCCTCGGTAACAAATCGTTCCATCCAGATCAAATACAAATTGCATTTTCTCATCCTCCCTATTTCTCTCTATGTGCTGCTCTCTTTTTTATGATATAGCAGATTCCGATATAATAAGAGGACCGATGTCCACAAAGGAGAATGCCGATGAGAATCTATACCGATGCACCGCGAATGGAGCATTTTATTCATACGTACAAGCTGGATGCGATGTTTACAGATCATACATCGCTGAACATGCAGCTGCGTGAATACGACAAAGGCGAGATCATTCTGGATGAAGGCGATGCACTGGATGGCATCTACCTGCTCGTCGAAGGTCAGGCGCGCGTATCATCCAGCGTGGAGACGGGCAAGTCGCTCGTGCTGCGCTTTTGCCATCCGTTGTCACTGTTCGGCGATCTGGAATTGATCCAGCATCTGGATGTGCAGTCGCGCGTACAGGCAACCGAGACGTGTACCCTGCTGTTTATCGATCAAAAGGCAGTAGATACGAAGCTGATGCAGGATCATCGGTTTCTCAATGAAATGCTACGTCAGCTCGCCTACAAGCTGCACACCTGCACGATTGCGTCGCGCGTCAATCTGCTCACTTCAGTGGAAGAACGATTGGCAACGTACCTGATCTCCACTCGCTCGCCCGGCGAATTTGGCAAAGAATTGTACACTCGCAACACCTCCGAGATTGCTGCCATCATCGGTACGACGCAGCGCCATCTCAATCGTCTCATTCAGAAATTCGAAGAAGATGGCATCCTGTTCAAGCAAAAGGAAAATTTGCATGTGCTGAATTGGGAACGCTTGGACGAGATTTCCCAAGGTGTGCGCTATGACTGGCAATAACGTCATCTACACAACCAAACAGGCAAACCGAAGCGGGAAGTACATCACCGTTTCGTGTTTGCCTGTTTGTGTTTGCCTGTATATATTTCATTTGGCGGGTACATTCACTGTCAGATGTACCGCTCGCTATAGCGCTACAATCAGCACCATGACAAGTGTGAGTAGGATGAGTCCGTACGCATAGTCCCTTTTTGCCAGTATTGGTTGTACATAATACGTACGCTCCCGCGTACCAGTGAATCCACGCGCTTCCATTGCAATCGCGATTCGCTCTGATTTGCGTACCCCTTGCGTGAATAAGGGCAGTGCATAGCGCATAAATGCTTTGCCACTGTTGCGCTGACGATATCCACGAATCCGGTGCGCCGCCTTCATCTGTTTTAGCTCACTCTGAAACAGCGGGATAAAGCGAAATCCTGCCAGCATCCCATACGCCCATTTGGGCGACAGTCTGCATTGATGAACAAGACTCATCATCAGTCGATTGAGATCCGTGGTAGAGGTGAACAGTAATCCATAGGTGACAAAGCCCAGCATCCGTAGCCCGATCAGCAGACCGTTGCGCAGACTCTCCTCACTCACCCGAAACCACGCCCACTGCCACACCACCTGCTCCCCTTTACCAAATGCCGCCAGCATCCAGAACACCATCACGAAGAATAGCAAATATGGCACCAGTCGGCGCAGCAGATACGACGGTGTCCAGCCGCCCAGCGTCACACCGATTACTACCGCCAACAGCCATAACACTAGCGTCAGCACCGGGTCCTTGATGCCCATCAGCGCGAACATGACTAGCAGATGCACGATCAGCTTGCACGACGGATTGAGCGTGGACAGCCATGAACCGTTACTTTTCATATAACATGCCGCTCCTTCCGCTCCGCATGCAGCTGATAACACAGCGGCGGGATGATGCTGCTGTCGCGCAGCAACTGCTCATTCAGAAATAGTCCAGCTGGCGCTCCTTCATAGGCGATCTTGCCAGCAGAGAACAGCAATACCCGGTCAGCATAATCATCCACCAGCTCCATATCATGGGTAACCATTACAATCGTCGTGCCCTGCCGCTGTCGTTCTTGCAGACGGTGGATCAGTTCTGCCGCTGTACGTGCATCCTGACCGAATGTCGGCTCATCCAGCAGCAACAGCTTCTGGTCAAACAGCAGCATGGTCGCCACGCTCAACCGCCGCTTTTGCCCCAAACTGAGTGTAAAAGGATGCTCATCCGCATACGCTTCCAGTCCAAACTCATGCAGCAGCTCTATCGTCTTCTGCTCCACTTGTACCTCATCCCAGCCGCGCTGTCTACCGCCAAAGGCGATCTCGTCATACACCGTATCGGTCACGAATTGCAGCTCAGGATTTTGAAAAACAAAGCCCGCTTCATCGTATAAGTCGCGATCATGCCATTTGCGCAGCTCTTTGCCTTCAAATAAAATCTTGCCGGACAATGCTGGCTCCAGTCGCAGCAGACTTTTGAGAAAGGTGCTTTTGCCGCTACCATTGGCACCGACGATCGCAATCCACTCCCCTTGCTGACAGCTCACATTCAGCTCTTTCATGACCGTACGGCGACTGTAGCCGATGTTCAGTCTATCAGTTTGCACAATCGTTGCTGTCACGTCGGTTTGCGGTAGCTTGAAGAGTGGAACATCGCTGGATCGCTTCGTTGGGTGCGAATCAAGGCTGCTTATTCTGGATTCCAGCTGCTTCGTCAGTTCTAGCGCCAGCGGATGGGCGGGATTGGAGCAAACGTCTTCCCAGCGGTACGGAAACAGACGCGGTAGCCAGATCCCCGCTGCTTCCATCTGTGTCCGATACTTCGTAATCATCTGCGCAGGTGCGCCATCGGCGATCAGTTGACCGTGTGCATCCAGTAAGATCACCCGATCCATCCATTCCACACAGCCATCCAGCACATGTTCCACCACGATCATCGTATGCCGCTTCTCCTGTCCTAATCGTTCCAGTAGAGCGAAGATATCGCGCCGACTGGCAGGATCCAGCTGGGCGGTCGGCTCGTCGAAGAATAGTACCTCCGGCTCCAGCGCCAACAAACAGGCAAGTGCCAGCCGCTGCTTCATGCCACCGGACAGCGTCTCGATGTGTGTCTGGCGATCCACATGCAGACCGACACGCTGCATCACCTCGTCGATGATGTGATCCATCTCGGCACGTGGCACGGAACGATTTTCCAGACTAAACGCAATCTCCTCATCTACCCGCAGCATGCAAAATTGCGAATCCGGGTCCTGAAACATTACGCCACAGGCGGGCTGGCAAAATACGTCGCCGGATAGCTCCGCTTCCTGATGCTCAGGAATAATACCTGCCAGCACAGATAACAGCGTAGACTTGCCGCCACCGCTCGGTCCGAGAATAAGCACCTTTTCCCCCTGCTGAATTTCTACATTCAGCTTATGCAGCACCGGCTTTTCCCGATTGTAAAAGCGTACCGACATGTCACGGCAACCGACATATGGCGCTTGATCGTCAGGATGCGATGCCATGAGCATTTCCTTTTCTGCGGCGCGATTTCATCATCTCGTACGAGTCCAGTACGCCAGTACGACCGAGTGCCTCAACGACCCCTTTGGCAAGTAAACCGCCAAGCACGATACCACTGACCACCTGAATGCCCAGCGTCAACAGGAACATCGTCGTTGTGTAATAGCCGAACCCATTGGCGATTACGCTATACACCATACTGCCGACCGCTGCCAGTGCGCCGGACAGCATCATCGTCCACACATTGAATGTGCGATAACCAAAGATGGCAAAGGCGATCTCCGCTCCCAGCCCTTGGAATACGCCGATCAACAACGCTGACAATCCAAAATGACTGCCTGTCAACATCTCCACTGCTGCTGCCGCCACCTCAGCGATCAGCGCTGCGCCCGGTTTGCGAATAATATACGCAACAATCGGGCTGGCGATGACCCAGATCCCGAACATAAAGCCCGCTCCGACCGGACCGACAATCGCTGAGATCGGAATCCACAGCGTTGACCAGCCGAGATAGATCACTCCACAGGCAACGGATAAAATAACGGTCAGTACGACCTCTTTCATTTTCCAATTCCAGCTCATACGTGTGCCACCTCCAGCGATACGGGCCAATCCTGAAGCGTATACGCCATATCCCAGAACATATACTCAAACTGACAGCTCAGAATAAAATGTTGCTTCATCCGCTCACGATGAGCTGGCGTGCTCTGCTCTGCCAGCTCGTCCAGCCGCTCACAGAAGCGCGCAGTAATGCTATCCGTCCGATTGCCGTAGAAGTCGATCCATTCATAAAACGGATGATTCTCATCCGGCTTCACTTGCTCCCATAGCCGTGCGCCAATCTCCCAATACGTCCACGGACAAGGCAGTAGCACCGCCAAAATATCACCCAGATCGCCCTCCTGCGCAGCCGTCAGCATATGGCGAATATAATGATGCGCTGCTGGAGCGAGCGGATATCCTTGCAAATCCTCATACTTCACACCTGCTACCCTGCAAAAATTGTTATGCGGATGAATCTCGCTATGTAGCACAAACGAGATCTGCTCGTTAAATACCGCCATATCCTCGCGCCGCTCACACTTGGCAATCGCCGTTCCGTAAATGCGCATAAACGCATTTAAATATTCAAAATCCTGCCTCACATAATGCGCTAACTGCTCCGGCTGCAATGTCCCGTTCGCAATCCCGCGCACAAATGTATGATCAAAAATCGCCTCAAAAATCGGATTCGCCGCCTGACGAAGCTCCTGTGAAAAACTCATCATTCATCTCTCCCCTGTCTGAAATGTGTGAAAGCACCTTCTGACCGGAAAATGGATTGTCGCAGACCTGTATATGCATATACGCAAAAAAGCCGCCCCCTATGGAGCGGCAGTATAAACGGCATCATCAAATTGATCCCTGCACGGTCTCCACTTTCCTACGCTAGTACGAACTAGATCAGGTTCCAAGGGTCCGGGACAATCCCGTCTCAGCCAGTATATGGCTCCCCTAGTGGTCTTTCGATTATGAAACTGCGTGTCATAGCCGTGTCGGTGATCACAGGCACAGCAGAAGACAACGCAGTCTGTTTGACTGCCTCCTACTCTACACACCATCCTTCCGACTGTCAAGAACATCCAACCCCTATAGCAGTCGGCGAATGGGTACTGATGATAACATAGCCTGTGCCATTTGAACGAGAACGCATCTGCTTCTTGCGTTGTGTTTTTACAAATATTTCAATCATGGCATTGGGAATGGTTTATAAATAAGTAAGATGGCTGTTATGTTACTGTCCAATCGGTTTATCGTGTGCATCCTATGCTATTGGGTATTTCATCCTTTGCCGAGTTCCATTATTGAGTTCCCTATAGACGACAAGTGTACGCTTTGCGATCAGATTTCACCAATCCTTAGGAAATGAGCTGGTACCATGAGCAACAAAGTCGTGCTTGCTGGCGGCACAGGATTTATCGGTCAGTATTTTGAAAAGCGCTTTCTTGATATGGGTTACGAAGTAATTATCATCTCGCGTCGTCCGGGTCATGTGTCGTGGCACGATCAGCCAGGCATCGTCCGTGCGCTGGACGGGGCGCAGATGGTAATCAATCTGGCAGGCAAATCGGTCAATTGTCGATACAATGAGAAGAACAAACGCGAGATTATGAATTCCCGCTTAGAAACGACGCGTGCGCTTGGTCATGCGATGCAGAGCTGTTACTCCCCACCACCGCTCTGGTTCAACTCCAGCACGGCAACCATTTACCGCCATGCCGAAGATCGTCCGATGACCGAGACGGCAGGCGAGATCGGCACTGGCTTCTCCGTTGAGGTAGCGAAGGCGTGGGAACAGGCATTTTTCGAATTCAAATTGCCGCATACTCGCCAGATTGCGCTACGTATCGCCATCGTACTAGGACCGGGCGGCGGAGTCATGACGCCGTATCGCAATCTCGTACGCTTCGGACTTGGTGGCAAGCAAGGTTCAGGCAAACAGCGCTTCAGCTGGATTCATGTTGAGGATCTGCTGGGAATCATCCTTTTCCTACGGGATCGCAAGCAGCTGGACGGCATCTTCAACTGCTCCGCACCGAACCCAGTTACTAACGGCGAACTGATGGCATTGTTACGTCAGAACATGCACAAATTCATCGGCATGCCTGCTCCGCGCTGGATGTTAGAAATGGGCGCAGCCATGATTCGCACCGAAACCGAACTCATCTTAAAAAGCCGCTGGGTCGTGCCCAATCGGCTAGTCAAAGAAGGCTTTATGTTCCGATTCGGCAGACTGGAGCGCACGCTGGAGGATATTTTGAAGTAGCTGGAAATTCCTTTACAATACATGCATACGCCTGATCATGATCCTGCCATTCTGTACGACGATCAGATCATTCGGCAGGATGTTATCATCCATAGCAAGCCCTTGTTTCGTGTAATAACGTATAACCCAAGTGTGCACTCTCATTCGCCAACGATTCTACATTAGGAGACATTGCCCATGAACTCTTCCTATCTCAACGCACAAAATCGTAACAAAACGACTCGTTTTCTAAACGGACTGGCTGATCCGGTACGTCTGCACATCCTGTCGCTGCTCGGACGCAAAGGCAGAATGAATGTAGGCGAGATTGCCTCTAACTTTCACGTTAGCCGTCCCGCCATCTCGCATCATCTACGCATTCTAAAAGATGCTGATATTGTCAGCTATGAGAAGATTGGACAGGAAGTATATTATTGGATGGATCAGGAATACGTCGTGTCTCATCTGCACAATCTCGCCAATGAGATGGATTCCATGTAAAGTACCCTACGCTACTACATAGCCTTGCTGTGCACAAGATTTATTTGGTCGTGAAATGGACGGGCTGTGGAATCTTCCATGTATCGTAGTTGCGGAATACCGGCAACCAGTCGCCATGTGCTTCGATCAGATCATCGCACAGCGATACGATATCGTCGATCGACAATTCCGCTGCGGTATGCGGATCAAGTAGCGCCGCATGGTATACATGCTCTCGTTTGCCTGTTAGTGCTGCTTCAATCGTCAACTGCTGGGTGTTAATATTGGTGCGGTTTAATGCTGCTAGCTGCGGCGGCAACGCACCGATATGCACTGGCTGAATGCCAGAAGCGTCTACCAGACACGGTACTTCCACACACGCATCCTGCGGTAGATTGGTAATCAGACCGTTATTCATCACATTGCCACCGATTTTGAATGGAATATTCGTCTCCATCGCTTCCAGAATGTACGAAGCATATTCCAGACTGCGCGTATGCTCCAATGCTTCGCTCTGCATCAGACCATCCCGCACCTCGCCCCATTCTCTGATCTGATTCACGCAGCGGCGCGGATATTCGTCCAGCGGAATATTGAAGCGTTCGATCAGCTCCGGGTAACGCTGCTTGATAAAATACGGATGGTATTCCGCATTATGCTCCGACGACTCGGTCACATAATAGCCAAATCGGTGCATTAATTCAAAACGCACCATATCCTCATGCTTCTCCTGCTGCTTCACTGCCGCACGGCGCTTAATCTCAGGATACAAATCTTCGCCATCGCGCGTCACTTCTAGCAACCACGCCATATGATTGATCCCGGCAATTTTCGCCTGCACACCGGTATCATCCATCTCCAGCGACCGGAACAGCCCCGGTACACACTGCTGCACACTGTGACACAAGCCCACCGTCTTGATGCCGCCCGCTGTATTCATCACCTGCGTCAGCACCGCCATCGGATTGGTATAATTCAGGAACCACGCATCCGGGCATACGTCCCGCATATCCGCCGCAATGTCCAGCATAACCGGAATCGTGCGCAGATTACGGAAAATACCGCCAATACCGAGCGTATCTGCGATCGTTTGGCGCAACCCGTACTTTTTTGGAATTTCAAAATCGGTAATCGTACATGGATCGTATCCGCCAACCTGAATTGCATTGATGACGTATTTGGCATCAGACAACGCTTGACGACGGTCAGTATACGAGCGAATGACGCAAGTGCTTCCTGCTGTTGTTTGCATGGCATGAAGCAGGGTCTCCGATTCTTGCAGCCGCTGATGATCGATATCGTATAGTGCCAATTCAAAGCCCTGCAATGCCGGAGTCAGCATAATATCACCCAGCACATTACGTACAAACACCGTACTTCCCGCTCCAATAAACGTAATCTTGTTCACGATGGATCGCCTCCTTGAAATGTGGAATGTACCTTCACTATACGGGAGGCGCTTACATACCGACATGGAGCAATGCCAGCACTATTTGTCATAATGCGTGATTTCATTATTTTTATGTTTTATGGGATATTGTGTTTTCTGACTAAGCAAATATTACTTTTTTACGTGCTATTTTTCCGTTTTCTGTTGAATCTTATTCTTTTCGGGTATATACTGTTACCATACAATATCGATTAGACGGTGTTCTTGTCCATCGATAACGAAATAACCCCGCCGCGTCAACGGCAGGGTTATAGGACAGAAAGCCGGGGAAACCACGGCGCGCAGCACACTTGAATAATCTTCTCATGTGCAGAACCCACCGAAGGCTGTCAACCTTTATTCGGTGGGTTCTTTTTTGTCTTTGAATTTACGACGAATGATTCTATAGAGCTTACGTCCGCTAAGCAAAATACTTAGAGAAGCAGCAACTCCCTTCAATACATCCACAAATTCAATTAGAACAAGTGCGATCATGGCATCACCTCCTCGTCGAAGGCTGCACCGTGATCGCTCCACCGAATGCTCTCTATCTCATCAATATAATATCATATAAACGTCATTTTAACACGTAATAAAGATTTATTTATGTCTACTTCTCATTCTGTACAATCATTTACACTTCCAAACTGTCAAAATAACGCGCACTTTCCACCATCGGCGTACAATCAATATGTCCGCCCTCCAAGTTAATCTCAAAAATGTACGCCTTCCCCTGCACCAGTCGCTTCACCATCTGCCAGTCGATCAATCCTTGGCCAAGCGGCAGCGAATCGTGAAACTGCCCCATACTGTCTACAAGGTGGTAATACACCGCATATGGCGCTGTACGCTCCAGCACTTCCTGCAATTGTGCATTGTCGCCGCGGAAGCTAATAAACGTATGACTTACGTCCACATTGACTGGCAGATTAAGCGGAATAATGACCTCGTCGATCAGATATGGATTGGCGTAACAGAACAATCCCTCTGTGGAATCCTCCCACAACAGCACCTCGCGCCCGCCATTGTCTAGCAGCTTGGCGATTTCTTCGCGCAGAGCAATGCTGCGCTCACGCGAAATTTCATTATTCTCACTGTGCAAATAGTTGGCGTGAATGACGCATTTGCTACCTTCCTCCACGCAAATGTTCACCAACTGACGCGTCGATTCCCGGTAGTAGCGGTACATCTCTTCGTCGGTACTCATAATATCGAGAAATCGTCTATTGTAACGGCTCGGATGATGCAAATACACATCCATGCCCAGCCCTTTCAGTTCGCGAATGCGTTCGCGGATCAATTGCTCCTGCTGCAAATCATCCGGGCGCAAATATAACTCCATAATTTCCGGTTCGTATTGCAGGCGGTCATCCAGACTTTCCCGATCCAAACTGCTTTTGAGACGTATGTTGTTCATGACTCCACTCCTCGGTTGATCATTTTGCCGAATATGCCCTTTTCTGTGTAGGGATGCGGGCTTTCTCTTTATCATATACCAGATGCACCGCCGCACCCAAGTTCAGCGTAGCAGAACTGTGTAAACAGCAGATGAATCGGAACCGCCAAGTTCATGAAGTTAGCTGCGACTGGATGAACAACGCGCCAGAACTGTCGTTGCTCGTTGCTCGTTGCTCGTTGCTCGTTGCTCGTTGCTCGTTGCTCGTTGCTCGTTGCTCGTTGCTCGTTGCTCGTTGCTCGTTGCTGACCAAGTATATCGACTTCGCTTACAGATTACTATCGCTCACACTGAACGTATCGCCACCTGCAATCGTACCCGATTCAAAGCCTTTGTTAAACCAGCGCTTGCGCTGCTCGGACGTACCGTGCGTAAAGCTGTCTGGTACTACATAGCCCTGCGCTTTTTGCTGGATCGTATCATCGCCAACTGCACTCGCAGCCGTCAATGCTTCATCCAGATCGCCCTGCTCCAGCAGGTTTTTGCCCTGTTCGTAGTGCGCCCAGACCCCAGCGTAATAATCCGCCTGTAACTCAAGCCGCACTTGGTAATGCGTGTTAAATTCTTTTTCACTCAGCTTCTGACGATATGGCTCGATCTTCTCCATCGTCCCTAGCAAGTTCTGCACATGGTGACCAACCTCATGCGCAACAACATACGCCATCGCAAAATCGCCCGGTGCTTGGAATTGCTGCTTCAATTCATCGTAAAAGCTCAGATCGATGTACAGCTTCTGATCACCCGGACAATAAAAAGGACCTACTGCCGAACTCGCCGTACCACATGCAGATTGCACGCTGCCACTATAAATTACTAACGTCGGATCGGTATACGTTAGCCCCTGCTGCTTAAACACATCGCCCCATACATCCTCGGTATCCGCCAGCACCACCGATACAAAGTCCGCCAGCTGCTCCTCTTGCTCTGTGCCTTGATAATTGCCCGCCGTCTGCGTCGCTGTGCCTGAATCCATCCCGCCTAGCAAGCTCGCCGGATTCCCACCAAGCAGCAGAACGATGACGATGACAATCACTCCGCCAATTCCGCCGCCGACCAGCGTTTTACCACCCATTCCGCGCCGATCCTCTACATTCCCACTTTCCCGTCTACCCTGCCATTTCATTTGCCTAACCCCCTATGAACTTGTCTGTGTATGTTACCTATGCGATGAATGATGATTGTGTTTCTGAATACGATCATTCGGATTCGCTTCACTGGATGTACGCTTCCAATGAATTTACTAATAATGTTGTACCCAGATTAGATGCTATATGACTAGAATGGAACATAATCCGTTGGAAGAAAACAAATGTATGCAGCGGTTCCCATAGGATGAAGGGACAGACTCTGGTAAAACTAGACGGAGCCAAGGAACTGAAGACACTTGTAGACGAGTATTGCGTCATCAAATCATGTCACAACAATTTAATAGAGTTAGCTAGGTTTGCTTAGAAACTGAAGTGTTTAATGTATTACCAGCGTGATAAAGCAGTACCTTTTATAACTGCGGACTATCCGACATTACAGTCGTTCTATTGAATACATCACGAATAACCAAATGACAAATGGAGGCGATTCACATGGGTAAGTACGTTCAAGTAGAAGACGGCGTGAAGATTTTTGTACAGGATATTGGCGAAGGGATTCCGGTTATTTTCCTGCATGGCTGGCCAGCGAATCATCTGATGTTTGAGTATCAATTTTCCAGACTACCGCTTGATGGCTATCGATGTATTGGGATCGATTTCCGCGGTTTTGGTAAATCCGATGCGCCGTGGGAAGGCTATACCTACGACCGGATGGCAGACGATCTGCGCGCGGTGATCGATGATCTAGGTATCGAAAATGCGGTATTGGCAGGCTTCTCCATGGGCGGCGCGGTTGCGATTCGTTATATGGCTCGTCACCAAGGACACGGTATTGCACAGCTCGCTCTGATGGGTGCAGCAGCTCCGGTATTCGTCAAACGTCCAGACTTTGACTATGGTCTGATGGACGCGGATGATCTGACTGCCGACCTGATCGAAGCTACCTATGAGGATCGTCCAAAAATGCTCGGTCAATTCGGTCTGAAATTTACGAAAAGTAAAACGAAAGCCGGTATGATGGTATGGCTCGAAACGTTATGCTACCAAGCGTCCCACCACGGTACGATCAAAGCGGCAATGGCATTGCGTGATGAAGATCTGCGCGGCGACCTGTCTGCCATAAATGTTCCGACCGTTATTTTCCAAGGTATGAAGGATAAAATTTGTGATCCACAATTCGCCCAACTGTTGAGCGAAAGCATCACCGATGCGCGCGTCGTACCGTTTGAAAGTAGCGGTCACGCGATGATGTTCGATGAAATGGAAAAATTCAATGAAGAACTGCTGCTGTTCCTGAATCAAATGGCTACCACCAACCAGATTCCACGTCCAGCAAGCCGTAATATGTAATTCATAACGACTGGATATTGAAGTCGTATGTCAAAAGCAAATACCAGCAAATAGCAAAAGCCGGATGGATACCTCCTCAACAGGAGCATATCCATCCGGCTTTTTGTTATATCGAGACAATGACTGTATCATTTAAAAATATTATAAAACCTCGAACCATCCGCAAATGTCACCGCAAAGCTCACGACCGTAATAACCACGATCAACCCCAGCGCGACATAATCCCCCTTGCGGAACGGACGTGCCTTGTACCACGAGCGTTTCTTCTTCCGACCAAAGCCTCTTAGCTCCATCGCAGTGCTGATCTTCTCAATCCGCTCCACACTAGTCAGAATGAGTGGCAGCAGGATAGAAACGATATTTTTCAAACGTTTCCCCAGCTTCTCCTTGCGTGAGATATCGATGCCGCGTGCTTGGGCGGAGAAGGAGATATTTTGAAAATCCTGCTGGATATCGGGAATGTAACGCAGCGCGATGGCAACAGCGTACGATACTTTGTAGCTGATACCGATCTTATTCAGCGATGAAGCAAATTCGCTCGGATCGGTCACGAGTAGGAACAGCAGTCCAATCGGCACAACGACGGCATATTTCAGCGCCACATTAAACTGGTAAAATAACTGCTCCCACGTCAGTGTATACCGCCAGAACAGATGCACAATATCGTGCCTTGTTCCATACAATTCTACCCCATACAGCGGCGAGAATAGGAAGATCGCAATCTGATTAAACACGAAAAAGATCAGGATCAGATACAGTACAAACGAATACGTAGCAAATGGCACCTTGGACATCGCAAAGATGATGATCGCGATCACGAACATCGCCAGCAGGCAGCGGGTATCGTAAATAATCATCGCCGTCAGCGCCCATAAGACGAAGAAGATCAGCTTGCTTACCCCAGTTAGTCGATGAATCGGCGTATTCTGATTCGTATACGTTAACATTTTGGCACTCATGACGGACGTAGCCCCCTGTCATAAGCGATAAAGCGACCGACAAATTCAGCCGGATCGCCGATGCCCGCGCGTACGGATAATCGGTGCAGCGATGTTTCCATCAGATGCGCCGCTGCCACAATCTCAGGCTGGGTCAAAATACGTGCTGGTGTATCGTCGGCGATCTTTTTGCCGTCTGCCATAATGATTGCGCGTTGTCCATACTCCATCATCAGGTGCATATCGTGCGTAATCATAATGATCGTCATGCCTTGCGCATTCAATTGCTGGAGAAATTGCATCATTTCGTTGTAATGGCGGAAATCCTGTCCGGCAGTTGGCTCATCCAGAATGAGAATCTCTGGCTGTAACACGAGAATGGACGCGATGGTTACGCGTTTCTTTTGCCCATAACTGAGTGCAGAGACAGGCCAGCTGCGAAACGGGTACAATCCGCACACTTTGAGTACATCGTGCACACGCTTGGTGATCTCCTCTTCGCTCACGCCGCGTGTGCGTAGACCAAGCGCTACCTCGTCGTACAACAGCGGCTTGGACAGCATATGGTTCGGATTTTGCATCACAAAGCCGATTATATCGGCGCGTTCCTTGATCGTATCGCCTCGTAGATCGCGTCCGTTCAACAGAATCTGTCCGGCATTCGGTTTGTAAAAGCCACAGATCAGCCGTGAAATGGTCGACTTGCCTGCTCCATTGCGTCCAGCGATGCAGACGATCTCGCCTTTGCCGATGCGGAATGAGACATCGTGCAAGATGGGATTGCTGGTGTCATAACCAAAAGAAACCTGCTTCACTTCGAGCGCTGCCGTCTCTAACAGCGGGGACGGTTCAGCGATAATGCTGTCATACCAGCGGTGCAGTGGTTCAATATATGTGTCGAGCACCAGCTCGTCAATATGCTGCGGCTGCACATTCGGTTCAATCTGACCGCCTGCATAACGCAGTGCGTTCAGGTACAGTGGCTCACGGATGCCTGTTTCACGTAATAAGTTACTACTGAGCAGCTCTGCCGGATGCAGATCGGCGGCGATTCGTCCTTCGTTGACGACAATGATGCGATCAACAGGACGATGGAGCACTTCCTCCAATCGATGCTCAATGATGATGATCGTTTTGCCAGTATCTTGATGGATGCGGTCAATCAGCTCTACCGTCAATTGACCGGTATGCGGATCAAGGCTCGCAAGCGGCTCGTCGAACAGCAAAATATCCGCGTCGCTAACCATGACGCCAGCAAGCGTTGTCTTCTGCTTTTGCCCACCGGATAGCGAATGCGGGGAATAGTCCAGAAACTCGGCAAACTCTACCGTTTCCGCTGCGTCGTAGACACGACGAATCATCTCAATCTGCGGCACATCGTCATTTTCCAGCTTGAAGGCAATATCTTCGGCAACGGTTAGCCCAACAAACTGCCCATCCGGGTCTTGCAATACGGTACCTACACGGTCAGATAGCTCGGCAATACCTAGCTCGGATGACAGCTGTCCGTTCACTTTGAGCGTGCCGCTGATCTCGCCTTCATATAGAAAAGGGATCAGCCCGTTCATACAGTGGGACAGGGTGCTTTTGCCAGAACCAGAAGGACCGACAATCAGCACCTTTTCTCCTTCATAAATCGTCAAATTGATCTCATGCAGCGTCGGTTCGGACTGGGCACGGTATTGAAAGCTAAACTGGTCAAACTCAATAACAGGTTTTCTCATGCCTTTCCTTCCTCCCGGCTTGCGATAACCGGTGATGTGGTTTCATACCGGGAATAACGCTATATCTGTTACAGCTCATATCACCAACATCGTCAGATGAGCTTATATAATGAAGTCGTCATCGTGATCATTATGATGAAAGATTGAAATAAAAAAGACCGGTGGCTCCCACCGGTCCTGAACTTACTGTAACACCCGCACAGCGCCGGATTCAACCCTGAATCCACGGTCTGTGCAAGCATTCTCTTATGATTCGCGTGTCAGACTGCCACGTTTTGTTCTTGTTTTGGCATAAGCAAGCGCCAGCAGTGTGCCGATAATGGCAACAGACACCGTATTGGAGACCATCGCGCCTACACCTTGCACGAATACTTTGTTAGCTGGCTCGGAGTAGATCAGAATATCCAGCACCGGTGCTACGATCAGCCATGAGACGATATTGGCGATCAACTGCGACACATTAAACGTAATAATCTCGCGCGTTCCGAATTCGCCATCCGCAATGCCGATGCGGCGTGTCAGCAACCCGACGATCAGACCGAATACTGCCGAAGCAATAACCCAGCTAAACCACGGCGAGCCGTAAAAGATCGCATCCTTGAGCGTATGCCCGATCAGACCGATCAGCAGCCCCGCCCACGGTCCGTACAATAGAGCGAACAGCGCCAGCAGCGCATACGTCGTCTCGATATTGGTATCCGGAATAAAGCTTGGAATCGAAGCAAAGCGTCCCAGAATGACAAACAATGCCGAACCAATCCCGATCGCTACAATTGTTTTAACGGATAGCCCGTTTTTTCCTGCCATCCCCAGCCCCTCTTTCATCTGTAAAATAATCCGCTTCATGCCCCGGAAGCACCGGTTCATGCGGTATGTTCTGTTCGATTATACAATCCCATATCATGAAATACCACAGTTTTGTAAGCGGAAATCAGGGTTTTCATCGCATATTCGCTTATTTTCAGGATGGCATTTAGATTGCATGCTCAGGAAGGGGATTCAGATAGTCCATCTGCCATCGCGTGCAGCAACCGCTGGGTTTGATCGCAGCCGTATTCCCAGAACATCATACCCGCCAAACCATGATCTACAATATACTGGCATTTTGCTGTAATCGACTGTTCATCATCGTACGTAATGAAGGTCGAACCATTGTACAAATACGGTGCCTGCGCCTGTTCATCCCAGTAGCGCACATATCCATTGACGTTGATATATTCCGCCACCAATTCCGTATATTCCGGTCCGTATCCGCCTGATCCCGCCGCCATCTGATGCAGACCATGGTTGATGTCCGGCACATGCTCCCATTGACGCGAGTAAAAGGCAGCTCCGATGACAATTTTGTGGGCTGGGACACCGGCTCGCTGAAATAGCTGTACCGACGCATCCACACTGATGCGGAACAGATCGCCATCTGGCGTATACAGATTCGTATGATGCCCGGTCAATATTTGAAAGCCGCCTCTCATGTCATACGTCATCAGCTGTACAAAATCGACGTATTGCTGTACCTGCTCCATCTCCGTGCCGTCGATATAATACTGATCCGCGCCCGCCGCAATCGTCAGCAAATAATGACGTCCATCCTCTGCGCCCTGCTGATCCAGCGCTACCCGTATACCTGATAACAGCAGCGTAAAGTTATGGCGGTCTTCCTGACTGTAGGCGATCCCCGCTACGCCATAGCTCGGATATTCCCAATCCAGATCAATACCGTCCAGACTATGAGTGACTACAGCTTCTACCGCTGACGTTGCCATCCGCTGTCTCCCCTCCGCCGTCGCTGCCGCCTCGGAAAACCCTCCAGCACTCCATCCTCCCACCGACAGCAGTATCGACAACGATGGATGCACAGCGCGAATACGTTCCAGTTCATTCAGATGCTGCAAATGCTGGGTAACAATCTGCGCTTCGTTTACATGACCAAATGCAATATTCATATGAGTTAGCCGCTGCAATTCCTTTTCCGCAATGACCGGCAGATGCCGATCACTAACATAACCTGCCGCAATAAACGATGAATTCATATCGTATGCCTCCTTGAATGATAATGACAGCATGTAATTTCGGGTAGTCAACATTGTGCCTTTTTATCGTTATGTAATGCCTGTTCACGTTCTTCGTTTCTCTCTCTGCAAATCCTGTCAAAACCCTAAAATAAAATTTTTTGAAAATAAAAGTTGGATTTGCATGATTATGTATTTCAATTCTATTCAAAATGGCGTATTATTAACTGCCTAAGCTATTGAATCTTTAGACCTATAAAATTTATGTCGAAACATAGGTATATGATGCTATTTTTTGGGTAATATTAACTAAAATAATTTAAACTTGAGGGATTACACATGCCTAGACAGGCTCACAATTGGAAACCGTTACTGCTGTCCTTTATCGTCCTGTTTACTATATTCTATTATGTTTGGATCAACGTATGGAGCGATAACGACCTGCTCCGCACGCTTGGCGGCAATATGCTGTCCGTCAGCGGATCGTTCATCGCAACTTGCTGGTTATTCAACACCTGGAAGCACAGCCGCGATCGACATCGTATCTTCTGGTTGCTCATCTCGCTGGGCAGCTTATGTTATCTGATCGCCGAAATGATCTGGATGTATTATGAGAACATCCAACATGTCGCCGTCCCCTTTCCCGGTTACTCCGACTTATTCTACATGCTGCAAGTATTCTTCTATATGGCGGCTTTTTTTTATAAGCTGAACCATGACAAAAAGGGCTTCCCCATGATTCGGCTAGTACTGGATATTCTGATCATCATGACTGTGCTGTGCACATTTAGCTGGCACTTTCTGCTGCGCTCTATGTTTGGCGCGGAAGGACCGGGCGAGCTGTCGGCAACGACACTGCTATCTGTTGCGTATGCCGTTACCGATCTGGGACTGGTTGCCGGAGCCGCCAGTCTGTATTTCAGCATTCAGCGCACACTATCCAATCGCGTGATTATTATGATCACACTCGGTCTGCTGGTGCAGGTATTCGGTGATACACTGTTTCTGTATCTGATCTCTATGGATGAGTATTATTCTGGCAGTCGCTCTGATCCGCTGTTTATCGCTGGTCTTCTGCTCGTAGGCTTTGCAGGTATTTTGCACAAAACAGAGAACGGCGATCCCGCGCTTGTGAGTGAAGCCAATGTACCACGAATTGACTTTGCCCGCTTGCTGTTGCCGTATGTCGGTATCGTAGCGTTATTCTTGTTCATGACAACGCGCCCAGATCGTATGTATGTACTGGCGATTGGAACAGGTATCGCTATTCTGCTCGTGCTGGCACGTCAGCTTATTATTTTACTGGAAAATCATCGGCTCGTTCGTAGCTTGTATGATAAGACGCAGGAACTGGCAACAAGTGAAAATCGCTACAAGTCTATTGTCGAATATCATCCAGACGCCATCGTCTCGCTCAGTCTGGACGGTCGAATCGAGAGTGCTAATCCAGAAGCGGTACGTCTGTACGGATTAAGCGAGCAGGAATTGATTGGTTATCGTGCATGTTCGTTTATTACCGATGACCAAGTGCCTATCGCGTATGATTATATCGAGAAGGTGAAGCAGGGCGAGCCGCAAATCTACGAAACGACCATTTGCAGCCATATGGGTGAATTCTTCCATGTCCGTATGACCTATATTCCGATTCTGGTGAACGACAAGATTGTCGGCATCTACAGCATTGCCAAGGACATTACCGAGAACCGCTTGAACGAAGAAAAAATCAAATTCCTCGCCTACCATGATCCGTTAACTGGGCTGATGAACCGTGCCGCCTTTGAAGACTGGCTGAGCGATACCGTGAACAGTGCACGCTCGCAGCATGAGATTTTCTCCATCCTGTTTATCGATCTGGATCGGTTCAAAAATATTAACGATACGCTCGGTCACGACGTCGGTGATCATCTGCTCCGTTCAGTAGCGCAGCGTTTGCAGCGTTGTGTGCGCGAGAACGATATTATCGCTCGTCTCGGTGGCGACGAATTCACCTTGATTTTGCGGCATATGCGTGAGGAGAATGAAGCGGCAACGGTAGCGCAGCGCATTCTGGATAGCATGAGTGAACCGCATTATATTAACGGGTTTGAGATTATGGCGACGCCAAGTATCGGGATTGCTGTATATCCAGGCGACGACGATTCTGCCGTAACGCTGATGAAAAAAGCAGATATTGCTATGTATCAAGTAAAACAGAACGGCAAAGGTCATTATCGTTTCTACAACGAAAACGATCAGCTCTACTCCAAAAAGCTAATGCTCGAAAAAGAACTCGGTCAAGCGCTATACCGCAATGAACTCGTTCTGCACTATCAACCGCAGATCGATGCGGCGCAGGGCAAAGTGATCGGTGTAGAAGCATTGATTCGTTGGAAACATGCGGAGATGGGCATGATCATGCCGGGCGACTTTATCCCGGTCGCGGAAGAGACAGGCTTGATTATTCCGATTGGCGAGTGGGTGCTGCGCGAAGCATGTATGCAAGCTAAACGCTGGCAAGACGAAGGCTATCTGATCAAGATCGGTGTCAATCTATCCGCCCAGCAGTTTGAGCAAGAACACTTTATCGCCACTGTCGCTCGCATTTTGCAACAAACTGGCGTTGATCCTGCCTATATCGATCTGGAAATTACCGAGTCGATGGCAATGAGCAACATTAACAATGTGATCATCAAGCTAAAAGCACTCAAGCAGCTCGGTGTGTCCATCTCGATTGACGATTTTGGGACTGGTTATTCCTCACTTGCCTATCTGGAAAACTTCCCGGTCGATAAGTTGAAAATCGCCCGCGAATTCACCAGCCGTCTGGGCAGCAGTCAGGCGAATCATCTCATCATCAGCTCGATTGTGAATCTGGCGCGCAATCTGAATATGAATGTCATTGCCGAAGGCGTAGAGAGTAATGAGCAGGCAACGATGTTACAACAGATTCACTGTCACGAAATGCAGGGCTATCTGTTTAGCAAGCCTGTCTCTGCTGTCGATATGGAGAAAATGCTACGACTATCCGCATTTGTGACGAATTTCACCGGAGAGCATCCGGGCTGAGTACTGCATATTACACGTTACACGGTAGAGCATATTACGGATTGCATTACAGGTTGTCTTACCGATTGCATTACCGAGTGTATGACAGGATAAAATGGATCGGTTTGAGAAAACCCAGTGGCTTGAAGGATATCCCGTTCGGGTAATGGGTGTACAATAAACCCTTTATACGAGCGAGGTGTCCTATCATGAAGCTTCCTTTATCCAAACACACTACAACTTCCGCTACCGATCAGCCTGTAGATCCGTCACAATCGCGCTTTGCTGATGCGCATCATACCGGACACGGAGATCAGTTAAGCGTGCGTGCCGTCGATGAGCTGGAGCAATTGAGCGGCATTCATCCGGGCTATCGCCGCGCGCATGCAAGCGGGCAATGCTATCGTGCTGTGTTCGCTGCAAACGGCGAAGCTGCTGCATGGACAGACGCACTGCATTTGCAGCAGATGGAGACAGAAGCCATCGTGCGCTTCTCCGGCAGCTCGACGAATCCGGTATTTGCCGATTTGCAATCACCTGCCAAAGGCATGGCTGTCCGTTTCGCGCTGCCAGATGGGCAATATAGCTGTCTGGTAGGTGTGACGGTGCCGGTATTTTTTGCCCGTACGCCAGCTTCGTTTATGGATATGATCACGTTTGCCCGCAAAGTTCGTGCAGGGCAAGCGAGCTGGACAGAGATACTGGCAGAGATGGCGCAGCATTTTGGCGAAGCAAAGGACAGTCTGCGCTATCTGCAAAAGCTACGCCCACCGCGCAGTTATGCCACCGTGCCGTATTATTGCATTCATGCCTATCTGCTGACGCGTGCGGAGCAGACTGCACAACCAGTACGGTTTGAATGGGAGCCGCAAGCAGGAGCAGAGCATCTATCTGTAAATGAAGCGCGTCAGCAAGACGACGACTATCTGGAACAGGAAATGGAGCAACGGCTGCACCAACACCCGGCGGTGTTTACACTGTACATCGTACTAGGAGAGCCAGATGATCCGACTGAAGATCCAACCGTAGTGTGGCCCAAGCAGCGACAACGGATAGCCATCGGTCAACTGACCATCACCGGACAGACAGAGGAACCGGATGATCTCGTAATGGACCCGACGATGATTGCGCAAGGGATGGAGCTGTCGGATGATCCCATCCTGCAATTTCGCCGCAGCGTGTACCAAGAATCATGGGAGCGCCGTAATCGAGAACGCGACGAAGCACGAGACAGCTAATACGGGCGATCACTATAACCCGGACGGATGATCGTGCGGGTTATGATGTCGATCTACTCTACATTGTCCATGTTGCTCTGCTGTGTTCTACGTTCTCTATGTTTCTCTACATTTCGTATGTTTCTCTATGGTTTGTATATTTCTGTATGTGTTTCTAAGTCTACCTTGTTCAACCCAAGCCTTGCTGCAAAAGGCTTGGGTTATTTATTTTGCACCCATTCCTGTTTTTGCACTCCTTCCTGCGAATCCACCTATATGCAGCATTCATGACGTGTAATGCTGTTCAGTAGGAGACGATGTATCGAATACGACGATATTGTTGAACAAGACGATATTGTCGAACCAAACAAGGAACAGATTGAGAATGGATAACAGGCACGAAGTAACTCTGCTGCACCTTCATCCTGCTATCGTACATGTATGGCATTTCATGCTAAATAGCGGATATTTTAGCAAAGAAGACGTATAATAAAAAAGGCACAGCCAAACTCGCATTCAAAACGCGCGATTGCAACAAAGCATATTCAATGCTGGACATCCAACTTGCGCTTGCCAGCTTATCGAACAAGCCACTATTGCACAACACACTATCCTACACAAACGAAAAGAATCATCTTTGCTACACTATGACTGTTCCAGAACGGTATAGTCAGTTCCCATCTTCATTTATGATAGCGGATTCATAAAGCATGATACACTACATCGACGCTAGAGGAGGATTTTATATGAGTTATCAAAACTGGGCAGGCAACTACACCTACGGTGCAACGGAACTTGTGTATCCTGAGAATATTGAGCATCTACAACAACTGGTCAAAGAACATTCACGCATCAAGATTCCCGGCAGCGGTCATACGTTCAACTCCATTACTGACACCGACGGCATCTTCATCTCGCTGCGCAAATGGGATCGATTGCTAGAAGTGAACGAGCAGCAACACACGGTGACCGTCGAAGGCGGCATTACATACGGCGAGCTGTGCGCGGCACTCAGTCAAACGGATTACGCCCTGCACAATCTGGCATCTCTGCCGCATATTACGATTGCAGGAGCTATCGCCACCTCCACTCACGGCTCCGGTAGTGAAAATGGCAGTCTGGCTGCCGCAGTCGAAGGCTTGGAGCTGCTTGACGCCAGCGGCGAATTGCACAGCTTCCAGCGCGGCGACGCAGAATTCACCGGTGTGGTTGTCAATGTCGGTGCACTCGGTATCGTGACCAAATTGACCTTGAAGGTTGTACCAGCGTATACAGTCAAGCAATTCGTATATGAGAATCTGCCGCTCAACCAACTGGAACAGCACGCTGACGATATCTTCGCCAGCGCCTACAGCGTCAGTTTGTTTACCGATTGGCAACAGCCTTCGTTTCATCAGGTGTGGACCAAATGCCGGGAAGAAGACGGCGCAAGCTATGATGGGCTGACCGACTTGTACGGAGCGGCCCCAGCAACAACTGCACTACACCCACTACAAAATATGCAAGAACAGACGCAAAATTGCACCCAGCAGCTCGGACAACCGGGCATGTGGTATGAGCGACTAGCACATTTCCGGTTGGAGTTTACACCGAGCGCGGGCAAAGAGCTGCAAAGCGAATATGTATTGCCACGAGAGCATATCTACGAAGCGGCACTGGCGATTCATGAACTACGTGAGCATCTGAAGCCAATTCTGTTCGTCGGTGAATTGCGCACCATCGCCGCGGATGATCTATGGCTGAGTCTTTTTTACAATCAGCCGTCAGTCGCTTTTCACTTTACATGGCACGACGATTGGACAGCCGTGGAACGCGTACTACCGCTGATCGAGCAGGCACTCGCACCATTCAATGCCCGTCCACACTGGGGCAAGCTGCACACCGTGCCAGCCGAGACATTGAAGCAGCAATTCGACAACCTGCCACAGTTTCAGCAGCTAGTAGAGAAGTACGATCCGCAGGGGAAATTTAGCAATGATTATTTGGAGACATATATTCGGGCGAACTAGAGAGGAACCTTGCAATGAAATCATCAGCAAAAGTTGCTTTAGCTACAACCATGCTAACTTTGGTATGCGGTACGGTAGTGTATGCTGCAACAACGGCTCCGCAGATTTTTGTTAACAGTAATGCTGTACAGACAAATAAACCACTGCAAATCATTGACGGCTCGGTCTATGTTCCGCTACGTACGATTTCGGACAGTCTTGGCGTTGCTGTACAGTGGGACAACGCTAGTAAACGTGTGTATGTAAACTCTGATCCGAATTTCCAATCCGAAGCAAGCGCTGTGGAATATGTGTCTGAACAGAATTTGGCTTTGAAATGGATCATGGCGTACGATGAACGACGGCAACAAGATATGCTTCCTCTGATTTCTTCAAATTTTAAAACGGATATCTATAAGGAGAGTTTTCCCGCAGGCAGCTATAATGCCAATAGTATTGTAGATATGCGAGTGGTTGCGCGCACCACTGATACGCTAACAATGCGAATCGTGCAGCGAGTAACCGCAGAAGATGACTATAGCGTCAAGGTAGAGAAATGGAATTTCACTTTTAAGAACGGTAAAATCAAATTCGTTAACATTGTTCCTAAATCTACACAGGTATTGGATCGATATACCGTCGTGCCCGGAGCTACGTTTGGCAAATAAGAAAAAAGCTCATCTATTCCTGAATCACACAGGATGATGAGCTTTCTTTCTCTATTCACTTCTCCGCTACAATCGTAAACGTCTTCGGAATGCCTTTATCGAACACATCGGATGACTGGTTTGGCAATTCTTCCAGTACTTTGATAATCAACCCCGTCGAAGCAACCGCAGTAACGATCTCGCCGAGTGTCCAGTTGCGCAAGTACACCTTTTCCCGTTCTGGCTCGGCAGTGCCGGATTCGGCATATTTGGAATAGGATACTTCCTTTTCCACTAGCGACTGATCAAAATAATCACCGTCGACTTTGTGCTTGCGGATCTTGGCGGTGGTGCCGCGCGATGAGATTAGCTTGGTCGATATCGGGTGAAAGTCCTGCAATACCAGTCGTCCGCCCTGATGTAGCACACGCGCCACTATGTCAAACAGCGGACGCAAATCGGTAAAATAATGCAGGATGCCAAACTCCATAAATACGACATCGTACCCACCATTCAGCTCCTGCGGCAATTCCAGCACGTCAGACACGATATAGCGCAGTGGCACACCAGCAGCAGCTGCTAGCTCCAGCGCATATTGCTCATTTTCCGGGGAAAAGTCTGCTACTGTCAGCTCCGCACCGAGTAGTGCCAGCGCTACTGCCTTGTTGCCGTTCGAGCCCATCAGGTTGATGATGCGTTTCCCCTGCACATCGCCCATATGAGTGAGCGCGCTACTAATACGCTTGCGCGGATCGCTTTGGATTTTGCTTGCGGCTTCGGCTGGTGTACCAAACCGATTCAACCACGATTGATATGTGCTTCCGCTCCATGCGGATTTATTTTGCTCCGATGATTCCATTGTCGTGCCTCCATTGATGTCATCCTGTATTGGCATATTGTATCATAATCCTGCCGTTCTTCTAGTCACAACATGCGGTATAATGAAAAGAATACCTTTTGTCGTCTGTCATATTATGCAGTCATTTTATATAGCAAGCCGCAGATTTCCTTGTGTTCCTCGGTGAACACAACGCAGAAAGGACGAAATGCCATGCCGCAACATCATGAACCTTCGGAAGCGTTGGAAGCCTCATCCGCTTCCGCTCTGTCGCGCAACAGCTTATGCTTCTGCGGCAGTGGAAAAGAACTCCGACACTGTCACCCCCGCTCAGCACCTGACAGCCGGGCTATGCATATGACCGATCTGTATCGTCAGGTGGATCGTGTGATCGACGATTATCATGAGCATAGTACCAAGCATCCACCATGTGCAGCAGGTTGCAGTAGCTGCTGTTCGGATTATTTTCCGGTATCACAGGTTGAATTTGAATTGCTGCTCAGTTATATGGAGCATAGCTGGAGCAAGCATGATATCCGCGAAGCGTTTGAACAGGCGGAGCGCAATCTGGAGATATTTCAACAGGACAATCCACCGATGTACGATGCGCTGGTGAACCGCACCAATCGCAAGCAGGAGCTGGATTCTATTCGCCATCATGCGGGGCGGAATAGCTTTGCCTGTCCGTTACTAGATCGGGAAAAAGGCATCTGTCGTGTGTATCCAGTACGACCGTTTATTTGCCGTACCCATGGCAGCTCGCATACCTTTTATGGCACATTCAAAGAAAGATTGATGTCGGAGCGTGTCTGTCAGCATATTCCGAGTAGCCGGGTGCATCGCCGGGTTACACCGAACATCGTGGATTACTGGCAACCGTATGAGCAGCTTGCCGATGTGTATGTCGGCGCGCAACGCCAGCCGCTGCGACAGTATCCGATCTTTTACTGGTTAGTACTGTACAATCGTCACGGCGCAGGACCGACGGCGCAAATTGGTAACCGCGATAACTTTGACCTATCGTTGGAGCAACATAACGATAATATGGCGGCTCATGGCAAATAGTGCGTCATGGTATTAGTGTAGCCATCCTTGTCTGTATACCAATCTTATGAAAATAGATACAGATCGTGCTGATAGAAATGGTAATGATGCAGACGAGATCGTGAACCACTGTGTGACTCAATGTGTATGTTGCCTGAATCGTGAACCGTCGGATGCAGATTGCATATGGAACGTAGAAAAGAAAACCAACCGCTTCGACATTGCTGGAGCGGTTGGTTTTTTGGCATTTGCTTGTTTCGAAAATCAATCTATTAGCCGTAATGCTTGATCAAAATATTATTATCTCCGATAGTAAGTCATTATTCTTAATAATAAGTCATCATTTCTAACACAAAAAGATGTATTTTCTCACCTTCAAAAAGCGTATATTTCATTTTGCAGGTAAATGCTCCTTTTTTTGTACAACATGCTTATTTTTATGCAAAGAAATGATGAAATGTTTTATGTATCGTTTAATGCAAAAGCGTTATGATGTTACCTAATTTACTCTTTCACTGCCGCGTTGCAGTGAAATGGCATAAGGAGGAGCCTCTATGACGCTATTGCAACAACCTGTTATCGCTGCCGTTATCATTCTCGCCATCATTGCTGCTGGAGAAGTAATCTCTGTGCTGACTCGTGCCAAAGTGCCGATGCTGCTCATTGCGATCCTGATCTATATGGGACTGCTGTGGACGGGTATTTTACCCAAAGATATTATCAAGAATTCCACATTTACCTCAATCGGCATGGTGATGATCGCTCCACTTATCGTACATATGGGTACATTGATTCCGTTCAAAGTGATGAAGCAGCAGTACAAATCCGTATTAATCTCCCTGATCTCCGTCCTTATCGGCGGCGGTCTGGTGCTGTTGATTATCCCGCCAATTCTCGGCTACACAACTGCGGTCATCGGCATCGGTCCTATGATCGGGGGCAATATCGCTACGATTATCACCACGACGGAATTGGAGCGACTTGGACTCAATGCGCTCGTCACTATTCCCGTGCTGATGCTGGCGATTCACAAGCTGTTCGGTATGCCGTTGACCAGTTATTTTTTACAGCGATATGCTATTCATTTTCGGGATCATCTGCAACAGCAGGATACAGCGAATGATTCCGATCTTTCTGCTATTAAAGGTAGTGATGCATCTGCGCCTAGCGGCAGATTCAATAGCCCCTACATTATGGTGTTCAAGCTGTTTCTAGGTGGTGCGCTTGCGACGATGCTGGATGAATGGACAGGCATCAACTACACGCTGTTCTGTCTGATCTTCGGTATCGTTGGAGCGCAAATCGGCTTTTATCAGCAAAATATGATGGATCATGCCAAAGCGACTGGCATTGCGATGATCGGTACGGTCTTCATCGTAATCAGCTCCATGACAGACGTGACTTTTGGTATGTTTATCAGCTATATTCCAAAAGTATTGCTCATTCTGCTATTCGGTCTGGTCGGTGTGTTGGTCGGCGGCTATTTCAGTTCCAAGCTGTTAAAATGGGACCCGCGCAAAGGCATGTCTGTAGCGCTCACTTCGATGTACGGCTTTCCAGCAGATTATATTCTGTGTCAGGAAGTGAGCCGCAGCGTCGGTCGTACACCAGAGGAACAAAAGCGCATCCTCGACGATCTCGCACCGCCGATGCTCATTGGCGGCTTCACGACCGTCACCGTCGCTTCAGTCGTCATCGCCAGTTTGTTAATCAAGACGTTATAACTGCTGTCATGCATCATAATTGCTGTCATATCAATGTATCGCTCTGATTGTTGCGACGGGATGGAATGGGACGGGATGGCTAGATACAGTCCGATTACGCGTACAATCCGGTGTGCGATCTGATACTTAGCATATTGCACTCTCATATTTGACTTTTCCGACTATATTAGTCAGAATTTTATTCAATGTATATCTATCGTTCTGCTCATTCTATGTACCATCATTACACTCGTTACGATACTATGATCCGCTACGTGAAAGGAGTACCTACTCATATGCCTCGATCTCAAGACGATGTACCGGATTTTCAAGCGTTTGACCAGCTGTCTGCCGAGCGACGGGAGCAGTGGTTGGAGCAGCTGTTCACCCTGCTGCGTCAAGAAAGCATTAGCCACGACGGTACTGGTATGGATACTTGCGCCGTCATGGTACAACAGCTGTTGAAACAGGCAGGGCTGCAAACGAGAATATTCGACGAAGGGCAATATCCTATCGTGTACGGCGAGTTGATTCGCGATCAGCAGCTACCGACGGTGTTATTTTACGGACATTACGATGTGATGCCACCTGATCCGCTGGAAGAATGGCACTCCGATCCATTTGCACCGGAGATTCGCAATGGCAAAATCTATGCGCGTGGCGCGGGCGATAACAAAGGTCAATTTCTAGCGCACATTATGGCGATTCAATCGTGTCTGGAGCTACATGGTCAATTACCGATCAATGTGAAAATACTAATTGAAGGCGAAGAAGAAACTGGTAGCCGCAGTCTACCAATCTTCGTAGAGCAGCACCGCGATCTGCTGCAAGCCGATCTCGTCTATACGTCCGACGGTCCACAGCATGTGAGTGGCGCGCCAGTCGTACTGCTTGGCGTACGTGGTGCGCTCGCGATCAAGCTAACATCCCATGGCGCGCAGTGGGACAACCATTCCGGCAACAAAGGCAATATCGTTCCCAACCCCATTTGGTCACTTGTCCATTTGCTGGATTCGATGCGCTCACGAGATGGGCAGATTCTGGTGGACGGATTTTTCGACGATGTGCGTGCAGTGAGCGATGCGGAAGCAGAGGCGCTGCGCCAGCTACCGTTTGAGCTGGATGATCTGGCACGGCAGGTCGGTTATGCAGAGCTGGATATGGATGGGGAGAGCTATTATCGTCGCCTGACGATGGAGCCAACATTGAATATTCACGGCATTCATAGCGGCAGTACAGGCAAAGGCATTATCCCAGCCAAAGCAGAAGCGTATATCGACGTGCGGCTCGTGCCAGATCAGCATCCACAGCAGGTGTACGACAAGCTGGCACGTCATGTGCAGCAGCACGCACCGGACATTATTATTGAGCAGGTGATGAGTGTGCCACCATCTCGCACACCGGTTGATCTCGATATCATCCAGACCGTCATCCAAACTGTCACCGAAGCGTATCCGCTGGCTCCGGTTATTCAGCCTGGCATGGGCGGCACGCTGCCGAATTATGTATGGACGGATATTTTAAAAGCACCATCCGTCATTGTACCGTATGCGCCGTATGATGAAGCGAATCATTCGCCTAATGAGAATACAGGTGTGGATGATTTCTTGTATGGGATTCGCTGTACGTATCATTTGCTGCATCGGTTGGCGGTGGATGCAGCCCGTGCTACGGTCTAAAGGCACGACCTACAATGCTCCAGCACTAAAAACGCCTATATATTTTATATAGCAATCATACGTTCTATACAGCACTCATGTGTTCTATACAGCACTCACATACGTTCTATGCAGCACTCGTATGTTCTATAACGCACTCATACGTTTTATATGCCATTCATATGTTCTATACATCACCTATATGGTCTTATGACTATAAGTAATAACGATGATGTTTACTAAACAAATCAACGAATAAGCAGCAACTGCGGTGAAAAGCCGTCGTTGCTGCTTATTTATTTGCATTTCTGTATATATGTTACTCCTCCACATTCACTGGCAGCACATGCCTACGCTCGACTGGTGAAGTCAGCACGACCGACGTATTCACATAGCTGTATACCATCAGCCGATCAACAAGCTGGCGTAGTCCTTCCATGCCATCGACCGCTGCTTTGATTATGTACCCGATCTCCCCTGTCACGCGGTGACATTCGATCACATCTTCCTCCTGCACGATCATCTTCTCCCATTCGCTAGCGGACACCTTCAGATCGCTGATCTGGATCATTAGCAGAATGCTGCGCCCAATCGCT
This sequence comes from Paenibacillus sp. WLX1005, assembly GCF_046603685.1. Taxonomy (NCBI): domain Bacteria; kingdom Bacillati; phylum Bacillota; class Bacilli; order Caryophanales; family Paenibacillaceae; genus Paenibacillus; species Paenibacillus sp. WLX1005. The sequence continues at coordinate 5,363,868 of NZ_CP176756.1, forward strand.
GCCGGTGAGACGATGGCGGTAAAGCCTTGAATGACTCCTCTTTCCTGTAAACGATGCAGTCGTTCCGTTACACTCGGACGGCTGAGCGACAGTTGCTTGGACAAGTCGCTAATCGTCATGCGTGCATCCTCCTGCAATAATGTCAGCAAACGCGCGTCAATATGATCCATGTAAGCTTTCCTCCCTGTATGTATATTCCAATTTGTCTCGTTATGCCAATATGTAGCCTTAACGATCCATTATTATTCATTTTGACAAGGATAACTGGTAATTCCTTCTGTTTTTATATGTGTTTTGCTTGTTTGGTATTATATCATGTACATATTGCAAAATGAATAATTATTCAACGTGATCGAAAGGATGATTTCATGTCTTCATCTACATCTGCGAATGCTTCGCAGCATGCTCTGCGTCTGTTAAAAGTAGTAATCGGCTGTATGCTTGTCAGCGCCGGGCTGCTGTTGCTGCGACACGCTCAGGTCGTAACCGGCGGTACAGCGGGATTGTCGCTCAGTCTCAGCTATTTGCTACATATGCCGTTTGCTTTGTTATTTTTCGTTATCAATATTCCATTTTATGTATTCTCGCTCTTTCGGATGGGGTGGAGCTTCACACTCTCGACCATCTTGTCCGTCTGCCTTGTATCGCTAATGACATCGGTGGATCGCTGGCTGCCTGCGTTTGCTCTGCCGCAACTGGCAAGTACGGTTATCGGTAGCATTCTATGCGGACTGGGATTGTCCTTGCTGTTTATGAATCGTGCTTCGCTAGGCGGTGTAAACATCGTAGCAATCTTCATGCAGCAGCGGTTCGGCTGGAATCCCGGGTTGGTGAACTTTGTGTTCGATTCCATCGTTGTGTGCATCGGGCTGTACTCAGTCGGATTGTATGAAGCGGTATTGTCAGCGATGTCGGTAGTGATCGTATCCACGATTATCGGATATTTTAAAAATCGAATTGCTCGTGGGAACAGTCGCCCAGTTGTCGCAACAGCTCCCGTAGCAGCGCAAGGTACGAGTGCGGAAGCTTCGTAATTCAGAGTATAAAATATAGCATGCAGTATGGTGGATACTTTGAGCGGCATGTAGTCATAGCGCCATGAAGCTATACAACTACGCAGTCATAGAGCTATATAGCTACGTAGTTATGGATTTGGACATATATGGATATGTAAATGCTATACAGTTGTAGCTTCACAGAATGGTAGAGTGTTGGAAAGTCATAGTCGCACGGTTAATGACTTGAGTAGCTATACTATATTGTGAATAGTGACTATCAGACAGTAATAAGCTAGCGATGTCAACAGGATCAAGGACGCTTATAGACAAGGCGGCTGTGATCCTGTTTTATTTTGTATCAGAATATACCAACCAATTATGCCAAAGTAAACATATGATGTATACAGCAAAGTATTTTCATTTAGTGATATACTTGGTACAGATTGATTGAACACGGATCATGTATTGGTATCACAACATGTATAGACGGTACACGATAGAAAGGAACGGTAGGATGGATACGACTTTGCTTTTGGAACACATTCTGCTGCTGGCAGTCGGGATGCTCGCTTCGATCTGTGGAGCGGTTGCCGGGCTGGGAGGCGGGTTTATTATTGTGCCGGTATTGGCGTTTCTGTATGTCATTCCGGTAGCGAATATTTCCGGTACGTCGATGGCGGTACTGTTCGTCAGCGCGATCTCCAGCACGCTCGCTTATGCTCGTCAGCGTAAAATCGATTATCGCAGCGGCATCGCCTTTTCGATTGCGATGATTCCGGGTTCGATTCTTGGTGCATGGACGACAAGCGTCGTTGGGAGCCGCGTGTTTTTTGTGGCGCTTGGCATATTTCTCATGATTATGGCGGTGATGATCAACTTCAAGCCGACGCAGAGCAGAGGCGGATTTTTGCGTCCGACGGTTACGCATCGTCTCACTGACAACACTGGCAGTGTGCATGAATATTCATTTAATCTATGGTTTGGCTGCGGGGTTGCGTTCTTTGTCGGCTTTCTATCCAGCTTGTTCGGCATTGGTGGCGGCTCGGTGATGGTGCCAACGATGATTCTGTTTCTGGCATTTCCGCCGCATATCGCGACTGCTACCTCAATGTTCTCGATTTTGCTATCGTCGTTTGTTGGTACGGTATCGCATGTGGCACTCGGACATGTGATGTGGGATCAATTCATCTGGCTTGCCATCGGCGCACTGGTCGGCGGACAGATCGGCGCGCGGATTGCATCCAAAATTCCTGCCAAAGCCATCGTGCGCGTACTAGCAGTCTGCCTGTTCGTCGTCGCGATTCGGATGCTGTTCAAAGGGTAAAAAGAAGCTACCGGATGAGCTATGGAACGGTAACACCATGACTCAACATGAAGGACAGACATACATTCTTTCATCATAATATTCCTATTTTGGGACAGAGAAAGGTTCTGAGCATATGTCATTTGTCAAACAAAGCATCTATACACGCTATATCCCTGCTATGAAGCCTGCCGAGCAGGAGAATGAGACGGGATACTGGTTTATTTTCCGAGGAAATGAGATGCTGGTGCATCAGCAAAATGAACAGCTTGCCGTTCCAGTTGCCAAAGGGCTGGAGCAATACAAGCTAGAGCCTCTGCGTTCACTCTATCTCGGCTCGATTGAGCAGGCTTCATGTTATGCCGCAGAAGTCAGCAAAGACGCGCAAGCACCGGAAGGTATGGCATTCATCCCGCTGTTCGGTCTGTTTGAACAGATCGATCAGGATCTGTTTCATGTCGCTGGACGTGCGGTGCAGATGCTCGGCTGGGATGCGACGCATCAGTTTTGCGGACGATGCGGCACGGCGCTCGAACATGCACAACATGAACGCAGCAAAGTTTGCCCAAACTGTGGTCTGAGTCAGTATCCACGCATCTCCCCGGCAGTCATCACGCTAATCACCAAAGGCGACAAGCTGCTGCTGGCACGCGCCGGACATTTCCCCGGGAATATGTATGGTCTGATCGCTGGTTTTGTTGAGGCGGGCGAAACGTTGGAGGATTGTGTACAGCGTGAGACGATAGAGGAAATCGGCATCAAGGTGAAAAATATTCGCTACTTCGACAGCCAACCGTGGCCGTTCCCGCATTCGCTAATGGTCGGTTATATCGCTGAATACGACAGCGGCGAGATTCAGGTCGATGGCGAGGAGATTGTGCATGCGGACTGGTTCGACCCGCATGATCTGCCGAATATTCCACCGCTAATCAGCATCGCGCGCAAGATGATTGACTGGTATGTGGAGCAGCAGAAATAAATAAGAACAAAGGCTGTTCCCTTCGTCACCTTTTCATGACGGTTGGGAACAGCCTTTCTTTATTGTATTCGTGTTGTATTGCAGCAGTTACATTGACCAGCTAGTCACATTTACAGCCGACGATGTATATGGTGACGATGCTCTACATCGTACCAAAAATCACCTTCGCATGTTCGTTAATCATACAATCTTCCCATAACTCCCCGCCCAATCTCAGCGCTCAACTTTCAGCAGGAATTTCTCCAACGCTTCTGTATCGGTAATGCTATGATTACACGTTTCGTCATCCATGCAGACGTATTGCCCGACGGAAGACAGATTGTCTGGCGAGTGGGCTTTCATTTTCACATTGAAAAAGCCCAGCTCCTGATTGCGATTGCAGAACATGCAGAAGCCTCGTTTGTTCGTCGGCGTGATCTGTCCTTCGGTTGCGATCAGACGATCTTCATGCGGATAGACGATAAACAGCCGATTGGCGGCAATATCGATCCAGCGTAGATACGTCGTGCGAGTCAGATCCACTGCGGACATCTCCGGCGCTTTCAGCTTTTTCGCTTTGGGAAACAGCTTTTGAATCTGCTTGGGCGTCACTTCAGGAAACGGAATGACGTGAGATTCCAGCGAATCAAGATAGTTCTGGATATCCTCTGTCTGCTGATACGTTCCTAGCAATTCCAGCAAAGACTTCTGCTCCGTTGTCAGTGAATCGAATGTCGCGATGATCTTCTGCACCGCACTGTATTTGACCGTCTCCAGCACTTGCCGATCTGCAATCCCTCGCATCGTTTTGATCAGAAAATCCGCTTGTTTATGAATAAAGTTCAATTGATGATTGTGAATGAATGGTGTTTGCATCGCTTTCAGCCCCTTATATGATTTGGTTCAAGCATAAGGTGCAAAGCCTGCGGGCATTTCCGTGTTGCCTATTCAGGGCGATGAGTCGATTCTCTTCGCGCCCCGCACAAAGTCCACCCTGTTCAGGCTTCGCGCAAGGCCTCTATAGCTAACGAGCAATCCGGTGCGAATCCAAATGCCACGGTAGAACCCCCTATCATTGTGAGTATACGGGAAGTATACCAGTGTGACAGGATCAGGGCAAATCCAGACATGCTATCGCCGGATATGATCTGCATTCATACATTCTCCCTAATTGGCTTCCATCCTGTATTGAGCCTGTATTGAGCGTGTATCGAATCTGTATCGAAAAATCTTCTGTCCTGCTTGGAGTCTATTCTCTATAGATAAGCGAGCTTCCTCAGGATGACGCGCCCATACTAGATTTTGTTCGGCTCAATACTGCGCTCCACTCGGAAACGTGTACTTATTCATCCCTTTTACCGACAGCAACCGGAACCCTTCCCGGCTGAAATCCTGACCATTACGCGCCATCTCGTACTTCGGTGTCTTCGTGTAATAATCCATATAATTCAACATATACGGATACGTACGCACCACGTCTGCATTCGGCTTGGACGAACTGTAATGAATCGGCGAGACACCGTATCCGTCCAGTGAGAATACGCCCGCTGCCGCTTCGTTCATTTTGAAAAATTGATTCAGCACCGTATCCGTACTCGCCTGATAATCGATACTGCTCACGCTCAGCAGACGCACACCTAGCACGCGGCGATACATAAGCGATTTGTCCATCTTTTGCTGAAATTCTTCCATATACGCACTCGGTAGGCTGCTTCCGTTCAGATTGGCAGGCAGGATAAAGCTCTCCAGCAAATATAGATCGCTGCTGGTGATGCGCGTCTTCGTGCCGGTTGGATTGAAGTCAGCGTTCTTCGTGCTGCTCATCACATCCTCAGGATGCCACGCGTTAATAAATGCCGCCATGCTCTGTCCATGTACCGCATCGACCGCTTCATTCAGCCGCGCGCGGGACACACCGTAGTCGTAACCCGCATCATCCAAGAATACGCCGTACGCCCCTGCATCTTTCCACAATCCGATCCGCTGTTTGATCATATCCATGCTCAGATTGTCAGTACCATCGGTCACGCCCAGATCGACATAGCCAAAGATCTGAATGCTCGGATGAATCTGCTTAATCCGGTCGATGATCTGTAGCGTTGTCACATGATTCTCATGCTCCGGCAGCTCCAGACGGTCGCCCAGCACCAGTACATCATATTGGGCAAGTGTTTGTGCCGCTTCTTCCGGGCTGGCGGCATCGTTGATGGACTCAGGAATGCCGTAATAGATCAGCAGCTTCGGACCGGGTATTGTATTTGCCTGCGCGGACGCGCTGTTTGTGGTGCACAATACTGCCACCAGTGCCAGCACACACAGTGCCAGACGATGATAGGTTCTCATCTTCTATGTCTCCTTTGATGCGTTGAATTTATGAAAACCACTAATTCCCATATCATCCAGTTCGCATACCGTTTTCTTATCCACTGTATACACCATATCCCATCCAACATAACACAATTTCCATAAAAGTAAACGCCATTTCCAGAATATTCATTCGCTCTCATCTAACAGGTCCTGGTTCTCTCGAATCATCTATTTTACGTATTTACGCAATTGTTAAAAAAGCTTTAAATCATTGCAAAATAAAGCTTTTTCTCACCTCTAAACTCGCATCCACGTATTCAAATTTTAAAAAACTATGTGATGTAAAATTTTAATCAAATAATATTACTCAAATGTAATAAAATAGTTGTCAAGGTTGCTAACTTACATATAAAATAACAAAACCAATTCCAATTTTATTCGAACGATTGGTCATACTATTTTCATGATAAGCTTTTCATTTTACTCAAGGAGGAGTTCCCTTGCATGTTCTGATCACAGGCGGATACGGATTTATTGGCTCGTTTGTGGCGGAGCGTTTTCACAAAGAAGGACACCAGGTGTATATTATCGACAATCTGGCTTCCGGTCGGAAAGAGAACGTGACCGTCCCGCACAAATTTTACAATCTCGGTGTGGAGGATGAACGCTGTGACGAGATTTTTCACAGCATCAAGCCAGACATTGTCGTTCATCTAGCGGCACAGGTCGATGTAGCGGTATCGATGCGCGAACCACGACAGGATGCGCAAACGAACATTCTCGGTCTGGTCAACATGCTGGAGATGTCCAGCAAATACAATGTCTCCAAATTCATCTTTGCGTCCTCGGCTGCTGTCTACGGTATGAACGAACAGGTGCCGCTAACTGAATTAATGAACACGGAACCGCTATCACCCTACGGCATCAACAAGCTGCTCGGCGAAGTATATTGCAGCAAATGGAATGACATTTACCAGCTCCCTACGCTCTGCTTCCGCTTCTCTAACGTGTACGGACCACGACAGGGAACGATTGGCGAAGGCGGCGTTGTCTCCATCTACATGCAGCAGCTCATGAATCAGCGTGATTTGAATGTATTCGGCGATGGGGAGCAGACGCGTGACTTTATCTATGTGGAGGATGTGGTGGATGGCATTTACCGTGGTGCGATTGGCGAACATACGGGCATCTACAACCTGTCCACCAATACAGAAACAAGTCTGAATGAGCTGATCGGCATTTTGGAGCAGCTGGAGCAGGTACAGGATGTGCATTATCTGGACGCACGCAGCGGTGATATTTACCGTTCGTCACTGGACAACACTCAGATCAAAAAGGATCTGGACTGGCTGCCGCTCTACTCCATTCGCGAAGGCATGGAGAAAACGCACGCCTGGTTCCGCGACCATCATACTCCGGTTGCCGCCGACAGACAGGCAGAGCAATCACAGGACTATCGTCACTGGTTTACCTTGCTTCGACCATATGCGGAGAACTTGCTCGCCTTTGCCCTGATTGTGTTCTTAACCCGCTACGGCTCGCACTGGTCGATCTCAGCGGATATTGATTTTAAGCTTGTTTACATACTTGTACTTGGTGTTGTGTATGGAGCCAGACAGTCGGTCATCTCGGCGGTGCTCTCGTCAGGGCTGTTCTTTTACGAAGCGCTAGCCAATGGTCGTGACTGGCAAAGCATGCTGTATGACCCAGAAGCGTTGTTTATGCTGGCGATCTATCTGTTCTTCGGGCTGGTGGTCGGCTTCGTATCCGACAAGCATAAGCGCGAATCGGTATACATCCACAATGAACTGGCTGCGGAGAAGGAACGCTATACCTTTTTAAGTCATATTTACCGCGATACACGCAAGATCAAGGAAGAATTGCAGCGGCAACTGATTGGCAGCAAGGACAGCATCGGACGCATATATACGATTACGCGTAAGCTGGAAAGTCTGGAATCGGAAGAAGTCATCACCGCCTCGATGGATGTGCTGGAAAATCTGCTCGATACCCGCCATATCTCTATCTATTCGGTAAATGAAAGCAATCATATGCGCCTGCTGGTGCAGTCGCGCCAGTCTGGATTTATGTTACCGAAAACGATTCATCTCGATGACGAACCTCATTTTCGTCAAGTGATCGATACCCGTAACATGTGGATCAACAAGGATATGGAGCCGAACATTCCGATGTATAGTATGCCCGTTGTGCATGATGATCAGGTCATTGCGCTGATCTCACTGCATGAACCGTCATTTGAGCATTTGAATATGAGTTATGAGAACCGCTTCAAGGTGAGTGTCGATATGATCTCCGCCTCGCTGGCACGCGCATTCCGGTATGAAGGTGCGACTCGTCAGGATCGATATGTGGACGATCTGCCGATCTTGAACGAAGCTGCGTTTGCCCAGTTGCTGCGCACGCGTGAGGAAGCGCGCAAGCTGCATAATAGCGACTATAGCCTGCTCATTTTGCAGCGGGAACAGCGTACCTTTAACGAATTGGTCATGCTGGTGGATAGCATCAAGCGTGATTCGGATCATCTCGGCATGCTGAACGGATTGCCCGTGCTGCTGTTGTCTCATGCAACGACCGCGGAAGCACAGCTCGTCATTCAGCGTTTGCATCAGTATGGTGTCAGCGCCGATTTGCAGATGGAGGAAGCGCTCTATGCTTAGTGTACTGCTGGTCTATTACATCCTCGCGATCCTGTACAGCCTTGTACGTTACCGATTCCGGCAGCAATTGGGCGAGGATACCGCTGGCTCTATCACATTCGTTCTGCTGCTGCCGCTGTTCGGTTTGCCATTATCCCTACTGCGCGACGGGCTGCGTTCTGGTTATTTGCGCTTGTCGCGCTCTACCGGTCATCTGCTGGATGAAGTGCAGGACACTCATCATGTACGTGTATTTCGCAGTCTGGATGTGCGCAAGGAGAGCAATCTGGTGCCGCTGGAGGAAGCGTTGCTCGTCAACGATCTATCCAGCCGCCGCCGTCTGATGCTTGATTTTCTAAAGGACGATCCCGGTGCGATGATGCCTCTGTTGGAACAGGCAGTCAGCAACGAGGATACGGAAACGTCCCACTACGCTGTGACCGCTGTTGTCGAGATCAAGCGCAAGCTGACGCTTGGCATCCAGCACTGGTCGGTGCGCTATGGTAGCGGCGAGCATACGCCGGAAGTATTGACCGAATACGCGGAAGTGATTCGGCAGTACATACACAGCGGATTCATGGACAGTCCGACACGCCGCTCGCATCTGTCCACCTATTCTTCTTTGCTTGGTGAGTTGATTGAGATGGATCATGCGGATGAAGAGGTATTTCAGGCGAAGATCGACAGTGAATTGCAATTGCAGCGTCATGATGAAGCGCTACGTTATCAAGTGCTGTTCCATACCAGATTCCCGCATAGCGAGCTGCCTTATCTGGCAGCGTTGAAGCTATATTACGAATTGCAGATGAAGGACGCGTTCTTCGATACGCTGCAATCGCTCAAACAATCTCCAGTGAAAGTATCCCATACGGGCCTGAATGTGATTCGGTACTGGTCGGAAAAAGGTGCGTAATCTATGAAATCATCATTTAAACTCAGTACTCAGGTGTATGTCATGCTCGCCTTTATGTTGGTCATGGCGCTAGGGATTCAGGCAACCCGCTCAGACGCCATTCTGCAATTAAAGGGAGCGCAGAACCATGTCTCCAATCTGTCGCAGCTCAAGCAGGACGAAACGAATGCACTCACAGCCGCTCAAGTTACAACACTACCGCAAGAACGGCGTATGCTGGTGCTGTTCGACGACACCGATCCAGCCAGCACCAAGATTCGTAACAACGCCGATCATATGCTCACCTATATGAAAATCAATCACGATCTGGTGAATGTCAGTACCTTTTCCGGGGAAACGTCCAAGTATAGCGGCGTGATCCTCACCATGTCGAGTCTGGGCAAGCTGCCGGATAACCGCTGGATCGATAGCTATGTACATAATGGCGGCAGTCTTCTGCTCACCTCTATGCCGCAGCTGGATCAAGATCTGTACCAGTATTACCGCAAAATGGGCATCATTGAGCTGGGCGGCTATCTGACCTCTACCGGCTTGGAGCTGACTAGCAATGTGCTGCTAAATGACAAAAATGCGCATTACAGCGCCGCATTGATCCAAAATGGCTCTGTGCGTGTGCGTCTTGGCAAAGACAGCATCGTACACGCCGTCAGTGACGAGCATGTACCGCTACTATGGGAAACGCCGTATGGCAAAGGACGCTTCGTCGTCTTTAACGGCTCTATGTTTCAGGAAAAAACAAGTCGCGGTCTGTTGTCCGGCGCGATGACGCTGATGAATCGGGATGTGATCTACCCGGTACTCAATGTGGCGCTAATGTATATCGATGACTTCCCTGCTCCGATTCCGGCGGGAACAAACGATAAAGTGTACAAAGAATATCACCGCAATACCGTTCGTTTTTACAAAGATATCTGGTGGCCGGATATGCTGAAAATCATGGCAGAGCATAACTTCAAGCTGACTGGTGTCGTTATCCAGACGTACAACAATCAGGTGAAGCCGCCATTCGGGCAATATACCGACGCGGACAGTCTGAATCTGACTCTGTTCGGTCGGGAGCTAATCAAACAGGGCGGAGAAATTGGTATTCACGGGTACAATCACCAATCGCTCACGACCCAATCCCGTATCTCCGACAGCTTCGGTTATAACGTTTGGCCTGATCAGAAAAGTATGGCGGACTCGATTACGACCGTAGCATCGTTTATCCACCAATCGTTCAGCAATTACAAATTAACGACCTATGTACCGCCCTCCAATGCGTTGGATCAGGATGGACGCGAAGCGCTGAAGCGTGCGTGGCCAGATCTAAAGACGATCTCGTCCGTGTACAGTGAAGACCCGGAGAACCGTTCCTATGTACAAGAATTTGAAGTGTCGGCAGATGGCATCGCTGAATTGCCGCGCATTTCGTCCGGCTTTATGACCGACGAGTTCAATGACTGGGCGACCGCCAATGCGATGACTTCGCTCGGCGTCTTTTCCCACTTTGTGCATCCTGATGATATTTTGGACCCGGATCGCAGTCATGCGTATAACTGGGAACAGATGCGTGATATGTTCAATGAATTTATCGACCAGTCGACTGCTCGCTATCCGTGGGTACGTCCCATGACCGCATCGGAAGCGACGGCAGAGCTGCAACGGTATCAGTTAAGCGAACCTCATTTTGTATATGGAAGCAATGAAATTGACGGCTATATTAACCACTACACAGCAGGCTCGCTGTATTATGTACTGCGCACTGACCGCAAGATTACGTCGCAGACCAACTGCCGGGTCACACGAATCGATGACGAATCGTATCTGGTGGAAGTGAATGCTGATACGTTCAAGCTCGGCTTGGGAGGGAATGCACAATGAGAATTTGTATCGTAGCGGAAGGTTCGTATCCGTATGTAACTGGCGGTGTATCCAGTTGGATTCACTCGCTGGCACGCAATATGCCAGAGCATGAATTTGTCATTTATGCGATTGCAGCTGAGCGCAAGCAGCAGGGCAAATTCAAATACACCCTGCCGGACAACATCGTGGAAGTCCGCGAGATCTTCCTTGATGAATATATGCAGCTGGATGGTGAATGGGGGCATCAGCTACGGCTGCATGCACATCAACGGCAGGCGATTACGTCGCTAATCTCCGGTGAAGGGGAGCTGGACTGGCGCCAGATCTTCGATGTGCTATGTGATCGCAAGCTGGGCAATCCGGCTAATTTCCTCATGAGCCGCGATTTCTTCGATATTATGAGCAAGCTGTGTGAGGAGAAGTATGAACAGCTGCCATTCACCGAGATGTTCTGGACGGTGCGCTCGATGATTCTACCACTGCTATTAACAGTGCAAAAGCCGCTACCGGAGGCGGATGTGTACCATGCCGTCTCTACCGGATATGCAGGCGTGCTCGCAAGTCTCGGCAAATATTTGTACAACAAGCCTGTACTGCTGACCGAGCACGGCATCTACTCGCGTGAGCGTGAGGAAGAGATTATCAAAGCGGACTGGGTAGACGGTTATTTCAAAGATATTTGGATTCGATACTTCTATACCCTCTCCACCTGTGCGTATCAGTATGCAGACGAAGTGATTACATTGTTCGGACGCAACCGCGAGATTCAGATCGAACTAGGCTGTGACGAGGAGAAAATTAGTATTGTTCCTAACGGTGTTACCTCCAGCGATTATGTGAATCTGCCAATGAAGCCCGCAGGTGAGCCGATCTATATCGGCGGCATCGTGCGCGTCGTACCGATCAAGGACATCAAGACGATGATCCAGAGCTTCCAGATTGTGAAGCGTCAGGTGCCGCAGGCGAAATTTTTCATTATGGGTCCGTATGAAGAAGACCCCGATTATTATGAGGAATGTCGGTTGATGGTAGAGCTGCTGAAGATTGACGATGTGATCTTCACCGGTAGCATCAATGTCAAAGAATATATCGGACAGATGGATATTCTCGTACTGACCAGCATTAGCGAAGGACAACCACTCGCTGTGCTGGAAGGGCTCGCAGCCGGCAAGCCGATGGTTACGACCGACGTCGGCAGCTGCAAGGAGCTGATCTACGGCAATCATGACGACTTCGGCATAGCTGGAAGCGTTGTGCCTGTCATGAGCTATGAGCGCATTGGCGATGCGATCGTCCAGCTATGCAAAAGCGAAGAGCAACGTCTGCTAATGGGCGAAAATGGACGCAAGCGCGTCAGCAGCCTGTATACGAATCACAACTTTATTTCCAGCTATCAACAGCTGTATCACACGTATGGAGGAGTACAATCATGGCCGGTATCGGTTTCGAATTAAAAAAGCTGTTTGATAAAAGCGGACTGGTCAACAAGGCAAAAGCCTACACCTACTCCTCGCTGATTACGATTGGGCCGATGCTGCTCTGTATCGTGATGGTGGCGGTGTTCAACTGGATGATGCGGCAGGCGGGCGTGGACTTTTTGAATGTAGAATTGTTCCAAAGCTCGGTTATTTACGCGTTTATTTTCTCCTATATTATGAGCAGCATGATGACGATGTATCTGACGCGGGTCAGCTCGGACTTTCTAAATGAAGGGTATCACAATGCGCTGCTGCCCTCACTATACGGCAGTATTCAGATTACGCTAATTGCCGGTGCAATTCCGGCATTGATCTTCCTGATCGTCGCGCCATTGCCGCTGTCGGTGAAGACCGGCTTGTTTCTGCTATTTATGCTGCTCATCATGATCTGGAATCAAGTTGTGTATGTATCAGCGATGAAAAATTTCCGCCGCATCGTAGGTGCCTTTGCCTGCGGAGCGGTCGTGTCGATCGGCGCACTGTCAATCATTCTCTATCTGACGCCGCTGCGCACGGCGTCGTCGGCGCTGTTCTCGTTTGACTCTGGATTTCTAGTGACAGCGGGGATGCTGATGGTGCAGATTGAGCGGTATTTCAAGCCGGGCAAAACGGTATCGAACTTCTCGTTTCTCGCCTTCTTGCGGCGCTATCCGTCGCTCATTGTTATCGGTATTCTGAATGCGGTCGGCTTGTTTGCGCACCAGTTTATCCAGTGGTTCGGGCCGTCAGGCGTTGTGATCAGCGATGCGTTTCTGATGGCGCCGCAGTATGATGTGGCGGTGTTTTGCGCCTTTTTGTCGGCGGTTCCGACGTTGATCGTCTTCGTCGTCTCGCTTGAAACGAGCTTTTATCCCAAATTCCGCAATTATTACGACTATATTCTGTCCAAAGGCTCGATCATGGACATCAACCGGGCGCGGACGGAGATGTATCAGGTGTTGGGGCAGCAGTTTACGCTGATGATGGGGATTCAGATGATTTTCTCGATCATCTCTATCGCCCTCGGCATCCGCTTCCTGCCGCTAATGGGCTTTACGTCCACGCAGATCGATCTGTTCAATCTGCTGGTGATCGGCTATTTTGCCTATATTATTTATAATGTCGTGTCACTGGTGCTGCTGTACTTTGACGATCGCAAAGGGGTGCTGTGGCTGGCGATTGCGTTTCTCGGCATGAACACGGGCTTCACCGCGATCTCGGTATGGCTGAACGATCAAGGCTTTTCATTTTTTGCGGCATCGTTTCTTACGTTGCTGCTGGCGCTGGCACGCATCATCCATGTGCTGAACCATATCAATTACTACACATTCAGCGCTCAACCACTGGTCGCGCGTCAGACCGAGAATCGCTTCGGCCCGCTGCTGAAGCGCTAGCAAGAGGAGGACGTCATGAAGATGTATATCAAAGCTTCGCTGCTGCTAACCGGTGTGCTAGGTATGGTCATTATCGCGGGCTGTCAACATGAGACACCGCTGCCTGCCATCGCTACCAACACCGGCACAGCCGAAGCGGCAGCCACTTATCATCCGCGGCTGGAAGACAATGTGACCGTCTACAAGGGCGATACACAGGATACGGCGATCGACTTTTACCTGACGATTACGAAGGACAATCTGACCGCCGAATCGCCGCAAAGCTGGAACGGTCTGAATGAGATTACACTGCCGGAACATAACACCGCTGACAAAGGTGTCAATGCCATCATTCAGGAGGGCAATAGCAAAGGCCCGACGCAGGGCAAATTCGGCTATGACACCAAACAGCCGAACGCCTTCGTCAAGCTACGTGGTAAATCGACGCTCAGCTCGCACCAAAAAGCATATAAAATCAGCCTGTACAAGGACGCTGGCGAATGGCGCAGTCAGTCTACGATCAATCTGGTGAAAAGCGCCTATGATTTTAGCCGGATGCGCAATAAGCTCAGCTATGATCTGTTTCAGGGCATACCGGACTTTACCAGTCTGCGTACGCAGTATGTGCATCTGCATGTCAAAGATCTGACTGCGGCAAGCACATCGTCGTCATGGCAAGATTACGGACTGTACACGCAGGTAGAGCAGCCGAACCGCAGCTTCCTAAAATCGCATGGGCTTGATCCGAACGGACAATTGTACAAGGCGTCCAATTTTGAATTTTACCGATATCCAGATCAGCTCAAGCTGACAAGTGACCCTGCCTACAAGCAAGCAAACTTTGAATCGGTGCTGGAAATCAAGGGCAGTTCCGATCATACCAAGCTGCTCAAGATGCTAGACGATCTGAACGATACGACGCAAGATTTTGATACGGTTTTTGACAAATATTTTGACCGTGATAACTTCCTCACATGGATGGCGATCAATATTCTGACCGACAATATCGATACCCAGACGCAGAACTTCATGCTGTATTCGCCGCTCAATTCCAACACATGGTACTTCCTGCCGTGGGACTATGACGGCGCATGGGGCTTTTACGATGACGATACAGCGCGGCGCGCTCCGTGGAAAGCTGGTCTGGCGAACTACTGGGGCAGTCAGTTGCAAAATCGCTTTTTCAAAAACCCGGACAATGTGCAGGCGTTGCAAGACAAGATCAAGCAGTTACAATCCGTCTTCAATCGTGCCAATACCGAAAAGCATGTGGATATGTATCGCCACATCACCGAATCGTTTGTCTACACAATGCCCGACCTTGGCAATCTGCCAGAGCCAATTGAGAATTACAAGCACGAGGTCGATCATCTGATGGACATTCCCGAGGAATCAGTAGCACGGTTTGAAAAGATGCTGCAATACCCAATGCCATTCTTCATGGGCGATGTACAGCAAACCGGTGAACAGCTAACATTCCGCTGGGACAACTCATACGATTTGCAGGCAGACGATATTACATACCGCTTCCTCATCTCTCGCTCGCCCAATCTGACCAATCCGCTGCAACGTCAGGCTGCGCTCAAAGCCAACGAAGTGAACGTCAGCGGTCTGACGCCGGGGCGTTATTATTGGAGCGTGACAGCAGTAGACAGTCAGCAGCATGAGATGCCCGCCTTTGACATTTATGAGGATCTGGACAATGTGAATCATTATGGGGTGCGTGAATTTTATGTCAAATAAACCGTGGTCAAGGCTTAGCGTGCTGGCACTGCTGCTTCTGCTGACTGGTTGTAGCATCCCATCTGGGTGGATGCCGTGGGATCTGCACGACAACCGGAGCGACCGACAGCAAAGTGCCTACGCAGCGGGCAAGCTAGCAGACAACAGCGCCGTCTATGACAGCGATCCGCAGAATGTGATCACGAATCTGTACGTAACGATTATGCACCAGAATCTGGATCGCAAAACTCCGTACAGCTGGCGCGATCTGAACGGCATCAACCAACCACAAGACGATGACGGACGCTCGCTGGATGCTATTTTCCAAGAGGGCGACGATACTGGTCCCGTGCATGGCATGTTCGGCTATTCGGATTATCAGGTGAACAGCTCCATCTCCCTGCGCGGCACAGATTCGGTCAAATCGGCGCAGAAATCGTACAAGATCAAGCTGAACGGACAGGCTGGCGCGTGGCGCGATCAGTCCACCATCAATCTGGTCAAATCTGTCGGTGATCTGACGCGGCTGCGCAACAAGCTAAGCTTCGACTATATCCGCTCCTTGCCGGACATGGTAAGTATGCGTACCAGCTTTGTCCGTCTGCATGTCAAAGACCTATCGCGTGACGATGCGGTCGATGAATTTACCGATTACGGATTGTATACGCAGATTGAACAGCCAAACAAGGCGTTTCTGCGGGCGCATGGATTGGATTCCAGCGGTTCCCTGTATAAGGCGGAGAACTTTACTTTTGACCGCAGCCCGAACGCGCTGAAGCTGGAGGACGATCCTGCCTTTGACAAATCCAAGTTTCAGGATGTGCTACAAATCAAGGGTAGCCGGGATCATCAGAAATTATTGAACATGTTAGACGAGCTGAACGGCGCTACAGAGGAGCAGTGGGATGCCGTGTTTCATCAGCATTTTGACGAGAATAATTTCCTGACATGGCTGGCGACCAATATTCTCATGGATCAGAGCAAGGCTGCTTCGGACAATTACCTGCTCTACTCGCCAACCGAATCGGACAAATGGTTCTTCATCCCGTGGGATTACGACGATGCGTGGGGACGTACACCGACTAAGGAACGCGCACCGTGGCAGCACGGTCTTGCCGCCTACTGGCAAAACCGCCTGGTGCAGCAGTATTTTCATGAACCAGGGCATGTACAGCAATTGCAGGATAAGCTAGACGAACTACGCAAGATCATCACCCCGGAGCAAACAAAGCAAACAATCGCCGCCTATCGCAAAGTGATCGATCCCGTACTGGAGCAATCCGGCGATCCCGGTTATCTGCCCGGTACACTGGATGATCGCAATGCCGAGTTGCAAACATTGCCGGATATGAGTGAGCAGAGTGCGCAGGCATTTGTCCAAGGATTGCAAGCGCCGATGCCATTTTCCCTGCATGAACCACAGACGCGTAATGGCGCGCTTCACTTGAGCTGGGATGCTTCCTACGATCTACAGCATGAACCGCTAACATACAAGCTCACCATCTCTCGCAGTCCGGCGATGCGTCAGCCGCTCATGCAGATCGATACCGGATCGAATACCGAAGCAGAGATAGAATCACTGGAAAGCGGACGCTACTTCTGGACGGTCACGGCTACGGACAAGAGCGGTCATACTGCCATACCGTACGATGTCTACACAGATATTGACGACATCGTGTACTACGGAGTGCGCCAATGGTATGTGCAATAAGCAGGAAAGGGGACAATACACTTGCGCTTTGACAACAAACGTCTTCGGCATGAGCTGAAGTATTATATCGCACCAAACGAATACGAAGGATTACGCCGCCGCGTAGCAACCGTGATGCGGCTGGATCGCAATTCTACCGATCGTGACGGCTATCATATCCGCAGTCTGTATTTTGACAATATTCAGGAAACCGCGCTGTTCGATAAAAACAACGGTGCCTTTCGCCGCAAAAAGTACCGCATCCGCATCTACAACAAAAGCGATGCCGTCATCAAGCTGGAACGCAAAAGCAAATACAACGAATTCACCGCCAAAGAATCGGCGGCGATCACTAGAGAGCAATTCGATCAGATTATGCATGGCGATACGCGTTTTCTGCTGGATTCTGGCAATTTGCTCATGCGCGACTTTTACTACGATATGCTGCACGGTCAGCTCAAACCAGCGGTCGTGGTCGATTATGTGCGCGAAGCTTACATTTACCCAGTGAGCGATGTGCGCATTACATTCGACAAGTATCTGTGTGCGGGCGTGCAGTCCTTTGACATTTTCGATCCAGATCTGGTGACGATGGAATCCGTCGACGGTCCACGCCAGATTCTCGAAGTGAAGTACAACCAATTTCTGCCGGATTTTATTAAGCATCTGGTGCAATTATCCTCGCACAACCGCTCCACCATCTCCAAATATGTACTGTGCAAGGAACGACAAAAAGTGTTTACAGGCTGACGCCAGCCTGAAGGGGGATAACCATAATGAATGAAACAACGAATTTTAGCGATGTGATCAAAAAAAGCTTTCTCCAACTCGATTCGTTCAATCAGGTTTCGTTTATCGAGATGTTCTGGAGCCTTCTGATCGCCTTCGGTCTGGGGATGCTGATCTACTGGGTGTATCGCAAATGCTATCGCGGTGTCGTATACAGCCATAACTACAACGTCTCGTTTGTCCTGATGACAATCATCACGGCGCTGATCATTATGACCATCAGCAGCAATATCGTGCTATCGCTTGGTATGGTCGGCGCGCTTAGTATCGTGCGTTTCCGTACTGCGGTGAAGGACCCGATGGACATCATGTTCATGTTCTGGTCGATCTCCGTTGGGATCGCTACGGGTGCGACACTATACGCCTTTGCCATCGTCGGCTCGATTGTAATCACGCTCGTCATCTTCTTCATGGCACGCCGTCAGAACAGCGATGCACCGTATTTGCTCGTGATTCATTTCGATGATGAAGCTGCCGAGCCAGTGAAGATTGCACTACGCAAGCTGAAATACGTACTCAAGTCCAAAACCGTACGCAAACATGTGACCGAGATGACGGTCGAGATTCGTCTGAAAGACCCGGATAATACGCAGTTTATTAATGAGCTGTCAAATGTGAACGGGGTGTCGGATGTAGTGCTGGTGAGTTATAACGGGGATTATGCGCAGTAATTGTTGATACAGGTGAATCCATGCTTATTGTAGATGCCATACGGTAAAGAATGATTAGAAATACGATTGGCTCGCTGGATACCCTCTATAGTAATTAAGTAAGGCTGTTGGAAGGCACGGGAGGTAATGCCCTGAACTTCGACAGCCTTTTTTACATTTTGTAAAAATAATTTTTACTATCATAAAAATATAAATGATATACTTTTACTATACTTAAAAGAGGAGGTGTTTGACCAATGACAGAATTTTTCTCTCAGCAGCAGCATATTGCTCAAAATCTGACTGCCTTTATCCGTCTGAAAGGATATTCCAAATTGTCCTTTTCCAAATTGACAGGAATCTCTCGTCCCACTGTAGATCAAATTCTAAAAAGTGAAAGTCCCAATCCGACCCTCTACAATCAGCAGATTGCCAAAATCACGCAGACGTTTCAGCTACCTGATGATTATTTGTTGCGAAATCAACCGGAACTACTGCCGACTTCCCATTCTCCATACGCTTTTTCGGATCATGCAAAAGGAAGCGAGCGAACCCCGGAAGCTAAAGAACTGCTGGAAGGATTAGATCATATCCTTGATCTCTATTCGATGTATATCAAGTAAGGAGGTGTCTACGTGCTATGCGAATAACTAGCGAAAATCTGGATGTAACGATTCAACGCAATCAGCAAATTGCCCGCGAAGTGGAGCAGCATATTCAATATATAGAGACTCGCATTATCAAATGGAAATACCTGCCGGTTGAGCAGCAAGCATTGGAGATTCTAAAGGAACATCATCTCATCGAACTGCCCATTCCCGATGAAGATTGGGGCGGCGCTATTCGCACATTTGCCAATGGTCGTATCGTTCCGATTATCAATACCGCACAACCGCGTGTGTATCAGTATTTTATTTACTGGCATGAAGTTTTTCATGTAACTGAATATGAAGAAATGCAGCAGCATACGAAGGATTATGCTATTTTTACCGAATTTGATCTTAACGAACGCAAAGCCGATTATTTTGCCAGTCAAATGATTTTCGGACAATCTGATCTATACGATTATTATCATTCGCTTCAATATGACGACTTTCATGTCAATATTGCACATTGCATCAAATCGTTCAAAGCGCCGTACAAAGCCGTTCTTATTCAGTTGTATCAAAGCGCTAGCCAACAGCGTAATGAGTCATTAAAAGCTATAATCAAAGCCAATTTTGATACCCGACTTACAACTGAACAATGGTCACATCTGTTTCAGCAATATTCTTTGGACGACAGTCTGATCAAACCGTCCTTCGTACTGAATCTGTCGCCAATCAAGTCCGCCATTCAGACGGAGATCAAGCAGCACCCCGACGTAGCAATGTATAGAGAAAATCTGGATTATGTAAAGCAATGGGAAGCAACGTATACGATCATCCAGCGGAAACTAAAGGAGCAGTCCAATGGGTAATTACAGCCAAATCGATACCATATTGAGAAATGCTACGCATGCCAAAATTCTACTACTAGATAACAACAATCTGCAATTTTACTATCAATACGAAGATGTACTGCCTAAGTCTGAAATGTTTGCACCATATGATCTCGTGCTTATTCCGGGATGGGTGCAAGCAGAATATGCTCATCATGCGAGAAAATCGAACTATATATCGAATATACCAGTCCCAACTTATGTTATTGATGAGTTTGAAGATTATCTGCCTCTGCTGGAATACAGTGATCTGAAATTATTAGCGCTGTTCCGACTTAGTTCTGTCCATTCGGAAGCACTCCAATTTTTTGGACGGTATCGCCATCTTCATGCCGAAGAATTGCCGGATGACTGGCTGGAGCAATTTTATGATCATGGTTTCACTACAAAACAGACGAACACACGTATCACCAAGAAAAATGCGGGCGAAGTTTCGCTGGTCACTTTATGCTTTTGCTTGTTGCATCACTACCACACGCAAATTCAACATCTCACAATTGCTTCGACAGACTTTGGCATTATAAAGATCAAAGATAGAGTGTTACAAGAATCGCAATACGCTCCCTTTTATGGCTGCTTTTCCGCTCATCCACCGATTTCTTTTTTGAGCACCGATGTATCCATCTATCGCGCGGTGAAACAAGGAACGCTGGCGATACAGGATATCCCGCGTCTTCGACCTAATCCTAAGTCTGCTCAATACATACAGCATCATGCAGATTATACTTCAACCCTTCATAGTCATGTGCTCACGTTAGATCAGTTTATAGTCATATGCAATGACACGGACAACTATACTTTTATTTTTTAGATCATTCCTTCCCTTACAGTAAAGCTTGAATCTACCCCTCCACCGCCCGATACTCTAACGGGGATACGCCCGTCCAGCGTTTGAACTGGCGGCTAAAGTGGGACGCATTTTTGTATCCCAATCGCTTGCTGATGGACTGGATCGACAGCTCGGGCTTTTTGATCAATGCTCGGGCTTCTTTTAGTTTGAGCTGGGACAGGTAATGACGTGGGGAGCAGCCATATACTTTTTTGAACACTTCATAACCATATCCCGGACTCAGCCCGACCGATTGAATGATGCGTTCAATATGCAGCCCTTCGTCGTCCGGCTCATTGTATTCGGGATGCAGCACCTGCTGCTTGAACGATGTTTTGATCATTTCGGCGATTTCTTTGGCATATTTGGAGCTGTTGATGCTCGCCGGATGGACCGGAGCGCCGCTCTGCTCCATCATCCTGTCCAGCAGAATGAGCAGCTCAGACAGCACGATCTGCACTTCCATTTTCGTACGGAACGAATACGGCGTATCGTGATTAATCATATGTACCCAGCGCTTCAGTATCCGCTGCAATTCGCCATTATACTCCTGATCCTGACGGTAAATGAGATCGCACTTCTGCGCCATATTCATAATAAACGGCGCATCATCAATATCGAAATGGGCGCAAAAATACGTCATCCCTTCCGCATGGTTACACTGAATCTCATGGTGAAATCCCGGTGGTATGATTAGAATATCGCCTTTTGCCAGTTCATATGTATCCTGTTCAATGCATGTACGCTGTCCACCTTCCAGCACCCAGATAATCTCAAACGCCAGATGCAGATTGGATGGCACATGCCAGCCACGCTCCACTTTCTGGGTATGGGCGCCGAAAAAACTAATATTCCAATCCAATACTGGAAGACGCTGGGCATTATGCAGCAGTGGGTTATATTCGCTCATCTTCATCACCTTTGTTTTGGGTAAATTGTTCCCCGGGATTGACTATATCCATTTTACATCATATTCCACATAATGAATAACAGAGCTGTAAATAAGCGCTTACATATTTTCTAGAGGAGGAATTGCACGCATGCCTTATACCCCGAACAAACTATATTACGGCGTCGCCTATTATGATGAATATATGCCCTATGATCGGTTGGAGGAAGACATCGCGCTCATGAAGGAAGCAGGCATCAATCTGGTGCGAATCGCCGAAAGTACATGGAGCACGCATGAACCGCAGGATGGTGTATTCGACTTCAGTTCAGTAGATCGCGTATTAGAAGCAATGCACAACGCTGGCATTGATGTGATCGTCGGCACGCCTACTTACGCTGTCCCGACATGGCTGGTCAAAGCCTACCCCGAAGTGCTGGCAACGACCAAGAACGGTCTCGGTCGCTACGGCGCGCGTCAGATTATGGATATCACTAGCCCAGTCTATTTGCGGTATGCCGAGCGCATCATCCGCAAGCTGATCTCCCGTGTAGCGGATCATCCGGCGGTGATCGGGTTTCAGGTGGATAACGAGACGAAGCATTACGGCACGGTCGGACACAATGTGCAGACGATGTTTGTCAAACATATGAAGCAGCGATTTGACCACGATCTGGATCAGCTCAATCATGTATATGGGCTGGATTATTGGAGCAATCGCATCAACAGCTGGGAAGACTTCCCGTCGGTCGTTGGCACGATTAATGGCAGTCTGGGTGCAGAATTCTCACGGTTTCAACGACAGCTTGTGACGGATTTTCTGAGCTGGCAGGTAGAGCTCGTACGTGAATATGCGCGGGACGACCAGTTTGTGACACATAACTTTGACTTTGAATGGCGCGGCTATTCGCACGGGATTCAGCCGGATGTGAACCATTTTGAAGCGTCCAAGTCGCTAGATATTGTCGGCACCGACATTTACCATCCAAGCCAAGGATCGCTGACAGGTAACGAGATTTCCTTTGCCGGGGATGTGATTCGCTCCACTAAGAACAAGCCGTATTTTGTACTGGAAACGGAAGCGCAGGCGTTCAAGCAGTGGGTGCCGTATCCGGGTCAATTGCGTATGCAGGCGTACAGCCATATCGCATCCGGTGCGGTGATGGTGGAATACTGGCACTGGCATTCCATTCACAACTCGGCGGAAACGTATTGGAAAGGATTGCTCAGCCACGATCTGAAGCCGAATCCGGTCTACAACGAAGCGAAGATCATCGGCAGCGAATTTGCCCGTTTGTCGGATACACTGACTGGGCTGCGCAAGCATCATCGCGTCGCTATGCTAATCAGTAACGAAAGCCTGACCGCGCTGGACTGGTTTCCATTCGCCGGACGTGCCTTTAGCGGCAATACACCGTACAACTACAACGACGTATTCCGTTTGCTGTATGACCAGCTATACCGCTTGAATATTGGCGTCGATATCATCAACCCGGAAAATGGTCAGCCAGAGGATTACGATCTGGTGATCGTACCGCCGCTATATACAGTGAGCGACGATTATTTGCATCGTCTGAACCGATATGTAGCAACTGGTGGGCATATCGTGTACGCGTTCAAATCCGGGTTTGCCAACGAGCATATCCAAGTCCGCACCGTCTCGCAGCCGGGCATCATTAGCGAAGCTTGCGGCGCGTCGTACCAGCTGTTTGTGGAGCCAGAAGGCACGACGCTCACCAGTGATATTTTACCGTTGGACGGGTTACATACCGAAGTCCGCGAATGGATGGAATTGCTCGTACCCAAAGGCGCAGAGGTGCTTGCCCGTTATGAGCATCCACACTGGGGACAATATGCGGCTATTACTCGCAACCGTCATGGCAAAGGCAGTGCGACGTATATCGGATGCTTTACGACACCAGAGGTCATTCGTGCCACGCTGGAGCATATTATGCGTGATATCGGATTGTGGAGCAACGATCAGGAGCTGCATTTCCCGGCGGTAGTCAAGCATAGCGTCAATAAAGCCGGACAGCAGGTGCATTTCTATTTTAACTATTCGGATGAGCCGCTCACCATTCCTTATCCATATGGCAACGGAACCTCCTTGCTGGATGAGCAATCTATTAGCGGCGGAGATGAACTGAAGCTGGAACGCTGGGGCACGGTCATCATTGAGGAACATGTACAGTAAATCAATAGATATGTTGCCAAACATTACAGTGGGCTGTGTAACGAGGATAGAAGAATATGCAGCCCGCTGTCACGTTGGCTTACTTTGAAAAGGAGTGTTGAGTATGGGAGTTATGGCAGAGCAGGCACCAGTGGAGTTGAATGGTTCCGCTGAAAAGATTTCGTTTCGCGAGCGGTTCGGGTACGGGATCGGCGATCTGGCGACCAATCTGATCTATGCGTCGATGGCATCGTTTTTGACTTTCTTTTATACCGATACGGTCGGCATCTCTGCCGGGGTGATCGGCACGATTATGCTGCTGGCGCGCGTGCTCGATGCCGTGCTTGATCTGGTGATGGGTGTAGCGGTCGACAAGACGCGTTCCCGGCATGGCAAGGCGCGCTCATGGATTCTGTGGACGTCGGTGCCATTTGGATTGTCTGCGATTCTGCTCGTAACGGTGCCGGATATTGGGTATACGGGCAAGATTGTATATATCATCGTTACCTATTTGCTTATGAATATTGTATTTACTGCATCTAACATCCCATATGGAACACTCGTATCATTGATTACACGCGATCCGTATGAACGCTCGGTGCTGGCGATCTTTCGCAATTTTCTGGCGACGATCGGTTCAACAACGGTTGGTGTCGTGACGCTGCCGATGATTGCCTTTTTCGGTAATACTCAGCTGGCATGGATCATTACCTTTTCGATCTACGGTGTGGTAGCAATTGCACTCTTTTACTGGAACTTCTTCCATACGAGAGAACGCGTCAAACCGGCTGCGTCTGAGCAACAGACGTTCAAGCTGTCGCTCTGGGTACAGGCAGTGTTGCAAAATAAATACTGGCTCATGATCTTCCTGTTCCTGCTGCTGCAATTCACTCTGCTCAGCCTGAATCAAGGCGTTAACGTCTATTATGCCAACTACATTCTCGGCGATCCCGATTATGTAGGCGCATTAACGCTGGCGCTGTCCATTCCTTCCCTGCTTGGACTGTTCATCATCGCACCCGTCATCAAAAAGATCGGCAAACGCAATACCGCCCTCATCGGACTCGGTTTATCGCTTGGCGGAACACTGATCGTCTTCATTGATCCGACGAATGTAGGGCTGGTCATCTTTGCCACTGTTGTCAAAGGGCTTGGCGGTGCGCCGGTTGGTGCGACTATGTTCGCCTTTCTCGCGGATACGATTGATTACGGCGAATGGGTCAGCGGCGTACGCGCCGAAGGTGTACTGTTCAGCGCAGGCAGCCTAGGGCAAAAGATCGGCATGGGCGTCGGCACCGCACTGCTCGGCTGGTTTCTGAGCATCGGCGGTTATGTAGGCGGCGCAGCAACCCAGTCCGCTGGTGCACTGCATATGATCCAGATGATCTTTATCGTGATGCCCGCCATTATCGTGGTGCTGGAAATTATCGTCATGCTGCTGTACAAGCTGGATCGCGAGTATCCAACTATCATGGAACAACTGGCAAAAGGCAAGATGCGTGGGGAAAGATAATCGTCATATGGAAGAACTGTTAAACTGAAATGATCCTCTATCATCTATCACAGTTTCTTAGGAACGGCATGACGAAACCATTGCATGAGACAGAACGGCGTGACGACATGTTGATCAAATGAACATGGTTCCGAACCGAATGAAGGAAGCATGAATAGGTGTCGCCAATGGCACTTCACTACGAAGCTGTTGTCTTACAATCAAGTAACAGCATATGACAACGTATTGTAGCATTCCTTTCTCAGACGGTGCGGAAATAGCGATATACCTTGTCCAGCTTCTGCGTATGACGCCCTTTCTTACTTTCCATATTGCCGAATTCAAAAAATTTCACTTTGCGAATGCCGATGTAGTTAAACAACGCACGCTTCATCAGCAGTCGATGCGCATTGCCTAGCCAGTATTGCAAATACCCGGTCGGTCCTTGCATTGTGGACACGCAGACGACAGATTTGCCTTTTAACAAGCCTTCCGGCAGTAGATCGCCAGCTTTGCGATATTGAAAAGCAAAACCCGACGCCATCATACGATCAATGAATCCAAGCAGCATCGCTGGCGGACGTCCCCACCAGATCGGATACACAAACACAATTTGATCCGCCCAGCGTATTTGCTCACGGTAATGATCCAGCTCCGGGTCAATGTGCATATCGCGGCGACGCTTATGCTCGTTAAAGATCAGCGCTGGGTTGAACTGGTCGGCGTACAGATCAATCGTGCGAATCTCGTCCACCGCAACATTTTCCTGACTTCCGCGAACGACCTGCTGCATCATCGCATAACAGAGACTATCGTGATTTGGATGCGTGTAAATGATCAATGTTCTCATAGGTGTTACTCCTTTTAGTTATCATTTGATAAACAAAATATAGCAGAGCTTTCATTTACTTGTCAAATGATAATTGTTTTATGATAACCTCTCTGGTATGTTGGTGAAAGAAAGAGGTGATCGTATGCAGGATTCTACACTGTTTCGCCAGTTTATCGGCTTCGTCACATCGGTGCATCACGCCACTGCCGACATGTCCTCCGGCATCCGGCTGGATAACATTACGCCGATTCAATATAAAATACTGGAATATCTCGCCGTCAGCCAGCCGCAAACGCCCAGTGCCATTAGCGATTGCATGCAGATGTCCATGCCTAATACAAGCCGTGAACTGCGCAAGCTGATTGAAAAAAGATTATGCGAAAAGCTATCCGATCCCAATGATCGCCGCAAACAGCTGTTTCGCCTCACCACCGATGGAACAGAGATGATCAACGGTATATTTGCTCAGATTGAAGTGAAGTTCAACGAGCGGATCCAAGGGCTGGATACGCAGGAGCAGCAGGAATTGGAGCAGGCATTGCAGCTGTTGCAGCGAAAAGTATTTTATTGAGTTGGTTTGATATAGGAATGACAATGTACGAGAGCAACAAAAGCCGTCCTTCTGCTGCGTGACAGCGTAGATGGACGGCTTTGTAGTATACAGCGGATTACATGACGGCGATTGATAGCAATCTATCGTCGTCGCTTCATTTTTGAAGAGGAATAGGAATTGGTGGCAAATCGTGCTTCGTATCAACTGTATATTACAGTACCATTTTGCTTGATTCGACTTGCGTTATATCGGGCGAAAGGATACATCCATTATCCTGAAAATACAAAACAGCCATCCGCATACATACGGATAGCTGTTCCTAGCGCTCAACTGTCGCTCATACCAGTAATCTTAATTGCCCTTCTTCACCGTAGCAATCGCCTGTTCCAACGCCGCGATCACCCGGTCCGTCCAATCATCGAATGCAGGATCTTCCTTTTGCAGCTCTGGATGGTCCAAAATATACTGCACCGCACGCTTCAACCCTTGATCCGCACGAATCGTGGCGGTGAAGCCCGGCACCAGCCGTTTCAGCTTACTGTTGTCAAATACGACGGTATGCGCTTTGTCACCGAGCAGACCGCCGCGATAATCCTCATCGCTGCACGCATCGAGGAATTCGGATGAGACATGCACCGCCTTCAGCTCCACGCCAAGTGCGGACGCAATAATCTCATGAATCTGGTTCCAAGTCACTGACTCGTCCGACATGATGTTCACCGCTTCACCAATCGCATGAATATTGCCCATCAGCCCGATAAAGCCTTTGGCAAAATCGTCGCTATGCGTGAGCGTCCAGAGCGATGTGCCATCCCCGTGAATAATGACTGGCTTGCCTTCCAGCAACCGCCGTGCCAGTTGCCAGCTGGATTGACTGCCATGCACACCGACCGGCAGCGAACGGTCGCTGTATGTATGGCTCGGTCGCACAATCGTCACTGGGAAGCCCTGCTCCCGGTACTGCTTCATCAGATAATCTTCGCAGGTAATCTTGTTACGCGAATATTCCCAGTACGGGTTGGATAATGGCGTCCCCTCATTGATCCGGTAATCCGACAATGGCTTCTGATAGGCCGAAGCCGAGCTAATAAATATAAACTGTTTGGTTTTCCCCGCAAACAGACGATAATCCCGTTCCACTTGATCCGGTGTAAACGCGATAAAGTCTGCCACCACATCAAATTCCAAATCTTCAATCAATGCTGCCACATGCTGCTCGTCGTTGATATCGCCTTGCAGCAAATGTGCGCCGTCTGGTAATCCGTTGTTACGATTGCCCCGATTAAGCAAATACAATTCATGCCCTTGCTCTAACAACTGTGTGGAAATCGATTCACTGATCGTGCCTGTACCTCCAATAAATAACGCTTTCATGTTTGCACCTCCAACATAATGGGTCGGTCTGGGCTTACCTTTTAACGATAGCACTCCTGTACCGCTGTTACAAATGATTCCTCACGTTCCGATACAGTACACAAGGATGTC
This sequence comes from Paenibacillus sp. WLX1005, assembly GCF_046603685.1. Lineage (NCBI taxonomy): Bacteria > Bacillati > Bacillota > Bacilli > Caryophanales > Paenibacillaceae > Paenibacillus > Paenibacillus sp. WLX1005. The sequence continues at coordinate 5,392,263 of NZ_CP176756.1, forward strand.
TCAAAATTGGGACTTTACTTCATATTCAATGATCATATATGTTAACAGGGAACACTTACTCCGCTAACATCGATAGAAATCATGGTTACGGAGAGATACGGGCAATCCTTCACAGGATCGAGCCTGCCAGTCGAGAAAGGGGATTTTGCATGAACAGCCAGACACCGGCGGATAGCGCGCCAAAAGAAAAAACATCGGGCGCCGCCAGAGAATTCAAACAATGGGCCATTATGCTAGTCGTGGTCGTATTGGTTGCACTGCTTGTACGCACATTGTTGTTTGCATCGTTTGAGGTACAAGGACAATCGATGGAACCGAATTTTCATACAAATGAGCGCATTATCGTTAACAAGCTTGTGTACGATTTTCACCAGCCTCAACCAGGTGATGTGATCGTGTTAAAAGTACCATCCAAAAATCGCGATTTTATTAAACGCGTAATCGCGGTCGGCGGAGACAAAGTGAGCGTTGAAGGCGACACCGTAACTGTGAATGGCACCAAACTGGATGAACCATACATTGCTGCTCCAGTAGCACATGCCCAGCAGCAAGGCAACTCCTACAACATCAATAACTTTCCAACAACAGAAATTCCAGATGGTACGGTGCCGGATGGTTATCTGTTCGTCATGGGCGACAATCGTTCCAACAGCGAAGACAGCCGCATGATCGGATACATCCCTGTAAGCGATGTGATCGGGCGCGCCGACGTGATCTTCTGGCCCGCCGTCGATATGCAGCTGGTTAAATCGGGCGAAGCGACTCGCGTCGTGAATGCTTCGTCAACAGAGGATAGTCAAGCTGGCAATTAAATTCATCTTTAGGCAATGCACCAACCGGCAACTGAATCGAACAGCAATCTAAAAAGAGCAGCCAATGTGGTCATAGCGCCGTCAAGTGGACAATAAAAAAAGAGAAATTTCAGTAAGCGGCGACTTTTCCCCTAAATTCAATTGGAGAGAAGTCGCCGAGTTTGTTTTGGAAACGTTCCTTGTTGTAAAACAAAACATACTCTGTAATTCGGTTTCTTGCTTGCTACAGATTTTGAGGTCTCTCCAAATACAACTTCTCCGCCTTTACGTGGGAGAAGAACGACTCCATACATGCATTATCATAGCAATTCCCACGTCGAGAATGGCTTCTTGTTAGCTTCTCCTCTTCAAGCAACTTGGCATAGCTCTGTGTTGTATACTGGAACCTCTGGTCGAAATGGAGCAAGGTAGGTCCACATTTCGGTTTCTTCACCGTGTCCATAACAAGTTTTAAGTTATTTCACTCGGAGAGTTCCCAAGCTATAATCTCATTGTTGTATAGATATATCACCACCGAGAGATAAGCAAAATCATGCCCAATCCGGTCATACGTAATATCGGTCACGAGCTTCTCCAGAGGAGCTGCCGCCGAGAATTACCTATTTAAGACATTACGGAACAGAACGGACCGTTTCCGGCCAGCAAAGGGACGTTTCTTGCGAATCACGGAACGAATCTGGAGTTCTCTCATTAAACAGCGTGCCTTTTTGCGGTTCATCACGAGGCCTTCCTTTCCTAAAGCGATTCGCATACGCTTGTAGCCAAAATAAGGATGAAGCAGGTGAATGCTTAAAATATATGCTTTTAGATAAGCATGTTCTTCTACACTGCTAAAATGCTTCTTCGTCCAACGTCCTCGATCATCCTCAAAACTCTCTTCATTTTGTCTTTTCCGTACCCAAGTAATCATCTGGCTCTCACTCTTAATACCAAACTTCTCCATGATCCGACTAGTATATCCAACCTTCTTCCAATCGCAGACGAACAGTCTATTTTTTTCGTTTCTTTACTATATTGATTAAAGGTTTGGTCTTTTTTAGCTGGCATAGCAACCCCCCTCCAGTTTTCAGTGTTGAGTTCACTTTAACATGGCCTCTTTTTTCACTGTCTACCTTGAGGAGATAATACCACCCTGTTACTAGGCAAGTGGTTTTTTATGTATCAAATCTCCCTGCAAAACCGAAATAGATCTGCCTCACTGTAACTAAATCTGGATATAAACGTATATATATACTAAGAAAGTTAATTTGTATCTGTAACCCTAAAGGAGGTATCTCAATTAAAAAAAGGGACCATTGTAGCTCTTTTTATGTTCATCCTGCTGCTTAGTGGCTGCGACAATCAAGCAAATCTGGAGAAAGGCGCCCTGCCAATTCAATATACAGAAACGTCTGCTGCTGATGCGACGGCAGTTGTTGGCTCTTCCACAGAATGTAAGTCGGAGCAAACGATGGAAGCAGAACAAAAACGCATAGATGCATTTAAAAATTAGGAAGTCACATCGATTGAGAACGTATCGATTAATCAGGAACAACAAAGTGAATCGACCAGTGTTTCAGTAAATGTTCAGTAAGCAGATATTTATGACGGATCTGGCGAGCTGTTCCAGCCCGATTATGGTCGTTTTATTGTTGTTTACGTGAAACTTACTAATACCAGTTCCACAAGTTTAGATGTGGAAAATTCCGCTTTTGAACTTGAGACAGTCTACTCCAGAGAAGAAAGTCCCATCAGTCAATCTCTTTATACTACCCATTACAAGTGATTTTCAACTCAGATCAATTTAAAGCCAGGCAAATCGATCACCATAGATTTGGCTTATGATGTGCTCATATTACCCTCTTATGAATTCACTTATCACAAGTTGTTCAGTTCTGCCAATCTGCGCTGGGACTTACAGTTCCAAATGGATCAAAAAAAATCATAAATCCAGTTTTCCTACGCAGGGAGGCGTATGGAAAACTATATCCTTGTTAGAAGAGTTACTTGTCCAAGAGCCCTTCTGTCCTCTTTCTTGGATACAAAGTCTACTTCAGTCAGTCGTTGCGCTCATACATCGATTCGTTTGAAGAGTCTATAGGGATTCAAAACCAATCTATAGGGGATTTTTGCTAGCATGAACTCTCTGGAAAACGATTATGATCCTAAGTTAGTTAGAATTAGCACCACGAATTTTCCTTTATTTACCTAGATATGGCTTTTACTTAAAATCTATTAATGATAATATATAGAAACACTAGTTCCCATTTTTTGAGGGATTAGTTGTAAAAACTCTATTTTATTTCTCTATATTATGTAGGATCAATCTCTTTATAAAGAAGGGAGGGTTTATATTGAATAAGTATGATGAGTTAAATGGTCGTTTTATAAAGTATATGGCCAATCTTATTCACTATAACTCTATCAATTATGACAAAAAGAGACGACTTAAGGACAATCGATTTCCTTTGACGCTAGACAACGATGAAAATCTAGAATCTGTCTTACTTACTATTTATGATTTAGAATCTGTGCCACCAAATTTAAAAGATCACATTACGGATTATTCACTTTATCAAGCTTATGAATCTCTCTCAGCAAAACAACAACAAGTTTTATCTTTTGCCTACGTACAAGCACTAAATGACAAGGAAATAGCTGGAATATTGGAAGTATCCCAACAAAATATATCGAAACACCGCTTAAAAGCTCTAACTAAATTGCGTAGCTTAATAACAGAAGGGGATGAGTGATGATGGAGGACATTGCCACTTTTCTACTTATTAGTTTTGAAAAAAATATCTAATCTAAGCGGTACCATTAATAGCTTAAAGAATGAAATACAAAAAAACGTAAAGCGGTGATTTTATGTTAGCCAAACTTTTAGTGCAAGCACAGCAACACCACGATCTAGAGGCAACGTTACATATCCTAGAATCTTTCACACCAAAGATCAAAGCCTCTTTGCGACAAGTATCTGCTGATCATCGAGATGATTTAAAACAGGAACTCTATGTCAAGATGATTGAGGTTATACAAACTTTTGATATTAGAGGAGACAAAAAAAATAAAAAGTAGGTTGTTATTAAACAAAGTAAATGCTCTTTTATAAGTGTAAGCGAGAAGAGAGGTATAAATATTAACCTCTTATCTCAAAAAATACACCGCTGATTAGTAGATTAAATTGCGGGATACAATTTATCTCTACTACTATCCCAACAGCGAAGTATTACAAAATTCAAACAAAAAAGGAGAAATACATCATGGGCTATGTTTCTACTGAGTACGTTCAACGAGTTACTCTTAACTTGCAAGAAGCAAAAGATGCAGTAACAGTACAAAAAGCTATCATTAATAAAGGTTTCCCTGGACAGACAGCGCAGATGGTTACTGCTATTGGTGGAGTACTTCTGGGGCTTTTATCACTAGTTTTCAAACTCCCTACCTATGTAACCTTTGGAGCGGGAGTATCGTCGACTGTAGCAGGCTTGATACCAAGTGAAAGACAGGCTCTCACGGACATGGCCAGTCAAGGGCTTATTGGACTTCAAAACGCTGTGAATTCAATGGCTGGTACTAATTATGATTTGATCGAATTTGATGTTCCCAAAATCAGTTTTAAAAATAGTGACAGCAGCAAAAACTGGGAGATGGCTACAGGAAATATCAGAGTAATCCGCATGCATAGCAAAAATGGTGGCTGGACTCAAGCATAACTTCAGTATAACTTAACGATAAAAAAATACTAAAATAATAAAAGAACGAAAGAGCTAAGGTTTGTAAATACTTAGCTCTTTCGTTTTTCACGTGTATTGCCGCCACTTCAATGAAGAATAGTATTCCATTGTAAAATCGGCCTTAACAAGGAGCCAATCAAAGAGATTAACTGTTTTTGTTTCCATTTCCAAAAAATTTCTTGATTTTGTTAAGATCAAAATCATTTTCTATTTCATATTGTTGAACAGAATTGTTTTTAAAATCAGTAATCACTAAATATTTTGAATCAGATAGAATCAATGAGAATAAATTTTCGCTTTGACCTTTAATATTAATATAATAATCTTTTTTAGAAGTATTGGGGGATGTACTCACTTTTTTTAACTTTAAAGCAGCTAAAGAATCCAAAATATAATCTATATCCTCCTTATTTTTCAAGATAACTACATCCTCACTTTCAGTCCAGTCCAGTCCATTAACAATAAAGAAGAGATTTCCTTATTTTGAATCTTTTCAATAACTTCTTTTTCAAATGTTGTGTTAGGGAAGATACGATTCTTTATCTCCGCAGAATTAAAAAAGTTAACTATTAATACAGTAAGTATAATAATCAGGATACCATACATAACAGGTCGAAGATTTTTCTTCAAAAAAATCACACTCCTACTAAAAATTAATATGTTCTTTTATTTGCTCTTATTTTCTTAAAATTCCTAAATCGACACTCTTAAAAGATAAGGGGACCATATTGCGATGATTAATGGCTTGGAGAAATGTAGGCGTTAATAAAGGTTGAGACCTGTTTACCAATCTATGAATACACATTTGTATGATCGCATGTTGCATATCAACACCATTCCCTCGACGGTTTACCCTCCCATTAATCTTTAATAGCCTCTCGGCATTCGCAAAGACAAATGGGACAAGGGTTTCAGTTCCTCTGGATGACCGATCTTTTACTCTTGGACAAGTATTCTCCTCAATCGAATCACCCTCGGATATCCTAACACTAACAATATGAATATCATAATTGTTTAAGCCTTTTCCTCGCTAGTTTGGATAATAATCCATACCTTGCGTAAATGTTTCAGACTTATCTCATCCATCACATCCTGAAAATAAAACGGCACTCAACAACATCACTACAACAAGCTCCTTTTAAATACTACATCCCCCTTTCATCTTCCTAGCAGAAATTATATCAGAGTTATTTGACAATGAATTACATAAGATTAACATTATTTATACCTGTGGTGCTAGTTCTAACTAATATGAAAAATAGGTTTTTGATTTGTTTACGTTCTCGTCGCATCCAGCATGTAAAAACTGGCGTCTATTGTTCTTTTTTGTTATTCGAACGAATTGGCACACAAAGAAGTACGCTGAAGCGAATCTGGAGTTCTCTCATTAAGCGGCGTACCTTTTGTGATTCACCACGAGGTCTTCCTTTCCCAACGCGGTTCGCATATGTTTGTAGCCAGAACAAGGATGAAGCCGGTGAATGCTCAACATATGTACTTTTAGATCCGTATCCCGATCTGCTCGTTTCTCTGAGGATAATATTCTTCTTCCATTTGTAGTAAACTTCACGAGAAATTTCACACAATCAAACCACAAGTGCCCACTTGCTTATTTCTCGAATGGACTGGCACCGGGTCTCGAAATCCAGCTTCCCTCTCCGTGCAAATTCAGATTGAGATTTTTTAAATATTCTACCTGCACCTTTAGATAAGCATGTTCTTCTACACTGCTAAAATGCTTCTTCGTTCAACGTCCTCGATCATCCTCAAAACTCTCTCCATGATCCGACTGTATGTCTAACCTTCTTCCAATCGCAGCCAAATAGCCTCTTTCTCCGTTTCTTCACTATATTGATTAAAGGTTTGGCTTTTTTTTAGCTAGCATAGCAAAAATCCCCTCCAGTTTTCAGTGTTGAGTTCATTTTAACATGACCTCTTTTTTCACTGTCTACTTTTAGGGGATAATACCAATGGCTGCTATTTTCTATTTCTACATATTCTATACTTGTTGTGTCGGTTGTATTCGTTGTGTCTTGTTTGTCTGCTATATGAGCAGTATTTATAATATCAGAATATGTGCGTTGCATTTGCTATATTCGTGGTACCTGCGTTGTCTGTTGTAGCTATTGCATCCATGCACCGCCACGTCCGGCGGCGCTTGTTACACTTTAACCGCCATAGACAGACACTTCATAGTTTCCGCTGTTCGCGACCACTTGTTTCGTTACGCTTGCCCACCTGGCTGATTACCTGTTTCCGCTTCCCAGCGTGCAATTTCCTCACGGACAATCGGTGCGACTTCTTTGCCGAGCAGTTCCACCGCACGGAGTACATCGTCGTGATTGGACATCGTGCCAACCGGCGTATGCAGCATGAAGCGAGTAATGCCGACATTTTTGCGGAGATGGATGATCTTCTTCGCTACCGTGTCCACGTCACCGACATACAGCGCACCTTCAAAGCTGCGCGCTGCGTCAAAGGAAGCACGCGTATACGCTCCCCAGCCACGCTCGCGTCCAAGCTGGCTCATTGCTGCTTGCGTGGATGGGAAGAATTTGTCGGCTGCGATCTCGTTACTGTCCGCGATAAAGCCGTGCGAGTGCGATGCGACCGACAGCTTGGATACGTCGTGTCCGGCATGTGCTGCGGCTTTGTAATATAGCTCGACCAGCGGAGCGAATTGGGTCGGACGACCACCGATGATCGCCAAGACGAGCGGCAGACCGAGCAACCCGGCACGTACAACGGATTCACTATTGCCACCGCTGCCGATCCATACTGGCAACGGGTCTTGCACCGGACGTGGATAGACACCGCGACCTTCGATCGCCGGACGATGACCGCCACGCCAGTTTACAATTTCCGAATCGCGAATTTGCAGCAGCAGCTCCAGCTTCTCGTCAAACAGCGCGTCATAGTCGTCCAGATTATAGCCAAACAGCGGAAAAGATTCGATAAACGAGCCGCGCCCTGCCATAATCTCCGCACGACCGTTGGAGATCGCATCCAGTGTGGAGAACTCCTGAAATACCCGTACCGGATCGGCAGAGGACAGTACCGTTACTGCGCTAGTCAGACGAATATTCTTTGTTTGCGAAGCGGCTGCTGCCAAAATGACTGCTGGCGCGGATGCCGCGTAATCAGCGCGATGATGCTCTCCCACACCGAAGATATCCAGACCGACTTGATCTGCCAGCACAATCTCGTCCACGACCTGACGAATGCGCTCTGCATGACTGATGACTTTGCCGGTTTCTGTATCGGCGGTTGTTTCGACGAATGTACTAATGCCTATTTCCATGAGTAAAAATCCTCCTTGAAGTTGTCTATCTGCCATAACGGCGTCCACTATATACATAAACGATGTGCTGGTATCTCGTGTATCCATCACACATCCATATTCAAAATATCTTTATTTCGAAATATTATTTATCTTTATTTAAAACTATTTTCGTAACGATTGCAAGTGTTTGTTAGTCAATCATCCCTATCATAATGCAAAAAGCCTGCTCTATGCTCATTGGAGCACAGTAGCAGGCTTTATTTATGTGTACCAAGCAGCGAGATACAGAACCTAATCATGAGACATGAAACTTGGTACATTCAGCAATTAGGCTTTTTTCACAAACTCCGATTTCAGCTTCATCGCGCCGAAGCCGTCGATTTTGCAGTCGATGTTGTGGTCGCCTTCTTCGATCAGGCGGATGCTTTTGACGCGTGTGCCGATCTTCAGTACAGATGAGCTGCCTTTGACCTTGAGGTCTTTGATAACTGTTACGCTATCGCCGTCTTGCAACAGATTGCCGTTAGCATCGCGTACGACAAACGCTTCTTCCGCTCCATTTGACTCGCCACCCGGCGTCCATTCGTGTCCGCATTCCGGGCATACGAGCAGTCCAGTGCCGTCCTCATATGTGTACGCGGAGTTACATTCCGGGCAGTTTGGCAATTCATTCATAGTTCACTTCTCCATTCATGGTTTTCATGCGCCTATTTTCCCACACACTGTATCATCTGGCAATGTCGGATATTTCCATTCAAATTGTAGATATTTTCGGAAAAGTAGCAATAATTTCCTGAATTGAGTACATATCTGGTTATAGGCAGGTACACAGGTGGTATACATGAAAGACTGATAAAACGCGCGACGAAAGGAAGGGTAGTATGAGCCATTATATTTTACACGTATTCACGCTACGCAATGTCATGCGTTTACTGCGTCCGATTGCGGTGCTATGTTCCAGTGTAGCGATTATTTTCTCCGGCGTTTTTCCGCTGCTGGCATATGAAGGCGTTTCCGTAATAAATATCGTTATGATCGCAATTGTGCTGCTGGTCGGATGCATTCTGATCCATGGTATTCTGACACATGCGCTCAACGATTATACCGATTATCTGTCGGGCACGGATCAGCTTAGTCCAGCCATGCTATCTGGCGGTAGTCGTGTCATTCAGGAAGGTCGCATTACGCCAGGAATACTGTATCGGTTCGGTCTGTGGCTGATGGGCATCTTGTTGGTAGCGGATGTGATCCTGCTGCTGACTGGACAATATCGGCTGGCGATTCTACTGCTGGTCGGCATCTGGGGTGCAGCGTCGTATTCGTTACCTGCACTGCGACTCAGCTATTATCCGCTTGCCGGTGAATGGATCAGTACCTTTCCGTCAGCGCTGTTTCTCGGTCTGGGCGGAGCATGGCTGGCTACCGGCAGTTTCCCACTCTGGTCCGTGCAAAATGCGATCATTAATGCGCTCTACTGTATCGCTTGGGTGATGGTGCATCATATTCCCGATCTGGATGCCGACCGCCAAGCTTCGCCAGTCAAATGTACCAGTGTCGTCTGGTCTGCGGATCGCTGGGGCATAGAATTCAGCCGAGTGCCTGCATTGGTGTATATGGTGCTAATCGCCCTGTGCGGTATTTGGCTCGCAATCAGCGGACGTTATATCGCAGCAGTCGGTATCTGCATCATCGTTCTGCTATCGATCTGGTGGATCTGGACAATGGACGTGCAGCAACCTGATTCCGTCACCGCCTGTGAGAAGAAACTGCTATTGCTCGCTATCGCCGGAGCAGTGCTGCTCGGCATTTTCGTCTAAGTAGGTATGGTTATGTAATGGTTATTTGTATGTAATAGGTATGTAGAATGTACATTGACGAATATCTTTAGCGAACAATACCGTATAGAATCATATTTCACAATCGACAAGATCATACGCAACAGCCTGCAACGGAATAATCGCAGGCTTTGCTCACGTATGCTGTTTCGATTAACACATATTGTGTAGATCGTCGTCTATTGCTCCCGCCGAATATACAGCGGACGCACATCCACTTCGCCCTCAGACGACGGATGACGTAGCGCTTCCAGCACTACCTGTGCATGATACCCATCGTAAAAGTCGTAGATCTGCCCCGGCTGACCTTGCAGCAGATTAACTACTTGTCCGAAAATCGGCAATCGACTGTCTTCCGCCGGTATCGACGGTTCTACCGATTGCGGTTCCTGACCGGCTTCGTTCCAATACAGCTGCTGCCAGTTTTCCAGTGCCATATCGCCCTGCTCACCATGAACTAGCAGCGATACGCGCTCCTGTTCTGCCTGACCGCTATGCCCAGACAGACGAACGCGCAGTCCATTATCTAGCGTCAGCATCGCTTTCACTTCTTGCTCGCACTGCTGCGGATCGTCCGGGTAGATCACATGGCTCTGCACATGCGTAATCTCGCCAAAGATCTGCTGAATCATATGAATCCAGTGCACGCCCACCTCCAAAATAAACCCACCCTGATGACGCGTGGAGATCCAGCTGTTCTGCTGCCATGCACGCGGCCACTGTGGAAAATGCAGCAGCAATTCCAGCTCCCGAATCTCACCGATCTTCCCTTCCTTCACCCATTTGCCCACTTGTAATACAGCAGGCTCCTGTGGAAAGGAGAAATGCACCGCATGCAGCTTGCCCGACTCTGATGCACATTCCAGCAGAGCACGTGCTTCATCCAGACTGTTCGCTAGCGGCTTTTCACAAAAGACAGCAATGCCTCGCTCAAATGCCGCTACTGCCGCATCATAATGAAAGGCAGGCGGCACAGCGATATACACCAGATCTGGCTTGATCTCGTCCAGCATACGGATGTATTCTGCCGCTTCGTATTCACGCGCCCTCGTTTCTGCCACCGCGCGGCTGCGCTTGTCACCATCCGCATCACAGACGGCAACCACCTCCGCTTGCTCCGCATAACGTGGCAACCATGTATATACCAATCTCTCGCCCATATTACCCAGCCCGGTAACGGCAATACGAATTTTGCTCATCATCATTCTCCTGTTCGTTTCCTATTATGGAGTTCCATTGTATGACTATAATATAGCCCTAAGAAAAGATACCATACTGCATTCATCTTAGCATTTCTAGTGTATGTTGGTCACAAGAATGCAGTCAAAAAGCCGCTCTCGCATGAGAACGGCTTAGAGATGTAACAGAAGCAAAATGATAACTACTCTAATAGAATGCGCACTGATCAGAGCAATTCCTATACATGAACGAGTATTGAATATCCGTTACTCAGTACTTATCTAAATACTCAGTACTCATCGAAGAAGGTCTGAATCTGCTTCGCATCCTTTGTTTGTGTCAGCGCCAGCATGAGCAAAATGCGTGCCTTTTGCGGGTTCAGCGAGTCAGACGAGATCATACCGTTCTGATCATCCTCGTCGGAATGCGTAACAACGCCACTGCCGGTGCGAGTAGAACGAACAACTGCTACGCCAGAAGCGGCAGCTTTGATCGCGCCTGCCTTGGACAGGCTGGATAGTGAGCCATTGCCGCTACCTGCCACAACGATGCCTTTGGCACCAGCGGCTACAGCTGCATCGTACAGATAACTCCCGTTATTCTGATATTCGTACAAAATATCCACCTGCGGCAATTCCGTCAGATCGGTAATATCGAATACCGAATCGGCAGTATGCTTGCGAGTTGGCTCATTGTAAAAGTAGACCTTGCCGCCGGATACGACACCTAAGTACCCTTGCTCCGTCGATTTGAATGTATCCGTGCCAGTCGTGTTCGTTTTGGTAATATAACGTGCTGCACCGATGCGATCATTTAGCTCAATTAGCACGCCTTTGCCACTAGCTTGCGGGGTACCGGCGATTTTGACAGCATTGTACAAATTAAAGGAACCGTCCGCGCTGATTGCTGTTGCGGGACGCATCGCTCCTACGACCACGACGGGCTTATTGCTTTTTACAACCAGATCGAGGAAATACGCCGTTTCTTCCAATGTATCCGTACCATGCGTCACGACCACTCCATCCACATCGTCAGAAGCTAGCAATTCATTGATCCGTTTGGCAAGCTTGAGCAGTACTGCATTGTCTACATCCGGGCTGCCGACATTAGCGATCTGTTCGCCGCTCACATTGGCAATATCCTTCATCTCCGGTACGGCGTTAATGAGCGTATCGATGCCGAGCGCACCCGCCTGATAGCCGGTCACATCGGTATTGGATGCGGATGATCCAGCAATTGTGCCGCCAGTCGCCAGTATTTTGATATTCGGCAGGTCGCTCGCGACAGGAGTAGTTGCTGTCGCTGTTGCTGAGACAGATGTACTGCCTGCCTTCGATGTGGTTGTACCTGTGGACGCGGATGTAACTTTGGCTGTGCCAGATGCTGCGGATGCGGATACTGCTGTCTTGCTCACTGTAGTAGAAGTGGTCGAAGTTGCTGCTGCTGCCGATTCCAGTGTTACTGGCAGTACTAGCGCCGTTACCAGTACAAATGCCCCTATATTCCGTGTCCAGCTGTTCCATTTGATCATTCATATTCCTCCTTCAGGATGTTGGTTTAGTATGGTAGACCTGTATATGCGCTATGCTACGTATGTATAAACATTCATTGGAACTAGCGAATATACGCAGTACGTATTCTATGTATCCGAACAAAAGGATGTATCCCCACCTTCAATATCGACTTTTACAACAAAATCGCCTTCTTTATGTTAGTTTAATTTACACAAAATATCTGTTTCGAGATAAAGTATAATAAAACCTCTACTTTTACGTCAAGTAAATTTACATAAATATAAATGATCGTGCATATTATACAAATTAGATTTTGGAATTTCAGGTATATTTTCCTTCTCTGTATATTTGTTTTTCCTGCAAAATAGCTATACCCATCTCATCCAAATTTCGTTATAATATCCAACTGTAAGCGTATACAATATCGTTTTTCGCTTGTTTTCCGTATTCTTTCATGTTGCATCATGTGCAGTTCGCTATTGCTCTATCGCCAGTTTTTGCTTGCTCACGGCATATCCTATAACGTGCGTATGAAGCGTATGCCGAACCTGACTGCAACGGCGCATCTGAGCGTCCTATTATCAAATGGAGTACATACTATGAGGAGGAATCAAAATGAAGATTTTGCCTACGATTTGCCGTCGTTGGACGGGCTGGAGCGTATTCCCTTTATCCGTGCTACTGCTGACAAGTAGCTGGTCGGGAGGGGTTGCCCATGCACAGGATACCACTGTCAATCCAACCGCTTCGACGCAAGCCACAGTCCAAACGATCCATATCAATGGACAACAGCATTACCAGCACATTGACGGTTTTGGCGCATCTGGTGCGTGGAGTATGGATCATATCGGCTCCGAATGGTCAGACAAAAATAAAAACCGGATCGCCGACTTGCTATTTTCACAAGATAAGGGCATCGGGCTATCGATCTGGCGCTTCAATATCGGAGCAGGCAGCACCGTCACCGATCAGGATATTATTAGCGATCCGTGGCGCCGCGCTGACAGCTTCAAATCCGCTGCCAATCAGCCATACGACTGGTCGAAGCAGGCAGGGCAGCAATGGTTTCTCAAAGCAGCCAAGCAGCGCGGCGTGAGTCAGACCGTCGCTTTTGTAAATAGCCCGCCGGTATGGATGACCAAAAATGGACACGGACAGCCAGATGATTCCGTGGGCAGCACCAACCTGAAGCCAGATGCGGTGAAGGATTACGCCATGTTCCTCGCGGATGTACTGGAGCATTTTGACAAGCAAAAGCTGGGCTTCGACTATATTAGCCCTATCAACGAACCAACTTGGGACTGGAACAAAGCCGGGCAGGAAGGCAATCGCTACAATATCGATGATATTCGCAATGTGCTAACCGCTCTGCACACCGAGCTACAAAAGCGTGGACTGCATACCGAGATCGATGCAATCGAAGCGGTCGAATACTTGTCTCTGCTGGATAACGATCAGTACGCCGCCTTCACTGGTAAAGCGGGCAGCACGTACACTAGCGGCAATGCAAGCGGCAAATATCCGGGCAAATACAGCGAATATATCAAGGAACTGCTGGGCGATCCAACAACTGCCAAGATCATCGGTAACAAGATTAGCGCCCATGCCTACTGGTCTGATCAGTCCAATCCCGGCGATGACCGACTGGTTCGTCTACGTGAACTGGTACGCGACAACCTGAATCGATACGGACAAAATCTTACATTCTGGATGTCCGAATATTGCATCCTCGGTGATCGCGGTCCCGGACGAGATCTCACGATGAAGACCGCACTGGATGTAGCAAAAGTCGTGCATTACGATATGGTGACTACACAGGCGTCTGCATGGCAATGGTGGCTCGCCGTATCCAAAGAAGATTACAAGGACGGTCTGATCTACACCGATTACCAAAATCCGGGCGATGAACAGTCCATTTTACCGTCCAAAACGCTATGGGCGCTAGGCAACTACAGCCGCTTCGTTCGTCCCGGTGCAGAACGCATCGGTCTGGATGGTGCCAACAATCCAGATGGTTTGATGGGATCAGCGTATTACCACAGCAAAGACAAACAGCTATCTGTCGTGTTCGTCAACAACAGCACCACCGTGCAAACAGTACAGCTGAATATTAGCAATCTGCCGGGCGGCAAACAGGTGAAGCAGCTCACACCATATATCACGTCGGATACGCAAGATTTGCAGCGCCAATCCGCCGTACCAGTGACACAGAGCTATACAATCCCTGCACGCTCAGTCGTTACACTGGTAGCCAGCAAGTAAGCATCGTCCCAATCAAGTAGAGATGCCGAGATTGACTATATCCCTGAGCAATGAAACCGAACGATGGATATGCAGATCGACAAGCAAAATGAAACGCTATGAAGACACAGGATAGACGTTATTAGCACAATCGTGAGTATGAAACGAACGCCAACTATACAGATTGATAACCAAAAACAGCCCGCACAAAAGATTGCTTTTGTGCGGGCTGTTGCGGTTCATGTAGCAGAATTCTTCGCATCCTGCTGCAATTCCAGCGTAATATCGATACCGACTACACCAATCGGCGCATGTTGTTCGTCCACAATGGCAGCAGCAATCGTTAGACATGGATGTTTGGTAATCGCGGAAATGTAAACCGCCGATACATACACCTCGCCATCCATTGCTTGCTTGAACCACTCGCGACTTTTGGCATTTAACAAGCCCGCCTTCGGACGCGAAAAAATAAACGAGCCATCCATCGCATTTGACCAGATCGCTTCAATATGACGCTCGCGTTCCATATAACCGGATAGCAGCATCTCATGCTGACGTTCATCGCTGGACACGTCCGCCAATTGTACCGTTGCCTGTTGCAAAATGTGCTTATACCGCTCTACATCGACAGCGGCATACCCGCTATTGTGCTCCATACGGAACGTTTCCACGGTGCCTGCCAATTCAGTCGAAGCAGCCAGCATCTCATCGCCAATACGTGCCAGACGATTGACCTGCTCCCGTTGCTGCTGAATATGACCGAACATAGCTTCCATCGCCTGAGTCGTATGTTCCACTAGCGTTGCCGCCTCGGTCAGCGTATGTACACCTTCGGTCATGCGTACCTTTTGCTGCTGACCGAGTCCATCTGTTTGACGTGCTGAACCGGAAACGCCGCTAATGCGCGTCTCCAATCGCTTCATCTGCTCCTGCATACGACGCATCTCGCCTACACCTTGCTCGACTGCCGTGCGGCTAGATTGCATTGATTCACTTACCTGATTCACGCCCGTTACAATCGCATTCAGCGTAGATGCCGAACGTCCCACTGCTTCCCCGCTCTGCTCAGCAAGCTTGCGAATCTGCTGCGCAACTACAGCAAAGCCTCGACCTTCGTCCCCGGCGCGTGCCGCTTCAATCGACGCATTCAGCGCCAGCAGCGACGTCTGATCTACAACTTCGCGGATGAATACGTTGACCGCACCGATATCCGACATATGCCGAATCAGCTCTTCCAATCGTTCGTCAATCTGTCCATTCAGCCGATGAATATCCTCCATCGCCCGATCTGCCGACGTCAATGCGCCTGACAATTCAGTAGCGGCGGCTCCGGCATCATCCGTTTCCTCATTCATACTTGCCGTCTGGGAAGCCATCTGATCTGAATCATGCGCTGCTTCTTCCAGCAATGCCGCCGCTTCACGGGTACGACTCGACGCCTCGGCGCTTTTCTGTTCCAGCTCCTGCTCGATCTGACCGGACAATTCCGTCACATTCGTTAGCGTTTGCACGGATGTGCGTACCTCATCTACTACAGCGAGTAGCCGATCCGATACGACCTGCGATTCAAATAAAAAGCTGCGCAAGCTCTGCTCACGCTCGGCTTCTTGCGCTGGCAACTCCGTATCGACAGGATTGCGCAACGTCCGTACCACTGCCACTACCGCCGCCACGATAGCGATAGTCAGCATAATAGCAGATAGTACCGATTGCGAAGGGATCATCCATAATATGAGTGCAGCAGCAGCTCCAATCAGCGGCAGCAGGATATCCAATAAACGGCTTGTTTTCATTTTGCCCACGTCCTCCCAGAATCACTTATGTAACGTTTTCTAACAATTATACTTGGATGCATATTTTTTCACAATCATGTATAAATGTATTTTATTATTCATTATGAATAGCTTCAATACGATCTACAACAAGAAAAGGCAGCCTGATGGCTGCCTTTCGATTTGGAATGATACGAAGCGGGATTAAGAGTTAGATTCGGTTGTGCTATCTGTACCTGTTGTGCTGCTTGTGCTATCAGTAGTTCCTTGTTGTTGTCCAGGTCTGCCGCCACCGCCGCCCATGCCACCCATACCGCTGTTCGGGTTGCTAGTGGATACGCCGGATTCGCTCAGCCATGTTACGTTGCTGGAGATATCGAAGCTAACAACTTCGGTACCACCGCTGTACGTGCCGTCAGTGTACAGACCGTCTGTTGCTGTGCCTGTGGAAGAACCGCCGCTGTACAGAGTGTAGCTACCGTCTTTCAGATCTGGGGAGCTAACAACAACATATTGGTAATCTTTATCCGGTGCAAAGGTTAGGATGTCGTTGCCATCGCTGTCTTGCAGGTGAACCAGTGTGCCTGCTGCTTGTGTTGTGGAATAGCTCATCGCTACCGAGTATTGTGTCGAGTCCTCGGAAGTAGATTGCGCCATACCGGAGCTGCCCGAAGCAACCAGGAAGCCGCCAGTCATTTCAAATGTACCGTCATAGTCGAGTGTACCGTTGCCGTTAGATATTGGACCGTTCACGACTACAGTACCACCAGACATCGTGATCGAGCCATTCGCATCCAGACCATCGCCGTTTGCGTCTACATACAGTGTACCGCCAGTGATGTTGATCAGCGCGTTACCTGCTGCTTCTGGACCGCCACCACCACCAGGACCGCCTGCGGCTTGTGTCGCTGTTGCTGTATCGGTAGCTGTTGCATCCGCTGTTGTTGCACTCGCTGTATTCGTTGTTGCCGAAGCTGTTGTTACTGCTACATCTGTCGCATCTGTGCTAGCTGTTACGACCGAAGTATCGGTGCTAGCTGCCGCTGTCTCGTCTGCTGTTGTTGCATCGGTAGTGGTAGTTGTGTCACCTTCGGATGCATTCACACCGTCATCGCTTGCTACGACATGCGTTTCGCCGCCGGATACTGCGATGGTTGTGCCTTCCAGACCTTCATAGCTTTTCGTAATGTTGACTGTACCGTCAGTGATGCTCAGTGTCGATTCAGCGTGTACGCCGTCATCGCCGGTTGCCAGTGTCAGGTCGCCGCCATTGATCGTTACGCTGCCGTTACTGTGCACACTGTCGTCTTTGGCATCTACATTGAATGTACCGCCATTGATGACCAGATCAGTTCCGGCTTTCAGTGCTTTGGCACTGTCGGACGTTGTATCTTCTGTCGTCGTTGTCGTATCGGTAGCTGTCGTATCAGTCGATGTGCTTGCTGCTGTCGTTACGTTAGCAGCTGCTGTTGTCGCACTAGCTGTTGTTACGCTGCTATCTGTTGCTGCTGCCGATGTGTTGGTATTACTGGATGATGTTGTATCGGTGCTGCCTGGCGCTGTACCAGTTGGAGGTGTTCCACCGCCGCCCATTCCACCACCCATGCCGCCACCCGGCATTTCTTCGGTGTGTGCTTCAGCATTGGCACTGCCGCCGCCAGTTGTGATGTTGTACGTACCGCCATCGGTGACAAGCACGGTTTCGGCTTGGATGCCGTCATTTTCAGCAGTGATGGTAAAGGTACCGTCGGTGATAGCGACAAAGCCTTTGTCTGTATCTTCATCATTGGTCGATTTGATACCGTCGCCGCCTGCGTCAATGGTAAATGTACCGTTCTCGACTGCAACCATATCCTTACCAACGATACCGTCGTCTTCTGCTTTGATATTGAATGTACCGGAGACGATTTTCAGATCGTCTTTGCTTGTAATACCGTCTTTGTAGTTGGCATTGATGTTCAGTGTACCGGTGCCGTTGATCGTCAGATCGGCTTTGCTGAACAGCGCTGCACTTGGCTCATCGGTGGAGCTGTCGGCGAACACATAGTCGGAACCGTCCGTCAGTGTATTTTCAGTGCCTTCTTGCAGCGTCAAGATTACATTGTCGGCTTCTTGGATGTAGATCGGTGCGCTGTCGCTGTCGGTAATATTCACACCATTCAGTACGATATGCACATCGCCTTCATCCGTGCTGTTGACGATAATCTGTCCGTCTGTCAGTTCGCCGCTGATCACATACGTACCGGCTGTTGTGATTGTTACCGTGCCATCGGACACTTCGGCGCCATCGCCAGTTACGGAAGCGCTGCTGCCGCTCAGTGTAATCATGGTGGAGCTATCTTCGCTCCAGTCAGTCGTATGATCGGAATCTTTGAATGTCACCAGATCGGCACTTGTCGTCGTTACGGGTGTTGTTACAGTCGATGTACTGATCTGGGTTGCTGACGATGCAGTCAATGCGCTCGTCGTTGCACTGGTTGCACCAGTTGATGTGCTGCATGCCGCCAAGATGGATGCGGACAAGATCAATGCGGAAAAGACGGACGTTGCTTTTTTGGCGATACTCTTTTTGTTCTTCGTGGACGGGGAAGTCGGTTGTTTGGTTACTTTTCTCATGATAAATCTTCCTTTCGGGATCGTTTTATGTGAATCGCTCATTACTCAGGGGCGTCATGGTCAAGGTTGTGATGATGCTCCGGCAGGTGAAGTGTAGATCTCACTTGGAGATATGCAACTGCCGGAGTTTTCAGATGCTTAATATTCGTTGACAGGTGTTGGGCTCATCGTCAGGGACAGATCCAGATTGCCGTTGCGGCAGCGGATGTCGTCCAGAAATTCCTTTTGATTCGTTGTTGGCTTCATGGTGACGAGATACACAAGTTCGTACAGACTGCCTAACTCGGTCGTTCTGATTTTTTTCAGGTCATATTGAACGTCGAATTTGTTAAATACTTCGTTAAAGGCTTCTTCGTAGCCTAGGTTTTCAGGGATGGTCACTTTCAGCATGCGTTGCTCGGTTTTCTTAAGACCGAAGTTGAAGCGGTTCAGCAGAAGCATCAGTACGCACAGGATCAGGGTGAACAGTACCGCGTAACCGTAGTATCCGGTACCGACTGCAAGACCGGCTGCCATTGTGAACAGGACGTATGCGATGTCTTTGGGATCGCCGGGTGCACTACGGAAACGGATGATCGAGAAGGCACCGGCGAGACTGAATGCTCTAGCGATGTTGCTGCCGATCAGCAGGATGATGATGGCGACGATGACGGGAAGCAGTACCATCGTTAAGGTGAAGCTTTGGGAGAAACCGGCTTTGTTCGTTTTCATATACGTCAGGCTGATAATACCGCCGAGGATGATTGAGATGAGAATCGTGATCAGCGCGCCGCTCAGTGTGAGGTCGGTCGTGCTGGTGCTTAATGTGCTGTTAAACAAACTGTCAAGCATAGAGGATCGTCTCCTTTTCGGTAGGGATAGTGATGACTGGTTCGTTGACCGGAACCAGCTGCGGTTGAAGAGTTGGCAAGATTGGTGTCGGTTGGTTGCGATTTTTGATCATTTTCTTGTATTCATTGCCGTATTTGGAAAAGCCGGTGCGGTATAGCCCGTGCTTACCGAGTAGTTTGGATAACCAGAGAGGAACGGTGTTTTCCGCTTTGACTTCCATCAGCCATTGATCCGGTTCCATCAGCTGTTCACCGTAATCGCCCTGCTCCAGCTTCAGATCGTAGCGTCGGCAGCGGATGTTGGTGTCGAAGGTGATCCGTAGATCGCGGCTTTCTTTGCTGAACAATGCTTTGCGGTCGTAAGAGAGATACAACCTTGGCGCCAGATCGTACAGTCGTAGGAAGTAGCTGATTTCGTTCACGACCTGCTTGTTCATGTAATCTTGAAGTTCAGGAGCAACACCGGTGCGTACAAATTCGTATGCTTCATCCAGCCGCAGCGCCGTGCGCCGTTTGTTGACCAGCCCGGTGAATTTCTTTTTGATCTCCAGGTATACTTTGGCGTTGACATCCGGTACACCGTAAGCACGAAGGCGAAGCTTTTCTTTGTACTTCGGTTTGGATAAGCTTTCGCGGATCAGTGTGTTACTCGGTGTGTCGTAGTAGATGTTGCTGATGCTGTAAAAGTCGTGCTGCTTGTTGTAAGCATCCAGTTCCATGTATTCCAGCAGGTCGGCGTACAACTCGTTAAATTTGGCAGTGTTCATCAGGTATTTGCTTTCGTAGCGGTTAAACACTTCAATAGCCATGTTCATCATTTCCTCTCGTATGTGTGATGCGACGTGCTCTATGTTTTGAACCGTTTGTCGTTTGTTTTGACTGTGTGTCGTTTGTTTTGACTGTGTGTCTGTTGCTTATGTTTGTATCTTACGGTGGGAACCTTTAGTGAATCTTAAATGTTTTACATTGCGATAATAAATTTACAAATATCTGCATTTTGATTGTAGAGGTGGGATGGGTGAAATTTTTCTTTCATTAATAGCGGGGAAAATGATGCAGTAGGATGTAGTAGATGGTTGATGAGAAAAACTTGTTTTTTTATGAAGATATGCGTGGTGAAGCTGAAATTGGGGGTAGGAATTTCAGGTTTCGTTTTAAAAAGATTTACGTTTTGGTGGGGGAGGAATGATAGGTACTAAAGTATTCGAAATATATAAACAACATAGAATTATAAGATCATCATATATATAATAAATACTGAAATTTCTTCTAAAATTCAGGGGGGTTTCTTAGTAATTTGGTATAATAGTTAGAGGGGAGAAAAGCTGTATGCCTGATTGGCATTTAAAAGATCGTCAGGGTGTGTATACTTACTATTGCTGTATTTAAAAAAATGGCGTTAAATGAAGCTATCTCTCTACGTAAATTAGGCTGGGAGCCGGCTTTTGATTGGAGCAATTATTGTAATAAACGTTCACTGTCCCAAGCATATAAGTTGATTGTGCCAGGAAATCGTATGATAGAGGGCGCTGTTTCTTATCATTTAGACGAAGGATTTGCATTTATTTCTCTTTTAGAAAGTGCCCCTTCAAATAGATACGGTAATCCTAACCGAATATATGTTAATGTGGCGGATGTTTTGATTGGTGAAGTTTGTCGCCAAAGTATTGAATCAGGGTTTGAAGGGTATGTATCTTTAGTGTCTAAGTCTGAAAAAATTAGCTATTATGTAGATCGCATTGGTGCCCATCAGATGGGTGGTACAACAAGAATGTACATAGATTCTATTGCCGCAAATAGACTGATAGAATTATACTATTATTAAAGGAGATGATCATATGGCAAAAGATATTCGGATCATAACCGATGGCGTTACAAAAACAGTTCATGTAAAAACAAACAATAAAAGTATGCTGAACGCTTCAACTACGCTCAAATCAACGCTGGGACTTCGATCTTCTCACTCTGATGTTTATGCTGTTCCGCCATCCGATGATGAAATGAACGAAATTCGATCGTTTATGCGCGAAGTCATTTCTAAACAACGTAGTTAATATTGATATATTGCGAGACTGTCCATTGGGCAGTCTTTTTTGTAATATAGGTACGTCTTCATTTGTTCATGATTTACTATGTATCGCATTGTGTATCGGTCTAGGTATGATTCTGCTGTTGTTACAGCATAAAAAACACTACTCCTCTATTGAGTTGGGAGTAGTGTCGGATGGATGGTTATGTGAATTGTGGATTGTCATTTGGACTGTGACATGCGGTAGTGCATCAAGTGTTCGACATGCTGTGATCCCAGCGCAATCGTTCCGCAATCAGCGCGATGAATTCACTGTTCGTCGGTTTGTTGCGGGTAGCATGGACTTCGTAGCCGAATAGGTTGTTGATGCTGTCCATGTTGCCGCGTGCCCATGCAACTTCGATGGCGTGGCGGATGGCGCGTTCGACTCGTGGTGGGGTGGTGTCGTATGTTTCGGCGATTTGTGGGTATAGGATCTTCGTCATCGAGCCGAGAATACCGGGATTCTGGTGAATGAGTGCGATCGCTTCGCGCAGAAATTTATAGCCTTTAATATGCGGTGGGACACCGATTTCATTCATAATCACAGTGATATCAATCTCCAGATTACGTACGTTACCGGGCGACACGGCGGTAGACATCGATGAACGGATCGCTGGCGTTGCTGGTCGGGATGATGGGGCAGGCGCTGCGACTTCTTTGCCAGCTCCCTGAATCAGCTGGCGAATACGGTTCATCAGCATATCCAGATCAAACGGCTTCACAATATAATAAGAAGCCCCTAGCTCTACAGCGTGCTGGGTAATATTCTCCTGCCCAAACGCAGTCAGCATGATGATCTTCGGCAGTGGTTTGCCTTTCCAATCCTGCAATCGCTCCAGCACACCAAGTCCGTCCAGATGCGGCATAATAATATCCAGAATTAGCACGTCCGGCAGTTGAGGCATCATATGCAGCATACGTAATACTTCCTCTCCGTGTGCAGCCACACCTGCCATCTGCATATCCTCCTGCTGGGAGATGTAGTCCGACAACATGTACGTAAATTCCCGGTTATCGTCAGCAATCAAAACTTGAATGTTCGTCATTGTATATTCTCCTCTCTGCGCATGTCGTGTTCCGTCCCCCGTATATAATCATGCGTAAATACATTGTTACTAGATGAAAGTGTTGTATGCGATACCGATGAACCTGCTTTTTGAAGCACATCAGGTTATGGAATTGCCATCGTTTTGCCTAACGTATGTGTTGCTGGGGAACAGACTTGCTCTGAATTTGCAATAATCAGACCACTACTTATTTACTATATTAGTTCTTTTGACTCATAAAAGAAAGTGTTAATTTCCAGAAAGTGCTATCCGCACTAATTTGGACCATCCGTTTGCGGATATATGTTCGGATATTCCCTTGTACCAACAAGTAGTATTTGATTCACCAACAAGCTACAACCTGTGATACTCTGGTAATAATCTGATCCACATCCAATCGATCAGAACAGCGTCGTCCGTATTGGAAATGAGCAGGCTTCCCCGTTCTATTAAGGTTCGCTAAAGCTTACGACGCTATACTAAACACAACAATCCACCTGTACCCGGCGATACAGCGCCGGAATATTCATAGATGAAGGAGAATCTCCAATGAGAATACTGATCGTAGAAGATGAGCTGCATCTGGCGGAAGCATTGATGCAGATTTTGAAAAAGCATAACTATTCCGTAGACGCCGTGCATGACGGGCGTACCGGGCTAGACTATGCGCAGAGCGGCATTTATGATCTGCTGCTGCTCGATATTATGATGCCAGAAATGGATGGCATGAGCGTACTCAAAACGCTGCGCAATCAAGGCGATTCTACACCGGTCATTCTGCTAACCGCCAAAGGCGAGATTTCCGATAAAGTGACCGGGCTAGATTATGGCGCTGATGATTATATCGCCAAACCGTTCTCATCCGAAGAACTGATGGCGCGTATTCGCGCCGCTCTGCGTCGCAAAGGCGAAGTGCCACCAGACGATTCGCAGCGCTATGGCGATCTGGAGCTGCATGCTGCCAATCTCAAGCTGACGGTAGGCGGTAAAGAAATGAAGCTGAATTTGAAAGAAACGGAATTGTTAGAGCTGCTCATCGTGCGCAAGCAATCGATCACATCCAAAGAGCAGATTATTGAGAAGCTATGGGGCTTTGATTCTGAGGCGGAGCATAACAATGTGGAAGTGTATGTATCGTTCCTGCGCAAAAAGCTGAATTTCCTGCATTCTACTACCAAGATCAGCACGATCCGCAATGTGGGCTATGTACTTGAGGTGAGCGAGTAATGTTCAAACAACTGCGCAATCGTTTTTTGATTCTGAATCTGGCGACGATCTCGATTCTGATGATCGTCGCATTCGTTTCCATTTATACGATCACGTATCGAAATGTACAAAATGATGTGCAGCAGGAAATCAACCGCATTTCCGAAACGTACATGCATCCTGGCAACGGTCAAGGTCCGCCCGGCTCGCAAAACAATGGCGGCAATTCCAATTCTACCTCAACGTCGAGCGATGATACATCCAGTACAGACAGCGGTACATCAACCACCACGGCTAGCCTGACGACAGGTACCGAAGCCCAAAGTACGAGCGCCGCTGTACTATCTACTACCGCTGATACATCCAGTACTACAGCAAATGCAGCAGCTTCGGACGATACGACAACGACAGCCGTCACTGCCAGTCAAAGTGCCGTTACTACATCTAGCGGGAATATGATGAACGGTACGCCAGAACGTGCGGTTGCATTTATGATTGAGACGGATAGCAAGGGCAGCGTGATCAACCAGAAATCACAGGTCGATATCGACAGTAGTGTCTATACGAGCGCATTGCAGGAAGCGCTGGATCATGCTGGGCAGCGCGGACAGTTTACGCTGGACGGCAGCACATGGACATTTATCCGGCAACCGCTGAATGACGGATTTCTGTATACGTTTCTCGATATTACCGCCCGGCAGGAAATTCTGACCAATCTGGTGTATACTTTTGCCGCGGTTGGTGTCGTTATGCTGGTTCTACTCTTTTTCACTAGTCGTTACTTCGCGAATCGTTCGATTCAGCCAGTGCGTGAAGCATTTGAGAAGCAGAAGCAATTTATCGCCGACGCTTCCCATGAGCTGAAGACACCGCTGGCGGTCATTAACACCAATACGGATGTACTACTTGCCAATCCTGACGATACGATTCGTGACCAGTCCAAATGGCTGCATTATATCAAAGGCGAAACGGAGCGCATGGCGCGGCTTACCGGCGATCTGCTGTATTTGACTGAGATGGAAAATACGCGCACTCCGATGGTATACACTCCCTTCGATCTGAGCGATACGGTGGAAAATATTATTCTGACGATGGAAGCTGTCATTTTCGAGAAAAATCTGACGCTGGATTACGAGATTACGCCCGGTCTGATGGTCGAGGGCAGTAGTCAACAGATGCATCAGGTGACTATGATTCTGCTCGATAACGCGATCAAATATTGTAACAAAAACGGCAGCATCCACCTGACGCTGCAACGTCAGGGTAGCCAGATCGCGCTAGCGGTAACAAATACGGGCGATGGCATCGCTGCCGAGCATCTGCCCCGCATCTTTGATCGCTTTTATCGTACCGATACGTCGCGTGCGCGGCAGTTGGGCGGTCATGGATTGGGGCTTGCTATCGCCAAATCGATCGTCGAGCAGCACAAGGGACGAATCGAAGTTACTAGCACTGTCGGTCAATCCACTACGTTCTCGGTATATTTGCAGGCGCAATCGTAAGTCGATAGCATAGCAAGCACTATTCTGATCGTTCGTAATATTTTTACAAAAAGGCTCTGCTGGAATCGACAGCAGAGTCTTTATTTTGGGGTATATAATACATGCAGTGATGTAGCAGATCATCCTATTTCCCTTTTGACACATGCGATACGCTGAGGTTTTGATCGCCTTCGCATTCCATATAACGTCTTGTATATCATCTTATGTATACTCCAATATCCATTTCACAATAGAAAGGAACATTGCCCGTGAAGCGAGCTATGGTTATTATCAATCCGTCCTCCGGTAAGGAGCAGGCACAAGAATATGTAGAAAAAGTCGAACAATTGCTGCGCGACGAAGCTGGATATGATGTCGTGATCAACGAAACTGCCAAAGAGCTGGATGCGACCAAATATTGTGCTTCCGCATGCGCAGACTGCTTTGATCTGGTGGTGTCGATTGGCGGCGACGGTACGCTGCATGAGACAATTAACGGGCTGCTGGATCAACAGCATCGTCCACAGCTGGGTGTGATTCCACTCGGAACAGTAAATGACTTTGCGCGCGCATTGAATATTCCGCTTCAGACAGATGAGGCGATTCGCACCTTGCTGTCATCCAATACACGCAAGGTCGATATGGCACGACTGAATGATCAGCTGTTCGCGAATGTCGTAGCTGCCGGTTCCATGGCGGAATCGCTATCATCCGTTAGCTCGGAAGATAAGTCCAAGCTCGGCGCACTGGCTTATTTCCGCGAAGGGTTCCGTGAGCTGGTTGGAGGTTCTGCTTCACCGCTAGTCATCGAGTATGACGGACAGACGTGGTCAGGCGAATCGCCACTGTTCATCGCTACGCTGACCAATTCGGTTGGCGGCTTTGAGAAGATTGCTCCAGATGCAGAGGTCGATGACGGCTTGCTGCATGGTTTTATTATTCATAACCTGAATCTGTTCAATACGCTGGCGGTAGGCACTTCCTTGCTGCTCGGCAATTTGAAGGATCATCAGGACGTGACTTATTTTACCGCGCGTCAGATTACCGTCAGCTCGACAGAGCCGGTACGTACGAATGTCGATGGTGAAGAAGGTCCGACACTGCCAATTCATATGCACATTTTGCCAGCGCATGTGGACGTCATTGTGCCAGAGACAGTGTAATCGTAGCCGTACACTGAGTTCAGGTATAAGGAATGGATATTGTAGCATTTTCCAGACTGTCCATATTCTAATGTAGCAAAAATACCAAATACATAGCCTGATCGGACATGCAAAATTTTTTTCGGAATCTTTGCGTGGATGATCAGGCTATTTGGGTTGAATGGATGTTCAAGCTTGGGAATTTGAGCTGCCTTTCGCTCATCCGATGGCTATATGGTGGACGATACGCCGGATATTTACTTTAGGTGTCGTATTTTTGCGACTATTGCTGTTGGAATCACTTGGTTTGTATGCTGGATCGTTATCACATTGCGATTTTGCCAGTTAGTTCTATACATAATGACAATCATGACATATGCAGTAGGTTTGATGTTCAATATTTTGGTAGTAAGACGTACCGCTACATGTTCATCTTCTGATCTAGTACTACCATTTGTATGCTTGTACGCTATATGTTCCTGCCGAACGTATGTACATAGGGGCATTTCCTCTTCAAATTTCTCGCCATTTCTACTATCTATTCGCAATTTTGCAACATGTTTGTACTGCATTTGGTATGCTTCCCCACCCTGTTGACGACTGATCTATCTGGTATTATGATTCAAGTGAAAATATTCACAAATATTTCTGATGCATTCCAACAGAAGGCATTCACATCTCTCTATAAGTGAATATTTTCACAAAATATCTTATGAACTTTACTGGATTTTGAATAGTTCTATTGTTGTTCCATTGTTCTTCTAATGATGTCGTCCAATCTACTCACCTCTTTTATTGAGGCATCGGATTCTGTATGTACACCATATGCTTGCCGTATCGTATTTCTTATTTTATCCAAGGAGTGAATGATCATGTCCAAAGTTATTTCTGCTGTTGAAGCTGCTGCCCTGATTCCTGATGGAGCGACTGTCGCCGCGAGCGGGTTCGGATTATCCTGCTGGGCGGAAGAGATGGGTATTTCCATCGAAGAACGATTTCTACAATCCGGTCATCCGCGTAATCTGACTGTGATCCATGCCAGTGCGGTTGGCGATCGTCGGGACAAAGGCATGAGCCATTTCGGACACGAAGGTCTGGTCAAACGCTGGATCGGCGGCATCGCGATTGCCTCCCCTGCGATGGCAAAGCTGATCGAAGACAATAAATGCGAAGCGTACAATCTGCCGCAAGGCGTCATTACCCAGCTGTTCCGCGAGATCGCCGCCAAGCGTCCCGGCGTCATTACTAAGGTCGGCATGGAAACGTTCGTCGATCCCCGTGTCGAAGGTGGCAAAATGTCGCCACGCACTACGGAAGAACTCGTCAAAGTCATCGAACTGGAAGGCGAAGAATGGCTCTTTTACAAAACGTTCCCGATTCAAGTTGCTCTGATCCGCGGTACGGTAGCCGACGAGAACGGCAATCTCACTCTTGAAAAAGAAGGGCTGCATATGGAAGTGCTGCCGATTGCGCAGGCGGTGCGCAACTCTGGCGGCATCGTGATCGCACAGGTCGAAGCAGTTGCCAAAAACGGCACGCTGCATCCAAAAGATATCAAAGTACCCGGCATTCTGATCGATCATCTCGTAATCTCGCAACCACAGAACCATTTCCAAACCGAGAATACGCAGTACAATCCTGCATTTGCCGGGCATATCAAAGTACCGATGGAATCTATGGAGCACATCCCGCTGGATGAACGCAAAATTATCTCCCGCCGCTCCGCTGCCGAGCTTGTACCGAATACCGTCCTCAATCTGGGCGTCGGCATTCCGGTGTGCGTCGCTACGGTAGCCGCTGAGGAACAGGCGAGTGACCAGCTGATTCTGACGACCGAAGCCGGTTCGATCGGCGGCGTACCGGCAGGCATCAAGGACTTCGGACATGCGTACAACTCTGAAGCGATCGTCAATCACGATGCTCAGTTCGACTTTTACGATGGCGGCGGGATTGACTTGTCGGTATTAGGGCTGGCACAGACGGATGAGCATGGCAACGTGAACGTTAGTAAATTTGGTACACGTGTTGCCGGTTGCGGCGGCTTTATCAACA
Source organism: Paenibacillus sp. WLX1005 (assembly GCF_046603685.1). Classification (NCBI taxonomy): domain Bacteria; kingdom Bacillati; phylum Bacillota; class Bacilli; order Caryophanales; family Paenibacillaceae; genus Paenibacillus; species Paenibacillus sp. WLX1005. The sequence continues at coordinate 5,421,059 of NZ_CP176756.1, forward strand.
TTTCCCAATCTGCCAAAAAGCTAGTCTTCGCCGGAACGTTCACTGCTGGCGGCTTGCAAATCGCCGTAGAAGACGGACAATTGCGCATTCTCCAAGAAGGCAAAGCGAAAAAGTTCCTTAAACAGGTGCAGCAGATTACATTCAGCGGTTCGTATGCTGCCAAAGTGAATCAGCCTGTCGTGTATGTAACCGAACGTGCGGTGTTCGAATTGCAAAATGGTCATATGACCCTGATCGAGATTGCACCCGGCATCGATCTGCAAACGCAAGTTCTGGATCAGATGGAATTCGTACCTGTCATTTCACCAGATCTGAAAGTGATGGACGACGGCATCTTCCGCGAACACTGGGGCAAATTGCGCGGAATTATCGAGCAGAACGGCACACCGACAACAGCCGCTGAACCGGTTGGCAGTGCCCTCTAAAATCCGCTCCATTCATAATATTGTATTGCAAATACAGGATCATCCAACAAGGAACATACGGTACTCCAAATGATCACCGTTGCGAGGTTGGATCACGATCCTTCGTGCAGAAAGGACTTTATCGATGGAAACTATTCAACTGAATCGCTGGCGGATCCTGATTGCCGCTGTACTGATTAATATTTGCGTCGGCTCCATCTATGCGTTTAGCATCTTCGCGATGCCACTGAGTAAGGTGTTGGATGCGTCGATGCCGCAGATTATGCTGGCTTTTACAATCAATGGTGCCATCTCGCCGATTCCGATGATTCTGGGCGGCAAGCTGGTTGACCGTGGCGGAGCGCGAACGGCGATCTTCCTCGGTGGCGCGATGTTCGGGCTTGGCTTTATTTTATCGGGAATGGCGACAGCGCCGTGGATGCTCTATGTTACGTATGGCGTGATCGCCGGGCTGGGTCAAGGGATCGTCTACTCCGCTACAATCGGCAATACAGTCAAGCTGTTCCCGGACAAGCGCGGATTGGCAGCTGGTATCGTGACTGCCGGGTACGGCGGCGGAACTATTCTCATTGCACCGATTGCCAGTGCACTAATTATTAGCTCTGGCGTACATCAAGCGATGATTATACTAGGCAGTGTATTTCTCGTCATCATACTGAGCGGTGGATTGCTAACTACAGACTGCCCGTCAGGTTACGTACCCGCAGGTTATATTCCTCCGGCAGCCGGAAATGCGCGGGCAGGCACGCCATCCATGAACTGGCGGCAAATGCTGCGTCAGCCGATCTTTTACGTGATTGCCTGTCTGTTTCTGATCGGCGCATTGTCTGGCATGATGGTTACGTCCAACGCGTCTGTTATCGGGCAAACGATGTTCGGCTTATCCGCTGGTGTAGCAGCGCTGTATGTCAGTTTGTACTCGCTTAGCAACTGTCTCGGACGGGTCGTATGGGGTGCAGTATCCGACCGGATTGGTCAAATTCGCTGCCTGATGATGATCTACCTCGTCATCGCTGTGATGATGCTGACGCTGGCGCTCACCTCGTCCACTCTCGGCTTTGCCGTTGCGATTGTCGGTATTGGTTTGTGCTTCGGCGGTACGATGGGCGTCTTCCCCTCTATCGTCGGTCAGAAATTCGGGATGAAATATTATGGCGTCAATTACGGTGTGACTTTTATCGGCTACTCTGGTGCTGCCTTCTTCGGTCCACGGATCGCCAACTCGGTCGCAGCAGCCAATGGCGGCATGTTCACCAATGCCTTCTACATCGCGCTAGTGATTGCGCTAGTCGGCTTCGGACTTACCTTTTTGTATCGGGCGCTGGATAGCAAGCCACAGCAAAGTACACCAGATACGGTCAAAGCGGCATAACGTACACAGCAACACTATCGCTGTTTCTTTGTAAGGATCCTCATGACCCTTTATCTATATTGCAAGATGTACAATTTAACTTTTGGAGGGAATCCCCATGTCTACAACAATCACTCAATTGCTCGGTATCCAATATCCGATTTTCCAAGGTGCAATGGCACAGATTGCACGCGAACCACTCGTAAGCGCCGTATCCAATGCAGGCGGTCTCGGTATTATCGGTTCCGGTGGAATGTCAGCTGATGTACTTCGTGAAGAAATTCGCAAAGTTCGCAATCATACAACCAAGCCATTTGCCGTCAATCTGATGCTGATGATGCCGAATATTCCAGAATTGATTCAGGTTATTATTGAAGAACAAGTCAATATCGTTACGACTGGCGCCGGTACACCAGCACCTTATATGACGACGTTCAAAGAACACGGCATCACCGTCATCGCTGTGATCCCATCCGTCAAAATCGCCAAAAAAATGGAACTCCTCGGCGTAGATGCGCTGGTCGCAGAAGGCACCGAAGCAGGCGGTCATATCGGTGAAACGACTACGATGGCACTTGTACCGCAGGTTGCCAGTGCCGTGTCTATTCCAGTCGTTGCGGCTGGTGGTGTAGCGGATGGACGTGGGATTGCCGCAGCCTTTGCACTCGGTGCGCAAGGTGTACAGGTCGGTACGCGCTTTCTGACTACGGTAGAATGCCCGACACATGACAATTTCAAGCAAGCCGTATTGGATGCCGATGATACTAGCACCACTGTAACGGGACGTAGCATCGGCGGTCCTGTTCGCAGTATCAAAAATGGGATGATCGCCGATTTTCTGAAATTGGAAAATGAACATGCCTCCCGCGAAGAATTGGAGAAAATTAGCCTCGGTTCATTACGCAAAGCCGTATTCGAAGGCGATACTGATCGTGGCTCCGTAATGGCAGGTCAGATTTGCGGTATGTGCAATGAGATTACGACCGTAGAGCAAATGATCACGAGTATGTTCAGCGAAGCGCAGGCATTGCTGCAACAGCTGGGCAATACCCGTATCACAGGTGGACAAACGGTCGAGATTTAAGCGACATTTCGTAAGTCTTGCTAGTCTCGAACAATAGGAACATCTCACAATGGAAATCCGTACGATCTGTTTTACAAAGGAAACCGAATATCTTGCTTGATTTCAGTAGTGGCTGTCAAAGCCGGGGGATTCTGCCGTTCAAGAATAACCCGGCTTTGCTGTGCATAGGATCATGCAGCATACGCGCGATTCTGCTAAACATTTCGCCAAATCGTACGGCAATCTACTGACTTTTCCCGAATAGGCTTTGTATAATAAAAGAAAGCAGTCCGAAACCGATCATAAAGCGAGTTGATCTCATCATGCCTAGACCACCCCATACATCTCGTTCGTCCCGCAGTGACGGACAATCCCCTTCTACCCTGTTTGTGACCGATGCACAGGGTAATATTCTCATTTCCAATGAATTCACTGCCTTGACGCTTGGTATTCCGCTAGAGGAATTGCTGCGTCACAATGTGCAGGATCTCGTCAAATCCGGCTATTACAGTGAATCCGTCACGATGAAAGCCATCCACTCCCGTCAAAAGGTATCCCAGTATATCCATACCATTCAAGGCTTTCGCGTCAAATCAACTGCCGTCCCGATCATCGACAATACTGGCGAAGTCCAGCTTGTCGTGACCAGCTCCAGTGGCTATCGCGGTGTACAACCGTCGCTAACTTCAGTTATGGCTACTGTGTCTACGGCTGACAAGGCAGAAGCGGGCAACGATAAGCTGCCTCTGCCTACATCTGCCGCTGCTCGCGCCAGCGGCGTCGTTGCCGAAAGTCTGGCGATGAAGCAGATTATTCAGGTGTGCGACCAGATCGCTTCGTATGACAGTAAAGTGCTTATTCTCGGTGAATCCGGCACAGGCAAGTCCGTCATCGCCAAATATATTCATCGCCAGAGCAGCACTTGGAACGGTCCATTTATTCCGATTAACTGTGCCGCTATTCCGGCGGCTGTGTTTGAATATGAATTGTTCGGTTATGTACGTGGCGTGATGCCGGGTGTGAATGAGGACAAGCAGGGATTGTTTGAAGTGGCGCATGGCGGCGTACTGTTCTTTGACGAGATTGCCGAATTGCCACTGGATATGCAGGCGAAGCTGTTAGACGTGCTGGAACGAGGCGAATTTCGGCGTACTGGCAGCACCGAATCGGTACGTATGCACTGCCGGATTATCTGCGCCACCAATCGCGATCTGTGGAATATGGTCAAACAGGGACAATTTCGCGAAGATCTGTATTACCGGATCAGCGTGATCCCGATCCATATCCCGCCACTGCGCAGTCGCAAGCTTGATCTGGTCGGGTTGATTTCCAGCTTTATTTCCCATTTTAATCATGTATATGGTAAACAATATGTACTACCCGCCGAGCAATTTCAGAGCATGTTGACCGAGCCGTGGCATGGCAATGCGCGCGAGCTGCGCAATTATATCGAGCGACTGATCATCACCGACCAAACCGGACTGCATCAGCCGCCGCCGGTAGAACGGGTGAGCGACTGGTTTGCTCTTGACCATTTTATTCAAGCTAACCGTAGCCGCATCGCCAGCCTGAAGGACTATACTGCTCTGACCGAAGGACGCTATATCCGCCAGATGCTGCAATCCTGCGGCAACAACAGCACCGAAGCCGCCCGACAGCTTGGCATCGACCGCTCCGCCATTTATCGTAAATTGAAAAAGATGGAGGAGATTTTGGAGAAGCTGAGGGACTAAATCTATCTATTTTAAATAAAAAAAGCAACAAATCCAACAATATGCTTAGTATTTTCTATTTGTACATCTATTTACTATAGATTTAACTATTATAGTAAATAGTTGTAAAATTCACCCGGGCGTATTCGGATGATTGTACCAATTTGCTGTGGAAACCGTTGGGTATTGCTTGTCACAATATAATGGCACTGTTGACGAAGTGCTGTCACCCATACATGTACATCTTGAGGATCGTAAAGAGAAAGTGAATTGCCAACCCCCATTTGTTTAGCTAATGCTACTGCCTGTTCGGTTGTAAAACCACTCAATTCTGCCAGCGCTTGCCCTACATCCGTATGCTGCCGTTTCACGATCTCCCAATGATGTCTGCCCACTTGGCTATTAACGGCAGGCAAATCCTCCAGAATCGGATAAATGAAGTAATCAAGAAACTGTTCTACTATATGAAGTGGATATACGACTCCAGCTATTCCGTCATATAGTGCCTTTTGATAAAATTCCATCAAGCATACTCTGGAGAGTACTGGTTTAAATGAACAATAATCTGCTGCCAATAGAAGCAACCGTCGATTAATACCGTCATTACGAATGGCACCGCACAATACAGTTGTATCTAGCAATGCAACAACGTGTTTAGAGGAATTCGCTTTCATCTGTTACTCCCTGCCGGGCATTGTACACATCAAGTTTAAGCGCAAAATCCTTTCGATGCTGAGCCTGTGCCGGATTTAATTTAAAATAAGAATGCGGAATACGCCAGTGTCCACCTTCCGTCTGATAAGCATCTGGATATTTGCCCGCTTCGCACCAGCGGCGAATAGTCTGGTCACTAACACCGATCAATGTTGCCGCTTCTTTGGATGTATATACACTGCTCGCATAAGAGACGCGCTGTTCATGTACTTTCTCCGAATTTGCCCAGTTACCGGAAACAACAGAAGCTTGATAATAATGAGCTACAACTAGCCGAGACATGATCTGCTGGATCCAGCCCGAACGCTGAGTTGGAGATATGAGTTGTTCAAGTATGCCAAGATACGCTTGCAAAGTCGTAGCAGCCCGTTCAATATCTTGTGCCATAACCTGTTGGCGTATTGTCCGTTCCTGTTTGTGCAAACTGACCAATACAGTAGTAGATGAGACTTCAAACGAAACACCATCCAGTGTATCTGCCGGTAAACGAAATAAAGTAAAGATACGTTGGACGATACTCTTCAATATTACGCCCGCCTTCTCATACTGCTGCTGTTCACATAATAGTTCTACTGTGTCCCACAAAATATGTTCTTCCTGCTTCATGATTACAACACCACCTTTGCATTTAGTATATATTGTATTATAATAAATTCCAACAAAAACAACATATACAACAAAAAAATAAATGCCTGATTTTCGGCGATGACCATTTTAGACAGACGATATACTACATATACACTCAAGCATTTACGAAAAAGGACGTGTGGATATGATTACATTGGATCGCAAGCAAGAATACTATCAGGCGCTGATCTCCAAAAATACTGAATATGAAGGATTATTCTACGTCGGTGTCAAAACGACTGGCATTTTCTGTCGTCCAACCTGTCCGGCGCGCAAGCCGAAGTTTGAAAATTGTGAGTTTTTTGAACATGCGCAGCAGGCGCTACTGGCATCCTTTCGACCTTGTCAGCGCTGCCGTCCGCTATCGCATCCCAATCATGTATCGGACGTGATCCGTACACTGGTGGAAGCGGTGGAGAATAACCCAGAGAAACGCTGGAATACGCAGGATTTTCGCGCACTGTCCATCGACGAATCGACGGCGCGCCGTCAGTTTAAAAAGCGGTTCGGTATGACGTTTGTCGAATATGCCCGTGCCCGTCGAATGGGTCTGGCACTCAAGCAAATTCGTTCCGGTCAGAGCGTGATCGACAGTCAGCTGTATACCGGATATGAATCCGGCAGTGGATTTCGCGATGCGTTTGCCCGCATTATGGGGGATGCTCCGACCAAATTGAATGAGCAGCAGATCCTCAAGGCAGCATGGCTGGATACGCCGCTTGGTCCCATGATCGCTATCGCTGACGAGCAGGCGCTAGTTCTGCTGGAGTTCGTCGATCGGCGTGGATTGGAGCGCGAAGTAGAGCGATTGCGTTTGCGCACAGGGTCAGCGATTATTCCGGGCATGAACGATGTCATCGAATTGATCGAGCAGGAGTTAGAACAGTATTTTGCTGGAACATCGCTACACTTCTCCACTCCGATTCGCATGATCGGATCACCGTTTCAGCAAAGTGTCTGGCAAGAGTTGATGCAGATTCCAGTGGGCGAAACCCGTTCTTATCAGGGTATCGCTCTACAGCTTGGTCGTCCTACGGCTTCGCGCGCTGTCGCCCGTGCTAACGGCTCCAACCAGCTGGCGATCATCATCCCTTGTCACCGCGTGATCACTTCCAGCGGCGAACTTGGCGGCTATGCGGGCGGACTGACACGCAAAGATTGGCTGCTTAATCATGAGAGTCGGCATGATGCGTTGAAGGTATGAATACTAGCTTGTTTTTCGTATATCCATGCTGATCCATGTATCAAACAGACCCGCTAAGCAAAATGAGAAACTTCTCTTTGCTTAGCGGGTCTGTTTGTATGATTCGCATACTATTACACTTCCATTGTTCGTAGCTTAATCAACCTATCGTCTGTTCGGACGCTCACGTTTTGGGATCAATCCCCACAGTCCGGCAAGACCGAGCAAACCAAACCAGCCCCATTTGCCGCTGCTGCCGTTGTCCATGTCGTCCATGTCGTCCATATCATTCATGTTCATCGTACCACCACTTGTTCCAGTCGTGCCGGTCGTTCCATTTGTATCTGTCGTTCCTGTACCACCGGTTCCGTTATCCGTCCCCATCGTGCCGGTCGAATCGGTTGTTCCAGTACCTGTTGCTGGATCGGTCGTTGTACCTGTTCCGTTTGTTGTACCGGATGGATCGGTCGTGGTGCCCGTTCCCGGTGTTGTGGTTCCCGCAGGATCGGTCGTATTTCCAGTAGAATCGGTTGTGCCACCCATATTCCCATCGGTTGTACCCGTTCCATCCGTACTCGTTGTGCCGCCTGTTGTACCATCCGTTCCTGTCGTTCCGGTTGTTCCTGTGCCTGTCGCTCCGCTCGTACCAGTTCCGCCATCAGTTCCCGTACCTGTAGTCCCCGCGCCTGTTCCGCCGCTCGTCCCACCTGTACCGCCTGTCGTTGCAAAGGCAGGTACAGCCGCACCTGCGGACACTAGCATAGAAGCTAGCACGATCACTTGAATTTTCTTCATCATCATCTATTCGCTCCTCTAAGGTGAGTTATGTTCTAATAGGCTACTATTAACCTTCCTCACCATAGCGAAACTACTATTTTCTAATTATTGTAATTTAAACACATAATCTTCCTCTTGGTTTCATACTCCTATGTGTGTTTATGTTCCTATGTATATTTGATTCATATTCAGAAAATGAATGCCTGATTTTCGGCGATGATCTGTGTAAATGGACGATATAATACACCTATACTTCCACATGAAAAGAGAGGAATCATCATATGAACACATTCGCCGTACAAACGGAACAATTTCACAAGCTCCACATTCCCGGGCAGCCCTTAATTCTGATGAACGTCTGGGATGCAGGTAGTGCCATCACTGTAGAGCAGGCTGGAGCTACAGCAATTGCTACCGGAAGCTGGGCAGTCGCTCACGCGCACGGTTATGAAGATAGCGAGCAGTTAGCATGGGAACTGATGCTGGCTAATGTACAGCGCATTTGCCGGGTTACGCGCACACCAGTCACGATTGATATTGAGAGCGGATACGGCGCTGATCCTGAGATCATCGCGCGGCACGTCCTGCAAGTCATATCGTATGGAGCAGTCGGTATCAATCTGGAAGACCGTTTGCCGGATCGTCAGGGAATGTATTCTATCACAGAGCAGAGTGAACGGTTGCGGGCAGCACGATATGCTGGCAATCTGTATGATGGACAGCTGTTTATCAACGAGCGAACCGATCTCTTTTTCCAGCATCCGACCGATTCGCACTCTATTCAACATGTTGATCAGGCACTGGAACGCGCACATGCCTATGCAGAAGCCGGAGCGAATGGATTGTTTGTACCGGGTCTAAGCGATCTGTCCTTGATTGAAGCATTATGCAAGCAATCGCCACTGCCCATCAACGTGATGGTCAATCACGAAGTCGATCTGAATGCCTTGGCACAGTGCGGAGTATCGCGTATCAGTTATGGTCCTGCTCCGTATTTGCAAGCTTTGCAGACGCTGAACGTTATGGCGCAGCAGGTGTATGATTGGTCGTCAGCAAAATAATCATTTATTCTGTTAATAACGTATAGACGCAAATAAAATTATACTATATTACACTAGTTGCTCTGCTCATTTCATTCCAAACAATGGAGCGTCACAAAAGGAATGCCGCAATGAAAAGTTCAATTCCATAATGGAGTTGAACTTTTCATTGTGAGGTTCTATTTTTACGTTTTCATCGCAGAACAATATCATGTGTTCCTTTATAATATCCTCTTTCGAATGGTGCAGATCATGCCTATTCATTCCAAACCATGCAGGCTCACATCGCCTCTGGTTCATACTCGCTCAACTTGCCTTCATATACCAAACGCAGTCGCTCACTGCTTCGCAAATCCTCTGGTGTGACTAGCGCGGGCAGCTTACTCCACAGCTTAATGCCAGAACGATGCAGAATCTCCGCCACAAATTGTGAGCAGAAATAAGAATTGCTAAACTCCACCGGCTCCTGAATCGCCACTCCAATAATACCGAGCAGATTGTAACCGTACTTCTGACTGCTACGGATAAAAATATGCAGCACTCGCTTCATCTTGTCCACTTCACGCGGTGTGACCTTGAGTTCGTAGATCACACACGTGGTATTCGGATACTTGTTGTATGTACCAGTCTGGATATTTTCTTTGACAAAACCGCCGTTCAGCGGATTGTTCGGCTGCTTGCGTCCGAAGCTGTACAGCTCGTTCAATTCACGGTCAAATGAGATCGACGCATGGTTGTAAGGCGCCTTCGTATACAACCCAATCATACGTGTGAATAGCGTCCCTGTATTCGTCAGCAAAATATAAACGGATTGTTCCTCGTCCATGCTGCAATTCCCCTCTTATCAAGTTGGCATTATTCCTTCATAATAACATAGGAACCTCTGTCTGCTGCGACATATTTGATACGACAGAGCAATCTTATTTCTCTATAGGCGGTGATGGCATATGAGCGCATCTTTGCTTACGCTCATTCTCGTATTTGCAGCTTTACTGATTGTCCAGCTCGTATACATAATCATTGGCAAAATCCAGCCGGAGCGCGATTACCGTCTCATCGGCACACGCATCAAAACATGGTGGGGCATGTTCTTTATCTTTTGTCTGGCGACGCTGTTCAACCAGATCGTATCCCTGCTATCGCTGATGGTGCTGACGTTCTTCGCACTCAAGGAATACTACTCCATGATTCGCACGCGCAAGGCGGATCGACGGTTATTTCTGTGGTCGTATTTGGCGATTCCATTGCAATTTTACTGGATCTATATCGGCTGGTACGGCATGTTTATCGTATTCATCCCGATCTATGTGTTCCTGCTGTTACCGTTACCGCGCCTAATTAACAAAGGCACTGGCGGTTTCCTGCGTAGTGTCAGCTCCACCCAATGGGGCTTGATGCTGATGGTATTCGGTCTCAGTCATATGGCATATTTCCCATTTGCCACGCCGCAATATGGTGGTGGACTGGTGCTGTTCCTCGTGCTGCTTACCCAGCTCAACGATGTGGTGCATTATGTAGCGTCGATGTATATCGGCAAACGCAAAATCGTACCAACTTCCAATCCATATCTGACATGGGAGGGCTTTGCGTGTGCCTTTGTCGCGACGATTGCAGCAGCGTATATCGCTCATCCGTATCTGACGCCATTTGGAACAGGGTTTACGTTGATCATCGGGGCGCTGATTAGTCTGGCGGGCTTTTTCGGTAGTTTGACCATTTCGGTGCTCAAGCGCGATCTGTTGATCGGTGATAGTGGCAAAGCGGAAGCGCTCAAGGAAAGCTACCTCAGCCGTGTCGACAGCCTTACGTATACTGCACCTGTTTTTTTCCATGTTGTGCGGTATGTCTTTGACTTTATGTAAAAAGAGAACCTATACTTTGTTCAGATGCACAACCCGGTATATAGACCAGGAGGCGGAACATGTACAAGCTCTCAGATCGACAAGCACAGGATATCGTCGACAAAATGATGCAGGATATCCCGTACAATATAAACATTATGAACGAGCAAGGCATTATTATCGGCAGCGGCAATGCCCGGCGAATCGGTACGGTTCATCAGGGAGCAGTTGCCGCGCTACAAACCGGGACGATGGTCGAAGTGTGGCAGGACGGTCGTCTGGAGAAAAAGGGCACCAATGAGCCGATCGTGATCAACGGTCAGCGCATTGGTGTTATTGGCATTAGCGGCGACCCTGACGAAGTGCGTCCGTTCTGCAATCTGGTGCGTACGACGGTTACGCTGTTGATCGAGCAGCGCAGTCGACTGGAAAGTCTAGCACATGAAGCGAATCGGAAAAAGGCATTTCTGGAAAAGCTGCTACGTTACACGGGCTCTGCCTATCCGCCGCGTATGAGACGGGAAGCGACAGAATACGGGCTGGATCTGTTGCTGCGCACAACGGTTCTGCTTGTCCGCCGCTTGCGCTTAGATGAACATACCGCTCGGCTATTACTGCAATTCCCTTCTTTTCAACAAACTAGCGAGCAGGACGATATGCAGCTAATCTTCGTACAACATGAAGCAGAATTGCCGTCCTTGCTAGATACGTTGCGCCATCGTCAACCACAGGCGCAACTCACCATCGGACGCTCTGAATTTCTCATTGCGCACAGCTATGCGCAGGCACACGATACGATGAATGTGTTGCTGGCGCTGCAACCGGACACTTCGTTTGCCACATATGACCAGCTGCAATTCATCATTCAGTTTGGACAATCGGTAACGACATCGCATAACCCCGTTGTGAAGCTGGAAGAACATGCCGATCTACTGCAAACGCTACGCAGCTTTATTTTCCATAATGGCAGTATTCACGATACAGCGCTGGTTCTCAATATTCACCGCAATACGCTGCAATATCGGCTGAAACGCATCCAAGCCATCACCGGACGCGATCCACGGCAATGGCTGGAATTGATCGAATTGACGCATGGATTGCTGGCGATGTATTTTGCCCCATGATGGTGAGATTGACTTTATCCTAGCGACAACTTCAGCGTACGACCGATATTTTCCATCGTACGCTCTACATTGGCAGGTCCTTGCTCTAACAGCTGTTCCAATTCGCCTGCACCCGGCACAATGCCGAATATAGCATCGATGCCTTCCTCATATAACGTGTCGATACCTTCGCCCACATACCCAGCAATAGCGATGACCGGCTTGCCTGCGGCTTTGGCTGCCTGTGCCACACCATGCGGCGTTTTACCAAATTTGGTCTGGAAGTCGATGCCGCCTTCGCCGGTAAATACCAGATCTGCCCCTTCCAGCTGCTCCCGTAATCCGGTGTATTGGATCACAATATCAATACCGCGCTGCAAGGTCGCCTGCGTAAACGTCATCAGTCCCGCACCCAATCCGCCTGCCGCACCCGCTCCCGGCAGCTCCCGCACATCCTTGTTCAGATCACGCATAATCACATCCGCATAATGATGCAGACTGTCGTCTAGCTGGCGCACCATCTCCGGTGTCGCCCCTTTTTGCGGACCAAACACATGCGATGCGCCTTGCTCACCGCATAGTGGATTGCTCACATCGCAGGCAACGATCAATTCGGTCTGCTGCAATCGCTGATCCAGTCCACTGCAATCAATACGAGACAACTGCGCCAGCGCCGCACCGCCGCGTGGCAACACTTCCCCTTGCTCATCGAGCAAACGTACACCGAGCGCTTCCGCCATACCAGCACCACCATCGTTGGTCGCACTGCCACCGATGCCGATAATGATTTTGCGAATCCCTTGTTCCAGACAGGCAAGAATTAGCTGTCCCGTACCATATGTGGACGTAATCAGCGGATTGCGCTGCTGACGCGGCACGAGATGCAGCCCACTTGCCGATGCCATCTCAATCGCCGCCGTCTGTCCATCTCCGAGAATGCCATAACTCGCCAATACCGGCTCACCAAGCGGTCCGCTCACTTCCAGCTGCATCATCGTTCCGCCGGATGCATCCACCAGTGATTGCACCGTACCTTCGCCGCCGTCTGCCATCGGCACATGAATATAATTCCCCTGCGGGAATACGTTGCGCAGTCCACGTTCCATCGCCACACATACCTGCTTGGCGGTCATGCTTTCCTTGAATGAGTCCGGCGCTAGTACAAATGTCTGTTCGCTCATCTCTCTCCACTCCGTCTCTGTTGTAATTGATCTATTAGAGATATTCCCTATACAATACTTAGTTTGCCCAATGAACCGCTATCCGTGAACAGATACGCGTTCGCTGTTATAACAAAAATCCATACAGCAGCGTTGCCACAATTGCCATCGTTCCGCCGACCATCGCTTCATACGGTACAACACCGAGACGCTGACGGATACTCATCTTCATACTGTCTGCGGTTACATGGAAATAGTTGCCCTGCGGCAGCGAATCAATGACAGTCGCTCCGGTATGCACCATGACTGCCGCCGCCAGTGGAGCGGTGCCCATATTCAGAATCGCTTCACCAAAGGAACCCGTCGCCAGAATGACACCAGTTGAAGTGGAAGCCGTTGCCGCCGCCATCAGAATACCGGAGATCGGTGCCAGAAATGTGCCGGAAATGCCAGATGCGTCGATCAGCGCGACCACCTGTGATGACAGATTGGATGCCGAGATCAGACCAGCGATCCCGCCCGCACCGACCAGAATGAGTACAGTAGCTGTCATTTTGTTCAAGCCAGCGGTTGTATATTTTACAATGTTATTCGCCTGTCCCATCGCGAGCATACCAACAATACCTGCAATCGGTAAAATGTACATCGCATCCACCTTGAAGCTGGACAGCCAGCCGATGCCTGCAATCGAGCCAATCGGGTTGATCATCAGCAGCACAACTGCCACGACTGGTGCGACAATCGCACGACTCAGCGGCGGATATTTGGACATGTCCACATCGCCGTCGTCCGCTTCCTCGCCAGACACCATATCGCCTTTACGTTTCAACAGCGATGCGACGATTACCGCAACCGCCAACCCACAAATCGCTGGGACAAAGCCCGCCAGCATAACACGACTCAGATCCAGATCGAATCCACGCGCCGCCGCAATCGTATTTGGATTGGGTGAGATAATATTGCCCGCTTTGCCACCGCCGGACAATGCTACTAGTAGCGCCAGCTTGGAGATGCCCATCTTGTGACCGACCGATAGCGCAATCGGCGCAACGATCAGCACCGCCACTGGAATAAATACGCCGACTGCCGTAATAATCATCGTTGCCAAGGCAAGCGCTAGAATCGCCTTACTACCGCCAAATTTGCGTACAATCGCCTGTGCAATCGTCTCTGCCGCACCAGATTCCATCATTACACCGGCGAGCACACCTGCTGCCAGCACGCGCAGTACCGTACCCATCACACTCTGGGTACCGCTTACAAGAATACTAACCGTCTGTTCCAGATTCGCACCGCCGAGCAACGCCCCGACAATCGCGCCCAGAAACAACGCATACACCGGATTCAATTTACGCAAAATCAAAATAATCGCAAGCGCCAGCCCTGCCAGCGCACCAAGCCATCCAATCGTTAAGCCTTCCATACCCGTCTTCCCCCTACGTACATAGTGAACACGCTTTCATTATATAAAGGGATGTCAGCAAATCATATTGATGAATGGACGAAATTTATTGTGCAATTGCACAATAGATGAATCACTCATCAGATAACAGAGTATACATAACAACATACAGGTGAAGAAAGATAACGAAACGAAGACGTCACCAACCCTCGGCTAAAAACAGCAAAAAACCCGATCCCTTCCGCAGAAGAAATCGGGTTTTCGCTTAGTTTCATTTCGAACCGCTTCGCCACAATCGGTAATCATCGCAGCGATGCAAATATATTCCGATTCCCACCTGTACTCAGGTAGTCGCTGGCTTGGCAATCTCTGTACCGTTCAAAATCAGACGATAGTTAATATTCGCGCTCAGCGAATCGGACACTGCACAATACTTCTCTTTGCCCATCTGAATAGCGCGCCAGACACGATAATCTGGAATCTCGCCATCTACGTGGAAGATCAGATCAATATCGGTAAATCCTTTTGGCATCTCCTCGCGGCGCGTACCATACGCTTCAATCCGAATCCCCTCAATCTGATGCAGAAACGAATCCAGAATCATCGTAATATCAATCCCGATACAGCCTGCCAGCCCTGCCAGCAGCAGCTCCATCGGCGTTGCCCCTTTACCCAGTCCACCATAAGCGGGAGTCGCATCCATACCGACCGGATAACCGGAAGGGCCTGTCGATTCAAATGCACGTCCACCGTGCCATACTGTCGTTACATTCATGGGTCGTACCTGCCTTTATACGAATTTGGTTTTTATTTTGCACATGATTTGCCATTGATGTGGCATATTGTTTGTATTCTGTATCGCAGATGAATTGCATGTTATAGAGTATCGTTCGTCAATGTTCACATGCTATGCTACTCTTCGCTTGTTATTCATCCATCAACATCAATGATCCAGTACCTTACTTAGAAAACGCTGCGCCCGCTCACTAGATGGCTGTTCAAAAAACGCCTCCGGCTCAGATTGCTCCACAATCCGACCTTCATCCATAAAAATCACCTTGTTCGCCACCTGCCGTGCAAACTTCATCTCATGTGTGACCACGATCATCGTCATGCCTTCCCGAGCGAGCGACTTCATCACATCTAGCACCTCGCCTACAAGTTCTGGATCAAGCGCAGATGTCGGCTCATCGAACAGGATCAGCTCCGGCTGCATCGCCAGCGCACGCGCGATGCCAACGCGCTGCTGCTGTCCACCGGACAATCGCGATGGATACTGATCCTTTTTGTCCAGCAAGCCGACACGCTCCAGCATTCGTTCGCCCAGATTACGTGCCTGTATAGCACTCATCTTTTTCACCATACGCAGCGATTCGGTCACATTGCCCAGTGCCGTCTTGTGCGGATACAGATTAAATTGCTGAAAAACCATGCCGGTACGGCGACGAATCTGCGCCATTTCGCGTTGTCGCTGCCGGGGCGACATGCTGCTATTCACCTGATGATCCTGCACTTGAATAGAGCCGCTGCTCAAGTCCTCCAGACCGTTAATACAGCGCAGCAATGTACTTTTGCCTGAACCGCTCGGTCCGAGCAGTACAACAATCTCGCCTGCCTGCACATCCAGATCGATCTGATGCAGCACTCGATGCTTGCCAAACTGCTTGGACAAATTGCGAATCTGTATCATCTTGTCCACCTCCATATGCTCTCTGTATAGGATTCGCTACCTACTCAATACGCCCGTGCCAAACGCTTTTCCGCCATTTCCAGCAGCGTAGCAAAGATCGTACTCATTACCCAGTACATGATAGCGATGCCGAGATAAAAGGGCATATACACGTAATACTGCGCGATCAACAGATCCGCCGAACGCATCAGATCGGTTACCGTAATAACAGACACAAGTGACGTTTCTTTTAACATCCCGATAAACGTATTGCCCATCGGCGGAATCGCTACCCGCGCCGCCTGTGGTAAAATAATGCGCCACATCGTTTGCAGTGAAGACATGCCTGTCGCATATGCTGCTTCCGTCTGCCCTTTTGGAATCGACAAAATCGCACCACGAAACGTTTCTGACAAATACGCACCGATATTGATACTGAGCGCAATACACGCCGCAGGCACTGCATCCAGCGTAATGCCGTAATCCGTCAATCCGTAATACACGATCACCAGCTGCACCAGCACCGGCGTACCACGAATAATCGATACATAAAAGCGTGCCACCGCACGCACCAGCTTGTTGCCCTTCATGCGCGCAATCGCCACTACAACGCCGATGATCAATCCGAAGAACATCGAGATGACCGTTAGCAGCAGCGTATACCCCGCCCCTTTGAACAGAAACGGCAAATTGTCCAGCACAAGCTGCCAACCCGGTTCACTAACCGTTTGCATGTTTCCATCGCTCCTTTCCTAATCTCTATCGCTTTCTGCTTGATAAGGCACGCATAGCACATGCCCCATCCCATCTTGTTGCCACTCATGGTAAAAGACTGCGCCATAGTAGCGCAGTCTTCCTCTCTCTTCTTATCACATCATGGAGTGAATCGTAGCCGCTTATTCCGCAGGCGGCTGCTCACCAAACCATTTTTCAAATATCGTATTGTACGTGCCGTCATCCTTCATATCTTTGAGCGCTTTATTCAGGGATTCCAGCAGCTCAGGATTGTTTTTGCGAATCGCGATACCGGCTTGATCGGATTTGATCGCATCGCCAACGGCTTTGATTTTAAAACCATTCTCTTCTACAACTGGCTTCAATGCATAGATGTTGTTGATCGTCGCGTCGATGCGTCCCACGTTCAAATCTTGCAGCGTGGTGATCACATCGTTATACGTTTTGATCGTAAAATCGCCTACCTGCGGCAACACTTCGTTGCGCAAATATGTTTCGTCGTTTGTGCCTAGACCGACACCGATATTTTTACCTTTAAAATCGGCAAGCTTAGTAATGTCGGTGTTGTTTTCGTTGACGATGATCTTCACCTGATTGGTAATATACGGATCGGAAAAGTCCAATTGCTGTTTACGCTCATCCGTAATTGTCACCTGACTGATGATGGCATCGAATTTGCCCGCTTGCAGACTCGGAATCAGACCGGAAAATGCCTGTGTCGTAAATTCCACTTTCACGCCGAGACGCTTGGCAACTTCATTGGCGATATCTGCATCAAAGCCGATTACCTGCTTGTTGGAATCCAAGTAGTTGTACGGCGCATACGTGCCCATCAGCCCGACTTTGAGCACGCCAGCAGATTTGATCTGCTCCAGCTCATTGCCACTTGATGATGTAGCTGCTTCCTCACTGCCTGTGCTACCTGCATTGCTGGATGTGGACGCTGCATTACCGCAAGCGCTCAGTACGAGGGTGAATACAACAACCAGTGCCAGAGTCAGCGTGCTTTTACGTTGAAAAAATAGCTTCATGGATCATTCTCCTTTATGTGGATGTACCAGTTTAGGCTTATTCCAGACTAGTAAATATTGTTGATTGACTCGTCAGTCGGTTTATTTTTAAATCCTATCCGATAACTTGGTTATTGTCAATTGCTTTCCTTGCACTTGGGTAGAATAATTTTTGCTATTTTCGTGGTGAGAGATATTAGATTAGCTACGCACGCAGGCGGTTTATATAAATGGATATGAATAAGGATGTGCTACCTTGTCCACTGGGGAAAGGTAGCACATCCTTGAGAGAGGCAGCTTATACGTGTTGGGCAAAGATGTGTTTGAGTTCACTTGCCATCAGTTGCCATGCTTCTTCGGCATTCGCAGGCGTGCCGCTGTGTGTGAAGCCGTGCGCTTCACCGGGGTATTGGCGCTGGGTGACGGCGACACCGGCTTGCTTCAGATGAGCGGCGTATTGCTCTGCTTCTGCTGCTAGTGAATCTTTACCTGCCGTGATCACAAGTGCTGGCGGCAGATGTTGCAGCGACGAGATAGGTGCGAATACCGGAGATGCCAGCGGATTGCGCGCATCGGCAGCATTTTCAAAATACATCTCATTAAACATACGAGCCATATCAACCGGAATCGCTTCGGCAAAGGAGGGCTTTTCCGCTGGATCAGTATGAAGATCAAGCGGCGGATAATCGAGAATCTGGTATGCGATTGGTAACTCGCCACCTTTGTCCAGATTTAGCAAGCAGACGGCAGCGGACAGGTTGCCACCAGCGCTATGTCCGCCGATTGCCAGCTTGGAGCCGTCCCCGCCCCACTCGGCAGCATGCTCATTAATCCATTGTGCTACTTCATAGCACTGATAAACAGCGGCAGGGAACTTGTGCTCTGGTGCTAGCACATAATCGACATTGAACACGATACAACCGGACAGATCCGCAACATAGGCGCACCACGGATCATCCATTTCTGGATCACCAAGCACAAAGCCACCGCCATGCAGATTGATAAATACCGGCGCAGGTTCGTTCACATCCAGCGGACGATAGATGTTAGTACGTGCATCACCGTAGGCGGTCGGGATCACAATCTCCATACGCTGAGCAGCAGGCGTACCCGGCGGCGTCAATGTACTGCTATCCACTTGGGCAAATTGCTGTTCACGTATTTGACGGATGATGTTCAGTTGTTGTTCGTTCATCGGTATCACTCCGTTTCGGTAAAATAGCTAGCAAAAGAAGCTGCCAGCTCTTCATGAATAATCACTTCATCTATCCTCCATTACTCACTCTTCGAACCATGCTTTCCCTGTCAACTCGTTCCATTCGAGTACAAATCCATCCGCATCTAAGCGCCAACTGCAAAAGGTATCAACCATTACGAACAAATCAAACCCCTCATAACCTTCTACCGTTTTCCGTTCTAACTTTAGAATCTCAAAGCCTCGCCATCTCTGCGGATCAACATCCAGATCTTGATCTTTCTCATGCTGTTTAGCTTGACTAAACCGTACGTTATAAAATGTTAAGCGGCAAGCTCCGGTATATTGCGCGTTTGGATAAGGGTTTAATGGATGATCTCGTTCAAGAATCGACCATTCTAGCAGCAAAACAACATTTCTCCCTTGTTGCCTGACTTCCAATACGACTGCATCGTGAAAATCAAGTTGCTCCAGCTCCGCATCGGTTGTTGTATATCGATACTCGCTATTTTCCATACTATGCCTGCCACCTTCATCCATGCAATCTACTACAATATATACACCAAACCTATCTGCTATCATCTGCGATACTGCTCCGAAGAATGCCTATTCAGCAGTAGTGCGAATTTTTCTTTCATTAATTATCTATTTATCCATAATTATACTTCGCTATCAAAAAGAGCTTTATTCTTTGTTCTACTATCGATATCCGATCCGCTTTTACCTATATACATAGTTATATCTTCCTCTATACACGATGGATATGTTGAGCGATTCGCTAATACTATGTTGCTAACCTGCTCTATCTTTTCAACTGTCTTATCACCATAGTATCCGTAGAAATCGACCTACAACTGCCCCCAATACACCTCTGTCTCATAATCCATATATACAACGCCATCCTGCTCCGTCTCGTTGAATATCCGCTCTGCTTCCTCCATCATCTGCGCATATCCAGGTTCCCCAGCGGACGGCACGTACGAAGTTGAGCGCAATCTGCCCTGTACTCCATCCAGATCCAACACCTGACGATTGATAAATGTCGCCCGCTGCATCGTGCCCTCGCGAAATACCGGATGCTGCAACTGACTGAACATATGCTGATGATTCACTTCGTTGTAATCTGTACCGAATTGCTGTAGCAGTTGTTCGTATCGCTCCAGAAACTCACTGCCCGTCTGAAGCCGCGTATTCCAGATAAGCACCAGCTTGCCATCCGCTCCGGCAATTCTGCGAAACTCGCTTACCGCACGCTGTGTATCAAACCAATGAAATGATTGCGCACAGATGATCACATTCACACTATGATCCGGCAAGTTCGTCTGCTCCGCCGATCCGTCCACCAGATGCAGATGTTCAGCTGGCAACGTCTCTCCAGCAGCACGACGCATCGGCTCATTTGGCTCTACCGCGAACACATCCAATCCACGCTCCAATAGCAATGCAGTGAAAATACCTGTTCCCGCACCGATATCCGCCACCTTGTGCCCGGACTGTACCCCAATCGTTTGCTGCATATAATCCAGCAGCTCTGCTGGATAGCTCGGACGATACTTTGCATAATCATCTACACGCGCCGAGAAACGCTGGGTTGCATCCTGTTTGTTCTGCTCACTCATGATACTCATCCTTTCTGGAATATGATTCTCACACACAAACATAGATACAGATACAGATACAGATATTAAGAAGTATCTCATTACATATTAGCAATACCATTTTATGTTCCGTCTAATGAAACAGAGTTTTGTTATAGAAAAATTATATATACAGATGCACAGACATTCCAAATTGATATCATGCTACACTTATACATCAGTAATGCAATATTATTGCTCACTTAGCAACACAATATTGTCTATATCGTCTCTCAACACAACTCTATATATAACCATATACGTATGATAATGACCGATCGCGATTGTATGAATGGTACAGCTTTCTGTATACCTTAACACCTTCATTATTTACATATACACACATTTTAATACATATTTATCCATAAAATCATGCAAATCCTTCTGTTTTTCGCCAAAAATCGAATAGATTCTATTTATTTTTACAAAACCAATTGACATACTTGGTTTTAGATTCTATATTAAATTCTAACATCACAAGTCGCACATCCATTAAAGCTTTAACGCAACTACGTACAGGGGGAACTAACCATGAAAAAGTCTTCAAAATCCGCACTTCTGCTCTCTATTCTGATGGTCTTCGCGATCGTGTTGAGCGCCTGCGGAAACGGAGCAGCAGATAACAACGCTTCGGGAAGCGCAGAGAATGCTTCCGGCAATGCTCTTGCCGGTAAAAATATCGCACTGATCATGCGTCTGAACAATGGTAACTTCTCCGCTCAATATGTAGACGGTGTCAAAGATCAGGTTGCCAAATACGGCGGTACCGTAACCGTACTAAGTGCCGACAACGATCTGAGCAAAATGGCATCCTCACTGGATGCAGCGGTCAACCAAGGTCAATTTGACGGTATCCTGATCGACCACGGCGATGCAGGCGCACTGACAGCTGGTGTACAAAAAGCAGTACAGGCTGGCATTCCTGTTGTTGCGTTCGACTCCGCACTGGAAGGTATTCAAGGTGTAACGAGTCTGGCACAAAATGACCAGAAGATGGCTGAATTGACACTGGATCAACTGGCAGCCGATGCTGGTGGCAAAGGCAATATCGTCAAAATCTGGGTAGCTGGTTTCCCACCAATGGAATCCCGCCAGATCTCGTACAAGAAGTTCCAAGAGAAATATCCAGATATTAAAGAAATCGCTGCTTTCGGTACAGCAGACAACGCCCAGCTGGATGCACAAACCCAGATGGAAGCGATCCTGAAACAGTACCCGAACAAAGGCGATATCACAGCAGTATGGGCATCATGGGATGAATTTGCCAAAGGTGCCAGCAATGCGATCAAACAAGCCGGACGCGATGAGATCAAAGTGTACGGTATCGATATGAGTGACGAAGATCTGAGCATCATCCAAGATAAAACCAGTCCGTGGGTCGCTTCCGCAGCGGTTGATCCAACAACCATCGGACGCGTACAAGTTCGCTATCTGTACCAAAAATTTGCAGGTGATACATCCGACCAAAAAGTTGAACTAGAACCTGTTTACGTAAAACGCGATGACCTGCCGAAGGACAAAAAAGTAACAACTGCCGACTTGAGCGATTATGTAAAAGGCTGGGGTGAAAGTGATCAAGGCAATACCGACCAACTGAAAGAACTGGAAAAAGCGGTCGCAGCAGCGAAGTAATTCCAAGACAGACAGGGCAAGATTACGATATACGCTGCCATATAGCTATCGTTTGTTCCATGACTGTTAGTTGTTCACAGCCAGCTTGCAGACAAACACAATTGTCTTGTACAGCTTATAACCATGATGTATGAAAAGAACAAAACTGCTATCCACCTGCATGAGCTTTATGGTGCAGGTGGATACTGTTGTTATTGCAGGTTACAGGAAAGGGGCAATTTAGAATGAGCAATTCCGCAGCGACAACCAGCGGCAATCTGACCATGACCGGCATTTTCAAATCCTTCGCCAACGTACCGGCGCTGCAAGATGTAGATTTTCAACTAAATAGCGGCGAGATTCATGCGCTGCTCGGCGCAAACGGCGCAGGCAAGAGCACACTGATGAAAATATTGTCCGGTGCCTACACGTCAGACAAAGGCAGCATTCTGATCGACGGCAGCGAAGTGATCATCGATTCACCCGCCGCCGCCAAAAAAGCCGGCATCCAGTGCGTGTATCAGGAGGTCGATACCTCGTTGATTCCGCAGCTGTCGGTAGCGGAAAATATTTTGCTGGATCAGCTGATCTCTTCCGGTGGCAGTCCCGTGCTGAACTGGAAAAAGCTATACAATGAAGCAGATGCCATTTTAAAACGACTGGGCTTTGCGATCTCGGCACGCCGTCAGGTGAGCGAACTGACACTGGCGGAGAAGCAGTTGGTGCTGATCGCCCGCGTGATGGCGGAGAAGGCACGTTTTGTTATTTTGGATGAGCCGACTGCACCGCTCAGTATTGAAGAAGCGGAACGGTTGTTTACGATTATGAAGGAGCTAAAATCGCAGGGCATCGGGGTGATCTTCATCTCGCACCGACTGCCGGAGATTTTCAAGGTGTGTGACCGTATTACGGTAATGCGCGACGGTCGTCGTGTAAGCACGCTGCCAGCGGCAGAAACCAATCCGAATGATGTTGTGCATTCGATGTTGGGGCGTGCTTTTGAAGAGGAATATCCAAAGGTGTTTACCGAGATTGGCGAGCCAATTCTGACTGTGCGCAATCTGGCGGCAGGACGTCATGTACAGGATGTCAGTCTGGACGTGAATAGCGGCGAGATCGTTGCGATCGTCGGGCTGGTAGGCGCGGGCAAGACGGAATTGTCCAAGCTATTATTCGGTGCAGATGTGCCAGAACAAGGCAGCATCGAGCTGAATGGCAAAAAAGTACGTGTACGTACGCCACAGCAAGCAATCTCTGCCGGGATTGTGCTCGTGCCGGAAGAACGCCGCAAAGAAGGCATTATCGTCAAAGAATCGGTGCTGCACAATTTGAGTCTGCCAATTTTACAAAAAATCACGTCGTTTGGCATCGTCTCTGGCAAAGCGGAGCGCAAGCATGGCAGTGGACTCGTATCAGCGCTCGGTATCAAGGCAGCATCGGATCAGCAGTTGACCGGCTACTTGAGCGGCGGTAACCAGCAAAAGGTCGCCATCGGAAAATGGATGGAAACAAACGCGCATGTGTATGTACTCGATGAGCCAACCAAAGGCGTCGATGTGGGCGCAAAGCGCGATATTTTCCGCGTCATCGGCGGACTCGCACAGCAGGGCAAAGGCATACTGTATCTGACCTGCGAATTTGAAGAAGCACTTGGACTTGCCGACCGGATTCTCGTCATGTGTGACGGTCGGATTACGAAAACATTTGCCTACGGCGAAGCAACTCATGAAGATCTACTATACTATGCCAGCGCAGGCCGGGAGGAACTTGTATGAAACACCAGCTAGCCCAATTCTCATATCGCTACGGAGCGCTGATCTTTATCGGTCTCGTACTGGTCTTTTTCTCCGTCTACAATACGCATTTCTTTACGTACAACAATATTACCGATATTTTGCGTTCGATCTCGATTGTAACGTTTGTCGCGATTGGTATTACGATCTCGCTGACGGTCGACGGCTTTGACTTATCCGCAGGCTCTACCGTTTCCCTAACCACCGTTGTCACCGCAGCAATGATGGTCTGGTATCAAATGCCGCTGATCGCCGTGATTATCGTGCCGCTGATTCTCGGCGCACTGGTCGGCTTGCTCAACTCATTATTAATTGTGAAAATTCGGATTCCCGATCTGCTGGCAACGCTGGCAGTCATGTATATCATCAGCGGGATTCATCGTACCTATACAAAAGGCTATGCCATTTACAACAATATGCAATTTCAGGATGGAACGAAGGCTCCGGGTGTAATGCTGGATTCGTTCCTGTGGATCGGTCAAGGTCGTCTGCTCGGTATTCCGTTCCCTGTTATTCTGATGATTCTTGCGGTGATCGGTATGCATCTGTTCTTCAAATACACGCGTGGTGGTCGGCAGATGATCATGACCGGTAGTAATGAAGAAGCTGCACGTCTGTCCGGTCTGCGCGTCAATCGTATTCGGACACTGGCGTATGTCGCTTCTGGTATCTTCGCCGCAATCGGCGGAATTCTGTTCGCCGCACGCGTTGGTTCCGGTCAGGTCGATGCTGGTTCATCAATGCAAATGGATGCGCTCGCTGCGGTGTTTGTCGGTTACTCTGTCTTCGGTGCAGGTCGTCCAAACGTGATCGGAACCTTTTTTGGAGCGGTATTGATGGGGATTCTGGTCAACGGTATGACGATGCTGAATGTGCAGTATTATGCGACAGATATTATCAAAGGCGCAGTATTGGTACTGGCGCTGGCGGTTACATTTATCCATCGGGCACGACAGAAGGTATAACATTTCAGAGGAGGGAATGCGTGATGAGCACACCCGCTGCCAATACGTATGAAGCACTGAATGAGCAAACCGCGATTCAGCTTGCGGTGCAATTGAATCTATTTCCAGCCGATGCACAGTTGTCCTGTCGTGAGATTGGCGATGGCAACTTGAATCTGGTCTTTCATATTACCGAGCCGTCCACTGGACGCGGTAGCATTATTAAACAGGCATTACCGTATGTACGTGTCATCGGTGAAGGCTGGCCGCTGACACTGGATCGGGCACGGATGGAAAGTGAAGCGCTAAAGATCTTTGCCCGTTATGCGCCAGACTATGTGCCTGAGGTGTATTATACGGATGAACAGTATGCGATTACGGTGATGGAAGACCTGTCCCATCTGACAATCGTGCGTACTGGCTTTGCCGAAGGCGCCGTCTATCCGCTGCTGTCTCAACATATCGGTGAATATCTGGCACAGACGTTGTACGGCACGTCGGACTTTGCACTTGGTGCAGACGCGCGGCGCGAGCTGGCACTGCAATTCCACAATCCAGAACTGTGCAAAATCACCGAAAACTTCGTGTTCACTTATCCACTCATCGACGATGAGAGCAATGACGTCGAACCGGGTTTGCAACAGGTAGCACAGCAATTGTGGCAGGATCAAAAGCTGCTGCTGGAAGGCGCCAAATTGAAGCGTCACTTCATGACTTCCGCGGAAGCACTGCTGCATGGTGATCTGCATACTGGCAGCATCTTTGCTAGCGACGAGGAGACGAAGGTGATCGATCCCGAATTCGCCTTTTATGGTCCAATCGGTTACGATATCGGTCTGTTTATCTCCAATACGCTACTGTCTGCACTCGCTCGTCAGGATAACAGCCGCGAATTGCTGCTGCATCATGTGCTGACGGTGTGGGATGTGTTCAGTACTCGCTATCGGGAGTTGTGGCAGGCAAACAATCAGGAGCATTTTGCTGACGTATCGGGATTGGTGGATGATCAGCTACAGCACATTTTGGAGGATACCGTGGGCTTTGCCGGGAGCGAGATGATGCGCCGGGTGATCGGATTGGCACATGCCAAAGATATCGAAGCGATTACCGACGATGCGAAGCGTGTCCATATCAAATCCAGTGCAGCACTGCTGGCACGAGATTTCATCGTGAATCGCGGTCAGTATCGTAGCGCACAGCAGATGATAGACGCTTTGCAGCAGGCAGATCAGGGTATAGAAATTACGCACAACTGAGTTGATCATGACTATGCAAATGATGATGGTTTAACCTGATTTTACTGAGATGGATGAGACGATATGGAAATTGATATTTCATAAGTGCACAATGATTTAAAATATTTCAATTTCTAGACCAAACGAATAAGCGGAAGCTGAGTGTGAACTTCTAAGCATCTAGTTCGCCGTATCATATGTTTTATGCAAGCCAAAATCCCCTGTCTACATGCCTAAAGATCTAGCACGGCATGAGACAGGGGATTGTATTAGATTCCAAACTACTATTTCTGCAATAGCAGGTATACCTTTATATTGCTATTATTTCTGCTTGAAAAACTCTTTCAACGGCTCAAAATGTGATCGCAAGTCAATTCCTTCCCGATCCGCATTCATCAGTCGCTCAATAATATGTTCTAGCTCCTGTACATCCTTGCTATCCGTATATTCGATAAACGCTACCGGATGCAGCCAATCAATATGCGAATGCTTGGCTTTGCCGTAGCTGTTGCCGAAGACTAGGCATGGCGTACGTGTAATGATCGAGAAGATCATCGCATGCAGGCGGTCGGTAATAATCAGTTGCTGTGAACCGATCGTATCGAGCATGTTCATTAAATAATGCTCACGCTCTGCATAGTCGATCGTATCCACCTCATCCAGCACAGTATCAATACGCTCCACCTTCCCAATCTGCTGTGCCCACTGCTTCAACTCCTCCAGAAACGGCTCATCAGTCACCTTTTCCTTATCAGCTCGCATTACGAACAATACGCCTTCGCGCTTTAACTCCTTTGGCACGATGTCCAGCGACATGACCATATCCGGTGTATACATGATATTCACATCCGGGGCAAAGGTCTCCGCCAGTACATCGATTGTCTGATTCTCCCGACCGACTAGCGTCAGATTGGCGTTGCTGTGGTACGCATCCTGCGTCTTGCGCTTTTCCTGTTCACCATGATCGTTATCTTCAAAGTAAACCGATTGTGGAAAGACAATCGTCCGATGATTATGGAAGCTGGATATAACCTTACGACGATCTTCTTCAATATCAGTGTACAGGCTACCTAGATTCCCACCGCCAGTAAAGCAGACGATATCGTCATCTCGGATAATCTCCTGTACAAGCGTAATGCCTTCGTCGGTAGCGTAATCCATAATCTCGATATACTCGTAGTATGGAAAATGATTGCGAATAAACCTTTCAATTGCATAAGCAATCGCCTGATCACCGATATTGGTATAGCTTGGCGAACCAAATAGAAATACTTTGCGTTTATCGTTAGTGAGGGCTTCTGGCGATGCGTTCGGCGCGATACCTTTCACCAGTGGCTTACCCTTACTATTCGTCGTTGTTGTATTCATGATGCTGCACCTCCATAGAGATTCGGGATATGAATTACCCTTTTCAGGCAACATTCATTAAAAATGAACGTTTGTGTTCTGTTCATATACCCGAATAAAGGAGCAAATATACGATAATTTTAAAAAAATGCACATTTTAACTTTTATACGTAATTTATAGACGTATAAAAGTTAAAATGTGCTATAATAAAAGCCGGATGATCAAGTGTCCGGCGGTACACGGCACGGCATCGCAGCCCGAAAGGGGGTGACGCCATGTCGCATTTGGATTTCGTATTGGGTTTGTTGAATGTAGGAATTCGGGCTGCACAGTTTTTGTATATTGTGCTGAAAATACGCTCTTTTCTAAAAAACAATAAATCTGAGAACGAAGACAAGAAAAACCGCCGGTCGTAAGAGGTGACTACTCTAACCGGCGATTTTCTTGTATGAAGCTAGTACAAGCGATCGCCGTGTATGTCCGCCGATCTGTCATCCAGCCTGTGATGTTGGAGCATCACAGGCTTTTTTGTTTTGTACTGGTATTATAACGCACTTCAATGCGTATTTAAACAGATGAACAGCAAAAAATATATTTTATCTTTGACTGTTTCTATCATGGAGCAATAGCACGTGTATTCATTTTCTATAACCTAAGCACACTATACGTTCGATCCTATTTACAGTCTTAATCTTCTTATCATGTTGCTAATCATAGCTAGCATTTGTTTACGTGTATTAGCTCTGTGCTACCGTAATCGCTGTATCTTCATCCAGCAGTGCTTGATTGTTCTGAATGACCTGCTCGCCAGATTTCAGACCTTTGGAGATCAACGTTTGCGAACCGGTTGTTGATCCAACAGTGACTTCTTTGCGCATAGCCTTGCCATTAGAGGCAACGTATACGTACGATTTGTCGCCGTCTTTGACAATCGCTTTGGTTGGGATGATGATACCGGATTTGGAATCTTTGCCGATAAAGCTGACGTCCGCCAGCATGCCTGTTTTCAGCTTGCCGTCGGTATTGGATACCGTCACCTGCACCGGATAGCCATTGCCGCTATCGTCCAGCGGATTGATCAGCTTCACTTTGCCGGTTGCAATCAGACCAGACGAGGATACGTTGACTTGCACTTGATCGCCTTTTTGGATGCCGTTAATCTGATCAGCTGGGATGTAGATCAGAATATCGACGGTATTCAGGTTGGCAATCACGAGCGATGCGGTTCCCGTTGGTGTCATCTCGCCGGATTCGATATTTTTGGTCACAACGATACCGTTGATCGGTGATTCTACAACTGCATTATCCAGTGCATCGCGTGCAATATCGACATTCACTTGTGCCTGCTTCAGCTTTTGCTGGCTAGCTTCGACACCAGCAGTGCTTTGCGATACTTCCAGCTGACGCTGCGCATTGCTGTAGCCATCATTGGCATTCGCATAGCTACTATTGGCGTTATTGTATGCTTCGCGCGCAGTGGTCAGCGCTTTTTGCGTAGTGGCGATATTGTTTTGGGCTGCTGCCAGTTGTTCTTCGGCGTTAGCTTTGGCATTGACTGCGTTATCGTATGCCGTTTGAGCGCTGCTGACGGCGGATTGTGCCTTTTCCAGATCGGCTTGTGTAGCCAGTCCGTTATCCAGCAGTGACTGGGTACGTGTCAGTGTAGTTTGCGCCGTTTTCAGTGCTTCTTGTGTTTGTTTGATCGTATTGCCAGCAGTCGATACACCAGTTTGCGCTGTTTTCAACGCTGTATTCGCCTGATTGACTGATGCTTGTGCCTGATTGATGCCGCTCTCTGCTTGGGTGATAGCGCTCTTGGATGAAATCACACCGCTTTTGGAACTAACAACGCCGGAATTGGCGGATACCATGCCGGATTCGCGTGAGCTTTCTGCGGTTTTGATTCCGGCTGCCGCTGCTTCGGTATCGGATTGAGCGAGCTTCAGTTTGTTTTGCAGATCGTCATCTTCCAGCTTGAACAGCACCTGACCTGTTTTCACCTGTGTACCGACATCGACGGAGACGGCGGAGATTTTGCCGCTCATTTTCGGTACGATATTGACCGTCTCGGACGGATTAACGGTGCCGGTGTAGATCTCGCCTTGCCCGATCTGCCCTTGCTGGGCAGAAGCAACTTTGACTGTCACATTCATATTGGGTGCGGCTTGATTAGCAGTCGAGCAGCCTGCCAGCATGACGGTGCTCATTACTAGTGCGGCGGCAGTCACTTCCCATTTTCTTGTTCTCATGGCTGTCTTCCCTTTCGTTCTGTAATGATAAATATCTTCTGTCGCGATAGACTTGGATGGACATAAAGTTATATACTCTGGCTTCTATCGGAATTCATATTGGAATAGGCTACTATAGAAAATACAAATGATGCTTAGGATTGACGTGATATGGAATGGATATTGGCTTGCTTATACTTGCGCCTGCACTTCCTCTGTCAACGGCATTTCCTTGTTCTTAGGCTTCCGTTTCCCACCGAGGAACAGGAACATGAGCGGGATACAGCAGAACAACGGAATGGATGATAACAGGAAAGTATCAGCAATTCCTCGTGAATATGCATCCAGCGAGATCAGCCCGGTGGCACTCGACAGCCATGAGCTACCGAGCACGGATTGCAGATACTGCCCGCCTTCAACAGTAATCGATTCGGCGATATGTTGACTGTGCAGAGCTGTACGATCTTGCATAATAAAGGTCAAAATAGCAATCGCCATCGAACCTGCTAGCGTACGAATCAGATTGGACGCGGCAGACGCGCTGCTGACCTTCGCCTGCGATACTTCGTCCGCAATGGCGTTCATACCGACGGTAGATAGCGGCATCAGACACAGACCGATACCCATTCCGCGCAAGACCATGACCGTTTCAAACCAAATTCGCGACGTCTGCGGTGACAAGGTATGCAGATGATACGTCATAAAGCTCGTTACCGTCAGACCGACCAGACACAGTGGCACAATGCCGATCTTGTCCACCAGCTTACCGGCAATCGGCATCATGAGTGCCATCGCAACCGCCTGCGGCAACAGGATCAGACCGGTTTGAATCGCGGAATATGACTGCACACTTTGCAGAAATAATGGCGCCAGAAACGTACCGCCCATCATGCCCATCATGACGAAGCTGGATGCGATGACACTGACGGTGAATTTATAGTTTTTGAATAACGATACGTCGATAACGGCGTTATCCTTGCCGCGTTCCACGAAGATCAGGAACACGAGCGCCCAGAAGGAGATAAAGAACAAGCCGACGATTTTGAAGGACGTCCAGCCGGACGACGAACCGTTAGACAGTGCGTACAACAGCGTTCCCGCACAGGTCGCGGACAAGAGAAACCCGGTCAGATCGAATTTGATTGGCTGATTCTTCGGCGGTTCCTTGATCAGAATAAAGACCATCAGAATCGCAAACATCGCAATCGGCACACAGGCGATAAACAGAAAGCGCCAGTTAAACCATTCGATCAAATAACCGCTAAGCGTCGGACCAATCGCTGGAGCTGCCATTGCAGCAATCCCCCAAAGACCAATCGCCAAGCCCACCTGCTCGCGCAGCATGATTTTGTATACGATTGTCATACTGAGCGGCATGATTAGACCGCCGCCAAGCCCTGCCAGAATACG
Source organism: Paenibacillus sp. WLX1005 (assembly GCF_046603685.1). NCBI lineage: Bacteria > Bacillati > Bacillota > Bacilli > Caryophanales > Paenibacillaceae > Paenibacillus > Paenibacillus sp. WLX1005. Next base: position 5,452,272 of record NZ_CP176756.1, read on the forward strand.
CGCCATAATGAGCGACATATCATTCCAAGCAAACGCACAGATCAGCGTGCCAATTGTAAATACAGATAACGCGAGAATCATAAATTTCTTGTAGCCAATCCGCTGCTCCATAAAGCCGGTAATCGGCACGATAATCCCCGAAGCGAGCGTATAGCCGGTAATTACCCATTGAATGCGTGTTGTCGTCGATCCGAGATCGGTCGTAAGCTGCGGAATCGCGACGTTGATCAGACTGTTATTCAGAACAGCAACGAATGTACCAAGGACAATCGCCCAGAACGCAAACCAGCGTTCACGAGAGGTTAGATTTTCCGGACCCGCAGGAGCAGTACTCATAGTTTCAGATGACATCGGTACGCCCCCTTTTTACGGTGTATGAATCTTAACTTCCACGTTTGTTCCCGGAATCAATTGAAGTCCCTCCGGTACATTCAGAGCAATCTCAACCGGAATCCGCTGGGTGACTTTGTTGAAGTTACCGCTCGTATTGGTCGCCGGAATGACGGAAAAGACTGAGTTCGACGCCTGTCCAATCTTGCGTACTTTGCCTTGAATGATCTCATCGCCTGCGGCATCCAGTGTAATATCGACCAATGCGCCTAGCTTGATGCGACCGATATCGGTTTCTTCGATATTGGTCGATACATACAGACTATTCAGGTCTGCCATAACCGCTACCGTCGAGCTTGGTGAAGCGATCTCGTTCGTTTTGGAATACAGCTTGAGTACGGTGCCGTCAATCGGGGCACGCAGTACAGATTTGCTAATCGCATCAGATGTCAGACCGGATACATCCTGCTCGGCAATCGGTTCATTGCGCTTCAGTGTATCGCCTTCCTCCACATCGATATGCGTCAGCTTGGATGTAATCTGCGGCATCACTTTATATTGATCCGCAGTGATGCGTGCGTCGTCGCTTTTGATGTAATACGTTCCCTGATACCAGTAATAGTAGCCGAGCGATCCGCCGGTGATGACCAGCAGCGCGACCAAAATCCATAATGTGAGTTTCTTTTTCACTCTTTCCACCTCAAACCTATATATTTTGCATCCATACGGATGTGGGTCATTGCTGGTTGTTCATCCGCTGAATCACACCAAGCAAGTCTTTTAGCGAATTCAGATCACTTTCACGCCGCGAGAGCGAGAAGCGAATCAGAAAGGAATGGCATTCCTCGTACTCCGGTGTAATATCCGGCGCTGTCCAATTGGATGAACGTTCTCGCTTGCTAGCAAGGTCTTGTTCACGCTGTTCTACTGCTTGCTGCAATAAGAAGATGATCCGGTTCATATCGACGAGCCGCACGAAAAAGAGCGGTGCCAGCAGTGAACGTACATCCTTCGGCGCCGTGAAGCTTTTGTAGATCATGTTTTTCAATGCTTCTCGTCCTTGCTCGGTAATGCCGTAAAAGCTTTTGTCTGGGTAGTTGTCGGATGGCACAGTTTCTACCTTTTCGATGTAGCCCTTCTTATGTAAGGCATCGAAGTTGTAGTACAGATTGCCGTCGGTAATAGTGACTGTGCCGCTCGTATTCTCGGTAATGCGCTTCTTGATCTCATATGGGTGAATTTCCTTTTCCCACAAGGAGCCAAGAATATAAATTTGCAATGACAATGCATTCCCCTTTCTGCTGCTTGTTTCATACCGGCGCTGTATTCCGGTCAGCGATTCATTTGACTCTGCCTAAAGTACTCTGTACAGAGTATGTCTGTTGATTAATATACAGAATTTTGTTTAGAGTGTCAATATATTAGGTAACCTATTATTTTAAGAGCGGACATTTGACATTTCTCACGAAAAGAAGTACCTTTTACATGCTTTATAAAATTATTTTAAAAAGTGTTTTACGATGTAGATGTGAGTATTATGATTGGAACGTCGTTTTGAATGCTATCCGTTGTATCTATAGTATATGTACTAGAAAAGGAGCTTGATATTCATGAATCAAAAAGAACGCATGCTGGCAGGTTTGCCTTATAAGGCTTGGCTAGATGGTCTAAGCGAAGAGCGTGAAGCTGCTCAACTGAAAGTGTACGAGTACAACCATCTGCGTCCAGATGAACATGAACGACGTAACACGCTGATTCGCAGCATTCTCGGTAAAACTGGCAAAGAGGTTCATGTACAAGCTCCCTTCCATTGCGATTACGGCAGCAATATTGAAGTGGGTGAGCAATTCTACGCTAACTTCAATTGTACGATTCTGGATGTAGGCAAAGTGACCATCGGCAATTATGTATTGTTTGCTCCCAATGTATCGCTCTATACTGCCGGACATCCGATCCACCATATTCCGCGTAATGCCGGATACGAGTATGGAATTGCGATTACGATTGGTGATAACGTCTGGATTGGCGGCAATGTCGTGATCACACCGGGCGTAACCATCGGCAGCAACGTCGTCATTGGCGCTGCTAGTGTGGTGACGAAGGATATTCCCGATAATGTGATTGCAGTTGGCAATCCGTGCCGAGTGCTACGCGCCATTACGGAAGACGACCGACCATACTTTTACAAAGATCAGGTGTTTGATATCACTGCGGACGATCTGTAAAGAAGATCAGAGCAGTCGTAAGCTTCTGTTCATCGTTTTGAACTGCATTTGGCATGTATGGTATGTTGGATGGTGTACGCCAACTATTATTTGCGATCGGAGTGAACACCATCCATGAATCATTACGCTTTGGAATATCAATATCCGCGCAAAGGATTTATTTCCGGGGGAGCTACATTTACGCCGGAGGTAGAATATTATGACCCGCTCCATGCAACAGCCACCCCGCCGCATTGCCAAAGGCTTTAGCCGCATCGTATTGGATGAGCAGAAGATCGGAACGAACGAATTGTTTACACTGGAATATACATACATCTCCAATCCGATCATTTCGGAACGGTTATATGAGGAGATCAAGAAACGTAAATTGCGCATTCATGCCACACCGATCAGTGATTTTCAACCATAATCAACCACCATTGTTGTAGCAAAATCCAATCATATTGCATATTCATTTTTCAGCAAGATACGCCGTTCTACTCACAAGGATGAACCTGATTTTCAGCAAAACATGTCTGAATCCTATGATTTTGAAAATGAAAACCAAGTTTGGCGATATCGTTCGCTTGTCCTATCATTGCGATATAATGAATATAGAATAGGAGGTTGTTTGTATGCTTTCCATTGGATATATCGGCAACGGCAAAAGCACCAATCGCTATCATCTGCCGTTCGCTCTGAACCACGATCAGATTCACGTCAAAACGATTTACGCCCGCAATCTGAGCAAAGTAGATTGGGAACGGATTCCTAGCATCCAGTACACCGACGATATCAATGAGCTGTTTGACGATAAGGAGATTCAGCTGATTGTTGTCTGTACAGCGGTAGAATCGCATTTTGAATATGCGAAGCTAGCGCTGGAGCATGGTAAGCATGTGCTGGTGGAGAAACCGTTCATGCTGACGACAGACGAAGCACGGTTTATTTTTGATCTGGCACGGGAAAAAGGCTTGATCGCCCAGTGCTATCAGAACCGCCGCTATGATTCCAACTTCTTGACGACGCAGCAGGTGATCCAATCCGGCAAGCTTGGAGAGCTGCTGGAAGTCGAGATGCACTACGATTACTATCGCCCGGATACACCGAACCAGACGCACCATTTCTCCCAGTACAACAGCTATCTGTACGGGCATGGCGCGCATACGCTAGATCAGGCGATTTCCTTTTTTGGCAAGCCGAATCGTGTTCATTACGATGTGCGTCAGCTGCTCGGAACGGGACGGATGAACGATTATTTTGATCTGGATCTGTATTATGATAATGCGCTAAAAGTGTCGATTCGATCCAGCTTCTTCCGCCTTGTGCCACGCCCGGTCGCTGCTGTATACGGCAAAAAAGGCGTCTTCATCAAACAAACCGAAGATCGGCAGGAAGAGCATTTGAAGATGTTTTACCTGCCGCAGGGTCATCCCGACTTTGGGCTTGATCTACCGCAGCATTATGGCACACTGACCTATGTAGACGATGATGGCGTCTATCATGAGGAAAAGGTGATTTCCGAAAAGGGCGACTATACCCGCGTCTACGACGATCTATACAAAGCGATCGTTGAAGGTCACGAAAAAGTAGTAAAAGATGAGGAAACACTTGCTGTGATGGAGATTATGGAGCAAGGCATCTCTGCTTGTCGTTAATATGTAGCAGAGCGAGGGAGCATGAATCCCTCATGCTTGATGCACCGAATATGACGAAAGATAAAGAAATATAAAGAAACATCCAGTCCGCGATATAAAGCGAACTGGATGTTTTTGCGTTCTTCGTGTCTTGTTTGGCAGCGCATTGTTGAGCAATACATATTTGCTACATCCGATGCCCGTTCGCCTGAATGAAAAACTGGGACTGTACATAATTGTACGTGATTTTGGAGAAATCAAACGGTTGCCCATTCGATAGATGGAAAATCGTCTCCACCTCCAGCTTCGGCTCACCGGGCTGTAAACGCAAATGACCAGCTTCCTCAGCATTCAGCTTATCGACATGCAAATACGAATCCGAGAACCCGATTCTAAGCCCCAATCCGTCGCGAATGTAGTCAAAGATCGAATCCGAGACGATCTCATTGTTCAGATACGTAACAATCGCTTTGTTGTAATACGATTCCTCCACGCACAGCGTCTGCTCATAAATATAGCGAATCCGCTTCACATGATACACGTCCTGATCCGGCGCAATATTGAGGTTGGATGCTATTTCGCGGTTAGGCTTGACGATTTCCAGTAGCAGCACTTGCGATGTGACCGGAAACTCCTCCAGATCGCGGGTAAAGCCCTGATTTTTCAACAGACTGATGTAGCCTTTGCGCCCGTGACGGCGGACGAAGATGCCGCTACCGCGTACTTGAAAGATCACGCCCTTTTCCTCCAGCAGCTCCAGCGATTTGATGATTGTGCTTTTGCTAACGCCGAATTGCAACATCAGCTCGTCAAGTACAGGCAATTTGTCGCCCTGTTGCAGGGCATGCTCTTGAATGTATGTTTCGATCTCTGCGGCGATATGTTGGTATTTTAACATGGACATTCCTCTTTAATTGTAATAGTGGGTTGGAATTACATCGTTCAACGCTGTGTAGCATAGATGAATATGCCTGCTGAACGGCAGGCTTTATCGAGATTGTACCACATCCTTTTCCAAACCACATGATCAAATGGTGTATTCAAAATATAATTGTTTGGTTATTTATAAATTATACCGTTATAATTATAATGTAAGCGTATAACAAGTAAAGGAGTGAATTCCATGTCGGGAAAAGTGAGAGATTATCCAAAGCTGGCACAGGACATTCTAGAAGCAGTCGGCGGTGAGCAGAATATCGCCGGAGCGACGCGCTGCGCCACTCGGCTACGTCTGGTGCTGAAAGAATCCAGTACACAGGCAAAAGAAACCGTGTCCGCGATGCCCGGTGTCATTACTGTCGTCGAAAATGGGGGACAATTCCAGATCGTCATCGGTCAGCATGTCGGCGAAGTGTACGACGAATTCGCCAAACTGGTCAATATCGATCAGTCCGCTGACGGTAACGCGCCCAAAGGCACGATTGTAAACCGCATCATTGCAACGATGTCAGCGGTGTTTGCCCCTTTTGTCTATATTCTCGCAGCAGCTGGTATTATGCAGGGGCTGCTCATCATCACCAATCTGCTGTTTCCCGGCGCCGATCAGAACAGTACATATCAGGTGATCAGCTTTATCTCTTGGTCACCGTTTACATTTTTACCGATTTTTATCGCCATTACGGCATCCAAGCATTTTAAAACGAATATGTTTATCGCGGTCGCCTGTTGTGCGGCGCTGGTCAGCCCGACATGGGCAGAGATGGCGGCGCAGATTGCTGACGGCGGCAGTCTGAACTTTGCCGGTATTGCGTTGACAGAGACGACATACACCTCTACCGTGCTGCCACCACTATTCCTCGTATGGATTCTGTCCTATCTGGAAACGTTCCTTAATAAACGCATGCATGAAGTCATTCGTCCGCTGTTTGTGCCGTTACTTTGTATGATTATCATGGTACCGTTGACCATCGTACTGATCGGTCCGGTTACGACAATGGGTGCCAACGGTATTGCAAACGGATACAATTTCCTCGCTGAGCATGCACCTGCTCTTGCTGGTGCGATTGTCGGCGGATTGTGGCAGGTCATCGTCATCTTCGGCGTACACTGGGGCGTAACTCCGATGGTGCTCGCTAACTTTGAACAATATGGACGCGATTCGTTTCAGGCGTTTCAAACGATTGCCGTTGTCGCACAGATCGGTGCCGTGCTGGGTGTTATTTTGAAAACACGCAATCGGGAAACTCGCAAAATCGGCGTATCTGCCGGAGTCACTGGCTTGTTCGGCATCACCGAACCGGCAATCTACGGCATCACGCTGCGCTTCAAAAAGCCAATGATCTTCGGCTGTATCTCTGGTGCGGTAGGTGCGATTGTAGCAAGCTTCTTTCACCCATACTACTTCGCTTATGCGGGTCTACCGGGTCCGCTCACGATTGTAAACGGTATTAACGCCGACTATCCGACATCCATCTGGGGTCTGCTGATTGGTGCCGCAATTGCAATTGTTCTGCCAGTCATTCTGATTCAATTGTTCGGCTATGGCGTGGACGAAGCAACATCATCTGACGGAGATGCCAGTCTAGCAAATGAACAAGGTAAAACGGGTACCGCCCAACAAACGCCTGCTCCAGCAGTAATCGGGACGCTGAACGGCGCAACCGTATCGTCTGCGCATCAGGGCAATACCAACTTGGCAGCGTCTGCCCCGAATATTGCTCAACCAGCAGATGAACATGCGTCCGCTGCTCTTGCCAATGAAGAAACCATCAGCGCTCCGCTAATCGGCAAAATTCTGCCGCTATCCGCTGTACCAGACGAAGCATTCAGCTCAGGCGCAATGGGACAAGGCATCGCTATTCAGCCAGATGACAACAAGCTGTATGCACCATTTGACGGCACCATTGCCACCATCGCGCCAACGCTTCACGCCATCGGGCTGCAATCAGACAGTGGTGTAGAGCTGTTCATCCATATTGGACTGGATACGGTCAAGCTCAAAGGCGCACCCTTCACCTTGCATGTACAAGATGGTGACCGCATTCGCAAAGGCGATCTACTGCTCACCTTTGACCGGGAGCAGATTGAACAACAGGGATTGCCGGTCATTACGCCGGTGCTGGTGACGAATGGGTATGACTACAAAGATATTGTCGTTGGCACTCTGGATCATGCGACAAGAGACGCTGACATTTTGACCGTCATTCGCTGATCTGTAAGGCAATCATTCAGAAGCATTGTATGGACAAAGACAAATTACGTATTGGACTATAGGAGGAACTCATCATGGCACAATTACCATCTAACTTTCTGTGGGGCGGCGCACTCGCCGCGCATCAATTCGAAGGCGGCTGGAACGCCGACGGCAAAGGACCGAGCGTCGTCGACGTGATGACTGCCGGCGCACATGGCGTACCACGTCAGATTACCGATATTATCGAACCGGATACCTTTTACCCAAATCACGAAGCCATCGACTTTTACGGTCATTATAAGGAAGATATTGCTCTGTTCGCAGAGATGGGCTTGAAATGTCTGCGTACCTCTATCGGGTGGAGCCGCATCTTCCCACAAGGCGACGAGGATGCACCGAACGAAGCCGGGCTGCAATTTTACGATGATGTGTTCGACGAGCTACGCAAGCATGGGATTGAGCCAGTAATCACGCTGTCTCATTTTGAAATGCCACTGCACCTGGCGCGGGAATATGGTGGCTTTCGGAGTCGTAAGGTGATCGATTACTTCGTCACATTTGCCGAAACCTGTTTTACCCGCTACAAGGACAAAGTAAAATACTGGATGACTTTTAACGAAATCAACAATAAAATGGACGCCCACAATCCGATCTTCCTCTGGACGAATTCTGGTGTACTGGTGCAAGAAGGCGAGAATGCGCGCGAAGTGATGTATCAAGCAGGGCACCATGAATTGCTGGCGAGCGCCCTGTCCGTTGCCAAAGGTAAAGAGATCAATCCCGATTTCCAGATTGGCGCGATGGTATCGCATGTGCCAATCTATCCGTACTCCTGTAATCCAGATGATGTGATGCTGGCAGAACAAGCGATGCGCGAACGCTACTTTTTCCCGGATGTGCATGTGCGCGGCTACTATCCGAATTATGTACTTAAAGAATTTGAACGTGAGGGCTACCATATCGTATTCGAACCGGACGATGACGAGATTCTACGCAATGGCACGGTGGACTATCTCGGCTTCAGCTATTACATGTCTACAACGGTGAAAAGTGATGTGCACAACGACAATACCGGCGACGTGGTGAACGGCGGATTGCCAAATAGCATCGCTAACCCGCATATTCAGTCGAGCGATTGGGGCTGGGCGATTGATCCGGTTGGCTTGCGTTATACACTGAACCGCTTTTACGACCGTTATCAGCTGCCGCTATTTATTGTGGAAAATGGCTTTGGTGCGATTGACCAGTTGGAGGATGACGGTTCTATTCATGATCCGGCACGAATTGCCTATTTAAAATCGCATATTGAAGCGCTGGAGCAGGCGGTAAATGAAGATGGCGTCGATCTGATCGGCTATACGCCGTGGGGGATTATCGATATTGTGTCGTTTACGACTGGCGAGATGAAGAAGCGGTACGGGATGATTTATGTGGATCGGGATAATGAGGGGAACGGGTCGATGAAGCGGTATAAGAAGGATTCGTTTGCGTGGTATCAGCAGGTGATTGAGAGTCGTGGGGAGCGGTTGTAGGTTCGCCGAAGAGATTGGATTATACACTATCTAGTTCATATTAATATTCAATTTCTAGCAATCATTGACGGTTGCACTATGTCATACAAAATCAGAAAAGCAGGTTCAGCCAAGAGATTATCTCTGGTTGAACCTGCTTTTTTAGGCTAGCATAGATCGTACATACGTAACAATCGAAGCAATTCAATACTTCCGATCTGAACGTCTCCAGTAATAGACATCAGAACACTTCATCTTCCATAGGCTCTGCAAATACGTCCTCATCATTACCAGTTCCAGCCTTGGATTGCGCTCTAAGACGCAGAAATAGATTCCGTAATCCTTCCTGATCATCAGCTTTCGGCAAAATCGGACTGATCGTCAATACCTGACCATCTGAAGATATGGTAACTTCGCTTCCGTCCTCGATGTTTATATTTTTCGCCAAATCTGAAGGAATACGTACAGCCAAGCTATTGCCCCATTTTTTAACAGTTGCATTGGACATATACTTCACCTCTTTGGATCCATCATAGCAAAGGTAGATACTTCAACAACATAAGAACAGAATACCTTGCTTATCATAAACTGCCTATGCCTGCACCCGCTCCAAATGCTCCTCCAACCGATCCCATGTCTGCGTAATGCCCTGCTCCATGCCCATCTCCAGCACATTCTTCAACGCTTCCTCGGAATCAAAGTACGCACGGCTGATCAGCTTCGTTCCGCCCTCATGGTCGCGGAATAGCGTCTCAATTCGGCTACCCGGCAAGTTTTCCATCACATTGCCGTCCGCATCGGAGAAATAATCGGTGTATACAATCTGATCTGGCTGCTCGATCAGATCGTAGATCGCTTTGCCCCATGATTCCTGACCGTAACATTCACCCTGACTCTCGTCTTTGCAGGTCATACAGTAATGCCAGATACCGCCCGGACGAAAATCAATATGACATACAGTCAGCTCCCAACCGCGAGGTCCCCACCATTGACGAAGATGCTCGGCGCTAGAAAATGCCTGAAAAACCAGTTCTTTCGGTGCTTTGAATATACGCTCCAAAATCAGTTCCTGACCATCCACTTTTACTGTCATTTTACCGGACATGGAAGTCCCTCCCAAGATTTAATGTGGCGTGTGCTTGTCCTGCTTTGGCGAATGGGACGGTGCTTGTTGTTCATTGCTCTGCAATTTCTGTAAATACACATCCAGATTGTCAAAACGTTCTTCCCACATGCTCAGATACGGCTTCAACCAGCCTTGCAGTGACACAAACGGCTCCGGCTCCAAACGGTAAATTCTCCGATTCGCCTCAGCCTGCACCTGCACCAAGCCAGCCTTGTTCAACGCACGTAAATGCTTGGACGTTTGCGGTTGCAGCAGATTCAACTGTTCCGCAATCTCACCTACGGTCAGAGGGCCACTGCGTAGCAATTCAACAATGTGCATCCGATTCGGTTCCGCCAATGCCTGCAATGTTGCAGCAACGGTTGCGCTCATATTGGAATCACCCTCCTGTATATTCAATATACTCCCGAAAGAATATTCTTTTAAAGGAATATTTAAAAGTATTTTTCTTAGTATTCGCTGTTAGAACTATGATGAATCTAATGTTTAGATCATATACAAGACTGTATTCGTCCATTACCACTTACCAACACCAACACCAACACCAACACCAACACCAACACCAACACCAACACCAACACCAACACCAACACCAACTGATATTTTGGCGGATGTATCACAAAAACGGTACAATAACATTGCATAGCGATTTATTTTAAACTAACGATCTTGAAACCACTTCATCCTCCTGTATATATCTAATCTGCACCTCTCTCTATTTCCTTTTCACGGTTCAAATGATTGTCAAACCGATACCAATATAGATCGTGCTACCTAAACAAACCGCAAAAGCAGCCCAGCATGTATATCCTACGACAGTAAAAGTAACAGACATCCAAACCAAACAACAGACGCAATACGAAAGACATATACCGCATCTAAAAGCTCCACCTGCTCCTACCAAAACGAAACCTAAACAGAAAGGACATACCCCATGAAACTACAGCGTTCCTCCTCCGCGCTCGGTGAATTTATTCGCTCCCGGCGTGAGCGTATTCAGCCAATGGATGCTGGAATCCAGCCACTGCCCGGCAGACGGCGTACACCCGGACTACGGCGTGAAGAAGTTGCCTATCTCGCCAATGTGAGTGTCACCTATTACACATGGCTAGAGCAAGGCAAGGAAACAAATCCGTCGCCCGATGTGCTCACCAGCATCGGTTCGGCGCTGCAATTAACCGATGACGAGCGGCAGTATATGCTAGGTCTGGTTCAACGAGAACCTGTCGATTACTCTCGCCTGCTCTGGCCGCCGGAGCGCAATACTGATGTGATGCAACAGATGGTACAACAGCTGTCCTATCCTTCATTTATTACTAATGAAGCAACGGATGTTATCGCATGGAACCGAGCAGCAGAGCTAGTAATCGCCGATTTTGGACAAATGGAGCCGTCGGAACGGTATATGATGAATCTGATTTTCCTGCATCCAGAGTATCGGCGCAAGCTGCTCAATTGGGATGAATTTGCCCGGTACAGTGCAGGTATTATGCGTTCTAGCTTTGAAAAGTATCGCGATGAGCCGCTATATATGGAACGCTTTAACCGTTTGTATACAGGCAGCCCCGAGTTTGCCACCGAGTGGGATCGTTTTGAAATTCGGCAAAAGCAAGTCGCTACTGCCACATACCAGCTGGACGATGGACAGCATATGGAGTTTGAAATCCACTCTGCTGGCTCTGTCGACAATGATCCGGGGTTGCACTGGTGCTTCTTCGTTCCGTCGGCAGACACCGCTCCCAGACTGGCACAATTGCTATCACAAGATCGCGAATAGCATCTTCATCCGCTTACCAGCCTGTTAATGCCATTACCAGTATCAACATGCTGTGGTTGCCGACTCTACCAGCCGTTATGCTATAAGCCAAGACAGCATAACAGGAGGCATATGATGACACATACAGCGAAAACGTGGTTTATTACCGGAGCAACCGGAGGACTGGCTACTCCACTCATTGAACGTCTGCTGAAGCGTGGTGACCGCATCGCGGCAACGATTCGCAAGCCGGGCGCACTGGATGCATGGAAGCAGCAATACGGCGACCAGCTCTGGATTGCTCAACTGGATCTGACGCACCCGGAACAGGTAAACGAAGTGGTACAACGCGCATTCACTGAACTTGGGCAAATCGATGTATTCGTGAACAACGCTGCCTACGGATTGTATGGCGCCGTGGAAGAAGCGGCAGACGAGCAGATAGAGCATCTGTTCCAGACGAACGTATTCGGTTCGTTGCGCGCTGTGCGGGCGGCTTTGCCTTTTCTAAGAGAACAAGGTGGCGGACAAATTGTACAGATTGCCAGTATGGCAGGACATTATTCCATACCGGGCATGGGATTGTACTGCGCCTCCAAATGGGCAATTGAAGCTGCCATCGAAGCGCTGGCACTGGAAGCAGCGCCGTTCCATATTCATACGACCATGGTAGAGCCGGGCGGGATTCGCACTAGCTTTATTACTGGCAATGCGGTATTTGGCGAGCGTATGGATGTGTATCGCGATCAGGAAGCAGGCAAATTCGTTAGCCTGATGAAAGGCGAGCTGCCCGGCATTGATATGAATACGTTCAATCGTATGGTCGTCGGCGATCCGGCGAAAATGGCGGAACAGATCATGCAGGCAGTTGATCGTGGCAACGGTCCGCTGCGGCTGGCACTGGGCAGCGATGCGTATGAATATACCCGCAAAGCGCTGCTAGATCGGTTGGAAGCATTAGAAGCGCAAAAGGAACTGGCATTCTCGACCGATGCGGATGACGTTATTCGGCAGTGACGAATCAGATTCTATTGCAGTCAGCAGTATCGCTACATCCAAATACATCAAAAAGGTTCACGTCCCTGCTGTCTAACGAACGCAGGGGAACGTGAACCTTTTTGCTTATTACAATTCCTTTGGATAATTACCATTCTTTTGAGTTGTTGTAATCCTTTTCGAATGGAAATCTTCTCATGATCCATTGCCATCCATTCAGCGAGTATGCCATCAATTCAGCAATTCCACCGCATCGTATACCCAGCCTGCACTGAGCCATGTACCAAGATCGCTGGAACCGCTAATCGGTGTAATGGTGAGTGTATTGGCACCAGATTTGAGCGAAGACGTCGGAATACTCCACGAAAAGGTATGATTGTTCCCACGATACGTGCCAATGGTAAAGTTGCGCGAATTCGGCTGCGTCGATGCACCCGGATTGGTCAGCGCGTTACCATTGACCGATACGCTGGGACGACCGCTAATATACGCTGCGGTGATCCCGATATTCAGGACATGCGGCGAAGCCGCCTGCGCAGCAGTCAGGTTAAAGGTCACCGTAGTTGGCGAGTTCTGATTTCGGAACTGAATCGCCGGGAATTTGTTGGTCGCACCGCCAGTCGCAAACGTCACTGGTCCCCAGCTTGGATTGCGGCTATCGGACGGATGACGGACGCTGATCGTCTGTCCGTTTAGAAATTCCAGCGGTGTGCCATCCCAGTTGCCGATGCGCCAGATAGCAGATTTGGACGAAGGATCGGCAGTAATGGTGCGCGTATTGATCGTCGTTGTGCCGCCTGCGGTAACATTGACACTTTCGCTATAGACGCCAAGCTCGCCCTTGTACACAGTCATCGTGTACGTGCCCGGAATCATATCACGGCGCACGGCGGCTCCGCTGGACGAAGCGCTAGTCCAGTATTGTGCCGTACTATTGGCAAAGCCGACAGTGTACGCATAGCTGCTATCCATCCCAGACAATCCATTCAGTACAACAGCGCCGCGACTTGCTACCCAGCCAGTCAAGTTCAGCCCTGCCATCCAGCTAAAGTCCGGTACGGACGGCGTAGAACCAGTCGTGAAGATGAGTGCATATGGTCCATGCAGTCCCATTCGGAAGCTCTCCGTCTGCTCATGACCGGAATTCATGTAATTGTAGACCTCAGTATCGCCACCACTCTGGAATTGAATATCTCGGAAAAAGGGCCCCCCTGAGCTTTTTTCCCGATTGCCGTACGCCATGAAAACGCCGACATTACTGCCAGTGACGCCGCGCACAGTCAGGTTTTTCGCCTGATCATTGCCGTAATATTTGGATGCAGTTTGTCCGTTAGAGAACCCGAATACATCCTGACTCTCAATCGCCCCCGTATTGCCGCGATTGTTGGAATTGGCAGGCACGCCAGTCAGCACATTACCATTGCCGCGGAAAATGTACCGTAGCTCGCCCACCGACGGCTCTGCCGTTATGTATGTCGCCATGTAAATGATATTCTCCCCGCTGCGGGAGGCGTAATAGTGAGTCAGTGTGCTAGTTTTGGCAGTAATCAGCACCGTCGTACCGGATGGCGAAGCGCTCCACGTCACGTCTGCATCCGAACCGAGACCAGAGCTAATATGTGAGCCTTTGCCGGAGCTGCTCAATTCTGTGCCATTTAATTTGCTGGATGTGATATCACCGTTATCCTTATTGACCGTGTAGACAAGACCCGCTCCGGTAGTGACCACGATCGTGGAGCCGTTATCGGTCACTCCGATGGCAGCAGCATGACTTTTCTGCGCCGGAAATACATTGCCAGTAATGACCAGAGCCAGCACAAGCAGCAACGTCAGACTCTGACGCATACGATACGGACGACGGGAAGATTGCTTTTTCACGATAAAATCCCTCCAAATGATGTAGTGATATCGTCAGCAAGCGGATCGGAAATTATCCATTGGCGCTGCCGACAATATTTTTATAGCGCTTACATTTTGAAGTAGAGTGAGTGGTAGATTGATTAGTAGAATAATGGCAACCAATACTGAGATGATAACGTGTGCAAAAGGAGTTGGTATTGAATTTTACATTATCTTACATGTAGAGGTTACATATTTGAAGAGGTTTTCGGGAATGTTATAGCGTAACTCCGTTTTTTCATTGAGTGGACATGTAGGTCTGCCTTTCTTTTTTGAATAAAATGATTCTCGCGGCGCTCCATTCCCGGTACACTATACATATGGACTGCATTCATTCTGATGATCGGAGTGATCCCGTATGGAGCAAGGCATGAACCTCTATCGATTGAATCCGCGGTATGCCCGCATGATCGTGGACGCTATTGTGGAAGGGTACCGCGACTATATCGAGATTCGTAAAAAATACCGCAACAGCATGGCGATCAGCTCGGCGTTCGCTTGGACGAAAAGTAATTTTATCGAGCATAAAGTGGCAGAACGCGCTCGCTCATTCGGTTTTCATTTTAAAAGAGCCAAAGCGGGCATGACCTGGGACTACTTGCAGTTTGTCCATGATGATGACAAGCTGATGTTTGTGATCAAGGATGCGGCTTATTTTCTACCGACTGGATTTACGCAAAGTCGGCTCCCTAATCCGTTACTTCCGTCTTCGTCGCAACGTACGTATTTGCAGGAATTGTCGCGGCTGAATCAGCATATTATTTTCTCAGATGATCAGAAGGAGCCGTCTTTTGTGTTTGACGAGGAGCTATGGCAGGGGGAATTTGATTTGGGGCTGGAACAGAATCAAAAGTCGCCAGCGGCGGACTTTTTTGCGCATATTCACGAATTTCATATTTTGACGTATGCACTGGATGCTCATCATCAGATGTCGGAGATTATGCACTATCTGCCCAACCCGGAGGATAACGTAGCGCATATCGTGGAAGACCTGTCGCCGCTCATTACAGATGCCGAGCTGTCTGAG
This sequence comes from Paenibacillus sp. WLX1005, assembly GCF_046603685.1. Taxonomy (NCBI): domain Bacteria; kingdom Bacillati; phylum Bacillota; class Bacilli; order Caryophanales; family Paenibacillaceae; genus Paenibacillus; species Paenibacillus sp. WLX1005. The sequence continues at coordinate 5,467,891 of NZ_CP176756.1, forward strand.
GAAGACCGACGAATCTTCGTACCGGATGAAGATGAATATATGCGGTATATCGCTGAATTCGAAGCGCTAGCAGACGGTGCAGACAAGCCGGAGTAAGCAGGGATATCGCGATACCGCACACAATGAGATTGCCTATACGCAAGCGCAGGTAATAGAGATGTATCATCCCCGTTACCTGCGCTTGTGTTATATAAACATTTTCAATAGTGAAATTCGCACACCAACAACAAAGTGGGCAAAATAACGATACAGTGCTACAACGTGATCTCTTCCATTACCAAGGTAGCTGCTGATCCAGATGGTAAAAGGTGCCTGTCGGTCCGTCCGACGGTAATGTGGCAAAATGAACTGCCGTTTTCGCGCCGTCTTCAATTGATACAGGTGCTTCCTCGCCGCCCATTTGTGTTTTCACCAGACCGGGATGCACAGAATTCACCTTGAGCGGGGTATGGCTATATTGTTGCGACCAGTACGCAGTTAGCATATTCAGTGCGGCTTTGGAAACAGCGTATCCCGGCTTCGCTAACTGCTGAACGAGCGGTTCGTTCAATTGCAAATAGATCGAACCAATCGCACTACTCTGATTGACGATGCGTCCAGCAGGGCTGTTCAGCAGTAGCGGCAACAGTGCTTCCGTCAGGTAAAAGGGGGCTAAAGTGTTCACTTCCAATGTGTCGCGGAAGGCATCTTCGTCGTAGTTTCCTCTTTCCAGCAACACCCCAGCGTTGTTGACCAGAATATCCAGCTTGCCGTAGGTATCCTGAATATGTTGAACGAGCGCCTGAATATGCTGTGAATTGGTCACTTCCAGTTGCACAGCTTCCACATCCAGACCGTCCTGTACGAGTTGGGCAACGGCTTGTTGTGCTTGCTCCAGTGAGCGTGCCGCGAGTAGCACCTTGATGTTTTGCTGACTGAGCTGGCGCACGATCTCCAGACCGATTCCTTTACTTGCACCTGTAACCAAAGCGATAGATTGCGTCATAATGATGTTCCTCCTCTAATCTGAATGGGCTGCCGATTAGTAATCTCCAACCGGCAGCATGGATCGGTATTGGCAGAGCGTGGTATCGGTCGATTTCCATTGAGAACGATCATTCTCAATAAGGTAAAAAAATTTGTTTTTTGTCACGTCTCATTTTGAACATTCCGCATCTAGCTCAAATGTCTGATAGTTATCTCAAAGATCCGGCATGTATCCTTCACACTCAGAATGTATATTGAATGTATAGAATATCTTCCAAATGAAACTCCAGGTTGCTGTATGCGGCACAATCAGCCTTCCAGCAACCGCAAATTCATATCCATAATTTCGCGCAATTTCTGCTTATCGGTCGAGGTGCGCACCAATACACGTAAACCGACAAGTGCATTGTGCAAATAAGCTGCCATCTGCTCCACATCCAGTGTGCTGCTGTATTCGCCCGTCTGCTGTCCGTGACGAATAACGCCAGCGATTAGATCTTCCGTTTTCTCAAAAGCATTGACCGCCACATGATCGACTTCCTTGTCCCGCACCGCCAGCTCAACCGCCGAATTGACCAGCAAACAGCCCGCAGGCACATCTTCCCCGCCCTCGATCACATAACCAAACATCGATTCCAACGCTTCGCGTGCCGTGCTTGCCTGCGCAATTGCCGTCTGTGCGCGATGGCTATTTTGCACGCCGAACTTCTCCAACGTCAGCATAAACAGCGTATGCTTGTCAGTAAATGTGTCGTACAAGCTGCGACGGTGAATGCCCATATGCTCGGTCAGATCGTTCATCGACGTTTTCTCATAGCCCTGCTGCCAGAACAGCTTCATCGCACGATCCAGTACTACCTGATCGTCAAACTCCTTGCTCCGCGCCATGTTCGCTCCCCTCCGTCCCTGTTCATATTGTCTATATCAAAGGTATACATCCAAATCTATTTTTGAGAACGACCATTCTTTTAAAATATCGAAGTAATGCACTCAGCATATCATATTGGGAACGATCAGTAAAGAATGATGATAAAATAAACAGAACGCCCCGATCCTTAGACCGACGCGTTCTGCATATTCTTCATTTTATTTCTCTGCTGTTGCAGCTGCGATATCGCGTGCTGCCCAGTACGTAGCAGGTACATCCGACCATGTTGGCGTTGTTCCTGTACTACCTGTATTGGTTTCTGTATCTACACCCAGTACACGGTTAAACAGGGTAACAGCCTCCGCGCGGGTTAGGGTACGATCCGGTGCAAAATTGCCATCCGGTTGTCCCTTCATATAGCCTGCCTGCTGTACCCAAGCAATATCAGTTGCCGCCCAGTGCCCGGCGGTATCTTTGAATGCAGATGTAGTTCCAGTAGCAGAGGTAGTCGTTCCAGCTGCATCGCTGTTTTTCATCCAGCGCGCCAGCACGGTTGCCATTTCGGCGCGTGTCATATCGCGCTGCGGTGCAAAGGTATGATTGCCATATCCCGTCATCCAGCCAGCAGACGTCGCTGACGCAATCGCCTGTGCTGCCCAGTTGCTCGCTGGTACATCGCTGTACATACCAGTTGCTGTTGTAGAAGTAGATGTGCTGGTATTACCGCTGTGTTGCACCGCTGCTGCATCGGTATTGCTCGTTGTATTCTGCGCCGCAGTCGATCCATTTTGCAATTGCGCAGACGTCGCCAAGCGGTTCAGCATTACTGCCAGCTCGGCACGCGTCACTGTACGCGACGGACGGAATGTTCCATCCGGGTATCCCTGCATATAGGCGGCATGCTGCTTCACTTGACCATCGGCATTACTGCTGCCAGCGTTGGTATCAGTATGACTGGTATTCCATTTTTGTTGCGAATGCAGAATGGTAAAGGTACTGAATTTGCTAATCGTAAATTGCAGAGCAGACGGCTGATCGCCATTCCATTGTACAGTCGGCGTGATCAGTTCCTTACTGCCGTCGCTATGCTCCACATATACTGCCAGACGATCCAGAAATGCCTGTCGCTCCGTGGCACCGGACGGAATCGCTCCGGCTGGCAGCGGCAGTGACAATTGTACCGGTTGTCCCTGTACATTCGTATCAATCGTTACTGGCGTGCCGATGACATCGACAGTACTTTGACCGACTGCTTGCTGTACGAGCGGATCTTGCTGCGCACGACGAGCGATAGCTTCTATCGCGGCTGTGCCTTTTGCCGGAAGAATGGTAAACTGGCTCGCTGCGCTGACCGACGACAAGGTAGTCGCAGGAAGTGTCAGGTTGATATGATTACTTTGCAGCTCCAAGCCAGCAGCTCCGGTTGCTAGCGTTTGGGCTGCATCCGTTGGCAGGCTGAAGTTCAGTTCTGCCACTTCGTCGTTCTGATCCGGCAGAACGAGACGTACATGATTACCGCCTGCCGCTTTGATACTATCCAATGCTGTACGCGCCTGAGCCGCGTTATAGCTGAGAGTATCCTTTTTCCACCCATCAGCACGCGTTGTGCGCTGAATCGTGAAGGCGGCGGAAGAACCGCCATTGGTTGTACCTGCATTCACCTGAATCGTCTGACTCTGACCAGCAGAACTGCTTCCGCCGCCACCGCCAGATGAACTGCCGGAACCGGAATTGTTACCCGGTTCTGGTGTTGGTACAGGCGTTGGCACTGGTGTTGGAGTTGGTTCTGGTGTCGGTTGCGGAGTCGGCACAGGTTCCGGTGTCGGTTGCGGAGTCGGCACAGGTTCCGGTGTCGGCTCTGGTGTCGGTACTGGCTCCGGCGTTGGTGTTGGAGTCGGCGTATTGTCATCCAGACCGCGGACAAAGGTCAGATAGAAATCATCCAGCGTACCCCAAGCACCGCCATCTGCTTTGACAGAAGCACCAATCGTCAACGCGCCATCTGCTACGTACACATCATGGATCACCGGCTGACTCCATTGCACCCAGCCATTGACGCTTGTTGGCGTCTCCTCTCGCTGTCCGTTACTTACCGCATACAGCTTCATATCCGAGTTGTTGGCATTGCCGCCCTGAATATTCATCGACAGATCGTAATAGCCGGGCTTCAATCCATATACATTTTGCTCTACTGTAAAATTCACTGGATCGCCATTGTAGAAATGCAGCGAATAGTCGCCAGACTTGGCATCCGACGCTTTGTTCTGGTAATCGGTGTGCGGACTCAAACCCGCTCCATACGTAATATGCCACATGCTGCGGTCACTGTTCTCAAAACCGCCATTTTGCAGCAGATTCGGCTTGCGAATGGACAGATTGACCTGTGCATCGTGACCGTCTTGCGTTTTGCCTGTGATCACATAGCTGCCTGCACCTTTGGCAATTGCCTGCTGCAACGCTTGCTCATCCCAGCTCACATTGACTGTACCTGTACTGCCATCGTTATACGTCACACTGACCGTTTCCGGCAATTGAATGGAATCACCAGCATTGACTGTAATGGATACTGGCTGTACCGCATCTACCTTCAATGGCGCGACTGCGCCGGTATTCACATATTGAAATACATTCAAGGACGACAGCGGATGACCGGTAAAATCGAACAACGCTTGGTTGTCGACCGCACTGCCGCCGTACCATTTGCCTGCATCATCAGGATCATATTCGCCCGCATAGCTGGATGCCCAGCCAGAGCCGTACGTTTCCCATAGCTTTTTGTTGTTGTCCAGCTCACTTGCTGGACCGACTGGTAGCCAAGCCGGTTCCCAGTAAAACATACCAATGCCCGCAGCACCTACATCCGATACTGCCTGAATCACATTGCGTACGGATGTTGCTTGTCCCTGCACGCTAATCGGATAATCAAGAGTCTGTCCAGAGCTACGTGGCGCGGTATTCTCGTGTCCATCGCCATCTTGCGACGTGTACGTGTAGGACGTTTCCGCGACCATAACCTTTTTGCCATACGTATCTGCGACTTGCTTGAGTACGGAAGTCAGATTGCTCAATGTGCCATGCCAGAATGGATAATATGAGCTGGCAAACACATCGTAATCGACATGGTTATCCGCCAATGCCTTGGCATATGACGCATATCGTCCCGGTGTCTCTGGATTCGTAAAATGCAGTGCGATCAGGATGTTCGGATTGATCTCGCGAATCGCCTGACTGCCTTTGTTGAACAGCTTGCTGATGCTACTCCAATCTTTTTCCCCGATAAACGACTGATTCGTCTCGTTACCGACCTGTACCATGCCGACATCCACACCAGCATCTACAATCTGCTGCAAGCTGGACTTGGTATAGTCATAGACAGCTTGCTGCTTTTGCTCCAGATTCAGGTTTGCCCATGCTTTGGGTACATGCTGTTTGCCCGGGTCTGCCCAGAAATCCGAATAATGGAAATCGACCAGCAGCTTCATCCCATTGGCAGTTGCACGCTTGCCAATTGCAATCGCTTTTGCCAGATCGTTATCGCCACCGCCGTAGCCTTTGCCGTCTGCGGTATACGGGTTATCCCACACGCGCACACGGATATAGTTCACGCCAGACTGATGCAATGTAGTGAAAATATCCTGTACTTGCCCTTGCTCATTGTAAAATTTCACCCCACTCTGTTCCAGCGAGATGATGCTCGATACATCGACACCTTTGATAAAGTCGGAGCTTAATCCCTCGACCTTTTTCACAAAAATATCTGTTACCGGCTGACTTGTATCCGAACCCGTACGCTTCAGCTTGAAGCTGTCCAGATAGCCCCAGCTGTTTGCTGCTCCGCGAATATGTGCGCCAATGCGCACATTGTCTGTCGGCTGAGTTAGTACAAATTGCAGCTTGACCGCACCCCACTGGTTGTAGCCAGTAGTCGCTGCTTCGGTGCTTTGACTCGTATCTGCGAATACCTGCACATGCCCCGCTTCAGCGCCGCTACCGCCCATTGATTGCACGGTCAATTCATAGCTGCCCGCAGGCAGAGACGATACCGTCTGACTGAGTGTAATCTGCTGCTGTACGTTAGCTGTATCTTTGATCCAATATTTGAATGCGTACGTGTCTTCGGACGGTGTAATAAAGGGATCATTGGCGTACGCATACCGTTCAATGCTCACCTGATCCCAATCCGAAGGCTCTACTTTCCATGACCCGTCACTCCACCAGTCACTCTCAAATCCCGCGTTGTTCAGCGGAATATCCTCATCATTCGCTGCATACGCCAGCGGCGTATGTACCGGCAACATGCCTAGCACCATCACCACTGCCAACATCAGCAGCGATACCCGTTTCTTGCTTCCCATTCTGTTTATCCCCTTTCAAAACCGAATGCCCACATGCAAATCCCACTTTTTGTAAAGCGCTTACATATTTGCTGTGATCACTATAGCAGACGGCAGAAGCAGAGGACATGGGAAGATTGCAACATTTCGTGTTTTTATGCAAGCAGTTTGACGGGTTTAGAGAGCCAATACATAGAATATGGAAATTTATCTGCAACGGCATAGTCAAAGGTTATACAAGCATAGTTCACAATAGACATAAGCTGGGTGCAGTCTTAGATAGTGGACGTCTTTTTTCAATCCCATCTCGATGTATAGATAGACGCGGTACTATGTAATAAAAGGGATGACTACCATAATCGGCGATTATCCCTTCGCTGTCACTCGTCGTTTGTTATTGTTACTGGTGATTCGTCATTTACGTTTTACTTTTTATCCAAAGCAACTATGCTGTAATCTACCTATCCGACCCATACACCTCAACCTGCGTCAGCGCTGGAAATGGTGACGGATCGTCTGCCTGAATCAGCTCATGCAGCTTCACCCACTCCACCTGCTTGCCGCCAACTTCCACCGTCTGCCCTTTATCCGACTTCTCCAATGCTACAGTCTGACTGGTGCCATCCGAGTATTCCAGCGTCACCTGCTGCCAATAGCTGTCATGCGGGAAGTCCGCCCGCAGATACAGCACAATCTCCTCCACCTGCACCACACGTCCAAATTCCAGCGTAAACGCCGCCTCCAAATTCTGATTAATCCCCCACGATTCAAACGGCCATTCGCCGTGTGAAAATGTAACCGTATTGCCGTTAATCGCATTCCGCGCTGCAAATACCGCTTCCCCGCGCGTCTCCACATTCGCATGTGCATGTGGAAACAGCGCCTCATTCCAATGATGATCGTACACATTACGCGCCAGATTGCGATAAGCGTGAACCTCTTGTTGCTTCGCTACAATAGCGCTCAACACATGCAGTTCCCCGGCAAATGTTTTGGGCGAGTACGACGATTTCTTTTCGCCAAATGGAATCGGCAATATATATTCCTGTCCAGTCATGTAAATCAGTTCCTCGCCCAGCGCTTCATCCAGTGAGATCCGCAGAAATACCGGCGTATCGTCACTTTTCAGCACGATAACATCGCCCGGCTCATACGCCGCCGCATAGACCAAATGCACTTCGCCCGTATCCTGTTGCTCTGCTTTCACTTTGCCGTGCTCATCCTGTATCGCAATGGTTAACTGTGTCATACATTCACCTCGTCGTTGTCATGGTATGAATATGTATCGATTCTCTCTATATCCAGCTTTCTTCTCTTTTTCCAACTATCGATATACTTCGCCAGTGTAGCATGGATTGTCCCTCTGTCGAAAAGACAATATTGACCAAAATCAACACTCTTTTGTGCATATGGACGATTTGCCACTCATCCACAACAATCCAACAAGTAGCCACATCTGCTCTACTCCCACTCTTGCTATCCCCACTGCACATCGAAATGATCCATCCCTATTCTTCCCTACTTCTATATCAAAAAGAACCTTCAATCCGCTCTGATCAAAGGTTCCTCATCTTGTTGTTTCGTCTATGCTGTTATCGTCATCTCGGGATGATCCTTTGGCGGCAGGCTGCCAGTCCTTCGGCAGAACCTCATGTGCTGGTTCTTCGCCGACGGCCCATCACCGTCTGGCAGCCTGTATGGTCGGCTATGTGGAATAGCACGAGCGTTTTACAACATCATATCTTGTTTAGCAGAATCTGTTGGACGAGTTCAGATGCTTTTGGTGACCATATCCGGCGATGTTTCCACTCCGGTATGGGCGGGTTGTCCTTGATCCAGCTCCAGCATCTTCGTTGTTGAAGCAAAGATGTCGCGGAACAGATCAGGATGCTGGGATAGAGACACTCCATATGAAGGAATCATTTCCTTGATCTTCGGTTCCCAGCTTGGCATTTGCTGCGGGAAGCAGCGGCGTAGTACTTCCAGCATGACATGAACTGCTGTCGATGCGCCCGGCGATGCGCCCAGCAAAGCAGCGACCGAACCGTCGGCGGCACTTACGACTTCCGTACCGAATTGCAGCGTCCCTTTGCCAGTTGGCGTGTCCTTGATAACCTGTACACGCTGTCCAGCAACGACCAATTCCCAGTCTTCGCTTTTCGCATTGGGAATGAATTCGCGCAGTTCTTCCATCCGCTGCTCGTTGGACAGCATGACCTGCTGTACCAAATAACGAGTCAATCCCATTTCCTTCATCCCGGCAGCCAGCATGGTCATCAGATTGTTCGGCTTGACCGATCCGATCAGATCCATATTCGAACCCGTCTTCAGAAACTTCGGTGAGAAACCTGCAAAAGGACCGAATAGCAGTGCCTTTTTGTTATCGATATAACGGGTATCCAGATGCGGAACAGACATCGGCGGCGCGCCCAACTTGGCTTTGCCGTACACTTTGGCATGATGCTGTTCGATCACATCTGGATTTTTACAGACCATGAATACACCACTGACTGGGAAGCCGCCGATCTGACGCGATTCTGGAATGCCGGTCTTTTGCAGCAATGGCAAGCTGCCGCCGCCTGCTCCGATAAATACAAAGCGTGTCTCGTGATGCTCCACCCGCCCGGTATTCAGATCCTGCACTTTGATGTTCCACGAGGAACCATCCCCTGCGCGCTTGATATCCTTGATGCTGTGCTTGTAATACATTTGTACGCCTTTACCTTTGAGGTAATCGAACATCATGCGGGTTAGTGCACCAAAGTTCACGTCTGTACCGGATTCGATCTTCGTCGCAGCAATCGGTTCGCTGGACGTGCGTCCGTTCATGATGAGCGGAATCCATTCTTGGAGCTTGGCTGCATCCTCCGCATACTCCATTCCTTGGAATAACGGATTTTCGGTAAGCGCTTTAAATCTTTTTCTTAAAAAAGAAACATTGCTCTCACCCAGCACCAGACTCATATGCGGAATCGGTTTGATAAACTGCTGCGGATGATGCAATACACCCGTTTGGATCAGATGCGACCAGAACTGACGGGACAACTGAAATTGTTCGTTAATCTGCACCGCTTTGGTGATGTCGATCGAACCGTCCGGCTTTTCGGTCGTATAGTTCAACTCGCACAGTGCCGCATGACCGGTACCGGCATTGTTCCATTCATTGGAGCTTTCTTCTCCAGGGTTTGCCAATTTCTCAAACACTTTAATTTCCCATTCTGGTGCTAACTCTTTTAGCAATGATCCCAGCGTCGCACTCATGACCCCGGCACCGATTAAGATAACGTCTGTTTTTTTCTGTACGTTGCTCATAAAAACAAAACCTTCCTTATCTCGTATATTTGCAAAAAAGAGCAGTAGCTCCTGCTCTGGTACTACACGAAAGCAAGGCTCCACTCAGGAACATCCTAGAACTGTCACAGCGATATACAACCGCTAACTTCATTATAACCCAATTGCAGTCTGTTAAAAATGTTATCGACTCTTACCGTCTAATTATATACTATTTAGAGTTGGTAAAAAATGAAAACTTTGCGCGAAAAGGGCTAAATGGATGGAAAATCAACAGGGCGATTCTGCTGTTACTTTGCGTAGCAATACGCGTTGGACAGGTACTCCTCCCATAGATACATTGTTTTCGCGTAATTCATATCGAATATCGTTCAAACATAGTGAATAGGAATCGATAGGTTGTACGACTATACCTTGAGCTTGCAGATGATGAACAACTGCTGCACACAATTCTGGCATACCAAAATATCGTTCTTCCAGTATAATTTCCATTCTATCCTTTAATTGCATATGTATCCCTCCTATGGTTACATTTTATACTTATTTTTTTACATATACAAAATAATTTAAAGATGAGGGTAACGATGCTTTATTCTGCCTTTGTAGCAACATGTATGCATCGCTACCTGTATACATAATATTATTTTTTATATGTGGTTCTACTCTATCTTGCCAACCGGAAGCTGTCGCCGGTATCCACCATATCGAACAGCAGACAGCGCGACTCTGGCATTGGGAATGGACGATGCAAAACGAGTTTCCATTGTCCGTCAAAAGTCTGGAATAGCATGCCATGCCCGCTGTCTTGCTTCACAAGCGGCTCCAGCTGTTCCCACGGCCCTTCCAGCTTACCGCTGACCGACCGGGCGATCGTCTGGACATAACTGTCGTTCTCATAGCTAGACCAGAGCATCACCAGATTGCCGCCGGATGTGCGATACAATTGGCAACCGTCGGTGACGTACACTGCTGTTTCTTTCATAGCGGATTCATGCGAAATCAATTGCGCTTCGTCAACGTTGTCGTGCTGCGGATGTTCGACGTCTTGGGAATGATGAAGATCAGACTGTTGTAGTTGATTGGAATCGTTACCCTTCGCTTGTGGTACTTGTTCAGAGCTATGAACAGTCTGTATCCCCTCGTCGGATGAAGGTTGAGCCGACAGCCAAGGTACCGCCGATCCGCTAAACAGATGCATCGGCTTGCCTACTGCTGCCGACCAGTCTTCATTCAGTCGTACCGCTTCCATTGTGCCATCTATCGTCTGCACCCATTCGTGACAATACACCATCCACGGATCGTTATGCTCATCTCGGTACAGCGTGCCATCCAGCGTCATCATCGTTTCTGGTACAATCGGACGTTCAGTGTTGTTCATTAGGAAAGGACCTGCTGGAGAGTCGCTGACCGCGATGACTGTACCACGCCAATGTTTGTCATATCCTTGAATCGGTTCGCCGTCCAACATACGCTCCTTGTTATGTAGCGTAACGAACAGATAGTATTTACCCTCATGATCATGCACTTCCGGCGCCCATGCACCATGCTGCGGATGTGCCCATGTATCGTCGGGGATCGTGAAGACGACATGAGGTCCTTCCCAATACTGAAGATCTTTGCTGGTGTAAGTCAGCACGCCGTAACGCTCCATCCCGTTCAGCCACGGTGCGCCGCCGGTATAGAGGTAGTATGTATGAGTTTGGTGATCCGCGAGAATAAACGGATCATGAGCAGGAATATCGGACAAGAGATGACCGGTTTGCGGATGAGCAACGTCAGCAGCGGTGTTGTATGCAGGCATGGGGAACAACTCCTTTGGATGTTTATTGATTTTATTGTATACGCTTTCAAATAAGTATGAATATCATTATGCTGGATGTCCATCTATTTTAAAATCAAATACTATGTAAAAGTACAATTAGCTATCTGAGAAACAAGTACACTTTGAATAGTTGCTCACCTGATTTTATTACTGAAATCTCACTCTTAACAGAAATGCCTTTTTAGTTTGTGTAGAGGATAATACCTCATATTGAATCCAATCTACGTCTTTCTCACGAATATATATAGTAAAATGATAATACTCAATAAATTGTAATAAGCGGAAAAACAAGCGTTTTGCATTTGCAGATTCAAACGTATGCATGTTGACTTCAGCATGATAGTAACCATCTGTATATTTTACCAAATGATTGGCAGTATCATCATCTTCACTCAAAAAATCATTTAATTCCACCCATATACCCAGCTCATAATCCGTGTCCATATTTTGAGCCAGCTTGCATAAATCATTCCAGTTCATACATGCTCCTTTTAATTTTATTTTTCTATAGATACGCTGACGCTATGTAAGATCAGTATTTATCTATTCATTCTCTAATACCGAACAAAAGGCTCATACCACTGTCGAATCTGTGCGATCTCATTCTCAAATTCTTTTGCGAATGCTGCGGATTGGCGCAATTCCGAACTCTTTGCATCGTTGCTGCTCTCATACATATCGAGCAAATGATAATAATACGAGCAGTCATGTCTCAGCATTTGATACGCATCAGCAAAGTGAGCTATCTCCATTAGAAATGTCGACCATTCTCGCGGATTGTCGGATGAGTTCCGTTTATATTTTACATATAAACAGGCAGCATGTAGATCATATTGTATTTCCAAAAAAGATGTATCTGCTACATCGGCAATATACTCATAAATCATATCCCTTGCTTCTTTTGCGTCTCGCAGCACAGCCAGTTCCATAATCCAATATGGTGGTGTATCCATTTTCTCGATCATCTCATCGCAGAACGGAATATACTGTTTGTCTGTCAGTAGTCCCGTTGAAATCATCAGCGCCATCTGACAGGCAAACACAATACCAGGTAAATTTTTCATTACGATCCCCTTTTATCATCACATAAGCTTTCTTAATTTCTACAATCGATTGTTCCACACAATCTTATGTTGCAGCTTTATCCAAAATAATATAACAACAGTTTAACATATCAAACTACAGCAAAATCACACTGTATTTCCTCTTTCCAGCACCCTCCTCGTCCCTTACCAGCATATTGTTCACACTTCCCTTACCTTCCCCAATATGCCACACTATAATCAACATAACAAACACATCAGAACAGGATGGCGGTATCGTGAAAAAGTGGTTTGCCTTTATGGAATGGGGAATCTTTGCACTACGGGCGTATCATTATCTGATGATTGCCATTCAGCTCGCTGCACAGGCTTCCTTCTCAGTATCGTTTGCAGTAGAAGCCATTTGGCTAGCGGCTGCCTTTATCGTTCCTATATTATTCTGGCTTCCCGGGAAAAAGGTGCAGCCTACCGCGTTTGTCATCACCGAATTGCTGCTCGGCGGCTCGTATTCGCTCTATTCCATCGCTCATCCAACGCTGGCTGCCAATGTGGATTATTTGCTGCCCAGTCTGACGATTGGCTATATGCTCACCCGGCGCAATATATGGTCACTGGCAATCGTATTCAGTATGCCTTTTCTAGCAATGCCGCTACACGAAGTATCGTGGTCACTAGCATTGCGGCAAAGTACGGACAATCTGTTGTTTGCTTTTATCGGTATCTGGGTCGGCTATATTGCCAATGCGTATCGTGAAAAAAACCAGCTCATGCAAGAGGTCGAGCAGCAAAATGAACAGCTGCGTCAGCTGGCGGAGCAGATTGCCCGCATGACGCGTTCCGAAGAACGGCACAGACTGTCTGGCGAGCTGCATGATGCGCTGGGACACTCGTATATTTCGCTAATTATGGGGCTGGATGTGTCGATTGCTCTGCTGGAGCGCGACCCAGAGCAGGCGAAGCAGCGACTGCACAGTTTGCGCACTCTGGCAGAGCAGCAATTGGAGCACATGCGCGATTTTGTACATGGGATGGCAGAAGAACGAGAAGAACATTGGGATGAGCAGCTGTCGACGTTATTGCAGCAGTTTCGCGAGCACACTGGGACGGTGACACATTTGCATCATTCCGGCTCTTTGTACGGGTTGTCGCCAGATATTGGACATACGTTGATTCGGGTCATTCAGGAATCGCTCACCAACGCGCTCAAACATGGCAAAGCAACTGAAATCACGGTACATCTCAATGTGCATACCGCCACGAAAAAAATAGATACTGCCATCCCATCTGCCAAGCTGCTAACGATCCGCATTCACAATAACGGAAACGCTGGCGGTCATATAGCGTATGGCTTTGGTTTGACCTCCATGCAGCAGCAACTGGAAGTACTTGGCGGACAACTGGACATACAATCTCATCCGCAAATTGGAACTACCGTACACGTCACCATCCCATGGAAAGGAGTGGAATGATCTATGTCAACGATTCGCTTATTGATTGCAGACGATCAGGAACTGATCGCCGAAAGTCTGAAAATTGTGCTGGAACTGGAAGGCGATATGCAGGTGGTTGGCATCGCCCATAACGGCGAGCAAGCGGTACAGCTTTGCGATGAACTGCTGCCTGACCTCGTGCTGATGGATATTCACATGCCTGTACTAGACGGCGTGGAAGCAACGCGCCAGATCAAACAAGCTCATCCTCACACAAAGATCATCATCCTGACCTCGTTTAAAGAAGTAAACTATGTGATCACCGCGCTCAGTCTGGGAGCGGAAGGCTATCTGCTCAAAGCGATCCCACCGCAACAGCTCGCAGCTGGCATTCGAGTTGTACATACAGGTGGCACGCTCATTTCACCAGACATGGCAACTGCCATGATACAGAATCTGACTGCCAGCAGAACAAGTACCACTTCTTCTTCGGCAAACGATACCTCGTCCTCCCCATATAGAGAAGATGCGGAAGCAGCACATTTGCCGTTCTCTGCATCGACGATATCGCCAACAGGTACAAACCGAGAGGATAAACCGCCATTGCAACATATAAACGAACGTGAACTGGCGTTGCGCGATTACAACATAAGCGAGCGCGAAATGGATGTACTGTTACTGCTCGCCCGTGGATTGCGCAATATCGATATTGCAGAGCAATTGTATTTAAGCGAAGGCACAGTCAAAAACTACGTTTCTTCTCTGTACGGCAAATTGCAGGTGAAAGGCAGACGCGAAGCGTCGCACAAAGCCAAAAATGAAGGCTGGCTGGATCGTTCATAATACCTGTGTATCATCGTAATTCTGCTCACTGCCAAAAAGTCATATGACCAGATTATGACTTTTCGGCACTATAGCGGAATCATCAGCGTCCTTACAATAGGAAGTACCATCCGGAACGCGGTAGTGTAATGGCTGTTGTGCGGTCTATGTAAGATCTCATACCCATTCTGAGTTCCATGCCGATTCCCAATCCACGATGGTGCAAGTTGAAAGGAACCTGTATATGTCCTTGCATCCCCGTTTACAACTTTTATTGCAACGTCCGGTTAGCTGGATGATTGTTGGCGTGATCGCTATCGTGGTCTGGAATGCGGTATTGTCGATAGGATCTGAGGTGCTGCCTTCATTGTTATTTCTACTCATTGCTCTGGCTGGCAGCGTCGGTATGATCGTGACGTATCGCTGGATCATGCAGTCGCTAGCGAACCGACAGCCACAGGAACTATCCGCGTACAAAGCAGGCAAAGAAGTTGTATATGGCATCATCGTTGGTAGTCTGTTCATCCTTATGTCGGTGCTGCTCATTATGATGCTTGGCGGATATCATCTGGCATGGAATACGGATGGAATCCAGACAGGGCTGGTGACGACCTTTGCAATGACGGTCGCAGCGGCACTGGCGGAGGAATTGATATTTCGCGGATTCATCTTTCAGGCATGTGAGCAAATGAATGGTAGTTTGCTCGCGATGATCGTGACGTCGGCACTGTTCGGCGCGGCACACCTCGCCAATCCCGGTGCTACGCTGTGGAGCGCGTGCGCGATTATGCTAGAAGCAGGTGTGCTGCTCGGTGCCGCTTTTGTCTGGCGACGCAATCTATGGTTTGTATTCGGTCTGCATGTTGCATGGAATACGCTGGAGAATCTACTCGGCATTCCCGTATCCGGTCACGATCCAGCAGGTTTGTTTCAGGTAAGCAGTAGCGGCAGTCACTGGCTGACTGGCGGGGCGTTTGGATTGGAAGCATCGCTTGTACCGGTAGCAGTCAGCGTGTTGTTGTCGGTACCGATGATTGTACTTTCAGTTGTCAAAAAGAAATGGATGGTGAGGACGTTAGACGTACAGAATGAATGGTAAACGATATACAAAGTTAATTATTATTCCATTTGAAAAGCTGTTACCTGAATACTATAGGTAACAGCTTTATGTTATTTGCAATTTCTGCTATTTCTTTAATCATGTTCATTGCTAAGAGGCTTTATTGATGTCTTAATACACCTTTTATTTACTCCAAATTGTTCTCTTCGTTAACATACACCCACGAGGCTATATCTTTTTTATACATTTTTTTCAGCTTCCGTTCGCGAACTAGACGCATTATATAATGATTATAAAGAGAAGCTTCATTACGATTTAACATTGCAGCCAATGTTTTCATATCCATTGCTTTGATCGCACATAATTCTAATATCACTTGATTCATTGCAATGACATTTGTTCTTTTTCCTTTATTTACTCGCTGTGCAATCTGTTGTAACTGCATTTCTGTAGGATCGTCATCAGTTAATGGTTGTTCGTTAAGTAGGTTCGATGTATCCTTATGTTGCTTCCATGGTTCACTATGTTGTTCCAAATGATCCTTATGTTGCTTCCATGATGTACTATGTTGCTTTTGCTCTTCTTTATCATCTGAAAAAGCAACATTAAAAAAATCGGAAAGTACGTAACGAGTCCATCTTCCTTTTCCCTGAGAAATCAAAAATCCTTGATCGACAAGAAAATTCAGCAATTTATTTAACTCTTGCGGATGTTGTTCTAATAAAATTTGCAAACGAGCGTTACTGACTGATTGTTCCTGATGTGCAGTAACAAGTGCCAATATATGCTCTTTGTTTAACATATGATAGCGTTCTTTTAAACAAGTTTTAAAAAACTGGATACTCTCATTTGGTAATAGTGACATAGTAAGTAATTTCAAAATAGTCCGATCTGGCTGAACCTCTTCCGTAATTTCTGGAAAACGCCAATGTTGTTCCTGCCAAGCTTGAACAATAACAGGTATCCCAGAACCTGCACGCTCTCCTAAACCGATCAATGTAAACATTTTAAAAAGATTAGAATTTCTTGGATCGCTAATACCACCCTGAACAGCTTGAGGAATAGACACACGCATACTTCCAGGATTAGAGAATGTAATACTTGTAGAATGTTTCTCAATAACAATACCGCGCTCTCCATAAAAATCAGTATGCAACAACGTATTAGCAAGAGCTTCACGCAAAGCTATATGAACATTCGTGTCTTCCCTACGTAATAAATCTACTGTATGAAATGGAATATTCAAATCTTCGGTTAGTCGGTTGATGACTTTGAAAAAAAATTCATAGACATTGCCTGTCCACGTTCCATCATTAGAAATGATACGATGCAGCCACCTACTCTGAAGGATATCTTTAGAGTATTCCCGATAATCTAGAAAATAATTAGGAAATTCATCTACGATAGAACGCTCCTTACCAAACATGAGCAAACCAGCTGCTGTAATCCCCTCTAGTTTACTACTTCTACTTTTACCCCAAGCACCGACTTCATTCAAAAAAGCCTGAATATCTTTAGCTAAAAAAGGGTGATTCGGTTTAAGCGCTGCGAGCCTAGATCGATAACTATTGATAGAATCGATATCCAAGTCATCGATAGTAAATCCTTCTAAAATTTTGCGATCTTGTGTCTCATCTGCTTGATCTGCAAGCATTGCTTTAACTTCACGCTCTGTACATTTATAATCGCCCTCATAGTTTCTTTTGTATGAGCCGATTAAAGGATTTTGCTCAATATATATAGGCTTCTCATCTCGATAGGCACGACGAACATGAATTTTTATCAATTGTTTGTTCTCATACTCTATAATGTTTACGTCATCGTCTTTAAGTATATTACGACTTATTTTCTGAGGATTATTTATAGTACTCCAAAAGTCTTTGAGTAACGCATTGGGATTAATATCAACAATCGATAAACGATCTCCTTTTTCGGCAATTCCCAACACAATAATTCCGCCATTAGTATTTGCAAAAGCAGAATAAGTTTCCCATAGACTTTTGGGCAATCCGCCTTTGGAAGATTTAAATTCAACCTCTTGATTCTCGCCATCTTCCAACAGAAGTCTTAGATCATTCCCCATTATTGCTCCTCCAATACCATATTTGCTTATGTATGCTACATTATCAATATAAGTATAGCATCTCATTTATACAGCAAGCAGGCTTTTCTTAGGTTTATAAGCCCAAAAAAAGCCTGCTCTATAATTTTTTGATGTGTATTCATTTTATAATATATTCGTAAATCTAATTATTTTAAAATCAACAGCCGATCATCATCCGCACTTGCTGAACCGCGCGCGGTGTTGTTTGTGATCACATAAATCTTCCCATTGTGAATCGCCACATCGCGTACACGACCGACACCAGTTAGAATATTGCTCATCTTTTTGCTTACCGGATCAAATAGCTTCAGACTTTCGCCAGCAAGCGTGGCGACCAGAATCTTGTCGTCCGGTGTAGCGGCGATGCCGGATGGAGCGATGGCGGTGGTGCCGCCGACATAGACGGGTGCGGTGATGCCCTGAGCGGTTTCTTTGCCCATGACTTTTGGCCACCCGTAATTGGCACCTGCTTTGATCACGTTGATCTCATCCAATCCGGTGCGGTCGGTCTGGTTCGTGCCGGGAATCGGCGAGCCACTTGGACCGTGGTCGGAAGCGTACAATATGCCTTTGGACGTCCATGCCAGTCCTTGCGAATTGCGCAGTCCGTAGGCATAGACGTAGGAATTTTTGAAAGGGTTATCCTTAGGCACGGCGCCGCTTGAGGTCATGCGTAGGATTTTGCCGCCTAAGCTAGAGCGATCCTGCGACAGCTCGCGGCGGTTCGTTTCACCAGCAGTACTATACAGCAGACCATCTGGGCCAAAGGCGAGTCGTCCACCTTCATGGATCGTTCCGCCCGGAATGTTTTCCAATAGCGCCTTTTGTTCTTTCCAGACGCCACCGGTCAGTTTGATCTTCACGATGCGGTTGAATCCAGTTCCGTTCTGTTCATACGCATGGTAAATGTAAGCCGTACTATTGCTGGAGAATTTGGGATCAAGTACAAATCCAGTCAGACCTGCTTCGCCAACGACACGCAGCGCTTTCTTAGTCTGAATCTTTTGCAACGTTTGCTTGCCGTTCTTGATCTGGACGATGCCACCACCACGCTGTGTGATGTATACGGTATCGCCGGAAAATTGGATCGACCATGGGATATCCAGCTTCGTTGCTGCTGTGGTGTAACCGCCTTTCAGCGAATCGGTAATGCTAGTGTTTTTCTTCGTTGTCGAAGCTGTAGTTTTGGAAGTTTCCGTTGTACCGGAAGATGTCCCTGCTGATATGCCAGCAGATGAAGAAGTGTCAGACGATGGCTGCGATGAAGATGTCATTTTGTCAGTTGTATCTTTGGTGTTCGATGTTGAAGATGTAGGCGACGTAGCCTCTGTATTGGATGAACTCGACGAGGCGGACGGTTCCGCCAACACACCGGTCAGTTGGGATTGCGACGCACAGGCAGAGACGGGCAGGGCAAGCAGCAAAGCTGCGATTAATATTTTTCCTTTTGGATACATATTAAGCATTATATTCCTCCTTCGCTCTTTTTCAATTTTTACCCATAGATAGAGGTAAGAACCGGAATTCACGGAATCCGTAGCATTTCGTTGTAAAAAGAGGCACAGCCCTAGTGTACACTACGATGGATATGCGCCCGATCATCGCTAGATGCAAAATACAGGCACTCCCATCTGACCAGAAATGTTTTTCCAGATCATAGGGAATGCCTGTATTAGAGCTGTTGCTGTTTATGCAAAAGCGTATGCTATACGTTCGTATCCAATGACATATCAACCCTCATATCAAGCGCGTGCATTGGAGGTCTGCGTCTGTACTGCTTGTTGAACACCATTCTCCTCAATCTCCTCTAGCGTATGACCGTGCGTTTCCGGTACACGCGTGCGGATGAACAGAATGCCGAGCAGACAGATGACACCAAAGATGCAAAACACGGTCTGTTGCGACATCGACGCGGTCATGATTGGGAATAGCAGTCCGACCAGCCACGAGCCGATCCAGTTAAACGATGACGCCACACCGGACGCCTGACCACGAATCGCGAGCGGGAAAATCTCACCGACGATAACCCATGTCAGCGGTGCCCATGTGAACGAGTACGCTGCGACATAGATGGACAGGAACACAACGATCATAATCGGATTGCTATTCGGCATGATCCAGCTGATCACCGCTGGCAGGATAAAGGAAAGACCCATCACCGTACCGCCCAGCGTCAGCAGTGTCCGGCGTTTGAATTTATCCGCGATTAGCAGGAATACGAGCGAGCCGATCACGAGAATAATCCCTTGAATGATCGGCCACAGCAGTGCCGAGCTTGCAGATGTACCAGTTGCCTTTTCCACGATCAGCGGAATGTAGTAGAAGATTGCGTTAGCACCTTGAAACTGTTGGAATGCAGCGACACCGACACCAGCGATGACAAGATAGCGGTATTTGCCGCTGAATAGTTTGCTCCACGATGCGCTGACTGCACTTTTCTCTTGCTTGGCAGTGTCCTGAATTTGTGCCAGTTCAGCATCAATTTCATGTGCTGGACGGATATAGCTCAGCACTTTGCGTGCTTCGTCGATCTTATTGTGTTTGACTAGGAAACGCGGCGATTCTGGCAGGCGCAGTACACCAAAGTACAGAATGAGCGCTGGTACGGCAGCCAGACCAAGCATCAGGCGCCATGCCATGACTTCCGGCAGATCTTTGAGCAAAAAGTCGACTACATACGATAGCAGCATACCAGATACGATCATCGTCTGGTTAATACCGGACAATCGTCCACGCAGCTTGGCAGGAGCCATCTCCGACATGTACGCGGGTACGAGCGCCGAAGCGGCACCGACTGCCAGACCGAGGAACATGCGTACGAAGATCAGATAATACGAACCGTTATGCGGCGCTATCGCCGATAGCACAGAGCCAACCACGAATACGAGCGCTGACAGCAGAATCATGCGCCGTCGACCGAGACGGTCGGACATTTGCCCTGCTAACGCACCGCCGAAGATCGCCCCGAACATGACAGAAGCGGTAATCCAGCCGATAATGCCCGCGCTGTCTTGCAAGCCCCAGTCACTTTGCAGAAATGGGAGCGCGCCTGTCATGACACCGATATCGTAACCGAACAGAATCCCGCCAAACGAACCGAAAAAGTAGATAAACCGACTTGAGATTGTTTTGCTGTCTTGCATTGTTTCCATCTCCTCATCCGGACAATGAACGCCTGCGGTCTACCGCATGATCATCCATTCCCACTGTTGATATCCATCTCTCTCTGTATAAAAATATGGAAACCCCAATTTGATTCGCGCTTACATGTTGTTGAATTGTCGTACATCCCGGATATGAAGCTACGGAAATATGAACATGATACGCTCAATAGCGTATATGGTTGTCCCTTTTGCCCACCTAATATGACCAAATAAAAAACAGTCTTTGCGCAGGTCTTCTGTCCTTCTTCCAGCGCGTGCGCCTTCCGATGTGACAGTGTATTCCTGTGCAAAGACTGTTTCGTGATCGCCAAATATATAGCGTTTGCAAAACCAGGTTTCTTCTGTCATCTCTTGGGCGTCTTAGGTGAACTTCTGGTATGGGATAAGATAACCGGAACGCTGGATAACAGATCGTCCCGGTCATCTGGTAACTCTTATGATGGGTATTACTTGATGACTACATACTCCAGACCAACCAGCTTCGCGTAGCTGACAATCTGATCGGTAGTCAGGTTCAGGGAAACGACAGTATGGTGACCGCCGCCATTTTCGATCCATGCTCTCACGCCGTCTTGGAAGTTCGGTTTCACTTCCCACAGTACGCGTGCTACTGGCAGCTTCGGAGCGGGAACGGTTGGTTCGAATGCGGATACTTCGTTGATCAGCAGCTTGTAATGTGTACCGAAGTCTGCCATCGAGACAACGACACCTTCACCAGCTTTGCCGTCAAATACGAGACGTGCTGGGTCTTCACGGTCGCCGATGCCGAGTGGGGATACGACGATCTTCGGTTTGCTGCTTGCCAGCGTTGGGTCAACTTCCAGCATATGCGATTGCAGAATCGCTTCCTGTCCTTCGCCCAGCTCGTAGGTGTAATCTTCCATAAAGCCAGTATTTTCGTTATGGCTCATAATTTTCAACAGGCGATCCAGAGCAGCTGTTTTCCAGTCGCCTTCACCAGCAAAACCGTAGCCCTGCGCCATCAGACGTTGTACAGCAAGACCCGGCAATTGCTTCATACCATGCAGATCTTCAAAGTTGGTTGTGAACGCGGTATAGCCGCCTTGATCGAGGAAGCGCTTGATCGCAATCTCGTAGCTTGCTTGTACACGTACACTAGCTTCCCAGTCTTCTTTGCTGTTGGTACCATAGTCGAATTCATATAGCTCGCCGTATTGGGACAGCAGCTCGTCGATTTCTTGCTCAGTCACCGCGTTGATCACTTCTACCAGATCGCCGATACCGAAGTAGTCGACTGTCCAGCCGAATTGAATTTGCGCTTCTACTTTGTCGCCTTCGGTTACGCCAACGTTACGCATGTTGTCGCCGAAGCGTGCCACTTTGATATTGAAGCTTTCGTTGTACGCAACAGCTACGTCCTGCCAATCAGCGATTTGCTGTTGGACAGCTGGGCGCTCCCAGTAGCCGACTACGATTTTGTTTTGTTTGTTCAGACGAGCATTGATAAAGCCGTATTCACGGTCACCGTGTGCCGCTTGGTTCAAGTTCATAAAGTCCATGTCGATCGTTGCCCACGGGATATTTTCGTTATATTGTGTTGCCAGATGCAGCAGTGGTTTTTGCAGCAGCTTCGTACCGCGAATCCACATTTTGGCTGGAGAGAAGGTGTGCATCCATGTGATCACGCCTGCTACTTCGTCGCGGTAGTTAACTTCTTTCATAATTTCGGTGATTTTGTCCGCGCTGACAGCGAGATCTTGCAGGACGAGCGGGTAAGGCAATACGCCGCTGGCATTGAGAGAATCCGCGATCTTCTGTGCGTTATCTTTGACCTGTCCGAGTGCTTCTTCACCATAAAGATGCTGGGAACCTACGACGAACCAGAATTGCTTGTCTGTTGCTGTTGACATGAAATCATCCTCTTTTCGCTAAAGTTATATACAATCCATATTTCAAGTATCAAACTGGTATGTTACGTAGTTTGGAATGAACATCATGGTCTATTTCTGTCCGTAGTACGCATCCTTGCCGTGCTTGCGCAGGTAATGCTTGTCGAGAATATTTTGCGGTAGCTCCTGAGCAAAATGGTTCAATTGACGCGCGTACAGATTCATTTTGCACACTTCTTCCAGCACGACGCTGTTCACGACAGCAGACTTGGCATCCTTGCCCCATGTGAACGGTGCATGACCGTGCAGCAGAACCGCCGGAATTGCCATCACATCCAGACCACGCTTTTCAAACGTCTCGATGATCACGTTGCCCGTCTCGGCTTCATACCCGCGATCCACCTCATCCTTGTTCAGGAAACGCGCACATGGCACCGCACCATAAAATGTATCGGCGTGCGTCGTCCCCATCACTGGCACATCCAGACCGGCTTGCGCCCAGATCGTTGCCCAAGTGGAATGCGTATGCACGATACCGCCGATTTGCTCATAATGCTTGTACAGCACCGCATGGGTTGCTGTATCAGAAGAAGGACGCATCTCGCCTTCCACCACATTGCCGTCCAGATCGACAACGACCATATCGCTCGGCTTCATCGTTTCGTAGCTAACACCGCTCGGCTTGATTACGAACAATCCGCTCTTCCGATCGACCGCGCTTGCATTGCCCCATGTGAATTTCACCAGACCGTGCTTCGGCAATTCCAGATTCGCTTCATAGACTTCCTGTTTGAGTTGTTCTAACATGATTGGTTTCCTCCGTTCTCCAGCAGATGATCGACGGCAGCTTGCTCAATCGCCAGACCTTGCTGATACCGCTCAATAAAGGTTTCAAATCCTCTGACATCGGCTGCAACTGGTGCAACCTGCTCGCCTTCCACATCGTGGAATACTTTGTTTTCCAAATAGTCATCCAGACGTTCGCTCTCATCCTTGTTGATCATGTAGGACGCCAGCAGTGCCATACCCCATGCGCCGCCTTCACCAGCAGTCGACATGACCGAGATCGGTACATTCATTGCTGCTGCAACGATACGCTGCCCAACGACCGGTGTTTTGAACAAGCCGCCGTGTGCTAGAATGCTGTCGATTACGACATGCTCGTTTTTGGTCAAAATATCCATTCCGATCTTGAGTGCGCCGAATGCGCTGAACAGATGGGTGCGCATAAAGTTCGCTAGATTGAAGCGACTTTCCGGTGAGCGGACGAACAGCGGGCGGCCTTTGTCGATACCGGTAATATTTTCGCCGGAATAGTAGCCGTAGCTGAGCAATCCACCGCCATCTGGATCGGCTTCGAGCGCTTTATTGAACATCACGCTGAACAGCTTCGCACTGTCTGCTTCATAACCCATCGCTTCGGCAAATTCACGGAACAATCCGATCCATGCGTTAATATCGCTGGAGCAGTTGTTGGCGTGTACCATGCCGACCGGGCTACCATCTGGCGTCGTCACCAGATCAATCTCCGGGTACACCTTGGACAATTCCTTTTCCAGCACGATCATCGCAAATACCGATGTGCCGACCGAGATGTTACCCGTGCGCTTGCGTACGCTATTGGTCGCCACCATGCCCGTTCCGGCATCGCCCTCTGGCGGACAAAGCGGAATGCCTTCCTGCAAATGCTGTGCCGGATCAAGCAATCTCGCACCATCCGCAGTCAACGTTCCGGCAACTTCACCAGCGCGATACACTTGCGGCAGCAGATCTTCCAGCTTCCACGGATACCCTTTGCCTGACACATGCTCGTCAAACTGCTTGACCATATCCGGGTGATAATTGTGACTGGATTCGTCGATTGGGAACATACCGGACGCATCGCCGATGCCGATTGCTTTGCTGCCAGTCAGCAGCCAGTGTATGTAACCGCCCAGTGTAGTCAGGAATGTCAGTTGCGGTACATGGGATTCCTCGTTCAGAATCGCCTGATACAGATGGGCAATACTCCAGCGTTCGGGAATATTGAATTGGAACAGCTCCGTCAGTTCTTTTGCCGCCTGACCGGTTGTCGCATTACGCCAGGTGCGGAATGGAACGAGCAGCTTGCCGTCATTGTCGAGGGCGACATACCCGTGCATCATCGCTGAGAAGCCGATCGAACCGACCTTTTCCAGCGTAATGCCGTATTGCTGCTGCACATCCTGCTTCATCTCGCGGTATGCGGTTTGCAGACCCGTAATAATGTCCTTCTGATCGTACGTCCAATATCCGTCCTTCAGCTGGTTCTCCCATTCATAGCTACCGGAAGCAATACTCTCAAACTGCTCATTGATCAGAACTGCCTTGATCCGGGTCGATCCAAATTCGATTCCGAGCGATGTTGCACCGTTGGCGATACTATCCTTTACGTCCACCTGACTCATGATCACGTATTCCCCTCTCCCAAATGCGCTGGATATGCTTGTCCGCACTCCGCATCCTGCCCGCATCTATTGACTGCTTGCCGGATCATTGCTACTTGCTGTGCTGTTATACAATCAGATTCCGTCATGCGCCAGAAAAGCGCTTACCGGATAATGTACATACCATATGTTGTTGTTTACGTTCTATATCTCGTTGATGCTGCTAAATGATGAGCATCATCGTGAGTAGAGCGCATACATAATTACAATTTGAATCATTCTGTTAAATCTCTGCTAAACGCTATAAAACGAGTGATTACGCGGTATTCATGCCTATATTACTGCGATGTCCACCATCATAATGCCAAAAGAAGGCGTTTTCTTTTGCTAACATTGTTCAGTATAGATATTGTACGTACATTTGTCAATTTCACAATCATGCTATATCGCTAATGACCAAAGAAAACGCTTCACTAACAAAATAAATGCTTCTTTTTACTACTTTATCCTGCAAAATTCACCTTTTTACGTTTAACTCCACACTTGACTATTACATATGTACGTACATTTTATTTGTATAAAGCATATATCAATAGTTTCACATTATTTGTATACATCTATCAAAAACTGCTGATATTTACTCATTTTCATTGACATCGGTTTTGTGAAAAAGCTATATTGAGTGAGGTTGATAATCATTATCATGTTCTATCTATCGTTATCTGTGCTATTCATATACTCAGTTAACAGATTTCATTGCCATACATAGCGTTATCAACTCAATTTATGCATTACGGAAGGGGTTCCTCATAATGAACAGACACACATTCTCCTCGTTGGCTCTTATTCTGTCGGCTCTGCTGATGTTCGTCGTGGTTGGTTGTTCCAACAATCAGTCCACCAATACGGCAACGCCAGCTGCCAGCGAAGCAGGTACATCCGAAACGGCGGCGACTGCAACCGATGATGTTCAATATCCGATCACGATCAAACATGCACTGGGCACAACCGTCATTGAGAAAAAACCGGAACGCGTCGCTACTGTGCAATGGGCAAATCAGGACGTGGCACTGGCACTGGGCGTTGTACCAGTCGGCTTCTCCGCAGCGAACTTTGGCGTGCAGGATGACAGCGGCATTTTGCCATGGACAGCGCAAAAGCTGAAAGAGCTGGGCGCGACCAATCCGAACGTATTTCAAGATACAGACGGACTTGATTTTGAAGCGATTTCTGATTCCAAGCCAGATGTCATTCTGGCAGCATACTCCGGCATCACACAGGAAGATTACGATCTGTTGAGCCAAATTGCTCCTGTTGTCGCTTATCCGACAGCACCGTGGGCAACAACATGGCGTGAACAAGTCACACTGAATGCAACCGGTATGGGCATGGCAAAAGAAGGCGAACAGCTGATCAACGATACCGAAGCGCTGATCAACGACAAAGTAAGCGCCTATCCACAAATCAAAGGTAAAAAAGTCGTTTGGGTAAACTTCTCTGCTGATGATCTGTCCAAGCTGCACATCTACACACCGGTCGATTCCCGCGTCTCGTTCCTGTATGAACTCGGCATGGAGTACCCGGAAAGTGTAACCAAGCAAATTACCGATCCTACTAGCTACTCTCTTAATCTGAGTGCGGAAAATGCAGAAGCGTTAAACGATGCCGATCTGATCGTCGGTTATGGCGATGACAAGCTGTATCAAGCAGTCAAAGCCGATCCGTTGTTAGGCAAAATTCCAGCAATTCAACGTGGCTCGGTTGCCTTCATCTCCAGTGATACACCGCTGGTTGCTGCCGGTACACCAAACCCGCTGTCCATTTCGTACACAATTGATGAGTATCTGAAGTTGATTGGCGATGCGCTCGACAAAAACAATGGATAATATAGCGCCTCCGCATACCGAGCAGCCGCGTCGCCATCTGCCGCAGCATTGGGCGCTGGTGATAATCCTGTGCATGATTTTGCTAGTTGTTAGCATTGTCGCTTCGCTAATGCTCGGTTCACGACCGATTTCGTTTCGAGAATTGATCGACGGTTTGTTTCATCCAGATGCGCAATCGTACGGTGCCAACATCGTGCGCAAGCGCATCTCACGCACGGTATTCAGTCTGTTCTGCGGCGGCGCGCTCGGAGTATCCGGCGCGCTGATGCAGTCGGTCACCCGCAATCCGCTCGCCGATCCGAGTATTCTCGGCGTGAATACGGGTGCTTCGCTGTTCGTCGTGTGCGGCATTGCTTTTCTGAATATTAGCAGTCCGAATCAGTACATCTGGCTGGCATTGGTCGGAGCAGCATTGACCGCTGTACTTGTATTCGGTATTGGCTCCATGGGGCGTGGCGGTGCTACGCCCATTAAACTTGTTCTAGCTGGAGCCGCCATCAGTGCGGCTCTATCTTCATTTGTAACGGCGATTCTGATTCCGCGCTCGCATGTGATGGATCAGTTTCGCTTCTGGCAGGTGGGCAGTGTGGGTTCGGCGACGTGGAGCGGGATTATGACCTTTTTGCCATTTCTGATTATCGGGCTAATTATTGCCTTCATTACGGCTCCGGCGTTGAATGCGCTGGCGCTGGGCGATGAGGTCGCAACTGGACTCGGTGTGCGTACAGGCACACTGCGTATGATCGCTGCGCTAGCGGGCGTATTGTTATGCGGTGCGGCAACGGCACTGGCGGGACCAATCGGCTTTATCGGGCTGTTGTCTACGCATCTGGTACGGCTATTGATCGGACCGGATCTGCGATTCGTGATTCCGATGTCGGCGCTGGCGGGCGCGATTATTTTGACAATTTCTGATGTGGGTGGCAGGTTGGTCGGTAATCCGGGCGAGCTGGAGGTTGGGGTCGTGACTGCCTTTATTGGGGCGCCGATTCTAATTATGCTGGCGATGCGCTCCAAGGTGAGGTCCTTATGAGTACACAGACGATTTCCTTTATTCGTACCGGACGTCAGCAGCGCCGCCGTCGCTGGATGCTGGTGACTGTATCGCTCGCCGTTCTTGCCTTGGCGTTATGTTGTGCGATGCTGATGCTCGGCAATACGATCTATCCGCTGCCGGAAGTACTGCGCGCCTTGACGGGGGAGAAGATTCAGGGCGTGTCGTTTGCCGTCAGTACGATTCGATTGCCGCGTATGCTGGCGGGACTGCTGGCAGGCTTTGCTTTTGGAATCGCTGGTTATGTATTTCAAACGATGCTGCGTAATCCACTTGCCAATCCGAATGTGATCGGTATTACATCCGGGTCGAGTGCAGCGGCGGTATTCTGTATCGCTATTTTGCAAACGAGCGGTGCCGTCGTTTCGGTCGCGGCGGTAGTTGCCGGATTGGTGACGACATTGTTCATTTACATGCTGTCGCGGGGCAAATCCTTTTCCATCGGGCGGCTTATTCTGACCGGAATCGGGATTCAGGCGATGCTGGATGCAGTGATCTCGTATTTGCTACTAATCAGTTCGGAAAAGGACATTCCGTCCGCGCTTCGCTGGCTGACCGGTAGTCTCAACGGCTCGCAATTGGATGAATTGCCACCACTGCTCATCCTTGTGCTGATCGGCACACCGATTGTACTGGTGCTGGGACGACATCTGGATATGCTAGAGCTAGGAGAACAGGCGGCATCGTCGCTCGGTGTTAGTACAGATCGGACGCGGATTGCACTGATTGTGAGTGCCGTGTGTATGGTCGCAATGGCAACCGCTACGACCGGACCAATTGCCTTTGTCTCGTTTCTAGCGGGACCGATTGCGCGGCGATTGGTTGGGGTAGGCTTCTCCAATGTGCTGCCAGCGGGATTGGTTGGCGTGAATCTGGTGCTGGCTGCCGATCTGATCGGACAATTTGCCTTTACGTATCGGTTTCCGGTGGGAGTCATCACCGGGCTGATCGGAGCGCCATATCTCGTCTTCTTGTTAATCCGCATGAATCAAAGGGGCGAACTATAATGAAACCAACACATACGTTCCGGGCAGAGCAGATTGTCGCGGGGTACGAGAACAAAACGGTCATTCACGGTATCGACCTATCCATCCCCGGCAATCAGATCAGCGTGATGATCGGTGCCAATGGTTGCGGCAAGTCCACGCTGCTGAAGACAATGGCGCGCCTGATCAAGCCGCAATCCGGCAGTGTGACGCTGAACGACCAACCTATCGGCAAAATTCCATCCAAGCAGCTGGCACGCGTGATCGGACTACTGCCGCAATCGCCCATTGTACCGGAAGGCATCACCGTTGCCGATCTAGTCGGACGCGGACGCTTCCCGCATCAATCGCTGTTCAGTGGCTGGAGCAAAAAGGATTACGAAGCAGTTGCGGAAGCGATGGATATTATGGATATTACCGAGTTTGCCAATGCTAATATCGACGAGCTATCTGGCGGGCAGCGTCAGCGTGTGTGGATTGCTATGGCGCTAGCACAGGAAACCGATATTCTGTTTCTCGATGAACCGACGACGTTTCTGGATATTACGTATCAGGTGGAGATTCTGGATCTATTGACCGATCTGAATCGCAAGCATGGCACGACGATTGTGATGGTGCTGCACGATATTAATCTATCAGCGCGTTATGCTGATCATATCTTCGCCCTGCACACCGGACGGCTGATTGCACAAGGCTCACCTGCGGATGTGATTACGAGTGAGCGGGTGAAGGAGATTTTTGGACTGGATTGTACGGTCATTCCCGATCCGGTATCTGGCTCGCCGATGGTCGTGCCGAAGGGGCGGTATCATTTCAAGGCGGAATCACATGCTTTGCTTGATTAGCTTGGCTTCAAGTTGATACTAAACGAAATCAAACACCACCGTGAGCATAGGGAATCTTGCCCGAAGGCGCTACGGTGGTGTTTATTATATTAGCGAAGAATTTAGATGTAATCCAATGATTGCGGGATACACATCATCATTGTGATAAACATACAGTGACCACCTTCTTTTACTAATTTGGATTTTGCTTTACTAAAGAATACGTCAATCGGGGTATGATATAGCTTTCTTTTTATGTAAAATATACCTCAACACGTATATATTGGAGTTTATCTATAGGTATGGGGACAATGATTTACTGCTTCAGCCATATATCGCCCATGTTGTATCGATACATAATCAAGATCCATTTTAGAAAGGATGATTCTGAGAATGGCAAGCTATTACCTATCCAATACTTTAAATTTGGGCGCAGCCTTTTTCCCGCTCCTTACATTACTTCCATGGATACTCGGCATCGTCCTGATGGCAGTTGGACTCTATTTCCTAATTAAAATCGGAAATCGATTAATCAAACTGATTGATCTGAGTATTGATGAAAAGAAACGCAATCGTTACATCGCCAACTTTCCTTCCAACGAAGATCAGACCAAATAATTGGTACAGACCCAGATCTAGTATACCGTTGTTAAAAAACGTACAGGCATACCCGCATCTACATGGTAAAGCAGATGTATTGCATCATCATGCTTTATCGTTCGCTATCTTCTCTAAATGAACAAAATAAAAAGGCAGTCAGCCCAACCGTTATCGGATCAAGTACCTAGTTGATTCGTTCATTGGGCTACTGCCTTTTTTAATACAAAGTACAGATACGAATGCACTCCATACCATATCATACAAGCATCACTTTATACGCTCTCTTCCATCAGCAATTTGCATACAGATAATCCGCAACGTATACAAGAACTACACGCCGATATGACCCATTCGCCAACATCCAAATCACCTGCAAGCAACCTACGCAATCGGCGTGCCATTCGGCACGTCAAATTCTGGCTGCAACAGAATCACGTCGCCTTCGCCCGGTACGCCGCCTAACACTAGCACTTCCGAATCGAACCCGGCAATCCGGCGCGGTGGAAAATTCACAACCGCGATCACCTGCCGACCGACCAGTTGCTCTGCTTCATACCGCTTCGTCAGCTGTGCACTGGAACGCTTCACACCAACTTCTTCTCCAAAATCAATCTCCAGCTTGATCGCAGGCACTCGCGCTTTGGCGAAAAACTCTGCTCCTATCACCGTGCCTACCCGAATATCCAGCTTCAACAAATCTTCAAATGTTGCCATATATCCCACTCCCATCGTGATCACTTGTGTAGGCATCATACCATCCGGCATATCGTTCATGCCAAATCTGACTCCATTCTATTTGCTAATGGAATTCACCTGATCGGTTCATCCACCGGTACATAGTCCGCTATCGGACGTTTCAGCGATTGTAACCAGAAGTACATGCCCATGCCTAGCAATGTGAGCAGTCCGCCGGTAAATTGAAACGCCGACATCTGCTCACCCAGAAACAGATACGCCATCACAATCGCGAGTACCGGCTCGCCGATAATGCCCACCGACACTGTCGTCGCTCCAATCGATTGAAGCAGCAGATTGAAAATATACTGCCCGAACATCGTCGGAATAATCGCCAATAGCAGGAAGTACGTCCAGTCCGCACCAGAGTATCCGGTCAGCGGCAACTGATTCCACAAACTATACACCAGCAGCATACTACCGCCGATCAGAAAGACGATCACACTATACAGATTGGCGTTCATTTTACGACTGACCTTTTGCCCGACTAGAAAATACGCCGAAACTGCCAGCGTCCCGATCAACGACAACGCATCACCGAACAGCGCTTGCCGCGATACACCAATATCGCCCCATGCAATAATGACCGAGCCGAATAACGCCGCCACTAGACAGAGAACCTTCGCTATCCCCACCCGCTCCTTGAACATAAAATACGAGCCAATCATTACAAACAACGGCTGTAACGCCAAAATGACCATCGAGCTTGCTACCGACGTATGCACGAGCGATTCCATCCAGAATAGAAAGTGCATGCCCAGCAGCAATCCTGCCGCAATCACACTGCCCCAATCGCTTGCGTTCAACCGTAGCGTGCGCAGCGTACGCCATGGCACGAGCGGCAGCATGATTAGTACAGAGATGTACAGTCGGTACATGCCCGCCACCGCAGTCGGCGTATCCGACATCTTGATCAGAATGGACGAGATCGATACTGACAAAATGCTAATAAACAGCAATACATACGGATGAATACCCCAAAACATCTTATGATTATTCATTACCATGCCTCCATATTCATAGAGGTCTTATCCGAACGTCTGTGCACAGGCTATAGAGATAAGCCTTAGATCTGATATAATAATATCACCGTTTTCTGTTTCTCGGTGTAAGGATATCCTTTATTTATATCGAAATATCGTCATCTATATATGCAAAATATCAAATGCAGCAAAGGAGAACCCTTATGAGCAAACCTTTATTCGAACATATCGCCTACCCCGACGACTCCTTCCCTTACATCATGTACACCCATACCACCCACAACAGCATCCCCGAAGGGCGCGGCTTCAACGATCTGCACTGGCATGACGAGCTACAAATTACCCTCGCCACCCGTGGCAAGCTCGTCATTCAGGTGAACGGCATCGACCACCATCTGGAGCAGGGACAGGCGATTCTGATCAACAAAGGCATTTTGCATATCGCTACATATTTGGAACACGACGGACAGTACGTCAGCTTTAATTTTCCCGAAAAGCTGCTAGCCTTCTACGGCGATAGCGTAATGGAAAAGAATTACGTAACGCCCTACACCAACTCATCCCTCGTCTCGCTAGATATCCGAGGTGACCACGACTGGGAACATGCCATTCTGGATATGCTATGGGAGATGAAGCATACATTCGAGATCGCCGGTGCAAGCTGGGGCTGGCAATATGAAGTATCGATCAAGACGCTACAGCTGTGGTTCACGCTGATTTCCCATATTCCATTGTCCACTGAGCAGTTACCCAAACATGCCAAACAGCAGCAGGAGCGATTGCAGCTCATGCTCAGTTACATCCACCAGCACTTCGTTGATCCCATCACGCTGCAACAAATCGCCGACATCGCACATCTGAGCGTATCCGAATGCACCCGCAGCTTCCGCAAAACGATCCATATGACGCCCTACGACTACCTGATCAAATACCGATTAAAAAAGAGCTGCGATCTGCTGCTGGGTACGGACGATACAATTACCGAAGTCGCACAGCACGTCGGATTCAATCATGTGAACCATTTTATCCAGTCGTTCAAAAAGGCATATGAGCAAACGCCAAAGGAGTATCGGAAAGCAAGATTGCAACAGGCACATTCACAATGATCGTCATTTCCAAGCATTAGGTACGTGGTTACTTTCAACACAGACAGAGTGCTTCTGAATGCAAAAAAGACGAATCGAAATCCAATACCAAACAGCTCTATGCATATATAGATCATAGAGCTGTTCACACATATCATTATGATTGCAGTTTGTATACTTGAAGATAAGCTGTACTGCATACTCCTACTCGTGTGAAATAGGTGCATTTGTTTGCACTGTGTTTCGTATGTCATTTCTGGACATAATAGTTTCTTTGATAGCTGTCACGGCATGTTTGACACTCCGCTATCATTCATCTGCAACTTACGTATTCGTCGTCTCCAACACCGGCTCACTGTCTCTTTTTCGCCCGCGAAGCTGGTACAATACCAGCAGCAAAATAAACCAAATCGGTGTACATAATAGCGCCGGACGCGTCTCACCAGAGATGAGCATAATGACCAGAATACCCGCAAATAACGCCAGTACTACATAATTGATCCACGGTGTAAATGGTGCTTTGAAGCGAGACGTCGCATGCAGCTCCGGGCGACTTCGTTTATACCGAATATGACACACCAGAATGACACCCCACACCCAGATAAAACAAATGGCACTGATCGTCGTCACAATCTCAAATGCCTGTCCCGGTAACAGCTTACTCAGTAGCGCACCACCAGAGATCACAATGGTAGAGAGGAACAGCGACTGACTCGGCACATGATTGCGGTTCAGTCTGCCCAGTCGCTGTGGAGCCTGACCCTTACGGCTCAAATTGTACAATATGCGACTTGTCGAGAACATGCCGCTGTTACAAGCGGAAGCCGCCGACGTCAGCACGACGAAGTTAATAATGCCCGCTGCCACCGGAATACCGACCAGCGTAAACGTACGGACAAATGGACTTTCCGACGGACTCAGCTGTGTCCATGGATTGATGCACAGCAGCACGAACAGCGCGCCAACATAAAAGAACAGAATGCGCAGCGGAATTTTGTTGATCGCCGCTGGAATACTTTTCTCCGGGTTGGCGGTTTCTGCTGCCGATACACCGACCAGCTCTACGCCAACATAAGCGAATACGACCATCTGGAACGAGAACAGGAAGCCCGACACGCCATTCGGGAATATGCCGCCATGCTCCCATAGATTGCGTACCGATACGGTACCTGCATCCGTGCGGAAGCCCATCACCAGCAGTACAATGCCCAGCCCGATCAGCGCCAGAATCGTAATGACCTTGATCAACGCAAACCAGAATTCCAGCTCCCCGAAGTTTTTGACGGTCATTAGGTTCAGACCTAACAATACGATCAGACACAGCACCGCTGGCATCCACTGCGGAATATCAAACCAGTACTGCACATACACGCCGACCGCGATCACATCCGCCATCGCCGTCATAATCCAGCAAAACCAATACGTCCAACCCGTCACAAATGCTGCACGCGGTCCCAAATAATCTTCGGCAATATCCGTAAACGACTGGTATCCCGCCTTAGACAGCAGCAATTCCCCCAGCGCCCGCATCACGAAGAAAATCGCCATGCCGACGATCAAATACGTAAGAATAATCGAAGGCCCCGCCTTCTCAATCGCTTTGCCGGAGCCGAGAAATAGCCCCGTTCCAATCGTTCCTCCAATTGCAATCAACTGAACATGCCGGTTGGCAAGTTCTCGTTTTAACCCTGTCTGTGTCATCATGTTTCCCCCTTGATCTCCTATCTTTCTGTAAAAAACAATAAAAAAAGAGACTGGATATCATCCAATCTCTCAGCGCACAAGAATAACAAAATACATACGTGCCCCGCAGCATATACGTCGCCGCATGACACCTATCTATTCGTACTCTTCTGTCCGGTTGCCTGAGATTGTGAACCCTTCGGCGCTGCGGTGTACCCGCAGTCTCTCCAGAAGCTGCTCCTGCTGTAGTGTGATCCACAGCAATCATAGCCCTTAAATATATGAAGTTAGTTAGGCATTACTGCCATTCCGATATGTTAACATAGTACCGCCAATGTGAGCAATGGATCAGTGAAAAAAGTTACACATCCATATTCTGCTCCACAATCACCTGCTCAATCCCTAGCAAAATCACCTTCAGTCCAAAATCAAACGCCCGATCACTTCCCATCAGCTCAAACAGCTCATTCTGGAACATGCGCCGGAACAGCCACGTATCCTGATCCGGCATCGAATCCATCACCT
Source organism: Paenibacillus sp. WLX1005 (assembly GCF_046603685.1). Lineage (NCBI taxonomy): Bacteria > Bacillati > Bacillota > Bacilli > Caryophanales > Paenibacillaceae > Paenibacillus > Paenibacillus sp. WLX1005. The sequence continues at coordinate 5,503,411 of NZ_CP176756.1, forward strand.
GCATCATATGATCGCCCATCGTAGACTGCTGCTCCTGACTCATGATCTCCACATTACGCTGATGCTGATAATGATCCAGCACAAAATAAAACACAAAGTTGATCAGCGTCGTCACAACCTGCATCTTCTGATCCTGCGCCAGCGGTGTTTCCTCTACACAAGAGAGCATCCGGTTGGTGAAGCGGATAATGTCCGGATCATGCGGCAGCGTCATCATCATAAGCTGTGTGGAGCACGGATAGCGGCTCAATACATCACGCGTAGTAACGGCAAGTTCGGTCAGCTGCTGCTTCCAATTCCCCTCGCTATGCAGCTCATCCACGATCACTTTAGATACATGATTCGCCAGCCGCTGGTATAACTGCTGCTTGCTTTTAAAATGCCAGTATAGCGAAGGCGCCTGAATGCCGAGCCGATCGGCAAGCCGCCGCATACTTAATTTCTCAATGCCGTCTTCCCCGAGAAGCTCCCACGACGCTTCAAGAATCTTATCCTCTGAAATTTGAGGCTGCTGCTTTTTCATCTATATCCATCCCTCGAAAAATTTTATCTAACACTGTAAGTTTATGCTTTACAAGCATCTCATCCCATGATAACATCTAACAGTGTAAGGCTCAACTAACACTGTAAGGCAATCATTGATAGACCAAATATTTCAACAGCCAAATTATCTACAGAAAGCAGGAATCCCCATGGATACAGAAAATCTGCATTACTTTGAAAAAGCCCCTATCGCCAAAGCCGTCGCCCACTTTGCCGTTCCGATGATGCTTGGTACATCCATGAGCGTCATCTACTCCATTTTGAACGCGTACTTCCTCGGCACGCTGCACAACACAGCGATGCTGACCGCGCTGGCGCTAACTTTGCCACTGTTCGCCATCATCATGGCACTCGGCAACCTGATCGGTATGGGCGGCGGTACATTCATCTCCCGTCTACTTGGTGAAAAGCGCTACAACGACGCCAAGCACGTTTCGTCCTTCGCCTTTTACAGCAGTCTGCTGCTCGGTATGCTCGTTATTCTCGTCGGACTGCCGCTAGTGGATATGATCACTTCCGGGCTGGGCGCGACGACCGAGTCATTCGCGTTTACCAAAGACTACGTGACCGTCATGCTGATCGGCTCTCCCGTCGTCGTCCTATTCTTCACGTTAGAAAATATCGTGCGTGCCGAAGGATCGGCAATTACGTCCATGATCGGTATGATTCTGAGCGTTGCCGTCAATATCGTACTGGATGCACTAGCTATCTTCGTACTCCACTGGGGTGTGACCGGCGTCGCTGCTGCTACCGTAGTCTCGAATCTAGTCGCAAGTGCCTTTTACACGCATCATCTGGGCTTCAAAAGTCCATTTCTGAGCGTGTCGATCCAATGGTTCAAAGCGAGCAAAGAGATCATGAGCAATGTCTTCAAAATCGGTGTACCTGTGTTTATCATGAGTGTGTTCCTTGGTGCGATGTCGCTGATCCTGAACTATTTTCTGATTGAATACGGCGATGCTTCCGTTGCCGCTTACGGGATCTCGTCGAGATTGCTGCAATTTCCAGAGTTTATTCTGATGGGATTGTGTGAAGGGGTCGTGCCGCTAATCGCCTTCTCGTTTACCGCGAATAAACTGCGGATGAAGCAAACGGTCGGATTTACGATCAAAGTCATTGTGGCTATGGCACTGGTGTTTGGCGTAGTGGTATATGCAGTATCGGATCATCTGATCGGCTGGTTTACGAATGATCCGCAGTTGATTGTGATGGGCAGTTATATTTTGCATGTGACGTTCTTGTCGCTGTTCATTACTGGCATGACGACACTGTTCACTGGTATTTTCCAAGCAACGGGTCAAGGTACGGCGGCGTTTATTATGTCGATCATTCAAGGCGTGACGCTGATTCCGGTATTGTTCATTGCGAATCATGTGAGTGGGTTCCATGGGGTTGTGTGGTCGCTGGTCATTGCGGATGCGGTGGCGTTTCTGGTTGGGGCGGGGTTGTTGTACGGGCTGCGTAATAAGTTGGAGCCGGAGATGCCGCAGGAGCTCGAGACGGCTTTGTAATACGATAAATAGCATATATACATTAAGTCTTTCAACGTGAAAGGCTTAATGGTATACATAACATTCATTCTATATTTTATTTTTCAAACATTGATTATTTAATAACTAAGCTTTATTTGTGTATAAGACCAAAGTAATAAATGTTATATCTTGTATACCAATTAAATGATCTTCATGGTAAATATAGTAAATGATAAAAGGCTCAATTTAGCTAAGAAAATAGTTTGTTTTTGTCGAAAAGCTTTATCAGTCAAGATGTTTTGTTAGACTAAAAATGTATTCAAACGTATAAATGAAGGAGGCTTGATTGTACATTCAGCAATAATTATATGTAGAAAGAACATATACTTAGGAGGAAAAATGAAAAAAACAATTGGTTTTTTATTAGCTTTAGTGCTTTTCACAGTAGCTTGTACGCCGACCTTCGCTAGCGATACTCAAAATAAAGAATTTACAAAACAAGATATTTTGGCTTTAAAACCTTATGTATCTGTAAATGAGAGTGGATTTTTTGAACTAGATTATTCTAAAGCTCAAAAAGATGAGGTGGATTTAGAGCTACTACAAGGGCAGAAAATCTACTTTGATACGTTAAACAAGCAAATTGAATCTGGCGAGTTAAAGGCACATTCTGATTTAAGTATTACGTCTGAAAATCTAGCACCTCTTACTTCTGATCTCAGCAAATCGGTCACAGCATCTTGCGCTGGAAAAAATACAGCTGTCCAACAATACTGGTGGGGTTATAGCCGTTATATGAATAGTTGCGAAGCTAATAGGTTTTCTGCTGACCTTACCGGTGTATCGGCAACTAGTGGTGGGGTTGCTATAGTTGCTGCTTATTTTGGAGCTATTCCTGCCATTCCTCCAGGAATCACAGCAGCTTACTTTGGACTACTGGCTTCACGAGTCGCTGCTAACAATGCAAATAGTACAGGTATTTACTTGGAAATGACTTGGGCATTAGCTTTTAACATTACTCCTCAATAATTTTTTACTTAGGGGGTGAACGTATGTGGAACTATAATAACTTTGTTATATATGTTCTTCCTGTTTTAGTATTGATTCTTCTTGTAGCAATTATTATAAAAGCGGTAAGAGAGTACAAACAAAGTGATGCTGCTCAAAAGAAAAAAAGTTCTAAGCAAATTATCATTTCTTCACTTTTAACTCTCATTCTTATTTCTGGTTTCCTTTATTATCTGGTAGCAACAGTTTAAATGTATCCAAAAAGACTGTAGTTTAGAACTACAGTCTTTTTGTGATTGCATTGTCTATTACATATCATCCAGTTCCTCCAACTTTAACAGGTCAATTATATCATCACCTTGTTCAATGATTTTAACTTGTTTTTCTTTATGATAATCCCATCCCTGATCGATAGCATACTGGATCAGACGTGCGCACACTAGAGGACGATTGGGATTCACATCATGCATTCTTCTCCAACTAAATAGAAATTCCACATAAGAGGTTTTGGAAGAATAGACTTTGACACTAACCATCGGAATCGAAGGTTTCTGGTTGATCACACAATGGAATGTATAGTCATTCACAGTTACTTTCTTTTGCAGTTTCTCAAATAACTTCATCCCATTCTCCTTCCAATCATTGATTATAATAGGTACATGTATTATACCTGAAAAGCAGATTCGACCGATCCATTGCCTGCATAAGCTGAGATTTCTTCACTTTTAACTCTAGTTCTAATTTCTCGTTTGCCTTCTACTTACTTAACCACCATGCATAGATACGCGTAGCCACTCCTGAACAATTTTCCTTGTTAAAAGCTTGCGCATCAAACGCCTTCACAAACACATATGTAACGAGATCAATGGCTTCATCCAGATTATGAACATCTACCAAACCATATAAAATCTGCCATGCTTCCTCATCAAATTCGTCCGCGATCTCACCTTTATCGGACAAGCCGTACGGGTCGAACTCACATAGAATCATATTCAACTCGGCGTATAACTCGCGAAAGTAATGCAATACTTGAACTTTGTCCATAGGCATCCCCTATTCTCATAATCGATTGCTTCAAATAAAATGCTAAAGTACTTCACTTAGCAATACTTGCCATTCCATCTTACTACATATCACGAACTAACGACGTATCCAAATACTCACTTCCCAAATACCCGCTACACAGCACCGGACGATTCACAATTTCGTAAAATTTCTTCATATCTTTGCCATGCGTCTGAACCCAATCCTCAAAAGAATCGAACTCCTCTTTGGAAATTTGATGATATTCCGGCGAGTCTGCCACCCCAGTCAGCACTTCATACACATAAATATCATCGCCAAACATCCCGACTGACTGATACGGTCCTTTCTTTAAACGTACATATTCCGTATAGCGCATGCTCATAAGTGTCGCACAACCTTTCTGTCATCCTGTATAGTTTTAACGTCTTCAATGTCTTGAACGTCTTCAATCCTTTTTATCCCATCATACATCCGCAGCCAAAAAGAAAACCACTCCCAATAGAGTGGTTTCTTTACAAAAATACATTGGATCAGGAGAATCACTGCAACAATGGGAAGGATTCAGCGATCGCCGTATCTAAAATAACGAATATCACTTTCTCCTCATCCATTGGTTTGTCCTCATACGCATCTTTCATCCCGTGCAAATGGTATCCCATTCAGCTAAGCACAACATAAACAGTATACCATCCGAACCAAAGAAGCTTCTGAGCAATGCACCATCTTACCGCTCCAACTTAAAGCAACTTGATCAACGCTTCCAGCTCATCCATCAAGCTCTGCGCGCCTTCAAAATCCGTGTTTTTCAACGCCAGTTCAATCTGTAGTTCAACAGCCTTTTTCTTCTGCTCGTTTGCCAGATAGTCTTTGTCAAAATGGCTCGCATAGATCATCTGTCTGAATTTGCGCATACTCATTTTCCGAATCGTCTTGTTGTCGATGATCAGCACATAATCCATCCCGTTCACAACCGAATAGAAATCATGCGAGATCATCAGAATCGCGCCTTTGTACTCCTTGATCGCTGTTTCCAGCGCAATCTGTGTGTAGATGTCCAGATGGCTTGTCGGCTCATCGAGTAGCAACAGATTGGCATTGCTAGCAGCAATCTTCGCTAGTTGCAGCATATTTTTCTCGCCGCCAGATAGCGATTGGATTTTCTGGTTCAAGATTTCCCCTTCAAAGCCATAGCTGGACAGATACGCTCTAATCTCGTCATACGTGCTGAATCCAGCTTCGATAAACTCTTCCAGAATACTATTGGCATCGGTCAACGTCTCGCCTTGCAACTGAGATAGATAACCGACCTGCACATCGTCATGAATGGCAATCGAATCCTGCTGATTACGGAAAATATCCCGCAGCAACGTCGTTTTACCCGTTCCGTTTGCACCGATAATCGCCACTTTGTCTGTCGATTTCATTTCAAAATCCACATGCTCTAGCAGTAGCTCGTCAAAGGAAACACCGTAGTCATTCACCTGTACAATAACGGTTTCGTCTTCCAACTCACGACTCAGCCCAAAACCAATAAGCGGCTGTTTAATATCCACGAATGGCGCTTTGATGCGGCTTGCTTCCAATCGTTCCTGTACCTTCATTCTCGCCTTGAGCGCTCTGCCACGGGACTCGTCGGAATTGTATGTCGCGATGGTACGCAGATTATCGATAATGCCTTCATTGCGCGCCACTTCTTCCGCTTCAGCGACAGCAATCTCCTGCATCTCAATCTTCGTTTGCAGCAATGAGAAGTTGTAACCGATATAGCGTCCGTCAAACTCCTGAATCTCTGCATTTTCGAGATGAATGATTTTGTTAAAGCAATGATTGAGCAGATAGCGGTTATGCGTGACGACGAGCAGCATGCCTTTGTGGGAATTGATAAGCTTTTTGAGCGCATTGAGATTTTCAAAGTCCAAAAATACATCCGGCTCATCCATAATCATCAGGTCAGGACGATTCAGCATTTCCTTCATGACTTGAATGAGCTTGAATTCGCCGCCACTCAAAGAGGATACATCTGTATCTTTGAGCTTCATGAGGTTGGCGAGATTGAGTTGCTTGTTAATTTTGCTCTCAAAATCATCTCCGCCGATGGCTTCCATTGCATCCAGCGCCAGCTGGTATTTCTCCATAAGCGCATCCATATCCGATGTGGTGGCCATCTCAGCATAGATGTCGGTAATCTCATCCTGGATCTTCATAAATGGTTCTGCGATATATTCAAAAACGGTGATTGGCTTGGTCGTATCGACTTGGGAAAATTGACTGACGTACCCGATAGTGACACTTGGATCGATCTCCAGCTTGCCATCGAACACATGCCGCTGCGGGTCGATCAGCATATCGATCAAGGTACTTTTCCCACTGCCGCTCGTTCCGATAAATGCACAATGTTGCCCTTCTTCCAGTGTAAAGGAGATGGTATTGTATAGCTCCTTTTGCGGGAACGAGAAGGAGAGATGTTCAACTTTAATCATAGTGTTACCTTTCTTTGCAGATAAAATAGGGTTGGTGCTTGGATGTACTGCAGAACATCCTGTTTGCGTTTGCCACTCCTCAGAGTAACACTGTTTGTAGGGGGAATACAATGGATTTGTGGAGGATAGAGCGTGTATTATGTTTTGTTTTTTATAAATCTTGCAGCAATGACATGTCTAGCTGCGCTCTGCCCAGATACCCGCTACACAGGACAGGGCGTCCAGCGATCTTATAGAATGTCTGCATATCTATATCATCGTTCTGACCCCAGACTTCAAACGAATCAAATTCTTCCTTGGAAATCTGATGATACTCTGGTGTATCAGTGAATCCGGTTAGTACTTCATACGCATAAATATGGTCGCCGAATGTGCCGACCGAATGGTATCCGCCTTCTTTTAGCCGTACATATTCTTTATAGTGGATGCTCATGATTGTCACCTTGCCTTTCGCTCGTTCCTGCCTCCATGGGTCGCGTTCTACGTATTCCCTCTGTTGCTATACGTCCCGATGCAAGCCAAGCGCAATATTGCCTTTCTTTCAGTATAACGGAGAGGTTGTGGATTAACGATTTTGTGCTCCCCATTCGCATAACTGCTCCAATACAGGCAGTAACGTTTGTGCTTTTGGTGTTAACGAATACTCTACTTTCGGTGGTATCTGCGGATATTCATTGCGTTTGACAAGCCCGTCTGCCTCTAATTCTTTAAGCTGCGCACTGAGAACTTTGTACGTAATTGTCCCGATCTGTCGGTGCATCTCATTGAAACGAACCGTTTGTGCGTCTGCGAGCACGTATAAAATCGCCAGCTTCCATTTGCCGCCAATCACCGACATCGTATAACCAAATGGCGTATCTGCAATCACCGTTTCGTGCCCTTTCAAGTCTCTGATGCCCATCGTTACACTATCCTTTCAGATAGTACCTGTCTTTATTGTGCGTACTACCCCATGATTTTTGCCCAGTTTATACTAGCATTAATTCAAAGTAAAGGGGCTACGATCATGACAACAATTCAAACATATAACCATTCTCTGTGGGATCATGGCATTTCGCAAGGCTATCGTGTCGATCAGACGCTATATATCTCTGGACAATTCTCGCATAATGCAGAGGGTGAATTTGTTGGAACGGGCGATATTACAGCACAAATGCAGCAAACGCTGAACAATCTGGATGGCGTATTGAAGCAATTTGGGGTAACGAAATCAAATATAGCCTATGTAGAGCTGTATCTAACGGATGCACAAGCGCACGGTGAGATGGCAATTGAGATATTCAAGGAATATGTCGGTGAACATCGTCCGGCAGGCAGTATGATCGGGGTAACCTATCTGGCGTTTCCTGAGCAGTTGGTTGAGATTCGAGCAGCGGCGCATATGGGATAACGGATAGCAGGTACTACGTAGAGGTAGCGCTCAAACGTAGAGACGATATTATTCGTAGAGATAAGAAGTAGATAAGAACTTAGAAGCAGTGCAATGGAAAAAGGAGGACTGCTCATGCAGCTCCTCCTTTTCACTTACCATTTTCAAACCTCTACCAGCGATCAATTCCCAATCCTATTTTTCCTTTTACTTGGATATGGATATCGCTGTTAGTTAACCAGTCAGCCGATCCATGCATCACGTTGCTCAGTACGCTATTCGCATGCTGTAGTGCTCTGTTCGCTTGGTCATAGGCTCCCGTTTGCAGTAGAAATCCGTGAATCATTCCCTCATAACGTTTCCACTCAACCGGAACACCTGCGGCTTGCAGCTTGGCAGCATAAGCTTCGCCTTCGTCGCGTAGAGGATCGAATTCAGCGGTAAAGATCAGTGCCGGAGGCAGTCCACTCAGATCGTCCGCCAACAGCGGTGAAGCATACGCAGTATATCCATCTTGTTCATTTGCCAAATATTGCTTCCAAAACCATCGCATCGTCTCCGCAGTCAGCCCATATCCCTCTGCATGTTGTTGATACGAATCTGTGTGAAAGGAATACTGCATAACCGGATTTACCAAAAATTGAATATGCAGTGCAGGTGTCCCTTTGTCCCGAGCCATCAATGTTACGGCGGCAGCGAGATTCGCACCCGCACTATCTCCTCCTACAGCGATTCGCTGCGAATCAGCGCCCAGAGAATGCGCATGGCGGGCGACCCAATCTGCTGCTGCATACGCATCTTCAATCGCAGCAGGAAACTTGTGCTCCGGAGCCAGACGATAATCGACAGACACGATTATACTGTTCGTACCGTTAGCCAGCTGCCGACATAATACGTCTACAGCATCCAGATTTCCGACTACCCATCCACCTCCGTGATAATATACCATGACAGGAAGTAGCGTTTCGCTTTGCGGTGTATACACACGAATCGGAATCTGTCCACTGTCGCTGGGAATGGTCAAATTGTCTACCTTCCAGACGTGATCCGGCTGCGCTGCCAGTGCGCTAAGATTGATAGTACGGGCAATGTCTATATCCAATGTATGCAAAGGCGGAATGCCTTGCTGTTTAAGATGTTCTAAAACCGTCTGTACTTGCGGATCGAGTGGCATGGAATGTCCTCCTTCATATTGTTCAAGGATCAAATCGATTCCGCGCTTCCACCTATCGTTTGTCCTGATTCAAAATGTAGTATACTTCAAGACATAACAGCGTGATAAGTACGCACTTTTTCGTAACGTAGTACCCAATTGGTAACGTAGGAATACAGATAGGATGTGATGGCATGAATGGGAAAGGTTGTCCTGTAGAGGCTACCTTATCGGTAATGGGCGGCAAATGGAAAGTGATTATTCTCTGGTGCCTTGCAGCTGGTACGAAGCGCTTTAACGAATTGGAGCGTTCGATTGCACAGATTACACGAAAAATGTTAACTGAACAATTACGCGAATTGGAGCGGGATAATCTTATTGTTCGCACGGTATATCCGGAGATTCCGCCAAAAGTAGAATATGCCTTGAGCGAATACGGACAAACATGTATCCCTGTGCTGGAAGTGATGGCGCAGTGTGGACGGGTTCATCTGGAGCAAAAGTAATGCTCCTCTTAAAGGATCGCATACAAAAGAGTTCAAACGATGATAGTTTTCACAAATAATAAAAGCTCAAGTCAGTAATTGGCTTGAGCTTTTATTATTCGTTAGGAGTTTGATTCTTTCTTCATATAATCTACGAATCGACTACTCATAATTATTGACTGGGTCTTCATCCATAACTACTTCTACCATATGCGAAGATCCTATCCTAAGCGCTGGTCGATACTCTGAATTCTTCTCAATGTACAGCTCTAGCGGGCTAATAATCACATTATCAGCCATACTATGCAGGATTCTCAGTATATAGGTATAAATTTTGGCATTATTGTTAGAATTCTTGGCAGAGATCGTAAATTATCGATGCTTATTGACACCTTAATTTATAAGTGAAACTCCATTATAATTATAACGGAGCTTTAAAAATCCAAATCAAGCGTTATATCAATTTTTTATATGAATAACAATAGCTTTTAACAATATTCATTGTTGAATCTTATGACTTGATATCTAATTTTTATTAAAATAAGCAAAGACAAGTTTTGATATATCGAACTATATATTTTTATTCCTTCCCTGTAAATAATCTGATTCCTCTTCCTAATTTATCTGATTCCATATGAAGAGTTTTATCGGCAACTTCGATGTATCTGTTCAAAATATATAGAAGTTCTATTCCCTCTATAATATATTTATTTAGCACATGACGGATAAAAAAAGCCTCTTTTTCTTTAAATTCTTGATCACTTATTTTAACATCCTTTTTCATCTGAAACTCTGAACGTTTATTTCGAGTCATTTCAATAAATCCTTTTTCAGTAAAGAGAATTGAATCGTAATTCTGTAAAGTTCTTTCATGAATATATGTTATATTCGCAAATGTCAGTAGCTCAAATTTATATTTCAAGAACCATCGCATAGATTTTTTATTCTCTGATTTATTTAGTTGCTCTAAGTTGCTTATTAATTCATCCAATTCAGCAATATTTTCAAATAAAAAATCACTCGATTGTATCATACTCCAATTCGAATAAGATTCACTTCGTTCATTAAAAATATTTGGATAATTATTCCGTGTCCAACATTCTAAAATTAAAATTAAATCCATAACATTTAATAGCGTATTCAATATTTTTAGATCCCGATAAAATGATCTCGATTATAGGTTCATCTAATTTTCTGAATAATTGTATAACCTCCTCTAAATTCTTTTTATTAGCCTGAGCAATTGCTCTTTGTCTAACTCCAAAACCACTCACAAAGTACCACAAAAAAATTATCAAAATAAAAACTATAATTGCAGATAACTTAGTGAAATTTTCCCATAAAAATTGTGAAACTAGTATCCATTTTTCACTAATACCATTAATAGCACCATCTATTAGAGATATATCGTAAGTGAGACATGTCAAAACTACTGCTAATATAGAGTAGAAAGATAAAAATGAGAAAAACAATGAAAGTAATATATCAATTACTCTAGCAGCCGTTATTTCTTTAATTAATCCTTTATCCTCAAAACCTGCATACTTAAGTATATTAGGCTTAACATAATAATGGAATTTATCAAAACCATACTTTAAGCGGACTAATTTAACTAAAATCCATCTTTTATTTACTAAAAGATGTGTTAGTTCTGAATAAAAAAATCGTACTACAAAAAGCACTTGATGCATTACTAAATCAAAAATCAAAAAAATCAGAAAAATTTCTGAAAGATAAATAAAGTAAAGACCTATCCAATAATTTGACCACTTAAAACTATGATTCCATTCAATGATCAAATTCAAAAATCCCTTGGGATTATAGAAAATCCATCCTAATAAGAGAGTAATTGCAACAAAAAATACAAAAACAAAAATTGTTGCAGCTAACTCCTTTTTATTTTGCTGTAAAATAGTAAATATATTTGACATATAATCATCCTTAATTATTTATAATCATTAACCGGACCTTCATCCATGATGACTTCTACCATACGGGAAGCATCTAGTTTAAGCGCAGGTCTATATTCGGAATTCTTTTTACTATACAGCTCTAGCGGGCTGATAATCACACCATCCGGCGTGTTGTGCAGAATACCCGGTACGCACGTATAAATCTTGTCGTTATTATTCGCATTCTTGGCAGAGATCGTAACCGAAGTGCCACTGTGATTATCGATGCTCATCGACACCTTATATCTGTAAAATGAACCCGTACCGTTAGATTGAGCGGAATACACGACAGGAACAACAGCAACGATATCGTCGGTCAGTCTTAATTTGATCACCTCGGTCTTGATAGCTGCGCTACTTCTGCCAACATCTCCCATATGCTCGACGGCTCCATTACCGTAGTTTTGTAGAGGTGGCGTTTTCTTCGCACCGAACATGGCTACATCGATCTGCTTGCCAGCCTTGGTGTAAACGAGAGCGTAGATATCATAATCCGTACCTGTCTTCCAAGATACGGTTGCTGTGATTTCTGGCGTTTTATCAATGATGACGGACTTCTGCCCTTTTTCGAGATTGACCTTGCCCGTGACCTTTTGCAGGTTGATGGATAGAGGCACTGGCTGATTATTTGATGCTGCTGGAGCAGATGGCGCAGCTTGCGTAGGTTGGGATGAAGGGTTGGAAATGGTAGGAGGCGCAGAAGACGCGTTCGTTTCATCCGCTTCTACTTCGACACCATAGTTTGCACATAACCCTTCAAGCCCAGAGTCAAATCCGCGCCAGATCGACTTTGCTTTGGTCTGACCGTTTCTCAAGTATAACTCCAGCACAATGATGCCATTTTCATTTGTAAATGTAGATGGTGTGAGCTGGATCATTGTATCGCCGGTATGGATCTCTGCGGTCAGATTGGTTACATTAGCAAATCCCGTGCTGTTGTCTTCGGTTAGCGTTACTGCTATTTTGATGATGCCTGATGGGACTTTATCCATGTCAAAATCGAGTGTATGAACTTTGGTATTGCCTACTTGCTTAGATGGTAACAGAGTGGCTACGCCTGTAGCGCTGGTCGGTTGATTGTAAAAGATGATGCCGCTATCTCCCTGTACCTTGTCGGCATCGGTGAGCAGGAAGGCGGTAAGTGAGATGTCGATAGTAGGCGAGATGTCGTGGCTGATGGTGATGTTGCCTTTTGCAGAACTCAAGGTTGTATTGGCACCCATTTGAAGAAATTGATTCATTTGAGGATCACTCCCGTTGGTTAGTGGGTTGGACTGAAGTCGATTGTTGCGTTCTCGGTATGTAACCTATGTGCTGATTCACTTATATTACCACAGGAAGGAAATAGTTAGGATATACATAAATATACAAGGGGAAGGTTGTTCTTGTAGTAATTGGGTTCTGCGTGATCTTCTTTAAAATACATTACAATCCATCTATTACTGTTGATTTCTCTGATCCAATCAAGAGTAACGGTTCTTCTGTGAACCTGATCGAATCAAGATGTAGCTGTCGTGATCGCTTTATTCCATGCATCAAAGTATTCGCCAATTGATAGATACCGATCCTCTTTCCTTACACTAACCGCTTTCAAAGCGATCTGGAATAGCTGTTCATTCGCTTGCCACGTATCCAAACGCCTCTCTGTTCCACCACCAAATAGCTGAAAGGCTGTGGCGCCCATCAGGAATACATTGGATCGCCCATCAATCTCTGCTCCCAGTTGAAATTCCTCAGGAGACATATAGCGACTGGATCCCCACATCCGTCCAACCGTGTTGATCACTGGGGATTGGGCATAAAATTCGATATCACAAATTCTCGTTTCTCCTGAAGCAAAGTCATACATAATACAACCATCGTAGAAATCGATAGCAATATATCCTTTTTTGTTAACATGTGTATGGAATAGCAAGATCTCATTGTATATATCGAATTTCTGTTCCAACGGCAATGCCAAAAATTCCTCAAAATGATCATATTGTCTACCCATGCACTCTCCATCAAACCACTCAAACACCGTCACATAGCCATCTCTGACCTCCTTATGTTCGATCATGTTAATCAGAGTCGGGTGACTCAGATCTTGATAAACTAACGCAGTGGATTGCAGTCGAGTAATCGCGATGTCTGTACTGATACTGCTCAACACAGTTGCTGCACCTGCTACTTTGATAAACAGCTTCCCGTGATCATTTACGACACCAAAACAGATATATCCTGAATCTTGCCGATCAAATACGGTAAACACCTTGCCATACTGAGATAAAAAGCGAAAATCAAATTCCTCTTTCAATTCAAATGTAATTCCATCGATCATTGTCGTTGTCATATTGTGCGACCTCCCTATCTCTTCTAGTCTCGCATTCTGAAAATGGATAAAATCAATGGTGATGACTTCACCAGAACGTCTCATCTTCACCTTTTCCTGAGAAGCTTACTTCATCCAATAAAATACGATACTAATGTTTATTTAAAATATGCCTACTCTATGTATTCATTTAATATCATTATATCTTCAAACATACTGTACGGCTCAATACAGCAGATAAATCAGCAAACAACTATGTTAGACTACTAAAAGAGCATTCTCAATCTAGTATACAGCTCAATAAACAGATATAAGCAGATATAACACTAAATATAGTTAGAAAGGAGCCGCCATGTCTCGTTTCCAATCACAACAGATGACATCTTTATTCGCACCTATAATCCCAGGCACCATCTTAATCATCCTCGTATTCTCTCTTGATTACTTTGCATTGGAACTCGTCGAAAAGTTTCTGCTATATGCGGCTTTTGTGATTGTTCCTCTAGTCATTTTAGTATTGAAATACGAAGAGAAGACTGCCATTCAACAAACGATTTATACTGCGATAAAGTGGTTTCAACTCCCCGCAGCGCTTCTCGCTCTAGCATCTGTCATGAGCAGTAACGTCTGGGGATTCGCAGATACAACGATACCGAGCTTGCTCTCTCTAGGCTGGCTATTGCTCACATGGCTACTTTGTATGTATGGCGTCTCTACTATAGCGATATATAAAGGTAAAATAGCAGAAATTGCGATTGGTGCAGGGCTGATCTACTTTTTCATCGGAGGATTTTGGTTCACTTTATACCAGTATCAATTCACTCTCTTCCAAGCAAATCCTGACACATATGCACTCAATTCCGTCCATTTTCACTTCTCCTCTGCAATCGTTCCGATTTTTATTGGGATGCTGGGGCGGATTATGGTGAAGAAGAGCTGGTATCCATGGGTCGTTGCCATCGATATTATCGGACCGATTCTGATCGCGATTGGGATGATGTTCTCTAAGCCTATTGAGTACATCGGTGTCACGTTGTTCGCTTGTAATATTGTGGTGTACACGACATATTTGCTTATGTATTTGAAACGAAATCGAAATACGTTGTACAAACAGGCACGTTTCTTTTTGATTCTTTCTTGTCTGGCATTCTACACTATTATCTTGATTTCGCTATTCTATCCGCTGCTAAAAAACAAGTTTGACCTCACAATTCTTGATTTCATCCCCATGTATGGAGCACTGCATGCATTTGGCTTTGTGTTGTGCGGATTGATTGGTTGGGTTCTCATGGTACGTTCTGTGAAGAACAATCGTACACTTCTATAAGCACTGACTCATCTAGCAGAAAAGCGCCCTGTCTGCCGATTCTCAAGAATCAGGAAACAAGGCGCTGTATTCAAGCCTACACTTATATCAATCAAAAGCAGTATTTCCTTACAAAAGCATTCCTTCCAAAGACCTTCTATACCGTTTACTCAGGAATATACGGAAGATCCAGCATCTTCGGCACATTGATCACATGCTGCTCCGTATACGTGCGAATGCCTTCTACACCATACTCACGACCAATCCCAGATTGCTTGAAGCCGCCAAACGGGAAGCGAACGTCCAGCCCTTGAACCGCAGCCGTATTGATCATCGTCGTTCCAGCCTCAAGCTGACGCGCAACGGATATCGCATCCTCTTCTTTGCCCCACACCGAGCTGGTCAATCCGTAGATACTTTCATTGTGGAGACGAATCACCTGCTCTACATCATCGAATTGCAGAATCGGAACCGTCGGACCGAATTGCTCCTCCACTACGATTGGATCATGCACATCACAATCCAGAACCAGCGTCGGTTGCAGATAGTACCCCTCGTCAAACCGCTTCTGATCCAAAATACGACCAAGCGGGATCACCTTCGCTCCGCGCTGCTTCGCATCTTCTACCAGACTCAGCACGTACTCTCTCTGCTTCAGATTATTGACCGGACCGACTGTTGTATCTGGATCAAACGGATCACCGATGCGAATCCAACGGTTCGCCGCCTCGATATATTTTTCTACAAACTGGTCGTAGATCGAACGGTGTACATACACTCGTTTGGCGATCATGCAGATCTGACCGGTCGTCAGGAAATTCGAAATCACAATCCGGCGCATCGCACGCTCGTCCTCAACGTCAAAGCTACCCAGGAAAATCGCTGCATCATTGCCACCCAGCTCAAGCGTCATATCTTTGATCGTGTCCGAAGCTGCTTTGATAATATGCTTGGCTGTCTCGGTTCCGCCTGTAAAAGCGATCTTCGCCACATGCGGATTCGTAGTCAATTCCACGCCCACATCCGCTGCTCCATGAACGACATTAATGACGCCCGCCGGAAACTCGCTTGCAATAATATCAGCCACCTTCGCTGCTGCCAGCGGCGCATATGGACTTGGTTTCAGTACAATTGTATTACCCGCCAGCAAGGCAGGAGCGATCTTGATCGTAGACAAAGCAATCGGATAATTCCACGGACTGATCGCTGCCACTACGCCGATCGGGTCATACGACAGAATCGTTTTGCCGTGATCATGCTCTTGCACCTGTTCTTGCAGAGCCGCTTCCGCTTCATTACAAACAAACTCCATCCACATCAACGAAACATAGATTTCGCCGTGCGCATCATATAGCGGCTTGCCGTGCTCTCTGGACAGCAAATGCACGATTTCATTCTCAGCTGCTCGGATCTTGTCAATCGCTTGGCGCATGCTCGTCACGCGCTCTTGAATATCGGTTTTTTTCCAAGTTTGAAAAGCTGCTGCTGCCGCTTCGATGGCCTGAGCGGCTTGTTCCTTCGTCGTAACAGGGAAATAGCCCACGATCTCGGTCGGATTCGCTGGATTCTCTTTGGCTAATTGGGAAACAGACGTTACGTTCTGTCCATTGATCAACGCTTCAACGGTAATGGCGTTTACAGCATCCTGATCTGCTTGTATTGTCATTGTATAACCCCTTACGTTTGAAATGGATTACGCCCACACTTCGTCTGCAATTTCCTTCACGTAACGCAGCTTCCGCCATTGTTGGTCTTCTGTTAAAATATTGCCCTCTTCCGTAGATGAGAATCCACATTGCGGGCTCAAGCAAAGCTGCTCCAGAGGCACATACGTAGCTGCTTCGGCAATTCGGGCTTTGATTTGTTCTTTATTTTCCAATTCGCCAGTTTTGGATGTGAGCAGACCGAGTACGATCTTCAGATCTTTGCGATTCACATGTTTTAACGAATCAAAGCTGCCGGAGCGCTCGTCGTCAAACTCCAAAAACAATCCGTCTACATCCAAGCCGCCGAAGATCACTTCAGACGCATAATCATAGCCGCCTGTCGAGAAATAATTCGATTTGTAGTTACCGCGGCAAATGTGCATTGTCACTACCAAATCCGCCGGTTTATGAGCCAACGATTCGTTAATCATACGCTGCATCGTTTTCAACTCTTCTGCGGGTTCCAACCCTTTGGCACGTATCTTATCATGACCTGCGTCCGAGAAGAGGTCTGCCCAAGCAGTATCGTCCAGTTGCAGGTAGCGACAGCCCGCGTCATAGAAGGTTTGAATCGCTTTTTGATACGCTGCGATGGTGTCTTGCAGGAACGCCTCGCGATCTGTATACACATTAGCACCATTTTCCAAGCGATATAGAAGCATATTCGGACTCGGAATCGTCTGCTTCGCTACAGCGTCACCTGCATGCTGTTTGACGAATTTGAAATCCTCTACGAACGGGTGCGTCGAGAAATCCACTTTGCCGACTACGCGAATGCCGCCTTTGCGTGTTTGCATATTATGAAATTGCGGTCCTTCAATTTGCTCATACAGCTCTACGCCGTCCAGACCGCCCAAGAAATCAAAATGCCACCAGCTTCTGCGTAACTCACCATCTGTCACGCCGATCACACCGTTTTCCTTCTGCTTTTCGATGATGCGGATAATCTCTTGATCTTCCACAGCTCTTAATTCTTCATGAGTGATGCTACCTGTTTTATATTGTTGACGCGCCTGACTCAAGTTGCCAGGACGTAAAAAGCTACCTACATGGTCGTGTCGAAAGGGAATCATATCACTTGCTCCTTCTGCCTTTTTCTTCTAATGAGTATAACATGAGCGAAGTGGAGTCCTGTCATACAAAAAAGGCATGTCTAGTCATATGCTGGGGCTATAGCCAGCAGGGTAGAAGTGGCGATCGTTCATACACGCCGAAAAAAGCATCGCTTTCCTTATATTGTATAGGGAAGCTGTACATCATTATTTTCGAAGCACAGTCCCTTTATATATAGTTACCAAAGCGATTCTCACCGATCGTTCTTCTTTTTCTTCAGATAGCTTTCTTCCTGTTCTTCAGATAGCTGGTTATGCTCTTTGGTCGATAGGATGCTACATCTCTTTCGTGTTTTCTTGTTAGATACGACTTAGCATAAAGTGCAATGTAACTTCCAAAGAAAATAACAAAAAGAAAAAGGCACCTGCGTGGGTGCCTTTTATTCCATGCTTATGAATTGCTCTCAAATTGGCTCATCAACGCCAATGCTTCTTCATGATCCGGCTCAACCTCTAATAATTTCCTTACATACATCCACGCATCATCTTCGATCTCCAATTCAAAACAGCACAGCGCCAGACAATAATACACCGTCGATATGATCTCGTCCTGATCTTCCTGTACCGAGATTTCCAAGAAACGTTTGGATTGTTCATACATCCCCATTTCAAACAAAATCAGTCCAACATCCAGCGCCAGATCGTAACGCTGCTCCATAATGTAGTACGACGACCACATCTTCTGAATCCCCATCCACAGATCCTCATATTCATCGTCCGCTGCGTCCGGCAACAGATGCGAGATTTGCTTCAAACTCTGGATGAAAAACTCCGCATCATATCCGCCCAATCGCCAAAAGCTCAACAACTCCTGCATCCCCATACTCTTGATATGGCGATCGACCCAGACCTTAATATTGAAAAAGTCATCTGGACCAAACCGTTCAATACAGCGACGGTACGACAATCTTGAATGCACATAGTCCATTGGTGCGTCCACATGGAAGATGCAGCCGACATTGATATTTTTATAATGATGCGGTGGAAATAATGCCAATGCACCCTTTTGCTCAAAGAAATATTGAATCGCATGATAATTCGCCGTCAACGAAAAGCTACCACCATGCAAGATCAACTCCGGCGGTTCCGCGAACCTCCATTGCTCCAGTAGATGATCTCCTTTGTCAGCCGAGATCAAGACAAATCCTGACTGCGATAAACGATTCAATCGCTCCAAACACGTCAATCCAGCAGCAGGGAACAAAATATGCGAGTCCTCCAGCTGCTCCCGGTAGAGCGCAATCACATCGCGATAAGGATATGTGGGTTGCTCGTATTCAGACGCGCGTCGATGCTCGTAACGTAGCTGTATGTTCTTCAACGAGCCTGACGGTTTTGCCGACTCCGAATGTTGCAGACCTTGCACATGCACATCGGTTTCATAAATGTTGCCACCGCCTACATACAGTAGCTCTTGCGGAATGCTGTCAAAGAAATAGTTTGCGATAATAACTAGCGGTTGCTGCAATTCCTTTTCACGAATCGTAGTGCCAGATACAACAAGATGCAGCTCCGTATCCTGAACCGCATCGTATTGCGCAAAGTCCAACAATCCTTCGGCAATAAAAGCTTGCAAAGCGGGATGTTGCTGCCATGCCAATACATTGTTCATTGCCAAGTCCGTCATCACATAGCGGAAGGAAGGCAATGCAATGCTTGCATATTCACGAAGCTGGCATAACTCGTGCAATACGTGATAAGCAAATCGCCCTGCTCCTGCTCCTAGCTCTACGATAATGATAGGCTCAGATTCTCCCTTGTTCGCTCGATCTTGAAGAAACCCAAATAATACTTCCGCATAGGTGGCAGCGATCATCGGGTTGCTCGTAATGTATTGAGGAACCTGATTGTTTTTCCAAGCCTTCGTTCCTTGTTCTTCATAATATTGACGCTGAATATCCCAGATCGGCGCCTCACTGAATCGGTAACGCTGTTCTATGTTGCTTGTCATGTAGAAGACCCTGCTTTCTAAAGTTCATTCGATTTCATGTTACACGTGTAGAGGAATCATTACTGTTCAAACAGTAATTGCTTATATATGATGCCACATAGCGAAGACTGGCGACCCAGCTACACGATCGTCATTTCTCTATCATCTTCTATTAGTATAAAGCACCTTATCTAATGATACGATGGATGAATGGAATATAGTGTACGCAAATGATATGACATACTATCGTCTAATTAGACGATAGTGGCATTATAAAGGAGTTATCGCTATATGATACATTCATTTCTAATATTGGGTCAGTCCACGAGGGGAGGTCGTGGATGCTTGCATGAAGTCGATCTTACGTATAATGAAAAATAAACATGCTGTGTAATGGACAGTGGCGTAGCCGGCAATCAAAAATGCGAGAATGAACACAAGTGCCCGAATCCTTTTACTTGCCATATGAATCCTCCTCCGTTGGCTGTAGGGAAACCATTCACCACTTGTGCTGGTCTAGTGTTCCGCTGTACTTTTGCTGTAAACGGATCTTGGCTTCCTCCCAGCTTGGAATCGTATCCCCATCCCAATGGACAGCATGAAATTCATCTCCTATTCGACGTGCGACCTTCATTGTCTTGGCATGATTGCCGTGATTGCGGTATTCCAGCATGCGATCCTTGTTCTCCCATACCGACATCGTCCAGCCCACTCTCCAACCGTCATGTGCGAGATCGGAATGTAGCAATCCGGCAGCCGTATTCAGTTGCTTGGTTGACCGAACCATATGGTAAATAAAAAGCGGCAGCACCCATATGCTCTTCACTCGCATCCGTGTCACTGAAATCAACAATACAATCGCCCCTTCCCCGAAGCCTTCATGTTCGGTTTGCAACGTAATCGGACGTGATCGGCATCCAGCAGTTAGCGAATGCCCGCTCCTCCTATGTAGCCTGTCGCTCCTGTAACTAACCTATACACGCATTCTCAAAAAGCCTCTTTCCTATCGGTAGGATGTGTACTCTAAGTATAGAGGATGGAACGCCGTCGTGTTTGCCTTTTCCGTCGGAGTCTTTGCCCAATTCAGCAGATTGCGTCGCTTCATAAAGAAATATCCGCGAAGCTCTATGCCCGCGGAAATGGAAGATACATTTGAATTTGTGTTTATCTTATATTAGTATTTGCGGTTCACTTCGACTGCCTATGGTTCTGAAGTAACCCTGTGATATATCTAGTTGAGGACACCCCAAAAATTGACTGTAGTCTGGATTCGCAGCTATATTGGGAATCGCTCCCATAGCCCACAAACTGGCTCGCCGAGCATGTCTTACATTCGCAATCTGTGTGTGAATCCTCAAGGTTCGCCTTCCTTAAGATGCGGTTCACAGTAAGCATAAACTAGCATACCGTCGGGCGTCTATTCGACTATGTGCTTACTTATGATACGGTTCCCCTCGATTAATCTTCACCGCCCGATACACCTGCTCCACCAGCACCAATCGCATCAACTGATGCGGCAACGTCATCCGACCAAAACAAAGCCGCTGCTGCGCTCGCTTCAATACCTCATCCCCGATTCCATGACTCCCACCGATCACAAACACCAAATGGCTACTCCCATACGTCCCCAGCCGATCAATCTCCGCCGCCATCTCCTCCGAACTCCACAGCTTCCCGTCCAGCGTCAATGCCACCACATGCGCATCCGGCTTGATCTGCGCCAGAATCCGCTCTCCTTCTTTGTCCTTCACAATCTTCACCTCAGCATCACTGAGCGTATCCGGTGCCTTCTCATCATTCACTTCCGTCATCTGAAACTTAATATACGGCGTCAACCGCTTACTATACTCCGCAATCCCCTGCACCAAATACTTCTCTTTCAACTTCCCTACGCCAATAATCTGAATATGCATACCCTACCCCTTTTCAAAGTCCAATCATTCTGCAACTCTCACGACCAACAATCACTACCCCACTATATCGCGATTCCCACAACCCTGTCTGCATTTTTCGTGTATGTAACTGAACTCAATCTCTCAACCATATACGCCACAACTCATATGTAACCCCAACAAACGTTCAACATATCCCAACCCAACACATGAGAATTCTTCAACGAACTGTACTTCAATCAGCTACCAACTTTCAAATCTTTATAATGCTCACTTCACTCCACATTTTCTTTAAGCAAATTTTTTTTGAATAAATCAATACATCTCTATACTTAACTATGTATAAACAACAAATAGATAATAAGAATAAAAACACAAATGACTAAGGTTCGGAGAACAAAAAAACTACAAATATAGAAAACCAACAATATTTGACCAACATTCCACTCTATACACTAATCTTCCTTATAATCTATATACCGCACAAACTATATACCTACTACACATAATTATCTTATAAAGATACTCATCTCAGTATGAAAAACTCCAATCAAATTCTCATCAACAAAAATCATCTAGGCACTATACACCAATATATTACTCAATATAAAATATCTGCCCACGTGCTCCACCACATGCCCCAATACGCTGGAACAGCGTACTCTCCCCACCCTCCTCCCCGTGGTTTGGTGAGTCTTCCACCGCCGTATAATCCCCATTCATTAATTATGGATGCAACACGCACGGAACGGAGGAAAGGAAATAAGGG
This sequence comes from Paenibacillus sp. WLX1005, assembly GCF_046603685.1. Lineage (NCBI taxonomy): Bacteria > Bacillati > Bacillota > Bacilli > Caryophanales > Paenibacillaceae > Paenibacillus > Paenibacillus sp. WLX1005. Next base: position 5,525,925 of record NZ_CP176756.1, read on the forward strand.
AAAAGCGCGACTTTGGAGGGGCGGGAATCTACAATTTATTCCTAGTCCGTAGATTCCCGCGGCTCCACCGGAGTGCGTTCCCTTATTCCTTTCCGCAGTGCTGTCCGCACCCCCACCGAACTCTCTCAAGGAGCCTCACCAAACCACCCCCCACAAAATTGAAAACTCCCTCCACACCAACCATCCGGTCAGCACAAAGGGAGCACTTGCCACGCTATATCGCATTCACTACTATTATCGTCATTCCAACTTCAATATTTAATACATTATTGGAATATTGTGTAAAATAAATTATTTCCCTTTCACTGCCTGTGCCACAATCGTCGCAAATACTTTTGCACCCGCTGGATTCACATGCACACCATCCGTAGCAAAGAAGCTGTTCTGCCCCTTACTAGCCGAGTACCAGTCAACAACCGTAATACGCGGATCTTCCGCCGCTACCGCGTTGATCGTATCATTCACGATACTTTCCCATGACCGCGGTACACGCGTATTCACCATCACGATCTTCTTCGCACTTCCCAGCTCGCTCAGCAGATCTTCCAGCTGCTCACGGGTAAAGGAACCGTTCGTACCGAGTTCCAAAATCACGGTGGAACCGAGGTGACCGCCGCTACGCAGTTGCTGTACCACTCCCGGGGCTTCGGTCATCTGACGACCGACGCGACCGTCGATGGTGATGCCGGGCATCGTTTGGGTCATATAGTGCGCCACGTCCAGCATGACAGAGTCGCCGATGGCGGTGACGTTGTTGCCGGAGGTGATTTTATCCAGCGTTTTCTTGGTTGCAGCGGCTGGTAGAGACGTGTTGGAAGAATCTTGTTTCTCGCTGTCGCCACTGCTGCTGTCTGTAGAGTCGCTGGATGAACCGTTTGATTGGGAATCCTGATCATTGGTTCTGCCGGATGACGGTTTGTCGGTTCCGGTGGACGATGAATCTGTATTGTGATCCGCAGAAGAATCACTATTTTCTGTAGAATCTGCATTAGCGTCTGTGCTTGCATCGGTAGATGCAGGATCGGTTGCATCCTTGTCCTTGTTATCCGACGACGTGCCGCTTTGGTCGGACTCGCTGGATGGTTTGTCGTCCGATTTGCTATTGTCATTTTCCGTACTGCCACTTGCTGCATCCGTATCTTTGTCCTTGGACGAGTGGGATACGTTCGTTGGTGTCGTCTGGCTTGATCCAGTAATGAAGACGCTCTGCGGTTGCTGTGCTTCTGCGGTTTCTTCTGCCGTCGTAGTCGACGATAACAGATGGCCGAGTACAGCAGCAGATAGGATGAAGATACCTGCCGCAGAGCCACCGATGATCCAGCCGCGCGAATTGCGCCAGTTGGAACTGCCGATACGTCCGAAGGAATAACGGAATCCTTTACGGCGAATCGGTTCTTCCACATACCGATAGGACAGCTCAGCAAGCGCGATGCTAACAGCGACTTGGATAATTGCTTTGATCACCGATGGTTCGCCAGTGTCGACTTGTGGTGTACTGAGAGTGATCACCGGAAAGTGCCACAGATACAGTCCATATGAACGCTGTCCGAGCCAGCGCAATGGTTTGCAGCCGACGAGTACGGCAAGGCGACTTGCCGGATGTGCCAGTACGGCGATTAGAATAGCGGTGATGATAGAGATGAGTACAAGTCCGCCTCGATACAGGAACGGCTCGTATTCATTTGTATGCCAGATCGACCACAGCAGGACAATCAGAGCAGCCAAGCCGACGGCATCCAGCAATCCTTGTGCAGGTGCAGATACATTCGCTTTGAGCTTGATGCTTGGCCACACGACTGCTAGCGATGCGCCGATCAGCAGTGCGAAGATGCGCGTATCTGTACCGTAATATACACGGCTTGGATCGGTTCCGGGTACATACAGCACTGCCATTAGCAGCGCCGAGATGAACGCCAGACTCATGATCCAGCCAGACAGATTGGCACGCTTCGGCAGAAATTTCAGTCCCAGCATTAGCACAAACGGCCATAGCAGATAGAACTGCTCCTCCACCGCCAGCGACCAGAGGTGACCGAGCGGCGAAGCCGGACCGAAGCTTTCGAAATACGATACTTTATGAAAAATAAACCACCAGTTGCTCACATACAACAGAGCTGCCGGAATATCTCCGTGCAAGGACGCCAATCTGGCATGATCCCCGATCAGACACCACAGTCCAACGACCAGGATCATGACGTACATGGCGGGCAGCAGACGCCGCGCCCGTCGTTTCCAAAAATCGACCAGATCAATGCGGCGATTGCGCTCCCACTGACTGACGAGAATGTCCGTGATCAGATAACCGGACAGTACAAAAAAGATCCCTACACCGAGCAACCCGCCCGGTGCCCAGTCCGTATTCAGGTGATACAAAATAACCGCCAACACCGCGAATGCGCGCAGACCATCCAGTCCAGGCATATAGCGGTGTTGCTGGAGCGGCTTAGACGACATCATATGTCCACCGCCCTCTATGTATGTTAAAGCCTTCTTGCAAGGCATCTATTTGTTCCAACCGTCGATTCGCATTCTGCATGTCTGTACGTAACGTCCGTATCTTGATGTCGTTCATATTCAATTATCCTTTCCAGAGGTCATTATTCATCCCGTGCTGCTTGTTTCCTTGCTCGCAGGAACCGACATGACCCATTATATCCAAGTATGCTGCTGTAATCGTCTCAAACCAGTTAAAATTAATTTACAGCAAAGTCGTAAATTGTCCGCACATTCCAAATAAGCGCAAAACTGGATGTATCTGGCGCTAGACACAGGAAAACAAGGACCCTATCCAACCGGTCCCTGCTCCTTCTGTTCATGATCTGTACGCGCTACTGTAAGAATGTCTGGCTAGTTATCATAGTATATCGCATTCATATTCATCGGCTATTGTATACCTACTCAAACAGGCAGTAGCCGGTATCCTTTTATAGCTCCGTGGTCAGGCAGATTCATGAGCAATCCGGACCGGCAGGGTAGTCAGACAACGAGAAATTCGCCGTGCTGCTCACAATAGATACATTTCGCAGGTGGATCCCAATCGGAAAATTCCGTTTCCTTCAGATCCACTACATCCGGTGCATCTTCGTATTCATCTACAAAATCTTCAAGCGCTTTTTCCACATGTTCTTTGCATACTACATACATTAGCATTCCAACTGTCCCTCTTTCCGTGCACGTTACAATTCCGTTACCGTCACTTCAACATTTGATATATACGTTCATCGTTTCCTCTATTACCGTGCTGTTCACCATTACACGGTTTGTGTATGATTCAATCGCCGGAGCAAAGATTTCATTCGACGATGTTCTGTTCATGATTGAGTATTTCTTTAATCGCGATCCGGAGTTTCCTGAAGCTTGGCTGTCACGGAATCCTTTTTCCCATCGCGGTAATACGTTATTTTGATATCGTCACCGATTTTCTTTTGATTGTATAAATATTTACGCAGATCGAGGGTGGATGTAATCTTCTGCTTGTCCAGCTGTACGATCACATCGTCCACTTTGAGACCGGCTTCCTGAGCGGGGCCGCTCACTTCCATCGCGATTGCGCCTTGAGTGACGTCGTCCGGCAGCTTAGGCTTCGGCGTGTCATTTTCCTCTTCTTCATCATACGAGCGGTAGGCATACTGACTATCCAGATCCATGCTGTACACGCCGAGGTATGGACGATTGATCTTGCCGTCAGCCATTAGCTGCTTGGCGTAGTCCATCACTTCGTTGATCGGAATCGCAAAACCCAGTCCTTCTACACCCGTATCGGAGATCTTCATCGTATTGATGCCGATCAATTCGCCGCGCAGATTCACAAGTGCGCCGCCGCTATTGCCTTCATTGATCGCTGCATCCGTCTGAATCACGTTCTGCTCCCAGTCGTAATTCCCATCCTGATTCAGCGATACTGGGATTAGCCGATTATCGTAGCTCACAATCCCTGATGTCATCGTACCATTAAACCCTAGTGGATTGCCAATCGCCATCACCGTTTCGCCCAATTGCAGCTGATCCGAGTCGCCAATCGCGGCGATCGTGTCGATATCCTTGCTATCGACGGACAGAACAGCGATGTCACTAATAAAGTCCGCCCCGACGACATTTGCCTTCAACATCGTGCCGTCAGTCAATACGGCATCGACTTCATCTGCACCGGAGATAACATGATTGTTGGTGACGATGTATGCCTTGCCGCCATCTTTGCGGAAAATGACACCCGAACCGAGCGCGGACTCATCCAGCGCGGTCATATCCTGCTCTTCCAGACCTTCCTGATAGTTCACAATGCTGACGACCGCAGGACGTACTTTGTCAGCAACCTGAATGAGCTGCTCGTATGGACTGCCTGCCGTCTGCTGCACGGGTATGGCTGTACTTGCTGTCGCCGCACCGGAATAGTTGCTGTGATACCACAACAAGCCACCCATAACCGCAAGTACGGTAACTGCGCTTGTGACTGCACTGACTAGTACCACCTTCAGCATGGACGCTTGTGTACGTTTCCGTCCCGCCGGTGAGCGAAGCGATGGGTATGATTTACGCGAAGAGGAGACGCCGCGTTTGGAGCTACGGACTTTGGTTGAATAGAAATCATCATCAAATAACGCCATGCTCATCGCTCCTCTATTGTGCCTGATCTACTGTTGCAGCGTTCCTGCTGTCGCTTCCGGCTTCCGTCATGGTCTGGATGGGATTACCTGCACTGAATCTTCCGCCTGGCGAATGTCGCTCAGCGCATCCCACGGAGTCGGACGGTTATAATACGTTTCGCATAATTGAAATTCATGGTCTTTGTAAAAGCAGCCCCGGCTTTCCATCGCATCGCGTACGGTCAGCTTGGCAAGCTCCATCATATTGTGATCCAGACTAAGATGCGCGAGGTACGTACGCTTCATTTTCTGGCATAGCAGTTCACTTAATGCCGTTCCGGCTGCATCGTTGGATAAATGACCAACATCGCTGAGAATGCGGCGCTTCGTATTCCACGGGTAACGTCCCATACGCAGCATCTCGATATCGTGATTCGCTTCCAGCACTAGCACATCCGAGTTGGATATACTTTGCATCACCTTGTCGCTCACATAACCGAGATCGGTTGCGAGACTGAGCTTCTGCTCACCATCTTTGAACACATATCCGACTGGCTCTGCCGCATCATGCGAGATGCCGAACGATTCGATTCGTAGCGAGCCAAAGCTTAGAAAATCACCAGTCTGCATCACTTGCTTTTGCTCCGGGGTGATTTTGCCAACTGCCTTCTCAATCGCCATCCATGTTTTCTCATTGGCGTAGATGGGCAGTCCATATTTGCGCGCTACGGCGCCGAGTCCGCGTACATGATCGGAATGCTCATGCGTGACCAGAATGCCTTGCAGCTGGTCACCGCTGAATTCGCGCTCCTTCATCAGCTCGTCGATCCGCTTGGCACTCAGACCCGCATCGATCAGCAGGGCTGCATCTTTATTTCGAACGATGGTCGCATTGCCTGTCGAACCACTCGATAATACTGTAAATTGTATGCCTGTGCCTATCATATATCCTACTCCTCATTTTGTGACGACGGGGTAACGATCACTTCCCCGCTGATTCCCTGTACATAATAGAATGCGCCACTTTCCAGCGCAATCCGCCATACCGGCAGGGCGACCATACTATTATCACCGGTGCTCTGTCCGTAATAGCCCAGAGTAATATCCTTAACAACTGCCCCTTCCGGCAGATCATGTTCAATAACAGTTCCCAATGCGGTTGATGCCGACAGAATCTCCTGTCTCGGCTCATCCGCTTCATCCTGCTGCAACGTGAGTTGTGGAGCAAGGTAAGAATGAATCTTCTGATTACTATAATACAGCTCCAGATTCATATTAAACAGGGGTAAATCATTATTTATGAGCGGATGCATAGCAAAAACGCCTTCTTCTGCAATAAGCGCATCATACTGATATGTGGAAAATTGAGGGATTTCCGTCGATAGCTGCTCTTTTAATTCCTCTTCATTAAAAATCAATTGGCTATCCGCCGCCCGTTTGAGTGGAATCGGCTCACTGTTCATCGGTGTCGTATCGCGATACGGAATCGGACCTAGAATCGGCGTATCGCGCGGAATCTGCGCATTCACTTGAATATGCTTATCCTCCAACGCACGCTGAGCGTTCTCGCTGAGTGAGGCAATATCCAGATTGGACTGTGCCTGATCGCGAATATCCATCCAGAGCTGGTATCCCAATATGATGTTCAGCAGTAAAAAGGCACCGATCAGTACTGTTTTGGCACGTCCCCAGTCCATCTGTTCCTCCTGTCTGCCCGCCTGCACGTAGTATAGTGTGTAAGCGGGCAATTTCTCGCAGATTATAATACAACTTCATCTAGCATTGTATGTGAGACAACAATTGTACCTATACGTGTACATATGCAATCCATTGTATATTTTTGAATTTCTACTATCTATTGAATGAACGAATACGGAATGAACAAAACTAACAAGTAACTGCAATCCCATAATCATAATCACATTCACTTGCTATTCAGCAATTGGGTACTGCCATCTTGCAATTTCACCATCCATACCGGTGTTAATACGACCACGCCATTGCCCAGTGTCGGACGATATGCCGGCGATAGATCGACGACCTGCTTTCCTACTGGAATCTGGCTTTTTAGCAATTTCTCTAGCGCTTGTCCGCCAGGCAAAGTTTGCATAGATGCAGCGGTGGATTGCCCCGCAGTAGAATCGGTTTTAGTCGATAACGCTGTATCGCTACCGGATGAAGGGGTGGTCAAATACAGCATCGAGCGCTCATACGAGGATACCGTATTATGCTCCACTACCAGGCGCATATAACCAAATTTCACCTTATCCGTCTCCATGACCGGATACGAACGATAATACTGGCGGAAAATAAATCCTGCTTTGCTATCGCTACCGTTATTGATATTCAGCATATACGTACCCGGCCAACCGCCATGCTGATTGACAAAATCAACCGCAGACAGCACATTGTCCGAATTGTTGTTGCTGCCAGTAGTAGGTGCAGTCGGATCGGTATAGGTCATCCATTTTTGCAATGTATCTACTTGTAAACTGCGCTTGCTATCGGTATAGATTTCGATGCCGTTCTGTTCATTAATGTTGCGAATCGCACCCGGATCGAAAAACAGATTGCGCTGCATCTGCTCCGTTGTCAGACTGTCCAGCTTTAGCGTCACTGCCGGAATGCTCAGACTGCTCTGCGGGATGTAATAGCCACCAGTCGTATACTCATAGCCCATACTATTCTCGCCAAGCAGCACATTACGCGTAATCTGCTCGCTTTTCAGATCGAGATCGTTGGCTTCATACACTACATCACCACTCGCACTAAAAAAGAATGCCTTGGTCTGACGATCTTCCGATGAGTTATAGATCCAGATCCGGTTCACCGAATCGCCTTCAAACAGCGAATCTGGATTCAGCTTCATGCTGCGTTCCAGCAAACTGACCGGAATGCCACTGCCAAAGGTCAACTCGATCCCATCATCGCTACGCACCGTGTTCCAATCGATGCTCTGTACAGACAGACGGCGGAACTGCCCAAAGCTATTTTCACGTAGTCCATTATAAATCGTAGTATACGCATCTGACGACGGATAGAAGATCGTATGCCGGTCGCCAGTCATATGAATGATCATTTTATCAGGAAATAGCATATTTTCGATGCTGGAGTGTGGACCGATATCTTCCGCCTGCACATAGCCGGATTCGGAATTAACGACCGAATCCGCACCCGGCATTCGGTAAATGAGGAAGTAACTCTGCACCAGACTGATGATAATCAGAATAGCTAGCAAGGCGGACTTGATATTCTCCCTCATTCTTCCACTTCTCCTTCCTCATGCAGTGGTAGCAATACCGTTACTGTTGTGCCTTGTCCCAGCTCGGAATCAAGGGCAATGGAGCCGTTATGTGCACGCACTATTTCCTGGGCAATAGACAGACCAAGCCCGGTTCCACCCATATTGCGTGAACGCGCCTTATCTACCCGGTAAAAGCGTTCAAAGATCCGCGCCAGATCCTGCTGCGGAATCCCGATCCCAGTATCCTGAATAAAGATTGCTAACATGTCATCCTTGGTGCTGTACGCACCGAGCGTCACACTGCCGCCATCCATCGTATATTTGAGCGCATTGGACACGAGATTGTCCAGCACCTGATCGATCTGATCGCGGTCAATCCACACGCTGCCCACATTCGGCTGAATATCGATATCACAGCCGATCTGCTTTTGCTTCATTTGGACAAAGAAGCGGTCAGACGTATCTTCCAGCAGCTCCAATACACTTGTACGCTTTTTGCGCAAGGTCGCTTCGCTGGAATCAAGACGCGATAGATGCAGCAAATCGCTGACCAGTCGAATCATACGCTGGGTTTCATTTTGAATGACACCGATAAAACGCTCTGCCAGTGCGCGTTCATCCAGCGCACCGTCTTCCAACGCTTCGGTGTAGCTCTTAATCGTAGTCAGCGGTGTGCGCAGTTCATGCGAGACGTTGGCAACAAACTCGCGCCGCGCGCCTTCCAGCTTCTCCTGCTCGGTCACATCCTGCAAGACGGCGATCACACCAGCAACGCTATCTTTGCGACGATGCACGGTGCTAAATGTAACGCGTACGATGGAACTGCTGCTCTCGTCCGGCTCGCTCAGCGTCAGCATCATCTGACGCAGCGTACCTGCCTGCAATTTGCCACGCTCGGTTTCGGATAGAGGGAGCAGGTCAATGAATGCTTTGCCCGTCATATCCTGTTCGCTGGCAGATAACATCGCAGCAGCAACCCGGTTCACGAGAATGACACAGCCATGCTCGTCGGTAGCGATCACGCCGTCACTCATATTTTTCAAAATAGACGCCAGACGTTCTTTTTCCTCTTCATTCTGTGATAGCGCATCACGCAAACGTCCAGTCATATAATTGAACGCTTCGCTCAATTGACCGATCTCATCATTGCTGTACACGGTCATATGATGGTCAAATTCGCCTTCTGCCACCTGCTTCGCACGCCTCGTCATCTCCTTAATCGGCTGCGTAATCGTATGCGCTAGAATGACACCTAGAATCGCCGTCATCACCAGCGCGATCAAGATGCCGTACAGGAAAATGCCGTTGATCCGCTTCATCGTATCGTACAAATCCGCCATTGACGCGACGATATACACCGCCCCGACCGTACGATTGTCGCTAATGATTGGCTCGGCGACCACTCGCTTGCGCTCGCCCGTATCGTCGATAATGTATTCTTCATTGTTGTTAATGCCTTGGAGCGCGCGGCTAACGACAGTCTGTGTGTTGCGACGAGCTTCTACGCCAGACGTATTGTCCAGCGATGACGTGAGAATACGTCCACTCGCATCCAGCACCTGAATCTCCTGAATCTCGGTGCCGCTCATATTGTACAAATTGTCGACGATCTGCTTGAGATCATCGACCGAATTGGAAAAGGTATCGCCACTGCCAGACCATTTGTTCTCGATCAATACGGACAGCAGTTGTGCCCGCTGCTGCAAATCCTGTGTAAAATTGCTTGTCAGCGAGTTCTTCATCGCACTGACAAAATACACCCCGATCAATTGCATCGAGATTAGGATCAGCAGTACATAGATAATAATCAGCCGCGCCTGAATCGTGCGGCTGAAGCCCGGCAGCAGCCGCAGTCTGCGCTTCACGTTACATGCCTCCCGCTTTGGGACTGCGCATCATATAGCCAAGTCCGCGCCGCGTCAAAATATACTCCGGCTTGCTCGGATCGTCCTCGATCTTCTCACGCAGGCGTCGAATCGTCACATCGACCGTACGCACATCCCCAAAATATTCAAATCCCCATACTGCCTGTAGCAGATGCTCGCGGGTCATCACGCGACCTGCATTTTTTGCCATATAATACACTAGCTCATATTCACGATGGGTCAGGTCGAGCGGTTCCCCGTCCTTGTACACCATATACATATCCGTATCGATAAACAGGCCGAACAGACTCAGCCCATTTTTGTTCTCTTCTTCTTCCGGTACGCTGACCGCTGTGGCGGCAGGCGCTTTTTTCTGCTGACGCCGCATATGGGCTTTGACCCGGGCGAGCAGCTCACGCGTGCTGAACGGCTTGGTCACGTAATCGTCCGCGCCCAGCTCTAGACCAAGCACTTTGTCGATCTCGGCGTCCTTGGCAGTCAACATGATAATCGGCATATCCAGCCGCGTACGCACTTCGCGGCACACATCCATTCCGTCCTTGCCGGGTAGCATCAGATCGAGTAGGATCAGATCCGGCTCTTCTGCAAAGGCTTGCTCCACTCCACTGATGCCGTCAAAGGCGCATATGACTTCGTAGCCTTCTTTTTCGAGATTGAATTTTAGAATATCTGCAATCGGTTGTTCATCGTCAACGACCAGAATTTTTCCCTGCATGGCTGGATTCACCTCATAATGACTTTGATTTATTTAGTTTAACATATTCGTGGGGGAGGTTCTTGTGTTGTGCGGGATTTAACTTCGTTCTTTGGACTTAAAAGATGATGTGGTGGTGGACAGCACTCCGCTCTGGGAAAGGATGGGGAACGTCCTCAGGTGGAGCCGCGGGAATCTTTTGGATGAGGAGTAAATGAAGATTCCCGCCCCTCGGAAGTAGTAAGATATTTTGCATTCGCAAAAATCACTTTTGACTGAACATCGTGTTTGAAAATCGCAAACACGATAAGTCGTACTTATCCCCATTCCTTTCCCTCCGCTCAGTGGTATTTATATCATTTGGATGAAGGGCTTTTAGATCACTTTCTTGAAACCGCATCTCAAAACTATAATTTCTTTTATAAAATAAGCTGTAGCTCATGTGTTCATCTCTATTGTTTATTGTATTACTTCTCCTAAGACATATGAGCGAATCGAAGATCGACTTCTATCCTTGCGAACAACGTGAACTCTAACACGAAATTTGATCACATGATTCGCAGGTAGTTGACCTTATGCCTTCGATTCTTTGTCGCTATGCTCCGCATTCTTTTTACGTCCTACCTGTCACCTGTCACCTGTCACCTGTCACCTGTCACCTGTCACCTGTCACCTGTCACAGTGGATTGTACTTGGAGATGAGGGAATGGAGTCAATAGGATTTTTTTGTAAATACCATGCAAAAAGCAGCGTTACCAATGTGTATGGCAACGCTGCTTGGGTAAGGAAGCAGCACTATTTTGCGGTAAGCAATGTAGGTCTGCTATTAACGCAGGTAGGATAGTGGGTTTTGCAGGGCGCCGCCGCTGTGGATTTCGAAGTGGAGATGGGTGCCTGTAGATCGGCCGGTGTTGCCCATGACGCCGATGTGTTGGCCTTGTTCCACGACGGTTCCGGTGCTGACGTCGATTTGGCTTAGGTGACCGTACAAGGTTTCGTAGCCGTTACGGTGGTCGATGACGATGACGTTGCCGTATCCGGTCATTGTGCCTGCGTAGGTGACGACGCCGTCATCGGCGGACATCACGGACGAGCTGCCAACGAGGTCGATACCTTTGTGGACACGTCCCCAGCGTTGACCGTATGGACTCGTTACCGTTGCACCGCTAACAGGCCAGATAAAGTTACCGCTACCTTCGCCGACAACGACTTTGGTGCCTTTGACGATGATTTTGGGTGAAGATTCTTTGACGACTTCCTGACTTACCCATTCTTCGCGCAGCACCTGACCGTTGGCTTTGCTGACGCGGTAGTTGATGCGTTTCAGACCTTTGCTACCGGAGGAAATGACTTTGGATTCGCCAGCGCGCATATTGTCGCTTTTGCGAATTTCGACAGCTGGTTCGGTAACGACCTGCTCCGAATAATCCTCTACCGTTGTGACGGTGATCGGTGGCTGCGGTACAGTAAGTGTCAGTTCATCGCCGATTTGCAGCGATGTTTCCTTCACGTCCGGGTTGTTGCTGAAAATCTCTTTTTGCGTAATATCATACGAAGACGCGATTGAGCTAATCGTATCGCCTTCCTGTACAGTATAGGTAAGCGGCGCTTCTACGCCAGTCAGCATCACTTTGGCGAGTTCCTTGCTGCTCAGAAGCTTTTGCGGATTCGCTTTGATTTCGTTCGATGTGACTTTCTCGTTGATTTTGACAGATTCCAGCTTGTTGACCTTTTTGCTGTACGCATAGCTTTTGGTGAGTTTTTGTACAGAGCTTTTGCTCAGGTTCGTAGCAGCAGCTTCGGCTTTTTGTGTATAGGTTTTCTCAACGAGCTTGAGTGCAGCATCAATCGCTGCCTGATCTTTGACGACGCCCACATGCTTATCGCCTACGACGACTTCCACGCCTTTGGCATAAGCGGTTAGCATACTGTTCAATTGCTTGAGTGTGCCAGTGGAATCCACCTGTGCTTTGTACGCCTTTTGCTCCGTGGTGGTGATGCCGTTCGTGTTCAGTACCATGGTCGCATCCGGGTATTTTTTCTGATACGCGGCACGCTTTTCGTTAAACAACGTATCCAGATCGGCTTTATTCAAAATACTGCCAATCTCCTGCCCTTTAACCGATACGACATAATACGGAATGGTATTCGCAGTGACGTAATGCGTACCCGCCAAAACAAGTCCACCGGCAACAACAACGCCACCGATTGCCACCAATAAACGGCGGCGCATCTTGTTTTTCCCCTGACGGATCGAATCTACGGTCAATGTATACCAATGTTGTGACTGAGTGTCTTGCTCCCCGACGGATGGCTGATCTGGATGATGCTGTTCAGCCTGGGACGCTTGCTGCGATGCAGCTTGCTGTTCCGCTTCCCGTTTACCTTTCAAACCTTTCATGACCGTCTCCTTTTACTGTTCATTGCTGAATGTCATTATTCGTTATTCGCAGATATTGATGTATACATGATGCGTACGTAATCTATCGCTTGATTGCCCACCGAATAAGCACCCATGTTGTGACGGATGCTTTTACGGAAGGCAAGAAGCTGCAAGGTCAAATGCTATCTAAGTTATTAAAAATTGTCATATAAAAGTATCAAAAAATTAACCTTTGTAACTCCCCGTTTACTTTACCATAATCTCCACAAAACTTTCAACTTTACAATTCATATAACAGCACGATCTCAGACACCATAAGGCAAGTCAAAATGAAGGGAATGAGGGAAGATGCTGTTTTCAAAGAAATGCTGATATGATAACGACTATGCGTTCTTTGCAGCAATATAATGAATACCGATGATGATCCAGCCTTATGTACAGTCAATCTGACTGAACAGTAACAGGAAAATACTGTAACAGATTAAGAACTTCACCTTTTTGATTGTATCTTTGCAGTGTATATTACGCTGTGTTCCAATGCATATGATATCCGCTTGATTTCGCTCTATTCCGCTTCGTGTAGTTGATGGTGATAGGCGTCTAGGTGATAAGCGCGCATAGAATGTTAATGTGCGCGCTAACAAATGCCTCTGTATCGAACAAACAAAAAACCGGACTGCACAGAATGCAGCCCGGTGGATTGGCTATACAATGTAGATATTAGGAATAGATCGGAGCCACTTGATTCGTTTGCTCGCGATTGCGACCAACGGAGAAGATCGCGATTGGGATACCGGTCAGCTCGGATACACGATTCACATAGTTACGTGTCGTTTCCGGTAATTCTTCCAGCGTTTTCACGCCAGTAATATCTTCGCTCCAGCCCGGCATTTCTTCATATACCGCTTCACATTCCGCCAGATTTTTCAGGCTGGCTGGATAGTGAGTGATGAATTCGCCACGGTATTTGTAACCGGTGCAGATCTTCACTGTGTCCAGACCGGTCAGTACGTCCAGCGAGTTCAGGGACAGACCAGTAATGCCGCTCACGCGACGAGCGTGACGAACAACAACGGTATCGAACCAGCCTACACGACGAGGACGACCAGTAACCGTACCGTATTCATGACCTTTTTCACGAATTTCGTGACCGATTTCGTCATGCAGCTCAGTTGGGAATGGGCCATCGCCAACACGAGTAGTGTACGCTTTGGCAACGCCAATAACCTGCTGAATACGTGCTGGACCGACGCCAGAACCGATGCAGACACCGCCTGCGGACGGGTTAGACGAGGTTACGAACGGATACGTACCTTGGTCAATATCCAGCATGACGCCTTGCGCGCCTTCGAACAGCACTTTTTTGCCTTCGTCGATCGCGTCGTTCAGTACAACAGATGTGTCTTTTACATACTGACGCAGCTTCTCGGCATACCCGAGATAATCGGACAGGATTTGCTCCACATCGACCGGTTGACCACCGTACACTTGCGTGATCACCTGATTTTTCTCATTGACGAGATGGCGCAGCTTTTGCTCGAATTCTTCTGCATCCATCAGATCGGCGATACGGATACCGACACGGGATGCTTTGTCCATGTAACAAGGGCCGATCCCTTTACCAGTTGTACCGATTTTGTTCGGGCCTTTGCGTTCTTCTTCCAACAGATCCAGCACCATATGATATGGCAAAATGACATGCGCGCGATCACTGATGGTCAGGTTTTTGGTAGAAAAGCCGTTTTCGTGCACATAGTTAATTTCGTCGATCAGCGCAGCCGGGTTAATAACCATACCGTTACCGATGACACATGCTTTGTCTTCATAGAAAATGCCGGATGGCACCATCGTTAATTTATATTTTTTCTCATTGATTAAAATCGTATGTCCCGCGTTGTTACCACCTTGATAACGGGCTACAACATCCGCGCTCTCCGAAAGATAGTCGGTAATTTTACCTTTGCCTTCGTCTCCCCATTGTGTTCCCACAACGACTACAGTTGACATGATTCATTCCTCCGTAGGTGTATGTACACCGTATATTTGCGCTGTCTGTTCCGTATGATCGCCAGATGTGTACATCTTGTTGGAAAAGATGACGTTGGGAACGTATTCCCTATCCAGCGTGGTAACAGCACAGCATAAAACCTCCTTGCGAGGAACGGCCGGGCAAATGCAGGCATACAAACCGTTTCGCGGGCGGAAGTTCATCCCCGTGCGGTAAGGGGGTGAAGCAGTTCCTGAACTGACAGGATACTTACATCCAATAACACTATTGCGCTTTACCGCAGCATTTACAGTGTAACAGGACACTTTTTCAAAGTCAAATGAAACGCGAACAATGACAGGACACAAAATTACCATCGTTCGGGATTTATGTAATCATTTCGCCAAACGCTGCCTTTACCCATGATAAAACCGTATTTTTCGCAAAATATAGTGTCGTATCTATAAAAGTAACCTTTGCGATCTTGATCGTTTGTATCTATCTCAGCCTATTAACTATAACTGTTCCTGTTCTGATGGGAGTACATTCACTATATAATGAAGATCGTGATACTCTACATATTTCATTTCGATACATATTCAGGAGGATGACTTGCATGAAAGAGAACTGGGAACACAGTAGCACCTTCACGCCACCTTCGCCTTCTACACTGCACGACATGATCCATACCGCTTTTCCCAGCAAAACCATCGCTAGCTTGCAACGAACCAGTACCGGGTTGAGCAATGGCAGCTACAAGTTCACATTGGAGCAGGATGATTCGCCTTACATGTTGCGCGTCTGCTCTGGCAGTTCGGATGTTGCCTATAAAGAGGTCGCTATAACGCAGCTTGTTGCTGCTACAGTGCCGATTGCGCAGTATGTGCATTCCGAGATCATCCCGACTGCTGAAGGCGCATCCTGGTCGATTCTGGAATGGAAGGACGGCATATTGCTCGCTGATATTTTGAAAACAGGTGATACCAGACGCATCGCAGCGGCTGCGACAGCGGTCGGTAACGTGCTTGCACATATTCACAACTATACCTTTGCACAAGCCGGATTCTTCGGACCTACTCTTACTATTGTCGAGCCACTCTCCCCTGGTATGGACGAATGGTGCGCTTTTATCAATGATAGTCTGGAACATCACGGAAGCGGACGCTGGTTACATGAACAAGAGATTCAGGCAGTTCGGCGATTTCTGCAATCCAGCCGAATGTGTATCCACGAATTTCACGAGATGCCGCTACTCGTTCATTCCGATTTTAACGGTTTGAATATTCTGATTCAGGAATCATCTGATAGCACCACCGTCCCCGCCGTATTGGATTGGGAATTTGCTTTTGCTGGAACGCGGTATGCGGATATTGGAAATATGCTGCGGTATGAATCGGCAGGATCACTGTATGAGCAGCATGTTCTGGAAGGGTATCGCGCCGCTGGTGGTGAATTGCATCCACAATGGCGACTTCTGTCGCGAATGGAAGATTTGCTTGCACTGTGCGATATGCTCAACAGCTCTACCAGTGAAATGCCCAATCGCATTGCCGATCTGCGCCGACTGATTGTGCAAACGGTCACTGCCGATTAACAATCCATAACAAAAAGAGCCGCTTCTCCTTCCGGTAAGTTCCCCGGTGGAAAGCGGCTCTTCCTTATTAAAGGATACAGCGATCCCGAACAACAGATGATTATACATCCTATTTCCTATTCGGCACTAGCATCCTAATCTTCATCTATCCTGCGAACATATCCGATTGAACACGCTCGTAATTGACGAATTTATTGAAGTTTTTCAAAAAAACCAGTTCGACCGTACCGACTGGACCGTTACGCTGCTTGGCGATAATGATCTCGATGATGTTCTTTTTCTCAGTTTCCTGATTGTAGTAGTCGTCGCGATACAAGAACGATACGATATCGGCATCCTGCTCAATCGAGCCGGATTCCCGCAAGTCAGACATCATCGGACGCTTGTCCTGACGCTGCTCGACACCACGGCTGAGCTGAGACAGTGCGATAACCGGCACATGCAGCTCACGCGCAATCTGCTTCAACGTACGTGAGATCTCGGATACTTCCTGCTGACGGTTCTCGCCCGCTTTGCCGCGACCAGAGATTAGCTGCAAGTAGTCGATCACGATCATGCCTAGCCCTTTTTCCTTTTGTAGACGACGGCATTTGGCACGAATCTCGGATACCATAATCCCCGGCGTATCATCGATATAGATTTCCGATTCTGACAATGATGCGATACCCATCGTCAGCTTCATCCAGTCTTCTTCTTTGAAATCGCCGGTACGCATGACGCTCGCGTCCAGATTCGCTTCGGCACAGATCATACGCTGTACAAGCTGCGCTGCCGACATCTCCAGACTGAAAATAGCAACCGTTTCCTTGGCACGCACTGCGACGTTTTGCGCGATATTCAGGGCAAACGCCGTTTTACCAACCGACGGACGCGCCGCCACGATGATCAGGTCACTACGCTGGAACCCGGCGGTCATTTTATCTAGATCGATAAAACCTGTCGGAATCCCGGTCGTATTGCCGCTGTTCTCGCTCAGTGTCTCTACTTTCTCGAACACTTCCATCAGCACATCACGAATCGCGATAAAGCCGCTACCTGTACGGCGGTTGGAGATTTCCAGAATTTTGCGCTCCGCATCGCCCAGCATACTGCCGACATCTTCCCCGCCAGTGTATCCTTCGCTAACAATCTGCGTTGCGGTACGGATCAGACGACGCAGCATCGATTTTTCTTCAATAATCTGCGCATAATAATCTACGTTGGCTGCGGTCGGCACCGCATTGGCAAGCTTCGCCAAATAGCTGACGCCGCCGATATCTTCCAGCTGCGAACGATCCTGCAACAAGGAAGTTAAGGTGATCAAGTCAATCGGCTGGTTTTCTTCCCCCAGATTTACCATCGCATCGTAGATCAATTGGTGAGATTTATCGTAAAAATCCTCCGTGTCTACGCGCTCCATCACACTAATCAGCGCTTCTGCTTGCAATAACACAGCACCCAGAACAGCCTGCTCAGCTTCCAGATTCTGCGGTGGAACCCGATCGTAAAACATTTCGCCGCCCATGATTACTCCTCAGTAACTTGGACTTTGAGCGTCGCTTTTACTTCTGGATGCAGCTTCACCGTTACCTGAGTGACGCCCAGTGTACGGATTGGCTCATCCAGTTCAAGTTTGCGCTTGTCGATCTTATGTCCTTGTTTGGACAGTGCTTCAGCGATTTGTTTGCTCGTAATCGCGCCGAACAGACGACCGCCCTCACCAGATTTAGCTTTCAGCTGAACCGTAAGCTCTTCCAGCGTTTTGCCCAGTGCTTGAGCAGCTTCTTTTTCTTCCTGTTTTTGACGCTCAACAGCAGCGGTCTGGTTTTCCAGAATTTTCACGTTACCGCCAGTTGCCGGTTTTGCATGACCGTTTTTGATCAGGAAGTTTTGTGCGTAGCCGTCAGATACCTCTTTGATATCCCCTTTTTTACCAGTTCCTTTAACATCTTTTAGCAAAATGACTTTCATTCAAATAACCCCTCTTCCTCATTCATTTGATCTAGTACTTGCAGGAGCCGTGTTTCCGCTTCGGCAGCAGTACCTTCGAGCTGGACAGCCGCATTGGTCAGATGACCGCCGCCGCCCAAGCGTTCCATAACTACCTGTACATTCATCTTGCCCAGTGAACGGGCGCTAATACCGATCAGACCATCTACACGCTCGCTAATCACAAATGAAGCGTGGACATTGCTCATATTCAGCAGCGAATCCGCGACCTGTGCAATTAGCAGCTGCGGCACCTTTTCGCCCGGAGACGTAACCGCCAGTGCGATATGATCGTGGATAATACGCGTTTGCTTGATAATCTCAGCTTTGGCGATATATTCGGACAGATCTTCCTTCATCATCTGCTGCACCATCACCGTGTCCGCTCCGTTTCGGCGCAAGAAGCCTGCGGCCTCAAACGTACGCGAACCGGTATGCAACGCAAAATGCTTCGTATCGACCGTAATGCCCGCCAATAGCGATGTCGCTTCCAGCGTAGTGAATTGTACTTTGTCATGAATATATTGCAGCAGCTCCGTCACCAATTCACAGGTGGACGACGCATACGGCTCTAAGTATACCAGCACCGCATCGTTGATAAACTCCTCGCCGCGGCGATGATGATCCACCACCACAACGCGGCGCGCACGTTCCACCAGCTTCGGCTCAATCGTCATCGACGCTTTATGCGTATCGACCACGATCATCAGCGTCTGCTCAGTCATAATATTGAGCGCTTCTTCCGGCGTAATAAAATGCACCGATAATCGCTCATCATTGGAGATGCGCTCCATCATGCGTTCAATCGACGGATTGACGCCATCCAGTACGATGTACGCTTCAACCTCGTACATATCGGCAGCCTTGAGCACCCCGATACAAGCACCGATCACGTCCATATCTGGAATTTTGTGACCCATAACTAGCACTTGATCACTATCGACCATCAGATCACGCAGCGCATGGGCGATTACCCTTGCACGTACACGCGTCCGTTTCTCAATCGCATTGGATTTACCGCCATAGAATGACAGACGCTGATCCGCCTTCACTGCCGCCTGATCGCCACCGCGTCCAAGCGCCATATCCAGACTGGACTGTGCCAGTTCGCCGAGTTCGCTAATCGTTTCTGTACCGAAGCCGACACCAATACTAAGTGTCAGCGGCACTTTCAGATCGGCGGTCATTTCACGAATTTCATCCAAAATAACAAACCGGCTCTGTTCCAGTTCACGCAGCGATTTCTGATTCAGCAGCAGCAGATAGCGCTCTGATGACAGACGACGCACATAGATCTGGTAATGCTTCGCCCAATCGGTAATCCGCGTTGCTACGCGTGCAATCAGACTTGTACGCTGCTGATCGTCCATTCCTTGAGAAGCCTCGTCAAAATTATCGAGCAGCACGACGCCAACTGCCAGACGCTCCTCCTCATGACGATCACGCAGATTCGCAAATTCCGTAATATCCTGCACATAGATCAGCCGCTCGTCCGGCAGTACGATACATTCCAGCGTACGTATATCATGCTGCAATTCAAAGCGAACTTCCTTGATCGCCGCTTTGTCGCGTGTCGCTTCCTTACGGCTGTCTCTCGCCTTTTTATATTGCTCCTGAAAATCTTGAAAGCATTCATCGAGCGGTGTGCCGACCAACGTCTTACGACCGAACAAACCAGCAATGTATCGATTATGCCATTCAATCGAAAATTTATTATCATACAGCACCAGACCGAACGGAAGCGTACTAACCGCTTCTTCCTCTACACGCCTGATTCGAAAAGACAAGCCAGCAATATACTCATCCAGTTCCCGCCTGAACGCAAGCTCCGAGCGCACCAGCACCGCTGCGAACAAGATAACTGCACACAGCGCTACCAATCCGACGATCCAGTTGAACCAGGACAGAAGCACAACCAGACCTAGCATGAGCAGTGATGCCCACACCGACCGGTAACCGTGCCAGCGGTTTAGCAAAAAATTAGGCATCATTCATCACCCTTACCGTTTCGTTCTCGTAATATACTCGCGGAGCGGGAAAGCCAGATCGATAATCCCGATAATCCGCAGCGGCGGAATCAGTACGACGACGATCGCCAGAATAAACGGCAGGAACGATCCCCACTTCCGCTGACTGGCCCAGAAATACACAAATCCGATCGTCTGGATCGTAAAGGCAAGATGAACCAGTGGCATAAAGTTCAGCACAATTGCCGCCAGCACACCCGTCATATTCGAACGTGCAATAAACTCCAGAAATACGGCGATCAGATAATACCAGATCAGCGATCTTGGCAATCTCCAATCGCGTGCCGGTTTCAGACGCGGCACAGAATAATTCATACTTTCGAGCAGTGGACGCGATACCGCATGTGTAATGATCGCCATCGTAAACGAAGCGATAATGAGCGCACTGGGAATCAACGTGAGCGTGTAATTGCTCAGCCCGATAATATACTCCGGCGTCAGCACATCGCTCAGGTTCGGATTCACATCCGCCATCGCTTGTAGCGGCGCAACGGAAATCTGAATCACATCCCGCACGTACTCTCCTAGACTAAAATGGAACACTGCGGTTGCAATTAATAGCAGCACAAGCAGTTCCACCAATGCGGTCAGACCGCCAGCAAAAATAACTTTCAGTGCAGGCTGATACTTTTTGTACATCCTGCCCATCACAATTCCCGGAATCATGAAGAATATTCCTAGAATCGGCAGGAATAACCCTGCCTGTCCAGCAATGATCAACGCGATCAACCATACAGGAATCAAGTGCATGATGAATTGGCGCAAGGTCAAAGTTGAATACAGCACGACGACAGGCACAATTAGAAATAGCATACCGATGACTCTTACAGATGTTATTAGGGATAGTAGCAGAAGCAGGTAAGCAACGCTCCATGCTACGGATGTCCAGCGCAGTTTCAAACGATTCACCTCTTACGCACAAATTGTCGGCATCGCTAAAAAAGATTTACTCATCATTATAGCATAGACGCCGAGGATCACGCACGGATTTGTATAGCGACCACAGCCGATTTAGATGCCAGACATACGGTTGCGCTCCGGCGCGTATTCACCGCCGCGAACGAATTGTTCGCAGTATTCAATAATCTGACTACGGCGTACGATGCCGATAAATCGGTTCATATCATCGACAACCGGCACAAAGTTCTGCACTTTAGCCAGATTGATCAGGTCTTCCATATTGGCATCGATCGATACCGGCTTGTCATCCCGTTTAAGCGGAATTTCGGACAGCAAAAATTTAGAAGCGTTCTCAAAAGTCACCTTGCCACCGGAATTTCGCATAAACCAGAGCAAGTCCCCTTCCGTGATCGTACCTACATATTTCCCGTCCTTGTCGAGCATCGGGATGGACGTATAACGATGATATTCCATCCGTTCGAGCGTCTGGCGCAGCGTCGAATTAAGGGTGACGCAAACGACCTCCTGCTTCGGCAGCAGAAAAAACGCAATATTCATGAAAAAACCTTCCTCCTCGTCGTATTACGACCTGCTGCACCGATGGCAGCATAGTATGATTCATGGATTGGTGTCATACAGGTGTTGACGATGCTTCTCTTCTATTTTAAGCGATAACCAGCCTACAATAAAGCCAGTCTATCCAATTAACGTAATTCGGACTGTTGAATGGTCGTTTCGGTATCTCCATCAGCCGCATTGCCGGAAGGTGGCTGCTCTACCGCATCAGGGCCGTCCTTGCTCATCCAGTCATCAATCAATTGCTTCGCTTCTTCTACTTCGCTCTCATCCGGCACTTCATAGTAGACGCCATCAATGTACTCACCTTCACCAGCGATCGTGAATGCTTTCACTTCCGGCTCGCCAGTATGCAACAATTGACTCGCTAGACCAGTTAACTGATCCGGGCGCATATCCGTTTTAAAATTATCGCCCATAATGCTGAGCAGCTCCGGCACTTTATCGATCTGTTTCAACTGAAATGCCTGACTGGCAATCTGTTGCAGGAAGATCTGCTGGCGCTTCGTCCGGCGAAAATCGCTATCTTCACGGTACCGCACATAATACAGCGCCTCCTGACCGGAATAGATCGGCTTGTTCGCTTTGATCGTGAATTGCTCATGATTCGGATCACGGTTCACAATATCTTCTTCAATCGGCAACTGCACACCGCCTAGTGCATCGACCGCATTAACCAATCCTTGAAAATTAACCGATGCGTAAAAATTAAGCTTCTCATCTAGAAAATGCTCTACCGTATTCATCGTCATTTCGATGCCACCAAATGCGTACGCATGATTGATTTTGTCCATCCGGTCGCGCCCGACGATCTCGGTGTATGTATCGCGTGGAATGGAAATAAGCAGCACTTTGTTCTCAAGCGGACGTACGACCGCATACATAAGGGTATCCGAGCGCGCCGTCTCATTCTCCCGCTGATCGCTACCGACCAGCAACATGGAAAATGGCTCAGTCATTACGACCTCCGGCTCCGTTGCTTGCTGTTCGCCGCCTGTTTGACGTACAGGCTGATACGTCTGCTGGAGTTGGGTTTCAATTTTATCCGCAACAAACCAGTCAAACATTGCCAATGAAATTGGCTTCCACCATATAAAGAGACTTGCCGTCAGGACGACCACGGCAGCCGCAATGCCAGACCAAATCTTTTGCTTCTTTGTCATTGTCCCATTCCTCATTTCAAGCAGACATATATTCTTCATTCATTAAACGCTGGATACAGCTTATGACACAGTCACATTATTTTACACTGTTTCTTGTCGTTTAACCAATAAAAACAAAGACTCCCGGTCATAAATAACCGGGAGTCTTTGGATGCTGCTTGCTTATCAATAAGGAGAACATGCAGTCATCGTGGTGTAGGCAAGATACCTTTTACACAGGGAGTGTACAAGAATCTTCTATTATATAGTTACTTTTTTATGATGCTTATTTCGCTTTAGTCAGCGTGATTGCACCAGTGGACTCGTTCCATTTTACGTCCCAGCCCAACAGTTCTGTGATCGAACGCAGTGGAACCAGTGTTCTACCATCGTTGTTCACCATAGCAGTTGCTTCCAGTTTTTGCGTTTTGCCGTTTACATCAACGGTGTTTTTACCAACCCAGAATTTCATTGTATCTTTACCAGCCATAACAGTTACTTGACCAGCAGCTTTGTTCCAAGCTACTTTCGCACCGATTCCTTCAGCCAGGTAGCGCAGTGGAATGTAAGTGGTGTTGTTGCTTACTACTGGTTCTGTATCCATCATTGTTGTTTTGTTGTTGATTTTCAGCTCTTTGCTGTTCAGCTTCATCCACACAGTCGTCATTGCTGCATTGGAAGCAGCTGGCGTTTTGGCAGGCGTAGCAGCAGCTTTAAATTTAGCAGGGTATTGTTTTACAATTGCGCCACCCAGTGCTTCACCGATACCGAACATTGTTTTGAAGCCTTCGCGGTCAGCTTTGTATGCTGCTGCATATTGTTTGTTCGCATATTGATTGATAACGTTTTGGACTTGAGTTTCATGAGTAACCAGTGCTTTTTCAGCAGCGGCAGCAGGCAGATTGTTCGCTGTTGCTGTACCCAGGAATGTTGCAAAGTCCTTCGTAAACATTGTAATGCGATCTTTTACTGCTTGCAGTGCTGCTTTATCGCCTTTTTTCAGTGCTGTTACATAATCACTTTGTGCTTTAATGTGGTTCGTTACCCAGATCGTTTCGAACTGTTTACCACCTTCAGCACCGTAGATCGATGTGATCGCTTTTTTGAATGCAGCTGTGTTTGCTGCTTCTGCAGTTACCAGCGCAGCGGAGTCTTTTTCGCCGTTATACTGTTTTTGCATTTGCAGTGCGGACAATGCAAAGTGCTCAGCAGCCAGACGGTTCAGAGCGGAACGCAGATCAGCCGCCGGTGTATCTACAGTACCGTAGTTGAATTTCGAAGGGTACTGGGACACAATCGCGCCGGAGAGCGCTTTACTTACTGTAAACATTGTTTCGAAACCTTGACGATATTCTTTGTATGCACCTGTGTAATCACCAGCTACATATTTCTCGAATACGTCTTGTACTTGATCTTCATGCAGTCTCAGAGCGTCTGCAGCAGCTTTTTGTGGCAGTTTGCCAGCTGTTGCTGTTGCGAGGAATTTGGAGAACTCGTCAACAAAGCCTTGTACTTGTGCTTCGGCTTTTTTGATTGCCGCTTTGTTATTCATTTTCGTTGCTTTCACCAGGTTGTCGGTGTATTTGTTATGTGCACGGAAGATACGTTCGAATTCCGCAGCACCTGCTTTACCATAGATAGCTTCGATGGCAGGTTGCATATCCAGTGCATTTTGATCCAGCGCGTCATACGCTTGTTTTGCATCCGGTGCGCCTTCGTAAGCTTTTGTCATTGCAACAACAGCAAGTGCAAAGTGCTCGGACAGCAGATAATCCAATCCAGCACGCAGATCAGCAGCTTTCGTGCTGACTGTCGGTGTTGCTGTAGTTGTGGTTGCAGCAAAAGCTCCAGTTGTAGGTAAAAGCAGGGAAAGACTTAATACAGGTACAAGCAGTTTTTGAATTTTCATCATTCAGGCTCCCTTTGTAAGTCAATTTTGTTTTTGTCTGTTTGTCTTGCCGTCCATGATTGGATAAACGGGCGAAGTTTCATTTTGGATCACATATCATTTGAAAAAAAGTGGAGTCGGCTATTATATCGGCTTCACCCAACCTGTATTTGTTCCCGAAAACCCCTGATATGATCTGCTTTCCCCACTGAGCCACTTTTTTGTTATACAGATGCAAAGGAAGCTCCGGAACTTCCGTCAATCACATTATGTATAATTTCAATCTTGCTCATAAGTAAGTAAGTGATTTTATCAGTACGGATATGATATAACCACAATTGAAGCGCTTAAACCTTTATCTCTATTTATTTATATTTAATAGTCTTCCTTCGTTGTTTGAAGAATTGATAACGTATCCATACACACTATTTGCATACAAGTATTCTCAATAATGAAGAATACTTTGTTTAAACTATATTTCCTAGTAACCCGATCTTTTCACCTTGTAATAAATACCCCCTTTCTCACGTTCAGATCATCATGAATATTCAAGATGAGTATACGAATACAGAATGCAAGCAAAATAAAAAGCGTACAGCCTTCTCTCCTACAATAGGAAAGATGCTGTACGCTTGGAACCTTTCTGCCGAAGCAGAAAAGCAATACTATTCAGTAGTGTATGGCAGCAGTGCGATTTGACGGGAACGTTTAATCGCAGTAGTCAGCATACGTTGGTATTTTGCACTTGTACCAGTCACACGACGCGGCAAGATTTTACCACGCTCACTGATAAATTTACGAAGCAGGTCCGTATCTTTATAGTCGATGTGAGTGATTTTGTTTACAGTGAAATAACACACTTTACGGCGTTTGTTGCGACCGCGGCGTCCACCTGGACGTCTGCCTTCGCCATCTCCGCTTTCACGTCTATTAAAGCTCATCTGATTCATTCCTTTCTTACTTTAAAATGGTAAATCATCATCGGAAATATCTATCGGTTTACCGTCATCGGAAAATGGATCTTGATTGTCACGAGAGTAGCTGTTTCCATTGCTGCTGCGGTTACTATTGTTACCGCCGCCGTAAGGTGCTTCCTCACGATTGCCTCCACTATTGCTGTTTCCGCCATCACGGTTGGACTCCAGGAAACGAACATTATCAGCGATAACTTCAGTCACGTATACACGCTTACCTTCGTTATTCTCATAATTTCTTACCTGAATGCGTCCTTCAACCGCTGTTAAGCGGCCTTTCCGCAAGTAGTTGGCGCAGGTTTCTGCCAGTTGTCTCCAGGTTACGACCGGAATAAAGTCCGCTTCGCGCTCTCCACCCTGGCTCGTAAAAGGACGATCCACTGCCAGCGTAAACTGCGTCACAGCCACACCCGCAGGTGTGTAGCGAAGTTCCGGGTCTTTGGTCAACCGTCCGATCAAAATGACACGGTTCAACAATCCAATCCCCTCCTCAAACGAGTTTACAATTCATTATTCAAACTTACTTTGTAACGTCTACAGTGATCAGATAACGGATTACGTCATCAGAAATTTTCATGATACGCTCAAGCTCAGCAACAACAGCTGGAGTAGCTGCGAAGTTTACAAGAACATAAATACCATCACGAATTTTCTTGATCTCATACGCAAGACGGCGTTTGCCTTGGATATCATGGCTAGTGATCTCACCGTCAGCTGTAATGATGCCTTTGAAACGTTCAGTCAACGCTTCAACTGCTTCTTGTTCCATTTCTGGACGCAGAATGTACATTACTTCATAATTGCGCATAGTTTTCACCTCCTCTTGGACTAAGGCCCCTGATCCATGCCAGGAGCAAGGAACGAGCACAAACTCGAACCCTATTATTGTATCATATATAGTAGCTATATACAATATTTTATTTATGTATTCCCAACAGCTTATAACTGTTTCATTTTTAATCGATTATATATTATATATTATTACATTGATAAATGTAAATATTTCTTTTTTAAAAATAAACAGTATTAAATATCACATTGACAAAGCTTTAATTTCGAAATATTATCAATATATCTTCTAAAATGTAATTTAATTTAACATATCCTTTTGTATAAGCTCATTAATTGGTTTGAGCGTCTCGACCAGACAACCGTAAATTGTCCCAGGCTACAAGAGGGTGTATCTGCAAAAGTAAACGCATGATGGCGCTTGCTGTTCCTAATATTCGGTACAGTAGTTGCTGCCATCTGCCGCCTTGTTCTCTATGTCGTCAGATCGCTGATGAGATAGGCAGCAAGTGTGTTTACTTTCGCCGAGCGCCCCTTGTCGTCTGGGATTTTTGGCGTTTCTATGATTTCCAATTGCCGGTCTTCCTTATATCCATATTCGCTGACTCTGTATTTCAATTGTATGTGTTCCCAAAATTTTAATGAGGTGATTATTATGAGTACACGCGCCAAATCCCCTGCTGAAGCTGCCCAAAATCAACTGCCCCGTGATTGTACGTTTACACCGGACGACTGGTACGTGCTGTCCCAATACTGGTATCCAATTGCAATCGCTGATGAGATTCAGGACAAACCGGTAGGCGTGAAGCTGCTGGACGTGAAGCTCGTCTGCTATCGTAGTGGCGATGAGGTAGTTGTAGCGCGTGATCTATGCTTTCACCGCGGCGCCCCGCTCAGTCTAGGCTGGGTCGAAGACGGTGAGATTGTATGCCCGTATCACGGGTTCCGCTACAACTGCGAAGGTGCCTGCACTTCTGTACCAGCACACCCTGATAGCAAAATCTCACCCAAACTGAAGTTGATTATGTATCCGGCTATTGAGAAGTATGGTCTGATCTGGACGTGTCTTGCTAATAATGAACCGCAAATTCCAGACTTCGCTGGCTGGGATGATCCTGATTATGTAAATGTATTGCCGCCAAGCTTTGATATTGCCGGATCATCTGGTCGCCAGATGGAAGGATTCCTTGATGTATCCCACTTTGCCTATGTGCATACCAAAACATTTGGTGATCGTAACAACACCGAAGTTCCACAATACAAAGTAAAACGCGAAGGCAATGAACTGATTGCCGATTACTGGAGCACGGTTAGCAATTATGGCAAAGGGCAAGAAAATCCAGCACCGGAAGGCTTTATGTGGCTACGCGCATTCCGTGTATTCCCGCCATTCGCTGCTTCGCTAACGGTACATTTTCCAGACGACGGCAAACTGATGATTCTGAACTGCGCATCTCCGGTATCGGCACGTTACACCCGGCTGTTCTGCCCGATCTCACGCAATTTTGATAAAAGTGTTCCGGCAGAGGATACGATCCGCTTCAATCTACAAGTGTTTCAGGAGGATCGTGAAATGGTCGAAGCCCAAACGCCGGAAGATCTACCGCTTGATCTGACTGCTGAAGCCCATATCCCAGCAGACCGTACCTCCATCGCTTACCGTCAGCTACTAACTGAGTTGGGATTGGGACGTCATTACACATCCTGACCTGCACGATACAGCTTGAGCACGATTGCTGAAGGCAAAATGTTCTATCCTATGCAGGCATTCACGCATATCACTTGTACAGGCAAATGCGCATCATTTCGGCGTATTTGCCTACCTTAAATAACATAAAAAAGCTCCGCCGCAGAGGTCTGCAACAGAGCTTAGTCACGAATCATATATGTAGCAATCAATATGGGATGGCGGAGAGAGAGGGATTCGAACCCTCGCACGCCCTAAGACGCCTAACTGATTTCGAGTCAGTCCCCTTATAACCACTTGGGTACCTCTCCGTATAACATGCACCGCTGTGAAAGCGATCCATTTACAACAAAATTGATTATACTTGATTCTTTTTCGGTTGGCAATAGAGCAACATTATATTTTTTGAATGAATCTGGAAGGAATTATCCGTTTACACGTATCAGGCTGTCCTTTACACTTGTGGCTGTACGGATTTTATTTCTTTCGCAGGGGGAATACATGTTATGCATCAGACGCAACACATTCAGGAAGCTAGAGATTACATTGTAAAACAAACCGGTGCACAGACACCGACAGTCGGTATGATTCTCGGTTCAGGGTTGGGCGGTTTGGCAGATGAGATTGAACATCCAACGATTATTCCATACGAAGACATTCCGCATTTTGCTACTTCTGGGGCTGTTGGTCATGCGAATGAGTTGGTAATCGGTACACTCATGGGCAAGACGGTAGTTGCGATGAAGGGACGTCTTCATTATTATGAAGGCTTTACGCTGGATGAAGTGACCTTCCCGGTACGCATTATGAAGGCGCTTGGTGTCCAGCAGTTAATCGTCACCAATGCCTGCGGTGCGGTAAATACAAGCTTTGCACCGGGGGAGTTGATGCTGATCACGGATCATATCAATCTCGTCGGCAATAATCCGCTCATTGGACCGAATAATGCACAATTGGGCACTCGTTTCCCTGATCTGTCGCAAACGTATCATCCAGAGCTGCGCAATATCGCGCTACAGGTCGCACAGCAGCAGCAGGTATCGTTACAGCAAGGCGTCTACGCATGGTGGACCGGTCCTGCTTATGAAACGCCGGCGGAAATTCGTATGATTCGTACGCTTGGTGCAGATGCAGTCGGTATGTCCACCGTGCCAGAAGCGATTGTTGCTGTTCATGGCGGCATTCAAGTGCTCGGTATCTCTTGCCTAACGAATATGGCATGCGGTATTCTGGATCAACCGCTTAGTCATGATGAAGTCATCGAGGTCGCGGCAAAAGTAAGAACTACATTCGTCGGTCTGATCAAAGGCGTGCTGGAACAGCTTTAAGCTAAACCATCACTTTGGGCATCTCTTGAGTATTTACCGAACAGAATATCGATGAGAATATGTTGCAGCACTGCATAGTTGCTACAGGCAATACGTAGTTAAACGCTGGTCTTCAATTAGACTGATCAGAATAGTGATCAAAGCAATATACAAATAATAAACTTAAATGCGTCATTGCTGATAGAGTATATCCCCTTTTGGCAATGACGTTTTGCATGAAGTTCTTGCTATGATGGGGTGTGAAGCAGAAGATGCCTATATCACGTGTTATAAAGTAGTATGCTGAACATTTGTTAACTGAGTAGCTGCTATAAGAGGAAAATATATAACAATACGGATGCAAATGGCATACGCTGAATAGTAGGAGCGCGCATGATGTATCGTTGGACACATATAGATGCTTCCATCCTTGGTATTCATCGTTATCCCCAGTTATCTACATAGCAAAAAAGGTTATCCACAGTGGATAACCTTTTTCTATTCTTTATTATCCTGTATAACCACGTCATCTGTTGATAACTTTGTAGATAAACGTTATTCCCCTGAAGGCATTGCTTGCTCTGGATCAGCGACAGATCGCAGCACTTTTTTCATATTTTTCTCAAATTTTGCTCGTGGCACTAGCACACTATGCTTGCAACCTACACATTTGATACGAATATCCATGCCCATGCGGATAATCTCCATCTCATTGCTACCGCAAGGATGCGGCTTTTTCATCTGTACAATATCCCCCAGCTGAAACTGCTTGCGTTCTACCATAACCTCCACCCTTTCTCTCTTCTCAACTTGCTATCGTCCGCAATTGTTTATCCACACCCATTTTACCAGATTTTCTATCATTTGCGGGCTGTGGATACAAATATGTCGGTTGCTGCTGCATCCTGACTTGTATCATAACAAACCGGGCTACTTGTGAGAGTAGCCCGGTCATTTTCGTTCGTTTTTTCTTTTACCAATTAATCGTTGGATTCATTCGGATCGCGCTTATCGGTTACTTCTGTTTTCAGCACGCCTGTTTGCGGTGCTGGCGCTTGATTCGCTGCTTCCTGCTCAGCAAGTTTTGCTTCTTCTGCTGTTTTGCGTTCTTCTTCCAGACGTTGTTCTTCTAGATCCGCATCCAATTGTTGTTTTACCGCCGTATGAATAGCACGTTCGATATTAGCGCGAGAGTTCGGCTGACATTTAGCGATAATCCGCAGCGAATATTCGCCTGTCGTCAGCGTCTGGATACCGAGCACCTCCGGTACATCCAGCACTTCGTCACGATCGGTTTTCATCGTTTGCGTAGCACGCAGTACCAGCTCCTGTGCATCAGCGAGCGAGCGATCCATACTCATCGGAATATCGACGACTGCCAGTGCATTCGATAATGAGAAGTTGGTTACGCTAATAATAGAACCATTTGGAATAATATTGACTTCACCATTCCAGCTGACCAGACGAGTCGTACGTAGACCGACCATTTGTACCGTACCTTTGTATGTACCGGTCTGAATAACGTCGCCTACTGCAAATTGATCTTCAAAAATAATGAAAAAGCCAGTGATAATATCTTTGATAATACTTTGAGCACCAAAGCTGATTGCCAGACCAGCAACCCCGGCTCCTGCTAATAACGGTGCCAGATTAAATCCAAATTCATTCAAAATCAGCATGATCATAATAAAGTTAAACACGCTGGAGATTACATTTTTACTCAATTCACCGATTGTGACTAGCCGCCGTGGATTGGTCGCAATTCTGCTCTTATCGCGCCCGGATAAGGAGCGTTCGATCACCTTGTTGATCAACTTGATAGCAATTCTGGTGAGGACGAAAATAAGCACGATGCGAATGGCAGAAAATGCAAATTGAGTCCACATCCCTGTATCGGTAAACCAGTTCCAGAATTTGTCCGTAAAGCTGCTAATCTCTTGCGCTGCTGTATCGGCAGCATTGCCACTGCTCAGCCAATGTGTTGCAAATAGCTGTAGTGTTGTTTGAACCAGATTCATAGATTGTCCTCCTTGTGCATAGTATCGGTATCATTGGCTGTTATGCAATCATTTCGTAACCGTCTTCCACCGCACGAAAAATACCGCGAATCTCCACCTGCTCTTGTTTTACAATATGCTGTACGGTTTCCAGCTCTTGTTCGGGAAATTGTAGCGATAGTGCGCAGCCCGCTGTAATCTGCTTCGGTGTTGGAAACATATCATTTTCAATCTCTGCATATTCCAACAGCATTTCCGCGCGTAGTGCCTGTTGAGTGGAATCAAACGCCATGACCAGATTGTGTTCCATCTTTTCTTTTACCCCTTCCGGTACAAACTGTCACGTTCATAAACAGGATTTTGTATTCCAGCTTCATTGTCCAAAACGTATTATATGATAAACAGAATATATCTATTGTACGCAAATTGTCCGTGCAGATTCAATCTTCGCTTCTACAAAAAACCGCCGTATCCCGGAGCAGAAAGTTTCTGTCATCCGATATACGACGGTTTTGGATTACATTCATTCTTCTCTGACACGTTATAATCGCGTGGAATTACCCTTTTACCGATGTACGTGCCAGACTAATAGCTTCCAACTCTTCTGGAGACAGATTGTACGTCGATTGACCATTCGTGATCGGCTTGGCGTACACATAGGAGCTATCGCGGTTGTGCAAACCGGTCAGTACCAGCCCGTCCATATTGTCGTTCAATAGCGCCACCGAGAAGCTCAGATCACTACCATGCTCTGAAAAGGCGTTATAGCGTTTGATGCCTGTATACGCCTGTACAGTACGCAGCTTGTCCTCGATCTGTTGAAAACGGGTACTCTTTTGCTTTTCGCCGTCTTCGATTGCGTCCATTTGTAGCTTCAGATCCAGCAGCAGTGATTCTAGATCCTCAACACCACTTCCCGACATCATCATCTCGTAGCGTTTGCGCATTTTACGCAGTTTGGCACCCTGTACCATTACAATAATTAGCAGCAGGAGTACGAGTATCGCGATTACTCCCAGTATCAAAAATAATTGCTCTGTAACCAGACTGTTCAATTCCGCCATTGTTGTCCGCTCTCCTCTTATTTCATTACCGTGCTGGTCGGAGATGCTTATATTTTATCCGCATCGCCCGTTCAGTCTGTCATCCAACCAACTGCATTCTGTGTGGCACATGATTTCTCTGTATAAATGGTGCCGTATCTGTTATATATTCAATCATCCATGTATATGCTACAATCTGCCTTTTAGATCTGGCAGGCAGCAGCCACTTCGTGATCCATAAGCCCTTTAGCATTATACTTGCATTGATGCGCATATTCCATCTCAATTTTGTAACATTCGAGTGGGAACTGGCGAGACCAACCCGTATTTCCATCCTATTTTGCAATATGACGAATCGCTTCCAGCAAGCGCTCTACATGCTCCGATGTCGATCCGTATCCTACACTTGCACGCACCGCACCCGTATCCATCGTACCTACAGCACGATGCGCCAGTGGAGTACAATGCATACCCGCACGCACCGCAATGTTAAACTCACGATCCAATGTAAACGCAACCTGTGCCGCATCCTGCTGCTGCATCGTAAACGAAACGATTCCCGTACGCGGTTGACCAGCTGCTGGACCTAATAACCGTACCCCTTTTATCTGCTGCAAACCGTCCAACAATTGCATCGTCAGTTGTTGCTCCTGCTCTGCAATACGCTGTACTGTCTGCTCTAGTACATGCTGTACGCCTGCCGACAGACCAGCAATACCGGGCGTATTCGGCGTACCTGCTTCATATCGATCCGGTCGCACAGAAGGCTGGTCTGGCTCCTCCGATTGACTGCCCGTTCCGCCGTAGATCCAAGGTGCCAGCTCCAAGGCAGACGAGATATACAGCCCGCCTGTACCCTGCGGTCCAAGTAATCCTTTATGACCGGGAAAAGCTGCCAGATCAATCTCCCACTGCTGTAAGGCAACCGGAATATGACCAGCGCTTTGCGCCAGATCAAGCAGAATAGCAGCTCCATGACGATGCGCAAGCTGCGATAACTGTTCTACAGGCAAAATACTACCCAGCAGATTGGAGCTATGATTGCACACAAGCAGGCGTGTCTTTGACGTAAAGGCACGCTCCACTTCTGCTAGATCCAAACGCCCTTGCTCGTCTACCGGAATATAGCTCACCTGCACACCAGCAGTGCGTTTCAAATGCTCCAACGGTCGCCAGACCGAATTATGCTCAGTCATCGTAGAAATGACATGATCTCCCGGCTGCACATAGCCAAAGATCGCCATATTAAGTGCCAGCGTCGTATTGCTGGTAAAAGCAATATCGACCGGATTACGCACATCCAGCAGCGTAGACAGCTGCCGACGACACTGAAATAATACTCGACTGGCACGCACTGCCATGGCATGACTGCCTCTGCCCGGATTGGCTGAATCATGCTCCAGTGTATGCTGTACCGCCTCATATACAGCTGGCGGCTTGGGCCACGAAGTAGCAGCATGATCCAAATAAATGACAGCATGATCTTTTTGCTTCTGCTGCATATCGCTGATCACCGTTTTCCCTCCGTCGTTGAACTGTGGCATAGACGATCCACGTATCATGTATCAGATATCACGATCAATTGAGATCAAAATTCAAAAACGTATTACAACTTGTTTAATAGTTCTAATAACCGCTCCAATTCCTGACGGTTGTGGAAACTCAGTTCAATTTTGCCTTTATCCTTGTTGCCGTTGCGAATTCTGACAGCGGTTTGCAGACGATCACGCAAGGAATGCTCAACATCAACGAGATAAGGATCGCTTTTCTTATCTTTGTCTTTATCGTTACTTTTGCGCTTCGTTTCCAAGTTTTGTACCGCTTCTTCCAGCTGGCGTACACTCCAATTGCTTTGAATCGCTTTATGAGCGAGTGCCAGAATCAGATCTTCCTTTTTCACACCTACAAGCGCGCGTGCATGTCCCATCGACAATGTTCCACGTGAAACATATTCTTTTACCTCATCCGGCAATGTTAGTAAACGCAAGAAGTTGGCAATATGGGGACGAGACTTGCCTACACGCGCAGCTAGTTCTTCCTGAGTCAGCTTGAATTCGTCCATTAGCGATTGATATGCTGTAGCGATTTCCATCGCATTCAGGTTTTCGCGCTGCAAATTCTCAACCAACGCAATCTCCATCACCTGCTGATCGCTAAATGTCCGCACTACCGCAGGAATGTCCTTTTTACCAGCAAGCTGAGACGCGCGGAAACGACGTTCTCCAGCGATAATTTCGTAGCCTTTTAAGACTTTGCGTACAATGATCGGTTGAATAACACCATGCTGGGCAATAGAATCCGCTAGCTCCTGCAAGCCTTCATCGTCAAATGCTTTGCGTGGCTGAAAAGGGTTCGGGCGCAGCTCTTTTAATGGAATCTCAATCACTTTATCATCCTCACTCACAGACAGGGAAGGAATCAGCGCATCCAGTCCCTTGCCGAGACGTTTACTCATATGACACCACTTCCTTTGCCAGCTCTAAATATACTTCAGCGCCTTTGGAACGCGGATCGTACGTAATGATTGCCTTCCCGTGAGAAGGCGCTTCGCCTAGCCGAACATTGCGTGGAATAATCGTCCGGTACACTTTATCCTGAAAATATTTTTTTACTTCTTCGATAACCTGCAAGCCTAGATTCGTACGGGCATCCAGCATCGTCAGCAGTACGCCTTCGATTTGTAGATCGGTATTCAGATGCTTTTGCACGAGACGTACTGTATTGAGCAGCTGGCTTAATCCTTCCAGCGCATAGTATTCACACTGGATGGGAATGATCACCGAATCGGCAGCAGTCAGCGAATTAATTGTCAAAATGCCAAGCGAAGGCGGACAATCAATCAATATGTAGTCATATCCCTGCTTGACCTGCCCAATCGCATTTTTCAACCGCAATTCACGCGAAATGGCAGGTACAAGCTCCACTTCCGCTCCCGCCAGCTGAATCGTTGCTGGAATAATATGCAGATTCTCAATAGCGGTCGACTGAATCGCTTCCTTTGGAGCCACATCGTTAATAATCACATCATAAATGCAATTTTCCACATCCGCTTTGTTGATACCGACACCGCTGGTTGTATTGCCCTGCGGATCGATGTCAATCAACAGTACCTTTTTGCCCAGAGTGGCAAGGCAAGCACCCAAATTAACGGATGTTGTCGTTTTTCCTACTCCGCCCTTTTGATTCGCTATGGCAATAATTTTGGACAACTACTTCACCCCAGTATTATGAAATTCGCTGATGACAAACGGTGGATAAAGACAGAAAAAGCGGCTCAATGCCGCCTGTCTGTCAGCGTTTTGGTATTTTGATCACGATCTCATAATGATCGTCGTGATCCTGCTCAGATGTATTGATCGCCAGACCGGAGCCGGACACCATATCAATTGATTGACGAATCGTGTTCAGTGCCAGCCGTACATCCTTGCTGTAGGAAACGCGTTTAGATTTGGATTTTACCTGATTTTTCTCTTTATAAAAAGCAACCCGGGCTTCCGTCTGCTTCACATTCAGTTCTTTCTCGATGATTTCTTTCATAATACGCAGCTGTAGCTCAACTCCTTCGAGCGATAACAGCGCTCTTGCATGACGTTCGGTCAGTTGACGATTCATGAGTGCCTGCCGAATTTCCTCTGGCAATTGCAGCAAACGAATCTTGTTGGCAATCGTAGACTGGCTTTTCCCCAATCGCTGCGCCAGACTTTCCTGCGTAAGCGAATGCAGATCAAGCAGCTTCTGGTAGGCAATCGCTTCCTCGATGGACGTAAGCCCTTCCCGCTGCAAATTCTCGATCAGCGCAATCGATGCCGCCTGTGAATCGTTAAACTCGCGTATGATCGCTGGGATCGTCGCCATCCCCAGTTTGCTAACAGCTCTCCAGCGTCGTTCCCCCGCGATAATCTCATATTTTCCATTCCGCAGCCGTACAACAATCGGCTGAATGATGCCATGTGTCTTGATGGTCTGGCATAGCTCGTCAATCTTGGCATCGTCAAAAATCGTACGGGGCTGATATGGACTGGTTGTAATATTGACAACCGGTATCTGCTTGACTTCATCTCCATTTACACGCTCGGACAAGCCAAACAATTTGGAAATTTGTTCTTTCATTCCGTATGAGACCACCTAATCTTATGATAGCAATACCTATCCCAATAGATAGGCATACTTAAAATACGGGCATCTGGCATGGACCGGTAAATCACCAGCACCCGGAATATATGGCATGTTTCGTTTCCTCATTTTATCACTTTTCGATTGATAATCCTACGATTACTCTATAAATTTATGTGAAAAATTGTGAGGAGTTTGGTTTTGAAAATGATGTTTGATTTGAGGAGTGGAGTTGTATAGATTTTCGTTTTTGTAGAGAGGTGTTGTAGTGAAATATGTTCCACGTGAAACAATGAAAAAAGCCGCGCATCTACTATAGAAATACGCGGCTTCCTATTACAATTTTTCCATTTCACCTTATTGCAATACAAATACATCCTGCGATGAACTTGCGTATTTACAGAGTGTATTCATGATGTTTACACGATTTGTTCTCAATCTCATTTCACTTTTACATATTCCATATACCGATTTCATCATTTTTTAACGGTGCCTTGTTCTCTATCTTGGGAAAATGTACTGATGTCAGTCTGAGAGCCAACATGCGAATGTTGTACAGTCGCTGCATGAGCAACATGAACGGATGATACTATAAAAGCACCTACCATCATAACAACCAGTATTTGGAATCCTTTTCTTTTCAACATTAATCGCCTCCATCATTGAGATATCAGATTTTTACCATCATACAACAAATAACTAATGTCTCCGCAATTGATGTTCTCTTTAGTGTAAGTATGTTTATCATATACTAATATTTGTAAAATAAAAACAAAATCCTCTTTTGTCTATCATCTGCATACCGGTTCATAAGGTATACACAAACTAGATAGTAAAAGAGGATTCTTACTCACTCATTCTATAATGTCTTAAATCAGCGGTTCTTTCATCGGTGTACCCGGCTTGCGTGGATATCTGACCGGCGTTGCGCCTTCTTTCTCAATTACAACAATATGGCGATCCGATTGCTCAATCGGCAATTGGAATTCATGTACCTGCTTGATCTTGCCTTTTAGCAGACCGAGACTGCGGCGCGCTTCCTTGATCTCTTCTGTTAGATCGCTTCCTTTCATCGCAGCAAACGTACCTCCTGTTTTTACAAATGGCAGACAGAATTCATTCAGCACGGCGAGACGAGCAACTGCTCGGGCAGTTACCAGATCGTGCGCATCCCGGTAGCCTTCCTTGCGACCAACTTCCTCAGCGCGACCATGAATCAGCTCCACCTGCTTCAATGCCAGCCGATCCGCTACACTTTGCAAAAATGTAATCCGCTTGTTCAGCGAATCCACGATGCGCAGCTGGATATGGGGAAATACGATTTTGAGTGGAATTCCGGGGAAACCAGCACCTGAGCCGATATCCGCCAGCGATTGCACGTTGTGCATATCTACATAAAACGCCAGCGTTAGCGAATCGTAGAAATGCTTTGTATACACCTGATCCCGCTCTGTAATACCCGTCAGGTTCATCTTTTCATTCCACGTGATCAGTTCTTCGTAATAAGCTTCAAATTGCTGTAGCTGCTGTTCATTGATCTCAATGCCTTTCGCTGCCAGCATGTCTGTAAATTGCTGCTGTATCTGATCCATACTTACCCCCGTGCTGCCGTTACGCGATTATAGTGCTCCAAGTAAACGAGCAGGATGGAGATATCTGCCGGTGTTACGCCGGAAATACGCGAAGCCTGTCCAATCGACAGCGGGCGAATTTTGGACAGCTTTTGCTGTGCTTCAATTGCCAGACCTTTCACTTCTTCGTATACGATATCTTCAGGCAGTTTTTTCTGCTCCATTTTTTTCAGACGTTGTACATGCGTCAGCTGTTTCTCGATGTAGCCCGCATATTTGGTCTGGATTTCCACTTGTTCTTTCATATCCTCGCTCAATGCTTCTGGCGAAGGTGAGATACCTTCGATATGCGCATAGGTTACTTCTGGACGACGCAGTACAGTCAACAAATCCGTTCCGTTTTGTAGTGGAGCCGATTCCAGTGATGCCAGCATTTCGTTCACATCGACTGGTTTGACTTTTACTTTGCTCAAGCGCAGAACCTCTTGCTCTACTTTGGCTTTTTTATCCAGGAATTTATGATAACGCTCATTCGGAATCAGACCGATATCATGACCGATTTCAGTCAAACGCAGATCGGCATTGTCATGACGCAGCAACAAACGATATTCCGCGCGCGATGTCAGCAGACGATATGGCTCGTTCGTACCTTTTGTTACCAGATCATCGATCAGCACACCGATATAGCCTTGCGAGCGATCCAGCACGACGCCTTCTTTGCCCTGTGCTTTGCGCGCAGCATTAATACCCGCCATTACACCTTGTCCAGCAGCTTCTTCATAACCGGACGTACCGTTGATCTGACCAGCAGTGAACAGACCGGGAACACGCTTCGTTTCCAAAGTCGGCCACAGCTGGGTTGGCACCATCGCATCGTATTCGATCGCATACCCGTTGCGCATCATCGTTACATTTTCCATACCAGGGATCGAACGCAAGACACTCAGCTGCACATCTTCCGGCAGACTGGTGGATAGACCTTGTACATAATACTCGGACGTGTTTTTACCTTCTGGCTCTAGGAAAATCTGGTGCTTTGGCTTGTCGTTAAAACGAACGATTTTATCCTCAATCGACGGACAATAACGCGGTCCTGTACCTTCGATAATACCGGAGAACATCGGCGCGCGATGCAGATTGTCGTTAATAATCTGATGCGTTTCTGCTGACGTATAGGTCAACCAGCAAGGCAATTGCTCATTGTCCGACGATTCTGTTTCATAAGAGAAGAATTTCGGTTTCTCGTCGCCTGGTTGAATTTCAGTTTTGCTAAAATCAATCGTATCGCGATGTACACGCGGCGGTGTACCTGTTTTGAAGCGTACCAGTTCAAAACCAAGCTCCCGCAAATGCTCTGACAGCTTCAGCGAAGGTTGCTGATTGTTGGGACCACTTTCGTATGCCAGCTCACCCATAATGATTTTACCACGTAAATACGTGCCTGTTGTCAGCACGATGGATTTCCCTTTGTACGTAGTGCCGGTTTGCGTAATGACGCCAGTACATACGCCATCTTCCACGATCAGACGATCAACCATACCTTGACGTAACGTCAAATTTGGTTCATTTTCCATCGTTTCTTTCATCGCGTGCTGGTACAGGAATTTGTCTGCCTGCGCGCGCAATGCGTGTACCGCAGGTCCTTTACCTGTATTCAGCATACGCATCTGAATAAACGTTTTATCGATATTGCGACCCATTTCGCCGCCTAGTGCATCAATTTCACGTACAACATGACCTTTTGCCGGTCCGCCGATTGACGGATTACATGGCATAAATGCGATCATGTCCAGATTGATCGTTACCATCAGTGTGCTACAGCCCATACGCGCCGCAGCCAGTGCCGCTTCGCTACCTGCATGACCGGCACCGATGACGATCACATCGTATTCTCCACCCACATAGCTCATGGGTATTCCTCCTCTATTGCCCAGACCGCCATCTAGCAGCCGCAACATATAAATGTATATCGGTATGATTCCGAATTGATCCTTACGTCAGCCATCTTGTGTATTGCCTTATCGATATCAAAAGTCGTCCAAAGGCATACCAGAGCAGCCCCTCTACCTGATGTAAAAGGGCTACCCGAATAGTATAGCGCAAAATCCACACTTTCATATAAGTTTTCCGTAAGAAATCTAATAAAACACGAAAATTTTAAGCAATTTTCATTACATAGCTTCTATGTTTGTTGTGAATATGCCATATATACAAGTCCATGAGCACATTCATACGTACAGCCGTACACTGATTCTAACGGCAGTGTATTGTTATTTGCCTAGACAAAATTGCGAGAATATCTGATCGATCAACGAATCCGGTGCAGAGTCGCCGATAATCTCACCTAGCTGCTCCCAAGCCAGACGCACATCAATCTGGATCATATCAATCGGTATAAATTGGTCTGCCGCTTCATACGCATCCTGAAGCGATCGCTTCGCTTGTTTAAGCAAGCCGATATGACGCACATTACTCACATACGTGACATCCTGCGCTTCCAGCTTACCACCGAAGAACAACGCCGAGATCGCTTCTTCCAGCCGATCTACACCCTGCTCATCCCGAACCGACATTTCCACAATCTGCTGCTCGTCAAAATGCTGCAACAGCACATTCATATCCAACTGACGCGGCAGATCGATTTTGTTCAAAATCACGATCACCTGACGTCCGCTAATCTGCTGCATCAGCTCAATCTCGTCTTCGTGTAATGCTTCGCTGTTATTCAACACAAATAGCAGCAGATCCGCTTCATTCACCGCACCACGCGAACGCTCAACCCCGATCTTCTCGACCACATCCATCGTTTCGCGAATACCCGCTGTATCAAGCAATTTCAACGGAATATTGTTAATCGTGACGAACTCCTCGATCACATCGCGCGTCGTACCTGGAATATCCGTTACAATCGCCCGATTGTCATGCGCCAGCGCATTCAGCAGTGATGATTTACCAACATTGGGACGTCCTACAATCGCTGTTGTAATGCCTTCGCGTAGAATTTTGCCTTCATTGGCTGTACGAAGTAACTTGTCGATCTCCGTCATAACCAATGACGATTTTTCTTTAATAAATTCCGACGTTAACGACTCCACATCATGCTCAGGATAATCGATATTGACCTCGATATGTGCCAGCGTCTCGATCAGCGTCTGCTGCAATGGCTTGATCTGACGAGATAGCTTACCTTCAACCTGCTTGAGTGCCACCGAGAAGGCACGATCCGATTTGGAACGAATCAGATCAATTACGCCTTCTGCCTGCGACAAATCAATCCGTCCGTTCAAAAAGGCACGCTTCGTAAATTCACCCGGCTCAGCGATCCGAATCCGCTGCTGCAACAGGATGTCCATGACCCGCCGCACCGCTACTACACCGCCGTGCGAGCTGATTTCAATCACATCTTCCATCGTAAATGAACGTGGTGCTCGCATAATCGTAACTAGCACTTCTTCCACCTTATCGCCGGTTTGCGGATCGATAATAAATCCATAATGAACCGTGTGACTTTCCGCTTCATCCAGCGCTACTTTCCCTTTGAACATACGACTTACTTCCTCTACCGCTTCCGGTCCACTGACCCGAATGACGGAAATACTCGCTTCACCGACCGCCGTAGCAATCGCTGCAATCGTATCGCTAATCATCGTACTGCTTCACCTCTCCTTGATCTATTCAGTTCATTCTCTATAGGAACCTGTATCTATGAAGGACTAAAGAAAAAGCAATGATCCTCTGCCCTCAGGCAAAAAATCATTGCATCCCATCCTGACTCCGAAATGGCAGTCAGCGACTATGATCTCTATTCAGCCTGATCGCTCAGACCATTTATTTTGACTCAAAATGTACATCAGCATCGTTTGCCTGTCATTCGGCAAAGGGAGTGGACTTACCGCCTTAACGCAGCGTAATGACCACACGACGATTCGGTTCATCGCCTTTACTCGCTGTTTTCACCTTGTTATGGTTTTGCAAACGAGCATGGATCACTTTGCGTTCCTGCGACGACATCGGCTCCAGCACGACTTCTTTGCCGGAACGAATCACCTTGCCAGCAAGACGATCTGCCAGCTCCTCCAGCGTTTTGCGCCGACGATCGCGGAAATTTTCGGCATCTAGCATAATGCGGATGTATTTATCCGAATAGCGGTTGGCTACGATGTTCACCAGATACTGAAGGGCATCCAGCGTCTGTCCGCGCCGTCCGATCAACAGACCAAGATCGCTACCGGAAATGCTCATCACATAACCGTCGCGTCCGCGCTTCACATCCACATTCAGCTCCAGACCGATACTGTCGCCAACCTCACGGATAAACTGCACTGCTTCATCGCAGGCTTCCGAATTCGCTGCCGCCCGGGAAACGGACGACTGTGGCTCATCCCATACTTTTCCGTCATCACCGATAGGCAGTACGCCAGCAGGAGCTGGATCTGACTTACGTTCATTATTTGGCAACTCGGGTGCCGGACGTGGGGCACTGCTCGGAGTTCGTACCGGCTTGGACTGCGGTTCCAATACGGTCAGCTCCACTTTGGCAGGCTTAACGCCGATCAGACCGAGAAATCCTTTGGATGGTGCTTGCAGCACCTTCACCTGAACATGTTCTTTGGTCGTATGCAATTGGGCAAGCCCTTCTGCAATAGCATCATCAACTGTTTTTCCAGACGCAATGACTGTAGTCATCTATATGTTCGGCCCTCCTCAATCGTAGTAGGGATATTCAGGAACATTCCGGATTTCGGTAAAGGTAATGATATTAACGACGTTTCTTTTTGGATTTCTTTTTGTTACGGTTTTTGTTGCTTGATTTGGACGTGTTACCACTTGTATCAACAGCGACACCCAGATCGGTAACGATCGGCTGGTTGTTGCGATACAGGAAGTAGTTTTGCACGATGGTATAGATATTGCTGTATACCCAGTACAATGGCAGTGCAGACGGGAAGCTCCATGACATGATGGCAATGATCACCGGGTAGATGTACATCATCATCTGCATTGGACCTTGCATCGACGCCGGGTTCATGCGCATCATCATCCATGTTTGCAGGAATGTAGTAGCAGCAGCGATAATCGGCAGGATATGCCATTTATC
The DNA here is from genome assembly GCF_046603685.1 of Paenibacillus sp. WLX1005. Classification (NCBI taxonomy): domain Bacteria; kingdom Bacillati; phylum Bacillota; class Bacilli; order Caryophanales; family Paenibacillaceae; genus Paenibacillus; species Paenibacillus sp. WLX1005. The sequence continues at coordinate 5,569,376 of NZ_CP176756.1, forward strand.
CGGCTCACCCAGTTGGAGCCACAAGAACGTATGCTCACGAAGAGCACTATTATAAATAATCGCGTTGTACAAGGCGATGAAAATCGGCATCTGAATCAGCAGCGGGAAACATCCGGCAGCCGGATTGATTTGATTTTCTTGGAACAGTTTCATCGTTTCCGCTTGTTGCTTTTGCGGATCATCTTTGTGCTGTTCGCGCAATTTTTGTAGCTGCGGCTGAATCGCCTGCATTGCTTTCGAACTTCTCACCTGTTTGAGTGTCAACGGCAAAATCAGTGTACGTACAATCAGCACCAGGACGAGGACAGCTAGACCATATTCACCATTAAACCAATCGGCAAATGTGTCCAGGGCGTAGGCAAACCAGTATACTACATAGCGGTTCCACCATCCGTGGTTCAGTAAATCTGCTGTTGTATGGGTTTGTACTGTACTTGGCGTACAACCAGCCAACAGGGCTACCACTGCAAATGCAGCGATAAGGAGAAACCATTTTCCTCCACGAGTCTTCAATTGCGACACTTCAAAACCCCTCTCTTAACCATTGCATTTCCTTGCAAATCATATCATATTTGACAGCACAAATAAACCGAAAGCGTTACCGTCCTGGGCGTTTTAGCAGCGAAGATTTGCGAAGTACATGCAAAATACTTTTTTCCAGATCTTTATAAGGAAGCGACAATGCTCTTTTACGCACAATAAATACCATATCAATGTGCGGTACAATCTCATGCGCATGATGACGCACAATCTCCTTAACGACACGACGCATCCGGTTACGGACGACAGCATTACCGACTTTTTTGCTAACCGAAATGCCAACCCGAAACTCTGCAATATCCTTTTTTTGAAACCAGTACACAACAAACTGGTGATTGGCAAAAGACCGTCCGTGACGGTAAACGCGACTGAAATCAGCGCGATTGCGTAAACGCAGCTTTTTTTGCACCGTACATTCTCCTTAACTCCAGCGTCCAATGACCACAACGTATATTTCATCATACAGGCTCTTTGGATCGAAGCCTGCCCGTTACTTCATTGGGATGTATCTATTATCAATCTGTATACCTGAACAGCCAATCCATTGCTGTATCCGGTTGCACATTCAGCGCTCAGCTGGTTGGAATAGGGCAACCTTTTACGTTTGCGTCCCATTCGGCAACGTTGGCAATGAATCAACCGATAATCTGTTTATCCATTCGTCCTCCGTCGGCGACAACATTCTAGCAGCGATCTTGCCGCCGACGTACCCTATAGGGCAACGAACCATATACTAAGAAAAAAAGACCACCGTAGTGGTCTTCGTGTCCATATTAGGCGCTGATGACTTTTCTGCCTTTAAGGCGACGAGCCGCCAGCACTTTACGGCCGTTTTTCGTACTCATTCTTTTACGGAATCCGTGTACTTTGCTACGTTTTCTTACGTTTGGTTTGAATGTCGGTCTCATATTGTGCACCTCCTTGCAGGTAATTATATCCCATATTGATTCTATGTCTGCTCACATAAAAATACCATTTTATATTTAATCATGGAAATGACCATGCCGTCAATGGATTTTCCGTAATTGGTAGAAATTATTTTTGGGATTCACTATAGATGAGAGTAGATAGAAATTTTACTTCTATAAATGTATTTAAAAATGATACGTGTATTGAAAGTATATAGAAATCTATCTGTTTGGCAACAATCGCTTCCAAAAGAGATAGAGGCACGAACTCCGGTAGAGTTATGAGACTCTACGGATTAGCAATATCATGTAGATTCTCATGACTCCCAAGCAGTCAGATATGTTGTTTCCCGAAAATCACTTTTTGTTAAATCTCATGTTTGAAGATCGTGTTCGAATATCGCAAACACTAGAAGTCGTTCATATGCTTTATTCCCTTTCCTCGTCTACGCGCTGATTGCATCATAATCAATCCTCAAAATCAATTTCGAAATCTCAGAGTATGAAATCAGCTATCTGATCTCTCCAATCCTATCCATCCAAATTACCCGCTCAAAAAGTAGAAAAGCAATTTATCCACAAACCATTTCCAAGCCGAACTTATACACAGTTATCCACCACCACTATGTTACCCTGTGAATAGTGAAAATTATTTTTCCACAACCCACCGTCAGGTTCCGAACAAACTATAAACAATATCTTGTGGTGTGCATAACTTTTATACACAACAGATTGAATTTGTGGATAAATTATCGGTTTTCGTTGAAATACAGGGCTCTTTTTGCTATTATGATATTGTTTTCGTTGTGAATAGAGAATGTGAATAGAAAAATTATCAACAGCCTGTGGATAAAGTTGTGAACAATTTCATGTTATCCATTTTTTAACTTATCCACCGTCTGGGTATTCTGGGGATAATTCGACACCATTTATCATAGCAATTTTCATCATTTCCGATATCTACGCATGGCTTCAGCCACATTGGAAGTTTAAAAGGAGTGACAGTCT